>NZ_CP023270.1:0-4800000 GCF_002966795.1 Achromobacter spanius
ATGAAAGAATTCTGGCAGACCTGCGTCAGTCGTCTTGAGCAGGAACTCCCCCCCCAACAAATCAGCGCGTGGATACGACCGCTGGTCCCGCTTGCGTACGACGAAACGCAGGCGGTGCTGCGCGTTGCCGCGCCCAACCGCTTCAAGCTGGATTGGGTGCGCAAAAACTTTTCCCACCAGATCGAAGCGTTGGCCGCGGAGTGGTTCAAGCGACCGGTGCAGGTGCTGTTCGAGTTGCCTACGCAAGGGACCGCGCCGCGTATGCCGGTCGCGCCCGTGCGTGCCCAGCAGCCAGCCCAGCAACCGCACCCGTCCGCTGCGCCCCCTTCCGGCGCCGCGCCGCCCGTGACGGTCACCGTGACGACCGCCCCGCCCGCCCCCGCGACAACCGTCGCGGCGCAGGCCGTGAATGCGGACGCCGCCAACATCGTGTACGAGCGATCGCGCCTGAACACCGACCTCACGTTCGAGAACTTCGTGACCGGTAAGGCCAACCAGCTCGCGCGCGCGGCGGCGTTGCAGGTCGCGGAAAATCCCGGCACCTCGTACAACCCGTTGTTCCTGTATGGCGGCGTCGGCCTGGGCAAGACCCACCTGATCCACGCCATCGGCAACGCCATGGTTGCGGCGGGCACCGGGGTGCGCGTGCGCTATGTGCATGCTGACCAATACGTGTCCGACGTGGTCAAGGCCTACCAGCGCAAGGCGTTCGACGATTTCAAGCGTTACTACCATTCGCTCGATCTGCTGCTGATCGACGATATCCAGTTCTTCTCCGGCAAGAACCGCACGCAGGAAGAATTCTTCTATGCGTTCGAGGCGATGGTCGCGCAGCGCAAGCAGATCATCATCACCAGCGATACGTACCCCAAGGAACTGTCGGGCATCGACAGCCGCCTGATCTCGCGCTTTGACTCCGGCCTCACGGTGGCCATCGAGCCGCCGGAACTTGAAATGCGCGTGGCGATTCTGCTGCGCAAGGCCGAGTCCGAAGGCGTGCCCATGCCCGAGGAAGTGGCCTTCTTCATCGCCAAGCACCTGCGCAGCAACGTGCGCGAACTGGAAGGCGCGCTGCGCAAGGTCCTGGCCTACGCGCGCTTCCACGGCCGCGACGTGCTGACGGTGGATGTCTGCAAGGAAGCGCTGAAGGACCTGCTGTCGGTCTCCAACGGCCAGATCACCGTGGAAAACATCCAGAAGACGGTGGCGGACTTCTACAAGATCAAGGTCGCCGACATGTACTCGAAACGCCGGCCGGCCAATATCGCGTTGCCGCGCCAGGTAGCGATGTACCTGGCCAAGGAGCTGACCCAGAAAAGCCTGCCGGAAATCGGCGATTTATTCGGCGGCCGTGATCACACCACGGTGCTACACGCCGTTCGCAAGATTTCCGATGCCCGCGCCAAGCAAGCGGAGCTCAACCATACCCTGCACGTGTTGGAACAAACTCTAAAAGGATGAACATGCAACTCGTACAAACCACACGCGATGCATTGCTGAAACCGCTGTCGACTGTGGCGGGCATCGTCGAAAGACGCCATACCCTGCCCATTCTTGCGAACATCCTGATGCGCAAGGAAGGCAACAAGGTTGCCTTCATTGCGACCGACCTGGAAGTGCAGATCACGACGCACGCCGACTTTGGTGTCGGCCAGGACAACGAGTCCACCACGGTGGCCGCGCGCAAGCTGCTGGACATCCTGAAAGCCCTGCCCGATACCGGCGACGTGCGCCTGGCCCTGGCCAGCAACAAGCTGTCGGTGCAGTCCGCCAAGAGCCGCTTTGCGCTGCAGACGCTGGCCGCCAGCGAGTTCCCCACCGTGGCTCAGCCCGAGCAGTGGGACGTCTCGCTCACCATGCCGCAGCGCACCTTGCGCCACCTGTTCAACATGGTGCACTTCGCCATGGCCCAGCAGGACATCCGCTACTACCTGAACGGCATGCTGCTGGTGTTTGAACCGGGCCGTGTGCGTGCGGTTGCCACCGACGGCCACCGTCTGGCGCACTGCTCGACCGAAGCTGACGGCATCGCCGAGCGCCACGAAGTCATCGTGCCGCGCAAGACCGTGCTGGAAATGCAGCGCCTGCTGGAAGACTCCGACGAAACCGTCTCCATCGACGTGGCGCCGGGCCAGATCCGTTTCCGCTTTGGCGACGTCGAGCTGGTCTCCAAGCTGGTCGAAGGCAAGTTCCCCGATTTCACGCGTGTGATTCCCACGAACTACTCGCGCCACTTCCTGGTCGGCCGCGAAGCGCTCCAGGGCAGCCTGCAGCGCGCCGCCATCCTGACCACGGACAAGTTCAAGGGCGTGCGCCTGCAACTGGCGCAGAACCAGATGAAGATCTCGTCCTCGAACGCCGAGCAGGAAGAGGCACAGGAAGAAATCGACATCGACTACAGCCATGAAGCGCTGGACGTGGGTTTCAACGTGGGCTACCTGCTCGACGTGCTGGCCAACGTGAAGGTCGACAACATCCAGTGGTCGGTCATGCCCGATGCCAATGCGTCGGCGCTCATCACCCTGCCCGAAGACGACCAGTTCAAGTACGTCGTCATGCCGATGCGGATCTAGTCCGCACTCCCCCCGTGGGTTTGTGCCGCTTGCGGACCGGATGGTCCGCGGGCGGTCCGGCCGCCAGGCCGTTCTTTAAAGCGTTATCGATACAGACATGTCAGATCAGCAGAACACCACTCCCGAGACCAGCGGCTACGGCGCTGACTCGATCAAGATGCTCAAGGGGCTGGAGGCCGTGCGCAAGCGCCCCGGCATGTACATCGGCGACACGTCCGACGGCACCGGCCTGCACCACATGGTGTTTGAGGTCGTCGATAACGCCATCGACGAAGCCCTGGCCGGCTATTGCGACGACATCGTCGTCACGATCCATACCGACAACTCCATTTCCGTCACGGACAATGGCCGGGGTATCCCGACCGACATCCACAAGGACGACGAATTCCACCGCAGCGCGGCCGAAATCGTCATGACGGAACTGCACGCCGGCGGCAAGTTCGACCAGAACTCGTACAAGGTGTCCGGCGGCCTGCACGGCGTGGGCGTGTCGTGCGTGAACGCGCTGTCCGAATGGCTGCGGCTGACCATCCGCCGCAACGGCGAAGTGCACCAGATGGAATTCCGCCAGGGTGAGCGCGTGGCGCCCCTGGCCGTGACCGGCACGACCGACAAGCGCGGCACCGAAGTGCGCTTTTTGGCCGACCCGATCATCTTCAACAACATCGAATACCACTACGAGATCCTCTCCAAGCGCTTGCGCGAGCTCTCGTTCCTGAACAACGGCGTCAAGATCCGCCTGATCGACCAGCGTCAGGGCAAGGAAGAGAACTTCGCGTTCTCGGGCGGCGTGAAGGGCTTTGTTGAATACATCAACCGCGCCAAGACCGTGCTGCACCCGAACGTGTTCTCGGTCAGCACCGAGTCCGCGGCCGGCGGCGTGTCCGTGGGCGTTGAAGTGGCGATGCAGTGGAACGACAGCTACAGCGAAAGCGTGCTGTGCTTCACCAACAACATCCCGCAGCGCGACGGCGGTTCGCACCTGACCGGCCTGCGCGCCGCGATGACGCGCATCATCAACAAGTACATCACCGACAACGAACTGGCCAAGAAGGCCAAGGTCGAGACGTCCGGCGACGACATGCGCGAAGGCCTGGCCTGCGTGCTGTCCGTCAAAGTGCCCGAGCCCAAGTTCAGCAGCCAGACCAAGGACAAGCTGGTGTCCAGCGAAGTGCGTCCGGCCGTTGAAGAAGCCGTGGCCCGCACGCTGGAAACCTGGCTGCTCGAGCACCCGAACGACGCCAAGGCCCTGTGCAACAAGATCGTCGAAGCCGCCCGCGCCCGCGAAGCCGCGCGCAAGGCGCGCGAGATGACGCGCCGCAAGAGCGTGCTGGAAGGCGCCGGCCTGCCCGGCAAGCTGGCTGACTGCCAGGAAAAGGATCCCGCGCTGTGCGAGCTGTACATCGTCGAGGGTGACTCCGCAGGCGGCTCGGCCAAGCAGGGCCGCGATCGCAAGTTCCAGGCCATCCTGCCGCTGCGCGGCAAGGTGCTGAACGTCGAGAAGGCACGCTTTGACCGCCTGATCGCCAGCGAGCAGATCGCCACGCTGATCACGGCGCTGGGCACCAGCATCGGTCCCGACTTCAATGTGGAAAAGCTGCGCTACCACCGCCTCATCATCATGACTGACGCGGACGTTGACGGCGCGCACATCCGCACCCTGCTGCTCACGCTGCTGTACCGTCAGATGCCCGAGCTGGTGCAGCGCGGCTACGTGTACATCGCGCAGCCGCCGCTCTACAAGGTCAAAGTTGGCCGCGAAGAGCGCTATCTGAAGGATGACCAGGAAGAAGCGCAGTTCATGCTGACGCTCGCCCTGAAGGACGCCGAGATCATCTCGGGCGGCAACATCATCCGCGGCGAAGAACTGAACGACCTGGCGCGCCAGTACGTGGCGGCCGACGGCGTCATCGCCCGCCTGTCGCGCGTGTTCGACGTGGGCGCGCTGTCGGCCATGGCCGAAGGCGTCGAGATCAACCTGGAAACCGCCGAGGCCGCCGCGGACTCCGCCAAGCGGCTGGCCGACGCCATGCGCGATCCCATCAACGGCAATGGCGTTGAAGTCGTCCCGCAATTCGACGAAGCCACCGAGCGCCATCGCCTGTCCGTGCAGCGCATGCACCACGGCAACGTGCGCGTCAGCATCATCGACGCCGACTTCATCAATGGCTCGGATTACGCCATCCTGTCCAAGGCCGCCAAGAGCTTCCTGGGCAAGGTCGGCGCGCGTTCGATGGCCGCTCGCGGTGAAGGCGACAAGCGCAAGGAACAGCCCGTATCCGACTTCCGCGAAGCCATGCAGTGGCTGCGCAGCGAAGCCGACCGCAGCATCTCCAAGCAGCGCTACAAGGGTCTGGGTGAAATGAACCCCGAGCAGCTGTGGGAAACCACGATGGACCCGAAGGTGCGCCGCCTGTTGCGCGTGCAGATCGAGGACGCCATTGCGGCGGACGAGGTCTTCACCACGCTGATGGGCGACGACGTCGAACCGCGCCGCAACTTCATCGAAACGCACGCGCTGTCGGCGGGCAACATCGACGCTTGATCTTGTTGGATCCCGCGAATACCTAGTTTTTCCCGGGAGTTCTGGCGTTCGTAATAGGGGCTGCTTTTGCAGCCCCTTTTTCTTTGGTTCTCGGCAGTTCAAGCCGAAATTCCCTGCCAGCCGAGCGGTTCCAGATTTCGCCATTGCTCAGGTGAAAAACCGCCCTGCCTCCCAACCACGCGGGCATCGCTGGAATCCCCATCAACGGGTCCGCGCATGACATCCGCCGCTGCGCGCTGATTATCCATAAATATGGATAGTTATTCCAATCTTGCAGGGTTTATTCATTATCCCCGCACGCCTACAGTACCTCCATGCGCAGTCAACACGGCGATTCAGGAGACTCCCCTCCCGAGCCGGCTGACTGAAAACTTCCTCATCAGGTAATGGAGCTCATCATGAATCAGCAACTCAACGGCAAGATTGCACTCGTCACCGGCGGCACCACGGGCATCGGTCTGGCGACCGCTCAGGAATTGGCCGCGCAAGGTGCGCGCGTCTTCATCACCGGCCGCCGCCAGGCCGAACTCGATGCCGCCGTGGCCAGCATCGGCGGCGCGGCAACGGGCATCCGTGCCGACGCGTCGGTGCTGAGCGACCTGGACAACGTCTACGCGCAGATCGCCAAGAGCGCCGGCAAGCTCGACATCCTGTTCGCCAACGCGGGCGGCGGCGACATGATGCCGCTGGGCGCGATCACGGAAGAGCACTTCGATCGCATCTTCGGCACCAATGTGCGCGGCACGTTGTTTACCGTGCAAAAGGCCTTGCCGCTGCTGGTCGATGGCGCTTCGGTAATCCTGACGGCGTCGACCGTATCGATCCAGGGCACGGAAAATTTCAGCGTGTATAGCGCCAGCAAGGCGGCGGTGCGCAACTTCGCGCGCTCGTGGGCGTTGGATCTGAAGCCGCGCGGCATCCGCGTGAACGTCGTCAGCCCCGGTCCGATCCGCACGCCGGGCCTGGGCGGTCTGGTTCCCGACGAAGCCCGCCAGGGGCTGTTCGATCATCTGGCCGCGCAGGTGCCGCTGGGCCGGCTGGGCGAACCGCAAGAGATCGGCAAGGCCGTGGCGTTTCTGGCTTCAGACGCAGCGAGCTTCGTCAACGGCATCGAGCTGTTTGTCGACGGCGGGATGGCGCAGGTCTGAACGCATCGCGCTTCCGATCGCGACTTCTCAACATGAAATTCTTGACTCATTGCGTATTGGCGCTGGCTGCGATGTGCAGCGCGCCTTATGCGCACGCACAGGAAACATCACCAATGAAACCCGACACGCACGACGCCGCCGATGTGGCGCAACGCTTGATCGACATCCATTTTTCGATATGGAACGACGCAAGCGCCCAATCCCGCGAACTGAAGTTTGACCAGGTGTACACGCAAGATTTCTTCGTGGCCGATCAAAGCGGTGTCGCCGCAGGTTATGCAGAGGTAAACCGCCTGATCGAGCAGTTGCAAGGCACCCATGTCGGATTCCAGTTCACGCCAGCTCCAATCACTTGGAATCATGGTCTCGGCCGCGTGGTCTGGAGCTATGGTCCGCGCGGCAATCCGGACCAGGTGCACGGAGAGGATATCTTCACCATCAAAGACGGCAAGCTTGCGAGCGCCCACGTCTTTCTCGATCGTCCGTAAGTGAGATACGCATCATGAAACTACTGGCTTCTTGCCTCATGGCGATTGGCGTTCTGACAGGTGGCGCATCGCAGGCGGCTGGCATCCGCGTGGCGGGTGTGGATCACGTGGGTATCAACGTGCCCGATCTGAAGCAGGCGGAGACGTTCTTCGTCAGTGCCTTCGGATGCGAATCGGTGACACGAATCGGGCCATTCCAGCTGGACCCTACGGCGTCGCCCGATGCTGCGGGTTTCGCGCCCCGCGCCGATAGCGTCACGATTGCCATGCTGCGTTGCGGAGCAGGGTCAAACATCGAGTTGTTCGAATACAAGAATTCGCGGGGCAGCAAGGTCATGCCGCGCGCCGAGGATATTGGCGCCTCGCATATCGCGTTCTACACCGACGATATCGAGGGTGCAGTGTCTTATCTGAAGGCCCAAGGCATCACCGTTCTGGGTAAACCCGTCACGATGACATCGGGCGATACCGAAGGTGAGACGTGGGTTCACTTTCGCTCGCCTTGGGGGTCAGACATGGAACTCGTCAGCTACCCGAATGGCAAGGGATATGAACACCGCACCAGCCTCAGGCTGTGGAATCCCAAGCACCCCGGGCAGTGAACCGTCACACGAACCATCGACAGGATTGATATGAACCTTCCCCATCAACCCGGCGCCTACGGCGCCCAATTCCCCGACCATGGCCAGTCTGCCGCCGACCATGACAAAGACCTGCCGACATCGGTTGTGGTTGCGGCCTATTACCGCGTGCACCCCGAAGACCGGCAGTCATTTGTCGATGCCGTCATCCCCGACATGCTGGCCGCCAGAAAGATGCCCGGCTGCATCTACTACGCCTTTGCCGCGGATCTGACGGACGCCAATCTGTTTCATCTCGTGGAGGGCTGGGCGGATGAGGCGGCTTACGAGCGTCACGAACACGCGCCGTCGTTCCTGGCGGCGCTGGCGCACGTCGTCAAGCATGTTCGAATTCTGGATCGGCAGGGAATCCGGTATGAAGTCGCGCGGCAGATCATCGATGACCCACGGAGCAAGGTGGCTCCGGCCTGAGGCGCGCAGCGGGCATGCGGTGCGCGGAATCGTCCGCGCGTTGCGCATGCCGATGTTTGCAGCACGAGTTTTCCTATGAATGATCCGGATGCCTTGGTTCAGATCTGGTCTACCGATACGGTTCCGGAGACGCAAAGAAGGAAGTACTGGATAGATGCGGTGGGCCAATCCATCGACAAGGCGGAAATCGCCATCCCGGACGATGCGCACTTTCGGGCAGAACTTCGGTCGCGTGAGATGGGTGTGTTGCGCATCAGCAAGACCGAAGCCAGCGTCGGCGTGACGGTTCGGCGTACCGCGGCCAACATCGCCACAGATGGCCGTGAGCGATATTTCCTTGTTGGGTCATACCGCGCGATGTGGTCGTTGGGCACCCGTGGACGTGCCGAACGCTTGCAACCCGAAGACCTTGTCTTGTTGAGTTCGCGCCGGGAGTACACGCTGCGCCTGCCCGATGCGTCGGAGATCTTTACGATCAGTTTTCCAAGCAGCTGGATCAGCGTATGGATAGCCAATCCTGAAGATCACGTCGGCGTTCGCCTGGATGCCTCGATGGGCTGGTCTCGCGTGTTGTGCGCGTTTGTCCGGCAGCTATGTTCGGAGTTTGCGAACGCCGCGGCGGATAGGCAGGGCACGCTCGCCGATCAACTTGGCGCCCTCATCGGTCTTGCCGTGGAGGATGCCCCCGATACGACGCGCAGCGCCGCCAGAAGCGTATATGAACGAGTACGGAAGGTGCTGCTCGACCGCCACGTTGAGTCCAGCCTCACGGCTGCGGATGTGGCGGCAGATCTGGGCATCTCGGTGCGTACCTTGTATCGGCACACGTCCGGATTACGGATATCGATTCCGCGCGCGATTGCCGAGATACGCCTGGAGACGGCGAAGCGAATGCTCGCGAGTCGTGTCTTTCGCGCCTTGAGTGTCGCGGAGATTGGCCGCAGGTGCGGCTACAGCGATGCATCGCATTTTGTCAGGCAGTTTCGTCTGTTCTGCGGGCTGACGCCCGGCGAGTTTCGCCGGCAGGCCTAGGTTGGCACAACCATGGCACAACCCGGCAATCACCGTGGCGCAAAACGGCCATTGGCGTGTCAAACCCGCTACTAGAATTTTTGGCGCGTTGCTGGATGCCTTTGCCTCGACTGTGGTTCAGACGAGTGTGGGCGCGTTCGCCACAACCGCTTTCCGAGCCGCTTTTTCAGAGACACCAAAAATGATAGTAGAGATCGGCAGTGCCAGTTCGACGCCAGTCGCTTCGCGGTACGAACCACCGTCCCCCCCTCCCGCTTCTCAAGTGAATGAAGTCGGCGCCACGGAGCCGGAGTCGCAGACAGATGCCGACGCGTCGTCGACCGACACGTCGGCGGCGCAGCAGAGCAAGGACTCGGATCCCGCCAAGAATGGAGGCGAATCGCTGGAGTCGCTCAGGGAGCAGATTGCGCAATTGGAGAAGCAGCTTGCGCAAGCGCTGGAAGAGTTGCGCGATGTTCAGTCGGCCACCATGGATGAAAAGCAGAAGGCCGCGCTGACGGCCGCCCTTCAGGTGAAAGTGGCGGTGTTGAACTCGTCTTTGATGTCCATGATGATGAAGCTGGCAGAGGCCATTGCCAATGAGAACGGCAAGAACTTCGAGAGTGCGGTTGCGCTGGCGGCGTCTCAAGGTGGTGGCGGCAGCGCGGGTTGAATGGACGCCAGCGGATCCGCCCGCGGTGGATTCGCGAATACACTTCGGTCAGGAAGACCTGACGAAAGGCCGTGCGGATTGAAGGTGATTGCACATCGAAGGCCAGCCCGATCCGGGCTGGCCTTTTGTCTTTCCGGATCCGGCTATCGGGTGTCACCAATCAAGCGCCCCGGGCGCCTCTGCAATCAAAGGAAGTGAAGATGGGAAATCGGGCCTGGCTGTATCTGTGCTCGGACGAGGATGAAGGCGCGCCGCCCGCGGAGATCGCCAGCGCGAACGGCAACCTGCCGACGTTGTGGCAGGTGCTGCTGGCGAGTGGCGAGTCCGGCGCGGCGCCGGATGACCAGGACCTCCTTGGTGATGTCGATGGCGATGGCAATGGTGCGGGCATTGCCGCCGATGCGCGCGTTGCCCATCAGCGGCTGGGCGAACTGGCGGCATTCATGGGGGCGCACTCGGATCGCGACGATGCGCTGCCCGTGCTGCAGTTCGATGCCGCCGCGCAGTATCTAGGCGAGCTGATCGAAGAACACGACGACGACGGCGAGTTGTGGATAAGCGCAAATCTCAATGAACTGTCGTGGCTGCACGCGGACGGCTCGGCGGCTTACGTTCACCAGACGCGTACCTTGTGCGAAGAACGCTGGCTAGCCGTGCGGCAAGGCATGCAGGCCGGTGACTTGGCCGCTGTGTGCCGATTGCTGGACGTGCAGGATGCCGGCGACGCCTCCGGCTGGGCGTGGCGATTTGGTTTTGGCGGACTGTCGCATTCCTACTTTCATGAACAGGAGCCGGCCCGCACGGTCAGTTTCGAGGACTATGTGGCCGAGGGTGGCGATGATGACGGCGCGTGGCTTGGCGGCGGGTTGTACCGCTACCGTGTGGACAAGTTGTGGGGGCTGCGAGCGGTCGATCCAGAATCCGAATCCGACGACAACGACGATTGCTGGCTGCCGGTGATGGCACCGCAGTGGGATGCGATCTGGCGCAGTGGCGCGTCCGATGAAGGCGTGCTGTGGATAAGCCGCGAAGGACGCACCGGGCTGCTGCGCGTGACGGAAAACGTTGCTAGCGTGCTCGTGGCGCCGCGCTTTGACGCGGTATGGGATTTTGAAGAGGACGTGGCAAGCGTCCAGGTGGGCGACAAGATCGGTCTGATCGCCGCGGACGGCCGTGAAATCCTGCCGCCGTCATTGGACGAGGCCTGGAACTGCGCGCAAGGCCTGGTGGTGGCGCGCGTGGGAGATCGGCTGGGCTTTGTGGACAAGTCGGGTGGCTGGGCGATCACGCCGCGCTTCGAGGACGCGGGGTCGTTCTGCCCCGGGGGCCTGGCGCCCGCGTTCGAGGCGCAGGCGTGGGGGCTCATCGACCGGCATGGGTATTGGGTGGCGGCGCCCGAGTGGGAGGACGTTTATTGGGACGAGGACCTGCATGCGTTCATCACCGAGCGCGATGGGATGCAGGGGCTGATCGATGCATCGGGGCGGCCGGTGCTGGATGCGAGCTTTGCTGCGCTCGCGCCGCTGGATACCTCGGCGGATGCTGCCGAACTGTGGAAAAGCGGCTTGATGCGGATCAGCGTGCTGACGCCAGATGCGCGGCGTGGCGTGGTGGATGGCGAGGGGGCGGTGCGCGTGCCCATCGTTTACAGCGATCTCGGTGAGGTGAGCTGGCTGCCGTCGGAACGGCCAGGCATCCCGGAGCCCGCGCCTGATGGCCAGGCGGGGCGGTATGCGCGGATCCTGGCGAATGTGGGGCGCGATGACGATGGCGACGAGACGTGGGCCGAGGGCGTGTACGACATGGCCGAGGGCCGCGAGGTGCTTGCCTGCCGCCATGTGCTGACGTTCGGGTTGGCGTGGAACGGCGGGTATGGGTGGCTGGTGATGCACGCGGACGAAGCGCCCTGCCCTTACAACGTGGACGGGTTTTTCGTGGGCGTGGCGCGCGCTGAGGGCGACTGGCTGCATGAACCCGCCTACGCCTGGATCGGCTCGCCGGAATCCTTGCAGACGGCGGCGGGCGTCTACAACGGCCCGCCGGCGATTGCGGAGCAATGGAGCAAGGGCGAACCGGTGCGGGCCATGCGTGGCGACACGGGCGGGCTGGTGATGCTGCACCGCGACGGGCGGGTGACGCCGGCCTAGGCAGTTGCCTTCGCCGTCGCGAACGGCTACCGCGGCGGCCGCGCCTTCAGATCCCCCATCTCTTCCTGCATCAGCTGGTGCGCATAGCGCGAGAACACCGTGACCAGGCGCGTGCGCGTGTGATACGGCGGATACAGCAGCGCGACGGTGACCGGCACCGCCGGGCTGAACGGCCGGACCTCGACGCCGTTCGCTTCGTACTCCTCGCGCGCGGCCAGGGGGTTGATCAAGGCTACGCCCAGCCCCGCGCCCACCAGCGCGCACACCGACGAGCCCAACCCCGCTTCGGCCACCGTATGGCGTTCGACCTTGGCGGACTTGAAGACGGCGTCGATCTTTTCGCGCAGCGGGGTGCCGCTGGGAAACGCAACGAAGGGCTCGCCCGCGAAGTCGGCGGGCTTGAGCTTCTTCAGTTTGGTCAGGCGGTGTCCGCGCGGCAGCACCGCCACGCAGCTCATCGTGAGCACGGGCTCGACCTGGATGCCGGGCGCCTCGCCGGACAGCATCGCCAGCCCCGTGTCGCAGAACCCCGAGCTGATCCAGTTGTGGACCGCGCTGGCGTTGCCCGAGTGGATGGACACCATGACGTCCGGGTACTCGGTCTTGAAGGCGGCGACGATGCGCGCCAGTAGCCCGCCCGCCAGGCGTGGCATGGCCGCCACACTCAGGCGGCTGGCGCTGAACGAGCGGATGCTGGCCGCCGCCGACTCCAGGCCGGCGAGGCCGATGAAGGTCTTTTCGACCTCCTGAAAGAAGCGCGACCCGTCCTGGGTCGGGCTCAGCCGGCTGCCATTGCGGTCAAACAATGGAAACTGGGTGATGGCTTCCAATTGCGCGATTAAGCGGCTAACGTGCGGCTGCGAGGTATGCACCCGGCGGGCCGCAGCGGTCATGGATCCGGTCATCATGACGGCGCGGAACGCCTCAATGTGTCGCAAGCCCATGCGAGTAATGGCCATGTCAAATCCGTATAGAGGAATACCTGATTGGAACTGGATAAAACCATACTGCTAGTTGATACTTTTTGCCAGCCGCGGGGCTCATCGCGGGACGCGGCGGTCGCCAGCCAGACTGGATCCGCCGATCGTGATCATAAACACGCGCCGCACGTACGGCGCCAAGGGAATCAGATGAAAGCACTTGCCGCGATCTCCGTCGCCGCCGCCCTGCTGGGCACCACCGCGACGGCTTATGCCGAAGGCCCCAGCCGCCTGGACAAGATCCGGGAAACCGGCGTCCTGACGATCGGCCACCCCGAGACCTCGGTGCCGTTTGCCTATCTGGACGGCAATCAGAAGCCGATCGGCTACACGGTCGAGATCTGCCAGGAAGTCGCCAAGTACGTGCAGGAAGCGCTGAAGCTGCCCAAGCTTGAAGTCCGCTACAACCCGACGACGTCTGCCACGCGCATTCCGCTGCTGGCCAACGGCACGATCGACCTGGAATGCGGCAACACCACCAACAACGAAGCCCGTCACAAGCTGGTGTCCTTCGCGCCCACGACCTTCGTAGCGCAGGTGGTGCTGGTGGCGCGCAAGGACGGCGGCGTGGACCCCAATGACCTGTCCTCGTTCCGCGGCAAGACCATCGCGGCGCAGGCCGGCGGCCAGACGTTCAAGCTGATTTCGCAATTGAATGCGCAGGGTAACCTGGGTATCTCCATGGCGCCCACCAAGGACACCGCCGAAACCATCCTGATGGTGGAATCGGGCCGCGCCGCGGGTTCGGCCAATGACGACGGCATCGCCTATGGCGCCGTGGCCTCGTCCAAGAACCCGGACGCCTTCGTGATCGGCAAGAAGGGCCTGGAACTGGCGCCCTACGGCATCATGCAGCCCAAGGACGATCCCAAGTTCAAGAAGGTGGTCGACGATGCGGTGCTGGACCTGATGAAGACCGGCAAGGTTGCCGCGCTGTACGACAAGTACTTCAATGCGCCGATCCCGCCCAAGCAGATCAACCTGAAGTACCCCATGAGCGACGCCCTGAAGCGCGCGCTCGCCAAGCCCACCGACTCGGGCGATCCCAAGGCCTACGAGTAAGCAGCATGCCGCGGGGCGCAGCGCGTTCCCGCGGCGAATGACGAGGCAAAGACGCCGGCCATGACCGGCGTTGCAATCAAGGGCGAGGGCATGAATTACAACTGGAGTTGGAGCGTCTTCCTGGAGATGTCGCCGGACGGCGTGCATACCTTCCTGGAAACGATCCTGATCGGCGTGGGCTGGACGCTCGCGCTGGCACTGACGGCGTGGGTGTTCTCGCTGTTGCTGGGGTCCTGGCTGGGCGTGATGCGCACGGCGCAGTCCCGTCTGATGAACGCCGTCGGCGCGACGTATGTGGAGCTTTTCCGCAATGTGCCGCTGCTGGTGCAGATGTTCCTGTGGTATTTCGTGCTGCCCGAACTTCTGCCGCATGCCTGGGGCCTGGCGATGAAGCAGATGTCGCAGCCCTGGGGGCAGTTTCTGCCCGCGGTGCTGTGCCTGGGTTTTTACGGATCGGCGCGCGTGGCCGAGCAGTTGCGCGCAGGCATCCAGTCGCTGCCGCGCGGCCAGTTTCAGGCGGGGACCGCGCTGGGACTGACCGAGGCGCAAGTCTATCGCTACATCATCCTGCCCGAGGCCTATCGCATCGTGCTGCCGCCGCTGACCTCGGAGTTCATGGGCACGATCAAGTATTCGTCGGTGGCGCTGACCATTGGCCTTCTGGAATTGACGGGCCAGGCGCGCTCGATGGCGGAGTTCAGCTTTCACATCTTCGAGGCGTTCTCGGCCGCGACGGTGATCTACCTGATTCTGAACGGCATCGTCGTGCTGGGGATGCGCACGCTCGAGCGCCGTGTCGCGGTGCCCGGGCTGATCGGCGCGGCCGCGAAGTCGCCTGCGGGATTGGGGCGCTGACATGGGCAAATTCGATTTTGATGTGATCTGGGGCTCGCTGCCGTACCTGTTCCAGACCGGCATGACCTTCACGCTGACGCTGACCGTGCTGGCGGCGGTGATGGGGCTGGCGCTGGGCACGATCCTGGCGATGATGCGCCTGTCGCGCTACAAGATCCTGTCGGTGCCGGCGGGCATCTACGTGAACGTGATGCGTTCGATCCCGCTCTTGCTGGTGATCTTCTGGTTCTACTTTTTGATGCCGTACATCGCCGCGTGGGTGGTGGGCTCGCCCACGCCGCTGCGCGTGGGGGCGTTCAACTCGGCGGTGATCACGTTCACGCTGTTCGAGGCCGCGTACTTCTGCGAAATCATGCGTGCCGGCATCCAGTCCATCGCGCGCGGCCAGGTGTCGGCCAGCATGGCGCTGGGCCTGAATCATTGGCAGGGCATGCGCTACGTCGTGCTGCCGCAGGCGCTGCGCAACATGGTGCCGGCGCTGCTGACGCGCGTCATCATCCTGTTCCAGGACACGTCGCTGGTGTATGTGCTGTCGCTCACCGACTTCCTGGGCGCCGCGTCCAAGATCGGCCAGCGTGACGGCCGGCTGGTCGAACTCTATCTCTTCGTGGCGGTGGTGTATTTCGTGATTTGCTTCACGGCATCGCGTCTGGTCAAGCAGCTTGAAAAGCGTACGCGGGTGCTGCGCTGAGCGGCTTGCCGCGGCGCCCATGTTATCCACAGGTTCAACGATGCAATCCTCTTCCAATCCCCCGATGATCGAGATCCGGCAGGTCAGCAAATGGTACGGCGACTTCCAGGTGCTGGACGACTGCTCCACCACCGTGCGCCGCGGTGAAGTCGTGGTGGTGTGCGGCCCGTCCGGGTCGGGCAAGTCCACGCTGATCAAGACCGTCAACGCGCTTGAACCCTTTCAGAAGGGCGAGATCGTGGTCAACGGCGTGTCGGTGGGCGATCCGCGCACCGACCTGCCCAAGCTGCGCGCGGTGGCTGGCATGGTGTTCCAGCACTTCGAGCTGTTCCCGCACCTGTCGGTGACCGAGAACCTGTGCCTGGGGCAGATCAAGGTGCTCAAACGCGGCAAGGACGAAGCGCGTCAGCGCGCGCTTGCGCTGCTTGAACGCGTGGGCCTGTCGGCGCACAAGGACAAGCATCCCGGCGAACTGTCGGGCGGCCAGCAGCAGCGCGTGGCGATCGCCCGGGCGCTGTCGATGGACCCGGTCGTGATGCTGTTCGATGAGCCCACGTCGGCGCTGGACCCGGAGATGGTCAACGAGGTGCTGGACGTGATGACCGACCTGGCCGGCGAAGGCATGACCATGATGGTGGTGACCCACGAGATGGGGTTCGCGCGCCGCGTCGCCGACCGTGTGATCTTCATGGACGGCGGCAAGATTGTCGAGGACTGCCAGAAGGAGGAGTTCTTCGGCAATGTCGAGGAGCGTGCCCCGCGCACGCGCCAATTTCTTTCCAAAATTTTGCAGCATTGAAAGCCATGACCCAGCGGACCCCCGCCGAACCTCCCCCACCTCGCGTCGACCTGCGCAGCGATACGGTCACGCACCCGACCGCGGCCATGTATGAGCGCATGCGCACCGCGCCGATCGGCGATGACGGCCTGGACGGCGATCCCACCGTGCGCGAGCTGGAGGCCTATGTGGCGTCCAGCCTGGGCAAGGAGGCGGGCCTGTTCGTGCCGAGCTGCACGATGGCCAACCTGCTGGCCGTGCTGGCGCAAACGCAGCGCAGCGAGCAGGTGGCGCTGGAAGCGACCGCCCACATGTACACGTCGGAACGCGGCGCGGCCACGTTCACGGGTCTGTTCTACCAAGGCTTGCCGGGCGCCGAAGGCGCGATGGACCTGAACCGGCTCGAAGACGCGCTGATGACGGGCGGTCACCGGCTCAAGACCGCGCTCGTGGCGATGGAGACGTCGCACAACAACGCGGGCGGCACGGTCTTACCGCTGGACCACATGCGGGCCGTGCATGGCATGGCGCGCGCGGCTGGCGTGTCCGTGCACCTGGATGGTGCGCGGCTGTTCAACGCGGCGGTGGCGCTGGGCGTGCCGGCCACGGACATCACGCGTCATACGGACACGGTGTCGCTGTGCCTGTCCAAGGGCCTGAGCGCGCCGGTGGGCGCGGTGCTGGCGGGCAGTCAGGCCGTTATCGCCAAGTCGCGCACGCTGCGCCGCATGCTGGGCGGCACGCAGCGGCAGTCCGGCATCATGGCCGCAGCCGGCCTGGAAGGCGTGCAGCACATGAGCGCGCGTCTGTCCGAAGACCACGTGCGCGCGCGCCGGCTGAGCGACGGCATCAATGCGATAAAGAGCGGGCTGAAAGGCGCCCAGGCGCCCGCGCTGACCGCGACCGTGCCGCAAACCAACATCGTGCAGGTCGAGACCGCGGACACCGGCATGACCAATGCCGAGTGGGTCGCGGCCCTGCAGGCGCAAGGCGTGCTGACGCGTCCCTGGGGCCGCACGCGGCTGCGTTGCGTCACGCACCGGCACATCGGCGACGACGATATCGACGTGGCCGTCAAGGCGTTTTCCGCGGTGCTGAACGCGCGCTGATTCAGCCTTTTTTGGGGTGGGCGATGCGATAATGCCCGCCATGTCCACCCCCACTCATCTTTCCCGGAAAGACTATTTCTGCGCCCTCGCGGTGGTGGTCATCTGGGGCCTGAATTTCGTTGTCATGAAGGTCGGCATGCGGGGCTTGTCTCCCATGATGCTGGGCGCGTTGCGATTCGCGCTGGCGGCCTTCCCGCTCATTCTCTTCGTGCGCATGCCGCGGCTGCCGTGGCACTGGGTCGCGGCCTACGGGCTGGTCCAGGGGCTGGGCCAGTTCGGCCTGCTGTTCACCGCGCTCAAGTTCGGCATGCCGGCCGGCATGGCGTCGCTTGTCATCCAGACCCAGGCATTCTTCACGCTGCTGCTGGCCGCGCCCGTGCTGCATGAGCGCGCGCGGCGGCATCATTGGATCGGACTGGGCGTGGCCGCGATGGGCCTCGCGGTCATCGCGGGGGCGCGTGGCGACGGGCCGGGGCAGATGACGATGCTGGGCTTTGTCCTGACGCTGGGGGCGGCGTTCATGTGGGCGGTGTCCAACATGATCGTCCGGCTGGCCAGCCGCAAGGCGCCCGGGTACGACCCCTTCGCGTTCATCGCATGGAGCAGCGCCGCCCCGGTGCTGCCCTTCCTGGCGCTGGCCGTGTTGATCGACGGCTGGGAACCGGTGGTCGGCATGGTCACCGGTATGGGCTGGGGCGAGGCGTTGTCGGTGCTGTACCTGGCGGTGCTGGCTACGCTGGTCGCCTACACGCTGTGGACGCAACTGCTGTCGCGCCATCCCGCGGCCAAGGTCGCGCCGTTCTCGCTGCTTGTGCCCGTGGTGGGGCTGTGGGCGGCGTCCATGGCGTTCGGCGAGCGGCTGCAGCCGCTGCAATGGGCGGGCGCCGGATGCGTGCTGGCCGGGCTGGTCATCAACCAGGTCGGCGCGCGCTGGATGCGCACGCGCTAGCGCTGGTCAGCCTTTGCGTTACAGGGGCCTCATCCGCCCGGTCTACATCGTGCCGGCGAGGCCCCGCAGACCTCAAAGTTGCTCGAAGCGGATGTAACGCTTATCGGTGTACTCCCGGCGCGTGATGATTTCCTGCACCGACGCGCCCGGCGGTCCGCGGCGCAGCCATTCCAGCATGTGATCGACCTGGTCAGGCGTGCCCTGCACCAGCGCTTCGACCGTGCCGTCCAGCATGTTCTGCACCCAGCCCTTCGCGCCAAGCATGTGAGCGCGCCGCACCGTGGCGTGCCGGTAGCCCACGCCTTGCACCGTGCCGCTGACGGTGACGTGGACGGTTTCGATCTGGGTATCGGCCTTAGGGTCTTGCATGGGTTTTTCCTTCGGATGATGCGCCGCCACGCTCGACTGGCGTAGGCGGAACCGGCTACAGCGGATGGTCTATAGGCCCGGGGGGGTTCGAAGCGATACGTTAGAGCCCATGTCAAAACGTGCCAGCTTAGAAATACCCATTACCAGAGCTTGGAGAAGCCATTATGGAAGAGACCAGTTTGTTGTCGGATGCCGAGACAGCGCGCTACAGGGATCAGGGTTACCTGGCCTTGAAGGACATGTGCCCTCAGGACGAGGTCGGCTACATCCGCAGGACGCTGCTGGACTTGTTCTCGAATAAGACGGGTTACAACGAGGGCGCGCAATATGACTTTGTCAGCCGCGACGACCCGAGCAAGCCCGCGAAGTTTCCGAGTCTGCACGATCCGCGACATTATGCCCCGGGCCTGCTGAAGACGGTTTACCACGAACGCACGCTGGAACTGGCGCGGCAACTGCTGGGCCCGCAGGCGGCGCTGTATGGCGAGCACGCGTTGCTCAAGCCCGGCCCGCACGGTCCGGAAACGCCGTGGCACCAGGACGAAGCCTTCCGGTCGCCGGACTTTGTCTACAACGAGCTGAGCATCTGGCTGGCGCTGCAGCCGGCCACCGTCGAGAACGGCTGCATGCAGTTCCTGCCGGGCTCGAACAAATGGGACGTGCTGGAGCACCGCTCTCCGGGCGGCGACAAGACGCTGCATCCGCTGGAATGCTGCGGTGATTTCCCGCGCGAACAGGCGGTGGCCGAACCCCTTGATCCGGGCGGCATCACCGTCCACGATGCGCGCACGCTGCACTTCACCGGACCGAACACGTCGCAGACGCCGCGGCTGGCGTACATCCTGATCTACAACACGCCGCCGGTGTACAAGCCGGGCCGCCGGGAATTCCCGTGGCTGGAGGGCCGCTGGACCGACAGCCAGACCCGCAAAAAGCAATGGCACAAGCGCGGCGGGTTGGCGGTGGACGTGATGCGCCGGCTGCCGGGCGCGCGGCTGACCAGCCCGCGCTGGGTGGCGTGGGCAACGATACGCGCGGTCAGCAAGGTGTGGCCGCGCTAGGGCTGGGCGTGCAGGGGCCATAGAGCCTTTGCGCAGGGGGGCGAACGGGGCCGGCAAGCGACGCTTGCCGGCCTCGGCGCGTATACTGGGCGGCGCTGGCGCCCCCCTACCACTCCACAGACACTCCATGACCGCTAACCTTTCTACGATCACCTGCATCGAAGATTTGCGCGTTGTCGCGCAGAAGCGCGTGCCGCGCATGTTCTACGACTACGCCGATTCCGGCGCCTGGACCGAAGGCACCTATCGCGCGAACGAAAGCGACTTTCATCGGATCAAGCTGCGCCAGCGCGTGGCGGTCAACATGGAAGGCCGGTCGCTGCGCACCACCATGGTGGGCCAGGACGTGGTCATGCCGCTGGCGATTTCGCCCACGGGCCTGACCGGCATGCAGCATGCCGACGGCGAAATTCTGGCCGCCAAGGCCGCCGCCGATTTCGGCGTGCCGTTCACGCTGTCCACGATGAGCATCTGCTCGCTGGAAGACGTGGCGCAGGCCACCGGCAAGCCCTTCTGGTTCCAGCTCTACGTCATGCGCGACCGCGAGTTCGTGGGCAACCTGATCGACCGCGCCAAGGCCGCCGGCTGCTCGGCGCTGGTGCTGACGCTGGACCTGCAGATCCTGGGCCAGCGCCACAAGGACATCAAGAACGGCCTGTCCACGCCGCCCAAGCCCACGCTGCGCAACCTCATCAACCTGGCGACCAAGCCGCGCTGGTGCATGGGCATGCTGGGCACCAAGCGCCGCACCTTCGGCAACATCGTCGGCCACGCCAAGGGCGTGAGCGACCTGTCGTCGCTGTCGTCGTGGACGGCCGAGCAATTCGATCCGCGCCTGAGCTGGGACGACGTGGAATGGATCAAGCAGCGCTGGGGCGGCAAGCTCATCATCAAGGGCATTCTTGACGTCGAGGACGCGCAGCTCGCCGCCAACAGCGGCGCCGACGCGCTCATCGTCAGCAACCACGGCGGTCGCCAGCTTGACGGCGCCATGTCGTCCATCGCGGCCCTGCCGGGAATTGCCGATGCCGTGGGTTCGAAGATCGAGGTGTGGATGGACGGCGGCATCCGCTCCGGCCAGGACATCCTGAAGGCCGTGGCGCTGGGCGCGCGCGGCACGATGATCGGCCGCGCCTTCCTGTACGGGCTGGGCGCATACGGCCAGGCCGGCGTGACTCGCACGCTGGAGATCCTGTACAAGGAAATGGACACGACGATGGCGCTGTGCGGCCGCCGCACGATCGAGCCGGGCGACCGCAGCATTCTGCTGCCGGGCACGTATCCGACCTGATCGCTGACGCTTGTCGAGAAAACCCGGACCTTTGCGTGTCCGGGTTTTTTTATGCACGGACGCCGCGCACCGGCGCCTTGGCTACGCGCCGTTGCCCGTGCCCAGAAACTGGCTGGGACGGCGCAGCGCCGGGTCGAAAGGGTTGATCTGCGCGCCCACCGCGTCGGCCTCGCGGCGCAGCATTTCCACGATCAGCGGCAGGCGTTCGTCGCTGATGCGTTCGATGGGCGCCGCCACGCTCAATGCGGCGACCGTGACGCCGTTGGGATCGTAGACCGGCACTGCCAGCCCCGCGATGTTGGGAAACACGCCCTGCCCCTGACTGCGCGCGTAGCGCAGTTCCAGGCATTCCTTGATGCGCACGCGCATCGAGATCTCGTCCACGAAGCCCAGGTGATGCAGGCGCGGAATGTTGAAGCGCATGACCTCTTCGCGCTCGGCTTCGGGCAGGCTGGCCAGGAGCACCAGGCCGCCTTGTCCCATGCCGAGTGGCACACGGCCGCCGATGTCGCCGGTGTGCGAGCGTACCGGAAAGGCGCCGTCGACCCGATCCACGCAGACCGCATCAAAGCCGCTGCGCACCAGCAGAAAGATGGTGTCGTTGAGCATGCCCGATAGCCGCAGCATGGCTGGCCGGTAGAGCGTGCGCAAACTGGACTGATGGTTGCCCGCCGCGGCCGCCAGGGAAAAGAAGGCGACGCTGAGCTGATAGCCCTTGCTTTGGGCCGGCTGCTCCACCACGCCCTCCTGCATCAAACCTTGCAGCACCCGATGCACCGTGGCCTGCGCCTGGCCCGTGCGGGCGGCGATATCGGTCAGGCGCAGCTTGTCTCCCTTGGCGTCGGCCAGCACGCGCAGCACGGCAAACGCCCGCTGCAACACGCCCTGGCCTGCGGAATCTTCCGCCGCTTCTGATTTCTTCATTCTCGGGTTCCGATAATCAAAATAGTCTGACGTACTTTTATCAGGAAATTCAGTCTAACGGAAATAACTAATAAAAAATTCGATTCTTCGGAAAACCCTAATTGACCCTCTGTTTTGGCGGCTCCTAGACTGCGCCATCACTTAGGCAGCCTGGGCGGCACTTTTTCCACCCGGCGGTGCAGGGCCCGGACGGGCCACGGGGTTTGGAACATGGCATTTCTGCGGCTGGACAACGTCTCCAAGAACTACGGCGATCTGCGTGTCGTCTCGGACTTCTGCCTGTCGGTCGATAAGGGCGAGTTCGTCTCACTGCTCGGCCCGTCCGGTTGCGGCAAGACCACCACGCTGCAGATGATTGCCGGCTTTGCCGACGTGACCTGCGGCACCATCACGCTGGACGGCCGCGACATCACGCACGCCAAGCCCAACACGCGCGGGCTGGGCATCGTGTTCCAGAGCTATGCGCTGTTTCCGCACCTGACCGTGGCCGACAACGTGGCCTTCGGCTTGAAGATGCGCAAGGTCGAACGTGCCGAGCGCCAGGACCGCGTGCGCGAGGCGTTGGCGCTGGTCAAGCTGGACAAGCATGCGGACCGCTTCCCGCGCGAACTGTCGGGCGGCCAGCGGCAACGCGTGGCGCTGGCCCGCGCGCTGGTGATCCGTCCGCCTGTGCTGCTGCTGGATGAACCGCTGTCCAACCTGGACGCCAAGCTGCGCGAAGACATGCAGTTCGAGCTGCGCAGCATTCAGCGCAAGATCGGCACCACCACCGTCATGGTCACGCACGATCAGGCCGAGGCCCTGTCCATCAGCGATCGCGTTGTGGTCATGCAGGACGGCCGCGCGACGCAAGTGGACGCGCCCTACCGCATGTATGAACACCCGCAAACCGAGTTCATCTCGCGCTTTGTCGGCAAGACCAATCTGCTGCCCGGCCGCGTGACGCGCTGCGGCGCGCAGGCCGAAGTCCAGACCGGCGCGCTGAGCCTTGTGGTCGACGGCGAAGGCCTGCGCCACGGCGACAGCGTGCAGTTGTCGCTGCGCCCGGAAAAGCTGGTGCCCGTGCCGTCCGGCCAAGGCAAGCTCGCCTGTGTCGTCAACACGCGCTATTTCCTGGGCAGCCAGTGGATGTACGACCTGGATTCGCCGGTGGGGGCGCTGACCATCCTGACGCCCAATGACGGCCGCCGCCCGCATGACGACGGCGAGCAGATCGGGCTGGATTGGGCGGACGGGGTGCTGCGCGTGCTGCGCGCACCTGCTGCCGCGGCGGCGGACTGACATGGCGACGCTTACGCAACGCGGCGCTGCCGCCAACCCGCCCAAGCCGCGCAACGACGGGATGCTGGCCATTCTGGGGTCCATTCCGCTGGCCCTCGTGTTTCTCACGCTGGTGCTCACGCCGCTGGCGCTGACCTTTGCCCTGTCGTTCCGGCCTTTCGATTACGCCACCGGCATCCAGCCCGGCCACACGTTCGAACACTACCTGGCCGTGGTGACGGACGGCTATTTCATCGAGATCTTCTGGCGCACCTTCTGGATCGCCGGCGTCACCACGCTGATCTGCGTGCTGATCGGCGCGCCCGAGGCCTACATCCTGTCGCGCATGCGCAAGCCCTGGCGCTCGATCTTCCTCCTGGTGGTGCTGTCGCCGCTGCTGATTTCGCTGGTGGTGCGCGCGTTCGGCTGGAGCATGCTGTTGGGGCCGGGCGGGCCGCTGGGCAAGGCGGCCGCCGCGCTGGGGCTGGGCACGCTGCTGTACACGCCCACCGCCGTCATCATCGGCCTCGTGCACGTCATGCTGCCCTTCATGGTGATTCCGGTCTGGACGTCGCTGCAGAAGCTGGACCCCACCGTCGAGCACGCGGCGCTGTCGCTGAACGCCTCGCGCTTTCAGACGCTGACGCGCATCGTGCTGCCGCAGGCCATGCCCGGCATTCTGTCCGGCAGCCTCATCGTGTTTGGCCTGTCGGCCAGCTCGTTCGCGATTCCCGCGCTGCTGGGCGGACGGCGGCTGAAGATGGTGGCCACCGTCGTGTACGACGAGTTCCTGACCGAGCTGAACTGGCCGCTGGGTGCGGCGATCGCCATCGTGCTGCTTATCGTGAACGTGATCGTCATGATGGCGTACAACCGCGTCGTTGAACGCTCTTACCGCCGCAGTCTGGGCTGACCCGCGCAAGGATTCAACATGCAGAAGAACGGTCCTTTCGCGCTGGCGTTCAACTTTCTGGTGGTGGCCTTCGTGCTGGCGCCGCTGGTCATCGTGTGCCTGGTGGCGTTTACGCCGGACTCGACGCTGACCGTACCCACCACAAGCTTCTCGCTGCGGTGGTTCCACGCGGTCTTCGACCATCCCAACTTCATGCAGGCGTTCAAGAACAGCCTGTGGCTCGCGTTCCTGTCGGCCAGCATTGCCGTGTGCCTGGCGGTGCCCGCCGCCATCGCCATCACGCGCTACCGCTTCCCGGGGCGCGACGTGCTCAACGGCCTGTTCCTGTCGCCGCTGATGATTCCCCACCTGGTGCTGGGCGTGGCGCTCTTGCGCTTCTTTGCGCTGATGGGCATGGCCGGCAGCTTTCCGTGGCTGGTGGCCAGCCACGTCGTCGTCATCACGCCTTACGTGATGCGCCTGGTGATCGGCGCGCTGGTGGGCTTTGACCGCTCCATCGAGCACGCGGCGCTGTCGCTCGGCGCCAGCCGCGCGACGGTGTTCTTCACGGTCACCTTGCCGCTCATCATTCCCGGCGTGTCCGGCGGCTGGCTGCTGGCGTTCATCAATAGCTTCGACGAACTGACGATGTCGGTGTTCATCACTGCGCCGTCGACCATCACGCTGCCGGTGCGCATGTACATGTACGCCACGGAATCCATCGACCCGATGATGGCCGCCGTGTCCGCGCTGGTGATCGCGCTGACGGCCGTGACGATGCTGCTGCTGGACCGCGTGTATGGCCTGGACCGCGTCCTGGTGGGCCAGAAATGAATTCACTGCCGACAGCCGCAAAGGAGCCGCGCGCGCCATGGCAATCATGAAACGCCTGGCCGAAACCGGCCGGCCCGCGTTGACATTCACATTCGACGGACAGCCCTGCACCGCGCTGGCCGGCGACACCGTCCTGACCGCCGTGCTGACGCAGGCTGAGCGCCTGCGCACCTCGGAATTCGGCGGCGGCCCGCGCGCCGGCTTCTGCATGATGGGCGCCTGCCAGGACTGCTGGGTCCAGCTTGAAAACGGCGAGCGCGTTCGCGCCTGTTCCACGTACATCGAGCCCGGCATGCGGCTGCAGAGCGCCGCGCTGGCGCCGGCATCCACACCCGGCACGCTGGCGGCCGCTGCCTGGCCCGAGGACGACGCGTCATGAGCATCGTCATGCCCGTGATCGTGGGCGCCGGCCCCGCCGGCATCCGTGCGGCGCAGACGCTGGCCGCGCAGGGCCTGCGGCCCGTGATCCTGGACGAAGGGCTGCGCCCCGGCGGCCAGATCTACCGCCAGCCTCCACCCGGTTTCTCGCGTCCCAAGTCCGCGTTGTATGGGTTTGAACACCGCAAGGCCGACGCCGTGCACCGCACCATGCAGGACCTGCAGGGCAGCGTCGAGTACCGCCCCGGTTGCCTGGTCTGGAACGCCGAGGGCAAAACCCTGGACGTGCTGCGCGACGGCGTCAGCACCACGGTGCCCTACACCCACCTGATCCTTGCCACCGGCGCCACCGATCGCGTTCTGCCGTTTCCTGGCTGGCTCACGCCCGGCGTCTACACGCTGGGCGGATCGCAGGTCGCGTTGAAGCACCAGGGATGCGCCATCGGATCGCGCGTCGCATTTATGGGCACCGGTCCCCTGCTTTATCTCGTGGCGTATCAATACGCGAAGGCAGGCGCACAGGTCGCCGCCGTGCTGGACACGTCGCGATTTACGGACCGCGTCGGCGCGCTACCCGGCATGTTGCGCGCGCCCGCGCTGCTGGCCAAAGGCCTGTATTACATGGCCTGGCTGCGCGCGCACGGCGTGCCGCTGCGCAGCGGCGTGCGCCCCGTCGCGGTGCAGGGCGGCGATCGCGTCACGGGCCTGTCGTACACCCAGAACGGACAGACGCAGACGCTGGATTGCGACGCCGTCGGCTTCGGTCTGTCGCTGCGTTCCGAAACCCAGCTTGCCAGCCTCATCGGCTGCGACTTCGAGTTCAACAAACGTGATCGCAACTGGATCCCCCGGCGCGATGCCGCCGGCCGCAGCAGCGTGGCGGGCGTGTACGTGGCAGGCGACGGCGCGGGCATCGGCGGGGCCGATGCGGCGGAGCTCGCCGGCGAACGCGCCGCGCTGGCGCTGCTGGAAGACACCGGGCATCCGCACGACGCGCGCCGCGCACGGATACTGGAATCGCAACTCGCGGCAAACGGCCGAGTGCGCGATGCGCTGGAACGCGCGTTTCCGTTTCCCGAGGACTGGGCCGCCAGCATCGCCGACGACACCGTCGTCTGTCGCTGTGAGGAAGTCACCGCCGGCACCATCCGCCAGGCCGTGCGCGACAACGGCGTGCAAGAGATGAATCGCCTGAAGGCGCTGACCCGCGTCGGCATGGGACGCTGTCAGGGCCGCATGTGCGGCGTGGCCGGGGCCGAAGTCCTCGCGCATGCCGTCGGCTGCGCGCCGCAGGCGGTAGGACGGCTGCGCAACCAGCCGCCGGTCAAGCCCATTCCGGTCAGCATCGTCTGCCTGGAACGGCCCGCGAAAAAGGCCGCCTGATGGAACGCATCGACACCGAAGTCGCGATCATTGGCGGCGGCATCGTCGGCGGCAGTGCCGCGCTCTTCCTGCGCCGACTAGGCGTGCCCGTCGTGCTGCTGGAAGCCGCGCTGTGCGGCGCCAAGGCCAGCGGCGTCAACTACGGCGGCGTGCGCCGGCAGGGACGCGGCATCGAACAGCTGCCGCTCGCGCGGCGCGCGCACGAACTGTGGGGCCAACTGCCCGCTCTGATCGGCATCGACGGCGAATACGTGCGCTCCGGCCACCTTAAACTCGCCACGTCCGAAGCCGATCTGGCGCAGCTCGAAGCCTATCGCGACAGCACCCGCGGCTTTGACCTGAACCTTGAAATCCTGGACCGCCGCGCGCTCGCCCAGCGCTTCGGCTGGCTGGGCGAAAGCGTGGTCGGCGGCTCGTTCTGCCCGCAGGACGGCCACGCCAACCCGCGGCTCGTATCCCCGGCCTTCGGACGCGCCGCAGCCGCGCTGGGCGCCGACGTGCGCGAAGGCGCGCGCGTCACCGCGGCCACGCACGACGGCACGCGCTTCATCGTGCGCGCCGGCGACACGCTAGAAGTGCGCGCGCGCATCCTCCTGAACTGCGCGGGCGCCTGGGCAGGCCGCATCGCCGAAGGCTTTGGCGAGCCCGTCCCCGAGACCTCCATCCACCCCTTGATGATGGTGACCGAACCCCTGCCGCTGTTCATGAACGTCAGCCTCGGCATGCAGGGCGGCGGCATCTATGCGCGGCAAGTCGCGCGCGGCAACTGCGTCATCGGCGGCGGACGCGGCGTGTCCGCCGACCCCGACTACGCCCGCCCCGGCCGCGCCAACCTGGGCGCGCTCATGGCCAACGCCGCCCACCTGCTGCCCGTGCTGCGCGGCGCCCAGGTCATCCGCTTCTGGACCGGCGTCGAAGGCAACATGCCCGATCACAATCCCGTGCTCGGCCCCAGCGCCACAGTACCTGGCCTCTTTCACGCCTTCGGCCTGTCCGGCGCGGGCTTCCAGATCGGTCCCGCCGTCGGCGAAGTCCTGGCCAACCTGGTCGTGCACGGCCGATCCCCCATTCCTATCGATGCCTTCCGCATTGAACGGTACGCGCCCGCCGCTCACGGCGCCGCGGCCCGGCCTGATCGTCTTCGTGAGCAAACGCTGGAGTCACCATGATGCACAAGAAACAGGGCGCGCAGCGCCTGAACAAGGGGAAACGGTTGCTGGGCGGGGCGATGCTGGCATTGCTGTCCGCCGGCGCCATGGCGCAGCAGAAAACGTTGTACGTCGGCATGAACGGCGGCGACATGGAACGCGCCTTCACCCAGCACGTCTTCCCCGATTTTGAGAAGGCCAACAACGTCAAGATCGTCGTCGTGCCAGGCACCTCGACCGACGTCCTCGCCAAGGCGCAAGCCTACAAGGACAATCCCCAGATGCACGTCATGTTCCTGGACGACGGCATCATGGCCCGCGCGATTTCCATGGGTCTGTGCGAACAGCTCAACGACGACCCCGTCCTGAAAGAGCTGTATCCCACCGCCCTGATGAAAGACCGCATGGCCGCCGGCATCGACATCGGCATGACCGGCATCGGCTACAACACCCGCCTCTTCCAGAAAAACGGCTGGACTCCGCCCACCTCGTGGCTGGACCTGGCCGACCCCAAGTACAAAGGCAAGGTCGTCTTCCAGTCCGCCTCCGGCAGCACCTTCGGCCTGCACGGCTTCCTGATGTTCAACCGCATCGAAGGCGGCAACGATCAGAACTACGAACCAGGCTTCAAAAAGTGGCCCTCCACCATCGGCCCCAACGTCCTCGAGTACATCCCCAACTCCGCCAAGCTCGCCGAGATGATTCAGTCCGACGAAGCCGCCATCTTCCCGCTCACCCCCACCGCCATCGCCCGCTTGAAGAAACGCGACATCCCGGTGGAATACGCCCAGCCCAAGGAAGGCTCCGTCATCCTCATGGTCGGCGAATGCGTCATCGCCAAGAACAGCGAACCCGAACTCGCGCAAAAGCTCGCGCTCTACCTCTTGTCCGCCAAGGCCCAGGCCAAGGCCCTGGAAATGGGCGGCCACTTCCCGTCCAACAAAAACGTCCAGGCCCCCGCCGACAACGCCGAGTCCCTCAAACGCTTCCAAGGCTACATGGCCAACGCTAAGATCCTGGACTGGGACCAGATCAACGCAGCCCGGCCCGCCTTCAACGCCCGCTGGAACCGCACGGTCGAACGTTGACGACACCGCGCGGCGCCCTGTGGACAACCCGCAGGCGCCGCGCCGGGTATTTACTGCCGGACTACGCGCCTGAAACCCGCAGTTGAATCACGCGCCTGGCACACACGCCCGCAACACCCGCAAGGACACGCATGCGCCTCATTATCAATTCCGGCGGCCCCCAGGCGATCGAAGCATGGCGCGCGCAGTTCCGCACCTTCGCGCCAGACCTCGACGTCGTCGGCTGGCACGAAGACCCCGACCCCGCCACCATCGACTACGCCCTCGTCTGGGCCCCCGACGCCGGTCGCTTGGCCACCTTCCCCAACCTCAAACTCATCATCAGCGCCGGCGCCGGCGTCGACCACATCCTCGCCGACCCCGCGCTGCCGCGCCACCTGCCCATCGCCCGCATGGTCACCGCCCGCACGCAGACCGAGATGGCCGAATACGTGCTCACCAGCGCCCTGATGATCACGCGCAACGTCAAACGCATCACCGACAACCAGTCCCGCCGCCACTGGGAAATCTTCGACTCCCTGCGCGTGGCCGCCGACGTGCGTGTCGGCATCATGGGCCTCGGCCACCTGGGCGTTGCATCAGCCCAGCTCCTGTCACGCGCAGGCTTTCCCGTCAGCGGCTGGTCCCGCGGCGCCACCACGCTACCCGGCATGCCGTCGTACGCAGGGCAGGAGCAGTTCGGCCAGTTCCTTGCGAACACCGACCTGCTCGTGTGCCTGCTCCCCGCCACCGACGCCACGCGCGGCATCCTCAACCGCGACACGCTGTTCCAACTACCCAAAGGCGCCAGCCTCATCAACGCCGGCCGCGGCACCCACATGGTCACGCAGGACATCCTGGACGCGCTGAACAGCGGCCATCTGGACCAGGCGATCCTGGACGTCTTCGAACAGGAACCCTTGTCAGAAGACTCCCCGCTGTGGACCCACCCAAGAATCACGATCACGCCCCACTGCGCCGCGATCCCGGACCGCAAGGAACGGGCACGACACACCGCGCTGCTGATCGCGGCAAACGAACGCGGCGAATCCCTTCCAAACATCTACGATCCAAAACGCGGCTATTGACGCCCGCATGGCGAACGCGAGAGGCGAAGCGCGCGACGCTGCAATCCAGCTGACGGCTCCCCACCAAAACGCGCAGCGTAAACACGCGCCGCAAGACACCACGTAAGCTCCACCAGGCCGCCCGCGCGGCCGCCGTGGAGCGGGCCCCGCAAGATCTTCCTCTCACACACCGCTACCTGCCAAAACGCCAAGCACCCCGCCCGCCCCAGCAATGCGGAAACCCGAACCACCAAAGCACGGTGTGGCGTCGGGCTTGGGGTGCGGGGCGTGTAGATGCGCCCGAGGGAATCTGAAGGCAGTCGCCGAAGGCGACAACGAAGATGACGAAGGGGCAGTCCGGAGCGAAGGCTCCGGACCGCAATCGTAGCCCCGCGCCCCAAGCCCGACGCCACGCCGTGCGCCAAAAGAACGCTACAGCAACGCCAAAAGACCTCACCCCCCGCCCATCAACTGACGTTCAGCGTCATCGAATACTTCATCTTGTCGTGCGGGAACGTGGTGATGGTGGCCAGCAGCAGCGCGCCACCATCGCCGTAATAGCGGCGCGTGATGACAAAGCCCGGCGTGCCTGTGTCGACCTGGAGCTGCTTTGCGATCGCCGCGCCGATGGGCGTGGCGGAAAACTCCTGATTGACCTCGGTAATACGATCCCCAAAGTGATCCTCAATCAGCCGCAGCAACGAAATCCGAGACTTCACGTCGACTCGCACGTCGGAATGTGCCGGATCGGCGTAGATGAGGGTGCAGGCCGCGGCGACGTCCGGGTCGTCGATCGTCTTGATCGAATTGATGTGCAGCCACTGCTGCCCCACCTCGCACCCCAGCGTCTCAGCAAGCCGCTTCGTCAACTTCACCGTCCGCACATCCCGCACCAGCAACGCCGCATTGCGCGCGTACTGCAACAGATCCGGAAACTGCGAAATACGCTGCGTAAAGCGCGTCGTCGCCCGCGCCGTCTCCACCCGCGTGCCCACGCCCGGCCGCCGCGACACCACACCCGCCACCGTCAGCATCCGGATCGCCTCGCGGATCGTGTGACGGCTCGCGCCAAATTGCTCGCACAGTTCATGTTCAGTCGGCAGCAGCGTCATCACCGGATAACGCCCCGAACTGATGTCCTGCGATAACGACTGATAAATGCTCTTGTAGCGCGGTCCGCCCGCCACGTCGGACGAAAGCGCCGCGCCAGGCCGGCCGCGCGCTTCCCGCTCCCCGCCTGAACTGGCAGCGCGCTCGGAAGATCGGGTCATGAGGGGAGCCTCCTTCATTGGTTTTATAGGGTTTGTCCGGACAATAACCGATTGACAAGGCACTCTGGCAAGATCCATTATTTGTCCGGACATTCATGTACGGACAAATTGTACGGCGGACATGAGGTCGCCGGGCAACAAATCAGTCGGTTCTTGCAGTTCTCTTCCAAAATTCGGGGGTTCTCATGAGCAAGGTACTTGCAGTGCTCGCGGCCGCGGCGGTCGCGGCCGGGCTGGGCGCAAACGCACAGGCGCAGCAGAAACTGGTGGTCGCCGGCTACGGCGGGTCGTTCGAAGACATCATGCGCAAGGACATTTTTCCGCCCTTCGCCAAACAGCACGGTGTCGAACTGGACTACGTTGCCGGCAACTCCACCAACACCGTCGCGCGCCTGCAGGCGCAAAAGAGCAACCAGCAGATCGACGTCGCCATCATCGACGACGGCCCCATGTACCAGGCCATTGCGCTCGGCTTTTGCGAGCCCATCAAGAACCTGCCCGCCGACGACATCTACACCACCGCTCGATACAAGGACGACAAGGCAGTCGCCATCGGCATCGTCGCCACCGGCATCATGTACAACAAAAAGGTCTTCGACGAAAAGAAATGGGCCCCGCCCACCTCGTGGAAAGACCTGAAAGATCCCAAGTACAAAAAGCAGCTCGTCATCCCCCCGCTCAACAACACCTACGGCCTGCACACGCTGGTCGAATATGCCCGCGAAGGCGGCGGCGGTGAAAAGAAGATCGACCCCGGTTTCACCACCTTCAAGAACGAAGTCGGCCCCAACGTCCTCGTCTACGAGCCCTCGCCCGGCAAGATGACCGAACTCTTCTCCAGCGGCCAGGCCACCATCGCCGTCTGGGGCAGCGGCCGCGTCAAGGCCTTTGCCGACACCGGCTTCCCCGTCGGCTTCGTCTATCCGCAGGAAGGCGCCTACGCACTGCTCTCGTCCGTGTGTCCCATCGCCAAGTCCAACGCCAACCCCAAGGCCCAGGCGTTCGTCGAGTACCTGGTGACACCCGAGGTCCAGGAGAAGCTCGCCTCCGCCTACGGCTACGGTCCGGTCAACAAAAAGGCCAAGGTCACCGACGATCCCCGCGTGCCCCTGCCCATCGGCAAGCGTGCTGCCGACCTCATCGTCATCGACTGGGACACCGTCAACCAGAACCGGGACGACTGGAACAAGCGCTGGACGCGGGAAATCGAGCGCTGACTGCGTGTGCATAAGGGCGGCGCCAGCGCCGCCCACCGGGAGCATTCATGACCTATCTCGTGCTTGACCGCCTGAGCAAGCGCTACGGCGACACCACGGCTGTTGAAAACCTGAGCCTGTCCGTAAACCAGGGCGAGTTCATCTCGCTGCTTGGCCCGTCCGGCTGCGGCAAGACCACCACGCTGCAGATGATTGCGGGCTTCGTCGAGCCTTCCGGCGGCAGCATCGTGCTGAACGGCAAGGACGTCAGCAAGGTGCCCGCCAACAAGCGCGGGCTGGGCATGGTGTTCCAGAACTACGCGCTCTTTCCGCACATGACCGCGGCCGAGAACGTCTCCTTCGGCCTGGAGATGCAACGCGTCAAGAAAGACGAACGGCTGGCCCGCGTGGCGGACGCGCTCAAGCTCGTGGGCCTTTCGCATCTGGCCGATCGGCATCCGGCGCAAATGTCGGGCGGCCAGCAGCAGCGTGTCGCGCTGGCGCGCGCGCTTGTCATCCGCCCCAGCGTGCTGCTGCTGGACGAACCGCTCTCCAACCTGGACGCCAAGCTGCGCGAAGAAATGCAGCTTGAACTGCGCAGCATCCAGCGCACCGTCGGCACCACCACCATCCTCGTCACGCACGACCAGTCCGAGGCGCTGGCGTTGTCGGACCGCATCGTCGTCATGAACCAGGGCCGTGTCGAACAGGTGGCTGAACCCTTTGCCGCGTACGAGGGACCCGCCAGCCATTTTGTCGGCGGCTTTCTGGGCAAGGCCAACGTCTTCACCCCGCAGGCCGAGCAATACGAAGGCGAAATGCGCGCCCGCATCGGCGAGGCGCACATCGGCCTGGAAGGCGCGCCGGTGCCGCAGGGCGCGGTAATCGTCCGGCCCGAAAAAATCCTGTTCTCCGAACCCGCCGCCTGTGCGTTGCCCGGCCGCATGAAGACGCGCGTCTTCCAGGGCAATCATTGGCTGTGCCAGGTGGAAACGTCGGTTGGCGAAGTCATGGTGATCCGTCAGAACGACGGCGTGCCGGTGCCCGCCGAAGGCGAACCCGTGCATCTGCGCTGGCGCGCGCAGGACATGTGCTCCGTCGATCCGGCCGCTGCGCCGCAAGGCAAAGCCTCATGACCGCGCGCACCAATCCGTGGGTGCTCAGCGCGCCGGCGTTGGTGGTGTACGCCACCTTCCTCGTCGTGCCGATGGCGCTGGTGTTCCTGATCAGCTTCTTCGACTTCCAGTTCTATGGCGGCATGCAGGCCACCTTTACCTGGAAGAACTACATCGAGATCTTCTCGGACGGCTACTACTACGAGATCTACGCGCGCACGTTTGGCGTCGCCGCCGCCGTGACGGTCGCGTGCCTGGTGCTGGGCACGGCCGAAGCCTACGTGCTGTCTCGCATGGCCAATCCGTGGAAGGGCCTCTTCCTCATGGTGGTGCTGGGCCCGCTGCTGATATCCGTCGTGGTCCGTACGCTGGGCTGGGCGCTGCTGTTCGGGTCTACCGGCCTCATCAACAAGGCGCTGATGGGCATCGGGCTGATCTCAACGCCTATCGACCTCATGTACAGCAACCTGGGCGTGGGCATTGCGCTCACGCACGTGCTGGTGCCCTTCATGGTGATCTCGGTGTGGGCCTCCCTGCAGCGGATCAACCCCGCGACCGAGGCCGCCGCGCTGTCGCTGGGCGCCAGCCAGTTCACCGTGATCCGGCGCGTGATCGTGCCGCAGGTGATGCCCGGCATCCTGTCCGGCGCCATCATGGTGTTCGCGATGGCGGCAAGCTCTTTCGCCACGCCCGCCATCATCGGCGGACGCCGCCTAAAGAACGTGGCCACCGCCGCGTACGACGAATTCCTGAACACGCTGAATTGGCCGCTGGGCGCTGCGCTGGCCGTGGTGCTGCTGGTGGCGACCGTGGTGGTGCTGCTGTCCGCCAACCGCATCATCGAGCGCCGCTATGGCGCGGTGTTCAACCAGGCCGGAGGCTGACATGCAGTTTCGCAACGGCCCCATCGGCCTCGTCTTCCACACGCTGTTCATCCTTTTTATCCTGGCGCCCATCGTCATGGTGTGCGCGGTCGCGTTCACGTCCGAAGGCTTCATCTCGCTGCCGTCGGGCGGGCTGTCGCTGCGCTGGTTCCGCGCCATCCTCGACAACCCGCGCTTTGTTGACGCGTTCTGGTTCAGCCTGGGCCTGGGCACGCTGTCGGCCACGCTTGCCATTGCACTGGCAGTCCCCAGTGCGCTGGCAATCGCGCGTAACCGGTTCCCCGGCCGCGAGGCGCTGGTGGCGTTCTTCCTGTCGCCGCTGATGATTCCGCACGTCGTGCTGGGCCTGGCGTTCCTGAAGTTCTTTACGACCGTGGACTTGGCCGGCACGTATTTCGGCCTGGTGGTGGCGCACGTGATCCTGGTCATGCCGTATGCGCTGCGGCTGGTGCTGGCGTCGGCGGCGGGCATCGACCCGGCGCTGGAACGCGCGGCGCAATCGCTGGGCGCGTCCAACTGGACGGCCTTCCGGCGCGTGGTGCTGCCGCTGCTCTTGCCGGGCGTGGTGAGCGGCTGGGTGATCGCGTTCATCACCAGCTTCGATGAACTCACCATGTCGATCTTCATCGCCTCGCCGTCCACCACAACCTTGCCGGTGCGCATCTTCCTGCACATCGAAGACACCATCGACCCGCTGGTCACAGCCGTGTCGGCGGTGCTGATCTACGTGACCATCATTGCCATCTTCATCCTGGACCGCGCCGTCGGCCTGGAGAAGCTGTTTGTCGGAAAGGGACGCTGATGACGGACGAGAAAGAACTGTCGCCGCGTGCGCCCACGCACCGCGGCATCTACGATGCGGCGGTGATCGGGGGCGGACTGGTCGGATCGGCCGTGGCTTACGGGCTGCGGCGCGAGCTGGACCACGTGGCCGTGCTGGACGAGGGCGACGTGGCCTACCGGGCCTCGCGCGGAAACTTCGGGCTGGTGTGGGTGCAGAGCAAGGGCATGGGTCTGCCGCGCTACGGCGTGTGGACGATGACGTCGGCCAACGGCTGGCCCCAGCTTGCGGCGATGCTGCAGGAAGAGACCGGGGTCGACGTGCATCTGGAACAGCGCGGCGGCCTGCACGCGCTCCTGAGCGACGAAGAGGTCGAAGCGCGCACCCGCTTCATGAGCACGCTGCTCGCGCAGCCCGGCATGGCGCAGTACGACTGGAAGATGCTGGATCGCGCCGAGGTCGCCGACCTGGTGCCGGGCATCGGGCCGGACGTGCGCGGCGCGACGTGGACGTCGGTGGACGGCATCGCCAATCCGCTCAAGCTCCTGCGCGCGCTGCACATGAGTTTTGCACAGCGGGTTGTGGATTACCTGCCGCAACGTCCGGCGCAGAACATCCGTCAGCGTGACGGCGTATTTGAAATCGCCACGCCCGGCGGCACGGTGCGCGCGCACAAGGTGGTGCTGGCCTCGGGCCTGTCCAACAAGCAGCTTGGCGAGCAGGTGGGACTGGATGTGCCAGTGCGCCCGCAGCGCGGCCAGATCATCGTGCTGGAGCGCACGCGCCGCATGCTGGAAACGCCCTTGTCCACGCTGCGCCAGACTGACGAAGGCACCTGGCTGATCGGCGATTCGCAGGAAGAGGCCGGCTATGTGGACAACCTGGTGGGCCTGCCGATCCTCGGCACGCTGGCCGACCGCGCGGTGCGCACGCTGCCCGCGTTGCGAGATGTGCGGGTGGTCCGCAGTTGGGCGGCGCTGCGCGTCATGTCCAAGGACGGCTTTCCGATCTATCAGCAATCCGAAACGTGCCCGGGGGCGTTTGTCGCCACCTGTCACAGCGGCGTGACGCTTGCCGCCGCGCATGCGCTCAATCTGGCGCCCATGATCGCCGCCGGCCGGCTGGCCGACGACATGGCGCCCTTCTCGACCCGGAGGTTCCATGTTCAAGCGGCTTGACGAGGCGCAGCGGCAGGCGCAGGGCGCGCCGGTGCGGGTAACGGTCAATGGGGCTGAGATGCTGTGCCGCCAGGGCGACAGCGTGGCGGCCGCGCTGTTTGCAGGCGGCGTGCAGGCCTGTCGCGACACGGCGGTCAACGAGGTGCCCCGCGGGCCGTACTGCATGATGGGCGTCTGCTACGACTGCCTGGTCACCATCGATGGACAAGCGAACCAGCAGGGCTGCATGACGCCCGTGCGGGAAGGAATGAAGATCGAGCGCCAGTTGGGTGCGCGCAAGGTGCAGGCATGATCGACACGACGCAATGCGATTTGCTGGTGGTGGGCGCAGGCCCGGCGGGTCTCGCGGCCGCAACGCTGGCCGCGAACCTGGGCGTGGACACCGTGCTGCTGGACGAGCAGCCCGCGCCGGGTGGCCAGATCTACCGCGCCATCACCACCACACCGGTTACCGATCGCGGCATTCTGGGCGAAGACTATTGGCACGGCGCGACGCTGGTGCCGCCGTTTCAGCAGTCCGGCGCGCGTTACGTGCCGGGGGCGACGGTGTGGGCCGTGGCCCAGCGCACGGCGCCCGAATCAGCGGAAGGATTCGAGGTGGCGTACTCGGTGGCGGGCGAGGCGCGCATCGTGCACGCGCGCCGCCTGCTGCTGGCCACCGGCGCGCAGGAGCGGCCGTTTCCGATTCCGGGCTGGACGCTGCCGGGCGTCATTACCGCGGGTGCGGCGCAGATCCTCTTGAAGTCTTCCGGCGTCGTGCCGTCCGACCGCACGGTGCTGGCCGGTTGCGGCCCGCTCTTGTATCTGGTGGCCTGGCAATACCTGAATGCAGGCGTGAAGGTGGACGCGCTGCTGGAAACCACGCCGCCCGGCCGCATGGGCCAGGCGTTGCCCAAGGTCTGGGGCTTTCTGCGTTCGCCGTACCTGGGCAAGGGGCTGAAGCTGCTGCGCGCGGTCAAGGCCGCCGTGCCCATCGTCAAGGGCGTGACGGCACTGGAAGCGCTGGGCGACGGCAAACTGCAAAGCGTGCGCTACACGGCCGGCGGCGTCACCAAGACGCTGCCCGCCGATCAGCTGATGCTGCATCAGGGCGTGGTGCCCAACGTGAACCTGTCGCGCGCCGTGGGCGTGGCGCATCGCTGGAACGACGCGCTGGACTGTTGGGAGCCGGAGGTCGACGAGTGGGGCACGACGGCGGTGGACGGCATCGGCATGGCCGGGGACGGCGCGGGCATTGCGGGCGCGGTGGCGGCCGAGCACCGGGGCCGGCTGGCTGCCTTGCAGGCCGCGCATCTGCTGGGCCGCATCGACACGGGCAAACGCGACAGCCAGGCCGCCGCACCGCGCGAGGCGTTGGCCCGTGCCGTGCGGGGACGCGAGTTCTTCGACACGCTGTACAAGGCGCCCGAGGCATTCCGCCGGCCCACCGGCGACACCATCGTGTGCCGCTGCGAGGAAGTCACCGCCGCGCAGGTGCGCGAAACCGTCAAGCTCGGTTGCAGCGGTCCGAATCAGATGAAGGCCTTCCTGCGCTGCGGCATGGGACCGTGCCAGGGCCGCTTCTGCGGCCTGACGGTGGCCGAGATCATTGCCGAGGAACGCGGCGTGCCGACCGAGGAAGTCGGTTACTACCGGCTGCGTTTCCCGACCAAGCCGCTGACGCTGGGCGAACTGGCTTCATTGCCGCAGACCGACGATTCGCGTCAGGCCGTCGTCCGCCTGAAGAAATGACGGGTGGATGCCATGACCGTTCAAACGCGGGCGGCTGAAGTCATCATCATCGGCGGCGGGCTGCACGGCAGCTCGGCCGCGTTGCATCTGGCCCGCGCCGGCGTGCGTGCGCTGGTCATCGAAAAGAACTACGTGGGGCGGCACGCCTCGGGCGTCAACGCGGGCGGTGTGCGCACGCTGTCGCGCCATCTGGCCGAGGTGCCGCTGGCGCTGGCCTCGCGCGAGCTCTGGTATCGCATCGGCGAGCTGGTGGACGACGACTGCGGCTTCGAGCAGCACGGGCAGGTGCGTGTGGCCGAGAACGCGGCGGACGCCGAGACGCTGCGCGCGCGGCTCAAGACCATGACGGACCACGGCTACACGCACGAGCAGTGGATAACGCGTGAAGACCTGCTGGATCTGATTCCCGCGATTGCGCCCACGGTGCAGGGTGGCCTGATCGCGCGCGAGGACGCGGCGGCCGATCCCTATCGCACCACCCTCGCCTTTCGCATGAAGGCCGCGAGCCTGGGCGCGCAGTTTCTCGAAGGCGTGCGTGTGCACAGCGTGACGCGGCACGATGGGCAGTGGCGCGTGGAGACGGACGCCGGCGTGTACACCGCGCCGCAGGTGCTGAACTGCGCAGGCGCGTGGGCCGACCGGATCGCCGCACAATGGGGCGAGCCGGTGCCGCTGTTGCCCATCAGTCCCATGATGCTGGTCACGCTGCGCATGGACCACTTTCTGGACCCCGTCGTGCTGGGCACCGGCCGCGCGCTGTCGTTCAAGCAGCGCACCAACGGCACCGTGTTGATCGGGGGCGGACGGCGCGCGTGGGTGGACCGCGATGCCGAATGGACCGAGCTGGATTTCCGCTCGCTAGCCGAAGGCGCGCGCACGGTGGTCGACCTGTTCCCACATATGCGCGATGCAATCGTGAACCGCGGCTGGGCGGGCATCGAAGCGGCCATGCCCGACGAGATTCCCGTGATCGGGCGCAGCAGCCGGCACGAGACGGCCTTTCATGCGTTCGGGTTCTCGGCGCACGGCTTTGAGCTTGGGCCCATCGTCGGCCGCATCATGGCCGACCTGATCACGACCGGCGCGACGGACATGCCGATCGCCCCATTTCGGATCGAACGATTCTCGGATGCCGGCCAGGCATCCGGCTCATCCACCAAGGAGCAAGACCAATGAACGATATCGTGCGCAAGGAAACCAACGAGCGCCTGTCGCGCATCGTGATACACGGCGACACCGTGTACGTGGCGGGCGTGACCTCGAATGCGGAAGGCGGCATCGGCGCGCAGACGCGCGACGTGCTGGCCAAGATAGATGGCTATCTGAAGCAGGCGAACACGGACAAGTCGCGGCTGTTGAGCGTGCAGATCTGGCTCAAGGACATCGAGCGCGACTTTGCCGGCATGAACGCGGTGTGGGCCGAGTGGGCGCTGCCCAGAGCGATGCCGACGCGCGCCACGTGCGAGGCCAAGCTGGCCTCGCCTGATCTGCTGGTGGAGATCATCGTGACGGCCGCCGCGCAGCCGGCTTACGTCAGCGGGCCGGTGTCTGAAAGCTGACTTCGCCGGGGCGGCCCGGCAGGTTCAGCGTGGCGGTGGCCGGCGGGGTGGTTGCCACGACCTTGCCGGCGCGCAGCACCATCAGGCGCGTGGCGCGCAGGCGCAAGGCCTCGACCGCGTCGCGCGCCTGCAGCAGCACCAGGTCGGCGCGCTTGCCGACCGCCAGACCCGTCTCGTCCAGGCCTAGAATCTTGGCAGGCGTGGTGGTGACCGCTTCGAAACAGGCGCGCATGGCGTCCTGGCCCGTCATCTGGCCGACGTGCAGACCCATGTGCGCCACTTCCAGCATGTCGCCGGAACCCAGGCTGTACCACGGGTCCATCACGCAGTCGTGGCCGAAGGCGACCGGCACGCCCGCCGCCATCAGCTCGGGCACGCGCGTCATGCCGCGCCGCTTGGGATACGTGTCGTGGCGGCCCTGCAGCGTGATGTTGATGAGCGGATTCGCAATCGCGGACACGCCCGCCTCGCGGATCAGCGGAATCAGCTTGGACACGTAGTAGTTGTCCATCGAATGCATGGACGTCAGGTGCGAACCCGTCACGCGGCCGTGCAGCCCAAGGCGCTGCGTGTGATACGCCAGCGTCTCAATGTGCCGCGACAGCGGATCGTCGCTTTCGTCGCAGTGCATGTCCACGCGCAGGCCGCGCTCGGCGGCCAGTTCGCACAGGATGCGCACGGATTCGGCGCCGTCCTGCATGGTGCGTTCGAAGTGCGGAATGCCGCCCACCACGTCCACGCCCATGTCCAGGGCGCGCTTCAGGTTGTCCAGCGCGCCGGGGGCGCGCAGCACACCGTCCTGCGGGAAGGCAACGAGCTGCAGGTCCAGGTAGGGTTTGACCTTCTCGCGCACGTGCAGCAGCGCTTCGGTCGCCAGGAGGCGCGGATCGCAGACGTCCACGTGCGAGCGGATCGCCAGCAGCCCGCGCGCCACGGCCCAGTCGCAATAGGCCAGTGCGCGTTCCACCAGCGCTTCCTGCGTCAGCAGGGGTTTGAGTTCGCCCCACAGCGCAATGCCTTCGAGCAGCGTGCCCGACTGGTTCACGCGCGGCAGTCCGAAGGACAGCGTGGAATCCATGTGGAAGTGCGCGTCGATAAAGGGCGAGGTCACCAGCTGGCCAGCGGCGTCCACGGTCTGCGCGGCTTCGGCCTTCAGCGCCGGTTCCAGCGCGGTGATGCGGCCGTCGGCCACGCCGATGTCGATGTTCTTGCGGCCGTCGGGCAGCGTGCAGTTCTTGATGATCAGATCGAGCATGTTGTTCTCAGCGGTTTACCGTTCGCCTTTGCGATACGGTTTCATCAGGGCTTGCGGGTAGGCGGCGCGGCGCGCCATGAACACCAGGGCCAGGATGGACAGGATATAGGGCAGCATCAGGTACACCTGATACGGCAGTTCGGGCAGGCCCGGCAGTGCCGCGCCGCCCTGCTGCAGGCGCAACTGCAGCGCATCGAAAAAGGCGAAGATCAGCGCGCCCAAGAGGGCCTTGCCCGGCCGCCACGACGCAAACACCACCAGCGCCACGCAGACCCAGCCGCGGCCGTTGACCATGTTGAAGAAGAACGCATTGAACGCGGCCAGCGTCAGGAAGCTGCCCGCCACGCCCATCAGCGCCGATCCGGCCACGATAGCGCCGATACGCAGGCGCGTCACGGACAGGCCCTGGCCTTCGGCGGCGGCGGGGTTTTCACCCACCATGCGCACGGCCAGGCCCACGGGCGTGCGGTTCAGCACCCACGCAAGAATCGGCACCGCGGCCAGCGCGATCAGCGTCATCGGCGTCTGCCCGGCCAGCACGGGGCCGATCAGCGGAATCCCGTCCAGGAACTTCATCTCGGCAAACGGCGTGATTGTCGGCGGCGTGGACACGCTGGGGAAGGTGACCCGGTACGCGAAATAACTGACGCTGGTGGCCAGCAGCGTCACGCCGAGGCCCGACACGTGCTGCGACAGGCCCAGCGGCACCGTCAGCACGGCGTGCAGCAGGCCGAACACGGCGCCGGCCAGCGCGGCCGCCAGCACGCCCACGTACAGCGGCGCGCCCAGGTAGACGACCAGCCAGCCCGTGAAGGCGCCGGCCACCATGATGCCTTCGATGCCCAGGTTCAGCACCCCGGCGCGCTCGCACAGCAGCACACCCAGCGTGCCCAGTATCAGCGGCGTGGCCAGGCGCAGCACGGCCACCCAGAAGGCCGAGGAACTCATCAGATCCATCCATTCCATGGCGTGCTCCTCAAGCCTTGTTGCGGCGCAGGCGGTACTGCGCGAATAGCGTCGCGACCAGCATGGCGAGCAACGAGGTGGCGACGATGACGTCGGCGATGTAGTTGGGAACGGCGATGGCGCGGCTCATGCTGTCGGCGCCCACCAGCATGCCGGCCACGAAGATGCTGGCCAGAATCACGCCCAGCGGATGCAGGCCGGCCAGCATGGCGACGACGACACCCGTGTAGCCGTAGCCCGGCGACATATCCAGCGTGACGTAGCTGGTGCGGCCCGCCACTTCGATGGCGCCGGCCAGACCCGCCAGCGCGCCGGACAGCATGGCGGTGCCGAGCATCACGCGGTTCACCGGCAGGCCCAGAAAGCGCGACGCATGGGCGTTGGCGCCCACCGCGCGCATCTGGAAACCGAAGACCGTGTAGCGGTTCAGCAGCCACAGGCCGAGTGCCAGGCCCGCGGCCCACAACAGGCCCGTGTGCGCGCGCGTGCGTTCGATGAGCTTGCCCAGTTCCAGGTCGCCGTTCAGCGCGACCGACTGCGGCCAGCCCATCGCCATCGGGTCCTTCATCGGGCCGTCCAGCATCATCGACACGAACAGCAGCACGATGAAGTTGCCCAGCAGCGTGGTCACGACCTCGTCGACGCCCAGGCGGGTTTTCAGGATGGCGGGAATCAGCAGCAGCAAGGCGCCGGCCAGCGCGGCCGCCAGCATCATGCCGCCAAACAGCACCGGCATTGGCAGATCGAAACCCGTGCCGCCGTGCAGGCCGCCGACGGCCACGGCCGCCAGCGCGCCCAGATACAGCTGACCCTCGGCGCCAATGTTGTAGAAGCGCGCGCGGAACGCCACGGCACAGGCCAGGCCAGTCAGCATCAGCGGCGTGGCGCGGGTCAGGGTTTCGGACAGCGCGAAGCGCGTGCCGAACGCGCCTTCGAACAGCAGCGCGTAGGTGCGGCCGACGGGGGCGCCGGCCCAGGCCACCAGCAGCGTGCAAACCGCCAGCGTGAAGAGGATGGCCGCAATCGGCGCCAGCGCCAGCGCAAGGCGGCTGGGCTCGGGGCGGCGTTCCAGGATCAGTTTCATGTGATGCTCAATAGTGAAGAAAGCCAGGCAGGACGGTGCAGACCGTCATGCCCGGGTTCCCGTCATGGCCAGGCCGACGGTGGCGGGTGTCCATTCGGCCACCGGCTTGATCGCGACCAGCTTGCCGCCGCACAGCACGGCGATGCGGTCGGCCAGCGCAAAGATCTCTTCCAGGTCCTCGGACACCAGCAGCACGCCGGCGCCGCGCGCGCGGGCGGCCAGCAGCTGCTCGCGCACGTAGGCGACCGCGCCGATGTCCAGGCCCCACGTCGGCTGATCGGCGACGATGAATCGCGGCTCGCGCGCCAGCGTGCGGCCCAGGATCAGCTTCTGCATGTTGCCGCCCGACAGGCTGCGCGTGCGCACGTCGAGCGACGCGGCGCGCACGTCGAACTGCTTGGCCAGCGAGGCCGCGTAGGCCTTGCCGGCGCGGGCGCGGATCAGGCCGTGGCGCGCAAAGCGCTTGTCCTTCAGGTCTTCGACGATGGCGTTTTCCCACAAGGGGCTGTCGCCGATCATGCCTTCGCCGTGGCGGTCTTCCGGAATGCGGCCCACGCGCGCGGCCGTCCAGCCGGCGGGCGTGGTGGGCGCGGCGGCGTGTTCTGGACCCAGCCGGATCGTGCCGTCCGAGGGCTGGCGCAGGCCGGTCAGCACCGACACCAGCGCCTGCTGGCCGTTGCCGGCCACGCCGGCGATGGCCACGATTTCATGCGTGTGGACCACGAGGTCCAGGCTGTCCAGGCGCGGCGCGCCGTCGCGGTTGTCGCGCACGGTGACCTGGGACAGCGTCACCACGGGGGCGGCCTGCTCGGCGGCGGTCGCGGCCTCGGCGCGCGGCATGACCACCTTGCGGCCCACCATCAGTTCGGCCAGTTCCGCGGGGTTGGTGCCCGCGGTGTCGCGTTCCGCCACCAGCTTGCCTTGCCGCAGCACCGCCACGCGGCGCGACACGGCCATCACTTCGTCCAGCTTGTGCGAAATGAAGATGACCGCCAGGCCTTCGTCGACAAAGCCGCGCAGCGTCGCGAACAGATCCTGCACTTCCTGCGGCGTGAGGACCGCGGTCGGTTCGTCCAGAATCAGCACGCGGGCGCCGCGGTACAGCGCCTTCAGGATTTCGACGCGCTGCTTTTCGCCGACAGACAGCGTGCCGACGCGCGCGTCCGGGTCCACGCCCAGGCCGAAGCGCTGGCCGAGTTCCACAAGGCGCTTGCGCGCCTGGCCGCGGCCCGAGGCCAGCTTCCAGAGCGATTCGGTGCCCACCATGATGTTGTCCAGCACGGTGAGGTTGTCGGCCAGCGTGAAGTGCTGATGCACCATGCCGACGCCCGCCGCCAGCGCGGCATCGGGCCGGCCGGCGGGCAGGGGTTTGCCGAAGACTTCGATACTGCCGGCGTCGGCCACATAGTGGCCGAACAAAATCGACACCAGGGTCGATTTGCCGGCGCCGTTCTCGCCCAGCAAGGCCAACACTTCGCCCTGGCGGAGCGTAAGCGAGACATCGTCGTTGGCCGTGAGGCTGCCGAAGCGTTTGGTGATCCCCGTCAGTTGCAGGGCGAGAGGCGCTTGGTTCATCGTGCCGAGGACTTGGGTTCTTTGTCGTTGACCTTCACGGTGAAGCTGCCGTCCAGGATGGCTTTTTCCTTGGCCTGGACCTTGGCGATCAGGTCGGCGGGGATCTTCTGCTCGAACGTGCCCAGCGGCGCGAGCGACGAGCCCTTGTGCTTCATCAGCGAATACTGGCCGAAGTCATCGGCCTTGAACGCGCCGGCCTTGACCTGCTTGAGGGCTTCTTCGATGGTCGGGATCATGCTCCACAGCGCCGAGGCGACGACCGTCTCGGGGTATTGCGGCTGCGTGTCGATCACGTTGCCGATGGCCAGCTTGCCGCGTTCCTTGGCGGCGTCCGACACGCCAAAGCGCTCGGCGTACAGCACGTCCGCGCCCTTGTCGATCATGGCGAAGGCGGCTTCCTTGGCCTTCGGGGGATCGAACCACGAGCCGATGAAGGTTACGGTGAACTCGGCCTTCGGGTTCACTTCCTTGACGCCATCCATGAAGGCGTTCATCAGGCGGTTCACTTCGGGGATGGGGTAGCCGCCCACAAGGCCGATCTTGCCGGTCTTGCTCATGCCGCCGGCGATCATGCCGGTCAGGTAGGCCGGTTCCTGGATGTAGTTGTCGAACACCGAGAAGTTGGGCTGCTGCGGCTTGCCCGAGGAACCCATCAGGAAGGCGGTCTGCGGATAGTCCTTGGCGACCTTGCGGGCCGCAGCTTCCACGGCGAAGGCTTCGCCCACGATCAGCTTGTTGCCCTGCTCGGCGTACTGGCGCAGCACGCGCTCGTAGTCGGCGTTGGTGACGTTTTCCGAGAACGTGTATTCGATGTCGCCGCGGTCGCGCGCGGCGGACAGCGCGATGTGGATGCGCGACACCCATTGCTGTTCGACCGGCACCGTGTAGACGGCGGCGACCTTAATCTTGGCGGGCGCCTGCGCCAGGGCCGCGCCCGAGAACAGCAGCGCGCCGGCAGCAGCTGCGGCCAGCTTGAGCAGGCCGCGGCGGGCGATGCCGCCGGCGGACGAAAGGGAAAGGGATTTCATGCAGGTGACTCCTACGTGAGCAAGGACAGGAAATGGAGGGATTGGGGGATGCCGCCCGCCGCACGGAGGCCGCTGCCGCAGGCAGGCGTGCCGGGCAGATCGTGCGTGAACGGGGACGTGGGATCGGTCATCGGATGGGAGCGCCAGGCGGCGCACCCGGCCAAATGGTCGAGTTCTCAGCCTGTCCTGGCGAAGCAATATGTATGCCACGGGGCGTTCCCGCGACAAGGCGGGGAAACCTGATGGCCGGGCAGGATTATAGGCACCCTCGCGGGGAAGCGTGGCACCAGTTTGGTGCGTGGCGTCCCGATAGATGGACACGGGCGGGTCGCGTGATGCGCCGCAATGGAACGCAGCGTTGCCGCGTGGCGCGCAGGGTCTATGCCCCAACCGCGAGGCCGCGCGCCTAAAATTGCGCCGATGAGCCGCGCCCGCGCGCGGCAAGCTGGAAACCCCAATGCAAGATATTCAATTGCTGCTCGAGCAGTACGGCGGGTGGCTCGTGTTCGCCAACGTCCTCATCGAGCAGGCCGGCCTGCCGGTGCCCGCCTATCCCATGATGATCGCCGCCGGCGCGCTGTCCGGCGCCGCCGGCTGGCTTGTGCCGCTACTGGCCGCCACGGCCGCCTGCATCATCGCCGACAGCCTGTGGTACTGGGCGGGACGGCGCTACGGATCGCGCCTCTTGGGCGTGGTGTGCAAGCTGTCGCTGTCGCAGGACTCGTGCATCCGCCAGACGCAGCGCCTGTACCTGCGCATCGGCGTGCGCGCGCTGCTGGTGTGCAAGTTCCTGCCGGGTGCGGGCGCCTTGTCCACCGTCATGGCCGGGCTGACCAACACGCCCTACCGCCGCTTCTTCCTCTATGACCTGGCCGGCGCGCTGATCTGGGTGGGCTCGGCCCTGTTGCTGGGCGGCTTGTTCCACAGCGTCATCAATGACGTGCTGGACATTCTGGGCACCTACGGTCCGATGGGACTGGCGGTGCTGGCGGCCGTGCTGGCGCTCTACATCGTGGCGCGCTTTCTGCGGCGCAAAATCTTGCTGCGCAGCCTGCGCGTGATTCCGCGGCTGTCGGTCGACGAACTGATGCAATGGCGCCAGGACGGCCGCGAGGCGCTGGTCTTCGACGTACGGCCCGAGGCGCAGCGCGATGCCGCGCGCATTCCGGGCGCCGTGGCCGTGGACCTGAAACAGCCGCTGCCCGCGCTGGAGCCTGGCGCGATCGATTCCGACATCGTGGTCTATTGCGCGTGCCCGAACGAAGTGTCGGCCGCCCTGCTCGCCTCGCGGCTGCGCGCGGCCGGCTACCGCAAGATCTGGGCGCTGCGCGGCGGCTACGAGGCCTGGGTGGAGCGCGAACAGCAGGCTTGAGGCGTCGGACGGCGGGCCTTAAGCGTCGAACCGCAAGCCTGAAGCGTCCAGCGCATGACTCATCGGCCGCCGCGGGTGCGCGGCGGCGTGGCCCGGGCGCATAATGCCCGCATCGGCCCGCGCGTGACGCGGGCAGCCAACAGGAGACAGGCATGCGGTTGTTGTTCTTGGGCGCCGGCGGCACCGGCGGATACTTTGGCGGTCGCGCGGCGCAAGCCGGCGCGGACGTGACGTTCCTGGTGCGCGAACCGCGCGCCGCGCGCATCCGCGAACACGGACTGCGCATCCAGAGCCCGCTGGGCGACGCCACGCTGCACCCCAAGCTGGTCACGCAGCAGACGCTGCAGGAAAGCTATGACGTCGTCGTACTGTCCTGCAAGGCCTACGACCTGGAAAGCGCCATCGAGGCCATCCGCCCCGCCGTGGGACCGGACACCGCCGTGCTGCCCATCATGAACGGCGTGCTGCAGTACGACGTGCTGGACCGCGAATTCGAGCCGCATCGCGTGCTGGGCGGCCTGTGCCAGATCAACGCCACGCTCGGCCCCGAAGGCGAAGTCGTCCACCTGGGCAAGCACGCCAACCTGGTGTTCGGCGAACGCGCCGGTCCCGCCCGCAGCGAGCGCTGCGTGGCGCTGGAGCAGGCGCTGGCGGGCGGCGAATACGTCAGCCGCCTCAGCGAGAACATCTACCAGGACATCTGGGAAAAGTACGTCATGCTGACGACGCTGGCCGCCGCCACCTGCCTGATGCGCGGCTCGGTCGGCGAGATCGCGTCCACGGATGACGGCGTCGACATCCTGCTCGGCCTGCTGCAGGAATCCCAGGCAGTTGCCGCGGCTTCCGGCCACACCGTGCGCCCCGAGGCCGACGCCACCGTGCGCAAGCTGCTGGCGGACCGCACCCAGCCCATGACCGCCTCCATGTTCCGCGACCTGCGCCAGGGCCTGCCCGTCGAGGCCGACCACATCGTCGGCGACATGGTCCGCCGCGCTCGCACGCTGGGCGTGGACGCCACGTATCTGCGCGTCGCGTATTCGCATCTGCAGGTCTATCAGGCGCAACGCGCCGCCCGCTGATCGCGGGGGCGGCCCCTGTTCAAGCGGGGCCGCCGGGCGCACACTGATCGGGCGTGCCGCCGCTGCGTGCACGTCCGGGTCAAACCCCCAGCCTCCCGCCGCTTACGCCGGATTGGTGCATGGATTGCAAAAAACTCTTCCTGTTTAACGGGTTTTTCGTTCGGATTTGACCGAATAGTATGGCTTTGCCTTGAGCCGGAGCGTGTTCCGCCGCAATCGTGCGGCGGCCGCTCCCGGCCCATTCCTACCAGGAGCAAGACCATGAAAATCGCATTGATCGGCATTACCGGACGCGTGGGTTCGCGCGTGGCAGACGAACTGCTCAAGCGCGGCCACCAGGTGACGGGCATCGCCCGCAACCCGGCCGAGGTCAACGAGCAGCCGGGCCTGACCGTCCGCCAGGGCGACGCCACCGACCCCGAAGGCCTGACCCCGATCCTGGCTGGCCACGACGCCGTCATCAGCGCCACGCGTTTCGTGTCCACCGATGCCAAGCCGCTTCTGACCGCCGTGAAGAACGCGGGCGTGCCGCGTCTGCTGGTGGTGGGCGGCGCCGGCAGCCTGCTGGTTGCACCCGGCAAGATGCTGATCGACACCCCCGAATTTCCCGATGCCTACAAGCCCGAGGCCCGTGCGGGCGTCGTGTTCCTGGACACGCTGCGCCAGGAAAAGGTGCTGAACTGGACCTTCCTGTCGCCCTCGGCCATGTTCGAACCCGGCGAGCGCACCACCACGTTCCGCGTGGGCGACGACCACCTGTTGGCTGACGACGACGGCAAGAGCTGGATTTCGATGGAAGACTACGCGATCGCCCTGGCCGACGAGGTCGAGACGCCCCGGCATTCGCGCCGCCGTTATACCGTCGGATACTGATCCTCGGACGCGTTTGTTTGTAAACTGGCAGGCCGCCAACCGGCGTCATTTGAGTAGTCCTGTATGCGTAAGAAGTGGAAATCCTTGGCCGCCTGCCTGCTGGTCGCTGCCAGTTGCGTGGCAACTGCGCCGGCGCTTGCCGCCGCGCCGCAAACCAACAAGGAAATCGCCGTCGCGTTCTTCCGCATGATGTTCCAGGACCGTGACGTCGACGAGGCGGTGCGCCGGTACGTCGGCCCGAACTACACCCAGCACAATCCGTACATGCAGGACGGCGTCGGGCCGATGGTCGACTTTTTCCCGCGCTACTTCGAGCAGCACCCGCAGGCCATCGTCGAGATCAAGCGCGTCATCGCCGAGGGCGACCTCGTCATGATCCACAACCTGTGGCGCGATTCGCCGGAAGACCGCGGCCAGGCCGTGGTCGACATCTTCCGCGTCCAGGACGGCAAGATCGTCGAACACTGGGACGTCAGCCAGGAAATCCCCGAGAATCCCGCCAACAAGAACGGCATGTTCTAGGTGTCCATGATCGAACCCGTTGACCTGTCCCGCGCCTATCTTCTTCTGAACCACGGTCCGACCGTGCTGGTCACCAGCGCGTACGGCGCGTCCCGCAACGTGATGGCCGCGGCCTGGGCCATGCCGCTGGACTTCAGTCCGCCCAAGATGCTGGTGGTGGTCGACAAGAACACCTGGACGCGTGAACTCATCGAAGCGTCGGGCGAGTTCGCACTGTGCATTCCGTCTCGCGCACAGGCGCGCGCCACGATGGTGGTGGGATCGCAGTCCGGACGCGACGACGACAAGTTCCAGGCCAGCGGCCTGACGACATTTCCCGCCAGCAAGATCGGCGCGCCGCTCATCGAGGGCTGCCTGGGTTGGCTGGAATGCAAGGTCGTTTCCGAACCGCACAACCAGCAGGCCTACGATCTCTTCATCGGCGAGGTCGTGGCCGCGTGGGCGGCGCCGGACGTGTTTTCCGGCAACCGCTGGCACTTTCCGGACGACGAGCGCCGTTCGGTGCACTACCTGGCCGGCGGCTCCTTCTTCGCCACCGGCGAAGCCTTCAACGTCGCCGATCCGGAGTAAGGGCCATGCGCAGTGTGTACCTGGCGGGTTTCGATGTCTTTCTGCCTGATGCCGTGGCGCACGGCGAACGGCTCAAGACCCTGTGCGCCACCTATGGTTTCGAGGGCGTGTTTCCGCTGGACAACGCCGCGCCGCCGGAACTCGCCGGGCAGGCGCTTGCAGAATGGATCTACCGCGCGAACGTCGCGCTGATCCGCCGCGCCGACATGGTGATGGCGAATCTGAATCCGTTTCGCGGCGCCGAGCCCGATTCGGGCACGGCCTTCGAAGTGGGTTACGCCATCGCCTGCGGCAAGCCCGTGTGGGGCTACACCGGCCAGGCCGGCACGCTGATCGATCAGGTGGCGGTGGGGGCGGCGGCGGACGACGGTGTGTCGCGCATGGTCGATGCGCAGGGCCACACGGTCGAGGACTTCGGGCTGAATCTGAATCTGATGCTGGCGTGCAGCGCGCGCATCGTGACGGGGGGGCCGGCCGACTGCCTGGCCAGGATGGCGCGCGAGCGCGCCTGAGTCCGGCGGCTAGGCGCGCGCCGGCTTCGTCTTTTTGGCGGCGCTGGCCGTCTTGGCCGTTTTCGCGGCCGCATTGACTGCCGCTTTGCCCGGTTTACTTGCCTTGCCCGGCGCGGCGTTTCCAGGCGCGCCCAGATACCCCATCACTGCATCGACCACCGCTGCTTCGAGCTGCTTGGGCGTGAAGCCCGCGGGCGGTGCCAGCGCGGCTGCATGCACCAGCGACTCCATGATTCGCAGCACTACATAGGTCGCCAGATCCCGGTCCGCCTGCGCGATCTCGGCGCGGTGCAGTTCCAGCAGATGCCGCATGCGGCGGTGGATGTCCTGGTCAGCGCGGCTGTGCTCGTGCGGCTGGTCAAACAGCGGAAACTCTCTTTCCAGCACGCGGTGCAACGCGGGCTCCAGCAGATGCGCGTGCAACATGGCCTGCACGATCGCTGCCACGCGCTCGCGCAGCGTGGCCGCCGGGTTGCCGTTCAGCACGTCGTCGATCACGTCCAGCATCTGGTTGTCGTGCCGGTCATGCAGCGCGGCGATCAGCGCGTTCTTGTTCGGAAAGTACTGATAGAGCGAACCCACGCTCACGCCCGCCGTTTCCGCGATCAGATTGGTGTTGGTGCCGGCATACCCGTGCGTGGCCAGAACGCGAGCCGTGGCCTGGAGAATGGTGTCGACGGTTTGCTGCGATCTGAGTTGGCGCGGTGATTTCCGGGGCTGGGGAATGGCGGTCATGAATGGCAAAAAGGCGAATATCAAACGTGAGCAATGGCTCATGGAATGTGCGGCAGTCGATTGCAGGCCAACGGGCCGTGGTCCGGCGGCGCCGCAGCCAGGCGGCCCACCGCAACGCGCTGCGTCGCTTCGCGCGAATTATGCCATTCGCTCAGATACGCGATGGCCGCGCCCGCGAATGCCGCGGGCGCAACCTGGGCGGCCGCTCAGACAGTAGCCGCCATCTCCAGCACTTCGTCGTCGATCGCTTCGGCCTGGCCGTCCTTCAGCTTTTGCAGATGGTCCGCCAATTCGGCAATGGTCAGTGCCACCAGCCCGTGCTCGGCGGCGTAGCGATCCAGCGCTGCGCCGCGCATCATCGTGCCGTCGGCATTCATCAGTTCGCACAGCACGCCCGCCGGGCGCATGCCGGCCAGCACGGCCAGGTCCACGGACCCTTCGGTGTGGCCGCGGCGCGTCAGCACGCCGCCCGGTTGGGCGCGCAGCGGAAACACGTGGCCGGGGCTGACGATGTCGTCGGGCTGCGCCGACGGCGAGATGGCGGCGCGGATCGTGGTGACGCGGTCCACCGCGGACACGCCGGTGCTCACGCCTTCGCGCGCTTCGATCGACACGGTGAAAGCCGTGGCAAAGCGGCTCTGGTTGCGCTGAACCATCGGCGGCAATTCCAGGCGATCCAGCGTATCGCCGGGCAGGCAGAGGCACACGATGCCGCTGCCGTCGCGGATGAGTTGCGCCATGACGGGCACGGTCAGCTTGTCGGCCACGACGATCAGGTCCGCTTCGTTCTCGCGGTCAAAGTCGTCCATGAGGATGACGGGACGGCCCAGGCGCAGGTGATGCAGCGCGCGCGACAGGCGCACGGCAAAGGGCTGCGAAGCCAGGCTGGGGATGGGGGACTGCTGGGTGAAGGCAACGTTGGACATTGAAACGCTCTCGCAAAAGGATGGGGCGAAAAACGTTTCAGGGCTAATCGACAGCCGAACGCAATACGGCCAGGCAAGGCGCAAACGCGCCCGGCGCAGCCGAGTATGTGCCGGCACATCTTCTCTCATCCGGACTATGACCGTCGGCCCTGGCATCTCACCAGGTCTGCTGACCCCGGCCAAAGCATGGCCGGGCGCTCGCGGGCTCGCCACATTGCATGGCATACCGCCGGTGGGGAATTGCACCCCGCCCTGAAGACGTACTGCATGTCGTGTTAACGACCGGTCGATTGTACGCCTGTCCGCAGAGCGGGGCTGAATATGCTTATTGCGGTTGTGGTCTTGGGAAATGGGGCGACCGGCCCCGGTTTCCGTCAGGCGGCCTTGGCGGCCTCGGTCTTGGTGGCCTTGTCCGCATCGGCCTTCTTCGCCTTTTTCTTGGGCAGCGCCAGCATCGTGCCGCGGCAAGGCGGCGTGCCGCAGAGGCACTTGTAGCCCTCTTTCAGCGCCTTCGTGATGCGGTCGTCCAGGACCAGACCGTAGTCGTACGACAGTTCCGTGCCGCGCGGGATGTCCTGCAGCGCCACGATGTAGACGCGCTTGCCGTGCTTGCCTTCCTGCGCCTCGCAGTTGGGCTCGCAGGAATGGTTGATCCAGCGCGCATCGTTGCCCTCGTCGCCGCCGTCGATCACGCGGCCGGAGCTGAGCGCAAAGAAGAACGTGTGGAAGGGATCGTCCGGATTGGTGGGATGGCGGCGGTCGGCTTCCTTGGCGCTGATGCGCGCGCCGCCGTACTCGATGATGCGCGTGCCTGCCGGAATCTTGCGGGCGGCGAAGACGCCGTTGCCGTGCAGCTTGGAGCGGCGGACGACATGCCAGGGCTTGATCGGGGTGTCTTCGTTGGTCATTGAGAATCGAGTGTGGCGGTGAGACGAAACAGAATTATATCGGCGGCTTTATTGCGCGATGACAGGCGTATAGTGAGCGCCGCCTTGTCCCTTGCTTGATATTCATCATGATCGTCCGTCCGCGGCCCTCCGCGCTGGCTTTGTTCTTTGTACTGCGCGGTTCCATCATCCCGCGCATCCTCAGCAGGATCATCGTCATCACGGTGCTCTCCTGCGTGGTGGTGTGGATGTACCACCGCCAGTTCTTCTCGCCCGCGCACCTGACCGCGGTGCCGTTCTCGCTCTTCGGCCTGGCCCTGTCCGTCTTCATGGGCTTTCGCAACAACGTCTGCTATGACCGCTGGTGGGAAGCCCGCAAGCAATGGGGCGACCTCGTCGTGCAGGCGCGCAGCCTGGCGCGCGAAAGCGCGGTGCTGCTGGCGGCCAGCACCGCCAATCCCGTGCAGGAGCGGCTGGTGCGGCGCTGCATCGGTTTCGCCTACGGCTTGGCGGCACGGCTGCGCGGGCAGGACATGGTCGAGGCGGTGCGCCCGTGGGTGCAGCAGGACGAGCTCGACACGCTGGCCGGCTGCCGCAACGTGCCCGATGCGCTGCTCATGTCCATCAACCGCGACCTGGCGACGTGCCTGCGGCGCGGTGAATTGACCGACATCCTGTACCAGGGCCTGACCCAGCGCGTGGCGCAGTGCGCCGCGATCCAGGCGGCCTGCGAGCGCATCAAGTTCACGCCCTGCCCGTTCGCTTACTCACTGTTGCTGCACCGCACGGCGTGGCTGTTCTGCCTGCTGCTGCCTTTCGGTCTGGTGGGCACGCTGGAGTTCCTGACGCCGCTCGCGGTGACCATCGTCGCCTATACGTTCTTCGGCCTGGACGCGTTGGGCGACGAGCTGGAGGATCCCTTCGGCGCCGACGAGAACGACCTGCCGCTGTCGGCGCTGGCCCGCGTGATCGAGATCGACCTGCTCGAAGGCTTGGGCGTGCGGCCCCTGCCGGAACCGGCGGAGCCGGTGGATTACGTGCTGCGCTGAAGACGCGGGGGCGTTGGAATAAGCGAAATAGCGCCCTACGTCGCCGGCCCCGGCCCCGGCCCCGTCAGCGGCAGCTTGGTTTCCTTCAACCGCCGCAGCACGAAGCAGGACTTGCTGTGCCGGATGCCGGGAATGCGGTAGAGCTGTTCGCGCAAGAGGCGCTCGTAGTCGCGGGTGTCGCGTACGGCGATGCGGATGTAATAGTCATAGTCGCCGGACACCAGAAACGCCTCCAGCACCTCCGGGATTTGCGCCAGCGCGCGCCCGAATTCGTACAGCGTCTCTTCGCTGTGGCTTTCCAGCGTCACGTGGACGATGACCGTATCCATGAAGCCCAGGCTGGCCGGATCGATGTCCACCGTGTAACCGCGGATGACGCCGGCGCCTTCCATGCGCTTGATGCGGTTCCAGCACGGCGTGGACGACAAACCGACCGCCGCGCCGATGTCGTTCAGGCTGGCGCGCGCGTTGTCCTGCAGCACCTTCAAAATGGCCAAGTCGAACTTGTCGAGGTTCATTTTCTTCGATTCCTCCAAATCAAAGATGAATTTACTCCGTCCGCCTGTTATCCGTGGAAAAGAAGATAAAAATTCTTCGAATCTACCAATAATATGGATAGCATGAACGATCGCCTGCACCCCACCGCCGCCGCCGCGCTTTCCGCCACCGAAACCGCCACCGAAACCGCCCCTGAAAACGGGGCGAAAATTCTGCTCGACACGCTGATTGCGCACGGTGTCGACACGGTCTTCGGGTATCCGGGCGGGGCGGTCCTGCCCCTGTACGACGCCCTGTACGCCGAGCCGCGCCTGCGCCACGTGCTGGTGCGCCACGAGCAGGCCGCCGTCCATGCCGCCGAGGGCTACGCCCGCACCACCGGCCGCACGGGCGTCGTGTTCGTGACCTCCGGCCCCGGCATGGCGAACACGACCTCGGGCCTTTTGGACGCCATGTGCGATTCGATCCCGGTGCTGTGCATCAGCGGTCAGGTGGCCACGGCGGCCATCGGCACCGACGCCTTCCAGGAATGCGACGCCATCGGCATTTCGCGTTCCGTCACCAAGTGGAACACCCAGATCCGTGCGGTGGACGACGTGGCCAGCGTGACGGCCCGTGCGTTTGAACTGACGCGCCAGGGCCGTCCCGGCCCGGTGCTGGTGGACTTTCCCAAGGACGTGCAGCTTGCCGTGCCGCGCGACAGCGATGGCCTGGATGCGCCGTCGCAGCACAAGCTGGCCGCGCTGCGCGCGCGCCGCCAGTCCGGCAAGCTGGCGGCCAAGCTGCCGCAGTCGGCCGTGCGCCGCGCCGCCGCGCTGATCGCGCAGGCCAAGCGGCCCATCTTCTACGGCGGCGGCGGCCTGGTGAACGCCGGTCCCGAGGCCTGCGAGGCGTTCACGGATCTGGTGCGCCACACCGGCGCGCCCTGCACGCTGACGCTGATGGGTCTGGGCGCCTTCCCCGCGTCCGACCCGCAGTTCGTGGGCATGCTGGGCATGCACGGCACGGTCGAGGCCAACCTCGCCATGCACAACTCGGACCTCGTCGTCTGCATCGGCGCGCGCTTTGACGACCGCATCACGGGCAAGCTGTCGGAGTTCTGCCCGCACGCCCGCAAGATCCATATCGACATCGACCCCGCCTCGATCAACAAGGTCGTGCGCGTGGACGTGGCGCTGGTCGGCGACTGCCTGCCGCTGGTGCGCGCGCTGCGCGCCGAGCTGGGCGACACGCCGCTGGAGCCCGCGCGTCTGGCGCCCTGGTTCAAGCGTATCGACGCCTGGCGCGCGCAGGACTGCCTGGGCTTCACGCCCGCGCCCGACGCCATCCTGCCGCAACACCTGATGTCCCGCCTGAATGCCGCGCTGGCCGACCGCGATGCCATCGTCTCCACCGACGTGGGCCAGCATCAGATGTGGGCCGCGCAATACCTGCGCTTTGACCGTCCCCACCGCTGGCTGACGTCGGGCGGCGCGGGCACCATGGGCTATGGCGTGCCCGCCGCCATCGGCGCGCAGGTCGCGCATCCGGACAAGACGGTCGTCTGCGTCAGCGGCGACGCGTCGGTGCTGATGAACATCCAGGAACTGTCCACCGCCATGCAGCACGAGACGCCCGTCAAGGTCGTGCTGTGCAACAACGGCTACATGGGCATGGTGCGCCAATGGCAGGAACTGATCCACGGCGGCCGCTACAGCCACAGCTACAACGCGTCACTGCCGGATTTCGTGGCGCTGGCGCGCGCTTTCGGCTGGGGCGCGGCGCGGGTGGATGATCCCGCCAAGCTGGATGCGGCGCTGGCCGAATGTCTGGCGCATGACGGTCCGTATTTCCTGGACGTGGCGGTCACCGCGCAGGAAAACTGCTTCCCGATGATGCCCGCGGGCCATGGTCACCAGAAGATGATGCTGGCCGAAGGCGTCTGGTATCAGGACGAGACGACCTGAGAAGTTGCCCAAGCGGGTGTCAGACGCCTTGCAGCAGGTGACACCCACACCAACTTCAAAACTGGATCGACAGCCCGCCGTCCACCACCAGCACGTGGCCGTTCACATACGACGCCGCGGGTGACGCGAGGAACACCGCCGCGCCCGCGATTTCTTCCGGCTCTCCCCAGCGACCCGTCGGGTTGCGGGCAGCAACGCGCGGGCCGAACTGCGGGTCCGCCACCATCTGCGCATTGGTTTCGGTGGCAAACGTCCCCGGCGCGATGGCGTTGCTGGTGATGTAGTGCGCACCGAATTCCGCCGCCAGCGCGCGCACCATGCCGGTCAACCCTTGCTTGGCCGCGGGATACACCGCGTCGCCCGCGCGCGCCAGTTCTCCCACCACCGACGTAATCGCGATCAGCCGGCCGCCGCCCTGCCGCATCATGCGCTCGGCCGCGAACTTGGCCAGCAGCATGCCGGCGACCAGATCGGTGTCGATCAGCTCGCGTATTTCAGCCGGCGTGGTGTCGCGCAGCGTCTTGCGATTGCGCGCGCCTACGTTGTTCACCAGGATGTCCAGGCGCTCGTGCTCGCTGTCGATGCGCGCGAACGCCTCTGCCATCGCCGCGTCGTTGCTCACATCAAACGGCAGCGGATGCGCGTCCAGCCCCGCGGCAGTCAGCTCACCCACCGCCTTGTTCACCGCTTCGACGTTGCGGCCATTGATCAGCACGCGCGCACCACAGCCGGCCAGCGCCCGCGCGATGCAAAAACCCAGCCCGCGGGCCGAGCCGGTCACCAGCGCCACCTGTCCTGTCAGGTCGAAATTGCGCAGATACGGAAGTGTCTTCATCAATCGGGCCTCGCTCATTCCCGGAATTCCGGCGCCCAGTGCAAGAGCCGCCGTTCAATCCACGTCACACAATAAACCAGCGCAATGCCGACGATGGACAGCAGCGTCACCGCCGCAAACATGTCGGTGGCGTTCAGCGTCGCCAGCGCGGTAATCATCAGATAGCCCATGCCCGTGGTCGAGCCCACGAACTCGGCCAGCACCACGCCGATCAGCGCGAAGCTGATGGCATTGGGCAGCGCGGCAAATGTCCACGCCGCCGCCGTCGGAATACGCACCCGCCACAGGATCTGGCGCGGCGACCCGCCCAACGTGCGGCAGAAGTCGACCAGTTCCCGCTCCACGCTGCGTCCGCCCTTGTAGGTGTTGAAGAACACCAGAAAGAACACGACGAACCACGACGTGACCACCTTGGACGCCAGCCCCAGCCCGAAGAACATCGTGATGAGCGGCACGAACGCGATCCGCGGCATGGAGTTGAACGCCACGATAAACGGGTTGAACACGTCGGCCAGAAAGCGGCTGCGGCTGAGCGTCATGCCCACCACGAAGCCACTGCCCACGCCCACCACCAATCCGACAAGCGTGGCCTGCAGCGTCAGCCACAAATGCGGCCAGACCGAACGCGGCCCGGGCTGCAGCCATTCCCACAAGCGCACGGCCACGCGCGAGGGCTGGCTGATGAAAAAGGGATCGAAGAGCGTGTTCTGCGCAAACCACGGGATGCGCGTCAGCGTTTCCCACGAGCCCAGGATGACGGCAAGGATCAGGACCTGCCACAAGGTGATGCGCACGCGGCGCGCGACGGCGGCGCGGCGGTCCAGGCGTAGCTGGTCCTGCAGGGAGTCGGCGGTATCAATCGAGGTCATGACGCGTATCGGTTCAAGCGGCGGCGCGGAACTGCTGGCCCAGCACGCTCCAGAGGCTTTGCACGTGGGAGACGAACTGCGGCGTTTCGCGCAGGGTGAAGACGTCGCGCGGATGCGGGATCTGGATGCGCTCGTCCAGCAGCACGCGGCTGGGCGGACCGGACAGCACCACCACGCGATCGGACAGCAGAATGGCTTCGTCCAGGTCGTGCGTGACCATCACAATCGTCTGGCCCAGCTTGCGCCAGATCTCCATCAGCTCGCGATGCAGGTGCGTCTTGGTGTGCGTGTCCAGCGCGCCGAAAGGCTCGTCCAGCAGCAGGATGCGCGGCTCCACCGCCAGGCTCATCAAGAGCGCCACGCGCCGCCGCATGCCGCCGGACAACTGATGCGGAAAGGCGTCGGCGAACGCGCTCAGGTGGCCGAGTTCCAGCAGTTCGGCGACACGCTTGGCGATCCGGTCGGCCGGCACGCCCTGAAACTTCAACCCCAGCGCCACGTTCTTCCTGACGCTGAACCACGGCAGCAGCGTGTCCTTCTGGAAGATGTAGCCCAACGCCGGCGGCACCTGCCCATCCACCACGCGCCCGTCCACCGTGATGGTGCCCGTGGTGGGACGCAGAAAGCCCGCCATCATGTTCAGCAGCGTGCTCTTGCCGCAGCCGGACGGCCCGACGATGGACACGAATTCGCCTTCGTTGATGGTCAGGCTGACCTCGCCGACGGCGTGCGTCGTGCCCTGGCGCGACTGGTACGCCTTGCCTACCTTGTCCAGCGTGATCATCAAAGGCCCCGGGCTTTTCGCACGAAGCTCATGTTCACGCACTTGGCGTAAGGCACGGTCTTGATCTCTTCATTCGAGAACTGGCGGCCGTCGCCCATGATGGCCGTCATGCGGTTGTAGGCGTCCTCGGTGATGATGTTGTCCTTCAGGAACACCGTCTCCTTGTAGACGCCCAGCGTCTTCTCGATGGCGGGGCGCGGGAAGGCGCTCAGGTAATCGTCGTAGATCACGTCCGTAATCGCAGCCGCGCTGTTGGCCGTGATGAAGTCCTGCGCCTTGACCATCGCAGTCACAAAGGCCTGCACGACCTCGGGGCGCTTCTGGATGGTGTCCTGCAGCGTCAGCGCTGCAATGCCCGGCACGTCGCCGCCCATGAACTCGTTCCACGAGGCTTCGGTCGTGGCGTCGAAGATCGGCACGCCCCAGCCTTCCTGGCGCGCCTGTTCCATCATCGACATGGTGGCCATGCTGGCGGCCACCGACCCGGTCTTGAGCGCGCCCAGCATCGTCGCCAGATCGCCCAGGGGGCGGATGTCGACCTTGTCGGCCACGCCCGCCTTCTGCATCAGATACAGCGCCATCAGCCACGTGCTGGACTGCGGCTGCGTCGCGCCGACGCGCTTGCCCGCCAAGTCCTTCATCGACTTGATCTTGCCGCTTTCAAAGTCCTCGCGGCGCACGATGACGTTGGCGTACGTCAGCTTGCGGTCAAAGCCGAACACCAGCGCGGCGGGCTTGCCCGCGATGGTCAGCGCGGGCGCGGCCGTGGCCGCCGTGGCGCCGAACACGATCTGGCCGGCGGCCAGCAGCTGGTTGGTGCGCGGGCCGCTCTGCGAATTCAGGTACTCGACCTCCAGCCCGCCCTCTCCGAAGAAACCCTTTTTCAGCGCCACATAGCCCGCCGCGAAAAAGGGGTCGATGCTGCCCTGGCCGTACACGACCTTGCCCAGCTTGGGCTGCGCGAAAACGACGCGCCCGTTGAGCAGGCTGATGCCGGCGAAGGCGGACGCGGCAGCCAGCACGCGGCGGCGGGTGGTGAAGTCGGAGCTACGGGTCATGTCGTCCTCGAAGTATCTGGGTTGCAGCTGTTTGGCGTCAACAATACCCCAGCGATTGCTGCCCAACAATGGAAAACGCCCGGTTTCCCGGGCGTTCGGTCGTACGGCGCAGCGCGGATTACGCTGCGGTCTTCTTGGGTGCGGCCTTTTTCACGGCCTTCTTGGCAGCGGTCTTGGTTGCCGTTTTGGTTGCCGTCTTAGTGGCGGTCTTGGCAGCCGCCTTCTTGGCCGGCGCCTTCTTCGCAGCCGTCTTGGCAGCCGTCTTCGTGGCGGTCTTCGTCGCTGTCTTGGCCGGCGCACGCGCGCGGCCCGGCTTCTCGGGACGGGGCTCGAACTCGAATCCCACCTTGCCGTCGGGCTGACGCACCAGGAACGCCTTGAACTTGCGATTCGTGCGGCTGGACACAAAGCCGTCCAGCAGATCGGTGCGGCCGTTGGTCAGCAGCTTTTCCATCTGCTCGCGCGAGATCTCCTGCTGCAGGATGACCTTGCCCGACCGGAAGTCGCACGACTTCTCGGGGCCGACGGACTTTTCGCAGACGTAGCTCATGCCGTGCTCGAACACGCGCGACTGGCATTTCGGGCACGGACCCACCGGCGTGTGGCCGGAGAAGTCCACCGCTTCGTTGTCGTCCTCGTCGTTCTGGCCGAAGTCGAATTCCAGCTTGTACTCATCGCTGATGCGCAGGATGGCGGCAAACGGCCGGCCCATCTTGCTGATGAAGCCTTGCAGCGGACCGATCTCGCGCTTGGCCAGCAGCTCTTCGACTTCCGGCAGTTCGAACGTGCGGCCGCCCGGGTGCTTGCCGATCGAGAAGTCGCAGGCCGTGCAGGCAAAGCGGCGGTAGTTTTCCTTGACCACCGCGCCGCACTTGGGGCACGGCGTGGTCAGCGTGGCGTAGTCGCCCGGCACCGTGTCGCGCTCGTATTCCTTGGCGCGCTTGACGATGACCTGCGTCATCTGCGCGATCTCGCGCATGAAGGCCTCGCGGCCCAGTCCGCCCTGCTCGATCTGCTTGAGCTTGTGCTCCCATTCGCCCGTAAGTTCAGGCGAGGTCAGTTCGGCCACGTCCAGGCCCGACAGCAGCGTCATCAGCTGGCGCGCCTTGGCGGTGGGCACCAGATCGCGGCCTTCGCGGCGCAGGTAGCTTTCGTTGAGCAGGCCTTCGATGATGGCCGCGCGCGTGGCCGGCGTACCCAGGCCGCGCTCGGACATGGCCTCGCGCAGTTCCTCGTCGTCCACCAGCTTGCCGGCGCCTTCCATGGCCGACAGCAGCGTGCCTTCGTTAAAGCGCGCGGGCGGCTTGGTCGACAGGCCGACGGCTTCGATGTCTTCCGTGCGCACGGTCTCGCCGTCCGCCACCGGCACCAGGTTGGCGTCCTCGCCCTGGGCTTCCTTGCCGTACACGGCCAGCCAGCCCGGATTGACCAGCACCTTGCCGTCCGTGCGGAAGCGATGCCCCTGCACTTCGGTCAGGCGCGTCGTGACGCGGTATTCCGCGGCGGGGAAGAACACCGCCAGGAAGCGCTTGAGCACCAGGTCGTAGAGCTTGGCTTCGGCTTCGCTCAGGTCGTGCGGGATCTGCAGCGTGGGGATGATCGCAAAGTGATCAGACACCTTCTTGTTGTCGAAGATGCGGCGGTTCGGCTTGACCCACTGCTGGCTGACGACGGTGTCGGCGTGGCGCGACAGGCCGCCCACGGCGTTGGAACCGCCCTTGGCCAGCGCGCGCATGGTTTCCTGCACCGTGCTGATGTAATCCTCGGGCAGGTAGCGCGAATCGGTACGCGGATAGGTCAGCGCCTTGTGGCGTTCGTACAGCGTCTGCGCGAGCGACAGCGTGGTCTTGGCCGAGAAGCCGAAGCGGCCGTTGGCTTCGCGCTGCAGCGACGTCAGGTCGTACAGGGCCGGCGACATCTGGCTGGACGGCTTGGATTCCTCGGTCACGCTGCCCGGCTTCTCGCGGCAGGCGGCGACCACGCTTTGCGCGGCGGCGGCCGACCACAGGCGCGATTCGCGCTTTTCGGGATCTTTGTCGTCTTTCTTGAATTGCGGGTCGATCCAGCGGCCTTCGTACAGGCCGGCGGCCGCGATGAAGGTGGCGCGCACTTCCCAGTAGTCGCGCGGCACGAAGCGGCGGATGCGCTCTTCGCGTTCGGCCACGATGGCCAGCGTGGGCGTCTGCACCCGGCCGACCGGCGTCTTGAAGAAACCGCCGTCCTTGCTGTTGAAGGCGGTCATGGCGCGCGTGCCGTTGATGCCGACCAGCCAGTCGGCTTCGGCGCGCGAGCGTGCCGCGGCTTCCAGCGGCTTCATCTGCGTGTCGTCGCGCAGGTTGGCGAAGGCCTCGCGGATGGCGGCCTGGGTCATCGACTGCAGCCACAGGCGCTGAATCGGCTTTTTCACGCCCGCGTATTGAACGATGTAGCGGAAGATCAGTTCGCCTTCACGTCCCGCGTCACAGGCGTTGATGATGGCGTCCACGTCCTTGCGCTTGGCCAGGCGGACAAGCAGCTTGAGGCGTTCGGCGGACTTCTTGTCGGTCGGGCCCAATTCGAACGCGGGCGGAATCACGGGCAGGTGCGTGAAGCTCCACTTTCCCTTGACCGGATCGTTGGGCGCGACCAAGCTGAGCAAATGGCCGATGCTGGAAGCGAGAACGTAACGTTCGCTTTCAAAATAGTCGCCCTCGCGCGCGAAGCCTCCCAAGGCGCGTGATATATCAAGGGCCACCGAGGGCTTCTCGGCAATAATCAGCGTTTTATTCATGTGTATCCAGTGGCGGTAGTCCCGCCGTATCAGCGCGGATAATAAGATCGGAGATTCGCCAGATGCAAGTCGGCACTGAAAGGCAAGCGGGATCCGAACTGCACGCTTGGCGTCAATTTTTGTCGCGAAGCACCTTGTGGCTAGGGGTTTTGCTGCTGGGCAGCGCCGCCGTTTGCTGGGTTGCTGCCAATTGGCAGGACATGACAAAAATGCAGCGCTTTGCCGGCGTGCAGGGTCTTCTGGCCGTGTGCGCGCTGGCCGCAGCGTGGTCCGGATTGCGCTTGCGCGCCCGGCCCGGCGTGCGGCGCAGCATACCTGGCGCGCTGCTGGCGCTGGCCGGCATTCTGCTCGGCGCCCTGCTCGCGCTGTTGGGTCAAACATATCAGACGGGTGCCGATACCTGGGAATTGTTCGCCTGGTGGGCAGTGCTGCTGCTGCCGTGGGCGCTTGCCGCGGGCAGCCAGGCGGTGTGGCTGCTGTGGGCGCTGGTGCTCAATCTTGCGGCCGCGCTGTGGCTGGGCGAACGCGTCTTCACCTGGCTGATGATCTTCGGCGGCCCGGGTTTGCCCAGTCTTGTCATGGCCGCCCTGAACCTGCTGTTGCTGTTTGGCTGGGAAATGGCCGCGCGCCGCTGGCGCGCCAGCACGGTCTTTGGACCGCGCATCCTGGCCGCCATCGCGATCAGCGTGCTGGTCCTGGCCCTGATGTTCGGCGATTCCATCGTCGACGGTCTGGGCACCTACAACGGCATTGCGTGGGTCGCCGCGACGTTGGGGCTTGGTCTTTACTATCAGCGCGTCCGGCGCGATCTCGTCATCCTGGCCATGCTGGCCGCCGGCGTCATCTGCGTGTCGCTGCGCGTGGTCGGCGAATGGCTGTGGCGGCTGGAGCCCGGCGTGTGGGCGACGCTGCCGCTGGCGGCCCTGCTGATGGCCGAGGCCGTCGTGGCCGCCCGCTGGCTGCGTGGCCTCAGCAACGAAGCGCCGGTCCCCGTGCCCGCCGCCGACGCCGAGCCTGCTGGCGCGTCGGCCGGCAATGCCGTGGACCCCGCCGATTCCAGCGCGCCTGTCGCGCAGCTGGCCCCCGCCGCCGTGCCGCGCGCCGAGCCGCCCTGGTACGTGCAGTGCCTGCTGGGCTTGTCCGCCTGGCTGGCCACCTTGCTCCTGCTGCTGTTCGTCGCGTTTTCCAATCTGATCACCACCGAAGGCGGCGCGCTGGTCGCCGGGCTGGTGCTGTGCGCGGCGGGCGTGGCGGTGCTGCGCAGCGACGCCGGTCCGTTCTGGCGGCAATGCGGCACGGCCATGGCCTTCACGGGGCAGATCCTCATCATCTTCGGGCTGTCCGATTCGACCTCGTTCGCCAGCGCCAGCTTCTTCGTGCTGCTGATGGCGGCCGCGGTCTATGCGCTGGGGCCCGACGTGATCCTGCGCTTTCTCAGCGGTCTTCTGATCGCCCTGGCCAGCGCGGCGCTGATCTGGCGCGGCCTGTCGCCCGACCTCATGCAGGAAGATCTGATGGACGCGTGGATCCGCTTCGACGCGACCCGGGCCACCTTCCTGTGGCTGCCCATCGGCGTGATCGGCGCGTGGGCCACCGCCGTCATCCTGACCGTCAGCCACCGCGTGGGCGCGCGGCGCGGCCACGCGCTGCAGCCGCTGGCGTGGGCCTTCCTGCTGTCCGTGCAGGGCATGGTCTGGCTGGCGAGCGGCATTTCCGTCATTGAATTGCCGGCCATCTGGCAGTTGGCGCCGCGAACCGCTGTGCTGATCGTCGCGGGCGCGCTGCTGCCGGTGGCCGCCGCGCTGGCTGTCCTGTGGCCGCGCCGCCGCCTGCTGACGGGCGGCGTCACCTGGGGCGTGCCAATCGGTCTGCTGCTGCTGGCGTTGTTCTGGCTGCCCAGTCCGGGGGTCGGATTCGCCCTGACGTGGCTGCTGCTGGGGTTTGGTCTGAACCAGTCCCGCGTCATGATTTTTGGCGCGGCCAGCCTGCTGGCCTACCTGGGCGTCTATTACTACCAGTTGGAACTGCCGCTGCTGCAAAAGGCGCTGTGGCTCAGCGGCGCGGCGGTCCTGCTGTTCGTGCTGCGCGCCGCGGTGTGGCTCGTGCCGCGCCTGATGCGCACGCAGACGCCCGCGCAGCCGCGTCCGATGCCACCGGTGTCCCCCGCCCTGCGCTGGCGCACGGCGGCCATCCTGGGCGGTCTGGCGCTGGTGCTCGCGGCGGCCAACTTCGGCATCTGGGAGCGCGAAAAGCTCCTGGCCTCGGGCAAGGTGGTCATTCTGGAATTGGCGCCGGTCGATCCGCGTTCGCTGATGCAGGGCGACTACATGGCGCTGAATTTCGCGGCCGGACGCGAGGTGACCCGCCTGCGGCTGGGCGGCGACCGCCCCGACGTGGACGGCGTCATGGGGTACGAACCCGACGGCTACGTGATGCTGACGCCGGACGCGCGTGGTGTCGCGCAAGCCGTGCGCATTCAGTCCGACGTCCATCCGCACGCCGAAACCGAAGTGCCGCTGCGCTATCGCGTCCGCGGCAACGGCGTTCGCATCGTGACCAATGCGTGGTTCTTCCCGGAAGGCGAAGCGGCGCGTTATGAGGTCGCGCGTTTCGGAGAGCTGCGCGTGGCCGACGACGGGGAAGCGTTGCTGGTGCGAATGCTGGGGGCGGATCTGCAGCCGTTGTGAGCGGCCCGGCCGGCTCACGCCGGCGGCGCATGCAGTCCGCTAATCGTGCGGACGCCGGATCAGCCCGGAAACCGCGCAGCCCAGCGCGCCGTGGCGTCCTGCAGGAATGACGCGACATCCGCAGCGGACAGCGGCGCAAATCCCAATGCCGCCCACGCAGCTTGCAGGGCCGGCAGGGGCGCGCTGGTATCAATCGCCGGCGCGCCGTTCTGCTTGGACAGTTTCAAACCGCTGGCGGGATCCAGAATCAACGGCACGTGCAGGTAGCGCAACGGCGGCAATCCCAAGAGGCGCCCCAGCACGCGCTGACGCGCCGTGGAACTGAGCAGGTCGGCCCCGCGCACCACATCCGTCACGCCCTGCGCGGCATCGTCCACCACCACCGCCAACTGATACGCCCACAACCCATCCGCCCGCCGCAGCGCAAAATCCCCGACGGCCTGCGCCACGTCCTGCTCCTGCGGCCCGAGCCAGCGGTCGTCAAAGTGTTCCAGGCCTTCGGGCACGCGCAACCGCCACGCCCGCGCCTCACGCCCGGGCGGCAAACCGTGGCGGCAGGTGCCGGGATACGGCCGTTCGCCATCGGCGCCCGGCGCGGTCTGGCCGCGCAGCGCAGAATCCGCGATTTCGCGTCGCGTGCAGCCGCAGCCATAGATCAGGCCCTGCGCGGCAAGCGCGTCGAACGCGGCCTGGTAGGCTTCGTTGCGTTGAGACTGCCAGATAATCTCGCCGTCCCAGACAAGTCCTAGCGCCTGCAACTGCCCCATGATGACGTCCGCCGCGCCCGCCACCGTGCGGGGCGTGTCCACGTCTTCAATGCGCAGCAGCCAGCGCCCGCGCTGCGCGCGCGCGTCCAGCCAGCTCGCCAGCGCGGTCGCCAGCGAGCCCGCATGGAGCGGTCCGCTGGGACTGGGAGCGAAGCGGCCAACGTAATTCAAGGGGACGTAGACAAGACTTCAGCCCGCACGATCAGGCGCGCGGGCTGAGGGGTGGAAAAGCGTGGCGCGGGAACGCGTGCTCAATGCAGCAGGCGCCCGCCTTCTTCGTCGAGCAGCTCTTCGAGAACCAGATTGTCAATCTCGGCTTCCTGGCTCCAGAGAACCATGAGGGCAATGATCTTGATCTTGGAGAGCGGCACGGGCGTTTCCGGCGAGGCCAGGCCTCGGTCGATAACGATCTCGCGCAGGGGCGCGGGCAGCACGCCGGCCGATTCCAGGAAGGCGATGAAGCCGATGGACTCGGTGCCGAGCTGTTGGTATTCGTTATCGGTGTAGATCCGGGTTCCGGACGTGGGAGCCTGGGCCAGGTCGACGCACCGTTCGGTGGTCTCGGCAAGGCCATACAGCCAACCGAGCGCGTCGTCGATGTCCTCGTGCTCGAAACCGGCAGCGGCGAGCCGCTTGGCGAGCACATCGGCAGCAGGACAGGCCTGAGGCGTGTAGTAATTCTCGAACAGATAGACCAGGATATCGAACATATGGCGCAGTTTGTGCCTGTTTGCACAGTCGGCCCGCATATCGGCAGACCAGCAAACATGAATTTTACTTTACGCCGATTTATTTTGCCGGGCAACCGACTAAAAGGCGGGTGTTGTACTACGTCACCTTGCGTGCAAGGACGCCTATTTTGCACCCAAATGCAGGCAAAATGGCTGATTCAGCAAAAAGGGGCGGTCCCGCACGGATCCGCCCCTTTTTTGCTTTCCGCGCAGTGCGTTACGCCACCTTGGGCGCGTTCTCCAGTTTCAGGCCCGCCAGCTGGCGGATGAAGACCGGGACGCAGATCACCAAGCCGATGATGCCGCTGGTCAGGCCCGGAATGATCGTCAGCAGTGCGCCAATGGTGCACAGCCACCGCTCCCAGCTCTTCATGCCGACCAGCATGAAGCGCGACAAGGCCGCCGACAGCAACACCAGGCCGACCATGCAGCCGAGCAGGGTCACGAAGAACTCGTACCAGGTGAAGCCCTGCACCGAAATCAGCAGCGACGGCGAGAACACGAAGACAAACGGCACGATCAGCTTGGTGATGCCCAGCCGGAACGCCGTGTTCCCGGTCTTGAAGGGATCGCTGCCCGCCATGCCCGCCGCCGCGTACGCGGCCAGCGCCACCGGGGGCGTGATGTCCGCCAGGATGCCGAAATAGAACACGAAGAAGTGCGCCGCAATGGGCTGCACCCCCAGTTGCACCAGCGTCGGCGCCGCAACCGCCACCATGATGAGGTAGTTGGCGGTTGTGGGCACGCCGCAGCCCATGAGGATGCAGACGATGCCGGTCATCACCAGCGCCGCGACCAGCGTCAGCGACTGCATGTCCGTCATCGCCTCGGGCAGGAAGAACGCCGCGCCCGCAGCCAGCGCCTGCGACGCGGCGATCACGATGTACGAAATCTTGAAGCCCACACCCGTCAGCGTCACCACGCCGATCACGATGCCCACCGTGCCGGCAGCCGCGCCGACCGCCAGCGCGTACTTCGCGCCGGTCTCAAAGGCTTCGTACAGGTCGCGCAACCGCAGCCGCGTGTAGGGATTGAGGATGCCCACCACGATGCAGCCCGTGATGCCCGCGAAGGCCGCCAGATAGGGCGTGCGGCCGCTGGCCAGCATGCCGATCAGCATCGCCAGCGGGATCAGCGTCGGCCAGCGCATTTTGAACGACTGCTTGAGCTTGGGCATTTCCTCGGCGGTCAATCCGCGCAGGCCCTCGCGTTTGGCCTCGAAGTGCACCTGCATGAACATGCCGAAGAAGTACAGGAACGCCGGAAAAATGCCCGCGATCGCGATCTGCTGGTACGGAATCCCCAGGAACTCGATCATCAGGAACGCGGCCGCGCCCATGATGGGCGGCGTGATCTGCCCGCCCGTGCTGCTGGCGGCTTCCACGCCCGCCGCGAAATGGCGCGGGTAGCCCACGCGAATCATCGCCGGAATGGTCAGCGACCCCACCGTCACGGCGTTGGCCACCGACGAGCCCGAAATCATGCCGAACATCGCCGAGCCGAACACCGACACCTTGGCCGGTCCGCCCGCATAGCGCCCCGCCACGGTCGAGGCCACGTCCAGGAACAACTGGCCCAGCCCGATGCGGGTGGCCAGCACGCCGAACAGCACGAAGTGGAACACGTAGGTCGCCACCACCCCCACCGCCACGCCGTACACGCCCTGGCTGGTCAGATACATATGGTTGACGACCTGCGACCACGTATTGCCCGCGTGCTTGAGCAGCCCGGGGAAGTACGGCCCGAACATCGCGTACGCCATGAACACCAGCGCGATGATCGGCAGCGGCCAGCCCATGGCGCGCCGCGTGGCTTCCAAAAGGCCGATCAGCAGGATCGAGCCCATCAGCACGTCCTGAGGCAGCGGATTGCCCACGCGGAACGCCAGGTCCTCGAAGATGTACGGGATGTACAGCACCGACAGGGCCAGCGCGATCGCGATGATCCAGTCGTACAGCGGAATGCCGCCCGGCGCATACCAGGTCGACTTGGGTTCGCGCTGGTAATGCGACTTGGAAAAGCCGAACACCAGGAAGATCAGGCTCAGCACGAAGGCCAGGTGCACGCCGCGGTGCGTCGCCTCGCGCAGCAGGCCGAAGCCGGCGGTGTAGTAATGAAAGATCGAGAGGCTGACCAGCAGGCCCGAGACGATCCACGTGGCAGTCTTGTCCAGCGGCCGGAAGCGGATTTCCGAATCGTACTTTTCCGCCAGCTTCTGGGTTTTCTCGTGATCGATTTCCATCGCGGTGATTCTCAAGATGATTCAACAAGCAGGGCCGCACAACGGCGGCCCTGCTCAAATGCGGCGCGAAAGCAATCGCCGCCGACATAAAGCACTACGACAGTTCGCCCACCCAAAGGCAAGCAATTCGCATAAAGAACCCGATCCGCCCAAGCGGGGCCGCGCGGATCCGGCTCTGCCGGTCCGCCACCGGCGCCCCTGGGGGAAGCGCCGCAGGCGCTCGGGGGGGCCTACTTCAGCAGGCCAATCTCTTTGTAGAACTTCTCGGCGCCCGGGTGGAACGGGATGCCCGCGCCCTTGGTCGCGTTCTCGCGCGAGATCAGCTTGCCCTTGGCGTGGCCGGCGTCCAGCGTCTTGCGCGTGGCGTCGCTGTACAGCGCCTTGGTCACCTCATACACCGTCTGCTCGGGGATCTTGGCCGACGTCACCATCTGCGCGTTCACCGAGATGGTCTTGACCTCGGGGATGTTCTGGTACGTGTTGGCGGTGATGACATCCGGCGTGAAGAACTCTTGCTTGGCGCGCAGCGCGTCGATTTCCGGACCCACCAGCGACACCAGTTCGATGTTGCCCGTGGAGGCCAGTTCGGCGATGGCGCCGGCCGGCGCGCCGCCCACGAAGAAGAACGCGTCCAGGCCGCCGTCCTTGAGCTTGTCGCCCGCCTGGTTGGGCTTCAGGTATTCGGCCTTCACGTCCTTGTCGGTCATGCCGTACGCGCCCAGGATCAGGCGCACGTCGACCAGCGTGCCGGAGCCCGGCTCGTCCATCGACACGCGCTTGCCCTTCAGGTCGGCCACGCCCTTGATGCCGGAGCCCTTGCGCGTCACCAGATGGATGCTTTCCGGATACAGCGTCGAGATCAGGCGCAGGTCCTGCGCCTTGGGCTTGCCTTCGAACGTGCCCGTGCCGCTGTAGGCCCAGAACGCCACGTCCGACTGCGTGAAGCCGGCTTCGAACGAGCCGCCCATGATGCCGTTGATGTTGGCGACCGACCCGTTGGAGGCGACTGCCGTGGCGATCAGCTTGCCGGGTTGGGACACCGCGTTGCCGATGATGCCGCCGATCGGGTAATACGTGCCCGCGGTGCCGCCCGTGCCGATGCGGAAAAACTGCTGGGCTTGTGCCGAACTGGTGGCGCCGACAGCGGCGACCGCGACGGTCAGGGCGGTGATCCAGTGCTTGAGTTTCATGCGAGCTTCTCCGGTACTTGTTGACAGGTCTGTCGGGTGACGTGGGTCGTCTTGTCATCGCCGGCGCGACAGCGTTGCCGCGCCGGAAATGGGCCTCCCCTTGGGGGCCGTTTTCATGATGAAATTCTGTCATGCCGCCCACTCGTAGCCAATGGTTACGGGGCTATCGTTTACCTGGGGGTGCATCGCCCGTTTGGTTATGGGTGGTCCCGCTTTGGTTATGCGCGTGTTACCTCTCTTGCAGTCAGACTACGGAGTCATCAGGATGTCCCAGGAAGTCATACGCGGCATTGCGCTGCCCCCGCCCGCGCAGCCGGGCGATCCCCTGGCCCGCGTCGATACGCCCAGCCTCGTGCTGGACCTGACGCCCTTCGAGGCCAACCTGCGCGCGATGCAGGCCTGGGCCGACCGCCACGACGTCGCGCTGCGGCCGCACGCCAAGGCGCACAAGTGTCCGCAGATTGCCCTGCGCCAGCTTGAACTGGGCGCGCGCGGCATCTGCTGCCAGAAGGTCAGCGAAGCCCTGCCCTTTGTGGCCGCCGGCATCCAGGACATCCACATCAGCAACGAAGTCGTCGGCCCCGCCAAGCTGGCGCTGCTGGGTCAGCTGGCGCGCGTGGCGAAGGTCAGCGTGTGCGTGGACAACGCGCACAACCTGGCGCAGGTGTCGCAAGCCATGGTGCAGGCGGACGCGCAGATCGATGTGCTGGTGGAAGTGGATGTCGGCCAGGGCCGCTGCGGCGTGTCGGACGACGCCCTCGTGCTGGCGCTGGCGCAGCAGGCGCGTGACCTGCCCGGCGTGAACTTCGCCGGTTTGCAGGCCTATCACGGGTCGGTGCAGCACTACCGCACGCGAGAGGAGCGCGCCGAGGTCTGCCGCCAGGCGGCGCGCATTGCCGCGTCCTATGCGCAACTGCTTCGCGAAAGCGGCATCGCCTGCGACACCATCACGGGCGGCGGCACGGGCAGCGCCGAATTCGATGCGGCCAGCGGCGTCTATACCGAATTGCAGGCCGGTTCCTACGCCTTCATGGACGGCGACTACGGCGCGAACGATTGGGACGGCCCGCTAGCGTTTGAAAACAGCCTGTTCGTGCTGGCCACCGTCATGAGCAAGCCGGCGCCCGATCGCGTGATCCTGGATGCGGGGCTCAAGTCCACCACCGCCGAATGCGGCCCGCCCGCCATCTTTGGCGAACCCGGGTTGACCTACACCGCCATCAACGACGAACACGGCGTGGTCCGCGTGGAGCCGGGGGCGCAGGCGCCCGACCTGGGCGCGGTGCTGCGGCTGGTGCCGTCGCACGTCGATCCCACGTTCAACCTGCATGACGGGCTGGTGGTCGTGCGAAATGGCGTGGTGGAAGATATCTGGGAAATCGCGGCGCGCGGGTTCTCGCGCTAACGAAAAAAGGCCGGCACGCCGTCAACGTGCCGACCCTTCGATGCAGGCAGCCAGCGCCTACTTGGCCTGGTTCTGGATCTTCTCCCCGCCACGTTCGATATCCTTACCGGCACCTTCCATCGTGTTGCAGCCGGCGGTCACGGCGGAGATCGCGAGCAGCAGCGCAAGCCAAATACGGTTGGTCATTTTCTTCTCCTTCGGGCGTTTCATTGGACGTTGCGGGTGCCACTTGGCAGCCGCGATTACTTGTCCAGCAAGTCCCGTGCCTGATCCTTGGCCTCGCCTACATTGCGCTGCACCTTGCCCTCGGTTTTCTCGATTTTTCCTTCTGCCTCGGTCTTGGTGCTGCCGGTCACCTTGCCGGCCGTTTCCTTCACGGCGCCCTTCACTTCCTTGACGGCGCCCTTGATGCGGTCCTTATCCATGTCATCGCTCCTTATGGCTCAGGTTGCGTGAAACCGCGCCGGAGAAAACTACAAGATTCGGCTGCGGACAACCCCAATATAGGAACCGCGCCCATCCCGCGATAGAGGCGCATGCACCGGGTCAGGTGGTGCATTTTTACCGGTCGGCCGCCAGATCCGTCATCCCCAGAAATTGCCGCAGCTCTGGCGTGGCCGGTGCGGCAAAGAGCTCATCCGGGGGCCCAATCTCATGGACTCGGCCCTGGTGCATGAACACCACCCGGTCGCAGACCTCGCGCGCAAAACGCATCTCATGCGTCACCATCAACAGCGTCATCCCGTCGGCCGCCAATTCCCGCACCACGGCCAGCACTTCGTTGACCAGCTCCGGATCCAGCGCCGATGTGATCTCGTCGCACAACAGCGCCAACGGCTGCATCGCCAGCGCGCGCGCAATCGCCACCCGCTGCTGCTGCCCGCCCGACAATTCGTCTGGCCACGCGTCGAACTTGTGCGCCAGTCCCACCCGGTTCAGCATGGCGCGCGCCATGTCCGCGGCGTCGCGCTCGGGCACGCGCTTGGCCACCATGGGCGACAGCATCACGTTGCGTCCCACGGTCAGGTGCGGAAACAGGTTGAACTGCTGAAAGATCATGCCCACCTTCAGCCGCAGCGCACGCAGCCGCAGCTCGTCATCACCCAGTTGCGCATCGGCCACCATGATCGCGCCGCCGTCGATCTGCTCCAGCCCGTTGATGCATCGCAGCAGCGTGCTCTTGCCCGAGCCGCTCTTGCCGATGATGGCAATGACCTCGCCGGGCTCGACGCGCAGCGTCACGCCTTTCAGCACTTCGTTATCGCCAAACCGTTTGCGGACGTCTTCAAGGGCGATGAGGGGCATGCAACTTCCTTTCCAGCCGAAGGCTGAGGCGCGACAGGGGCCAGCACAGCGCGAAATAGATCAGCGCCGCGCAGGCATAGACGGTGAAGGGACTGAAGGTGGCGTTGGTGATCACCGTGGCCGCCTTCGACAGTTCCGTGAAGCCGATGATGGAGGTCAGCGCCGTGCTCTTGACGATCTGCACCGCAAAGCCGACGGTGGGCGCCACCGCAATGCGCAGCGCCTGCGGCAGCACGACGTAGCGCATCTGCTGCACGTGGCCCAGCGCCAGGCTGGCCGACGCTTCCCACTGTCCCTTCGGTATGGCCTCCACGCAGCCACGCCAGATCTCGGCCAGAAACGCACCCGACCACAACGTCAGCGCCGCGCCCGCGGCCAGCCACGGCGGCACCTCCACGCCGATCAGCGACAGGCCGAAGAACGCCAGGAACAGCTGCATCAGCAGCGGCGTGCCCTGAAAAAGTTCGATGTACGCCCAACTGATGCGCCGCATCGCGGCCACGCGCGACGTGCGCATCATCAGCGCCAGCACGCCCATCAGCGCCCCGCCCGCAAAGGCTGCAAGAGACAGGATGATCGTCCAGCGCGCCGCCAGCAGCAGGTTGCGCACGATGTCCCAGGTGGAAAATTCGATCATCGTGCCGCCTTGCGGAACAACCGCCGCCCGGTCATGCGCAGAATCTGCCGCAGCAGCACCGCCAGCGCCAGATAGATGCCGGTTGTCACCAGATACACCTCGAACGCCCGGAAATTGCGCGACTGAATGAAGTTCGCCGCAAACGTCAGGTCCTCGGCCGCGATCTGCGAGCACACCGCCGAGCCCAGCATCACGATCACGATCTGCGAAGACAACGCCGGCCAGATGCGCATCAGCGCGGGCATCAGCACGACGTGCCGAAACACCTGCAGCCGCGACAGCGCAAGGCTCGCGCCTGCCTCATACTGCCCGCGCGGCGTGGCGTCGATACCGGCGCGGATGATCTCGGTGCTGTAGGCGCCCAGGTTCAATGCCATCGCCAGGCACGCCGCCTGCATTTCTCCAAGCTGGATGCCCAGCGACGGCAGGCCAAAGAACACAAAAAAGAGCTGAATCAGAAACGGTGTATTCCGGATCAGCTCGACATACGCGGTGACCGGCGCGCGCAGCCACGTCGGGCCCTGCGTGCGCACCCAGGCGCACGCAATGCCGATCGCCACGCCCGCCACCGCGCCGAACGCAATCAGTTCGATCGTCACGCCGATGCCCTTGAGCAGCACCGGCGTGTACTCGAACACCGAGGCGAAGTCGTACTGGTAAGCCATGACGGCCGCCGCTCAGGCTACAGATCCTTGGGCAGTGCGGCGCCCAGCCATTTCTGCGAGATCGCCGACAACGAGCCGTCCTGCTTGGCGGCCGCCAGGATGTCGTTCACGCGGGCGCGCAGCTTCGGTTCGTCCTTGTTCAGGCCGATGTAGCACGGCGAGTTCTTGATCAGGAATTTCGTTTCCGGCTTCTTGGGCGGATTGCGGGCCAGGATGGCCGCGGCCACCACGTTGCCCGTCGCGATCATCGGCACCTGGCCCGACAGGAAGGCGGTGATCGTGCCGTTGTTGTCCTCATACCGCTTGACCGTGGCGGACTCGGGCGCAATCTTGGTCAGCTCGATGTCCTCCACCGCGCCGCGCGTGACGCCAATGGTCTTGCCGGCAAGATCCGCGGCGGACGAGACCTTCAGGTCCGCCGGGCCAAACACACCGTTGAAAAACGGCGCGTACGCTTCGGAAAAGTCGATGGCCTTCTCGCGCTCGGCATTCTTGCCCATGCTGGAGATCACCAGATCCACCTTCTTTGTCTGCAGGTACGGAACGCGGTTGGCGCTGGTGACCGGCACCAGTTCCAGCTTCACGCCCAGCTGCTTGGCGATGAGTTGCGCGGTGTCGATGTCATAGCCCAGCGGCTTCATGTCCGAGCCCACCGACCCAAAGGGCGGAAAGTCCTGCGGCACCGCGATCTTGATGACGCCCGCCTTGACGATATCGTCCAGCGCATCGGCGTGCGACACAGGAGCGGCCAGCAGCGTGGCGGCGGCGCAAAGGGACAGCAACAGGGATCTGCGTTTCATGAGGAACTCTCCAGGGCCCGCACTGCCCGGCCGGGTCAATGCGTTGCACACCAAGTCGGTATACAAAGAGAGTCAAAGCAAAGTCCGTGCCACGCGCGTGTCCCGGGAGGCGACGGGCAAAGGTCGTGCAGACGCCCCGCGATGGTGCGGCGAATGCGCCGCGAGCGGGCGCGCAGGCACCGGTTTGGACGTTTGGCTTCAGGCGTCCACGTAGCCCGCCATCAACCCTTCGAACCACTCATGAAACACCGCCAGCCGCCGCGAGCGCTGGCGGCGGTGCGGATACAGCAGCGACACCGGCATGGACGCCGCGCGCGCGGCCGGTATCACCTCCACCAGTTCGCCCGCGGTCAGCAGATGCTGCACGTCGAACCGGGGAATCTGAATCAAGCCCAGCCCCGCCAGGCAGCAGGCGATATAGCTTTCGGCGTTGTTCACCACCACCCGGCTGCGCACCGGATCCTGGCGCACGCCGCCATCGGGCAATACGGTTTCCCAGGGCAATTCGCGCCCGGTCTTCGGCGACGCATAGCCCACCGCCCAATGTCCGCTGGCCAGATCTTCCGGCTGCATCGGCTCGCCGTGTTCGCGCAGGTAAGCCGGACTGGCGCAATTGATCAGCGCAATGCTGCCCACCGGCCGCACCACCAGACTGCTGTCATGCAGCGCCCCGATGCGCACCGCGCAGTCCACGCCTTCCTGCACCAGATCGATGGCGCGGTCGGTGGAACTCAGCACCACTTGCAGCCGTGGATGCCGGCGCAGCAGGCCCGGCAACTGCGGCGCGATCAGCCGGCGCGCCACGCGGCTGGGCACGTCGATGCTCAATCGGCCGGACACCTGCCGCTCGCTGGCCTGGAACAACTGGTCGATGTCTTCCACTTCCGCCAGCAGCGGCAGCACCCGTTCCAGCAGTTGCTCGCCGTCCGCCGTCAGCCGCACCTGCCGCGTCGTGCGATGCAGCAGCCGCACGCCAAGCTGGGTTTCCAGTTGCTGGATGGCGGCGGACACCGACGCGCGGGGCGCGTCCAGCGCATGCGCCGCCTTGATGAAACTGCCCATCTCGGCAACCTGCGCAAACACGCGGTACTGGTCGAATCGGTCCATGAGCGGCCTGTGGCGATGCGGGAACGGTGCAACGGGAAGCGCGCGCCATCCCGATGCCGGGGGCGCGCGCAATGCATGAAAAGCATAGCCGCAATTGGGGGCTGATCGGGATCCGATTCGGCCGCGTCAGCCGCTGCGCCAGATCGCCACGGCAGCCAGTGCCGCCGGCACCAGAAACACGATCGCCAAAATCGGCAATTCCTCGCGCACGGTGTACCCGGCATGGGTCACGCCCACCCACATATTCACCAGCGCCACCACCAGCCAGACGGGAATGAACGCCTTGGCCGCCACCGCCAGCGCCGCCGCATCGCCGCCCCACAGCTTGCCGAAGAGCAGAAACACGCCCAACAGCACCGCGCCGCCTCCGATCACCATCGCCATATGCATGCCGCTCTCCCCGGTCTGACGCCTACTTGGTCGTGTAGCCGCCGTTGATAAGGATGGTCTGCCCCGTGATCCACCAGCCGTCGCTGACCAGATGGCGGATGAACGGCACCACGTCCTCGATATCCGTCAGCCCCGTCTTGCTGAACGGCGACAGCGCCGCCGCGGTCTTGTGATACGCCACGGCATCATCGCCCTCGGCCGGATAGAAGAACGGCGTATCCATTGGCCCCGGCCCCACCGCCGTCACCGAAATCCCCCGCGCCCCAAACTCCTTGGCCGCCGCACGCGTGTAATGCTCCACCGGCGCCTTCGTGCCCGCATAGGCCGCATAGAACGGCGTGAAAGCGCCCAGCAGCGACGTCACCAGCGTGCACACCTTGCCGTTGTCATTCACGTGCCGGCCCGCCTCGCGCAGAAAGAAAAACGCCGTCTTGGAATTTACCGCCGTCATCTCGTCGTACTCGGCTTCGCTGATCTCCGTGAAAGGCTTCTTGAGCACCTTGCCCACCGTATTGATCGCGATATCCGGCCGGCCCACGGCCGCCACTGCGTCGGCAAACAGCTTCTCCACCGCCGCCGCCGTCGTCAGGTCGCCCTGCAACGCCACCGCCTTGGCGCCCGCCGCCTGCACCGCTGCCACGGTCGCCTCGGCCTCGGCCTTCGACGCCGCACTGTTGTAATGGATCGCCACCGCGCGGGCGCCCTGCTCGGCCAGATCGCGCGCAATCAGCCCGCCCAGATTCTTCGCCCCGCCCGCAATGATCGCGACCTTGCCTTTGATCGAATGGTCCGCCATGGAAAATCTCCTTCAGGTGTCGATGGAGCTACGAGCTTAGGCAAGCGCCCGCGCCCGATAAACCACCTGAAGCTGGATGGATCATCCAGAAAAACCACCCAATCGCGGCGCGCGGTCTGGGCGGTGTCCAGTAACCGGCAACAAAAAAGCCGCCCCTGATTCAGGGACGGCTTGCAGCGACGTCAATCGGATAACGCGCTCAATCCACCTGCGCGCCCGATTGCTTCACCGCCTTACCCCACTTCTCGACCTCGGCCGCCATAAACGTCCCAGTCGCCTCAGGCGTCAAGGGCATCGGCTCCGCGCCGCGATCCCGGAAGAACTTCTGCATCTCCGGGGTATTCAACACCTGCCCGATCTGCTTGCTCAGCGCCCCGGTGATCTCCGCAGGCGTCCCCTTAGGCGCCAACACCGCCGCCCAGCCAATCGCCTCAAACCCCGGATAGCCCGATTCCGCCACGGTCGGCACATTCGGCAACTGCGGCAGCCGCTTGGCCGTCGTCACCGCCAGCGCCACCGCTTTCTTGCTCTGCACGTGCGGCAAACCCGCCGTCACCGAGTCCACCATCAGCGGCACCTGATGCCCCAGAAAATCCGCCTGCGCAGGGCCACTGCCCTTGTACGGAATGTGGCGAATATCAATATCCGCCGCCGCCTTGAACATCTCGGCCGACAAATGCTGCGTGCCGCCAATGCCCGCGCTGGCATACGCCAGCTCGCCAGGATTCGCACGCGCCTGCGTCACCAGTTGCTGCAGCGACGTAATGCCCGAAGCCGGCGTCGCCAGGAACATCAGCGGCACCGAGAACACCCCCGACACCGGCGCAAAATCCTTGGTCAGGCTGTAATTGATGGTCTTGTACAGCGTCTGATTCACCGCCGCCGCGCTACCCGCGATCACCAGCGTGTAGCCGTCCGGCGCCGCGCGCGTGGCCTGCTCCATCCCGATATTGCTGCCCGCGCCCGCGCGGTTCTCCACCACGATCGGCTGCTTGACCGCCGCGCCCAGCTTCTCGGCCAGCGCGCGCGCAAAGATGTCGGTCGCCTGCCCCGGCGGGAACGGCACGATCAGGCGGATGGGACGGTCGGGATATTCCGCGTGGGCGGGCGTCATGGCGGCGGCCAAGGCCAGACCGGCGGCAAGACTGGAAAGAATACGTTTCATGATTGGTCAGTAAAAAGCGACGGCGGACTGCGCGCGAGGGGCGCATCGCCTGCATAAAATAGAGCGCCCGCGCTGGCAGCCCTTGTGAGGCCGGCCCGGGGCAGATCGGAGGGGTAGCGTCACGATAGCATCCCCCCGTCGGTGCTACATTTGCCTTTTCGCGCTTCCCCCCGGGGAATCCCCCGAAATTTCCCTCATCCCCTGTCCTTACATCCCGCAGGAACCGCCATGGAATTCAGCCAGTTCAACGTCGACACCCTCATGGAGATCACCTCCCGCCCGGACCTCGTGTTCGTCAGCGGCAAGGGATCCTGGCTGGAGGATCACGCGGGCAAGCGATATCTGGACTTTGTGCAGGGCTGGGCAGTGAACACCCTGGGCCACTCCGCGCCCGAAATGCAGCGCGCGCTGGTCGAACAGTCGCAAAAGCTGATGAACCCGTCGCCGGCGTTCTACAACATTCCCTCGATCGAGCTGGCCCAGCGCCTGACCGGCGCGTCCGACTTTGACCGCGTCTTCTTCGCCAACAGCGGCGGCGAAGCCAACGAAGGCGCCATCAAGCTCGCGCGCAAGTGGGGCCAGGTCAAGAAGAACGGCGCCTACAAGATCATCACCATGAACCACGGCTTCCACGGCCGCACCCTGGCAACGATGTCCGCATCGGGCAAGCCGGGCTGGGACAAGATGTTCGCCCCGCAGGTCGAAGGCTTCCCGAAGGCCGAACTGAACGACCTGGAATCCGTGCGCAAGCTGATCGACGACAAGACCGTCGCCATCATGCTGGAACCCGTCCAAGGCGAAGGCGGCGTGCTGCCCGCCACCAAGGAATTCATGCAAGGCCTGCGCAAGCTGGCCGATGAAAACCAACTGCTGCTGATCGTCGACGAAGTCCAGACCGGCATGGGCCGCACCGGCAAGATGTTCGCCTACCAGCACTTTGACGTCGTCCCCGACATCATGACGCTGGCCAAGGGCATCGGCGGCGGCGTGCCGCTGGCGGCTCTCCTGGCCCGTCAGGAAGTCAGCGTGTTCCAGCACGGCGACCAAGGCGGCACGTACAACGGCAACCCCCTGACCACCGCCGTCGGCGTCGCCGTCTTCGACGCGCTGGTCGCGCCGGGCTTCATGGACGCGGTCAATGCGCGCGCCAAGCAACTATCCGAAGGCCTGCTGGCCATCTCGGCCAAGTACGGCATGAAGGGCGAACGCGGCATGGGCCTGCTGCGCGCGCTGGTCATGGATCGTGATGATGGTCCGGCGATTGTCGAGGCCGCGCGTAATCAGGCGCCGGACGGTCTGCTGCTGAACGCGCCGCGTCCGAATTTGCTGCGCTTTATGCCCGCGCTGAATGTGACGGCCGAGGAAGTGGATTCGATGCTGAAGCAGCTGGATGCGCTGATTGCGCAGGTGCGTAAGGCTTGATGAGCTTTAGAAGGGTGTGAATGCAGGGGCCGCGATTATGCGGCCCTTGTTTTTTTGGACTGATTGGATCGCGGTTGGGATTGGGTATGCGGCCGCGGGTTGGGACACGTTAAGGGAATCAAATGGACGCGAAGGAATTTGTTGGCAACTGGAATGCGCTGCGGGGCGAACTGTTGGAGACGTTCATGGCGGCGGATGGTGGGAGCGCGGTCGCGGCCAAGGTGCGCGGGCTGGGGTTGTCGGCGGCGCAGCTGGAGGGCTTGCGTGGCGTTTTGGATCTGGCGCTGCGGGACACGATGTATTCGCTGCTGCTGGGGTTGGACGGGGCGGCGAGTATTGGAGATAGCCAGGAGCAGTTCACCATCACGGGTGAGGATGGGGTGGCGATTGAGGATATTGAGTCGGAGGCTTGGGAGTGCTTCCATGGGGATGCGGGCGTTTGCGGGTGATTCGCTCGCCAAGGGTCTGGGTTTTGGTCGCCGTTACGGGAGTTTGAAGATGTCCAAGTCGCCTGCTGATGACGTGGTGACGATCTATCGGGAGCATGCCGACGCATTTGTGCGGCAGCGTGGGACGGAGCTAATCGAGCGCGCGTGGCTGGATGCGTTTCTGGCGCTGCTGCCGGGGGCGAGTCCGCGGGTGTTGGATATTGGGTGTGGGTTTGGGGTGCCGATCGCTCAGTATCTGATTGAGCGTGGTTGCCGGATCACGGGTGTGGATACGTCGGTGCCGTTATTGAATCGGGCGAAGGCGGCGTTTCCTGAGCATCAGTGGGTTGCTGCGGATATGCGGCGGATGGCGGTCGCGGGGCCGTTTGATGGGTTGATCGCTTGGCATAGCTTTTTTCATTTGTCACCAGAGGATCAGCGGGGCATGTTTGGGGAGTTTGGGCGGTTGGCTGCGCCGGGGGCGGTGTTGATGTTTACGAGCGGGCCGCAGTTGGGTGAGGCGATTGGGGAGTTTGAAGGGAGGCCGCTGTATCACGGGAGTTTGGCGGGGGAGGAGTATCGGGCGTTGTTGAGGGTGAATGGGTTTGAGGTGGTGCGGCATGTGGTGGAGGATGCCGGGTGTGGGGGGGCGACGGTGTGGGTGGCGAGCGAGGCGGGTTGGGGATAAGGAACCGTCTCGCCCGGAACGCTGACGCGACGTCCGAATCAATCAGGATCTCGCATCCAGAGTGATCGGATGGTGCGGAGCACTGTCAGTCGTCCGATATTGGCGCCTACAGAATTCATAATGAAGGATGACTCTTCATAATGAGCGGCTCATTGCCGATGCCCGGGCAGGCACTCGAGGGCATGTTCGAACACGAAGGAAGATGAGAGCATGAAGAAGCGGGACTTATGTTCGGAGATTACAGAAGGGTTTGAGGCGCTAGCGGAAGCGAGGGAAGGTAAACGAACTTTGCGCACCCACGCCATGAGCATCTACCGCCGAGATGACAGGCTTCCGGAATGGGAGCCGAATCCCTGGGACATGCAAGGTGCTGCCGTCGACCACCAAGAACTAAGCTTTCACGAAAGAGCTATCAAGCCAATCTTCTAGACGCCGGTTTCGTGGAACGAGTCCCAGTGTCAGGCATCTTCGGTCATGACCGCGACTGGTTTATCTCAAATGACATCGCCTTCCACGCAATGTTCGATGCCTAAGAGCTGATCCTGATTCAAAACACTTGGCACGGTTTTCTGGATCCCCCGGAATGGGGGCTTGCTTCAAGGCCGGCGGTTGAGATCAGGGTGCAATGGTCGCATTGGAGCACTTTCCTGATCTGCCGAGCATATGGGAAATGCCGGGGGCGATGTGAATTCGTGAACTTCCCTCTTAAGTCCAACGTCGACAGCGAACCGCTTCCGGCGGATGGGACCTGTCAGGGATCTTGTGTGCGAGGAGTATCTCAAGGAGGAACTCTCCATTGGCCCCATCTCATCGAGCAAGGCTGCATATCGGTGTCGATACCTCTCCCGCAATGGTGGCCCCAGCGCTAGCGGAATCCCAGACCCACAGCGGAGCGCCGCGGACATGCGGCGATCGCCGTTGATGGAACCGTTTAAGGCTGAACAGCATGGCTCAGATTCTTCTCTCTGTCGCTGGAAGATAAAAGGTCCCATGTGCAACGACGTTCGCCGAATGGCCGCGTCGGGGGAGGGATAGGTTTCCCCATCCACAGGGAGTTGGGCCAAGTCATCAAGGATGTGTGTATACAGTTCCCTAACTACATTCAATAACTCATTGGAAAGCCCACCCCAGCGGCGAGCTACATAGTGTTACGAGCGCTAACCTCGGTTAAGCTAGCCGTGCGTTCGCCGTTAACTCGCTCAGCAAACTAAAAACTTTTCGGTTACACGAACATGGATATGAATCTTGCCCTGGAGACCGCTAACTCGGTTGGAGGCCGGGCAATGCTTTTGCCAATTAAGCCGAAATATGCATCTCTGATTCTGGCTGGGACTAAGAAAGTCGAACTACGCAGAAGCTGGCCTGCTCAACGCGTGGGAGTGCTTGTCTTGTATTCGTCCTCGCCAGTTCAGAAGTTGGTCGGTCTTGCGTATGTGAAAAAAGTTGTGGAATGCGAGCTCCCCGCGCTTTGGGAAATTTCAATGGCGAATGGAGGGGGAGTGACATACGAAGAATTCAATGCCTATATGCAAGGAAAGCGCTTCGCCTTTGGCGTAATGATCGACCGAGTAGAAGTGGCTCGCGAAACTCTAGATCCATGGAAGAGTCTTGATAATTTTGCACCCCCCCAATCACCTTCATTTATTTCATCTGCGGTTTTTCAGAAAATCCTGAAAAACATGTTTCCTCCGGAGGTTCCCGCGTGAATATATTTCTTGGTGGAGTTCATGGCGTCGGAAAATCTTTCTTCGCGGCTCAAGTTCCAGCCGGTTTTGGAATAGTACATAAATCGGCGAGCGCTCTCATCAAAGAAGAACGAGCGAAACCCAATTGGGGAACTGACAAACGCGTTGAAGATGCGGCAGGAAATCAGCTCTTGTTGGCCGCCGCAGTAAAAAAGAAAAATGACGAGGGCGTGCGGCTTATTCTCGATGGGCATTTCGTTTTAAAGGGACGCGACGGCGAGCCAATATACCTAGGCGCGGACGTTTTTTCGGCTCTGAATCTTAGGGCTGTGGTATTGCTGGAAGCCGATCCCCAAGTCATTGCGCAAAGGCTCTGCGAGCGAGACGCTAGAGAAGAAAGTGTCGAAGAGCTGCGACGGTTCATTGATGCTGAACATAGGCAGGCGCAGATGGTATGTGAAACCTTGCACATTCCTCTTACCATCCTGCACTCTCCGAATTTGGACGAATTCTTGAGTGCTGTATCTCCCGGATGAGGCTTGAGTGAGCGCTGGATGAAATATATCTTTCAATTTCGTATTTAACCGCGGTCGACGTCCACGGATAGTTTGTTGCGACATCGAATTCGCTCTATATATTGAGGGTGAAATGGGTTTGGAGCGTAAGCAATTCAGAAGCATTGATTTGACGGATTCTTTCTTCGATTCACTGAAGGCGGACTATGAAGAATTTGAAGAATGGTTTGTACGGAAGGCTGAGAATTGGGCGTACATACATACGCAGGATGATGGCACCCTCGATGGATTTTTATATCTCAAAATAGAGGATGACGCCGTCACCGATATGGAGCCAGAGCTTCCGCCAGCGCGTCGAGTCAAAGTAGGAACTTTTAAGATCGAAGCACACGGAACAAAGCTTGGTGAGCGATTTGTTAAGAAAATTTTCGATCATGCGGTCGAAGAAAAGGTCAATCAGCTCTACGTAACCATATTTGAGAAGCATGCGGGCTTGGTTGCATTATTCCACCGGTATGGATTCGAAAGGGTGGGATACAAAAATACGGTGAACGGGACAGAGCTTGTGCTTCTCCGTGACCTAAATTGGCGGAACGACGTTAGCCGCGACAAAAACTATCCATTAATAAAAATGGACGGTGCCTTCTATCATGTTGGAATCTATCCGGCGTATCACACGCGCTTACTTCCCGATTCGATATTAAATAATGAAAACGTGAGAATTGTGGAGGATGTGTCGCACGCAAACAGTATTAACAAGATTTTCTTATCCCGAATAAACCGAATTATGAATATGTCGGCGGGGGATAAGGTCGTGATGTATCGGACGGGTGATGGAGCGGGCCCCGCTGAGTATCGGGCGGTTGCTACATCATTGTGCGTAGTCGAAGAAGCCCGTCGTTTGGATTCTTTTGCTGATGCTGATGAGTTCATTGCATACGCGCGATCGCACAGTGTGTTCTCAGACGATGATCTCCGCATTTTTTTTGACGAAAAGAAATATCTTTTCGCCCTTAAGTTCACCTATAATATCGCTCTGCGGCGCAGGTTGACTCGCCATCACCTCATCGAAAATGTGGGAATTCATAGAAATGCATACCCGGGATTTATAAAGTTGACACGCGCGCAATATAGACAGATAGCTATTGATGGGGGTATTGATGAAAGTCTTATTATCGATTAAGCCTGAATACGCGGACCGAATTTTCAGTGGTGAGAAAAAATTTGAGTTTCGCAAGTCCTTGTTTAAGAATACAGACGTTAAAACGGTTGTCGTTTATGCGACTATGCCGGTCGGCAAGGTCGTTGGGGAATTCGAGATTGATGAAATCATAAAAGAACGCCCAAGCAACTTATGGAGAATCACGAGCGAGTTTGCCGGCATTACCAAGGCATTTTTTGAAAGCTATTTCTATGGGCGAGATTCTGGATATGCGATTGGTGTGAAGACCGCTACCCGTTATGAGAATCCAATTGAGCTGAAAACTTTGTTGCCTGCGGGAGTTCCGCCACAGTCATTTTGCTATTTGACTGGTGTGTCTTGATCGATTGATGCGATCACTACCAGTTTTCGATCGAGCGATCGAGCCCCATTCTCGGTGAGCCCTGATCGCGTTTTTAGTTTGGCCGCGAGGACGCTAATCGTTCGATGCTGCAAGTAATTTCGAAAACGAAGTGTCGGAGATTTTCAAAATAGACTGAATAGGCCCCGTGACGATTCGATCCCGAATAAGCCGTTCATATGATACGGATGTTGCAAGATGGCCAATGAGTCTGAAGAGAATGACTTTGGTTGGTTTCTTTGCCAACACCTCAATTTCCCCTAGGCTATATACGGTCCGTCGGCTGACTAGGCTAGCGATTTGTGCTTCGTCTTGTAGGACCTCAAATTGCTCTACAACGCCTAACGACGTCACCGCCATTTCATCACCTGTTCGGTAAAACAGCACCACGTCTCCGGGGTGGATGGACTTGGTTTGCGCGTGACACAGGTAAGCAAGCTTAATTGCATTTCCGACGTTACCAGTCGGGGGGAAGAGGCTAGGCTGTGCTGCCTCGTAATCCGGAAAGAGAATGTTGTGAAATTTAGGTTGAATGGGTACAAGAAATTTCTGAACTGAGACGTCCGATCTGTAGTGTGGAAAATATTGCTTGACGTATTCGACGGAAGTTAACCGATCTGTTTGGGGTTTAATTAGCGGGTGATTTTTCACTAACACTGCGTCTCCCAAATAGGTTCCGCGCTCTTGGAATCCAAAGTCTTTCAAAACTTGAATTAGGTACCCCTGAGTGTCGGTATCTGCGGTGATGAAGAGGTACGCGCATTGATTTTTGGTTGCGAAGCGGAATGCCGCTTTGAGGAATAATTCGCCTACTTTTCGTCCTCGAACGAGTTCGCCAACTTTAAAAGTACATAACTTTAAGGCGGATCCAGAGAGAATCTCCCCCGCATCATTCAAAACCTCATTGGTTTGAATCTGATAAATGCAGAGAGCGCCGAGAAGGTTATTGCTATGGCGATATATCCACGCATGTCGGCCTTCTCTGGCCTTGCGACGGAACCAATCATCGAAGCCTGCTTGGCCATCGGTGTTCGGGTAGGCGTCTCTTAGGCTATCGAAAAAGGCCCCTGCTAGCTCGGGCGTTAAGCTATGAAGAGGAACATCTTGTATGTTCGGTAAAGTAACTTGCCGCGTCTCGTGCAGTCGTTTTAACCAGTCTTCTGCCGTTTGAACCGTGTAGACCCGATGTACAAGACCGAGTGCCCGAGCCTTGACATGGATGCCTCTGTCTTCTGTGATTAAGGCGTGGACCGCGTCGCAGTGCAGGGCAAAAAGCAGTTCGTTGTCACATGCGTCGTTGGGACTGGTACCAGGCGTGTTCCAAATGCAAGGCGCAGGATCATGCAAAGCCGGGTACTGTTTGATCCGCTGCAGATTCCGTCGCCTTCTCTCAGCATTGCGGTCTCGCTCAAAGTCAGCCACGTTGGCTGGGTGATACAGCAATTGGTGCCCGCCAATGCTCGCCAGACGAGCAAAGTTAGCCAAACTGACTTCAAGAATTTGGAGTGGGTCTTGCAGCGGAATTAGGACGTTTGTGTCCAAGAGAATCCGCAATCGTTGTGCCATGCCCGGCCCCTCCATTTTTGTCTCGTCTCAGACCGTTTAATTAAAATCATCAGACTTTGCCGCACTCGCGTCGCAAAAGTGCTACGTCGAAAATTCAATTTATAAGTTTGCGACAGCCGCATTCGGCGAATTACCTGGTTAGGTCGCCTTTGGTGTCGCGCCATTATCCACCGAACTTGCTGATCGCAACAGCGTTAATCTTTGGAGGAATAGTGCATGAGATTTCCAGCTTGTCTCCGGTTGGCGTTCAGAGAGATGCTTGTAATCTCGCGGGCATGAAAGTTTAAGATTTAAAAAGCTGTTAGAAGTCTGATGACAAAAATCTCACCTCTGTCGTAGGACCGATGAGGTGTGCCGTATACTTCGATAGCTATCCCACCAACGGTAGCCCGGTTTGGAAGCCGGAATGTCTTTGGCGGACTTGCCGCCGCTCTGGCGGCTTTTTCACGTCCGTACGCCTTTGCACGCCCCTATGGGCGGGCCTTGGCGAGGGTGCGTTCGCGCACGCCGGTTTCCAAAGACGCCGGTCTTCCAACCTTGCCTCGTGCCCGCCCACCCCATTTGGAAGTGGGGCGCGGGCTTCAAAAGTCTTTGGAGCCTGTCATGCAATCGAATCCCCTCAGCGATAACCCCTGGTCCGTCGACACCAATCCCGAACACGGTCTGGTTCCCCTTTCTCACGTCTACAACATCGACCGCGCCCGCTATGCCATCGCGTCGATAGCTCGCCTTGTCGGCAACAGCGCCTCCGAACCCGACGCAACCGGCGCACAGCCGCTGGACGCGTGGACCGTGGCCGCGCTGTTGGGCGGCGTGGAAGGATTGTGTGAGCACATGGGCGTCATGACAGAAGCCATGCTGGAAACGGCACGAGCTTGCGCGCAAGACGCCGATTGTGCGGACCCCACGCACGACGCGCCCGTGTCGATTCAATAAGCGCAAAAGCGGCTCGGGCCTGCCGCGATGTGCGACAGCCCCGAGCCGTTCGATTTCGATGAATACGTAAGCGATCCAAAGGCCTGAAATCACTCAGGCGTCATGACTCACTCATTTGCGCTGGCTGACCGCGCATATCCCCGGCCGTCACTAACGCATAGTTGTACCCCTGCCCCGACCAATACCGCGCCAGCAGTTCACCATCCCTACGGCTCCCTTGCGCCAAAAACTGTCCCCCCGGCCCAGGCGGCCGAATATAAAACGTAGCGCGCTGCCCCGCATTCTCATAGATAACAAGCGCCGCCGGCCCCTGATCGGTAGCCAACAAACGCGCACCAACCGGCCTAAACCCGCTATCGCTCAAATTCGGCAACCGCTCGGCATGCGCAAAATACGCATCCAACCACCCCTGCAAATCCCCCGCATCCGCACGCACATCCGGCTGCGGCGCATCCGCTGACGCAAACAACCGATAAGCCTGCATCGCGTCCTGCATCGGCAACACCCGATTCGCCAAGGCCGTATCGCGAGCACTCCATCCCGTGACGCCGCCAATCGCCACCGCCACAACCAGACTAGCCACCATCGCCATCCGCCGCCGCGTACGAACTCTTAACCCCGCACGCACCGCAGCAGGATCCAACGCAGGATTACCCGGCAAACCATCCCCGCCAGCCCCTTCCCGCAGCCGCTGCGCATCCCGACGCCAAGCCTCCAGCTCCTGCGCCTCATCAGGATGCGCCCGCAAATACGCCTGCAGCTCCTGCAATTGCGACGGATCCAACTGTCCGTCCACATACGCATTACGCGTCAGATCATCGATAGCGCGTTCTTTCATTTCAATATCCTCAGACGAGCCTCGCCAGCCTGCCCCTCATGCAATTCACGCAAGGCACTCCGCGCGCGGGACAGGCGCGACATGACGGTGCCCAGCGGCACGTCTAAGACATCGGCGACGGCCTTGTAGCTCATGCCTTCGACGCTGACGAGCCACAGCAGCGTGCGCTGCGCCTCGGGCAGGCGTTCGAAGACATCCAGGGAAGATCGCGCGATGACCTCGCGCTCGGCGGACGGCGCGGCGGCGTCGGACACGGCAAACCATGACAGCAGCCGCGCATAGCGGCGCGAGCGGCGTTGGGAATCCAGGAATTGGCGGTACAGGATGGTGAAGAGCCACGCGCGCACGTCGCCTTGCGGACGGCGGCCGCGCCAGCGGGTGAGCGCTCTTTCCAAGGTGGATTGCACCAGGTCGTCGGCCGCGACCGCATCGCGCGTGAGGCGGAGGGCAAAACGCCGCAGGCGCGGCAGTAGTTGGCGCAGCACGGCGTCGGAGAGTTCTTCCGCTGGCATCTCGTCGTCGGTGGATGCCGGCGCGTCGGGCGGCACGCGGACCGGTTGAATCATGGCGGGTTCCTGGGACAGGCCTGCGCAACCAGCTTACAGGTCAATGCAGTAAGACGCCGCTCCGTCGGGTTTATTCCATTGCGGAATAACTTTTTTCGCACGGCGTCCTACAGGGGTATTCATCGCCCCATGGGCAAGGAGCCTTATGCAACAAGGATCTGACCGCAACGGCCCGCCGCCGGGTCAAACGCCACCGGGAAGCCAGCCGCCGGGCCGCCTGCCGCCGAATCGCCAGCCGTCGGGTGCACGGCAACCAGGTGGCCGGCCCTCGGGAGACCGGCCCCAGAAGCCCCGGTCGCTCTCCACCCCGCAAACTCTTCTTCGCCTCACCGCAATTGGCGCCATCGTGCTCGCCTCCGGCGCCGCGTTCGCCTACGTAGGCGGCTGGCTCGACCCTCAGCGCCTGACCCCAGACCGCGTGGTGAACGCGCTGGAAGCCAACAGCGGCGTCCATGAGGGCTTCCGGCGCAACCACGCCAAGGGCGTCTGTGTGATCGGCCGCTTTGAAAGCAGCGGCGCCGCCCACGACTTATCCACCGCCTCGGTGTTCGCCCCGGGCAGCACGCCGGTGGTGGGACGGCTGGCGCTGCCCGGCGGCAATCCTTACGCATCGGACTCCAGCGTTCCAATTCGCAGCTTTGCCTTGATGTTCACGTCGGCCAATGGCGAACAGTGGCGAACCGGCATGAACAGCATGCCGGTGTTTCCGTTGTCGACACCGCAAGCGTTCTATGATCAGCAGCTTGCTGGTCGGCCCGATCCCAAGACGGGCAAGCCCGATCCGCAGCGCATGCAGGCGTTCTTCGCGGCGCATCCGGAAACGGCGGCATTCCGCGCGTGGGCCAAGACCGCCAAGCCTTCGGCCAGCTACGCCACCGAAGGCTATTACGGCCTGAACGCTTTCTACCTGATCGATGGGAACGGAAAGCGCCAGCCGGTGCGTTGGCAGTTGGCGCCGTTGGACGCGGCGGCGGCGCCTGTGGCGCAGCCGGGACACGATGCCGACTATCTGCAAGCCGATCTGCAACAGCGCCTGACGCAAGGGCCGTTGCGCTGGCGTCTGCTGCTCACGTTGGGCCAACCCGGCGATTCCACCAGCGATGCAACCCGGCAGTGGCCGGCAGACCGGCCGACCATTGACGCCGGCACCGTGGTGATAACCAGCAGCGCCCCGCAAAGCGATGGTCCCTGTCGCGACGTGAACTACGACCCGACCGTGTTGCCGCAAGGCATCGCCGTGTCCGACGATCCGCTGCTGGCGGCGCGATCCGCGGCCTACGCGGCCTCTTATGAACGCCGCACGGGCGAAGGGCCGCCTCAAGCCGCCGCTGCGTCATCCCATTCGACCCAACCGGAGCGCGCGCAATGATCTCGTCGCCTAATCAAACCCGCCGGCCGCCCGCCGCGTTCAGCCTATTCGCACGCGTGCTGCATTGGTCGATGGCGGTCGGCATACTCGCGATGCTGTTCATCGGCGTGGGCATGGTGGCGTCGGTGTCCGAGCGGCATCAATGGCTGGTGCAGATCCATAAGCCGTTGGGCTTGGCGCTGCTGGCGCTGGTGTGCATTCGGCTGGCCAGGCGCGTGGTCAAGGGTGCGCCCGCGTTGCCGGCTGATCTGCCGGCCTGGCAACGTCATGCGGCGTTGGCCTCGCATGTGCTGCTGTACGCGCTGATGTTCGCGATGCCGCTGATCGGCTGGGCGATGCTGTCGGCGGGCGGGTATCCGGTCGTGGCGGCCGGTTGGCAGTTGCCGCCGATTGCGCCTGCGGATGCATGGTTGTTCGCTTGGCTGCGCGGCGCGCATCGGTATCTGGCCTTCCTGCTGTTCGCGACGGTGCTGCTGCATCTGGCCGCGGCGTTGTTTCATGGCTGGGTGCGGCGGGATGGCGTGCTGGAATCGATGACGCGCGGGCGTACTACGCCGGCCGGGCATCTGCCGCAGGATTGAACCGCCTCGGCGGATGATTGACCAGTAGCAGCGTGCAGCGTCTGGAAGGCGGCGCGATGCGCGGACACGCGCTGGTGTTTGAAGAGACGGTCGTGGAAGTGCCTGTACATTTGGCAGCACGACCGTTCTCACCGGCAGCAACTTGGGGGTGTCGAACGATACAATATCCGGTCGTTTCACAACTTCCCCATGCGATGCTCGACGCTCACAGCCTGCTCAAGACGTTGCCCCTCCAGATCGCGAGTCAATTGGCCTCGGCCATTGCCAAAGGCGACTTCGGGCCGGGCCATCGTTTTCGCGAAAACGAGCTCGCAGAAGGCTTTGGCGTCAGCCGGGCCAGTATTCGCGAGGCCTTGCGGTTGCTTGAAATGCGGGGGATGGTCAACATCCTTCCGCAGAAAGGCGCGCGCGTAACGCAGTTGTCTTCCAAAGAGCTGCACGATCTGTTTGCGATTCGTGCCTCGTTGCTGGCGACGTGTTCCCGGCTGGCTGCGGAACAGTGCGATGACGCCAAGGCGAAACAACTGAGCGCGTTGTTGGAAAAGCTGGCTTCCACGGTTTCGGATACCGACAAATACGTGGAGCAGAGCGCGCGCCTGATCGCGTTGATCGCTGAAATGTCCGATAACCCGACGCTGGTGGGATACGTCGACGATCTGGCCCTGCGTATCGGGCGCTACGTTCGGATGGGGCTTACGGCGGAAGAACGTCGCAGGCGTTCTCTGGCGACGTGGACCGAACTGGTCAGCGCCATCATTCGCCATGACGCCGAAACCGCCAGTCAGCTGCACTACCGGTTGGCCATCCAGAATCGCGATGCGGCGTTGAAGACTTTCGAAGAGCAGTAGGGGCTATAGGACGTCCCGACGCAGTAAAAAAAACAAATGCTCAAATGTCGACATTTGAACATTGTGCTTATAGAATGACCTTTCCTTATTGGTCCACAAGGGGAGGAGACATGACAAAAACAGGCAAACACGCCACCGCCATCGTGCTAACGCTCGCGGCTTTGGCCATGACGCCGTTCGGCAACGCGCGGGCAGACGTACCCGGCAATGGCGCACTGAAAATCATCGTGCCGTTCAGCGCAGGCGCGATGATCGACAACATTGCGCGCAAGTACGCCGAGAAGCTGTCCCCGAAGTTGGGGCGGCCCATCGTCGTCGAGAACCGGCCGGGCGCGGGCGGCATGGTCGGCACGCAGCGGCTGCTGGCAGAAGACCCCAAGCAGAACACGATGCTGTTCGTCTCATCGTCTTATGCGGTGAATCCGTCAGTGTTCAAGGACATGCCCTTCGACACCTTGAAGGATCTGTCCGGCGTGGCGCTATTGGCGGACACGCCAATCCTGATGGTGGTGAATCCCGACGCGAAGTTCAAGTCGATACAGGACTTTGTGGACAAGGCGAAAAAGCGTTCCGCACCCTACAGCTACGGGTCGGCCGGGATCAATTCGGCCACCGACATGGCCGGACGCTACTTCAGCAGCGAATCCGGCGCACCGCTGGAACACATTCCGTACAAGGCCGTGCATGAAGGAATGATGGAAGTCGTGGCCGGCCGGGTCGACACGTCCTTTCCCGGCATCGCGCAGGCGCTGCCGTACGTGCGCGATGGCAAGTTGCAGGCCTTGGCCATTACCGGCAAAGAGCGATCGCCATTGGCGCCTGACGTCCCGACGCTGGATGAAAGCGTCTCCCCTGGCTTTGATTACGGCATCTGGTATGGCGTGATCATGAGCGCGAAAACCGATCCCGCCGTCAAGCAAACGCTGGCCACGCATCTTGCAGAGATCAACAAGGATCCCGAGATCCGTCAGTGGCTCGAAGGTCAGGGCCTGACGTCGCGGTCCAAGACATTGCAAGAGTTCGACGCGTACATCGCATCAGAGATTTCCAAGTACGGAAAGATCTTGAACACCCCCAACTGATTTTTAAGAGGGAACCGGAATGACGACTTTGACGGGCGGCCAGGCGGTGGTCGAAGCTCTGCGCGAGCAAGGCACGGAATGTGTTTTGGGTTTGATCGGCTCGGCGGGGATGGAAGTATTCGACGGCCTGCATGGTGCAAAAGACGTGCGCTTTGTAGGCGTGCGGGACGAGCGCACGGGTGTGCACATGGCCGATGGCTATGCGCGCATGACGGGCAAGGCGGGCGTGTTCCTGGCGGGCCAGAACGGGCCGGGCGCGACCAATCTGGTGACAGGCTTGGCACAGGCGCAGGCGGCGTACTCGCCGGTCATCGCGCTGACGGGCCTGCTGTCGTCGGCGCATGCGCAAAGGGATGCGTTTCAGGAGGTGGATCAGCACTCGCTGTTCAAGCCGGTGACCAAGCGAACCTACACCTTGACGCAAACGTCCCGAATCCCGGAAATGATTGGTGAAGCGCACCGCACGGCGCTGTCTCCTCGTCAGGGGCCGGTGTTGTTGAACCTGCCGCGCGATCTGCTGGCCAACACGTTCGAGGCGCCCGATTTTCCGGCGCGCGGCAGAGTGTTCGTGCCGCAGGCATTCACGGGTCCGCAGGCCTTGATTGAACAGGCCGCGCATCTGCTGCGGCAGGCGCAGCGGCCGGTCATCATTGCGGGGGGCGGCGTCAAGGCAGGCCGTCATGGCAAGGACGTGGTGCGATTGGCGGAACTGCTGAATGCGCCGGTGACGATGTCGCCGGGACACGGCGACGCCGTGTCGTGCGAAGAAGCCGTTTATGCAGGGCAGATGGGACCGCGAGGCAACCCTGTCGCAACGGATCTGGTCAAGCGCGCCGATGTCATCCTGGCCATCGGGACGCGGCTGGGCTTTAACTCCACTTTTTATCAGACCGACGCGTTGAACCCGGACGCGCACATCATCCAGATAGAAGTGGAACCCACGGCAATCGGACGCTTCTTTCCGGTCGCGGTCGGCATCCTGGGCGATGCCGGTTGCGTCACCAATGACCTGCTGGTAGCGCTAAGTGGTCATCAGCCTGCGGCGGGCGCGAAGGAGTGGATGCGCACCTTTGCCGAACAACGAAAAGCGTTGCTCGCATCCCGTGATGCGGCGGCCGGCAACGCAAGTGATCCCATTCAACCCGGCTTCCTGTATCGCGCCTTGCGGGACGTCATGCCCGACGATGCGTTGTACACGATGGATGCCGGCACGCTTTGCCTGCAGGCAACGGATCAGTTGCGATACGTGCAGACCCCGTCGCTGCTGACGCCGCTGGATTTTGGGCTGGTGGGCTTCTCGTACGCGTGCGGCTTGGGCGCCAAGCTGGGCGATCCGTCTCGCACGGTGGTGAGCCTGATGGGCGATGGCGGCTTTGGGATGGCCTGCAGTGAACTCGGCACTGCGGTTGAGCATGGCATCAACACCGTCTGCATCGTGATGAACAACGGGTGCTGGGGCGCGGAAAAAGCCTATCAGCGAGACTTCTTCGGCGAACGCTATATCGGTGCCGATGTCCGTAACCCCCCTTTCGACAAGCTTGCTGAACTGTGGGGCGCCAAAGGGTTCCGTGTCGATTCGGCCAACAGTCTTGCTCAGACCATCGAGGAAGCGATCCGTTGCGGCCAGCCCGCCGTGGTCGATGTGAAGGTCGATCCGAACGCGCTCTACAGCTTTCGCCGGGACTCCTTCAAGAACCGGGCTGGAAAGTAGCGATGGCTGCAGAAACGTTCGATTTTGTCGTTGTCGGCGCGGGCTCCGCGGGATGCGTCCTGGCCAATCGGCTCTCTGCATCGGGGCGCTACCGCGTACTGCTGCTGGAAGGCGGCGGCGAAGACGCCAATATGTGGATCCATATCCCGTTGGGTGTCGGCAAGCTGCTGACCAATGAGAAATACGCCTGGCCCTTTCGCACGGAGCCGCAGCCTGGCATGGCGGGTCAGCAGGTGTACTGGCCTCGAGGCCGCGTCCTCGGGGGCTCCAGTGCGCTCAATGGCATGGCTTATGTCTGGGGCGATCCGGCGGAGTACGACAGCTGGAGCCGCATGGGCGTCGAGCACTGGCGCTTTGCGGATATCCAGCCGTACTTCGCCAAGATGGAAACCTATCCGTATGGCGAGAACGCCTTGCGGGGAAAAGACGGCCCGGTGTGGATTACCGATCGTGGCGTTCGCGACCCCGACAAGATCTCGGACGCCTTTGTCGATGGATGCCTGCAAGCCGGCATCAAACGCACGCCGGACTACAACGGCGGTCCGTATGAAGGCGTTCGATACCTCGAACAAAACGCACGGAACGGCCGACGCCAGACGTCAGCTGTGGCGTATCTGAAGCCGGCGCGAAACCGCAAGAATCTGTCGGTTCGCACCAATGCATTCGTGCGCCGTGTCATCGTGGAGGGCGGACGCTGCACCGGCGTCGAATACGAGCACGAAGGGCAACGACTGATCGCGAATGCAGCCGTGGAAGTAGTACTGAGCGCCGGCGCGGTCCAGTCGCCCCAACTGCTGGAGCTTTCCGGCATTGGAGACCAACAGCGCCTGACAGACCTGGGTATTCCAGTGGTGCGGCACGTACCGGCCGTGGGCGAGAACATGAGCGACCACTTGCAGGTGCGTTGCACCTACCGTACCTCCATTCCTGAAACCATCAACGACATCATGCGTAGTCCGTTCTATCGCATGAAGGCGGGTCTGCAGTATGTGTTGACGCGCAAGGGGTTGATGGCCGGGACGTCGTCGACGGCGCACGCAATCACCCGCACAAAACCTGAGTTGCCGCACCCCAATGTGATGGTCCGCATTTATCACATCAGCGGCAAGGATCGATACTCGCGTTCAGGCGTCGGCGGTATCGACAAGTTCTCCGGGTTTTCGATTGGCGGGTTCATGCTGTATCCGCGCTCTCGCGGGTATGTGCATTGCGTGTCGGCCGACCCGAAGGTCGCACCTGCCATCCAGCCGAACTACCTTCAGCATGAACAAGACAGGCAATGCGCCGTCGATCTGCTGCGACTGATCCGCAAGGTCGCGGACCAGCCCGCCATGCGCGAAGTCATCGTTTCAGAGGAGCGTCCAAGCTCGTCGATCGAGACGGACGAAGGCCTGCTTGATTACATCAAGGAATCGGGGCAAACGGCCTGGCATACCGTCGGCACGTGCCGGATGGGCAAACCCGAAGAATCCGTTGTGAATTCCCGTTTGCAGGTGCATGGCATCGCCGGACTGCGCGTGGCCGATATTTCAGTAATGCCGACGATTGCCTCATCCAACACAAATGCGGCGGCGATGATGATCGGAGAACGGGCGGCCGATTTCATGCTCACGGACGCTTCACGTCATTGAGGAGACAACATTGAAACCTGACAGCACACCGCTTTGTGATGAGCACATTGCCAAGGGCGATTGGAATCCCTTGTGGGACCAGTTACGGGCGTTGGATCCCCAGTTCATGGAGGCCTATCTGGCGTTCAGAAGCGTCCCGCAGCGTAATGGCCCCTTGCCGCAGAAATACAAAGAGCTGATCCTGATCGCGATCAATGCCGCGACAACCCACCTGTATGGACCGGGTGTGCGGCGGCATATGCGTAATGCGATTGCGCATGGCGCGACCCGGGCTGAAATTCTGGAAGCGATTCAGTTGACGACCGTCATGGGCATCCATTCCTGCAACCTTGCGGTGCCCATCTTGATGGAGGAATGGCCGACTGACGGCGAGTGATCCGGTTTCAGTTCGGCTTCCACGTCACGCCATCCTTCGTCCGATACTCCGGCGTTCCCGTGCAGCACCCGCCCGCCCCGAGCGCCTGCCGCCCGATGAACGCCGTCACGGTGCCCTTTTTTTCCGTCAGCGATTGACTCAAGCATGACGTCGGCAAGGGGTAGAAGTCGCCCTCCAGCACCAGCGTCCAGGTCACGTTCTCCCCTTCGGCTGGATCGACGCGATACACCTTGCAGTTGTGCGCAAGTAGATGAATGGGCTTTCCAGCGAGCATGCCTTTGAACTGATGTTCAGCCGGCGCCTCGCGCGTGGCGATGGTTTCAGCGGTGAGCTTTGACCCTGCCGGCGGTGGCGGCAGTTGGGGTTCGCATGCGGCAAGCAGGCTGGTCGCGCATAGCGTCATGGCGACGCGGCGGGCGGAAAGCTTCAGCGATGGTGTTGTTTTCTGGGTGGCCATACTCGCTCCTTGGGCGACATCTTAGGCCTCAAATACCAAACTCACGCCAGACGAACAGCCGCAAAGCGAAGAACCCATCCCGAAGCCCCCCGCATCATCCAATCCGGTCCATTCCGCCTTCACCCCTATAATGGGAACCATTCCCATTAGCAAAGCCCCGTCCGATGTCCGCCAACCCCAGCGCCAGTCCCGACGCCGGTATTTCGACGCTTTACCGTGACCACCATTCCTGGCTGCATGGCTGGCTGCGCCTGAAGCTTGGCGACGCGCATCGCGCGGCGGATCTGGCGCAGGACACGTTTGTTCGCCTGCTCTCGGCCAATTCCTCCACCCAAACCGAAACCGCCTTGCGCGAGCCGCGCGCTTACTTGCGCACTATCGCCAACCGCCTTCTGGTCGACCATTGGCGCCGCCAGGAAATCGAGCGCAACTATCTGGCGGTGTTGCAGACCTATCCCCAACAGCATTGGCCGTCGGAAGAGTCGCGCCTGCTGATCCTGGAATCGCTGGAGCAGATCGCGCAGATGCTGGGCCGGTTGAAGCCTGAGGTACGCGAGGTGTTTCTGCTGGCGCAGATGGAAGGCCATACCTGCCCGCAAATCGCGCGGCAGGTGGGCAAGTCGGTGGCGACGGTGGAGCGCTATCTGGCGCAGGCCCTGCAACACTGCTATCGCCTGGTCTATGAGTGCTGATCGCGTGGCGTCGGCCAAGCCCGGCGCGGGTGCGGATGCCACCCTGAACGGCGCGGACGATGCGGCGGTGCTGGACGCCGCCATCCGTTGGCGCATCAAGCTGCAATACAACAAGGCGGACGCGTCGGCGTGGCGGGCGTTCGATGTGTGGCTGGGCGCTAGCCCGGCGCATGCGCTTGTCTGGGAGCGGTTGCAAGCGCTCAGCGCGCGTTTGCAGCGGCCCGCGATGGACATGCCGCCGGAAGCCGCGGCGCAAATTCTTCGGCAGACGGGAACGGCGCAGGCGCTGCGCTCGCGGCGCAAGGCGTTGATGTCGCTGGGCGTGCTGGCCGCCGGTGGTTGGATGGCGTGGCAGGCGCGCGACGCGCAATTGGTTCAGCATGCGCTGGCGGATGTAGCCACGTCGCGCGGCGAGCGGCGGCGGGTCGTGTTGCCGGACGGCGGCACGCTGGTGCTGAACACGGACACGGCGGTCAACATCCGTTATGGCGATCTTGCGCGCCGGATCACGTTGCTGGCCGGCGAGGTCTACCTGATCTCCGGCAGCGACCCGCTGTCGCGTCCGCTGTTTGTAGAGACGCGCGATGGTCAGGCGCGGGCGTTGGGGACGCGCTATCGGGTGCGTCAGTGGGACGAGGCCAGTGAAGTGTCGGTGGACGAAGGCATGGTCGCCATGCTTCCGCGCGATGGCGGCGACGCGGCCGGAAAGACACTGCAGGCAGGCGAATCCGCGCGGATGACGCGTCAGAAGGTATTCAGTGCGGGGCCAATCGATACCCGCGTGATGGATGGCGGCGCCTGGGTCGAAGGTGCGCTGTCGGTGCGGGACATGCCGCTCGCCGCATTCCTGCAGGAACTGTCGCGCTATCACGGCGCAATCGAATGCGACCCCGCCGTGGCGCGGCTTAGCGTATCCGGCGTGTTCCAGCTGGACGACACGCACAAGGTGTTGGCGCTGCTGCGCCAGATCCTGCCGATCGAACCGCAATCCGGCCGCCTGTGGTGGGGCGGACGCGTGACCCGGGTGCGGGCGCGCGCGTGATGGACGACGCCAGGCAAAAAATATTTGAGGGGATCGGCGAATTCGTTCGTCATACCGCTTGAAGCAGTGCGCACTGCCCAAGATGGACCGACCCTCATTGGAGTAACCCTTTCGTGAAGACCTACCGACACCCGGCCGCCACGGCGCTGGGCGACCGGGCTTGCTTGCGCGCCTGCCCCACCCCTTCCCTTGCTGTGCTGCTGCCGCTGGCGGCGGCGCTCGGTCTGGCCGCGTTGTCCGCCAGCCCGACGACTGTGCGCGCTCAGACAGCGCCTGCCGTGAACGAACCCTCTGCCCCGTCGCGCGCCTATGCAATTGCACCGGGACCGTTGAACGACACGCTGGCGGAATTTGCCCGGCAGGCCGGCATTTCGCTGGCGTACTCGTCCGCGCAGTTGAACGGTGCGCGTAGCGCGGGCCTGAATGGCCAGTATGGCGTGGCGGACGGTTTGCGCGCGCTGCTGTCGGGCACGGGCTATCGCGCCGTCAATGTGGATGGCGGCATCCGCATCGAGGCCGAGCCGCAATCCGCGGCCAGCACGCTGGCGCCGGTGCTGGTGACGGGCGTCTTCAATGCGACCACCGAGAACACGAACTCCTACGCGGCCCGGGCGGCGACCATCGGCAAGACGGAAGAGGCGCTCAAGGACATTCCGCAGTCCGTCACGGTGATCACTCGCCGGCGCATGGACGATCAGAACCTGTCGACCATCAGCGAGGTGCTGGAGAACACGACGGGCGTGACGATCAGTGAAGTGGCCGACGGCGGCCGCAATTTCTATTCGCGTGGTTTCAAGATCACGAACATCCAGTACGACGGCGTGCCGCTGTCGCGCAGCTTCTACGCGGTGGGCAACAGTTTCACGGGCAGCACGGCGTATCTGGATCGCGTCGAGGTGTTGCGGGGCGCGCAAGGTCTGATGGAAGGCGCGGGCCAGCCGGGCGGATCAGTCAACCTCGTGCGCAAGCGGCCTACGGCCGAGACGCAGGTGCTGATGGAAGCACGCGCGGGCTCGTGGGATCACGTGGGCGGCATGCTGGACGCGGGCGGCGCGCTTAACGCCGACGGCAGTCTGCGGGCACGTGCGGTGCTGGACTACGACACCAAGGGTTCATTCATCGACGTGGTGAAGGAACGCAACACCAACCTTTACTTTGCGCTGGACTACGACGTGTCGCCGCGCACGACGGTGGGCGCTGGCGTGCTGGTGTCGCGCGTTCGATCCACGCCCTTCTTTGGCGGATTGCCGCGCTACAGCGATGGCCGCTCGCTGGATCTGAAGCGTTCGACCTTTCTGGGCGCGGACTGGAACCAGTGGGACCGCGACGAGACGCAGGTCTTTGCCGACCTGACGCATCGCTTCAACAGCGACTGGCGCCTGAACATCGCGGGCACGTACGTGAAGGAAAGCAGCTTGACGTCGGCACTGGATGCGACGGGCGCGGTGGACCCTGTGACGCTGATGGGACCGATGCGCAATGCCTGGAACTACGACAAGTCCGCCGAGCACTTTGGGTTTGATGCCAATGTGAATGGCCGCTTCAAGACGTGGGGCATGGCGCAGGACCTGACGGTGGGTGTGAGCATGTCGCGCCTGAAGTCCAGCGATCGGATCGAGTACGCGTCCAACTATCTGCCGCTGGATGTGTTCCATCCGGATCCGCATGTGCCCAAGCCCGAGAGTTTTCCGGATTCGCAGCGGCTGTCCCGCTATGACCCGCACGTGCAGAAAGGCATCTATGCGCAGTTGCGCAGCAGCCTGACGGACGATCTGACGCTGGTCTCAGGCGGGCGATTCAGCTGGTTTGAAAGCCGCTATACGACGCAGGCCGCGACGTGGGACGACGTCAGCACCGCGAAAGCCAGCGCCGAGTTCACGCCGTTCCTGGGCCTGGTGTACGCGCTGACGCCGCAGTGGTCGGCCTATGCCAGCTATGCGGACATCTTCGAGCCGCAGACGGCCACCACGCTGGACGGCAGCATCCTCAAGCCCATCGTCGGCGCCAACTATGAAGTGGGCATCAAGGGCGAGCTGATGGACGGCAGGCTGAACACGTCGTTCGCCGTCTATCGGATCGACCAGAAGAATCGCGCGGTGCAGGATTACGAGGCTGGACCGGTCTGCAATGGGGGCTATTGCTCGCGCGCAGCGGGCAAGGTTCGCAGCCAGGGCTTCGAGGCCGAGATGAGCGGCGAACTGGCGCCGGGCCTGCAAGTGGCCGCAGGCTATACGTTCAACAGCAACAAATATCTGAGCGACCCGGAGCGTGAGGGACAGACCTTCAGCGAGGAAACGCCACGGCACATGCTGCGCGTCTGGAGCGAATACCGCCTGCCGGGCGAGCTGAATCGGTTGAGCCTCGGCGCGGGCGTCAATTGGCAGAGCGCACTGACGAACACGATTTCAAACGTGCGGCGTCCTTCGTATAGCGTGTGGAACGCGCGCGTCGCGTACGACCTGACCTCGCATTGGACCGCGGCGGTGAATGTGAACAACCTGTTCGACAAGGTCTACTACGAGTACCCGGGCTATCTGGAAAACCGCAACAACTACGGCGCGCCGCGCAGCGTGCTGCTGACGCTGCGGGGTAGGTTCTGACGCGTTCTTGACGCAATTGAAAACGGCCTGCCGGATGTTTCGGCAGGCCGTTTGTCTTATGCGCGTTCAGGCGACGTTGGCAAACCGCTTTTCCAGGTACGCGATGATGTCGTTGGACTCGTACACCCAGCGCGTGCCGTCGGCGTCTTCGATGCGCAGGCAAGGCACCTTCACCTTGCCGCCGCCCGCCTGCAATGCGGCGCGCGCTTCGGGGTCGTTCTTAGCGTCCTTCAGCGCGACTGGCACATTGAGCCGGTGCATGGCGCGGCGTGTCTTCACGCAGAACGGGCACGCCTGAAATTGATACAGCGAGAGCGCGGCCGCGTCGGCGTTGACGGCGGCCTGGCCTTGCGGCGAGCGCTTCTGCGGACGCGGACGGGTCAGTGCGTCGCCCAGGACAATGATTTGACCCAGGCCGACACGCAGGGCTTTGACGAGCATGAATGGGGACTCGGAATGGTGAGAGAGGGTGTCAGTCTACTCTGTGCGGCTGCATTGGCGCTTGCGGGGCGCGGGCAGGACGCGGATGCGATCCGGCGCATTCCCTGAATGCGCGTCGCGATATCATGCCCTGGCGTCTTCGCCCTTGGCCCGGTTCAGCCGGACGGGCGGCAGGCGCTGATAGGCTCAACATCCGAACTCATAAAGGAACGAAGAACGATGACGCTGTTTCGCCGCGTGCTTGCCCTTGTATGCGTGTCCGCCCTGTCCGCCCCGCTTGCTGCCTGGGCACAGTCACCCAGCGATGAAGCGCTACAAGCCGAGGCGGCAGCCATGCGGAAACGGCATCTCGCCAACACCGACAAGCTGTTCGATGAAGCCCGCAAGGACATGGCGATCGTGGTGATCCCGACCGTCAATTTCGACGCGGGAACGCCGCGCAACTTCGATGACGCGGCCGTGCGGGATCAATTTACCCGCCAGAGCAGCACGCTCCTGCATTGGCTGCATAAGACCGAGAAGGGCTTTGCGATGACGGTCGGCCAAGGCAAGCACAAGTTCAATTTCTCGGATACGGGCCCGCTGTTTCAGACGACGCGCGGCGCGCTCGCCTATCAGGTGATTCCGGTGTGGCCCGGCGAATACCGGCTTAATCGCATTACCTACCATCAGCCGCGCACGGCGTTGCCCGACTCGGATGCGCGCGCGAAATCGATGGACTATCTGAAGAACCTCGGCATGGCCACGCTGACCGAGACGGCGGATATCGACTTCAAGAAGGAAGGACCCTGGACGCCGCTTGTGCCTAGCGAGGATGGGCTGGGCGCCGGCTGCGAGGTCACCTTGCGCTTCGGCGAAGGCTGCAATGAGGCCGCGCGGGAGTATCGCTGGGTGGAGGGAGCCAGGCGCGCGTTCCACAATCGCGAGGCAGAGATGTTGCCGGTCGCCGGCGTCGACACGGAACTGCTGTTCACGCCGTTGGCCACAATCACGCTGGAAGCGGGCGATGTGGTGCTAATGGATGGGTACAGGATGCCGGACGACCAGCCGCTCATGGTCAAGGATTCATGCGGGGTGTTGGCGCGGGAATGGGTGTGTTTGGTGGAGTCGATGACGCTGGAGCGTCTGCCCGCCAGCATTGAGGATTTTCGGAAGGCGCGTAGTGCTGCCAGTTTTGAGTTGCCGAAGCTGGATGCTGCGTTGCAGGAGCTGGTTTATCGGGAGCCTAAGTATTACTTCGAACCGGCGGCTGGGGCGCCGAATCGGTTTGAGATGAGCAAGGAAGGCTGGAAATAACGCCTAGGTCTGCGCCACCTCATTCCCATTCAACGTCCGAAGCCGCCTCAACTCCGGGAACCACCGCATCCACAGCGCGGCGACCGCAATCGTCCCCACCCCGCCGATCACGACGGCGGGCACTGCGCCGAACAATTGCGCGGTGAGCCCAGATTCAAATTCCCCCAGCTGATTCGACGCGCCGACGAACAAGGTGTTCACGGCGCTGACCCGCCCCAGCATGTGGTCGGGTGTATTCAACTGCACCAGCGATGACCGCACGACGACGCTGACCGCGTCTGCCGCACCCAGCACGACCAGCGCGGCGATCGAGAGCGGTATCGACGTCGACAATCCGAACACCGTGGTCGCCAGCCCGAACACGATGAGCGAACCGAACAGCAGCCGGCCAACGTTTTCACCGAGGCTCAACCGTGCCAGCATCAATGACATCAGCGCCGCACCGCACGCAGGCGCCGCACGCAAAGCACCAAGCGCCCACGGACCTGCATTCAGAATGTCCTTCGCAAAGATCGGCAGCAGCGCAGTCGCCCCGCCCAGCAACACCGCAAACAGATCCAGCGACAGCGTGCCGAGCAGCAACCGGCGCTGGAAGATGAAGGTGATGCCGCCAAACAGCGTGTGCCACGTAGTGGGCTCCTTGCGCGGCGGCGCGCGTTCGATGACGAGGGTGGCGATGGCGATGAAGGCTGTCAGATACAACGCGGCGGCGACGCAGTAGATCCACCCTGCTCCGAGGCTGTAGCCGACGCCGCCGAGCGCGGGGCCGGCAATCTGCGCGATCTGGCCGCCGGATGAGGACAGCGCGGTGGCGCGCGGCAGCCATTCGCGGGGGACGACGGCGGGGATGAGCGTGGAGAGCGTCGGCGCTTCGAAGGCGCGTGCCGAGCTCATGATGATGATCGTGGCGTAGATGAGCGTTTTGCCGCCGACGCCGTGCAGCGCGGCGATGGCGAGCACTAGGGTAGCCAGCGCTTCTAGCGCCATGCAGATGGCGACGATCTTGCGGCGGTCGTAGCGGTCGGCGACGTGGCCGACGACGAGCGTCAGTGCGGCCATCGGGAGGAACTGGGCGAGGCCGATGAGGCCGAGGTCGAGCGCGCTGCCGGACAGCGCGTAGATCTGCCAGCCCACGGCGACGGAGACGATCTGGAACGCCAGCGATGCCGCGACGCGGCCGCAGAGGAAGTGCAGGAACGGCGGACGGGAAAGCGGACTGGGCGTGTCGGCGGCGGACATGGTGGGCGTGGCGCGGGGGGAAGCGCCGATTCTAGGCGAGGGGCGCTGACGGACAGCTAAACCCGCGCTCGCCGCATAAACAAAACGGCTCCCGGCGATACCGCCGGAAGCCGTCGGGTACGTTCAAACCGCCGTTACTCGATCGAGACGAGCTCGGCGCCTTCCGTCACCTGATCGCCCACCCCATAGAACACTTCCCCCACCGTACCGTCGGCGGTCGCAGAAATGGTGTGTTCCATCTTCATCGCTTCCATCACGAGCAGCGGCTGGCCCTTTTCGACCTTGTCGCCCGCCTTGACGGAGATCGAGATGATCTTGCCGGGCATGGGCGCGGCCAGACCGGCGCCGTGGTCCCCTTGCGTGTCCTGCGAGTGCGTCAACGCGTCATACAGCTCCAGGACGTGCGAGCCGTCCTCGCGGAAGACGTAGGCGCGGTCGCCATGCAGAACGACGGTGCCGGCGCTCTCGTGGCCTTGCAGCGTGATGCGCAGGCCGTAGGCCAAATTGGGATTGGCGCTGGCGTGCGAGCGCCAAAGGAAGGGTCGCGCGCCGGCGCCGGTGTCCAGCGTCCACGCGCCGCCCTGACGGGCGACGGTGACGTGACGGGCTTCGCCGTTGTCGGTCCATTGCAGTTGACGCCGATACTGGCCGCCCAAGCGCCAGCCGTCGCGCGCGTCCCACGGGTCGGTGGGGCCTTTGCCCGCGCCTTGCGCGCCCGGCTGTGCGAGCCCTTGCCGCACCAGTACCGCAGCGGTGGCCAGGGCCAGCGCGTCGGCGTCGGCGGGTTGCGGGTCGGGCAGCAGCGTGGCGCGTTGGCGTTCGATGAGGCCGGTGTCCAGATCAGCGGCCGCAAAGGCGCTGTCCTTCATCAGCCGCGCCAGGAAGGCGACGTTGGTCTGCACACCGACAGCCTGCGTCTGCGCCAGCGCTTGCAGCATGCGGGCGCGGGCCTGGTCGCGATCGGCGCCGTGCACGATGAGCTTGGCGATCATCGGGTCGTAGAACGGGGTGATGGTGTCGCCCATGCGCACGCCGCCGTCGACGCGGATGTCGCCGTTGGCAAACGCGGTGTGCGGCGGCAGGCCCAGGTAGGCGAGCGTGCCGATCGACGGCAAAAAGCCCTTCTCGGGGTTCTCGGCGTAGATGCGGGCTTCGATGGCGTGGCCGTTGATGCGCAGGTCTTCCTGGCGCGCGGGCAGCGGCTGGCCGGCGGCGACGCGCAGTTGCCATTCGACGAGGTCGTGGCCGGTGATCATTTCGGTGACCGGGTGTTCGACCTGCAGACGCGTGTTCATTTCCATGAAGTAGAAGCGGCCGTCGGGCTCGGCGATGAACTCGACGGTGCCCGCACCCACGTAGCCGACGGCGCGCGCGGCCGAGACCGCGGCCTCGCCCATGGCGCGACGGCGCTCTTCGGTCATGCCGGGGGCGGGGGCTTCTTCGATGACCTTCTGATGGCGGCGCTGCACGGAGCAGTCGCGCTCGAAGAGGTACACGCAGTTGCCGTGCGTGTCGGCGAAGACCTGGATTTCGATGTGGCGCGGCTTTTGCAGGTAGCGTTCGATCAGCACGCGGTCGTCGCCAAAGCTGGATGCGGCTTCGCGCTGGCAGGAGGCCAGTGCATCGAGGAACGCGCCGGAGGATTCGACGATGCGCATGCCCTTGCCGCCGCCGCCCGCGCTGGCCTTGATGAGGACGGGATAGCCGATGGCGTCGGCCTGCGTCTTGAGGAACTGCGGGTCCTGGTTGTCGCCGTGGTAGCCGGGCACGAGCGGCACGCCGGCTTTTTCCATGAGGGTCTTGGCGGCGGACTTGCTGCCCATGGCGGCAATGGCCGATGCCGGCGGGCCGACGAAGGCGATGCCGGCATCTTGCGCGGCCTGGGCAAAGGCTTCGTTCTCGGACAGGAAGCCGTAGCCGGGGTGGATGGCGCCGGCGCCGGTGTCGCGCGCGGCTTGCAGGATGGCGTCGGCGCGCAGGTAGCTGGCGCGCGGCTCGGAGCCGCCGATGTACACGGCCTGGTCGCAGGCGGCGACGTGGCGCGAGTTGGCGTCCGCGTCGGAATAGACGGCGACGGTGCGCAGGCCCATGCGGCGAGCGGTGGCGGCGACGCGGCAGGCGATTTCGCCGCGGTTGGCAATCAGCACAGTATCGAACATTGCGTTATCCAAGCTGGAGTGTTCGGAAAGGGCGCGAAGCGCGTAGAAGTGGGGTTCGGCCTATGCGTGTGGCCTACATCCGGAAGACACCGAATTTCGTGTCTTCAATCGGCGCGTTCAACGCCGCGGACAACGCCAGTCCCAGCACGCGGCGCGTGTCGGCGGGGGCGATGATGCCGTCATCCCACAACCGCGCAGTGGCGTAATACGGATGGCCTTCGCGCTCGTACTGTTCGCGGATCGGCGCCTTGAACGCCGTCTCTTCATCGGCAGACCATTGCCCGCCGCGCGCTTCGATGCCGTCGCGCTTCACGGTCGCCAGCACGCTGGCTGCCTGCTCGCCGCCCATGACGGAGATGCGGGCGTTGGGCCACATGAAGAGCATGCGCGGCGAATAGGCGCGGCCGCACATGCCGTAGTTGCCGGCGCCGAACGAACCGCCGATCAGGACGGTGAACTTGGGCACATTGGCCGTGGCAACCGCCGTCACCATCTTGGCGCCGTGGCGCGCGATGCCTTCGTTTTCGTATTTGCGGCCGACCATGAAGCCGGTGATGTTCTGCAGGAAGACCAGCGGGATCTTGCGCTGCGCGCACAGTTCGATGAAGTGCGCGCCCTTCTGCGCGGACTCGGAGAACAGGATGCCGTTGTTGGCGACGATGCCGACGGGCATGCCGTGGATGTGCGCAAAGCCGGTGACCAGCGTGGGGCCGAAGCGCGCCTTGAATTCGTCGAACTCGGAGCCGTCGACGATGCGTGCGATGACTTCGCGCACGTCGTAGGGCTTGCGGGTGTCGGCGGGAATGATGCCGTTCAGTTCGCTGGGATCGAAGCGCGGCTCGCGCACGGGAATCGTGGCCAGCGGCTGCGGCTTTTTGCGGTTCAGGCGCGCAACCGCATTGCGAGCCAGTTGCAGCGCGTGCATGTCGTTGGCGGCCAGGTGGTCGACCACGCCGGACAGGCGCGTGTGCACGTCGCCGCCGCCCAGGTCTTCGGCGCTGACTTCTTCGCCGGTGGCGGCCTTGACCAGCGGCGGGCCGCCCAGAAAGATGGTGCCCTGGTTGCGCACGATGATGGACTCGTCGCTCATGGCGGGCACGTACGCGCCGCCGGCGGTGCAAGAGCCCATCACCACGGCGATCTGCGCGATGCCCTGCGCCGACATCTGCGCCTGGTTGTAGAAGATGCGGCCGAAGTGCTCGCGGTCGGGAAAGACCTCGTCCTGCTGCGGCAGGTTGGCGCCGCCCGAGTCCACCAGATATACGCACGGCAGGTTGTTTTGCGCGGCGATCTCTTGCGCGCGCAGGTGCTTCTTGACCGTCATCGGATAGTAGGTGCCGCCCTTGACCGTGGCGTCGTTGCAGACGATGACGCACTCGGTGCCGGACACGCGGCCGATGCCGGTGATGACGCCCGCGCCGGGCGCGTCGCCGTCATACATGCCGTGCGCCGCCATGGGCGACAGTTCCAGGAACGGGGTGCCCGGATCGATCAGGTTTTCGACGCGGTCGCGCGGCAGGAGCTTGCCGCGCGCCGTGTGCTTGGCGCGGGCGGATTCGCTGCCGCCCAAGGCTGTCTGCGCCAGTTGCTGGTTCAGATCGTCCAGTTGCGCCTGCATGGCGCTGGCGTTGTCGATGTAGTCCTGCGACCGCGGATTGATGCGGGATTCGATGATGGGCATGGGGTACCACCCGTCCTGCTTGATTGGAATTTGAAGGCGCTCGGTGTGAGCGGGTTGTCTCGCTGCCCGGTGGGCCGGGCATTCTTGTCGATTGGAAAAATCAGGATTTCGTTGCGCCTTTCATGCATGGCCCGCGACCGACCCGTCGCGGTGGTTGCAATGCCAGAAAGGCGCAGCGAAATCCTGCTTGAGACACAGGCCGAAGCCCGTGTCTCAAGCAGGCAACTGCTTAGACCATTTCGATGGCCATCGCGACGGCTTCGCCGCCGCCAATGCACAGCGTGGCCACGCCGCGCTTGCCGCCGGTCTTGCGCAGGGCGCCGATCAGGGTGGCCACCAGGCGCGCACCGGAGGCGCCGATCGGGTGGCCCAGCGCGGTGGCGCCGCCGTGGATGTTGACCTTTTCAGGCGAGAGCTTGAAGTCGGTCATGGCGGCCATGGCGACCACCGCGAAGGCTTCGTTGATCTCGTACAGGTCCACGTCCTCGGCCTTCCAGCCGGTCTTGTTGAACAGGTTCTTCAATGCGCCGACGGGGGCGGTGGTGAACCAGTTGGGTTCCTGCGAGTGCTGCGAGTGCGCGACGATGCGGGCCAGCGGCTTGACGCCGAGCTTTTCGGCCGTGGACGCGCGCATCAGCACCATGGCGGCGGCGCCGTCGGAGATCGACGACGAGTTCGCGGCGGTGACAGTGCCGTCCTTCTTGAACGCGGGCTTGAGCGTGGGGATCTTTTCCGGCATGGCCTTGGTGGGGGCTTCGTCGGTGTCGATCACGGTGTCGCCCTTGCGGCCGGCGACGGTGACGGGGGCGATTTCCCACTTGAAGCTGCCGTCTTCCGAAGCGGCACGCGCGCGGCGCAGCGATTCCAGCGAGAACGCGTCCTGCTGTTCGCGCGTGAACGAGTACTTGGAGGCGCAGTCTTCGGCGAAAACGCCCATGGCCTTGCCCTTGTCGTAGGCGTCTTCCAGACCGTCCAGCGCCATGTGGTCATACACGGTGTTGTGGCCGTAGCGGTAGCCCTGGCGGCCCTTGAGCAGCAGGTACGGCGCGTTGCTCATGCTTTCCTGGCCGCCGGCGACGACGATCTCGGCGCTGCCCGAAGCCAGCAGGTCATGGCCGAACATCGCGGCCTTCAGGCCCGAGCCGCAGACTTTGTGAATGGTGGTGCACGCCACGCCCAGCGGCAGGCCGGCGCCCAGCGCGGCCTGGCGGGCGGGCGCCTGGCCCTGACCGGCTTGCAGCACGTTGCCCATGATGACTTCGTCGACCTGCTCGGGCTTGATGCCGGCGCGTTCGACGGCGGCCTTGATGGCGACCGAGCCCAGCTCGTGCGCGGCCAGGCCGGACAAGTTGCCCAGCATGCCGCCCATGGGCGTGCGGGCGACGGAAACGATGACGATGGGATCTGACATGACTTGCTCCTGTGAGGGTCGGGACAGCGATTGGGTTACAACACCGCGTTGCCGTTTGAAGGGCGGTCTGCACGCAAGCGTCTGTCCTTATCGTAAGGGAAAAATTCTTCGATCCGGCCTTGCGCCACATGGGCGCGGCAGGCCTGCCACCAGTCCGGTTCCAGGAGGTCGGCATGGTGACGCATGAAGGCGCCGCGCACGCGTGCGTCGCCCAGCAGGAAGCGGCCGAATTCCTCGGGGAAGACGTCGTTCGGGCCGATGGCGTACCAGGGTTCGGAGGCCATCTCCGCTTCTTCGTTCGGGGCCGGCGGAATGCGCCGGAAGTTCATCTCGGTCATGCGCTGGATTTCGTCGTAGTCATAAAAGACGACGCGGCCCAGGCGCGTGACGCCGAAATTCTTGTAAAGCATGTCGCCGGGGAAGATGTTGGCCGCGGCCAGTTGCCGGATGGCGTCCCCGTATTCGCGCACGGCGTGGTCCAGCAGCGCGTCGGGCGCCTGCTGCAGATACAGGTTCAGCGGCGTCATCCGGCGTTCGATGTAGACGTGGCGGATGACGACGGTGTCGCCGGTTTCCTCGATAAGGCTGGGCACCAGGCGCCGCAGTTCGGTGAGCAGCGCGGGCGCAAAGCGGGCGCGCGGCAGGGCCACCTGTGAATATTCCCAGGTGTCGGCCATGCGGCCCACGCGGTCGTGCAGCTTGACCATCTGGTACTTGCGCCGCACGGTGGCGTGATCCATGCCGTCCTTGTCGATGCGGTCCTTGATGAGCTTGAACACGTACGGATAAGACGGCAGCGTGAACACGCACATCACCATGCCCTTGATGCCGGGGGCGATGTCGAAGGCGTCGCGCGAGTGGGCCAGGTGGTGCAGGAAGTCGCGGTAGAACAGCGTCTTGCCCTGCTTTTGCAGGCCGATCATGGTGTAGAGCTCGGCCTTGGGCTTGCGCGGCAACAGGCTCGACAGAAAGTTGACCACCGCCGCGGGCGTTTCCATGTCCACCAGGAAATACGCGCGGGTGAAGCTGAACAGCGTGCTTAGGTCGTCCGCGCCCAGCAGCAGCGCGTCCAGCGTCACCTGCCCGGCCGGATTGCGCGTCAGCGCGATGGCAAAGGGATAGACGGTGGTCTGGTTGATCAGGCGGCCGACGATGTAGGCGCCCTTGTTCCGAAAGAACAGCGACCCCAGCGCGTGGAGCTGGCAATCGGTGGCGATGCGCCGGCCGACGTGGCGCGGCAGGACCGCGCGAAGCTTGGACACCGCGGCGCGCGCCAGCAATCGCGTGTCGCGCGGCAGGTCTTCAAAGGGCAGCGCGAGACCAAAGTCGGCCACCATGCGGATCAGGCTTTTTTCCAGGCCGTCGGTCACCGGGTAGTACACGCGGTAGGACGGCACGCTGCTGTCCAGGTAGTCGGTGGCGACTGCCGGGCGTACGAACAGGAAATCGTTGTGAAAGTAGTCGCGGTGAAGCAGTCGGCACGAGACCGAGTTGAAGAAGGTCTCGGCGCATTCGGGCTGGCGGTGTTCGCCCAGGAGGCCGACGAACTCCTGCTTGATCTGCTGCCAGTACGCCGTCTGCGCGTCGGTCAGGGACGGGGCGGCGGCGCCATTGCCGTTCTTGGCGGCGTGCTCCGCGCCGTTGCCCGTATTGCCAACCGCACCGCCAACCGCACCCTCTGGCCGCCCGCGCAGCACGCCTTCCAGTTGCGTGGCGCATTCGCGCACGCGCATGTCGTAGTACTCGATGCGTTCGCGCGACAGATGCTGGATGCCGTGCCAGTCGCCGGATTCGAACAGCGCCTTGGCGCGCTGCGCGCTGTAGCGAAACAGCGCGTAGTGCCGGTCAAAGCCGGCCAGGATCAGGCGAGCGACCTCCAGCGGAGAGGGTCCCGGCGCGGGAGCCTGCTCGATGTGCTGGATGTCGGACGTGCGGATCATGGCGCGGGCTGTGGATAAGGCGTCAGGCGGTTTCGTTGAAGAGTTCGCGGCCGATCAGCATGCGGCGGATTTCGCTGGTGCCGGCGCCAATTTCATACAGCTTGGCGTCGCGCCACAGGCGGCCGACCGGGTATTCGTTGATGTAGCCGTTGCCGCCCAGGATCTGCACGCCCTCGCCCGCCATCCACGTGGCCTTTTCGGCGGTGTACAGGATGAGCGCGGCGCAGTCCTTGCGCACCTGGCGCACGTGGTCGGACCCCAGTTTGTCCAGGTTCTTGCCGACCTGATAGCAGAAGGCGCGGCTGGCTTGCAGCGTGGTGTACAGGTCGGCGACCTTGCCCTGGATGAGCTGGAATTCGCCGATGGCCTGGCCGAACTGCTTGCGGTCGTGGATGTAAGGCACCACCACGTCCATCACGGCCTGCATGATGCCCAGCGGGCCGCCGGACAGCACGGCGCGTTCGTAGTCCAGGCCGCTCATCAGCACCTTCACGCCGCCGTTGACCTGGCCCAGCACGTTTTCCTCGGGGATCTCGCAGTCCTGGAACACCAGCTCGCCGGTGTGGCTGCCGCGCATGCCCAGCTTGTCCAGCTTCTGCGCCACGGAAAAGCCCTTGAAACCCTTTTCGACCAGGAAGGCGGTGATGCCGCGCTGGTGGGCCTCGGGGTCGGTCTTGGCGTAGACGACGAGGGTGTCGGCGTCCGGGCCGTTGGTGATCCACATCTTGGTGCCGTTCAGCACGTAGCGGTCGCCCTTCTTTTCCGCGCGCAGCTTCATGCTGACGACGTCGGAGCCGGCGCCCGGTTCGCTCATGGCCAGCGCGCCGACGTGTTCGCCGGAGATCAGCTTGGGCAGGTACTTGGCCTTCTGGGCGGCGGTGCCGTTGCGGTTGATCTGGTTCACGCACAGGTTCGAGTGCGCGCCGTACGACAGGCCGATGGAGGCGCTGGCGCGGGAGATTTCCTCCATGACGACCATGTGGGCCAGATAGCCCATGTTGGCGCCGCCGTATTCCTCGTCGGCGGTCATGCCGAGCACGCCGAGGTCACCGAACTTGCGCCACAGGTCCATGGGGAATTGGTCGCTGCGATCGACTTCCGCGGCGCGCGGCGCGATCTCGGCCTGCGCGAAGTTGCGTACGGCGTCGCGCAGCATGTCCAGGTCTTCGCCCAGGTCGAAGTTCAGGCCGGGAAGATTCATCAGTGTCTCCGTGATAGTAGGTACTTACATTCATGGATCTGCGCGGGCGTGTCTTGGCCGCCGTCGCGGGGGTGATCCATGATGCGCCGATCGTCCGGCGCTGCGCAATGATGCAGTGCAAATATTACGTTTACGTAAACGTAAATTGGATGAGGGTTATCCCTAGCGCGTGATGCACTGCTGCGGCAGGGGCGATGGGCAATACTTGATATGACCCTTTAATCCTGAAATATCCGATGGAGTCTGCTGTGCTCGAATTATCCAACCTGGACGACATCGTGGCGTTGCGCCGCGACATCCACATGCATCCGGAGCTTTGCTACGAAGAGCACCGCACGGCCAAGGTGGTGGCCGACACGCTGCGCGGCTGGGGCATCGAAACGCATACGGGCATTGCCAAGACGGGCGTGGTCGGGGTGATCAAGCGGGGGACGTCGGACCGGGCCATCATGCTGCGCGCCGACATGGACGCGTTGCCCATGCAGGAAGAAAACCAGTTCGAGCACCGCTCGCGCCACGACGGCAAGATGCACGGCTGCGGCCACGACGGCCACACCGCCATGCTGCTGGCTGCGGCGCAGCATTTGCAGACGGCGGGCGGCTTCGACGGCACCGTGTACCTGTGCTTTCAGCCGGCCGAGGAAGGCGGCGCGGGCGGCCGCGCGATGATCCAGGATGGCCTGTTCACGCGCTTTCCGTGCGAGGCCGTGTTTGGCATGCACAACTGGCCGGGCCTGCCGGCCGGTGCGTTCGGCGTCTGTGCCGGTCCCATGATGGCGGCGGCCAACGGCTTCAAGATCACGGTCAAGGGCAAGGGCGGCCACGCCGCCGCGCCGCAGGACTGCAATGACCCGGTGCCGGCGCTCTTTGCCATCGGCCAGTCGCTGCAGACGATCCTGACGCGCAGCAAGCGTCCGCTGGATGCGGCGGTGCTGTCGATCACGCAGGTTCAGGCGGGGGGCAGCGTCATCAACGTGATTCCCAATACTGCGTGGCTGGGCGGGTCGGTGCGCGCGTACAGCACGGACGTGGTGGACCTGATCGAGCGGCGCATGCAGGAGATCGCACCCAGCATCGCCGCGGCGCACGGCTGCGAGGCCGAGGTGTACTTCGAACGCCGCTACCCGGCGCTGGTCAACACCGTGGCCGAGACGGAGTTCTGCATGGGCGTGATGCGCGAGGTCGTGGGCGAGGACCGCGCACTCACCATCGAACCGGCCATGGCCTCGGAAGACTTTGCGTTCCTGCTGCAGGAAAAGCCGGGCTGCTACGTGTTCCTGGGCAATGGCGACGGCGAGCATCGCATGGCGGGCCACGGCCTGGGCCCGTGCATGCTGCACAACGCCAGTTATGACTTCAATGATTCCTTGATTCCGGCGGGGGCGTCGTACTGGGTTCGCCTGGCGCAACGCTACCTTGCCTGATGTGCTTTACCGCAGTCCGTTTCACCAACGCAGTGCTACGCAAATCACCAGGACGATATGAAAAAGAAGACATTGCTGATCAAGGCCGCGGGGGCGGCCCTGGCAATCATGGCTAGCGGCGCGATGGCGCAGAGCTGGCCGGCCAAGCCCGTTACCGTGGTCGTGCCCTACACGGCCGGCGGCAGCGCCGATGCGATCGCGCGCCGGTTGGGCGACGCGCTGCGCAAGGAAGCCAACATTACGGTCATCGTCGAGAACAAGCCGGGCGCGGGCGCCTCGGTGGGTACCGACTACGTGGCGCGTGCGCAGCCGGACGGCACCACGCTGCTGCTGGCCTCGAGCAGCCCGCTGACGATCTTTCCGCATCTGGCCAAGACCAATTACGACCCGATGAAGGACCTGACGCCGGTGGCCAGCGTGGCTGTGGCGCCGGTCGCCATTGTGGCGACGAAGGCGTTGCCGGTGAAGGATTTTGCGGGCCTGGTGGAATACGCCAAGTCGCATCCCGAAGGCGTGCGCTACGGCACGCCGGGCCAGGGCACGGTCGCGCATATCGGCATGGCGGCGGTCACCGCGCAGACCGGCACCAAGATGCTGCACGTGCCGTATCGCGGCAACAGCCAGGCGCTGACCGACGGTCTGGGCGGCGTGGTGGAGCTGCTGGTGGTGAACAGCGACGTCGTGCTGCCGCACGTGGCCAACGGCGCGCTCAAGCCGCTGGCGGTGATGGCGCCGCAGCGTCTGGCCGCGTGGCCGGATGTGCCGACGATGGCCGAGCTGAAGCTGCCGCAGGCGCAGTATTACTCGAACTTCGGCATCTTCGCGCCGGCCAACCTGCCGCCGACGGTGTCGCGGCCGTTGCAGGCCGCGTTGACCAAGGCCGTGGCTAGCGCCGAGTTCCAGGAGATCTTGGCCAAGTCGTTCCTGCAGCCGGGTACGGCGTCGGGCGAGGCGTTTGCAAAGCAGGTGCAGGCCGAGTTCACGAACAACGCCCGTCTTATCAAGGAAAGCAACATCAAGGCCGAGTAAGCAGCGGCCAATGAAAAGCGCGCGGCCCTGGGGGCACGCGCGCTTTTTTTCGTGTCGGGCAGGATGAATTACGTGCTGCGCGGACCGAACATGATCACCAGCATCCCCGCGATGCACAAGCCAACGCCGATCCAGTCGCTTGCGCTGGGCCGCACGCCGTCCACCGCCCACAGCCATAGCAGCGCCATGCCGATGTAGACGCCGCCGTACGCGGCATACACGCGGCCCGACGCCGTCGGGTGCAGCGTCAGCAGCCAGGCGAACAGCGCCAGGCTCAGCGCGGCGGGCGCCAGCAGCCAGATGGAATGGCCCTTGCGCAGCCATAGATAAGGCAGGTAGCAGCCGATGATTTCCGCAAGCGCGGTCAGGACGAAGAGCCCGATGGTTTGAAACACAGCCATGCGGACTACGGCTTCTGCGCCAGGAGGACGCGGCACTGGCGTTCCTGCTCGCTGATTTCCTGAAGGGTGTCGTCGATGTCGCGGCGCTGCTGCTCGAGCGTGGCACGATGCTGTTCCAGCACGGACAGATACTGGCGCAACTGCACCTCGGTGTCGCCGGGACCGTCGTACATGTCGATCAGCGTCAGGATCTCGGACAGTTGCAGGCCCAGCCGCTTGCCGCGCAGGGCCAGTTTCAGGCGCGTGCGGTCGCGCGGTCCGAAGATGCGGTTGCGGCCCTCGCGCGCCGGGCTGACGATCCCCTGGTCTTCGTAGAAGCGGATCGTGCGGGGCGTGACGTCGAACTCGCGGGCGAGCTCGGAGATGGTCCAGGTTGACGAGGGCATGCGACGTGTGGCAGTTTACGTAAACGTAAATTATGATGACTTGACGTGATCGTCAAGCGTGGAGCGAGAGGCAATGAATCCCAACGAACAGAAGCTTCAGTATCCCTGGGCCGATTTCCAGCCCGAGGCCGGCCGCGCGCATGTGGTGGCGGAGGGCGTCAAATGGATCCGGATGCCGCTGCCGTTCGCGCTGGATCATATCAACCTCTGGCTGCTGCGCGACAACATCGACGGTCAGGACGGCTGGACGGTCGTCGACTGCGGCATTTCGCGCGATGAAGTGAAGACGCTGTGGGAAGACGTGTTCAAGAACGAGCTGGACGGCCTGCCCGTGCTGCGCGTGCTGGTCACCCACATGCATCCGGACCACATCGGCCTGGCCTACTGGCTGTGCGAGCGCTGGAACGCGCGCCTGTGGATGACGATGACGGACTACATGGTGGCGTCGCTGTGGTCGTCGCGCCGCACCGATGCCGGCGCGGGTCCCGGTGGCCAATCGGCGGTCGAGCACTTCGCCCGTCACGGCCTGACGGACCCGGACGCGCAAGAACAGATCCGCCAGCGCGCCAACTATTTCCCGAATCTGGTGCCTGCCGTGCCGTCGCGCTATACGCGCATCATGGACGGCGATCAGGTGCGTATCGGCGGGCGCGATTGGCGCGTCATCGTGGGCTACGGCCATGCGCCGGAACACGCGTCGCTGTTCTCGCCTGACCTGGGCGTGCTGATTTCCGGCGACATGGTGCTGCCGCGCATTTCCACGAACGTCAGCGTGTTCGATTACGAACCTGACGCCAATCCCCTGCCCCTGTATTTGCGGTCGCTTGATGGGTACGACGGCTTGCCGGATGACACGCTGGTGCTGCCTTCGCATGGGCGCCCGTTCAAGGGGCTGCATGAACGTATCAAGCAGCAGCACGAGCATCATCGGGACCGGCTGGCGGAAGTGCTGGAAGCCTGTGCCGTTCAGCCGCAATCCACGTCGGATATCGTGCCGGTGCTGTTCAAGCGCAAGCTGGATCTGCACCAGTTGACGTTCGCGATGGGCGAGGCGCTGGCGCATCTGCATGCGCTGTACTTCGAAGGCAAGCTGACGCGGGCGCAGGATGCCGATGGCATCGTGCGGTTCAAGGCGCGTGCAAACTAGCGCGACGCCGTCGCCAGCCTGACCGCCAGCCCCACGAACACCAGTGCGGCAATGCGGTTCAGCCAGCGCTTGGCGGTGACCGAGCGCTGCAGCAGTTCGCCGAACGCGCCCGAGAAGAACGCGATCGCGCCGAACACCAGCAGTGTCGACACGATGAACACCGCGCCCAGTTGCATGGTCTGCACGCCCACCGATCCCAGTCGCGGCGACGTGAATTGCGGCAGGAAGGCGAAGAAGAACAGCAGCACCTTGGGGTTGGTGAGGTTCATGACGATGCCGCGGCGGTACAGCGCGCCGGGGCGCATGGGTTCGGGACGTTTGCCGTCTTCGGATTCGACGGGGGCGCGCAGGATCTGCCAGGCCAAGTACGCCAGATAGGCCGCGCCTGCCAGCTTTAGCACCGTGAACGCCACGGGCGACGCGGCGAAAACGGCGGCCAGGCCAACCGCAACTGCCGCCGTGTGTCCCAGCAGTCCGGTGCACAACCCCAGCACCACGAACATGCCCGCCTTGCGTCCCCAGATGGCGGACTGCATCAGCACAAAGAGATTGTCCGGCCCCGGCGTCAGCGCCAGCAGCACGGCAATGCCAAAGAATGCGATGAGGGTGTCGAGGGGCAGCATGGAGTCTCTTTGGTAACGGACCCGCGGATGCGACGGGCGGGACGGTGGCGGACAGCAAGTGGCATGATAAGGGCAAAGCCGACCACGACAGGAGACAGACCGATCATGACCGTTGCAGCTCAGAACGCCAATAACACCAATAACGCCAACGATGCCCTGCCCGATACCGCACTAGAAGACTGGCTGCTGGCCCGCCACAGCTGCCGCGCCTTTCTGCCACAGCCTGTGCCTCGCGCGACCGTCGAACGCATATTGACGCTGGCGCAGCGCACGGCGTCCTGGTGCAACTGCCAGCCGTGGCAGGTGGCGATCACCGAAGGCGACGGCACGCGTCGGCTGCGCGACGCGCTTGAACGCCGCGCGCAGGTCGAAGGCTTTACGCCTGATTTCCCGTTTCCGCGCGAATACCGCGACGAATACCTGGCCCGCCGCCGCGAATCCGGTTTCCAGCTGTACGGCGCCGTCGGCGTGCCGCGCGGCGACCGCGAAGCCTACCGGCGCCAGGAGATGCGCAACTTCGCCCTCTTCGACGCACCGCACGTCGCCATCATCACGACCGACGAGGCGCTGGGCGAGTACGGCGCGATGGACTGCGGCGGGTACGTCGCCAATTTTCTGCTGGCGGCGCAGGCCAATGGGGTTGCGACCGTGGCGCAAGCGTCGCTGGCGATGTATCCCGAGGTTTTGCGCGAAGTGCTGGGCATCGGACCCGGCCGGCGGGTGGTCTGCGGGATCTCGTTCGGCTTCGAGGACACGGCGCATCCGGCCAATAGCTACCGCACCCGGCGCGCGGAATTGTCCGAGACGGTCCAATGGATCGGCTGAAATTCCCGCCGCGTCCTGATATGGTTTGGTTTTCCCGGTTTTGACGCACCTCTACAAGATGCCTACCAAACACATCGATACGGTTCTCCAGCACGCGGGCACTGCCCCGTTCAACCCCGAGACCGGCACGGCGCCGGTGCCGCTGCCGCCCATGCGGGCCAGCACGGTGCGCTTTGCCAATATCGCCGCGCTGGAAAACGCGCAGCGCAGCAAGGCAGCGGGCGGCCGCGCGTCCACGTACGGGCGCATGGGCATGGACACCCATGCCGCGCTGGAAGAGGTCTTCACGCAGCTGGAAGGCGGCACGCATTGCTACCTGGCGTCTTCGGGCCTGTCGGCCATGACGATGGTGATGATGGCGCTGTGCTCCGCCGGCGACCACGCGCTGATCTCCGACAGCGTGTATGGCCCGATGCGCGAGCTGGACGATGCGGTGCTCAAGCGCATGAACATCGAAATCACGTACTTCGCCGCCGGCGAAGACGTCGATGCGCTGGTGCGGCCCAACACCACGCTGCTGTATGTGGAATCGCCCGGCTCGCTGTTGTTCGAGATGCTGGACATGGGCGCCATGGCCGCCATCGCGCAGCGCCACGGGCTGGTGCTGGCTACCGACAACACCTGGGGTTCCGGCTACATCTACCGGCCGTTGACGCTGGGCGCGCAGGTCTCGGTCATTGCCGGCACCAAGTACGTGGGCGGACACTCCGACCTGATGCTGGGCGCGGTGGTCACCAACGACGAAGGCATCGCCCGCAAGCTGAACCGCACGCAGTACGCGATGGGTTACTCCATCAGCGCCGACGACGCGTGGCTGGCGCTGCGCGGCGTGCGCACCATGCCCATCCGCATGGCCCAGCACGCGCGCCACGCGATGCAGGTGTGCGAGTTCCTGGATTCCCGTCCCGAGACCGTGCGCCTGTTCCATCCGGCCTGGCCCAAGGATCCGGGCCATGAATTGTGGCAACGCGATTGCACGGGTTCGAACGGCATGCTGTCGGCCGAACTGGCCCTGTCGCCGGCCGCCGCGCGCCGCTTTGTCGATGCGCTGACGCTCTTTGGCATCGGCTTCTCGTGGGGCGGCTATGAAAGCCTGGTGCAGCTTGTGTCGCCGAAGGATCTGTCCAAGCACGGCTATTGGGGCGAAGGCGAGAACCCGGTCGTGCGCCTGCACATCGGGCTGGAGTCGCCTGAGGACATCATTGCGGACCTGACGCAGGCTTTTGAACAGGCCGCGGCCGTCAAGGAATGATCGCGGAGTAAGTGCGCAATAGGCGTGCGACTACGCCCGCAAGACCCACACGCGGCGGCTGCAAGGCCGCCGCGTTGCATTGACGGGCGTGATCACGCCGCCGATTCGCGTATCCACGCGCCGATGCGTGCCGCGATATCGTCGCTGTTGTCATCCATCATCGGCATGTGCGAATTGCCCGCTATGCCCATATCCGCCAGCCGCCACGTCTGCACCCGCCCGCCGTGGCGCGCCAGGTTATCGGCATAGGCGGCGCCTGTTGCGGTGAGCTTTTCCCAGAGCGGCGTCGCGTCCAGATAGTCGCCATAAACGAACAGAAACGGCTTTGCCGCCACACTTTCCGCGACAACCTCGTTGGAAAACCCGGACGGCTCGATGCCGATCACCCCGCGCACCAGATCCGGCCGCGCGTGCAGCGCCCGGTAGGCCACTTCGCCGCCGTGGCTGTGGGCCAGCACGATGCAGGGCCCGACCCGGTCCAGCACCGCGCAAAAGCCCTGTAACGCGGCATCGTTGTTGCCCAGCCAGCGCGGCACGGCGTGGCGGATGAAGTCGTCGAAATGGCCAACCGGAAAACGCTGTCCCGCAAACGCCTGCCGAGCCGCGTAATCCTCGGCGCGTCCGAAGCGGAACAGCGACCAGCTTTCCTCGGCGTTGCGGATGATGGGCGGCTCGGGCCAGACCTGCGTGAACGGCGCCCAGCCGGCGCGCCCGCGCTCCACGTTGTCCACCACATAGACCGCATGGCCCTGGCGCAGGAAATGCTGCATCCAGCCGGGCCGGCCGTCGGGCGTCTGCTCCCACATCGCGCCGGTCATCCCGCCGCCGTGCAGCAGCACGATGGGCAGCGGATGCGCCAGCCGCGCCGGGATGAAGTACTGCACGTAGGCCTGCTCGAAGTGATAGAGGCCGTTGGGGTCGTAGGCCAGCGACGCCGTCTGCGTGAAGGCAATGTCGCGCTTGGGCTGACCTTCGATCCGCACGGGCCGCCCGCCCGCATAAAAGCTGCCGAAGTCCGCCAGCGCCAGTTCCTGCGTCATGGCTTGACCAGCGGGCATTGGCTGTCGGACAGCGGCCACGCCAGCGATTCGCCGGGAATGGTGCTGACGATGTTGTAGTAATCCCAGGGCGCTTTGGACTGTTCGGGCGTCTTCACCTGCGCCAGCATCATGTCGCGCACCACCAGGCCGTCGGCGCGGATGTGCGCGTTCAGGCTGAAGGGATCGTCAATCGGCATGGATTTCATCTTGGCCATCACCGCGTCCGAATCGACCGAATTGGCTGCCTTCACCGCCTGCAAGTAGTGGCGCACCGAGCTGTAGACGCCGGCCTGCAGGAAGGTGGGCGGACGGCCCACGCGCGCCTCGAACTTCTTGGTGAAGGCGCGGGTGCCGTCGTTCATGTCCCAATACGACGGTACGGTCAGGTAGGTCTTTTGCGCGGCGGCCAGGCCCAGGCTGTGCACGTCGGTCAACAGCAGCAGCATCGCCGCCAGTTGCTGCGTGCCGCCGATGCCGAATTCCGCGGCCTGCTTGATGGCCGAGATGGTGTCGCCGCCCGCGTTGGCAATCGCAATGATCTGCGCTTTGGAGCCCTGCGCCTGCAGCAGGAAGGACGCAAAGTCCGACGCGTTGAGCGGATGGAAGACCGTGCCGGCGATCTCGCCGCCCTTGGCCTTGACGACGGTTTCGGTGTCGGCGGCAAGCTGCTTGCCGAACGCGTAATCGGACGCCAGGATGAACCAGCGCTTGCCGCCTTCTTTCACGACCGCGGTGGCGGTGCCGCGCGACAGCGCGTAGGTGGTGTAGGTCCACTGCACGCCGTAGGGCGAGCATTGCGCCTGAGTCAGCGCGGTGGTGCCGGGGCTGGAGAACAGCACCAGCTTTTTCTTTTCGCGCGCGATGCCTTGCACAGCCAGCGCGACAGACGAGTTGGGCACGTCCACCACCACGTCCACGCCTTCCGTGTCGTACCACTTGCGGACCATGCTGCTGCCGATGTCGGGGCGGTGCTGGTGATCGCCGGACACGAGCGTGATGGGCTTGCCGAGCACCGTGCCGCCCATTTCCTCGATGGCGAGCCGGGCGGCTTCCACGGACCCCTTGCCCGTGGCGTCGGCGGTGACGCCCGCCATGTCCGTCAACACGCCGATCTTGACGCCGTCGGCGGCGTTGGCGTGGGCCAGGCCCGTTGCGAGCGACAGGCACAGGCCCAGCGCCGCGCTGCTGCGCGAGAAGTGCTTTTTCATTTGTCTTCCACCCATTTGATGCCGTGCGTGCGGCGATTTTTATGGCGAAAGTGTAGCCCGGCCCCTTGCCGGCGCAGCTGAATGAAGGCTGAAAAAAAACGCCCCGGCCTGGAAAAGGCTTGGGGCGTTTGCGATGCGGGTATTGCGCAGATCGTGCGCGAATCCTTGCGCGGATTACTTCGCGCGCGCCATCGGAATCAGCGCGTTGACTTCCTTCAGCGCGCCTTCGTAGCTGTTGCCCGCCATGACCGGCGAGGTCATGAACTTGCCGCCCACGGCAAACGACGGGGTGCCTTCGATGCGATAGGCCTCGGCCAGTTGGTTGGCGCGCTGCACCTGGGTCTGCACGCTGAACGAATCGAACACCGAGTCAAACTTGGCGCGGTCCACACCCTGGGTGGCAATCCACTCACCCATGGCCTTCTTGTCGAACAGGCGCTTGTGCTCGCCGTGGATGGCCGTGAAGACCTTGGGGTGCAGGTCGGGACGGTCCAAGGCCAGCAGCGTGTAGTACAGCTGCTGCAGCGGCTTCATGCCGGCGTTGAAGGCGATGGGAACCTGCTTGAGCACGACATCGGACGGCGCGGTCTTGGCCCAGTCTTCGACCATGGGTTCCATGGCGGCGCAGTGCGGGCAGGTGTAGGCGAAGAATTCCAGGACCTCGACCTTGCCCGGGGTGTCCGACGGCAGCGGCGGGTTGATCGGCACGTACTGCTGGGCGCCTTGCGCGTGGCTGGCCGGGCTGAAGAACGCCGTGGCGGTCAGCGCGGCGGCTGCCAGGATGCGGATGAGCTTGGGGGACAGCATGGGTGAGGTTCCTGAATAAAAGGCTACAGACAGGCCCGGGGCCGGATTAGTTCAATGCAAAACGATCCGCCGCGCGCCGTTATTGGCGCACCACGGCGGTCTCGATCTTGTTCTCGCCCAGGCGGCCGCGCGCCCGGTTCATGTCGTCCAGGCGGGCAAACGGACCGACCCGGACGCGGTTGATGGGCTTGCCGTTGAGTTCGGCTTTCTGCACCGCAACCGGCAGGCCCAGCAGGATGATGCGCGCTTTCAGCGATTCGGCATCGTTCTCGCCGCGGAAGGCGCCGGCTTGCAGGTAGTACGTGCCGGTGGCGGCGGGCGCGGACGGCTTGGCGGCTGCCGTCGCCGTGGGGGCGGCCTTGGAGATGGGCGTGGGCGCGGATGCCGTGGCGGGGGGCGCCGACGGGGCGGCGGCCGGTGCCCGGGAGGTCGGCAGCGTGGCGATCAGCGCGCCCAGGTCGTCCAGCTTGGAGGGGGTTTCGTCGCCCTTGGCCGGTGCGCCTGCGCCCGGCAGCGGGGCCGGCGCGGTGGCGGTGGGGCCGGTGGGCGGCGCACCGGCGGCCCCGTCGCGGCCGTACAGGCCGGCATTGGGGTCCGGCGCCGTGCGCGGATCGGGCAGCTTGCCCGTATCGCCCTGGCGGCTGGCCCGGTCCACGAAGGGAACGGGCGCCTTGGTGACATAGAACGCGACGACGGCGGCGACGATCAGCCCTATCAGCAGACCGGCCAGCGCCCCGTACAGGGTGCTGCCGCTTTCGCCGGAGGAACGGCGGGTGGATTTGCGCTTGGTTGCCATGAACCGATGTTACATCCGCTCGGGCGCGGAAACGCCCAAGAGCGCGAGCCCGTTGGCCAGCACCTGGCGGGTGGTCGCGGCCAGGCGCAGGCGGGCCAGCTTCACGGCAGTGTCGTCGACCAGCACGCGCTCGGCGTTGTACCAGCCGTGGAAGTCCGATGCGCAGTCGCGCAGCCAGAACGCGATGTGGTGCGGCGACAGATCCTGGGCGGCCAGCGCCACCACCTGGGGGAACTCGGCCAGGCGCTGCATCAGCGCGAATTCGGTCGGCGCGGTCAGCAGCGAGGCGTCGGCCTGGGCCACGTCGGCGGCCGGCATGCCGGCGTTGTTGATGACCGAGCAGATGCGCGCGTGGGCGTACTGGATGTAATAAACGGGGTTCTCGTCGCTCTTGGACAGGGCCAGGTCCACGTCGAACACGAATTCCGTGTCGGCGCGGCGCTGGATCAGGAAGTAGCGCACCGCGTCGCGGCCGACCCAGTCGATCAGGTCGCGCATGGTGACATAGCTGCCGGCGCGCTTGGAGATCTTGACCTCTTCGCCGCCGCGCATCACCTTGACCATCTTGTGCAGCACGTAGGACGGGTAGTCCTTCGGGATGCCCTCTTCCAGCGCCTGCAGACCGGCGCGCACGCGGGCCACGGTGCCGTGGTGGTCGCTGCCCTGGATGTTCACGGCGCGGTGAAAGCCGCGCTCCCATTTGGCCTTGTGGTAGGCCACATCGGGCACGAAATAGGTGTAGCCGCCCTCGCTTTTGCGCATGACGCGGTCTTTGTCGTCGCCCGTGCCCAGTTCGGTGGTGCGCAGCCACAGCGCGCCGCCCTCTTCGTAGGTATGGCCGCCGGCGACCAGCGCCTTGACCGTCGCTTCGACGCGACCGGACGTGTAGAGCGAGCTTTCCAGGTAGTAATTGTCGAACGCCAGGCCGAAGGCCTGCAGGTCCAGGTCCTGCTCGCGGCGCAGATAGGCCACGGCAAAGACGCGGATGTCGTCCAGGCTTTCAACGTTGCCCGTGGCGGTGACGGGCTCGCCGTCGGACGCCTGGATGGTCTTGCCTTCCTGGAAGTCGCGGGCGATGTCGGCGATGTAGTCGCCCTTGTAGCCGTCTTCGGGCCAGTCCGGGGATTCGGTGGTCAGGCCGCGGGCGCGGGCCTGCACGCTGATCGCCAGGTTATGGATCTGGTTGCCGGCGTCGTTGTAATAGAACTCGCGGGTGACGTCCCAGCCGACGGCGTCGTACAGGCGGCACAGTGCGTCGCCCAGCGCGGCCTGGCGGGCATGGCCCACGTGCAGCGGGCCGGTGGGGTTGGCCGACACGAACTCGACCAGGATCTTTTCGCCCAGGCGCGCGGCGCGTCCGTACGTGTCGCCCTGCTCGGCCACTGCGGCGATCACCGCCTGGCGGGCCGCCGGGGTGATGCGCAGGTTGATGAAGCCGGGGCCGGCCACTTCGGCGCTTTCGACCAGCGCGGCGGCGTCGGGATTGGCCATCACGGCGTCGACGATGCCCTGGGCCAGTTCGCGGGGATTGCGGCGCGCGGGCTTGGCGAGCTGCATGGCCACGTTGGTGGCGACGTCGCCGTGGGCGGCAACCTTGGGGCGCTCCAGCAGCACATTGGGCTGGGCGTCGGGCAGGCTTTGCGCGACGGCGGCCTGGATCAGGGAGATAAGCTGTTTTTGTTGCTCGAGGAGCATGGGCGTCTGGCGAGGTTCTGAGTGAGTGACGAGGGCGGCACGGCGCTTGCGGCCTGCCGGCAATCCGTGCCGTGCCCGCAGGCTGGCTTCCGGGTCCGTCCGGCGGGGGCCGGCAAGCCGTTGCGCGTTGCGCAGGCAGGGCCGGCGCGGCGCCTGCTGTCACGGGAAACCCCTGAATCATAGTTGATTTGGGGGCGCCAGTTGGCATCATGGGGGCGTTGGGGTAGTGTACGGAGCTAAGGTAATCAATGTAGGAGACCGGAATATGCTGATCACTTTTCACTCCAAGGTCGTGGCCGAAGTCCTGATGCTGACCGACCACGCCGGCGCCCTGTTGCAGGCGGCAGGCAAGCCGGTCGGCGACAAGATCCCCGAGCGCGGCGTCTTTACCGTGGAGCAGCTTGGACCGGCCATCAGCGGCATCGAACGCGCGATCGACGAGTACCAGCACACCCATGACAGCCACGACGAGGAAGACGAGGACAAGGCGCCCGCCGCCCCGATGGCGCGCGCGGTGGGCCTGAAGGAACGTGCCTTCCCCCTGCTGGACATGATGCGCCAGTCGCAGGCCGCCGGCGCCGAGGTCACCTGGGAAGTGTCGCGGGGCTGGTAGCAATATGTCGCCGGGCGGACAATCTGTCCGGCGTTTTTTGCCTACTCTACGGGCCTGACGCCCTCTGACGGAGCCCCATTCCCATGCGCAGCGACATCACCATCGTTTTTGACCCCCGGCGTTCGCTGGACCTTTCCGCAAACGTCGAAACCTCTCCGCAACGCCAGGCCGATGCGCGCGATTGGTTTGACAGCGCCTGGGAAACCCTGGGCTGCGAGCCGTTGCGGCCCAGCGGCAAGGTCCTGTTGCTGGACAAGGTGCTGGGCGTGGCCGACGCGCTGGGCTACGACACGCTATCCACCGACGAAAAGGAAGCCCGCGAATTCGCCGAGCACCTGGCGCTGGCGCTGGAGCGTCCGCGCATCACGGTGGACCTGCCCGGTCTGACCGTGGGGTATTGATCCCCGCCGCCTGTCCCCAGACGTACTAAACCCCGCCCAGGCGGGGTTTTTTGTTGCGGCGCGACGGGGGCGAACCGCCCGATCCTACCGGATCCCCGCCCGCATGAACGACTGCACGAACTGGCGCTGGAACAGCAGGAACGCGATCAGCAGCGGCGCGGCCGACATCAGGGTCGCGGCCGTGATCACGGACCAGTCGATGCCCTGGTCCGTGGACGAGAACACCTGCAGGCCCACCGTCAGCGGCCGGGATTCGACCGAATTGGTGATGATCAGCGGCCACAGGAAGTTGTTCCAGTGGTGGCTGACCGACACCAGCCCGTAGGCCACGTAGATCGGCTTGGCCAGCGGTACATACACCTTCCAGAGGATCTGCAGCGCATTCGCGCCCTCCATGCGGGCCGCTTCTTCCAGTTCGCGCGGGACCGTCTTGAAGGTCTGACGCAACAGGAAGATGCCGAAGGCCGAGGCAAAGTACGGCAGGCCGATCGCGAACACCGTGTCGCGCACGCCCAGGAGGCTCATCGACCGGTAGTTTTCCACCAGCAGCACGTCGGGCATGATCATCAGCTGCAACAGCACCAGCATGAAGACGAAATCGCGGCCGCGGAACTCGAAGCGCGCAAACGCGTAGCCCGCCAGCGTCGACAGCACGAGCTGCGCGGCCAGCACCATCGTGACCAGCACGAACGTGTTCAGGAAGTAGCGCGGAAACGGCGCCGCATTCCAGGCGCGCACGAAGTTGTCCAGCGTCAGCGGCGCGAAGAGATCAAAGCGGGTGGCGTACGCCGGCGGATGGAACGCCGCCCACATCGCGTAGGCCAGCGGCAGGATCCACAACAGGCCCAGCGCCCACGCGCCCAGGGTATCGAGCTTGTCTTTCATTGGTAGTGCGTCCTGCGGTCCAGCCAGCGGAACTTGATCAGCGCGGTCAGCGCCAGCACCACCAGCAACACGACGGTCAGGGTCGCGGCGTAAGCCGTGTCCCAGAAGCTGAATCCCACCTGGTAGATGTAATAGAGCAGCAAGGTGCTGGCGTTGTCCGGTCCGCCGCGCGTCATCACGACCACGTGGTCGACCAGCCGGAACGCGTTGATCAGCGCATTGATCAGCACGAAGAGCGTGGTGGGCATGAGCAGCGGCCACAGGATGCGACGGAAATACTGCCAGCGCGAGGCGCCTTCCAGCATGGCCGCTTCACGCAGCGACGGCGACACCGTCTGCAGCGCCGCCAGATAGAAGATCATGAAAAAGCCCGCCTCTTTCCAGACGGTCACCAGCATCAGCGCGGGCAGCGCGGTTTCGCGGTTGCCCAGCCAGTTGGGACCCGCCGCGCCGAACCAGCCCATCACCTGCGCGATCAGCCCGTATTGCGGCGTGTAGAAGAACAGCCAGATGTTGGCGACTGCCACCATCGGCAGCACCGTCGGCGTGAAGTACGCCATGCGCAGGAACCCGCGCCCGGCAAGGTTGCGGTTGACCCACAGCGCCATGATCAGCGCGATGCCGATCGAGGTGGGAATGGTGCCCAGCGCAAACCACAGGTTGTTCCACAACGATTGCCAGAACACGGGGTCGTCGCGCATGACCGCGTAGTTGTCCAGCCCGACGAAGCGGGCCGGGCGCGCGCCCTTTGGGGTGGAGAAAAAGCTGTGCCAAAGCGTCGCCACCGCCGGGTAATGCGTGAAGGCGGCGAGCAGCACGATGGCTGGCAGCAGAAGCAGCCAGCCATAAAGCGCATTCAAAGAGCGGCTCATCGTGCGTGCGGTCGGTTTACTTGTAGGAACGCAGTATGCGATCGGACTCGCGCTGCGCGTCGGTCAGGGCCTGCTGCGGCGTCTTCGAACCCGTCAGCGCTGCCTGCAGGGCGTCGTTCAGGGTCTTGGTGACGCGCTGGTTTTCATGCGTGGAGAATTCCGCCACGCTGACTTCCAGCTGGTCGCGCGCGACCGTGGCGGCCGGCACTTCTTGCGCATACTTCTTCATCTTTTCGGTCTGCCAGGCGGCCGGCGTCACGGCCACGTACCCCGTGGCGATGCTCCAGTCGGCCGCGCGCTCGGGCGTGGTGGCCCATTGCGCGAACTTCAGTGCCGCAGCTTGCTGTTCCGGCGTGCCGCTCTTGAAGATGTAGAAGTTGCCGCCGCCCGTGGGGCTGCCGCCGCGCTTTTGCTGCGGCATCATCGCCACGCCAAACGGGAAGTCGGCGTTCTTGCGGATGTTGGTCAGGTTGCCGGTGGTGGTCCACACCATGGCCGCCTTCTTTTCCAGGAAGTCCTTGGGCGTGGTGCCCCAGTCGATCGTGCCGGTCGGCATGATCTTGTGCTTGGCCGACAGGTCACGCCAGAACTGCGCGGCTTCGACCACCGCCGGCTTGTCCAGGTAGACCTCGTTGCCGGCTTCGTTCATCAGGATCGCGCCGTTGGGCGTGGTCAGCGCCTGGAAGAGCCAGTACGCAAACGCGCCGCCCGACGGGATCTCGATGCCCCACTGCGTCGTGTTGCCCGAGGCGTCCTGCTTGGTCAGCTTCTTGCCGTATTCAACCAGCTCGGCCCAGGTCTTGGGCGGCTTTTCGGGATCCAGGCCGGCGGCCTTGAAGAGATCCTTGTTGTAGTACATGACGATCGTCGAACGCTGGAACGGCACGCCCCAGGTGTGGCCGCCGCTGCGGCTGTTCTGCATGAAGGCGTCATAGAAGCCGCCCAGCCACTTCTTGTCGGCGTCGGTCTTGGCCAGGCCGTCGATGGGAACGATGGCGTCCTCGTCGATCAGCGTGAACATGTCGGTGGACAGCAGCACGGCCAGTTGCGGCGGGGTGCCGCCCTTGAGCGCGGTCAGCGCCTTGGCGATGGAGTCCTGGTACGAACCGGCGTAGATCGGCTTGATCTTGATGTTGGGATTTTCCTTCTGGAAATCCGTCACCATGTCGTCGACGATCTTGGTGATCGGGCCGCCGACGGCGACCGGGTAATAGAACTCGACCTCGACGGGCTTGTTCTGCGCCTGCACAGGCAGAGACAGGCAGGCGGCGGCCAGGCTGGCGGCCAGGGTCTTGAGTACGATGCGTCGCATGGTGTGTTTCCTTTCCTGTGGATTGGGCGTCTTCTAGCGCCCGTCGGTGTTGATGACCGCCGAATCGGCGGCAAAGAAATGCTGTTGCCCGTCCGGCCAGGACAGGCGCAGCGACTCACCCGCGCTTGCGCGCAGATGGCCGCCGACCCGGACGGCCACGCCGCCCGTGTCGCCGATGCGGCACACCACGATGGAGTCCGCGCCGAAATATTCCACGCTTTCGACGGTGGCTGCGATGCCGTCGCCGTCGATGCGTATGTGTTCAGGACGCACGCCCAGCTTCACGGCGCCGGCGGGCGCATTCGCGATGGCGGGGCCCTGCGTGCCGGTGATCATCGTGGCACCTTGTTGCTGCGTCAGGTTGATCAGGTTCATTGGCGGCGTGCCGATGAAGCGCGCCGCGAACTCACTGGCCGGACGCGCATACAGGCCATCGGGCGTGTCGTGCTGTTCGATCTGGCCACCGCGCAGCAGCACCACCTGATCGGCCATGCTCATGGCCTCGGTCTGATCGTGCGTGACGTAGACCATGGTGATGCCCAGGCTTTGCTGCAATGCGCGGATCTCGCGGCGCATTTCGTGGCGCAGCTGGGCGTCCAGGTTGGAAAGGGGTTCGTCCATCAGGCAGACCGGCGCTTCGGAAATCACGGCTCGGCCCAGCGCCACGCGCTGCTGCTGACCACCGGACAGTTGCGACGGCTTGCGGTCCAAGAGGTGCGACAGGCCCAGCAGATCGGCCACGCGCTTCAAGCGCCGGTCGAAGTCCTTGGCGGGCTCTTTGCGCACCTTCAGGCCGAACAGGATGTTCTCGCGCACCGACAGGTGCGGAAACAGCGCGTACGACTGGAACACCATTGAGATGCGGCGCTTGGCCGGCGGCAGTTGCGTGACGTCGCGGTCGCCGATGCGGATGGTGCCCGACGTGGGCGTATCCAGGCCGGCGATCATGCGCAGCGTCGTCGACTTGCCGCAACCGGACGGACCCAGCAGAACGGTGAAGCTGCCGGCCGGAACCGTGAAGCTCACGCCTTGGATCGCCGCCGCGCCGGCGTACTGTTTGGTGAGGTTATCCAGAACGATGGATGACATGCTGTCTCGAAGATCTAATTGTTAGATCCGCATTGTTGCCTGTTATGAAAACCTTTTCATTGTGCAGCGCAAACATGACGGATATGTGGCAATGCGCGGGTTCCCCGCGCCGGTTTCAACCAAAGGGATACGGGCCGGGGTAATCCCCGATGACGGCGTGATGCGTGACCAGATTGCCGCCTTGCCACCAATGCAGCTGATAGCCGGGCGGTTCCATGATGTATTGCAGCGTCGGTCGCGGACCGAGTTCCAGCGCAAGCTGGTGGGCCGTGCCGGGACAGGTCGATGCGATGGTGCCGCCAAAGCGCTGGAAGATCGTGCGATGCAGATGGCCGCACAGCACGCGTTCGACGTTGGGATAGCGGGCGACGATGCGTTCCAGTTCCGGTGCGCCGGCCAAGAGGCCAATGTCGTCCATGTGCTCGATGCCGGTCAGGAACGGCGGATGGTGCATCAGCACCAGCGTGGGGCGGCCGGGCTGTTCGGCCAGGCGCTCTGCCAGCCAGTCCAGGCGCGTCTGGCAGAGTTCGCCGTGGCTCTTCATCGGCACCACGGTGTCCAGCGCCAGCATGCGCAGCGGATAGGTCTCGATGGCGTACTGCACGAATTGACCGCCGTCCTGCAGGTACGCGTGGTCGGGAAACGCGGCGCGCAATTGGGCGCGGTCGTCGTGGTTGCCGGGCAGCAGGAAATATGGAATCTCCAGCGCCTGCAGATGCTCGCGCAGCGTCTGGTATTCGATGGGCTTGCCCAGGTCCGTCAGGTCGCCGGTGATCAGCACGCAATCAGGGCGCGGCGTCAGCGCATTCAGCGCGCGCACCGCGGGCGCCAGGAAGGCCGCCGGGTCGATGATGCCGTAGGCCTTGTCTCCCGGGGTGCGCATGTGGAGGTCGGTGATTTGTGCGATGAGCATGGCGGTCTGGAAGTTGTCGGAATGGTGGGTAGCGGGCTTAGCGGCGCACGGACGCCGCGGTGCCGCCGACGACGATGCAATGCGGCAGGCGGTTCGATTGCGGCGGCTGGCCATGAATCTGCGCCAGCAGGTTCGAGCACGCCGTCTGGCCGATGCCGTCGCTGGGCTGCGCGACAGTGGTCAGCGGCGGGGTCAGCAACGCGCCAAAGCGCATGCCGTCAAAACCGCACACGGAAATGTCGGCGGGCACCGACAACCCCAGTCCCACCAGGTCGGCGATGACGGCGGTGGCCAGCAGGTCGTTGGAACAGAAGAGTGCCGTGGGCGCCTGCTTGCCGCGCAAGGCGGCCTTCAGCGCGTCCACGTCGCTGCCGGTGTGCGAGCTCATGGCGATGTGCTGGATCGCGTCCAGGCCCAGCTTCTTGGCGCTTGCGCGCGCGCCCATCAGGCGGCGGCGCGCGCGGTCCGAGGCGGTCAGCGGTCCGGTCACCAGCGCGATGCGCTTGTGCCCCATCGCGGCCAGGTGGGCCACCATGTCGCTTGCCGCGGCGCGATTGTCGACAGACGCAAAGGGATGGTCGTTGGATTCGTTGTAGACCAGCACGTAAGGGATGCCGCTGCGGTCCAGATCGTCCAGCGTGGCGCTTTTGCTGACATCGGCCACCGTCAGGATCAGGCCATCGACCTGATGGTCGATCAAGCCCTGCACGGCGGCCGATTCGACGGCGGGGTCGTAGCCGGTGGCGGTCAGCATGACGCTGTAGCCCGATTCACGGGCGCGGCGTTCGGCGCCTTCGAAGCACTCGGCAAACACGGGATTGGACAGCGTCGGCAGGATCAGCCCGATGGTGCGCGTGCTGCCCGAACGCAGGCTGCGGCCCACGCGGTTGGGCCGAAAGCCGGCGCGCTTCGCGATGTTGCGGATGTGCGCCAGCGTGTCGGGATGCACGATCTCCGGCTGGTTGAACGCGCGCGACACCGTCGCCGGCGACACCCCCGCCTTGCGAGCCACTTCGATGATGGAAAAGCGGGGCGACGGGCGCGTAGCCATTGATGAATCGCTGCTGATTTGCTGAAAACGATTTCACTTTACTTGAGGAATATGAACTTTGTATTGCAGGGGTTTGCGCTATGCTGATGCGAACGCAACAACACAAAGCCATGGCGCAGCGCGTTATTCCGCGGAAAACCCGTTCTTTCGGTGTTTTTCCCAATTGACGCAGCACGCACAATGGCAAGGTCGGTTTGCCGGGCATGACGCTTGCTTTCTCGGGCAGGCAGTTATGCCGGGCATACCCTCGGTCAAGGGGACCGGGTGCGCAGTATGTTTTTCCGCGCTCGTCGCGGCACCGGCAAAGAGGAAAGAATCATGTCTACTGCCTTGAACAGACTGGGCGCGGTCGAAGCCGCGCGCAAGCTGCAACGGCGCGAACTGACCGCAGTGCAATTGGTGCGCGCCTGCTTCGCGCGCATCGAACAGCGCGAGAACACCGTCCATGCCTGGACGGCCCTGCAGAAGCAGGCCGCGCTCGATCAGGCCGAAACCCTCGACCGCGGCGCGTTGCGCGGTCCGCTGCACGGCCTGCCCATCGGCGTGAAAGACCTGTTCGATACCGCCGACCTGCCCACCCGCTACGGGTCTCCCATCTACGACCGCCACCGTCCCGGCCAGGATGCCGCCTCAGTAGCGCTGTGCCGCGGCGCGGGCGCCGTCGTCATCGGCAAGACGGTCACCACCGAATTCGCCACCTACCAGGCCGGCCCCACCCGCAATCCGCGCAACGAGGCCTACACGCCCGGCGGCTCGTCCAGCGGCTCGGCCGCCGCGGTGGCCGACGACATGGTGCCCTTTGCGCTGGGGTCGCAAACTGCAGGCTCCATCATCCGGCCGGCATCGTATTGCGGTGTGGTCGGCTTCAAGCCCACGTTCGGCGGGATCTCCCGCGCCGGCGTGAAAAGCCTGGCCGAATCGCTGGACACGGTCGGCGGATTCGCGCGCTCCGTCGAAGACGTGGCGTTGTTTTCGTCGGTCCTGATGCGCGATCCGCGCATGCTGGATCTGTCCTATCACGACGCGCCGCGCGTGGGCATGTACCGCAGCCTGCAATGGCGCCACGCGCAGCCCGAAACCAAAGAGGCCTTCGCGCAGGCCGCGGCGATCCTGTCGCGCGCGGGCGCCAAGGTCGAAGAAGTGCCGCTGCCGCCGGAGCATTGCGTGCTGGTGCAATTGCATTCGGACATCATGGCGTTCGAGGCCTCGCAGGCGCTTGCGTATGAACGGCTGGAGCACGCCGTGCAGCTCAGTCCCAAGCTGCAGGCTATCCTGGAATCCGGCGCGCACATCAGCGCGGAACAGCACATCAAGAATCTGCAAAGGGCCGCCGAATCGCGTGCGCGGGTCGACGCGTGGTTCCAGCAGTACGACGTGCTGATTGCCCCCAGCGCCAGCGGCGAAGCGCCCTTCGCCGACCTGGGCACGGGCGATCCGCAGTTCTCGCGCGCGTGGACCTTGTTTGGTCTGCCTTGCCTGAACCTGCCATTCGCCACGGGTCCGCAGGGCCTGCCGGTGGGCTTGCAGCTCGTCGGCGCACGCTATGAGGACCATCGCCTGCTCGCCATCGGTGCGTGGATCCATGCGCGCCTGCTGGCCGCGAATGCGCCGGATATTGGCGCCTCCGACATGTGGCCGCGCGGCTGACCTCATGGCTGACTGCGCCGCTTCCGCTGTGGGATGGTGTCAGACACCCTGCCCGCAATGAAAAAGCCCGCCGGATAAGGCGGGCTTCGTTTTGTGCCCCGTTGTCGGGGGCTTCAGGCCTGGTCGTGGATCACACGGCTTCGGCGGCTTCCTGTTCGGCGGTGACGGCGCCGGAATTGATGTGGCGGTTGACGGCGCTCAGCACGGCCTGGAACGAGGCCGTCACGATGTCGCGGTCGATGCCCACGCCAAAGCCCGTGGCGGATTCGCCGACGCGCAGTTCGACATAGGATGCGGCGCGCGTGCCGGTGCCGGTGCCGATGGCGTGCTCGTGGTAATCCATGATGCGCACGGGCACGTCCAGCGCGGCCACGAAGGCGGAAATTGCGCCGTCGCCCTTGCCGCTCACGATGCGGCGTTCGCCGTTGTATTCAAGTTCGGCTTCGATGCTGAAGTGCTGGCCTTCGCCGGCGGACGGATCGCCGTCGATGCGATGACGGATCAGCTTCCACGGCGCCTTCTGCTCAAGGTATTCGCGGTTGAAGATCGTGTGCACGTCGTCGGCGGTGACTTCACGGCCGGTCTCGTCCGTGACGCGCTGGATGGCGCGGCTGAATTCGATCTGCAAGCGGCGCGGCAACACCAGGCCGTGTTCCTGTTCGAGCAGGTACGACACACCGCCCTTGCCCGACTGGCTGTTCACGCGGATCACGGCGTCGTAGCTGCGGCCGAGGTCGGCGGGGTCGATCGGCAAGTACGGCACTTCCCAGACGGCGTCCGCCTTCTGCAACGCAAAGCCCTTCTTGATCGCGTCCTGGTGCGAGCCCGAGAACGCGGTAAAGACCAGGTCGCCCGCGTACGGATGACGCGGATGGACGGGCAACTGGTTGCAGTACTCGGCGCAGCGGCGCACTTCGTCGATGTCCGAGAAGTCCAGGCCGGGGTGCACGCCCTGCGTGTAGAGGTTGAGCGCCAGCGTGACGAGGTCGACGTTGCCGGTGCGCTCGCCGCTGCCGAAGAGGCAGCCTTCGATGCGGTCGGCGCCGGCCATCACGGCAAACTCGGCGGCAGCCACGGCGGTGCCGCGGTCATTGTGCGGATGGACGCTGAGCACGATGCTGTCGCGGCGGGCCAGGTTCTTGTGCATCCACTCGATCTGGTCGGCGTACAGGTTGGGCGTCGTGGCCTCGATGGTGGCGGGCAGGTTCAGCACCATCTTGTTGTCGGGCGTGGGCTGCCACACCTCGGCGACGGCGTCGGAGACTTCCAGCGCGAATTCGGGTTCGGTCGTGCTGAAGACTTCGGGCGAGTATTCGTAGCCCCACTTGGTTTCGGGACGCTGCGACGTGTACTGCTTGATGAGGCGCGTGCCGGTGGTGGCGATGTTCTTGATCTCGTCCTTGGACATGTTGAACACGACCTTGCGGAAGGCCGGTGCGCACGCGTTGTACATGTGGACGATGGCTTGCTTGGCGCCCGCGGCGGCTTCCACGGTGCGGCTGATCAGGTCTTCGCGCGACTGGGTCAGCACGATGATGGTCACGTCATCGGGAATGCGCTTCTCGTCGATGAGCTTGCGCACGAAGTCGAAGTCGGTCTGCGACGCGGACGGGAAACCGACTTCGATTTCCTTGAAGCCGATCTTCACGAGCTGTTCGAAGAAGCGGACCTTGCGTTCCACGCTCATCGGCTCGATCAGCGCCTGGTTGCCGTCGCGCAGGTCCGTGCTCATCCAGATCGGCGCCTTCGTGATGCGGCGGCTGGGCCAGGTGCGTTCGGAGAAATCGCGGGTAAAGGGCGCGAAGGGGACGTATTTGGTGGCGGGGTTGGCAAGCATCACTACACCTCAATCGGTTTCTTTTGAATCCCGGCGCGTCTTGCGCTCGTCGGCATCGCAACCGGATGACGGTCTTGTGCCAGGGTTTGCCGGGATGGCCGGCAGGATTCAGAGATAAAAGGGGGAAATCGCGTGTGGCAAACGTGGCTGCCGAGCTACCACGGGGACACTAGGCCCGGCAACCGATCGGTAGCAATAGCGATAGCGCGATGAAGGCGGTTTGAGCGCGCAGGCCGGCGACCGGAGCGGCGGAGCGTCCGGTGGCAATCGCGAGGGGGGTGCGGTAAGCGGCCATGGGGTGCTAGTCAAACACACTTTTTCGGGAAGCGCAAACGGAAAGAGCAAGGGACAGATCGGATTGCGGTCTTTCCGTTTGCCGTCCGGCAGGCCTTTTGAAATGGAAAGGCCGCCTTGCGGCGGCCTTGTTTCAGTGCTGGGCGCGGCCTAGCGGGCCGGGCCGATGCGGGGCTCGACGTAGCGCGGCTCGCGCGGGGCGTCGGTGCGGCGGTCGTCACGACGGCCGTCGTCGCGCGGATCGCGGCTGGGGCGGTTGGCGCCCGCTTCCAGGATCCGGGCCTGCTCGGCCACCATGTCGATCTTGCCGATGCGGTTGTGGCGCAATTCGGACAACGAGCGGCGCAGGTCGCCGACGGTGAAGGGTTCCTGCCGGTCTCCCCACGTCCAGCGCAGCACGCCCAGCGATTCCTCGGACAGATTGGGGGCCAGTTCGGCCAGCGTATCCGTGCCGACCGGCGTCGCGGCGCCCGAGGCGAGGCTGGCGTAGAACCAGGCGCGCACCGAGAAGAAGACGATCAGGGTCCAGATGCCGGCAACCACCCACCAGAGGTAGGGGTTGATGCGCTGCGCCATGTCCTGGGTGGGCTGGCCCAGCGTGTGCAGGAAGTCGTAGTTCATGCGCTTGCCGAAATCGAGTATCCAGGAGGCAACCAGATACCAGAGAACGATCGCGACAGCGATGACGATCGCGCGCAATACGAGTCGGGGAAGCGCCAGTTTGAGCAGGGTCTGGCCGATCAGTCGGCAGTCCTGGCGAACGCTTGCGGGCGAAGTCAGATTCATCATGCAAAATATTGTACCTATGACCCGTCCAATTTTAGAACTGCGGCCTGGCCAGCACCTGACGCTGACCCCACAACTTCAGCAATCGATCCGGTTGCTGCAGCTGTCGACGCTCGACCTTGAAGCGGAAATCTCGCAAGTGCTGGCCGAAAATCCCCTGCTGGATCGGGAGGACGAGCCGTCGTCGGCCGAGGCGGAGTCGCGGTCCGAGTCCGAGCGCGAATCCTCCGTGCAGGACGACGAGCCGGCGGCCGAGCGCGAGACGCCCATCGACGAAATGCCGGGTTCGGGCGGCGTGTACCCCGATGACGACGCCAGCCTGCCCGAGGCGGCGCGTCCGGACACCTTGCGCGAGCACCTGCTGGGCCAGCTTGCCTTGACCCGGGCGGCCCCGCGCGATGTCGCGCTGGCGTCCCTGTTGATCGACGAACTGGACGAAAACGGCTATCTCGGATCGCCGCTGGACGAAATCCTGGGCTGGCTCCCTGCCGAAATGGAGCCCGACATGGACGAGCTGCGGGCGGCGTTGTCGCTGCTGCAGTCGTTTGATCCCGCCGGCATTGGCGCGCGCGACATGGCTGACTGCTTGCACCTTCAGTTGCGCAATCCCGACCTCACCCGGTTGCCCGAGGCCGCTGACCCCGCCGTGCTGGCCTGTGCCCGGCGTATCTGCGCCGAGCACCTGCCCCTGCTCGCGACCGGCAACGCCGTGCGCCTTTGTGCGGCGCTCGGCTGCGACGAGCCCACGTTTCGCGCGGCGCATTCGCTGATCCTGCGCCTGGAGCCCCGGCCCGGGCGGGCATGGACGGTGCCGGCGGCCGAGTACGCGGTGCCGGACGTCATCGTGCGCAAAACCCGGCGCGGCTGGCAGGCCACGCTCAACAGCGCCGCGGTGCCGCGGCTGCAAGTCAACGGCCTGTACGCGCAGATGCTCAGCAATCAGAAGGAGTCCGCGCACGCCGGGCTGCAGGCCCAACTGCAGCAGGCCAAATGGATGATCCGGAATGTGGAGCAGCGTTTTGACACCATCCTGCGTGTGTCGCAGGCCATCGTCGAACGCCAGACGGCATTCTTCAGCCAGGGCCCGGCGGCCATGCGGCCGCTCATCCTGAAAGACATCGCCGGCGAACTGGGATTGCACGAGTCGACCATTTCACGCGCCACAACACAGAAGTACATGCTCACTCCGTTTGGCACGCTGGAGCTTAAGCGCTTCTTTGGCACGGGGGTTTCGACCGAAGGCGGCGACGCCACGTCGGCAACGGCGGTGCAGACCTACATCCGCCAGATGGTGGCCGACGAAAATCGCGCCAAGCCGTTGTCGGACAGCCAGATCATGCAAAAACTGGCCGATCAGGGGATAGTGATCGCCCGTCGGACGGTGGCAAAGTACCGCGAAGCGCTGCGGATTGCCCCGGCCGCGCTGCGCAAGGCGCAAGCCGCCGCCCGCTGAAATAAGGGACATGTTTCGGCAAATTTGTCCCTGTTTTCAATGGCTTGCGTGACATTTCGGTTGCAAAATTATTTGCGCGCGGGACTTGCCAGGGCTTGAATAATTTTCGATAATCATTCGCATGTACATTTGCGTATGTAATGCCATCACCGAACGCCAAGTCCGCGCCAGCGTGGACGCGGGCGCGTCGACGCTATCCGACCTGCAGTTCGAGCTGGGCGTGGCCACGTGCTGCGGCTGCTGCGCGGCAACCGCCGCCGAATACCTGCCGGGCGGCCGCTGCTCCAGCGTGTGCGACGTGCGCTCCATCGCAGTTCCGGTCAATGCTCCCGCCCTCGTCGAATCGGCTACGCCGGCTGCCAACAGCAGCTTCCCGATTCCGCTGGTCGCCATCGCCTGAGCATTGGTGTCACTTCCGGCTCGCTGCCTTCATGCGGCGAGCCGCGTCATTTCCTTCTCGCAGAACTCCCTGATATCCATCACCAGCTGACGCGCCGGTTCGCGCGCGTGGCCGGCCACGCCTAGCGCCAATTTCGACTGCGGATCTGCTGGCTGACCGTGGACGGACTGCGGTGCAGGGGTTCGATCCGAAAGGGTTCGATCCGAACAAAGCGTTTGTCACTGGATGGGCTGGCGAGCAGAATGCCTCCATCCCGCCGCGATCGCGGTTGCAGCCTACGTTGCCGGACCCTCCATGAAGGCGCTTTCCACCCCTGCCTCCGCTTTGCCCGCCCATGACAGCCCTGGCATCAGCCTGGCGCCGATCGCCGCGTTCTGTTTCCTGTGGAGCTCTGCGTTTGCCGCCGCAAAGATCGCGGTACGCGACTGCCCGCCGCTCACGTTGCTGACCATCCGCTTTCTGATTGCGGGCGCGCTGATGCTGGGGGTGGCGGCGGCCAGCGGACGCTGGAAGCTGCCTTCCGGGCGCGACTTGGCCGCGCTGATCCTGCTGGGCGTGCTCAACAACGCGCTGTATCTGGGCTTGAGCTGGTCGGGCATGACCACCGTGTCGTCCGCATTCACGGCCGTGCTCATCAGCACCAACCCGCTACTCATCGGGGTGCTGGCCGGCCCGCTGCTGGGCGAGCGGCTGAGCTGGCGCAAGCTGCTCGGGTTGTGCCTCGGGCTGGCGGGTGTCGCGCTGGTGTTGCGATCGCGGCTGACAGGCATGCAGGAAGACCTGCACGGCACGCTGCTCGTGACCGGCGGCCTGGTGGCGCTGGTGGCCGGCACCCTGCTCTACAAGATGCTCAAGCCCACCTCCGGTCTTTGGACCTCGACCGGCATCCAGTCGCTGGCAGGCGCCGCGGCATTGCTGCCGTTCGCGCTGGCCACCGAAAGCCTTGGCGATGCGCGCCTGACGTCCAGCCTGATCTGGAGCATGGCCTACATGATCGTCGCGGTGTCGATGGGCGGGTATTACTTGTGGTTCATGATCCTGGGCCGCGCCAGCGCCACGTCGGCCAGCGCGCTGCATTTTCTGATGCCGCCGCTTGGCCTGTTGTTTGGCTGGGTGGTGTTGCGCGAGCCCGTTTCGTGGCTGGATCTGTTGGGCATCGTGCCCATCGCATTCGGCATCTGGCTTGCGACGCGGCGTACGGCTTGAGTTGAGGATGCTCAACACGCCCTGCTGCGGTTGCTGATATGCAACGAGCGGGCTTGACGCGTTTGCAGTGCAGAACGGCGCGGCGCAAGGGCGCGAGCGGAACACAAATGCGGGCAATCGCGAAGCCGTTTCAGCGCGACTCGCGTCCGCAGCCCGCGCCGTTGCGTCGCCAAGCATGCAAGGCATCACGCACACATACTCATTCTCATTAGCTTGTCGCTTTCTTGTTGCGCTCCTAAAGCCGTTTACCAAATGCAGCGCAAGGGTAGTCGCGGCCCTGCGGCCAATGGTAGTCTGCATGGGTTGCGTACGCGCGGCATCGTGCGCTCCTTTGTCGCGATGCGCTCGCGTCGCGCCTGACTGCAAGGAGTCCATCATGAAAGGCGATAAAACCGTCATCCAGTTTCTCAACAAGCAACTGACCAACGAACTGACGGCCATCAACCAATATTTCCTGCATGCCCGCATGCTGAACCATTGGGGCTTCGACAAGCTGGGCAAGCACGAGTACGAAGAATCCATCGGCGAAATGAAGCACGCCGATCGTCTGATCGCCCGCATCTTCATGCTGGACGGCCTGCCCAACCTGCAAGACCTGCACAAGCTGCTGATCGGCGAAGACGTGCCCGAACTGCTGGCCTGTGACCTGAAGCTCGAAACGGCCGCTCAAGCGACCGTCAAGGAAGCCATTGCGTATTGCGAATCGGTGCGTGACTACGTGTCGCGCGATCTGTTCCAGGACATCCTGGACGACACCGAAGAGCACATCGACTACCTGGAAACGCAGATCGACCTGATCGACAAGGTCGGCATCCAGAACTACCTGCAAAGCCAGATGTCCGTGCCCGAATAAGGCTGTTGGCTGCAAAAGAAATGGCGCCCCGCGGGGCGCCATTTCTTTGCCTTGCACCTGCGCGTGCAGGTGGCGATGTGACGTTCTTATTGCAAACGTCTTACTGCGGACGGGCCGGGCATTCGGCCATCGTGCCCCAGGCGCGGTTAGGCGCGCAGTACTTGTTGCGCGCATTCCAGGAACACGAGGGGCGTTCGAAGAAGCCTTGCGTGGCGCATTGGGCCAGTTCGCGCCGCAGCGCATCCTGCCAGCCCTGCGCGCCGGGTGCCGGCGCGGTGTTGGGGGGCGGCGGGGGCGCCTGCACCATCTGCGGCGTGCCGTAGCTGCCGCCAGCGGCTACGCCACCGTTGATGGCAGTCGACGTGCCGGGCACCAGCAGGTCCATCGTGCTGACATCGGAATTGCCCGACGGCAGCGGCACCTGCGACGAGGCGGCGATTTCGCGCGCCTGTTCGGGGCTGATGCGTTCACGCGAGATCTGGACGGCGGGATCGCTGACGGTGTCGAACAGCGACACCGTGTTGACCTGCCATTCGCGATCGGACGGTTTGTCGGGCACGCCCAACGTGCCGTCGATGCGCGGCTGCGGCGGTTGCGCCACGTACGGACGGCCATTGGCGTCCAGTACGGGCTGCTGGGACGCGGCTGCGTCCTGCCCAGGAGCGGGCGCGGCCGCGGGCGCATGCGCCACCAGCCAGTCACCCAGTTGAATTCCGCCCCATGCCGACGCGCCGAGCGCGATCAGGAGCGTTGCGAATAAAAAACGCCAAGACATTGCTACCCTCAATCTGCCGTGCGGAACCCGAACGGGTCTACGCCTTGTCTCCGAAAACCTTGCCGCCGTGCTCCCGCATGGCGTGGAATTTCACATCGGGATACAGTTCCTCGGCGACGCGCAACTGCGCGGGAGAACCGATCAAAAACGCCGCAGCATCGACCACATCATAGGCGATATGGGCGGCATTGGCATCCATGAACTTGCGCAGCGCCTTGGGGTTTTCAGACGTAATCCAACGTGCCATTGTGTAGCGCGAAGGCAGCATCCGGGCATCCACGCCGTACTCCGTCTTCAGGCGATGCGCGACCACTTCGAACTGCAGCTGGCCGACCGCGCCCAGCAGCAGCGAGCCGCCCGCGACCTCGGGACGGAACACTTGAATGGCCCCTTCCTCGCCCAATTGGGTGAGGCCGGTGCGCAATTGTTTCGTGCGCAGGGGGTCTTTCACTTCGACCGCCTGGAACAGTTCCGGCGCGAAGAACGGCAGGCCGGTGAACTGCAGGGTTTCGCCTTCGGTCAGCACGTCGCCCAGTTGCAGCACGCCATGGTTCGGGATGCCGATGACGTCGCCGGCATAGGCTTCGTCCAGCAGTTCCCGGCGTTGCGACAGGAAGGACACCACGTTGTTGGGGCGCATTTCCTTGTTGGTGCGCGCCACCTTCAGGCGCATGCCGCGCTCGAAACGGCCGGAGCTCACGCGCACGAAGGCGACGCGGTCGCGGTGGGCGGGGTCCATGTTGGCCTGCACCTTGAACACCACGCCGGTGAACTTGGGTTCTTCCGGCTTCACTTCGCGTTGCAGGGCCATGCGCGCGCCCGGGGGCGGCGCCTGATCGACCAGGGCGTCCAGCACTTCCTGCACGCCGAAGTTGTTGATGGCCGAGCCGAAGAAAACGGGCGTCTGCTTACCGGCCAGGAACTGGTCGCGGTCGAACGCGGGCGCGGCTTCGTTGATGAGCTCGATCTCGCCGCTGGCCTGGTCGAACGCCCCGCCGAAGCGCTTGGCGATCTCGGGGTTGGTCAGGCCTTCGATGAAGTCGTCGTTGTCGGAACGGCGTTCCTGGCCCGGGCGGAAGACGCGCATGCGGTCGCGGCGGATGTCGAACACGCCGCCAAACGACTTGCCCATGCCCACCGGCCACGAGAACGGCACGGCGTCCATGCCCAGGTGCCCTTCGATCTCGGACAGGAGTTCCAGGGGCTCGCGCACTTCGCGGTCCATCTTGTTGATGAACGTGATGATCGGCGTGTTGCGCGCGCGGCAGACCTGCAGGAGGCGGATGGTCTGCGGCTCGACGCCGTTGGCCGCGTCGATCACCATCAGCGCGGCGTCGACCGCCGTCAGCACGCGGTACGTGTCTTCGGAGAAGTCCTGGTGGCCCGGAGTGTCGAGCAGGTTGATGACGCAGTCGCGGTACTCCATCTGCATCACCGAGGACGCCACCGAGATGCCGCGCTGCTTTTCGATTTCCATCCAGTCGGACGAGGCATGGCGCGACGCCTTGCGCGCCTTGACGCTGCCGGCGATCTGAATGGCGCCTGCGAACAGCAGCAGCTTTTCCGTCAGCGTGGTCTTGCCCGCGTCAGGGTGGGAAATGATGGCGAACGTACGGCGCCGTGCGACTTCGTTGGAAATGCTCATGATCGGAGGATTCTACTTAACGCCGCTTTTCAGGCCGGTGCGGTCCGGTGTCGTGCACGAAAACATGTGGGGCACGCGCCGTTGCCGGCCCGTGCCCCACGCTTTTTGATTCAGTTGTGGCGGCGGAAGGTCGCCAGGAACACGCCCGCCAGAATGAAGAGCGACCCGAAGGTGCGGTTCATCCAGCGGATGTGCTTGGCGTCGCGCAGGAGGCGCAATACGCGCGCCGCCAGCAGCGTGTACACGCCCATCGCCACCAGGTCGGTGAACGCCAGCGTGGCCGCCAATGCCGCGTACTGCGGCGTCAGCGACAGCGCCGGATCCACGAACTGCGGCACCACGGCCAGAAGGAACACGGTGCCCTTGGGGTTCATGGTGTTGATCAGAAAACCGCGCAGGACCAGGTCCCGGATGGACGCCTGCCGGGGATCCCCGGCGTCCACCGCGACCGGCGCGGCGTCGGTGCGGATCTGGCGCACGCCCAGGTAAATCAGGTAGGCAACGCCCAGATACTTGACCACGTTGAACGCCATTTCCGACGTCGCCAGCACAGCGCCCAACCCCACGGCGACCACGACGAACTGGAACAGGATGCCCATGATCAGGCCTGCCGTGTTCCAGTAGCCGCGCGCAAAGCCGTATTTCAGGCCGGACGACATGGCCGAAATGGCGCCCGCGCCCGGTGAGAACGAAATGGCCCAGGAGGCCAGGAAGAACGTCAACCAGGTGGATAAGGGCATGATGGCGCGGGTCCGTGGGTCGCAGTATCGGGGTTGCGGGAGATATTACTTGCTCAGCAACGCGGCGCGCGGCGCGCCAGCCGGGCGACCCTGGCCGGAGCGTCCTTCGGACGGGCGGCCGGAACCGGCATTGCCGGACGGACGCGACGACCCTTCGGGACGGCGGTTCTGCTGCGGACGGCCCTCGTTGCGGCCAGCGTGCGCCGGACGGTCTGCGGGCTTGCCATCGCGCGAACCGCCGTTGCCACGGCCTTCGCCGGCGCGGGCCGGTGCGGGGGCACGGCCGCCTGCCGCTGCGCGCGGCTGGCCTTGGGCGGGACGCGAGGAGCGGCCCGAGCCGCCGTTGCCGCCGCGGCCGCCATTGCGGGGACCGCCGCGCATGCTGCGCGAGTCTTCGTCGCGCTCCTGGCGTTCGAACGCGGCTGCGCTGGTGGCGGGAGGCGTCCAGCCTTCCACCGGCTTGCGTTCGATCGTCTTCTTGATGAGGCGCTCGATGTCCTTGAGCAGCTTGATTTCGCTGTTGTCGACCAGCGAGACCGCGGCACCCGTGGCGCCCGCGCGGCCCGTGCGGCCGATGCGGTGGACGTAGTCTTCCGGGACGTTGGGCAGCTCGAAGTTCACGACCTGCGGCAACTGGTCGATGTCCAGGCCACGGGCGGCGATGTCGGTGGCGACCAGCACGGTCACGGTGCTGTCCTTGAAGCCGGCCAGCGCGCGCGTGCGGGCCGATTGGCTCTTGTTGCCGTGGATGGCGGCGGCGGTCAGACCGTCCTTCACGAGCTTCTCGGCCAGGCGGTTGGCGCCGTGCTTGGTGCGCGTGAAGACCAGCACCTGGTGCCAGCCGCTTTCACGGATGATGTGGCTGATCAGGTCGCGCTTGTGATGCTGCTCGACGATGTGCACCGTCTGTGTGACCAGCTCGGTGGCGGTGTTGCGCGGGGTGACCGAGACTTCGCCCGGATTGTTCAGCACGCCGCGCGCCAGCGTGCGGATCTCGTCGGAGAACGTGGCCGAGAACAGCAGGTTCTGGCGTTGCTTGGGCAGCAGCGCGAGGATCTTGCGGATGTCGCGGATGAAGCCCATGTCCAGCATGCGGTCGGCTTCGTCCAGCACCAGGATTTCGACGCCCGACAGGTCCACCGTCTTCTGGCCGCAATGGTCCAGCAGGCGGCCGGGGGTGGCGACCAGGATGTCCAGCGGCTTGCGCAGCGCGGAGATCTGGGGGTTGATATTGACGCCGCCAAACATCACCATGGACGTCAGCGAGGTGTACTTGCCATAGGTTTGCACCGATTCGGCGACCTGCGCGGTCAGTTCACGCGTCGGGGTCAGGATCAGGCAACGGGGGCGGCCGGGCTTGCGGGCCTCGGGCTTTTTCTGCGACAACAGGTGCAGGATCGGCAGCGTGAAGCCGGCGGTCTTGCCGGTGCCGGTCTGAGCGGCAGCGAGCAGGTCGCCGCCTTTCAGCACCTGCGGAATGGCCTGGGCTTGAATAGGGGTGGGCGCGGTGTAGCCGGTGTCGGCAATGGCGCGCAACAGCGAATCAGCCAGCCCGAGGTCGGCGAAAGGGGAATTGGTAGTCAAAACAGCTCCAGCGGCAGCCTGTCGCTCTATTTGAGAGACTCCAATCCAGGCGGTCGAATAAGGAGAAAAGGGGAAGCGCCCATCAGGGCGAAGCTTGGCGGCGAAGGGCCGAGCGGACGTGCGCAGATTGGCTTGGCGCACGGAACGGATTGTAGCTGATGTGGCGGCGCAGCAAGCGCCCCAAACGTCTCTATAGAATCATTCAGCAATATTTTGTATTAATTTCGAACAAAATAAGTGTTTTCCCTAGTCGGCCCTCCCTATAATCCGTCGGCTTTCATCTATTCAAAATAAAAGGGATGCAATGAAGAAATCGGCAATAGTTGGCATCGTCGTCGCGCTGGGCGCGGTCTGGACCGGCACGGCCTGGTACACGGGCCAAAAGGCCGAAGCATTCGTCAAGCAGGCCATCGAGGACTCGAACGTCGAGCTCAAGAAGGCCTCCGACAAGTGGGGCATCAACGCCGTCGCCGAGCTGGTCTCGTTTGACCGCGGCGTCTTCACCTCGACATCCCGCTACCGCATCAAGTTCACCACGCCCGCCGCCGAAGGCAAGCCCGCGCAAGCACGCGACGTGGTCTTCATCGAACACCTGAGCCACGGCCCCCTGCCGTTCTCCAACCTGAAGGTGGGCAAGTTCATGCCGGCCATGGTGGCCAGCGACTTCGCGCTTGAAGAGACGCCCACCGTCAACGAGTGGTTCGCCGCCGCCAATGGCGCCGTGCCGCTGTCGGGCCACTACAGCGTCAGCTACGGCAAGGACATCAGCGGCAAGTTCAACCTGGCCCCGGTCGAAGTCGCCAAGGAAACCACCAAGTTCGTGTTCTCGGGCATGAAGGGCGACTTTGATTACGCCACTTCCACCAAGCGCGGCATCTTCGATGTGGCCGTCGACAGCCTGGAAATGTCGGGTCCGTCCGACAACAGCGACATCACCGCCATGGCGGTCAAGGGCATCACCCTGGTCAGCGACCTGAAGCCGGCTGCCAACGACATGTACGTGGGCAGCCAGAAGGTGACGTTCAAGGATTGGACGATCACGTCCCGCGAAAAGCCGCCCGTCCAGCTCAAGGACACGTCGATCGCCGTGGACATGACCGAGAACGGTCCCGCCATGGGCGCCAAAATGGCCGTGGACTTCGGCATGATCAACGTGCAGGCCAAGGACATGGCCGGCATGAAGCTGGTCATCGACGCGCAGAACCTGGACTCCAAGGCGCTGAAGTCGCTGAACGACGTCTATGAGGCCGGCTCGCGCCGCATGCTGCAAAGCAAGGGCGAAGAGCAGACGCCGCAATTCACGGACGAAGAAAAGGCCTTGCTCAAGGCCAACTTCGAGCAACTGCTGGCTGGCAACCCGACGCTGGCCGTGTCCCCGCTGGAAGTGCGCACCGCCAACGGCACGTCGACGTTCAACCTGAACATGGCGCTGGTCAAACCGGCCGCACTGGAAGGCGATGCCTCCGACATGGCGTTGCAGGCCCTGAAGAAGCTGGATGCCAAGCTCGTGCTGTCCAAGGGCAACCTGACGGACCTGATGGCCATCGAACCGCAAATGCGCGGTGTAGCGGCCGAACAGGCTGTGCAGACCGCCAAGGGTCAGGTTGAAATGGTCGGCACCATGGCCTCGGCAATGGGCCTGGGCAAGATCGAAAACAACAACATCGTCTCCTACCTGAACTACGCCGACGGCCAGGTCGACTTCAACGGCAAGAAGATGCCGCTGCAGCAGTTCCTGATGATGGCGATGGGCGGCGTGTTGGGCGGCATGCGCTAAGCTGCCGCAACACGATTGGCACGCCGCGATCTTCTCGGCGTCGCCTGCGACGGGCTGTCCATGTGACAGCCCGTTTTTCTTTATCATCGCCGGGCGCGGCAATCACGGCGTATCTCAAACGGACATAGGCATCATGAACAAGTGGATCGTGGCGGGTGGCGTGTTGGTGGCGGTGGTGGCTGCGGCGTGGGTCGGCACGGCGTGGTACACCGGCAAGCAGATCGAAGCCCGGCTGGCGCAGGACGTGCAGACGTTGAACGCAGAGGCGCAGCGCCTGAGTGCGAAGCTTGGCGTGCCCGTGACGCTCGAACTGCAATCGTTCGAACGCGGCGTGTTTTCGTCCGATGCGCGGTTTGGTGTGAAGGTCACGGTGCAGTCTGGCCGCAAGCCGGCCGAGAAGGCATTCGCGTTCACGAGCAAGATTGAACACGGTCCGTTCCCCGCCACTCGGCTTGCGTCTGGCGCTTTTGCGCCCGTGATGGCGGCGGGCCGGTTGCACATGACGGAGACCCCCGACGCAGCCGCCTGGTTTGCGGCCGCGGGCGGGTCGGCGCCGCTGACGGCGAACTTCCTGATCGCGTATGACCGCGACTTCTCGGGCGATCTGGCGCTGGCGCCGGTGAAGTATGCCGGCGCTCCGATCACGTTCGACTTCTCGGGCTTGCAGATGCAGGTCAAACATGCCGGCGACGGCACGCACGACATGGTGTCACTCGCCGTCAACAAGGCCTCGCTGACCGAAGTGATCAGGGGCAATCCCAACACGCTGACACTCGACGATCTGGCGGTGTCGCATGAATTGTCCGGTACCGCGGAATCCTCCACGAGCAGCTCAACGCTGACGGTCAAGCAATGGGCGTCCAATATGGACAAGCTGCCGCTGGGCCTGAAGGACATTGCGCTGACGCTGGGTTCGGAAGGCACCCCCGAGCGCATGACCGGCAAAATGGCGCTCGATGTCGGCAGCATCAGCGTGCGCGCCCTGCACGTGGCCAAGCTGCGGATGGTGGCGAGCGGCAAGGATATGGATGTGGCGTCGCTCAAGGCATTTCAGGACGCCACCACAAGCGCGCCGTCACGCCTGAAAAAAGGCGAGCTTCCTCCCGGCGAGGAGATGCTTGCCGCGTCTCACCTGTTGAAATTCCTCCTGGCCCGTCCCAGCTTCACGCTGTCGACGCTGCAGGTCGATACGGCTCGTGGCACGTCGTCGCTCAGCCTGGACATCGGCCTGGATTCACCGTCATTCTGGAAATACGACCCCATCGCCATCGCCAAGGAGGTCGTGCGCAACCTGAGCGTGCGGCTGAAGCTGTCGCCGGAGAACCTGGCCGATGTGATCGCGGCGCGGGCGGAACTGAAGGGCGCCACGCGTGAAGCAGCCCGGTCTGCGGCCGAGCGGGAAGCCGCGGGGGTGCGGGGGCTGGTCGCCGCATCGAGCTGGGCCCGTATCGAGGACGGCGTGATCCAGTTCGAGGCGGATTACCAGGAGGGCCAAGTCGGCATCAACGGCAAGCGCATCCCCGTCGAGATCTTCCTGAGCCAGATGTTCATGCGCAATTCGCCGGGCGCCGCGCCGGTGCCCTGACATTCAGAACGGCAAGGCCCCCGCCGCAAGTTCGCCGTTGCGCAGCACGGCGACGTGAAAGCGTTTATCGGCGGCCTTCATGATGTCTTCAGCCGGGTCGCCCTGCACCAGCAGCAGGTCGGCCACCTTGCCCTCTGCAATCACGCCGTGGTCGGTCATGCCCATCAGGTCATGGCCGCGTGACGTGCCGGCGATCAGCGCGTCGACCGGCGTCATGCCGAACTCCACCATGTACGCCAGTTCCATGGCGTTCTCGCCGTGCAGGTTGAACGGCGTGCCTGCGTCGGTGCCCAGCGCGATCCGGCCGCCGGCCTTGTAGTACATCTGGAACGACTCGCGATGGCGCTGTTCCACCGCGCGGGCCTTCTCTACCGCGTAGGCGGGTATGCCGTTGTCGGCGTTGGCGATGATGTTGCGCACGGCGGCGATGGTCGGCACCAGATAGGTCTCGGCTTCCAGCATTTCGCGCAGGCAGTCGTCGTCCATGAAGATGCCGTGCTCGATCGAATCGATGCCGGCGCGCACCGCGTTCAGGATGCCTTGCGTGCCTTGCGCGTGGCTGGCGGTGCTTTTGCGAAAGCGCTTGGCCTCGTGCACGCCCGCCTTCATTTCGTCAAAGCTGTAGTGCGCATCCATGGGGCTGACGCCCGGCGTCATGACGCCGCCCGTGGCCATGATCTTGACCAGGTCGCAGCCGGCGTGAACCTGTTCGCGCACGGCCTTGACCACTTCCTCGCAACCGTCGGCCACGCGGCCGATGCGGTTGCCGTGGCCGCCCGTCATGCAGATGATGCGGCCTGAGGCCTTGATGGTGGGGCCGGGAAACACGCCGCGCGCGATGGCGTCGCGCACGCCGAATTCCAGATAGTCCTTGCCGCCGCAGTCGCGCAGCGCCGTGACGCCGCCACGCAGGCTGGCCTGTGCGTTCTCCAGCGCGGTCAGCGTGATCTGCGCCGGGCCCTGCTTGCTCAATTGCGCATTGGGGTCCGCGCCGCCCGTGTAGACCAGATGGACGTGGCAATCGGCCAGGCTGGGCATGAGCGTCATGCCGGTGGTGTCGACCCTTGCACCCGCGTAGCCCGAAAATTCGCCTGCAGGCGCCACGCGGGCCACGCGCGCGCCCTCGACCAGCACGCCGTGGTTGGGCAAGGTTCGTCCCTCGCCGTCGAATACCTTGCCGCCGATGAAGAGGGTTTGCCGTGACTCGCTCATGTGAGTGGACTCCGTTGGCGCGCGGTCTCAGCCCACCACGTCCAGCCCTTCGCGGGACATGGATTGCAGGCGAGGCATCAGGCCGAGCAGATGTTGGCTGTAGGGATGCTGCGGGTGTTCGAACAGGGTTTCGGTGTCGGCCACTTCCAGCAGTTCGCCGTGGCGCATCACGCCGACGCGGTCACACATCTGGCGGATCACCGGCAGGTCGTGGCTGATGAAGAGCATGGTCAGGCCAAGCTCTTCCTGCAGGTCCTTGAGCAGGTTCAGGATCTGCGCCTGGATGGATACGTCCAGCGCCGAGGTGGGCTCGTCGCAGATCAGGAAGCGCGGTCGCGTGGCCAGTGCCCGCGCGATGCAGATGCGCTGCCGTTGGCCGCCCGAGAACTCGTGCGGGAAGCGTTCGGCGGCACGGTCGGCAAGGCCCACCACGTCGAGCAGGTCGGCCACGATGCGGCGCGTCTCCGCCTCGCTCGCGGCCAGCTTGTGGAAGCGGATCGGCTCGGCCACGATGTCCAGCACCCGCATGCGCGGGTTCAGCGACGAGAACGGATCCTGGAAGATCATCTGGATCTGACGGCGGAACGGGTTGAGTTCCTTCTCGCCCTTGAGCGCCGTGAGGTCCGTGCCGCCAAAGGTGACGGAGCCTTCGCTTGGCGTGTAAAGCCCAGATATCAGCCGCGCCACGGTCGATTTGCCCGAACCCGATTCGCCGACCAGGCCAAAGACCTCGCCTTCGCCGATGGACAGGTTCACGCGCTTGACCGCGTCCAGCGTGCGCTGGTTGCGCTTGAAGAACGCGCTCTTGAGCACGAATCGCATGGACAGATCGCGCGCCTGCACCAGTGGGCCTTCGGTGCGCTTGCCGAAGTCGCGGCGCTGCCCCAGCCAGTGCGTGGCCAGGTCCAGCGGCTGCGCGGGCGTGCGCACGGATTCGATGTAAGTCACCAGCGGAAAGCGCTTGAGCTTGATGTCCGGACGCGGCACGGCCGAGATCAGGCTGCGTGTGTAGGCGTGGTCGGGGTCGCCCAGGATCTTGGCGGTGGGGCCTTGCTCGACCAGCTTGCCGCGATACAGCACCGCCACGCGGTCGGTCACATCCGCAATCACGCCCATGTCGTGCGTGATGATGATCATGCCCACCTGCTCTTCGCGGCACAGCTTTCTAAGCAGGTCCAGGATCTGCGCCTGGATCGACACGTCGAGCGCGGTGGTGGGCTCGTCGGCGATGATGACTTCAGGTTCGCAGCACAGCGCCAGCGCGATCACCACGCGCTGCCGCATGCCGCCGGAGAACTGGTGAGGGTATTGCTGGACGCGCAGTTCGGGCTGGTCGATGCCGACCTGCGCCAGCAGCTGCACGGCGCGTTTCTTGGCCGCGTCATGCGTCAGGTCCAGATGCACCAGCATCGTTTCGACAAGCTGGCTTTCGACGGTCTGCAGCGGGTCGAGCGACGTCAGCGGATCCTGGAAGATCATGCCGATGCGCCGGCCGCGCACTTTGCGCTTTTGCGCGGGCGTAAGTGTGTCGATGCGTTCGCCGTTGAGCAGCACCGATCCGCCGGCCAGGCGCCCGGGTGCTTCCAAGAGGCCGATGACGGCGTTGCCGATGGTGGACTTTCCCGCGCCGGATTCGCCCACCACGCCCAGGATCTCGCCTTTTTCCAGCGACAGGGTTACGCCGTCCACCGCCACCAGCGTGCCGCGGCGGCTAGGAAATTCAATGCGGATGTCTTCAATGTTCAGCAGGGCCATGACGTCCTCAGCGCAGCTTGGGGTTGAGCGCGTCGCGCAGCCAGTCGCCCAGCAGGTTGACCGACAGCACCAACGCCACCAGCGCGATGCCGGGGAAGATCGAGATCCACCACATGCCTGAAAACAGATAGCTGTTGCCGATGCGGATCAACGTGCCGAGCGACGGCGCGGTGGGCGGCACGCCCACGCCCAGAAACGACAGCGTGGCCTCGGTGATGATGGCGATCGCCAGGTGGATGGTGGCGATGACCAGCACCGGCCCCATGACGTTGGGCAGGATGTGGCGGCGCAGGATGGTGATCGGGCCGATGCCGATCAGCTTGGCCGCCTGCACGTATTCCTTGTTGCGTTCGACCAGCGTCGAGCCGCGCACCGTGCGCGCGTACTGCACCCAGCCGGAAATGCCGATGGCGAAGATCAGCACGTAGAGCGCGAGCTGATCGTGCATGTCGCGCGGCAACAAACCGCGCGCGACGCCGTCGATCAGCAGCGCGACCAGGATCGCCGGAAACGAGAGCTGCACGTCGGCGATACGCATGATGAAGCTGTCGACGCGCCCGCCCGCATAGCCGCTGATGAGCCCGAGCGTCACGCCCAGCACCATCGAGAACAGCACCGAGGCAAAGCCGACCAGCAGCGACACGCGCGAGCCGTACATGACGGCCGACAGGATGTCGCGGCCCTGGTCGTCCGTGCCGAGCAGGAAATCCGGGCTGCCGCCCTCTTCCCAGGCCGGCGGCGTGTTGGCGTCCATGATGCTCAAGGACGCGAGATCGAACGGATTGTGCGGCGCGACGACCGGCGCGAACAGCGCGCCGAGCACGATGACCAGCGTGACGATCGCGGCGATGATCGCGCCGGGCGAGCGTTTGAAGCTGTGCCACAGGTCGCTGTCGGCGGCGCGTGTGAAGAAGGGAGCGATGCGAGCAATCATGCGATGAATCCTTTATTTGCTCTGCACGCGTAGACGCGGGTCCACGGCGAAGTACAGCAGGTCGACGACCAGGTTGATCACCACGAACATGAAGGCGATCAGAACGAGATACGCGGCCATGACCGGGATGTCCACCATGCTGATGGCCTGGATGAACAGCAGACCCATGCCGGGCCACTGGAACACCGTCTCGGTGATGATGGCGAACGCGATGATGGAGCCCAGCTGCAGCCCCGTGATGGTGATGACGGGCACCATCGTGTTCTTGAGCGCATGGCGGAAATTGATCAGCCGTTCAGGCAGGCCGCGTGCGCGCGCGAATTTGATGAAGTCGGCGCGCAGCACTTCCAGCATCTCGGCACGCACCAGGCGCATGATGAGAGTCATCTGAAAGAGCGCCAGCGTGATGGCGGGCATGATGAGCGCCAGCCAACCTGACTTGGTGAGAAAGCCCGTGGTCCACCATCCCAGGCTAACCACGTCGCCGCGCCCGAAGCTGGGCAGCCATCGCAGCTGAACGCCGAAGAACAGGATGAGCAGGATGCCGATGAGGAACGTGGGCAGCGAGATGCCTGCCAGCGAGATCGCCATGAAGGCCTTGGACAGCACGCCGTGGCGCTTGAGCGCGGTGTAGATGCCCATGGGGATGCCGAGCGCCAGCGCCATGACGGCGGACACGAACGACAGTTCCAGCGTGGCGGGCATGCGCTCTTCGAGCAGGTCGCTGACCGGGCGGCGGTGCCGGTACGACATGCCGAAGTCGCCCTGCACTGCATTGATGACGAAATGCGCGTACTGCACGACGAAGGGATCATCCAGGCCGAGCTGTTCGCGCAACTGGGCGCGCTGTTCGGGCGTCGTGTCCTGGCCGACCATGCTGGCGACCGGGTCGCCCACGTAGCGGAACATCGAGAACGCAATCAGCGCCACCGTCAACATCACGAGCACCGACTGAAACAGCCGCTGCGCAATAAAGGAAAGCATGTCAGGAAGCCCTCTGGTTCGGACGGCGCCGGGCCGCGTTCCGCGCGCCGCGCAGAAATGGGGGCTGGGCCGGGCGCGTCCGGGCGGCGTGTGCCGCCCGGGGTTGCATCACGCGCCGCTTACGGCAGCACGACGTCGCGCAGGTCCAGCACGTCGTCGGCGCGCTGGGTGACGGTGACGTTTTCCTTCACGCCCCAAGACATGGGCTGTTGGTGCAGCGGCAGGTAGCCGAAGTCGCTGCGCACGATGCCGAAGGCTTCCTTGATCATCGCGTTGCGCTTGGCCTGATCGGTTTCGACGCCGATCTTGTTGGTCAGCTCGTCCACCTTCTTGTTGCAGTAGCCGCCCAGGTTGAACTGGCCCGCGGCCGTCTTGGCGTCGCGGCACGAGGTCAGGTTCAGCAGCGTGTTGTGCGCGTCGGTGGAGCTGGGCGTCCAACCCAGCATGTACATGCTGGTCTGGTTGCCGGCCTGCAGCAGGATCTTGCCGAAGTACTTGGACTTGGTCTGCGCCAGCAGGTTGATCTTGATGCCCACGCGCGCCAGCATGCCGGCCACGGCCTGGCAGACCTTTTCGTCGTTGACGTAGCGGTCGTTCGGGCAGTCCATCGTCACGGTGAAGCCCTTGGGGTAGCCGGCTTCGGCCAACAGCTTCTTGGCGCGCTCCGGATCAGGCTTGTACGGCGCGCCGAACGATTCGTCGTAGCCGTTGATCGACGTGGCGATCAGCGAGCCCAGCGGCTTGGCCGCGCCGCGCATGATCTTCTCGTTGATGGCCTTGGTGTCCACGGCCAGCACGACCGCCTCGCGCACGCGCACGTCCTTGAACGGGTTCTTGCCCTTCACGTCGGAGAACAGCAGCTCGTCGCGGTCCTGGTCCATGCCGATGAAGATGGCGCGGGCTTCGGGCGCGGTCAGCGGCTTGACGCCCTTGGCGTCTTCCAGGCGCTTCCAGTCCTGCACCGGGACGGGCTGCACGACGTCCATCTCGCCCGAGATCAGTGCGGCCACGCGCGTGGCTTCCTGCGTGATCGGCTGGAAGATGACCTCGTCGATGTTGGTCTTGATGTTCTTGTTCCAGTAGCCGCCGTAGCGCTTGAGCACCGTCTTCACGTCGGGCTGGCGTTCGGTCAGCATGAACGGGCCGGTGCCGTTGGCGTGCAGGTTGGCGTAGTTGCCCTGGTTGTCGCCCTTGACGTTGGTGGCCTCGGTGGTCTTGTTCTTTTCCGCCCAGTTCTTGCTCATGATGTACAGGAACACCCATTCGCGCGGCAGGATGGGGTTGGGCGTGGGCGTGATGACTTCGATGGTGTAGTCGTCCACCTTCTTGATGTCGCTGGCCTTGGCGCCGTAGCCCTTCATGTCCGAGCCGGGCGTCAGGCTGCGCTTCCACGAGAAGATCACGTCGTCGGCGGTGAACGGCGAGCCGTCGTGGAACTTCACATCCTTGCGCAGCTTGAAGACCCATTTGGTGGGCTCGGGGTTCTCCCAGCTTTCGGCGAGCAGCGGCGTGAGTTTCAGGTTGCCGTCATAGCCGGCCAGCGTTTCGTAGATGTTGCCCTGGAAACCCAGCGTGAAGGTCTCGTTCAGGGCCATCGGATCCATCGACGTGGCGTCGCCCTGATACGACCAGTGCAGCGTTTTGGCGGCTGCGCCGGCGCTGAAGGCCAGCGAGGCGGCCACGGCAGCGGCCAGCGCCGCCTGCTTGAAGTGGGGAAAAGTACGCATAGCCCTCATGCTCCGTGTGGTGCGCGGATCGCGCGACAGAAGTGACAGGGCCCCGGCCCCAAGGGGTTCCGGGGCATGGCGTTGCTGCTTACGACGATGGAAGGATGGGGGCCGGGCGGCGCGCGGCGCGAACTGCGCACGGGCCGTGGTTGGCGATGCCGGTAATCACTGCGCAGGACTTCGACTTCACGATAGACCGACCCCTTGTGATTGGCATGACGGGGACGGACCCGCGCCGATGCAGATCGAATCTTATCGACGCATTCGTTTAAGCGTCAATTGCTTTGGGTTGGGGTTATCACGCGCTTGCCGGATGCCGTGAATGGTGCGTTCTGCGGGGCACGCGGGCCGCCGGTCATTCGGCCGGGAGCGGCGCGGATGCTAGGGTTTTCGCCAATTCGTGCAGCATGCGCTTGCGGCGGTCGCTGTCTTCATAGTGTTTACCCAGGGCCGACCATTCCGGCCGGCTGCGCGCTTCCTTCAACGCGTCGGGCAAGGGGCCCTTGCGCCAGGCATCATCGGCCGGCAGGTCCAGGCGCAACGGTTCGCGGGCGGCGTGGCCACGGCGCTCCAGCGCCTCGATCAGTTGCCGCTGGCGCAATGCGAGCAGGCGCAGCACCGCATCGTCCACGCTGATCTCGCGATAGCCGCGCAGCTTGCCTGCGACGCGCTTGCCCAGCTTTTCGACGCCTTGCCACAAGCCGCCCGCGGCCGCGCCGATCAGCATGCCGGTGCCCAGGCTGAGGCCCGCGCTCATCAGGTCGACGGCGGCGCCGGCCATGGCGCCCGCGGCTGCGCCCATGCCGACCTGCACGCCCATGTCCTTGAGCGCCTGCGGATGAAAGAGATCCATGCCCCAGCGTTCGCCCTGCAGCGGCAACGCGTCATCGGTGTAATCGGTGGCGCGGAAGTTGTAGAGCGCCAGCAGCGCGTTGACGCAGGTCTGTTCGCGCTGGCGCACCTGATCGCGCAGCTGGCCGGACGCGGCGGCCAGCGCGGCTTCGTCGCTTGCGCTGGACACGTGCAGCGCGGCCACGTCGATGAGCAGGTCGGCGACCAGTTCGTAGGCGGCGGCATGGCGCTCGCGGCGTTGCGCGGCCAGGCTGTCGGACAAGCGCGCCAGCGCCCCGGCATGACGGTCCAGCAGCACGCCAAGCTTGGCATACAGTTGCTGCTCGCCATCGAGCGGCGGCGCGATGGAGTCGAACTCCACCACGGCGTGCAGACCCAGCCGCGCCATGGCGTCGCGCCAGGCGTCGGCGCGGTGCGCGGGTGCGTTGACGAAGTTGAGCACCGGCAGCAGCGGCCGGCCGCAAGCGGCCAGGATGGCAAGTTCATCGCGATGCTTGCCCAGCACCGGATCGCGCGCGTCGATGACGTAAAGCGCGGCATCGCAGTCGAGCATCTTGGTCAGGACGCGCGCCTCCTGTTCGTAGCGGCCATGCGCTTCGGGCGTGTCCAGAAAACGTCGGATGCGCGCGGGGCCGTCGAGCCGTTCGCCCGGCCGATCCAGACGTTCCAGATATTCCAGCAAGGCGATGCTGTCTTCCATGCCGGGCGTGTCGAACCATTCCAGCACCGGCCGCCCGTCCAGGCGCAAACGCGCGCCTTCGACGTGGCGCGTGGTGCCGGGGCGGTCGGCGACTTCGCCAAACGTGGTGTCGCGGGTCAGCGTGCGCAACAGCGAGGTCTTGCCGGTGTTGGTGTGGCCGACCAGCGCGATCTTGATGAGCGGATCAGCCATGACCGGACTCCAGCCAGGTGAGCGGCGCGACGGGCGCCTGCAGGATGGCGTCGGCGGGCAGGCCCAGCGCCAGCAGGCGATCGCGCCAGAGGTCGGCGCGGGTTTCGCTGCGAGCTTCTGCACCGCCTTGCGGCAGGATCAGCCAGACCCGCGTCTGTCCGGCGTGGGCCGACAGATCCGCCACCAGCGACAGCGTGCCGCGGTCGGGCGTCTGGCGCGCGTCGCAGGCGATCAACAGGCGCGAGGCCGCCGACTGGGCCAGCGCATCGAGCACGCGGTTGCGTTCTTCGCGCGTATCCAGGTTGCCGGCCTGACGGATGGTGCCGGGCAGATCCGCGGGCGGCCATGTCAGATCGGCCGGCAGCTCAAGCGCCAGCAGCACGGGCTGCCCGCCCAGGCCGTCCAGCGCCGGGGCACGCACGCGCGGTTCGTGCAGGGGATCGACGGGCCGGTCGATGCCGGTGGACAGCGCGGGCGGTTCGAGCCGGTCGCGCAGGGGCGAGAAGCCCGCCAGGGCGGGATCGATGCGCACGCGCCGCAGCGCGCGCAGCGTGGCGGCGACGCACAGCGCGCCCGCGATCAGGCGCGGCACGATGCCGTATACCACCAGCACGCCGATCAACCAGAGCGACCATTGCGCCTGCGCGCTGGCCGGCAGGACCTGCGTGCCGTCGCTGGCGCGGATCGTCGCGGCGTCGGGCATGGGAAAGCCCAGATGCGCGGGCAGCCAGCCGATGGCCTGCGTCAGCCACACGAAGGTGTCGGGCGCGAGCAGCGTGGTGGCCCAGATGAAGCGGTAGCTGGCGGTGGACAGCACCGCCAGCAGCGTTGCGAGTGCGGCGCACAGCGCGGTCAGCCACAGCAGATGGCTGATGCTGCCGAACAGGCCGCGCAAGGCGCCGACGCGCGACAGCAGATTCAGGAAGGCCTGCGGCACCAGCGCGCCATCGGGCCCGCGCGCCAGCTTGCGCGTGGCCCAAAGCCATAGGCGCCCAAAGCCGGTCACGGCCGCGGGCCGCAGCAGAAAACTTGCCAGCCACAACAGGAAGGTCAGCGCATGCAGCCCCAGCAGGGCGCCCACCGCCCACAGCACGTTGACGGGCCGCGTGCCGTCGCCCAGCGCGCCCGCGGCGGCGGCTGCGCCGGAAACCAGCGCCAGCACGAACAGCACGGCCAGCATGGCCGTGGCGCTGCGGCGCCAGGCGTCGACGAGGGGATCGAGGTTTTCGCGTTGTGCCAGCAGCGCGGCGCGGGCAAGGATGCGAGACGGCAGGTCGGCATCGAGCTGGCGTACCTGGCGCACCGCTTGCGCGTCTTCAAGCGGCCCCCAGTGCGTTTCGCGCAGCCGGATCAGCTCGGCCAGCCAGTGCGCGCGCAAGGGGCGCTGGACGGCGCTGTCGATGAGGGGGGGAGTATCGCGAGAGGTCGGAAGCGGCATCGCGTCGGGGCAGGCGGGAGGTGGCCGGGTGAGGCCGAGTGAGCCGCTAGGGCGATGCGCCATTGTAGACCGCGCGCCGCGGCCGGCACGATGCCGGATCGGCGGTGTCAGTGCCTGGCGTGTGCGCTGCGGTACTGGCCCGGCGTGACGCCGATGGCGTCGCGAAAGACGCGGGCAAGGTGACTGGCGCTGCCAAAGCCGCAGGCCTGCGCAATGCTGGCGAGGTCGCCCTTGCCGGCCGCCAGCAGGCGTTGGGCGCGGGCGACACGCCGGCCTCGCACCCAGCCGTGCGGCGGTTCGCCAAACGAGGCGTGGAACATGCGGGCGAAGTGATACGTGGACAACGCGGCAACGCCAGCCAGTTCGTCGAGCGTCAGCGGATCGGCCAGATGCGCGTCCACGTAATCCATCAAGCGCCGGCGCACGCCGGGCGCGAGGCCCCCGCGCGCCGGTTGCGGGGTCTTGCGCGCGACGCCCTGCATCAGCAGGTGATGCAGCACGGTCTCGGCGGCGCTGCTGGCGGCCAGGCGGTCGGCGGGTTCGTTCCAGTCGGCGCCCAGCAGCCGGCGGCAGACGTCGATCAGCGAGTCGTCCTGGATGTAGGTGCGGTCGCGCAGCTCGAGCGTGCGCGGTTCGCAGTCCAGCCGCATGACGGCTTCGCGCGCCAGCCGCTGCGGGGCGATGTACAGGTGCAGAAACCGCACGTTGTCGTTCATGCTCCAGCGGGAATGGTGCTCGGCGGGCAGCACGCAGAATTTTCCCGCGCCGCCATGCAGCGAGTCCTGGCCCACGCGAAACGACCGGTCGCCGCCGTGCAGGTACAGCGACAGCGTGTGGTGGCCGGGCGTTTCGTAGCCCAGGGTTTCGCGGGCGGTGCGCGACCATTGCGAGATCGCCATGCCCTCGCCCAGCGACGCGGCACGCTGCAACGTCGCAGTCGAGCGCGACAGCGTGCGGAAGACGGAGAAATCGGCCGGGGCCGTAGCGGTGTTGCCCATGGGAGGCAATGCTACTGCGTTCGCACGCGCGTGACGCGCCCGATCCGGACAAAAGCGCAAGAACCGGCAATTGCGGCGCGGTGCCGGGGCGCACACTGGATGCCCGGCGCGCCAGGTGGCCGCCGGTGTCCGAATCGGCTCTCGGGGCTGCTTTCCCGCGCCCCTCGCATCATGAATCTTTCCCTGTACCTGCTCACTGTCCTGATCTGGGGCACCACCTGGATCGCCATCAAGCTGCAGCTTGGCGTGGTGGCCATTCCCGTGTCGATCTTCTACCGCTTCGCGCTGGCGGGGCTGCTGCTGTTTGTGGCGCTGCTGGCCACGCGCAAACTGCAGAAGCTGGACCGGCGCGGCCATTGGCTGTGCGTCGGTCAGGGCCTGTGCCTGTTCTGCCTGAACTTCCTGTGCTTCTATTCGGCCACGCAATGGATTCCGAGCGGCCTGGTGTCGGTCGTGTTTTCGGCCGCCACGCTGTGGAACGCGCTCAACGCGCGGATCTGGTTCGGCACCCGCATCTCGCCGCGCATCATGGCGGCGGGCGCGCTGGGATTCTGCGGCCTGGTGCTGCTGTTCTGGCCCGAACTGGCGGGCCAGGAGGCCAGCCACGAGACGCTGTTGGGACTGGGCTTTGCGCTGCTTGGCACGCTCTGCTTTTCCACGGGCAACATGCTGTCGTCCCTGCAGCAGCGCGCCGGCATCCGGCCGCTGACGGGCAATGCGTACAGCATGCTTTATGGCGCGGGGATCCTGCTGGCGGGCTGCGTGGCGGCGGGTCTGCCGTTCGGCTTCGATTCCTCGCCGGTCTATGTGGGCGCGTTGCTCTATCTGGCCGTACTGGGATCGGTCGTGGGCTTTACCGCCTACCTGACGCTGGTCGGCCGCATGGGGCCGGCGCGGGCCGCTTACTGCACGGTGCTGTTTCCGGTCGTGGCGTTGAGCATATCGACTGTCGTCGAAGGCTACCGCTGGACGCCCTACGCGTCCACCGGCTTGGCGCTGGTGATGCTGGGCAACCTGCTCGTGTTCACGAAATGGTCGCCGTTTACAAAGCATGCGGGCGTGGCGGGCAAGACTGCGTAGTTCGGGTCCTGTCCGCCGCCTCGCGACGGTCCCGCATGGACGCTGCGGTTGCGCACGCGTTATGCGGCCAGCTTGCGCAAGGCGCCAAGCAACCGATCGATCTCGTCGCCGCTCGTCAGATAGCTCACCGACGCGCGCGCGACCCGGTCCAGTCCGCGTGCCTGCATGTCCAGCGGCGTATAGGGCACGCCGTTGCTGCCGATGGTGATGCCCTGCGCGGCCAGCGCGCGCTGCACGTCGGCCGCGTCGTGTCCGGCGAGGTTGAAGGCGACCAGCCCGGATTTGTCGCGGCCCTGGTCCAGCACCGACACGCCGGGAATGGCCGCCAGTTCGGCGCGCAGCGCCTGGGCGTTGGCGTCGATGGTGGCGCGGATGGTGTCCAGGCCCACATCCAGTGCTTCGCGCAGGGCATTGGCAAGGCCGCAGCGCAGCGCCAGCGAGTTCTCTGCGGATTCCAGGCGCGCGGCGTCGGCGCGCAGCATGGGTTCGCCGTCCGCGCCCAGCGGCGCGGAATGCGTGTCCACGAAGGCGGGCGTGAGCCGATCCAGGAAGTCGCGCCGCACGTACAGCAGCCCCGTGCCGCGCGGCCCGCGCAAGGCCTTGCGGCCAGCGCCGCTCAGCACGTCGCAGCCGATTTCGCGCGCGTCGATCGGGAATTGCCCCACGGCCTGCGCGCCGTCCACGAAATACGGAATGCCGTGCTTGCGTGCCACGCGTCCGATGGCGGCGGCCGGGTTGATGAGACCGCCGTTGGCGGGCAGCCAGGTCAGCGCGATCAGCCGCACCCTGTCGTCCAGCATGGCTTCCAGCGCGGTGGCGTCGACGCAGCCGCTGTCATCCGACGGGATGGTCTCCAGCGTCGCGCCCGCGCGCTGCGCAATCAGGCGCATGGCGGCCAGATTGCCGCCCCATTCGTGACGGCCGACCAGAATGCGGTCGCCGGGCCGCCACGCCGGCAGCGCCGCAAACGCGGCGCCCCAGCCCGGCGAGTTGCCGCCGGTCAACGCGATTTCGTCCACGTGCGCGTTCAGCAGCTGCGCCGCCAGCGAACGGGCCGCTTCGGTCAGGTCGCGCGCCGCCACCCCCGCCTCCATCGGACCCTGCGCCGCTTCACGCTTCAGATGCGCATGAATGGCCTGCAGCGTGGCTTCTGAAGGCAGCGACGCGCCGGCGTGATTGAAGTGCACGGTGCTTTGCGCGCCGGGCGCGAGGGCGCGCAGCGCCTGGACGGCGCTCGGGGTCAGGGGGGCGGTCATGGCGGTTCCTGTTGTTGCGATCAGGCGGCAGTCATCAGGCCGGGGTCAGCGCGATCACGGCCTCGACTTCCACCGACACGCCTTGCGGCAACGCGGCGACGCCGACGGCGCTGCGGGCATGGCGTCCCGCGTCGCCGAACACCTCGACCATCAGGTCCGAAGCGCCGTTGGCAATGGCGCTCTGGCGATTGAAGTCCGGCGCGCTGGCAATGAACACGCCCAGCTTGACGACGCGCGCCACGCGGTCCAGACGGTCGCCCGTGGCGGCGGCGATCTGCGACAGGATGCCCAGCGCGCTGGCGCGTGCAGCCTGGACGCCATCGGCGTCCGACACCTGATGGCCCAATTGGCCCAGGTAGGCCGCCTTGCCGTCCTTGCGGGAGATCTGGCCGGAGATGTAGAGCAGATTGCCTTCCTGGACGAAAGGCACGTAGTTCGCGGCCGGCGCGGCAGCCGCTTCCAGGACCAGGCCAAGCTCGGCAACGCGGGCGGAAATGCTTTGGGTCATATCGAATCACCTATGAAAAAAGGGGAAAGCGCGTCTTGACGCTTCCCCGATGCTATCGGCCGCGGCGTGACATGACCAATCAATTCTTGCTTGGTACGTATGAGTAAAACTAATGCGTTTTTGTTGGGCGGGGCATATGCGGTGTCTGCAAACGCCGGTGTCTGACACCCTAAGCGATAGCCTTTCGTAATCCAGTGCGGCTACTTGGGTGTCAGACACCCGTGTATTGGGCTGTCTGCGTCAGCCAGTCGTGTAAGGCCTGAACGGGTTCGCTCAATGCGCCCCGCGGCGTGACGAACCACCAGCCGATCCGTGGATCCTCCAGCACCGCACCGGGCAGCGCCTCGACCAGCGCCCCGCTCGCCAGGTGCGCGGCGATCAGCCGTTCGCGGCCCATCGCCAGGCCCTGCCCCGCAAGCGCGGCCTCGACGACGATGTTGTAGTCGTGCAGTCGCACGGTCCGGGCGGCGCCCAGATCCAGCCCGTACCGGTGCGCCCAGGCGTCCCATTCAAACTGCTGCCGCGCGTGCGAGACCAGCAGCGGGTGGCGCAGCAGGTCTGCGGGCGTCTTTGGCCGTTTCCGGCCCGCCACCAGCGCGGGCGCGCACACGACCGACAGGCGTTCCGTCATCAGCAACCTGCTGCGCACGCCGGGCCAGCCGCCGCGGCCATAGCGGATCGCGGCGTCGACCTCGCCGCCCGCGACATCCGCCAGCGCGATGTCGGGCTGCAATTGCAGATCGATATGGGGATGCGCGGCGGCAAAGGCGGGCAGGCGCGTCGCCAGCCAGCGCGTGGCAAACGAGGCCAGCAATCCGATCCGCAGCGTGTGGCGCGCGGGTTCGGGCGCGCGCAGTTCGTCGGTGCCCTGACGCAGCAGCTCGAACGCCGCGTGCACGCGGGCGTAGTAGGCCTGACCCGCGTCAGTCAGCGCAACGGCGCGCGTGCGCCGTTCAAAAAGCGCCACGCCCAGTTCCTTTTCCAGCCGCTGGATGTGATGGCTGATCGCGCTCTGCGTGACGAACAGCTCTTCTCCGGCCTGCGAAAAGCTCAACCGCCGCGCGGCGGCCTCGAAGGCGCGCAGGGATACCAGGGGCGGCAGGGATCGCGAGGAACGCATCGGTGTGCAGGGACGCAAGGTGCGGAAGATGCGGGCCATGCTACGCGATGCGCGGGGCTTGGCAACCCGGGCGCCATCCCGGATTTCAAACCCGGCCCCAATACCCGCGCCCCAATGCAAAAAGCCCGCAAACAAGTTGCGGGCTTTTTTAGGGGTACTGCGGTACTGCAAATTCTTGGCTCCCCGAGCTGGGCTCGAACCAGCGACCTGCGGATTAACAGTCCGTCGCTCTACCGACTGAGCTATCGGGGAACAGGTAGAGGGGGCGAATTATGCACAAAAAATCGGAAGAATGCAAAGCGGCCCGAAAAAGCGCGTTTCCGCAGCTGAAACCGGCCCTTTTTTTCAAGCTTGCCGTCAACCCGATCCCGTATCATGGCGCACAGAGGGCTCGCGACCTCTCTCGATTTTTTGGGTTCTCATATGTCTTCGTTCGACATTCAATTGCTGCTCACCGCTCTGGTGAGCGTTCTGGTCCTGGTCGCACTGATCGTCTCGCGGATACGCATGCATCCGCTGCTGGCGCTCTTGATCGTGTCGATCGGCGTCGGCTTTGCAACGGGCATGGCCCCGGGCGCCATCGTCAAAAGCCTGACCGACGGCGCCGGCAAGACGCTGGGCGCCGTGGGCGTGGTGATCGCACTGGGCGCGATGCTGGGCAAGATCCTCGCGGACTCCGGCACCACCGAGCGCCTGGCCAATGCCATCCTGCGTCACACCTCCCCGCGCCTGATCCCCTGGGCCATGACGCTGGTGGCCTTCGTCATCGGCATCCCCATGTTCTTTGAAGTGGGCCTGGTGGTGATGCTGCCGCTGATCTTCAGCGTGGCGCGCAAGCTGGAAAGCCAGGCGCGCTTCAAGGGCTCGGCCTATGTCTACGTGGGCGTGCCGGTGATTTCGGCGCTGGCCGCCATGCACGGCATGGTGCCGCCGCATCCCGGCCCGCTGACCGCCATCGCCACGATCAAGACCACGGTCGGTCCGACCATGATCTACGGCTTCATCGCGGCCCTGCCAGCCATGATCTTCGGCGGCCCGCTGTATGGCGCATTCATCGCCCCGCGCATGACGACGCGCCCGGACGAGGCGCTGCTTGAACAGTTCACCGCCTCCACCGACAGCCCCGCGGGCCAGAATGCGCCCAGCGTCGGGCTCGGGGTGCTGGCGGCGCTGCTGCCCGCCCTGCTGATGCTGGTCCATGCCGTGGCCGAAATGCTGCTGCCCAAGGACTCCAGCGTGACGCACGTGGCCGCCTTTCTGGGCAACCCGGTCGTCGCCATGCTGCTGGGCGTGCTGTTCGCGGCCGTGTCGCTGGTATTCCTGCGCGGCGGCGACGCCGAGAAGTTGCGCGGCGCGCTGGGCCAGAGCCTGAAGCCCATCGCCGGCATCATGCTCATCATCGCCGGCGGCGGCGCCTTCCAGCAGGTCCTGACGAACGCCAAGGTCGGCGACGCCATCGTGCACCTGACCCACCAGTTCGCCTTCCCGCCGCTTATCCTGGGCTGGCTGATCGCCATGCTGCTGTCGGTATCGACAGGCTCGGCCACGGTCGGCATCGTCGGCGCCGCGGGTCTGCTGGCGCCGCTTGCTGGCGCCGACCCCAACCTGAATTTGCCGCTGCTTGCGCTGTCCATCGGCTGCGGCTCGCTGTTCTTCAACTACGCGAACCACGCCGGATTCTGGATGGTGAAGGAATCGTTCGGCATGACGATGGGCGAAGCCACCAAGACGATTTCCGTCGTGCAGTCGATCGTGTCGGTGGTGGGGCTGGTGATGGTGCTGCTGTTTAATTTGTTGCCGGCGCTGGGGTGAGGAAGGCGGTTTGCCCACCCCCTCATACGCAGCCGGCGCTACCTCCCAATTCACGGTCACTTCTGACTTCAGAATGTCCCAGTAAAAATGGAAGTCCAAAGACTTCCATTTTTTTGGTGGGTTCAGGTCGGCGCCATCTTTTTCAGTGGGGCCGGGGGACCGGTATCCTCACATGCCCCCTGCCTGATGCCAGCGCTTCCGCTAGTGATTGCTCGCAAGCCAAAATCGGTAAGCGTGAGCTCACGCACCCGCATGACTGCGCCCGGCTTCGAAACGAGCTTGGATTCCTTGACGAACGTCGCGGCCGATTGTCTGGTTGCGGATTTCATATCAATACCTTTTCGTGACGAAGTCGCTAATGGCTTTGGTGCCCGCACCAACTATTTCCACAACATCGTCGCGCTCGAAGAGCGCGCGGTCACTTGAATCGAAGTAAATCACGCCGATCGGGTGCTGTCCAGAGCGGTCCAGGACGGGAATCGCCATGGCGGAGAAACGACCCGGTCCAAGTCTGCGCGCCTCCGCTTCCGTGTATCCCCATTCCTCCACCAATTCTCTGCGAAGCTGATCCTCTGATCCATTTTGGCTGGACATCACAAGAGGCTTTTTGTTGCGAATCGCCCGACCCGTTATGCCTGTGTGGATCGAGAACATCCGGCCGACACCCTCGCCGTTGGAGCCCGCGTAATTGATGATCTGCTCGATTTCACGAGGCTCCTGGACGGGAGGTACGACGCGATGAAATGTTGCGCGGATGTCCGAACCGCACTGTCGTTTCAAGCACCATTCGGAGAGCATGGTTTGTACCGTGGACACAGCGGCGTAAAGACCTTCGTGCAGGACGTCTGGGACGTCGTTCCGATCTTCGGCGCGGGCCGTGGCTACGCGAACGATGGTGGCGAGCATTAACCAGAGGCATGCCGCGGACGCGAGCCCAAAGATCCACGGATCGAAAAGTGGTTCACGCCAACTCTTCACGGCAGCTGTGCCCGCGACGATGATAGGGGGACCATTGAACAACACTTCTCGCGGCCACTTCTTCTGCCAGAAGCGCTTACGCTGTGCCCCAGGAAGATGATTTGAACTCATGCCGCCCGGTCTCCTTGGATGGGAGAGAATTTCTAGCTTGCGTCTGCCGCAAAGCGGCGGAGCAGCGCTGCGAAAGCGTGCAAATCAGACGAAGATCCATGCCGCTACTACTCTGGAATGCATCGACCGATGCGCAATTGCTGGCGATGCAAACAAAAAGGCCGATCCACAAGGAATCGGCCTTTTTTTGGGTATTTCTCTGGTGCCGGTGAAAGGAATCGAACCCTCGACCTTCTCATTACAAGTGAGCTGCTCTACCAACTGAGCTACACCGGCGAAGCGTGCCGGGGCACGCGCAGGGACTGCATTGTAATGAAAAAAATGCAGCCCCTCTCGTGGGGTCGTTATTTGACGATGGTCAGGCGCGGGCGCTTGGGTTCGTCGTCGTCGCCGTCGTCGCCGCCGGGGGCGGGATTGGCATCCGAGCCCTCGGGAGCGGCGGGGTTCGGCGTGGCGCTCTGGGCGCCTGCCTCGGGCGGCTCGTAGGGCTGTACCTCGAAGCCCATGCCGGCGCCGGTTTCGCGCGCATAGATGGCGCTGACGGCGCCCACGGGGACGTAGACGTTTTCGGTCACGCCGCTGAAGCGGGCCTGGAATTCGATGAATTCATTGCCCAGCACCAGACGGTTGGTGGCCAGCGTGCCCACGTTCAGCGTGATCTGGCCGTCGCGCACGTGGGCGACGGGCACCATGGTGTGCTCGTCGACCTGCACGGTGATGTACGGCGTGTAGCCGTTATCGGTGCACCATTCGTGCAGCGCGCGGATCAGATACGGTTTGGTCGAAGTTTCACCCATTACACAGCCAGCCTTAACGACGCATCACTTTTTCCGAAGGCGTCAGCGCTTCGATGTATGCCGGGCGCGAGAAGATGCGTTCGGCGTACTTTTGCAGCGGAGCCGCATTCTTGGGCAGTTCGATGCCGTAGTGGTCCAGGCGCCAGAGCAGCGGAGCGACGGCCACGTCGAGCATGGAGAATTCCTCGCCCAGCATGTACTTGTTCTTGAGCAGCATGGGCGCGAGCTGGGCCAGGCGGTCGCGGATGTTCTGGCGAGCGTTGGCGAGCTTCTTTTCGTCGGGCTTGGCGCTGCGGTCTTCCAGCGTCGAGACGTGAACGAACAGTTCCTTCTCGAAGTTGTAGAGGAACAGACGCGTGCGGGCGCGCATGACCGGGTCGGCGGGCATGAGCTGCGGGTGCGGGAAGCGCTCGTCGATGTACTCGTTGATGATGTTCGACTCGTACAGGACCAGGTCGCGTTCGACCAGAATGGGCACTTGACCGTACGGGTTCATCACCGAGATGTCTTCGGGCTTGTTGTACAGGTCGATGTCGCGGATCTCGAAATCCATACCCTTTTCGAACAACACGAAGCGGCAGCGTTGCGAAAACGGACACGTGGTTCCGGAATAGAGCACCATCATGGCGGTAAGTCCTTTATGAAAAACGAAAGGCCAGCGCCTAAATCTAGCAGGCGCTGGCCCCAATTGCCAGGCAGGATAGGCTTACAGCCCTATCCGCCTCTTCCGTCCCCGAAAGACGGGGTGGCTGGGGAACCTGGCGGGGCGTTACGGTTAGCGCACGTGTTTCCAGTACGAGGCATTCAGGCGCCACGTAACAAAGAAGAACAGGAGCAGGAACAACATGACGCCGACGCCGATGCGGACGCGCAGTGTCTGGACGGGCTCGGCCATCCAGGACATGAATGCGGTCAGATCAGCGACGTCGTTGTCGTATGTTGCGATTTGGGCCGGGTTGGCGGCCTTGAATTTGGCATCAAAGGTGGCATGGCCATGGTGATTGGCTAACGGCTCGGCCTTCACCGTGGCAAAACCCTGTGCATCGTACACCGTTGTGACGCGTTCCCAGGTTTTGGGCGCGCCTTCCTTGCCTTCGACCTCGTGAACGGCGACGGTGGTGAGCTCGCGCGGGCCCTGTTCCTGCCAGAGGGCATGCGGCATGCCGACCGACGGGAAAACCAGGTTGTTCCAGCCCGTGGCACGCGACGTGTCGCGGTAGAACGTGCGCAGGTAGGTGTACAGGTAGTCGGATCCCGAGGGGCCGGCGTTCACGGATTTGGCGCGGGCGATCACGGACAAGTCCGGGGGCGTCGTGCCAAACCAGGCCTTGGCGTCCTTCGGCGTCATGGCGACGTGCATCATGTCGCCAATTTTTTCGCCGGAAAACAGCAGGCTTTCCTTGATCTGTTCGTCGGTCAGGCCGATGTCCCGGAGCTTGTTGTAGCGCATCGAGGACGCGCTATGACAGTTCAGGCAGTAGTTGACGAACAGCTTGGCGCCGTTTTGCAGCGACGCCATGTCGTTGACGCGGTAAGGCGCCTTGTCCAGCGGGAATCCGCCTCCGGCGGCAAAGGTTGCGGTACACGTGAGCATCAAGGCCACGGCACCAATCAGCTTCTTGATCATGGTTAGTCCGTTATTCTCGTTGGCTCAGTGGGCGTGGAACGTGACGCGGTCGGGCACTTGCTTGAACGTGCCCAGGCGGCTCCATACCGGCATCAGGAAGAAGAAGGCCAGGTACAGCAGCGTGCCGATCTGCGACGTCAGGTTCAACGGCGGACTGGGCGGCTGCGTACCGATGTAGCCGAGCACCAGGAAGTTGACCATGAAGATGCCGTAGATCCACTTGTGCCACGTGGGGCGGTAGCGGATCGACTTGACCGGCGAATGATCGAGCCAGGGCAGGAAGAACAGGATGACGACCGTGCCGCCCATGGCCACCACGCCCCAGAACTTGGCGTCGATGACGCGCAGCAGCACGGCGACGACGATCAGGATGCCGGGGACGGCGATGCGCATGAAGCCCTTCAGGTTGCTCTTGGCGAACAGCACGATGGCGCCCAGCACCGACGCGCCCGCCAGCACCCACGTGAATTCATCCGTGGTGGCGCGCAGCATCGAGTAGAACGGCGTGAAGTACCAGACCGGGGCGATGTGCGGAGGCGTCTTCAGCGAGTCAGCAGGAATGAAGTTGTTGAACTCGAGGAAGTACCCGCCCATTTCCGGGGCGAAGAACACGATGGCCGCGAACACCAGCAGGAAGCCCGCCACGCCCACCAGGTCATGCACCGAGTAGAACGGATGGAACGGGATGCCGTCTTTCGGGCGGCCGTACTTGTCTTTCGGGCCCTGCTTGATTTCGATGCCGTCCGGGTTGTTCGAGCCGACTTCGTGCAGCGCCACCAGGTGAGCCGCGACCAGACCGATCAGCACCAGCGGAATGGCGATGACGTGGAAGGCGAAGAAGCGATTCAGCGTGGCATCGGACACGACGTAGTCGCCGCGGATCCAGATGGACAGTTCAGGACCGATGAACGGAATGGCTGCGAACAGGTTCACGATCACCTGGGCGCCCCAGTACGACATCTGGCCCCAGGGCAGCAGGTAGCCGAAGAAGGCTTCGGCCATCAGACAGAGGAAGATAGCGACGCCGAAGATCCACACGAGTTCGCGGGGCTTGCGGTAGGAACCGTAAAGCAGGCCGCGCAGCATGTGCAGGTAGACGACGACGAAGAACATCGACGCGCCGGTCGAGTGCATGTAGCGCACCAGCCAGCCCCACGGGACCTCGCGCATGATGTATTCGACGGATTGGAACGCGCGCTCGGCGTCCGGCTTGTAATGCATGACCAGGAAGATGCCGGTCACGATCTGCAGCACCAGCACCAGTAGCGCCAGCGAGCCAAAGAAATACCAGAAGTTGAAATTCTTGGGTGCGTAGTACTCGGACAGATGGGCTTTCCAGGTGGAGGTCACCGGAAAGCGCCGGTCCAGCCAGCCCAACAGGCCTGTCGTCTCGACGGTTTTCTCGCCAGCCATGTAACGGCTCCTTCTATACGTGGCGTATTGTTCTTACTTACGTAGATCGGGAAAAAGCGCGACGCGAGCGTCAGGCCTTGTTGTCTTCATCGACGCCCACGATGATGCGGGTGTCGGTGAGGTACTGGTACGGCGGAACTTCGAGATTATCGGGAGCAGGCTTGTTCTTGAAGACCCGGCCAGCCAGGTCGAACGTGGAGCCATGGCAGGGACAGAGGAATCCGCCTTGCCAATCCGCGCCCAGACCGCCGCCGCCACCCGTTTCGAAGTGCGCGGTGGGCGAGCAGCCCAGGTGGGTGCAGATGCCGACGCAGACGAAGATCTCGGGCTTGCGCGAGCGAGCTTCGTTTTCTGCATAGGGAGGCGTGAAGCCGGGCCGCTTGGATTGCGGATCGGCGAGCTGGGGATCCAGCCCCTTCAGTCCGGCCAGCTGCTCAGGCGAGCGATGCATGATCCAGACCGGTTTGCCGCGCCATTCGACCGTTTTCATGGAACCGACGGGAATGTCGCCGATATCCACTTCAACGGGGGCCCCAGCCGCGCGGGCTTTTTCGGAGGGGGAAAACGTGCTCACAAGCGGCACTGCCGTTGCGACACCTGCTACGCCGCCCACAGCACAGGCGGTGGTAACCCAGAAACGTCGCGAAGGATCAGGTGGCAGGTTGGGATCAACCGCACCGTCATCGTCATGCACCAGCGTATCCTGACTCATCTTCCTATCCTTGTTGATGCGCCCGCTCAACGAGTAGCATCACTTCTGCGGCATCGGGTTCGCGGGAATATGTAACAACATAGCAACCGCGTATTATAGGCCAGCCTACCCCAGGCGTATCACGAATGGAGCGGATTTATGAGCAAATCGACTGGTTTCGTCAAAGAGTTTCGAGATTTCGCGGTCAAGGGCAACGCGGTCGACTTGGCCGTTGGTGTGATCATCGGTGCGGCGTTTGGCAGGATTGTCGACTCGCTGGTCCGGGACATCATCATGCCGCTCGTCAATTTCATCCTTGGCGGATCGGTCGATTTTTCGAACAAGTTCCTGGTCTTGTCGATGCCTGAAGGCTATGCCGGGCCGATGACCTACGCGGATCTGACCAAGGCCGGCGCCAACGTGTTCGCGTGGGGCAACTTCGTCACCATCATCATCAACTTCGTCCTGCTGGCGTTTGTGATCTTCTGGATGGTCAAGGCCATCTACAAGGCCCGCAACAAGCAGGAGGAAGCGCCGGCGCCCGCCAAGACGCCGGAAGACGTGGCCCTGCTGCGCGAGATTCGCGACCTGCTGAAGCGGCCGTAAACAGCAAAGCGCCCCATTGGGGCGCTTTTGCTTTCAACCGGGTCGACGGGCAGTGGTCCGGCGCTCCTGCGTCAAGTGTTCAGGCCGGGTTGTCGATGTCGACGAATTCGACCTTGATGCCGAAGCGCTCGGCCACGGCCTGCCCCAGCGCCTGGACGCCATAGCGTTCGGTGGCATGGTGCCCGGCGGCGATGAAGCCCACGCCGGTTTCGCGCGCCAGATGCACCGTGGATTCGGAGACCTCGCCAGTGATGTAGACGCTGGCGCCCGCGTCGACGGCGTCGCCCATCATGCCTTGGGCGCCGCCGGTGCACCACGCGACTGTCCCCAACGGCTGGTCCGGGTCGCCCACGACGAGCGGCTGGCGGCCAAGGCGTTGGGCCACCTGGTCGCCCAGTTGGCCCAGCGTCTGCAGGCCGCTGGCCTCGCCCAGCCAGATCAGCCCGTCCTGCCCGCAGGTCCGCGGGGCGCCGTCGTCGCGTAGCGCCGGCGTCAGACCCAGCACGCGCGCCAGCTGCGCGTTGTTGCCCAGCGTGGGATGCGCATCCAGCGGCAGATGGTAGGCAAACAGGTTCAAGTCGTTCTTGAGGGTCAACGCCATGCGCGTGCGGCGGGTGCCGATGACGCGGCGGTCTTCGTTGCGCCACATCCAGCCGTGGTGCACCAGCACCGCATCGGCGCCGCGGTCGACCGCCTCGCGCAGCAATGCTTCGCTGGCCGTCACACCGGTGATAATGTGTCCGACCTCGGATCGGCCTTCCACCTGCATCCCGTTGGGACAGTAGTCCTTGAAACGGGCCGCCTGCAGGGTGTCGTCCAGCCAGTTGGCCAGGACGCGGGAGTCCACTTTATTCATTGCTAGTCCTATCAGAAACATGCGCCGATATTGGCTGATCTTTGCTCAGGCCGTCACGGTCTGCCTGGCTATTCTATTCGTGGTGACGACATTGCGGCCCGACCTGCTGCGCGTGAACGGGCCCGGTACTGTGCCGCCGGCCACCGCCGCGGCCGGACGCGCGTCCGCAGACGATGTGGGCGCGGTGTCGTACGCGGATGGCGTGGCCAAGGCGGCGCCCTCGGTGGTGAACGTATTTACGACCAAGCACGTGAATGTGCCGTTGATTCCGCTGCCCGACGATCCGGTGCTGCGCCAGCTGTTCGGACAGGTGCCGGGCGTGAGCCGGCGCGAAGCGTCGACCAGCCTGGGCTCGGGCGTGATCGTGAATGCGGACGGCTATGTGCTGACCAACTATCACGTGGTGCAGGCCGCGGACGCCATCGAGGTGGCGCTGCGCGATGGGCGGCGCGATACCGCCAAGGTGGTGGGCGCGGATCCGGACACGGATCTGGCGGTGCTCAAGCTGTCGAAGCTGCGCGACCTGCCCGCCGCGACGCTGGCGTCCGACAAAGGCTTGCGCGTGGGCGACGTGGTGCTGGCGATCGGCAATCCGTTTGGAGTGGGCCAGACCACCACGCAGGGCATCGTGTCGGCGCTGGGCCGCAACGGCCTGGGCTTGAACACGTACGAGAACTTCATTCAGACCGACGCGGCGATCAACCCGGGCAATTCGGGCGGCGCGCTGGTCGATGCCTACGGCAACCTGGTGGGGATCAACACCGCCATTTATTCGGAATCAGGGGGGTCGATGGGCATCGGCTTTGCGACGCCGATTGAAATTGCGCGCAAGGTCATGGACGACATCGTCAAGACCGGGGCGGTCAAGCGCGGCTGGCTGGGCGTGGAGCCGCAGGACATGACGCCGGAACTGGCGCGGGCCTTCGAGCTGCCGCGCGATGCGGCGGGTGTAATCATTGCCGGGGTGATGCGCGACGGTCCGGCCGCGCGCGGCGGCCTGCGGGTGGGCGATATCGTTCAGACGGTCAATGGCAAGCGGGTGGCGGACACGACCAGCCTGCTGTCGGAGATTGCGCAGGTGCCGCCGGGCCAGCGGGCCACGCTGGGCATCTTGCGCAGCGGCAAGCCGGCGGAACTGGCGGTTGTGATGGGCACGCGGCCGGGCAAGCCGCGTTAAGCGCATTTGCGCGCCGCCGCGCGGGCGGCGGCGGCGTCTGGTTTGCCGGAGAGCTCGCGCACCAGCGCCAGGATCAGTCGCTTGGTGCTGTCGGGTTGCGGCGCCAGCCGCGCGCAGATTTCGGCGCAATAGCCGTCCATGCCTTCGGCCACGGCGTCCTGCAGGCCGGGTGAGGTTCCCGACCCAGGGCCGGACCCGGCGCCAGCCTCGGACCCAGATCCAGACCCAGACCCAGATCCAGACCCAGACCCAAACCCAATCCCAGAGCCGGCCCCAGCCTTTGGCGAGGAGGCGGGCACCACGCCATCCGTCAGCCACGGCACGCTGGTGCCGAGGGCCCGCGCCAGCCGCACGAGCGTGTTGCGGGCCGGCGAGTAGCGGTCTTCGCGCGTAAGGATGCGGTGGATACAGGACTGCGGCACGCCCGACAGGCGCGCAAGCTGGTTCTGGCTATGGATGCCGCGCCACCGCATGAGGGCGCGCAGTCTTTGGGAGAGCGACATGACTGCAATGTAGGACTGCAATCATGGGCCGACAAGGTAAAACGGTCCGCTTTTATGCGGACCGTCTGAGTAGCTATCTGCCTTGCCGTGGCGTTGCCGATGCGTTGCCGGCCATCCGGCGTCAGTGGCGTTCGGTCAGGGAGTCGGCGGCCGCGTCGTCTGCAGGCGCACCCTCTTTCGGTGTGACCATCCGGGCGCAGATCAGCCCGACCTCATAGAGCAGGCACAGCGGCACCGCGAGCATGAACTGGCTGACGACGTCGGGCGGGGTGACCACGGCCGCGATGATGAACGCGCCCACCACCACGTAGCCGCGCGCGGCCTTCAGCTTGGAGAGCTCGACCACGCCCATCTTCACCAGCAGCACCACGGCCACTGGCACCTCGAAGGTGATGCCGAATGCCATGAACATCGTCATGACGAAGCTCAGGTAGGCCTCGATGTCCGGCGCCGGGGTGATGGACTGCGGCGCGAACGTGGCGATGAAGTGGAACACCGTGCGGAACACCACGAAATAGCAGAACGCCATGCCCGCGATGAAGAGGAACGTGCTGGAAACGATGAGCGGCAGCGCGAGGCGCTTCTCGTGCCGGTACAGCCCGGGCGCGACGAAGGCCCACGCCTGATACAACACCACGGGCAACGCCACGATGAACGCGGCCATCATCGTGACCTTGACCGGCACCATGAACGGCGTGATGACGCCGGTGGCGATCATGCGGGTGCCTTCGGGCAGCGAGGCCAGCATCGGGGCGGCCAGCACGTCATAGATGGCCGACGCGCCGGGATAGATGAAGAGCACGATGAACACGGCCACCACGGCGCCGACGGCACGCAGCAGGCGGGTGCGCAGCTCGACCAGGTGGGAGATGAAGGTCTCTTGCTGGCCTTCTTCTTGGGTTGCGTCCTGGGTCACGACGGAGTTCCAGAGGGCGAGACGGGCTTGGCGGCGGGCGCGGCGACGTCAGCCGCAGGCGCGCTGGGCGCCGGGGCGGGTTGTTGAGGGGCGGCGGCCGGACGCGGTGCGGGCTCGGCGGCGGGCAGGTCCAGATCCAGATTGTGGTTCTGGCTGGGGGGCGCGATCGTGCGCGCGGGCTCGGCGGGCGCGCCCGCGACGGAAGCGTCGGCAGTGGGCGAACCTGCGGCAAGCGATCCTGCGGCAGGCGAACCTGCGGCAGGCGATCCTGCGGCAGGCGATCCTGCGGCAGGCGCCTGTGCAGCGTCAGCCACTGGGGCAGTCACCGGCGCCGGCGCAACAGCCGGCGTGGTCTTGCCGCTGGCTTCGCGGGCCACTTCGTCGAGCTCGGCGCGGAACTGCTGCACCGGTTCCTGCAGCGAGGCACCGGTCTCGTTCAGCGATTGCTGCACGCCTTGTGCCGCATCTTCCATTTCGGTCTTGAACTTGCGAAGTTCGTCGAGTTCGATTTCGCGCTGGATATCGGACTTGACGTCATTGACGTAACGCTGCGCGCGCCCGAGCAGGTGGCCGACGGTGCGGGCAACCTTGGGCAGGCGTTCGGGGCCGATGACGATCAGGGCGACGACGCCGATCACCATCAGTTCAGTGAGGCTGACATCAAACATTCGACGGCCGCTTGGGAATTGAAGCAATAAGGGCCGGCCCGTTCAGGGCTGGCCCGCAGGGAGACTGGCTGGCGCTCAGGAGTTGGACTTTTCCTTGGCCTGCACGTCGATGGTTTCGCCGGAGACGCGCTGTTGCGTGACCGGTTCAGCGGGCTTGTCGCTGTTGGCTTCTTTCATGCCGTCCTTGAAACCCTTGACCGCGCCGCCCAGATCGCCGCCGATGTTGCGCAGCTTCTTGGTGCCAAAAATGAGCGCAACGATGACCAGAACGACCAACCAATGCCAAATGCTGAAACTACCCATGATGATTCTCCGAATTACGCAGTGGGGGCCACGCGCCCTTTCCAGGGACGCGAGCCGCCGATGATGTGGAAATGCAGATGCGGGACTTCCTGGCCGCCTTCGACGCCAGAATTGATCATGATGCGAAATCCGCCATCAGGGCCCGGACGGCAACCGTTCTCGGCGGCAAGCCGCGGCGCCAACGACATCATTCTACCCAACCAATCTGCGTCCTCGCCCGTAATATCCTGCATGGATGTGACATGACGTCGGGGGATCAGCAGTAAATGCACCGGCGCGGCGGGATTGATATCGTGGAATGCAACAAAGTCCTGGTCCTCGAAGACCTTCTTGGACGGGATTTCGCCAGCGGCGATCTTGCAGAAAAGGCAGTTGTCGCTCATGGGTGTGGTTTCCGTGGTCAGTCTTTCGGGCGGCTTGCCTTTTCCACCAGGCCCGAGAGGCCTTCGCGGCGGGCCAGCTCGGCCAGCACGTCTTCGGGCCGCAGGTTGAAATGCGTCAGCGCCACCAGGCAGTGGAACCACAGATCGGCGGTCTCGCTGACGATGCGGTCGGGGACGCCATCCTTGGCGGCCATGACCAGTTCCGTGGCTTCTTCCCCGATCTTCTTCAGGAAGGCGTCCGGCCCCTTGGCCAGCAGCTTGGCCGTGTAGGAGGCGGAAGGATCGCCGCCGTTCTGCGGACGGCGGGTTTCCAGGGTGTCTGCAATGCGGGCCAGGATGTCGGCCGCGGTCAGGGTCTGATCGGTCATTTGTAGATGAGTTCCGGGTCTTTGAGCACCGGATCCACCGTGACCCAGGACGCCTGATCGGTCTGGCCTTCCAGGCGGCGGAAGAAGCAGCTGGCGCGGCCCGTGTGGCAGGCGATGCCGCCTTCCTGGTGGACTTTCAAGAGCACTACGTCGCCGTCGCAATCCAGGCGCAGCTCGTGCACTTCCTGGACGTGGCCGGATTCTTCGCCCTTGCGCCACAGACGCTGGCGCGAGCGCGACCAGTAGACGGCGCGGCCCGTAGCGGCCGTTTCGGCCAGGGATTCGCGGTTCATCCAGGCCACCATCATGATCTGGCCGTTTTCGGCGTCTTGGGCGATGGCGGGAATCAGGCCGTTTTCGTCGAAGACGACGTCGGCCATCCAGGTGGGTTCGTTGCTCATAATCAGTCCAATCGTACGGCGATGCCCTGTTCGGCCATGAAGTGCTTGCACTCGCCGACGGTATGCTGGCCAAAATGGAAGATGCTGGCGGCCAGCACGGCGCTGGCGCGGCCGGTGGTGACGCCGTCGGCCAGATGCTGCAGGTTGCCCACGCCGCCCGAGGCGATGACGGGCACCGGCACGGCGTCCGAGACGGTGCGGGTCAGTTCCAGGTCGAAACCGGACTTGGTGCCGTCGCGGTCCATGCTGGTCAGCAGGATTTCGCCGGCGCCATAGGCGGCCATGCGGCGCGCCCACGCCACGGCGTCCAGGCCGGTGGCCTTGCGGCCGCCGTGTGTGAAGACTTCCCAGCGGGCCGGTTCGCCGGGCGCGGACACGCGGCGGGCGTCGATGGCCACGACCACGCACTGCGAGCCGTGGTAGTCGGACGCGGCGCGAACCAGGTCGGGATTGGCCACGGCGGCGCTGTTGATGCTGATCTTGTCGGCGCCGGCATTGAGCAGGCGCTGGATGTCGGACACCTGGCGCACGCCGCCGCCCACGGTCAGCGGAATGAAGACCTGCGACGCCACCTGCTCGATGATGGGCAGGATCAGGTCGCGGCCGTCGCTGGTGGCGGTGATGTCCAGAAAGGTGAGTTCGTCGGCGCCCTGCTCGTTGTAGCGGCGGGCGATCTCGACGGGGTCGCCCGCGTCGAGCAGGTTGACGAAGTTCACGCCCTTGACGACGCGGCCGGCCGTGACGTCAAGGCAGGGAATGATGCGGCGGGTCAGCGCGTTCTGTGCGGACGCGCCGGCCCCGGGGGTGCTGCTGGATGTGGTCATTTTGCCAATTCGTCGGCGCGCGCCTGCGCGGCCTGGAAGTCGAGCGTGCCTTCGTAGATGCTGCGGCCCAGGATGGCGCCTTCGATACCCTCTTCTTCGACGGCGCACAGCGCCTCGATGTCCTGGATGCCGGCGATGCCGCCCGACGCGTACACGGGAATGCGCACGTGCTGGGCCAGGCGCACCGTGGCGTCGACGTTGACGCCCGACAGCATGCCGTCGCGGCCGATGTCGGTGTAGATGATGGCTTCGCAGCCGTAGTCTTCGAACTTCTTGGCCAGATCCAGCACGTCGTGGCGGGTGAGTTTGCTCCAGCCGTCGGTGGCGATCTTGCCGTCGCGGGCGTCCAGGCCGACGATGATCTGGCCCGGGAAGGCACCGCAGGCGTCCTGCAGGAAGCCCGGGTTCTTGACTGCGGCGGTGCCGATGATGACGTACGAGATGCCGGCGTCGAGGTAGCGTTCGATGGTGTCCAGGTCGCGGATGCCCCCGCCGATCTGGACGGGAATGTCGTCGCCGACGGCGTCCAGGATCGCCTTGATGGGCGCCTCGTTCTTGGGCTTGCCGGCGACGGCGCCGTTCAGGTCGACCAGATGCAGGCGGCGGGCGCCCTGGTCCAGCCAGCGGGTGGCCATGGCGGCGGGGTCTTCGGAGAACACCGTTGCATCGTCCAGGTCACCCTGGCGCAGGCGAACGCAGCGCCCGTCTTTGAGGTCGATGGCGGGGATCAGCAGCATGGTTGGCAGCGAGTAAGAAAGTGGGGTTGAAAGGGCTGGCGCACGCGGCTCAAGGCCTAGGGCTGCCAGTCTACAAAATTGCGATACAGGCGCAAACCGTGCTCGGCGCTTTTTTCGGGGTGGAACTGCACCGCGAAAATGTTAGCTGCCGCCACCGCGCAGGTAAAGGCGACGCCATAATCGGTTTCACCAACCGTCAGGCCCGGATCGGCCGGGTCGGCGTAGTAACTATGGACGAAATAGAAGTGCGAGTCGTCCGGAATGCCGTCCCAGATCGGGTGAGAGCGCGTGTGGCGGACTTTGTTCCAGCCCATGTGCGGCACCTTCAGGCGCTCGGGACGGGTGTCGACCAGGCCAGCGCCGCCGGTGTCGGCGAGGCAGGCCTCGTCGTCGGCGGGGATCAGGTCGGCAAAGCCGGGGCCGGAAAAGCGGCGCACGACGCCCGGGAACAGGCCCAGGCAGGCGGTGCCGCCCTCTTCGCTGGATTCGAACAGCATCTGTTCGCCCACGCAGACGCCCAGCAGGGGCTTCTCGCGGGCGGCGCGCACGACGGCGTCGCGCAGGCCGGATTCGTTCAGGGTGCGCATGCAGTCCGCCATGGCGCCCTGGCCCGGGAAGACCACGCGGTCGGCTGCGGCGATTTCCTGGGGCTGGTTGCAGATACGGATGTCGGCGTCAGGCGCGGCGTATTTCAGGGCGCGTGCGACGGAATGGAAATTGCCCATTCCATAGTCGACGATGGCGATAGTGGTCACTTCTGTCTGCCTGGTGCGGTGCGAAAGTGGATTGCGTACGTTACAGCGTTACAGCACGCCCTTGGTGGACGGCACGACGTCGCCCATGCGGGGGTCGACTTCGAGGGCCATGCGCAGCGCGCGGCCACAGGCCTTGAACACGGTTTCCGCCTGGTGGTGCGAGTTGAAGCCGCGCAGGTTGTCGATGTGCATCGTGATCAGCGCGTGATTGACCAGGCCCTGGAAGAATTCGCGCGTGAGGTCCACGTCGAAGCTGCCGATGTGCGAGCGCGTGAACGGGATGTGATATTCCAGACCAGGACGGCCGGAAAAGTCGATCACGACGCGCGACAGCGCTTCGTCCAGCGGCACGTAGGCATGCCCGTAGCGGCGCAGCCCGGCCTTGGTGCCCGCGGCCTTGGCGATGGCCATGCCCAGCGTGATGCCCACGTCTTCCACCGTGTGATGCGCGTCGATGTGCAGGTCGCCCTCGGCCTTGATGTCCAGGTCGATCAGGCCGTGGCGCGCGATCTGGTCCAGCATGTGGTCCAGGAAGGGCACGCCCGTGTCGATCGTCTGCTTGCCGGTGCCGTCGAGGTTGATGGCCACGCGGATGCGGGTTTCGTTGGTGTTGCGGGTGATTTCTGCGGTACGCATGTTAAGCACTCAAGATCTCTTGCAGGGCGGATAGCAAGGCGGCGTTCTCGGCCGGGGTGCCCACCGAAATGCGCAGGCAGTCGGCCAGCAGCGGGTGGGCATTGGAGAAGTTGCGAATCAATATTTTGCGCGCTTTCAGGGCAAGATGCACGGCGTTGCCGTCGAGCTTGCCGGAAAAGCGGGCGAGGACGAAATTCGCGGCGGAAGGGAATACCCTGACGCCGGGCAATTGCGCCAGCGCCGCGGCCAGCGGTTCGCGGTCCGCGCGCAGCCGGGCGGCCTGTTCGTCCAGCACGGACTTGTGGCGCAGCACGGCCAGCAGCGTCGCCTGGGTCAGCACGTTCAGGTTGTAGGGCGGGCGCACCTTGTTCAGCTCGGCGATCCACGCGGGATGCCCGGCCAGGTAGCCGAAACGCAGGCCGGCCAGGCCAATCTTGGACACCGTGCGCATGACGACGACGTTGGGCGCATCCAGCACCTGCGGCATCCAGGTGTAGTCCGCGAACGGCTGGTAGGCCTCGTCGATCACCACCAGTCCGGGCGCGGCCTGGATGATGGCGTTGACGTCTTGCGCTGACCACAGGCCGCCGGTCGGATTGTTGGGGGTGGCCAGGAACACGAGCTTGGGCTGGTGCTCGCGGATGGCGGCCAGCATGGCCGGCAGATCCAGGCTCAGGTCCGCGGTCAGCGGCACGCCCACGAAACGCGCGTGATCGAAACGGGCCGCCATGTCGAAGTACACGAACGACGGCCACGGCGACAGCACCACGTCGCCCGGGTTGCAGCACGCCTGCACCATCAGGTGGATGAGTTCGTCCGAGCCGTTGCCGAACAGCACGTCCGCGGCGTCCGGTACGCCGAAGGCCGTCTTGACGGCGGCCTCAAGCGCCGACAGGTCGGCGGACGGATAGCGGTTCAGCGGCGTGTCGCGGACGGCGCGCGCGATGTCGTCGCGCACGGCCTCGGGCAATTCGTACGGGCATTCCATGGCGTCCAGCTTGATGCAGCCTTCGGCATGGGCGACGGGGTACGCCGCCAACCCGCGAATATCAGCGCGGACGGTATCTTTGATGCGGCCGGCGACGCCATCCGCCGGAGCCGCGCTCATGGCTTGTCGATCCGGTACTGGGCGCTGGCGGCGTGCGCCTGCAAGCCCTCGCCCAGCGCCAGTTCGGCGGCAATGCGGCCCAGCGTCTGCGCGCCGGCGTGCGAAACCTGGATCAGGCTGGAGCGCTTCTGGAAGTCATAGACGCCCAGCGGCGACGAGAAGCGCGCCGTGCGCGAGGTGGGCAGCACGTGGTTCGGGCCGGCGCAGTAGTCGCCCAGCGCTTCCGAGCTGAAGCGGCCCATGAAGATGGCGCCGGCGTGGCGGATGCGGGCGGTCCAGACCTCGGGCTGCTCGGTGGAGATCTCCAAATGCTCGGGAGCGATGTCGTTGGCGATCTGGCAGGCTTCTTCCAGGTCGCGGACCAGGATCAGCGCGCCGCGGTTGGCCAGGCTGACGCGCAGGATGTCGGCGCGCGGCATGGTGGGCAGCAGTCGGGCGATGGACGCTTCGACCTCTTCGATGAAGGCGGCGTCGGGACAGAGCAGGATGGACTGCGCCAGTTCGTCGTGCTCGGCCTGCGAGAACAAGTCCATGGCGATCCAGTCGGCCGGCGTCTTGCCGTCGCAGATGACCAGGATTTCGCTGGGGCCGGCGATCATGTCGATGCCGACCACGCCGAACACGCGGCGCTTGGCGGCGGCAACATAGGCGTTGCCCGGGCCGACGATCTTGTCCACGGCCGGCACGGTATCGGTGCCGTAGGCCAGCGCGCCCACGGCCTGCGCGCCGCCGATGGCGAACACGCGGTCCACGCCGCTGATGGCGGCCGCAGCCAGCACGATGGGATTACGCACGCCATCCGGCGTGGGCGTGACCATGACCAGTTCCTGCACGCCCGCGACCTTGGCCGGGATGGCGTTCATCAGCACGGACGACGGATAAGCGGCCTTGCCGCCGGGCACGTACAGACCCACGCGGTCCAGCGGGGTGACCTGCTGGCCGAGCAGCGTGCCGTCGGCTTCGGTGTAGGTCCAGGTCTCGGCGCGCTGGCGCTCGTGGTAGGCGCGCACGCGGTCGGCGGCGGCTTCCAGCGCGTTGCGCTGGGCGGCCGGCAGCGCGGCCAGGGCCGCATGCCAATCGGCCTTGGGGATCTCCAGCGTATGGACGGCCGCGTCCGGCATGCGGTCGAACCGCTGCGTGTATTCCACCAGCGCGGCGTCGCCGCGGGTGCGCACGTCGGCCAGGATGCTGGCGGCGGCGCGGTCGATGGATTCGTCCTCGGTGGCCTCGAAGGCCAGCAGCGTGGACAGAGCGGTTTTGAAACCGGGATCGCGGGAGTCGAGACGATTGATCATGGCCATGGCGTCATGGAGCAAAGCGGGTAACGGTATCGGCCGCCGCGCCGGGCGCGGCGGGCGGGAATCAGACGTTGCGGGAGGCGGCTCTTGCGAAGGCGTCCAGCAGCGGTTGCAGGCGGTCGCCGCGGGTTTTCAGGGCGGCCTGGTTGACGATCAGGCGCGACGAAATCGGCATGACGTCTTCCACGGCAACCAGGTCGTTGGCGCGCAGCGTGCCGCCGGTGGACACCAGGTCGACGATGCAGTCGGCCAGGCCGACCAGCGGCGCGAGTTCCATCGAACCATACAGCTTGATGATGTCCACGTACACACCCTTGGCCGCGAAGTGTTCACGGGCTGACTGCACGTACTTGGTGGCCACGCGCAGGCGCGCGCCCTGGTGGACGGCGGCCTCGTAGTCGAAGCCGTTGCGCACGGCCACTGCCAGGCGGCACTTGGCGATGTTCAGGTCGATGGGCTGGTACAGGCCGCCGGGCTGTTCCTTGGCGTGCTCGATCAGCACGTCCTTGCCCGCGATGCCCAGGTCGGCCGCGCCGTATTGCACGTAGGTGGGCACGTCGGAGGCGCGCACGATGATCAGGCGCAGGCCGGGATCGCTGGTGGGCAGGATGAGCTTGCGCGAGCTTTCCGGGTTTTCCGGAACGTCGATGCCGGCTTCCGCCAGCAGCGGCATGGTTTCTTCGAAGATGCGGCCCTTGGACAGCGCCAGGGTCAGGGGGGTGACGGAGGCATTGCTCATTGAGCCTGTTCCTTGCCGGTAACTCGTTGGATGTTCGCGCCCAGGGCGCGCAGTTTCACTTCCATCTGGTCGTAGCCGCGATCCAGGTGGTAGATGCGGTCGACCAGCGTGTCGCCATCGGCGGCCAGGCCGGCGATGACGAGGCTGGCCGAGGCGCGCAGGTCGGTGGCCATGACGGTGGCGCCCGACAGGCGCGGCACGCCGCGCACGATGGCGGTGTGGCCGTCGATGTCGATCTGGGCGCCCATGCGGCGCAGTTCCTGCACGTGCATGTAGCGGTTCTCGAAGATGGTCTCGACGATGACCGACGTGCCGTCGGCCACGGCGTTCAGCGCCATCAGCTGGGCCTGCATGTCGGTGGCAAAGCCCGGGTATTCGTGCGTGCGAAAGCCCACGGCCTTGGGGCGCTTGTCCATCGCGCCGCGGATCCAGTCCGGGCCGGTCTCGATGGTCAGGCCCGCTTCGGCCAGCTTGTCCAGCGTGGCGCCCAGGATGCCGGCATCCGCGTTCTTGAGCAGGATGTCGCCGCCGGCCGCGCCGACCGCGCACAGGAAGGTGCCGGCTTCGATGCGGTCGGAGATGACGCGGTGCTCGGCGCCGTGCAGGCGGTCGACGCCGTCAATCACGATGCGGTCGGTGCCGTGGCCCTGGATGCGGGCGCCCATCTTGATGAGCAGTTCGGCCAGGTCCACGACTTCGGGTTCGCGCGCGGCGTTTTCCAGCACGGTGCGGCCTTCGGCCAGCACGGCGGCCATCAGCAGGTTTTCCGTGCCGGTGACCGTGACCATGTCGGTGCGGATGGACGCGCCCTTCAAGCGCTTGGCGCGCGCCACGACGAAGCCGTGTTCGATGCTGATTTCAGCGCCCAGCGCGGCCAGGCCTTTGATGTGCTGGTCGACCGGCCGCTGGCCGATCGTGCAGCCGCCGGGCAGGCTGACGCGGGCTTCGCCAAAGCGTGCGACCAGCGGTCCCAGCACCAGGATCGACGCGCGCATCGTCTTGACCAGGTCGTACGGCGCTTCCAGGCTGTCGACGTTGGCGGCCTGAAGCGTGACCACGCCGTCGTCCGCACGCTCGGCGCGCACGCCCATTTGGGCCAGCAGGCGCAGCATGGTGCCGGTGTCGTTCAGGCGCGGCACGTTGGACAGGACCAGCGTGTCGGCGGTCAGCAGGCCCGCGCACAGGATCGGCAGCGCCGAGTTCTTGGCCCCGGAGATCGAGATCTCGCCATGCAGCCGCGCGCCGCCGGTGATGCGTAGCTTGTCCATCATTCGCCCGCTTTCTGGTATTCGGCGGGAGTCAGGGTGCGCATCGACAGGGCGTGGATCTCGGCCTTCATGCGGTCGCCCAGCGCGGCGTAGACGAGCTGATGGCGCTGGATCAGGCGCTTACCTTCGAAGGCGGTGCTGACGATGACGGCGTCAAAGTGCGAGCCGTCGCCCTGCACGTCGAGATGTTCACAGGGCAGGCCGTCAGCGATGTATTGGCGGACTTGCGCGGGAGTGGGAAGCATGGACGTCAGTTCCTGAGTTTGTAGCCGCTGGACAGAAGCCGCAGCGCGTAAGCGGAGAGCGCGAGGAACACCGCCGTCACCACCGCCAGGCTGTGCCAGGGCGAGACGTCCGACACCGAGAAGAATCCGTGGCGGAATCCGTCGATGGTGTAGAAGATGGGGTTCCAGTGCGAGACGCTTTGCCAGAACGGCGGCAGCGTATGGATGGAATAGAACACGCCGGACAGGAAGGTCGCCGGCATGATCAGAAAGTTCTGGAAGGCCGCGAGCTGGTCGAATTTTTCGGACCACAGACCTGCGATCAGCCCGAGCGTGCCCATGATGCCGCACGCCAGCACCGCAAAGACCAGCACCCACAGCGGATGCGCGGGCGTCAGCGGCACGAAGAAGAGCGCCACGGCCCACACGCACAGGCCGACCGCGAGACCGCGCGCGATGGCGGCCAGCACGTACGCGCCGAAGATGTCGCGGTGCGACAGCGGCGGCAGCAGCATGAAGACCAGATTGCCCGTGATGCGGCTTTGGATGAGCGACGAGGACGGGTTCGCGAACGCGTTCTGCAGCATGCTCATCATCATGAGCCCGGGGATCAGGAAAGACGTGTAGGGCACGGTGCCATACACCGTGACGCGCCCTTCCAGCACGTGGGCAAAGACCAGCAGGTACAGCAGCGCGGTGATGACGGGTGCGGCGATGGTCTGGAAACTGACCTTCCAGAAGCGCAGCAATTCCTTGCGCAGCAGGGTCGGAAAGCCCGAACCCGCGTCCAGGCGGGGCTGCACCAGCGGCTGGCCGGCAGACGTGGCGGGCTGGGTCATGATGAGATCTCTTCGGGTTGCAGGGCGCGCGCGCCGGGCTCGTCGTCCTGGTGCATGATGCGCACGAAAGCATCTTCCAGGTCCACGCCGCCCACGCGGGCCAGGAGGGCCTGGGTGGTGTCCAGCGCCACGACGCGCCCGCCCTTGAGCATGGCGATGCGATTGCAGAGCGCCTCGGCTTCTTCGAGGTAGTGCGTGGTCAGCATGATGGTGTGACCGGCCCGGTTCAGCCGCGAGATGAACTCCCACAGCGTGCGGCGCAGGTCCACGTCCACGCCTGCTGTCGGCTCGTCCAGCACGATGACCGGTGGCCGGTGCACCAGCGCCTGCGCCACCAGCACGCGGCGCTTCATGCCGCCGGACAGCGCGCGCATGTTGGAATTGGCCTTGTCGGCCAGACCCAGGTTGAACAGGATCTCGTCGATCCAGTCGTCGTTCTTGCGCAGGCCGAAATATCCGGACTGGATGCGCAACGTTTCGCGCACGGTAAAGAATGGGTCATAGACCAATTCCTGCGGCACGACGCCCAGCGCACGCCGCGCCGACTTGTAGTCGGCCACGACGTCGTACCCACAGACGGTGGCGCGGCCCGCGGTGGCGTGTGCGAGGCCCGCCAGGATGGAAATGAGCGTGGTCTTGCCCGCGCCGTTCGGGCCGAGCAGGCCAAAGAATTCGCCGTGCTCGATATTCAGGCTGACGTTGTCCAGCGCCTGAAAGCCCGGACGGGGCGTGCGCCCGAGCAGCTTCTGCCAGCCGCGCTGGCGCGGCGAGTAGATCTTGGAGACGTTTTCTAGGCTGACGGCGGACATGACGGGGGGAGATGGCCCGAAAAGAGCGAATTGACCATTATATAAGCGCGATGTGGCGGGAGCCGGGGATGGCCCCGGTGGCGATGGGGGCGGCGGGGTGTTGCGTCCCCAAAACAATCGGCCCGGCGGACCCCCGAGGGGGCGCGCCGGGCCGAGCGAAGCCTGAGCAGATTTTTACTTGTTGCGCTGGTTCAGCGCCTGGATCAGGCCGTCGATGCCATTCTGGTTGATCTGCTGGGCGAACTGGTTGCGGTAGTTCTCGATCAGCCAGATGCCTTCGACGTTCATGTCGTAGATCTTCCAGCCCTGCTGGGTCTTTTCCAGGCGGTAATCGACGCCTACCGGCTGGCTGTTGGACTGGCTGATCAGCGTGCGCACGACCACGTCGTCGGCCTTGGGATCGCCGCGGAACGGCAGGCCGGTGATGGTGGTGCTGGACGTGACACGGGTCAGCGCGCCGCTGTACGTGCGGATCAGCGTGCCGCGGAAGGCTTCGGCCAGCGCGGTTTTCTGCTGATCGGAGGCCTGGCGCCAGTAGCGGCCGGCGGCCAGGCGCGTGGTCTTCTGGAAGTTGACGTACGGCAGGATGTGCTGGTCGACGACTTCGTTGATGCGGGCGGTGTTGCCGGCCCGCAGCGCGCCGTCGGACTTCAGGACATCAAGGGCCTCGTTGGCGGCGGCCAGGACGAACTGCTCGGGCGGCCCGTTGGGGTCCGGCTTGGCGTGCGCGGCCGTGGCGGCCGCCAGGCCGAGAAGGCCCGTGAACACCAGCCGTTGCAACAGGGAGGGAATGGAAAATCGCATCAAATCTCCTTCAATACCGAAAGCGCAAGGCCTCAGCTTACTTGTTCGCGGGTTGCGGCGCAGGCACGGGGGCCGGCGCGGGTGCGGCGGGGGCGTCGTCGTCGCCGTCGTCTTCGTAGTTGGGCAGGGAGCCTTCGTCATCGACGCGGTGGCCCAGCACCATGGCGGCGCGGCGTTGCAGGAAGGCGTCGCGCACGAAGCTGTACGGGTCGAGCGCCACGCGGTCGATGGTGTCGGTGGTGTCGAGCAGGTTGGCGCGCGTGTCGACGATGCGCAGGCCCCACAGCGAGTTGCGCAGGCGCACGTTGTCGATCGAGTCGACGCCCATGTAGCCGTAGGTGGTGCCATACAGGTCGCCGACCAGGCCGACGCCGTCGCGCACGCTGGAGGCGCCGAAGAACGGCAGCACCAGGTACGGGCCCTGGCTGAAGCCCCAGACGCCCAGCGTGGTGCCGAAGTCGTTGGGGATCTTGCGCGCGCCATTGGCCGAGGCGACGTCGAAGCAGCCGCCCACGCCCATGGTCGTGTTGAACAGGAAGCGGCCAAGCGTGTTGACGAAGTCGTGGCCGCGGCCCTGCAGGAAGCTGTTGGTGCCGGACCAGAGGTCGCCGACGTTGCTGAAGATGTTGTGGATGCAGCTGCGCACCGGCTGCGGCGTCACAAACGTGTAGGCCTGCGCGACCGGCTTGAACACCGCGCGGTCGACCGTGTCGTTGAACTGGTAGACGCCGCGGTTGAAGCCTTCCCAGGGGTCGCGCGGGTCCGGATTCTTGGGGGCGGCGCAACCGGCCATCAGCGCGCCCGCCGCTGCGACGGTGGCAATTCGGGAAATAGCTTTCTTATTCATGATCCGGGTATCCCTATCAACAATTCTTTTGTTATCGCGACGGCGAGACGCAGCGTTGTACCAGCTTGATGGCGCCGCGCCTTCAATCCTGGGCCTTGGGGGCCGATTCCGGCGCGGCGGTCGTGCCTTGCTTTTCCGCCGACCCGTACAGGAACTGGCTGATCAATTGCTCCAGGACCACGGCGCTTTGTGTATAGCGGATTTTTCCGCCGTCGGTAAAGTTATCTTCTTCGCTGCCGGCGGTCAGGCCCAGGTATTGCTCGCCCAAGAGGCCCGAGGTCAGGATGGACGCCGACGAGTCCTTGGGGAACTGGTAGGCCGTTTCCAGATCGACCGAGACGATCGCCTGGAAAGTCTTGTCGTCGAAGGAAATGCCCGTGACCCGGCCCACCACCACGCCAGCGCTCTTGACCGGCGCGCGCACCTTGAGGCCGCCTACGTTATCGAAGTTGGCGGTCACGGTATAGGTCGGGGCAAAGGAAAACGTGCTCAAGTTGCCGGCGCGCAACGCCAGGAATCCAAGCGCGATCGCGCCGAGCAATACAAACAGGCCTACCCAGAAGTCGGTTTTTTCGCGTGACATGATCGATCCGTATCAATTTCCAAACATCAAGGCGGTGAGCAGGAAGTCCAGCCCGAGTACCGCCAGGGAGCCCACGACCACGGTACGCGTGGTGGCGCGGGCAACGCCTTCGGGAGTGGGCTTGGCCTGCCAGCCTTCATAAAGCGCCACCAGCGTCACCGTGACGCCGAAGACGACGCTCTTGATGGCGCCGTTGGCGACGTCTTTCCATACATCGACGCCGTTCTGCATCTGCGACCAGAAGGCGCCCGCGTCCACGCCAATGAGCAGCACGCCCACGACCCAGCCGCCCAGGATGCCCACCATCGAGAACACCGCCGCCAGGATGGGCATGGCGATGATGCCGCCCCACAGGCGCGGCACCAGCACCCGGCGTATCGGGTCGACGGCCATGACTTCCATGGCCGACAGTTGTTCGCCCGCTTTCATCAGGCCGATCTCGGCGGTGAGCGAGGTGCCGGCGCGGCCCGCGAAGAGCAGCGCGGTAACCACGGGACCCAGCTCGCGCACCAGCGACAGGGCCACCAGCAGGCCCAGTGCCTCCTCGGAGCCGTAGCGGTTCAGCGTGTAATAGCCCTGCAGGCCCAGCACGAAGCCCACGAACATGCCGGAGACGGCAATGATCAGCAGCGAATAATTGCCGATGAAGTGGACCTGCTGCGACACCAGGCGCGGCCGCGACAGTGCGATGCCGCTGCGCGCCAGCATGGCGCCGAAGAAGCGGGTGAAGTAGCCGATGCCGGCGACGCGGGAGCGCACCCAGTGGCCCAGCCCGGCGATGGCGTTATTGGAAGCGCTCATGCTTTGCGCCCTTTCTGTTGCGACAGCCACTTCTGGAAGGCGGGCGTTTCGGGATACTGGAACGCGACCGGACCGTCGGGCTGGCCCTTGAGGAATTGCTGCACGTAGGGGTCCGGCGAGGCGGCGAGCATTTGCGGCGTGCCGGCCGCAGCCAGCTGACCGCGGCCCACCAGGTAGACCTGGTCCGCGATGGCAAACGACTCCTGCACGTCGTGGGTGATCAGCACCGAGGCGCAGCCCAGCCGGTCGGCAAGGCTGCGGATCAGGCGGGCAGTGATGCCCAGCGAGATCGGGTCCAGCCCGGCGAAGGGTTCGTCGTACAGGATGAGTTCGGGCTCCAGCACCACGGCGCGGGCCAGCGCCACGCGCCGCGCCATGCCACCGGAGATTTCGGAGACCTTCAGGTGGGCGGCGGCGCGCAGGCCGACGGCGTCCAGCTTGTCGAGCACGCGGTCGGTGAGTTCGGCTTCGCCGATGCGCGTGTGCTCGCGCAGCGGAAAGGCCACGTTTTCGAAGACGTTAAGGTCGGTGAACAGCGCGCCCTGCTGGAACAGCACGCCCATGCGCTTGCGCAGGGATTGCACGTCGGCGCGGGAGGCCGTGCCGATGTCCTGGCCAAACGCCAGGACACGGCCCTGCTGAGCGGTGATCTGGCCGGTGGCCGCGCGCAGCAGCGTGGTCTTGCCGGACCCGGAGCCGCCCATGACCGCCACCACCTGACCGGCCCGGACGTCCATGGAAATATCGCGCAAGACGGTGAAATCACCGTAGCCAAGCGCCACACCTTCCAGGCGCAGGGCGAATTCCGGGGTGCTGCTGGTTTGAGCGGGCATGGGCAACGAAAGGGAGTTTCGGCGGCGGAGCTTGCCCTGCTGTCCTGTCGACACGCGGGACCGAGAACCTGGCCGGCGCGGACAAGACAGGCTGCGTCGGGAAGCGCCCTGTTACTCAGATGCCGGGGCAAGCGTAAGCGTTCGCTCCCGACGGCGAGGCGCCATTGTAGCCCGACGATGTGTAATCACAATTGGAGCGGCCGCCCGTGGAACAGTGTTTTCGGCTTCAGGAACAATCCCGCCGTCCCCAATCAGGCCTGGCCGCCGCGAGCGCTCAGCGCCGTGCCTGCGCCGCCGCCGTTTCCCGGGCAAGCCGCTGGATCAATTCCGCCGTCGACTCGCGACGCGCCAGCGGCGCGCCTTGGCCGGCCCACAGGGACAGGACATTGATGTTGCCGCTCTTGCCACCCGCCGTGCGCATGGGCCGCGTCAATGCGTTCTGCAGCGGGTACGGCAGAATGTCGCCGCTGATGGCGTCCGCATCCCGCATGAAGGCATTGGCGATACCGCGCGCCGGGCGGCCCGAAAAGGCGCGGGTGATCCGGGATTGTTCCGCGCGCGAGGCGGACACGACGGCCTTGTACGCATCGCTAATCCCGGATTCTTCCGTGGTGAGAAAGGCCGTCCCCATTTGTGCGACGTCCGCGCCCAGTGCCAGGGCGGCCGCGATCCCGCGCCCGTCCATGATGCCGCCCGACGCAATGACCGGTACCGAAACGGCGTCCGCCACTTGGGGGACCAGCGCCATGGTGCCGATCAGGGACGCCTCGAACGCATCGAGGAAGGTGCCACGGTGGCCGCCTGCCTCCGCGCCTTGCGCCACGATGGCGTCAACGCCGTCCTGTTCCAGCGCCTGCGCCTCGCGGACGGTCGTGGCCGTGCCCACGGTCAGGATGCCCAGCTCGCGGCAGCGGGCCAAAGCCGCGGCCGGCAGACGGCCGAAGGTGAAGCTGAGAACGGCGGGCCGGATGCGCAGCACGGCCTCGAGCTGACCCGGCAGCGGGTCTGCCTGCGGACCAGGGGCCTCGGGCGCGGGCAGGCCCAGTTGCTCGTGGTAGCGCGCCATCAGGGCCAGCATCCCGCTCGCGTCGCCCTGCATGGGCTCGTGCGGCACGGACGCGAACAGGTTGATGGCGAACGGGCGATCCGTGCGGGCACGGATCGCTTCGGCGGCCGCTTCGATCTGTTCCGGCGTCATGTAAGCCCCGCCGAGCGATCCCAGGGCGCCCGCCTTCGATGCCTCGGCCACCATGTCCACCGTGGTGGCGCCGCCCGCCATGGGCGCCTGGATGATGGGATGGGTCAGCTTGAGCAGTTCAATCAAAGGGGTAGCCATGGGAAAACTCCTGGGAGGTTATTGAAGCTGGATGTTTCCAGCCTTGATGACGTGCGCCCACTTGTCGCTTTCGGTCTTGATGAACGCGGCAAATTCCTCGGGCGTGCCGCCGCCGGCCTGGCTGCCGGTGTCGGCAATGGCCTTCTGCACATCCGGTTCCTTCAGGATGCGGTTGAACTCGGCGTTGAGCTTGGCGATGATCGGCCCGGGCGTGCCGGCCGGCGCCACGATGCCCTGCCAGTTGTAGGACTCGAAGCCCGGCAGGCCGGATTCGGCCATGGTGGGCACGTCGGGCAGCACGGCCAGGCGCTTGGCGGAGGTGACGGCGATCGGGTGGATCTTCTTGCCCTGGATGGCGGGCAACGCTGAATAGCCCATTTCGAACATCATCGCGATGTGGCCGCCCATGAGGTCGGTTGCGGCCAGGCTGCCGCCCTTGTAGGGCACGTGCACGATGTCGATGTTGGCCTGTTCGCGGAACATCTCGCCCGACAGGTGATGCGCGCCTCCCACGCCGGACGAGCCGAAGGTCAGCTTGCCCGGCTCCTTCTTGGCCAGCGCGATCAGGTCGGCCAGCGACTTGACCGGAAGTTCGTTGTTCACGCTCAGGACCAGCGGACTGTTTTCGATCAGGATGATCGGGGCCAGGTCCTTTTGCGGGTTGTAGGGCATTTCCTTCATCAGCGACGGATTGACCGCCATCGGGGCCAGGTTGCCCGTGCCGATCGTGTAGCCGTCCGGCGCGGCCTTGGCGATGAGGTTGGTGCCGACCACGCCACCCGCGCCCGCCTTGTTCTCGACGACGACGGGCTGACCCAGCGATTCGCCCAGCTTGCGCGCCAACAGACGCACGCGGGTGTCGGCAAAGCCGCCCGGCGCGTAGGGCACGATCATGGTCACGGGCTTGGCGGGCCACTCGCCAGTCTGGGCCTGGGCGGCGCCGCCAAAGGCGGCCGTGGCGGCCAGGGCGGCGATCAGGGGACGTAGTGCTTTCATGCTGGGGACTCCTCTTTACCTGCTTTCTAATTGCTGTGTGGTTGGCCCGAAGGGCCGATGGCATTATGCCCAGCGCCATTGCCATCTGTCGTGACTTTTCCCAGCGCCCACGCGGACATCGCCAGCAACGCCGCGCTGGCCGCCAGCACCTGCGGCAGGCCTGCGCCCCAGCGCGCGGCCCACGAGGCCAGCAACGGCCCCAGAATCTGCCCGGCCGCAAACGCCGCCGTCATGATGGCCGCCGCCCTGGGCGCTGCCGGACCCGACAGGCGGCGCGCGGTCAGCATGCCCGCCTGCGTGATCACCATGAAGGTGCCGCCGACCAGCAGCGCCGCCACGATCACGGCGGCGATGTGATGCCACAGGGCCACGGTCAGCATGCCCGCCGCCATCAGCGCCTGCGCGCCGCGCCACACCTGTCTGTCGTCGCGGCCGCGCGCCAGCCGCGGAACCAGCAGGCAGGACAGCGCCGCGGCCATGCCGAAAAGCGGCCACGCCCAGCCGAAGATCGCTGGGTCGGGAAAGATCTCCTTGGCCATGGCCGGCAGGAACGTGGCGGGAATGATGTAGCCGACCCCGAAGACGCCGTAGTGCAGCGACAGCGCGGCGATGCCGCGCGGCAGGCGGGCTTGCGGCGCGTCGGTAGCCGCCCGGCGGACCGGCGGCGAATGCCGGCTGAGTCCGGGCCACGCCGCCACGGACAGCGCCAGCGCCAAGCCGCCCAGCGCGGTCCAGGTCACGCCAGCACTTGCGCGCGAGGCCATCAGGGCCAGACAGGCCAGTCCCGTCAGTGCAATGCCCGCGCCCACGCCGGCATACGTCACCGCCGAAGCCGTGGCCTCACGCGGGTCGCCGGCGGGCACTGGCCGCCATGCGACCACGCAGATGAAGGCGCTGGCGCTGGCATAGCCCGCGGCAAGCCGCAGCACCGACCAGCCCGCCACGCTGTTCAGCAGCGGCATGGCCAGCGTCAGCGCGGCCACGGCGGCCAGGCTGGCCGCCAGCGTGGCGCGCAGCCGGCGCACGGGCCAGACGATCGCCGCCAGCGCGCCCAACAGATACCCCGCGTAGTTGGCCGACGCCATCCAGCCGCCCTGCGCCAGCGACAGGCCGGACTCCTGCGCCATCAACGGCCAGACGGGCGTGAAGGCGAAGCGGCCGATGCCCATGGCCGCTGCCAGCGCAAGCGCTGCGGGCCAGGCCAGGCTGGCGGCGCTAGCCGAGGGATGAGGGGAAGGGTTTGCAGGCGTTGACATGGAGCCTACTCTACGGCTGTACTAATATCTTGAATAGTGAATTATTAAGAACGTGAGTTCCCAAAATGAGAAACTTGGACCTCGACGCGCTGCAGATCTTCAAGACGGTGGCGGATCAGGGTGGCGTGGCGCGCGCCGCCGCGCATCTGAACCGGGTGCAGTCCAATGTGTCGACGCGCCTGAAGCAGTTGGAATCCTCGCTGGGAACGCCGCTCTTTCGCCGGCAGAACCGCCGGCTGGTGCTGTCGGACCAGGGCCGCGTGCTGCTGTCGTACGCCGACCGCCTGCTGCGCCTGTCCGACGAGGCGCAAGCGGCCGTCCGGGAAGGCGCCCTGCAGGGCGTGCTGCGCATCGGCACCATGGAAAGCACGGCCGCCGCCCGCCTGCCGCCCATCCTGGCGGCCTATCACGCGGCCTGGCCGCAGGTGCGGATCGAGCTGGTGACCGGCACATCGGGCGCATTGGCCGCCATGGTGCGCAACTACGAGATCGAGGCCGCCTTCGTGGCGCAGCCATTCCCCGCGGAAGGCCTGGCGGCAATGGATGCGTTCAAGGAGGAGCTGGCGCTGATCTCGCCGTTGGCCTGGGATCCGATCGGCAATCCGAAAGACCTGGGCAACCGCAGCGTCATCGCCTTTGCGGCGGGCTGCTCGTACCGGCGCATCCTGGAGTCGTGGTTGAACCAGGAAGGCATTGCGCCCGGCAAGGTGATGGAGTTTGCGTCGTATCACGCCATCGTGGCGTGTGTGGCTGCCGGGACCGGCGTGGCAATCGTGCCGCGCTCGGTGCTGGCCGTGCTGGGGGCGGAGCAGACAGTGCGCGTGGGGGCGTTGTCCGGGCCCCATGGGCAGGCCCTTACCCAGCTGATCTGGCGCGCCGACGACGACACGCCGGCGTTGCAGGCCCTGCGCAGCCGGCTTGCGCCGCCGCGGGATTGAGCGATGCGCGCGGCGCCGCGCGCATCGTCGGGTCAGCGATCAGAAGCGGTAGCCAACGCCCACCGTGGCCACCCACGGGTCGATGCGCGCGGTGCCGACGCGTTCGCCGTCCAGCGTCACCTTTGACTTGATGTCGACGTAGCGGATGTCGGCGTTCATGAACCAGCGATCGTTGATCTTGATGTCCGCGCCCAGTTGCGCGGCCACACCCCAGGAATCGCCCAGCTTCAGATTCGAGCCCTTGAGCGCGCCTTCGCCCTTGGTGTCGAAGAAGTGGGTGTAGTTGATGCCGACGCCGATGTACGGCTGGATCATGCTGTCGGGCAGGATGTGCCATTGCAGGCTGAGCGTGGGCGGCAGTTGCTTGGTCGAACCGATCTTGCCCAGGTTGCTGCCGCTGACGTCATGCTGGAAGGGCCAGGCGCCCAGCAGTTCGATGCCGATGTTGCGGGTGGCCATGTAGGCCAGGGTGAAGCTGGGGCGCACGTTGTTGCTCACACCCAGCTTGACGCTGCCGTCGAGCACCGTGCCATTGTTTTGCGACGGGCGGACTTGCGTGACGCCGACGCGGAACAGGATGTCGCCGGCTTCGTGGGCGTGGGCGGGGGCGGCAAATGCGCCGGCAGCGATCAAACCGGCAATGGCGGTGGCGCGGATACGCCCGTTCAGCGAAAACATTTTCTTCTCCGATCTTTCCGTGTGGGGTGAGACGACAGGTTCTCAGACCGCCCCGTCCCCGTTCTTGACGTGTGTCAAATCGTGAAAAGACCGCATTTGAAAAGTGGTTATGCCGCAACAGCGCCGGTTAACCGCAACGACAAATAAAAAACGCCGCCGGCGCGCAAGGCGGCCGGCGGCGTATATAGGTCGTGTTGCGATCAACGCGGCAGTTCGCTGCTTCCCATCAGATAGGCATCGACCGAGCGCGCGCACTGGCGGCCTTCGCGGATGGCCCACACGACCAGGGACTGGCCACGGCGCATGTCGCCGGCGGTGAAGACCTTTTCCACATTGGTGCGGTAGTCGTCGGTGTTGGCGCGCACGTTGCCGCGGCCATCGCGATCCACGCCGAACGCGTCCAGCACGTTCTGCACCGGCGACACGAAGCCCATCGCCAGCAGCACCAGGTCTGCCTTGATCTCGAACTCGGAGCCCTCGACCTCGCGCATCTTCATCTGGCCGGTGGCGTCGTCCTTGAACCATTCGACGCGCGCGCCGATCAGTTTCTCGACCTTGCCGTTGGCGCCCTTGAGCAGCTTGGTGGTCACCGACCAGTCGCGCTCGCAGCCTTCCTCGTGCGAGGACGACGTGCGCATCTTCAGCGGCCAGTACGGCCACGTCATGGTCTTGTTCTCGGACTCGGGCGGCTGGGGCATCAGTTCGAACTGCGTGACCGACGCCGCGCCGTGGCGGTTGCTGGTGCCGACGCAGTCGGAGCCCGTGTCGCCGCCGCCGATCACCACCACGTGCTTGCCCTTGGCCAGCGTCTGGTTGGTGAGGCGGTCGCCGGCCACGGCCTTGTTCTGCTGGCGCAGGAAGTCCATGGCGAAGTACACGCCGTCGAGCTCGCGGCCCGGAACCGGCAGGTCGCGCGGCGTCTCGGAGCCGCCGCTCATCACGACGGCGTCGAACTCGGCCATCAGCGATTTCGGCGTGCGCACGGTCAGGCCATCGGCCACGGGATCCTTCGGATCGCCGACGTAGGTCGACGGCGCGAATTCCACGCCCTCGGCCTCCATCTGCGAGATGCGGCGGTCGATCTGGTGCTTCTCGAGCTTGAAGTCGGGAATGCCGTAGCGCAGCAGGCCGCCGATGCGGTCGCTCTTTTCGAACAGGGTCACGGAGTGGCCCGCGCGCGCCAGTTGCTGCGCGCACGCCATGCCGGCAGGGCCTGAGCCCACGACGGCGACCTTCTTGCCCGTCTTGCGCGTCGGCACTTGCGGCGCCACCCAGCCTTCGGCCCAGCCCTTGTCGATGATCGCGTGCTCGATGGACTTGATGCCGACAGCGTCGCTGTTGATGTTCAAGGTACAGGCAGCTTCGCAGGGCGCCGGGCAGATGCGGCCCGTGAACTCCGGGAAATTGTTGGTGGAATGCAGGACGTCCAGCGCGCGGCGCCAGTCCTGCTTGTACACCAGGTCATTCCAGTCCGGGATGATGTTGTTGACCGGGCAGCCGTTGTTGCAGAATGGGATGCCGCAGTCCATGCAGCGCGCCGCTTGCTGCTTGGCCTGATCGTCCGTCAGGTGCAGCACGAATTCGCGCCAGTTCTTCAGCCGCTTCTGCGGGGCCTCGGAGGCCTCCTGCAGACGCTGAAATTCCATAAATCCAGTGATTTTTCCCATGGTATCCCTCACGCAGCCAGTTGTTGCGGGTTGGCTGCACGCCACATTTCACCCAATGCGCGGCGGTAATCCGTCGGCATGATCTTTACGAATTTGCCGCGCGAGGCTTCCCAGTCGCCCAGGATTTCGCGGGCACGGTAGCTGCCGGTGTAGCGGAAGTGGTCTTCCACCAGGCGGCGCAGGATGGACTCGTCCGTCTCGCGTTCGCCACCGCGCTGCGCGCTGTGCCAGATGTCGATGTTGTTCAGCGACTGCTGCTCGGCATGCGGCACCACCGATTCCAGTTCCACCATCGACAGGTTCACGCGGTGCTTGAGCGTGCGGTCCGGATCCCAGACGTACGCCACGCCGCCGGACATGCCTGCCGCGAAGTTGCGGCCGGTGGAACCCAGCACGACGACCGTGCCGCCGGTCATGTATTCGCAGCCGTGGTCGCCGGTGCCTTCCACGACGGTGGCTGCGCCCGAGTTGCGCACGGCGAAACGCTCGCCCGCCACGCCGTTGAAGAACGCCTCGCCTGCCAGCGCGCCGTACAGCACGGTATTGCCGGCAATGATATGGTCGGGGCCGAAGCCGCGGAAGTCGTTGGGCGAGCGCACGATGATGCGGCCGCCGGACAGACCCTTGCCCACGTAGTCGTTGCCTTCGCCCACCAGGTCCATCGTGATGCCGTGCGCCAGGAACGCGCCGAAGCTCTGGCCGGCGGTGCCGTTGCACTGGATGTGGATGGTGTCGTCGGGCAGGCCGTCATGGCCGTAGCGCGAGGCCACGGCGCCGGACAGCATTGCGCCGATCGTGCGGTTGCGGTTGCGCACCGGCACGATGAACGACACCTTCTCGCCACGCTCCAGCGCGGGCTTGCTGCGCTCGATCAGCAGGTGATCCAGCGCGCCGGCCAGGCCGTGGTCCTGCACTTCGGTCTGGTGCACTTCGGCGTCGGACACCGTCTGGTGGAACACGCGGGTGAAGTCCAGCCCTTGCGCCTTCCAGTGCTCGACACCCGAACGCATGTCCAGCAGATCGGCGCGGCCGATCAGGTCGTCGAACTTGCGGATGCCCAGTTGGGCCATGATTTCGCGGACTTCCTCGGCGATGAAGAAGAAGAAGTTCACGACGTGTTCGGGCTTGCCCTGGAATTTCTTGCGCAGCGTGGGATCCTGCGTGGCCACGCCCACCGGGCAGGTGTTCAGGTGGCACTTGCGCATCATGATGCAGCCTTCGACGACCAGCGGCGCGGTCGCGAAGCCGAATTCGTCTGCGCCCAGCAGCGCGCCGATGACGACGTCGCGGCCGGTCTTCATCTGGCCGTCGGCCTGCACGCGGATGCGGCTGCGCAGGCGGTTCAGCACCAGCGTCTGCTGCGTTTCGGCCAGGCCCAGTTCCCAGGGCGTGCCCACGTGCTTGATGGACGACACCGGCGATGCGCCCGTGCCGCCGTCATGGCCGGCGATCACGACGTGGTCGGCCTTGGCCTTGGCCACGCCTGCGGCCACCGTGCCGACGCCGACTTCGGACACCAGCTTGACCGAGATCGAGGACTTGGAATTGACGTTCTTCAGGTCGTGAATGAGCTGCGCCAGGTCTTCGATCGAGTAGATGTCATGGTGCGGCGGGGGCGAGATGAGGCCCACGCCCGGCACCGAATAGCGCAGCTTGGCGATGTATTCCGACACCTTGTGGCCGGGCAACTGGCCGCCTTCGCCGGGCTTGGCGCCCTGCGCCATCTTGATCTGGATCTGGTCGGCGGACGACAGGTACTCGGCGGTCACGCCGAAACGGCCCGACGCCACCTGCTTGATCTTCGAACGCAGCGAGTCGCCCTTCTTGAGTTCGACGTCGGCTTCGATGCGGTCCGTGCCCAGCACCGAGGCCAGCGTGTCGCCGTCCTTGATGGTGCTCTTGCCTTCGCGCATTTCGGCGCGGTAGCGCAGTTCGTCCTCGCCGCCTTCGCCGGTGTTGGACTTGCCGCCGATGCGGTTCATGGCAACGGCCAGCACCGAGTGGGCTTCGGTCGAGATCGAGCCCAGCGACATGGCGCCGGTGGCAAATCGCTTGACGATTTCCTTGGCCGGCTCGACGTCGTCCAGCGGAATGGCGCGCGACGGGTCGAAGCGGAACTCGAACAGGCCGCGCAGCGTCATGTGACGGCGGCTCTGGTCGTTGATGATCTGCGCGTACTCCTTGTACGTGCGGTAGTTGTTGGCGCGCGAAGCGTGTTGCAGCTTGGCGATCGAATCCGGCGTCCACATGTGCTCTTCGCCGCGGACGCGATAGGCGTATTCGCCGCCGGCGTCCAGGTCGTTGGCAAGCACGGGGTCGGCGCTGAAGGCGGCGCGGTGCTGGCGCAGCGCTTCCTCTGCGACCTGGAAGATGCCGATGCCTTCGATGTTGGAGGCGGTGCCGGTGAAGTACTTGTTCACCAGGGCGCTCTGCAGGCCGACGGCTTCGAAGATCTGCGCGCCGGTGTAGGACATGTACGTGGAAATGCCCATCTTGGACATGACCTTGTTCAGGCCCTTGCCCAGCGCCTTGATGTAGTTCTTCACGGCCTTTTCGGGGTCATTCATCTTGCCCAGCGATTCGAGCGCCAGGTACGGGTGAATGGCTTCGGCGCCGTAGCCGCCCAGAAGCGCGAAGTGGTGCACTTCGCGGGCCGAACCGGTTTCGACGACGAGCCCCGTGTTGGTGCGCAGGCCGGCGCGGATCAGGTGCTGGTGCACGGCGGACGTGGCCAGCAGCGCGGGGATGGCCACGCGCTCGCTGTCGACCAGGCGGTCCGACACGATCAGGATGTTGTAGCCGCTGCGCACCGCGTCGACGGCGCGCGCGCACAGGGCCGCCACGCGGGCTTCGATGCCCTCGGGACCCCAGGCGGCGGGATACGTGATGTCCAGCTCGAAGCTGCGGAATTTCTTGCCCGTGACCTGGTCGATGTCGCGGATCTGCGCCATGGCGGCGAAGTCCAGCACCGGCTGAGACACTTCCAGGCGCAGCGGCGGGTTGACGTTGTTGATGTCCAGCAGGTTCGGCTTGGGACCGATAAAGGACACCAGCGACATCACGAGCTGTTCGCGGATCGGGTCGATCGGCGGGTTCGTGACCTGCGCGAACAACTGGCGGAAATAGTTGTAGAACGGCTTGGCGCGGTCCGACAGCACGGCCAGCGGGGCATCGTTGCCCATCGAGCCGATGACTTCCTCGCCGCTCGCGGCCATGGGTTCCAGGATGAACTTGTAGTCTTCCTGGGTCCAGCCAAACGCCTGCTGGCGGTCCAGCAGCGACACGGCCGATTGCGTGGCCACGGCCACCTGACGCGGCGCGGGCAGCGATTCCAGCTTGATCTGCAGGCGTTCGATCCACTGGCGGTACGGACGGCTGTTGGCCAGTTGCAGCTTGATCTCGGCGTCGTCGATGATGCGGCCTTGTTCCAGGTCGATCAGGAACATCTTGCCCGGCTGCAGGCGCCACTTCTTGACGATGCGGTTTTCGGGAATCGACAGGGTGCCGGCTTCAGAAGCCAGGATGACCATGTCGTCATCGGTGACCAGGTAGCGGGCGGGACGCAGGCCGTTGCGGTCCAGCGTGGCGCCGATCTGGCGGCCATCGGTGAACGCGACCGCGGCCGGGCCGTCCCACGGCTCCATCATGGCGGCGTGGTACTCGTAGAAAGCGCGGCGGCTTTCGTCCATCTGCGTGTGCTGTTCCCAGGCTTCCGGGATCATCATCATCATGGCGTGGGCCAGCGAGTAGCCCGAATTCACCAGCAGTTCCAGGCAGTTGTCGAACGTCGCGGTGTCCGACTGGCCTTCATAGACGATCGGGTACAGCTTCTTCAGGTCGTCGCCCAGCACGGCCGACTGCATCATGCCTTCGCGGGCGCGCAGCCAGTTGAAGTTGCCCTTGACCGTGTTGATTTCGCCGTTGTGGGCGATCATGCGGTACGGGTGGGCCAGCGGCCAGGCGGGGAACGTGTTGGTCGAGAAACGCTGGTGAACCAGCGCCAGCGCGGACACCGTGCGGGTGTCGGCCAGGTCGCGGTAGTAGCGGCCGACCTGATCGGCCAGCAGCAGGCCCTTGTAGACCACGGTGCGCACCGAGGCCGAGGGCACGAAGTATTCCTTGCCGTGCGCCAGGTGCATGTTCTGGATGGCGTGGCTGGCGGTCTTGCGGATGACGTACAGCTTGCGTTCCAGCGCGTCCGGCACCATCACGTCGGCGCCACGGCCGATGAACAGCTGGCGGATCACGGGTTCGCAGTCGCGCACGGTGGGCGACATCGGCATGTCGACATCCACCGGCACGTCGCGCCAACCCAGGACAACCTGGCCCTCGGCGCGCACCGAGCGCTCCAGTTCCTGTTCGCAGGCCAGACGCGAGGCCGTTTCCTTGGGCAGGAATACCATGGCCACGCCGTACTCGCCGGGCGGGGGCAGGATGATGCCTTGCTGGCTGAGTTCGTCGCGGTACAGCGTGTCGGGGATCTGGATCAGGATGCCCGCGCCATCGCCCATGAGCTTGTCTGCGCCGACCGCGCCGCGGTGGTCCAGGTTCTCAAGAATCTTCAGACCCTGCTGAATGATCGCGTGGCTTTTCTTGCCCTTGATGTGGGCAACGAAGCCGACGCCGCAGGCATCATGTTCGTTCTTGGGGTTGTACAGGCCCTGGGCCGAAGGCAGGCCGATGCGGGTCGCATCAATGGCAACTGCCTTGGAGGTGGGACAGGATTCGGTCTTGGTAATTTGGGGCATGGCGCGCTCCGCAGTGGGCCTGCGTCTAATGTTGCAGTGCAGGAGTCGGACAATACCCCCGACGCCAGTAGGGCGCAACAGAAACAAAGAGGGTATGACCCTAATTAAATTAGCGCTCTGTCATAGTGCATGAATATGGGGACATAACAACAGCCGCGCCGTTATTGGCTGTCTTTGGAGCGGCTCGATCGTCGAGATGATCCGAGGGCTCAAAATGGTGCAAATTGCCGTTATGCGTCCCTATTTAAAAGGGCGTTTTTTATGTCCGGAATCAACATCAAGTGTGGCGAAATCGCACGGTACTGACGCGCGCATTCTGCGATGACGTGAATCAGGGCACGCGCGCCTCGCACGATGGCGCGCAAGTGACCCCGGCCCGCCGAAACCTTCTGCTGCAAAGCGGCACGGACACACCAAAGGCGGGCAAACAAAACCCGCCGTGATGGCGGGTTGGAAGGATCAGGAGTTGTTGACCGGCGGCGTAGAGGTCGATGGCGTCGGCGGGCTGGACTCGTTGTCCGCGGGCGCCGCGGCGGGCTTCTTGCGCGGCCGGCCACGCTGGCCGGGGGCCACGCGCCGGCTGGCGGTGTGGGCAAGGCTGGCGATGAAGCTCGGGCCGCCCAGCGCCCACTGGCCAGAGACCGCCTGGTCGATGCGCTGGGTTTCCTCGCGCGACAGCCCGTCTTGCAGCCGCTTGCGGTAATTGGCCTGCCGGTCGAACGGCGTGTTGCCGCAAGCCCAGTAGTCGGCGTGATCGGACTGCCATTGGGCTGGCGCGGCACTGGTGTTGCCGGTATGGCTGGACGCGGACGACCAAGGCCACGAATCGGGATCCTGCGACGCCCCGCTGCGAACCGGATACGTTTCCAGCCAGACCAGCGAGGGCAGCACCCACGCGCCGGGTTCCAGCAACGCCGATCGGTATCGGCCGGCGAACACCCGCCCGCCGCGCAGCCGCGCCGCAAGATTGCGGCCCAGCGTCTGCATCAGCCGAGGCAGGCCTTCTTCGTCGGCCGGCGTAGCAAGCAGCAGGATGCGGTCGTTGGCGAGGAGCCAGCCGTGCACCGATACGCGGTGCCGCTGGGCCGACTCGCCCAGCCACGTGGCGAGCTGATTCAGGATGTCGGCGGGCGCGGGTTGCGAGGGCGCCGCCAACGGCTGAATAAAGTTGGCCTGCACCAGTTGGGGCAGCCCAGGGGCATACAAACGGGGCAGACGGGCCATAGTGTCAGGGCTTGCGTATCAGGAAGAACGGGTTGTCTTCACTCACGGTATATAAATAGTGCCACGGTGGGCGCTGGTCAAGTCCCGTGACCACAATCTGAGTGCGGAATCGTATTTTTTTGTGGCTAGCGCTCATTGAGGGGCAGGTTAACATTCGGCGACGGAACGTCGCACCGTGGATTCCCCTAATCCGCCAACGTTTAATCCCTCTCTGCTTTCCCCCCTCTTTCTACCGGAGCAAGTCAATGGCCGCGTCCCTCGAACTCATCTCGCAGCATCGGTGCTTCGGCGGCACGCAGCGCTACTACCGCCACGACTCCACCGAGATCGGCCTGCCCATGCGTTTTTCGGTCTATGTGCCGCCGCAGGCGGAGCACGGCCCGGTGCCGGTGCTGTTCTACCTGGCGGGCCTGACCTGCACCGAAGAAACGTTCATGATCAAGGCGGGCGCGCAGCGGCTGGCAGCGGAACTGGGCGTCATGCTGGTGGCGCCCGACACCAGCCCGCGCGGCGCCGGCGTGCCCGGCGAGGACGAAAGCTGGGACCTGGGCACCGGCGCTGGTTTTTATGTCGACGCCACCACGCCCGCGTGGCGCGACCACTACCGCATGTACAGCTACATCACCCAGGAGCTGCACGGCATCGTCACTGGCGGCGCACTGCCGGGCGATGCATCGCGGGCCGGCATCTTCGGTCACTCCATGGGCGGCCACGGCGCGCTGGTGCTGGCGCTGCGCAATCCCGGCAAATTCCGTTCGGTGTCGGCGTTTGCGCCGATCGCGGCGCCCAGCCAATGCCCCTGGGGCAAGAAGGCGTTCGGCGCCTATCTGGGCGCGCAAGTCGAGGACTGGGCGGCGTACGATGCATCCGCCCTGATGCGCGGGCTGCAGCAGCCCTTCCCCGGCGGCATCCTCATCGACCAGGGCGACGCCGACCAATTCCTGGCCGAGCAGTTGTATCCCGAGGTATTCGAGGCTGCCTGCGCCGCCGCCGGACAGCCGCTCACCCTGCGCCGCCAGGCCGGCTACGACCACGGCTATTACTTCATCTCGACGTTCATCGAGGATCACATCCGGTTTCACGTCGAGCGGCTTGGAAAACCGGGCGCCTGAAGACGCGCTTCTATACTGGGGAGCCTGCCGCGGCGGGTGGCGGCTTCCTGCGCCCGCCGCGCTGTACTACGCGGCGGCTTGAATAGGAACGCCTGATTTGATCAACGGAATTGCTCCCTTCGCCTGGATCCTGCTGGGCGCCGTCATCGTCCTCTTGCCCGGCATCGTCATGCTGCTGGGCCGGGGCGGCCCCCGTGATGAACGCGGACGCCGTATGTTCCAGTTCCGGCCAGTGCGCCGCGCGTGCGGCCTGCTGCTGGTATGCCTGGGATGCGTATCGGGCCTGCTCGCGCTGTCGCTGGTGCAGTTCGTTCGCCTGACCACCGACCAGCCGGTCGCCCGCATCGACATCCGCCAACAGGCCGAGGGCCAGTTCCAGGTCAATGCCAACGCCCCGGGCATCGGCGACAAGCAATATGTGCTGTACGGCGACCAGTGGCAGATCGACGCCCGGGTCGTGCGCTGGAAACTGCCGGCGCTGATGGCCGGCGTGCCGCCGCTGTACCGGCTGGAGCGCCTGTCGGGCCGCTACAGCGATGCCGCCCGCGAAGCCACGGCCACGCGCTCGGTGCATCCGCTGGACGACTGGCCCGCGCCGGACCTGGGATCCCTGAAGAAAAGTTTTCCGAACTGGTTCCCCTTTGTCGATGTCCAATTTGGCAGCGGCGCCTACATGCCTCTGTTCGACGGGGCCCGTTACCAGGTCTTCATGGACCCGCGCGGCGCGCTCTTCATCCGTCCGGACGGCGAAGCCACCGCCGAAGGGCTGAAGCGCCTCGGGTGGTAAGTCCACCCGGCCCCGAATAAACGGGGACGCGTCACGCAAATGAAACTTTGACGCGTCGCAACAGTCGAATTAGCACTCCCATTACTTGAGTGCTAACATCGAATTCATGTCGTTATCTCGCCATCCGGAGACCCCCGCTATGAAGCAACCCAGTACCTCGTTGACCGCCTCCGGCAACGCTCTGGCGTTGGCCATCGCCAATCCGGGCGCTCTCGGTACGATCGACGCTTATATTTCCGCGGTCAACCGCCTGCCGGTGTTGTCCGCGGATCGCGAAACGGAACTCGGCCGCCGCCTGCGCGACCAGGAAGACCTGGGCGCCGCCCGCGAGCTGATTCTTTCGCACCTGCGTCTTGTGGTGTCCGTGGCCCGTCAGTATCTGGGTTACGGTCTGCCCCACGCCGACCTCATCCAGGAAGGCAATGTCGGCCTCATGAAGGCCGTCAAACGTTTCGACCCCGAGCGCGGCGTGCGCCTGGTGTCGTTCGCCGTGCACTGGATCAAGGCCGAAATCCACGAATACATCATCCGCAACTGGCGGCTGGTCAAGGTGGCCACGACCAAGGCACAGCGCAAGCTGTTCTTCAACCTGCGCAGCATGCGTCCCGACGGCCAGACCCTGGACCCGGATCAGGTCGACCACATCGCTCGCGAGCTGAACGTGCGTCACGAAGACGTGAGCGAAATGGAAGTCCGCATGTCCGGCCGCGACATGTCGCTGGAAAACCAGGACGACGACGATGACAGCTACGCGCCCATCGCCTATCTGTCCGACGAGGGCCGCCAGGAACCCACGCGCGTGCTGGAGCGCGCCGCGCGCGATCACCTGCAAAGCGCCGGTCTGACGACCGCGCTTGAAGCGCTGGATCCGCGCTCGCGACGCATCGTCGAAGCCCGCTGGCTGCAGGACGATGGCGGCGCCACGCTGCACGAGCTTGCGCAAGAGTTCGGCGTGTCGGCCGAGCGCATCCGCCAGATCGAAGCGGCAGCGCTCAAGAAGATGCGCGGCAATCTCGCTTCGTGATTGCTGCTCCGCGCATGACAAAGGCCGCACGTTGCGGCCTTTTTCTTTGGCGCCTGATATTCCGCGGTTCGCAGCGGTCGCTGACAGCGGGTGGTCAATAAATTGATACAAATTCGGGGGCAAATTTTCTGCGATCGCAGAAACTTAATGAGGAAGGCGCCGCCTAACTTCATGTAGACCGCGAACTTCGGTTAGCAGTCTTGTCATCCGTCTCGGCTTCTCCTCTTTCCCCTCCCCTATGAGACGGATGCTTGCGGGGCACCTAGCATATCGGTGCCCCGTTTTTTATGCGCGCTCGGAACGCAGCGCCCATAAAAAAAGGCGCCTATTCCGGCGCCATCCCTGGACAGATCAAGCCGCGCGCGCGCTGTCTGGCGCTTGCAGCGCGGTGTGCCACAGCGCGTCCTGCACGCGGCGTACGCCGGTCGCCATCGACCCATCCTGATAAAGCTTGATCCACCGGTAGCCCGGCGCCATGTTGTCGACGACGTGCTTGCCGTCTCGGATGCTGAACTGAAAGCACGTGGACGGCGTGGCCAGCATGCGTAGATTGTGGCGGCGGCGGTCGAACTCGTGGTGCACGTGGCCCCACAAGAGCACGCGCACCTGCGGATACCGCGCCAGCAGCTTGAAGAGCGCCTGCGGGTTGTCGATCATCATCGAGTCATGCCAGTGGCTGTCGATCTGCATCGGGTTGTGGTGCATCGCCACCAGTGTGTGGCGGTTGGGCGCCTGGGCCAGCGCCGCTTGCAGCATGTCGAGTTCGCTGTTGCACAGGTGGCCTGCGTTCGAACCGGGCACCGTCGTGTCCAGCGTGACGATGCGCCATGCGCCCACGTCCGTCACCGGCATCGACCAGTCGGACAATTCCTGGCGCAGGACGGACGGTTGATCGTGATTGCCGGGCAGGCAGCGGATGGTCGCGCGATCCAGCGCGGCCGATTCGGACAGGATGCGCGCAAAGCGCTGGTAGCCCGCGGCCTCGCCATCCTGCGAGAGGTCGCCCGTGGCGAGCAGCAGGTCGGGATGCTTGCCGTCGGCCTCGATCTGGCGCAGCACGGCGCGCAGGCTGGCGTCGGTATTGACGCCCAGCATCGACGTTTCGGGCTCGCCGAAAAGATGGCTATCGGTCAACTGGACGAGCATCGCGGGCGCGTCGTGGCGCCGGGTCAAGGTGTGGATGCGTGCCACGTGCCGCTCCTGCAAAAGTTCGCGTGATGCCACATTACCCAAAAAACATGGCGCGGCACGTTTCGCAAGCGTCCATTGGGGTAACGAAACGTGCATTCTCCACGATTCCCGTCACGTCCCGCCCGCGAGCGCCGGAAAAAAGCCGCTATTCTTGTGGAACTTTCCTCACGCACTACGATCGGGACGCGGCGCTACCCATGGATGTTGGTTTTCTCGTATTTGGTCTTGCGGGCCTGCTCACGCTGGTCTGCTTCATGCCGCCTCTGGCCGGCCGCGTCAAGCTGCCCTATTCGGTGCTGCTCGCCATCGTTGGCTGTCTGCTCGGGATCGTCATTCACGTGCACGGCTGGGCGCCCGCCTGGATCGGCGACTTTCTCGATTCGCTGGAACGCTTCGAGATCTCGTCAGAGACCTTCCTGATGGTGTTCCTGCCGGTGCTGCTCTTTGAGACGGCGCTGTCGATGAACGTGCGGCGGCTGATGGACGACATCGGGCCGATCCTCATGATGGCCATCGTGGCCGTGGTTGTCTGCACGGTCGTGGTCGGCGTGACGCTGGACGCCATCTCGCCCTATGGGCTGGTGGTATGCCTGCTGCTCGGCGCCATCGTGGCCACGACCGACCCGGTGGCGGTCGTCGGCATCTTTCGCGAAGTGGGCGCGCCCAAGCGGCTGACCACGCTGGTCGAGGGCGAGAGCCTGTTCAACGATGCGGCGTCCATCGCGCTGTATTCCGTGCTGCTGGCGGTGCTGAGCGGCAAGGGTGAATTGTCCGTCAGCGGCATCTTCAACGACTTCATCGTGCACTTCATCGGCGGCGGCGTGGCCGGCTTTGCGATGGGGCGCCTGGCCTGCTTTCTGTTTGCCTGGCTGCGCGGCTTTCCCACGGCCGAGATCACGTTGACCCTGACGCTGGCCTATTTGTCCTTCTTCATTTCCGAGCATTACCTGAATGTCTCGGGCGTGGTCGCCACCGTGATCGCGGGGCTCGTGGTGGGGTCCACCGGACGCACGCGCATGTCGCCGACCACCTTCGAGCATCTTTCCAGCGCGTGGGAGCAGTTTGGCTTCTGGGCCAATTCCCTCATCTTCCTGTTCGCGGCCATGCTGATTCCCAAGCTGATGGCGGCCGCCGATTGGCAGGAACTGGTGCTGGTGGGCGTGGTGTTCGTCGTGACGCTGGTGGCGCGCGCGATCGTGGTGTTCGGGCTGCTGCCGCTTTTGGGCCTGACCCGGCTGGGCACCAAGGTCAGCAATCCGTACAAGGTGGTGATGCTGTGGGGCGGACTGCGCGGCGCCGTGTCGCTGGCGCTGGCGCTGGCGGTGACCGAACAGACCGGCGTGCCCGAAGAGGCGCGCCAGTTCATTGCCGTGGCCACGACCGGGTTCGTGCTGATGACCTTGTTCGTCAACGGCATCAGCTTGCGGCCGCTGATCCGGATGCTGGGGCTGAACCAGTTGTCGCCCGTGGAGCGCACCATCCGCAACCAGGTGCTGGCCGTGGCGCTGGAAGACCTGCAGGGCAAAACCGAGGAAGTCGCCAAGGCCGAGCATATCGGCAACGAAGTGCGCGACCGCATCCGCGCCGTGTTCGACGCCAGCCTGGCCAGCGTGCACGACGGCCGGGTCAGCCAGATGACCGACGAGCAGCGCGTTGCTGTTGGTCTGGCCATCGTGGCGCAGCGCGAAGAGGAAATGTTCTTCGACATCCTGAAGGCGCAGATCGTGGACTGGCGCATGGCCGAAACGCTGCTGGCGCGGGCCGAGCGGCTGGAAGACGCGATCCGGCTGGGCGGCGTGGAGGGCTTTGAGCGCGCCATTGCTGCCGACGTCCGCTATTCGACGGGCTTCCGGCTGGCGCTGCGGCTGCATTACGTATTTGGATTCCAGGGCTGGCTGGCGCGTGAGCTTGGCCAACGCTTTGCCAACCTGATGAGCAAGCGGTCGGTCGCGCAGCGCCTGATCGGCTTTGCCCGCGAACAGATCACGCCGCTGCTGGGCGAAGAGGCCACGCAGCGCATCGTGTCGCTGCATCAGCGCCGCCTGGACCTGATCGAAAACGCGATGCAGGCGCTGAACCTGCAATATCCGTCGTACGCCCAATGGCTGCAGGAAAGCTATCTGGGACGCGTGGCGCGCGAGCTTGAACGCATCCGCTATCGCGACATGCTTGAGCAATTCCTGATCAGCGGCGAAGTCTATGCCGACCTGACCGAGCAACTGAAAAGCCGCTGGGCGCACATCGACAAGCATCCGCCCCTGGACATCGAAATGAGCGCGGCCGAACTCATCAAGCGCGTGCCGCTCTTTGAAGGCCTGTCGCCCGATTCGCTGCGTGCCATCAGCAAGCTGCTCAAGCCGCGTCTGGCTTTGCCCGACCAGCGGGTGTTGACCAAGGGACGGCACGGCGAGGAGATGTGCTTCGTGGCATCGGGCGCCGTGGCGGTCCATCTGCCCGACAACACCATGATCGAGCTGGGCAGCGGCGAATTCTTTGGCGAGCTGGGCCTGCTGGGCGAAGAGCAACTGACGCCGGACGTGACGTCGCTGGGCTACAGCAAGCTTCTGATGCTGGCTTCGCGCGACTTCCATGCGCTGCTGGCCCGCGATGAAAACCTGCGTGACCGCATCCAGGTGGTGGCCAAGCAGCGGCTGCGCGCGATTGAAGTCTGGAAGCAGTTTTCGCAGGCCTCCGCGGCGGCGGCCGCCACGCCCGCGCCGGTCGCAGGACCTAGCCCGGCGCAGGCGGCCGAAGCCGCGGAAGCGGCCGGCGCCGGCGGTCCGCCGGAAGGCGAGGATCTGCGGGCGGCGCGTGAGCTGCGCGGCGAACCCGCGGACGGCGATGATGCGTCGGGCGCCGATGCGTCGGGCGCCGATGCGTCGGGCGCCGCTGCGTCGGGCGGTTCCGTGATGGGAACGCCGGAACCGGCACCCCGCTAGGCGCGGTCTGCCGGGCGCGGCATCGCGCGCGTACCGGCAAATTCATTTGGTGGCAGCTGGGCGCGCCGTGCAGGCGCAGCCCGGTTCAGCGATTCAGATCGAGATGTCGCCGGCGGCCTGGCGCCGCATGATGTCCTCGACCAGCACGAGGGCGGCTTCCAGCGTGAACTCGCCTTCGGCAATATGATGCAAGGCCGTCGCGACATCGACGGTGGCGATTTCCATGACCTCGCCATCACGGTTGGCGGGCCGCGCGTCCGGCGCCAGGATGCACGTGCTGGTCAGCACGTCTTCGACTTGATAGCCCTCGGGCAGCCGACGATGAATGCGCAGGATCGTGCGCAGCGGTGTGCGGCGCGCAAGGTCGGGTTCGTCCAGGCCGGCTTCTTCGCCGCATTCGCGCACCAGCGCCAGTTCCAGGTCTTCGCCCCTTCCCGCCAACCCGCCAACCAGTGTGTCCCACATACCGGGATCGGTCGACTTGCTGAGCGAGCGGCGGGCGACCCACAGCTTGCCGTCGGGCGTCCAGGCGTTCAGATGCACGGCCTTGGTCAAGAGACCCAGCGGCCGCACGGCCGCGCGTTCGATGACGCCCAGCGGCTCGTCGCCATCCAGAACGTCCAGCAATTCATCGCGCCAGCCGCGCAGGCAGTTGGCTTGGCGCAACAGTTCGGCGGCCTGTTCCAGCACGGCATCCAGCGCATTGCCCGGGGCAAGGCCCTCGCCGATGCGCAGTGCGGTGTCGTCCGCGCGCGTTTGCGGCGCATCGCGCAGCGCGTCGCAGGCCGCGTGCGTGGCCCAGCCGCAGCGGCGCCCCGCTATATATAGAGCGCGCGCGCCTTCCGGGGCGGGCTCCTGCGCGCGGGCGCACAGGGCGGCATACAAGTCGGGCAACTGCTTTTGCATCGTGGCGCCAAGGAGATGAGGTTGCTGGCGATTTTAAGCCACCCGGTTTACGGCCCGTAGTCAAGGGGCGGGCGCACATGGGGGCGGGCCGTATGAATTCAAGAGCACTAAATTACATCTGTTTGCGCGTCCGCTATAATCCGCCAGTTTCTTTGTGATTTCGAGAGGGAACGACAGGGCCGCTCTATCTCCCTGCATCGCCCTGCCATCTAATAATTGCGTGTTGCCCGTATTCCGGTGACTTCCGCCACCAGCAAATGGGCCTTCGCGCCGTATTTCGAGGTAAGCATGAAGAAGTGGAGAGGGATACTGGGGGCTTGTGCGATGCTGATTGGCGGCGTGGCCGGTGCCCAGGTGCAAAACATGCCCGGCGGTCCGAAGGTCAATCAGCTGAACCTGCATGAAGGCGTCACCGCGATTTCGCGCGACATCATGTGGCTGCATTGGTTGCTGCTCACGATCTGTATTGTGATTTTCATCGGCGTCTTCGGAGTGATGTTCTACTCCATCTGGGCGCATCGGAAGTCCCGCGGCCACAAGGCGGCGACCTTCCACGAACACCTGGGCGTCGAAGTCGCCTGGACCGTCATCCCCTTCATCATCGTCATCGCCATGGCGCTGCCGGCCACCAAGACGGTCGTCGCCATGAAAGACACTTCCAGCGCGGACCTGACCATCAAGGTCACCGGCTATCAATGGAAGTGGGGCTACGAATATCTGGACGGCTCGGCCGCCGGCGTCAAGTTCCTCTCCACGCTTTCCACGCCGCGCGCCCAGATCGAGAACCGCGAGCCCAAGGGCGAGTTCTATCTGATGGAAGTGGACAACCACCTGGTCGTCCCCGCCAACAAGAAGATCCGCATCGTGCTCACGGCTGCCGACGTCATCCACTCGTGGATGGTTCCGGACTTCGGTGTGAAGCAGGACGCCATCCCCGGGTTCCTGCGCGACACCTGGTTCAACGCCGAGAAGCCTGGCATTTATCGTGGCCAGTGCGCGGAACTGTGCGGCAAGGACCACGCCTTCATGCCCATCGTCGTGGAAGTGCTGGCGCAGCCCGACTACGATAAGTGGGTTGAAGACCAAAAGAAGAAGATGGCGGCAAACGCCGACGATCCCAATAAAGAGTGGACAGAAGCTGAACTGGTTGCCCGCGGCGAAAAGGTTTTCGCGGCAAATTGCGTGGCCTGCCACCAGGCCAACGGCAAGGGCATTCCCGGTTCCTTCCCGCCGCTCGACGGAGACAAGGTTGTTCTGGGCCCCAAGGGGGAGCAGATCAACACCGTGCTGAAGGGCAAGCCCGGCACCGCCATGGCGGCGTTCGGCGGGCAGCTCAACGATGTCGAGATCGCAGCGGTCATCAGCTATACGCGCCATGCCTGGAGCAACGCCGGCAAGGGGCAGGACCCGACGGTTCTTCCGAAGGACATCACGCCCGCGCGCTGATTGCGCGCGCGCCGTTCCTTCACCGTAGAACCGGTTCCGTTTAGTCAGAGATACCCTGCCGCCCCGTTGGACGGGGCTGGCACTCAGCAGGAAGGAGTCCATCATGAGCAGCGTCACTGTAGACCACGTGTCGCCGGGCCACGGCCACGGTCACGATGACCACCACCACGGCGTGCCCACGGGCTGGCGCCGCTGGCTTTTTGCCACGAACCACAAAGACATCGGGACGATGTATCTCATCTTCTCGTTCGTCATGCTTCTTGAGGGCGGCACGCTGGCCCTCTTGCTGCGCACCGAACTCTTCGAGCCGGGCCTGCAGTTCTTCCGCCCCGAGCTGTTCAACCAGTTCACCACGATGCACGGCCTGATCATGGTGTTCGGCGCCATCATGCCGGCCTTCGTGGGCTTTGCGAACTGGATGATCCCGATGCAGATCGGCGCGTCGGACATGGCGTTCGCGCGGATGAACAACTTCAGCTTCTGGCTGCTGCCGGTTGCCGCGATCATGCTGACCGCCTCGTTCTTCGTGCCGGGCGGCGCCACCGCCGCGGGCTGGACGCTGTACGCGCCGCTGTCGCTGCAGATGGGCCCCGGCATGGACCTGGCCATCTTCGCCATCCACATCATGGGCGCGTCGTCCATCATGGGCGCGATCAACATCATCGTGACCATCCTGAACATGCGCGCGCCCGGCCTGACGCTGATGAAGATGCCGCTGTTCTGCTGGACCTGGCTGATCACCGCGTTCCTGCTGCTGGCCGTGATGCCGGTGCTGGCTGCCGCCATCACCATGGTGCTGACCGACCGCCACTTCGGCACGGGCTTCTTCAATGCCGCCGCCGGCGGTGACCCGGTCCTGTACCAGCACGTGTTCTGGTTCTTCGGGCACCCCGAGGTCTACATCATGATCTTGCCGGCGTTCGGCATCGTGTCGGCCATCGTGCCCGCGTTCGCCCGCAAGAAGCTGTTCGGCTACGCCTCGATGGTGTACGCCACCGCCTCCATCGCCGTGCTGTCGTTCATCGTGTGGGCGCACCACATGTTCACGACGGGCATGCCGGTGACCGGCCAGCTTTACTTCATGTACGCCACGATGCTCATCTCCATCCCGACCGGGGTGAAGGTGTTCAACTGGGTCGCGACGATGTGGCGCGGGTCCATGACGTTCGAGACGCCGATGCTGTTCTCCATCGGCTTCATCTTCGTGTTCACGATGGGCGGCTTCACCGGCCTGATCCTGTCGGTGGCGCCCATCGACATCCAGGTCCACGACACCTATTACGTGGTGGCTCACTTCCATTACGTGCTGGTGGCCGGCTCGCTGTTCGCGCTGTTTGCCGGCGCCTATTACTGGGTGCCGAAGTGGACGGGCCGCATGTACAGCGAAAAGCTGGGCAAGCTGCACTTCTGGTCCACGCTGATCTCGTTCAACGTGACCTTCTTCCCGATGCACTTCCTGGGTCTGGCCGGCATGCCGCGCCGCTATGCCGACTACGCCGCGCAGTTCACGACGTTCCATCAGCTCGCCACCATCGGCGCGTTCTGGTTCGGCCTGTCGCAGCTGATTTTCCTGTGGGCGATCGTGCGCTGCTACATGGGCAAGGGCGAACCGGCCCCGGCCAAGCCGTGGGAAGGCGCCGAAGGACTGGAATGGACGGTGCCGTCGCCCGCGCCGTTCCACACCTTCGAAACGCCGCCCGAAGTGAAGTAAATCCCTATCCATGTTCCAGGTAGCACAGCAATGACACCCGAGCAGCGCCGCCGTAACAAGATCGCAGGACTGGTTCTTCTGGTTTTTGTCGTTGCCGTGTTTGCCTGGACGGTGATCCGCGGTTCTGCCTTGCTGACCGGCAAGGCCGTCGGCTAGAGGCCTGGGCATGAGCGACGACCTTCGCGAAACGTCTCAGCGCAAGCTGAGTTTCCTTCAGACGATGAAGGCGGTGGCGTGGGGGTTCTTCGGCGTGCGCAAGGGCGCGGGCTACCGTGAGGACAGCGCCAAGCTCAATCCGGTCCACGTCATCGTGGCCGGGTTGCTGGCAGCGGCAATCTTTGTGACTGTGCTGGTTTTAATTGTTCGTTGGGCCGTTTCCAGCCTGACTTGAATTACCTAAATCTAAATCTGTACCAGGGAGAAAGCCATGAGTGCAAGCCACTCGGTTCAAGGTAAAGAGGCACCGTACTACTTTGTCCCCGCCGACTCGGGCCATCCCGTGCGCATGGCCGTGGCACTGCTCTTCATGGGCCTGGGGGCCGCGGCCTGGGTCAACGGCGTGGACTGGGGCAAGTGGTCCGTGCTGGTGGGGTTCATCGGCGTGATCATCGTCATGTATTACTGGTTCGGCGACGCCATCCACGAATCCGAGACCGGTCTGAACAGCAAGCGCATCGACGGCTCGTACCGCTGGAGCATGAGCTGGTTCATCTTCTCCGAGGTGATGTTCTTCGCGGCGTTCTTTGGCGCGCTCTGGTACACGCGTACGATCACGACGCCGTGGCTGGGCGACATCGACCACCGCCTGATGCTGTGGCCGGACTTCCAGGCAGCGTGGCCGAACTTCGGCCCGGCTGGCGTGGTGGAACCCTTCCAGACCGTGGGCCCCTTCTGGCTGCCGACGATCAACACGGCCCTGCTGCTGAGCTCCGGCGTCACGCTGACCATCGCTCACCATGCGCTGCGTGAAAACCACCGCGGCAAGACGAAGTTCTGGCTGGCGGCCACCGTCATCCTGGGCTTTGTCTTCGTGGCCTGTCAGGCGTTCGAGTACATCCACGCCTACCAGGACCTGAACCTCAAGTTCAACTCGGGCGCGTACGGGTCGCTGTTCTACATGCTGACCGGCTTTCACGGGTTCCACGTGATCCTGGGCGCCACGATGCTCACGGTCATCCTGATCCGCCTGATCCGCGGCCATTTCACGGCGGACCATCACTTCGGGTTTGAAGGCGCGGCCTGGTACTGGCACTTTGTCGACGTGGTGTGGCTGGGCCTGTACCTGTTCGTGTATTGGTTCTAACTGCGTGGTTCAAGCTGTGGCCGGCGGCGCCGGCTGCGGCGGCGGCACGGGAAAGCGCGAAGGGATGACCGGGCGGCAAGCCGGCGTCCGTCGCGCTTTCGGGCCATCTGGCGGGACGCGCCAGCGGGCGCGGCGCAAGGTCCGGGGAACCGGGACCCGCGCAGCCTATCTAAAACCGGTGCTTTCGATCCAGCCCATGTGATGGGCGAACAGCACGAACAGGAACAGGGCGACCGACAGCCCGATGCGGACCGTCAGCGCGTTGACCGTGCGGTTGGTGGTACCTTTGTCCCGCATCAGGTAGACCAGGGCGGATGCCAGACTGGCCAGTATCCCGATGAAGGCCAGAACGACGAAAACGCGCATTGTGGTCTCCCGACTATTCAGATTTAGCAACGACAGATGTCCCGACCGCATTCCACCCGCTACACGGTAGCCGCCTTACTGCTGCTTGGCCTCGCCGTGATGGTTCTGGTGTCGCTGGGGCAATGGCAATTGCGCCGCAGCGATGAGCGACGCGCCATTCTGGCCGCGATCGAAGCGGGCCGCAAGCAAGCGCCGCTGATGTTGACGCCGTCAACGCCGCCCGCCGACATGACGGCGTGGCGCGTGGCACAGGCAAACGGCACGTGGCTGCCGCAATTCAGTGTACTGCTGGACAATCGCAACCATGACGGCCGGCCGGGCTACTGGCTGGCCACGCCACTGCTGCTGGATGCGGCCACGAATCGCGCGGTGCTGGTGCTGCGGGGCTGGCTGCCGCGCGTCATTCAGGGCCAGGGTGAACCGAAGCTTCCGGCCACGCCCGAGGGCGTGCAGACCGTGCAAGGCGAGCTGTCGGTGCGCGTGCCCCGCATGTTCGAGCTGTGGTCGCTGAGCGGCACGGAAACCTCCACCCTGCCCGCGGCGCTGCCCGTGGCGGGCGCCGCGGTGCCGCAGGTGCAGAACCTGCCGCTGGACGCCTATGCCCGCGCGACCGGACTGAAACTTTTGCCCACGGTGCTGAGCCAGGGCGGCCAGGCCGACGACGGCCTGGTGCGCGACTGGCCCCAGCCCTCTGTCGATTTCCAGCAGAACACGTCGTACGCGGTACAGTGGTTCGCTTTTGGCGGGATTGCCGCCATTGCATGGCTGGTGGTGCTGGGGGGCGCCATCCGCCGCTCACGCCAGCGCGTGGACCAGCAGGCCCAGGCGCGCATGCGTGCGCGCAGATGACCAACGCTATTCCAGGATAAAAAGTGGCTCGCGACATTCCAACCAACAAGCCCGCCGTCAAGCGTTCGCTGACGCCCATGGTGCTGGTGTTCCTGTGCTCGCTGGCGCCCATCGTGGCGGCGTTCGTGGTCTACATGAACCCGCAGTGGTGGCCCGGCGAGTCCAGCAATTACGGTACGCTGCTGTCGCCGCAACGGCCCATGCCCGCGGCGTCGGAACTGCGCCTGACCACGCTGGACGGCAAACCGTTCGATCTGGAAAGCCTGAAGGGCAAATGGCTGCTGGTGGCCGCCGACGGCGCGGCCTGCCCCGAAAGCTGCGCGCGCAAGCTCTTCATCACGCGCAACAGCCACGCCAGCCAGGGCAAGAACGTGGATCGCCTGGCGCGCGTCTGGTTCATCACGGACGACGCGGTGGTGCCGGACAAGGTGCTGGAGGCCTACAAGGGCACGGTGATGGTGCGCGTGGATCCGGATCAGCTGGCGCGGTTCCTCCTGGCGCGTGACACGGCCGCCGGCCAGCCCGGCCTGCAGGATCCGATCTGGGTGATCGATCCGCTGGGAAACCTGATGATGCAGTATCCCGCCGAGGCGGATGGCGTGCGGGTTCGCAAGGACATCAGCAAGCTCGTCTATAACTCGCGCATTGGTTGAATGTAGGTTTTTGATTTGAATATGGAACGCATCAAAGCGCGTTATCGCAAGCTCGTCTTCTTTACCTGGTTCCTGACGCTGGACCTCATCATGTTCGGCGCCTTCGTGCGCCTGACGGATTCCGGCCTGGGCTGTCCGGACTGGCCCGGCTGCTACGGCAGCGTCACGCCGATCGGCGCGATGGGCGACATCCACGAGGCCTCGCAGGCCATGCCCTTTGGGCCGGTGACGCTGTCCAAGGCCTGGATCGAGATGATCCACCGCTACGTCGGCGCCATCCTGGGCATGCTCATCATCGGCATCGTCTACATGGCGTGGCGCTATCGCCGCGAACTGGGCCGCTCGCCCGCGCTGGCCATCACGACGCTGGTCGCCGTGTGCGTGCAAGGCGCGTTCGGCGCCTGGACCGTGACCCACAAGCTCATGCCTGCTGTCGTGACCGCGCACCTGGTGTTCGGCCTGTCGGTGCTGGCGCTGATGACCTGGCTGTCTTCGCGCGAGCGTCCCCACTTGCCGGTCAGCGCCCAGGCGGCGCGCTGGAAGCCCTGGGTGGCGGTCGGCTTCGGGTTGCTGCTGGTGCAGGTGACGTTGGGCGGCTGGGTCAGCACCAACTACGCGGCGCTGGCCTGCATGGACTTTCCCACCTGCCACGGGCAGTGGGTGCCGGAAATGGACTTCCACGGCGGTTATTCCGTCATCCGGGGCCTGGGCGAGCTGCCTTCCGGCGAAATGATCTCGCAGCCCGCGCTGACGGCGATCCACTGGGTGCATCGCAACTTCGCCTTCGTGGTGTTCGTCTATCTGGGCATCCTGGCGTGGCGCCTGCGCGCGGCCGAGCCCGGTCTGCGCGGTCCGGCCACGCTGATGCTGGCCCTCCTGGCCGCGCAGTTGTTTACGGGGCTGACCACCATCTTCTTCCAGTGGCCGCTCCTGATCGCCGTGCTGCACAATGGGGGCGCCGCAGGCCTGACGCTGGCGGCGGTGGTATTGATGGTGCGGCTGGCGTCGGCCGGCCGCGAGCCGGTGGGGTGGTACGACCCCAATTTGGTGCGCGTTTAAAATGAGGTCCACTATGACCAGTCTTGCCGCTCCTCAATCCGGATTGCTCCGCCAGTACCTCGTCCTCACCAAGCCGCGCGTTACGCAGCTGGCGGTGTTTTGCGCCGTGATCGGCATGTTCCTCGCGGCGCCCGGCATCCCCGACATGCGCCGCGTGCTGTTTGGCACGATCGGCATCTGGCTGCTGGCCGCCGCTGCCTTCGCCATCAACTGCCTGATCGAACAGGAAGTCGACGCCCGCATGCTGCGCACCGCGCGCCGGGCCACGGCGCGCGGCACCATTTCCGCCTTCCAGGTGCTGAGCCTGTCCGGTCTGCTGGGCGGCGCGGGCATGTTCGTGCTGTACCACATGGTCAACCCGCTCACCATGTGGCTGACGTTCGCCACGTTCGTGGGCTACGCCATCATCTACACCATCATCCTCAAGCCGCGCACGCCGCAGAACATCGTGATCGGCGGCCTGTCGGGCGCGATGCCGCCCGCGCTGGGCTGGGCTGCCGTCGCGGACTCGGTGCCGGCCGAAGCCTGGGTGCTGGTGCTCATCATCTTCATCTGGACGCCGCCGCACTTCTGGGCGCTGGCGCTCTATCGCAATCACGATTACGCCAAGGCCGGCCTGCCCATGCTGCCGGTGACGCACGGCAACCAGTTCACCCGCCTGCACATCCTGTTGTATAGCCTGGCGCTGATGGCGACCACGCTGTTGCCCTACGCCATCCGCATGAGCGGCGAACTCTACCTGCTGTCGGCCCTGGTGCTGGGCGGCATGTTCGTGTCGTACGCCTGGCGCCTGTACCGCGCGTACAGCGACGAGCTGGCCCGCAGCATGTTCCGTTTTTCCATTCTCTACCTGGCGCTGCTGTTTGGCGCGTTGCTGGTGGACCACTGGGTCGGCCTGTTGCGCTGATCCCCTGGAGGTTGTTGATGTCCGTGTTTTCCGCCAGCCGCCGGCTGGCCCTGCGACTGGGCGCAGCCGCCGCTGTCGCCGCCGCCCTGGCTGCCTGCGGCGAGAGCAAACCCGTTTTCAAGGGCAGCGACATCAGCGGCACGCAACTGGGCCGCGCCATGGAGCTGCCCGATCACAACGGCAAGATGCGCCAGCTGTCGGACTTTTCCGGCAAGGTCGTGGTCGTGTTCTTCGGTTTCACGCAGTGTCCAGACGTGTGCCCCACGTCGCTGGCCGAACTGACCGAAGTCATGAAAAAGCTGGGTCCGGACGCCGATCGCGTGCAGGTGCTGCTGATTTCGGTGGACCCGGAGCGCGATACGCCCGAGGTGCTCAAGCAGTACGTCACGGCATTCGACTCGCGGTTCCTGGGGCTGACCGGCACGCCCGACCAGGTGAAGAAGGCGGCGGCCTCGTTCAAGGCGTATTACGCCAAAGCGCCCACCAAGGACGGCAACTACACGATGGACCACACGGCCGCGTTCTACTTGCTGGACGGCAAGGGCGAATCGCGCGTGCTGGTCAACAATAACGTCGGGGTGGATGCCCTGACGCATGACATTCAGGCGCTGCTGAAGGGATAACTGCGGGGCTGGGTGCCAGCCTGTTCAGACCTTTGCAGCCGCCCAGGCGGCCAGCGCCGCGCGGGCTTTTTCGCCTAGTTCCGTGGCGGCGATTTCGCGCTGATGGCTAATGATCATCAGCGCGTAGGGGGTGGCCAGCGCGGCTGCCTCGGGGCACAGGCGCGACTCTTCTCCCACCGAGGGCGACGTGTTGCGCCAGTAGTTGATTGCCTGTTCCAGTTGGGTCAGCGTGATCGAATCCATGGGCCTATTGTCCACGAATGCCCCACCCTGTCCACCCTCCATCTGCCCTGCAATGAAGGGTCACCATCGCAACATGCCGAAACCGCGCGCGGGTGCTATACCACTGCCGGTTAGTTACGATGGAGCATCGTCATGAATACTTCCACCCCTTCCGCGTCGCCGCGCCGCGGCCTGCATCCGCTGCTTGCCGCCGCGGCGATCGCCGTCATCGTCATGTGCTCGGTGGGCGTGGCCGCCGTGCTGGGCTGGCTGCCGTCGCCGTCGGCCAATCCGCACGCGGAGGCCGCCGTGGCCGAGGCAGGGCTCGAGGACGCCAACCTGGCGCCCGCGCCGGCTGCTGAACCCGCCACCGCCGCGAACACGGCCGCGAACACCGCGCCGCCGGGCGCGGGCCGGCCCGCAGGCCAGATGCACCAGGCGCAGCAATCGCAACCCGCCCAGCCGTCCCGTCCGGCGGCAGCGCCCGCGCAGCCAGCCTGCGCGACCTGCGGCGTGGTCCAGACCATCCGCCAGGTGCAGGTACCCACCAAGGACGACAGCAATCATCTGGTCGGCACCATCGCCGGCGGCGTCGCTGGCGGCGTGGTGGGTAATCAGTTTGGCGGAGGCAACGGCAAGACGGCGCTGACGGTGCTGGGCGCGGTCGGCGGTGCTTTGGCAGGCCGTGAAGTTGAGCGTAATATCAGACAGCAACAAACAGTGACGCACTATGAGCTCACAGTGCGCATGAATGACGGCAGCACGCGCCAGTTCCGCAGCGCGCAGCCGTTCGCGTTCGCCTCCGGCGACCACGTGCGCGTGGAGAACAATCAACTGCTGCCCGGGTGAGCCCGGCCGCCGGCAGCAAGCACCCGACTATGGAGAGACCTGGAATGAGCGACCAATACAACAACCCGTTCGTCCTGCCCGGCATGGGCCAGAGCTCTGATCTGTCGGGCAATCCGCTGCTGGCCAGCATGGAGATGATGCGCCAGGCGTGGGCCGGGTTGACCGGACCCGGCGGCCTGGCCAGCAGCCTGCCGATGGCGCCGCCGATGAATCTTGAAGACCTGGACCGCCGCATCGCCGAACTCCGCTCGGTGGAAAACTGGCTGCGCATGAATCTCAGCATGCTCTCCAGCACCATCCAGGGCATGGAAGTGCAGCGCTCCACCATCAGCACCTTGCGCGCCTTCGTGGACAGCGCATCGCGCATGGATATGGGCGCAAGCCAGGACGGCGCCGCGCCTTCGCCGCTGGAAGTCGCGCTGGGGTTGAAGCCCGCTGCGAAGGCGGCAGGGTCTGCGCCGTCCAGCAATGCGACCGCTGCCAAGGAAAAGGAAAACGCCGGCACGCAGTCTGGCGCGCAGTCTGGCACCCACCCCGAAGGCGCGGGCGCATCCGCCGGCGCGGGTCCCGAATCGGCCGCCGCCATGAGCGAGCAGATGGGCGCCGCGGCGCAGTCGGCGTCCAAGGCGTGGTGGGACCTGCTGCAACAGCAGTTCAATCAGATCGCCGCCGCCACCGCCGCGTCCATGCCCGCCGGGACACCGGAGGCGCCGGGCGCTGCCAGCGCCGCAAAGACCAAGGCCGAACCCGCGAGTCCCAAGGCGTCGGCCGAGCCGCACGCCACGACCGGAAAGCCGTCCGCCAAACCCGCCGCCGCGCGCAAGCCGGCAGCCACCAAGCGCACGGCCAAGACCGCCAAGAAAACCGGGCCTGCCGACGGCAAGCCCTGAACCCATCCTTCAATCGACACGCGGGTCGCCCGCCAGGCCGCCCGTCCGTCTCTCAACCTACTGGAACTTATGCTTAATGTTGTGATTCTTGCCGCCGGACTGGGTAAACGCATGCAGTCCGACCTTCCCAAAGTGCTCCACACGCTGGCCGGCAAACCCATGCTGTCGCACGTGCTGGACAGTGCGCGCCAACTGAAGCCCGCGCGCATCATCGTGGTGGTCGGCCATGGCGCCGATCGCGTCAAACAGGCGTTCGAAGGCCAGCCCGACCTGCACTTCGTGCTGCAGCAACCGCAACAGGGCACGGGCCACGCGGTGCAACAGGCCGTGCCGCTGCTGCTGGAAGGCGACGGCAAGGATGACGTCACGCTGGTGCTGTACGGCGACGTGCCGCTGGTGCAGCCGGAAACGCTGCAGCGCCTCTTGGACGCACGCGGCCAGGGCGCCGCCGTGCTGACCGAAGTGCTGGCCGACTCCACCGGCTATGGCCGCATTGTGCGCGACGCCAACGGCAACGTGTGCCGCATCGTCGAACACAAGGACGCCTCGGAAGCCGAGCGCGAGATCAAGGAAGTGAACACCGGCATCCTCAGCGCGCCGACCGCCAAGCTGAAGAACTGGCTGACCCGCATCGACAACAACAACGCCCAGGGCGAGTACTACCTGACCGACGTGGTGGGGCTGGCCGTGGTCGACGAAGTGCCCGTGGGCGCGGCCCAGCCGGGCGCTGGCTGGGAAACGCTGGGCGTGAACAGCCGCGTGCAGCAGGCCGAACTGGAGCGCCGCTGGCAGGCCGAGCAGGCCCGCCGCCAGCTCGAAGCCGGCGTCACGCTGGCCGACCCGGCGCGTTTTGACGTGCGGGGCACGCTCACCTGCGGCCGCGATGTGTTCATCGACGTGGGCTGCGTCTTCGAAGGCCAGGTCTCGCTGGCTGACGGCGTGCGCGTGGGCCCGCATTGCGTGCTGCGCGACGTCAGCGTTGGCGCGGGCACGCAGATCGAAGCCTTCAGCCACCTGCAGCAAGCCGAAGTCGGCCGCGATGCGCGCGTGGGTCCCTACGCCCGCCTGCGTCCCGGCGCCGAACTGGGCGACCGCAGCCACGTCGGCAACTTCGTCGAGATCAAGAAGAGCGTGCTGGGCGCGGACAGCAAGGCAAACCACCTTGCCTACATCGGCGACGCGGACATCGGCGCGCGCGTGAACGTGGGCGCGGGCACCATCACCTGCAACTACGACGGCGTCAACAAGCACCGCACCGTCATCGAAGACGACGCCTTCATCGGCTCGGACACGCAGCTCGTCGCGCCCGTGCGCGTCGGCCGCGGCGCCACGCTGGGCGCCGGCACCACCCTCACGCGCGACGCACCGGCCGACAAGCTGACGGTGTCGCGTGCCAAGCAGATCACCGTTGACGGATGGCAGCGCCCGGTAAAGAAGTCGTGACGCAGGAACAGGAGGCGGCCGCGGGAGGCGGGGCCAAGCCCGCGCCGCCCGACGGCCTGCCGGCGCCGCGCCGGTACTGGGCGGCGGCCACCGTGATGACGGGCATCAGCCTGTCGGTGCTGGACACCACCATCGCCAACGTGGCGCTGCCCACGATCGCCAAGGATCTCGACGCCCTGCCCGCGCAGGCGGTCTGGATCGTCAACGCCTACAACCTGGCCGTCGTGATGGCGCTCTTGCCGCTGTCCGCGCTGGCCGAGCGCATCGGCTTTCGCCGCATGTTCACGTTCGGGCTGGTGCTGTTCACGCTGGCCTCGCTGGGCTGCGCGCTGGCCGGCACGCTGTGGCAGTTGACCGCCGCGCGCGTGTTCCAGGGCCTGGGCGCCGCCACGCTCATGTGCATGTTCGGCGGCCTGGTGCGCAACATCTACCCGCTCAAGATGCTGGGGCGGGGCATCAGCATCAACGCCACCACGGTGGCCGTGATGTCGGTGCTTGGCCCCACCATCGGCTCGGCGATCCTGTCCGTGGCGCCGTGGCCGTGGATCTTTGCCGTCAACCTGCCGATCTGCGCGCTTGCCATGTTCGGCCTGCGTCATCTGCCCGAAGTGCCGCGCAACAACGTGAAGTTGGATTGGATCAGCGCGCTGCTGTGCATGGCGACGCTGGGCGTGTTCATCTCCGGCGTGGACATGATGGGCGAGGACCTGTTGCGCGGCATCGGGCTGGTCGCGATTTCGGCGGTGGCGGGTATTGTGCTGGTGCGCCGCGCCAGCCAGCAGACCGCGCCGCTGGTGCCGGTGGACCTGCTTCGCATCCGGCCGCTGGCGTTTGCGGTGGGCGCGTCGGCCTGCACCTTTGCCGCGCAGATGGCGTCCTATGTGTCGCTGCCGTTTTACTTTCAGCAGGTGCTTGGCCGGCCTTATCTGGAAGTGGGCCTGCTGATGGGCGCGTGGCCGGTCGGCACGGCCATCATTGCGCCGCTGGCTGGACGCCTGTCCGACCGCTATTCCGCCGCCACGCTCAGCGGTATCGGGGCGGCCACGATGGTTGCGGGCATGCTGTGGCTGGCGCTCTTGCCGTCCACGGTGTCGAACTGGCCCGTCATCGCCGGCATGTTCGTGGCCGGCGTGGGCTTTGGCTTTTTTCAGACGCCGAACAACCGCGCGCTGCTGTCTGCCGCGCCCCGGCTACGCAGCGGCGCGGCGGGCGGGCTGCAGGCCACGACGCGGGTGTTCGGGCAGAGCTTCGGCACGGCGCTGGTGGCCATCGCCTTCAGCGTCAGCGCGGCCCACGGACCGGGGCTGGCCCTGGTGCTGGGCACGGTGTGCGCGGCGCTGGCCGTGGTGGTCAACACCGTCCGCTTCAACAAGCTGCGGGCCTAGGTGCCGCCACCGCTTGAAACCCGCTCGGACCCCCGGGCGCGGGCCGCTTCTATAATGGCGGCCGGCGCCCGGTTTCACTTTCCGGGCGCAAAGATTACCTATTTGAAGGCGCACAGGCATGAAAATCACGGTCGTGGGTACCGGTTACGTAGGATTGGTGTCGGGAGCGTGCCTGGCCGACATGGGCAACGATGTCATGTGCCTGGACGTGGACGCGGCCAAGATCGCGCTGCTGCGCCAGGGCGGCATCCCCATTTACGAGCCGGGCCTCGAAGACCTGGTGCGCCGCAACGTGCAGGCCGGGCGCCTGCACTTTACCGATGACGTCGCGCAGAGCGTGGCATTCGGCGACGTCCAGTTCATCGCCGTGGGCACCCCGCCCGGCGAAGACGGTTCCGCCGATCTGAAATACGTGCTGGCGGCCGCGCAGAACATCGCGCGCCACATGACCTCGCGCAAGCTGATCGTGGACAAGTCCACGGTGCCCGTCGGCACGGCCGACAAGGTACGCGCCGCGGTCGCCAAGGAACTGGCCGAGCGCGGCGTGGACCTGCCGTTCACGGTGGCGTCCAATCCGGAATTCTTGAAGGAAGGCGCGGCCATCAACGACTTCATGAGTCCGGACCGCGTCATCGTCGGCGCGGACGACGACTACACGATCGGCGTCATGCGCCGCATCTACGAGCCCTTCCAGCGCACGCACGACCGCCTGATGGTGATGGACGTGCGCTCCGCCGAGCTGACCAAGTACGCCGCCAACGCCATGCTGGCCACGCGCATCTCGTTCATGAACGAAATGGCGAACCTGGCCGAAGTGCTGGGCGCCGACGTCGAACAGGTGCGCCGCGGCATCGGCGCGGATCCGCGCATCGGCTACCACTTCCTGTATCCCGGCGCGGGCTACGGCGGCTCGTGCTTTCCGAAGGACGTGCAAGCCCTCGCCAACACCGCGTCCGAACACGGCCTGCCGATGCGTGTCATCGAGGCCGCCGAAGCCGCGAACCACGCGCAGAAGTTCCGCCTTTCTGAAAAGCTGGTCGCGCGCTTTGGCGAAGACCTGAGCGGCCGCAAGATCGCGTTGTGGGGCCTGTCCTTCAAGCCCAACACCGACGACATGCGCGAGGCGCCCAGCCTGACCGTCATCGCCGAACTCACGCGCCGCGGCGCCGAAGTGCGCGCCTACGATCCCGTGGCCATGCACGAAGCCGGCCGCGTGCTGGCCGGCCATCAAGGCGTCAGCTTCGCCACCGATATGTACGACGCGCTGGACGGCGCGGACGCGCTGCTCATCGCCACCGAATGGAAGGTCTTTCGCGCGCCCGACTTTGATCGCGTCAAGGCGCTGCTCAAGACGCCGCTCATCATCGACGGCCGCAATCTGTACACGCCGGCCGACGTGCGCGGCCTGGGCTTCGAGTACTCGGGCATCGGCCGCGCATGAAGATCCTGCAACTGAACTTCGAAAAAGGCTGGCGCGGCGGCGAGCGCCAGACGCTGTACTGCATGCGCGCCTTTCGCAAGGCGGGCCATGACGTCGAAGTGATGTGCCGTGAAGGCGCGCCGCTTGCCGAGCGCGCCCGCCAGGAAGGATTTGTCGCCCACACCGTGCGCAACGTGCCCGGACAGCTTGCGTTTCTGGCCGGCGCCGGCCGCTACGACATCATCCACGCGCAGACCGCCAACACCATCACGTGGGCCGTGCTGACCAAATGGCTGCATCGCCGGCCGGTGGTGTTCTCGCGCCGCACGTCGTTTGTGGTCAAACCGGGCGACGAATGGAAGACCGGCTACAAGTGGCGCCACACGGATCTGTTTGTGGCCATCAGCGAGATGGCCGCGGGCGAGCCGCGCCGCCTGGGCATCGAACCCGTCATCATTCGCAGTGCCGTCGAACCGCATCAGATCAACACCGAGAACGTCGCCAACCTGGTCCGCGAGTTCGACCTTGAGGGCAAGAAGGTCATGGCGACCTCCGCGGCCCTGATCCGCGACAAGGACCCCGTTACGCTGGTGCGCGCCGTTGGCGAACTGGCCAAAACGCGCCGCGACTTCGTCTTCCTGCATTTCGGCGCCGGCGGCGACCGCGAACAGCAGGCCAAGGACGAGGCCCGCAAGCTCGGCATCGAAGATGTCTACCGCTTTGCCGGCTTTAGAAAGGGCGTGGAAGACTTCTACAGCATCCTCGATGTCTTCGTCATGAGCTCCGAGGAAGAAGCGCTGGGCAGCAGCGTGCTGGACGCCTTCCTGCAACGCGTGCCGGTCGTCTCTACTGATGCCGGCGGCCTGAAGGAAAGCCTGGCCGACGGCCGCGGCGTGCTATGCGCCGTGGGCGATCATCAGGCGATGGCAGCTGGCATGGCGCGTTGCCTGGATGACGCGACGTTCCGGCATGAGGTCACCGAACGCGCGTATGAGTACGTGCGCAATGAGCATGACGTGCAGAAGATGGGCAATCGGTATCTGGCGCAGTTTGAGCGGTTGGTGGGGCGCAAGTAAACCACCTCTGCGGCTGTTCTAGAGCCGCGCCTCAACCCCGCACATCGATCCGCGTCTCGAACTTGGCCCGATGCACCGAAAAAAACGTGCGCACATTGCGCACGTTGGCCTGCGCCGTGAACGCCCGGTGCACCAGCGCGTGGTACGCCGGCATGTCCTTCACCTGCGCGATCACCACAAAATCCGGACCCGGCGACACCCGGTAGCACTGCAGCACCGCGCGTTCGGTCAGCATGCTTTGCTCGAACGCGTCCAGGCTTTCGGCGGCCTGCACGTCCAGCGTGATCTCCACGATCGCCGTCAGCGTGCTGCCCAGCTTCTCGGCCGACAGGATCGCCACCTGGCGATCGATCACCCCTTCTTCCACCAATCGCCGCACCCGCCGCAGGCAGGTCGGGGGCGACGCGTGGACCCGCGCGGCCAGATCCTGGTTGGTGAGCGAGCTGTCTTCTTGTAACTGTTCAAGAATGCGCCGGTCCAGATCGTCGAGTTCGGGCAGGGGAATGGGTACGTTTTGCATGATTAATTCAAAACATTGGCTTTGGCGAAAGATAATTTAATCACATTTGTGTAAGGGAATTAATTGCCAAATTGGCGTGCATAAAGAAATCAAATTTCTTTAAGGGGCGCGCACAATGCGTCCGTACTGAACTTATCCGGAGTCACTCCTATGTGCGGCATTGTTGGCGCCGTCGCCCAGCGCGACATCACCCCGATCCTCGTTGAAGGCCTGAAGCGCCTGGAATACCGCGGCTATGACTCCTGCGGCGTCGCCGTCTACGCCGACGGCCATCTGCGCCGCACGCGCAGCACGCAGCGCGTGGCCGAGCTGGCCGACCAGGTTGCGCAGGACAAGGTCCAAGGCTTCACCGGCATCGCCCACACCCGCTGGGCCACGCACGGCGTGCCCGCCACGCACAACGCCCACCCGCACTTCTCGCACCTGGGCAACGACGAGCCGCGCATCGCGCTCGTCCACAACGGCATCATCGAAAACCACGACGAGCTGCGCGCCGAGCTGCAAGCCGTCGGCTACGTCTTCGAAAGCCAGACCGACACCGAAGTCATCGCGCACCTGGTGAACCACCTGTATTCGGGCGACCTCTTCGAAACCGTGCAGAACGCCGTGCGCCGCCTGCATGGCGCGTATGCGATTGCCGTGTTCTGCCGCGACGAACCGCACCGTGTGGTCGGCGCGCGCCAAGGCTCGCCGCTGGTGGTGGGCGTGGGCCAGAACGAAAACTTCCTCGCCTCCGACGCGCTGGCGCTGGCCGGCACGACCGACCAGATCATCTACCTGGAAGACGGCGACGTCGTCGACCTGCAGCTCTCGCGCGTCTGGATCGTCGATGCCGCCGGCAAGAACGTGGACCGCGAAGTGCACACCGTGCACGTGCACACCGGCGCGGCTGAGCTGGGCCCCTACCGCCACTACATGCAGAAGGAAATCTTCGAGCAGCCGCGCGCGGTCGGCGACACCCTGCAGGACATCGAGTCCATCACGCCTGAACTCTTTGGCGACGACGCCTACAAGATCTTCAATGAAGTCGACTCGCTGCTGATCCTGGCCTGCGGCACCAGCTACTACGCCGGCCTGACCGCCAAGTACTGGATCGAGTCCATCGCCAAGATCCCGGTCGCCGTCGAAATCGCCAGCGAATACCGCTACCGCGACAGCGTGCCGAACCCGCGCTCGCTGGTCGTCACGATCTCGCAGTCCGGCGAAACCGCCGACACGCTGGCCGCGCTGAAGCACGCGCGTTCGCTGGGCATGGAAAACACGCTGACCATCTGCAACGTGTCCACCAGCGCCATGGTGCGCGAATGCAAGCTGTCGTACATCACGCGCGCCGGCGTCGAAATCGGCGTGGCCTCGACCAAGGCCTTCACCACCCAGCTCACCGCGCTGTTCCTCTTGACGCTGGCGCTGGCGCAGACGCGCGGCCAGCTCACGGAAGAGCAGGAAGCCGAGCACCTGAAGGCGCTGCGCCACCTGCCGTCCGCCATCGGTTCGGTGCTGGCGCTGGAACCCCAGATCATGGCCTGGGCCGACCGCTTTGCCTCGAAGGAAAATGCCCTGTTCCTGGGCCGCGGCATGCACTACCCGATCGCCCTGGAAGGCGCGCTCAAGCTCAAGGAAATCAGCTACATCCACGCCGAAGCCTACCCGGCCGGCGAACTCAAGCACGGCCCGCTGGCGCTGGTCACCGAGCACATGCCGGTCGTCACCATCGCGCCCAAGGACGAACTGCTGGAAAAGCTGAAGTCCAACATGCAGGAAGTGCGTGCGCGTGGCGGTGAGTTGTATGTCTTTGCTGATGCCGACAGCAAGATCCAGAGCGCCGAAGGCATGCATGTGATCCGCATGCCGGAACACTACGGCAAGCTGTCGCCGATTCTGCACACGGTGCCGCTGCAGTTGCTGTCGTATCACACGGCATGCGCGCGTGGTACGGATGTGGATAAGCCGCGGAACCTGGCGAAGAGCGTGACGGTGGAGTGATGCGGGAGAATCGCAGTTTGGGATGAAAACTGGAAATAAAGTCGGTCGCGCGGAATAAAGTCGGTCGCGACCCTCCACACTTGTACTGGGTTCCACCTGGAACGTCATGCAATTGTCAGTAGTAATGCTAAGGGCCGCATCTGCGGCCCTTAGCGCTTTCTGGTGTCCTTGGATAGTTGAACGAATTGAGCACTGGGTAATCGACACGGATCGATGTTTGGCCAAGTGCTTTGCGACTGAACTCAGAGGGCTGCTCGCCTAGCAAGGTAGCCTTTGCTATCCATATAGCGAATACGATAAGTGAGAAATTCGAATTTCCATTAGTTCTGGTTATAAGTAAACATTCTCCTACCGGTTGGACAAGGCTCTGCATGAGGGGGGGCTCTCGACGAATCCCTTCAATCAGCCCGCAGTTCCAGCCTTATCTTCCAGCAATGTGCTGGGCGGCGATCAGCCTTCGCAGAGTGGTTGCGCCGGAGTTCCTGAAGGAGAATCACGATGAAAATCGGAAAAATGTTCGCTCTGAGCGCCCTCTCGTTCGCTGCTGCCAACGGCGCGGCGATGGCTCATGACGTTGTCTCGTTGAAGTTCAGTGATGGCCGGCCTGATGTCGCTGGCGTAAACGATGTGAATGCGGTGCTCGCGCCCTTGGGTATCCATGTCCAGACCATCGATATCCCCGCGGCCGCAAAGCCCATCCTTGCTCAATCTGAGCAACGTGCGCTCTCCGAAAAGGAGCATGCGCAGCTCATTTCGATGTTCAGCCTGTCTATGCCCCAATTGCTCGAGCAGGTGCAACTTGCTGGACGCAAACCTGCCGTCGCCGGTGGTGGCGTGTTGACCGAAGAGACCGGCTTTGGCCCGTATCCGAAGGTCTATGACATGAAGGCTCTTGATGCCAAAACTCACAAGGCGGTCCTTGAAAAGTATGGGCGCATGCATGTGAACTCCGCCGACGATGGCACTGACATCGACGAGGTGATGACGGTGGTGAACGGCGGTCCCTTCCGCTGGGGCTTCACGCTGAAGGACGGGACAATCGCCCGGTTCCAAGTCGAAAAAGTGGGCCTCAACGATAAGGCCGTTCGCGTGAGCTATCACGGCTTGGGTATGCATGCGGGCATCATGGATGCCAAGCAAGGTTTGATCGTGGCCTACGGCCACGGCCCAAAGGAATTCACCATGCGATACGAGGCAAATGTGCCTCACGCGAATTTGTTGGGAACGAACCCCTGGGTTGACTTCACCGGCGACATGCCCAAAGTTTTGGATCGTGTGAAGTAACACTCCATAGAGCTAACGAGCTGTAGATCCCGAAGTTCTGGTACGGCAAAGAAGCTCGCCTTTGGCGAGCTTCTTGCGTTGGCCCATACAACTGCATATAGGTCGATGGCACGAGATCAGATCAACTGCCGAATTTGACCGAGGCCCGTGGCCTGGGCTCACCGAGTGAGCGGATTGGTCGATGCCGTATCTGCCATCTTGGCTTTGCCGCCAGGCCCTTGGATCAAGAATACGCCCCCAAGGATCAAGAGGACGCCAGCAATCCGATATACGTTTAGAGGCTTACTTGCCAGCCCCATCAGCCCGAAATGGTCGACCAACACGGCAACAACCATCTGACCTGCGACAACGCAAACCAGGAAGCCGCCTGCTCCGAGCTTTGGAGTCACGCCGGCCGCGGCAGCGACATACACGGCGCCAAGCACGCCTCCAATCCACAGCCACCACGGACCTTGGGCTACCGCCGCGAAGTTGGGCGCCGGAACTCGCAGGATTGCCATCGTGGGTAGGATGACGGCCAGACTCACGCTGAGGGAGATTAGCGCTCCCCAGAGGGAATTTCCCATCATGCGCCCAATTGTGGCGTTGGCGGCGGCCTGGAATGGAAGCACCGCGCCCGCGAGAAGGGCGAGGGCAAGCGGCGCGAGCAGTTCGACTTTGTTCAACATGAGTGGCTTCGTCCGTTTCGATGACGGCTGATCAAAATTTCCATGTTGATGTATGTGCTAGATTCATGGAAATCGTTTGCATGCACCTTTCATATTCGCGCCATGGATGACCTGAGACGGATCGACTTAAACCTCCTATTGGTCTTGCACGCCATACTCGCGGAAAAACATGTGAGCCGCGCGGCCGTGCGTCTTCACAAAAGCCAGCCTGCCGTGAGTCATTCGCTTGCGCAGTTGCGGTTGCTTTTCGAGGACCCGCTACTGGTACGACGCGGAGGAAAATTCGAACTGACGTCGCGGGCGGAGGCATTGGTAAGGCCGTTAAACGAAGCACTGGCCAGCCTGAATTCGCTTGTGTCATCGCCGGAGTTCAAACCTGGGCTGGCGGAGCGACGGTTTCGGTTGGCGCTTTCTGACTACGCTTCCCGTGCGGTGCTGCCGGATCTCGTGCGTCATGTGCGGGAGCACGCTCCCGGTATCGACCTGGCCATAAGCCAAGCCAGCAGAGAAGCCATGTTGGCCCAGCTAGCCGATGGCGAGCTTGACCTCGCACTAGGAATATTTCCTAGTGCTTCTTCGTCCATTCAGCTCCAGGAGCTATTCCGCGACGACTTTGTGTGCGTTGCAGACAAGCGCGTCTTGCCTGCCGGCGTGCCACTGGAATTCGAAGACTGGATTGCAAGGCCTCACGCGATGGTTTCGCTACGTCCGGATGCGCGTGACGAGATTGAGGTCGCCTTGGCTGCCATAGGGCGGCAGCGCCGACTGGCTTTGGTATTGCCTCACTGGGGCGCCGCGGTGGACGCGATTCCAGGCACAGACCTGATACTTACCGTGGCCCGTCGGGCAGTAGGGTCCTTGCAACGGCACAAAGGACTGCAACGGTTTGCTCCGCCGTTGGAACTTCCGGCGTTCTCGTACCAGCAGGCTTGGCACGAGCGGCGCTCTGAGGATCCGGCTCATCGCTGGTTGCGGGAAAGCGTTGCCATGGTGGCCGGTCGCTCTTGAGTGGCGCCGTCCAAGCTCTACCCGGTAGGCCTGTGGGTCCCGCAGTCTTGGATGGCTTAAGGCTCAGCCGCCACGCTTCGACTGCCTTAACGCGGCGAAACCGATCGCGACCGACTTTTGTTCAATTCTCTTAAGTTGGAGGTCGAAGGTTAGGGGTGCGACCGACTTTGACCCACGTTTTCTAATTCGAGAGATCTCTCAAAATCAACGCTTTGCGTTGGGAATCTGCGACCGACTTTATTTCCCTCTTTCAGTTCCAAGGCCCGTTCACACGGGCCTTTTCTCTGCTGCAGAGGCTATGAGGCAAGGAAACCGACATGACATTGCTGGCACAACGCTTCCTGGATCATCTCGCCGCTCATGGCTGGACGGTGGTGCGGACCACGCCCACCGCGACGCCAGCGGCCGTGCCGTTCGAAGCGCACGGCTATGGCGCTTTCCTGGCGACATTCGCCGAATTGCACAACGCGAATCAAACACGCTGGTTCCTGAGCGCTGCCGACCATGACTGCACGGCGGACAGCGCCTTTCCTTGGCACACCCTGCGCGATATCAGCCTGGAGGCTGCGCTGGACGACGCCGGCCGGCAGGCGGTCTTGAACTTCTGGCAACAGCACACGCCGATCTACATGAGCGTTGCCGGCGAGTACGAATTCCTCGCGATAGAACGTGGCTCGGGCCGCATCGTGCACGGCATCGAGCCGGAGTTCGAGGACGTCCGCGTCGTTTCCCCGAATCTTGGGGCCCTGTTCGAAGACATGATAGCGGGCCGTGCCACGGCGGCGCTTCTGGCGTAACACCGTGCGGCGCGCGACGCGACCTGGTTCATGGACGGCTATTGGCCGTCCGTGCAGTTTGCCGTAGCCGATGTGCCGATAGCGTGGTTCTGCGAATCCTGAACCAGGCTATCGCTTTGCAGGGTCGGTCGCGGCTGTACTCACTTGCGTTGAACGTCGCCAGCGATCTTCCTGGCCGTCAGCGTCACGGTGAAGAACTCGGCAAGCTTATCGGCTGGAACGGCATCCAACTGGTCTCTTCCATAATCAGCATGTTGCCCGTCCTGGAATCGGGGGTAATACCCTTTCCAGAAATGGCGCACCTGTGTGCCGCTCGCGAGCACTTTTTTCGCAGGAAGCCCGGCTACAAATCGCGTATCGGCGATGTCCGCCCGTGCTCGCAAGGCGACGCGGGCCTCTGTCAATGCCCAATGGCAAGCGCCCTGCCCGTAGTAGTCCTCATCGAGCAGCATGTCGGCATACACGGTGCCCGCGTACTCGGTGGCGGATATACGGGAAAGGCGGAATGGTTCGTGGCTGGTCAATGTCGGCACGTGGCCGGACAGGGCGTTGGATTTTCCACAGCGCGCGCCGTTGCTGGCGTCGAATTGCGCAGTCCCTTCGACGACCGTAAACGGCGATTTGCCGTCGGCTGTGCTTGAGAGATCGGACGTATTGGCAAGTGTGAGCCGTATCTCATAGGCCTGCGTCGGAGCGGGGTTCAGCTTGCGTAGCGGCGCTTTGGGCGGGGTGTCGGCGTAACTAGACCCGCACCCGGCGGTGGCCAGAAAGACCAGCGTGGGCAATGTCCAACGTAAGGCCGGCGGCGAGAGGTATCGAAGGGCGTTCGACAAGGTCGATGTTTCCTAGGCAAGGTATTTGTTATCAAAGTCTGCCACGAAATTGAACGTCTATTTTTTGGCCGGTCACAGTGACGGTGCCCAGGCGCATTCTTCCGATCAGCACCGGCATTCCCAGTCGAAAGCAAGCCGTGACCACGCGTCAAAAATATAGTGGATTAAATCAACTAATCGGCATATAGTGACTTTTTGGCCGCGGCTTCTTGCGGTGACGAGAACCGAACATTCAGGAGCAGGCATGACCCAGACTTATCACACGATTCTGTTTGAGGTGCAGGACCGTGTCGCGACGGTGACGTTGAACCGTCCCGATAGCCGTAACGCGCTCAGTTCGCAGATGTGCGCGGAGCTGGTGCACGTCATGGAGGCGATTGCGGCCGACCCCGGCGTGCATGTGGCGCTGATCATGGGCAGCGGCCCGGCCTTTTGCGCAGGCGCCGATCTCAAAGAACGCAAGACCATGAACAATCAGGAGATGACGGCGCGCCGGGTTCAGGGCTTTGCCGCCTATGCTTCGATCGAGCGTCTGCCGCAGCCGGTGGTGGCGGTGGTCCATGGTCCGGCGTTTGGTTCGGGGTGCGAGATTGCCGCCGCCTGCGACTTTGTGCTGGCGTCCAGCGAGGCCGTATTCTGCTATCCCGAAGTGGGTTGGGGCACGGTCGGCGCGACGCAGCGTCTGCCGCGCGTTGCCGGCGCGCGCAAGGCCAAAGAGCTTTTGTTCACGGGCCGCCGCTTCCACGCCGAAGAGGCGCGCGAGATCGGCCTGGTCAACCATGTGTATGCGCCCGATGCGTTGCTCCAGGAGGCGCAGGCCATGGCGGCCGCCATGGCCCGTGCCCAGCCGCTGACCATGCGGCTGACCAAACGCAGCATCGATCAAGGGCTGGCCACGACGCGCGAAGGTGCGATGGCCATTGAACTGCTGGCCATCGAAGAAAACCTGCGCGGCACGGATTGGCAAGGCGCCATCGCCGGCTTCGGCAAGGAGTCGCAGGCATGAAGGCGATGACGCTGGCTGCCGTATTGGCGCAGACCGTGGCGGCGCGTGGCCCGGAAGAGGCGTTTGTTGCCCCGGGTGAACGCTTGAACTGGAATGAACTGGCCGCGGGTGCCCGACTCCGCGCGCGGGCGTTGTATGGGGCCGGGGTGCGCCGTGGCGACCATGTCGGCATCTTTCTTGGCAATGGCGGCGACTGGCTGCAGCTGTTCTACGCTTGCGCCTTGATCGGCGCCGTGACGGTGCCGGTCAATACCCGCTTCAAGACCGAAGAACTGGCTTTCTGCCTGCAACAGGCGGACGTCAAGCTGCTGCTGACGGCCGACACGTTTCTGGGCATCGACTTTCTGGAACTGCTGCAACAGGTGGAGCCGGCCTTGACTCAGCGCCTGCCGGGCGCGGCGCTGCCGGTACTTGAAAAAGTGGTAGTGCTGGGTGATCGAAACCTGCCGGGCACGACCTCCTGGGAAGACTTCATCGAAGGCGCAAATCGTGCCGACGATGCCGGCTTCGATGCCGTCTTGCACGCCGTCAGCAGCGATGACGTGCTCCTGATTCAGTACACCTCCGGCACGACGTCCTTTCCGAAGGGCGTCATGCTCACCCACGCCAATATGCTGGGCAATGCCGCAGCCGTGGCGCAGCGTATCGGCGTGCAGCCCGAAGATCGTTACTTCAGCATCCGGCCGTATTTCCACGTGGCTGGCACCACGCTGTCCATTCTGGTCAGTCTGGTGACGGGATGCTGCCTGTTGACTTTGCCGCGCTTCGAGGTGGGCGAGGCTTTGCGCATGCTGGATGAAGAGCGTTGCACGCTGACCTCCGGCAACGACACCATCTTCCTGATGCTGATGGGCCATCCCGATTTTGACCGCCGGCGGATCCATCTGCGAGGCGGGTGGGCCGCGGCAGGCCCCGAGGTGATGCAGAAGATCCGCGATGTCATGGGTGTGCCTTCAGTGTGCAATGCCTATGGGCAGTCCGAAGCTTCGCCCAACATCGTCATGTCGGCCTGGGACGACGAGTTCTCCCTGCGCGCCCAGGGGTGGGCCTTGCCGCATCCCGGCATGGAAATCCGCCTGGTCGATCCGGCTACCGGCGCGGTGGTCGCAGCCGGCGGGCAGGGCGAAATCCAGGCCCGTGGGTGGAGCGTGATGAAGGGCTACTACAAGATGCCCGAGGCAACTGCGCGCGCCTTGAGCGCGGATGGCTGGCTCAGCACGGGCGACCTGGGCGAGATGAATGCCGATGGCCGCTTGCGCATGGTGGGACGCTTGAAAGATATGTTCCGGGTCGGTGGTGAAAATGTGGCGCCGGCCGAGGTAGAAGAGGTTCTGCACAGTCACCCGGCCGTGCGCATGGCGCAGGTGGTGGGGGTGCCGGATGCCCGTCTGGGCGAGGTGCCGGCCGCCTTTGTGCTGTTGCGCGAAGACCAGCAAGTCGAGACAGCCGAGCTGATCGCCTGGTGCAAGAGCCGTTGCGCCAATTTCAAGGTGCCGCGCTATATGGAAATTGTCGATACCTTCGAGAACATCGGCATGACGGGCAGCTCCAAAGTGCAGAAAAACAAGCTGCGTGCCCATGCGCTCGGACTGTTTGGCCTGGGGGAAAAAGCATGACGCGCGATGTGGTGCTCTGCGAGTGTTTTGCCCGCGATGGCTTGCAGCACGAGCCGGATTTCATTCCTACCGACATCAAGACCGAATTGGTCGATGCCTTTGCGGCGCTGGGTTTTGAGCGCGTAGAGGCGACTTCGTATTCCAATCCCAAGGTCGTGCCGCAGTTCGCAGACGCCAGCGACATGCTGGCATCGCTGCCGCGGCGAGACGGCGTCTGGTACAAGGCGACCTGCGCCAATGCGAGGGCCGTGCAACGGGCGCTGGCCGATCTGGAGCGGGGCCAAGGCGCCAATGAGATCAGCCTGCTGGTCTCGGCCAGCGAGTCGCACTCCGAGCGCAACCTGAAGCGCAGCCGCGCCGATCAATGGCGCAACATCGCCGAGATGGCAGGCATGGGGCGCGGCCATTTTCGGATGATAGGCACGATCTCGGTGGCCTTTGGCTGCCCGTTCGAGGGCGCAGTATCGGCCGACAGCGTGCTGCGCGACGCCGAGCGCTACGCGGCGCTGGGCGTGGATATCGTCACGTTGGGCGACACCACCGGCATGGCCACGCCGCAGGCGGTGCGCGAGCTGTACGGCGTTTTGCAACGCGAACTGCCGCAGCTCACGCTGGTGGCGCATTTCCATGACACGCGCGCAACCGGCCTGGTGAATTATGTGGCGGCGCTGGACGCCGGCGTGCGCTGGTTCGACTGCGCCGTGGGCGGGGTCGGCGGCCATCCGGCCAAGGTCAAATATGGCGGCGGCCATACCGGCAATGTGGCGACTGAAGACCTGGTCAATCTATTCGAATCCATGGGCGTGCGCACCGGACTGGATCTGGACGCGCTGGCTGTCGTATCGCAGCGCTGCCGCGAGGTGCTCGGTCGTGATCTGCACAGCCGCGTGGCCGACAGCGGCTTCAATCCGCTGATCACCGCCGGCGCTTGAGCTGCGTTTGTATATCATGCCCTCGTCACCACAGCCGCTCCAAGAGGACTCCATGGCAACCCGAAGCAAGCTTTCCACCCGCCGCGCCCCGCCTGCCGCGCTCAAGGAGCTGTTTTCCTACCGCTTGAACAGGCTGGCATATGTGTCCAGTCGCATTGCTGCGGGCCTGAACGAGAGCCGCTATGGCGTGGGCCCGCGTGAGTGGCGGATCCTGGCCTTGCTGGGTGCGGCGCCCGATATGTCTTTGAATGCACTGGCAAGTGAAGCCAATATCGACAAAAGCCAGGCCAGCCGCACGGTGTCCGACTTGATCGAACGCGGCCTGATCGAGCGCAGCGCGGATGCCCAGGACGCTCGCGGCGTCAGCCTGGACCTGACGCGCGCCGGAAAAAAGCTTTACCAAGAGATGTTTCCGGCCGCCGTCGAGCGCAATGAAGAAATGCTGGCCGTACTGAGCGAAGACGAGCGCGAGGTGCTGGAGCGCGCCTTGGAAAAGATGACTTCGCACATGCTGAACATGCTCAACGACCTGAAGGCTGAAGTGCCGGCACGCCGCGGTCGCGGCGTCCAGCCCCGCTGAAGCAACCGCCTGTCCGAGACGGGCTTTTTTATGCTCATAAAGTTGATTAAATCAATTAATTGGAGGTAGAGACATGACCGAATTGATTATCGAGAATCAGGGCGCGGTACGCGTGCTGCGGTTGAATCGCCCGGAAAAACACAATGCCTTGAACACCGCCCTGACCACCGGCTTGCTGGCGGCCTTGCGGGAGGCCGATCAGGATCTGGCGGTGCGCGCCGTCGTGCTGACCGGCAATGGCAAGTCCTTTTGCGCGGGCGCGGACACAACCGAGTTTTCGGCGCTGACGCCCGAGCATCCTGAGGCCGTGCTGGCGCGGGCCAGCCTGACCACCGATCTGCATCTGGCTTTCTCGCGCATGAGCAAGCCGGTGATCGGCGCCGTGCATGGCAATGCGCTGGGCGGCGGCGCTGGCCTGGCGCTGGCGTGCGACATGGTCGTCATGGCCGAGGACACGCGTTTTGGCTATCCGGAATTGCGTCACGGCATCGTGGCTGCCGTGGTGATGGCCAATCTGGTGCGGCAGTTGGGCCGCAAGCAGTCCTTCGAGCTGGTGGCCATGGCCGAAGCCATCGACGGCCATCGGGCACTGGCCCTGGGGTTGGCCAATCGGGCCGTGCCGGCCGCCGACGTCTTGCCGCAAGCGCTCGCATTGGCCGAGCGTCTCGCCGGCTGGGAACCCGCCGCCATGGGCCTCACCAAGCGCGCATTCCATCGGTGCGCGGATCTGGCGCTGGAAGATGCGTTGGGCGTAGGCCGCGACGCCAACGTCATCATGCGCGGGTTTCGTCAGGGGGCGGCGCGATGAAGCCGCTCGACGGCGTCACCATCCTGGATTTGTCGCGGGTGCTGGCCTGCCCCTTCGCGTCGATGATCTTGGCCGAATTGGGTGCGACGGTGATCAAGGTCGAGCAGCCCGAGGGCGGCGACGAGACGCGCGGATTCGAGCCCAAGGTGCACGGCGAGGGCGGCGATGAGTCGGCCTATTACCTCGCGTTCAATCGCAGCAAGCAATCGATCACGGTCAATTTCCGCAAGCCCGAGGGTCAGGATCTGATACGCCGGCTGGCCCGCGACGTCGATGTGGTGATCGAGAATTTTCCGGTGGGCACCCTGGCGCGCTATGGCCTGGACAAAGAACATATCGCGCCCGAGAACGCCGACCTGATTTACTTCTCGTGCACCGGCTTTGGCATGACCGGGCCGTATGCGCCGCGCAAGGGCTACGACACGGTGTTCCAGGCCATGGGCGGCATCATGAGTTTGACCGGCGAGCGCGATGGCGGGCCGGTCAAGCCGGGGTTGCCGGTGGCCGACTTGACCTCGGGCCTGTGGGCGGCGATAGGCATTTTGTCCACCCTGGTCGGCCGTGAGCGCAGCGGTCGCGGGTGCCATGTCGATTTCTCGATGCTGGACGGGCAGGTCGGTCTGTTGTCGCTGGCGGCGGCGCGCTACTTCGCCTTGGGTGAAGTGCCGCCGCGCATGGGCACGGAGCATCCGGGACGTGTCCCGTCGGCGGCGTTCGAATGCCGCGACGGCAAATGGGTGCAGATCACCGGCAGCGATCAACACTGGAAACCGCTGTGCGACCTCCTGGATCTGCCCCAATGGAGCGCCGACGGCGAGTTGGCGCGCAATGCCGTGCGGGTGGCGCGCCGCGAGGAAGTCATGGCCGGGTTGCAGCAGGCCGTGGCCAGGCTGGATCGCGAAGAGCTTTGCCGCCGTTGCGATGCGGCAGGCGTGCCCGCCGGGCCGATTCTGGATGTCGGCGAGATTCTGAATAACGAACACGTGCGCGCGCGCGGCATGGTCGCGAGCTACGACCATCCTCGCATCGGCCGCTTTGGCGCGGTGCCGGTGCCCTTCAAATTCGAGGGTTACGAAGATCCGCAGGTCGAGCGTCCTCCCTTGCTGGGCGAGCATACCGACGAGGTGCTGCGCACAAGGCTGGGACTGTCGTCCGAGGAAATCACGGCGTTGAGGGAGCTTGGCGCCATTTAGCAACACAAAAAGAAGCATCCCAATGAGGATCAGGAGACAAAGATGAAAACCTTGAAGCGATTGCTGTGCGGCCTGAGCGTCAGCGCGGTCTGCTGCAGTGCGAGCCTGGCGGCGGACAGCTATCCGAATCAGCCGATCACGCTGGTCAACCCCTATGCGGCGGGTGGCCCTGCCGACGTGCTGGGTCGAGCGCTGGCGCGCGAACTTGAAAAACAGCTTGGCAAGACGGTCATTGTCGAGAACAAGGCCGGAGGCGGCGCGGCGATCGGCGCAAACTTCGTGGCGCGCGCCAAACCGGATGGCTACACCTTGCTGCTGGGAACGTCGGCCGCGCATGTGGTGACGCCGTTGATGCAGCGGACGCCGTACGACGGCATCAAGGATTTTGCCTTCGTAACGATCGTGGCCAACCAGCCCAACATGCTGGTCGTGCGCTCGTCCTTGCCGGTTTCGACCTTGCCGGAGCTGATCGCCGTCGCACGAAAGGAACCGGGCAAGATCAACTACGCGTCGGCGGGGCCGGGCAGTTCACCGCATCTGGGAGGCGAGTTGTTCCGCCAGCAAGCCAAGGTCGACGTCATGCATATTCCGTACAGCGGCGCCGCACCGGCCATCAATGATCTGGTGGGCGGGCAGGTCGACATGGCCGTCTTGAATCTGGCGGCCAGCGTCCAGTTCATCCGCAGCGGCAAGCTCAAGGCGCTGGCCTATGCCAACCCCAAGCGTTCGACCCTGTTTCCCGATGTGCCCACCATGGCTGAAGCGGGGGTAAGCGGGGCGGAATCGGCGTCGTGGTACAGCCTGGCCGCGCCCAAAGGCACGCCGCCCGAGGTGCTGGAGAAATTGAACAAAGCCGTCCAGGCCGTGAATCAGTCGGCGGAATATCGCAAGCTGATGGACGCCCAGGGGGTCGAGCTCTGGACCATGACGCCGCAGGAAGCCACCCAATTCGTGGAGAAGGACCAGGTCGCCATGCGCAAGCTGGTCGAAAGCGCAGGCTTGTCGAAGAAGTAAGGAGGTCGACGACTTCCGGCATTAAACGCGTTGACTTCCGAAGATTGAATAAGTCGATCTTCGGAAGTCAACGCGTAGAAAGATGACTGCTCGCCCCGATCAACGGCTCCAGGTTATGAAACACCCGCCGTTCAAACCAGTGCGCTGACCCGCATGATCGCAACCAGGGTTTCCTCGACCAGGCGCTGCATCAATTCGGCGGCCGGCACCAAGTCATCGATCAGTCCGGCGCTTTGCCCGGCTTCGACTTTGCCCAGCTCGACATTGCCTTCCAGCGCCGCCTGCTTCAAGGTGCTTTGCGCGAACAACGCATCCAGTTCTTCATCGCCGCTGCGGCGCTCGGCACTGAGGTACTGCTGGGCAAAGGCGTTGCGCAGCATGCGCACCGGCGAGCGCCCGCGGCCTACCAAAGTGGTATCGCTCACGCTTGCCTGCATCACGGCCGCTTTGTAGGCGGCGTGTACGCTCGCCTCGGGCGTCAGCAAGAACCGCGTTCCGAGTTGCGCGCCGGCCGCGCCCAGGCAAAGCGCGGCGGCAATCCCCGCGCCGTCCGCAATGCCGCCCGCGGCGACGACCGGCAAGTCCACGCGCTGCACTGTTGCTCGCAGCAGCACATGGGTGGCTATCTCGTCGGGGCCGGGGTGCCCCCCGGCCTCCAGGCCGACCGCGATCACGCCGTCGACGCCGGCAGCCTGGGCTTTCTCGGCATGGACCGGGCTGGCAATGACTTGAAGCCACTTCATCCCGGCATCGTGGACTCGGCCCAGATGCTCCTTCGGTCCACCTTGCGAAGCGATGATGATGGGCGCGCCTTCCGCGATGGCGATGTCCAGATGCTCGCGTGCGCGCTTGTTGTAGAGCGGAATGTTCACCGCGTAGGGGGCGTCAGTCAGGCTGCGCAGTTTGCGCAGCGCACCTTGCAGCGCCTCCGGGTACATCGGTCCGGACGCCACGACGCCCAGGCCGCCAGCTGCGGAAACGGCGGCCGCCAGTTCCGCATTGGAGGAGGCCCAGCTCATGCCGGCTTGAACGATGGGATATCGGATGCCTAAAAGGCGGGTCAGCGGAGTCTGCAAGGTCATGATGGCATCTCATCGGAAAGGAACCATTCTCGTGCAGATGGTTGATTAAATCAACTAAAAGTGCGTTTTGATTCGATCGCTTGCGGTCAATCGAACCCAGCACAACCCGCGGCGCGCGGGCGGGCCTCGGCAGGTCACCGCCTCAGCCCTGATCAGAATCGCCCACGCACCGTGAAGATGGCGGCGCGCGGATCGCCATAGAAGTTCAAGAATCCGCCATAGCCGACATTGCGCACATAGGTGCGGTCGAACAGATTGCTTACCAGCAATGACGCATCCCAGTTGGCGTTGAAGCGGTAGCCGACCCGGGCCGAGTAGATCGCATACCCTCCGCTGTACTTCACCCCGCCCTGACGTGCGCTGCTGGTGTAGATGTTGCTTTGGGCGTTGACCCCGCCGCCCACGCTCCACCCCGACAGGGCGCCGCCGAAATCTTCGGGGCCGAAGCTGTAGTTCGTCCAGAGTTTGAACATCCGCTGGGGAATCATGTCGGCGTTGAACCGTTTGCCGACGTTGTCGGGATTGGTGTCGCTCAGGTACTTGGCACGCGTGTAGGTGTATCCCGCCGAGATGTCCCAGTTGGGCGTAATTTTTCCCACCAGTTCCAGGTCGACGCCGTCGCTCTGCACTTCGCCGGCCGACCGGTAGCACGCGCCATTGGTCGAGCCGCCGCAGCCAACGTGGTCGCCATCGACCATGGATCGGTTCTTGTCGCGGATGCGGTAAAGGGCCACGTTGAAGAACAGGCGCTCCGGGAGCAGTTGAACCTTCGCGCCCACCTCCGTCTGCCAGCCGACGCGCGGCTTGAGGACGTTGCCCTGGTAATCCTCCTGCGTCTGCGGCACGAAGGTGTCCGCGTAGCTGGCGTACAGCGTGACGCGATCGTTCACGTCCCAGAGCAGGCCGCCGTAGGGCGTGAACTCCTTGCTGGCCTTGCCCGCGCTGCGCACCCAGTCGGTGTTGGAGGCCGCGACGGTCCTGCTTTTGCTGCGATAGCTGGTCCAGCGGCCACCGATCACGAGCTTGAGCGGATCCGCCAGCGCGATCTGTGCGGAGGTATAGAGCCCCGATTGTTCGGTAATGGTCTGGCGGCGCGAGGCGACGTCGCGGTTGATAAGCGCGCTGAAATCGTGGTCATTGAAGACGTCCCAGTTCTGGGCCGTGAACGACGTGGACCCCAGCAAGTTGTCCGATCTGGACGCGTTGTACCCCACGGTCAACCGGTGCCGCAGGCCGAACGCCTCGATCGGACCGGTGACGTTGAAGTCGGCGCTGTCCCACTTCGTTTCCTTCTGGTAGTAGCCGTAAGCGCTGGAGATGTCCGCAAGCCCGGTAGCGATGTTTACTGGCGCCGTCGTGACGATGCCCACATAGTCGGCGTCCAGCTCGCGATGACTGTAGGCCGCGCGGGCGGTCCAGTCATTGGCGAAGCGATGGGTCAGGTCGGCTGAGGCCTCTTTGATGCGGTAAACGGAGTCCTGATTGGAACCCATGAAAGTTCGGCGTGACGGCAGGCTGCCGTCGCTCATCAGCGGCAGGCCCCAGAAGGTATTGGTCGTCCACTGGGAATAGGCGCCCGAAATGCCGAAAGTGGTGTGCGGCGTCAGGTCGTACTCCACGATGCCGTAGGCCACCTCGTCGCGGCTTTTGGCGTCGTCGTAGAACTTGTCCTCGTCATGCCGCACCAGCACGGTACGGGCGCGTAGGGTGCCGGTCTCATTCAACGGCGTGTTGAGGTCGACTTCGGCGCGGCGGCGGTTATTCGAGCCTGTGGATAAGGCGCCCGAACCGCCCAGTTCGGCGTAGGGCCGCTTGCGCACGAAATTGACCGTTCCCCCGGGCTCGCCGCTGCCCGTCAGCAGTCCCGAGGGACCGCGCAGCACTTCGACGCGATCATAGAGCGCCATATCGGTGAACGGATTGTTGGTCATGCCGACCATGGGCACGCCGTCGGCCTGGGCATTGGCCGTGTAGCCGCGCACCATGATCGATTCGGTACGGTCATAGCCCGTGGTGCTGACGCCGGTTACCTGATTCAACGCTGCCGCTGCCGTGGTCAGATCCTGGTCGTCCATCTGCTGACGCGTCAGCACCGAAACTGACTGCGGAATGTCGCGCAACGACGTCGCGCCCTTGAACATGGAGACGTTCGGCGAGGCGTAGGAGTCCAGCCCTTCGGTCGTCACGATGTCGGTACGGCCGATGACGCTGATCGGCGCCAGTTCCACGGCCGATTCCGTGCTCCGCGGGATGGGCGTCACCGTGTAGCCGCCGTTGGACTGCGCAATGGCCTGCAAACCCGTGCCGGCGAGTAGCGTCGCCAGCGCATCTTTGACCGCGTATCGGCCGATCACGCCTGCACTGTGCTTGCCGGCGATGTCTTCGGCCGAATAGGTGATCATCAGGCCGCTGGCCTGGCCAAACGCGCTCAGCACGGTTTGCAGCTCGCCCGCCGCAATGGCATAGGTCTGCGTGTCATGCTGTGGCGCGGTCTGCGCCTGGGCGCTGGGCGCAGCGAGCGCAGACAGCAGCGCGATTGGAGCGATGAAAAATGCCGCCAGCGATATGGCGGCGGTGCGCGCTTGGGCGCGCTGTTTGAATTGACCCATCAGGCTTGCCCTTCAACAAAACAGAGTGACTTCTGCTTGGTATGTCACTTAGCTCGTGAAAAACCCCTCAGATTTCGGGGCGGCGAAGCCATGAATTTTGTAACTGCCTTGCAGGCCTAGGCGCGAGCCTGCACCGTGACCCAATAGCGGGTTCGCGTGCGCACGCTCACCGGCAGCGTCCTGCCGAGCATGTCCAACACGCGCTCGGTGTCGTCCACAGGGAAGATGCCGGACACGGGCAAATGGACGATCGCTGGGTCGCATCCGAGATGGCCGCTGCGATACCGTGCAAGCTCGGCGACGAACTCACCCAGCGGCATGCGATGAACGATGAGCATGCCGTTGGACCAGGCGCCGGCCGCCGGGTCGGCCTGCGCGCTACTCAGCAGCTGCCCGCGATCGAAACGCGCCTGCCTTCCCGCTTGCACCACGAAGGACCGGGCCGGCGCGTCAAGCGGCGTGACCTCGACCGCACCGTCAAGGACGCTGAGCTCGCATTGGCTATCGAACTGTCGAACGGCGAAACGGGTGCCAAGGGCCCGCAGAACACCATGAGCCGTTTCGACCAGGAAGGGTCGCGCCGGCGCAGCCCTGCCCCGATCCGCGCCAGTGGTGACCAGCATCTCGCCGCGAATCATCTGCAACAGCCGGCGTTGCTCATCGAAGCGCACATTGACGGCGCTGTCGGTGTTGAGCATGACCTCGCTGCCGTCCGCAAGGGCGATGCGATGGCGCTTCCCGACCGCGGTGTGATAGTCGGCGCGCCATGCCCGCCAGCCGGAAGTGTCTTGCACCGCCCACGCTCCTGCTACCGACACGACGCCGCCCGCCAATAGCCGTAGCGCGCGGCGTCGACTCTGCTTGACCGACGCGTCCGGCGCCGCGAGGGTCGAGTGCGCGATGGCGGGGTTCATCTGCCGCAAGCAGAGCGTCATCTCCTGCAGATGCGCCCAGGCGCGGGCATGCACGCCATCGGCTTGCAGCCAGGTGCGCCATTCGTCGTGAGTTTGCTGCGTTGCCTGCGGCGAGTCCAACGCAATGAGCCAGCGCACCGCCGCCTTGCTCACGGCAACCGGAATCGGCGCGCCGTGCACGCGGGGCACCGTGGGGATACTGGCGGGTGTTTCCATGCGACTTAGCCGAAACAAACCTGATGGACGGCGCGCTCGAGGTAGCGCTGCACTGTGGCCACCGATACGCTCAGCGCTTGCGCGATTTCCACCTGGGTCATGCCTTCTACCTGATGCATCAGAAAAGCCTTGCGGGCCGCCAACTTCAATAGCGACAGACGCTTGTCGATCTCGAGCAAGGTTTCGAGCAACAGCGCGCGCGTTTCCGGGCCTGGCACCTCGGGTTCGGGCAACTCGGCCAGCGTGGCGAGATAGGCTTCTTCGATCCGGCGTCGTCGATAGAAATTGGCGACCACGCGCTTGGCGATTGTGGTGAGTAGCGCCCGAGGCTCGCGAACGTTTACGGGTTCTTCATTGGCCAGCAACTTCATGAAGGTGTCATGGGCCAAATCCGCGGCGTCGAAACTGTTGCCCATGCGGCCGCGCAGCCAACCATGCAACCAGCCGTGATGTGCGCTGTAGAGCGCCTTGAATTCAAGTGAAGAGGGGGAATCGTGCACAACCGCAAGCCTAGGTCGAACGATAAATGGAAATGAGAAACGGTGCTAATTATGCATCATCAGGTTTTTTCCCCGTCCGGCTGACGCCAGACCCGCATGCAGGTCGCACGTGCGTTCAGTCCAATGCTTTGCCAGATGACTATCGCCGCACTTTGCCGACACGCACTCAAGACCCACGATAACCATCGTTCCATAAAAAGAACGATGAAGGCAAAAATCCCCATCTACCGGCTGATTGTCCCGAAGAATATAGTTCTGTTCATCGCAGCAACGCGCTGCAAGCAACACCCCAAACCTACTTCTTCAAGGACACTGACATGACCAACACCACCGCCAAGCTCGAAGTGCTGACCCCCGAAAACAGCCAGATCATCTTCATCGATCACCAACCGCAAATGGCCTTCGGCGTGCAGTCGATCGATCGCCAGACGCTCAAGAACAACGTCGTGGGTCTGGCCAAGGGCGCCAAGGCGTTCGACATTCCGACCATCATCACCACCGTCGAAACCGAATCGTTCTCGGGCTACACCTACCCCGAACTGCTCGATGTCTTCCCGGAAAAGAAAGTGCTGGAACGCACCTCGATGAACTCGTGGGATGACCAGAAAGTGCGCGACCAGCTCGCCGCCAACGGCCGCAAGAAGGTGATCGTGGCTGGTCTCTGGACCGAAGTCTGCAATACCACCTTCGCGCTGTGCGCCATGCTGGAAGGCGAGTACGAGATCTACATGGTTTCCGACGCGTCGGGCGGTACGTCCAAGGAAGCGCATGACATGGCCATGCAGCGCATGATCCAGGCAGGCGTCGTGCCGGTGACGTGGCAGCAAGTGCTGCTGGAATGGCAGCGCGACTGGGCCCGCCGCGATTCGTACGATGCCGTGATGGAGATCGTCAAGGAACACTCGGGCGCCTACGGCATGGGCGTGGACTACGCCTACACGATGGTGCACAAGGCTGCGCAACGCACGCAGACGAAGCATGAGGCGATCGCGCCCGTCGCCGCGCCTGTCATCGCTCGCTAAATCCCAGGCCCGCGGCCGATGCCGCGGGCTTTTTTTCTTGAACTGACCGGCAGCCCCGGAGCCTCCCATGACGACCGCCGACACCCGCCCCGCCGACGCCCAGCCGTCCTCGCCTTTCGCCTATTCCGCCTTCTCCGTGCTGGGTTGCCACCGTGCTGTCCAACATCGGGACCTGGATGCATGACGTGGGCGCCGGATGGCTCATGACGTCGTTGTCGCCCTCGCCCATGTTCGTGGCGCTGGTGCAGACCGCGGGCGCCCTGCCGGTGTTCCTGCTGTCGCTCCTGGCCGGCGCGCTGGCCGACACGATGGATCGCCGCAAGCTGCTGCTGATGGTGCAGATCGCGATGGGCTTCATCGCCCTGGCGCTGGGCCTGGTGGTGTGGTTTGGCCTCACGACGCCGTGGGTGCTGCTGGGCTTTACGTTGCTGATGGGCATCGGCACCGCGCTGTCGGCGCCCGCTTGGCAGGCCATCGTCCCCAGCCTGGTGCCGCGTCCTTCGCTGCAGCAGGCCATCGCGACGAACAGCGTGGGCATCAACGTCAGCCGTGCGATCGGCCCGGCGCTGGCCGGCGTGCTGATCACCAGCCTGGGCGTGGCGATTCCGTTCTTCGTCAATGCGGTCAGCTTCATCGTGGTGGTGGCCGCACTGATCTGGTGGAAGCCGCCGGTTGCCGCCGAAAAGCGTCTGCCCCGCGAGCAGCTGTTTCATGCCATGCGTGCCGGCCTGCGCTTTGCGCTGCACAGCAAGCCGCTCAAATCCACGCTTGTTCGTGCCGTCGCGTTTTTTCTGTTTGCCAGCGCCTACTGGGCCCTGCTGCCGGTGATCGTGCGTCAGGTACTGCAGGGCGGCGCCTTGCTCTACGGCATCATCCTGGGCTGCGTCGGCGCGGGTGCGGTGATCGGTGCGATGGTGCTGCCGCCGCTGCGCAAGAAGCTGGGTCCGGACCGCAGCGTCATGGCCGGCACGCTGGGCACGGCGCTCACGCTGGTGGTCTTTGCGGTGATCCCGCATCCCGTGGTGGCTGGTGCATTCAGCTTCCTGGCCGGCGCGTCGTGGATCATGGTGTTGACGTCGCTTAACGTATCGGCGCAGGTTGCCCTGCCGGACTGGGTGCGTGCCCGTGGCCTGGCGATTTTCGTGACGGTGTTCTTCGGCTCGATGTCCGCGGGCAGCATGATCTGGGGCCAAGCTGCGGTGCATGCCGGCGTCCCCGCCGCCATGCTGATCGCCGCCGCCGGCTCGGTGATTGCGATGCTGCTGACCCGCAAGGCCAAGCTGCAGCTGGGCGCCGACCTGGACCTCGCGCCGTCGATGCACTGGCCCGAGCCACTGATCGACCAGCAGGTGTCGCATGATCGCGGTCCGGTGATGATCACGGTGGAATACCTGATCGACCCGGCACGCGGCGCGGACTTCGTGCAGGCCATGCAGCATGCCGGCGCCGAGCGCCGCCGCGATGGGGCCTACGCATGGGGGATCTTTGAAGACGCGGCACAGCCGGGCCGCTACCTGGAATATTTCCTGGTGACGTCATGGCTGGAACACCTGCGCCAGCATGAGCGTGTGACCCACGCCGACGCGGACCAGCAGGCCGAAGTGCGCGGTTTCCACATCGGGGATGCGCCGCCGAAGGTGTCTCACTTCGTCGCGCCTCAGCCAATCTAAGTTTTCTTGTTATCGAATGCGGCTCACTTGAGCCGCATTTTTTTCGTGCTTAGTTTCAGACCGGCCCACAGCCTGCATAGACCATCAGTTCGGGACCGTGCGCAATCGGTACGATTTATTCCAAACCAGCCAGACGTTTAAATTAAGAAAAGACGGCCCGAGCTTCCCTACAACCGGGCTGCACAAACCGCCGTTGAAGATTTGTGCGAAGCGCTAAGATACGCCGCAATCTGCGTTAAATCGTTGTTGACCTGGGGGGTTAAATGAGAGAAGTCGAGTTCAAGGCATGGATGCAGGCCGAAGGTTTTTCGAAAGCCACGATAAATACGCAGATGACGGACGTGCGGCGGATCGAAAAGGCCTATGGTGATCTCGATAACCTGCCAGAAGGCCAATCGCTGGAGGCGATTCGAGATTCATGGCGGTACTCGAAAGCGGATCAGCGGACTGATCGGCCGAATCCCTCTCGCTTCGAGGTCGAGGGCGATCTCTATCACAGCCTGTCGCATTTCAGGTCGACCCTAAATTACTATCGACGCTTTCTCGATTCACAGGCTCTCTCAAAGGGGCCCGGACCGTTTGGCCTGACGACGCAGGATATTCTTCTGGCAATCGAGCGGTGCGATGCGGCGAAGTCGACCGCCGACTTCATCGCCAGCCACGAAGGTCTGGGAAATCCAACGAAGTTTTGGCTGTTACATCGGGGGAAACGCTACCCCAGCAAGGCGATAGTGCGTGATGCGTTGGGCCATATCGGCAGCGATGCGCTCCCAGGAGGCGACCGGTGCAAAACTGCTCTGGATGCTCTCGGCTTCTTGGTCATCGACTGGAGAGCCTTCATTGCACTGCGCGAGACATTTTTCGCACGGACGCCGGGATTTGTAAATTTTCGTCAACAAAGCGGAGCCTATTGGGCCAACGCGCGGCATCCAAAAGACAGTGCTATTCAGCAGGTCCAGAAAATTGCCGCGTCGCCAGCAGACGATCGAAGCGCAGGCGAACAGATTTATCGTGCGCTCACTGATGACGGCGAGGGCCTGCCTCTGCCGCAGCGAATCCTGAACCAGGTCGAAATGGCCGAAGCGGAACCACGAGATCGCTTTTATGAAGCGATTGCCCAGATGGCACGGAGCGAGGATGACCCACTGGCCACCATCACCGATGGTGCCAAAGCGCTCGAACAGTTGGAAGGCGATGGCATCGCCGGACTTCGTCGGGGTGAGGTTTTAGCGATCGCTGTCAGCGTCGTCGGAACAGTTCATCCAGAGGCCGCGTGCTGGTTTGATATTAGCCGTGTCGAAGCGATGGGGGAGCGCCTGTTCGGCCGCCAGTTGTTCGACCACAACGATTTCACATCCACCGATCTTGAAGAGTTTCTGCAAATCGTGCGGGCGCTGTTCGCCTTGTTCGACGGGGAGCTTGGTTGGGATCCCGTGGACCTTTTTGATGTGCAGGGCTTCATCTGGGTGGCGCTGGATGACAAGCGAGGGCGCGAAGACGAAGCGCAATCTGTCAACACATCAAAGGCCGAAATCCTACAGGAAGGCCCTTATTGGTTCGTTGGCGCCTCTTTCGGTCGGACCAATGATCAGTTCGACCGCTTCATCGCCGAGGGGATCTGGCAAATTGACAGCCCCAGTGATCGGCAGCGCACTCAGGTGTTGCGTATGCAGCCTGGCGATCCTATTGCGATCAAAGCGACTTACGTTCGCAAGAACGGTCTGCCCTTCGACAACCGCGGCCGCTCGGTATCTGTCATGTCGATCAAGGCGGTCGGCAAGATCAGGGCCAATGAAGGGGACGGTGAACGGGTGTCGGTTGAGTGGGAGCCCGTGCTTGCTCCTCGCGAGTGGTATCACTACACATATCAGCCCACAATCTGGGAAGTTCACACCACCAATCAGATGGCCCAGCGCCTGATCCGCTTTGCATTCCATCGTGAAGATCAGGATCATGCCTGGTTTCTTCAGAACTTGGCTCACTGGGGCGGGCTTCCCTCAGACGAATCGCCTGTGCTGGATCCGGTCAAGCGCTCGCCGCAAAACCTTATTTTGTATGGGCCCCCGGGCACGGGCAAGACCTACCGCACCATGGCAGAGGCGGTGCGGCTGTGCCGCGGGCTTCCGGACAGTGATCCACTATTGCATGATGCGGCGCGGCGACAAGAGTTGCGGCAGGCCTATGAGGAGTTGAAGGGCCAAGGTCAAATCGGTTTCGTTACCTTCCATCAGAACTATGCATACGAGGATTTCGTGGAAGGTTTACGGCCGCAGCCGCTCACCGATGGCGTGGGCTTTACATTGAGGGCACAACCTGGCGTGCTACGGCAGATGGCTGAAGCGGCCGAGGTGAGTGCCGAGGAGCATGTCCTCATCATCGACGAGATCAACCGCGCCAATATCTCCAGGGTATTCGGCGAACTCATCACCCTGATCGAGCCCGACAAGCGCATTGGCATGGATGAGGGCATGCGACTTACCTTGCCCTATAGCAACGCGCGCTTCGGCGTCCCGGCCAATCTTCACTTCATCGGCACCATGAACACAGCAGACCGGTCGATCGCGTTGCTCGACACTGCGCTCCGGCGTCGGTTTGAGTTCCGCGAGTTGATGCCGGATGCTTCACTGCTTGGGCGCGTAGCCGGTATTGATCTCGCGGCGCTGCTTGCCACAATAAATGAGCGGATTGAATATCTATTCGACCGAGAGCATCAGATTGGTCACGCTTATTTCATTCACTGCGAAACACGGCGAGACGTGGACGAGGTCATGCGGCATAAAGTGATTCCATTGCTCGCTGAGTATTTCTACGAAGATTGGGGCAAGGTAGCCGCGGTACTGGGTGATGGTGTTGATCGAGACGACGATCATGGAAGCGGATTCATTCAGCGTCACCGACTGAAGGCACCCAAGGGATTGAGCAACGGCGAGGATTCAGCCCCTCGTTATCGGTGGAGCGTGCGCGACACCTTTTCCTATAACGGCTTCCTCCCGCAGTGATGCGCCGTACGATCCTGGAATGGGAGACGATTCGCTACGGTGATGCGGCGGACGAAATCCCAGTGTGCGCGGCAGACCGGATAGCGGCGGTCGCGGCGGCATCGCCGTTAGCCGGTAAAGAAGGCGGCGGTATCCTCGAGTATGGCCGCAAAGGGCTTCGTGCACGTGGTGTCGTCGGAGTAATCGTTGCTGCAGGCAGCGTGCTGGAGATCTTGCCCAAGATTGATATTCCTGGCGAGGATGGCGATCAGGCTACCGGAAGCATCCGCCGCCGGCTGGTCCATATGCTGGGCGTGGCGCTGAACCTGAAAATTGATTCTGGGCAAGTCACGGCCCTTGACTGGCAACGTGAGACGATTCTCGAGATCCTGATTCGTTTGTTCTCGGAGAAGTTGGCTGATGCCGTGCGTCAGGGTATGCCGCGCCGATACCTCGAACGGGCCGACGATCTGCCAGCATTGCGTGGACGCCTGGACGTGAAGCGCCAGTTTACGGCGCTTGCCGTCGAGCCATCTCGGCTGGCTTGTCGCTTTGACGCGCTGACTCACGATATCGCGCTCAACCGCATCATGAAGGCGGCGGTCGTGCGGCTCTCCCGTAGCGCACGCTCAATTGATAATCAGCGGCGATTGCGAGAACTCGCATTCGCCTATGCGGACATTGCCGACGTCCCGCGCTCCGCGCTGCGGTGGAACGACGTGGTTTTGGATCGCACCAACGCGCGCTGGCACGAGCTGCTAAATCTCGCGCGCTTGTTATTGGGTGAGCGTTTCCAAACCACTTCGGCAGGCGGCATTGACGGCTTCTCACTGTTATTTGAGATGAGTACCTTGTTCGAAGAGTATGTCGCGGGGACGCTCAGGCGAGCGCTGAGCGATACCGATCTGCACGTCGTTACTCAAGGCGGTCGGCTCTATTGCCTTGAGACTGCAGATAGACGGGAGTTATTTCAGACACGGCCAGATATTTTGATTAAGCGTGGCAATGCCGTGTTGCAGGTGATAGATACCAAGTGGAAGCGAGTCGTCTCAGGGATCGAAGATCCTAAACGAGGGGTGTCGCAGACGGATGTGTATCAGATGATGGCCTACGGCCGTGTCTACGAATGCGGAAAGTTGACCCTGCTCTATCCGCATCATGCGCAGTCCGGCAGCGACGAGGGCTTGATCGCTGACTACGCAATCAAATGCGGCGGGGGTCGTTTGGAGCTTTTCTCGATCGACGTGTCGCGCGACGACGATACTAAGGCGCGCTTGGTCACAGCTTGCTCATCGAGTAAAGGCGAACCAAACGCCACGCTTGCGGAATAGTGTTGGAACGCTCGCCGTAAGTTGGCTCACTCGCGTTGCCATCGCGTACTAGCCTCGATCATCATAATCTTGACCGCTTCGCGCCTTGTCCGAATTGTTGCCACTGAGTGAGGTGTTCTCGCATGCTGGGGTTCCCACTACCGTGCTTCCAGCTCCTTCTTCTCCTTCTCTTTTCTGGCGCCTTCGCGATGAGACTTGATGGCGAGGAACATGCACACGGCCAGCACGCCGAGCTTGAATATGCCGAAGACTAAAGGAACCCAGAAATTCATCATTGCCTCAAAACGCTGCTTCAGCAGCTTGATCGCTACTCGTGGACGCTGAACGAGGTCAGGAGGGCGCGGAGCGAGTGCTAAAATCCATACAAGATTGCGAATTCTACCGCCAAAATCCATACAAGCAGTTGAATTGTCCGGCTCGTAGGTCATTGCCACGTGCGCAAGCGGCCAAAACCCCCTGGAAGAAGATCAGACATGGCTCTGTCGCGTCGCCTGAAAAAAGCAAGCATGTCGTGGGTGCGGCCCCTTACCGCCGGTGCGGGCTCCCGGTATCAGCAAATCGCCACGCAGATCGTCACCGCGGTGGAGGACGGCGTTCTCCGGCCCGGCGACCGCCTGCCCACACAGCGTGAATTGGCCCAGGCATTGGGCGTCGACCTCACGACCGTCACGCGGGCCTACTCGGAAGTTCGCCAGAAAGGGATCCTGGAAGCGCAGGGGGCCGGTGGGACGTACGTGGCCTATTCCGGGTCGGCAACAGGCGGCACGATCGATCTGGGGATGAACATCCCGCCGTTGCTCGGCAGTGCGGCGTTTTCAGACATGCTTGCGCAAGGCAGCGGCTCGACACAGGTCGCGGCAAGCTCGATGGATCTGATGAGCTATCACGTGGGAGCGGGTGCAATACGGCATCGTGCCGCCGGGGCGAAGTGGTTGCAGCCGATGCTTGGCAGCTTGGATTCTGACCGGATCGTGGTTTGCCCAGGCGCGCAAACCGCGATCGCCGCCCTGCTTCTGGCCAGAAGCCAGGCCGGGGGTGCGATTGCGTGCGATGCGCTGACATACCCCGGCTTTCTGGCTGCAGCCCGCTTGCTGCAGCGGGTGGCCGTCGGGGTGAAGTCGGATGCATTCGGCATGGATCCCGCGGACCTGGAGCGCGTGTGCCAAAAGCATCGCCCGGCAATGCTGTATTTGAATCCGACGATTCAAAACCCGACCGCACTGACGCTGTCCACCGAGCGGCGAACTGAGCTGCTGCGGGTGGCCAAGAAATTTGCGCTGCCCGTCATTGAGGATGATCCGTACTGGCTGTTGGCCGAGCGGCCGCCAAGCACGATGTTTTCGTTGGCAGCCACCGCGTCGTCGACGCCGGTCTACTACGTGTCGACGCTATCGAAATGCATCGCGCCGGGACTGCGAACCGCTTACCTGGTCGTGCCCGCCGGCGAGCCGTTGACGCCCGTGCTCGATGCGCTGCGTTCGCTGGCGCTGATGCCCACGCCCTGGATGACGGAGATGGCGTCAACGTGGATCGAGTCGGACGCAGCGGTTCACTGGATGGCGCAGGTCAAGGGGGAGTTGCGGCATCGGCAAGCCATTGCTGCGTCGATCTTACCGGGGGAGATTGAAGCCGACCCGAATGGGCTGCATCTCTGGCTGCAGTTGCCGGGTCATATCGATCTGTACCGGCTTATACAAACCGCGCTTGAACAAGGCGTGAGTGTCACGGATTCGGCGTCATTTTCCACGGGGTCGTTCAGTCCGTTGGCGCTTCGTGTGTCGTTGGGGGGCGCGATTGATCGAATTCGTTTGACGCACGGTCTGAATCGGTTGGCGGAGCTGCTTAAAGGCGATGTTGCCAGGCGGATTCCGCACGTTGTCTGAGTTGCAGCGACGTGCAGCCTCAGCCGTGGATTTCAGTCCTTGCGAGTACGCTCTGACGATTCACGCGCGTTCGATGCTCCCGCGTCGACGGCATCTTGAATCGCCCCTTCAAATCCCGCCTGGCTTGCGGCGCGCAGCGCTGCAGCGGTAGTGCCGTTGTAGTCCAGGAATTGCTGCACGACTTCATCGGGCTGATTGTGTTCACCGCCAAGCAACTGCGCGGCATCGCGAACCACGCCCAGTGCGGCGCGTGAAGCAACATGCTCAGGCAGTCCATGCGACACGGCGACATCCGCCAGCGCCTTCGCGAGCAATGCGGGATAGGCGTGACCGCTGCCGGAAATGGCAGTCAGCGTGTCGATGTGCGATTCGTCGAAGAGCTGGTCTTCCGTTCCCAGCGCGCTCAGCAGCAGTCGAACGCGGTCCTCGTCGGCCGCAGGCGTCGTGGACGACGCGATCCAGGGCGTATACGAACTGCCGATCTCGACTGCGGCATTCGGCATGGCGCGCGCGATACGTTGCGAGCCGCAGCACAGGACGAGTTCATCTAGCCCGACACCGGCCATGAATGAGATGACCAGCCTGTCTTCACATCTGAACTCGCCGCTCCGGAAGTCGTCCGGCCGAATCGAGAGAATCACCACATCGCAATCTGCGATCGCTTCGGTGAAGTTCGAAAAGCGTCGGACGGCGGGCCACTCGTTGTACGTGGGACCGGGATCTGCGCTGCGATTCAGGCAATGAAGATCCTGCGCGTCGACCACACCCTTTCTTAAGAGCAAAGGCCCGGTCGAACGGCCGAGCCAGCCGCTGGCGCCTACCAAGAGCACTTTCATGTTTTCGATTCAACTCCACGTCTGGACGGTCAATGCAGCCGGTTGCCTGGCGATGGCTTGCCGGAGGGGCTACCGGGTCTGCTCGAAAAACAATGGTACTCCGCTTGAGTGTGCACTTGCCGGGACGCGCTTACAGCGTAGCCATCTTCCCCGGCAACCACAGCGCCAGTTGCGGCACGGCCAGCAACAACACGATCATCAGCAACAGCATCGCCAGGAACGGCAGCACGCCCACCACCACGTCCATGAATTTCCCCTGCCCGCGCACGCTGTGCACCACGAACAGATTCATGCCGAACGGTGGCGTGAGCTGGCCCATTTCGCACAGCACGATCAGCAGCACGCCGAACCACACCGGGTCGTAGCCCAGCGCCATGACGATGGGCACGGTGAGCGGCGCGGTGGTGACCAGCATGGCAAGCGTGTCCATGAAGCAGCCGAGCAGGATGTAGAACAGGATGATGGCCAGCATCATGCCCAGCGGCGGCAGGTCCAGGCTGGTCACGGCGTTGACCAGCAAGGTGGTCAGTCCGATCGAGGACAGCACGAAGTTCAGGAAGAACGCGGCCAGCGTGATCAGGATGATCATGCCGGTGGTGCGCAGTGTGGCTTCGAAGGCGCGGCCCAGCATTTCCCACGTCAGCACGCGTTTGTAGGCGCACAGCAGGGTGGCGGCCACCACGCCGAGCGCGGCAGATTCGCTGGCGGTGGCGATGCCGCCGTAGATAACGCCAATCACCAGCGCGAAGATCGCGAGCGGCGGCAGCAGGTGCGGCAGGGCGGCGATGCGTTCGGCCCAGCTCACCGTGGGGCGTTTGCCGGCCAGGCCCGGACGCCACAGGCACAGGCCCACGATCAGTGCGATGAAGAGCGCGGTGAGCAGGATGCCGGGCAGCGTGGCGGCCAGGTAGAGCTTGGGCACCGATACGTTAGCGATCAGCGCGTACACGATCATGTTGATCGACGGCGGGATCAGGATGCCGAGCGTACCGCCGGCCGCGATCGAGCCCAGGAACAGCGGCGCGTTGTAGCCCGACTTGCGCTGTTCGGGAAGCGCCAGCGTGGAGATCGTGGCGGCGGTGGCGACGCTTGAGCCGCTGGTGGCCGAGAACAGGGCCGAGGCGCCGATGTTGGCGTTCATCAGTCCGCCCGGCAGCCACGACACCCACTTGGACACGGCGCCGTACATGCGGCCGGCGACGCCGGAATGCACCAGCAGCTCGCCCATCAGGACATACAGCGGAATCGCGACAAGCAGGAATTCGGCGCTGGTGCCCCAGGCCAGTTCACCAATGGCGTTGGTGAGTTTCAGCGGCGAATAGGCGCCGGCCAGGCTCATGCCGAGCAAGCCCACGGTGGCCGCTGCGGTCACGCTCAACGCCAGGAGGCCGAGCAGCATGGAAATCGTCATTATCAACATGGCTCACTCCTGGGGTTGCGTGCGCGCGGGCACCGGTGCGGTTTCTTCTTCGATGCCCTCTTCCACCGAGTGGATGCCGATCAACGCATTGACCGCCTGCCAGCGGCCGCGCATCACGCGGCCCAGCGCGCTGGCGCCGAGCACCACGATGGTGAGCAGGAAGAACGCGTAGCCGGCGAACCAGAGCGATTGCGGGATCCATTGCGGCACCTGCAGCGGCGTGTTGGACACCGACTGGAAGGCGATGGAGTCGGCCAGCACGAACCATGCGTGCCACGTGAGCGTGCCCACGAACAGGCCCAGGCAAGCCAGCGCGAAGAGGTCGAGCACGACGCGCGTCTTGGCGGGCAGATGCGTGTAGACCACGTCGACCCGGATATGCGAGCGGCGCAGCAAGGTGATGGGAAAGGCCCAGGCGCTGGCCACCGCCAGCGTGTAGCCGGCCAGCTCGTCGGCGCCGCCGAGCGAGACGCCCGCCACCTTGCGTGCGATCAGGTCGGCCACGATGAGCCAGGACACCAGCAGCAGCCCGAGGCCGCCTAGCCATGCGCCGATGCGGGACACGCGCTCGATGAGGCGTAGCGAAGCATGCGTTTCTGTCGTCATGAGAGTTCCTTGAAGTTCAGCGCAGCGTCACGCCCAGGGCCTGGCCCACGGACGCGCTCCAGTTGGCGGCGCATTCCTCGCCGCAGCGCTGCGCCCAGCGGCTCGCCATCTCGGTGGCAACCTCGCGCAATGTGTCGCGCTCGGCTTCTGAGGGCGCGGTGGCCCGCATGTCGGCCTTGGTGTGGATGCGGCATTCGCCCTGTCCGGTGTTGCAGGCCAGCGCATAGTCGCCCTCGCGACCGGTCTCGTCCCACAGGCGCGCTTCCAGCACCTGCGCCTCCTTGAGCATGAACTGCTGCACCGTGGGATCCAGCTTCTGCCAGCGGCGTTCGGCGATGGCGTAAAAGCCGATGGACCAGTCGATCGGCAGCAGGTAGAGATTCTTGGCCACGTCGTACCATTTCGCGGCGTTGCCCGAGCCGATGCCGGTCACGGCGCAATCGACCACACCGGTCTGCAGCGCGGGAATCACCTCGGCAAACGGTATGGTCACCGGCGAAGCACCCAGCGCGCGCACGTACTCGGCCATGTTGCTGCCGCGGGTGCGCACCTTGCGCCCCTTCAGATCGGTCAGGCTCTTGACCGGCGTGCGGCAGAAGAACACCTGCGCGGTGTACGGGACTGTGGCCAGCAGCCGCACGCCGTGGCGCTTGAGCATGCGCTGTTCGAGCACCGGCCGGTAGGCGGCCACCATCTTGCGCGCGGTGGCGTAGTCGGTCGCCATGCCGGGCAGGTCGACGCCTTCGAAGGTGGGGTCGTCGCCGCTGACAAAGGCGAACACGCCCATGCCGACGTCGAGTGCACCGGCGCGCATCAGACGTACGATCTCGGGGCCTTTCAGGCCGCTCTCGGACAAGCCGATCAGTTCGGCCGTGACTTTGCCTCCCGAGGCTTCCGGCAAGGTCTTCTCCCAGAACGGCTTTTCAACCGCGCCGAAGGTGTAGTTGTGGCTGCCGCCGCCGACCACCGCAAAGTGGGTCTCGGGCAAGGCGGCGGTCTGGGCGCGGGCGGGTCCGGCCGCGGCGAGCGTGGTCGCGACGGCCGCCAGCAGCGCCGCCAGAATGCTTCGTTTCATGCTTTTCCCCCTGTTTGTTTATGGGCGCGCGCGTTGCGCGCGCCCTGCCACGGCAACGGGTTATGCCGTGGTCGACTGCGCACGCGTGTTGGCGCGCACGCGATGCCAATCGGAATGACGCTGGAACACCTCGGCCAGATACAGCGCCAGCCGATCTTCGCCGCCTGGGCAGAGAATCTGCAGGCCGGTGGGCAGATCTGCGTCGTCGCGGCCGTTGGGCACCGATACGCCGCACATCTGCAACAGATTGCCGATGCGTGTGTAATGGACGGGCGCGTTGCCGTGATCGACCTCGTCGAGCGGCAGCGCGGTGGTGAGCGTGGTGGGCGTGAGCAGCGCTGCCACGCCCTGCAGCCGCGCTTCCATCGCCGCCTGCAGACGGTCGCGCTCGCGCAGCGCAGCGAGGTAACGCAGCGCTGGCACGTCGAGGGCAGCAAGCAGGCGCGGCCGCACCGAGTCGTCCACCGGCAGGTCGAGGTCGGTCATCTCACGCTCAAACGACGCCACGCCTTCGGTCATCATGATGTCGCCCGTCACGGCCTTGAACTCGGACAGTGTGGCGGGCGGCGTGATTTCCACGATCTGCGTGCCCAGGCTTTGATACAGCGCGATGGCGTCTTCATAGGCGCGTCGCACGGCGGGCGTGACGTCGGTCAGGAAGGCTTCCGGCAGACGGCCGAGCGTGACGCCGGCGATGCCAAAGCGCGACGCATCCAGCGGCTCGCGCCACTCGCCCGGTTCGGCCGGCGCCAGCGCGTCGAACACCACGCGCGCGTCCGCGGCGCTGTGCGCGAAGATGCCGACGCTGTCGAGCGTCTGGCTCAGCGTGACCACACCGTCCGACGAGATGCGGCCCACGGTCGGCTTGAAGCCTGTGATGCCGCAGTAGCTGGCGGGCACGCGCACCGAGCCGCCGGTGTCGGTGCCAATGGCAACCGGGGCCAGGCGTCCGGCCACCGCGACGGCCGAACCGCTGCTCGATCCGCCCGGAATGCGGTGCACGCGGTCATCCCACGGATTGCGCGGCGTGCCCATGTGCTGATTGGGACCCCAGGCGCCCATGGCGAACTGCACCATGTGGGTCTTGCCCAGGATGATGGCGCCAGCGCGCTGCAACTGCTGCACAAGTTCTGCCGTGTGCGAGGCAATGGTGTTGGCGTGGATGGGCGAGCCGATGGTGGTCGGATGGCCTGCGATGTCGATCAGGTCCTTCAGCGCGATCGGCACGCCGTGCAGCGGGCCGAGCCAGATGCCCTGGTCCAATTGCAGATCGGCTGCGCGCGCGGCGGCCAGCGCTTCGTCGGCGTACACGGCCACATAGGCGTGCAGCCAGCCGTCGAGCGCGGCGATGCGTGCAAGGTAGTCACTCACCAGTGTTTCGGATCGCAACTCGCGGCGGCGCAGGCGCTGTGCGAGGTCGGTGATGTCGAGGTCGATGCTCATGTGTTTGCTCCTTGGGCCGCTGCGATGGCGCGTTCAATCAGCGCGCGCGAGCCCACGATGTCGGGAAATTTCTCGCCGGCGCGCAGGCGCGCCAGCGTGGTCTGTTCCTGAGTCTGGAAGTCGATGGCTTGTTGTGCGGCGGCGCGCACCGCTGCGCGATCAAGGACCAGCACGCCGTTCTCGTCGGCCAGCACGGCAGCGCCAGGCCATACCGACACGCCGCCGCAATGAATCGTGCCGCAGAACTCGCCCTCGTGACCCAGGAGGCGCGTGGTGATGGGAGACGGTCCGCGCGACCACACCGGCATGCCGTGCTGGCGCAGTTCGCCCAGGTCGGTCACCAGGCCGTCCACGATGATGCCGGCCACACCGGCCTGCTTGGCGGCGTAGGCCATCGCGCCGCCAAAGGCGGCCGTCACGGCCTCGCCGGCCCGGTCGATCACCAGCACGTCGCCGGGGCGCACGCAGGCCATCGCATGGTGCAGAATGCCGCCATCGTTGCCGGGCATGCGCACGGTCACGGCCGGCCCGGCAATGCGCACGTCCTGCTGATGCGCACGGATGTCGCCACGCATGAAACCGGTGGTCTGGAAGTGGCCGATGGTGGCCGGCTCCGCCTTCAGCAGCAGCGCCAGATCCTCGGGCGACAACGGCGCGGGCAAGGGATGAATCAGATACATCGTGTCGTCTTCACTACAATGAAAAAGGCTCGGAAAGCCGGTGAAAAAAAGGTATCACGCGGGCTTTCCGGGCCAATAATCAAAGTTTCGGCGCAGTTTGAAAAAGAGTTCTTATCATGCGGATTACCCTAAGCCAGCTTGAGGCCTTTTACTGGACCGCCAAGCTGGGCAGCATCCACGCGGCCGCGCGCCATCTGCACGTGACGCAGCCGGCCGTCTCGGCACGCCTGCGCGAACTCGAAGGCGCACTAGAGGTGCAGCTCTTTGATCGCTCGCGCCAGCGCGTGACGCTGACCGACGTGGGCCAATCGGCGCTGCGCCATGCCGAGAGCGCGCTGCACAGCACGCGCCAGCTCGAACACTTCGGCAAGGACCGCAGCCTGGGCGGCAAGCTGCGGCTGGGTGCGGACGAGTGCTCGGCCAACGTGGGCCTGACCGCCGTGATCGCGCAGCTCAAGGAACACTATCCCTCGCTCGCGCTGGAGATGACGGTGGACGTGGGGTCGGTGCTGAACAGCAAGCTCAACGCGGGCGAGCTGGACATGGCGCTGCTGACCAATCCGGCCACGGGCGACACCATCACCGACGTGTTCATCGGCTGGATGACGTTTCACTGGGTGGCCTCGCCCACGTTGCACATCATGGCGGATCCGTTTCGCGCCGAACATGCGCGCGGCCATCACATCGCCACGCACTCGCCGCCTTCCACGCTCTACACCGTGGTTGAAAACTGGCTGGCCTCGGGCGGCGTCGATATGTCGGGGCCCAGCACCACCAATTCGCTGGCGTTGATCTCGCGGCTGATCGCCGCGGGCCATGCCATCGGCATTCTGCCCGTGCCGTTGCTGCAGGACATGCTGACCATGGGCGTGTTGCGCGCCCTGCCCGCCGATCCGCCGATCCCGCCGGCGCGCTTCTATATCTCGTATCTGACGGCGTCGCACGGCGCGCACATCGATTCCATCGTGGACATCACGCGCGACACGCTCACGCGGTTGAACTTCCTGGCGCCGGTCGACGCCGCGCCGGGGCACGCTGGCAGGGAATGACAACGGGGCCGCGTAAGCGGCCCCGATCCGGCGTCATGGCTTCACACGCGGCTCGGCTAGCCCGGCCCGTGTGGCGTCAGATATCAATCGATACGTGCGCCCGACACCCGCACGACCTCGCCCCACTTCTCTACTTCGGCATCCACCAACGTCACGAATTGCTTGCGGTCCGTGAGCTGCGGAATCACCAGGCCGACGGCGCCAAGTTTTTCCTGAATGGCGGGCGACTGCATGGCGGTGCGGGTGGCCTCGAACAGTTGCTGGAACACGGGCGCGGGCACGCCGGCCGGTGCGCTCAGACCAAACCAGTACTCGGACGAGAAGCTTGGATAGCCGCTCTCGGCCACCGTGGGCGTGTCGGGATAGGTGGGATTGCGCTTGGCGCTGCCGATGGCAAGCGCGCGCAGTTTGCCGGCGCGCACGTGCGGCAGCGCCGTGTCCTGATTGACGAACAGCACGTCGACGCGGCCCGCGAGCACGTCGTTGATGGCGGCCGAGCCACCGTTGTACGGCACATGCATGATGTCGAGCTTGGCGCGCTGCTTGAGCATTTCCATGCCGAGATGGCCAGTGGTGCCGTTGCCCGACGAGGCGTACGAATACTTGCCGGGTTCCTTATGCACCAGATCCACGAACTCGGCCAGCGTCTTGGCCGGGAAGCCGGGCGCGGTCACGAGCACGTCCGAGCCGAAGGCGAGGATTGCGATCTGGTCGAGCTGATCGAGCTTGTAGGGCAGCTTGCTGTAAAGACCCTGGTTGGTGGCGATGCCCACGCCGGACACCAGCAGCGTGTGACCGTCGGGCCGGGCCTGGGTCACATAGGCGGTGCCGATGTTGCTGTTGGCGCCGCCCTTGTTCTCGACCACGATGGTGGTCTTGAGCGCCTTGCCCATCTCGGAGGCGAGCAGGCGGCCGATGAAGTCGGTGCCGCCGCCAGCAGGGAAAGGCACGACCAGGCTGATGGGCTTGTCGCCCGGGAAGTCCGCAGCCTGAGCGGGCGCGGCGGCTCCGGTCAGGGCCACGCCGGCGATCAGCGCTGGCGCCATCAACTTCAGAAACGTGCTGCGAACGGACGATGCCATCCCTGCCTTGCGGCATGCTTTTCCCACGGCGTGCATGGTGTGATTCCCTTGAATGTTATGAAGCGAGCTTTGAACTGCAGGGAAAAATTAGCACGCGGGTTTGAGCGGCAAGTAATCACAAATGCCCGCTGATTTGAGAGATTTTTCTTATTACGGGTAATCCCGGCGTGGATTGGCGGGCGGGTATCGGATCCATGGCCGTCTGGCGCAAAAAAGGGGTCGCTCAACGATGAGCGGACCCCTTTTCCTTCTGCGCAGCGACGCTATCCCACCGCGCCGCTTGCTGCCTGCTTCATCAACGCGCCAGTTCGCGGCGGATGATCTCCGCACCCGCGCTCAGCGCGTTCAGCTTGCCCTTGGCCACTGCGCGCGGCAACGGCGCCATGCCGCAGTTGGTGCACGGATACAGCTTGTCGGCATCCACGAACTTGAGTGCCGTGCGCAGCGTGTTGGCGACTTCTTCCGGGGTTTCGACGGTGTGGTTCGCCACGTCGATGGCGCCGACCATGACCTTCTTGCCGCGAATCAGTTCGATCAGGTCGATCGGCACGTGCGAGTTATGGCATTCCAGCGAGACGATGTCGATGCTGGATTTCTGCAGCTTGGGGAACGATTCCTCGTACTGGCGCCATTCCGAACCCAGCGTCTTCTTCCAGTCGGTGTTGGCCTTGATGCCGTAGCCGTAGCAGATGTGCACGGCGGTTTCGCACTTGAGGCCTTCGATCGCGCGTTCCAGCGTGGCGACGCCCCAGTCGTTCACTTCGTCAAAGAAGACGTTGAACGCGGGCTCGTCGAACTGGATGATGTCGACGCCGGCGGCTTCGAGTTCGCGGGCTTCCTGGTTCAGGATCTTGGCGAATTCCCAGGCCAGCTTTTCGCGGCTCTTGTAGTGAGCGTCGTACAGCGTGTCGATCATGGTCATGGGACCGGGCAGCGCCCATTTGATCGGCTGCTTGGTCTGCTGGCGCAGGAACTTGGCGTCTTCGACGAAGACGGGCTTCTGGCGGCTGACGGCGCCGACGACGGTGGGCACGCTGGCGTCATAGCGGTCGCGGATGCGGACGGTTTCGCGCTTTTCGAAATCAACGCCGTCCAGATGCTCGATGAACGTGGTGACGAAGTGCTGACGCGTTTGTTCGCCATCGCTGACGATGTCGATGCCGGCCAGCTCCTGTTCTTTCAGGGCCAGGATCAGGGCATCTTGCTTGCCTTCAATCAGTTGTTCGTCTTGCAGGCTCCAGGGCGACCAGAGCTTTTCGGGCTGGGCAAGCCAGGAGGGCTTGGGCAGGCTGCCGGCGGTCGAGGTGGGCAAAAGCTTTTTCATGGCGGGGTGTCCGTCTGTGTTCGGTTTATTGGTGGGAGTGGCTGGCAGCCCATTGATCAAGCACGTGCTTGTACGGCTTGATGAAGTTCGCCTCGGCGAATTTGCCCTGCTTGACGGCGAGCTGGCTGCGTTCGACGCGGTCGTAGACGATCTGCGTCAGCGAGTAATCCTGGTTCTTCAGGCTGGGTTGATAGCGCTTTCCGGCCGCGGAATTGGCGTTGTAGATTTCGGGGCGGTAGATGCGCTGGAATGCTTCCATCGTGCTGATGGTGCCGATCAGCTCAAGATTGGTATAGGCGCCCAGCAGGTCGTCCTGGAAGTAAAACGCCAACGGCGCAACGCTGTTCGGCGGCATGAAGTAGCGCACCTGCAGGCCCATCTTCTCGAAGTATTGGTCGGTCGGGGAGAATTCGCTTTGCTGATATTCCACGCCCAGGATCGGGTGATGGTTGTCGGTGCGGTGATAGGTCTTGCTGCTGGAGACGCTGATGCAGATGACCGGCGGCTTCTTGAAGTTCGCCTTGTAGGCCTCGGAATCAACGAAGTGCTTGAACAGTTTTCCGTGCAGGTCGCCGAAATCTTCCGGCGTGCTGAACGCGGGTTTGTTGTCGTTGTATTCGGGCAGCAACACGCTGAAGTCGTAATCGCGCACGTAGGACGAGAAGTTGTTGCCGACGATGCCGTCGATGCGGTTGCCGGTCTTCTTGTCGACGATGTTGGTCTTCAACACTTCGATCAGCGGAAATGCATTGCCGTTGCCGTTGCCGTTTGCGCCCAGCGTCATCTCGGCCGTAATGATGTCGAGCTCGACGGCGTAACGATCGCCCGTGGGGTTGTCCCAATGCGCCAGGTCGTTGAAACGGCTGTCGATCATCTTCAGCGTGTTGCGCAGATTCTGCTCGCGGCTTTCGCCTCGGGCCAGATTGGCGAAGTTGGTCGTGATGCGCGTGCTGTCCGACGGCTGATAGTTTTCATCAAAGCGAAGGCTCTTGATGCTGAAGGTGAAGTCTTTGTTCATGATGGTCGGATGCGAAAGTGCTGCGATAAACGGGGATTTCAGGCCGCGATGGCTTCTGCGGCCGCGGCGGCTCGCATCTGACGGGTCAGTTCGACCAGCGGCAGTGCGCGTTGGACGGCCAGTCCGGCACGCTCGATCAGCGCGTCGTTCTTAAGCCGGTAGTCGACGAAGTCCTCGTCGGTGGCGTAGATGCCCAGCGGCAAGGTGCGCGCCTGGAAGAAGCTGAACAACGGCCGCAACTGGTGGTCGATGACCAGCGCATGGCGCTGGCTGCCGCCGGTGGCGGCCAGGAGGACCGGCTTGTCGATCAAGGCGTCCTGATGAATGAAATCAAAGAAGTGCTTGAACAGGCCGGTGTAGGAGCCGCGGTAGACCGGCGTGGCCACCACCAGGACATCGGCTTGCTCAACTGCTGCCAACTCGCGCTCGACCGTGTCGGGCAAGTTCGAGCGCCACGTCGCCCCGGCAAGTTGCGGGGCGATCCGGCCCATCTCGACCAGCCGGGGTTCGCAGGGGATTTCATTGGCGATCAGCGCCAGCAGTTCCTCTGCCAGGGCGGTGGTCCTGGAGGGACGTTGCATGCCGCCGGAAACGGCGACCAGGCGTAGGGGGTGTGTCATCTTTGCTTCCATGGAGCCAATCGGCACGGAGGGGTCGACTTGCCATGGAACATGCGTGTTGATCAGGTCAACGTGCGGAACACAGCGGCAAACAAGAACGCAATGCTAAATATCAATATCCATGACGTAAAATGGTTTTATTTCACAAATCCATGAATCTAGATCATAAGAATGCTTGAACGTATCCATCTGAGCATCGTCCAGCAGGTCGAAAAGCAAGGTTCGCTGACGGCCGCCGCAGGCGTGCTGAACCTGACCCAGTCGGCCTTGAGCCACAGCATGAAGAAGCTGGAGGTGCAGCTTGGCACCGACATCTGGTTGCGCGAAGGAAGACGTTTGCGCCTGACGCAGGCCGGCCAATATCTGCTGGCGGTGGCGAACCGGGTGCTGCCGCAGCTGGATCTGGCCGAAGAGCGGCTGGGCCAGTTTGCCCAGGGCGAACGCGGCGCGTTGCGCATCGGCATGGAATGCCACCCGTGCTATCAGTGGCTGCTAAAGGTGGTGGCGCCGTATCTGGCGGCGTGGCCGGACGTGGATGTGGACGTGAAGCAGAAGTTCCAATTCGGCGGCATCGGCGCGCTCTTTGGCTACGAGATCGACATGCTGGTCACACCCGACCCGCTGTTCAAGCCGGGCTTGAAGTTTGAACCCGTGTTCGACTACGAGCAGGTGCTGGTCGTGGCCAAGGGGCATCCGCTGGCGTCGGTGGCGTACGTGAAGCCCGAGCAGCTGACGCAGGAAGTGCTCATCAGCTATCCCGTCGATATCGAGCGGCTGGACATCTACAACCAGTTCCTCTTGAAGGCCGGCGTCACGCCCAAGCGGCACAAGGCGATCGAGACCACCGACATCATGCTGCAGATGGTGGCCAGCGGCCGCGGCGTGGCCGCGCTGCCGCGTTGGCTGGTTGAGGAGTACGCGGTCAAGATGGATCTGGTGCCGGTGCGGCTGGGCCCGCGCGGCATTGCCAAGCAGATCTTTCTTGGGTCGCGTGAGGCCGATGACGCGCTGGATTACCAGCGGGCGTTCATCGAGATGGCGCGCCAGCCTGCGGCTGCGTTGGCCACAAATGTAGCGACTGCCGCGACACGGGATGTCTAACGGGGACGCATAAGCGGGTATGCTGGCATCCCCTTATCTCCCCTAGGAGTCTGTCCCGATGCCGTCACTCAAGCACGGTTGCCTGGCCCTCGCAATGCTGGCCCTCGGCGGTTGCGCCATGCAGCCCGCCGCACCCAACGACGTTGAGATCGCGGCCCAGAAGCTGGTGGGTCAACCGGCCAAGAACGCGTTCAAGTTGTTTGGCAAGCCGGATCAGGGCATGGGCCCGTCGTCCTATGGCAGTGGCGGTTTCTACGCGTGGAACCGCGTGCAGACCCACACCACGGACGAGAAGGTGTTCGTGCAGACCGGTGTTGAATACGTCGGGCAGCGGACCACCTCGGTCACCATCGGCGGTCAGGGTGTCAGCGGCCAGATGCCGGTGAGCAGTGAACCGGTCTATCGCAAGGTGGGCTACACGGAAAATCGCACGGTGATCGATTACTTCTGCAGCATCACGCTGTTCACCGACAAGAACGACATCATCGAGCACGCCAGCGTGATCGACTGCGCGAAGAAGAAGTAATCAGTCAGGCTGCGGATCCTCGGCGCCTGACATGTACCGCATGCACAGCTCGCTGAGCCGCAGCAACGCCGGGGGCAAGGTCTTGCCCTCGAGCGTCACAAAGACGAACTGCGACGACAGCTCCAGCGCCGGGCGCACGTCGACATGCACGAGTTCGCCGCGCGCGATGGCCGGTTGCGCCACGCGGAGCACGCCAAAGAAGACGGTGTCGGTGGTGCGAACCAGGTCGACGAGCGCCTGGATGTCGTTCGACTGGTATTGGATCGCGTCGATGAAGTGGACCGGCGGACCGAAATACGCGTTGAGCCGGTGCATGACCTCGTCGCTCATGGCGCGGCCGCTGGCCGCCACCGCGTAGCGGCGCAGCGCGTCGAAATCCAGGCCGTTCTTGCCGGCCAGCGGATGGCCGGCGCGCACGACAAAGCCCAGCGGGGTGCGCGGAAAAAAGCGCAGGTGCAGGTCGGGGTCGGCGGGGATGTGATTGCGATGCACCACCAGAGCGTCCACCGCGCCTTCGCGCAGTTCCTGGACCTGCATTTCGGGCGTGCCGCCGCTCAGCAGCAGCTTGATCGCGGGATAGCGTTCCTTCATGTCGCGCAAGAGCGGCAGCGACAGGATTGCGGTGGGCGTGGGGCCCAGTCCCAGCCGCAGCGTGCCGCCCGCGTAGTCGGCCAGCAGGCTGGCGCTGCGGCGCAATTCGGCCAGTTCGACGCGGATTCTGCGTGCCCGCACGATGGCGAGCTCGCCCAGCGCCGTCAGTGTTTTCCCTTTGTCGCGTTCCAGCAGGCGTCCGCCGAGCGTGTCTTCAAGCGCCTGGATGCTGCGGCTGAGCGCGGGCTGCGTCAGGTGCAATTTGGCCGCCGCGCGGCTGAATGAGCGGGTTTCGACCAGCACGAGGAAGTGTTCGAGCTGCTGAAGATTCATCCGCGTCCCCTGGTTTTATTACGCGCTGATTATGGTTTGATGATGAATTATGCATTGGACGTAATGAAAAAGCGCTACCAGAATGCGGGTCTTCAACGTCCGATTTCATCTGGAGCACAGGCCATGGCCCGCGATTTGCCCTTCCCGCAGTCGAATTCCCGCGTCGTTCAACGGCTGATGGGCCTGGCTGCGGCCGGCTCGCTGGTCCTGGCTTTTGCCGCACCGGCCTCGGCGGCGGACTGGCCGGCGCGGCCGGTGTCGGTGGTGGTGCCGGTGGCGGCTGGCGGCGCAGCGGATGCGCTGGCGCGCGCCTGGGCCGCCTATGCCAGCAAGGAAATCGGCGGCACCGTGGTGGTGGAGAACAAGCCCGGCGCCAACGGCAGCATCGCCGCCGCCTTCGTGGCCAAGCAGCCGGCGGACGGCTATGCGCTGCTGTTTGGCAGCACGTCCAACATGTCGGTGAATCCGTTCACCTATTCACAGTTGGCCTACAACCCCACGCGCGATTTCGATCCGGTCACGAAGATCGCCGGCACCTCGCAGGTGCTGGTCGCCAATCCCGCCGCCGGCATCCGGTCGGTGGACGACCTGGTCAAGAAGGCCAAGGCCAGCCCGGGCCACCTGAATTACGGCTCGGCGGGCATCGGCAACTCCACGCACCTGAATGTTGCGTTTCTGGCCGAGCACTTCAAGATCGAGATGTCGCACGTGCCGTACAAGGGCGCGGCGCCGGCCATGATGGACCTGATCGGCGGGCAGATCGACCTGACTGCCGACGCGCTGACCGGCGCGGTGCCGCAAGTGAAGACCGGCAAGGCGGTGCCGCTGGTGATCTTTGGCGCTGACCGCGTCGCACAGTTGCCGGACGTGCCCACCATCGCGGAAGTCGGCGTGCAAGGCTTTCCGGGCGACGCCTGGTACGGCCTGATGGCGCCCAAGGGCACACCGCCGGAAGTCGTGACGCGGCTTACCGACGCGACGCGCAAGTTCTGGGCGGACCCGGCGGTGCGCAAGCAGATGGACGAGATCTACATGACGCCGCCCAAGGAACTTGGCGCGGCATCGGTGGCGCAATCGATGAAGACCGAGGCCGAGGTCTGGGGCCCCATCGTCAAGCGCCTCGGCATCCGCAACGACTGATCTGTGCCGGGCCTCGCGCCCGGTTTTTTCTTGAGGCATTCATGAACGCTATCCCCACCCCGCCGCTGGCCGAGGCCGTTGAACACCTGCCGCGCGGGGAAGATTTCCTGCTGTGGCCGCCCTGCCTGCAGTCGTATGGCTATCGCATCGTCGACCGCCTGTTCGCCACCCGCACGATCCATCGCGGCTCGACGCCCCGGCCCTTGCCGCGCGCGCCCGAGATCGACGTGCGCTATACGCAGGACGGCGAGACGCTTGGCGTGGGTGATCTGATGGACCGCAACAACGTGGCCGGCCTGATCGCGATTCATCGCGGCCACATCGTGCTGGAACGCTATGGCCTGGGCTTTCAGCCGCAGGAACGCTGGTCCACCATGTCGACCGTCAAATCCATGACGGCCATGCTGACCGGCGCGGCGCTGCACGACGGCGCCATCAAGAGCCTGGACGATCCCGTCACCGCCTATGTGCCGGCGCTGGCCGGCTGCGCTTATGACGCCGTGACGGTGCGGCATCTGCTGACCATGTCGTCGGGCATCGCGTGGGAAGAGAACTACACGGACAAGGCGTCCGACGTGAATCGCTACAGCAAGTCGCTGGCCGACAAGGTGCCGGGCGGCGTGCTGACGCTGCTGCGCGGCTGCCATCGTGCCCACGACGCCGGGCGCTTCTGGCACTACAACACCGGCGACACGTACCTGTTGGGCGCCGTGCTGAGCGCGGCGACCGGCGGCACGCTGGCCGATTACATGTCGCGTCGCATCTGGCAGCCCTGCGGGATGGAGTTCGATGGCTTCTACACGCTGGAATCCGAAGACGGCCAGGAGATCGGCGGCAGCCGCGCGGGCATGACGCTGCGCGACATCGGCCGCTTTGCGCAGTTCGTGCTCGACGATGGCGTGGTCAACGGCGAGCGCATTCTGCCCGAGGGCTGGGTGGCGCAGTCCGGCACGCCCGCCTTCCAGATTCCGGCCGACCTGCACACCGCGCAGCGCCAGGCGCTGGGCTTGACGGCGTACGGCTACAGCTGGTGGCTGCGCGAGGACGGCGCGATGATGGCGATGGGCCATTCCGGCCAGCGCATCTTCATCGACACGCGCGCGCAACTGGCGGTGGTGCAGCTTGCCGCCTACCCGGAGCCGAAATACCTGAGCGCCAACGAGCCCGACCGCGATGCGGGTCTGAATGCCTTCATCGTGGCGCTGCGCGAGGCCACCGGGGCCGTCGCATGACCGCGCGCCGCGCCATGATCTGCGCCGCGCAGCCGGAGGCCGCCGAGGCCGGGGCGCGCGTGCTGATGGACGGCGGCAACGCGGTGGACGCCGCGGTGGCGGCGGCCTTTACCCAATGCGTGGTGGATCCGATGATGGCGGGCATTGCGGGCTACGGCACGCTGCAGGTCGCGCTGCCCGGGCGCGGCGTGCATACCTGCGTGGACTTCTGCGCGCGCGCGCCGGCGGCGGCGCGGCCAGATATCTGGGCGCATCTGCCGCTCAATGAAACGCCCGACGGCTACGCCTTCGTGGTCCAGGGCAACGTCAACGAAGCGGGCTACCAATCGATCGGCACGCCGGGCACGCTGGCCGGCCTGGATCATGCGTTGTCGCGCTACGGCACCTGGTCGTTTGCCGACGCGCTGGCGCCGGCCCTGCAGCACGCGCGCGACGGCGTGGTGGTGCGTCCGCATATGTACCAATACGGCGCGCTCGACCGCGCCCGCGGCGGCATGCTTGAGACGCGCGAGCGGCTGGCGCTGACGTCCACCGGGCGCGCGGTGTACCTGGATGCCGACGGCAACTTCAAGCGGCCCGGCGAGCGCCTGCACAATCCCGATCTGACGGCGACGCTGGAACACCTGGCGCGTGCCGGCGCGGCGGACTTTTATCGCGGCGAGATCGCCGGCCGCATCGCCGACGACATGCGGGCGCACGACGGCCTGCTGACGCTGGCCGATCTGAATGCCTACGCCGTGTCCGAGGCGGCGCCGATCTGGGGCGATTACCGCGGCTGGCAGGTGGCGGGCTTTCCGCCGCCGGCTGGCGGCTTGACGCTGATTCAGGCGTTGCACGTGCTGGATCAGTTTGATGTGGCCGCGCTTGGGCACAACAGCGCGGCCTATCTGGAATTACTGGCCCAGACGCTGAAGTGGGTGACGATCGACAAGGACACCCTGATCGGCGACCCGGAGTTCGTGGACGTGCCGGTGGCGCGCCTGCTGTCGCGCAAGCACGCGGCGGAGATTGCCGCGCGCATCCGGGCGCGCCTGCCCGCCGAGATCTCCCGGCTGGCGCCTGGCATCGCTGCCGAGCCGCGTGACACCACGCAGGTCTGCGTGATCGACGCCGACGGCAACGCCGCCACGCTGACGCATAGCCTGGGCACGAGTTCCGGCATCATCACCGATGGACTGGGCGTGCTGTACAACGGCCTGCTTAGCGGGTTTGACCCGCGGCCGGGACGGGCGGCTTCGATCGGGCCAGGCAAGCGCCGCACCAGTTCGCAATGCCCGTTGCTGCTGTTTCGCGATGGCGAGGTGCAGGCCGCGCTGGGTGCGCCCGGCGGCACGGCCATTGCCTCGGCGCTGACGCAGACCGTGGTGAACCTGGTGGATTTCGGCATGAGCGCGTTCGAGGCGGTGGCCGCGCCCCGCATCTCGGTGACCGGCAACGCGATCGACGTTTCCAACCGCATTCCGCGCTACGTGACCGGCGCGCTTGTGCAGGAAGGACACGCGATCAACCGCTCATATCAAAGCTATGCCTTCGCGGCGCCGCACGTGGTGTCGCGCATGACCGGCGCGTTGCAAGGGGGCGCGGATCCGCAGCGCGATGGGGTGGCGTTGGGGGTGACCGCGCCGGCCGTCGAATAAGGGGGACGAATCCAAACGCTTAAACTCGCAGCATTTGTAATTGGTGGCTGCCCTATGAGGCATGCGACGCAAGCAAGCACTGCGTCGCGCCCCGCGAGGAGTCATAGCGTTGAACATTCAAAAATCCGGCGCGCCCTCTGCGATCGTGTACATCGTGGACGATCACGCCGAGGTCAGCGACTCGCTGTTTCGCTTGCTGTCGTCTATCGGGATCCACGCCGAAACCTTCGACTCGATCAGCGCCTTCCAGGCCGCGACGCGCCCGGCGGTTCCCTCCTGCCTGATCCTGGATCTCCAGCTGTCCGACGGCGACGGGTTGGAACTACAAGCGCGCATGCGTGAGCTGGGCGATCACATTCCCATCGTGGTGGTCACGGGCTTCGGCGACATCCGCCAGACGGTCAAGGCCATGAAGGCCGGCGCCATCGATTTTCTGGAAAAGCCCATTTCCGAGCAGCGCCTGCTGGATTCCGTGCACCGCGCGCTGGAGTCGGACGTCGCGCGCCGCGCCAAGGAGCAGGAGTTCGAGACGATTCTGGAGCGTTATCGCTCGCTGACCGCGCGCGAGCAGCAGGTGATCGAGATGATCGCGTCCGGCTGTTTGAACAAGGAAGTCGCCGAGCAGCTGGGCATCAGCGAAGTGACCGTCAAGGCGCACCGGGCAAGCGCTTACCGGAAGATGCAGGCGCGCAGCTTTGCCCAACTGGTGCAGATGATCATGAAGGTCAATCCGCGCGTCGCCGCGCAGGCGTTGCAATCGCCGCCATCGCGCGGCGATGACGAGGCGGGCGACGGCGAATGACTCACGCCTGCGCGGGCAGCGAAAAGTAGAACACCGCGCCCGCAGGGCTATTGGGCCGCGCCCACATCTGGCCGTGATGCAGCTGGATGATCTCGCGGCAGATGGCAAGACCCATTCCCAGGCCTTGGGTCTTGGTGGTGAAGAAAGGATCGAACAGTTTCTTCACCGTCGCGGCGTCGATGCCGCTGCCCGTATCCAGCACCTCGACAAGCACTTCGCCGTCTGACGCATGCCGGGTGACGATAGTCAGCTGCCGCGTGGACGGCGCATGCTTCATGGCGTCGACGGCGTTGACATAGAGGTTGAGCAGGACCTGCTGGAGCTGGACGCGGTCTCCGTTGGCGTGCAGGGGGGCATCAGCCAGATCCAGGACGACTTCGATTTCACTGACATCGAGTTCGCCCCGCAGCAACGTTAGCGTTTCCTTCACAAGCCCGTTCATTTCAAGCGGGCCAAAGGCCGCCGGCGCCTTCTTGATCAGCGCTCGCACGCCCGAGATGATCGAGCCGGCGCGTTGGCCGCTGCGCACGATGCGGCGCAAGGATTCGGCGACTTCTTCGGTGTTGGGCGGCGTGCGCGCAATCCAGTTCAGCGCGGCCTGCGCTTCGGTCAAAACCGCCGACACGGGCTGGCTGACATCGTGCGCGATGGACGCCGTCATCGAGCTGACGGTGGTCATGCGCGTGACGTGCGCGAGATCCGACTGAATCTGCTGCATCTTGGCGTCCGCCGCCTTGCGTTCGGACAGGTCCAGCACAAACGACACGCCCTCGTTGTCGTCCGCCGCGAACCGCGCGGAGCCCAGCAGCACGGGCACGCGGCGGCCGTCCTTGCGGATCAGTTCGGTCTCGACTGGCTCGGCGGTCTCGCGCAGCAACAGTTCATCCAGCGACACCGCGCCGCTGCGTGACACCAGCGCCGTCCACCGCAACCGGCCGGCGCTGACGTCCTCGCGGCCGTAACCGGTCATGGACAGGAACAGGTCATTGGCTTCCAGCACCTGTCCGTCGGTGCGCCAGAACCAGATGCCGATGATGTTGGCTTCGACCAGGCGCTGTATCCGGGCTTCGCGTTGCGCCAGGTCGCGGTACAGACGTGCGCGTTCGATCGCGATGGCGGCCTGCGAGGCCAGCAGTCGCAGCACGGCGGTGCGGTGCGGCGCAAACACGCCGCGCGCCAAGGTGTTTTCCAGGTACAGCACGCCGATGGATTTGGAGTGCGTCGTCAACGACAGGCACAACACCGACGGCAGCCGCGCGGCGCGCACGTAAGGGTCGCCGGTGAAGGCGCCCGTCACCCACGCGTCGTCGAGCACGATGGTTTCGCCGGTCCGCCAGCCGTAGTTCACGATCTGCTGCGGCAGCCCCGCTTCGTCCAGCGATTGCGGGCGCTGGCTGATCGCGACGGAATCGCCGGCGGTGGTTGCGATGGCGCGGACATACAGGTCGCCGCCGCTTTGCAGGACCAGCACGCCGCGCGTGGCGCCGGCTTGCTCCAGCGCGATCTTCATCAGCTTGTCCAGCAACGTCTGCAGGTCCAGCGCGCTGGCCAGCGCGCGGGAGATGTCGATGACGGTGGCAAGATCCAGGCTTTCCACGGGGGTTTCGATGGTGGAACCTTGCGTGGCGCCGCGGCGGTCCACGAACAGCGTGGGATACAAGGCGTCGATCTGCCGAACCTTGCCCGACGCGCCCCAGTGCTGATAGCACGCACGCGCATGCTGCAGATAGGTGTGCGCAATGCGTTGCTGGCCGCGGCTTTCAAAGAAGCGCGCGGCGCACTCATTGGCCAGGCCTTCCACATGCACGAGGCCGTGATCGCTGGCGCAATGGATCGCGTCGTCGTAGCGTTGCATCGCGTCCAGCACATCGCCGTTCAGCCGCGCGACTTCGGCGTCGATCAGCATCTGCTGGCTTTGGAAGTTGGATGGGCTGGACGCGGCCCACGGACGCAGCTTTTCAAGATGGGTCTGCACGGCGGCCAGCGCCGCGGCATGTTCGGTCGGACACTTTGGCACGGGACACCAGGCGCGTGCCAGCGCGGAGTAGAAATGAAATTCCATCTCCTCGACGAACGCGAGCGACGTCCACACGAACGCGGAGGCGTTCTGGCTGGCGCACACGGCGCTGGTGAAATCTCCGGCGAATACCCGGGCCTGAAGCTTGCGCAGGTAGTGCCAGCACGCCGTGACATTGCGGCCGGGCTCGGCCTGAATCTTCAGTTCGAATTCGGCCTCGCTGAACCCGCCATCGTCCAGCGTGCCGAATTGGGTGGTGAGGCCCTGCAGCATCTTGGCCAGCTGAAGCTGGGACGTATACCGGTCCAGGACTTCAAGACCCGCCTTGCGCGCGAAGGCGAGGCCGCGGCCGGCTTCGGCGCGGATGGTGTTCAGCGGGCCACCGGTGGCCAGCATGTGCGTGACCAGGCTGTTCAGCGCGAAGGACGCATAGGTCCAGTCGCCCTGCTGACTCGCCAGTTCGAAGGCGGTTTGCAGCAGGTCGCGCGCCTCGCTGATCGGCTGCGACCACGGGACGATCTGGCCGCCGAAGACCTGATAGACCCGCGCGCTGAAGCGGACCTGCCCGCGCTGCTGGATCAGGTCGACGCCCAGCTTGCCGAAGGCGTAGCCGTCTGCGTAGTCGCCCGTGCGCGCGGCCAGGATCATGCCTAGCCACGCATAGCCGAGGCTGGACGCATCCGTATTGCCATGGCGCAGGCTCAGGTTGGCCATTCGGAGAATGACGCGCTCGCGCAGATTTGCAAAGAGCGTCCAGGCGGGGGGCAGCAATGCGGTCAGGACGCCCATCGTGCCTTCCGCCTCGGCGTCCTGCATCGCGGGCAAGCCGAGCAGCGCGGCCGCGGGCCGCCCGGCCCGCAACGCATTGAACTCGGCGTATTCGCGGGATACGGCGTCATCGGACGGACTATCCGTCCAGTCGATGCCGGCGCGGCGCAGATAATCCAGTCCGGCCTGAATGGCCTCGTGCCGTTCGCCCAGCGCCATGAACACTTCCACGCGCAGTTGCGTCACGCGGGCCAGTTCCGGCAAGGGGCCGTCGCGCTCTCCCAGACGAGCCAGCCGATGCTTGGCGCTTGCCACCGCGCCGTTGCGGAATTCGCATTCGGCGCGCGTGATCTCGATGGTGAAGGCCAGCGCCGGTTGGTGCTGCCTGCCGTCGTCGGACAGGAACGCCGAGGCGGCCTCCAGATACCGGATGGCCGCGGAATAGTCGGCGGTGTCCTTGGCCAGCGCGCCGGCCAGGGCGTTCAGATGGGCAAGCCGGACGCGTTCTTCCGGGCTGTGGACAAGTTGCCATGCCCGGTTGAACTGATCGACCAGTTCAAACGCGTGCGCCTTCAATTGTTCCGGTGGCAGGTCCTGCACGAGCCGCCGGCCGATGGCCAGGTGCGTGGCGGCGCGCTGCCGTTCGGGAATCAGCGCATAGCTGGCGGCCTGCACCCGGTCGTGCGGAAAGCGGTACACGTCGCCGGCCCGGAACACGAGGCTCTGCCGCTCGCATTCGCGCATCGCGGTGGCAACGTCGAGGCGTGGCCAGTCCAGCGCAATGGCAAGCTTGCCGAGCGACGCGTCGTGCCCCAGGCACGCCATGTGTTGAAGCGCTTCGCGGCTGTCGGGCGGCAAGCGCTCGACCTGCTGGATGATGATGCCGACCACGTTGTCGGTAAAGGCCTGCTCGCGGATGGCGTCCGCATCCCAGATCCAGCGTTGGCGGCGCGGGTCGTAGTGCAGCAGCCCCTCGGCCGAGAGCGTGGCCAGAAAGCGAAGCATGAAGCACGGGTTTCCGGCCGTCTTGGCCTGCACCAGGCTGACGAGCGGATCGATCCACGGCGACTTGCTCTGCAGCGCATCGGCGATCAGGCGGGCGGAATCGGGCTCCGGCAGGTTGTTGAGCGCGATCTCGGTCAGGGGAATCGCGTTGGCGCGCAGGCTGTCAATGAAGGCAGCAAGCGCGTGGCGCGCCGTCACCTCTTCGGCGCGATACACGCCCACGACCAGGATGTTCTGAAGGTCCGTCTGCGCAAGCTGTTCGATGACGCGCAGCGTGGCGGCGTCGGTCGATTGCAGGTCGTCCAGGAACAGGATCAACGGATGGCCGGGCGACGAGAACGCGCAGAACAGATGCTGAAAGGCCAGGCGCAACCGCGCCTTGGCGTCGCCTTCGGCAAGCAGGCCCGACGCGTCCGGCACGATCATCGCCAGTTCGGGGATCAACGCGAGCAGGCTGTCGCCGCCCGCGGACACCACCACGCGCAGCTTTTCGCGCCATTCGCCCAGGTCGCTTTCGTTCTTGGCAAGCACGGACTGAAGCAGGCCGCGTGCCGCCTCGACCAGCGCGGCGTACGGGCCCGCGTGGCTGTGGGGATCGCCCCTGCCCTTTGCGAGCAGGGTGTATTGGCTGCCGACGACGCGATGCAGCTCTTCGATGAGGATGGATTTTCCGACGCCGGGTTCGCCGGAGATCAGCACCACCTCGGCGCGGCCCGAGCCCGCCACCCGGCCCATGGCGCCGAGCAGAATGTCTAGTTCGGTGCCCCGGCCGTACAGCGTGGCCGGCACGCGTACGCGCCCCGGGTGGTCGTAGCGGCCCGGCACGAAGTCGGGCGCGGCGCCGAGGTCGGCGGTCAATCGGGACAGGCAGTACTGAAGATCCGCGGCAAGCCCCTCCGCCGTCTGATACCGGTCGTCCGCCGACTTTTCAAGCAGCTTCATGACGATGGCCGACAGATCGGCGCAGATGCTGCCGTCGCGCTCGGCCGGCGCCACGGGCACGCGCGCCGTATGGCTGTGCAGCCACGTCAGCGCCGATTCGCCCTGAAAGGGTAGCTCGCCGGTCAAGGCTTCGTAGAAGACGACCCCCAGCGAATACAGATCGGAACGCGCGTCGGCGCGGTGGCCGGAGCGGCCGGACTGCTCGGGGGCCATGTAGGCGGGGGTGCCGACGATATCGCCCGGCGGCGCGGCGGGCGCTGCTTGATACGCGCCGAGCGCCGTGGAGAACGAAAAGCCGGTCAGGTGAGCGGTGCCATGCTGTTCATTGAACAGGATGTGCGCGGGCTTGAGATTGCGGTGGATCAGCCCGGCGTTGTGCATCTTCCCCAGCGACATCGCCACCTCGATGGCGAAGCGGAGAAACATTGGGGCGGGCATCGCGCGCGAATGGTGCGTGGCCAGCGGCTGCCCGCCGGGATCCTGCAGATACAGGACGGTGGCGCCGCCCACGCGCACCAGCTCGGTCGGGACGGCGGCCCAGTCCGCATGCAGGTAGTCGCGCAGGCCGTATTCCTGTTCCAGCAGGTGCCGCGCGCATTCCGAGCTGTCGTTCGGCCGAAGCCAGACGGCCAGCTTCGAAGCGCCGCGTCCGAAGACCCGGTCGCCGTCTACCCACAGAACCTCGAAACGGGCTCCGTTGACTGCCTCGAAGCGAGGAGCGCTATCCATGTCACACCTAAGCCGCGGCCTCTCGGCGCGCGGCATCAAAATCCCTGTCGGCGCAATTCTAGTCAGGAATCATTCTTCTCTTGTAACGGTGTGTGCGGGCAGCGCCGGTCTCATCCTGCCCCCTTATTTCGGGATGGGGGCGACGAAGTGCGACACCCGCGGCGGCGTGTCGCCGATATGGAACGCGCGGACTTCCGCCTGCTGGTCTTCGTCGGCATGCGTGACGCGCTCGTGCTGGCGCAGATGCTCAAGCCACGACGTCACCAGGAAGTACTCCAGGTAGCGGCCCGGCTGTGCGGCGTCTTCAAAAATTCCCCAGGCGTAGGCGCCGTCGCGGCGGCGCTCGGCGCCGGCGTGATGCATGGCCTGCACGAAGTCCGCGCCGCGCGCCGGGTCGATCAGATATTCCACCGTGATCATCACCGGACCGCGATCATGCGACACGTGCTGGTCGATCAGTGGCTCGGGCCAGTGCATCGACGGCGCGAGGTCCAGCTCGGCGCCCAGTTGCAGCTGGGCCTTGCGGGTCAGCAGCATCGCAATGACCGAGCCCGCGGCCGCGATCAGCAGGGCCGTTGGGACGCCAGCGCGCACGGCGGTCTGTCCCCAGATCATGCTGCCGGCGGTCATCGAGCCGAAGAACACCGTGACGAAGATCGCCAGGCCGCGTGCGCGCACCCAGTCGGGCAACGCCACCTGGGCAGACACGTTCAGCGAGGTCAGCACCATGATCCACGACGCGCCCGCCAGAAAGCTGAACGCGCCGGCGACCACGGGATGCGGCACCACCGCAAATACGACCAGCGTGAGCGCCGTGCCCAGCGTGCCGGCCATGACGCTGCGGTCCGGGCCCAGCTTCTTGCGCAGCGGCGGCAGCACGATTGCGCCGATCACCGCACCCGCGCCGACGCAGCCCAGGATGATGCCGTAGAGCAAGGCGCCGCCTTGCAGCACTTGGCGGACGATCACCGGCAGCAGCGCCCAATAGGCGCTGGCGAACAGGAAGAACGCGACGGCTCGCACCAGCGTGGATTTGAGCGGCTTGCTGTGCAGCGCGAAGCGCAGCCCGGCGCGCATGGCGTGAAACAGCTGCTCGCGCGGCAGGCGCTTTTCAGCGGCGGCGGGCGGCTTCCACCAGATCAGTGCTGCGACGACCACGATGAAGCTGACCGCGTTCACAAAGAAAGGAATCGCCACGCCCAGGCTGGTGATCAGCACGCCGGCCAGCGCCGGACCAATGGCGCGGCTGACGTTGATGCCCACGCTGTTCGTCGCGATGGCCTGCTGCAGCGAAGGACGCGGCACCAGGCTGGGGACGATGGCCTGCCAAGCGGGCGCCGACAGCGCCGTGCCAATGCCCATCAGCAACGTAAAGCCCAGCAGCACCCACGGCGTCGTGAGGCCAAACCACACCACCAGGCCCAGTGCCAGGGCGATGAAGCCCATCGCGATCTGCACCATCAGCAGCAGCTTGCGGCGGTCCATCGTGTCGGCCAGCGCGCCGGCCAGCAGCGATAGCAGGAAGACCGGCAGCGCGCCCGCCGTCTGCACCAGCGCCACGAACATGGGCGACGGCGACAGCGAGGTCATGAGCCAGCCCGCGCCCACATCGTGCATCCAGGTGCCGATGTTCGACAGGACGGTAGCCACCCAGATCACCGTGAAGGCGGAGTAGGCGAAGGGAGAGGAAGGCGGGGCTGGGTCAGCGGGTCGGATGTCGGCGGTCGTCATGGCGGGCAGGCTGCGGAAGAAAGCAAAAAGGCCCGCGGCCGCTGCGAGAGCGGCTGCGGGCCCGTGGGGCATCAGCGGGCGATGACGGGCGCCGCGACGGGCGCGATGGCGTCGTGGGCGGTCTGCGTGCGCTGGCCGGCCTTGTGCACCATGGTGTAGGCGTAGTCCACGCCCATGCCGTAGGCGCCCGAGTGTTCCTTGACGATTTCCATCACGGCATCGTACGAGTCACGGTGGGCCCAGTCGCGCTGCCATTCCAGCAGCACTTGCTGCCACGTGACCGGCACGACGCCGGCCTGGATCATGCGTTGCATGGCCATGTCATGCGCTTCCTTGGACGTGCCGCCCGACGCGTCCGAGACCATGTAGATCTCGTACTCGCCTTCCAGCATCGCGCACAGGGCGAAGGTGGTGTTGCAGACTTCGGTCCACAGGCCGGCGACGACCACCTTCTTGCGGCCGTTGGCGGCCAGCGCGTCACGCACCTTCTGGTCGTCCCACGAGTTCATCGAGGTGCGTTCCAGGACCTTCTGGTTCGGGAACACGTCCAGCAGTTCGGGGTAGGTGTAGCCCGAGAACGACTCGGTTTCGACGGTGGTGATGGTGGTGGGGACGCCGAACACCTTGGCGGCCTTGGCCAGACCCACGACGTTGTTCTTGAGCGTCTGGCGGTCGATCGACTGCACGCCGAAGGCCATCTGCGGCTGGTGATCGATGAAGATGATCTGGCTGTTCTGCGGGGTCAGGACTTCGAGCTTTGCTTGGGACATGAAAATCACCTGGAGGGTTGAAACAGAGGGGGCGTTAACGACAACGTCAGGATATGGGAAACGTTCGCATTTCGACATTGTTCGAAGGTATGGCGCGTCCCCCCTCAAGTAGGGTCATTGGGGGACGCGCTTGATGCCCAGGGTGGCCAGGGCGGCGACGATGGGCGGCAGGACGAAACACCACATGAGGGACGCCCAGTACAGCAACGCGGCAATGGCGCAGCCGGACGCAAAGGCCGCCAGGGCGGGCAGCATCTTGCGCAGGCGGCCGACGGCGGCCGTGCGGGCTTCGCCGGAGACGCCCTTGCAGAGGTCGGCCAGGTCGATCATCACCTGCGTGGTGGTCCCGGTCATCAGCGTGGACGGCGGCGCGCTGCCCAGGTGCATGCGCTGGATCGCATTCTGGATACCCATGGCCGCGACCAGCAGCATGCCGCCCGTCACGGCGAAGGGCGCGTCGCTGTCGGGAAACGGTCCGTAGGCGATGAGGACGGCGGCGGCGGCAGCCAGCAGCAGCACCTTCGCGCACATGAGCTTGGACATGGCCGTGTCCGCGGCCGCGAGGCTGGACGCAAACAGGCGCGTCAGGACGACGACGGCACAGAAGAGCGGCAAGGCCAGCAGCTTGGCGAAGGCGCCGGTCGTGCCGTGGACGAAGGCGGCGCCCAGCGTGACGAAGTTGCCGGTCACGTGCGCCGTGAACAGGCCATTCAACGCCAGGAACCCCGCCGTATCGACGTATCCCGCGTTAAAGCCCAGGAGGCCGGTGAATCGGGGAGATACGGGTGTCTGTTCCATGATGTGCAAGGTGAGCGTTGAAGACGCAGTGCCCGTTGAACCGGCGGAGCGGCCGGCGCGACGGGCACTGCGAAGGCTGTTACCGCCGTTCGTTCAGGTCCTGCCAGATCACCAGCAGGAATCCGCCCACCAGCCCAAGGTGCTCGAAGAACGAGTTGGCGGCGAAAAAGCGCGCCTGGCCGGGCGGCATTTCCCAGAACTGCAGGGCAACGAACGTGGCGATGAGGGTGAAGATCGCCAGCCCCAATGCGCCGATCCAGCGGTGCCAGCCGATCAGGATCATGAGCGAGGCAATGAGCTCCAGCGCGATTACGACCACGGCGAAGAACGGCGCGGGCGTGAGCCCGAAGTGGGTCATTTCGGCAATGGCGCCGGGAAAGTCGGTCAGCTTGACCAGCCCGCCCTGCAGATACGCCGCGCACAGGCCCAGGTAGGCGACAAAGCGGGCCACGCGGCCCCCGAGAACGGGGCGTGCGAGGCCGGCCAGCGAGGTTGAAATGCTCGACATGGATTCAGTCCTTTACACGGCCCAGCACGAGCAACCCAGCGCGCCGAAAAACGACTTCTGGTCCGAGGCCGGCACGCTGGAGGCCCACGCGTTGGCGTGGCTGTGTCCATGCATGCCGCACGCCGTGGCGCACCCGCACGCGGCGGCAAAGCGCTTGTAGTCCAGCGAATTGCGTCCCGCGCCTTCCGGGTCGCCCCAGGCGGCATAGCCGCCGAACAGGCGCGTGGGCGACCAGTCGGGCATGGCGGGCGGCGGCGCGTTTTCGTCCAGCGGCGCGAAGTCGCCCGCGCCATAGACCACTCGCCCGCCGACCACGGTCAGGTCGGACGTCAGGAACGAAATCTCTTCATCCGCCACCGTGAAGTAATCCTGGGACGGGACCATCAGGTCGGCAAACTGGCCCACCTGGATGCGGCCGCGCTTGCCCTCGTCGTTGGAGAACCACGCGACGTTTTCGGTCCACATGCGCAGCGCGGTTTCGCGGTCCAGCAGGTTTTCGTGCGGGTACAGCGGCATGCCGCCCACGGTCTTGCCCGTGGTCATCCACGACAGCGAGATCCACGGGTTGTAGGACGCGACGCGCGTGGCGTCCGTGCCGGCCGACGTCTTCACGCCCTTTTCCAGGATGCGCTTGACCGGGGGCGTGGCCTGCGCGGCCTTCGCGCCGTAGCGCTCGACAAAGTACTCGCCCTGATAGGCCATGCGATGCTGCACGGCAATGCCGCCGCCCAGCGCGGCGATCCGGTCGATCGACTTGTCCGAGATCGTCTCGGCGTGATCGAAGAACCAGTTGATGCCGGTAAGCGGCGTGTCGCGATGTACCTTCTCGAAGACGTCCAGCGCCCGCGTGATGGTTTCGTCGTACGTGGCGTGCAGGCGCCAGGGCCATTTGTTCTGGACCAGCACGCGCACGACCTCTTCCAGTTCGCCTTCCATTTCCGGCGGCATGTCCGGGCGTTCGACGCGGAAGTCCTCGAAGTCGGCGGCCGAGAACACCAGCATCTCGCCCGCGCCGTTGTGGCGGAAGTAGTCGTCGCCCTGCTTGTACTTCACCGAAGACGTCCAGTTCAGGAAGTCTTCCTTTTCGTGCTTGGGCTTTTGCGTGAAGAGGTTGTAGGCGAGGCGGACGGTCAACTGGTTGTCGTCGGCCAGCTTCTGGATGACGGCGTAGTCGTCCGGGTAATTCTGATAGCCGCCGCCGGCGTCGATGACGCCCGTGACGCCCAGCCGGTTCAGCTCACGCATGAAGTGGCGCGTGGAGTTCAGCTGATAGTCGAACGGCAGCTTCGGACCCTTGGCCAGCGTGGAATACAGGATCGTGGCGTTGGGCTTGGCCAGCAGCAGGCCCGTCGGATTGCCGTTCGAGTCCCGGATGATCTGTCCGCCTTCGGGGTCGGGCGTGTCCCGGGTGTAGCCCACCACGCGCAGCGCCGCGGCGTTCAGCAGCGCGCGGTCGTACAGATGCAGCAGGAACACGGGCGTGTCCGGCGCGACGGCATTGATTTCCTCGATGGTCGGCAGGCGCTTCTCAATGAACTGGTGCTCGGTGAATCCGCCCACCACGCGCACCCATTGGGGCGCGGGCGTGTTGGCGACCTGCCGGCGCAGCATTTCCATGGCGTCCGCCAAAGACCGCACACCGTCCCACCGCAGCTCCATGTTGTAGTTCAGGCCGCCGCGCACGACGTGCGTGTGGTTGTCGTAGAGCCCGGGCAGGACGCCTTTCTTTTTCAGGTCCACCAGCCGGGTGTTCGATCCCGCCAGGCGCAGGACTTCCCGGTCGCTGCCCACGGCGACGAACTTGCCGGCCTTCACGGCGACGGCGCCCGCTTCCGGATTGGCGCGGTCCAGCGTGGTGAAGCGGCCGTTGTAGAAGATCACTTCCGGGGGGCCGTCCGCCAGCGGCGTGCCGGGTTGGTTCTGCGACCCGGCATTCGCCCGGCCTGCCCACATGCTGTTGAGCGCAAACGCGGAAGCCAGCGAAGACGCCGCTCCCAGGACTTGTCGACGCGAAGCCATGCCACTCTCCTCGATTAGTTTCGTGGCGGGTAGGTTTCCATGGCGGCCAGTGGGGCGCAATCCGACATTAGGGTTGTGACCCTATACCATCGACGAATGGCGCCGCCACGCAATGCACGCGTATTGTTTTCCGGTTTGCGTGCTGCCTTGCAGTTCCGGGGTCGCTCGTATCCCGTGCCCAGGGGTTGATCGCGCAGGATTCCCTCGGAAAGCACAGGAGCATGAGATGAAGGTTGGCCGCCAAGCGCGCAAACGGGTTCTGGTTGGTGGATGCGCGGTGGCCGCGCTGTGTGGCGTAGTGGGCAGCGCGACGGCGCAGTCATCCGTCACGCTATACGGCCGGCTCAACACGGCGCTGGAATACGCGTGGATCAGCGGCGGCGACAATGCCGGCTCTGGGGCGCGCATGACGAACAATCGGTCGGTGTTTGGCCTGCGCGGCGAAGAGGACCTGGGCAACGGCCTGTCCGCGATCTTCCAGATTGAAAGCGGCATTGCGCTGAACACCGGGCAAGGCGAGATCGCCAGCCGGAACACGCGCCTGGGGCTGGCGTCGTCCTACGGCACGTTCTTTCTGGGCAACTGGCACACCGCCTACACCGAGTCGACCATGAAGATGGATCCCTACTATCCGATGACGGCGGGATACATGGCGCTGATGGGCAACGGCTCGGCTTCCAGCTCGGGCAACGTCGAGAACACCAGTTCGTTTGACCGGCGCCAGAAGAACTCGCTGCATTTCCGGTCGGCCGACTGGCATGGCCTGAGCGCGGGCTTCACGTGGGGCCTGCCGCAGGAACGCATGACGACGCCGCGCAACCCCCAGCTTTTCTCCTGGTCCGCGGCCTACAAGGAAGGCCCGCTGGCGCTGGTGGCGGCCTATGAGCTGCACAGGAACTATCAGATGGCCGACTCGCACGACGATGCCATCAAGCTGGGTGCTTCGTATTCGTTCCCGTCCACCACGATCAACCTCGTCGTCGAGCAGCTGCGCTACCAGACAGCCACCGGCGATCTGCGCCGCAAGGGTTACTACGTGTCGCTCGTGCAGAAGCTGGGCTCCGGCAGTCTGAATGCATCCGTTGGGTACGCCGCCAACGGCACCGGGCCGTCCACGCAACGGGTGGGTTATGTCCGTAGCGGCGAGAACACCGGCGCGGTCCAGTACACGATCGGCTATGAACAGCCCTTGTCCAAGCGCACGTCGGTGTATGCGTATTACTCGAAGATCAAGAACCGCTCGAACGCGGCCTATGACTTCGCAATCAACGACCTGGGCGTGACTGCCGGCGCCAGCCCGCAGACGATTGCGCTGGGGCTGCGGCATAACTTCTGACGCTGGCGGGAATTAACGATTCATTAATTCTTGCCTCGCTATAGTCGCGCTCGTCAGCCGGCGCGGATCCGTTAACGGGTCCCGCGCTGCAACAGCGCTAATAATCATGAGCCGGTTGTCGATCACAACAAAGGCGAATGATGAATCTTGCAGCCATGAAAGTGAGGTCCCGCCTCGCTATCGGTTTTCTCCTGCTTATCCTGGCGTTGCTGGTGCTTGGGGGCCTGTCCCTGTACGCCGTGCGGACGCTGGACAAGTCGATGTCCGACATCGTGAACGTGAACAACCAGCAGTTGAAGCTGGCGTTGCAGATGCGGGACCTGGTGCAGAGCCGCGCCATCGTGGTGCGCAACATCGTGCTGCAGACGGACGCCCAGGCCGTGGCGAACGAGATCACCCGGTCGCAGGACATGGCCAAGCACTACCGCGAAGCCAGCGAGCGGCTCGCGCGGATGTTTGCCGAGGACGCAGGGACGCTGCCCGCGGAAACCGACCTGTTCGCCGCCGCGCGGCGCGCGGAAGAACAGGCGACGCCGATCTACCTGCGCGCCCTGGAAGCCGGGCGGCAGAACAATACCCAGGAAGCCGCCAGGATCCTGCGTGAAGAGCTGCGCGCCAAGCAGGACGCCTGGCTCGACCAGTTGATGGCGCTTGCCAACCTGGAAACCAAACTCAGCGACGAATCGGCCGGGCAGGCCGCGCAGACGTCGGCACGCCTGCGCAATGCAATCGTCGTGATCATGGCGGTCGCCGTTCTGGCCGGTGTGCTGTCGGCCTGGCTGATCACGCGCAGCATCCTGCGTCAGCTTGGCGGCGAGCCTGCCGATGCGCAGAAGCTGGCCGGCGCCATTGCAAGCGGCGATCTCACGACGGCGCTTACGCTGGACGGACGCGATCGGTCGAGCCTGATGTATTCGCTGGAGACGATGCGGATGCAGTTGGCGTCGACGGTCGGCACTATCGTCAGTGCGGCGGAGTCCATCTCGACGGCGTCCGCCCAGATTGCCGAAGGCAATGCGGACCTGTCCCAACGCACCGAGGAACAGGCCGCCTCGCTGGAGGAAACGGCCGCCAGCATCGAGGAAATGACCTCGACCGTGCGGATGAACCAGGACAACGCGGCAAGCGGCAGCAGTCTTGCGGTGGACTGCAGCCAGCTCACGGGTGAAGCGGGCCGCGTAGTCGGCCAGGTGGTGGACGCGATCGGCGCGATCTCCACCGATGCCGAGCGCGTCGGCGAGATCGTGTCGGTGATCGACAGCATCGCGTTCCAGACAAACATTCTTGCGCTGAACGCGGCGGTGGAAGCCGCGCGGGCCGGCGAACAGGGCCGGGGCTTCGCGGTGGTGGCGACCGAAGTGCGCGCGCTGGCGCAACGCAGCGCGACGGCGGCCAAGGAGATCAAGGGTTTGATCGAAAACTCCAAGCGCGCCGTGCAAGGCGGCGAGGCGCTGGCGGCCACGGCGGGCGAGCAGATGCAGAAGGTGCTGGACGCGGTGGCCAGGCTGAAGGAGGTGACCGTGGAAATCGCCTCGGCGTCGGCGGAACAGACCAGCGGCATCGAACAGGTGAACGTGGCGGTGTCGCAGATGGACACGATGACGCAGCAGAACGCGGCGCTGGTCGAGGAATCGGCGGCGGCGGCAGGCGCCATGGCCACGCAGGCGAAGGAGCTGTTGCAGGCGGTGGCGCGCTTCAAGACGGAGCGGCGCACAGCTGCGGCCCATCCGGGGGCGCGCTACGAGCCGCTGGCGCTGGCCGCGCCCGCCCACGCCTGAGCCGGCGGCTGACCTTTTATGATGCGGCACGCGCGGCAAGCACGCCGCGCCGCGCAGAGGCTGCCAAGGCCCACAGAGGGGAACACTGACATGCGTGTGCTGTTGGTCGAGGACGACGCGATGTTCGCGGACGCATTGACGCTGGCCCTGGAGGAACTGGACTTCGCGGTGACGCTGGTGCAGGAGGTCGACGCCGCCAAGGTGCTGCTTCTGGAGCATGCCTTCACGATCGTGCTGCTGGATATTGGCCTGCATCGCGGGTCGGGCCTGGACGTGCTGCGCTTTGTGCGCCGGCGCGGCGACGCGGTGCCGGTGATCCTGATCACCGCGCGGGATGCCTTGAGCGACCGTATCCATGGCCTGGATCTGGGCGCTGACGATTACGTCATCAAGCCGTTCGATCCCACGGAGCTTTTTGCACGCATGCGCGCGTTGCTGCGGCGCAGCGGCGCGGCGGGCGACAAGGTGCTGGTGTGGCGTCATGTGAAGCTGGACCCGGGCCGCCGCGAGGCCTTCGTCGACGATGTGCCGACCCGCCTGTCCGAACAGGAGTTCCGCACGCTGGAGATGCTGGTGAGGCACCCCGACCGGCTGGTGTCCACGGAAGAGCTGCGCGCGCATCTCTACGGCGCCGGCCGCCCCGGCGAGAGCAACACCATCGCCGTGTTCATCCACGCCCTGCGGCGAAAGCTGGGCAAGGACGCCATCGAAAACGTGCACGGCCAAGGCTATCGCCTGGCCCGGGATGGCGGCTGATGCGGCGGGTCACGAATTCGATGCGCGCGCAGATTCTGCTGGGCATCTTCAGCGCGCTGCTGGTCTCGTGGCTGGTGCAGTTTGGTTTGTACTGGAACAGCCTGACGCGCACCGAATCAGGCGCGCGCGATCATGAGCTGAATGCGGTGGTCGACAGCGTCGCGTTCTTTCTGGCGATGGTGCCGGTGACGCAGGACATCCGCCGGGACCTGCCGGTGCCCGCCTTCCTGTTGCGCCAGTCCATCGGCAAGACCGAGATCCAGGTGTGGGACCGCGTGACGAATCGGCTGGTGCTGGCATCCACGGACGCGCCCCGGACGCGGATGGCGCAGGCCAATGCCATCGGATTCTCGTGCGTCACCTTCGGCGGCGACACCTGGCGCGTCTACGCGGGACTGGACGAGACGGCCCGCTTCGAGATCGTTGCCGCGACGCCGACGCGCGCGTTCTATGCGGGGCTGGCCGACCGGTTCGAACTGGGCTCGATCATCACGCTGCTGATGTTTGCCGGAATCGGCAGCGTCACGATGTTCGTGGTCTGCCGATCAACGCGCAAGCTTGGCCGCGCCGGCAGGGACATTGCGCAGGCCAGCGTGACCGACGGCGCGACCGTTGACGAACGCGCCGTGCCCGCCGAAGTGGGACCCTTGATACGCGCCATCAACGAGCGGCAGCAGCGGGTGGCGACGCTCATCGAGAATGAGCGGCGATTCATCGGCGACGCCGCCCACGAGCTGCGCACGCCGCTGGCGGTGCTGGCCGTGTACGCGGACACGGCGTATCGGGTCAACGATCCCGTCAAAGCGAAGATGCTGATGCAGAAGATCGCCGAGACGACCCGCCGCAGCGCGCGCATCGTGGAACAGCTGCTGGACCTGGCGCGCACCGACAGGAACGACATCGTGCTCGAGCCGGTTAATCTGGCTTGCGTCGTGGGCTTTGTCTTGCGGGACATGCAGGGCTCGTTCGTCCATCGCGGCCAGCAGCTCACCGTGGATGCCGCACCGGGGCATATCCTGGGTCAGGTCGATGCGCTGGGTATTCTGGTGCGCAATCTGCTGGACAACGCGGGCCGGTATAGCGGCGACGGCAGTTCGATCTGGGTGACGTTGCAGTGGGCGGCGGACAGCGTCACGTTGGCGGTGTCGGACAACGGCCCCGGCATCGCACGGCCGCTGCGCGAGCGTATCTTCGACCCCTTCTACCGCGGCCCGGGCGCACCGAGCCACGGCAGCGGATTGGGGTTGGCGCTGGTGGCAAGAATCGCCCGCTCGCACCATGCGCGCGTCACCGTGACGGATGGCGCCGACGGACGTGGCGTGTGCTTGAACGTGACGTTTCCGCTGCCGGGCGCGTCGTCCGTCTGACGGGTAGTTGGAGAGGGGCATGGATACGCCTGATTCCCGCAGCGGACCAACGCCACCGTTCGACGGCCTGCGCGCCTATCTGCGGGCGGTTCAAAGCCGGGACGACTTGCAGCGGATACGCCAGCTCGAGCAGCGCAATGGCCGACTGAAGCGGTCGGTGGAGCGGCTGATGGCGGCGCGCGACCCTGCCGCGCAGTGTCCGAAATCCGGTTTCAAAGCCTTGAAAAGGTCTGAGGCTTGCGCACTCGCAGAGTTAATCAGCCGAGTGAAACGCCTTCTGGCCTGAGCGCGCGCGGCGTCACGCTGGATTAATCAGAAAGATAATGGCTGATGTGTCGGCGGTGTCATTTTGTTTCTGTAATTTCTGCAAATCGCGGTCCGGTAAACGGTGTATGCAGACCACGGGATGGTATCCAAATTGTCTTGATATGCCGTTGAAGATGGTATCCGCGACCTGGGTCTGAATACTTTGGATAGCCCATGCAGAGACGCTTCTACCAATATCGGTCGTATGCCGTAGACCTATTTTGATAATTAACGGGATATAACCCCGTTTATTAACGGGGACGTAAAAAAAACCGTTATACAGTGCCTCCTTTTTTCGAGAGCTGACCCTAAATTCACGCCGGCTGCATTATTACTTACCGATACTTTTTAAACATATCGGTAATGTGTGAAAGGAAGCTCGATTAATCCGGAGGATTGAAGTTTTGGCATACGGCACAAAGAAGTGGCTGACGGCGACGCTCGCCTTGAGCGCGTCCTACGTGGGGAACGTCACCGCTGCGGACCTGACCATTGGATCGGGCAATACGCAGGTGTTTGACGGGTCGGCCAACTTTCCCGGTGGCATTGATGTGAACGGCGGCACGGCGGTTATCGGCGGTAATGGCGGCGGTGCGGGCGTGGCGATCGGCGGCAACGTCAATGCCATGTCGAACGGCACGGTGGCGGGTTTCGGGTCGATCGGCGGCGATTTGAACGTGACGGGAAATTCCCGCGTGGCGCCGGGATACTGGGTGGACACGCCCACCGGCGTTTCCAACGGCAATCTCGCGGTGAACGGCAACCTGACGATCAACAACGGCGTCTTTGATTTTGAAACCGGCTACGCCGGACTGCCCATCACGCAACCCGGCACGGGCGACAACATCAAGGTGGGCGGCAACGTTGCGCTGAACAACGCGACGCTGAACGTGAAGGTCAGCACGCACGGGGTCAACGCGGGCTTCTACCGCATCATGTCGTACGGCGGCTCGTTGAGCGGCAGCGGCCTGACGCTGGGCACGGTCTCCGGCGACTCGGTGCCTGCCGCGACGATCCAGACGCTGACGGGCGACAAGCACATCAACCTGGTCCTGGGCCCCAGCACCACCAACCTGTGGAACGGCAACGGCGTGGCCTCGGCGGCCAACGCGGGCGGCGGCAGCGGCACGTGGACTGCGACGAGCGGCAACTGGAGCAGCCCGACCAACGCCACGGGCGCCCTGCCCAGCGGCGGCTACGCGATCTTCACGGGCGCGGCGGGCACGGTCACCGTGGACGGCAGCGCCGGTCCGGTGCGCGCGTCGGGCCTGCAGTTCGCCACGGACCGGTATCGCCTGCAAGGCGCGCCGATCACGCTGGCGGGCACCGGCGGCAACCCGCCCGTGATCGTCGTCGGCGACGGCACGTATGCGGCCGGCCAGTTCGTCGACATCATCGACAACCCGCTGCAAGGCACGGAAGGCTTTGTGAAGACCGGCGTCGGTTCCATCATCCTGAACGGCGACAGCAGCAACCTGACCGGTCCGATCTTCATCGCCGATGGCGCGCTGGAGATCAACGGCAAGCTGAACGGTCCGATGGACATCGGCCGCGAAGTGGTGCTGGCCGGTGTCGGCCAAGTGGGCAGCACGACCCTGTTTCCCACGGCGGTGATTTCGCCGGGCAACGACGGCACGCCGATGGGCACGCTGACGGTCAACGGCAACCTCAACTTCGGCCAGGACACGATCTATCGCGTGCACGCCGATCCGACCAGCACGCTGAGCGACCGCATCCACGTGACCGGCGTCGCGACGCTGGACGGCACGGTCGCGCATGTGGGTCCCAATGGCAACTACGCGCCGCGCACGACGTACAACATCCTGACGGCGGACGGCGGCATTCAAGGCCGTTTCACGGGCGTGTCGAGCAACTACGCATTCCTGACGCCGTCGCTCAGCTATGACGCGAAGAATGCGTTCATGACGCTCTCGCGCAACGACGTGCCGATCGGCAGCGTGGGCGGTTCGGAGAACGAAACGAACGTGGGCGGTGCGCTGGATCAGGAAGCGCCGCCTGCGAGCGGGAATGGGTCGGCGTCGACGGGTAATGGTTCGGCGCCCGCGGGCAACGGTTCCGCGTCCACGGGTAATGGCTCCGCCTCGACGGGTAATGGCTCGGCATCTACCGGCAATGGTTCCGCACCGGCGGGCGAAGGCACGGCATCGGCGGGCAACGGTTCAGCATCGGCGGGCAATGGTTCGGCAACGACGGGCAATGGTTCGGCAACGGCCGGCACCGGCAGCGAAACCGCGCCGGTCGTCACGCAACCCGTCACGCCTGGCGCCGACTCGTCGCTGATCGCCAGCGGCAATGGCGCAGGCAAGACGACGGGCGCGAGCCAGGTGACGGCCGCCGTGCTGTCCATGTCGCCCGAGCAGGCGCGCGCGGCCTTGAAGCAACTGTCCGGCGAAGCGTACGCCAGCACCGGCAGCGTGTTGCAAGGTCAGGGCGACGCGGTGACCACGTTGCCGCTGTCGCATCTGCGCGGCAACCTCGACGCGCCGATGCGCGCGGGCCGGCCGACGGCGCAACTGGGCGCGTCGTCGTCCGACGCGCTGCCGCAAAGCGGCGCATCGCCGATCTGGGCGCAGGCCTTCGGCAACTGGAGCACGTTCGGTGGCAACGGCAATGCGTCCACCGTGCATCAGTCCGCGGGCGGTCTTTTTGTCGGCGGTGACGGCGACGTGGGCGGCGGCTGGCGCCTGGGCGGCGCGGTCGGCTACACCGGCAGCCACAACTCGATCTCCGACGTGTCGTCGCGCATGAGCGTGGACAGCTACACGGCCACGGTCTTCGGCGGCAAGAACTTCGAAGCGGGTCCCGGACTCGTGCGCTTCATGGTGGGTACGGCCTACACCTGGCACGAGATCGATTCCAAGCGCAACATCGCTGCCGGCAGCCTGAACCAGCGTCTCGAGTCGTCCTATAACGCGTCGTCGACGCAGGTGTTCACGGAACTGGGCTACAAGCTGCCGCTGGGCGACGCCTATTCTGTCGAACCGTTTGCCGGCGTGGCATGGAACCAGGTCCGCACGCGCGACTTCCAGGAAACGGGCGGCAGTGCGGCGCTGCGCGGCGAGGGCAGCAAGGACGATGTGACGAGCACCACGCTGGGCCTGCGCGGCGCCATGCTGATCGGCACGGATGACGCGCCGGGCCGCCTGACGGCCACGGTGGGCTGGCGCCATGCGATGGGCGATGTGAAGCCCACGCAGAAGCTGGCCTTCGAGGGCGGCAGCACCTTCACGGTGTCGGGCGTTCCCATCGCGCAAAACGCGGCCGTGCTGGGCCTGGGCGCCGAAGTGGCGCTCACGCGCAACACGACGGCTGGCGTGGCGTACGACGCGCAGTTCGGCGGCGGCAACCGTCAGCAGTCGGGCATGTTCAAGCTGATGACGCGCTTCTAAGCCGCATGGGGCGGGTCCGGTTCAATGCCGATGCCTGAATGGCAACGGGCTTGAATCCGGGCTCGTCCCTTTGCACGCGCCACGCGCTGAAGGCAGGGTCTTGCGGCCCTGTCCTCAGCGCGTTTTTTTTTGGGGGGGCTTCGGTCTTCGGCAGCCCTGCCTACGTTATTTGCTGCAGGCTTACGAACGTTGTGCCTGTTGGCACGCGGGCACGTTAGCCGAGGTGCGGGCATGATCGCCCGGCGGCTCAGGCCTCTGCCAGATCCACACCAGCACCGCCACCATCGTCAGGCACAACGGCCAGACGATCCACGGATGGGGAATGGTCTGCGTCATCACGACCATACAGACCGTCATCGACACCGTGGCCATGATCTTGGCGCGGCGCGTCACCATGCGGCCGTTGTGCCAGTTGTGCAGCATCGGGCCGAACCAACGATGTTCATGCAGCCAGCGGTGCAGACGCGGCGAGCTGCGTGCGGCGGCCCAGGAGGCCAGCAGGACGAACTCGGTGCTGGGCAGGCCGGGGATGAATACCCCGGCGACGGCCACTGCGATGCTGACGACGGCGAGCGCCAGATACAGCGCCCGTACCCACGGTTTGCGTGGCGTCATGCGCCGAGTTCGAAGTGCCGTTCGAGCAATGCGCCGAAACGGTCATAGGCCGCGTTGGCGCCGGCGATGACGGCGTCGTGCGTCGCGGGGTCGAGCGTGTCGCTGTCCAGCGAGGCGACAAAGCGGCGCCACACGGTGGCGCGGCCGTCGGGGTACGCGGCAAGATTGCGCGCGCCGAAGTCGGCGGACAGGCCCAGGTCGGATTGCGCCTGCTTGAAGAGGAAGGCGGCGCCCAGCGTCGAGCCTTCGGACACGTACAGCCAGCCCAATGCTTCGGGCATGGTCACGCCAATGCTGGCGATGCCGTCTTCGGGAGCGGCTGCGCCCAGGTCGCGCAGATCGGCGAGCGAGGCGTCTTCGCGGCCGCGCGCTTCCAGGTCAGGCACCGCCTGCTTGACGGCGTCGTCCTGGAACAGGAACTCGACGTCGCGCTGGAAGAGGTATTGCGCGGCGACGAAGCGCGCATAGGCGTCGCGGCTGGCGAACGGCGCGCCGCGCTCCATGAGATGGTGCATGCGTTCGTGCTGCGCCGCGGTTTCGTGCTTCAGGCGCTGCGACAGCGAGGGACGTTCGAGGGTTTCGGTGGTCATCGTCGGTGTGGGTGATGGGTGAAGGCGATCCATCGGTGATGGATGATGATGAGTCTTATTATTCCCCGGGGCTTGCCGAATGACACGTTAAAGATGCTTAAGAAATGTGCCGCTTCAAAAGCCGGTTTCGCGCACCAGCAGCGCGGCGACACGGCGCCACGTGCGCAGCAGCAGGCTTTCGGCGTCGCCCTCGATGACGGCCGTGCCGCGTATGGCTTGGAGGCGCGGCATGGCGGCGTTGGCCGCATCCGCAGGCCGCAGGATCACGCGATACACCGCGCGTTCCGGCACGAGGCCCTGCGACTCGGGGTCGGGCCGGGCCTCGCCGCGCGGCGCCTGCATCGCCGGCACGGCGCCGCCATGCGTGGAGCTGAGTTCGGGTGCGGCGGCCAGACGCCGTGTGGCGGTGGCGGCGATGTCGGACACGACCAGCGCGACGGCGGCCTCGCCGGGATCTTCGGACAGAAAGCGCGCGTGGCCGCCGGGTTGCAGCCGGTGCAGATCGTCTTCGGACGCATAGGCTTGTACGACCACTTCCGACGGGTCGGCCAGCGACGCCAGCCACTCGCCTTCTGCGATCCATTCACCGGCCGCGAGAGGCTCGGCCAGTTCCGCGACGGTGCCGTCGAACGGCGCGCGGATCGTAAGCTGCTGGCGTTGGCGCGACAGCACTTCGAGGCGCTCGCGCGCCGCCAGCAGTTCACCCGCGGCAACGGGCACGGCGGCGGCGGTGTCGCGGGTCATGGCCTGGAACGACTGCTGCCACTGCAGCACCTGGATGCGGCGCGTCAGCGAATCGATCTCGTGGGTCATGTCGGGCGCGTCCAGCACGAACAGCGTCGCACCGGCGCTGACCGCTTGTCCGGCGTGCACGTCGATGCGCTGAATGCGGGCGCCGGCAGGCGCGACGATGCGGGCCTGCTGCGCGGCGTGCATCAGCGCGGGGGCCTCGATGCGCGTGCGCCACGGCACCACGGCGGCCAGCACGCCGATGAGCGCGACGCCCGCGGTGATGCGGCTGCGCCGGTTCCAACCGCCGCCGGGGCGGCTGGTCAGGCGCTCGCGCCACGCGCGCAGTTCGGTGTAGATGGGCTTGAGCACGAACGCCACGATCTCGATGGCGAACAGCACGATGCCCAGCATTTTGAAAGCCATGTGATACACCAGCAGGGCGATGCCCAGGAACAGAAAGAAGCGGTAGATCCAGACGCAGAAGGCGTAGGTGATAAGGGTGCGCTCGCGCCACGGTGCGAAGACTTCGGGCCGCGCATCGCCCAGCCCGAACAGCCATTCGCGCAGCTTCCATCGCGCCAGTGCAAAGGAACGGTTCTGCAGGTTGGGCACGTTCAGCGCGTCGGTCAGGAGAAAGTACCCGTCAAAGCGCATCAGCGGATTGAGGTTGACGGCCAGCGTCAGCAGCCAGGTGGTGGTTGCCAGCGTGAACGCGGCGCTGCGCAGTACTCCGTCGGGCAAAAAGCTCCAGGCCAGCGTGGCCCACGCGGCCAGCGCGGTTTCAGCCAGCATGCCCGCGGCGCCAATCGACATGCGTTTGCGGCGGCTGGATAGCCGCCATGCGCCCGAACTGTCGGTGTACAGCACCGGCCACATCACCATGAACGCCACGCCCATCGTGGCGACCCGGCAGCCGTGATGCTTGGCCGCGTACGCGTGGCCAAGTTCATGCAGCACCTTGGCCGCGCCCAGCGTGACGGCGGCGGCCAGTGCGCCTTCCAGCGTGAAGAAATGCAGGAACGTGTGGAGAAACTGGTCCCACTGGCGCGCCGCGAGAAAAAGGCCAAGCACGCCCGCAGCCACCGTCAGCCGCAGGAAGGCGCGCGACAGGAACAGGCGCCGCACGGCGGGCAGGGTGCGCGTCAGGAACGCGTCGGGCCGCACGAGCGGAATGCGAAAGAACAGGTACTGATGCATCAGGCTTTTGAGCCAGTGGCTGCTGCGGCGCGCGTTGGCCTCCTTGGCGTAGCGGGCGATGGCGTCCGGGCCGCGCAGCTGCACGAGGCTGTTGGCCTGCAGGAACTTGGCAAAGTCCTCGACGTCGTCCGCGCTGAGATCCAGCGTGGTTTCGCCGGCCGCGGCATCCGCGATCGCATCGGCGCTGCCCAGGCGCCAGCGCGCCAGCATTTCCGCTTCGGCCCAGCCGATCTGGAAGAACAGGCCGCGGCCCGGGTCCTCCAGCGTCCACGCCGGCGAGCCGTCGTGGTTGGGCGGGGCGCGATGCAGCAGCAGCTCTTCGCGCAGCGCGGGCAGCGCGCCGCTTACAGTCCCAGCCATACGCGTAGCGTTGCCAGAGGTTTGCGCAGCAGGTAGCCATAGAGCGGCGTGGATTCGCCGTACAGCTTGGCGGTGCCTTTCAGACCGACGCGCGGCTGCGTGGCGAGCGCGTCGTCGGTGAGGCGTGCGCGCACGCGATAGGCCATGGCGCCTTCGGCTGTGGGCGCGGCGCGGTAGCCCACGCGCAACAGCGTGGCGGGCAAGGGATCGGCCGGGGCGGTGTTCAGAAAGAGCCGGATCGGGGCCTCGGCCGGCAGCGCAATCGCATCGCCCACGGGCAGGTGGATTTCCAGCTCGACCTCCGCGGGGTCGGCGACCATCATGATGCGTTCGCCCAGCGCCACGGGTTTGCCGATCCAGTCGGCGGGATCATCGAACAGCACGATGCCGGCGCGCTCGGCGTGCAGCTGCGTGCGCGCCACCGCCTTGGCATAGAAGTCCAGGTCGCTCGCGGCCTGTGCGCGCTTGCCTTGCGCCAGCGCCAGCGTGGCCTTGCTGCGGTCATCGACCAGCGCCTGCTGCTGGTTCTGCCGCAGTTCGGCTTCCGCGACCGCCAGCGCCTGGCGTGCGCTTTCCAGACGCCCTTCCAGGTCGCGCACGTCCAGCGCGGCCAGCAGTTGTCCTTTCTCGACGGTCTGGTTGGGCGTGACGGCGATCTGGTCGACCACGCCCTGCAGCGGCGCGCGCACGGCCATGGGTGCGCGCGCCACGACTTCGGCCGGCGCGAGCACCGACTGGCGAACCGGCACGAACATCAGCGCGATGACGGCCACGCCCAGCGCCAGCCACCAGCGCGTGCGGCGGTCGCCGTGGCGCAGGCGGCCCCACCAGGTGGCCGCGCGGCCCGTGCGTTGCGTGGGCGCCAGCGCGCGCCAGGCGTGGGCGTAGGCGTCCGCCAGCAGACCCAGCACGGCGATCTCCGCACCTGTCCACGGCGTATCGCGCCACAAGGCAAGCAGACCGTCGCCTCCCTTTGCGTCGGCCAGGGGCAGGCGCAGCAGCAGGCCGTGGCCCGGCAGATGCTCCGCCCACATCGGGTGCTCGTCGGGCGTCGGGGCAAAGGGACCGCTTGCGCCCTCGCGCGCGCGGCTTGCCAGCAGGCCGGCCAGCCACACGGTATAGGGCGCGTTGGGGTCTGGCACCGCCAGGCCCGACAGCGCGGAAATGATGCCGTCGCCACCGGCGCCCGGCAGCCACAGCGCCGCCTGCCGGTACGGCGCCAGCGCATGCGTGTCGTTGACCATCAGGAACGCCAGCGCCTGCGTGTCCGCGCAGGCCCGCGCGCGCTTTTCCAGCTGGAGCAGCGCGGCCAGCAGGTTCTCTCGTGCAGCGGTGTCCGTCACGGCGTTCCCGTGGCGGGAAGGTCGACCCGGACGCTGCCGCTCATGCCGGGCAGCAGTTCGGCGGCGGTGTTCTGCGCGTCGGCGAGGCGGCCGATGATCTTGACCGACTGGCTGACCGGGTCCACAGCGCCCGCGATGTGCGAGACCGAGGCTTCGTAAGTGCGCCCCGTCTCGTCGACGGTGACGCGCAGCGGCGAGCCCGGCTTGAGCCACGCCAGCCAGCGCGACGGCACGATGGCTTCCAGTTCAAAGGCGGAGTCATCGTAGATGCTGACGAGCTTCTCGCCTTCGGCCACGCTTTCCGCGGCACGCGCATAGGTTTCGCCGACCCGGCCGGCGAACGGCGCGGCAATGGCGCAGCGGTCCACGAGCACCCTTTCGGCGCTGCTCTCGGCGCGGGCAACCGCGACTGCCGCACGCGCCTGTTCGACGTCGGAACGGCTGATGGAGCGCAGCGCCTCCAGTTGCTCGGCGACCGCCTGCTTCTTGCGCGCGGCCGATTCGGCCAGCACGGCGCGTTCCAGCCGGGCGCGGTTCAGGGCGCAGTCATAGGCGACGAGCACGTCGCCCTTCTTGAAGCGGTCGCCTTCCCGGAACGGCAGGGTTTCGATCTTGCCGGACAGACTGCTGGAAATCACCGCGCGTCGCGCGGCGACCAGCTGGGCCCGGGCGGTGTCGGCGGCCGGGGCCGTCATGGGTGCGGGCGGCGGGGTCTGCGCGGCGGCGGCGGCCGACACGGTCAGACCCGCGGCCAGCAGCAGACGCGCGCCGCGCCGCGATACGGAGGCTTGCAGAATCGGCATGTCAGCGCGCTTTCACCGATTGATTGTCCGCGCTGCCGGCGCTGGCGACGGAACCCACGCTGCTCCACAAATTGCCGGACACGGTGCGCAGCGCGGGCGGCGCGGCGGGTTCGGTCACGGACGCAACGGGGTCGATCACCGGCGTTGCGATGGCCTGTCCGTTCGTGTCGATGGCTTGCGGGGTCACGGCCAGACGCGGAATGTCGACGTGGCCGCGCTCGATTTGCCGGTTGGTCTCGGCGATGTCGTGCGCCAGGCTGGCCAGGCTTTCATCGGAGATGCGTTCGGGCAGGGGATCGATCCCGGCGGCCTGGTAGATCGTGTTCTGGGCGTTGACGAGTTCGGCATAGCTCAGGTCGCGGGCGCGCGTGGCGAGCAGGGTCTCGACCTTTGCGCGGACCACTTCCAGATGCGTTTCGGCGCTGCTGCGCGCGGCGTTCTCGGTCTGCACCTGAATCGCGTCCTGCAGGCGGCTCAGTTCGTTGGCGCGGCGGAAGGCGGTCTCGGCGCGCTGGCGTTCCAGCCAAGCAATGTGGACCTGGCTCAGCACGGTCATGCGCAGGGCCTGACGGCGCAGTTCGGCCACCTGTTCACGCGATTCGCCGGCGCGGGTGATCGAGGACCACGACAGCACGCTAAGCAAATTCCAGCTCACCTGCATGCCGGCGTCCGCCCAGCTGTTGTTGACCAGGTACTTGTTGCTGTCGTAGTTCAGCCCGCCAAAGAGCGACGCGTTGGGCAAGAGGCGCAGCAGCGACATGCGCGTTTCCAGCACGGCGTTGCGCGCCAGATAGCTTTCTTCGCGCAGTTCGGGGCGGCGCACCATCGCCAGGGCTTCGAGGTCCTGCAGTTCGTAGGCGAGCACGGGCGGCGCCATGGTGGCGGCGTCCGGCGCGGCCAACTGGAAGTCCGCGCTGGGCGGCAAGTTCATCAGTGTGGCGAGGCGCGCCTTGGCCTGCGCCAGTTCGTTGTCCAGCGCCTCGGTCTGGCGCACCATGTTCAGCAGATCGCGCTGATAGCGCAGCGCCAGGATGGGCGCGACCAGACGCTTCTGCTCGGTCTGGCGTGCGTATTCGAGCGTCTGGCGCGCTTCTGCCAGCGTCGAGGACACGCGGTCCTTCAGGCGTTCTGCCGTCACGGCGTTCCAGTACGCCGTGCGTGTCTGGCGGATGATGTCGGCCACGACGCGGCGGCGGCGTTCTTCGGCAGCCAGCGCCTTGTTGCCCTGGGCCTTGGCGCCGAAATAGCTCAGGCCGAAGTCCAGCACGTTCCACGTCAGTTGCAGGTCGGCCGTATGCGTGTCGCGCTCCTGGCTGGTGGACGGCACGAGCGATTGCGTGCCGGTGGACAGCGATTCGCTGGACGAACCGTAATCGTTGTTGCGCGCACGCATGCCGGCGCGGGCGGTCAGCTTGGGCAGCATGCCCTGCTTCTGCACGTCGGTCAGGTCGTCTTCCAGCGCGCGCTCCATCAGGGCCAGACGCTGCTGCAGGTTGTACTTGACGGCGCGGGCGATGGCCTCGTCCAGCGTGATCGGTCCCGTCACCGGTTCCTGCTGCGCGAACATGGCGCCGCGGTCGGCCTGATCGAGTTGCAGCAGGTCCTGCGTGCTCAGCTTCTCGGGCGGCGCGACGGCGCAACCGGCGAGAACGGCCGTGGCGAGCACGGTCAGGGCGAAGCGGCGGGCACGATGTTTCATGGGCTTGGCGGAATCAAAGGTAAGAGTCATGTCTGGAATCAGCTTGCTGCATTGATGGTGATGGCCTGCCGGGCGGCGGCGGCCGTGTCGGAGGCGCCGCCCGCGGCGCCGTCGTCCAGGGAAGCGAGAAACTGCCGTGCCGCATCCAGCACGTCGTGCGCGGCGCTGTGGCGCAGTTGCTGGGTCAGCGCGGGCTTGTCGGCGGCGAGGGTGTCATCGCGTGCGGCGACGGTATCGCCGCCGTGCCAGGCGCCCACGCGTTGCGCGGACACGGTGACCGGGATGGCCCGCGATTCACCGCTGGCCGCGCGCACCACCAGTTGCAACGAGAGCGTCTGGGCGTCGGCAAGTCCTGGCGCCACGATGAGGCCGCGCGCCGCATCCAGCCGCACGCCCGGCGGCAGTTCCGAGCCGTCGGCCATGCGCAAGACCAGCGAGGCGATGGGACCGCTGCTGCGGATCAGGCCGGCCGGCAAGGCATAGGTCTGCCGGTTGCCTGCCACGTCGGCGCGCCACAGGCCCGTGAGTGCGGCGCTGGCCAACGTGAGCCCTGGCGCGTCGGGGCTGGCCAGGACCACGAGCGGCGAGCGGACGCCGCTTGCCGCATCCATCGTGAACGGACGCGCGGCGTCGGCATCGCGCCGTTCGAGCGAATCGGCCAGCAGTTCGTCGAGCAGCGCCGTTGACGTCCATTGCGGCGGCGTCGACAGGCCGTCGCGGATGGGGACGCTGAACGCGTCGGGCGATGCGGCGGGAATGCCGCCGAGCGCTTGGCGCAGCGACCGGAACGCGTCGTCTCGGGTGTCGTCGGCGGTGCCGGCAGCCGTGTCGGAAGCAAACACCGGATCGCGCTGCCACGCGCTCAGGTCCGGCGGCGGCACGTCGGCCGGGTTGCCGGGGTTCGGGTTGGCGTTGGGGTCGGGCTGCGTGCCGGGATTTGTACCCGGGCCCGTACCCGGACCCGTGCCTGGATTCGGCTCCGTCTGCGCCGTGGCTGCCGTCAACGTGATGATGCGCGACACGCTGGCGCCCGACGCATCGGTGGCGGTCACGACCACCGCAACGCTGCCTGCGCTTGTCGCGGTTCCGCGGATCGTCAGGGTCGCCGGATCGAAGGTCAGCCCTTCCGGCAGGCCCTTGATCTGCCACGTCAGCGCATCGCCGTCGGCGTCGGTGAAAAGGCCGGCGGGGAACGTGTACGCATACGGCTCGCCCACGACGGCGACGCCCGGCGTCAACGCGATGCCGCTGTCGACCGGCGCGGTGTTCGGCGGTTCGACGGCTTCAAGAACCAGCACGCGCGACACGGAGGCGCCCTCGGGGTCGGTGACGGTGACGGTAAACGTGAACTTGCCGGTGCCGGCGAGCACCCCGGAGATCGTGCGGGTCTCGGGGTTGAAGCTCAGTCCTGCGGGCAGGCCGCTGACTTGCCACGTCAGCTTGTCGCCGTCCGGATCGTTGAAGAGCGTTTCCGGCAGGGTGACGGCGTAATCGCGGCCGGCCAGCGCCGTTTCGGGCGTGTACGGATCGGTGCCTGCGACCGGCGCCTGGTTGGGCGGGCGGACGGTCACGTCCACGTCGAAGGCCGCGCTGGTGATATCGCCGTCGTTGAGCGTGATCGTGACGGTGCGCGTGCCCGGCGTGCCGTCCGTGCTGGCGTAGGTCACGCGATGCAGCAGCGCGTTGGCCTGTGCGCGGTCGACGGGCGCGGTAAAGCGCAGCGTGGCGGCGTCGCCGGTCAGCGTCAGGGTGGCGATGGGCTGGCCGTTGAACGAAATGACGTCGCCATTGCGCGTGTAGCCGTCGCCCGCCAGAAAACCAAAGCGATCGCTGGCCTGGCCCGTGAAAGTTACGCTGGCGCCCTGGTAGTTGTTCGCCGCATCCATTTCCGCGTCGGACAGCGCGAGCGTGGGGGCGACCGGCACCGCATCGCCGCCGATGACGAAGGTGGGGGCCGGCGCGGGCGGCGCGTTCAGCACGTCCAGTCCGTTGCCCACCACGATCACGCCGCCATCGGCGGACACCGCAATCGGGCCGGCGCCGTCCAGCCCGCCCTGCGAGGAGATCAGGCCGAGGGTCGCCGTGGCGTAGTAATTGAGTGTGCCGTCGGCCAGCGTCACGAACAGCGCCTTGCCATCCGCGGACAGCGCGATGCTTTCGACCGTCTGGCTGCCGGTCAGTGTGCCCAGGTGCGTCAGCGCGCCGGTGGCCGCGTTCAGACGGAAGGCCTCGATGGCCTGGGGGTTCTCCAGGATGTCCGTGCCGCCCGTTTCCCAGTTGAACACCGACGTGTGGCTGTTGGACACGTAGATCGTGCTGCCGTCGGCGCTGACGGCGATATGCTGCAGGTCGGAGAACGAAACGCGCTGGCCTGCGGCGTCCGTGCCATCGCCGCGGATATGCGTCAGGACAGACAAGGCCCCGCTGTCGTCGCGGCGGTAGACGATCAGCGTCGAGCCCGAGCAGGTGTTGGTCACGACAAAGAGCAGGTCGCCGCGCACCGCCAGGTCGGTGGGCGCCCACAGGAACGGCTCCGCGTTCATTTCGCCGCTGATGCCGCCGACATAGGTGAGCGTGCCGGTCTGCGCATCGCGGCTGAAGTAGGCGATCCCGTAGTTGTTGATCAGGTACAGCTGCTTGCCGTCTTCGGACAGCGCAATGCCCCTCATGTCGTTCAGGCTGCCGCCGTCCAGCCCGTAATCGCTGACGATGGTGGCCTGATGCGTCAGCGTGCCGTCGGCAGCCACGCCAAAGACGCCGATGGCGTTGCCGTCCGCGCGCAGGGCGTACAGGCTCTTGCCGTCGGTGGACGCCACCAGTTCCTTGACGCCTGTCATATCCCCGGCCCCCGCGAACGTGCGCAGGTAGGTCAGCGATCCGGTGTCGCCGTCGCGGCTGAACACCGCGATGGCGCCCTTGCCGTCGGCCACGTAGACGCGCGCGCCGTCGGCGGAAACGACGCTGGCGGTGGGCTTATCCAGGCCGGGGATGGTGGTCAGGTCCTGCACATGGGTCAGGTCCCCCAGCGACAACACCGGATCGGCATCGACGACCGGCGCATCGTTGATGGGCGTGATGTCGATGGCGTAGTCCATTGCGGCCGAAGGCAGCCCGCGCTGGTCCGTCAGCATCACGCTGATGGCGACGCTTGCCGCAGGCGCATGGCTGCTGTTGGCGTAGGTGATCTGGCGCAGCGTGTGCTGCACGTCCGCCGTCGTGGGAATGGTCCCGGCCTCGTCGCTGAATCGGATCGTCAGCACGCCGTCGGATTGCGACACGGCGCCGATCGCCACGCCGTCCTTCTTCAGGACGCCGTTCTCCAACGTCAGGCCGTTGCCCGGCTCAAAGCCGAGCGTGTCGGCTGCGCTCTTGCCCGCGCCCAGCGTGATGGTCAGCACGCTGCCGTCGTAGTTGCCCGCGCCGCCGTTGAAGGTGTCCATCTGCGCATCGGCGACCACGCCATCGGGTGCGATCAGGACGGGATCGGCGCGCTCGGTGTAGGACACGTCGTCGCCGCCGGTGACCGCGGGCGGCGTGTTGGGGGCAGCCGGGCCGGTCAGCGTGACGGTTGCCGCCTCGTCCGCATCCGTCGAGCCATTGTCGCTGGACCACTCCTGCACGGTGAGGCTGATCGTGCGCGTGCCGGTCAGCGGGCTGGCGGCGTTGGCATAGGTCAAGCTGTCGATGACCTGCGCGGCACGTTCGCCCGACGCGTTCAGGTAAAGGGTCACGGTGGTGACGCCGTCGGCGATGGTCACCATGTACTGCATGCCGGTCGCCATGGTCTGCGGCCCGTTGGAATCCTTGTCCAGGCGGATCTTGCCGCCGTCCACACCCAGGATGTCCTGCGCGTTGGCCGGGCTGATCGTGACGATGACGCGGGCCACCTCCTGGCCGGATTCCACCGTGTCGACGGTGGTGCCTTCGAACAGCTTGACCGGTTCGCCTTCGGCCGGGAACGTAGGATTGCGCGGCGTGGTGTCGATGATCGGCGCATTGTTGACGCCTTCCAGTTCGATCTCGGTCAGCAGTTCATCCTGGTGACCGTCGCCATCGTGCAGCGTGGTGCGCAGCGCGATGATGGCGCCGTCACGGGTGGGATCGTTGCTGGCGTTGCTGTAGGCGATGCGGCGCAGCACGTTCTGCGCGTCCGTCTTGCTGACGAGGCCGGTGAACGTCAGCGTCAGCACACCGTTCGCCTGCGAGAAGGTCGCGATGACGGCGTCGTTCAACAGGATGACGCCGTTGGCGGCATCCAGCCGCAGATTGTCCCCGTTGACGAAGCCGAACCGGTCATCGGGATTCGCGCCGCCGACGCGTTCCACGGTGATGCTGGCGCCCTGGTAATCGCCCTTCCCGCCATTCAGCACATCGAGCTGCGGATCGGATAGCGTGCCCGACGGCAGGATGGCCACCGGCTCCGTGCCTTCCGTGTAGTGCACGGCGGCGGGCTTGACGTCCAGCACCAGCACGCCATGAACGCGCGAGAACTCGCCAGTCAGATAGAGCTTCGTGCCGTCTTCGCTGAGCGAGGCGCCGCCGATTGTGCCGAAGTTCAGGCCGTCCCCGAATGGGTCGCCAAACCCTGAGATTTCGCCAACCCGCACCAGCGCGCCATCTGCGCCGCGGCGGTAAACACCGATCTGATCGGCGCCGATCACGAAGACGGCGGAGCCGTCCGGCGACACGACGATCTGTTTGACGTCGCTATCCGGCAGCGTCGTGGCAAGCGCGGTGAGCCTGCCGTCCGTGCCGATCGCAAGGGTATGCAGGCGATGCTGGTCGTTGTCGAAGTCAACCACGTAGAGTGTCTTGCCGTCCGGCGAGACCGTCAGCGTCTGCGTGTAGTAGTACTGTTCCGTGGCAGCGGGATCCTTGCCCTGCGCGGCCATGACGAACGTCGGCACGCCGTTCTGGTCCAGCGAGAACACGCTGGCCAGCGTACCGCCGCCCGACGTGCCCACGAACAGGAATCGGCCGTCGGCGGACAGCGTCAGCGCATTGGCGCCGTCAAGCTGTAGTCCGGTATCGCCGTTGTCGACATAGGTGTGGAGCAGCGTCAGCGTTGCGCCGTCCTGACGGAAGACCAGCAGACTGTCGCCCGCCGTTGCATACACCAGGCCGCCGGTGGCGAGCACGTCGCGGATCATGCCGTGCTCGGTCACGACGTCGGCGCCAAAGGCGCCCTGCGCGGTGAGCATGCCTGTTGCTGCGTCGCGGGCGAACAGCACGACGCCTTGAGTGGCCACCACGTACAGCGATTTGCCGTCGGCCGACACCCGCAGGTCCGCGGCGCCGGCTAGCGCGCCGAGCTCGCTGTTGCCGATGGCCTGCGCGATGCGCAGCGTGCCGTCCGCGTTGCGCTCCAGCACGTACAGCGTGTTGACCTCCCGGTCTTCGAATGTGTTCGTGTCGAACTCCGTGGTGGTGCGCAGCAGGTAGAGTTTGCCGTCCACTTCGATGACATCGAGACCGCCTGCCAGCGCATCATCCGGGGCGCCGTCGGCAAGATGGCGAAGCAGTTCGTCCAAACCCAGCGAGTCGGCCGGCGTGTTCAGTACCGGCGCTTCGAACTGCACGTCCACGGTGGCGACGAGGTCTGGCTCGGCGGTGTCCTTGCCACCGTTGTCGGTGCCGCCGCTGTCGCGCACGGCTGCAAGCGTGATGCTGCGCTCGCCCACCGTGGGGGCGGGGGCCTGATTGGCGTAGGCAACGCCGTCGATCAGCGCGGCGGCCTGATCGCCCGTCATACCCGCGGCGGGGGTGATCGTGACGGTGGCCACGCCGTTGTCGAGGGTGACGGTGTAGGCGTGCCCGGAGGTGGTCGTGCCATTGCCCGCGACCAGCGCGATGGCGGTGCCGTCCACGGTCAGCGTCTCGCTGGCGCCGTTGGTCACGGGCGACACGGTCAGGGTCAGGCCAGCAATCGTCTGGCCGCTTTCGACGGTAGAGATCGTGGTGCCGTCGAAAAGGCCAACGGCCGCCTCGCCGGGGCTGTATTTGATGTCGGCGGGCGTGGAGACGACGACGGGCGCGTCGTTCACCTGCGCAACCGTCAGCGCGAGCACGACGCTGTCGACGCCGCTGGCGTACTGGTCGCGCACCTGCACCTTCAGGCGGATGGCGGCGCCGGGGTCCTTGCTGTCGTTCGTGTACGTGACCTGCTGCAGCACCGCATTGGCGGTGACGGTGCTGACCTGGCCGGTAAAGACGATGGTGAGGATGCCGCCCGTGCTGGTGAAGTTGGCGATCTTGGCGCCGTTCAGGCGGATTTCGGTGCCGACCAGTGCCAGGCCATTGGCGTTGTCGAAGCCGAAGTGGTCGTTGGTGTTGGCGCCTTCGTCGCGCAGGATGGTGATGGTGGCGCCGTTGTAGTCGCCGGTGCCCGAAGCCAGCGCGTCGTAGTCGGCATCGCCGAACGTCAGGCCGGCGGCCGGCTTGGTCGTCTGACCTTCGGTGTAGGCGCCGGAGAGCGCCTGCTCGATGTTGATGTGTCCCAACCCCGCGGCGTTGTAGAAACCGCCGACGTACATCGACGAACCGTCGGGGGAAATGCCGAAGCGGAAGGCGCGATAGTTGCCCGAGGCCCCTTCGTGGGCAACGGTCTTGACCAGCGTGGGCGTGCCGTCGGCGCCGATGCTGTAGACGTTGAGGGCGCCGGTCAGGCCGCCAGCGTAGAGGGTCTTGCCGTCCGCCGACAGTTCCAGGCCCCACATCTGGGTGCCGACGGACGATATCTTCGTGACCGTCTTGGCGATCGGATCGAAACGCAGCGTCAGGATGCCATTGCTTCCCGCCGACACGTAGATGGTGTCCCCCGACACGGCAATGCTGCGTGCGAAGCCGCCGACGTCGTTCGTGTGGGTCATGAGTCGTGCGAGGCTGCCGTCCGCGCTAGCGGCGTAGATGGTCAGGGTGTTGTCCCCCGCGACGAACACCCGGCCCTGCGCGTCCACCTCGATGGCGGTGGCGGTCTTGAACGGCTGGTCCGCATAGACGCCCGCTGCCGTCAGTTCCCCGTTGGCGCCAATGGCATAGGCATACAGCGTATTGCCGGCAATGCCATACAGATGCCCGTCCTGCGATGCCACCAGCTGCTTGACCTGCGTGCTGCCAAGCTCGATGCTCTGGCCGCTGGCTGTCAGCGTGCCGTCCGCGTTGACGTTGAAACCGGTCAGGAAGTAGTTTCCGCCGTCGGCCTTCTGGCCCACCAGATAGACGTGCTTGCCGTCGGCCGAATACACGGCCGAGGCCGCGCTGAGCAGGCCCTGCATTTCGATGCCGTTGGCATCGTTGCCGTCGTTCGTGGCGCCCTGCACGAAGCGCTGCACCAGCGTCAGTTCACCGGTATTGGGATTGCGCGTGAAGACGCTGAGCGTGCTGTTGCCCCCCGGGGTGACGGGATGACTGTTCGACCCGTTGCCAAGGACGATGACGGTATAGCCGTCGTCCGACACCTGGACGCTGTAGACGAACTGGTCGTAGCCGTTGATTCGGCCGTCCGAGGTGTAGCTGAGATCGCTGCCTTCGAGGTCGAAGGCGGGCGGGCTGTTGGCGGCTTCGGCGGCCGAGACGACGCGCAACGTCATCTTGTGGTCCGCGGTCAGGCCTGCCTTGTCCGTCACGCGCACGGTCAGAACGTAATCGCCCTGCGTGGTGGGCGTGCCGCTCAGGGTGAGCGTGGCTGCGTTGAACACGAGGCCTGCCGGCAGGGCTTCGACGATGCTCCATGTAAGGGTGTCGCCGTAGCGGCTGTCCGGATCGGTGAACATGTCCGCGCGCAGGGTGGCGGTAAAGCCGCCCTCTCCCGCAGTGACCTGCCCGAACGAGGCCGGTGCGCTGCTGCTGACGACGGGCTCACGATTGGGGATCTGAGCCACTTCCAGATTCAGATCCAGCGTCACGCTGGCGCCGTACGCATCGGTGACGGTGATGCTGATGGGATAGGTGCCGGCGGCCAGTGCGGTGCCGGACAGGGTGCGGGTCTCGGGATCGAAGCTGATCCCGGCGGGCAACCCTGTGACGCGCCAGGTCAAGCGGTCGCCGTCCGCGTCGTTGAAAAGGTTCTCCGGCAGGACGAGTTGGTAGTCCTTTTCCGTGGTGACCGTCTCCGGCGTGTAGCCGTTGGCAACCCCGGCGTCGATCTGCGGTCCCGTGTTGCTGCGGAAGATGATGGAGAGGGCGTCGCTGTTCAATGCGCCATCGTTGGCCTGCACGGTCAGCGTGACGAACGTGCCCGCGGCCACGGCCGAATTGCCGTAGCTGACCTGTTGCAGCACCTGGTTGGCGACGGCGGTCGTGGCGGGTCCGGTGAAGCGCAGCGTCAGCGTTTCGCCATTGACGGTGTACGTGGCGATCTGCACGCCACCGCGCGAGATGACGCCGTTCGTCATCGACAGCCCATTACCGCCCTCAAACCCGAACGCGCCGCCCGGCACCGACGCCTTGATGGTCACGCTGGCGCCGTTGTAGTTGCCAGTGCCGCCATCCAGCAAGTCGTAATTGCGGTCGGACAGGCTGACGCGGTCGCCCAGGACGGTGTCCTGGCCCAGCGTCAGCGATTGCAGCGTCGTGTAGCGAGTCAGGCCATTGCCCGCCACCACCAGCGACATGCCGTCCTTGGACAGCGAGATGTCTGCGCCATTGGTCCTGCCTGAGGCGCTTCCCAGCAGCGTCAAGTCACCGTCGCCGGATACCGCGTAAACGTTGACGGCGCCTGCGGTGGTGGCGGCATACAGCAGCGTGCCGTCGGCGTTCAGCGCCAGGCTGCCGATGTTGTCGCTGGCGACCGTGCCCACGCGCGTCAGCAGGTTGTCCGCGCCAAGCCGGAAGACCGAAATGTTCTTGGCGCCCGGCTCGCCCACGAACAGCAGCTTGCCGTCGGCGGACATGCTGATGGCGTAGTCGACGGCGTCCTGGCCCGTCTTGTCGAGCAGGATGCTGTCGACAAGATTCAGCACCCCGTCCGCGCCGCGTTGATAGATCTTGAGCGTGTGGTTGGCCCCGATCAACGCACCGCTGTGGATGACGGTGACGTAGTCGTTGGCCGTGGCAAGACTGGCGTTGCGCACGGCGTCCAGACGCTGGATCTGCGTCAGCGCGCCCGTGTCGGTGTCGCGGCTGTAGATCCGCGCTTCGCGCCCGAAGTTGTTCGAGGCGTCCACGTAGACCTGCGTGCCGTCGTCCGAGATCGCCAGACCGCCGGTGGATCCCCCGCCCACCGACAGCGTGGCCGCGTGGCTCAACGTGCCGGCCGCATCGACACTGAACTGGATCAGGTTGCCGTTGCTGGAAATTGTGTATACCGACTTGCCGTCGCCGCTGACCACCAGATGATTGACTGTGCCCAGGTCCGACAGCGTCAGTTCCTGCGTCTTGCTGAGCAGGCCCGTGGCCGCGTCCACGGCAAAGATGGACAGGGTGTTGTTGCTGCCCGCCGCGTAGACGAACTTGCCGTCGGCGGAATAGGCGACTTCGGTGGCTCCCGCCAGGCTGCCGGTGCCGAAGTGGTCCGCCTCCTGCAGCAGGTCGCCTTTCACCTCGGGCGCGACGTTGATGCGGCTGTCAATCTCGATCGTCGCCGTGATGGCGGACAGGTCGGCCGTCTGGCCACCCGCGTCGGACAGACTCTTGAGCGAGACCGACACCTTGCCACCGTCCACCGACTTGTCCAGGATCTGATACGACATGCCGTCGATCAGCGCCGCGACGCTGGCTGGGGCTGGGTTGAACGCATCCAGTTGCAGCGTGATGGTGGTGGTGTTGCCGCTGACCGCAACGGTGTAGAAGAAGCCGTCGCCATCGGCGCGCGTCGTGCCGCTGCCGCCTTCCAGTGCAATGGTCTTGCCGTCGATCACCAGCGCCTGGTTTGCGCCGCTGCGATCCACCGAGACGACCAGTTGCGTCAGCTCGTCCGTGCCGCTCGTCTGCGCGTGCACGTCGACGCCGCTGAACAGATCGACCGGTGCAAAGGTATCGCTGCTGTCCGTGACGACAACGGTCGCTTCGGTCGGCGTCGCGTCCACGCCAGGCGCCGTTTCGGTCGGCGGCACGGCTTGCGCGGCCACGTCCACGGCCGTCGTCACGGCGGCTGCATCAAGCAGGAAGCGGGGTTCCAGGGCCAATGCGTGGCGGCGGAGCGTGGGGATTCGGCGGGAAGTCATGGAAGTCCTGGAACGAATGGGATGTTGATGCTTGGGTAGGCTTATTCGACGAGCGTGGTCAGCGCCGCGAGTTGCCGCAGTTCGTCGACGATGTCGTCGAGCCGGCTCTGGATGCGGCCTTCGGAGGCCGTGAAGTCCTTGCCGGACAGATAGATCTGGTCAGAACCCTTTTCGGCGCAGACGGCCAGGCCGGGGCCTGCGATGCGCCGGAAGTCCGACGCGCTGCGGATCTGGCCGTCTTCGTCGGTGGCCTCGTCGTTGCCGGTGACGATCAGGTAGAACTTCAGGCCGCGGGCGCGGAAGCTGCTGCACAGGCGGGAAAAGCGTTCCGTCACGACGTTGTCATCGCCGCCGCCCTCGTCCGAGTCGCCATCGATCTTCTGGCCGACGTAGGCGTTGTAGGAGTCCGTGTCGAACCAGCGCTGGCCCGTGGAATTGACCAGGAACACGATGGCCTTGACGCGATCGCCCGTGCCGTCGTCGAAGTCGCGGGGCAGATCGTCTTCCAGGCCCCAACCGGCGCCGCCGCGAAAGGCCGGCGCTAGCGCCATGGCGGCCCAGCCCATCGCGATCGCGTGGTTGGTGTTAAAGCGCGTGCTCATTTCGTCGAGCCGCTCGCCGATCTTGCCTTGGTCGTTGGTCAGCGGCAGCAGCGCCGCGTGGGGGCAGCCGCGGTCGGCGACCATCCAGCGCGTGTCGTTCACGCCGTTGGCCTGGCCGAAGTCCGGGTTGGGGCCGATCCAGCGGATGGGCGGGGCGCCCGGGCTGCCGTTGTCGGGCAGGTCGTGGCGGTAGTACACGCCGAATTGCCCGGCGGGCGGTTGGGTCCAGAAGTAGTTGTCGCCGCGGTTCAGGCCGCGGTACATGCACAGCAGGTTGGCGCGCCGGTCGGGAATGCGGCGGTCGGCCAGGCCCGCGTACCCCGAGCGGAACAGCGACGTGAGTTCGACGGGGTTGAGCGCGCCCGGCTTGCTCCAGGTGCGGATGCGGTTGGATTGCTCCGGATCGTAGACGCTGACCGCCTGGCTGTAGGGCACCAGCGCAAGCCAGGCGCTGTCGGCGTCTTCCAGCAGACGCGCGGCAAACGACTTGCCCAGCCGGCGCAGCGCGGCCAGGTTGTTGGCGTCTTCGCCCAGCGAGTTGGGCAGCGCCAGCGCCACTTCCAGCGAGCGCTGGCGCGACACGGCGGCCGACGCGACCGTGACGGCCTGGTCCGGCGTCTGCGACAGCATGCTTGCAGCTTCGAATGTCGCCGTGACGCGCGTGCCGGGCATGTCGTTCTTGGTGATGGTTTCGGCCCGGACCGACAGCGCGCGGCCCAGCTGCGCGCGGTCCATGCCCAGGTTGACCGCCACATAGCGTTCGGCGATGTCCTGGATGTCGGCGTCGCGGGATTTGGCATAGGCCGCGGCGGACGCCAGCGCGGCGGCGTCGGTGGCCCGCTTGAGCTGCGCGGCGTCGGCGGTCATGCGCGTGCCGTCCGAGGCGTAGGCGGCCAGGGCGGCGACCGCGCCGATCAACAGCAGCAGGAATACGGCGGACGCGCCGCGTTGGCGGGCCAGCGAGAGGACGCGGTCGGGACGTTGCTTCATGGTTGGGCGTAGGCCAGGCCGGAAGCGACGCTTTCGGCGCGCAGCGTTTCATCCAGCGTGATGGTTCGGGAGGTGGCGCGGAAGACGGCGGCCGTCTGCAGCAGGTCGGGAAGCGGCATGCCGGCCCATATGGAGATGTCGGCGGTGTCGCGGCAGGCCTTCACCACGATCATCGACATGGTGCTGTTGTCGACGTTGCCTTCGCCGGTGTCGGGGCGGTCTTGCGGCAGGACGCCGGTGTACTGGCCGCCGGAGGCCGGCGCGTCGCACAGGTCGCTTGCGCCGCCGCGTTGCAGGGCCCAGGCGATGCGGCCGGACTCCAGCACGTTCAGGATGATGAGCTGCTGCATGTCTTCGTGGCCCTGCATGGCAAGCTGCGCCAGCACGTCGACGCCGGCGGCGGTCAGGACGGGTTGCGCCGCGATGTTCAGGGCCATGGCGCCCGCGGCGTTCTCCACGCGGATGCGTTCGCTGTGGATGCGCTGCATGTCCGCGCCGATCATGCCGACGCCCAGCAGGATGGGCAGGGCAAGCGCCGCTTCCACGGCCAGCGCGCCGCGCTGGCGCCGGCGCGGCGCCGCGGCGTGGCGAGGCGGACGCGGGGCGGCGGTCACGGCTGCGATTCCTGGTTGCGTTGCGGCAGGTAGGCCAGCACCTGCTGATAGCGGTAGCGGAAGGCGCCGCTGTCCACGCCCAGCAGACGCGGCAGGGGCGTGATGAAGTCCTTGCGCACGTCGACCTCGATGCGCCACGCGGGCACGTTGGTCAAGGCCGCAGCCTGCGTCTCGTCTTCGGCGCCGCCACCCATCGCGTCCAGCGAGGCAAATCGCTCGACCTCGACCGTGGCGATGTTCTCGTCGTCCAGGTAGTTGTGCGACGCCGCCACCATGCGCGAGCGCACCAGCGACTCGATGGCGCCGCCGTCCTGCATGCCCGCCGCGCCGTCCTGGCGGAACTGCTGCACGGCGCGTTCCAGCGCGCTGGCGCCCATGTTGATGGTCAGACCGATGTTGGCCAGCTCCATGAACATCATCGCGGCGGCAATGACGACGGGCAGGACGTAGGCGGCCTCGACCGACAGCGAGCCGCGTTGGCCGCGCAGGAACCGGCGCGCGCCGGCAGCGTGATCAGCCATTGCCGTTTGCCTCTTTCTCGCGCAGCAGCAGCACGTGGCGGCTGGCGGCCATCAGTTCGCTGCCGACAGCCGCGCCGTCGCGGATGCGCTGGCGGCGCTGCGTGAAGTCGGCAAGCGCCTGCGGCACCAGCGCGGGCGCCATGATGCCTTCGAGCGTCTTGCGGGCCGCGCCTTCGTCGCCTTGCAGCACCTGCGCGAAGGCCAGGTTCAGCTTGAGCGTCGGCAGCTGGACCGCGTCGGCCTGCGTCAGCAGGCGAATCGCCTCCTGCGCGTCGCCGCTGGCCAGGTGCGACAGCGCCAGGTTGTTCAGGACACGGAAGTCCGAGGGATCCAGTTCCCACGCCTGCGCCAGCAGCTTGCGGGCCTGCGCGTGGTCGCCGCTGGCGTCCAGCAGCACGCCCTTGGCGTTCAGTGCGGCGACGTTGTTGGGGTCTGCCGCCAGCGTGCAGTCGAAATCCTGCAGGGCGGCGTCGCGCTGGCCCAGCGCCATGCGGGCGCGGCCCAGGCCGTTGCACAGCGTGACCGTCGCGGCGGGGGTGAGCGTCGTGCCCGCTTCGTTCAGGGCGCGGCGTGCGCGGCCGAACAACGCCAGGTTGTCGCGCGGCGATTGAGTGGGCGCGGCCACGCTGGCGTATTCCAGCAGTTCCAGCGGCTTCAGGCTGCCGCGCTGTTCAAGCTGGGCGTAGACGCCGGCCGCGCCTTCGTAGCGGCCCTGGTCGCGGAGCAGACGCGCAAGTTTCAGGCCCTCGGCGGCCGCGTCGCCGTTGCTGGCAAGCGGGCGCGGCGAGGCCGTGTTGCCGCTGGACTGGGTCAACAGGTTGCGGCTGCTGGGCGCGGTGGCCGAATCGGTTTTGCTGAAGGTGCTGCACGCGCTCAGCATCGCGGCCATCAGCAGGACGCCGGCGGCGCGGGTCAGGCGCACGGCGGGCAGCGGGAACAGAGGAAGGGTTGCGATCATTGCATCAGGGTCCGGATAACGCGCATGAGCGCGGGCGTGGCGACGATGGCGACCACCGGCGGCAGGATGAGGGTCATGAGGGGCACGCTGAGCTGCGCGGGCAACTTGCCGGCCTTCTCTTCCAGTTCGAGGATCAGGCGGCTGCGGCTTTCCTCGGCGATCGTGCGCAGCGCCTGCGCCAGCGGCGTGCCGTAGCGCTCGGCCTGCACCAGCGAACCCACCATGCTTTCAATCGTGGGGACACGCGTCCGGTCGGCCAGGTGGCGCAGCGCGGCGGCGCGGTCGGGCAGCAGTTGCAGCTCGGCGCTGGTGAAGGCCAGCTCGTCGGCCATGGCGGGCGCGCTGAAGGCCAGTTCGCGCGACACCACCTTCAGGATGCGCGGAAACGGCAGGCCGGCCTCGGCGCAGATCACCATCAGGTCCAGCGCGTCCGGCATGCTGCGAGCCAGGGCTTCGTGACGCCGGCCGGCGCGCAGCTTGACCAGCAGTTCCGGCAGCGTGGTGCCGACAAATAGCGAGATCAGGCCCACGGCCAGCCCGGTCAGGCCGAAGCGCGTCTGCGGGCTGGTCAGCAGCCACAGGGCCAGCGCGCACAGCACGACGCCGCTGCCGTATTTGGCGGCCATGAAGAGGCCGCTGGCCTCGGGGCGGCGCCAGCCGGCCTGGGCCAGCAGGCGCTCGGTGGCGAGGCGGTCCTGCTCGGTGCCGGCCAGCTTCATGCCGAAGGCGGCGATGTTCTGGGCGACGGGGGGCAGCGGCGAGCTGGAGTCCAGCGCGATGGAAGCCGTGCTTTCAAAGGCGGCGCGGCCACGGCGGCCCAGCCGCTCGTGCAGAGGATTGCGGCGAGACTCGGCGCGCAGCAGCCAGACGGCCAGCACGATGCCGGCGATGAAAGCCAGGAGCAGCAAGGGCGCCAGGGGATCGGTAAACAGGGGCATGGCAGCTAGTCGCGGGGCAAGGTCAGCGGATCCGCTTGACCATCAGATGGGTGATGAACAGGCCCAGCCCAACGCTGGCGGCGGCGTAGATCATCACCTTGACGCCCGCCGCGTCGTTGAACATGAAGCGGAAGTCGTCCGGGGAGTTCAGGTACATGTAGAGCAGCACGCCCGGCACCAGCAGGGCGACGATCTTGGCCGAGGCGCGCGCCTCGGACGTCTTGGCCTGCACCTTCATCCCCAGTTCGGCGCGCGCGCGCAGCGTGGCGGACAGGCGTTCCAGCGTGTCGCCGAGCCGGCCGCCCGATTCCTGGCTGATGATGAGGATGACGGCAAAGAAGCGGTACTCGGGCAGCGGCACGCGCTGCGCGGACGACTGCATGGCCTGCTTGAGCGGTACGCCGAGCTTGAGCCAGTTTTCGATCTCGCGCAGCTCGGGTGCCAGCGGGCCGTGCAGGTGATCGGCGGCGATGCCGAACGCGCTTTGCAGGGGCACGCCCGAGCGGCAGATACGGGTGATGCCGTCGATCGCTTCGGGCAGGCTGCGCGCCAGCGCGGCCAGGTGCTTGGTCATGGCCTGTTGATAAAGCATGGAGCACAGCGCCACCCACAGCAGCGGCGCGGCCAGCAGCGCCAGGACGAAGGGCGTGCCCGTCATGCGCACGAGCGCCAGGGCGCCAACCAATGCGACGGCGGCCGAAATGAGGATGCGCTCGCGCAGCTTGGGCAGCCAGCCCAACGCGCGTAGACCGTCGCGCAGGCGCGCCAGGCGTTTGCCCAGCCACGGCCAATTGGGCAGGAGGTCGTCCTGTCCCGGCAGCGCGATGGAATCGGGCGCTTGCAGCACGGCGGCCGCCAGGCCGCTTTCGCGCTGCATCTGCAGGCGCAGCGCCGCCAGGCGGGCGGCCATCGCGTCTTCGCGGCGCTGGCGCCGGCTGTTGGCGCGCACGGCGAAAAATCCGATGAACACCAGAAGGAATATGAGCAGGGTGAAGAGGTCGAGCATGTCCGCGCTGCCTTGCCGCCGTCAGGCGATATCCTGGTCGAACAGGTGCGACTTCTCGGTGTAGAAGTTCGGGCGCAGGCCGCTGCCGGTGTGTTCGCCCAGCACCTGCGTTGCCGTCGAGCCGGCGCGCGAGCGGAAGACGTGCAGCTCCTGCGTCTGGATCACTTCTTCTTCCATGCCGCAGATTTCCATGATCGACACGACGCGACGCGCCCCGTCGCGCATGCGTTCGATCTGCACGATCAGGTCGACGGCGCTGGCGATCTGGCGGCGGATGGCGGCCAGCGGCAACTGCATGTTGGCCATCATCACCATGTTTTCCAGCCGCATCAGGGCGTCGCGCGGCGTGTTGGCGTGGACGGTGCAGAGCGACCCGTCGTGGCCGGTGTTCATGGCTTGCAGCATGTCAAAGCATTCGCCGCCACGCACTTCGCCCAGGATGATGCGGTCCGGGCGCATCCGCAGCGCGTTCTTCATGAGATCGCGCTGATCCACGCGGCCGCCGCCTTCGGCGCTTTCCGGCCGGGTTTCCAGGCGGATGACGTGCGCCTGCTGCAGCTGCAGTTCGGCGGCGTCTTCGATGGTGATGATGCGTTCGAGCGGGCTGATGTTCTGCGACAGCGCGTTGAGCAGCGTCGTCTTGCCGGCGCCGGTGCCGCCGGACACGACGATGTTCAGCCGCGCTTCCATCGCGCGGCGCAGCAGCACGGCCATGTCCATCGACATCGCGCCGCGCGTCGCCAGCGATTCCAGCGACAGGTCGCGCCGCATGAACTTGCGGATCGAGATTGTGGTGCCGTCCAGCGCCAGCGGATGCGTGATGACGTTGACGCGGCTGCCGTCGGGCAGGCGGGCGTCCACCATCGGGTTGGCTTCGTCGATGCGGCGGCCCACGCGGGCGGCGATGCGCTGCGCGGTGTTGAAGACGTGCTCTTCGTCGATGAAGGTGATGGACGACAGCTCCAGCTTGCCGAAGCGTTCGACGAAGATCTGGTTGGCGCCGTTCACCAGGATGTCGTTGACTGAGTCGTCGGCCAGCAGCGGCTCGATGGGGCCCACGCCGACCATCTCGTCCAGCATCTGGCGCGCGATCAGTTCCTCTTCCTGGCCGGACAGCTGCAGGCGCTGCTCGTCGCAGATGCGGCGGATCAGCGCGTCGATCTGCGCCTGCAGCCGGTCGCGCGGCATGGCCGCCGCCTTGAGCGGGTCGATCAGCTCGAACAGCTCATTGCGGATCACGCGGCGCTGCGCGGTGCTTTCGGCGTTGGGCGGGGCGGCGGCGGGGACAGGGCGCGGGGCGGGCTGCGATGCCCGGGCGGCTGGCGCAGCGGGTGCGATGGGCGCGGGTGCAGGCTGCACGGGGGCCGGCTGTGCGATGGCGGTAGCGGTGATCGCTGGTGCGGCAACGGCCGTTGCGGCAACGGCCGCCGCAGGGAAGGACGAAGGGGCGGGCTTTCGGCGGGGCAGCATGATGTCGGTCTGTCGTATCTAGCAGGGATCAGGCGCGCGCCGCACGTCCGGCCGGGGCCGAGCGGTTCAGCCAGGAACGCAGCCGTTGCAGCGCGCCTGGCTCGGCGGCGGGCGCGGCCGCGGGCAGGCCCAGGATGCGCGCGCCAAGCTGCGCGACGGCCTGGGCATAGGCGGGCGCGGCCTGCGGCGACAGCGGGCCTTTCAGGAGGCTGGCGGCCAGCGCCTGGCCCGCGTAGGGAAGATGCTGGTCGATGCGCCGGCCGACGAATTCCTCGAACTGCGCCGCGGTCAGCGCGGCGGCCTGCGCCTGGCGCGCATCGCTGGCCACCAGCACCAGACGCTGGTTGGCGCCGCTTTCGCCCAGCTCGGCAAGCAGGCGATGCGTGTTGCGCGCGCCTTGCACGGTCAGCTCGGTCAGCACGACCCGGATGTCGGCATGCGCCAGCACCTCGTCGGCGCCGCCGGGGCGGTGCGACGGCAGATCCCACAGCGACAGCGAAAACCATTGGCACAGCGCGCCGCCGATCTCGAGCGCGCGCTCGGGGTCGAAAGGCGTTTCGGGACCGGGACGCTGGGCCAGCAGTTGCAGACGGGCGGCGGGCTGCGCCTGCTGCGGCGCGGGCACCTGGCCGGCGGCAAGCAGCGTGCGTTGCAGCAGGCGCGGGTCAATGTCGGGCGCGGAAAGCAGGCTGGCAAGACCGGCGTCGGCTTCCAGGCCCAGCAGCAGCGGCAGGTCGCCCTTGCGCCGGTCGAAGTCGACCATCACGGTCGGCGTCTGCCGCGAATGCGCCAGCCACAGACCCAGCGACGCGGTCAGCGTGCTGACGCCCAGGCCGCCCGCCGCGCCCACGATGGCGGCGGACCGGCCTGCGCGCGCGGCGCCGCCCTGCCCGAGCGGCGCGTCGTCGTCGGCGCGTGCCAGCGTGTCGGCCAGCACATCCAGACGTGGCGGCTTGATGAGGTAATCGAAAATGCCGGCCTGCAGCAGCTGGCGGTACAGGTCCACGTCCTGCTTGTCGCCCAGCGCGACGATGCGGCACGCGGGGCCGGTCAGGGCCGCCAGCTCCAGCAGCGCCGCGATCGGGTGCGGCTCGCCGGTGATGTCGGCCAGCAGCACGCCGGGCAGCGGATTCGCGGCGCACCAGGCGGCCGCGGCGGCGGGACCGCCCGCTTGCAGCGCGCAGGCGGGACGTTGCAGGCGGACGAGCTGTTCGCCGATGACGGCAAGGTCGGCCTGGGCGGCAAAGACGGCGGGGCCCGGGGTGGGCGTGCCGTTGCGGGTCGGTGTCGTGTTGCTCATGGCCGTCAGTTGTCGAAGTCGATGTCGATCAGGTCGCGGGTTTCGCCGGTCTGGTAGCGGTCGACGGCGCCAGCCGCCGCCTTGCCGTCCGCGCCTTCCAGCGCGCGCGGGCGGGACAGGTCGCGCGGGTCGCTGACCATGCGCGCGAGGTTGGCGCGGTTCGCGCAGCCCAGCGTGCCGACGCCGTAGTACGGATGGATCGTCCAGTCGTCGGGATTGGCGACGGAGCAGCGCGTGGCCTGCACGGTCAGCGCTTCGGATTGCAGTTCCAGGTCCCAGCCAGCCTGCGCCGCGTCAGCCAGGCGCTGCGCGTCGCGCGGCACGGACTCGACGCGCGGGGCGCGCGCGCCGCTGCGGGTCAGGGCCTGCGCCAGGCGTTGCGCCAGCGCTTCGCCGCGCGCGTTGAACGGCGTCAGCGTCAGCACCTGCGCGTCGATGCGGCCTTGGCGCGTCAGCAGTTCATTGGCGGCGTTCAGCGAGTCGGCCGTCAGGCCGTTGCCGTCCGGCGCGGCCTGCAGCGCCAGCGCCACGGCGCGCGGCGCCACGGTCGGTGTCTTGGCGGCCTGGCCGGGGCCGAAGCGTTTGGCGCGCATGTCGTTCAACTGCGTGCCGCAGCCGGTCAGCAGCAGGGCCAGCAGCAGCGGCGCGGCGGGCACCAGGCGGCGCAGCACGCGCCGATTCGGGGATTGGGTCTTGGCGTAGTCCATGGCGTGTCTCGTGCGCGATCAGTACAGGTAGCCGATGGGGGCTTGCGGCGGCAGCAGGTCGTCGATGCCGGCCAGGCCTTGGCCCGGCACCTGCAGTTCGCCGGCCGCCACGGGGTCGACGACGTTGGCGGTGACCAGGATGACCAGTTCGGTCTCGTCCTTGGCGGACACCTCGTGTTCGAACAACCGGCCCAGCAGCGGAATGCTGCTCAGGCCCGGCACGCCGGACACGGTCTGCGCCTGCGTCGAGCGCAGCATGCCGGCCAGCGCAAAGCTCTGGCCGCTGGCCAGTTCCACGGTGGTGTCGGCGCGACGCACTTTCAGCGCCGGGATCGAGATGCCTTGCAGCGTGACCGCGCCGTCTTCCGTCAGCTCGCTGACTTCCGGCGCGATGTGCAGGCTGATGCGATTGGCGGACAACAGCGTCGGCGTCATGCGCAGGATCACGCCGTACGACTTGAAGTCGATCTGCACGTTGTTGTTGGTGATGATGACGATCGGCACTTCGCCGCCCGCCGCGAATGCCGCGCTTTCGCCGGACATCGCGGTCAGGTTGGGTTCGGCCAGCACCGACGCGAAGCCTTCGGCCGACAGCGCCGAGATGAGGCCGCCCATGGTGAAGCGGCCGCGCGTGGCCATGCCGCCGGCCGCGAAGGTCGAGGTCGTGCGGCCCGGAATCAGGCTGGAAAAGTTCTTGCCCGTGACCGAGTCGAACAGCGATGGATTGATGGTGTCGGTGACGGGCGCGAAGCCGCGGGCGGCGCCGCCGGTCATGATGCCCCACGCGCCGCTGCCGGAGTTCAGCGTCGCGGCCCAGTCAAAGCCCAGCTCGTGCGACAGCGTGCGCGACACTTCCACGACGCGCACCTGGATGTTGATCTGCGACGACAGCTCGACCTTGAGCTGGTTGATGACGCCATCGCGGGTGTTGCCCGCGCCGCGCGCCCCGCCGCCGCCTTGGGCGCCGGCCGACGCGCCGTCCAGATAGGCCTGCACCTGGTCGACGATCTGACGCGCCTCGATGGGTGTGCGCACGTTGCCGCGCACGATGATGCGGTTGTTCAGCGACGGTTCCAGCTCGATGTCCGCGCCCGGCACCGAACGCAGGATCTGCGCGCGCAGCGTGGACAGGTCGTGTTCGGCCACGACGCGGATCGCGGCGATGACGTTGTCCTGCGCGTCCAGCGCGTACAGCGTCGTGGTGCCGACGGATTGCGCGAAGACGAAGATGTTGTTGGGCGACGGGACCTGGAAGCTGGCCACGCGCGGGTCGGCGACCAGCACCTTGGCCGCATCGGACTTCAGTTTCAGCAACTGGCCTTCGCGCACGTGCAGCGTGATTTCGCCGGTCGGCGCGATCTTCTTCAGGTTGGCGGGCAATGCCGTCGGGGTGTTCTTGACGTCGACCGCGGGACGCTCGTTCGGCACGGCGGCGGTGGCCGCCAGCGCGCTGGCGCCGGTCAGGCACAGCGGCGCGGCCAGGCACAGGCGGGGCAACAGGAGGGCCGCGCCGCGGCGGGGCTGCTTGTGAATCATGGCGTGAACGGAGGTAGGGGCAATGGGAAGCGCGGGTGGCGCCGCGGGCAGGCGTTGTGGGCGCATGGATTACGGGGCGGCGGGTTGCGGGGCGGACGCGGCTTGCGGCGCCGCCTTGTCGAAGGTCTGCGCTTTCTGCTGTTCGCCCTTGAACGTCTGCACCACGACCGGCTGGCGCGGCGGCTTGTTGAAGATGTCCGTCGCGTCGTTGACCCGCGTGACCGCGGTGACGACGTCATGCGGCTGTTCGACCGTATCGGCCTGCGCGCTGCGCAGCGCCAGCTGCAACAGACCCACCTCGCGGGCAAGCGCAAGACGCTCGGAATCGCGGGGCGTGACTTCCAGCGTCAGGCTTTCGTAGTAATTGCGCGGCGGCGTGGCCTTCTTGTCCGACGCGGTGGCGTCGACGGCCGCGTTGCTGGCGGGCGCGATGCCGGCCGGGTTGCCGTTCAGCGCCAGCACGCGCACGTTGCGCACGATGGTCTGCGACGCCAGCGCGGTGAACGAGGTGTCGGGCTGCCCGGGCAGGGGCGGCTGGCTCGTGTCGCGTTCCAGATGCAGGATCACGTCGACGCGGTCGCCCGCCGACACGAGGCCGGAGTTGCTGGTGACGGCGCTGGCCGGAATCGACACGGCCCGCATGTCGGGCTTGAGCACCGAGGCGACAAAACCATGATCGCCGCTGAACACCAGCCCGTCGCGCGTCAGCGGCTGGCCGTCCTGCAGGGCGCGGCGGGGCGTGGAACCGGCGACGGTGCGTTCCACCTTGCGGCGTTCCTCGTCGGTGTCGGCGGTGTAGTGTTCAGCCCGGATCTCGCCGGCCGGCAGTTCGCGCCACGCCAGCGTGCGGCCCGCGACGAAGTCGCCGGGTACCAGCGGTCCGGCTGCCGAAAGCACCATGCGCACCGGCGCGCGCGGCGCTTCGACCTGCTTGACGATGGTCACGGGAGGCGGCGGGCGCATGAGCGCGCGGCCCACCAGGGCCGCTCCCGCGGCCAGCGCGATCGCCGAGGCAAGCAGGATCAATGATCGGGTCTTCATAGCAAATAGGAGTGATTTGTCTTTTCAATTGCATCAAAGGTGCGCAATGACCCCTGATGGCGCGCCGTCGGCGCTTGGTCGTGCCTGGAAGAAAGCTAGCTGGCGCTCCAGAGCACGAAGACCGCACCGCAGGCAATCGCAAGCCCGTAGGGAATGCCTTGCATGGGCTCGTCGCGCAGGGCGTGCGGCGTGGGGATGACGAGGCCGGACAGCCAGACGTTGATCCGCATCAGGAACAGCGCCAGCGCCCGCTCCAGCGCGCGCAGCAGCGGCAGCGCCAGGGCCATCGCGCCGCCGGCCAGGGCCGTCACGATGAGGAAGACGAAGGTGTGCTCGCCCAGCCACAGGCACAGCACGGCCATCAGCTTGGCGTCACCCGCGCCCATCCAGCGCATGGCAAAGAGGCAGTACCCCGCCACCAGCACGCCCGCGCCGGCCAGGATGCCGGTCGTCAGCGACGCGCGCAGCGCGGGGTTGCCCTGCGCCAGCGTCCATCCGGCATAGGCGACCCATGCCAGCAGCAACGCCAGCACCAGACGGTTGCTGATGCGGCGATAGAGCAGGTCGGACACCACCACCCAGGCCAGGGCCGGCAGGAGGATGATGCTGGGCAGGGAGTACGCCACGAAACGTCCGGCGATCAGCCGCCCGAGCGGGCGTCGGTGCCGGCTTCGGTGATGTCGCTGGCGATGGCGCCGAACTTGTCGCGCAGTGCGCTGATGAAGGCGCCGTCGGAGCCGAAGATCACGCCCACGGCGGCAGCCATGGCAGCGGCGAGGATGCCGTATTCAATTGCGGTCACGCCGCTTTCGTCACGAAGGAATTGTTGGATGCGGGAGGTCACGGAAAAGTCCAAAAAAAGAATCGTCGTGAAGGAAAAAACGAAGGCTTTGACAGCCGTCATTGCGCAGACGATATTAGGATTCATTTGCAGCTAGCGATCAACCTGCGAATCATTAAGACTCGTTCAGGAACTCCTGCCAGCCGCGCTTTTACAGGGCAGGCGCAGCACGGCAAGCAGGCCGCGCGACGAGACGCTCGCGTCCTGGTCACGCGCGTCCAGGTCGTTATCGGCAAGCACCAGCGACCCTCCATGCAGCGCGGCCACCGCGTGCACCAGCGCGAGGCCCAGGCCGTGCCCGGAGATCGTCCGGTCGCGCGTCAGCCGGCGGAAACGCTGCACGGCCTGGCCGCGCTGGTCGGCGTCGATGCCAGGGCCCTCGTCGGCGGCGCCCAGTTCGATCCAGGCGCCGCGGCGCCGCGCCAGCAGCGTGACCACGGTGCCGGACGGCGCGTACTTGATGGCGTTGTCGGCCAGGTTCACCAGCGCCTGGAACAGCAGCGCGCGGTCGCCCATCAGCGGCAGATCGTCCTCGATGCGGGTCTGCAGCACCAGGCCGCGCTGCTCGGCCAGCACGTCGTAGTAGTCGTGCAGATCGGCCAGCAGCACACGGATGTCCAGCTCGGCGGGCTCGTGGTGGCAGCGCCCCGTCTCGACCTCGCTGATGCGCATGACGGTGCGGAACAGATACAGGATGCGCCGTACCTCTTCCTCGGCCAGCGCCATCTCCGCTTCCGCCGCGGGGTTGCTGCGCATCGACTCGGCGGCGTTGCTCAGCCGCTGCTGCAGACGCGTCAGCGGGGTGCGCAGCTCGTGCGCGATGTGATTGGTCGCATTGCGCACCTCTTCCATCAGGAAGTCGATGCGTTCCAGCGCCTGGTTCACGTCGTGTCCCAGTTCGTCGAACTCGTCCTGGCTGCCATGCAGCGACACGCGCGCGTTCTGGTCGCCGCGGGCAAACCGCGCCATGGTCTGGCGGATGCGCGTGACGCGGTTGGCGGCGCCGATGCTGAAGAGCAGGCCCGCGCCCAGGCTGAGCAGCAGCGCCGTGAAGACGCTCAGGCCCACGACCAGCGGCACCGGATAGATGCGGTTGAGCATCGGCAGGATGTCGTAGGCGATGACGTAACGGCCGCCGTCGGGCAGCAGCGACGCATGGCCCAGCCATTCGCTGGAGCCTTCGCCCGTCGTCAGCGAAGCGCGCAGCCAGCCGCGGCACGGTTGCTGACCGCCCCGGCACATCAGCGGCGACAGCAGTTCCCCGGCGCCGTACAGCAGGCTGCCGTCCGCTGCCTGCACGGAGATCGCGCGCTCGCGGCGCGGCACGGCGGCTTCGCGCTGGCGCAGCGCGCGCGCCAGGTCCACCGCGCTGTCGCGGCTGCTCAGCGTCTGGTGCGCGCGGATCTCGGCGGCAACCATGTCCTTCACGTGCCGCACCATGACGTGCTCAAGCAGATTCTGGCCCCAGGCGATGGAACCCAGCGTGACCAGCAGGAAGATGAACGCGAAGCACGCGGTGTAGCGGAAATGGCTGGTGGTGCGCGTGGGCGGCGGCTCCGACAGGGACTCGGGCACGCGGCCGTCGCGCCAGAACGTGCGCCATGAACCGAACAGGCGGGAAAGCGGTCCCTGCCTGAGCGCCCGCAAGGTCTCAGGAAAATCGAACGGCACGGTATTCATCGGATCAGCTCAGCACGTATCCCATGGCCCGCACGGTCTTGAGCAAAGGCTGCGCGAAGTCCTTGTCGATTTTCGAGCGCAGCTTGGACACGTGCACGTCGATCAGGTTGGTCTGCGGATCGAACTGCAGGCCCCACACCTTCTCCAGCAGCATGCCGCGCGGCACGGTCTGCCCCGCGTGCTCGGCCAGCGTGCGCAGCAGCAGGAATTCCTTGTCGGTCAGGCTGATGTCGCGGCCGGACCGCGTGACCTTGCGGCGCAGCAGGTCGATCTGCAGATCCTGCACGCACAGGCGCGCGGTGTTGGGCGGCGTGGCGTCGTGGCGCTGCACCAGCAGTTCCATGCGCACCATCAGCTCAAGAAAGTCGAAGGGCTTGCCGATGTGATCCTGCGCGCCGGCGCGCAGTCCCTCCACGCGATCCGAGGCCTGGTCGACGGCGGACAGGATGATGACGGGCGGGTGCGGACGGCCTTGCAGGCGGCGCAGCACCTCGATGCCGTCGATGCCCGGCAGCATGCGGTCGAGGACGGCTATGTCGAACACCTGCCGGTCCAGGGCGATCAACGCCTGCTCGCCGGAGTCGACGGGCACGCATTGGTGGCCGCTAGCCTGGAACTTGCTGGCCAGCCAATAGCTCACTTTGCTATCGTCCTCGATTAACAGTATCCGCATGCATTTCCTCGCTCGCGTGTGACTTCATTCCGCCAGCGTTTGTCGCCGAACTTCTCATGCCGCACGCATCAGAAATTCATCCCGGTAAGCCGTGTGGCTTGCGCCTTCGAGCCAGGCGCTTATGGGATCACGATTCATATCGCAACAGCAACGGGCTAAAAGTTAACAAGATTTAATCTTATTGTAAATAAGAATGATTGTTATTCTTGTACAATTCGCTTCGTTCTGTTGATCCGATGGCCTGGCGGCTGAAGCGCGCCGTGGCTGATTCCTGCTGCCATGTCCGCATTTCTTTTGCGAAGCCGCCGCTGGCTGGGCGCGGTGTTGCTATCGCTGCCTGCCGCCGCCACCCTTGCCGCCGATGTCTACGTGTCGTTCGACGCGCAAGGCATGGCGCACTTTGCCCCCACCGCGCTCGACGACAGCTACCGGCTGCTGTTCCGCGATATGTCCGCAGGCGGCCGCGGCAGCCGGCGTGCTGCCGAGCCCAGCCCGGAAGTTCGCAAGGCGCTGGAACAGGCCGCGCAGCGCCACGGGCTGGATTACGCCCTGCTGCACGCCGTGGCGCAGGCGGAGTCGGGCTTCAATACGCTGGCGGTGTCGCCCAAGGGCGCCGTCGGCCTGATGCAACTGATGCCCGCGACCGGCAGCCAATACGGCGTGCCCGGCACGGACGAAGTCCTGCAGGCCAACCTGCGCAAGCTGGATCTGAACGTCGATGCCGGCAGCCGCTATCTGCGCGCCCTGCTCGACCGCTACGACGGCAACCTGGAGCTGGCGTTGGCCGCCTACAACGCGGGCGAAGGCGCCGTGCAGCGCGCCGGCAACCGGATTCCGAACTTCGAAGAGACGCGCAACTACGTCAGCCGGATCATGTCGGCCTATCAGCCGGCAGCGTCAATAGCGCCGCAAGCGTCGCCGCCGCGCGCGGTGCTGGCCGACAACACCGGCATGACCCCTTCCATGTGGACGATCCAGGGCGATCAGAAGGCCGTCAGGCAGTTCGAGGAAGGCTTCATGATCGTGCCGCCGCGCAAGCGGTAATGGCTCAGGCCGGCGGGAACGGTCGGATGGTTGCATCCGCCTCGCGCTTGCGATGCGCGAAGTTCAACGTCACCATCAGCCCCGCCACCATGGAAAACAGGTGCTTGAGGGTGTGGCCGCTGAGGAACGTGAAGGCGTTGTAAATCTGATAATCGAGCAGCTCGGCAGCCTTGGCCAGCACGTAGAACCCGATCGCCGCGCCAAAATACAGCCGTTCCCGCATGGGCGTGCCGTTGCGCCATTGCAGCAGCGGCACCAGCACCAGCGGCATGAACTGCACGAACAGGTACGGACGCAGATCGCCAGTCGACGTGTGATCGGTGTACCACCACCACGCCACGCTGCCCACCGCCAGCGCGGTCCACAGCACGTCCACCCAGCGCCCGTCGCCCACCGTCTCGCGCCACACGGCCGACAGGATGCCGGCGCACAGCAGCGCGATGGGCAGGCGGTCCCAGATCAGGCGCGCGTTGTCCGGCACCAGGTGATACCAGCCGGACCCGAAGGCGGTCAGCAAAAGGGCAAGGAAAAACACCGTGTAGCCAGGCCGGATCGCGTCCAGCGCAGGGTGGCGGCGCGAGTGCAGCACCAGCGCCAACCCATACCAGCCAACCACCGCAAAACCCAGGTTCGACAGGACATCGCCCGCATTGGGGATGCCCAGCCACGCGCGCTTGTCGGCAAAGTCGTGATAGTGCTCAAGCTGGGGAATCGGCCCGTAGAGCGCCAGGCCCAGCGCCACCAGAATCACCACCGTCCACGGCAGCACGCGGCGCGAGCGGGGGGCGGACGTCGTTGCAGCAGATCGAGTGCTCATGCGGGTTCATCCCCCGGCAGGCGGGTGTGCCGGCTAGCAACGATAGTAAAGGCGCCGCCCGGCCGCCTCCAGCCCTCGCGGCGCGCGGTTCGCAGGTTTTTTATGTCGTTGTGTATCCGCCCGCGCGGCGCGTACATGCCGACACCCAACGCCCGGCGCCCTGCGCCACAGTGACGTCCAGCAGTCATGTCCCCTTCAACAAGACTTTCTGGAGCATCACCATGTCGGAACCGGTCAACGTCCAGCGGCGCCGCCTGCTGGGAACCACTTCCTCGCTGGCGGGCGCCAGCCTGCTGGGCCTCGCGCTCGGCGGCAACGCAATCGCGAAATCCGTGGCGCAGGCCCCCCAAGGCCTCGTCCCCACGTTCAGCAACATCCGCCAGATCCGCGCCGGCACGCTCGACGTCGGCTACGTGGACGCCGGCCCCGCCGACGGCCCCGTCGCCATCCTGCTGCACGGCTGGCCCTATGACATCCACAGCTTCATCGACGTCGTGCCGCGCCTGACGGCCGCCGGTTACCGCGTCATCGTGCCCCATCTGCGCGGCTACGGCACCACCCGGATCGTATCGCCCGACACCCCGCGCAACGGCGAACAGGCCGTCGTCGCCGTAGACATGATTGCGCTGATGGACGCCCTGAAGATCCGCAAGGCCGTCGTCGCCGGCTTCGATTGGGGCGCGCGCACCGCCTGCATCATGGCCGCGCTGTGGCCCGAACGCTGCGAGGCGCTCGTGTCCGTCAGCGGCTACCTGATCGGCAGCCAGGAAGGCAACCGCAAACCGCTGCCGCCGCAGGCCGAACTGCAATGGTGGTACCAGTTCTACTTCGCCACCGAACGCGGCGCCGCCGGCTACGCCGCCAACGTGGACAGCTTCAACAAGCTGATCTGGCAACTGGCCTCGCCGCAATGGCACTTTGACGACGCAACGTTCGCGCGATCCGCGCGCGCCTTCGACAACCCCGACCACGTCGAGATCGTGGTGCACAACTACCGCTGGCGGCTGGGATTGGCGCAGGGTGAGGCGCAATACGACGCGCTAGAGGCGCGGCTGGCCCAACTGCCCAAGATCGGCATTCCGTCCATCACGATGGAAGGCGACGCCAACGGCGCCCCGCACCCGCCACCCGCGGCCTACGCCGGCCAGTTCACCGGCAAATACCAGCACATCGACGTCGGCACCGGCATCGGCCACAACCTGCCGCAAGAGGCGCCAAAGGCGTTTGCCGACGCAGTGCTACGCGTCACGCGCCTGTAGCGCAGAAACGCGTCACACCGCATCACACCGCGACACCACGCGCCGCTCAGCCGGCGCGCGGCAGCCAGTCCGACACGGTCGCAAGCACCCGCTCCGGCATCTCGCGGTGCGGCACGTGGCCGCAGTTCTCGAAGATCACCGGCCGCGCGCCCGCCAACTCTGCGATGCGCTGGGCGTGCACCGTCGACCCGTACTCGTCGTTGTCGCCGTGCAGCGCCAGCGCCGGGCACTTCACCTGCGCCAGCTGCGGATCCAACGTCCAGTCCGCAAAGTCCGGCGACAGCCAAGTATCGATCCACGCGCTCAACACCCACGCCGCCTTCTCGCCGTGATACTTCTTCAGCCGGTCCAGCTGTCCCGGCTGCGCAAACGACTCGCGCGCCTGCCGGATGCCTTCCAGCGTGCGTTCCTCGGCAAAAACCTGCGCAGACTCGGTAATCAGCGCGCGGCACGACTGCGGATACGCCGCCGCACTGGCAATCGCCATGCCGCCACCCACGCTGTGCCCGAACGCCGCGAACTGATCCAACTCCAGCGCCTCGCGCACCGCGCGAAATCCCTCGATGGCTTCACGCACCACGAAGTCCACGCCCAGCGTGCCCTTGTACGGATCGGACCGGCCGAACCCCAGGCGGTCGTAGGCGATGACCTCACGGCCCGTCGCGCCCGCCAGTCGCTCAGGAAAGTCGCGCCACAGTTCCACGCATCCCAGCGAATCGTGCATCAACACGATCGGCACGCCGTTGCCGACAGGCGTGGCGGACGCGGCGGGCGTCCAGCGCCGCACAAAAAGCTGGCCGCCAGCAGCGGGGACGAAGACATCTTGGAATTCGACGGACATCAAGGGTTCTCACGAAGAAGATGGCACGGGACACGTCACGAATGCGGCGGCGACACGCAGCCGCCTCCCGGAGACAGTGCGAAATAGTAGCGTAGGCGCGCGCTGCAGCACGACACCCCGCCAGCGCGCAGCGCACACCGCCACGACGCCCAGACACCCGAATGCCGGGTTGCCGCCGCCCGGGCGGCAGCAACCCGGCGGCCCCGCAAATTCCCTTCCCTGCACACAGGTCTTACAGCGCGCAAACCAAAGACCCTAGCAGCACGGCGTCGCGGTCACCGTGGGTGCGAGCGCCGTCGATGCGCCCGAGGGAATCTGAAGGGAAGGCCGAAGGCCTGGACGAAGATGACGAAGGGGCAGTCCGGAGCGAAGGCTCCGGACCGCAATCGTGGGCGATCGTGCCCACGGTGACCGCGGCGTCGGGCGACCTACGAAGAACTTCGTGGCAGCAAGATCAACAACCCACGAAGCCACCGACACACCATACACCCGCCGCCTCTGCGAAGTTCGACAACCCCACCCATCACACCAGTATCAAAGCCGTGACGTTACGAATGCAATTGCTACGGCCCCACGGCGGACGATGCCCGCTCGCACATCATTTGTCGCATTACATGCCCTGCCCGCGTGCCGCGTTTCGCCGTTGCGCCACTACGATGGCCGCAGTTATTTACCGCACCAGGAGCAAGTCATGAAAACCCCTTACCGTCACCTCGCCGCCACCGCCGCCCTCATCGCAGCGCAAAGCTACGCAGGCACCGCCAGCGCGCAGTGGCTCGATGCCGTAAAGGGACAGATCGAGGGCGCCGGTAAAAGCAGCTCAACTCAAGGCAGCGCACCCCAAAGCGGTTCAACCCAAGGCGGCATCCTGCAAGGCCTAGGCAACAGCCTCCCGCTGTCCTCGCTAAGCCCCGCCTCCGCCGGCAACGCCGCCGGCGTGCTCGAGTTCTGCATGAAAAACAACTACCTCGCCGGCGGCGACGCGCAAGCCCTGAAAGATCAACTGATGGGCAAGATCGGCGGCGGCTCCACCCAAAAGGCCAAATCCGATTCGGGATACCTGGCCGGCCTCCAAGGCATGCTCAACGGCAGCGACGGCAAATCCGTCGACCTGAGCGGCGGTGGACTGAAAGAAGAACTCACCCGCAAAGCGTGCGATCAAGTCCTCAAGCACGCGAAATCGTTCCTGTAGCCGAGCGCCCAAAAATATCCTCCCGCGCCGCACGGCTCAACGCCACCACCGCCGGATGCTCCAGCCGCTGGTCCGTCGTGATCGCGTAAAACTGCTCCTTCACCTCCGCCGCGTGCCCGATGGCGCGCACGCGGTACTGCTTGCACAGATACGCCGCCGTCGCCGACGGCGCCACGAACACGCCCGTGCCCGTCTGCCCGAAAGAATTCATCAGCGCACTATCGTCGAATTCACCCACGATGCGCGGCCGGATGTCATGCTCGTCAAACCACTGCAATAGCCGCGGCCGGATCGCGGCGTCTTCGCCGGGCAAAAGGAACGGCGCCTGATCCAGCAACGCGGGAAACTTCCCCGGCAGGCTGTCCAGCAACGGCCGCGACCCAAAAAATGTCAGCCCGCATTCCCCCAGCAGATGGCTGAACCCCCGCACGTTCAGATTGTTCGGCATCGGGCGATCCGCGATCACCATGTCGAAGCGATGCACCGCCAGATCCGCCAGCAGAAAAGGAAGCCGCCCTTCGCGGCAGATCAGCCGCACATCCTGGTCCAGGTGCAACGCCGGTTCGATCATCCGGTACACCATTGCCTTCGGCATCCCCTCGGCCACGCCCACCTTGAATTCCAGTGCGCGCCGCGCCGGACGTTCGCGCAGATCGTCCAGCAGCTCATCGCCCATCGTAAAGATCCGGTCCGCATACTGCAGCGCGTGGCGGCCCACATCAGTCAGTTCCAGACCGCGCCCCGCGCGGCGAAACAGCTCCGTGCCCAGCGTGGATTCGAGTTCCTGGATCTGGCCGCTGATCGATTGCGGCGTGCGCTGGAGCTGTTGCGCCGCGCGGGCAATGCTGCCCGCCTTGGCCACCGTCCAGAAATAGCGCAGATGCTTGTAGTTGAGAGTGACCATGGCTGATCAATCCAAAAAATCTGACTATCGGGTCATCATAATGCGGATTGTTGGAGGAATCGCCCCGCACTAGACTGGCCTCGTGCGATTGCAGTATCCGTTTTCCCATTGCGCGGCGGCGCACGCGGCGCGATGGAAGGAGGCGCCTCATGAACCGGGTCGAAACCTTTGCGACGCTGCCGATGTGGGCGGGGTTCGTGGGATTCGTGCTGATCGTGCTGGCGCTCGACCTGTATGCGTTCGGGGGGCGCCGTGCGCACCGCGTGTCCTCGCGCGAGGCGCTGTGCTGGGTGGCCGCATGGATCACGCTTGCCACGCTGTTCGGCGGCCTGATGTGGTGGTATCTGGACGCCACGCTCGGCCGGGCGGTCGCGCATCAGAAGGCGCTGGAGTTCTACACCGGCTACCTCATCGAACTGTCCCTGTCCGTGGACAACATGTTCGTCTTCTCGCTGATCTTCACGTACTTCGCCGTCCCGCTGGAATTGCAGCGGCGCGTGCTGCTGTATGGCGTGCTGGGCGCCATCGTCATGCGGATCACCATGATCCTGGCCGGCGTGTGGCTGCTGTCCCAGTTCGTGTGGCTGTTCTACGTGCTGGGCGCCTTCCTGATCTTCACGGGACTCAAGATGCTGTTCACCGCGGGCCGCCAGCCCGACATCGCGCGCAATCCGCTCGTGCGCTTTCTCCGGTCCACCATGCGCATCACCAAGGACTATCACGGGCAGTCCTTCTTCGTGCGCATCGACGGGCTGCGCTACGCGACGCCGATGTTCGTGGTGCTGATTGTCATCGAAGCGACCGACGTGGTGTTTGCCGTGGACAGCATCCCCGCCATCTTTGCGGTGACGACCGATCCGTTCATCGTCTTCACCTCCAATATTTTCGCCATCATGGGCCTGCGGGCGATGTATTTCTTGCTGGCGGACATGGTGGCGCGGTTTCACTATCTGAAGTACGGCCTGGCGTCGGTGCTGGTCATCATTGGCGGCAAGATGCTTGCCGAACAATGGGTCCACGTGCCGACGCACTGGTCGCTCGGGGTGGTTGGCGTGATCCTGCTGGCGTCGGTTGGCGCAAGCTGGGTGATGCCCGGACGGGGCGCGCATAAGCCCGCGCGCCACGAAGCCAGGAAGTCTTGAACCGGAGGTCTGCCATGAACACGATCATTCTCGCCACCGACGGGTCGCTGCACAGCGATGCGGCGGCCCGATTTCTGGTGGAAAGTCCCCTTCTGAACCGCGATTTCGTCGTGCACGTGGTGCACTGCGAGCCCGACGTGGGCGGTGACGTGAAGTCCTTCATCGACAAGGAGGACATCGCCGCCTGGCACCACGAGGAAAGCGGCAAGGCGATGCAGTCGGTGGTCGGCATCCTGAGCGCCGCCAACGTCGGCCACGAATGCCACGAGTTCGTCGGCTTCACGCCGGAAAAGATCGTCGAATACGCCAAGAAGATCGACGCCGGGGCGATCGTGATCGGCTCGCATCATCACAGCCCGCTGATCAACGCCATCCGGGGCTCGGTCAGCGGGCGGATCCTGGCGCACTCGCCTTGTCCGGTGCTGCTGGTTTGATGAGGCGGCAGGGCGTGAAGGGGCGGCACGGGCCGCGGGGGCGCGGCAGTGGTATCTTCTGCGGATCCTTCGCCTTGCACCTGCGCCCATGTCCGACGTTCCTGTTCCCGCCGATTCGCCTGTTTCCGACGAACCGGCGGCCCCGCACCGGCCCTTCATCCAGAATGCCGGCACCCGGCGCACCCTGCATTTCACGCAGCAGGAGATCCAGAGCAGCATGTCGCTGCTCAACCCGGATGCGCTCGAAATCGAATACACGCGGATGATGATGGGCTTCGTGCTGTTCAAGCCGGAGCCGGCCGACATCCTGATGGTCGGCCTGGGCGGCGGATCGCTGCCCAAGTTCTGCCACCGTTATCTGACCGGAGCGCGCGTCACGGTGGTGGAAATCGATCCCGCCGTCATCGCGCTGCGCGACGCGTTCATGGTGCCGCCGGACGGCGAGCGCTTTCAGGTCATCCAGGCCGATGCGGCGCAGCACCTGGCCGGGCTGACGGACGAGGCCGACGTGATCCTGCTGGACGGATTCGTGGCCGGCGGCATTCCGGACGCCCTATGTTCCACCGCTTTTTACGCCGATTGCTATCGCGCGCTGCGCGACGACGGCATCCTGGTGATCAACTTCCACGTCAATCACCCCATGCACCACGAATACCTGGACCGCGTGCGCGACGCATTCGGCTCGTCGATGTTCGAGGTGGTCGACGACGACATGACGAACAGCATCGTGTTCGCGTGCAAGGGCAACCTGCTGGACAACCCGGCGGCCGCGCAGCTCACGCGCCCCGCCGCAATGCCCAAGGATGCGTGGCGTCAGCTCATGCCGACGATGCGCGTGATCGGGGCGACGCTGGAACTGCGCTGATCCCGGTGTTGCGCTACGCCGGGTCGCTCAGCATGATGGACAGCAATTCGCGCGTGGCGCGCGACAGGGCGCCGGGCGCTGGCGCACTTCCTTTTTCACCGAGCGTTTTCGTCAGGCTCGACACCGTCTGCGCGACGGCGTCGTCATCCAGCACCGTGGGCGCGGGCCCGGTTCCTTCCGTTGGGACTGGCGGCGGCGTGATGTGTTTCTTGGCCGCCTTCAGCAACTCCGCCACCGGATCGGCCTTGCCCCGCGCGTTGACGCGGTCGGTCATCGCAGTGGCCAGGCTCTTGCCGCCGCTGCGGGTCCGCAGGCCCGATCGTTCGCTTGCAGCTTCCCACGCGCCGCGTTGCGCGGCATAGGCGGTCAGCAGCGCGAAACGGTCCGCGTCGATCAGCAGTGGGGATTCGGCGACCGCGATCAACAGGGACTGATAGGCGGCGCTGGCGGCGGTGGCGTCGTTACCGATCAGGCCCTTGGACACGTCCTTCCACAGATGATGGAACGGCAACGTGGTGGCCGCGGCAAACATGTCCGCGCCCAGCGTTGCGCGCTGCTCGAAGGCCAGCACCAGATAGTCCACGTCGTTCACCGGCTCGGGCTTTCCGGCCGCGTTCTGGCGGTGCAGCACGCCGTCGATGAGTTGCAGCCCTGTCAGCTTGTCCTGCGAATCCGCGCCGGCCAGGACGCGATAGCCACTGCGTCGCAGCGCGTCGCCGTCGTAAACGCCGAAGCGCACGCTGACGCCGTCGGTGCCGAACAGCTTGGCCAGCGGCGTGAGCAGGCTTTCGCCCGTCTTGACGATGGCGCCGCCCACCGGGCCGCCCAGCATCGTGACCGCGGTGGACACGAAATCCAGGATGCCGCGGGACAGGCTGCTGTCAGCGAAGCGGCACAGCGCTGCGTACATTTCCAGCCCGTCGCTGGCATAGGGGACATTGCGCGCGACATAGACGTCGCGAAACGCCACGCGGCGCGCGCCGGCATCGGGCGCGGCCGCGCCCAGCGCCTGCTGGATGAGGTCGTAGCCGACGATGTACGGGATCTCGCGCCGCGTGCCGTCCGCGCCGTAGCGCAGAAAGAACGTGCACAGCGGCAGAAACTGGCTGAGATAGTTGCCCGCGTCGCACAGACGCATTTCGATCAGCCGGACGCTGAAGTAGCACTGGCCGGGCACGAAGGCGGCGCCGGTGAGGCCCGCGGCCAGCGCGGGTGCGTCGCCGGGCGGCTCGATCTCCGCGTAGAAGTTGCGCCCCGCAGGCACGGTCGGCAGCAGCGCGCCCGCGCCGTCGCCGCCTGCCGCCTTGCCACCGATGCCGCGCAGCATGCCGAATAAACCGTCCATGTCAGCTCCTTGTGCGGCGTGGCCGCTGCCCGCTCAGTCGCGCACGATGGCCATCGCCGATGCCCACGTCGGCAGGTCGCCCGCGTCGCCCTGCGCGGCCTTGCACGCATAGCGGTAGGCCTCCGCCAGGTCCTTGGGCTGCGCCGCGTCCAGGTACACGTCGTAGAAGCGCTGGATGTACCGCGCGCAGGATTCTTCCTCGACCTGCCAGCGAAACGCCAGCACGCCGGCCGCGCCCGCGCGCATGACTTCCAGCGCGGTGCGCACCGACGCGCCGCTGCACGAGGACAGCACCAGCAGCTTGCACTTGCCCGCTTCCATCCACTGGCCGATCAGCCGGATCGACAGTTGCCAGGCCTCGCCGTCCTCGCCGGGCAGCACCAGCATCGTGCTTTCGCCTTCGGAAACCGAATGGCCGGCGAAGTGGAAGATGTCGTAGTTGCCGGAGCGCAGGCGTTCCTCGATGCGGCGCTGCAGCGCCGCGCCCACGAGCCCGGGTTCGTCCGCGGCGCGCACGTGGTCGATGATGAGGTGCCCGGGCGCGCGCGCCGCCAGTTCGGCCAGGTGCTCGCGCTCCTTGGCCACGGACTGCAGCGGTCCGAACTCCATCGACGGCAGCGCGGGGCCGCCGTCTTCGCGCCGGAAGGTGACGGTGCCGAACACCGAGCTGGCATCCATGAACAGCATCCGCACCGGCTGCCCGGGGGTGCGCGCGTCCGGTTCCCAGCGCGGCGCGGGCGCCGTGCCGTCCAGATGCAGACGCCGCGCCATCGGCAGTTCCAGACACAGGTAACGGCCGCTGTCGGCGCCGAACTCGCGGCCCATCTCAAAGGGCAGGTTGAAAAGGCGCGACACCTCCTGGCTGGCCAGGTTGAATTCGAAGCGCAGGTCCAGTCCCGCGAAGGCGCCGGCGCCCGGCGACACTTCCTCGTCGCGCGCGCGCTGGATCAGCTTGGCGACCGGCGCGCCCAGGCTGTGCGTGACCATGGCGCTGAAGACATCCTCGCCCACGCCGCTCAGGTCTTTCAGCCATTGCGGCGCCTTCGTCTCCCCAAGATAGGGGCTGAACGTTTCGATGCGGCCCACCAGCGCCGAGATCCGGTCGCGCTCCTTGTACGGCATGTCCTGCGACGAATACTCGTGCCGCCCCATCTGGATGCGGTAGGTGATCGAGTGCTCGCCCACGCGAATGATCAGCCGCCGCCGGCGCTTGGGCGCCAGCGGCGTCAGGCACGTGAGCACGGTGGCGACCTCCGCGCCGCTGTTGACGCCGGTCTTCGCGTCGTTGGTCCACATGAAGACCTCGGGCCGCTCCAGCACGTAGCGCTGCACCAGTTCGGGCGGGTCGACCGCCAGCACCAGCAAGGGGACCGACGAGCGCGCGGCGATCCACTCCAGCAGTTCCACCGCCGCCGCGCCGGGCTTGCCGCGCTTGCTGGCGGTCGAACCGAGCCGCGCGTCGATGATGACGAGCCGGGGTTCGATGCGGGGCGTGGACAGGTCCCACGATTCGAGCTGCGTCTTGGCGCTTTCCAGCGACGTGCGGCGGCGCAACTCCGCGCCCACGAATGGCGCGATCGCGGGGTACTGCTGGACGAGGCGGTGCAACTGGGCAAGGTTGTTGGCCCAGTCGTCCTCATGCTCGTCGTTCATGCTGGCCAGCAGAATGAAGTTCGGTCCGGCGGCGTCGTGTTCCATGATGGCTGTTCCATGATCCCGATGGCCTAGCCGGCCCGCAGCGGCAGGATCAGCGTGAACGCGCGCCACGGCGGCGTGACGGACTCGTAGGCCTGAGGCGGCGCATCCGCCAGCGGCGGGTCGGTGACGAGGGCGCCGCCGTGGTCGATCACCGTTTCCTGGATCTGGGTGATGGCGATGCTGGCGCCGTCGTGCGCGGCGCGCTCGGCGTTGAGCAAGGCATCGTCCGGCACCGCGTGGACCGGCGGATCGGACTCCCAAATCTGTTCTTCGCTGAGGGCAAAGCGGATCTCGCAGCCGTCCGGCCCGGTGTCCAGGTCGACCGTGACGCGGGCGTCATCCGCGTTGCGGCATCGCAAGAGGTAGTCGATCATCGACCGGAACGCCGCGGTCAGCGCCTGTGCATCGCCGGACACGGCCGGGCCGTCCTGCGAGGCCGTGTGGTTCGTGAGCGCGATCCGGCGCTGGTCGCGCGCGGGCAAGGCGGTCACCACGTCCTGCAGGCGCGCGCCCAGTTCGACGTCGCTGTGCGTGGCGCGCGTGCGCCGCCGCGATTCGCTGGCGCCGGCCAGCCGCTCGAACGTGATGTCGGCCTTGCCGATCTCGGCCACGATGCGCTCGCTCAAGTCCTGCGCCTGCGCGGCGACGACTTCCGCCGGTGTGCCTTGGCGCGCGTCGTCGTGCAGCAGCACCGTCTGCGAGGTCAGGCTGCACGCCAGCGACAACGAGGTGCGCGTCTGCCGGGCCACCTCGGCCACGGTCTCGCGCAGATACCGCAGGTCGCGCGCCCAGCCCAGATCCGCGATGTCGGTGAAGAACCAGATCGACATGTCCAGGCTGGGATCCAGGTCGGTCCGCGTGGCCAGCACGGAGCGCGGCTGGCCGGTGCTGTCCAGCAGCTCGATGCGCTCGCGCTTGACGGTGAAGGTGGAGGTCAACACGCCCAGCGTCGCTTCGTCGCCCGCGATGGCGTAGTCGGTGATCGACGGCGATTCGCTCAACGTGCGCCCGCGCCGGGGTTCCGCGCCGAGCATGTCGGTCGCCACGCGGTTCATCTCGATGACGGCGCCTTCGCGTCCCACAAACACCACGGCCTGCTCGGTTTCTGCCATGAGGCTTTGCTTGGTCTGGCTGAGCAGATGCTGGGCCAGGCCCTCTTCCAGCGACGCAATGATCTGCAGCAGGTCGCCGATGTCCGGCCCCTTGAAGGCGTGCGAGACCGACGACTCCACATCGAGCAGCCAGCGTATCCGGCCGTTCAGATGAATGGGCACCGTCATGGCCGAGCGCAGCGGCCGCTTGGGTCCGCCATAGCCGTGCTGCGCGTAGACCGGGTTGCCGATATCGTCCACCGCCAGCAGGCATCCTTGCGCCAGCGTGGCGCCCAGCATGCCCTTGTCGGTGGGCTGTTTGTAATCGGCCGGCAGCGCGTAGGCGGGCGCCAGGCTGTGCTGGGTGACGATCTCGAACCTGTCCTCCTGGCGGTTGACGCGATACAGCGCCACGTGTTCCCACAAGAAATGCTGCGAGAGCTGGACGATGATCTCGTCGGCGGCCTGTCGCAGCGATGCGGCGGCCATCACCTTGCGCCGCAGCGAATCTGCAAATTCGGCGCGCTCGTCGTCGCGTTCCTTTTCAAAGCGCATCAGCACGGGCTCAAGGTCCAGCGCGCGCAGCATCTCCAGATGCCGCTCGCCGTACGCGCCCGGCTGGCGCGAGCACAGGCTTAGCGCCGAGCTGTAGCCGCCCGCGCGCGTCACGGGCAGCGTGACGGAGGCCTCGATGCCCAGGTCCTGGTAGCAGCGCACGACCTCGTTGCCGGGTTCCGGCATGTTCTCCTGGACGAACGCGCCGATCTCGTCGACCCAGGTTCGGCCGGAATCCAGGAACGCGCGTATCGTGGGCGGCAGGTCCATCCAGCGCGCGGGCCACAGCTCCACGCCTTCGGGGCGCACGGCGATCGCGCGAAACAGCGACACGTCGTTGCCGTAGATGCCGAAGACCGCGTGCTCGAACGGGATGAGCCGCCGAATCTGTTCCAGGATGCGGTCCAGCTTCGTGCGCCAGCCGCCGACCGCGGGGTCCAGCGCGATGCGCCGGATCTCGTCGCGGGCGGATTCCAGCGTGCGCGACTGGATGACGGCGATCACGCCCAGCAGTTGGCCGTTGGGAGCGGGATCGGGCGTCATCACCAGCTCGAACTGCCGGTCGGCGTCGTCCGGCACCGGGATGGCGATGGTCACCGCGACCATCGCATCGCCTTCCGTGTCCTCCATGCAGCGCACGATGGCGCGCTGCACCGGTCCGCCGTCGGACGGCCGGAAATGCGCCGCCAGGCGGGTGCCGTACAGCGCGTCGCGCGGCAGGCCCAGCGTGCGCGCGGCCTCGGGGTTGGCGAAGCGGATCACGCCCTGCATGTCCAGCCGGAACACGGCGTAGGGGGTGCGCTCGAAACGGTGGGCCTCGGCCTCGCGGAACGGCATCCCGTCATTGACCAGCACGATGAGTTCGCCGCTGTCCAGCGTGCATAGCGGAATGAGCTGCGCGGGCACGCGCGCGCCGCCGGCGCGCCGATACACGACGTCGACGGGGCCGTCCCCCATGCGCAGCGGCTTGGCAAGACCGTAGACCTGACTGACGTGGCGGCCGACGAGCGCATCGTGCGCCAGCGGCAGGACGCTGCTGGCCGCCACGATCTCGCCCGCGGCGGCCAGCACGAGGCAAGGCACGCCGACCTGGGACAGCACGCGCGCAACCTCGGCGGGCTCGCCAAAAAGGGAAAACTCGCGCAACGCCCCATCCTGGGAAAGCGCCGGCGCCTCGGGATAGGGTTCTGGCTCCATCTCTGTCATGACAAGACCTCTTCACCCGGCGTCACCGCTTGATGAACGCGATGACCTGCTGTTGCGTACCCTTGTCGTTGTCGAAGCCGCCATGCGTGCTGGAGGCCACCGGCACGGCGCGGGCGGTGGCCGAAGGGCTGCCTGCCGGCGAGACGTGAACCGCATCGCACGGAATGGCGGCCTCGCGGAAATAGCGTTCCATGCCCAGCAACGGCGTGGTGGTGCCGCCCTCGAACGATTCGCTGACCAGGTACAGCAGCGAGCGCCGGTACGGTCCGCAGGTCGGGTCGTCCTCTTCGGCGCGATCCGACAGATGGAACTGCTGGTAGCGCTTCACGCGGCTGCCCAGGTGCGGCACGACCAGATCCTGGAAGGTTTTCATCGTGACGGCGGGCGCCATCAGGCTCAGCGATTCCAGCTCGCCGCCGTCCGCCGTCAGGCGCTTGACGAAGTGGCTGGCGACGATGGCGCCGGCCGAATGGCCCACGATGTGCAGGCGCACGCGGCCGCGCGCGACATGCGTCTTGAAGTGCTTGTACAGCAGGATCATCGCGGCCTCTTCGCCGCCATTGACGGCCGGCTCGCTCATGGCTTCGGCGTTCTGCTTCATCTCGCCCCAGATCACGGTGCCGGGGCGCGCCAGCCAACGTTCAAGCCGTTGATTCCACCAGCGTTCCAGCCGCTCGCCGATGCCGCCGGTGGTGCGCGGCACGTTGCTCGCCGCGTCGCGGATGATGTTCTTTACGGTGCTGATGAAATCCGTTTCCCACATCAGGAAGACGGGAAAGATCTGGTTGTCGTAGAGCAGCGGAATCCACTCGGCGGCGGCTTCGGCCGCGTCGTTCTCGCCGACCAGGCCGCCGTGCGCGTAGACGCAGACGTCCATCGGCTTGTCCTTCAGGTTCCAGCGCTCGCGCGCGGCGGCCATGTGCACGTCCACGATGGCGCGCAGGTCGTCCGGCGTGGTGCGAAAGGCGCCGCTGTTGCTGAGCTTGCCGTTATTGCCGACGTTGACGATGAAGGGCGTGAGCTCGCGGTCGCGCAGCACCTTGCCGGCGGCCAGCGTCACCTTCTGACCTTCCGTGCGCAGGCTGATGCTGTTCGCAATTCGGTCGTGCTCGTGCGTGACCACGCCAAGCTGCACGACCCAGCAGTCCATCGCGTTGCGCAGCCAGTCGTCGTAGGTCAGCACGGCCATGCCGTACGTGCCCCATTCCTCGCCCCACGAGTTCTGGATCAGAAAGCCGTCCTGCGTGTAGCCGACGATGACGAAGGCGTGGCCCTGCATCGCCATGTCCTGTCCGGTGGACGGGATGACCCAGAACGGCCGGGCGACGGGCGTGGGCTCGTCGTCGTGCGGCGTGACGCCGTGGCCGTCGTCCCAGCCGTCGTGGCAGCCCGCGCTGGCATACAGGATGCCGACCTCGTTCAGCGCGGCGTGCATCTCGACGATGCTGCGCGTGTCGATGCGGTAGTAGGCGCCCAGCGGCCGCTTCACGGCGTCCAGCCACCAGTCGTCTTCGGGGCGCTTGGCCGCCGGCGGCATGTCGATGGTGGGGAACAGGCCCTGCGCGCAGGCGCCATGCCGGAACCAGCCCTTCAACGCGCCGCGCAGGCTGGAGCCGCTGTCGTCGACCGATCCCGGAAACTCGTCGTAGCGCCGCGCCATCGAATACAGCATGTAGGGCGAGATCGCGGGACGGGTATCGCGCTCGGACTTGCGCAGCAGGTATTCGACCACCGTGGACAGGGCAAAGCCCGTGCAGGCCGACGTTTCGCCCTGGTGCTTCACCGTCAGCCCCATCACGGGAATCATCTCCGCCTTGGGCGTGACGGAAATGTTGGGCCGGAACAGGATGTCGCGGGCGTCGAAGGCATCGGGCTTGGCGGACCGCTCGAAGGGCCGCACGGACGGGGTGTCATCCTGCTTGCGGCGTTTGCGGGCCTTCGGGGCCGGATCTTCCGGGGCCGCGGCGGACGCTTGCGCCTTGCTCTTCTTCTTTGCCGCGGGCTTGGCCGCCGTGCGCGCTGCCGCCTTTCGGGTCGCCACCTTTCGGGTCGCCATGTCGTTCTCCCAATGCCGGCGGCCGGCTAGGACGCCAGCTTCAAGCTGGCGATGTAGCGCGGCGCATCGGCGGCCAGCTTGGCCTGCACGTCGTCGCGAAGCTGTTCATACAGGGCGGCGTTCAGCGTCAGGCGCTGCGCGCAGGCCCAGAAGTTCACCTGGCGCGCGCCCCACTGCGCGAACAGGAAACGCTTGCGGCTGTCCACGGCGCGAAAGTAGTAGGCGCCCAGCGCCATCGACAGCCCGCCGCCGCGATCGCGCTGCACGGCGCCCAGCTGAAAATTGCCGCCCGACTGCGACGACGCGTGAAAGTCGAAGAGCTTCACGGTGTCGTCGTCTTCGGCCAACTGGCCCAGCGCGGTCACGGCCTGGTCCAGCACCGCCAGCTGATCGCGCCGCGCGACGGCCAGCAGCAGGTCGACGGCCACCTGGTCCATGCGGAACTCGCGCTCGTCTTCCTCGTGATGGGTAAAGCTCATCTGCCCGCTGGTCCAGCCCAGGTTCTCCAGCACTTCCACGTAGGTCTGATACCAGGCCTGCGATTGGGTGAATCGGTCATGGGCGGCGCTGGCCGCGCGTTGCGCCAGTTGCAGCGAATACAGCACGTCGCCGCGTTCCTGTTCCTGCAAGCCCGACGCAAACGACAGCACGCTGCCGGCGTTGATGCTGGCCTGCGGCGCCTGCCGCGCGGTCTTGCCCGCGGCGCCGGCACGCAGCACCGCGCCCGAGCGTTTGGCGGGCGCCCGCCGCCGGGCAACGGGCATGCCGGGCGGCTCCAGCGTCTGCACCGCCAGGTCGTTCAGATAACCGTGGATACCAACCGCGTTGACGCCGTGGTCCGGCATGGTCGAGGTGGGCATCGCGCTCTTGGATGCGCGGCGCGCGGCCGGACGCGGCGGCGGGGCGGGCGACACCAGCGCGCCGTCTTCGGAAAACGTGGCGGCCAGGATGAAGTCCGCTTCCGCGGCGGAATAGGCGGGGTCCCAATGCGAGTTCTCGGGGACGTGGCAATGGCCGAAGTGGCCGCTCGCCGAATCCCAGATGGCCGGGTCGCGGTTATGGCCGCCGGGATCCTTGCCGTTCTTGGCCGGCAAGGGGCGGCCGGACGGCCATTTGCGGGGGATATCGTGCTGCGCCTCGATCCAGCGGCACAGGCGCGCCACGTTGGTCAGCGCGCGGCTATCCTTGGGCAGATGCGCGAATCCCACCAGTTCGATCTGCACGGCAGAATCCCGGTTGGTCTGCACGCCGCCCGCATCGTTGCGCAGCGCCCGCGCGCCATCGGCGGTGTCGACGTGCTGGAAGATGGTGGTGGCGTCGACCGTGAAGTGGGGGTCGGATCGGTTGCGGCGGAACGCGTCCATCGCACCCTGCGCGGTGCTGCCTTCGGTCGTGTGATGAACGATCTTGAAGGGGCCGCCAAGATGAGGCCCGGACGAGCCGGAAATGGGTCGCCACGTCGCAAATGGACATCGTGCCATCGATGGTCTCCTGGGCACGGGCGCGGGTGTTCTTGGCAAGACGACATGACGACGATGATGCGGCGCCCCTTCCCCGGATATATATGCGGACCTCATCCGCCTTGCTAGTAGCCGAAAGTATTAATCCTTGAATTTGCAATGGTGCTTACGCATCATACGGCCCCGGTTGCGCTCGTCCAGAAGGATGAGGCGCGGCGCTTGCGCCGCCCTTCGGACGCATGCCGCGGCGCTAGGCCGCTTTCTGGATGCGCACCGGAATCGACTTGTAGCTGGGCGTGCCGCTGGCCGCGTCCTGGTAATCCAGCGGGCAAAGATTGTTGGCTTCCGGGTAATACGCGCCCACCGACCCCGCCGCGATGTCATGCTGGATGGCCGTCAGCCGCAGCCGCCGGTGCGTCTGACCGGGCAGGCTGGTGACGATGTCGACCTCGTCGCCGTGCGCAATGCCGTAACGCGCCAGGTCGGCGGCATTCATGAACAGCACGTCGCGGCGGCCGAATACGCCGCGATAGCGGTCGTCCAGACCGTAAATGGTGGTGTTGTACTGGTCGTGGCTGCGCAGCGTGGTGAGCCGCAGGATGTTGCCTTCGACGATGTCCGGATCCTCGCGCAGGCCCGCGAACGGAATGAACTCCGCCTTGCCCGACGCCGTCTTCCAGATGCGCTCGGTGGGCGGCAGCGGCAGGCGGAAGCCGCCGGGGATGCGGATGCGTTCGTTGTAGTCGCGAAAATCCGGGTAGATCTTTTCGATCAGGTCGCGGATGCGGTCGTAGTCCTCGATCAGGTGCGCCCAGTTGACGCGGCTGTGCGGCAGCGTCGCCTGCGCCATGCCGGCGATGATGGCCGGTTCCGAACGCAGGTGCGGCGAGGCAGGCACAAGCTTGCCGCGCGAGGCATGCACCATCGACATCGAATCCTCGACCGTGACCGATTGCGCGCCGCCGGCCTGCACGTCGCTTTCCGTGCGGCCCAGCACCGGCAGGATGATCGACGCCTTGCCGATCAACAGGTGCGAGCGGTTCAGCTTGGTGTTCAGATGCACCGCCAGGTCCAGTTGCCGCATGCCGCGCTCGCAGGCCTCGGTGTCGGGCAGCGCGATCGCGAAGTTGCCGCCCAGGCAGATCAGCGCCTTGGCGCGGCCTGCGGCCATTGCCTTCATGGCTTCGACCGCATCATGGCCGGTCCGGTCTGGGGGCCGGAAGCCGAAGGTCTGTTCGACGTGGTCGAACATGGTGTTGTCGATCTTCTCGGTGATGCCGACCGTGCGGTTGCCCTGCACGTTGGAGTGCCCGCGCAGGGGACAGATGCCCGCGCCCGGCTTGCCGAAGTTGCCGCGCATCAAGAGCAGCGCGGCGATCTGCTGCACGTTGCTCGTGCCCTTTTCGTGCTGCGTGATGCCCATGCCGTAGGTGACGATGGTGGCGTTGGAACGCGCATAGGCCTCGGCCACCAGCTCCAGGTCGCGCCGGCGCAGTCCGCTGGCCTGTTCGATGTCGGTCCAGCTCGTGGCGTCCAGGTCCTGCGCGAAGGCCTCGTAGCCGTTGGTGTGCCGCGCAATGAATTCGTGGTCCAGCGTGTTGCGCCCGTCGCGGTCCGCGTCCATCAGCGCCTTCATGATGCCCTTGAGCGCGGCGGCGTCGCCGCCGACCTTGACCTGGTAATACGTGGAGGCGATGGCTGTGGAACCGAAGGTGCCCATCTCGATCGGGTCCTGCGGATCGGCAAAGCGCTCCAGCGAGCGTTCGCGCAGCGGATTGAACACGATGATGGGCACACCGCGGCGCGCGCACTCGTGCAGGGTGCCCATCATGCGCGGATGGTTCGTGCCGGGGTTGTGTCCCATCGAGATGATGAGGTCGCACTTGTCGAAGTCGTCCAGCGACACCGTCCCCTTGCCGATGCCGATGGCCTTGGGCAGTCCGACGCTGGTGGCCTCGTGGCACATGTTGGAGCAGTCGGGAAAATTGTTGGTGCCGAACTCTCGGGCATACAGGCTGAAGAGGAACGCGGCTTCGTTGGACGCGCGCCCTGACGTATAGAACTCGGCCATGTCCGGGTCGGGCAGGCTGGCAAGCGTTTCGCCGATGCGCGCGAACGCGGCGTCCCATTCGATGGGCTGATAGGTGTCGCTGGCGGCGTCGTAGGCCAGCGGATGGGTCAGGCGGCCCGCGTTTTCCAGGTCGTGGTCGGTCCAGGTCAGCAGCTCGGTCACCGTGTGCGCGGCGAAGAACTCGGGCGTCACGCGCTTGCGGGTGGCTTCCCAGGTGACGGCCTTTGCGCCGTTTTCGCAGAACTGGAAGGTGGACGTATGCGCCTTGTCGGGCCAGGCGCAGCCGGGACAATCGAAGCCGTCGGGCTTGTTGGTGCGCAGAAGCAGCACGGGCGCTTCGGCGATGCGCATCTGGTTGGCCACCGCCTGCGCGGTCGCTTTCAGGGCGCCCCAGCCGCCCGCCGGAGCGTCGTAGCGGTGGATGCCAATGGGTTTGCCTTGGGTCATGCGGGTCTCCGGAATTCAGGAAGCGGTGCGCGCGGCGGCGGGGGCGGCCGCAAGCCGCGCTTCGCGGGCGGCGCAGTAGCGGCTGGTCAGCACCGAGCCGGCCACCGCCACGATGATGGGAACAAGAAAGGCCTGGTCGACCCGGGTGAATTCCAGGATCAGCACCACTGCGGTCAGCGGCATGCGCATCGACGAAGCCAGAAAGGCGGCGGCGCCCACCACGGCAAACGCGCCGGGCGGCGAATCGGGCCAGGCCATGCTCCACAGCCCGCCCAGCACGACGGCCAGCGACGCGCCGACGGCGATGGCGGGGGTGAGCAGACCGCCCTCCGCGCCCGCGCGCAGCGTGCAGGCGACGACGACCACCTTCATCACGGCCAGCGTGGCGGCCAGGGCGATGGTCAGCTCATTGTCGAAACTCAGTTGCGCCGGTCCCTTGCCGTTGCCCAGCAGCGCGGGCAGATAGATTGCAAGCAGGCCGATCAGCGTGAAATTGACCAGGCAGGCCACGGGCAGTTGCCAGCCCCGGGCAGCATTGGCGCGCGCCGCGGCCGTCAGCCGCTGAAAGCCGTGCGCCGCGCAGCCGAACAGCGGGCCGGCCACGATGGCCCAGACCACCAGGCTTGCGCTGATCTGCATGGCGGGCACGGCGTACTGGATGTCGTTGCCCAATCCGGCCCAGGCCACCACCGCGCCAATGCAGCAGGCGATAAGCGCGGCGACCACTGCGGGCCAGGCGAACGAGCCCAGCAGCACCTCCAGCACGAACAGCGCCGCGCCGAGCGGCACGTTATAGACGGCGGCCAGCCCCGCGCCGGCGCCACAGGCGATGACGATCCGGTGCTGCGCGGGCGGCAGGCGCAGCAGCGCGGCCAGCCGGCCGCCGGCCAGCGCGCCGACTTCGCGCGGGGCGACCTCGCGGCCCAGCGGCGAGCCCAGCCCGACAGTCACGATCTGCAGGATGGCGTGCGCCATGGTCGTCGCCGGGGGCATCGCTTGCGTGGTGTCTGACACCGCCTTCTTGACGCTGACCAGGGGACGGCCATAGCGATAGATCAGCCACCATCCGCCGCCGGCCGCCAGGCCGCACAGCACCAGCGCCAGCACGCGGCGCGGGCCGCTGGCGGCCTGCACGCCTTCAAGGAATGTTTCGTGGCTGATGATCTGGCCGCCGCCGTAGCCGTAGGCCAGGTGCTGGACGGCGTGCAGCAGCATGCCGAGCAGCATGCCGCCCAGCCCTGCGAAAAGGCCGGTCAGGACCACCGCGAGAAGAAACCGCGGGCGCAGCCAGGACGGATCATCGGGCGTTGGATCGTTCATGCCAGGACGGGCTCCCATCGGGTGGTGCGCCGGCGCATCGGGCCGCGCGCTGCGATGAGGCAGTGTAGGGCCCGATCCTTTCATTCTGGCCACTTCGGGCCGCAAACCCATACCAATTGGTTAGGGCTTAATCCCGAATTCTCTCGGGCGCGCTCAGAAAGGCGCCCCTGACGGCGGAATGCAGTTGCCGCGCCCACCCGAGCAAGGCGTGATCTTCGTCGGCCCGCGCGACCCACTGCACGCCGACCGGCAGGCCATTGTCCGCGCAGCCCGTCGGCAGGTGCAGTGCCGGCCAGCCCAGCAGCGACCATATGCGATTAAAGAGGGACGAGCCGGTGGAACGCACTCCCTCGGGCGCTTCGGACGGGGCGCTGGGCGTGATGACGAAGTCCACGTCGCCGAAACGCGCCTGCCACTCGCGGGACAGCTGCACGCGGCGTTGCTGGAGCGCCACGTATTCCGAGTACGGAATCGCCAGCCCGCGGTCCACCGCCGCACGCAGCGCCGGCGATAGCAGGCAACCTTGCGCGCCGAGCACCACCGGCAGCAGGCCGCGCGCCAGTTCGGCGAGCATGGTCTGCGAATGGATGTGCAGCAGCGTCTGCAGGTCTGCATCCACGTCCGGCGCGGTCATGTGGGCGCCCTGTTCCCGCAGGACTGCCGCGCAGTCGTTGAGCGTCTTTCGCGCGGCGGCACTCAGGTCGCCGATCGCGCTTGCGGTCACCAGTGCGACGCGCGGCGCGCGGTCGGGACGCGGTGCGGCCGAGCCCGGCAGCAGCACCGAGGCCACCTGCTGGGACTGCTCCACGTCGCGCGTGAACCAGCCGATGGTGTCCAGCGAGTCGCACAGCACGTGCATGCCTTGCCGATGCACCCGGCCGAAAGTGGGTTTGAAGCCGACCACGCCGCAGAAGGCGGCGGGGCGGATCATGGATCCGCCCGTTTGCGTCCCCAGCGCCATGTCGACCATGCCCGCGGCAACCGCCGCCGCGGATCCGCTGGACGAGCCGCCCGGCGTATGCGCCGGATTGCGCGGGTTGCGGGTCGGACCCGGCGTGACATACGCGTATTCGGCGGTCACGGTCTTGCCGATGGGCACGGCGCCAGCGGCGCGCAACTGCGCCACGCAGGTCGCGTCTCGCCGCGCGGGCTCGGCCGATTCCGCGGCGGAGCCCGAGCGCGTGGGCAGGCCCGCGACGTCGATCACATCCTTGACGCCGAACCCCGCGCCCGCCAGCTCGCCTGTCCCGGACTGCGCAACCGCGCTTTCATCGGCCAGGCAGACCCAGGCCTGGACCTGCGCGTCCCCCGCCTTGCTTCGGGCAAGGGCTTCCTGCGCTGCCAGCATCATTGAACCTTGATCTGCTTCTGTTGGATAAGCTGCGTCCAGCGCGCGTTCTCGCTGGCGATGAAGGCCTGGAACGCTTCCGGCGTGCCGCCTGCCACCTCACCGCCCTGCGATTCCACCACGGCGCGGTACTGTTTGTCCTGCAGTGCGCGGTTGATGTGATCATTGAGCGTCTTGATGACATCGGGCGGCGTGCCCGCCGGGGCGATGACGCCGAACCAGTTGGAGACGACCATATCGGGCATCCCCAGCTCCTTGAAGGTGGGTACGTCCGGCAGGCCCGGCGCGCGCTTGTCCGCGGCCACCGCCAGGATCTTAATGCGGGCATCGGGTCCCGATGCGTGCGGCAGGAACAGGCTGGGCAGCTCGATGTAGAAGTCCACGTTGCCGGCGATCAGGTCGTTCACGGCGGGCGCGCCACCGCGGTAAGGCACGTGCGTCGCGTTCGCGCCGGCTTGCTCCTTGAACAGTTCGGTGCTCAGGTGCGACGCGCTGCCCGCGCCAGTGGACGCGTAATTGAGCTTTTCGGGATTGGCCTTGGCGTCCTTCACGAGCGCGGCCGGGTCGGCATAGGGCGACTTGCTGCTGACGCCCAGCGCCATCGGGCCCAGTTCAATCAGGGCCACGGGCGCGATGTCCTTGGCCGGATCGAAGGGCATCGTGTAGAGCGCCTTGTTGACCGACATGGGCGCGAAGTTACCCAGACCAATGGTGTAGCCGTCCGGCTTTGCCGAGGCGATCTGCGCCGTGCCGATGTTGCCGCTGGCGCCCGGCTTGTTGTCGACCACGACGGGAACGCCCAGCGAATCGCTGAGCTTCTGGGCCAACTGGCGCGAGCGCGTGTCCGAACTGCCGCCCGCCGCGTACGGCACGATGAACTTGATGGCCTGGCTGGGATACGCCGCTTGCGCCAGGGCGCCGGGCGAGGCAAGGCACAGGCTGGCGGCAAAGGCGCCGGCCAGGAACTTTAGATTGAAGGAGGCAGCAGGCATGGCATTTCCCTTGTCATGGAGGCCGTCGTCCCGGCCCGTTGATTGTGAGCGCATAGTAGGAAGCCGCCATTAGGATGTCTAATACCTTATTCTCCCGCTATTGATTCGCCAGGAAAATAAATGCTCATCGACAGCCGTCTGCTTCAGGTGTTCGCCGTGGTCGCCGAAGAGCTGCATTTCGGGCGCGCGGCGCAGCGCCTGCATTTGAGTCAGCCCCCGTTGAGCCAGAGCGTGCGCAAGCTTGAGGAAGAATTGGGCGTGCAGCTTCTGGAACGCACCACGCGCACCGTCAAGCTGACGGCGGCCGGCGCGGAGCTGCAGCGCCGGATCAGGCAGATGGCGATCGAGCACGAGGCCACCGTACGGCACGTGCGGCAGGCGGCCAGCGGCGAAGCCGGCCAGCTGACAATCGGCCTGACGCCCAGCGCGGCGTATTCAAACGTGCCGCAGGCGCTGTTCGTGTTCCGTCAGCGTTACCCCGGCGTGGTGCTGGACCTGCAGGAAATGAACTCCAGCGAGATGCCGGAGGCGCTGCATCAGCGGCGGTTGGATCTGGCGCTGCTGCGCCCGCCGTTCGCGGATGCGGACCTGTCACCCTTGCCGCTGTATTCCGAACCGATGGTGCTCGCGCTGCGGCGCGACCACCCGCTCGCGAGCAAGCGCTGGGTGACCATGGAGCAGGCGCTGGACCTGCCGCTTGTGGGGTATGCGCGCGACCGGTCGCGCTACTTCAGCCAGGTGCTGCGGCAGATGATCGAAGCGGCGGGCAAGCCCGCCGACATCGTGCAGGAAAGCATGATCCCCACGATCCTGACCCTCGTCGAAGCGGGCTTCGGCGCTGCGGTGGTGCCCGCGTCGCTGGCGCGGATGCGCATGGACATCCTCGCGTACGTCGGCATCCGGGGGCGCGGGGCCTTCCGCGCGGAACTGGCCGCCGCGCGCCATCCCGATCACCGCAATCCCGCGGTGGATGCCTTCGTGGCGATCATGCGGGAGACCAAGCAGCAGTCCCGCGAGCTGGCGCAATCATGACGCCGGCGCCTGCCGTGCGTTGAACGCCGGGTAGTCCGTCAACCCGCGCGCATCGCCGCCGAACAGGGTGTTCCTGTCATGCTCGGCAAGCGGTTCGTCGTGAAGCAGCCGCTCGGGCAGGTCGGGGTTCGCCACGAACGGACGGCCGAAGGCAATCAAATCCGCCCATCCGGCTTGCAGCGCTCCGCGGGCGCGCTCGGCCGTGTACTTGCCGGCGTAGATGAGCACGCCGGGATAGACGCCGCGCAGCGCCTCTTTGAAGGACAGCGGCATGTCGGGGGCGTCGTCCCAGTCGGCTTCCGCAATATGGATGTAGCCCACGCCGATCTCGCCCAGGCGCTTGGCGGCCGCGGTGTAGGTGGCGACAGGGTCCGCATCCACGCAGCCGTTCAGCGTCGTGAGCGGCGCCAGACGGATGCCGACGCGGGCAGGGTCGCCCAGCGTCTCGACCAGCGCGCGGGCCACTTCATCCAGGAAGCGGATGCGGTTCTCCAGCGAGCCGCCGTACGCGTCGGTACGGTTGTTGGCCTCGGAATCCAGGAACTGGTTGACCAGATAGCCGTTGGCGGCGTGCAGCTCCACGCCGTCAAACCCCGCGGCGATCGCGTTGCGCGCGGCCTGGCGGTATTCCTCGACGATGGCCTGGATTTCCGCAACCGACAGCGCGCGCGGCGCCGAGGCCTGCACGAAGTTGGGGCTGCCGTCCTCGTTCTGGATGAAGACGTTGACGCCCTCGGCCTGAATCGCAGAGGACGACACCGGCGCCTGCCCGCCGAGCAGGCTGGTGTGGCTTAGCCTGCCCACGTGCCAGAGCTGCGCGTAGATGCGGCCGCCGGCGGCGTGGACGGCGTCGGTCACGCCGCGCCAGCCGGCCACCTGGGCGGGGGTGCACAGGCCGGGCGTGCCGGCATAGCCCTTGCCCATCGGCGAGATGTACGTGCCTTCGCTGACGATGAGGCCGGCGCCGGCGCGCTGCGCGTAGTAGCGCGCCATCAGCGCATTGGCGCAATCGCCCGGCTGCGTGGCGCGCGAGCGCGTCATCGGCGGCATGACGATGCGGTTGGGCAGCGTCAAACTGCCCAGCGCCAGGGGTTGGAACAGCGGATCAGTCGTGTGCATGGTTCGGTCCCCTTCGGTTCAGTCCCACGCTGCGGCCAACCCTTCCGGGCTGACTTCGCGGCCATTGCGTTCCAGCGCGGCGATCTGCGCCATGTCTTCGTCCGTCAGACGCAGGTCCTGGGCGAGCAGGTTGCTGGCCAGGTTCTCGCGCTTGGTGGACGACGGGATCACGGCATAGCCCAGTTGCAGGGCCCAGGCCAGCGCAACCTGCGCGGGCGTGGCTTCGTGGCGCTGCGCGATCTGGCCGATGACCGGATCCTTGAGCACCTTGCCGTACGCCAGCGTCATGTACGAGGTGACATGAATGCCCTGTTCCTTCAGGAAGGCAGTCAGCGTGCGGTTCTGCAGATAGGGGCTGAGCTCGATCTGGTTGGTGGCGATCTCGTCGCGGCCGACGGCGGCGATGGCGGCGCGCGTCTGCGCGATGGGGAAGTTGGAAATGCCGATCTGGCGGGTCAGGCCCTGCGCCTTGGCATCGGCCAGCGCGGTCATGAATTCGTCGACGGAAACGCCGTTGTCCGGCGCGGGCCAGTGGATCAGCGTCAGGTCCACGTAGTCGGTGCGCAGCTTGGCCAGGCTGTCCTTCAGGCTGGGGACGAGCTTGTCCTTCGCGTAGTTGGGCACCCAGATCTTGGTGGTGATGAACAGGTCTTCGCGGGCTACGTTCGATTCGGCGATGGCCTGGCCGACGTCGGCCTCGTTCTCGTAGATCTGGGCGGTGTCGATGGCGCGGTAGCCGACGTCCAGCGCGTTGCGCACCGAATCGATGACGGTCTGGCCTTGCAGACGGAAGGTGCCAACGCCAAAGGCGGGAATGCTCATGTAAAACTCCTGGGGGTGTGCGTGGCGAACGTGCGGTGTTCGGGAATGGATGTAGTGTGCCTGCCGCATCCTTGCGGAAAAATACCGGTATCGGCGAAATACTTTTGATAAAACGTCAAATATGAAAACCACCCTCGACGAAATGCAGGTCTTCATCGCCATCGTGGACAGCGGCTCGATCACCGCCGCCGCCGAGGTGCTGGGCCAGACCATCTCCGCCACCAGCCGCACCATGAGCCGGCTGGAAGAAAAACTGCAGACCACGCTGATGCGGCGCACGACCCGGCGCCTGGCGCTGACCGAAGAAGGCAAGGCCTACCTGGAGCAGGCACGCCGGATCATCGCGTCGGTCGAGGAGGCCGAAGAGCTGATGAACGTGCGCCGCAACCAGCCCGCGGGCCTGTTGCGCGTGGATGCGGCCTCGCCCTTCATGCTGCATGTCATCGCGCCGCTGGTGCCGGCCTATCGCAAGCGCTATCCGCAGGTGGAGCTGGAGCTCACCAGCAACGAAGGCAACATCGACCTCCTGGCGCGGCGCACCGATCTGGCGTTTCGCATCGGGCGGCTGAAGGACTCGTCGCTGCACGCCGTGGCGCTGGGCACGAGCCGGGTGCGTGTGCTGGCCAGCCCGGGTTATCTGGCGCGGCACGGCACGCCGCGGCGCGCGGCGGACCTGGCCTCGCACGTGCTGCTGGGCTTTGCCCAACTGGAATCGCTGAACGAATGGCCGCTGCTGGATGCGGACGGGCAGCCGGTGCATATCAAGCCGCAGGTGCGCGCCCACAGCGGCGAGACGCTGCGCCAGCTTGCGCTGAACGACGGCGGCATCGTGTGCCTGTCCGACTTCATGACGCGCGGCGACCGCGCAAGCGGTGCGCTGCAGCCGCTGTTTGTGAAGCAGTTGCTGGAAGAGCGGCAGCCGATCAACGCGGTGTATTACCGGAACACGGCGATCTCGTCGCGCATCAAGTCCTTCATTGATTTCGTGGTCGAGTCGGTCGGGACGCGCGGGTTCGAGGAGTAGCGGACGCGCGAAGATGTATCCAATGGCGACCTCGACGATGAATGCGCCGGTGCGGTCCTTATACTGTCCCCGTTTTATTTTTCAACCTGGACACGTATGAGCATCTTTTCCCGCTTCTTCGGCCGCAAGGAAGAATCCACCGACGCCACCAGCACTGCGGAAGGATCCGCCCTGCTGGCAAATCCCGACATCGCGCAGCCGCTGAGCCTGCAAGTCCTCTTTGCCGCGCCGCTGGCGATTTCCGAGACGGCGCTGACCGAAGCGCTGCGCGCCTATCACTCGACCATGAAGGACGCCCGCGCCGAAATTGCGCCCGACATGCCGGAATTCCTGGGCATGGCCGGCTGGGACAAGCACGTCGTGCGGCTGGTGGGCTTCAATGCGCCCTATCCCAAGGATGCGTTGGAAAGCTGCGTGGCGCCGTCGCACTATCCGGCCACGTTGAAGGACGAGGTCCGCGCACACGTCAGCCACATCATCCTGTATTACGCGGGCTTTGAGACCGATCCGCTGGAGCAGTATGTGGCGCTGGCCGCGGTGGCGGGGGCGTTGGCTAATTTCAAGGCGCTGGCGGTGCTGAACGAGCATGCGCACACGTCGCTGCCCGCCGGCGTGTTTGCCGACGAGTCGCTGGGCGACGAGAGCATGGAGCTGTTGCGCACGCTGCCGCTGAACATGCTGTATTGCGGCTTCGTGAAGTACGAGGTGGAAGGCGTGCAGGGCGTGTGGATGCGCACCTACGGCGCCGATGCGTTCGGCCTGCCGGATTTCGCGGCGCTGGCGACGGGCCATGACGAGGGCGAGATGTACTCGACCATGTTCAACAACATCATGTGCTACATGCTGGAAAGCGGCGCCGTACTGGCCGCCGGCCACACCATGCAGATCGGCGAAGACGCCTACATGAAGCTGCGCGAGCCGGCCAAGGAAGAGTATTACCTGGACGGTCCGGGGCAGGTGCTGGTGGCTGAGATCATCTCGGCGGATCAGATCAACACGCCGGAATAAGTCGCGGGGTACTTCACGGAGTACTTCACGGGTTACTTCACAACAGCCCCGCGCTGCGCGCCCGCGCCACCGCCTGCGTCCGGCTGTCCGCGCTGAGCTTGACGTTCAGGTGCCGCAGGTGCGTGCGCACGGTGCTCTCCGACACGAACAGCTGCCGCGCGATGGCGCTGTTGGAATGGCCCTCGGCCAACAGGCGCAGCACGCGCAGTTCCTTGGGCGTGAGGCCGTCCACGCCGGAGGCCTCGGCCACGGGGGCAATCGGCGCCGCCGGGTTCAGGCGGGCCTGCGCCAGATAGTGCTGCCACCACGCACGCGCGCCGTCCGACGCCAGCCATGCGCTGCCGGCCGGCGACGCGGCATGGCGCTGCAACAGGCCGGCCAGTGCCGCGCCCTCGTCCACCAGCACGCGGCACAGGCCTTCGGATTGCGCCGTGTGCAATAGCGGCGCAAGCTGCGCCGCCGCCGCGCCATCGTCCTGCATGCGCGCCAGCGCGACCGCACGAAACAGCTGAAGCTTGTACGCGCGCCGCACGCGCTGGGCGGCCAACGCCTTTGCGATGTCCTGGTCCAGTTCACGCAGCGCGGCGGCGGGATCGCCGTCATACGCGGCGCACCGCAGGCGCCCCAGCCGCGGATACAACAGATCATTGGCCGGCAGCCGCAGTGCTTCCACGCGGCGCCACAGGTCGGCGTCGTCCGCGCGCAGCAGTTCGTCGCGCGCAGCGTGCGGATGGCCCTGCATCAGCAGCACGCGCGCGCGCTCGACGCGGGCGCTGGCCGCGATGCGCGGCAGGCCGCGCTGATGGCCAAGGTATTCCAGTTCGCCCAGCAGGTAGAAGGTCTGTTCCGGATCGCCTTCGTAGAACGCCACACGCGCCTGCATCAGGTAGCCCAGGATCAGGTGGTCCGGCAGACCGACGTCGCGGCCCAGCGGCACGTACACCTGCAGCAGCCGCGCCGCCTGCGCGAGGTCGCCGGTCTCGTAGACCCAAGCGGCATACAGCACGCCGGCCCAGGCGTTGCCGTTGGCCTGTCCGTACGCGCCCTTGCGCGTGGCCCGCACCGCCATCCGAAAGCGCGCACCGGCCTGGCGCATGCGCCCTTCCTGCAGGTCGATGATGCCTTCGACCGCTTCCGAGTACATCAGGTTGAACGTGCTGGCGCTGCGGCTTTGCGCGCGCCGCGCGGTGTCCAGCAGTGCGCGCGCCTCGTGGTAGCGGCCCAGCACGGCGCTGACGTTGGCCATGGCGTTGGCCAGCGCGGTATCGGTGAACGACAGCGCATCGCCCAGCGACGCGACGCTGGGCAGGCCGGCGGCGTAGGCTTCCTCCTGGCGATCCATCATCGACAACAGCAGGGGTTGCAACGCGCGCACGTGCGCTTGCACCACGGGGTCGGGACTGCCGGCCAGCTTCAGGTCTGCCATCAGCGCAGCGGCCTCGCCGGGACCGCGCGTGAAACAGGTGGCCCACACCTGCATGGCCTGCAGCAACGGCCGCGTGGCGAGCACGGCCGCGGGCAGCTGGCCCAGCCATCGCGACAGCAGGCGCATCCGGCCCTCGGCCAGCAGCGGCTCGGCGTGCGTCTGCAACAGCGTCAGCGCGCGGCCGAAGTCGCCGCCGTCGATCGCGTGGTCGATGGCGGGCACGGGCCGGCCCTGCGCCTCGTACCAGCGCGAGGCCGCAAGATGCAGGTGCGCGATGTCGCCGGGCGCCTGCGCGCGCAGCTGCGACTGCAGGTAGCTGGCGAACAGGCTGTGATAGCGGTAATGGCGCTCGTCGGCCGCGGTGCGCGTGAGCAGCACGTGGCCGTCTTCAAGTTGCCGCAGCAGATCCGCGCAGTCCAGGTCGGGCACGAGCGCCTGGCACAGCGGCGCGCTGAGTTGCTTGAGGATGCTGGTGCGCAGCAGGAAGCGGCGCAGCGCGGGCGTCTGGCTGGCCAGCACGTCCTGCGCCAGATAGTCGGCCACGGACTGGTCGCTGCCGGAGAATCGTTCGATGAAGGCGGCGGCCGACGGCTGCCGCGCGAGCGAAGCAGACGCCAGGCACAGCGCGGCCGCCCAGCCCTCGGTCTTGCGATGCAGCAGTTCGACCTCGGCAGGGGTCAACAAGGGCTGGCGGCGTGCGAAGAACTGCGTGGCCTCGTCCACGGAAAAGCACAGTTGCGCGGCGTCGATTTCAAGCAACTGGTTGGCCGCGCGCAGCCGGCCCAGCGCCAGTCCGGGCGTGTGCCGCGAACCGATCAGCAGCCGGCCGTGCGCCGGTAGACGCCCGATCAGGTCCTGCACCAGGTCCAGCACCGCGGGGGCGGTGATGGCTTCGAATTCGTCCAGCACCAGGGCAAACGGCGCCTCGTGCGAGGCCACGGCCTCGACCAGCGCCAGCGCCAGCGTGTCCTCCGAATCATGGGCGGCGAACGCCGGGTCTGCGCCGCCGTACAGCGTGCCCAGCGCCGCCATCAGGCAACGCAGAAAGCGCGAGAGGTCGTTGTCGGCGCGGTCCAGCGTCAGCCAGGCGGTGCGCATCGGCGTGCTTTGCAGACGCGCCTGGCACTGCGCCAGCAACGTGGTCTTGCCGTAGCCCGCGGGACCGCGCGCCACCACCACCTTGGGTCCTTCCGGACGGCAGATCGCCTCGCACAGCGCAAGCCGGGCGACGTGGTCGCCATGCGCGGCCGGGGCATTGAGCTTGCCGCTGGCCAGCGCGTGTTCCATCGAGAACGAATGACGCATGGGCTGCCTGTTCAGGGACTGCGGTTTGCGGGGATCGTTGCGGGAAAACCCGCGATGCGCGCGAAAAATCGTCGCTTTGGACGAAGGCGAAATCGCGTGCCTACGATACAAAAGGACGCTCCCCGGAGCAATACGCACACCGCCGCAAAGACGGCGTAAACCGATAACGGAGACAAGTCCATGGCAATCCCCAAACTGACGCTCGCGCTGGCGGGCGCGATCCTGGCCGCAAGCGGCGCGCAGGCCCAGAACGCGGCGGCCCCCGTGAAGATAGGCATCATGGCCGACATGAGTTCGGCGTACTCGGACATCGGCGGCAAGGGGCTGGTCGAGGCCGCGCGCATGGCGGTGCAGGACTTTGGCGGCTCGGTGCTGGGCAAGCCGATCGAGCTGGTCTTCACGGACGGGCAGAACAAGGTGGACGTGGCCAGCGCCGCGGCGCGCCGCTGGTTCGACCAGGACGGGGTCGACATGATCACCGACCTGCCGACGTCCGCGCTGGCGCTGGCGATCAGCGAACTGGGCCGCGAGAAGAAACGCGTCGTCATGGTGACCAGCGCGTCCACGTCCGAACTGACGGGCAAGGCGTGTTCGCCCTACACGGTGCACTGGACCTACGACACCTACGCCCTGGCCAACGGCACCGGTGCCGCCGTCACGGAACAGGGCGGCAAGAACTGGTTCTTCATGACGGCGGACTATTCGTTCGGCTATGCGCTGCAGGGCGACGCGTCGGCGGTGATCGAACGCAACGGCGGCAAGGTGCTGGGCGCGGTGCGCTCGCCGCTGAACACGCCCGACTTCAGCTCGTACCTGTTGCAGGCGCAAAGCTCCAAGGCAGGCATCATCGGCCTGGCGCTGGGCGGCAACGATGTCATCAGCGCGATCAAGCAGGCCGCGGATTTCGGCATCGGCCGGCCGGGCAGCTCGCAGCGTCTGGTGGCGCTGCTGGCGTTCCTGTCCGACGTCAAATCCATCGGCCTGCCGCTGGGCCAGGGGTTGCTGCTGACCGAAGCCTTCTACTGGGACCAGAACGATGCCACGCGCGCGTGGTCGCAGCGCTTTCAGGACAAGGTCGGCCGCAAGCCCACGATGACGCAGGCGGGCACGTACGGCGCCGTCACGCACTACCTGAACGCGGTCAAGGCCGCGGGCACCAAGGACGCCGACGCCGTCATGGCCAAGATGCGCGAGATGCCGATCAACGACTTCATGACGAAGGACGGCAAGCTGCGCGTGGATGGCCGCGTGGTGCGCGACATGTACCTGTTTGAAGTGAAGAAGCCCGCGGACTCCAAGAGCGAGTGGGACCTGTACAAGCAGGTCGCGGTCATCCCGGGCAACGTGGCGTTCCGTCCGCTCGACAAGGGCGGCTGCGCGCTGGCCAAGTCCGGAGGCGCGGAATGATCAGCTATCAGGTCACGGCGTTTGGCGAACCGCTGACGCGAACAGAGCGCCCCACGCACGCGCCGCAAGGCAGCGAGGTGCTGCTGCGCGTGCTGGCCGCGGGCGTCTGCCACACCGACATTCACACCTGGGAAGGTTCGTACGACCTGGGCGGCAGCCAGCGCTTGAGCATGCAGCAACGCGGCGTGTCGCTGCCGCTGACGCTGGGCCACGAGACCGTGGGCGAGGTGGTGGCCGTGGGACCGGACGCGCCCGGCAATGTGCGGCCGGGGCAGCGCTATCTGGTGTATCCGTGGATCGGCTGCGGTGACTGCAAGGTGTGCCGCCGCGGGCGCGAGAACCTGTGCGCGTCGCCGCGTTTTCTGGGCATCTTCCGCCCCGGGGGCTATAGCGATCACATCGTCGCGCCGCACGCGCGCTATCTGGTGGATATCGGCGACCTGCGGCCCGAGCAGGCCGCGCCCTATGCATGTTCGGGCCTGACCACGTACAGCGCCATCCGCAAGATTCCGCAGGACGTGCTGGCCGAGGAATCGGTGGTGGTGATCGGCGCGGGCGGGCTGGGCCTGATGGGCGTCACGCTGCTGCGCGCGATGGGCTGCGGCAACGTCGTCGTGGTGGAGCCGGACGGCGCACGCCGGGGCGCGGCGCTGGCCGCGGGCGCGCATGCGGCCATCGACGCCGGCGCAGCCGATGCCGCCGCGCAGGTGCGGCAGGCGGCCGGCGCGGTGTGGGCCGTGATCGATTGCGTGGGCGCGGCCAGCACCGTGCAGCTCGGCCTGGACCTGCTGACCAAAGGCGGGCAGCTCATTCTGGTGGGCCTCTTCGGCGGCGAGTTGTCCCTGTCGCCCGCGCTGGTGCCCATGCGCGCCATCAGCATCGAGGGCTCGTACATCGGCAACCTTGACGAATTGAAGGCGTTGATGGCGCTGGTGCGTGAACGCAAGCCCATCGCCATTCCCACCGCGTGCCGCTGCCTGGATAGCGCGCAGTCCGCGCTGGCGGATCTTGCCGCGGGCCGCGTGGTGGGACGGCTGCTGCTAACGCCCGCTGATGGCACGGCTTCTGAAGCTTCTCCGGTCACTCTTGAACAGGCAACACAACCATGAGCATCAATCTGGATTCCGATTACACGATGACGGTGAACGGCCGCGCGGAAGCGTCGCCGCAGACCTTCGACGTGCTCAACCCCGCCACCGAGGAACGCATCGCGGCCGCGCCCGATGCGTCGCTGGACCAGTTGAACGCCGCCATCGCGGCGGCCCGCGCGGCGTTCGGCCCATGGCGCGACCGGCCCATCGGCGAACGCCAGGCGGCGCTGCGCCAGATGGCCGATGAACTTGAACAGCACGCAGACGGCTTCATGCGGCTGTTGACGCGCGAGCAAGGCAAGCCGCACGCGGACGCGCGCGCCGAAGTCGGGCGCTGCGTCGCGTGGCTGCGCGCCTTTGCGGCGCGCGACCTGCCGGTGGAACATCACGACAGCGGCGCGGGCCACCGGTTCGAAACGCGGCGCGTACCCATCGGCGTGGTCGCCGCCATTGCGCCGTGGAATTTTCCGATGACGCTGGCCATCTGGAAGATCGCGCCGGCGCTGCTGGCCGGCAACACGGTGGTGCTCAAGCCCTCGCCGTACACGCCGCTGACGTCATTGAAGATGGGCGAACTGTTTCGCGGCCTGCTGCCGCCCGGCGTGTTGAACGTGGTCAGCGGCGGCGACCGCCTGGGTCCGTGGCTGACCGAGCATCCCGGCATCGATAAGATCGCCTTCACCGGCTCCACCGTGACGGGCCGGCGCGTCATGCAAAGCGCATCAAGCCGGCTCAAGCGCGTGACGCTGGAGCTGGGCGGCAACGACGCGGCCATCGTGCTGCCCGATGTCGACGTCAAGGAGACGGCAGCCAAGCTGTTCTGGGGCGCCTTCCGCAATTCGTCGCAGTATTGTCTGGCGACCAAGCGGCTGTATGTGCACGAGTCCATCTACGACGCCTTCGCCGATGCGCTGGCGGGCGAGGCGGCCAGCGTGGTGGTGGGCGACGGCTCGCAGCCCGGCACCGGGCTTGGCCCCATCCAGAACCGCGCGCAGTTCGAACGCGTGAAGGATCTGATCGCCGACGCGCATCGGACCGGCGTGCGCTTTCTGACGGGGGGCGAGGTGCCGGAGGGCAAAGGCTACTTCGTGCCGGTCACCATTCTGGACAATCCGCCCGACGACGCGCGTAGCGTGGTGGAGGAGGCGTTCGGACCGGTGCTGCCGCTCTTGAAGTACCGCGACATCGACGAAGTTGTCCGCCGGGCCAACGACACCGAGTACGGATTGGGGGGCTCGGTGTGGTCCGGGGATGTGGCCCTGGCGCAGTCGATTGCGCGGCGGCTGGAGACCGGCACCGTGTGGATCAACCACATCCACGTCATGTCGCCGGACGTGCCATTTGGCGGGCACAAGCAGTCTGGCGTGGGGGTGGAAAACGCGCTGGACGGACTGCTGGAATACACCAACACGCAGACGGTGTCGGTGCTGGTGTAGCGGGAACAGCCGGCGCCGCGAGACGCCGGCCCTATTCTCACGCCGCGTAGCGGCTGGCCTCGCCATTGCGGTTGCTGGCGGGCCACAGGCGCAAGGCCAACGCGGCGGCCGCGGCGCCTGCCGCCGTCAGCGTCACGCCGGTCCAGCCCCAGTGGGCCAGCGCCAGGCTGCCCAGTGCGCCGCCGGCGGCCATGCCGATGAAGACGCCCGTCATCAGGATGGCATTCAGACGGCTGCGAGCGGCCGGGTCGATGCCGTAGACGATGCTTTGATGCGCGATCAGCGAGGTCTGGATGCCCAGGTCGAAGCCGACCGCGGCGCCGCCGATCAGCCACAGCGCGGCATGCGTGGGCAGGAACGGCAGGAAGATCATGGCGGCAAACGACACCATGGTCAGGCCGGCGCCCAGGCTGGCGACTGCCAGCGGCCCCCGCGTGTCGGCCACGCGGCCGGCCAGCGGCGCGGCCAGGGCGCCTGCCGCGCCGGCCAGGCCGAACGCGCCGGCGGCGCCCGCGCCCAGGTGGAACGGCGCGTCGTGCAGCATCACGGCCAGGGTGGACCAGAAGGCACTGAAGCCCAGCGACAGCAACCCCTGCGCGGTGGCGGCGCGGCGCAGACCGGGGTGCTGGCGCCACAGCGTCAGCAGCGAACCGAGCAGCGCGCTGTAGGCCAGCCGCGTCGTCGGCTCGAACCGCGGCAGGCCGCGCCACAGGGCCGCGCCCAGCGCCACGATGCTGACGGCGGCGGCCGCGAACATCATGCGCCAGCCGAATTGCTCGGCCACAAAACCGCTGACCACCCGCGACAGCAGGATGCCCAGCAACAGGCCCGTCATGACGGTGCCGACGATCTTGCCGCGCTGGTCGGCCGGGGCCAGGTGGGCTGCGGCCGGCACGATGTCCTGCGCCAGCGTGGCGGACAGGCCGATGGCGAAGCTGGCGGCCAGCAGCAGGCCGATCGTCGGCGACGCGCCGGCCAGCAGCAGCGCCAGGGCCAGCACGGCAGCTTTCACCAGGATGATGCGCTTGCGGTCATAACGGTCGCCCAGCGGGGCCAGCATCAGGATGCCGAAGGCGTAGCCCAGCTGCGTCAGCGTCGGAATCCAGCCCAGCGTTTCGGCGCTGGCGTGGATGTCCGCGCCCAGCACGCCGAGCATCGGCTGGCTGTAGTAAAGGGAGGCGACGCCCAGGCCGGCGCCCACAGCCAGCAAAAAGACCAGGCCGCGCGATAGGGAGGGGTGGGAAGTGGGGGATGACATGGTGGTGTCCGGTGGCTTTGAGTACGGGGCAAATTCTGGGCTTGCCGCCGGGGTTTTGGTAGCCGACCTTCGGGTACATGCGTTATACGATAGGCGTATGACCACCCCCGCCCCTTCTGTTGCAGCCGGCACCGACCGCATGCTGCTGATCGAAACCTTCGTGCGCATCGTCGAGGCCGGCAGCCTGTCCGCCGCCGCCGCCCAGATGGGCGGCACTCAGCCCACCGTCAGCCGCCGCCTGCAACTGCTGGAACGCACGATGGGCGTGCGGCTTCTGAAGCGATCCACTCACGCCATCCGCCTGACCGAAGACGGCCAGCGCTGCTACGAGCGGGGCAAGGAGCTGCTGGCGTCTTGGCAGTCCTTCGAAAGCGAGGTGCGCGGCGCAGACGATGATCCGACCGGGATGCTGCGCGTGGTGGCGCCGCACGTGTTCGGCCAGGATCAGTTCATCGAGCCGCTGGCCACGTATCTGAAGCGCTATCCGAACATGCGCGTGGAATGGCTGCTGCACGATCGCATGCCGGATCTGATCGCCGAGAATGTGGATTGCGCGATCCGTGTGGGCGCGGTGACGGATCCGTCGGTGATTGCCGTGAAGCTGGGCGAGGTGCCGCGCATCGTCGTCGCCTCGCCGGACCTGCTTGCGGGCGGACCGGTGCCGCAGGACGCCACAGACCTGGCGCGTCTGCCGTGGCTGGCGCTGCGCACCTTCTATCGCACCGAGGTCAGCCTGACGCATTGCGGCAGCGGAGAAAGGCAGAGCTTCGACATCCAGCCGCGGCTGTCCACCGACGGCCTGCATGCGCTGCGCAACGCGGCCATCCAGGGGCTGGGCGTGGCGCTGGGATCAGCCTGGGCCATGCAGGGCGATCTGGCCGCCGGCCGCCTGGTGCACCTGGCGCCGCAGTGGCGCGCGGACGCCCTGCCCGTCTTTCTGGTCTATGCGCCGTCGCGCTTTCAGCCGGCGCGCCTGCGGCGCTTCATCGAAATCATGCGCGAGCATCTGCCGATGGAGCTGGCGGGGGCCTGACTTTGCGTGGCGCCGGCCCCCGCGCCGCCGATCAGGGCGTGATGACAATGGCGCCAGTGACCGCGCGGCTTTCAGCGGCGCGATGCGCGTCCTGGATCTGCGCCAGGGGATAGCGCGCCCCGATGGCCGCACGGACCGCGCCGCTTTGCATGGCGTCGAAAACGTCCGCCGCATTGGCGCGGAACGTCTGCGTGTCCGCGTTGTGCGGAAACACGGACGGACGCGTCAGGAACAGGCACCCCTTCTTGTTCAGCAGTTCCGGATCGATGGCCGGGGCCGGGCCGGACGCCGCGCCGAACAGCACCACCATGCCGAATGGCGCGGCGCAGTCCAGCGATCCCATGAACGTGTGCCGGGCCACGGAGTCGTAGACGACGCGCGCCTTTTTACCGCCCGTGGCCGCGATCACCTGCTGGACCCAGTCTTCCTGTGTGTAGTCGATGGCCACATCGCAACCGGCCGCCCGCGCGGCGTCGCACTTCGCGGGCGAGCCCGCCGTGCCGATGACCCTGGCGCCCAGCGCATGCGCCCAGCCGCTCAGGATCTGTCCGACCCCGCCCGCTGCGGCATGAACGAGCACGATGTCGCCAGGCTGGACCGCATACGTTTTCTTGACGAGGTATTGCGCCGTCATGGCCTTGAAGAACACGGCGGCGGCGTCTTCGTCGGAGATGCCCGCCGGGATCTTCACCAGTTTGGCGGCCGGCACGATGCGCCGGTCGGCGTAGGCGCCCACGCCGGCGTTCATGTAGACCACATGGTCGCCCACGCGCAGGTCCGTCACGCCTGCGCCCACCGCCTCGATCACGCCGGCTGCTTCATGCCCCAGGCCTGTCGGCGTGGGCAGCGGATACTTGCCCGCGCGCTGATAGATGTCGATGTAGTTGAAGCCGATAGCCGTCTGGCGCAGCTGCACCTCGCCCGGCCCGGGGGGCGGCAGGTCGGCGTCGACGAGCCGCATGACTTCCGGTGCGCCAAACTCGGTCAACTGGATGGAACGTGCCTGCGTCATGCGTTGTCTCCTTTGCGTTATGGGTAAAGAACGATTTGCCCTCATTCCTTCACGGCTTCGTACACCAGCGTCGCCAGCGTCAGGTCTTCCAGCGCGCTGCCCACCGCCTTGAACACCGTGATCTCCTGATCGTTGCGGCGGCCGGGGGCCTCGCCCTTGGTCAGCTGGTGCAGGTTGCCCTGGATGCCTTCGCGCGTCAGTACGCCGGCGTCAAATGCCGACAGCAGGTCGCCGGACTTGGTGGGCGCCTCGTCGGTGTCGACATACACGGTGGTGCCGTCAAAACACGCCGGGTCCGTCTCGCGCATTTCTGGCTTGAAGCTGCCGATCAGGTCCAGGTGCGTGCCGGGGCGCAGCCACGCGCCGTGGATGAGCGGTTCGGTGGACAGCGTGGCGCAGCTGACGATGTCGGCTTGAGCGGCGGCGGCTTGCAGATCGGTGACCGCTTGCGCATCGAAGCCCTGCTCGCGCAGCGTTGCCGCCAGCGTCTCGGCGCCAGCCGGCCGCACATTCCACACCAGCACCCGCTGGATCGGGCGCACCGTGCGCATGGCCTGCGCCACCAGGCCGGCGATGCGGCCGGATCCGACGATCAGCAGCGTGCGGGAATCGGCGCGCGCCAGATAGTCCGCGCCCAGCGCCGCCGCGCCGGCGGTGCGGTACACGGTGACGATATCGCCATCGACCTGCGCAACCGGCACGCCCGTTGTCGCGCTGTACAGGTTGTAGGTGGCATGCAGGCCCGGCAGGCCCTGATGCGTGTTCTCGGGGAAGATGTTGATGATCTTCACGCCGAAGTAGCCGCGGTCGCTCCACGCCGGCATGATCAGCGAGGTGCCGTGCGCGTTGCCGGACTGGATGGCGTGCACGTGGCGGGCGGGCACCGTGGCGTCTTCGCGAAAGGCGTCCCGCAGGGCGGGGATGACGGTGTCGAAGGACAGGGCGTTGCGGGTCTGGTCGGTGTCGATTAAGCGCATCGGATCGTTGCCTGCGTGGTCGGTCTATCAAGGGGCCTGGGGCAGTCTAGCAGCGTGCGGGGCGCGGCCGCCAAAAGAAATTGCCCGCGATGTCGCGGGCAATCGGTCGCTCAACGCAGGCGCGCCGCCTCAGTCGACGTCGGGCCGGGGCAGCGGATCGCCCGCGCCGGTGCGCTCGACGATGAGCTTGTAATGATGCGGGCTGCGATGCTTGGCGAAGTTGAAGACGTGGTCGCGGAACGTCTGGCCCATCCCCAGGTCGATGCGCGCGGTGATGACTTCGTCTTCCTCGCCGCTGGCGCGGGCCACGATCTCGCCGGACGGCGCAACGATCATCGAACTGCCGATCATGTGATGGCCGTCCTCGTGCCCGCACTTGGCGGCCGCGCCGATCCACACCGCGTTCTGGTAGGCGCTGGCCTGCAGCACGATCTCGTGTGTGGTGGTGCGCAGGTGCGCGGGCTCATTCCAGTGGATGTTCAGCGACGGCGTGTTGTAGCCCAGCACGATCAGTTCGGCGCTTTGCAGCGACATGACGCGGTAGGTCTCGGGCCAGCGGCGGTCGTTGCACAGGCACATGCCGATCTTGACGTCGTTGGTCTCCCACACGCCAAAGCCCAGGTCGCCGACTTCGAAGAACTTCTTTTCCAGATGCTGGAAAGGCGCGTCGACCTTGTGGTCCGAGTGGCCCGGCAGGTGGATCTTGCGGTACTTGCCGATGATCCTGGCGCTGCGGTCCACCAGGATGGCGGTGTTGAACTGGCGGCCTTCCGGCGTCAGCTCGGCATAGCCCAGGTAAAAACCGATGCCCAGCTCGCGCGCCGTGTCGAACAGCGGCTGCACGTCGGCATTGGGCATGGTCTTTTCGAAATAGCGCTCCACCGCTTCGGCGTCATCCATCCAGTAGCGGGGAAAGAAGGTCGTCAGCGCCAGCTCCGGGAACACGACGAACTCGGCCTGGCGGGCGGCGGCTTCGCGCATCATCTCGACAAGGCGGCGCACGACCACCGCGCGGGAGTCGGCAAGATTGACGGCGCCCATCTGAGCGACGGCCAGGCCCATTTTGCGGGACGGGGAAGAGGGGTTCATGAAGGTCTCCAGAGTCTTGCGGGGGCCCGGCGCGCGGGGGAGGTGCGCGTTCAAGGCCGAAGGCGCAAGCATGCCCGCGCGCGATCCGATCCGAAACCGCAGTCTGGCCGCCTGGCGGGCAGCAAGGCCGGACCCCGCTCGGCTTCCCAATGCCTTGATCTGCTTGGGAAAACCCGGGAAATTGCGCGGCCGCAATCGCACCTGTGCATAACGCGCGATCATGGGCGTCGCGCAAAGTTTTATATCGGGTTTCCCCGTAGATCCCGTCTCGCGGGGGCCGCCCGGGACGGATCGCCCGGCGGCTTTCCTAGCAAAGTGTCCATTTTCGAAAGCCACAATTAGCGGGTCAGGAGGGGTGAATTTGCGGTTTAAGCCCTTGGAAGTTCGGTTACATTGCCTTACGCGCAGAATTGCATGCAACGCGCCGCCCATGTGCACCGGTCCCCCATGTCACGTTCCAGAATTGCGGCTTTTGTGTTGTTGTTGTCGGCGCTTGGATTCCTCGCGGGGGTGCTGGCTGGACGCCAGATCGAACTGAACCAGGCCGACGACAAACTCGCCGGGCATAACGCCCGGCTGCTTGCGCACGCGCTGCGGGTGGCGCAGGAAAGCCATCGCCTGATGGCCGCGGCCACCCAGGGCGGCGCGCTGTGTTCGGAAGCGGACGTGGCGACCCTGCGCGTGCTGCTCTTCAATTCCACCTACATCCGGGACATCGGCCGCACGCTGGGCGGCATGCTGCGCTGCTCCGCGGCATGGGGCAAGCTGCCCGATCCCCTGGCGCTGCCGCCGCCGGCCTTCACATTGAGTAGCGGCCTGCAGCTCTGGGTGGGCGCCGCCAATATCGTCGACCGCCGCATCATCGGCGACATGGCGGCCATGCGCGACATCATCGTGTTCACCGCGCCGGGCGCGTTCGACGGCTTTCCGGAACCGGGTTCCCGCATCGACGCCAAGATCGTGACGCGGGACGGCGACCATGTGTACCGGCGTTTCGGCCGTGCGCACGACCTGGACATGCCGCGCGAAAACGAGGATGACCTGGGTTTCGCGCCCGAACGGCGCGCCTCGCTGTGTGCGCCGGACGGCGGACCGGACATCTGCGTCGTGTCGCGGCTGCGGTCCGACGCCTGGTTCCAGCTTCCGGCGATGGTGCTGTCCGTGGTCGGCGCCCTGGCTCTGGCCTTTCTGGCGGGCCTTTGCGTCCTGTGGCGCATGCACGCGGGCAGCGCCAAGAGCGAGCTGCGCAAGGCCATTCTTGGCGGAGACATCCAGGTCCACTACCAGCCGCTGCGCCAGCTGGCCACGCGGCAGCTGGCTGGCTTCGAGGCGTTGGCGCGTTGGAGCGCCCGGGGCCGCGACGTGTCGCCCATCCTGTTCGTGCCGCTGGCCGAAGCCATGGGGCTGGGCCGCGCGCTGTCCAGGCTGGTGACGTCGCGGGCGCTGCGCGACCTGCACGAGCGCCTGCGCGACGATCCCGCGCTCTACGTCAGCATCAACGTGTCGGCGGCGGACCTGAAAGACGCGGGCTACCGGAATTTCCTGATGGACGCCGTCAGCGAGCGCGGTCTGACGCCCGGCAACGTGGCGCTGGAGATCACCGAAGGCACGCCGCTGTCCGACGGCCACGTGCGGGCGATGGTCAAGACCTTGCGCGGCAAAGGCTTCAAGGTGTTCATCGACGATTTCGGCACGGGCCATTCCAACCTGAACTATCTGGCCGAAATGCAGGCCGACGCGATCAAGCTGGACCGCAGTTTCACCAGCGCCATCGGCGCCGAGGATGCGGGCACCCTGATCGTCGACCATGTCATCGCGATCTCGCGGGAACTGGGCATCAACCTCATCATCGAGGGCATCGAGACCGAAGCGCAGGCGAGCTATCTGCTGGCGCGCCAGCCCGCCGCCGTGGGTCAGGGCTGGCTGTTTGGCCGCCCCGTCCCGCTCGCGAACATCGTGACCGATTGACCGCTGGCGGGCAGGTTGTCGTATGTCCTTTTTATTTTGGATACAGCCGACATAATGCGAATCGCCACGGAAAAAACGCCGGCCGAATTATCTGGAATGCGGCAAATCATTATTCGCCGCTTTTGCAGATAGAATGCGGAGCGATATTTAACGGGTTAATTTGCTGTATCAGCCATGGGACATAACCAGACGCTTGTCGACAACCTGCTGCGCATCCTGCCGTATGTCCGGAACGAAGAAACCGATGCGATGGCGATGGGCATGGGCATGGCGGAAATCCGCGACCGGCTGGCCGCGCTGCAGAATCCGGTGCCCGGCGACAAGCAGATTCGCCGTACGCTGCTCAAGTTGGATAGCGTCGGCAGCGTGGGCGCCACGCGCGGCAAGCTCTGGTACAGCACCCTGCGGCGCACCGATTTCCACATTCAGAACATGAACGCGAACATGGCAATGGCGATGTGCGCGCTCAAGCAGGTGGCCGACCGCCACCTGCCGGCCGTCGTGCTGGACGATCTGGAAACCACGTTCGACAGCGCGTGGCGCTATCTGGAAACACACCGGTCCCAGCCCGCGATCGGGCCGGCACATGACTGGGCGCGCAAGATCCTGCGCATCGACGGCACCCATCCCACCGTGCTGCCCACGGTGCCCGCCGAGGTCTACCGGCAGGTCAGCGGCGCGTTGTACTACAACCGCAAGCTGTCGTTTCGCAATACGCCCTTCGGCGAGAAGGCGCCCGCCGACCGCCTGTATGTCATGACGCCGTTGGCGATGGTCGACCGCGCCGGCGTGCTGTACATGGTGGCGTGGGGTGCGCGTCAGCCGGGCAGGCGGTTTCTGTTCCGGATGGACAGGCTGTCCGAGGTCCGGCTGCTGGACGAGGCCGCCGACCCGGATCCCACGTTCGATCTGCAGGACTACGTGCGCCGCGAGGAAGCCCTGAATTTCGATCCGGGCGAGGAAACCCGCATCCGGCTGCACGCCGCCGAACCCGTGCTGGACGATGGCCGGCGCCAGCGCCATCCGCTGCGCGAATTCTGGCTCTCGGCGGACCAGGTGATCGACGAGGACGAGCACGGCTTCACGCTGACCGCCACCGTGCGCCCGTCCGTCATGCTGTGGCAACTGCTGCACGGGCATGCGTCCTCGATCGAGGTGCTGGAACCCGAAGTCATTCGCGACCGTTTCGCCCGCGAAGCCCGCGAACTGGCGCGTCGCTACCTTTAGTCCGCCACCCGCGGTTTCAATCGGCGGGCCAGGCGCGCGTCAGCAGCAGCGGCAGCACTTTCTCGGCTGCGCCCCGGATGCTGTGACTGGCCACGCGATCCAGCGTCGTCGGATTGGGATTGATCTGCACGAGCTGCGCGCCGCGTCCCACCGCCTCGTAGCAAAGTTCGGCCACCGCGGACGTCTGGCACGACGCGCCGGCCGTCAATACCAGATCGGCGTTGGCCGCCAATCCCTTGGCGACACGCCAGACCGGGGGGGCGGGCGCCTCGCCGTGCCACAGCCGTCCCGGACGCACCAGGTCGCCGCAGATGCGGCAGGCGGGCGGCGCGGGATACGGGCCATGCCGCGCGGGCTTTTCCGGCGGGGCGGTCAACGTGTGGGACATGCCGCAGCCCGAGCATCGCGGCTGGTCGAACCGGCCATGCAGATGCAGGATGCGCGGGCTGCCCGCCTGTTCATGCAGCGTGTCGCCGTTCTGCGTCACCACAAACGTGCCCGGCACGCGCTCGGCCAGCGTGGCGATGGCGCGGTGCGCCGCGTTGGGCGTGGCCAGCAGCGCCCGGCGCCGCCGCTCCTCGTGCCAGGCCCACACCAGCGACGGATCGTTTTGAAAGCCGGCGGCCGACGCCAGCGCCTCGGCGTCGTAGCGCGCCCACAGGCCGTGCAAGCCATCGCGGCTTTGCGGCAGTCGGCTGGCGGGGTTCAAGCCCGAGCCCGTCAGCACGACGATGAGGCGCGCCGCGCGCAGCGTCTGCACCAGGGAATCGGAAATATCGAGGGTGAGAAGTTTCATGCAAACCGCCCGCCACCGCAAAAGAGGCCGCAAAATCCGGCGCGATCAAGGCTGCAGATAATCAAATCGAACCAACCAGGCATGTCGCTTCCAATTACTGAAACAGCCTGGATTATGAAACCGCATTTGGACATTTGAGGGTTGAATTAATCGGAACGAATTTCAGGCGATTACGTGGACGTTCGCCGGATAATGTCCGGATCCTTGTTTTGCTATTCTTGGCCTCCGAAAATCGCGTCCGGCCTCTATACGCACCATGCAAAAAACCGGCGACCGCCTGTTGTTTTCCGCTTCCGACCTGGTCGGTTTCCTGGAATGCGAGCATCTGACCACGTTGGATCTGCTCAATCTCGAATCGCCGCTGCCGGCTGCGCAAGAGGACGAACAGCTCGAACTGATCCAGCAGAAAGGGCTGGACCACGAGCGCGCGTATCTCGAGCGCCTGCGCGCGGGCGGCCGGCACATCGTGGACGTGAGCGACGCGGGCGGCGGGCTGGCCGCGCGCCTGGCCCGCACGCGCGAGGCCATGGCAGAGGGCGCCGACGTCATCTACCAGGCGGCGTTTCGCCACGGCCAGTACATCGGCCATGCCGATTTCCTGCTCAAGACCGCTCGCCCCTCGCGCCTGGGCGATTACAGCTACGAGGCCAGCGACACCAAGCTGGCGCGGTCGGCACGCGCCAAGTTCGCCATCCAGCTCTCGTTCTATTCGTGGCTGCTGGGCCTGGAACAGGGCGCGGCGCCGCTGCATATGCATGTGGTTCTGGGCAGCGGCCGCGAGGTATCCCTGCGCGTGGCCGACTATGCGCATTACTTCCGCCAGGTCATGCGCCGTTTCGAGGTGCACGTCGATCAGCGCGACGACGCGGCCACCTATCCCGATCCCTGTGAGAAATGCGCCCAGTGCCGCTGGGACCCGCTGTGCAAGGCCCGCCGCGCGGACGACGACCATCTGTCGCTGGTCGCCAACATCACGCTGCAGCAGATCCGCAAGCTGAACGCCCAGGGCATCCGCACGCTGGAACAACTGGGCAAGCTGGCTCCCGATGCGGCGGTCGCGCGCCTGGAACCGGCCATCCTCTCCAAGCTGCGATCGCAGGCGGCGCTGCAGCTGCGCGCCCGGACCGACGGCGGCCGCCATTGGGACCGCATCGCCAAAGACCCGGGCGACACCACGCTGCGCGGCTTTGAACGCATGCCGCAGCCGGACGCGGGCGATATGTTCTTCGACATGGAAGGCGATCCGCTGGAGGAAGGCGGGCTGGAATACCTGTTTGGCCTGTATGTCATCGACGATGGCCAGGAGCGCTTCGTGCCGTTCTGGGCGCACAATCGCGGCGAAGAGAAGCTGGCCTTCCAGGCTTTCATCGACTACGTCGTGGCGCGCCTGCACCGCCATCCCGACGCGCACATCTACCATTACGCGCCCTACGAGGCGACGGCGATCAAGAAGCTGATGTCGGTTCACGCCACGCGCGAGGCCGAGGTCGACAACCTGCTGCGCATGAACAAGCTGGTGGATCTGTACCAGGTCGTGCGCGAAGGCGTGCGCGTGTCCGAGCCGGGGTACTCGATCAAGAACATCGAACACTTCTACCTGCCGCAGCGCGCGGGCGGCGTGACCAATGCCGGCGCCAGCATCGTCTACTACGAGCGCTGGAAGCGCACCGGTGAGGCGCAACTGCTGCAGGACATCGCCGACTACAACCGCGACGACGTGCTGTCCACGTACAAGCTGCGCGAATGGCTGTGTGCGCTGCGTCCCGACGGCATGCCCTGGGCGAACCGCCGCGACACGCAGCAGCAGATCGATGCCGCCCGGTTCCAGGTCGGCGAAAAGACTGCGGCCGAACTGCGTCTGGAGCCGTACCGCGCCGCGCTGCTCGGCCCCCTGCCCGCCGACGAGCTGGACTGGTCCGACCGCGACCGCTTTCGCGCGTTGGTCTACCAGTTGCTGGACTTTCACCGCCGCGAACAGAAGCCGGAATGGTGGGCCATGTTTGCCCGCATGGAGGCCATCGAGGCCGAACTGGTGGAAGACAACGAATGCCTGGCCGGACTCGTGCGTGACGACACCGTGGCGCCGGAACCGGTGGCACAGTCGCTGCGCTACACCTACCGCTTCCCGCCGCAGCAGACCAAGTTGCGCACCGGGTCGGCCTGTACGGACGTGCGCGGCGGGCCGGCGATCAGCCGGCTGACGGTGGATCCTGGGGCAGGGGTTGCCACCTTCACCATGTCGCGCAAGGCTACGCCGCCGCAGCGCCTGTCGCTCGGGCCGGGCAAGCCGGTCAGCATCGACGAGCTGGCCAACGCCATGTTCCGCTACGGCGACGCGCTGCTCGCGTCGGACGATGGCGCCAGCACGCCGTTTCGCGCGGTGGACGCGCTGCTCAAGCACGAGCCGCCGCGCATCGGCGGCGTGCCGCCCGGCACCGCGCTGGCCGACTCGGGCGCGAAGCTGCTGGATCAGGTCGTGGACATCGTGGGCCGCATGGACGGGACCACCCTATTCCTGCAAGGCCCGCCCGGCGCCGGCAAGACCTACACCGGCTCGCGCGTGCTGGTGAACCTGCTGCGTCAAGGCAAGCGCATCGCGGTGACGTCCAACAGCCATCACGCCATCAACAACCTGCTTTCTGGCCTGGAAACGGCGGCGCGCGAGGCGGGCCTGGCGTTCACCGGCGCCAAGAAGTCGGGCAAGGAGGGCGACGACTCCTGTTTCAACGGCGACTTCATTGAAGACGTCTTTGCCAACGACAAGATCGATCTGTCGCGCCATCAACTGGTGGCAGGCACGGCGTGGCTTTTCAGCCGGGCCGATTTCCAGCAGCAGTTCGACTACCTGTTCGTGGACGAGGCCGGCCAGGTCAGCCTGGCGAACCTGGTCGCGCTAGGCCAATGCGCGCGCAACATCGTGCTGCTGGGCGACCAGATGCAGCTCGGCCAGCCGACCAAGGGCACGCATCCCGGCCGCTCGGGCGAATCCACGCTGGAATACCTCTTGAATGGCCACGCCACCATCGCGGCCGATCGCGGCATCTTTCTTGACACGTCCTACCGCATGCACCCGGCGATCTGCGGCTTCATTTCCGAGGCCATCTACGACGGGCGGCTGCGCGCCGCGGAATCGGCGGCGGGCCAGGGCCTGGTGCTGGGCGCGGATGCCGCCGGCGCGCTGGCCGCCAGCGGCATCCGGTACGTGCCGGTCGTGCACGAGGGCAACGCGCAGTCCAGCGACGAAGAGGCGCGCGAAGTGGCCGCGCTATACGCCAGCCTGATGCGGCAGCGCTATCTGGACAAGCACGGGCGCGCGGTGCCGATGACGCCCGACGACGTGCTGGTGGTGGCGCCCTACAACGTGCAGGTCAACACGCTGCGGCAGGCGCTGCCCGAGGGCGCGCGCGTCGGCACCGTCGACAAGTTCCAGGGCCAGGAAGCGCAGGTGGTGATCATTTCCATGGCCACCTCCAGCGGCGAGACCATGCCGCGCGACATGGAATTCCTGTTCAGCAGGAACCGCCTGAACGTGGCGGTATCGCGGGCCAAGGCGCTGGCGATCCTGGTCGCCAGCCCCGCCCTGCTTTCGGTGCGCTGCCAGACGCCGGAGCAGATGGCGCTGGTCAACACGCTGTGCTGGGTCGCCGAAGCCGGTCAGAACGAATAGCGCGCGGACAGCGGTGACGCATGGCAACACGGGGACGGAAGGCGGACGCGGCGGACCGGATAGAAAATTCCGGCCTGGCGCGCCCGCAGGCGATGCCGTCAGCCTCGGCTGGGCGCTTCGGCGGGCGGCGTGCCGTTGTGGAACAGAGACTTGAGCTGCGAGCGCAGTTCGGGCGAGTCAGCGTGCTTGTGCACCGTGGTGGCGTGCTGCACCGCGGCTTCGAGCAGTTCCTCGTCCGAGTCCGCGGACAAGGCTACCGAGCAATTCATTTCGCTCGGATACTCGCGGCAATCGATGTACTTGCGTGTCATGGGGCTCTCCCCGCGCATGCCTGCAAAGGCATTGCGTGCTTGAACAGCCGGCGCGCCAGGCGCAACACACCGGCGCGATGGCGCGTCGCATCGCGGCCGGTGTTCTGAAAGTATAGGTCTGCGGCGCGCGCCGCAGACGCCTTATTTCGCGGGGTTGCGCCGGATGCGGCCTATGCCGGCGCGGTATCGGCGGCGGCGCCGTCGTGCGACACCGGACGGCCCAGCAGATACCCCTGGAAGTGCGAGCAGCCCTCCGCCGTCAGGCGTTCCAATTGCGCCGGTGTTTCCACACCTTCGGCCGTCGTGGGGATGTCCAGGCTGCGGCCGATGCCGTTGATGGCGCGGATGATGGCCAGCGCCTCGCGGCTGGATTCGACGTCTTGCGTGAATGACTTGTCGATCTTGATCTTGTCGAACTCGAAGGTGCGCAGGTAGCCGAGCGACGAGTAACCGGTCCCGAAATCGTCCAGCGCCACCTTGACGCCCAGTTCCTTCAGGCGGTGCAGCGTCGCCAGGTTGCCGGAGGAATTGGCGAGCAGCACCGATTCGGTGATCTCCAGTTCCAGACGGCTCGCGGGCAGGCCGGACTTGGCCAGCGCGGACTCCACCAGCGACACCAGCGCGCCGTTGGTGAACTGGCTGGCCGACAGATTGACCGCCACGGTTTCATGGTCGTTCCAGCGCATGGCTTCGACGCAGGCCTCGTGCAGCGTGAAGGCGCCCAGTTCGTGAATCAGGCCGGTTTCTTCCGCGATGGGAATGAAGTCCTGCGGCATGATGAGCCCCTTCTTCGGATGCTGCCAGCGCATCAGCGCCTCGCGGCCCACGATGCGCACATGGCTCACGTCCATGATGGGCTGGTAATAGAGCTGCAGCTGATGCGAGATGATCGCCTGGCGCAGATCCATCTCGACCTCGTGGCGCCGCAGCGCGGCGGCTTCCATTTCCGGCTCGAAGAACGCGAGGCAATTGCGGCCGTTGCGCTTGGCTTCGTACAGCGCCATGTCGGCGTAGCGCAGCAGGTGGTCGGCCGATAGCGACTGCGATTCCGATATGGCGATGCCGATGCTCACGCTGACGGGCACGGTGTGCCCCGCGATCTCGAAGGGTTGGCGCACCGCTTCGATGAGGCGCTCGGCCAGCTTGCGCACGTCGTCCTGTTCGGCGATGTTGGGCAGCACGATAGCGAATTCGTCGCCGCCCAGCCGCGCCAGCGTGTCCTGTTCGCGCAGGTGCTTGGGCAGCCGCTTGGCCAGCAGGCGCAGCAGTTCGTCGCCGGACTGATGGCCCAGCGTGTCGTTCACGCACTTGAAGTTGTCCACGTCCAGGCACAGCACCGCGGTCGAGCGGTCCCGGCTTGCGCCCAGCGCGCTCAGCAGCCGGTCGCGGAACAGGCGGCGATTGGGCATGCCCGTCAGCGTGTCGTGGTGCGCCATGTAGCGCACCTGTGCATGGGCGGCATTCTCGTCCGTGACGTCCTCCGCGATCAGCAGGACGTAGCGCGAGCGCGGGTCGTTGCTGTGAAACGCCAGCGTCTTGGTGTGCAGCGTGCGCGGACCCCGCGCGGTGGCCAGTTCCTCTTCCTCTTCGCGCATGGCGCCGTCCGAGCGCAGCGCGTCGTTGGTCAGGCGGTCGAAGAACGCGCACACCAGTTCGGGCAGGGCTTCTTGCGCGGTCTTGCCCTGCAGGCCGCCCGGCTTGCCGCCAAAGGTTTCCTCGGCCTGCCGGTTGGCCAGCAGGAACTTGCGCGACACGGCATCCAGCACCAGCACGCAGGACGGAATGTGCGACACCACCGCCTGCAGAAAGGTCGACATGGACGTGAGCTCGCTGTTGTAGTGCTCGACCAATTGCTTGGCCTTCAACAACTGCTGCTCGCGTTCGCGGCGTTCGGTGTTGTCGCGCGTGACCTTGGCAAAGCCGATCAGCGCGCCCGTGTCGTCGTGGATGGCGTCGATGACGACGTGCGCCCAGAACAGCGTGCCGTCCTTGCGCACGCGCCATCCTTCGGCTTCGAACTTGCCGGTGTCGCGCGCGGTGGCCAGACCGCGCTGGGGCACGCCGCGCGCCTGGTCTTCCTCGGTGTAGAAGCAGGAAAAGTGGCGGCCGACGATTTCGGCGGCGGTGTAGCCCTTGGCGCGCTGCGCACCGGCGTTCCAGTTGGCGACGGTGCCATCCGGGTTGAGCATGTAGATGGCGTAGTCGACGACGCCTTGCACCAGGTGGCGGTACATGACGTCGGAATTGGCGAGGATCATTGGATGCGGCGGGCTTGCACTGGCCGCGTTGTCGGGCAACGCGGCTGCGCGGATCTGCCCTGAATGACTAGAGGGGTTATACGGATTTACGTCGTGAAGCCGGCAATATTTACCTTACTGTCACGAAAAAGACCAATCTATCGAATCGTGTCGCACAAACTCAATTAATTGCATCGGCCCGCGATCAGAATTTGACGCGTTGCTTGAGCGCCTGCGCGATCATCGCGACGTCGATGTCCTTGCCAGGATGCTTCAGGCAGAAGTCGTGCAGCACCGCGATGTAGGCATTGCCCAGCAGCTTGGTGATGGCGCCAGCGGTGGTGGCGGCGATGGTGCCGCCGACGGCGCTGCCCGCACCCGGAATGAACTTGAGCATGCCCGAGACCACCGAGCGGCCGATGAGTGTGGCGGCGGACGCGCCCAGCGTGGACGTCACCAGCGTGGTGATCGCGGTGGTGTTCAGTTCCATGCCGAAGGTGATGCCGATCTTGGCGATCATGCCGACCTGGATCGGCACCAGCGCAAAGGCGTCGGAGAACGGAATGGGTGCGGCGGCGGCCGAGGCGGCCAGACCGGCGGCCACATTCACCTCGATCTCAGCCCGCTTTTTTTTTACTTCCAGGGCTTTCTTGTTGCGGGTGGAAAGCGCGTTGGCGTAGGCGCGTTGCTGCGCCTCGGGCACGTGTTCGGCCGTCACTTCGATCAGGCGGTCCAGCCCCATGGGCGGCAGTTCGGCGTCCAGCTCCTCGATCCATTCGGGCAGCGCGCGCACCGCCACGACCTGCCGGGCGCGCGGCAACAGCTTGCGGGCGTCTTCGACGAAAGGACTGTTCTTGCGCGCCTTGGTCAGCACCGCGACGACCGGGATGCCGGCCTTGTCCAGCATGTCGCACAGCTCTATTTCCGCGTCTTCGACACGATGGCTGCTGTCCTGGATGCACAGCCACGCCACGTGCAGGTGCCGGTCCTGATCGTCCGACGCCGAGCGTTCCTGGATCAGTTCGGCCAGTTGCGCGCGCGATTGCTCGTAGTCGCCGACTTCCAGGCCGCGCGTGTCGATGATCGTGAGCGGATGGCCGGGCCGGGTGAATTCCTGGGTGGTCTGGGTGACGGGCTTGCCCGCGCCCGTCCGCGCCAGATCGCCGCGGAACACGGCGTTGAGCAGCGTGCTCTTGCCCACGCCCGTCTTGCCGGCGACCAGGATGTTGACGCGGCCGGCGCCCCGCGTGGCGGTGCTGATGGCATCCGCGATGGCGTCCTGCAGGTCGGGGTGGTCGGGGCGGATGGCGCTCATGGAGGGGACTTGGAAAGCGGGGAAGGATGCCGGAACGATATCAGACGACGACTTCTTTGGCGCAAAACGTAATCGGCGGCAAACGGCTCGTCCGTTCGGGGGACGCCATCGGCACGAGGCCGGCCGCCGTGCCGCATCGGCATCCTCGCGGGGGAATTGCATTTTTTCCGTCGCGTGAAAGAAGGGGTCGCAACAGACGTCGCCGCGCGCAAATTTGGGGGCGGATTGACCGAATCTTCAAAGGGTTACATCTCACATAATCCCCTCGCGTTTTCGCAGAGGGCGCTGCGTAGAATCAGGCCGTTGTAAGGCTACGCCGCGGTACTCGCGCAACCATCATGCACCGTCTTGCGCTCGTCCCCCGCTTGCTGCGCTCGCGCCCCGTGACCAAAGGGCTGCGCTACTTGTATCGCTACACGCGGTCCAGGGCGGACCGTCATAACGAAACGCTTTGGCCCTTCGTGACCGTGCGCCGCGACGGCCCGGAGCGGCTGACCGGTTGCGATGTGCATGGCGTGCGCGGTCCGGCGACCCTCCCGCTGGATGCATTGCCGCGAGGCATCGGCGGCGATGCGCACCTGATCCTGAGCGGCCCCTCCGTCGGACAGATTGATTACACCCAATGCCGGATGCGCTCAGTGATGGGCGTGAATGGCTCGATTGCCCTGCGCGCCCGTCATCCGGCGCTGCGATTTGATTACTACGCCATGCTGGACGCGGGGTTCGTCAAGAAGCGCCGCGACCTGGTGGCCGAGGTGCTGGCGCAAGACCTGATCCTGTTCGTGACGCCCGAGGTGTACCGCTGGATCGCGCTGCTGTTCGACGACCGGGCGGTGCGCTGCCGCATCGCGCTGTTCGAGGAAGTGCACCAGCGCGCGCAGCGGCCGCGCGCGCAACCGCAGGCGCTTGAGGCGCAACTGCGCGCTGACGAGGAACTGGTGCTGTTCGATGCGCATCATCCGATGCACGCGCACGGCTTCAGCCTGAATGCCGCCCGCGGCCTGTTTGGCGGCGGGACGGTGGCTTACACGGCTTTGCAGCTGCTGGCCTGGCTGGGCGCAAAGACGGTCTACCTGCATGGCCTGGATCTGACGGCCACCGCGGGCCCGCGCTTTTACGAAAGCGCCGGCGCGCAGTTGCCCACCGCGCTGGACCGCCAGTTTGCGGGACACATCGAACCCGCGTTCCGGCAGGCCGGCATGCTGCTGCGGGCGCGGGGCGTCCAGGTCTACAACCTGTCGCTGCTGAGCCGGTTGGGCGACGACATATTTGAAAAGCGGCATTGGAGCTGTTTGCTTGAAGCTCCCTCCCTGCAACCGCCGACGAGACCCGAATCATGAAGATCCTCTACACCAATTTTCACCAGGGCGATGGCGGCGGTCACACGACGTATGTGATGTCGCTGGCCCGCATCCTGTGCCAGAAATCGCAGGTCACGGTCGGCGCGCCGCGCAAGAGCCGGCTCTTGGCCGAAGCCGAGGCCCTGCCCGGCCTGCGCACCGTTGACCTTGAATTCAAAGGCAGCCTGTTCGAACAGCTTGCCGCGCTGCGCCGCCTGCGCCACCTGGTGCGCCAGGAACAGTTCGACGTCATCCACGTCAACGGTTCCGCCGATCACCGGCTGTGCATGCTGGCCACCATGGGCATGGGACGCAAGCGCCCGTTCATCGTGTACACGCAGCACAACGACCGCGACGCCAACAGTCTGGGCGTGCGCGTGCGGGCCAAGTGGGGCACCAACCGCGTCATCTGCGTGTGCAGCCACACGTTCCGGCGCATGCGGCAATCGGTGTTCCGCAACGAAGATCTGCGCGTGGTGCACAACGGCGTGGACACCCAGAAATACCGTCCGGCCTGCCGCACGGAAACCGTCAACGCGCGCACGCGCTTTCTGCCGCCCGCGCTGCGCGACCGGCTGGTGATCGGCAGCAATGCCGGCACGGCGGACTACAAAAGCTGGATCGACATGGTGGCGGCCGTGTCCCTGCTGCCCGCCGGGCAGAGAAAGCAGGTCGCCATCCTGATCGCCGGCGCGATGCCGGGCGACGACATGCTCAACCAGGTTGCCGAACTGGGCATGCAGGATCAGGTGGTCTTCACCGGCATGCTCGACAACGTCGAGCCGGTGCTGGCGGCGCTGGATGTGGGGTTTGTGCTGTCGTCCCGGCTGGAGACGATTTCGTTTGCGTGCCGCGAGATGATGGCCGCGGGCAAGCCGGTCATCGTGACGAGCGTGGGCGGCCTGACGGAAAACGTCACCGAAGGCCGCAATGGCTGGATCGTGCCGCCCGGGTCCCCGGAGTCGGTGGCCCGGACGCTGTCGGACATCCTGGCGAACCGCGGCGTGCTGCACGCCATGGGCGTGGATGCGCGCAGCACGGCGCTCAAGGAGTTCTCGCTGGCGACCTTCGTCGGCAATACCGAACGCGTCTACCGCGAGAACGCCTACGTCAGTAGTGGATCACCGTCCGGATCGACTTACCTTCATGCATCAGATCGAAGGCTTCGTTGATACGGTCCAGCGGCAGCGTGTGGGTGACGAAGGGATCCAGATCGATCTTGCCGCTCATCGCGTCCTCGACCATGCCCGGCAGCTGCGTGCGGCCCTTGACGCCGCCGAACGCTGAACCGCGCCACACGCGGCCCGTCACCAGCTGGAACGGACGCGTGCTGATTTCCTGGCCGGCGCCGGCCACGCCGATGATGATGCTCTCGCCCCAACCCTTGTGGCAGCATTCCAGCGCGGCGCGCATCACGTGCACGTTGCCGATGCATTCGAACGAGAAGTCCACGCCGCCGTCGGTCAGTTCTACGATGACTTCCTGGACGGGCTTGTCGTAGTCCTTGGGATTGATGCAGTCGGTCGCGCCCATGGCGCTGGCCAGCACGAACTTGTTCGGGTTGGTGTCGACGGCGATGATGCGGCCGGCCTTGGCCTGCACCGCACCCTGGATGACCGCCAGGCCGATGCCGCCCAGCCCGAACACCGCGACGGTGTCGCCTTCCTTGACCTTGGCGGTGTTGTGCACCGCGCCGATGCCGGTCGTCACGCCGCAGCCCAGCAGGCAGACCTTTTCATGCGGGGCCGCCGGGTTGATCTTGGCCAGCGAGATTTCGTTGACGACGGTGTACTCGCTGAACGTCGAGCAGCCCATGTAGTGATAGAGCGGCTTGCCTTCGTAGCTGAAGCGCGACGTGCCGTCCGGCATGACGCCCTTGCCCTGCGTGGCGCGCACCTTCTGGCACAGGTTGGTCTTGCCCGACAGGCAGAACTTGCACTCGCGGCATTCGGCCGTGTAGAGCGGAATGACGTGATCGCCGGGCTTCAGCGAGGTCACGCCTTCGCCCACTTCGATCACCACGCCCGCGCCTTCATGGCCCAGCACGGCGGGGAACAGGCCTTCGGGATCGTCGCCGCTCAGCGTGAAGGCGTCGGTGTGGCAGACGCCCGTGTGCGTGATTTGCACCAGCACTTCGCCGCGCTGCGGGGGCGCGACGTCGATTTCAACGATTTCCAGGGGCTTGCCGGGGCCGAATGCGACTGCTGCGCGTGATTTCATAGCGATGCTCCACGTAGATGGGGTTATTTCAGATAGGAACGGACGATGCGCATGAGGTCATCGATCTGCGATTTGGTCTCGGGCCTGGGGTCCGGCGGACTTTTCTGAGCAGACTGCAGGAACGTTTCCCGCAGATGACTCTCCAGCACTTCGGCCATCAGGCCGTTCGTGGCGCCGCGCAGCGCCGCGAGCTGCTGCAGCAGCGCGCCGCATTCCGTGCCTTCGTTCACCGCGCGTTCCAATGCTAACGCCTGCCCTTGAATGCGGCGCAGGCGGGTGACAACGCGTTTCTTTTCTTCTGGGGAGTGCGGCACGGCAGGCTCCGATTCGATACAGGGGGGGAGTATACGAATTCCGGGGCGGCGCGTCCAGGCCACCTATAATTTCGCCTGTCTTTCGCTCGACCCAACAGGACTTATCCGTGGCCATGATCCCCTCCGACGTGCGGCTGTACCGGGCCGCGGACTATCCCCGCATGCCGTGGCGCAATGGCGGGGGCACGACGCAGGAGATTGTCTGCAATCCGGGCGGCGATACGGCGTCGTTCGGCTGGCGTATTTCGCTGGCCGATGTGGCGCAGGATGGCGGCTTTTCTGCCTTTGGCGGCTACCAGCGCGTCATCACCGTGCTGGAAGGCCGCGGCATCGAGCTGACGGTGGACGGGCAGCGCCAGTCGCCGCTGGCACCGCGCATCGCGTATGCGTTTTCCGGCGACGCGCAGGTGGCGTGCCGCCTGCTCGACGGCCCCATCCGCGACTTCAACCTGATCTACGCGCCCAACCTCTGGCACGCCCGCCTGCAATGGGTGCGCGGCGCGGAGCCCTGCGTGTTTCACAGCAGCGCGACGAGCGTGCTGGTGTTCAATGCCGGCGCCGATCTGACGGTTGAACGGGACGGCGCGCAGCATCGGTTGGCCTCGCGCTACGATTGCCTGCACGCCGAAGGACGGGATGGGCTTGGCCAGTATCGTCTTTGCGCGGAACACGGCATCGACGCGTGCGTGATCGAATTGTCGCCGCGCGCGGTCTGATGCGCGTCGCGTAGTTGTAAACAACGCGTCAGCGCCACCAAAGCCACGACAACAGCGCATCTTCGGCGCTTCGAAAAAGGGGTGTGCATGCGGATCTGCATGATGGAAGGCCCGGCCGGGCTGATGCCGGAAGGCGCGAACTGGGAAGGCATCGCCGATCGCATCCACGAATTGGCGCCCGACCTGCTGGTCACCAACGAGATGCCGTTCGGCCCCTGGCTGGCGGCATTGCCGTCCTATGACGCCGCGCTGGCTGCCGAGTCGGTGCGCATCCACGAGGCCGGTCTTGCCGCGCTGGCGGCGCTGAATGTGCCTGCCATCGTGTCTTCGCGCCCCGTGTTTGCCGGCGACCGGCTTGCCAATGAAGCCTTCGCGTTGCAGGGCGGACGCTATGCGGCGCTGCATCACAAACAGTATTTTCCGCAGGAGCCGGGGTTTTTCGAGGCGGCCTGGTTTCACAGCGCGCGAGAAGGGTTCGAGGTCGCCGATGTGGGGGGCATCCGCGTCGGTGTGCTGCTGTGCACCGAGCTGATGTTCAACGAACGCGCGCGCCGCTATGGCCGCGACGGCGCCGAGCTGATCGTCGTGCCGCGCGCCAGCGGCGCGTCTAGCGGCCGCTGGCTGACGGCGGGCGCGATGGCCGCGCTGGTGTCTGGCTGCTACGTCGTCAGTTCGAACCGCGCCGGGCGCACGGCCGAAGGCCAGGTGTTCGGCGGCATGGCGTTTGCCTTCCAGCCGGGCGGTGAGCCGCTGGCGCAAAGCACCGATACGGAGTCCATCGTGGCGTTCGACGTGGACCCCGTCCGGGCACGGGCGCAGCAGGCGCTGTATCCCTGCTACGTGAAGGAATAGTCCATCACGCCGGCAACAGCGCCGGCTGGCCGTAGGCGGGCACCGCCTGCTGCGCGGCGCCTTGCCCTTGCGCCGGCAGCCGGAATGCGCTGACCGCCGCCTGCAGCCGCTGCGCCTGCGTTTCCAGCGACGACGCGGCCGCCGCCGCTTCCTCGACCAGCGCCGCGTTCTGCTGCGTCACCTGGTCCATCTGCGTGACGGCGGTATTGACCTGGTCGATGCCGGTCACCTGCTCGTTGGACGCGGTGGCGATGTCGTTCACCAGCATCGTCAGGCGTTCGATGGTCTCCAGGATCTCGGTCATCGTCAGGCCCGCGGCCTCGACCTGCGCCGAGCCGGCCTGCACCGTGGCGCCGGAGGCGTCCAGCAGTTGCTTGATCTCCTTGGCGGCGCTGGCGCTGCGCTGGGCCAGCGACCGGACCTCGGCGGCCACCACGGCAAAGCCCTTGCCTTCCTCGCCCGCGCGCGCCGCTTCCACCGCCGCGTTCAGGGCCAGGATGTTCGTCTGGAACGCAATGCCGTCGATCACGCCAACGATGTCCTCGATGCGGCTGGAATCCTGCGCGATCTCGCGCATCGTGTTGACCGCGGCCTGCACGGCGTTGCCGCCGCGCTGCACCACCTCGGACGCGGTGCTCGCCATTTCGTTGGCCAGCCGGGCGTTTTCAGCGTTGCTGGTCACGGTGGACAGCAGTTGCTCCATGCTGGCCGCGGTTTCCTCCAGCGACGCCGCCTGTTGTTCGGTACGGCTGGACAGGTCCTGGTTGCCCGCCGCGATCTCGCTGGAGCCCGTGTTGATTTCGACCACGCCGTCGCGCACGGCGTGCACGGTGCGCACCAGGCTGGCCTGCATTTCCTGAAGGAAGGGGATGATCTGACCCACGCAGTTCTTGCCGAATGACGGAATCGGCGTGGTCAGGTCGCCGCCCGAGATGCGCTGGAAATGGCCCTTGAGCGAATCCAGCGGACGTTTGACGAAATACACGACGTAGCGGTCGCCAAGAATCAGCAGCAGCAGGCAGATGCCCAGCACCACGCCCATGCCGACATAGGCCTGGCTGCGGTTGGCGTCGGCGTCGGCCCAGAGCTGGGTTTCGCGCGCCTTGGCGTACGCCTCGTATTCCTCCATGCTTTTGCCGAAACTGCGGCTGGCGGTGACGACCGGCCCGGCCGCCTGGGCACGAGCCTTGTCCACGGCGCCGGCCTCCAGATGCTGGCGCTGCATGGTAATACCGTCCGCCAGCGCATCAAAGCCGGACCGCATGGCGTCCAGCAGCGCCGCCGGCGCGTCGCGGCGGGCCAGCTCGATGAACTGCGCCTGCTGCTTTCTGGCTTCGGTCAGCGCGGTGTCGATGCTGCGCCCTTCCGCCGCGGCCTGGTCCTTCTGGCCCTCGGCCACATATTCCAACTGGCGCGACAGCCGCAGCCGGGCGCGCATGATCTGGTCGTTGACGCGGGAAAGCGCGGATACCTCGTGCAGGAGTTCGTTGCTGGCTGCGAGCGCTTCGCCGGCGCTGCGCAGCCCATGGACACTGATGGCCGACAAGCCGGCGATGAAGAGGCTGATCACGAGCAAGGTGCCCAGGATCATGCGGCGGATGGTGATGTTTTTCAGAAACTGTGTCATGCGCGTCGTCCCAAAGGTGCAGCAAGCCTGCATAAGGACAACGGCCCCGCCAGAACCTTATTTAGCGGATGTTGCACATCTTACGAATATGTCGATTCGGCGGTCGAATATATCGACACGAACGGCAATAGTGTTGCGTGATGACGTTGTCATGGGGCTGCCGGCGCGTTAGCGCGGCGCCGGCGTTTGCACCGGTTCGCTCGCGTCGAACCGCAGGCGGGCAAAGCTGGCGATGCAGGCCAGCCCGGCGCACAGGCCACCCAGCCACAAGGCTGCGATGGCGCCGTGCGTCGTCGACACGTTGAAACACGCGGCGACCATGGCCGCGCCGGAGGCCTGTCCCAAGAGGCGCACCGTGCCGATCATGCCGCTGGCGCCGCCCGCCCGCGACGCTGGAGCGGAGGTCATGATGGCTCGCAGGTTGGGCGACTGGAAAAAGCCGAAGCCCGCGCCGCAGATCGCCATGCGCCACGAGATGTCCAGCACCGACGGGTCGGCCGGCATCAGCGCCAGCAACGCCATGCCCAGCGCCAACAGGGCCAGCCCCACGCCGCCCAGCATGCCCGCCGGGTAGCTGTCGGACAGCCGCCCCGCGATCGGCGCCATGAAGGCCACGACGACGGGCCATGGCGTGATGAGAAAGCCGGTCTGGACCTGGCTGTAGCCCAGCACCGACTGGAAGAGGAACGGCAGCGACACGAAGGCCAACGCCTGGGCGGCGAACGCGCACACTGCGGTGGCCGCGGACAACGCAAACAAGGGGCGGCGCAGCAGGTCTACCGCCAGGATGGGCGCGGGGTGCCCGGCCTGGCGCCGCATCAGCAGCCACAGGCTGGCCGCCGCCAGGCCGCCCTCCAGCGCCACGCGCGGCCACGGCGCGCCGTGCGCGAGTTCATTGGTCGCCAGCACAAGCAGCCCCAGCGCCATGGCGCACAGCAGCGCGGCAAAGCCGTCGAACCCGTGGTCGGAGCGCGTGGTGTCGGGCAGGCCGCGCAGGGCCAGCACCGCCGCCAGGATGCCGACGGGGAAATTGACCAGAAACAGCCAATGCCAGGACCCGAGCAGCAGGATGGCTGACGCCACGGTCGGGCCGCCGGCAAACGACAGTCCGACCACCATGGCGTTCAGGCCCAGGCCGCGGCCCAGCATATGCGAGGGGTAGATGAAGCGCAGCAACGCGCCGTTCACGCTCATCACCCCGGCCGCGCCCAGCCCCTGCAGGATGCGCGTGGCCACCAGCACGGGCAGGGACGGCGCCAGGCCGCTTGCCAGCGAGGCCAGCGTGAATACCGCGAGCCCCACGATGTAGACGCGCCGGTGTCCCAGGATCTCGCCCAGCGCGGCCGCCGGCAGCAGGCCGGCCACCATCGCCAGCTGATAACCGCTGATCACCCAGATGGAACCCGCCTCGCTGGCCTGCAGGTCGCGCGCGATGGTCGGGAGCGCGGTGTTGGCAATGGCGGTATCCAGACTGGCCATACAGACCGCCAGCATGACGGCGATGAGTGCGCCCAGCCGTTCGGCGGCGGGCAGGCCGACGCCGGCCGGGTAGACGGTGCTGCGGGAGAACGAGAGCATGAATGGGCTGCGCTGCGAGGGCGTCCGGGCGGAGCGTCCGGAGTCGTAGGGACTGATTCTAATGCGCCGTTTGAATTCATCGCCTATGTCGGGCGGGACGCGCGGCGGCGCCGGCACGCCGGCCGCGGCAATCGGGATGTGCGCGTCCGATAAACCGGCCCACGCGAAGCGATTATCCAATTGGATAATCAGCGGCTAATTGTCACTTAATGAAACTGCGACGGAAATTCAATCACAACAATATGTACAGCGAAAATTCCGACAGTTGCATAGGAGCGGTCGGATATTGCGGTGCGATATTCCGGACTGATTGGTTAATAATCGTAATAAATACCCCCGGTATAAGAAACTATTTGGTGCCGCATACCATTATTTGGACGTACGATTATCGCCAGCAGGTTTGATGGTGCAACCGTATACCTGGAGGCATTCCTTATGAAACGCCCGACCTTGCGCGCAGCGACTTTGTGTTTGTTTATCGGTGGTGCGGCGCCCGGCATAGCGCTCGCTCAGACAGCCACCGCGAATTTCAACGTCACACTCACCATTACCGCGAATTGCGTCATTTCTGCGACTGATCTCAGTTTCGGCAGTCAGGGCGTGCTGAATTCTGCGGTCACCGGTAATACCAATCTGTCCGTCACGTGCAGCAATACCACCCCGTATACCGTCGGCCTGAACGCGGGCACGGGTACGGGATCGACGGAAGCCCAGCGATTCCTGAGCGGCACCGGCGCCAATACCGCGACGGTCGCTTATCAGCTTTACAAGCCAGGCAGCACGACCGTCGTGTGGGGCGATGCCGACGTTGCGGCTCGCGTGGGCGGCACCGGCACCGGCGCCGCGCAGCCCATCCAGGTGAACGGCGTCGTACCCGCGCAGACCACGCCGGCGCCCGGCACGTATTCCTCCACAGTCACCGCGACGGTCTACTTCTAAGGGAGCAGCCCGATGCGGATGTTTTTTCGGGCGCTGCTTGCCGTCTGCCTGGCAGGCGGGGGCGGCGCGGCGGTGGCGGCTGCCCTGCAGATCTCTCCGGTGCTGGTCGAGCTTGCGCCCACGCAGGGCGCAAGCGGCATCATGCTGCGCAATCCCGGATCCACGCCGATCTACGGGCAGGTGCGCATCTACGGCTGGGAACAGGCGGACGGCGACGACGTGCTGTCGCCGACCGAGGACATCCAGGCCAGTCCACCCATCATCCAGGTGCCGCCCGGCGGCGAGCAACTGGTTCGGCTGGTGCGCGTGTCCAAGGACGCGCCGTCGCTGCAGAAAGGGTTCCGCCTCATCATCGACGAGATTCCCGACCCGTCCTCGCCAGGCGTGAATGGCGTGGTGCTGCGCCTGCGCTATTCGGTGCCGGTGTTCGTGGCCGGCACGACGCCGTCGCCCGAGCCCGAGCTGGCTTGGCGCGCGGAACGTTCGGGCGGCGACTGGGTAGTGCGCGTGTCGAACAGCGGCACCCGCTATGCGCAGGTGGCCGCGCTGGAAATCCTGAATTCGGCCGGCAAGCCTGTCGCCCAGGTGGAGGGACTGCTGGGTTATGCGCTGGCCAATCGCGCGCGCCAATGGAACATCCCGGCCAAGCAGGGCGCCACCGGGCCGGTAAAGATCAGGGCCATGGTCAACGGCGACACGCTCACTGTCAGCCCGCGATGAAAGCATGACCGCGGTCCGGCGAACCCCACGGCCCGCCGGCAACCACAGAAGGGCAGTCTATGGCAGTGCGCGCTACCCGTCTCCGCGGGCAACGCGCCTTGGGAATCGCACTCTTCCTGCTGGGTGCGCCGGCCCAGGCGGCGGATGTGCCCGGTCAACTGGTCTCGTTCGGCAGCATTGCCGAGCGCGACGTATACCTGGAGGTCAGCATCAACGGCGTCAACACATCCCAGCTATTGCGCTTTCACGACACGCACGGCCGCCTGTCTGTCAGCGGCGCCGCGCTGCGCTCGCTGGGCGTGGACCTGTCCGTGATCGGCATGTCCGCCACGCGCGAAGTCAGCCTGGATGCCGTGGCAGGTCTGCGCTACGTGTACAACCCGGCGGCGCAGACGGTGGATCTGGTGCTGCCCGACACCCTGCGCATGCCGTACGAGGTGAATACGCGCGGCCTGCCGGCCACGCCGCTGGCGACGGCCGGGCGCGGCGTGGTGATGAATTACGACGCCTATGCGCAGACCGACTACGAGTACGGGCTTTCGCTGTATTCCGAACAGCGCTACTTCGATTCGAATGGCGTGTTCAGCAATTCCGGCACGGCCTATTTCGGCGGCCGCGGCGACGAATACGTGCGCTACGACACGTTCTGGACGCGCTCGGACCAGGAGACGCTGCGCACCCTGCGCCTGGGCGACACCATCACCTCGTCGCTGAACTGGTCGCGGTCGGTGCGCGTGGCGGGCGTTCAATGGGGGCGCAACTTCGCGCTGCGCCCGGACCTGGTCACGTTTCCGGTGTCGTCGCTGAGCGCGTCGTCGGTCGTGCCGTCGTCGGTGTCCCTGTTCGTCAATGGCGTGCAGCAGTATTCGGGCAACGTGCCGCCGGGGCCGTTCGTGGTGAACCAGATTCCGGGCATCACCGGCGCGGGCCAGGCCACGCTGATCACGCGCGACGCGCTGGGCCGCACGGTCAGCACGTCGGTGCCGTTGTACATCGACCCGCGGATGCTGGCGGCGGGGCTGTCCAGCTGGTCGGTCGAGGCGGGCTTTGTGCGCCGTCAGTTCAGCGTGCGGTCGTTCGACTACGACAGCAAGCCGGTGCTGACGGCATCGGGCCGCTATGGCTACACCGACGATCTGACGCTGGAGGCGCACTCCGAGGCCGGCCCGGGGCTGTACAACGCGGGCGCCGGCGCGATGGTGAAGATGGGGCAGCTTGGCGTGCTGAGCAGCTCGCTTTCCGGCAGCGCGGGCGACTTCAGCGGCGGCCAGGTGAGCCTGGGGTACCAGTACGTGCGGCCCGAATTCAGCGTGGATACGCAGGTCACGCGCCTGATCGGCAACTACGGCGACCTGGGTTCGCGCGAGGACGCGCCGGTGCCGCGCCAGACCGACCGCGTGACGGTGTCGATGCCGCTGGGCCGCTCGCAAAGCGTGGCGCTCAGCTACATCGGCTACCGCATGCCGAACGTGCCGATGGCAAAGCTGGGGTCGGCCTCGTACACGGCCAACCTGCATAGCCGCGTGGTCCTGACGTTGAGCGCGTACAAGGACTTTTCGCAATCGAATTCGGAAGGCGTGTTCCTGGGTCTGGCGGTGATGCTGGGCGAGCGCGCGCAGGCGGGCGTGTCGGTCGGCCGCCAAGGCGGCGAGGACACCTACAGCGTCAACGCGCAGAGCAGCGTGCCCTACGAGGGCGGCTGGGGGTGGGCGGTGCAGAACGGCCGCAGCGGCGGCATGCAGCTCAACCAGGGCCAGCTCCAGTACCTGGGCCAGTACGGGCTGGTGAGCGGGCTCGTGCAGGACTACGGCGGCCGCACGCAGGCGTCGGTGCAGGCGTCCGGGTCGCTGGTGATGATGGACGGCACCGTGATCCCGTCGCGCCGCATCAACGACAGTTTTGCGCTGGTTTCCACCGAGGGCACGGCCGACGTCGCGGTGCTGCACGAAAACCGACGGCTGGGCCGCACCAATGGCAGTGGCCATCTGCTGGTGCCGGACCTGAACGCCTACCAGACCAACCGCATCTCCATCGACCCCGAGGACCTGCCCGTGGACGTGCGGCTGGACTCGACGCGGGCGGTCGTCGTGCCGCAGTCCGGCGCCGGCGTGCTGACCACGTTCACGGTCGAAAAGTACGACGCGGCCTCGGTGATTCTGACCCTGCCGGACGGGGCGTTCGTGCCGGTCGGGGCGGAAGTCGCCCACATCGAGAGCGGCAAGCGCACGGTGGTGGGCTACGACGGCCTGACGTTCGTGGAGGACGTGGCGGCCACCAACCGGTTGCGGGTGCGCGGCGGCGGCGTGGCGTGCGAGGCTGAGTTCGATTACGTGCGCTCGGACGCCGATCCGCTGCCGACGCTCGGACCGATCGTGTGCAAGCCGTTGGATCGGGGGCAACCATGAGGATCGCCCTGCTGCTTGCCGCCATGGGCGTCTGCGCAGGCTATGCCGGCGCGGCGCAGGCTAACACCTGCGCGCTGTCGGCGGGCACGACCGCCACGCTGGACTTCGGCACGGTCAATCCGCTGCTGCCCGGCGACACGGTGGCGGATGGAACGGTCGCCGTGACCTGCAATTTCTCGCTGCTCGCCATCGGCGCGCGCCTGTGCTTCAGTCTGGGCGTGGGCAATACCAGTCCGTCCATCGCGGCACGCGCCCTGGGCGCGGGCACGAACCGCATGAACTACAACCTGTACACGGACGCGGCGCGGACCCAGATTTGGGGCGCGGCGACCGCCGGGCAACCCACTTCGCAGACGATGACCGGCCCGCTGCTGGGGGGCGGCAACGTGTCGACCACCTTCCGGTTCTACGGCAAGCTTCCGGGCGGGCAGTCCACCGTGAGAACCGTGAACAACGCCAACACGGTATACAGCGAGACCTATGCCACGACCGGCACGCTGGACGTGCTGTTCGGTTTGCTGTCGGGCCTGTCGAATTGCCCGCTGGCGGCGCCCACGCAGCGCATCACGATTCCGCTGGTGGTGCGCACGACCGTACAGAAGAACTGCACCATCAACGCGACGGACATGGCGTTTCCCCCGCGCGGCGTCCTGAACGCCGCGGTCACGGCCAACAGCCAGATCACCGTGCGGTGCACCAACGCCAACGCCTTTTCGCTGTCGTTGAACGGCGGTTCGGTCGCCGGCAATGTGCTGGCGCGCAAGATGAAGCACACGACCGCCGCCGACACCGTGAACTATCAGCTCTACCAGGACGCGGCCTATGGCACTGTCTGGGGCGATGCCTCGGGCGGCGCGCCACGGGCGGGCGTGGGCACGGGCGCCAATCAGACCTTTACGGTGTATGGCCGCGTGCCCGCGCAGACGACGCCCCGGCCCGGCACATACCGCGACGTCGTCACCGCCACGATCACGTTCTGATCGCGTGGCGCCGCGGCCGCGCCCGGCCAGGCGTCCACGCGCGACGCGTCAGGATTGCACGGGCGCCGTGCGCGGCTTGACCGGCCAGAACAGCGATGCCGGACGCCGCAGGATCCGGCGGCGCACGCCGGCGGTCAACGACATGCGATCGTCGCGTCCCATCCCGCGCGACGCCAGCGCCACGTTGAAGGCCAGCGCAAAACTGACGATGACGTTCAGCGCGCCCGTCGCCGCGGTGCCCGCCACGGCCAGCCAGAACACCTGCGTATGCACGAGCTCCCAGCCCAGCGTTGCCACCGCGGCCGCGATCTGGCCGGCGCTGAGCGACACATGGCGCACCTCCAGCTCCGATCCCAGCGCGCTGACAAGCGCCGGCAACAGGCCCAGCATCAGACCCAGCGAGACGTTGGCGGCGATCTGCGAGACGTTGCGCCGCCAGAAGCCCGCCCAACGCACGGCGCCGCGCGCCCCGAGAAGGTAGCGGGTGCGCCGGCCGTACGCCATGACGTCGTGCACGCGATGCAGCGCGAACCAGTTGTCGGCCCACCCGGCGATCAGGCTGGACACCCAGATCAATGCGCCGGTCACCGCGGCATACAGCGGCGTCGGTCCCCAGAACGACAGCGATTGCAGCGTGTCTTGCGCCTTGTCGGCATCGATGAGCGGCTGCTCCAGAAACCGCATGGCCAGCCATTGAATCGCCCAGGCCAGCGGAATCACCACGGCCAGGTTGCCGGCAATCGCGGCGGCGTTCGATCGCAACATCGCCAGCGTGTCGTCCACGAATGCCTCGCGCCCGTCGGGCGAGTAGGCCGCGTCCAGCCGGCGGGCCAGCGCCGGTCCCGTCATGGCCGGCTGCTTGGTTGCAAGCGTGAAATGCGCGAACTGGATCACGAGAAAACTGCCGGCGTAGTTCAACGCGTTCAGCAGGCCTTCCACCCACTTGTCCGCATGCAGCGACGTGATGATGAACTTCACATAGACCGTGAACGCCACCACGAAGCCGCCGCCCATGGATGCCTTGACCATGTCCATGTATTCCAGCGTGTCGCGCGCGATGTAGTGTTCGCCGGTCTCGGCGCTGCGGTCCATCACGCGCCGCGCCAGTTGAGCAAGCGACGACGCCGCCAGGTGCCGGATGCTGCCGCGCGCCAGCGTGCAGCGGATCAGCTCGGCGATCAGGTGCGCGTACCGGTGTCGCTGCGTGGGATCGATCCACACGCCAAGCAGCAGCTCGATGCGCGCCAGGCGCAGCTTCATGCACTCGATCTGGTAGACGACGTCGACCGCGACGCCGTTGCGCTTGAGTTCCTCGTAGACGGCGTCGCCCGCCGCGCGGCAGTCGTCCAGCAAGGCGCGCAGCACGTTCAGGCGCTGGCCCACCACCTCGCGGGGCGTGTCCGGCGCGCTGTCGAACAGTTCTGCCGCCGTGGCCTCCAGCGTGAAGAACGGCGAATCCTCCACGCGGCCCGGCACACGGGAGCGGATGTCCTGGCTGAGCCCGACGGCGCGCACCTGGCTGACGAGCACCTGCATGCTGCTGGTCAGTGCTTGATCCAGCCGCTGGGCAAGTGCGTCGGGCGTGGGGGCAGGCAACGCCTCGGCTGCTTGCGCCGGGCTGTGTGCTTCCAGACGCAGCAACGCGCGCACGCGCGCCAGCGTCTCGTCGTCCAGCGACTCGATCCATTGCGCGTCGCCCGCGCGGCGAAACAGCAGCGTAAATAGACCCGACATATCGCCCTGATTGACGGTCGGCGGCAGCATCCAGGCCACGATACGGCGCCAGAACTCACCCCAGAAGCCAGGGCGGGACGCCACGCCGGTATCGCACAGGAGGGCGGTGGGGTCGTTGTCCACCAGCACCGAACGCAGCGTGGCCGCCGTGCGGGCCGCCATAGTGGGATTGCGTTCCAGCACCTGCAGCAGGTAGCGCAGGCGGGCATGGCGCGGGTCGCGCCCGTCTTCCTCTGCCGGTTCGCCGGCCGCCGGTTCGCCGGCCGCCGGTTCGCCGTCCGGCCGGTTCAGCCAGCGGCCAAGATCGACCAGCCACAGATTGCGTTCGGCCAGCGGGGCTTGCGGATCGGCAGAGGACAGGATGACGTCGAGCTGCGGCCCGCCACGCCGCCAGGCCCGCCAGTTGCGCCACAAAGAGGTAAGCATGGTCGGACCTCGCGCGTCATCGGGTATCGGGGGCACGGCGCAGCGAGAAACCCTGCGCCTCGTTCATGGCCAGGTAACTGACGTTGCGCGATACCACGGGCGGCTTGTCGCCCGCGTGCAATGCGCGCACTTCGTCCAGCACCATCTTGTCGGCCAGTGTCATGCGGTCGATCATCCGCAGATACTGCATCCAGCTTTCCACCAGGAAGACCTCGCGCCAGACGCCCTCGCGCTCCAGGTCGCGAAAGAGCTGCCACTGCTGCGCGCCATTGCGCAGCCGCAAGAGGCGCAGCGGCCGGGCGGCGTGGATCAGCGCGGACAGCTTGTCCGGATTGACCAGGTATTCCACCGCAACCAGCACCGCGCCGCGCTGCGTGTTGAAGCCAGCGTCGGCCAGGGCGGGTTCGGTGTCGTCGGCGCGGGTGAGCGACCGCGCGTCCACCTGTTCCGGCAGGCGCGAGCGGTACAGCAGCGCCACGGTGACGCCCAGCACGATGCCGGCGGCCGACATCGCGCCGGACACGCCCATCGTGCCCGCGAAGTGGCCCCACATGAACGAGCCCGCCGCCAGTCCGCCAAAGATCGCGGTCTGGTACAGCGCCAGCGCGCGCGCCTTGACCCAATCCGGCACCAGCAACTGCACGGTCGTGTTGTAGGTGGCCAGCACGCCGATCCAGCAGCCGCCCGACAGCAGCAACGCCGGAAACGCGACCCACAGCGTATCGGTCAGGCCCAGCGCCAGCAGGCAGGCGGCCAGGAGAGCTGCGGCCACGCTGATGAGGCCGCCGGATCCCCACGCGGCGCGCGCCCGGCGCACCAGCACGCTGCCCAGGATGGCGCCCACGCCCAGCGCGCCGAGCATGTAGCCGTACAGCAGCGCGCTGCCGCTTTCGTGCTCGTGCGCCAGCAGCGGCAGCAATGCCCACAGCGCGCTGGCCGACAGGCCGAAAGCAAACGAGCGCAGCATCACCACGCGCGTCACCGTCGAATGCTGCGTGTAGCGCAGCGCGGCGACCACGCCTTCAAAGAGGCCTTCGGGCGGCAGCCGGCGCACGGGCAGGTCGCGCTTCCAGCGCCAGATCGCCCAGATCAGGCCGGCGTAGCAGAAGCAGTTCAGCAGAAAGACCCAGGACGTGCCCAACGCGCCCAGCAACAGGCCGCCGATGGCCGGCCCCACCGCCCGCGCCACATTGAAGTTGACGCTGTTCAGCAGCACGGCGCTGCCGACGTGCTCGCGCGGCACCTGTTCGCCCACGGCGGCCTGCCACGCGGGCGTGACGATCGCGCTGCCGATGGCGATGCAGAACACGGATGCGATCAGCGTGATGGGGTGCAGCAACCCCGCGAAGGCCAGGATGGTGATGAAGACGCCGCCCGCCAGCTCCAGCAGCATGCCCGCCAGCATCACCTTGCGCCGGTCGTGGTTGTCGGCCAGCACCCCGGTCAGGATCGACAGGGCGACCAGCGGAAACGCCGCCGCCACCTGGATCATCGCAACCATCAGCGGGCTGCTCTGCTCCGTGGTGATGACCCACGCGGCGGCCACCGATTGCGCCCAGGTGCCCAGGTTGGCAAACAGGTTGGCGATCCAGATGACGCGAAAGGCGGGAAAGGCGAGGGGGGAAAGCGTGCTGACCTGAAGGACAGGCGCGGGCGCGGCCGGAGGGGCCGCCGGCAGATCGGTCGAAGCCGAAACGGGCTGCAGCATGGGAACGTTGCCGGACGCGAGGATCGCGCCCGTTCTGGGCTGGGTCGGGGTCGCTCAATGGTACGCCCAAGGCAGGCGGCCGAGGAGGGCGGCCTGCGCTTTTCCGGTAACCTGCGCGCTGGCCTTGTTACCGGCCGGGGCGCGGGCGATGCGCGGCTGCTGATGCAGTCGCCACGCCCCTCCCTGTTTCACTATTTACGTTTGCTGATTCAATGACCCTGACTTTCAACGGGCGCGCGTTCGCCGCCCTGCTTGCCGTGACCGCCGTGCTGGCGCTGATTGCCACCGTGGGCGCGCCCTATCCCTTCCTGCGTGGGTTTGTGGGCGACGTGGTGGCGGTGGGCTGGGCCTATCTGCTGTATCGCAGCTTCGTCCGCGCAGGCGTACTGCCGCTGGCCCTGGCGGCGCTGTTCACGGGCTACGCGGTCGAGCTGGGCCAGTACCTGGCCCGGCACTTCGGCTGGCGCATCGAGCAGCCGGTGTTGCGCGTCGTGTTCGGCAGCGTGCCGGACTGGTGGGACGTGCTGGCCTACACCGTGGGCTTTGCCATCGTGATGGTGCTCGCGGGCGGCCACGCCCGCCGTCAGCGGAGCGTGGCGCTGCAGAACGCCCGGATGCAGGCCAGTCTGCGCGCAAGGCGCTAGCGGCGTAGCGCCTGTCCGGGAAGGCGTACCGGGTTTTTCATGCCGGGGCGTTCAGCTCCCGGCTTTTCCTTCAGCCAGCTTGGCAGACCGTGTCGTCGCGTTGCGTGCGTGCGGCGGGTGCGGCTGCGCGCAGCGGTTGCAGACGGGCATTGCGGAACGGAGCCAGCAGTTCCGCCCAGGACGACGGGAACAGCGGCGTCGCGTGGCGCACCGCGTCGCGGCGGGCGTAGTGGGTGAGCAGTTGTTGACCGATCGGGGCGTCGCCCAGCGGGTGGCGGGTGTTCATGGTATTTCCGTATTGTGTTGAAATTGTATTCATTGTACGCCCGTGGCGCGGCTTGGTCCAATTTGCCTGGAAAACGCCAAGTGCTTGATCTATTGGAAACTGTCCCTCTTTAAGTGGCTCACTTCGGGATTGCCCTAGCGGACTAAAACAGTAGACGGTATACAATGTTCATCATGGCCGGGCTGAGACAGGCCTGGAATTTCTCCCACTGGACCTGGAGCGAGTCATGGCAGAACTGATGAACCGAGATGAATTCCGCACGGCGCTGGAAAACGCGATCAAGGGCAAGAGCGCAAACGCATCGCCCTTTTCGATCGCCTGGGCCGAGGGCAAGCTGAGCCGCGAGCATCTGTCGCGCTGGGCCGAAAACCACTATCACTACGTTGGCCCCTTCGCCGACTACCTGGGCTACCTGTACGCCCGCACGCCGGACACCTACACCGAGGCCAAGGATTTCCTGCTGGCCAACATGTACGAAGAGGAAATCGGCGGCGACCGCCACACCGATCTGCTGATCCGCTTTGCCGAAGCCTGCGGCACCACCCGCGAACGGGTCACCAATCCGGACAACATGTCGCCCACGACCCGCGCGCTGCAAAGCTGGTGTTATGCCGTGGCCATGCGCGAGGACCCGATCGTGGCGGTGGCTGGCCTGGTCGTGGGCTTGGAATCGCAGGTGCCGTCCATCTACCGCAAGCAGACGCCGACCCTGCGCGAGAAATACGGCTTCACCGACGAGGAAGTGGAGTTCTTCGACCTGCACATCGTGTCCGACGAGATCCACGGCGAACGCGGCTACCAGATCGTGCTGGAGCACGCCAACACGGTGGATCTGCAACAGCGCTGCCTGAAGATCTGCGAGATCGGCGCGCAGATGCGGCTGCTGTACACCACGGCGCTCTATACCGACTACGTGCAGGACGAGATCAAGCTGCCTGAGCTGGGCCTTGCCGCCTGATTGCGCGTACCCATCCAGCCCGGCCCGCCCGGGCGGTTGCCGCACCGCAGAACCTGGACGAAGACCTCATGCCTACCGTTGTGTTTCATAAAGGCGGCCAGACCTACACCGACGTGGTGAAGGACAACACCAACCTGGTGGTGCGGGCCGGCATCAAGCAGTTTCCGTTTCCGCATCTGCGCTACGAATGCGGCATGGGCAAGTGCGCCAAGTGCGCGTGCCGCATCATTGCCGGCGCCGAGCATCTGCCGCCGGTGAACTGGAAGGAAAAGAAGCAGCTGGGCGACCGCGTCGACCAGGGCTACCGGCTGGCGTGCCAGCTCTGGCTCAGCAGCGACATCGAGCTGTCCCAGGACGTGGAGGCATGATGGCGACCGAATCCACCTATGTGATCCTGACCTCCAAGCCCGGCGTGTTCCGCACCGAGGCGGGCGACGGCGCCGACATCATCGAGACCTATGACTACGTGTTCTACGGGCGCGCGCTGGCCGTGTTCAGCATTGCGCGCCTGGCGCGCGAGATCAAGCTGGTGGTCACCGAGGAAACGCCGCCCTACGTGGTGAACCACGTACCGTCCAAATTCCTGGAGAAGTTCTCGTCAGTGGATGCAGCCCGCAAGGAGCTGGCGCACCTGACGCGTTTTGGCAGCATGGCGTCGACGCTGACGCTGCGGTCCGGCGCAAGCGCCGCGGAGCACTGAATATATGGTCCAGATCACGTTCCTATCCAACGGCGGCATGGTCGCCACCGCGCCGGAAAACAGCAACCTGCTGCGCGTGTCGCTCAAGGAAAAGGGCGGCATCCCGTTCAAGTGCGGGGGCGGCCTGTGCGGCACCTGCAAGTGCCGGATCGAAGAAGGGCTGGAAAACACCGACGCCATCAAGCCGAAGGAGCGCAAGCACCTGCGGCCGGAAGACTTTGAGGCCGGCTATCGCATGGCCTGCCAGACGTTCGTGAATGGCGACGTGAAGGTGTCGTGGGTGGTGCAGAACGGCAAGGGGATCGTCGTCGGCGCGGCCCCGGGGGCGGTGGAGACGGCCACGACCTGATGAGCTGACGGCGGGGACAGCCGCTCGTCAGTGTTTTGGCGCTCAGGCCACCGACGCCTGCTGCGGCGGCTGCTGCGCTTCGGTGTAGGCCTTGGCCGCGTTGTGCACGTGCTGGCTGGCCAGCAGTGCCGCCAGGTCGCCGTTGCCGGCGATGACGGCATTCAGAATCTGCGAATGCTCGTCCCAGTTCTGCTTGGCGCGGCGCATGTTGCTGGGCGCGAACAGCAGCGCGGTGCGGTCGCGCAGCGAGCGCATCAGGTCGGTCAGCACCACGTTGCCGCCGATCGTGGCCAGCATTTCGTGAAACTGCGAATTGAGCGCCAGGAACTTGTCCAGCTTCTCGTCGCGCGCGGCCTCCGTGCCTTCGCGCAGAAACGCCTGCAGGCGCTCCACCGTCTTCTCGTCCCGGCGCTGCGCGGCCAGCTTGGCGTTCAAACCTTCCAGCGTGGCGCGCACTTCGACCATGTCGTAGGCCACGGCGTCGGACAGCACCGACACGGACGCGCCGCGGCGCGGCTCGATCGTGACCAGGCCTTCGGCGGCCAGCGCGCGCAACGCCTCGCGCACGGGGATGCGGGACACGCCCATTTCCTCGGACAGGCGGCCTTCCACCAGGCGGTCGCCCGGCGTGAATTCGCCGCTCAGGATGCGTTCGCGCAGCTTGTCGCGGATAACGGCAAACAACTGCGGGTGCTGCTCGCCGATCTTCAGCGGGGAGGAATGCTGCGTCTCGACGGCTTGCGGGCTGACGGGGGAGGTTGTCATGGCGAGCAGGTTTGGCGTAATGGATATAGTCGGCATTGTATTACCGGGTGTAGCCGGCCGTCGCTGGCGGTTTGCCGCATCAGTGCACCCAGAATGACTTCACCAGCACGCCCACCGCGCCCATGGCGCAGGCCACGAGCAGCACGCCGCGCACGGCGCGGGGAGGCAGCAGGGTGCGCAGCCGGCTGGAGACCGCAAAGCCGGCCAGCAGGAACGGCGCCAGACTGAGCGCCAGTCCGGCGTGGTAGCCCGTGTAACGCTTGGCCAGCGCCAGCATGGCAAGCGAAAAAATGGATCCCAGAAAGAGCACCATGCCCAGCGTGGCGCGCAGCCGGGGCGGCGCGGCGTGCTGCAGCACGATGGCGATGGGCGGGGCGCCCACCGACGTCATCGTGCCCATGATCCCCGAGGCCACGCCCGCGCCGGACACCCGGCCCGGCGTCGCGGAAAACTTCAGTCCCGCCACGCTGAGCGCAACGGCGGCCAGAATCATGCAGGCAAAGAGCACGCCCAGCGCCTGGGGCGCAAAGCGCGCCATGGCGTAGATCGCGATCAGGGTGCCGATGGCGCGCCCGGCCAGGGCGTAGGAGACGGCCGGCCAATCGATGGCGGCGCGCTCGCGCAGGGCGGTCAGGAGCGAAATGAAGCCGCCCAGGGTCAGGAGCGGGCCGGGCGCCAGCTGCGGGAAGAACATGGCGGCCACGGGCGCGGCAAACATCGCAAATCCCACGCCGCCCACGCCTTGCGCCACAGCCGCGCCGAACACGACGGCCGCCATGGCGGCGTAATGCCACAAATCGGTGATTGCCAGGGAGGACAACATGCCTGAAGACTTTGTAATTTCTGTATACGATAGTCTATCGGTGAATTTGGACTGCAACCTGAAATTCCCAAAAAATCCGGGTAATCCCTTGTTTTTCAGCTAAAAATCAGGCTGACAGCGGCACTATCGGTTTCCCTAGGCGGTGCATATTTCGGTTGGTATGACTCTCAACGAAATATAGTATACCGACGGTGGCGACCCAACAGCCACGCATACAAGGGGAATAGCGCATGCAATCCGACGTCGTGCTCACTGCCGCTCATTGGATATACCTGATCAGCGTGGCCGCCATCATCCTGACGATGATCCTGCGCGCCAATGTCGTGGTGCCCTCGGTCATCGGCACGTTCCTGGTCGTGCTGGCGATCACGGGCAATCCGATCAGCGGACTGATCGGCATCTTTTCCGCCAGCTTCGTCGCCGCCAAAGAGCTCTTCAACATCTTTCTGGTCATCACGTTCATGACGGCGCTGCTCAATTCGCTGAAGACACTGCAGGCGGACGTGCGCATGGTCCAGCCGTTTCGCCGCGTCATGCGGGGCGGGCATTCGTCGTTCGTGATCATCGCCCTCTGTACCTATGTGATCTCGCTGTTCTTCTGGCCGACGCCCGCCGTGCCGCTGGTGTCCGCCATCCTGCTGCCGGCGGCCATCGCGGCCGGGCTGCCGCCGCTGGCCGGCGCAATGGCCATCGCTATCGCGGGGCAGGGCATGGCCCTGTCGTCGGACTACGTCATCGGCGTGGCGCCGAGCATCAGCGCCAAGGCGGCGGGAGCGGCGGTCAGCGCCGCAGTGGTGGCCGACCGCGCGCTCGTGCTGTCGCTGATCACCGGCGCGGTCGCGCTGGTGACGGCGTACCTGCTGGTGCGCCGTCACATCGTGCCGGCCGATCCGGCGCTGCTGTCGGCCTGGCAGGCCCGCGCGCAGGACGGCAGCCTGGCGCGCATGGAACAGGCCGGCTCGTTCGACAAGGCCGAACTTGCCCGCGGCACCATGGGCGCCGATCCCGCCCTGCCGGCCGGCCCCGCGCTGAGCGACGAAGAGCGCCGCCGCATCCGCTGGTCCAAAGTATTCGCGGTGGTGACGCCGCTGGCGTTCCTGGCCGTGATCGCCGTGATGGTGCTGCCCCGGCTGTTCCCGTCGCTGCCCGCCCTGCGCGGCGGCGACGCGGCGGCGCTGGTCGGCGGCGTTGCCTTCGTGGTGATGATGCTGGTGACGTTGGCCGCCGAAGGCCCTCGCAAGATGCTGGACGTCTGCCCGGAGCACGTGACCGACGGCTTCGTGTTCGCCTTCAAGGCAATGGGTTCCGTGCTGCCCATCGCCGGGTTCTTCTTCGTCGGCGCCAATGAGACAGCCGCCCAGATCCTGGGCGTACCCGCGGCGCAGGCGCCCGGCCTGCTGTTCGAGGTGATCTCCGCCGCGCAGCATCTCATCCCGGAAAACCACTTCCTTGTCGCCTTCGGCGTCCTGCTTGTCGGCATGATCACCGGCATCGACGGCTCGGGCTTTGCCGGTCTGCCGCTCACCGGCACGTTGTCCGGCGCGCTGGGTCCGGTCGTCGGCGTGGACCCCGCGACGCTGGCGGCGGTCGGCCAGATGGGCGCCGTATGGACGGGCGGCGGCACGCTGATCGCCTGGTCGTCGCTGATTGCGGTGGCGGGGTTCGCGCGGGTGAACGTGCTGTCGCTGGTGCGCGCGCTGCTGCTGCCCGTGGTGCTGGCGCTTTTCGTCTCCACGATCTGCGCCGTGCTGATCTGGAGCTGAGTGCCCCCCGAATGCAAAAAAGGCTCCCGCCCGGGAGCCTTTTTACTGGCGGCGCGGTGGGGTTTCCACCGATCGTCGCGCAGTGATTAAAGTATACAATGTTCTGAAAGTGGCCCAGAAGCCTCGCGCCCGGCCACGCCGGCCCAGACTCAATCAAGGAAGCGCTCCCGTGGACGATCTCTCGCAGCAAACCTTTTTGAACTACATCGGCGGCAACAGGACGCCCAGCGCCTCGGGCAAGACTGCCCCGAACCGCAATCCGGCCGACACCGACGACGTCGTCGGGCATTTCCAGGTGTCCGGCGCCGAAGACGCCCGGCAGGCCGTCCTGGCCGCAGAGGCGGCCTTTGCCGCGTGGCGCGACACGCCGATCTCCAAGCGCGCGGCCATCCTGTTCCGGGCCGCCCAACATCTGGAAGACAACGCCAACGCCATTGCCCGCGAACTGACCCGCGAAGAAGGCAAGGGCCTGAATCTGGCCAAGGACGAAGTCCTGCGCTCCGCGCAGACGATCCGCTTCTACGCCGTCGAAGGCCAGTCCTTCACGGGCGAGACCTACCCCAACGACGACCCGGACATGATCGTCTACAGCCAGCGCGAGCCGCTGGGCGTGGTCACGGTCATTTCCCCCTGGAATTTCCCCATCTCGATTCCGGCGCGCAAGATCGCGCCGGCCCTCATCACGGGCAACACGGTGGTGTTCAAGCCGTCTTCCGACGCGCCGATGTCGGGCTATCGCCTGACCGAGGCCTTCGAGCAGGCCGGGCTGCCCGCCGGCGTGCTGAACTTTCTGACGGGTCCTGCGGGCGCGGTGGGCGAAGCCATCACGGGGGCGAGCCAGGTGCGGGCCATTTCGTTCACCGGCTCCACCGCCGCCGGCGAGCAGATCCACCGGACGGCGGGCCTGACCACCCGCACGCAGATGGAGCTGGGCGGCAAGAACCCGCTGATCGTGTTGGCCGACGCCGACCTGGACCGCGCGGTGGACCTGGCCGTCAAAGGCGGTTTCTCGTTGAGCGGCCAGGCGTGCACCGGCACCAGCCGCGTGCTGGTCGACCGCAAGATCAGCGGCGCCTATACGGAAAAGCTGCTCGCCAAGATCAAGACGCTGACCATCGGCAACGGGCTTGAGGGCAACTTTGACCTGGGTCCGCTAGCCACCGCCCGCCAGCTCGACAACGTGCTCGGCTATATCGAACTGGGCAAGCAGGAGGCCAAGCACCTGTGCGGCGGCGACCGTCTGACAGGCCCGGGTTTCGACCGCGGCTATTACGTCACGCCCGCGCTCTTTGCCGGCGTGACGCAGCAGATGCGCATTGCCCGCGAAGAGATCTTCGGCCCCGTGATCGCGCTGATCGAGGTCGACGGCTATGAAGACGCCATCGCGCAGGCCAACGACACGGAATACGGCCTGTCGGCCGCCATCGCCACCACCGACGCGCGTTACGCGCACCGCTTTGCCCGCGACATCCAGGCCGGCACCGTGAAGATCAACCGCACCACCACCGGCAATCTGATCAACGCGCCGTTCGGCGGCTTAAAGCATTCCAGCACGTCCACGTTCCGTGAATCCGGCCGCGTGGGCCTGGAGTTCTACACGCAGATCAAGACCGTCTACCGCGCCGGCTGACGGCTCATCCAATTACAGAGGCTTTGCACATGAAACAGATCTATCGGCTGGAACTTGAAGAGGCGCGCGTCATGGTGCGCGCCGCCATCGCCAAGTCGCAGGAAATCGGCGTGCTGGAGTCGATCTGCATCGTGGACGACGGCGGCTATCCGATTGCGCTCGAGCGCATGGACGGCGCCCGCATCACGGGTCCGCAGATCGCCTGGAACAAGGCGTTCACCGCCGCCGGGCACAAGCGCTCGACCCACCTGTTCAATACGCCGCCCAACGGCCCCGCGCTGCCCGGCAACGAAGCCTTCGGCATCCAGTGGAGCTTTGACGGCAAGTTCGCGGTGTTCGTCGGCGGCTTTCCCATCGTCGTGAACGGTGAGGTGATCGGCGGCGTGGGCCTGAGCGGCGGCAATGGCGAGCAGGACACCAAGGCGGGTCTTGCGGCGCTGGCCGCGCTGGGCGAACTGCTGGAACCGCGCGGCATGAAGGTGCTGGTGGAAGCGGACATCAAGAAATAGGCGAGGGCGCCATGGCATACCGCGTGCACATCCTGGAAACCGAGACCGCCTTCGACGTCGAAGCGGGCGAAACCGTGCTGCAGGCCGCCGAGCGGTCGGCGGTGAAGCTGCCGCACGAGTGCACGTTCGGCGGCTGCGGCACCTGCCGCATCAAGCTGGAATCGGGCGCTGTCCAGTACGACGAATTCCCGATGGCGCTGACGCCGGAAGAGGCCGAACAAGGCTACGCGCTGGCGTGCCAGGCGCATCCCACGGGCGACCTGTGCATCAGCGTGGCCAGCAGCCGTCAGGTCTTTCCCGAGGCCCGCCGCATCCCCGCCACGATCCACCGCATCGACGGCTACTGCGACGACGTCATTCACCTGACGCTGGCGCTGCCCGGCGACGGGCTGGATTACGTGCCCGGCCAATACATGAACGTGGTGCTGCCAGACGGCGAGACACGCAGCTTCTCCATGGCTTCAGCGCCCGCCGGCAACCTGATCGACTTCCATGTGCGGCGCATTCCCGGCGGCCGCTACACGGACCAGTGGCTGGGACAGGCCAGCGCGGGCGCGCCGGTGGAGATCGAGGCGCCGCTTGGCGTCTTCAGCTATCACGAGGAAGATTGGCGCCCGCTCATCATGATGGCGACCGGCACCGGCATTGCGCCGATCAAGGCGATTCTGGAATCGCTGCTGGACAACGAGGACTGCCCGCCCGTCACCCTGTATTGGGGCATGCGCACCGAGGCGGACCTGTACCTGCGCGACGAGATCGAAAGCTGGGCGGGCCGGCTGTATGAATTCAACTTCGTGCCCGTGCTGTCGCGCGCGGGACCCGATTGGCAGGGACGCCGCGGATACGTGCAGCAGGCCGTGCTGGAAGACCACGACGACCTGTCGGAACACGCCCTCTACCTGTGCGGCGCGCCGGAGATGATCCGCCAGGCCAAAAGCCTGCTGGCCGAACGCGGCGCCAGCCTGGACCACCTGTACGCCGACAGCTTCACGTTCCAGCACGCGCTGGCCGCGGCATAACGAACCACGAAGACCCGGCCTACCGATACACCAGCACCGGCAGCCGCGTGCGCGCCAGCACGCGCTGTGTCTCGCTGCCCAGCAGAAAGCCCGTCATGCCGTGCCGCCCGTGCGACCCCATCACGATCAGGTCGCACCCGGTTTTCTGCGCCGTCTCCACAATGGCCTCGTGCGGATGGTCATTCACCATGACGATGGCTTCGCAGGGCACCAGCGCGTGCCGCGCCTCGGTCTCAAGTCCATCCAGATAGGCCTGCGCGTTCTTGCGCGCCTGGTCGGTGTGATGCCCCTCAGTGGCGCCCAGCATTTCGGCCTGGTAAACCAGCAGGTGGTCTTCCGGAATGGCGCGCAGCAGGGTGATGGTGGCGCCCATTTCCTTGGCGAAAACGAGCGCGCGCTTGAATGCCGACTCGGACAGCAGGGAACCGTCCACGGCGATGAGCAAGTGCCTGTACATGTTGCCTCTCCTTTAGGTAAAGGAATGTCCAGCAACGGCGAATCCAGTATAGGCCTGCGGGCAGGCGCAAGCCAATCCGGCATATGGTGGATCAACCGGTGTCTGACACCCTCTGAGACGCCGCTGCAAGCTGACGACCGTCTCCCCAGGGTGTCTGACACCTCGACCTCTCGCCCCGCCGTCCGTGCTTCCAAACGGCCGGCGTTAGGCATATATTGTCTTCGCGATATCCGGCGGTTCCCTCCTGGCTTGTGGCGTCTTGCTCTGTGTGCGGAGAACGGAAATGCGGCGACTGCGAACATGGTTCTTCGGCCTGATATGCCTGGGACTGTCACTCTCTTTTCCCGCCATGGCGCAGACCAAGCTGAGCAATGCTCAGCTTGATCAGCTGATGGCGCCCGTGGCGCTCTACCCGGATGCGCTGCTCTCGCAGATCCTGATGGGGTCTACCTATCCGGATGACGTCGCGGCCGCGGCCAAATGGTCGGCCGCGAACGCCAATCAGTCTGGCGACGACGCCGTGCGCGCGGTCGACGCCGAACCCTGGGACCCCAGCGTCAAGTCGCTGGTGGCCTTTCCGTCAGTCATGGACATGATGGGCCGCGAGCCAGGCTGGGTGAAGTCCGTGGGCGACGCGTTCCTTGCGCAGCCCGAGGCCGTCATGGATTCCGTCCAGCGGCTGCGCACGCAGGCGCAGAAAGCCGGCAATCTCAAGAGCACGCCGCAACAGACCGTCAAAACCACCACCGCCAATGAAAAGACCGTCGTGGTGATCGAACCGGCCGATCCCCAGGTGGTCTACGTGCCCAGTTACAACCCCACGGTGGTCTACGGCTCGTGGGCATACCCCTCGTATCCGCCTTATTACTATCCCCCGCCGCCGGGGTCCGTGTTTGCGACCTCGCTGGTGGCCGGGATCGGATTCGGCATTGGCGTCGCGGCGATCAATTCGATGTGGGGGGACGCCGACTGGGGCCGAGGCGATGTCGATATCGATGTGAACCGCTACAACAACATCAACGTCAACAACCGCATCGACCGCGACAACATCAGCAACAACCGATCTACCTGGCAGCACAACGCCGCCAATCGCGGCAATACGCCCTATGCGGATCAGGCCAGCCGCCAGCGCTTTGACAGCCAGCGGCAGGCCGGTCTGCAGAACCGGGCGCAGGCGGGCGGCCAGGGCCCAAGGACCGGGGGCGGGGCGCCGGCGGCGGGGTCCCGGGAGGCCGCGCGGGAGCGGGCGGCGCAATCCTTTGAAGGCCGCACCGGGCAGCCGATCGCGGGCCATTCCGGCGCAGCGGCGCAGAACCGCGCCCAGAACCGATCAACCGGCGTGTCCACGCAGGATCGCGCCCAGAACCGCGCATCCAGCGTGTCGACGCACGACCGGCCGCGGGACGGCAGCACGGGCGCCTCCACCCACGACCGGCAGGCCGCCGCGCAGCGCCAGCGCGCCGACGAGACGGCCGCGCGCGACCGGGCACGGGCGTCCAACAGCCACAACGCCCTGAGCGGCGCGGGCGACGGCGACCGCATGCGGCAGCAGAACCAGCGCGGCGAAATGAGCCGCGGCGGCGGTGGGCATCGCAGCACCGGCGCCAGTGCGCCGCATCGCGGTGGCGGGGCAGGCGTCCATCGCGGCGGAGGCGGCGGGCGTGGTGGTGGCGGCGGCCGGAGATAGGCACCATGGACAAGGGACTTTCTATGACGATCGCTCGTTTGCGCGCGCTGTGCGTGGCTTCGGTCCTTGGGCTCGGCGTGGCGGCACCCGCCATGTCGCAGGCCGTGTATCCCAGCGCCCAGGACGCGGCCCAAGCATTCACCGACGCCCTGGCGCTCAACGACGTCGATGCCTTGAGTAAAGTGCTCGGCCCGAACCACCGGCAACTCGTGCCGGGCGGCGTCGACCAGGAAAGCATCTATCGCTACCTGGCGGCGTGGGTGCGCAAACACGACATCGTCGCCGACGGCGGGCGTTCGTGGGTGGCGGTGGGCGATTCCGGATGGACGCTGCCGGTGCCGCTGGTGCGCGCCGGCCAGGGATGGCGTTTCGACCCGGTGGCGGGCAAGGCGGAGATCCAGCGCCGCGCCATCGATCGCAATGAGCTGACCGCCATCGAAACCCTGCAGGAACTTCAGGCCGCGCAGACCCGGTATGCGCAGGGAGTTGGCCAGGGCCGCTACGCCAAGCGCCTGGTCAGCCGCGCCGGTGAGCGCGACGGACTCTACTGGCCCGATGTGCCGGGCGCGCCGCAGCAGGCCTTCGGCCCCGATGCGCTGGCGATGGGGCCCGACGTGCCGGTCGACGACGCGTACTTCGGCTATCGCTACAAGATCCTGCCGGGCAGCTCGGACAAGGCGTACCGCATCGTCGCGTGGCCCGCGCGATACGGACACACGGGGATCGGCACGTTTGTCGTGGGTCCGGAAGGCGGCGTGATGGAAAGCGACCTGGGACCGTCCTCGGCCCTACGCGCGGCGGCTTTGCGAGAAGCCGACATCCACACCGGAAACTGGGTGGACGCGAACGGCCAGCCGGCGCCCGCGAGGTAGGTTTTTCGGGGCCGTATGGCGGGCGGCGCAGCCGCATTTCCGGCGCCTTTTTCACCTGCGGTTCGGTCGAAATCCGGGCGAAAAATGGGGCCCGAAGCGGGCGCAATTCGGACGCAATGCGGGCCCGATTCGGATGCTTGTTGCTGGGTCGCAACAAGCGTGCAGGTTTGGCGTCAAGGGCCGCTGTCGCGCCGTGTTTCCGGCAGCACCTGTGACCCATTTGTCAGGCGCCTGTGCCTAAAATGGCGAGCACCGGGTGCCTGCCCGATATCCCCCTTGCCGGATCTCCAAATTGAACCCCATGTCTTTTGTCCGCTACGCCCTGTTCGGCGTGGGGATGGCGCTTAGCGCCGCGGCGGCTTCCGCCCCGATTTTTGTCCTGAATTCCCTGGACGCCAACGTCAGCATCATCGATCCGGCCACCTACAAGGAACTGCGGCGCGTGCCCACCGGCAAAGAGCCGCATCACCTGTATCTGACGCCCGACGAAAAGTCGCTGATGATCGCCAACGCCACCGGCGATTCCATCACCCTGATGGATCCCAAGACGGGCGAAGTGCAGCGCACGCTGACCGGCATCGTCGATCCCTACCAGCTGCAGTTTTCGCCGGACATGAGGTGGTTCGTCACGGCGGCCAACCGCCTGGACCACATCGACATCTATGCCTGGAAGCCGCTGGAAAAGGGTTTCGACCTGACGCTGGTCAAGCGCATCCAGGCGGGCAAGACGCCCAGCCACATCATGATCGACAAGCACAGCACGACGGCCTACGTCTCGCTGCAGGACAGCGATCAGCTCATCGCCATCGACCTGGCCACGCAGACGCCCAAGTGGACGGTGTCCACCGGCAAGACGCCTGCCGACGTGTTCCTGACGCCCGATCAGAAGACGCTGCTGGTGGCGCTGACCGGCGACTCGTACGTGGAAGCCTATGACGTCAGCAACGGCCCGGCCAAGCTGGTCAAGCGCATCCAGACCGCGGCGGGTGCACACGCTTTCCGCGCGCAGGGCGACCACCGCCACCTGTTCGTCAGCAACCGCACCGCCAATTCCATCAGCCGCATCGACCTGCAGACGCTGGCCGTCGTCGACACCTTCCCGGTGCCCGGCGGCCCGGACTGCATGGACGTGCTGGCCGACGGCAAGACGCTGCTGGTCACCTCGCGCTGGGCGCGCAAGCTGACCGTGGTGGATCTGGACACGAAGAAGGTCGTCAATCAGGTGCCGGTCGGCAAGTCGCCGCACGGCGTGTGGACGCTGAACCATGCGCCGACCCGCTAAGGTCAAAGCCCGGTCCGCGGCCCTGTGCCTGGCGCTGGCGACCTCCGTGGCCGGCGCGGCCCCGCAGGCCACCTGCGACAAGCCCGTCTACCTGACGTTCGACACCGGCCACATGGGCGTCGCCCCGCTGGTGGCCGACGTGCTGGCCCGCCACCAGGTCAAGGTCACGTTCTTCCTGGCCAACGAGCGCACGTTGACCGACGGCGCCAGCCTGGACGACGTGTGGGCGCCGTGGTGGAAGGCGCGCGCCGCCGAAGGCCACGCGTTCGCTTCGCACACCTACGACCACGTCTACTGGCAGGGCGACCTGCCGGGCGGCAAGTTCCGCGTCAAGCCCAGCGCCGGGCCCGACGCCGGCAAGCGCGCCGAGTGGACCGCCGAGCAATACTGCGCCGAAATTAAACGCCCCGTCTCCCGGTTCCACCAGATGACGGGCAAGGACATGCTTCCCCTGTACCGCGCGCCCGGCGGCAAGACCTCGCCCGCGCTGCTGAAGGCGGCCAAGGCCTGCGGCTTCGAACACGTGGGCTGGTCGCCGGCCGGCTTCCTGGGCGACGAGCTGCCCAGCGACAAATACCCCAACGCCAAGCTGCTGGACCAGGCGCTGCGCACCATCAAGCCCGGCGACATCCTGCTCGCCCACCTGGGCATCTGGTCGCGCCAGGACCCGTGGGCGCCCGCCGTGCTGGAACCGCTGATTGAAGGTTTGCAGCGCAAGGGCTATTGTTTTGCAACCTTGAACACCCATCCGGCCTATCGCGACTGGATCGCCACGCACCACTGATCATGGATACGCTTAGCCAACTCTTCGGGGACAGCCAGCAATGGCTCTTCGAGACGGCGATTCAGCCCGCGCTGTTCCACCTGGGCCTGAGCAACTTCATCGAGGACGCCTACGACGCCACCATGTGGCTGCTCGTGGGGCTGATTCAGATCGCGGTGCTGGTGCTGGTCCTGGGACCCATGCAGCGCCTGCGTCCCGTGGAGCCGATGACCGACCGCCGCCAGATCGGCATCGACGTGCTCTACACGCTGATACACCGCCTGGGCGCCTTCCGGTTGCTGCTGTTCTTCACCATCGACCCGTTCTGGGACAGCATCTTCGGCCAGTTGCACGTGTGGGGCTTTGCGCCGTTCCAGCTGGATCAGTATTGGCCAGGCGTGACGGACAAGGCGTGGGTCAGCCTCATCATCTACCTGCTGCTGTTCGACGCAGTGGATTACTTCTACCATCGCGCGCAGCACCGTTTCGGCTGGCTGTGGGCGCTGCATGCCGTGCATCACAGCCAGCGCCAGATGACCATCTGGAGCGACGACCGCAACCACCTGCTGGACGACATGCTGCGCGACGTGCTGGTGGTGTTCGTGTCGCAGCTGGTGGGCGTGCCGCCCGCGCAGTTCGTCATGGTGGTGGCCATCACCCAGCTGGCGCAGAGCTTCTCGCACGCCAACCTGCGCATGCATTTCGGCGCGCTGGGCGAGCGCCTGCTCGTCAGCCCGCGCTTTCATCGCCATCACCATTCCATCGCCTACGACGCCTCGTCGCCAGGGCCGGTGGGCGGCTACAACTTTGCCGCGCTGTTCCCGATCTGGGACGTGCTGTTTCGTACCGCGCGCTTTGGCGTGGGCTACGGCCCCACCGGCATCCATGACCAGCAGGCCGAACTGGGCGGACGCGACTACGGGCGCGGCTTCTGGTCGCAGCAGTGGCTGGGCATCAAGCGCATGATCGGCCGAGACCGCGAACCGGCCGCCGCGCCGCCTGCCCCGCCGGCGGGAATCGAGCGGGCGTGAATTCAGGGCGAGTCCGAGTTTCCCCGTCAATGTGGAGGCACGGTCAAAGCCCCACGGGCAACACCGCCGGATCACGGCGGCGCACGGTGTCGAGAAAGCGTTCCAGCAGCTCGTCGCGTTGGCCAAGCGAGGCCAGGAACGCCGGTGTGCAGGTGATTTGCGCGTAGGGCGTCTGCATCAGCGGATGGTCGATGTGTGCGGGATTGGGCAAGCCGAGCAGATCGCGCAGGCGGAGGACGGCCAGGATTTCCGTCGGGTGCACGGCCAGGAGCGGCGTGCTGAACTCGAACTCTTTGGCGTTGGTTTCGTGCTCGCGATAGGTGATGGCGATGCGGTTCACGTGGACGTCGCAGGCGGAGAGGAGTGCGGGCAGGAACTTGTCGAGGTCGGGTTCGCGCCATTGGGACACCAATGGGGCCCAGGCCGGATCGCGAGGGAGGGCGTACTTGTCCAGGTCCAGGGGTTGGCCTAGCCAATTGCTGATGATGGTCAGGCCGAAGCCGGCGTAGCGCAGGGTGGTTCCGATTTCCAAATCGTGGCCACTGCGCACGCCATATCCGCCTTCCAGGCCGGCAAGTGCCGTCAGATACAGACTTTTGGCGACGTCGGGGTGCCCTAACGCGATCGTGCCGAACATCAGGTCGGTATGGCCGTCCAGGTCGCCAATGGCAATGCGCGAGGTTTCCTTCAACCTCTCCATACTCACCGCTGCGGAAGTGGCTCTCCTTCTGAAGCCTGATGCCATGTGAAAAATGGCGTTGTTGAGTTGCCCCCTTTTGGCATCCAGAAGTCCCTGGGCGCACATCTGCATTCCAAACGCGTACAGATCGTCCGCTGCCAAACCAGGTCTATCGATGATGTTCGATAGATACTGTTCCAGCCAACCATGTGGCGGCCACATGTCCTTCGCCCACGCTTCGACTTTGGGGAGAGTCTTTCCCAATCTAGATTTCGGTTTCTTCGGTTCCATGTCACATTCCAGGCCAATCGTTGAGTTGAATACCCGATCCCTGTCCAACACCCTTGCCTACCAACTTATTGATTTTTCCGTCACTATCAAGGAACACTTGCGCGTGCATATAGTGAATACTTCCCAAGTCCTGCGCGTTCTTGATCATCGCCGCTTTCTGCATCGCGGCAGGGTCCAGCTCCAACACCCTTTCACGCCTCCAGTATGGTCCTCCTCGCTGAGCCAAGTACGTCACCCGCTTAGCGTTGTATTCCCCACCAAACCTCTGCGTCTCCTTGGAAAGCTCCGCCGTCCTGCTCTTCCCCAACGTTGTTTTTATCTCCACCACGATCAACGTCTCCTCCGAGAACGCCAACGTCTTGTACTCAGACGGACCACGTAACCCTTCAATGTGATCCCGCGCCTCGGCTTTCGGCGCGCGGATCTGCATTTCCGGTGGAGGCGGCACCCAGACCAGCATGTCAAGGCCGTGGCCGCTCCTGTTCTTCAGACCAAACATGCTGGGGCCAGCATCGTTCAGGTTGTAGCCCAGGATGTTCTCCGGCTTTACGCCCCAGTGGCGCACCATGCCCGCCGCGAAGACCTCCTCGCCCGCATCGCCCACCACGTTCCGAAGACCTCTACCCTTACGCGCGGTATCGATCATTACCGCACGCAGTGCGATCCGCTCCCGAACGCGATTGACGATGATGGAAAAATCACCCGAGCCCGTCTTTGCATCAACGTTCAACCTGGATTTATTGGTATCCGGTGAATACGTTTCGACTACTCGCATGCTGCCCCCGCCCGGAACTCGCGCGCGGGTGTCGACAACAGTCTCCAGCACCGTCGCCTCGCCATGCTTATGCTGGCCCAGCCGCCTGAGCTCTTCCTCGCTCAGCATCCTGGTGTCCAGCTTTACCGCCTTGTTTCCGACCTGGCGCATCATCCAGCGGGCGGTTCCGAAGACTGACGGCGTGAGCATCGCCAGGTTGATGCTCATGAAGACCTGTTTGCCGCGCTCTTCGGCGGTTTTAGGGTCGGACAGCGCGGCCAGCGATTCGAAGAATTTCTCGCCGATGCTCAATCCTTCTCCGGTGATCATCCGGCTTGTGCCATCCACCATCGCATCGAGCGCCAGCGCACGATCAATGGCCACGAAGAGATAGCGCACGCCCGCCGCGGCCCCGCGCACGCCCAGCGCGAGCTGGCCGGCGACAGGCACGAATGCCAGCAATGCGGTGGCGACTTCAAAGAAGCCCTTGATGGCCTCCCAGATGTGGACCTTCGCCTTGGCGCGCTCAAAGCCGTCGGCCAGATCCCTGACCGCCCGGTCAATGGGATAAAAGCCCTTTGGGATGTTCCACGTGAACGGCATGCGGTGACTGATCCGGCCATCTTCATCGATGTACTCGGTGTGATCGGCAGGTTGCCACGTGACGGTGGTGAAGGTCAGGTAGTAGAGCTTGCCGCCAGCGAACACGAAGTTGCGCTGAACCTGAAACCCGAGGCCGTCGCCCGTGCGCCGGCCGAATTCGTCGAGCACGGCGGGCGACAGCACGTCATCTGCTATCTCATCGTCCAGGCAGATGATTTCGCATTCCTGCACCGATAGAAACGCGCTGAACTCCGCCAGGCGGGCGTCGCCGTATGCCGCGCCGAATGCGTGCAGCACCTGAAGCAGGAAGGTGTCCCGGAAGTTGCGTTCCTTGTTCCGGACCCATGGGTTGTCCATGAACCACCGGTACGTTGCGGCGGTTCCCTGCGAAGTGATGCCCAGATAAAGGTCTGCATTGCGCGGACCGCCATCCGGGTTCAGGGAAAAGATCGGGCCCGGCATGGGGCATTCGGTGCAGATCTTCTGGGGGGCAGGCAAGGTTCCGTCTGCCGCATCCTGCGCCAGCTTGTTGTAGCTTGCCGCTACGGCATCGTTACTCAATGACCTTCTCCATCAGGGCTTCACGGTGCGAGCGCAAAAATCCTTTCAACTCGTGCTGATAGTCAGGTGGCTGGAGGGCGGCATCGAGCTTCTGCACGATGCGCACGAGGAACAGGTTGTTGGAGAACGACTGACCGTAGATCAGCGCGAGCAGAAGGCTTCCATGGAAGTTCTGCAGTTGGAGCCGGTCGAGGTCCCGGATGGCGTCACTGGGCTTGGGTAGCGGTATGCCCTGTGCCTCATACGCGACCTGGATGTGCCCTGGGAGCTTTTCCCGGTGGACGGGGGGCAGTCCGTTGCCGAGGCGAAAGCCCGTTTCAAAACGTTCGAACAGCGGCAGAATCTGGTGCGGCTGACAACCACGGATGTGCGCCATCCGCTCGAAGGCGAGCCAGATGTGCTCGGGCGTGAACCGTTCGGGGGGAATGCTCAGCGATTGCACGGCCACGTCGATCAGCTCGGGCAAGGCGGCCTCCAGCGCTCGCCGCGTATCGAGCACGGCGTCCATGGCCAACGCAATGCGGGCGCCTGGCTCCATGCCCGGCGCGTCCAGATACTCGTCGAATCTCCTCAGGAGAAATGGATCCCGATCCCACGACGGGCCGAGCAGCAAGCCGGTAAGGATATGAAAGCTGTAATAGCCGCCTTCGCCAAATCCGCTCTCGATGGCGTGCCGTCCGGCCTTTTGGACATACGGCGGAATCAGTGCCTGTGACGCGGGTAATCGAGGCAGTACCGCTGCCAGGGCGCCGCGAATGTACTGAATCAATTGGCGGTCGGTCTCGCGAGTTGCCGCCAGCTCAAGATGTTTTCTATTGAGGGTGAGCAAGGCCATTACGTCTGCCCCGATTCAGGAGGAACGTCGGTCCAGAGCAGATATCCGTCGCGGCCCGGATGGTCCCAGCCTTGCTCGAAGATCGGCGCGACTTGCCGCGATAGGGCAATGCGCGGCGCGTGAAGATGGAAAGCCTCGACGCCCTTGTGGCCGAACAGCCTCGTCAGGACTTCGGGCGCGTGGGCGATGGAATCGACGTAGAGGCGTAGCGCCGCAGGATCACCCAAGCGCAGGTAGTAGCGGCTGTCGCCATCCTGGAATTTGGTGAACCGGCGCAGGCGCGATGCGATGGCATCGATGTCGTCGCGGGCGAGCAGGACGGTCAGCGCAAATGTGTCGACCGTGCTGCCCAACCAATGGCCGAAGGCTGACTCGGCATGAGCCTGAAACAGACACGGCGCGTGTCGCTCCAGCGCGCTTTGTGCGTCCAGCTTCCACAATAATCGGTAAGGTTGATCGTGAAACTCCAGCCGGGCGCGTAGCTCCGGATGCGCCGACATCTCCGCAAGAAATAGGACGTGGGCGCCGCGCGACGACGCATCGATGCCCCGGTTCGCAAGCCACTGGTGCAGGCTCATCGTCAATCCCCCGTGTCCGACGGACACTCTTCAATCAGGGGGGAGCCCTCGCGGATCGCCGTCTCCAGCGCCTTCACCTGATTGGAGCCTGGCGTCTGCACCCGCACCTTCCCTTTGAGCAGGATGTTGGGGGAGTTCAGGATGATCCCGCTGTTATCAAGAATGACCGTGCCGGCCGGTCCGCGAATCAGGATGCGGCCGGTGCCCTGCAACACGTAATCGCGCGTCAACGTGCGCTGGGACGTTTTGGCCTCGATGGATTGGACGCCCTCTATCACCAGGGCGTCGTTCTCGCCGATCGTGACCCGGCGGCTCGACGCGATCTCTTCGCGCTGCGAATTGCCGACTCTGCGAATCTCGTTGCGGTCCACGGTAGTGAACACATCCTGGCGAATATGTGCTTTGAGGTCGCGGCCCGCGCTATACGTGTCGTCCTGGCCGATGCTGGTGCTGCGGTCACGGCCGATCCCATTGGTTTGGTCCCGACCAATCGAGCGAGTCTCGTCGTGATTGACGTTGATGTTCTGGTCCTTCTGCGCATGGACGTAAATCTCTTCCTGGTCCTTTTCGTCCTCGAAGCGCAGCTCGTTGAAGCCCTCGCCTTTGTGCGTCTTGCTCCTGATGGTCATCCGCGTCTTGTGGCGCGGCAACTCGTAGGGCGGCAGTTGCAGGCGGTTGTAGACCCGGCCAGTGATAACGGGCTGATCCGGGTCTCCGTCGAAATAGGAAACGATGACCTCCTGGCCGACGCGCGGAATGGCCATGTGTCCCCAGGTCGCGCCGGCAATGTTTTGCGAAACACGGATCCAGCAGGAGCTGTACTCGTCCTGCTGACCTTGGCGGTCCCAGGGAAACTGAACCTTTACCCGTCCGTACTCGTCCGTATAAATCTCTTCGTTGGGCGGACCGACGACCACAGCGTTTTGCGGTCCGTCGATGTGAGGCCTGGGTAACGGTTCGGCGCGCCACTCGGTGTCGTCTGGAACCAGCTCGGCCTCGTAGCGGTAGCGCGTTCCCGCCTGCGCCTCGGCACTTTCTTCGGCCAGACTGGTGTGCTGTGAGCCACGATGAGCGATACGGACCGGGCGCCATCCGCGATTCATGTCCTCGCGGGGATGCCCGGCAAGCGTGAAGGAGATACCGGGCTGCAGGCGAGGATCGTCACCTTCGACCAGCGCAATGCGCGCATCGCGGCGATGGCCGCGCAGGCGGTTGTCGGCGAAGGGCCTGCCGGCTTCGTCAAACTTTGCGCGAGCGGGATAGTCGTAGCGCTCGTAACGGCGGCCTTGATGGTTCAGATCCTGTCCGTCGCGGGTGTGCTCGTGGCTATAGCGCGGATGGTGGAAGGTGTAGTCGCGCTGCGTCTGGCGCGCGGTGCGCACGCTCTCGGTGTAGGCAAAGCGGTGCAGTGCCGGCTGGGGTTGGTCGCCGCCAGGCGTGGGGTTGTACTGAACCGGCTCGTCGCCCACGCGGCCGTGAATGAACAGGCGATCGCTGTGGATCAGTTGATGGCCCTGGGCGCTATGTCGGAAGGAGTAGAAAAAACCTTCTTCGCGCATGATGCGTTCGACGAAGTGGTAGTCGGTGTCGCCGGCCTGCACGCAGTATTCGCGGCGCTGATGCTCGGTCGTATTTCGCTGCTCGTAGTCCGGGGTAAGGCCATGCGCCTTGAACACCATCTCGGTGATCTGCGGAACACTGAGGGATTGGAAGATGCGCCAATCGGAACTGAGTTTGAGCCTTGCCAGGCGTGGCTCGACGGTGGCGGAGTAGCGGGTGCGGCGAAAGCCCGTGTCGCGTTGGACGAAAGACGAGACGGCGCCGTGCACGTAGCGCACGGGCCTGTCGCCGTGCCAGATGGTGAGCAGCGCGGCGTGGTCCAGAACATTGCCGAAGTGGACGGCAGTATTGGCGCTAGCCAGTTCCACATGGAGCAGGAAGGTCTCGGACAGACCTTCCTGCAACGTGAATTCGACGACGTCGAAGGATTCGTCGCCGATGGCAAATGTGAAGCGTAGATCGGATTGGCTAGGAATGGCGTGCTCCCGCAACGACAGACCTTTCCACCACCGGTGAATGCACAGTCTGCGGCGCCATTACGGCACACGGAACATGCTTTGAAAATCAGATGAGTCTTATTGTTTTCGGGAATCGGTCAAGACTTGGAATCGCGCAAAAGAGCAGCGCTGTATGACTTAACGCGCAGGTTTGCCCAAGGGCATGCTGAACACCATCAGCATGTCCGCAAATGCAAAACCCCCGCGGCTGGATATCCAGCAGGCGGGGGTGAATAGCGCGGGGGTGCGTAGAGCACCTCCGCCCCAACGCGGTGATCAGGCGCCCGGCGTGTCGTGCGTCGTCTCGCGCTTGATCTCGTCGTGGCGGCGTTCCATTTCCTGGCGCAGTTCGCGGCGCAGGCCGGCGGCCTTGAAGCGCTGCTTTTCCTCGTGCGTGCGGGGTTCCAGCGGCGGCACCGCGGTTGGGGCGCCCTGGTCGTCCACCGCCACCATCGTGAAATAGCAGCTGTTGGTGTGGCGCACCAGCTTCTTGCGGATGTCCTCGGTCACAACCTTGATGCCGATTTCCATCGACGTGCGGCCCGTGTAGTTCACGGCCGCCAGGAACGTCACCAGCTCGCCGACGTGGATCGGTTCGCGGAACACCACCTGGTCGACGGACAGCGTCACGACGTATTGGCCGGCGTACCGGCTGGCACAGGCGTAGGCCACCTGGTCCAGATATTTGAGGATGGTTCCGCCGTGTACGTTTCCTGAGAAATTCGCCATGTCAGGCGTCATCAGGATGGTCATCGACAATTGGTGGCTAAAGGCGTCGTCCATGGCGGGCGGCTCATTCATGAATAAAACGCTAATGGTAGCGGCTGGCGGCTGACATCGCGCCGTATTTAGCGGGCGGTCAGGGTTTCTTGTCGGGCGCGGTGGCGGGGGCGGCGGAAGTCGCCGGGACTTCCGTCTGTGGCGGCGTTTCCGGCTCAACTGCAGAATCGTTAACCGCGGGAATCTCAGCCTGCGGAATGTCCCGCCGCACCGCGGGAGGCGTCCACACACCATCCCGCACCGCCGGTCCCGGCGTGTAAACCCGCAGCAGCATCCCCACCGGCCCGGCCGCCGGAATCGGCAGCCAGTTCGACTGATCTTCGGGCGGTGGCGCCGCGTTGCTGAAGACCAGGTCCAGCGAGCCGTCCGCGTTGTAACGCAGCGGGTCGCGGCTGCCGAGCGCCATGCGGTTGACCGGATTGGGCACGGGCAGTCCCTGGCCGTCATATGCCGTCAGCGACCAGAATGCGCCCGTGTCGGGCAACCGGCCGCTGTCGAGATGCAGCGTGTAGCGGTGCGCGCCGTCCAGCAGCGCGCCGTCGCTGTCGGTGGCCAGCACCAGCACCGTCAAATCTTCGGGCAATCCGCTGCCCGGCTGCGCCTGCGCGGCCAGCGCGCGGCGCAGCCAGTCGTTGCCATACACGCCGATGCTGCCTGTTTCCTGCAGCCAGCCGTCCGTGGCGCGCAACGAATGGCCGGCAGCGGCCGCCATGCGGTCGCGCGCGGCGCGTACGCCGCGGCGCATGCCCTGCTTGGCGGAATGATCGAGCTTGTCGAAGTCGAACGGCCGGCCGGGCACCAGTCCCACGCGGCGCAGCAGGGCCAGCAGGGGCTGGTCCGTCGCATGCGGTGGATGCTTGCGCAGCAGCTCCGCGGCATAGGTGAAGAACGCGTCGGTGGGCATCGAGTCCACTTGTTCTCTCACAGGGATTTTCAGATCGAGGGACGGGTCGGGCTTGGTGCGCGGCGCCTGCGCGGGCAGGTTCCATTGCGCCAACGGCGTCAGGACGAAGCCGTCCTGCAACGCATTCACTGTCGCCTGATCGGCGGGGCCATGCGTCTCGATCATGCCCTTTGCCCAGACTTGCACGGTGGGGGCGTCGATGCGCGCCATGCCCGAGGGCAGCGTGCCGTTCCAGCCCGGGGGCACGATCACGGTGTTGCCCTTGGCGGTGCCGGTGGTGCGCTTGCCCAGCGTCGCGAAGACGTCGGTCCACATGTCCAGCAGCGTCAGCGTGTACAGCCGGCCCGCCGTGTCTGGCACGGACAGCACGACAGGCCCGTCCGTCAGATCCAGCCACGCGTTGCTGCGCAGCATGTCGACGTTCGCCCACGGGGTGGCGTCGCCTGCGCGGGGCAGGGTGCGCCCATGCTGAAACGTGTTGGCCGGCGCCCCATCGGCGCCCCGCGCCGGATGCGTGAACTGCCGCCGGGTCAGGTCCATCGCGATCAGCGGATAGAAATACAGGTAGCCCTCTATCGCCGCCTGCTGGGCCGCTTCGGTGGCGGCGGCGGCCGGCGACAGCGCGGCGGGCGCCGCGTGGACGGACGCCTGGGGCATCAGGACGCAGGGCGAGAAGGCCAGCGATAGGACAAGGACTCGGGCCACGGGGGCAAGGCGGCGCATTGGCGCTCCAAGGGTCAGGCGGAAAGGTGCGAAAGGCGGACTGCGGCCGGCGGGACGATACGGCTGGGCGACTGAAGCCGAGGCCATCGTAGCAGCGCTGCACTGCCGCAAAATCTGCGAAAAAAGCGCATTTTGCCGTCAAATTCAGACGAGGGCGGGGGCGCCATGCGTCACCGGGCATGACGCGCGCCATGTCCAAGGCCTATACTTCCCCACATTCCCTTGGAAGTTGTAGGGGTTTATGTCCCTGAGATTTCCGCTTCCTTCATTCACCAGGAGAGGAGTGCTTCATGGTCAACATGAATCGCCGCCAGTTCTTCAAGGTGACCGGTGCGACGCTGGCGGGCTCCAGCCTGGCCTTGTTGGGGGCTGCCCCCGGCTCGGCCATGGCCGAGGTGCGCCAGTTCAAGCTTGCGCGCATGACCGAAACGCGCAACACCTGTCCCTACTGTTCGGTCGCCTGCGGTTTGCTGATGTACGGCTTGGGCGATGGCTCGAAGAACGCCCGCGCCAGCATCATGCACATCGAAGGCGACCCCGACCATCCCGTCAACCGCGGCACCCTCTGTCCGAAGGGCGCGGCCCTGATCGACTTCATCCACAGCCCCAACCGCCTCAAGTACCCGGAATACCGGGCGCCCGGCTCGGACAAGTGGGTGCGGATGTCGTGGGACGACGCCCTGACCCGTATCACCAAGCTCATGAAGGACGACCGCGACGCGAACTTCGTCGAGAAGACCGCGGACGGCAAGACGGTCAACCGGTGGCTGACCACCGGCATGCTGGCCGCCTCGGCAAGCAGCAACGAGGTCGGTTACATCACGCACAAGACTGTGCGCAGTATGGGGATGCTGGCGTTCGACAATCAAGCCCGTGTCTGACATGGCCCGACGGTGGCAGGTCTTGCCCCGACGTTTGGCCGTGGAGCGATGACGAACCATTGGGTCGACATCAAGAACGCGGACATAGTTTTGATCATGGGCGGCAATGCCGCCGAGGCCCACCCGTGCGGGTTCAAATGGGTCACTGAAGCCAAGGCCCATAACAAGGCCAAGTTGATCGTCGTGGATCCGCGCTTTACGCGTTCGGCGTCCGTGGCGGACTTCTACGCGCCCATACGCACCGGCACCGACATCATCTTTCTGGGTGGCGTCATCAAGTACCTGTTGGATCACGACAAGATCCAGCATGAGTACGTGCGCAACTACACCGACTTTTCGTTCATCGTGCGCGAGGACTTCGCGTTCGACGCAGGGCTGTACTCGGGCTACAACGCCGAAAAGCGCACGTACGACAAGCAGAGCTGGGACTACGAGCGCGGCGAGGACGGTTTCGTCAAGACCGATCCCACGCTGCAGCATCCGCGTTCGGTGTATCAGCTGCTCAAGAAGCATTACTCGCGCTACACGCCCGAAATGGTCGAGCGCGTCTGCGGCACGCCCAAGGACAAGTTCCTGACGGTGTGCGACATGCTCGCGTCCACGGCCACCACCAACCGCGCCGCGACCATCCTGTACGCGCTGGGCTGGACGCAGCATTCCATCGGCTCGCAGATCATCCGCACGGGCGCGATGGTGCAGCTGCTGCTGGGCAATATCGGCATCGCCGGCGGCGGCATGAACGCGCTGCGCGGGCACTCGAACATCCAGGGCCTGACCGATCTGGGCCTGATGTCGAACCTGCTGCCCGGCTACATGACGCTGGCCAACGAGTCCGAGCAGGATTACGCCAAGTACATCGACTCGCGCACGCTCAAGCCGCTGCGGCCCAACCAGCTCAGCTACTGGCAGAACTATCACAAGTTCCACGTCAGCCTGATGAAGGCCTGGTGGGGCGGCGCGGCCACGGCCGACAACAACTGGGCGTTCGACTACCTGCCCAAGCTGGACAAGCTGTACGACATGCTGCAGGTCTACGAGCTGATGGTCCAGGGCAAGATGAACGGCTACATCGCGCAGGGCTTCAACCCGCTGGCCGCAGCGCCCAACAAGGCCAAGCTGAACGACGGGTTTGCCAAGCTCAAGTTCCTGGTCATCATGGACCCGCTGGTCACGGAAACGTCCGAGTTCTGGCGCAACGCCGGCGAGGCCAACGACGTGGATCCATCCAAGATCCAGACCGAGGTCTTCCGTCTGCCCACTACCTGTTTTGCCGAGGAAGACGGCGCGCTGGTCAACTCCGGCCGCTGGCTGCAATGGCACTGGAAGGGCGCCGAACCTCCGGGCGAAGCCAAGAGCGACATCGAGATCATGGCGCTCATCTACACGCGCCTGCGCAAGATGTACGAGCAGGACGGCGGCAAGTACCCCGATCCCATCGTCAACCTGTCGTGGCCCTATTCCAACCCGCAGAATCCCACGGCTGAGGAGCTGGCCAAGGAATACACGGGCCGCGCGCTCGTGGATCTGGCCGACCCCAAGGATCCGACGAAGATCATGCGCCGCGGCGGCGAGCAGCTTGCCGGTTTTGCCGAATTGCGCGACGACGGCTCCACCGCCAGCGGCTGCTGGATCTTCGCCGGCGCCTGGAGTCCCAGCGGCAACCTGATGGCGCGCCGCGACAACAGCGACCCGACCGGCATCGGCCAGACCCTGAACTGGGCCTGGGCGTGGCCGGCCAATCGCCGCATCCTCTACAACCGCGCATCGTGCGACCTGGAAGGCAAGCCGTTCGATCCGCGCCGCAGCGTCGTGTCCTGGAATGGCAAGGCCTGGGTGGGCGCCGACATCCCGGACTTCAAGGGCGACGAGAACCCCGCGGGCGGCATGGGGCCGTTCATCATGAACCCCGAAGGCGTGGCGCGCTTCTTTGCGCGGGCGGGCCTGGCCGAAGGGCCGTTCCCCGAACACTACGAGCCCTTCGAAAACCCGCTGGGCTACAACCCGCTGCACCCCAACGCCAAGGGCGTCACCAGCAACCCCGCCGCGCGCATCTTCAAGGATGACCTCGCGGCGATGGGCACGGTGGAAAACTTCCCGTATGTCGCCACCACCTACCGGCTGACGGAACACTTCCACTACTGGACCAAGAACGTCCGCATCAACGCGATTCTCCAGCCCGAGCAGTTCGTGGAGATCGGCGAGGTGCTTGCCAAGGAGCTGGGCATCCCCAACGGGTCGCGCGTCAAGGTGTCGTCCAACCGCGGCTACATCAAGGCCGTGGCGCTCGTCACCAAGCGCCTGCGTCCGCTCCTCATCGAGGGCAAGACGGTGCACCAGGTCGGGATCCCGATCCATTGGGGCTTCGTGGGCATCGCCAAGCCGGGCTTCCTCACCAACACCCTGACGCCATTCGTGGGCGACGGCAATTCCCAGACACCGGAATTCAAGTCGTTCCTGGTGAAGGTCGAAAAGGTATAGGAGAACCGACATGTCAATGCAATCCCTGGACATCAAGCGGCGCTCCGCCACCACCACGCCGCCGCCGGGCATCCGTGAACCCGTCACGGGCTCGGTGGCCAAGCTGATCGACGTCTCCAAGTGCATCGGCTGCAAGGCCTGCCAGAGCGCCTGCATGGAGTGGAACGACCTGCGCGACGAGATCGGCATCAACGTGGGCGTCTACGACAACCCGGCCGATCTCACCGAGCACTCCTGGACCGTGATGCGCTTCTCGGAATTCGAGAACCCCGCCGGCGACCTGGAATGGCTGATCCGCAAGGACGGCTGCATGCACTGCGAGGACCCGGGCTGCCTGAAGGCCTGTCCCTCGCCGGGCGCCATCATCCAGTACAACAACGGCATCGTGGATTTTCACGAGGAAAACTGCATCGGATGCGGCTACTGCATCACCGGCTGTCCGTTCAACATTCCGCGCATTTCCAAGAAGGACAACAAGGCCTACAAGTGCACGCTGTGTTCGGACCGCGTCGCGGTCGGCATGGAGCCCGCGTGCGTCAAGGCCTGTCCCACCGGCGCCATCGTCTTCGGCACCAAGGACGACATGCACCAGCATGCGGCCGAACGCGTCGAGGACCTGAAGTCGCGCGGCTTCGCGCAGGCCGGCGTGTATGACCCGCCCGGCGTGGGCGGCACGCACGTCATGTACGTGCTGCATCACGCCGACCAGCCGGGGCTGTACCACGGACTGCCCGCCGATCCGAAGATCAGTCCGATGGTGTCGCTATGGAAGGGCCTGGCCAAGCCGCTGGGCCTGGCCGCGATGGCGTTTACTGCGCTGGCCGGCTTTTTCCACTATGCGCGCGTGGGCCGCAACGAAGTGACCGAGGAAGACGAACGCAGGGCCGAAGAGGAGGTGCGCCATGAGTGAAGAACACCACTATCGCCGCATCAAGCGCTACACGCCGGGCGAGCGCACCAACCACTGGATCATCGCGCTCACGTTCATCCTGCTCGCGTTGTCCGGATTGGCGCTGTTTCATCCGTCCATGTATTGGCTGTCCAATCTGTTCGGGGGCGGACCCTGGACGCGCATCCTGCATCCGTTCATCGGGGTGGTGATGTTCGTCTGCTTTGCTGTCTTTGCCGGGCATATGTGGCGTCACAACCTCATGACGAAGGCGGATCGCCAGTGGCTGCGCCAGCTCAACGACGTGGTCGAGAACCGCGAGGAAAAGCTGCCCGAGGTCGGCAAGTACAACGCCGGCCAGAAGCTGCTGTTCTATGTGCTGATCCTGTGCATGCTGGGGCTGATGGTCAGCGGCATCGTGATCTGGCGCGAGTATTTCGCGTTCTACTTCCCGATCTGGGTGGTCCGCGGCGCGTCGGTGCTGCATGCGGTTTGTGCGCTGGTGCTGATTTGCGCGATCATTGTGCATATTTACGCGGCGATCTGGGTGAAGGGGTCGCTCACGGCAATGCTGCGCGGCTATGTCACCGCCGGCTGGGCGTGGAAGCACCATCGCGCCTGGTTCCGGGAGCAGGTGAAGAAATAGTCACCGGCATGTCGTAGTCCCACGGCTGCTATCCTCTTCGCAGGCTGGCAGCCGTATTTGTTTCTCTGGAGACGAGAATTGCAGCGAATTCTTCCGCGCGGCGAGATCGAAGCGCTAGACCATAACGCCATTCCCCGCATCACCCTGCCCGAACGGCAATCCGTCTTCGCGGCGCGGGCAGCGCGCCTGCGCCAGCTTGCCGACGGCAATCCGGTGGGCGATTACCTGCAATTGATGGCGTATCTGGTCGATGCCCAGCATCGCGCGCTGCAGGATTGCACGGCGCCGCCCGCCAGCGAAGACCGCATTTCGCTCGCGCAGGCGCACGGCATGCCGCCGCTGCAGGCTATCGGCTGGCCGCGCGATGCGCTGTGGCGCCGCATCCTGGGCCAGTTGCTGGACGACGTGTCGCGCGCTCCGGGCGTGCCCGCCGAAGCCATAGACGTCTGCGCCGCGCTGCGGCGCGCGTTGGCCGACGATCCTGAATCGCTCGAAGACCTGGCGCAGGCCGTGCTGTCCGAGCAGGACGAGGGCGTGGACAGCGCGGCCGCGCCGTTCGTCATGGCGGCGTTGCAGGTCTACTGGACAGACCTGGCCAACCGCTTCGATCCCAAACAACTGCCTGTCGCCAGCCCGTTCGGCGTGTGCCCGGTGTGCGGCAGCCTGCCGGTCGCCAGCATCGTGCGCGTCGGCGGCCAGTACGAAGGCTATCGCTACCTGTGCTGCAGCCTGTGCGCCACGCAGTGGCACATGGTGCGGGTCAAGTGCTCGCATTGCGAAGACGTGGAAAAGGTCGCGTACCAGTCCATCGAGGGGCGCACGCCCGCGATCAAGGCCGAAACCTGTGATAACTGCCACACGTACCGCAAGATCTTCTATCAGGACAAGGACCTGTACGTGGAGCCGGTGGCCGACGACCTGGCAAGCCTGATGCTGGACGTGCTGGTGGGCGAGGCCGGTTATTCGCGGTCCAGCGGCAATCCGCTGCTGTGGCATGGCGCCGAGGACTAGCGCCGCTCAATGACGGAGTCTCGCATGGCAGATCCCCTGTCCGGCGCCGGCCTTGCTGCCGCGTCCGACATCCCTTCGCTGGACCGCCTGCTGAACGCGCACGCGTTGCAGCCGGCGCTGGAAACCCACGGCCGCACGCAAGTGGTGGCGGCCCTGCGCCGCGACCTGGACGCGCTGCGCAAGCGCGCATTGGACGGCGGCGTGCCGCGCCACGAGCTGGACGCGGCCGCGGTGGCGGCGCGCACGTCTGCCGCGCTGGACGAGGCCGCGCGGCCGCGCCTGCGCGCGGTCTACAACCTGACCGGCACCGTGCTGCACACCAACCTGGGCCGCGCGCTGCTGCCCGACGAAGCGGTGGCGTCGGTGCTGCGCGCGCTGACCACGCCCGCCAACCTGGAGTTCGACCTGGACACCGGCGGCCGCGGCGATCGCGATGACCTCATCGACGACCTGCTGTGCGAGCTGACCGGCGCCGAGGCCGCCACGGTGGTCAACAACAATGCCGCGGCCGTGCTGCTGATGCTCAACGCCCTGGCGGACCGCCGCGAAGTGGTGGTGTCGCGCGGCGAACTGGTCGAAATCGGCGGCGCCTTTCGCATTCCCGACATCATGAAGCGCGCGGGCGCCAAGCTCGTCGAAATCGGCACCACCAACCGCACGCACGCGGCGGATTATGAAAACGCCATCGGCCCGCGCACCGCAATGCTGATGAAGGTGCATTGCAGCAACTACGCGGTGACCGGCTTCACGAAAAGCGTGAGCGTTGCCGAGGTGGCGGCGCTGGCCCATGCGCGCGGTCTGCCGGCCACCGTGGATCTGGGCAGCGGCACGCTGGTGGACCTGACGCAATTCGGTTTGCCGAAAGAAGACACCGTGCGCGAGACCATCGCTGCGGGCGCCGACCTGGTCACGTTCAGCGGCGACAAGCTGCTGGGCGGGCCGCAAGCGGGCCTGCTGGTGGGCCGCGCGGACCTGATCCGCAAGATCAAGAAGAATCCGCTCAAGCGTGCGCTGCGCGTCAGCAAGCTGACGCTGGCCGCGCTGGAACCGGTGCTGCATCTGTACCGCGCGCCGGAGTTCCTGGCGCAGCGGCTGACGACGCTGCGCCTGTTGACCCGCCCGCTGCGCGATATCCAGCCGCAGGCCGAACGGCTGCGCGGCGTGCTGGCGCATGCGGCGGGCCCGGGCTATGCGGTCGAGGCGGTGCCGATGTTCAGCCAGATCGGCAGCGGCGCGCTGCCCATCGACCAGCTTCCCAGTTATGGACTGGCCGTGCGCCATGCGGGAACCGGTCGCCCCGGCCGGCATCTGGACAGGCTGGAGACACTGCTGCGCAAGCTGCCGGTACCCGTCATCGGCCGCATCGCGGATGACGCATTGTGGCTGGACCTGCGCTGCCTGGAAGCCCGCGACGAGGCCGAGTTTGCGGCGCAGCTCGCGGAACCGCTGGCATGATCGTCGGCACAGCGGGGCACATCGACCACGGCAAGACGACGCTGGTGCGTGCGCTCACGGGCGTGGACACGGACCGGCTGAAGGAAGAAAAGGCGCGCGGAATTTCCATCGAACTGGGCTACGCCTACACGCCGCTCGCGAACGGCGACGTGCTGGGCTTCATCGACGTGCCCGGGCACGAGAAGCTCGTGCACACGATGGCGGCCGGGGCCAGCGGAATCGACTTCGGGCTGCTGGTGGTGGCGGCAGACGACGGCGTCATGCCGCAGACGCGCGAGCATCTTTCCATTCTGTCGATGCTGGGCGTGGCGCGCGGCGCGGTGGCGCTGACCAAGACGGATCGCGCGGACGCGGCGCAACTGGAAGCCGTGCGCGCCGAGATCGCAGCATTGGCGGAAGCTACCTTCCTGCAAGGCGCGCCGGTGTTCGGCACGAGTGCGGCGCAAGCCGGTGACTCGGGCGTGGCGGCGCTCAAGGAATATCTGCATGCACAGGCTCAAGCCGTGGCGCGGCGCGAGGCCACGGGCTTGTTCAGGCTGGCCGTGGATCGCGTGTTCACCTTGTCCGGCCACGGCACGGTCGTCACCGGCACGGCGCACGCCGGCCAGGTCCGCGCGGACGACGACGCGACCGATCTGCGCCTGATGCCGGCGGGCACACGCGTGCGCGTGCGCGGCATTCACGCGCAGAATCAGCCCAGCGAGACCGGCTCGGCCGGCCAGCGGTGCGCGCTGAACCTGGCGGGTATCGACAAGAGCGCCATCTCGCGCGGCGACTGGATCGCGGATGCGCGCTGCTTCCTGCCTTCCAAGCACGTAGACGTGGCGCTGACGCTGCTGCCGTCCGCGGACGCGCCGGTGCGGGCCTGGGCGCCGCTGCATGTGCATATCGGCGCGGCGCGCCACGTGGCGCACGTGGTGCCGATCAGCGCCGAGTCTTTGGCGCCGGGCCAGTCGGGATGGGTGCAGCTCGTGTTCGACGAGCCGGTCTGCGCGATGCCGGGCGACCGGTTTATCGTGCGCAACGCACAGGCGACGCGCACAGTGGGCGGTGGCCGGGTGCTGGACCCGAACGCACCGGACCGCAAGCGCCGGTCGGCGTCGCGGCTGGCGGGCTTGCAGGCGCTGTCCGACATGCTGGATGGCGGCAGCCTCGCGCCGGTGCTGGCGCATGCGCCGCAGGGCCTGGACGAGTCGGCGTTGCAGCGTCTGACGGGTCTGCCGGTCGGCGAAATCACGGCGCCCGAGGGCGCGGTGTGGATCGAACCGCGCAATGCGCAGGGCGCGCGCACGCTGATCCTGGCCGCGCTTTGGGAGGCGCTGCGCGATCGGACCGAGCAGGCGCTGGCGTCGTTCCACCAAAGCGCGCCCGACGAACCCGGTCCGGACGGCGCGCGGCTGCGGCGCATGGCGATCCCTGCGATGCCCGACACGCTGTGGACGTCGCTGCTGGACGAACTGCAACGCGACGGCCGCATCGCGCGCAATGGCCCGTGGCTGCATCTGCCCACGCATACCGCGACGCTGGGGCAAGCCGAATCCGCGCTCGCCGCGCGGCTGTTGCCACTGCTGGATGCGGGCGCGTTCGATCCGCCTTGGGTGCGGGATCTGGCCAAGATGCAGGCGCAGCCCGAGGATGCGGTGCGCCAGTTGCTGCGCAAGCTGCTGCGGCGCGGCGAGGTGGCGCAGGTGGTGAAGGATCTGTTCTATCACCGCGATCAGGTGCGCAGGCTGGCGGCGTTGGCGGCTGACTTGGCGGCGCAGCCCCAGGGCCTGAACGCCGCGGTGTTCAGGGACGTGACGGGTTTGGGCCGCAAGCGGGCGATCCAGATCCTGGAGTTCTTCGATCGCGTGGGCTACACGCGGCGGGTGCGGGATACGCATGTGCTGCGCGGTGAAAGCGCGTACGCGGCGATGCAGCCGCCCGCCAAGCCGGTATCATAGGCGGTCCGCCACGGAAGGCATTCGTGCCCGGCGGCACGGCCGGGCTTCAAACCCGGTTGGGGGCGTCAGACGTTCCCAGGTAGGTTCGACTCCTGCTGCCTTCCGCCACTGCGCTGCGCTTCCGGATCTTATGCACAGCCTCACGCCGCATTCCAGAAGCCGCAATCCCCCAATCAGAAAGCGCAGCCGCTCCGGCCGTCGAAAGCGCGGTGCATCTCGAACAGAAACGGCGCGTCGGGAATCTCCGTGAACCGCGCCAGGATCTCGCGATACGTCGCATCCGGATCCAGCTCGCCCAGCGTCTGCGGATACAGCGCGCGGGCCAGGTATTCCAGGCCCGCGATGTTCAAGGCGCTGTTGTAGAACTGATGGTAAAGACCCACCACGCAGTCGCCTGGCCGTCGCGCGATGCGATCAAAGCCCGGCCGTTCCATCAGCTTGGCCATCGCCTGCCGTGCGTCCGCCGGCGTGGCGCCGTACCCGAACGGAATGACGTGCGCCCCGGTGCGCACGCGCGCGGTGCCGGTCATGATGTAGACGTCCGGCTTGTTCCGGATCAGCGTCTCCATCGCAATGTCGCCCGTGGCGCCGCGCAGCAGCAGCGATGCATAGTTGCGCGCGCCGGCCTGACCGATCAGCTTTCCCCATGACGTCTCGGCCTGCGAGTAACAGCATTGATCCAGGCCCTGCCGCCCCGCGCGCGCTTCGATGAAGGCCAGCGGCCGGTGCGCCGACGCGTCGATGCCGGCCTGCACGGCGGCGCGGCGCTGCGCGTAGAAGGACAGATAGTCGTCGGCCCGTTCGCGCCGGTCCAGTGCCGCGCCCAATGCGCGCAGGCCAACAGGCACGTTGTTCAGCGGATCCTTCGAGCTGTCCAGATACAGGATGGGTACGCGCAGTTGCGCCATGATGCGCGCCAGCGGCCCGCGTTCCACGGCGCCGCGTGTGTTCAGGTCCATGATCAGCAGATCGGGCCGCAACCGCACCAGCCTTTCCACATCGGCGTTGCCGCCGTTGTCGAACGCCAATTCGGGAATGTCCGCCGCGTGTGGCCAGCGCTGGCGCATCTTGCGCCATATCGTGGGGTCGGAGTCGTTCAGGGAGTTCTGCCACGCCAGGATGCGGGAGAACGGATTCTCGCGGTCGAGCAAAGCCAGCGCGACAACGTCGTTGCCGTTCTGCAGATAGATGCGGCGGGGCGCCTGTTCGATCAACACCTGGCGGCCGGCGGCGTCGGTCACGGTGACGGGGTACGCGGCCGCGCGCGCCGGTTCGGCGCGCAGGGCCGAGACCGCGCACAACGTCAGCAGGCTGCCGAGTAAAACCGCGGTCAGACAAGAAAACCGGCGGGAACGCAGCGGGCGCAGCAAGAATGCCTTCATGCCGCGGCGTCCTCATCCAGCGCCGCGTCCGCGTGCACGGTCAGATATCCCTGCGAGCACGCCTCGACGCGCGCACGCACGCCATACGTGCCGGCCAGCACCGCTGGCGTGAGCGCCTCGCGCGGCGTGCCGCTGGCGCATAGCGCGCCTGCCTTCAGCACCACGACACGATCGGCCCAACGTGCCGCCAGGTTCAAGTCGTGCAGCACCGCGACGACGATGCACTGCGCCTGCGCCAACGCGCGCACCGTGCGCATCACGGCCGCCTGATGGCGCAGGTCGAGCGCGCTTGTGGGTTCGTCCAGCAGCAGCACCTGCGGTGAAGTGGCCAGGGCCTGTGCCAGGCTCGCCATCTGCCGTTGGCCGCCCGACAGACTGCCCAGCGGCTGCATCGCCAGCGCGGCGATACCCAGCCGATCCAGCGTGGCCAGGGCGCGCGACATGGCGGCCGTGGTAGCCAGGCCGCCTACCCGCAGGATGCTCAGCAGGCTTTCCAGCACGGTGATGTCCAGGTCGTCGGGCAGGCGCTGCGGCATGTAGCCGACGTGAGCGGCGCGCTGCGCAGGCGGCATGGCAGCCAGCGCCTGGCCGTTGAGCGCCAGCTCGCCCCGCGTCGGAATCAAGCCTGCCATGGCCTTGAGCAGCGTGCTCTTGCCCGCGCCGTTCGGGCCGATCAGCGCGGTGACCTGGCCCGGCAGCAGATCGGGCAGGTCGAGCCCCTGCAGGATGGGCTTGCCGCGGTAGCCGGCCTGCAACTGGCGTACGCGCAGTCCTGTGAAGCCGGCCGTCATGCGTTGGTGCTCCGTCGCATGATCAGCCACAGGAACACCGGTACGCCGACCATCGCCGTGACGATGCCCACGGGCAGGATGACGCCGGGCACGATGGCCTTGCTGGCGATCGACGCCAGCGACATCAGCACGGCGCCGGTCAGCGCGCTGGCCGGCAGGAAGTAACGGTGGTCCTCGCCGATGAGCATGCGCGCAATGTGCGGACCCACCAGGCCGACGAATCCGATGGTGCCCACGAACGCCACGGCCGTCGCGGCCAACAGGCTGATGCGCAGCAGCGCGCCAAAGCGCAGCCTGCCGGTATCGATGCCCAGCGTGCGCGCACGGTCCTCGCCCATGCGCAACACGTTCAGCCGCGCGGCGGCGCGAAGCGAAAAGGGCAGCATCACCAGCAGCGCCACGCCCAACACCTGCAGCTTCGGCCAGCTGGCAAGCGCCAGGCTGCCCATGCTCCAGAACACCAGCTGCTGCAGGTCTTCGGGGTTGGCCGCGTACTGCAGCAGCGCCACCAGGGCATTGAACGTGAACACCATGGAAATGCCGAATAGCACCATGGTCTGCTTGCCGCGCCGACCCCGTCGCGTAACGGCCTGCAGCAGCAGCACCGAGGCAAAGGCAAACACAAAGGTGTTGGCGGCCAGCGACCATTCGGCCGGCACGCCGGGCAGATGCAGGCCGGTCACGATGGCCAGCGCCGCGCCCAGCGACGCGGCCGAGGACACGCCCAGCGTGAAGGGGTCAGCAAGCGGATTGTCCAGCACGGTCTGCATCTCGGCGCCGGCCAGCGACAATGCGGCGCCCACCAGCACGGCCAGCAGCGCGTAGGGCAGGCGCAGCGACCAGACGATGATCGCCGTTTCCGGATCGACGCTGTCCGGCGCAAACACCGCCCGCAGGATGTCGCCGAATGCGAAGTCGGTGGAACCCAGCGCCACGTCCGCCGCCAGGCAGGCGGCCAGCGCCACCCCCGCCAGGGCGAGCGCCAGCACACGGCGCCGGGTGCGCGCGGCGTGCTGGCGCAGAATGTCCGCGTGCAGCACCTGGGCCGTCATCAGAACGTGCCGCGCATCGTCAGCATCACCGAGCGCGGTTCGCCAAAGTAGGTCTGCCGGAACTCATGACCGGACACCTTCTTGAAGTACGTCTTGTCGAACAGGTTGTAGACGGTCAGGCTCATGTTCATGCCCGGGCGGACCTCATAGCCCAGTTGCAGATCGACCAGGGCATAGGCCGGCTGGTTCCAGCGCACCGCGCCGCGCTGGATGTACTGCTCGCTAAGCCAGCGCATCCCGCCGCCCACCGAGAACCGGTTCAACGGACCCTCGCCAAACCGGTACTTGCTCCACAGCGAAAAGTTGTGGCGCGGGTAGGCCGAGTTGTAGGGCTGTCCCACTTCGTTGTCCTCGCCGCTGCGGAACTTCGTGGCGGTGTAGGCATAGCCCGCCGTCAGTTCCCACTGCGGGGTCATGCGGCCGCTGATCTCGGCCTCGAAGCCCTGGCTGCGCACGTGACCGGCAGGCAGCGAGTAGTCTTCGTTGTCGGGATCGGCGATGGCGCGGTTGCGGTCGTCGATCCGGAACAGCGCCATGTGCGTGTTCAGCGCGCCATTCAGGTACTCCCCCTTGATGCCGACTTCGTACTGCTGCCCGATGCGCGGCTTGAGAAAGCCGCCCGAGGCCAGCTCTTCGGTCTGCGGGCTGAAGATGCGGCTGTAGCTGGCATAGACGGAATGGTTGTCGTCCAGGTCCAGCACCAGCCCCGCATAAGGCACGAACTCGCCCTTGATGGACTGGTTGACGGCGGCATCGTCCGGGTTGCGGCTTTCCCACCAGGCGTAGCGGCCGCCCAGCAGCACGGTCAGCGGCTGCACCGGCTTGATGCGGGCCTGCGTGTAGACGCCGTACTGCGTGGTCTTGGTGCGCGGAATCTCGCCGACGTCCGGCAGGCTGTCCAGCCCGCTCAGGTCCGGATTGTGGATGTTCTGCCGGTAGGCAATGAAGTCGCCCTGCGGATTGCCGCCGCGATAGACCTGATAGTTCGCGCCGGCTGTGATCTCGTGGGTCAATCCCCAACCTTGCACCGGCACGCTGAAGTACGCGTCGAAGCCCTGGTTCTCCTGGCGGGAGCGTTGGCGCGCCGCGCGGATCGTGACCTCGTCCGTGACCGGGTCGATGTAGCTGTGCGTCATGTAGCGGTTCAGCCAGGTGCGGCGCACCGCCTGGCTGGCGTTCAGCCTGAACAGGCCGCCGTTGTCGAAGCGATGCTCCAGCTCGGCAAACAGGCTCATGCCGTTGTCGTGCTTGGTCGAGTCCGTCGAACCCAGAAAGGTCGAACGCGGCACGTCGATGTTGCGGCCGTCGGCGTACTGCGGCAGGCCCACGAAAACCAGCGAATCGCCCTCCTGGTAGGTGCCGCCCACCGACAGCGTGGTGTTCGGCGTGAAGTCGTATTCCACGGTGCCGTACAGGGTGCGGCGGTCGGCATACACGCGGTGCAGGTGGCTACCCGCGTCGTCGTAGATCATCACGCCGCGCGCGCGCAGGGTGCCGGTGTCGTTCAATGCGCCGGTGCCGTCCAGTTCGACGCGGTAGCGGTCCCACGAGCCCACGCTTGCCGCGCCCTGAAAACCGGGTTCGGCGCGTGCCCGCTTGCGCACCAGGTTGATGGTGCCGCTGGGCTCGGCCGCGCCTTCCAGCAGGCCGGTGGGGCCTCGCCAGACCTCGACGCGGTCGTAGATGCCCAGATCCATGATCGAGCTGCCCCACATGCCCTGGCCGCCCGCAAAGGGCAGGCCATCGACCAGATACTGGTTTATCTGGAAGCCGCGCGATTCGATGTTGACGATGCCGGTGCCCGTGGGTTGCGACACCACGCCGGTGACGTAGTCCATGGCCTGGCCCAGCGTGGTGACGTTCTGGTCGTCCATGCGCTGGCGCGTCAGCACCGAAATGGATTGCGGCACCTCGCGCAGCGACCGCTCGGACTTGCCGATGCTGACCGCCGTGGTGGTGTAGGACCGCGTGCCTTCCGTGACGGCGGGATGCCGGTAGGAACCCGTCACGGTGACTGGCGCCAGCGTGGCCGCCTGGCCCGCGCCGGCCGCCGGCCGCACCGTGATGGCGCGGCTGGGGGTGACGACGGCTTCCAGTCCGCTGCCCGCCAGCGCGCGCTGCACGGCGGCTTCCGCGCTGAGCGGCCCTTCGATCGCGGGCGCCGATTTGCCTTCCACGGCCTGCGGGTTGACCGACACCACGCGCCCGGTCGCCAGCGAGATGCGGTTCAACGTCTCGGCCAGGGAACCGGCGGGGATCGAGAAGGTGTATAAGCCGGCGCCGGCTTGCGGGGCGGAGTCCGCCGGGGCGGATTGGGCGGATGCCGTCTGCAGGCCGTTCCAGGCCAGCAGCAGCGCAGCGCTCAAGATGGCCAGGCCGAAGCGGCGCAGGCGAGGCTCTTGGGGGCGGGTCATGATGGGATAGCTCTCCGACAGGGTATTGCCTGGCTTGTGTCGGCAGGGCGGGCAACAGGACAGAAACTTACAAACTGTTTCGTGTGCGCGTTCAGCGCTTATCGATCAGGGTCAACCAGCCGCCGAAATCGCGGACGGTGATGGGCAGGGTGTCTGCCAGCCCGGCCAGGCTGGCGTTCACGTCGTCAAGCGGGAAGCCGCCCTGCACGGGAATGCCGGCCGCGGCGGGCGAGACGCGCAGCACGCCACGGCGGTAGCGTTGCAGTTCGCCGATCACATAGGACAGCGGTTGCCGGTTGACCAGCAGGTGGCCGTTCATCCATTCCGCGCCGGTGGCTTGCGAGACATCGGTGCGCTTGATGCGGGCTGCGTCGAAGTCCGCGCCTTCGCCCGCTTGCAGCACGAGGCGCGCGCCCTGCGCGGTGACGACGGCCACCTCGTGTTCCAGAACCACGACGCGCGTGGACCCCGCATCCTGGCGGACCAGAAATTGCGTGCCCAGCGCGGTGACCAGGCCATCGTCGGTCTGCACCGAGAAAGGCCGGCCTGGATCCGGCGCGACGCGCACCACCACCGAGCCGGCACGCAGCCGCACCAGGCGTCGGTCTGCCGAGAAATCCACGTCCACCGCCGAACGTGCGTTCAGGTTGAGGATGCTGTGGTCGGGCAGCGCGATCTGCTTGCGTTCGGCGGTGCCGGTGTACACGTCCGCGGTCAGTTGCCCCACTGGCACCAGACGATTGGCCGCCGTGCCCCCGATGCCCAGCAGTACCCCCACGCCGGCGAGCGACTTGAGCACGATGCGGCGCGGCGGCAGCAACAGCACGTCGCGGGCGTTGCGCCGGGCGGCGGCTGCGGCGCCATCGGCGGCGGGCGCCAGGCCCGGAATGGCCGATTGCAGGCGCGTCCACGCCTCGGCATGGCTGGCGTCGGCATCGCGCCACGCCGTAAAGGCGCCGCGGTCGGCGGCCGTCGCGCTTCCCGAGCGCAGCAGCACCATCCAGTCCACCGCCGCCTCGGTCGGGTCGGCCTTCTGGCGTCGCCGCGCCACCTAACGGTCTCCCGCCAGGCAGTGCAGCAGCGCGCGTTTGACGTGACGCGCCACGGTGCGCGTGGAAATCCGCAACCGTGCCGCGATGTCGTCATAGCCGAGCTCGTCGAACACGCTGTACAGGAACGCCGCGCGCACGTCCGGCGGCAGGCCGTACAGCTTGGCGTCGATGCGCAGGATGGCTTCAAGTTCGATCGCGCATTGTTCCGCCGACGGCGCGTGGTCCGGCGCCATCAGCGCGATGCGGTCCAGGTACGCGCGCTCCAGATCGCGCCGGCGGTACAGCCGGTAGGCCAGCCGTTTGGCGATGCAGGTGAGGTAGGCGCGCGGCTCGCGGATGCCGCGCGGATCGTCCGGCGAGGCCACGATCTGCAGGAAGGTCTCGGACGCAAGGTCCTGCGCGTCGCCGCGATGACGCAGCCGCCGCAGCAGCAGATCGACGAGCCAGTGGTGATTGTCTGCATAGAGGCCATGCAGCGCGTGCTGGCGGCCGGGATCGACAGTGACGGACATGCTTCGTGGGAAAACGGCGCGACGGCGGCGGCGTCAGCGGCTTTATATTTGAGAATGGTTCCTATTCTATAGGAAGTTTTTTGCAGTGCACACAAGACCGTGCGACGACCGCCGCATCCAGGTGTCTGACACCCCTACGAGATGTCCGTCGCAGTGCGTTGCCGCGCCCGGGTGTCTGACACCGGCGCAAATGCGTGGCTCTCCATCAACTGCGCAGCATGCGCGTGACCACACCGCCTACCGTGTGCGACTTCCAGTCCAGCTCGCCCAGATGCCAATACCGGATCGCGCCGACGCGGTCGACGAGGAAGTTGGCGGGCAGTGCGGCGGCGTCCCATTTTTTTGACGCGGCGCTGTTGCGGTCGTGCAGGACCGTGCCGTTGATGGGGGTTTTTTTCAGGAAGGCCGAGATTTTGGCGGGCGCTTCGCCGACGTTGACGGCGACAAGGCGCAGGCCTTCTTCGCGATGCCGTTTGGCCATGGTGGACAGAACGGGGAGTTCGTCGCGGCACGGTTCGCACCACGTGGCCCAGAAGCTGACGATGACGACGCTGCCGCGCCACGCCGAAAGCTTTTGCTCGCGGCCCCCCATGTCTGGAAGGACGAGCGGCGGGGTGGGGCCGGTCCACGCGACCCAGTCGGGGCCGGTGGCGGCTTTCAATGTGGCGGTGTTGGTGGCCGCCCCATTCGCGGCGTTACCGGCAGCGCTATTTGTCGCACTGTTTGTCGCGTTATTCGCAGCACCGGCCCACGCGGGCAGCGCCGCAAGCGACAGACCGGTTTGCAGGAGGCGGCGGCGGCTGATCAAGGCGGACTCCTGCAAGCGAGCGTTCAATGGCGAGGGGCTGGCTGCGTTCGATCATAGGGCCATTCACAGGGCCGGTGCTATCCTTTTTCCGACTGACTCACGGAGACTGAGATGACCCAGGATGTTGCGTCCACAAACGCGCCGCGCTTGACCTCGCTATCGCATGGCGGCGGCTGCGGCTGCAAGATTGCGCCGGGTGTGCTGTCGGCGCTGCTGGCGCGGTTCGGCCCCGCCGCCAGCTATCCCAACCTGCTGGTGGGCACGGAAACCGCGGATGATGCAGCGGTGTACCGGCTGAACGACGAGCAGGCGCTCATCGCCACGACCGACTTCTTCATGCCCATCGTGGACGATCCCTTCGACTTCGGCCGCATCGCCGCGACGAACGCGCTATCGGATGTGTACGCGATGGGCGGCACGCCGATCATGGCGCTGGCGATCGTCGGCATGCCGATCAACGTGCTGCCGCACGGCGTGATCGCCGAGATCCTGAAGGGCGGCGAATCGGTCTGTGCGGACGCGGGCATTCCGGTGGCGGGCGGCCACAGCATTGATTCGGTGGAACCCATCTATGGCCTGGCCGCGATGGGCCTGGTGCATCCGGACCGCATCAAGCGCAATGCGGACGCGCGCGCCGGCGATGTGCTGATCTTGGGCAAGGGCCTGGGGGTGGGCATCCTGTCGGCCGCGCTCAAGAAGAATCTGCTGGACGTGGACGGTTACCGCGTCATGATCGACACGACGACACGCCTGAATCGTCCCGGTCCCGCGCTGGCTGCGCTGGACGGGGTGCACGCGATCACGGACGTGACGGGCTTTGGCCTGTTGGGCCATGCGCTGGAGATGGCGCGCGGCGCGAAGCTGACCGCCCGCGTGCGGCTGGATGCGTTGCCATGGCTGCCGGGCGTGCAGGGGTTCGCGGCAGACGGCGTGATCACGGGCGCGTCCGGCCGCAACTGGACGTCGTACGGCGAATCGGTGCGCCTCGGCGCCGGGGTGTCAGACACCCAGCGGGCGTTGCTGACCGATCCGCAAACCTCGGGCGGCCTGCTGGTATCGTGCGCGCCGGAGGCCGCCGATGCGGTGCTCGCGATCTTCCACGGACAGGGCTTCGGCCAGGCCGTCGTGATCGGCGAGATGGCTGCCGGTCCGGCGCAGGTCGTGGTGGACTGACCGGACCAGCGAACTAGCAAACAAGCGGACAGCCGGGCAAGCGGATAACCGGACAGCAGGACATGCGGACAGCTGGACATCCGCGCGCCCGCGGCGTCGGCGTATCCGCTCAGCGCGTCAGATCCCGCGCGGTCGCCACCGCCTGATCCACCAGCCATTGCGTGACGACGTCGGCATCGGGCGTGCTGCGCCGCGCGTTGCGCACCAGCCAGTAGGCGTGTTCGGTGGCGCTGGCCTCAGGGCTGCCGACGAGCGCCAGCCGCCGGTCCGCCAGCATGGGTGCGATCAGCGCCAGCCGTCCCAGCGCGATGCCGTGGCCGGCCAGCGCGGCATGCACGATCTGGTCGTACTGGTTGAAGCGCAGCATGCCTTTCGCGCGCACGCGGCCCAGACCGCGCGCGTTCAGCCATTCCGACCATTGCAGCCATGGCCGCGTGGGATCGTCGAATTCCAGCAGCACGTGGCGCTGCAACTCGCGCGCATCCAGCTCGCGCGCGTCGAGCGACGGGTGGGCCACCGGCACCACCGATTCGCCGAATAGCCACACGGCGCCATCGGAGACCGAGTTGCGCTCGCTGTAGCGGATGGCGATGTCGACGGCTTCGCGGTCGATGTCGATCAGCCGGTTGTCGGCGGCCACACGCACGTCGATATCGGGATGCGCCGCCTGAAAGTCGCCCAGCCGGGGCAGCAGCCACAACGAGGCCACGCCGATGGTGGTGGTGACGGTAACGGGCGTGCGCCGCTCGGGGGCGCGTAGTTGTTCGGTCAGGTCGCCAAGCTGGCTCAACCAGACGTCGGCCATTCGAAAGAGTTGCGCGCCTTCGGCGGTGAACGTGACGCTGCGAAATCCCCGCACCAGCAACGGCACCCCCAAATGCGCTTCCAAGGCGCGGATCTGACGGCTGACGGCGGACTGCGTGACATGCAGGTCCTGCGCGGCGAGCGTGATGCTCATGCGGCGGCCGACGGCGACAAAGCCGCGGACAAGATCAAGCGGTGGCAGTTTCGCAAGCGGGTATGGCATTCGTGAAACTCATGCGTGTCGGACGGAAAAGTCGCTTGAGCAATAGTACGCCGCGGGCGTCCAATATGACTCAGACGTTGGGTGACCGGGACCAGATCGCGGTTGTCCGCCGCGATCGCCGCTGCTGCGGCCGGGAGGTTCGCCATGATCCAGTTATGTTGCACCGCGGGAATGTCATTCCGTTTGGCCGGCGGCTCGACTATGCTGCTCAAGCGCGCTTCGGGCGTGCGCATCGTGTGTCACGCCGGCACCGTGTGGATCTCCGAATACCGCCGCTTCGATGACAGCGTGCTGCAAGCGGGCGAATCCCTGACCGTGCACAGCGATCGCGACGTCGTTCTCAGCGGCCTGCCGGATGCGCAGGTCGCGCTACAACCGGAGTTTCTGACATGACCGCGTCCTTGCCCGATACGCCCCGCATCGAAATGTGGTTCGATTTCGCCAGCCCGTACAGCTATCTGGCGATCGAGCGCATCGACACGCTTGCGCGCGAGGCCGAGGTCAAGGTCGATCTGCGGCCGTTTCTGCTGGGGCCGATCTTTCAGGCGCAGGGCTGGAACGACACGCCGTTCCGGCTGTTTCCGGGCAAGGGCGCCTACATGATGCGCGATATCGCGCGCCTGGCCGAGAAGTACGGCGTGGTCTACAACCGTCCGCGCCTCTTTCCGCGCATGAGCGTGCTGCCCGCGCGCATCGCGTTGCTGGGCCAGGACGAGCCCTGGGGCCGCGATTTCTGCGTCGCGGTGTTCCGCGCGAATTTCCAGCATGACCTGGATATCCAGTCCGAGGACGTCGTGCGCGATCTGCTCATTGGCCTGTCGCTGGATGCCGACGCGCTGATCGCCCGCGCCAAGACGGAAAGCGCCAAGGAAGCGCTGCGCAAGCAGGTCGACCGTGCACGCGACCTGGGCATCTTCGGCGCACCGACGCTTTTCGTGGACGGGGAAATGTTCTGGGGCAACGACCGATTGGAAGATGCGCTGGACTGGACTCGCCGCAAAGCGCCCGCCAGCGCCTGGCCGCCGCGGGCGCACGCCTAGCCGGCCGCGCCTAGCCGGCCGCGCCTAGCCGGCCGCGCCTAGCCGGCCGCGCCTAGCCGGCCGCGCCTAGCCGGCCTGCATCAAAAGTTTTCTCCTCACCGCATCATCAGCAATGAAAAACGCAAGCAGCGCCTATCGCGGCGCGCCCATGCCGGGCGGCCGCTCGTTCACGCAATTTCGCGCGGCCCGCATCCGGCGGGTGTCGTTCCAGTGGAAACAGGCCGAACGCGCCAGCCTTCAGGACGACACCCTGTCCAAGGGCGGCGGCCACGGCAAGCGCGGCTAAGGCGCGCTAGCCCTTTGTCACCGGTCCGACATTCGCCCACTCCTCATCCGAGTACAGCCGCGACCGCAACAGGAACCGCTTGCCCTCCGCGCTGTCCAGCGAAAACGCGCCGCCGCGTCCGGGCACGGCGTCGATGACGAGCTGGGTGTGTTCCCAGTAAGCGAACTGGTCTTCGCCGATCCAGAATGGGCAACCTTCCAGATCGCCCAACAGCACGTCCGAGCCGCCCACCATGAACTCGCCCTGTGGATAACACATGGGCGAGCTGCCGTCGCAGCAGCCGCCGGATTGGTGAAACATCAGCGGTCCGTGCTTGGCGCGCAGGGTGTCGATCAGCTGGCGCGCCTCGTCGGTCGCAACCACGCGTGGCGTGTGCTCTGGCATGGCGGGATTCCTCTGCAAGCGCGCCGGGCGGACCCGGCGCGCAGGTTGGCCGCGCAAGCGGCGTGGATAGGTGGATCAAGCCCGGCAGATCAGAAGAACCCCAGCTTCTTCGGCGAATAGCTCACCAGCAGGTTCTTCGTCTGCTGATAGTGGTTGAGCATCATCTTGTGGTTCTCGCGTCCGATGCCCGATTGCTTGTAGCCGCCAAATGCCGCGTGCGCTGGATAGGCGTGATAGCAGTTGGTCCATACGCGTCCCGCCTTGATCGCGCGGCCCATGCGATAGCACGTGTTGGCGTCGCGCGACCACACGCCGGCGCCCAGGCCGTACAGCGTGTCGTTGGCCAGCGCCAGCGCATCATCGGCGTCCTTGAACGTGGTGACCGCCACGACCGGCCCGAAGATTTCTTCCTGGAACACGCGCATCTTGTTGTGGCCCTTGAACACCGTGGGCTGCACGTAATAGCCGCCTTCCAGTCCGCCCTGCATCTGCGCGCGCGAGCCGCCTGCCAGCACGTCCGCGCCTTCCTGCTTGCCGATGTCCAGATAGGACAGGATCTTTTCGAGCTGCTCGGTGGAGGCCTGCGCGCCCAGCATGGTGTCGGCATCCAGCGGATTGCCCTGCTTGATCTCGGCCACGCGTTTCAGGGCGCGTTCCATGAACTTGTCGTAGAGCGATTCCTGGATGAGTGCGCGGCTGGGGCACGTGCACACTTCGCCCTGGTTCAACGCGAACATGACAAAGCCCTCGACCGCCTTGTCCAGGAAGTCGTCGTCCTGCGCCGCCACGTCCGCAAAGAAGATGTTGGGCGACTTGCCGCCCAGTTCCAGCGTGACGGGGATGATGTTCTGCGACGCGTACTGCATGATGAGCCGGCCGGTGGTGGTCTCGCCGGTGAAGGCGATCTTGGCGATGCGCTTGCTGGATGCCAGCGGCTTGCCGGCTTCCAGCCCGAAGCCGGTCACCACGTTCACGACGCCCGGCGGCAGGATGTCGCCGATCAGTTCCATCAGCAGCAGGATGCCCAGCGGCGTCTGTTCGGCGGGTTTCAGCACCACGCAATTGCCGGCGGCCAGCGCAGGCGCAAGCTTCCACGCGGCCATCAGGATGGGGAAGTTCCACGGAATGATCTGACCGACCACGCCTAGCGGTTCGTTGAAGTGGTAAGCCACGGTGTCGTGGTCGATCTCGGACAGCCCGCCTTCCTGGCTGCGGATGCACGAGGCGAAATAGCGGAAGTGGTCGATGGCCAGCGGAATGTCGGCGGCGCGGGCTTCGCGGATGGGCTTGCCGTTGTCCCAGGTTTCCGCCGTGGCCAGGCGTTCCAGGTTGGCTTCCATCACGTCCGCGATCTTCATGAGCATGCGGGCGCGTTCGGCGGCCGGGGTCGAACCCCATTTCGGCGCGGCGCGGTGCGCGGCGTCCAGCGCCAATTCGATGTCGCGCTCCTTCGAGCGCGCGTTGCGGCTCAGGGTCTGGCCCGTGACCGGCGTGACGTTGTCGAAGTATTCGCCATCCGCGGGCGACTGCCATTTGCCGTCGATGAAATTGTCGTACTGCGTCTTGAGGTCCAGGCGGGTGCCGTAGGTCTCCGGGGTAACGCGGGTCGCGATATCCATGCTTGTCTCCGTATCGTTGGAATGGCGGCAGTGGACTGCCTGTCCGGTATCAAGCAAAACGCATGCCAATCGGGCCATCCCGGCTGGACAGCCCGCCGCACGCGTGCGAAAGTAGTTTTTCGATGTCGCAATCCGCGACGGTGTCGCGCAACAGGTGTCGCAGCACAGGCGTCGCAGAACGCCGGTCCCAGGAGACATACATGGCTTCTCACTCCGGTCGGCAGACGCTGACGCAGGCGCGGCTGCTCTTCAATCAGCAGGGCGCGGTGCCGGGCGGCATGGTTGCCGAACCCATCCTGCGTTCCTGGCGCCGCTGCGCCGACCTGGGTTTCGACATGCGTGGCGTGCGTCGCGCCGAGCTCATGACGCAGGGCGAACTGCGCGAAGCCCAGCAGCGCAACGAAGCGCTGCGCCGCCTGTCCGAACCCGCCATCGCCTATCTGCGCCGCCAGGCCGGCGGCAGCGGCAACCTCGTCATCCTGTCGGACGCGCAGGGCCTGGTGCTGGACTCGGACGGCGATACGGGCTTTGCGCATCGCGCCTCGCGCGTGGCCCTGATGCCCGGCGCGCCGTGGGACGAAGCCGCCGCCGGCACCAATGCCATCGGCACCGCGCTGGTCGAAGGCCGGCCCATCGCCGTGCACGGCGCGGAACACTATTTCGAACCCAACCGCATCCTGACCTGCGCGGCCGTTCCCATCACCGACAGCGAAGGCCGCACGCTGGGCGTGCTCGATCTATCCAGCCAGGCCCGTGACGTGCGCCCCGATGTGCTGGCACTGGTGCGCGTGGCGGTGGACCGCATCGAACATCAATTGTTCGAAAGCGCCTATGAACAATGCACGGTGCTGCGCCTGCACGCCGACCCCACCGGCCTGGGCGAGCCCGGCGAAGCCTTGCTGGCATTTCAGGGCGACCTGCTCATCGGCGCCAACCGGCGCGCGCTGCAGGCACTGGCACTGGCGGCGACCGCGCTGGGCGTGTACCGCTACGCGGACGTGTTCGACGGTGACATCGAACGATGCCCGGATGCCTCGGGCAGGGTGCATGCACGAACGGGCGCGGTCTATCACGCGCGGCTGCGCATGCCACGCACGCGCGCTCCGCAACCGCCCACCACGCCCGCATCGCGCCCACCCGGCGCGCAGGCCAAAACCCCGGCCCCCAGCTTCGACGCCGCAACGCTAGGCGCGCTGGCGCGCGCCGTGCATCTGGCGGATGCTGGCGTGTCGATCCTGCTGCAGGGCGAAACGGGCGTCGGCAAGGAGGTGTTTGCGCGGCAGATCCACGCGCGCGGCCAACGCGCCGCCGGCCCCTTCGTGGCAGTCAACTGCGCCGCCTTGCCGGAAAGCCTGATCGAATCGGAGTTGTTCGGCTACGAAGAAGGCGCCTTCACCGGCGCGCGCCGCCAGGGCAGCAAGGGTCTGCTACGGCAGGCGCATGGCGGCGTGCTGTTCCTGGACGAGATCGGCGATATGCCGCTGCTGCTGCAATCGCGCCTGCTGCGCGTGCTGCAGACGCGCGAGGTCTCGCCGTTGGGCGCGGCGCGGCCCGTGCGGGTGGACTTCACCCTGGTGTGCGCGACGCATCGGCCGCTTGCGCATGAAGGCCCGGATGCACCAGTGCGTCCTGACCTGTACTTCCGGATTGCCGAATACACCGTCACGCTCGAGCCCCTGCGCGCGCGGGCCGACCGTCTGGAATTGCTGCGCGAGCTGTGGGCGGCGCAAGGCGCGGGTCCCGCGCTGCCACCGGCCATCGAAGCCGTACTCGCGGCGTATTCGTGGCCCGGCAATTACCGCCAACTGGCGTCGGTGCTGCGCACGTTGCATGTGCTGGCGGGACCGGCGGGCAGGGTGGATGCCGACATGCTGCCCGCGGAATTGCGCGGTGCCGCGAGCGCCCCGAAGATCGGCGCGCAGGCGACCGGCGCTGCAACATCCGCGTCCGCACCGAATAATGGAAGCGGCGATCTGCACGCCATGACGGATGCCGCCATCCGCGGCGCGTTGGCCGAAAACGGCGGCAGTGTCAGCCGCGCGGCGCGCGCGTTGGGCGTGCACCGCAGCACGGTGTATCGGCGCGCCGCCGCATTGGGCCTGGCGCGCCCCAAATAACCGCTGCAGGAACGCGCAGCGGGCGATCAGCCGATCAGACGCGCCAGTTCCGCACCCGGATCCTTGGCGCGCATGAACGCTTCGCCCACCAGGAACGCGTCGACCTTGTGGTCGCGCATCAGCTTCACGTCTTCCGGCTTGAGGATGCCGCTTTCGGTGACCACGCGTTTGCCGGCCGGGATGCGCGGCAGGAGGTCCAGCGTGGTCTGCAGGCTGGTTTCGAACGTGCGCAGGTTGCGGTTGTTGATGCCCAAGAGCGGCGTCTTGAGCGTAAGCGCGACGTCCAGCTCCTGGGCGTCATGCACCTCGACCAGCACGTCCATGCCCAGTTCGATCGCCAGCGTTTCGTACTCGCGCAATTGCGCGGGGGTGAGCGCGGCCACAATCAGCAGCACGCAGTCGGCGCCCATCGCACGCGCCGCGACGATCTGATAGGGATCGATCACGAAATCCTTGCGCAGCACCGGCAGTGCGCACGCGGCCCGCGCCTGGCGCAGGTGGTCGTGCGAGCCCTGGAAGAACTGCACGTCCGTCAGCACCGACAGGCAGGCCGCGCCGTGCACGGCGTAGGTGGCGGCGATCTCGGCGGGCGCAAAGCCCTCGCGGATGACGCCCTTCGAGGGCGAGGCTTTCTTGATTTCAGCGATGACGCCGGCCTTGCCCTGCGAGATCTTGTCTTCGATGGCCTGGGCGAAACCGCGCACGTCCTGGCGCGCCTGCGCTTCGCGCAGGACTTCGGCTTCGCTGCGCATCTGGCGAGCGGCGGCGACTTCCTCAGCCTTGACGGCGAGGATCTTCGCGAGAATATCGTTCATTTCTGGAATGTCCGGGTGTATGCGCAGAATTCTTCCAGCTTGGCTCGCGCCGCGCCGGTGGAAATTAGTTCAAATGCTAGCGCTAAGGCTTCGGGAATGGAATCGGCTTTGTTGCCGGCATAGATGGCGAGCCCGGCGTTCAGGGCGACGATGTCTCTGGCCGCGCCCTCGACATTCTCCAGCGCCTCTATGACAAGCTCGCGCGACTGCTCGCGATTGGACACCTTGATGCTCCGGTTGGACATCATGGATAGCCCGTAGTCCTCGGGATGGATCTCGTATTCACGGACCACGCCGTCCTTCAGTTCGCCGACCATCGTGGCCCCGCCCAGCGAGGCTTCGTCCATGCCGTCCTTGCCGTGCACGACCAGCACGTGGCGCGAACCCAGGCGTTCCAGCACGCGCACCTGGATGCCGACGAGGTCGGGGTGGAACACGCCCATCAATTGGTTGGCGGCGCCGGCCGGGTTGGTCAGCGGACCCAGGATGTTGAAGATCGTGCGCACCGCCAGTTCCTTGCGGACGGCGGCCACGTTCTTCATCGCGCCGTGGTGGGCGGGCGCAAACATGAAACCGATGCCGGTCGCCTGGATGCATTCGGCCACCTGTTCCGGGGTCAGCACCAGGTTGGCGCCCAGCGCCTCCAGCACGTCGGCGCTGCCGCTGGACGACGAGGCGCTGCGGTTGCCGTGCTTGGCAATCGGCACGCCGGCCGCGGCCGCGACGAACATCGCGGTCGTGGAAATGTTGAATGTGTGGCTGCCGTCGCCGCCCGTGCCGCACATGTCCAGCAGGTCGTTCGGATTGGGCGTGACCACGGGCGTGGCGAACTCGCGCATGACCTGGGCCGCGGCGGTGATCTCGCCGACGGTTTCCTTCTTGACGCGCAGGCCCATCAAGAGCGCGCTGGCGATCTGCGGCGACATCTCGCCGCGCATCAGCATGCGCATCAGGTGCAGCATTTCGTCGTGGAAAATTTCGCGGTGTTCGATGCAGCGCGTCAGCGCTTCGGAGGGGGAAATCGTCACGGTGCGTCCTTTCAGGCGAGGTTCAGGAAATTGCGCAGCAGGGCGTGGCCGTGCTCACTCAGTACGGATTCGGGGTGGAACTGTACCCCGTACAGCGGCAGCGTCTTGTGCCGCACGCCCATGATGTCGCCGTCAGGCGCCGTCGCAGTGACCGCCAGGCAGTCCGGCAGGGTGGCCGGGTCGATGGTCAGCGAGTTGTAGCGGATGACAGTGTACGGCGTCGGCAGGCCTTCAAAGATGTCAGTGCCGGTGTGCGACAACTGGATCGTCTTGCCGTGCATGATCTGCTGCGCACGCACGATGTCGCCGCCAAAGGCCGCGCCGATGGCCTGGTGGCCCAGGCACACGCCCAGAATGGGCTTCTTGCCGGCGTATGCCTGGATCAGCGGCACCGAGATGCCGGCCTCGGCCGGCGAGCATGGACCGGGCGACACGCAGATCTGGTCGGGATTGAGCGCAGCCACTTCTTCGAGCGTGATCTGGTCGTTGCGCGCCACGCGCACATCGACGCCCAGTTCGCCAAAGTACTGCACCAGGTTGTAGGTAAAGGAATCGTAGTTGTCGATCATCAACAGCATTTTTTTCTCCTCGGGGCCGTTCTGCGGCCCGGGCGGTGTCGGTTGGGCCGGGGCCTTTAGATGGGTTCGTCCAGGCCGTGCTGCACCTGCTCGGCCGCGCGCAGCACGGCGCGCGCCTTGGCTTCGGTCTCGGCCCATTCGGCTTCGGGGTTCGAATCGGCCACGATGCCGGCGGCCGCCTGCACGTACAGCGTGCCGTCCTTGATGACGCCCGTGCGGATGGCAATCGCCACGTCCATCTCGCCGCCGTAGCTCAGGTAGCCGGCCGCGCCGCCGTAGATGCCGCGGCGCACGGGTTCCAGCTCGTCGATGATCTTCATGGCCTCGACCTTGGGGGCGCCGGTCAGCGTGCCGGCCGGGAACGAGGCGCGCAGCACGTCCATGCTGCTCATGCCGGGGTTCAGCGTGCCGGTCACGTTCGACACCAGATGCATCACGTGCGAGTAGCGCTCGATCACCATGGTGTCGCTGACCTTCACCGAGCCCACCTGCGCGACGCGGCCCACGTCGTTGCGCGCCAGGTCGATCAGCATGACGTGTTCGGCGATTTCCTTCGGGTCCGCCTTCAGTTCGGCCGCCAGCGCCGCGTCTTCCTCGGGCGTGCCGCCGCGCTTGCGGGTGCCCGCCAGCGGACGGATCGTGATCTGCGACTTCGGCTCGCCGTTTTCCACCGTGCGTTCCTGGCGCACCAGGATCTCGGGCGACGCGCCCACCACCTGGAAGTCGCCAAAATTCCAGAAGTACATATAGGGGGAGGGATTGAGCGACCGCAGGGCGCGGTAGAGGGACAGGGGCGAATCGCGGAAGGGCTTGGCGATGACCTGGCCGATCTGCACCTGCATCAGGTCGCCGGCGGCGATGTGTTCCTTGGCGCGCAGCACGGCCGCCAGGTAATCCTCTTTCTTGAAATCGCGCCGTTCCTCGGTCTGCATGCTGGCGTGGCTGTACGGAATCTCCACGGGGCGGCGCAGGCGCGCGCGCAGGTCGGTCAGGCGCTGCTGCGCGCGGCTGTAGGCCTCGGGCTGGCTGGGATCCGCGTAGACCATCAGGTAGATGCGGCCGGCCAGGTTGTCGACGATGACCAGCTCGTCCACGTGCATCAGCATCAGGTCGGGCGTGCCGCCTTCCATGCCGGCCGGAAACGGCTTGACCGCAGGACCCAGGCACGGCTCGATGTGGCGCACGGTGTCGTAGCCGAAGTAACCGGCCAGGCCGCCGCAGAAGCGCGGCATGCCCGGGCGCAGCGCGACCTTGAAGCGGCTCTGGTATTGCTCGATGAAGGCCAGCGGATCGCCATCGTGCGTCTCGGCGACCTTGCCGTCGTGCAGCACCTCGGTGCGCGTGCCGCTGGCGCGGATCACCGTGCGCGCGGGCAGGCCGATGAACGAATAGCGGCCGAAGCGCTCGCCGCCCACCACGGATTCCATCAGGCAGGTCATGCGGCCGGCCAAGGGGCCCGAGTGCGCCAGCTTCAGGTAGATGCCAAGCGGGGTGTCCAGGTCGGCGTAGGTCTCGGCCACCAGCGGAATGCGGTTGTAGCCTTGTGCCGCAAGGGCCTTGAATTCGATTTCGGTCATGTCGGGTCTCGTAAGCGGTGTCTGCTTTCGGACCGGGCACGCAACAAAAAACCCGGTCCAGTTGACTGGTTCCGGGTTGGGCGCTGTTTACACAGTGTCGGCGCTAGGCGGCAAGGTCGCGTCTAGGGCCGGGAAGGGGAATCATCGCCACCCGGAAGACAAACGCCACCAACGCCACGAGGCGCCGAGCATTTGGTTCTGGATGGAAACGTTCATTTAGCGGTTCGGTAATGAGTACGCGGTAGTGAATTCTTGCTTGAGTGGCAACGCGCTTCAAGCGGGGACTTTTGCTGCGTTCTGGTTCTGATTCCAGAGCGCGACCCACTGGGCGGCGTCAACAAGCGTGTCAACTATACCATCGACATCCAGCTCGCGCACGTCACGTCCTTCGTTGTAGCCATACGGCACCACCAGGACCTGCGTGCCCGCGCTGCGGCCGGCCTGCGCGTCGTTGATCGAATCGCCGATCGTCACGGCCTCGGTCACGTCCACGCCCATCAGGTCGCACGCATGGTGGATCTGGTCGGGATCGGGCTTGCGGCGCTCGCAGGTGTCGCCGCACACCACGGCCTCGAAAAAGCCCGCCAGCCCCGTGCGCTGCAGCAGCGGCAGGGTGAATTCCGTGGGCTTGTTGGTGACCACGGCCAGCTTCAGGCCCTGGTCGCGCATAAGCTTGAGGCCTTCGATCACGCCCGGGTAGACCTGCGCGCGCTCGCCGTTCACCAGGTGGTAATGGCGGTAGAAGGCCTCGCGGGCGCGCTGGAATTCGTCGGGCGTCGGGTCGGCGGCGTCGAGCGAACCGGCAAGGCTGCGCCGCACCAGGTTATCCACACCCTTGCCGACGAACGTGGCAACCACGTCCTCGCGCAGCGCGATCATGCCAAGTTCAACGCGCATCGCGTTGGCGGCGAAGGCCAGATCGGGAATGGAGTCGAGCAGGGTACCGTCCAGGTCCAGCAGCGCGGCGCGAAAAGCGGTCATGTCGTATTCCTTAAACGGCGGTGGTTTCGCCGATGGCGATCTGGTCGCGCATGGCCTTGATGATGCCGGCGTAATCCGGCTTGCCGAAGATGGCCGAGCCGGCCACGAACGTGTCTGCGCCCGCGGCGCGGATCTCGGCGATGTTGTCGATCTTGACGCCGCCGTCCACCTGCAGAACGATCTCCTGGCCGCCGGCCTGCATCCACGCGTCGATGCGGGCGCGGGCCTCGCGCAGCTTGGTCAGCGCCGCCGGGATGAAGCTTTGGCCGCCAAACCCCGGGTTCACCGACATGATGAGCACCAGGTCGATCTTGTCCATCACGTAGTCCATGTAGGACAGCGGCGTGGCGGGATTGAAGACGAGACCTGCCTTGCAGCCGTTTTCGCGGATCAGGGACAGCGTGCGGTCCACGTGGGCGCTCGCGTCGGGGTGAAAGCTGATGTAGTCGGCGCCGGCCTTGGCAAACTGCGGCACCAGCGCGTCCACGGGTTCGACCATCAGGTGCACGTCGATCGGCACCTGAACGTGGGGGCGGATCGCGGCACAGACCATCGGGCCGATCGTCAGGTTGGGGACATAGTGGTTGTCCATCACGTCCACGTGGATCCAGTCGGCGCCGGCGGCGACGACGTTGCGGACTTCCTCGCCCAGCCGGGCGAAGTCAGCCGACAGGATGCTGGGAGTAATGCGGGTGGAGGCCGTTTGCTTGGACATGATGTTCGGGGTCGGGGAGGGCATAATGTGCCATTATTGCAGTTTGAGGCGCCGCAGCGGGTATGCCCCGGTTGGCGCGCCTGAAATTCCGTCTTCCAAGCGTGGGCGCCAATGTTGCGCCGCCCGCGTTCAGCCACACAGGGAAGGACTGTGAAACCTTACGACCTGAGCGTCTCTGTCTCGCCGCGCTTCGTGCCCGAACAGTCCGACCCCGGCGAACAGCAATTCGTGTTCGCCTACACCGTCCGCATCACCAATACCGGCGAACATCCCGCGCAGGTGATCAGCCGCCACTGGATCATCACCGATGGCAACCAGCGCGTGCAGGAAGTGCGCGGCCTGGGCATCGTGGGGCAGCAGCCCCTCCTGGCCCCGGGCGAGACCTTCGAGTACACCAGCGGCTGTCCCTTGCCCACGCCGGTGGGCACGATGCGCGGCATCTACCACTGCGTCGGCGAGAACGGCATTCCGTTCGAAGTGCCGATCACCGAATTCGTCCTGGCCATGCCGCGCACCTTGCACTGAGTATGGTCCGGCCTTCCGTTGCACGTTTTTCCCTCTGCACATGAAGCGCATTCTTAGCCTGTCCGTGCTGTCGATTCTGCTGGCGGCATGTTCCACCCCCTCGGATATCCCCCCTGAATCCGGCCTGCCCGCCACGCCCGGCGCGCGTCCGCCCGCGGCTGACGGCCCGCTCGTCGTGCCGCCGCTGGGCTCGCTGCCCGACACCGCGCCGCGCGCGCTGGCCGGCAAGATGAAGCCCGCCAACTGGTCCGAGCTGCCCGGCTGGAGCGCCGACGATCTGTCCCAGTTCTGGCCCCTGTTCCTGCGCAACTGCAAGGGGCTGATGCGGCCCACCAGCGGCAACCTGGCCGCGCCCGCGCGCGCCACGCCGCGCGCCTGGCAGCCGGTCTGCGCCGCGGCCATCGATCCGGCCCGCGCGCCCGCCGCCGGCGACGCCGAAGGCGTGCGCCGTTTCCTGCAGACCTACCTGCAACCCTGGCGCCTGAACGCGGCCGACGGCAAGCCGGCCACCAATACGGTGACGGGCTACTACGAACCCCTGGTGCGCGGATCGCGCCGCCAGGGCGGCGTCTATCAATGGCCGCTGTACGCGGTGCCGGCCGATCTGCTGACCATCGACCTGGGTTCCATCTACCCCGATCTGGCCGGCAAGCGCGTGCGCGGCAAGCTGGACGGCAAGCGCGTCGTGCCGTACGACACGCGCGCCGCCATCGAATCGTCGTCCGGCCGCCGCCCGCCCGTGGTGGTCTGGGTGGACGACCCCGTGGACAACTTCTTCCTGCAGGTACAGGGCTCCGGCCGCGTGCAGCTGACCGACGGCCCCGACGCCGGCAAGACCATCCGCGTTGCCTACGCCGACCACAACGGGCAGCCCTACGCGTCCATCGGCCGCTGGCTGATCGACCGCGGCGAACTCACGGCCGACCAGGCGTCGATGCAGAACATCCGGGCCTGGGCGCAGCGCAATCCCAAGCGCGTGCCAGAAATGCTCAACGCCAACCCGGCCGTGGTGTTCTTCCGCGAAGAGGCGGTCATCGACCCCGAACAAGGCCCCAAGGGCGCCTACGCCATTCCGCTCGCGCCGCGGCGCTCGGTGGCGGTGGACGCGACCTTCGTGCCGCTCGGCACGCCGCTGTTCCTGTCCACCACCTATCCCGCGTCGGACCGTCCCTTGCAGCGTCTGGTGTTCGCCCAGGACACCGGCACCGCCATCCGCGGGGCGGCGCGCGCCGACTTCTACTGGGGCTACGGCGAAGAAGCCGGCCAGCAGGCCGGCCGCATGAAGCAACGCGGCCAGATGTGGCTGCTGTGGCCCAAACAGGCCGGGGAGCCTTCCGCACGATGAGCCATCAGATCGTAGTTTGCGGGGCCGGCATCGTCGGCCTGTCCACCGCGCTGGCGCTGGCCCGCCGCGGCCAGCGCGTGGCCGTGCTGGCGCCGCGCGCCGCCGTGCCGCCCGCCGATCCCAATCGCTATCACCCCCGCGTCTACGCCATTTCGCCGGCCAGCCAGCGCTTTCTGGCCGACATCGGCGTGTGGGACGCCATGCCCGCGTCGCGGCTCATGCCCGTGCAGGCCATGGAGATCCACGGCGACGCGGACGGCCAGGTCAACCTGAACGCCTGGCAGGCGGCGCTGCCGCAACTGGCCTGGATCGTCGAATCCGGCGAGATCGAGCGCGTCCTGATCCAGGCCGTGCGCATGTTCGGCATTGCGTGGCTCGAAGACCGCTGCACCAGCTACCAGAACGGCGCGGTCGACACCGAAAGCGGCGCGCGCATCCAGGCCGAACTCTTCGTCGGCGCCGATGGCGCGGCTTCGCCGCTGCGCGAGGCGGCCGGGCTGAAGCACGAAGCCCAGTCCTACAACGACACCGGACTCGTCGTGCATCTGGACGCGGAACTGCCGCACCAGGGCACCGCAATCCAATGGTTCCGCGACGACGGCGTGCTGGCGCTGCTGCCGCTGCCCGACACCGCGGACGGTCCGCAGGTGTCCATGGTGTGGTCCATGCGCAGCGAACTGGCCCAGCAACTGCTCGAACTGCCCCAGGAAGCGCAAACCCCCCGCCTGGAGGCCCTGCTGGCCCAGGCTGCCGAAGGGCGGCTGGGCCGCCTGAAGGTCCGCAGCAAGCTGCACGGTTTTCCGCTGACGCTGGAGCGCGCCCAGATGGTGGCCCCCGGCATTGCGCTGGCCGGAGACGCCGCGCACCGCCTGCACCCGCTGGCGGGGCAGGGCCTGAATCTGGGGCTGGGCGACGTCGAGGCGCTGGCGCGCATCGTCGCCGACCGCGAACCCTTCCGCCAGGCCGGCGACCTGCGCGTGCTGCACCGCTACCAGCGGGCGCGCGCCGAGCCGGTCCTGGCCATGCGCTTGGCCACCGACGGCCTGCACAAGCTGTTCGGATCGAAGGCGACGCCGCTCGTCTGGCTGCGCAACGCCGGCATGCATTGGGTCGAAGGCGCGCCGCTGATCAAGCGCCGGCTGATCGCGGGGGCGTCGGCCAATTAGGGCAGACCAGGCCCAACCCGGCCCGACTCGGCCAAACCCGGCCGGACGTTGACGCCGGGCGGAACCTGCGGCGGCCGGCGCCCGTCTGATACAGATTCGCCCCACCCGCCGCCGGCCGCGGCCGCCCGCCCCGGATCGGTTACGCTTTCCGGCTGAGCACACGACTGACAAGACCAGGAGTACCGATGAAATTCCGCATACCCGCCACGCTGGCGGTCTGTTTCCTCGCCGCAGGCATCGGCTTGTCCGCCACGGCTCATGCGCAGGGCGCGAAGTCCGTCTCCACGCAGTCCGTGGGGCAGGCGGCCAAGGGCGAAAAAAGCGTCTCCACCACCGAACTCGATCCGCAGTCTGCCGCCGTCAAGGAACGCTTCCAGCAGCGCTTTTCCGGCATGAACGTCACGACCGTGCGCCGCACGCCTTATGGCCTCTTTGAAGTGCAGCTCGGCATGGACCTGATCTACACCGACGAAGGCGTCACGTGGGTCATGGAAGGACCGCTGATCGACGCCGCGACGCGCCGCGACGTCACCCGCGAATCCCAGGAAAAGCTCAGCGCCGTCACCTTCGACCAGTTGCCGCTGGACCTGGCGATCAAGCAGGTCAAGGGCGACGGCTCGCGCAAGGTCGCCATCTTTGAAGACCCCAACTGCGGCTACTGCAAGCAGTTGCGCAAGACGCTCGAAGGTGTGGACAACCTGACCGTCTACACCTTCCTCTATCCCATCCTGTCGCCGGACTCCAAGGTCAAGGTGCGCAACGTCTGGTGCGCCAAGGACCAGGGCAAGACCTGGGACGACTGGATGCTGCGCGGCAAGACGCCGCCCAACGCCGAATGCGACGTGCCTGAAGACAAGCTGCTGGAGCTTGGCCAGCAATTGATGGTGCGCGGTACGCCGACACTGTTCTTTGCCGACGGCTCACGCATCAGCGGTGCGCTGCCGCTGGACCAGCTCAAGGCCCGTTTGAACTGACCGGCGCGCGTCGCGCCGGCCCGGGAAAGGGGGGCGCGGCTAGCGCCATCCCTCCCGGAGACAAGACTTGAAAATCGCAATACTCGACGATTACCACGACGTAGCCCGGCGCTATGCGGATTGGACCTCGCTGGGCGGTGACGCCGAGGTGCAGATCTTCAACAACTTCATCCCCGACGACCAGGTCGAGGCCGCGCTCGAGTCCTTCGACGTGATCGTCGCCATGCGCGAGCGCACGCCGTTTCCCGCCGAGCGCATCCGCGCACTGCCCAAGCTGCGCCTCCTGGTCACTACCGGCATGCGCAACAACGCCATCGACATGCAGGCCTGCGCCGCGCAGGGCATCGTCGTGTCGGGCGCGCCAGGCAGCGCCGACGCCAACACCGCCACGGCCGAACTCGCCTGGGCGCACATCCTGGGCCTCTTCAAGCACCTGCCCGCCGAAGACGCCGCCATGCGCCGCGGCATGTGGCAGACGGCCATGCCCGAGCCGCTGGCCGGCAAGCGCCTGGGCGTGGTGGGCCTGGGCAAGCTGGGCGCCGCGGTGGCCAAGGTGGGTCTGGCCTTCGGCATGGACGTGGTGGCCTGGAGCCCCAACCTGACCGACGAGCGCGCCCAGGCCGCGGGCGTCACGCGCGTGGACAAGCACGAACTCTTTTCCACGTCCGACGTCGTGAGCCTGCATCTGATCCTGTCCGAGCGCAGCCGCAACGTGGTCGACGCCACCGCGCTGGCCGCAATGAAGCCGACCGCCTACCTGGTGAATACGTCGCGCGCCGGTCTCGTCGACCAGGACGCGCTGATGGACGCGCTGGTTAAATTCCGCATCGCCGGCGCGGGCCTGGACGTCTACCCCGAAGAGCCGCTGTCCCCCACCGACAACGTGCGCGACCTGGACAACGTGATTCTCACGCCGCACCTGGGCTACGTCAGCCGCGAGAACTTCGAGGCGTTCTATCAGAACTGCCTGGAAGCCGTGAAGGCGTGGGCGGCGGGTGCGCCGATCCGGGTGTTGAACGCCTCCTGATATCGCTGAGCAAAAAAATGGGGCTGCCTGTCGCAGCCCCATTTTTACTTGGGTGGTTCGCCTTGCCGGCGGCGCATCACCCGCGCGAGAACATCACCTTCTTCTCGATGATCGCGCCCGGCTCCAGCGCCGGCGGCGTATCGCCACAGGCATCGTCCGCCTCGTCCGTCGGGTCGACCGTATCGAACGCCGTGTCGCCATTGGCGTCCGGCACGCCCGTGGGCTTCAAGCCCACGAAGTCGAACAGGTCGCGATCCATCAGGTGCGAAGGCACCACGCGCGACAGCGCGTTGAACACGTTCCACGACCGGCCCGGGTGCTGCTTGTCCCATTCCTTGATCATGCGGCCCACTTCCTTGCGCTTCAAGTTCTCTTGCGAGCCGCAGAGATTGCACGGAATGATGGGGAACTGCTTGAGCTCGGCGTAGGCGATCAGGTCGGACTCGACCACGTACGCGAGCGGGCGGATGACCGTGTGGCGGCCGTCGTCGGACACCAGCTTGGGCGGCATGCCCTTGGCTTTTCCGCCGTAGAACAGGTTCAGGAAGAACGTGGCCAGGATGTCGTCGCGATGATGGCCCAGCGCGATCTTCGTGGCCCCCAGTTCCGATGCGACGCGGTACAGAATGCCGCGGCGCAGCCGCGAACAGAGCGAGCACATCGTCTTGCCCTCTTCCAGCACGCGCGTCACGATCGAATACGTGTCCTGCGTCTCGATGTGGAAGGGAACGCCCAGTTGCTTCAGATACTGCGGCAGGATGTGGTCGGGAAAGCCCGGCTGCTTCTGGTCCAGGTTCACCGCGATTAGTTCAAACTTGAACGGCGCGCGCTTCTGAAGCTGCAGCAGGATGTCCAGCATGGCATAGGAATCCTTGCCGCCGGACAGGCAGACCATCACGCGGTCGCCTTCCTCGATCATGTTGTAGTCGGACAGGGCGCGCGTGGTCTCGCGCGCCAGCCGCTTGGTCAGCTTGTTGCCTTCGAGGCGGGCCTTTTCGTCGGCGGGCGTGCGAAATTGCACGGCGGGGGAAGCGATATCGTTCATGTCAGCGATTGATCTGTATTTCCACGCCCACCGCCGCACAGTCGGAGAAGGCCATGGGCTTGCTGATGCGCAGGCGCAGCGCGCGGATTTCCTGGAAGTCCGCCAAGAGGCGCGCCGCCACTTGTTCGGACAGGGTTTCGATCAGATTCACGTGCGCCTGCGTGCATTCCTCGACGATGGCCTCGCGCAGCCGGCGGTAGTCCAGCACGCTGTGGATATCGTGGTCGTCCACCGAGCGTTGGATGTCGACGTCAAATTCGGCATCGACGTGCAGGGGCTGGGTGGCGCGGCGCTCGTGTTCGAGGATGCCGATGCGGGCGTCGAGCGCGAGCCCGGAAAGAATGATGCGGCGAGTGGGCATGATGAAAACCTGGGTGGAATAGCCGGAATTGTAAGGGGACGGCGGATGGGGGGGACGCGCTGGCTACAATCCGGCCATGTCCGGGCGCCCGCAAGGCGCCGGCGCAGTCAATAAGGGGTGAAATGCAACAGATGCACGATTCGGTCATTGTAGGCGGCGGCCCGGCCGGCGCCTCCTGCGCCCTCTGGCTGGCCCGGCTGGGCCTGTCGCCGCTGCTGGTCGAGGCCAGCGCCCGCCTGGGCGGGCTGGGCAATGACAACCCGTTTGCCGACGACTGGATCGCCGTGTTGCCCGGCGTGACGGGCCAGCAGGTGGCGGCCAACATCGACACCAGCGTGCGCGCCGCCAACGTGCCCGTGCGGCTGGAAACCCGGGTCGCCGGCGTGCGGCCCTGCAAGGGCGGCATCGAAGCCACGCTTACCGGCCCGGACGGCCAGGAAACCCTGGCCCGCGCCCGCACCCTGGTCATCGCCTCCGGCGTGCGCGCCAAGGGGCTGCCCGACCACCCGCCGGGCGCGTCCTGGCCGGGCGTGCTGATCGGCCCCGGCTCGCCCATCGTCGCGCAGGACTATTCCGGCCTGTCGGTCGCCGTGCTGGGCGGGGGCGACAACGCGTTTGAAAACTTCGTCTACGTGCGCAACCGCGGCGCGCGCACCGTCCATCTCTACGCCCGCAACGTGCGCGCCCAACAGCAATGGGTGACGCGCGCCGGGGCCGATGGCGTGCACATCGGTCCCTACAAGGTCGACCCGGCCGCGCGCAGCGTGGACGGCCGCCAGTACGACCTGATCCTCGTCTTCTACGGCTGGGAACCGCAGGCCGCGTTTGCCGACGACCTGCGGCTCGCGCGCGACGAGCGCGGCTACATCCGCACCGACTTCGCCACCGCCGAAACCAGCGTGCCCGACATCTACGCCATCGGCGAGGTCGCGCACCGCATGCACCCCTGCGTGGTGACGTCGATGGCCGACGGCGTGGTCGCGGCCAAGGCCATCCAAAGGCGCTGGGAGAGGGCGGGGGCGTAATGCCCCGGATGCGCACTTCAGCGCAGACGAAGCCGCACCTCCGGATTCCAGAATAGGCATTTGGCGCCGGCGCGCCCACACTCATGCGCATTAGTTGACCAATCAATGGTCACGCAGGGAGACAAGCATGATGTGTGCGCATCGCTGGCTGGCAGCCAGCGCGATGGCCATCGCCATCGCGAACCCGGCGCAGGCCGCCTGGCCTGAACGGCCCATCACCCTCATCATCCCGGCCGCGCCGGGCGGCACCACCGACATCTCGGCGCGCCTCATCGCCGACAAGCTGGCCGCCAAGCTCGGCCAGCAGGTCATCGTCGAGAATCGGGCCGGCGCTGCGGGCATCATCGGCGCGCAGGCGCTGGCGCGCGCCAAGCCCGACGGCTACACGCTGCTGATGGGCAACATCGGCCCCAACGCCATCAACTACGCGCTCTACAAGACGCTGCCCTACAAGCCCGACGACTTCGCGCCGGTGACGCTCGTGATCTCCGTGCCCAACGTGCTCGTCGTCAACGAGGCCTCGCCCGCCCGCAGCGTGGCGGATCTGCTGGCGCAGGTCAGACAGCACCCCACCAAGGTGTCCTTCGGCAGTTCCGGCTCAGGCCAGTCGCCGCACCTGTCCGCCGAAATGTTCAAGCAGCGCGCCGGCATCCCCGGCACGCACGTTGCCTACAAAGGCGCCGGCCCCGCCGTGGCCGCGCTGCTCGGGCAGCAGTTCACCTTCATGATCGACAACCTGCCCAGCTCCATGCCGTACATCCAGGCCGGCAAGTTGCGCGCGCTGGCCGTCACCAGCGACAAGCGCCTCGCCGAATTGCCGAACGTGCCCACCATGGCCGAGGCTGGCGTGAAGGACATGGTGGTTACCGCGTGGTTCGGCCTGGTCGCGCCCGCCGGCACGCCGCAAGACGCCATCGACAAGCTCTACGCCGCCACGCGCGACGTGGTGCGCAGCCCCGAGATCAGCGAACGCTTCAAGGCCATGGGCGGCCAGGCCGGCGGCAACACGCCCGCGGAGTTCGCGGCCTTCATCGACCAGGAACGCGCCCGCTGGAAAAGCATCGTGGACGCCGCCGGTCTCGTGCAGGAGCAATAAGTGATCGACAAGATTCAGGAATCCATGGCGCAGGCCGTGGCCGTCATTCCCGACGGCGCATCCGTGCTGGTGGGCGGCTTCGGCGAAGCGGGCGTGCCGTATGAACTGCTGCACTGCCTGGCCGAGCTGGACCGGCGCAACCTCACCATCATCTCCAACAACGCCGGCACCTTCGAACGCGGCATCGCCGCGTTGCTGGTGCGCAAGCAGGTCCGCAAGATCATCTGCTCACACCCGCGCCCACCCAACTCCGACGCCTTCGCCCGCGCCTACCGCGCCGGCGAGGTCGAACTGGAATGCGTGCCGCAAGGCACCCTGGCCGAACGGCTGCGCGCCGCCGGCGCAGGGCTCGGGCCGTTCTACACGCCCACCGGCTACGGCACCGAACTGGCAGAAGGGCGGCGCCAGGAAGTCATCGACGGCATCGGATACGTGCTCGAACAGCCGCTGCGCGCCGACTACGCGCTCATCCGCGCGCATCTGGGAGACCGCTGGGGCAACCTCATGTACCGCCATGCCGCGCGCAACTTCAATCCCGTCATGTGCATGGCCGCCAAACACGCCATCGCGCAGGTCGACGAGATCGTGCCGCTCGGCGCGCTGGTGCCCGAACAGATCATGACGCAGGGCATCTTCGTGAAATCCGTCGTGCGCGTGGAGGCCTGACATGCAAGACATCATCGGCCTGACCCGCCAGCAGATCGCGCAGCTTCTGGCCAGCGACATTCCCGACGGCGCCATCGTCAACCTCGGGATCGGCATGCCGACCCTCGTCGGCGACTACTTGCCCAGCGGCCGCGAAATTCTGCTGCATAGCGAAAACGGCATCCTCGGCATGGGCCCCGCCGCTGCCGGCGACGACGTCGACCCCGACCTCATCAACGCCAGCCGCCAGCCCATCACCTTGCTGCAAGGCGCGTCCATCACCGAACACACCATCTCATTTGCCATGATGCGCGGCGGCCACCTGGACTACGCCGTCCTCGGCGCCTTCCAGGTGTCCGAACGCGGCGACCTCGCCAACTGGAAGACCGACGCCGCGGACGCCATCCCCGCCGTCGGCGGCGCAATGGACCTGGCCGTGGGCGCCAAGCAGGTGCTCGTCACCATGGAACACCGCGGCCGCGACGGCACGCCCAAGATCCTGCGGCAATGCACTTATCCGCTCACCGGCAAAGGCGTGGTATCACGCATCTATACGGACCTTGCCGTCATCGACGTCATGCCAGTGGGTTTGGAGGTGCACGCGATGAAGGCGGGCGTAACCGAAGCGTTCCTGCGCGCGGTCACCGACGCGCCACTGCACTTTCCGCAAGCGCCGCGAACGATCGTCGTGGATGACGCGGGTGTGCCGCGATACGAGTAAGGGTAGCTGGCGCGGCGGTGCCGTCTTTCGTTCAGACGACTGAAAAGCGCGGCCATTCCTGCGTCACCACTGACGATGTCTTCACGTCCGCCCGGCGCCGGGCAAAGGAGCTACCGATGATTCGTTTAACTCTGGCCGCCATATCGGCAACCGCGCTGTGCCTCGGCGCGGCCGCCGTCGCCCACGCCGCGCCAACCTATCCCGACAAGCCCATCACCTTGCTGATCCCGTACCCGCCGGGCGGCAGCGCCGACATGCTCGCGCGCCCGCTGGGCGCAGAACTTCAGAAGCAGTGGGGCCAGCCGGTCGTCCTTGAATACAAGCCCGGCGCAGGCGGCGCCATCGCCTCCGCCCAACTCGCCCGCGCCAAGCCCGACGGCTACACGCTCCTGATGGTGCTGGCCGCGCATACCATCAACCCCAGCCTCTATCCCTCGCTACCCTACGACACCCGCAAGGATTTCGCGCCGGTCTCCCTCGTCGCCACGCTGCCCATGCTCGTCGCCGCCCCGCTCGCCACACCCGCCAACACCGTCAGCGAACTCATCGCCTACGGCAAGGCCAACCCCGGCAAGCTGAGCTTCGCGTCCGCCGGCAACGGCAACACCAGCCACCTCGCCGCCGAGATGTTCAAAAACCAGACCGGCGCCGACATGATGCACGTCCCCTACAAAGGCAGCGGCCCCGCCGTCGTGGCACTGCTCGGCGGCGAAGTGTCCTTGATGTTCGACAGCATCTCGACCTCGCTGCCGCAAGTGCAGGCCGGCAAATTGAAGGCAATCGCCGTCACCGGCGAACACCGCTCTCCGCTCCTGCCCGACGTCCCCACCGTCGCAGAAACCGTCCCCAACTTCGTCGTCAACGGCTGGTACGGAATATTGGCGCCGGCGGGCACGCCGGGGGCGGTGGTTGATGCAATCAGCAAGGGAATTGCGGAGGCGGTGGCGGTGCCTGCGTTGAAGGGGCAGTTGGCGGGTTATGGGTATGAGGTGGTGGGGTCTACGCCTGGGGAGTTTGGGGCGCATATCGAGCGGGAGTTGGGGACTTGGAAGAGGGCGGTTGAGGTGTCTGGGGCTAAGGTGAATTGAGGGGCGACAGATCTTCGTAGGTCGCCCGACGCCGCGGTCACCGGGGAGGCGATCGCCCACGATTGTGGTCCGGAGCCTTCGCTCCGGACTTGCCTAGGCGGCCCCCCCCATCCTCATCCTCGTCCTCGCCTGCGGCGACTCCGACGGATTCCGTCGGGCGCATCGACGGCGATCGTGCCCACGGTGACCGCGACGCCGTGCTGCTAGGGTTTTTGGTTTGCGCGCTACAAGACCTGTGTTCAGGGCAGGAGATCTGCGGGGCCGCCGGGTTGCTGCCGCCCGGACGGCGGCAACCCGGCATCGGGTCGGTAGTGCGTCGTGGCGGTGATCGCTTGCGCGCTGATGACGGTTGGTTTGCTAATGGCCCGCCGTCACGGGGGGAGGGGCGGTGATGGTCGGCGCGGCGACGTTCAGCCACAACTTGCCGACCAGTACGCGCCGCCCATCGGGCACTGGAGTTCAACTGAGGGTCATTGCCATCTCTGCATGCACCCGGCGAGAGCGGCGGCCGCTGCCGGTGTCAGACACCTCATCCGGTCTTACGAAATTGCGGGTGTCAGACACCCGAATCGGTCCTACAAATTCACGTGTGTAAACCCGTGGATGCCAGCCACCCCGACCCACAAGCAGCCACACGCGAAGCGTCATCGCCACGCCGTAAGACGCCGCGTAAGTCTACGGAGGCCGCCCGCGCGGCCGAACGGAGACGGGCTCCGCAAGATGCTGCTGGCCCGAAATGCTCTGCACAAAAATGCCAAGCACACTGACCGTCCCAGCGACCTGAAGATTTCTACTGATCGAGTCCGGTGCGGTGGCGGCCCGGGGCGCGCGGGGCGTCGATAAGCCCGAGGGAATCCGTAGGAGTCGCCGAAGGCGAGGACGAGATTCTATGGTCTTGGTCAAGCAATTGCTGGTCGCAATTTCTCTGAATCAAAGGGTTGACCTGTTCGCCATACCCCGTACGCGATCCGCAGGAGTTTGCGGGCGATTATGACCAAGGCCGCAGTCGAGGCCAGCCCTCGAGCCCTGAGCATGGCGTAGTAATCCTTGAATTGTTCCGTGCGCGCCGCTGAGCTAGCCGCGTTGTAGAGCAATGTCCTCGCCGCTTTATCGCCCTGCTTGCTTAGCCGGCGCCGACCAACTTTTCTTCCGGATTCGTTCGGCCTCGGATCCAGGCCACAGAAGGCTACCGCCGCATCGCTGCTGGCAAATTCGATCCGGCTGAACAAGCTCGTCAGGGCAACGCCGGTTATCGGTCCTATGCCGCAGATGCCGGTCAGCAGACCGTATGTCTTGGCCCAGTCACTCTGGGCCTTAATCTTGGCGATCATTTCCCGTTCGAGTTGCTCTGACCAAGCCGTCAAACTTGCGAGTGCCTTCTTCTGATGGCTGCTTACGCAACCATGTCGCTGTGCCGACAAACGCAAGGATGTGCCTACACGGACCACCGTCGATCTCAGCGCCTGAAGTGCTCTGACTTCCTGCAATTCTGGAGATATTGGTTCGTAACGATGCAGTTTTTTTTGATGCTGCGCGATGTATTGCGCGATGACGGCGGCATCCAATCGATCTGTCTTGCCGCGATTCCCCAACGAGATTGCGTAATGATGGACGTGGGTCGGATTAAGGACATAAACCTCAAATCCGCGCTCATGCGCCGTACGAGCCAGGAGCTCTTGATAGCCTCCTGTCGCTTCCATGGCGATCACACTAGTGGCCGGCAGACGCTTTAACCAGCCCACGATGCTGGAGCGATTGTTGGGCAAGACGCCCGTCACGATCTCTCCGTCAGACGCGGCTACTTGAAGCTCAAACTTGCCGACATCGACCCCAATAAAAACGATTGAAGTTTGCATGACAGCTCTCCCTGCGATACGTTAAGTCCGCTGGGGTAGCCACGCCTCGGGCGTTACCTTGCGATCAATCGGCGGTCTCGGCCGCTAGATTCCTTATCGACGCGTGAGGCGGGGTGGGATGCTCTCGTAGTGGCAGTCCGGGTGCAACCGGCTGATGGTTGACGACGTCCCTCACCCCAGCGTCTTTCTTCTTCGAAAGACGCATTCACACCATACAAGGATGACAAAGGGGAAGTCCGGAGCGAAGGCTCCGGACCGCAATCGTGGCCCCGCGCACCCCGGGCCGCCACCGTGCCGGACGCCTCAAGAACTCAAACCTCGAGAAGCCACGGAACCGTCCCAGACGTCAAACCAACACACACTCCGAAGCCTCAGGCCCACTCAACCGCACCCGAAACTCCCGAAGTTCATCCCGCCGAAACACATGCACATTCACCCGATCCCCAGCCCGGTACTGCGCCAACAACAACTCCAACCCCGCCGGCGCATCCACCCGCAACCCATCGATCGCCACCAGCACATCGCCAGCTGACAACCCACCCTTATGCCCAGCCCCACCTTCAAGAACAGTCGCCAGCGTCAGCGACTCACCTTGCTTGCGCGTCCGCACGTCCAATGACGGAATATTGGCCGACGCCTTCCACTGCAGCTTCACACCCTGCGTTTCGAGCAAATCAGCCAACGGCACATCCGCCGTCCCGTAAGCATGGCGAGCAATGAAGCGCCGCGTATCCACGCCAGTCGCTTCCTCGATCAGCGCAGGCAATCCATCCTCCGGCAACCCCTGCGGCTTGCCCCGATAGAAATCCCGCCCATAGCGTTCCCACAACAACCGCATCACGTCATCCAGCGAACGCGCGCCAGAAGATTCATCGCGGATCAGCAGATCCAGCCCCAGCGCCACCAACGCGCCCTTCGTGTAATAGCTCACCAGCGCGTTCGGCGAATTCTCGTCCTGCTTGTAATACCGCGTCCAGGCATCGAAAGAGCTTTCAGCCACCGACTGCTTATGCCGCCCCGGCGTGCGCGCCACGCTCGTGATCGTCTTGCCCAGCAGTCGCAAATAATCCGCACGCGTGATCGCGCCCGAGCGCAGCAGCAGCAGATCGTCGTAGTAGGACGTAAAGCCCTCAAACACCCACAACAGCCGCGTCAGATCCGGCTGCGAAAGATCGTAAGGCGCGAACACATCCGGCTTGATGCGCTTCACGTTCCACGTATGGAAATACTCGTGACTCACCAGCCCCAGGAATCCCCGGTAGCCATCGCCCTGGCCTTGCTGGCCCAGCACAGGCAGGTCCTTGCGCGCCGTCATCAGCGCCGTGCTCGCGCGATGTTCCAGGCCGCCGTAGCCGTCGCCCGTCACCATCGTCATGAACACATAGCGATCCGCGCTGTCCAGGAACGGCGCCCGCTTCGTGCGCGGTTCGAAAAACGCAATCTGCGTCTCGCAGATCTTCTTCACGTCTTCCGTGATCCGCGCAAGATCCAGATTCGGCGCAACCCCCGTGAACACCAGCTCGTGCTCCGCGCCGTGCGCCACAAACCGCGACACCTGCGGTGTGCCCATCTCCACCGGGTGGTCGATCAGCGCGTCATAGTCCGGCGCCAGATACAGCCCGAACCCATGCCGCCGCGCCGCGCCCTTATGACCCGCCGCTTCCGGCAGGCTCGTGTACACCTTCCAGCCATCGATGCCCCGCGGCGGGGCCAGGTCCACCAGGCAGGGCTCATGGTCCTGGCCCTGCACGCGCAGAAACACGCTTGTGCCGTTGAAGAACCCGTGCGTCTCGTCCAGATGCGCGCCGCGCACCGATAGATCCCACGCATACACCGTGTACTCGATGCGCAGCGGCCCCTCGCAAGGCGCGGCCTGCCACGTGTGATTGTCTGTCTTGTCGACATTCACCCGCCGCGTTCCCGAATACGCGGCCAGCGACTCGATCTGCCGCGAGAAGTCGCGGATCAGATAGCTGCCCGGAATCCACGCTGGCAGCGACAGGCGCTGGCCCGCGGGCGAGGGCGATGCGATCGTAAGGGTTATCCGGTAGCGGTGGCCGGCGGGATCGTGCGGCGCAAGGCGGTAAAGTATGGGCGGTACGTCATCAATTTTTTTCATGGCTCATATCTTATTACCGGAGACATTCATGAGCGAGTCGTTTGTACTGGTCGAAACCCGGGGCCGAGTCGGCCTGCTGACGCTGAATCGTCCCAAGGCGCTCAACGCGCTGAACGATCAGCTCATGGATGAACTCGGCGCCGCGCTGCTCGCGTTCGAAGCCGATCCCGAAATCGGCTGCGTCGTCATCACCGGCAGCGAAAAGGCTTTCGCCGCGGGCGCTGACATTGGCGCCATGAAAGACTGGTCCTACATGGACGTGTACGGCAGCGAATACATCACCCGCAACTGGGAAACGCTCAAGCGCATCCGCAAACCCGTCATCGCCGCCGTCGGCGGCTACGCGCTCGGCGGCGGCTGCGAACTCGCCATGATGTGCGACATCATCATCGCCGCCGACACCGCCAAGTTCGGCCAGCCCGAAATCAAGCTCGGCGTCATCCCCGGCGCCGGCGGCACGCAGCGCCTGCCGCGCGCCGTCGGCAAGGCCAAGGCCATGGACCTTGCGCTGACTGCCCGCATGATGGGCGCCGAGGAAGCCGAACGCGCCGGCCTCGTCTCGCGCGTGGTTGCCGCCGACAAGCTGCTCGAAGAAGCCATCGACGCCGCCACCGTCATCGCCTCCATGTCGCTGCCGTCCGTCATGATGGCCAAGGAATGCGTCAACCGCGCGTTCGAGGGTTCGCTCAATGAAGGCCTGCTGTTCGAGCGCCGCGTCTTCCACTCGCTCTTCGCCACCGAAGACCAGAAGGAAGGCATGGCCGCCTTCACCGAAAAGCGCAAACCTGACTTCAAACACCGTTAATCCTTGTTACGCCCGGGCCTGCATCCACAGCAGGCCTTTCATTGCCCCGCGCGCCCTATGACGGCGCGCTTTTTCATGGCCATCTGCGGGCAATCCCCAGGTTTCGCCTTGAAACTTCTGGCTAGCACCTTGTTGCAGACTTCGGCCCTATCCTGATTGAGCGTCATCCCGAGGTGCCGCGCCAGAGCGGCTTGCCCCACACTGGCAAGTCCCGCGCGGCGGCTCGATTGCAAACAAAATCAAGAAGGAGCCTTGCATGCGTATACCTACCGCTACCCGCCGGCTGTCCACGGCTGCGCTCGCCGGCGCGCTCAGCGTCTGCTTTCTCAACGTCGCCCAGGCTCAATCGCCGCAGTCCACGCTGCGGCTGGTCTCCGAGACGCCGTATCCGGCCGGCCAGGCCGCCGCGCCGCGGATGAACGAGGCGGAGTTGCGCGATACCGCCATCGACGCTTATGTCTATGCTTATCCCATGGTGCTCATGGAACTGGCGCGCCGCCAGGCGACGGCGGTGCAAAGCCCGCTGGACGGCAAGGCGCCGATGAATCAGTTCGGTCACAAGGCCGCCTTCCCCGACCCGCGCGCGACCGACGCGCCGTGGCCCAGTGCCGACGCGCTGTATTCCAGCCTGTGGTTCGACGTCTCGCGCGCTCCGCTCATCATCAACCTGCCTGACACCGGCGGCCGCTATACCGTGCTGTCCGCGCTGGATATGTGGAGCGACGTCTTCGCCTCGCGCGGCACGCGTACCAACGGCCAAGGCGCCCAGTCGTTCGCCATCGTCGGGCCGCACTGGAACGGCACCGTGCCGGCTGGCGTCGACGTGATCCGCAGCCCGACCTCGACGGGCTGGCTGATCGGTTGGACGCAGACCGGCGGTCCGCAGGACTATGCCGCCGTCAACCAGATCCAGGCCGGCATGACCGCGCGGCCCTTGCTCGTGCCCGTCACGCCGGCCAGCGCGCCGCGCGGCCGCAATGCCGGCAACGCCTTCCCGCAAACCGGTGCGGGCGTCGGCACCGCGCCCATCGGCAGCACCCTGCCCATGCCGGCCCCGGCCACGACGGTCCCCGATGGCACCCCCGCCGAGCAGGTCGCGGGCATGGACGCCGCCTCCTTCTTTGCCGTGTTCTTCGACGCGCTGCGCAACAACCCGCCGCATGCCAACGACACGCCCATGCTGGACCGCATGCGCCGCATCGGCCTGGATGACCGTCAGCCGTTCTCGTATGGCCGCCTGAGCCCGGCCGTGCAGCAGGCCCTCTCGGATGCGCAACCGCTGGCGGGCCGCCGCATCGCCGACAACGTCTCGCGCCTGGCTACCCCGATCAACGGCTGGAACACGGTGCTGACCGGCATCGGCACCTACGGCACCGACTACACGCGCCGCGCCGCCATCGCCTATGCCGGCCTGGGCGCGCCGACGCCGGAAGACGTGCTGTATCCGGTCACCGTGTCTGATTCGAAGGGCCGTCCGCTGGACTCGAACGAAGACTACGTGCTGCACTTCGACAAGGGCCAGCTGCCCCCGGCACAGCTCTGGTCGCTGCATGTCTACAACAGCAAGTACGGCTTCGCCGAAAACCCGGCCAACCGCTACGTGATCCGCAGCACCGACGGCCTGAAGTACAACGCCGACGGCTCGCTCGACATCTACGTCCAGCGCCGTGACCCGGGCGAGTCCAAGCGCGCCAACTGGGTCAGCACGCCGGCCGCCGATGGCCCGTTCGTGCTCAGCATGCGCCTGTATGCGCCGCAGAACTCTGCGCTGGACGGGCAGTGGGCACCGCCGCCGGTCAAGGAAGACTAAGGCCCGGCAGGCACATAAGGCGCGCGGTCTCCATCAAGGGGCCGCGCGCCTTTTCATGGCGGGTGCGTGCCGGTGGGGGCACAATGGCGACCCCTCGCTCGTCCCCAATTTTGCCGACCCGAGGGGGCGTTGTTGCCACCTTACAAACGGCCGAAAGTTCATTTGCTAGGGTGCAAAAAACCAAGCTATACTCTGCGGGTTTGACGCTTGCGGGATAAGAAACATGCGCCTAAAAAAGCGCGTCGGTTCCCTCAGGGCCAGGTTAAGCGGGGAAGTTTGATGCAGCAGAACTCCATGCAGGGGCAGAAACTCGGTCCGAAGCCCAGTCTGGATCAGGATTCGATCGATCTGGACGTGGTGGAAGTTCTGGTACTCAGTGACGCGGATCGCGCGGCGCTGAATGCTCAAGCGAGCCGTGGGCTCTTGTTGGCATTGGCGGCGCAAGGCGCCATGGGGCTCGCAGCAGCAGTAATAGCGGGGGTTGTCGGAGGGGCGGCGGCAGGTTGGTCGGCGCTGGCGGGGGCAGGAGCGTATTTCATACCCAATGCGTTGTTCGCATTGCGCCTGGCTGTCAGCGTTCGGGCCGGTAAGGCCAGTCCCTTTACCTTTCTCTCTGGTGAGTTGATCAAGTTGTTCGCAACGGCATTGCTGTTGTGGCTGCTTTCGCGTGTGACGCAGGACTGGCTTGTGTGGCCTGCCGCGTTGCTCGGTCTGATACTCACATTGAAAGGCTATCTCCTGCTTCTGATGTTCCGCAGGCTGTCTTAGCGCCGAGTAAGTTGCGGCAAACGAAATCGTGGAATCGTCCGGTTCGCAAGGACCGGGCATACAGCAAATAGGATAGGTTCAAATGGCTGCTGCCAGCGACGTGTCGCCTCAATCCGCGTATATTCAGCATCACTTGGTGCATCTGAACAATACCGGTGAGAAACAGAGCGCTATTGCTCAGTTCGACATCATCAATTACGACTCGTTGTTCTGGTCCGGCCTGATGGGCCTGATCGTCATTTTCTTCCTGTGGCGCGCCGCGCGCCGCGCCACCAGCGGCGTTCCTTCCCGCTTCCAGGCCTTCGTGGAAATGATCGTCGACATGGTCGACGACCAGGCCAAGGGCATCGTCCACAACGCCAAGAGCCGTCTTTTCATCGCCCCGCTGGCCCTGACCGTGTTCCTCTGGATCATCCTGATGAACGCGCTGGACTTGCTGCCCGTCGACCTGCTGCCCTCCATCTGGCGCCTGACCGGTCTGGGTGCCGAGCACGGCGATCCGCTCTATTACCACCGCATTCTGCCGACCGCCGACCTGAACGTGCCGATGGGCATGTCGCTGGGCGTGCTGCTCCTGATGTTCTACTACGGCATCAAGATCAAGCAACCGGGCGGTTTCGTCAAAGAACTGTTCACCGCGCCGTTCCATGCGCATGGCCTGGGCGCCATCGTGCTGGCCCCGTTCAACCTGCTGCTGAACCTGATCGAATACGCCGCCAAGTCCGTGTCGCTGGGCATGCGGTTGTTCGGCAACATGTTCGCCGGCGAACTGATCTTCATGCTGATCGCCCTCCTGGGCGGCGCCTGGACCGGCTTCAACGGCGCCAGCATCGGCTTGGGCATCGGCCACATCCTGGCCGGCTCGATCTGGGCAATCTTCCACATCCTGATCGTTCTGCTCCAGGCCTTCATCTTCATGATGCTGACGCTGGTGTATCTCGGCCAGGCTCACGAAGGCCACTGATCCCCCGAATTTCCGGTGTCGGCCATCCGGCCGGCATCGGATAGCAAGATTATCTTGCATTGAGCTGTACCTCTCATTTTTCAATTTTTGACTTCAGATTTCTAACCAAGGAGTTGTCATGACCAACGTCGCTTTCGTTGCCCTCGCTTGCGGTCTTATCATCGGTCTGGGCGCTATCGGCGCTTGCATCGGCATCGCACTGATGGGCGGCAAGTATCTGGAAGCTTCGGCTCGTCAGCCTGAACTGATGAACGCTCTGCAAACGAAGATGTTCCTGCTGGCTGGCCTGATCGACGCGGCATTCCTGATCGGCGTGGGTATCGCCATGCTGTTCGCCTTCGCCAACCCGTTCGTCGGCTAAGGCACCGCCCGCCGGCAAATAGGTGGGTCATGACGCTGGCGGCGATGAGAGCAACGGCTCCATCGCCGATCAGCAAAGTATCGAGTGCTCCGCGACGCCCCTTTCCGGGTGCGGTCGGAGCCGCAAGGTGTTAAAGGAACGACCGTGAATCTGAACGCGACGATCATTTTCCAGATGCTCGTGTTCTTCGTTCTGGGCTGGTTCACGATGAAATTCGTGTGGCCTCCCCTGACGAAGGCGATGGACGAGCGCCGCCAAAAAATCGCCGACGGCCTGGCCGCCGCCGAGAAGGGCAAAGCCGACTTGGCTCAAGCCCAGGCGCGCGTCAGTCTGATCGAGGCTTCTGCCAAGTCCGAAAACCACGCACGCATCATCGAGGCCGAGAAGCAAGCTGCCTCCCTGATCGAGCAGGCCCGCCGCGAAGCGGAAGCCGAACGCGCCCGCATTGTGGCGCAGGCAGCTCAGGATGCCGCGCAGGAAGTCCAGCGCGCCCGCGAAGCGTTGCGCGACGACGTCGCCGCGCTGGCCGTCAAGGGTGCTGAACAGATCCTCAAGCGCGAGGTTGACGCCCGCGCACACGCCGAGCTGCTGAACCAGCTCCGCGCGCAGCTCTAATCCGGGACCGTCATGGCTGAACTTTCCACTGTTGCCCGGCCCTACGCTGAAGCGCTCTTCAGCGCAGCGCGCGACGACAAGGCCGGTCTGCCGGCGTGGGCCGACCTGGTCAGCGTAATGGCTCAGGTCGCCTCCAACCCCGACGTGCGCGAGGCCATGGCCGACCCGCGTCTGGGCGACAAGCAGCGCGTCGAACTGTTTACCGGCCTGATGAAGGCCGATTTGCCGCAGGCCGCCCGTAATTTCATCGAGCTGCTGGTCGAAAACGACCGGTTGCTGCTGCTGCCCGAAATCGCCTCGCAATTCGTCGCGCTGCGGAATCGTCACGAAGGCACGGCGCAGGCGGAAATCACCAGCGCGTTCGAGCTCAGCGATGCCCAGGTCAAGGATCTGGTCGGCGCGCTCGAACAAAAATTCGGCCTCAAGCTCAAGCCCAGCGTTACCGTCGACCCGTCGTTGATCGGCGGCGTGCGCGTGGCCGTCGGCGACCAGGTGCTCGATACTTCCGTACAAGCCCAATTGGTCCGCATGCGCGATCAGCTCGCCGCTTAAGGCTACTAACAGGATTCCAGGAGTCAATATGCAACTCAATCCCTCCGAGATCAGCGAACTGCTCAAGAGCCGCATCGAGGGCCTGGGCGCTTCGGCTGATGTCCGTACTCAGGGCACCGTCGTGTCCGTGACCGACGGTATTACCCGCATCCACGGCTTGTCCGACGTGATGCAGGGCGAAATGCTCGAATTCCCCAACAACGTTTTCGGTCTGGCGCTCAACCTCGAGCGTGATTCCGTCGGCGCCGTTATTCTGGGCGACTACACCGGCGTTTCCGAAGGCGACCAGGTCAAGACGACCGGCCGCATTCTGGAAGTTCCGGTCGGTCCGGAACTGAAAGGCCGCGTGGTCAACACGCTGGGCGAGCCCATCGATGGCAAGGGCCCGGTCAACGCCAAGGAAACCGACATCATCGAAAAAGTGGCGCCTGGCGTTATCGCCCGCCGCTCGGTGTCGCAACCGCTGCAAACCGGCGTCAAGGCTATCGACTCGATGGTTCCCATCGGCCGTGGCCAGCGCGAACTGATCATTGGCGACCGCCAGACCGGCAAGACCGCCGTGGCCGTCGACACGATCATCAGCCAGAAGGGCAAGGGCGTCACCTGCGTGTACGTCGCTATCGGCCAGAAGGCTTCGACGATCAACAACGTCGTTCGCAAGCTCGAAGAACACGGCGCGATGGAATACACCATCGTCGTGGCCGCCTCGGCTTCCGACTCCGCCGCCATGCAGTACCTGGCCGCCTACGCCGGCTGCACGATGGGCGAATACTTCCGCGATCGTGGCGAAGACGCCCTGATCGTTTATGACGATCTGACCAAGCAAGCCTGGGCATACCGCCAGGTCTCGCTGCTGCTGCGCCGTCCGCCGGGCCGCGAAGCCTACCCGGGCGACGTGTTCTACCTGCACTCGCGCCTGCTGGAACGTGCTGCTCGCGTCAACGAAGAGTACGTCGAGAAGTTCACCGAAGGCGCCGTCAAGGGCAAGACCGGCTCGCTGACCGCGCTGCCGATCATCGAAACCCAGGCAGGCGACGTGTCGGCCTTCGTTCCGACCAACGTGATCTCGATCACCGACGGCCAGATCTTCCTGGAAACCGACCTGTTCAACGCCGGTGTCCGCCCCGCAATCAACGCCGGTATCTCGGTGTCGCGCGTCGGTGGCGCTGCCCAGACCAAGGTCGTCAAGAAGCTGTCCGGCGGTATCCGTACCGACTTGGCGCAGTACCGTGAACTGGCCGCCTTCGCGCAGTTCGCCTCCGACCTGGACGACGCCACCCGTCGCCAGCTCGAGCGCGGCAAGCGCGTCGTTGAACTGCTCAAGCAGCCGCAATACCAGCCGCTGCAAGTGTGGGAACTGGCCGTCACGCTGTACACGGTCAACAACGGCTACCTGGATGACGTGGACGTGGCCCAAGTGCTGTCGTTCGAGAAGTCGCTGAAGGATCAGCTCAAGAGCAAGCACGCTGCTCTGATCCAGCGCATCGAAGACACCAAGGAACTGTCCAAGGACGACGAGGCCGAACTGGCCGCCGCCGTTCAGGAATTCAAGAAGCACGGTGCTTTTTAAGAAAGTGATGGGTTAGGCGTCGCAGGCGCCTCACCCATCCTTCCCGGATGGTTGAGGCGCGAGCGGAACCCATCGGCCAGTCTTCACAGGAAAGCGCAATGCCCGGAATTAAGGAAATCCGAACCAAGATCAAGAGCGTGCAAAACACGCGCAAGATCACCAAGGCGATGGAAATGGTCGCCGCATCCAAGATGCGCAAGGCGCAGGAGCGGATGCGTGCAGGCCGTCCGTACGCCACCAAGGTGCGCGAGATTGCTGCGCACCTGATGCAGGCCAATCCCGAGTACAGCCACCCGTACCTGGTCGAACGCGAAATCAAGGCGGTCGGCGTGGTCATGGTGACGACCGACAAGGGTTTGTGCGGCGGCTTGAACACCAACATCACCCGCGTGACGTTGGGCAAGCTGAAAGAGTTCGAGAAAGCCGGCATCGCCGTGCAAGCGACCGCTTTCGGCAACAAGGGCGTGGGTGTGCTGACCCGTATCGGCGCCAAACTGGTTTCCCAGGAAGTGCAACTGGGCGACAAGCCGCAACTCGACCGCCTGCTGGGCGCGATCAAGGTGCAGCTGGACGCCTACCTGGAAGGCCGTATCGACGCGCTGTACGTGGCCTCGACCCGCTTCGTCAACACGATGAAGCAAGAGCCCCTGTTCCTGCGTCTGCTGCCGCTGGCCAGCGGTTTGGAAGATCCGTACCAGACGGGCGCCGATAGCCTGGCCAAGACCTCGGAAGTGAAGTCGGAATACAGCTGGGATTACATCTACGAACCCGACGCCCGTAGCGTGATCGACGACCTGCTGCAGCGTTACGTTGAAGGCCTGCTGTACCAAGCCGTGGCCGAGAACATGGCTTCGGAGCAGTCGGCCCGGATGGTCGCCATGAAGGCGGCGTCGGACAACGCCAAGAAGGTCATCGGCGATCTGCAACTGGTCTACAACAAGACCCGTCAGGCCGCGATCACCAAAGAAATTTCGGAAATCGTAGGGGGCGCTGCCGCCGTTTGAGGCAGGCAGCATCCCGTCAAAAGCTATCAAGCAAGGAATCGACATGAGCAACGGAACCATCGTTCAGTGCATTGGCGCCGTGGTGGATATTCAGTTCCCCCGCGATCAGATGCCCAAGATCTATGAAGCGCTTACTCTGGCCGACGAGGGTTCCTCGTTCGCCGAAAAGGGTCTGACGCTGGAAGTGCAGCAACAGCTGGGCGACGGCGTGGTGCGTACCATTGCGCTGGGCTCCAGCGACGGTCTGCGCCGCGGCATGAAGGTCACCGGCACGGGCGCCCCGATCTCGGTGCCCGTCGGCACCGGCACGCTGGGCCGCATCATGGACGTGCTGGGTCGTCCCATCGACGAAGCCGGCCCCATCGTCCACGAAGAAAAGCGTGGCATCCACCAGGCCGCTCCCCGTTTCGACGAACTGTCGCCGTCGGTGGAACTGCTGGAAACCGGCATCAAGGTTATTGACCTGGTTTGCCCGTTCGCCAAGGGCGGTAAGGTCGGCCTGTTCGGCGGCGCCGGCGTGGGCAAGACCGTGAACATGATGGAACTCATCAACAACATCGCCAAGCAGCACAGCGGTTTGTCGGTGTTTGCCGGCGTGGGTGAGCGTACCCGTGAAGGCAACGACTTCTACCACGAAATGGAAGAGTCGAACGTTCTGGACAAGGTCGCCATGGTGTTCGGTCAGATGAACGAACCCCCCGGCAACCGTCTGCGCGTGGCGCTGACCGGCCTGACGATGGCCGAGAAGTTCCGCGACGAAGGCCGCGACATCCTGTTCTTCGTGGACAACATCTACCGCTACACCCTGGCCGGTACGGAAGTGTCCGCACTGCTGGGCCGTATGCCGTCCGCCGTGGGTTATCAGCCCACGCTGGCCGAAGAAATGGGCAAGCTGCAAGAGCGCATCACGTCGACCAAGACCGGCTCGATCACCTCGATCCAGGCCGTGTACGTCCCTGCGGATGACTTGACCGACCCGTCGCCTGCCACGACCTTCCAGCATTTGGACTCGACCGTCGTGCTGTCGCGTGACATCGCCGCCCTGGGTATCTACCCGGCCGTCGACCCGCTGGATTCGTCCAGCCGTCAGCTCGACCCGCAAGTCGTCGGCGAAGAGCACTACGCCGTTGCCCGTGGCGTGCAGCAGACGCTGCAGCGCTACAAGGAACTGCGCGACATCATCGCGATTCTGGGCATGGACGAACTGTCGCCGGAAGACAAGCAGGCCGTGGCCCGCGCGCGTAAGATCCAGCGCTTCCTGTCGCAGCCGTTCCACGTCGCCGAAGTGTTTACCGGTTCGCCCGGCAAGTACGTTCCGCTGGCCGAAACCATCCGTGGTTTCAAGATGATCGTCAACGGCGAGTGCGACAGCCTGCCGGAACAGGCGTTCTACATGGTCGGTTCGATCGACGAGGCCTTCGAGAAGGCCAAGAAACTGCAATAAGGAACCGATATGGCTACCCTGCATGTGGATGTGGTCAGCGCAGAGGAAGCGATCTTCACCGGCGAGGCGAAGTTCGTGGTTCTGCCTGGCGAGTCGGGTGAACTGGGCATTCTGCCCGGCCACACCCCGCTGATCTCGCGCATACGCCCCGGAACGGTCAAGATCGTTCGTGCCGACCAAGGCGAGGAAAACATCTTCGTCGCCGGGGGTATCCTGGAAGTTCAGCCGGGCAGCGTGACGGTCCTGGCCGACACGGCTATCCGTGCCGCCGACCTCGACGAAGCCCGCGCCCTGGAAGCGCGCCAGAAGGCCGAACTGGCCCTGGCCAACGCCAAGGACAAGGCTGACATCGCTGTCGTCGAAGCCGAGCTCGCCATGCTGGCTGCACAAGCCATCGCGGCGCGCAAGCTGCGCCAAGGCGGCCGCTCGCACTAAGCGGCAATGCGGTTGCCGGGCTTGTCCCGGCGTTGAAAAAAGCGGCCTCCGGGCCGCTTTTTTCATTTCTGCTTATTGCATGGTGTCTGACACCTGAATGAGTCTGATATTTTGCCCACCGTGCGCGCGCCCGCAGCGCGTCGCCTCGTAGCGGCCTGCCGCAATGCGTTCACTACGAATAGTCGGTGCGGGGCTGCAACAGTAGCCTTCAGTTTTGCGATGCAAACGAGGAAGGCATGCGAGACGTGCTGGATTGCGGGGTGCTGCTGGCGCCCGGTCATGAAACGACGATGGGCGCCTGGATCGCCGGCCATCAGGCCAGGCTGACGCGCGTGCGGCTGCATCCGGTGTCCCTGGCGCCGCAGGGGCTTGACGCCGCGCCGCCGGATTCCCTGGCTCGGCAGGCGCTGTCTTTGCGGAGATATGACGCATGCATTCTGCCCGTGGCACCGTACTCCCTTGCGTGGTCCCGCATGGCTTTGCAGCAGGCGCGTAACGCGCTGTCCACGCCCATTTTGCTGCTCATCCACGACGTCAAGGCGCCGGCCATTCTGGATCTGCTCAGCCTGGGCGCGGCCGACTTCATCTCGCAGCCGGTGTGCGTGGAAAGCCTGCGCGTGCGGCTGATCCGCCTGGCTCGCCGCGGTGCACCGCCGGGCGCTTTAACGGGTGCTGGCGCGGCCGGCAGTGTCCATGAGCACCCGGTCAATTATCTGGGTGAACACCCGGACGCGCACTGCGCCGAGCACGCGGCGCCTTCGCCCCACGCATCTCGCGCGGGAGCCGCACGTCCCAAAGTCCCCGCCGATATCGTCGAGCAGGCCTTGAGCAGCTTGCGGCACCAATACCGGCGAGCCGCGCCAGAAACGTTCCGAGCGGCAAAGGCGCAGGTGGTGAATGGCTTCGAACGCGAATACATTCGTCACGCGCTGTCTCGTCACGGCGGCAATGTGGCGCAGGCCGCCCGCGCATGCGCCAAGCACCGACGCGCGTTCTGGGCGCTGATGCGTAAACACGGAATCGAAGCCGCACCGTACCGCCAGGCGGCGCAGGCTGCGGCGCGGATGCACGAAACGGGCTAAGGCGTAACAGCCCGAACGTCCGCAGCTTCTACCCATTGCGCCCGCTCAACCCCGCCAGTGCGGGCGCGGCCCGCCTTGTCAGCCAGGGGAAGTAAACTCACGGCTTCCGATCATCGAGGTTAGCCGTGTCTGCTCCCCGTTTGAAGAACGATGTGTTCTTGCGCGCCCTGATGCGCGAACCCGTGCCCTATACCCCCATCTGGCTGATGCGCCAGGCGGGTCGCTATCTGCCCGAGTACCGCGAGACGCGTGCGCGTGCAGGCTCGTTCATGGGGCTGGCGCAGAATCCGGACTATGCCTCGGAAGTCACGCTGCAGCCCCTGGAGCGCTACGACCTGGATGCGGCCATCCTGTTCTCGGACATCCTGACCGTGCCGCACGCGATGGGCCTTGGCCTGGACTTCGCCGAAGGCGAAGGCCCGCGTTTTGCGCATCCCATCCGCACCGAGGAAGACGTCGCGCGCCTGGCGGTGCCCGACATGGACAAGCTGCGGTACGTGTTCGACGCGGTCAGCACGATCCGGCGCGATCTTGACGGCAAGGTGCCGCTGATCGGCTTTGCCGGCAGCCCGTGGACCATCGCCTGTTACATGGTCGAAGGCAAGGGCAGCGACGACTACCGCCTCATCAAGACCCTGCTGTATTCGCGTCCCGATCTGCTGCATCGCATTCTCGAAGTCAATGCCGAAGCCACGCTGCAATACCTGAATGGCCAGATCGCCGCCGGCGCTCAGGCTGTGATGCTGTTCGACAGCTGGGGCGGGGTGCTGGCCGACGGCCTGTTCCAGCAGTTCTCGCTGGCCTACACAAAGAAGGTCGTGGCCGGCCTGACCCGCGAGCACGAAGGCCGGCGCGTGCCGGTCATCGTCTTCACCAAGGGCGGCGGCCAGTGGATCGAAGACATCGCGGCCTGTGGCAGCGACGCGGTGGGTCTGGACTGGACCGTGGACCTGGCAGCGGCACGCCGCCGCACGAGCGACTCGGTCGCGTTCCAGGGCAACCTGGATCCGATGGCGCTGTTTGGCGGTGCAAGCGCCATTCGCACGGAAGCGCGCCGGGTGCTGGATGCGTTTGGTCCGGTGGGCAAGGGCGGCCATGTGTTCAATCTGGGACATGGCATTTCCCGCTTCACTCCGCCAGAAGCTGTAGCTGAATTGGTCGATGAAGTCCACCAATACAGCCGCGCCCTCCACGCGTAAGTAAGTGAACGCTTCGGCCCCAAGGGCCGAAGCAGGTGGGCCCCGCGGACGACTTGTGCACATTAAATCCGGGGTCGGGGAAAACCCTCTCCAAGCTGGCTTACAATCTGGAAACCGGCTTCAAGTGCCTGTTTTATATCGGAAAATGTCGCTTATCAACAGGGATGCAATAGTTTGTGCATTCTTGCCATATTCCATTTTCTGATGTTGCTCTCGCCTTTTCCCCAAAGTTATCCACAGGCGCCGGTGGATCAGTGGCACCGGAGCAGGCGAAAATCCGCCGACGCTGCCGCGCGGTGTCCTCATCCTTTCGGCTAGTCCTATATCAGTAGATGAATGTCCCCAGACTCCATGCCTGACGCGCAAGCGAATCCCGACACCGCAGCGGTGTGCTGGGTGCGCGTCGCGCTGGACGTGCCGCTGCCCGGCCCGTTCGATTACCGCAGCGACGCGCCGATTGCGGCCGGCCTGCGGGTGATCGTTCCGTTCGGCCGCCGCAAGATGATCGGCGTGGTGGTCGACAACCCTGCAGAGCCGTCTTTCGAGCCCAAGCAGATCCGGCCGATCGAGGCGGTGCTGGACGATCTGCCGCCGTTTGACGAGGCGTGGTTGCGCATGGCGCGCTTTGCCGCGGACTACTATCAGCGGCCCCTGGGCGAGGTGATGCTGCCCACGCTGCCGCCGCCGCTGCGCAAGCCCACGTCCTACCAGGGCAAGCGCTCCGGGGAAGGACCCGTGGCGCGCATGGATGCGCGCAAGCGCAAGACCGCGCGGGCGCCCGCCACGCCCGACCAGCCGCCGGCGCTGAACGAAGCCCAGGAGGCGGCGGTGCAGGCCATTGGCGCGCTCGGCGGCTTCAAGCCGGTGCTGCTCCATGGCGTCACGGGCAGCGGCAAGACCGAGGTCTATCTGCGCGCCGCCGAAAAGGTCCTGGCGGCAGGGCGCCAGGTGCTGCTGCTGGTCCCGGAAATCAATCTGACGCCGCAGCTCGAAGCCGCGCTGCGGGCGCGTTTGGAAGCGCTGGTCGGACCCGAGGGGCTGGCGGTGATGCACAGCGGCCTGTCCGACGGCGAGCGGCTGCAGGCGTGGACCCGCGCCCAGCGCGGCCAGGCGCGCATGTTGCTGGGCACGCGCATGTCGATCTTCGCGCCGCTGACGGAGCTGGGCCTGATCGTGGTCGACGAAGAGCACGATACGTCCTACAAGCAGCAGGACGGACTGCGCTATTCGGCACGCGATCTGGCGGTGTGGCGCGCGCACGATCTGAACATTCCGGTGGTGCTGGGTTCGGCCACGCCGTCGCTGGAAACCTGGCAGCACGCCGAGCGCGGACGCTACCTGCGCCTGACGCTGCCCGGCCGCGCACGGTCAAACGAGCTGCCCAAGATCCGCCTGGTGGATACACGCCGCCTGCAGATGAAGCAAGGGCTGTCGCCCCAGCTTCTTGAAGCCATTGGCCAGCGGCTCGAGCGCAAGGAGCAGGTGCTGATCTTCCTGAACCGGCGCGGTTACTCGCCGGTGCTGCATTGCCAGTCCTGCGCGTGGGTCAGCAACTGCCCGCGCTGCACGGCCTTTACCGTGCTGCATCGCACGGACTTTCGCGGCCATCGCCTGCAGTGTCATCACTGCGGCTATCAGGCCCCCGTGCCGCGCGCCTGCCCCGAATGCGGCGACCAGGACCTGGCGCCCATGGGCCGCGGCACGCAGCGCGTCGAGGAACACCTGGCCGAACTCTTTCCCGAGGCGCGCATCCTGCGCATCGATGCCGACAGCACGCGCAAGAAGGGCAGCGCCGAAGCGCTGTTCGCGTCCGTGCACGCGGGCGAGGTCGACATCCTGGTCGGCACGCAGATGGTGGCCAAGGGCCACGACTTTGCGCGACTGGGGCTGGTCGGCGTGCTGAACGCAGACTCCATGCTGTTCGCCCACGATTTCCGCGCGCCCGAGCGCCTGTTCGCGCAGCTGATGCAGGTGGCCGGCCGCGCGGGCCGTCATCAGGGCAACGGCGAAGTGCTGATTCAGACCGGTTACCCCGAGCAGCCCGTGTACCAGGCCTTGCTGCGCCACGACTACGCGGGGTTTGCGCGCCACGCGCTGCACGAGCGCGAAAGCACCGGCTTGCCCCCTTACGTCTACCAGGCGCTGCTGACCGCCGAGGCGCGCGAGCTGAAGGTGGCCCAGGCGTTTCTGGAGCAAGCCCGCGTGCTGCCCGAGGGCGAATGGGCGGCTGATTTTCCTGGCATGGACGCGATCATGCTGTACGACCCCGTGCCGCTGCGCGTGGTGCGCGTGGCCAACATCGAGCGTGCCCAACTGCTGGCCGAAAGCAGCAGCCGGCCGGCCCTGCAGGCGTTTCTTGCGTCGTGGTCGCACCACCTGCCCCACCTGGCCAACGAGGCGCGCGTGCGCTGGCAACTGGAAGTCGATCCGCTGGAAATCTGACGGGCGATTGCCCCTTGCGAAGGTGCGCGGATCTGTCCCTTCGGCAAGCCGCCGGTGCGCCATCGACCCGATTGTTCTATGATCGTCTTCCTCTATCGCACCGGCGCGGCAGACCCGCTGCGGCGGCTGCGCCCGTCCCCTTTTTCTCGCGTTTTTCCGGCCCATTGACGGGCAGCGGCAGGCCCCTTGCTTGCCGGCTGCGCTGGCATGGCCGCCGCGACGCATGACGACCTGAATCTCCAATGTCCGCAAGCGAACCGATTGGCCACGGCATGAATCCCGCGCAGCGCGAGGCGACGCTCTACCTGGACGGCCCTTGCCTCGTCCTGGCGGGCGCCGGCAGCGGCAAGACGCGCGTCATCACGCAGAAGATCGCCTACCTGCTGCGCGAATGCGGCTACATGGGCCGCAACGTCGTCGCGCTGACCTTCACCAACAAGGCCGCCCGCGAAATGGACGAGCGTGTGAAGACGCTGGTCGACCGCAAGCTGTCCAAGGGCCTGATCATCAGCACCTTCCACTCGCTGGGCGTGAAGATGCTGCGCGAAGAGGCGCGCAACGCGGGCCTGAAGCCCACGTTCTCCATCCTGGACGCCGACGACGCCATGGGGATCATCCAGGAACTGCTGGCGACCACCGACAAGGCGCGCCTGCGCCACGTGCAGGGCATCATCTCGCTGTGGAAGAACGCGCTGCTGGAGCCGGACGACGCCGCGCGCGAAGCCATCACCCCGGGCGACGTCGAGGCCGCCAACGTTTACCGCAGCTACGCCGCCACGCTCGCCGCCTATCAGGCAGTGGACTTCGACGACCTTATCCGCATTCCCGCGCAACTCCTGGCCAGCAACGAAGAAGTGCGCACCCGCTGGCAGAACCGTGTGCGGTACCTGCTGGTGGACGAATACCAGGACACCAATGTGTGCCAGTACCGGCTGGTGCAGTTGCTGACCGGCCCGCGCGCCATGTTCACCGCGGTGGGCGACGACGACCAGGCCATCTACGCCTGGCGCGGCGCCACCATCGAGAACCTGGCCAAGCTGACCACCGACTACCCCAACATCAAGCTCATCAAGCTCGAGCAGAACTACCGCTCGGTGCAGCGCATCCTGGCGGCCGCCAACCAGGTCATCGAAAAGAACCCCAAGCTCTTCGAAAAGAAGCTCTGGTCCGAGCTGGGGGTGGGCGAACCCATCGTCGTGTCGGCCATGGACGGCGAGGAGCAGGAGGCCGAGTCCATCGCCATGAAGGTGTCCGCCGCGCGCTTCGAGCGCCAGGCGCAGTGGAAGGATTTCGCCATCCTGTACCGCAGCAATCATCAGTCGCGCATCCTGGAGCAGGCACTGCGCAACCTGAAGATCCCGTACACGATCTCCGGCGGGCAAAGCTTCTTCGACAAGGCCGAAGTGCGCGACATCCTGGCCTACCTGCGCGTGCTGGCCAACGACGATGACGACCCCGCCTTCATCCGCGCGGCCACCACGCCCAAGCGCGGCATCGGCCAGACCACGTTGCAGGCGCTGGGCCAGTACGCCGCCAGCCGCGAACTGTCGCTGCTGGCCGCCGTGGCCGAAACCGGCCTCGAAAGCGTCCTGGCGCCGCGCCAGCTTGAACAGCTGCGCACCTTTGCGGAATTCATCCGCCGCATGCAGTGGCGCGCGGGTCGCGGCGCAGCCTCCGGCAAGGACGCGGCGCCTGCGGAACCGGCAGGCGCGATCCTCGACGACCTCCTCGAAGCCATCCAGTACGAACGGCACCTGTTTGAACTCTTCGAAGAACGCCCCGCGCAGACACGGTGGCAGAACGTCCTGGAGCTGACCGGCTGGCTCAAGCGCAAGGCCGAGGAAGACAACATGACGCTCTTCGACCTGGTGCAGCACGTGGCGCTGGTCACCATGCTGGAGCGCGGCGAGGAAGAAGCGCCCGACGCCGTCAAGATGTCCACGCTGCACGCTTCCAAGGGCCTCGAATACCCGCACGTGTACCTGGCGGGCGTGGAAGAAGGCCTGCTGCCTCACCTGGGCAAGGACGACGAAGTGGGCGATCCGGCGCGTGCCGCCGAGAACCTGGCGACCCGCATCCAGGAAGAGCGGCGCCTGATGTACGTCGGCATCACCCGCGCGCAGCGCAGCCTGAACCTGAGCTGGTGCAAGCGCCGCCGTCGCGCCCGCGAAGACCTGGTGCGCGAACCGTCGCGCTTCATCGAGGAAATGGGCCTGGGCGACGTGCGCATCCAGGAGGACGACGCGACCGCCGCCATGAGCCCCAAGGAGCGCATGGCCATGCTGAAGGCGCTGCTGAACAAGTAGGGGCCGAGTCAAGCCAAGCTGGGGAAAGCGGGGCCCCGGCGCGGGCTTGAAGAAATGCGCGGGTCGCTCCTACACTGGCCTGTCCGGATCGAAGGAGCGCATCATGTGCCGTTGGCTGGCTTACACCGGTAGTCCCCTGCAGATGGAGAGCGTGCTGTTCAAGGCCAAGTACTCGCTCATCGAACAAAGCCTGCATTCCCGCCTGGGCGCCACCACCACGAACGGCGATGGTTTCGGGCTGGGCTGGTACAGCCGCCCCATCGAGGGCCGCCCCAGCGAACCGCCGTTCCGCTATCGCAGCGTGCATCCGGCGTGGAACGACCGCAATCTGCGCGAGGCGGCCCGCGCCATCCATGCGCCGAATTTCGTCGCACACATCCGCGCCGCCACCGACACGCCCGCACAAGAGACCAACTGCCATCCGTTCCGCCATGGGCAATGGCTGTTCGTGCACAACGGTCTCATCCGCGACTACCCGCTGCTGCGGCGCGATCTGATGCTGATGATCGCGCCCGCGTATTTCGGATCGCTGGAAGGTTCCACGGATTCCGAGGTGATGTTCCTTCTGGCGCTGACGTTTGGCCTGGACGAAGACCCGATCCCCGCGCTCGCCCGCATGGTGGGCGCCGTCGAGGAAACCGGCCGGCGCCATGGCGTGGCGCATCCCATCAACATGACGGTGTGCGCGCTGGACGGCGAGCGGCTGATTGCGGTGCGCTATTCCAGCGAAGGCGACTCGCGCACGCTGTTTCACAACACCTGCGTGCGTCACCTGCGCGAACTCTACCCGGATAACGCGCAGATCGCCGCCCTGGACGACGACGCCTTTCTGCTGCTGTCCGAGCCGCTGTCGGACATGGCCGGTGTCTGGGAAGAAGTGCCCGAGTCCACGGCGATCATCGCGGGTCGCGGCGACGTGCAGCACCTGCGTTTCGCGCCGATTCCGCCGGGCGAGTGATTTACGTTCAAAGTGCTGGAATTGGGGTCATCAAGCACGTATTTCGCATATGGGGGAGAATACGGCTCGCAAGACATTGCGACGTCCTGGGCCGCGATAGCACCCCAATCCATTCAGGAAGTTGCATGACAGATAGAGAAACCCCGCAGGCCCTAGACGCATTCGCGGTGTTTACCCGCACGGGGAGCGCCCCGGATTGCTTTGAATTGCACGAAAACGGCGTTGTCAGCCAGGAAGGCGGCGCCCGCATCTACACCGCATTTGCGGACATCCAGGACCTTTGCCTGTACACCGGCCAGCCGGACACGGCAGCAGGATCCGCCGACCGCCTGGCATACCGCAGCCCCGCGCAAGGCGCCTGGACGGTTGCCGCTGGCGTCGACGAATTTCCCGCCTTCATGGACGCCTTCCGCTCGCACTACGTGGCGCGCCGGCTGCCGGTTCTGGAGTCGCTGACGGAACAGGGCGCGCGCGTCACGTTCCGCTATGTCACCGGCGGCACCTTCCCCGACTTCGAGACGCGCGAAGTGTCCTTGTCGGCGCAAGGCCTGCACCTCGACGGCGTTACGTGGCCCTACGAGTCGCTGCAACCCATCGATCTCAATGACTGGACCGACACGGTCACCCTGCAGGACGACAGCGGCAAGACGGTCTTCTCGTGCCGCGTCGCGCGCATCCTGAGTTCCGATCTTTTCGTCAACCTGGTCTACAACCAGTTGGGGCAAACGGCGGAATACGCCTGACGCCACGGCGCCGGCTCGGGTGACCGAGTGCACGCCGCCTCACTGATATGGCCGCTCGCAGCGGCCATATTCCATTCAGTGGCCCGAATGGTCAGTGGCCCGCATGCAGGGCGGGATTCAACGTGCCCCACGCTGCGGTGCGCACCAGCGCTTCCACCGCGCCGGTCTGGGAATTGCGGCGGAACAGCAGCCCGTGCTGGCCCGCCAGCGACACGGCCTTGACCACCGCACCCTCCGGCGTCAGCACACGCGTGCCGGCGGTAACGTAGCAGCCGGCTTCGACCACGCAGTCGTCGCCCAGCGAAATGCCAATGCCGGAATTGGCGCCGAGCAGGCAGCGCTTGCCGATGGAAACCACCTGCTTGCCGCCGCCCGACATGGTCCCCATGATCGACGCGCCGCCGCCGATATCGGTGCCGTCGTCCACGATCACGCCCGCACTGATGCGGCCTTCGACCATGGACGCGCCCAGCGTGCCGGCGTTGAAGTTGCAGAACCCTTCATGCAGCACGGTGGTGCCCGGCGACAGATGCGCGCCGAGCCGCACACGCGCCGTGTCCGCGATGCGCACGCCACTGGCCACGACGTAATCGGTCATGCGCGGAATCTTGTCCACGCCGCGAATTTCCAGCACCTGCCCGGTGGCGCGCAGATGCCAGCGCAACGCGTCGACCTGATCCACCGCACACGGCCCCACCGAAGTCCACGCGACGTTGGCGAGCACCCCAAACAACCCATCCAGATTGGCGCCGTGCGGCCGGATGAGCCGGTGACTGAGCAGATGCAGACGCAGGTAGGCGTCATGAGCATCGACGGGCGGCTCGTCGAGCGACGAAATGGCGGTGCGCACGGCCACGATATCGACCTTGCGGCGCGTGTCCCGGACGAGGGCTGTGGCAACGTGCTCGCCAAGGGCGGCGCGCGCTTCTTCCGGCGTCAGATGACGAGTCCCGGTGGGCGGCGCGTTGTCGGCGAGGGAAGGACGCGGATACCAGGTATCAAGGATGGTGCCGTCGGCGGCTAACGTGGCTAGGCCGTAGGCGATGGCGCTGGTGGGGGCGGCGGACATGAGAGGTGGTGGAGATGGCGATTTTGGTGGGCGTCATTCTAGGCGAATGGGTGTGGATGGTGGTGGTATTCGGATGGTGGCGTCTTTTGTCTGCGCATGAAGCTTTATCTAGGTGTCTGACACCCGATGAGATGGTGTTTCATGCTGAGATCATCTTCCCCGGGTGTCTGACACCGGCCTTCGTGTAGATAGTCTTCGTAGGTCGCCCGACGCCGCGGTCACCGGGGAGGCGATCGCCCACGATTGCGGTCCGGAGCCTTCGCTCCGGACTGCCCCGTCGTCATCTTCGTCCGCCTCCGGCTCCCTTCAGATTCCCTCGGGCGCATCGACGGCGCTCGCCTCCCCGGTGACCACGACGCCGTGCTGCTAGGGTCTTTGGTTTGCGCGCTGCAAGACCTGTGGACAGGGCAGGAAGTCTGCGGGGCCGCCGGGTTGCTGCCGCCCGGGCGGCGGCAACCCAGCATTGGGTCGGTGGGGCGTCGTGGCGGTGTGCGCTTCGCGTTGGCGGTGATTGGCTTGCTAATGGGCCACCGTCACGGGGGAGGGGCGGTGATGGGCGGCGCGGCGACGGTCAGCCACAACTTGCCGACCAGTACGCGCCGCCCATCGGGCACTGGAGTTCAATTGACGATTAATGGCGAGCAGATTTGCGTTTGCGGATCTGCCGGGTGTCAGACACCGGAATCAGTCTTAGGAATTTGTGGGTGTCAGACATCGGAATCAGTCTTACGAATCCGTGGGTGTCAGACACCTGGATCAAATGCAGCCACGCGCGAAGCGTCATCGCTACAACGCCAGACGCTGCGTAAGTCTCCGGAGGCCGCCCGCGCGGCCGAACGGAGACGGGCACCGCAAGACGCTTCTGGCCCGAGGAGTTCTACACAAAAACGCCAAGCACGCCGATCGTCCCAGCCGTCTAAAGACTCGAATTGCCAGAGTCCGGTGCGGGGGCGGCCCGGGGTGCGCGGGGCGTCGATAAGCCCGAGGGAATCTGAAGGGAGCCGAAGGCGGACGAAGATGACGACGGGGCAGTCCGGAGCGAAGGCTCCGGACCGCAATCGTGGCCCCGCGCGCCCCGGGCCGCCACCGTGCCGGACGTCTTAAGAACCATAGCCGCCACCGTGCCGGACGTCTTAAGAACCATAGCCGCCACCGTGCCGGACGTCTTAAGAACCATAGCCGCCACCGTGCCGGACGCCTTAAGAACTCAAATCTTCGCGCAACAAAACCGCGAAAAAACCAAACCCTTAAGCCAAATCCCGCAGCAGCAATTCCCAAAACTTCAACCGCTGCTCCAACGTAGACACCAGCACATACTCATTCAACGTATGCGCCCCATCTCCATCAGCTCCCAACCCGTCCAGCGTCGGAATACCCATTGCCGACGTGAAGTTGGCATCGCTGCCGCCGCCCGTCATCGGCGCATCCTCAAGCAGAAAACCCGCGCGATCCGCAAAGCCCTGCACCAACGCCAGCAACGCAGCCGCTTCTTCCGTCTTCACCATCGGCGGACGGTTCAGTTCCACGTCGATGTCCAGTTCAACATCCGGACCCACTGCGCACAGTTCACGCATCCGGCGCAGCACGTCTTCCGCAGCCCCCATGTCAGGCACCCGGAAATCCACCACGCAGCGGCACAGCGCCGGAACCGTGTTGGTGACCGTACCGCCCGCGATGGTCCCAACGCTCACCGTGATGCCACGGTCGTAGTCCGTCATGGCTTCCAGTGCCAGCACCTGGTGCGCCATTTCACGAATAGCGCTGCGGCCCTTCTCGTGCTGCATGCCTGCGTGTGCCGGGCGGCCCTTCACGTTCAGGTTCAGCATGCCCGTGCCCTTGCGCGCCGTCACGCACTTGCCGCCGTTGGGACGGGCCGGTTCGCAGACCAGCGCGTACTTGGCATTGGCGGCGAAGCGTTCGATGTGCGTGCGCGACGCGTGGCTGCCGGTTTCTTCGTCGGGCACCACCAGGAAATCCACCGGCAATTGCGTTGCACCCGGACGCGCCACGCCGGCCAGGGCCGTCAGCGCCAGATAGATGCCCGCCTTCATGTCATAGCTGCCCGGGCCGTAGAGACGGTCGCCGTCGATGCGCACCGGGTTCTCCAGCAGCGTGCCCACCGGGTGCACCGTGTCCATGTGCGCCAGGATCAGGATGCCGGGACGCGTATCGCCCGGCGCGCGGTTGGTCGCGTACAGCAGCGGGCCCGTCGTGGGGCCCAGCGACGACAGCTCCACCGTCAGGCCGGCGGCGGCCGCGTAGTCGGCGATGATGCGCGCCATTGCGGCGATGCCTTCGGGGAAGTTCGACGGCGATTCGCATTGCAGCCAGCCTTGAATGCCGGCGACGATCTGTTCAGTGCTTTGAGTGTTGGACATGGCGGTATCGGATTTCAGCAATGGAAAAGGGGATCAGGCAACTTGCTGGCCGGCCAGGCGGGCCAGTTCAGCGTCGTCGGGCATCTTGCCGTCGAACCACAGGCTGGCGCAAACGGCCGACATCGCGCGGCCGTCGTGGCCGATGCCGGGTACGACCTGCAGCGTCCAGCCGAACGGCACGCCGCGGCGCTCGGCTTCCTTGCGGCCGAACTCGAAATAGTTCTGCGCGCGGGCGAAGCGGTGCGGGCCCTGGCGCATCGCGGCGGGTTCGGACGGCAGGTTGGGATCGTTGGTCTCGATGTCCTTGTCGCCCGCCAGGATCGTCATCGGGTAGGCCAGCAGCTTCACCAGGTGATCCTCGGTCAGCCCCACGCCGTCCATGCCCTCGGGATAGGGATGATCGAACGTCGGCAGTGTGTACCAGCCGGGATTGCCCGCCGTCACCGCCTTGAAGGGCGCGTGCGACTGGCTGCTCATCAGGCGATGAACGAATTGGCCGCCAGCGCTGTGGCCGAACAGGTAGACGTTCTGCCCGTCGGTGATTTCGCCGGCGATCATGTCCTTGATGACGTTGCCCACCAGCGCATACGTCCAGCCATCGATGTGGCGCGGATTGCCGCCGGCCGAAAACACGCGGCCGTTGTTGTAGCTCTCAACGCCCGGCCAGATCTCGTTCGAGAACGTCAGCGCCACGATCAGCAGCTTGTGCTTGTCGGCGGCTTCGACCCAGAAGTCCCGGTACTCGTCGCCGTTGCGCAGCACGCCGTGCTGCACGATGACCACCGGGCGGTCCGGCGTGTAGCCGTAGGGGCGATAGGTCTGCAGCTTGAACGGACGGTCGTGGTTGCGGTCCTCGTCCACGTACAGGATGGTGTTGCGGCCGGCGTGGCCCATTTCGATGGCGATGCGGTCCACGTTGGACATATCGGAAGGTTTCATCAGGCGCTCGCTTCGTTCAGGTGGCAGGCCGACCAGTGGCCCGCGGAGATTTCTTTCAGGGCCGGCGCCACTTCGCGGCAGCGCGGCATCGCGTGGGGGCAACGGGGATTGAACGTGCAGCCGGAAGGCGGATTCAGCGGCGACGGAATCTCGCCCTTGATCGGCGTGAACTTGCGGCCGCGGCGCGCCACGTCCGGCACTTCGGCCATCAGGGCCTGCGTGTACGGGTGGTTGGCGCGGGCAAAGATTTCGGCCGACGTCGAGATCTCGACGATCTTACCCAGATACATGATCGCGACGCGGTCCGAGATGTGCTTGACCACGCCCAGATCATGGCTGATGAACAGGTACGTAAAGCCGTGCTGTTCGCGCAGGTCCATGAACAGGTTGATCACCTGCGCCTGAATCGACACGTCCAGCGCGGCCACCGGCTCGTCACAGACCAGGAACTTGGGCGCCACCATCAGCGCGCGGGCGATGCCGATGCGCTGGCGCTGGCCGCCCGAAATCTGGTGCGGGAAGCGGTCGCGGTATTCCGTGTCCAGACCCACTTCCGTAAGCGCCTGGTCGATGCGGCCGGGAATCTCGGCCGGGGGCGCCAGCTTGTGGACCTTGAGCGATTCGCCCAGGATCTGCCGCAGCCGCTGGCGCGGATTCAGCGATGCCTGCGGATCCTGGAAGATCATCTGCACGCCCAGCGTGTACGCCAGCTTGTCGGCGCCGCGCAGGCGGTTCGCGTCCTGTCCTTGGTACAGCAGTTCGCCTTCGGTCTGGCGGTGCAGGCCGGCCACGACGCGTCCCAGCGTGGACTTGCCGCAACCGGACTCGCCCACCAGGCCCACGACTTCGCCGCGCTTGATGGACAGGTCCACGCCGTTCACCGCGTACACGGTGCGGCGGTCGATGGGGCGGCCGGTCAGGGCGAGGATGCGTTGGGCCAGGTCAGGCCGTTGCTCGAAGCGCTTGTGGACGTTCTTGAGCTCGATGACGGGGGTATCGGCTTGGCTCATTGCTTACTGTGCCTCGCGGGCGATCGGCACGTAACAGCGATAGCTGCGCGAACCTTCGGTGGTGACGGAGGGGGCTTGCTCGGTGCAGCGCGTAACCGCATTGGTACAGCGCGGCCGGAACGCACAGCCCGACGGACGGCCGGCAAGGCTGGGCGCCATGCCGTTGATCTGGTGCAGGCGCGCGCCCGGCTGCGTGGCGCCAGGCATGGAATCCAGCAGGCCCCGGGTGTAGGGGTGGCGCGGCGCATCCAGCACCTGTTCGACCGGGCCGCTTTCCACGATGCGGCCGGCATACATCACGGCCACGCGGTCCGCCAGCTCGGCCACCACGCCCAGATCATGGGTGATCCAGATCAGCGCCGTGTTGTGCTCGCGGCAGATCTGCTGCATGCGGTAGAGGATCTGGCCCTGGATGGTGACGTCCAGCGCCGTGGTGGGTTCGTCGCAGATGATCAGGTCCGGCTTGTTCAGCATCGCAATGGCGATCGCCACGCGCTGGCGCATGCCGCCCGAGAATTCGTGCGGATAGCTCTTCAAGCGCGTCTCCGGCGACGGAATGCCGACCATGGCCAGCGCCTCGCGGCAGCGTTCCTCGGCCTGGGCGCGCGGCACGTCCTCGTGCGTCAGGATGGCTTCCATCATCTGCTCGCCGATGCGCAGCACCGGGTTCAGCGTCATCAGCGGGTCCTGGAAGATCATGGCGATGCGATTGCCGCGAAGCTGGCGCATCTGCTCTTCGGACAGCTTGCGCAGGTCCGTGCCCTTGAACTTCACCTCGCCGTCGACGACTTCGCCCGGTGGGTCGATCAGACCCAGCAGTGAAAAGCCCGTGACGGACTTGCCGGAACCGGATTCGCCCACCAGCCCCACGATCTCGCCTCGGCGCACGGTCAGGTCGACGCCGTCGACCGCCAGCCACGCGCCGGCCTCGGTATGGAATGCAGTGCGCAGGCCGCGCACATCAAGAAGAATGTCGCTCATGCTCGACGGGGATCCAGGCTTTCGCGCAGGCGGTCGCCCACGATATTGATGGAGAGGATGAGAACCAGCAGCGCAATGCCCGGGAACAGGCTGATCCAGTAGTCGCCCGACAGCAGGTACTGGAAGCCGTTGGAGATCAACAGGCCCAGCGACGGTTCGGTGATCGGCACGCCCACGCCCAGGAACGACAGCGTCGCTTCCAGCGCGATCGCGGTGGCGATCTGGATGGTGGCGAACACCATCACCGGACCCAGGCAGTTGGGCAACAGGTGAAAGAGCATGATGCGCCAGGCCGGAAAGCCCAGGTTGGCGGCGGCCTCGACGTATTCCTTGCGGCGTTCCTGCAGGGCGCGGCTGCGCATGATGCGCGCGTAGTGGCCCCATTGCACAAGGACAAGCGCCAGGATCACCTTGTCGACCCCTCGGCCCAGCACCACCAGCAGCACCAGCGCCACGAGAATGGTCGGAAAGCCCAGGATGAAGTCGACGATGCGCATCAACACGGTGTCGACCCAGCCGCCGATGTAGGCGGCCACCAGGCCGATCGCGCCGCCGATGGCGGTTGCCAGCACGACGGCGGACAGGCCCACCATCAGGCTGATGCGCAGGCCATACAGGATGGCGCTGAGCATGTCGCGGCCCTGGTCGTCGGTGCCCAGCCACGCGATGCTGCCGTCCATCAGCGCCTGGCGCGGCGCGAGGCGGCCGTCCATGAGCGACAGGTTGGCCAGATCGTACGGATTCTGCGGCGCAAAGAACGGCGCGAAGACCACCAGAATGATCAGGACGGCCAGCGCGATGACCGAGCCGCGCACCGTGGGGCGCGCATGCAGTTTTTTCAGAATGGCGGCGCGCCGGGGCGTCTCGGCCAGAGGCTGGACGGTGCGGGTGCGGCCGGGATTGGGAGAGTTAGCCATGGCGGTTCAATGAGCGGGGGCCACGAGCTGCACGCGCGGGTCGAGCGCCGCGTACAGGATGTCGACAACCAGGTTGATGATGACGAAGATCAGCGTGACCAGCATCACGTAGGCGACGACGACGGGGCGGTCGAGCTGATACACGCTGTCAATCAGCAGCTTGCCCATGCCGGGCCACGCGAACACGGTCTCGGTGATGGTCGAGTAGGCGATCAGCGTGCCGAACTCCATGCCGATCACCGTGACTACCGGGATCAGGATGTTGCGCAGGATATGGCGGCGCACGATGCGGCCGGGCTTGACGCCCTTGGCGCGCGCGAACTTCACGTAGTCCTGGCTGCGGGCCTCCACCACGCCGGAGGCCGTCAGGCGCAGCACCAGGGCGATGTTGGCCAGGGCCAGGTTGATGGCCGGCATGATCAGATGCGACCAGCCGTCGGCGGTCAGGATGGACAGGCGCACGCCCAGCACGGTCACCGTGTCGCCGCGGCCGGTGGCCGGCAGCCAGCCCAGCCAGACGGCGAACAGCAGGATCAGCATCATGCCCTGCCAGAAGTTCGGCAGCGAAAAGCCCAGCACGGACGAGGCCATGATGCCGCGGCCCACGTACTCATCGCGGTACAGGCCCGCGACCAGGCCGAGCGGAATGCCGATCACACAGGTCAGCATGATTGCGACGATCACGAGCTCGAACGTGGCCGGAATGCGCTGCACGATCAGCTCGATTGCCGGGATGCCGTGCACGAACGAGGTGCCCAGGTCGCCGTGCAGCGCGCGCCACAGGAACCCGGTGTACTGCTGCCACACGGGCAGGTCCAGGCCCAGGCGGGCGATCATCGCCTCGCGCGCGGCCTGGCTGGCTTCGGGGCTGACCAGCAGTTCGATCGGGTCGCCCACGGCATACACCGCGAAGAAGACCACGACCGATACGGCCAGCAGCACGAACAGACTCTGTATCAGTCTGCGTAGGATGAACAAGGCCACGAGATGATTTCCTTGGTGGGCTCAGGGTTGGGGAAAAGCCGGGGGTGAAAGGCTGATGCTAGGCGATCGGCTGCGCCAGGCGCACGACGGTGACGCCGGGCCGCAGGTTGGCGGTGGACGGCATGATGAGCACGCAGTTGTCGTACGGGGTGGTGACGGGCTCGCCTTCCGACCAGCCGATGACGGTGCCCGCTTCGGGCAGCATCTCCAGGCCCTTCCAGGGCTCGGCAAAGCGGAAGTCGGCACTCTTGGCGGCGACGGCGTGAGTGACGCGCAGCGCGCGCTGCAGCGGCGCGCCGGGCGCGAACCAGGCGGCGGGGATGTCGCTGCGGTCCACCGTGCCGGCTTGCACCAGAAAGCGCGCCATCTGGTCGGCGGCCACGCCGCGCGCCTCGGGGGCGCCATGGAAACCGCATTCAATCAGCAGGGACCGCGTGCCGTTGTCGCCGGCTTCGCCGAAGCGGCCGAAATCGCGCATGCGCACGCCGGCGGCATGGCCGGCGTCGGCAATGATGGTGGCGGGATTGCCCAGGGCCAGCGCCAGATCGATGTTGCGCTGTTCCAGACCGGTCAGCTGCAGCGGCACGTCGGAATTGCTCATCGAATGAAAGTCGAGCAGCCAGTCGGCCTCTTCAACCCACGGGCGGAGCTCGGCGGCGCGGCGGCGCTCTTGCGTGATCGGCGCGGACAGCTTGTCCTCGCTCCAGACGCGGTTCATGTCTTCGTCCACGAAGCGCGCGGGGGCGTAGTTGCGGGAATCGAAGCGGTCGAAGGCCGCCAGGTTACAGAACGCCAGCGTCAGCGTGCCGCGGCGCGGGCGCAGGCCGGCGGCAAGCAGGTCCTTCAGCGCCCAGGCGCCGCACAGCTCGTTGCCGTGGATCAGCGCGCTCAGCATCACCCGCTTGCCGGGCGCGCCGGAATCGAAATGCCAGACGCCGGGCGTGTCGGTGTTGCCCAAGCGCTCGGCCGACAAGTCCGGACAGGCCAACAGGAAAGGACGGGGAGCAGGGGCGGACGAAGACGGGGGCAAAGACGTGGGCATGGCGGTTCCGATGAAGCGAGACGATTGTAGGGGATGGGGCGGGGGGCTCGGGCAAAGCGGGGCGTAATTGCGCCGCCACAAGGCAAAACGGCTGCACGAGGCAGCCGTTTCTTCTTTACTCAGCCCTGCCGGCTCACTTGGCGTCAGGCTTGACCGAGGTGGCCAGGGTGTACTGGTCGCGGCGGCCTTCGTACGAGATGCCCTTGCGGTACGCCCAGATGCTGCTTTCGAAGTGCAGCGGGATCAGCGGCACGTTGTCCAGGGCGATCTGGGTAGATTCCTGCAGCAGCTTTTCGCGCTTGGCGGGGTCAACCGTCACGATGGCTTGCTTGTAGACCTTGTCGAAGTCGGCGTTCGAGAAGCCGCCGTAGTTGCTGGTGCCCAGGCTGACGGGCGAATCCAGCGTGGCAACCCACAGCTGGAACAGCGCCGACGCTTCACCCGTTTCCGCCGGCCAGCCGCCCATCGAGAAGCTGAACTCGCGCTTGGCGCGCTTGGGGAAGTAGATGGAGGCGGTCATCGCGTCCACGTTGGTCTTGATGCCGACGCGGGCCAGGTACTGGGCCACGGCCTGCGCAACCTGGCCGTCGTTGACGTAACGGTCGTTGGTGGACGACAGCGTCAGTTCAAAGCCGTTCGGGTAGCCGGCTTCGGCCAGCAGCTTCTTGGCGCCTTCCGGGTCGTACTTGATTTCCGGGGCCTTGGGCAGCGCGCCGAACATGCCGTCGGGCATGAACTGGTAGGCCGGGGTGGCCATGCCGTCCATGATGCGGGCGGTGATGGTCTTGCGGTCGATGGCCATGTTGATGGCCTTGCGAACGCGCAGGTCCTGCAGCGGGTTCTTGCCGTCGGCGCTCTTGACGAACGGGCTCGGGTTGCGGCCCACGTCCGGCTGGAAGAACACCAGGCGGGTGGACGGCGTGGCCACGAAGCCGAACTTCGGGTTGTCCTTCAGGCGCGGCAGGTCACGCGCGGCGGGGTTTTCGATCATGTCGAAGTCGCCGGACAGAAGACCGGTCAGGCGCGGGCCGGCGGACGGCACCGGCACGAACTTCACTTCCTTCCAGTGCGGCTTCTCGCCCCAGTAGTTCTCGTTGCGGACCAGCTCGATGCCGGTGCCCTTGACGTAGGACTTCAGCATGTAGGGGCCGGTGCCGATGGCGTCCTTGCCGTTGTTGAAGTCGACCACCGTGGGCCAGGCGCCCGTCACGCCGCAACCCTTCTTGGGGTCGTACGTAAGCTTGCCGTGTTCGACGATGCCGTTCCAGATGATCGGCAGCGAGCGGGCCAGTTCGGCCGGCATCAGGGGGAAGGGTTCACCGGTCGTGATGATGACGGTGTGCGCGTCCGGCGTCTGGACGTCGGTGATGCGCTTGGTCATGTCCATGTAGGACTGCGACACGTTGGTTTCGTTGTTCAGCGTCCGGCAGATCGTGAACAGCACGTCTTCGGACGTGAACGGCTTGCCGTTCGAGAACTTGACGTCGTCGCGCAGCTTGAATTCCCAGGTCAGGTCGTCCAGGTTCTTCCAGGAAGTCGCAAGCTGGGGCACCAGCTTCATGTCGGCGCTGCGGCCCACCAGCGAGTTGTAGACGTGCGCGGAGAACGCGTCGTTCTGCGTCATCTTGTGATAGTGGGGGTCCGCCGAGGTCGGTTCGGCCGACAGGCCGATCTTCAGCGTCTGGGCTTGGGCGGCTGCCAGGGGAATGGCGGCGGCCACAAGGGCCAGGGTGGTGCGCAACTTCATGGTGACAACTCCGGATGGGGAACGAACCGGATCGTGCGGGCGGCCACGCGCGCCAGGGGACGACTGCGTCGGCCAGGGGGCTTGCGGGGAATTGTCGCCAGGGCACGACGGCAAGGGGCCGATTATCGGTAGGGGGTTCGCGCGCTGTCAATGCGCAGCGGCGATCGAGGCGCTAGGGAAAACGCCGAGAGGGGGAGGGAGAGAGGGCGTCGCGCGGTCCCTTTTGGGACCGCTTGCGACGCGATGGCGCCGGTGAGGGGACGGGCGCCGAAGCGTTGCGGCGGGCGCCTGGGGAGGGCCAGGCGGGCGCTGCAACGGCAGCGCGCCAGGCTGATTCGCGGGAGATCGGTCGCGATTCAGCGTGGCGCGGCTGTTATTACCACTGCGATCCGGAGAAGCGCGAGCTGGCGGCGCGAGCCTTGTTCATCGATTCGTTCACTTCGTCGATGAAGGCAAAGACGGCGGCAACAGCGGCTGCTACGGATTGGCCAGCCTTCTTCAGGCTGGTCAGCGGGTGAGAATTCGGTTGGTTTTCGAGAGCGCCGCGGAGCAGGTCACGCTCCAGCGCGTCGGTCAGGCGGGCAGTGTTGTTCAGGGTCAGTTCGCTCATGGTTTGGCTCCAGTCCGTTTCGTCATGGGGTAAACCATTATAGGGATAACCCTAGAACAATAGCAATGCTCTTTTTAGGGAAAACCCTAGTATGTTGTAAAAATGTTTGCGGGACATGGACTTAGCCCTGGTTGCGCAGGGCGCGGGCGGCGTCGGCGAGCTCGCCGGCCGTCAGGCCGATGGGGCCGATTCCCTGCGCGACGAGGGCATCGGCGGCGGCGCCGTGCAGCCAGACGGCGCCGAGCACGGCCTGGTCCAGCGGCAGCTTCTGGGCGATCAGCCCGCCCAGCATGCCGGCCAATACGTCCCCGGTTCCGGCGGTCGCCAGGCCCGGGTTGCCCGTGGTGTTGACGTGCAGGCCGCCGTCCGGGGCGGACACCACGGTGCCGGCGCCCTTGAGCACCACCCACGCCTGAAAACGCTGCGCCAGTTGCCGGGCGGCGGCGGGGCGGTCGCGCTGGATGGCGTCCGTGCCGACGCTCAGCAGGCGGGCGGCTTCCGCCGGGTGCGGGGTCAGCACGACGGGGCCCGCGCCCCAAGTGGGACGGATTTCGCCGCGGGCCAGCAGGTTCAGGCCGTCGGCGTCCAGGACCAGCGGCGCGTGCCGCCGCAAGACGAACAATTCCGACAAGGCGTTTGCGGGCAGCGCGCCCGTGCCGATCCCGCAGCCGGCGACCCAGGCGGTCACGCCCCAGTCTTCTTCCAGCAGCGAGCGGAAGTCGCGCAGCATCAGTTCGGGCTGCAACAGGTCGCAGGGCAGGGGCAGCGTTTCCTGCACGAACCCCACCAGTACCTTGCCGGCGCCGGTCTTCAGCGCGGCGCGGGCGGCGAGCAGGGCCGCGCCGGTCATGCCGGGACCGCCGCCCACCACGCCCACGGTGCCGAAGCTGCCTTTGTGCGAATCGTCTGCGCGAGGCGCGAACAGGGCAGGCAGCGCGGCGCGGTCAATGGGAACGGCGGGGGTGTTCATGGGGTGAGGCTCCGGGGGGAAATCGTCATGGCGGGTTGGCCGTATCCACTATAGTGCGCAAAAACGCGGCCGCCTTGGGGCGGGCGCCAACAACCAAGAGACGACCCGGAGCAGACAATGACCGACATCACGCTGGAACACTATTCGGCCTACGAATCCCTGAAGCTGCGCCGCCACCCGGGCGGCGTGCTGGAACTCATCATGGGCGCCAAGGGCGGCGCGGCGGGCAAGTTGTCCACGGCCGACGACCGGATGCACCGGGAGCTGGCCGACATCTGGCGCGACATCGACACCGATCCGGACACGCGGGTCGTGGTGATCCGCGGCGAGGGCAAGGGCTTCTCCGGCGGCGGCGACCTGGATCTGGTGCAGCAGATGGCGGACGACTTCGACGTGCGCACCCGCGTCTGGCGCGAGGCGCGCGACCTGGTCTACAACATCATCAACTGCAGCAAGCCGATCGTGTCGGCCATGCACGGTGCGGCGGTGGGGGCGGGCCTGGTGGCCGGCCTGCTGGCCGACATCTCGATCGCGGCGCGCGACGCCCGCATCATCGACGGCCACACCCGGCTGGGCGTCACGGCTGGCGACCATGCCGCCATCGTCTGGCCGCTGCTGTGCGGCATGGCCAAGGCCAAGTATTACCTGATGCTGTGCGAGACGGTGTCGGGCGAGGAAGCCGAACGCATCGGCCTGGTGTCGCTCTGTGTGGACGAGGCCGAGCTGATCGGCAAGGCGTTCGAGGTGGCCAACAAGCTGGCGGCCGGGTCGCAGACGGCGATCCGCTGGACCAAGTATTCGCTGAATAACTGGTTGCGCATGGCCGGCCCGACCTTCGACACGTCGCTGGCGCTGGAATTCATGGGCTTTGGCGGCCCGGACGTGCGCGAGGGCATCAATTCCCTGCGCGAGCGCCGGGCGCCGAATTTCCGGCCCGATTCGCCGTTCTGACGCGTTATTTCTTGAAGAATTTGGCGAATGCCGCCTGCGCCTCTTCGGTCTGCAGGCGGGCGCGGAACTGCTGGGCTTCGTAGTCCAGCGTCTCCTGGATGGCCTGGCGGTCCGCCCGCTTCATCATGGCCTTGGTCAGGCGCAACGCGGCCGGCGGCTGGCGCGCCAGGTCGGCGGCGGTGGCCTGGGCCGCGGCCAGCGCCTCGCCCTTGGGCGTGACGGACGTGGCCAGGCCGGCGTCCACGGCCTCTTGCGCGGAAAACGCCTTGCCCTGCATCAGCCACTGCGCTGCCCGCCGTCCCACCAGGCGCGGCATCAGCAGGCTGGACGCGCCCTCCGGACACAGCCCCAGGGCGACAAACGGCATGCGCAGGGTCGCGCCTTCCCCAATGTGCACAAAATCGCAATGCTGCAGCAGCGTCACGCCGATGCCGATGGCGTAGCCCTCGACCGCGGCGATCACCGGCACGTCGGCCGTGGTCAGCGCGCGCAGGAACGTCAGCCCGGCGCTGTCGCCCGCTCCGCGTTCGGCCTGGAAGTCGCGCAGGTCGTTGCCCGCGGTGAAGTGTTCGCCCGCGCCCGTCAGGATGACGGCCGACACTGCCACGTCCGCGCTGGCCAGCGAAATCTGCTCGGTCAGCGCGGCATAGGTGGCGGTGTCGAGCGCGTTACGGCGGTCCTGGCGGTCGATCGTCAGCGTGAGGACGGCGCCGTCACGCGCCACCTTCAGGCCGGCGCTCATGCGTGCGGTCCCGAGGCCAGGCGGGCCTTTGCCTCGGCGTATTCATGCCGCAGCGTGTCGACGATCTTGCGGGTGGGTTCGACGCTGGCGATGCCGCCCACGCCCTGGCCGGCGCCCCAGATGTCCTTCCAGGGTTTGACGCGGGTGGTCCCGAAATTGGACGCGCCGGTGTCCGGCGCGGGCAGGTTGGCCGGATCCAGGCCCGCGGCGGCGATGCTGGCCTTCAGATAGTTGCCCGGAATGCCGGTGAAGAAGGGCGTGTACAGGATGTCCGACGCGCTGGCCTCGACGATCGCGGACTTGTAGCCGTCGCTGGCGTTGGCTTCCTCGCTGGCGATGAAGCGCGTGCCCATGTAGGCGAAGTCCGCGCCCATGGCTTGCGCGGCCAGGATGTGCGCGCCCGAGGTGATGGCGCCCGACAGGATCAGGGGGCCGTCGTAGAAGCGGCGCACTTCGGAAATCAGCGCGAAGGGGCTGAGCGTGCCGGCATGGCCGCCCGCGCCCGCGCACACCAGGATCAGGCCATCGACGCCGGCTTCCAGCGCCTTTTCGGCGTGGCGGATCGTGGTGACGTCATGGAAGACCTTGCCGCCCCAGTCGTGCACGCCCTTCACCAGGTCGCCGGGGGCGCGCAGGCTGGTGATGATGAGCGGCACCCGGTGGCTGGCGCATACCGCCAGATCCTGTTCCAGGCGGTCGTTGGACTGGTGGATGATCTGGTTGACGGCGAACGGCGCGACGCGGGCGCCGGGATTGGCCTCGCGGTACGACGCCAGGCCGGCCTGGACTTCGTCGAGCCAGTCGGTCAGGAGCGTCTGCGGGCGTGCATTCAGCGCGGGAAACGACCCCACGATGCCGCTCGTGCATTGGGCGATGACCAGCTTGGGATTGGAGACGATGAACATCGGGGCGCTGATGACCGGCAGGGACATCTGGCCATACAAATCAGTCACGAGGGGATGGGGCATGGGGCGTCGTCTCGTCCTAGGTTTTTGGAGTATATTAATTACCTACCGACCGTCCGGTAATTAATTAATCTTTATTTAACGGCAAGCGCGGAACGGCTGTCAATTGCGGTTCGCCAGAACCCTCCGGCCACGCGCGGCCCCTGCCAAAGGCGTCCATGGGCATCACCCCCCAACCCGTTCAGAAACGTGCCCGCGCGGGCCGGCCGCCCACTTTGGCCGCCCCGCGCGAACGCATTCTGGAAGAAGCCGCCAAGCTGTTCGCGCGCAGCGGTTACGACGGCAGCTCCATTTCCGACCTGGCCGGCGCCATCGGCGTGTCCAAGGCGGCCATCTATCACTATTACCCGACCAAGCAGGACATCTACGACGCCATCATTCTCGAGGTGCTGGAGGGCCTGACGCACACCGTCGGCCGCGACGTGGCCGGCGCCGAGGGCGGCGCGGCCCGCCTGCGCGCCTTCATGGTGGGACATGCCCGTTACTTCGAGCAGCACCACGCCCAGTTCGTGACGATGCTGATCGGCTATTCCGGCATGGCGCTTTCCGAGCGCGACGATGCTGCCCGCCTGCGCGACAACTACGAAAAGCTGTTGCGCGAGGTCATCGCACAGGGCGTCGCCGACGGCGCATTCCGCGCGCTGGATGTGGCCGCCACAGGCCGCGCCGTGCTGTCGATGCTGAACTGGATGGTGCGCTGGTACAAGCCCGGGCAGGGCGACAGCGCCGAATCCATCGCCGACGGCTATTTCGATCTGCTGGTGGGCGGCATGCGCGCCTGAGCCAGCCGCCACACCCATTCCTGACCCATATCCGCTTAAAGAGACCTCCATCATGGCCCTCGACACCGAAACCCTGAACCTCCTGATCGACGCCGTCCGCCGCTTCGTCCACGAACGCCTGATTCCCGCCGAGGACGAGCTGGCCGCCAGCGGCGAAGTGCCGCCGGACATCGTCAACGAAATGCGCGACCTGGGCCTGTTCGGCCTGTCCATCTCGCCGGATTTCGGCGGCCTGGGCCTGACGATGGAAGAAGAGGTCCGCGTCGTGTTCGAACTGGGCCAGACCTCGCCCGCCTTCCGCTCGCTGGCCGGCACCAACATCGGCATCGGCTCGCAAGCCATCGTCCTGGCCGGCACCGACGAGCAGCGCGCCAACTACCTGCCCAAGCTGGCCAGCGGCGAGCTCATCGGGTCCTTCGCGCTGACCGAGCCCGATGCCGGTTCCGACGCCATGTCGCTGCGCGTGTCCGCCGAGCGCGATGGCGACTTCTACGTGCTGAACGGCACCAAGCGCTACATCACCAACGCGCCGATCGCCGGCCTGTTCTCCGTGATGGCGCGCACCGCGCCCGAGCGTCGCGCCAATTCGATTTCGTGCTTCCTGGTCGAAGCCGGCACGCCGGGCCTCATCATCGGCAAGCCGGACAAGAAGATGGGCCAGGCCGGCGCGCTGACCAGCGACGTCGTGTTCGACAACTGCCGCGTGCCGGCCAGCGCGCTGCTGGGCGGGGAAGAAGGCAACGGCTTCCGGACCTCCATGCGCGTGCTGGACAAGGGCCGCCTGCATATTTCGGCACTGTGCGTCGGCATCGCCGACCGCCTGCTGCGCGACGCCGTGAAGTACGCCACCGAGCGCAAGCAGTTCGGCCAGCCCATCGCCGAATTCCAGCTCATCCAGGCCATGATCGCCGACAGCCAGGCCGAGCTCTACGCGGCCCGCTGCATGGTGCTGGACGCCGCCCGCATGCGCGACCGCGGCGAAAACACGACGATGCAGGCCGCCTGCTGCAAGCTCTTCTCCACCGAAATGGTGGGCCGCGTCGCCGACCGCGCGGTGCAGATCCACGGCGGCGCGGGCTACATGTCCGAGTACGCGGTGGAGCGCTTCTACCGCGACGTGCGCCTGTTCCGCATCTTTGAGGGCACCTCGCAGATCCAGCAACTGGTGATCGCGCGCGAGACCATCAAGGCGCATTCCTGATCTTTCCGCCGCCAGAGGCCCGGCCAACGCGTTCGAGAGGCTAATATCCAGTCTGACGAATGTTGATCGGAAGGCGGCCCCCGCGGGCCGCCTTCTGGCATGACGGAATCCCAGTCCGCCCGGCGCTTTGCTCGCGGGGCCGGAAGTTCTCATTTCCCTTTCTAGCGAAAAGATTACCGATGTCGCAACGTCCCGCTCCCCTCACCGGCATACGCGTGCTGGATCTGACCCGCGTGCTGGCGGGTCCCTGGTGCACCCAGAACCTGGCCGACCTCGGCGCCGAGGTGATCAAGATTGAACGGCCCGGCTCGGGCGACGACACGCGCGCCTGGGGTCCTCCGTACCTGAAGGACGAAGCGGGCCACGACACCACCGAGGCCGCCTACTACCTGTCGGCCAACCGCAACAAGATGTCGGTGGCGCTGGACATCGCGTCGCCGCGCGGCGCGGAGCTGGTGCGCGAACTGGCGCTGCAGAGCGACATCCTGGTCGAAAACTTCAAGGTCGGCGGGCTTTCCAAGTACGGCCTGGACTACGAGAGCCTGAAGGAACTGAACCCGCGTCTGATCTACTGCTCGATCACGGGCTTCGGCCAGACCGGCCCGTACGCCAGCCGTCCCGGCTATGACTTCATGATCCAGGGCATGGGCGGCCTGATGAGCATCACGGGCGAGCGCGACGACCTGCCCGGCGGCGGTCCGCAAAAGGCCGGCGTGGCTGTAGCCGACCTGATGACCGGCATGTATTCCACCGTCGGCATCCTGGCTGCGCTGCACGAGCGCGCCCGCAGCGGCCTGGGCCAGCACATCGACATGGCGCTGCTGGATTGCCAGGTCGCCATGATGGCCAATCAGAACCTGAACTTCATGACCTCTGGCGTCGCCCCGCGCCGTGCCGGCAACGCGCACCAGAACCTGGTTCCCTACCAGGTGTTCGCGGCCAGCGACGGTCACCTGATCGTGGCGGTGGGCAACGACAGCCAGTTCCGCAACTATTGCGGCGCGATCGGCCTGCCCGAGCTGTCGGCCGACCCGCGTTTTGCCACCAACCCGCAACGCGTGAAGAACCGCGAGGAACTCGTTCCGCTGCTGGCCGAACGCATGGCCACCGGCGAGCGCGACCATTGGCTTGCCGCGCTGGAAGGCGTGGGCGTGCCTGCCGGTCCCATCAACACGCTGGACCAGGTCTACGAAGACCCGCACGTCCTGGCCCGCAACATGAAGCGCGAGCTGCCCCATCCGGCCGCCGGCACCGTGCCGGTGGCCGCCAGCCCGCTGAAGTTTTCCGGCAGCCCGGTCGAGTACCGCCGCGCGCCGCCCATGCTGGGCGAGCACACCGAGCAGGTCCTGTCCGAAAAGCTGGGGCTGTCGGCCGAAGAAATCCAGGCGCTGGCCCAGAGCCGCGCCTGACGCGCGCGCGAGGCGGCCTGGCCGTCTTTTGCGCATGCCGCGCCGCGCCAGGCGCACGAACCATTCCAATACAGGCAGGAGATAGTTGATGACGGAGATTCAAACCATCGGCGTCGTGGGCGCCGGGGCCATGGGGCGCGGCATCGCGCAGATCGCGGCGCAAGCCGGCCTGCGCGTGCGTCTGTACGACACCAGTTCGGAGGCCATCGCGGCCGCGCGCGAGTCGCTGCGTCAGACCTGGGAGAAGCTGGCTCAGAAGGGCAAGCTGACCGCCGCCGACGCGCAAGCTGCCCTTGAACGCGTCGAATCGGCCACCGCGCTGACCGACATGGCGAACTGCCAGCTCGTGGTCGAGGCCATCGTCGAGCGGCTGGACGTCAAGCGGGACCTGTTCGCGGCGCTGGAAGGCGTGGTTGCCGACGACTGCATCCTGGCGTCCAACACCTCGTCGCTGTCCATCACCGCCATTGCGGCCGCCTGCAAGCGTCCGCAACGCGTGGCCGGCTATCACTTCTTCAATCCGGTTGCACTGATGAAGGTGGTTGAAGTCATCGACGGCCTGCGCAGCGCGCCGGAAGTGGGCGACGCGCTGGCCGAGCTGGCCCGCCGCATGGGCCACACGCCCGTGCGCGCCAAGGACATGCCGGGCTTCATCGTCAACCACGCCGGCCGCGGCATGAATACCGAAGGCCTGCGCGTGGCGCAGGAGGCCGTGGCCACCTTCGCCCAGGTCGACGCCGTGATGCGTGAGCAGGCTGGTTTCCGCATGGGACCGTTCGAACTGCTGGACCTGACCGCGCTCGACGTCTCGCATCCGGTGATGGAATCCATCTACCGCCAATTCTTCGACGAGCCGCGCTTTCGCCCGTCGCCGATCACGACCGTGCGCCTGGCGGGCGGGCTGATTGGCCGCAAGGCCGGCGAAGGCTTCTACGTCTACGCCGACGGCCAGAAGCAGGTGCCGGCCGAAGTGGCCGCGCCCGCGCTGCCCGACGGCCTGAAGGTCTGGGTCAGCCCCAAGCACGGCGAAGGCTACGCCCGCGCGTCCGCGCTGGTTGAAAAGCTGGGCGGCACGTTGGTCACGGGTTCCACGCCCGACGCCGATGCGCTGATCCTGGTCACGCCGTTCGGCGAAGACGTGTCCACCAGCGTTTCCGCGCAGGGCCTGAACGCGGGCCGCACGGTCGGCCTGGATACGCTGTATGCGTTCGATAACGCCAAGCGCCGCACGATCATGGTCTCGCCCGCCACCGAGGACAAGTGGCGCGACGCGGCCCATGCGCTGCTGGCCGCCGATGGCGTGCCCGTCACGGTGATCGAGGATTCGCCCGGCTTCATCGCGCAACGCATCGTGGCGCACATCGTGAACATCGCGTGCGACATCGCGCAGCAGAAGATCGCCACGCCCGAAGACATCGACCTGGCCGTGACGCTGGGCCTGGGTTACCCGGTGGGCCCGCTGGCCCTGGGCGACAAGCTGGGCGCCGACCGCATCCTGGAAATCTTGAAGAGCATGCAACGCGTGACGGGCGACACCCGTTACCGTCCCAGCCTGTGGCTGCAGCGCCGCGTGCAGTTGGGCATGTCGCTGGTGAAGTCGTCGGCGGCGGACTGAACGCTGTGTGGCGAGGTGTCTGACACCTTGCCACGCAAAGCCCGGTCAACCGAATAAAAAAAGCCCCTTGATGATTCAAGGGGCTTTTTATCGCCTGCGATGCGGGCGCGGTATTACTTGGCGGCGTTCACCATGAACTCCACGGCTGCGCGGATATCGTCTTCGGAGGCATTGGCTGCGCCGCCCTTGGGAGGCATCACGCCCTTGCCCGTCATCGCGACCTTCACCATGGCGTCCATGCCGGTCTTGATGTAGGGCTCCCAGGCGGCCTTGTCGCCGAACTTGGGCGCATTGGCGACGCCCGTGGCGTGGCAGGCGAAACAGGCCGTCTTGTAGAGCTGTTCGCCGGCCGGGTTGACGGCGGCGGCCTTTTGCTCGGGGGCGGGAGCTGCGGCAGCCGGTGCTGCGGCAGCCGGTGCTGCGGCAGCAGGAGCAGCTTGGGCGGGAGCGGCAGCAGCAGCGGGAGCAGCGGCCGGAGCAGCAGCAGGTGCTGCCGGTGCAGCGGCTTCGCCTTCCTTCTTGGCGCCTTCTTCAGCGGGGGCCGCCGGTTCCGGCAGCGATGCGCCCGACTTGTTGGCCATGTAGACCACGGCGCGCGCGACTTCGTAGTCGGACAGGGCCGGGTTGCCGCCCTTGGCAGGCATGCCGCCCTTGCCGTGCAGCGCGACCTTCATCATCTCGTCGTAGCCAGCCTTGATGAACGGCGCCCACGCGGCGTTGTCGCCCAGCTTGGGTGCGCCAGCCACGCCGGCGGTGTGACAGGCCGTACAGACGGTGGCAAAGACTTGTTCGCCGGTCTTGAAGACCTTGGGTGCGTTGGCGTCGACCAGTTCGAATCCCGCCACCGGTGCGATACGCCGGGCAACGGCTTCGCCGGACAGGGCATCCGAGCCGGCGCCGGTCTTGGTGCCGGTGACGACCATATTCACCAGAAGGATGATGATGGCGATGGGAACCACGAAAGCGAGGACGATCGTGACGATCAGTTGCTTCGGGGTCTTGATGGGGGAGGCGTGCTCTTCTATGTGTTCCTGCTCGTTGCTCATGACCAAATCCTGCTAACGGGTACCGGGGGCGCCTGGCGGCGGCAACAGAAAATCAGAACTGCACAAGTCGGCGGCAACTCATGCCCGCCTGCAAGCAAACGCTGGATTATATAACGGTGTCAGGGACGATCGTCCAATGCGAAGGAACGGGTTTTCGATGAGTTTGCCGGAAGATTTGATCCAGTTCATGCAGATCGCGTAAAACTGGGTACAATACCGCCTCCTTGCGCTGCGCCCGTAGTTCAATGGATAGAATGAGAGTTTCCGAAGCTCTTGATACAGGTTCGATTCCTGTCGGGCGCGCCAACTAATTAAGCTGTGCGTTGTTCCGGGCCCTTCATGGGCCCTTTTTATTTTCGCCAAGTGTGGGTTTTCGCCAAGTGTGGGTGGTAATCCGCTGCGCTGTGTGGGTGGTAATCCGCCGCGAAAGAACATCCGCCAATCATCGTGCAGTCCAAACGCCCCAAAGCTCAGACGCATTCCGATCGCCCCTTCGCCGGACCGGGCGATGCTGCGGCACAGTTGTCGTGGGATGACCTGCGCATCATCAAGACGCTGAGCGATTGCGGCAATCGATCGATCGCTGCCGAAAAGCTCGGCATCAATGCTTCTACGGTTTCGCGTCGCGTGGCGCACGCCGAAGCCGCGTTGGGCGTCGCCTTGTTCGACCGGCGGCTCGCGGGCTACAAGCTGACCCCTGAGGGCATTGAACTGCGTGCGCTGAGCGAGCGCGTCGAACTCGATGTCGTCAGCGTGGCCAGGCGGATATCCGGCGCCGCGCACGATCCGCAGGGCACGCTTCGCGTTGCCACCAGCGATTCGCTCCTCCTGTATTTCCTGACCCCGATCATTGCCGAGTTCAGGGCCGCGCATCCTTCGTTGTCGATCGAGGTGCTGGTCGGAAATGACACGCTCGATCTTGCCCGTGACGAATCCGATATTGCCCTCAGAGCAACGCGGCGCCCGCCAGAGAGCTGGGTAGGGCGCAAGCTGGCCGGCATCGCCTGGGCGCCGTATGGCGCCGCCCAGCAGTTTCGCCGCAAGGCGCCCGCCGCTGATCGCCTCTATGAACTGGATTGGGTGTCCTACGCGGGCGGACTGTCCGGGCTCAAGGCCGCGCACTATCTTGAAAGCCGCGTCTCGCCCTCGCGCATTGCGTACCGCACGGACTCGGTTGCCGCGGTAAGCGCGGGCATCTCCGCCGGCCTGGGCATGGGCTATCTGCCCTGCATGCTGGGCGACACGATGACCGACGTGGTGCGTGTTGGCCCCGTCGTGCCCGAGCTTCAGGACGAGCTATGGCTGCTCACCCATCCTGACATCCGCGGATCCCGGCGCGTTCAGGCCTTCATGCGTTTTTGCGCCGCGGCCGTGGCCAGGCAAAAGGCGCTGATCGAGGGCCGCCTGGCCCTCCACGCCGCCAAGCCATAAGGTCCGGTCAGACGGAATCCTTGGGACGCAGGATGGCCTTGCAAGCGATCTCGATCAATTGCGGGGGCATTGCCAACCGGGATACGCCGATCAGGTTGCTGGCCACTTGCGGGCGGTCGGTGCCGTACGCGGCCTTGCGCACCTTGCCTGCGGCGGCAAAGGCGGCATCCACATCCAGCACATACAGCGTTTCTTCCACAACGTTATCCAGCGTCGCGCCGAACTTGCCCAGCAACGTCGCCAGGTTCTCGTAGGTCGCACGCATCTGCGCTTCCATCGTCGAGAAGTCGCGTGGCTTGCCCTGGTCGTCCAGGTCGGCCGGGGCGATCAGGTTGCCGTCCTTGTCGTGGTTCAACTGGCCCGACACATAGATTTCGTTGCCCACCTGCACCGCCTGCGCGTAGCCATATGCGTCTTCCCACGGCACGCCCCAGTAGGCGGTTTTCTTGTCGAGCGGATTCGTTTGGGTCGTCATGGTTTTGTCCTTGGGGTGGGAATAGGGTCGGTGATCAGAAGGCTCCAGCGTAACCGCGGCATAAGAATTCGGTAGCGCATTATTGCGCTTTCAAAATGCAAATTTGCGCGCCGGAGGGATTGGTCATATTTCAGTTCCGATATTGATTCATTTGGAACCTGACGCGCCGACTGAGTAAACGTACTCTGGGCGAATCCGGGCCGCCTATACACAATCAATCGCGCGACGAGAGGGCTTGAACGCTTCGCTGCAAAGTCCGCACCTTCGTCTCGCGATGTGATTAATCGGATTATTCAGCGCGTAGCCGGCAACGCCGGCGTCTCACGATCTCAATAAACATCAAGTGGTCAATCAGCCTGGAGCGCCACCCGCGCTCCAGGCTGTACGACGTGAAGCCGCGCGCGAATCCATCACCCAGGATGAACAGAAGATGCACACGGATTCCCGATCGACGCTGCGACCCGCAGATTCAGAGCAGCTGCGCTTTTTCAAGGCCCGGCATATTGCGATCAGGGTGTGCTGTGGCTTGTCATTGCTTTCGATGGGGGTGTCGCACCACCCCTCGGCTTTTGGCTTGATCGTCGGCGAGGCGGGGGTTGGCGGCGTGGGAGGACAACCCAACGGGGGAACAGGCGGCGATGGCCAAGACGGTTATGCCGCGCTGGATCTGACCACGTCGTACACGACCTACGACGACCTGGAAGGGGCGCCGGGCGGCGGTGGAGGCGGGGGCGGCGGGGGCGGGCCCGGCAACTTTGGGGGCGGCGCGGGCGGCAAGGGCGGGGGCGGGGGGCACGGCATCGTGATCTCTGGCGATGGTGTGGTCCTGCACAACGACGGCTGGTCGATCAGCGGCGGCAAGGGCGGTGGCGGTGGCGGTGGGGGCGGCGGCAGCTATAGCACCCTGGCGACCAGCGACGGTGGGCGCGGCGGCAACGGAGCGGGTGGCGAGGGGGGCGGCGCTGGCGGTGGCGGGGGAGGCGGTGCGGATGTCAATCCAGGCGGAACGGCCGGCTCCGGCTTCGGGGGAGATGGTGGCCATGGGGGAGAAGACGGACAATTCGGTGGCGGGGACGACCAAACCCCGGGGACCCTCGGGTACGCCGGCGGTGGGGGCGGCGGCGGGGGGACATACACCAACGGAGGTTCGGCGGGAAACACGTCATTATCGAGTCAAAGCCCGGGCGTGGGCTCATCGCCCGGTATTGCCGGTGGCGAGTCCGGCGTGAATGGCGGCAGCATGATTCCACCCCCTGGGCAAGTATGGGGATGGGGCGGGGGCGGGGGTGGGGGCGGAGCCGCTGGTGGGGCAGGCGGCAACGGTGGGCCGGGGATCGGGTTTCCAGGCGGCATCGCCGGCGGCGCCGGCGGCAGCAGCGGTCACGGCGTCTACGTCACAGGCGCCAATTCCGTGATCATCAACTCGGGCACCATCCTGACGGGGCCGGTCAACCAGGACACCGCGATCAAGTATGGGGCGACCGCCAGCAATTCGACCCTGATGCTCCGCGAAGGCAGCCAGATCATTGGCCTGGTCGACGCCCGGCAATCGGGTGGCAAGAACACCCTGGCTCTCGATGGCGGGTCCGCGCTGGCGTTTGATCTCAGCAAGGTCGGCGGCGGCATCGGCGGCCAGTATCTGGGCTTCAACGCCTTCGAGAAAACGTCTGCCGGCACCTGGACGCTTACCGGGACGCCTGGCCAGACCCTCACGCCCTGGACCCTATCCGGGGGATGGCTCGCCATCGCGGACGAGGCCCTGCTAGGCGACGTCGCCGGCGGCCTCACGTTCAACGGCGGCGGCCTGCAACTGGACGCCGGGCTCACGCTGCAACGCGACATCCAGATGCTCGGCGATGGCGCGATCCGCACGGCCGACGGCACCGTGTCCGTGACCCTGGGCACGATCAGCGGAACCGGCGGCCTCACCAAGACCGGATCCGGCACGTTGATCATCGAGGGCGACAACGTGTCGTCCGGCACCACGCGGATTGAAGACGGCGTGCTTCGGATGGGGGCGGGCCTGAGCACCGGCTCGCTGGGAACCGGCGCGGTCGTGAACAATGCCTTGCTGGTGATCGACCGCGCGGACCATCTGGTCATGTCGAACGCGATATCGGGCGCCGGCGATCTGCGCCAATCGGGATCCGGCACGACCACGCTGACGGGCCCGCTTTCCTATACCGGCATCACGCATGTGGACAACGGCATGCTGGTGCTTGATGGAACGGGCCTCGGGCACGCGGCGCATGGCATTGCCCGGGTTGTCGGCGCGGGCGTGGCGGGGCAGGGCCTGGGTCTGATCAACGGCGCAAGACTCGACGGGTGGATCGACGGACCGAACGTCGCCATTGACGCGTCGAGCCGCTGGAATGTGCTGACCGATGCCACCAATCCCGCGCAGGGAAACCACTTCAGCACGGTCAACGAACTTCATCTGGCCGGCAGCATTGCCTTTGCGCCGCCCGCCGGCTGGACCGATGACGATGCCGGCCGGACCCTCATCGCCAACAACCTGGTGGGCGCGGGCGGCGAAGTGCAGTTGCACCTCATTCCCGCCGGTGGGGGCGCCGTGGATCATCTGACGTTGATCGAGGGCGCCACCGGGTTGACGAACCTGACGATCAACACGGCGGGCGGCTTTGGCGATCCATTGACCGGAAACGGGCTGCTGGTCGTCCAGGCCGGCGCCAGTACGGACAACGCGTTCCGGCAAACGCCCGGACAACCCACGCAGGGTGGCGCGTTCAACTACGTGCTGGTGCACGGCGCGAGGGACGGCGCAGCCGGCTTGGCCAACAACTGGTATTTGCAGAGCGACCTGCGCCCCGAGGTGTCCCTCTACTCGCAGCTTGGCAATCAGTCCCTGCGGCTCTCCGAGTTGGCGGTGGGCACGTTCAACGAACGCATGGGCGCGACCGATACGCTGGCCCGGAAGGTCTATCCGTACGCCTGGGCGCGATCGCTGGGCGCCCTGGAACGCCGGGATGGCGCGGCCCGGGGCATCGAGCAATCGCAAATTGCCGCGAACTCCCGGTTGGGTGGGCTGCAGGTCGGTACCGACCTGTTCGTGGCCAACAAGGGCATCAGCCGCAGAAGCGCCGGCATGTTCGCAACCGCGATGGTGTCCAGCAACGATGTGGACCATTACCGGGCCTCCACCCGTTCGACGATCAACGCCGGACGCAGCGAACAGACGATGTATGGCCTGGGGGCCTATTACACGTGGCTCGACGGGAAGGGGGCGTATGCGGATGTCGTCACGCAGTTCAGCCGGTACGGCGTGAAGACGCAATCGGCCGGCGCGCGGGGCACGTCACTGCAAACGACGGGCTGGGGCGCCGCGCTGTCCGCCGAAGCCGGCAAGGCTTTCGACATCGGCGACGAGTCGAACGGGCTGCGGCTTGAGCCGCAAGCCCAGGTGATGGTCCAGCACATCAAGCTGCGCGACAGCAATGACGACGGGGGCCGTGTTGCGCTGCCGGGAATGCACGCGCTGCATTCGCGGGTAAGCCTGAAGCTGTCCAAAGCCTGGGGCGAGCAGGACGACGCGCGGAACCACGGTTGGCTGATGCTGAATTACCGGCACACGCTGGGGAAGTCCTCCAGTTCCTACGCGTCCGCCACGCAGGGCGATATCGTTTTTGAAAACAACCTGGACGGATCGCGCGTGGGGCTGTCGGCAGGTTACGACCGGCGGGCGGGCAAGAACACCTTCATCAATGTGCAGCTCAATGCCGAGCAAAGTGTGGGCAGTACGTCGGGTGTGCGGGCCGTGGGCGGCTCGGTGGGGGTGAAGTACCTGTTCTAGAACGCCACGCCCGCCCGGCATGGGCGGGGCGGGGCGGGCGTGGGCAAACGGCTAATCGTCCAGCGAAGGCACGGTGCCGATCTGCATCAGGATGCGCGGCGATTCCATGTCGCCGGTCTCCTTGTCGATCATCACTTCGTAGGCCGCGACGCCGGCGAACTTGGAAGCCATGGAATTTGCGATGCGGATGGCACCGAATTCGCTGCTGGCGGGACGGATTTCCCCGGGGGCGACGCCATTGGCGGCGGCGCGGTAGGGAACGACGATGTACTGAACGAGATGAGCAGCTTCTGACACAGGAATTCTCCCCTGGACGACAGTTTTTCGGGCGAGCGAAATGTATCACGTCGCACTGTGTTTTTGTACAGTATTTTTGCGGTGGTCGCCAAGATATTTTTGCGAAGCGATTTCGCGGTTCAAGGAAAACCCCTAGCGTTTCACCGTTGCCCGGCCTCTGGCCCGCGCTTAGTATTTTCGAAAATCCTCAGCGTTTTATAAAACCAGGGGCACGGAATGGAAGCGAACCGCTACGACGCCTACCGCGAAGACACCGCGGGCCGCGCCAATGTGGCCGACTCGCCGGAGCGGGTGGCCTACTACCAGGAGCTGGCGCGGCTGGAGACCGGCGCGCTGTGGACGGTGGCGAACAAGATCGAGCCGTGGGCGCCACGGTCGGCGTCGGTGCCCGTGGTCTGGCGCTACCAGGACCTGCGCGGTCACGTGCTGCGGTCCGCCGAACTGGTGTCGCCCGAAGAGGCGGGCCGGCGCGTTATCTACCTGAACAATCCCGGGCGGCGCGATGTCGCGGCGGCGGTGGGATGGCTGTATTCCGGGCTGCAGGTGATGCGGCCGGGGGAGCTGGCGTCCGCGCACGCGCACACGCATTCGGCACTGCGCTTCATCATGGAAGGACAGGGCGCGTTTACCGTGGTGGACGGCCACAAGATGACGCTGGGCGCGAACGATTTCGTGCTGACGCCGAACGGCACATGGCACGAGCACGGCGTGGCCGAGGACGGCACCACCTGTATCTGGCAGGACGGCCTGGACATCCCGCTGGTCAACGCACTGGAAGCTGGTTTCTATGCCGTGCATCCGGACTTGAACCAGACCGTCACGCACCCGGTGGACGACACCAGCGGCGCATGGGGCGGCGTGGCGCTGCGCCCGCAAGTGTCGGGGTGGACCAAGCCGTATTCCCCGCTCTTCAAGTACGAATGGGAACCCACGTACGAGGCGCTGCGCCGTTATGCGCGCACCACCGCGGGCAGTCCCTACGACGGCATCCTGCTGGAATACGTCAATCCGGCGACGGGCGGCCCCGTCATGCCGACGATCGGCGCCAGCATGCAGCTGCTGCGCCCCGGCGAGCACACGAAGGCGCACCGCCACACCGGCAGCTTCATTTATCAGGTGGCCAAGGGCAGCGGTTTTTCCGTCATCGACGGCAAGCGCTACGACTGGACCGAGCGCGACATCTTCTGCGTGCCGTCCTGGGCCATCCACGAACACGCCAACCTGTCGTCCAACGATGACGCGTGCCTCTTCTGCTTCAACGACCTGCCCGTCATGCGTTCGCTGGCCCTGTACCGCGAGGAAGCGGTGCAGGACAACGGCGGCCATCAGCAGTTGATCTAGTTTCTGAACACAAACCGCCGCTTCGTGGCGGCCGGTTCCACAACCCTTGACCTCCTGGAGTTCCCGATGCGCCTCGTGACCTTTCGCGCTCATCCCACCGCCGCCGCCCGCCTGGGCGCGCTTGTCGACGGCTATGTGATCGACCTTTTCCTGCTGGGTCAGGAGGGCGGCGTGGACCTGCCCGATGACATGCTGGACTTCATCGACCTGGGGCCGGTGGCGGTCACGCAGGCGACGCGTCTGCTGGACACGTTCCGCGGCAACTGGCCAGTGGGCGTCGCGGTGCCGCAGGAGAACGTGAAACTGCTGGCGCCCATCCCGCGTCCGCGCAAGAACATCTTCGGCATCGGCCTGAACTACGTGGAGCACGTGGCCGAGTCCAGCCGCACGCTGGATACGTCGGCGGACCTGCCCAAGCAACCCGTCATCTTCTCCAAGCCGCCCACCACCGTGATCGGACCGGGCGACGCCATCGAGCACAACGCCAAGATCACGCAGCAGCTGGACTGGGAAGTCGAGCTGGCGGTCATCATCGGACGGCGCGCGTCGCGCGTGGCCGAGGCCGATGCGCTGTCCTACGTGTTCGGCTACAGCGTGATGCTGGACATGAGCGCGCGCGATTGCCGCCGCGCCGGGCAATGGATCTATTCCAAGGGGCAGGACACGTATGCCCCGTTCGGTCCGTGCATCGTGACCGCCGACGAGATTCCCGATCCACAGGTGCTGGACCTGTGGCTGACGGTCAACGGGGAAAAGAAGCAGGGCTCGAACACGCGGCACATGCTGTTCAAGGTGCCGTTCCTGATCTCCGACATCAGCGCGGGCATCACGCTGGAGCCGGGCGACATCATCGCCACCGGCACGCCGGAGGGCGTGGGCGCCGGCCGCAAGCCGCAGGAATTCCTGTGGCCGGGCGACGTGGTCGTGGCCTGCGTGGAAGGCATCGGCACGCTGCGCCACCCGGTGGTGGCCGTCTAGGAGCGCCGCGCTTGAAACCCAGAATCAAGGCCCCGCGCGAGGATGCGGCGGCAAACGGCGGCGCCGAGGTCGAGGACATCACGCTGTCCGAACATATCTACCGGCAGTTGCGCCGCGACATCATGCGCGGCGCGTTTGCGCCGGGCCAGTCGCTGCGGCTGGCGCTGCTGCGTCAGCGCTACGGCGGCAGTTTTTCGCCGATCCGCGAGGCGCTGAACCGCTTGCGCAGCGAACGCATGGTGCTCACGACCACGTCGCGGGGGTTTCGCATCGCGCCGTTGTCCGTGGACGAAATGCGCGACGCCTGCGAGACGCGCATCCTGATCGACTGCGACGCGCTGCGGCGTTCGCTGGCCAATGCCGACGACGCCTGGGAGGCGCGGCTGGTGGGGGCGTTTCACGCATTGGCGCTGGCTGCGCGGCGGGCGGACGCCGAGCCGGTGCTGGACCCGGATCGCGAGGACACGCTGGAAGCGCGTCACCAGGACTTTCATCAGGCGCTGATCGGCGCCTGCCGCTCGCCCTGGCTGCTGGACCTGTCCGCGCAGCTGTATGCGCAGACCGAGCGCTATCGCCGGCCGGCGCGCGCGCAGGCCATGGCGTACGGCCATGAACGCAACGTCGACGACGAGCACCGCGCGTTGCTGGATGCGGCGGTCTCGCGCGATGCCGACCGCGCGGCCGCGCTGCTCGCGGCGCATTACCGCGAGACGGCACAGGTCATCGCGCGCATCCTTTCGCAGCCCGAGGGACTGGCTGCGGCGTAGCGCGGCGATGCCGTAAGCTTGTCGTCCATGGCAGACCTGAAACTTCTCGAAGACCTGATTGCGCTGGCGCAGACCGGCAGCTTCGTGCGCGCGGCCGAGCTGCGGCACGTCACGCATCCCGCGTTCGGCCGGCGCATCCGGGCGCTGGAGGCGTGGGCGGGCACGCCGCTGGTGGAACGCCAGCGTCTGCCGGTGACGCTGACGCCCGAAGGCGAGACGCTGCTCAAGACGGCGACGCAAGTGATCGAGCAGATGGGGCTGGTGCGCCATCGCATCCGCAGCTCGGGCGCGGGCGGCGAGGCCGTGCTGCGCATCGCCACGGGACGCAGCCTGGCGCGCACGCTCGTGGCCGACTGGATCGCGCGGCTGCGGCACCGCACGCCCCGCGTGCTGACGGACGGCACGCAGGTGGAGCTGTCCACCGGCAAGGCGCAGGACCTGGTGGTGCGGCTTGAACAGGGCAAGGTGGAGCTGTTGTGCTGCTACGAGCATCCGGCGCTGTCCGTGCCGCTCAGCCCCTCGCGCTACCGGTACATGACGCTGGCGACCGACAAGCTGGTGCCGGTCAGCCAGATGGACACGCGCGGCCGGCCGCGTTACCTGCTGCAGGAGGGCGGAGCGCCCGTGCCGCTGATCACCTACACCGGCGGGCTGGCGATGGAGCGCATCGTGGGGGACCGGCTGGAGGCCACGCCGTATGCGCTGACGCCGTTCGTTCGCAGCGACTCGCTGGACGCGGCGCATGGCGCCGTGGCCAAGGGCGTGGGCGTGGCGTGGCTGCCGTGGTCGATGGTGGCGGCCGACTGCCGGCGCGGCGCGCTGGCTGAGCTGGGCGGACGCAGCGACGAGATTGCGTTCGAAGTCCGGTTGTACCGCCCGCGCGCGCGGCTGACCGATCTGGCCGAAGCCGCCTGGGAAGCGACGGCGAATCGCAAGGCGTGAATTCGGGTCTGAATTCCAGCCCCAAATCCCGATCAGCACGACAATGTGCCGTTTTGGCACGGACTGCCCCTGGGCCGCGCTCGAAAATAGCCCCCGAAATCAAATGAGACGGCTCCGCCGTCCACCCACAGCACCCCAGGGAGAAAGTCATGAAGTCCATCTTGAAGCCGCTGCGCGCGGCGCTCGTTTCGTTGTGTGCGGCCTCGGCGCTGGCCGCGGCGCCCGCCGCCAGCGCGGCCGATTACCCGGCCCGCAGCATCTCGCTGATCGTCGGTTACCCCGCAGGCGGCAGCCTGGACCTGACCGCGCGCCTCTTGGGCGAAGAGCTGGGCAAGCGCCTGGGCCAGACAGTCGTGGTCGAGAACGTGGGCGGTGCGGGCGGCACGATTGGCGCCCAGCGCGTGGCGCGCGCCGCACCCGACGGCTACACCATCTTTTTGGGCTCCACCAACGAAATGGTGATCGCCCGCATGATCAATACTGCCGTGAAGTACGACAGCGCCAAGGATTTCACGGCGCTGGGCATCGTGGCCTCGCAGCCGATGCTGCTGGCCGCCAGCAAGAATTCGGGCGTGAAGACTGCCGCCGAGTACCTGGAAAAGCTCAAGGGCGCCGCGCCCGGCACGTTCAACTACGGCTCGTCGGGCGTGGGCACCACGCTGCACCTGGCGGGCGAGATGATCAACCAGGCCACCGGCACCCGTGCCGAGCACGTGCCTTACCGCGGCGTGTCGCCGCTGGTGACCGACCTGATGAGCGGCCAGCTGGACTACGGCATGCTGGTGCTGTCCTCGGGTCTGCCGCAGGTGCGCAGCGGCAACATCGTCGCGCTGGGCCTGACCGAGAACAAGCGTTCGCCCGCCGCGCCCGAGATCGCGCCGCTGGCCGCCACCAAGGGCTTCGAGTCCGTGGACATCAACCTGTGGTTCGCGCTGTATGGCCCGGCCGGCTTGCCCGAGCCGGTGGTGACCAAGCTGCGCGCCGTGCTGGATGAGACGCTGAAGTCGGACCAATTCCGCGCCAAGATGCAGGATGCCGGCGGCGAAGTCGCCAAGCCGGGCGTGGACCCGGTGGCCTTCCAGGCGGAAGAAACCAAGAAGTACGGCGCGCTGGTCAAGGCCGCCAAGATCGAAGCGCAGTAAGGCTGCGCGCGCACCATCACGACATCGAAATACCAGGCATCAAGCGGATATCACCATGGAATTCAAGCTCCCCGTTCCCGACATCGCCGCCGAGCGCGCCGGCAATACCGACACGCCGGGCGTGTGGCACTTTGATTCGGGCGTGCCGGGACGGGCGCTCATGGTGAGCGCGCTGGTGCACGGCAACGAGCTGTGCGGCGCGTGGGCGCTGAAGGACCTGCTGGCCTCGCGTCTGCGGCCGCGCCGCGGCAGCCTGACCCTGGCCTTCTGCAACCTGGATGCGTTCGACCGCTTTGATCATTCGAACCACGATGCGTCGCGTTTCGTGCAGGAAGACATGAACCGCGTCTGGAGCGCCGAGCGCCTGGACAATCCCACGTCGCCGGACCGCCAGCGCGGCGCGGCGCTGCGCCCGTGGGTGCGGCGCGCCGACTGGCTGCTGGACCTGCATTCGATGCACGAGCCGGGGGCGCCGCTGCTGCTGACGGGCGTGCTGCCGCGCAATATCGCGCTGGCGCGCCGTCTGAAGGCGCCGCAGCACGTCATCGTGGATGCCGGCCACAAGGACGGCGTGCGCATGCGCGACTTCGAACACTTTGGCGACCCGGCCCGCGAAGACGCGTGCGCGCTGCTGATCGAATGCGGCTTCCATGGCGACCTGTCGTCGCGCGATGTGGCGCGCGACATGGTGGCGCGGATGCTGGTGGAATCGGGCGTGATCGACGCGTCGGACCTGCCCGGCGGCTGGCTGCTGCCGGATCCGGCGGCGCAACGCGTGCTGGAAGTGACGGACGCTGTGGTGGCGCCGTCGATGAACGTGCGATTTGCCGGCGCGTGGACGGGTCTGGAGACGTTCGAGAAAGCCGGATCGCTGATCGGCTGGGCGGACGAGCAGCCGGTCGTGACGCCCTACGACAACTGCACGCTGATCATGCCGTCGCTGCGGCAGTTGAAGCCCGGCGTGACGGTGGTCAGGCTGGCCCGCGATTACGCGGGCTGAGGACGGCGCCGGCTTTTGCGGCGCTGACCTCTTCGGCGCTTACTTCTGCGGCGTGTAGCGCAGCTCGTCCAGCTGATAGCCCTGCGCCGTGGCGGCGGCCAGCGCCTTGTCCAGTTCTTCCTTGGGCAACTGGGGCGAGCGCGACAGGATCCACAGGTACTTGCGGTCGGGCGTGCCGACGACGGACCAGCGGTACTCCGGATCCAGGCCGATCACCCAGTAATCGCCCTTGAACGGCTTGAAGAAGGTGACTTCGAGCTTGGCGTTGTTGCTGCCTTCAACCACCGTGGCCGTGCCCGAGGCCGAATCGATATCCCCATCCTTGGTGCGGCAGCGGTTGTTCACGCCGACGGTGCCGTCCGGATGCGCCGTGTATTCGGCCGTGGTGTCTCCCACGCAATTGCGCTGGAAGAACATGGGGAAGTTGGCGATTTCGTACCACATCCCCACGTAGCGTTTCAGGTCAACGGATTCCACCGTCTGCATGGGCGGGGGCGCGGCGTGGGCAATGCCCGCCACGCTGGCCGCCAGGGCCAGCAGGAATGTTGCGGTGCGGCGCATGGGTAAGACCTCCTGATGTGACTGGTAAGGCCCGCGCGCATACCCCGCAGGGGCGCGGCGCGGACCAATCCCTAACGATACGCCTTATTTGATACGCCTTATTTGATGCGCCTTACTTGCGCGGCGCCTTCAGCGCGGCGTGATAGCGGGTCACGTACGTATCGAAGTCTTCAGTGTCCGACTGTTCCAGGCGAAGCTGTTCGGCGGCGGACTGCGCGGCGGCTTGCTGATAGGCCGTGGCCACGTCGGCGGGCAGCGGTTGCGCGCGCAGCGCATCCGCATGCTTGCGGCTGAGTGCCAGTGAAAAATCGTGGAACGACAGGCCGCTGTCCTTCAGGTCGGCCAAGAGGCGCGCCGAGGGCGTGGTGTCGGGTTGATCGAGCTTGGCGCGTTGCGCCGCGAGGGCGTCTGCGTAAGCGGTGCCGCCAGCGGCGCTGTCGTACAGCGCGGCATACGGCGCGATCTGGTCCAGCAGCTCGTGACCCCATTGCGCCAGGCCGATAGTCTGGCCGTCGCGATCCAGCGTGAGGCCCGGCTTGCGGCCCTCTTTGACCACCACCGAGAAGTTGTCGGCGCTGCGCTGACAGTAGCCATTGTCCGGGAAGAACGGGCTGTCCGAGGCCGTGCAGAACAGCAGGAAGGCGTCGACGAACCGGGCGGTGGTGGCGTCGATGCCAATCGGCGAATACGGATCGATGTCCAGGCAGCGCACTTCAACGTACTGCACGCCGCGTTCGGCCAGCGCGGTGATGGGGCGCTCGCAGCGGCCGGTGGCGCGCTTGGGGCGGATGCTGGAGTAGTACTCGTTTTCGATCTGCAGCACGTTGGTGTTGAGCTGGATCCATTCGCCGTTGCGGTGGGTGCCGATTTTTTGATAGTCGGGCCAGGGCTGCGTCACGGCGCCGTACAGGCGGCCAAGGAAGGTATCCAGGTCGTTGTAGCAGAGCTTGAGCTGCGACTGCGCCTTGTTCTGGTAGCCCAGGTCGCTCATGCGCAGGCTGGTGGCATAGGGCAGGTAAAGCGTGTGGTCGCCCAGCTTGTCCAGTGCATGGTCCTGGCCTTGCAAAAAGCCGCTGGACAGCGCGGGGGCCGAGCCAAACAGGTACATCAGCAGCCAGGAATGCCGCGTGAAGTTGCGGATCAGGCCGATGTACCCGCGCGAGCGGCGGTCCTGGTCGGAGCCGGGCTGCGTGTCGAGCACGGGCCACAGGGCTTCGGGCAGCGAAAAGTTGTAGTGCACGCCGGCGATGCATTGCATCGTCTTGCCGTAGCGTTCGGCCAGACCGCGGCGGTAGACGTGCTTGAGCATGCCCGTGTTGGACGTGCCGTACCAGGCGATGGGGATTTCGGGCTCGGGCGGCAGCGTGGCAGGCATGGACTGATTCCAGATCAGTTCATGGTCCAGCACGGTGTAGACGTGGCGATGGGTGTCGGCCAGCTCGGCCAGGAGCGCGTCCACGTTGTCGTGCGTGCCCGTGATGAGCTCAAGCAGCGACTCGGAGTAATCGGTGGTGACGTGTTCGTTGGTCAGCGCCGAGCCTAGCCCGGCGGGGTGCGGCGTGCGGGCCAGGATGCCCTGTTCGTCCACGCGCAGGCCTTCTTTCTCGATGCCCCGCAGGGTCTGGGTCAGCAGCGAGCGGTTGGCCTCTAGGCGGGCGAGGCGGTTGGCGGCAGTATCGGTCACGGATTGTTCTCGTTGGGGGCTGTCGCCGGATTTTACGGGGTGCTGGCCTCCTGTGCTGAGGGAACCAGTACTGGGGACAGGGACAATGCCTGGGCGGTGCGCGCCAGCCATTCGTCCAGGTCAGCATAGACGGGGTCGGCAATGGGGGCGGTTTCGTTGAAGATCTCGTGCCAGGCGGTGTCGTACCAGCGCAGGGTGAGGAGTTCAGCGGGCGCCCGCTGGGCGAACTGGCGGCTGCCTTCGGCCGCCACGATGGAGTCGTCGCCAGCCACCATCAGCAGGGTGCGGCAGGGCAGCAGGCTGGCTTCGCGCAGCGCCTGCTGGCCGGCTTCGTCGACAAAGCGCGCCAGCCGTCCCGTCATGCGGCGCCGCACCAGGGGATCGGCGCGGTAGGCCTTCACGACGGCCCGGTCGTGGGATATGCGGGCGGGCGCCAGGCCGTGGGGCACGCGCAGGTCGGGGGCGTGCAGGGACATCCACGTCAGGGTGCGGCGCACCCAATGCGGGACGTTGACGGCAAACGGCGGCGAACTGAGCACCAGCCCGTCCAGGTCGGCCAGCCGGCGCTGGGCGATGCGCACGGCAACCAGGGCGCCCAGGCTGTGACCAAGCAGGATGGGGGGCCGGCCGCAGGCCTGGGTCCAGTCTTGCAGCCTGTCCACCGCGTCGGTGACCAGGTCTTCCTGGTCGCGCAGGGTGGCGGGGTGCCCGCCCGAGCGCCCGTGACCGCGGTGATCGTGTGCGCCTACCGTCCAGCCCCGGGCGGTCAGCCAGCGCGCCAGCCGGTCATAGCGTCCGGCATGTTCGCTCAGGCCGTGCAGGAGGTAGATGCTGGGTTGGCCACCGGAGTGCCGGCCACCGGAGTGCCGGCCACCGGCGTGCCCGTCGCCCGCTATCGGAAGCGGCACGTTCGGCGCGGCGGGCCAGCAATAATTCGCGAGCAACGTGCCGTCGGGCGCGGGTGCCATGGAAATCGGCGACAATTTCTGAATTCCTCGAAATGACGGGACCTTGGAGTCCTCGGGTAATGACGATTTCATCGCTGTTTCGTTTCATGTTCAAGAAAGCGGGCCTTTTTTTGGCGCTGACGCTGGCGTTGGCGGCTTGCTCGCCGAACTACAACTGGCGCGAGATGGATGTGGCGGACGGCCACGTCCGCGCCGCGTTCCCCGCCCGGGTCTCGACGGAAACCCGCGAATTGAAGCTGGACATGCACGCGTTGAAGTTCACGATGGCCAGCGCCACCGTGGACGAAGCGGTGTTCGCTGTGGGATCGGCACCCCTGCCGCCGGAGATCGCGGCCAGCCCCGCGGCCCGGCAGGCGCTGGGCGTGGCGCTGATGCGGTCGCTCTACACCAACATGCAGGCGCCGCCGCCCACGGAATGGCCGCCTTACGGCCAGGAAATCGAGGTGCGCGGCAAGGCGGTGGGCAAGCCCGGGTGGCTGCAGGCGAAGGTGTGGGTCACGGACACGATGCTGATCGAGGCCGTGGCCGCCGGCACCGAGGAAAGCCTGCCCGCCGAGCGCGCGCGCGAATTCCTGCGGTCCATCGTCATCAAGCCTTGAATTCGAGCAGCCCCAGCCGCAGCGCCGCCACCACGGCCGCGCGCCGGCCCCGTACGCCAAGCCGGGAGCAGGCGTTGCGCAGGTGGAAATTCACGGTGCTTTCGCTGACGCCCAGGATGCGGGCGGTTTCCCAACTGGTCTTGCCCGCGGCGGACCACCGCAGGCATGCGGCCTGCCGGTCGGACAGCTGCAGGCAAGAAGGTGATTGCCTGTCGGGCCGCTGCAGGCCGGCGGGCGGAATGGCGCTGCGGACGGCGCAACGCGATGAGTGGGCAGAAATGCGCATCGGTGTGGCGGACATGGCGGCGAGGACGGGATGGTCCTTTTGTGAACAATGGCCCCATGCTGCGGCGACCGCCCCGGCCGGGGCAAGCAATGATGCCGCGAGGCATCAATCTTTTTATCTCTGACGGAATAGTCCATGTTGGCCATCGCGCAGTTCTACTTGTCAGCCATCGTGCTGATGCTGCCCCTGCTTTTCTGCGTGGGAATCGGGCTTTACTGGGGCAAGCGCGATCTTCCCTTCGGCGGCAATTTCATCACCACGCTGGTGACTTCCGTCACCACACCCGCGCTGGTGTTCCATACCTTTGTCACCACCCACCTGGACAACCGCGCGCTGGCCGACGTGGCCGCGGCAACCCTGATTGCCCTGCTGCTGTGCGCGCTGATCTGCGCGGCGCTCCTCAAGGCCTGGAAGCTGCCCGTGCTGAGCCTTCTACCCACGGCGTTCCAGCCCAATGCCGGCAACCTGGGCCTGCCGATTTCGCAACTGGCGTTCGGCGACGCCGGCCTGTCGGTGGCGGTGGCTTTTTTTGCGGTGAGTTCCTTCGTGATGCATACCATCGCGGTGCGCATGCTTCCCGGCGTGAACACCAAGGGAAGCTGGAAGAGCCCGATCCTGCTGGCCTCCGTGGTGGCGGTGGCGTTGCGTCTGCTGGACGTGCCGGTGCCGGCGTGGATCATCGAGACGGCGCGCATGCTGGGCGCCGTGACGGTGCCGCTGATGCTGCTGAGCCTGGGGCATGCGCTGGCCCTCATCCCGTCGAACGGCGTGCGCGATGGCGCCAAGGTTGGCGCGATCCGCCTGGTGGTGGGCCTGTTGACCGGCCTGGCCGTGGCGTGGGCGATGGACCTGGAGCCGGTGCTGGCCGGCGCGCTGACGCTGCAGATGGCCATGCCGTGCGCGGTGGTCAGCTACATGTACGCGCGGCGCTACACGCCGCTGGGCGACACCGCGGCGGGCGCCGTGCTGGTGTCCACCGTGGTGTTCCTGCTGCTGGCGCCGCTGATGCTGTGGTTCTCCCACGGGCATTAGGGCGCCAGGCCGCGGGACAGCCCGCAGTTCTGCCCTCCGTTCAGCCTGCGCCGGCCAGCGTGCGCAACTGCGTCATCAGCGCATCGGGCAGGTCCAGACCGTGCTTGACGGCCTCGTCGCGCAGCTTGCGGCGGCGGTCGCCCGGCAGGCGCACGCCCTCGTCTTCGAGCATGGCGTCGACCAGCGTTTCCACGCGTTCCAGATAGACGTCGTTGCCCGAAAGCGCGGTGGGATCGATCGCCATGAAGGCCTGCCCCAGCCGCGCCGGACCGCCCTCGTCCACAAAGAACGACTCGTTCTCGTAGCCGAAGCGCGCGCCGGTCAGCGCGCAGGCCATGAGTTCGACGATAAGGGCCAGCATTGCGCCCTTGACGCCGCCCGCGGGCAGCATGCTGCCGGCCAGGCCCGCCTTGGGGTCGGTCGTGGGCTGGCCCTCGGCATCCAGCGCCCAGCCCAGCGGAATGGGCTGATTGTCGCGCGCCGCGATCATGAGCTTGCCACGCGCCACTTGCGACAGCGACAGATCGATGACCAGCCGCGCGCCGCCGCGGCGGGGGAAAATTGCCGCGATGGGGTTGGTGCCGAACAGCGGGCGCTTGCCGCCCCAGGCGGGCATGGCGGCGGGCGAGTTGCTCAGCGCCAGGCCCACCATGCCGGCGTCGGCCAGCGCTTCCAGGTGGTAGGCCGCTTCGCCGAAGTGATGGCTGTTGGCCACGCCGACGAACGCAACGCCATGCTCGCGGGCGCGGGCGGTGGCCTGGTCGACCGCCATGGCGCAGGCGGGAAACGCCAGGCCCGAACCGGCGTCGATCAGCGCCGCACCGCCACGTTCGTTCACGAGGCGCGGCACGGCCGAACCGATGGCGCGGCCGGTGCGCAGGTGGCCGGCGTAGAACGGCACGCGCGACAGGCCGTGAGAGCTGAGCCCCTGGCTTTCCGCGAAAACCAGCGCGCGGGCGGTGCTGTCGGCCATGACCGGGTTGGCGCCGGCGGCGGCAAGACCGGCCGCGGCCAGGTGTTGAAGTTCGTCCAGATAGATGTGAGCCATATCCTTCCTGTCGTGTGAGGCGCGCCGCGCCTCGTCAGCGTGCGCGGGCGTCAAGCGCCATTGTCACACCGGCGGCCACCATGTCGGAAACGCGCGTGTTGGCCTCTTGCGTGAGTCCCGCGATGTGCGGCGTGAGGATCAGGTTGGGCGCGTCGGCCAGTGCGCTGCCTGCGGGCAGCGGCTCCTGCTCGAAGACGTCCAGCGCCGCGCCGCGCAGGCGTCCGGCGCGCAACGCGGCCGCCAGCGCGGCCTCGTCCACGATGCCGCCGCGCGAGGTGTTGATGAGGATGGCGCCGGCGCGCATGCGTTCGATGCGCGCGGCGTCCAGCAGATGGCGGGTCTGGGGCGTGAGCGGCAGGTGCAGCGTCACGACGTCCGACTGGGCAAGCAGTTCATCCAGCGCCAGCGGCTCGGCGCCCGCTTCCTGCCACGCGGGATGGTCAGGCGGCAGGGCGGCATCGCTGCCCACGATGCGCATGCCCAACCCGCGCGCAAGCTGCGCGGCCAGGCGGCCGATGCCGCCGAACCCCACCACGCCCAGCGTGCGGCCATGCGCCTCCAGCCCCTGAGACAGCGCATTGCGCGGCCACACGCCCGCGGCCACGTCCGCGGTGGACCCGTAGGCGCCGCGCAATAACGACAGCATCGTGCCGACGACGTACTCGGCGACGGCGCGGGCGTTGGCGCCGGTGGCGGGAATGACCTTGATGCCGCGCGTCTCGCATCCCGCCAGGTCGATGTTGTCCAGCCCGACACCCAGCCGGCCCACCGCAATCAGGCGCGGCGCCGCGGCCAGCAGCGCCGCGTCCACCTGGGTGCGATTGCGCACAATGAGGGCGTCGGCCTGCGCGACGGCTGCGAGCAACGCGTCGCGCTGCTCGACCAGCTCGGGCGCGTACTGCACGTCGAACCGCTGCTGCAGGGTCTGGACGGCAGGCGCGTCCATGAACTCCGATATCAAAACTCGCATCTGCCGGGCTCCTTTTCGTGGTGGCAGGTTGGCCGCGTCAGGCGACCTGGATGTTGGCGTCGCGGATGATCTTGGCCCAGCGGTCGACCTCGGACTTCAGGTACGCGCCGAATTCCTTCGGGCCGCGCGGCTGGGGCACAAAGCCCAGTTGCAGCAACGACTGCTGCATGGCGGGCTGCGAGATCTGCTTGACGATGGCGTCGCCGATGCGCTGGACCAGTTCAGGTGGCGTGCCGGCGGGCGCGAGCACGCCCGTGAAGTTCTCGACGATCAGGTCCGGCAGGCCCGCCTCGGCCGTGGTGGGCAGATCGGGCAGGTCCTTGCTGCGCTCGCGCGTGGTGATGGCCAGCGCGCGCAGCGACCCGCTCTTCACGTGCGCCAGCGATTCCGGATAGTTGGAGAACACCACGTCCAGATGCCCGCCGATCAGGTCCGTGAGCGACGGCGCGCCGCCCTTGTACGGCACGTGCATCAGCGGCACGCCGGTCAGCTTCTGATACAGCGCCAGCGTCAGGTGCGGCGGCGTGCCGTTGCCGCTGGAACCGGCCGACAGCGCCTTCGCCTTGGCCGCGCGCGCCAGATCGTCCATGGACTTGATGTTGCTCTTGGCGTTGACCACCACCATGATCGGCGAAGACGCCAGCCCCGCGATGGGCGTCAGGTCGCGCGTCAGGTCATACCCGGCCTTGCCCGCGAACAGCGTGGCGTTGGCCGCGTGCGACAGCGTGATGGCCAGCCAGGTGTAGCCGTCGGGCGCGGCGTTCGACACGTGCGCAGCGCCAATGTTGGCGCTGCCGCCCGGCTTGTTTTCGACCACCACGTTCCAGCGTTCGGCGTCCGCCAGCGCCTTGCCCACCTGGCGCGCGGCCACGTCGGTCAGGCCGCCCGGCGGAAACGGCACCACGTAGTTGATGGGACGCTCGGGCCACGCGCCTTTTTGCGCCAGCGCCCGTTCCCACGGGGCCAGCGCACAGAGGCCGGCGGCGCCCAGGGCGCCCAGCAGGCGACGGCGCTGCGCATCATGCAGGGGGTAATGCGGTTCGCTACTCATCTGTCTTCCTCCTTGGGGATAACGCCCGGGTAGGAATGCGTACGCCTTTGCTGCCGCGGACTGCGCCCGGGTCTGCAGGTTCTTGTCGTTGATGCTGCGATTAAGCCGCGCAGGCGGCCGGCGCGTTCTCCAGTACGCGCCGGCGCCGGAAAGGCCCTGTCAGGCGCTTTCGAAGATCCGCGTGAGCACGAACTCGCGGTGGCCCAGGGCCTCGGCCGCGGTCCACCGGCCGTTGGCGGTGGCCAGCATGCATTCCAGCAGCTTGTCGCCGGCCTGGTTCAGGTCGATCTCGCGCTGCAGGAGGGCGCTGGTGTCCACGTCGATGTGCTCGGACATCGTGCGCACGGTGCGCGGATTGGCGCAGATCTTGATGACCGGCAGGATCGGGTTGCCGATGACGTTGCCCTGGCCGGTGGGAAAGAAGTGCACGGCGTAGCCCGAGGCGGCGCACAGCGTGACCATTTCCGCCGCGGCCGAGGACGAGTCCATGAACCACAGCCCGGGTCTGTCGGGGATCTCGGCCTTGTCGATGACGCCATCCACCCGGCATTGCTTGCCGATCTTCTGGATGTTGCCCATCGCCTTTTCCTCGATGGTGGTCAGGCCGCCGGCGATGTTGCCCTTGGTGGGCTGGGACTCGGACAGATCGCTGGTCTTCCAGCGGTCGATCATGGCCTGGTAGCGGTCGAACATGAACATGAAGCGTTCGCGCACGGCGTCGTTGGCGCAGCGCTCGGCCACGATGTGTTCGCCGCCGGTGAGCTCCGACGTCTCGCCGAACACCAGGGTGGATCCCAGCGCATAGAGCTTGTCGAAGGCGTTGCCCACCGTGGGATTGGCGCCGCAGCCGGAGGTGGTGTCGGATTCGCCGCACTTGGTGGAGACCCACAGGTCGGCGATGGGGCATTCGCTGCGCGTGAGCGCGGTGGCGTAATGCACGTATTCCTTGGCGCAGCGCGACGCGCGCATGATGGTGTCGTGGTCGCCGTGCAGTTCGATGGAAAAGCCCATGACGGGCTTGCCCGTGGCGGCAATGCCGTCGACGACGCGCTTGGTCCACCCTTCCTCGATGCCGATCACGACCACGGCGGCGACGTTGGGGTTACAGCCGGTGCCGATCAGCGTGCGAAAGTGCAGTTCCAGATCCTCGCCGAATTGCAGGCGGCCGTAAGGATGAGGCAGGGCCAGGGTGCCCTTGATGTTGTTGGCGACGGCCTCGGCCGCGGCGTTGGAGATGTCGTCCACGGGCAGGACGATCACGTGGTTGCGCACGCCGACGCGGCCATTGTCGCGGCGATAGCCTTGGAAGGTGGTCTGGGCAGTGATGATGGACATGGTGGGTTCCTGTGCGATGGACGGGCGCTTACCAGCGCTTGGTCTTGATGTTGTGCACGTGGGCGTGCTGGCCGGCCTGGATGGGCGCCACCACGCGGCCGATGTCGACGCCGTACTTGAAGACGGTGTCGCCCACGGCCATGTCCTTCATCGCGACCTTGTGGCCGATGGGAATGTCCTGCGACGCGCGCACATGGATGATCTTGTCTTCATCCATGATCCAGGCGTTCAGCTCCGTTCCGGCGGTCAGGCCTTCCACCACGGCGACCGCCACCGTGTCCTTCGCATCGTGCAATACGGCGTGAATCATTGTCTTCCTCTCTGAGTCAGGGGCGCCGCCCGGGTGCTGCACGCGGCGCGGATCACAACGGCCAGGAAATCTTAGGCCTGGCTTTTTCTGAAGTCAACTAAATCATATAGATGACATACATGACTTGAGCGAACGATCGACCCGCCGCTACACTGGAGGTCCACGATTTTTGCGATGCACCCATGAATACCAGCCTGTCACCGACGGTGCCCCTGGGCAGTCCCTTGTACGAACAGGTCAAGCAGGCCGTGCTTGCCGCGCTGGCGCAAGGCGAGTGGAAGCAGGGCGATGCGATCCCCCCCGAAAAAAATCTGGCCGAGCGCTTCGGCGTGTCGATCGGCACCTTGCGCAAGGCCATCGACGAGCTGGCCGCCGAGAACATCCTGGTGCGCCATCAGGGGCGCGGCACCTACGTCGCGGTGCACACGCGCAACCATCACTTCTTCAAGTTCTTCCGCATCGTCGGGCAGGACGGCAGCAAGTCCTATCCGACCACCGAGCTGTTGCGCTTCCGGCGCGTGAAGGCCTCAGTAGTCGCGCGCGAAAAGCTTGAATTGCCCGTGGGCGCCCATGTGTTCGAGTTCCTGAACGTGCTGTCGCTCAACGGCGACGTGGTCATGGCCGACGAGGTGTGCCTGCCCGAATCGCGCTTTCCGGGGCTGCTTGAAGCGCATCTGCGCGAACGCACCAGCACGCTCTACGCGCTGTACCAGGACCTGTTCGGCGTCAACGTCATCGCCACCGACGAGCGGCTGCGCACCTGCCTGGCCGAACGCACGCAGGCGCGCTGCCTGGGCGTGGCCGAGGGCAGCCCGCTGCTGGAGATCCGCCGCATCGCGTTTTCGTACAACCGCCAGCCGGTGGAGTGGCGCGTGTCCCGCGTGAACACCGAGCGCTACGAGTATCTGGGACAGGAGGCCTGGGAAGCCGGCGCGTAGCAGTGCTAGAATTCCTGCCGCACTACCCAATTTTCGGCGCCGATTTGCCTGATCCGCTTGCGGGCGCCTTCCAATAAATCCAGCTAAAGAGGTCCGTATGACCACTCCTGCCCAACATTTGGCCGGTGATTCGGCCAGCGGGTTCGTCCCCGCAACCGTCACGACTTCCGATACCGTTGATCCCGGTTCGGTCGGCCTCGTCTCCCCCACGTTCATTCGTTTCGACGAACCGCTGCCGCTGCTTAGCGGCCAATCGCTTGCGTCCTACGAACTGGCTGTCGAAACCTACGGCACGCTCAATGCGCAGCGCACGAATGCCGTGCTGATCTGCCACGCGCTCAATGCCTCGCACCACGTGGCGGGCCAAGCCGCGGACAACCCAACCGACCTGGGCTGGTGGGACAACATGGTGGGCCCCGGCAAGCCGGTGGACACCAATATCTTCTTCGTGATCGGCGTGAACAACCTGGGCTCGTGCTTCGGCTCGACCGGGCCGGCCAGCCTCAACCCCGACACCGGCAAGCCCTGGGGCGCCGCGTTCCCGGTGCTGACGGTGGAAGACTGGGTGCGGGCGCAGGCGCGGGTGGCGGACCACTTCGGCATCGAACGCTTCGCGGCGGTGATGGGCGGATCGCTGGGCGGCATGCAGGCGCTCAGCTGGTCCATCACCTTGCCCGAGCGCGTGGCCAACTGCATCGTCATCGCCAGCACGCCGCGCCTGTCCGCGCAGAACATCGGCTTTAACGAAGTGGCCCGCCGCGCCATCATCACCGACCCGGATTTCCACGGCGGCGACTACTACGCGCAGGACACCGTGCCGCGCCGCGGCCTGTCGGTCGCGCGCATGATCGGCCACATCACGTACCTGTCCGATGACGACATGGCCGAAAAATTCGGACGCGCCCAGCGCGCACCGGCCGAGAACGGCGCGTACCGGTACGGCTACGACGTCGAGTTCGAGGTCGAGTCCTACCTGCGCTATCAGGGCGAGAAGTTCACCCGCTATTTCGACGCCAACACCTATCTGCTGATCACGCGCGCGCTGGACTACTTCGATCCGGCGCGCACCACGGGCGGCGATCTGGCTCGCGCGCTGGCGCCCGCAAAGTCCAATTTCCTGCTGGTGTCGTTTTCGACCGACTGGCGCTTCCCGCCGGAGCGTTCGCGCGAGATCGTGCGCGCGCTGCTCAAGAACGCCAGCCCCGTCACGTACGCCGAGATCGACGCGCCGCACGGCCACGACGCCTTCCTGCTGGAAGACGCGCGCTATCACGCGGTCGTCCGTGGCTATTACGAACGCATCGCGCGCGAGCTGGGCCTGCAAGCCGCCGCCTCGATTGAAGGACGCTCCGAATGACTTCCGTGACTCCCCGCTATGCCCACAGCGCGCTGCGGCCCGACCTGGCGCGCATCGCCGGCTGGATCGAGCCAGGCAGCCGCGTCCTGGACCTGGGTTGCGGCGACGGCGCGCTGCTGGCGCACCTGCGCGACCATCGCCAGGTCAAGGGCGCCGGTGTCGAGCTCGACGACACCTGCGTGATCGCCTGCGTGCGCCGCGGCGTCGAGGTCATCCAGCAGAACCTGGAAGACGGCCTGGCGCTCTTTGACGACAAGCAGTTCGACACCGTCGTGCTGTCGCAGACGCTGCAGTCCATGCACCGCACCGAACACATCCTGCGCGAAATGGCCCGTGTGGCGCGCTACGGCGTGGTGTCGTTTCCCAACTTCGGCTACTGGCCGCACGGCTGGGCCATCTTGCGCGGCCGCATGCCGGTGACGGGGCAGATGCCGTACCAGTGGTACAACACGCCCAACATCCACCTGTGCACGCTGCGCGACTTCGAACAGCTTGCCGGGGAAGTGGACGTGCGCATCCTGGAGCGCGCCACGTTCAACGAAGGCAAGGAAGTGCGGCTGTTCCCAAGCTGGCGCAGCACGCTGGCGGTGTATCGCTTCGCATCGCCCTGACATTCATCGCCCTGACATTCCGACACGCATCCTCCTGACGGCGCGGGGCAACAGGCCCTAAAATGCCGCAAGCCCGCGGCCAGCGCCCGTGACGCCGCCGGCCAATTCAGGAGACCGTCATCACCGCTGTATCCAACGTCTACACCAGCCCCCGCGTTGCCCCTCTGCTGGTGCTGGGCTTTGCCAGCGGGCTGCCGTTGGCCCTGACCAGCGGCACCTTGCAGGCCTGGGCCACCGTCGAAGGCGTTCCGCTGCAGGAAATCGGTTTCCTCACCCTGGTAGGCACGGCCTACACCCTCAAATTTCTCTGGGCGCCGCTGGTCGATCGTTTCGCGCCGCCTCTGCTGGGCCGGCGCCGCGGCTGGATGCTCGTGACGCAGTTGCTGCTGGCGGTGGCGATCATGGCGATGGGCGCGATGTCGCCGTCATCCGCGCTGATGCCGCTGGCGCTGCTGGCCGTGCTGGTCGCCTTTCTGTCGGCGACGCAGGACATCGCCTTCGATGCCTATTGCACCGACGTGCTGCGCAAGGACGAACGCGGCGCAGGCGCGGCCATCAAGGTCATGGGCTACCGGTTGGCGATGATCGTGTCGGGCGGCCTGGCGCTCATCATGGCGGACCAGTGGATAGGGTGGGGCAACACATACGTCCTGATGGGCGGGATGATGCTGCTGTGCGCGGTGGCCACCCTGTTGGCGCCCGAACCCGAACACGTCGCGCGTGCCCCGCGCACCCTGCGCGAGGCCGTGGCCGAGCCGCTGCATGAATTCTTCACGCGCCGCGGCGCGATGGCGGTGCTGCTGCTGATCGTGCTGTACAAGCTGGGCGACGCGTTTGCCGGCGCTTTGTCCACCACGTTTCTCATCCGCGGCGCGGGGTTCACGCCGACAGAAGTCGGCACCGTGAACAAGGTGCTGGGGCTGGCGGCCACCATCATCGGCGCGCTGGCCGGCGGAACGCTGATGTCGCGCTGGGGGCTGTACCGGTCTCTGATGGCCTTCGGCCTGCTGCAGGCGGTGTCCAACCTGGCGTATTGGCTGATCGCGGTCAGCCCCAAGAACCTGTGGCTGATGGCAACCGGCGTGGGGATCGAGAACCTGTGCGGCGGTCTGGGCACGGCGTCGTTCGTGGGCCTGTTGATGGCGCTGTGCCGCCAACGGTTCTCGGCCACGCAATTCGCGCTGCTGTCGGCGCTGTCGGCCGTGGGCCGCACCTATCTGGCCGGCCCGCTGACGCCGCCCCTGGTCGAGCATCTGGGATGGCCGGGATTCTTCCTGGTAACGGTGGTCATCGCCGTGCCGGGGCTGGTGCTGCTGCGGATGCTGCGCGGCACGATCGAAACCATGGAAAAGCAGGGCGACGCGTAACCCACCCTTCAAGGTGTCTGACACCTTGCGAAGCGAAGACAGGCCAATCAAAAAAAGGCGGCGCACAAGCGCCGCCTTTTTGCTGGCGAAAAACTTACTCTTCGCCGCTCAGCCGGACGATCAGCACATCGCTGGGCAGGGATTCCAGCAGCCGCTCGGCCACACTGCCGATGGCGGTGCGCAGGATGCCCGTGCGGCCATGGGTGCCGGTGACGACGAGATCGGACCGGTGGTTGAACGAATAATCGGACAGCACGGTTTCCGGCTGGCCGGCTTCAAGCACCACCTTGGTCGGGCGGCCCTTGGGCAGTTCGGGCGTCTCGGCAATGAAGCGCTCGGCGCATTGTTCGGCGGTTCGGTACAGATTGTCGACCACACCGTCGTCCGGCTTGCTCACGCTTTGGAACGGCACCTCATACGCGTTGAACAAAGTGATGTCCGCATTGGGCACCAGTTGCAGCGCGGCGCGCAGCGCCTGGCGCGAGCCATCCGAGAAGTCGGTGGCGACGAGCACGTCGCGATAAGGCCTGCGGGGGCGGTTCTTGACGACCAGCACGGGCTGGCGCGCCTGGCGGGCCAGTTTTTCGACGGTGGTGCCGAGCAGCAGGCGGCCCAGCGTTTCCTGGCGGGCGATGCCGGCCACGATCAGCGAGCAGCCATACGCGTCTGCGGTTTCCATGATGCTGGCGACGGGGTCGCCCTTGGTGACCACGACTTCCGCCGGCACGTTGGCGGCGGCGACGTCTTCGGCGAGTTCGCGTTCGACGAGGGCCTTGTGATCCGGCGACAGACGGCGCCAGACGGGGGTGGTGAGCGGCGTGGCATGGGACTCCATGACATGCAGCATGATCAGCTTGGTGTTCAGTTCCTTGGTCAACTGCAGCGCGCGGTCGAGGGCTCTGTCGCCGCGCGCACTCAGGTCGGTGGCCAGAAGGATGGGGCCAATTTGCTGGGTCATACCTAATCTCCCGGTTACGGCCAGAGGGGCGGCTCCCGCGTCCGCGCTGCCTGGCCCAATAGCGCCCGGTCGGGCACGTCTCCATTGTCTCGCCGCGAAACGAGACTGGAGTTGATCGTTGTCAACGCAGGTTTGAGGGTACGGGATGATGCGCGCGCAGGCAATGGCGCGTCCGCGGGCAAGGCTCAATACAATGGCACCTGCCCAAGCTACCGCCCCGCCTATGTTTACCGATCTGTCGCCTGCCCTGCTGCACACGCTGTACCTGGTCGCCATCGTTGCCGAAGCCATGACGGCGGCACTGTCGGCGGGGCGGCGCGACATGGACTGGATGGGCGTGTGCATCATCGCGTGCGTGACGGCGCTGGGAGGCGGGTCGCTGCGCGACGTGCTGCTGGGGCACTATCCGCTGACGTGGGTCGTCCACCCCGAATACCTGTGGATGACGGGCGGCGCGGCCATCCTGACCGCGCTGATCGCCCCGGTCATGCGCCGGCTGCGCAGCGTGTTTCTGCTGGCCGACGCGCTGGGGTTGGTCGCGTTCACGGTCATCGGCTGCCAGGTGGCGCAGATGATGCAGCTGCCGATCACCGTGGTGCTGATCAGCGGCATGATCACCGGGTGCGCCGGCGGCGTGCTGCGCGACGTCCTTTGCAACGAGGTGCCGCTGCTGTTCCGCAAGGAACTCTACGCCAGCGTGTCCCTGGTGACGGGCGCGCTGTATCTGGGCTCGATGTCGCTCGGGCTGTCGGCCAATGCCTCGGTGCCCATCGCGCTGGCGGCGGGCCTGACCATGCGCCTCATGGCGCTGCGCTTCAACTGGCAGATGCCCAAATTCGTCTACCGCGACGACTGGGACTGAGCGCGCAACGCGGGCAAATTTGACCTTCCGGCACTGCCCAGAGCGGGCCGGGCGTCGCCGTGCGCGCCGTCTGAAACTTTATTTCTATTTCTGTTTCAATAGATTTCTAGTATCTTGTCACGGTCTCATAGCTTGCGTACGCAGTAGAAGGGGAGCCCATTGGATGTCAAAGCGCCCGCCACGATTCCGTATTTCCTACAGGAACAGATTCGTGAGTTGATAGTGAACGGCACTATCCGGCCCGGGCAGCCGTTACGGGAACAGGAACTGGAACAGCGTTTCGGCACCAGCCGCAGCCCCATCCGGGAGGCGATGCGTCTGCTGGAGCTGAGCGGGCTGGTGACGCATATCCAGCGCAAGGGCTTTCGGGTCACCCTCTATACCGAGACCCAGATCCGCCATCTGTACATGCTCCGCGCGGAGCTGGAAGCCTATTGCATCCGGCAGGTCGCGGAGATGCCCGATGTCGGCGCGCTGGTGGCCGAGCTGGGCACGCTGCACGAGGTTATCGTCGCGGCCATGGACCGGCTGGACGCGCGCGGTTTCATCGCGGCATCGCGCGACTTCTACCTGGCGGCTGCCCGCTACACCGGCAACGCTCCGCTGACCAGCATGCTCAGCAAGCTGTACGAACAGATCGAACCGCTGGGCTACATGCTGGCCCGGCAGTCGCTCGAGGCCAATCAGATACCGGCCTACACGGACGGCATCATCCAGGCGCTCGGCAGCCGGGATTTCGACCGAGCGGCGGAACTGACGCGCCGGTATGTGGTGGAAGTGCTGCCGGAGATCCTGCGCGCCTACCGCGAGGCGTCGCTGGATTCGGTCTAGGAGTCTGGCCCGGGATTCGCCGGGGCTTCTCAGCCCCGGGGCCCCGGACAGCGGCCTTCAGCCGCGGGGCGGCGTGCGCACCTCGATGCCGGCCTGCTGCAGGGCGCTTCGGATGCCATCGGCGAAGACCAGCGCATTGGGCTGGTCGCCATGGATGCACAGCGTGTCGGCCTGCACCGGCACGTCCTTGCCGTCCACCGACCGCACCAGGCCTTCACGCACCATGCGCACGACCTGCGCCACCGCAATCTCCACGTCTTCGATCATGGCGCCCGCGCGGGTGCGCGGCGTGAGCGAGCCGTCGTTCTGATACGAGCGGTCCGCGAAGACCTCGTTGGCGCTGGCCAGGCCGATGGCGCGCGCCGCATCGATCAGCTTGCTGCCCGCCAGGCCGTACAGGATCAGCGAGGCGTCCACGTCCTTGACCGCCTGGCAGATGGCCTTTGCCAGCGGCTCGTCCTTGGCCGCCATGTTGTAGAGGGCGCCGTGCGCCTTCACGTGATGCAGCCGCGCGCCTTGCGAGGCCGCCACGCCGGCCAGCGCGCCGATCTGGTACACGACGATGTCATAGGCCTCGTCCGGACTGATCTGAATGACGCGGCGGCCAAAACCCGCCAGGTCCTGCAGGCTGGGGTGGGCGCCCAGCGCGACCCCTCGCGCCAATGCCGCGGCCACGGTCTTGCGCATGGTGGCCGGGTCGCCGCCGTGAAAGCCACAGGCAATGTTGGCGGAGCTGACGAATTGCAGCACCGCGGCGTCGTTGCCCATGGTCCAGGCGCCATAGCTTTCGCCCATGTCGCAGTTCAGGTCGATGCGGGTGGTCATAACGGGTTCCTTTCTAGGCCAGCAGCGCGCGCAGCGGTTCCAGCGCGCCGTGCAGTTGGGCAAACGCGCGCTCGCGCTCGCCGTCCAGGCGCTGCGCTTCTTCCAGCTCGATCCGCTGGAAACGCAGTGTCTGGCCGGGCGCGGATTGCGCCAGCGCGGGCAGATCCACGGTCGCGATCTGCGCAATCTTGGGATAGCCGCCGGTGGTCTGCCGGTCGGCCATGAGGATGATGGCCTCGCCGCCCGACGGCACCTGCACGGTGCCGAAACAGGCCGCTTCCGACAGCATCTGACGCGGCTGGTTCATGACGAGCGGCCGGCCGAGCAGGCGGTAGCCCATGCGGTCCGACTGCGGACTGATGCGGAAGTCCGACTCAGAAAACGCGCGGCGGCTGCTTTGCGAGAACTCCGGCCAGTGCACGCCGGGCAGAAAGCGGATGAATTCGCGCTGCTTGTTGCCCAGCGAAGCGGGTAGATAGACGCGCACGTTCCACAGCGCCTTCTGCAAGTCGGCGGCATCGCGGTCCGGCGCCAGCGGGCGGCGCAGCGGTACGACGTCGCCCTTGGCCAGCGCGCGTCCTTCAAAGCCCCCGAATCCGCTGCGCAGGTATGTGGTTTCGCTACCCATGACGGGCGTCAGCGCAAACCCGCCATGCACGGCAAGGTAGGCGCGCACGCCGGCGGCGGGCCGCGCGCCGAAGGCCAGCACATCGCCCGCCCGCGCAATCAGCGGACGCAGCAGGGGAATGTCCTGGCCGTTCAGCGTGGCGCCCAGGTCGGCGCCGGCCAGCGCAAAACAGGCCGGCGTGTCTAAACGCAGCGTCGGGCCGGTCAGGGTGATTTCCAGCGTGGCCGGGTCGCCCTCGTTGCCTGCCAAGGCATTGGCCAGCCGGTGGGCGCGCTCGTCCATGGCGCCCGCGGCGGGAATGCCCTGATGCTGGTAGCCTTCGCGCCCGCGGTCCTGGAAACTGGACAGCATGCCCGGCTTGATCACCGTCACGCTCATGGTTGGCTCCCCCGAATGCGGTCGAATTCGTCCGGCGAAATCGGCACGAAGCGCACCGTATCGCCCGGCTGCAAGAGGGCGGCGGGTTCTCGGGCCGGGTCGAACATGACGAGCGGCGTGGCCCCGATGATGTTCCAGCCGCCAGGCAGCCGGTTCGGGTAGATCACGGTCTGGCGGTTGGCGATGGCCACCGCGCCCGGCGGCACGGCGGTGCGGGGCGAGGGGCGGCGGGGAATGTTCAGTTTTTCGTCGTGCACGCCCAGATAGGCATGGCCGGGGGCAAATCCCAGCATGAACACCATGCTGGGCGGTTCGCTGTGCAACTGGATGACGGCGTCGGGCGAGATGCGCGCCGCGCGGGCGACCTCGGCCAGGTCGGGACCGTGTTCGCCGCCATAGCAGACGGGAATGTCGACCTCGCGTCCGCCCGCATCACCCGCGGGAATGCCGCCGGCCAGCAAGGCCTGGATGTGCTCGGAAAGCGAGGCGTAGGTGGGGCCTTCGCCTTGTCCGCCGGGCCGGTAATGCACGGCCACGGCGACGAAGGAGGGGACGACATCGGTGACGCCCGGCAGCCGCGCGTCGCGCAGCTTGCGGGCAGCCGCCAGGCACGTGCGGCCGGTGGCGGCGTCGATGTGTTCGCCGAAGGAAATGATCAGGCAGCGATCACCCTGGGGCTGGATGCGCCAGCGGGTTTCGGCCGGAGAAAGTGGGTCTGAATTTACGTTCAACGACACGAAACCTGTAGTGACGGGTTACTTGGCGAACAACGAATCCATGTTCTTGAACGCCTTGAATTCCAACGCGTTGCCCGACGGATCCAGGAAGAACATGGTGGCCTGTTCGCCCACCTCGCCCTTGAAGCGGATGTAGGGTTCGATGACGAACTCGGTCTTGGCGTCGGTCAGGCGCTTGGCCATGGCTTCCCATTGTTCCATGGAAAGCACGGCGCCGAAATGGCGCACGGGCACATTGTGCGAATCGACCGCGCTGGTGGCTTTGTGGCCACACTCGCTGGGCGCCAGGTGAGCCACGATCTGGTGGCCGTAGAAATTGAAGTCGATCCATTCGGAGGAGCTGCGCCCCTCCGGACAGCCCAGCTTTTCGCCGTAGAAGGCGCGGGCTTCGGCCAGGTCCCGCACGGGGAAGGCCAGGTGGAACGGCGGCAGGTTGGTTTGAGCGGACATGCAAGGCTCCGGGTCAGGCAAAGGAAAAATGATCGTTCGGGGTGGGCGACCGCCGCAATCGCGTCGGCATTAGCACCAGGACGTAGTTTAGGTATTGTTTTTTTTATAGCAAAACGATATTTTTCGAGTCTTAGCATCGAAAAAATTGATTGTGCTCAAGGAATTCAAGACCTTCATCGCCGTGGCGCGGGATGGCACCTTCACCGGCGCGGGGGCGCAGCTGGGACTCACGCAGTCCGCCGTCAGCGCCCAGATCCGGCGCCTGGAGGAATATCTGGGCGTCACGCTGTTTGACCGCGGTCCGCGCGCGGCCCTGCTGAACGCGCACGGCCGCGAGATGCTGCCCCAGGCTGAAGAGCTGGTCGCCATGGCCGAGCGCATGGCCGCGTCGGCCGGCGCCGCCCATGTCAGCGGGCTGCTGCGCATCGGGGCGATTGCGTCCGTGCAGCAGGATCTGCTGGTCCATGCCGTGGGCGAGTTTCGCGCGGTCTATCCGGACGTGCGCGTACGGATCGTGCCAGGTGTGTCGCTGTCGCTGCTGGGACAGGTGGACGCCGGCGAAGTCGACCTGGCAGTGCTGATCCGCCCGCCTTTCGCCTTGCCGCCCGAGCTGGGATGGCAGCCGCTGATGAGTGAGCCGGTGATGCTGGCCATGCCCGAATCCATGCCGGTCGCGCCTTGGCGGGAGTTGCTGGCGACCCAGCCCTTCATCCGCTACGACCGCGCCTCATTCGGCGGTCGGGTGGTGGATGTATTTCTGAAGAAGCACCGGATCACCGTGCATGAAGCCGTGGAGCTCGACGAGATCGAGGCCATCGCGGGAATGGTCCGGCACGGGCTGGGCGTGGCGCTGCTGCCCAGGCTGCGGCGGCTGGACATGACGGGGTTGCGGCTGCTGCCGCTGGACGAGTACGCGTTTCACCGGGAGATCGGCATCATTGGCCGCCTGCCGTTCGACCCTGGCAGCGTTCGCGAGAAGATCGCGCAGTGTTTGCATCGGGCGGCGGGTGATTCGGGGGTGGGCTGACACCCGTGCTGACACCCGCCCAAGCAATCTGATCAGCCAATAAAAAAGCCCCCGAAGGGGCTTTTGCCTTACAGCCGGTCGCAGCGGACCGTGATAGGGTGGTCGCGCAAGGCCGTCATGACGATGTCGTCGACCTGGCCCTCCACGTCGGTGATCACGTAGCCGATCTGGCCGCGCGTCTGCAGGGTCTGGCTGACGATGTTCAGGCCATGTTGGGCCATCAGGTTGTCCAGCGCGCCCAGTGCTCCGGGGGCATTGCGGTGCACGTGCAGGATGCGCGTGCCGCCGGCCTGTTCCAGGAACGGCAGTTCGGGGAAGTTGACCGCGCCCTTGGTGGTGCCGGCCTGCAGGAAGCGCACGAGCTTTTCAGCGACTTCGCGGCCGATGTTCTCTTGGGATTCCTGCGTGCTGCCGCCGATGTGCGGGGTCAGGATGACGTTGGGCATGCCGATCAGCGGGCTGGCCAGCGGTTCGTCGGCGCTCTTGGGCTCGGTGGGGAACACGTCCAGCGCCGCGCCGGCCAGGTGGCCGGATTTCAGCGCCGCGTGCAGCGCGTCGATGTCCACGACCGCACCGCGCGAGGCGTTGATCAGGATGGCGCCGCGACGCATGCGTCCGATGGTCTCGGCGTTCATGATGTTTTCAGTGGACTTGCCGCCGGGCACGTGCAGTGTCACGACGTCGGCCTGTTCCAGCAGGTCGTTCAGCGTGCCGGCGGGGCGGGCGTTGCCCAGCGGCAGCTTGGCCTCGACGTCGTGATAGATGACGCGCATGCCCAGGCTTTCGGCCAGGGTGCTGATCTGCGAGCCGATGTTGCCGTACCCGACGATGCCCAGCGTCTTGCCGCGCGTCTCAAACGCGCCCGCGGCGCTCTTGTCCCAGTGGCCCAGATGCACCCGGGCGTTCTTTTCGGGGATCCGGCGCAGCAGCAGGATGGCCTCGCCCAGCACCAGCTCGGCGACCGAGCGCGTGTTGGAGAACGGCGCATTGAAGACCGGAATGCCGCGCTGCATGGCGGTGTCCAGGTCGACCTGGTTCGTGCCGATGCAGAAGCACCCGACGACGCGCAGATCGGGGTTGCCGGACAGCAGGGCGGCGTCCAGGTGCGTGCGAGAACGGATCCCCGCCACTTGCACGCCGCGCAGGGCGTCGTGCAATTGCGCCGGCGGCAGGGCCGCGGCATGCGTGACGATATCGGTGTAGCCGGCGGCCTCGAAGACGGCGCGGGCGCTCGGGTGGATGTTCTCGAACAGGACGATTTGTGCCATGACTGCCAAGGGGTGGGTGAGAAACGTAATTATTTATTGTGGACCATTTTTGCTGCGGTGCAAGGAGTAGCCATTGAGGCGTTGTGGATGAATTGTTTCAGGCCAGGCTTAGCGATAGGCCTGAAAAACCTTGGCGCCGCCGCGCTTGTCGACCAGCACGACGTCATGCGGTGTCTTGCGCCCGCCGTATTCCGGGCCGTCCATGCCCGGGGATCCCAGCGGCATGCCGGGGGCGGAAAGACCCGCCGCGTCGGGCTTTTCGAGCAGCAGCCGGCGCACGTCGCTGGCCGGCACGTGGCCTTCGACCGCATAGCCGTCCACCATCGCGGTGTGGCAGGAACCGTAGTCGGCCATGCCCGCGTTGCGGCGGATGGGGCCGGTGTCGTCGACGTCGTGCGTGATGACCTCAAAGCCGTTGTCGCGCATGTGCTTGACCCAGTCTTCGCAGCAGCCGCAGGTGGGCGTCTTCCAGACTTCGACTTTCACGGGCGCCTGCGCGGCCACGACGGCGGGGGCGCCGAGGGCGGCGGCGAGGACCAGGCAGCGTGTGAGACGGGCGATGTTCATGATGCTCCAGGCGAAAAAAGTTCGTTCAAAGGATAGCGCGGGACGCGTCACAGCACCGATACCGAGCCCTTCATCCCCGCGGCATAGTGGCCGGGCTCCAGGCAACCGAACGACACCGTGCCCGCCTTATCGAAGCGCCACACGATCTCGCCGCTTTTGCCGGCTTCCAGCGACACGGCATTGGGTTCCTCGTGCCGCATGCCGGGGTCTTTCATCATCATGGCGTAGTGCGCCTGCAGATCGGCATCGGTGCCCAGCACGAGTTCATGCCGGATCTTGCCGGAATTGCGCACGTTCAGACGGACGGTTTCGCCGGCCTCGACGTCGATGCTGCCGGGCGAAAAGCGCATGGCGTCGTTCATGTCGATCTCGACCGTGCGCGTGACGCGGCCCGGATCGCCCGGCGTGCCGATGGGCGCGTCGGCGGCGGGCTGCGCGTGGTCGCCATGCGCGTGATCGCCTGCGGCCAACGCCGCGACGGACAGCATGAGCGCCAGGGCGGCGAACGAAGTGTGTAGCAGAGTGCCTTTCACCAGAGTGCCTTTCACGTGAGTCCTTGCAAAGGGAATGAGCGTGATGGCACTTTAAGAAACCGGGGGTGACCCGATCCTGTCGCGCAGATTACGTTTTTGTCATGTTCGCGGCCGGCGCCGGATCCTTCAGCGTGATGCCGATCTCGGTGCCGGTGGTGTCAGACACCGCATCGACCTGGCCGCCATGCATGTGCGCAATGGCGCGCACGATGGCCAGACCCAGGCCATGGCCTTCGCTGCGCGGGGCGCGCGTCGGGCCTGCGCGGAAAAAGCGGTCGAAGATGCGCGGCAGGTCCGCGGCCGGAATGGGCGGGCCCGGGTTGCGGACCGCGACCCGCGCGCCGTTGGGGATGCGCGTGCACGTCAGCACGATCTCGCCGCCGGGCGGCGTTGCCTTGATCGCATTGGAGATCAGGTTGGCCAGCGCGCGGCGCGCAAGTCCCCGGTTGGCCGCCACGGTGGCGTCGCCCTCGCAGCGTAGCCGCACGTTATGTTCTTCCAGCGTGGCCTCGTAGTATTCCGCGACGCGCCGCGCTTCCGCGGCGAGCGACACCGGGGCCAGGTCGGCCGCGCGTTCGCCGCGGTCGGCCCGGGCCAGAAACAGCATGTCGTTGACCAGCGTCTTCAGGTCTTCCAGCTCTTCCAGATTGGATTCCAGCGCGTCGCGCAGCTCGGCCGCGTCGCGTGGCGCGGACAGCATGACCTGCGTGCCATTGATGAGGGTCGCTAGCGGCGTGCGCAGTTCGTGCGCGACGTCGGCATTGAAACCCTCCATCTGCTGGTAGGCCGCCTGCAGCCGGTCCAGCGTGCGGTTGAAGGAGCGCACCAGATCATGCAGTTCGCGGTCGGTGTCTTCCAGCGGAAGTCGGCGCGCCAGGTTGTCGGGCTGGATGTCCGCGGCCTGCCCGGACAGCTTGCGCGCCGGCGCCATGCTGCGGCGCACGGCCCAGGCCGCCAGGACGACGGTGGCGCCCACCCACAGCGCGCAGATCAGCGCCAGGGCCGTGCCGTAGGCATAAAGAAATTGCGAACTGGTTCGCGTGCTGACCGCCACGGTCAACTGCGCGCCGGGCAGGATGCGATCGTTCATGGCGACACGCAGGCCGCGCATGCGGGCGCCATCGGGCGTTTCCAGCAGGATCTGGCGGCCGTCCGGCGACGCCAGCGTCTCGGGCGGTTCGCCACCGTAGACGGCGTGGCCCTGCGCGTCCACGATCCAGATGCCGAGCTGGCCTTGCCCCGCGCGCATCTGGTCGAAGGTGGCCGCCAGCTCGTGCAGCCCGCTGGCGCTGTTCTGCATGTCGATCAGGTGGTCGATGAGTTCCAGTTTGCCGCTGACTTCGGTGATCTCCTGGCGCTCGACCTCGCGCTTGAGCGCCCAGAACAGCGTGGCCCCGGCCAGGCTTGAAACCAGCAGCGCGATGGCGCCCAACAGCAGCGTCAGCCGCGCCTGCATGGAACGCACGCGCGGGCGGATCATCGGGGACTGCCACTGGGGGCGTCGCGCGATTCCAGCACATACCCCATGCCGCGCACGGTGTGCAGCAGTTTGGTGTCGAAGGGATCGTCCAGCTTGCCGCGCAGGCGCCGCACGGCAACGTCGATGACGTTGGTGTCGCTGTCGAAGTTCATGTCCCAGACCTGTTCGGCCAGGGTCGTGCGTGACAGCACCTGCCCCTGCCGGCGCAGCAGCAGCGCCAGCAGGCTGAACTCCTTGGCGGTCAGGTCCAGGCGGTGGCCGCCCCGCTGGGCGCGCCTGCTGGCAAGATCCAGCTCCAGGTCGGCCAGGCGCAGCAGCGTCGGTTCCTGCGATCGGCCGCGGCGCAGCAGCGCCTGCACCCGGGCCAGCAGCTCGGAAAATGCGAAGGGTTTGACGAGGTAATCATCGGCGCCGCCTTCCAGGCCGCGAACCCGGTCTTCCACCGCGTCGCGGGCGGTCAGCATCAGGATCGGCGTGTCCTTGCGTGCGCGCACCGAGGCCAGGACCTCGAAGCCGTCCACGCCGGGCAGCATGACGTCCAGCACGATGAGGTCGTACGCGCCCTCCAGTGCCAGATGGCGGCCGTCGACGCCGTCGCGTGCCACGTCCACGACGTGGCTTTGTTCCGACAATCCCTTTTTCAGGTAGTCGGCCAGTTTGGGTTCGTCTTCGATGACCAGGATGCGCATGGCCAAAAATTTACCACCCGCAGAGCGCCGTCAGGCGCCCGCACGGGTGGGAATCAGGCCGTTTCGGCGATGGCGATGCGATCGGCGGGAAAGCGCAGCGAGAAGACGCTGCCCTTGCCGGGTTCGCTGGTGATGAGCAGTTCGGCGTCGTGCCGCATGGCGATGTGCTTGGTGATCGCCAGGCCCAGGCCGGTGCCGCCGACGGCGCGCGAGCGGCCCCGGTCCACGCGGTAGAAACGTTCGGTCAGGCGCGGCAGATGGCGCGCCGGAATGCCGATGCCGGTGTCCTGCACGCTGTAGTGCGCGCCGCCTTCGGACTCGCGTTCCCAGCGCACGGTGATGGTGCCGCCGTCGGGCGTGTAGCGCACGGCGTTGGTCAGCAGGTTGGACAGGGCCGACGTCAGCTCGTTTTCGGCGCCCAGCACGTCCAGGGTTTCGTCGATGTGCCAGACCAGCTGGTGCCGGCCGCCCGACAGCGCCTCGATCTGCTGGCGCGCCTTCTGCAGCAGCGCGCCCATGTTGACCGCGCGCGGATCGCTGCCCGGCGACGATTCCAGCGTGGACAGCGTCAGCAGGTCTTCCACGATAGCCTGCATGCGGTGCGCCTGCTCGTGCATCATGTTGATGTACTGCTCGCGCTGCTCTTGCGGCAGCGCGTCGTCGGGCATGTCGCGCAGCGTTTCCAGAAAGCCCGCCAGCACCGTCAGCGGCGTGCGCAGTTCGTGCGAGACGTTGGCTACGAAGTCGCGGCGCGTGGTTTCCAGACGCTCGATCTGCGTGACGTCGCGGGTGATGAGCAGGCGCTGATTGCTGGCGTAGGCCGTCAGCTGCATCATCATCAGCCGTTCCTGGCCCTGCTGCCCCAGCCGCACCAGAATGGGCTCGGGCCACGACGGGCGATGCGCGTATTCCACGAATTCCGGCGCGCGCAGCAGGTTCAGAAGGTTATGCCCGCGGTCCGCCGGCAGTCGCAGGCCCAGATGCTGGCGCGCCATGCGGTTGCACCAGTCGATCTGAAAGTCTTCGTTCAGCGTGACGGCGCCGTCGGGCAGGGCCTGGGCAGCAGCCAGCATGCCTTGCATCGTGTCGCGAGTTTCAGCCAGTTCACGCGCGCGGGCGCGGGTGTACCGATAGAGCGGGGCAAGAATATCGTCCCAGGGACCGACGGAGGCGGGCGGGGCGGAGTCGGGTTGATGGGCCCAGCGGGAGACCAGCGTCAGCCGCCAGCTGCGCCACAGCAGCATGGCGGTCAGCGAGGCCGAAAAGACGACCCAGCCCGCGGGATCTCCAATAAGCCATTGCGCCAATAAGGCAACCACCGCCCACAGGGCGACAAATATAAGAGTGCGCAGCCAGATCATCGTGCGCCAGTTTTACCGCGTCGGGAGCTGTGCCGTAAACCGATAGCCGCTGCCGCGGACCGTCTCCACGTGTGCGTCGTGGCCGCTGGGTTCCAGGGCCTTGCGCAGGCGGCGGATGTGCACGTCGACCGTGCGTTCTTCCACGAAGACGTGGTCGCCCCACACCTGATCCAGCAGCTGCGAGCGGGAGAACACGCGCTCGGGGTGCGTCATGAAGAAGTGGAGCAGACGGAATTCGGTGGGGCCGATCTGCAGGGACTGGCTGTTGCCCGACAGGCGATGCGTCACCGGATCCAGCTTCAGGCCGCCGACGTCGATGACGTCGTCAGTCAGCTGCGGCGCGCGGCGGCGCAGCACGGCCTTGATGCGGGCCATCAGCTCCTTGGGCGAGAAGGGCTTGGTGATGTAGTCGTCGGCGCCGGCCTCCAGGCCGTCCACCTTGTCCTGTTCGGAGCCCTTGGCGGTCAGCATGATGACCGGGACGGCGCGGGTGCGCTCGTCGTTGCGCAGCTTGCGCGCCATGGCCAGGCCGGAGGTTCCCGGGAGCATCCAATCGAGCAGGATCAGATCGGGAAGCTCGGCGCGGATCAGCGTCTGGGCCTGGTCGGCGTCGAAGGCGCGCAGCACCTTGTGGCCAGCGAAGGACAGGTTGACGGCGATCAGTTCCTGGATGGCGGGTTCGTCTTCGACGACGAGGATGGTGCTGGACATGTCGAATTGGGCACACTTCTGAGCGCCGGCGCGGCGCGAACATTGCGATAGTATGGCCGCAATATTTCAGGTATGTGACCGCAGCGCGTCAATTGGCGGGTCCGGCTCGCCGCAGGCGCGCGCCCGATAGGCTACCATTGACCGATATATCGGGAATTCACCATGCAAAACCCCTCCGAATCGCAACAATCCGCCGGTTCCGGCTCGACCTCCACGCACTTCGGCTTCCAGTCGGTCCCCGAAGGCGAAAAGGCCCGCAAGGTCGCCGAAGTCTTCCATTCAGTCGCCCAGCGCTACGACGTCATGAACGATTTCATGTCGGCGGGCCTGCATCGCGTCTGGAAGGCCTTTACCATCGGCCGCGCCGCCATCCGTCCCGGCATGAAGGTGCTGGACATCGCCGGCGGCACGGGCGATCTGGCGCGCGCGTTCGCCAAGCGCGCCGGCCCCACGGGCGAGGTCTGGCTGACCGACATCAACGATTCCATGCTGCGCGTGGGCCGTGACCGCCTGACCGATGCCGGCCTGCTGGTGCCCACCGCCGTGTGCGACGCCGAGCGCCTGCCGTTCCCCACCGGTTACTTCGACCGCGTCAGCGTGGCCTTCGGCCTGCGCAACATGACCCACAAGGACCGTGCCCTGGCCGAAATGACCCGGGTGCTCAAGCCGGGCGGCAAGCTGCTCGTCCTGGAGTTCTCGCGCATCGCCAAGCCGCTGTCCCCGGCATACGACTGGTATTCCTTCAACGTGCTGCCGTGGCTGGGCAAGAAGATCGCCAAGGACGAGGCCAGCTATCGTTACCTGGCCGAATCCATTCGCATGCACCCCGACCAGGACACCTTGGCCGACATGCTGCGCACCGCCGGCCTGGAGCGGGTGCAATATTTCAACCTGACAGCCGGCATCGCCGCGCTGCACGAAGGCGTGCGCCTGGGCTGAGGCCCGGCGTCCACGGCGTGTTTCGCCATCCCGCGGGGAACTTGTGGGGCGGCGGCTTGTCCGTTATTCTTACGCCATTCAGATTACTGTAAGAAAAGTCGCGCAGATGGTCTCGCGTATTGCGAGGCCCTCCCGTTGCTCGGGGCAGCGGGGGCGCGAGTACGAGGGAGCAAACCTATGTCCAAATTCTGTCTTTCGCGCTTTGTCGCGGCAGCGCTCATCGCCGTTTCGGGCGCTGCGCTGGTGACGGCGTCGTTTGACGCCGAAGCCCGTCGCGCCGGCGGCGGCTCCAGCGTGGGCCGTCAATCCTCCAACGTCACGACGCAGCGCCAGGCCACCACGCCGCCGGCTGCCAACAGCAACACCGCGGGCGCCACCGCAGCGCCGGCAGCCGCCGGTGCCGCCACGGCCGGCGCAGCGGGCGCCGCCGCCAAGAGCGGCGCTTCGCGTTGGCTGGGTCCCATCGCCGGCATCGCCGCCGGTCTGGGTATCGCCGCGCTGCTCTCCAGCATGGGCCTGTCGGGCGCGTTCCTGGAATTCCTGTCGTCCGCGCTGCTGATCGCCGCCGTGGTCTTTGCCGTCATGTTCATCATCCGCCGCCTGCGTGGCGCCGGTCCGCGCACTGCCACCCAGGGCGCATTCGGGGGCAACAACAACGCCCAGGGCCAGCAACAGCAGCCGATGTGGCGTGAAGCCCTGAAGCCGGGCGCCGCCGCACCCGCAGCCGCCTCACCGGTGGCCGCCGCTCCCATCGAGCCGCCGGCCGTCCTGCCCAAGGCGGGCGATGACAACAACTGGTTCGTGCCGGGCGATTTCGACACGCCGGCCTTCCTGAAGCAAGCCAAGGAACAGTTCGTCCGCATCCAGGCCGTCTGGGACAGCGGCAGCACCGACGGTCTGCGTGAATTCCTGACCGACGACCTGATCACCGAACTCAAGCCGCAGTTGGCTGAGCGCGGCGCGGCGCCCAACAAGACCGAAGTGGTCCTGCTGAACGCCGAGATGCTGGGCATCGAGACCGTCTCCGACGGTCACCTGGCCAGCGTGCGCTTCTCGGGCATGCTGCGCGAGGCCCCGGGCACCGAGGCTTTCCGCTTCGAAGAAGTCTGGAACCTGTTCAAGCCGGCCAATGGCGGCTGGTTGCTGGCCGGCATCCAGCAGATCCCGGTGGAAAACGCCAGCTAATCCCTGGCGGTCCGGCTCGACCGGCCCTCTGCCGCGGACGCCGTCACGGCGTCCGCATGAACCGGCCCCCAAAGGGCCGGTTTTTCATGTGCCTTCCGCAAAACAGGCTCCCATCTAACCCGTTACACTCCCGATTTACCTATCAACTTCGGCAAGTCCCCTGGGGACTTCGCAACCGCCATGCTGCCTTTTTCGTTCCTGCCCACCCCCAAGCGCCTGGCCGTCAGCGCGCTGAACGCCCTGTTGCGGCGTGAGGACTGGGCGCGCGAACGCCTGGCGCGGCACGCCGGCAAGACGGTGCGCTTCGTCATGGGCGGCTTCACGCTGGGCTTGTCCATTGATAGCGACGGGCTGGCCGATCAGGCAGACCCGGCCGTGGTGCCCGACGTCACGCTGACCGTGTCGCCGGACAAGCTGCCGTTGCCGCGCCTGGGGTCGGGGCACGAAAAGCCCGATTTCGCCGAGGCCACGCACATCTCTGGCGACGCGGCGCTGGCGCAGGTGGTGGCGGACCTGTCCAAGCAGTTGCGGTGGGATCCTGAAGATGCGCTTGCCCGCGTGGTGGGCGATATTGCCGCGCTGCGCATCGTGGGCGGCGCGCGTGCGGTGGCCGGCGGGGCCTGCAACGCGGGTCAGCGGCTGGCCGAGAATGTTTCTGAATACCTGTCCGAAGAAAGCGGCGTGCTGGCGGGCCGCCCGGCGCTGGAGCAATGGCGCCTGGACCTGGCCGACCTGAACGCGCGCGCCGATGCGCTGGCGCGGTCGGCGGCCGCGCTGCAAACCCGCCTGGCCTCGGCCGGCGCAAAGCGGGGCGCCTGATCCATGTTCCCCTTGCTGCGCCTCTTTCGCATCATCGTCGTCTCGCTGCGCTACGGCCTGGACGAGCTGGTCCTGTCCAGCCTGAATCACCCGCTGGCCACGTGCCTGCTACGCGTCATGCGCCTGGGCACGCGTCCGCGCTCGCCGCGCGGCCAGCGGCTGCGTCTGGCGCTGGAATCGCTGGGCCCCATCTTCGTGAAGTTCGGGCAGGTGCTGTCCACCCGCCGCGACCTGATCCCCGCCGACATCGCCAACGAGCTGGCGTTGCTGCAGGACCGTGTGCCGCCGTTCCCGTCCGCGCAGGCGGCCGCCTGCATCGAGGCGGCGCTGGGCGCACCGCCCGAGAAGCTGTTCGCGCAGTTCGACGTGGACCCGGTGGCGTCGGCGTCCATCGCGCAGGTCCACTTCGCGGTGCTGCACGATGGCCGTGAGGTCGCCGTCAAGGTGCTCCGTCCGGGCATGCTCAGCATCATCGAAAAGGACATGTCGCTCTTGAAGGTCGTGGCGCGCATCATCGAGCGACTGGGCGCCGACGGCCGACGCCTGAAGCCGCGCGAGGTTGTCGCGGAATTCGACAAGTACCTGCACGACGAACTGGACCTGGTGCGCGAGGCCTCCAATTGCAGCCAGCTGCGCCGCAATTTCGGCCCGGAATCCGGCCGTGGCGACATGCTGATCGTGCCCGAGGTCATCTGGGAATACACGGCCTCCACCGTGTTCACGATGCAGCGCATGTACGGCATGCCGGTCGGCCAGGTGGAGCGCATGCGCGAGGCCGGCATCGACATCCCGACGCTGGCGCGCACTGGCGTGGAGATCTTCTTCACGCAGGTGTTCACCGACGGTTTCTTCCACGCGGACATGCACCCGGGCAACATCTACGTGTCGGACCGCCCCGGCACGCTGGGCAGCTACATCGCGCTGGACTTTGGCATCGTGGGTTCGCTGTCGGAGTTCGATAAGAATTACCTGGCGCAGAATTTCCTGGCCTTCTTCCACCGCGACTATCGCCGCGTGGCGCAACTGCATATTGAATCGGGCTGGGTGCCGCCAGATACGCGCGAGGAAGAGCTGGAGGGCGCGGTGCGCGCCGTGTGCGAACCGTATTTTGACCGGCCGCTGTCGGAAATCTCGCTGGGGCAGGTGCTGCTGCGGCTCTTCCAGACCTCGCGCCGTTTCAATGTTGAAATCCAGCCGCAGCTGGTCCTGTTGCAGAAGACCCTGCTGAACGTCGAGGGACTGGGCCGTCAGCTCGATCCCAACCTCGATCTCTGGAAGACCGCCAAGCCCTATCTGGAACGCTGGATGCGTCAGCGTGTCGGATTCAAGGGCCTGCGGCAAAGCCTGGAAAAAGAGGCCGTGCAGTGGTCGCAAATGCTGCCCGCTCTGCCCAGGCTGGTCCATGACCATCTGAGCCGACCCAATGTCTCGCCGGCGATGCTGGCCGAGATGATGCAGTTACGCCGCGCACAAGAGCAGAACAACCGGCTGGTTGCAGCGCTGGTTGGCGTGCTGGCGCTGGCGGTCGGGGTCGCAATATGGGCGTTGACCCGATAGGCGGCGCGATGATCTAGACCTTACTGTCATGTTTCATTCATGAAACGGTCATCATAGCTTCGCGGGAGACGGCGAAAAATAGCGCTGCGCAAAGTGGCATGCAGCGCCCGAGCCTATAAGAACGCGCGCGCCATTCATCAATTTTCATAGCCCCACTAGCGGGACGAATACAAGGGCAGACAATGCTTTATCCTGAACTCTTCAAAACCATGGAAGCGGTGCGCTGGAACATGGCGCACGACATCCCCTGGGGTGATTTCGACCGCAGCAAGCTCTCGGACGAGCAAGCCCACACGATCAAGATGAACGCCATCACCGAGTGGGCGGCGCTGCCGGCCACCGAGATGTTCTTGCGCGACAACCGCGGCGACAGCGATTTCTGCGCGTTCATGTCGGTCTGGTTCTTTGAAGAGCAAAAGCATTCGCTGGTGCTGATCGAGTACCTGCGCCGGTTCTGCCCGGATCTGGTGCCGACGGAAGAAGAGCTGCACAACGTGCGCTTTGAATTCGACAAGGCGCCTGAACTTGAAACGCTGATGCTGCACTTCTGCGGCGAGGTCCGACTGAACCACTGGTACCGCCGCGCGGCCGAATGGCACACGGAGCCGGTGATCAAGGCGATCTACAAGACGGTGGCGCAGGACGAGGCGCGCCATGCGGGCGCGTACCTGCAATACATGCGCCGGGCGCTGCATGATCGCGGTCAGGATACGAGCGCAGAGGCGCGTCTGGCGTTCTCGAAGATCGGGGTGCTGATGGCGTCGGCGGGCCGCACGCAGCAGGCGCTGCATCCGACCAATCTGCACGTGAACAAGGATCTGTTCCCGAACGATACGGTGCAATCGCGCCTGCCGGAGCCGGGCTGGCTGGAGCACTGGCTGGACACGCAGATTCGTTTCGACGGGGTGTGGGAGCAGAAGGTGGCGACGCGGATTTTGCACATTCTGTCCAAGCTGATGGATCGCAGCTTTGAGACGGTGAAGGATCTGAACCGTTACCGGAAGGAAGTGTCGGCGCTGATCGTGCCGAAGGAAAAAGAGATCATCCTGGGCGGCGCCTGAACCCTCCTATAATCGCCGCATGCCTGCTGCCCGTTTCGAATCCAAGGTCCTGTCCCGCGACGAACTTGTCGCTGCCGTTGCTGCTGGCCGCTTTCCGCGGCCGCTGGTGTTTACGAATGGGGTGTTCGACATTCTGCATCGCGGGCATGCGACGTATCTGGATCAGGCGGCGCAGTTGGGGGCGACGTTGATTGTCGCCGTGAATACCGATGAGTCGGTGCGGCGGCTGGGGAAGGGTTCGGAGCGTCCGCTGAATCGCATGGAAGATCGGGCGGCGTTGCTGGCGGCGTTGGGGTTTGTGTCGGTGGTGACGTCGTTTTCCGAGGATACGCCTGAGGCGTTGATCAAGGAGCTGCGGCCTGATCTGATCGTCAAGGGTGGCGATTACGATATGGAGACTTTGCCGGAGACTGCGTTGGTGAAGAGTTGGGGGGGGCGTGCCGTTGCGATTCCTTTTGAGTTTGAGCGGTCTACTACGGCGTTGGTGAAGAAGATTCAGGGCGGGTGATGGCTTTGGATTGGGCTATCGGATGAATGGAAGGCGGCCTTGATGGCCGTCTTTTCTTTTGGCCGCTGATGGATCGTGGGTTGTGCCTTAGATCTTCGTAGGTCACCCGGCGCCGCGGTCCCCGTGGGCACGATCGCCCACGATTGCGGTCCGGAGCCTTCGCTCCGGACTGCCCCGTTGTCATCCTTGTATGGTGTGAATGCGTCTTTCGAAGAAGAAAGACGCTGGGGTGAGGGACGTCGTCAACCATCAGCCGGTTGCACCCGGACTGCCACTACGAGAGCATCCCACCCCGCCTCACGCGTCGATAAGGAATCTAGCGGCCGAGACCGCCGATTGATCGCAAGGTAACGCCCGAGGCGTGGCTACCCCAGCGGACTTAACGTATCGCAGGGAGAGCTGTCATGCAAACTTCAATCGTTTTTATTGGGGTCGATGTCGGCAAGTTTGAGCTTCAAGTAGCCGCGTCTGACGGAGAGATCGTGACGGGCGTCTTGCCCAACAATCGCTCCAGCATCGTGGGCTGGTTAAAGCGTCTGCCGGCCACTAGTGTGATCGCCATGGAAGCGACAGGAGGCTATCAAGAGCTCCTGGCTCGTACGGCGCATGAGCGCGGATTTGAGGTTTATGTCCTTAATCCGACCCACGTCCATCATTACGCAATCTCGTTGGGGAATCGCGGCAAGACAGATCGATTGGATGCCGCCGTCATCGCGCAATACATCGCGCAGCATCAAAAAAAACTGCATCGTTACGAACCAATATCTCCAGAATTGCAGGAAGTCAGAGCACTTCAGGCGCTGAGATCGACGGTGGTCCGTGTAGGCACATCCTTGCGTTTGTCGGCACAGCGACATGGTTGCGTAAGCAGCCATCAGAAGAAGGCACTCGCAAGTTTGACGGCTTGGTCAGAGCAACTCGAACGGGAAATGATCGCCAAGATTAAGGCCCAGAGTGACTGGGCCAAGACATACGGTCTGCTGACCGGCATCTGCGGCATAGGACCGATAACCGGCGTTGCCCTGACGAGCTTGTTCAGCCGGATCGAATTTGCCAGCAGCGATGCGGCGGTAGCCTTCTGTGGCCTGGATCCGAGGCCGAACGAATCCGGAAGAAAAGTTGGTCGGCGCCGGCTAAGCAAGCAGGGCGATAAAGCGGCGAGGACATTGCTCTACAACGCGGCTAGCTCAGCGGCGCGCACGGAACAATTCAAGGATTACTACGCCATGCTCAGGGCTCGAGGGCTGGCCTCGACTGCGGCCTTGGTCATAATCGCCCGCAAACTCCTGCGGATCGCGCACGGGGTATGGCGAACAGGTCAACCCTTTGATTCAGAGAAATTGCGACCAGCAATTGCTTGACCAAGACCATAGAATCTCGTCCGCCTTCGGCTCCCTACGGATTCCCTCGGGCGCATCGACGGCGCTCGCGCCCACGGTGACCACGACGCCGTGCTGCCAGGGTCTTTGGTTTGCGCGCTGTAAGACCTGTGGACGGGGCAGGAGATCTGCGGGGCCGCCGGGTTGCTGCCGCCCGGGCGGCGGCAATCCGGCATCGGGTCGGTGGGGCGTCGTAACGGTGTGCGCTTGCGCGCTGGTGGCGGCGTCAGCGCCGCCCTCAGCGCGGTGCGCGCAGCAGCCGGTTGATGGCGTCCAGATCCGATTCCGCCAGGATGCCGCTGGTGGCCTTCAAACGCAGGCCCGAGAGCACCGTGCTGTAGCGGGCCAGGGCCAGGTCGCGTTGGGTGGCGTAGAGCTGTTGCTGGGCGTTCAGGACGTCCAGGTTGATGCGCACGCCGACTTCGTAGCCGGTGCGGTTGGCTTCTACGGCGGCGCGGCTGGATTTTTCGCCGGCTTCCAGGGCCTGGATGCGGGCCAGGCCGCTGGTGACGCCGGTGTAGTACTGGCGCGTGGCCTGGACGGCCTGGCGGCGGGCGGTTTCGAAGTCGTAGCGGGCCTTTTGTTCCAGTTCGACCTTTTCCGTGACTTGCGAGGAGACGCCGCCGCCGGAGTAGAGGGGGATGGAGAGGACCACGCCGATGGTGTTGTCGATGGGCTTGCCGGGGGCGGCGTTGCGCATGACGGCGTCGCTGGCGCTGCCGCTGGTGGCGCGCAGGTTCAGGGTGGGGTAGTGGCCGCTCTTGGCGATCTGGATTTCGCGGCCGGCGATGCGGGTGAGCAGTTGCGCGCGCAGGACTTCGAGGCTGGAGGTTTCGGCCTGGTTGCTCCAGTCGGCGATGCGGGCGGGCTGGGGGGCGGGCAGTTGCACGCCGTAGGGCAGTTCGGCCAGGGCGCCGGGCTGGGTGCCGATGATTTTGGCGAGTTCGTCGCGGCGCACTTCCAGGTCGTTCTGCAGGCGCAGTTCCTGGGCGACGACGAGGTCGTAGCGGGACTGGGCCTCGTACGTGTCGGTGATGGTGGCGTTGCCGAGTTCGAAGTTGCGCTTGGCGGATTCAAGCTGGCCGGCGACGGCGGTTTTTTCGGCTTCGGTGGCGGTCAGGGTGTCCTGGGCGTACAGGACGTTGAAGTAGGCGTCGGCGACGCGTAGCAAGAGGTCCTGGTAGGCCTGCTGGAGCTGGACTTCGACGTCGGCGACGATGAGCTTGGATTGCTCGAAGTTCTGCCAGCGGCCCCAGTCGAAGAGCGGCTGGGTGAGCGCCAGGTCCCAAACGCCGCGGCCGCCGCTGTAGGCGTAGGACAGGCCGCGGGTGCTGCGGGTTTCCTGGTAGGCGCCGCCGGCTTCGGCGGTGATCAGGGGCAGCAGCAGGGCGCGGGCCTGGGGTTCTTTTTCGAGGCCGGCGCGGTAGTTGGCGCGCGCGGCGGCGTAGGTGGGGTCATTGCCCAGCGCGGCCTGCCAGACCTGGACCAGGTTCTGGGCGGACGCAGTCAGCGGGCCGGCACTTGCGGCGCAGGTGAAAACCAGTAAAGCCGTAAGTGATCGGACGCGCATGATCTTTCAACGATACGCCGGGCCGCCGGACGTGACGCCGGCCCCATGGGGGCCGGGCGCAAGGCGGCGAGGTCGCGGAGTTAGAACTTGAACTGCGACACCGTGACGCCGCGCAACGGCTTGATGACCGTTTCGAAGAGCTTGACGGTTTCGAAGCTGGCGGCGGTGGTGCGGGTGATGCGACAGGCCGTCATGATGGGGTTTTGGCCGACCACCACGACAAGGCGGCCGCCCACGCGCAACTGGTACTTCAGCGCGTCCGGCACGACCGGCACGGAACCGGTGACCAGGATGGCGTCGTATTCGGTGGAGCCCCAGCCGTTGCGGGCGTCGCCGGTTTCGACCTTGACGTTGGTGACGTTGTTCATCTGCAGGTTCTGCTGCGCGAAGGTCACCAGGCGGCTGTCGATTTCGACGGAGGTGACCTGTTGCGCCAGGTAGCCCAGGAGGGCGGCCTGGTAGCCCGAGCCGGTGCCGATTTCGAGCACACAGTCGGACTTGGTCAGCAGCAGTTCCTGCGCGAGACGGGCTTCGACCTTGGGGGCGAGCATGGTCTGGCGCGTGTTGACCGCGTTGATCTCGAGCGGGAGCTCCAGGTCGGAAAACGCGAGGCCGCGCAGGGCCGGCGGAACGAATTGTTCGCGGCGCACATCGAACAGCGCTTGCAGCACGTTGGCGTCCAGGACGTCCCACGGGCGGATCTGCTGTTCCACCATATTGAAGCGGGCTTGTTCTACGTCGGGCAGGGTCGAAGCGTTCATGACGGTCAGAAAAAACAGAGGAATCAACGGGCCATTGTACCGATTCGTAGCGTCCTGTGACGGCGCGCCCGTGCGGCAGATGTTTCAGGCCGGCTGATGCTCACCACCAGCCGTGGAAATGGTGGACCGGGCCGTGGCCAGAGCCGACCGACAGGCGCTCGGCGTGGCGGATGGCTTCAGTCAGGTAGGCCTTCGCGCGCTTGGCGGATTCCGGTACGTCCCCGATTTGCGGCAGCAGCGCCGCCAGCGCGGCCGACAGCGTGCAGCCGGTGCCGTGCGTGTTGGCGGTGTCGATGCGGTGGCCGGGCAGCTCGATCATGCGGTCGCCGTCGTGCAGCAGGTCGATGGTTTCGCTGCCGGGCAGGTGTCCGCCCTTGACCAGCACCCAGCGCTCGCCAGAATGCGCCAGCTTGTTGCGCAGGCGTTCGGCGACGCGCCGCATTTCCTTGACGGTCTCGACGGGACGCTCTTCGAGCAACACGCCGGCTTCGGGCAGGTTGGGCGTGAGCAGGGTGGTCAGGGGCAGCATGGCTTCGCGCATGGCGCCGACGGCGTCGTTCTCAAGCAGCAGGTCGCCGCTCTTGGCGACCATGACGGGGTCGAGCACGACGTGCGCGGGCGTCCATTTGGCGAGCTTTTCGGCCACGACCTCGATGACGGGCCGCTGGCCCAGCATGCCGACCTTGACCGCGTCGATGCGCACGTCGGTGAACAGCGTGTCGATCTGCAGGCCGACGAAGGCGGGCGGCACCGGCGAGATGCCGGTGACGCCCTGGGTGTTCTGCGCGGTGAGGGCGGCGATGATGGCGCAGCCGTAGGCGCCCAGCGCGCTCATGGCCTTGACGTCGGCCAGGATGCCGGCGCCGCCGGACGGGTCGACGCCGGCGATGGTCAGCGCGTTGGGGATGGGACGGCCGCTGGCGGCCGGCTGGCGGGAGTTCATTTCGCGGGACCGCCGGTGATCAGGCCTTCGGTGGGCGAGCTGGGCGCGCCGCTGTACAGCTTCTTGGGCATGCGGCCGGCCAGGAAGGCCTCGCGGCCGCTTTCGACGCCCTTTTTCATGGCGCTGGCCATCAGAATGGGGTCGCGCGCGCCGGCGATGGCGGTGTTCATCAGCACGGCGTCGCAGCCCAGTTCCATCGCGATGGCGGCGTCGGACGCGGTGCCCACGCCGGCGTCGACGACGACCGGCACACGGGCCTGGTCGATGATGAGGCGCAGGTTCCAGGGATTCAGGATGCCCATGCCCGAGCCGATCAGCGAGGCGAGCGGCATGACGGCCACGGCGCCCATGTCTTCCAGCATGCGGCACTGGATGGGATCGTCAGTGCAATAGACCATGACCTTGAAGCCTTCATCGACCAGCGTCTTGGTGGCCTTGAGGGTTTCGGGCATGTTGGGGAACAGCGTGTGCGGGTCGCCCAGCACTTCGAGCTTCACGAGGTCGTGGCCGTCCAGCAGTTCGCGGGCCAGGCGCAGCGTGCGCACGGCGTCGTCGGCGGAGTAGCAGCCGGCGGTATTGGGCAGCAGCGTGAATTTGGACGTGGGGACGTAGTCCAGCAGGTTCGGCTCACCGGCGTTCTGGCCGATGTTGGTGCGGCGGATGGCGACGGTGACGATTTCCGTGCCGCTGGCATCCAGGGCCGCGCGGGTCTGTTCGAAGTCCTTGTACTTGCCGGTTCCGACGAGCAGGCGCGACGAATAGGCGCGGCCGGCGATGGTGAGAGTGTCTTGTGTGGTCATGGCGGTGCTTCAAAGGGCGGGCGCGCACGATGCGAGGCCCGCGGGGGACTGGCTGACTGATGCCGAATGATAAAGCAGTCCGCAGGACGGCAGGGCCGGGCACCGGCCTGCGCGTTCCACTATTTGCGGATCGCGCGCGTCAACGCACCCGGTCCAGGTCGGCGCAGAGGGTCTCGGCCGCGTCGATCAGCCGGGGGCCGGGCCGGTAGAGCGCGTCGGCGTCGACGCCATATACGTGGCCCTGGCGCGCCGCGGGCAGGCCCATCGCCTGCCACGCGGCCAGGTTGGCCTGCGTGTCCTCGCGGCGCGAGACGCCGGCCAGCACGGCCTCGGGCCGGGCCGCCAGCACGCCTTCCAGCGTGACCTGCGGGGCCACGATGGGCGCCTGGCCGAAGACGTTGACGCCGCCGCACAGCCGCAGCGCGTCGCTGACGATGCTGGTGTCGTTCAGGGTGTAGATGGGGTCCAGGCCTGCCTGCACGAAGACGCGCACCGGGCGCCGGCCGGCATAGCGCGCCTTCAGGGCATCCAGCCGGGCGCGCATGTCCTGTGCGGCGGCCTGCGCCACGGGCTCGGTGCCGAACAGCTGGCCCATGCGTTCGACCGCGCCGGGGATGGCGGCGAGCGTCAGCGGATCGCTGTAGAAGACGGGAACGCCCAGCTTGTCCATCACGCGTGCCAGGGGTTCGGCGGCGGACGGCTGCCAGGCGATCAGCAGGTCGGGGCGGGCGGCGGCCACGCGCTCGGCGTCTGGCTGCGTGCCGTCGCCGATGATGGGTAGCGCGCGGGCGGCGGCCGGGTAGTCGCTGCCGAGCACGGTGCCGATGATGTAGCCGCCAGCGCCGGCGGCGTAGATGAGTTCGGTGGCATGGGGCGCCAGCGTGACGGCGCGCCGTGCGGGGGCGTCCAGCGCGACGGTGCGGCCGCGGTCGTCCTGGACCTGGATGGCGGGTGCGCCGTGGGCCAGCAGCGGGGATAGCGCCAGTGTCAATGCCAACATCGGCGCAACGCCGGCAGTCGTCAGGACGCGTTGAAAGGTCATGCGGCGGCTCCGTCGGGTAGGCACATATGTAGAAAAGGGCCTGCGCGGACCCTGAGCCTTAACAAAGGCTCAGACCGGCAGGCCCTGTCCGCAAAGCGGCAATCAGTAGCGTAGCGTGAGCGACGCGTAGAAGTTGCGGCCGGGGGCGGGGTACAGGCTGTAGTTCGCGACGGGACCCAGCATTTCGAACGAGGCGTTGCCGCCGCGGATGCCGTACGTGGCGTACTGGCGGTCGAAGATGTTGTTCACGCCCACCGCGCCTTCGATGTTGCGGGTGAACTTGTAAGCGATCTTGGTGTTGAACAGCACGTACGCGTCCAGTTCCTTGTCGAACTGATTGGCCTGGTCGTTGTCCATGCGCGACTTGCCCACGTATTGCGCCGACACGTTCCACAGGAACGCATCGGTGGGGCGCCACGTCACGCCGGCGTTGGCCAGCCACTTGGGCGCCAGCGGCACGGTCTTGCCGGCGAGGTCCACGCCGGCGTAGGTGCCGGAGCGGAACTGCGCTTCCATCCAGGTCAGGTTGGCGTCCACGCTGACGCTGCTGGACAGCGCGGTGTGGCCTTCAAGCTCGATGCCCTGGCGGCGGGTCGGATCCAGGTTGGTGTTGGCGCCCGTGCCCGGGCCCCACAGGCCGTCGGCCAGCGGGTTGTACTGGATCTCGTTGGTCAGGTCATAGTGGAAGTACGACAGACGCGCGCTGCTGCTGGCCGACTGCCAGGTGACGCCGATTTCCTTGTCGGTGGACGTCTGCGGGGCCAGCGGCGACTGGACGGACAGCAGTTCGTCGGCGTTGGGCAGGCGGAAGCTGCGGCCGACTTTGCCGTACAGGCCGAAGCCGCCGGCCAGGTCCTGGCGCACGCCCAGCTGCCACGCGGTCAGGTGGTGGCTGCGGTCGGACGGCGTGCCGGAGCCCGAAATCACTTCCAGGTCGTCGGACGCGTACTGGCGGCGCACGCCCGCCGTGATGTAGGTGCTGTCGGTGGCACGGATCTGGCCTTCGGCAAACAGGCCGTACTGGTGCTGGCGCGACTGCCACTTCGACGGTTCGAAGTCGTAGTAGGCGTTCTGGTCGGCGGTGGTCTTGGCTTCCTGCGCATCGGCGCCGAAGACGACGCTGTGGCCGCCGTTGATCGGCAGGCGGTAGCGCACGCTGGCGATGTTCTCTTCCAGCTTCTGGTCGCGCAGCGTGTCGCCGAACCCGTCATAGGTCAGGCCGCTGAGCTTCTTTTCGCGGGTCGACAGGTCCGAATACAGCACGCCGGCGCCGATGGCCTGCTCAAGTTGCAGACCAAACGTGGTGGTCGTGGTCTTGACGTAATCGACGTCGTTCTTCGAGCCGCGCGGATCGTCCTGGAATTCGTTCACGCCCGTGAACGGGTTGATCGTGCGCGGGCCGGGCAGTTCCAGCTTCTGCGTGGTGGTGCGGCCGTACAGGCGGATCGAACCGTCGTCGTGGCGGAACGTGATGCCGCCGCCGCCGCCTTCGCGGCGTTCGCCGCTGTTGTCGCGGTAGCCGTCGCTGTGCAGCGACTGCATGTAGGCGTCCACGCCCACCTTCTCGTTGTTCATCGAGACGGCCGCGTCGTATTGGCGCAGACCGTAGCTGCCGAAGGTGGCGGTGGCGCGGGCGGCCACGGGTTCCTTCGTGAAGTCGGAGCGGGTGATGATGTTGATCACGCCGCCGGTGGTGCCGCCGCCGTATTGCACGGAGCCGCTGCCGCGCACGATTTCAATGCGTTCGACCTGGTCCAGCGGCACCACGCCCAGGCTGGGCGCCGACAGGTCGTTGGTGTTCTGCTTGACGCCGTCGATCAGGATGAGCGTGTTGCTCGCGCCCGTGATGCCGAAGCCGCGCAGGTCGACGATGGCGTTGTCGCTGGAGCTGCTGGTGTTGATCAGGTTGATGCCGGCCTGCGTGGACAGCAGGTCCTGCATGGTGCGGGCGCTGCTGGCCGCGATGTCCTGGGCGGTGATCACCGAGATCGACACCGGCAGCGTGCGGCCGTCGGTGGGCACGCGCTGGGCGGTGACGGTGATGCTGTCGAGTTCGGACGTGGCGGGAGCGGTTTGCTGGGCGGCGGCGATGGCCGGAGCGGAACAGAGCAGGGCGCCGGCATAGCGCCGGATGGAGCGGGCTTTCATCTACAAGACCTCGGTGCAGCCCGCGACCCCGCAGGCCATTCACGATGGGAAGGATGCCGGCGCGCCGGGCGGGCCGAAAGGCCGGGCGGCGGGAAACAGGCATCCTGACGAGCGAACAGGCCGGTATCGGGCTGCCATGGGCGCCAGGCGCGCATGGGGACCGTTGCGGGGGCAGCACAGGCTGGACTGGCAGACAGCCGCGGCGGCCTTTTGGGCGGCGCGGCGCCGCGTGGGGCGTCTTCCTGTTTCCCGTTTATCTTTCGCTCGCGGCGGGCAAGTGTTGCGTCCTTGCCCAACCTGATGCGCCGAAAGCACCGGTTCGGGGCCGAAACTGTATCACCGTGAGGCGCGCGAAGGCCCATTTTGTTACGATCAGGGCTTGTTTTTTCGGCGTTTTTCGCGTTTTAGCCACATCCGCGCTGCCGTGGCCAACCTAATCCGGACCTGATCGTGTCGTATCCCCGCCTGCCGTACCCTCCCGAAGCCTATACCCGCGGCGGCGACTTTGCCCGCCTGCTGGGCAAGCGCATCCTGATCCTGGACGGCGCCATGGGCACCATGATCCAGCGCTACAAGCTGGGCGAAGCGGACTTTCGCGGCGAGCGCTTTGCCGAGCACGGCAAGGACGTGAAGGGCAACAACGAGCTGCTGTCGCTGGTGCGGCCCGACGTCATCTCGGAGATCCACCGCCAGTACCTGGACGCGGGCGCCGACGTCATCGAGACCAACACCTTCGGCGCCACCACGATCGCCCAGGGCGACTACGACCTGCCTGAACTGGCCTACGAGCTGAACCTGGTGTCGGCGCAACTGGCGCGCGAGGCCTGTGATGCCTACAGCACGCCAGACAAGCCGCGCTTCGTGGCGGGCGCGCTGGGCCCGCAGCCCAAGACGGCTTCCATTTCGCCGGACGTGAACGACCCGGGCGCGCGCAACGTCACGTTCGACGAGCTGCGCGTCGCTTACATCGAGCAGCTCAACGGCCTCTTGGATGGCGGCATCGACATCGTCCTGATCGAAACCATCTTCGACACGCTGAACGCCAAGGCGGCTATCTTCGCCACCGAAGAAGTGTTCGAGGAACGCGGCATCCGCCTGCCGGTGATGATCTCCGGCACGGTGACCGACGCGTCCGGCCGCATCCTGTCCGGCCAGACGGTCGAGGCCTTCTGGAACTCGGTGCGCCACGCGCGTCCCGTCACCGTCGGCCTGAACTGCGCGCTGGGCGCCGCGCTGATGCGCCCCTACGTGGCCGAGCTGTCCAAGATCTGCGACACCTACGTCTGCGTGTACCCCAACGCCGGCCTGCCCAACCCCATGGCCGAGACCGGCTTTGACGAGACGCCGGCCGACACCTCGGCCCTGCTCGAGGAATTTGCGCGTGCGGGTCTGGTGAACATGTCGGGCGGCTGCTGCGGCACCACGCCGGACCACATCCGCGCGATTGCCGAGAAAGTCACGGTGCTGACGCCGCGCGTCGTGCCCGAAATTGCCGTCAAGACCCGCCTGTCGGGCCTGGAGCCCCTGAACATCGACGAGGACACGCTGTTCGTCAACGTGGGCGAACGCACCAACGTGACGGGCAGCAAGATGTTTGCCCGCCTGATCCGCGAAGAGAAATACGACGAGGCGCTGGCGGTGGCCCGTCAGCAGGTCGAGAACGGCGCGCAGATCATCGACATCAACATGGACGAGGCCATGCTGGATTCGGTGGCGTGCATGCACCGCTTCCTGAACCTGATCGCGTCCGAGCCCGACATCGCGCGCGTGCCGGTCATGATCGACAGCTCGAAGTGGGAAGTCATCGAGACCGGCCTGAAGTGCGTGCAGGGCAAGGCCGTCGTGAACTCGATCTCCATGAAGGAAGGGCTGGAGCCGTTCCGCCACCATGCCCGCCTGTGCCGCCGCTACGGCGCCGCGGTCGTGGTGATGGCGTTCGACGAGCTGGGCCAGGCCGACACGCTGGAGCGCCGCAAGGAAATCTGCGGCCGCGCCTACAAGATCCTGGTCGAGGAAGAGGGCTTCCCGCCGGAAGACATCATCTTCGACCCGAACGTCTTCGCGGTCGCCACCGGCATCGACGAGCACAACCACTACGCCGTGGACTTCATCGAAGGCACGCGCTGGATCCGCGAGAACCTGCCGCACGCGCGCATCTCGGGCGGCGTGTCCAACGTCAGCTTCTCGTTCCGCGGCAACGAGCCGATGCGCGAGGCCATCCACACCGTGTTCCTGTATTACGCGGTCAAGGAAGGCATGACGATGGGCATCGTCAACGCCGGCCAGCTGGGCGTGTATGCCGACCTGGACGCCACGCTGCGCGATCTGGTGGAAGACGTGGTGCTGGACCGCCCCGAGCCCGTCGGCAAGACGGATCCTGCCGACGAGCGCACGCCCACCGAACGCCTGGTGCAGTTTGCCGACACCGTAAAGGGCAGCGGCGCCAAGAAGGAAGAAGACCTGGCCTGGCGCCAGGCCGAAGTCGAGCAGCGCCTGTCGCACGCGCTGGTGCACGGCATCACGGCCTTCATCGTGGAAGACACCGAAGAGGTGCGCCAGAAGATCGAAGCGCGCGGCGGCCGGCCCATCGAAGTGATCGAAGGCCCGCTGATGGACGGCATGAACGTCGTCGGCGACCTGTTCGGCGAAGGCAAGATGTTCCTGCCGCAGGTGGTGAAATCCGCCCGCGTCATGAAGCAGGCCGTGGCGCACCTGATTCCGTTCATCGAGGAAGAAAAGCGCCAGATCGCGGCCGCGGGCGGCGACGTGCGCGCCAAGGGCAAGATCGTCATCGCCACCGTGAAGGGCGACGTGCACGACATCGGCAAGAACATCGTGTCGGTGGTCCTGCAGTGCAACAACTTCGAAGTCGTGAACATGGGCGTGATGGTGCCCTGCGCGCAGATTCTGGAAAAGGCCAAGGAAGAGAACGCCGACATCGTCGGCCTGTCCGGCCTGATCACGCCCAGCCTGGAAGAGATGGCGTACGTGGCGTCGGAAATGCAGCGCGACGAGTATTTCCGCAGCCGCAAGGTGCCGCTGATGATCGGCGGCGCCACCACCAGCCGCGTGCACACCGCCGTCAAGATCGCGCCCAATTACGAAGGCCCGGTCATCTACGTGCCGGACGCCAGCCGGTCGGTGGGCGTGGCCACCAACCTGATGTCGGACCAGTCGGAAGCCTATCTGACGGAGTTGGCCGAGGAATACGAAGACGTGCGCCGCCGCCACGCCAACCGCAAGGCGACGCCGATCCTGCCGCTGGCCGAGGCGCGCGCCTCGCGTCCGGCCATCGACTGGGACAACTACACGCCGCCGCGCCCCAAGTTCATTGGCCGCCGCACCTTCAAGAGCTACGACCTGGCCGAGATCGCGAAGTACGTGGATTGGGGCCCGTTCTTCCAGACGTGGAGTCTCTTCGGCCCGTACCCCGCCATCCTGCAAGACAAGGTGGTGGGCGAGCAGGCGCGCAAGGTCTTTGCCGACGGCCAGGCCATGATGAAGCGCATCGTCGAAGGCCGCTGGCTTACCGCCAACGGCGTCGTGGGCTTCTATCCGGCCAACACCGTCAATGACGAAGACATCGAGGTCTACAAGGACGAGACCCGCAGCGAGGTGCTGTTCACGTACCGCAACCTGCGCCAGCAGGGCGCCAAGCGCGAAGGCGTCAGCAACAAGTCGCTGTCCGACTTCATCGCGCCCAAGTCCAGCGGCAAGCTCGACTACGTCGGCATGTTCGCCGTCACGGCCGGTCTGGGCATCGAGAAGAAGGAAGCGGAATTCGAGAAGGCGCTGGACGACTACTCCAGCATCATGCTCAAGTCGCTGGCGGACCGCCTGGCCGAAGCCTTTGCCGAATGCCTGCACGCGCGCGTGCGCCAGGACTTGTGGGGCTACGCGCCCGACGAGGCCCTGTCCAACGAGGACATGATTGCCGAGAAGTACGTGGGTATCCGCCCGGCGCCAGGCTATCCGGCCTGCCCGGAACACGTCGTGAAGACCGACATGTTCCGCGTGCTGGACGGCGAGGACATCGGCATGATGCTGACGGACAGCTATGCCATGTACCCGGCGTCCAGCGTGTCGGGCTTTTACTTCAGCCACCCGCAGTCGCAATACTTCAACGTGGGTGTCATCGGCCAGGACCAGCTCGAAGATTACGCCCGCCGCAGCGGCCGCAGCCTCGAAGACCTCAAGCGCACGCTGGCGCCCAACCTGGGCTGACGCGCCTACCGCCGGGGCGCGGCGATGCGCCCCAGTATCTTCTCGATGGCCACGCCGATCGCGAGCACCTTGCGGTCCTCGCCCGGCAGGCCGTCGATCTCCAATCCCACCGGCAGACCTTGATTCGACAGCCCGGCCGGCACGCTCAGGCCGGGCAGGCCCGCGTTGCTGCCGGGATCCACGTTGCGCGCCAGACGGGCGAAGGTCTCGAAGCTGCTGGCCTCGGGCGTGGCGGCGGGCGGCGGGACCGGCACCGTCGGAAACAGCAAACCGTCCAGCGCGTGTTCCTGGAAGGCGCGGCGATAGACCTCGATGAGTTCGTGCCGGCCGCCTGCGATGGCGTGTTCATACAGCGGCTGCAATGGCAGGATCTGGCCGTCCGGCGTGGGCAGCACGGCCGGCACGATCAGGTTGTCGAAGATGCCTTTCACGTCCGGGCTGGAAATCTGCGCGACCACTTCGTCAAAGCTCACGCCCACGTGATAGCGCGCCAGATAGGCCGTCAGGTCGGGCTTCTGCTCAAACAGGCATAGCGGCATGCCGACGGCCGCGTTGGCGGCGGGCAGGTCGGGCATGTCCAAGTGCACCAGCGTTACACCGGCCGCGCGCAGCTTGCTCAAGGCGGCTTCGGAAACCGCCTGGACTTCGGGATCGAGGTCGGCCCAAAAGTACGTCGCCAGGCCCAGGCGAATGCCTTCGGGCGGCAGGGGCGCCAGCGGCTCGGTCTGGCCCGTGAGAATCGAATCCAGCAGCACGATGTCGGCCATGCCGTTGGCGATGGGGCCGGGTGTGTCGCGCGTGTGAGAAATGGGGGTGATGCCCGCGCCGTCGTACCGGCCCACGGTGGCGCGGAAGCCGGCGGCGCCGTTCACCGAGGCGGGCAGGCGCACCGAGGCGCCAGTGTCGGTGCCCAGCGCGGCGGGCGCCAGCCGCGCGCCGACCGCTGCGCCGCTGCCCGATGACGAGCCGCCAGCGATCAGGCGCGCGTCGTAGGCGTTGCGCGTGCCATCGCCATCCGGGCCGGGGAAGGCGGTGTTGAAGCCGGACACGCCGAACGCCAATTCATGCATGTTGGTCTTGCCCAGGATGACGGCGCCAGCTTCGCGCAGCCGCTGCACGACGGGCGCATCCTCGGCGGGGCGGAAGTCCTTGAGCGCCGGTGTGCCGGCCGTGTTTGGAAGCCCCGCGACGTGGATGTTGTCCTTGATGGCGATGGGCACGCCGCCCAGCGGGCCGTGGCCGGGCGCCGCATCGTAGGCGCGCGCCTGCGCCAGCGCGCCGTCGCGGTCGACGGTGATGAACGCGTTCAGGTCCTGGCGGGCGTCGATGCGGTCCAGGCAGGCCTGGGTCAGCGCAACGCTGGTGAGGCGGCCCTCGCGGATGCGTGCCGCCGCCTCGGTGACGGTCAGGTCCGCCAGGTTGGCGGGCAAGGGCTGGTCGGTCGTGCTGGGCATGTCGCTTTTCCTTGGCTATCGGTTGATCCGTATCTATACAGGGGCTTCGTGGGGACTGTCGAGGGGCCTGCTTCGCCGCGCGTAGTGGAAAACCACGATGGCGCAAATTGGTGGACCAAATACGATTTGGTCAGACCAATTTGAGGCGTCATGACGTTGCAATCGCTCTCCAAGCCCGACGTGTTTACCGGCCGCACTGCGTCAGACCGCGGCTATCTGCGGCTGGCCGCGCAGATCCACGCGCTGGTGGCGCAGGGGGAATTTGCCGCAGGCCAGCGCCTGCCGGCCGAGCGCGCGCTGGCCGAGCGCTTCGACGTCAGCCGTACGTCGGTGCGCGAGGCCATCATTGCGCTGGAGCTGCAGGGCGTGGTGGAAGTGCGCGGCGGATCGGGCATCTATGTCTGCGAACCGGACGCGAACCGTCCGTCTGCGATGCCGGAGGCGGGCGCCGGACCCTTCGAACTGCTGCGCGCGCGCTGCCTGATCGAATCCGAGATCGCCGCGCTGGCGGCCTCCACCCGCACCGACGCGGACCTGGACCGCATCTTCGAGGCGCTGACGGCCATGCGCGACCGGATGACGGACAAGGACGCCAACGCCGAGGCCGACCGCCGCTTTCATCTGTGCATCGCCCAATCCACCGGCAACAGCGTGCTGCTGGCGACGGTGACGTCGATGTGGGATCAGGCCCGGGGGCCGGTCTGGGAAAAGATGGAACAGCATTTCCATACGCAGGCCTTGCGCCAGGCGTCGCAGGCCGATCATCAGCGCATCTTCGGCGCGCTGGTGGCCCGCGATGCGCAGGAGGCGCGGCAGGCGATGCGCGATCACCTGGAACGGGTGATCGGCGAATTTGCACAGGGGTGGCGCTGATGCTGAACTGCATGATCCACGGGGCGCAGGACCTGCGCCTGGACACTTCGGCCCCGCAGCCCTTGGGGCCGTCGCAGGTGCGCGTCGGCGTCAAGGCCGTGGGCATCTGCGGATCGGACCTGCATTACTACCGGCATGGCCGGGTGGGCGATTTCGTCATCCGCGAACCGTTGACGCCGGGCCACGAGGCGTCGGGGCAGGTGCTGGAGGTGGGCGCGGACGTGACGGCGGTCCAGCCCGGCGACCGTGTGGCACTGGATCCGGCGCGGACCTGCGGCGTGTGCCGCTATTGCCGGCAGGGCGATTCGAATCATTGCGAGTCGGTGCATTTCTTCGGCAGCGCCAGCCGCTTTCCGCACATGCAGGGCGCGATGCGTGAAGAGGTGGTGGTGGACGAGCGGCAATGCGTGCCGGTGCCGGATTCGCTGTCGTATGAACTGGCCGCCTTTGGCGAGCCGCTGGCCGTTGCCCTGCACGCGGTGCGCAGCGCGGGATCGCTGCTGGGCAAGACGGCCATGGTGGTGGGCGCGGGTCCGATCGGCGCATTGATCCTGATGGCGGCGCGCCTGGCGGGCGCCAGCCGGGTGATCGTGGTGGACATCGTGGACCAGACGCTGGCGGCGTGCGCGCGGGTGGGCGCGTCGCAAACCATCAATGTGGCCACCGATCCCGGCGCGCTGGACGCGCTGGCCGCGGGCAAGGGCTCGGTGGACGTGTGCTTCGAGGCGTCGGGCAGTTATGCCGGCCTGGCAAGCTGCCTGCGCGCGGCGCGTCCGCGGGGCGTCGTCGTGACGGTCGGAACGCTGTCCGGCAGCAGCGCGGATTGCCCGTTCAACCAGATCATGGTCAAGAGCCTGTCGTGCATCGGCAGCTTCCGCTTCGTGGACGAGTACGCGATGGCCGTCGATTGCCTGGCGCGCGGCCTGGTGGACGTGTCGCCGCTGCTGACGGCCGCGGTGCCCGTCGCGCGCGTGCATGACGCCTTTGCGCTGGCGGGCGATCGCAACCAGGCAATGAAAGTGATGGTGACGTTCTGATCCTGCGGCCGCCTCGTGCGGCCGTCCCTTTCCTGTAGCCGGAAGTCCAAGATGAAGATTACGAATGCACGCGTGATTGTCTGTTCTCCGGGCCGCAACTTCGTGACCCTGAAGATCGAAACCGACCAGGGCCTGACCGGCATTGGCGATGCGACGCTGAACGGGCGCGAACTGGCGGTGGCCGCCTACCTGACCGAGCACGTCATCCCCTGCCTGATCGGGCGCGACGCGCATCAGATCGAGGACATCTGGCAGTACCTGTACAAGGGCGCGTACTGGCGGCGCGGGCCGGTCACGATGACGGCCATTGCCGGCGTGGACACGGCGCTGTGGGATCTGAAGGCAAAGGCCGCCGGCCTGCCGCTGTACCAGTTGCTGGGCGGCAAGAGCCGCAGCGGCGTGATGGTCTACGGCCACGCCAACGGCTCGGACATCGAGCACACGGTCGATGAAGTGCTGCGCTACGCCGACATGGGCTATCGCGCCATCCGCGCGCAAAGCGGCGTGCCGGGATTGGAAAAGGTGTACGGCGTGGGCCGCGGCACGTTGTTCTACGAGCCCGCCGACGCGGACCTGCCCAGCGAGCACGACTGGTCCACCGAAAAGTATCTGCGCCACGCGCCGCAATTGTTCGAACGCATCCGCGAGAAGCTGGGGTTCGAACACCATCTGCTGCACGACGTGCATCACCGCCTGACGCCCATCGAGGCGGCGCGGCTGGGCAAGTCGCTGGAGCCGTACAGCCTCTTCTGGATGGAAGACGCCACGCCCGCCGAGAACCAGGAAGCCTTCCGGCTGATCCGCCAGCACACCACCACGCCGCTGGCGGTGGGCGAAATCTTCAACACGATCTGGGACTGCAAGGACCTGGTGCAGAACCAGCTCATCGACTACATCCGCACCACGGTCGTGCACGCCGGCGGCATCACGCATCTGCGCCGCATTGCCGACATGGCGTCGCTGTACCAGGTGCGCACCGGCTGCCACGGCGCCACGGACCTGTCGCCGGTCTGCATGGGCGCGGCGCTGCACTTTGATCTGTGGGTCCCGAACTTCGGCATTCAGGAGTACATGCGGCACACCGACGAGACCGATGCCGTGTTTCCCCATTCCTATACGTTCGAGCATGGCATGCTGTATCCGGGCGAGGCGCCCGGCCATGGTGTCGACATCGACGAGAAGCTGGCGGCGCGATATCCGTATCAGCGTGCCTATCTGCCCGTGAACCGGCTGCAGCACGACGGCACGCTATGGAACTGGTAGGCGATGGCGGCCGGCTGAACGCGGCCTTGCTGGACGGCCTGCCTGCGCAGGTGGCGCGGCCGGGATATGACCGGGACTCGCTTCGCAACGGCATCGTGCATCTGGGCCTGGGCGCGTTCGCGCGTGCGCATCTGGCGGCGGTGAACGACGCGGCGTTGCGCGCCGGGGCCGGGCCGGACTGGGGCATTTGCGGCGTCTCGCTGCGTCACGCCGACACGCGCGATGCGTTGGCGCCGCAGGACGGCTTGTATGCGTTGGCGCTGCGCGATGCCGATGGCAGCGGGGCGTCGCGGCAACGCGTGAGCGTCATCGGCTGCCTGCTTGAAACGCTGGTGGCGCCTGAGGATCCGCAAGCCGTGCTGGCGCGTATCGCCGCGCACGGCACGCGCATCGTCAGCATCACCGTCACCGAGAAGGGCTATTGCCATGATCCCGCCAGCGGCAGGCTGAATCTGGATCATCCCGACATCGTGCATGACCTCGCGAACCCGGAGTCGCCGTGTGGCGTCATCGGGTTTGTGGTGCACGGCCTGCAGCGCCGCCGCGCGATGGGCCTGCCGCCCATCACGGTCTTGTCGCTGGACAACCTGCCGGCCAACGGCCACCTGCTGCGGGCGCTGGTGCTTACGTTCGCGGCGCGCGTCGATCCCGCGTTGGCGGACTGGATCGCGTCGGCGTGCACGTTTCCCTGCTCGATGGTCGACCGCATCGTGCCCCGCACGACGGACGCCGATCGGCAGGAGATCGCTGCGGCACTGGGCGTGCGCGATGCCTGGCCGGTGGTGGCCGAGCCCTATCTGGAATGGGTTGTTGAAGACCGCTTCGCGGCGGGCCGGCCGGACTGGGCGGTGGGCGGCGCGCGTTTCGTGGCGGACGCCGCGCCGTTCGAGACGCTGAAACTGCGCATGGTCAACGGCGCGCATTCGGCGCTGGCGTATCTGTCGGTGCTGGCGGGGTGGGTCGCCGTGGACGAGGCGATGGCGCGGCCCGCCATGCGGCGATTCCTGGGCGAGCTGATGCGTCAGGAGATCGAACCGACGCTGCCGCCACTGCCGGGCCTGGATGTTGAGCAGTACCGGCAGGGGCTATTGCTGCGATTCGCCAATCCGGCGCTCAAGCACCAGACGCGGCAGATCGCGATGGATGGCTCGCAGAAGTTGCCGCAGCGGCTGCTGGGCACCGTGCGCGCCCGGCTGGCGGCGGGGGCGCCGATCCCAGGTCTTGCGTTGGCGGTGGCCGGGTGGCTTCTTTTCCTGCGTGGGCAGGATGAGGCCGGGTGCGTCTACGAGATTCAGGATCCGATGGCCGACGCGCTGGCGCATCGGTATGAACAGGCCGAACAGGCAGCGCGGCAGGCGGGCGAGGGGCCCGCCGCGATGATGGCGTGGGCAGGCGTCATGACGGGGTTTGAGCCGGTGTTCGGTGGCCTCGGCCAGGAGCCGCGGTTCGTGCGGGTGGTGGGCACGGCTGCGCAGTTGTTGCGCAGCCTGGGTGTGGCGGGCGCCTTGTCCGCAATGTATCGGACGTCGGCGGGCTGATTCAGCCCGGCTTTCTCACCACGATCGTCGCCGTGTCGCTGGTAAAAGACCCGTCCTCGCGCACCTCGAAATGCGCGCGCACGACGTCCGGCGCGATGCCGAACATATGGCGCAGCGCGGCGACCAACGTGTCGGGCGTGCGCATCCGCGTGACCCACGACTGGAATTCCAGCGGCAGGCGGCGCGGTGCCAGTTCCTGCAACGTGAAGCCCGCCTCGGTCAGCATGCGGGTCCACTCGGCCACCGAGTAGTCGCGCACATGAGAGGTGTCGCGCAGCACTTCGATAGTCTGCAACCAGGTGTCGAGCAGCGGTTCACCCGGCGACACCACGTCGGCGAACACGGCGATGCCGCCCGGCTTGAGCACGCGGAAGGCCTCGCGCAGGCCGCGTCCGGCGTCCTGCCAGTGGTGCGTGGAATAGCGCGACATCACGAGGTCGAATTCGCCGTCGCCGAACGGCAGGTATTCGGCCTTGCCCTGACAGGTGACCAGATTGGCGAGCCCGCGCTTGGCGGCTTCGGCCGCGACCACGTCCAGCATCTGCTGCGACAGGTCGTAGGCGGTCACGTGCGCAACCTTGGGCGCCACGTGAAAGCTCACGTGCCCGCCGCCACAGCCCAGGTCCAGCACGCGCGCGTCCGGGTGCTGGCCGGCGATCGCGGCCATCTGCAGCAGGTCTTCGCCCTGGGCGTGGACGGCGCTGGTCAGATAGGCGGCGGCGCGGGGGCTGAATTGGCGGTCGACGGCGGCGTCGTGCGAGCTGGCGGTCATGAAAGGTCCTTGTGTCGGGAAGGCTGTTGGATGCGGTCGGGAATGCTGCGCGGATTGTTGTCGGAAATGTTTTCGGAAATGCTGCGCGGATTGTTGCCGGGAATCCATTCGGGATTGCGAAAGGATGCAGGCGCTAAGATAGGCGGGCCCGTATACACGTACAAGCCCATTACTCATCCTGGTATGACCACTTCCCCCCAGCCTGTCACTCCCGGCCATGAAGGCTCTCATCTGAGGCGCCACGCGCTGGGCGAATTCGTGCGCAGCGCGCGGTCGCGCATCACGCCGCAGATGGCGGGCCTGCCCGAGGGATCGCGCCGCCGCACGCCCGGCCTGCGGCGGGAAGAGGTCGCGCAGCTCTGCGGCATCAGCGTCACCTGGTACACGTGGATCGAGCAGGGGCGCGAGGTGTCGGTGTCGCCATCGGTGTGGTCGCGCATCGCGGGCGTGCTGCAACTGGCGCGGGCGGAACGCGCTTACCTCTTTGACCTGGCCGATTGCGCCGACCCGCAGCACGCTCGCGACGACGCCGGCGGCGCGCCGGGTCCGCTGCAGGAATGCGTGAATGCGATCAATGCGCCGGCCTACGTGCTGGACCGCGCCTGGAACGTGCTGGCCTGCAACGCGCCGCTCGTCGACCTGTTCGACCATTGGCCGGAGCGCGACCCCGAGCCGAACCTGTTGCGCTACATCTTCCTGGATCCCGCGGCGCGCGAGCTGGTGGTCGACTGGGACCAACGCGCCCGCCGGGTGGTGGCCGAATTCCGCGCCGACGCGGGCGCGCACCTGGATGAACCGGCGGTGCTGGCATTGCTCGACAACCTGAGCCGGCAAAGCGTGGTCTTCTCGCACTGGTGGACACGGCACGCAGTGGTCGAACGCGAAGGCGGCCTGCGGGAATTCCAGCACCCGCAACGCGGCAAGCTGGCGTACCAGCAGATCACGTTCCGCCTGGCAACGCATCCGGATCTGAAGCTGGTGATGCTGCTGAGCGGGGCGGGTGTCTGACACCGGTCAGACCTACTTCCATCGCTACACCGCGTTTTCCTTGCCGAACAGGCTGTCCTGCATCCCGGCATCCACCAGTCCCTGAAGCAGCTTCTTGACCGGCGCGGGCAGCGCCATCGTCGCCAGCTTGTCCGCCGGCACCCAGCGCTCCGGCAGCGCCGGTTCGCGCAGCGCGACCGCGCGCACCGGCACCAGCCACGGGCGGATGTGCAGACGGTAATGCGTGAATGTGTGGGCGAAGGCAGCCAGCTCGAAGCGCTGCTCCGGCTCCAGCCCCAACGCGCGTGATGCGCTGTCGGGGTCGCCCGCCGCGTCGAACTCCGGCAGGCTCCACAGCCCGCCCCAGATGCCCGGCTCGGGACGCTGCTGCAGCAGGAAAGCGCCCTGGTGCCGCAGCACCAACATACAGGTCTCGCGTTCCGGGATAGCCTTGCGCACCTTGGGCGTGGGCAATTCCGCCTGACGCCCCTCGCGGCGGGCGACGCAGGTCTGCGCCACCGGGCATCTGTCGCACGCGGGCTTGCCGCGCGTGCAGAGCGTGGCGCCCAGATCCATCAGCCCCTGCGTGTAGGCCGCCATGTCCAGTCCGGGCGCGGCGTCGACCTGCGCATGCGCCAGCGCCCAGAGACGCTGCTCGACTTCGCGCTTGGCGGGATCGCCTGCGATGCCGAAGTGGCGTGTGAACACGCGCTTGACGTTGCCGTCCAGAATCGGCGAGCGTTCGCCGTTCGAAAACGCGGCAATGGCCGCGGCGGTGGACCGGCCGATGCCCGGCAGCGTGGCGATGGCCTCGGCGGTGGGCGGAAAGCGGCCGTTCCAGTCGCGCACGATTTCCTGCGCGCAGCGGTGCAGGTTGCGGGCGCGGGCGTAGTAGCCCAGACCGGCCCAGTACGGCATCACGTCTTCCTGCGAGGCGGCGGCCAGCGCCGCGACGTCCGGAAAGCGTTGCAGAAACCGCTCGTAATAGGGGATGACCGTGGCCACCTGCGTCTGCTGCAGCATGATTTCAGAAAGCCAGATCCGGTAGGGATCCCGGGTGTTCTGCCAGGGGAGATCGTGGCGGCCATGCTGGCGCTGCCAGGCGACGATGCGAGGGGCGAAGTCCATGCCGGCAATTATCGCATCGCCCTATTGCCCGCCCGGGGGCCAGGGGTTACAACCGAAAGGACTAACGCCAGCCGGCCCCGTTTTTTCGGGACGGCGGGCGCGGCAAGCGCGATTCGCCCCGCAGAGGCGCGAACGCATCAGGACTTCACTTTCACGGCCCTTGTTGGCCCGCGTGCGTTCTGGCTAGAGGCGCGCGACGCTGGTGGGGGCATCCGATGTTGGAGTAGACATGAATGCCCCCCTTACGCCCGCCGTCCGCGCGGCGCTTGAATCTGTCCAGCTCGACGACAAATACACCCTGCAATCCGGCCGCGCGTGGATGAGCGGCATCCATGCGCTGGTGCGGCTGCCCATGATGCAGCGCGTGCGCGATGCGCAGGCCGGGCTGAACACGGCGGGATTCGTGTCAGGTTACCGGGGCTCGCCGCTGGGCGGCGTCGACCAGAACATGTGGAAGGCCGCCGCGCATCTGAAGGCGCACCACGTCGAGTTCCAACCCGGCATCAACGAAGACCTGGCCGCCACGGCGGTGTGGGGCACGCAACAGGTCAACCTCTTTCCCGGCGCGAAGTACGACGGCGTGTTCGGCATGTGGTACGGCAAGGGGCCGGGCGTGGACCGCTGCGGCGACGTCTTCAAGCATGCCAACGCGGCCGGCACCGCGCGCCACGGCGGCGTGCTGGTGGTGGCGGGCGACGACCACCCCGCCAAGTCCTCGACGCTGCCGCATCAGAGCGATCACATCCTGAAGGCCTGCATGATTCCGGCGCTGTTTCCCGCCAGCGTCCAGGAAGTGCTGGATTACGGCCTGCATGGCTGGGCGATGAGCCGCTATGCGGGCGTGTGGGTCGGCATGAAGTGCATCACCGACATCGTGGAGGTGTCGGCGTCGGTCGACGTGGACCCCCACCGCGTGCGCATCGTGCTGCCCGAGGATTTCCAGCTGCCGGCCGACGGCCTGAACATCCGGCTGCCCGACACGCCATTGCAGCAGGAGGCGCGGCTGTTGGACTACAAGCTGTACGCCGCGCTGGCCTATGCGCGCGCCAACGGGCTGAACCGCGAACTCTGGGACGTGCCGCAGCGCGATGCGCGCTTCGGCATCATGACGTCCGGCAAGGCGTACCTGGACACGCGCCAGGCGCTGGCGGACCTGGGCCTGTCCGAAGCCGTGTGCCGGCGCATCGGCCTGCGCCTATTCAAAGTGGGCATGGTGTGGCCGCTGGAGTCCGCCGGGACGCAGCGGTTCGCCGAAGGGCTGGACGAGATCCTGGTCGTGGAGGAAAAGCGCCAGGTGCTGGAGTATCAGCTGAAGGAAGAGCTGTTCAGCTGGATCGGCAGCGGCAAGAAGATTCCGCGCGTGGTGGGCAAGTTCGACGACAAGGACGGCGGCGAGTGGTCCGTGCCGCAAGGCAACTGGCTGCTGCCGGCGCATTACGAGTTCTCACCCGCGATGGTCGCCAAGGCGATCGCGGCACGCCTGTTGCGATTTGCGTTGCCGGACGATGTGCGCGCCGGGATCGAGGCCCGGGTGGAATTCATCCGCGCGCGCGAAGCGGCGCTGGCGCGCCCGCGCGTGGTCGAAGAGCGCAAGCCCTGGTTCTGTTCGGGCTGTCCGCACAATACGTCGACACGCCTGCCGGAAGGCTCGCGCGGCATGGCGGGCATCGGCTGCCACTACATGGTGCGATGGATGGACCGCAGCACCGACGTCTTCACGCAGATGGGCGGCGAGGGCGTGCCCTGGCTGGGGCAGGCGCCGTTCACCGAGGAAAAGCATGTGTTCGCGAACCTGGGCGACGGCACCTATTTTCATTCGGGGCTGCTGGCGATCCGCGCAGCGGTGGCCGCCAAGGCGCCCATCACGTACAAGATCCTGTTCAACGACGCGGTGGCGATGACGGGTGGACAGCCGGTGGACGGTCCCATCAGCGTGCCGATGATCACGCGCCAGGTGGCGGCCGAGGGCATCGAGAAGATCGTGGTGGTGACGGACGAACCGCGTAAGTACGTGGACGTGACGGACCTGGCGCCGGGCGTGCCGGTGCGCCATCGCGACGAGCTGGATGCGGTGATGCGCGAGCTGCGCGAACATCCGGGCGTGTCGGTACTGATCTACGACCAGACCTGCGCAACCGAAAAGCGCCGCCGCCGCAAACGCAACGCCTACCCGGACCCGGCGCGCCGCGTGGTCATCAATGAGCGGGTGTGCGAGGGCTGCGGAGATTGCTCGTCGAAGTCGAACTGTCTGTCGGTGGAGCCGCTGGAGACGGAGTTCGGGCGCAAGCGCAAGATCAACCAGTCGAGCTGCAACAAGGATTTCTCCTGTCTGAAGGGCTTTTGCCCGAGCCTGGTGACGGTGGAGGGCGGCAAACTGAAGAAGCCGCCGGCGCTGGCGCAAACGTGCGGCGCGCCGGACGAGGATGTGCCGGCGCCCCGTGTGCGTAGTCTGGATGTGCCCTATGGCGTCTTCATCGCGGGGGTGGGCGGCACGGGCGTGGTGACGATCGGGCAGTTGCTGGGCATGGCGGCGCACCTGGAGGGCAAGGGCTGTTCGGTGCTTGACATGGCGGGGCTGGCGCAAAAGGGCGGCGCGGTGTTTTCGCACGTGGTGCTGGCGGGCTCGCCGGATCATTTGCTGAACACGCGGGTGGCGATGGGCGAGGCGGATCTGCTGCTGGCGGGCGACCTGGTGGTGGCAACGAGCGCGGAGGCGATGGCGCGCGTGAGTCCGGGACGCACGCACGTGCTGCTGAACAGCGACACGGCGCCCACCGCGGCATTCGTGTCGAACCCGGAATGGACATTGCCGGGTGCCAACCTGACGGCGGATCTGCAGAGCGCATGCGGCAAGGACAACCTGGACGCGGTGGACGCGGCGGCGATGGCGGTGGTGCTGCTGGGCGATGCGATCTATTCGAATCCGCTGATGATGGGGTACGCGTTTCAAAAGGGCTGGATACCGCTGACGCGCGAGGCGCTGTTGCGGGCGATCGAACTGAACGGCCAGCAGGTGGCGAACAATCTTGCGGCATTCGCATGGGGGCGCCGCGCGGCGCATGAGCCGGCGGCGGTGGCGCGTCTGATGGCCAATGGCGGGGTGCCGGCCGCGCAGCCGGAAGACATCATCGAGATCACGCGGCCGCGGGTGGCGAGTCCGGTGGTGGACTTGAAGAAGCCGGCGGGTGAATTGGCGCAAATGGTGGCGGTGCGCAAGGCGTTCCTCACGCAGTATCAGAACGCAGACTACGCCAAGCAGTACACGGATCTGGTGGAGAAGGTGACGCGTGCGGAGCGGGAGGCCACGGGCACGAATCGGCTGGCGCTGGCGGTGGCGCGGTATTACTTCAAGCTGATGGCTTACAAGGACGAGTACGAGGTGGCTCGGTTGTATTCGGATGGGGAGTTCTTGAAGCGGGTGGGCGAGCAGTTCGAGGGGGATTGGAAGCTGCGCTTTCACCTGGCGCCGCCGGTGTTTGCGCGGCGGGATAAGGATGGGCATCTGGTGAAGCGGTCTTATGGGCCGGGGATGCTGAAGGTGTTTCGGGTGCTGGCAAGGATGCGGTGCTTGCGGGGGTCTCGGTTGGATCCGTTCGGGTATACGAAGGAGCGGCGGGCGGAGCGGGAGCTGATCCGTGAATACGGGGAGACGATGACGGCGATTCTGGGGAAGCTGAATCGCGGGAATCTGGATAAGGCGGTGGCGTTGGCTAGCGTGCCGGAGGAGATTCGCGGGTATGGGCACGTGAAGGAGGCGTCGATGATGCGGGCTGAGGCGATGCGGGAGGAGTTGTTGAAGGGGTTTACTGCGAGGGTGGTGGCGATTGGGGTTCGGGCGGCTTGAATGGTGCTTTGGGGGTGTTGGGGCGGGTTGAGGTTTTGGGACGTGCGGTGTGGTGTTATTGCGGCGGGTTGGGTTCTTGAGACGCCCGGCGCGTCGTGGGCCTGGGGTGGGCGGGGCTACGATTGCGGTCCGGAGCCTTCGCTCCGGACTGCCCCGTCGTCATCGTCGTTGTCGCCTCCGGCGACTGCCTTCCGATTCCCTCGGGCGCATCTACACGCCCCGCCCACCCCAGGCCCACGCCACGCCGGGCTTTGGTGTTGAATCTTTACGGGCGTTGGGGCGGATTGGGTTCTTGAGGTTCTTGCACGCATTCGTGTGGGAGAGAAGCAGCTTGCGATGCCCGTCACCGTTCGGCCGCGCGGGCGGCCTCCGGTGACTTACGCGGCGTCTTGCGTCGTAGCGATGACGCTTCGCGTGTGGCGGCTTCTGCTCTGGGTGTCTGACACCGTTGCTCGCCGTCTTTTCGTCCTTCCCATCGTGACGGCGGCCCATTGGCAACCAATCCCCGCCAGCGCGAAGCGCACGCCGCCACGACGCCTCACCGACCCGATGCCGGGTTGCCGCCGCCCGGGCGGCAGCAATCCGGCGGCCCCGCAGATCTCCTGCCCTGACCACAGGTCTTGCAGCGCGCAGACCAAAGACCCTAGCAGCACGGCGTCGCGGTCCCCGTGGGTGCGAGCGCCGTCGATGCGCCCGAGGGAATCTGAAGGGAAGGCCGAAGGCCTGGACGAAGATGACGAAGGGGCAGTCCGGAGCGAAGGCTCCGGACCGCAATCGTGGGCGATCGTGCCCACGGGGATCGCGGCGTCGGGCGACCTACGAAGACCTGCCGCGCTCATCTTGGGTACCTGACACCGCCGGCAAGCCAACAACGGACGCCTTACTTAACCGCCCCAGCCGACCACCCCTTAGACAACTCCACTGCCTGCCGCCACCGCTTCATCCGCGCATCCCTCACGGACTGAGGCCAAGCCGGCGTGAACGTGCGTTCAGCCTGCCACTTCGATGCGAATTCATCCTGGCTCGACCAGAAACCAACGGCCAAGCCCGCCAAGCCCGCTGCGCCCAACGCAGTGGACTCCGGAACCCGCGGACGCACGACGGGAACGCCCAGAATGTCAGCCTGCATTTGCATCAGCAGGTCATTACGGGCAGCGCCGCCATCGACGCGCAATTCCGTCAAAGCGATGCCGCTGTCCGCATTCATGCACGTCAGCAGTTCAGCGCTTTGCAGGGCGATGGATTCCAGCGTGGCACGTGCGATGTGGGCGCGTGTGGTGCCGCGAGTCAGGCCAACAAGGGTGCCGCGCGCATAGGGATCCCAGTGCGGAGCGCCCAGGCCGGCGAAGGCCGGGACCATGAAAACGTCGTCGGTGTCCGAGACGCTGGCGGCCAGGGATTCGATTTCTTCCGAGCGCTGAATAATGCCCAACCCGTCGCGTAGCCATTGCACCGCAGCGCCGGCCACGAAGACGCCGCCTTCCAGCATGTAGGCCGGCTTCCATTTGTCCTGTCCCGGTTGGGGCAGGCCCCAGCCGACGGTGGACAGCAGGTTGTTGCGCGATTCAACGGGCTTGTCGCCCACGTTCATCAGCATGAAGCAGCCGGTGCCGTAGGTGTTCTTGGCCATCCCCGGCGTGAAGCAGGCCTGGCCGAAGGTGGCGGCCTGCTGGTCGCCCGCCACGCCCGCGATGGGCACGGAGCCGCCCAGCCATTCGGGCAGGGCCTCGCCCACGATGGCGCTGCTGGGGGCGATCTGCGGCAGGACGCTGCGCGGGATCTTGAGCAGCGCCAGGATGTCGTCGTTCCAGTCCTGCGTGTGCAGATCGAACAGCATCGTGCGCGAGGCATTGCTGGGGTCGGTGCTGTGGACGGCGCCGCCGGTCAGTTGCCAGATCAGCCAGGTGTCGACGGTGCCGAAGGCCAGTTCGCCGCGTTCGGCCATGCGGCGGGCGCCGGGCACGTGGTCCAGCAGCCAGGCCAGCTTCGTGCCTGAAAAGTAAGCGTCGACGACCAGACCCGTGCGCGCCTGCAGGAAGTCGCCGTGGCCGTCCTGGCGGAGCTGGTCGCACATCGGGGCGGTGCGGCGGTCCTGCCAGACGATGGCGCGGGCCAGCGGACGGCCGGTCGAGCGTTCCCAGATGAGCGTGGTTTCGCGCTGGTTGGTGATGCCGATGGCGGCGATGTCGGCGGCGGCCGCGCCGGCGTTGCGCAGCGCTTCGCGCGCGACGTCCAGCTGGCTGTGCCAGATCTCGTTGGCATCGTGCTCGACCCAGCCCGGACGCGGATAGTGCTGGCGGAATTCACGTTGGCCCACGCCGCGGACCACGCCGGCGCGGTCGAACACGATGGCCCGGGAGCTGGTCGTGCCCTGGTCCAGGGCTAGGACAAATTCATTCGTCGTCACTGTTTTTCGCGCCGTTCAGGTGAGCCCCGGCCAGCGGGTCGAGGCGTCTAAAGGAGAAAGTCGATGCCATGCACAGCAGGCCGATGACGATGAAGCCGGCCACCACGTCGCTGACGGCCAATGTTTCGGCGCCGCGCAACGACATGCTGATGTTCAGCGTGACCGCGGCCACCCCGACGCCCAGCGTGATGCCCAGTTGCTGGGCCATGGCCGAAAAGCTGCTGGCGCGGCTCATCTTGGCGGGCGGGATGTCGGCATAGGTTAGCGTATTTACCCCCGTGAACTGCAACGACCGGAAGAAGCCGCCCACCAGCAGGATGGCGATCATCAGCCACACGGGCGTGGCCGGGTTGAAGGCCCCGCAGACGATGATGAAACCGCCCGTCAGCAGCGCGTTCAGGGTCAGCACGCGGCGAAAGCCGAAGCGCTGGACGATAGGCGTGGCCACGAATTTCATCAGCAGCGCGCCGGCGGCGCTGGCGAAGGTGATGAGGCCGGCCGAGAACGGCGAAAGGCCAAAGCCCACCTGCAGCAGCATGGCCAGGAGGAACGGCGTGGCGCCGACGGCGAAACGGCACAGGTTGCCGCCCAGCGTGGAGATGGCGAAGGTGGGAATCCGCATCAGGGACAGGTCGATGATGGGATGTTCGGTGCGGCGGGCGTGCACGCCGTACAGCAGTCCGCACACGATGCCCACGGCGATGAGGCCGAGCAGCATGGGCAGCGGCATCACGTCGCGGCCGATGGCTTCGAAGCCGGTGACCAGCGTGGCCAGGCAGCCGGCGCTCAGCAGAAAGCCGACCCAGTCGAGCCGGGGCGTGCCGGTTTCGCGGATTTCCGTGACGTACCGCAGCACCAGAAAGATGCCCAGGAACCCGATCGGGATGTTGATCAGGAAGATCCAGTGCCACGACATGTACGTGACCATGAAACCGCCCAGCGGCGGTCCGATCACAGGTCCCAGCAGCGCCGGGATCGACAGGAAGGACATGGCCTTGAGCAGGTCCTGCTTGGGGACGGTGCGCAAAAGGATGATCCGCCCCACGGGCACCATCATGGCGCCGGCCATGCCCTGGACGATCCGGGCCAGCACGAGCTGCGGCAGGTCCTGCGAGATGGCGCAGGCGACCGAGCTGAGGGTGAACAGACCGATCGCGGTAATGAATACGCGCCGGGCGCCGTAGCGGTCGGCCGCCCAGCCGCTGATCGGCACGAAGACGGCGACTGCCAACAGGTACGAGGTGATGGCCACGTTGAGCCGCACCGGGGTGGATCCCAGGGCGCGGGCCATGGCGGGCAGGGCGGTCGCCACGACCGTGGCGTCCAGCATCTGCATGAACAGCGCGCACCCCACGATGAAGGGAATCATGCGCGCCGCGCGCACCGCATCCGGGGTTGAGGGGGGAGCGGGATTGGCTGCGGCGGCGGATTCTGCGGGCATGTCGGACGGCTGCGGTGGAAGCCTGACGATTGTAACGCCGGGGAATCGGCCGCCGTGAAGTAAACTCGAGACATCTGCAACCTAATGAAATTGGCGTCATGGCGACCAACTACGAATCCGAGATCACCCAGTTCCTCAAGGACTTCAAGAAATCCCACCCTGGCACCGAAGAGCGCCAGCGCGAGGGACGCGCCCGCCTCTGGGACAAACCGCAGGATCAGGAGCTGCTCGAAGGCTTCCGCGCGGCACGCGTGGCGCAAAGGCCGTACGTGTATCAGGCCGACTGATACCTTTGCGGCAAAAATGGTCCAGAACCCCTCGGTGCCAGGCGATGCCCTGGCCAAGCTAGTGGCACCGTCCGTCGACAGCACGCCCGATACCATCGATAGCGTGGCGTTTGCGCGTCTGTATGGCGAACCGCTGTTCCAGATGCCGACGGATCTGTACATCCCGCCCGATGCGCTGGAAGTCTTCCTCGAAGCTTTCGAAGGGCCGCTGGACCTGTTGCTTTACCTGATCCGCAAGCAGAACTTCAACGTTCTGGACATCCCCATGGCGGATGTCACGCGGCAGTATCTGTCGTATGTGGACCAGATCCGCATCACCAATCTCGAACTGGCTGCCGAATACCTCCTGATGGCGGCCATGCTCATCGAGATCAAGTCGCGCATGCTGCTGCCGGTCAAAAAGACCGACACCGGCGAAGAGCCCGAAGATCCCCGCGCCGAACTGGTCCGCCGCCTGCTCGAATACGAGCAGATGAAGCTGGCCGCCCAGAAGCTGGACAAGATGCCGCAGCTGGGCCGCGACTTCGTCAGCAGCCAGGCCGTTGCCGACCTGAGCGTCGAGCGCGCGCTGCCCGATGTCAGTGTCGACGACCTGCGCGCGGCCTGGGCCGACATCATGAAGCGGGCCAAGCTTAACCAGCACCATCACATCACGCGCGAGCAACTGTCCGTGCGCGATCACATGACGCACATCCTGCGCCGCCTGAACGACGTGCGGTTCATGGAATTCGGCGACCTCTTCATGGAGCGCGTCCGCGAGGGCGCGCCCGCCGCGGTCGTCGTCGTGCATTTCATCGCCATGCTCGAACTGGCGCGCGAATCGCTGCTGGAGATCACGCAGGCGGAGCCCTATGCGCCCATATACGTGCGCCTGGCCTACACCAGCGTGGCGGCCGTCGCGGCCTGATCCTGACCGGGCTCGCGCCCACTCCGGAGATTCCCTTGAAAGTCGTACACACCATCCAGGAATTGCGCGATCACCTGCGCGGACAGAACCGCGTGTCGTTCGTGCCCACCATGGGCAACCTGCATGAAGGCCACCTGTCGCTGATGAAGCTGGCGCGCCAGCACGGCGATCCCGTGGTGGCCAGCATCTTCGTGAACCGTCTGCAGTTCGGCCCGAACGAGGATTTCGACCAGTATCCGCGCACCCTGGCCGCCGACATTGAAAAGCTCGAAGCGGCGCGCGACGTCTATGTGCTGTTCGCGCCCAACGAACGCGAGATGTACCCCGAGCCGCAGAATTTCCGCATCCAGCCGCCCGATGACCTGGGCGACATCCTGGAGGGCGAATTCCGTCCCGGCTTTTTCGCCGGCGTCAGCACCGTCGTGCTGAAGCTGTTCTCCTGCGTGCAGCCGCGCGTGGCGGTGTTCGGCAAGAAGGATTATCAGCAGCTCATGGTGGTGCGCAACATGTGCCGCCAGTTCCAGTTGCCCGTCGAGGTGCTGGCGCACGAGACTGTGCGCGCGGACGACGGCCTGGCGCTGTCGTCGCGCAATCGCTACCTGACCGACGGCGAGCGCGCCGAGGCGCCGGCGCTGTACGCCGAGCTGCAGGAGATCGGCCGCCGCCTGGCCCAGGGCGAACGCGATGCCGCCGCGCTGGAAAACGACGCGGTCCAGCGGCTGACGCAGCGCGGCTGGCAGGTCGACTACGTGGCCCTGCGCCGCCAGCGCGATCTGAACCGCCCCGAGGCCGCCGACTTGCAGGCAGGCGAACCTGTCGTGGTGCTGGCCGCCGCCAAGCTGGGCGCCACGCGCCTGATCGACAATCTGGAATTGGTTTATACGGCCTGAAGCGGCGCGGGGCGTTTTCATCAGCCCCTATCAGAATTGCTAGCTTACGGCGGCCCGGCCGGCGGGGCAGACTGTTTGCAATCCTACATTGCAAACGAGCTTCCATGCCCTTTCCTCACCCCGAACTCGACGCCGCCCTGTCATCCCTGACCGCCCGCGAACGCCAGATCGTTGAATACGTGGCGGCCGGGCGCGCCAACAAGGTCATCGCCATCGACCTGGGCATTTCCCTGCGCACCGTGGAGGCCCACCGCGCCCGCATCTTCGCCAAGCTCGGCGCGCGCAATGCCATGCAACTCGCTTGCCGCCTGTGCGCCCATGGGCAGTCCGGCGCATCGCCCGTCCCCGGGGCCAGTTGGCCATCCCGCAACATGCCGCCTCCCGTGCGCCCCGGCCCACAGCCACAGGTATTGCACGAGCCCGCCAGCGAGTACGGTGATTGCCCCGTAAAGCCCGATGTTCCTCCTTGATGGCGATCCGACGGCCGGCCAAAGAATTCGGGCCTGACGAACAAGGTGTTCGTCAGGCCCGGGAAGGGTGCGGCGGCGTTGTGTGCAGCGGCGTTGTGTGCAGCAGCTTTGCCTCCGGCAGCGATCAAGCGCCGCGCGTGGACATCCGTGCGATCAGGGGCACTTGGGCGCCGCGGCGCTGGCCAGTTCGTCGATCGGGTCCAGATCCGGCTGGCGGGTCAGGTTGTAGTTCAGGTTGGGCGTCTGGCCGCCGATGGAGCGCACGCGCAGCACGTTGTTGGCCGCGACCAGGAATTCCACGCGGACATTGCCTTGGCCGTCCATCAGGATGACGCGCGGCGGACGTTCGTCGGTGGCGTCCCAGCAGCCTTGTTCGGAAACCGGCGGGCCCTTCTTGGGATCGTTGTCCAGGTAGGCGGTGCGGCCGCGCCAACGGCCATTGGGCGCCAGCGTCAGCGTCACGCGCTGGGCCGTGCACTGCATGGCAGGCGAAAAACACGGTAGCGTGCCCATGTAGGTCTGGGGCTGGGGCACGAGGCTGTGGGTGATGCCGTTGGCCGCCGGGGCGGGGGCTGCGGGGGCGGGCGCCGAGCTGCCGGAGCCGCCCGAGCCACCTTCGGCGCCTTCCGGCACGGCTTGGCCGTCTTCGGTGGTCTGGCCGGCGGCAACGGCCTGCTGGTTCTGGTTCTGTTGACGGCGTGCGTCGGGCTTGAGCTCGATCTGCACTTGCGACGGGGCGCGGATGACAGTGCGGTAGCCGGCGCCCGAACCTTGGTACTGCGCGTCGGTCACGGTGCTTTCGGCCGGCAGGTCGTAATAGCCTTCGGCTTTCTGCTTGGCGCATCCCGTTGCGGCGATGACGGTGCCCGCTAGCAGCAGCCCCATGACGCTGAGTTTGCGGGAGCGGGAAACGATGTCTACGCGCGCGGCCATGGCAGCTTATCCGTGAATTGAGTCTGTCTCCGATTTTACGCACTTATGCGAAGATTCGATACGTTCCCCTTAGCCGTTCCCGGGCATCCGGGCACTTTATGCACAAATTACGACAGGGCCGCGCGCGGCTCTTCATTCCTTGCGCCATCGCCCGCCAGTCGGATGGGTTGGCGCGCCCGGGCCAAGTGGGGCAGTGACGCCGATGTGGCAAGTCTTTGATCTACCCCTGGGGGTCTTCATCGGCGTGGCGGCGCTTGCCGGCCTGTTCGCCGGCAACTGGCTGACGGTGCTGACCCATCGGCTGCCGCGCATGATGGAGCGCGAATGGCAGGCGCAGTGCCTGGACGCCGCCGGCAAGCCGCGGCCTGCCGGCCACTATGGCCTGCTGTCGCCGGCCTCGCACTGTCCCGCCTGCGAGGCGCCCATCGAAAGAATGGCCCGGATTCCGGTGCTCGGCTGGCTGCTGCTGCGCGGCCGGTGCGCGGCCTGCCACGCGCCCATCGGCTGGCGCTATCCCGTCATTGAACTCCTGACCTGCGCGTTGTTCGCGGCTTGCGCGCTGCGCTTTGGCGCGACGCCGATCGCGGTGGCGGCCATGGGCCTGTCGGCCATGCTGGTGACGCTGGCATGGATCGACTTCGAAACGACGTTGCTGCCCGACGTCCTGACGCAGCCGCTGGTGTGGGCGGGGCTGCTGGTGAACTTGTTCGATGCGTTCACCAGCGTGCAGACGGCGGTGGTTGGCGCGGTGGCGGGGTACCTGTTCCTGTGGGTTATCTTTCATGTGTTCCGCCTGTTGACCGGGCGCGAAGGCATGGGGCACGGCGACTTCAAACTGCTGGCCGCGCTGGGCGCGTGGTTCGGCGTCGAGGCCTTGCCGATGCTGTTGCTCAGCGCGTCGCTGGTGGGCGTGCTGATCGGCGGGGCGCTGACGCTCACGGGCCGCGCCAGCCGCGGCCAGCCCTTACCCTTCGGCCCGTATCTGGCGCTGGCCGGGTTGGTCATGCTGCTGCTGGGTGGCGAGCAAGGCCTGTTGCATTTCATGAACTAGGCGCCGCACCCCGCAACGGCGACCAGGCAAGACATAAAGGAAAGGCAGCATGTTCAAGATAGGTCTGACGGGCGGCATCGGCTCGGGCAAGTCCCGCGTGGCGGACATGCTGGCGGAGTGGGGCGCGGCGCTCGTCGACACCGACGAGATCGCGCGCTCGCTCACCGCCGCCGGCGGCGCCGCGATGCCCGAGATCGAACGCGAATTCGGACCGCAGGCCTTGACGCCCGACGGCGCCCTGGACCGCGCGTGGATGCGCACGCAGGCATTCGCCGATCCGCAGGTGCGGCGGCGGCTCGAGGCCGTGCTGCATCCGGCCATCGGCCGCGAAACGGAACGCCAGGCGGCGGCCGCGCACGGATCGTATCTGGTCTTTGTGGTGCCGCTATTGGTTGAGTCTCTGGACCGTTGGCGAGACCGCGTGGATCGTATCTGCGTGGTCGATTGCGATCCCGAAACGCAGGTGGCTCGCGTGCAGCAGCGCAGCGGGCTGACGGAGCAGGACATCAGGCGTATCATGGCGGCACAGGCTGCGCGGGCACGCCGGTTGGAGGTCGCGGACGACGTCATACTCAACGACGCAACGACAACGCCGAAACAGTTGCGCGCGCGGGCGTTGACCCTGCATGACCGCTGGCTGGCGCTGGCGACCACCACGGGCCGGTAAGCCAGCGGCTGCCGGCACCCCTGAAAATTCTTGGCCTGCCGGCCAACCACTTGATAGGGCCTGTAAAAAAGCGTGATCGTTTACGAATATCCCTTCAACGAGCGCATCCGTGCTTATCTGCGGCTGGAATACCTGTTCGACAGGCTCTTCTTCTTTGCTCGCGAGGGTGACTCACGCCAGCATCAGGTTGCCGTCACCTGCCTCTTCGATCTGCTCGACGCGTGCGAACGCACCGACGTGAAAGGCGCGGTCCTGCAAGACCTTGAACGCCAGCGCCTGGCGCTGGTCGGGCTGCGCGATCATCCCGGCGTTGCGCAAGATGCGCTGGAAGGCATGCTGCGCGAAATGGAAAAGGTGGGCAGCGCGCTGGCCGCGCCCGGCAAGACCGGGCAGTCGCTGCGCGAAAACGAATGGCTGACCAGCTTGCGCGGCCGTCTGTCGGTGCCCGGCAGCGCCACGCAGGTCGACATGCCTTCGTACTATGCCTGGCAGAACAAGCCCGAAGCCGCTCGCTGCGCCGACCTGCAGGCCTGGGTTTCGCCTTTCATCCCCCTTTACGACGGCCTGACCCTGGCACTGCGCCTGTTGCGCGAGTCCGGGCGCAAGACCGACATCGTTGCCGAGCAGGGCGCCTACCAGCAGATGCTGGGCGGCAAGCAGTTCCAGCTGCTGCGCGTCTGGGTCGACCCCACCCACGGCGTCTTTCCCGAGATCAGCGCCAATAAGTACATGATCTGGATACGTTTTTCCACTCAGGACGGGGAGTTCAAGCCCCAGCAGGTGGGCCGCGACGTGTCTTTCCAGATGACCCTCTGCAGCGCTTAGGCTGAAGTTACGCAGGGTTTCGCTGCCCGGATTCCTGTTGCGGGTCGTTTCAGCGTGACGGTCATCAGGACCGAAATCGGGACGGTCTAGTAGACAATACGGCTTTCCTTCCGAGTGTGCCGGAAACGTCTCCATGTCCGATAGCCGTCCTGTATCCCCTCCCTCCCGCTGGAGCCGTCGCCGCGTGGTCGGCTTGGGTCTGCTGCTCCTCGTCGTGGCGGCGATCGCGTGGTTGGTGCTGCGGCCCTCGGCCAAGCAGGGCGGTCCGGGCGGACGGGCCGGCGGCCGGCCTCCCATGGCGGCCATGGCCAACCTGCCGGTGCCGGTGCGGATTGCCACCGCCGCCCAGCAGGACATCGACATCTTCCTGCGCTCGCTCGGCACCGTTACCGCCTACAACACCGTCACCGTCCGCAGCCGCGTCAGCGGCGAACTGGTCGACGTCGCCTTCCAGGAAGGCCAGCAGGTCAAGGCCGGCGACCTGCTTGCGCAGGTGGACCCGCGTGCGTTCCAGGTGGCCCTGGACCAGGCGCGTGGCACGCAGATGCAGAACCTTGCCCAGCTTGAAAACGCCCGCCGCGACCTGCAACGCTACCAGGCCCTCTTCAAGCAGGATTCCATCGCCCGCCAGCAGGTCGACACGCAAGCCGCGCTAGTGCGCCAGTACGAGGGCGCGGTCAAGAGCGACCAGGCCAATGTCGACAATGCCAAGCTGCAGCTCGACTACGCGCGCATCACCGCACCCATCAGCGGCCGCCTGGGCCTGCGCCAGGTCGACCGCGGCAATCTGGTGTCCAGCGCGGACACCAACGGTCTGGTCGTCATCACCCAGACCCAGCCGATCTCCGTCGTTTTCACCCTGCCCGAAACGCAATTGCCCGAAGTGCGCACGGAACTCGCCGCCGGCAAGACGCTGACCGTCGATGCCTATGATCGCGCCGACACCCGCCGCATCGCGACGGGCACGCTCGAGACGCTGGACAACCAGATCGACGTCGCCACCGGCACGCTCAAGCTCAAGGCCCGGTTCGACAACGCCGACGACGCGCTTTTCCCCAACCAGTTCGTCAACGTGCGCCTGCACGTGCTGACCCGCAAGGACGTGACCGCCATTCCGACGGCGGCGGTCCAGCAGGGCTCGGCCGGCGCATTCGTCTTCCTGGTGCAGGACGACAACACGATCGCGGTGCGCCAGGTGAAGCTGGGCGCCATCAACAGCGGCATGGTCGCCGTCAACGAAGGCTTGAAGCCGGGTGACCGCGTGGTCACCGAAGGCACCGACCGCCTGCGCGCCGGCGCCAAGGTCGAAATCCTGGGCGGCGCCGAAGTCATTCCCGCCGGCCGCGACAAGACGCTTGGCGCGGGGGCGCCGGCCGGCACCACGCCCGCGTCCAAGTAAGCCGAGATCGCCGTGAGCCCGTCGCGCCTCTTCATCCTGCGCCCCGTGGCCACCACCCTGTCGATGGTGGCCATCCTGATCGCGGGCCTCATCGCCTACCGTTTTCTGCCGGTTTCGGCGCTGCCCGAAGTCGACTACCCGACCATCCAGGTCGTGACGCTGTACCCAGGGGCCAGTCCCGACGTCATGACGTCCCTGGTCACGTCACCGCTAGAGCGGCAGTTCGGCCAGATGCCCGGCCTGAATCAGATGTCGTCCACCAGTTCGGGCGGCGCCTCGGTCATCACCCTGCAATTCAACCTGACGCTGCCGCTGGACGTGGCCGAGCAGCAGGTTCAGGCGGCCATCAACGCCGCGTCGAACCTGCTGCCGTCCGACCTGCCGGTGCCGCCCACCTACAACAAGGTCAATCCGGCCGACGCGGCGGTGCTGACTTTGGCGATCACGTCGCCCACCATGCCGCTGCCGCAGGTGCGCGACCTGGTCGATACGCGCGTGGCGCAGCGGCTGTCGCAGATTCCGGGCGTGGGCCTGGTCAGCGTGGCGGGCGGGCAGCGCCCGGCCGTGCGGGTCCAGGTGAATCCGCAGGCGCTGGCGGCGAATGGCCTGTCGCTGGCCGACCTGCGCACCGCCATCGTCGGCGCCAACGTCAACCAGCCCAAGGGTAATCTCGACGGCCCGCAGCGATCCACCACCATCAACGCCAACGACCAGCTCAAGTCGCCCACCGACTACAACAGCCTGATCATCGCGTACAAGAACGGCGCGCCGCTGCGGCTGGCCGATGTGGCGCGCGCCGTCGAAGGCGCCGAAGACACCCGCCAGGCCGCGTGGGCCGGCGACAAGCCCGCCATCCTGCTGAACATCCAGCGCCAGCCCGGCGCCAACGTCATCGACGTGGTCGACCGCATCCAGGCGCTGATGCCGCAGTTGCGCGCCGCGCTGCCCGCCACGCTGGATGTGACGGTGGTGTCGGACCGCACGCAGACCATCCGCGATTCCGTCGCCGACGTGCAGTTTGAAATGCTGCTGGCCGTCGGCCTGGTGGTGATGGTCACGTTCATCTTCCTGCGCAGCCTGACAGCCACGCTGATTCCCAGCGTCGTCGTGCCGCTGTCGCTGGTGGGCACGTTCGGGATCATGTATCTGTCCGGGTTCTCGATCAACAACCTGACGCTGATGGCGCTGACCATCGCCACGGGCTTCGTGGTGGACGACGCGATCGTCATGATCGAGAACATCGCCCGGCACATCGAAGACGGCGAAAAGCCGATGCAGGCCGCGCTGAAAGGCGCGTCGCAGATCGGCTTCACGCTGATCTCGCTGACCCTGTCGCTGATTGCCGTGCTGATCCCGCTGCTGTTCATGACCGAGGTCGTGGGCCGGCTGTTCCGCGAATTCGCGATCACGCTGGCGGTGGCCATCCTGATCTCGCTGGTGGTGTCGCTGACGCTGACCCCGATGATGTGCGCGCGCCTGCTGCGCGCCGAATCCGAGACCAAGCACGGACGTTTTCATCAGGCCACGGGCGCCTTCATCGACCGCATCATCGCCGGCTACGACCGCATGCTGCAGGTTGTGCTGCGCCATCAGACGCTGACGCTGATCGTGGCGGTAGCCACCTTTGCGCTGACCGTGCTGCTGTACCTGGTGGTGCCCAAGGGTTTCTTTCCGCAGCAGGACACCGGCCTCATCCAGGCCATCACGCAGGCGCCTCAATCCATTTCGTTTACCGCCATGTCCGAGCGTCAGCAGGCGGCGGCTCGGCTGGTGCTGGAAGACCCGGACGTGCAGGCCGTGTCGTCCTTCATCGGCGTGGACGGCAGCAACGCCACGCTCAGCGCCGGCCGCATGCAGATTTCGCTCAAACCGCAGGCCGAGCGCACCGGCGACCTGCGCACCGTGATGGCGCGCCTGCAAGAGAACCTGAACAAGCAGGACGGCCTGACCGTCTACATGCAGCCGGTGCAGGACCTGACCATCGAAGACCGCGTCAGCCGCACGCAGTACCAGATGACGCTGTCCAACCCCGACCTAAAGGTGCTGAGCGAATGGACGCCCAAGCTGGTCGACCGCCTGCGTGGCGTGCCGGGCCTGATGGACGTGGCCGACGACCTGCAGGACGACGGCTTGCAGACGTGGGTGGAAATCGACCGCGATGCGGCCTCGCGCCTGGGCATCACTGCCGCCGTCATTGACGAGACGCTGTACAACGCCTTCGGCCAGCGGCTGATCTCCACGATCTTCACCCAGTCCAACCAGTACCGCGTGGTGCTCGAAGTCCTGCCGCAGTTCCAGATGTCGCCCAGCGCGCTGGGGCAGCTGCATGTGCCCACCTCCACGGGCGCGCAGGTGCCGCTGTCTTCCGTTGCGCACATCAGCGAAGGCCGGACGGTGCTGGCCGTGAACCGGCTCGACCAGTTCCCCATGGTGACGGTGTCGTTCAATCTGGCGCCCGGCGCCTCGCTGTCCGACGCCGTCGAGAACATCAAGGCGGCCGAGGCCGAGATCGGCATGCCCTCCGGCGTCGAGACACGCTTCCAGGGCGCGGCGCTGGCGTTCCAGAATTCGCTGTCCAGCACGCTGTGGCTGATTCTGGCGGCCGTGGTCACGATGTACATCGTGCTGGGCGTGCTCTATGAAAGCTATATCCACCCCATCACCATCCTGTCCACGCTGCCGTCCGCGGGGGTGGGCGCGTTGCTGGCGCTGCTGATCAGCGGCACCGAACTGGACATGATCGGCATCATCGGGATCATCTTGCTGATCGGCATCGTCAAGAAGAACGCGATCATGATGATCGACTTCGCGCTGGATGCCGAACGCAAGCGGGGCCTGGCGCCGCGCGAGGCCATCCACGAGGCCGCGCTGCTGCGGTTCCGGCCCATCCTGATGACCACGCTGGCCGCGCTTTTCGGCGCCTTGCCGCTGATGCTGTCCACCGGCACGGGCGCTGAACTGCGCCAGCCGCTGGGCCTGGTGATGGTGGGCGGCCTGCTGCTGTCGCAGGTGCTGACGCTGTTCACCACGCCGGTCATCTATCTGATGTTCGATCGCATGTCCCGCCGCTGGCGCGGCGCGGGTGCGCCGTCCGCCGGAGACGCGCGATGATTCTGTCGGCCCCCTTCATCGTCCGGCCGGTGGCGACCACGCTGCTGAGCCTGGCGGTCGTGATGGCCGGCATGCTTGCGTTCTTTCTGTTGCCCGTGGCGCCGCTGCCGCAGGTGGACATCCCCACCATTTCCGTGTCGGCCAGCCTGCCGGGCGCCAGTCCCGAGACCATGGCCTCCAGCGTCGCCACGCCGCTGGAGCGGTCACTGGGCAGCATCGCGGGCGTCACCGAAATGACCTCGCGCAGCTCGCAGGGCTCGACCCGCATCACGCTGCAGTTCGATCTGTCGCGCGACATCAATGGCGCGGCGCGCGATGTGCAGGCCGCGATCAACGCGGCGCGTTCGCTCTTGCCGACCGGCCTGCGCAGCAATCCCACCTATAACAAGTCCAATCCGTCGGACGCGCCGATCATGACGCTGGCGCTGACGTCCGACACGCTCAGCCAGGGCCAGCTGTACGACCTGGCCTCCACCATCGTGGCGCAGAAGCTGTCGCAGGTGGACGGCGTGGGCGAGGTTACGGTGGGCGGCAGCTCGCTGCCCGCGGTGCGCGTCACGGTGCTGCCCGGCGCGCTGGCCAACCAGGGCGTGTCGCTGGACGAACTGCGCGCCACGCTGGCCAACGCCAATGCCAACCGGCCCAAGGGCGTACTGGAAAACGACCGCTACCACTGGCAGATCATGGTCAGCGACCAGCTCAGCCGGGCCGAGGAATACCGGCCGCTGATCGTCGCCTGGCGTGATGGCCGGCCGGTGCGCGTGTCCGACGTGGCCAAGGTTGAGGACTCGGTCGAAGACCTGTACCAGACCGGCTTCTTCAACGACCGCAACGCCATCCTGATGGTCGTGCGGCGGCAGGCGGACGCCAACATCATCGAAGCCGTGGACGCCGTGCGCGCGCAGCTTCCGGTGCTGCAGGGGCTGATGCCCGCCGACGTCACCATGACGGTCGCGCAGGACCGTACACCCAGCATCCGCGCGTCGCTGCACGAGGCCGAGCTGACGCTCGTCATCGCCGTCGGGCTGGTGGTCCTGGTTGTGCTGCTGTTCCTGCGGCGCTGGCGCGCGGCCATCATTCCCAGCGTCGCGGTGCCGGTGTCGCTGATCGGCACGTTCTGCATCATGTATATGTGCGGCTACACGCTGAACACCATCTCGCTGATGGCGCTGATCGTCGCCACGGGTTTCGTGGTGGACGACGCGATCGTGGTGCTGGAAAACATCATGCGCCACGTCGAGAACGGCATGTCGCCCATGCGCGCCGCGCTGCGCGGCTCGCGCGAGGTCGGCTTCACGGTGCTGTCGATGAGCCTGTCGCTGGTGGCCGTGTTCATTCCCATCCTGCTGATGGGCGGGGTGGTCGGACGCCTGTTCCGCGAATTTGCCGTCACCCTGTCCGCGTCCATCCTGGTGTCGCTCGTGGTGTCGCTGACGCTCACGCCCATGATGTGCGCGCGCCTGCTGCGGCCCGAACCCAAGGACCCCAAGCCCCCCGGCCGGCTGGCACGCTGGACTGAACGGGGCTTTCAGTCCATGCAGGACGGCTACCGCCGCTCGCTGAGCTGGGCGCTGGCGCACGGCCGCCTGATGATGCTGACGCTGGCGATCGCCGTGGGCTTGAACGTCTATCTGTACACCGTGGTGCCCAAGGGCTTTTTCCCGCAGCAGGACACGGGTCAGCTGCTGGGCTTTTTCCGCGTCGACCAGGGCACGTCGTTCCAGGCCACCCTGCCCAAGCTCGAAGCGCTGCGCAAGGTCGTGCTGGACGATCCGGCCGTGCAAAGCATGACCGGTTACGCGGGCGGGCGCGGCGGCAGCAACAGCAGCTTCATGCAGATCCAGCTCAAGCCGCTGGGCGAGCGCAAGGTGTCGGCCGACGTGGTCATCAACCGCCTGCGCGCCAAGCTGCAGAACATGCCCGGCGCGCGTCTGTTCCTGGTGTCGCAGCAGGACATCCGCATCGGCGGCCGCCAAAGCCAGGGTTCGTACGACTACACCCTGATGTCCGGCGACCTGCAACTGCTGCGCACCTGGATGCCCAAGGTGCAGCAGGCGATGGCCAAGATTCCGGAGATCACCGACGTGGACGCCGACGTCGAGGACCGCGGCCGCGAGATCAACCTGGTCATCGACCGCGAAGCCGCGACGCGGCTGGGCATCAGCATGGCCACCATCTCCACGGTGCTGAACAACTCGTTCAGCCAGCGCCAGGTGTCGGTCATGTACGGGCCGCTCAATCAGTATCACGTGGTGCTGGGCGTGGACCCGAAGTTCGCGCAGGACATCGAATCGCTGCGCCAGGTCGAGGTCATCACCGCGGACGGCGCCCGCGTGCCGCTGTCGGCGTTCACCAAACTTGAAAACGCCAACGCACCGCTCAGCGTGAGCCACCAGGGCCTGTTCGTGGCCGACACCATCTCGTTCAGCCTCGCGCCGGGCGTGTCGCTGGGGCAGGCGACCACCGCGATCGACAATGCCGTGGCGCGCCTCGGCCTGCCGTCCGATCAGATTCAGGCGGGCTTTCAGGGCACCGCAGCCGCGTTGCAGCAGACGCTGGCGCAGCAGCCCTGGCTGATCCTGGCCGCGCTGGTCACCATGTACATCGTGCTGGGTATTTTGTACGAAAGCTTCATCCACCCGCTCACCATTCTGTCCACGCTGCCGTCGGCGGGGCTGGGCGCGCTGCTTGCCCTGCTGCTGGTGCGTCATGACTTCACGCTGATTGCGCTGATCGGGGTGTTCCTCTTGATTGGCATCGTCAAGAAGAACGCGATCATGATGGTGGATTTTGCGCTGGACGCCCAACGCCACCATGGCATGACGCCGCGCGACGCCATCTTCCAGGCGTGCCTCACGCGGTTCCGCCCCATCATGATGACGACGATGGCGGCCATCTTCGGCGCGCTGCCGCTGGTGCTGGCCACCGGCGCCGGCGTCGAGATGCGCCAGCCGCTTGGCATTACCATCGTGGGCGGCCTGGTCCTGAGCCAGATCCTTACGCTGTACACCACGCCCGTGGTCTATCTTTATCTGGACCGCTTCCGCCTGTGGGCTGCGCGCCGGCGCGCCTCGCGGGGTGGAAATTCCGCTTCCATAGAACACACATGATCCGTACCAAGCCGTTTTCCTCCGCCTTTCTTCCCCGCGCCGGGGCCTCGCTGGCGCTGTGCGCGCTGCTGGGCGCCTGCGCGGTCGGGCCCGACTATCAGCGCCCGGCGCTGGACGTGGGCGCGGCCTACAAGGAAGGCCAGGTCGAGGTGCCCGGCTGGAAGCCGGCCCAGCCGCGCGACGACGCTGACCGCGGCGCGTGGTGGAAGGTCTACGATGACCCCACGCTGGACGGCCTGCTGGTCCGGCTGAATACGTCGAACCAGACCATCGCGCAGGCCGAGGCGAACTATCGCCAGGCGCTCGGCCTGGTGCGCGGCGCGCGTTCGGGCTTCTATCCGACCGTGGGCGCGGGGGCGGGCATGAGCCGCGCGGGCAGCGGCGGGCAAAGCGGTTCGTCGACGGGGTCCGGCAGCAACGTGTCCAATCAGTATTCGCTGACCGGCAGCGTCAGCTGGGAACTGGACGTCTGGGGCCGGGTGCGCCGCAGCGTCGAGTCGTCCGAAGCCAGCGCCGCCGCCAGTCTGGCCGACCTGGGCGCGACCCGCCTGAGCGCGCAGGCCGCGCTGGTGCAGACCTACCTGCAATTGCGCGTGCTGGACGAACAGAAGCGCCTGCTCGATGCCACCGTCGCCGCGTACGAAAAGTCGTTGAAGCTTACGCAGAACCGCTATGAAGTCGGCGTCGCAGGTCAGGCCGATGTGGCGGTCGCGCGCACGCAGCTTGAAAGCACTCGCGCGCAGTCCATCGACCTGGATTGGCAGCGAGGCCAGTACGAGCACGCGATCGCGGTGCTGATGGGCCAGGCGCCTTCGCAGTTCAGCCTGCCGCCCGCGGTGTTCACGCTGCGGCTGCCGCAGATTCCGGTGGGCCTGCCGTCCGAGCTGCTCGAGCGCCGTCCCGACGTCGCCGCCGCCGAACGCCGCGCCGCAGCCGCCAATGCGCAGATCGGCGTGGCCCAGGCCGCGTGGTTCCCCAGCCTGACGCTGTCGGCCGATGGCGGTTTCCGAAATGGTGAATTCGCCGAGCTGCTGACGGCGCCCGCGCGCTTCTGGTCGCTGGGGCCGGCGCTGGCGCTGACGATCTTCGACGGCGGCGCGCGCGAGGCCCAGGTCGAGCAGGCCCGCGCTTCGTATGACTCGCAGGCGGCGGCCTATCGCCAGGCGGCGTTGACCGGCCTGCGCGAGGTCGAGGACTACCTGATCCAGCTTCGCGTGATGGAGCAGGAGCAGATCGTGCAGCGCCGCGCGCTGGAATCGGCGCGCGAATCGCTGCGCCTTATCCAGAACCAGTATCAGGCGGGCTTGGTCGATTACCTGAGCGTGGCCGTGGTCGACGCCACCGCGCTCAGCAGCGAGCGCAATGCCCTGAGCCTCATGGGTAGCCGGCTGGTGGCCAGCGTCAACCTGATCGTCGCGCTGGGCGGCGGCTGGGAAGGGCTGCCGGTCGAGACGGCCAGCGCCTCGCCGGGCAATGCCGCGCCGGCCAGCGCCGCGTCGGCCAGCGCCGCGCCTACAACCCCACCGCCTTCAGATCCGGCCGCTGGCGGTGCCATTCGGTAACCGCCTGGAAGGCAATGCCGATCCGGCCCAGCGCGCCTTCCGCGTTGGGCTTGCCCAGCAACTGCACGCCCAGCGGCAGGCCGTCGTTGGTAAAGCCTGCGGGCAGCGCCAGCCCGGCCGCGTTCATGTAGTTGCCGGGTCGGGTGAACGCCGCAAGCGGGGTGGCCGCTTCGTCTACGTCGGCCAGCTGACGCGCGCCGAACGGGGCGCATGGCGTGAGCACGGCATCAAACTCCTGCATCCAGTCCAGCCAGTCGCGGCGCGCTTGCGCATGGGCCTGCAGCGCCGCGATGTAATCGGCGGCCGAGATGCCTTTGCCGGCCAGCACGCGGGCGCGCACATACTGCCCGATGGGCTTGGCGGCGTCCTCGATGTAGCCCCGGTGCAAGGCATAGGCTTCGGCGGAGATGATCTGACCGTTGCGATGCATCATCTCGCGAAAATCGAAGGGCAGCGGCGTCTCGGCCACGTCCGCGCCCAGCGCGGCCAGCACGCGGCGCGCGTCGTCCAGCGCGGACAGCGCATCGGCGTCCACCGCGATGGGGTGCTGTGCAATCGGCATCACCGCGATGCGCACGCCGCGCAGCGGCTGCGCGCCGCCGGCCGGCTCGCGGTAGTCGAAGGACGGGATGCCGAACGTCAACGGGTCCTGGATGTCGTGGCCGGCCATCAGCCCGGTCAGCAGCATCGCGTCGCGCGCATCGCGGGTCAGCGGGCCCAAGGTGTCCAGCGTGGTCGACAGCGCCACCGCGCCGTGCAGGCTGATCAGGCCGCGCGTGGTTTTCAGGCCCGTGATGCCGTTCAGCGCCGCCGGAATCCGGACCGAACCGCCGGTGTCCGAACCCAAGGCGGCGGGCGCCAGTCCAGCCGCGACGGCCACGCCGGAGCCGCTGGATGAGCCGCCCGGCACCCGCGCGCGCTCCAGATCCCAGGGGTTGCGCGGCGTGCCCATGACCGGGTTCGTGCCCCAGCCGCCGAACGCGAATTCCACCATATGGGTCTTGCCCAGCATCACCATGCCGGCGTCCAGCAGCCGCGTGACCGCCGTGGCGGTGACGCCGCTGCGGCGTTCGCGCCAGGCCTCGGACCCGGCCGTGGTGATCTGGCCCTGGATGTCGCATAAATCCTTGACCGCCACCGGCACGCCGTCCAGCGGGCTGAGCAGCCCGTAGCCCGCGCGCCGGCGGGCGTCGGCTGATTCGGCCAGCCGCAGTGCGCCCGCGTTGTCCACGCTGACAAAGGCGCCCAGCGTGGGATTTGCCCGGTCGATGCGGTCCAGGAAGTGGCGCGTCAATTCCACCGAGCTGTAGCGGCCCTGCGCCAGGCCGTCCGCCAGATCGGCCAAGGTGGCAAATGCGATGTCAGACATGAGATTCCTTGATGCGATGCCATGCGTCTGCCGCCAGACGCATGCAACCCCGTCCGCGTGATGGCGGCCGGTCACGGCATGTAGGGTGCATCGGCGCGCGGGTTTGGTCTATGCGCGCTTTCCCGCCCGGATCAAAACAAAACGGCCCATGCGGGGCATGGGCCGTTGGGCGGCGAGGCGCCGGAAACGGGTCGCGAAATCGGACGACCCGGAGTCAGGCAAGGAGCAACGTCAGAGCACGCCGCGGATCCCGGCGATGCCGTGCGCGCCGTGCCGCAAGGCCTGCGAGACGGTCTGGGTGGACTGGCCGCCCAGCGCAAACACCGGAATACCCGCATCGCGATTGCCTTCGACAAAGCCTTCCCAGCCCAGCGTCGGCGCGCCGGGATGGCTGGGCGTGTCCAGCACGGGCCCCAGCACGGCGAAGTCCGCGCCCAGTTCGCGGGCATGGACGACCTGGGCATTGTCATGCGCAGACACGCCGACCAGCGCGTTGCGCGGCAATTCCGGACGAGCGGTCAGGCGCAGGGCATCCGCCGTGCGCAGGTGCACGCCGTCGGCTTCCTTCCACCAGGCAACGGGATGGATGCTGTTGACCAGCACGCGCGCACCGGCGGCGCGGCAGCGCTTGACGACCTGTTGCAGCACCTCGTGCAGCGAGCTGGCGCCCACGCCATCGGGCCATTGCGGTTCACGGAACTGCACGAGCTTTACGCCGCGCGCGAGCGCGGCTTCCAGGCGGCCGAGGAAAGGCGCGATGCCCGCGCGCGAGCCAATGGCGCTGATGCCGTATGTGGTGGGCAGTTGCAGCCAGCGCAGCGGGGGCAGGGTGGCGGGCAGCAGGTCGCCCACCGAGGCCGCATTGGCCGGATCCACCCATTCCAGACGCTGGTTTTCAAGGCTTTGCGGCTCGCCTTCCCAGGCGGTGACATGGCAGAACGCCAGGCGCACCGTGGTGTGCGGATAGGCGTGCACATACGTGACCCACGGGCGCGACTGCGTGACGCGGATGCCGATCTCTTCTTGAAGTTCGCGGGCCAGCGCCTGCAGCACGGTCTCGCCGGGTTCGAGCTTGCCGCCGGGCAGCTCCCACCAGCCGGACCACGGCTTGCCTTCGGGCCGCTGGCCCAGCAGCAGCTTGCCGTCAGGGCGCAGGATCAGGCCGGCGGCGACGTCGACAATTTTTTCAGACATGGCGGGCCGCCCAGTCGCGCGCAAACTGATACGCCACGCGGCCCGACCGCGAGCCGCGTTCGATGGTCCATTGCAGCGCCTCGGTGCGCGAGGGTTCGATGTGCGGTTCGGGGCAGCCCAGTTCGCGCAGCCAGTGGTACACGATGTCCAGGTAGTCGTCCTGCTTGAACGGGTAGAACGACAGCCACAGTCCGAAGCGCTCGGACAGCGAGATCTTTTCCTCGACGGTTTCGCCGGGGTGGATTTCGCCGTCGGGCTGGTGCTTGGCCTGCAGGTTTTCGCTCATGTATTCCGGCATCAGATGGCGCCGGTTGGACGTGGCGTAGATGAGGACGTTGTCGCCCGAGGCCGACACCGAGCCGTCCAGCACCGATTTGAGCGCCTTGTAGCCGGCCTCGCCTTCCTCGAAGGACAGGTCGTCGCAGAACACGATGAAGCGCTCGGGCCGCGACGCCACCAGTTCGACGATGTCGGCCAGGTCGCCGAGGTCGGACTTGTCGACTTCGATGAGCCGCAGGCCGCGGTCGCCGTAGGCGGCCAGCATGGCTTTGACCAGCGAGCTTTTTCCGGTGCCGCGCGCGCCGGTCATGAGCACGTTGTTCGCGGGCTTCTTTTCAAGGAACTGCAGCGTATTGCGGTCGATGATGGCCTTCTGGCGCTCGATGTGTTGCAGGTCCTGCATGTCGATGCGCGCCACGTGGCGCACGGCATCCAGCCAGCCGCGCGCGCCGCGCTTGCGCCAGCGGAATGCGTGGGCGGTCCAGTCGATGTCGGGCGGGGCGGGAGGCAAGAAGGCCTCCAGTTGCGCCAGCACGCGTTCGGCGCGCTGGATCAGCGTGGTGAACTCGGTAGCCGTCATGGGATCAGGAGCGGTAGTCGGCGTTGATCGACACGTACTCGTGCGAGAAGTCGCAGGTGTAGACCGTGTCGCTGACCTGGCCGCGGCCCAGCGCGATACGCACCGAGATTTCGGCCTGCTTCATGACGCGCTGGCCGTCGGCTTCCTGGTAGTCGGGATTGCGGCCGCCGTTCTTGGCGACCAGCACGTCGTCCAGCCACAGGCGGATGTTGGACACGTCCAGGTCGTCGATGCCGGCGTAGCCGACGGCGGCCAAAATGCGGCCCAGGTTGGGGTCGGACGCGAAGAACGCGGTCTTGACCAGCGGCGAGTGCGCCACGGCATACGCGACCTTCAGGGCCTCGTCGGTGGTGCCGGCTTCTTCGACGCGGATCGTCATGAACTTGGTGGCGCCTTCGGCGTCGCGCACGATCTTGGTGGCCAGTTCCAGCGCGGCGGCGGTCAGGGCGTCGCGCACGGCGGCGTAGGCGGTGTCCGATTCGCTGTTGACGTTGACGCCCGACTTGCCGGTGGCGGCAATGATGAAGGAGTCATTGGTGGAGGTGTCGCCGTCGACCGTGATGCGGTTGAACGAGGCATCGGCGATTTCCACGGCCAGCTTGCGCAGGAGCGGCTGGGCGATGCCGGCGTCGGTGGCCAGGAAGCTCAGCATGGTGGCCATGTTGGGACGGATCATGCCGGCGCCCTTGCTGATGCCGGTGAAGGTGACCGTCTTGCCGTCGATCTGCACCTTGGCGGACGAAATCTTGGGCAGCGTGTCCGTGGTCATGATGCCGTGGGCGGCGCTGAACCAGTGGTCGGGGGCCAGGTCGGCGATGGCGGCGGGCAGGCCGGCGGTCAGGCGGTCCAGGGGCAGGGGTTCCAGGATGACGCCGGTGGAGAACGGCAGGATCTGCGCGGCGGGCACGCCCAGCAGCTTGCCCAGGGCATCGCACGTGTCCTTGGCTTTCTTCAGGCCTTCTTCGCCGGTGCCGGCGTTGGCGTTGCCCGTGTTGATGACCAGCGCGCTGATCGGGCCGCCGGCGGCCAGGTGGGCCTGGCAGACCTGCACCGGGGCGGCGCAGAAGCGGTTACGCGTGAAGACGCCCGCGACGCTGGTGCCTTCGGCCAGGCGGAACACCGTCAGGTCGCGCCGGTTGGCCTTGCGGATGCCAGCCTCGGTGACGCCGATTTCTACGCCGGCAACAGGGAAAATTTCGGACTCGGAGGGGATCTGCAGATTAACGGCCATGACTTCGTCTCTTGGAGTGAGCGGGACGGAACCGCCGCCAAGCAAGGCGGCGCGCGGGAAAGGTTCGTATTATCCCACCGGATCCGGCGGGGGTGGCCGGTCCCCTCGGCAACCCGAGGGGTGTCCGCCGGCCTCAGGGGGCCATGCGCATGGCGGCCACGTCCAGCACGCCGGCTTCGCGGTTGCTCAGCACACTGCGTACCGTGCCGTCGGGCGCCTGCAGCACCGACTTGCCGGCCGGGACGTCTTCACCGCCAGCCCGGCGTGCCGATCGACCGCGCGAGGGCGAAAACAGCAGATCGCCCGGCTGCGCGCCCTGCAGACGCGGATTGGCGGCCAGGACGCGCGTGCCCGGCGGGTAGGTCATTTCGCCCAGCACGGTGTCGCGCGCCGCCAGGCCCTCGAAGCCCAGCATCCGGCGCTGCGCGTCCAGTTGCAGGTCGACCTTCAGCAGGGGGATTGCCGCGACGGTCAGGGCGTCGCTGCCTTCGGTGCGCAGCAGCCAGCGGGGTGCCGTGCCGGTCTTGTCCAGCGGCGTTCCGCGGGCGGCGGGTTCGACCTTTAACCAGGCGCCCGCGGGCACCGGTTGCTGGTCCAGCGTATTGCCGATGGCAAGGTGGCAGCTTGAGAACTGCGGATGCCCGCCTTGCACCACGAATTCGATGCGATGGCCGTGCGCGCACAGCCAGCCTTCCAGCGCCTGGTCGCGCGCGATCTCGGCGGACAGCGTCTCGGGCTGCTTGGGCGTGGCCGGATAGCGGAACAGGCGCGTCGTGGCGACGCCTTGGATCTCGGCCGGATGGGATTCGGGAAAGACGGCCCGGTCGAACGAGGCCAGCTCGCCGGGCGTGGCAAGGCGCAGCGTGGTGCCCGTGGGCATCTGGACGCCGGCCAGTTGCGTGGGTTGTGACAACACCGTCTTGCGCGCGTCGTCGGCCTGCGCTTCGCGCTGGGCCGAGAACCACTGGCTGAATTGCTGATACGGGAAGATGGCGCCAACGACCGCCAGCAAGGCCATCAGCACGGTGCCGCCGCGCCGGTGGCCGGACAGCCACTCGCGCGCGCCGCGCGAAGTGGCCAGAACGGCCAGCCAGGTCAGCAGCGTGGAGAGGCAGGCCAGCGAGACCGCCATCAGCACATAGAAATTACCGCCAGGAAGGGAAACCGGAATCATGGCGGCAATTATGCGCCAATCCGGCAGGCCGGACCGGCGCGAAAAGGTCCTGGGCCGGCCTCAGTCGCGGGCCGCCGCCGAGCGCGTGGCCACCACCTGCAGCTTCAGTTCGCCCAGCGCCTGGAACAGGGCGTTGCGGCTGGCCTCGGGCAGTTCGGCGAACATGGATTTGACCCAGTTCTCGTGGGCGCGGGCCATGCGCGCAAAGCTCTTCTTGCCTTGCGGTGTCAGCTTGATGAGCGAGCTGCGGCGGTCGGACTCGACCTTGGTCCGCACCACCAGGCCTTCCTTTTCGAGCTGGTCGGTGATGCCGGTGATATTGCCGTTGGTGACCATCATGTGGCGCGACAGCTCGCCCATCTTCATGCCCTTGGGCGCGCGCTGCAATTGCGCCATCAGGTCGAAACGGGGCAGGGTGGTGTCGAAGTCGTTGCGCAGGCGGCTGCGGATCTCGCCTTCGATGAGGTTGGCGCAGGTCAACATGCGCAGCCACAGGCGCAGCGCGTGATGGTCGTCGGGCGCGGCGCGGGATTCCAGGTCGGGAGTATCGGTCATGGCTCGGAAGATTACCGGGAATGCGGGGGTGAAGAGGGCGCCAGACCCATCTGTTCGAAGATGGCTTGGGTCAGCGGGCTGTTCGGATCGTTGAGCGTCAGGACAATATCAAAATGATTGGTTCCCGGCATTGGTACATATCTACCGGGAAAACCGCGCGCCCGCCATGCGGCCAGAAAATCGTCGCTCTGGCGCTTGAATTCGTCGGTTTCGGATTCCCCGTAGCTGACCACCAGCGGGCAGCCGGCCTGCGGCAAGTGCAGGGCGGGGCTGTTGCGGATGGCGTCGGCCTCGCTCATGCGCATCCATTCGTTGATGTGGGTGTGCACCAGCGGGCGCAGGTCGAACAGGCCGGACAGGGGCGCGGCGCCCCTGACCACGCCGGGCGGCACGTCGTAGCTGGCATGCCAGCCGCCCGCGAGCAGGGCGCCGGCCAGGTGCCCGCCCGCCGAGCTGCCGCAAATGTGGATGCGCGACGGGTCGCCGCCGTACTGGGCAATGTGGTGGTAAATCCAGGCCAGCGCGCGCCGGTTCTGGTCCACGATGCGGTCCAGCGTGACGGCCGGGGCCAGCGAATAATTCACCGCCACCACCACCGCGCCCGCCTGGGTGAACGCGGGCGCCATGTTGCTGGATTCGTTCTTGGACAAGAGGCGCCAGTAGCCGCCGTGTATGAACACGAAGACCGGCGCGCCGGTCTTGCCGGCCGCGGCTGGAAATATGTCCAGCAATTCATCCGGATGATCGCCGAAAGGCACGTCCAGCGCGCATTCCAGCGTGCTGCGCGCGGTGGCGCTGTCCTCGGCGTATTTCTTGAGTATCGGTTGGATGTCGGGTACTGTCGCGCGAGCGTTGTACTGGACGTCCAGTTCGGCGCGATCGTAGTTGCGGTAGAGGGTGACCATGGCGGCAGGTGGTAAAAACCCTAGACTTGTTTTGCCGATTACTTTAAACCTAAACTATGAACCACGCCAGTTTTCCCTGTGCTGCATAAGGGGATTGGGGGCGTAGACGTCTTTCGCATCGCACCTTCAAAAAGAACACCCTCTGCGCGGGCTCGCGCACGGAGCACACCACCATGCGTTTGATCACTTCCTTCCTGGCTGCCGCCGCCCTGATTCCCGCCCTGGCGCAGGCCGACACCGTCAAGGTCGGCATCGCCAATGACATCTCGGGCCCGTTCTCGGCGCTGGGCGCCGAAGCCCGCGACGGCTTCAACCTGGCCATCAAGCAACTGGGCGGCAAGCTGGGCGGTCAGCCCGCGGAATTCCTGCAAACCGACATGGGCGGCAATCCGGACCAGGCCCGCCAGCTCGTCACGCGCTACATCCAGCGCGAAAAGGTTGACTTCTTCACGGGGCCCATCGGCTCGAACGTGGCGCTGGCCGTAGGCCCCGCGCTGTTCGCCGCCAAGGTCCCGTACCTGTCCAACAACCCCGGCCCCAGCCAGTTCGCCGGCGCGCAGTGCAACAACTACTGGTTCGGCACGTCGTACCAGAACGACGCCTTCCACGAAGCGGCCGGCAAGGTCGCGGCTGACCGCGGCTTCAAGAAGATGTTCATCATGGCCCCGGACTATCCGGCCGGCAAGGATGCGCTGACCGGCTTCAAGCGCGGCTACAAGACCGCCCCTGGCGACGAGGTCTACACCAAGCTCGGCCAGATCGACTACGCCGCCGAGATCGCGCAGATCCGCGCCGCCAAGCCGGACGCCGTCTACATCTTCCTGCCGGGCGGCATGGGCATCAATTTCGTCAAGCAGTTCGTGTCCGCCGGCCTGTCGCAGAGCGTCAAGCTGATCGGCCCGGGCTTCTCGGCCGACGAGGACGTGATCCAGGCCGTGGGCGACCCCATGCTGGGCATGTACAACACGGCGCAATGGGCGCATGACCTGGACGTGCCGCAGAACAAGGCCTTCGTCGACGCGTTCCGCAAGGAATACAACGGCCGTTACCCGTCGGTGTACGCCGCCCAGGCGTACGACGTGATCATGGCCATGGACGCCGCGGTCAAGCAGGCCGGCGGCAAGGCCTCCGACCGCGACGCCATCGTGAAGGCGCTGGAAAAGGCCGACTACCCCTCGGTGCGCGGCAGCTTCACCTACGGCAAGAACCATTACCCGATCCAGTCCTACTACCTGCGCGTGGTTGAGAAGGACGGCAGCGGCCGCATCACCAACAAGCTGGTGGGCAAAGTGTTCGACAAGTACCAGGACGTGTACGTCGGCGACTGCAAAAATATGTGAACCCCCCCGGAGCGCTGCGCGCTTCCCCCCAGGGGGCGTCGCAGCGGACCGGCAAAGCCGGATCCGCGCGACCCCGCTTGGGGCGGCGGCGTGCGCGGGGGTGATGTGCGGCTGATGCAGATTTAGATGGCTTTGGTGAATTGATCGCGGGGCCCTTCGGCGGCGCGCGGCAAGGGGGAAGTTTTCATGACGTTTACGCTGATCGTCGAGCAATTGCTGAACGGTCTGCAGTTTGGGTTGATGTTGTTTCTGATTGCGGCCGGGCTGACCCTGGTGTTCGGGATCATGGACATCATGAATCTGGCTCACGGCTCGCTCTATATGGCTGGCGCCTATGTCGCCGCCGAAACCATGCAACGCACCGGCTCGTTCACCGCCGCAGTCCTGGTGGCGGCGGTCGCGACGGGCATCGTCGGCATCGTGCTGGAACTCTCGCTCATCCGCCGCCTGGCGCTGCGCGACCACCTGGCCCAGGTGCTGGGCACCTACGCCGTCATCCTCATCGCCAATGACCTGGTCAAGATGATCTGGGGTCCGGCGCCGGTCATGCTGAACATGCCTGCGGTGCTGTCCGGCCCCGTGCGCCTCTTGCCCGATCTGTTGTATCCCGCCTACCGCCTGATGATCATCGTCTTTGGCGTGGCCGCGGCCGCGGGTCTGTACTGGTTCGTGACGCGGACCCGCGCCGGCGTACTGGTGCGGGCCGGGGCTTCGAACCGCCAGATGGCCACGCTGATGGGCGTGCGCGTGCCGCTGCTGTTCCTGGGCGTGTTCGTGCTAGGCGCCATGCTGGCCGCGGTGGCCGGCGCGCTGTTGGGCCCGATCACCTCGGTGCAGGTGGGCATGGGTGAAGAAATCCTGATCCTGGTGCTGGTGTGCATCGTGATCGGCGGCATCGGCTCGATCCGGGGCGCCTTTGTGGGCGCGCTGCTGGTCGGCATGGTCGACACCGCCGGCCGGGCGTTCCTGCCGATGCTGCTGCGCCAGGTGTTCTCTCCGGCCGTGGCCTCCAGCGTCGGTCCGACGCTCGCGGCCATCGCCATCTACGTGTTGATGGCGGCAGTGCTGGTGTTCCGGCCCTCTGGCCTCTTTCCGGCGCGGGGCTGACCATGAAAACCAAGATCTGGACCGTGGTCCTCTTGGCCGCGCTGGCGGTGTTCCCGCTGGTGGCGCCAATGCTGGGCCTGGACTTCTACATTTCCTTCGTGCGGCGCGTGCTGATCTACGCGCTGGCGGCAACCAGCCTGAACCTCATCCTGGGGTATGGCGGCATGGTGGCCTTGGGTCACGCGGCGTTCTTCGGCGCGGGCGCCTACGCGGTGGGTATCCTGTCCATGTCGGGCGTCACGTCCGCCCTGGTGTCCTGGCCGGTGGCGATGTTGCTGGCGGGCGTGCTGGCCTGCATCACGGGCGCGATCTCGCTGCGCACGCGGGGCGTGTACTTCATCATGATCACGCTCGCGTTCGCGCAGATGCTGTTCTACATCTTCATCTCGCTGCGCCAGTACGGCGGCGAAGACGGCCTGAATCTGCCGGGTTACTCGACCCTGCCGGGCATCGACCTCGCCCATGACGTCAGCTTCTATTACCTGGTGCTGGTGCTGTTCGCGCTGCTGATGTGGGCCTTCGGCCGCATCGTCGCCTCGCGTTTCGGCATGGCGCTGCAGGGCATCCGCGAGAACGAATCGCGCATGGAGTCCATGGGCTATCCCGTGTACCGCATCAAGCTCATGGCGTTCACGCTGAGCGGCGCGGCGGCGGGGCTGGCCGGCGCGCTGCTGGCTAACCACAACCTCTTCATTTCGCCCAGCCTGATGCATTGGACCCAGTCGGCCAACCTGCTGATCATGGTGCTGGTGGGCGGCATCGGCCTGCGCTACGGCGGCGTGGCCGGCGCAGTCGTAATGCTGACACTGGAAGAAGTGCTGCGCCTGTGGACCGAATACTGGCACCTGCCCCTGGGCGTGCTGCTGCTCTGCGTGGTGTTTGGCGCGCCGCGCGGCCTGGTCGGCCTGTTCGGGCCGCTGTTCAGCGGGCGCACGGCGCCGCAATCCGGCAAGGTGGGCTCATGAGCAATCCGATGAATGCCACGACTGGCGCCACGACTGGCGTTACTGCTGGCGGGACGCACGCCCTGCAGGCGCGCGGACTGGTCCGGCGCTTCGGCGCCCTGGTGGCCACCGACAACGTATCGCTGTCCCTGGCGCCAGGCGAGATCCACGCCTTGATCGGCCCCAACGGTGCGGGCAAGTCCACGCTGATCCACCTGCTGTCGGGCACGCTGTCCGCCGATGCCGGCACGCTGGAAGTCGACGGCCGCGACGTCACCGCGATGAACGCGCACCAGCGCGTGGCCGCGGGCCTGTCGCGCTCGTACCAGATCACCAACATCTTCAAGCAGTCCAGCGTGCTGGATAACCTGGTGCTGGCGGTGCAGGCCCACGCCGGCAGCAGCTTCCGTTTCTGGAAACCCCGCGCGGCCGAATCGGCGCTCTATGAACAGGCGCGCGAACTGGCCCGCGAGTGCGCCATCGACGCCAGTCTGCTGGATCGCGCCGCGGGCACTTTGCCGCACGGCGAACAGCGCAAGGTGGAATTCGCGCTGGCGCTTGCCGCCCGGCCCAAGGTGCTGCTGCTGGACGAACCCATGGCGGGCATGGGACCCGACGAGACCGTCCGCCTGACCGAACTGATCGAATCCTTGCGGGGACGCGCCGCCATGCTGCTGGTTGAACACGACATGCAGGCGGTGTTCCGTCTTGCCGACCACCTGTCCGTGCTGGTGTACGGCCGGGTGATCGCCTCGGGCACGCCGGACGAGATCCGCGCCAACCCTGAAGTGCGCCAGGCCTACCTGGGCGACGAGGAGACCGTCTGATGCTGACCATCGAATCGGCCAAGAGCGGCTACGGCGCCAGCCAGGTGCTGTTTGGCGTCGACCTGGAAATCGGGGCGGGGCAGGTCGTGACCTTGCTGGGCCGCAACGGCATGGGCAAGACCACGCTGCTGCGCACCCTGTTCGGCCAGTTGCCGCTGCGCGGCGGCAAGATCCACTTTGCGGGCCAGGACATCAGCGGATGGAGCTCGGACCGCATCGCGCGGGCCGGCGTCGCCATCGTCCCGGAAGGGCGCCAGTGCTTTCCCAACCTGACGGTGCGCGAGCACCTGACGGCGTTTGTGGCCGCGCGCAACCCGGATATCGGCGAACCGTGGACGCCCGATCGCGTGTTCGCGCTGTTCCCCCGGCTGGCCGAGCGCGCCCGCAACATGGGCAACCAGTTGTCGGGCGGTGAACAGCAGATGCTGGCCATCGGCCGCGCGCTGGTGACCAACCCCCGGCTGCTGATTCTGGACGAGGCTACCGAGGGACTGGCGCCGAAGATCCGGGAAGAAATCTGGAATTGCCTGGCCCAGCTGCGCCAGGCCGGGCAGACGATCCTGGTGATCGACAAATATGTCGAAAGGTTACTCAGTCTGGCCGACCGCCACGTCATCCTGGAACGCGGCAAGGTGGTCTGGACCGGCGACTCCCAGGCCCTGGATGCCGACCGCGGCCTCTGGGAACGGTACCTGGGCGTCTAGCCAACGTGTAGTAATAAAGCTGCAATTGGGGTCCGCGAGACGTAACAATCGTTGATATAAAACGCAATAAAAGACGATATATATTGCTGCGGTGAAACTTAAGGTGTCTCGAACGCATCCAGACGTTTGCACCTGTATCAATAAACCCCCCTGGCATCTACACTAGCCGCGCCGGTCGCCCGCATGAGGCGCCGGCATTCAGGCTCATGGCTCATAAGGCGGGGCAAAGCACGGCAGGGCGCCTCGTACGGTCAGCGCGCCCGATCTGCGTCCCCTTTACGCGTATGGCATCGCAACAGGCTGTCAGGAAGACTTTGCATGGCGAAATGGGGATTGCGCAGGAAATCACTGATGGCGCTGCTGTTGGCGTGTCTGGTCGCCTTGGCGCCAGCCGCGCTGATCGGCTGGCAGGTGCTGGACGGCGTCCGCGAGCACTTTGGCCGCGCCTTTTCCGACAACTTCACGCAGTTGAACCGCCAGCGCATCCTGGCGCCGGTGTCGCGCGAACTGGCGCTGTCGCAGCGCCTGGCCGACAGCGAGGTTACGCGCCGCTGGCTTCGAAATGAAAACGATCCCGCCGCGCGAGAGCTGTTCTTCCGCGAGGCCGACGGCTACCGGCGCGACCTCCTGGGCGGCGCGTATTTCATCGCCAGCGCCATTTCCGGCAACTATTACTTCAACGACGACAAGCCGCTGTCCGAGACGCTGCGCTATACGCTCAGCCCGAGCGCGGCCGACGACGGCTGGTTCTACGCCACGATCAAGTCGCCGGCCCGCTACAACATCAACGTCAACCCGGACTTGAAGATCAAGACCACCAAGGTCTGGATCAATGTGCAGATCCGGGACGGCGACAAGGTTATCGGCCTGACGGGCGCGGGCCTGGACGTGGGCGGGTTCCTGAAGGAATTCGTGAACAGCGGCCAGCCCGGCGTCACGCCCATCATCGTGGACGAGGAAGGCGCGATCCAGGCGCACATGAACCCCGCGCTGATCGCCTACAACTCGGGCGCGGCGGGGGCGGGCGGCAAGGGCATGGTTTTTGGCCTGCTGGACGAGGGCGGGGGCCGTGCCGACTTGCTGTCGGCCATGCACGCCGCCCAGGCGAACCCGCAGTCGGTGCAATCGGCCTGGGTCAAGTTGGACGGTCTGCGCCAACTGGTGTCGGTTGCATACATGCCGGAACTGCATTGGCACGTGCTGACCGTGGTCGACCTGGGCGCGGCCCGCGTGCTGGACACCGGCTGGCTGTGGCCGGCGGCCATTGGCCTGGTGGTGCTCTTTGCCGCGATGCTGCTGTGCTTTGGCTACGCCATCGAGCGCCTGATGCTGCGCCCCTTGCGCCGCCTGCAGCAGTCGGCCCGGGCCATCGCCGACGGCAGCTACGACGTGCGCCTGCCGCCGGGCGGCCAGGACGAGATCGGCGACCTGAGCCGCGCGTTCGGCGTGATGGCCGACAAGGTGCGCAAGCACACGGCCGAACTGGAAACCAAGGTGCGCGAACGCACCTCGGCGCTGGAAGACGCGAACCGCGCCATGGCCGCGGCGCACAAGAAGATCGGCGATTCCATCGACTACGCCAGCCTGATCCAGCGCGCGATCCTGCCGGACCGCCAGTTGACCCAATCGCTGGGCGCCCACCATTTCGTGCTGTGGAAGCCGCGCGATGTGGTCGGCGGGGATTTCTACGTATTCCGCGAGGACGGCGCCAACTGCCTGCTGGGCATCATGGACTGCGCGGGCCACGGCGTGCCCGGCGCGTTGATGACGATGCTGGCGCGCGCGGCGATCGATCTGGCGATCACGGAAGTGGGACCGGGCGATCCCGCAGGCATTCTGACGCGTACCGACAACGCCATCCGGGCCATGCTGGCCGACGCGCAGTTGCCCCGGGCCCTGGCAACCAATACCGACGCGGGGCTGGTATATATTGACCGGCAAGCCGGCAGGCTGCTGTACGCAGGCGCGAAGATCAGTCTGTACGCAAGCGACGGTGAAAGCCTGCATGAGGTGCCCGGCGGCCGCCGTGCGCTGGGCGACAAGCGTATGGGGGTTTACGAGAACAACACCTTGCAGATGGAGCCGGGCTGGACGTATTACCTGGCCACCGACGGTTTCCTGGATCAGGCGGGCGGCGAGCACGGGTTCGGCTTTGGCAATACGCGCTTTGCCGACATGCTCAAGACACACGCCCGCCGGCCGTTAACCGAACAGGCGGCCGCATTCAGCCAGGCGCTCGCCGAGTACCAAGGTGGCCGGCCCCAGCGCGACGACATCACCTTGCTGTCTTTCCGTTTCGAATAATCGTTATCAAGGCGGTACCCTCCATGAATGCCTCCGATCTTTACGCGTTGGGCGCGCGATTCGACCAGAACCGCACGCTGTTGTGTTTCAACGGTCCGATCTCGCGCAGCCTGATCGAGGAAATTGGCAATGCGCTGAAGAACTACCTGAACGCCGAGCACGTCCGGCCCGCTGAAGCCATGGATGTGTTCTCGGTCTACATCGAGATGATCCAGAACATCCGCCAGTACGCCGCGCAGAACGGCGACGTGGACGCCTCCGCCACGGTCGTGATCGGCCGCCGCGACGAAAGCCGCTATGTGGTGTCGGCGGGCAATCTGGTCAGTGAGGAAGACGGCCACAGCCTGGTGGCCCGTATCCAGGAACTGGCCGCGCTGGACAAGCCGGCCCTGAAAGCCGAATACAAGGCACAGCTGCACAAGCCGCGCACGCAAGGCGTCGCGTCGGGCGCGGGCCTGGGTCTGATCGACATCGCGCGCCGCGCCGGCGCTCCGCTGGAAGCCAGCCTGACCCCCGCCGCACAGCCGGGCAAGGCCTTCTTCAGCCTGAGCGTGGTGGTCTGAGGACGCGCGCTCAAAAGGATTATTTTCGGAGTATTTGATGAAAGACCTGAACATTCCCGGGACCCAGTCCACGCCCGCCATCACCGCCGACGCTGCCGCCGGCGTGCTGGCGATGCGCGGCGACTCCTACCCCGAGAATTCCTTCGAACTGTTTGGCCCGGTCATCGAATGGGTCGAGTCGTACCTGCAGGATCGCGACACGCCGCTGAAGCTGGAGCTGGAACTCCTGTACCTGAACACCAGCAGCATCAAGTCCGTCATGGACATCTTCGACGTGCTGGAGGCCGCGCACCGCAAGGGCCGCGAGGTCGGCGTCACGTGGTTCTACGACATGCGCAACGAGCGCGTGGGCGAGCTGGCCGAAGAGTTCAAGGAAGACTGCACGTTCCCCTTCTCGGTGGTCGGCCGTCAATGAAGCCGGGCGCCGCCGAACTCGATCAGCGCATCGCCGCATTGCTGGCGGATCCGGCCTATGCCGGCCATCCGCTGCGTGACGCGCTGGAAGCGCTCTGGCGGCACACCGAGGAACAGATGGCGCGCATTCAGCGCGTCACGCAGCTTTCGGACGCCTATCAAAGCATGGCGCACGAACGCGAACTGGGCCTGTGCGACCAGTTCGACCGCCAGTTGCGCCGCTTGACCCGCATCGCGCGGATCTCGGATCACTACCAGAGCATGATGCGCGACCTGAACCGCGCGCTCGAGGAAACGTCCAGCCGCGATCCGCTGACGGGCCTCCTGAATCGTCGCGCGCTGATGGAGATGATCAAGCAGGAAGTCCAGCGCGCCGCGCGCAGCGGCGACAGCTTTGTCGTCGCAATGCTGGACGTGGATCACTTCAAGGCCGTGAACGATCGTTTCGGCCACGAGACGGGCGACCGGGCGCTAGTCGAACTGGCCGGCGTGCTGGTCGAAAGCCTGCGCGAATACGACCTGTGCGGCCGCTGGGGCGGCGAGGAATTCCTCGTTCTGCTACCCCATACGCACCCGGACGCGGCGCAGGCGGTCATGGACCGGCTGGTCAGTGATGTGCGGGGGCTGGCGGTGGCGGCCGGGGACGACGTCCTGCGGCTGACGGTCAGTATCGGCATGGCGTATCACCAGTTGGGCGAAACGTTTTCGGAGACGCTCAGCCGGGCGGATCAGGCGTTGTATCTGGCCAAGCAGGACGGTCGCGATCGCGTCGCCCTTGGTTTTCCGAGGCGCTGAATGAAACCGGAACAGCTGTTATCCGGGTTGGAGCCCCTTATGCTTGATTCTCATCTTGGCGATTCGGAGTCGAATCCCCAAGGCGCCGCGTGGCATGTGGGCAATTACCTGACGTCGATGGACCGCGCGCTGCTGCTGTTCGACTTCGACGCAGCGGGCTCTTTGTTGAACGGCAATACCAATTTCCTGGCCGCGGTGGGTTATTCCCATGAAGAGGCCCTGACGCTGCGCCACGAGCTGCTGTGCGACAGCATGGACGAAGGCCGCGGCACGCGCAGCGGCGAACAGGTCTGGGACCGGCTGCGCCGCGGCCAGCATTTTTCGGGCACCTGCCGCTACCGCAAGAAGGACGGCAGCTCGCTGTGGATCGAGGCGACCTATCTGCCGCTGCTGAACGACGCGGGCGAGGTCGGCCGCGTGACGGTCATCTCGCGCAAGTCGATCGCGGACGCCGAACGCCAGGAAGAAATCCGCCTGCTGATGCTGGGCATCAACGAGACCGGCAACGCGGTGGCGGTGTCGGGCGCCGATGGCCGCATCGTTTACGTGAACGATGGCTTCCAGCGCATGCTGGGGTTTTCGCGCGGCGACTCGCTCAATCAGGACCTGGGCGAGCTGCTGTCCGGCGGCCGCGCCGACGGCGGCACGCGCGAGGAACTGCATCGCCGCATCGCCTGTCGCGAGGGCTACCACAAGGACGTGCTGGTCTATGACCGCGGCGGCAAGCCGCTGTGGGTGTCGGTGATGGCAAACTCGGTGTTCGACGAGCGCGGGACGCTGGTCAACATCGTGGACGTGCTGACGGACATCACGCCGACGAAGGTGCACGAGGTGCTGCAGCGCCGGGTGCTGCAGGCGATGGTGAACGAGGCCTCGGTGGTCGAGGTCATGAACATGGTGTGCCGCGAGGTGGAACGCCTGGCGCCGGAAGTGGCGGCCTCGGTGGTCCGCGTGGACGACGCGGGCCTGTTGCGCCCGCTGGCGGCGCCGAGCCTGCCGCAGGGCTATTCGGACGCGCTGGAAGGCGTGCCGATCGGCCCGCAGGTGGGCGCGTGCGGCACGGCGGCGTTTCTGGGCCGCCCGGTGATCGTGCCGGACATCGCGACGGATCCGCTGTGGGACGATTACCGCCATCTGCCGCTGCCGGAGGAATACAAGGCGTGCTGGTCGTCGCCGATCAAGTCGAGCGATGGCCGGGTGATCGGGACGTTCGGCTTCTATTTCCGCGAGCGCCGGCTGCCGGATGATTTCCATCATCGTCTGGTGGATGTGTGCGTGTATCTGTGCGCGCTGGCGCTGGAACGCGAGGAAGCCCGCGCCCGCATCCGCCAGCTGGCTTTCTATGACGAGCTGACGGGTCTGCCGAACCGCAATCTGCTGCTGGCGCAGGCCGAACAGGCGATTGCTCGCGCGGAGCCGGAGCGCAAGCGGGTGGCGGTGCTGTTCCTGGATCTGGACCGCTTCAAGCAGGTGAACGATACGCTGGGCCACCCGATCGGCGACGCGCTGCTGCGAGATGTGGCGCAACGTCTGCGCCGGTTGGCGCGGGCGACGGACATCGTGGGCCGGCTTTCCGGCGACGAGTTCGTGATGCTGATGCCGGAGTTCGAACATGGCCGCCTGACTGCGGCCGCCGAACACATCCTGGTGGCGCTGGCGCAGCCGTTCTCGGTGGGCGGCATCACGCTGAACCCGTCAGTGAGCATCGGCATCAGCGTGTTCCCGGAAAACGGCCGGGACATGGATACGCTGCTGCGCCATGCGGATATGGCGATGTATCAGGCGAAGACGGCGGGGCGCAATCGCATTTCGTTCTTCAGCGCTGAGATGAATCGTCAGGCGCAGGAGCGGCTGGCGTTGGAAGCGGCGTTGCGGGATGCGCTGGAAGCCAAGGCATTGCGTCTGCATTACCAGCCGCAAGTGGGCTTGAAGAACGGCAGTCTGTACGGGGTGGAAGCGCTGGCGCGCTGGCGCCATCCGACGCTGGGCGACATTTCGCCGGTGCGGTTTGTGCCGTTGGCGGAAGAGTGCGGACTGATTGGCGATCTGGGCGACTGGGCGTTACGCGAAGCGTGCTCGCAACTGGCGATCTGGCGGAACAACGGTTTGCGTGTTCCTTCGGTGTCGGTGAACCTGTCGGCGACGAATTTCCACAATCTGAACCTGCCGCGGATGATTGCGGCGACGTTGGCGGAATTCGGATTGGCGCCGGCGGATTTGATGCTGGAGATTACCGAGGGCGTTGTTCTGGATGCCACGGCTGGGACGCTGCGCACGATCGCAGAGTTGCATCGACTGGGCGTACGGCTTTCGATGGATGACTTCGGGACGGGGTATTCGAGCCTGGGTCACTTGCGGCGGTTGATCGTTGACGAACTGAAGCTGGATCGCAGTTTCGTGCAGGGGTTGGAGAGCGATGATGCGGCTCGGGCGCTGACTAGTGCTGTGATTCGGATCGGGGAAAGCTTGAGTCTGCCGGTTGTGGCGGAAGGCGTCGAGAACGAAGAGCAGCGGCGGTTTCTGATCGAGCAAGGGTGTGCTGCGGGGCAGGGGTTTCTGTTTTCGCCGCCGTTGCCTGCGGGGGATCTTGAGGAGTGGTTGCGGGCTCGGGGGTGATTGCCATCTTGCTGGTGAACTGAATTTTGTTGGCTGGCGATGGGAGCTTCGTGTCGGCTCGCTGGAGGCTGCGGGTGGTTCCGGCATCGTTGGTTCTTAAGGCGTCCGGCACGGTGGCGTCCCGGGGCGCGCGGGGCCACGATTGCGGTCCGGAGCCTTCGCTCCGGACTGCCCCGTCGTCATCTTCGTCCAGGCCTTCGGCCTTCCCTTCAGATTCCCTCGGGCTTATCGACGCCCCGCGCACCCCGGAACGCCACCGCACCGGACTCTGGCAATTCAAGTCTTCAGGCAGTTGGGGCGGTCGGCGTGCTTGGCGTTTTTGCGCAGAGACCTTCGGGCTAGAAGCATCTTGCGCTGCCCGTCTCCGATCGGCCGCGCGGGCGGCCTCCAGAGACTTACGCGGTGTCTTGCGTTGTGGCGATTATGCTTCGCGCGTAGGTGGCGCTTTGGTGTCTGACACCCGCATAGATGGGCTACAGGCTTGAAGGGTGCTTCCAGGGTGTCAGACACCCATCTTGGAGAAGGCGCTCGTTTTTTGCCGAGTACCCGACGCCAGCGGATTCGTAAGACTGATTCAGGTGTCAGACACCCACGCGAGCACGGCTCGCTGCTAATCGTCACTTGAACTCCAGTGCCCGATGGGCGGCGCGAGTACAGGTCGGCAAGCTGTGGCAGACGGTCGCCGCGCGCCGCCCATCACCGCTTACCCCCCCGGTGATGCTGGACCTCCAGAACCCCAATCCCCGCAAGCGCGCAAGCGACCACCCCCACGACGACCCAAAATGCGTATGCCGATCGTGGCCGCCCGCGCGGCCGCGACTCGGCGGGCCCCGCAAGTCTCGTCCCTGACCACGGCTCTAGCAGCGCCCCGAATCATGCACACCGCAGCGCCTCGGTGCGGGCGACAGGGGGCCGAGCGCCGTCGATGCGCCCGAGGGAATCTGAAGGTAGCCGAAGGCGGACGAAGATGACTAAGGGGGGGGCCGCCTAGGCAAGGCCGGAGCGAAGGCTCCGGACCGCAATCGTGGGCGCTCGGCCCCCTGTCGCCCGTGCCGAGGGGCGGCAGAAGAACACATCAACCGCCAAACCAAAGCCACAGCCAATCAGGGCCACAGTCAAAGCCGGCTCGACGCCACGCGGCCCACACCTACTCGCGCGCCGCCGCTCACACCCAATCCTCCAATCGTCCCCATTTCCCCACCCCCTCCAGCATCACTAAATACTTTCCCTCATTTGCACACCCACCACTTCCGATATATATTTCAAGCCTAAACTATCCAGACCTAAATATCTGCGGCTTCCGCTCCAGCATCAAGAGCGACTGTCGCGTACTTGGAGCGTATACGGCAATGAAGATAGTCTGCATCGGCGGCGGTCCCGCCGGCCTGTATTTCGGTCTGCTCATGAAACTGCAGAACCCCGCCAACGAAGTCACCGTCATCGAACGCAACCGTCCGTATGACACCTTTGGCTGGGGCGTGGTGTTCTCCGACGCCACCATGCAGAACTTGCGTGAGGCCGACCCCGTTTCGGCTCAGACCATTGGCGATGCGTTCAACCATTGGGATGACATCGACATCCATTTCAAGGGCCGCAGCATCCGCAGCAGCGGTCACGGCTTCATCGGCATTGGCCGCAAGAAGCTCCTGAACATCCTGCAGGCCCGCTGCGAAGACGTGGGCGTGAAGCTCGTGTTCGAGAACTTCGTCCAGGACGACCAGGCCATTGCCCGCGAGTACGATGCCGACCTCGTCATTGCCTCGGATGGCATCAACAGTCAGATCCGCACCCGGTACGCCGAGACGTTCCACCCCGACATCGACCAGCGCCGCTGCCGCTTCGTGTGGCTGGGCACCAAGAAGGTCTTCGATGCCTTCACCTTTGCTTTCGTGCAGACCGAGCACGGCTGGTTCCAGGCGCATGCCTACCGGTACGAGGACGGCATGTCGACGTTCATCGTCGAGACGCCGGAAGAAACCTGGCAGGCCGCCGGCATCGAGCAGATGAGCCAGGAAGAGGGCATCGCCTATTGCGAGAAGCTGTTCGCGCCCTGGCTGGACGGCAATCCGCTGATCAGCAACGCGTCGCACCTGCGTGGCTCGGCCATCTGGATTCGTTTCCCGCGCGTCATCTGCAACACGTGGGTCCACTGGAACAAGCTTGACACCGCCCGTGGCGAGCGCCGCGTGCCGGTCGTGCTGATGGGGGATGCCGCGCACACCGCGCACTTTTCCATCGGTTCGGGCACCAAGCTCGCGCTGGAAGACGCGATCGAACTGGCGCGTTGCCTGAGTGGCGCGGAAGGCAGCGTCGAGGCCGGGCTGCATCACTACGAGGAAGTGCGCAGCGTCGAAGTGCTGAAGATCCAGAATGCCGCCCGCAACTCCACCGAATGGTTCGAGAACGTCGAGCGCTACGCCGATCTGGAACCCGAGCAGTTCGCGTATTCGCTGCTGACCCGCTCGCAGCGGATTTCGCACGAGAACCTGCGCCTGCGCGATCCGGCCTGGCTGGAAGGTTTTGAGCGCTGGATCGCGGAACGCGCCGGATCGGCCACGCCCGAGGGCCGGCGTCCGGCCATTCCGATGCTGACGCCTTACCAGGTGCGCGGCGTGCGGCTCAAGAATCGGATCCTCGTGTCGCCGATGGCCATGTATTCGTGCACGGACGGCGTGCCGGGCGATTTCCATCTGGTTCACCTGGGGGCGCGCGCCATGGGCGGCGCCGGGCTCGTCATGGTGGAGATGACCTGCGTGTCGCCGGACGGCCGCATCACGCCGGGGTGCCCGGGGCTGTGGAACGACGAGCAGCAGCAGGCGTTTGCCCGCATCGTGAACTTCGTGCACGGCAACAGCGATGCGCGCATCGGCATGCAGTTGGGCCATGCCGGCCGCAAGGGGTCGACGCAGCTTGGCTGGCAGAAGATCGATCATCCGTTGGCGGAGGGCAACTGGCCGCTGGTGTCGGCATCGGCGCTGCCTTACATCGAGGGCGTGTCGCAGACGCCGCGCGCCATGACGCGCGCCGACATGGATCAGGTGCGCGACAACTTCGTGGCTGCGGCGCGCCGCGCGGCCGCTGCCGGCTTTGACTGGCTGGAGCTGCACTGCGCGCACGGCTACCTGCTGTCCAGCTTCATTTCGCCGCTGACCAACCAGCGCGACGACGAGTACGGCGGCAGCCTGGAAAACCGCCTGCGCTTCCCGCTGGAGGTTTTCCATGCGGTGCGCGCCGTGTGGCCCGAAGACAAGCCGATGTCGGTGCGGATCTCGGCCAGCGATTGGGTGGAAGGCGGCATCACCGCGGACGATGCGGTCGAGATCGCGCGTCACTTCAAGGCGGCGGGCGCCGACATGATCGACTGCTCGTCCGGCCAGGTCAGCAAGGAAGAAAAGCCGGTGTACGGCCGGATGTTCCAGACGCCGTTTGCCGACCGCGTGCGCAATGAAGCCGGCATCCCGACGATTGCCGTGGGCGCCATCTTCGAGACCGATCACGCCAACGGCATCATCGCCTCGGGCCGGGCAGACCTCTGCGCGCTGGCGCGTCCCCATTTGGCTGACGCCTCCTGGACGCTGCGCGAAGCGGCGCGTGTGGGCTATGTTGATGTTTCGTGGCCGAGCCAGTATTTCGCCGGCAAGCGTCAGCTTGAAACCAACTTCGAACGCGCCGCCGCCATGGCGCAACTGGATATCAAATGAACGCACAACCGCAACCGCTCGCCGGGCGTCACGCCCTGGTGACGGGGGGCGCGCGCGGCATCGGCCTGGGCGCCGCCCGGGCGCTGCTGCAGCGCGGCGCCCGCGTCACGCTGCTGGGCCGCGACGGCGGCGCGCTGGAGGCCGCCACCGACGAGCTGGCCCGGCTGGGTCAGGTGCAGGCCGTCAGCGCGGACATCGCCGACGAAGCCTCGGTGCGCGCGGCCTTTGCGCAGGCTGAAGCCGAGTTCGGCCCGGTGCTGATCCTGGTGAACAACGCGGGGCAGGCGGTCAGCCAGCGCTTTGACCGGACCGACGCCGCGCTGTGGAATCAGATGCTGGCCGTCAACCTGACGGGCACCTTCCACTGCATCCAGGCCGCATTGCCCGGCATGCTGCAGGAAAAATGGGGCCGCGTGATCAACGTGGCCAGCACGGCGGGGCTGATCGGCTATGGGTATGTAAGTGCCTACTGCGCCGCCAAGCACGGTGTCATCGGCCTGACGCGTTCGCTGGCGCTGGAAACGGCGCAGAAAGGCGTGACGGTCAATGCGGTGTGCCCCGGCTATACCGAGACCGACATCGTGCGCGGTGCCGTCGCCAATATTGTCGAGAAGACCGGCATGACGCCGGACGCCGCCCGCCTGAAACTGGCCGAGCGCAACCCGCAGGGCCGCCTGGTGCAGCCCGAGGAAGTGGCCGAGACGGTCGCGTGGCTGGCGCTGCCGGCCTCCGCATCCATCAACGGTCAGGCGATCGCCGTCGACGGCGGCGAAGTGATGACCGGCTGAGGCCGGCGTTCAATCCACCCAGCATTCATGAACGGAGACACCATGAGCACCCAGCCCGAAGAGCACACCATGAAGCATCACAAGCGTCCCATCGCCGGCTACCAGGCGAAGACGTTCCTGTGGCAGGTGTCGGACGACGGCAAGGTCGGCACCATTACGCTGAACCGTCCCGAGCGCAAGAACCCGCTGACGTTCGATTCGTACGCGGAACTGCGCGATTTCTTCCGGTCGCTGGTGTATGCCACCGACGTGAAGGTGGTGGTGGTGACGGGCGCGGGCGGCAATTTCTGCTCGGGTGGCGACGTGCACGAGATCATCGGCCCGCTCACGAAGATGAGCATGCCGGAGCTCCTGGACTTCACGCGCATGACGGGCGATCTGGTCAAGGCCATGCGCGTTTGCCCGCAGCCGATCGTGGCGGCCGTGGACGGCGTGTGCGCCGGCGCGGGCGCGATGGTGGCGCTGGCATCGGACATGCGCTTGGGCACGCCGGCGGCGCGCACCGCGTTCCTCTTTACCCGCGTGGGTCTGGCGGGCGCCGACATGGGCGCGTGCACGCTGCTGCCGCGCATGATTGGCCAGGGCCGTGCGTCCGAGCTGCTGTACACCGGCCGCGCGATGACGGCCGACGAGGGCGCAAGCTGGGGCTTTTTCAATGCGCTGCACGAGTCCGGCAAGCTGCTGGAAGCGGCGCAGTCGCTGGCGGCCCAGCTTGCCGCCGGTCCGACCTTTGCGCACGGCGTCACCAAGAAGCTGCTGCACCAGGAATGGAACATGGGCGTGGACGAGGCCATCGAGGCCGAGGCCGAAGCCCAGGCCATCTGCATGCAGACGCGCGATTTCCATCGCGCCTACGAAGCCTTCGTGGCCAAGCAGAAACCCGTCTTCGAGGGGAATTGATGATGCGCGACGCAAGCTGGCTGGACTGGCCCTTTTTCGACGACGCGCACCGCAAGCTGGCGCATGACGTGGACGCGTGGTGCGAGCAGTCGCTGGGCGACGTGGACCATCACGACGCGGACGCGGCATGCAAGAAGCTGGTCAAGGCCATGGGCCAGGCCGGATGGCTGCGCTACGCGGTGGCGGGCGGCCCGGGCGGGGCGTGGGGCGGCGCGCTGCCGGAGGTCGACTCCCGCGCGGTGTGCATCCTGCGCGAGACGTTTGCCCGGCATGAAGGATTGGCGGACTTTGCGTTTGCGATGCAGGGGCTGGGCAGCGGCGCGATTTCGCTGATGGGCTCGGATACGTTGCGCCAGGATTACCTGCCGCGCGTGGCGCGCGGCGAGGCGATTGCGGCCTTTGCGCTGTCGGAGCCCGATGCGGGCTCGGACGTGGCCGCGCTGGCGTGCGAGGCGCGGCTGGACGGCGACCACTATGTGCTGAATGGCGCGAAGACGTGGATCTCGAACGGTGGCATCGCGGACTTCTATGTCGTGTTCGCGCGCACGGGCGAGGCCCCCGGCGCGCGGGGCATCAGCGCCTTCGTGGTGGATGCGGACACGCCGGGATTCGAGGTGGCCGAGCGTATCGACCTGATCGCGCCGCATCCGCTGGCGACCATCACGTTCGACAACTGCCGCATCCCGGCGACGCACCGGTTGGGCGACGCGGGGCAAGGCTTCAAGCTCGCCATGATGACGCTGGATATCTTCCGCGCGTCGGTGGCGGCGGCGGCGCTGGGCTTTGCGCGCCGGGCGCTGGACGAAGGATTGGCGCGCGCCAAGTCGCGCCGCATGTTCGGCCAGACGCTGGCCGACCTGCAACTGACGCAAGCCGCGCTGGGCGACATGGCGACCGCCATCGACGCCTCGGCGCTGCTGACGTACCGCGCCGCGTGGATGCGCGACGTGCAGAAGCTGCGCACCACGCGCGAAGCGGCGATGGCCAAGATGACGGCCACGGAATCGGCGCAGACGGTGATCGACCGGGCGTTGCAGATGTTTGGCGGCGCTGGCGTGGTGTCGGGGATGCCGGTGGAGAAGCTTTACAGGGAAATCAGAGCGCTGCGTATCTACGAAGGCGCCACCGAAGTGCAGAAGTTGATCATCGCCCGTGAACTGCTGAAGGCGTAAGGGGCCATCGAGCGCCTGCCTTTTGCAACGTAAACCGCATCGCACAGCCAAGGGGAATTTTCATGGAAGTATCCGCCCACATCGACACCTTTGCCCGGGACAACCTGCCCCCGGGCGAACAATGGCCTGAGTTCCTGCTGGACGGCCCCGACGTGGCCTATCCCAAGCGTTTCAACTGCGCGGTGGAGCTGGTGGACGCGATGGTCGGCCGCGGCCACGGCGACCGCGTGGCGCTGCGCTGGCGCCAGGACGGCAAGCCGGCGACGATGACCTACCGCGAACTGGCTGCGCTGACGAACCGCATCGCGCGCGTGCTGTCCGAGGACATGAAGCTGGTGCCGGGCAACCGCCTGCTGCTGCGCGGCCCGAACAATCCGATGATGGCGGCGTCGTGGCTGGCCGCGATCAAGGCGGGCCTGGTGACGGTGCCGACGATGCCGCTGCTGCGTTCGAAGGAACTGAAGCAGATCATCGAGAAGGCGCAGATCCAGGCGGTGTTGTGCGACGTGCGCCTGAAGGACGAGGCGCAGTTCTGCGCGCAGCCGGATCACGAGAACCACTGCCCGGGTCTGGCGCAGGTGATGTACTTCAACGATTCGGCGCCGGATGCGCTGGACGCGCTGGCCGCGGGCAAGCCCGACACGTTCGAGGCGTGCGATACGGCGGCGGACGATGTGTGCCTGATCGCATTCACGAGCGGCACGACGGGCTCGCCGAAGGGTTGCATGCATTTCCATCGCGATGTGCTGGCGATGTGCGATCTGTTCCCGAAGCATGTGATCAAGCCGGGCCCGGACGACATTTTCTGCGGCACGCCGCCGCTGGCGTTCACGTTCGGACTGGGCGGGCTGTTGTGCTTCCCGCTGCGCGTGGGCGCGAGTACGGTGCTGGCCGAGAAGCTGTCGCCGGAGAGCCTGCTGGAACTGATCCAGGAATTCCGCGCGACGATCGTGTTCACGGCCCCGACCTTCTACCGCCAGATGGCGGCGCTGGTGGGCAGGTTCGATCTGTCGTCGCTGAAGAAGAGCGTGTCGGCGGGCGAGGCCTTGCCGGATGCGACGCGCCAGCTGTGGAAGGAGGCGACGGGGATCGAGATGATCGACGGCATCGGCGGCACGGAGATGATTCACGTGTTTGTGTCGAGCCCGCCGGAGTCGGTGCGCCGCGGGGCGATCGGGCGCGTGGTGCCGGGGTATGTGGCGCAGATCGTGGATGACGAGATGAAGCCGGTGCCGAACGGCACGGTGGGCCGGCTGGCGATCAAGGGGCCGACGGGCTGCCGCTATCTGGCGGACGAGCGTCAGCGCCGGTTCGTGCAAGATGGCTGGAATCTGCCGGGCGATACGTTCGTGCAGGACGACGACGGCTATCTGTTCTACCAGGCGCGCAACGACGACATGATCGTGTCGGCGGGCTACAACATCGCGGGTCCGGAGGTCGAGGACGCGCTGCTGCGTCACGAGGCGGTGGCGGAGTGCGGGGTGGTGGGCGCGATGGACGACGAGCGCGGGCAGGTGGTGAAGGCGTTTGTGGTGCTCAAGCCGGGTTTTGCGCCGAGCGCGGAACTGGTGACGGCGATGCAGACGTTCGTGAAGGCGAACATTGCGCCTTACAAGTACCCGCGCGCTATCGAGTTCGTGGACGCATTGCCGCGGACGGAGACGGGCAAGTTGCAGCGGTTTGCGCTGCGCAAGATGGCATGAGCAGGTAGAGGCATCAAAGGAAACATCATGGCAGCACCAATCACGACGGCTCCTTTCGTGAGCCAGGTAGAAGTCCGATTCCGCCATTGCGATCCGGCGGGAATCGTGTTCTATCCGCGCTATTTCGAGATGATCAATGATTTCGTCGAGGAGTGGTTCGACAAGGGAATGGGGCTGCCGTTTCATGCGCTGCATGTGGACCGGCACATCGGCACGCCGATGGCGTCGGTGACGTGCGATTTCAGCGCGCCGAGCCGGTGGCACGAGAAGCTGCGTCAGACGTTGTCGGTGCAGCGCATCGGAGGCGCGTCGTTCAAGGCGCTGGTGCGTTTTGAAGGGCCGGACGGCCAGTTGCGGTTGTCGGCGACGCTGACGATCGTGACGGTGGATTTGCGGACGATGAAGTCGATGCCGCTGCCTGCGGATCTGCGGGATCGCATGCAGCATTTTCTGGCAACCGCGGCATAAGCGGGCGCCACCCTGTGGTTTGTTTATTTGATCAATAGGATGAGACGTTATGAAGATTCTGCAACCGCCGGATTGGATGGCGCCCCGGGGCTATTCGAATGGTGTGCTGACCGAGATGCAGGTGGGCAGCAAGATCGTGTTTGTGGGCGGACAGGTGGGATGGAACGGGCAGCAGCAGTTCGAGTCCGATGATTTTGCGGACCAGGTGCGTCAGGCGCTGCTGAACATCGTGCAGATTCTTGCCGAGGGCGGGGCGAAGCCGGAACATATCGTGCGGATGACTTGGTATGTGACGGACAAGAATGAGTACGTGGCGGCGTATCCGGGTATCGGGAAGCACTACCGGGAGTTGATCGGCCGGCATTTTCCGGCGATGACGGCGGTGGAGGTGGCTGATCTGGTGGAGGATCGCGCGAAGGTGGAGATCGAGGTGACTGCGGTGGTGCCTGCGCAGTAACGTCTATTCGGTTTGACGGTGTATCGAAGGTTCGCCGCTTTTGCTTCCCGGCCGGCACCGGGGGGCGCGAGCGGCGGGCCTTCGGTGCTTGTGGGTGGGATTTTGTCGGCATGTCGCTGGCTTCAGGTGTCAGACACCGGTCGATGATGCGCCGCCCGAGGTTCTTAAGACGCCCGGCGCGTCGTCGGTCTGGGGCGCGCGGGGCTACGATTGCGGTCCGGAGCCTTCGCTCCGGACTACCCCTTCGTCATCTTCGTCCAGGCCTTCGGCCTTCCCTTCAGATTCCCTCGGGCGCATCTACACGCCCCGCGCACCCCAGACCGCCGCCACGCCGGGCTCCGATGTTTGCTCTTGTCGTTCGCTGGGGCGGGTGGGGTTCTTCAGGTTCTTACCTGCGTCGGCTTGGCTATGAAGCATCTTGCGGTGCCCGCCCCACGGCGGCCGCGCGGGCGGCCTGGCGGGGCTTACGTGGTGTCTCGCATCCACGTGTGTGCGCTGCGCGCTCGCGGCGCGTAAGACTGATTCAGGTGTCAGACACCCGTTGCTTTTACGCATCGTCTTGTAGGCGTACCACTGAATTCAGGTGTCTGACACCCGCATAAGCAAGCCGCCATTACGCAGCAATCTCCGCCGGGTGTCTGACACCGTGCGCGTCGCATAAGACCGATTCAGGTGTCAGACACCGCAATCCCTCATCACCCACCCGCGCGCCGCGTCTCTTTCGGCAGTTCCCCGAAGCGTTCCCGGTAATACTCCGAGAACCTCCCCAGATGCCCAAACCCCACGCTCAACGCCACTTCCGTCACGCTCGCATCCGGCTGCGTCTTCAGCCGGCTCCTCGCCGCGTCCAGCCGGAACGCGCGTAGCGCATTCATCGGCGTCGTATTCCGGTGTTCCTGAAAAAGCCGGGTGAGCGCAGTCGCACTTGCGCCAGCATGGCGAGCGATGGTGTTCAGGGTCAATGGCGCACCCAGGCGTTCGCGCATGAACGCCTCGGCAACGCTCAGGCGGCGGGGGACGATGTCGGGCTGGCCTGCGTGGGTTTGCCACGTGTTCGGCTGGTTGTAGAGCAGGTGCAAGACCAGCGTGTCTTCCAGATGCTCCAGCCACGCGGCGGGCGGGCGGCGCGCGCCATCGTCCAAGGTGGGCAGCAAGTGAATCAGACTGCCCATCATGCTGCGCCACGCGGCGCCGATGGGCGTATCCAGGCGCAGGGCGGGGCTGAAGTCGAGGGGGCGGGCGGCGGCGTCGCCGAAGGCGCGTTGGCCCATGGCTTCGAGCTTGCCTCTTGGGATCTTGAGCAGCAGTTGTTCGCAGCCGGCCTCCCAGTGCAGACGCAGGCGGCGGTTGGGGGCGATGACGGCGGCGCAGTCGGGGTTGGCGTTGACGCCTTCGTCGCCGCATTCGATGCGGGCGCGGCCGCGTAGGGGGACCTGCACCAGCATGAAGTCCTGGAGGCGGTCGGGTTCGATGTGGACTTCGGCGCCGTAGCGCAACGTACAGACCGTCAGCGAGCCGAATCGGCCGCGGTTCAGTTCGGCATCGACGCGGCCGCCTTTCCAGGTGAGGCGGTGGTCCTTGAGGGCTTCGGACACGCGGGCGCGGGTCTCATCCTGTTGCGTGGAGCTGAAGACGCGCCGTTTCAGCAAGGGCGCCAGCTCTAGTCGGGACCAGCCGTGCATGGAAGCCTCCGGGACGGGACCGATCCCGTATCTGCGGGCAGCGTAATGGAATCGCGCGCCATTGGGAATTAAGTGAATCCCGGATAAGAGTGGCGGTATTCGGATAGAGCCGGGGTGGGCGCGGGCCTAATCTTGCCCAAGGCGCCGCGCACGGTGGGCGGGCCTGTTGGAGAGAGGGCGCCGCGACGCGTAAGCTGGGCGACTTGAATCGGCGGCATGCGTGTACCGACGGCAGACGGGTTCTGTCAGCTTTCCGCCAGCGCGGCTGGCGGCGAATACGGGGTGGCACATGAATCGAAATCGATGGAGCCGGCGCGCGCTGGCGGCGCTGGTTTGCATGGGGACTGCGGTGGGCGCGCCGGGTGCGGCGTCGGCGGCCGACAAGGTGAAGGTAGGACTGCTGACCACGTTGTCGGGGCCGGGCGCGGCACTGGGCAACGAGATTCGTGACGGCTTCAATCTGGCGCTGCAGCATACGGGCGGCAAGCTGGGCGGGTTGGCGGCGGAAGTGGTGGTGGCCGATGACCAGCAGAAGGCGGATACGGGGCGTCAGGCGGTGGAACGCCTGCTCAAGCGCGACCGCGTGGACGTGATGACGGGGATCGTGTTTTCGAATGTGCTGCTGCCGGTGATGCCGGCGATCCTGCAGTCGGACACGATCTATCTCAGCACCAATACGGGTCCGGAAAACTACGCGGGCGCGGGCTGTAATCCGAATTTCTTTGCGGTGGCCTGGCAGAACGAGGACATTCCGGCTGCGATGGGCAAGTATGCGGCTGATCAGGGGTACAAGCGCGTGGCGTTGATCGCGCCGGACTATCCGGGCGGACGCGAGTCGCTGAATGGCTTCAAGCGCCTGTACAAGGGTGGCGTGGCCGAAGAGATCTATACGCAGCTTGGCCAGCTGGACTACGGCGTGGAGATTACGCAGTTGCGGGCGAGCAAGCCGGATGCGGTGTTCTTCTTTCTGCCCGGCGGCATGGGCGTGAATTTCATCAAGCAGTTCAACGGCGCGGGGCTGTCCAAGGACATAGCGCTGCTGGCGCCGGGCTTTTCGGGTGACGAGGACACGATCGCGGCGGTGGGTGCGCCGATCAAGGGTCTGCGCAACACGGCGCAATGGGCGGCTGAACTCGACAACCCGGCCAACCGCAAGTTCGTCGAGGATTTCAAGAAGACCTACAACCGCAGCCCGTCGCTGTACGCGTCGCAGGGTTATGACGCGGCGATGCTGCTGGACAGCGCGGTGCGCCAGACCGGCGGCAAGCTGGATGCCGAGGCACTGCGTCCGGCGCTGCGCCGTGCGGACTTCAAGTCGGTGCGCGGCGATTTCAAGTTCAACCGCAATCAGTACCCGGTGCAGAACTATTACCTGCGCGTGGTCGAGGCGGACGCCAGCGGCAAGCTGTCGAACAAGCTGTCGGGCACGGTGCTGACGCAATACCAGGATCCCTTCGCCGCCGCGTGCCAGATGAAGTAGGCCGCCGGCTTCGGAAACACAGGAGATACGCATGACTGATCGCATTACGACGCGCGAGGTGACGATCGCCTCGCACGATGGCAAGTCCTTTGGCGCCTATCTGGCGGTGCCGGCCTCGGGCCGTGGCCCGGGGCTGGTGCTGTGCCAGGAGATTTTCGGCGTCAACGATTTCATGCGGCGCAGCGCGCAGCTGCTGGCCGAGGAGGGCTACGTGGTGCTGGTGCCGGACCTGTTCTGGCGTCAGCAGCCCGGCATCCAGCTGACGGACGGCCCGGCGGATATGCCGCGCGCGTTCGAGCTGTACAAGGGCTTTGACGTGGACCTGGGCATCAAGGACATCGCGTCGACGCTGGCCGCGTTGCGCGCGCTGCCCGAGCAGGAAGGCAGCGCGGGCGTGCTGGGGTATTGCCTGGGGGGCAAGCTGGCCTATCTGGCGGCGTGCCGCACGGACGCGGACGTGGCGGTCGGTTACTACGGCGTGGGCATCGAGGACAGCCTTGAAGAGGCCGCCAATCTGCGCGGACGCCTGGTGCTGCACATCGCCGAGCAGGATGGATTCTGTCCGCCCGAGGCTCGCCAGCGCATCCTGGAAGCGCTGGGCGGCAAGCCGGGCGTGGAGCTGTACGTGTACCCCGGCGTGGATCACGCGTTTGCCCGCACGGGCGGTGATCACTACGACAAGCCGTCGGCGATGATGGCGCATCAGCGCAGCATGGCCGCGCTGCAGCGCACGATCGGGCCGGAGTTCGATTATTCGTATCTGTGGGACAAGCACTGCGAGTATGAATTCGGCACGCGCGACGTGGCGGCGACGATGGCGACGATGGTGGCCGAGCCTTACGTCAACCACATCCCGACGATGACGGGCGGCGTGGGCCACAAAGAGCTGTCGCGCTTCTATCAGCATCATTTCGTGAACAGCAATCCGCCCGACACGCGGCTGGTGCCGCTGTCGCGCACGGTGGGCGCCACGCAGATCGTGGACGAGCTGCTGTTCTGCTTCACCCACACGACCGAAATCGACTGGATGCTGCCGGGCGTCGCGCCCACGGGCAAGGTCGTGGAGATCCCGCTGGTGGCCATCGTGAAGTTCCGTGGCGACAAGCTTTATCACGAGCACATCTACTGGGATCAGGCCAGCGTGCTGGTGCAGGTGGGCCTGCTCGATCCCGAGGGCCTGCCCACGGCCGGGCGCGAGACCGCGGCCAAGCTGCTGGACGAAACCCTGCCTTCCAACACGCTGATGGCGCGCTGGAAGGACAGCGAGAACAAGTAGGGAGACGACATGCCTTATACCGATGAGCAACTTGCGGGGCTGGTGCGCGGCGACAGCGTGCACCGGGACCTGTACACCGATCCGGCGATCTTCGACATCGAGATGCAGCGCATCTATGGCCGCGCGTGGATCTACGTGGGCCACGAAAGCCAGGTGCCCAAGACAGGCGACTATCACACCACGCGCCTGGGCGATCAGGATGTGCTGATGGTGCGCGCCGCCGACGGCCGCGTGCACGTGCTGTACAACCGCTGCCCGCACAAGGGCGCGAAGGTGGTGGCCGACGGCGAAGGCTGTGCGGGCAAGTTCTTCCGCTGCCCGTACCACGCGTGGACGTTCAAGCTGGACGGCAGCCATCTGGGCGTGCCGCTCAAGCAGGGTTTGGAAGGCACGTCGTACGACCCCACGGATCCCTCGTTCTCGATGCGGCGGTTGCCGCGCGTGGAGAGCTACCGCGGCTTCGTGTTTGCCAGCCAGTCGGCCGAAGGCCAGGCGCTGGAAGACTTCCTGGGCGGCGTGCGCTCGTCCATCGACAACCTGTGCGACCGTTCGCCGGTGGGCGAGGTGGAAGTCGCCGGCGGCATCTTCCGCGTGATGCAGCGTTCGAACTGGAAGGTGTTCTACGAGAACCTGCACGACACGATGCACGCGCGCGTGACGCATGAATCGTCCTATGCGGCGGCGCGCGACGAGGCCAAGGAAATGGGCGAGATGCCGCTCGAGCTGCACATCATGGACGGCAACGGTGAGCCCTACGAATTTTGGGAGAAGCTGGAGCTGCGCGCCTACGACAACGGCCACGGCTACATGGAAGGCATCTTCAACCCGGGCGCCGCCGAGCGCGATCCGGTGTCGCGCGCGCATTTCGAGTCGCTGACCGGCGCCTACGGCGAGCAGCGCGCCCGCGAGATCCTGGGGATGAACCGCCACAACACGGTGATCTACGGCAGTGGCTCGCCGCACACGGTGTTCCAGCAGTTCCGCGTGATCCGGCCGGTGGCGGTGGATCGGACGCTGATCGAGATCCAGACGTTCCGCTGCAAGGGCGCGCCGGAGGGCGTGTTCAAGCGCGCGATGCTGTATGCCAACGTCATCAATTCGCCGTCGTCCAACGTCATGCCGGATGACATCGAGCTCTACAACCGCTGCCAGGAAGGCAACGCGACGCGTGGCGGGGATTGGGTCAGCATGCACCGCTATCACGGCACGGACCGTGTCGAGGCCGACGGCATGGTGTCCGTGAACGGCACCAGCGAATTGCCCATGCGCAATCAGTTCCGAGCGTGGAAGGCTTACATGGAAGCGGGCGCCGGCACCGGGAATGGCGCCGCGGCAAAGGGAGACGGCGCATGCTGCTAGATCTGGATTTCGACGTCGGCACCGCGAATCTTGCGCCGGCCGACGTGCCCGCCGACGCCTACCATCGCATCGCGCAGTTCCTGTACCGCGAGGCGCGGCTGCTGGACGAGCGGCGCTATGACGAATGGCAGGCGCTGTGGACGGAGGACGGCATGTACTGGATGCCGCGCAAGCACGGCCAGGAAAGCCCGTACGACTTCATCTCGATCTTCTGGGAAGACCGCATGCTGCGCGACGTGCGCATCCGGCGCCTGGAACATCCGCGCAACTGGTCGCAGCAGCCGCCCACGCGCAGCGTGCGGCTGGTGGGCGGCGTGCAGGTCGAGGGCGTGGATGCGGCCGGCAATCTGGTGGTGCATTCCGTCTTTCAGATGACCGAATGGCGCAAGCGCCAGCCACGCCAGCTTGCCGGGCGGTACACCCACAAGCTGGCTGCCGAGGGCGATGGCTGGCGCATTCGCATGAAGCGCGTGGACCTCGTCAACTGCGACGATGCGCACGACGCGTTCGAGGTATTTGTGTGATGAACGCGGACGTGGCGGTGCTGGCGCTGCACTATCAGAACGATGTGCTGCATCCGGATGGCAAGATCCGCGTCGGGCTGGACGCCGACAGCGGGGCGCGCCAGCGCCTGCTGGACAACGCCGCCGCCTTGCTCGAAGGCGCGCGATCGCACGCGCTGCCCATCGTGCACGTGCGCATCGCGTTTCGTCCTGATTACGCGGACCTGCTGCCCAACTGCGCAATCTTCCGCAACGTGGCTTCGATTGGCGCGGTGCCGGAAGGGCAGTGGGGCAGCGCGTTTTACGATGGCCTGCATCCGCTGGCGGGCAGCGCGCGCGAGTTCGTCGTCAAGCACACGCGCATCAGCGCGTTCTATGGCACGCCGCTGGAGGAAACCCTGCGGCTGCTGGGCGCGCAGCGGCTGGTGGTGGCGGGTGTGGCGACGCATTCGGTGGTCGAGGGCACGGTGCGCCATGCCGCCGATATAGGCTTTTCGGTCATGGTGGCCGAAGACGCCTGCGCGTCGGCCGATCCGGCGGTGCACGAGGCGTCGCTGGCCAGCATGCGGCTGATCGCGCAGACGGGATCGGTGCGCGACGCGGTACGCTGGGCCGCGGCGTCAAACTGACAAGGAATACACATGGATTTCTCAGGCTTTCCCGGCTTGGCGGGCAAAACCGCCATCGTCACCGGCAGCACGCAGGGCCTGGGCGCGGACATCGCGCGCGGCTTTGTCGCGGCGGGCGCCAACGTCGTGCTGGTCGGCCGCAACGCCGAGGCGGGCGAGGCGCTGGCCAAGGCGCTGGGCGAACGCGCGCTGTTCTGCGAGACGGATATCGGCGAAGACGCCCAGATCCAGGCCTGCATCGGCGCCGCGCTGACGCGCTTTGGCCGGCTGGATTTCCTGGTGAACAACGCGTGCCAGTACGCGGATCGCGGGCTGGCGTCGACGCGGGACGAATGGCACCGCACGCTGGATACGAATCTTGTTTCGGCGGCGATCTTCACGCAGCTCGCGGCGGCGCATCTGCCGCGCGGCGGCGTGGTCGTGAACCTGGGCAGCACGGGCGGCAAGTTTGGCGCGGCCGGGCGCGCGCTGTATCCGGCGTCCAAGGCGGCGCTGCTGCAGATCACCAAGAACTTCGCGGTGGAACTCGCGCCGTCGGGCGTGCGCGTGCTGGCGGTGTCGCCGGCATGGACATGGTCGCCGTCGGTGGAACAGCTGTCCGGCGGATCACGTCAGGCGGCCGACGCGGTGGGCGCGCATTTCCATCCGCTGGGCCGCGTAGGCTCCGGCGAAGAGATCGCCGCGGCGGTGTGCTTTGCGTGCTCCGACGCCGCATCGTGGATGACGGGCGTCGACATTCCGGTTGACGGCGGCTTCTCGATCCTGGGCCCCGACCGCGGCATCTCGCCGCGCGTGTGGTTCAAGGAATTGATGCCGGACGATGGCGCCTGACGTAAGCGCTGGATGACCGAGCGGTGCCGCCGGGGTGTCAGACACCTGGCTTCGCACGCCGGCGTCTAGCGAATGACGATCTCGCCTTCTTCCAGTCCGGCCTTGCCGCCCACCTGGTCCTCCAGGAACTCCTGCATCTTGTTGCCCAGCTGGATCTTCGTGCCGCTACAGAAGCGCCGCGAGGCGGCGATGGTGGCGTTCTGCTGAGGCAGCAGGTCGCGGGCCAGTTGGGCTTCCTCGGTTTCAAGACCGGCCAGGTCACCGATGAGCTTGGTGTGCGTGTTGCGCGCCCGCTCGACGACGTCGCCCGAGGCGCGTTGCGGATTGGCTTGCAGGAACATCAGCAGTTGTTCCAGCTTGGCCTTTTCCTCGTTCATCTTCAGGCGCTTGCGCGTGAGCGCCGAACGCTTGATGTCGGCGTGCGGGTCCAGGCCGGCTTGCACCAGCGTCGGAATGCCTGCGGGCGAGCCGATGGTGCCGGCGCGGACCGCCAGCAGAGCGCGGGTTTCGCCGCCCGTGATGGCGCTTTGCTGCGTGTTGGGCGGGCCGACGTTGACGCTGCCACCCGCGGCGATGCTGCATTGGCGGATTTCGCGTTCGACGTCGATGTCCTGACCCGCGCTGATGACGGCGTTCTCGATGAACTTGGCCCGCAGCGTGCCGCCGCAGACGATGTGCGCGGTGCGGGGCGCCGCCGAGGTGTCGTGCAGGGTTTCGGCCATGCCGATGATGCCGCCCTTGACCGTGACGCTGCCGCCGGCCTCGACCAGCGCGGCTTCGATGGTGCCGTTGACGACCACGTCGCCTGTCACGCGCACTTCCATCGTGGCGGCGATATCACCACGCACCTGCAAGGAACCTTCGAAGTTGATGTTCCCGGTGGACAGGTTGACGGCGTCCACCTCCACCATCGGGTTGACCTGCACGCCATGGGTGATGAGCGTCGGCGTGCCGGAAATGGCCGCGCGCAGCAGCAACGGATCTTCCGGATCGACCTCGACGCCGGACAGTTCCTTGGAAAACGGCGTGTCGGGCAGCTCGTCGGGCAACACGGCCTCGCCGAGCACGTTGGTGCCGTCCACGCCGGGCAGCGGCGGAAAGCGGCGCATGAGCGGCGTGCCGGGCGACACGAGCAACAGGCTGCCGAGATCGCGGTAATTCACCTGGGCCAGTTCGTCGATGTCTTCGGCGCGGGGCTTCAGACGGTCCAGCAGGCTTTCAAAGCGGGTGGGCGTGCCGCGCGTGGGCGGCGTGCCCTGCGCGGCCAGGATGGTCTCGGCGCGGCCCAGCGCCACGGCTTCGGCCAGCGCGCCGTCCAGCACGCCGTGCACGATGCCCTGGTCTGCCAGGGCCTGGCGCACCGCTTCCAGCGCGACGGGCTTGCCGCCCTTGGGCGGGTGCAGCGTCAGCGTTGCCGCCATGCGGGTTGCGTTCAGTTCGATGTCGAAGCTGCCATCCACGACCTGGCCGACGGGGCACTGGACGGGTTCGGTGGCCGTGCGGCACAGGTCAATGAAGGCGACGATGGCGTGGTTGTCGAGCGCGTCGGCGCCCCAGCCTTGCGTGGCCGCGGCAGCGACCAGCACGTCCCACGTCGGCAGGTCGGTGTTGACGTGCGGGGGGGCGGCTTCGTCGGCGACGGCAATGTCCGCGTCGTCAGACTGAGAGTCGGTCTGAGAGTCGGTCTGAGAGTCGGTCTGAGACCCCGCCGAGTCACCGACCTCCGAGCCGGCAACCGCCAGGTCGGAAGAACCAGCGGCTGTTGCGTCGGCGGGTTCGGGACGAGGTGGCGGCGTGTACACCGCCGTCAGGACGTTGGTGTCGGCATCCAGCATCAACTGGAGCATGTGTTCTGCGCCCATTTCACCCTCTCTCCGATCCCGGCACGAGCGGCCGGTTCAATCATTTGGTAATTGAACGAAATATTACGTCATATTCTTTGCAAGGACGATCATTACCGGCGGTAACAAGCAAATTTATCGGCCGCATGTCCTAGTCACGTCCCCGATTCTCCCTGGGAAGCGCCCGCGCCGCCGCGATCTAGATCATCGGCAGGAAAGACAGAACCGGGATGGTGCAAGCAGCATTGGGGCTCGCCAACGCGTCTTCCGACGCCGCCGGAGCCCCGTCCCATGTCCCAACCCCCTACCTCCATTCTTTCGGCCACGCGCGCCATCCTGGCACGCGCCGGCGGGATGGCGGCGGTGGCGGCGCTGGCCTCGGGCGCTCTGGCGCTGGCGACACCGGTGCAGGCCGCCGAAACCTACCGCTACAAGGACCCGTTCGGCGTCTGGCGCACGATGAAGGTGCCTACCGGCACCGGTAAATACTACAAGCGCGCGCAGGCACGGACGGCGGTCCGCGGCGGCGCCGAGAAACTGTGCCTGAGCTGTGAGCCGGAAGCCGGCGACGGCGCCCGCCGCGTCAGCCGCGTGGCCGCCGAACCGGCGTTGCGCTGGAGCACCGTCAAACCCACGACCAAGCACGACAACCTGATCGCCCGCGCCGCACTGGATTCGGGGGTCGATCAGGCGTTGCTGACCGCGATCATCGCCATCGAGTCGGGTTTCCGTAGCGATGCCCGCTCGCCCAAGGGCGCGTTGGGCCTGATGCAGCTGATGCCCGCGACGGCCGCGCCGTTACTGTCGGTGGATGACGTGGAGCGGGCGCTGGTGGATCCGGCGACGAATGTGCAGGCCGGATCGCGCCATCTGCGCCGGCTGATCGACCGGTATCCGGGCCGCCTGGATCTGGCGCTGGCCGCGTACAACGCGGGCGAGGGCGCGGTGCGCAAATACGACGCGGTGCCGCCGTACGCCGAAACCCAGGCCTATGTGAAGAATGTGACGGCCCTGTACGAGCAGTACAAGGCGCCGTGAAGTAAGCGGGCCGTCGGCCCGCTTCGATTCAACGCTTAAAGTCCCGCGAAGACCTTGTCCGCGATATCCAGCGTGGCCTGGATGACGGCATCGTCGTGCGTGGCCGACACGAAACCCGCTTCGAAGGCGGACGGCGCGAAATGCACGCCGTTATCCAGCATGGCATGGAAGAAGCGGTTGAACGCGGCGGTGTCGCAGGCCGAGACCTGGGCGAACGAGGCCGGGATGCTGTCGCTGAAGTAGATGCCGAACATGCCGCCGACCGAGTCCGCCGAGAAGGGCAGGCCGGCCTTGCGGGCGCGTTCCTGCAAACCTTGCGCCAGCTTTGCGGTCTGCGCCGACAGGTTCTCGTAGAAGCCGGCCTCGCCGATCAGGCGCAGCGTGGCCAGACCCGCCGCCACGGCCACCGGATTGCCGGACAGCGTGCCGGCCTGGTAGACGCCGCCCAGCGGTGCGATGTGCTTCATGACCTCGGCGCTGCCGCCGAAGGCGCCCACCGGCATGCCGCCGCCGATCACCTTGGCCAGCGTGGTGATGTCCGGCTTGACGCCGGTCAGGCCCTGCACGCCTTGCGGTCCCACGCGAAAGCCCGTCATGACCTCGTCGAAAATCAGCAGCGCGCCATGCTGCGTGCAGACTTCGCGCAGGCCTTCCAGGAAGCCGGCGGCCGGCTTGATGAGGTTCATGTTGCCGGCGACCGGCTCCACGATGATGCAGGCGATGTCGGCGCCATGCTGCGCAAAGGCTTCGCGCACGGCATCCAGGTTGTTGTATTCCAGGGTCAGCGTGTGCGACACGAATTCCGGCGGCACGCCGGCCGAACTGGGATTGCCGAAGGTCAGCAGACCCGATCCGGCTTTGACCAGCAGGCTGTCCGAATGGCCGTGATAGCAGCCTTCGAACTTCACGATCTTGGCGCGGCCGGTGGCGCCGCGCGCCAGGCGGATCGCCGTCATGGTGGCTTCGGTGCCCGAGCTGACCAGGCGCACCTGTTCCAGCGATGGCAGACGCGAGATCAGCACTTCAGCCAGCTCGATTTCCGCTTCGGTCGGCGCGCCGAACGACAGCCCGTTGACGGCCGCTTCCTGCACCGCGCGCACGACTTCCGGGTGCGAGTGGCCCAGGATGGCCGGGCCCCACGAACCGACGTAGTCGATGTACTGCTTGTCTTCCGCGTCCCACACGTACGGACCTTGCGCGCGCTTGATGAAGCGCGGCGTGCCGCCCACGGAGCGGAAAGCGCGCACGGGCGAGTTGACGCCGCCGGGGATGCTGCGGCAGGCGCGGTCGAAGAGCTGAGCGTTACTGGACATGGCGATCAAGGCTTACGGTTGGAGTTGGCGGAATAGGGCGCGGAGCAGGCCACGGCGGCGGCCCGGACGCTGGGCGCCTCGAACAGGGCCGTGATGACGGCGATGCTGTCGGCGCCGGCCTGGGCCACGAGCGGCGCGTTGGCGGGCGTGATGCCGCCGATGGCGACGACGGCGGGCCGGGGCGCGTCGCGTTCGTCGGCCAGGCGGCGGGCTTCGGTCAGGACGGACAGCGGCGCGCGCACCGTGTCGGGTTTGACGGTGGACGCGAACATGGCGCCGAACGCGATGTAGTCGGCGCCCGCGTCGAGCAATTCGCGCGCTCGCGTCAGGTCGTCGTAGCTGGAACCGCCCAGGATCAGGTCGGGACCGGCTTCGCGGCGGATGTGCGCCAGGCTTTCGTCGTCGCGGCCCACGTGCGCGCCGTCGGCGCCGACGTCCAGCGCCAGGCGCCAGTCGTCATTGATGAGAAACACCACGCCCAGTTCGCGGCACAGCGGCGCCAGGGCGCGGGCCTGCGCGGCGCGCACGGCATCGGGCACGTTCTTGCGGCGCAACTGCAGCGAGCGCATGCCGCCCGCGGCGGCGTCACGCACGGCCTTGAGCAGGCGGTCGGTGTCGTCCCATTCGGGCGTCACGCCGTACAGGCCGGCGGGAAAGCGAATCGGTTTCATTGGGGCAGGATCCGGTTGGGAATGCGCCGGCCCATGCCCGGCAGGAAGCTGGCCGCCACGGCGGCGTCGGCGTGGACCAGCCCCTGGCGCACGGCCTCCGGCATTTCCAGGCCCTGCGCCAGCATGGCGGTGATCGCGGTGGCGGCCAGGCCGCCGGCGTCGCCGTTGCGGTCGGGCGGCGCCTGCCAGGGCCACGTATGGGTCTGGCCGCCGGGTCCGAGCAGCACGTTGGCGAAATGACCGGGGCGTTGGGGGCTGCCCAGCACCAGGACCCACTCCGCGCCGGCCGCCACGAGGGCGTGCATGGGCGTAGGTGCGTCCCCGATATCGATGTCGCCGTCGGCATGCCACTGCGCGAGGCGCAGGTGTTCAATGACCAGCAGGTCGGTCTGCGGCAGCACCAGTTCGAGGGTCGCGGCCAGCAGGTCGTCGGCTTCGTCCTCGTCGGCGGCATTGGCGGGCACCTGCGCGCGCTGGCCCAGGTGCAGCACGAGCGGGACCTGGCTGTAGTCGGCGGCAACCTGCGCCGCCACGCTGGCCGTTTCCGCGGTGTATAGTCCGCCCACCTTGATGGCCTGCACCGACATGTCTTCGAGCAGGCAACGCGCCTGGTCGTCCAGAAGGTCGGGCGAAACGGGGTGGATTTCTTCGATGCCGGCGGTGTCCTGCACGGTCAGTGCGGTCACGGCCGCCAGGCCATGACAGCCCAGACGGGCGCAGGTGACGGCATCCGCGGGCAAGCCGTCTGATCCGGAAGGATCGAGCGGGCCGAAGACCAAAACGAGAGGGGGAGTAACGGGGGCCACGTGACTGCGCTTGATTGAGGGCGCCCCGGCTCATTTGGCATGAATCAGGGGAACCCCTATTGGGTTTCGGTAAGATTGTCCCCATTCTAATGGAAGCCCCTCACCTTTGCCCCACCGCGGGGACGCCGGTGGGGTTTTGATGTAAGAGAGAACTATGCGTACTTGGATGTGTCTGATTTGCGGCTGGGTCTATGACGAAGAGGCCGGCCTGCCCGACGAAGGCATTGCACCCGGCACCCGCTGGGAAGACGTGCCGCCCAACTGGGTCTGTCCCGAATGCGGCGCCCGCAAAGAGGACTTCGAACTGATGGAAATCTGAAGCCTTACCGCCGACTTATTCCGCCAGGGCTCGTAAGATGGGGGCATACCCCGTCCTTCGTCACCGTCGGACTGCCGTCAGGCATGACGTTTGCGTCCGCGCAATCACTCCCAACGGTTTTCTCAGACTACCCATGAAGGGGTTGCCATGACGGAAAAACATCACGACAACGCTGCGACGCAAGCGGCCAACTTCGCCAACCAGTTCCTGATCGCCATGCCGGGCATGGTCGAAGGGAGCCTGGCGGGTTCCGTCATCTACGTATGCGAACACACGGACCGCGGCGCGCTGGGGCTGGTCATCAACCGCCCCACCGACCTGACGCTGGGCACGCTGTTCGAGCGCATTGAACTGACGCTGGAAATCGGACCGGTCAAGGACACGTTCGTCTTTTTTGGCGGACCGGTCCAGACCGACCGCGGCTTCGTGCTGCATGCGCCGGCCGGCGACTACAGCTCCAGCATCAAATTGGGCGACATGGCGCTGACCACCTCACGCGATGTGCTGCAGGCCGTCGCCGATGGCAACGGACCGGCGCGCATGCTGGTCACGCTGGGCTACGCCGGCTGGGGCGCGGGCCAGCTCGAAAGCGAGATGGGCCAGAACGCTTGGCTGAGCGTGGGCGCGGACGCGCACATCATCTTCGATGTGCCGCCCGAAGATCGTTACCCCGCCGCACTCAAGCTGCTGGGCATCGACCCCGTGATGCTGGCGGGCGACGCTGGCCATGCCTGAAGAAACACTGCTTGCCTTCGATTTCGGCGAAAAAAAGATCGGCATCGCCATCGGCAATACGCTGACGCGCCAGGCGCGCCCGCTTGAAATCATTTTCAGCGAGGTCCGCGACGCGCGCTTTGGCCGCATCGCGGCGCTGCTGCAGGAATGGCAGCCGCATCGCGTCGTCGTCGGTCTGGCGCTGGACGCCGAGGGCGGCGAACAGCCCGCCACGGCACGCTGCCGCCGCTTTGCCAACCAGCTTCATGGCCGCTTCGGCATTGCCGTGGAACTGGTGGATGAACGCGGCTCCAGCATGGAGGCGCAACGCCTGCTCGGCACGCATGCCGCGGACGACGCGATGGCCGCAGCGGTTATCCTGCAACGCTATCTGGATGCCTTGCCCGCGGTCTGACGCCCGCGGCCTGTCTTGCCCATGCTCAATCCGCAACTCGATCGCCGCGGCGAACTCACACATCTGCTGACCACGGAAGGACTGCCTCGCCGGCACGTCGAGCGCCTGCTTGAAATGGCGCGCGCGCAGTCGGCGTCCGACGATTCGCCGCCGCCTGCCGCGCCGGAAATGCCGGTGTTCCTATGTCTGCCGGACACGGACATCGCGGACCGCGACGCCTACGCCGCCGCCGCGGCCAGTCTGTCGATGCTGCCGGTGCCACTGGAGGCGCAAGCCGCCCTGGCGCTCGCCGAGACGGTCGCCGCACTGGCGCCGGGCGTGCTGGTCCTGCGCCACGGCCAGAGCGGCGCGGCCCATTGTGCCGCCGCCCATGCCGCGCCGGGCCTGCACGTGCTCAATGCAGGCGACGGCCGCCATGCCGATCCCGTGCCTGCGCTGGCGCTGGTGCAGGCCATCACCGAGATCAAGCCTGACCTCACCAGCCTCGTCGTGACGCTGGTGGGCGACATCCGCCACGCCGGCGTGGCGCGTTCCGTGATCCATCTGCTGACCACGCTGGGCGTGCCCGAAGTGCGCGTCGCGGCGCCGCGCACGCTGCTGCCAGACGGCCTTGCCCAACTGGGCGTGCGCGCCTGCGCGACGCTGCAGGAAAGCCTGAGCGATGCGGACGTGGTGATCGCGCTGCCGCTGAATGTCGAAGAGATCAGCGGCGCGCAGCTTCCATCCGCGCGCGAATACGCCTGCACGCACGGCATCACGCCCGCGGCGCTGGCGGCCGCCAAACCCGATGTGCTGCTGTTGCCCGCCGGCCGGCTGGCGCCGGGCGTGGAAGTGGACGGCGACATCGCCGCCGCGCTCGAACCCGCTGAGGCGCGTCACGCGGCGCTTGAACAACCGCTGCGCATGGCCGTGCTGCGCGCCCTGGCCGGAGCCGCGCCATGAGACTGCACACTGCCAACGGCCGGCTGATCGATCCCGCAAACGGCGTGGATGGCCAGCACGACCTCTATATCGCCGCAGGCCGCGTGGTGGCGGTGGGCGCGGCGCCCGACGCGTTCCAGGCCGATCGGCATATTGATGCAAAGGGCTTGGCGGTGCTGCCCGGCCTGATCGACCTGTCGGCGCGCGTCGCGCAAGCGGGCAACGCGGGTCACGGAGGATTCGCGCCCGCTGAATTGCGCGCGGCATTGGCCGGTGGCGTGACGCGCCTGGTGCTGCCGCCCGATGCCGAAAGCCCGCCAGACGAGCCAACCAAAATCGAGGCGCTGATGCGCCAGACGCAGACGGGGCAGTGCGCAGTCCACCCGCTGGGCGCGATGACGGTGGGCCTGGCTGGCGAGACGCTGACGGAAATGGCGCTGCTGGCGCGCGCGGGCTGCATCGCGTTCGCGCAGGGCGAGTCCCTGGCGGCGGACACGCGGGTGCTGTGGGGGGCGATGCGCTACGCAAGCGGGCTGGGCCAGACGCTGTGGCTACGTCCGCAGGACCCCTGGCTTGCACGCGGCGCCTCGGCCGCCAGCGGACCGTACGCGGAACGCCTGGGCCTGGAAGGCATGCCGGCGCAGGCAGAGACCGTGGCGCTGCACACGATCTTCGAATTGCAGCGCGCGACGGGCGCGCGCGTACACCTGTCGCGCCTGTCGACAGCGGCCGGCGTGGACCTGCTGCGCGCGGCCCGCCGCGAAGGCCTGCCGGTGACGGCGGATGTGTCCATAAACAGCCTGCTGCTGACAGACGTGGACATCGGCTTCTTCGACACGAATCACCACCTGTCGCCGCCGCTGCGCGGCCAACGCGACCGCGACGCGCTCCAGTCGGCGCTGGCGGACGGCGTGATCGACGCGCTGTGCTCGGACCACACGCCCGTGGACGCCCGCGGCAAGGCCGCCCCATTCGCGGCCGCGACGCCAGGCGCAACAGGTCTTGAACTGCTGTTGTCGCTGGCCCTGAAGTGGGCGCGCGACGGCCGTCGTCCTGTCGGCGACGCGCTGGCACGCATCACGACAGGCCCGGCCGCAGTGCTCTCCGCCGTCGCGCCGCAATTGGGCCCCTGCGGCCACCTGGGCGTGGATGCGCCGGCAGACCTGTGCCTGGCGGATCTGGACACCGAATGGATGGTGATGCCCGCCGCCCTGCAAAGCCGCAGCGCCCAGACACCTTTCGCAGGTATGATGCTGCCCGGTCGAGTGCGAGCCACCGTGGTCGGTGGCCAACCGGCCTGGGAGACTCCAGTTTGAAGCTGCTGCGCTTTGTCCTACGGCTGAGCCTTGTCCTGCCCCTGATCATTTTCGGCCTGCTGTGCGTGGGCCTGGCCTATCCTCTGATGCGGCCCGCGGCCCGCGCCCGCCTGAATCGACGCTGGTCGCGCTGGCTGATGGCGGCCTGTGGCGTGAAGGTCGTCCTCAAGGGCGAACCACGCCTGGAAGGCCCGGTGCTGCTGGTGGCCAACCACGTGTCCTGGGTCGACATCTTCGTCCTGAACTCGGCCCGCGCGACATCGTTCGTGGCCAAGAGCGAAATCCGCGCGTGGCCGGTGATCGGCTGGCTGGTTGCCGGCGCGGGCACGCTCTTCATCGAACGCGGCCAGCGTCACGCGGTCCACGCGATGGGTGAGTCGATGCAGGCCCGCTTCAAACAGGGCGACGCGGTGGGGCTGTTTCCGGAAGGCACAACCACCGAAGGCTTCGACCTCCTCCCTTTCCACGCCAGCCTCTTCGAACCCGCCCGCGCGGCGGCTGTTGAAATCCAGCCCGTTGCGCTGCGGTTCATGCAGCACGGCAAGCGCAGCGGGTATGCGGCGTTTGTGGGTGAAGAGTCGCTGGTGGGTAACCTTTGGCGGGTGCTGGGTGTGACCGGGTTATCCGTCGAAGTGGTCTTTCTGCCGCCGCTGGCTGCGCGTCATCCGGATGGGAGTTTGCCTACGCGGTTGGAACTGTCGCATCAGGCTCGGGATGCGATTGCTCGGGTGCTTTGATTTGCGTGGTTTCTCGCGGGCTGTGGACTAGCACCGTAGGTCTGTGCGCAGCTGCTTGCTGTTGATGCGGCTTCGGTTCTTAAGACGTCCGGCACGGTGGCGTCCCGGGGCGCGCGGGGCCACGATTGCGGCCCGGAGCCTTCGCTCCGGACTCGCCTAGGCGGCCCCCCCCTTCGTCATCTTCGTCCAGGCCTTCGGCCTTCCCTTCAGATTCCCTCGGGCTTATCGACGCCCCGCGCACCCCGGGACGCCACCGCACCGGACTCTGGCAATTGAAATCTGATGGCCGCTGGGACGTCCAGCGTGCTTGGCATTTTTGCGCAAGAACTTTCGGGCAAGAAGCATCTTGCGTTGCCCGTCTCCGTTCGGCCGCGCGGGCGGCCTCCGGAGACTTACGCGGCGTCTTGCGTTGTGGCGATGACGCTTCGCGCATAGGTGGCGCTTGGGTGTCTGACACCAACGCATACGTAGGACTGATTCCGGTGTCTGACACCTTCGTGCGAGCGCGGCTCGCTGCTAATCGTCACTTGAACTCAAGTGCCCGATGGGCGGCGCGTACGGGTCGGCAAGCTGTGGCGGACCGTCGCCGCGCCGCCCATCACCGCCCCACCCACCGTGACGGCGGACCACTAGCAAATCACCCTCCGCCAGCGCGCAGCGCACTCCGCCACGACGACCCACCAACCCGATGCCGGATTGCCGCCGCCCGGGCGGCAGCAATCCGGCGGCCCCGCAGATCTCCTTCCCTGCACACAGGTCTTGCAGCGCGCAAACCAAAGACCCTCGCAGCACGGCGTCGTGGTCACCGGGGAGGCGAGCGCCGTCGATGCGCCCGAGGGAATCTGAAGGAAGTCGCCGGAGGCGACAACGAAGATGACGAAGGGGCAGTCCGGAGCGAAGGCTCCGGACCGCAATCGTGGGCGATCGCCTCCCCGGTGACCGCGGCGTCGGGCGACCTACGAAGACGGGATTGCAGCGTACGAACGGGTTTGCAGCGTACGAAGACGGGCTTGCAGCTACTGAGACATTTCGCAGCCTACGAAAAGACCACTCACCGCCCAGCCCTCACTCCGCCATCGGATCCTGAAACTGCGAACACTTAACCTGCACCAGCTTCCGATCCTGCAACCGCAAAGCCGTCAACGACCCACCCCACACGCACCCTGTATCCAGGCAAATCACGTCCGGCCGCTGCAACAACCCCAACGTCGACCAATGTCCAAACACCGTCGTGACATTACGCGTCGCACGATTAGGCACGTCGAACCAAGGCACCAACCCAGGCGGCCATGCCCCCGGCGTCACCTTCGTCGCAAACTCCATATGCCCGTTCGGCGTGCACAAACGGATCCGCGTCAGCGCGTTGATGATCACCCGCATCCGCTTGCCGCCCTTGTGGTCTTCCTTCCAGGTGGCCGGCTCGTTGCCGTACATCTTTTGAAGCGCCTTCTGCCAGTTCGGGCCACGCAGCGCGTCCTGGACTTCGCCGGCCAGGGCCAGCGTCTTGGCGACGTCCCACTTGGCCAGCGTGCCCGCGTGGACCAGCAGGTGGTTCTGCTCGAAATGCGCCAACGGGCGGAAACGCAGCCAGTTGAGCAGGTCCGTCGCGTCCGGTGCACGCAGGATGGATTCCAGCGTGTCCGACTTGGACGGCTTGCGCACGCCAGCGGCCGCGGCCAGCAGGTGCAGGTCGTGGTTGCCCAGGACCACCGTTGCGCGGTCGCCCAGGTCGATGATGCGGCGCAGGGTTTCGAGCGACTGCGGGCCGCGATTGACCAGGTCGCCGGCAAACCAGAAGCGCGACTTGGGATCGCCAACCAGGTCCGGGTGGGACAGCAAGCGATCCAGCGGCGAGCAGCAGCCCTGCACGTCGCCGATCATCCAGATACTGCCGTTCATGCGGGACTCTTGCTCCAAGGCCAACGTTGTTGGACGAGACGGGTGATAGTGTGGCGGTATTCCATGTAGCTCATGGCGCCCAGCGCCAGCGCCATGGCGCCCAGGTTCGGGCCCAGGGCGGTCAGCCAGGGCGGCCACTTGCCCAGCATGCCGACGTTCAGCGCAAGCTGGTTCAGCATGAAGAAGCCCACGCCCAGCAGGATGCCCACGAAGACCTTGGCGCCGACGCCGCCGCGGCGGGTCTGCATGAGGCCGATGGGGGCGGCGATGGTGATCATCACCAGCAGGGTGAAGGGGTAGGCCAGTTTGCGCCACAGGGCGACGACCTGGCGGCCGTATTGAAGCTGGTTGTCCCGCAGGTATTCCACGTAGTCGAGCAGCGTGACGATCGACATGCGCTCGGGCGTCAGCACGCGCGCCAGCAGGCGTTCGGCGCTCAGCGTGGTGTCGATGGAGCGTTCGGGCAGCTTCACGACCGTGGCGGGCGGGTTTTTGGGGGGGCGGGCGTTGGCGAGCGCCTCGGCGGCCTCGGCGTCCAGGCGGGTTTCGGAGACGTCCTTGAGGACCAGGTCGCCGCGCGTGAACGTGCCCGTGGGGGCGGTGGACAGCGCCGACAGGGTCAGGTCTTTCTTGAATTCGTAAAGGGTCACGCCGGCCACCTGGCCGTCGCCCTTCAGTTCGGCGATGTTGATGATGCGGGTGCCGCCGTTGGCGGTGGGTTCCTTGAACCAGTAGCCGCTTTTGAGGCGGTCGCCGCCGGCCTTGCCACGGAACATCAGGTTGGCCTCGCCGGTCTTGACCTCGGCCCAGGGCGTGACGTATTCGGACAACAGGCCCGCGCCGATCATCAGCGGAATCGTGACGATCCAGAGCATCCGCAGCAGCTTCATGCCGCTGACCCCGGAGACCCGCAGGATGACGAGCTCGTTGCGCTGGGCCAAGCCCGCCAGCGCCAGGATGGCCCCGATCAGGAGCCCGATGGGCAGCAGGTCATAGAGACGGGTGGGGACAGCTAGCGCCTGCATGTACAGCAGGGCCATCATGGAGAACTTGTCGCCCACGTTGTCCAGGTCGTCCACCAGTGCGAAGAACGTGAAAAGGCCGAGCAGGGCCAGAAGGACCACTGCGCAAGAGCGATAGACCTCTCGGGCCAGGTAGCGACGTGCAGTACGCATGAAGGAAAAAGGAGTGGAGCGCGTAAACGTGAAAGCTTAACAAATCCCGCAGCCGGAAGACGGCCGGCAGGACGGATTTGTCCGGTTCCCCTTTCAGGGGATGTCGACCATCTGCATCCGGCGCGTCAGCACGCCGACCCGGGAATTCAGATAGTTGGACTTGCGGTGGCTGTCATAGAAGCGCGGGTTGGGCAGCATGGCCGCCAGCCGGGCGGACTGGCTGTTTCCCAGGTTGGCGGCGGTGGTATTGAAATAATGCTTGGCGGCGGCCTGGGCGCCGAACACGCCCACGCCCCACTCGGCGACGTTCAGGTAGAGCTCCAGGATCCGTTCCTTGCTCATGACGTGTTCGATCATGTAGGCCAGGACCAGTTCCTGGCCCTTGCGCAGGTAACTGCGCGAGCCCGACAGAAACAGATTCTTGGCCAGCTGCTGGGTAATGGTGGAGCCGCCGCGCATCTTGGAGCGCCCGGCCTCTTCCTGTTTCTGGTTGTATTCCCAGGCCTTGCGGATGGCGTCCCATTCGACCCCGTCGTGGCCCGTGAAATTGGAATCCTCGGACGCGATCACCGCGCGCTTGAGCGAGCGGTTGATCTTGTCGTAGGCGACCCATTCATATTTCAGCTCGATCGCCGGGTCGTCCTTGCGCAGGCGCGACAGCTCTTCGCGCATCATCGCGCTGCTGCCGGGGTCGCGGTAGTTGTACCAGACCACCTGGGCGAACAGCCAGAATTGGTACAGCAGGATCGCGCACACCAGCGCCATCACCAAGCCGGTGGTGATCCGGAACCAATTGCGGCCGCCGCTGCGGCCCGTGCGCGTCGCCATGCCGTTCAGCTTCCGGCGGCCAGCGCCTCGCGCAGCGCCGTCAGGACGGGCGCGGCATCGGGGCGCACGCCGTGCCAGATGAAGAAGCTTTCGGCGGCCTGGCCGACCAGCATGCCCAGCCCGTCGGCGGTCAGGGCGGCGCCGTCGGCATCGGCCTGCCGCATGAACGCGGTGGGTTGCGCGCCGTACATCATGTCGTAGGCGGCGGCGCCGTCGGCGTACAGGCCGGGCGGCAGGTCGGGCGCGGCGTTCTGCAGGCCGCTGGCGGTGGCGTTGATGACCAGGTTCCACCCGCCCGGGATGGCGGCGGTGGCCAGGCCTCCGGCGGTCACCTGGGTTTGCGGCGACACGCCGCTTGTGCCCCAGGCTGCGGCCAGTTCCTCGGCGCGGGCGGCGGTGCGGTTCACGATGTGGATGCGGCTGCAGCCGGCCTCGGCCAGCGGCTGCAGGACGCCGCGCGCCGCGCCGCCGGCGCCGACCAGCAGCACGGCCGCGCCCGGCAGGCGCACGCCCAGGCGCAGCAGGTCATTGACCAGCCCCACGCCGTCGGTGTTGCAGCCGTGCCAGACGCCGTCGCGCCACGACAGGGTGTTGACGGCGCCTGCCAGCCGGGCGCGATTCGACAGGCGGCCCGACGCCAGCGCATAGGCGTCCAGTTTGAACGGCACCGTGACATTCAGGCCCAGACCGCCGTCCGCCACGAAGGCTGCAACGGCGTCGGCAAAGCCGTCCACCGGGGCAAGCAGGCGCTCGTAGCGCAGCGGCTTGCCGGTCTGCTGCGAAAACATGGCGTGGATCTGAGGCGAGCGGCTATGCGCGATGGGATTGCCGATGACGGCGTAGCGGGCTTGAGGAATCGCCTCGGTCATGGGGCCTGTGTTTCCAGAGTGTCGTTGACGAAATGCCAGGTGCGGGTGATGACCAGCACGTCCGTATCGCGGGCGATATCGGGCGGGAAGGGGGGGAAGGGCGCGGCAAGCTGGACGATGCGGCGCGCCGCCTGGTTCAGGACCGCGTGCGGCGACGGCTGGTCGATCTCGACCTCGGCGATGCTGCCATCGGCGCGCACCGACACGGTGATGCGCAGCGATCCATAAATGCGGCCGCGCGCCTCGTCGGGGTAATGCTGGGTGCCGACCGTTTCGATCCGGGTGCGCCAGGCATCCAGGTAGCCGGCGTAACGGGAGGCTTCGGCGGACGGCGCGATGAACTGTTTGCGCGGCTCGGCGCTGTACTGCTGGACCCGCGCCGCCAGCGCCGCCACCTGGGCGTTCTGGATGACGCTGGCCTGGTCCTGGGCGTCCTGGCCGACGTCGGCGCCGTCGGGCCACGGGTTGACGGCCTGGCGCTCGGGGCCGGCGTTGTGCGGCGAGCGCAGCTGGGTCATGAGGCGGGCCTGTTCGGCCTCCAGTTGCACCTGACGCTGGCGCATGGCCTCCAGGACGATGGTCTCGGCCGAGCTGCCGGTCTGGGGAAGCGGGGTGGTGGACACGCCGCGATCGGCGTTGCCGCCGCCTGTCATCTGGTTCTGCGCGACGGTGCGCGGGTTTTCAGGCGGCGTCTCGCTGCGGGCATTGAGCAGCACGACTTCCAGGCTGGTCACGGGCGGGCGCGTCTGCGTGGGCGCGCTGAAACGCCACGCCAGCGCGCCGGCGTGCACCAACAGCGATATCGCGATGCCGATACGCAGGTAGTGCTGGGCGGGGGCGCCCAGCCACCAGAGGTAACGGCTCAGCACGGAGGGGGAATCAGCGCGTTGCACCAGCGCATTGTAAGTCGAGTCCACGCCCGCCGCGCGGTCCGTCCGAAGGCGGTATTCGCCCTCGGACGGACGGCCTAGACCCCGTCAGGCGGATGCCCGGGGGAAGATCCAGACCTTGTTGGCGGGTAGCGCCAGGCGGCAGGGGCCCGGCTCGCGGCCCTCGGGGCCATAGGCGCGCAGGGCGAGGCTGCGGGCCGGATCGGCGTCCGGCGTGCGGAACAGGTACTCCCAGCGGTCGCCCAGATACATGCTGGTCAGAAGCGGCATGTCGACGTGGTTGCCGTCCGGGTCGTCGGCCAGGCGAACCTGCTCCACGCGGATGACCGCGGTGGCGTCCTGGCCCGCGGCGACGCCCGCGCCGGCCTTGCCCCATAGCGACCAGCCGGCCCCCTCGATCCGGGCCTGCCCGTCGCGCAGCTCGGTGACCTTTCCGTCCAGCCGGTTGTTGCTGCCCATGAATTCGGCGGTGAACAGCGTGGATGGCGATCCGTACATCTCCTGCGGCGTGCCCTGCTGTTCGATCTTGCCGTTGTTCAGCAGCAGGATGCGGTCGGAGATCGCCATGGCTTCGCTCTGGTCGTGCGTCACCATCAGCGCAGACAGGCCCAGGCGGATGATGAGCTCGCGCAGGAACGCGCGCGCCTCTTCGCGCAACTTGGCATCCAGGTTGGACAGCGGCTCGTCCAGCAGGATGACGGGCGGGCTGTAGACCAGCGCCCGGCCGATGGCCACGCGCTGCTGCTGGCCGCCGGACAACGCGTGCGGATGGCGCTGGCCCAGCTTGCCCAGCCCAAGCTGGTCCAGCACGGCCTGCACGCGCTCGCGCACCTCGGCGCCCGGCGTCTTGCGCAGCTTGAGCGGGTAGGCGACGTTCTCGTACACCGTCTTGTGCGGCCACAGCGCGTACGACTGGAACACCAATCCCAGGTTGCGCTCTTCGGCCGGGATCTCGGCGCGGGCCGCGCCGTCATAGACGACGTTCTCGCCGATGGTGATGCGCCCGCGCTTGGGGCCTTCGAGGCCGGCCACGGCACGCAGCAGGGTGGTCTTGCCGCTGCCCGACGGACCCAGCAGGGACACCACTTCGCCCTGGCGAAGTTGCATCGACACGCCTTTGAGCACCGGGTTGTCGCCGTAGTCCAGGTGCAGGTCTTCTACAGAAAGCTCAATCATGAAGTTTGACTCCGAATCGCAGGGCGATGCCCAGGCCGATCACGACCAGAACGATATTGATGAAGGAAAGTGCGGCCACGATGTCGATGGCGCCGGAGGCCCACAGGGACACCAGCATGGACCCGATGGTCTCGGTGCCGGGCGACAAGAGGTAGACGCCGGTGGAGTATTCGCGCTCGAAGATCAGGAACATCAGCAGCCACGAACCGATCAGGCCGTACTTGGCCAGCGGCACTGTGACGTGACGGGTGACCTGGCCGCGGCGCGCGCCGGCGGTGCGGGCGGCTTCTTCCAGCTCGGGACCCACTTGCAGCAGGGTCGACGAGATCAGGCGCAAGCCATAGGCCATCCACACCACTGTGTAGGCAAGCCACACGCTGAAGATGGTGCTGCGCAGGGCGCGCAGCCATTCGACGAAGTTCTCGCGCAGCCATTCCGCGAATGGCAGGGCCGACAGCCAGCCGTTCTCGTCCACGTCCAGCGCGTTGTCCAGCCACATCGGCACGAAGAGGAACACCCACAGGAACGCCAGACCGGCCAAGAGGCCCGGCACGGCGCGCGGCACCAGCACGCTGTAGTCCATGAAGCGCGTGACGTTGTCGGGCTTGCGGTGCATCGCCAGGCCCACGAACATGTAGCACATCACTGCAAGCGCGCCGCCGAAGACGCCGATCGCAACCGAGTTGACGATGGCGCGCATCAGGTTGGGCTGCGCGAACACGGTACGGAAGGCGTCGAGCGACAGCACGTCAAAGAGCGAGACGCCCAGGCCCCAGTTGGACACGAACGCGCGCAGCAGCACGCCGGTCAGCGGCACGATGATGGTGACGAACAGCCAGAACGCCACCACCGCGCCGGCCACCCAGCGCCATTTGCCCAGCGGCAGCGGCCGCGCACGCGAGGCCTTGCCCTTGACGGTGACGAAGCGGTTTGCGGTGCGCATCAGGCGGCGCTGCAGCATCACCAGCGGAATGGTCATGCAGATCAGCACCACGGCCACGGCGGCCATCAGGTGATAGGACGGGATGCCCAGCTTGTTGGTCAGCTTGTACAGGTAGGTGGCCAGCACCAGGTTGCCTTCCGGATCGCCCAGCACCAGCACCAGGCCGAAGACCTCCAGGCCCAGGAAGAAGAGCAGCACGGTGGCGTACAGCATGGCCGGCCGCACCATGGGCAGGCTGACGGACACCATCACGCGCAGCGGCGACGCGCCGGCCACGCGGGCGGCTTCTTCGACGTCGGACCCCATGCTGCGCAGCGCCGACGAGATGTACAGATAGGCGTGCGGCACGTGCGTGAGGCCGGCGATGATGACGATGCTGGTCAGCGAATAGACGTTCCAGGGCACGAAGCCCAGGATGTTCTGCACCCAGGTCGAGAAGAAGCCCACCGGACCGGCCGCGACCACGTAGCCGAAGCCCAGCACCATGGGCGACACGAACACCGGCACCAGGATCAGTGGCTCGATCCAGCGGCGGCCCGGCAGGTCGGTGCGGATCATCAGGAACGCCAGCATGCCGCCCAGCGGGATGGCGATGGCAGCCAGCCCGAACGCGAGAATGAAGCCGCTGCGTAGCGCCTTGTAGAAATCGGGATCCGCGAAGATGAAGCGGAACGCGTCCAGGCTCCAGGCCTTGGACGGGGAAAAGAACGGGGCCGAGAGAAAACTCTGGATGATGATGAACGACAGCGGCACGTAGATGGCGAGCGCCGTGATCAGCACCACCACGCCGCGTGGCAGGGACTGCCATTTTCTGCGCAATGACTGCATGGGAAATCCTGTGGTCGGAAATGACGCGGTGGCCGCGCCGCCGGGGACGAGGGCCCCGGGGCAGGGTCAGGCGGACGGCATGCCGTCCGCTGCGTTGGCGGCGGCTCCGGGTTGCATAGCCGCCCGGAGCCCGGGCATCACTTGCCCGCTGCCGCCCGCCATTGCTTGATGAATTCCAGGCGCTTGTTCTGCTCCAGGTAGTCCAGCAGCGTTTCGTTGACCGGAATCGGCTTGAGCGAGGCGCCCAGCTTCTTGGTCATGCCGTCCACGTCGTTGTCGCCTTCGATGTCGTCGCGCACGGAAGCCAGGTCAGCCTGATTGGCCATGATCTCCTGGCCCTTCTGCGACAGCAGGTAGTCCATCCACAGCTTGGCGGCGTTGCGGTTCTTGGCCTTCTTGCTGATGAACGCCACGCGCGAGAGCACCAGCGCGTAGTCGGTGGGGTAGGCCACGCCCAGCGACGGATCGTTCTTGGCGCGCGTTTCGGCGTAAGAGCCCAGGATGTTGTAGCCGATCAGGTTTTCGCCCGAGGACACGCGTTCCATCATGGTGCCGGTGGACGACTGCACGATCAGCCCGCCCTTGGCGATGTCCTTGAGGGTCTCGAAATATTTGGGATCGTTGGCCTTGTCCTGCACCGCCAGCATGAACCCGACGGCGGACTTCTCGATGTCGTAGGTGGTGACCTTGTTCTTGAACTTGTCGGGCTGGCTGGCGATCAGCTTGGCCAGCGCGCCGTGCGTGGTGGGCACTTCATTCGCGGGAATGAGGCGCTTGTTGTAGATGAAGACAGCCGGCTCGTACGTCGTGCCGTAGGTCGAGTCCTTCCAGTTGGCCCAGGCCGGCAGCTTGCCGGCTTCGGGCGACTGGTACTTCAGCGCGTAGTCGGTGGCCAGCTTCAGGGCCGAGTCCATCGACGAACTCCAGACGATGTCGCCGCTGCCGCCGCCCGCCGCCTGTTCGCTGATGTAGCGGTTGTACAGCTCGGTGCTGTTCATGTCGTTGTATTCGACCTTGACGCCCGGATACAGGGCTTCGAAGCCCTTGATGATGGGGCCGGCGGCCTTGGTGTCGGTGGTCGAATAGATGACGACCTTGCCTTCCTTCTTGGCGCCGTCCAGGATCTTCTGGTAATCGGCCGGATAGCCCGCGGGCACTGCCTGCGCAAAGGCGCTGCCGGTGGCAATGGCGAATGCGGCGGCGCAGACGGCCGTCAGTTTGGACTTGGCAAGCATGGATGTTGTCTCCGATTGATTTGGCTTATTGCGGGCTCTGGGGCCCGCGTGCAGCCATCTTAGGAGTGCGCGTCTGTCGTCGTCCTGTCATGGCGGCAGGTGGCGGCTAGGGGAAATCCCTGGGCCGCGATGGCGCCATGCGCGGGGTTGGCGTTACGGCCGCTGCGGCGTATCGGTGACGAGCCGGATCCAGTTCTGCACGAACCGCGAATGGCGGCGCTGGTCCAGGCCGACCAGCAGCGCGGGGCTGAGCACGACCGGCTGCACGATGCCCTGCGACCGCGCGAGCACCGCTTCGGAGGTCCAGCGCCCCGGCGTGTCTTCCATGATGGACCCGAGCGCGGCATGGCTGGACGCGACCTGCTGTCCGGCGGGCGACAGCAGCCAGTCGACCAGCGCGCGTCCCAGGTCGGGATTGGGGGCGGTGCGCGCGATCAGCACTGAGCGCGCCAGCACGAGCACGTAGTCCTGCGGGAACACCACCCCGATGGGCCGGCCGGCGGCCTGGCGCGACAGGGCGTAGGAGCCGAGGATGTTGTAGCCGATGTCCAGTTCGTCGCGCTCGATGGCGTCCAGGATCTCGGCGCTGGTGGCCGCCAGCCGCACGCCGGCCTGGCCCATGGCGTTGGCCAGCCCCCAGAAGTTGGACGAGACCAGCTCATCCTGTTCGGCCAGCAGATAACCCAGGCTGCTGGCGGCGATGTCGTAGGTGCCGATGCGTCCGCGCAGGCGCAAGGGATCCTGCTCCAGCAGGCGCAGCAGATCCTGGCGCGAGCGCGGCACTGCTGCTTCAGCAAAGCGCTTGGGGTTGTAGACGATGACGGCGGGTTCGAACGTGAACCCGTAGACCTCGTGCCGCCAGATGGCCCACGACGGCAGCCGCGCGGCATAGGGTGACGCATAGCTCTGCGCGTAGCCATCGTTGGCCAGCCGGATTTGCAGGTCGGATGCCGAACTCATCAGCACGTCCACATCCTGCAAACGCCCTTCGATGGCGGCCTCGTAGAGCTCGCGGCTGCCCATTTCGCGGTACACGACGCTGACATCGGGGCGGTGGGACTGGAAGCCCTGGATGAGCGGCGCGACGACGGGCGTGTCGGTCGGGCCGGCGATGGTGAGGACGCGGGAGGAGGGTTGGGGGGCGGGGTAACGGGTGACGATTTCGGGGATCGGAGCGGAGCGCGCATCGGCGCCGGCCGCCCGCACGTCGGCCGACGGCGCGGCCAGCAGCAGGCATGCGGCGCACAGCGCGGCCGCGGCGGTGGTCAGCGCGCGCCCGGCTCCGGCGCGCGCCAAGGGCAGCACGACCCGAGCCGTCAGCCCGCCGCCAGGCCGGTCCAGCAGCCACAGCGAGCCGCCATGCGCGACGGCCACCGACCGCACGATCGCCAGCCCCAATCCGGACCCCGGCAGCGATTCCCCCGCGCGGCCGCGCGAAAACCGCTGCTGCACGGATTCCTTTTCGTCGTCGGCGACGCCGGGCCCGCGGTCCGAAACGGTGAGCGCAACACGATAGCCGGCAACCGGCATGGCCTGGATCTCAACCGGCCCATCCGGCGCGTAGCGCAGGGCGTTGTCCACCAGGTTGCGCAGCATCTCGCGCAGCGCGACGCGATCGCCGGCGATGCGTGCACGGCGCACTTCGGGCGCAATGGCGATGCGCAACCGCTGCGCATCCACCGGCCCGATACGCCGGCGCGTTTCGTTGACGGTCTCGGCCACGCCGACAAGCGCGCGTGCGCCCTTGCCCATGCGATGGGTGATGGTGGCGTCCATCAGCAACTGGTTGATGAGCTGGCTGGCGTGCGTGGCGTTCAGGTGAATGCGTTCAAGCCGCGCGTGCAATCGCTGCGGATCGGTCTCGTCCAGGGCAACCTCGGCCTGCGCGCGTAGCGACGCCAGTGGCGTGCGAACCTGGTGCGCGGCGTCGGCGACCAGGGTGTTGAGGCTGTCCATGGCCCCAGACAGCCGCTGCATGAAGCCATTGAGCGCTTCGATAAGCCGCCGCACCTCGCGGGGCACGGGCTTGGACAGCGGCTCCAGATCATCCGGCGCACGCCGCCGCAACTCGCGTTCGACAACGGCCAGCGGCGCGAAGGCGCGTTGGACGCCGAACCACAAGAGGCCGAGCGCAACCAGCGATACGGCAAGCAGTGGCAATACGCTGCGCTGCAAGATCTCACCCGCCAGCGCTTCGCGCGATCCCAGCGTTTCGGCGACGCGCAACGTGACCCAGCCGGCGTGCTGGCTGGCCGACACCAGGCGGCCGACGGTCGCGATACGAATGGGCTCGTCGTGATACCGCAAATACGTGAAGACGGGCGTGGCCGACTGCGCAAGGGGCAGCCCGGGCGCAAGGTCGCCATACCCGGTGATGAGCCTGCCGTTGGAGGTACGCGCTTCGTAAAACACACGCTCGCCGCCGGACAACATGGCCAGCGAGGACACGGGCGGCTCGACAGTGACTTCGTTGTCTTCGATCTGGACCGATCCCGCGATGGTCAATGCCGAGGCCGCGAGCAACCGGTCAAACGCCTGCTCTGCCGCCCGCTGGGCGTAGCCGCGCAGGAAGAACACCAGCCCGATGAGCGCGCACGCAAGCAACACGGCGCCCAGCGTGAAGACGCGTTGCCGGATGGAAAAGCTTTCAGGGATTTTCATGGCTGCGGGCCTGATACCCGACGCCCCGCACGGTGACGATGTCCACAGAGGCGCCCGCCAGCTTCTTGCGCAGCCGCGAGATCAGCAACTCAAGCGCATTGAGCGAGCCGTCGTCCAAGTCGAAGATCTGATTCATGAGGCGTTCCTTGGCGACGGTCTGCCCAAGCTTTCCGACCAAAATCTCAAGCAACCGGAATTCACGCCGGCCCAGCTCCAGCGGCGCACCCGCGAGTTCAACATGCCGGTTGGCCAAATCCAGGCTGAGATTGCCGTATTGAGCAACACTGGTGGTCTGCCCCGCAGGCCGCCGCAACAGCGCACGCAACCGCGCTTCGAGTTCGCGAAGGTCAAAGGGTTTGACGAGGTAATCATCGGCGCCAAGATCCAGCATGTCGATCTTGTCCTCGATCTCGGCGCGCGCGGTCATGACAAGCACAGGCGCGTCGAGCCCGGCGGCACGCAACTCACGGATAAGCGTGAAACCATCCTTGCCGGGCAAGTTGATATCCAGCACGAGCGCATCCCAAGTCTCATCCAACGCCCATCGCGATGCCTGCACGCCGTCATGCACCCACTGCACGCTATGACCCGCCGAACGCAGCTTGCTCTCAACGGCATCGCCAAGATCGAGATTGTCCTCGACCAGCAGAATGCGCATGGTTTGTTCTCCTCCGTTGTGTTTTTTATCGGGAGTTTAACGGGGAGATCGTTAGCGTTGCCGAACTCGTTGGATATGGGTGGTTGCTCGCTGTTGAAAGGGGCGGAGCGTTCTGCCGTGCTGATATTTTGCGAAAGGGGGGGCGATGGTTGCTGGTCGGGGTATGGGTTCTTAAGACGTCCGGCGCGGTGGCGACCCGGGGCGCGCGGGTCCACGATTGCGGTCCGGAGCCTTCGCTCCGGACTGCCCCGTCGTCATCTTCGTCCAGGCCTTCGGCCTTCCCTTCAGATTCCCTCGGGCTTATCGACGCCCCGCGCACCCCGGGCCGCCACCGCACCGGACTCGAGCAGTAGAAATCTTCAGGCCGCTGGGACGGTCAGTGTGCTTGGCATTTTTGTGCAGAGCATTTCGAGCCAGAAGCATCTTGCGGTGCCCGTCTCCGTTCGGCCGCGCGGGCGGCCTCCGGAGACTTACGCGGCGTCTTACGGCGTGGTGATGACGCTTCGCGAGTAGGTAGCGTTTGGGTGTCAGACACCGGCGGATTTGTAAGACTGATTCGGGTGTCAGACACCGGCGGATTTGTAGGACTGATTCGGGTGTCAGACACCGGTGGATTTATAGGACTGATTCGGGTGTCAGACACCAATGGATTTGTAGGACCGATTCGGGTGTCTGACACCTTCGTGACCTTCGAGCGAGCACGGCTCGCTGCTAATCGTCACTTGAACTCAAGTGCCCGATGGGCGGCGCGTACTGGTCGGCAAGTTGTGGCGGATCGTCGCCGCGCCGCCCCTCACCGCCCCTCCCACCGTGAGGCGAGCCATTAGCAAGCCACCCTCCATCAGCGCGCAGCGAACTCCGTCTCGACGTCCGACCGACTCAATGCCGGGTTGCCGCCGCCCGGGCGGCAGCAATCCGGCGGCCCCGCGGATTTCCTGCCCTGAACACAGGTCTTGCAGCGCCCATACCAAAGACCCTAGTAGCACGGCGTCGTGGTCACCGGGGAGGCGAGCGCCGTCGATGCGCCCGAGGGAATCTGAAGGAAGTCGCCGGAGGCGACAACGAAGATGACGAAGGGGCAGTCCGGAGCGAAGGCTCCGGACCGCAATCGTGGGCGCTCGCCTCCCCGGTGACCGCGGCGTCGGGCGACCTACGAAGAACGGAACAACGCGACCCACGAAGATCGAAAGAAAGCGACCTACGAAGCCGCAGCCTCCCCCTTAACCTCGCCCACAAACCGACAATCCAACTCCAGAGACAACTCATCCATCCCCAGAATATCCACCTCCACAGCCGTCCCCCGCTCAAACTCCGGCATCCCCCCCACCCGAGTCACCAACGGCGCATTCGCAAACCGAACCAGATCATCCCGCAGTACGTGCGCCACCGTCCGCGTCACGCCGTTCTGCTTCAGCCAGCGTAGGCACCAGTAGCGTTCCATTGCGCTCTGGAACTCGGCCCAGGCCGCGTATTGCGCATCAAAGGCGCCGATGATGGCGAACAGATCTGCGTCGCGCGGTTTGAACGGAGCGATCAGGCGGGCCGAGACGCCATGTTCCACCGCGGCGATCAGTTGCCACTGGTTGACCAGGTCGACATAGCGGCGCAGCGGCGACGTGCTCCACGCGTACTGCGGGACACCGATGGCCTCGTGCGGCAGCGCCTGTGTGCTCATGCGCACGCGGCCCGCTTGTTGCGAGCGGTAGATGCCCGGCACGCCGTGCTGGTTCAGGAGGCCGCCCCACAGGTTGTTGGCCAGGATCATGTACTCGGCCACCATGCGGTCCAGCGGCGCGTTGCGCTGGCGCGGGACCAGGCGCACGGGCGTGTCGGGATCGTCGGGGTTGCCGTCCAGGTAGAAGCTGTATTCCACCCGCGAATTGTTTTCCGGCTTGCCGCGCACGTTTTCGCGTTGCGCGGACAGGGCTTGGGCCAGCTTCCAGAGCGGGCGCAGCCAATGGCCGTAGGGCAGGTCGGCATCCGGGTCGGACAGGCTGGCCTCGGTGACCTGGCTGTCCAGCATGTTGTGGCGCAGGTTTTCGCGCACGACGATGCGTTCCAGGCGGGTTTCCGATTCGATGATTTCGCCGGTTTCGGGGTTGGCGATGACGTACAGCGACAGCGCGGGCACTTCGCGGCCGGCGTCCAGCGAGAACGCCTGGATGACGCTGTCCGGCTGCATCGGGATCTTGTCGCCGGGCATGTAGACGGTGGACAAGCGGGCGCGGGCCAGCTTGTCGAGCTCGCTGTCGCGGGTGACGGACAGGCCGGGGGCGGCGACGTGGACGCCGACGCGCACGCGGCCATCGGGCAGCGTGGAGACGGAGAGCGCATCGTCGATTTCCGTGGTGGTGACATCGTCCACGGAATAGATCTCGGCGTCGGCCAGCGGCAGTTCGCGGTCGATGGGCGGCAGTTCCACGTCGGGGAAAGCCAGGCCGCGCGGGAAGTTGACGGCCAGGAAGCGGCGCTTGTGCAGGGCGAGGGCGTGCGGCCACGCGCCCAGTTCGAGCAGCAGGCGGTCAGGCGTCTTGCCCAGCTTGGCGCACGCGGCGTCCAGAGCCTTCCATTGCTGCGAGTTCTTGTCCGGACGGATCAGGAGCGATTCGGCGGCCTGGGCGATGGGTTCGGGCAGGCGGCCGGCGGCCATTTCGTCGACCCATTCCTGCTGCTGTTCGGCCTGGCGCTGCTTCTTTTCCAGCGCGGCCAGCGCGGCGGCCAGAATGTCTGGCGGCGCAGGGCGGTAGCGGCCCTTGCCGCGGCGGTGGAAGTACGCCGGCGCGCCATGCAGCCGCATCAGCAGCGCGGCTTGTTCGACGGGCGTGGGGGCGTGGCCGAAGTAGTCGGCGGCCAGGGCGGGGGAGTCGAATTCCTCTTGCGGCGCGCATTCCCACAAGAACTGCAGGTCCAGCGTCTCGGCCGTGGCGGCCGCCTGGGTCATCAGGGCCGCCGGATCCGGCGAGGCGAAGTTGAACAGGGTATTGGCGCGCTTGATTTTGCTGCGCTTGCCCGACTCCGACTCCACCTGCAGGCTGGCGTCGGTCTCGGACAGGATATTGCCGGCCTTGAAGCTGCCGTCATCTTCGTAAAACACATACATGGTGGGGATCGTCCTGGGCGGCGGCCTCGCGCCGCCTTGCGCAGCTTGGTGGGTGTTGAAAGTCGATATTGATTATCAGGCGCGTACCGGCTTGCCGCCTAGGGCGAATTCAAGCACTTCCGGCATCCATTGCGCGAAATCGGATAGGCCGTGGTCGCTGCCTTGCACGATACGCTGGCGGCAGCCGGCGTATCGGTCGCGCATCTCGCGCCAGTCCAGCACTTCGTCGCCGGTCGCCGCCACCAGGAAATACCGGTCGGGCTGCGTGATGCGCGGTGCATGGATGGCGGCCAGTTCGTCCACATATTCGGGCAAAAAAACGAACGGCGCGCCGGAATGATACATGTGGTGCTCGCCGACCTGGGTGGCAAGGTCGCGTGCGGCGTGGACGGCGGGGTTCAGCAGTACGGCCTTGCAGCCCAGCTGCTCGGCGATCCACGTGGCGTAGAAACCGCCCAGCGACGAGCCGATCACGGTCAGTTCGCGCGGCGAATCGGTGTCCGCCAGCCGGTCGCGCGCCATGCCAAGCGCCAGGTCAATGGCTTCGCGCGGGCTGGCGGGCAGTTGCGGGCAGGCCCACGCGTCCGTCAGGCCGCGCGCGGCCATGGCGTCGGCCATCATGCGGGCCTTGAACGAGTCGGGCGACGATCGGAAACCGTGTAGATAGAGGATCATTGCTTGCTGTTTCCGTCTGCGTTGCGGGAGCCGGTCAGGCGGGCGAAATCAGCCGCGCGCCTGCAGCGCATCCAGCAGCTTGCCATGGATGCCGCCGAAGCCGCCATTGCTCATGACCAGCACCTGGTCGCCCGGGCGGGCGGCGCCAGCGACGGCGTCGACCAGCGCGCCGATGTCATCGTAACTGGAGGCCCGGCCGCCCAGGGGCGCCAGGACCTCGGCGGGATTCCAGCCCAGCGCGTGCTTGCCTTCGCTGGCGCCAAAGCAGAACACCAGGTCGGCGTCGGTCAGCGCCTCGGGCAGCCGTGCCGCCATGGTGCCCAGCTTCATGGTGTTGGATCGCGGCTCCAGCACGGCCAGGATGCGCGCGGCGCCCACCTGGCGGCGCAGGCCTTCCACCGTGGTGGCGATTGCCGTGGGGTGGTGGGCGAAATCGTCGAAGACCTTGATGCCGTTGACCGTGCCGCGCAATTCCATGCGGCGCTTGACGCCGGCAAAGCGAGTAAGGGCGTCGATGCCCTGTTCGGCCGGCACGCCGACGTGTTCAGCGGCGGCCAGGGCGGCCAGCGCGTTCATGCGGTTGTGTTCGCCGCTCAGCGACCAGCGCACCGTGCCGGCGCGAACCCCGGCGCGCGTGACCTCGAACGCGCCGTCAGCGTCCGGCGGCGACGCCTGCCACTGTCCATCCGGACCGAACGTGACGGTATCCGACCAGCATCCGCGCGCAATCACGCGATCCAGCGCGTCCGATTGGGTGGGCCGCACGATGCGGCCCGAACCGGGGATCGTGCGGACCAGATGGTGGAACTGCGTTTCGATCGCCGCGAGATCGGGGAAGATGTCGGCGTGATCGTATTCCAGGTTGTTCAGAATGGCTGTGCGGGGGCGGTAGTGGACGAACTTCGAGCGCTTGTCGAAGAACGCCGTGTCGTATTCGTCCGCCTCGATGACGAAGGGGCGGCGCGCCGGGTCGTAGCGGGCGGACACATGCAGGTCCTGCGCCACGCCGCCGATCAGGAAATTCGGGGCCATGCCGGCGGCTTCCAGCACCCAGGCCAGCATCGAGCTGGTGGTGGTCTTGCCGTGCGTGCCGGCAACGGCCAGCACGTGCGCGCCGGGCAGGATGTTGTCGCCCAGCCATTGCGGCCCGGACACGTAGCGCGCGCCGGATTCCAGAATGGCTTCCATCAGCGGATTGCCGCGGCTGACCACGTTGCCGATGACATACAGGTCCGGCTTGAGCGCCAGTTGCTCGGCGCCAAAGCCCTCGATCAGTTCGATACCCTGTTCGGAAAGCTGGGTGCTCATCGGCGGGTACACGCCCGCGTCGCAGCCCGTGACTTTGTGGCCGGCGGCGCGCGCGATCAGCGCGAGCCCGCCCATGAAGGTGCCGCAGATGCCAAGAATGTGCAGGTGCATTGATAAATCTCCTGCCCAGCATTGTATATATAGCGGCCCCGCAAGCCCGCGCCCCGCGCCTGCGGCGTAAAACGGCCGCAACGGTTATCATCGCGCCATGAATCGACGCCTACTTCTTTCCGCCGCCGTGGCGGTAGCCGCGACTGTCGCGGGCGGCTACACGCTGATGGGCCGCAAGCCCAAGAACGACGCCGCGCCGGCCGACGCGGGCGACCCGGTCGCGGGACTCATGCAAATGCAGCTTCCGGATCTGAACGGCGCCTCGCAATCGCTGGCCGGCTGGAAGGGCCAGCCCATCGTGGTCAATTTCTGGGCAACGTGGTGCGCGCCGTGCGTCAAGGAAATGCCCGCGCTAGACGCCTTGCAGAAAAAATACCCGCAAGTCCGCTTTGTCGGCATCGGCGTCGATTCCGCCGCCAACATGCAGAAGTTTGTCGAGAAAGTACAGGTTTCCTACCCGTTGTGGGTGATTGGCGCTGGTGCCATCGATACGCTGCGCAAGCTGGGCAGCCCCAGCGGCGGGCTGCCGTTTACTATCGTTTTCAATGCAGATGGCAGCATTAACCGGAAGATATTGGGCGAAGTCCAGCCCGACGACCTGGATCGCACCCTTGCGGGTTTAAAGGCGTAAGTCTGTTGGACAAATAGTAGGAATTGGCGTAAAAAGCTGGTTTATCGGCTGTTTTGCCAACAATTGGCAATCCACTTATTGGCACGCGCATGGCGCAAAACATACTGGTATTGCATGGCCCGAATCTGAACCTGCTTGGCACCCGGGAACCTCATATCTACGGCAGTCTTACGCTTGCCCAGATCAATGAGCGTCTCGAGTTGCTCGCGGGCGAATTGGGCGCCACGCTGTCTGCGTGGCAAAGCAATCACGAAGGTGCGCTGGTTGACCGCATTCAGGCGGCCCGGCAGGACGGCACGGACTTCATCATCATCAACGCAGCGGCATACACGCACACCAGCGTCGCAATTCGCGACGCGCTGGCCGGGGTCGCGATCCCATTTATTGAAGTACATTTGTCCAATCTGTATAAGCGAGAGCCGTTCAGGCATCACTCTTATCTGTCCGACTTGGCGCAAGGCCTGATCAGCGGCCTGGGCGCGGACGGCTACGAGGCCGCGCTGCGTTACGCAGTGCGGCACTGATCTCGCACCAATTCAACGCTTTTACATCTTATACGGCGCGAACCCCGACGCTGGGACGACGCCGACACTATCTCGGGAAGCAGCTTCTATGGATCTTCGAAAACTCAAAACCCTGATCGACCTGGTGGCTGAATCGGGCATCGCCGAGCTGGAAATCACCGAAGGCGAAGGCAAGGTCAGAATCGTCAAGTTCTCGCAGACGCTGCAGCCGGTGGCCTACCACCAGCCCGAAGCCGGCGTGCCCGCCGCGCCCGTCGCCGCCGCCGCGCCCGCCGCTGCACCGGCCGCGCCCGCTGCCCCGGTCATTCAAGGCCACGTCGTGAAGGCCCCGATGGTCGGCACGTTCTACCGCTCGCCGAATCCGGGCGCCGCCCCGTTCATCGACGTGGGCGCCACCGTCAAGGAAGGCGACCCGCTGTGCATCATTGAAGCCATGAAGCTGCTCAATGAAATCGAAGCCGACAAGTCGGGCGTCATCAAAGAAATCCTGGTCGAAAACGGTGAGCCCGTCGAGTACGGTCAACCCCTCTTCGTCATTGGCTGATAGCTGAACATGTTCGAAAAAATCCTGATCGCCAATCGGGGCGAAATCGCCCTGCGCATTCAGCGCGCCTGCCGCGAGCTGGGCATCAAGACCGTCGTCGTGCACTCCGAGGCCGATCGCGAAGCCAAGTACGTGCGCCTTGCCGATGAATCCGTGTGCATCGGGCCCGCGCCGTCGCGTGAAAGCTACCTGAACATGCCGGCCATCATCTCGGCCGCCGAAGTCACGGATTCCGAGGCAATCCACCCGGGTTACGGGTTCTTGTCCGAAAATGCCGACTTCGCCGATCGCGTCGAGAAGAGCGGTTTCGTGTTCATCGGTCCGCGTCCGGACACGATCCGCCTGATGGGCGACAAGGTCAGCGCCAAGCGCGCCATGATCGAAGCCGGCGTGCCGGTGGTGCCGGGTTCCGAGGGCGCGTTGCCCGACGATCCGCAGGAAATCCTGCGTACGGCGCGCGAAGTCGGCTATCCGGTCATCATCAAGGCTGCAGGCGGCGGCGGTGGCCGCGGCATGCGCGTGGTGTACACCGAGGCCGCGCTGCTCAATGCCGTCACGATGACGCGTTCCGAAGCAGGCGCCGCGTTCAACAACCCGGAAGTCTATATGGAGAAGTTCCTCGAGAACCCGCGCCATATCGAAATTCAGGTGCTGGCCGACGGCGGCCGCAACGCGGTCTGGCTGGGTGAACGCGACTGCTCCATGCAGCGCCGCCACCAGAAGGTCATCGAGGAAGCGCCGGCCCCCGGCGTTGCCCGCCGCCTGATCGAGCGCATCGGCGACCGCTGTGCCGACGCCTGCCGCAAGATGGGCTATCGCGGCGCCGGCACGTTCGAGTTCCTGTATGAAAACGGCGAGTTCTATTTCATTGAAATGAACACCCGCATCCAGGTCGAACACCCGGTCACCGAGCTGATCACCGGCATTGACCTGGTGCAGCAGCAGATCCTGGTCGCCGCTGGAGAAAAGTTCACGCTGCGACAGCGCGACATCACGTTCAAGGGCCACGCGATCGAATGCCGCATCAATGCGGAAGATCCGTTCCGTTTCGTGCCCAGCCCCGGCCGCATTACCAACTGGCACACGCCGGGCGGTCCGGGCGTGCGTATCGACTCTCACGCCTTCAATGGCTACTTCGTGCCGCCGAACTACGACTCGATGATCGCCAAGGTCATCACGTACGGCGACACGCGGGACCAGGCGCTGGCCCGCATGCGCATCGCGCTGTCGGAAATGGTGGTGGAAGGCATTTCCACCAACATCCCGCTGCACCGCGAGATGCTGCAGGACGCCCGCTTCATCGAAGGCGGCACCAGCATCCACTATCTGGAACACAAGTTGGCGCAGCGTCCCTGACCGACTTTGGGGCCTCACGGCCCCTTTTGCGTTTTACCTCGTTGATGTTTTATGGTTGATCGGGCCGCGGCGGATGCCGCGGCCCGTTGACCAGATGGAAGAGAAAAATCATGCGTGAACTCGTGCTCCATTGCTCGGAGGCGCAGGCCGAAGCGTTGTCGGATGCCTTGCTCGAAGCCGGCGTGCTGTCGGTCTCCGTCGAAGACGCCGACTTCGGCACCGAAGTCGAACGCCCGTTGTTCGGCGAGCCGGGCACCGAGCCCGACGTGCAGGCATGGGACCGCAATCTCGTCGTCGCCTTGCTGCCCGACGGCGCCGATCCCGCGCAGATCATGGCAGAAGCCGGCCAAACCGCGGAGCTCGATGCATCGGTGTTCGACGGCTGGAGCCTGCGCGACGTGCCGGATGCCGACTGGGTTCGCCTGACGCAATCGCAGTTTGGCCCGATTCACATTGCCGAACGCCTCTGGATCGTGCCGAGCTGGCACCGCGACAATCCCGATGTGCCCGGACTGGATACGGCCGTGCCCGACCAGGACGGCGCCATCCATATCGAACTGGACCCGGGCCTGGCCTTTGGCACCGGCAGCCACCCCACGACGCACCTGTGCCTGGCCTGGCTCGAGGCCGAGCTTCCCGCTGGCGCGACCCTGCTGGACTACGGTTGCGGATCCGGCATCCTGGCCATCGCGGCGCGCAAGCTCGGCGCTGGCCCCACGCAGGCAGTCGATATCGACGCGCAGGCGGTGCAAAGCACGGTGTTCAACGCCCAGGTCAACAAGGTCGAGCTTCAGGCCATGCTGCCCGACGGACTGGCGGACGGCACGTTCGAAGTCGTGGTCGCCAACATCCTGTCCAATCCCCTGAAAGTGCTGGCCCCCATGCTGGCGGGCCGCGTTGCCTCGGGCGGTCACCTGGTGTTGTCGGGCGTGCTGGAACGCCAGGCTGAGGAAGTCGCGGCCGCCTATGCGCCGTGGCTCCCCATGTCGGTCTGGCGCGCGCGTGACGGCTGGGTCTGCCTGCACGGCAAGAAGCCCTGAGCCGCGGCAGCAGGAGCACGCCTCATGGCTCTGACCACCCGCTGCCCGCAGTGCGGCACCTCGTTCAAGGTGGTGCCTGACCAGCTTCGGGTCCGCAATGGGCTGGTGCGTTGCGGCGCCTGCTCGACCGTTTTCGATGGCCGTGCGTGCCTGGTGTCCGCGTCTGGTGCGCCCGTCGCGGCAGCGGTGCCGGCCACGGCGCCGCTGCCATCGTCCGTCGCGGCCATTGCGGCGCCCGTGCTGTCCGCACCCGAGCCGCATCCGCCTGCCGCCCCGATTCCCGAACCCGCCTTCACGCCGGTGCCCAGGTCACCCGCTGCGCCGGCTGAGCCGCGCGTGGTCCTGCCTTGGGAAGACGAACCCGTGGCGCCACCGGCGCCGACCATTCCGCCCGCCGTGCTGCGGGGCCGGGACGATATCCGCAAGCGTGCCGAGCCGGAAGCGGCCATGCCGGACGACCACGCTGAAGACGACGACTACCCCGACGATGACGGCGAGCCATTCCTGCGCGAGCCGGAGCCGCCCCGCACCGCGCCCGCGCAGCGGCCTCCCGTATTTCGCAACGAACCCATCGTCGCCAGCCGGTCCGGCGAGCCGACGCTGGACTGGCGCGCCGGGCAGCCGCGCAGCGACTTACGCAGCGATGTGCGCCATGACCCGCGCCACGACATTTCCGATGACCTCCACGACGACGTGCGCGACATTGAACGCGACGACGAATACGAGGACGAAGACGACCTGGAACGCGGCGCTCACGAGCCGGTACTGGGGGACACGCGCACGCGTTATTCCAGCGCCACCGACGTGGGCCGCGCGCCACCCGAATTCCTGGATCAGGATCGCATCGAGCGCAGCGGCTTCGTGCGCAAGCTGTGGGGCTACGCGTGCGTGGCCGGGCTGATCGTGCTGGCCCTGCAACTGCTCTACGCCTACCGCACCGAGATCGCCAATTCCGTGCCGGCGCTGCGTCCGGTGCTGGAGGCCGCCTGCAAGCCGCTGGATTGCACGGTCGGCTATGCGCGCCGCCGCGACCTCATCAGCATTTCGTCGTCGTCGCTACAGCCGCCAACGGGCGCAGCGGCCATCGACGATGGTCGCACGCGCCTCGTGCTGACCGTGATGCTGCACAACCGCTACGACAAGCCGCAGCATTGGCCGGCGCTGGTGCTTGAGCTGAACGACCTGTCAGACACGGTGGTCGTGCGCAAGGTGCTGATGCCCGAGAATTACCTCACGCCCGAGCAATTGCGCGGACCGTTCGGTTCCCAGGGCGCGTTGAAGATTTCAGTCCCCATTGAAGTGACCGGCGTTCAGGTCAATGGCTACCAACTCGACAAGTTTTTTCCGTAAAGGATGACAAGCATGGCAACTCCCGTTCTGGTCTGCGGTTCGATGGCGTTCGACACCATCGCGGTGTTCGAAGGTCGCTTCAAGGAGCACATTCTTGCCGACCGCATTCAGTCGCTGAGCGTGTCGTTCCTGGTCCCCAGCATGCGCAAGGAATATGGCGGCTGCTCGGGCAACATCGCCTACAACATGAACCTGTTGGGCGGCACGCCGGTGCCGGTGGCCACCATCGGCGAAGACGCCGGTGAATACATGCAGCGTCTGTCGGGCCTGGGCATTGACGTCAGCCGCGTCAAGGTGATTCCCGACACGTTCACGGCGCAGTGCTTCATCACGACCGACCTGGACGACAATCAGATCACCGCGTTTCACCCGGGCGCCATGTCGTTTGCCGCGCAAAACGACCTGAGCGACGCCGACGCCGCCTGGGCCATCGTCGCCCCGGACGCGAAGGAGGGCATGTTTGCCCACGCTGAACGCTTGCACAAGCGCGGCATCCCCTTCATCTTCGACCTGGGCCAGGCCATGCCGCTGTTTGACGGCGCCGATCTCGAGCGCATGCTCAAACTGGCGCAGGCCCTCACGGTCAATGACTATGAAGCGGGCGTGGTCGAGCAGCGCACGGGCCGCAGCGTTGCGGACATTGCGCGCACGCTGCAGGCCGTGGTCGTGACCCGCGGCGCCGAAGGCGCGACGCTTCACACCGAAGGCAAGACCATCCAGATCGAACCCGTGCGCGCCTCGCAGGTGGTGGACCCCACCGGCTGCGGCGACGCGCAGCGCGGCGGCCTGCTGTATGGCCTGACCAGCGGCTGGAGCTGGGAAGACAGCTGCCGCCTGGGCAACGTCATGGGCGCCATCAAGATCGCTTCGCGCGGCCCGCAGAACCATGTGCCGACGCGCGCCGAGATCGATGCGGTGCTGCACGCCACGTACGGCATTCATCTGCCTGCCTAAGCAAAAGGACCCGGGGAACCGTCGTCCGGCGCATAGGTCGAAACCCAGCGCGAATTCAATAGGCAACGGGCTGTAGCCCGTTGTGTCGCGCAGGGTTTTGCAGCTTCTGGCGGAGCGTTTCAGTCTGTTGCCAGTGAGCTTGTCCGGCGTTTTGCCCGGAGTATGATCACTTACCGTCGGCAGTGCCCGAATGAGGAGTCCAAATGAATCATATAAAGTCTTTTTCCCTGGTGACGCCGCGCACTGGCCGCTGGTTGGCTGTCGCGGCAGTGGTGACGTCGGTGGCGGTGCTTGGCGGTTGTGCAAACCCCAGCGCGTCCAGCGGCGTGTACAGCTACGATCAAGCGCAACGCGAACAGATCGTCCGTAATGGCACGGTCACCGGCGTGCGTCCGATCGTCATTCAGAACGACAAGTCCAGCGGCGTCGGCATGGTGGCTGGCGGCGCGCTGGGTGGTGTGGCCGGCAACGCGATCGGTGGCGGCACGGGCCGCACGATCGCCACGGTGGGCGGCGTCATCTTGGGCGCCCTGGCCGGCAACGCCGTCGAAAACCGCGCCCAGAAGAACTCTGGCCTGGAAATCACGGTGCGCCTGGATAACGGCGAAACCCGTGTGGTCGCGCAGGAAGCGGACGTGCCCATCAGCGTGGGCCAGCGCGTCCAGGTGATCAGCGGCGCCGGTCCGACCCGCGTCACGCCGATGTAATCGGTTCGCCGCCATCAGAAAGCCCGCGCAAGCGGGCTTTTTTTGTCGCTCGCCCGCAACGCAGCCCCCCGGGATTTACCCGCGAACGTTACCTTTCCAAGCGTTTTCTCGCCATTTCCTCCATAAGTTTCATGGCGATTCCACGGCCGAAGTGCAATGATTGCGACGGCGCGGCAGTCCGGATTTAATGTAACCACGTGCTTCCGGAGGCCCTGCTTGCTGGCTGGAATTTTTCAGTTTGGTTTCAGCTATTTTCTGTATCCTCGTCGCCTGAATCCCGGGGCGGGGGATGGTTTGCCGAACAGGCAACGTTACGCTGCAATACCTATGCATACCGAGCAAGAACTCCACACCAAGATCGGCGAGATCGTCGAGTCGATCGTCATGAAGAAAGTCACCCCCGACACGCAACTGATTGCCACCGGCCTGGTCGATTCGCTCGCCGCCGTGGACATCACGCTGGCGGTCGAGTCCGAGTACGGCTGCAGCATTCCGGCTCCCGAAATCGCAGAGCACCTTCAGTCGGTCCGCGTGCTTGCCGGCTATGTCGCTGCCCATACTTCGTAATACGCGTTTGCTGTCGCACGTCGCGGCGGCAGCCACGGCAGTGGCGTTGGCGGTGGGCACGTATTGCGGCGCGGACGACCTGCTCAGCCGCGTCGTCAATCCGTCGTCATCGCCCTCGGCCACCGCGGCCGACAAGAGCAACTACCTGCCCAATCTGGGGCCAGATTGGGGCACCCAGCACGTCAACCTGAACCGTCTGGGCAACGCCCTGAGCGACGGCACGCTGGTGGTGCTGGGATCCTCCGAACTGTCCAGCCACGACCTGCGCTTCGTTCCCTACCGCTTCTTTCCCGAAGAGCTGAAGGTGCCGACGCTCGCGTACGGCCACGCGATGTTCCAGTCATACGGCATCGTCAGCGTGCTGGAGTCGGTGTCCGATTCGCTCACGCCCAACACGCGCCTGGTCATCATGCTGTCGCCTGCCTGGTTCGCCTCGGGCGGGCAATTGCCGCGCAGCGCGTTTGCCGAGCACGTCACGGGACCGGTCTGGGACCGGTTGTGGGACCAGCCCAGCACGCGCGAGCAGATGCAGAACTGGATCAGCGACAACGCGAACTGGGGCTTGCTGTGGCTCATCGCCAATGGTCAGGTGTCCGAGCTGAAGGACAAGCTGGCGCTGTGGTGGCATGCGCGTCAGGCGCCGGCGCCCGACAAGCCGCGCAGCAAGCTGTCCGTGCCTGCGCACCGCTTCGTGTCCTGGCCGGCGTCGGCCCGGTTGAATTCGGGGCAGTGGTCTCAGATCACCCACGAAGCTCGCGTCGTCGAGCACAACCTGGGCGGAAACAATCCCTACGACGTGCGCGACGACTACTACAAGCAGTACCTCGCGCCGCTGTACTCGCCCGCGCGCAATGAATTCGCCGACGTCGATCCCATCACCCGCACTGAACTGGGCGACCTCTCGCGTGTGATGGCGCTGCTGCAAAAGCGCAAGGTCAAGGCGTACTTCGTCATCCAGCCGTTCAACCCCAAGCTCATCCTGGACGTCGAACGGTTCGATCCGGTGGTGGACGCCATCACCGGCATGTGCACGCGCTATCAGATGGGGTGTCTGGATCTTTACAGCATTCCCTTCGAGCCCGGCATGCTGCGCGATGACATGCACCTGGCCGAACTCGGCTGGGCCATGGCCGATCAAGGCATTGCGGAGTATTTTTCCCGATGAAATTCTTTCGTAAAGACGAAGCCCGCAATGCGGGCACGCCGTGGGCGCGCCGCTTCTTCTGGCACCTGTGCCTGTACGTGGGCGTGATCCTCGTGTTCGTGCTGCAGGCGCAGCCCACGACGGGCAGCGGCGGACCGATCAAGGTCGAATTCCAATACCAGCAGTTCTGAGCGCACCATGGAACTCTTCGCAAGCTTGAGCTTCTTCGGGGGCGCCCTGTTCGGCGGCCTGGGCCTTGTCGCCTATCGGTCGTCCGGCATGCCGCTGCGCATCGGCTATCGCCACATCATCGGCGTCATCTGTCTGGGCGTGTGGATGGCGGTGTTCTGGGCGCGGCCCTATCAGCCCATTGCGCTCTTCGCCATTTCCGGCGCCGCGCTGTGGGCCATGCGCCGCAACTACATCCCGACCTGGCTGGCGGTGATCATCACGATGACGCCGTTGCTGCTGGTCAAGACCGGCGTATCGCACCTGGGCGCCATGCTCGGGTTGTCCTTCGCCACCTTCCGCGCCATCGACGTGCTGCTGTTCGCGCCCCGCAACGAGCGCGTCTCGCCGCTGGATTACTTCATCTACCTGTTCTTCCCGCTGACGCTGCTTGCCGGTCCCATGTACCGCTGGCGCGCCTTTCAGGCCGATCTGAAGCGCGGCTACGAAGGCGTCAACCTGAACACCTGGTTGACGGGGCTGGAGCTCATCATGGTGGGCGTGATCCAGAAGTTCGGCCTGGCCGAGCTGATCTGGCGCTACGGACTGGCCACGCTGGACGCGCACGACTATTCGTTTACGGGCGTGGCGCTGAATGCCTCGCTCTACAGCGCCTACCTGTTCTTCGACTTTGCCGGCTACTCGACGATGGCGATCGGCATCGGCATGCTGTTCGGTTTCACGCTGCCGATCAACTTCCGCAATCCGCTGGCCACGCTGAATCCCCAGGATTTCTGGCGGCGCTGGCACATCAGCCTGTCCGAATGGCTGCGCGACGTCGTGTTCATGCCGATCTACAAGGCGTTGAGCAAGACCAGTTTCTTCGGCCGCCACCGGCTTGCGGCGCAGAACATCGGCATCTTCGCGACGCTGCTGGCGATGGGCGTGTGGAATGGCCTGTCGCTGCACTACATCGTGAGCGGCCTGATGTTCGGTCTGTATTCGGTGGGCCACAACCTGCTGATCAACGCCGCGCGTACGAGGCCCGGCCTGCAGGCGTTTCTGGCCAAGCCCGTCATGCGCTTTCTCGGGCGCGTGCTCACCCTGATTCTGGCCGCGCTGGCGCTGTACGTGTTCAGCGGCCGCAGTCCCATCTGACGCCGGGAGCTTCGGCATGCGTTTCGACTTGAAGTCCTTCCAGTTCGTCGACGACGGACGCGCGCCCGACGCGCTGGCCGTCGCCGCCGCCGACCGCAGCCTGACCTGGGCGCAGTTGCGCGCCGAGGCGCAGGCCTGGGCCGACGCCGCCCGTCAGCAGGGCGTGGCGCCCGACGTGCCGGTAGCTATCTACGGTCACAAGGAAGCCGCGTTCTTCGTCGCCATGGTCGGCGCGCTGCTCATCGGCGCGCCGTTCGTGCCGGTGGATACCATCTATCCTGCCGAGCGTCTGCGCCGCATCGTGGAGATCGTGCGCGCTGCCGCCGTCTTCGATGCCGCGGCGGGCACCTTCTCGGCGGGCGAGGGCGAAGTGCTGCAGGAGCGCGGCCTGGCCTACGTGATGTTCACGTCGGGCAGCACGGGCGATCCGAAGGGTGTGCAGATCGGCCGCGAAAGCGTCGGCCTGCTCGGCGACTGGATGCTTGGCAGCTTTGGTTTGGGTGACGCGCCCGTCTTCATGAACCAGGCGCCTTTCAGTTTCGATCTGTCGATGTACGAGGTCTTCGCCACACTGGCGTCCGGCGGCAGCTGCGTACTCAACGCGCGCGAACAGATCGCCGCGCCCGGTCCGTGGATGGAACGGCTGGCCGGTCACGGCATCTCGGTGTGGGTGTCCACGCCGTCGTTCGCGCACCAGCAACTGGCCAACCGCGACTTCTCGCCCGCCACGCTGCCGACGCTGCGCACGTTCCTCTTCTGCGGCGAACCGCTGCCGGCGGCGCTGGCCAAGAAGCTGCGCCAGCGCTTTCCTGACGCGTCCATCCTGAACACCTACGGCCCCACCGAAGCCACCGTGGCCACCACCTGGATCGAAGTCACCGACGCCGTGCTGGCGGCACACGACCCGCTGCCGGTCGGACATGCCAAACCGGATAGCGTGCTGCTGGTGGACGAGGGCGAGATCTGCATCGTGGGCGACCACGTCATGCGCGGGTATCTCAACCGCGCCGACCTGAACGCGGCCAAGCTCTACACCTATGACGACGGCCGCCGCGCGTTCCGCACGGGCGACCTGGGCCTGATGGAAGAGGGCGGGCTGTTGTTCTGCCGCGGCCGGATGGACGATCAGATCAAACTCAACGGCTACCGCATCGAGCTGGCCGAGATCGACGAAGCCCTGCATGGCCTGCCGGATGTCGAGGCCAGCGCCTGCGCGGTGCTGCGGCGTCCCGACGGCACCGCGGTGCGGTTGATCGGCTTCGTGACGGGGGCAAAGGCGGCGACGCAGGAAGCGTCGCTGCTGGCGCCGGATGCCTTGTCCGGCTGGAAGGAGCGGCTGGCCGAGCGACTGCCGCCGTACATGGTGCCGTCAGAGCTGGTGGCCTGCCAGGCGCTGCCCATGTCGAACAACCACAAGATCGACCGGAAGAAGCTGATCGAAATCTACAGCGCCATTCCGGTCTAGCTGATTACACGCCCATCATGCCGTAGCTCAGGCGAGCCAGGACCATCAGCAGGATCTGCGCCGCCACCAGCAGAATCAGCGGCGAGAAGTCGATCGAGGTGCGCGGCAGGATGCGGCGGATGGGATCGAGCAGCGGCGCGGTCAGCGATTGCAGCAGCGGCATCATGGGCGCCATGGGATTGACCCACGACAGCACGGCCTGGATCAGCGTCAGCCAGACCACCAGGTTCAGGGCCCACTTCGCGGTCATGATGAGCGCCGAGCCCATTGCGGCGGGCAGCAGCGCGGCGGGGATCAGTGCGCCGATGGCCACCAGCCACAGCAGCACCAGATAGACCAGCGCCGACAGCCATGCGCACACGAGGCTGGTCCAATCGATCTTGTTGCCCGCGGGAATGATCTTGCGCAGCGGCATCACGAGCCAGTTGGTGGCGCCGTAGATCGCGCGCGCCAGCGGGTTGAAGGGATGCAGCCGTATCGCGTGCATCCAGGCGCGGGCAATCAGTGCCGCGCCAAACAGCGTGAACACGATTTCGAGAAGGAAGCGGAAGATTTCACCGAGCATGGACGCGATCACCCCAAAAAAGAGGAGTCAATTGTCGCACGGCCAGACGTAAAAATTGCGTACGGTCCTAGTGCTTCAGGCCCAGTGCAAGGGTCAGCCATTTGGATGGCATGACGCGCAGACGACAAAAAAGCCGCCCGGCAAATACCAGGCGGCTCTGATGAAGCTAACGCTTCGGCGCGTCCGGATTAGGGACGGCCACCCGTCGGGAACGGCCACGACGCGGCGGGGTTCAGCGCGGTCTTCGCGCCCGGGGCAGCAGCCGTGGTCGGCGGCGTGGCGGGCTTCTTCGGAGCGGCTTTCTTCGCAGCGGGCTTCTTGGCGGCGGCAGGCTTCTTTGCGGCGACAGCCGGCTTGGAAGCAGGAGCCTTCTTGGCGGCGGGCGCCTTCTTGGCAGCCGGGGCCTTCTTGGCTACGGCCTTCTTGGCAACCGCTTTCTTGGCGGCCGGGGCCTTCTTGGCAGCAGCCTTCTTGGCTACGGCTTTCTTGGCGGCCGGGGCCTTCTTGGCGACAGCCTTCTTGGCTACGGCCTTCTTGGCGACAGCCTTCTTGGCAACTGCCTTCTTGGCAACTGCCTTCTTGGCAACGGCCTTCTTGGCAACGGCCTTCTTGGCGACAGCCTTCTTGGCAACTGCCTTCTTGGCGACGGCCTTCTTGGCGACGGCCTTCTTGGCGACAGCCTTCTTGGCGGCCGGAGCCTTCTTCGCGACGGCCTTCTTGGCTACTGCCTTCTTGGCAACGGCCTTCTTGGCGGCCGGCGCCTTCTTGGCGGCAACCTTCTTCACGGCCGGCTTCTTGGCGGCTGCGACTTTCTTCACTGCGACTTTCTTGACGGCAGCTTTCTTGGCCGGAGCGGCCTTCTTTGCTACTGCCTTCTTGGCGGCGGGTTTTTTCACCGCTGCTTTCTTGACGGCTTTCTTGGCTGTTGCCATGGTCATGCTCCTTAGGTTCAGGGGTCCCAGAACTTAAACCCGTGCCCCGGCCCGCCAATTGGCGGACCGTGCCCGGGCTATTCATCGGCGCATGCCGCTGTTCTGTGCGAGCAACAGCTACTACGGTTTGCGCTAATGAATTCGGCACAGCCATTTGATATGGCCCCCGCTCCTTTGGCGCGAGCCATTTCAAATGGCGCCGGCAGGCAGCCTGTCCACAGGCCGCCGACCGCTTGTTCTACGTGTTCGAAGACACCCTGACCAAGGAGATTGCCATCAAGCCTGTCGCGAACGCGACGCCCATCAAATAGAAGAGGGCGTGCCCGCGCCGGGCTCGATGGCTTACTGCGTTACTCCCAGCTCAGCGTGCCACCGGTTTGGTATTCGATCACGCGAGTTTCAAAAAAGTTGCGTTCCTTTTTAAGGTCGATCATTTCCGCCATCCACGGGAAGGGATTTTCTTCCTGGGGGTACAGAGGTTCGATACCGATCTGTTGGCAACGACGGTTGGCGATGAAGCGCAGGTAGGATTTGAACATGGGTGCGTTCAAGCCCAACACGCCGCGCGGCATCGTGTCTTCGGCGTAAGCGTATTCGAGTTCGACCGCTTTGCGGAAGAGTTCTCGAATTTCTTCGCGGAATTCCGGCGTCCAGAGATGCGGATTTTCCAGTTTGACGGTGTTGATCAGATCGATGCCGAAGTTGCAGTGCATGGATTCATCGCGAAGGATGTACATGTACTGCTCGGCAGCGCCGGTCATCTTGTTCTGGCGGCCAAGCGCCAGGATCTGCGTGAAGCCAACGTAGAAGAACAGGCCTTCCATGAGGCAAGCGAAAACGATCAGCGACTTCAGCAGCGTCTGGTCGGCTTCGGGCGTGCCCGTCTTGAAGTTGGGGTCAGCGATCGCGTCGATGAACGGGATCAGGAACTCGTCTTTTGCCCGGATGGACGGCACTTCGTTATAAGCGTTGAAGATCTCGGCTTCGTCCAGGTCCAGGCTTTCGACGATGTATTGATAGGCGTGCGTGTGGATAGCTTCCTCGAAGGCCTGGCGCAGCAGAAACTGGCGGCATTCGGGAGCCGTGATGTGGCGGTAGGTGCCCAGCACGATGTTGTTGGCGGCCAGCGAGTCGGCGGTCACGAAGAAGCCGAGATTGCGCTTGACGATGCGGCGCTCGTCCTCGGTGAGCCCGTTCGGGTTCTTCCAGAGGGCGATGTCGCGCGACATGTTGATCTCTTGCGGCATCCAGTGGTTGGCGCAAGTGGCCAGGTACTTCTCCCACGCCCACTTGTACTTGAAAGGCACAAGCTGATTGACGTCGGTCTGGCCATTGATGATGCGCTTGTCGGCAACCTTCACGCGTTGCGAGGTTGCCGAGCCGCTGGCGGTCAGGCCGGCAGCGTGTTCAGGCGCAGCCGGCGTGGGCATGGCGGTATCGCCGAACACACCCGTCGCCGCCCGAACTTCCGGGGCAGCCTGACCACCCGCCGCGGGTGCGGCAGGTTGTGCAGGTTGCGTGGCGGTGGTGTCGTCGTCCCAATTAATCATGATTCATTCTCCGGATGCGGTTATTGGCAGGCTTCGCACTCTTCGAAGCCGGGGTCACCCGGCCGCATGGTGCAAACCGCTCCGAGAATTTCGGGTTCCGGCAAAACAGGTGCTGCGCCCACGGCCGAGGCCGTGGAGTGGCCGCTTGCGCTGACGGCGTTCAGTTCGCCGCCGCGTCCGGTGGACTTCTCGGCGCTGGTGGCGCCAAGGGTACGCAGGTAGTACGTGGTCTTCAGGCCACGCGTCCATGCCAGCTTGTAGGTGTCGTCCAGTTTCTTGCCCGATGCGCCGGCCATGTAGATGTTCAGCGACTGGGCTTGATCGATCCACTTCTGGCGACGCGACGCGCATTCAACCAGCCAGCTCGGTTCGACTTCGAACGCGGTGGCGTAGAGTTCGCGGAGTTCGGAAGGAACGCGATCGATGCGGGACAGGCTGCCGTCGAAGTACTTGAGGTCGGCGACCATGACTTCGTCCCAGAGACCGAGTTTCTTCAGGTCACGCACGAGGTAATCGTTAACGACCGTGAACTCGCCGGAGAGATTCGATTTGACGTACAAGTTCTGGAAAGTAGGTTCGATGCACGCAGATACGCCAATGATATTGGAAATAGTGGCGGTTGGGGCGATTGCGATGCAATTGGAGTTGCGCATGCCGTGTTCTTTGATGCGCGTGCGCAACGTATCCCAATCGAGCGTGCTCGATTCATCAACGTCAACGTGACCACCACGTTCATCACGCAGCATCTTCAACGTGTCTTGCGGCAAGATGCCACGCGACCACAACGAGCCTTCATACGATTGATAGCGGCCGCGTTCTTCAGCGAGCAGGCTCGACGCGAAGTAGGCGTGATAGCACACCGCTTCCATCGAACGATCCGCGAATTCAACAGCGGCTTGCGATGCGTAAGGCACGCGCATCATCTGCAGGCAATCCTGGAAGCCCATGATGCCCATGCCGACCGGACGATGGCGCGCGTTGGAATTGCGGGCCTTCTCGACGGCGTAGTAGTTGATGTCGATCACGTTGTCGAGCATGCGCATGGCGATGCTGACCGTGCGCTTGATCTTGTCGTGGTCCAGTTCGAAACCGCCGCCGGCAGCCGGCTTCATGTGCGCGACCAGGTTCACCGAACCCAGGTTGCAAACCGCGATTTCAGATTCGTTGGTGTTCAGCGTGATCTCGGTGCACAGGTTCGAGCTGTGGACGACGCCCACGTGCTGCTGCGGCGAACGGATGTTGCACGGATCCTTGAACGTGATCCACGGGTGGCCGGTTTCGAACAGCATCGACAGCATCTTGCGCCACAGCGTCAGCGCCGGCATCTTCTTGAAGAGCTTCAGTTCGCCGCTGGCGACGCGGGCTTCGTAGCCCACGTAGGCTTCTTCGAACGCGCGGCCGTACTTGTCGTGCAGGTCGGGGCAGTCGGACGGCGAGAACAGCGTCCACTCACCGCCTTCCATGACGCGCTTCATGAACAGGTCGGGAATCCAGTTCGCCGTGTTCATGTCGTGCGTGCGGCGGCGCTCGTCGCCGGTGTTCTTGCGCAGTTCCAGGAATTCTTCGATGTCCAGGTGCCACGACTCGAGGTACGTGCAGACCGCACCCTTGCGCTTGCCACCCTGGTTCACGGCGACAGCCGTGTCGTTGACGACCTTCAGGAACGGCACGACGCCCTGGCTTTCGCCGTTGGTGCCCTTGATGTGGCTGCGCAGCGCGCGGACCGGGGTCCAGTCGTTGCCCAGGCCGCCGGCGTACTTGGCCAGCAGCGCGTTTTCCTTGATGGCGTCGTAGATGCCTTCCAGATCGTCGGAGACGGTGGTCAGGTAGCACGACGACAGCTGCGAGTGCAGCGTGCCCGAGTTGAACAGCGTGGGCGTGGAGCTCATGAAGTCGAACGAGGACAGGATCTCGTAGAACTCGATGGCGCGCGCTTCGCGGTTGGTCTCGCGCAGCGCCAGGCCCATGGCCACGCGCATGAAGAAGACCTGCGGCAGTTCGATGCGGGTGCCGCGGATGTGCAGGAAGTAGCGGTCGTACAGCGTCTGCAGGCCGAGGTAGCCGAACTGCAGGTCGCGCTTGGCGTTCAGCGCCTTGCCCAGCTTGGTCAGGTCATAGTTGGCCAGTTCGGGCGACAGCAGGCCGCCTTCGATGCCGCGGGCAATGAACGTGGGGAAGTATTCGGCGTAGCGCGTGCCCATGCCGTCTTGCGAGACTTCCTCGCCCAGCACTTCCTTGCGGATCGTGTGCAGCAGCAGACGGGCGGTGACCTGGCTGTAGGCCGGATCCTTTTCGACCAGCGCGCGCGCGGACAGAATGGCGGACTTGAAGACCTCGTCGACGGGGATGCCGTCGTACAGGTTCTTGACCGTTTCCTTCAGGATGGCTTCGGCGTCGATGAACTCGGACAGGCCTTCGCCGGCGGCGACGATGGTCGCGCGCAGTTCAGCAACATCCAGCGGACGGCGCACGCCGCCGTCGGTGACGTTCAGCACGTGTTCCTGCGGCGCGGCGGCGGCCTTCTGCTGGTCTTCGGCGGCAGCAGCGGCGGCGCGTTCCTGCGTGCGCTTTTCGCGGTACAGGACATAGGCGCGCGCGACGTCATGCTCGCCAGAGCGCATCAGCGCCAGTTCGACCTGATCCTGGATGTCTTCAATATGGAAGGTGCCGCCGTTGGGGCGGTTGCGAACCAGCGCGTTGACGGCCTGGCCGGTCAGCGTTTCGACCAGTTCACGCACACGCGCGGACGCGGCGCCTTGGCCGCCATTGACGGCCAGGAAGGCCTTGGTCATGGCGATGGCGATCTTGCTGGGCTCAAAGCCAACCACCGAGCCATTGCGGCGGATGATGTTGTAGCTGGCCCATTGGCCGCTATTGGCGTCGGCGGGGGAGTCGGTTTGGGAGGGCGGCACGGCCGAAGGCCGGGTCACAGAGGCGATCGTAGTCTGCATGGAAGCTCCTGTGCGAAAAAGCGCGTAGATAACGGCATGACGGCGTCATGTCGGGTCAAAATTGGATCTTGTAATGGGGGTCGCAACGTCCGGACAGGCTAGTCCGAAAGGCGTGGCCGGCGGGAATCCGCGCTTGGGCGACCACAAGATGTAGTGTAGCACCCCTCGTTGGCCACTAATTCTAGTGATCGAGGTTTACAGGGACAAGAAGAAGATAAGACGAATCCCACAAAAGATTGTAACCAAATGCACTAGGCGCGCCCCGTAAGGCGCGCCCAGGTCAGTGACCACTCAGACCGGCTGTTTATGCGGTTTTCCGCAAGGCGATGGCGTGCGAAGCCGGTGCTGTATAGCTCTGCATGAGTCGGGCCAATTCGGTCCGATACTTGTCGACATTCGCGGCCTTCACGTGGCCAAAACCGCGAATGTTTTCTGCCAGGGCGGCGATTGTAGCCGCTTGCGCGAGGTTGTCCGAGGTCAACCCTTCGACGAGCTGGTCTATGGTCTGGCGGTACTCCTGGACCAGCGCCCGTTCCATCTTGCGCTCGGCCGTGTGGCCAAACGGATCGAACCAGGTGCCGCGCAGGCCCTTCAAACGCGTCAGCAATTTCAGTGCCGACATCGTGCGCGGACCCAGCGTCATCTTGCGAGGCACGCCGGTGCGTGGGTCCTTGCGCGCGAAGATCGGTGGCGCCATGTGAAAGCGCAGACTGTACTCGCCCTCGAACTGTCCCTCTAGCTGCGCCTTGAACGCGTCACCGGTGTACAGGCGCGCCACTTCGTACTCGTCCTTGTAGGCCATGAGCTTGTACAGGCCGCGCGCCACCGCCATCGCCAGGCGGGGCGTCTTGGCGTCCGGCGCCAGTTCCCGTTCGCGCGCCGCGACGGCGTCGACGACCTGCTGGTAGGCGCGGGTGTACGCGGCGTCCTGATACGCCGTCAGGTCTTCGACGCGGCGCGCCACGGCACGTTCGAACGTTTCGGGGACGTGCAGCTGCACGACCTGGGCGCGCGGACGCAGCGCGCCTTCCAGCGCGTCGGGTTGGTGCGCGGCGAGCCGGCCGCTGTCGAACGCGGCGCGGTTGGCCGCGACCGCCACGCCGTTCAGCTCGATGGCGCGATTGATGGCGGCCTGCGACAGCGGCACGCCGCCGCGCTGCCAGGCATAGCCCAGCATGAACATGTTGGACAGGATGCTGTCGCCAAACAGCGCCAGCGCCGCCGCGTGCGCGTCGATCGCCGCCGTGTGCGTGTCGCCGGCCGCATGCTTGATCTTGGCCAGCAGCGCTTCGGGGCGCATCGCGGCGTCGGGATTGCGCGTGAAGTCGGAGACGGGCGCCACGTAGGTGTTTACCGTGACCTTGGTGTGGCCGCGGCGCAGGGCGCCCAGCGAATCGGGCGCCACGGCAGCGACCGGATCGCACAGGATGGCCGAGTCGGCCTGCTGCCAGTCCAGGCGCACGGGGCCGGCGGTCGCGCCGGCTGGGGCCAGGCGGATATGGCTGACGACGGTGCCGCCCTTTTGCGCCAGTCCGGTCAGGTCCAGCACCGCGGCCGACAGGCCTTCCAGGTGCGCGGCCATCGACACGATGGCGCCAATGGTGATGACGCCGGTGCCGCCCATGCCGGCGACCAGCAGGCGATACGGATGGTCCAGCGCGGGAAGATCGGGCTGCGGCAGGCCGGCGATCATGCCTTGCAGGCGTTCCTGGTCGGCCTTCGGCGCCGCGCTCTTTCTGGGCTTGCCGCCCATCACGGACACGAAGCTGGGACAGAATCCCTCGGCGCAGGAATAGTCCTTGTTGCAGCTGGATTGATCGATCGCACGCTTGCGGCCGTACGGCGTTTCCAGCGGAACGACCGACAGGCAGTTCGACTTCACGCCGCAGTCGCCGCAGCCTTCGCACACCGCGCTGTTGATCAGCATGCGGCGCGCCGGATCCGGAAACTGGTTCTTCTTGCGGCGGCGGCGCTTTTCGGCGGCGCAGGTCTGGTCATGGATCAGCACGGTCACGCCGGAGATTTCGCGCAGCTCGCGCTGCAGCGCGTCCAGTTCGCGGCGGTGGTGGACCTTGATGCCGGGGCCCAGGTCCACGCCCTGGTATTTTTCGGGCTCGTCGGTGGTGACCACGATGCGCGCCACGTTCTCGCCGCGTAGCTGCTGGCAGATCTGGGGCACGGAGATGGGGCCGTCCACGGGCTGCCCGCCCGTCATTGCCACGGCATCGTTGAATAGGATCTTGTAGGTGATGTTGGCGCGCGCCGCGACGGCCTGGCGGATGGCCAGGTAGCCCGAGTGGTAGTACGTGCCTTCGCCCATGTTCTGAAAGATGTGCGGCATCTTCGTATAGCGGGACAGACCGATCCAGTCGACGCCTTCGCCGCCCATCTGCGTGAGGCCGCCCGTGTCGCGGTCCATCCATGCGGCCATGTAGTGGCAGCCCACGCCGGACAGCGCCTGGCTGCCCTCGGGCACCTTGGTCGAGGTGCTGTGTGGACAGCCCGAGCAGAAATAGGGGCGGCGGCGCATGCCGTCTGCGTCGTTGGACAGCGGGGCCTGGCATTCGAAGGCCGACAGGTCGCGGCCCATGGGCATGCCGGCGGCGCGCGACAGCCAGCCGGCCAGCGGCGCGGCCAGCAGCGACGGGCGCAGTTGGCCCGCGGACGGCACCATCGGCTCGCCGTCCAGCCCCTTCTTGCCCACGACCGTCGGACGCTCGGGCAGGTTGAACAGCATGTCCTTGATCTGGCTTTCGACCACCGCGCCCTTTTCCTCGATGACGAGGATGTGCGACAGGCCGCGTGCGAATTCGAGCAGGCGGCCTTCGTCCATCGGCCAGGTGAGGCCTGGCTTGTAGATGCGCACGGGGGCGTTCGCCGTGACCGTATCCACGCCCAGGCGCGCCAGCGCTTCCATGGTGTCCAGATGCGCCTTGCCCACCGTGACGATGCCCACCGTTGCCTTGGGCGCCGGACAGGTCAGCTTGTCCAGGCTGTGGCGGCGCGCGAACGCAGCGACCGCCTTCATGCGCTGGTTCATGCGCGTCTCGACAGCCAGGGACAGAAAGTCGCGCGCCGAATACTCGAGCGATCCGGGCGGCATGTCCGGATCCGCGGGCATGTCGTAGGTCTGGATCGGGGCAGGGGTGAAAGAGTGGCCGCTTTCGATGGTTTCGGACACTGCCTTGAACGCGACCCAGGTGCCCGCATAACGCGACAGCGCCCAGCCCCACAACGCGAAGGTCTCGTATTCGTCGATGGAGGTCGGATGCACGATGGGCATCTGCCAGCCGATCAGCGAGGCTTCGCTGGCGTGCGGAATCGAGGAGGACACGGCGGTGTGGTCGTCGCCCACCACCACCAGCACGCCGCCGTTGCGCGAGGCGCCTGCGGCATTGCCGTGATGCAGCGCGTCGCCGGCGCGGTCGACGCCCGGGCCCTTGCCGTACCACATCGCGAACACGCCATCGACGTTGCGGTCGTCGCGTACGCCCGCCTGCTGCGTTCCCATGACCGCGGTGGCCGCCATGTCTTCGTTGATGCCTGGCAGGAAGCTGATCTGGTTGGCGTCCAGCGCCTTCTGCGCCTTCCACATGGCCATGTCCACGCCGCCCAGCGGCGATCCGCGATATCCCGATACGAAGCCGGCGGTGTTCAGCCCGCGCTCGCGGTCCACCCGGCGCTGCGTGAGCATCATGCGCACCAGGGACTGCGTGCCGGTCAGGAAAATGCGGCCGGACTCGCGCGTCAGGTTGTCGGCGAGCTGATACTCAAGGTCCAGCTCGGGTGCGGCGGCGGGGGTACCGTCCATAGTCAATGCTCCTCGTATTTGGCACCATGATAGGTTCGCGAGGGATCAGGTTTATTGCGTTTTCGGATCGTGCTATCCCTATAATTCGCAATGAACATTTCGTATTCGAAGAAAACCAGGAGACAAACGAATGGACAAGACCGATATCGGCATCCTCAAGGCCCTGCAGGAGGACGGCAGGGCCTCGGCGCAGCAGCTTTCCGAGAAGGTGGGGCTGTCCGCCGCGCCGGTGTGGCGGCGGGTGAAAGCGATGGAGGCGAGCGGGGTGATCCAGGGCTATAGCGCCCAGGTCGACCGCAGCAAGGTGGGGCTGGGCTGCATGTTTGCGCAAATCAGCCTGGAACGGCACTCGGCCAACACGGTCGAGAACTTCGAGCGGTCGGTGCGCGATGCGCCGGAGATTCTGGAGTGCTATGCGGTCACCGGCGATTCGGATTTTCTGTTGAAGATCCTGGTGGAAAGCCCGGAAGCCTATGACCGTTTCCTGCACCGGTTCCTTTTCAACATGCCGGGCATCCGGCAGACGCGCACGATCGTGGCGCTGCGCGAGATCAAGCACGAACAGCGGCTGCCGCTGTAGATGGAAAGGCGCGCGCTACCTATATAGATATATAGAGAGGACGCGCCACGTCGCGGATGGGCGGGGCTTATTGGGGCTGGATGCCGGCGATCCGGATCCATTCCTTCCAGCGGGCCGTGTCTTCCTTCACGAACGCGTCAAAACGCGCGACGTCCATCGCTTCCGGCGTCAACCCCAAGGCGCGCAGCTTGCGCGCCGTGGCTTCGTCCTGCACAGCGGCCTGCATGTAGGCATTCATTTTGGCAACGATCTCCGGGGGCGTGCGGGCGGGCGCCGACAGCCCCAGCCAACCCGCCACGACGAAATCGGGATAGTAGGTGGCCATGGTCGGCACGCTGGGCCAGGACTCATGTTGCCGCGCGCCCGTCACGGCGATGGGGACGAGGCCCTTGCCGTCGATCTGGCCCATGGCGGTCAGGTAATCCACGAACGCAAAGCCAATCTGCTTGCCGCGCAGGTCGGTGATGATCTGCGTGATGTTCTTGTACGCCGCGCCCGTGATGTTGATGCCGGCGCGCTGCTTGAAGAGTTCGGACGGTACCTGAGAGGAGGAACTGTAATAGCCGAAGAAGACGTCGCCTGGATGTTTCTTGGCGTATTCGACCAGTTCGGGCACGGTCCGGTACGGGCTGTCCGGCGACACGACGCCTACCGTGCCGAATGTACCCAGCATGCCGACCTGCTCGAAATCCTTTTGCGCATCGTACGGCAGCGACTTGTACAGGAACTGGTTGGCCGAATGCGTGGAGTTCGTGGACAGCAGGAACGTGTAGCCGTCCGGCGCGGCGCTTTTGCTGGCGTTGGTGCCCACGATGCCGCCGGCGCCGGGACGATCCTCGACGATCACCGTCTGCCCGGTTTTCTCGCCGAGGTACTGGGCGAAGGTGCGGGCAGTCAGGTCGGCTGCGCCGCCCGCCGCGGATGGAACGATGATCGTCACGGGCTTGTCGGGCCAGCCGGCGGCATGCGCGGCCGTGGCCCACAGCAGGCAGGCGCCGGCGAGCGCCGGACGCAGCAAGCGGGTAATGGTCATGTCTGTCTCCTGAGTGCGCCTGGGCGCGTCGTTATCGTTGTCGTGGTTGTCTTGCGGGGGATCAGCCAAACTGAGTGCGGTGCCAGTCCAGGATGGCGTCGGCGCTGATCTGCCAATGGTCTGCGTACATCATGCAGTGTGGTTGTCCGGCAAGCAGGGCATGCGAAAAGCCGTAGCGGCGCGCAATGGCCTGATCTTGCCCAGGCGGATGCCGGTCGTGCGTATCCAGTCCGGCTTCCAGACAGAGGCCGGGCGCGCGGATCGATGCGATACCGATGGCGACACGCAGCAGGTATCGGTCGTTCAGGACCTGGGGGCTTTCTGCGCACAGCCGCCGCGCCACCGCGCTGACATCCCGGTCCGGGGCGGTCGCCAGGAAGCGCGCGCGGATCTCCGCGTCGGCGGGTGCGGCGCGCGGCACGTTCTCGGGTACCGGCGGCAAGGCCAGCGCACCCGGCAGATCTCCTGGCGGCGAGGGCGCCAGCAGCACCACGCCCGCCACTTGCCGGCGGCTGGCAGCCAGTAGCGCCGGCAACGCGCCCATGCTGTGGCCCACGACCACGGTCGGCGCATCCAGTGCGTCCAGCGCGCTGACGACGTCCTGGCCAATGTCCTCAATGGTGACCTCTGGAAATTCGGCGTCTTGCGCAAGGTCGCCGTGGCCGCGCGCGTCCAGCGCCGCGCACGCCAGACCGGCGGCTGCGAAGTAATCCAGATAGTGCGCGTAGCACCACGCGCCGTGATAGGCGCCGGGCACGAACAGCAGGCCCGGTCTGGCGTCCTGCGGGACGGCGCCGATGCGCAGGCGGCCACGCCCTGCATCGCGGACAGGCAGCCGATCGGCCGCGCCGAAGTCCAGCGGGTCGGCGGCAGGGGGAGAGATAAAGTTGTCGATAGGCATATTGCGGCCATCTTAAGAGCCGGCCTATGATCAGAAAACTTTATTTTTCATATGGATCGATAAGTTCTCCTAATCGATTGCCGCATGCGTCCGCTTCCCGACCTTTCCATTTCCCACTATCGCCATTTTTTGCTGGTCGCCGAGCTGGGCAGCTTTCGCGCTGCGGCCGCCCGGGCGTTTCGGTCCCAACCCGCGCTGTCGCTTTCCATCCGGGAAATGGAGCAACGCCTGGGGCAGCCGCTGTTCGAACCCGGCAACCGCGGGACGCTGACCCGGTTCGGGCAAGACTGCCTGCCCCTGGCGCGTGAACTGGTTGGCCACCACGACCGGGTCGCGGGCGCATTGTCGGGGCTCGCCAACAGCGGCGCCGGCAGCTTGACGATGGCGTCCGTCGCGTCCGCCGCCACGCATTGGCTCCCGGAACTGGTAGCCGCCTACCGGGAGCAATATCCCGCGGTGTCCCTGCGATTGTTCGACGACAACTCCGAAGGGGTCGAGCGCATGGTGTTGGCGGGTGAGGTGGAATTGGGCGTATGCAGCACCGTGTCGCGCGATCGCCGCCTGTCGTTCGAACCCCTCATGCGTGACGCCTTCGGCCTGGTCTGCCATCGTGGCCATCCGCTGGCCGGTCGCAAGTCCGTGACCTGGCGCGAGATTGCCGACCTGCCTTTGGTGGGGACCATCGCGCATCGGCAGCTTGCGGGATATCCGCAAGCGGCGTTCATGTTGGAGCGGCCGGTGTTCGTGTCCAACATGATGTCGCTGCTGGCCATGCTGGAGCGCGGGGTGGGCGTGACGGTATTGGCCCGCCTGGGCGTGCCGCCGGACTCGCCGAGGTTGGCGTTCGTGCCCTTGTCGCGACCGCGCATCGAGCGTGAGCTGGGCATAACCTGCCTGGCTGGGCGCAGCCTGTCGCCAGCCGCCGCGCGCATGCAGGAACTGCTGCGCGCCAAGGCGAGGCGGGGCTGAGCCGCTGTCGCTTGAAACCAACGCATTTTTGCGATTTTCGAGCGGATTCCAGGCGCGCTCGCGGCCGCACTGTTGCGCATTTGCACATGGCGCGGATCTCCGTTGATTCTTCCCTGGCGCCTATTTAGAGTGCGTGAAGTCCGCTGCGCCTGGGACGTGCCGGTGTGATCGGCGCGGCGCGTCGGCGGACGTCTTGAGGAAGTCATGAGCAGTGTGTTTTTGCGTACGGCAGGCGTTGCCTGCGCCCTCGTGATCCTGGCCGGTTGCGCCGCCAGGAAGCCCGCCGCCATCATCGAAGCCCAGCCCGCGGAACCGCCCAAGCCAGTGGCCTGCACGCCCGCCAAGGCCGGTGATCCGATGATCGGCACCTGGCTGTCGAATTCGCGTCCCCGCGATGTGGCGGGCGACATGCAGTCGCTGATCGTGCTGTCGGCCGACGGCACGATGTCCTACGAATCCCTGCTCAAGATCGGCCGCAAGACGCGTCCGGCGCTGCGCGAGACGGGCTGCTGGAGCGTGGAAGACGGCGTCTACACGATGCGCACCACCAAATCAGCGGGCGAGCCGGTGGATGCCACCGATCCGATCTATCTGAACCGCTACCGCGTCGAAAAGGTCGAGAAGGCCAAGCTGTCGCTGCGCGAGCTCAAGACCGGCGGCATGCAGCTCACCGCGCGCCGCATGCCGGCGGGCTATCGCCTCCCGTATTAAGCGTTGCGCCGGGCGGACACTTCGCCCGGCGGTTTCGCCAAGCGGGCCGCGCTGCGGTAAGGTGCGGGCTTCGACTTTTGCCCCGCCGCCGGTTATCCATGCCCGCCCTGTCCTCCGAAGCACGCGCGATCGCGCTGCTGGCGCTGGCCGCCTTCGTCAGCGCCAGCGCTTTCCGTATCTGTGATCCCATGCTGCCGCAATTGGCGGCGGAATTCGGCACCACCACCGGACAGGCTGCGCGCGTCGTCACGGCGTTTGCCGTGGCGTATGGCGTGCTGCAGATGTTCTTCGGGCCGGTGGGCGACCGTTATGGCAAATACCGTGTCGTCAGCGTTGCCACGGTGGCGTGCGCGCTGGGTAGCGCCGGTGCGGTGATGGCCGGATCGCTCGACATGCTGGTGTTCTGCCGCGTCTTGTCGGGCGCCGCGGGCGCGGGCATCGTGCCGCTGTCCATGGCCTGGATCGGCGACAACGTCCCTTACGAGCGCCGGCAGGCGACGCTGGCGCGCTTTCTGACCGGCACCATCCTCGGCATGTCCGCCGGCCAGCTTGCGGGCGGCCTGTTCGCCGACACCGTCGGCTGGCGCTGGGCCTTCGCCGCGCTGGTGGCGGGATATCTGATCGTGGGCGTGCTGCTGCATCTGGAGGTGCGGCGCCAGCGCGCGGCCGGCTTTGCGCAGGTCGATCCCAGCGCGCCCCGGCAGGGCTTCTTCGCGCAGGCGCGGCTGGTGCTCGGCGCACCGTGGGCGCGCGTGGTGCTGGCGACGGTGTTCATCGAAGGGCTGCTGGTGTTCGGCGCGCTGGCCTTTGCACCCTCGTACCTGCACGAACGATTCGACATCTCGCTGACGGCCGCCGGCGCGCTGGTCGCCGTATACGCGGTGGGCGGGCTGATCTACACGGTGGTCGCGGGGCGCATCCTCAAGCGGCTCGGCGAGCGCGGCCTGGCTGTCGCGGGCGGGCTGGTGCTGGGCGTGGCGTTCCTGTCGTACCTGTTGGGGCCGGTGTGGATGTGGAGCCTGTTGGCGAGCGTTCTGGCCGGTTTTGGTTATTACCTGCTGCACGCCACGTTGCAGACCAACGCGACGCAGATGGTGCCGTCGGCGCGTGGCACGGCGGTCGCGTGGTTCGCGTCGTGCCTGTTCATGGGCCAGGCGGCCGGGGTCGCGCTGGCGGGCGCGGTCGTGGACGAGATCGGACCGGGCGCGCTGTTCGGCGGCTCGGCCGTGCTGTTGCCGCTGCTGGGGGCGTTCTTCGCCCGGGCGCTGAAGGCAAGGGCGGCGATGCAGCAGGGGTGAGCAGGCTTCGCGCCATGCCGGACTGAAAACAGAAAGGGCCTTGATCATCGTTGGATGAAAAGGCCCTTTGTCTATGTGGGTGTCAGACAACCTTGGATTATGCAGGTGTCAGACACCCTGCGTAGACCGTCGCGAGTGCGCGGCGTTTTCTCTCAAGGGTGTCAGACACCTGGGTAGTAGGCATGTCAGACACCCGGGTTCAAATCGCCGATAGCCGCTTGAGCACGGTTTCCTTGCCCAGCAGCGCCAGCACCGCATCCACCGCAGGCGTCTGCGTCTGGCCGGTGACCGCCACGCGCAGCGGGATGGCCAGTTGCGGCATCTTCAGTCCGCGGTCGGCCAGCACGGCCTTGATCAGCGCGGACAGCGCTTCGCGCGTCCACTCCGCATCCTGCGCGCGCTGCGCGAAGTCGGCCAGCGCCTCGCGGGCCGGCGCGGTCAGGTGCTGTTCGGCCAGGTCGGCCGGCGCGCCCTTGAACTCGCCGCAGAACAGCATCGCGCCGTCGGCCAGTTGCTCCAGCGTTTCAGCGCGGTCCTTCAGGAGGCCCATGACGCCCGGCAGGTCGATCTTCTCGGGAAAGCCGCCGCGCGACGCGACGCGCGTGGCGACGCGCTCGGCCAGTTCGGCGTTGTCCATCTGCTTGATGTAGTGGGCGTTGACCCAGTTCAGCTTCTTGGGGTCCCACTGCGACGCGGACTTGGACAGGTGCTTGGTGTCGAACCACGACACGAGCTGATCGCGCGAGAAGAGTTCGTCGTCGCCGTGGCTCCAGCCCAGGCGGGCCAGGTAGTTGATCATGGCCTCGGGCAGGTAGCCCTCGTTGTCGTACTCCATCACGTTGACCGCGCCGTGGCGCTTGGACAGCTTTTCGCCGTCCGGACCCAGGATCATCGGCACGTGGCCGTATTCGGGCAGCGTGGCGCCCAGTGCGCGCAGGATGTTGATCTGGCGGGGCGTGTTGTTGACGTGGTCGTCGCCGCGCAGCACGTGCGTGATGCCCATGTCCCAGTCGTCGACCACCACGCAGAAGTTGTAGGTGGGCGTGCCGTCGGGGCGCGCGATGATCAGATCGTCGAGCTCGGTGTTGTCGAAGCTGATCGTGCCCTTGACCATGTCGTTCCAGGCCGTGGCGCCGTCCTGCGGATTCTTGAAGCGCACGACGGGCTTGCGGCCTTCGGGGATGGCGGGCAGCGTCTTGCCGGGTTCCGGGCGCCAGGTGCCGTCATAACGCGGCTTGTCGCCGCGGGCGCGGGCGGCTTCGCGCATCGCTTCGACTTCCTCGGGCGAGCTGTAGCAATGGTAGGCGGTGCCGGCGGCCAGCATCTGGGCCACGACCTCGCGGTACCGGTCCATGCGCTGCATCTGGTAGAAGGGGCCTTCGTCGGGCTGCATGCCCAGCCATTCCATGCTGTCCAGAATGGCCTGCACCGCTTCCGGGGTGGACCGCTCGACGTCCGTGTCCTCGATGCGCAGCACGAAAGTGCCCTGGTGGTGGCGCGCGAAGGCCCAGGAGAACAGCGCGGTGCGCGCGCCGCCCAAATGCAGGAAACCGGTGGGCGAAGGCGCAAAGCGGGTGCGAATGGGAGTAGTGGCGTTGGAAGTCATAGGTGGCAGTGGTAGCGGCTGCGGCGCCACAAAGCGGCGTCGGGCAGTGTCCTCATCAAGCGGACAGCGGGCTTGTCTTGATACGATGAACGCTATTTTAGATTAGTGTGAACAGGCCCTGGCCCGACCTCCCTATGTTGAGACACGCTCTTGCGCCGATGTTCGAACCTGCTTCGCTGGTGATCGTGGCCGACCGGCCGCTGCCCGCGGCAAGTTCCCTGTCTCCCGCCCTGAAGGCAAAGACCACGGTTGTCGCCGTCGAACCCGGCGCCGCGCCCTGCCTGCCGGACAAGCTCGAAGGCCTGGCCGCGGGCGATCGGCCCGATCTGGCCCTGGTTTGCGTGTCGCCCGGCGTGCTGCCGGAAACGCTGCGCCGCCTGGCGCCGCTGTCGCCCCGCGCCGTGATCCTGCTGCCCCACGAACTGCCCGACCCGTACCCGCGCGGCACGCTGGCGCTGTGCCGGGCCTGGGCCGAGGAAAACCACTGTGAACTGCTGGGGCCGCGCTCCTTCGGGGCGCAGCGGCCGCACGCGGGCCTGAATTTCAGCCAGCACCCGGTGCTGGCCCGCGCCGGCCGCGTGGCGCTGGTGGCGCAGTCGCGCTCCATCATGGCCGCCGTCATGGACTGGGCCGAGGACGTGCACATCGGCTTTTCCACCGCCGTGTCGCTGGGCGACGAAGCCGTGGTGGGCCTGCCCAAGCTGCTGGACTACCTGGCCAGCGATCCGCGCACGGACAGCATCGTCCTCTACCTGGAAGACGTCGGGCCCGCCCGCGAATTCATGAGCACCCTGCGGGCCGCGGCCAGCATCAAGCCGGTCATCGTGCTCAAGGCCGGCCGCTCAGATGCCGACAGCAGCGACGCCATCTTCGACGCGGCCCTGCGCCGGGCCGGCGCCGTGCGCGTGCGCTATTTCGTGCAGCTCTTCTCGGCCGTCAAAGTGCTGGGCTACACGCGCCGCCCCAAGGGCCGGCGCGTGGCGCTGATCTCCAACGGCAGCGGCCCTCCGCAGCTCGCCATGGACCTGATCGGCCCCGACGCCGCCGTGCTGCGCGCCGACCTGACGCCCGCCACGCAGCGCGCGCTGGCCGAGATGCTGGAGCCCGACGCCGGCACCGCCAACCCCGTCATCACCTATCTGCCGATGACGCCCGAGCGCATCCGCGCCATGCTCGAAGCCGTCCTGGACGACGCCGGCGTGGACGGCGTGCTGGTGCTGCTGGCGCCCGATGCCCTGGCCGACATGCCTGCGGTGGCGCGCGAACTCGCGCAGATCGCGCCGTCGGCAAAGAAACCCGTGGTGACCTGCTTCATGGGCGACGCCGGCATGCGGCCGCTGCGGCGCATGCTGGACGATGCGGGCACGTCGGCGTTCCGCACGCCCGAGTCGGCCGCGGACGCATTCGGCGTGCTGGCGTCGCACCACTACAACCAGCAATTGCTGCTGCAGACGCAGCCGCCTGAACCCGCCACCCATGTGCCGGATCTGGCGGCCGCGCGCGAGATCGTTGCGCGCGTGCGCGCCGATTGCCGGCGCGAACTGAACACCGCCGAAATCCGTACGTTGCTGTCGCTGTTCTATGTGCCCCTGTCTGATGCCGCCGCGCCATCTGCCGCCGGTGAGGCCGAGTCCCGGCCCATGGCGATCCGCGTGCGGCGCGATCCGCAGTTCGGTCCCGTCATCCGCTTTGGCGCGGGCGGGCCGGACGCGGTGTTGTCGCTGGCCGAGCGCGGCATGGACCTGCCGCCGCTGAACGGCTATCTGGCGCGCCAGCTCATCGAACGCAGCCGGCTGTGGCGCCGGGTGCTGGCCCCCCGGGTCGGCCATCTGGCCGCCGAGGCGCTGCAGCAGGCATTGGTGCTGGTGTCCGAACTGGTGTCGGAATTGCCCGACATCGAATCCCTGGACATCGATCCGCTCTATGCCGGCGAAACGCATCTGCGCGCCGGCGGCCTGCGCATGACGCTGACCGAGACGCCCGGCTGCGCGTCGCCGCAGACCACCGGCTATCCGCACATGGCGATCCACCCGTATCCGGCGCGGCTGGTGCAGGTGCGCCGGTTCGATGACGGCATCCCATGGGTGCTGCGCCCGATCCGCCCCGAAGACGGCGAGGCGCTGCAGGAATTCATCCGCGGCCTGTCGGAGCGGTCGCGCTACATGCGGTTCGTCTCGATGATGCGCGAACTGACGCCGCGCATGGTGTCGCGCTACACGCAGGTGGACTATCACCGCGAGCTCGCGCTGGTGGCGGCGACGCAGGTGCCCAATCCCGCCAATCGCGGCCATCCGCGCGAGGTGCTGGTGGGCTTTGCCCACTACCTGCGCAACCCCGACGGCCGGGGCGCGGAGTACGCGCTGGTGATCGGCGACGACTGGCAGCGGCGCGGGTTGGGACGTCAGCTCATGACCGCGCTGATCGACGCCGCGCGCGAGCAGGGCCTGGAATACATCGACGGCCTGGTGCTGTCGACCAACCGGCCCATGCTGGCGCTGATGACGAGCCTGGGCTTCACCAACGACCGCGACCCCGAGGATCCGACGATGCGCCGGGTCTGGCTGGACCTGGGGTGATACCCGGCGGGGCGGGATGCTTCAGGCGGTCCTGCGGGACGGCTGCGCGGGCGTAAGCCGCGCGGCCGCTTCGTCCACCGACAGCACGTCGCCAAAGAACAGCATCCAGCCGTGCAGCGCGTTCTCGTGCTCGGCCGGCGTCACAGCGGCCAGCGCGTCGTCGATCATGATGGTCCGGAAGTCCCGCATCATCGCGTCGCGCGCGGTGGATTCGCAGCACACGTTGGTAACGGTGCCGGATATCAACAGCGTATCCACGCCCAGGCCGCGCAGCAGTGGCTCAAGTTCCGACGAACCCGGCGCCATGGCGCTGTAAAAGCGCTTGACCACGCGCAGGTCGGTAGCCTGCGCGTGCAGGTCCGGATGCAGCGCAAAGCCCGGCGAATCGCGCCGCAGCGTTTCCAGGCGGCGGGCGCTGCGCTCGGGCGTCAGCATCACGCCGTGATGATGCGACCAGAACACGTCGGCGTTGTCCGACGCCGTCTGCACCCACACCACGACCCCGCCCGCATCGCGCACGGCGCTGCACAGGCGGTTGATGGGTTCGATGATCTGGCGCGCGGGGGCGCATTCGCCCTGATACCCCGGCATCAGGAAGTACTGCTGCATGTCGATCACGACCACCGCCGTGCGCGCGCCCGGCAGTTCGTCATAGGGATGCAGGCAGCCTTGGCGAGCCACGACGCGATCCTTCACCCATTGGGGGAATTCCATGCTGCCTCCTTAGCCGTAGCGCCGCGCGACGACGGACTCGACGCGATAAATGATGAGATACATGACGCTGGAGATCAGCGCCAGCATCGCGATGGCGGTCATGACGATGTTCAGCTTGAACACCTGGCTGCCGTTCATGATGAGAAAGCCCAGCCCCGAATCCGCCGACTGGAACTCGCCCACGATCACGCCGACAAGCGCCAAGCCGATGTTCATTTTCACGGCGGCGATCAGCGTGGGCACGCTGCCTGGCAGCACGACCTTGGTCAGCACCTGCCAGCGGCTGGCGCCAAACGTGTGGGCAAGCTTCACCTTGTTCAGGTCGATGCCGCGGAATCCCGCATACACGACCATGATGGTCACGAATACCGCAATCGCGACCGCCATGCCGTACACCGCATAGTCCGACCCCAGCCACAGATAGAAGATCGGCACGAACGCGATTTTGGGCATGGCGTTCGCCACGACCAGGAAGGGGTCCAGCACCTTGTACAGAAAGTCCGACCACCACAGCGCGGCCGCCACCACGATCCCGATGCCCATGCTGAGCACAAAGCCGACCAGCGTGGCCGACAGCGTCGTCATGATGTGCTTGCCCAGGCTGCCGTGATTCCACAGTTCGATGAACGTGGGCCACAGCGCGCTGGGATAGCTGGTGAGCAGCGGATTGAGGATGTGCATGCGCGGCAGGATTTCCCACGCGCACAGAAAGACCGCCAGCAGCAGCGCCTGGGCGACGCGGATATTGCGGCGGCGCGCGCGGTCGCGGCGCAGGTAGTTCAGGTATTTCTCGCTGGGCCCGGGGACGGCGCGCAGCGGAACGGTATTGGCAATCGGCGCGTTCATGGGTCAGCCCTCCACGTGGACATCCAGCTCGTCCCAGAGCTGTTTGAAGTAGGTGTTGAACTCCGGCCGCGAGCGCGCCTGGAAAGGCGTGGGCCGGACCTGGCCGTCACCGTAATGGATCCGGTACTGGCTCTTCAGGCGTCCCGGCCGGCGTGACAGCACGATCACGCGGTCGGTCATCGCAATGGCCTCGCCGATGTCGTGCGTCACCAGCACCACCGTCTTGCCTTCGCGTCGCAGGATGTCCACGACTTCGTCGGAGATCGCCAGGCGGGTCTGCGAATCCAGCGCGGAAAACGGTTCGTCCAGCAGGATCACGTCGGGCTCGGTCACCAGCGTGCGCGCCAGCGCCGCGCGTTGGCGCATCCCGCCCGACAACTGCCGGGGCGTATGCGACAGGAACGCGCCCAGGCCGCATTTTTCAAGCAGATGCACGGCGCGCGCTTCGCTGCGCGCGTCGCGCCGGCCCTGGATCTCGGCGCCCAGCATCACGTTATCCAGGATGGTCCGCCACTCGAACAGGTAGTCCTGCTGCAGCATGTAGCCGATGCGGGCGTTTGGCTTGGTCACCGCCTGCCCGTCGACCAGCACCGCGCCCGAGGTCGGCGGAATCAGGCCCGCGATCAACGACAGCAGCGTGCTCTTGCCACAGCCGCTTTGCCCGATCAGGCTGACGAACTCGCCCGGCGCCAGGGTGAACGAGACGTTCGACAGCGCCTCGGTCTCGCCCTCGGGCGTGAAGTAGGAAAGACAGACCTCGCGCAGTTCGATCTTGGCCGTGGCGGGCGCCGGCTTCAGGTTGTGGATGGCGGCGCCCATCATTGCGCCTTCTTGGCAAAGTCGGCGATCACCACGTCCTCGTACTTCACGCGGGCGCTGTCCTTCATCACGGCGCTGGCGACCAGCATGTCCTGCAATTGCGACATCGCCTGCGCCGTCACCAGCGGCGTGGTCTTCCAGATCTGATATTGCTTGTAGCGTTCGATCGCCTCGGTCACCGCGGCCTGGTCCATGCCGGGAAAGAAGGTCATGATCTGCGGGGCCAGCGTGGCCGCGGGCGTGTCCTTCACGTACTTCTCGGCGCGCGCCACCACGTCGGTCCAGGCCTGGATGACCTTGGGGTTGTCGCGGATGTATTTGTCGGTGGCGGTGAAGACCGTGTAGTCCACTTGCCCGACTTCATGCCCGACGGACGCGACGATGTGCCCCTTGCCGTTGCGCACCAGCTCGCCGGCCTCGGGCTCCAGGAAGATGCCGTATTCGCCCTGGCCCGCCATCCAGGCGCCGGCGCGCGCCGGGATGCCGATGTTGTTGAGCAGCTTTACGTCCTTCTGGGGATCCAGGCCGTGCTTGCGCAGCGCGGTCTCCAGGAACACGATCGGATTCGATCCGGGGCGAAAGCCGATGACTTCCTTGCCCTTGAGCATGGACCAGTCGAACTTGTCGACCGGCTTGCGCGCCAAGAGGAAAAAGCCGTCGGTGGCGGTCAGGCCGGCAAAGATCTTGGGCTTGACTGGCGATTCGCTGTTCTGCACATAGATGGACGCCTCGGGTCCGATCAGCACGATGTCCGCGCTGCCCGACAGCAGGGCAGTCATGCCCTTGTCGGTGCCTTGCGAGGTCTTCATGGACACGTCCAGCCCGGCGTCCTTGAAGTATCCCTGCGATAGCGCGACGTACTTCGGCACGTACAGGATGGATCGCACCACTTCTTCGTAGCGCACCTTCACGGGCGGGTTCAGGGCTTCGGCCTGGGCGGCCAGTGGGGCAAGCAGCGCGAGCAGCGCCGCGCCTGCCAGGCGGGGCAAGGGCAAGGTCTTCACGGGACTTTCTCCTGCGTCTTGAATGCGCCGATGGATCGGCGCAACACGGCCAATGGGATGGATCGACTGCAACAACAGGGAAGCCCGAACAGAGTTGGCCCGGGCCGGTGAGGCTTGGATCGAATACTATATTCAAGACAAGCAGGCGACAAGCCTTTTGCGATTGGCGTTTTTCTCTATGGACGCACGCCTTCTAAGCCTCGACAATGCGAAGCTGGAATACCAGTTGGTATACAAAATGACGTTTTGGGGCGTTTTGGGATGTTGAGCCATTGCGGGCGGCTCACCCATCGTAGGCGCGCAATGTCTGCGCGCCCATCGGCCAGGAACACGAGCCGCGCCTTGCGCGCCGCCCGATATGGCTCCTGGCCCCCGCTGCGCTAGACCAGCACTTCGTTCAGGAAGTCCGAAATGTCCGACACTTCCTCGGCGCAGACCGAGTGCGGCATCGGGTACGTGTGCCAGCGCACGTCATAGCCCAGGCGCTTCAATTCCGCCAACGACGCTTCGGCGCGCGCCAGCGACACCACCGGATCGTACTGGCCATGGGCCATGAAGATCGGCGTGGCATTGTTGGCGGGCTGGCGCTCGGCCTCGGCCGTGTCCACCAGCGGCAGATAACCAGACAGCGCCATCATGCCGGCCAGCTTCTCTTTCAGGCGCAGGCCCGTGTGCAAGGTCATCGCGCTGCCTTGCGAGAACCCGGCCAGCACGATGTTCGACGTCGGGATGCCACGCGCGTTTTCACGGGCGATCAACTGGTGGATGGCGGTTTCCGAGGCGCGGATGCCGCGGCCGTCTTCCACGCGCACCAGATCCATCACCAGGATGTCGTACCAGGAACGCATCGACATGCCGTTGTTGATGGTGACCCGCTGAACCGGCGCATTCGGGAACACGAAACGCACGCCGCGCCCGGCGGGCAGGCGCAGTTCCGGCACGATGGGCGCGAAATCGTTGCCGTCGGCGCCCAGGCCGTGCAGCCAGATCACGGCATGCGTGGGGTTGGGAGCGGTTTCGATCTCGATGCAGTCGAGCAGGTCGGGTGCGTTCATGGACGGGCCGTAGGGAATATCAGAGGGTGAGGGTCTTGAGCGCCTGGAAGAGCGCGCGGTAGTGCTTTTTCTGCGGCTCCTGGCCCTGCAGCAGCGATGCGTTGGCCAGCTTTTCCTTGCGCGCGGCGCGGATCAGCGTGCGCAACTGCTGCACGTCGGCCTGCGGGTTGAGGCTGAGGAGGCGGGTCAGGGCGTCGTCGTCATCGAGCAGGCGGTCGCGCAGCCCCTCAAGACGGTGCATGGCGGCCGTTTCCTCGCGGGAGCCGTTCTCCCAGACGTCGAGCTGCTTGCGGATGACGTCGGCCGGCGCGTCGCGCATCAGCTTGCCCACAAAGTGGACCTGACGCCGCAGACCCTCGCGGCCAGTGGTGCGCTGGGCCATGCGGATGGCCTCGTACAGCCGCTCTTCGAGCGGCAATTGCTTCAGACGTTCGGGCGACAGCGCGATCAACTGCTTGCCCAGGTCCAACAGGGCGTGCATGTCACGCTTGACCTGGGACTTGCTGGGACGGTCGTAGCCGTTCTCGTCGTAACCGTCGTCGACGGAATCTTCTTGGGGATGGGAATTCATGGAAAACTGCGCAATGACAGACTTGGCTATGATAACCGTCTCTGCAAATTGGACTGCAATGGTTAAAACCTCCTCATCCTTGCCGCTGGCGGCGAATCACGCGCGTTTTTCCGAACTTGTCGAGCAAACCCTGGCCTACGCGCGCCAGATTGGCGCCTCCGACGCCGCCGCGGAAGTCTCCGAAAGCCTGGGACTATCCGTCTCGGTCCGCAAGAACGACATCGAAACCGTTGAGCAGACGCGCGACCGGGCGCTGGACCTGACGGTCTACGCCGGCCAAAGCCGTGGCTCCGCGTCGACGTCCGACTTTTCCGAAGCCGCCCTGCGCCAGACGGTCGAAGCCGCCTGGCACATCGCCCGCCATACCGCCGCCGACCCGGCCGCCGGCCTGCCCGACGCCGACCAGCTGGCCACCGAATTCCCAGACCTGGACCTGCACCGCGCCTGGACCGTCTCTACCGAGGAAGCGGCCGAACTGGCGCTGCGCGCCGAGCGCGCCGCCCGTGAGGTCGATCCGCGCATCACCAACACCGACGGCGCCTCGGTCGGCACGTACGAAGGCCAGTTCGTGATGGGCAACACGCGCGGTTTCCTGGGCGGTTACCCATATTCGCGCCACAGCCTGTCCGTGGCGCCCATCGCGGGCCGCGGCAATGGCATGCAGCGCGACTACTGGTACACGTCCGAGCGCGATCCGGCCAAGATGGCTTCGCCCGAAGCCATCGGCCGCTACGCCGCCGAACGTACGCTGTCGCGCCTGTCGGCACGCCGCGTGCGCACCGGCAAGTTTCCGGTCCTGTTCGAGGCGCCGCTGGCGCTTGGCCTGGTCGGCGCGCTGACGCAGGCCGTCAACGGCGGCGCCCTGTACCGCAAGGCGAGCTTCCTGGTGGATTCGCTGGGCAAGCCGCTCTTTCCCAAGCACATCAACCTGGTCGAAGACCCGCACATCCGCGGCGCCATGGGCAGTTCGCCGTTCGACGACGAAGGCGTGCGCACGCGCCGCCGCAACGTGGTGTCGGACGGCGTGCTCGAAGGCTACTTCCTGTCGTCCTACACTGCCCGCAAGCTGGGCATGACCACCACCGGCAACGCCGGCGGCTCGCACAATCTGGTGTTCAGCTCCACGCGGACCCGCCGTGGCGACGACTTCGAAGCCATGCTCAAGAAGCTGGGCACGGGCTTTCTCGTCACCGAACTGATCGGGCAGGGTGTCAATTACGTGACGGGCGACTACTCGCGCGGCGCCTTCGGCTATTGGGTCGAAAACGGCCAGATCCAGCATGCGGTGCAGGAAGTCACCATTGCCGGCAACCTGGCCGACATGTTCAAGCAGATCGTCGCGGTCGGCGCCGACACCATTTCGCGCGGCACCAAGACCACGGGCTCGATCCTCATCGAGCAGATGGCGATCGCCGGGACCTGATCCCGCGGACCGGCGGCGTCCAAGGCGCCGCCGGTTCCCTCTATTTGCCCGCTTTGCAATCCCCCCGCATTGCAACCCCCCGCGTTGCAGCCCCTTTATGCTCGGGATTTCCTCTAGCCGTTCCGGTCATTGCCACCGTGTAATATCCGGCGGGTATTGCTCAAAGTCCCGGGTGTTGCCGTATAGGAGCAAAGTGATGCAACGACGTTCATTCCTGAAGCGCGCCAGCCTGGGCGCCGTCGCTGGCGCCGCGGTCAGCGCGCCCGCGTTCGCCCAGGACATGCCCTCGGTCAGCTGGCGCCTGTCTTCAGGCTTTCCCAGCGCCCTGGACCTGCGCGTCGGCGCCGCCGAAAACTTCTGCAAGATCGTTGCCGAATCCACGGGCGGCAAGTTCAACATCCGCCACTTCCCGGACGGGGAAGTCGTTGCCGCCGCCGACCTGATGGAAGCCGTGTCCACCAAAAAGGTGGAATGCGGGCACGTCTCCTCGCGCCTTTACTACGCCAAGAATCCCGCGTTCAGCTTTGACGCGGCCGTGCCGTTCGGCCTGAATGCGCGCCAGATGAGCGCCTGGATGAGCGAAGGCGAGGGCCTGCGCCTGACGCGCGAACTCTTCAAACCCGAAAAGATCATCAACTTTCCGCTGGGCAATACCGGCGCCCAGATGGGCGGCTGGTACATCAAGGAAATCAAGCGCACCGGCGACCTGAAAGACCTGAAGATGCGGGTCGGCGGGTTGGCCGGCGACGTGCTGTCCCGTCTTGGCGTCGTGCCGCAGCAGGCCGACCTGGCCAAGCTGGCCGAGCTCTTCGAAAAGGAAGGCCTGCAGGCAGTGGCAGGGGCGGGCGCCTACGAGGACGCCAAACTCGGCCTGAATAAAGTAGCTAAGTATTACTACGCACCCGGCTGGTGGGCGGGCGGCGAACAGCTGTCGCTGTATATCAACGACGAGGCCTGGAATCAGCTGCCCAAGCACTATCAGGCCGTCGTGCAGTCGGCCGCGCTGGCTGCGCACACCACGGCGACGGCGCGGTTCGATGCCCTCAATCCGCAGGCGCTGGCGCAATTGACCTCGAATGGCGCGCAAGTGCGCGCTTTTCCCCGGTCGATCATGGACGCCGCCTTCGAGGCATCGCAGCAGGTCTACAAGGACTTGAGCGCCAAAGACCCCAGATTCAAGGCTTTGCATGATAGTTACATGGGCTTTCGCGACAGCGAGATGCCGTGGTTTCGCCTGACCGAAGGCGCGTTCGGCCAGTATCTGGGCGTGGCGCTGTCGGCCAGGGGTTAGGAGGAAGCCGGTGCCGAATGGCATTCGGTGAGTTTCAGGGTTTGTGCTAGTAACCACACGTTTTTTACAAAAAAATGGGCGGTTTTGAGGCTTTTGTTGAACGGCATTCGAGTTTCGGCCTGATACAAAGGAGTAATATCCCGGGTCTTGACGCGCATACATGCGGCCTTTAGGCGGCATCGACGTCAATCCGGCAGGATTACATCAGCCCGGATTACCAATATTCCGAGACAGACTTTAAGGTGGTAACAACCATGCAATCCAAGACCAAAAAGCTGCTGGCCGCGCTGATCGCCGCCGGTATCGTCCCGGCCGCCCACGCTGCCGACATCAAGCTGGGCGTGGCTGAAGCCCTGTCCGGCGGCGCCGCCCAGTACGGCGTGTCGATCCGCAACGGTTTCCAGCTCGCTGCCGATGAAATCAATGCCGCAGGCGGCATCAACGGCAACAAGATCGTGCTGGTGATCGAAGACGAACAAGGCAAGAAAGAAGAAGCCATCAACGTCTTCAAGAAGCTGATCTTCAAGGACAACGTCCTGATGGTCTTCGGTCCCACCCTGTCGAACTCCGCCCAGGCCGCCGATCCGGTCGCCCAGGCCGCCAAGACGGTCGCCTTCGGCACCTCCAACACCGCTGACGGCATCACCTCCATCGGCAACTACGTGTTCCGCAACTCGGTCACCGAAGCCGACGTGCTGCCCGCCACCATCTCCACCGTCAAGGCCAAGACCGGCCTGAAGAACGTGGCGGTGCTCTACGGCAACGACGACGTCTTCACCAAGAGCGGCTACGACAACTTCAAGAAGGCCCTGGAAGACCAGAAGATTCCGGTCACCACGACCGAAACGTTCGCCAAGGGCGACGTGGACTTCAAGGCCCAGCTCACCAAGATCAAGGGCACCAACCCCGACGCCATCGTGCTGTCCGCACTGCTGGCCGAAGGCGCCCCGATCATGGTCCAGGCCCGCCAGCTCGGCCTGAACGTGCCCGTCATCGGCGGCAACGGCATGAACTCGGTCAAGATTTTCGACCTGGCCCCCGGCGGCGCGTCGAACAATCTGTGGATCGGCAGCCCGTGGTCGATCGAAAACAAGGCCCCCGAGAACGTCAAGTTCATCGACGCCTACAAGGCCAAGTTCACGAATGCCCCCGACCAGTTCGCGGCGCAGTCGTATGACGCCATGTACATCGTCGCCCAGGCCCTGAAGAACACCAAGATCTCCGGCGAACTGGCCAAGGATCGCGCTGCCCTGCGCGACGCCCTGCCGGCCGTGACCTGGACTGGCGCCACCGGCCCGTTCAAGTTCCGCCAGGCCAACGATCGCGCCGGCAAGCCGGCCGGTTACGACGCCGACCAGGCGCCGATCGTCAGCGTGACCAAGGACGGCAAGTACGTCATCGAGAAGTAAGCAGTACGCATCCCCGCGCGGGGGGATGCGCCTTGCGGACGGCCTCCCGGCCGGCCGCAAGGCGCTTTTTATCGCAGGGCCGTCCCAAGTAGAAAGCTTCCCCGGAAGCAGAAAAGACCTCGCTGTGGGCACGGCGAGGTGGCCCTCTCAGATCTGGAAAGTCCCATCATGTTCGAACAACAATTCGTCAATGCCTTGTCGCTGGGCTGTGTGTATGCACTGTTCGCGCTCGGCTTCACGCTGATCTTCGGCGTGCTCGGGGTGATCAACCTGGCGCATGGCGCCGTCTTCATGGTTGGCGCCTACGCAGCACTTGTCGTGGTCCAGCAGTTCAGCCTGCCCTTGTGGGCCGCGCTGATGGTCGCGTTCTTCGTTGCCGGCTTCACTGGGGTCATCATCGACTACCTGGTCCTCAAGCCGCTGCGCAAGCGCAACGCACCCCACCTGATTCCCATGATCGCCACCATCGGTGTCGGCATCATCCTGAACAACGGCGCCCAAAGCATCTTTGGCGCCAGCAACCTGCGCTTCCCGCACGGCACCGTGCCCGAGGAAGTCATCGAAGTCGCCGGCCTGCACCTGACCGTCATCGAACTGGGCATCATCTTCCTGTCGTTCGCGCTGATGGCCGTGCTGATGTACGTGATGCGCCGCACGCAGTTCGGCCGCGCGCTGCGCGCCATTGCCGAATCGCCCAAGGCCGCCTGGCTGCTGGGCATCAACGTCGAAAAGCTGTTCATCACCACCTCGTTCGCCGCGGCCGCTCTGGGCGGCGTGGCCGGCGTGCTGATCGGGCTGTACTCGAACGCGCTGTTCCCGCTGATGGGCCAGCCGATGCTGCACAAGGGCATCGCGGTCATCATCCTGGGCGGCATGGGAGACATTCGCGGCGCCATGCTGGGCGGTCTCTTCCTGGGCTTCGCCGAGGTGCTGTCCGTGGCTTACATCGGCTCCACCATGCGCGACGCGGTGGCTTTCGGCCTGCTGTTCCTGATCCTGCTGGTCCGCCCGCAAGGTCTGTTCGGCAAAGTGGTTCAACGCAAGGCTTAAGGTATGAGCGGATTCGAAAATTTCTGGGCCATCTACGGCAACCTGGTGCTGACGCTTGGCACCAATGCACTCCTGGCCCTCTCCATCTGGCTGACGCTGGCCTGCGGCATGCTGGCCATGGCCAACGCTGCCTTCATGGGCATCGGGGCGTACACCGCCGCGCTGCTCACCATGAATTACGACGCCCCGTTCACGGTGGCGCTGGCTGGCGGCATGGCCGCGCCCGCGCTGGTGGCGGCCCTGATCGGCCTGCCGACGTTGCGGCTGTCCGGGGTCTACCTGGCGATGGCCACGCTGGGCTTCGGTGAAGTGGTCCGCGTGACCATCCTGAACACCGAGTCCATCACCGGCGGCGCGCTGGGCCTGAACGGCATCCCGCAACTCACGCAGTGGTGGCACGTCCTGTTGGCCGTCATCATCGTGCTGTTCGTGCTGTGGCGCGTGCGTGCTTCCAAGATCGGCCGCTCCTTCGACGCCATCCGTGGCGACGAGACGGCGGCGGGCCTGATGGGCATCAACGTGCGTTCGAACAAGATGCTGGCCTTTGTTGCCGGCGCCATGATCGCCGGCCTGGCTGGCGCGTTGAACGCGCACCTGACGTTCTTCATCGGTCCCAACGAATACGGCTTCGACCGCGGCGTCGAAATTCTGACGATGGCGATCCTCGGCGGCATCGGCGGCCTGGCCGGTCCCGTGATCGGCAGCTTCATCATTACGGTGCTGCCTGAATTGCTGCGCGGATTCGCCGATCTGCGCCTGATCGCGAATGGAGTGATCCTGGTGGTGATTGTGTTGTTCCTGCCGCAAGGCATCTGGGATCCGGCGCGCTTCAAGCGCTGGATGCGTCAAAGCCGCCAGGGAGGGAAGCGTCATGCTTGAGCTGTCCTCCGTCTCCAAGAGCTTTGGCGGCCTGCATGTGCTGCATGACGTCAGCCTGTCCGTGCCCGAAGGCGCCATCTTCGGCCTGATCGGCCCGAACGGCGCCGGCAAGACCACGGTATTCAACCTGATCACCGGCCTCTTGCCGCCCAGCGGCGGCTCCATCACGTTCCAGGGCGAAAGCGTCCTGCGCAAGAAGCCGCACAGCATCACGCGCATGGGCATCGCCCGCACGTTTCAGAACATCCGTCTCTTCAAGGAGATGACGCTGCTGGAAAACGTCGTCGTGGGCGCCTACCGCCACATGAACTACGGTTTCCCCAGCCTGCTGCTGGGCCTGCCCGGCTATCGCGAACACGAGCAGCGCGCCCGCGAACGCGCGCATGAACTGCTGACGTGGATGCGCCTGGATCACAAGGCCAACGATCTGGCTGACAACCTGTCCTACGGCGAACAGCGCCGCCTGGAGCTGGCGCGTGCGCTGGCCACCGAGCCCAAGCTGCTGCTGCTGGACGAGCCCGTCGCCGGCATGAACACCGGCGAACGCGCCGAACTGATGCGCGAGATCCTGGCGATCCGCGATCGCGGCTACACCATCCTCATGATCGAGCACGACATGCGCTTCGTCATGGGCTTGTGCGAACGCATCGCGGTGCTGAACTTCGGCAAGATCATCGCCTGCGGCGGTCCCGAGGAAATCCGCAACAACGAGCAGGTCATCGAGGCCTACCTGGGCCGCGAAGACGACGAAGACACCGAACAAGCGGAGGCCGCCAAATGAGCGCCATGCTGGAAGTCCGCGGACTCGAGGTCAACTACGGCCACATCGAAGCCGTGCGCGGCATCGACCTGGACCTGAACGCCAACGAAATCACCGCCCTGGTCGGCGCCAACGGCGCCGGCAAGTCGACCACGCTGCTGGCGCTGTCGGGCCTCTTGCCCAAGGCGCGCGGCCGCATCCTCTTCGAGGGCGAAGACGTCACCAATCTCGCGCCGAACCAGCTGGTGTCGCGCGGCATCGTGCAGGTGCCGGAAGGCCGGGCCATCCTCACCACCATGACGGTGCTGGAAAACCTGGAACTCGGCGCCTACCGCCGCGGCCTGAAGAACGTCGCCAACGATCTGGAATATGTGTTCAATCTGTTCCCGCGCCTGAAGGAACGGATCAACGGCATGGCCGGCAACCTGTCCGGCGGCGAACAGCAGATGCTGGCCATCGGCCGCGCCTTGATGGCCAAGCCCCGCCTGTTGCTGCTGGACGAACCGTCGATGGGCCTGGCGCCGATCGTGGTCCAGGAAATCTTCCGCTCGCTGCGCGCCATCAACGCCGACGGCCTCACGCTGTTCCTCGTCGAACAGAACGTGCGCCAGGCCTTGAAGATCGCGCAGCACGGCTACGTGCTTGAAAACGGCGCATTGGCGCTGAAGGGCACCGGCCGCGAACTGCTGGGTCACCCCCGCGTCCTGGAAGCCTACCTGGGCGCCTGAGCGGGCAGGGGATTGACCTGTCCCCCTGAAAAGATTTGCGGCTGCCGCCCTGTGGCGGTGGGCCGCAAGCCACCTGGATTCTTTCCACTTGCCCATTTTTTGAGCATCCGTGTTAGAATTTCAGGCTTTCCCTCATTTTGACCTTTGCACGGGCGGATTCATAACGCTTAGGCGGGGGGCGATTAAGGGCTGCAATACGCGGCCTAGTTTGGGAAAGAACACTGGCGGGATGTTCCGGCCAGAGCAAATTTTTATTCTTAGGAACCATCATGAAGACCTTTGTGGCCAAGCCGCATGAAGTCCAACGTGACTGGTTTGTGATCGACGCCAAGGGCAAAGTCCTCGGTCGTGTGGCCAGCGAAGTCGCACGTCGTCTGCGTGGCAAGCACAAACCTGAATTCACGCCTCACGTTGATACTGGTGACTACATCGTCATCATCAACGCGTCCGATATCGTTGTTACCGGTGCCAAGGCGAAGGACAAGAAGTACTTCCGCCACACGACGTACCCGGGCGGTATCCGTGAAACGAACTTCGAGAAAATGCAAGAGCGTTTTCCCGGCCGTGCCATTCAGAAGGCCGTCAAGGGCATGCTGCCCAAGGGTCCTCTGGGCTACGCCATGATCAAGAAGCTTAAGGTCTATGCCGGTGCCGAGCACCCGCATACCGCCCAGCAGCCCAAGACGCTGGATCTCTAAGGAAACGCCATGATCGGTAACTGGAATTACGGAACCGGCCGTCGCAAAACTTCGGTGGCTCGCGTTTTCATCAAGAAGGGCACTGGCAAGATCGTCGTCAACGGCAAGCCCGTCGACGAGTTCTTCGCTCGTGAAACCGGCCGTATGGTCGTGCGCCAGCCGCTGGAACTGACCGGCCACCTGGAATCGTTTGACATCAAGGTCAACGTGCACGGCGGCGGCGAAACCGGCCAAGCCGGCGCAATCCGTCACGGCATCACGCGTGCCCTGATCGATTACGACGCCACGCTGAAGCCCTCGCTGTCGCAAGCTGGCTTCGTCACGCGCGATGCCCGTGAAGTCGAACGTAAGAAGGTCGGCTTCCGCAAGGCGCGTCGTCGCAAGCAGTTCAGCAAGCGTTAATGCCCTGCAAAAAGCCCGCTTCGGCGGGCTTTTTGTTTTTGGGCCGGCAATGCCGTGTCATCGCCGGCCCTGCGTGGAACTCCGCGCCGCCCGCCCGGTCGGAAAAAAGGTTTGCAGTGCCAAATCCGGCACGCCTGTGCGATCCCCCGATTCCCGAGCGATACAATCGTCATTCGTTCTCCGAAGAGCATCCATCATGGCCCAAGCATCGAACACCCGCATCAAGGTTGGTATCGTCGGCGGCACCGGATATACCGGCGTCGAACTACTGCGCTTGCTGTCGCAGCATCCCAACGTGGAACTGACTGCCATCACGTCCCGCAAGGAAGACGGCCTGCCCGTCGCCGACATGTATCCCAACCTGCGCGGCCGTGTGAAGCTTGCCTTCTCGGCCCCGGAAAAGGCCTCGCTGACCGACTGCGACGTCGTCTTCTTTGCCACGCCGCATGGCGTGGCCATGGCGCAAGCGCAAGAGCTCATCGCCGCGGGCACCCGCGTCATCGACCTGGCCGCCGACTTCCGCCTGCAGGACATCCCCACGTTCGAGCGCTGGTACAAGATTCCCCATACCTGCCCGGACATCCTGGCCGAATCGCAGTATGGCCTGGTGGAACTGAATCGCGAGGCCATCTCCAAGGCGCGCGTCATCGGCAACCCCGGCTGCTATCCGACCACGGTGCTGCTGGGCCTGGCTCCGCTGCTCGAAGGCGGCAAGCCGCTGGTCGATACGCAAACGCTGATCGCCGACTGCAAGTCGGGTGTGTCCGGCGCGGGCCGCAAGGCGGAAGTGGGTTCGCTGTTCTCCGAAGCCTCCGACAACTTCAAGGCCTACGGCGTGGCCGGTCATCGCCACCACCCCGAAATCTCCGCCCAGCTTGAAAAGCTGGCTGGCGGCAAGGTGGGCCTGACGTTCGTGCCGCATCTGGTGCCGATGATCCGCGGCATGTTCTCCACCATCTATGCCCGCATCAACCCCGAAGCGCGCGACACCGACTTCCAGGCCCTGTTCGAGCAGCGCTACGCCGATGAACCCTTCGTGGACGTCATGCCTGCCGGCAGCCATCCCGAAACGCGTTCGGTGCGCGGTTCCAACAACCTGCGCATCGCGCTCAGCCGCCCGGGTAACGGCGATCTGCTGATCGTCATGGTGGTGCAGGACAATCTGGTCAAGGGCGCCGCCGGCCAGGCGGTGCAGAACATGAACCTGATGTTCGGCATTCCCGAAACGGTCGGCCTCGACCAGGTCGCCATCCTGCCGTAAGGCCAGGGCGGCCCGCTTGGCGGGCCGCCAACGCTGCTCTTTATGCCTGCAGATCCGTCAGTCAGTCCCCAGCCTCGCGCACGTCATGGCGCCATCGTGCGTCTTTGCGCGATGCTGCTGCTGGGCGTGCTGGTGGGTGGCGCCGCCGGGTTCTTTCACGCGCGTCAACTCTACCGCCCGCAGGACGCCGTGGTCATCAGCGTCCAGCAAGCCGAGGCCCAGGACGAGGCCATGCGTCAGCAGGCCACGCAGCTACGCTACATTCGCGGCCAACTCGATACCGCCGACGGCGAACTGGTCATCGAGCGATCCGCCCGCCAGGAACTGGAAACGCAGCTTCACGCCGCGCAGGCCGAGGTCGGCCGGGTGCGAGACCAGTTGGCGTTCTATGAACAACTGCTGCCGCCCGGCCCGGAAGGGTCGGTGGACATCCGCGGCGTGCAGATCGACCGCGAAGGCGGCGGTCTGCGCTACAAGGTGCTGCTGATGCGCAGCGGCCGCAATGGCGGTACGCCCTTCGCGGGCGCCTTGCGCTTTCAGGCCACCGGCGTGCTCAAGGGCGAAACCGTCACCGTCGACCTCGCGCCCATGCAGGTCAAGGCCGAAACCGGCCCTGTCACGGCCACGGGCGAAAACCTGGCTGCCGCCTCGCTCGCCCTGCAGTTCGACCAGTACCAGCGCAGCCAGGGCATCCTGGCCGTGCCCGAGGGATTTGTCCCCGAAAGTGTCACCATCAGCGTCCTCGAGGGTGAAACCGTCCGCGCCTCGCGCAGTGTCAAACTGGAACTTTGAGTCTGGTCAAGCCCTGCGCTATAGTGACACCATACGAGCGGCGACGCCGCTCACTGAAATATGGCCGAATCGGCCAGGAGTGAACCATGAATGCAGTGACCGAAACCGTCGACCTTCAGGCCCCCCCGCCTATCCCCCTGGTGTTCACCGACTCGGCTGCCGCCAAAGTGAAAGACCTGTTGGCCGAAGAAGGCAACCCCGAACTGAAGCTGCGCGTTTTCGTGCAGGGCGGCGGCTGTTCCGGCTTCCAGTACGGTTTCACGTTTGACGAAGTCGTCAACGAAGATGACACCGTGCTGGACAAGGACGGCGTGCAACTGCTCGTCGACCCGATGAGCTTCCAATACCTGGTCGGCGCCGAGATCGACTACAAGGAAGACCTGGAAGGCGCGCAGTTCGTCATCCGCAATCCCAACGCCAGCACCACCTGCGGCTGCGGTTCCTCGTTCTCGGTGTAATCGCCCAGGCAGGAAAGACAAAAGCCCTTCGGTTTGCCGAAGGGCTTTTTGCATTGGGCGCCGATTTCGTGCCGATCATTGCGGCCACCCGCATCAAGCGGGATACAAGGCCCCCAGAATTCTCGGTCCCCGTGCGCCGGTCACGCTAGGCAGCCCGGCTGGCTTGCCCATCATGAACGCATGCGCCAGCCAGGCAAACGCCAAGGATTCCACCTGCTGCGCCGGCACGCCAAGGTCATCGGTCGGTCGAACGGGGCGCTGCAAGCAGTACGCCAGTTCCTGCATCAGGCCGCCGTTGTAAGCCCCGCCGCCACACACAAAGACCTCCTGTGTGCCCGCGGCGGCCCGGTCGATGGCGTCGGCGATGGTCCGGGCGGTCAGGCGCTGCAGCGTGGCCTGAACATCCTGAGGGGCCGGCGCGGGGCCGTCGAACTCCGCCAGCCGGGCGTCCAGCCACTGCATGTTGAAAAGGTCGCGGCCTGTGGATTTGGGCGGCGGCAGGCCAAACCACGGCTCGCTGCCGATCAATTGTTCGAGCAGGGGCGCCAGCACCTGTCCCGAGGCGGCCCAGCGGCCGCCTGCGTCGTAAGGCCGGCTCAGATGGCGCTGGCACCAGCCGTCCAGCAGCACGTTGGCCGGACCCGTGTCAAAGCCGCGCGCCGGCTGGCCGGGCACGAGCAAGGTCACATTGGCAATGCCGCCCAGGTTCAGCACCGCGCGGCCGTGGCTGGCGCCGAAGATGGCGGCGTGAAAGGGCGGCACCAGCGGCGCGCCCTGGCCGCCGGCGGCGACGTCGCGCGTGCGGAAATCCGCCACCACTGCAATGCCGGTCAGTTCCGCCAGCAAGGCGGGCGCATTGAGCTGCAGCGTGTAGCCAAGGTCGGGGCGGTGCCGAACGGTCTGGCCGTGCGCGCCGATGGCGCTGACGTCGCCCGCAGCCACGCCGGCATCCGCAAGCAGCTTCGACACCGCCTGGGCATACACGCGCGCCAGCGCATTGGCCGCCAGCGCGGCGCGGGCAAGCTCGTCGCCGCCCGCGGCATTCAGCGCCAGCAGCTCGCGCCGCAGATTTTCTGGCATGGGCAGGCTGGCATTGGCCAGCACCTGCGGCGGCTGACCGTCTTCGAGGCGGGTCAGCACACCGTCGACGCCGTCGACGCTGGTGCCCGACATCAGCCCGATGTAGAGCGTGCGGCGGTCATGCTGCAAGGGCGGGGTGGCATTCACGGGCGCCTCCAAATAAAAAAGGCGGCTGGGGCTTGTCGCCCCGCCGCCGCACCCGCTGCGCGCGGGCCTGTTTGTTGCGGACCTGCCTTAGCGGCTGGCCACGTTGGTCAGCGCGTCGGGCAGCGTCTGCTGGAACTGCGCCAGCAACTGGATCTGCTGCTTGTAGGGGTCGACTGCCTGGTTGAACGCGCGGACTTCCGCGGGTTCGAGGGCGCGGGCCACGGGCAGGTCCACCGACAGCGGGTCGATAGGCTGGTTGTCGACGCGGAACTCGTAGTGCAGGTGCGGACCGGTGGCCCAGCCGGTGGAACCGACATAGCCCAGCAGTTGGCCTTGCGAGACCTTCGAGCCCTTGGTGACGCCTTCGGCGATGCGGCTCTGGTGCGCGTACAGCGTCGAATACTTGCCGTGGTGCTTGACGATGACGACGTTGCCGTAGCCGTTCTGCCAGCCCGAGAATTCGACCGTGCCGTCCGCGGTGGAGTGGATCGGCGTACCCGACGGTGCGGCGTAGTCGACGCCCTTATGGCCCGTCCAGGTCTTGTGGATGGGATGCATGCGCATGCCGAAGGTCGAGCTGATGCGGCTGAACTTCAGGGCGGTGCGCAGGAACGCGCCGCGCAGGCTGGTGCCGTCGAAGTCGTAGTAAGAGCCGGACTTTTCGTCGGGGCTGAACCAGACGGCGTTGTAGGTCTTGCCGCCGTTGATGAATTCCAGGGCCAGCACGCGGCCAGCGCCGGCGTAGCGGCCGTCGTGCGAACGCACTTCGTAGACCACGCGGAATTGATCGCCCTGGCGCAGGTCGCGCAGGAAGTCGATCTTGGCGCTGAGGATGTCGGCCATCTGCATGGTGACCGAGTCCGGGATGCCGGCGGAGTCCGTGGCGCCGAAGAGCGAGGACTTGATGGTGCCGACGGCAACGCGGGTCTGGCGCTCGGTGCTTTCGGTGACTTCCTCGGCCTTGTAGCTGTCGCCGGCCGGGGCCACGTGCAGCATGCGCGTCACGACCTGCCCGTCGGTTTCGTTGCCGGGCGTGTGGATGTAGCGCAGCCAGACCAGGTTGCCCTGTTCGTCCGTGGCGGCTTGCACCGAGCGGCCGGGATACAGCTTGTAGATGCTGCGGGCGCTGGCGTCGTGCGTCAGGAAGGATTGCAGGTTGGGCGCGTCGAGTTCCAGGCGCTGCAGCACTGCCGACAGCGTGTCGCCCGGACGGATCCGGGTTTCGCTGATGTAGGGGGCGGCGCTGGGCGTGCTGACTTCGACTTGCTCGGCGGTCAGCGGCAGAATGCTCTGGATGACGCGCGAGGGGGGGAGTTCGGTGCGGTCGGGTTGCTGCACCATGCCGAGAGCGGCGGCGCCTGCGAACAGACCAATTGCGGTGACGAGAAGCGTGCGGCGGAGAAGTCCCGAGCGATGCGGCTTGGGCTCAACGGGCGCAAATACGGCAGCGACTTTGCGCTTGATGCCACTCGCCAGTTCGTGGAGGCCACGATTCATCGTGAAAATACCCTCTCAGGTGGCTTGAACTCGCAGGGTGCGGTACACGTACGGCCCTCGCGCGCCACGTTTCCGGGGCAAGGGCTGGCGCGAGGGCGCATCTTGTGAACAAGGGATGGTAGAGCGAACGCCCCTGCGTACATATGGCAGTTGCGTATGATTAGGCCGGTATCCTAGCCGATTCGGCTAGAATTTACGATAGTTTTCGTCACTTTTTACACCTTTTTGTCGGCTGAAGCCGCATTGGCCCCCCCTGTCATGTCACCCACCGAAGCCCCCATTACTCCTGAAGTCGAAGCGGATCTGCGTATAGCCAAGCGCGGCTGCGATGAACTGCTGGTCGAAGCCGAATTCGCCCGCAAGCTGGCCAAGAGCCGCGCCAGCGGCGTGCCGCTGCGCATCAAGCTCGGCCTGGATCCGACCGCCCCGGACATTCACCTGGGCCACACGGTGGTGCTGAACAAGATGCGCCAGCTCCAGGACCTGGGGCACAACGTCATCTTCCTGATCGGCGACTTCACCTCGACCATCGGCGATCCCAGTGGCCGCAACAGCACGCGCCCGCCGCTCACGCGTGAGCAGATCGAGGCCAACGCCAAGACCTATTACGCCCAGGCCAGCCTGGTGCTGGATCCGGCCCGCACCGAGATCCGCTACAACTCCGAGTGGTGCGATCCCCTGGGCGCGCGCGGCATGATCCAGCTGGCGTCGCGCTACACGGTGGCCCGCATGATGGAACGCGAAGACTTCACCAAGCGCTTCAAGGGCGGCATCCCGATCTCGGTGCATGAATTCCTGTATCCGCTGATGCAGGGTTACGACTCGGTCGCGCTGAAGTCCGATCTGGAGCTGGGGGGCACCGATCAGAAGTTCAACCTGCTGGTCGGGCGCGAACTGCAAAAAGAATATGGACAGGAGCCGCAGTGCATCCTGACGATGCCGCTGCTGGTCGGGACGGACGGCGTAGAGAAGATGTCCAAGTCCAAGGGCAACTACATCGGCATTTCGGAGTCGCCCGATTCCATGTTCGGCAAGCTCATGTCGATCTCCGATACGCTGATGTGGCGTTACTTCGAGCTGCTGTCCTTCCGCTCGCTGGAGGATATCGCCGCGCTCAAACAGGAGATCGAAGGTGGCCGCAACCCGCGCGATGCCAAGGTCATGCTGGCCCAGGAAATCATCGCGCGCTTCCATTCCGCCAAGGCGGCAGACGACGCGCTGGCGTCGTTTGAGGCGCGTTTCCGCGATGGCGCCATTCCTGACGACATGCCCGAAGTCAACATCGGCGGCGCGCCGGTGGGCATCCTGAAGCTGCTGCGCGAGGCAGGACTGGTGGCCTCCGGCTCGGAAGCGCAGCGCAATGTCGAGCAGGGCGGCGTGCGCGTCAACGGCGATCGCGTGGAAGACAAATCGTTGCAATTGCCGGCCGGGACTTACGTCGTTCAGGTGGGCAAGCGCAAGTTTGCACGTGTTAACTTGAACCCGTAAATGCGAAGTTTTGATACGCTCAGGGTACACACGGGCGCCTGGCGCCTTTGCGGCATTTAAAGGAGCACGACATGGAACTTTCGAGTTTGTCTTTTTCCGATCACGAGTCGATTCCCGAACGCTACGCTTTCGGCAAGATCGATGCGCAATCGCACGTCGCGCTGGCAGATAACTTCAACCCGCAGTTTTCCTGGGACGACGTCCCGGCGGGCACGCAGTCGTTTGCACTGATCTGCCATGATCCCGATGTGCCCTCGCGTCCTGACGACGTCAACCAGGAAGGCCGCGAAGTGCCCGCCGACCTGGCTCGCGTGGATTTCTTCCATTGGGTGCTGGTCGATCTGCCGGCCGACCTGCGCGAGATCGACGAAGGCGCGTTTTCCAACGGCATCACGCCACGCGGCAAGGGCGGCCCGCTGGCGCCCATGGACGCGCGCCAAGGCATCAATTCCTATTCGTCGTGGTTCGCCAATGACCACGACATGAGCGGCGAGTATTTCGGCTACGACGGCCCGTGCCCGCCCTGGAACGATGCCCTGGTCCATCGCTACATCTTCACGCTGTACGCGCTGGATGTGCCCAGCCTGAATCTGCAGGGTTCGTTCAACGGCGAAGACGCGTTGCGTGCCATTCAGAAGCACGTGCTGGCGCAGGCGTCGCTGACCGGCACCTATACGCTCAATCCCGAACTCGCGCCCAAGCAAATCGGGGCCACGTCGGCCTGATTGCCACCGCCATATACGCAGGGCCGCCAAGCGCGGCCTTTTTTTTGGCCCGCCTCAATTGCATGAATCTTTCTCAAGTCGTCATGAGGGCCATTTCACGGCGCGTGTCGATGCCGTGGTTTTCGCGCCCGCGCGCCGGAATTTGGCCCGGTTCGGGCCGTTTTGAGCGCAAATGATCCTGCGTGACGGGGTAAACTACTCAGCATTCTGCGGGTTTACCCACCCGACGCCGTTTTCTCATCTGCCGTTTTCTTCTCTCGTTTTCTTCCCATTTACCGCCTCAGGAAACCCCCGTCATGTTTGACCGCAACCTCACCTTGTCCAAGGCTGACCCGGACGTTTGGGCCGCCATCCAGAAGGAAGACCAGCGCCAAGAGCAGCACATCGAGCTGATCGCTTCGGAGAACTACGCCAGCCCGGCCGTCATGGAAGCGCAAGGCACGCAGCTCACGAACAAGTACGCCGAAGGCTACCCGGGCAAGCGCTACTACGGTGGTTGCGAGTACGTGGACGTGGTCGAGCAACTGGCCATCGACCGCCTGAAGCAGATCTTCGGCGCCGAAGCCGCCAACGTGCAGCCCAACTCGGGCTCGCAGGCGAACCAGGGCGTGTACATGGCTGTGCTCAAGCCGGGCGACACCGTGCTGGGCATGAGCCTGGCCGAAGGCGGCCACCTGACGCACGGCGCGTCGGTCAACGCCTCGGGCAAGCTGTACAACTTCATCTCGTACGGCCTGGACGAAAACGAAGTCCTGAACTACGAACAGGTCGAGCAGCTGGCCAAGGAACACAAGCCCAAGCTGATCGTGGCGGGCGCTTCGGCCTACGCGCTGCATATCGACTTCGAACGCATGGCCCGCATCGCCCGTGAAAACGGCGCGCTGTTCATGGTCGACATCGCCCACTATGCGGGCCTGGTCGCCGGCGGCGCCTACCCCAACCCGGTCCCGCACGCCGACTTCGTCACCTCGACCACGCACAAGTCGCTGCGCGGCCCGCGCGGCGGCGTCATCATGATGAAGGCCGAGCACGAGAAGATCATCAATTCGGCGATCTTCCCCGGCATCCAGGGCGGTCCGCTGATGCATGTCATCGCCGGCAAGGCCGTGGCCTTCAAGGAAGCGCTGGAACCCGAGTTCAAGGGCTACGCGGAGCAAGTGGTCAAGAACGCCAAGGTCCTGGCTGACACGCTGGTCAAGCGTGGCCTGCGCATCGTCTCGGGTCGCACCGAAAGCCACGTCATGCTGGTGGACCTGCGTTCCAAGGGCATCACGGGCAAGGAAGCCGAAGCGGTGCTGGGTCAGGCCCACATCACGGTCAACAAGAACGCGATCCCGAACGACCCGGAAAAGCCCTTCGTGACCAGCGGCATCCGTCTGGGCACGCCGGCCATGACCACCCGCGGTTTCACCGAAGCCGACGCCGAGCTGACCGCCAACCTGATCGCCGACGTGCTGGACAACCCGCGCGACGAAGCGAACATCGCCGCCGTGCGCGCCAAGGTCAACGAACTGACCTCGCGCCTGCCGGTGTACGGCAAGAAGTAAGCAGGTGACCCGGGCGCGGCCTAGCCGCTTCCGGGCAGAACAGACCAAGGGACGGCTCCGCAAGGCGCCGTCCCTTGGTCTTTATGGGCGGGCAGGGGGGGCATCCTGCCGCACGATGGGCGATGCGACGGCGGCGGGGGATTCGTCCCTAATGCCGCTTTGCATCATGCCGTCGTTACAATATGCTCAATTATTGCCTTCAGCGCCTTTAGGGATCACACATGCGGTGTCCATTTTGCGGCAATGCCGAAACGCAGGTCGTCGACAGCCGGGTCTCCGAAGAGGGCGACGCGATTCGCCGTCGCCGCCGGTGCCTGTCCTGTGACAAGCGGTTCACCACCTATGAACGGGTGGAGCTCGCCATGCCTTCGATCGTCAAGCGCAATGGCAGCCGCAGCGAATACGATCCGGTCAAATTGCGCGCCAGCCTCAGCCTGGCCCTGCGCAAACGCCCCGTCAGCACGGAAGACGTGGACGCGGCCGTGGCGCGCATCGAGGAACAATTGCTTGCCAGCGGCCAGCGCGAAGTGCCGTCGGAACACATCGGCGAACTCGTCATGACCGAACTGCGCAAGCTCGACAAGGTGGCCTACGTGCGCTTTGCCTCGGTGTACAAGAGCTTCGAGGACATCGGCGAATTCGTCGAAGCCATCCGCGAAATGCAGGGCCCGCTGCTGCCGGGCAAGCTGCGCAAGGACTAGCGCCGCATCAGACTTGGCGTCAGGGGCTGGAACTTGCGCCATACGCGGCGCATGTGTTGCGCCGATCCGAAACCCGATTTTTCCGCCACCCGTTCCAGGTCCAGCCGGGTGTCGCGCAACAGGTCTCGCGCCAGCGCCACACGAATTTCGTACAGATAATCCATCGGCGTGCAGCCTGCGTGTTCACGAAACAGGCGCGTCAGGTGCCGGGCGCTGGTGTGCGCCTGATCCGCCAGCGACTGGGCCGACCAGGGCGCGGCCGGATCGCGGATAACGGCATCCTGGACCCGGTGCACGCCCGGGTGCAGATGGCTGCGATGATCCAGCCAGGGCGACAACGCCGAATCCGAGCCGGCGCGGCGCTGGTAGACAACCATGTCGCGCGCCGCCTCGCTGGCCGCTCGCGGGCCGCAATGGCGCGACACCATGTGCAGCGCCAGATCGATCCCGGCCGTAATACCCGCGCTGCTGACCAGGTTGCCGTCCTCGACAAAAATCCGGTTGTCCAGCACGCGAGCGGTGGGGTCCAGCGCCGTCAACTGTTCCAGGCAGGTGTGATGCGTGGTGCACTCGCGCTGCCGCGTCAGCCCGGCCGCCGCCGCGAACAGCGCGCCCGCGCAGACCGTCATCAAGGTGAAGCCGTCGGCCGGATGGCGGATGGCCAGCCAGTCGACGATGGCGCGGGCATCGTCGTCGTCCAGGCGCGTGTGCTTGCCCACCACGCCCGAGATAATGACCAATGCATTGCCGGGCACGGCAGCCGGCAGCGGTTGCACATGCGCCAGGTGCAAGCCGGGGATGCCGCTTTCGACGTCGCGGGAAGGGCCGCAGAAATGCTGCGCGAACGTGCCCGGACACAGCTTGTTGGCCACGCGAAAGGCTTCCGCCGGACCCGCGAGGTCCAGCAGCACAATGCCCCGCGGCACCACGAAATACACCGGGATCATCGGCGCCTCCCGCCGGACGTTACGCCGCCAGCGCGTCGGCCGCGCGCACGATGCGGGCAAATCGGCCCTGCAAGACCAGTTCGGTCCGATCGCGGATCTCGGCCGGCGTGTAGGTTCTGCCGGATGGGCTCTGCATGGCGAAGGTCAGCGTCGCGTCGGTCGGAAACACCACCTTGAAGCCGGCGTCGCTGGCATGGCGCGACGTCGTTTCGCAGCACTGTTCCGTGCGGATGCCGGCCACGATGATGCCTTCGATGCCGTGCTTGAGCAGCCAATCGTGCAGCGAGGCGCCGTTCTCGTCCTTGGCGTACAGCGACGAATGCACCGTTTTATGGAACACCGCCGTGGGCGAAATCCGCAGTTCCTTGAGCGTCTTGACGTGGCCGGAGGCGACCGAAAACGGGTTGGCGGGGTCGTCGGACGGGCTGGTGTGGAATACCTGCAGGACGGGAATATCCTGGCCGGCGGCGGCATCGATCAGCGGCTGGATCTGCGAAATGAACGCCGGGTACTCCGATTCGTCCCAAAACGGACGTTGGCGGAAGGATTCTTGGACGTCGATGACGATAAGTGCCTGTTTCATTTCCGGGGCTCCTGGCCATGATTTCAAGGGGGTGACGCCATTTGTACTCCCGTTCCGGTCTGCACGCGAGCGCGTTCCAAGACGACCGGCGGCCCAAAACGGACATGCGCGGGCGGCGCCGGGATCGCACCGGTGCAGGGCGGCAGAACGGTGCGCGGCGGACATACAATCCTCGGCATGGATATTTCCCGCGATTCCGACGATCTCTTCTGGATGCAACGCGCGCTGGCGCTGGCGCAGACCGTCATGTACACCACCGCGCCCAACCCCCGGGTCGGCTGCGTGATCGTGCGTGACGGCCGCGTGCTGGGCGAAGGCGCAACCCAGCCGCCGGGCGGTCCGCACGCCGAGATCTGCGCGCTGCGTGACGCGCAATCGCGCGGCGAGTCGGTCGCCGGCTCGACGCTGTACGTCACGCTGGAGCCCTGCAGCCACTTCGGCCGCACGCCGCCGTGCGTGGACGCGGTCCTGGCAGCGCGGCCGGCGCGCGTGGTGGTGGCCATGGGGGATCCGAATCCGCTTGTCAACGGCCAGGGGCTGGCGCGGCTGCGCGAAGCGGGCATCGCAGTGACAACCGGCGTCTGCCGCGAAGCGGCGCTGGCGGTGAACGCCGGCTTCATCTCGCGCATGAGCCGCGGTCTGCCGTGGGTGTGGATGAAGATGGCGGCGTCGCTCGACGGCCGCAGCGCGCTGCATAACGGCATGTCGCAATGGATCACCGGACCGGAAGCGCGGGCCGACGGACACCGCTGGCGCGCGCGCAGCTGCGTCGTGCTGACCGGCATGGGCACCGTGCTCAAGGACGATCCCCAACTGAACGTGCGCGACGTCGATACGCCGCGCCAGCCGCGCAAGGCCATCGTGGATGGCCGCTTCGAGATCCCCGAGACCGCGCGGCTTTTCGATGGCGCGGAAGTCATCGTGTTTACCGCACGCGAAGATGCCGCGAAGGCGGCGCGCCTGGCGGACAGAAATGCCCGCGTGGTGTGCTTGCCGGGCACGGAGTCCGGCCGCGTCGATCTGCCGGCGATGATGCGCTGGATGGCCGAGCAGCAGTTCAACGAGGTGCACGTCGAAGCGGGCGCCGGCCTGAGCGGCGCGCTGGTGTCCGCCGGCTGCGTCGATGAACTGCTGTTGTATCTGGCGCCGGTGCTGCTTGGCGACGCGGCGGGCATGGTGCGCCTGCCGATGCTCGAACATCTGGACGCGGCGCGGCGCTACGAATTTACCGATACCGCGCGCGTGGGCGCCGATCTGTGCGTGCGCGCGCGTGTGGCCGGCACGTGGCGCCAGTTGATGGAAAGCGTGGCGTTGCCCACGTTGTCGTAACGGATTTGCTGTTAGCACTCCGCGCGCTCGGCTGCCAATTCTTTGAAAGCCGCGCGCAGCTTGCGTCTTCATGACGCACCATGTCGATGCGGGTCACTCGACGTGCGCGATGGACGTGCGCGGCTTCGCACACGAAGGCGTTTCGCGTGATTACGCGCCTGAAGATTCGCGCAAAATGAATTGCCACAAAAGAGTCACGGGCTTAGCATAAGCGGCATGACTTGGCGCTACGCGCTCACGGACCACCCGCACAGCCGCCGCGCGCCCTCGTCACCACGGATTCCCGTGCCGCGAATCGGCGCAGTTCATCACCGACCGGCACGCCACTGAACGAAGCCGCCTAGCGCCGTTCAGCCCGTTCGCTGCGATCGCATGGCGAACGCTCCGGGTTTATCCCGGGCCCATAAGAATCCATTGGATATCGCTCATTCCGTCGTTTCGTTGCCGACCATTTCATGTGCGGTTGCGTCAGGCACGCTATATGCGGGTCTATGCTCGAAACGACGAGTTAACTTGCTCACGTTAGTTGCAATCCCTGACGGAACTAGTGCGAAAGGGGTGCAGCCTAAACAGAAAGGGTCCGATCGTGCTTATGGTTGATGTGTGGCGAAAGCAACATAACAACTTGCCGAAAACGCTAACCGCGAAGTTGTTTAGTAATTCGCAGGCGCTGATGCACAATGGGCATGTAGGGACGTATTGAATTTTTCGCGTGTTGTATGTAGGAGGTTTCCGTGCAAAACATCGTCGAAGGCTTCAAGTCGCAGTATGCAAGAGAGCAGGAATCAGAGCTCTCGCTCGAAGAGTATCTGAGCCTCGCCAAGCGTGATCCCATGGCCTACGCCAGCCCCGCTGAGCGCATGCTGGCCGCGATCGGCGACCCTGAAATCGTGGATACGCGCAACGACCCACGTCTTTCCCGTTTGTTTTCCAACCGGACCATCCGGCGCTATCCCGCGTTCCAGGAGTTCTACGGCATGGAGGACGTGATCGGACAGATCGTCGCGTTCTTCAAGCACGCCGCCCAGGGACTGGAAGAGCGCAAGCAAATTCTCTATCTGCTGGGACCGGTGGGCGGCGGCAAGTCGTCCATCGCCGAACGGCTCAAGGCGTTGATGGAAAGTTTTCCCATCTACGCGTTGAAGGGATCGCCGGTAAACGAATCGCCGCTCGGCCTGTTCCATCCCGAACGATTCGGCGACATGCTTGAAAAGGAATACGGCATCCCGAAGCGCTACCTGACCGGCATCATGTCGCCGTGGGCAGTCAAGCGCTTGAAGGAATTCGACGGCGACATCTCGAAGTTCCGTGTCGTGCGCCTGAATCCGTCGGTGCTGCGCCAGATCGCCATCGCCAAGACCGAACCGGGCGACGAAAACAACCAGGATATTTCCTCGCTGGTGGGCAAGGTCGACATCCGCAAGCTCGACCGCCATTCGCAGGACGACCCGGACGCGTACAGCTATTCCGGCGGCTTGTGCCTGGCGAACCAGGGGCTGCTCGAGTTCGTGGAAATGTTCAAGGCCCCGATCAAGATGCTGCATCCGCTGTTGACGGCCACCCAGGAAGGCAACTTCAAGGGCACGGAAGGCTTCTCGGCCATCCCGTTCAACGGCACGATCCTGGCCCACTCGAACGAATCGGAATGGCAGACCTTCCGCAACAACAAGCACAACGAGGCGTTCCTTGACCGTATCTATATCGTCAAGGTGCCTTACTGCCTGCAGGTGTCCGAAGAGGTCCGCATCTACGAGAAGCTGCTGCATCACAGTTCGCTGTCCGAAGCGCCTTGCGCGCCCGGAACGCTGGACATGATGGCGCAGTTCTCGGTGTTGACCCGGCTGAAGGAACCCGAAAATTCCAGCATCTATTCCAAGCTGCGGGTCTACGACGGTGAAAGCCTGAAGGACGTCGATCCCAAGGCCAAGGCGCTGCAGGAATACAAAGACTACGCGGGCACCGACGAAGGCATGACCGGGGTCTCGACGCGGTTTGCGTACAAGATTCTGTCCAGCGTCTTCAACTACGACCAGACCGAAGTGGCTGCCAATCCGGTGCACCTGATGTACGTGCTGGAGCAGCGCATCGGCCGCGAAGACTATCCCGACGAAATCCGCCGGCGCTATCTGGAGTTCATCAAGGGCTTCCTGGCGCCGCGTTACGCGGAGTTTATCGGCAAGGAGATCCAGACCGCCTATCTCGAGTCCTACTCCGAATACGGCCAGAACATCTTCGACCGCTACGTGACGTTTGCCGATTGCTGGATTCAGGACGAGGAGTTCCGCGATCCTGAAACCGGCGAAAGCTTCGACCGCAGCGCGTTGAACGACGAGCTGGAAAAGATCGAGAAGCCGGCTGGCATCGCCAATCCGAAGGACTTCCGCAACGAGATTGTGAACTTCGTGCTGCGGGCGCGCGCCAACAACAGCGGCCGCAATCCGAACTGGACCAGCTATGAAAAGCTGCGCGAAGTGATCGAGAAGAAGATGTTCTCGAACACGGAAGACCTGCTGCCGGTGATTTCGTTCAACGCCAAGGCCTCGGCCGAGGACAAGTCGAAACACCAGAGCTTCGTCGACCGGATGGTGGAGAAGGGCTACACGGAAAAGCAGGTCAGGCTGCTGTGCGAGTGGTATCTCCGTGTGAGGAAGTCTTCCTGAGCGAGGTGAATCATGAATTCACTGATCGATCGCCGTCTTAACGGGCGCAATAAAAGCGCCGTTAACCGGGAGCGCTTTCTGCGGCGTTACAAGGATCAGATCCGCAAGGCGGTACACGGGATGATCCGTGACCGCTCGATCCAGGACATGGATCAAGGCGGCGAGATCAACTTGCCCGCCCGCGATATTTCCGAGCCGACGTTCCGGCACGGCGCGGGCGGCGACCGCGAAATGGTGCATCCGGGCAACCGCGAATTCGCCAAGGGCGACACCTTCGACCGGCCGCAAGGCGGGCAGGGCGAGGGTGGCTCGGAACCGGGAGAAGGCGAATCGGTGGACCAGTTCACCTTCAGCCTCTCGCGCGCCGAGTTTCTGAATCTGTTTTTTGAAGACCTGGAACTGCCGCACCTGGCGCGCAACCAGCTCGGCGAAGTCAGCCAGAAGAAATGGCAACGCGCCGGCTACACCACCACCGGCTCGCCCAGCACCCTGAGCATCAGCCGCACGCTGAAGTCCTCGCTGGCGCGGCGCGTGTCGCTGGGCGTAAAGGCGCGCGCCGACCTGAAGGATGCCGAGGATGCGCTGGAAGAGGCGAAGGCCGCCGGCGCGGCAGAAGCGCGTATCCGCGAGCTGGAACAGGAAGTCGAGGATTGCCGCGAGCGGCTGGCTCGCGTGCCCTTCCTGGACGACCTGGACCTGCGCTATCGCAACCGCGTGTCGGTCGCCATCCCCATGGCGCGCGCCGTCATGTTTTGCCTGATGGACGTGTCCGGCTCCATGGACGAGGGCAAGAAGGATCTGGCCAAGCGTTTCTTCACGCTGCTGTACCTGTTCTTGTCGCGCAAGTACGAGCATGTCGATCTGGTATTCATCCGCCACACCGACAACGCCGAGGAAGTGGACGAACACACCTTCTTTTACGACCCCAAGAGCGGCGGCACGATCGTGCTGTCTGCGCTGGAGCTGATGCGCGAGATCCTCGAAAAGCGCTATCCGCCGTCCGCGTGGAACGTTTACGCGGCGCAGGCCAGCGACGGCGACTCGTTTGGCGCCGATGCGGGCAAGAGCGCGCGATTCCTGGCCGAACATCTGCTGCCCTCGTCGCGCTACTTTGCCTACATCGAAATCCCCGACTCGCAGGAAGCCCGCAAGAGCAGTCTGTGGGCCGAGTATGAACAGAAACTGGAACCGCACTTCGTCATGCGGCGCATCTGCGACCGCGGGGAGATCTTTCCCGTGTTCCACGACCTGTTCAAGAAGGAGACCGCATGAACGCCAACATGGGTGCGCTCGTGGAGCCGGGATCGGACGGCGGCGCCCGGCCGATCTCGCAAGGTTCCGAATGGACGTTCGAACTGATCCAGACCTATGACGACGCGATCTCGCAGATCGCCCGCGAGTACGGCCTGGACACCTATCCGAACCAGATCGAGGTCATTACCTCGGAACAGATGCTGGACGCCTACGCGTCGGCGGGCTTGCCCATTGGTTACCCGCACTGGTCCTACGGTAAGGAATTCATCCGCAACGAGCAGTTCTACCGCCGCGGCATGCAGGGTCTGGCGTACGAAATCGTCATCAATTCGAATCCGTGCATTTCTTATCTCATGGAAGAGAATTCCATGCCGATGCAGGCGCTGGTGATCGCGCATGCGTGCTACGGGCACAATTCCTTCTTCAAGGGCAATTACCTCTTCCGGCAGTGGACGGACGCCGACGGCGTGCTGGATTACCTGGTGTTCGCGCGCAAGTACGTGATGGCTTGCGAAGACCGCTACGGCATCGACGCCGTGGAGTCGCTGCTGGACTCGTGCCATGCGCTATCGCATCACGGCGTGGACCGCTACAAGCGCCCGACGCCGGCCTCCTTCAAGGAAGAGGCCGCCCGCCAGGCGGAGCGCGAGGAACACGCGCGCCTGCAATACAACGACCTGTGGCGCACGCTGCCGCGCATTGAAGCGGACAAGGACACGCGCATTGCGGCGTCGGTGTTTCCGCCCGAGCCCGAGGAAAACCTGCTGTACTTCATCGAAAAGTACTCGCCCAAGCTGGCGCCCTGGCAGAAGGAGCTGGTGCGCATCGTCCGCAAGGTCGCGCAGTATTTCTATCCGCAGACCCAGACCAAGGTCATGAACGAAGGCTGGGCCACGTTCTGGCACTACACGATCCTGAACCGGCTGCACGAAAAGGGGCTGGTGAACGACGGCTTCATGATGGAGTTCCTGCAAAGCCACACCAACGTCGTCAGCCAGCGCGGCTTTGACGAGCGCGGCTATGGCGGCATCAACCCGTACGCGCTGGGCTTTGCGATGATGTCGGACATCCGCCGCATCTGCGAAGCGCCCACGCCCGAAGACCGCCGCTGGTTCCCCGACATTGCGGGCGGCGACTGGCTGAAGACGCTGGACTTCGCCATGCGTAACTTCAAGGACGAGTCCTACATCTCGCAGTATCTGTCGCCGCGCCTGATCCGCGAATTCCGCTTCTTCGCGATCTCGGACCACCAGGCCAACCCCAAGCTGGAAGTGGCCGCAATCCACGACGACGAGGGCTACCGCGACATTCGGCGCCTGCTTGCCGCGCAGCACAACCGCGACAACCTGGTGCCCGACATCCAGGTCGTTCGCTTCAATCGCGACACCGACCGCTCGCTGGTGCTGCGCCACCTGAAGAGCCGCGGCAGGCCGTTGGCAGGTGAAGACGCCGAGCAGGTCATGAAGCACCTGGCCCGCCTGTGGGGATTCCGCGTCCGGCTCGAAGAAACCGAACCGGACGGCACGATCAGCTCCTACCGGGAGCAGGACCCGCCAGCGTCGAAGTAATGGCGCCGGCAGGGGAAGGGACGCGCGTAGTGCGTCCCTTTTTGCTGCCCGCTTGCTGCGCCGTCGCGAATTCTGCTAGAATCGCGGATTCGCATTTTCAGCAGCGTCTTTCAGCAATATCGAAAGACCCCTGGAGTGCAGTAGGACAGGTGGCCGAGCGGTTGAAGGCGCACGCCTGGAAAGCGTGTATACGTCAAAAGCGTATCGGGGGTTCGAATCCCCCTCTGTCCGCCAGGAATACCGGCAAGGCCGCAAGCCCCAAAAAAGCGGCCAAGCCCAAAAAAAGCCCCGATTTCCCAGAGATCGGGGCTTTTTGCTTTTCCGGGAATCGTTACGGTACGCTCGTGCCATGACTTTCGACCCGCCGATCCGATCATCCGCGCCCCGCCTGGATCTCTACAGCCTGCAGGTCTTTGTGGCCGTGGTCGAAGAGGGCAGCATTGCCGCGGCCGCCACGCGTGAGCACATCGCGCCGTCGGCACTGAGCAAGCGGTTGTCGGAGCTGGAACGCATCCTGGATGTGGTGCTGATCACGCGGCATGCTCGAGGGGTGGAAGCGACGGGCGCGGGTCACGCGTTGGCGCGGCATGCGCGAGCGCTGCTGCATCAGGCGCGCGGCCTGACGGACGAGATCCGTGATTTTTCGTCGGGCGTGCGCGGGCATGTGCGCGTCGCGGCCAACCTGTCTTCCATCACGCAGTTCCTGCCCCAGGATCTGCGGCGCTTTCTGGATCTGCACCCCGGGGTGCAGATCGATCTGGAGGAGAACGTCAGTTCGGCGGTGACGCGAGCGGTGCAGCAGAACATGAGCGATATCGGTATCTACACCCAGACCGACGACGACAGCGGGCTGCAGAGTTTCCCGTACCGGCGCGATGTGATGACGCTGGTGGCCAACCGGTCTCATCCGCTGGCCGCGCGGGAGCGCGTGGCGTTTGCCGACACGCTGGAATACGACCATGTCGGCATGCATCGGGGCAGTGCGGCGAACTACCTGTTCACGCGCGAGGCGGCGGCCATCAATCGGACGGTACGGCTGCGGTTCCAGGTCACGTCCTACGATGCGCTGGTGTCGATGGTGCGCTGCGAGCTGGGCATCGGCATCGTGCCCGTGGAGGCGCTGTCCCTTTTCGATTGCGGCGATCTAAGGATTATCCCTTTGACGGACGCTTGGGCGCGTCGCCAGCTCAAGTTGTGCGTGCGCAGCAATGAGCCCCTGTCCGGCGCTGCCCGGCTGCTGATGGAACACTTGTTGCAGGAAGCCGCCGCCTCCGGTCATTGACGCTCGGACGCTCGCATCCGGCAGGGTATGTTGCGCAGCAAGATCCGGTCGGACGATGCCGGCCCCGCCGCGCGCAGCCATCGCGAATGGCGATGCCACGCTGAAGAATCGCGATTTGTGTCACGGCGGATGACCTCGGAAGATGGCTCATCAAACCCATGGACCGCGCGCCGCGCGGGCGCGAGGAGACAGACGTGAGCCTTCCAAGCCGAGTGCAGATCGTGGAGGTGGGACTGCGGGACGGACTGCAAAGCGAGCCCGAGTTTGTGCCCACCGACACCAAGGCTGCCATCCTGAATGAATTGATTGCCGCCGGCGTGCGGCACATCGAGGCGACCTCGTTCGTGTCGCCTCGGGCGGTGCCGCAGATGCGAGACGCCGCAGAGTTGCTGGCGCTGGCGGACAAGCGGCCAGGCGTCGTGTTGAGCGCGCTGGCGCCGAACCCGCGCGGCGTTGAACGCGCGCTGGCATCGCGTGCCGATGAAGTCGTGGTGTTCCTGTCGGCCAGCGAAAGCCACAACAGAAAGAACCTGAACCGGTCCGTGGAGCAATCGCTGCGCGACATCGAGGATGTGGCGGCGCTGTTGCAGGAACATCCCTTGCGGCGCAAGGGCGCCATCGCGGTGGCCTTCGGCTGTCCGTTTGAAGGCGATGTCGATATCGCTACGTTGAAGACCATCGTGGCCGAGTTTGCCCGACTGGATTTCGACGCCGTCACGCTGGGTGACACGACGGGCATGGCGACGCCGCGGCTCGTGCGCAGGACGGTCGACGCGCTGCGCGCCGCGTTTCCCGCCATGAATTTTTCTCTGCACTTTCACAACACGCGCGGCCTCGGACTGGTGAATGTGGTCGAGGGGCTGCACGCCGGCATCACGTCCTTTGAGTCGTCGCTGGGCGGCTTGGGCGGCTGCCCGTTCGCGCCCGGAGCGACGGGAAATGTCTGCACCGAGGACACGGTCAACCTGCTGCACGAGATGGACATCGAGACAGGCATCGACCTGACGGCGCTGATCCAGGCTTCGCGGCATCTCGAGCAGGTGATGAAGCGCCCGTTGTCCGGACAGGTAATGAAGGCCGGGCCGCGACTGGCATTGCACGATTACGACGGCGCCGTGGCCGCCGTTGGCTGATTTCAGCAACTCTGGATTCACAAGAACCCATGCCTTTATCCGGATTCCGCATTCTGGACCTGACCCGCATCATCTCGGGCCCGTTCTGCACCTCTCTGCTTGCCGACATGGGCGCAGAGGTCATCAAGATCGAGACGCCGGGAGAAGGCGATCCGGTACGCGCCCAGGGCGTGATACGCGACGGCCTGAGCTGGTATTTCGCCAACTACAACCGCAACAAGAAATCCATCACGCTCGACCTGTACAGCGAGGAGGGCAAGGCCGTGCTGCGGCGCCTGATCGCCGAATGCGATGTCATCGTCGAGAACTACCGTCCGGGCGTCATGCAGAAGATGGGCCTGGGAGACGAGGCGCTCAAGGCGTTGAAGCCCGACATCATTCATTGCAGCATCAACGGCTTTGGGACGACGGGGCCTTATCGCGACCGGCCGGCGTTCGATTTCATCGCGCAGGCGATGAGTGGATTCATGAGCCTGAATGGCGCGGAAAGTCAGCCGCCCATGCGCGCGGGCCCGCCCATCAGCGATCTGGTGGCCGGCATGAATGGCGCGCTGGGCATCGTGGCGGCACTGCTGCGCCGCGAGCGCACCGGCCAGGGCGACAGTGTCAGCGTGAGCCTCTTGGGCAGCATGATCGGCCTCTTGAGTTTTCAGGCGTCGAACTATTTTGCCGACGGCCGGCTGCCGGCGCGCACGGGCAACGATCACGGCATCGCGTCGCCCTACGGGCTGTTCGAGACGGCCGACGGGCAGGTCGCGATCGCGCCCAGCAACGACGTGGTGTATCACAAGCTGCTGGACGCGTTGGAGCTGTCCGAGCTGCGCGCCGACCCGCGCTTTGCGACGAACGCCGATCGCATGCGCAACCGTGGCGCCATCACCGAGGCCATCCAGACGCGCACGCGCGAGCACACGAGCGCCCACTGGATCGAACGACTGAACCGGTTGGGCGTGCCGTGCGGCCAAGTGCTGAACCTGCAGGAAGTGTTCGAGGATCCTCAGGTGCAGGACCAGCACATGGCCATCGACGTTCCGCATGGCGATCACGGCGATGTGCGGATGCTGGGTTTCCCGATCAAGTTTGCGCAGGCCGGAGGCCGGCCCGTGCAAGCCGCGCCCGCGCTGGGCGCCGATACTCGCGATGTGCTGCTGCGGTTCGGATTCGCGCAGGAGGACATCCTCGGTTTGCAGGAACGCGGCGTCATCTGAACACGCCGCGGCAGGACCACCAAGGCGACACAGCCTGCCTATAAAGCAATAACGACGGAGACACATGACATGCTACGCAACCTTCTGCTTTCAGCTTGCGTGCTGGGCGTCGCGGCAGGCGCCCACGCCCAGGAGTCCTACCCGAATCAACCCATCCGCATCATCGTGCCGTTCACGCCGGGCGGCGGCACGGACTTCCTGTCACGCACGGTGAGCGCCAAGCTGGGCGAGACGACAAAATGGAATGTAGTGGCCGAGAACCGGCCGGGCGCCGGCGGCACCATCGGCATCGGCGCGGCCGCGCGCGCCAAGCCGGACGGCTATGAGATCGTCATGGGGCAGGTCGACAACCTGGCGGTGGCGCCTTCCATCTACAGCAAGCTTTCCTACGACCCGATCAAGGACTTTGCGCCGATTGGCATCGTGGGCGAAGCACCCCTGGTCATCGTGGCCGGCAAATCCAGCCCCTACCAGACCTTGCAGGCGCTGATCGACGCGGCCCGCAAGGCGCCCGGGGCAGTCAACTACGGGTCTCCGGGCGCCGGCACCATCACGCACCTGGCTGCCGAACTGCTTCAGCAGCGGGCAAACATCAAGCTGGTCCACGTGCCGTACAAGGGGTCGGGGCCGGCGATGGCCGACCTGCTGGGCGGCCAGGTACCGGTGATCTTCACGTCCATTCCGTCGGCAGCGCCGCAGCTGAAGGCCGGAAGCGCGGTTGCGCTGGCCGTCACCTCGCCGCAGCGCAGCCCGGCTCTGCCCGACGTGCCGACCGTGGCGGAACTGGGTTATCCGGACTTCGACGTGCGGGTCTGGTATGGCTTGCTGGCGCCGGCCAAGACGCCCAAGCCCATCATCCAGACGCTGAACACGGAGCTCAACAAGGTGCTGGCGTTGCCGGCGATGCAGGAGGCCTTGGCGGCTCAGGGCGCGCAGGCCATGCCCACGTCGCCGGAGCAGTTCGCGGCGACCATCAAGCAGGACTATCAGAAGTGGAAGCCTGTGATCGAGGGCGCGAAGGTGAAGCTGGATTAAGGACGATCGGCGACACATCCAGCACATACATCTGCCGCTCGCCTTCGTGCACGGAGTCGATGCAGACCTGCATGCCGTCGCGGCTCCAGCGCGGGTGCAGGTCGCAGCGGTTTTCCTTTGACAGGTGGGGATCGGCGTAGAAGCTGCCCAGCGCGTGCTGCTGGCCGGTCAGCATGTCGTAGAGGAACAGAATCCGCTCGTGCGTGCTGCTGTCCGGGTAGGTGTCGCTGAGCAGCCAGCGCGTGTTGACCGGTGAGAACGTCATGTGGCCGTTTTCGGTCAGCACGCCGTCGCCCACGACCTGTACGCGTCCGTCCGGGGCGTCTTCATACAGGTGATAGTGGATGCTGCCGGCGTGCGGTCCCCAGACGATGATCGACGTGTCATCGCGCCAGAGCGGATGCGAGATCTGATATTCGGACTTCTCGTAGTCGAAGGTGCCCACGGCGTTCGGATCGAAGTCATCGGCCAGTTGCGGCAGCGGATGGTCCGAGCACTCCAGGAGGCGCATGTCGCTGCCATCGGCGTTCATGGTGATGAGCCGATGCAGAAAGCAGGTTTCGTCCGCGACGCGTTCGGTCCAGCGGTGCAGGAACAGGATGCGCGTGGAAGACGGGTTGACCTCGATGTGGCTGACCCAGTGGATGGCGCGCGCCATCGAGTCGCGCGGATGGAAGTTGCGCAGGTCGTCGTAGCTGACCAGCAGGCGGTGCGCGCCGGTTTCCAGGTCCATCGTATGAATGCCGTCGTCGGCGGGCGCGAGTTCCACGGGGGCGGGGGCGTGCTCGCTGTAGCCGATGGTCTGGTGGGTGATGTAGAGGCGGCGGTAGTCGACGCACAGCGCATAGCGGCTGCTGGGGGCGGCGACGTAGATGGGCAGCGGCAACGTCCGGGTCTGGCCGGTGGCGATGTCGTGGATGGCGGATCGGAAGCCGGGGTAAAAGCCGCTGTCGTCGGCGCTGCGGCAGTTATAGATCATCCGCGGGCTGGCGGCGCCGTCCAGCCATTGAAGCTGGCAGCCCATCTGCCAGTTCCATGCGGTGGTTTCGCCGACCACGTGGTAGCGGTCGCCATCTTGCAGATCGAAATAGCCGACCTGCGCGTGCAGGTCGGGTGTGAGGACGGCATCGGCAAAGGCGGTGCGGTTGGCCAGCAGATAGCGGCCGTCGCGGTGCCAGACAGTCTTGTTGTAGTAGCCGAAGAAATGGTGATACGGCGCGTCGTCCAGGCGGCGGCAGGCGATGGGCGTGGCAAGCATGCGATTCATGAGTTCAACCTGCGGTGATGTGCTCGGTTTCGATGACCTTGTTCCAGCGGGCGCGCTCGCGCTCGACAAAGTCGCGCGCGTCAGCGGGGGAGTTGCCCACGGGCGTCATGCCCAGGCGTTCCAGGCCGCTGCGAAACGCGGGATCGGCGTAGATCCGCTTGAGGTCGGCGCTGATCTTCTCGATCAGCGCGTCGGGCACGTCCTTGCTGGCCGCCAGCGTGGTCCATGACGTGACGGTCAGGCCGGGCAGGCCGGCTTCAGCGGCGGTCGGCACGTCGGGCAGGGCGGGCGAGCGGGTGGCGCCGGTGATGGCCAGTGCCTTCAGCTTGTTGGCCTGGATGTAGCCGATGGTGGTGGGCACGTTCTCGAACAGCAGCTGGATCTGACCGCCGAGCAGGTCATTCGTCGCGGCCGAACTGCCGCGGTACGGGATGTGCACGATGGGCGCCTGCGCGGCCATCTTGTAGAGCTCGCCGACCATGTGCACGGATGAGCCGACGCCGGCCGAGCCGAAGTGCACCGTGTCGGGCTGCGCCTTGGCCAGCGTGGTGAGCTCGGCCAGGGTGTTGGCCTGCAGCGCCGGGTTGGCCACGACGACGTGCGGCATCTCGGCCACGACGGTGATCAGCTTCAGATCCTTGGCGGGCTGGTAGTTCAGCGTCTTGTATACGCCGTACGTCGCGTGCAGACCGATCGAGCCGAGCAGCAAGGTGTAGCCGTCCGGCCCCGAGTCCGCGACGAATTTGCCGCCGATATGCCCGCCGGCGCCCGGCCGGTTTTCGACGACGACCGATTGGCCATAGAGTTTGCCCAGATGTTCGGCCAGAAGGCGCCCCTGGATGTCGGAACTGCCGCCCGCGGTAAACGGAACGATGATGCGTACCGGGCGATCGGGATAGTGGGATTGGGCTTGGGCGGCGAGCGGCAAGGCAGCGCTCGCGAAGGTCAGGCACAAGGCCTGCAAGAGGCAGCGGCGTCGATTCATGTTGATTTCCCCAAATAGTGGACTCGTGGCGGTCGCATCTGGCGGCGACCTGGCCAAGCCAGTGTAGGAGTCGCCGACTATTTGAAAAAATTCTTTTTTGCACATAGCCTATGCAGAATTGCCATACCCTGTGTTGCCATGAGCCGACCGCTGAATTTCCGCCAGATCGAAGCCTTCCATGCCGTCATGCTGGCGGGCACCACGACCGGTGCCGCCCAGATGCTGCGCACCACCCAACCCTCGGTCAGCCGGCTGCTGGCGCAGACGCAGCAGGCGACGGGTCTGCGCCTGTTCGACATGGAGCGCGGGCGCCTGCGGCCGACGCGGGAAGCGAAAGATCTTTTCGATACGGTCCAGCGGCATTTCGTGGGATTGGAGCGCATCGAGGACCGCGTCGCGGCAATGCGGCGCAGCGGCAGCGGGGTGCTGCGGCTGGCTTGCACGCCAGCATTGGGCCTGGGCATGCTGCCCGGTGCGGTGGAAGAATTCGCGCAGCGCTATCCGGACGTCCACATCAACATGCAGACGGTCGGCAGCCAGTATCTGCGCGAGGGGCTGCTCCACGGCACGTATGACTTGGTGGTGACCACCGCACCGCTGGAAGGCACGCAGCTCGATCTGCGCAGCCTGCATGAAAGCGCGGCTGTATGCGTGATGCGGCCGGATCATCCGCTGGCCGATCAGGCGTCGGTGGACATCATGGACTTGCACGCGCGCCGGCTGCTTGTGCTGAATGCCGATGACGACGTGTACCTGCAGCTTCGGGGCGCGATGCAAGACCATCGCGTCCAGCCCGCTTCCGAAATCGAGACCACCTATTCATCGACAATCTGCGCGCTGGCCGCGGCGGGCAGCGGGCTGGGGATCGTCAATCCGTACATCGCGGGGGTGTTTGCCGGCCAGCTCGCCATCCGGCCATTCACGCCGCGCCTGCCGGTGCGCGTCAGCATGGCCTATCCCACGCAGACGGCGCCATCCCTCGTGACGGAAGCATTTGTGGATATCCTGGCGGCGCGTTGCCAGGGGTTGCCCGCTGCAATGTGAATCGCCGGCCTTACGCCGGCGATTCGTGTGCGAGGAGATACGTGCGCATTACGTCTTGGGCGTGTCGTACGAGGTATCGAGCACGTCATCCTCCGGCGTGATGACACCCGGTTCGCCGGGTTCCGCAATGGCGCGTCCGCGCCTCGGCATGCCTGCGACGACTTTGCTTTCGTCGGGCATGGGCAGGGTCTCGGTGCCTTTGCGCGGGTCTGTCGGGGGCCTTTGTTCGTCCGCACCCTTGGACGCAGTGGTGGGATCAGGGGTGGTTTTCAGCATGGCGATTGCTCCGACTGCGCGCGGGGCCAGGATGGCGCCGCGCCTGGACATGGACCCATCTTAGAACCGCCGTCCACGTCAGGCAGCGATCTGGATGTCACGATTGCAAGGGGCTGTTGCAGGACGGGAGCCGCAAAACTTGCCACACTGCGTCCTTATAATCACGAGCTTCGCGCCGCCGTTTCCCGCCGAACGCCCATTCTCGATACCCCACGCCCACCTTGACCGAATCCGTCGAACGCTCCGTCCATGCTGAACTCGTTGCCGTGCTGGTTGCGGTGACCAATGGCGAGCCGCGCGTGCTGACGACGGACGATGCGCGGGCCTTGCCGGCCGGGCCGTTCGAGCTGTCGCACCGGTCGCTGCAGGCCGGCCTGCGCGATTGGGTGGAGGCGCAGACCCATCATCCGCTGGGGTATGTGGAGCAGCTGTATACCTTTGCGGACGGGGACCGTTCCGACGAGTCGGGCGGGCGGGTCATCTCGGTCAGCTACCTGGGCCTGACGCGCGAAGCGGGCGAGACGGGCGTTGCGCAAGTCGGCTGGCAGGACTGGTATCGCTACTTTCCGTGGGAAGACCGGCGCGCGGGCACGCCGGCGCTCGTCGAGGACGTGATCGTGCCGCGGCTTACCGCGTGGTGCGAAGGCAGCGCGGACGCATCGATCCGCGCGCGCCGCCAGCAGCGCGCGGCCATCACCTTCGGACTGGACGGCGCGGCGTGGAACGAGGACATGGTGCTGCAGCGCTATGAGTTGCTTTTCGAGGCCGGGCTGGTGCCCGAGGCGGTGCGGCGCACCGGCGTAACCGCGGTGGTGCCCGGACAGCCGATGCGTCATGACCATCGCCGCATCCTGGCCACCGGGATCGCCCGGCTGCGCGCCAAGATCAAGTACCGGCCGGTGGTGTTTGAGCTGATGCCCGACGAGTTCACGCTGTTGCAGTTGCAGATGGCGGTCGAGGCGCTGGCAGGGCGCGGGCTGCACAAGCAGAATTTCCGCCGCTTCATCGAGCAGCAGGATCTGGTCGAAGAAACCGGCGCCATGGCTACCGGCACCGCCGGGCGCCCCGCCAAACTGTTCCGGTTCCGGCGCGATGTGCTGCTGGAGCGGGCCATTGCAGGCAGCAAGCTTCCCGTGTCGCGCGTCGTTTGACGCTTGACAAGGCTTATACTCATATTTAGCATAAGTGGTGCGCAAATCTTGCGCGCCTTTTTTTACCCTACAAATACTCAAAATGAGCATTAAAGCCGCAAATCCCCTCGCAGCCGATCGCCTTCCCGTTCCGCCGCTGCCGGACGTCATGCTGGAGCCGCTCGTGCGGGCGGCGTTGCTGGAGGATCTTGGGCGGGCTGGCGACCTGACCACCGACGCCATCGTGCCGGCCGACGCCACCGCCGAGACGCGACTGGTGGCGCGGCAGGAGGGCGTGCTGGCGGGATTGGATCTGGCCCGCCTGGCGTTCCGCACGATGGACCCGGGTCTGGCATTCACGGTGTCGCGCCGCGATGGCAGCGATCTGGAACCGGGGATGGAGATTGCGCGCATCCAGGGCAATGCCCGCGCGATGCTCAGCGCGGAGCGTGTGGCGCTCAATTTCCTGTGCCACCTGAGCGGCGTGGCGACGGCCACGGCCTCGATCGCCCGGGCCATCGCCGGCTATGGCGCGCGGGTCACGTGCACGCGCAAGACCATGCCCGGCCTGCGCGCGGTGCAGAAGTACGCGGTGCGCGTGGGCGGCGGCAGCAATCACCGCCATGGGCTGGACGATGCGGTGCTCATCAAGGACAACCACATCGCATTGGCCGGCAGCGTTGCAACCGCTGTCGAGCGTGCGCGCGCCGGCGTCGGCCACATGGTGAAGATCGAACTGGAAGTCGACACGCTGGAGCAGCTTGAAGTGGCGCTGTCGCTGGGCGTGGACGTGGTGCTGCTGGACAACATGAGCCTGGACGACTTGCGCCGCGCCGTCGCCATGGCGCGGGGCCGGGCGATTACGGAAGCCTCGGGCCGCATCACGCCCGAGACCGCAGCCGCCGTGGCCGCCACCGGCGTGGATCAGATCGCCGTGGGTTGGCTGACGCACAGCGCCAAGGTGCTGGACATCGGCCTGGATGCCTAGACTTTTCATTGGTCCCCAACATGAAACGCCTGCTGCCTAAGTCCCTTACGCTTCTTGTGCTGTCGCTGACGGCCTGCGGCAATCCGCCCTCGGGCGAGGCGCCGGGCGATGCGTCGTATCCGTCGCATCCCATCACGATCGTGGTGACGTTTCCGCCGGGTGGTGGCACCGATCTGCTTGCCCGCCGCATCGGCGCCAGTCTGCAGGAGTCGCTGGGGCAGCCGGTGGTGGTGGAAAACCGGCCGGGCGCCAGCGGCAACATCGGCGCGCGGATCGTGGCCGAGTCGCCGCCCGACGGCTACACGCTGCTGATGGTGAACAGTTCGTTCGCGATCAATCCAGGCGTCTATCGCAATCTGGGTTTCTCGCCGAAGCGGGACTTCGCGGCGGTCATCAATGTGGCCTTCGTGCCCTCGGTGTTTGTGGTGCCGGCGGCGTCGCCCTTGCGCAATCTTGATGATGCGATGGCCGCGGCCGTGCCGGACAAGCCGCTGGCCTTTGCGACGTGCGGCAACGGCACGCCGCAGCATCTGGCGGGCGAGATGCTGTCGCGCAAGACCGGCGCGGTGATGCAGCAGGTGCCGTACAAGGGATGTGGCCCGGCGTTGACCGATGTGATGGCGGGGCAGGTGGGGCTTGGGGTGGTGACGGCTTCCAGCGCGGCGCCGCTGATCGCCGCGGGCAAGCTGCGCGCACTGGCCGTGACCTCGCCTGCGCGCTCGCCGTTGATGCCCACGGTGCCGACGGTGGCCGAGCAGGGCGTGTCAGGCTATGCGCTGGATCAGTGGCACGGGCTGTTGACGCCGGCGGCGACGCCGCCAGCGGTGGTCGACAAGCTGAATGCGGCGGTGGCGAAGATCGTGCGGCGGCAGGATGTGCAGGCGGCGCTGCGTGACCAGGGCTTTACGCCTGCCAGCAGCTCACCGCAAGAATTCCAGCAGATGATCGGCGCGGATATCGATCGCTATACCGCGCTGACCGAGGCGATCGGGCTGCGGGCGGATTGAACGAAAAGCGGCCGAGTGTTCGGCCGCAACTTCGGCGTCTGCGATCAGGCAGCCGCCTTGGCGTGCTGCTCCAGCTGTTCCTTCAGGCCGGGTTCCAGCTTGAGCTGACGCGCCAGCTCGTCCAGATAGGCTCGCTCCATGTAGCTTTCCTCGTCCACGACGAGCAGGCTGGCCAGGTACATCTCGGCCGCCATTTCGGGCGTCTTGGCCGACTGGGCGATCACGGACGGATCCAGCGGGCGCGACAGCTCGGCTTCCAGCCAGCGGCGGTCCTGGGCGTCGGACGACAGCTTGGCCAGTTCGGTTTCCAGCAGGGTTTTTTCCTCGGGGCCGATGTGGCCGTCGGCCTTGGCCGCGCCGATCATGGCGGTGAGGACGGCGTTGCTGTGCTGTTCGGCCTCGGGGGCGGGTAGGCGGTCCAGCGTCTGGGGCGGGGCGGTGGGGGCGCCGGCCTGCTTGCGCTGCCAGTCGCCGTAGGCGCGATACGCCAATGCGCCCAGCGCGGCCATGCCGCCGTACATGGCGACCTTGCCGCCGATCTTGCGGGCCTTCTTGCTGCCCATCAAGAGGCCCAGGGCGCCAGCCCCCAGAGCCCCGCCGCCCAAGCCGGAAAGCAGGGACGAACCCTTGCCGCCCGTGGCGTTCTGGACGCGGTTCGTGGTGTCGGAAAGCAGGCCTTGTCCGGACTGCAACAGTTGATCGAGTAATTGCCGGGCGCTCATGCGGCCTCCTGTAAAACGTTCGGTCAGGGATATCGGACCACGGCCGTCGCAGGAAGTTCAGCTAGCCGTCAGGCGGACAATGCGGCCCCTTGATGCCGCGGCAAGTGCTACAACCGTCCTTGTCGCCGGCCGACCGGCCGCCCCACGCAGGCGCAGCCAGATCATCCAGGCTGTCCCTGGTATTCCCAACACAGGAGAACCGATCCATGAGCATCCGCGTGCGCCAGAATGCGCCCCAGACCCTGCAATTCACCGCAACGGCCGAAGGCCACGACCTGCCGCTGGACATGCCGAAGCCGCAAGGCGAGGGGCCGGATCCGCATGATTACTTTGACACCGCGCTGGGCGGCTGCAAGGCGATGACCCTGATGGTCTACGCGCAGCGCAAGGGCCTGCCGCTGGAGTCGGTGGGGGTGGAAGTGGTGCGCGATGCCAGCGAGGAACGCCGTGGCATCTACCGCCTGACCGCCAAGCTGACGCTGCACGGCGACTTGTCCGATGCCCAGATCGACGAATTGCTGGCGGTGGCCGAGAAATGCCCGATCCACAAGCTGATGACGGCGGTGGACGTGCAGGTGTCCACGCTGATCGTGCGGCAGGACTGAGCGCGCGGGGCGCCAGGCCCCGCCCGAGGAAGTCTTAGTCTTCCATGCCCGGAACGATGGTCGAGAAACCGCCGTCCACGTGGGTGATTTCGCCGGTCACGCCGGCGGCCAGGTCCGACAGCATGAAGGCCGCGACGTTGCCGACGTCTTCGATGGTGATGTTGCGGCGCAGGGGGGCCTGGTTTTCCACGAACTTCAGGATGGCCGAGAAGTCCTTGATGCCGCTGGCGGCCAGGGTCTTGATCGGGCCGGCGGAGATGCCGTTGGCGCGGATGCCGCGCGGGCCCAGCGCCGTGGCCAGGTAGCGCACGCTGGCTTCAAGCGACGCCTTGGCCAGACCCATCGTGTTGTAGTTGGGGACCACGCGCTCGGCGCCCAGGTACGTCAGCGTCAGCACGGAACCGTTGCGACCTTCCATCAGGGGCAGCGCGGCCTTGGCCATGGCGGCAAAGCTGTAGGCGGAGATGTCGTGGGCGATGCGGAAGCCTTCGCGCGACAGGCCGTCCAGGAAATTGCCGGCGATGGCTTCGCGCGGGGCAAAGCCAATGGAGTGGACCAGGCCGTCCAGGCCGTCCCAGTGCGTGGCCAGCTCGGCAAAGGCGCCGTCGATCTGGCTGTCTTCGGCCACGTCGCAGGGCAGCACGATGTTGCTGCCGAATTCGGCGGCGAATTCGCTCACGCGGTCCTTGAAGCGATCGCCCACATATGTGAAAGCGAGTTCGGCGCCTTGCTGATGACAGGCGCGCGCGATGCCGTAGGCGATGGAACGGTTGGAAAGCACCCCGGTGACCAGGATGCGCTTGCCGGCAAGAAAGCCCATAGATGTGTCCTTTGATTTTTTCCCTTCTGGAGACCGCCTATTTTATGGAATTTGGCGGGCCAGCGGGCGAGCCGGCGCGGCCCCCTGTCCGGGGCGCCGCGCCGTGTGTGGCGGCGATCAGCCGCGCGCGTTCGTGCCCGGCACGCGAAGCTGCGTGCCGATCTTCAGGGCGCTGCCCTTGATGTTGTTGAGCGCGCGCAGCGCGTCGACCGTGGTGCCGTATTGCTTGGCCAGCGAGAACAGGGTGTCGCCCTGGCGGACCTTGTGGCTGCGCACGTTGGGGCGGGCGCTGGCGACGCGGGCGGCAGGCGCCTGCGCGGCGCGGCCTCGCGGCGCGGCGGCCTTGTTGTCTTGCGGCGCGGCGTCCAGTGCACCCACCGGTGGGGCCAGCGATGCGATCTGCACACCGCCCGTACCGGGGTCGCCCGGCACCAGCAGCGCCTGGCCGTTCGCGGACTTCTGGCGGCGGCTGATGTCGTTGGTCTCGCGCAGCGAAGCCTCAGACACGCCAAAGCGCTTGGCGATGGCGGCGTAGGACTCGCCGCGGCGCGAATGGTAGACCTTCCAGGCGGACAGGTCGCCCTTGTAATTGGTGAGGTTGGCGTTGAAGATTTCGACGCGATCGGCCGGCAGCAGCAGGGTGGGGCCGTGGTCGCCGCGGATGACCGGGCGGTTGAAGGACGGGTTCAGGGCCTTGAATTCGTCCAGCGGCATTTCGGCCAGCTTGGCGGCGATTTCAAGGTCGATGTCGCTGTTCTTCTGCACCGTGACGAAGTACGGCGTGTTGCCCACGGGCGGCAAGGCCACGGCGTAGCGCTGCGGGTCCGCAATGATGTTCTTGATGGCCTGAAGCTTGGGCACGTAGTTGCGGGTCTCGCCCGGCATGTTCAGCGACAGGTAGTCGGTGTTCTGGCCGGCAGCCTCGTTCTTGGCCATGGCGCGCTGCACCGAGCCTTCGCCCCAGTTGTACGAAGCCAGGGCGAGGTACCAGTCGCCCTGCATCTCGAACAGCTTTTCCAGGTAGTCCAGCGCCGCGTTGGTCGAGGCGATGGGATCGCGGCGCTCGTCACGCCACCAGTCCTGCTTCAGGTTGAAGTGCTGGCCCGTGGCCGGCACGAACTGCCACAGGCCCGAGGCCTGCGCGCGGGACAGTGCCGTCGGGTTGTACGCGCTTTCCACGAAGGGCAGCAGCGCCAGTTCGGTCGGCAGGCCGCGGCGGTTGATCTCGTCGACGATGAAATACAGGTATTTGCCCGCGCGTTCGGCCATGCGCTGCACCGCCTCGGGGTGGGACGCGTAGTACTCGGTCCACTGCTGCGAGAGATCGGTGTTCAGGTTGGGGATCGCGAAACCGCGGCGGATGCGGTCCCAGGCGTCGGCCGGCGGGTTGGTCAGGTCGATCGTGCGGGAGGTGTCCCGGGCGATGTATCGGCCTTGGGAGTTGGTGGTGAGGTTCTTGCTATCGGGGGTTTTGGTTCCTGCGCAACCGGCGAGGACTGCCAGCATGAGCGGCAGAAGGAGTCGGGATAGATTCATCAGGTGGTCACTTGAAGTCGTTCTTCCATTCACGAAGGGAGGCAAAAACCTCTACCGGCGTATTCTGGTGGCGTCCGGCCCAGCTTGCGGCTGCCTGGGCGACGTCGGGCTGCTGCGTGCGCAAGAACGGATTGGTCGCGCGTTCCTGGCCGATGGTCGAAGGAAGCGTGGGGTGACCATCCGCGCGTAATTGCTGGGCCCGCAGGTGCCACGTGTGCAGGTCGCGGTTGGCCGGTTCGACGGCCGATGCCCAGCGAAGGTTCGCTAGAGTGTACTCGTGTGCGCAAAAAACTTTTGTATCCGCCGGTAAAGCGGAAAATTTTTCCAAGGAATCAAACATTTGCGCCGCAGTGCCCTCGAAAAGCCGGCCACAGCCGCCCGCGAAAAGCGTGTCGCCACAGAACAGCGCGTGCTCGACGCCGGCCGCGCGGCCGGCATAGGCGATGTGCCCGGCGGTGTGGCCCGGGACGTCCAGCACGGTCAGGTCCAGGTCCAGTTCCGGCAGCGTCACGCGGTCGCCTTCGGCCAGGCGGACGTCGCAACGGGGCAGCTTTTCGCGCGCCGGACCATATACGGTGATGCCCTCGATGCGGGACAATTCGAGCACGCCGCCCACATGGTCGGCGTGGTGGTGCGTGAGTAGAATGGCGCGCAGCTTCAAGCCTTGCTGATCCAGAAACCGCAATACGGGTCCGGCTTCGCCGGGGTCCACGACAGCCGCCTGGCCGTCGCGGACGATCGCCCAGATGTAGTTGTCGGAAAAGGCTGGCAAAGGCAAGACCGCGGCGTTGCGTTCGCGGCCGCCTGCGGGGGCGGTCAAGGCTTGCATGGGATTCGAAGGATAAAACGTGGCAGAAGAAACTCCGCCGATTGTAGAACTGGCCGAATGGTTCCAGACGCCGCCGGGCCAGTACGTGCTGGCCTGGGAGCGGGCCCAGTTCGACGCGGCCGTCGCGGATGTCTTCGGATATTACGCCTGGCAGGTCGGCTTGGCCGACCTGAACCTGTTGCGGGCGAACCGGATGCCGTTCAAGGGCTATGTGGGCACCGAGACCCCCACGCCGGAAAACATGCCCGGCTGGCAGTCGCGCGTGGTCGTCGCTGAGCCCGAGGCTTTGCCGTTCGAATCGCAAAGCGTGGACCTCCTGATTCTGCCGCACACCTTCGAACTCACGCCCGACCCCCACAACGTGCTGCGCGAGGTCGAACGCGTGCTTGTGCCGGAGGGCCGCGTTGTCATTTCCGGGTTCAATCCCTGGAGCATGTGGGGGGCGCGCACCCGCATGCCCGGCATGGAGCCCTGGCTGCCGCAGCCGCCGTCGTCCCAGGTGTCGCTGGCGCGGCTCAAGGACTGGTTCAAGCTGCTCTCGCTGGAGGTCGATGAAAGCCAGTTCGGCTGCTACGCGCCGGCCTGCCGCAGCGAAAAATGGCTCCAGCGCTGGAGCTTCCTGGAGTCCGCCGGCGCCCGCTGGTGGAGCCTGGGCGGCGCGGTATACATGGTGTCGGCGGTCAAGCGCGTGACCGGCATGCGTATCATCGGGCCTGCCTGGAAGACCAAACCCAAGCGCGCACGCGCGGCCTCGGTGGTGGTCAACCGCCAGGCGGACGACGGCTTCGACCCCTCCTGAACGGCTGGGCCGGCCTCACTTTGCAAGAACAAGGACACGCACGCAGCACCATGCAGGACACCAAAGCGAACGATCAGAAAGTGGAAATGTGGACCGACGGCGCCTGCAAGGGCAATCCGGGTCCCGGCGGCTGGGGCGTGCTCATGCGCGCCGGTTCGCATGAAAAGACGCTGCATGGCGGCGAACTCCAGACCACCAACAACCGGATGGAGCTGCTGGCGGTCATCGAAGGCCTGCGCGCGCTCAAGCGCCCGTGCGTCGTCACCATCCACACCGATTCGCAATATGTCATGAAGGGCATGACCGAGTGGCTGGTCAACTGGAAACGGCGCGGCTGGATGACCGCCGAGAAAAAACCGGTCAAGAATGCCGAGCTCTGGCAGGCGCTGGACGAACAGGTGCAGCGCCACCAGGTCTCGTGGCGCTGGGTGCGCGGCCATGCGGGGGATCCCGGCAACGAGCGCGCGGACCAGCTTGCCAACATGGGCGTCGAGGTCGCCCGCCGCGCCTGAACGGGATCGGCCGCCCGGCAGCCCCGCCGGCATCCGGATATACCCTCAAATCGGCCCACTAGGGCCGATTTAGTTCTTTCATCGCGCTTCAGGATTGTTCCAGTATGTAAATTCGGGTGCTAAAGTGCCAACCCTTCCTCCAGTTCCTGCGGCGACGTCCGAGTGGGGCATGCCCGGTCCGCGCCGCAACACCGCCACTTTCGCGCATGAAAAAAGCTGTACTGCTGGCCGCCGTCGCGGCAGGGTTGGCCGCGGGGGCCGCGCTCGGCGTGTTTGTGCCGCGCTGGCTGGCCCCGTCCGCCGCTCCCGTTCCGGTCACCGCCAAATCTCAAACCGCGCCCGCCGCGCCGTCCCGCGTTGCCGTGGCCGCCGTCCAGGAAATTCCCTTTGCGCGTGGTCTGTCGGCCGTGGGCAGCCTGCGGTCCGATGAATCCGTCGTCCTGCGCCCCGAAGTTGCCGGGCGCATCCAGGCCATTGACTTCAAGGAAGGCCAGCCCGTCAAACAGGGCCAGCTGCTCATCCGCCTGGACGACTCGGTGCCGCGCGCTGAACTCGCTCAGGCGCGCGCGAACCTGACGCTGGCGCAAAGCCATTACCGCCGCGCCGTCGAGCTGCAGGGCAAGGGCTTCGTCAGCCAGCAGGCGCGCGACGAGTCGGCCAGCACGCTGAAGGTGCAGGAGGCCGCCGTGGCGCTGGCCCAGGCGCGGCTCGACAAGATGACGATCACCGCGCCGTTCGCGGGCATCGTCGGCCTGCGCAGCGTGTCCGTGGGCGACTACGTGAACCAGGGCCAGGACCTGGCGCCGCTCGAGGCGATCGATCCGCTCAAGGTGGATTTCCGCGTGCCCGAGATGTACTTGAGCAAGGTGCGTGTCGGCCAGCAACTGACGCTGCGCCTGGACGCGTTGCCCGGCCAGGAGCGCGGGGGACTCGTCTACGCGGTCAGCCCGCTGGTCGACGCGGGCGGCCGGTCCATCCTGCTGCGCGCCACCGTCGCCAACCAGGACGGCGTGCTGCGCCCCGGCATGTTCGCCCGGGTGCAACTGCTGTTCAACCAGGACAAGGCGCTGGTTGCGCCGGAAGCCGCGCTATCGCCGTCGGGCGAAACGCAGTACGTTTACCGGGTCGAGAACGGCGTGGCGCACCGGCGCGAAGTGACCATCGGCGAGCGCCGCGAGGGCCGTGTCGAGATCCTGACCGGCGTCGCCCTGAACGACCAGCTGGTGGTCTCGGGCCTGCAGCGCGTGACCGATGGCGCGCCCGTGACCATCGTGGGCAACGGCCAATAGCCGGCCCCTTACCCTTTCAGCGATAGCACCATGCGTATCTCGGAAACCTGTATCAAGCGCCCGGTGTTCGCGTCGGTCCTGTCGCTGATCATCGTGCTGATCGGCCTGATCTCGTATTCGCGCCTGACGGTGCGCGAATACCCCAAGATCGATGAGCCCATCGTCTCGGTCGACACCACGTACAAGGGTGCGTCGCCCGAGGTGATCGAATCGCAGGTGACCAAGCCGCTGGAAGACCAGTTGGCCGGCATCGAAGGCGTGAACGTGATGACCTCGCGCAGCCGGTCCGAACGCAGCCAGATCAACATCAAGTTCAACCTGACGCGCGACCCGGACGCCGCTGCGGCCGAAGTCCGCGACAAGGTGTCGCGCGCGCGGCGCTTTCTGCCGGACGAGATCGACGAGCCCATCATCGGCAAGGTCGAAGCAGACTCCCAGCCCATCATCTACATCGCGGTGGAATCCGGATCGTTCTCGGCCATCCAGACGTCCGACTACATCAACCGCTACATCAAGACCCGCCTGTCGGTGCTGCCGGGGGCGGCGGAGGTGCGCGTCTTTGGCGAGCGGCTGCCGTCCATGCGCATCTACGTCGACCGCGACAAGCTGGCCGCCTACGGCCTGACGGTGCAGGACGTCGAAGCCGCGCTGCGCAGCCAGAACGTGGAGATTCCGGCCGGACGCATCGAGTCGCGCGCGCGGGAATTCTCGGTGGTGTCCGCGACCGATCTGCAGACCCCGGCCCAGTTTGAAGACGTGATCGTCGCCAACGTGAAGGGCTATCCGGTGCGGATGCGCGACGTGGCCAAGGTCGAGATCGCCGCGGCCAATGACCGTATTTTGTCCCGCTTCAATGGCAAGCCCGCCATCAACATCGGCGTCACCCGGCAGTCCACGGCCAACCCGCTGGAACTGTCCAAGGCGGCGCGCCAGGAAGTCGCGCGGCTGAACGAGACCCTGCCCGCCGGCATGAAGCTGAACATCGCGTACGACTCGTCGGTGTTCATCGAGCGGTCCATCGATTCCGTGTTCCACACCATCGTTGAAGCCATCGTGCTGGTGGTGCTGGTGATCTTCTTCTTCCTGCGCAACCTGCGCGCCAGCATCATTCCCATCGTCACCATCCCGGTGTCGCTGGTGGGCGCCTGCGCGCTGATGTACCTGTTCGGCTTTTCGATCAACACGCTGACGCTGCTGGCCATGGTGCTGGCGATCGGCCTGGTGGTGGACGACGCGATCGTGGTCCTGGAGAACATCTACCGGCACATCGAGGACGGCATGCCGCGCAAGGAAGCGGCATTGCGGGGGTCGAAGGAAATCGGCTTCGCGGTGGTCGCCATGACCATGACGCTCGTCACCGTGTATGCGCCGCTGGCGTTCGCCACGGGGCGTACGGGCCGGCTGTTCATTGAATTCGCGCTGGCGCTGGCCGGCGCGGTGCTGGTGTCGGGCTTCGTGGCGCTGACGCTCACGCCCATGATGTGTTCCGTGCTGCTGCGGCACGAGACCAGCCATAGCCGCTGGTACAACCTGATCGAAGGCTGGCTGAACGGCATGAGCAACGGCTATCGCCGCCTGCTGGGCGCGTCGCTGCGGCATCGCTGGATCGTCGTGGTGATCGGGCTGGCCGTGGCCGCGGGCAGCGGCGTGCTGTTCAAGGTGGTCAAGAGCGAGCTGGCGCCGGTTGAGGACCGGGGCGTGGTGTTCGGCATCGTGAACTCGCCCGAGGGCGCGACGCTGAACTACACGCTGGACAGCATGCTGGGCATCGAGAAGTTCTATGCCGACATCCCCGAAGCCAGCGGCAGTCAGGTCACGGTGGGCTTTCCGACGGTCACGGACGGCACCGCCATCCTGCGCTTGAAGCCCTGGGAAGAACGCGAGCGCAAGCAGCAGGCCATCACGCAGCAATTGCAGCCGCAGTTCGCGTCGTTGCCGGGCGTGCGCGCCTTCCCCACCAATCCGCCGTCGCTGGGCCAGTCGGCCCGGTCCAAGCCGGTGGAATTCATCATCATGAGCCAGGCCTCGTACGAAGAGCTGTCGCGGCTGACCGAGATTTTCCTGACCGAGCTGCGCAAGTATCCCGGCCTGCTGAACCTGGACACCGACCTGCGCCTGAACACGCCGGAACTGCGCGTGCGCGTGGACCGCGACAAGATGGCCGACGTGGGCGCCAACGTGGACGTCGTGGGCCGCACGCTGGAATCCATGCTGGGCGGCCGCCAGGTCACCCGCTACAAGGACGAGGGCGAGCAGTACGACGTGATCGTGCAGGTGACGCCGCGCGACCGCGCCAATCCCACCGACATCTCGGGCATCTACGTGCGCGCACGTGACGGCAGCATGGTCCAGCTGGACAACCTGCTGGGTGTGCACGAAGGCGTGTCGCCGCAGTCGCTCAACCACTTCAACCGCCTGCGCGCCGTGAAGATCGACGCCGCCGTCGCGCCGGGCTACGCGCTGGGCGAAGTGCTGGAACACATGCACCAGGTGGCCCGCGAGGTCCTGCCCAACACGATCATCACGGACCTGGACGGCCAGTCGCGCGAGTTCCGCGATTCGTCGGGCAGCATCTATCTGGTGTTCGCGATGGCGCTGGCGTTCATCTATCTGGTGCTGGCCGCGCAGTTCGAAAGCTGGCGCAATCCGTTCATCATCATGCTGTCGGTGCCGCTGTCCATGACGGGCGCATTGCTGGCGCTGTGGCTGACGGGCGGCACGCTGTCCATCTACAGCCAGATCGGGCTCATTACGCTGGTCGGCCTGATCACCAAGCACGGCATCCTGATCGTGGAATTCACGAATCAGCTGCGCGACGAGGGCAGGGAACTGTTCGAGGCCGTGATCGAAGCCAGCGTGCTGCGCCTGCGACCCATTTTGATGACGACGGGCGCCATGGTGCTGGGTACCGTCCCCCTGGCGCTGTCCACGGGTGCGGGGGCGGAATCGCGCCAGCAGATCGGCTGGGTTCTGGTCGGCGGGCTGTTGCTGGGTACACTACTGACCTTGTTCGTCGTGCCGGTGGCCTATACGTTGATTGCCACTGCACGCAAGAAGGCCGGCAAGTCCGGCAGCGAAGCGGATCACCCGCACACGCCGCCAGCCCCGCAGCCTCAAACCTCTGAATAGACCCGTCGGAATGGAAGCGTCGAAGTAGACGCGTCGGAATCGTTATGCGCCAGATCATCTTTGACACTGAAACCACCGGACTGGACCCTGCACAGGGTCATCGCATTGTCGAAATCGGCTGCGTGGAGCTCGTCAACCGGATGTCGACGGGCAACAACCTGCACATCTATCTGAATCCGGACCGCGACAGCGATCCCGAGGCGCTGGCCGTGCACGGGCTGACCACCGAATTCCTGTCGGACAAGCCGCGCTTTTCCGAGGTTGCGGACGAATTCGTCAAGTTCATCCAGGGCGCCGAGCTGATCGCGCATAACGCCGCGTTCGACGTGAAATTCTTCAATGCCGAACTCGCCAAGACCGGCCGCGGTCCCATCACCGAGTTCTGCGAGACCGTCACCGACTCGTTGATGCATGCCCGGTCGATGTTCCCCGGCAAGCGCAATTCGCTGGACGCGCTGTGCGACCGCTTCGGCATCTCGAACGCGCACCGCACGCTGCACGGCGCATTGCTTGACTCGCAGCTTCTGGCCGAAGTCTGGCTGGCGATGACGCGCGGCCAGGACGCGCTGCTGATCGACGTGGACGACAACGCGGGGACCGGCAGCGACGGCCTGGTGCTGGCCAAGTTCGACGCCTCGGGGCTGCCGGTGCTGTACGCCAGCGCCGAAGAGCTGGCCGAGCACGAGGCTTACGTTGCCGCGCTGGACAAGAGCGTGGGCGGCGAGAGCATCTGGCGCAAGCTCGACGCGCCAGTCGTGGCGGCTGCTTGAAAGTTCTTCCGAGGCGACTTGCACACGTTTAAAAATTCGTGCTATTATTTCGCCTCTTTCGGGGTGGTTAGCTCAGTGGTAGAGCACTGCCTTCACACGGCAGGGGTCACTGGTTCGAACCCAGTACTACCCACCAAAGACCTTCTTGGGGCCAGCGGCTCTTTGAAGAGCCCCAAAATGAAGAGCCCCAATAGACAGCACTTATGTCGCAGCAGTAATTCAGCGATATCGGTCTTGTTCTTCGGGCAGTAAGTATTTCGGGCAGTAAGTACGTCGGGCAGTGATGCTCAAGCAAAAAGCCAACCTTCATCGGTTGGCTTTTTTGTTTTCGATTCATTAATCTTCTTCTGATCTGCCGCAATCTGGCTGCTGCCGGTTGCGACGAGCCTGTTGCACGCCTGTCTATCATCGATAAATCGGCAAATCGCTGCCGAGCAAAACAGGAGAAGGCCATGGGTCCGCATACCAACACCATGCTCATCATCATCTGCACCGGCGTGGCGCTCATGTTGATCGGCTTCGGGTTTCGTGACCGCAATCTCGGCATGATGCTGATGGGCCTGGGCCTTGTCACCGCGATCGGCGCGATCATCTACAAGGCGTACATCACCTTTTACTGACCTCTGACCGCAGGCCCCGCCGGCGGCTTCAGCTTTTCTGCGCCTGCTGTCGGGCCACCCGCGCGAGCAGCGTGTCGAGCTGGTTCGCGAACGCCTTGCGGTCGGACTGGCTGAACGACGACGGGCCGCCCGTGTCCACGCCGCTGGCGCGCAGTTCTTCCATCATGTCCCGCATCGCCAGCCGTTCGCGAATGGTTTCGGGTGAATAGCGTTCGCCGCGGGGATTGAGCGCCAGCGCGCCTTTTTCCAGCACCTGCGCGGCCAGCGGAATGTCGCCGGTGATGACGAGGTCGCCCTTTTCCGCCCGCTCCACGATGTGCGCGTCGGCGACGTCAAAGCCGCGCGGCACCTGCACGGCCCGGATCAGCGGCGACGGCGGCGTGTAGAGCGCCTGGTTGGCCACCAGCGTCAAAGGCACTTGCCAGCGCTGCGCGGCGCGGAACAGGATGTCCTTGATGACGGCGGGGCAGGCGTCCGCGTCGACCCAGATGTGCATGGCGCTTATGCGCCCAGCGCTTTCTCAAGCGCCTCGGCCACGAGGTCGTTGGTCGACACGCCGCGTTCGGCGGCAGCGGCGCGCAGCTTGTCGGCTTGCGTTTGCGACAGTTTCAGCGGGAAAGGCACCAGGCCGGCGGCCTGATCCAGCTTGCGCTGCTCGCGGCGGTCGGGGACTTGGGACGAGGCGCCAAAGCGATCGGGCGTTGCCGATTGCTTGAGTTGGCCGGCCAGCTTGAGGGCCTGGTTCTTTTGAAGATCGAATTTGTTCATCGGAATTCCTGATAGGGAGCGCCATCATAGACGCAACGCGCCTCAGCGCGGTTTGGCGAGCTCCAGTTGGGCAATGCCTTCCTCGGCGCCGTCGTGCAGCGGCACGCTCAGGCCGAGCCGGGCGGTGGCCGCCGACACCTGCGAGCCTTGCGTCGAACCGGCTGCCAGCAGGTCCTGGCCAGCCTGGTAGACCGCGCGCACCACGACAAGCGCTTCGTCGCGCGTGAGGTCGGTGGTGGTCAGCATCAGGGCCGCCACGCCCACGGTGGGGATGCGTTCCTGCTGATTGGGATAGGTGCCGGCTGCGATGTCGAGCGGCATCAGCACGCTGTCGCCGGACGTGAGGGTCTTGATCGCCTCGGCATCGAGCGGCAGCAGCTTGAGCTGCGCGGGAATCAGCGCGTCGCGCAGCGGGGTGGCCGGCACCCCGATCACCTGGGCGGCGGCATCGACCGCCCCGGATTTCAGCAGCGGCAGGGCGGCAACGAACGGCGTATCGGACACCTGGTAATCGCGGCCGGCCTGCAGGCCATGCGCCGCCAGCACGGTTTGCAGCGTGGCGCGCACGGCCGACCCTTCCGGACCCAGCGCGATCGTCTTGCCCTTGAGGTCCCGAACACCGCGCATCGCGGGATCGTCGCGCACGACGATATGGACCATCTCCGGGTACAGGCTGCCCAGCGCGCGCAGGCTGGGAAACGGCCCTTGTCCCGCGAAAGGCCCCGTGCCCTCATAGGCCATTCGCGCGGTGTCGGCCTGCGCCAGGCCGACCACGGCGTCGCCGCTGCGCAGCAGCGCGATGTTGTCGGCCCCGCCGCCAGTGATCAGCGGCGACACCCGGATCTGTCGCGCCCGCGCCACGTCGCTCAGGGCGCGGGAAAAGGCCAGGTACTCGCCACGGTCCGGACCGCCGGCGAGCGGGTAACCCTGCTGCAACCGGGACAGCCGGCCGTTGATGCGCGCCACCGAGCGTTCCAGTTCCTGCTGGACCACATGCTGGGCCGTGCTGGACGCGCTGTAGGTCACCGAATGCGTGATCTGGTCCAGGGTGTCCAGCAGCTGGCGCGTGACGGGCGGCGGCGCGCCGGTATCCAGCGAGGGCGCCTCGGCCGCCTTGAAGCCCGCGGGCGTCACCAGCTTCCACGCGCCGTCGTCTTCGCGGTAGATGGCGCTGGCATGGGCAACGATGCGGTCGCCGGCCTTGTTGCCGCCGGACTTCACGCCGCTGATGCTGCGCGGCCCGGCGCCCAGCAGCGTCACCAGCGACGCCGCGCCGGGCTGGTCCCACGCGCCCAGCGAAATGTCGCGGGTCAGTTCCAGGTCGACGTCGTAATACACGACGCGCCGGGTTTCGCCGGCCGGGGCGGTGCTGTCCGTGGCCGACCCCATCCGCTTGAGATCTGCGATGCGGAACAGGTCCTGCCCATAGGTGGCGTTCAGGCTGCGCGTGACGTCCGCGCGCAGGGCGTCGGCATCGGGCGCGCGGCCGCACGCGGCCAGCATCGCGCACAGCAGGACGATCAAGAGTCTCTTGAACATGGCTACATCCCTCCCACGAACGGCAAGGAGATCAGCGAGCTCAGGACGATCACGTTCAGGATGTCCACCAGGAAGGCGCCGGTGACTGGGACCACGATGAACGCTTCCGGCGCCGGGCCATGGCGGCGCGTGAGCGCCTGCATGTTGGCAATGGCGGTGGCGGTGGCGCCCAGCGCAAAGCCGCAGAATGCCGCGGACATGATGGCGGCCTCGTAGTCGCGCTTGAGCAGCCGGAACACCACCCAGGCGGCATACAGCGCGCAGACCAGCGTCTGCACCGCCAACATCAGCGCCAGCGGACCGGCCAGCCGCGCGACGCTGGACAGGTCCAGCGTCATCATCGTCATGCCCAGGAACAGCGACAGGGAAATCGTGCCGATGATGTCGGTGGCGCGATCGTCCAGCCGGATGCCCACTAGCGGGCCCGCATTGCGGATGAGCACGCCGGTGGCAAGGCACCACAGGAAATTCGGCAGGCTGACCGGCGCGTCTTCCACCAAGCCCGCCAGGATGCCGCCGACGACCAGGCAGACGAACGCGGCGGTCATGGACAGGATGAACGATCCGGCCGTGGGCGGCTGATGGTCTTCGGTGAGGTCGGCGGCCTGGTGGCCTTCGGTTGCGGTGTGATCGAGGCTGCCCGACACCTTGTGGCGGCGCATGATCCATTCCGCCACGGGGCCGCCCACCACGCCGCCCAGCACCAGTCCCAGCGTCGCCGCCGTCATGGCCAACGGCATGACGTCCTGGATGTTGTTGAAATCGGCAAAGCGCGTCGCATAGGCCGCGCCGGTGCCGTGACCGCCCACCAGCGTGATCGTGCCGCCCAAGAGGCCCATGAGCGGGTGCATGTCCAGCAACCAGGCCATGCCCAGCCCCACGGCGTTCTGCAGGACGAGAAACGGGATCAGCGCCAGGAGAAAGGCGATCAGGCGCGGGCCGCCGCGCGCCAGCAGCTTGAGGTTGGCGGTCAGCCCGATGCAGCCGAAGAACAGCAGCAGCAGCGTCGGCTTGATGCTGGTCTCCAGCGAGACGGCGACGCCGCCCCACGTGGACAGCAGATAGGCCAGCACCGCGAACAGCAGCCCGCCCACGATGGGATCCGGAATGCTGTAGCGCGCCAGGACGCCGATGCGCGAGGTCATGACCCGTCCGATGACGAGCACGAGGCAGCAGGCGAGTAGGGATTGGACGGGCGAAAGGGAAATCATATGAACCTTCGCGCCCCGCCGGGGCGCAGCAAGACTAGCTGTTCAAACCCGATGTTCAAACCCGCTGTTCAGGCCCGCGTTCAGGCCACTTGCCGCCGCATCGCTTGCGGACTGCGAAGCTATCTTACGTCCAGCCCAGTGCGCCTGTACACGGGGAGGGGGGCGCCGTCAGGCGCGCAACGGGCGTGCGGCCGGGAAGGGAAAGGCGCGCGACATGTAACTGGCGCCCTCGCCATAGCCCGCCAGTTTTTCGGTCAGACCGGGCGTCTGCGGGGCAAGCGGGGCATAGCCATGACGCATCCAATAGCCGGCCGCCGACGCCAGAGACACCAGGCTGGCGCGCGTCAGACCGTTGTCCATGGCGCTCGCAGCGGCGGCGCCCACCAGCGCCTGACCCACGCCCATGCCCTGCGCCGCCGGCGCGACCGCGCAATCATGTAGAAACCAGTGGTCGGCCCGCGCCGGCAGCGCGGAGAGCGGCACATCCAGAGCGGGCGGCAGGCCCGCATCCCACGGATAGGAAATCAGATAGCCGAGCAGGGCGCCAAAAGACGTGGGTGTGCCGGGTTGGGCGACCCAGCAATACCGCGGCGCAAGCGCAAGGCGGTTCAGGAAAAAGCCGGCGCCCTCCAGCAGAAAGCTGGGATAGGCGAGGGCCTGGGCCTGGAGGATGGCGTCCACGTCGCTGGTCAGCATGGGACGGACTTGGTATTGCATGACAACCCGAAGACTGGAGATGCCCGCCATTTTAGCGGCCGGGTCCGCGCCGGCATTTCATGAAAATTCGACGAGCCCCTGCGCATACTGCACCGCATCGTGTCCCGCATTCCGTCATCGCAGAACCCCATGCACATCCAGTTCCGGTCCGACCCGCCAGCACCGCAGGTGTTGGCAAAATCCCTACCGCTCAGGTCCGTGTGGCCGCCGCAGGCCGCCGACGTGCCGTATGACATCCGCGTCACCTGCGTGATTCCTTGTCTGAACGAATGCGAGAACCTGCGCGTGCTGCTGCCGCTGCTGCGCAACCGGCTCTCCGCGCTGTGCACAAGCTGGGAGATCATCGTGGCCGACGACGGCAGCACGGATGGCACCGACACGTTGATGGCGGAATGGACCGAGCACGAGGGCTTTCGCCACGTGCAGTTGTCCCGCAATTTCGGCAAGGAGGCGGCGCTGAGCGCGGGCCTGGAAGCCGCCACCGGCAACGTGGTCATCTGCCTGGACGCCGACCTGCAGCATCCGCCCGCCCTGATCGAGCTGATGCTGGCGCGCTGGTCCGCCGGCGCCGAAATGGTGTACGCCGTGCGGCGCGACCGCGCCGACGAATCCTGGCTCAAGCGCTCGGGCGCGCGCTGGTTCTACCAACTGCTCAGCAACGCGCGCGGCGTGCAAGTGCCAGCGCACGCCGGCGACTTCCGGCTAATGGACCGCAGCGTGGTCGACGCGCTGATCGCGCTGCCCGAGCGCACCCGCTTCATGAAGGGCCTGTATGCGTGGGTCGGCTTCAAGGGTGAGGCTGTGCCCTACACGCCGGACGAGCGCATGCACGGGACCAGCACCTACACCGGGCTGCGCCTCTTTCGGCTGGCGCTGGACGGCCTTACCGCGTTCACGACGTGGCCGCTGCGCATGGTCAGCCTGGTGGGGGTGGTGTTTGCCGTGCTGGCGCTGGCCTATGCCGCGTTCCTCGTGGGCAACTACCTGATGTCCGGCAACGCCGTTTCCGGTTGGACGACCATCGTGACGGCGGTGCTGTTCTTTGCTGGCGTCAATCTGATATCGCTGGGCGTGGTGGGCGAATACGTGGCCCGCATCTTCGACGAGGTGAAAGGCCGGCCGCTGTTCGTCGTGCGGCGCAGCCGTGGCCGTCCCGCAGGCAAGGCGCAGGGCTGATGATGGCGGATCACATCAAACCGGCGCGCTCCGAATGGACCCCGCCGGCAGGACGGTTTTTGCTGTCCGTCGGCATCTGGCTGGCCTGGCTGGCGTGGATACGTCCGCTGACTTTGCCCGACGAGGGCCGCTATGCCGGCGTGGCCTGGGACATGCTGCGTAGCGGCTCGCACGCCGTGCCGCTGCTCGATGGCATGCCGTACTTCCACAAGCCGCCGCTGTACTACTGGCTGACCGAGCTGTCGTTCTCGGTGTTCGGCGTGCATCCGTGGGCGGCGCGGGTGCCGTCCTGGCTTGCCGCGTGGGCCGCCGCCGCCGGGTTGTACGTCTTTGTGCGGCGTTATCGCGACCCGTTTGCCGCCACGCTGTCCGTGCTGGCGCTTTGCACCATGCCGTTCTTTTATGGCGGCGCGCAGTTCGCCAACCTGGACATGCTGGTCGCGGGGCTCATCACGCTGTGCGTGCTGGCCGCCGCCGACACCGCGCTGCGCGTCGAACGCGGCGAGGGGGCGCGCGGGATGGCCGTGGCTGCCGCGGCGCTGGCCGGGTTGGCGGTGTTGGCCAAGGGGCTGATCGGCCTGGTGCTGCCGGGCGCCATTCTGCTGCTCTGGCTGGTCTGGGAGCGGCGCTGGCGCGGACTGGCGGCACTGGTCTGGCCGCCGGCGCTGCTGGTGTTCGTGGCAGTCGCCGCGCCGTGGTTCGTGCTGATGCAGCTGCGGTATCCCGGCTTTTACGACTACTTCTTCGTCTATCAGCATTTCCAGCGCTTCGCCGCCGCCGGCTTCAACAATGCCCAGCCATTCTGGTTCTACCTGCCGGTGCTGGCCGGCCTGAGCCTGCCGTGGTCGCTGTGGGGCGGCGGCATCCTGCGCCGCGCTTTCTGGGCCGAAGGATCAGCGCGCAGCCTGCGGCGCCTGGCGGCGGTGTGGTTCGCCGTGGTGGTGATGTTCTTTTCGTTGCCGCATTCCAAGCTGATTGGCTATGTGCTGCCGGCGCTGGCGCCGCTCGCCTTTTTGCTGGCCGAGGTCATTCTGACGGCGTGGCGCAGCGACTCGGGCGGAATAACGCCGCGGCTGGTGCGCATCAGCGCCGCCATCGCAGCCGGAATCTGCGTCATCGCCGTGGGCATTGCGGCGTTCAATGGCCGAGGCAGCGCCGCGCCGCTGGCCAAGGTGGTGCGGCAGGAGGCGCGGCCTGACGACACGTTTGTCTCGCTGCACGCTTACCCCTTCGACCTGGCGCTGTACGCACGGGCGCCGCGGCCCACGTGGGTCGTGGACGACTGGCTCAATCCGGAAGTGCCGGTGCGCGACAACTGGCGCAAGGAACTGTACGACGCCGCGAAGTTCGATCCGGTCACCGGCGCGCAGGTGCTGGTCAGCGCCGCCCAGTTCAATGCGCGGCTGTGCGCGGCGCCGGATGGCGCGCGGTTCTGGGTGTGGGGCAATCATGGCGACGGCGGGGTCTACACGCCGCTGCAAGGGGTAAAGCCCATCGTCACCAGTGCCCGCCACGCGATGTGGCTGTTGCAGGCGGACGCGGCGCTTAGGGAACGGCTTTGTGCCGGAACGCCCACAGCCGGCTGGCAATGAACGTCGCGAACGCCAGGCCGATGAGGATCAGCGCCAGCAGCGTGTCGTACGGCACGTTGGTGGCATGTAGCAGCCAGGCGTAGGCCGATTCGTTGATCAAAAAACCGATCGCTGAAATGAAAAAGAAACGACGGGCCGCTAAGGTCCAGGGCACGGGCGAATGCCGAAACGTGAGCCGGTAATGTCCACTGAAGGACACCACGAAGGCGATCATCCAACCGATCAGGTTGGCCGCCAGCGGCGGTGCGCCGAACGCTTCGACGCAGCCCACGGCAACGGCCCAATGCGTTGCCGCGGCGGCGCAACCGACGGCGATGAAAAGGCTGATTTGCCGGATGAGGGCGCGCATGGGGGATTTGATGGACAGAAAGACGGAGAGGCGGCGATGAGCAAACGCGTCGTGGTGTGCGGTGACGATTTTGGCATGAATGCGGACATCGACGAGGGCATGATTGCACTGGCCGGCATGCGGCGCGTCAGCGCGGTCAGTTGCCTGACGCTGGGCCCCACGTTCGCGGCCAATGCGCCGCGGCTCGCCGCGCAGGATGTGGACATCGGCCTGCACCTGAATCTGTCGGAAACGCTGGGGCCGGGCGCTGAACCGATGCCTGCGCTGCGCGCGCTCATCCTGAAGGCCTACGCGGGTCTGCTCGACGCGGCGTGGGTCGACGCGCAGATCGCCCGGCAGTTCGACGCCTTCGAAGCCGCCTTCGGCCGCGCGCCGGACTATGTCGATGGACACCGGCACGTGCATCAACTGCCCGGCATCCGCCAGCGCGTCCTGGCGTTGCTCGCCCAGCGTTATGGCACGCAGGCGGGCGTGCATGCCCCCTGGCTGCGCCAGACCGCGCCCGGCATGCAGTGTGGCATTCCGCTGAAGGAATCGGTCAAGGCACGCGTGATCGGCGCGTTGGGGGCGGCGGCGCTGGCGCGCGAGGCCCGTTCAAGCGGCTTGCGGACCAATCGGCGGCTGCTGGGCGTTTACGCGTTCGACGGCGGCAAGCGCCGGTATGCGCACCTCTTGCAGACCTGGCTGTTCAACGCGCGGGAAGGCGACCTTGTCATGTGCCATCCGGCGTTGGGCAGCAAGCAAGGCAGCGCCATGGACCGCCAGCGGCATGCCGAGTTCGAGGTGCTGGCAGATCCGAAGCTGGGCGACTGGCTCTGCACCAACGGCGTCAGCATCACGCGCCTGGCGTTGACGCAAACGGCTCCCGTGTTGCCCGTGCTGGCACGCGCTATCCCTGCGTAAGGCTTTCCAGCAGCCAGGCGCCCGCCGGCCCCAGCGCGCGGCGCGTGGACCAGACCGCGTCGACATGAATGTGGCGCGGCCAACCCGGAACCTTCAGTTCCACGAGCTGGTCGCGGCCAAAGCGCTGAATCATCCAGCGCGGCAGTTCGGTCCAGCCGAACCCCAGGCTGGCCATTTCCAGCAGCATCAGATAGCCGGGCGCCGACCACGTCGAATGCGCGGGCGTGGCTTCCTTGTCGTCTAGTTCGTAGGTGCTCAGGCGCAGTTCGCGTTCGGTCTTCAGGTGATCGGACGTGACCGATGGCAGGCTGGCCAACGGATGCGAACGCCCCACGCACAGGACGATTTCAGAGCGTTCGGCCAGGCACGCGTGCGCCACGTCCGGCGGATAGCTTTCCTGCGCCGCCATCAGCCCCACATGCGCGCGGCCCTGCTGCACCAGCGCCACCACGTCCTCGTATTCCGCGATCAGGCATTCGAAGCGCAGCGCGGGGTAGCGCGCGTCGATCTGGCTCAGCATGGCTTCGAACGTGCGCGACTGGAACGTGTCGGACAGCACCACCGTGAGCCGGGGTTCAAGGCCTTCCGACAACTGGCTGGCGCTGCGGTTCAGGCGGTCGTTGGCGGCCAGCACCTGCAAGGCCTGCCCCAGCAGCACCTTGCCCGCGGCGGTCAGGGAAGGCTGGCGCTGACTGCGGTCGAACAGCGCGACGTTCAGGTCGACCTCAAGATTGGCGATGGTCTCGCTGATGGTGGACTGGCTCTTGCCCAGCTTGCGCGCCGCGGCCGAGAACGAGCCTTCGGAGGCGACTTGGGCGAAGGCGGCCAGGGATTCGAGAGAGTGGCGCATAAGAAAACTCAGTATCGGTTTTTCCGATGGATATTATCTTTTTCGTAACGGAAATGTCGCGGACAATGCGGTCACTTCATAGCAATCGACCGCAGGTGGGTCATGACCCAAGCCAAGAAAACCCTCAAAGAACGTTTCATCCACGCCTTTCTGTTCGAAATCATCGCCATCGGCCTGTGTGCGCCGGTGGCAGCGTGGGCCATGGGCAAGTCGCTGTTCGAAATGGGCGTGCTGACCGCCGTCATCGCCTGGATCGCGCTGGTCTGGAACATGATCTACAACGCCGGCTTTGACCGCGTCGAAAACCGTCTGGGCTGGACCCGCACCTTCCGCATCCGCGTGCTGCATGCGTTCGGTTTCGAGCTGGGCCTGATCCTGATCGTGATCCCGCTGGCGGCCTGGTGGCTCAACATCAGCCTGTGGGAAGCCTTCGTGCTGGACATCGCGCTGGTGCTGTTCTATCTGCCCTACGCGTTCTTCTACAACCTGGCGTACGACCGCAGCCGTCCCCGCGTGATCGCGTGGTTGTCGCGCCGCAACGGCACGGCCGCCGCCGGCGCCTGACGCCTTATCCCTTCTTGCGCTGGTACGCCTGGCTGGCGTCCTGCATGAAGGTTCTGACCGCGGTTTCGTACTGCGTGCCGCTGCGGAAGGCGCCCGAATGCGAGGCGCCTTCTATTTTCACCAGCCGCTTCAAGTCCGGCGACACGTTGCGCGCGGCGGCAAAGAGTTCGTCGCTCATGGTGTGCGGCACCACGCGGTCCGCGGTGCCGTGCATGAACAGCATCGGCGTGTGCAGTTGCGCCAGCTTGTCCACGGAGGCGAACGGCTGCGTGACCAGCAGGCTGGCGCCGGGGACATTGCCCCATCGCAGCGTGGCCAGCATCGCGCCGATGCTGGTGAAGCTGGATTCCACGATCAGGCCCGCGAAATCCGGCTGCTCCGGGCGCGAGGCCAGGTCGATGGCGATCGCGCCGCCCAGGCTGTGGCCATAGACGAAGCGGCGCGCCGGGTCCGGCTGCAGCCGCGCCAATTCCTTCAGACCCGCCATGGCGTCCAGCAGCGCGCTTTCTTCGGACGGCAGGCGCGGCGTGGACGCGCCAAAGCCGCGGTAATCGATCGCCAGCATGGAATACCCCATGCGGCTCCAGCCGTCGATGCGGAACGCGCTGCCGTTCAGGTTCCAGCGCGCGCCGTGCAGGTACAGCACGGTGGGCGCGCCCTTCTTGGGGCTGGCCAGATACCAGGCGCGCACCTTGTCGCCGTTATCCAGCGTCAGGTCGTAGACCTGCGTTCCTGCCGCAGGATCCCGCCACCAGGATTGCGGTTCGGACTGCGGCGAAAAAATGGTCTGGCGCTGCCAGGAATCGAGCTGAGTGCAGCCGACCACGCCGGCGGCGACGATCAGAGAGGCGGCAAATAGCCGGCGGGCGGAGAATCGGGGCAGGGCGGGCATGAATGGTCTGACCCGGCAAGTCGGGCCAGGTTCCGGCATCAGCATACTCCGGCGCGGCTGCCTGAAGCTTGTCCCGATTTATGCCGAGCGCGGGATGGTCTGGGCGCAGCAGGCATCAGGCCGTGGCGGGGTGAACCTCGCGCGTCAACGCCAGCCATGCCTGCGCCGCATACGACAGATATCCGCCACGGCGCCACACCAGGACCATTTCCCAGTCCGTCCCCGAATCGCGCAAAGGCACGCGAGCCACGCCCGCGTGCAATTCCTCGTTGGCCTTCATGCGCGGCAGGAATGCCACGCCCAGTCCGGCGGCCACCAGCGCCACGATGAAATCGATCTGGCCGCTGCGCGCGGCAATGGTGGGGACAAAGCCCGCGCGCTGGCACGCGTCGTGGATGATGCGGTTCAGGGCAAACCCCGTTTCGAACAGGACGAAGGGCGAGTCGCGCAGGTCGTGCAGCCCCACCGACTTGGCGCGGGCCTGCGGGTGGTCGGCGGGCATCAGCGCCACCAGCGGTTCGCGCGCGACGGGCTGCCATTCGAAGTGGTCCGGCACGGGCTTGAGCGATCCCGCCAGCTCGATCTCGCCGGCCAACACCATCTCTTCAAGCCTTCGGCTGCCGTGTTCGACCAGGCTGATCTCGATGCGCGGATAGCGGCTGCGAAAGCGCGCGAACATTGGCGCAAATAGCGAACTGCTGCCCAGCGGCGGCAGTCCCAGGCGCAGCACGCCCCGTTTCAGGCCCTTCAGGTCGTCTAGCTCGGCGTTCAGGTCGTCGCGTTCGGCCAGCATGTTCACGGCGCGCCGGTACACGATCTCGCCCGCCGCGGTCAGCCGCAGCGGCTGCGCCTGCCGGTCCAGCAAGGGCATGCCCAGCTCGTCCTCCAGCTGCCGCACGGCCTTGCTGATCGTGGGCTGGGTGGCATGGACCACCTTGGCCGCCTGGGAGAAACCGCCTTGCCTGACGACCTCGACCAGCGCGCGCAACGTACGTAGTTCCATGGCTATGCCAATTTGGAATAAATAGGATTCATCGAATTCATTTTATCTATGCCTTGGCAAGGCGTAAAACAAAGGCTTGCCGCTGAATCTTTGTCTCATGTCCCGTTTTCGCCATTCCGTCCTCCTGCGCAGCGCGCTGCGCCGCAGCCGTCTGCTGCAGATTGCATTGATCGTTGTTTTTTCGCTGCTGGGCCAGGCGGTGGCGCAGGCCTCGGGCCTGCCCGTGCCGGGCGGGGTCATCGGGATGGCGCTGGTGCTCATCCTTTTGGCGACGCGGCGGCTGCGCGTGCGCAACGTGCAGCGCGGCGCGAGCTGGCTGCTGGGCGAAATGCTGCTCTTCTTCGTGCCGGCGGTCATGTCGCTTCTGGATCACCGCGAGTTCCTGGGCGTGCTGGGCGTGAAATTGCTGGCCGTGATCCTGCTGGGCACGGCGCTTGTCATGGCCGGCACGGCGCTGACGATCGACCTTTGCTATCGCTGGATGAACCGCCATGCAGCCTGAATTCAACCTGCTGTTTTGGCCGGCCGCCACCGTCGCCGCGTATGTCTGCGCACGCCTGTTCTACCGCCGCTTTGCCTATTGGTGGACATCCACGCTGGTCGTCGCGCCAGCGCTATTGCTGACGTTGGCCATCCTGCTGCATACCGGCTATCGCGACTACATGTCCGGCTCGCACTGGCTGATGGCCATGTTGGGCCCGGTCATCGTGGCGTTCGCGCTGCCACTTTACGAGCAACGGGCGCTGATCCGGCGTTACTGGCCGGTCTTGGCCGCGGGCGTGGCCGTAGGCAGCGGCATCGCGGGCGTCAGCGCCTGGCTGCTGGGCAGCCTGCTGGACTTGCCGCCGGACCTGCGGCTCAGCCTGCTGCCGCGTTCGGTCGCCACGCCGTTCGCCATCGCGGTGTCTTCCCACGTGGGCGGCGTGCCCGACCTGACGGCGGTCTTCGTCATCGTCACAGGCGTCTTCGGCGCAGCCATCGGCCAGCTCATGTGCCGCTGGCTGCCGCTGCGCTCGGCGCTCGCGCGCGGCGCGCTATTCGGGATGGGCGCGCATGGGGCGGGTACGGCAAAGGCCCGCGAGCTGGCAGCCGAAGAGGGCGCGGTCGCGGGCCTGGTGATGGTCATGGCGGGCCTGTTCAACGTGCTGGTCACGCCGGCCGTCGTGGTGGGACTGCTGGCCTGATCGCTTCAGCGCAGCAGTTCCAGCGCGACCGGATACAACGAGGCTACAAGCAGCAGCGCCATGCCCACATTGAAGGCGCGGATCGCGGCGGGCCGGTGCAGCACGCGGCGCAGAGCCGTGCCGAACGTCACCCAGATGCCGATGCTGGGCAGGTTGACGATGCCGCAGACCAGGGTCGCGATCACCAGGTTGGCAAAGAATCCGTTCTGCGGCGTGTAGGTGGCCACCACGCCCACGGCCATCACCCAGGCCTTGGGATTGACCCACTGGAAGGCGGCGGCCTGCAGGAACGTGAACGGCTTGCCGCGCGCTTCGCCCTCGTCCAGCGGACCTGAGTTGGCGATCTTCCAGGCGAGGTAAAGCAGATAGGCCGCGCCGGCGTACTTCAGGACGGTGTACAGGACGGGCGTCTGCTGGAACACCGACCCGAGCCCGACGCCGACCAGAAAGATCATCAGCGTGAAGCCCAGGTTCACGCCCAGCAGGTGCGGCACGCTGCGCCGGAATCCGAAGTTCAGGCCGGACGATGCCAGCATCACGTTATTCGGGCCGGGCGTGATCGAACTGACCAGTGCAAACAGCGCCAGCGGACCCAGGAGCGAAAGCGAGGCCAGCGGGACGTCGGCCCAATTGGCGGGAAACAGGTTCATGTCGGGGTCCTTACGATGGCGCGGCGTCCGCCGGCAATAACGGCGATCACGGCGGCGGCAAACACGAACGTCGTCGCCTCCACTTTTTCGCCAAACAGCAAAGCAGCGGCCACGACGGTAAGGAAGGGTTGCAGCAATTGCACTTGTCCCACCCGGGCAATTCCGCCCGCGGCCAAGCCGCGATACCACGCGAAAAATCCCAGGAACATTGAGCCGAACGCCAGGTAGGCGCATGCGGCAACCACATCGGAACTGGGCCAATGGGGCTGCTGCGCCGCCATCCAGCCGACGGGCAGGGCAACCACCGGTGCGCTGATGGTCAGCGCCCAACATATTGTGCGCCAACCGCCCAGCGTGCGCGAGGCCCGCGCGCCCTCGGCGTACCCCATTCCGCCCAGCACCACGGCCACCAGCAGCCACAGGTAGCCGGCCGTCAGCGTGCCTTCGCCCTGACGCAGCGCGTAGGCGGTGACCAGCGCGGCGCCGGCAACGGCCCAGTTCCAGAAGGCGGCCGACGGGCGTTCGCCGCTGCGCAGGGCCGCAAACGCAGCGGTGGACAGCGGCAGCAGGCCGTTGAATACGGCGCCTTGCGCGGAAGGCACCGTCTGCATCGCCATCGACGAGGCCAGCGGCCAGCCCACGACAATCCCTAGCGCCGCCAGGATCACGCCCGGCCATTCCTGCCGGTTCGGCCGGCGGCTGCGCGTCAGCCAAAGCAGGGCGATGGCGGGCAGGGCGGCGATCAGCGCGCGCCCCAATCCGACCATCAAGGGCGAGAGCTCGGCCACCGCCACGCGGGTCATCGGCAGCGTAAGCGAAAACACCAGCACGCCCAGGAAACCGTACCCGTAACCCTCCCATAGGGAAGACGAGGCGGCGGAGGCGGCCGAAGGCGTGGCATATAGCGCGGGACGGGACATGACGGCACCGTAAAAAGTGACATGGCCGCGGCGCCTGCGGTTGCAGGTTTGCGGCATTGCTGTCACTCTACGCACAGCCGTCAGTACAGTACCGGTACACCTTCGCAGTCACTTTAATCACTGGCCTGGTCAAATCTCCATGACAGTTGCTCACTCCACCCCATCTTCCTTGCCCTGGCAGCCCGTGCGCCAGGCCGACGCCACCCTGGTGGCGCAACTGGCCGATGGCCTGGCCCGCCGCATCGACGAGCAAGGTCTGCGGCCCGGCACGCGCCTGCCGTCCATCCGCAAGATGGCCGAACAGTCGGGCGTCAGCCGTTTCACCGTGGTCGAAGCCTACGATCGCCTCGTGGCGCGCGGGCTGGTGCAGTCGCGCCGGGGCGCGGGTTTTTTCGTGAAGGCACGCAGCGGCCCGCTGACGGCGGTGGCCGCGGCCGCGCCCAGCACGCTCGCGCCGCCCGCGCGGGTGGATATCGCGTGGCTGCTGCGCAGCATGTTCCGGGAATCCACCGCGCCCGGCATGCCGGGCGGCGCGGGCCTGTTGCCGGCGGACTGGCTGGATCCCGACATGGTGGCGGGGGCCGTGCGCGCCGTGGGCCGCTCGGTGCGCGCCAACCTCGTCAGCTACGGCAGCCCCCAGGGCTTCGCGCCGCTGCGCCAGCAGATCGCCGCGGTCCTGCAGAACGAAGGCGTGCCCGCCCATCCCGAACTCAACCTGCTGACGACCAACGGCGTCACCCACGGGCTGGACCTCATCGCGCGCCATCTGGTCAAGCCGGGCGACACCGTCCTGGTCGAAGACCCGGCCTGGTTCGTGATCTTCGGCCGCCTGGCGGCCTTTGGCGCCCGCCTGATCGGCGTGCCGCGCGGACCGGACGGCCCCGATCTGGACCTGCTTGAGCAACTGGCCGCGCAGCACAAGCCCAAGCTCTTCATCATCAACGGCTCGGTCCACAACCCCACCGGCCACACGCTGTCCGCGGGGGCGGCCTACGGCATTCTGCGCATTGCGGAGCGCCACGACTTCATGGTGGTCGAAGACGACACCTACGGCGAGTTGCATCCGGGCGGCGCCATCAAGCTTGCTGCGCTAGACCGGTTGAACCGCGTCATCTTCGTGGGCGGCTATTCCAAGATGCTGGCGGCCAGCCTGCGCGTCGGCTATGTGGCGGCCAACCCCGAACTGCTGCAAAAGCTGGCCGACCTGAAGATGCTGGCGGGCCTGACCTCACCCGAACTCGGCGAGCGCGTCGTGCACCGGGTGCTCATGGAAGGGCAGTACCGGCGCCACATCGAGCGCGTGCGGCACCGGGTCGACGACGCGCGCCAGCGTTGCATGAAGGGGCTGCTGAAACTGGGCCTGACCATCCCGCACGAGCCGCACGGCGGCATGTTCGTCTGGGCCGATTGCGGGCGCGATTCCGAGGTGCTGGCGCGCGAAGCCGCTGACCGCGGCCTGCTGCTGGCGCCCGGCACGTTGTTTTCGCCGACGCAGGCGCCGTCCACCATGCTGCGCTTTTCGGTATCCGTTGCCGACCACCGGGGAATCTGGGCCGAGCTGGAAAAACTTTTCGCGCAAAACGGGTCCTACAATCAATAATTCCAAGCCACATCGCCCAGTCACCGAAGGAACCGTCATGTCCGCACCCATCAAGCCTCTTACCCAGAACTTTGCCGTCGCCCCGCAACTGGGTCCCGACGACATGGCCGACGTGGCCGCCGCCGGCTACAAGAGCGTCATCATCAACCGCCCCGATTTCGAGGGCGGCCCTGACCAGCCCACCGCCGCCGACGTGTCGCGCGCCGCGCAGGAAGCTGGCCTGCAGATCGAATACCAGCCCGTCGTGGGCAGCGCCATGACCTCGGCCGACGTCGCGCGTTTCGCGGAACTGCTGCGTACCCTGCCGGGCCCGGTCCTGGCATACTGCCGCACCGGCACCCGCTGCACGAACCTGTTCGCGGCTGCCCAGCAGTTGGGATAAACCCGGCCTTGACCCTCGTCAAGGCCGCCGGTTCGACGGATGTGGACCCGGCGGCTTTCCGGTAGCATGAAGATTCCTTTAAAACAGGAGCAGGCAAGATGTTCAAGAAGATCCTGATTCCCACCGACGGTTCCCCGCTCTCGGCGCAAGCCGCCAACGCAGGTATCTGCTTCGCGCGTTCGGTTGGCGCCGAAGTCGTCGCCCTCTACGTGACGCAGCCGTTCGCGGCCACCATCGGTTTTGACGGCATGGCCGCGGCCTATGCCATCACCGACGAAGATTACGAAAAGGCCTCCGCCGAGCAAGCCGACAAGTACCTCAAGCAGATCATCGACCGCGCCGACACCGCCGGCGTCAAAGCCGAGGCGCGTGCCGTGTCCAACTTCAATGTCGCCGACGGCATTGTCCAGGCCGCCACCGACGCCGGCTGCGACCTGGTCTTCATCGGCAGTCACGGCCGCAGCGGCCTGTCGCGCCTGCTGCTGGGCAGCGTCACCGCCAAGGTGCTGTCGCTGGCCAGCACCGCCGTGCTGGTGTACCGCGTCAAGGAAGACAAGAAGTAATTGCGCGCCAAAGTGGTGCGCATCGCGCGCCGCTGCATGCGCCACGGCCCCTCCCCGGAGGGGCTTTTTTATGGCCCACGCATTGGCCTATACGTTGGTATGGCAGGGTCAAACTCATTGCCATCGCAAAGACCCTTCGGAAGCCCGTTTCAGGCTTGTATCTTGCCGCACGGCGCGTAATATTTACGCATCTTCATCCAACCGTAGGAAGAGGCCATGACCCGCAAGACGCGCATCGAGCTTTATCGCAATATCGGCATCAGCGCCCATATTGATGCAGGCAAAACGACGACCACCGAGCGCATCCTCTTCTATACCGGCATCACCCACAAGATCGGCGAAGTCCATGACGGCGCCGCGGTGATGGACTGGATGGAACAAGAGCAGGAACGCGGCATCACCATCACGTCGGCCGCCACCACCGCCTTCTGGAAAGGCATGGCGGGCAACTACCCCGAACACCGCATCAACATCATCGACACGCCGGGGCACGTCGACTTCACCATCGAAGTCGAACGTTCCATGCGCGTGCTGGACGGCGCCGTCATGGTCTATGACGCCGTGGGCGGCGTCCAGCCGCAGTCCGAGACCGTCTGGCGCCAGGCCAACAAGTACAAGGTGCCGCGCTTGGCCTTCGTCAACAAAATGGACCGTGTCGGCGCGGATTTCCTGCGTGTGCAGCGCCAGATCGCCGAACGCCTGAAGGGCGATGCCGTGCCCATCCAGTTGCCGATCGGCGCCGAAGACCACTTCGAAGGCGTGATCGACCTTGTCAAGATGAAAGGCATCATCTGGGACGACGCCAGCCAGGGCGTGAAGTTCCAGTACGTGGACATCCCCGCGGCGATGCAGGACCAGGCGCAGGAATGGCACGACAAGATGGTGGAAAAGGCCGCCGAGGCCAATGAAACCCTGCTCGAAAAATACCTGTCAGGCGAAGCGCTGACCGAAGCGGAAATCAAGGAAGGCCTGCGCGCCCGCACGATCGCCAACGAGATCGTGCCGATGCTGTGCGGCAGCGCCTTCAAGAACAAGGGCGTGCAGGCGATGCTGGACGCAGTCATCGACTACATGCCGTCGCCGGTGGACGTGCCCGCCATCAAGGGCCATGACCAGCGCGACAACGAAATCGAGCGTCACCCGACCGACAACGAGCCGTTCTCCGCGCTCGCCTTCAAGATCATGACGGATCCGTTCGTCGGGCAGCTCGTGTTCTTCCGCGTGTATTCCGGTGTGGTGAAATCCGGCGATTCGGTCTACAACCCGATCAAGGAAAAGAAGGAACGCCTGGGCCGCATCCTGCAGATGCACGCCAACGAGCGCCGCGAGATCACCGAAGTCTACGCGGGCGACATCGCCGCGGCCGTGGGCATCAAGGACGTCACCACCGGCGACACGCTGACCGATCCGTCGCACATCATCATCCTTGAACGCATGGTCTTTCCCGAGCCCGTCATCTCGCAGGCCGTGGAACCCAAGACCAAGGCCGACCAGGAAAAGATGGGGATCGCGCTGGGCCGCCTGGCGCAGGAAGACCCGTCGTTCCGCGTGCGCACCGACGAGGAATCCGGCCAGACCATCATCTCCGGCATGGGCGAGCTGCACCTTGAGATCCTGGTCGACCGCATGAAGCGCGAATTCAACGTGGAAGCGACGGTGGGCAAGCCGCAGGTCGCGTACCGCGAGACCATTCGCAAGACCTGCAACGAGGTCGAGGGCAAGTTCGTCAAGCAGTCGGGCGGCCGCGGGCAATACGGCCACGTGGTGCTCAAGCTTGAACCGCAAGAAGCGGGCAAGGGCTATGAGTTCGTCGACGCCATCAAGGGCGGGGTCGTGCCGCGCGAGTTCATTCCGGCAGTGGACAAGGGCATCCGCGAAGCGCTCAATGCCGGCGTGCTGGCAGGGTATCCGGTGGTGGACGTGAAGGCGACGCTGTTCTTCGGCTCGTACCACGACGTCGACTCGAACGAAAACGCGTTCAAGATGGCCGGCTCGATGGCATTCAAGGAAGGCATGCGGCGCGCCGATCCGGTGCTGCTGGAACCCATGATGCAGGTCGAGGTCGAGACGCCCGAGGACTTCACCGGCAACGTCATGGGCGACCTGTCGTCGCGCCGGGGTATGGTGCAGGGCATGGAAGACATCGCGGGCGGCGGCGGCAAGGTCGTGCGCGCCGAAGTGCCGCTGGCCGAGATGTTCGGCTATTCGACGTCGCTGCGGTCGCTGACGCAGGGCCGCGCGACGTACACGATGGAGTTCAAGCACTACGCCGAAGCGCCCCGCCAGGTCGCGCAGGAAATCATGGCGGCCCAGGGCGCGGGCCGCTGATCGCGGTACTTCAGGCGGCGGCTGCGGCCGCCGCCGGGCGCAGCCGCGACGCGGCCAGTTTCACGCCCAGCAGGATCAGCGCAAAGCCATACGCATGAAAAAGCTGCGGCGCCTCGCCCAGCAACGGCCACGCCAGCAGCGCCGCGTAGACCGGCACCAGAAACATCGACAGACCCGCGGTCGCCGGACCGGCCAGGCCGATGAGCCGGCCGTACACGTAATAGGCGCCCAGGCTCGGCACCACCGCCAGAAACAGCAGCACGGCCGCCAGGCGCGGGTCCGTCCAGGGGGGCGCCATGCCGGCGGCCGCTTCAATGCCCGCAAACGGCGCCAGGGCCAGTGCACCGCCCAGCATCATCGTCGCCAAACGCGCGCTGTCGGGCACCGCCGGCAGGGTCAGACGCTTTTGCAGCACCGTGTAGAACGCCCAACCGGTGGCCGCCAGCAGCACCCACAGGTCGCCCTGGCCGAACGCCAGCCGGGCCAGCACGTTGACGTCGCCGCGTGTCAGCACCACCAACACACCCCCCAGCGCCAGCGCCAGGCCGGCCGCGCGCGGCGCGGACAGCGGCTTGCGCCAGATCACCGCTTCCAGCAGCGTCACCAGCAGCGGGCTGCAAGAGAAGATCAGCGCGATGTTGGTGGCGCTGGTGGTTTGCGCGCCGATGTACTGCGGCGCCACCGCCACGCCCATCCCCAGCACGGCCAGCGGTAACAGCGCCGGTAAGCCTCGCCACAGCGCCTGGCGATGGGCGCGTAAGGCGGGGATCGCAAAGGGCAGCAGGATCAGGAGGGCGATCAGCCAGCGGCCGAACGCGAGAAAAACGGGGGGAAGATTGGCGTCGTGGGCCCAGCGGGCCGCCACCATGTTCGAGGCAAATAGCGCCGGGGCGCTGAAGAGCATGACGGCGCCGGACAGGCCGAGACCGGATTTTGCGGGTGCTGCTGCGTTGGGCATGATTTCCAGCCGCGCGGATCGGCGCGCGGGCGTGCTGCGTGGGAACTGCCGGCGCGCCTGCCGGGTTGTGCCGCAGCAAGAGCGCCGAATCGGGACGCGCGGGATAGGTGCGCGCCTTGGGGAAAGTCTACGTGCCCATGCGCAAAATAGGTTTCCTGATTCCCAGCTGTTTGGCGCGATATGAAGAATCTTATTTTTGTAGAATTCGATATCGCAGGGATTCTGTCTTCATATATCGCCAACAATGCCCACATTGCCCAAACTCGATGAAACCGACCGCAAGATCCTGCGCGCGCTGCGCGCGGACGGGCGGCTGACGAACCTGAAGCTGGCCGAAACGGTAGGCCTGTCACCCACGCCGTGCTGGAACCGCGTCAAGGCGCTGGAAGAGGCGGGCGTGATCGAAGGCTATGCGGCCTTGCTGAACCAGAAGGCGCTGGGGCTTCCGGACACGGTGATGATCGAAGTCACGCTGGAACACCACGACGACGATACGCTGGCGCGCTTTGGCGAAGAGATCAGTCGCCTGCCCGAAGTGGTCGAGGCGTTTCTGGTGACGGGCGAGTACGACTACCTTATCAAGGTCGCCGTGGCGGGCACGGAGGGCTACGAGGAGTTCCTGCGTAAGCGCCTGTACAAGCTGCGTGGCGTGCGGCACAGCCGCTCCACTTTTGTGCTGCGCCGCTTGAAACACACGCCGTCTGTCGAACCCTGACGGGTGCGCGATTCAGCCGCCGATGAATTCCTGGATGGCGCCATTGAAGGCGCGCGGATTGCCCAGGTTCATGCCGTGCGATGAGCCCACGATATCCAAACGCTGGGCTTGCGGCAGCCACTGCGCCAGCGCGTCCAGAACGGCCGGATAGGGCGCCGGGCTGAGCGCGCCGCCGATCAAGAGGACCGGCATCGTCAGGCTGCCGATCTGCGCGGGCGTCAAGGTGTCAGGCTGCTCGTCCACCTGACCGAAGAGCGTGCCCACGTTGTCACGCACCATCTCCTTGAACCACGGCACCATGCGCTGCCAGGTGTCGGGTCCGGTCACGGTGTCCACGAACAGGGCCAGGCCTTCTTCGATGTCGCCCTGCCGGATGAGCATCAGGGCGCGCTGGCGAAAGCCGCCGCGTTCATCCTTGCACCCCGGCAGCGACAGGCCGGGGTCCGCAAGGGTAAGACTGCGCAGCGAATCGGGCTGTCGCAGGGCCGCTTCCAGCGCGACGCGGCCGCCGCGCGAATGGCCCACCAGATGGGCCGGGCCGCCGGCCACCGTGTCGATGAATTCCAGCACGTCGCTGGCATGCTGCTCGACCGAAAAGCCGCCGCCTTCGCCATCCCAGGTTTCAGGCCAATACCGGCGCAGACACACGGCCAGCACCCGGAACGAACGCCCCAGCGGCGCCATCTGCGACTTCCAGTAGCGGGCGTCGGACAGCGAGCCATGCACCAGCACCAGCGGCGTGCCGCTGCCGTACTCGGTGTAGGACATGGCGTAACCGCCGACGGACGCGGTTTGGAGGGGCAGAACGGGTTCGGAACGCATGGAGATCGGGACGTGGAGCCAGGCCCGCATTCTAGCCCGGCATGGCGCCGCGGCGGGCGTGCCGGACGCTGATACACTCGTCTGCGGCACGCCGGCGCAAGTCCGCGCGCGCCTGTTTTCTTGAACGGAGTTTTCAACGATGTCGCCAGAATCCATCGCCGCCTTGCCGGAATCCGCCCAACGCGTTGCGCGCCTGTTGGTGGACATCGGGCACGACAAACCCGTCGTGGTGCTGCCCCAGTCGGGCAAGACCTCGGCCGAAGCGGCTGCGGGCCTGGGCTGCGAAGTCGCCCAGATCGCCAAGTCCATCATCTTTCGCCGCGCCACCGACGACGCGCCGGTGCTCGTCATCGCCAGCGGCGCCAATCGCGTGGATGAAGCCAAGGTCGCCGCGCAGGTCGGGCCGCTGGCCAAAGCCGATGCGCGTTTCGTGCGCGACATGACCGGCTACGCCATCGGCGGCGTCTGCCCCATCGGCCACGCGGTCAAGCCCGTGATGCTGCTGGACGCGGATCTCTTCAACTACGAAAGCCTGTGGGCCGCCGCCGGCCATCCGCACACCGTGTTCAACCTGACGCCGGCCCAATTGGCGGACATGACCGGCGCGCCGGTCGCGGATGTGGCGCTGCGGGCCTGAACCTCCGGCCCGCCCCGGTCAGCCGGGGTGTGCCTGCAGCCCGTCGATCAGCACCTGCCGCCGGCCTTGCGAGCACGACTCCACCCGTGCCTCCACGCCATAGACGGCCGCCAGCGAATCCGGCGTAATGACGTCCGCCGGCGCGCCCGCGGCGTGCAGGCGTCCCTCGTGAATCATTACCGCCTGGTCCGCATGCTGCAGGGCCACGTTCAGGTCGTGCAGGACGATCAGGCTGATGAGGCCATGCTCGCGCGTCTCCTGGCGCAGCAGCCGCATGACGTGAAATTGGTAGTTCAAATCCAGGGCCGATAGCGGTTCGTCCAGCAGCAGCACGCGCGGATGGCGGATCAGCGCCTGCGCCAGGCCCACCAGTTGTTTCTGCCCGCCGGACAGCGCGTCCAGATAGTGCAGGGCCAGATGCGCGATGCCCAGCCGCGCCAGCAGGTGGTCGATGGCCTGCAGATCCACGGGGCCCGCCGCCGCATCGCTGGCGCGCGCCGCCACCAGCACCGACTCGAACACCCGCAGGTGCACCGCCGCGGGCAGGCTCTGCGGCAGATACACCACGTGGCGCGCGCGCTCGCCGTGGTCCAGCCGGGTCAGGTCCAGCCCGTCCAGCGCGGCGCTTCCCGTCCGGGGCCGAACCAGGCCCGCCAACGCTTTCAGCAATGTCGACTTGCCACTCCCGTTGGGACCGAGCAGCGCCGTCACCTCGCCCGCGGCGAGCGCGGGGATAGACAGGTCGTGCAGGACGTCCTCGCGTCCGTACCCGGCCGTCAGCGCGTGCACCGCCAGTCCGGCAGATGGGGTCGAGTGTGCCGATGCTGTCATGGCAACTGCCTGCGCAGCACGACGGAAACGAAGAACGGAATGCCGACCAACGCGGTCACGATGCCCACGGGCACCACCACACCTGGCATCAGATTCTTGGACGCAATGGACGCCAGTGACAAAATCACTGCGCCCATCAAGGCGCTGCCCGGCAGATAAAAGCGGTGGTCCTCGCCGAACAGCCGGCGCGCGATGTGCGGCGCCACCAAACCAATGAAGCCGATGGTCCCGGCGAAGGCCACGGCCAGCGCGGACAGCAGGCTCACGCGCGCCAGCGCCGATACCCGCACGCGGCGTACGTCCACGCCGAAGCTCGCGGCGCGGTCCTCGCCCAGCCGCAAGGCGGTCAGCTTCCAGGATTGCCGCATGGCCAGCGGCAGTGCCACCGCGAACGCCAGCGCCAGCACGCCCACGGTCGTCCAGCTTGATCGCGCCAGGCTGCCCATCGTCCAGAACACCAGGTTCTGCAAGGCTTCGGCGCTGGCGGTGAACTGCACCAGCGACACCAGCGCATTGAAGGTGAACACCATGGCGATGCCGAACAGCACGACGCCAGAGGTATTCATGCCGCCCCAGCGGGCCACCGCATCGAGCAGCAGCGCGGCCAGCAGGGCAAACAGGAAGGCGTTGGCGGCAATCAGCCAGCCGGCGGGAATGCCCGGCAGCCCGAGCTGAAGCACGATCGCCAGCGACGCGCCAAAGGCGGCGGCCGACGACACGCCCAGGGTGAACGGGCTGGCCAGGGGATTGTTCAGGATGGTCTGCATCTCGGCGCCCGCCAGGCCCAGCGCCATGCCCACCAGGGCGGCCATCAGGGCGGACGGCAGGCGGATGTCCCAGACGATCACGCGGTAGGTCGGATCGGCGTCGGCCGGTGCGACCAGCGTCTGCCAGAGCGCGCGCCAGGGCAGCCCGGACGGGCCCACGGTGAAGTCGATCAGCAGCGCAAACAGAATCGCCGCCAGCAGCAGGGCAATCAGCCCCGCCCGGCGGCGAAGAATGTGGCGGTAAGCGCCTGCCGCGCTTGCGGCGTGCCGCATTACTGCAGCAGTTGCAGCCGGCTCTTGGCCGTGGTGGCGGCCGGCGTGGTCGGGTAGTCGCGCACGATGCGCTGCAAGGTGGTCTTGGCGCCGGCACGGTTGTTCAGTTCGATCTGGCTGCCGGCAATGATCAGCAGCGCGTCGGGCGCACGGGCGTTATCCGGCGACTTCTGGACCATGGCATTAAGTTGCTCGATGGTGCCCTTGAAGTCCTTCAGCGCATAGCGGCTGCTGCCCTGGTAGAACTGGGCGCTGGGCGCGAGCTGGCTGTTGGGATAAAGCGCGGTAAAGGCGGCCAGCGATTCAGCCGCTTCCTTGTATTGACCCTTGCGGAACAGATCCATTGCGCCGTCATAGGCGGTCTGTTCCTGGGGATCGCCGGCGGAGGCGCCCGGGGGATTGGCGCTGCCCGGCGCGGTGCCCGGCTTGGCGCTCGGTTGCTGGCGCGACACCAGTTCAAGCTGGTCGCGCAGTTGGGCGATTTCCTGCTGCAACGACTGGATCTGGTCGGCCAGTTGCAGCTTGGCGCGTTGGCTTTGCTCGTTCTGCTGCTGCACCTGCTGGCGCAAATCCAGGATGGCCTTGCGGGCTTCATCGTCGGAAAAAGCGTGAGCGGGGGCCGTGAGGGCGGCAAGCGCCAGGCCAGTGGCCACAATCAGGGGACGCAGGGGCAGAACGTAATCGCGCATGAATATTCCCGGGGATAAAAACAAACGTCGGGACGGCCGGCTGGCCGTCCCGACGCTAGGTAGGGCTCCAGACTAAGCGAAAAGCTTAACGCAGATAGTTGATATCGGCGCGGCGGTTTTCGGCAAAGTCGGCTTCAGTCGTACCCGTCGAGCGCGGCTTTTCCTTGCCGAAGCTGATGGTTTCGATCTGGTTGTCGCTGACGCCCAGCAGGGTCATCATGCGACGCACGGCGTCGGCACGACGCTGGCCGAGGGCCAGGTTGTACTCAGCACCGCCGCGTTCGTCGGTGTTGCCTTCGATCTTGATCTTCTGCTGTTGGTGCGAAGCCAGGTACTTGGCATGGGTTTCGACCAGGCCACGGTATTGGTCCGACACGGTGTAGCTGTCGAAATCAAAGTACACCGAGCGCTGTTGCGCCAGGATGCTTTGGGGGTTAAACGGATCAAGGATTTGGCCAGAGGCCGAAGATCCTTGGCCAGCGCCTCCACCCTGACCCGCTTTATCGTCGAGAGGGACGGAGCTGCAAGCTGCCAGGGCGGCAGCCAGAGCGGCGATGGTTAGGCTTTTGGCAATGCGCGACTTCATGATAGTTCCTTTGCAAAGAGAGTCACACGTGTTATCGGGTAATGAATGGGCCCCAAGTCGGTTCACGTATTTCCCCGTTCAGTACCGAAAGCGTTTGTCGCACGCGTCCATCGCTTGACACACCTGCCAGCACGCTACGGCCATTTTGGATGGCGGCGTAGAGTACTTGCATTCCGTTGGGCGCAAAGCTGGGCGACTGATCGTCACGACCATCAGTCAGCAAGGCTTCGGCACCAGTGGACAAGTTCAGGGATGCGATTCGAAACGCGCCGTCTCGTCTTGCAACGTACAGCAGCGTCGATCCGTCGGGGGAAATTCGGGGTGAGATGTTGTAACCACCATTAAACGTGAGACGGCGAGCGTCGCCGCCTGTCGAGCCGGTCTGATAGATTTGCGGCCCGCCGCTGCGGTCACTCGTAAAGATAATGGAAGCGCCGTCAGGCGTAAAGCTCGGCTCGGTGTCAATCCCGGGAGAACGCGTAACTCGGGTCGGATTCGAGCCATCGGCCGCATTAACGACGTAAATTTGCGACAAACCGTCTCGCGTCAGGGCGACGGCGAGCTTGCTGCCATCAGGCGACCATCCGGGGGCGCTGTTGTTGCCCTTGAAGTTGGCGACCGGTGCGCGGGCGCTGGTGGCCAGCGTGTGCACGTAGACGACGGGCTTGCCGGACTCGAAGCTCACATAGGCCAGCTTGGCGCCATCGGGCGACCAGGACGGCGAAATGATCGGCTCGCGCGAGCGCAGGGCGACCTGCGGATTCTGGCCGTCGGCGTCAGCCACCTGCAGTTCGTAGGTGGAACCCTTCTTCAGCACGTACGCGATACGGGTCGAGAACACGCCGCGAACGCCGGTGATCTTTTCGTAGATGCGGTCGGCGATCTGGTGGGCCACGCGGCGCAGTTCCTGCTCGGTGCCCGAGAAGGCCACGCCGTCCAGCTGCGACTTCTTGACCGTGTCGGCCAGGCGGTAGCGCACGTCGTAGCGGCCATCGGCGCCGCGGGTGATGCTGCCGTAGGCGATGAAGTCGGCGCCCTTGCCACGCCAATCGTCGTGGGCGATCGGGGAATCGACGTTCAGGCCGGAGCCGGCTGCGTTGATCAGGCGAAACTGGCCGGTACGGGTGAGGTCGGCGCGGATGACTTCGGCCAGCGCGCGGCCGTGGGTGTCGTCAACGGCGAAGTCGGCGATGGCCACCGGGTATTGGGTGGCGCCGGTGCCGGAGATGTCGACACGTAGTTGTGCGTGAGCGGGCTTCATGGCCATCAGGCAGGCAAGCGCCACCATCAGCAGTCCGATTCCATACGCTCTCCAGAGCGCGAGAGTGGGTACTCGTCGACTATAAGCGGGAGTCATGTTCGTCAATCTCCTGTCAGTCATACATTCTGTAGACAACGTCAATAATGGGTTCGTAGCGGCCCGTCGAGGGCTTCGGGAAAGGATTGCAACGGCGGATGCCCGTCTCGACCGCGCGGTCGAAACCGGAGTTGCCAGAAGAACTGGTCAACGTAACGCCATTCACCTTCCCGTCAGAACCTAACTGTACCCGGTATTGCGCGGTCGGATTCCCCGAGCCGCTGCGGGGCGGGGGCGGATACGCCACCCCGGGTTGCACGCAGGCGCGGACCTTGGCGCCATAGCCGCTGTCGCGTCCGCCGCCAGCCTGGTTGCGGTCGGCGGTGCCGCCGGGAATGCCGGCTGCGCCCAGGGCGTCGTTGCGGAACGCGTCCTTCAGCGCCTTGTCGGCGGCGGCCTTTTTGGCAGCCGCAGCCTTCTCGGCGGCAGCCTTCTCCGCAGCCGCCTTTTCGGCGGCGGCCTTCTCGGCAGCGGCCTTTTCAGCAGCGGCCTTCTCAGCAGCCGCCTTCTTGGCGGCTTCTTCCTTGGCCTTCTTCTCGGCAGTCGCCTTCTCAGCTGCGGCCTTCTCGGCAGCGGCCTTTTCAGCGGCGGCTTTCTCAGCGGCCTTCTCGGCGGCAGCTTTCTCGGCCGCCGCTTTCTGGGCGGCAGCCTTTTCAGCCGCGGCCTTCTCGGCGGCCTGGCGTTCCTGCTCCAGGCGCTTCTTTTCCTTCAGCTCGGCCTGCTTGCGCTCTTCCTCGAGGCGCGCCTTTTCCTTGGCGGCCTCGGCGGCTTCGCGTGCCTTCTCTTCCTGCTCGCGCTTCTTCTTGGCTTCCTGGATGGCGATCTCGGGATCGACTTCCTCGGTCTTGGCCTGAACCTGCGGTTCGGGCTCGGGAGGCGGCGGCGGGGGAGGCGGAGGAGGCGGCTCAGGCGTCTTTTCCGGCTCCGGCTCGGGCTGGGGCTTGGGTTGCGGCTTGGGGGGTTCGGGCTGGGGCGTGGGCGGCGGCGAGACGGGCGAATTGCCGTCTGCCCAGAGTTGTACCTGGACGGGGCCAGGGTTCTCGGTATGCCAGTTCACGCCAAAGATCAGGGCAACCAGCAGCAGCAGGTGCACCGCCACAGCCAGAATCAGCGAATTCCGGTTGTCGTTGTTGGGCGGGGTGGCCGGCGGGCCGCTGCGGTGTCGAATTATGGGTGGCGTCATGTGCGGTGCATGCCGGCCAGGGCCGGCGGATGGCGGCGCGTTAGCGTTTCTTGGCGGGGACGGGCTGGGAGGCGGCGCCGGACTGGTCCACCAGCAGGCCCAGGCGAGTGATGCCGTTGGTGCGCAGCTCGTCCATGACCTTCACGACCGTCTCGTAGGGCACCTTGCCGTCGGCGGCGATCACTACCGGCGTTTCCGCGGTAATGCGCGAACGCACTTGCGCGACCAGTTCGGGGCGCGCGATGTCCTGCATGGTGGCGCCGGCTTCGCGCATGCGCAGCGCGATCTTGCCGTCTTCCGAAATCTGGACTTCCAGGGGCTTGACCGGCACGTCGGAGGCGGCGCCCACCGACGGCAGCTGGATCAGCCCGGGCGTGATCAGGGGCGCGGTCACCATGAAGATGACCAGCAGCACCAGCATCACGTCGATGTACGGCACCACGTTGATGTCGGCCTTCATGCGGCGGCCGGACCTGCCGCGCGAGCTCACCGAGGGCATTAGCGCACCTGCCGTTGCAGAATGTTCAGGAATTCATCGACGAAGCTGTCGAAGCGGATCGAGATGCGGTCGATGTCATTCGTGAAGCGGTTGTAGGCAACCACGGCCGGGATGGCGGCAAACAGGCCGATCGCGGTGGCGATCAGTGCCTCGGCAATGCCGGGGGCCACCGAGGCCAGCGTGGCCTGCTGCATGTTCGACAGGCCGATGAAGGCGTGCATGATGCCCCAGACCGTGCCCAACAGGCCGATGTACGGGGACACCGAGCCGGCGGACGCCAGGAAATTGAGGTGGGATTCCAGCGAGTCCATTTCGCGCTGGTAAGCGGCGCGCATGGCGCGGCGCGGGCCGTCCAGCACGGCGGTGGCGTCGCCGCTGGCGTTACCGCGGCGGGCCTTCAGGAATTCGGTCATGCCGGCATCGAAGATGCGGGCGAGGGCGCCTTGCTCGTCGCGGCGCGAGGCCACGGCCTGCTGCAGCATCGACAGGTCGCCGCCCGACCAGAAGTCGTCTTCGAAGCGGCGCGTCTGGTCATGCGCCCGCTTGATGGCCATGCGCTTGGCGAAGATGTAGGTCCAGGACATGATCGAGATGCCCAACAGCATCAGCATGATGAGCTGGACCGGCACGCTGGCGTGCGAAATCAGCGAAAGCAACGACATGTCGTTGGTGACTTGCATGGTTATTCCTGAATGAATTCCAGTTTTGCGCGAATGTCAGCCGGCAACTCCGCCGGCCGCATGTGAACGGCATCGACGCAACAGACTTGGATGTTGCCTTCGGCAAGCAGTTCCCCGTTGCGCTCCGCGCGCTGCGCGAAGTGTATCGAAGCGCGGCCCAGTTTGGTGACTCGGCTGCGTATGGTAAGCAAATCGTCCAGCCTGGCCGGTTTGCGGTAGGACATATCCAAGGCGCGGACAACGAACAGCCGTTGCTCGCTGGCGGCCAGTCCGGACTGGTTGACGCCCAGGTCGCGCAGCCATTCGGTGCGGGCCCGCTCCAGGAATTTCAAGTAGTTGGCATAGAAAACCACCCCGCCGGCATCCGTGTCTTCGTAGTAGACGCGGACTTGCAGGGTGGATTCGGCGGACTTCGGATCGGTCACGGTACTCAAATGATGATGATGCAGATCGGGACGCGGGAAGTCCGTAGCAACTATAGGGTTAGAGCGTGTCGAGCTTGGTCAGCACGGCTTCAAGCGCGGACTCTACCGGAATCTTGGCCGCTTCGGTTTCCCGACGGGCCTGCAATTCCACCACACCATCATTCAGGCCGCGTTCTCCAACTGTTACACGCAGGGGCGCACCGATCAGTTCCCACTCGGCAAACATCACGCCGGGGCGGGCGTCACGGTCGTCCAGGATGACATCCACGCCGCGCGCCAGCAGGGATTCATAGAGCTTTTGCGCGGTGTCACGCACCGTTTCACTTTTGCCCCAGCCCACCGGGCAGATCACGACCTCGAACGGCGCGAGCGCACGGGGCCAGATGATGCCGCGCGCGTCGTGGTTCTGTTCGATGGCAGCGCCCACGATGCGGGTCACGCCGATGCCGTAGCAGCCCATTTCCAGCACGGCCGGCTTGCCGGTTTCGTCCAGGAAGGTCGCCTTCAGGGCTTCGGAGTATTTCTTGCCCAGGTAGAAGACGTGGCCCACTTCGATGCCGCGCTGGATCGACAACGCACCCTTGCCGTCGGGCGAGGGGTCGCCGGCGACCACGTTGCGCAGGTCGGCAACCAGCTCGGGTTCGGGCAGGTCGCGGCCCCAGTTCACGCCCTGGGTGTGGAAATCTTCGCGGTTGGCGCCGCAGACGAAATCGGCCATGTTGGCCACGGTGCGGTCGGCGATCACGTGGACCGGCTTGGCCGTCTTGACCGGGCCCAGGTAGCCGGGCTTGCAGCCGAAGTACTCGACAATCTCGGTTTCGGTGGCAAAGCGGAAGCCCGCCAGGCCCGGCAGCTTGCCCGCCTTGATTTCGTTCAGCTCGTGGTCGCCGCGCAGCAGCAGCAGCCAGATGTCGACCTTGCCCTTTTCGCCGTCGGTGGCCAGGACGATCGATTTGATCGTGCGTTCCAGCGCAATGCCGAGCAGCTTGGCCACGTCCTCGCACTTGGCGGCGCCGGGCGTCGCGACGTCTTCCATCGCCTGCGCGGCGGCGGCGCGGGAGGGGTACAGGCTCGGGGCCTCGGCCAGCTCGATGTTGGCGGCGTAGTCCGAGTCCGCGTTGTAGACCAGCAGGTCTTCGCCCGTGTCGGCGATCACCTGGAACTCATGGCTGCGCGTGCCGCCGATGGAGCCCGTGTCGGCCGCCACCGCGCGGAACTCCAGGCCCAGACGGCCGAAGATGCGCATATAGGCGGCGAACATGGTGTCGTAGCTCTTCTGGGCGCCGGCTTCGTCGCGGTCGAAGGAATACGCGTCCTTCATCGTGAACTCGCGGCCGCGCATCAGGCCGAAGCGCGGACGGCGCTCGTCACGGAACTTGGTCTGAATGTGATAGAAGTTCAGCGGCAGCTGGCGGTAGCTGTGGATTTCATTGCGCGCGATGTCCGTGATGACTTCCTCGGATGTCGGTTGCAGCACGAAATCGCGCTGGTGCCGATCCTTGATGCGCAGCAGTTCGGCGCCGTATTGCTCCCAGCGGCCGGATTCCTGCCAGAGCTCGGCCGGCTGGACCACCGGCATCAGCAACTCGATGGCGCCCGCCGCGTTCATTTCTTCGCGGATGATCGCCTCGACCTTGCGGATGACCTTCAGGCCCAGCGGCATGTAGGTGTAGATGCCGCCCGCGAGCTTGCGGATCATCCCGGCGCGGGTCATCAGCTGGTGGCTGGCGACTTCCGCTTCGGACGGGGCTTCTTTGAGGGTGTTGATGTGGTAGTTGGATGCGCGCATGTTTAAAGGTGGCAGCAGATACGTATAATCGACCGTAATTGTATTGAATTCGGTGGGGGTGGCCCATGCTTGACCGCGAAGGCTACCGCCCCAATGTCGGCATCATTCTCGTCAACACTAGAAACGAGGTCTTTTGGGGCAAGCGTATCAGGGAACATGCGTGGCAGTTCCCCCAGGGCGGCATCAAGTATGGCGAAAGCCCGGTGCAGGCCATGTATCGCGAACTCCATGAAGAAGTGGGCCTGAAGCCCGAGCATGTCCGTATTTTGGGGCGTACACGCGATTGGTTACGTTATAACGTGCCCGATCACTTTGTCCGGCGTGAGTGGCGTGGCCACTATAAAGGACAAAAACAGATTTGGTTCTTGTTGCGCCTGGTGGGACGTGACAGTGATGTTTGCTTGCGCGCGACGCAGCATCCGGAATTCGACGCCTGGCGCTGGAGCCAGTACTGGGTTCCGCTGGATGCCGTCATCGAGTTCAAGCGAGACGTCTATACCCAGGCGTTGAACGAGTTGTCGGCTATCCTCTTTCGGCGCCATCACGAAACCCGCTACCTGCGCCAACGGGTGCATGGTCAGCGGGCAGCAGAGAATTTGCCCGAAGGAACGGACGGTCATGCGCATATTGTTGGTTGAAGACGAACGGGACATGGCGTCCTGGCTGATGCGCGCGCTCGCCCAGAGCGGATTCGTGCCCGATCACGCGGCAGACGCGCGCACGGCCGAAGCCTTCATGGCGGGCACCGAATACGATGCCATCGTCATGGACTTGCGCCTGCCCGACAAGCATGGCCTGGTCGTCCTCCGGGAAATGCGCAACCGCGACGACCGCACGCCCGTCCTGCTCCTGACCGCGCAGGGCGCGCTGCAGGATCGCGTGCGCGGCCTGAATCTGGGCGCCGACGACTTCCTGACCAAGCCCTTCGCGCTCGAAGAACTCGAAGCCCGTCTGACGGCGCTCGTGCGCCGCAGCCGCGGCCGCCAGCATCCGCGCCTGCAATGCGGCTCCCTGTCCTACGACAGCGAAAGCCGTGCGTTCACGCTGGACGGATCGCTGCTGTTCCTGACCCCGCGCGAACACGCCGCCCTGGCGGCGCTGCTGACGCGCAGCGGCTATCCGGTGGATAAGTCGCAATTGTTCGGCAAGGTCTTCACGCACGACAGCGAAGCCAATCCGGACGCCATCGAGGTCGTGCTGCACCGCCTGCGCAAGAAGCTGGCCGGCAGCGACGTGCGCATCGTGACCGTGCGCGGGCTGGGCTACATGCTGGAAAGCGTCGCCAGCGAGTCCGCGGAACCCTAAGTGAGCCTGCGGATACCCGGACTGCCGCGCGTCGGCATCCGCGCGCTTCTCATCATTTTGCTGCTGCCCGGGGTGGTGGTGCTGCTCGTCATCGACAGCCTGAACGACTACCGAACCCTGGCCGAGATCACCAACGAGGCCTATGACAGCGCCTTGGTCGAACCGGCGCGCGTGCTGGAAAGCAGCCTCGAATTCACGCCCGACGGCAACCTGCAGGTGGCCACGCCGCTCTATGCGCAGGTCATGCTCGAATCGCGGGCGGGCCTGCGCAAGTATTTCCGCATCGAGGAAATCGATCCGCCCCTGCCGGACGGCGCGCCCGTGCCGCCGACGCAGGGCAAGACGCTGCTCGGCATGCCGGAGATGCCGCGTCCGCCGTCCTGGCCCCGGTCCAACGGCCAACCCATCTTCTACGACAGCGTGTACCGCAACGACCCCGTGCGCGTCGTGTCCGTGGTGCGCGATCTCTATTACCAGGGCCAGCATCGCCAGGTGCTGGTCGTCGTGGCCGAAAGCACCGGCAAGCGCATCGAGGCCGAGAACAATGCGCGGCGCCAGGAGATCCTGCGCGATTCGCGGATGCTGGCGCTCGTCGTGCTGCTGGTCTGGTGGGGCGTGTCCTGGGCCTTGAAGCCGTTGCGCCGGTTGCAGGCCGACATCCGCGGACGCCGGCCCGACGACCTGACGCCGCTGGACGCCTCGCGCGTGCCCAGCGAAGTCGCGCCGCTCGTCGAAGCCGTCAATCACCACATCGCCCGCTACCGGCGGGTGCTGGACGAGCAATCCAACTTTCTTGCCGACGCTTCGCATCAATTGCGCACGCCGCTCGCCATCATGCTGACGCAGGCCCAATACACCCTGCGTGAACGCGATCCCACGCGGGCGCGCGAAGGGCTGCGCGCCATCGTCGACCAGCTCGGGCGCACGCGCCGGCTGACCGAGCAGCTCCTGTCGCTGGCGCACGCCCACCAGGCCGGCCAGACCCCGCGCCAATTGCTCGACATGAATGCCGTGTCGCGCGAAGTCGTGCTGCAGTACCTGCCGCTGGCGCACGAAAAGCAGCAGGACCTGGGCTGGGTGCAGGCCGACGCCGAAGACGGCCAGGACACGCCGGTGCCGGTGTCCGGCAACGAGGCCGAACTGCACGAGGCCCTGTCCAATCTCGTGCACAACGCCATCCATTACGCACCCGTCGGCGCGCGCATCACGGTTTCCGTGTGCCGCACCGACAGCCGTGTCCAGGTCGCCGTATCCGACAACGGGCCCGGCCTGGAGCCCATCATGCGCACGCGCGCATTCACGCGTTTCGAGCGCGTGGGCACGGACAAGCCGGTGACCTCCTCCGGTTCCGGCCTGGGCCTGGGCATCGCACGCGCCTACGCCCGGCGCAACGAAGGCGACATCGAACTGCGCGATGGCGAGCCCAACGATCAGGGCGGCGTCGGCCTCGCGTCGGTGCTGTGGCTGCCGCTGGCGCCCACCGTGTCGCAGTACCCGCGCCCCGCCGAGGTCCAGCTCAAGGGCGATCAATAACGGGCGAACCCCAAGCCCGCTTCTTCACTTCCCGCTTTTTTCGCGCACACCGCGCCTGCCGATCAGGGATAACCCCCGAATTCAGGAATGCGACAGCGCACAGAAAGCGGATTAGCAGCTTCCTTCCGTAATCTGCGGTCCGGCCTGTCGTCAGGGGCCGGGCGCTGTCCGCTTCGTGCAGCGCATGAAAGGCCGGCGCGGTCCGGTACAAGGAAGGAGGACGGAAGTGAAAAAGACAATCAACAGAAAGGACTATTACGGCGGTGCGCTGATGGTCCTGATCGGCCTGGCCGCTGTGTATGGCGGCACGGACTATCACATCGGCTCGCTCAGCCACATGGGCCCGGGCTTCTTTCCCGCGGCGCTCGGCGGCCTGCTGGCGCTGACCGGCTTGCTGATCGCGATGTCCGCACGCTCGGCGGAACCCGCGGCGCCCGCGCCCGCTGAAGGCCACCCCACCGGCATGCCCGATATCCGGGGCAGCGTCTGCATTCTGCTCGGCATCCTGGCCTTCCTGCTGCTGGGCCATTACGGCGGCCTGCTGCCCGCCACGTTCGCCATCGTCTTCATCTCGGCGCTGGGCGACCGCAAGAACACGATCAAACAGGCCATCCTGCTGTCGATCGCCATGTCCGCGATCGCGGTCGTCGTTTTCTGGTGGGCGCTGCAACTGCAGCTTCCGCTGTTCCGCTGGGGTTGATACGCCATGATTTCTCAAGCTTTGGTAGACCTTTGGTACGGCTTCGGCGTCGCGTTCCAATGGCACAACCTGATGTGGTCGTTCTTCGGCGTGCTGGTGGGCAACCTCATCGGCGTGCTGCCCGGCATGGGCGCGCTGTCCGCGATTTCCATCCTCCTGCCGTTGACCTACGTCATGCAGCCCGTGCCCGCCATCCTGATGCTGGCCGGCATTTTCTATGGCTCGCAGTACGGCGGCGCGATCGGCGCCATCCTGCTCAACCTGCCTTCGCACCCGCCGCACGCGGTCACGTGTCTTGATGGTTATCCATTGACCAAGCAGGGCAAGGGCGGAACAGCGCTCGGCATCACGATGATCTGCTCGTTCTTCGCGGCGTCGGTCGGCATCATCGTCATGATCTTTGCCTCGCCGCTGCTGGTGGAGATCGCGTTCAAGTTCGGCCCGACCGAAATCTTCTCGATCATGCTGCTGGGCTTGTTGGCAGGCGCCACTATGTCCCGCGGCTCGCCGCTCAAGGGCGTGGCGATGACGCTGTTCGGCCTGATGTGCGGCGTGGTCGGCACCGACGTGAACACGGGCACCATCCGGTTTTCGTTCGGCCTGCTCGACCTCTCCGATGGCCTGGAGCTGGTCGCGATCTCGATGGGCCTGTTCGGCGTGGCCGACTTCCTGATGAGCGTGAACCGCATGACCATCATCGGCAGCGGCGCCAAGCTGCGTCTGCGCGACATGCGGCCCAGCAAGCAGGAACTGAAGACCGCCTTCTGGCCCATGGTGCGCGGCACGGCCGTCGGCACACTGTTCGGCGCCATGCCCGGCACCGGCCCGACCATCACCACGTTCGTCGCCTACGCGCTGGAACGCAAGGTCTCCAAGACGCCCGAGAAGTTCGGCACCGGCATGATCGCCGGCGTGGCATCGCCGGAAGCCTCGTCGCACTCCAAGACGCAGGTCGACTTCATCCCGACGATGAGCCTGGGCATTCCGGGCGACGCCGTGATGGCGCTGATCCTGGGCGCGTTGCTGATCCAGGGCATCCAGCCCGGCCCGCAGCTCATCACCGAGCATCCGGACATCTTCTGGGGCCTGATCGCCAGCTTCTGGGTGGGCAACGTGCTGCTCATGGTGCTGAACGTGCCGCTCATCGGCGTGTGGGTCAAGCTGCTGCAAGTGCCTTACCGCTACCTCTTCCCGTCCGCGCTGTTCTTCATCGCGGTGGGCGTCTACAGCACGCAGAACAGTCTCTTCCAGATCTGGGAAGTGCTGGCCTTCGGCGTGATCGGCGCGGTGCTGATGACGTTGGAGTTCTCGGTGGCGCCCATTCTGCTGGGCTTCGTGCTCGGCCCCATGGTCGAAGAGAACTTCCGCCGTGCACTGCTGCTGTCGCGCGGTGACCTGGCTGTGTTCGTCGAACGTCCGATCAGCGCGTGGTTCATTGGCGCAAGCGCCTTGCTGATCGCGCTGCAGGTCTGGGCCTTCGTGCGCCGCAACAAGGGCAAGAACAAACCCCAGGTGCCGCAGACGGCCTGATTCCTCGCCTTGCATGTGCTACACGCGGCCCGGCTTTTGCCGGGCCATTTGATTTGTGCGGCGGCATCCCTCATGCTTTGGGTTTTCATCGCCAGCCCGCTGCCACCATGCACATTCTCTTTGCTTGTCCCCATCACGATCCTGACGCCTGGGTGCCTCGCCTCGAGGCCGCCATGCCCGGTTGCCGTATTTCGGTATGGAATCCCGACGGCCCGCCGTCTGGTGCGGAGGTCGCGCTGGTATGGCGCCCGCCAGCCCAGCTCTTCCAGCACGAAACCGGCTTGCAGACGCTCTTTAATCTGGGCGCGGGCGTCGATGCCTTGCTGAAGATGCCGGAGATTCCCGCACACGTGCGCATCGTGCGCCTCGAAGACGCCGGCATGTCGGTGCAGATGGCCGAATACGCGCTGTATGCGCTGCTGCGCGTCTCGCGCGATTTCGAAGCCTTCGACCAGGCGCAGGCACGCCAGCATTGGGACACGCGCGAAGGCACCCGGCAGGCCGACTGGCCCGTGGGCGTTCTTGGGCTGGGGCAGGTCGGAGCGCGCGTTGCGCAGACGCTGGCCGAATTCGGCTATCCCGTTGCCGGCTGGTCGCGCTCGCCGCGCGAGATTCCCGGTGTCGAATCCTTCGCCGGCGAGGCCGCCTTGCCCGCCTTCCTCGGCCGCACGCGCTTTCTGGTCAACGTCCTGCCGCTGACGCCCGATACCCAAGGCATCCTGAACCGCGAGACGCTGTCGCAGTTGCTGCCCGATGCGCATCTGGTCAACGTGGGGCGCGGCGAGCATCTGGTCGAAGATGATCTGGTGCAGATGCTCGAAGAAGGCGAAATCGCGGGCGCCACGCTCGACGTCTTCCGCACCGAACCGCTGCCGAAAGACCACCCGTTCTGGCACGACCCGCGCGTCCACGTTACGCCGCATATCGCCGCGCGCACGCTGCGCGACGAAAGCATCGAACAGATCGCCGGCAAGGTCGCGCAACTGATGCGCGGCGAATCCATCACCGGCGTGGTGGAGCGCTCGCGCGGCTACTGAGGCGCGGGCGTCACGGCTTTCTCCAGCCGCTGGTACATCGAGGGCAAACGCTGCGACAGAAAATCCAGCAGCGTCCGCACGGCGGGCATCATGCCCCGCCGTGACGGATAGATGCAGTGCACGATGCCCTCGGGCGACTGCCATTGCGGCAGCACCGGCACCAGTTGCCCGCGGCGCAGTTCCTCCTGCGTGGCAATCGACGGCAGCAACGCGATGCCGCGTCCACGCACGGCCGCTTCCGTCAGCACGATGAAGTCGTTGCACGACAGTTGCGGCTTCAATTCGATCTGCACCTCTTCGCCCTTGTCATTGCGCAGCGGCCACCGCACTTCGTTTTGCGGATCGCTGAAGCTCAGCGTCACATGCGACGCCAGGTCCTGCGGCGTATCCGGCGCGCCGTGGCGCTGCAGATATCCGGGACTTGCCACCAGCGTGCCGCGCGCCGTGCCCAGGTGCCGGACAACCAGTTCCGCGTCCGTGTCGAGCTTCGTGCGCACCCGCAGCGCCAGGTCCACGCCTTCGCGGATCAGGTCCACCCGCCGGTTGGTCACCAGCAATTGCACCGATATCGCGGGCCACGCATCCAGGAATTCCGGCAGCAGCGGGGCCAACACGTCCTGCGCGATCGACACGGGGCAGCTCACGATCACGGGGCCGGTCGGCTCCGCCTGCAATTGCCGCATGGCATCGTCCGCCGCCCGCGCCGACGCGGCCATCTCCCGGCAGTAGTGCAGGTAGCGCTCGCCGGCGGACGTCAGCCGAAGCCGGCGTGTCGTGCGCTGCAAAAGGCGCACGCCCAGGCTTTCTTCCAGGTGGGATATGCGGCGGGATAGACGGGATTTTGGAATGTCCAGCGCGCGCGCCGCGGCGCTGAAGCCTCCTTGCTCGACGACTTGCGAAAAGTAGTAGAGGTCATTGAGATCTTGCATGATTGTTCTATATTTGGAACGAACAGTTCATCATACCCGTATTTATGTATTCAATCGGTCCCACTACAGTGTCGCCATGCACAACGGATCTGCCAACGCCGCCCAAGCGGCAAGGCCCCGCCCGATCATCTTGACGGGTGCGGCGCTGACAGATCCAGACCGTCCACCCCGGGCGGGCCCACTGGAGATATCTGCAATGAAAACCCTGGTCATCCTTTCCTCGATTCTCGGCGAACGTTCCAACAGCAAGCAATTGGCCGATCACCTGATCGCCCGCGTCAAGGCGTCCAATCCGGCCTCTGCCATCAAGGTCCGCGACATCGGTGCGCAACCCATTCCTTACTTCGACGGCAATACCGCGGGCGCCCTGTTCACGCCGGCCGAATCGCGCACCGTCGAACAGCAGCGTCTGGTGGAACTGAGCGACTCCCTCGTCGCCGAGCTCATGGAAGCCGACCGCATCGTCTTCGCCGTGCCCGTGTACAACTTCAATCTGCCGGCGCAGTTCAAGTCTTATCTGGATCACCTGGCGCGCGCCGGCGTCACGTTCCGTTATACGTCGGAAGGCGTGCCCGAGGGGCTGGTCAAGGGTAAACAGGTGGTCGTGCTGACGGCACGCGGCGGCAAGGCGGAAGGCACGCCCTCCGACACGATGACGCCGTACCTGCGCCAGATGCTGGCATTCCTGGGCATGACCGAAGTCACCTTCATCGCCGCGGAAGGCATGGCCATGGGCGAAGTGGCCGCGCTGGAGGGACTGGCCCTGGCCAAGCAACGCATCGACGCGCTGCTGCCGGCCGCCAGCGAAGCCTCGCTCGCCGCCTGACCCGGCGGCGCTGCCGCATCAAGCAAAAAGGCGAGCCGGAAGGCTCGCCTTTTTCATTGGACCAAGACGGCTGGCTTAGTCGCGCAGACGCTTGATGAGGCTGGACGTGTCCCAGCGTCCACCGCCCAGTTTCTGGACGTCGCCATAGAACTGGTCCACCAGCGCAGTCAACGGCAGGCGCGCGCCGTTGTTGCGCGCCTCGGCCAGCACCAGGCCCAGATCCTTGCGCATCCAGTCCACCGCGAAACCAAAGTCGAACTTGTCGTCGACCATGGTGCCGCCGCGGTTCTCCATCTGCCAGCTCTGCGCCGCGCCCTTGCTGATGACGTCCAGCACCTGCTTCATGTCCAGGTCCGCCGCCTGGCCGAACGCGATGGCTTCGGACAGACCCTGCACGATACCGGCGATGCAGATCTGGTTGACCATCTTGGCGAGCTGGCCTGCGCCCGGAGGGCCGACCAGCGTGACCGCGCGGCCAAAGCACTGGGCCACGGGCTTGATGGCGTCGAACACGGCCTGCTCGCCGCCGCACATGACCGTCAGCGCGCCATTGACGGCGCCAGCCTGACCGCCCGACACGGGGGCATCCACGAAGTTCAGACCCAGCTCTTTGGCTTTCGCGTGCAGTTCGCGCGCCACATCGGCGGAAGCCGTCGTGTGGTCGACGAACACGGCGCCCGGCGCCATGCCGGCAAACGCGCCGTCCGGACCCAGCACGACGCTGCGCAGGTCGTCGTCGTTGCCCACGCAGGCAAAGACGATCTGCGCGCCGGCAACGGCTTCGCGCGGGGTGGCCGCGCTGTGGCCGCCAAACTCGGCGACCCAGGCCTGCGCCTTGGCGGGGGTCCGGTTGTAGACGGTGACGTCATGCCCGGCGCGGGCCAGGTGACCGGCCATGGGCAAGCCCATCACGCCCAATCCGAGGAAAGCGACTTTCTGGGCTACGGCTGCGTCGTAGCTCTTGGTACCGATCGTTGCCATGCAATGGACTCCGCTGAATAAGGGTAGGTCTGTTTCAGGACACTAACCTTAACGCAATCAAAAGCCGGCGGCGAGTCCATCTCTGCGGCTATCGCTGGCGCTGACGTAGCCGTCCACGGCCGGATCGCCCAACCGCCAGATGAATTGCCCCGATCCAAAGTCCATGTACGGATCGTCCATGCCCTGCAGCACATGGCCGCGCTCGCGCAGTCCCTGCGCGATGGCAGGAGACACCGTCGGCTCCAGGTCCACCTCCAGGCCCCGGTTCCACTTCCAGCGCGGCGCGTCGCACGCGGCCTGCGGCTGCTGGCCGTAGTCCAGCATGCGCACCAGCGCCTGCATCTGGCCTTGCGGCTGCATGTTGCCGCCCATGACGCCAAAGCTCATCACCGGCGCGCCATCACGCATCAGAAAACCCGGAATGATCGTGTGGAACGGCCGCTTGCCGCCCGCGACCACGTTGGCGTGATCGGGATCGGTGCTGAAGCCGTGTCCGCGGTTCTGCAGGCTGACGCCCGTGCCCGGCACCACGACGCCGGATCCGAACCCCATGTAGTTCGATTGGATGAAGCTGACCATCATGCCGTTGCGGTCGGCGGCGGTCAGGTAGACCGTGCCGCCTTGCGGCGCATGGCCGGTCGCGAAGGTCTGCGCCGTTCGCGGATCGATCAGACGGGCACGCTCGGCCAGGTAGTCGGCGCGCAGCATCTGCTCCGGCGCGACCCGCATGTGGCGCGCATCGGCCACGTGCGCGTAGACATCGGCAAACGCCAGTTTCATCGCTTCGATCAGCAGGTGCTGCGTCTCGGGATGATCGACCGGACGCGCCGCCAGATCGAAGTTCTGCAGGATGCCCAGTGCGATCAGCGCCGCGATGCCCTGGCCGTTGGGCGGAATCTGGTGCAGCGTATGGCCGCGGTACGACTGGCTGATCGGGGTGACCCACTCGGGCGCATAGTCGGCCAGATCCTTCAGCGTCAGGGCCGCGTCGTGCGCCTGCGCGTGCGCCACCAGTTTATGCGCCGTCTCGCCTTCGTAGAAGTCGCGCCCGCCGGTTGCGGCAATGCGTTTGAGCGTCGCCGCCGCGCCTTGCAGGACGAAGTGTTCGCCGATGTGCGGAGCACGCCCACGCGGCAGGAAATGGTCGGCAAAGCCGGGCTGCGGATGCAGCATGTCGGCCTGCGCGGTCCACTTCTGGTGCACCATCGGCGTGATCGCAAAGCCGCGTTCGGCGTATTCAATGGCGGGCGCCAGGATGTCGGCGAAAGACAGGCGGCCCAGCTTTTCGTGCAACGCAGCCCAGCCGGCTACGCAGCCCGGGACGGTGGCGCTGTCCCAACCTCGCGCCGGCACCGAGCCCTGATGCTTGCGCCGGAAGTAGTCCACATTCCAGGCGGCGGGCGCCGGTCCGGAAGCGTTAAGCCCATGCAGCTTCGCGCCGTCCCAGATGATGGCAAAGCAATCCGAACCCAAACCGTTGCTGACGGGCTCGACCAGCGCCAACGTTGCCGCCGCGGCAATCGCCGCATCCACGGCATTGCCGCCCTGCGCCAGAATGCGCAGGCCCGCCTGGGCAGCCAGCGGCTGGGAGGTGGCGACGACGTTGCGGGCAAAGACGGGCGTGCGGGTACTCGTATACGGATTCTTCCAGTCGAAATTCATGTCGAATCATCGCGTGGGGTAAACCCGTAGCTTAACGTAGATGAAATTGCCTTTGTACGATTTGTTTCTGTAGGTAATTTTCAGTAGTCTTCAGCCGGATGGTGCAGGGCGCGCCCAAAGAAAAACCCCGGGGCAGGCCCGGGGTTTGGGAGGACAGCGCCGCGGCAGGGCGGCGGCTGAGCCTTACTCTTCTTCGACGAAGGTCTCTTCGCGCTTCTTGCGGATGGCCGGCAGGGCCACCAGGATCACCAGGAACACGGCGACGGCCAGCAGGGATGCCGACAGCGGACGCGTCACGAAGGTGGAGAAGTCGCCACGCGACAGCAGCAGGGCACGGCGGAAGTTCTCTTCCATCATGGGACCCAGCACCAGGCCCAGCAGCAGCGGGGCGCCTTCGCACTTCAGCTTCGACCACACGTAGCCGATGATGCCGAACATGGCTGTGGTGAAGATGTCGAACGGGTTGTAGTTAAGTGAATACACACCGATCGTGCAGAACACCAGAATCGCCGGGAACAGGATGCGGTAGGGCACCTTGAGCAGCTTGACCCACAGGCCGATCAGCGGCAGGTTCAGCACCACGAGCATCAGGTTGCCGATCCACATCGAGGCGATCAGGCCCCAGAACAGCTCCGGGTGGCTCGTCATGACTTGCGGGCCGGGCTGGATGTTGTGGATCGTCATGGCGCCCACCATCAGCGCCATCACGGCGTTGCCGGGGATACCAAGCGTCAGCAGCGGAATGAACGAGGTCTGGGCTGCAGCGTTGTTCGCCGATTCCGGACCTGCCAGGCCGGCCGGGTGGCCCTTGCCGAAGCGTTCCGGATTCTTCGAGATCTTCTTTTCCAGCGTGTAGGAAGCGAACGAGGACAGCACCGCGCCACCGCCCGGCAGAATACCCAGGGCCGAACCCAGGGCCGTGCCACGCAGCACGGCGGGAGCGGCTTCCTTGAATTCCTGCTTGTTCGGGTACAGCGTGCCGATCTTGTCGGTGATGTCGACGCGGTTTTCCTTCTGCTCCAGGTTGGTCATGATTTCGGCAAAGCCGAACACGCCCATGGCCACGATGGCGAAGTCGATGCCGTCTTGCAGTTCCGGCACGCCGAAGTCGAAGCGGGCAACGCCCGAGTTGACGTCGGTACCGACCATGCCGAGCAGCAGGCCCAGGATGATCATCGCGATTGCCTTGGGCAGCGAGCCCGAGGCCAGCACCACGGCGCCGACCAGGCCCAGGCACATCAGCGAGAAGTATTCGGCAGGACCGAACTTGAACGCGACTTCAGCAAGCGGGGGCGCGAACGCAGCCAGCAGCAGCGTGGCAACGCAACCGGCGAAGAACGAACCCAGCGCGGCAATTGCCAGCGCGGCGCCCGCCCGGCCGTTGCGGGCCATCTGGTGACCGTCCAGCACGGTCACCACCGCTGACGTTTCTCCTGGCAACGCCACAAGAATTGCCGTCGTGGAGCCGCCGTACTGGGCGCCGTAGTAAATACCCGCCAGCATGATCAGGCCGGCCACCGGGGGCAGCACGTACGTGATCGGCAGCAGCATTGCGATGGTCGGAACGGGGCCAATGCCCGGCAGCACGCCAATCAGCGTCCCCAGGATGCAGCCCAGCAGTGCATACAGCAGGTTCTCGGGCGTGAACGCCACCGAGAAACCCATCATCAGGTTGTCAAACAATTCCATGGCCGGTTGCTCCTTAGTTCATGCCCAGAAACGACGGCCACAGCGGGAAAATCAGCCCCAGCCCCTTGATGAATGCCAGGTACGTGAAGACCACCAGGAAGATGCCGTTGGCAACGGCGACCTTCAGGCTGAATTCATGGCTGGCAAGACTGCTGACGACCACCAGCACGAACACCGAGATGTACACGCCCAGCAGCTTCAAGACCAAGCCGTACAGAACGACCGAGCCCACCACCAGGAAGACGATGCGCCAGTCGAACTTGTCGACGTGAGTTTCATGGGCTTTCTTGGACAGCGAGCCAAGCAGCACGATGGCGCCGAGCAATGCAAGAACAATGCCTAGCCAGAAAGGAAAGTACCCTGGGCCCATTCGGGCAGCAGTACCCATTTGGTAGCTGCTGGCCTGCCAGGCGAATCCCAGTCCGAGAGCGATGAACATCACCCCCGACCAGAAATCCTGTCGATTGCGTAGCTGCATGATTGGTTGGCTCCTGTTTACAGCATGTAGATAAAAGAGGTTTGTAGCCGGATGGACGCTCGCCGAAAGGCGAGTGACAGGCACAAAAAAGGCACTTCGGGGTGCCATTAATTATTCTGAAAGCGACGTCGTGGTTTCTTGAAAGGCCGAATGGTAATGGACGCCCGCCACGCTGCAAACCCTGTAAGGTCTGTGAAAGGCTGGGGTTTTCCCTAGAATTGGGGAACTCCCGATCCCCGTTTGTAACGCGGTCGGAAGTTTGAGGGCTTTTTGAAAGCTAAGTGAAAGTTTATAGAAAGATTGGCGAAAGCCGGATCGGCCGGATGCGGCAATTTCGACGGATGGGGACTTTTCTTGGCAGGCTAGAGCCGGTAACCTTCGCGCGCCAAAACCCAACCGTATTTCCTACTGAATATTGCCGGGTTTCTCACCTTGCGTGAAGAGGCCCGGTCCAACCCAGGATGGTTTACGATAGCGCCCATGCTGCAAGATCTAGACCAACTCGCCGCCCGAATCGGGCAACTGGTGCAACGCACCCGCCAACTCCACGCCGAGCGTGACGCGTTGCGTCTACGCGTGAACGACTTCGAAGCCGAACAGCGCGTGCTCAAGCAGCGCGCTGCTGACCGCGAGGCCGAGGTCGTCACGCTGCAAAGCAAGCTTCAAGATAACGACGGCGCCGTCTCGGCCCTGCTCGAAGAAGCCAAGCGGTCGGAAGCCGCGCTGCGCGAACAACTGGCTCGCGAGTCCGCCGAGCGCCACGCGCTCGAGTCGCGCTTCGCCGCTCGCGAAAGCGAACTGCAGGGTAGCCTGCAATCGCGCGACACAGAACTACAGCGTTTGCGTGTGGCTGCCGCGTCGGCCCGCGAACGCATCGACGCCGTCCTGGCCCGCTTGCCGGGTGCGCCGTCCGGAGAGCAACACTAATGGAACGTGTAGACGTATCGATCCTCGGCCGTGAGTATTCACTTGCATGCTCCGCCGAAGAAAAGCCCACGCTGCTGGCCGCCGTGCGCCATGTCGATCAGCTCATGCTGCGCATCCAGGGCACGGGCAAGGTGTCCAGCAATGAACGCATCGCAGTGATGGCCGCGTTGCAGATCGCTGGCGAGCTGCTTGCAATGAAAGCACCCGACGGTCCTCTTGGCGGTTTGGCGGTCGGCGACTTCAAGAGTAGAATTGAGGACATGAACGCAGTACTAGATGACGCCTTGTCGGGTCAGGAAAAACTGCTCTAACGTTCATACGCTGCATTCAAGATTTTCAAGTTTGTCCCTGCCGTGTTCGTGACTAGGCCATACATTCTCTGAACCTATGTCTTTTTGGCATATTGGTTGCGGGAGTGCAGAGCTGGAGTGATTGTCTCTCGCAGACGAACCCGATGCTCTTCGGAACGCGACCACCTTGAACCTCAGGGTTCGAGATGCCGGCCTTGACGGCACAGGCGGGGCATCTATCCCAGCGGACCTGCCTTGGCGCAGGTCCGCGTCGGGTGCCTCTCGGCAAATACCCTTCGTCCTCCCACATAGGACCAGTCCATGTTCAAACACCCCGTTTTTTCGCTCACCAAGCTTGGTGCGGCGTGCGCAGCCGTGGCCGCCATCGCTGTGGCTCAACCCGTTTTTGCGCAAGCCCAGGCACCCGCAGCGACGACGACCGCCGCCGAGTCGGCCGCAAACCGTTCGCCGGAACTGACCTTGCAGGCGATGGCATCTTCCGAGGTCAAGCAGGACACCGTCCGCATCGCTTTGTCGGCTGAAGTCGAAGCGCCGGACCAGCCGGCCGCCGGCCAGAAGCTGACCGCCGCGCTCGAAGACGCGGTCAAGCGCGCGCGCGACACCAAGGACGTTGAAGTGCGCACCAGCAACTTCAACGTCTGGCCCAACATGAACAACAAGGGAAAGATCGCGTCGTGGCGCGGCCAGGGCGAGATCGTGCTGGAATCCAAGGACTTCGCAGCTGCCGCGGCCCTTGCTGCCAAGCTTTCCGACAAGACCGCCATTTCCAACATCAGCTTCTCGCTGTCGGACGCCGCACGTGAAGCCGAAGAGCGCAAGCTGCTGAAAGAAGCAGCGCAGGCCTTCAAGGATCGCGCATTGGCTGCGGCCAACGCGTTCGGTTTCTCCGGCTACCGCCTGTCCAAGCTGGACCTCGGCGGCTCCGGCGCTCCCGCGCCGATGCCGCGCATGATGGGCGCGGCCATGGCTAAGGGCGGTTCGTTCAGCAGCGCCGACGTCAGCGTTCCCCTTGAAGCAGGGAACGTGACGGTCAGCGTCGCCGTCAACGGGACGATCGTTTTGCAGTAAGACTGAACATGATGGCGCCCAGGGCGACCATCGGCAGGGACAGCCACTGTCCCATGCTCAAACCACCCGCGAGCAGGCCCAGAAAGTTGTCCGGCTCGCGGGTGAACTCCACCAGGAAGCGGAACGTTCCGTAGCCCATCAGGAACAAGCCGCTCACCTGTCCCAGCGGGCGCGGCTTGCTCGAAAACCACCACAGCAACGCAAACAGCACGATGCCTTCCAGGCCCAGCTCATAGAGCTGCGAGGGATGGCGCGGCAATCCGTCGCCGCTGTCGGGAAACACCATCGCCCACGGCACATCGGTGGGACGGCCCCACAATTCGCCATTGATGAAGTTGCCCAGCCGGCCAAAGCCCAGGCCCAGCGGGATCAACGGCGCGATGAAATCGCTGATTGCGAAGAACGGCAGGCCCTTCTTGCGTGCAAACAGCAGCATCACCAGAATCACGCCGATCAGGCCGCCGTGGAAAGACATGCCGCCCTGCCACAGGTACAGCACTTCAAGCGGATGCGACAGGTAGTAGCCCGGCTTGTAGAACAGCACATATCCCAGCCGGCCCCCCAGCACCACGCCCAGCACGCTATAGAAGATCAGGTCTTCCAGGTCCCGCACGTTCAGCGACGTGGTGTGCCCGCTCTTGATGCGGTGGCGTCCCAGCAAATACACGAGCGCGAAGCCCGCCAGGTACATCAGCCCATACCAATGGATGGCGAGCGGCCCGATCTGCAGGGCGATGGGGTCGAATTTTGGATATTCCAGCATGTTCTGCCCGACACAATAAAGTTGAATGATAATAACCGGCGAGCACTGAAGATTCGCATGCAAGCGAGCCAGCTTCCCCGGGTGCGTTCGCCATGTCCGCGCCCCGACGGCCGACAGGAGACACTGACCATGCCGCACAACGAACGTTCCCGCCACATCACCGAAGGCGTCGCGCGCGCACCGAATCGCGCCATGTATTACGCGCTCGGCTACAAAGAAGCTGATTTCCAGAACCCCATGATCGGCGTGGCCAACGGCCATTCAACGATCACGCCCTGTAATAGCGGCCTGCAACGGCTGGCCGATGCCGCCATCGACGCGATCCGCGCGTCACGCGCCAATCCGCAGGTGTTCGGCACGCCCACCATCTCCGATGGCATGTCCATGGGCACAGAAGGCATGAAGTATTCGCTGGTGTCGCGCGAGGTCATCGCCGACTGCATCGAAACCGCCGCGCAGGGCCAGTGGATGGATGGCGTCGTCGTCATCGGCGGATGCGACAAGAACATGCCAGGCGGCATGATCGCGCTGGCACGCACCAACGTGCCGGGCATCTATGTCTATGGCGGCACCATCAAGCCGGGTCGCTACAAGGGCAACGACCTCACCATCGTGTCCGTGTTCGAGGCCGTCGGCGAATACACCATGGGCCGCATGCCCGAAGAAGATTTCAAGCAGATCGAGAAATGCGCGATTCCCGGCTCGGGGTCCTGTGGCGGCATGTACACCGCCAATACGATGAGCTCCGCCTTTGAAGCCATGGGCATGAGCCTGCCGTATTCCAGCACGATGGCCAACGAAGACGAGGAAAAGGTCACGTCGTCCGCCGAGTCCGCGCGTGTGCTGGTCGACGCGGTCAAGCGCAACCTGCGCCCGCGCGACATCATCACGCGCGAATCCATCGAGAACGCGGTGTCCGTCATCATGGCCACGGGCGGCTCCACCAACGCGGTGCTGCATTTCCTGGCCATCGCGCACGCCGCCGAAGTGCCGTGGACCATCGACGACTTCGAGCGCATCCGCCGGCGCGTCCCCGTGCTTTGCGACCTGAAGCCGTCCGGCAAGTACGTGGCTACCGACCTGCATCGTGCTGGCGGTATTCCGCAAGTCATGAAGCTCCTGCTCAACGCGGGCCTGCTGCATGGCAATTGCATCACCATCACGGGCAAGACCATTGCCGAAACGCTGGCTGACGTACCCGACGTGCCGCGCGCCGACCAGGACGTCATCATGCCCATCGATCGCGCGCTCTATCCGCAGGGGCACCTTGCCATCCTGAAGGGAAATCTCTCGCCGGAAGGCTGCGTCGCCAAGATCACCGGCCTGAAAAACCCCGTCATCACCGGTCCCGCGCGCGTGTTCGATTCCGAAGACGACGCAATGACCGCCATCATGGCCCAGCAGATCCGCGACGGCGACGTCGTCGTCATTCGCTACGAAGGCCCCAAGGGCGGCCCGGGCATGCGCGAGATGCTTGCGCCCACGTCCGCGCTGGTGGGGCAGGGGCTGGGCGAAACCGTGGGGCTCATCACCGATGGCCGTTTTTCCGGCGGGACCTGGGGCATGGTGGTGGGACACGTCGCGCCGGAGGCGTATGTGGGCGGTCCCATCGCGCTCATTCAGGAAGGCGATTCGGTTACCATCGATGCCCACAAGCTGCTGCTGCAGCTCAACATCAGCGACGAAGAGATGGCGGCTCGTCGCCAGGCCTGGGTCCAGCCCAAGCCGCGTTATACACGCGGTGTGCTTGCCAAGTTCGGCAAGCTCGCCAGCACCGCCAGCCGTGGGGCAGTAACCGATGCGTTTGAAGATTAGTCTGTTGTTGGCCGCGGCCGGCGCCCTGGGCGCTGGCGCGGTGCATGCGCAAACCACTGGCCTGGATCTGGCCAAGAGCAAGGCCTGCATGGCCTGTCATCAGGTAGACGCCAAACGGGTCGGGCCGCCCTTGAAGAGCGTGGCGGAACGATACGCGGGGCAGGGCGACGCCATGGTGGATTACCTGGCGGGCAAGATCCGCGGCGGCGGCCGCGGCGCCTGGGGAGCGGTGCCCATGCCCGCCCAAACTCAGGTCACGCCCGAAGACGCCCGCGCCTTGGCCGAATGGATCTTGTCGCTGGCGCCGGCAAAGCAGTAGCCTTATTCTCATGCCCTGGCACCCAAGCCCGGGGCGCCGGCCGCGAGCAGCGGCCGTCTACAGCAAAGGAATCGTCATGGCAGAACAACCATCACCGGGCAATGAAGTCGCCGTACTTGGCGGCGGTTGCTTCTGGTGCGTCGAAGCAGTGTTTGCCGATCTGCGCGGGGTCAAGAGCGTCTTGCCGGGCTACAGCGGCGGACACGTCGACAATCCCAGCTACGAGCAGGTCTGCGGCAAGGACACCGGCCACATCGAGGTCGCGCGCATCGAATTCGACCCGGCCGAACTCTCGTTCAGCGACCTGCTGCGCGTCTTTTTCGCCACCCACGATCCCACCACCCCGGGTCGCCAGGGCAACGACATCGGCCCGCAGTACGAATCCGCCATCTTCTGGCAGAACGAATCGCAGCGCGAGCAGGCCGAGGCTGTCATCGCCGAGGTCGAGGCGCAAAAAGTCTACGATGCGCCCATCGTGACCAAGCTGCTGGCGCCGGCGCATTTCTGGCAGGCCGAGGACTATCACAGCAACTATTTCGCCCTGCATCCCGAGCAAGGCTATTGCCAGTTTGTGATCGCACCCAAGGTTGCCAAATTCCGCAAGCAATTCCACGATCGCCTGACGCGCTGAGCCGCGGCAGAGCGCCCAAAGAAAAACCCCGCTTCGCAGCGGGGTTTGAACAAGCTATTTAGACGTACGCCTGGCGCCCGTCTTCAAGCCTTATTCCACAGTCTTCACAACGCCGCGGCGCATCTGGTCCAACTCGATGGATTCGAACAGGGCCTTGAAGTTGCCCTCACCAAAGCCGTCGTTGCCCTTGCGCTGGATGATCTCAAAGAAGATCGGACCGATCTGGTTTTCGGTAAAGATCTGCAGCAGCAGTCCGCCGTCCGGGGCACCATCCAGCAGGATGCGGTTCTTCTGCAGGCGATCCACGTCTTCGCCGTGGTTCGGCATGCGGCGATCAAGCAGTTCGTAATAGGTCTCCGGTGTGTCCAGAAACACGACGCCCGTTTCGCGCAGCGCTTCCACCGTCGCATAGATGTCATCGGTCGACATGGCGATGTGCTGGATGCCTTCGCCGCGATAGAGATCCAGATATTCCTGAATCTGGCCTTTCTCTTCGGTGCCTTCCTCGTTGATGGGAATGCGGATATTGCCGCAGGGCGACGTCATCGCCTTGGACTTCACGCCTGTCACCTTGCCTTCGATGTCGAAGTAACGCACTTCACGGAAGTTGAACAGGCGCTCGTAGAACTCCGACCACTCGGCCATGCGGCCCTTGTGCACGTTATGCGTCAGGTGGTCCACCAGGGTCAGGCCCGCGCCGCGCCAGTTCACGTCGGTCTGCGCGTTGGCCGGATCCAGCGGAATGAAGTCCACGTCATAGATGCTGATGTCGCCGATGCCGCCATGGCCTTCCTTGCCGGCCCAGCGGTCCACCAGATAGATCAGCGAATCGCCGATGCCTTTGATCGCGGGAATATTCAGTTCCATCGGGCCGCTATGCGAATCAAAGCCCCACGCGCCCAGTTCCAGCGCGCGCTTGTAGGCGGCGTTGGCATCCTGCACGCGAAAGCCAATCGCACAGATCGACGGGCCATGCAGGCGAGCAAAGCGCTGGGCAAAGGAATCGGGCTCGGCGTTGATCAGGAAGTTCACGCCGCCTTGGCGGTACAGGGTCACGTCCTTGTGACGATGCTTGGCAATGGCCTTGAAGCCCAGCAGCTCAAACACTTTGCGCAGCGCGGCGGGGTCCGGCGCGGCATATTCAATGAACTCGAACCCGGCGGTGCCCATCGGGTTGTCCCAGGGTTGGAAAGCGCTGCTCATAAGTTTGCTCCCTTGCATGTTTTGTGAGGACGACTTGTTAATCAAGTCTAGACGCAGATTGTAGGTACGAAGGGCGGGCAGACAATTGCAAACATGGCGCAAAACGTGGCGACTTGGGCAATAATATTGCTCACTATGGAAGATCAGGGGTTGAAAATGTCCGGAATTGAGCTTGATAGGACAGATCTAAGGATTCTGGCTGAGCTTCAGCGCGACGGACGCCTCAGCAACCAGGAGCTGGCTGACCGCGTCTCCCTGTCGCCAAGTCCCTGCCTGCGCCGGGTCCGCCGCCTCGAAGAGCAGGGCTTCATCAAGAAGTACGTGGCGCTCATCGACGCCGCCAAGGTGGGGCTCGGGTTGCTCGCGTACGTAAACATCCGCCTGAACAAACATAGCGGGTCCAGTCACGCACCCATGAGCGACTTCGCACGCGACGTCCAGCTCTGGCCCGAAGTTGTCGAGTGCTACGCCATGTCCGGCGACATGGACTATCTGCTTCGCATCCAGGTGGCCGACCTGGCCCACTTCTCCCGCTTCGCCATGGACACCCTCATGCGTCACCCGGCGGTGGTGGACATGCGTTCCTTCTTCGCGCTGCAGCAGATCAAGGAAACGACGGAACTCCGGATACAGCAGACGGCTATATATATAGAGAGCTAGCCCCGACGCTGTTCCTATCTATATAGAGAGGGGGCGGAGCAAGGGCTGCATAGAAAGTGCTGCGTCCCCAAAAAGAATCACATTTCTGCAAAATGGGTGTCATGCTGACCACACATGCAGAATTTCTGTGCTATAGTCTCGCTCCTTCGCAGTTCAAACAGTTTTGAGCAGCGAAGCCAAGCAGGTGCAACAGGTCGGCGGGTTCCGCCGGCCTGCCGCGAAGGCAGTCAGAAATGAAGCCAAGCGGTTATTGCAAGGATCCGCGCAAATCAGGCAGAAGCCAGTTGCAAGATCCGCAAAAATTGTGCTATAGTCTTGGGCTTGGCTGGTGATGACGAATCAGGGTTTACCCGGATCGAAATTTCAGCCACCTGTGCAGTAACCAGCCTCCGGGTTTCTCGGGGCCGCTTGAAAGTTAAGCGGGGTTGCAAGATGCGGTGCAAATCAGGCAAAAGCCAGTTGCACAATCTGCAAAAGCTGTGTTATAGTAGAGGGCTTGGCGGTTGCCGAAAAATTAGGGTTTACCCTGACGTTTCGATAGTCGCTAAGTGCTGAGAAATCAGCGCCGCGATTTGAAGTTTGCAGTACAGAATTTAGTAAGACCGCTCTTTAACAATTAAACAACCGATAAGTGTGGGCGCTTGATGCGGGTGCAGCGGTTTGGGTTTCGGCCTGAATCGCAAGCACAAGAAATCAAGTGCTCACTAGAAGTGAAGTTCCTTAGACGTCAAGTTTAAGAACATACCTCACTTCCTTTGAGTAGCGACGTATGACCTGGTTTGAATTTATTCAGACCAAGAATACGAAACAAATACAGAGATTAAACTGAAGAGTTTGATCCTGGCTCAGATTGAACGCTAGCGGGATGCCTTACACATGCAAGTCGAACGGCAGCACGGACTTCGGTCTGGTGGCGAGTGGCGAACGGGTGAGTAATGTATCGGAACGTGCCTAGTAGCGGGGGATAACTACGCGAAAGCGTAGCTAATACCGCATACGCCCTTCGGGGGAAAGCAGGGGATCGTAAGACCTTGCACTATTAGAGCGGCCGATATCGGATTAGCTAGTTGGTGGGGTAATGGCTCACCAAGGCGACGATCCGTAGCTGGTTTGAGAGGACGACCAGCCACACTGGGACTGAGACACGGCCCAGACTCCTACGGGAGGCAGCAGTGGGGAATTTTGGACAATGGGGGAAACCCTGATCCAGCCATCCCGCGTGTGCGATGAAGGCCTTCGGGTTGTAAAGCACTTTTGGCAGGAAAGAAACGTCTCGGGATAATACCCCGGGAAACTGACGGTACCTGCAGAATAAGCACCGGCTAACTACGTGCCAGCAGCCGCGGTAATACGTAGGGTGCAAGCGTTAATCGGAATTACTGGGCGTAAAGCGTGCGCAGGCGGTTCGGAAAGAAAGATGTGAAATCCCAGAGCTTAACTTTGGAACTGCATTTTTAACTACCGAGCTAGAGTGTGTCAGAGGGAGGTGGAATTCCGCGTGTAGCAGTGAAATGCGTAGATATGCGGAGGAACACCGATGGCGAAGGCAGCCTCCTGGGATAACACTGACGCTCATGCACGAAAGCGTGGGGAGCAAACAGGATTAGATACCCTGGTAGTCCACGCCCTAAACGATGTCAACTAGCTGTTGGGGCCTTCGGGCCTTGGTAGCGCAGCTAACGCGTGAAGTTGACCGCCTGGGGAGTACGGTCGCAAGATTAAAACTCAAAGGAATTGACGGGGACCCGCACAAGCGGTGGATGATGTGGATTAATTCGATGCAACGCGAAAAACCTTACCTACCCTTGACATGTCTGGAATGCCGAAGAGATTTGGCAGTGCTCGCAAGAGAACCGGAACACAGGTGCTGCATGGCTGTCGTCAGCTCGTGTCGTGAGATGTTGGGTTAAGTCCCGCAACGAGCGCAACCCTTGTCATTAGTTGCTACGAAAGGGCACTCTAATGAGACTGCCGGTGACAAACCGGAGGAAGGTGGGGATGACGTCAAGTCCTCATGGCCCTTATGGGTAGGGCTTCACACGTCATACAATGGTCGGGACAGAGGGTCGCCAACCCGCGAGGGGGAGCCAATCCCAGAAACCCGATCGTAGTCCGGATCGCAGTCTGCAACTCGACTGCGTGAAGTCGGAATCGCTAGTAATCGCGGATCAGCATGTCGCGGTGAATACGTTCCCGGGTCTTGTACACACCGCCCGTCACACCATGGGAGTGGGTTTTACCAGAAGTAGTTAGCCTAACCGCAAGGAGGGCGATTACCACGGTAGGATTCATGACTGGGGTGAAGTCGTAACAAGGTAGCCGTATCGGAAGGTGCGGCTGGATCACCTCCTTTCAGAGCTTACGTGCTCGTGTTAAGCGTCCACTCTTATCGGTTGTTTTTTGTAGCTGGCGTCAATTAGTTGGCGCAGCGTAGAAACTAACTCATAGCACTGCTTGCAGTGCTATGAGTTGGGTTTTACTCAACAGCTATATTTGTTCTTTAACAATCTGGAAGAAGCACAACGAAAATGTGTTCATCAAGTAATCAGCGTTGCTGATGAAGATGGGCACGGGTTGTGATTGCATTATTTTTGTTCCAAGTTCTCAAGACTGGGGTGCAAACCTCAGACTGCTTTGAAACTTATGAACGGCACAAACGCTAATACTCAGGTCCTATAGCCTACAGCGTTATAGGATCAAGCGACTAAGTGCATATGGTGGATGCCTTGGCGATCACAGGCGATGAAGGACGTAGTAGCCTGCGAAAAGCTGCGGGGAGCTGGCAAACAAGCTTTGATCCGCAGATATCCGAATGGGGAAACCCACTGCAGCAATGCAGTATCCCTAGCTGAATACATAGGCTAGTGGAAGCGAACCGGGTGAACTGAAACATCTCAGTAGCTCGAGGAAAAGAAATCAACCGAGATTCCGAAAGTAGTGGCGAGCGAAATCGGATGAGCCTTTACGTTTTAGCGCGCAGGATAGTCGAACGGAATGGAAAGTCCGGCCGTAGCAGGTGATAGCCCTGTAGACGAAATTCTGTGTGTGGAACTAAGCGTAAGACAAGTAGGGCGGGACACGTGAAATCCTGTTTGAAGATGGGGGGACCATCCTCCAAGGCTAAATACTCGTGATCGACCGATAGTGAACCAGTACCGTGAGGGAAAGGCGAAAAGAACCCCGGAAGGGGAGTGAAATAGATCCTGAAACCGTATGCATACAAACAGTAGGAGCCTCCTTGTGGGGTGACTGCGTACCTTTTGTATAATGGGTCAGCGACTTACATTCAGTGGCAAGGTTAACCGAATAGGGAAGCCGTAGCGAAAGCGAGTCCGAATAGGGCGATTTAGTCGCTGGGTGTAGACCCGAAACCAGATGATCTATCCATGGCCAGGTTGAAGGCACGGTAACACGTGCTGGAGGACCGAACCCACTAATGTTGAAAAATTAGGGGATGAGCTGTGGATAGGGGTGAAAGGCTAAACAAATCTGGAAATAGCTGGTTCTCTCCGAAAACTATTTAGGTAGTGCCTCAAGTATTACTGCGGGGGGTAGAGCACTGTTATAGCTAGGGGGTCATGGCGACTTACCAAACTATGGCAAACTCCGAATACCCGCAAGTACAGCTTGGGAGACAGAGCACCGGGTGCTAACGTCCGGACTCAAGAGGGAAACAACCCAGACCGCCAGCTAAGGTCCCAAATTATCGCTAAGTGGGAAACGAAGTGGGAAGGCATAGACAGTCAGGAGGTTGGCTTAGAAGCAGCCATCCTTTAAAGAAAGCGTAATAGCTCACTGATCGAGTCGTCCTGCGCGGAAGATGTAACGGGGCTAAGCGATAAACCGAAGCTGCGGGTGTGCACTTTTAGTGCACGCGGTAGGAGAGCGTTCTGTAAGCCTGCGAAGGTGGCTTGTAAAGGCTGCTGGAGGTATCAGAAGTGCGAATGCTGACATGAGTAGCGATAAAGGGGGTGAAAAGCCCCCTCGCCGTAAGTCCAAGGTTTCCTGCGCAACGTTCATCGGCGCAGGGTGAGTCGGCCCCTAAGGCGAGGCAGAGATGCGTAGCTGATGGGAAGCTGGTTAATATTCCAGCACCGTCGTACAGTGCGATGGGGGGACGGATCGCGGAAGATCATCAGGGTGTTGGATGTCCCTGTTGCTGCATCGAAGATGGCGCTTAGGCAAATCCGGGCGCGTAAATCAAGGGTGTGGCACGAGCGAGCATTGCTTGCGAAGTGATTGGAAGTGGTTCCAAGAAAAGCCTCTAAGCTTCAGCTGTACGAGACCGTACCGCAAACCGACACAGGTGGACGGGATGAATATTCCAAGGCGCTTGAGAGAACTCAGGAGAAGGAACTCGGCAAATTGATACCGTAACTTCGGGAGAAGGTATACCCCGGTAGTGTGAAGCGCCTGCGCGCTTAGCATGATGGGGTCGCAGAGAATCGGTGGCTGCGACTGTTTATTAAAAACACAGCACTCTGCAAAGACGAAAGTCGACGTATAGGGTGTGACGCCTGCCCGGTGCCGGAAGGTTAAGTGATGGGGTGCAAGCTCTTGATCGAAGCCCCGGTAAACGGCGGCCGTAACTATAACGGTCCTAAGGTAGCGAAATTCCTTGTCGGGTAAGTTCCGACCTGCACGAATGGCGTAACGATGGCCACACTGTCTCCTCCTGAGACTCAGCGAAGTTGAAGTGTTTGTGATGATGCAATCTACCCGCGGCTAGACGGAAAGACCCCATGAACCTTTACTGTAGCTTTGCATTGGACTGTGAACCGGCCTGTGTAGGATAGGTGGGAGGCTTTGAAGCGTGGTCGCTAGATCACGTGGAGCCATCCTTGAAATACCACCCTGGTTTGTTTGCGGTTCTAACCTTGGTCCGTTATCCGGATCGGGGACAGTGCATGGTGGGCAGTTTGACTGGGGCGGTCTCCTCCCAAAGTGTAACGGAGGAGTTCGAAGGTACGCTAGGTACGGTCGGAAATCGTGCTGATAGTGCAATGGCATAAGCGTGCTTGACTGTGAGACTGACAAGTCGAACAGGTGCGAAAGCAGGACATAGTGATCCGGTGGTTCTGAATGGAAGGGCCATCGCTCAACGGATAAAAGGTACTCTGGGGATAACAGGCTGATACCGCCCAAGAGTTCATATCGACGGCGGTGTTTGGCACCTCGATGTCGGCTCATCTCATCCTGGGGCTGTAGCCGGTCCCAAGGGTATGGCTGTTCGCCATTTAAAGAGGTACGTGAGCTGGGTTTAAAACGTCGTGAGACAGTTTGGTCCCTATCTGCCGTGGGCGTTGGATACTTGACGGAGCCTGCTCCTAGTACGAGAGGACCGGAGTGGACGTACCTCTGGTGTACCGGTTGTCATGCCAATGGCATTGCCGGGTAGCTAAGTACGGAAGAGATAACCGCTGAAGGCATCTAAGCGGGAAACTCGTCTGAAGATTAGGTATCCCGGGGACTTGATCCCCCTGAAGGGTCGTTCGAGACCAGGACGTTGATAGGTCGGGTGTGGAAGCGCAGTAATGCGTTAAGCTAACCGATACTAATTGCCCGTGAGGCTTGATCCTATAACACTGATGGTTATGACCTGGTGATATAGCGTTCCAAGTGTCGTTCAATACAAAATACTGGCTGCACCGTCGGCAGCCAGCCAACACAATTACACCCACTGTGCGCCGATCATCGAGCTCCTAGCTCTGATCGCCACACGTTGCGCTTCTTCCAAGATTGGAGCAGTTGCCTAACCGCAACCGCTCAACCAGTTACGCCTGACGACCATAGCAAGGTGGTACCACTCCTTCCCATCCCGAACAGGACAGTGAAACGCCTTCGCGCCGATGATAGTGGACGGACGTCTGTGAAAGTAGGTCATCGTCAGGCTTTTATTGCGCAAACCCCCACAGGTAAGCCTGTGGGGGTTTGTTTTTAGTGAGAACCTATGTTCCATGCACGCTGAAAAGGAGACTCTCCAGCTCGGCTGCAATGCAGAACAGAGTGCAAGTCAGGCAGAAGCCGGTTGCATTCACTGCAAAAATGGTGATATAGTGTCGGGCTTGGCTGCTACCGAAAAATCTAGGGTTTACCCTGACGTTTCGATAGCTGCTAGGACAGGACGAAAGTCCTGGCGAGACCTGAAGAGGTCGCCGCAAGAAAGCGAAGCAAACTGCGAAAGCAAAAAGCGAAGCTGACTTGACAAGCGATAAAAACTTCTTCATAATCTCGTTTCTCTGCTGCAACGACAGCGACGACGCGAAAGCGAAGTTAGTCGAAGTTGAAAGCAGAAATCAGCAGTACAGAATTTAGCAGTACAGAATTTAGTAAGACCGCTCTTTAACAATTAAACAACCGATAAGTGTGGGCGCTTGATGCGAGTGCAGCGATTGGGTTTCGGCCTGAATCGCAAGCACAAGAAATCAAGTGCTCACTAGAAGTGAAGTACCTTAGACGTCAAGTTTAAGAACATACCTCACTTCCTTTGAGTAGCGACGTATGACCTGGTTTGAATTTATTCAGACCAAGAATACGAAACAAATACAGAGATTAAACTGAAGAGTTTGATCCTGGCTCAGATTGAACGCTAGCGGGATGCCTTACACATGCAAGTCGAACGGCAGCACGGACTTCGGTCTGGTGGCGAGTGGCGAACGGGTGAGTAATGTATCGGAACGTGCCTAGTAGCGGGGGATAACTACGCGAAAGCGTAGCTAATACCGCATACGCCCTTCGGGGGAAAGCAGGGGATCGTAAGACCTTGCACTATTAGAGCGGCCGATATCGGATTAGCTAGTTGGTGGGGTAACGGCTCACCAAGGCGACGATCCGTAGCTGGTTTGAGAGGACGACCAGCCACACTGGGACTGAGACACGGCCCAGACTCCTACGGGAGGCAGCAGTGGGGAATTTTGGACAATGGGGGAAACCCTGATCCAGCCATCCCGCGTGTGCGATGAAGGCCTTCGGGTTGTAAAGCACTTTTGGCAGGAAAGAAACGTCCCGGGATAATACCCCGGGAAACTGACGGTACCTGCAGAATAAGCACCGGCTAACTACGTGCCAGCAGCCGCGGTAATACGTAGGGTGCAAGCGTTAATCGGAATTACTGGGCGTAAAGCGTGCGCAGGCGGTTCGGAAAGAAAGATGTGAAATCCCAGAGCTTAACTTTGGAACTGCATTTTTAACTACCGAGCTAGAGTGTGTCAGAGGGAGGTGGAATTCCGCGTGTAGCAGTGAAATGCGTAGATATGCGGAGGAACACCGATGGCGAAGGCAGCCTCCTGGGATAACACTGACGCTCATGCACGAAAGCGTGGGGAGCAAACAGGATTAGATACCCTGGTAGTCCACGCCCTAAACGATGTCAACTAGCTGTTGGGGCCTTCGGGCCTTGGTAGCGCAGCTAACGCGTGAAGTTGACCGCCTGGGGAGTACGGTCGCAAGATTAAAACTCAAAGGAATTGACGGGGACCCGCACAAGCGGTGGATGATGTGGATTAATTCGATGCAACGCGAAAAACCTTACCTACCCTTGACATGTCTGGAATGCCGAAGAGATTTGGCAGTGCTCGCAAGAGAACCGGAACACAGGTGCTGCATGGCTGTCGTCAGCTCGTGTCGTGAGATGTTGGGTTAAGTCCCGCAACGAGCGCAACCCTTGTCATTAGTTGCTACGAAAGGGCACTCTAATGAGACTGCCGGTGACAAACCGGAGGAAGGTGGGGATGACGTCAAGTCCTCATGGCCCTTATGGGTAGGGCTTCACACGTCATACAATGGTCGGGACAGAGGGTCGCCAACCCGCGAGGGGGAGCCAATCCCAGAAACCCGATCGTAGTCCGGATCGCAGTCTGCAACTCGACTGCGTGAAGTCGGAATCGCTAGTAATCGCGGATCAGCATGTCGCGGTGAATACGTTCCCGGGTCTTGTACACACCGCCCGTCACACCATGGGAGTGGGTTTTACCAGAAGTAGTTAGCCTAACCGTAAGGAGGGCGATTACCACGGTAGGATTCATGACTGGGGTGAAGTCGTAACAAGGTAGCCGTATCGGAAGGTGCGGCTGGATCACCTCCTTTCAGAGCTTACGTGCTCGTGTTAAGCGTCCACTCTTATCGGTTGTTTGATATAGCTGGGATCAGTTGTAGGCTTGGGTCGAGGGAATCTTCCCTGGGTCTGCAGCTTCCTGACTACTGATCCGAGAAGGTTTTGGGTCTGTAGCTCAGTCGGTTAGAGCACCGTCTTGATAAGGCGGGGGTCGTTGGTTCGAATCCAACCAGACCCACCAAGTATTTCGCGTCAAGCGGGATATGGGGGTGTAGCTCAGCTGGGAGAGCGCCTGCTTTGCAAGCAGGATGTCATCGGTTCGATCCCGTTCACCTCCACCATTGATTCTCATTGATCGCCGGTGGCGATGTAGAGGCCAACTCATAGTGTCGTATCTGACGGCGTTATGAGTTGGGTTTTACCCAACAGCTATATTTGTTCTTTAACAATCTGGAAGAAGCACAACGAAAATGTGTTCATCAAGTAATCAGCATTGCTGATGAAGATGGGCACGGGTTGTGATTGCATTATTTTTGTTCCAAGTTCTCAAGACTGGGGTGCAAACCTCAGACTGCTTTGAAACTTATGAACGGCACAAACGCTAATACTCAGGTCCTATAGCCTACAGCGTTATAGGATCAAGCGACTAAGTGCATATGGTGGATGCCTTGGCGATCACAGGCGATGAAGGACGTAGTAGCCTGCGAAAAGCTGCGGGGAGCTGGCAAACAAGCTTTGATCCGCAGATATCCGAATGGGGAAACCCACTGCAGCAATGCAGTATCCCTAGCTGAATACATAGGCTAGTGGAAGCGAACCGGGTGAACTGAAACATCTCAGTAGCTCGAGGAAAAGAAATCAACCGAGATTCCGAAAGTAGTGGCGAGCGAAATCGGATGAGCCTTTACGTTTTAGCACGCAGGATAGTCGAACGGAATGGAAAGTCCGGCCGTAGCAGGTGATAGCCCTGTAGACGAAATTCTGTGTGTGGAACTAAGCGTAAGACAAGTAGGGCGGGACACGTGAAATCCTGTTTGAAGATGGGGGGACCATCCTCCAAGGCTAAATACTCGTGATCGACCGATAGTGAACCAGTACCGTGAGGGAAAGGCGAAAAGAACCCCGGAAGGGGAGTGAAATAGATCCTGAAACCGTATGCATACAAACAGTAGGAGCCTCCTTGTGGGGTGACTGCGTACCTTTTGTATAATGGGTCAGCGACTTACATTCAGTGGCAAGGTTAACCGAATAGGGAAGCCGTAGCGAAAGCGAGTCCGAATAGGGCGATTCAGTCGCTGGGTGTAGACCCGAAACCAGATGATCTATCCATGGCCAGGTTGAAGGCACGGTAACACGTGCTGGAGGACCGAACCCACTAATGTTGAAAAATTAGGGGATGAGCTGTGGATAGGGGTGAAAGGCTAAACAAATCTGGAAATAGCTGGTTCTCTCCGAAAACTATTTAGGTAGTGCCTCAAGTATTACTGCGGGGGGTAGAGCACTGTTATAGCTAGGGGGTCATGGCGACTTACCAAACTATGGCAAACTCCGAATACCCGCAAGTACAGCTTGGGAGACAGAGCACCGGGTGCTAACGTCCGGACTCAAGAGGGAAACAACCCAGACCGCCAGCTAAGGTCCCAAATTATCGCTAAGTGGGAAACGAAGTGGGAAGGCATAGACAGTCAGGAGGTTGGCTTAGAAGCAGCCATCCTTTAAAGAAAGCGTAATAGCTCACTGATCGAGTCGTCCTGCGCGGAAGATGTAACGGGGCTAAGCGATAAACCGAAGCTGCGGGTGTGCACTTTTAGTGCACGCGGTAGGAGAGCGTTCTGTAAGCCTGCGAAGGTGGCTTGTAAAGGCTGCTGGAGGTATCAGAAGTGCGAATGCTGACATGAGTAGCGATAAAGGGGGTGAAAAGCCCCCTCGCCGTAAGTCCAAGGTTTCCTGCGCAACGTTCATCGGCGCAGGGTGAGTCGGCCCCTAAGGCGAGGCAGAGATGCGTAGCTGATGGGAAGCTGGTTAATATTCCAGCACCGTCGTACAGTGCGATGGGGGGACGGATCGCGGAAGATCATCAGGGTGTTGGATGTCCCTGTTGCTGTATCGAAGATGGCGCTTAGGCAAATCCGGGCGCGTAAATCAAGGGTATGGCACGAGCGAGCATTGCTTGCGAAGTGATTGGAAGTGGTTCCAAGAAAAGCCTCTAAGCTTCAGCTGTACGAGACCGTACCGCAAACCGACACAGGTGGACGGGATGAATATTCCAAGGCGCTTGAGAGAACTCAGGAGAAGGAACTCGGCAAATTGATACCGTAACTTCGGGAGAAGGTATACCCCGGTAGTGTGAAGCGCCTGCGCGCTTAGCATGATGGGGTCGCAGAGAATCGGTGGCTGCGACTGTTTATTAAAAACACAGCACTCTGCAAAGACGAAAGTCGACGTATAGGGTGTGACGCCTGCCCGGTGCCGGAAGGTTAAGTGATGGGGTGCAAGCTCTTGATCGAAGCCCCGGTAAACGGCGGCCGTAACTATAACGGTCCTAAGGTAGCGAAATTCCTTGTCGGGTAAGTTCCGACCTGCACGAATGGCGTAACGATGGCCACACTGTCTCCTCCTGAGACTCAGCGAAGTTGAAGTGTTTGTGATGATGCAATCTACCCGCGGCTAGACGGAAAGACCCCATGAACCTTTACTGTAGCTTTGCATTGGACTGTGAACCGGCCTGTGTAGGATAGGTGGGAGGCTTTGAAGCGTGGTCGCTAGATCACGTGGAGCCATCCTTGAAATACCACCCTGGTTTGTTTGCGGTTCTAACCTTGGTCCGTTATCCGGATCGGGGACAGTGCATGGTGGGCAGTTTGACTGGGGCGGTCTCCTCCCAAAGTGTAACGGAGGAGTTCGAAGGTACGCTAGGTACGGTCGGAAATCGTGCTGATAGTGCAATGGCATAAGCGTGCTTGACTGTGAGACTGACAAGTCGAACAGGTGCGAAAGCAGGACATAGTGATCCGGTGGTTCTGAATGGAAGGGCCATCGCTCAACGGATAAAAGGTACTCTGGGGATAACAGGCTGATACCGCCCAAGAGTTCATATCGACGGCGGTGTTTGGCACCTCGATGTCGGCTCATCTCATCCTGGGGCTGTAGCCGGTCCCAAGGGTATGGCTGTTCGCCATTTAAAGAGGTACGTGAGCTGGGTTTAAAACGTCGTGAGACAGTTTGGTCCCTATCTGCCGTGGGCGTTGGATACTTGACGGAGCCTGCTCCTAGTACGAGAGGACCGGAGTGGACGTACCTCTGGTGTACCGGTTGTCATGCCAATGGCATTGCCGGGTAGCTAAGTACGGAAGAGATAACCGCTGAAGGCATCTAAGCGGGAAACTCGTCTGAAGATTAGGTATCCCGGGGACTTGATCCCCCTGAAGGGTCGTTCGAGACCAGGACGTTGATAGGTCGGGTGTGGAAGCGCAGTAATGCGTTAAGCTAACCGATACTAATTGCCCGTGAGGCTTGATCCTATAACACTGATGGTTATTGACCTGGTGATATAGCGTTCCAAGTGTCGTTCAATACAAAATACTGGCTGCACCGTCAGCAGCCAGCCAACACAATTACACCCACTGTGCGTCGATCATCGAGCTCTCAGCTCTGATCGCCACACGTTGCGCTTCTTCCAAGATTGGAGCAGTTGCCTAAACCGCAACCGCTCAACCAGTTACGCCTGACGACCATAGCAAGGTGGTACCACTCCTTCCCATCCCGAACAGGACAGTGAAACGCCTTCGCGCCGATGATAGTGGACGGACGTCTGTGAAAGTAGGTCATCGTCAGGCTTTTATTGCTCAAAACCCCGCAGGTATCCCCTGCGGGGTTTTGTTTTTAGTGAGGGCCCTGGCGGCTCCGCTGAAGGTCGATGGCGACGATGATCGCGAACCCTTCCGCGGTAGTGAGTGCCGGATTTCTATTGCAGTACCCGGCAGTACCGAACAGTGCCTAAGCAGCACCTAAGTAAGACCCAAGATTCGAACGATTGACGCTGGCGTCAATTGCTCAAGCAGTTACGCTTGACGACCATAGCAAGGTGGTACCACTCCTTCCCATCCCGAACAGGACAGTGAAACGCCTTCGCGCCGATGATAGTGGACGGACGTCTGTGAAAGTAGGTCATCGTCAAGCTCTTATTCTCAAAGCCCCACCGGTTCCCGGTGGGGCTTTGTCTTTGGGGCGTGACCGGCCTGCAAGCCGCGCCAATGCTGAATGTGCCCAAATAACAACGCCCGTGGGCGGGGTGGCTTTGTGCGGTAAGATTGTTCGAGTCAATTCGTTGGAGCGTTATCGTGAGTGATCCCCAGACCCCCGTGCCCGGTACGACATTGGACCTTCGCACGTTGACCCACGTAGCCTATGGCTTGTACGCCTTGGGCTTTCTGACGAGTGGATTTCTGGGCATTGCCACGATCGCGGCTGTTGTGCTCATGTACCTCAAGCGGTCGGACGCTGCCGGCACCGTCTACGCAGGCCATTTCGACTGGCTGCTGCGTACGTTCTGGTGGGCACTGTTGTGGCTTGCCATCAGCGGGATTGCGACGCTCATCTTCATCGGCTGGATCGGCGTTGCGGCGACCATCGTCTGGGTGCTGTATCGCCTGATACGCGGCTGGCTGTCGTTGCTGGAAGGCAGCGCGCCCACGTCCTACGCCTGAGATCAGGCAGTACCTTCGAGAAGGCCGGCATCGATGCCGGCCTTTTTGCATGCGTCTTGTGAGACGTCGGAGAGCATGTGCCTGAGACGTCCGTGCATGCGAGACGTGTGCAAGCGATGGGATTGGATAGGGCGCCGGCGTGGCGCATTGAACGGGCGGCGAGGCGCTGACTTTCGGTGCAGTTGCCTGGGACGCGTAGGACGCATTCAGACGCTGCGTGCGAGCCTATTACCGTCGAGTGTGATGGAGAGGCCGTGACGTGCGTGAGCATGCAGCGTGTCGACTTGCGAAGGCGCGCCAGTGCTGACGATCAGGCGATGGATATCGCTATTGAAATCGAGCGGGAATGTCCACGAACGTGGCGATGAGGTACTGCGAGGAGGGGCTTGCGTAGTGGCGTGAAGCTCGCCCGGCCGTAAGCCAGGGCGTCGCGACAATCCAAAGGCAGGGACGTACGCCGTACGCCCTTTGCCTGCTTACTTCAGATGTGCGTTGACCAGTTTGGTCAGTTCGAACATCGTGACCTGATCCTTGCCGAAGATCGGGCGCAGCTTGGCATCGGCGTTGATGTTGCGCTTGTTGCTGGCATCTTGCAGGTTGTGCTTCTTGATGTATTCCCAGATCTTCTTGGTGACCTCGGTACGCGGCACGGCTTCCGAGCCGATGACAGCGGCCAATTCGGCGCTGGGGGTCAGCGGCTTCATGAATGCAGCGTTCGGCTTGCGCGCGGTCGCGGGTTTGGAGGTTGTGGCCATAATGCGGCGCTCCTTCTCTGGCTGTTGGAAAAATTGTCCTGCGGCCGGAGCATAACGTGTCTCTCCAGTAAAGACAAAGGCATTTATCCTCTGTAGCAACTAAAATGCACCGACCGTCCCCTCTCTCACGTCATTCTGTAACGTCCTATGTACGCACGTTCTCCGTTGGAATCGATTCGGCTTTTTCATGACGAATTGACGGCGCTCCGGCGCGATTTGCATGCCCATCCAGAGCTTGGTTTTGAAGAGGTCCGAACGTCGGGCATCGTCGCGGGTGCGCTGGAAGCGCTGGGCATCGAAGTGCACCGCGGTATCGGGAAAACCGGCGTGGTGGGCGTGATCCGCGGCAAGCGCTGCGATAGCGGCCGCATGATCGGATTGCGCGCCGACATGGATGCGTTGCCCATGACGGAAGACAACACGTTCGGGCACAAGTCGACGAAGCCCGGACTGATGCACGGCTGCGGCCACGACGGTCACACTGCGGTGCTGATCGGCGCAGCGAAGTACCTGGCGCAGACCCGCAACTTCGACGGCACGGCTGTGTTGATTTTTCAGCCGGCCGAAGAAGGACGCGGCGGTGCGCGCGCCATGCTGGAGGACGGTTTGTTCGACACGTTCCCATGCGATGCGATCTATGCCTTGCACAACTGGCCGGGCCTCAAGCCTGGCACGATCGGCATCAATCCGGGGCCGATGATGGCGGCGGCTGATCGCTTCGAGATCCTGATCACGGGCCGTGGCGGTCACGGCGCGCATCCTTATCAGACGATCGATCCGGTGACGATCGCGGGCCAGATCATCACCGCGTTGCAGACCATCGTGTCGCGCAACGTGAATCCGCTGGATTCGGCGGTGCTGTCGATCGGTTCGGTGCAGGCGGGGCATCCGGGTGCGATGAGCGTGATTCCGCGCGAGGCGCGCATGGTGGGCACGGTGCGGACGTTCCGCAAGTCCGTCCAGGAGATGGTCGAGACGCGCATGCGCGAGCTGGTGAGCGCCATTGCCGGCGCTTTTGGCGGTACCGCTGAAGTGGTGTACGAGCGCATCTACCCCGCGACCCTCAACACGCCACAGCATGCCAACCTGGTGGCCGACATCGCAACCGAGATGATCGGCAAGGAAAACGTGGTGCGTGACCTGGTACCCTCGATGGGTTCCGAAGACTTTTCGTTCATGTTGCAAGCCAAGCCGGGCGCCTACTTCCGTCTTGGCCAAGGTGGTGCGGATTCCGGCTGCCTGCTGCACAACCCGCATTTCGATTTCAACGATGCCGTCATTCCCCTGGGCAGCGCAATGTTCTGCGCGCTGGCTGAACGGGGCATGCCGCTGGCAGATTAAGAAGCCTTCCATGTCTACTCAAAGCACGACTCAACTCACCATCACCCGTCCCGACGACTGGCATCTGCACTTGCGCGACGGCGCGGCGCTGGATGCCGTGGTTGCGGATACGGCGCGCCAGTTTGCGCGCGCCATCATCATGCCGAACCTGAAACCGCCGGTCACGACCACGGAGCAGGCGTTGGCGTATCGCGGCCGCATCCTGGAAGCGCTTGCGAAGACGGGCGTCAATCCGGATTCGTTCACGCCGCTGATGACGCTCTACCTGACCGACAACACGCCGGCTGAAGAAATCGTGCGTGCGCACGAGTCCGGCCAGGTGTATGCGGTCAAGCTGTACCCCGCTGGCGCCACGACCAACTCGGATGCGGGCGTGACCGATCTGCTGGGCAAATGCACGAAGGCGCTGGAAGCGCTGCAGAAGTGCGGTATGCCGTTGCTGGTGCATGGCGAGGTGACGGACGCATCGATTGACGTGTTCGACCGCGAGGCCATTTTTGTGGAGCGCGTGATGAAGCCGTTGCGGCGCGCATTCCCGGCGCTGAAGGTCGTGTTCGAACACATCACGACGAAGGAAGGCGCGGAGTACGTGCGCGATGCGGAGGGCCCGATTGCCGCGACGATCACGCCGCAACACATGCTGTACAACCGCAACGCGATCTTCCAGGGAGGCGTGCGTCCTCACTGGTACTGCCTGCCGATCTTGAAGCGCGAGACGCACCGTCTTGCGCTGGTCGAAGCGGCCACCAGCGGCAGTCCGCGATTCTTCCTGGGTACGGACAGCGCGCCGCACGCGCGCGGTTTGAAGGAGCATGCCTGCGGCTGTGCGGGCTGCTACACCGCGTTGCACGCCATGGAGCTGTATGCGACGGCGTTTGAGGCGGCCGGCAAGCTCGACAAGCTGGAGGGGTTTGCCAGCTTCCACGGTCCGGATTTTTACGGTCTGCCCCGCAACACCGGCACGTTGACGCTTTCGCGCGAGACGTACGTGGTGCCGGAGGAACTGGCGTTCGGCAATACGACGCTGGTTCCGCTGGCAGCCGGCGAGGCGCTGGAGTGGCGCGCCCACGTCTGAGCGCAATCGCGGCTGGCGCCGCATATCATTGAAATGGGGTGAGCGGCTGTGCCGTTCACCCCATTTTTTTGCCACCGCGCGGGCTATCTATATATAGCAGTGATGTTAGAGCGTGCCATCGCGGCGCGCTTCCAGGAGTTCCCAACGCGCGAACTTTTCTTCGAGCTCGGCTTCCAGCTTGGCCAGTTCGCCGTTGATGCGCTCGACCTCGGCCGGTGCATCGCGGTAGAGACTGCCATCTGCGAGCTGGCCAGCCAATTCAGCCTGTTTTGCCTCGAGCGCGGCAATCGCGTCGGGCAGGCCTTCGAGTTCGCGCAGGTCCCAGGCATTGATCTTGCCCGCCTTGGCTGGCTTGGTCCGCGCAGCTTTCGCGCGCGAGGCGCCGTCGTCGGCCGGCTTGGCTGCCTTGTCAGCGTCGTTCTGAGAGGCGGCAGGCGCCGGGCGCTGCGCGACCCATTCGTCGTATCCGCCCACGTAATCGCGCCAGTGGCCATTGCCTTCATAGGCGATGGTCTGCGTGACCACGTTGTTGAGGAAGGCGCGATCGTGGCTGACCAGCAGAACGGTGCCCGCGTATTCCTGCAGCAGCTCTTCCAGCAATTCGAGCGTTTCGATGTCCAGGTCGTTGGTGGGCTCGTCCAGCACCAGCACGTTGGCCGGGCGGGCAAAGAGCCGCGCCAGCAGCAGACGCGCGCGTTCGCCGCCTGACAGGCTGCGCACCGGCGAGCCGGCGCGCGCCGGCGAGAACAGGAAGTCGCCCAGGTACGTCATGACGTGTTTGCGCACGCCGCCGATCTCGACCCATTCGCTTCCCGGGCTGATGATGTCGACCAGCGACGCGTTTTCGTCGAGCTGCGCCCGCATCTGGTCGAAGTAGGCGACGGCAACGTTGGTGCCCAGGCGCGTCGTGCCGGTGTCAGGCTGCAGCTCACCCAGGATGAGTTTGAGCAGCGTGGTCTTGCCCGCGCCATTGGGTCCGATGATGCCGATGCGGTCGCCGCGAAGCAGAGTGGTGGAGTAGTCGTCCACGACGATCTTGTTGCCGAAGCGCTTGCTGACGTGCTCCAGTTCGGCCACGAGTTTGCCGGAACGCTGGCCCTCGGCCAGCGCCAGCGATACATTGCCCACGCGCTCGCGGCGCTCGGCGCGCTCGACGCGTAGGCTTTCCAGGCGGCGCACACGGCCTTCATTGCGAGTGCGGCGGGCTTCCACGCCCTTGCGGATCCAGACTTCTTCCTGCGCCAGGAGCTTGTCGAAACGTGCCTGTTCGAGACGTTCGGACTCGAGCCATTGGGCCTTGCGCTCCTGCCATTGCGAGAAGTTGCCCGGAAAACTGAGCAGGCGTCCGCGATCGAGTTCGACGATGCGGGTGGTGACAGCGTCAAGGAAGCGGCGGTCGTGAGTGATGATGACGGCGGCGCCCTTCCAGCTGCGCAGCATATCTTCCAGCCAGGCGATGCCTTCGAAGTCCAGATGGTTGGTGGGTTCGTCGAGCAGCAGCAGATCAGGTTCGTCGATCAGGGCGCGGGCGAGGGCGACGCGCTTGCGCGTGCCGCCGGACAACCCTGCGATCTGCACGTCGGCGGGCAGACCGAGCTTTTCCAGGACCGCACGCGCGCGCGAGGGGCGTTGCCAGTCTTCGTGGTCGCCGTCCGAATTGCATACGACGTCGAAGACCGTGGCGTTGTCGTCGAGCTCGGGTTCCTGTTCGACGGTGGCCACCCGCAGGCTGGAGCTGCGCGAGATCGCGCCGTCGTCGGGCTGCGTGCGGCCGTCAAGCAACCTGAGGAGCGAGGACTTCCCTGCGCCGTTGCGGCCGATGAGGCCGATGCGCTCGCCGGCCTGGATGGCGAAGTCGGCATGGTTCAGCAGCGGATGGTGCCCGTAGGCGAGCTGAACGTCGGTCAGGGTGATGAGAGTTTCGAGGGCCATGTAGTGTTGGTGTCTGCGGCATCTAAGCGGATCAGCGCGTATTGTCGCAGGAACCCGAGGCACTGTTCGCGCCGGCGCCGGCTGTCGCCGGGGACAGATCGGACGGCTGTAATAGAATACGTCCTGCAAGACGGGTTGGACGATCGCGGTGGGCGCAAGCTCATCGAGGAAGGTCCGGACTCCGCAGGGCAGGGTAACGGCTAACGGCCGTCCGGTCGTGTCTTCGGGCACGGCTGAGGAATAGGACCACAGAGACGAGACTGCGGCGCGGGCGCGTTTTGCGCGCACTGATACGGCTATCTCCGTATTGCGCCGTCCGGCAACGGGCGGCGGCATCGCAGGGTGAAACGCGGCAACCTCTATCCGGAGCAACATCAAATAGGCATGCGTGCGGCCTCACGGCCGTGAAGGGCGGCTCCGTCCGAGTATGCGGGTAGATGGCTACAGCGGCTCAGCAATGATCCGCGCAGAGGAATGATCGTCCGCCAGGGCAACCTGGTGTACAGAATCCGGCCTATAGACCCGTCTTGCATTGAATTCCCACGGCGCGCGGCTGAACGAGGCCCCGCGGCCGTCTGGCGTGCTCCGCGCCCGCTCATTTCCGCTTTCAGGGGCGCCCATCCGGCGGGATGCCTCGCCAACTTGAAGGATCGGGCGGGCCCCCGACGGTAAGTCGCGCCGTTAGCCGCTATTTCTGAAGTAGGACATTTAGAGTATGTCGCAACCTCCTGATTTATTAGGGGGTTTTTCTTTTTGCGATTTTACAAATTGATCTAAGTCCTTGTTGTGATTGAAAAAATTGCAACCGCTCGCTTGACCGCCCCTGTCCCATACCGTAGAGTGGGAAATAGTAGGAAATTGTGCAATTAAGTGGGGTAAAAGTGGTGTTTCAGGGAAGCAGCGCGCTCACGCTGGATGCCAAGGGACGGATCTCCATTCCGACCCGGCATCGTGACGCGCTCGTGTCGCAGGCCGAAGGCCGGCTGACCCTGACCCGCCACCCCGACGGCTGCCTGCTGGTGTACCCGCGACCGGAATGGGAAAAGAAGCGCGAGCAGATCGCCGCTTTTCCGATGACGGCCCGCGCGCTGCAGCGGCTGTTGCTGGGCAACGCTCAGGACGTGGAACTGGACGGCTCCGGCCGGGTCCTGATCGCTCCTGAACTGCGCAACGCTTCCGGTATGACGCGCGATGTGATGCTGCTCGGTCTGGGCTCTCACTTCGAGCTGTGGGACGCCGCTACCCTGGCAAGCCGCGAGGCTGAAGACTTGGCCAAGGGTATGCCGGACGTGTTGAACCAGTTTTCGTTCTGAAAGAGTTATGGAATTCGAACATCGGCCCGTCCTCCTGGCGCCGACGGTGGACGCGCTTTTGCTGCCCGGTTTTGGCGGCAAGGGCGCGGCACGGTCGCAGCCGCAGGATGGGCAGGGTGTGGCTACGCGAATCGAAAGCGGCGTCTTTGTCGACGGCACTTTCGGCCGGGGCGGCCACAGCCGCGAGTTGCTTGGCCGCTTGGGCAAGCAGGCCCGGCTGGTCGTGTTTGACAAGGACCCGCAGGCCATTGCGGTCGCCAACGCGCTGGCGGCCGAGGATGCGCGGGTCACGGTGGTACATGGAGGCTTTGCCACCATGGCCGAAGAATTGGAGCAGCGCGGCATCGGCAAGGTCGATGGCGTGATGCTGGATCTGGGCGTTTCGTCGCCTCAGATCGACGATGCCGAGCGCGGTTTCTCGTTCATGCGAGACGGCCCGCTCGATATGCGGATGGACACCACTCGTGGTCCCACGGTGGCGGATTGGCTGGCGCAAGCCAGTGTGGATGAGATGCGGGAGGTCATAGCGGATTATGGCGAAGAACGGTTTGCTTTTCAGGTTGCAAAGGCGATTGCTGCTCGCCGCGCAACAAGGCCGCTGCGCACCACGCTCGAGCTTGCCGAGTGCGTCGCCAGCGCCGTCCGCACGCGCGAAAAGGGGCAACATCCGGCCACACGCACCTTTCAAGCTTTACGGATTTACATCAATCGGGAACTCGAAGAGCTCGCGCGCACCCTCGCGTCAGCTTTAGACCTGCTTGCCCCGGGGGGGAGGTTGGCGGTGATCAGCTTTCATTCGCTTGAAGACCGCATGGTCAAGCAGTGCATCGCGGCGGCGGCCAGGCCGGCTGCCGCGCATGCACGCCTGCCCCTGCGCGAAAGCGAAATGCCCCAACCCGTTGTGCGCTCCCTCGGCAAGGTCGTGGCCGAGGACGATGAAGTCTCGTCCAACGCCCGCGCCCGTTCCGCCATCCTGCGTGCGGCCGAGCGCACCGAAACGCCGCTGCCTGCCGAAGGCGGCTTTGCGTTTGTGAAGATCGGCTCGCTGCCCGGCAGCGACCTCGCCCCGCCGCCCCGGCGTGGCGGAAAGGGAGGGCGCCGCTGATGGGTCGCGTCAATCTGATCGTTGCGGCTTTGCTGATGCTGTCGGCCATTTCCCTGGTCACCAGCCGGTATCAGTCGCGCCAGCTCTTCGTGGAGCTGGGCCGCGATCAGGCGCATGCGCGCGACCTCGAAACCAACTGGCGCCGCCTGCAACTGGAGCGCGCCGAACTGGCCCGCAATGCGCGGGTCGACGCCATTGCGCGCGACGGTCTGAAGATGATTCCCATCGTGCCTGACCGTACGCTCTATATGAATCAGGCGCCCGTGCCTGCGGCCGCCGGAGGCACGCAATGAAGCGCGTGCCCTTCTTCGACAATCCCGTGCTGCGCGGAAGTTTGCCCACGTGGCGCGCGCGCCTGGTGCTGATTCTGCTGTTTGGCGGATTCACCGTGCTGGCCGGCCGCGCGCTGTTCCTGCAGGGTTTGTCGACGGAGTTCTTGCAGCAGCAGGGCGAGCGCCGCTACGAGCGCACGCTGACGCTGGCTGCCACGCGCGGCAAGATCATGGACCGCAATGGTGCGGTGCTGGCATCGAGTGTGCCGGCGCGCGCCATCTGGGCCATTCCGGAAGACGTGAAGCAGGCCACGCCCGCGCAGCTCGACTCGCTGGCCAAGCTGTTGGACACGCCGGCGGGCGATCTACGCCGCCGCTTCGTCGATGAGGACAAGAACTTCGTGTACCTGAAGCGTCAGGTCTCGATGGATGTGGCCGACAAGATCAAGCAGCTGGGGGTGCCGGGCGTGCACCAGCAGCCCGAAACCCGCCGCTACTACCCGGACGGCGACGTGATGGCCCACGTGGTGGGCTTCAACAGCGTCGAAGATCAGGGGCAGGAAGGCGTTGAGCTGACGTTCAACCAGCAGCTGTCGGGCCGCCCGGGAAGCCGCCGCGTCATCAAGGACCGGCTGGGCCGCGTCATCGAAGACGTGCAGGCCGTCACGTTGCCGGTAGACGGTCGCGACCTGCGCCTGTCCATCGACACGCGTCTGCAGTACCTGGTGTTCAAGGAACTGAAGGACGCCATGGACAAGCACCGCGCCAAGGGGGCGACGGCCGTGGTCGTGGACGTGCACACAGGCGAGATCCTGGCGCTGGCCAACGTGCCGACCTTCGATCCGAACAACCGCGAAACCTTCCATGGCGCCAACCTGCGCAACCAGGCGATCACGGATACGTTCGAGCCGGGCTCCATCATGAAGCCCTTTACCGCCGCGCTGGCGCTGGACCTGGGCCGCATCAGCACGTCGACGCAGTTCGAGACGGGCAACGGCCGGTTCACGTATCAGGGCAGCACGATCAGCGACGTGAGCCGCAACGGCACGCTGGACGTTGCGGGCGTGCTGCGCAAGTCCAGCAACATCGGCATGACGATGATCTCCGAGAAGCTGGAATCCCGCGAAATGTGGGACCGCTTCACCGAATTGGGCCTCGGCCAGGCGCCGCAAGTGGGATTCCCCGGCGCCGCACCGGGCCGTCTGCGCCCGTGGGAACGCTGGCGTCTGATTGAAAAGGCCACTATGGCCTATGGCTACGGCCTGTCCGTGTCGCTGCTGCAAGTGGCGCGCGCCTATACCGTCTTTGCACGTAACGGCGACATGGTGTCGCTGACCCTGGTCAAGCGCGACAGCGATCCGACCAGCGTGAAGATTTACTCGCAAAAGACGACCGCGCTGGTGCGCGCCATGCTGGAGGCCGCCACCGGTCCCGATGGCACGAAGGCCGCCCAGGTGCAGGGTTACCGCGTAGCGGGCAAGAGCGGCACCGCGCGCAAGATCGTGGACGGCAAGTACAGCACGCAACGGTATCGCAGTTCGTATGTGGGCTTTGCGCCGGTGTCGGATCCCAAGATCGTGGTGGCCGTGTCCATCGACGAACCGACGATTGGCGGTTATTACGGCGGCGCAATCGCCGCGCCCGTGTTCTCCCATATCGTGGGGGGGAGCCTGAGGCTGATGGGGGTGCGGCCCGACGCACCGTTTGAATCCACGATTGTTGCTGGTATCAAGGAGCCAGGCAGATGAGCGCCAACGGCTTCCTCTCTTCCCCTGTCGCCACGGTTGCCGAGACCGTGGCGTGGTTGCATGAGCGCGTGTCGTTGACCGCGCATCTCAAGCTGGACTCGCGCGACATCGAGCCGGGCGACGTGTTCGTCGCGTGCCCGGGACTGTCGAGCGACGGCCGTCTCTATATAGATAAGGCGTTGGCGCTGGGCGCCAGCGCGGTGCTGTTCGACGCGCCGGCCACCGATGCCGTGCAAGCCGCGTCGGCCGGCACGCCCATGCTTGCCGTGACGGGCCTGCGCTCGCTGCTGGGCGAACTGGGCGACACCTGGTATGGCCGTCCGTCGGCGGCGCTGGCGGTGGTTGCCGTGACCGGCACCAATGGCAAGACTTCTTCGGTGCAATGGATTGCCCATGCGTTGAGCCGCAACGACAAGGCTTGCGGCACCATCGGCACGCTGGGCGCCGTGCTGCCCGACGGTCAGACGCTGGGCGGCAGCCTGACGACGCCGGATGTGCTGACCGTGCACCGCACGCTGGCCGCGATGCGCGACGCCGGCGCGAAGGCCGTGGCCATGGAGGCCTCGTCGATCGGCATCGAGCAAGGCCGCATGGATGGCGTGCGCGTGGCGCTGGCTGCCTTTACGAATTTGACGCGCGACCATCTGGACTATCACGTCACGATGGAACGCTACGAAGCGGCCAAGGCGCGCCTCTTCCGTTGGCCCGGCCTGGGCGCCGCGGTGATCAATGCCGACGATGAGGCAGGGCGCCGTATGCTGGCCAGCCTGCCGGACGGCGTGACGCCGATGGGCTACAGCCTGAGCGACGATCCCGCGATCCCCGCCGCGATGCGTGCGCGCGATCTGCAGGCCACGTCGCAGGGCCAGATCTTCACGCTGGTGTCGCCGCATGGCGAAGCCCAGATCGTGACGCGCCTGCTGGGCGCGCACAACGTGTCGAACCTGCTGCTGGTGGCGGGCGTGCTGTACAAGCTGGGCCTGCCGTTCGCGCAGATTGCGCGTGAACTGGCGGCGACCGATCCCGTCGATGGCCGTTTGCAGACCGTGGAACCGGCAGTCAGTTTGCCGGCGCATACTGCTCGCGGTCCGTTGGTGGTGGTGGACTACGCTCATACGCCGGACGCGCTGTCCCGCGCGCTGCTGGCGCTGCGTGCCGTTGCCACGGCGCGTTCCGGGCGTCTGGTGTGCCTGTTCGGCTGCGGCGGCGAGCGCGATCCAGGCAAGCGCCCCGTGATGGGCGGCATCGCAGCGGAGCTGGCCGACCACGTCGTGGTGTCCAGCGACAATCCGCGCACCGAGTCGCCCGAGGCGATCGTCGAGCAGATCCTGGCCGGCGTGCCCGAAGCGGCGCATGCCGACGTGCAAGTCGACCGCGCGCGCGCCATCCTGCAGACGATCTGGGCGGCGTCGCCGGAAGACGTGGTGCTGCTGGCGGGCAAGGGTCACGAAACCTATCAGGACATCGGCGGCGAAAAGCTGCCCTTCGACGATCGCGAATGGGCGCGTGTGGCGCTGCTGTTGCAGCAGGCGCCGGGCGTGTCCACCGACACGCGCCGCATCGGCGAAGGCGAGCTGTTCGTCGCGCTGGTGGGCGAAAACTTCGACGCGCACGACTACCTTGATCAGGCAGCCGCGCGCGGCGCGTGCGCGGCGCTCGTCGCGCACCGTGTTGCCGATGCCGGATTGCCGCAGCTTGTCGTGGGCGATACGCGCGTGGCGCTGACGCGCATCGGCGCTGCCTGGCGCGCCCGGTTTACGCTGCCCGTGGTGGCGGTGGCCGGCAGCAACGGCAAGACGACGACCAAGGAAATGATCTCCGCGATGCTCGCCGAATGGCAGGGCGAAGCGGGGCGCCTGGCCACGGCCGGCAATCTGAACAACGACATCGGCGTGCCGCTGACCTTGCTGCGCCTGCGGGCCGGGCATCGTGCCGCCGTGTTCGAGCTGGGCATGAACCATCCCGGTGAAATCGCACAGCTTGCCGCCATTGCCGCGCCGACCGTAGCGCTCGTCACCAATGCGCAGCGCGAGCACCAGGAGTTCATGCACACCGTCGAAGCGGTCGCGCATGAAAATGGCGCCGCGATTGCCGCGCTGCCGGCCGATGGTGTCGCCGTGTATCCGGGCGACGAACCTTACTCTGCCATCTGGGATGCGCTGGCCGCGCCGCGCCGCGTGCTGCGGTTCGGGTTGCAGCCCGGCCTGGACGTCTACGCGGAACAGATCATCGCGGAAGTGGACGCCACGCGTTGCCGCGTTGTGACGCCGGTCGGCGTTGCCGACCTGACGCTGCCGGTGGCGGGATTGCACAACCTGCGCAACGCGTTGGCCGCCATCGCCAGCGCCATTGCCGCGGGGGCGCCGCTCGAAACCGCGGTGCGTGCGCTGGCGGGTTTCAGCCCGGTGGCCGGCCGCATGCAGCACAAGCGAATGAGTGACGGAACGTTGCTCATCGATGACACCTACAATGCCAACCCCGATTCGGTTCGCGCGGCCATCGATGTGCTTGCGCGGATCGGCGGCACGCGCGCCCTGGTGCTGGGCGACATGGGCGAAGTCGGGGACAACGGCCCGGCCATGCACGTCGAGGTGGGCAATTACGCGCGCGAGCATGGGCTCGACGCATTCATCACGCTAGGCGAAGCCAGCCGGGCGGCAGCCGCCGCATTCGGTCCTGGCGCGCACGCCTGCGCATCGGTAGACGAAGTCGTTGCCGCCTTGCGCGGCTTGCGCCCGTCCTGCGTATTGGTAAAAGGATCGCGCTTTATGCGCATGGAGCGGGTAGTGACGGCTTTTTCTTTGAATGACGGTACGGCAGCCGCGGGGCAGGGAGAGCAGCATGCTGCTTGAGATCGCCCGCCTGCTTTCCGACGATGTTCGCGCGCTGGGCGTGTTCGAATACATCACGCTGCGCGCCGTGCTGGCGTGCGCGACGGCGCTGGTGATTGGCCTGGTGGCCGGTCCGCGCGTCATCCGCAAGCTGACCGAAATGAAGATCGGCCAGGCCGTGCGCACCTACGGTCCCGAATCGCACCTGGTCAAGACCGGCACCCCGACCATGGGCGGCGTGCTGATCCTTATCTCCATCGCCATCAGCACCTTGCTGTGGGCGGACTGGACGAACCGCTTCGTGTGGGTCGTTCTGCTGGTCACCTTCGGGTTTGGCTGGATCGGCTGGCGCGACGATTACCGCAAGGTGGTCTATCGCGATCCCGAAGGCATGCCCGCGCGGCAAAAGTTCTTCTGGCAAGCCACCATCGGCATGGTGGCTGCGGTGTATCTGGCGTTCGCGGTGTCCGCTCCCGCCAATACCGAACTCTGGCCCCTGTTCAAGGCCTGGGTGGGCAGCGGTTTCACGATGGCCTTGCCGACGCGCGCCGACCTGATCGTGCCGTTCTTCAAGACGGTGAGCTATCCGCTGGGCGTGCTCGGTTTCGTGGCGCTGACCTGGGCGGTGATCGTCGGCACCAGCAACGCGGTGAACCTGACCGACGGGCTGGATGGCCTGGCCATCATGCCGACCGTGATGGTCGGCAGCGCGCTGGGCATCTTCGCTTACGTGGTCGGCCGCGTGGACTATTCGAAGTACCTGCTGTTTCCGTACATTCCCGGCGCATCGGAATTGATGGTGCTGTGCGCGGCGATCGGGGGCGCGGGGCTCGCATTTTTATGGTTCAACGCGTATCCGGCGCAAGTGTTCATGGGTGACGTCGGCGCGCTCGCGTTGGGCGGTGCGTTGGGCACGATCGCGGTCATCGTGCGCCAGGAAATCGTGCTGTTCATCATGGGCGGCGTGTTCGTCGTCGAGACCTTGTCGGTGATGATCCAGGTGACCTGGTTCAAGTACACGAAGCGACGTTATGGAACAGGTCGACGCATTTTCCGAATGGCCCCGTTGCATCATCACTTTGAAGTGGGCGGCTGGAAGGAAACCCAGGTGGTCGTGCGTTTCTGGATCATCAGCATGATGCTGGTGCTGATTGGCCTCTCTACGCTGAAGTTGCGATGAATATGATGGAAACCTCCCGCGCTGACGCGCCGCTCGTGCTGATCCTCGGATTGGGCGAGACGGGTGTCGCCGCCGCACGCTGGTGCGCCCGACAGGGCGCCCGCTTGCGCGTGGCCGACACGCGCGCGGAACCGGGAGGCCTGGCCGCGCTGCGCGAGTCGCTGGCGCAAAACGAAGTGGAATACCGGCTGGGCTGCGACGAGTCGTTTGCCATCGATCTGCTGGACGGCGTGTCGCAGGTCGTGCTGAGTCCGGGGCTGGCGCCAACGCAGGCGCCCGCCGCCGACGTGCTGCGCGAGGCCGAGGCCCGCGGCATTGAAGTCGTCGGCGAGATCGAATTGTTTGCCCGCGCGCTGGCGGATCTGGCCGTCGACCGCGAATATCGCCCGAAACTGCTCGCCGTGACCGGCACCAACGGCAAGACCACCGTCACCGCGCTGACCCGGCAACTGGTCGACGCCAGCGGTCTGACGGTGATCGCCGCCGGCAACATCAGCCCTGCGGCGCTGTCCGCGCTGATGGACGCGCTGGACACGGACGCGCTGCCGCAGGTGTGGGTGCTTGAACTGTCCAGCTTCCAGCTTGAAACCACCCGCACGCTGATGGCCGACGCGGCTGTCGTGCTGAACGTGACCCAGGATCACCTGGACTGGCACGGCGGCATGCAGGCGTATGCCGATGCCAAGGGACGCCTTCTGAAGATGGCGCGCGTCGCCATCGTCAATCGCGACGATCCGATGACCGTCGATATGGTGTCGTCGCTCAACGCCATGAATGTGCGCAGCTTTGGCCGCGATGTGCCGGAGCTGGTGGGCGACATGGGACTCGAACTGGGACAGGGCGTGGCGTGGCTGACGGCCTGCGAGTCCAATGATTTCGACGAGCCCCCGCCGCCCACGCGGCGCAAGAAGGACGCGCCCGAACCGGTGCGCGCCAAGGGCCGCATGAGTCGGCTCATGCCCGTGGACGCATTGCGCATCCGCGGCATCCACAACGCGCTGAACGCGCTGGCCGCGCTGCAGCTTGCGCGCTGCCTGGATCTGGGTTGGGGCGCCATGCTGCGCGCGCTGCGCGACTACGCGGGCGAGCCGCATCGCGCGGCCTTCGTGCGCACCATCGGCGGCGTCGACTACATCAATGACAGCAAGGGCACCAACGTGGGCGCCACCGTGGCCGCGCTGGAAGGCCTGGGCCAGCCCGTGGTGCTGATCGCCGGCGGCCAGGGCAAGGGCCAGGATTTTTCGCCGCTGATTCCCGTGGTGTCGCGCCATGCGCGCGCGGTGATGCTGATCGGCCTGGATGGCCCGGAGATCGGCCGCGTGCTGGAGCCAACCGGCGTCAAGTGCCTGACGGTCGAGACCCTGCGCGACGCCGTGCGCGGCGCGGCCGAACTGGCGCAGCCGGGCGACGCCGTGCTGTTGTCGCCGGCGTGCGCCAGCCTGGACATGTTCCGCAATTACCCGCATCGCGGGCAGGTATTCGTGGAAGAGGTCGAAGACCTGGCCCGCGACCGTGGGGAGGTGGCATGAACCGCAACGCCGCTTCCTGGGCAAAATCCGTGACGCGTGGCGCCGAGGCCGCACGATGAGCCTGATCGCCGATCTCACCGCCAGCGTCAATGCCGTACGGCCCGGCCGTACCCGCATGCGCAACTTCGACTTGCCGCTCGTGATTGCGGCGTCGACGTTGCTGCTGCTCGGCCTGCTGATGGTGTATTCGGCGTCGATCGCGCTGGCCGACGGCCCGCGCTATGCGTCCTATGGCCGCTATTACTTCGTGATCCGCCACGGCCTCTTCGTGAGCGCGGGGCTGCTTGGCGCCGCCGTGGTGCTGGCGATCCCCATCCGGGTCTGGCAACGCCTGGCCGTGCCGCTTTTCGTGGTGACGATGGTGTTGCTGGTGGCGGTGCTGATTCCCGGCATCGGCCGCGAAGTCAACGGCGCTCACCGCTGGATCCCGCTGGGTCCGCTGAATTTCCAGCCATCCGAACTGATGAAGCTTGCCGCCTTGCTGTACGCGGCTGACTACACGGTTCGCAAGCAGGAGCACATGCAGGCATTTGCCCGCGGCTTCCTGCCGATGGCGTTCGCGCTGGCCGGCGTTGGCATGCTGCTGCTGCTTGAACCCGATCTGGGCGCGTTCATGGTGATCGTGGCCATCGCCATCGGCATCCTGTTCCTGGGCGGCATCAACGGCAAGTATTTCAGCAGCCTGCTCGCCGTGCTGGTGGGCACGTTCCTGATGCTGATCTGGCTGTCGCCTTGGCGCCGTGCGCGTCTATTCGCCTACCTGGATCCCTGGAACGAAGACAACGCCTACGGCAGCGCCTATCAGCTGTCGCACTCGCTGATCGCGCTGGGCCGCGGCGAATGGTTCGGCGTGGGCCTGGGCGCCAGCGTCGAGAAACTGCATTACCTGCCCGAGGCGCACACCGACTTCCTGATGGCGGTGGTGGGCGAGGAACTGGGCTTTGCCGGCGTCATGTTGGTGATCACGTTGTTTGCGATCATCGTCTATCGCGGTTTCGACATCGGCCGTCAGGCCATCGCCATGGAACGCACGTTCGCCGGTCTGGTCGCGCACGGCGTGGCCATGTGGTTCGGCGTGCAGTCGTTCATCAACATGGGCGTGTGCCTGGGCCTGCTGCCCACCAAGGGCCTGACGCTGCCGCTGATGAGCTACGGCGGTTCGGGCGTGGTGATGAACCTGTGCGCGCTGGCGATGCTGATCCGGGTCGACGTGGAAAACCGCATCATGATGCGCGGAGGACGGGTATGACCGCCGCCCGCACCATTCTCATCATGGCCGGCGGCACCGGCGGCCACATCATGCCAGGCCTCGCCGTGGCCGATGTGCTGCGCGAACGCGGCTGGCGCGTGCTGTGGCTGGGCAATCCCGACAAAATGGAAGGCCGCCTCGTGCCGCCGCGCGGCATCGAACTGGTGCCGCTGCGCTTCCAGGGCGTGCGCGGCAAGGGCGCGTCCGCGCTGCTCAAGCTGCCTTTCCTCTTGCTGCGCGCGTTCGCGCAAGCGTGGTCGCGGCTGTCCGACGTGCGTCCAGATGTGGTGCTGGGCATGGGCGGCTACGTGGCGTTCCCGGGCGGCGTGATTGCCGCGCTGCGCGGCACGCCGCTCGTCGTGCACGAACAGAATGCCGTCGCCGGCACCGCCAACAAATGCCTGGCGAAGATGTCGCGCCGCGTGCTGAGCGGATTCCCCGGCGTGCTGCCCAAGGGCGAAGCCATGGGCAATCCGGTGCGCGCCGACCTGTGCGCCTTGCCGGACCCCGCCGAACGCTATGCCGGCCGCAGCGGCCCGCTGCGCGTGCTGGTGGTGGGCGGCAGCCTGGGGGCGCAAGCCTTGAATACCACCGTGCCGCAGGCGCTTGCGCGTCTGCCGATCGGCCACCGGCCGACGGTCGTTCACCAGGCCGGTGAACAACATTTGCCGGCGCTGCAGCAGGCGTACGCCCAGGCGGGTGTGCAAGCCGATTGCCGCGCCTTCATCGACGACATGGCGGGCGCCATGGCCGACGCCGATCTGCTGATCTGCCGCGCGGGCGCCATGACGGTGTCCGAAGTGGCGGCCGCCGGCGTCGCGGCGCTGTTCGTGCCGTTCCCCCACGCCATCGATGACCACCAGACCGCCAACGCGCGCTTCCTGAGCGATGCGCAGGCCGCCTGGCTGCAGCCGCAGACCGCCATGACGCCCGAGTGGCTGGCGGATTGGCTGAGCCAGCGCACCCGACAAGAACTCGAGGCTGTCGCCGTCCGTGCCCGCGCGCATGCGCGTCCCGACGCGGCCGCCCATATCGCCGACGTCTGTGAACAAGCAGCGGGGCGTTCATCATGAAACACAGAATTCAACATATCCATTTTGTAGGCATCGGCGGTTCGGGCATGAGCGGCATTGCCGAAGTGCTGCTGAACCTGGGCTACGACATCAGCGGTTCCGACCTGAACGAGTCGGCGGTGACGCGCCGCCTGGCCGCGCTGGGCGTGAAGATCGCGATCGGCCATGCCGCCAGCAACGTCACGGGCGCCAGCGCCATCGTCACGTCCACGGCGGTGGCGGGGGACAACCCCGAAGTGATCGCGGCGCGCTCGGCGCGCATCCCGGTGGTGCCGCGCGCCATTATGCTGGCCGAGCTCATGCGCTTGAAGCGCGGCATCGCCGTGGCCGGCACGCACGGCAAGACCACCACGACCAGCCTGGTCGCCAGCGTGCTGGCGGCGGGCGACCTGGATCCCACGTTCGTGATCGGCGGCCGGCTGAATTCGGCGGGCGCCAATGCGCGGCTGGGGCAGGGCGATTACATCGTGGTCGAGGCCGACGAGTCGGACGCCTCGTTCCTGAACCTGCTGCCCGTGATGGCCATCGTGACCAATATCGATGCCGATCACATGGACACCTACGGGCACGACGTGGCGCGGCTCAAGAGCGCGTTCATCGAATTCACGCAGCGCCTGCCGTTCTATGGCAGCGTCGTGCTGTGCTCGGACGACGCGAACGTGCGCGAGATCATGCCGTTCGTGTCGCGTCCCATCACGACCTACGGCCTGAACGAGGACGCGCAGGTGCGGGCGTATGAAGTGCGGCCGGACGGCACGCGCATGCGCTTTAACGTGCAGCGCACCCATCGTGACACGCTGCTGCCGCCGCTGAACGTCGAATTGAATCTGCCGGGCCTGCACAACGTGCGCAACGCGCTGGCCGCGATTGCCGTGGCAACCGAACTGGGCGTGTCCGACGCCGCCATCTGCGAGGCGCTGTCGTCCTTCAAGGGCGTGGGCCGCCGCTTCACCCAGACGGGCGAGTTCCCGGTGCCGGCCAACCATGGCGGCGGCACCTTCACGGTGATCGACGACTACGGCCACCATCCGGTCGAAATGTCGGCAACGCTGGCTGCGGCGCGCGGCGCCTGGCCCGACCGCCGCATCGTGCTGGCCTTCCAGCCGCACCGCTACACGCGGACGCGGGATTGCTTCGAGGACTTCGTGCGCGTCTTGGGCACCGCCGACGCGGTGCTGCTGACCGAGGTCTACGCCGCGGGCGAGCCGCCGCTGGTCGCAGCCGACGGACGCGCGCTCTCGCGGGCACTGCGCGTGGCCGGCAAGGTCGAGCCGGTGTTCGTGGAAGACGTGGCGGAACTGCCGCAGACCGTTGTGGATTTCGTGCGCGATGGCGACGTCGTCATCGTGATGGGGGCGGGTTCGATCAGCAAGGTCCCGGCCCAGGTGGGAGAGCTGGCATGAGCAAGCAATTCGGCAAGGTGGGTGTGTTGTACGGCGGCCGGTCCGCCGAACGTGAAGTCTCGCTCATGTCCGGCAAGGGCGTGCACGAGGCGCTGACCAGCGCCGGCGTGGACGCGCACCTGTTCGACACCGGCGAGCGCAGTCTTGCCGAACTGGCTGATCAAGCCTTTGATCGCGTATTCATCGCACTGCACGGCCGTTACGGAGAAGACGGCACCCTGCAGGGCGCGCTGGAACTGTTGGGCATCCCTTACACCGGCAGCGGCCCGATGGCCTCGGCGCTGGCCATGGACAAGACCATGACCAAGCGCATCTGGCTGCAGCATGGCCTGCCCACGCCCGACTTTGAAGTGCTGGACGCCGATACCGAACTGCGCCTGGTCCCCGACCGTCTGCAACTGCCGCTGATCATCAAGCCGCCGCATGAAGGCTCGACCGTGGGCATCACCAAGGTCGTCGGTTACTCCGACATGAAGGAAGCCTACGCCGCAGCCGCGCAGTACGACAGCGAGGTCCTGGCCGAGCAGTTCATCACCGGGCGCGAACTGACCGTGGCCGTGCTGGGCTCGGGCAAGGCGGCGCGCGCGCTACCCGTGATCGAGATCGCGGCGCCGGGCGGCAACTACGACTACGAACACAAGTATTTCTCCGACGACACGCAGTATTTCTGCCCGGCCGCCTTGCCTGCGGACGTTGCTGAAGAAGTCGCGCGGATTGCCGTCAAGGCGTATCAGACGCTGGGCTGCGAAGGCTGGGGCCGCGCGGATTTCATCCTCGATGCCGACAACCGGCCCTGGCTGCTTGAAATGAATACTTCGCCCGGCATGACCGGCCACTCCCTGGTGCCCATGGCCGCAAAGGCCGTGGGGATCAGCTATGCAGAATTGTGCGTGGCCATCCTGTCCGAGGCCTCGTGCAAGGTGCACGGCCACGCCCGCAACGCTTGACCTGGATAATCCGTGTGGAACGACGCTCGTACTACCAACCTGATCGCCAACACGCTCGCCGTGCTGGCGGTTGCCGCCATGCTCATCGCGGGCGTGGTGTGGGTAGCGCAACGTCCGTATTTCACGCTGTCGGCGATCGAGCTGGAATCGATGCCGGACACAGAGCTGCACTACGTGTCGACGGGCGCCGTACGCTCGGCGATCGCGGGCCGCGTGAAGGGCAACTTCTTCACGGTGGACCTGGACGACGCGCGCGAGATCTTCGAATCGGTGCCGTGGGTCCGGCATGCCACCGTGCGGCGGATCTGGCCGAACGTGCTGCGCGTGCGCATCGAGGAACAGCAGCCCCTGGCGCTGTGGAACGAGAACCAGATGATCAACACCTGGGGCGAGGCGTTCACGGCCAACACGGGCGAGGTGGACGACGACACGGTGCTGCCGCAGTTCTCCGGGCCGGACGGCACGGAAGCGCTGGTCGTACAGCGCTACGCCGAGCTGGCGCGCTGGTTCGCGCCGCTGGACATGCATGTGGAACAGTTGGAACTGAGCCCGCGCTACGCCTGGCGCGTCGTGCTTTCCAACGGCATGCTGCTGGACCTTGGCCGGGATCCGGGCGCCGATGCGCCGGACCCGCACGGCCTGCCCGGCGCCTTGCCGTTCGCGGCTCGTATTCAACGCTTTGTGCAGGCGTGGCCCACCGTGGCGGGGCGCCTGGAAGGGCGCACCATCACGCAGGCCGACCTGCGCTATCCGAATGGTTTCGCCCTGGCGCTGGCTCCGTTGCCCGCGTCGGAAACCAAATCCAAATCCACACCGAAACCTCCCAAGAAACGCTAACGCCATGACCCGTGACATCAAGGACCTTATCGTCGCCCTCGATATCGGCACCAGCAAGGTGGTGGCTGTGGTGGCTGAAATCCTGCCTGAAGGCCGCTTCGAGGTGCTAGGCCTGGGCCAGCACGAATCGCGCGGCATGCGCAAGGGCGTGGTCGTCAATATCGAGACCACTGTGAATTCCATCCAGCGCGCGCTTGAAGAAGCCGAGCTGATGGCAGATTGCAAGATTCGAGACGTCTACACCGGCATCGCCGGCAGCCATATCCGCAGCTTCAATTCCAGCGGCATGGTCGCCGTGAAGGACAAGGAAGTCACCGCCACCGACGTCGCCCGCGTCATCGAGACCGCGAAGGCGGTGAACATCCCGACCGACCAGCAGGTGCTGCACGTGCTGACGCAGGAGTTCATCGTCGACGGCCAGGAAGACATCCGCGAACCCATCGGGATGAGCGGCCTGCGCCTGGAAGTGCGCGTGCACATCGTGACGGGCGCGGTCAGCGCCGCGCAGAACATCGTCAAGTGCGTGCGCCGCTGCGGCCTCGAAGTGCAGGACCTGATTCTGCAGCCGCTCGCCTCCAGCCTTGCCGTGCTGACGGCCGACGAAAAGGAACTGGGCGTCGTGCTCGTCGACATCGGCGGCGGCACGACCGACGTTGCCATCTTCACCGGTGGCGCAATCCGCCACACCGCCGTGCTGCCCATCGCCGGCGATCAGATCACCAACGACATCGCGGCGATGCTGCGCACGCCCACGCCCGATGCCGAAGAAATCAAGCTGCGCTACGGCGTCGCCAAGCAGGTGCTGGCCAGCCCGGACGAGTCCGTGGAAGTGCCGGGCCTGGGCGACCGCGGCCCGCGCCAGGTCAAGCGCCAGGCGCTGGGCGCGGTGATCGAACCGCGCGTGGAAGAACTATTCACGCTGGTGCAACAGGTGGTGCGCGATTCCGGCTACGAGGACCTGCTGGCTTCCGGCGTGGTCCTGACCGGCGGATCCGCGCAGCTGCCCGGCATGATCGAACTGGCCGAGGACGTGTTCCTCAAGCCGGTTCGCGTGGCGGTGCCCGAGTACGAAGGCAGCCTTGCCGACGTGATGCGCAATCCGCGCTTCTCGACGGTGATGGGGCTGCTGCAGGAAGCGCGCATGCAGCGTGTGCGTGGCCGCAAGGTGGCTGCGCAGACGGGCAACTTCAAGAGCCTGCTTGCGCGCATGAAGGAGTGGTTCATGAATTAAAGGGTGCAGGTTGGGGCCTGCTCCTTGGTGCGAACCGCGGCTGTCTAGCGGGGAGCGCCAGAAAGAGGAGGCGTCTCAAACCCGTGGCGGGCCTATGTAGCCGGCGTCGGCTTTGAGGCGATTCACAAATAGGTTGTTGGGGAATTTTTGTGATTTGCAAAATCGGACTTGTGAGGGAGTCATCATGATGAACTTTGAGATGCTTGAGAACAACACCAAAGGGACCGTAATCAAGGTCGTTGGTGTGGGCGGTGCGGGCGGCAATGCCGTGGCGCACATGATTCGCAGCGGTGTGCACGGCGTGGATTTCATCTGCGCCAATACCGATGCGCAAGCGCTGGCGGCAACCAATGCGCCGGTGCAGATCCGTCTGGGCCGTACCGGTCTGGGCGCGGGCGCCAAGCCCGAGCAGGGACGCGCGTCGGCGGAAACCGCGCGCGAGGAAATCCGTGCGGCGCTGAACGGCGCACACATGGTCTTCATCACCGCGGGCATGGGCGGCGGCACCGGTACCGGTGCAGGTCCGGTCGTGGCCGAAGTGGCGAAGGAGCTGGGCATTCTGACCGTGGGCGTGGTCACCAAGCCTTTCACCTTTGAAGGCAACAAGCGCCTGAAGATGGCCGAGGACGGTATCTCGGAACTGGCCAAGCACGTGCATTCGCTCATCGTGGTGCTCAACGAGAACCTCTATGAACTGATGGACGAGGACGCGACGCAGGAAGACTGCTTCCGTTCGGCCGACGACATCCTGCACAACGCGTGCGCAGGTATCGCCGAAATCATCAACGTCGAAGGTAACGTCAACGTCGACTTCGAAGACGTCAAGACGATCATGGGCGAGCAGGGCCAGGCCATGATGGGCACGGCGTCGGCATCGGGCGCGGATCGCGCACGCGTTGCCGCCGAGCACGCCATTGCTTGCCCGCTGCTGGAAGGCGTGGATCTGAACGGCGCGCGTGGCGTGCTGGTCAACATCACCGCCAGCCGCTCGCTGAAGATGCGCGAAACGCGCGAAATCATGGAAACGATCCGCAGCTACGCTTCGGACGACGCGACCGTGATCTTCGGCACCGCCTACGACGAGTCCATGGGCGAAAACCTGCGTGTCACGGTGGTTGCAACCGGCCTTGGCCGTGCGCAAGCCCGTCCGCAACTGGTGCAGACCACCGCTGAAGTGCTGCGCACCGGCACCGACAACATGCCCATGGGCACGATGCCGGCCGGTCAAGGCGGTGATTACCGCAACCTGGACATGCCGTCTGTCATGCGCAATCCGCGCAGCCAGGCGTCGGCCCAGGTGCGCGCGCTGGAAAGCTCGGGAATGGATCATTTCGACATCCCGGCCTTCCTGCGTAAGCAGGCGGACTGAACCTAGAGCCGATCAACGGCTCTAACTGCACTCCCTCATCTCCGGCTCGCCTGTCCCCACGGGCGAGCCGGAGGCAGAGCGGTCCGTGTTTCCCTTGCACGTTAAATAAGGGACGGAGGTTTCGGTCGGTCTGAGCGCCAGTTTGAATGGCGGCAAGGATCGGACAGCGTTACAATACTTCGGTTACGCCGGCAATCCGTACTTATCTTGCCGGCTTCCGGGTTCAAAATTCCAAGTCTCATGTTCCGACAGCGCAGCATCCAGAATCTCGTCCGCACGACAGGCGTCGGCGTCCACTCAGGACGGCGGGTAGAGCTCACCCTGCGTCCGGCACAGCCCAATACCGGTATCGTCTTTCACCGTGTGGATCTGCCGCAGGTTGTTGACCTGCCCGCGCAAGCCACGGGCGTGGGCGATACCCGCATGGCGTCGGTGCTGCAGCAGGGCAATGTTCGCGTGTCGACCGTGGAACATCTCATGTCGGCATTGGCCGGCCTGGGTATCGACAACCTGCACGTCGACCTCACTGCCGAAGAAGTCCCCATCATGGACGGCAGCGCGGCGACGTTTGTTTATCTTTTGCGCTCGGCGGGCATCGTCGAGCAGAACGCGCCCAAGCAATTCATCCGTGTCTTGAAGCCGGTGGAAGTGCGTGAAGGCGAAGGCCGCAACGAGAAATGGGCCCGGCTCGAACCCCACGAAGGGTACGCGCTGGCCTTCTCGATCGACTTCCGCCACCCCGCCATCGACTCCACGGCGAATTTTGCAGAAATCGATTTCGCCACGCATTCGTACGTGCGCGAGATCGCGCGGGCGCGCACCTTTGGTTTCGTGAATGAAGTCGAGGCCCTGCGGTCGATGGGCCTGGCCCGTGGCGGCAGCCTGGATAACGCCATCGTCATGGACGAGTACCGCGTGCTGAACAGCGACGGGCTGCGTTACGACGATGAATTCGTCAAACACAAGATCCTGGACGCCATCGGCGACCTGTATCTGCTGGGCAAACCGCTGGTGGCGCGCTATGTGGCGTGCAAGTCGGGTCACGGCCTGAACAACCAGCTCGCCCGCGCGCTGCTCGAGCAGCGCGACGCCTGGGAAATCGTCACGTACGAATCGCAGGCAGAAGCGCCCCAGGCGTTTCGCCATGAATGGAAGCTGGCCTGAGCCAGGCTTTCCACTGAACCCGCGCACGGGGCCTGACCCCGATCCCGCGCGGGTTTCGATTTAGATCCCTGATTGGGTTTCTACTTTGGGACGACGCTGGCCGTCATCCCCTCGCGCGATCGTCGCAATCCGGTAGCAAACCATCCGGCCATCGGTCTGAAAAGTTGGTTTCGCGACGTTTCCGGCCCCCCGAGTTGCCGGACAAAGCCCGGTTGGTCAGCTACTCTTGTGATGCCTCAAGAGCTTGGCAACGGCGTCGGCCAACGGACCCGGCCGCAGATTGTCGTGCAGCGTTTCGAACGCGCCCAATGCCTTGTCGTTCAGGGGCTGCGCCTCTTTGGGAGGGCGCGGCTGACGGGCGCCGGGCTTGGGTAACCCGGCTTGTACCTTGATGGCAATTTCGTTAAGGTTCCAGCCCTGGTCCGCCAGTGAGCGCGCGATGCGCGGCGCCAACTGACGCATCTTGGCTGCGTGCGCGGCGGTGGGCACCACCAGATGCAGACACAGGTTTTCCAGCTTGGCGACCTGGCACACAGCACCCAGCGGAGCGGGCAACACCGCCGCCACCGCGTACTGAATTTGTAGATGCTTGCGGGCAGTCGCCAATACACCGGCGCCCCGCATGTCATGACCCAGCCATCCCAGGGCGGTATTTTCTCCGCGCCGGCTGGTACTGGAACGTTGACGGTATGAAGCGGGTCTATTCATGCCGGCTTTAAAAGAATTAGGAAGCAAACCTTGAAGATCGTGATTATGCACGCCCGGGACGGGCGGGACGGGCATCTCACCCTGGGCGGCGCGCGACTGGCGTTGTTTCTGGGGGGCGCCTTGATTACCGCGGCCATTTTTGGCGCAGCGCTTCAACGATACATCACTCCCATCCTTCCCGCCGTCCATACGATGGGATGGCCGCTATCCGAGCAGCCGGGGCGCGACGCCGATTTTCTGCGTGAAAACATGAATCTGCTGGCCTCGAAGGTGGGCGCGCTGCAGGCCAAGCTGGTCAGCATCGACGGCCTGGGCCAGCGCGTGGCCAAGGTGGCGGGCGTGGCCTATACCGACCCCGAATTGGCCCAACAGCTTGCGTCGGCGCAGCCAGAGGCCCCGGCTCACCCCGAGGCCTCGCAGGTCATGGACGACCTCTTCACCGACCATCCGCCGCCCAGCGCGGCGTCCGCCGAGGCGCTGGGCCGGCAGCTCGACGAGATCCAGGCGCGGCTGTCGCAGCAGACCGACAACCTGAAGCTGCTGGATGCGGCGCTCACCAAGCGTTCGGCGGATCAGGCGCGCATGCCGACCGCCATGCCGATCACCGATTACCCCTATCTGTCGTCCTCGTATGGCTGGCGCCGCAACCCGGTGACGGGCCGCTCGGCCATGCACGAAGGGCTGGATTTCGCCGCGCCCTCGGGCACGCCGATCCTGGCCGCGTCCGGCGGCGTGGTGCTCGAGTCCAAATGGGCGCCCGGCTTTGGCAACATGGTCGAAATCGACCATGGCGACGGCCTGATCACCCGCTATGCCCATGCGTCCTCGTTGCTGGTCAAGCAGGGCGATCTGGTCGAGCGCGGCCAGCAGGTGGCGCGCGTGGGCAGCTCCGGCCGATCCACCGGGCCGCACCTGCACTTCGAGGTCCGTCTTGCCGGACAGCCGCTGGATCCGCGCCTCTTTCTGGGCCCCCAGCCTCAGCATGCGCCGCCCGCCGTCGCGCAGGCCGCCGCGCCGTGAACCCTTCGCGGGTTGGCCGGTCAAACCGGCCAACAGTGCTACCCTGGTCATAGGTCCAGGCTATTACGCTCCAGGTGCGTTAAACTGGTTCGTTTCCCAGCGGACCCCCGCTCAACCAATAACATCAAGTCACGGGTGACGCTGCCCCAGGCGCTTTCGGGTGTGGTGTGGCTCGTGCGGCCGACATACGCATGGTTTCTCTGCTCAAAAAACTCATAGGTAGCCGCAACGACCGGCTGCTTAAGCAGTATCGCAAGCTGGTAACCCAGATCAATGGGCTCGAACCCAAGATCTCCGCGCTCTCCGACGCGGAACTGGCGGCCAAGACCGACGAATTCCGTTCACGCCACGCCCAGGGAACGTCCCTGGACGATCTGCTGCCCGAAGCCTTCGCCGTTGTGCGCGAAGCCGGCAAGCGGGTATTCGGCATGCGGCACTTCGACGTGCAGATGCTGGGCGGCATCGCCCTGCACAACGGCAAGATCGCCGAAATGCGCACGGGTGAAGGCAAGACGCTCATGGCGACGCTGCCCGTCTACCTGAACGCCATCGCCGGCAAGGGCGTGCACGTGGTCACGGTGAACGACTACCTGGCCCGCCGCGATGCCGAATGGATGGGCCGCCTGTACCGGTTCCTGGGCATGTCCACGGGCGTGGTGGTGCCGCAGCAGCCGAACGAGGAAAAGAAGGCCGCGTACGCCGCCGACATCACGTACGGCACCAATAACGAATTCGGTTTCGACTACCTGCGCGACAACATGGAGTTCCGTGTTGAGGACCGCCGCCAGCGCGTGCTGTTCTACGCCATCGTCGACGAAGTGGACTCGATCCTGATCGACGAGGCCCGCACGCCGCTGATCATCTCCGGCCAGGCCGAAGATCACACCGAACTCTACGTCCGCATGAACGCGGTGCCGCCGCTGCTGACGCGCATGGCGCACGAGCCCAAGCCGCAAGAGCCGGAACCCGAAGGCGATTACTGGGTCGACGAAAAGAGCCAGCAGGTCTACCTGTCGGAAGCCGGCCACGAACACGCCGAAGGCATTCTTGCCCGCCTGGGCATCCTGCCCGAAGGCGAATCGCTGTACGACCCGCGCCACATCGCGCTGATGCACCACCTGATGGTGGCGCTGCGTGCCAACACCCTGTTCTTCCGCGACCAGCAGTACGTCGTGCAAGACGGTGAAGTGGTCATCGTGGACGAATTCACGGGCCGCCTGATGGTGGGCCGCCGCTGGTCCGATGGCCTGCACCAGGCCGTCGAAGCCAAGGAAGGCGTGAAGATCCAGCACGAGAACCAGACGCTGGCGTCGATCACGTTCCAGAACTACTTCCGCATGTACGAAAAGCTGTCCGGCATGACCGGCACAGCCGACACGGAAGCGTACGAATTCCAGGAAATCTACGGGCTCGAAACGGTCATCATCCCGACCAACAAGCCCATGGTCCGCAAGGATCAGAACGACCAGGTCTTCAAGACCGACGGCGAGAAGTACAACGCCATCCTCGAAGACATCCGCGATTGCCACGAGCGCGGCCAGCCCGTGCTGGTCGGCACCACCAGCATCGAGAACTCCGAGCTGCTGTCCGGCCTGCTGAAGAAGGCCAAGCTGCCGCACGAGGTCCTGAACGCCAAGCAGCACGCTCGCGAAGCCGAGATCGTGGCCGAGGCCGGCAAACCGGGTCACATCACGATCGCCACCAACATGGCCGGTCGCGGTACCGACATCGTGCTGGGCGGCAGCGTCGACAAGCAGGTCGACCTGATCCGCGCCGACGAATCGCTGTCCGAAGCCGAAAAGACGGCGCGCATCGATAAGATCCGCGCTGAATGGAAGCCGCTGAACGACCAGGTCAAGGCCGCGGGCGGCCTGCGCATCATCGGCACCGAGCGCCATGAATCGCGCCGTATCGACAACCAGCTTCGCGGCCGCGCCGGCCGCCAGGGCGATCCGGGCTCGTCCCGCTTCTACCTGTCGCTGGAAGATTCGCTGATGCGCATCTTTGCGGGCGACCGCGTGCGCGCCATCATGGAACGCCTGAAGCTGCCCGAGGGCGAGCCCATCGAAGCCGGCATGGTGACGCGTTCGATCGAGACCGCGCAGCGCAAGGTGGAAGGCCGCAACTTCGACATCCGCAAGCAATTGCTGGAATACGACGACGTCTCCAACGACCAGCGCAAGGTGCTGTACTCGCAGCGCAATGACGTGCTGGAAGCCTCCAGCGTCGGCGCCACCGTGCAGAACCTGCGCGACGCCGCGGTGACCGATCTGTTCAACACGTACGTGCCGCCGGAATCGGTGGAAGAACAGTGGGACATCCCCGCGCTGCAAAAGGCGCTGGAAGCCGACTGGCACCTGCATCTGCCGCTGACCGAGATGCTGGAAAAAGAACCCAACCTGAACGACGAAGAACTGCGCGAACGCGTGGTTGCCGCGGCGCGCGATGCGTACCAGGCCAAGGTCGATCAGGTGGGCGAAGAATCGTGGTCGCAGTTCGAGCGTTCGATCATGCTGCAGGCGATCGACACGCACTGGCGTGAGCACCTGTCGGCGCTGGATTACTTGCGTCAGGGCATCCATCTGCGCGGCTACGCGCAAAAGAATCCCAAGCAGGAATACAAGCGCGAAGCCTTCGAACTGTTCTCGGGCATGCTGGAACGCGTGCGCGACGACGTGGTGAAGGTGTTGATGACGGTGCGCGTGCAGTCGTCGGAACAGGTCGAGCAGGCCGAAGCCGAAGCGGCGCAGTCGCATGTGCAGAACGTGCAGTATCACCACTCCGACTACGACGAGGCGCTGGCTTCCGATGCGCAGGAAACGGGTGCGCAGCCCGCGCGCAACGCACTGCCCAAGGTCGGCCGCAACGATCCGTGCCCGTGCGGCAGCGGCAAGAAGTACAAGCAGTGCCACGGTAAGTTGGTCTGATAAAAGGGGTTAGCCTTCATGTTGCATTCCGTCGGCCGCACTGAATTCGACCACGCCGTCGTCATGGTGCGCGACCGGCTGGATGCGCTGGCGCCCCATTACGAACGGCAGGGTTTTCACCTGAGCGACAAGGCTGTGCACAACCTGGGGTCGTGCAATCGCCTGATCGTGCTGGAAGGCACGTACGTCGAACTGCTTGGTTGGCCGCCGGGCGCGCCGCCCGCGCGCAAGGAAATTGCCGATTCGCCGTTTGGGCTTGAAGCGCTGGTATTCCGGACCTATGACGCCGAGGCCACCTACAAGCGGCTGCAGGACGCCGGCTTTGCCGTCAATCCCGTGCAAGAACTGACCCGTCCGGCCATGCTGGACGGTCAGGAAGTCCAGGCCCGTTTCCACACCGTGCGCTTTGCCGAGCAGCCCTTGCCCGGCATCCGCATGTATTTCTGCCGGCACCTGACGCCCGAGTGCGTCTGGTCGCCCGACCTGATGGCGCATCCCAATGGCGCCCGCAGCCTGCAACGCATCGACGCGCGCGCGGCGGACGCCCGTGGCGTGGCCGAGCGTCTGGCGCTGGTGGCCGGGGTGACTGCCGAAGCCGCCAATGGCGGCTGGGACGTTCCTTTGGCGAACCTTCGTATTCACGTCCAGCAGGACGACACTGCGCAGACGCCTGTCCTGTCGACGCTGACCCTCGAGAATCGCGACGGCGCGCACTACACGCTGGACACCGGGCTGTAGGCCGACGCCGTCCCACCGTCCCCGCGACAAGCCCGCCTCTTCAGGCGGGCTTTTTCGTTCCTGGCGGTTGCTTCTGGATCTGTACTTCCGCCCGGGCGAAAAGCCATGCGCTTCGGGCAAACCCGGGTTGCCGCTCAAAGTGTATGCACTTTAGTATGCACTTCATCCCGACTGGAAATTTGCCACAGGCGATCCGGTATGCCGCTGTCCCAACCCGCAACTCGACCCGCGACCCAACCCACCCCCCGCGCGGCCCGCACTTCGGCCGGGCAGGCGGAGCTGTATGGCGCCGTCAAGGCCATGGCGGTGCGCTTTGAGTTCAAGCCGGGCGAACGCATCAACGAGGTCGAGCTGGCGCGCCGGCTCAATGTCAGCCGCACGCCGCTGCGCGAGGTGCTGAACCAGTTGATGGTCGAAGGATTTCTGACGCGCTCGGTCAACCGCGGCTTCATCGCCCGCCTGCTGGACGCCAAGCAGATCCACAGCCTTTACGAATACCGCGCGGTGCTGGAGGCCGGCATCGTGCGCGCGGCGTGCGAGCGCGCCACCGACGAGGAGCTTGCCAGCCTGCGTGCCTTTGTCGAGCGGTCGCGCGACGAGCCCGACGACAGCGATGCGGCCCGGCTGCTGGAACTGGACGAAGCCTTTCACCTGGCGTTGGCGCGCTACTCGCGCAACGACGAATTCGTGCGCGCGCTGGAAAGCGTCAACGCGCGCATTCATTTCGTGCGCTGGATCGACATGCAGCAGGGACGCCGCAGCCATACGCAAGGCGAGCATCTGCGCATTGTCGATGCTTTGCAGAAGCGCGACATCGAGGCCTTGCCCGGCCTCATCAGCGCGCATATCGGCCGGCGGCTGGACCAGATCACCGACGTCATCCGCACGGGTTTCTCAACGATTTACATGCGGGACCAGGCCGAACCCGCCACGGCAGTGCCGGCCAACACCACAACAGCAGGGGAAAACTGATGAATAGAACGATCAAGCGGGCGCTGGCGGCGGTATGCACGCTGGCTGCGGCCGGGGGCGCATCTGTCGCCGCGCCGGCGATGGCCGAGGAACGGCCGCTGATACTCGTCGTGCCGTATCCGCCGGGTGGCAGCACCGACATCCTGGCGCGCATCCTGCAGCCGCGCCTGTCGCAGCAGATGGGCGGCCGCGCGGTGGTCGTCGAAAACCGTCCGGGCGCCGCCAGCCAGATCGCCACGGCGTTCGTGGCACGGGCCGAGCCGGACGGCAACACGCTGCTGGTCAGCTTCGACAACCACGGCATCAATCCGGCCGTGAAGCCCAAGCTGCCGTACGACACGTTCAAGGACTTTGTCGCCATCGGGCAGACGGTGCGCTTTCCGCTGGTGATCGGCGCGAATCCGAGCGTACCTGGGGACAACCTGAAAGAGTTCCTGGCGGCGGCCGCCAAGCAGCCGCCCAACAAGTTCAACTACGCGTCTACGGGCGTGGGTTCGCTGAACCACCTGGCGCCGGAAGAGCTCAAGCGGCTGTCGAAGGTCGAGCTGTTGCACGTGCCTTACGGCGGCGGCGGACCGGCCATCCAGGCTGTGGTCGGCGGGCAGGCCAACATGACGTGGCTGAGCTTTGCGGCGCTGCGCGGCCAGATCCAGGCCGGCAAGATCAAACCGCTGGCCGTCGCCGGCGAAAAGCGCCTGCCCGAGCTGCCCAACGTGCCGACCGTGGCCGAATCGGGCTTCCCGGGCTTCGTCGCCTATTCGTGGAGCGGCATGTTCGCCCCGAAGGGCACGCCGGAAGCCACCGTCAAGAAGCTGACGGCCGATTTCCAGGCGGTGCTGGCCGATCCCGAGATCAAGAAGAAGATCACCGAGGCGGGCTTTGAGATCGTGGCTTCCGATGGTCCGGCGCTGGATGCGTACGTGAAGTCGGAATACGACCGCTGGAGCGCCTTCATCAAGAGCAGCAAGATCAATCTGGATAACTGAACGGCGTCGGGCCGATGGGGGCGGCAGGCCCCCGTCCCGGCCCGGCTCCCGAATTACGTGGAGATGACATGGAACACATGAACGGCGCCGAAGCGATGGTGCGGATGCTGCAACACAACGGCGTCAAACATATCTTTGGCCTGTGCGGCGACACCACCTTGCCGCTTTATGACGCGCTGTACCGCCTGGACCACGGCATGCAGCACATCCTGACGCGCGACGAGCGCAGCGCGGCCTACATGGCCGACGCCTATGCACGCGTGACCGGCAAGGTCGGCGTGTGCGAAGGCCCGAGCGGCGGCGGCGCGACCTATCTGCTGCCCGGCCTGGTCGAAGCCAACGAATCGTCGATTCCCGTGCTGGGGATCACGTCGGACGTGGCCGTCGGCTCGCGCGGCAAGTATCCGCTGACCGAACTGGACCAGGAGGCGCTCTACCGCCCGCTGACCAAGTGGAACCGCACGATCGACCGCGCGGACCAGATTCCCGGCATGGTGCGCGCGGCCTTCCGCGCCATGACGACCGGCAAGCCCGGCTCGGCGCACCTGTGCTTTCCCTATGACGTGATGAAGCAGGAAGTGGATGCGTCCGACGTGTGGGCGCAGCCGGAGCACAGCAGCTTCCCGTCCATGCGCTTCGCGCCGGATCCCGCCGACGTGGCGCGCGCCGCGCAACGCCTGGTGGCGGCGCGCTCGCCGGTGATCATCTGCGGCGGCGGTGTCGTCATCGCTGGCGCCTGCGGCGCGCTGCAGGAAGTCGCCGAGGCCCTGAAGGCAGCGGTGTGCGTGACGGTGAGCGGACAGGGCAGCCTGGCCGACACCCATCCGCTGAACGCGGGCGTGGTTGGGTCGAACGGCGGCGTGATGGCCACGCGCGATGTGGTGGCGGCCGCCGACGTGGTGCTCTTCGTGGGCTGCCGCGCGGGCTCGACCTCGACCGAGCACTGGCGCTTCCCGAATCGCAACGTGCCGATTCTGCACATCGACATCGACCCGATGGTGATCGGCGCCAACTACCTGACCGAAGTCGGTCTGGTGGGCGACGCCAAGCTGGCGCTCGAAGCGTTGTCCGCTGAAGTGCAGGCGCGCATCAAGCACCGGCCGTCCGACGCGGCCGACGGCGCCGTGCTGGCCGGCCGCGCCAAGGAAGCGCGCCGCGCGCAGCTTGAGCCGCTGGCCGCCAGCCTGGACGCGCCCATCCGCCCCGAGCGCGTGGTGCAGTCGCTGAATCGCCTGCTGCCCGACGACGCGGTGGTCTGCGCGGATCCCGGCACGCCGTGCCCGTATTTTTCGGCCTATTACGACGTTTCGCGTCCTGGCCGCCACTTCATCACCAACCGCGCCCACGGCGCGCTGGGCTTTTCGATGTCGGCGGCGCTGGGCGCCTGGGTTGGCCGTCCGCAATCGAAGTGCGTGTCGGTGATGGGCGACGGCAGCTTCGGCTTCACGGTGGGCGAGCTGGAAACCATCGTGCGCCACAAGGCGCCGCTGCTGATGGTGGTGTTCTCGAACTCGGTCTATGGCTGGATCAAGGCCAGCCAGAAGGCGGGCTACGACAAGCGCTACTACAGCGTGGACTTCAACCGTACCGACCATGCGCGCATCGCCGAAGCTTATGGCGTGAAGGCGTGGCGCGTCGAGGACCCGTCCAAGCTGGATGCCGCGATCAAGGCCGCCATGGAGCATGACGGCCCCGCGCTGATCGACGTGATCGCGCAGCCGCTGCAGGACACGGCCGCGCCCGTGAGCCAATGGATGGGCTGATGCGGTAACCGCAGCACGCTGCATTGCCGATGGGGCCCTTCGCGGGGCCCCATTTTTGTTGGCCGGACGGATCAGAAAAAAATTCCCTGGCGGCGGGCGCGCTCCTATACTGGACCGCTTCGGCGCGGCGGTCCGCGGAGGTCCGGCGCCATCAACGCGACAGCAGAGAGGGCAGGCATGGACCTGGGGATCAGCGGCAGGAAGGCATTGGTGTTTGGCGGCAGCCGCGGCATGGGGCGCGCCTGCGCCCTGCAGCTTGCGCGCGAGGGCGTGGCGGTGACCATCGCGGCGCGCAATCCGCAGACGCTGGAACAGGCCGCCGCCGAGATATCGCGCGAAACCGGCATCGGCGTCGGCTGGGTGTCGGCCGATCTGACGCTTCCGGAGGGGCGCGACGCGGCCATCGCCGCCTGTCCGCATCCCGACATCCTCATCAACAACGCCGACGGCCCGCTGCCGGGCGACTTTCGCGACTGGTCGCGCGACGAGTGGATCGCCGCGCTCGACGCCATGATGCTGGGGCCGATCGACATGATCCGCCGCGTGGTGGACGGCATGGTCGAGCGCCGGTTCGGCCGCATCGTCAATATCGTGTCGCGCAGCGTGAAGGCGCCGCATGCCGAACTGGGGCTGTCCAACGGCGCGCGCTCGGGCCTGATCGGCTTCGTGGGCGGCCTGGCGCGCCAGACGGTGCGCCACAACGTCACGATCAACAATCTGCTGCCCGGGGCCTTTGCCACCGATGCGCAGACCCGGCACATCCAGGGCATGGTGGAGCAGGGCGGCAAGACGTTCGAGCAGTTGTGGGACGAACGGGCGCGCAGCAATCCCGCCGGCCGGTATGGCCAGCCCGAGGAACTGGGCGCGCTGTGCGCGTATGTCTGCTCGGCGCATTCCGGTTACATGACGGGGCAGAGCCTGCTGATCGATGGGGGCGGCTACCCCGGGACCTATTGATGGCGTCAAGACATCCCATGGACCAGACGGACCTGAAGATACTCGCGCTGCTGCAAATGGACGCCACCTGCTCGGTCGCGGAAGTGGCCGAACAGGTGAACCTTTCCGTGACGCCGTGCTGGCGCCGGATCCAGAAGCTCAAGGACGACGGCGTCATCGCGCGCAACGCCATCCTGCTGGATCCCCGCGCGCTGGGCCTGAACCTGACGGTGTTCGTGTCCATCCGCACCAGCCAGCACAACGAGAAATGGACGCAAAGCCTGATCAATGCCGTGATGGCCTTGCCCAACGTGGTCGAGTTCCACCGCATGGCGGGCGACGTGGACTATCTGCTGAAGGTGGTGGTCGAGGACATGGCGGCCTATGACCGCTTCTACCGACGGCTGATCGGTGCGGTGGACCTGCTGGACGTCAGCGCCAGCTTCTCGATGGAAGTCATCAAAAGCACCACGGAATTGCCCCTGGGCGCGGTCTAGCCGCGGGGCGCGCAAATTTTTTCCTGAGTCCCCCGCCGCCGCGGATGCAAATTTCTTTCTGCGTGTTGCGCGGGCCCAATCTGGCAATGCTTTTGCGCGGGGCGCGGCGTAGGATATCGCTCACTCCAGTCTTGGAGTGAATTGGGATATCAGAGGACCCTATGTCGTTGGCAGTGCCCGCCGGCTGCGCCGGATTGCAAGAATCGCGGCAAGCAGCATCGGTGGATGACCTCCTGGCCGGCTGGAACGGCGCCGACGACCTGTGGGTGTTCGCCTATGGTTCCCTGATCTGGCATCCCGGGTTTGCCTGGCGCGAACGGCGCCTGGCCACCGTGCGGGGCTATCACCGCTCGCTGTGCCTGTGGTCGCATGACCACCGCGGGTCGCCGGACAATCCCGGCCTGGTGTTCGGACTGGATCGCGGCGGCTGTTGCCGGGGCGTTGCCTTCCAGATTGCAGCCAGTGACGTGCCGCAGGTCTTTGAAGCCTTATGGCGCCGGGAGATGGTCACGGGCGCCTACCGTCCGCGCTGGCTGACCTGCCACACCGACGCCGCACCGGTGCGCGGACTGGTGTTCCTGTTGAACCGCACCTGCCGCGAGTATGCGGCCGATCTCTGCGACGACCGCCTGCTGACGTCCGTGCGCAATGCGGTCGGGCATTCCGGACCTTGCCTGGACTACGTGGTGGAAACGGCGCGCGCGCTGCGTGCGCATGGCATCGACGACTGGCGGCTGGGCGACCTGGTGCGCAAGCTGGGCCACGCGTTCTGAAGCGCTTAGAACTGCCAGCGGCCAAACACGAACAGCACGTTGCCCGCGCCGCTTGAGCCCGGGATGTACGTGGCGTAAAGCATCGCGTCCTTGTAGCCCGCGCTGACCAGCGGCAGGATGCCGGGAAACGGCACGTAGCTCATGATGTCGTGGCGCGCGGTGAGGAACACGGTGTAGCCCGCGCCGAGCCGGAAGTTGTCGCTGACCTGGCCGATCTTCAGAAAGCCGTAGCCGGCGATGGGCTGCACCTTGGAATGCGAGTCCAGAAACGCCATGGCGTACAGGCCCTGCCAGTCGCCGTCCTCGTCGTAGATGCTGCGGCCGTAGCCGCCGCCCCAGGCAAGTTCGCGGAAGCTGTCGATCTTGTCGGCGCTGTATTTTGCGCGGTTGTGCCAGGCCCAGCCGCTGACATACAGGTCGTTGCCGCCTTCGGTCCAGATCTGGTCGATGCGGTTGCACGCTGACTGCGCCCACGAGGGCATGCCGTCGCAGGCGTGGGCGGAAACGGTGAAAACGGACAACAGCAGGCAAAACAGCGCGGCGCGGATTCTGGTGGTCATTGCGGCCCCAGGGAAAGATGACAGTTCCGTTACTGTAACGGAGCGGGTGTCATCTTCCCTGTCAGCGGGCTGTCATCTGCGGGGAGGCACGGGCTGACGCAGCCCGATTCGGTGCCGGGTTGTGGCGGGGGCGCTACAGCAGGAAGATCGTGGCCAGGCCCAGAAAGATGAAGAAGCCGAGCGAATCGGTGGCGAACGTGAGCAGCACCGACGAGCCCATCGCAGGGTCCTTGCCGAAGCGCGCGCGCACCATGGGCACCAGCACGCCGACCGAGGCGCCGACCAGCATGTTGCAGACCATGGCGGCCATCATGACCAGCGCGATGGATAGCGAACGCGAGATCACCCATGCGAACAGGGCGGCCACGAGGCTGCCGCACAACCCCACCAGCAAGGTCACGAACAGCTCGCGCTTGACGAGCTGCCACAGGTTGCGGCCGGTGATCCGGCCCATGGCCAGCGCCCGGATGATGAGCGTCATGGTCTGGTTGCCGGAGTTGCCGCCGATGCCGGCCACGATCGACATCAGGAACGCCAGGATGACGATCTGGCTGACCGTGCCCTCGAACTGCGACGCCACGAACGAGGCCGTGGCGGCGGTACAGAGGTTGAACAGCAGCCACGGCGCGCGGTTGCGCAGCGCGGTGCTGACGGGGGCAAAGATGTCTTCTTCCTGCAGACCGGCGCGCGACAGCGCCTGCTCTTGCGAGTCTTCGCGCATCACGTCCACGACGTCGGCGATGGTGACGCGGCCGATCAGCCGGCCCTGGTCGTCCATCACGGGGGCGGAAACCAGGTCGTAACGTTCGAAGGCGCCGGCGGCGTCCGCGTCGGAGTCCAGCGGGTTCAGCGTCAGGAAGTCGGAATTCATGACCGCCCGCACTTCGGTTTCGGGCTCGCTGACCAACAGGCGCGACAAGGGCAGGATGCCCTGCAGCTTGTCCTGGCGGTCCACGACGAAGATCTGGTCGGTGTGGTCGGGCAGTTCGTGCAGCCGGCGCAGGTAGCGCAGCACGACCTCGAGCGTGACGTCCTCGCGCACGCGCACCATCTCGAAGTCCATGATGGCGCCCACGCTGTCTTCCGGGTAGCCCATGGCTTCCAGCAGCTGCGCGCGCTCTTCTTCGGTCAGGCCCTTTTGCACTTCGGCCACCACGTCGGGCGGCAGGTCGGGCGCCAGGTCGGCGAGCTCGTCCGCGTCCATGCTTTCGGTCGCGGCGACGAGATCCTGGCGGTCCATCGCTTCGATCAGCGATTCGCGGACCCAGTCTTCGACTTCGAGCAGGACGTCCGCGTCGTGCTCGGGGCTGACGAGCTTCCAGATCGCCTGGCGCTCGTCCTTGGGCAGCGATTCAAGAATGAAGGCGATATCGGCCGGATGCAGGTTGTCGACAAGCGTCTTGAGCTCGGCCTCGTGCTGGCGATGCACCAGGTCTTCGACGAGGGGGGCCTTGACGTCGCCTTCTTCCTGGCGGTGAACCAGGCTTTCGACGAGCTGCTGGCGCCGCAGGCGCTCCTGGACTTCAGCCAGGGCGGTCTGGGCGTCTTCCGGGTCGAGGCGGCGGGGCGTCGCGGGCGGTTTCTGCGCGGCGGCGGACTGCGTCATGCGTTACGGCTCAAAGTGTGGGAAGAGGGCGGCTGCGCCGCGCTTCGTCGGTGGCGACATACGTCAGCGTGGCCTCGGTGACCTTGACGACTTCGGCGTCCAGCCGCTGGCGTTCCGCGTAGACCTCGACGGAGACCGTGATGGACGTGGTGCCGGTCTTGACGATGGCGGCGTAGAAGCTGAGCAGGTCGCCCACGAACACGGGCTCTTTGAACTGGAAGGCATTGACCGCCACGGTGGCCACGCGGCCGGCGGCGCGGCGGGCGGCGGGGATTGACCCGGCGATGTCAACCTGAGCCATGATCCAGCCGCCAAAAACGTCCCCGTGGATGTTCGCATCGGCCGGCATCGGCATGACGCGCAACACCGCGTCGCGATGGGCAGGCAGAGTCGTAAACGGGGTTTTGGTGCTGGAGGTCATGCGGCCGACTCCAATGCTAGAGAACCAGCCGATTATGCAGGAAAAACGAGACGGCGGCGTGCGCGTTGGCGCCCGCCGCCCCACCCGTCGTCCCAACCCCGCGCGGCGATCAGGTCGCCAGCTTGACGATCCCGTAGCCGCCAGCCAACAGCCAGACGTAAAGGATGAAGCCCAAGGCCATCACGCGCGGGCCGGCCTTGCGGATCTGGGCGAAGCGCGTTTCGATGCCCAGCGCGGTCATGGCCATGGTCAGGGCGAAGACGTCGAGCCGGCGGATGGCCGCGACGATATCGGCGGGAATGATGTCGAGCGAATTGATGATGGCCAGCACCAGGAACCCGACGGCGAACCAGGGGATCGGAAGCTTGGCGCTCTTGCCCTGGCCGTCCGCATGGGAGGCGGCGCTGCGCAGGTACATGCCAAGCACAAGCAGCACGGGCACCAGCAGCGCCACACGGGTCATCTTGACGATGGTGGCGACCTCGGTGGTGGCGGGGTCGATATTGCTGGCGGCGCCCACGACCTGCGCCACTTCGTGCACCGTGCCGCCGATGTAGATGCCGAGGGCCTGCGTATCGAAGTTCAGCCAGCCGGCGTGATAGAAGACCGGATACAGGAACATCGACAGCGTGCCGAACAGCACCACGGTGGCAACGGCCACGGCGCTCTTGTGGGGGGCGGCGCGCAGCGTGGGTTCGAACGCCAGCACCGCGGCGGCGCCGCAGATGGCGCTGCCCGCGGCGGTCAGCATGGCGGTGTCGCGGTCCAGCCCCAGCATCCGCTGGCCGACCACGGTGCCGATCAGCAGCGTGCCCACCACCACGGCCACCGACACGGCCAGTCCCGGCATGCCGACGGCGGCAATCTGCTGGATGCTGATGTTCAGGCCGTAGAAGGCGACCGCGATGCGCAGCAGGCGGCGCGCGGTGAAGTTGACGCCGACGCCCCAATCCGCGGGCATGGTGCCGCGCAGGAAGTTGCCGTACAGCATGCCGCAGACGATGCCCACGACCAGCGGCGAAAAGCCGAGCTGGCGGATGAAGGGCAGATCGGCCAGCTGCATCACCGCGCCGGCCATCAAGCCCACGAACAGCACGCCGTTGAGCTTGTCGCGCCACGGAGTGGCCGAGGCGGCCGGGGCTGCGGCGGCGGGCGCTGCGGCAGCGGGGGCGGCTGGGCTGGCGGGGAGAGGGACGGCGGTCGTGGAGGAGGTATTCATTACTGGCCCTTTGGGCATAACTACATAACTAGACGAAATATTAGATCCGGCCGTATTATTTGAAAAATCTTCAATCTAAATATTGAATATCAGAAAATCTGATATCAGTCCTATGACGCCGGATCAATTGCTCACGTTTGCCGCGGTCGCCGATACCGGCAACATCAGCCGTACCGCCCAGTCGCTGCACCTGTCGCAGCCGGCGGTGTCGGGCCAGCTACGCGCCTTGCAGGAATGGTTTGGCGAGCCGCTGTACCGCCGCAGCGGCCACGGCATTGCGCTGACCGAGGCCGGTGAGCGCCTGGCCGAGCAGGCGCGGCAGCTGCGCCAGGTGTACCGGCAGGCGCAGGCCGTTCGCGAATCCTGGCGCGGCCTGGAAACCGGTGCGCTGCGGCTGGGCGCCAGCACCACGCCCGCCAGCTATCTGCTGCCCCGCCTGGTGGCGGATTTCCGACACGCGTTTCCGGCCGTCAGCCTGCATCTGTCGGACGGCAACACACGCGAAATCGTGGATCGCCTGCCGGCGCTCGATCTGGCGTTCATCGAAGGCGACGTGCCCGCCGGACTGCCCGCCGATACGGCGGTGCACGCGTGGCGGCAGGACGAAGTGGTGGCGATCGTGCGGGCGGATCACGCCCTGGCGGACAAGGGCGCCGTGACGCTACGGGATCTGGTGGAGTCGCCGCTGGTGATGCGCGAACCCGGTTCCGGCGTGCGCCGGCTGGTCGAAAGGGCGTTCAGCGATGGCGGTCTGGCGCCGTCGGTGGGCCTGGAACTGGCGGGGGTGGAAGGGGTGAAGCAGGCGGTGCGGGCGGGGTTGGGCGTGGGCTTCGTGTCCGTGATGTCGATGCGTCACGAAGATGGGGCGCTGGCGGCCCTGCGCCTGCTGCCCCGGCCGCTTACGCGAACGCTGAGCATCCTGGTGCCGCACGCCGACGCTGCTGCCCGCGCCGCCGAACGCTTTCTGGCGATGTGCCTGGCGGTCGGCGGGCAGGAAGTTGGGTAACTACGCGGCCAAGCCGTTCAGGCCTTGGCCAGCCGCTTGAGCGCGAGCTGCACCCAGTAGGTCCCGCCCAGCGGCAGCAGATCGTCGTTGAAGTCGTAGCTGCCGTTGTGCAGCATGCACGGGCCCAGTCCGTGGCCGCTGTCGCGGTGCTCGCCGGTGCCGTTGCCGATCCACACGTAACAGCCCGGCAGTTCCTGCAGCATGAAGGCGAAGTCTTCCGCGCCCATGGTCGGCTGCACGTTGGCGTTGACGTTGTCCTCGCCGACGATGTCGCGCAGCACGTCGGCGCAGAACGCGGCTTCGTCGGCGTGGTTGATGGTGGGCGGATAGTTGCGCTGGAACGTGAATTCGACTTCGCAGTCCATCGCCGCGCTGGTGTGGCGGGCGATCTCTTCCATACGGCGTTCGATCAGGTCCAGCACGTCCAGCGTGAACGTGCGCACCGTGCCGCGCAATTCGGCGTGGTTGGGCACGACGTTGTCGGCGCTGCCCGCATGGATCTGCGTGATGCTGAGCACGGCCGCATCCAGCGGATTGCGGTTGCGCGTGACGATGGTCTGCAGCGATTGCGCCATCTGCACCGCCGCCATGACCGGGTCGATGCCAAGGTGAGGCATGCCGGCGTGCGTGCCCTTGCCCTTGATGACGATCGAGAATTCGTTGCTGGAGGCCATGATGGGGCCTGGCGTCAGACCGAACTGGCCGGGCTTCATGCCGGGCCAGTTGTGCATGCCGAACACCGCTTCCATCGGGAATTGCGTGAAGAGGCCGTCGTCGATCATGCGCTTGGCGCCGCCGCCGCCTTCTTCGGCGGGCTGGAAGATCACATAGACCGTGCCCGCGAAATCGCGATTCGCGGCCAGGTACTGGGACGCGGCCAGCAGCATGGCGGTGTGGCCGTCGTGGCCGCAGGCGTGCATCTTGCCTTCGTTCTGGCTGGCATGCGCGAAGGTGTTGACCTCCTGCATGGGCAGCGCGTCCATGTCGGCGCGCAGGCCCACCGCGCGATCGCCGGGCTGGTTGCCGCGGATGATGCCGACGACGCCCGTGCCGCCCAATCCGCGATGAATCTCAATGCCCCATTCCTCGAGCTTGGCCGCGACCACGTCGGCGGTGCGGAACTCTTCGAAGGCCAGTTCGGGATGCGCGTGGATGTCGCGTCGGATCTTGGAAATATCCTGGTGCCAGGCAACGATGGGTTCAAGGAGTTTCATGAGCGAACTCGCGCGGAATATGGGGAACGCACAAAGGGTATCATCATTCAAAAATCAATTTAATGGAGACAAATACCATGACGCGTCCGTGGCTTGCTCAGTATCCCCAAGGCGTTCCTGCGGAGATCTCCACCGAGGATTATTCCTCGCTCACCGACTTGCTGGACCGGGCCTGCAAGCGTTACGCGCCGCGCATCGCCTGCACGGCGATGGGCAGCAACATCACCTATGCGCAGCTCGACAAGCAGGCGCGCGCGTTCGCGGCATGGCTGCAAGGCCTGAACCTCGAAAAGGGCGCGCGCGTGGCGCTGATGATGCCCAACGTGCCGGCGTATCTGGTGTGCATGCTGGGGTCGCTGCGCGCGGGCATGACCGTGGTGAACGTCAATCCCCTCTACACCGCCGAAGAACTGCAGCGCCAATTGCTGGACAGCGGCGCGTCCGTCATCGTCATCCTGGAAAACTTCGCGCATACCTTGCAGCAAGTCTCCAACCGCGGCGACCTCAAGCACATCGTCGTGACCGGCCCGGGCGATCTGCTCGGCGGCCTTAAGGCACCGCTGGTCAACCTGGCCGCACGCTATATCAAGAAGATCGTGCCCGCCTGGCACATCGATGGCGCGCACGCGCTGCCCAAGCTGCTGCACGAAGGCGCGCACCTGCCGTTCAATCCGCCGGCCATTTCGATGGACGACGTGGCGGTGCTGCAGTACACGGGCGGCACCACGGGTGTGCCCAAGGGCGCGATGCTGTCGCACCGCAATCTGGTGGCCAACGTGCTGCAGACCGAGGCGGTGGCGCAGCCAGTCGTGCATGACCTGGCGGACCAGCAGCTCACCATCATCAGCGCGCTGCCGCTGTACCACGTGTTCGCCATGACGGTCTGCGGTCTGTATGCCGTGCATGCCGGCATGCGCAACGTGCTCATCATCAATCCGCGCGACCAGCCGTCGCTGATCAATGCGTGGCGCAAGACGCCGGTGAATCTGTTCCCGGGCGTCAATACGCTGTTCAACGCGTTGGCGCACAACGAAGACTTTGCGAAGCTGGATTTTTCCGGCCTGCGGCTGACGCTGGGCGGCGGGATGGCCGTGCAGCAGCAGGTGGCCGAACGCTGGCTGAAGATCACCGGCCGGCCCCTGATCGAAGGCTACGGCCTGTCCGAAACGTCGCCGGTGGCGACGGTCAATCCCACCAATGCGACGGCGTATTCCGGGTCCATCGGGCTGCCGTTGCCGTCGACGGACGTGGCGATTCTGGACGATGCCGGCAACGAGGTGCCGCTCGGCGAACGCGGCGAAGTCGGCATCCGCGGGCCGCAGGTCATGCTGGGTTACTGGCGCAAGCCCGACGAGACGCGCGATTCGATGACGGCCGACGGCTACTTCCGTACCGGCGACATCGGCATCATGGACGAGCAGGGCTACACACGCATCGTGGACCGCAAGAAGGACATGATCGCGGTGTCCGGATTCAAGGTCTATCCGAACGAAGTGGAGGCGGCGGTTGCGCAGCATCCCGGCGTGCTGGAATGCGCGGCAATCGGCGTGCCGGACGAACACTCCGGCGAAGCGGTGAAGGTGTTCGTCGTGAAGAAGGATCCGGCGCTGACCGAAGAACAGGTGCAGCAGTGGTGCAAGGACAAGCTGACGGGCTACAAGCGCCCGCGCTTCGTGGAGTTCCGCGACGAGCTGCCCAAGAGCAACGTGGGCAAGATCCTGCGCCGCGAGCTGCGGCCTGACGCGCAGGCCGCGGCGTCGGCCAACACGTCAGCGAAAACGTCCGCGTAAAGTGCCAGAGGCCGCGCAAGGCGGCCTCTGGTTCAGGCCGCCGCTTGGCGGCCTGCAGCTTGGGTTTCAGCCCTGCTTGTCCAGATGCGGGGCGATCATTTCATGCAGCGCGCGTTCGATGGCGGGATTGCCCGCCACGACGCGCCCGCCGATCGGCCAGGGGTCCTGCTTGTGCATGTCGGTGCACACACCGCCCGCTTCGCGCAGGATCAGCGTACCCGCGGCCACGTCCCAGGGCGCCAGGCCCATTTCCCAATAGCCGTCGTAGCGGCCGCAGGCGGTCCAGGCCAGGTCCAGCGCGGCGGCGCCCATGCGGCGCACCCCGCGTGAACGGTTGATGGCGTCGTGCAGCATCGGCATGTATTGCGCGGCAAATGAGAAGTCGCGGAACGGGAAGCCGGTGGCCAGCACGGCGTCTTCGATCGTCTGCGTGCGCGAGCACGAGATCCGCCGGCCATTCAGCCACGCGCCCACGCCGTACACGCCCGTGAACAGCTCTTCGCGGCAGGGGTCGTAGACCACGCCGATGACCGGCGTGTCCACTGCCAGGGTTTCGTTGGCCGCCATCGTCGTGCCCGCGTGCGCGATCAGGGCGATGGACACGGCATAGTGCGGGATGTCGTGCAGGAAGTTGGTGGTGCCGTCGAGCGGGTCGATGTACCAGGTGGCCGCGCCTTGGGCCTTGCCGCCCGTTTCTTCGGCGACGATGCCGAACTTGGGCGTGCGCGCCTTCAGTTCCTGGATGATCGCGGCCTCCGCCTCGCGGTCCGCCTGGGAGACGAGATCGTTGCGGGCCTTGCGATCTATCACGAGATCGGCGCGGTGGTGCGCGTAGGATTGCAGGATGGCTGCGCCGGCATGGGCGGCCGTGACCGCCGCGTCGATCGCAGCGCACAGGTCGATGGGCGAAGCCAGCGATTGGGGCTGATCGTAGGTATCCATTGGCCCAGTGTAAGCCCACCCATGCGTCAAACCTGTGGCAAACGGACTAATCCATTGGGCCGCGTGGTGCGCATCCAACGCGAATCGGCGGGTGGCCCGATAATTCGCGCTTCATCGTATTTGTATCTATTGGGCTGGATGTCTGTGACTTACGTTCCGCTGGTTTCCGCGAAGGTTGACGTCGACGCCGACGGCAGGCTGGTCAGTTCCGTCCATGGCGACGTTTACCACTCGCCGTCCGGGGCGCTGGGCCAGGCCGAACACGTTTTCCTGGGCGGCAACGGGCTGCCGCAGCGCTGGCGGGGGCGCGCGTCGTTCACCGTCTGCGAGACGGGGTTCGGGCTGGGGCTGAACTTCCTGGCGCTCTGGAAAGCGTGGCGGGACGATCCGCAGCGGCCCGCGGCCCTGCACTTTGTTTCGATGGAGGCGCACCCTTTTTCGCGGGACGACCTTGCCGCACTGCTGGCGCGCCACGCGCCCGAGCCGCTGGCGGGGTTGGGGCATGCGCTGGCTGCGCAGTGGCCAGCGCTGCTGCCGGGACTGCATCGGCTGGAATTCGAGAACGGCGCCGTCACGCTGACCGTGGGCTTTGGCGATGCGCAGGTTCTGGCGCCGCGCCTGGGCGCGCGGGTGGACGCGTTTTTTCTGGACGGCTTTGCGCCCGAGCGCAATCCCGAGATGTGGGCGCCGCCGCTGTTGCGCGCCCTGGCCAGCCTGGCGGCGCCAGACGCCACGGTCGCCACCTGGGCCTGCACCGGGGAACTGCGCCGCAATCTGGCCGATGCCGGCTTCGAGGTGCGGCGGGCGCCCGGATACGGGGGCAAATGGCATATGACGGTGGGGCAGGTCCGCCAAGCCGGACGCGCCGCGCTGCCGGCGGCGGTCTCGTCGGAACGGCATGCGGTGGTCGTGGGGGCGGGGCTGGCCGGTGCGGGCATTGCCCAGGCGCTGGCGGGCCGCGGCTGGCGCGTCACCGTGCTGGATGCCGCCCGGTCGCTGGGTGCGCCGGCCCACGCCGGCCATCTGGCCGCGGCGCTCACGCCGGTGGTCGCGCGGGATGACAATGCGCGGGCGCGGCTGTCGCGGGCGGGCAGCGAACGGGCGCTGGCGCGCTGGCAGGGTCTGCCCGGCGGCGCGGCGCCCCGGGTTTGCGGCACCGTCCAGGTCGAGCGCGATGCGGGCCGGTCGGCGGCGCTGGCTGGCACCCTGGAAGCCCTGGCGTTTCCGGCGGACTGGGTGCGCCAAGTCTCGCGCGAAGAGGCCAGCGCATTGGCCGGGCTGCCCGTGGCACGCGGCGGCGTGTTCTTTTCACAGGGCATGCTGGTGCAGCCCGGACTGCTGATCGACGCGCTGCTGACCGCGTCCGGCGCGGCGGTCATCCCCGGCCGCGCCGAGCGGGTGTCGCCAGCGGGGCAGGGGTGGCGCGTGCTGGACGCGTCGGGCGCGGAGCTTGCCCGTGCCGACACCGTGATCCTGGCCAATGCCGCCGGATCGCGCGAGGTGCTGGCGGCCAGCGGCCTGCTGGACCCGCTGCCCCGCGTCGCCCAGATGCATGCGCTGGCCGGCGAGGTCACGCTGATCCCGGCGGCCGCGCTGGACGGTGGCCCGCGGTGCATCGTCGGGGGCGAGGGGTATCTGTTGCCGGACATCGGAGTGGGCTGCGTCGTTGGCAGCACCTATGTTCACGACGCCGTCGAGGCCTCGGTGGGCGCCGAAGGGCAGGGCGTCACGCTGGGCAAGGCGGCCGGGCTGCTGGATGGCCGCTTTCCGGCGTTTGACGCGCTGGTGCCGGGCAGCCTGCCCGGGTGGGCGGGGTGGCGCGCGGTCCTGCCGGGCCGCTTGCCGGCGGTCGGCGAACTGCCGCATGCCCCCGGTCTGTGGCTGGCCGCCGGGTATGCGTCGCGGGGTCTGTCGTGGTCGGCGCTGATGGGAGACCTGATTGCGGCCCGCCTGATGGGCGAACCCCTGCCGCTGGAGACCGATCTGGCCCAGCTTGTTTCACCACGATGAAAAAAATTTAATGCGGCCCGGGGGCTTTGTCCGGCTGGCGTAGAATTGTAAGAATTGCCGGAATTTGGCGCCAGTAGGCCGCAATTGACCTTTCGGGACGGCAATTCGGCGACTCGGCGGCGTCTGCGCGCCTGACGCAGGCCAAGGGCTTCATGCCCCTTTTTTGGATGAATTAGCCGTCCAAAAGAGGGATCGAGTTTATTTCAAAGCTCAAATCCGTCAAAATAGCGTCTTTTGATGGTTTTTGGCTTAAGCCGGGGGATGCTCTGTGCCGCCCAAGTTCGACTTTGCCCATACTACCCAGCTCGATAATGTCGAGCTGCTGACGTCCCGCCCCAGTCGCTTCGATTTCGACGCGGGCGATGGGTTGCACCTGGTAGTCGAGGCGCATGCGCCTGGAGTTTTTCGCCTGCGCTGCGGCGAGGCGAACCACTTCAATGATGACAAGCCCGGCGCGCGTGCGCGCGCCGTGGCCGAAATGCTGCTCGCGCGCCAGGAGGCGGTGGGCGAAGGCGCCATCGCGCCCCGCGAAGGCGGGGACGGTTGGCGAATCACACAGGGCGACGTTGCCCTGGAGATTCAGACCAGCCCCGTGCGCGTCGCCCTGTACCGCAACGAAGATCGCGTCTTCGAGTCCGAGGTTTCCGCGCATACGCCCGCATTCGGGTACAACGCGCTGGACCAGGCCGACGACGCCGTCTGGACGGCCGGCTTCACGCTGGCCGCCGACGAGCGGGTGTTCGGCCTGGGTGAAACGCCCGGGGACCTGAACCGCCGCGAGGAATCGGTAGTCTCCGACGACCCCGAGCACCGTGCGCTGCCGCTGGCATGGAGCCCGCGCGGTTGGGGCGTCTACGCCAACTCGATGCGCCGCGTGGAGCATTCGGTGGGCGTCGCGCCCGCGGATTCGGCCTATGTGCTGACCGTCGACGACGCCGTGCTGGACCTGTTCCTCTTTGCCGGCGAACCCGCCGAAATCCTGAATCAGTACACCGCGCTGACCGGCCGCGCCGGCCAGCCCGTCCTGTGGGCAATGGGCGCGTGGCTGCAGCAGGCCGCCGGCGAAATGCCGACGCAGACGGTCGCCCTGGTGGCGCGCATGCGCGAAAACCAGATTCCCGTCGATGCCGTGACGCTGGCCCAGCCGATCGCGTGGGGCTTTCAGGCGGACAAGACGGTTTTCGAGTGGGACGCCCAGCGCTTTCCCGACGCCAAGCAGATGCTGGCGCTCTTTCACAAGCACAACGTGCATGTGGCGGCCTCAGGCTTTCCGGGCGTCATCAAGACCAGTCCGCTCTTTGAAGAGCTGGAAGACCGCGGCTGGCTGCTGACCAAGGACGACGGCGCTGCCCAGGTGTTCGACGGCAATGCCGCCACGTCCGGCCAGCCCTACGGCCTGCTGGACCTGACCTACCGCGACATCTACAACCTGTGGGTCGAGCGTCACCGCCAACTGGTGGAAGACGGCCTGGACGCGCCCGCCTGCGACGCGCAGATCGCCATCCCCGATGGCGTGACCGCCCGCAACGGCGAAACCGGCGCGGCCCTGCGCACGATGTATCCGCTGCTGGTGCGCCGCGCGCTGTTCGACGCGGTGGCCGGACTGAAGGTGCCGCCCGAAGGCGTGGTGCCCAGCGCCGACCTCTTCCCGGCGGCCCAGCGCCTGCCGTGGCAGGTGGGTCCCCAGGTCGACAACACCTGGGAAGGCCTGCGCCACACGCTGCGCACGTCCCTGTCGATCGGTTCCAGCGGCGTGCCCGTTCAGGTGCACAACATCGGTTCCGCCGCGCGCGACCGTTCGGGCATGACGTCCGAGCTCTACCTGCGCTGGCTGACCGCCGGCGTGTTCTCGGCCAACTTCGCCTTCCAGGGCGTGGAAGGGCTGATGCCCTGGGATTTCGGCGACGAAACCCTGTCCCACGCCAAGACCTGGATGCAGTGGCGCTATCGGCTGGTGCCCTATGTGCTGGGCGCCATCGAGGACTCGGCCCGCACCGGCCTGCCGGTGCAGCGCTCCATGGCGCTGTCGTTCCCGAACGATCCGCACGCCCACGAATGGGACTTGCAATACCTGCTGGGTCCGGCCCTGCTGGTGGCGCCGATCACCGAGCCGGGCAATCAGGTGCGCGTCTACCTGCCCAAGGGCGAGGCCTGGTGGGATCTGAACACCGGCCATCGCTACGAAGGCGGCACCACGTGGACCATCGACTGCGAGCCGGGCCAGTTCCCGGTGTTTGGGCGCGAAGGTCACATGCTCTGTCTTGGCCCCGCCGCGCAGCATACGGGCGAGTTCAACTCGGCCCGTATCCTGGACGAGGTCTGGATGTTTGGCATGCCGGTGCATAACCCGGTCGTCATGCGCAACAAGATCCGCGTGATGCAGATGCAGGGCTCGAGCTATATCAAGGGGCTGGAAGGGCTGCGGATTTCGCCGTCCGAAGGCCTGGAAGTGAAGCGACGCGGCGCGGAAGTCCGCATCTCGCGCGCTCGCTGAACCCGGATCGGCCGCCAGTCGGCCGACTGAAAAAAAAGGGCAGTCAGGAAGGCTTTCCTTCCCGGCTGCCCTTTGTGTCTTTGCCGAATCGCCGTTGTCGAGGCAGTCGCGCATCCTTTGGGAGCGCCGTAGGGACGCTTTGGCAACTTATATTACTTGTAGTTATTAAAAATGGAAAAAACGGTCGTTCTCTTTAGAAGAGAAAAGATACAAAATCGCTTGCCATGATTCACATCGAGAACCTATCCAAGACCTACGCCACGCCGCATGGAGAATTCCAGGCGCTGCGCGGCATCAACCTGCACATCGAGCAGGGCGAGGTCTTTGGCATCATCGGTCCCAGCGGGGCCGGTAAAAGCACGCTGGTCCAGTGCATCAACCTGCTGGAACGTCCCAACCAAGGCAGCATCTCCATCGGCGGCCAGGCCCTGACGGGTCTCAATGAAGCGCAGCTGCGTGAACAGCGCCGCCGTATCGGCATGGTGTTCCAGGGCTTCAACCTGCTGTCGCGCCGCACGGTGTACGGCAACGTGGCCCTGCCGCTGGAAATCGCCGGCGTGGCCAAGGCCGAGATTCCGGCGCGCGTCGAGCGCCTTCTGGCGTTGGTGGGCCTGGAGCATCTGCGCGACCGTTACCCCAGCCAGATCAGCGGCGGCCAGAAGCAGCGCGTCGGCATCGCCCGGGCGCTTGCCAACAATCCGGACGTCCTGCTGAGCGACGAAGCCACGTCCGCGCTGGACCCGGAAACCACGCACAACATTCTGGCGCTGCTGCGCGACATCAACCGCAAGACGGGCGTGACCGTGGTCATGATCACGCACCAGATGGAAGTCGTGCGCGAGGTCTGCGACCGCGTCGCCGTGCTGTCGCAGGGCGAGGTCGTTGAAGTGGGCAGCACGCGCGAAGTGTTCGCCCAGCCGCGCCACGACGTGACGCGCAACATGGTGTCGGCCGCCACGGCGTCGGAACTGACCGACGCCACGCTGGCCGCCGTCAAGGAACGCATCCGGGCGCTCACCGCCGCCAAGCCTGGCCAGGCCGTGCGACTGCTCCGCCTGTCGCTGACGGGCACCGACGCATCCGGCGCCTTCCTGTCCGACCTGACCAAGCAGTTCGCGCTGGACGTGGGCCTGGTGCAGGCGCGCGTCGAAGACATCCAGGGCGTGGCCGTGGGCACGATGTTCGTGCTGGCCCAAGGCGCGCCCGCCGCGCTCAAGGACGGCATTGCCGCCTTGAACGCCCGTGACATTACCGTTGAAGAAATAGCTCATGAGTCCGCAACTGATCGACCTGCTTATTACGTCGCTGCTTGACACCCTGCTGATGGTGGGCGTGGCCAGCGCCATCGCGGTGGTCATCGGCATTCCGCTCGGCGTGACGCTGACGGTGACCGCGCGCGGCAACATGCTCGAAAACCAGCCCGTGAACCACGTGCTGGGCGCCATCATCAACGCAACCCGTTCCGTGCCGTTCGTGATCCTGATGGTCGCGATCATCCCGTTCACGCGGCTGGTCGCGCAGACCTCCATCGGCACCACCGCCGCGATCGTGCCCCTGTCGGTGGCCGCGATTCCGTTCATGGCCCGCATCGCGGAAAACGCCATGCGCGAGGTCGATCCGGGCCTCGTCACCGCGGCGCGCGCGATGGGCGCATCGCCCATGCAGATCATCATGAAGGTGCTGCTGCCCGAAGCCCTGCCGGGCCTCATCGCAGCCACCATCGTGACCGTTGTCAGCCTGATCGGCTACTCGGCCATGGCCGGCGCCATCGGCGGCGGCGGGCTGGGCGACCTGGCGATCCGCTACGGCTACCAGCGCTTCCAGTCGGACGTCATGGCCGCGGTCGTGATTGTGCTGATCGTATTGGTTCAGGCTATCCAGAGTTTGGGCGACCGCTTCGTGCGCCGCATGTCGCATCGCTGATCCACTTTGTTTTTTCCTACTTCCGTCATATCGGGATATCGCAACATGAGCATCAAGGTTTTGAAGTCGCTGGCCGCGTTCGCGTTGGGCGCCGCCGTTTTCGCCCAGCCCGCGCTGGCTCAGGACAAGCCCCTGAAGGTTGGCGTCACCGCCGGCCCGCACGCCCAGATCTTTGATGTGGTCAAGGCCGAAGCCGCCAAGCAGGGCCTGAACCTGCAGGTCATCGAGTTCTCGGACTACGTGCAGCCCAACGTGGCGCTCGCCGCGGGCGACCTGGACCTGAACAGCTACCAGCACCAGCCCTACCTGGACAACGCCAACGCCGACCGCGGCTACAAGCTGGTCAGCATCGCCAAGACCGTGATCTTCCCGATCGGCATCTACAGCAAGAAGATCAAGTCGCTGGCCGAACTGAAGGAAGGCGCCCGCATCGCGCTGCCGAACGACCCGACCAACGGCGGCCGCGCGCTGCTGCTGCTGCAGGCCAATGGCCTGATCAAGCTGCGTCCGGAAGCGGGCCTGAAGGCCACGCCGATCGACGTGATCGAAAACCCCAAGAAGCTGCGCTTCATTGAACTGGACGCTGCCCAGCTGCCGCGTTCGCTGGATGACACCGACGCCTCGGCCGTGAACACCAACTTCGCGCTGGAAGCCGGCCTGAACCCGACCAAGGACGCCATCGCCCAGGAATCGCCCGACTCGCCGTACGCCAACGTGCTGGTCGTGCGTGAAAAGGACAAGGACCGTCCTGAGTTCGCCAAGCTGGTCTCGATCTATCACAGCCCGGCGGTGAAGGACTTCATCCAGACCAAGTTCAAGGGCGCCGTGGTCGCTGCCTGGTAATTTGGGAGCGGATTGCGTTTTGAAGACGGCCGCCGCGAGCGGCCGTTTTTTTCGTGGGTGGTGTTGCGTGTTGCAGCGGCGCGGTGCTGCCGGACCACGTCGGCAACACGACCTGCGGTCATTTTTTGACAAGCCCTTTGAAATCCGCCATAATTTCGGGCTTCGGTCGGGTTGTTAGCTCAGTCGGTAGAGCAGCGGACTTTTAATCCGTTGGTCGCGAGTTCGAGTCTCGCACAACCCACCACCCCAATTCGCAGGTCAATGTGAACGCCGCTATTCGTAGCGGCGTTTTTGCGTTTGGGTTCCCGCTCTTGGCATGAGCGACGGCAACAGCGGACGAGACCAGGGGACAACTACAGCGGACAACTACGCCGCTGAACGCGCCTTCTGCAAGCATTTTGTAATTTCTGCTTCCGGCACCGCGCGCGAAAACAGAAACCCCTGCAGTTCATCGCAGCCCGCAGCGCGCAGGAAATCGCGCTGCGCGGGCGTCTCGACCCCTTCCGCGTTGATCGTCAGTCCCATCGAACGCCCCAACATCACCACTGCATTCACGATGGCGGTCGAATCGCTGCCTTCGCCAATATTGGCCACAAAGCTGCGGTCGATCTTGATCTTGTCGACGGCGAACCGCTGCAGATAACTCAGGCTGGAATAGCCGGTGCCAAAATCGTCCAGCGCAATCCGGAAGCCCGCGGCGCGCAGTTTGCCGATGGCTTTCTGCACCCGGCCATCGTCTTCGATGAACACGCCTTCGGTGACCTCCAGCTCGATCTGCGCGGGGTCCACCCCCGCGCGCCGCACCAGGTCGATGACGCGCTCGGCAAAATCCGGGCCGCGAAACTGCACGGGCGACAGGTTCACCGCGATGGACAGGCCCGGCCACTGCCGCGCGGCGCGGCAGGCTTCGTTCAGCACCCACTCGCCCAACGGCACGATCAGGCCCGTGGATTCGGCCACGGGCACAAAGATCTGCGGCGACACCGCGCCCTTGTCCGGGTGGTTCCATCGCACCAGCGCTTCAACGCCCACGAGCTGCTGCGTGCTGCTGTCGATCTGCGGCTGGAAATGGACCGCGAGCTGGCCGCTGCCGGCCAGCGCGCGGCGCAGGTCTTCTTCGATCACTGCCTTGGCCTTGAGGGTTTCGTCCATCTCGGGCGCGAAGAAGCTGTACTGGTTGCGACCCAGTTCCTTGGCGCGGTACAGCGCGATGTCGGCCTTGCGCAGCAGCTCGCTGCGCGTTGTTCCGTCGCGCGGGGCCATCGACGCGCCGATGCTGGCGCCCACGAAGGCGCGGCCGCCGAGCAGGTCGAAGGGCTCGCGCACCTCGGCAAGAATGCGCTGCAGCAGGTCGGCCGCGCCCGCTTCCGTGGCGTTCTGCATCAGCACGGCGAACTCGTCGCCGCCCAGCCGCGCGACGGCGTCGTCCGGCCCGAGCGTGAGCTTGACCCGCCGTGAGAACTCCTCGATGAGCGCGTCGCCCGCGGCGTGGCCCCAGGTGTCATTGACCTGCTTGAAGTGGTCCAGGTCCAGCAGCAGCACCGCACAGCACGCATCCGGCCGGCGGCGGACCAGCGCCTGGTCCACGCAGGTACTGAAATAGGCGCGGTTCGGCAGCCCGGTCAGCACGTCATGAAAGGCAAGATGCTGCGCGTGCGCTTCGCTGGCCTTCAGTTCCACATGGGCCGTGCGCAGCGCGCTCAGGTGCGCCTGCTGCTGGCGCAGCAGCCGGTAGGTGCGCAGCGCAAGCAAAGAGATCAGCAGAACGGCGCTTGCAAGCATGGCGGTGACGGCTGGCAGCATGGCGCGCCAGAGCTCGGAACCAGGCAACTCCGGCTGCCACATCAGGTAGCCCAGCAGCGTGCCATCCGATGACATGAGGGGTTCCTCGCGCTCCTGGATCCCCTCATGGCGCACGCGGTCCGGATGGTAGTGCAGTCCGCCGATCAGGTTGTCGCGCGAGAACGAGCGCAGGAAATCGCCGTCGATGAACCGGACGCTGACGAGCAGGTTGCGCGATTCGATCGTCGGCGAATCAATGTCAGGCGGGAAGCGCGCGATGCGCATGACGCTCACGACGGCGGGCCGTTGCCCGATGGTCGCCAGGTCGGTGGCATGCACGGCGGTCGCCGTGGTGCGGGCAGAAGCGTCGGTGGAGGGCGGCTGGCCGGGCAGGCGTTCGTGGTCGTTGTTGGGACGGGTGGTTTGCCCGCGCGCCAAGGCGACGAAGGGGCGAATCCCGGGTTCGTAAACGGCGTACCGCGCCGGCGCTACCAGTTCGCCGTGGACATTGCCGTAGCGCATGGCGTCGTCCGGTCCAAGGATGAACACCAGATCCTGCTCGAACAGCCGATGAAGCCACTCGCCCACGTTGTCGTCCAGCCAGGCCTGATCCGGCGCGGGCTTGATCAGCTCGTCCACCAGCAGGTCCCAGACGGCCACCCCTTCCTGCGCCTGCGCCACGTCGTCCAGGACGTTGCTGATCGCCTGGTGCAGTTCGCGGCTTTGGCGCAGGGCCGACATGTCGTCGCTTTTCTCAACGGAGAGATGCAGCGAAAACAGCATGGCGGCCAGGAAGGCGCCAAAAGCGATCAATGACAGAACGAGGACGCCGCCGGCCGAACGGGGACGCGGCGCTTCCTTTTTTTTCATGCGGTTACAGCTCCAATCAGGGCGCTGTTGCCGGTGCCGGAAAGCTGTTTCGCGCAGCAAACTGCGTTCCCGGTCTGCGTTTGCGGCAGGGGGCCGGCAAAATCCGCCACGATCCTTGGGGGAATGGTCCGGCATGAAATGTCCGTTTACATACCACGTGTAACGTCTAAAATCGGGACACTTCGCCGTCGGCCGCCTGGCCGGCGCCCAGCCCTCCGCGTAGCGCCCCGCCCGCGTGGCGCCCCTGACCCGTGCAACCTGTCATCGGCCCGATTGCCTCTTTGCCCCAAGGATCCGTTTACGCGGCCCGCATCCAGCAGGTGCAGGTGGACGCGCTGCGCCGGAGTTTTCCGTTTGCGCTGGCCGGGTCGCTGATCACCGCCTGCTTTTCGGTCTTTGCGCTGCTGGACGTGCTGCCCCGCCAGCAGATCCTGCTGTGGATCGCCGTCACGCTGGTGGTCGGCGCGTTGCGCCTGCTGGCCATGCTGGTTTACGACCGCCGCCGCGCTGACCCCGCCGCCGCCCAAATCTGGCTGCGGCGCATGCTGGTCGGCAACTTGTGCTCGGGCATCCTGTGGGGCCTGCCGTTCGCGTACTGGACGTTCATCGTTCCGCTGGAATATCAGCTGTTCTTCATCGTCATCCTGTTCGGGCTGGGCACGGGCGCCATCTACTCGAATTACATGATGCTTCCGGTCATGTACGCCTTCGAGATTCCGGCCTTCGCGCCCATGTTCATCGCGCTGGCAGCGCAGCCGTCCGCCATCCATCTGGCGCTGGTGACCAGCGGCTTGGCCTACCTGGTCGCCACCCTGGCGTTCATCCACCGCATGAACCGCACGCATCTGGACGCCTTGCGGCTGGGCTATGAAAACCTGGCGCTGCTGGAACAGGTGCGGCAGGAGAAGACGGCCGCCGAACGCAGCGACCTGGAAAAGTCGCGCTTTCTGGCCGCTGCGAGCCATGACCTGCGCCAGCCGGTGCACGCGGTCAATCTGTTCCTCGGGCTGCTCACGAACGAGCGCCTGTCGCGGCATGGGCGATATCTGGTCGACAACATCGCCAGCGCGATGGCGGCGATGGGCCAGCTGTTCGATGCGCTGCTCAACCTGTCGCGGCTGGATGCCGGCGTCATCGAGACGCGCGTCGAGGCCTTTGCGCTGCAGCCGCTGCTTGAGCGCCTGCGCGCCGAGTACGCGCCCCAGGCGGGCGAGAAGGGAATCACGGTGCGTTTGCGCGCCTGCGCGGTCAGCGTGCGTTCGGACCCGGTCCTGCTGGAACGCATTCTGCGCAACCTGATCAGCAACGCCATCACGCACACGGCGGGCGGACAGGTGCTGATCGGCTGCCGGCGCGCCGGCGGGCGGCTGCGGATCGAGGTCTGGGACAACGGCCAGGGCATCCCGAAGCCGGAGCAGGAGCGCGTGTTCTGGGAATTCCATCAATTGGGCAACCCCGAACGCGATCGCAGCAAAGGCCTGGGACTGGGCCTGGCCATCGTGCGCCGCACGGCGCGGCTGCTCGGGCACGAGCTGTCGCTGCGCTCGCAGGAAGGGCGCGGCACGGTCTTTGCCGTAACGGTGCCTGTCGCGGAACGTGCGGCGTCCGAGCCGCCTGAGCGCGACCTGGGACCGGCCATGCCGCCGGTGGCTGCGTCCAGCGAGGGCCTGGAAGGCAAGCTGGTCCTGCTGGTGGACGACGATCCACAGAATCTGGCCGGCCTGTCCATGCTGTTCGAGAGCTGGGGCTGCCGGGTCATCGCCGCCACCAGCGGCAATGCGCTGATGGAGCGTGTGCTGCCGCTGGCCGAGTGTCCCGCGCTCATCGTCAGCGACTACCGCCTGCGCGACCACGAGACCGGCATCCACGTCATCGAAAGTCTGCGCGAGGAATACAACGATCCCGACCTGCCGGCCTTGCTGGTCAGCGGCGACACGGATCCGGCCCGGCTGTCCGAAGCCGCCGCCCGCGGGGTGCCGCTGCTGCACAAGCCCGTGCAGGTCCAGGCATTGCGCGAGCGCGTGGCCGGCCTGCTTCAGGCCACCCCTGTCCACCCCCTGACCGGAGACGCCGAATGACGGCAGTGCTATTGATCGACGACCATGCCATGTTCCGCGAAGCCCTGGTCATGGCGCTGGACGATGCGCTGCCCGACGTGACCATCCACCCGGCGGCGAGCGGCCAGGAGGCGCTGGACGTGCTGGACCGGCATGCCGCCATCCGCAACGTCATCATGGATTTCTATCTGCCCGACATCGCGGGCGCGGACCTGCTCAAGCGTCTGCGGGCGCGGCGGTCGCAACTGCGCGTGCTGGTGCTGTCGGCGTCGCAGGATCCCGAGGACCAGCGCCGCGCCATGGACGCGGGCGCGCATGGGTTCATGAACAAGTCCGCCAGTTGCCAGGAACTGGCGGCGGCGCTGCTGGCAATTGACGAAGCGCCGGCGCGAACCGTGCACACCGCGTCCGCCGGGCTTGCGGGCGCCGCGCAGGACGAGGCGGCGCTGCTGCGCGCGCTGACGCCGCGCCAGGGCGAGGTGTTGCGGCTGATGTGCGACGGGCTGCGCAACAAGGAAATCTCGGAACAGCTCAACATGACGGAGAAGACCGTCAAGACGCATGTGTCGGCCATTTTGGGCACGCTTGGGGTGCTGAACCGCACGCAGGCCACGCTGGTGGCGCGGCGCGGCGGCGTGTTCGGCAAGCCGGTTTAGGCCGGGACGAACGCCTCGCTGGCGCCTGCGCGCCGGCCGGTGTCCCGGAAGACCTTGCCGTCCGCCAGCATGATTTCGCGCGCGGCAGCGCCGATCGTGTCCGGCCGATGCGCGACGATCACGCGGGTCATCTCAAGCTTCGCGATGGCCGCGTTGACCGCACGTTCGCGGCCGATATCCAGATGGCTGGTCGCTTCGTCCAGGAACAGGACGGCCGGCCGCTTGTACAAGGCGCGCGCCAGCAGCACCCGTTGCTTCTGGCCGCCCGACAGCACGGTGCCCATGTCCCCCACCAGCGTGTTGTAGCCCATCGGCATGGCGCGGATGTCGTCGTGAATAGCGGCGATTTGCGCGCATTGGGCGGCGCGCTCGGCGTCGTACTGCGGATCAAAGAAACTGATGTTTTCGGCGAGGGACCCGGCAAAGAGTGCGTCGTCCTGCAACACGGTGCCCGCCATTCGACGCAGACTGGCCGCGCCCGCGCCCCGGACGGGCACCCCGTCGATCAGCACTTCGCCGTCCGTCGGCGCCAGCACGCCAAGCAGGATGTTGATGAGCGTCGACTTGCCGCCGCCCGACGGCCCCGTGATGGCGACGGACTCGCCGGGCTCGATCCTGAAGCTGATGCCGTCGAGCACGTAGGGGTCGTGCGGGCTGTAGCGAAAGCGCAGGTTGCGCGCTTCGATCAGGGGAGGGCGCACGGGCATCTCGTCCGCTTGCGGCATGTCCTCCGCAAGCTCGGGCGCCTGGCGCACGATGTCGGCCAGGCGCTCGCCCTGCAGCCTCAGCATCTTCACGTCGACCAGCTTGTCCAGAAGCGCCGCCACGCGCTGATCGAACAACGTCTTGTAGACGATGAAGGCGAGCAGGGCGCCCACGGTGAATTGACCGTCCAGCACGAGCCTGGCGCCCAGCCACAGGATGAGGATGGACGACAGGCCAAACAGCAGGCCGTTGCAGGTGCGAAAAAGCAGTGTCCACTTCTGCGTGCGCAGATCCGCATTAATTTCGTTCACCAGCAACGACAGCCACCGCGACCGCCGGTCGTCCTGATGCTGGAACAGCTTGATCGCCTTGATGCCGCGCACCGTTTCCAGAAAGTGAGTCTGTTCTTTGGCGGCGTGCACGATGTGCGCCTCGGTGGCATTGCGCAGCGGCGCATAGCCGCTCCAGCGCGCAATGCCGTAAAGCGCCATGGCCCCCAGCGAGATCCCGGCGAGAGGCGGACTGTAGAGGAACATCAGCGCCAGCGTGATGAGCATCACCAATCCGTCCAGCACGGCTTCCAGGAATGTGCTCGTCAAGGTGCGCTGGATCTCGTCCACGGCCCCGAAGCGCGACACCACATCGCCCAGGTGCCGTTTTTCAAACCAGGCGACCGGCAGGCGCAGCAGATGGGTGAAGACGTTTGTGCGCCATTGCAGGTTCAGCGTCGTGCTCATGACCATCAGCATCCAGCCTCGCGCGACCGAAGTGAGCTGCTTCATCACCATCAGCAGGGCGAAGGCCAGCGCCAAGGTGGTCAACAGGTCGCGGTCGCCCGTGTTCAACACGTGATCCACCACCCACTGCAGGAAGAAGGGCTGCACGACCGTCAGGATCTCGAGCGCCAGCGCCAGCAGCAGCACCTGCGAGCACGCCCCGCCCAGACCGCGGATGCGTCCCGTGAGTTCGCGCAGGCGCACAGGCCGGCTTTCGCGCGTCTCCTGGAACTGCGGCGTCGGCCATAGTTCAAGCGCGACGCCGGTGTAGGACGCGGACAGCTCAGCAAGGGTACAGGTGCGTCCCCCGCTTGCCGGGTCGATCAGGGTGGCCGAGCGCGCGTTGACGGCCGTCAGCACCACGAAGTGGTTGAATTCCCAATGCAGGATGCAGGGCAGCTTCAGATGGCCGAGGGTGCCCAGACCGGCCTTGACGGGACGCGCCGCCAAGGCAAGCTGGCCTGCCACCTGAATCAGTGTGGCGAGCGTCGCGCCTTTCATCGACACCGGAAAGCGTGTACGCAGGGCCGCAAGGCTCTGATGGTGGCCGTGATAGCCCGCAATCATCCCCACACAGGCCAAGCCGCACTCGGCTGCTTCGGTCTGCAGCAGCTGCGGCACGCGCCGCTTGAATCCGAGCGCCAGACGCTCCAGCGCGCTCATAGCTTTTCCGCCAGACGCATGGCCGGATCGAATGCCCATTGGTACAGCCGGCGCGTCTGCTGCAGCAGGTCGGCCTCCAGCCGCATGCCGGGCCGCAGCGCCAACTCCTGGCCTTGCGGGCCGTAGGCCGGCGTCTCCAGCGCCACCGTGATGCGGTAGACGGCCTCACCCTCTGGCGTAGCGTCCGCGGCGTCGTGGAGCTGCCATTCGGGCAAGGCGCTGCGCGCCACGTCCTGGACGATGCCGGTTTGCTGGCCATAGGTCTGATACGGATAGGCGGCCAGACGGATCAGCACCTTGTCGCCAGGCGCCACGAAACCGACCGCGCGGCTGGGCGCCAGCAGTTCGGCCAGCAGCTTCGCGCCGTCCGGAACGATCGTGGCAAGCGGCCGGCGGCTGTCGACCGCCTGGCCAGCGTCGGCCGTGGCGGCCGTGACCACGCCCGCGTGGGGCGCGGTCAGGACGGTCTGGCGCCGCGCCTCGTTTTGCGTCAGATCGACCGCCACGGCGGACAGTTCCCGGTCAAGTTGCGATAGCTGGTTCTGATGGCGCAGCGTCAGCTCGGCCAGCGTCTGCTCGTGCGTCGCAAGGGTGGTTGCCAGCCCGATGCGGTCGCGCAGCAGCGCTTGAAGCAGGTTGCGCTGCTCCAGGAGTTCAGCGCGCTTCTGATCGGTTTCCTCGGGCGACAGATACCCTTTATCCATCAGTTGCCGATAGCGCTGGGCGCTGTCCTGCGCGAGCTTGATGCGTTCGCGCTGGCCGGCGATCTGCTGGTCCATGGCGGCAAGTTGCGCCTTCAGGCTGGCGATGGCGGTGGCCTGGCTGCCGACTTCGCCTTGCTGCAGCAGGGCCGTCTTTTCGCGGGCCTCGCGCAGACTGTCGTGGCGCTGCCGGATCTGCGCGCTGATCGCCTGATGCGTGTCGCCCAACGCGCTTTGCTGGTCGCCCGACACCACATACAGCACCTCTCCCGCCGCCACGTGTTGGCCTTCCTGCACGCGGCGCTCGAGCACGACGCCCGGCTGCGGCACGTACAGCTTAAGCAGGCCCGCGTCCGGGGCTAGTTGGCCGCTCACGGTGGCGCGTTTGGTATAGGTGCCAAACGCCAGGAACAGGCAGACGGCCAGCGCGAAGCCTGCCAGAACCGCCGTCACAAGAGCGAAAGACACCGGCCGGATCAGGACGATGTCGCCCAGGCCGGAGATGCGTTGCGCGGCGAGCGCTTGGTCGCGGTAGAGCGGCACGGATCGGGAACGTGAGAGGCTTCGCGCCGCGGGGACGGTCCGGGTTTGGACGGCCCCCGCAATGCTCGTCAGTCAGATCAGCTCAAGAAAACCGATCTGACACCTGCCGTGCTGGGCGTTTTGACATTCGGCTTGAGCTGCGCGGCGTGCGGGTTGTAAGACGAAGCGCCCATGAAGCGGTTCGGGCCGTTTCCGCCGCTGACCTGGTTGATCTCGTCGGCGCTCATTGCTTCGATGCGGAACTCCGCGTCGCCTTGCTGAACGTGCTGGTCCATTTTTTCCATTGCTATCTCCTGCTGCGTGCCGGCGGAAAGAGCCGCGCCAACGTCGGCTGAGCGCCCCGCGGGCGGATCCTGCCGCGTGTGACACGCACCTTCAAGGCCGGGGGCTGGTTTGCTCGAGGCGGACAGTAGCAGCGGCCCGGTGCAGGCGCATCGGTCTTTGGTCGTAGACGGCGCGCGCGGCAGTTGGCGGCCTTCCGTTTTACAAAGCCATCGCGTATAACAGCCGAACGATATGTGCGCCGCAACATGGTTCATATCGCAGTCATCTGATCGTCCGCTCACCCCCAGCCTCCCCGCAAGGAGTTCCGCCGTGGCCCGATCCAAAGCGTCATCGACTGCCCGCGATCCTCTGTTGATCGATCTTGCCCTGCAAGGAGGAGGCGCGCACGGCGCGTTCACCTGGGGCGTGCTGGACCGGCTGCTGGAAGAATCCTGGCTTGGCATCGACGGCATTTCCGGCACCTCCGCCGGCGCCATGAATGCCGCCGTGCTGGTGCTGGGTCATGCGCGGGGCGGCGCCGACGGCGCCCGTGCCGCACTGGAGGACTTCTGGCGGCGCGTGTCCGATGCGGCGCGGTTCAGCCCGTTCCGCCGCAGCCCGCTCGATATCCTGATGGGCTCCTGGTCGCTGGATCATTCGCCCATGTTCATTGCGTTTGACCTGGCGTCGCGGGTGTTTTCCCCTTATGACCTCAGCGCCGCGGGGACCAATCCGCTGGCGGCCATCCTGCAGGACGTCATCGACTTCGACGAGCTGGCGCGCGCGCCCATCCATCTGTTCATTACGGCGACCAACGCGCGCACCGGGCGCGGCCGGGTGTTCAAGAATGCCGAGGTGAACGCCGACGTGCTGCTGGCCTCGGCCTGCCTGCCGACCATGTTCCGGGCAGTGATGATCGACGGCGACCCCTACTGGGACGGCGGCTACAGCGGTAACCCCACGATCACGCCGCTGGTGCGGGAGTGCCAGTCGCACGACACGATCCTCGTGCAGATCAATCCGGTCGAGCGGGCCGGGCTGCCCAGCAGCGCCCGCGAGATCATGAACCGCCTGAACGAAGTCACGTTCAACGCGTCGCTGTTGAAAGAGCTGCGCATGATCGCGCTGCTGCGCCAGGTGGCCGATCCCGGCAATGGCGAGGGCAGGATGTGGGCGGACATGCGCATCCATCGCGTCTCGTCCGAGCTGATGGTGGAACTGGGCTCTTCCTCCAAGCTCAATGCCGAATGGCCGTTTCTGTGCATGTTGCGCGACGAGGGCAGGAAAGCCGCCGACCGCTTTCTGGCCGAGCATGGCGATGACCTGGGCAAGCGGTCATCGCTGGATATCGACGAACTGCTGGGCGAGGTTTGACCATGGGACTCTTCGGCATCCTGCTCGCACTGGTACTGCTGATCGGGCTGGCGTACCGCGGCTGGAGCATCCTGCTGCTGGCGCCGGCGGCGGCCATGGTGACGGCGGCCGCCGCCGGGGAACCGCTGCTGGCCCACTGGACGCAGACGTTCATGGGCGGCGCGGCCGGGTTCGTGGCGCAGTTCTTTCCCTTGTTTCTGCTGGGGGCGCTGTTTGGCAAGCTGATGGCCGACAGCGGGTCCGTCACGGCGATTGCCGACGCGATGACGCGCAAGCTCGGCGCGCGGCGCGCCATCCTGGCGGTGGTGCTGGCCGGCGCCATCGTGACCTATGGCGGCGTCAGCCTGTTCGTGGCGTTTTTCGTGCTGGCGCCCATGGCGCACGCGCTTTTCAAGGCGGCCGGGATTCCGGTGCGGCTGATGCCCGCGGCCATCCTGCTTGGCACGTCCACCTTCACGATGTCCGCGTTGCCGGGCACGCCCGCCGTGCAGAACGCGATCCCCATGCCGTTCTTTGCGACCACGCCGTTCGCAGCACCCGGGCTGGGCATCATCGCCAGCGCGATCATGCTGGGCTTCGGGTTGTGGTGGCTGAGCCGTGCGGAAGCCTCGGCGCGGCGCGCGGGCGAGGGCTATGTCGCGCCGGCCGGTATGGCCGCCGACGTGTCCGACGATGTCCTGGTGCGCGAGCGCGCCACCGTCGCGCGCGAGTTCGATCCCGCCGAAATGCATCATGGCCAGCGCAGCCCCGACGCGCCGTCCACGCTGGTGGCCGCGGCGCCGCTCGTGGTCGTGATCCTGGTCAACCTGTTCATGACGCTGGTTGTTCTGCCGCGCATGGACACCGCCTGGCTGGCCGAGGCGCGATGGGGCGGCACCAGCCTGGCCGCGGTGGGCGGCGTCTGGTCGGTGATCACCGCGCTGCTGGCCGCGATTGCGGTGCTGGTGGTGTTGAACTTCCGGCGCCTGCCGTCGCTGCGCGACACCATGGATGCGGGCGTGAACGCGTCGGCGCTGCCCTTGCTGAGCGTCGCGAGCCTCGTGGGATTTGGCGCGGTGGTCGCGTCGCTGCCGTCGTTCGCGGCGGTGCGCGATTGGGTGCTGTCGATCGAGGGCGGGCCGCTGGTGTCGCTGGCCGTCGCCACCAATGTGCTGGCGGCGCTGACCGGGTCGGCGTCGGGCGGCCTGACCATCGCCCTGCAATCGCTGGCCGCGACGTACATGGAACTGGCCCAGACGCTGGGTATCGATCCGGCGCTGATGCACCGGGTGTCGGTGATCGGCGCGGGCACGCTGGACAGCCTGCCGCACAACGGCGCCGTGGTGACGCTGCTGGCGGTGTGCGGATCGACGCACCGGGACGGCTACATGAACATCGTCGTGGTGGGCATTTTGGGGCCCATCATCGGGCTGGCCGCCGTCATCGCGCTGGGCAGCGCGGTGGGGTCCTTCTGACGCCGTGCGGCGTGCCGCCGGTCAGGACAGCGTGCGCGCGGGCAGCGCCGCCGACAGATCGTTCAGGCTGAAACCGCAGCACCGCGCCCGCTCGGCCAGCGTTTCGCTCTGCGCCAGCGCGCGGCTGCTTTCGTCCAGCAGCACGTCCAGCTGCTCTTGCGGCGTGGCGGCCATCGCCCACGCGCGGTCGGCAAAGCGGACGGCGAACTGGTCCACACAGGTCTTGCAGATGGCCGCGCCGTTCTGCTCAAGCAGCGGCGCGCCCTGCGCGAGCGTCGATTGGCAAAACAGACAGGCGAGGGCGTGGTTCATGCGTCGGACGGCCGGTGCAAAAAGTGGACGATGGCGGCCGCGCGGATGGCGGCGCCTGTCATTGAACAACGGCTGCGCAGGCCCAGTCTTAAATCGCGATCCGGCCCTTAATCGACGTTGAAGCCGCCCGGCCCCGCCTGCCCCAGCAGTTCGCGGGCGCATTGGACCGCTTCGCCGGGTGTCGCGACCGCCAGGAACGGCAGGCCGAAGGCGCGGGCCATCTTTTCGCCGCGCTGGCGCAGCTTGTCGAGCCCGCTGGCGTCGCGCTCGACGGCGATGAACGCCCGGCAGCGCGCCCGCAGGCGCGGCATGTTGGCCGTCTGCCATTCGATCATGGCCTTGCGGTCCTCGTGCGCGGCCTCGTGCCGCGTGTCGGGCACCACCATGACGAAGCTGCGTGGGTTGTCCACCAGCAGCTCCATTTCGCGGATCCAGGCGGCCGAGTAGCCCAGCGGCGCGCCGCCGTGGCGGGCGGTGACGATGGGGAACTGCGACAGGTCGTGGAAGAAAAACTGATCGTGGTTCATTCGAAGGCTCCGTGGGGCAGGGCGGGATCGTCCTTGGCGCAGCCGCAGCTGCCGTAAAGCACCAGGCTGTAGGAATCCAGTTCGAAGCCGCTGCGGCGTGCGATCTTCCTGACCAGTTGTGCCATGGCCGGATCGCTGGACTCCCGGATCTGCCCGCAGCGCGTGCAGACCAGATGGTCGTGATGGCCCTTGTCGTTCAGTTCGAACACATTGGTGTGCGTATCGAGCTGGGTGCGTTTGAGCAGGCCGGCGTGCTCCAGTTGCGTGATCACCCGGTAAACCGTGGCCAGGCCGATATTGCTGTGATCCGAGATGAGGCGGCGGTAGATGTCCGCGGCGCTCATGTGCTCGTCTGCGTGGCGGTAGAAGATGTCCAGGATCTTCAATCGCGGGAAAGTGGCTTTGATGCCGGCGTCGCGCAGCCGTGTGTGGTCCATGTAAATTCTCCATCCGGGGGGCTGATACCCGGTTGATGAGAATGATGTACATTTTCAAATGGACCCGCTAACGGGAACCCGTCAACCTGTACCTCAAACCTGCCAACCATGCTTCAAGCGGCTTCCGCTCCCCCTCTGCCAGACGTCCTGCTGACGCCGTTCAGCTTGTGCAGGCGGCGGGAGTCCAAGGGAATCTCCGTGCCGGCGCACACCCACGCCGAGGGCATGCTGGTGCTGGTCCACGAAGGGCTGGTGATGGTGCAGTCGGGCGAGCGCGTGCTGACGGTGCTGCCGGGCAGTCTGGGATGGATTCCGCCCGGGGTGCAGCATGGCGCGCGCTGGTTCGGCGAGGCGCGCGGGTCATTCCTGCACGTGCACCCGGACATCTGCGGACGCCTGCCGACGAACTGCCGCGCGTGGCCGTCTTCCCGGCTGATCGAGGCGCTGGTCGAACGCTTTACGGAAGGCGGGTGGCAGGACGCGCCGCCGTCCTATCAGGCGCAGCTTTTCGATGTGCTGCTGGAGGAACTGCGGCAGCGCACCTTCGATGCGACCGCGCCGCTGCCGATGCCGGCCGATCCGCGTCTGCAGGACCTGGCCAACACGCTGCTGGATACGCCGGACGACACGGCGGGCATCGACGAATGGGCGCAGCGGCTGAACATGTCGTCGCGCACGCTGATGCGGCGTTTTCGCCAGGAGACGGGCGTGACGCTGGGGCAGTGGCGCCAGCAAGCCCGGTTGCTGCGGGCGCTGGAGATGCTGTTCCGGGGCGGATCGGTCACCCAGGCGGCGCTGTCGGTCGGGTATGAAAGCACCAGCGCGTTCATCGGCAGCTTCCGCACGGCGTTCGGCATGACGCCGACGCGGTATCTGGCGGATCGGGGGTAAGGCGGCTAGGGGGTGGTAACGCGGTCAGGCGGCGGCGGGCTGGTCAGGATGCACCGGGCCGTCCGGGTCGTTTTCCGCGTCCGGCCGGGGCGGCACCGGCGCCAGGCCAAGCGACAGCCGCAGGCGCTGGCAATCCGGATTGGGCGAGCCGTCCGGCATCCAGATGTCGAATTCGCGGCACGGCGTGGGCCGGCTTTCATAGATGTCGCAGTGAATGCCCGGCTTGCCCAGCTCGCCGCGCAGCGAAATGCAGCGTCCGCCGCCCATTTCCGTGCCTTTCATGCAGGCGCGCAGGGGGCTCATCTGGGTGACCAGGTCCAGCGGCACATGGCCGCCGTTCTCACCGGCCAGTTCACCGACGTAGAACGATACGCGAAAGTGCGCGCAGCAGGCGCCGCAGTCCAGACAGGGATTGGCGGACGGGTCGTCGGCGGCCAATACCGCGGGCGATACGAACGAAACGAGCGAGGTCAGTGGCAGGGACATGGGCTTGGGTCCGAAGGCCGGCAATATTATCTGGATTCGAGTTGCGGCCGCTACGACTTTTTTCAGGGACATTGCAGGTGTAGCATCGGTGCCCTATCAGCCCTGAGGAGCGCTTTCTTGTCCGCGAAAACCGATTTTCCAGATGGCCTGGCCCGTTGCGGCTGGGTGGACACGTCGGCCGAGTACATGGCCTATCACGACACCGAATGGGGCCGTCCCGAAGGCGACGACCGCGCGCTGTTCGAACAACTCTGCCTGGAAGGTTTCCAGTCGGGACTCAGCTGGCGCACCATCCTGAACAAGCGCGAGGCCTTCCGCCGCGGCTTCGCCAACTTCGATCCCGCAAAGCTTGCCACCTTCGGCGAACCGGAAGTCCAGGCGTTGCTGGCCGATGCGGGCATCGTGCGCCATCGCGGCAAGATCGAAGCCATGATCAACAACGCGGCCCGGGCGCTCGAAATGATCGACCGCGAAGGATCGTTGGCCGCGTATTTCTGGCGCTTTGAAGCGCCGCCTTCCAAGGTATCGACCTACGGCGCCTCGACGTCCGAACAGTCCGAGGCCCTGTCCAAGGCGCTCAAGAAGCTGGGCTGGAAGTTCGTGGGGCCTACCACGGTGTATGCCTTCATGCAGTCCGTGGGCATGGTCAACGACCACAGCCCCGGCTGCCATTGCCACGCCGTTATCGAGAAAAAGCGCAAGGCGTTCGTGCGGCCGGCGGGCTGACGCCTTTGCGCCGAACGGCGCGTGTCAGGCCGGGGGGCCGTTCTCCGGCCCGGTTTGCACCGGCGCCTGCCCCGGCAAGCTGTAGCGGCCCTCGCGGTAAGCCCAGCTTGGCCACAACGCATGCGCCAGCGCCTCGGTTGCCAGTTCGGGGTTCAGCGGCGCGGGGGCGTAGTCCTCGGGCGCGGTGTAGCGGTATTGCACCGCCGTCTTGTTGGGCGCCAGCACCAGCAGGTCGTCGCCCTTCAGATACCCGTAGGTGCTGTCGTACTGCATGATCGCGCGTCCCGGCGTGCTGCGCGTGAGGTCGTGCCCGATCATCGGGTGTTCGGTGTCCACGCCAATCAGCGACAGCAGCGTCGGCGGCAGGTCGATCTGGCTGACCAGGCGGTCGTCGCGGCGCGCTTCGACGCCGGCGCCCAGGATCACTGCGGGGATATGAAAGTGGCGCACCGGCACCAGGCTGGCGCCGAACACGCGCGAGTCGTGGTCCGCCGCTACCAGGAAGACGGTGTTTTCCCAATACGGCGACGCCTTGGCCTTTTCGAAGAAGCGGCCCAGCGCCCAGTCGGCGTACCGAACCGTGTTTTCGACCGTGGCGGGATTGCCGTCGGTCTCGATACGGCCGGCCGGATATTCCCACGGCGTGTGGTTGGACACGCTGAATGCCAGGGTGAAGGTCGGCTGGTCGCCGTCCTCGCGCAGCAGGCGGTCCAACTGGTTGAACATGTCCTCGTCCGAGGCGCCCCAGGTGCCAACGAACGCCGGGTCGACAAAATCGGCCCGGTCCACAATCTGCTTGAAGCCGTTGCCCAGGAAGAAGCCCTTCATGTTGTCGAAGTGCGACTCGCCGCCATAGATGAAGCGCGAGTGATACCCGTGGCGGCCCAGCAGATCCGCCAGCGAGAAGAACCCGCGCTGCGAACGCGGCAGCTTCAGCACCGCCTGCGCCGGCGTGGGCAGAAAGCCGGTGGTGACGGCTTCCAGGCCGCGTACCGAACGGGTGCCGGTGGCGTAGGCGCGCGTGAAGGTCCAGGCCTCGCGCGCCAGCGCATCCAGCTCCGGCGTCAGGTTGGCGCCGCCCAGCGCTGCGCTGTACTGCGCGCCCAGGCTTTCTTCAAGAATGATGACCAGGTTGAGCGGGCGATGCGTCTTGCGGGTGGCCGGCTGGCGGTGCAGGCTGGGGTAGTCCGGGTTCGGCGGTGGATAGGGCAGCCCGGACTGCACCAGCACCAGCGCGTGCATCTTGTCGTCGTCCATGCCGCCATACACGGCGGAGGCCGACTTTTCATTCTTCATGCTGTAGACCGCGTAGAACACGTTGTACAGCGAGTTCAACGCCAGGGTATTGAGCATCCCATCGGAGCTGTAGGCCACCGAAGACGGGTTGATCGGACGGTGGCTCAGCGTGCCGCGGATGGCCAGGATCACCACCGCCAAAATCGCCACGCTGGCAAGCGGCATCTGCCACCACGTCAGCGGCGCGTCGGGACGCGCATGGCCCAGCAGGGTCCAGGCGGCCCAGCCGATGACCGCCAGCGCGCCCAGCCCGCCCAGTAGCGCGCCCTTGTATCCGCGCCACAGCATCCCGGAAACCTCGCGCGGATGTTTCAGGTATTCGACAAACAGGCGATTGGGGCGGGAGTCGTATTCGATGATGAAGGGCGGCGTCGCCACTTCCAGAAACGCCAGCAGCACGAACGCCACGAGATACCAGCCGGCGGCGATGTCCGCCGCCAGGGGGATGTGGCCGAACAGCGGCGACAGCACGGCCGGCAGGGCCGCCAGCACCGCGATTTGATGCGCGTCGATGCGCAGTCCCCGCAGCAGCAAGGGCGCAAGACCGCCGGCGTTGCGCACGCGCTGCCATTGCCACAGCGCAAGTGCCAGGCGGCTGAACGTCAGCAGCGCGAACGCCGCCAACACGAATATCAAGGTTGAATGCCGCATCGGGCCTCCAGGTTGTCCTGCTTCACCGCCCGACTGGGGCGGATTCGATCATTTGGCATTGGAACCGCGCCGGCGTCAAAAATTCGGCGAAGGCTTGCGATATGGCTGCTTTTTGCCGTCCTCAGTCGTCTCTCTTTGTAACGGCGAAGTCGAAGCGCAGGCACGTGACTTGCTGCGCAGCCCGGCGGGCGTTCGTGTCGATGTCCAATTTGCACGGCGTGAGCGCCCGGAAAAATCCGCACACATTATGGCGTCGTTCCGTCCGACCGTCGCTGCAGGCCGCGATACCCTGGGGTAGTCAGTCCGGCCAGCGGTGTGCGGCCGGCAGCCAAGCCAAGGATAGTAACCATGACGCGCACAAGAAAAATCGCGATCGGGATTGTAGGGGGCATTGCCCTGGTGGTGGCGGTATTGGTGATCGTGATTGCCACCTTCGACTGGAACCGCGCCAAGCCCATGATCAATGAACGGGCCACCGCCGCCATGGGCCGCCCCTTTGCGATCAACGGCGACCTGAGCGTGCGATGGCAGCGGGAGGCGGGTGAAGGGGGCTGGCGGTCCTGGGTGCCATGGCCGCGCGTGGTCGCCAACGACATCACGATCGCCAATACGGAGTGGGGCAAGGCGCCGCATTTCGCCACGCTCAAGCGCGCGGAATTCAGCCTGTCGCCCTTGCCGCTGCTGGCGCAGCACGTGGTCATTCGCCACATTCAATTGACCGAACCGGCCGCCGACCTGGAGCGGCTGGCCGACGGCCGCGCCAATTGGGCCTTCACCCTGCCGGAATCGGGCGAGCCGTCGCCCTGGGTGCTGGACATCAACGAGATCGGATTCGACAAGGGGCGCGTCGGCTATGCCGACGACATGCTCAAGGCCGACCTGACCGTGCTGGTCGATCCGCTCGGCAAGCCCGTGCCGTTTGCAGACGTGACGGGTAAATCCTTCGTGCCCGAAGACGGTACGGCCCCGGCGCCGCGCGATTACGTGTTCGGCTGGAAGGTCGACGGCAAGTACAAGGGGCTGGCCACCAAGGGCGAGGGCAAGGTCGGGGGCATGCTGGCCATGAAGGATCCCAAGCAGCCGTTTCCCTTGCAGGCGGACGTGGCCATCGGCGGCACGCGCGCATCGGTCGCGGGCACGCTGACCGACCCCGTGAACCTGGGCGCGCTGGACCTGCACCTGAAACTGTCCGGCTCGTCCATGGCACAGCTCTATCCGCTGACCGGCGTGACGCTGCCGGATACGCCGCCCTACAGCACCGATGGCCATCTGGTGGCCAAGCTGCAGAACCCCGGCGGCGCGGTGTTCGACTACAAGAACTTCAACGGCAAAGTCGGCGACAGCGACCTGCATGGCGACATCACCTTTGCGTTGGGCGCGCCCCGGCCCAAGCTGACCGGCAAGCTGTCGTCCAAGCTCCTGCAAATGGCCGACCTGGGTCCGCTGATCGGCGTGCCGTCCGGCGGGGGCTCGAAGGCGGCCGTGGACAAATCCAAGGACGCGCCCGCCAAGCCCAAGGGCGGCAAGGTCCTGCCGACCCAGGAGTTCCGCACGGACCGCTGGCGCGACATGGACGCGGACGTCTCGCTGGACGCCGCGCGCATCGTCCATGACAGCAAGCTGCCGCTGTCCAAGCTGTCGGTGCACGTCATCCTGCAGGACGGCAAGCTTGCGCTGGATCCCCTCAGCTTCGGCATGGCAGGCGGCACCATGAACGCGACCGCGCGCCTGGACGGCTCGCGCGCGCCGCTTACTGGCCGCATCGACATGCACGCGCGCCGCCTGCAGCTCAAGCAGCTCTTTCCCGCGACCGAAGCCATGCAGAAGACGCTGGGCGAGCTGAATGGCGACCTGGCGATCAGCGGCACCGGCAACTCCGTGGCGGCATTGCTGGGCTCGGCGACGGGCGACGTCAAGATGCTGGTGAACGACGGCGTCATCAGCCGCAGCCTCATGGAGCTTGCCGGTCTGAACGTCGCCAACTACGTGGTCTCCAAGCTGTTCGGCGACGACGAAGTGAAGATCAATTGCGGCGCGGCGGACCTGGAATTGAAGAGCGGCGTGATGACGCCACGCATCTTTGTTTTTGACACCGACAACGCGTTGATCACCATCACCGGCACGGCCAATTTCAAGGACGAGACGATGGATCTGGACATCGATCCCGACAGCAAGGGGTTTCGCATCTTCTCGTTGCGCTCGCCGCTGTATGTGCGCGGAACATTCGGATCGCCCGACGTGGGCGTGCATGTCGCCCCGCTGGCGGCGCGCGGCGCGGGCATGGTGGCGCTTGGCGTGCTGCTGACGCCGGCGGCCGGGCTGCTGGCTCTGATCGCGCCCAGCGCCAACGACGAGAATGCGTGCGGGCCGCTGCTGGAGCAGATGCGCAAGCCGCCGAAGGCGCCGCCGCCCAAGAAGTAGGCGGTCAGCCCCCGGGCATCAGCCGGAAGCCGTCGGGCGCGGCCTCGTCGGCCGCGCACACCACATCGCGGCCGTGATTCTTGGCGTAGTAAAGCGCCTGGTCTGCGCGCTCGAATACCGCTTCAAGCGTGGCGCCCTGTTCCGGATAGTGCGCCACGCCGGCCGAGATGGTGATGGGGGCGGGCAGGGGCGTTGCTTCCGGGGAGGCCAGGCGCACGCGCAGCCGCTGCGCGATCGCGATGGCCGCCGCCATGCTGGCGCCCGGCAGCAGCATGACGAACTCCTCTCCGCCCGGCCGCGTCAGCACGTCATCGCTGCGCGATCCCTCGCGCATCACACCGGCCAGCGCCTGCAAGGCCTGATCCCCTGCAGCGTGGCCGTAGCGATCATTGATGCGCTTGAAGTGGTCGATATCGATCGCCACGATGGCCACCGGCGTGCCCTCGGCGCCCAGCAGCGCCAGCGCCTCGTCCATGCCGCGGCGGTTCAGCAACCCGGTCAGCGTGTCGGTCGTGTTTTCGCGGCGCAGGTCGCTGAGCTTGTGATGAAACGACGCCAGCCCCATCAGAAGCGCGCGCCGCAATTGCGCGGCCTCGAAATACCACGAGCGCACGGCACGGATGCGGTCCGCGGCATCCGGGTCCTGCATGCGCTTGGCAATGCTGGCCATCTGTCCCAACGGGCGCGCGATCCAGCGCGACAGCAGCCAGATCAACGCCACCGATAGCAGCAGCAGGGGCAGGGTGTTGCGGGCGGTGGCCATCAAAAGGTCCGCCAGCGGCGCCAGCGTGCTGTCCACCGGCCGCTGCGCGATGATGCTCCAGCCGGTGCTGGGCACGGGCGCAAAGCCTGCCAGCATGTCGCGGCCTTCATTGTCGATGAAGCGCCGCTCGCCCGTCTCGCCGCGCCGGGCCGCAGCGAAGGTTTCGTTGTCGGGGGCCGGCTTGCCAAGTAGGGCGCTGTTGGGGTGGTAGATCAGCGTGCCCTTGCGATCGATCACGTAGAGAAAGGAATCGTCGCGGTAGAAATGCTGGTCCAGCAGACGATCCAGCACGTTGTCCTCGTGCAGGTAAAGCGAGCCTGCGATAAAGCCGAGATAACGGAAATCGCGGGAAAAGATCGGTTGGGTGTAGAGGATCTGCCAGCGGCCGTTGCTGGCCTGAAACGGCTCGCTGATCGTGGGCTTGCGCGCGGCAAACGCCTGCTTTACCGCATCGCTGACCAATTGATGTCCCAGCAATTGCGGATACGACGGCGACACCGCCAGCACTTTGCCCTGGGGCGATGCGACAAAGCTGGAATTGAAAAGCCCCAGTTGCTGCTCCTGCCGCCGCGTTTCCTCGGCCATGCGTTCGGGGTGGCTTTCCATGTAGGCCAGTTCATCGGCGCTGTAGGAAAGATAGCGATGGATATCGTTGAGCAACGCATCGGTGGTCAACGCCAGCTTGGACGCATAGATGCGGTTCGTGTCCATGGCATTGCGCAGCAGCAGACCGCGCTGCACCAGATAGCTGGCATGCAGGCCGCCCGCAAGCACCACGACGACCGACAGCAGGCTGATCCACAGGATGAGACGCCGCAGGTCGACGCGGAACATGACGGTATCCGTCAGTTGCGGGCGCGGCCCGGTGGCACGCCGGAGGGCGGCGGGGCGTCGCAGATCAGGGCGTCCCACGCGCGCATCGCCTGCCGGGCTACCGCCTGCAAGGTCTTGCGGCTGGCGCCGTCGCGCGCCTGGATGGACATGCCATGCAGCACCGTCGTGTAGAACGCGGCCAGCCCCTTCAGATCTGTCCCGGCGGGCAATTCGCCTTGCGCGGCCCCCGCGTTCAGACGTGCGAGGATGCGGCTTTGCATCTCGCGCCGGTTGTCTCCCAGAAAATTCCCCACGCCGGGCTGGTTGTCGCAACCCGCAGGTGCGCCCAGGACGATCATGCAACCGGGTGGCAGGCCAGGGGCCGTGAAACGTTCGGCCGACGCCAGCAGCATGGCCTGCACCGCATCGCGCGCCGTCGGCGCCGCCAGCAGCGCGCGCCGCGCCGAGCCGCCTTCGGTCTCGCGGTAGAGCTCGACGGCTTCGCGGAAAAGGCCTTCCTTGGAACCGAAGGCGCCATAGAGGCTGGGCGAGTTGATGCCCATCGCTTCCGTCAGATCGGTCAGCGATGCCCCTTCATATCCCTTCGACCAGAAAACTTCCATGGCCTTTTGCAAGGCCTGGGCACGGTCGAAGTTCCGCGGGCGCCCACGTTCAGCCATGCCCGCGATTTTACTCGTGTCGCCTATTTTGTGTTGATCGATAAAAAATTGTTGACCGCGCCGCAATGGCCCGGCGATGATATTTGTACCGATCACTACAAAACGAGGTTGACCATGCAGAACTTGAACGGAAAAGTGGCGTTCGTCACGGGCGGCAGCCGAGGCATCGGCGCCGCCATTGTTCGCCGCCTCGCCGCCGACGGCGCGGACGTGGCCTTCACCTATGTCAGCGCATCGTCGGCCGCACCCGCCCAGGCGCTGGTGCAGGAATTGACGGCGCAAGGCCGCCGCGCCAAAGCCATCCAGGCCGACTCCGCGGACGCCGACGCTGTCAAGCGCGCAGTTGAAGTCAGCATCCGCGAGCTTGGTCCTATCGACGTGCTGGTCAACAACGCCGGCATTTTTCTGGCCGGGCATGTTGCGGACACCAGCCTGGACGACTACGAGCGGACGATGGACATCAACGTGCGAGCGCCTTTCGTCGCCATCCAGGCGGCTCAGGCCTCGATGCCGGATGGCGGCCGCATCATCAACATCGGCAGTTGCCTGGCGCCTCGCGCGGGCCGCGCGGGCGTTGCGCTGTATGCAGCCAGCAAGTCTGCGATGGTCGGACTGACGCAAGGACTGGCGCGCGATCTGGGATCTCGCGGGATCACGGTGAACGTCGTGCACCCGGGACCCATCGACACTGACATGAACCCGGCCGATGGAGACCGCGCGGCTGATCTGGTGGCAGTGCTGTCCTTGCCTCACTATGGGGAAGCGCGCGACATCGCGGGGATGGTCGCATTCCTGGCAGGACCGGAAGGACGCTATGTCACGGGCGCGAGCTTGGCCGTCGATGGCGGGTACGCGGCCTGATGTGGTCGTTTCTAAAACTTTTTCGCAACCCGACTTGCACAAACAAAAAAAGCCCCATATAATCTTTCTTCTTCGCAGCACACACATAACGAAACGCTACAGCGGCAACGCAGCAGCAGATCAAAGTGAGTGACTCGCAGGGCTGTTAGCTCAGTTGGTAGAGCAGCGGACTCTTAATCCGTAGGTCGAGTGTTCGAGCCACTCACAGCCCACCAGAATTCTCTAGTAGTATCAAGCGCTTAGCCCACCGGAAACGGTGGGCTTTTTGCGTTCTACTGCCTGAAAATCGGCAGAGGACGGCATGGAGGAAGACGCATGTACGACATCATCGGCGACATCCACGGCGAAGATCTGAAGCTTGAGGGGCTGCTGCGTTGTCTCGGCTATGTGCCGGCGGGCAAAGGGTACAAAGCCCCCCAAGGCCGGCAGGCAGTATTCCTTGGCGATCTGGTCGATCGAGGCGCCGGACAGCGCCGTGTCCTGGAAATCGTCCGCGCCATGATGGATGACGGCCAGGCCTTGTGCGTCATGGGCAACCACGAATTCAACGCCATCGGTTACGCCATCGAAGATCCTCAACATCCCGGCGAGTTCCTGCGACCCAATCGTGGCGATACGGCGACGTGCCGGAAGAACCGCAAGCAGCACGGCGCCTTTATCGATCAGATAGGTGAAGGCAGCCGGGAGCATGCCGCCTGGGTCGCCTGGTTCCGCCAATTGCCGCCCTGCATGGACTTGGGCGGGATTCGCGTTGCGCATGCGTGCTGGGACGATCGTGCCGCCAAAGCGTTGGCGGATGCGGGTTGGGTGCACGGCAAGCCATTGGATGACGCCATGCTGGTGGCGATGCATCAACAGGGCACAGAGCTGGAGCAAGCCAGAAAGCTGCTCACGTCAGGAATGGAATTGGCATTGCCTGACGGCCGCTACATCGAGGACAAGGAGGGCCACCGCCATCACCACGTGCGGCTTGCCAATTGGCGCGATTGGGCCAGTGCGTTGCATGAGGTCGCCTTGGTGCCGGCTGGCCAGGAGGAGCAGATTCGCGGTCTGGCATTGCCCGAGGGCTTTTGCCGCACGCCCCTCTCCGGCGCGCCCGTTTTCATCGGCCACCATTGGTTCAAGGGGCAGCCCAAGATCGAGAGCGGCAAGCTCGCCTGCCTGGACTGGTCGGCCGCAGCCGGCGGTCCGCTGGTGGCGTACCGCTGGGATGGCGAAGACACGCTGTCCAACGGAAAGCTGGTCTGGGAAAGGGAATAGCGCTGCGGCCTTCAAGCCATGATCCGCAGCGCCGTCGCGATCCCGAATGTCTGCGCAAACTGCTGCGCCGCCATCGGCTTTCCGAACAGATACCCCTGACCCTCTTCGCAATGCTCGGCCTGCAGCCGTTCGCGTTGCTCGTCGGTTTCGATGCCTTCGGCGATGGTGTTCAGGTCAAAGCTGCGCGCCACATCCAGAATGGCGCGGACCACCGTGGCGTCCTGGTTGGATTCCAGAATTCCGCTGACGAACGAGCGGTCGATCTTGATGCGCGTGATCGGATGCGTCTTCAAGAGACTGAGCGACGCATACCCCGTGCCGAAGTCGTCGAACGAGATGCCCACGCCCTGGCCGCGCAGGCGCTGCAGCGTTTCCAGGACCGTATCGTCGCTGTTCAGCACGATGTTTTCGGTGATCTCCAGTTCCAGGGCCTCGGGCGGCAGGCCGTGCCGGGCTAGCGTTTGCGCGACTTCGGCCGCCAGGTCGCCCTCGCGGAATTGCACGCTGAAGAGGTTCACGGCGATACGGAAATCGTGCAGACCGCTGCGTCGCCAGAACGCGGCCTGGCTGCACGCTTCGTTCAGCACCCATGAGCCGACCGTGCCCGCCAAGGGGCCGCCTTCCAGCGACGGCAGAAAGACGCCTGGCGCCAGCAGGCCCAATTGGGGATGGCGCCATCGCAACAGCGCCTCGGCGCCGGTCAGTGAGCCGGTCGCCAGATTGATCTGCGGCTGATAGAAGAGCAGGAATTCGCCTTTGGCGACCGCGCGGTGCAGCTCCATGCCGTACAGGCGCCGCGCCACGGCTTCCAGGCGCAGGTTGGGGGCGAAGACGAATATGCGGCCGCGGCCGACCGCTTTGGCTTTGACCAAGGCGAGATCGGCGTTGCCCACCAGTTCCAGCGCTTCGTGCGCATGCAGCGGGGCCAGGGCCACGCCGCAGCTCGCGGTCAGGCGCAGCTCCTGGCCCTGGATCGATATGGGTTCGGCAATGCGTGTCAGCGCCTGTTGCGCCAGTTCCGTTGCCTGTTTCAGGTCGCCGACCTCGTGCTGCAGGATGGCGAACTCGTCGCTGCCCAGGCGCGCGACCGTGTCGCAGGGGCCCGCAGTGCCGTCCAGGCGCGCCGCGAGTTCCCGCAGGATCGCGTCGCCGACCGCATGGCCCATCGTGTCGTTGATGTCCTTGAAGCCGTCCAGGTCCAGCATCAGGATGGCGGCGGCGCACGGATGCGCCAGCACGTCTTCCACGCGGCGGTAGAAGACTCCGCGGTTGGCCAGGCCCGTCAGCGGATCGAAACCGGTCAGTTTGCGCGCGTCGTCGTCATGGCGCTTGTGGGGGGGAGTGGGGGCGGGCCGTTGCGCAGGTGAGTGATTCGTTCTCTGTCCGGCCGCTGGCAGCTTCGCCCGCGCGCGGGCGCGCTCGGCGCTGACTTCAACACGGCGCAGTTCCAGCCGGTCGGACGCCATGCGGGCCAGCTCGCGCAGGCGTTCCTTGTCGTCCTCGCTGAAATCGGCGTGGGGTTCGGTGTCAATGACGCACAGCGCGCCCAGCGGATGGCCGTCCGGTGAATTCAGCGAAACGCCGGCATAGAACCGGATGCTGGCCGGACCCGAGACGAGGGGATTGTCGTGGAAGCGTTCATCGAGGCGCGCATCCGGCACGACCATAACGTCGTCCTGCAAGACCGCATGGGCGCAGAAAGAGACGTCACGGCGCATATCGGTGTCGCCGACGCCTATGCTGGCCGCGAAAAACACATGGTCGCTGCCGACCATGTTGATGGCCGACACCGGCATGTTGAACATGCGCGATGCAATGCGCACGACCGGGTCCAGGCTGGGCAGCGGATGCTGCGGATCCAGCCCGTATTCCGACAGGGCGTGCAGCCTCTCGGTTTCGGTCGGCAAAGGTGGGGGGCATTTCATCTACAGCCTCCTTTCTATTTCTCCTTGTGCTGCGCCGTCTGGTTCCCCCGGCGTTTCGCGGTCAAGCCGCGCAACTGCCCATCGCTTCGCCGCCGCGCCGCCATTGCCGACCACGCGGCGGGTGATGTCGCCGATCAATACGTGTTTGTGATGCGTTACAGCGAAACCGACGCCACATTTGCCGGAGGCGTCGGCGGAAGAACCAGTATTGAAGTGTGGCGCGGCTGAAAAATTTTGGAAGATAAATCTGTAACTGAATATTCCGACATGTGAATTTATCGGACGAAGCTTCGGCCTTCCCTTCGCCACACCCGTTACACCAGTCACGCGTCAAAAGCATGTCCGAGCGCTAAAAATCGACCATTTTCTTGCGCGGAAGGTTTTCAGCTTGCATTCATCGTTGCGTCATACGCGGCAAACAGAATTCGGGCCTCGATCAGCCTCCACGGGAAAAAGGAAAATGAAGCACTGGAATCGGAATGCGCTGGCCTGCGCAGTGATGAGCGCAATGGCACTGCTTGCCGGCTGCGGCGGCGACAACGACAACGACAGCGACCACGAAACGCCGCCCGTCACCGAACCTCCCGCGCAGGCCCGTCCGCTGGAACTGACGATCCTTCACATCAATGACCATCACTCCACGCTGGACGGCAAGGACCGCACGCTGACCCTGAAGAACGCGGCCGGGGCCGATACCGAAGTGACCGTGTCCGCCGCCGGCATGCCGCGCGTGAAGGCCGCCATCGACCAGCTGGCCGCGAATTCGCCGAACGTGCTGAAGCTGCACGCGGGCGACGCCCAGACCGGCACGCTGTACTTCAACCGCGCCGGCGCGCCGGGCGAGGCCGATGCCGCGCTGATGAACACGGTCTGCTTCGACGCCATGGCGGTCGGCAATCATGAGTTCGACAAGGGCGACGACGGCCTGAAGCGCTTTGTGGACTTCCTGCATGCCGGCGCCTGCCAGACGCCGGTTCTGAGCGCGAACGTCAACTTCGGCGCGAGCTCGCCGCTCAAGGGCACCGACCTGATCAAGCCTGCCATCGTGGTGGAACGCGATGCGCAGAAGATCGGCATCGTCGGCCTGACCATCGCCAGCAAGACCAAGGAATCGTCGAGCCCCAACGCGGATACGACGTTCACGGACGAAGCCGTGGCGGCGCAGGCGCAGATCGACGCCCTGCGCGCCAATGGCGTCAATAAGGTGATCCTGCTGAGCCACATCGGCTACGGCTATGACAAGGAAGTGATTGCCAAGCTGAGTGGTGTCGATGTCGTGGTGGGCGGCGATTCGCACACGCTGTTGGGCCCAGACTCGATGAAGACGATGGCGGTGGGCACGCCGGGCGGCGCCTATCCGACCCGTCTGGCCGACAAGGACGGCAAGCCGGTCTGCCTGGTGCAGGCCTGGGAATACTCGCAAGTCGTGGGCGAACTGAAGGTCAGCTTCGATGCCAACGGCGACGTGACGAACTGCGCCGGCACGCCCCACGTGCTGATCGACACCGACTATCGCGTCAAGTCGGGCAGTGCTCTGGTGGCGGCCTCCGATGCCGATCGCGCCGCCTTCAAGGCCGGGGTCTCGGCCAGCGGCTTCCTGCGCGAGCAGACGCCGGACGCCGCCGCGCTGTCGGTGTTGCAACCGTTCAAGGCCAAGATCGACAGCTTCAGCAAGACGAACGTCGCCCAGGTGCCGCTGGAACTGTGCTTCCGCCGCATTCCGGGTCCCACGCCGGCCAGCAACGCGGCCAGCCCCGCTTGCGAGAGCGAAGGCAACGTCGCGCTGCGCGGCGGCGACATTCAGCAGTTGGTGGCGCAAGCCTATCTGGACGTGGCCAATGCCGAATACGGCGGGGCCGACATGACCCTGCAAAGCGGTGGCGGTGTGCGCCGCGCGCTGAACGGCACTGTGACGGCGGCCGACGTGATCGCCGTCGTGCCCTTCGGCAACATGCTGTGGCGCCTGGATCTGACCGCCAACGAGGTCAAGTCCATGATCGAGGATGGCCTGGACGCCACGTACAAGCCGGGCGGCAAGGACGGTCCTTACCCCTACGCCGCGGGCCTGCGCTGGGACGTGACCGCCTCCAACGCCAAGGGTAGCCGCGCCAGCAACTTCCAGTACCTGGACCAGGCCACCAACACGTGGCTGCCGCTGGACAACGCGCGCACCTATCGCCTCTTCGTGCTCAGCTTCAATGCGACCGGCGGCGACGGCTACACGACGCTGGCCAACGTGCCGGCCGAGCGCCGCTCGGACATCGGTGTGCTGGATGCGGATGTGTTCCAGGCCTACATCGACATGCAGACCAAGGATTCGGGTACCGGTCTGCCGGTCCTGAACCGCATCGACAACGACCGGTACAGCACGCATAACTGGCTGCCGTAATGGTCAGCCCGGCACGCCAGGAGTCCGCTCCTGGCGTGCCGGGCGGCATGTTCAATCCTGCACGGTCAGGCCGTATACCGCATAAAGCGGAACCCCCGTCAGTACCTTGAACACCGGCTGCATCAGCCGATAGAACGGGTTGAACCCGCGCATCACCTCATCGTGCCGTTGCAGGCGCAGCCGCGCGTGCGGCCGAGTCAGATCGGCGAGCTTGCGCGGTCCCCAGCGGAACTGCGCATCGGTCTTGCCGACCGAGGGATGGCGGTCCGCGCGGCCAACTGCAAGCCAGCACATCACGTCGAACGTCAGTATCGAGCCGGCAGGCGCGCGTTCGCCGAAGGTCGCAAGCACCTGCGCGACGGTGGCGGGATCCAGATACATGAAGACGCCTTCGCTCATCAGGAAGACGGGCTCGGCGTCGCGCGTGGCGGGCAGCCCCAGCGCATCCCACCAGTCCGCATCGTTCAGATCCAGCTCGACGAGCTGCTGCCGCGCTTGCGGCGGAGGCAGAATGCGCCGGCGCAAGGCGACGACCTCGGCAAGGTCTGCATCGGTCATGCGAAGCTCGCCATTGTCGATCCACTGCAGATACTGGCTCAAACCGCAGCCCAGGTTGACCACGTGGGCCGCGGGCGTGCGGGCGACGAAGGCCTGCGCCTGTTCGCAAAAGCGCCTTGTGCGGGCCAGCACGCCGTACACGCTTTGCCGGTCACGCAGCCAGGTCTGCCCGTTGTCGCCCATCAGCCGCAAGGCGTCGGCGGCGTAGCGGTCTTCAGCCGCCAGCTGTGGAAACAGCGTGCCGCCCAGGGCGCGGGCAGCGAGCGGGATACGCAGGGTGGAAGGAACGGCGGACAGCGCGGGAAGGGAGGTTTGAGTCATCGGCAATTTCCTGTGAAAGCCAGAAGCGGCTACAGGAAAGGCCGTGGCGCGAGGCGGGCGCACCGGTGCAAGGAATGCCACTCATCGCTCAACCATATTCCAACTGATAGAAATGCTGGCTGGCGATCAGCGTGGCGCCGCAGGAGGTGCGCATGCCTTCCAGAGCGGTGAGTCGGTCCGAGCCGACGTTCTGCACGCCTTCGACGATGGTGTGGGTGTCGCCGCATTTGGGGCAGGTGACGCGGTCGCCGACGCGGGCCATCGGCTGCCCGAAGATGACGACGGTTTCGTCGCCGGTCACGACGACGCCGCCGTGCGACGTTTTATCGCCCTTGCGGATGACGGAGCGTTGGGACATGTTGCGCGCCAAGTATGGGTTTACAGATACGTGCCGTCCGGCGCCAGCCGGGCGGGGCCGACGACGAAGGTGCCGTCTGGCGCCATGCGCACGGGACCGCCGCCGCCTTTGTAGCTGCCGTCGGGAGCGCGTTGCGGCGTGCCGGCCACGTAGGTGCCGTCCGGGGCTCGGGTGATGGGGCCTTCTCCACCGACGATGGTGCCGTCGGGCGCGCGGCGCGGGGTGCCGGCGATGAAGTGCCCGTTGGGCAACATGCGGATCGATTTCGTCGTCATGAGTGCTCCTTGGTCGGAGCGCAGATCATAACGAAGCATCGTGACGCGCTTTGTAATAGGACGTGTCATCTTTGAACGTCATGCGTAAACAGTTGTGGGATGATTTGCGCCTACTTACATATGCTCCGCGCCCATGACCGACATCAACGCCCTGTTGTTTCCGATCCCCGGCGACGCGCCTTGCGGCGTCGACCTGGTGTTTTCGCCCGAGTTCGACGCGATCCGCGAGGCGCGCCGGCATGACGATCCCCAGCTCGACCAGGGCGATTGGGTCATCGACCTGAAAGAGGCCGATTGGCCCGAGGTGGCGCGCATCTGCACCACGGTGCTGCGCGAGCGCAGCAAGGACATCCGCATCGCGTCGTGGCTGGCGGAAGCCTGGGCCAAGACGCGCGGGTTCGCGGGGCTGCGTGACGGCTATCTGCTCATCGATGGGCTGTGCCGCGACTACTGGGACGGCCTGCATCCCGTGCCGGAAGACGGCGACGTGCAGCAGCGCGTGGGCAATCTGGCCTGGCTGCTGTCGCGATCGCAGCAGCTCATCGGCGAGATTCCGCTGACCCAGGCCGATGGCGCGCGCTACGGCGCGGTGCTGTGGGAGGCGGCAAGCCAGCTGGCCAATGCCGTCAAGCGGACGCCGGACAATGCCAACGAACTCACGCGCGGCAAGCTGACGCTGGACCGCTTCGATGCCGCACGGCGCGATACGCCGCCGTCGTTCTATTCCGAGCTGGACACGCAGCTCGAAGGTTGTTCGCAGGCGCTGGCCCAGCTGGAGCGCACGCTGGACGAGCGCTTGGGCGATGAGAGCCCGGCGTTTTCCCGTGTGCGCGAGTCGCTGCGCAATGTCACGGAACTGGTGCACCGCTTTGCGCGCGATGCGGGCCTGCTGGTTCGTGCCGATCTGGCAGCCGCGCCGCCGCCCGCGGCGCCCGCGCCCGCCGTTCCTGTTCGAGTGGAGCCCACCTTGCCCCCCGCCGATCACTTTCCCGCCGTCGATACGCCCGCGCATGGAACCGCGCCTGCCGCCGTGCGCGGACCCATCCAGACCCGCGAACAGGCGCTGGCGCAATTGCGCGAGGTGGCCGATTTCTTCCGCCGCACCGAGCCGCACAGCCCGGTCGCCTACCTGGCCGACAAGGCCGCAAGCTGGGGCGAGATGTCGTTGCACCTGTGGCTGCGCACGGTGGTCAAGAACGACGAGGCCCTGTCGGGCCTGGAAGAACTGCTTGGCATCAAGAAGGCCGGCGAGGGCAACTGAGGCCGCCCGCGGCGCGCCGCCTTAGCGCGGCCCCATGCGCGGCCTCAGCGCCGCCCTAGCGCGCCGCGCGGAATTCGATACGCCGGTTCTTGGCGCGGCCTTCCGGCGTGGCGTTGGTGGCCACCGGCTGGTCGGGGCCGGCGCCCATGGCCTCAAAGCGCGAGGTCGGCAATCCCTTATCGACCAGATAGTCCCGCACCGCGTCCGCGCGCGCCTGGCTGAGCGCCAGGTTGGTGCTGCGGCTGCCTGAACTGTCGGTGTGGCCGATGATCTGGATCTTGTCGGCGCGCAGTTTCGGCACCGCATCTGCTACCCGGTCCAGCAATTCGCGGCCACGTGCGGTCAGGCGCGTGCTTCCCGTTTCGAACTCCACCACGCGATTGCTCAGCAGGTTGTCCAGCACGTCCTGCTCGTCCTTGTCGGCCGACACGCGCAGGCCGTTGACGATCTTGTAGGTGGGATTGAGCGAGGTCGCGAAGGTGCTGGCGATCTGCTGGCGCGAGGCTTCATTGTCCACCTCGCCGCGCAGCCGGATCTGCGTGCCGTCGATCTCCAGCTGTCCACGGTTGATCTGCTTGAGCGGACTGTCCAGCAGCTTGCCGACGTGTTGCGACCAGTTCGGCGGGGCGACCACGCCGCCCACGTCGATGCGATCGATCACGTTGCCCACGCCATATACCTTTTGCAGCCGCTGCAGCACGTCGGCCTTGGTGGCCTCGTCGGGCACCGCGCCGCTGGCGACCACCTGACCGGGTTGGGGAATGACATTGGCGGGAACGACCGTCGCCGCGTCCTGGGCATGCGCCGCCCAGGAGCAGGCCGCGGCCAGGACCAGAGTGAGTGTGCGCATGTCCTAGGCTCCGATGAAGACTTCGCGGTAGGTCTCCAGCGCCTGGCGCAGGGACAGCCGCTGTTGATCCAGATAGCTCGACAGCTTGGCCAGACCGTGGCTGGCGCTGACGTGGTCGCGCACCCAGGGGGCGGCGTCCAGCATGATGTAGTGCTGCGACAGCGTCTGCGGCGTCGACAGCAGGGTCGCCAGCGTCTGCGGCGACGCGCCGCGAAAGCCCACCACCAGCCGATGCTTGCCCGCGATATGGCCGATGAACATGGCGATCTCGAAGTCGGCGCGGTTCAGGAAGGGCGCGATCAGCGTCATCCAGTACGTCGCCACCAGGTTGATGTAGAGCGGGTCGTCGGGCAGCGGCAGCGCCAGACCGGTGTCCAGCTGCGACGAGCCGCTGGACATGACCGGCGTCAGCAGGATGCCCAGCGCCAGCACGATGTCGTGCATGCTGGCGGCGTGGCCGTTGCTGCGCAGCATCGCCTCGACGCGCTCGAGCGTCTGCAGGTCGATGAAGGCGTCGAAGCCGTCGTCGGCCGCAGTGCGAATCTCGCCTTCCAGGCCGTTCAGTGTCTGCAGCGCGGCGGCGGGGTCGCCTTCCTGCATGAGCTGCGAGGCGGCAGCCCCCATGCGGTTCCACATCCGGCTGAACGCCAGCGGGCTGCGCGCAATGAAGTCCAGCGGGCGCGACACTTCCACAGAGGTTGCGCTGATGAACGGGAAGCGCCGCCCTGACTGATCGCGGCTGGGCTGCAGATGACCCGCGATAGCCAGCTTGCCACGCGAACCCAGCACCGCGAAGGGCACCGGCTGCGCCTCGTCGTACAGCGTCTTCCAATGCGGATCCTGCGCCAGGATCTCCATGGTGTTGGCGACCCAGGCGTCCAGCGTCGCCATCAGCTGCGGGTGCGAGGTGTTCTTGACGAAGTCGCCACGCGAGGGAATCTTGCCGAAGTAGGCCGTGCGGAAAATGGGGGACTGCGGATTGCTCATTGCTGCACTCCGGCAGCCGTCGAGGCGACGGAAGGTTGAGGGGAAGCGCCCGCGACCGTGGCGGGCAGGCGCAGGTTGCGCAGGCCCTGGCTGCCGGGCTCGGCGCCGCCAGCGCTGGCCGCCTGGGTATTGCTGATGATGCGCAGCCGGACCGGCACGGTGATGTTGGACTTGGACCAGCTCATCTCGAAGCTGCCGTCCTGATTGGGCTTACGCTGGGCGCCCGAGATCAGGCGTTCCAGGCCGAAGCGGCCGGGCTCGTTCACGATCTCGACCACGGTGCCGTCGAAGGCGGTGGCCGTGATGCGCGCGCCGGGCGCGCCCTGGGCATTGGGCCACACGAAGTTGACCCATTGCGGCGGCGTGTTGCGGTAGCGCAGTTGCTGGCCGTCGATCTCGATCGTGTACTCGGTGACCCCACCTGCGGGCTTGGGCTGGATCTGGAACAGCGTCTGCGGCTGGCTGGCCGCGCCCGATCCGGCCGCGCCGCCCGACAGCGGCGCCACCCATTGCGCGAAGTTCGCGGTGAACGACGGCTGCAGGTCGATGCCCATGTCGCCCCACGTGCGGGCCGTGAGGATGTCGCCGCGCCGCACCGTGAGCGGTCCCAGCGTTTCGTTGACGTACTTGGCGATGCTGCCCTGCGGGCCGAAGACCTGCGCGATCTCTTCGCTGCTGGCCTCGATGCCGGCCTTGGTCGAGAACGGATACTTCTCGGCCAGGTTCTGCGAGAAGCCCTGATAGACCTGCGCGTTCCAGACCTTGTTCAGCTCGGTCTGCGCGGGTTGCATGGCGACGGCGTAGCCCTGGATCAGCGGGCGCACCAGCAGCGGGCGCAGCGTCTCGCGCTGTGCCGGCGTCAGGCCGGCGAGCATCTGCTCGTCCACCAGCTTGAGCGCGTCCGCCAGTTCGGAGTCCTTGCCTTCCAGCGTCTGGCGCATCAGCAGCAGGGCGCCCGGGCCGGGATCGCCCTGGTTGTTGATCAGGTTGAACCGCGTCCGGATCTTGGACAGGGCGTTCATGTAATTGCCCAGCAGCGACTGGTTGTCGCGTTGGACCACCAGGCGCGCCACGTCGGAGAACTCGCGGCCCACCGGACCCATCGGGATCTGTTCGCCGCCGGGCGCCGCCTCGGTCGGCTTGGGCTGGCCCTGGCGCAGGATCACGCGCTTGAACCAGGCGACCACGCCCGTCTGCGCCTGCGTGATGCCGGTGTTGATCAGCGACGGGTTGTCCCACGAGGTCTGTTCATACGTGGTGTTGATGAGCTTGACCAGCGGCGAGTTCTGCGGATCGCCCAGGCGGTTCATGCCTTGCACCGCCTGATCGAAACTGGTGAAGGGCTTGATGGTGACCCCGCGCAGCATCTTCTGCCATTCCTGGGCGTACTCGGTCTTGTACATCGTGGCCAGGCTCTTCTGGATCTGCTCGGGGCTGCCTTCCAGCGTGAGATCGTCGCGCGCGTTCACGCCCAGCACCCAGTCGCTGGTCTGCACCTCGCGGCGCGCGGCTTCGCCGATGGCCGGCTCGATGTATTGCTCCCAGGCCTCGCGCGTGAACGTGCCGGGCACGGCATAGCTGCCGGCCACGACCGCGGCATCTGCCTCGCCCATGATGCGGGCGACGGTCATCGCGGGGAAGCGCGTGGCGGCGCGCGCCTTCAGCGTGGCGTAGGCCCGTTCGCGCGCCGGCATTCCCTGCATCACGCTGCGCAGGTTGCCGCGCGTGCGTTCCACCATGGCCAGATTGGTTTCGATCTGCGGCCAGTCCGCATCGGCGGCGCGCGCCACATAGAACGAGATCAGGCGCTCGGCGCTGCGGATCAACTGGTCGCGCGGCATGGCGCCCCGGTTGGTCTCCAGCCAACCGCGCCAGAACCGGGTGATCTGATCGGACAGATGCGTGGGATCCACGTGTTCGCGGTTCGCCATCATCAGGTACGTCTTGAGCGCGTTGTAAGCGTCGTCGACGTTGGTGGGCGAGGCGTCCTGGAACAGCGTGTTGCCGGCATTGGCGCCCACCGGCTGAGCCTGGGGCGGCGGCGCCGTACGCGCCGCGCCATCCGCGGCCGCCTGCGACACGTCCACGCGGCCCAGATACTCTTCCAGGCTGGCCTTCACCGGCACCAGCATGAACTGGCGCAGGCCGTTGTAGTACTCGGCCAGCAGGCGCTGCTTGAGCACGTCGCCCTGGTACAGACCCAGCCCCAGCGACAGCGGTCGGCTCGTTGCGTAGCGGTCCAGCTGCTCGATGCGATCCTGCAGGATCTCCATCGCTTCCAGGCGGCTTTGCAGATCGGTGCGCTCGCTTTGCAGGCGCACCACCTTGTCCAGATCCGCCTGCACGTTGCTGGCCAGTTGCCGGTTGCCCAGATACGACCAGCTCCAGCCGCCCAGCACCAATCCCAGCGCCAGCACCAGACCGAAGAAGGTCAGGTAGCGCATGCGCACCTTGTTGGGGCTTGCGTGCTGGCGGACCAGTTTCTTGTCGGCAAAGATGACGTTGGAGAACAGGTCGCGCAGGAAGAATCCGTTGTGCGACGTCACGCTGCGCGCCGCTTCGCGCGAGGCCGGCCGCAGGCCGAAGCGCGCCGCGAGCTTGTCGGTGGACGTGCTGCGCGAGGCGCCTTCCTGCAAGGCGCTGGTGAAGTAGAAGCCGCGGAATACCGGCTTGTACTGGAACGGGTTCGTCTCGAACAGCGTGGACAGGAAGGTGCGCAGCGCCGGCTTGATGCCTGCGAATTCCAGCGGGAAGGTCAACAGCCCCGGGGGCAGGTCGCCGCTGCGCCGCAGCGAGATCTGGGCGGTGCCCATTTCCTTCAGGCCTTCGTACAGCTCGTCGAAGCGCTCATCGAACTGGGTCAGCACATCGCGGCTTTCGTCGGCGCCGTACGGCAGCGTTGCGCCCCAGACGCGGTCGCGCTCGCGCGCATCGGCATCGGCGAAGAATTCGGAAAAGCCCGCGATCAGGTCGGCCTTCGTGAAGATCACGTAGACCGGCGCAAACACTTCCAGCCGGTCCGTCAGTTCCTGCACGCGCTGGCGCAGATTCTTGGCCAGGTTGATGGCGAATTCCGGGCCCGAGTCCGTCAGCTCGCTGATGCTGGCCGCCACGATGATGCCGTTGATCGGCGCCTTGGGGCGATGCCGCTTGAGCAGGTCCAGAAAGCTCATCCACTCGTTGCGGTCTTCTTCGTGCACCGAGTAGCGGCCGGCGGTGTCCAGCAGGATGCCTTCAGTGGTGAAGAACCAGTCGCAATTGCGGGTGCCACCCACGCCGCGCACGGCGGCGCCGTTCTTGTCGGCAAACGGGAACTGCAGACCCGAATTGATGACGGCGCTGCTCTTGCCCGCCGCGGGGTTGCCGATGACGATGTACCAGGGCAACTCGTACAGCGCCTCGTTGCCGGAGGTCTGGCCGATCTTGGAGGTCTTGATGGTGCGGACTGCCTGCGTCAGGCGGGTTCGCAGCGCCTCGATTTCGCTGCGGTTGGCGGCGGGGCTGGCCGCCGCGCCCGTCTGCACCTGCTGTTCCAGCATGTCGCCCAACTGCTGGTTGGCCCGCCGCGTGCGGCGACGGCGCCAGAGATAGACGCACAGCCACAGAAGCAGCAGTACGCCCAGCGCCGCGCCGGCCCAGGTCATGGCGATCTGCATCGTATCGGCGAACAGGAACAGGAACACAATCAGCGCGATCAGGCCGATGACCATGAACGTGCGCGGATTGGCGAATACGCGTCCGCTCCAATAGCGGAAGTCGCTCATGGCGCTGGAAAATCGAGAAAGCAATCCTGATGGGCTACGCATGGTTTTCGCTTGTTGTTTTGGGTCAGGCGGTGGCGCCGGCGGCCGGTCGGGCCACCAGCGCGGCGGCGCGCAATGCGGGGTCTTGCAGGGTAAGGGTCAGCACGGGCTGGTCGAACTGCAGGCAGGTTTCACAGGCAACGGCCAGCGTCAGCAGCGAGGCCGCCGCGCCCGTGTGGCCGCAGGCCATGCCGACGGCCTGGCAGTCCTTGCCGGCATCCAGGTGGGCAAACACCTGCGATGCCACGTTCAGCGGCTCAAGCGGGCGGGCGCCGCGGTGATCGCCATCGCTGACGATGTGGCTGACGGCGCCGGGCTCCACGGCGGCGGCTTGCAGCAGGTCGCGCGCCAGGTCCACCAGCGGCGCTTCGGCCTGGGCGCCGCGCGCGTCGGCTGATTTCTGCCGTTGCAGCATCGGCGACAGCGTGACGTGAAATTCGGCCTGCGCATCGCGCGGCGCCAGCAGCAGGCCGGCGGCGGCTTCGCCCGGGACACGGCCCTGCGGATTGGCGTGCGTCAGCAGCGTGGCCAGGCCGTCCCAATGGGCGACCTGCTCGGCGTCGATATAACCATCTCCGGCCAGCACGATGCGCCATTGCGGTTCGGCGTTGGTGTCAACGGGCTCGGCGGCGATCTGGCGCAGCAGGTGGTCGGCGGCCATGCCGTCGCGCGCGGGATGTTCGGTGGCGTGGATGCGGGCATCGGGCCAAGCTGCCGCAGCCGACCGCACTGCCGCGAGCGCGCGGTGGCGCGCCGCTTCGGACCATGCCGCGGGCATTACCACGTCGACATGCAGGCGGGGCCAGTCCGCTTCGCGTGCAGGCACGTCCAGCTCGGTGGCGCGCGCGTGCGCTTCATGGGTCAGCGCCTGTGCGACATCGGCCAGCATGGCCGTCACCCGCAGCGTGGCGATGGCCAAGGCGTCAGCGGGCGCGCCCCGGTCCCGCGCGGCGGCATACAGCGCCATGTCGTCCATGCCGGCGACACGTGCGGCGAAAATCGGAAAGCCCTGGGGTGACTTCAGTTCCGCATCCAGCTCGGGCCGCTTCTGCTCGGCCAGCGCTTCGGCGATCGCCGCGACACCCTCGCCCGGCGCGGCGCGCGCGGCAACCGCGATCAGCCGCAGCGCGGCGGGCCGGGCCGGCGCGTCAGATTGCGTTTCCGTCTGCGCCTGGGCGGGCGCCGCTTTGGGCGCACGGGCGGCCCGCACCATGCGCGCGCCGATCCAGATCGCGGCCAGGATGGCCAGCGGCAACGCGAACAGGTACAAGCCGATGTCCACGCCGGTGGGCAGCGTGCGCGACTCCTGCCACCAGATGATGACGGCCAGCCACACCACGGCGAACAGGGCCAGAACAAGCCCGCCTTTCTTCAGCACGCGAATCATTGTTTCGCGGCCTCCCGAGCGCGTTGCATGACGCCTGGGCGGCGCAGCTCCACGTGGCCGAAGTCCATCATCTTCCAGCGTCCGCCCCAGGTCAGGCCGACGAGCTCGGCCGTCTCGCCGAACAGCTCATAGCCGCGCATGGCCCAGGGGTCCTTTTCGGAGATCACGATCTTGCCGTCGCGATAGAACGCGCTGTCCGCGGCCAGACCAAACTGGTGATAGCTCTGGAAGGCGCCGGCGTTCGTCACGTGCGACCCCATGCCTGCCAGTTCGTCCTGCCGCTCGGGGCTGCGGTAGCCCTCGATCAGCGTCATTTCATAGCCGTGCTGTTCGCGCATGATGCGATAGGCCAGCAACAGCCGCTGGCGGAAGTCGGCATCCAGCAGATCCCAGTTCCGGCTTGCGCCGCCCAGTTTCGGACGCACCTGTTCGACCTCGCGCGTGGTGAACGCTTCGGGGGGCAGGGCGGCGGGCGGAACCAGTCTTTCGCCCTCCAGCAATGCCTGGATTCGGCGGTCCGGACCGCTGGTTGAGGCGCTGTAAACGAATGTGTGATTGTGTCGCATCAAGAAAGCAAACAGTGACGGAAGCAATACAACTGTCAGCCCGATTGCGACCTGCCACCGATACCTTCCGACCCACTCGAACGAGGCGCCGAACCCCTTTCGGATCGCGCCGGCCGTGCCGCCCACGGCGCCGCCGGCCTGGTTCGCGCCACGCGTCGCGCCCCGTGCCACGCCCGCTACGCAGGCGCGCATCCCCCGCACCGCGCCTTGGCGCAGTGCAGGAAAAAACAGGAGAGCGGAGACGCCCACCGCCAGTAAGAAATACAGGGGCAGAAGCAACAACAAGGCAGGTCCCTCATGTGAAGGCGTAATCTTTTGTTTTATCCGCGCATGAGGCAAGTGATCCGGCGTTGCAAACCGCGTCTGAGGCTTAGAAATCGTAACAAGAAACGGTGTCTGAAAGGGGTCGATCAGGTATTCTCGGCGGGCTTGGTTACAGGGGGGCTGCACACGCCTCCTGCTGACACGGGAACCCGCATGGCAGAAGAGAAAGAACAAGCTCGCCCTACGACGACCGCGCCGAGTCTGCTGATGGCCTCGACTGCTGCGCGTGGCGAGGCCGACTCGCCGCGAATCCTGGCCGCATTGGAAGGACGCGCGCCGGAAGCCGAGGTCAAACACATGGCAACGCCGCGCAGCTCGCGCGCGCGGCGCTGGACTGCGCTGGCCCTGGTGCTGTTGTTATTGGCGGGCGGCATCGTCTGGGTAATACATGAAGACGACGCTGCGTCGATGATGGCGCAGGCGCCCGCGCCGGTGTCCGCGCCGGTGCCCGCGCCTGCGACCCCGCTGCAGCAAGCCGCTGCGTCGCCGACGCCCGCCTCGGGCGGCAACCCGCTCGGCGCATTAGAAAAAACACCTGATGTCGCCACGATCATTGACGAAGCGCCGCCTGCGCGCGACGCGGACGTGGGCCGCGGCGAGCCCGAACCACTAGGCGAGCCGGCCAATCCCTTGTCCGTGCTGGCGATGACGCCGTCATCGAGTCCCGCAACTACATCTTCGCTCGCAGCCGCACCGGCGCCGGGCCCTACGCGACAGGCCGCGGAGCGGCTCGCGCAACGGGACGATGCGTCGGGCGCCGATGCGTCGGGCGCCGCTGCGTCGGGCGCCGGTGCGTCGGGCGCCGCCGCGCCGCGCACCGTGAAGTCCGCGCCCGCTGCGCCGCGCAAAAGCGCCAAGACCGGCGATAAGGATGCCGCGCTGTTGTCGGCGCTGATGGACTACGGATTGCCGCCAGCATCGCCGCCCGGCACGCGGGTCTACAAATCGGATGGTGTGTTCATCCGCGAGATGCCGGGTTCGCCGTTGTCGGAGCGGCTGAAGGAATGCCGCCGCTTGAGCTTCATCGCGGGCGAGCAATGCCGCCTGCGCGTGTGCGCGGGCCAATGGGGCACCGCACCGGAATGCCCGACCCCGCAGGCCAATATCGAACCTTGAATTCTTCCCGGCTCGACGATGCCGGTGTCGCCCACGTTCCCATGAGGTTTTTCTTCCATGGCTGTCAACGCTAGCAACGGCAGTTTCAGCGCCGAGTCCCGTCTTTTCCGGCTTGATGGCGAGGGCGCGATGTCGTCCCTGCAGGTCGAAGGCTGGGTCGCGCGCGAAGGCCTGTCCTCGCTGAGCGAAATGCGCGTGGTGGCGCTGGCCGAAGATGCCTCGCTGGATCTGAACGACATGGTGTCGCGGCCCGCCACGCTGTGGAGCACGCGCGCCGATGGCACCGAGGCCGGCCGCAGCGGCGTGGTGCGTGCGGCTGAGATGCTGGGCGGCAATGCGGGCATGGCGCGCTACCGCCTGACGCTCGCGCCCTGGCTGTGGCTCGCCACGCAGCGCCGCGACAGCCGCATCTATGAGAACCAGCCGGTGCTGGACATCGTGCGCCATGTGCTGGACAGCTATGAAGGCTATACCTACAAGGTGGCCTCGGATGTGGAGGACCAACTGGCCGGCCTGCCGGCGCGGACCTACACCACGCAGTACCGCGAAACCGATTACGCCTTTCTGTCGCGCCTGCTCGCGGAAGCCGGGCTGGGGTGGACCACGGTCGAAGACGACAGCGCGCCGTCGCGCCACGCCGTGCTGATCTTCGCCGACAGCCGCAGCCTGGCCGAAGACACGGAATCCGCCGGCGCGGGCGTACGTTTCCAGCGCGCGCATGCAAGCGAATCGCGCGACGGTGTGCAGGCCATTGCGCGCCGCATGCGCCGGACCGTGGAGAAAGTGACGGTGCTGGCATGGCATGAAAGCGGCAAGCACGCCATCACCGGGCAGGCCTTGGCCGGCCCCGCTGGCGGTTCCGCGGACGAGAGCGCGGGGCTGGAATGGTTTGAGCCGCTGGGACACGGCGGGCTTCTGAATCAGGCGCATGCGCAGTTTCAGGCGAATCTGCTGATGCAGGCCGCGCAGGCCAGCGCCGAGACCTTTGTCGGCCGCGGCACGGTGCGCACCTTCCGCTCGGGCACGCGCTTCACGCTGCAGGAGATGTCGCCGCTGGGGCCTTCTGGCGAGGCCGGGTTTGAGCCGAACTTCGCGCTGGATCGCGTGGAGCACGCGGGCGTGAACAACCTGCCCGGACAGAACGACGCCAGCCTGGCCGATCGGCTGGGCGCCCTGGACGACTTTCTGTGCTTTGAAGACGAGGCCGAGGACGACGGCCACGCATCGCAGGGCGATGCCGATATCGGTGAAGGACGCCCCGAGGCGGCCGTGATGGCGCGCGCACACGAGGTCGGCTACGCCAACCGGTTCTGCGCCGTGCGCTGCGACCGCCCGTGGCGCGCCTTGCCCGCTGCGGCACGCGGCGCCAGGTTGGCGGGCGCACCGTCCGCCGTTGGCGTCCACACCGCCATCGTCACCAATGCCGAAGGCGCGACCGAGGCCAGCGGTGAAGACGAGATTCACCGCAACGCACGTGGCGACGTGCGTGTGCGCTTCCACTGGCAATCCGACGGCGAGGGCCTGGCGAAAAGCCGATGGGCGCGCGTGGCGCAGCGCCAGGCCGGCGCGGGCATGGGCATGAGCTTCGTGCCGCGCATCGGGCAGGAAGTGCTGGTTAGATTCCTGGACGAAGACATCGATCAGCCTCTCGTCGTGGGCGCGCTTTACAACGGTCGCGGCGAGGGCGGGATTCCGTCCACGCCCGGCGGCAAGGCGGGCGAGCCGATCAACACCGAGGTGTACGCGGCGGCCATCGATGGCAAGCCCAGCGCGCAGGCAAACCTGGCCAGCGGCAACGCGCCGGCCTGGCATGGCGCGGCAGGCGGCGACGACCAGCACCGCAACGCGGCCGCGTTGAGCGGCCTCAAGAGCAAGGAATTCGGCGGCGACGGGTACAACCAGATCGTGTTCGATGACAGCGATGGCCAGTTGCGCATGCAGATCAAGTCTTCGCAAGCGGCCAGCGAATTGAACCTTGGTCATCTGATCCACCAGAGCGGCAACTATCGCGGCAACGTGCGCGGCGTGGGCGCGGAACTGCGCACCGATGCGTATGGCGCCGTGCGGGGCGGGAGCGGCGTGCTGCTGACCACCTATACCGCCGCGGGCAGCGAGCCCGCGGGCGATTCGGCGGGACCGTTGGCGCTGGCCGGGCAGGCCGACATCATGGCGCAGTCGTTCGACGGCGTGATCGGCGCCCATCAGGGCGTTCGGCTGGCCTCGGCGCGCGGTACGGCCTCGGCGGGCACGAGCCGGTTGGATGGCGAGCGCGCGCCGCTGGCCGCCATGACGCACGCGGTGTCGGGCACCGTGGCGGGCGAGGCGGTGGGCGGGGCCGCCGGCGACGCGTCGGCCAAGCACACCGAAGTCGTCGACGGCAAGGTGCCGCACCTGACCGATCCGCTGGTGTTGATGGCGGGACGCGCGGGGTTGACGCAGGCGGCGGGGCGCAATGTTCAGGTGGCGGCCGGCGAACTCGTGCATTGGTCGTCGGGACAGGACCACAACCTCGCCGTCATCGGCTCGCTGCGCGTGCACACCGGCCAGGCGCTGGGCATCGTGGCCGGCGTGCAGACGGGCGGCGCGGAGTCTGGCCTGGATCTCATCGCCGGCACCGGCGAGGTCGATGTCATTTCGCAGCACGACACGCTGACCGTGCAGGCGCAACAGGACCTGCGCATGGTCAGCGCCAACGCGGGCATCGAGTACGCGTCGCCGCAGCGCATCCGCATCGCCAACGCGGCGGGCGCGAGCATCGTGATCGAAGGCGGCAACATCACCGTGACGGCGCCGGGGCGCATCGACGTCAAGACCGGCAACAAGCAGTTCGCCGGGCCGACGCAGATGCCGTATCCGTTCCCGCAGTTCACCGTCTGCAAGACCTGCATTCTTGACGCTCAGGAAAGCGTGCAGTCCATCACCGACAAGGCATGACGGCGATGCAATATTCCTGGCAGGACGCGCTGCTGTCCACGTTCGCCGAATTGCCCCATCACCGCGGTCCGTATGGCGAGGCCGCGCGCGCTTACGTAATCGTCGACTTCCGCGGCCATCCGGACCTGCTGGCGCGGTTGACGGCCACCGAAGACCTGAGCTTCGGGTCGGTGTGGGCGCAGACCGGATTGGACATCTACGGCGACGTGGCGCCGCTATTGATCGAAGTGGACGGCGCCTCGCAAGGCGTGCTGCGCGGGCCGCGCCATGGGGATTTCAGCACCGTGCTGGTGCGCGTGCTGGAAGCGCTGCATGAGCGTTCAGGCGGCCGCTACGCGATGATGAGCTTCGCGTCGGCCGTGCCGCTGGAGAAGCTGATCGCACACTTCGGCCCGTTCTGCGACTACGCCTTGCCGGACGCCAGCGAGTTCTTCCTGCATTGGTATGACAGCCGCATCCTGGCGCGCGTGTTGCAGGTCTGGACGCCCGAGCAGCGGGCGCGCTTCGCCGGGCCGTTCGTCACGCTGCGCTATGCGCTGCGCGACGGCACGCTGGCTGAATTGCCGGGCGCGGGCAGGCTGCCCGCCGCGCGGCCGGAAGGTATCGAACCATTCACGCCCGAACAGCACCAGATGCTGTTCGACCTGGACTACCCCGACAAGCTGGCGGTGCAGTTGCGCCGGCTGTATTCAGACATGCTGCCCGGCAACCCCGATCAGGACGCGCTGGTGCCACGGGTGCAGGCGCAATTGGAACGTGCCCGCGCGCACGGCGTTGCGGGGGATAAGGACATGTTCGACTACGTTGCCTGGGGCGTTGCGATCTCGCCGCGCTTCGATGAGCATCCGGCGATCGCCGACGGGTTGCGTGCGTATCGGGCGGGCGCCGAGGGCGGGCTGGCGAAAGCGCTGGAAGGCGTGCCGGATGCGGTGTGGGATGCGGTGCAGGCGCAGCACCGGGCGGGCCGGGATGGCGGCAATGCGTAAAGCACTGGTCGGCGTGCTGCTGTGGCTTGGCCTGTTGACCGGCAGCAACGCCGAGCCCACCTATCAAGGGGTGAGCTTCATTACGTATAACTACACACCATGGAACCTGGAGCCCGTTCGCATCAGCGATGCATCGGGTCGCGTGGCAAGTTCCAGCACGCTTCCATCGGGCGGCGGCGAGGGAAGCGTGTCTTGCTGCTATACGTTTTCCGGTACGGAATTCAACGTGAAATGGCGCGGAGGCGATCCCGACCTGCTCCGCAAGCACTTGTTTGATGACAAGTTCGACGATGTGCTCTTCAAGAAGGAAACGACGGTGCACTTCCCCGCGACGAAAGTGCCCGAGGGGGATGGAACGCTGATTCTGGAGTTGCACATCTATCCGGATGAGCACATGGAACTTGCCTTGAGCCGAAAGTTGCGCGGGCAAGTCAGAATTCCAATCGTCGATACCGCTCGCTGGTTGTATGGGAAATACCGTGACGAGCTTGTGGGGTACGAGAGCGCAGGTTATCTGGCCAACGAAGTTGCCAGGGTCACAAAACAGGCGTGGATGTCTTATCGGCTTGAAGACGGGCAGGACTTGCGCGCGTACATGTATCTCCATTTCATCGTGGCCTCGAACTTCGACCAGGACGCGCAAATAGCGGCCCTCTTGAAGGACGCGGCCCGAACGCCTGGCGCATTTGGCGACGCGGTGATGTCGTTGCCGGCAGAGAGGATTGCGCAGTTGAAGGCGGCGGGTGCACCACGTGGAGATAAGCGTGTCAAAAGTGGGTATGGCGGGACAACTCGGGAGCAATGAATGCGTAAGGGTCTGATTGGGGTACTGCTGTGGCTGGGCCTGTTGGCGGGGTGCAATGGCGAACCCACGTACCAGGGCGTGAGCTTCATCGCGTACAACTACACGCCCTGGAATCTGGAGCCGGTTCGGCTCAGTGACAAGTCGGGCAACGTGGTCAGTTCAAGTACGTTGGTGCCGGGTGGCGGCGAGGGACGGGTTTCCTGCTGCTACACATTCAAAGGGACCGACTTTACGGTGAAGTGGAGCGGAGGAGACCCTGAGTTGCTTCGCAAACATCTGTTGGACGACAAGTTCGACGAATTGATGTTCAAGAAGGAAACACAGGTGCATTTTCCCGCCACCAAGGCGCCCGACGGCGATGGCACGCTTTATCTGGAATTGCATATTTATCCTGACGAGCATATGGAGCTCGCGCTGAGTCGCAATCTGACAGGACAAGTCAGAATTCCAATCGTGGAAACCACGCGATGGCTGTACGGGAAGTACGGCGCCGAGTTGGCCGGATACGAAAACGCGACCCAGTTGAAGCATGTTCTTGCAAAGGTCACCAGGCAGGCCTGGATGCGGTATCGCATCGAAGACCCCGAGGACATGCGCGGCTACATGTATCTCTACTTCGTCGTGGCCTCGGATTTCGACAAGCATGCCGAGATCGCCAAACTCTTGAAAGATTCAAATCGCAAGCCGGGTGACTTCGGCCGTGCCGTGTTTTCCCTGCCGGGCGAAAAGATTGCACAGATCAAGGCGTCCGGTACGCCTCCTGGAGAGAAGAATGTCCAGTGATCAGATTCCTGACGTCGACAGAACGCCCGCTTCAGTCCTGAAGGCCATGGCGGCCAATGAGGCTGCCTATCCCAAGGATTCCTGCACCGAGTGCGGTATCACGTTGCGTATGGGATTCTTCTTCGATGGCTTCGGGCGGAACAAGGATCTCGATGAGGCGAATCCGACGTTCCTGTCGAATGTGAGCAGGCTGTGGATGGCCCACTTCAGCGAAGACGACGAAAACAGGCCAAACAAGCAGCACTGGTTTCCGTTCTACTATTCCGGCCTTGGCGTCGAGCTGAACGAGAGCGCAAAGGCCGACGTCGTTGTTCGCGCGCTGACGATTGCAGGCGGGAAAGTGGCCGACAAGGCGATCTCCAGTGCGCAGGACGCGGCAAAGAACATTACGCGTCTTGATGAAGTGCCAGATGTGGATGCCGCAGGGCGCGCAAAGTCGGCTGTCAAGCAATCCATCAAGGATGGGTCCTTCCACCCCATGGTGAAGGCGTACAAGGACGTCGTCAAAGACGTCCAGTCGCTTCCCGAGAAGACGGTAAGAATCTGGAATGCCCTGGACCCAGAGCGAATCCGCAATCGCACAAAGGCCACTGTTCGCGGCTTCTGGTCGGACTTCAAGAAAAACCCATTGAAGGTTGCCTGGACTGCCGGAAAGAACGCTGCCAAAGCCACGTTGCTGGAAGGCGTGCCGGTCGTTCGGGACAATGCCGCCGTCGCCGAATTGATGGGAACGGGCGTTGACACGCGCCTGGACGCGGCCAGGCGTCAGTTCGAGGAAGCCTATCAGAAGGCAAACGCTGGCACGGAAAAAGTCGTGCGTATCGAGATCAGCGTGTTTGGCGCGGATCGCGGCGGGGTGATCGCTAAGCAATTCATCAACGATATCGTCAAAAAGTACAAGCGCCGCCACGACACGGACCTGGCCATCCTGGGAAAGGACGGTGCGCCGGACGCGAAAATCGTTATCCGATTCCTGGGGCTGTTCGACAGCGTCGCTTCCATCATGGAAGAAAACTGGTTCCTTGAGGTCATTCCCTTCACGGACCTGATCAAACAGACGCACAAGGACCGCACGCTGACCGTACCCGCAGCCGTGGAGAAAGCCGTGCATTTCGCCGCGGCGCATGAACTGCGCCGCAATCAGCGGCTGGATTCCCTGGAAAAGACGCGTGGCCTGCAGTACCTCTATCCGGGCTCGAGCGGGGATGTGACCGGCGTGGCCCCGGAGGGCTCGCTGGGCACTCGTGCGTCGCTATCCAGGGTTCCATTGCGCGAGATGATGAACCTGGCGCTCGCCCATGGCGCTGCGTTGTACAGCATGGAAAGCCTGGCGTCCCGGGACCCGGTGCTTTACCGGATGCTGAGCCTGGCCGGCTCGATCGAAGACGAAGGCCAGACCTATCACGTCCAGGAACTGGTCGACGCCTACCGGGAGATCGTCAAATACGAACCCGGCTGCGATTTCGCGCCGCACATGGAAGTTTTCCTGCGCTGGCTGGCCGTGCGGTATCAGGACCCCGTGTTTCGCGCCGGGATGTCGGACCCCGCGGAGGCGTGGATCCAGGACCGGGACTTCTTCACCCCGGAACAGGAGCTTGCGGAAGAGCGCAGGCGTTTGAGCATGCTTTCGCGGGAGGAGCTTGCCAAGCCCGAGACGACGGCGCGCGCGCGCGAACTCGAAGCGCTTGCAAACGAGCGCCGTGAGCGCGCCGATGCCAGCCGGGGCGAAGCGCCGCCGCAGCGCTTCCTGCCGTTGTGGGAGCGTCTGGAAGCAGAGTACAAGGGCCTGGAAGAAGCCGAGCGCCAGGATGCGGCGACGGAGCAGCGGCGCCTGGACATGGAGCGCAACCATCCCGAACAGCTTCGCACCATGGAACGGTGGGAGCAGGATGCGATCGCCATGGAAAACATGCGGCTTGGCAGAAAGCCGGGTGACGCCGATTATGTTCAGTCGCTGCCGGACCCCTTTGCCGATATGAAGGCCGATCGCGCGATGCAGCAGCGCCTGCTGACCGCCTGGCGCGACGCGCGCGACGGGAAGACGCAGTTGCCGTCCAAGGTGATGACCCTGTTCGACTGGCTGGTGCATGACGCGATGCTGAGCAGTTGGCCGGACCATCTGCTCGCCAGCACCCGGATGTATTTCCGTGTGCGCGACAAGGACGTGTTCGGCAAGACCGATGCGAAGGCCGAGATGGATCAGCGCGCCAAGGATATGCAAAACGCTGAAAGGGTGGAGGCGATGGCCGCTCGCAACGAGCAGAACATCCAGCAGATGACACCCGCGCGGCCCTGAACGGCGGCGTGGTGGTGATGGACAGACGGCCCTGCAGAGCAGGGCCGTCTTCGTTTGTCTGGCGGGTGCTTCTATCCGGCCGGCTTTTACTTCTGGCCGTCTTCGACCTCGATGGTCACCGTGTTCGATCTCACGTCCTCGGCCTCGATGTAGACCTCGTACGTGGCCGGTGTGGGCGGCAGGTGCAGCACGCCGGCCATGTCGGTGGTGAAGCGCGTTTCCACCGTCATGCCCGGGGGCAGGGCCATCTTCGGGGGGCGAGGGCCGCCTTCCCTGGGGTCGGCGGACACGTTGGGCAACTTGGGACGCACGTAGTTGAACGCGACACCGCGGTAGACCTTGCCGGTGCGCGTATCCTTCGCCACGAAGCGCGGCAGTTGCGGGTTGTCGATGACGGGCAGGATGCCGCGCGCGCAGATGGGAATCGTCAGGGTGTTGCCGTCGCGGATCTTCACGCGCGAGGGCGCGGCGATGCGCATCTGCGCGTCGTAGCCTTGCAGCGGCGGCATGCAGGCGTGTTCCTGCTGCGAGTGCGCGGGCACCGAGGCAAAGGAGGCGGGCTCGATCCAGTCGGTTGTCATGATGGGCATGTCGATGTCGTGTCAGAGGGCGAAGGTGATCAGGGGCGCGTCGTCAGAATGAGGTCCAGCCTTCGGAGCAGTCCACCTTGCGCACGGCCTTGCTGCAACTGGGGCAGAAGTGGATGTTGGCGCAGGTGATGCCGTACATCACGCATTGCCCGATCTCACTGCTGTACTGGCCATTCCGGTTGGGCAGGCCAAAGTAGCAGTGTCCTCCCATGTTGTAGTAGAAGTGCTGCGGCGGATCCAGCTTGGAATCGTCGGCCGAGGGGTCTTCGTCGCGCAGGCCGGGCCAATCGGGGCCGCTGGGCACCATGCCGAGCAGGTGGCCCATTTCGTGGGCCAGCGTTTCCGTCAGGTACGCCTGCGAGTTGGGGACGTAGGGATCCAGCGTGGACACGAACAAGAGGTTCGTGCCGGTGATGGCCAGGCCCGCGTAGCTGGCGGCGACCGTGTTGAACTGGATGTTGAGCACGCCGTTCAGGGGCGTGGACGAAATCTGGGTCAGGTCGACTTTCACGGAGAAGACGGCGCCGGAGCTTTCGCGCATGGGCGTCATCAGGTGGCGCGGGATGGGAATCGACCGTTCCGCGCCCGATGCGTCCGTATAGATGTAGCGGGCGTGGACGAGCCAGTCGTCGCTGTCGTCGAACTCGTACCAGAGGCTGGCCAGCGTGCGGTCGTCGTTGACGATGGGCACCGTCATCACGCGGCCGCCCGGGCCGGCCGGCACGGGCAGGCGCATGTCGCCGCTGGTGCCGGGTGCGGCCAGCCGGTCCACGTGGCAGACCACCAGCGTGTAGGGCTCGCGCTGCTTGCCCGGAGAAGTGACGTACACGCGGCGCACGGCGTCCATGATGGCCTGCTGCGCGTCGACGTTGTCCGCCGCATCCACCGCCGAGCGGCCACGGAATTGCAGGCGCGGCAGCTGGATCATGTCGATGCCGTGCAGCGCGAACTCCGCGGTGACAGGCGTCACGTCGGCCAGATGGTTCGCGGGACGGGCGCTCATGCACATGACTTCCTGGACGTACAGGCGGCGCGCGGTCTCGACGCGTTCGGTCTTGATGAGCTGGCCGCGTTCGTCACGCACTTCGAACAGATAGACGTTGCGGCCGGCGGCGGGCAGGTCGATGTCATCGACGATGCGGGTGCCGTCGGCGTCCGTGACGTAGCTGCGCGGGTTGGTGTGCGGTTCCTGGTAGCTGGCGCGGCGGCCGCGTTCGCGGCTGGAGTACGCGATGTTGCCGGTATCGGGCTTGACGGTGATGGTGAAGCGGTGCGCGCCCGGGCGATTGAATTCCACGTGGATGCGCGGGCGACGGGTCTGCCGCTCTGTGGTGGTCAACGCGTTGCCGTCGTTCCAGCGTTCGTCGGCGCGCTCCAGGTTCACGTATTGCAGGCGCGCGCCGTCCTGGCGGCCGCGGTAGGTGGATGCGCTGGGCACCACGCGGCCGGCGTCGCCCGTTGGGGGCATGCCGCCAGGCAGGTTGGTGCCTTGCGTGCGTGCGACCGGGCCCAGGCCGATCGTGTCCAGCACATCGCGGGCAATCTGGGGCAGCGGCGAATCCGCCACGCCCGGAATCTTCATCAGCACCTCGGCCACCTTGGGCAGCGTTTCGGTGGCCAGCGTGGGCGACTGCAGGATCGCGCCGATCACGCCGGGCACCGACGAGGACGACAACCCCGGCATGCTGAGGATCGCGCCCGCCACGGCGGGGATGTTGGTCTGATTGACGTCGGGCAGCGAGAACAGCGTGTCGACGGCGGACCCCAGCGCGGCGGCGCGGTCGCCAGCCGCGTTCAGCGCCTGCGTCATGACCGGCACGATGGCGGCGCCGACGTTGGCGCTGACGCCGCCTGACAGGAGCGTGGACGCGCCGGACATTGCGGAGGATGCGGCGCTGGCCTGCTGTGCAACGGCGGCAAGGCCGCCACCCGCCGCCAGCGCGCCAAAGCCCGCTGCGCCTGAACCGCCACCTCCCGCAGCGGCTGTTGCGCCAGCGGCAGCGCCCGTTGCCGCGCCCGCACTCGCCACCGCGCCTGCGCCGCCTGCGGCGGACAGATCGGTGGCGCTCGTGGCGGGCGTGCTGTCGGACATGCCGGCCGCCTGCGCCGTCGTGCTGCCGAGGACAGCGTCAGGGCTGCCGGCCGGGGTGACGGCGGTGGGCGGGGCCGTGGCGCCGGAGGCAGTGGTGGGGGGCGACGCGGTTGGCGTGGCGGAGGGGGGAGCGAAGGGGGGCGTGGCGCCGGGGGCGGATGCGGGGGATGCGACGGCGCCTGCACCTGTGCCCGCACCCGCACCCGCGCCAACCTCTGCGGTTGCTCCAGTGTCGGCATGTGTCGCGGCAGGCGTGGGTGCGGTGGTTCCCGTGTTGGCTCCTGTCACCGCGCCCGGACCTGCAACCGTGCTCGACCCCGCAGCGCCCGGCTCAATATTGGCGTTGGCGCTGGCGCCAGGGGGCGCGCCAACGGCTGCATCGGCGCGAGCACCAGAGCCTGTCATCGTGCCGTCCGCGCTTGGCGCACCCATCACGCTTGCAGAGGGAGACCCGACTGCCGGTGACACTTCAGCGCCCGGCGCTGCCGTGGCGCCAGAGACGGCGCCTACGGCCGGTGACGTCCCTGCCGCCGCGCTACCGCCGGAGGCCGCGTCGACGGCGGCGCTCGTCCCCGCGATGCCTGCCCCGGCCGCCGGCTGCACATTGGGCAGTCCGGTTCCTTGCGGTAGTCCGGCTCCTTGCGGCAGTCCTGCGCCTGGCGGCAGTTCTGCGCTTTGCGGCAGTCCTGCGCCTTGCGGCAGTCCCGCGCTTTGCGGTAGCCCGGCGCCTTGCGGCAATCCTGCGCCTTGCGGCAGTCCTGCCGCTCCGGCGTCCGGCACGAAACCGGGCGTTTTCAACGAGCCTTGCGGCAAGGACGGCGCGGCGATGGATGCGCCATCGGTTGCCGGCAGCATCGCCGCTTCGCTCATGACGGCGTCGGATGCGGAGGCCGAAGGCGCGTGCTGCGCCAATGCGCCCGTCGACGACATCGCGGCAGCGGCGTCGCCTTGTGCCGTCGCTGCCGTGGCCGCCGAATAGTCCCCGGCCATGGCATCGCCGGCGGATACTCCGGACGCGGCGCCGCCGGAGGGCGAGGTTATCGCGGGAAGATCCGAAGCGCCGGGCAGGCCGCCTTCCGTCGTGGATGCGGAGGCCAGCGGGCCGGCATGGCTGGCTGCCGACGCCGTCGTGCCAAGCAAGCTGGCCGCGCCCGCGGCCAACGATGCGAGCAGAGCGGCATTAGGCAGCGCGGCCGTGGTTTCCGTGTCGTCGCGGTGCGATCCGGATTGCGCGTTGCCGGTCTTGGCGTCGAGGGAGGGGCGCGCGGAATTGGCGGAGCCGTTCGCTGCCTGTCCGGCGGGGGACGACGTGGAGGCCGCGATGGATTGTTCGGAGCTGCCCGCGGCAAGCAGGGCCAGCGCGGACAGCGCGGCATTGTTCGGTTCGGGATGCTGATCGTGCGCGGCGGGCGTTGCATCGCCCTGCGTTGCATCGCCGTGCCTCGTCGTTCCGCGTTGATCGGGGTTCTCCAATGGGGCAGCGAAGCCGGTCGCGGCGCTGCGCGGCGCATTGGTGCCGTGGGCTTGATCTGCGCTGCGCAGTTCTCCGGTACTGCGGACCTCGTGGGCGCCGCGCCGTTCATCGACACCGCCGGCTTCGTTGGCGCCACGCGCTTCATCGGCGCGGCGGCTGTCGCGATCGCTCCCGGCGCGCGACGACGCCTGTGCCGCCATCGCGCCGGCCAATGCCGCCAGCATGCCTGTGGACGCGATCGATGCGTTGGACTGGCCTGTACCTGGCGAAGCGGCGTTGGAAAGGCCCGCCAGCAGGGAGGGTTGGGACGCGATGCCAGCGGCGGCGGACGGAGCGGCTGTTTCCAAACCAGGCGCTCCCGGGGCAGGATGCTCGCCACTTGCGCCCGGCTCAGGTGCGCGCGAGGCTTGGGTCGTGCCGCCAATCATGCTGGCGGCAAGGCCCGCGGCCGCAGTCGCGCCAGCCGTTGCACCCGCTGCATCCAGAACGGGCTTTACCGTTGCGCTCGCACCAACGGCGTCGCTCGCTAGACCCGAGCCAGTGAACGCCGCTGACGTTCCCGCGAGCGTATTCGCAGCAATGCCTGCATCTGTCGCGCCGGTCGCGAGACCTGCGCCGGCTATCGTTGCCCGCGAACCCTCGAAGGTTTGCGTGGCGACGCTTGCTCCGGCCGCGTGGTCAGCGAGACTTTTGTCCGCATAGGCTTCAGACGATCCCTCGAGGGTTTGCGCTGCACTGCTTGCTTCTGCTGCATGGTTTGCGAAGCTCGCGTCGGCGAGTGCTCCTGGCGTTCCCGCGAAGGCGCCCGATGCGATAGTTGTGCCGGTCGCGCTGTCGGCGATGCCACCGCCGATCGACATATCCCCCGCTGCGAGCGGCAGTTCTGCCGCAGAGCCCGCGCCTTGGACGTCAAGCGAGCGGCTCGCGAACTGCGCGCCCGCGTTCATGGATTCGACGGACGGATTCACGCCCGTCGCGCCAGCGGTCAGGCCTGCGACCGAGCCGACTCCAGCGGTGCCGGCAACCAGTCCCGCGCCGGCGCCAGCCGGCAGGGTGCTGGCGGCTACGCCCGCCGCCGCGCCCGTGGCGGAAAGAGCAGAAACATTCGTTCCCGCCGCTGCGCTGCCTGCCGCCGCGCCGGATGCCGAGGCGGTGACTGGCGTCGTCGCGGCTTGCATTGGCGCTGGATTGGCGGACGCTGCAGGCGCCGAGGAGGGCGCATCAGCGGTTGCCGGCATGGCATTCGGCGCAGATGTGACCGATCCAGCCGTTGATGCGGACGTCGGTGTCGAAGTCGAAGTCGATGCCGATGTGGACGCCGATGCAGGTGCCGTTGCCGAAGCAGAGACAGGTGTCGAGGTTTCTGCGGAAGCCTGTGCAGAGAGGGGCGCCGATGCAGGCGACGCAGCGGCGTCTGCCGTCGTGCCCCTTTCCGCCGAAGTGGCCGCGTTGGGGGCGGGCGATGCCGCAGCAGGTTGCGATGCGTGCGCGGTTGCGCTGCCTTGCGCGCCTCGTTGCGCGCCTTGTTGCGTGCCAGCGGCCGCTGCCTGACCGCCAGATGCAGCGGACGCTGAGCCAGCCGCTTCAGATGGCGAGGCCGGAGATGCTTGCGCCGCGGTTCCTGCGGCACTTGCACCGCCGGCAGCCGCAGGCGCGCCAAGCGCATCACCAGGGCCGCCAGCAGCGCTGGCAACGGCTGTCGTGCCTGCGCCCGCCTGCGCGCCATCTGCGACACCGGCAGGGGCAGTCGCGCCACCCGCCACGCCGGCACCCGCTTCACCCGCGCCGCTTCCGATCCCCGCCAATCCCGCGGCGCTGCTGATCATCCTGGACGCGCCTTCGGGCGCGACGGAAGCCAGCATGTCCGTGGCCGCCGGCAGGGCGGACATGGGGTTTTTGACGAGTTCGGCCGCCTTGGAAACCGCGCCTGCCGCGGAAGCGGCGCCGTCAATTATGCCGCTCGCGCCGGGCGCCACCGTGCCCAGCAAGCCCTTGGCGGCCGGCAGCGCCGACATCGGGTTCGCAACCATGGCCTGCGCCTGCGACACCATACCCATGGTGTTCTTTGCCGTATTGAGCAGACCGCCGACGGCGGGGCTGCCGTTGCCCAGCAGCCCGGGGGCGGCCGACAGCGCGCTCATCGGATTCTTTGCCATGCCAGCCAGCGCATTGGCCTGGCCGGCCAGTTGCGACAGTTTGCCGGCGGCGCCCGCAGCGGTCTTGCCCAGGTCGCTCAAGCCGCCGGGCACCATGTCGCCCAACCCGCCCAGGCCTCCGCCCGCGCCCGCAGCACCGGCCGCCCCGCCAAAGCCCGACATCAGGCTCGCGCCGGCCTTCTTGGCGGCGGTGGCGAACGCGCCGTCCTTGTGCACCAGCTCCGCGCTCACGATAAGCGGGTCATCAACCGTCGTGCTGGGCAAGGCCGGCAGGCTGGCGGCGTCGCTGCCGGGACCGACGAAGTTGTGCGTGGCGCCCTTGACTGAAAACAGGCCGGGTCCCTTGAACACGATGTCCGCGCCATCGAGCGTGACGCTGCCGCCGGCGGCCTGCAGCGTGACGCGCTGGTTGCCGAGGATCTCGATGCCCTCGGCCGACGAGGTCACGGTGATGTCCTGTCCGGCCAGCGCTTCCAGGATGTCGGTGTGGGCGTGCAGGGAGACGGGCGCCTGCGCCGAGATCGCGCGCAGCGGCCCCTGCTGCGCGAACACGCTTGCCGACTTGGCCGAGACGGCGGCATACGTCTGCGTGGCGGCGACATGCGCATCGGACTGCGCGGTGGCATGCAGATGTTCGCCCGCATGCAGCACCGCGCTGGCCGGCGTGGCAAGGTTCAGCGAGTTCGGCGCATCGACCAGCAGGTGCGGCCCGTCGATGCGTTCGATGTCGGCCTCGGCCATGCGTTGGCCGTTGAGCGCCTTGCCTGCCGCCTGGCCATTCACCTGGCGCGCGTAGCGGCCGTCCTGCTCGGGATCCAGCGCCTTGATGAGATCGTCATAGCCCTCGGCGGCCGTCAGGGGCCGCGCCTGATGCTGGCCCGCACTGTCGTTGAGCCGGCGCGAGGCGTCTTGCGCGCCGCGCAACAGCAGCAGCGCTTCATTGATATCGGCCTGCGTCGACTTGCCCTGTTCCCGCGCCGTGGCCGACACCAGCAGGCCCTGCCCCGAGCGCAGCACGGCCCACGCGTCCGTGCGCAGCTCGAAGCCCGTGCCGCGCCATTGGCCGCGGCTGGCGTCGTCCAGACCCTGTTCCACCAGATAGCCCAGGCCTAGTTGCGTGGCGGCAGTGGAACTGGCCAGGCGCGTGCGCAGCTTGCCCTTGGTGTCGTCGAAGACCCACTGGTTGCGCCCGGCGCCGTCCAGCCCCTGGCTATGCCAGCCGCTGAGCACGCCCGCGTGGTTGGCGTCGCCGTTCTCGCCCGCGGACCAGGGCGGCAGATCCGCGTCGTTGTACAGCTGGCCCGCCACGACGGGCTGATCGATATCGCCGTCAATGAATTCGACGATGACTTCGGTGCCGCCGCGCGGCAGATGATGGGCGCCCCAGTTCGGCCCGGCCTGTGCGCTGGCCACGCGCAGCCAGGTGCCGGACCGGTCGTCGCCGGGCGCGTTGCCGCTGGCGTCGCCATGGGAGCGGTGCGGCAGGCCGCCCGTCAACGGCTTCTCGCCGCGTTGCCAGGGAAACTGCACCTTCACGCGCAGGTCGCGGTCGGACGTGATGGGCGCGTCGGTGGCGCTGACCACCACGGCGGCCAGGCTCTCGGGCGCGGTGGGACGGGCGCGCCAGGCCGGCATGAGGGCTGCCGCGTGAGGCTGCGCGCGGAACCGGTTGCGATAGGTGCCGCGCTCCATGTCCGGCGTGTTCAAGACCTGCGCGGCTTGCCCGCCCAGGTTGTTGGTGGCTTCGTGCGTCACGTCGAGCAGCACGTACCGGTTGCCGGCAAGCTCGTCGATCGCCTGTCCGCCGCCGCCCTGCGCGTAGCGGTCATGCTGGCTGAGTGCGAAAACCCGGCCTGGCGCAAGCGAGCGGGCCGTGCCGGCGCCCTCGAAGCGCACCAGCCGCGACTCGTGCGCGCGCAACGCACGCGCCGCGCTCTGTTCGGCGGCATCGTCGTCGGCGTACTGGCCGTGGCCCGCGTAGTCATAGTCTTCCAGCACGGGCAGCGCCTCGACGACCACCTGCGACTGCAATTGCGCGGCATGCGCGGTCAACGAGCGCTCGTTCCACGCCGCGCGCGCCACGCTGCCCGGACGCACGGATTGCTGGGCGGAGAAGCGCGTGATGCTGTCGCTGGTTTCCGTGGCGTCGCTGCGATGAAAGCGCAGGGGCGACGCCGGGTCTTCCGGACGCGCGGCATCCGCGTCGAAGATCACCACGCGGTGGCGTGCGCCGCCGCCGGCGGCCTGGCCATCATCCTGCTGGTGCTCGAAGCGGTAGCACAGGCCGGCTTGCGCCAGGATGCGCTCCACGAATGCCAGGTCCGATTCGCGGTACTGGGTGCAGATCGCACGGGGCGGCAGGGCGTCGGTGAGTTCGAAGGCGAACGCGGCCTGGGGATAATCCGAGAACACCTCGCTGACGATGTCCTGCACCGACAGGTCCTGATAGATGAAGCTGTCGCGGCGCAGCGCCAGCGCCGCCATCCACGGTGCGGCGTGCAGGCGGTAACGGGCCAGGCCGCCATCGGCGCCCAGCGCGTCCGCGCCTTCCACCACCGCGTGCCAGTGCCGCATCGCGCCATCGGCCTGCAGCAGGCTGACGGTGATCTCCTTGCCCAGCAAGGCCGCCACGTCCAGTTCCGCGCTGGCCGCCAGGCAGTCGAGCGTCATCGAAAAGAGCCGCGAGACGCCCTCGGACAGGCTCATGTGCTCGACGACCAGCTCGGCGTCCAGCCCGGTGGTCAGGCGCAGCAGGCGTGCCTGTTGCGACAGGGTGGCGATGTTCAGCGTGGAATAGGCCGGGGCATTGGAAGGCGAGGCGTTCATAGGGCTGGGCGGTATTCGGTCGGCGGGGCCAAAGGCGCGGGGTGCGCCGGTAGGGAAGAGGGCTTCTCATGCGCGGCCCGCGCGACATGTGGGGGTGTGCGGACTGCGCCAGGGGCGCGATCGGCGCGGGCCGTGCGGGTCTTGCGCGCTGCCGCTAAGGCAGCGAAATCGTCAGATGCGCCGCGCGCGGACCCAGCTTGACGATGTCGTGATAGGGCGCCATCGCGGTCTGCATTTCGGTGTTCAGGAAGTGGCCCATGCCCAGGAAGGCCAGCAGGCCCAGCAACGCAAACAACGCCATGATCGACCACAGCGGCACGTCACGCTTGAGCGTGTGCGCCACCTTGTCGGGTAGCGGCCAGTGCGGCGCGAAGCCGGTGCGCTTGCCGCGCAGCAGGGCGATCTCGTCGCCCAGCCGTGCCGTCAGATATCCCAGTTTTTCCTGGCCTTCGATCAGGTACTTGCCCTGAAAGCCGAGCAGCAGGCACATGTAATAGATCTCGAGCGATTGCAGGCGCGGCGCGCCCTGCGCGCGCAGATCCTCCAGCCGGGCGAAGAAGTTCTCGCCCGCCAGCTGCTCGCCAAAGAGCGCGAGTTGCAGCGGCTGAAGCATCCAGGCGTCGCGGATCGCGAAGCCGGAATTGAGCACGGTCTCGTCCACGGCGGCACAAAATGCGTACTTGGTGGCGTACACGTCCTCGGCGGGGATGTCCATTTTCTTGGCGGCGCGTTCGTAGTCCGCCAGGAACTGCTGCACGTGGGCGGAGAATGCGGCCGCGTCGGTGGGCTCCTGGCCGCTCTTGAGCAGGAACAGCATCAGGAACCCGTCGTACATCAGATCCAGCAATGACCTGGCCGGACGGCTCGCGTGAAAGGCCGCCGCGTGCGGCGGCAGCGATGCGCCAGGCATCAGGGAGGGGGTGTCAGCAGTCATGTCGGTGTCGTTCCTGTCAGCGAGTCACTGCGATCAGATCCAGCTTGAGTTCGGGAATCCCGGCGGGGGCATAGATGGCAATGCTTCGCGCCTGCAGCATGCGGTCGTACAACGAACCGCGTGTCTGCAGGGCGAAATAGACAGCGCCCGGCTTGACGGGCACGGCGGGCGGCACCTGCGGCGTATAGGAAAGCGGCACGCCCGGCATGGCCGACAGCACCAGCTTGTCCACGTCTTCGGGGGCGCCCACCTTGAAGCGCATGGGCACGCTCTCGGACAGCTCGGCGGCGGGCATCGCGGCCTGGACCGCCAGATACAGCGAGGTGGTCTCGTCCAGCTTTTCCGAGTCGAGGCGGCCCATGTGGAACGACGGACGCAACTCTTCAAGCACGATCGAGAAGTACCGGGTCGAGATCACGGTTTCGAGCAGGTCGCGCAGGATCTCGTCCATGCGGGCAAACGCCGGTCCGGGCGCATCGTGGCGATACACGGGAAGATCCGCCAGCGTGTGCACCTTGGAAAAGGTCATCAACGCGCCCGCCAGCCGCGCCAGTTCCTGAAACAGGCGTTCGGGATGCAGTTGCGGATGATGGAACAGGTGCGACAGCGTGGCATAGGCCTCGTTCGCGGTATGCAGCAGCCAGAACGAAGCGACGTCGCCGGAGCGGAACTCGATGATGTTCTTGCTGGGTTCGCGATGAAACCCGTAGAGCGCGTTGACCTTGGCCTGCAAGGCGTCGAGCAGCCGGCGAAGCAGCTCGTGCAGCGCGCCCGAGGCGGTCAGCGACAGGCTGGGCGCGACGAAGGTCGTATCCAGCTCGTAGCTGGCGCTGGCCGTGCGCCGCACGCGCGCCACGGGAATCGCCAGCAATTCGTCACGCGGTTCGAATTCGGAAATCAGGCGCACGTCCTTGCGCAGGAACGCGAGCTCGGCGGAGGCCGCGCCCGTGTAGAGATCGGGGGCGGGGGTGTTGCTGTGCGTGTAGCGGGAGTCGAAGCTGCCCGTAGCCTGGGCGTCGCGGTAGTTGCCGCCGATTGCCTTCAAGGGATGAATCGCCAGATAGAACACGGCTTCGGTCACGCCATCCAGCGCGGTCAACGCCACAGGCGGCGGAAGTTCATCGCCGTGCGGCGCGCTGTAGAGTTCACCGTCCGGAAACACGGCGCTCATTTCGGTGGCGCGCAGCATGCCGTTGGCAAGCGCCGAGGCATCGAAACGCGCCGAACGCAGACCCCATGCATAGGGGTGCAACACCCTGGCCATTTCGGCCAGCCGATCTTCGTGATACGCATCCTGCCGCTGGAAATGCTGCGGCCGGAGGAACAGACCTTCGCCCCAAAGGACTTTGGCGGAGTAACTCAAAATACGCGCTCCCTGTTTCGTCTTTCCTGGTTTCTCTATTGCTTAAGAATTGAAGGATGTGAACGGCAGGCGGCCGCGAGGCTTCAGCCTGGACACTGCACGCCGGACAGGCGTGACGGATCGTAGGCGGGCACGCCCGCAGGCAACGTGGGGCGGCCCTTGGCCACCGTCAGCGCGCAGGCATGCGCGCCCAGTACGATGCCGTCGTCTTCCACATCCTCGACTTTGAATACGTACTTCCATCGCATGGGCGCGGGCGCATAGAACAGGCCGGCGACCGCGATGTAATCGGCTTGCTTGGGGACTTTTTCAACGGTTTCGTAACGCTGTCCCGGCGTGAGCGTGAGCTCGCGCGAACCCAGCATTGATTCCCCCAGCGCTGCCTTTTCCCCGGCAGTGTCTATCAATTGCGTGAGCGGCGCACGCTGGAATGGCTCAGGATTCTTCAGGTAGTATATTTTTGTAACCACCGCCATCGACTGGCCGGCGCCGGCATTCAAATTTTCTCCGGCGTGAATCGCCAAGTTCACTTCCACAGGCGCGTTTTCGGGCTTTTTCAGGCCCGCCATCTCCATCGCGTTGCCCGTCAAACCGGCCACCGCGCCAATGGCCGACACGGCCGCACATCCAGCAACGACGCTGCTTGCAAGCGCACACGACAACCCCGTGAACAAACGTGATAAACGGATATGTTTGGACATGGCTCTTTATACCGGAAGTGTGTGAAGCAATACAGATCACTGCACGATACGTGCAAATTCGACGCAAGTAACATGAAGAAACGTGCTGTAGCGCTGCACTAACAAAAGGTTGTTGAAATACGGCCCCTGGTTACAACCTTGCTAGGTGCTTAAAAAATGCGCTTCCCCCGCCTCGTTGTCATCGCAGGTTTTGCTGCCGTTCTGGCCGGCTGCGCGACGGTCAAGCCACAGTCCGACGCCGAGTACAAGCAGTCCTTGGCCGATGCGGAAAAGACGTTGGCGCAGAAGGACGCCGACCTGGCCGTTGCGCAATTTGAAGAGATCGCGCAGCGCAATCCGTCCAAGGGCGAACCTTGGTCCTACATCGCGAAGATCCGCTTCGACCAGCAGAAATACGGGCAGGCGATCGTGGCGGCCGACGAAACGTTGAGCCGTGATCCGGATGACTTCGTGGCCAAGACGGTGCGCGCCGTCGGTGGCCTGCGCGTGGCCATGCAATCCCTGGCCGATGTGCGCGCCGATGCGCTGCTGGCCGGCAATGCTCGCCCGGACGCCGTGGCGCTGGCCGAGGCGATGCGTGAAACGCTGGGCCAGGACGTCCTGTTCCCCGAGGGACGCCGACCGCCACCCCGGCCGCGCCAACCGAGCAAGGTGGATCCGGCACCCGCCGCGGGGTCGCCCGCCGCAGGGTCGCCTGCCGCAGGATCGCCTGCCGCATCCCCCGCCGCCGCCCCGACTTCGCAACAACCCGCCAGCCCGCCTGCCCAGCAGCCCAATCGCGCGCCGAATCCGTTCGGCGACCTGCTGACCAAGTGATTCGCCTTGGGGCGCCGTCCAGGCGGCGTCTCCCCGACCGACAGACAAGATCCTTTGCACGGAGCCGTCCATGGCCAAGAAAGAAAGCGTTCAGAAACGATTGCAGAAAGTCCGTCCGCCGCGCGTTCAGCTCACGTATGACGTGGAGAAGGGCGACGCCATCGAACAGAAGGAGCTTCCCTTCGTGGTCGGCGTGGTGGGCGACTTTTCTGCGCAGTCCGAGGCCGAGCTGCCGCGCCTGAAGGACCGCAAGTTCGTCAACATCGACGTCGATAACTTCGACGACGTGATGCGGGGGCTGGAACCCCGCGCGGCGTACCGCGTGAAGAACCGCCTGACCGAGGAGGGCGGCACGTTCGGCGTCGACATGAAATTCCGCTCCATCGAGGACTTCCGTCCGGAAGCTGTCGTGCAGCAGGTGGATCCGCTGCGCGAGCTGCTGGACATCCGCACCAAGCTGGCCGATCTGCGCAACAAGCTCGCCGGCAACGACAAGCTGGAAGACCTGCTGGGCGAAGTGCTGACCAGCACCGAAAAGCTGCAACAGCTCACCAGCGAGACCGACAAGGGAGGCCGCAATGAGTAATTCCGCCGCCGCACAAAACACTGCCGCCACCGCCACCGACGCGCAGGGTGGCCTGCTGGACCAGATCGTCGAGCAAAGCCGCGTCGCCAAATCCACCGCCGAGCACGACCGTGCCAAGGACATCATCGGCGAGCTGGTGCGTGAGGTGATGAAGGGCACCGTTGTCGTGTCTGACAACCTCTCGGCGATGCTGGACGCGCGCGTCGCCGAGCTCGACCGCCTGATCTCGGCCCAGCTCAGCGAAGTGATGCACGCGCCCGAGTTCCAGAAGCTGGAGAGCACCTGGCGCGGCCTGCACTACCTGTGCCAGGAGACCGACACCAGCCCGATGCTGAAGATCAAGGTGTTGAACACCACCAAGCGCGACCTGGTTCGCGACTTCCAGACCGCGATCGATTTCGATCAGAGCCTGATGTTCAAGAAGGTGTACGAAGAAGAATTCGGCACGTTCGGCGGCGCGCCGTTCGGGGCGCTGCTGGGCAACTTCGAGATCACGCGCCAGCCCGAGGACATGTACTTCATCGAGCAGATGTCGCACGTGGCAGCCGCGTCGCACGCGCCGTTCATCGCCTCGGCCTCGCCGGAGCTGCTGGGTCTGGACAGCTTTGCCGATCTGGGACGCCCGCGCGATCTGGCCAAGGTGTTCGATACCGTGGAATACACCAAATGGCGCAGCTTCCGCGATTCGGAAGATTCGCGCTATGTCGGTCTGACCATGCCGCGCTTTCTGGGCCGTCTGCCGTACGACCCCGTGGAAGGCACCACGGTCGAAGGCTTCAACTTCGTCGAGGACGTGGACGGCACCGACCATTCCAAGTACCTCTGGTGCAACGCCGCGTGGGCCTTCGGTGCGCGCCTGACGGCGGCATTTGCGGACTTCGGCTGGTGCGCGGCGATCCGCGGTGTCGAAGGCGGCGGCCTGGTCGAGAACCTGCCCACGCATACGTTCAAGACGGACGACGGCGAAATCGCGCTCAAGTGCCCGACCGAAATCGCCATCACCGACCGGCGTGAAAAGGAATTGAGCGACCAGGGCCTGATTCCGCTGGTGCATTGCAAGAACTCGGATTACGCGGCCTTCTTTGGCGCCCAGTCGGTGCAGAAGGCCAAGAAGTACAACACGGATAGCGCCAACGCCAACGCGGTGTTGTCGGCGCAGCTGCAATACATCTTCTCGGTATCGCGCGTGGCGCATTACCTGAAGGCGATGATGCGCGACAAGATCGGCAGCTTCGCATCGGCGCAGTCCGTAGAGAGTTTCCTGAATCGCTGGGTATCGCAGTACGTGCTGCTGGACGACAACGCGACGCAGGAACAAAAGGCGCAGTTCCCACTGCGCGAAGCATCGGTGCAAGTGGCCGAGGTGCCAGGCCGCCCTGGCGTCTTCCGTGCCGTGGCGTTCCTGCGGCCGCATTTCCAGCTTGACGAACTCTCGATCTCGCTGCGCCTGGTCGCCGAATTGCCGGCGCAGGCCCAGAAATCCTGAGCGTCATTGCACTGACAACTCATCCATCATCTGAAGAGGCTATCAACAATGAAGGACATCTACGTCAAGTTCGGCAATCCGGCGCTCAAGGGCGAGTCGCAGGACAAGGATCACCCGGATTGGATCGAAGTCAGTTCGTGGCGCCACGAGATCATCCAGCCGCGCTCTGCCACCGCATCGACCTCGGGCGGCCACACCGCCGAGCGTACCGAACACGGAGAAATGGTCTTCACCAAGGATCTGGACGTTGTCAGCCCGCTGCTGTATCAGCATGCGTCGGGCGGCACGACCTTCGACGAAGTGACCATCGATTTCCTGCGCGCCGATGGCGAAGGCAACCGCGTCAAGTACCTTGAGATCAAGCTGAAGTACGTGATCATTGCCCGCGTGGCGCCGGAAGTCGTGGCTGAAGGCCTGCCGCACGAAACGTTCTCGCTGAAGTACGCCGCCGTGCAGTGGAAGTACACGCAGCAGAAGGTGGGCGGCAATCAGGGCGGCAACGCCCAGGGCGCCTGGAGCCTGACCAAGAACGACAAGACCTACTCGGTCTGATCGCCGCCGCGCAGGCACGAAGACTGCGGCCCAGGCGGGTCGCCGTCTTTTCTTTGAGGCCCCGATGAAAGGATTCGAACCGAGTCTCTTCGACAAGCTGTTCGAAGCAGAGGGCCAGTCGCCCTATGCCTTGCGGCGTTTGTCGATCGAGGAAATGAAAGAGACGGTGGCGCGCGACATCGAGGCGCTGTTGAACACCCGCATGGTGTTCACCGAGGAAGATCTGCGGCGCTACCCGAACTGCCGGCGGTCCGTGCTCACGTACGGGCTGTCGGACTTTTCGGGGCTCAGCCTGGCAAGCCATTACGACCGCGAATTCATCTGCCGTTCGCTCGAGCAGGCGATTGCGCGGCACGAGCCCAGGCTGACGCACGTGCGGGTCATGCTGCAGGTCGACAGCCGGGCGACGTCGGTGCTGTATTTCGCGATCACGGCCATGCTGGATGTGGGACCCGCCCACGAGCCCGTGACCTTCGATGCCACGCTGCAGCCCTCGACCTTGCAGTACTCCGTGACCAAGGGTTGGGCCAAAAGCCCGGCTACGGTCTAGCGCATCAACCCGCGGTGCAGGTGCCCTGGCGCGCCGGACAGGAAGACATCAATGGAAGAATTGCTGCCCTACTACGAGCGCGAACTTGGCTTCTTGCGCACCTCGTCGCGCGATTTCGCCGAGCGCTATCCCAAGATTGCCGCGCGGCTGGGGCTATCGGGCGAGACCTGCGAGGATCCGCACGTCGAGCGCATGATCGAGTCGTTCGCGTTGCTGAGCGCGCGCATCAACAAGAAGCTGGACGACGATTACCCTGAATTCACCGAAGCGCTGTTCGAGGTGATGTATCCGCATTACCTGCGGCCGTTTCCCTCGTGCAGCGTGGCCCAGTTCGACCTGGGCGGCGCGGGCGCGCAGCTGAGCGCGCCCGTGCGCATCGAGCGCGGCACCGAATTGAAGTCGCACCCTGTGCGCGGCGTGGCGTGCCGCTTCCGCACGGCCTACGACGTTGCACTGGCGCCCATCGAGGTCCGGCGCGCCGCGTTCGACTCCAGCGCCAATGCGCCGGCCACCGCCAAGCTGCCGGCCGGCGTCACCGGCCGCTTCTCCATTACGCTGGGCTGCCTGGGCGAGAACCAGCATTGCGGCACGCCAGGCATCGAGCGGCTGCGCGTCTATCTGCATGGCGAACCGTCGTTCGTGGCGGCGCTGCGCGACGCCCTGTTCCTGCGCGCGGCGGCGGCGTATGTCGAGCTGCAGCCGGGGCGCTGGGAACGGCTGGCGGCGATCCCGTTGGCGCAAGTCGGATTGGCGGAAGACGATGCGCTGATCGATTTCCCGGCGAGCTCGCATCCGGCGTACCGCCTGCTGACCGAATACTTCACTTTCCCCGAGAAATTCAACTTCGTCGACATCGACCTGGCGGCGCTGCGTCCCTACATCGGCACCGCGCGGCAGTTCACGCTGCACGTGCCGGTGAGCGGGGTGCGCGCCGATTCCAACACGGCGCGGCTGCTCGAATCGACCTCGGCCGACAACCTGCGGCTGGGCTGCACGCCGGTGGTGAACCTGTTTGCGCAGCGCGCCGACCCTATCCGCGTGACGCATGCGGCGGCGTCGTATCCGGTGGTGGCCGACGCGCGGCGCGCCTTTGGCTACGAGGTCTATTCCATCGATCGCGTGCGCCAGGTGCGCCAGAACGCCCTGAACGATTCGGTCGTGGACTTCAGGCCGTTCTACTCGCTGCATCACGGCGAGTCGCCGGAGTCCGCTGGTCACTACTGGACGATGCGGCGCGATGCGTCGATGGCGCAGCGCAGCCCGGGGTACGAGACCGAGATTTCCATCGTCGACATCGATTTCGATCCCTCGGTGCCGCAGACCGAAACCTTGAGCCTGGACCTGACCTGCACCAACCGTGACCTGCCGGCGAGCATTGCGGTGGGGCAGGCGGGCGGCGACCTGTTCCTGGAAGGCGGCACGGTGGCGCGCAGCATCCGGATGTTGCGCCGGCCGACGCTTTCGCACCGGTTCCAGCAGGGACGGGCGGCGCACTGGCGTCTGATATCGCATCTGGCGCTGAATCATCTGTCCCTCGTGCAGAGCGGTCTGCCCGCCCTGAAGGAAACGCTGCGCCTGTACGACCTGTCGGGGTCGGCGGTGGCCGCGCGCCAGATCGAGGGGCTGGTCGGCCTGGACTACAAACCGGCCACGCACTGGATGCCGGGCGAGCCCTTCGCCACGTTCGTGCGCGGGATCGAGATCCGCCTGACCGTCAACGAGGAACACTTTGTGGGCACCAGCCTGCATACCTTCGTGGCCGTCATCAACCGGTTCTTTGGCCTGTACGTGCATGCCAACAGCTTTGTGCAATTGGTCGTGTTGTCGCGCCGCGGCGCAGAGGAATTACTACGATGCCCCCCATGCAACGGCGACGCCATCCTAGCGTGATGGACGCGCTGCTGGCAGAGCCGCAGCGCTTCAAGTTTTTCCAGGCAGTGCGCCTGCTCGAGCAATGCTTCGCGCGGCAGGAGCGCGGCGCGACGCGCCACACGGTGCCCGTGCATCTGCGCTTTCCCAACGCGCCGGGACTGGCGTTTCCGCCCAGCGAAATCGTCGACGCCGTGGCGTATGACAAGAATGGCGAGGTGCTGGCCGACGAAGCGGCGCGCCAGGCCGCCGTTGCCGAAGGACGGTTGGGCCGCGTGGACGTGACACCGGCGTTCTTCGGCCTGCTGGGCGGGCAGGGCGCATTGCCGCTGCATTACTCGGAGATGCTGGCCAACCGCGAAAGCCAGCGGCGCGACAGCGGCGCGCGCGCGTTCTTTGACATCTTCTCGAACCGCGCGGCGGCGCTGTTCTACGCCGCCTGGAAAAAGTACCGCATGCCGCTCCGGCATGAAACCGAGCAGGACCATCATTACCTGCCGCTGTTGCTGGCCCTGGGCGGCATCGGCCATCCGGCGCTGCGCGACCGGCTGCACAGCGGCGCGGGCAAAGTGTTTGACGAGTCCGTGGCGCACTACGCCGCGGCTGCGCGCCAACGGCCGGTGTCAGCGCCGATGCTGCAGCGCGTGCTGCAGGACTACTTTGGCGTGCCGCTGAAGGTGGAACAGTTCGTGGGCCGCTGGTACGACGTGCCGCCGCAGCACCGCACCCAGTTGGGACAGCCGGGCGCCGTGCTGGGCGTCTCGGCGCTGGCGGGCGATCGCATCTGGCAGCGCGACCTGCGCATCCGCTTGTGGATCGGTCCGCTGTCGGGCCAGGCGTTTTCCGACTTCCTGCCGGGCGGCGAGCGCGCGCAGGCGCTGGAAAAGCTGTTGACGATGTTCGGCGGCATGACGTTCGAGTACGAGGTGCGGCTGGTGCTCAAGCGCGAGAGCGTCACGCCCTGCCAGCTTGGCGAAGGCGGCGACGTGCGCCTGGGCTGGAATTCGTTCCTGTGCACCGGGCAGGCCGCAGAGGACCGCGACGACGCCAGTTATGAACTGCACACCATCCATTGAACCGAAGACAAGCTAAAGACTCATGGCCACTCCGCTGAAGACGTTGATCGGAAAGTTGAATCAGACCTGCCGCCAGGCCGCCGAGCGCGCGGCCAGCCTGTGCATGGCGCAAGGCCACTACGAAGTGGATCTTGAGCATCTGTTCCTGGCGCTGCTGGAAAAGCCGGCCAGCGACGTGAGCATCATTGCGCGGCGTTGCCACATCCAGGCCGATGCGCTGGAGGCCGATCTGAAAGCGGAGATTTCCCGGTTCAAGAACGGCAACACGCGCACGCCCGTGTTTTCAGCGCACCTGCCCAAGCTGTTCGAACACGCATGGCTGATCGCGTCACTGGACACGCAGACGACACGCATCCGCTCGGGGCATCTGCTGCTGGCGCTGCTGACCGAGCCCGATCTGGCGCAGCTGGCGCGCCGGGGCTCGCCGCTGTTCGAGTCGTTCCGGCTGGACGAACTGAAGCATGATTTCGCCGCGCTGACGCAGGGCTCGGAGGAGGCGGGGCAGGCTGTGGGCTTTGCCGATGGCGCGGCTGGGCAGGACGAGGCCGGCAAGCCCGCGCCGGCGCTGTCGCAGACGCCCGCGCTGGACCAGTACACCACCAACCTCACCGAGCGCGCGCGGGAGGGCAAGATCGATCCGGTCATCGGGCGGGACGCCGAGATCCGCCAGATGATCGACATCCTGACGCGGCGGCGGCAGAACAACCCCATCCTGACCGGCGAGGCGGGCGTGGGCAAGACTGCTGTGGTCGAGGGGCTGGCGCTGCGCATCGTCGCCGAGGACGTGCCGCCCGCCCTGGCCGGCGTGACGCTGCGGGTCCTGGACATGGGGCTGCTGCAAGCCGGCGCCAGCGTCAAGGGCGAGTTCGAAAACCGCCTGAAGAACGTGATCGACGAGGTCAAGAAAAGTCCGTCGCCCATCATCCTGTTCATCGACGAGGCGCACACGATGATCGGCGCGGGCGGGCAGGCAGGCCAGAACGATGCCGCCAACCTGCTCAAGCCCGCTCTGGCGCGCGGCGAGTTGCGCACCATCGCCGCCACGACGTGGAGCGAATACAAGAAGTACTTCGAGAAGGACGCCGCGCTGGCGCGCCGCTTCCAGGTCGTGAAGGTCGAGGAACCGGACGAAGCGCTGGCGGCGGCCATGCTGCGCGGGATGGCGCCGCTGATGGAGCGTCATTTTGGCGTGCGCGTCCTGGACGAAGCCATTGTTGCGGCCGCGCGGCTGTCGCATCGCTACATCACGGGCCGTCAGTTGCCGGACAAGGCCGTCAGCGTGCTCGACACTGCCTGCGCGCGTGTCGCGCTGGGCCGCAGCGCCACGCCGGCGCTGATCGACGATGCGCGCCATCGCCTGACGCGGCTGCGCACCGAACGGGAAGCCCTGCGGCGCGAGGCCGCCACGGGGGCGCCGCAGGCGCGACTGGCGGAGCTGGACGCGGAGATCGCAAGCGTGGAAGCGGCGCTGGCCGACGCGGAAGGACGGCACGCGGCCGAAATGGCGCTGGTGGACAGGATCCAGGCCTTGCGCGCCGAACTGGAAGCCCAGGATCAGGCGGCGCCGAATCCGGAGGCCGGAGCGCCAGCCGCTGCGCCAGCTTCCAGCCGCCGCAAGCCGGCGCCTGCGCCGCTCACGCCCGAGCAGCAGCGGCTGGCCGGGCTGATGGACGAGCTGCGCGCCTTGCAGGGCGAGCAGCCGCTGGTGCCCGCCTGCGTGGACGCCCAGATCGTGGCCGAGATCATTTCGGCCTGGACAGGCATTCCGCTCGGGCGCATGGTGAACGACGAGATCCGCACCGTGCTGCAGCTGCAGCCCATGCTGGCCGAGCGCGTCATCGGGCAGGACCATGCGCTGCATGCCATCGCGCAGCGCGTGCGTACGGCCCGTGCCGGCCTGGAAGATCCGGACAAGCCCAAGGGCGTGTTCCTGTTCGTGGGCCCGTCGGGCGTGGGCAAGACCGAGACGGCGCTGGCGTTGGCCGACATACTTTACGGCGGCGAGCGCAAGCTGGTCACGATCAACATGAGCGAATACCAGGAGGCCCACAGCATCTCCGGGTTGAAGGGCTCGCCGCCCGGGTATGTCGGCTATGGCGAGGGCGGCGTGCTGACCGAGGCGGTGCGGCGCCAGCCCTACAGCGTGGTGCTGCTGGACGAAATCGAGAAGGCCCATCCCGATGTGCTGGAGCTGTTCTTCCAGGTGTTCGACAAGGGGGTGATGGACGATGCGGAAGGGCGCGAAATCGACTTTCGCAACACGCTCATCATCCTGACGTCCAACGTGGGGTCCAGCACCATCATGCAGGCCTGCCTGAACAAGCCGGCCGGCGAGCGCCCCTCGCCCGAGCAATTGTCGGATTTGCTGGCGCCGCAGCTGTACAAGGCGTTCAAGCCGGCGTTCCTGGGCCGCATGAAGACGATTCCTTACTACCCCGTGGACGACGATGCGCTGGCCCACATCATCGGCCTGAAGCTCGGCCGCATCGCGCGCCGCGTCCAGGCGACGCACCGCGCGGTGTTCGACTGGGACGACGGATTGGTGGAGGCCGTGCTGGCCCGCTGCACCGAGGTCGACACGGGCGCGCGCAATGTGGACCACATCCTGAACGGCGCGCTGCTGCCGGAGATCGCCGAGCAGATGCTTGGCCGCATGTCGCAGGGTGAGGCCATCGCCAAAATCCGCGTGACCGCGGGCAAGAACGGCGAGTTCCGGTTCCGGATGAGCTGACGGGGGAGACGCAGACATGGCCCTTGAATCCGCTGCCGCCGGCGCGCTGGGCGCAGGCTTTACGCAGGCCGATCGCCTGTTGGACCTGGCCACGCCGCTGGGGCCGGACACCTTGCTGGCCGAGCGGCTGCAGGGCCGGGAGCAGTTGAGCGGCGGCGGCTTCGTGCTCGAGGTGGACGCGCTGTCCGGCGATGCGCACATCCCGCTGAAGTCGCTGATCGGCCAGGCCGCGCAGGTCAAGCTGCAGACCGCCCTGGGCCGGGAAGAACACCGCGTCTGGTGCGGGCTGGTGACCGAGGCGCGCTTCGAGGGCGCCAACGGCGGCTTTGCGCGTTACCGCCTGCGCATCGAGCCGTGGCTGGCGCTGCTGCGCCAGCGGCGCGACAGCTTTGCGTTCCAGGATCTGTCGGTGATCGATATCGTCGACAGCGTGTTTGGCGACTACCAGGGCCAGGGCGCGCTTGCGCCCCAATGGCGCTGGGAAGTGAAGGATCGCGACGCCTACGCCACGCGCAGCCTGACGATCCAGTATCGCGAGACCGACTTCGCCTTCGTGGAGCGTCTGCTGGCGGAAGAAGGGCTGTTCTATTGGGTCGAGCATGAAGGCGGCGACGGGGAACCCGGCACCCACACGATCGTGATCGCGGACCACAATGGCGCGTTCGAGGCCGGCCCGCAGGACAGCATTCCCTTCCAGCGCGCCGATGCGACCGAGGCGCAGGACTCCATCCAGGCCTGGCGCCAGCACCGCGCGTGGCGGACCAATGCGGTGCGCCTGGCCACCTGGGACTATCGCGCCATGCAGGCGCGCAAGGTCAGCGCCCAGGTCGAAGACAAGTTCGCCAATGCGCTGGAACTGGCCGACTCGGATTACCCCGGGCAGTATCTGTACGAAGACAGCGCGCAGGGCGAGCGGCTGGCGCACAACGCGCTGGCCGCGCAACGCGTTCGCCAGTCGCTGTTTGAGGGCGAAGGCACCGTGCGTACGCTGGCGCCGGGGCAGCGTTTCACGTTGACGGGCCACTGGGGGCCCTCGCAGGGTGCGGGGGCGGACTTCGTGGTGATCGGCATCCGCCACGAGGCGCGCAACAACTTCGACGAAAGCCTGGGGCAGGCCGTGGCGCAGGCGCTGGGCGCGGCGGGCGGCGGGGCTGTGGAAAAGGCGGATGGCGAGGATGCAGACTTCTATCGCAATCGCTTCGAGGCCATTGCCGCCACGCTGGAGTACCGGCCCAGCACGCGCGACGGCCACGGCGCGCGCCTGCATCCGCGTCCCACCGTGCACGGCGCGCAGACCGCGCTGGTGGTGGGCGCCGGCGATTCGTTGCACACCGACCGCGATCACCGCATCAGGATCCAGTTCCACTGGCAGCGCGGCAGCGCGTCGAGCAGCCGCCAGGACCATCCGGCCGGCGACGACAACGCGCCCGCCAGCGAGGCGCTGGGCGCCTGGGTGCGTGTGGCCGAGCCCGTCGCCGGATCGGACTGGGGCGGGCATTTCGTTCCCCGGCTCGGGCAGGAGGTGCTGGTGCAGTTCCTGCACGGCGATATCGACCGGCCTGTCGTCGTGGGCGCGCTGTACAACGGCGCGGGCACGGAAAACGCCGCGAACAACCAGGTGCAGGGCGGCGCGGCCAACGCGACCGGCAATGCGCCCGCCTGGTTCGCGGGCAGCGAAGCGGGGCACGCGCACAACGTGGTGATGTCGGGTTTCAAGACCCAGGCGCTGGCGTCCAGCGGGCAGGGCATGGGCGGCTACAACCAGCTCGTGCAGGACGACACGCCGGGCCAGTCGCGGCTGACGGCATCGACCACGCAGGCCGAGTCGCGCCTGAACCTGGGGCATCTGAAGCAGCAGCGCGACAACGAACGGCTGTCGGACCTGGGCCACGGCGCCGAGTTGGCGACGGCCGAAGCGCTGGCGTTGCGGGCGGGTGAAGGCCTGCTCATCAGCGCCCACCAGCGCGAAGACGCGACGGGCGGCCTGCTGGACAGCGAAGAGGCCATCACGCAGATGGAAAAATCCATCGAGCAGGCCGCCGAGCTGTCCGCGACGGCAGGCCGCCAGGAGGCCCAGCTGCCCGGCGACAAGGACAAGCCGCGGGCGCTGGACGAGCTGAGTGCGGTGCGCGAAATCATCGAAGGCACCAAGTCCGACGCGGAGCACCGCGTGCCGGCCTATACCCAGCCGCACATCCAGGTCAGCGCGCCCAGCGGGATCGGGCAATACACGCCCCACAACGCATACACGGTGGCCGGCGCCACGCTGTGCCAGATCGCCCCGGACGTGAACTGGGCGGCGGGCGCGAACCTGGCGATGTGCGTGGCGCAGGGCGTCGTGCTCTTCACCAAGGGATTGGGGGGCAGTGGCCGCGCGGTGGAAGAACAGGGCATCCGCCTGCACGCGGCGGGCGGAAAGCTGCGGCTGCAGAGCCAGAAGGCCCGCATGCGGCTGGCTGCCGAAAAGGCGGTGACGCTGGTGTCGGCGCAGGGCGCGGTGGACGTCAATGCGTCCAAGAAGGTGCTGGCGACGGCCGCGGGCGCGTACATGCGGATCGAGGGCGGCGGCATTCAGCTGCATGCGCCCGGCAAGGTGGAACTGAAGGCGGGTGTGCACAACTGGGTGGGGCCGCAAAGCGGCGCCGGGCCCGCGCAGCCGCCGCAGGGCGACATGGAAGGCTGCGCCGCGGCGCTCGAAGACGCGGCCGGCAGCGGCGCGCTGGCGGCATGACGATGGACGTGACTACCCAACCGCCCGAGTATCGGACGCCAGCCGCCGAGGCCCGCGTCGAGCGCGCCATTGCGGGCCTGCGTGCAGTGCTGGACGCGCGCGCCGACCGCCGCGTGCTGCTGTTGTGCGATTCGACGCTGGCCGATCCGCTGGGCGAGGACATTGCGTCGGCCGGCCTGCGGCGCTGCGAGGTCGACCTGATTTCACAAGGGGCAAGCGCGCCACCCTTGTATCTGGCTGAGGTGCCGGATGAAGTGCGGCACGAGCGTCTGATCAACCGTAGTCTGCGGTTGGCGGTGGACGAGGCCGTTCGCCCGGCGCCGGCGGCCAAGCGGGCGCGCTCGATGTCGGCATGGTTGGCCACCGATCTGCCGCTGGCCGAGGTCGCGCAGCGCCTGGTTCTGCGCGCGCGCCTGCGCGATGCGCAGGGGCGCGTGCGCATCCTGCGGTTTTGGGACCCGCGCACCACGCAGTTCCAGAGCGAGCTGTACGCGGGCACGGTGCCGGCCTCGTGGATCGAGGGAGCCACGTGGATGAGCGTGGACGGATTCGGGCAGTGGCAGACGTTGCCGGACTCGCGCGGCCCGATGCAGACGGTCACGCCGGATTGGCCGCGCCTGGCGCGGCTTGGCCGCGTCAATGCCGTCCTGCAGCGGCTGAATGCGCACGGGCTGCGTTACGAGGCGCCGGCGCTGGAGGCGGCGCGTCGCGCGCTGGATGCTGCCGCGGCCTGCGGCATCGCCGATGACGAGGATGCGGCGCTGTTCGCGGCCTGGCGCGTGCGCCTGGCCGCGCCGCTGGAATGCGCGCCCTCGTTTCTGGCGTTGCTGCGCGAAGTGCGCGAGGAAGGCGGCCGCCTCTATCGCGCCGCCGAGGACATGGAAGACGAGGATTGGCAGGCGTTTGCGCACGAGGCGCAGGCACGGGAGGATCTGCAAGCATGACGACTGACTACGACGCGCTGCCCTGCAAGGGCAAGTTCTGCGGCCGGCCGGGCCTGCCCATCCTGCCCATGCGGATCGCCTATGTGCCGGGCGGCAAGAACGACCTGCCCGACGGCGTGTACATGGATCCGGAGCTGTACTACGAGACCATGCGCCAGGGCGCCTACATGCTGCGCGCCATCACCGCCGGCTACGTCTACATCTGGGATCCGCGCCGCAGCTACGGCTGGCGTGCCTTCGCGGCGACGGCGACCGGCCAGATGAAGGAAGTGCCGGTCGACGACGACAACCGCCCGTCCGAACAGCCCACGTTCACCTGCACGCGCGAGGGGCACGGCCTGGAGTCCACGCTGATCAATGTGGAGGCGCCGGCCAATGCGTCGCGCACGGTGTGGGTGGGGTACTCGCGCGTATGGTGGACGCGCGACATCCGCCGCGATCTGACGCGCAACGAACGCTGGCGCAAGAAGATCATGGTCGAGCTGGACGCCAAGGCGGTGTGGGGCGGCGGGCATCCCAAGCCCGAGACCGGCTACCGCGTGGCGGAGGACGGCGCCAATCTGGCCAAGCACTCGATCGAGTTTCGCGACGCGGCGGGCGCCGCCACGCTGTTCGGCAATACGCTGTCGCCGGCCGTGAGCGTGTTCGGCGGGCAGGGCGCGGCCGTGGCCGCCAAGATGCGGCAGATGACGCCCAAGGGCGGCATCGTGCTGGCGCTGCGCGACCCTGTGGGCATCCTGGCCGACGTGGCGACGTGGCGCAACAAATGCATGGGCGAGCTGGCCGAGCACCATCTGGACCCCACGCGCATGCGCGAAGTGGGCGTGGCGCAGATCATCGACGGCCTGCAGAAGCAGATGGGGAACACGGGCGACGAGATCCGGCGCCTGCGCGAACGCGTCGATACCGGCAAGGTCACCAAGACGCTCAGCGAAAACAAGGTCGCGATCGACCGCATGCGCGAGAAGATCGAAGGGGCCGGCAAGGACTGGGCGTGGTGGTATGGGCGCGAGGCGTTCTGGCTGGCGCTCAAGGCCTATTCGCCCAAGGACGCCGCGGCCGGCGAGCGCCTGGAAGAGGACATGGCGCTGTGCGTGGATGGCGCGGGCGCGATCGAAAGCGAACACAAGGCCATCGACGATTCGCTCAAGGACGAGGACAGCGACAGCACCTATGCGGCGATCTGGCGCGCGCTGGCGGCGAACGATGGCGAGCTGCTGAGCTTTCTGGACCGCGAGGCCAAGGGCAAGGTGATCTCCAAGCAGGTCAGCAATGTCCGCCGGATGATCAAGAACTACAACGACTGGATCAAGGCACGTGCGGCCAAGGGCCAGCTGCCGCCGATGCGGGTGGCCGGCGCGGCGATCGGCCGCTTCATGGCGACGCAGCTGCTGCGGCTGACCCTGGCGGGCGATCCCATTGCCGAACGCGTCGCGGCGCGCGTCACGCTGACGATGTCGGCGCGCATGAACATCGTGATGGCCGTGCGCACGCATACGACCACCTTGCCGCGGATGATCGCGGACATGCACCAGATCGTCTGGGTGCCGAACCCGGCGTCGGTGACGGTGGGCGCTGGCAGCAGCCAGGGCCTCGGTGCGAGCAAGCAGATGCAGTCCGGGTGGATGGGCACGCAGGCGGAACGCTCCACGCCGGTCACGCTCAACTACATCATTCCCGAGGAAGTGGATGCGCAGTTGAACGCCGCGGCAGCGGCGCCGCCCCGGCCCGGCGGCGGCCCATCGCCGGCGCTAGCGCTGCCGGCGCCCGCGCCCGTGCTGGCCCTGCCCGCACCGACCATGTCGCCGCTGGCGGGCCTGGTCAAGTGGGCAAAGTCCAAGGACGGCGTGAATGCGGGGGCGACTGGCGTGCTGACGCTGGTGGCGCTGTATGCATCGGTCTCGGATTTGCGCAACGCGCAGGTCGTGCAGGACGCCAAGGCCGCGCGCAAGGCATGGTTCGGCATCACGTCGGGGGTGCTGGGCGTGGGCAGCGTCGCGATCGAAGTGACCGCGGGCGCGATCGGGGCGCGCGTGGGCGCCAACACCGCCTTCACGATGAACCTGAAATTGAACATGCGCCTGACCGCCGTCAGGACGGCGGGCGCCGTGTTCGCGGCGGCGGCCACGTTCGTCGACGGCGCCAACAACGCGCTGAATGCGATCGACCAGTACGACGTGAAGAACTACGAGGCGGGCAGCGCCTATGCCACCTCATCCGTGTTCCTGCTGTTGTCCGGGCTGACCGGCGTGGCCACCGCCCTGGTTTCGTTGGGCGGCGCATTCAGCACGGCCGGGGTGGTGGCGGGCGCGGGGGGATTTGGCAGCGCGATGGTCGGCCTCACCAGCGGCGGCACCGTGCTGCTGGGCATTCCCGTGTGGGGCTGGATTGCGCTGGGCCTGTGCCTTCTGGCTGCCGGGTTGTACTTCAAATTCTGGGGCGACAGCGCCAAGGAAAGCGAACTTGAAATCTGGTTCACGCGTTGCTGCATGCGCTCCGCGCAGTTTGCGGACGTGGAGGAGCGCGAACTCTATTCGACGCGCGAAGAGGAACTCGAAGATTTCAACTGGGCCGTGTTCGGCGTGCGCGTGATGCTGGAGTGGAAGGGCTTCATGCAGGGCGAGGTCTTTGGCCGGGATCGTCTGGTGCTGGACGTGGTGATGCCGGGCTATACCGAACACAGCGATTACGCGTACATCCTGAAGCTCGTCGGACCGGGCGTCAGCGTCATCGTGGCAAGCAAGGGATCCCCGCGCGCGACGGACCCGGATCTGCTGCCGCGCGGGCCGTCCGATATGCAGTGGGTGCGGGGGCGCCCGCGCGAGGAAACCTGGGCCGACCGTGTGGACAACTACGTCGACAATATGGCTTCCCGCCCGGGGTGGGCGGACGCCTGGCGCTGGATACGCAAGGATCGCAGCCAGTCCGTCGAATTCACTGCCAAGCCTTGGGACGAGTCGGTGCAGTTCAATGTGAGCAGCGGCTGCGGGGTTCTGCGCACGGAGGTGCTGGTCGATGACGATATCTTCAATGAAGCGATCCTCAAGGTCGAATACTGGCCGGATCCGGACCGCATGCCCGACATCCGCTCGGTGCCCATGGGTCCCGGCGGCTCAAATCTAGTAAAAGCGAATAACTGACAAGGCGCACGCATGAACAGCAACGAAGGGATCCCGGTATCGGTCTACACGCGATGGCACCAGTTGTCGGTGCCCCTGGCGTTCGCCCTGGCCGCCGGCAGCTTCATGCTCGTGGTCTTCAATCGCGGGCCGATCGGGCTGGCCGCCGTGCTGGCCGTGCTGGGCCTCTTCGTGCCGCCGCTGGTGGCGTTCAGGGGATTTCCCACGCGCAATGACGTCAAGGTGACGGCCGAAGGGCTGGAGTTCTCGCGCCGCAAACCCATCGCCTTCGGCGAGCTGTCCAGTTGGGGTACGGACGATTACCTCAAGCTGGTTCGTCCCGGCTTGCCGACACTGCTGGTCAGCGCCGTGGACCTGCCCCGGCGCGAGCGCCTGCTGCGCGAGTTCGAACTGGCACTGGCGGCGTGGCAAAAGCGCCAGCCGGCCGGCACGCAGGCGGCGCGCCGCACGCATTTCTATGGTTCCACGGCGGGCCGCCTGGTCGGCCTGGGAATCACCGCCCTGGGCGCGGGATCGGCCATCATGGCGCTGAACCTGCGTGAGCCGTCGGTGTCGCTGGCCATCGTCGGCGGGCTGGGGGCGCTGTTCGGGTTGGCGATGGTGTTTGGCCGGCGCGGATAACGCGCGCTGAGCGGCCGCGAAGTCGCGGCTTACCGGGCCACCGGCGTACGGGGTGGATGGGAGAACACGACGCTGATCGACGTGTTGGACGTCAGGCGCAAGGTCGCGTCAGCTTGCGGTCGCACCCCGGAGCCTAGCGCCTGGGCGGAGCTCCAGATCAGCCCAAGCAACGGCATGGCTGCCGATACCAGATCACCGATCCCGGGCGCGGGATTGAGCGGGGCACGCACCACCGCGCTGCTCATGCCGGCGTTCTGGCACAACGTCTGGAGGCGAATGACGGCGAGTTCCAGGTCGTCGATGTTTTCCAGGTGGAAATCCGCTTTTGCGCCGCACAAGTTGGCGAGCTCGTCGCCGGCCATCCTGTTGAGAAAGTAGGTGCGCGCCACGGTCATGGGGGTCTCCATCGGAAGCGCCATCTTAGCGTTGGCCGCGTACAAAATGTTGCCCGGCGCCCCATTTCCCCTTGCTAGCATGGTCCACGCCGGAATGATCCGGTATCTGGATGGATGGACAGTGGAGGTTGCCATGAATTCAAGAAGAACACTCAACCGGATCGCCGTGCTTGCGGCGGCGGGCGCCTTGATGGCCGGTTGCGCGACGCAACAGCAAACGAATACCGCTGTCGGGACGGGCGCGGGCGCGGCGTTGGGCGCGGGCATCGGCGCGTTGATCGGGCACGGCAAGGGCGCCGCGATCGGGGCCGGCATCGGCGCGGTGGCGGGCGGACTGGTCGGCTACAACTGGAAGGTCGTGAAAGATGACGTGCAGAAGTCCGGCGCATCGTCGCTCGGCATCGACGTCGTCGAAATGCCCGACGGCAGCCTGAAGGTCAACATTCCGAGCGGCGTGTCGTTCGACACGGACAAGACGCAGCTCAAGCCGGCGCTGTTGCCGGTGCTGGATAGCGTGGCGCGTTCGCTGAACCAGCATCCTGAGTTGCGGGCCAAGGTGGTCGGCCATACCGACAGCACCGGATCGCTGGCGCACAATCAGACGCTGTCGGTGAACCGCGCCAAGAGCGTGACGGATTACCTGGCCAAGCAGGGCGTGGCCGGCACGCGTCTGTCGGTGGAAGGCCGGGGGCCGAACGATCCGATCGGCGACAATGCGACCGCCGAAGGGCGCGCGCTGAACCGGCGCGTGGAGATCTACCTGTACGCGGTCCGGCAATAAGCGCGGGCGCGTTATTTGTTGTCAGGCGGCTGGCGCGATGCGCCGCCGCCTTTGTTTACGGAGTCTGTCATGAGCGATTTTCCCCCCGCCCGCATTGGCACCGATATCGCGATTGCCGCGCTCACCGGCTGGCAGGCCATGGCCGAGCGCGATGCCATCGAAAAGCGCTACCGCTTTCCCAACTTCAATGCCGCGTTCGGCTTCATGGCGCGCGTGGCGATGTTCGCGGAAAAGCTGAATCATCACCCCGAATGGACCAACGTCTACAACCGCGTGGACGTGACGCTGACCACGCATGACGCCGGCGGCGTGACCGAGCTGGACGTGCGGATGGCGCAGTTCATGGACGAAGCCGCCGAGCACGCGGGCGCGACGGCGCCGAAAGCGCAGCCCTGAACACTGCCCGAAACACAGCCTTGAACTCCGCCGGCCCGGCGCTTAGTCCGCGGCGTTGCCGGTCTCGGTTTGCAGGTGGCCGATCAGGCGATCCAGCATCTCGCCGAACTGCCGCTGTTCGTCGGCGGTCAGGCAGTTGAAGATGTCTTCGTTGCGGCGCGCAATGAGGTCGATGATGCGGCGGTAGTGCGCCAGGCCCTCTGCGGTCGGCGCCAGCACCACGCCGCGTCCGTCCGACGCCGACACCGTTTTCTCTACCAGCCCGCGATCCACCAGCGCCTGCGCGGAGCGGCTGGCCTGGCCCTTGTTCAGGTTGGCGGCGCGCGCCAGGTCGTTGACCGATAGCGGCGCAAACCGGCCGATGGCGGCAAGGCAGCGCGCCTCGCCCAAGGGGATGTCGCAGTCTTTGAGATAGGCACGATTCGTGTCCCGGTCCGTGATCTTGTTGAGCACGTGCAGGCGATAGGTCAGGAATCGTTCCAGGGCGGGCGTTTTCACGTTGGGCGGGCGGGGTCGGCGCCCGCGGAAGGTAAGACCGGATAGTTTGCCATGGCGCCGTCCGCGAGGCTGGCGGCCTCGGCCTGCGCCAGCAGCGCCAGGGCTTCCTGCGCGTCAGGCAGGCGGCTCAGCAACGACAACCCGAGTATCGACAGAAAGAGCGGCGCACGCGATTCGCCGACGCGCGTCAGCGCCTGCGCCATGCTGGTGTAGACCTGGTCCAGTGATTCGTTGTTCATGCTTGGCCTTTCGGGGTGGCGTTCAAGTTCAGCGACGGGTAGTAAGGCGCCAGCGCCGCGCGCAGTTCATCGGCGGCGGGCGCGATCCAGCGGCCCAGCACGTAGCCGTCCGGACGCAGCAGGTAGACGGCGCCTGGCTGATTGCCGTAACGCGCGACAAGCTGCCCGTGCGCGTCGGCCAGGCCGTCGTCGCCCGCGTGCAGCACCCGCAGCGGTTGCGGCGCGTGTTGCGTGTCCGCGGCCAGCGTGTCCAACGCCGCCGACAACGCCGTATCGGGCGCAATGGCCAGCGCGACAAAGCCCGCGCCAAAGCTGGCGGTCAGGTACTGCGGCGTGTCGCCGTCTTGCAGCAGCGCGTCGGGCGCGGGCTGTCCGGGCGCGGCGGCCGGGCCGGCTTCTGGCGCGCGGTCCTCGCGGTTCAAGGGCGAGGTGTCGTAGGAGATGGGTGCGGACTGGCGCGGATTGATGAGCGACCGTACGCCGTCGTCCACCAAGGCCAGGCGCAGCGCGGCCTCGCGCATCAGCCGGAAGCCGAAATCCGGCGGCGCCATGAATTCCGTGCTTTTCGCTCCATAGGCCAGGTTCTGCCGCGTGGCATGCACGCGCTCGATGCTGTAGCTGTCCAGCAGGGTGTCGGAGGACTGGCCCTTCAGCACCCACGCCAGCTTCCATGCCAGGTTGCCGGCGTCGTCCAGCCCGGAATTCAGGCCGCGCACGCCGAAGATCGGCACGAGGTGGCCGGCGTCGCCCGCGAACAGCACGCGACCGTGGCGATAGCGGTCCAGCGTCAGGCACTTGGCGTTGTAGATGGAGATCCAGAGCGGCTTCCAGGGCGCGGTCTCGCCGATCATGTCCAGATGGCTTTGCACGCGCGGCAGCACGTTTTCCGGCTTGACGGCCTCGTCGGGATCTTCGTCGTCGCGGATCTGGTAATCGACGCGCCACACGTTGCCGGGCTGGCGGTGCATCAGCAGCGTGGAGCCGGGATTGGATGGTGGATCGAACCACGCCAGGCGCTCGACGGGCCGTTGCGATTCCTGTTCGATATCGACGATGACGTAGCGGCCTTCGTACTGCATGCCTTCCAGCTTCAGGCCCATGGCTTCGCGCACGGTGCTGCGGCCGCCGTCGCAGGCGACGAGCCAATCGGCGCGCACGGTCTGGCGGGTGTCGCCGGTTTGCACCTCGACCGTTACGCCGTCCGGCCCCGTCTGCACATCCGTGACACGCGCCGACCACGCCAGTTTGGCAAGGCCGGGATGGCGCTGCATGGCCTGGTGCGCGAATTCCTCCACGTGGTACTGCTGGATGTTCACCATCGGGGCGTACCGCTGCAGGGGATCGTGCGGCATCTGGAAGTGCAGGACTTCGCGGTCGCGGTAATAGCTGCGCCCGCCTGTCCAGGCCAAGCCGGTATCGATCAGCGGCCGGTCGGCGGCGATCCAGCCCAGGATTTCCTGTGACCGGCGCGACATGCAGATGGCGCGGCTGCCGCTGCAGTAGCCTTCATCGGCCTCGATGGTGAGCGAGGCAATGCCGTACTCGGCGAGCAGGGCGGCCAGGGTCAGACCGACCGGACCGCCGCCGGCGATCAGGACGGGAACGTGTGAAGGGAGCGTCATGCCGTCTCCAGAATTTGGTTGTTTGCGCAACTATATGCTTGGGATGTTGCGCGCGCAACCAATTTTTGAAGGCGATAAAAAACCCGCCGGTGGGCGGGTTTGGGGCCAGTTCAGGCCGGCGCGAGGCCTTCAGGGGCGCAGGCTTCAGTCCGGCACGCCTCAGTTGCGTACGTTGTAGATGCGCATCGCCTGCTGTTTCTGGTTGGGATCCAGCACACGCAGCACCACGACCCTCGCGGTGAAACCGTCGGGCAGCTTGAGCTGGCCCAGCGCGTAGTCATAGCGGTCGACCGTGAGCGCGGGGCCTTCCGGCGTCACCGTGGCGGCGCGGCCGTTGGGGTAGGAGCCTTCGATGGCGAAGGTCAGCGTGCCCTTGAAGGGCGCGCCCGTGCGGTCTTCGCGCATCACCAGCACCTGATAGTCCAGCAGGCCGGGGGCGCGCTTGAAGCTGGCCGAACGGATGCCGAGGTTGCCGCCGCGGGGGTCGGGCGGCATGGCGTCCTGGAACAGCACCAGTTCCTTGTTCAGCGTTTCGATCTTGGCGCGGGATTCCGCCAGGTCGGTGGTCAGTTTTTCGTGGCCGGCCTTGTTGGCGTCGCGCTGCTGCGTGGCTTCTTCAAGTTGGGTCTGCAGGCGCTGGCGCTCCATGTTGGAGGCGCTGAGCTCGCTATGCAGCTGTTCGGATTGTTCGACGGTCAGGCGTTGCGGACCGTAGTTGGTCTGCAGGAAGAGCACACCGCCCGCGCCAAGCGCAATGCCAACCATCAGCAGGACGAGCCAGCGCGGCATGCGGCGCGTGCGTTGCCCCGGCTGGTATACGGAGGGCTTGAACGTGGCCCGTTGCGATCTTCCAAACATCCCCATTCCTAGAAAACTTCCTGTGTATATGCCTGTCGACAAGCGGCGCGCGCATGCCAAAGCGTCAGAGAATACCCCGTTAGCCGGGGGCGATGGTGCGCAGACAAGCCTCGTTGCGCACCTTGATATTGTGAAATATGTGGGTGTCAGGCGGCCTTGTCAGGCGGCCGTGCCAGCCAGTTCCGCGTCCAGGTCGGCGAGCCGTTGCGGGGTGCCGACATCAGTCCATCGGCCCGCATGCCGGGCGCCGTGCACCTGGTCCTGGCCCATCGCCTGCCTGAGCAGCGGCGCCAGCGGCGCCGCTTCACCGCGCGGGACGTCCGCGAACAACGAAGGATGGTAGACGCCCACGCCGGCAAAGGTCAAACGGGGCTCGCCGTGGGCCAGCACACGCCCATCAGCCGTCAGGACGAAGTCGCCGGCAGGATGGTGCGCGGGATTGTCCACCAATAGCAGCCAGGCGCCGCCCCGTGCCACGAGGCGCGAGGCGTCTTGCGCGGCGGCGGGATCCCAGTCGCACCAGATGTCGCCGTTGATGACGAGGAACGGGTCGTCGCCCAACAGGGGGAGCGCCTGCGCAATGCCGCCGGCGGTTTCCAGCGCGGTGGCTTCGGCCGAATAGCGGATGCGCACGCCATGCGCCGAGCCATCGCCCAGCGCGCGTTCGATTTCGTGGCCAAGCCAGGCGTGGTTGATGACGATGTCCCGGACACCGGCCGCGGCCAGGCGTTCCAGGTGCCAGACGATCAGCGGCTTGCCGCCCACCGGCAGCATGGGCTTGGGCAGGCGGTCGGTCAGCGGGCGCATGCGTTCGCCGCGGCCCGCGGCGAGGATCATGGCGCGCATCAGAACGTGTATCCGACGCTGACCTGGCGGTCGTCCAGGCGGTCCAGCAGGCGCAGGAGCGGCGTAAAGACGCCGTAGCGCTGCGCCACCTGGCGCACGTAACCGTTCACGCGCGGCATGTGCGCCAGATAGTGCGCCTTGCCGTCGCGATGGTTCAGCCGCGCGAAGACGCCCAGGATGCGCAGGTTGCGCTGCAGGCCCATCCATTCATAGGCGCGGTGGAAGTCGGCGAAATCGGTGTCGACGGGCAAGCCCGCCGCGCGCGCCATTTCCCAATAGCGGATCGCCCAGTCGAGCTGCTGCGGCTCTTCCCAGGTGGTCCGGGCATCGGTCACCAGCGAGGCCAGGTCGTAGGTGATGGGGCCGGCCAACGCGTCCTGGAAGTCGATGACGCCGGGATTGGGTCCGTATTGCGGCTGGTCGCAGACCATCAGATTGGGCGAATGGAAATCGCGGTGCACCAGCACCTGCGGCTGTCCGCCGTTGCTGGCCGACAGCAGCGCGAAGATCTTTTCCAGGGCGTTGGCGGTCTTGTCGTCCAGCGTGACACCGTGGTGCTTCTGCACGTACCACTCGGGGAACAGTTTCAGCTCGTCGGCCAGGCGCGCGCTGTCGTAGTTGCCCAGGCCGGCGGTCGAGGCCTTTTGCAGCTTGACCAGGGCCGCCAGCGCCTCGCGGTACAGCGTCTGCAACTGGGCGTCGTCCAGTCCGTCCTGAATGCGCTGGTAATAGGTTTGTTCGCCCAGATCGGACAGCAGCAGCAGGCCCTGGTCCAGGTCCTGCGCCAGCACCGCCGGCACGTTCAGGCCAGCATCCGCCAGCAGCTTGTCCACGTGCAGGAACGGGCGGCAGTCCTCGTGCTGGGGCGGGGCGTCCATGACAATCAGGGTGCGCGATCCGGCGTCCAGCCTGAAGTACCGGCGAAAGCTTGCATCAGCCGACGCGGGGCGCAGCGTCTCCACGGCCAGGTTCAGGGCAGGGGGCAGGCCTTGCAGCCAGGTGCGCACCTGCGCCAAGCGGGGGTCGTGATCGTTTTTCAAGGAAGATCCGTGTCAGAAGGGCAAAATTGCGGAAAATTCGATTTGGCGAACATAAGGCTGGGCGTTGTTCGCGGCTTCTCTATAATACCGGCTCATTTTCCGTCAGCATTGGCCCCCCGTGGGCGCCTTTGTCCGGCTCTCCCATGGTCAAAAAGGGCTGTTTTCACTCGTGCGCAAGGTTCCGTGGTTGATCCTATCTGTTGTCAGCGTCGCCGCCGGAGCCGCCCAGGCTCAAGGTAGCCCGGATGCCGCTGCTTCCGCGCCGTCGGTCTCTTCAACCCCGCAACTGCGCACGTCTCCCGGCCTGCGCATGCACCGGTTGCCCGACGAGAGCATTCCCGCTTTCATGGAAGCGGACACCATTTCGGGCGACCCCGACTACGAGCTCACGCTGTCCGGCAATGCGCAGGTCCGCCGCATCGACGGCGTGATCAAGGGCGACGAGATCAATTACCGCAAGGACACCGGCAAGGTCGACGTGCGCGGCAACGCCCGCATGATGCGCGACGGCACGCTGGTGACCGGGCCGAACGCCACGTTCAACGTGGACCGGTATTCCGGCGAGGTCGAAAAGCCCAACTTCTGGCTGGGCGCCACCGGCGGCTTTGCCGTGGCCGACCACGCCGACATCTTCAGCAAGTCGCAGATGCGGCTGCACACGGTGACGTACAGCGGCTGCCCGTGCGAAAACCCGTCGTGGTACATCAAGGCCAATTCGGTCGATATCGACTTCGACGAAAACGAGGGCGTGGCCCGCGGCGGCGTCCTGTATTTCAAGGACGTGCCGATCCTGGCCTCGCCCTACATGACCTTCCCGGTCAAGCGCGAGCGCAAGTCGGGCTTCCTGATCCCGACCTACGGCACGACCAGCCAGGGCGGCTTCGACATTTCGATTCCGTACTATTTCAACCTGGCGCCCAATTACGACCTGACAGTGCAGCCGCGTTACTTCTCCAAGCGCGGCACCCAGTTGGGCGGCGAGTTCCGCTATATGGGGTACACGTACGGCGGCATGCTGGACGGTACCTATCTGCCCGACGACGACGTGACGGGCAAGGACCGCTGGATGTACTGGTGGCGCCACCAGCAGCAGTTCTCGCACGGTTTCTATACCGACTGGGATATCGCCAAGGTCTCGGACGACAATTACTTCCGCGACATCTCGCAACTGGGCCTGAACCAGGCGTCCACGACGTACCTGCCGCAACGCGGCCGCGTGGGCTGGGTTTCCAACTACTGGAGCGCCTACGCGCAGGTCTACAAGTTCCAGACGCTGCAGGATCCCGATGCGCCGCTGGTTCCGCCGTACGACAAAGAGCCCGAAATCTATCTGCGCGGTTCGCGCTATGACTGGGGCGGCTTCGATGTGGACTGGACCTCGACCGCGGTGCGCTTCAGCATGCCCCAGTATGGCGCGGCCCTGCGGGCGCCCGATGGCGACCGTTTCCAGACCTATCCCACCATCTCGTATCCGATCGTGCGGCCGGGCTGGTTCTTCACGCCCAAGGCCGGCATCAACTACACCTCGTATCAGACCAAATGGTATGGGGTGGATGCGCAGGGCCTGAACGGCGGTGTGGCCAGTGGCCTGCCCCGCTCGCAGACCCGCACGGTGCCGATCATGTCGCTGGACACGGGCCTGATCTTCGAGCGCGACACCACGCTGTTCGGCAAATCGTCCACGCAGACGCTGGAGCCGCGGCTGTACTACCTGTACGTGCCGTATCGCGATCAGTCCAAGATTCCCGTCTTCGACACGTCGCTGGCCGACTTCAGCTTCACCCAGGCCTTCGAGGAAAACATCTACTCGGGCGGCTGGGACCGTATCGCCAACGCCAATCAGCTGACCGCGGCATTGACCACGCGCTGGCTCGATGCCGACACCGGCTTCGAGCGCATGTCGCTGGGCGTGGCGCAGCGCCTGTACTTCGAAGACCAGAAGGTCACACTGCCTCTGGAAACCCCGCGTACGAACGTGCGCTCCGATTTCCTGGTGGGCGCCTCCGCCGCGTTGACGGACACGCTCAACACGGACGTCGCCGCGCAGTACAACCCCTACGACAACAACTGGTCGCGCGGGCTCATCAGCGCGCGCTGGTCGCCGCAGCGCCTGACCACCGTGGCGGTGGCCTATCGCTACCAGCGCGACCCCCAGCCGGGCGTGTTCTATCAGCCGCAGGGCCAGAACCAGGTCAGCCTGGCCGTCCAATGGCCGTTCAGCAAGCGCTGGTACGGTGTGGGCCGGGTGGACTATTCTTTGCGTTCCGGACCGTCCAGCACGCTGGCCGATACGACGGAATCCCCGCGCGTGACGCAGGCCATCGCCGGCCTGGAGTACAAGGGCGACTGCTGCTGGGTGGGCCGCATGGTCTACCAGCGCTACGCCGTATCGGCGGCGGACACCAACTCCGCGCTGTTCTTCCAGCTTGAGCTCACGGGCCTGGGTTCCCTCGGAACCGACCCCATGAACCTGCTGAACAGAAGTATCCCCGGTTACACGCGCGTCACGCCGCCCGCGCAAGCCGGGACCACATTTGAAAGGTATGAATGATGCGTAGGTTGCACTCTTTGCGCCGCCTCTCCGGCAATGCGCTGCTGCTGGCTCTGTGCGCCGGCTTGCCCGCCGCCCATGCCGCCGAGCAGACCGCGCGCGGCGCCAACAGCGCCAAGGCCGCTCCGGCCGCGCAGAACCAGGAAGCGCCCGCGCCCAAGGGCGAGCAATTCGTGGACGGCATCGCCGCGATCGTCGACAAGGACGTGATCACGCTGCGCGAATTGCGCGACGCTTCCCAGCGCATCGCCGGCGAACTCAAGTCGCGCGGCATCCAGGTGCCGGACGACCAGACGCTGCAACACCAGGTGCTGCAGCGTCTCATCATGGAACGCGTGCAGCGCCACGAAGCCGACCGCCTCGGCATCCGCGTGGACGACGCCCAGATCGACACGGCCATCCAGGCGATCGCCTCGCGCAACAAGATCAGCGTGGCGCAACTGCGCCAGGAGCTCGAAAAGTCCGGCACGTCCTGGGACAGTTACCGCAAGGCGCTGCGTGACGAGATCCGTTCGGATCGCCTGCGCCAGCGCGCGGTCGACTCGACCATCGTCATCTCCGACGCGGAAGTCGACGCTTTCCTGAAGGACCAGCGCCGCAACCCGGCTTTCGCCGCGGCCCCCCCGCAGGCGGCGCCGCAAGCGCAACCCCAGCCCCAGCCGCAGGCCGCACCCGAGCAGGCCGCCGCCGCCGGTCCCATGCTGTACGCCCTGGCGCAAATTCTGGTGCGCGTGCCGGAAGGCTCGTCGCCCGATCAACTGGCGCTGCTGCGCAAGAAGGCTGAAGGCCTGCTGGCGCAAGCCAAGCGCGGCGACGACTTCGCAAGCCTTGCCGCGGCATCGTCCGACGGTCCCGAGGCGCTGCAGGGCGGCGTCATGGGCGTGCGTCCGCTGGACGGTTGGCCCGACCTCTTCGTCAAGGCCATCAGCAACCTGCAGAAGGGTCAGGTCAGCCAGCTTATCCAGAGCGGCAACGGCTTTCACATCATCAAGGTGATGGACCGCGGCACCGCCCAGCCCGCGCCCAGCCGCACGGCCCGCGCGCCGGCGCCGCAAGCCGCCCCGCAACCGGCCCCGCAGCCGGCCGCGCGTCCCCAGGCGCCGCAGGGTCCGACGCAGGTTGTTCAAACGCGTGCGCGCCACATCCTGATCAAGACGTCGACCGTCATGAGCGATGATCTGGCCCGCCAGCGCCTGGAGCAGGTCCGCCAACGCCTGGTGAACGGCAGCGCCAAGTTCGAGGAAATGGCGCGCCAGTATTCGCAGGACGCCACCGCGCCGCAAGGCGGCGAACTGGGATGGCTGAACCCGGGTGAAACCGTGCCGCCGTTCGAAGCCGCCATGAATGCGCTGCAACCTGGCGAAATCAGCCAGCCCGTGCAGACGCCGTTCGGCTGGCACCTGATCGAGGTCGAAGAACGCCGCGATCACGATGCGACCGACGATCTGGCCCGCATGCGCGCCCGTCAGACCCTGTTCGAGCGCCGCGCCCAGCCCGCTTTTGAAGACTGGCTTGAGCAACTGCGTGCACAGGCGTACGTCGACAACCGCCTCGAAAAGCAGCAGAAGATCCAGCAGAACAACCGCTAAACGCATTACGGGCTTTTCATGTCTCAACACCAGGCGCGCAAGCGCTTTGGCCAGAACTTCCTGACCGACGACAGCGTCGTCGAGTCCATCGTCCGGGCGGTTGCGCCCGCCCGCGACGATGCCGTGGTCGAGATCGGCCCAGGCCTGTCCGCGCTGACGCGGCCGCTGCTCGAGCGCCTGGACCATCTCACCGCAGTCGAAATCGACCGCGATTTGGCCGCCCGCCTGCGCAAGCAGTTCGAGGCATCGCGCCTGACCGTGGTCGAGGCCGACGCGCTGACGGTGGATTTCTCGCAGTTCGGCGGCGCGCTGCGCGTCGTGGGCAATCTGCCCTACAACATCTCCAGCCCGTTGCTGTTCCACCTGATGACGTGGGCCGATCACATCCGCGATCAGCATTTCATGCTGCAGCGCGAAGTGATCGACCGCATGGTGGCCAAGCCCGGCTCCGGCGACTTCAGCCGCTTGTCCGTGATGCTGCAATCGCGCTATCGCATGCACAAGCTGTTCGACGTGCCGCCCGAAGCCTTCGATCCGCCTCCCAAGGTGGTATCGGCCATCGTGCGCATGGTGCCGCTGCCGGCGGACCGCCTGCGGCCCATCAGCGAGCGCGCCTTCGAAACCGTGGTGGCGCGCGCCTTTTCGCAGCGCCGCAAGATGCTGCGGCGGGTGCTGGCCGACTGGGCGCCGCAAGTGCCCTGGGAAGCCCTGGACATTGCGCCCACCGCGCGCGCCGAGGACATTTCGGTCGACCGCTACATCCGCCTGTCGGATGCACTGGTCGAAGCTGGGGTGTTGGCGCGCGATTGACGTCTTTTCGGTATGGCAAGGCAATGCAAAAAGGCCCCTCGGGGCCTTTTTGCTTTTTTGCGCTACGGGTTGGCGGCAATGTCGCCGGCATGCACGGTGCCGGCAGGCCCGATCACAGCATGCGTTTCTGCGCCGCCATCCACAGCTGCATCACGTCCCGCGCCCGGTCGGTCAGCAGGCGCTCGGCGTCCACCAGGGCCTGCTGCAAGGTGATGGGGCCGGGGGCCAGGCTGAACGCGGCGCTGATGCCGCAGGCGTGCAGGGCCTCGTAGCCGTCGCCCAGCGAACCGGCCAGCGCCACGACGGGAACGCCCGCGCGCTGCGCAATCCTGGCGACGCCTGCCGGGGTCTTGCCGCGCAGGGTCTGTGCGTCCATGCGGCCTTCGCCGGTGAACACCAGCGTCGCGCCTTCGACGGCGTCGGCCAACCCACCCAGTTCCGCGACGATCTCCACCCCAGGGCGGAAATGCGCATTGAGAAATGCCTTGGCGGCAAAGCCCAGGCCGCCCGCGGCGCCGGCGCCGGGCGCGTCGCGGTGATCGGCGTTCAGATGGCGGGCGCAGACGTCGGCAAAGTTGCCCAGCATCGTGTCCAGCGTCTGCACCTGTTCCGGCGTCGCGCCCTTTTGCGGCCCGAAGACATGCGAGGCGCCCTGCGGTCCGCACAAGGGGTTGTCGACGTCGGAAGCGATGTCGATGCGAACCTGCGCCAGCCGCGGGTCCAGACCGCGCGTGTCGATCGAGGCAAGCTGCCCCAGCGCGCCGCCGCCCGGCGGCAAACTGTTGCCGCCCGCGTCCAGCAACCGCACGCCCAGCGCCGTCAGCATGCCGGCGCCCGCGTCGTTGGTGGCCGAGCCGCCCAGGCCCAGAATGATGCGCGTGGCGCCCGCGTCCAGCGCCGCGCGCATCAGCTCGCCCACGCCGTGGCTGCTGGCGCGCATCGGGTCGCGCTTGGATGGTGCTATCAATTCAAGGCCCGCGGCCGCGGCCATCTCGATGATGGCGGTGCCGTCTTCCAGCAGACCCCACACGGCGTCGACCTTGTGGCCGAGCGCGTCGTTGACCGTGATCTGGCGCTCCTTGCCGCCGGTGGCGGCCAGCACGGCCTCGACCGTGCCTTCGCCGCCGTCGGCCATCGGGACGCACACCGTATGCGCGCCGGGAAAGGCCGCCTTGACGCCGCGCGCAATGGCGGCGGCCGCATCAGGCGCGGAAACGCTTTCTTTGAACGAGTCGGGAGCGATGACGATTTTCACGGGTGTCGTTGGGCGTGTTGAGGGTCGGAAATGTCACCCATGATACCCGTGGCAACGCGGCCGGCGTACCATAGCGCTTTCGTTGTTTTTGCGAGAGTGGACCGCCATGCCTGTATTGCGCCGCACCAAAATTGTCGCCACCCTGGGACCCTCGACCTCGTCGCCCGAACGCATCGACGCGCTGATTCGCGCGGGGCTGGATGTGGCGCGGCTGAACTTCTCGCACGGCAGCGCGGACGATCACCGCGAACGCGCGCGCCTGGTGCGCGAGATCGCCGCCAAGCAAGGCCGCTTCGTCGCCATCATGGGCGACTTGCAAGGACCGAAGATCCGCATCGCACGCTTTGTCGACAAGCTGGTGCATCTGCAGGTGGGCCAGCCGTTCACGCTGTCGCGCGTGCATCCCAAGGAGGCCGGCACCGCCAGCATCGTGGGCATTGATTACCCCGAACTCGTCACCGACTGCCGCGTGGGCGACGAGCTGCTGCTCGATGACGGCCGCGTCGTGCTGGTTGTCGACCGCGTCGAAGGCGACGAGGTCCACACCACCGTCACGGTGGGCGGCCCGCTGTCCAACAACAAGGGCATCAACCGCCGCGGCGGCGGCCTGTCGGCGCCCAGCCTTACCGACAAAGACCGCGTCGACATCAAGCTGGCCGCTGAAATGGAACTGGACTATGTGGCCGTGTCGTTCCCGCGCTATGGCAGCGATATCGACGAGGCCCGTACCCTGCTTGCCGCCGCCGGCAGCCAGGCGTGGATCATCGCCAAGATCGAACGCGCCGAGGCCGTGGCCGACGACGAAGCCCTGGACGCGCTGATCCGCGCCAGCGACGGCGTGATGGTGGCGCGCGGCGACCTGGGCGTGGAAGTGGGCGACGCCGAACTCGTGGGCATCCAGAAGCGCATCATCCAGCACGCGCGCACGCTGAACAAGGTGGTCATCACCGCCACGCAGATGATGGAGTCGATGATCTCCAGCCCCATGCCGACCCGCGCCGAAGTCTCCGACGTGGCCAACGCGGTGCTGGACTACACCGACGCCGTCATGCTGTCGGCCGAAAGCGCCTCGGGCCAGTATCCGGTCGAAACCGTGCAGGCCATGGCGCGCGTGTGCCTGGGCGCCGAAAAGCACCCGACCACCACCAAGTCGCACCACCGCATGGGCGAAACCTTCACGCGCTGCGACGAGACCATCGCGCTGGCGGCCATGTACGCGGCCAACCACTTCCCCGGCGTAAAGGCCATCATTGCGCTGACCGAAAGCGGCCACACGCCGCTCATCATGTCGCGCATCCGCTCGGGTGTGCCGATCTACTGCTACAGCCCGCACAGTGTGACGCAGAACCGCGTGACGATGTTCCGCGGCGTGTACACGATCCCGTTCTCGCCGTCGGAGTACGATCCGGCCGATCTGTCCAACGCCGCCATCGATGAACTGCGCAAACGCAATCTGGTGCAGACGGGCGACTGGGTCATCCTGACCAAGGGCGATTTCTACCGCGACAGCGGCGGCACCAACGGGATGAAGATCCTGCTGGTGGACTGAGCCAGTCTTGAATCGGGGCGCGGCCGGGCGGCAGATGCCGGCCACCGCATGCCGGCCACCGCATGCCGGCCACTGCATGCCGGCCGGCGCGCCCTGCGATCAGCCGAAGAACCAGTAGCAGACGCCGATCGCGGCCAGCACCCCGGCCAGATCGGCGATCAGCGCGCAGCCCACCGCATGGCGGGCGCGCAAGATTCCCACCGATCCGAAATACACCGCCAGCACGTAGAACGTGGTCTCGGTGCTGCCTTGCACCACCGCGGACAGCAGCGCCGGGAAACTGTCCACGCCAAAGTGCGTCATGGTTTCCAGCATCATGGCGCGCGCCGCGCTGCCCGAGAACGGCTTGACCAGCGCGGTGGGCAGCGCATCCACGAACCGCGTGTCCCAGTTGGCCTGCGCGGCCACCCAGCGGATGCCGTCCAACAGGAAGTCCAGCGCGCCGGACGCGCGCAGCACGCCCACGGCGCACAGCATCGCCACCAGATAGGGCAGCAGGCTCTTGGCGATGTCGAAGCCTTCTTTGGCGCCCTCAATGAAGGCCTCGTACACGGGCACCTTCTTCCAGGCGCCCACGACCAGAAACGCCAACAGAATGCCGAACAGCGTCAGGTTGCCCATCAGTGAGGACAGCGACGCGATTGCAGCCGCCGACATGCTGGCCAAGAGCGCCATGAACCCGCCCAGCACCAGCGCGGCGCCGCCCAGCCACAACAGGATGACGGGATCGGCCAGGCGCAGGCGCTGGCACAGCGCCACCGCCAGAAAGCCGGCCAGCGTGGACGCGCTTGTCGCTAGCAAGATGGGCAAAAAAACCAGCGTGGGATCGGGCGCGCCCTGTTGCGCGCGGAACATGAACAGCGTGACCGGCAAGAGTGTCAGCGACGACGCATTGAGCACCAGGAACAGGATCTGCGCATTGGTGGCGGTATCGGGCTTGGGGTTGAGCGATTGCAGCTCGCGCATGGCGCGCAGGCCGATGGGCGTGGCGGCGTTGTCCAGCCCAAGGCCGTTGGCGGCGAAGTTGAGCGTGATCAGACCGATGGCCGGATGATTGCGCGGCACCTCGGGCATCAGGCGCGCGAACAGCGGTCCCAGTAAGCGCGCCAGCTTTTCGACGAGGCCCGCGCCTTCCGCGATGCGCAAAAAACCGAGCCACAGCGTCAGCGTGCCAAAAAGCAGCACCATCACTTCCACGGACACGCGCGCCATGTCGAACAGGCTGGCGACCATCTGGCGAAAGACCTCGGGATCTCCGATGACCAGCCAGCGGTACAGCGCGGCCGCGGCAGCGGTGAGGAAGAAGCCAAGCCAGAGTTTGTTCAGCATGCGGACGTGCCCGGACAGCGGTTGATTGCGCATCAGCGCGGCGACGCTCATTGTCGCAGAGTCGGTAAGCCGCAGCTTGGCCGCACGACGTCAATTCTGGTACTTTGCCCCGATACGTCTTGTAGCGAACAACAGGGGGACCCATGGATTTCAACGCCTGGCGCCGGCGCCGCATTTCGGAACCTGCATACCGCTGGGCCCGCAATGCACTGCCGGCCATGTCGGCCACCGAACGCGAAGCCATCGAAGCCGGCGATAGCTGGTGGGACGCCGACCTGTTCACGGGAAACCCCGACTGGCGCAAGCTCCTGGGCGTGCCGCCTGCCACGCTGACGCCGGATGAACAGCGGTTCATCGACGGCCCGGTGCGCCAGCTTTGCGGCATGCTGGACGAATGGGACATCTCCTGGAACCGGCGTGATCTGCCGCCGCAGGTCTGGGAATTCCTGAAGGCGCAGCGCTTCTTCGGCATGATCATTCCGCGGCGCCATGGTGGCCTGGGCTTCTCGCCGTATGCGCACTCCGAGGTCGTGCGGCGCATTTCCGCGTATTCCATCACCGCGGGCGTCACCGTGATGGTGCCGAACTCGCTGGGACCGGGCGAACTGCTGATGCAGTTCGGCACGCAGGCCCAGCGCGACTACTGGCTGCCGCGGCTGGCCGATGGCCGCGAGATCCCTTGCTTTGGCCTGACCAGCCCCGAAGCCGGATCGGACGCCGCCTCGATGGTGGATACCGGCATCGTGTGCCGCCAGGTCGTGGACGGCCGCGAGCTCATCGGCATCCGGCTCAATTGGCACAAGCGATACATCACGCTCGGGCCGGTGGCCACGGTGCTGGGGCTGGCGTTCAAGATGTCCGACCCCGACGGCATCCTGGGCGGCGCCAAGGACATCGGCATTTCGGTGGCGCTGGTCCCCACGGAAGCGCCTGGCGTCGAAATCGGCCGCCGCCACCTGCCTGCCATGCAGGTCTTTCAGAATGGTCCCAACTCGGGGCGCGACGTTTTCGTGCCGCTGGATGCGCTGATCGGCGGCGTTGAACGCGCCGGCCAGGGCTGGCAGATGTTGATGAGCGCACTGGCGGCCGGGCGCGGCATTTCGCTGCCGTCGCTGTCGGCGGCCGCCGCGGCGATGTGCGCACACACCACCGGCATGTACGCCCGGGTGCGCGAGCAATTCGGCATACCGATCGGCAAGTTCGAAGGCGTGCAGGAACGGCTGGCCAGCCTGGCCGGCAACGCGTATCTGGTCGAGGCCGCGCGCCGCCTGACGTGCGCCGCGCTCAACCAGGGCGTCAAGCCTGCGGTCGTGTCCGGCATCATGAAATACCACGCCACCGAGCGCATGCGCATGTCGGTGAACGACGCCATGGACGTGCACGCGGGCCGCGCGGTCATGGATGGTCCCAGCAATTACCTGGGCTCGCTGTACCGCGCCGTGCCCATCGCCATCACGGTCGAGGGCGCCAACATCCTCACGCGCAATCTGATCATCTTCGGGCAGGGCGCGATCCGCGCGCATCCCTATCTGATGCCGGAGATCCTGGCGCTGGGCAATCCGGACGAGGAACGCGGCATCGAGGTCTTTCACGATGTCTTCTGGCGCCATCTGCGCCACGCCGGCATGAACACGCTGCGCGCGATCGGCCGCGCCTGGACGGGCGGCATGCTGGCGCCCGCGCCGGCCTCGGGGCCGGTGGCAGGCCACTACCGGAGGCTGGGCCGCTATGCGTCGGGCTTTGCGCTGCTGGCGGACGCCACGCTCGCGCAGCTGGGCGGCGGCCTGAAACGCCGCGAGATGATCTCCGCGCGCCTGGGCGACATCCTGTCCGAACTCTATCTGCTGTCCGCGGTGCTCAAGCGCTGGGAAGACGAAGGCCGCAAGCACGACGACCTGCCGCTGGTGCGCTGGTGCATGGCGCAGGGCTACGCCAGCATCGAAAAATCCATGGATCAGGTGCTGCGCAACCTGCCCGTCAAGGTGCTGTCGTGGGGATTGCGGGCGGCCATCCTGCCCTTGCGGCTGGCCAAGGGGCCGGACGATGCGCTGACGCGCGAATGCGCAGAGCTGTTGCTCAAGCCGTCGCCCACGCATGCGCGCCTGGCGGCCGATCTGCAGCGCGAGCCCGGTGAAGACCCGCTGGGCCTGTTGACCCGCGCGTTTGCGCTGGCCGACGCGGTGCAGCCGATCCGCGACCGTCTGCGCCAGTCCAACGTGCGCAACTGGCGCGAGGCCCATCAGCGCGGCGCGATCACGGACGCGCAGGCAGCGCAGCTGGAAGCCGCCGAGGCGACGGTGCTGAGGGTATTGCAGGTGGATGATTTTGCGCCGGAGGCGCTGACGCCGCAGGGCGAAGGCGCGCCGACGCAGGGGCAGAAGCAGGAGCAGGAGCCGCAACCGCAGCAGCCGGAACCGCCGCAGCAACCGCAACAGCCGCAACAGCAGGAGGACGGGCCCCCCGCTGCCGCAAAACCCGGCGAGAACGCCTAGTCGTCCTGGTTCGGGTCCATGCCCGGGAACAGGATTTCAGTGAAGCCGAACTTCGTGAAATCCTGGATCCGGGACGGATACAGACGCCCGATCAGGTGATCGCACTCGTGTTGCACGACGCGCGCGTGAAAGCCCTCGGCCTCCCGTTCGATCAGTTGACCGTACGGATCGCGGCCGCTGTAGCGGATGTGGCGGTAGCGCGGCACCAGGCCGCGCAGGCCGGGCACCGACAGGCAGCCCTCCCAGCCGTCTTCCATCTCGTCCGACAGCGGCGTGATGACCGGATTGCACAGAATCGTCTGCGGCACCGGCGGCGCGTCGGGATAGCGGTCGTTGCGGTCGAAACCGAAGATCACCAGTTGCAGGTCCACGCCGATCTGCGGCGCGGCCAGGCCCACGCCCTGCGCCGCAGCCATGGTTTCGAACATGTCGTCGATCAGGGCGTGCAGCTCAGGGGTGTCGAAACGCTCGACCGGCGGCGCCAGGCGCAGCAGCCGCGGGTCGCCCATTTTCAGGATGGGATGGATCATGGCTGGCGTCCGGATCAGTCCTGGCGGTCTTTCTTCTGGATGAACTCGATCTTGTAGCCGTCGGGATCTTCCACGAAAGCGATGACCGTCTTGCCGTGCTTCATGGGGCCGGCTTCGCGGGTGACCTTGCCGCCGCGTTCCTTGACCTTGTCACAGGCTTCGTAGGCGTTGTCGACTTCCAGCGCGATGTGGCCGTAGCCGTTGCCCAGGTCGTACTTGTCGGTGTCCCAGTTGTGGGTCAGTTCGATGACGGCGCCATCGACTTCGTCCTGGTAGCCCACGAAGGCCAGCGTGAACTTGCCGTCCGGGTAGTCGTTGCGGCGCAGAAGGCGCATGCCGAGCACGTTGGTGTAGAAGTCGATGGACGTGTCGAGGTTGCCGACGCGCAGCATGGTGTGGAGCAGACGCATGGGAGTTTTCCTTAAGCGATGAGTGGTTGGGGGAAAAGCCGGGCATTTCCGGCGTGTTCCCGGGAGATTCCGATGTCGCGCAGCGCGCCGCCCATGGCGTCGACCGCCTGCCGCATCTGGCCGGCGCCAAAGGCGCCGATGCAGCCGACCCGGAACGTGGGTTCTTCGGTGTTGGTGAAGTTGCTGATCACATAGCCGCGCTGCTTGAGCGCGTCCACAAAGAGCTGCAGGTGCCAGGTCGGGGCATCCGGCGCGCGGACGTTGACGACGATGGGGCCTTGCAGCTCGGGCGGCAGGTACGGGGTCAGGCCAAGATCGATCACGCCATCATAGAGCGTGCGCATGTTTGCCGTGTAGCGCGCCAGGCGGGCCTCGCGGCCTTCCTGGCGGAATAGCTCCAGCGCCACGGCCAGCGCCGCCAGCGTGGGGGCGGCGGGGGTGAAGCGGGGGCCGGCGTTGGGCGCCAGCGTGTGCTGGTAGATGTCCGCCAGGTCGAGCGACCAGCTTCCGGCATTGCCGCGCGCGGCATCCAGGCTGTCGCGGCGCGCGACCACGAAGGCGGCGCCGGGCAGGCCTTCCAGGCATTTGTTGGCGGTCAGCACCACGGCATCGACCGCGGGCAGGGCGCGCAATTCAAGCGGCAAAGCGCCGAACGCCGACACGGCGTCGATGATCACGCGGCGCCCCAGCGCATGGGCGATGCGCGCCAGATGGGGCACGTCGTGGCAGATGCCGCTGCCGGTTTCGCTGTAGACCAGCGCCACGTGCGTGAGCGTCGGGTCGCGTTCCAGCGCGTCGGCCAAGGCCTGCGGGTCCACGCGCTCGGTCGTGCCTACAGCAAGCGGCACGGCGACGCGGCCGGCCTCGGCGGCCAGCTTCTGCAGGCGGGCCGCGTAGGCGCCGGTGGACGGCGCCAGCACGCGGCCGCCGGGCGGCACGAAAGTACGAAGGGCGGCTTCGACCGCGAAATGGCCGCAGCCGGGCAGGGCGAGGGCCACGTGTTCATCCGCGCTGGCCTGCGCAATGGCCAGCACGCCGTCGCAGACCTGCCGGTACAGGGTTCGGAAATCGTTGTCCCAGGGCGCGTAGTCCTGCGCCATGGCGGCCTTCACCCGCGCATCGGTCGTGACCGGGCCCGGAATCAGCAGCAGCATTTCGATTCTCCTTGGGATCGCTGAGACGCTGGTGTGCTTCGGCGCCTCAGAACTGAGGCAGCGAAGCGGGATCGTGACGCCGCAGGATGTTCTTGGCGTCTTCGAAGTCCGGCAGGATCTGGCCCACTTCGCGCCAGAAGTCCTGACTGTGGTTCATCTCGCGCAAATGGGCAAGCTCGTGCGCGATGACGTAATCGATGATGGCCGGAGCGAAATGAATCAGGCGCCAGTTCAGCATGATGTTGCCGTCGCTGGTGCAGGAGCCCCAGCGGGTGGCGGCCGACGACAGGCGCCAGCGGCTGATCTTCAGCCCGCTGATCTGCAGGAAGTGCGCCAGCCGGGTGCCGAACCAGGCGCCCGCGCGCTGTTGCAGCCAGGCCTGCGCCGCATCGCGGATGCGGCCCTGGTCGGCGTTGGACGGCAGCGCCAGCCACAGCGTGTCGCCGTCCTGCGGCGCATCGGCGTCGCCGGACAGGTTGGCCTGACGGCTGTCGCCACCCACGCCGATGACGATGCGCCGGCCCAGATACGGGAGTTCGCCACCGGCTTGCCAGCGGGTGTGGGCCATGGCCAGTTGCTGCTTGCGGGCATGCCATTCACGCAGCTTGGTCAGGATCCAGCGGGATTTTTCGCGCACGGCGTCGTCGATCTGCGTCAGCGTCACCCAGTTGGGGGCGGTGACGCGCAGGCCGTCGTCGGTGATGACAAAGCCGATGCTGCGCCGCCGCGAACGCAGCAGCACGAAGCCGATGGGTTGCTGTTCGGTGGGCACCTCGCGCCAGCGCGCGCCGGGCGGCAGCGGGTCAGGGCAGGGCGTGGGCACGCGCGAGGCCGCGTTGGGCGACAGCGTCAGCAGCGGCTCGCCGGTAGCGGCAGGCGCCTTGGCGGCGTCGGGAAACAGATTGGCGGGCGCGACGGGCTGGGGGGTGCCGGGACGGTGAATGTCGGGGCGGGGAGTGTCGGGACGATGCGTCTGGGGCCCAGCGGACGGCGCCCGGGGGGCGGCCGTCGGCGTCGGCACGCCGATCAGCGGCGACGCGCCCGCGGGCGCGTCGTCTTCCTGCGTACCGAACAGGAGTTCTAGCTGATCAGTGCTGGGCATACCTTTCGGGGTTGAGACGCCGCATTTCCCCTTCGATCCATGCTTGAACCTTCTGGTTCAGTTCTTCGGGGGTGAGTCCCTTGGATTCTATCGCGGGACCGATCGACAGGGTGACCATGCCGGGATACTTGACGAAGGCGTTGCGGCGCCAGCATTCGCCGGCGTTGTGCGCGACGGGAATGACCACGGCGCCAGTGCGCGACGCCAGCAGCGCGCCGCCCATCTTGAAACGCCCGGCCTGGCCGGGCGGCACGCGCGTGCCTTCGGGAAACAGCAGCGGCCAGCGGCCTTCGTTCAAACGGGTCTGGCCTTGCTTGACCACTTGTTCGAAGGCGTCGCGGCCCTTGGCGCGGTCAATGGCGATCATGCGCAAGAGCGCCAGGCCCCAGCCGAAGAACGGCACCATGTGCAGCTCTTTCTTGTAGACGAAGCAGACCTCGCGCGGCATGTAGGCCGGGAAGAACAGGGTTTCCCAGGCCGACTGGTGCTTGGACAGCAGCACCGCCGGGCCGTCGGGCAGGTTTTCCCAGCCCTTGACCTGCCAGCGGATGCCGCAGAAGACCTTGGCGCCCCAGATCGCCAGGCGGGGCCAGCCCACCGTCAGCTTGTAGCGCCAGTGCAGCGGCAGTGGCGCCCACAGCACGCAGGCGAAGGCGTACGGAATGACCGTGACGGCCAGAAACACGAAGTACAGGAAGGAACGAAGCCGGGCCATCGGGTCACGCGTCCTGCAGCAGGGCGTCGGCCACGGCCGACAGGTCGTTGCAGACGCGCGTGTTGTCCGGCAGACCGCCCTTGGCCTGCGTCTTGACGCCGTTGCCCGTCAGCACCAGCCAGGGCGAACACCCGGCGGCCGACGAGGCCTGCAGGTCGCGCAGCGAATCGCCGACCGCCGGCACGCCGGCGAGGTCGATGTCGTAGCGGTGACCGATCTGCTCGAACATGCCGGGACGCGGCTTGCGGCAGGTGCAGTCGTCGTCGGGGCCGTGCGGGCACATGAAGATGGCATCGACGCTGCCGCCGACGGCCGCCAGTTCGCGCCGCATCTTGGTGTGGATGGCCGTCAGCGTGTCCATGTCGAACAGGCCGCGTGCCAAGCCCGACTGGTTGGTGGCAACCACCACCTTCCAGCCGGCCTGCGTGAGGCGCGCGATGGCCTGCAGGCTGCCTGGCAGTGCGATCCATTCGTCGGGCGTCTTGACGAATGCGTCGCTGTCCTGATTGATGACGCCGTCGCGGTCGAGGATGATGAGCTTCACTGGGCGAGCCTGGAGATGTCGGCGACCTGGTTCATCAGGCCATGCAGCTGCGCCAGCAGGGCCAGCCGGTTGGCGCGCACGGCCGGGTCTTCGGCCATGACCATGACGTCGGCAAAGAACGCGTCGACCGGTTCGCGCGCCTGGGCCAGCGTGGACAGGCTGCCGGCGAAGTCGCCGTCGGCAAGCTGCGCCTCGGCCTTGGGACGCAAGGCCGCCACGGCGGTGGCCAGCGCCTTTTCGGCGGGTTCCACCAGTGCGGCGTCGTTCACGGCGCCGATCTCGCCTTCGGCCTTCTTGAGCAGATTGCCGATGCGCTTGTTGGCGGCGGCCAGGCTGGCGGCCTCGGGCAGCTGCGCAAACGCGGCGGCGGCGCGCACGCGCTCGGCTACCTGGTGCAGCGGCGGCGTCAGCGCGATCACGGCCTCGACGGCGTTGCGGTCGAAGTCGTTGATGAGCTGGTTGCGATAGCGCTCAAAAATAAAGGTGCGGACCTCGGCCAGCGTGTCGCCCGGAATCTTGCCCGCCGGAAACGTGCCGGCAGCCAGTTGCAGCAGGCCATCCAGCGTCAGCGGACCGTTCTGGCTGATCTTCAGCCAGCCGCCCGCGGCCAGTTGTTCGAAGGCGCTGATCAGGCCCAGCGCGGCGCGGCGCAGACCGAAGGGGTCGCGTTCGCCGGTGGGGGCCAGGCCGATCGCCCAGATGCCGACCAGCGTTTCGACGCGCTCGGCGATGAACAGCGTGACGGCGGTCAGGGTGTCCTGCGTGACCGGCGCGTCGTACCGGTTGCGATACTGCGTGCGCAGGGCTTCGACGACGCTGGCGGGCTCGCCGTCGCCGGCGGCGTAGTACGCGCCCATGATGCCTTGCAGCTCGGGGAACTCGCCGACCATGTTCGAACCGAGGTCGGCCTTGGCCAGCATGGCGGCGCGGTCGGCGGCGGACACGTCGCCGCCCAGTTCGCCGGCGATGCCGCGGGCGATGGCGCGCACGCGCTCCACGCGTTCGAGCTGGGTGCCCAGCTTGTTGTGATAGACGATGGAGCCCAGTTGCTCGACACGCGCGGCCAGCGGCGTTTTGCGGTCGGTTTCAAAGAAGAACTGCGCGTCGGCCAGACGCGGACGCACCACGCGCTGGTTGCCTTCGATGATGTTCACCGGGTTGTCCGTGCGCATGTTGCTCACGATCAGGAACCGGTGCGTGAGACGGCCGGTGGCCGGGTCGAACAGCGGGAAATACTTCTGGTTCAGCCGCATGGTCAGGATCAGGCATTCCTGCGGAACCTGCAGGAATTGTTCCTCGAACTCGCCCACGTACACGGTGGGGTGCTCGACCAGCGCGGTCACTTCGTCCAGCAGCGCGGCAACTTCGGGGTCATCGCCCAGCGTGGCGGACAGGCGGGTCGCATCTACCTGCAACTGGCGCTGGATCTCGGCGCGGCGCGCTTCGAACGAGGCCACGACATGGCCCTTTTCGGCCAGGGTGGCGACGTAGGCGTCGGCATCGGCGATGGCAATGGCGCCCTGGCTCATGAAGCGGTGGCCGAGGGTTTCGCGGCCGGCGGCCAGACCCAGCGCCGAGACCGGCACCACGTCCGCGCCGAACAGGGCGATCAGGCCGTGCGCCGGGCGCACGAACTTGACGGTGGAGACGCCGTCGGCCAATTGGTAACGCATCACCTTGGGGATGGGCAGGCCGTCGATGGCGGCTTCGATGCCTTCCTGCAGGCCGGCAGCCAGTTGCGCACCTGCGGCCGTGCCGCGCGCCACCAGGTAGTCCTGCTTGCCGTCGGATTCACGGTCCAGGGTGGACACGTCGATGTTTTCAAGGCCCTTGGCGGCCAGCTTCTTTTGCAGTGCGGGCGTGGCCTTGCCGTCTTCGGTCAGGCCGATCTTCACGGGCATCAGCTTTTCGGCATAGGCCTGGTCGGGCGCCTGCGCCAGCACGGCGGACAGGTGCACGGCCAGGCGGCGCGGCGTCGAGTACGGGGTGACGGCGCAGCCCTCGGCCAGCAGGCCGTGGCGGTCCAGCGTGGCGCGCACGCCTTCGGCAAAGGCCTGGCCCAGCTTCTGCAGGGCCTTGGGCGGGAGTTCTTCGGTCAGCAGTTCGACCAGCAGCGGGCGGATGTTCGTCGTCATTTATGCAGCCTCCCCGGCGGCCTTGTCGCGGCCCAGCATGGGAAAGCCCAGTCGTTCGCGGGAATCGTAGTAGGCCTGCGCGACGGTGCGCGACAGGTTGCGGATGCGGCCGATGTAGGCGGCGCGCTCGGTCACGCTGATCGCGCCGCGCGCATCCAGCATGTTGAACGTGTGGGCGGCTTTCAGCGCGGCCTCGTAAGCCGGCAGCGCCAGCGGCACGTCCATCAGTCGCTTGGCTTCGGCTTCGTAGTCGTTGAAATGCGCAAACAGCATCTCGGCCGACGAGTGTTCGAAGTTGTACGTGGATTGCTCGACTTCGTTCTGGTGGAACACGTCGCGGTACAGCACGCGATTGCCGTTGGCGCCTTCCGTCCAGACCAGGTCGTACACGCTTTGCACGTCCTGCAGGTACATGGCCAGGCGTTCCAGGCCGTAGGTGATTTCACCGGTGGTGGGCGTGCAGTCCAGGCCGCCGACCTGCTGGAAATACGTGAACTGCGTCACTTCCATGCCGTTCAGCCAGACTTCCCAGCCCAGGCCCCAGGCGCCGAGCGTGGGGTTTTCCCAGTCGTCCTCGACGAAGCGGATGTCGTGCTGCGTGGGATCGATGCCCAGCGCCTTCAGCGAACCGATGTACAGATCCAGGATTTCGGGGGGCGCGGGCTTGAGCACGACCTGGTACTGATAGTAGTGCTGCAGGCGGTTGGGGTTTTCGCCGTAGCGGCCATCCTTCGGGCGGCGCGAGGGCTGCACGTAGGCGGCGCGCCAGGGTTCCGGACCGATGGCGCGCAGGAACGTGGCCGTGTGCGAGGTGCCGGCGCCGACTTCCATGTCGTAGGGCTGCAGCAGGGCGCAACCCTGCTTGTCCCAGTATTCCTGGAGCGTAAGGATGATTTGCTGAAAGGTGAGCATAGGATTCTTGGAATTCGGCCGCCGGGCAAAAACTGCCCCGCGCGTGGGAAACCCGGCATTTTAACCGGCGACGAGCGGCTCGTCCCGAAGAGGCCTAGTAGGTCGGCGGCGTGACCGCGCTGACGATTTCGCTGGGGCCGTCGTGAACGTTGCGAAATCGATGGGGAACCCGGCTGTCGAAGTAGTACGAATCGCCGGCCTGAAGCACGCGGTTCTTGTCGCCGACGGTGACTTCCACCGCTCCGGACAGCACCAGACCGGCTTCCTGGGCAGGATGGCTGAAGAGCTCGCCGGAGTCGGCGCCTGGCTGGTAGCGTTCCTGCATCATGAGCATGGCGCGGTTGGAGAAGCGGCTGCCGATCATCCGATAGGAAATGGCGTTGGGATTGCCGATTTCCGGCAGATCCTCCGGCGTGTAGAAGGGCGATTCCGCCACCAGCAGCCGGCTGTTCGAGAAAAACCCCACGATGGTCGTGCCCAGGGCGTCCAGCACCGCTGCCAGGGTGTCGAGCGATGGGCTGATCTTGTCGCGCTCGATCAGCGAAATCGAGGCGTGCGAAACGCCGGAGCGTTGGGCGACCTCGCGGATGCCCAGGCCGCGGCGGCGGCGTAATTCCCTGATGTCTTCGCCAATTCTCGGCATCGTGTCTCCTCCTGCGAGCCGGGCGGGGGCCGGCGGTCGACGTGGTTTGCAGGATACACGGGGCGGTGGCTCAACTCGCCGCCGCTGTCGGGACTCGCAACGCCACTATTTGGGGACGGTATGCAGGGGCGTCGAGCGGGTAGAGCGGCCGGGCCTTGTCGAACGGCAGGCGTTCGGGATGGTAGCCGGTCAGGCCGGGCGTCTCGGCGCAGGCGCAGTCTCCCCATTCATCGAAGGCCAGCTTGAAGTGATAGCCGGACTTGGCCACGATCAGGTCCACGTCGTTGAGATCGATGCCGGCGTCGAGGTAACAGCCAGGATCCTGCGACATGACGGCGTCCTGCGTGATCAGCAGGTCATAGCGCGCATTGCGCAGCACGGCGTACGGCCCCAGGCGCAGCGTGGCCCCGCGCATGAACGCGCCGCGGTTGCGGAAGACGCCGCTGCCCAGCGCGGCCACGCGCCCAGACACCAGCATCGGCGGACAGTCCACGCTGTACAGCCCGCCGGACCGCAACTGCACCTGAGCGCCGGCGCCGGCCTTTTCGCAGGCACTGAGCGCGGCCGGATCCGTCACGATGGCGGCGATCCGTCCCTGAGTCAACGCAAGCGCCCGCTCCATCACGTGCAGGCTGTCGCCGGGGCCGCCGGCCAGCACGCGGTCGCCGAAATCGCCGACGATGAGCCTGCGCCCGGCGTCTGCGCGACTGCGCAGCAGCGTATCAATGTCCGGCAGGTCGTGCACGAAGGCGTCGCGTTCGTCCCACAGCGCGCGAGCGATCGTCCCCGCCAGCTTGCGCGCCTCGGCAAGCTGGCCGGCCGTGCGCGCGTAAACCAGGACGGTCTGCCCCACGCCTTCGCCGTCGATGAAGGGATTGACGTTGAAAAGGGAGACGTCCAGCACCCCCTTGTTCGCTTGCACAGCGGCCTGCGCCTTGGTGTGCAGTGCGGCCAGGGGTCCGCGCGACGTCTCGTCGTTGCCGCGCGTCAGCATGGGCACCAGGACGCTGACGCCCGCGGGCCGCTCGCCCGTGTCCAGCATATGCAGGAGCTGTTTCGCCACCCGCGTGCCGGTCTCGGCGGCATCCGCGTGCGGATTGGTCTTGTAGGCCGAGGCGAAATCCAGTTGGCACAGCAGGGCCGGCACGGCGTGGGCATGCAGATCGAAGCCCGCGACGATGGGCATGGCGGGTCCGACGATGGCGCGCAGGCCTTCCAGCAGGTCGGCTTCGGCACTGTCCATTCCGACGGTTTGCATGCATCCGTGCAGGCACAGCGCGATGGCGTCGAAGCCGCCCGCGCGCGCGCCGTCCAGAATGCCCTCGCGCAGCAACGAGTACGCGCCATCGTCGACCCGGCCGCCTGGCCGGGCGCGTGCCGCCAGCGTTGGCACGGCCTCGCAGTCGTGCGCCTTCAAGGTGCGCAGGATGCCGCCCAGTACCGAGTCGGCCTCGGCGTTGGCGGTCAACATGGTCCGTCCGCGTTCAATCTCGAACGCGGACAGCGGGGTATTCACCGGCGTGAATCCGTGCGTCTCCTGGAACAACTGGGCCACCAGGACGCGGTAGCGGGCAGGCATGTCTCGGTCTCCTGATGCGGGCGGTACACGCCCGGAATCTACTTCAGGCTGATGTGGGCGCGCTTGGCCGTGGCGCGCTGCTTGTCGATCTCGGCTTTGAGCTGTTCGGCGAATTCCGCGGGCGGATTGCCCACCGGCACGGCCGAGAAGCCTGCCAGCTTTTCCTTCACGTCCGGCATGGCCAGAACCTGGGCGACTGCCTGATAGATCTGTTCCACCACGGCGGGGGGCGTGTTGCGCGGCGCCACCAGACCGAACCATGATGCGTCGTTCACATCGGGCAGTCCCACCTCGGCAAACGTCGGCACATCGGGGAGCGCATTCAGACGTTGCGGGTAGGCAACCGCCAACGCTTTCAAGTCCCCGCTACGGATGAAGGGCAACGACGACGGCAGGTTGTCGAACACCGCGGCGATCTGGCCTCCCAACGCGTCCTGCAGCGCGGGGCTGGAGCCACGGTAGGGCACGTGCATCATTTCCGTGCCGGTGCTGAGTTTGAACAGCTCGCCCATCATGTTGGCTTCCGACCCGGCGCCGGCCGACCCATAGGTGTAGACGTTCGGCTTGTCCTTGAGCAGCTTCACGAAGGAGGCCATGTCCGAGGCAGGCACCTTCGGGCCGATCGTCAGGACGTTGGGCACCGATGCAAGCTTGGTGATCGGCGCCAGGTCGCGCGTGACGTCGTACGAGATGTTGTCGTACACGACCGGGGTCACCGCGTGCGAACTGACCGTGGCAATGCCCAAGGTGTAGCCGTCGGGATCGGCGCGGATGACGTACTCGCTGCCGATACGGCCTGCCGCGCCGTTGCGGTTTTCGACGACCACCGTCTGTTTCAGCAGCTTGCCCAGCGGGTCGGCGATGGTTCTGGCCAGCACGTCGGTCGTGCCGCCGGGCGGAAAGGGCACGACCAGCTTGATGGGACGCGACGGATACGACGACTGTGCCTGGGCGGGTGCCGTCAGGCTTGCGCCGGCGATCGCCAGCGCACTGAAGATGATGCCAAGCTTCATTGTTTTCCCCTTGTGGACTATTTGCAGAATGGCTGCCGGGCTGTCCCGGCCCGGCGGCTGGACTGGTTCAGCCCATGCGCAGCGCGGCGGCGCGGCGGTGGCCTTCCATGCCTTCAGTGCGGCTCTGCCGCTCGGCCGGCGGTGCGACGGCGGCCACGCCCCGCGCATCCAGCCATTGGTGCGTGCAGATCTTCAGGAACGAGCCCACCCACAAGCCGCCGGTGTAGCGGCCTGCCCGCATCGTGGGCAGGGTATGGTTGGTGCCGCAGCATTTGTCGGAGTACACAACGCTGGCCTGCGTGCCGATGAAAAGCGATCCGTAGTTGCGCAGCCGGCCGGCGGTGGCGTGCGGATCGCGGGTGTGGACCTGCAGGTGCTCGGCTGCCACGTAATCCGAGTACGCCAGCATGTCGTCCTCGGTGTCGCACAGCACGATCTCTCCGTAGTCCGTCCACGAACGGGCCGCCACGGGGGCGGTGGGCAGATCCTTGAGCTGGCGCTCCACGGCGCGCAGCGTTTCCCGGGCCAGACGCTCGCTGGTGGAGATCAGGCCGACGCGCGTGCGCACATCATGCTCGGCCTGCGCCAGCAGATCCGTCGCAATCATGTCCGCGTCGCCGCTGTCGTCCGCGACGATGAAGATTTCGCTGGGACCGGCGAGCTGGTCAATGCCGACTTCGCCGAACACCTGGCGTTTCGCCTCGTTCACGTAGGCGTTGCCGGGTCCGACGATCTTGTCCACGGCCGGAATGGATTCCGTGCCGCACGCCATGGCGGCGATGGCCTGCGCGCCGCCGACCAGGAAGATGCGGTCCGCGCCGGACAGGTGACAGCCCGCGATCATCGCGGGATGGGCGCCAGGCGGCAGGCAGGCAATGACCTCATCGCACCCGGCAACCTTGGCGGGCACGATGGTCATCACGGGAGCCGACAGAATCGGATAGCGGCCGCCCGGCACGTACGCGCCGATGCGTTGCACCGGGATGACCCGGTGTCCCAGGTGCAGGCCGGGCAGCGTCTCGATCTCCAGGGGCAGCACCGTCGCCAGTTGCGCCTCGGCGAAGGCGCGGACACGCTCGATGGCGAATTCGGTGTCGTGGCGGGTCTGCTCGTCCAGATCGGCAACCGCCTGCAGGCGCGCCCCCATGGATACCTCCAGCGCCGGCGTGTCCTTGCCGTCGAATTTCTGCGAATACTCGCGCACCGCCGCGTCGCCGCGGGCCCGGACCTGCGCGATGATCTCGCGCACGGTGTCCTCAATGGCGCTGGCGCTGTCCTCGGCGCGGGCGGCGGGGGCTTTGATGTAGTTCAGATGGCTTGTTGCAGACATGAAAGGCTCTTTGTGGCTGAAGCGTTGCGGGTGAAGGCCACTATAAGAGCCGCTCCGGCGCTTGTTTCATGCCCGGGGGCAGGTGGTCACTATATTGAACGGGGCGGGCTGTCCCGCACGCAGATCTTGGCTTGCCCGCGCGTCGGGCAATGCGGCGCGGCGCAGACTTGGCGCGCGTTGCGGTCTGGGGACGGAACCCGCGCGGCTGGTGAATATAGTGATCGGCCGGTTGCGGCAGCACCCGCCGGCCAATGGTCGTATGATTCCGGGTTGAGCTGAGTCTTATATAAAACCCGGAACCCGATTCCGAGATATTCGCGAAAAAGGAGCAGTCCCATGTCTGACCTGATCACGGTGGAAGTCACCGACGGCATCCAGATCATCACGATCAACCGTCCCGAGGCCAAGAACGCCATCAACCTGGAAACCGCCGTGGCCATGGCCGCCGCGCTGGACCAGCTGGACAGCCGTGATGACGTGCGCATCGGCATCCTGACGGGTGGCGGCGGCACGTTCTCGTCGGGCATGGACCTGAAGGCGTTTGCCGCGTCCGGCCAGCGTCCCTACGTGGAAGGCCGCGGTTTTGCCGGCCTGAATGAACGCCCGCCCAAGAAGCCGCTGATCGCCGCGGTCGAGGGCTACGCGCTGGCCGGCGGTTGCGAAATGGCGCTGGCCTCCGACCTGATCGTGGCCGCCAGCAACGCCAAGTTCGGCCTGCCCGAAGTCAAGCGCGGCCTGGTGGCCGGCGCCGGCGGCCTCTTGCGCCTGCCGCGCCGCCTGCCTTATCACATCGCCATGGAAGTCATCCTGACCGGCGAAATGCTGAGCGCCGAACGCGCCCACGCCTTCGGCCTGGTCAACCGCCTGACCGAGCCGGGCGGCGCTCTGGCCGGCGCGCTGGAATTGGCGCGTGCCATCGTCGAAAACGGCCCGCTGGCGGTCCAGACCGCCAAGAGCATCGTCGCGCAAGGCGGCGACTGGGACCAGGAAGGCATGTTCGACCGCCAGCGCCCGCTGATCGCGCACATCTTTACTTCCGCCGACGCGAAGGAAGGCGCCACCGCCTTCGCCGAGAAGCGCAAACCCGTGTGGCAAGGCAAATAGGGCGCCAAATACTTTCACCTCGCGGCCGCTCGCCGGCCGCGTTTTCACGTTTCCCCTCCAGACCTGCAAATCGCCATGTCCGTCATCATTAAAGAAGAAGACTTGATCCAGTCGATAGCCGATGGCATCCAGTTCATCAGCTATTACCATCCCGTCGATTACATCCGCCACCTGGCGCGCGCCTACGAGCGCGAGGAAAGCCCGGCCGCGCGCGATGCGATGGCGCAGATCCTGACCAACTCGCGCATGTGCGCCGAGGGCAAGCGTCCGCTGTGCCAGGACACCGGCATCGTCAACGTCTTCCTGAAGATCGGCATGAGCGTGCGCTTTGACACCAAGCGCACCCTGCAAGAGCTCTGTGACGAAGGCGTGCGCCGCGGCTATCTGAATCCGGACAATCCGCTGCGCGCCTCCGTGCTGGATGACCCGCTGTTTGCGCGCAAGAACACGCGCGACAACACGCCCTGTATCCTGCACGTCGAGCTTGTCCAGGGTGACAAGGTCGACGTGCAAATCGCCTCGAAGGGTGGTGGTTCCGAGAACAAGACCAAGTTCGCCATGCTGAACCCCAGCGATTCGCTGGTGGACTGGGTGCTCAAGACCGTCCCGTCGATGGGCGCCGGCTGGTGCCCGCCCGGCATGCTGGGCATCGGCGTCGGCGGCACGGCTGAAAAGGCCATGCTGATGGCCAAGCAGTCGCTGATGGAAGACATCGACATGTACGAGCTGCTGGCCCGCGGCCCGCAGAACAAGCTGGAAGAGCTGCGCATCGAGCTCTACGAAAAGGTCAACGCGCTGGGCATCGGCGCGCAGGGCCTGGGCGGCCTGACGACCGTGCTGGACGTCAAGATCAGCACCTTCCCGACGCACGCGGCCTCCAAGCCCGTCGCCATGATCCCGAACTGTGCGGCCACGCGCCACGCGCACTTCGAGCTGGATGGCTCTGGCCCCGCGCGCCTGGACCCGCCGTCGCTGTCCGAATGGCCCGAAGTGCATTGGGCGCCGGACTACAACAAGTCCAAGCAGGTCGACCTGAACACGCTGACCAAGGAAGAAGTCGCCAGCTGGAAGCCGGGCCAGACCCTGCTGCTGTCGGGCAAGATGCTCACCGGCCGCGACGCCGCGCACAAGCGCATCCAGGACATGCTGGCCAAGGGCGAGCCGCTGCCCGTGGACTTCACCAACCGCGTCATCTATTACGTGGGTCCGGTGGATCCGGTGGGCGATGAAGTGGTCGGCCCCGCAGGCCCCACCACCGCCACGCGCATGGACAAGTTCACGGACATGATGCTGGAGAAGACGGGCCTGATCTCGATGATCGGCAAGTCCGAGCGCGGCCCCGTCGCCATCGAAGCCATCAAGAAGCACGGCTCGGCCTACCTGATGGCCGTCGGTGGCGCCGCCTACCTGGTGTCCAAGGCCATCCGCGGCGCCAAGGTGCTGGGCTTTGCGGACCTGGGCATGGAAGCCATCTATGAGTTCGACGTGAAGGACATGCCGGTGACGGTGGCGGTCGACGCCCAGGGCACCTCGGTCCACACGACCGGACCCAAAGAATGGCAGGCCAAGATCGGCAAGATCCCGGTCGCCGTTGCCTGAACGCAGTGACTGCATGAAGTCTGAATTGGCCGCTGAGATCAGCGGCCAATTTTTTTTAGGCGGTGCGCTGCGCAAGCGATGTATATACTCCGTCCGTCGTTCCGGGATAGTTCAGCGGCAGAACATTCGGCTCCAGTCCGGATAGGCGCTGGTTCGAATCCAGCTCCCGGATCCCTTCCTCTTACCTGAGCCACGCATCATGGATGACGCGCCGGATGCGCACGGGGCGGGTGGCGGCTATGCCGCCGCCATGCTCGCCAAAGCCTTCCTGACCCACGAGACCCACCCGGACCCCGCCGTACGCGAACGCGCGGCGGTGCGCGTTGAGCGCTGGCGCCAGGTGCTGGCGCATGCGCTGGATGGCTCGGCTACCCACGGCTCCGCCACGCCGCTGCCCGGCATTCCCGACTGGGTGACGCTGGACGTCGCCACCGGCGGCTTTGCCACGGGGGATCTGCTTGCCGGTGGACCGTTGACGCCCTACGAGCGCGAGCTGGCGGCGACGCTTTCCGGCATTACGCCGGGCAACGAACGGCGCGATCTCAACGCCTGGTTTCTCAGCGAGGCCGGCGTCGCGCATCTGCAAGACCGTCTGGCGCGCGGCGACTATCGCATCGAGGTGCCGGAAGAAGCCGCGCTGGCCGTGGTGGCGTGGCTGCTGGGTCAGGGGCTTGCCGACGCGGCGCGGGAGCTGGTCGCGGTGGTGGCGCCGTTCTTCGACCGGCTGCGTTTCTTTCCCGCGCCCGGATCGGCCGATGATGCGTCGGGCGCCGACATCCATGTCAGCACCGCCGGCGACGTTGCTGCGCGGCTGTCCCGCCTGCCCGCGCAGCCGCGCATCGCGGCGCAGCGCGCGACCGTTCAGACCCTGCTGCCGCACTACGACCGCGCCGTCGCGCTGTTTCTGGAAACGGTCGAGGACGATTGGCCGTGCCGGCGTTTTCCGCAGGACTGGATTCAACGCGCCCAGGCGCTGACGACCGCGATCAATGCGGCCCAGGATAGCGGCCAGTTGCCGGCCGGCACGTCGCGCAGGCATCGGCACAAGCGCGAGCTCTTCGACCTTCTGGCACAGTGCGCGCAGGACGCTGCCGGCCTCACCGGCAGGCAGGTCGGCCGCATACGCCGCATCGTTCGCGATTTCGTAGCCGCACATGGCGAGCCCGGATCTGCAGAGCACGAGGCCGTGCGCCACCGTCAGCGCGACGACGTTTCCGCTGTCGGATTCCATGAAATTGCGCGCCTTGTCGCCGCCCGCCTGCAGGATCATCCGCAGACGGTCGGCGTGCACGACCTGGCGCCGGTGCTGGCGCCGTTGAACGCAACCGAAGCCGCAACGCTCCAACTGCCGCCGGGCGAACCGGTGCCGGCGCCTATTGCCCGGCGCGCGCAGCGCTGTCAGAGCGGCACGCTTGCCGATCTGGTGGCGCAGGGGCTGATCACCTCGACCGACTTCCTGGCGACGCTCACGCCGCAGATCACGTCGGGCCTGCAAGGCGGCGGCTTTGACGATGCTGCGTTGCGCACGCTGTATAGCGCTTGTTATCGGGCGTTCCGCCGGCGCCGTTCGCTTCTCTTGCTGAACCTTGAACGGCAGGCCTCGTTCGACCGGTTGCCCTGGATCGCGGCCCTGGAGAATCTGCGGCGGCCGGCGCGGCAGGACGCCGACGCGGCCCGCGCCGCGCTGACGGAAATCGCGGAACTTGCGCTGGCGTCGTTCCCGCATGCGCCCGTGCCGAACAAGCTGCTGCAGGAACTGCACGCGCTTGCCGAGCGCGCGCAATGGACGTTGCCGCTGGTCGATGAGGTGGCGGCGGACATCTTCATGGGGCGATTCGGACGCAAGTTCCTGGAAGCGGCGCACTGCGCGGCGGCGCTGCTGGGCGACTGTCTGTACACCCGCTATTTCGATATTGACGCCAGCCAGGTGCTGGCGCTGCCGTTGCCGCGAAAATCACGCGGCGACGACGCCGAGGCCGACGCGTTCGGCCGGCTGTGCGCCTCGCGCGCCGGCGTGCAGCCAGGCTTTGGCCAAGTGGGCGCCAACGGCATGGTGATCGAGCAGCAGCAGATCCTGACCACGCAGAATCTTGCGGTGCTGGTGAAGGACGCGGGCCTGGATGCGGCGCTGCGCGGCCAGTATGGCCGGATGGCGATTGCCGGCTTCGAATGGATCTGCGCGCGCCATCAAATGAAGATCCACGATTGGCATGCGTGTGTGCGGATGACCCGCAACACCGCCTATGCCTGGCGGCAGATTCTGTTCTTCCTGTCGATGATGCCGCGGGCCGGGCAGGCAGCGGCGATCGCCGCCATGGACGCGCATTTCCGGGCGCAGAGCGGGGCGTTTCGCAACCGCTTCGAACCCATCATGCGCGGGCTTCATCTGGCGGCCGGCGGCCAGCGCCTGCCGCAGCACGACGCCGGCCCGCAAGGCGCGCGCGTGTTCCGGGGCTGGTTCAACACGCGCCACTGGCTGCTCGACGGCATGCACTGAGCGGGCCGGGTCCTCCTACTTCCGGAACGCCGCAATCGCCTCCGCGGACTTGCCCAGCACGTCGCGCAGCACTTCGTCGGTGTGCTCGCCCAGCAGTGGCGGCGCGCGGCGGTACACGACGGGCGAATCCGAAAACCGCAGCGGACTGGCCGTCACGGGCGCCACGCCGCCGGCCGGATGCGGCATGTCGCGCCGCAGCTGCCGCGCCTGCGCTTGCGGGTGCGCAAATGCCTGGGCGATGTTGTTGATCGGCCCGCACGGCACGCCCACCGCTTCCAGCTTGGCGATCCAGTCATCACGCCGGCCTTCGCGCATGATGTCCGTCAGGATACCGATCAGTTCCACGCGGTTGGTGACGCGCAGCCGGTTGGTGGCAAAACGCGGATCGTCGCCGAGCTCTGGCACGCCGATGGCGCGGCAGTAGGCGCGATACTGCGATTCGTTGCCCGTGGCCACGATCAGGTGGCCGTCGCTGGCGGCGAACACCTGGTAGGGCACCACGTTCTGATGCGCGTTGCCGGCGCGGGTGGGCGCGACGCCTGAATTGAAGAAGTTGGAGTTCTGGTTGGCCAGCAAGGCCACGTGGCTGTCGAGCAGCGCGATGTCCAGATGCTGGCCCTGGCCGCTGCGATGGCGCTCCTGCAGGGCAGCCAGCACCGCCACGGTCGCGTACATGCCGGTGACGATGTCGGTCACGGCCACGCCCGCCTTCTGCGGCCCGCCGCCAGGCAGATCATCGCGCTCGCCGGTGATGCTCATCAGCCCGCCCATGCCCTGGATCATGAAGTCGTAGCCGGGGCGCTGCGCAAACGGCCCGTCCTGGCCGAAGCCAGTGACCGAGCAATAGATGAGGCGCGGGTTGATCGCCTTCAGGCTTTGATAATCCAGCCCGTACTTGGCCAGGCCGCCCACCTTGAAGTTCTCGACAAGAATGTCGCTGACCGCGGCCAGTTCGCGGATCAGCGCCGCGCCTTCCGGCGTGGCCATGTCGGCCTCGACCGAGCGCTTGTTGCGATTGGCGCTGAGGTAGTAGGCCGATTCGTTGGTGTCCTGGCCATCGCCGTCCTTCAGAAAGGGCGGTCCCCACGCGCGGGTGTCGTCGCCGAGATGCGGCCGTTCGATCTTGATGACATCGGCGCCCAGGTCTGCCAGGTTCTGCGTGCACCACGGGCCGGCCAGGATGCGCGACAGGTCCAGCACGCGGATGCCGTCAAGCGGAGGCGGGCGCGTCATGATTGCACCGTCGCGGTGCCGTGGCTCATGACCACGATGCCGCGCTCTTTGGCGCGGGCAATGAAGCGGATCTGGCCATCCGGCATGCGCCACATGTCGCATTGCAGCGTCTCGCCCGGATAGACGGGCGCCGAGAAGCGCGTGTTCAGGCTGGTGAGCCGCGCGGCGTCGTAATCGCAGTACGTCTTGACGATGGCATGCGCAGCCACGCCGTACGAGCACAGGCCATGCAGGATGGGGCGGGGATAACCCGCCTGACGCGCGACCTCCGGGTCTGCATGCAGCGGGTTGCGGTCGGCGTTCAGGCGATACAGCAGCGCCGCGCTGGATGGAATGCGCAGCTCGCAGCGCAATTCCGGGTCGCCATCGGGCGCGGCGGGCAGGGCCTCGGGGCTGGCATCGCCATCGCCGAAACCGCCATCGCCGCGGCAGAAGGTGCTTGATCGCAGGGTCGCCAGGCATTGGCCGTCTTCGTCGTGCAGCGTGCGTTCGCTGACGATGATGGCGCCCTTGTCCGCGCCCTTGTCGATCACGTGCGTGTTGCGCGTCCTGCCGGTAACGATGCCCGACACCGGCAACGGCGCATGCAGCGTCAGCCGCTGCTCGCCATGCACCACTTTCACCCAGTCCACCGTTGAGCGCGGATCGCTGACCCAGAAGCCCGGGTAGCCGAGGATCACGCTCATCGTCGGGAAGGCGCGCAGGTCCTTTTCGTACACGTAGCGCAACTGGCCCGTGTCTTCCGGATCCTGCCCCAGGCCGATGCCCAGCGCATACAGCATGGTGTCCTTCTGTTCATAGCGCTGGCGCACATCGTCAAAGCGCCAGTCCTTCACGGTTGCATAGTCCAACGGCATGTGGCGGCCTCAGATGGGATCCCAGTCGATCACGTCGGGCGAACGCTCCAACGCGTAGAAGTGCTTGCGCATGGCGGGCGCGGCGATCTCGGCGATGCGCTCCGGCGTCCAGCCTTCGCTGTGATGCACCGTGCGCAGCGGACGAGGCTGGCTCATCAGCATGATCTCGTTGGCGCGCACCGCGAAGATCTGCGCCGTGATCTCGCTGGCCGCGTCGCTGGCCAGAAACACCGCCATCGGCGCCACCTTGCCGGCTTCCATCTTTTTCAGTTTCTCGACGCGCGCCTTTTCTTCGTCGGTCTCCGCGGGGATGGAGCTTGTCATGCGGCTCCAGGCGAACGGCGCGATGCAGTTGGACCGCACGTTGTAGCGCGCCATATCCAGCGCAATCGACTTGGACAACGCGACGATGCCCAGTTTGGCGGCCGCGTAGTTGGCCTGGCCGAAGTTGCCGATCAGCCCAGACGTGGACGTCATGTGCACGAAGGCGCCCGATTCCTGTTCGCGAAAGTAGGGCGCCGCCGCGCGGCTCATGTAGAACGAGCCGTTCAGGTGCACGTCGATCACCTGGCGCCATTCCTCTTCGCTCATCTTGTGGAAAACCCGGTCGCGCAGGTTGCCCGCGTTGTTGATCACCGCGTCCACCCGGCCGAATGCGTCGATGGCCGTCTGCACGACGCGGCTGGCGCTGTCGTACGCGGCCACGCTGTCGGTGTTGGCCACTGCGTGGCCGCCTGCCTCGACGATTTCCTTCACGACCGCCTGCGCGGGTCCGTCCGCGCCGCCTTCGCCCGTGAGCGACACGCCGATGTCGTTCACCACGACCTTCGCGCCCGCCTCGGCCATTGCCAGCGCCACGCTGCGGCCGATGCCGCCGCCCGCGCCCGTCACGATCACCACCTTTCCGGATACCAAGCCGCTCATTGCTTCTGACTCCTGTGCTGCGGCGCGCACGCCGTCTGTGGAAAACAGTTCCGCATCAACCCGTCTGGTTCATGGGCATGGCCTCATGGTAGATTCGACCCGGCATTCGAAGAATTCAAAATTAGAAATGCCCCCCTTCTGCGTGGTGGAACATGAGACATGATCTGACGGACCTGCGTTTGTTCTTGAACGTGGGCGAAACACTCAATCTGACCCGTGCCGCGGAACGCACGTTTTTGTCCTTGCCGGCGGCAAGCGCGCGGGTCAAGCACATGGAAGAGGCATTCAAGGCCCGCCTGCTGGTGCGCATGGCCACGGGGGTTGCGCTGACGCCCGCCGGCGAAGTGTTGCTCAAGCACGCCAATGCCGTCTTCCGCCAGCTTGAATGCCTGAACGCCGATCTGCAGCCCTACGCCAGCGGCCTGAAAGGCCGTCTGCGCCTGCTGGCCAACACCACCGCCACCAACTCCTTCCTGGCCGACGCGCTATCCACGTTTCTCGCTGAGAACCCGGACGTCGACGTCGAGCTCGAAGAAAAAATCTCCGGTGACATCGTCATCGCGATCCGCGCCGGCGCCGGCGACCTGGGCCTCGTCGCCGGCAACATCGACGTCGAGGGCCTGGACGTCACGCCCTTGTTCCGCGACGAACTCACCGTGGTCACATCGCTGGACCATCCGCTGGCCGCGCAGAAGACCGCGCATTTCGCCGACCTTGTGGATGCGTACCAGTTCGTCGGCATCCACCCGGACAGCGCGATCCAGACCTTTCTTGAAGACATTGCCAGCGGGCTGGGCAAGCGCATCTGCCAGCGCGTGCACGTGGGCAGCTTCGAGGCCGTGTGCCGCATGGTCGAGGCCGGCGCGGGCATCGCCGTCGTCCCGCGCGCCTGCGCGGCGCGCTACAGCCGCCCCGACTTTCTGCATGTGCTCAAGCTGGATGACCCCTGGGCGCTGCGCGATCGCCTGCTGTGCCGCCAACGCGGCCGCGACCTGCCCAGCTTTGCCGAGTGCTTCATTGGCCACGTGCAACGCGCCGCGCGCGGGCAATAGGGCGCAGGGTTTGCCCTGACTTCCTATGCCCTAGGCCATGCGCCGTAGCACCGCCGCACTGGGGCGAGCGCGCGCGGGCGGCCCATTCTTCAGCCCCCGCGAAAGAGGGGCTTTTGCAAATACGTAGCGGACTTCTCCGGCATTCGGCAAATAATAAAAAACAGCGGCGGGCGGCAGCACGCGATGTCCAGCCGTGACCAGAACAAGACTCAGGAGACTGCCGTGATCCATCAAGACCGCCGCCGCGTCCTCGCGGGGCTAGGCGCAGCCTGCGCCGCCGCCATGCTTCCATCCTGGGCCCGCGCCGCCACCTGGCCGGGCCACGCCGTGACCTTCATCGTTCCGTTTCCCGCCGGAGGGCCGGTCGACACCACCGCGCGCTTCACGACGCAGCCCCTCGGCCAACTCTGGTCCGTGCCCACCGTCGTCGACAACAAATCCGGCGCCGGCGGCATCGTCGGCGCCCAATTCGCCGCGAAAGCAGAGCCCGACGGCTACAACTTCTTCTTCGCGTCCATCCACCACGCCGTACTGCCCAGCCTGCGCAACAACCTCAGCTACGACATCACCACCGACTTCGTGCCAGTAGGCATGGCCGCGGTCTTCCCCATCGTCCTCGTCGTCAACGCGTCGCTGCCCGTCAACACCGTCAGCGAACTCATCGCCTACGCCAAACAGAACCCCGGCAAACTGTCCTTCAGCTCCTCCGGCACCGGCGGCGGCACGCACCTGGCCGGCGAACTCTTCAACGCCATGGCCGGCGTGCGCATCCAGCACGTCCCGTACCGTGGCAGCGCGCCCGCCATGCAGGACCTCCTGGGCGGCCAGGTGCAAGTCATGTTCGCCGACGGCCCCTCCGCCGTCCCGCACCTCAAGGGCGGCAAGATCCGCGCACTGGGCGTCGGCAACCCCACACGATCCAGCATGGTCCCCGACATCCCCACCATCGCGGAATCAGGACTGCCCGGCTACGAGGCCTACTCATGGAGCGGCGTCATGGCGCCCAAGGGCACGCCGCCCGACATCGTCAAGCGCATCAACGCGGACATGGTGAAAGTGCTGTCGAACGACAGCACCGCAAAGGCAATGATCGCAGCGGGTGCGGAGCCCAAGCCGGGCTCACCCGAGGAATTCGGCAAATTCGTGCGCGACGAAATCGCGAAGTGGCGCGATCTCATCAAGACCGCGAACATCAAGCTGGAGTGATCCGGTCAGGATCGAGTGACCTGACGCGACTCGCAATTGCGCATCAGGTCACTCGCGCGGCAACGCGGTGGCGATCAGCGCACCGCGAACCAGCTGCCGGCCAAACTGCCGTTCATGCCGCAAAACGGCGGCCCAAAGCCTTCGTTCTTCACACCAACAGGCGGCGTCTCAAGCGTCTCCAGCACCGCACCGCGGCGCTTGAGCGTCAGCGTCCAGGGCGGTCCATCCTGATAGATCACCGTCAGCGTGTCGCCCGACACAATGCCCCGGCCACTCAAATCGCAAACCCAGTTCCCGTTATAGGGCCGCGCCGAATTCGCCGCCACCAGGAACTCGCCACGCGAATTCTGCGTGACCTCGATCTCGCCTTCGATGTTCCTCCACTTGCCGACAAATCCGTCGGCCGGCTTGGGATTGATCGCCTTCAGGAACTCCAGGCGATAACGCATGGTGTCGGTAAGCGCCTCGAAAGGTGTGCTCTGCACGTAGGGCTCTGCATAAGCTCTGTCGCGCACGCCCAGAAAGTACTTCTGATCGGCCACCAATGCCTTGGCTCCCTGCGCATCGAGTTCATCGCGCACGGCCTTGTATTGCTTCGCAATGGCAGCGTCCTGGTCCCCCAACCGCGAATTGCCGCAAAGGGACTTCTCAACCGGCGTGGAAGCCTTGGCGCAATTGAAAGACGGCGCGGCCACAGCGCTGCCAGCCATCGCCAGCGAAGCCGAAAGGACCAGATAACGGATCATGGTGTGAAGCTCTCCAGAGGATGTACAAGTCCGGCCGCCGACCGGCGCCGCATGACCGCGCAGTTTACCGGTGTTGCCGTTATCTCGGAGATGGTGTCTGACACCAGAGTGCGAAACGCTCACGGCAATCGCGAAGCGTCATCCCCGGACGCAAGACACCGCGTAAGCGCCCGGAGGCCGCCCGCGCGGCCAACCGGGCGCGGGCCCCGCAAGCCGCGGCAAACCCGCGCAAACGCAGGCAAGAACCTCAAGAACTCAACCCGCCCCAGCGCCCGCCAAGTTCAAACCACCGGAGCCCGGCGCGTCGTCGGCCTGGGGTGCGCGGGGCGTGTAGATGCGCCCGACGGAATCCGAAGGCAGCCGCCGCAGGCGGCAACGAGGATGAGGATGGGGCAGTCCGGAGCGAAGGCTCCGGACCGCAATCGTAGCCCCGCGCGCCCCAGGCCGACGACGTGCCGGGCGTCAAAAGAACCATCCCCGCTCGCGGCTAAGCCGTGCGTCAAAAGAACTCAAACCCTTCGCGACACAGCAGCAACAGCCCCGAAATACTCCCCCTCCAACTGCGCCACCAGTTCTGCAACCCCCAACACCTCCTGCACAGCCCCCACCCCCTGCCCAGCACTCCAAACATCCTTCCAAGCCTTAGGCCGAGACGACTTATCCATATTCGCCGGCCCCGCCACCCCATTGCCGCCCAACACAACCGGATCCAACCCCGCCGCCAAAATACTCTCAGACAAATAATTCGCCGGCACCCCCGAAAAATAAGCCGTATAAGTCACATCCCCAGCCTGCGCCGCCAACACCATCTCCCGGTAAGCATCCCCCGCCAACGACTCCCGGGTGGCAATAAACCGAGTCCCCATATAGGCAAAATCGCACCCAAGCACCTGCGCCGCCAAAATATCCTTCCCATGGCTGATGCACCCCGACAACGCCAACGGCCCGTCGTAGAAAGCGCGAATCTCGTTCACCAGCGCAATCGGATTCATCTGCCCCGCATGTCCGCCAGCCCCTGCGGCAACCAAAATCAACCCATCGGCCCCCGCATCCAGCGCCCGCTTCGCATGCCGCACGTTCGTCACGTCGTGATAGACCAGCCCGCCGTACGAATGCGCCGCCTTCACCACCGCCTCCGGCGCGTGCAGCGACGTAATCAGCAGCGGCACCCGGCGTTCCGCGCAGATCGCAAGATCCCCCTGCCAGCGCGGATTGCTCGGATGCACGATCAGGTTCACCCCATACGGCGCCACCTTCTGATCCGGCGCCGCAACCCGCCGCGCCGCCAGCCCGTCCTCGATCCGCGTGATCCACTCGTGCAACTGCTCCTGCGGCCGCGCGTTCAACGACGGAAACGTCCCGATAATCCCCGCCGCGCACTGCGCCACCACCAGTTGCGGCCCCGACACCAGAAACATCGGGGCGCCAATCACAGGCAGGCGGATCTGGTCTCGCAATGCGGACGGGGAATTCATCGTCATGCTCCGGGGAAAATCAATTGGCCTGAATGTTCGCGGTCTGGATCACGTCAGACCACAACGCGTACTCACGGTCGATCCGCGCCTGCAGCGCTTTCGAATCGCCCGCGTTGATCGTGTACCCGCCTTCCGTCATTGCCTGGCGGAAAGCCGGGTCCTTCGACACCTCCGACAGCGCCCGGGTCAGCCGCGCCGTCACCGCATCCGGGAGCTTCTTCGGCCCCACCAGCGCATACCAGCCCACCACCTCGTAATCCTTCATCCCGGCCTCCATCATCGTCGGCACGTCCGGCAGCTCCGGATTGCGCGTCTTCGACGTCACCGCCAGCGCGCGCGCCTTGCCGCTCTTCACGAATGGAATCGCCGTGCTTGTGATGTCGAACATGAACGTCACCTTGCCGCTCACCACATCCATCATTGCCGGTGAATTACCCCGATACGGCACGTGCAGCATCGACGCCTGCGCCTGCTTCTTCAGCAATTCGGCCGAAAGATGATTCGACGCCCCGATCCCCGCCGACCCGAACGACACCGCCTCCGGATGCTCCCGCGCATAGGTCACGAGTTCACCCACGTTCTTCGCCGGGATCTGCGGCCCGATCAACAGCACGTTCGCGTAGTCCACCACCAGGCCCAACAGCGAAAAATCCCTGCGGGGGTCAAAGAGCGTGCTGCGCTGTACCAGTGGCGACATCGTCAGCGTCGGGCTGGCGGCAAAGCCCAGCATGTAGCCGTCCGGCGCCGCCTTGGCGGTCGCGTCCGACGCGATCATGCCGCTCGCGCCCGCCCGGTTCTCCACCACCACGGTCTGTCCCAGCTTGTCGCCGAGATACTTCGCAAAGACGCGCGCCGTCGTGTCCACCGGGCCGCCCGGGGCGTAGCCCACGAGCAGGCGGATGGGACGGTCGGGATACGTCTGCGCCGAGGCGGTTTGTGCGCCAGCCAGCGCGGCCACGGCCGAGGCCGCGGCGATCAGGGTCTTGATGTTCACGCTCTTGTCTCCTTGTGCATAAGTGGCCGGTCGTCAGAGCGGAACAGCAGTCCGCGCCTACGCCAGCCTTTCTTTCAGCGGCTGCTTCAGGATCTTGCCGCTGACGGTGGTGGGAATCGTCTCGATGGGAATGATTCGCGCCGGACGCTTGTACGGGGCAAGCTGGGCGCGCAGGTGCAGCATCAGCAGGTGGGTATCGACCGTTGCGCCCGGCAAGGGCTCCACGAACGCGATGACCTCTTCGTTGTGATCGTCGGTGTCACGCCCCACCACGGCCGACAGGCGCACGCCGGGAAAGGCATTGATCACCGACTCGACCTCGATCGGGTAGACGTTGAAGCCCGAGCGGATGATCAGGTCCTTCGACCGTCCCGAGATGAACAACGCGCCGCTGTCGTCGACAAAGCCGATGTCGCCCGTGTTGAGCCAGCCGCCCGGCAGCAGCGCCTGCGCCGTCTGTTCCGGATTGCGGTAGTAGCCCAGCATCACGCCAGGACCGCGGATCAGCAGGTCGCCACGTGTGCCCGGCGTCGGGACCGAGTCAGGGTTGCCGACACGCAGCTCCACGCCGTCCACCGCGTGCCCCGCTGAGCAGTCGTCGCGCGGCGCGTCGATATCCGTGATGAACATCGAGCCTGCGTACTCCGTGATCCCGTAGCCGTGGTGCATCGGCACGCCGAAGTAGCGTTCGGCATCGCGCTTTTGCGTCGGATCCAGCGCCGCGCCGCCCGTGTACAGGTAGCGCAGGGCCGGCGCGCGCAGGTCCGCACGGGGCGGCGCCACTGCCATCAGGCGGCTGAACATCGTCGGCACGCCTTGCAGGATGCTGACGCCGGGATGCGCCAGCGCCTTGAATACATCGTCCGGATCGAAGCGGCTGCGCAGCACCAGGCTGGCGCCCGCATGCAGCGTGGACATCAGCACCGTTGCGATGCCGAAAATGTGCGACATCGGCAGCGCCGCGTAGCCGATATCGTGCGGCGTCAGCCGGCGCGACGCCGCCGATACCCGCGCAAAGTGAATCAGCCCGCGATGCGGCACCATCACGCCCTTGGGCGCGCCCGTCGTGCCGGACGTGTAGATCACCGTGGCGACTTCGCCGGCCAGCTCGCCCGTTTCAGCCTGCGTCGGCTCGGCCGCGCGCGCGGCAGCGATGCCCGGTCCCCAGACGGCGGCGTCGGCTTCAACCGCGCCAGCCGTTGCGGCATGGGCGGCCGCCGCCGTCGACACGCCGCTCGTGAACAGCACCAGCTCGGGCTGCGCGTGCTGGCGGATGTTGTTGATCTCGCGGCCCGACAGGCGCGCATTCACGCCCACGGGCCAGGCGCCCGCAACCCCGCAGCCGAACAGCGCGGCCAGCATCGCCGTGCAGTTCTCGCCCACCATCATCACGCGATGGCCGGGCTGCACGCCCTGGCCGCGCAGCCATTGCGCCGTGTCCTGCACCCGCTGCCACAACTGGCCGTAGGTCACCGTGCCGCCGCCTTCCTCGTACAGGCAGATGGCGTCGGGCTGCCGGCGCGCCTGCAGCGCCAGGATGTCGTGGATGCGGGTGATGGGTTCTGCGTGAGACATGGGTGATACGTCGGATCAAAGAGTTGCCTGGGTGCCCAGGATGGCGGTCGATTGGCTGGACAGGGTACCGCCATTGCCATGCACCAGCGCAAGCTGCGCGTCCGAAACCTGCCGGTCGCCGCATTCGCCGCGAAGCTGGCGCACCGCCTCGATCATGATGAAGACGCCATACATGCCGGGATGCACGCAGCACAGCCCGCCGCCGTTGGTGTTGACCGGCAGCCGGCCCCCGGGCGCAATGGCGCCGTCCGCGATGAACTCCTTGCTTTCGCCCTTGGCGCAGAAGCCCAGGTCTTCCAGGAACAGCAGCGTGTTGATGGTGAACGCGTCGTAGAGCTCGACGACGTCGATGTCCTTGGGGGCAAGGCCTGCCATCGCGAAGGCCCGGCGGCCGGACTCGGACGCGGCGGTGACCGTCAGGTCTTCCATCGAAGAGATCTGCCGGTTCCATACGGCCGTCGCGTTGCCCAGCACATAGACAGGCGGACGCGGCAGATCGCGGGCGCGGTCGGCGCGCACCAGCACGTAGGCGCCCGCGCCGTCGGTGACCAGGCAGCAGTCGCGCACGCTCAAGGGATCGGACACCATGCGCGCGGAAAGAATCTGGTCCAACGTGGCCGGCTCGCGCAACTGGGCTTCCGGGTTGAGCTGCGCCCACTGGTTGGCCGCCAGCGCCACTCGCGCCAGATCTTCGCGGCGGGTGCCGTACTGGTGCATGTGCCGGGCGGCCGCCAGCGCATACGAGGACAGCGGATTGAGCGGATCGTAGGGGGACTCGTAGGGCTGCGGATCGAACTGCTTGCGCACACGCCCGACCTCGGCGCGGCTGAGCGTGGACGTGCGCTGCGTGCTGCCGTAGCAGACCAGCACGGCATTGCACTGGCCGGACGCCAGCGCGTGCAGCGCCGGCATCAGATGCGCCACGAAGCTAGAACCGCCCAGCATGGTGCTGTCGATGAACGTCGGGCGGATGCCCAGGTGTTCGATCACCGGCATGGCCCACATCGGCGCGGCCACGCTGGCGGTGCAGATGCCGTCGATGTCGCGCATCGTCAGGCCCGCGTCCGCCACGGCGCGTTGCGCCGCCTGCACCAGGATTTCCATTTCGGTAAAGCCCGTGGCCTGTCCGAGGCCCGCATGGCCCACGCCGGCCACCGCCACGGCGCCGCGCAAATCATTCAGCGTCATGCCGCCTCCTTGTTGGGAACGAAGACGACCAGCCCGCGGCCGTCCTGCTGGATCACCTGCGCGCGCACGCCCATGCCGATCCGCACGGCCTCCGGCGCCACGTCGTCGACGCGGCTCATCAGCCGCACGCCTTCCTGCAGGTCGATCAGCGCCACGTTGTAGTCGCCGCCCGCCTCGGGCTTGCGCCGCACGACGGTGGTGGAATACACGGTGCCGCGTCCGTCCGGCGCCGCGAAGGCAAGCTTGTCCGCGCCGCAGTGCGGGCAGATCATGCGGGGATAGAACACGGCGCGGTCGCAGCCGCCGCAGCGCTGGATGAGGAAGCGGCCTTCGTCGAGCGCCTGGCGGTATTGCGCCTCGACGCCTTGCGAGACGCCAGCCGTCTGATCGGGAGCAGTCATGGTGCGATGGGGTTCCGGTAAATGAAGCGTGAATCTGAAGCGTGAAGCTGAACAGCGCCTAGTGTCCGCACTGCCAACGGCTTCGGCCATTCTTCATTGCTGAAGCAGGACTTTTGCCAATCCGTAGTGGGCCGCGCGCCCTACACGCAACGCGAAGCCCGTCTTCGGGAGAGGCAGATTGTCCGGCCGTGCGCGCCGTGGCTAGATACCGGGCAAAGGAGGTGGACCATGAACCTGACCTGGACGCCAGAAGAGCGCCAATTCCGCGAGGCCGTGCGCGCCTTCGCTGCCGAGAAGCTGCCGGAAGACATTCGCGGCAAAGTGCTGCGGCACCAGCGGCTGGAGCGCGACGACTATGTGCGGTGGCACAACATCCTGGCCGACCAGGGGTGGGGCGCGCCCAACTGGCCGGTCGAACACGGCGGCACGGGGTGGAACGCCCTGCAGCGCCTGATCTTCGAAGTGGAGTGCTTCAAGGCGGGCGCGCCGAGGCTGCTGCCGTTCGGGCTGTCCATGATCGGCCCCGTGCTGATGAAGTACGGCAGCGCCGAACAGAAGGCCCGGCTGCTGCCTCGCATGATCCGAGTGGAGGACTGGTGGTGCCAGGGGTATTCCGAGCCGGGTTCCGGTTCCGACCTGGCGTCGCTCAAGACCCGCGCCGTGCGCGACGGCGACGACTACGTGGTCAATGGCCAGAAGACCTGGACCACGCTGGCGCAATATGCGGACTGGATGTTCTGCCTGGTGCGCACCGATCCCGATGCGCGCGCGCAACGCGGCATCTCGATGCTGCTGCTGGACATGCGCGCGCCGGGCGTCACGGTGCGTCCGATCCGCACGCTGGACGGTGGTCACGACGTCAACGAGGTCTGGCTGGAAGACGTGCGTGTGCCGGCCGCCAACCTTGTCGGCGAGGAGAACCAGGGCTGGACCTACGCCAAGTACCTGCTCGGCCACGAGCGCACCGGCATCGCGGGCCTGGGCCATTGCCATCGCGAGCTGGGCATCCTGAAGGACATGGCGGCGCGCGCGCAGTCGCGCGGCAGGCCGCTGCTGCAGGACAGCCGGATGCGCGACCGCATCTCGCGCATCGAGGTCGACATCATGGCGCTGGAGATGCTGCTGCTGCGCGTGGCCGCCAGCAACGACGGCACGCCCGGGCCGGAGGCCTCGGTGCTGAAGATCCGCGGGTCCGAGATTCAGCAGGACCTGGCGATGCTGCAGATGGAAGTCGCGGGCCCGGACGCCTGGCCTTATGACCCGGACTGGCTGGTGGCCGGCAACGATTTCCACGGCCCTGGCCCCGAGATGGCCGCCGCCGCGGGCGCTGGCTATGCCGATATGCGCAAGACCTCGATCTACGGCGGCACGACCGAAGTGCAGAAGGGCATCATCGCCCGCCTCGTGCTGGGCGTGTAGGCCCGCCGCGCAACCCCGACAGGAACACGACGCATGGATTTCATCTACACGGAAGAACAGCGCATGCTGGCCGACAGCCTGCGCCGCCTGGTGGACCAGGCATGGACCTTTCCCCAGCGGCGCGCCCGCCAGGCCGCAGGCACGCTGGACCGGCAGGCCTGGAATGCGCTGGCCGAACTGGGCGTGTTGGGCCTGACCATTTCGCAGGACCACGGCGGCTTTGGCGAAGTGCCCGCCAGCCTACTGCCGGTGCATGTCGAGCTTGGACGCGGACTGGTGTCCGAGCCCATCATCCCGAGCGCGGTGATGGGCGCGGCGCTGGCCGATGCCTGCGGCGAGACGTCGCGCAGCCCCTGGCTGCCGGCCATTGCCTCGGGCGAGGCCATCGTCAGCGTGGCGTGGCAAGAGCCCGGCCGGCGTTATGCCGCGGATCCTTCGGCGTGCCGCGCCGCGCAGACCGCCGAAGGCTGGCGGCTGGACGGAGCCAAACATCTGGTCTGGCACGGCGCGGCCGCCGATGCGTGGTTCGTCAGCGCGCGCGGCGGCGACGGCCAGACCGTTCTGTTGGCGGTGCCGGCCGATGCGGCCGGCGTGCGCGTGACGGACACGCCCACGCTGGACGGCGCGCGCTGCGCGCGGCTGGACTTCGATGCGGTGACGCTGCCCGCGAAGGCGCTGCTGGCAGAGGGCGATGCGGCCGACGATGCGCTCGCGCAGGCATTGCAATGGGGCACGGCAGCGCTGTGCGCGCACGCGGCGGGCGCGATGGAGCGCCTGCTGGAAATCACGGTGGAATACCTGAAGACCCGCAAGCAATTCGGCCAGCCGCTGGCGTCCTTTCAGGCGCTGCAGCACCGCCTGGCCGAGATGCTGGTGGCCAAGGAGCTGGCGCTGTCGATGGCCTACGTGGCGGTGGCGGCGTTGACCGAATCCGACGCGGCGCAACGGCGCCGCATGATCGCATCGGCCAAGCTGGAAGCCGCCCGCGCCGGGCGCCTGGTCGCGCAATTGGCCGTGCAGCTGCACGGCGGCATGGGCATGACGGACGAACTGGAGGTCGGCGACTACTTCAAGCGCCTGACCGTCGTGGATCAATTGATGGGCGATACGGCCGAGCAACTGGCCGTGCTGGAGGAATTGGCATGAGCGCACACGCACCGGCTTTCACGCACCTGCCGGCTTTCACGCAGATCCAGTTCACGCTGGAACGCGGCGTGGGCGTCATCACGCTGAACCGGCCCGAGCGCATGAACAGCTTCACCGAGGTCATGCACGGCGAACTGGCGCGCGCGCTGGACCTGCTGGAAGCGCACGAGGGTCTGCGCGGGCTCGTGATCACCGGCGCGGGCCGCGGCTTTTGTGCCGGCCAGGACCTGGGTGAACGCAAACCGGCCGAGGACGGCTCGCGCCGCGATCTGAGCGTGATGCTGGAGAAGTGCTATCGCCCGCTCGTCAACCGCCTGCGCGCCTTGCCCGTGCCGGTGGTGTGCGTCATGAACGGCGTGGCGGCCGGCGCGGGCGCCAGCCTGGTGCTGGCGTGCGACGTGGTGTTTGCGGTGGAATCGGCGCGCTTCGTGCAGGCGTTCAGCAAGATCGGCCTGTTGCCCGATGCGGGCGGCACGTGGTTCCTGCCGCGCCTGGTCGGATCGGCGCGCGCGATGGGCGCGGCGCTGTTCGGGGAATCGGTGACGGCCGCGCAGGCAGAATCGTGGGGCCTGATCTGGCGGGTGGTGCCCGACGCGGCGCTGGCCGACACGATCGCGCAGGTGACGGACACGCTGGCCGCCGGCCCCACTCGCGCCTACGGGGCCACCAAGGCGGCGTTGCAGGCGTCCAGCGGCAACACGCTGGCGCAGCAGTTCGATCTGGAATGCAGCCTGCAGCGCGAATTGGGCTACACCGACGATTACCTGGAAGGCATGCGCGCCTTCGCGGAAAAGCGCCCGCCGGCGTTCACCGGCAAATGATGCGGCGCAACGTCAGGATGCCTGCGGCGTCTGGATCTGATCAATGAGTTCGCGCGCGCAGCCGGGCAGGGCATCGATGTCGCGCACCAGCAGCTTGCGCTCGCGCACCACCCACGGCTCGTCCAGCTCGACGACGCGCAGCTTGGTGTCTCCACCGTAGCGGCGCGCGGCCGAGTCCGGAATGACGCCAACGCCCACGCCCGCCTGCACCATGCGGCAGATCGAATCGAAGCTGTAGAGCTGGATGCGCTGCGGCAGGCGCTGGCCGACGCGTTCCAGCTGGTCGCGCAAAAAGGCGACCAGCGTGGAGCCTTCGTGCATGGTGATGAACGGATAGCGCACGGCGTCCGCCAGCTTGACCTTGTCCTGATCCTGCAGCGGATGGCCATTGGGCACCACCAGCACCAGGCGGTCGGTGCTGAAGTGGATGGTCTGCAATTCCGGCGCATCCACCGGCCCCGCGACGATGCCCAGGTCGGTGGTGCCGTCCAGCACGCCGCGCACGATGTCGCGCGTCAGACGCTCCTGCAGATCCACCGTGACGCCCGGATGGCCCGACAGGAATTGCGCCAGGATGTCCGGCATGAATTCCGTGACGGCGGTGGTGTTGGCAAAGATGCGGATGTGGCCGGCGTCGCCGTCGGCCTGTTCCTGGAAATCGTGTTTCAGGTGATCCACCTGCCGCATGATGACGCGCGCGTGCTGCAGCAGTTTTTGCCCGGCAGGCGTGATTTCCACGCCGCGGCTGTCGCGGTAGAGCAGTCGGGAATTGAGCTGGTTCTCCAGCGCCTTGATTCGCACGCTGACCGCGGCCAGGGACAGATGCGCCCGCTTGGCCGCCTGCGTCAGGCTGGGGGATTCGGCGATGTGGATGAACAGTCGGAGGTCGGCAAGGTCGAAGTGCATGGTCCATATATTACGGCGGCCGGCCCCGGCGCGGATGGCCGATTCAGGCGCCGCAAACCCCGCCTTGAGGAAAAACGAATTCACACGCCCGTCGGCTTGCGGGCATGCTTCAGGCTGTAAAAACACCACCAGAGGAACTCGGCATGACATCTACAGATCCGGCCGCGTGGATCGGCAGCGGCGAACGCAAGGCGGACGCCATGGATCCCGGCCACGCCGCGCGTATCGCCGCCACCCTGGGCGGTCCGGTGCCGGCCGAGGGCGACGACCTGCCGCCGTTGTGGCAATGGGCTTTCTTCATCGCCACCGTCGGCATGGACGGATTGGGGACGGATGGCCATCCTTCGCGCGGCGGTTTTCTTCCGCCCGCGCAGGACCGCAACCGCATGTGGGCAGGCGGCCGGGTGGAATTCCGCCAGCCGCTCAAGGTGGGCGTGCCTGCCGAACGGGTGTCGACCGTGGCCGAGGTCAAGGAAAAGACCGGCCGCACCGGCTCCCTGCTGTTCGTGACCGTGCAGCATGAATACTGGCAATCGGGCGAAGTGGCCATCCTCGAAGAGCAGGACATCGTGTACCGCCAGCCCACACCGCCCAAGCTCACGGGCAGCGAGCCCGCGCCGCAGGCGCAATGGAGCGACACGGTCAACCCCACGTCGATCCTGCTGTTCCGCTATTCGGCCGTCACGTTCAACGGCCACCGCATCCATTACGACCATCCCTACGTCACCGGCGTCGAAGGCTATCCCGGCCTGGTCGTCCATGGCCCGCTCATCGCCACCGAGATGGTCGCCGCCTTTGTGCGGGCGCATCCCAAGGCCCGCCTCACGCATCTTGCCTACCGGGGCTTGCGCCCGCTGATTTCCCCCACGCCTTTCCAGGTCGCCGGCCGCTTGTCCGAGCCGGGCGTCGCCCAGCTCTGGGCCGAGCAGGACGGCACGCTGGCCCACCAAGCCGAATTGAGGTTCACCGAATGAACATGCAGGCCTCCCGCCCGCTGGACGGCATTACCGTCGTCAGCCTGGAACACGCCATCGCCGCGCCTTTCTGCACCCGCCAGCTGGCGGACATGGGCGCGCGCGTCATCAAGATCGAACGTCCGGGCAGCGGCGACTTCGCCCGCGGCTACGACGAGCGCGTGCGGGGGCTGTCCTCGCACTTCGTCTGGACCAACCGCTCCAAGGAAAGCCTGACGCTGGACCTGAAGCGCGACGAAGCCGCTGGTGTCATGGACCGCCTGCTGGAATCGGCCGACGTGCTGGTGCAGAACCTGGCGCCCGGCGCCGCGGCGCGCCTCGGCTTGTCGTTCGAGGCGCTGCACGCAAAGCATCCGCGCCTGATCGTCTGCGACATCTCGGGTTATGGCGAGGGCGGTCCCTACCAGGACAAAAAGGCCTACGACCTGCTCATCCAGAGCGAAAGCGGCTTCCTGTCGGTCACCGGCACGAAGGACGATCCGGTCAAGGCGGGGTGTTCCATTGCGGACATCGCCGCCGGCATGTACGCCTATTCGGCCATCCTGAACGCGCTGCTGCTGCGCCAGCGTACGGGCGTGGGCAGCCGCCTGGACGTCTCCATGCTGGAGAGCATGGTCGAGTGGATGGGCTTTCCCATGTATTACGCCTTTGACGGCGCGGCGCCGCCCGTGCGCGCGGGCGCGGCCCATGCGTCCATCTATCCGTACGGGCCGTTCCCCGTGGGTGGCGGCTCCACCATCATGCTGGGCCTGCAGAACGAACGCGAATGGCGTGTCTTCTGCGCGCAGGTGCTGCGCCAGGCCGAGCTGGCCGAGGACCCGCGCTTCATCTCCAATTCGCAGCGCACCGCCAACCGAGACGCGCTGCGCGCGCTCATCGTGACCGCCTTTGCCGACCTGTCCATCGAGCAGGTGACGCAACGCCTGGAGGACGCGCAGATCGCCAATGCGCGCGTCAACGACATGGCCGGCGTGTGGGCGCATCCGCAATTGCAGGCGCGCCAGCGCTGGAGTCAGGTCGACAGCCCCGCCGGCATGCTGCCTGCGCTGCTGCCGCCCGCCACCAGCAACGCGTTCACGGCGCATATGGGGGCGGTGCCCGCCGTGGGCCAAAACACCGATGCGGTGCTAGCATCTCTGGGATACGCGCCGGATCAGGTGGCGCAGTTTCATGCCTCGGAGGTCGTGTGACACATCCCGTCGTTCGTAGCGCCCTGTTTGTGCCGGCCTCGCGGCCCGAGCGCATCCCCAAAGCGCTGGCCGCGGGCGCGGACGCCGTCATCGTGGACCTGGAAGACGCCGTGGAGCACCTGGCCAAGGCGTCGGCCCGCGAAGCCCTGTGTGACTTCCTGGGCCTGAATCGCGAGGCCCGGCTCTGGGTGCGCATCAACGACGCGTCCACGTCCTGGCACGACGACGATCTGAAGGCCTGCCGCGGCAGGGCCGGCGTGGCGGGCATTCTGCTGCCCAAGGCCGAAAGCATGATGCAGGTGCGGCACGCGGCCCAGACCGGCTGTCCCGTGATTCCCATTCTTGAAACCGCGCAGGGCATCCTCAATGCCGGCGAGATCGCCGCCACGCCCGGCGTCGCGCGGCTGGCGTTCGGCAGCCTGGATTACGGTCTGGATCTGGGCCTGACGCCCGACACGCCGGGCGCCGAAACCGTGCTGGACCACGCCCGGGTGCAGGTGCTGCTGCATACGCGTGCAGCCGGCCTGGCGCCCGCGCTGGACGGCGTCTTTCCCGGCGTGCAGGATCAGGCCGGGCTGGCCGCAGCGGCCAGCCGGGCGCAGCAGATGGGTTTCGGCGGCATGCTGTGCATCCATCCGACGCAAGTTCCCGTCATCCACGCCGCTTTCGTGCCGGCCCAGCAGGAACTCGACTGGGCGCGGCGCGTCATCGCCGCGCACCGCGACACCGCTGCGGGCACGTTCATGCTGGATGGCAAGATGGTCGACGCGCCCGTCATCGCACGGGCGCGGCTGGTGCTGGCGCAGGCGGGTGAATCCACGCGCGGCTGAATCCCGCGCCGGCGCCTCGTCCAGACCGTGCGCCGAGGCGCCCCGCGCATACAACCTGACAAGGCGGGCCCATGGGCGAGGCGCTTTTCATCGGACATACCTACATCGACGTCACCGTGCTGGCCGACGAATGGCCCACGGGCGACCAGAAAAGCGTGGCGCGCGACTACGCGGTCTCGTTCGGCGGCAATGCGGTCACGGCGGCATTTGCCTGCGCGCGGCTGGGGTTGCCGCCGGATCTGATCTGCTCGCTGGCGCCCGACTGGCTGGGCCATATGTACTCGGACATGGCGGCCGCGCACGGCGTCACGCTGCACGCGCGCCAGGTGCGGCGTTCCTCGTTGTCGTTCATCATGCCCAATCACGGCAAGCGCGCCATCGTCCGCGCGCGCGACGCGGGCTACCTGAACGACTTTCCCCGGCTGGACATCGGCGGCTACCGCGCCCTGCATCTGGACGGCCATCAGCCCGACGCCGCGCTGCATTACGCGCGCGCCTGCCGCCAGGCCGGCGTGCTGACCTCGCTGGACGGCGGCGGCATGCGCGAGAACACCGACGAACTGCTGCGTTACATCGACGTGGCCGTTTGCGCCGAGCGCATGTGCGAGCAGCTTGGTCTGTCGCCCGAAGGGCTGCTGGATTTGCTCAAGACGCGCGGCTGCCGCATCGGCGCGGTGACGCTCGGCGAGCGCGGGATGCTGTGGTACGACGAGACGGGGCGCGTCGGCACGCTGCCGTCGCTGGACGTGCCCGTGTCGCGCATCATCGACACCTCGGGCGCGGGCGACGTGTTTCACGGCGCTTATGTGTGGTCCTACCTGACGCGGCCGGAACAGCCCTGGATCGAGCACTTCACGTTTGCGCGGGCGGCCTCCGCGCACAAGATCCAGCATCTGGGGAACGAGGCGGGGTTGCCGGACGTGGAAGACGTCGAGCGCGCCATGATGGCGTTTACGCCGAAGGCGTGATGCCGGCACGCGGCGCGTACTGCGCTGCACCGCTGAACCCGCGCTCAGGGCGCGATTCGTTCGATCGGCTGGTCGTGGATCGCGCCGATCCAGGCGTCAAGCGGTTGGCCTTGCACGGACAGGCCGGGCGCGAGATCGCGCAGCGGCAGCAGCACGAAGGCGCGCAGATGCAGGCGGGGATGCGGCAGGATCAGCCGCGCGTCGTCCAGCTGCGTATCGCCGTGCAGCAGCAAATCCAGATCGAGCGTGCGAGGGGCATTGCGGTAGGGCCGCAGGCGGCCGTGTTCGTTTTCGAGCGCCTGCAGGACGTCCAGCAATGCCAGCGGCGCAAGGGCGGTGTCCACGGCCGCCACGGCGTTGACGAAGTCGGGGCCGGTGGCATCCACCGGCGCGCTGCGGTAGAACGGCGAGGCCATCACCCCGGTGATGCCGGGTGTGGCCTGCAACTGCGCCAGGACCTGGCGCAGGGTGGCCGCGCTGTCGCCCAGGTTGGCGCCCAGACCGACGTAGGCGCGCACGGACGGCTGCGGCATGTGGATTACTCGGTGCCCGGCGCGCTGCGCGGGCCACTGCGGCGCGGACGGCGGCGCCGGCGCGCGGGAGCGCCCGTGCCCGTGGCCGCATCGGCGGCTTCGCGCGGCTGGCGCGAGATTTCCTCGATCATGTCGGCGCGGGTCGCGTCGTCGGCGTTGGCCAGATCCATCCACCACTGCGCCAGCACGCTGTCGAACTCGCCGGCGGCGGCGCGCAGCTGCAGGAAGTCGCAGGCGGCGCGGAAGCGCGGCTGCTCGATCATGCGGTAGATGGTCTTGCCCATGCGGCGCTCGAAACGCGGCTGCATGAACCAGATTTCGCGCATGTCGGACGAGAAGCGGCGCTGGATGGCGAGCTTCTCGGTTTGTTCGTCCAGCACCGAATCCGCGGCCGTCGACAGCGCGGGGATGGTGTGCTCGCCCTGGGCGCGCAACTGTTTCCAGCGCACGTCCACCTGCTGCCACAGCAGCGCGGCAAAGAGGAAGCTGGGGCTGATGGTCTTGCCGGCACGCACGCGCGCGTCGGTGCGTTCCAGCGCCAGTTCCACGAAGTGTTCGCCGCCGGGTTGCTCAAGCACCACGTCCAGCAGCGGCAAGAGACCGTTGTGCAGGCCGTCGGCGCGCAACTGGCGCAGGCAATCCATGGCATGGCCGCAGGTCAGCAGCTTGAGCATCTCGTCGAACAGGCGCGAGGCCGGCACGTTTTCGATGAGGTCGGCCATCGTGCTGATGGGCTCGCGCGTGGCCGGGTCGATCGTGCCGTTCAGCTTGGCGGCAAAGCGCACCGCGCGCAGCATGCGGACCGGGTCTTCGCGGTAACGCTTGACGGGGTCGCCGATGATGCGGATCTGGCGCTTCTTCAGGTCGGCCACGCCATCGTGGTAGTCGATGACTTCCTCGTTGTGCGGGTCGTAGTAGAGCGCGTTCATGGTGAAGTCGCGGCGCTTGGCGTCTTCTTCCTGCGAACCGAACACGTTGTCGCGCAGGATGCGGCCGTGCTCGTCGGTCTCCTGGTCTTCCGAGGCGGGGGCGCGGAAGGTGGAGGTCTCGATGATCTCCTGGCCGAACACCACATGCACCAGTTGGAAGCGGCGACCGATGATGCGCGCGCGGCGGAACAGCGGGCGGATCTGTTCAGGCGTGGCATTGGTGGCCACGTCGAAGTCCTTGGGCTCCAGCCCGACGATCAGGTCGCGCACCGCGCCGCCGACGATATAGGCTTCGTAGCCATGCTGGCGCAGCACCTCGCACACCTTGATGGCGTGGCGCGACACGTTGCGGCGGTCGATGCCGTGCTTGTCGCGCCCGATGCGCAACGGCCCCTTGGGTGTCGGCGCGAAGAGCCGGCCGACGAATTTTCTTATGGTTTCAGTGATCATTTAGGACTTCGAATCTTCCATGTGGTCGAACAGGTCGATCACTTGCCAGCCGCGTTCCTGCGCAATGGCGCGCAGGGTGGGGCTGGGGTTGGCGGCAATCGGACGGGTCACTTTTTCGAGCAGCGGCACATCATTGACCGAATCGCTATAGAAAAACGATTCGGAGAAATCCGCAAGCCCCAGGCCCATGCCGGCCAGCCAGTCGTTGACGCGCACGACCTTGCCTTCCTTGAAGCTGGGCGTGCCCAGGATGCGGCCGGTGTAGCGGCCGCGCAGGTACTCGGCATCGGTCGCGACCAGGTGAGGCACGCCAAAGGCGCGGGCGATCGGGGCGGTGACGAAGCTGTTGGTGGCCGTGACGATGGCGCAGAGGTCGCCGGCTTCGAGGTGGCTGTCGACGAGGTCGCGGGCAGCCGGCGTGATGGATGGGCGAATGACTTCGCCCATGAAGGTTTCGTGCCATGCCGCCAGGTCGTACGGCGAATGCGCGGCCAGAAGGCCCAACATGAATTCGGCGGCCTGTTCGGCCGTGAGTTCGCCGCGGTTGTAGCGGTCCATCAGATCGTCATTCAGGCGGCGGGCTTCGACGGGATCACCCGCGCGGCCCGTGCGCGCCAGATAGTCGGCCCATTGGTAGTCGCTGTCGAGCGGCAGCAAGGTGTGATCCAGGTCGAACAGGGCGAGACGTCGGGTGGTCATGTGCGTTGTGAATCAGGATCTGCGAGCATGGCGCGCAGCAGGGGGAGGGTGATGGGGCGGCCGGTGGCCAGAGAGTAACGGTCCAGCGCGTCGAGCAACGCGGCAAGCTTGCGGATGTCGCGTTCGTGGTGCGTGAGCATCCAGTTGATGATTTCGGGCGCCAGGTGCAGCCCGCGTTCGGCGGCCTGCGCCGACAGCGCGGCCAGCTTGTCGGCGTCGGACAGCGGATCCAGGCGGAACACCAGATCCCAGCCCAGGCGCGTGCGCAGATCTTCGCGCAGCGGCATCGACAGCGGCGCGCGGTCGCCGGCCAGCGCCAGCGCAAACGCCCGCTGCGTGGCCGCGGATTCCCGCCACCGGTTGTACAGCGCAAACAGGGCGGCCTGGCGGCTGTCGTCCATGCGATGCACGTCGTCGACCGCCACGAATTTGGGCATGGGCGATTTGGAATCGGCTTCGGCCAGGCGGCGCAGCATGTTTTCGCCGTTGGCCGGGTCGACGTAGACGGCATCGGGCCGGGCGGTCAGCGCGCGCAAGAGGTGGGTGCGGCCGCAGCCGGCGGCGCCCCAGATGTACAGGGCCCGTCCGGGCTTGAGCGCACGCACGGCTGCCACCGCTTCTCCGTTGGGGCCGGCGATGTAGTTGTTCAGCGAGGGCGCTGGCGCGGGGAGAACGTCGAGCAGCAGCTGGCGGTTCATGAGAGTTAGCAATCGGGCTTTTCAGGGGCGCCGCAAAAAGCCAAGAAAAATCGGTAATACACGGGCCAAATAGAAACTGGCAAAATCAATACCGGCCAACCCTACACTTTAAACCACCTGAGGCGATGGTGTCGCGTCCGAACGCTTGGCCTGGCTTGGGTTTGCGCCCTCTCGCGCCCCTCCGCGCCCGCGGCATCGTAAAATGCAGGGCGTTCCACCAAAATCCCAGCAATTGTTACATACCCCACGGCATTTCTCATGACGAACCAACCTAAAGCCCCCCTGACCTACCGCGACGCCGGTGTCGACATCGACGCAGGCGACGCCCTGGTCGACCGAATCAAACCCCTTGCCGCGCGCACCATGCGCCCCGGGGTGCTGGCCGGTATCGGCGGCTTTGGCGGCCTGTTCGAAGTGCCCAAGACGTATAAAGAGCCCGTGCTGGTTTCCGGCACCGACGGCGTGGGCACCAAGCTGCGCCTCGCGTTCGACTGGAACCGCCACGACACGGTGGGTATCGACCTGGTCGCCATGAGCGTCAACGACATCCTGGTGCAGGGCGCCGAGCCGCTGTTCTTCCTGGATTACTTCGGCTGCGGCAAGTTGTCGGTGGACACGGCGGCGGCGGTGGTGGGCGGCATTGCCAAGGGCTGCGAATTGTCGGGTTGCGCGCTGATCGGCGGCGAAACCGCCGAAATGCCGGGCATGTACCCGGACGGCGAATACGATCTGGCCGGCTTCGCGGTGGGCGCGGTGGAAAAGTCCAAGATCATCGACGGCAAGTCCATCAAGGCGGGCGACGTGGTCCTGGGCCTGGCGTCCAGCGGCGCGCATTCCAACGGCTACTCGCTGCTGCGCAAGATCCTGGAACGCGCCGGCGCCAAGCCGGACGACGATTTCCACGGCCAGAAGATGGTCGACGTGGTCATGGCCCCGACCCGCATCTACGTCAAGCAGGTGCTGGCCGCGCTGGCCAAGCACGGCACGGCGATCAAGGGCCTGGCCCACATCACGGGCGGCGGCCTGCTGGACAACGTGCCGCGCATCCTGCAGGACGGCCTGGCCGCCAAGCTGCACCGCGACGCCTGGGAAATGCCCAAGCTGTTCCAGTGGCTGCAGGAGCAGGGCGGCGTCGAGGACACCGAGATGTACCGCGTCTTCAACTGCGGCATCGGCATGGTGCTGGTGGTGGACCCGGCCCAGGCCGACGCCATTGCCGCCACGCTGCGCGAGCAGGGCGAGACGGTCAGCAAGCTGGGCGAGATCGTGCCCCAGGAAGCCGGCATGGCGCAGACCTTCGTGGTGTGACGCCGCGGCGATTGCGCTGAAATGAAATGACCGCCGTGATGGCGGTCATTTTTTTTTGGGGTATCGCGTGCGGGGCGCTGCCCGTCAGTCCGCCAGCGCCACCGCCACCGCGTCGATCGTCTGCGCGACGGCGTCGGCGGCCAGGCAGTCCACGATCACGCGTTCGGGCTGCGCGCGCAGCCAGGTGATCTGGCGCTTGGCGAGCTGCCGCGTCGCCGCGATGCCCTGTTCTCGGGCGGTATCCAGGTCGATCTCGCCGTCCAGGTGTGCCCACATCTGGCGGTAGCCGACGCAGCGCACGGAGGGCAGGCCCGGATGCAGGTCGGCGCGCGCGTGCAGGCCGCGCACTTCGTCGAGCAGGCCCTGGCGCAGCATGGCGTCAAAGCGCTGTTCGATGCGCGCGTGCAGCGCGGCCCGGTCCGAGGGTTCCAGGCTGATGGTCAGGTAGCGGTTGGCGTCGTCGTCCGGCTTGCGCTCGGCCCGCTGCAGCAGTGCCGACATGGGCTGCCCGGCAAGCTGACAGATCTCCAGGGCGCGCTGGATGCGCTGGCTGTCGTTGGGCGCCAGGCGCGCGGCGGTGACGGGGTCCAGCGCCGCCAGCTCGGCGTGCAGCGCGGGCCAGCCCAGGCGGGCGGCGCGCGCTTCAAGTTCGGCGCGCAGGGCCGGATCGGCCTGCGGCAGGTCGTCCAGGCCGTCGCGCAGCGCCTTGTAATACATCATGGTGCCGCCCGCCAGCAGCGGAATGCGGCCGCGCGCGCGGATTTCACCGATCAGGCGCAGCGCGTCGGTGCGGAATTCCGCGGCCGAGTACGACTGCGCGGGATCCAGGATGTCCAGCAGATGCTGCGGCACGCGCGCCTGCTCATCCGCCGAGGGCTTGGCCGTGCCGATGTCCATGCCCCGGTAGATGGTGGCCGAGTCGACGTTGACGATTTCGAGCGGCCAGCGCTCGGCCAGCGCCAGCGTGGACGCGCTCTTGCCGGCCGCGGTGGGACCGGCCAGGCAGATGACCGGGAGCGATGCGGGAGATTGGGCAGACGGCAAGCTACTGTCCGCGCAGAAAAAGCTTGTCCAGGTCCGACATGGACCACTGCACCCAGGTGGGCCGCCCGTGGTTGCACTGGTCGGCCCGTTCCGTGGTTTCCATCTGGCGCAGCAAGCCGTTCATCTCTTCAAGCGTGAGCTTGCGGTTGGCGCGCACGGACCCGTGGCAGGCCATGGTCGAGAGCAGTTCGTTGCGCTGTTCGGTGAGCAGACGCGAGACGCCGACGGCGCCCAGATCGCGCAGCACGGCGCGGGCCAGGGTTTCGATGTCGCCGCGCGCCAGGATGGCCGGCACCGACCGCACGGCGATCGAGGTGGGGCCGGATGGGCGCATCTCGAAACCCAGGTTGTTCAATTGTTCTTCGAACTCCTCGACCAGCGCCACATCCTTTTCCTGGGCGTGGAACACCACGGGCACCAGCAGATCCTGGCGCGGCAGGCTGCGCGCGTCCAGGGCCTGCTTGAGCTGTTCATAGACCACGCGCTCGTGGGCGGCGTGCATGTCCACCAGCACCATGCCGCGGCGGTTCTGGGCCAGGATGTAGACGCCATGCAGTTGCGCCACCGCCATGCCCAGCGGGTGTTCCTCGTCGGCGGGCAGCGCGGCGGGCGCCGGCGACGGTTCACGCAGAGGCGCGGCGCGGGCCGCGGTGTCGTCGGTCAGCGGGCGATAGAGCGATTGCCAGTCGGCGGCGGGAATCCCGGCCGGTTCGGCGTGCAGGCGGAACGGAACCTGAGTGTGCGGGCGCTGGGCGGCGGGCGAGGGGCGCAGGCCGTAGGGGGCGCCGTTGCCGGAGCCGCTCGCGCCAGAGTAAGCGTTGGCGTTCGAGCCGCCGGCCGTGGCGCCATTCATTCCACCACTCATGCCCCCATAGCCCTGGCGCGGCGATTCCATCGCGGGCGGCGTCGCCGGGCGGTCAGCCGTGGCGGCGGAATCGGCCGGGGCCGCTTCGCCCGCCGGACGCGCCACGGTTTCGAATTCGGCGTCTTCGGCATGCCCCGCGGGCGCCACGGCCGAGGATCCGCCCATCTGGGCCAGCGTCTGGCCGACCGCATGCGAGACAAAGCGGTGCACGGCGCCGCTATCGCGGAAACGGACCTCGTGCTTGGCCGGATGCACGTTCACGTCCACGGCGGCAGGGTCGATGTCCAGGAACAGCACGTACGCGGGCTGGCGGTCGCCGTGCAGCACGTCGGCATAGGCAGAACGCAGCGCGTGGCTGACCGTGCGGTCCCGCACGTAGCGGCCGTTCACGTACAGATACTGGCGGTCGGCGCGGGCGCGGGCGGCGGTCGGACGGGTGATCATGCCGGCCAGGCTGACCGTGCCGACCGAATGCGACAGCAGCAGCCCGTGCTCGGCGAACTCGGCGCCCAGCACGTCGCGGATGCGCTGCGGCGGGTCGGCCGGCAGCCACTGGCGCTGCGCGCGGTCGTGGTGGAACAGGCGAAAGGCGATCTGCGGATGCGCCAGCGCGATGCGCTCCATGGCGTCGACGCAATGGCCGAATTCCGTGGCTTCGGACCGCAGGAACTTGCGGCGGGCCGGCACGGCGTCGAATAGCTGACGCACGTCGACCGTGGTGCCGGGCGGGCCGGACGCGGGGCCGACCTGCATGCTGCCCGCGTCGATCTGCCAGGCATGGTCGCCATCGCGGGTGCGGGAAATGATGGAAACCTGAGCCACCGACGCAATCGACGCCAGCGCTTCGCCGCGAAACCCCATCGAGGCCACCGATTCCAGCTCGTTCAGCGAACGGATCTTGCTGGTGGCGTGGCGGGCCAGCGCCAGCGGCAGCTCTTCGGGCGGGATGCCGCCGCCATCGTCCGTGACGGCGATGCGGCGGATGCCGCCGCCTTCGAGGCGGACCTCGATGGCGCGCCCGCCCGCGTCAATGGCGTTTTCCAGGATTTCCTTGAGCACGGACGCGGGACGCTCGATGACCTCGCCAGCGGCGATCTGGCTGATCAGCAGGTCGGGAAGCGCAAGGATGGAACGACGTTCGGTCATGTGGCCCAGATCTTATGTAGCAGTGCGGACGATTTTAGCGTCATGCCCCGGTCGGCTATAGTCGCTGACAAATTCCCATCGGATATCGGGGCCGCTTCAATGCTTGAGTTTTTCAATATGGTGCTCCACATCGACCAGACGCTAGGCCTTTGGGTCGAGCAGTACGGCGTGTGGGTGTATCTGGTGCTGTTTCTCATCGTCTTCGCGGAGACGGGGCTGGTCGTGCTGCCCTTCCTGCCGGGCGACTCGCTGCTGTTCATCGCCGGGGCCTTCGGCGCGACGGGGCATATCGACCCCGTCATGATATCGGTGCTGCTCATCATCGCCGCCGTGACCGGCAACTCGCTGAACTACGCCATCGGCCGTTACATCGGGCCCCGGGTGTTCTCGATGAACCTGCGTTTCCTGGACCGTGGCGCGCTGATGCGCACGCACGCGTTCTACGAAAAGCACGGTGGCAAGACCATCGTCATGTCGCGCTTCATCCCGGTGGTGCGCACCTTTGCGCCGTTTGTGGCGGGCGTGGCCGAGATGTCGATGGCGCGCTTCCAGCTGTTCAACATCACGGGCGCGCTGCTGTGGGTGATCAGCCTGGTGGCGGCGGGTTACTTCTTTGGCAACATCCCGATCATCCGCGATCACCTGAACACCATCGTCCTGGTGGGCCTGGCGGCGGCCATCGTGCCGGTGGTGGCCGCGGGCGTCCTCAAGCTGGTGCGCGCGCGCCGGACGCAATAACGTCCGCGCCACGCTTGAAACAAAAAGGCGATGCGCCCGAGGGTGCATCGCCTTTTTTCATGGGCCGGGATATGAACCCCGGCATGTGTCCTGAACCCGTCTAGCTCACGTCGCCCAATCGCGCCAACGGCGGATTCGCCGTGAAGTAACGCTGGATGCCGGTCATCATGGCTTGCGCCAGCTTGTCCTGGTGCGACGAACTGCGCAGCAGCGCTTCTTCCTGCGGATTGCTGATGAAGGCGGTCTCGACCAGCACCGAGGGGATGTCAGGCGCCTTCAGCACGGCAAAGCCAGCCTGCTCGACGCTGTTCTTGTGCAGACGGTTGATCTTCTTGATCTCGTCCAGGAAGGCGTTGCCGACCTTGAGCGAATCATTGATCTGGGCCGTGGTGGACAGGTCCAGCAGCACCTTCGCGACCTGGCGGTCGTGGCTGCCCAGGTTGACGCCGCCGATCAGGTCGGCCGCGTTTTCCTTGTCGGCCATCCACCGGGCCTGCGCGCTGGTGGCGCCGCGCTGGGATAGCGCAAACACCGAGGAGCCGTTGGCGGTGGGCTTGACCCAGGCGTCCGCATGGATGGAGATGAACAGGTCCGCGTGCACCCGGCGGGCCTTTTGCACGCGCACGTGCAGGGGCACGAAGTAATCGTCGTCACGCGTCAGGTAGGCGCGCATGTAGGGCTGGCTGTCGATCAGCGCCTTCAGGCGCCGCGCGATGCGCAGGACCACGTCTTTTTCGCGCAGCCCGGATTTACCGATGGCGCCCGGGTCTTCGCCGCCGTGGCCGGGATCCAGCGCGATGGTCAGCATGCGCGGCTTGCCGCGGCTGGCGGTGGCGGGGGGCTTGGGCGGGGTGGGCAGGGCGGGCGCCGGCTGCTGGCCGCGCACGCGCGGCGGCTCGGGCGGGTCCGCGCGGGTCACCGGATTGCGCTGGATGTCTTCAAGGATGCGCGCCAGCGGATCGTCCACGTCGGGACCGCTGGACTTGTTCAGGATCGCGATCAGCGGATCCTGCGCGATCTTGGGATACAGGTCGAGCACCAGGCGGTACTGGTAATCGGCAACCGGCTTGAGCGTGAACACCTGCGGCGCCACGGGCTGCTTCAGGTCGAACACCAGCCGCACCACGTTCGGGCGGTTCTGCGCCACGCGCAGGCTTTGAATGTAGGGATCGTCGGGCCGGACCTTGGAGACCAGGTCGTTCAACGCGGCGCTGATGGTCAGTCCCTCGATATCGACCACCAGGCGGTGGGGATTTTCGAGGGTGAATTGTTCGGCCTTGAGCTCGCTGTCGAGTTCCAGCGTGACCCGGGTGTATTCGTCGGCCGGCCAGGTCCGGACGGCCAGGATCGTTGCGGCCTGCGCCAGCCGAGGCACGACCGGCAGGACGAGCAGGGTGGCGGCGACGCTGATCAGGCGTCGGCGGGTGGCGCCTGCCGAGGGGAGGGCGCCGTCAGGGGCGGGGGGACAATCGCGTTCAACCATGTTTGTCCTCGGGCGGTGTACGCGGTCAGGGTGGCGTCACGTCCGTCGCCTGCATAAACCAGGCAGATCAGCAGATCGGGCGGGGGCAAAAGACCTTCCGCCCGCTCCGGCCATTCGATCAAAACGACTGCGTCGTCACGCAGTAAATCTCGGAATCCTGCGTCCAACCATTCACGCGCGTCACTAAATCTATAAAAATCAAGGTGATAGAAGTATAAGTTAGAAACTTTATAGGATTCAAGCAGCGCGTAGCTTGGACTCTTGATTCGGCCTGTGATGCCGCTTTCCCGCAACAATGCCCTGGAGAAGGCCGTCTTTCCTGCTCCGAGGTCCCCTTGAAGGTGAATACATGCGCCTGGCAGGCCGGTTTGGGCGCCGGTCACCATGGGCGCAAGCTGGCGTGCCAGCGCCTCGGTGGCGGCTTCGTCGGGCAGGTGCAGAGTCAGGGTGGCGAGAGGGGCGGACATGGCGCGGGAGCAGTGGTAAAAAACGAGGATCGGAGCACAGATGGGAGCAATTATAGGAATGCGGGTTTCTGCTAACCTATAACGATTGCTATTCTCAATAATGTCGCAACTGGCGGCTTCCCGCCGCCCGCGACTGACGCCGCCACGGAGTTGTACGCGCCATGAAGACCCGGATCGAAAAAGACACGTTTGGCCCCATCGAGGTGCCGGAAGACCACCTGTGGGGCGCCCAGACCCAGCGCTCCCTGCATTTCTTCGCGATTTCCACCGAAAAGATGCCGGAACCGCTGGTCAATGCGATGGCGCGGCTCAAGCGCGCGGCGGCCAAGGTCAATGCCGACCTGGGCGAATTGGACGCCAAGATTGCCGACGCGATCATGCGCGCTGCCGACGAGGTGGTCGCGGGCAAGTGGCCCAACGAGTTTCCGCTGTCCGTCTGGCAGACCGGGTCGGGCACGCAAAGCAACATGAACATGAACGAGGTGCTGGCCAACCGCGCCTCGGAACTGCTGGGCGGCGTGCGCGGCGAAGAGCGCAAGGTACACCCGAACGACCACGTCAATCGCGGGCAGTCGTCGAACGACACCTTCCCGACCGCGATGCACGTGGCAGCCGCCGTGGAAGTCGAGCACCGCCTGCTGCCGTCGCTGAAGGCGCTGCGCGCCACGCTGGCGGCCAAGAGCGCCAAGTACTACGACATCGTCAAGATCGGCCGCACCCACCTGCAGGACGCCACGCCGCTGACGCTGGGCCAGGAACTGTCGGGCTACGTGGCGCAGCTGGATCTGGCCGAGCAGCAGATCCGCGCCACGCTGCCGGGCCTGCACCAGCTTGCCATCGGCGGCACGGCAGTGGGCACCGGCCTGAACGCCCACCCCCAATTCAGCCCCAAGGTGTCGGCCGAACTGGCCCATGCCACCGGCACGGCGTTTGTCTCGGCGCCCAACAAGTTCCAGGCGCTTGCTTCGCACGAAGCGCTGCTGTTCGCGCACGGCGCGTTGAAGTCGCTGGCGGCGGGTCTCATGAAGATCGCCAACGACGTGCGCTGGCTGTCGAGCGGTCCGCGTTCGGGCCTGGGCGAGATCAGCATTCCCGAGAACGAGCCGGGCAGCTCGATCATGCCGGGCAAGGTCAACCCGACGCAGTGCGAAGCCATCACGATGCTGGCCGCGCAGGTCCTGGGCAACGACGTGGCCATCAACATCGGCGGCGCCAGCGGCAACTTCGAGCTGAACGTCTACAAGCCCCTGGTCATCCACAATTTCCTGCAATCGGTGCGTTTGCTCACGGACGGCATGGCCAGCTTCGACCAGCATTGCGCCGCGGGTATCGAGCCCAACCACGAGCGCATCGCGGAATTGGTGGATCGTTCGCTGATGCTGGTGACTGCGCTGAATCCGCACATCGGCTACGACAAGGCCGCGCAGATCGCCAAGAAGGCGCACAAGGAAGGCCTGTCGCTGAAGGAATCGGCGCTGGCCCTGGGTTTTGTGACCGAAGCGCAGTTTGCCGAATGGGTCGTGCCGGGCTCGATGACGAACGCGCACAAGCCGTCGTAAGCCGCCCCGCGTTACCTGCGCCATGAAGATGGCCGCCCTTGCCGGGGCGGCCATTTTTTTGCGCGAACGCTAGCCGCGGCCTGCCAGCAGCAGCCACATCGGAATCGTGACCGCCGAAAACAACGTGCCCAGCGAGATCAGCACGGCCACCATGCGGCCGTCGCCGCCCATGCGCATCGCCAACACGTACGCGGCCGACGCCGTGGGCAGCGCCGCAAACAGCAGCAGCATGCGCGCTTCGAGCGGGGGCAGGTTGAGCAGGTGCGCCACCAGCAGCGCGACCGCGGGCAGCGCGACCAGCTTGACCGCCAGCATCCACGCGATCAGCGTGCCGTAGCCCTTGCCGCCTTCCCAGGCCAGGCTGGCGCCCACGCAGATGATGCCCAGCGCAAGCGCAGCGGCGCCCAAGCGCGCGAACACCGTGTCGACGGGGCCGGGAAGCTGCAATCCCGCCAGATTGCAGGCCAGGCCGAGCAAGGTGGACGTTACCAGCGGATTGCGCGCGAGCTCGCGCAGGAGGTTGCCGCCGCTGTGGCGCGCCAGGCCGTAGACGGCGGCGATGTTGGCCATGGGCACCGCGAAGCCGACAATCAGCGCCATGACGGTCTGACCCTGCGCGCCCGCCAGGCTGGCCGCCAGCGCCAGGCCGATATAGGTGTTGAAGCGGTATCCGCATTGCGCGGAGGAGGCCAGGCCCAGCGACGAGGGCCGCAGCGCCAGGCCCGCCAGCCACGCCATTGCCACGCCGGCCGCCACGACCGCCGCGGTGGCCTGCAGCAGCAGCGCCGCATTGCCCGCCGTGATGGGCGTGCGCAGGATCGATTGGAACAGCAGCGCGGGGAACAGCACGAAGTAGACGAGGCGTTCCGTGCCGGCAAAGAACTCGCGTGAGAAACCCAATTTGTGACGTAGCGCCCAACCTAGCGCGACCAGCATGAAATCGGGGAGAACCAGGAGTGCTACAGACATAAAGGCGTGGGTTTTCGTCTGGCGCCGGGAGGCGTCCGGCGCGCTATGCGGGTGTAAGCATTTGCTGCTATTCTCCGTCATTCTGGCGGGCGCGTGTGCCACAAGCAACCTATAAATGCGGCGTGTAAACGCTGCGCACAAGCAATGCGCCCGCACCGTTATCTGCTGGTCCGTCTACAGGCGGGCACATCACACAACGGTCCGTCTACACACGGGCTCGCAATCTTGGAGGAAACACAACTATGAATAAGGTCCGCTCCCTGGCAGTGGCCATCGCCCTTGCTACCGGTGCTGCCGGCACGTTGGGCGCTTCGGTCGCGCACGCCGCAGACAAGTACCCCAGCAAGGCCATCCGCGTGATCGTTCCGTTCGCGCCTGGCGGTTCCACGGACATCATTGCGCGCCTCGTGACGCAGCGCATGAGCCAGGAACTCGGCCAGCCGATGGTCGTTGAAAACAAGGGCGGCGCCGGCGGCGCCATCGGTGCATCCGAAGCCGCGCGTGCGCCGGCGGACGGCTACACGCTGTCCATCGCCACCGTCTCCACGATGGCCGTGAACCCGGCATGCCGTCCGAAGGACCTGCCGTACGATCCGATCAAGGACTTCCAGCCGGTCACCAACTTCGCCAACACCGCCAACGTCGTGGCCGTGAACCCCAAGTTCCCCGCCAAGGACTTCAAGGGCTTCATCGAAGAGCTGAAGAAGAACCCGGGCAAGTATTCGTATGGCAGCTCGGGCACCTGCGGCGTGCTGCACCTGATGGGCGAATCGTTCAAGATGGCCACCGGCACCGACATCGTGCACGTGCCCTACAAGGGTTCGGGCCCGGCGCTGGCTGATGCCGTCGGCGGCCAGATCGAAATCCTGTTCGACAACCTGCCGTCCTCGATGCCGCAGATCCAGGCGGGCAAGCTGAACGCCATGGCCATCGCGTGGCCCGAGCAGATCGGCACGATGAAGGGCGTTCCGACCTTCAAGGATGCCGGCTTCCCCGTGCTGAACCAGCCCGTCTGGTATGGCCTGTTGGCACCCAAGGGAACGCCGATGGAAGTCGTGAACAAGCTGCGTGACGCCGCCGTCGTGGCCCTGAAGGACCCGAAGGTCATCAAGGCGCTGGACGAGCAAGGCTCGGCGCCGTCGGGCAACACGCCGGAAGAGTTCGCCAAGGAAATCCAGGAACAGTTCAACTGGGCCCAGGACGTCGTGAAGAAGCAGAACATCAAGCTGGACTGATGCTGCGCGGGGCGGCACAGTCTGCCCCCATCGACACAACAACGGGCGCCTTCGGGCGCCCGTTGTGCGTTGTGCGTAGTGCGTTTTGCTTTGCCGGCCGCGCGCGGCTTGTCAGGCCGGCGTGTCCAGGCCTTCCAGCAGCGCGGCGCAGGCCGCGCGCAGGCGTTCGATCAGGTCACGATGCAGCGCCGACAGCGGATCCTGGTTGCGCGTCATGATGCTGATCGGCACGCGCAGGGCGGGTTCCAGGCGGCGCAGCGTCATGCCCGGCCGCAGCATCGCCCGCGCGGTGATGGCGTCGACGATGGCGTCGCCGCAGCCTGCATCGACCAGCGCGCAGGCCACGTAATGCGTCTGCACCTGGATCGCGACCTGCGGCGCCAGGCCCTGCGCGTCCAGCGCCAGTTGCAGCAATGCCCCGGACGCGTCGCCCGCGTCCAGCACGATGAGCGTGTCGCCGGATTCGGTGGCATCTGCTGCGTCAGCCAGCGCCGACAGCCTTAGCGGCCCCTGCCCGGGCTTGCGGCTCAGGTGCACGAGTTCCGTGTGCCCCAGCCCCATGCGTGTGAGGCCGGGATAGTCGTTGGTGTCGAACGTGATCGCCAGGTCCAGCTCGCGCGTCAGCAGCCCTTGCACCAGCTCGGCGCTGTGGTGCGTGTGGATGTCGAAGGTGATGCCGGGCTGCGCATTGCGGCTGTCGCGTACGACGCCGGGCAACAGGCCAAGGCCGAGCGCCGGCGCGCAGCCCAGGCGCAGATGGCCGTTGGGACGGTCGCGCAGGTTGGTCGCCAGCCGGCGCACGCTGTTCAGGTCCTGGCTCAGCCGCGCGATCTCGGGCGTGAGGATCTCGGCCTCGCGCGTGGCGACCAGCCGGCCCTTCACGCGGTCAAACAGCTTGAAGCCCAGTTGGCTTTCCGCATGCGCCAGCAGCTTGCTGGCGGCGGGCTGCGAAATGTGCAGCGCGGCGGCGGCTTCGGTCAGGGATCCGGTGCGGCGGATCGCTTCGAATATCTCGATGTGGCGCAGGCGCATGGCGCAGATGGGGGGGATCCGAAACCGCGATTCTAAGCCGGATGGCGCGCACCGGGCGCCTGCCGCGCGACAGCGGCGCGGCCCTTTGACTATCATGGACGCCAGCCGGGTGTCCGGCGATCACCGGAGCCATCCATGCGCCTACGCCGCCACGCCGCCCTGCTGCTCGCCGCCGCGATAGCCGGCCTGCCGTTCGTTTCCGCCAGCTGGGCGCGCACGCCGCCCGCTGCCGAGGACATCAATCCGGAAGCCGCCAGTGGCGTCCAGGCCCGCCAGCTGGTGCGCGCGCCCCATTTCATGATGGTGTCGGCCAATCCGCTGGCCAGCCGCGCGGGCGAAGCCATGCTGCGGCGCGGCGGCAGCGTGGTGGACGCCGCCATTGCGACGCAGCTGGTGCTGAACCTGGTCGAGCCGCAATCGTCGGGCATCGGCGGGGGCGCGTTCATGGTGCTGTACTCCGCGGCGGACAGCCAGATCCGCACCATCGACAGCCGCGAGACCGCGCCCGCGGCCGCGCGGCCCGATCGCTTCCTGGATGCCGAGGGCAAGCCGCTGCCGTTTGTGCAGGCCGTCAACAACGGCATGTCGGTGGCGGTGCCTGGCCTCTTGCGCGGCCTGGAACTGGCGCACAAGGCGCACGGCAAGCTGCCGTGGGCCGATCTGTTCCAGCCGGCCATTGAATTGGCGGAATCGGGCTTTGCGGTGTCGCCGCGTTTGCATTTGCTGCTGGCCGGCAACAAGGCGCTGCCGCAGCAGGCCGCGGCGGCCGCGTATTTCTATGCGCCGGACGGGACGCCCTGGCCGGTGGGCCACGTGCTGAAGAACCCGGAATTCGCACGCACGTTGCGCGCGGTCGCAACGCAAGGCGCTGATGCGTTCTATCAGGGCGACATCGCGCGCGACATCGTGGCCGCCGTGCAGGGGCACGAGAAGCCGGGCGACCTTACCCTTGCGGATCTTGCGGACTATCGCGCCAAGCCGCGCGATCCCGTGTGCGGCGCGTATCGCGGCTACCAGCTCTGCGGCATGGGCCCGCCCAGCAGCGGGCCCATCGCCGTGCTGCAGATGCTGGGCGAGCTGGAGCAGTTTCCGCTAAGCAGCTACGCGCCCGGCACGGCGCAGGCGGTGCATTATTTTTCGGAAGCCGGCCGGCTGGCCTTTGCCGACCGCGATTTCTACGTGGCCGACCCGGACTTCGTGCGCGTGCCGGTGCGCGCCTTGCTGGACCCGGCGTATCTGCGCGCGCGCGGCGCGTTGATCCAGCCGGATCGCAGCATGAAGGTCGCGCTGCCGGGCGACCCGGAAGGCAAGCTGCTGTCGCTGGGCAAGGACAATGCGCTGGAAGTGCCGTCCACCAGCCATCTCGTGGCGGTTGACGCGCAAGGCAACGCGCTCACCATGACGACCACCATCGAAAGCGAATTCGGCAGCAAGATCTTCGTGCGGGGTTTTCTGCTGAACAACGAGATGACGGATTTTTCATCGTCGTTCAAGGACCCCGAAGGCCGGCTCGTCGCCAACCGCATCGAACCGGGCAAACGCCCGCGCAGTTCGATGGCGCCGATGATGGTGCTACGCGATGGCAAGCCCTACCTGCTGGTGGGCTCGCCGGGCGGCAGCGCGATCATCAACTACGTCGCAAAGACGCTCGTGGGCGTGCTGGACTGGAATCTCGATATCCAGTCGGCGATCGACCTGCCCAACTTCGGCAGCCGCAACAAGGAAACCGAATTGGAAAAGGGAACGGCGCTGGAAGCGCTGGCGCCGGAACTGGAGCGCATGGGACACCCGGTGCGCATCACCGAGTTTCCCAGCGGCATCCACGGCATCGTCATCGATGCGAAGGGCCTGGAGGGCGGCGCGGACCCGCGCCGCGAAGGGCTGGCGGTGGGCGGCTGACGCCACGCATCATTCCAGCGCCGACGGGTCCAGTTCCATCTTGGCCTCGCGGCGCCGCGCCAGCCAGGTCACGAACCACATGACCACGCCCAGCAGCAGCAGCCAGCCGGCGACCTGGTACTGGATCACGTCACGGCCCGTCAGCGGCGTCACCAGGAACAGGCATGCCGCGGCGCCCAGCCACGGGACGATGCGGTTGATGGAGAAGTGCTTATGTTCGACCTTGTCGCGCCGCAGCACCAGCACCGCGACGTTCACGAAGGCGAACACGCCCAGCAGCAGCAACGCGGTGGTGCCGCCCAGCGCGCGGATCGCCTGCGAGTCGGTCAGCGAGACCAGGATGATGAGGCCGAAGGCCAGCGCCGTCGTGAACAGGATGGCCGTCCACGGCGTCTGGTTCTTGCGGTGCACGTGCGCCAGGAAGGACGGAAGCACACCCTGGCGCGACATGCCGTACAACAGGCGGCTGGCCATCATCATGTTGATCAGCGCCGAGTTCGCCACGGCGAACATCGAGATGATCGGCATGATGTACTCCACGGGCAGATCAGGCGCGGCGCGCTTGACCACCAGCACCAGCGGCGTGCTGCTCTTGGCCAGTTCGCCCACCGGCACCAGCGCAACGGCGCAGATCGACACCAGCACGTAGATGACGGCCGTGATGCCCAGGCCGGTCAGCATGACCTTCGGAAAGATACGGCTGGGATCGTGCGTCTCTTCGGCCATGTTGACCGAATCCTCGAAGCCGACCATGGCGAAGAACGCCAGCGCCGTGGCCGAGGTCACGGCCAGGAACACGCTCTTGTCCTCGGGCGTGTCGAATGCGACGACGCGCGAGAAGTCCGCTTGGCCGTCTGACATCGCATAAAAGCCCAGCAGGATGACCATCAGCAGACCCGACAGCTCGATCAGCGTGAGCACGACGTTGGCGCGAACGCTTTCAGTCGCGCCACGAAAATTGACCAGCATGACCAGCGTCATGAAGCCCAGCGCGCCAAGCGTGATCCAGTGCTTTTCGGCCTCGATGCCCATCGCGGCGAACAGGTTGGCGGCAAAGGCCTGCGAGGCGGTGGCCGCGGACGTCAGGCCGGAACACATGACGGTGAAGCAGACGATGAACGTCAGGAAGTGCAGGCCGAACGCCTTGTGGACGTAGAGCGCGGCGCCCGCGGCGCGCGGGTATTTCGTGACAAGTTCCAGGTAGGACAGCGCGGTCAGGAGCGCCACGCCGAAGGCGACCAGGAACGGCAGCCATGCCGCCCCGCCGACTTCCGCGGCCACTTGCCCTGTCAGCGCGTAGACGCCGGTGCCCAGGATGTCGCCAACAATGAAAAGCAGCAGCAGCTTCGGGCCCATCACCCGTTTGAGCTGACCGTGGTCTTGTGAGTCGTTCGTGGCCATAGTCTTTTATTTCCTCTTATGTGGCTCGCCTTTTATGTGGCTCGGGAAAGCGTGCAGATGCGACGCGAGGTGCAAAAAAAGTCTACGGCGGCAATCGGGCGGCTTGCTGAAACCAAATGTCTAAGTTGTTGCGAGGGGGGGAGCGCGCAAAAAAAAGCCCGGCGGGCGCCGGGCGGGTCATCGATGCGCGGTCAGTCCTGGCCGGCGGGCGGCGCCAGGTCCGGCGGCAGCTTGCGCAGCGTGGCGGGCGTGCGCGACAGCTTGATGGGCGAACCCACTCCCTTGTAATCGCCCTGTTCCAGCACCATGCCGCGGTGCCGCGTATGGGGATGCGCGAGCGCCTGGTCAACCGTCTGCACGGCGGCGGCGGGCACGCCGGCGCGCAGCAGCTGGTCGGCAAGCGCGGCGGCATCGTGGCGGGCCAGCAGGACGGTGAGATCGTCGCGCAGGGCCTGGCGATGGCGCAGGCGGTCCGCGTTCGTGGCGTAGCGCGCATCCGCCGACAGCGCCGGCGCATCCAGCGTCTGCGCCATCATCGCAAACTGGCGGTTGTTGCCCACGGCCAGGAAGATCGGGCCGCTGGCGGTGGGCAAGGTTTCGTATGGCGCGATGTTCGGGTGCGCGTTGCCGCTGCGCTGCGGCACCTTGCCGCTGTAGAAGTAATTCGGCGCATGCGGGTGCAGCAGCGACAGCGCGCAGTCGTACAGCGTGATGTCCAGGAACTGGCCCAGCCCGCTGCGCGTGCGCTCGTTGAGCGCCAGCAGGATCGCCACCGCCGCGTTCAGCCCCGTCACCATGTCCACGACCGGCAGGCCCACGCGGGTCGCTTCGCCGTCCGCATCGCCGTTCACGCTCATCAGCCCGCACATCGCCTGCGCGCAGGCGTCGTAGCCGGGCAACCCGCCCAGCGGGCCGTCCGATCCGAAGCCGCTCACGCGGCAATGGATCAGCGCGGGGAAGGCCGCCTTCAGGTCTTCGTAGCCCAAACCCCACTTTTCCAGCGTGCCGGGCTTGAAGTTTTCGACCAGCACGTCGGCGTCGGCCAGCAGGTGGCGCAGCAGTTCCTGCCCGGCGGCCTGCGACAGGTCCAGCGTCATGCCGTCCTTGTTGCGGTTCACGCCGACAAAGTACGAGGCCGTCTCGCCCAGGAAGGGCGGGCCCCAGCCGCGCGTCTCGTCGCCGCCGGGCGGTTCGATCTTCAGCACGTCGGCGCCGTGGTCGGCGAGGATCTGCGTGCAGTACGGACCGCCCAGCACGCGCGACAGATCGATCACCTTGCAGCCCGCAAGGGCGCCAGCATTGGGTAGGGTGTGAGCCATGGGCATTCTTCGCGTCAGTCGATGGAAACGTTGGCGCTCTGGATCAGCTCGCGCCACTTGGGGACTTCGGTGGTGATGAAGGTGGACAGGCCCTGCGGCGTCTTGTCCTGCGCTTCGACGATGCCCTGCATGCGCAGCGTCTGCTCGATCGCGGGATCGGACAGCGCCGTCTTGAAGGCCTGGTTCAGCGTGTTCACCACGTCGGCCGGCGTGTCCTTGGGCGCGACGATGCCGAAGAAGACGCTGACGTCATAGCCCTTCAGGCCTTGCTCGGACAGCGTCGGCAGCTCGGGCAGCGCATCGGAACGCTGCGCGCTGGCCAGGCCGATGGCGCGCAGCTTGCCCGCCTTGATGTAGGGCAGCGCGGTCAGGATGTCGGTGAACGACATCGACACCTGGCCGCCCAGCAGGTCGTTCAGCGCCGGGCCGGTGCCCTTGTACGGGATGTGCATGATCTTGGTGCCGGCCATGCGGTTGAACAGGATGCCGGCCAGGTGCGACGACGCGCCGTTGCCGGACGAGGCGTAGCTCAGCTTGTCCGGGTTCTTTTGCGCGTAGGCGATCAGCTCCTGCATGTTGTTGGCGGGCACCGACGGATTCACCACCAGGATGTTGGGCAGGTGGCCGATGCGGATGATGGGCGCGAAGCTGGTCTCGGGGTTGTAGTTCTGCTTCTTGTACAGGCTGATGTTGATGGCCAGCGGGCCGGACGTGCCGAACAGGATGGTGTAGCCGTCGGGCTTGACGGAGGCCACGTATTCAGAGCCGATGTTGCCGCCCGCGCCGCTGCGGTTTTCGACGATGACGTTCTGCTTGAGCGGCTCGCGCAGCTTTTCGGCCAGGCGGCGGGCCAGCGCGTCGGTGGGACCGCCGGGCGGGAAGGGCACGACCAGCGTGACCGGCCGCGCGGTGGGGTAGGCGTCTGCGGCAACGGCGGGGGTGGCCGCTATGACGGCGGCGGCCGCCAGGAACAGAGGGGTGAAATAGCGTTTCATGCTTGTCTCCAGTGGATGGCGCGCCGGCTGTGCCGCCGGCGTCGGGTTACTGCGGGATGTCTGACGGGCTACAGCGCGTACTGCAGGATGGCCTGGCAGGCCGCGCTTTCGTCAGGCGGGATGGCATAGGGATCGCGCGGCGCCAGGCGGTGCAGCAGCACCTGGTCGGCCAGTCGCGCACGGCTTTCCAGGCCCGTTCCGGTGGCTTCCCAGCGCAGCGCGGCCATGGACACCGCGTGATACAGCAGCGATGCGGCCTGGCGCGCCAGCTGCGCATGGTCGCCTTGCGCGGCGTGTTCCGCCAGCGCGTAGGTCTTTTCCAGGGCGCTGGCCTGCATGTCGACCAGGTCGGGCGGGCAGGGCGCGCCATCGGCCAGCAGGCGGTCGATGTGGCTGCGCAGCGCGGGCAGGGAGTTCTCTTTCTTGATGGCGCGCAGGACATCCAGCGCGACGATGTTGCTGGTGCCTTCCCAGATGGAGCCCAGATGCGCGTCGCGCACCAGGCGGGCGTCGGTGAATTCCTCGATGTAGCCGCAGCCGCCGCGCACTTCCATCGCGTCGCCGGTGACCTTGCGCGCATCGCGGCAGGCGCGGAACTTGATCAGCGGCGTCAGGATGCGCGCCAGCGCGGGGTCCGCCGCGCCCTGATCCGCGTCGGCCAGCGCGCGCGCCGTCTGGAACATGACGCTGCGCGCCTGTTCGGCCCACACGATCATCTTGACGAGCTGGCGCTGCATCAGCGGCATGTCGATCAGCCGCTTGCCGAAGGCGCGGCGGTGCTGCGACACGTAGACGGCTTCGGTGACGGCGCGGCGCATCAGGCCCGCTGCGCGCATGCCGTTGGACAGGCGCGAGTTGTTGATCATGTCGGCCATGTGCTTGAAGCCGCGGCCGCGTTCGCCCACCAGCCATGCCACCGCGCCTTCCAGGCGGATTTCGCCGCTGGCCATGGAGCGCGTGCCCAGCTTGTCCTTCAGGCGCAGGATGCGGTAGTGATTGTGCGTGCCGTCCGCCAGGTCGCGCGGCAGCAGAAAGAGCGACACGCCCTTCAGGCCGGGATCCGTTTCGCTGCGGGCCAGCACCATCGCAAAGCCGGCATCCGGGTTCGAGCAGAACCACTTGTCGCCGTGAATGCGCCACGTGCCGTCGTCCTGGGCCTCGGCCGTGACTTCCGTGGCGCTGACATCCGAGCCCGCGCCCTGTTCGGTCATGAACATGGCGCCCTGGCGCAGCGTGTCGAAGTCCTGCGACGTCACCTGCGGCAGCACGCGCTCGACCAACGCCGGGTCGCCGAACTTGCGCAGCGTGCGCGCCAGCGAGTCCGTCATGCTGACCGGGCAGCACAGGCCGAACTCTGCCTGCACGAAAAGATGGCTGAGCGCGTATTTGGCGGCCGCAGGCATGGGCTCGGGCCAGCCGAGCACGCCGCCCCGATGGGACAGCGCGGCAAGGCCGAACTCGCTATAGGCCAGGCGTTCCAGTTCGACGTAGGCCGGATGCTTGTCGATGCGGGACTCATCCGTGCCGGCGCGGGTGCGCACGGATAGCGTGGGCGGATGCTTGTCGGCCACGGACGCCAATTCGTCCATCACCCCGCCCGCCAGTTCGCCCAGCCGGCTCAGGTGCGGCAGCAGATGCGCGTGCAGGGCGGGCGGCAGGTAGCGGCGGCTCAGCGCCTCGGCGTACGGGTCGGCGCTGAACAGGTTCAGCCCGCGGGAATCCGGGACGGGCGTGGCGGTGGCGGCAACGGGCAAGACGGGGGTATCCATGGCGGCATCCGGGTCGGGACGGGAAGATGCCCCTATGTTGCGGGGCTTGATTCATCTACTCAAATACTGTTTTGATGTAGATCAATCCAAAACAAATATAGATGGGCTGTAAGGAGGGACATATGGACTTGGAACCCCGGCTGCTGCGCTACTTCATCGCCGTGGCCGAAGAGCGCCATTTCAGCCGGGCGGCGGCGCGCCTGCACATCTCGCAGCCGCCGCTCAGCTATGCGATCCGCCAACTTGAGGAAAACATCGGCGCGCGCCTTCTGGCCCGAACCAGCCGGCATGTCGAGCTGACCGACGCCGGCCAGGCGCTGTACCACGAGGCCGTGATTCTGCTGCGCCAGGCCGAGGAGGTCCGCACGCTGGTGCGCCAGGTGGACGCGGGCCTGCGCGGCCGGCTGCGGATCGGCTTCGTGGGGTCGATGCTGTACCGGGGCCTGCCCGCGCTGCTGAACGCCATGCGGACCGAACTGCCGGACGTGGAACACGTGCTGACCGAGCTGAACTCGCATGACCAGATCGAGGCGGTACGGCGCGGCGAGCAAGATCTGGGCTTCATCCATGCCAATCCCGTGCCGGACGGCGTGCAGGCGCGCGATCTGATGGCCGAGCCCTTCGTCGTGTGCCTGCCTGACGGGCATCCGCTGGCGCAGCGCACGTCGCTGCGGCTGGCGGAGCTGGCAGACGATGACTTCGTCTTCTTCGCGCGGGCGGCTTCGCCCAGCTATTACGAGACGGTGCTGGCCATGTGCGTGTCGGCCGGCTTCATGCCGGCGATCCGGCACGAGGTGCGCCACTGGCTGAGCGTGGCGTCGCTGGTGTCGCAGGGACTGGGGGTGTCGATCGTGCCGGCGTGCCTGTCGCGCAGCGGGCTGGCGGGCACGCGGTTCATTGCGTTTGAACACGAAGCGCGCTCGATCAGTCAGGTGATCTGGCCCGATGCGGCGCGTTCGCCCTTGCAGGAGCGCGCGGTGGCCTTGGTGGCGCAGGCGTTTCCGCCGTTGCAACCGCCCGCCGCGGTCCCGTCAAAGGCGTGAGGATCAGCGGAACACGACGGTCTTGTTGCGGTTCAGCAGGATGCGGTGTTCGACGTGGCTGCGCACGGCGCGCGACAGCACCAGGGATTCGATGTCGCTGCCGACCTGCGTCAGGTCCTGCGCGGTCATCGTATGGTCGACGCGTTCGATGTCCTGGTCGATGATCGGGCCTTCGTCCAGGTCCGAGGTCACGTAGTGGGCCGTGGCGCCAATGATCTTCACGCCGCGCGCGTGCGCCTGGTGGTAGGGGCGCGCGCCCTTGAAGCTGGGCAGGAAGCTGTGGTGGATATTGATCGCGCGGCCGGTCAGGGCGCGGCACATGTCCGCCGACAGAATCTGCATGTAGCGGGCCAGCACGACCAGATCGATGTTGGCTTCGTCGACGATCTTGAGCACCTGCTTTTCCTGTTCCAGCTTGGTGTCCGGCGTGACCGGCAGGTGGTGGAACGGGATGTTGTAGGTGGCGGCCAGTGCGGCGTAATCGTTGTGGTTGGAAACGATGGCGGCCACTTCGGCATGCAGATGGCCGCTATGCACGCGGAACAGCAGGTCGTTCAGGCAGTGGCCTTGCTTGCTGACCATGATCAGCAGGCGTTCCTTGCGGCGCGCGTCATGCAGCTTGAGCTCCATGCCGTAGTCGGCGGACATCGCGTCCAGGCGGGCGCGCAGGTCGTCGGCGGCCACGCTGACCGGCAGGTCGAAGTGCACGCGCAAAAAGAAGCGGCCGGTCTCTTCGTCGCCGAACTGCTGCGAATCCAGGATGTTGCAACCCAGTTCGAACAACAGGCCGCTGACGCGGTAGACGATGCCGGTGCGGTCGGGGCAGGACAGGGTCAGGATGTAGTCGTTGTGCTGCATGGCGGAATGGCTGAATGAGAAAAAGGGGGGCGGGCGGAGATCAGGCGGACAGGCGCGCCAGGGTTTCTTCCGCCAGGGCCAGGCTGGAGGTCAGCCCGGGGGATTCAATGCCGAACAGGTTCACGAGGCCCGGCACGCCGTGCACGGCGGGACCCGCGATGACGAAGTCGGCGGCTGGCTCGTGCGGGCCCGAGATCTTGGGCCGGATGCCCGTGTAACCGGGCGCCAGCGCGTCGTCCGGCAAGGCCGGCCAGTAGCTGCGGACGGCTTCGTAGAACACGTCGGCGCGGGACGGGTCCAGCGTGTAGTCCTCGGTGCCGACCCATTCGGTGTCGGGGCCGAACTTGGCCTGGCCGCCCATGTCCAGCGTCAAATGCACGCCCAGGCCGGCGTGCTGGGGCACCGGGTAGATCAGCCGCGAGAACGGCGCGCGGCCGGACAGCGTGAAATAGCTGCCCTTGCACAGGTAATCGGTGGGGATGCTGGCCGCCGGCACGCCTTCGATGCGCCGCGCCAGGGCGGGCGCCTGCAGGCCGGCCGAATTGATCAGCACGTTGCAGGTCAGTTGCATGGCGTCGTCGCCGCCGAATTGCAGCTCGAAGCCGCCTTCAGGACGCACGCGCCCCGACACGAGCGGCGTATGGAAAACGCACTGGGCGCCCGCGTTTTCCGCATCGCCCTGAAAGGACAGCATCAGCGCGTGGCTGTCGACGATGCCGGTGGACGGCGACACCAGCGCGGCGGTGCATTGCAGCGCGGGCTCCAGGCGCATGGCTTCTTCGCCCGAGATGTACTGCAGGTCGTCCACGCCGTTGGCGCGGGCGCGCTGGGCGATGCCTTCCAGTTGCGTGGCCTGCTCGGAGCTGGTGGCGACGATGAGCTTGCCCAGCCGCTTGTGCGGCACGCCGCGCTCGGCGCAGTAGGCATACAGCAGGTGCTTGCCGCGCACGCAGAGCCGCGCTTTCAGGCTGCCGGCGGGGTAATAGATGCCGGCGTGGATGACTTCGGAGTTGCGCGAGCTGGTGCCGGTGCCGATGGCCTCGGTGGCCTCGGCCACCAGCACCTCGCGGCCGGATTGGGCCAGCGCGCGGGCGATCGCCAGCCCGACCACGCCGGCGCCGATGACGACGCTATCGACGTCGACGCTCATGATTTGGCCTTTTCGGCGCGCGTGCCGGCCGGCGTCAGGTCGAAGCCGCCGGCGTGAAACACCAGGGGCGGCTCGCCACTGTGTCCGCAACGTTCGACTTCTCCGACCATGATGACGTGATCTCCCTCGACATAGCGGCTGCGGCTGCGGCATTCGAACCAGGCGGCGCAGTGGCCGTCCAGCATGGGCGTGCCGCCCGGCGCGTAGTGCACCTGCAGCCCGGCATAGCGGTCCGGCGTCTTGCCGGTTGCAAAACGCCGGGCCAACGCGATCTGGTCCGCGCTCAGCACGTTCACGACGTAGCGCTCGCACTGTTCGAAGGCTTCCAGCGACGACGAGCCCAGCGACAGGCTCCACAGCACCAGCGGCGGGTTCAGCGAGACCGAATTGAACGAGCTGACCGTCAGGCCGATGGGGGCGCCGTCCAGGCCGGCGGTCGTCACGACCGTCACGCCGGTGGCGTAACGGCCCAAAGCGGTGCGAAAGAAGACGGAATCGAAATCAGGGGAGGAGGCGGACATGCAGTAGACAGTTCGGTCGGGCGCGGGAGGCGCCCGGCGTGGGGACGCCCCGCGTCGGGGCGCCTGTATCAGGGAGACAGGCGTTCGATCTTCCAGCCCGCGCCGTCCGCGACATAGCGCAGGCGATCGTGCAGGCGGGACGGCCGGCCTTGCCAGAATTCAAAGGCGGTGGGCTTCAAGCGATAGCCGCCCCAGTGCGGCGGACGCGGCGGCTGTTCGCCGAAACGTTCGCGGAATTCCTTTTCGCGGGCTTCCAGCTCTTCACGGGTGATGGGCTGGCTTTGGCGCGAGGCCCAGGCGCCGATGCGCGATCCGGTCGGGCGGCTATGGTAGTAGGCGTCCGATTCCTCGGCCGCCACCTTTTCCACCACGCCTTCGATGCGGACCTGGCGCTCCAGCGGCTGCCAGAAGAACAGCAGGCCGGCGCGCGGCTCGGCTTGCAGGTCCAGGCCCTTGCGCGATTCGTAATTGGTGAAGAACGTGAAGCCTTGGTCGTCAAAGCCCTTGATGAGGACAATGCGGGCGCTGGGCTGGCCGCTGGCATCCACCGTCGCCAGGGTCATGGCGTTGGGTTCCGGCACCTTGGCCGCCAGGGCCTCGTCGAACCAACGGGTGAATTGCTCGAACGGAGAGGGGGCGGCCTGGCTTTCCAGGAGCACATTCTTTTCGTAGCTTTGACGCAGATCAGAGACGGACATGGTCTTAGGGGTTCAGCGTTGATAACAGGGAGTTTATACCGCCTGGAAGACCGGCCCCCCATTGACCCCGCGCAGGCCCCGGACAAGTTCGCCGCGCCTGCCTGTCCGCCCGGCCTCAGGGACCCTCGGGCAGCGGGTGGCCGTCCAGTTCAAGCCGGCGGGCGATCGCGTCGAGCCGGGCATCGTGAATACCGGCGGACCGCAGGGCCTGGGCGGTCTGCACCACGTAGTCCGTGCACGGGCCGTAGCGTCCTGCCGCACGGCGCACGATCTCCAGCAGTTCCGGCTCGGGCAGGGCGCGGATATAGGCGGGATTGCTGCGGTTCATGATGAAGACCAGCGCGCGGACGACCCCTTCATCCGTCGCGCAGTTGATCCAGCGGGGGAGGTAGGCGCCCGTGGACATCTCGCGTTCCCAGAGGGCAGGAAAGTAATGGGGGACCTGGTCGCCGGCCAGGCGGTAGACCACGCCCCGGCAGGAACCGCCGCGGTCCAGTCCGAACACCAGGCCCGGACATTCGGGCGTACCCCGGTTCACCCGCGACCACAGGCACAGCGCGCGGTGGTGGCCGCGCAGTGTGGCCAGGCGCCGCTCCTGGAAGTCGAAATCCGGACGCCAGATCAGGGATCCGTACCCGAATACCCATACGTCTTCCCCCGCCTGCCTTTGTTTGAGCGCGTCGTCGAGCGAGGCTTGGCGTTCTTCTGCCGTCCACAGCCGGAAGGGCAAGGACGCGCCGGAGATGTCAGAGGGGGAGGACTGCTTGTTCACAACTACGTTTTCCGTTCAGGCTCGTGCGGAGGATTTCGATTGGCCCAGCCCCCGGCCATCAACGCCACGGAATAGGCCCAGAAAAGCGGGGCAACGCCAATTACCGCACCCAGCGCGCCGAAGGTCAACGGCAGGGACACCTGCGAGCCGTTGATCAGCGCCATGCGCAGGCCCACGGCCTCGGCGGCGCGGCCCGGCGGCGAGTATTGGTGCAGCAGGGACAGCATGCTGGGCTGGCAACAGCCCAACGCCAGTCCCAGGATGAAAGACAGCACGATCAGGACGGTAACGTCGGTGAACAGCGGGTAAAGCATGAAATCGATGGCGGCCGTGGCCATGGCCACGCGCACCAGCGTCCACGACCGGACCCGGCGCTGGATAAGCGGCAAAGCCAGCCGGATAACGAAAGTTGCCGCCGCGAACGAGGCAAGAATGACGCCGATCGTGGTGGCGGACAGCCCGATCGCCACGCCGAAGATCGGCACGACGAACAGATGGGTATCCCACGCCCCGGACAGAATGGTGTTCACCATCAGGATGCGGCGCAGCGCGGGCACGGCCAGCAACTCGGTCACCCGGCGGCGCTGGGCCTCGCGCACGCCGGTGATGGCCGCGTCGACGGCTTTCAATTGATGGCGCAAGACATATAGACCGATCCCCGACAGCAAGGGACCAACCGCGAGAATGCCAAAGGCCGTGCGTGTGCCCAGGTGGTCGATGGCCAGGCCGGCGATCAGCGGACCGGAAAAACCGGACCCAGCCAAGGCGAGGGACATGAATGAAAAATTGCGCAGCCGCTGCTCGGGTTCGGCGTGGCCCAACAGATCCTGCGTGGCCACCTGATGCAGCATGAACCCGATGCCGATACAGCAGGACGCCACCAGCAGGGCGGACTGCGTCTGGGAGATGGAGGGCAATAGCGTGCCGAAGGCGACCAAAGTGGTGCCGATGACGAGCGGCCGCACGATTCCGACCCGGTCCACCCACCGTCCCGCGCGTACCGAAAACAGCATCGGCAACACGGCGAACACCGCGACCAGCGTGCCGACCGTGAACGTGGACAGCCCCATGTGCAGCGCCGTCAGGGAAACGGTGATCCGTCCCCCGGTCAGCGCCACGTGATTCATCATTGCCAGCAGGCACAAAAGCACCGCCCCGGAAAATTCCGGGGAACTGGATGGCGAAGAGGGGGATCTGTTGGAGGTAGACACGGCTTAACTGCGTTCATTCTGTTCGTAACATCCCGCTATGTCGAGGCGAGGTGTTTTTGCGCTGCAGTGGACAGTGACTAGTCACATTGCGAAGTTAACGGTCTCTACCGGACAAGTCTCGCGCTTATTCGGCAAGATGACGGCACGTTCGCGGCAGGTGGGGTAAAACGGTTCCGCAACAGTCTTGGGATCGTTGTATCGTTCACGCAACGGAACACGTCCGCGCGGTGCAATCCGCCTTCGAATTTCACCGCTTGTTTGCAGCATTACCGGCGCCGCTCGTGGCGCCTTGCCGTTCCCATCGTCCAGGTTCAATGAAAAAGTCCCGCAGCAAGTTCAAGCGCTACGTCCTGATAGCCGTCATCCTCCTGCTTCTCGTGTTTGGCGCGCGCGCCGCGTTCTTTTCGGCGCCGCCACCGCCGACGTTCGCGGTGGCCGAAGTGTCCCGGGCGGACCTGGAAGACAGCGTCCTGGCCAGCGGCACCATCGACGCCATCGAACGCGTCAGCGTCGGCGCGCAGGCCACGGGCCAGCTCAAGTCCCTGAAGGTGGAACTGGGCGATCGCGTCAAGAAGGGGCAACTGGTCGCCGAGATCGACGACCTGACCCAGCAGAACGAACTGCGCAATGCCGAGGCGGCGTTGCAGACGCGGCGCGCCGAACGGGCCGCCAAGGTCGCCACGCTGAAGCAGGCGGAACTGGCGTTCAAGCGTCAGCGCATGATGCTGGCGGCCGACGCCAGCTCGCGCGAGGCCTATGAATCGGCCGAGGCCACGCTGGCCGTGACGCGCGCCGAGATCGCGTCGCTGGACGCGCAGATCGCGCAGGCGGAGATCCAGGTGGACACGGCCCGGGTCAACCTGGGCTACACGCGCATCGTCTCGCCGATCGACGGCATGGTGGTGGCGGTGGTCACCAAGGAAGGCCAGACCGTCAACTCCATCCAGAGCGCGCCCACCATCATCAAGGTGGCGCAGGTGGACACCATGACGATCAAGGCGCAGATCTCCGAGGCCGACGTGACGCGGGTCAAGCCCGGGTTGCCGGTCTACTTCACCATTCTGGGCGAACCGGACGAGCGCTACCGCGCCACGCTGCGCGCGGTGGAACCGGCCCCGGATTCCATCCAGAAGGATGACGCGACGTCGTCGCTGACGTCCTCGACCAGCTCGTCCACCAGCGCCGCGGTCTATTACAACGGGCTGTTCGACGTGCCCAACCCCGACGAGAAGCTGCGCATTTCGATGACGGCCCAGGTCTTCATCGTGCTGGGCGAAGCCAAGGGGGCGGTGGTGGTGCCGGCGTCGGCGCTGGGCAAGCGTGGCAAGGACGGGCGCTACGAAGTGCGGGTGGTCGGGGAAGGCAACAAGACCGAGACGCGCCAGGTCCGCATCGGCATGAACAACAACGTGCAGGCGCAGGTGCTGGAAGGCCTGGAGGTGGGCGAACGCGTCGTGTCGGCGGATTCGTCGCCGGCCGCCGCCAAGCCGGGAGCCTGACATGAGCGGTCCGCTCATTTCCCTGTCGGGCGTGCGCCGCGAGTTTCCGGCGGGCGACCAGACGATTGCGGTCCTGAAGGACGTCAACCTCACGATCGAGGCGGGCGAGATGGTCGCCATCGTGGGGGCGTCCGGGTCGGGCAAGTCGACGCTGATGAACATCCTGGGCTGCCTGGACCGGCCCACGCGCGGCGACTACAAGGTCGACGGCCGGAGCACGGGCGAGCTGGATCCGGACGAGCTGGCGCAGCTGCGCCGGGAACACTTCGGGTTCATCTTCCAGCGCTATCACCTGCTGGCGGACCTGAGCGCGCAGGGCAACGTGGAGGTGCCGGCGGTCTACGCGGGCAAGCGCCGCGAGGCGCGGCTGGAGCGGGCCTCGGCCTTGCTGGCGCGGCTGGGCCTGGCGGATCGTTCCGAGCATCGGCCTGGCCAGCTTTCCGGCGGTCAGCAGCAGCGGGTGAGTATCGCGCGGGCGCTGATGAACGGCGGCGACATCATCCTGGCCGACGAGCCGACCGGCGCGCTGGACACGCATACGGGCCAGGAGGTGCTGCGCATCCTGGAAGAGCTGAACGCGGCGGGACACACGATCATCATCGTCACGCACGATATGAACGTGGCGCGTCACGCGCAGCGCATCATCGAGATCAGCGACGGCGAGATCGTCGCGGACAAGCGCAATCCGGACGCGCCACGCCATCAGACGGCGCTGGACGAGGCGCCGGCGATGGCCCAGCGGCCGGCCTGGCAGGCGTATCTGGACCGCTGCGGCGAGGCGCTGCGCATGGCGCTGCTGGCGATGAACGCGCACCGGCTGCGCACGTCGCTGACGATGCTGGGCATCATCATCGGCATTGCGGCGGTGGTGTCGGTGGTGGCGCTGGGCGAGGGTTCGCGGCGCAAGATCCTGGAAGACATCAGCGCGATCGGCACGAACACGGTTGAGGTCTTTCCGGGCAAGGATTTCGGCGACGAGAAGGCGGTGAACATCCGCACGCTGGTGGCGGCCGACGCGGAGGCGCTGGCGCGCGAGTCCTATGTGGACAGCGTGACGCCGGAAGTGGGCACGAGCAATACGCTGCGCTATCGCAACGTGTCGGTGAATGGGTCGATCCAGGGCGTGGGCGATCAATACTTCCGGGTGCGTGCGATCAAACTGGCCGAGGGCAAGTTCTTTGACGAGACGAGCGTGGCGCGCCGCGCGCAGGAAGTGGTGATCGACGAGGGCACGCGGCGTGCGCTGTTCGGGTCGCACACGGAACCGATCGGGCAGGTGATCTTCCTGGGGTCGATGCCGGCGCGCGTGATCGGGGTGACGCAGAAGAAGGACACGGTGTTTGGCAGCAACGATTCGCTGAACGTGTGGATTCCCTATACGACGGCGCTGTCGCGGGTGCTGGGGCAGCAGCATCTGAAGAGCATCACGGTGCGCGTGAACGACGCGACGCCGCCGGCCGCGGCGGAGCAGGCGATCGTGCGGGTGCTGACGCGCCGGCATGTGGTGAAGGACTTTTTCGTGTTCAACACGGATGCGGTGCGCAAGACGATCGAGCGCACGACGGCGACGATGACGCTGCTGGTGTCGCTGATCGCGCTGATTTCGCTGATGGTGGGCGGGATCGGGGTGATGAACATCATGCTGGTGTCGGTGACCGAGCGCACGCGCGAGATCGGGGTGCGGATGGCGGTGGGCGCGCGGCGCAGCGACATCATGCAGCAGTTTCTGATCGAGGCGGTGCTGGTGTGCCTGATCGGCGGGGCGGTGGGCATTCTGTTGTCGCTGGGCTTGGGGGTGCTGGTCAGCAAGGCGACGGGCGGCTCGTTCCAGATGATCTATTCCACGGCATCGATGGTGGCGGCATTTACGTGCTCGACACTGATTGGTGTGATTTTTGGCTATCTGCCGGCGCGCAACGCGGCGCGCCTGGATCCCGTCGAGGCGTTGGCCCGGGAATGAGGAAGATGAAAGCAGTTTCTCTTTTGTGCAAACCGCTGGGCGTGGTGCTGGTGTTGGCGCTGGGCGGATGCGGTCTGCTGCGTACGGATTACGAGCGGCCGGCGGTGAGTGTGCCGGCATCCTGGACTTATGCGAGGGCCGGTGCCGATGCGGGTGCGCAGGCGTCGTTGGCGGACGGGGGCGACTGGTGGCGCAATTTCGATGATCCGGTGCTGAACGGGCTGGTGGACACGGCGCTGGCGCGCAATAACGATCTGGCAGCGGCGGCGATTCGCGTGCGGCGGGCGCAGTATCAGGCAGGATTGGCGGACGATCAGTTGATGCCGCAATTCGGCGGTGACGCGAATGTGTCGCGGGTGCGCAATCTGTATGGGGATCGTGCGATCACGCGGGCCAATTCGGCTGAGCTGACGGTGAGCTATCAGGTGGACCTGTGGGGCAAGCTGGCGCGCCAGCGGGACGCGGCGCAGTGGGAGGCGCTGGCGACGGAGCAGGATCGCCAGAGCGCGGCGCTGTCGCTGGTGGGTACGACGGCGACGTTGTATTGGCAGACGGCGTTCATCAATCAACGCATTGCCAGCAGCGAGGAGAGCATTGCCTACGCGCGGCGCACGCAGGATCTGGTGCGGGCGCAGTATGCGGCGGGCGGGGCGTCGGCGCTGGAGCTGGCTGAAGCCGAGCAGACGGTGGCAAGCCAGGAGGCGGCACATGCGTTGCTGGTGCAGCAGCGGGTTGAGTACATCAATGCGTTGACGATTCTGTTCGATGGGCCGCCGGATCGCATTACGGCGGATCCGATGCGGTTGCCTTCGAGTGCGTTGCCGGAGGCGCGGGCAGGGGTGCCGGCGGAGTTGCTGGGGCGGCGGCCGGATCTGCGGGCGGCTGAGCTGCGGTTGCGGGAGTCGCTGGCTACCGTGGATGCGACGCGGGCGAGCTTTTATCCGCCGGTGACGTTGACGGGGGCGTTGGGCACGTCGAGCCCGACGTTGTCGGATGTGCTGAAGAATCCGATCGGGACGTTGGGGGCGGGGTTGACGTTGCCGTTTCTGCAGTGGAATCAGATGCAGCTCAATATCCGGATTTCGAAGACGGATTTTGAGGAGCGGGTGGTGACGTTCCGGCAGGCGCTTTATCAGGCGATGGCGGATGTGGAGAATGCGTTGTCGAATCGCACGCAGTTGGGGATTCGGGCGGGGCAGCTGGATCTGTCTTTGCGGGCGGCTCGGGAGGCTGAGCGGTTGTACGAGGTCAGGTATCGGGCGGGGGCGGTGCCGCTGCGGGATTGGCTGGATGCGCAGGAGAAGCGGCGGGTGGCTGAGGTGGCGCGGGACGAGAATATGTTGAACCGGTTGGTGAATCAGGTGACGGTTTATCAGGCGTTGGGTGGGGATGATGTGGTGGCTGTGGGTGGTGAGGGGCTGCGGATGTGAGGTTGGCAGCAGTCCGGCGCATCGTTTTGCACCGGAAGCCGGGGGCGGGCATCGGTCGCGGTTCTTGTGACGCCCGGCGCGGCGGCGGCCTGGGCTGCGCGGGGCTACGATTGCGGTCCGGAGCCTTCGCTCCGGACTGCCCCTTCGTCATCGTCGTTGTCGCCTTCGGCGACTGCCTTCCGATTCCCTCGGGCGCATCTACACGCCCCGCGCACCCCAGGCCGCCGCCACGCCGGGCTCGGGTGGTTTGAACTTGGCGGGCGCTGGGGCGGGTTGAGTTCTTGAGGTTCTTGGCTGCGGTGGCGCGGGTTTGCGCATCTTGCGGGGCCCGCGCCCGGTTGGCCGCGCGGGCGGCCTCCGGGCGCTTACGTGGTGTCTTACGTCGGGGGATGACGCTTCGCGCTTGCCCCCGCTCACGCCATCACGTTGCGACGATCACGTCCGGGGTGCCGGAAGTAATGGTGAGCACAGTCTGTGAAGCCACGACCGGGGCGGCGGGCGGTTGCGTGCCGTTCAGGGGCTTTAGCTTGTTGAAGACGCAGCGTAGTTCGGTTTCCGTCAGCGTCACCACCGCGTAGCCTTGCGCGTCCGTGTCGATGTGGCGCATCCAGTCTGAATTGAATTGCATCAGCGTGCTGTTGAACGCGTTCTGGATCTTGCCCGCGTTTTCGCCGTAGATCAGCGGCTTGGCCGCGGCAAAGGCGGGGTCGGTGTCGACGACGTTCTTGAAGTAGCTGAAGAACGAGTTGCTGGAGATGCCGGCGGTGACCAGGTCGACCATGACGGGTTTGGGGGTGGCGGCGTCGTAGTCGTCCATGACGGGGCCGGCGAAGAAGGCGTGGATGTCGCCGGTGAGGGCGACCAGGTTGCGGATGCCGGTGTCGCGCACGTAGGCCATGAGGTGCTTGCGTTCGGCGTTGTAGCCGTCCCATTGGTCCGCGTTCAGCAGGTATTCGTCGAGCAGCAGTGAGGGCGGCAGTTGGGCGTCTAGCAGGGGTTTGATCTGGACTGCGAAGGCGGCGGGCGGGATGCCGGCTTGGGTGTCTAGCAGCGTTGATAGCGCGGGGTAGGCGGTGACGGGTTTGCCGCTGGTGTGGTCGGCGGCGGTGAGGTCCTGGGCCAGGGCGGTGGCCATGAGGGCGGTTAGGGGCGCCAGCGCGGATTGTGCGGCGGCCAGGCCTTGGGCGAGCAGGCCGGCGACGGCTTGGGTGCCGTTGAATTGCATGCGCAGTAGCGAGACTTCGTTGCCCCAGAGGTTCCACGAGGTGGTGCTGGCGGCCAGTTGGGCTTTCCACCAGTCGCGCTGGGTGTCGCCGAGGATGGAGACGGGCGTGAGTTGGCCGCCGGCGTTGGCCATTTTCAGGCTTTCGACTTGGGAGAGCAGGCGCTTGGGGACGAAGTAGCGGCTGCCGATTTCGCTGCCGACCTGTTGCTCGGGAATGATGTGGTCGGCGCGGTAGAGGCGCTCGTCGGTCATGAGCAAAGTGGCGAGGCTGCCGAAGCGGAAGGCGCGGTAGATCTGGATGTTCTGGAAGGAAGGGTTGGCGAGGTCGAGCGAGACGTCGGCGGGCATGAATTCGAACCAGGCCTGGCTGGCGCCGCGGCGGCGCGAGGTGAGCGGGGTTTCGTCGTCGGCGACGCCGTAGGTCTGGTGGTCTTGCCAGCAGTCGTCGGAGAATTCGTGGTCATCCCAGATGGCGATGACGGGGTAGCGGGCGTGCAGGGCCTGCAGGCGGGGGTCGGAGCGGTAGCTGCGGTAGAGGCTGCGGTAGTCGGCAAGGGTGGTGGCGAAGATGGCGCCGTCGGCGCGGGCGGTGCCGTCGGGTAGCGTCAGGGGGGCGTGGGCGCTTTCGACGCCGCCGGTCTGGAAGCCGGCTTTGACGGTTTCGTAGATGTAGTCGCCGAGGTGAACGACGAAGTCCAGGTCTTGCGCGGCGAGGTCGTCGAAGGCGGCCCAGTGGTTGACGCTCCAGTCCTGGCACGAGATGAAGGCGAACTTGAGTTGCGCGACGGCGGCGTTTTCTGCGGGTGCGGTGCGGGTGCGGCCGGTGGGGCTGGTGCTGCCTCCTGCCAGGAAGCGGTAGTAGTAGGTGGTTGCTGCGTCGAGGCCGGTGACTTTGTGGCGGACGGTGTGGTCCCAGTCGGGCTCGGCGGTGATGGGGGCGTCGACCAGGAGTTGGGTGAAGGATTCGTCGCGGGCCATCTGGACGCGGATGGGGACGGCGGCGCCGGTGTCGCCGATTACCCGGGTCCAGAGGATGATGCTGTCGGGCCGTGGGTCGCCGGAGGCGATGCCTTGCGGGAACTGGAAGCGCGCGGGGGTGCCGCCGCCGTTGTTGCCGTCGTCACCGCCGCCATTGTCATCGTCATCGTCGTTGCTGCCATTACAGCCGGCCAGTCCGGCGGTGGCGGCGGAGACGGTCAGGAAGCTACCCCATTTCAGGAATTTTCTGCGGTCCATGGTAAGCGTTACGCCCTGTCAGACGATGCCGGCGTGCGGCATCTGATTTTTCGGATTGGGATGGCACAGACGGCTGGCGCCGTTGGCAGCCCGCGGCGGGCGTATTACCCCATTCAGGCGTTACGGGGGAGTGACAGGGTGCGGCGCGATGTGGCGCGGCGTCTGGCATCCTTGAGCATTTGATGGATGGGTTCTTCGACGTGGGTCGGTGTTTGACAACCTTAGGCTTTTGCCGGGGGGTTCTTGTTGGGTCATTTGCCGGGCGGGTTCTTAAGACGCCCGGCGTGGCGTCGGCCTGGGGCGCGCGGGGCTACGATTGCGGTCCGGAGCCTTCGCTCCGGACTGCCCCGTCGTCATCTTCGTCCAGGCCTTCGGCCTTCCCTTCAGATTCCCTCGGGCGCATCTACACGCCCCGCGCACCCCAGGCCGACGCCACGCCGGGCTCGGATGGTTTGAACTTGTCGGTCGCTGGGGCGGGTTGAGTTCTTGAGGTTCTTGGCTGCGTTTGCGCGGGTTTGCCGCGTCTTGCGGGGCCCGCGTCCGGTTGGCCGCGCGGGCGGCCTCCGGGCGCTTACGCGGTGTCTTGCGTCGGGGGATGACGCTTCGCGCTTGCGGTGGGCGTGGATGCCTCTGGTGTCTGACACCCTTCAGGCACATTCGCGGCATGACGGCAGTCTTCGCAGGGTGTCAGACACCTTGTCTGCATGGATTGGGCAGGTGGGTTGGCGGCCGCTGCCATAAAATGCGATCCATGAACTCGCCCGAACTCATCCCTGAACCCGCCGATCTCGACCGCCGTTTCGGCGCGCTGTCGCGTCTTTATGGTCCCGAAGCGCCTTCCCGCATTCGTGATGCCCATGTTGCCGTTGCTGGCCTGGGAGGGGTTGGCTCGTGGACCGTCGAGGCGCTGGCGCGTTGCGGGGTGGGAGCGTTGACGTTGATCGATCTGGATCACATCGCCGAATCCAACGTGAACCGGCAGATCCATGCGTTGAGTTCGACGCTGGGGCAGTCGAAGGTGGAGGCGATGGCCGAGCGGGTGTTGGCCATCAATCCGGAATGCCGGATCACGCGGGTGGATGACTTTGTGTCGCCGGAGAACGTGGGCGAGGTGTTGCCGGGGCCGTATACGGTCATCATCGATTGCACGGATCAGGCCGCCGCGAAGATCGCGATGATCCTCCATGCGCGCAAGCTCGGCGTGCCGATGTTGCTGTGTGGCGGCGCGGGCGGGAAGACGGATCCGTTGGCGTTGCGGGCGGGGGATCTGTCGGGGGCGGTCAATGATGCGCTGCTCTCGAAGCTGCGCAACAAGTTGCGGCGCGAGCATGGGTTTCCGCGGGCGTCGGACAAGAACGGCAAGGCGCTCAAGCGGGTGCCGAAGATGGGCGTGCATGCGTTGTGGTTTGACCAGCCGGCGATTTTGCCGGATGCGTGGACCCGGCCGGTCGAGGGTGAGGACGACATGGGCGCGTCGGGGATGACGCTGGCGCCGCAGGGCTTGTCGTGCGCGGGTTATGGGTCGGTGGTTACCGTCACCGCCGCCATGGGCATGGCGGCGGCAAACGAGGCGCTTCGGTTGGCTGTTTGAGGGCAATCCGGGCCCTTCAACTCCGCTGCGCTTCAGGCATTGACGCCGCTACGACTTAACGTCTGACTCCTTCATAACGCCACGAACACGACGCCATCCTCGATCCGCACGGGATAGGTCGCGATGTTCTCGCGCAGTGGCGAGCACAGGGCGCGGCCGTCGCGCACGTCGAAGCGGCCCTGGTGCAGCGGGCATTCGATTTCGTGGCCGGTCAGGAAGCCGTCGCACAGTCGGGCATTGCCGTGCGTACAGAGGTTGTCGGTGGCGTAGACCTCTCCTTCGACGCCGTATAGCGCGATCTCCTTTCCGCCTGCCTCGACGGCGATGACGTCTTCTTCGGGGACTTCATCGCGCCCGATGGCCTTGATCCATTGCACAGTCATTGCTTGTCTCCGGGTCAGATGGGATAGATCAGCGAATTCGGGATCAGCTCGCTGTCGAAGATGCACAGCCGCGATTCGAATTTGAGGCCGTCGGGGGTCTGGCGGATTACGTCGAGGTATCGGCCCACGTTGAAGACGGTGGTGAGCTGGCTGGGCTTGGTGCGGAAGATGGCGTAGTTGGCTTCGGACTCGATGCGGCCGTCCTGCACCAGCAGCACGCGCGGGGCGCCAACGACGTGGCGTTGGTAGTAGGGGTCGTGGAAGATGGTTTCGGTGGCGCCGTAGATGCGGTCCTTCAACATGCCGCGGCTCTCGAATGCCATGGTCGCCAGCGGGAAGCCGCGTTCGTAGTTTTCGCGCGGCAGCACTTTGTAGACGCAGTCTTCCGTGAAGAAGTCGGGCCACTTTTCCCATTCGCCGGCGTCGAGCGCGGCGGCGTAGTCGGTGTACAGGCGGGTGAGCTGGTAGTAGAGCGGAAAGTCCAGCATGTCACGCCTCCATCACGCGGCGCCAGTACGCGTACATGCCGCGTATCAGCGTTTCGGTGACCATGTGATCGGTGTTTTCGGCGGTCTTGCCGCCCAGTTCGGCGACGCTGCGGTGCCAGGGCTTTTGTTCGAAGCCGGATTGCGAGAATTCGATGACTTCGCCGTCGTCGGCGGACACGAAGCCGGCGGGGCCGAAGAGGTTGGCCTGGCGCAGGCGGCGCTGGGTCATTTCGGGGGTGTCGTCGGCAAAGCCGAAATGGGTCCAGACGAAGTCGAAGGCGTCGTGGCCGACGGGCTGGATGTGGCGGGTGGACAGCGAGTTCACCTGCTGCTGGATGATGACGCTGGGGAACAGCGTCATGAGCACGGCGGTGGGGCCGTTCCACCAGGGTTCCTGCACGATGTCCAGGAAGCGGTCGTCGTTCAGCGACATCTGTTCCTTGAAGCTGGACACGCCGCTGGTGACGGTGCTTTTGCCGCCCTGGCCGCGCGTGGAGATCATGGCGGCGTGGCGGAAGTGGCGGTCCATCTTTAGTTCGGACCGGTTGTCCGCGCGCCAAAGGCCGAAGGTGACGAACCAGGTGTGCAGGAGGCCGGGGTGATAGGGGTCCTTGATGTTCTCCTGCATCAGCTTCCAGTTGCCGGGAATGCGCTGGCGGCTGTAGCCGTGGATCACCAGTTCGCGGCCGTCGAAGACGCGGTCGAAGTAATGCGCGATGTCGGAACCCAGGTAGTCTTCCAGCGGCTCGACGTCATGGTCGAAGGAGGCGAAGACTACGCCGTTGCGGCAGGCGACCGCGAGTTTTGTCAGGCCGTGTTCTTCGGGCTTGAAGTCGGGCGGCATGCCGCCGTTGATCTTGCCGTCCTGCTTGACGCCGCGGCGGAAGGGCACGCCGATCAGGTTGCCCTGCAGGTCGTAGTTCCACTGATGGTAGGGACAGACGAACTCGGTGCGGTTGCCGGCGCGTTCGCGGCAGAACTGCACGCCGCGATGGGCGCAGACGTTTTCCACGACGCGCACTTCGCCGTCGTTGTCGCGCAGCAGGATGACGGACCGCTCGCCCACGACCGTGCGCTTGAAGTCGCCGGGGTTGGGGATTTCGGCTTCGAGGCCGACGTAGCTCCAATGACTGCGGTAGAAGAAGCGCTCCAGCTCGCGCTGGTGCAGCGCGGCGTCGGTGTAGACGCCGAACGGGATGCGATGGGAACCGTCGCCTTGCCAGGGCGGGACGAATTGGATGGGGTGTTCGGGGGCGTTCATGGACGGCCCCGGCTACAGGACGTGGCGATGCGATGCGTGCGGACGCGCATGATTTGTCTCCATTTTCAGCTGGCCGCGTGGCGGCCGGGCAGCGCCTTGCGCGGCATGGGCGCAGGCGGTTTTTTCGCATCTTCGGGCAGGGCGCCAAATTAATAAATAGAATCTGGCTTATTACATAAATCACCAGAATCAATATTGGTGGAGACAAGCGCATGAACCTGAAAGACGTGGATCTGAATCTGCTCGTCGTCTTCAATGAATTGCACAAGCATGGCCGCGTGTCGGCGGCGGCGGAAAGTCTGGGGATTTCGCAGCCGGGCGTCAGCAATGCGCTGAGCCGGCTGCGCAAGCTGCTGGGCGACGAGTTGTTCCTGCGGACCTCGCGCGGCATGGTGCCGACGCCGTATGCCGAGAGCCTGGCCCAGCCGATTGCCGATGCGCTCGCCGCGCTGCAAGGGACGCTGAACGCGCGGGTGGCATTCGATCCCGCGCGCAGCGAGCGTTCGTTTGTGATCGGGGTGAACGACGTGGGCGAGACCTACTTCCTGCCGCGCCTGATGCGGGCGCTGGATCAGGTGGCGCCGGGCGTGACCATTCGCACGGTGCGCACGACGTCGATCGACGTGCGCGACGAGATGGAGCGGGGCCGCATGGATCTGGCCATGGGCTTTCTGCCCGGATTGAAGGGCGGGTTCTTTCAGCGGCGGCTGTTTCGCCAGCCCTATGTGTGCATCTTCCGGCAGGACCATCCGCTGGCGCGCTCGGGCGTGTCGGCCCGGCAGTTCCGCGCGGCCGAGCACGTGGCGATCGTGTCCGAGGGCACGGGCCACGGCGTGGTGGACGAGGTGATTGCACGCGCGGGCATCAGACGCCGGCTGCGGCTGACGGTGCCGCACTTCATGGCGGTGGGGCCCGTGCTGCAGGCCACCGACATGATCGCGGTGGTGCCGCAGCGCTTTGCCGACTGCGCTTGCGGCCCGTTCGGCCTGGCGGCCACGCCCTGCCCGGTGAAGATCCCGGAGTCCGTCATCAACGTGTTCTGGCACGCCCGCAACCACCGCGAAGCCGCCAACCAGTGGCTCCGGCAGGTGGTGGTGGACGTGTTTGCGGATTGAGTCCGCGTCTTCAGAACTGCATCTGCGCCGACAGCGCGATGCTGCGCGGACTGCCGAGGTAGTAGCTGTTGAGCCAGTAGTCGCGGCCGGTGACGTTGTTGACGTTCAGGCGCAGCGTCAGCGGCCGGCCCGAGACCTGGGCCGCGTAGCGCAGGCCGACGTCGAACGTGGTGTAGGACGGCAGGCGGCTGACGTTGGTGGCGGAGGACCACTGCTTGCCGACGTGGTAGACGCCGCCGGTGACACTGAGGCCGGGCACGAAGGGCAGGGCGTATTCGGAGTAGAGCTTGGCCATGAACTTGGGCACGTTCATGGGGTCCTTGCCGTCGTTGGCGCCGCCTTCGACGCGGGCGTGCAGCCACGTGGCGCCGCCCACGACCGTCCACGCGGGGGTCACCTTGCCGATGGCCGAGATCTCGGCGCCGCGGTGGCGCTGCACGCCGTCCTGGCCGTAGACATTGCTGTCATTGGTGTACTCGTAGGCTTTTTCGATGTCGAACAGCGCGCCGCTCACGAGCACGCCGCCGACCTCGGCCTTCAGGCCCAATTCTTTCTGTTTGCTGCGCATGGGCGCCATGACCTGCAGCGCGTTCGCGGCGTCTTCGGGCGCAACGCCGCCCTGTTCCAGGCCTTCGATGTAGGTGGCGTACGCCGTCATCCACGGCACGGGCGTGAAGATCAGCGATGCGTTGGGCGAGTTCCTGCCGCGGTCATAGTCGGGCTGGCTGAGGCTGCCGTCGGCGTTGCGGTCGGTCGTCTGGATGGTGCTGCGGTTGATGCCGACCAGCGCGGACCATTGATCGTTGAAGCGCACGAGGTCGCCGATCATGAAGTTGTCGTTGCGGATGCGGCTGGAGAAGTACATCGACTTGGCCGGCGTCGTGGGCCAGTCCGGCTCCGGCACGTGCGTGGGCGAATCCAGGCTGTACGGGCCCTGGTAGCCGGTGCTGGGGAACCACGTGTTCTGCCATTGCCGGTCGGTGTAGCCGTAGTACCCCATGGTGATCTTGTGATCGACCGGACCCGTGGCGAACGAGATGTCGGCCAGCGCCTGCCATGCCTCGGATTCCGTGCGGGAGGGACCGACTTTTTGCCGCAGCTGGAAGTATTCGCCCGCGGACCGCACCGAATTCATCGTGTGGTACTGCACTGGCCGGTCCTGGTATTCGCGCAGGTGGGCCACGCGCACCGTCAGGTGGTCGCTGGCCTCATACGTTGCCCGGGCCATCCACTTGCGGGTTTCGGTCTCGTCGCGGATCCATGGCTGGCTCCAGTTCTTCTTCCCATCAAGGGTGGGGCGGGACACGCCGTCGCGGAAGAACCAGTACGAGTTGGGCGCGTCCATCTTGTAGTCGCCGTAGGACGCGCCCAGCTCCAGCTTGAAGCGGTCGGTGATGTTGAAGTCGAACGCGGCGGTGGCCAGGCTGCGGTCGATCTTCTGGTCGTCGACGGCGGTGTCGCCGTCCTGGCGCACCAGGTTGACGCGGTAGCCGACCTTGCCATTGCTGTCGACCGGGCCGCCGAAGTCGCCGTGCACGTAATACTGGCCGCCGCCGTAGTTGCCGACCGTGACGCTGTTCAGGCGTTCCTGCGTGGGGCGCTTGTAGACGTAGTTCACCATCCCGCCGGGCGAGGCGGCGCCGAACAGGAAGCCCGACAGGCCGCTCAGGATCTCGACGCGCTCCTTGTCCTCGATGGATGCCGCAAAGCCGAAGGAGCGGCGCAGGCCCTCTTCGGCGCGGTCGTAGCTGTTGAAGCCGCGGATCTTCACCATGGGCGCCCAACCACTGATCTGGGGCGTCTGCGTCATGGCGGACGGGCTGATCTTGTAGACATCGTCGGGCGACTGGGCCTGCACATTCTGCAGCAGCTCGCGCGGCACGACGTTGATGGCGAAGGGCGCGCGCTGCAGGTCCATGCCGCCCAGGGCGCCGACCGACTGCACGAGCGAGGCGCGGTAGCCGTCGCTGGCAAGACCGTCCTGCTGCAGGGCGGCGTTGGTGGAGCCGGTGACCATGACGCCGGGCAGCGTCACCACGCCCGGTGCCGCGGGGCTGGGGCGCAGGGTGTACTCGCCGCCGCCCCGGTGGACCGCCTCGAGGCCGGTGCCGGCCAGCAACGCGCCGAAGCCGCTCGCCACGGAATGGCGGCCGCGCAGGCCGGGGCTGTTGCGGCCGGCGGTCATGGCGGCGTCGACCGACACCTGGATGCCGGCCTGGGCCGCGAACTGGGTGATGACGCGGCTCAGCGCGCCGGGTGCGATGTCGAAGTCGCGGCTGGCCGAGGCGGCCGGCGCGGACTGCGCGTGCACGGGCGAGGTCGTGGAGACGGCAATGCCCAGGAGGGCCGCGGAAATCGCCAGCGATAGCGCGGTGCGGCGGGTAAGGGACGAGGAGTGCATGGAAAGCCTTTCGTGGGGGAAAGAAGAGGGTCTTCACCCCGTATGCCAAACGTGGCATCCGAAAAGGGAACCTCGGTCCTGAAATTTTTTTTGCAACGCGTGGCGTCAGCGCGGCACCACCGTCACCCACCACGGCATGGGCGCCTGGATGCGCACGGGCAGCGTGGCGGCCAGCGCGCTCAGCACCCGGTCCGTGTCCGGCAGCGCATAGGCGCCGACGATGCGCAGATCAGCCACCTCCGGCGCACAGGCCAGATAGCCGCGCCGGTAGCGGGACAGCTCGGCGATGAAGTCCGCGAGGCGCATGTTCTCGGCGATCAGCAGCCCGCGCGACCAGGACTCGCGCGCGGGTTCAGCGGGCTCGGGCGGCGCGGCGGCGGCCCGGGTGACGCGGGACTGCTGGCCGGCAGGCACGATCAGGGTGGCCGCGCCGGCGGCTTTGGGGCGCACTTCCACGGCCCCCTCGAAGACGGCGACCCGGCTGGCGTCTTCCCCCTGGAAGACCGCGTAGCGCGTACCGATCGCGCGCAGCCGCGCCTCAGCGGTGTCGACAACGAAGGGCCGCGCGGGGGACTGCGTGTCCGGCGCGGTGGTGACCAGGATCTCTCCGGCCACCAGCACCACGCGACGCAACTGCGGGCCGTAGTCCACGTCGACCGCGCTGCCGGTGTTGAGCCACAGGGTGCCGCCGTCGGCCAGCTGTATCTGGCGGCGCTCGCCCACGCTGGTGTGATGGGCGGCCGTCCACGCACGCCATGGGGTGCTCTGGGTGGCGGCCCACGCGCCCAGGCCGGTGCCGCAGAGCAGCGTCAGCATCTTCAGGGCGCTGCGGCGCTGCGTGCGTTTGGCCGCCGCGGCGTCCAGCATGCGGTGCGCGGTGGGCTTGTCCACACCCGGCAGGTCGTCGAATTTGCCGCTGATGGCCTCCACGCGGCGCCACGCCAGCTGATGCGAAGGATCGGCGTCGTGCCACTGGCGCCAGCGCTGCCGCTCCACCGGCGGCACCGAGGGGGCGCGCAGCACGGCAAACCACTCGGCGGCCTCTTGCAGCACCTTGAAGCTGGGCGCGCTGGCGGCGGGCGTCATGGCGCGGCGGCCGCCATGCTGGACGTCAGACAGTGCAGCATCGCCTGCGCCATGTACTTCTTGACCATGCGCTCGGACACCGCCAGGCGCGCGGCGATCTCGACGTAGCCCAGGCCTTCCAGGTGCGCCAGCAGAAAGGCCGTGCGGGCCTTGGGATTGAGCTGGTTCAGCAGTGCGTCCAGTTCGGATAGCGCATCCATCAGCAGGGCGCGGTCTTCAGGCGAGGGATGCAGGGTGTCGGCGACGGTGGCCAGCGTGTCGCGGTAGGCGCGTTCCAGATCTTGTCGCCGCCAATGGTTGATGACCAGGCCGCGGGCAATGGTGGTCAGGAATGCGCGCGGTTCGCGGATGGGTTCCTGGTTGCGGAACAGGCGCACGAATGTGTCGTGCGCGATGTCGGCGGCGTCGAAGGTGTTGCCCAGGCGGCGCCGCAACCATTCCTGCAGCCAGCCGTGGTGGTCGCAATACAGGGATTCGATGCAGGCGGGCGCCCCGGGGCGGGTGGAAGACACGATGAAGCCGCTGACATGATGCCAATAAGAATCAGTCGCAATTATTCTTCAGCGGCGCGGCTTTTGCAATGCGCGTTCGCCCCGAGCGGCTGTCAGGCGTCGCAGAATGTCACGGTGAACCAGCCGCGCAGCGCGTTCGACAGCCGGATCTCGTCGGCGGCATGCAGGTCCGCCAGCGTCAGCACGCGTTCCTTCGTCTTGCCGTCGTTGAGCAGTTGCGCGCGCTGCACGCCGGGCAGGCAGCCGCTATCCACGGGCGGGGTGTACCAGACGTCGCCCATGCGCAGATAGACGTTGCTGCGGCTGCCTTCGCAGAGTTCGCCGCGCTCGTTCAGATACAGCAAGTCAAAGATGTGCGGGTGCGAGGGCAGCCATTCGATGGTCTTGGTGTACCAGGGGCGGTGCGTGGTCTTGTAGCGCAGCAGCGGTTCGGAAGACCGCAGCGCCTCGGGCGCCAGCATGACTTCCTGGTGCGCGGGCAGGGGCGGCAGCACGGCGGTCTGGATGTGACGGCTGCCGTCGCGGGCGACCAGGAGGCGCAGGCGATGCGGGCCGGCGGAGCTCAGGGACATGACGGCGACGAGGATGTCGCCCTCGACGTCGCGGCCGCCCCAGACATAGCCCAACGCCTTGCACGACGCTTCCAGGCGGTGGAGGTGGCGCGCCAGCAGGGGTACGTTGCCGGAGGCTTCAACCAGGATGGTCTCGATCAATTCGGGTTGCATGGGACTCTCCTGGAATAAGGCGGCGGGGCCTAGGCGCGGCCGTCCAGGCGGCGCCGCGCTCTATGCTACTACCGGCCGTGAGGTTTGCGCGGTCAGGCGCGCAGGATGCGGGCCTTCCAGTGGCATTCCTGCCATTCGCCGGCGGGGTCCGAATCGTAAACGATGCCGCCGCCAACGCTATAGACGCCGTGGCCGTGCTGGTCCAGGACCAGCGTGCGGATCGCGACGTTCAACGAGAAGTCGCCATCCGGGGCCAGCCAACCGATGCTGCCGCAATACAGGCCGCGCGGGGCGGTTTCCATTTGCCGGATGCGGCGCATGGCCGCGACCTTCGGCGCGCCGGTGATCGACCCGCAGGGAAAGAGGGCGTGCAGCACGTCCGACAGCGAGGCCTGCGGCGCCGTGGCCGACACGGTGGACGTCATGGTCCACACCGTGGGATAGCGTTCCAGCGAGAACAGCGCGTCCACCTTGACCGAACCGGACTCGGCCAGCCGCCCAAGGTCGTTGCGCAGCAGGTCCACGATCATCAGGTTTTCGGCGCGGTTCTTGTCGCTGGCCAGCAGCTCCTGGCCCAGGCGTTCGTCCTCGGCCGGATCCGCATGGCGCGGCGCGGTGCCTTTCATGGGCCGGGTCGTCAGCCGGGCGCCGTCGCGCCGCACGAACAGCTCGGGCGAAAACGACAGCACCGTGCGATCGCCATCCTGGATGTAGGCCGCGTGGGCGACCGGATTGCGCGCCGCGATGCGGCGATACAGCGTGGCCGGATCGCCCTGGAATCCGACGTCGAGCGGCTGCGTGAAATTGACCTGATACAGCTCGCCGTCGCGGATCAGGCCGCGGATGGCGTCGATCTGGCGCACATAGGCGGGCTCGGTCATGCGCGGCGCGGGCAGGCTGATGGACGCGGCCGGGGCGTCGGCATCCGGTGCATCCCACGGCGCTTCGTCGATCTTGTTGTCGAACAGCAGCGCGGTCAGACGGGGGCGCCCGTCGTCGCGCGGCGGCGTCCACGGCCCGGCCGGCGCGGGCCGGGTGGCCTCGGGCAGCAGCCATTCGCCCAGCTCGTAATCCAGCAGCAGGGCAATCCAGCGGCCGTCGCGCCGCGCGGCCTCGATGGCTTCCAGCGCGGGGCCTACCTCGGCGGCGGCGCGCGCCTCGATCCGGGCGCGGAACCCGGCAAGGCGCAGCGCGCGTCCGGCAAGCCGGTCTTCAAAACGGCAATCCATGGTGCGTTACCGCTGTTGTTGCGCAAGGAACTCCGTCAGGACCCGGCCGGTGTGGGAATGGTCGGCCAGCGTCATCACGTGCTCGGGCGAGCCTTCGCCAACCAGCTGCCCGCCGCCCGTGCCGCCTTCGGGACCCAGGTCCAGCAGCCAGTCGGCTTCGGCGATGACGTCCAGGTTGTGTTCGATGACCACGACCGTGTTGCCGGCTTCAACCAGGCGGTGCAGCACATGGATCAGCTTTTCGACGTCGGCCATCGACAGGCCCACCGTCGGCTCGTCCAGCACGTACAGCGTGTGCGGGATGCGCGAGGCGCGGCCGGTCTTGATCAGGCCGTCGGTCAGCCGCGCCTTGGACAGCTCGGTCACCAGCTTGATGCGCTGCGCCTCGCCGCCCGACAGCGTCGGCGACGGCTGGCCCAGCGTCAGATAACCCAGCCCCACGTCCTGCATCAATTGCAGCGGACGGTGGATCTTGGGATGGGCGGCGAAGTAGCCGATGGCGTCGTCCACTTCCATGGACAGCAGCTCGCCGGCGTTCTTGCCGCGCATCTGCACGCTGAGCGTGTCGTTGTTGAAGCGCGCGCCGTTGCAGGCGTCGCACGGCACCTTCACGTCGGGCAGGAAGTTCATCTCGATGGTGCGCATGCCCTGGCCTTCGCAGATCGGGCAGCGGCCGTCGCCGGTATTGAACGAGAAGCGCGCCGCCGTCCAGCCGCGCATGCGAGCCTCGCGGGTGTCGGCGAACTGCTTGCGCACGTCGTCCCAGAAACCCACGTAGGTTGCCGGGCACGAGCGCGGCGTCTTGCCGATGGGCGTCTGATCCACTTCCAGCACGCGGTCGATGGCTTCCCAGCCCGTGATGCTTTCGCAGCCCGCCCAGCCCGGCGCCTTGCCTTGCGAGACGGCCTGCGTCAGGTTGTCCAGCAGCACTTCGCGAGCGAGCGTGGACTTGCCGGAACCGGACACGCCGGTCACCACGCTCAGGCGGCCCACCGGGATGCGCGCGTCGACGCTGCGCAGGTTGTGCAGGCGCGCGCCGCGGATTTCGATCATGGGCGTGTCGGCCTCGACCGGACGGCGGCCTTGCAGCGGATGCGCCAGCGGCGTCTTCAGGTAGCGGCCGGTCACGGATTCGGGCGCGTCGATCACGTCCTGCACGGTGCCTTGCGCCACCACGCGGCCGCCGCGGATGCCCGCGCCCGGCCCGATGTCGATGACGTGCGAGGCGCGGCGGATGGTGTCGTCGTCGTGCTCGACCACCACCAGCGTGTTGCCGTTGCCTTCCAGCCGCGCCAGCGCGTCCAGCAGGATGCGGTTGTCGCGCGGATGCAGGCCGATGGTGGGCTCGTCCAGCACGTAGCAGACGCCCTGCAGGTTGGAGCCCAGCTGCGCGGCCAGCCGGATGCGCTGCGCCTCGCCGCCGGACAGCGTGGGCGCGGCGCGGTCCAGCGCCAGATAGTTCAGGCCGACTTCCTGCATGAAGTTCAGGCGGCCGCGAATTTCAGCCAGGATGTCGCGGGCGATCTCGCCTTCGCGGCCGCGCGCCACCAGTCCGGTGAAGAAGGTGTGCGCGTCCGACACCGGCAGCGACGCCAGTTCGGCAATCGACTTGTCGCGCCAGCGCACGGCGCGCGCCACGCGGTTCAGCCGCTGGCCGTCGCACTGCGTGCAGGTCTTGGCCTCGCCTTCGTACCACGCGTTCCAGGCGGTTTCCTCGCCGGTCTGTTCTTCGTCAAAGCCCTGCAATTGCAGGCCCGTGCCGTAGCAGCCCGTGCACCAGCCGTGCTTGGAGTTGTACGAGAACAGGCGCGGATCGGGTTCGGGGAAGCTGGTGCCGCAGGACGGGCACGCGCGTTTGACCGAGAAATGCTGCTGCTGCAATTCGCTGTTCAGCGCCTCGTGCAGCTTGTTGACCGGCCACACCACCGACATCACGCCCTGGCCGTTTTCCAGCGCGCTCTTGACGGCCGCGCGCAGGTCGGCCTCGTTGGCCGGATCCACCACCACGTCCGCCACCGGCAGTTCGATGGTGTGTTCCTTGTAGCGGTCCAGGCGCGGCCACGGCGCCACGGGAATGAATTCGCCGTCCACGCGCAGATGGGAATGGCCCTTGGAGCCGGCCCACTTGGCCAGGTCCGTGTAATAGCCCTTGCGTGCGGTGACCAGCGGCGCCAGCAGGCCGATGTGCTCGCCCTTGTGCTCGCGCAACAGGCGCGCCACGATCTGGTCGGTGTTCTGCGGTTCGACCGCGACGTTGCAGTCCGGGCAGTATTGCGTGCCCAGCTTCACGTACAGCAGCCGCAGGAAGTGATGGATTTCCGTCATCGTGGCGACAGTGGACTTGCGGCCGCCGCGGCTGGTGCGCTGTTCGATCGCCACGGTGGGCGGGATGCCGAAGATGGCGTCCACGTCCGGCTTGCCGGCCGGCTGCACGATGGCGCGCGCGTAGGCGTTCAGCGATTCCAGATAGCGGCGCTGGCCCTCGTTGAACAGGATGTCAAAGGCCAGCGTGGACTTGCCCGAGCCCGACACGCCCGTGATGACGGTGAACTTGTCGTGCGGGATCTCGACGCTGATGTTCTTCAGGTTGTGTTCGCGCGCGTTGCGGATCTCGATGGCCATGCTGCCCTGGCGGCGTTCGCGCACCAAGGATTGCAGTGGCGTGCCCACGCCCGCGCCGTACTCGGCCTGCGGTTCGGCGATGCGTGCGGTCAGGCCGGCCTGCTCGGCCTCCTGCGCGTCGGCGTCGGTGCTGACGATCACGTCTGCCTTGCCGCCCGCAATGGCATCGGCCGGCAGGATGCTGACTTCGTAGTCGCGCAGGGCCGCGCCCGTGTGCGACTTGGGGTTGTCCATCAGGTCCTGCGGCGTGCCGGTGCCGAGGACCAGGCCGCCGGCGTCGCCGCCTTCCGGACCCAGGTCGATCAGCCAGTCCGCCGCGCGGATCACGTCCAGGTTGTGTTCGATGACGAGCAGCGTGTGGCCGGCGGCCAGCAGCTTGCGGAACGCGCGCATCAGGCGCGCGACGTCGTCGAAGTGCAGGCCGGTGGTGGGCTCGTCAAACAGGAACAGGCTGCCCTTCTTGGCGACCTTGGCGGTGGAGATGCCGCTGCGCGCGGCCTCGGCCAAGTGGCCGGCCAGCTTCAGGCGCTGCGCCTCGCCGCCGGACAGGGTCGGCACGGGCTGGCCCAGCCGCACGTATTCCAGGCCCACGTCGGCCAGCGGCGCAAGACCGGTCTGCACGTCGCGCAGGCCCTTGAAGAAGTCCAGCGCCTCGCTGACGGTCATTTCCAGCACTTCGTCGATCGAGGCGCTCTTGCCCAGGTGCTCGACGCGCACTTCCAGCACTTCGGGGCGGAAGCGCTTGCCGTCGCAATCGGGGCAGCGCAGGTACACGTCGGACAGGAACTGCATTTCGACGTGTTCGAAGCCGGTGCCGCCGCAGGTCGGGCAGCGGCCGTCGCCGCCGTTGAAGCTGAACGTGCCGGCCGTGTAGGCGCGTTCGCGCGCCAGCGGGGCCTGGGCAAACAGCTTGCGGATGGCGTCGAACGCGCCGACGTAGCTGGCCGGGTTGGAGCGCGCGGTCTTGCCGATGGGGGTCTGGTCCACCATGACGACGTCGGCGATCTGCTCGGCGCCGAGCAGGCGGTCGAAGGCGCCCGGCGCTTCCGACGGCTTGCCCTTCTGCTTGAGCAGCGCGGGGTACAGCACGTCCTGCACCAGCGTGGATTTGCCGGAACCGGACACGCCGGTCACGCAGACCAGGCGGCCCAGCGGCAGCTCGACCGAGACGTTCTTCAGGTTGTGCGCGTTGACGCCTTCCAGCAGCAGGCGCGGCGTGTTGGCCGCCACCGGCATCGGACGCGGCGCTTCCACGCGCAGGCGGCCGCCGAGATAGTCGCCGGTCAGCGAGGGTGCGGCGCGCAGTTGCGCGGGCGTGCCGTCGAAGACGATGCGGCCGCCCCGTTCGCCGGGGCCGGGGCCGATGTCGATGATACGGTCCGCGGCCACCATGACCTGAGGATCATGTTCCACGACCACCAGCGTGTTGCCGGCGTTGCGCAGGCGGTGCATGACTTCGACGACGCGGTGCATGTCGCGCGGGTGCAGGCCGATGGAGGGCTCGTCCAGCACGAACAGCGTGTTCACCAGCGACGTGCCGAGCGCCGTGGTCAGGTTGATCCGCTGGACCTCGCCGCCCGACAGCGTGCGGCTCTGGCGATCCAGCGTCAGGTAGCCCAGGCCCACGTCGCACAGGAATTTCAGGCGCGCGCGCACTTCGGTCATCAGCAGATCGGTGGCGGCGTCCAGCGCGCCCGAGAACGACAGCGTGTCGAAGAATTTACGCACCCGCTCGATGGGCAGCAGCATCACGTCATGCAGGCACAGCCCGTCCAGGCCATTGAGCTGTTCGCGGCTCCAGGTGGTGCCTACCGGCATGAAGCGCTTGTAGCGGCCGTCTTCCGGCGGCAGCACGGCATCGGCTTCATCTTTGTTGCCCAGGCGCCAGAGCAGGGCGTCGGGCTTCAGACGCGCGCCGTTGCAGGTAGGGCAGGGTGTGTAGCTGCGGTACTTGGACAGCAGCACGCGCACGTGCATCTTGTAGGCCTTGGTTTCCAGCCAGTCGAAGAAGCGCTGCACGCCGTACCACTGGTGCTTCCAGGCGTCGTTGCCGCCCTTCCAGTCGGGCGTGCCGTACAGCACCCAGCGCTTGTGCTCGTCGCTCATGTCCTTCCAGGGCACGCCCAGCGGCACGCCCGCGCGCGGGGCGTACTTCTGCAGATCGTCCTGGCATTCCTTGTAGGACGGCGTGGTCCACGGCTTGATGGCGCCTTCGAGCAGGGTCTTTTTCTCGTCGGGAATGACCAGGCCGAAGTCGATGCCGATCACGCGGCCGAAGCCGCGGCAGGCCTCGCAGGCGCCCAGCGGCGAATTGAACGAGAAGCTGCTGGGCAGCGGGTCGGTGTATTCGATGTCGCAGTCGGCGCAGTGCAGCCGGTCGCTGTACTTCCAGATGTGCGCGTTGCCGCCGTCGGCGTCCATGGCGTAGACGGCGATGTGGCCGGCGCCCATGCGCAGCGCGGTGTCCAGCGCTTCCATGATGCGTTCGCGCTCGGTGCCGGCGAAGCGGAAGCGATCCTGGATGACGTGCAGGATGCGGCGTTCCTCGGTGGCGGCCTTGGCGGTCTTCGTGGCCTTGGCCTTTTTGGCGCCCTTGGCGGGGGCGGCGGCGCGGGGCACGGCGGTTTCCTCGGCGTGCACGCGGGTGTAGCCCTGCTGCTCAAGGAAGCCGCGGACTTCGTCTTCGGTGAAGTTGGCCGGCACGGCGATCGGGAACGTCACGACCAGGCGCGGGTCGCCCGCGGTGGCGGCGCGCTCGGCCAGCGAGTGATAGACGGATTCCGGCGTGTCGCGCCGCACCAGCTTGCCGCAGCCGCGGCAATAGAGCTTGGCGCCGCGCGCGAACAGCAGCTTCAGGTGATCGTTCAGTTCGGTCATCGTGCCGACCGTGCTGCGCGAGCTGCGCACCGGATTGGTCTGGTCGATGGCGATGGCCGGCAGGATGCCCTCGATGCGGTCCACCTGCGGCTTGTCCATGCGGTCCAGGAACTGGCGCGCATAGGGCGAGAAGGTTTCCACATAACGCCGCTGGCCCTCGGCGTACAGCGTGTCGAAGGCCAGCGAACTTTTACCGGACCCCGACACCCCGGTGACGACGACCAGTTCGCCGGTGGCGATGGTCAGATCCAGGTTCTTGAGATTGTTCTGGCGGGCGCCAACGATGCGGATATGGGAGCTCATGGACGGTATCGTAGCCTGACGAAGGGAGCATGCCGGCGCGGCGATCCATCGCTGGTTCCGGGCGCGTCGATATGGAATAATTGACTATATTGTGAGGCGCATGTCCATAATGTGGACAATCGGCGTCTCGGTAGCTGTACAAATAAACAGTATCGCAGATTCGTCTGATATTCGCGCTCGTCGCGTTGCGCATCTGCCTGAACCAAGTTCTTTATTTGGGGACGTGAGTGCAGGAATCCAAGGTCGCGGGCGCGGCGGCGTTCGGAAAATTCATGGCGGTGCTGCAAGCGGTGGCCGACGCGCCGCAGCCGCCGACGGCCGCCGTGCTGGCCCGCGACTGCGGTTATCCCCGTCCCACCGTCTACCGAATCCTGGCGGCGCTGGCCGAACAGGGCATGGTCATGGAATCCGGCGGTGCATATCGGCTGGGGACGCGGCTGATGTCGCTCGCCAGCAAGGCGTGGTCCCAGTTCGATCTGCGCGCCGCGCTGGCGCCCGAACTGCAGGCGCTGCGCGACCAGACCGGCGAAACCGTCCACCTGGCCGTGCCCGCCGGCCACGAAATGATCTACATCGACAAACTGGAAAGCCCCGGCCCCGTGCGCATGGTGTCGCGCGTGGGGGCGTCCGTCGCGCTGCATTCCAGTGCCGTGGGCAAGGCCTATCTGGCCGCGCTGGACGAACCGGCGCGCGAGCGCCTGCTGCACGCGCTGCCCATGCCGGCCCGGCTGCCCGCCACGCTGACCAGCCTGCCCGCGCTGCGCGAGGCGCTGGGCGCGGCGGCCCAGCAGGGATACGCTGTCGACAACGAGGAAAACGAACCCGGCATCGTCTGCTACGGCGTCGCGCTGTGCGACGGGGCAGGGCGGCCCGTCGCGGGCGTCAGCGTCAGCACCTTGCTGTTCCGGCGCCGCGGCGATCCGCAATCCGCCTATATCGAACCCTTGCTGCGGCTGCGTGACGCCGCCGCGGCCAAACTCGCCGTTCTGCCGGTATCGTCCGGCGGCGCCTGACCGTCAGCCCCAGAGGAAATCCATGACCGCAACCGCTGCTCCCACCGCCTCCAAGCTTGCCGCCCTGCTGGCCGCCCGCGTCGTGCCCGTGCTGCGTTACACCGACGCGGCTGCCGCGGCCTATGCCGCGGAAGTCGCCGTGTCCGCCGGCTGCACCACGCTGGAACTGACCTGGACCATCCCGAACGTCACCGATCTCGTGCGCGCGCTACGCGACAAGCACGGCGCCAGCCTGCTGCTGGGCGTGGGCACCGTGCTGGACGAATCGCAGGCGCGCGAGGCGCTGGTGGCGGGCGCGGACTTCCTGGTGTCGCCCGCGCTGGCCCACGAGATCGTGGACATGGCCCACGCCGCCGACGCGCTGTGCATGTTGGGCGCCTTCACCCCGACCGAGGTCCTGGCCGCGCGCCGCGCCGGCGTGGACGTGGTGAAGGTTTTCCCGGCAGACACCGGCGGCCCCAAGCACCTGGCCGCGCTGAAGTCGGTGTACCCGGACACGATCTTCTGCCCCACGGGCGGCATCACGCAGGAAAACATGGGCACGTACTTCGCGGCCGGCGCCGGCATGGTCGGCATCGGCAGCAATCTCTACGACAAGGCCGCCTTCGCGTCGCGCGACACCGCCGCGCTGGTGGCGCAGATCACCCGGACCCGCGAGGCCGCACATGGCTGATTTCGACATCGTGGCGCTGGGCGAGCCGCTGGTCGAGCTGAACCAGACGCACGAAGGCCAGCGGCAATACCTGCAGGGGTTCGGCGGCGACACCTCCAACGCGGTGATCGCGGCGGCCCGCCAAGGCGCGCGCTGCGCGTATCTGACCCGGGTCGGCAACGACGCCTTCGGCAAGCAGTTCCTGGACTTGTGGCAGGCCGAGGGCGTCGATACGTCCGGCGTAGAGGTCGACGACCACGCGCACACCGGCCTGTATTTCGTGCAGCACGGACCGGACGGCCACGCCTTCAGCTATCTGCGGCGCGGGTCGGCCGCCAGCCTGATGACGCCCGCCAGCCTGGACGCGGGGCTGATCGAACGCGCGCGGTTTCTGCACGTGTCGGGCATCAGCATGGCCATCAGCACTTCCGCCTGCGACACGGTCTTCGCCGCCATCGAGCGCGCACATGCCGCGGGCGCGCAGGTCAGCCTGGATTCGAACCTGCGGTTGCGCCTGTGGCCCGTGGACCGCGCCCGCGCGATCCTGCGCGAGGCCATGCGTGCGGCAGACGTGTTTCTGCCCAGCATGGACGACATGCAGCACCTGACCGGCAACGACGATCCCGAGCGCACGCTGGACTGGATCCGCGACGGCGGCGCGCCGGGCGTAGTGGTGCTGAAGCTGGGCAAGGACGGTTCCATCATCGACGACGGCCGCAGCCGCACGGCGATGCCCGCGCTGCGCGTGCAGGCCGTGGACGCGACCGGCGCGGGCGACTGCTTTGCCGGCAGCCTGCTGGCGCGCCGTTGCCAGGGCGATTCCTGGGAAGATGCCGTGCGCTACGCCAACGCGGCGGCGGCGTTGTCCACGCTGGGCTATGGCGCGGTCGATCCGCTGCCGCGGGCGGAGCAGGTGTGGGAACGGTTGAAGGAAACGTCGGCCTGACTGTGCGACACGGTGCGGCGATTCCCCGGTGCCGCGCACGCGCACAGGGGCCGCCGTCGGCCCATTCGTCCCTGATTGTTACCCAACGCCGGCGAGCAACGGATTAGCCCCACACACCGCCCCAAAACCGGCCCGTTGGCGTCCGATTCGGATTTCAGGCTAAAATGCCAAGTTATCCGAATTTTTTCCGCCAGTCCGGTTTCCGGTTGTGCGGGCCACTTTCCGCAAATTCAACAGGAGAAATCAACATGGCTGAACGCAAACGCGTGCGTCGTAACACCCTGGAACGTCGTTGCCTGGGCAAGGCTTTCAAGCGCTTGTTCGTCAAGTCGCCCAAGGGTGTGTTCAAGATGCTGGAAAAGATCAAGCGCGTCTAAATGATGCGTGCGGCCGGCAGGGTCTTCGGACCCGCCTGGCCTGATCGATAAAAAAACCGCAAGGCGCGAGCCCTGCGGTTTTTTTTTCGTCAGCGTCAGGCCGGCGGGGGGCCAAGCTTGGGGCGGATGAAATCCATGAACGCGCGGGTCTTGGCCGGCTGGATGCTGGACGGGTACACGACGTAGATCGAGATCGGGTCGACGGACCAGCCCGGCAGCACGCGGCGCAGCGAGTTGCGCTGGATGATCGGTTCCAGCGCCAGGCAATGCGGCATGCGCGTGATGGCCAGATCCAGGCCGGCCAGCGTGCCCGCGATGCTCATGTTGTTGGCGGCCAGATGCCCGTGTACGGCAACGCGTTGCGAGATCGCGCCGTTATTCAGCGTCCAGTACGAGTGTTCCTCGTCGATGGTTGTGCGCAGGCACTGGTGCTGGGCAAGTTCGGCGGGCGTCTGCGGGGTGCCATGGCGTTCTATGTAGCGGTCGGACGCGTACAGGTGCGTTTCCAGCGAAACCAGCTCATGCACCACGGCGCCCTCGATGGCGCGATGCGGCGTGCCGTTGCCGTTGTCGGCGGCGGCGCCCGGATAGTCGGCTTCGCGGCCGAAGCGCAGCACGATGTCGAACGGCGTGCCTTGCGCGTCGGAGGCCGTCATCATGCTCAGGTCGAATTCGCACTCCACCTCGGGATAGCGGTCGGTGAAATCGCTGATGGTCTCCGGCAGCAGCCAGATGGCCAGGCTGTACGGCATGGAGACGCGCAGATTGCCCGACGGGCCGCCCGACAGCGACAGCAGCTGTTCGTGCGCCAGCCGCGCTTCGTCGATGAGGCCCTGGCACCGGCGCATGTAGGCTGCGCCCGCGTCGGTCAGATCCAGCCGGCGCGTGTTGCGGTTGATGAGCCGCAGCCCGATCGCGCGCTCAAGCTCGTTGATCCGGCGCGACAGCGTCGACGTCGGCATGTCCAGCGCGCGCGCCGCCTGGCTGAAGCTCTTGCGCTTGGCAACCTCCACGAACAAGGCGATGTCATTGAGCTGGACGGGCGAGGCTTCCATAGGCGTTCCGAATTGGGCCGCCCGAGTTTACGCCACGATGCCCCGCAGCCAGCGTGCGGCGCCAGGCCTGGCAGCAAAAAAATAACCGAACCGTTTGTCAGATTTGATTGCAAATTCCAAAGCCGTGGAATCGGTTCCCCGGGGCATATCCCCTACACTTCAGGCGAAATCATAAGAACCAAGACCGCAGCGGTTTCTGGAAGATCGCAAGGGGCACAGCAGGCATGACCGATACACCGATGTTTTTCACCGTTCTGACGCCGACCTACAACCGGGCAGGGACCCTGCACCGCGTCTACGAATCGCTCTGCCAGCAGACTTTCCGGGATTTTGAATGGGTGGTGGTGGACGATGGCTCCACCGACAACACGCACGAGTCCATCCTGCATTGGCAGTCGCTGGCGGATTTTCCGATCCGCTATGTCTGGCAGAACAACCAGCACAAGAAGACCGCCTTCAATCGCGGCGTGCGCGAGGCGCGCGGCCAGATGATCGTGGGCCTGGACAGCGACGACGAGATGCCGCGCGACGCGCTGGCCATTTTCCATGAGGCCTGGAACGCAATTCCGCCCGCGCGCCGCGACTCGTATTTCGCCATCACCGGCCTGTGCGCGCGGCCCGACGGCACCATCGTGGGCGACCGTTATCCGCAGGACGTTTTCGACAGCACCGCCGTCGACGTGTATTTCCGCTATCGCATCAAGGGCGAGAAATTCGGCTGTATGCGCACTGACATCCTGCGCAAATATCCGTTTCCCGAGGACGTGGCGGGCTTCGTGCCCGAAAGCCTGGTGTGGTGGGCGGTCGCGCGTGCCGGATATCTGAGCCGCTTCATCAACCGCGTCGTGCGTACCTATCACGACACGCCGGGGGGGCTGAGCCAGGGCGCGGTGTCCGTCAGCAATAATGCCCAGGGCCTGTACCTGCTGGCCTGGGACATGCTGCAGCATCACCTGGAGTTCTTCCGCTACCGCCCGCGCGAATTCATGATGGCGGCGGCGCGCTACACGCGTTTTCGCCTGCACCTGAAGCATTCGGGCGTGCCGACGGCCGTGCAGGCCTACCGGCTTACCCATCCGGTCGCGACGTTTCTCGTGGCCGTCATGTACCCGCTGGGGTACGCGCTATACCGCCGCGACCGGCGGCGTGGCGTGGCCTAGCCCCAGATAGACCTCCACGACACGCGGATCCTGCGCCACCTGGGCCGCCGGCCCTTCCAGCGTGATCGCGCCGGTTTCCAGCACGTACGCGTAGTCGGCCACCTGCAGCGCGGCGCGCGCGTTCTGTTCGATCAGCAGGATGGATACGCCCATCTCGCGCAGCCGAGCGACGATGCGGAACACTTCGCGCACGATGCGCGGCGCCAGTCCCAGGCTGGGTTCGTCCAGCATCAAGAGGCGGGGCTTGGCCATCAGCGCGCGGCCCACGGCCAGCATCTGGCGCTCGCCGCCCGACAGTGTGCCGGCCAATTGCGCGCGCCGTTCCTGCAGCCGTGGGAACAGGTCATAGACCTCGGCGAGCGTCTGGTCCTGGTCGCGCAGGCCGCGGCGGTAGCGGTCGAAGGCGCCCAGCATGAGGTTGTCCTCGACCGTCATTTCGGCAAAGAGCTCGCGCTTTTCCGGCACCAGGTTCATGCCTGCCGCGACCATCTCCTCGATCTCGGCGTGTTCCTGCGCCTTGCCGCCGAAGACGATGCCGCCCTGCGACGGCAGCACGCCCATGATGGCCGACAGCAGCGTGGTCTTGCCCGCGCCGTTGGGGCCGATGACGGTGACGATCTGGCCTTCGCCCACGTCCAGGCTGACGCCCGAGACGGCCTCGACCTTGTCATAGGCCACGCGCAGGTCGCGCACTTGCAGCAGGTTCGCGCTCATTCTTCCACTCCGCCCAGATAGGCCTCAAGCACCGCGGGATTCTGCTGGATCTCGGCCGGCAGGCCTTCGGCGATCTTTTCGCCGAAGTCCATGACCACCACGCGATCCACCAGACCCATCACGAAATCCATGTCGTGTTCGACGAGCAGAATGGCCATGCCTTCGGCGCGCAGGCGCTTGAGCAGCTCGGCCAGCTCGCATTTTTCCTGGTAACGCAGGCCGGCCGCGGGTTCGTCCAGCAGCAGGATGCATGGGTCCGACGCCAGCGCGCGCGCGATCTCCAGGATGCGCTGCTGGCCAAGGGCCAGCGAGCCCGCCTCGTCATGCAGATGCTTGCCCAGTCCCACGCGCTCGACCTGACGCGCCGCTTCGGCCAGCAGCCGCGCCTCTTCGGGCCGGTCCAGCCGCCAGGCGGCCGGCAGCACGCCCCGGTGCCCGCGCAGGTGCGCGCCGATGGCCACGTTTTCCAGCACGCTCATGCGGCCCAGCAGCCGCACGTGCTGGAAAGTCCGCGACAGGCCCAGGCGCGCGATCTTGCGCGCACCCACGCCGGCCACCGGCTGGCCCAGCAGCGTGACCTGTCCCGAGGTCGGCGTGTCCACGCCCGAGATCTGATTGAACATCGTGCTCTTGCCCGCGCCATTCGGGCCGATCAGCGCCAGCACTTCGCCCGCGCGGATCTCCAGGTTCATGGCGTTGTTGGCCACCAGGCCGCCGAATTTGCGCGTCACGTCCACGGCTTTCAGCACCACCTCGCCGCGCGGCGGCATGGTGCGCCGGGGCAGCGGTTCGGCCGTCATGTCGACATGGCGCGGCTTGCGCTTGACCGGCACCCAGCGCGTCAGCACCGGCCACAGGCCGCTGCGGGCGCGGTGCAACAGCAGCACCATGCCGAAGCCGAAGACGATCACCTCAAAGTTGCCGGTCTGGCCCAGCACCTTGGGCAGAAGGTCCTGCAGCCATTGCTTGAGCACCGTGAAGACGCCCGCGCCAACGAGCGCGCCCCACACCTGCCCGGCGCCGCCGATGACGGTCATGAACAGGTATTCGATGCCCATCTGCAGGCCGAAGGGGTTGGGGTTCACGAAGCGCTGCATATGCGCGTACAGCCAGCCCGACGCGCAGGCCTGCAACGCCGCGATGACGAAGATCACCATGCGCGAGCGCGCCGTGTCCACGCCCATCGATTCCGCCATCACGCGCCCGCCCTTGAGCGCGCGGATGGCGCGGCCTTCGCGCGAGTCCAGCAGGTTCTGCGTGGACCAGATGGCGACGAGCAGGAAGGCCCAGATCAGGTAGTAGATGTTGCCGCCCTGGTTGAGTGTCCAGCCGAACAGGCTGATGGCCGGAATGTCCGGGATGCCGGTGTGGCCGCCCAGCCCTTCGACCGAGCCGAAGACGAAGTACAGAGACAGGCCCCACGCAATGGTGCCCAGCGGCAGGAAGTGACCGGACAGCTTCAGCGTGATCGCGCCCAGCAGGTAGGCCAGCGCCAGCGTCAGCGCCAGACCGGCAAGCAGCGTGAGCCAGGGCGATGCGCCCAGCCAGCCTAGCCACGACGGCAGGGTGTCCGCGCGGGTGGTGAGCAGCGCCGTGGTGTAGGCGCCCACGCCCACGAAGGCGGCCTGGCCGAAACTGGTGAGGCCGCCGACGCCGGTCAGCAGCACCAGGCCCAGCGCCACCAGCGCATACAGGCCGATGTAGTTCAGCAGCGTGACGTAAAACGGCGGCAACACCAGGGGGCCGAGCGCCAGCAGGGCCAGGAAGGCGAGGAGGATGTGGCGCGGGGTCATTCGTCTTCTTCCTCGACGTGATGGCTGTTGAGTGAACGCCAGAGCAGCACGGGGATGATCAGCGTGAACACGATGATTTCTTTGTAGGCGCTAGCCCAGAACGACGAGAAGGCTTCGATCAGGCCCACCAGCACGGCGCCCGCCGCGGCCAGCGGATAGCTCACCAGCCCGCCGATGATGGCGCCCACGAAGCCCTTCAGGCTGACCATGAAGCCCGAATCGAAATACATGGTGGTGATGGGCGCGATCAGGATGCCGGACACGGTGCCGATCAGCGCGGCCAGGAAGAACGTGGCCTTGCCTGCGAACACGGGCGAGATGCCCATCAGTCGCGCGCCGATGCGGTTGAATGCCGCGGCGCGCAGCGCCTTGCCGTACATCGAGCGTTCAAAGAACTGGTACAGCACGACGATCAGCACCACCGACACCGCCACCACCCACAGCGCCTGGCTGTTCACGTTGATCGGGCCGAGCGTCAGGCTGGCGTCGCTGAACGGCGCGGTGCGCGCGCCTTCCGCGCCAAAGGCCAGCAGGCCCAGACCGACCAGCGCCAGGTGGACCGCGATCGAGACGATCAGCAGCACCAGCGTCGAGGCCGATGCGATCGGCTGATAGAACAGGCGATAGAGCTGCGGACCCATCGGCACCAGCAACAGCAGCGTCAGCAGCGCCTGCACCGCCATCGGCAATTGGGCCAGCGGCAGGCGGTACAGCAGCAGCGCGAGCGCCAGCGGATAGATCACCTTGGCCGCCATGCGCCAGTGAGTGCGGCCGCGCGCGGGGCGCTTGCGGCGCGCCATCAGGTCGGCAATGACCTCGGCCAGCGCAAACGCAAGCAGCAGCCAGACCAGCAGGATGGGCTTGCCGGCCTGCATGGCGGCCATGGTGAGCGCGCCGAAGGCGACAAACTCGCCCTGCGGAATGAACAGGACGCGGGTGACGGTGAAGACCAGCAGGATGGACAACGCCAGGAGCGCGTAGATGGCGCCGTTGGTGATGCCGTCCTGCCCAAGTATCAAGGCAATCTGAGCATTCATGCGAAATTCCGAAAAGCTGATTTCCCCCCCGAAGCGCTGCGCGCTTTCCCCCAGGGGCATGCCTGCGGACCGGCGGAGCCGGATCCGCGGCATCCAGATTGGACGCGCGGAGCCTGCTTCCTGGCGACGCCCCGCAGAGCATGTGAGCGTGGGGTGCTCGTTTTACTTGACCAGGGTCCAGTTGCCGTCTTTGACCGTGATGAGTTCGCGGCCGCGTTCGTCAAAACCGCTGTGGTCGGCGGCGCTCATGTTGTAGACGCCTTGCGTGCCCACCAGCTCCTTGGTCTGCTCCAGCGCGTCGCGCAGGGCGCTGCGGAACTCCTTGGTGCCCGGCTTGCCGGCCTTCTCGGCGATCGGCACGGCCTTTTCCAGCAGCAGGCCGGCGTCATAGACGTTGGCGCCGAAGGTGGCGGGCTTGGAGCCGTTGAGCTTTTCGTAGGCGGCGATGTACTCGGTCGCGACCTTCTTGGACGGGTTGCTGTCCGGCATCTCCGGCAGCACCAGCATCAGGCTGGCGGCCAGCACCGTGCCTTCGACCTTCTTGCCGCCCAGCTTCAGGAAGTCGGGCAGCGCGGCGCCGTGGGTCTGGTAGAACTTGCCCTTGTAGCCCTGATCGAACAGCGTCGACTGCGGCAGCACGCTGGCGGCGCCGGGGGCGGCCACCAGCACGGCATCCGGCTTGGCGGCCAGGATCTTCAGCGCCTGGCCGGTGACCGAGCTGTCAAAGCGCTGGTAGCGTTCGTTGGCGGCGATCTTGATGCCCTTTTCCGTGGCCAGGCCCGAGAACACCTTGTACCAATTCTCGCCATAGGGATCGTTCAGGCCGATAAAGCCGACCGTCTTGATGCCGGACTTGGCCATGTGGTCCACCAGCGCGCGCGCGATGATGTCGTCGTTCTGCGTAGTCTTGAACACCCACTTCTTCTGGTCGTTCATCGGCAGCACCACCGCGGCGGTACCCACCGGCGCCAGCATCGGCACGCCGGCCTCGGCGGCGAACTGGATGACGCCCATGGCGTTGGGCGAGCCCGACGGCCCGATCAGCGCGTCCACGTTCTGCTCCGAGATCAGCTTCTTGAAGGCCGTGACCGAGTTCGTGGAATCGCTGGCGTCGTCCAGCGAGATGTATTCCACGGTCAGGTCGCCGATCTTCTTGGGCAGCAGCGGCACCGTGTTCTTCTGCGGAATCCCGACCAGCGCGGTGGGGCCGGTGGACGAGGTGACCACGCCGACCTTGACTTGCGCCAGGGCGGGCAGGGCGAACAGGGCGGCGACGGCGGCGGCAGCGGCCAGGGGGAGTTTCTTCGACAGCATGGCAAAACCTCCGGGGTAGGGAGCAGAGTGGGAGTGCGGCTGGAAAGCGGAGAAAACGGGAACTGCGGGAATACTTGTTGCTTAAACTTTCTTACGTTCAAGGATCAGCACTGTAGACCCGGGTCCCGGTGCTTACCTATCCGTCAAAACCCGAAGCGCGGGGCGGTCAGATGGTGATGGAGCTGACGCTGGCGCCGCCGCAGACGAACAGCGTCTGGCCGGTGACGAAGCTGTTGGCCGGATCCGCGAAGAACATGACGGCGCGCGCCACGTCGTCCGAGCGGCCCAGGCGCTTGACCGGAATGCCCTCGGCAAGCTGGCGTTCGCGTTCGCTGCCGGCCTCGATCACCTCGTAGAACATGTCGGTCTGAATGGGGCCGGGCGCCACCACGTTGACCGTGATGCCGTACGGCGCAAGCTCCAGCGACCAGGTGCGCGCCATGCCCACCATGCCGGCCTTGGTGGCCGAATAGGCGGTGCGCGTGGGCAGGCCCAGCGCGCCGCGCGACGACATCATGACGATGCGGCCGAACTTGCGTTCCTGCATGCCGGGCAGGGCGGCTTGAACCAGGCTGATGGCCGCGCCCAGGTGGATCTGCGTCAAGCCGTGCAGCTCTTCCTGCGTGACCTGCGGCAGCAGGTTCGGCCAGATCACGCCGGCGTTGTGGATAACGTGGCTGACCGGAAACTGGGCGGCGGCCTCGGCGCCCGCTTGCGCGGTCGCGGTGGCATCCAGCAGGTCGACCTGCACGTTGTGCAGGCGCGGATGCGAAAAGTCCGCGGCGCGGCGCGCCATCGAGATCACCTCGTAGCCCGCGTCCAGCATGCTGCGGCAGATTTCCGCCCCGATGCCGGCGCTGCCGCCGGTCACGATGGCCACATGGGTTTGCGTCATGTTTCCCCCTTGATTTATTGGTATGGTCCGGCCGCGATCAGGCCGTGGGCGCCAGCGCCAGCACGCGCAACGGACTGCCCGAGCCGCTGCGGATCTTGAGCGGCGCCGAGAAGATCACCGCGCCGGTGGCCGGCAGCTGGTCCAGGTTGGTCAGGCACTGCAAGCCGTAGCGGTTGTTGCCGTGCATGTAGTAGTGGCAGGGGTAGGGTGGGTCCAGATGCTGGGCTTGCCCGGCGTCCGTGCCCACCGACTCGGTGCCGAAGCCGTGCACGTCGCGTTCCTTGATGAGCCAGGGCACAACTTCGGCGTCGGGGCCGGGCGAATGCGCGCCGTCGGCCTGCATGTTCAGGTAGTCGGCGGGCTTGGCGCGCTTGGACCAGTCGGTGCGCATCAGCACCCACGACCGCGCGGGAATGCGGCCGTGCTGTTCTTCCCATTTCCTGACGAAGTCGATGGTCAGGAGGAAGTCCGGGTTGCCCGCCGCTTCCGCCGAACAGTCGATCACGCAGGCGCTGGCGATGAAGGCGTCGATGGGAATCGTGTCCACCGTGTTGTCGGGCTGGTCCTTGCCCGTGACCCAGTGCGCGGGCGCGTCGAAGTGCGTGCCGGTGTGTTCGGAACACGAGAAGTTGTTCCAGTACCAGGCCGGACCGCGCTCGTCGTAGCGCGAGATTTCCTCGATCCGGAACGGCCAGGCTTGGCCGAATTCGGGCGGCAGCACGATGGTCGGGAATTCCGGCGTCAGCGTTTCGGTCAGGTCCACCAGGCGAATGCGGCCGGACACCAGCTCGGTCATGAATTGGGCAAGAATGGGTTGACTCACGGGGCTCTCCTGTTGGTGCTTGTTTGGGGGGACGACGCACGGGGCAGGCGGTCAGCCGCCCGCGCCCAGCTCCCGTTCCAATCCCTTCGGGTTTTCGGCCAGCCGCGCGCGGAACTCCTGCGCCACGTCGCCGACGTACACGTCTTCGATGCCGTCCTTCAACGCGCGCACGATGGCGGTTGCTATGGCAGCCGGCGCCACGCGGGGCGGCGGCGTGCGCTGCTCCCATTCGTGATCGACAGGACCGGGAAACACGTTGACCACCCGCACGCCCGCGCCGCGCATTTCCGCGCGCAGACATTGCGCCAGCGACAGCGCAGCAGCCTTGGACGCCGACCACATGCCTCGCGCCGGCAGATTCATCTGCGCGTAGATCGACAACACATTGACCCACGCCGCCGCGCTGTTCACGCCGTCTGCCGCGCGGCCGCACAGCGCGGGGCCGAAACTCTGCGCCAGCCGCATCAGGCCCAGCACATTGACGTCCATCGCGTCGCGCGCGGTGTTCACGTCCTTGCGGTTCAGTAGTCCGCCCTCGCGTTCCAGATCCGCCGTGTTCACCAGGATCTCGACCTTGCCGCCGATGGAAGCGGCCACGCGTTCGACGGAATCGGTGTCGGTCACGTCCAGCGTCACGGCCTGCACGCGCGGGTCCGCCGCCAGCGCATCAAATGCGGCGTCGCGCTTCCAGGCCTGTGGATCGCCCAGAAAGATCATCGGGCTGCCCGCATCCAGCAGCGCGCGCGCCACGGCCTGGCCGACGGCCGACTTGCCGTCGGTGACCAGCGCGCGGCGGAACTTTGGATCGCACGAGGTCTCGCGCAGGGTCTTGTCGTCTTCCATGTTCGGCGTATTCCTTTCGGGCAGGGCGATCATCACGGCCTGGCCGCTGCGGTCGAGCTTCAGGGCCAGGCGCACGCGGCCGCCGTCGGCGCAGTCCTGGTGCACGTGCGCCACGACGGACGGACCGGCGTCCATCCGCACCGTGCCCACGCGCCAGGGCAGGCGTTCGCGGAAATACAGGTCGTTGCTGTGATGCAGCGTGGTGCTGACCAGCAGCACGCCGTTCGGATCGGCGGGCCGCCACGGCAGGTGTTCGGACAGGCAATGGCCGCAGACTTCGCGCGGCGGGTACTGCACCGTGCCGCATTCGGCGCAGGTCTGCAGATCGAAGCGTCCTTCGGCGGCGGCAGCGGTCAGCCCCAGCGCGCTGCGGCTGCGCGAGCCCGGCGGCAGCGTGGGCTGGCGCGTGCGCGCAACCGGATTCTTGCGAGGCGGCTTGGCCAGCGGCTCGGTCATGCGTCGCTCCTTGCCAGGATGGCCGCGGCCGTGCACAGCCCGCGGTCGTAATTGATCATGCCGAAGCCGCTCACCATGCCCAGCCGCGCGTCGACGACCTGCGTGCCGCCGGCCGTGCCGGTCAACTGGCGCAAGGCCTCGACCATGCCCAGATAGCCGCCGGCCGCGCCCGCCTGGCCGACCGACAGCTGGCCGCCATTGGTGTTGAACGGAAAGCTGCCTTCGACGGTAAAGGTGTTGTCCCGCACGAATTGCGGCGCGGCGCCCTTTTCGCAGAAGCCCAGGTCTTCCATCTGCATCAGGTTGATGACGGGATAGTCGTCGTAGGCCTGCAGGAAATCCATGTCGGCCGGCGCGGCGTTGGCCTGCCCGTACAACTCGTCCACGTCCATGGTCCAGCCGCCCCGCGTCTGGATCGGGTCATCGATCCACGCGTTGTGGCGCTCGATGGTGGACAGGATGCGCGCATACGGCAGCTTCAGCGCGCGGGCGAGTTCTTCGGTCATGACCAGAAACGCGTCGGCGCCCGCGCACGGCATGACGCAATCGAACAGGTGGATCGGCTCGGTGATGACGCGCGCGTCCAGATACTGCGCCAGCGTCAGCGGCTTTTTCATCAGCGCGTGCGGATAGCGCAGGGCGTTGTCGCGCTGGGCCACGCAGAGCTTGCCGAAGTCCTCGCGGGTGGCGCCCGTCTCGCGCATGTAGTTGGTGGTCAGCAGCGCAAAGCTGGCGTTCGGGCCGCCCGCGCCGTACGGGTAGACGGCGTCCTGCGCAAAGCGCGAGAACTGGCTGACCGTGTTGCGGAACGAGTCCACGTGATTCGTGTCGCCGGCCAGGCAGGCCACGACGTTGGCGTCGCCCGCCTGCACGGCCCGCGCGGCACGGCGCAGCGCGGCCACGCCGCTGGCGCCGCCCATCGGGATGTGATCGAGCCAGCGCGGCGTCATGCCCAGGTGCTGCACCAGCCCGACCGCGGTGTCGGGCGCCAGCGTGAAGCTCGACACGCACAGGCCGTCGACGTCGGTCTTGGCCAGGCCCGATTGCCGGATCAGCGCGCCCAGCGCGCGGCCCAGCCACCAGTGCGCGGCGTGCGTGGAATAGCGTTCGTACGGAATCGTGACGGGCAGGGCCGCCACGACGCCGTCATAGCCCAGGCGGCTCATCGGTGGGCCCCTTCGGCCGGACGCTTCTTCAGATGGCAGGTGTCCACGCAGCGCGCCGTGCCGGGCAGGCCGGGCGCCAGCGCCTTCATCTCGCCGCGCTGGATCTTGTTGGTGGTGGTCAGCGGCAGGCTGTCCACGAAGGCGACATAGCCGGGCGCCTTGTAATACGCCAGCTGCGACAGCGACCATTGCACGATGCTGCGCGCGGCCTCGGCCATCGCGTCCGCGTCGGCGGGCGCGGCCTCGGGCACCACGCAGGCCAGGACCTCGTCGCCACGCACCGGGTCCGGCACGGCGGCCACCGCCACGGCCTTGACCAGCGGATGCTGCATCAGCACGCTTTCCACTTCCACGGCCGAGATGTTCTCGCCGCTGCGCCGGATCACGTTCTTCTTGCGGTCCACGAAACGCAGCGCGCCGTCGGCTTCGCGTCGCACGATGTCGCCGGTGTGGAACCAGCCGCCTTCCCAGGCTTCGTTGGTAGCGGCCTCGTCCTTCAGGTAACCGGCAAAGAAGCCATAGCGCGGATCTTCCCCGGCGTGGCGCACCAGCAGCTCGCCCGGTTCGCCGATGGCGGCCGGTTCGCCCGCGTCGGTCACAATGCGCACCTCGACGTCGGCTTCCTCGCTGCCGAAGCTGCTGGTGCCGACGTGGCGCGGTTCCTGGTTGGCGATGATGACGGCGCCCGCGCCGGTCTCGGTCATGGCCCAGGCTTCCAGCAGCGGAAAGCCGAAGCGCGCCTCGAACGGCGCATGCAGCTTGCGGTCCACGCCCGCGCCGAAGCCGAAGCGGATGGCCGGCTGCAGATCCTGCGGGGTGGGCTCGGCCTTCATCAGGATGGCGGGCATGACGCCCAGATAGTGCAGCACGGTGGCGCGCGATTCGCGCACGCTGTCCCACCACGAGCGGGGGTGGAAGCGGTCCAGCGGAATCAGGCAGCCGCCCGTCAGCACCATTGCCATGGCGGAATACGCCATGGCATTCATGTGGACCAGCGGCAGCGGCGTCAGCATGCGCTCCTGGCCCGGCCGCAGCACAGCAAGCCCGCCAATGCGCGCATACCAGCCGCCCGCATGCAGGAAATAGCGGTTGGGCAGGATGCAGCCTTTCGGCCTGCCGGTCGTGCCTGACGTGTAGAGCAGCGCGCACTCGGTCAGTTCCGACAGCGCCGTGCCTTGCAACGGCGCCGGGAACGGCGCGGCGGGCGGCGCATCGTCCGGTCCCATCACGCGCAGCTCGCGGCCCGCGCGTTGCGCGGCGGCCAGCAGGTCCGCGTGGCGGCCGGGCAGGGCGACCGCCAGCGCGATCTCGGAGTGGCCGGCCAGGTATTCCAGTTCGGCGGCGCGCAGGTCCGGGTTGATCGGCACGACCGACACGCCCAGCGCGTTCAGCGCGAACCAGTGCAGGAAGAAGGCGGGCCGGTTCTCCAGCAGCAGGCCCGCGCGGTGGCCATGGCCGTAGCCGGCGGCGGCATACGCGGTGCGCAAGGTCTCGATGGCATCGGCGGCCGCAGCGTAGGTCAGCTCGCCCGCCACGATGTCATACGCCTGCGCGGTCTCGGGCAGGATGCACAGGAACGGCTGGCCGCCGTGGCGGGCGGCGGTGTCGGCAAAGGCCTGGTGGACGGTGGCGGTCACGGTCCGCTCCTACATGAACAGTTGGATATTGCCGAAGGCCGCGTCGCAGTTGACGAGGTCCACGCGCTTCAAGCGGATGCGCAGCGCGCCGTCCTGTTCCACCAGATGATGCGTGGCCCAGCCCGCAAAAAGCGTCTGCGCGTCCTGCCGCGTCTCGACGTAATGGAAGGCGGTGCGCACCACGTGGCGTCCCTCGGCGGGCGCGGCCTCGGGATGGCCGTGCTCGACGGTGGGGGCCTGCAGCAAATGATGGCAGCGGCTCTTGGGCTGCTGCGAAAACGTGCGCTGACCCGCCAGCCGTTCCACGCGCACGCGCAGCAGCAGCTTGTCTTCGTACATCAGCGAGGCATGCAGCTTCGCGTCGGTCTGGCCATGAGCCAGCGGCATCCAGTAGTGGCCGTCCTCGGTGTACAGGTCCAGCCAATCCTCGAAGCGCAACTCGTCCAGCAAGCGCGCCTCGGCGTAGACAAAATCGATCAATTCGCGGTCGCTTGCGCTCATACCGACTCCGGTCCGGTCATGTAGCGGCCCCATGCGCGGTATTGGTTGCGCATCTGCCATTCGTTGGTGCCATTGGTGACGACGTTCTTCTGGTCCTGCTCGCCAGGCGCGTAGAGCCGCCCCACGTTCACCCAGTCCCGCGCACGCGAATGCAGGCCGTCCTGCGCGCGTTCGTACATTTCGAGGTCGTCGTGGCCCACCACGGACGTCGGCGCATTGATGAGCCGGTTGTACATGAGGGTGCGTTCCAGCAATAGGTCCGGCGCGCCCACCAGGCGGAAGGTCCAGGACTCCACCAGCGTGCGGTCGGCGGCAATCGGCTTGAAGATCCGCAGCGTCTGGATCGGGCCCTTGACCATGATGTTGGGGAAGTAGACGGTGTTGTGGCGCACGTCGCCCAGGATCTGCTTGGCGCGGTCCTCGCCGTAGGCCTCCACCATCGACTCCCAGTACCCGGGAATGCCGGAGTACGAGGCGTGAATCGAGTCCGACACGCCCGTGTGTCCGTGTCCGTTTTCCCAGACCCGGATGCCCATGTTCTCGAAGAACTCGTACGGCGAAATGAACGGCGCGAACAGCTCAACGGCCATCGGCTTGGGCGTGCCCTCGGGCGCCTGTTCCCAGACCTTGACGGCCGTGCCCGCCGACGATTCGTGCGCGACCATCGGATGGCAGGTGTCGGTCTGGTTGTCGACCAGCATCTTCCAGTTGCAGCGGTGCATGTAGCGCAGCACGCCGCCCGCGACTTCCAGGCGACCTTCGGGCGACCGGTCCACCATGTTGTCCAGCGTGGAAAGCGAGTCGCCGAAGAATTCCTCGAACGACTGGCCCTCGGGATTCAGGCGGCAGAACACAAAGCCGCGATGGTTGCGCACGTCTTTGACGGCGGCCATGCCCTGGCTGGCTTCGCAGTTCTCCAGGCCGGTGTTTTCGTAGCCCTTTTTCAGCGGGATCGACAGCAGGCTGCCGTCAGTCTTGAAGGTCCAGGCGTGATAAGGGCAGCGGAAGAACTTGCCCGTGTTGCCGCAGGCCTCGCCCGCCACCATGGTGCCTTTGTGCGGACAGCGGTTGTGCAGCACGCGCACCGTCTTGTCGCTGTGGCGCACCATCACCACGGGCTGGTTGCCGACGGTGGTGGTGACGTAGTCGCCCGAATTGGGCACCTGGCTGTCGTGGCCGACGAAGACCCAGGTGTTCGCGTACAGGCGCTCCATTTCCAGGTCGAACAGTTCCTGGTCGATGAAGAGGTCCTTGTGCACCTCGGTGTCGCGGAGCAGCGCGCGGATGGCGTCGGGATTGTCGCGGTATTTGGCCATGATGGCTTCCTCGTCGGGCTTACAGGTCCAGCACCAGGCGCGCGGACTTGGCGCGCGAGATGCAGATCTGGATGATCTTGCCGCTGGCCTTCTCGGTGTCGGACAGGTAGTAGTCGCGGTGATCGGGCTCGCCTTCCAGCACGGTGGCCTGGCAGACGCCGCATTCGCCGCGCTTGCAGTCGTACATCGGGTCGCAGCCTTCGTCTTCCATGACCTCGACGATGGTCTTGTCGGCGGGGATCGTCAGCACGCGGCCGGACTGGCGCAGCTCGACCTCGAAGGCCTGGTCGCCGGCCTGTGCGGCGGCCGTCGTGAAGAGTTCGAAATGGATGTGGGCGTCGGGCCAGTGACGCGCGTGCGCGCCCTGGATGACGGCGTCGATCAGGCCCTTCGGGCCACAGACGTACAGGTGCTGGCGCGGGTTCGACGCGGCAAGCAGCGCCTGCAGATCGAATCGGCAGGACGGATCGTCGTCGGCGTGCAGCGTCAGGTCGCCGCCCGCCAGCGCCTGCAGCTCGGGCAGGAAGGCCAGCTGGTCCTTGCTGCGGCCACAGTAGTGCAGATGGAAGGCGCGGCCGGCGGACTTGAGCGCGGCGGCCATGGACGCGATGGGCGTGATGCCGATGCCGCCTGCGATCAGCACGACCGGTTCATCGCCCGCGGGGGATTCGTGCAGCGGGAAGTCGTTCTTGGGGCCTTCCACGGTCAGCACGTCGCCCTCGGCCAGCGCGTGCATGTGGCGCGATCCGCCCTGGCTGGGGTCTTCCAGCCGCACGCCCAGGCGATATTCCGCCGGCTCGGCAAAGCGGCCCGCTTCCGGCGCCAGTTGCACCAGCGAATAACAGCGCGGATCGCGCAGACCCGGCACCGTCACCTTCAGATGTGCGCCGGGGCCAAACGCGGGCAGCGTGGCGCCATCCTCGCGCGCCAGCCGGAACGAGCGGATCAGCGGTGATTCCTGCCGGACTTCCCGGACGATCAGTTTGAGTGTCTGCACGATGTCTGTCTCTTTCTGGTGGCGGCCTCAGGCGGCCAGTTCTTCCGCGATCTGGCGTTCCATGGGCTCGCACTTCACGTTGGCGAGCGCGGTGTCGCGCAGCGCGCGTAGCGCGTCCGCGGCATCGGGGCGGCCAACCAGCTGGTCCGCGGCCGCGATGAGCTGCCGGTACTTGCCGCCGCCGCGCGTGTGGGTGTCGCTATAGCCCTTGACCAGGCGGCGGCAGTTGACGGTCTCGACGGCCAGCGCGTAGTCGCGCGGGGCCAGCCGCGCCACCAGCGCCAGCCACGTTTCCAGGGATTCGCTTTCGATCTGATGGCGCAGCGTGCTGCGCCGGAACCGCCGCATGCCGGCCAGCGTGTACAGCATCAGGAAGCCGCCCAGCGTGCCGCTGCGCAGGCGACGGCCCTTGCCGAGCCGGCGCTCGACGAAGCCTCCGAAGGCCTTGGAATCTTCCAGCCAGCGGCCCAGCCGAACCGGCAACGTGCCGCAGATTTCTTCCAGCCGGGGATGCATGAATTCGGTCGTGTCGACGAGCTGGCCGGGCCGCGCGCCGACTTCCGTGCGCACGCGGTCAAAGCGCGTGCCGCGGGTCTTCAGGTCCGCCACGCGGATCACGTCGTCGTAGGCCATGGCGGTGGCCACGTAACGCGCCGCCGCACAGGTGAGTGCCCATTGGTTCGCGTCGCCGCCGTGCTGCGCGTCCAGGTCACGAATGGCCTTCATGCGGCGCAGGTAGTCTTCGGCGTAGGCCAGGTCCTGGAACTCGATCTGGCGGCGCACGCCCGCGGTCAGCATGGGCTGCGCACAGGCGGGGAAATCGCGCCGGATGGCGTCCAGCAAGGCCTGCGCGCGCGGGCTGGCCGCACGTTCGGGCACCACCGGCTCGGGCCGAGTGAGGTCGATGGCGGCGGGCTGGGCCGGCGCCGTGGCGGCCGAGTCGAAACCCAGCGCGAAGGCGCGCAGGCTGGCATCCACACCCAGGCCAGCGCGGCGCACGGTGGCCTCGAAATCGTCGCGCGAGAAGGGCAGGGCGCCGCTGCCGGCCACCGCGCCGAACAGGCTGGCGCTGATGACGCTGCCGGCGCGGTCGGCCAGGTCCTGCAGATCGAAGCACAGGAAGCGCCGGGCGGCTGCGCGGCCCGCTTCCAGCACCTTGTTGGGATCGGCGATGCCGTTGCCGGGCGCGGACTTTTCGCTGACCGCAAAACTGCGGTGCGACGACGTGATCAATACCGTGCGCTCGGGCGTCACGAGGCCGCGCTGGATGGCCCGGCCGCCTTCCATCAATTCGGCCGCGACCACCAGGTCCACGTCGCCCGGCGTGGGCATCAGCGCCAGCGCGGGCTGACGGCCGGCGCGCTGCACATCGGCCTCGGGCAGCAGTTCCAGGTAGTAGATCGTGGCGCCCGTGCGCTGCGCCACGCCGGGCACCGAGGTGGTCTGCGCCCACCAGCCCGCGTGCTCGGCCATGTCGACGATCCAGTCGGCCAGCACGCCGCCGCCCTGGCCGCCCATGGCCAGGATCGCGATCTTGATGGGGTTGCCTTGCTGCATCACCGCCGCTTTCATGTTGCTGGGTTCCTCAAAGCGCGTCGTGCGCCAGACGCGCCGCGCGGCGCCGTTGCAGGAAGCCGATCACCGCGCCGCGCATGCGCGCCAGGAAGCGGTCGGCGCCGGTCGGGTTGTGGATGATGTCGGCGCGATAGAAAGACGGGCACAGCACGGCCGCATGCGCGACCTCGCCGCAGTTGCCGCAGCCCACGCAGCTGCTTTCCACGTGCGCCACGGGGTCTTCCTTGAGCGGATCGCCGCTGTCCTTGACGGTCAGCGACGGGCAGCCGGACAGCCGGATACAGGCGTGGTCGCCGGTACAGACGTCGGGGTCCACGCCAAAGCGCTCCTTCACCACCCGCTTGCCTTCCTTGACCGCCTTGTTGAAGAGCGGCTTCACGCGCCGCTGCTTGTTCAGCATGCATTCGGACTGCGCGATGATGACCTTCGGCCCCTTGATGTCGGTGGTCAGCGCCTCTTCGATGGTGGCGCGCACCTTGGCCACGTCGTAGGTCCGGTCCAGCGTGCGCACCCACTTCACGCCCACGCCGCGCACGGCCTGATCGATCGGGTTGTTGGTCGAACGGTCGGGGTTGTCGGCGCGCGAGGACAGGATGTCCTGTCCGCCGGTGGCCGACGCATAGAAGTTGTCGACGATGACGATGACGCCGTCGTACTTGTTGAACACCGCGTTGCCGATGCCCGACGACAGCCCGTTATGCCAGAAGCCGCCGTCGCCCATGATGGAGATGGGCCGCTTGGCGGCCGGCACGTTGAAGGCCGCCGCGCTGGAAGCGCCCAGGCCGTAGCCCATGGTCGTCGCGCCCAGGTTGAAGGGCGGCAGGATGGAAAAGAGGTGACAGCCGATGTCGCACGAGATGTGGTGCTGGCCCAGTGTTTCCTGCGCCAGCGTCAGCGCGGAAAAGATGGGCCGCTCCGGACAGCCCGTACAGAAGCCCGCGGGCCGTGGCGGAACCACGGCGGCCAGGCCCTCGACATGCTTGTGGAAGGTGATGGGTTGCTCGGCGGGACGGGCGGGCTTGGGCCGCGAGACCTCGGTGATGGTGAGCTGGGGCTGGGGCTGCGCTTCAGCCTGCGCATCCACCGCCACCGCCGGATGCGTTTGCAGCGATTCCGGCCGGTGGCGCTTGAGAAATTCACGCAGGCCGTCGCGCATGACCTGGGTCGTGTATTCGCCCGCCATCGGCAGCACGTCCTTGCCGCACAACTGCGTGCTTACACCGGCGCGGCGCAGCACCGCGTGCAGGTTCTGCTCGATGTAGTCGGGCTGGCCTTCTTCCAGCAGCAGCACGGCGCGCTTGCCGCGGCAGAAGTCGATGACCTCGTCCTCGATGACGGGGTAGGTCACGTTCATCACGTACAGCGGGATGCGGCTGTTGCCGAAGTTGTCGGCCAGTCCCAGAAGCTGCAGCGCGCGGATGACGCCGTTGTACAGGCCGCCCTGCAGGATCAGGCCGATGTCGTCCTGTTCGCCGTCGAAGTGCTCGTTGAGCTTGTTGTCCTTGATGTAGCGGATGGCGGCGGGCCAGCGCTCCTTGATCTTTTCCTGTTCATGCAGGAAAGAGGCCGGCGGCAGCACGATGCGGCTGGTGTCGCGCGCCGGGCTTTCCAGCGCCTCTGCCAGGCTGAATGCCGGACGCTTGTTTTCCTTGGCGATGAAGCGCCCATGCACATGACAGCCGCGGATGCGCAACTGCAGCATCACGGGCGTCTTGCTGGCTTCCGACAGCGCAAAGCCGTCTTCCACCGCCTTGACCATGCTTTCCAGATTGGGACGCGGGTCCAGCAGCCAGATCTGCGACTTCATGGCGAACGCGTGCGAGCGTTCCTGCATGATCGACGAGCCTTCGCCGTAGTCTTCGCCCACGATGACGAGGGCGCCGCCGGTGACGCCGCCCGAGGCCAGGTTGGCCAGCGCGTCGGAGGCGACGTTGGTGCCCACCGTGGATTTCCACGTCACGGCGCCGCGGATGGGGTACATGACGGAGGCGGCCAACGTGGCCGCGGCGGTGGCTTCCGAGGCGCTCGCCTCGAAGTGCACGCCCAGTTCCTGCAGGATGTCGTTGGCGTCGGCCAGCACATCCATCAGATGCGAAATGGGCGAGCCCTGATAGCCGGCCACGTAACCCACGCCGGATTGCAGCAGCGCCTTCGTGACGGCAAGAATCCCTTCGCCGCGAAATTCCTCGCCCGCGCCGATGCGCAGTTGCTGGACTTCTTTCTTGAAAGACCTTTCCGCCATCTTGGATCCCTTTCGCGGACCCCGTCGGGATCCTTAATCCGTGCTGCCGTGCAGCATCGTCTTGCCACGAAAACATCGCCTGAAAAATACTTTAGGAGTCAACGTTTTAGCTGTCAATAAAAAAGATGAAATTTCATGGAAATTAAAAAATATCACGCAAAAACAAGGGTGTATATACTGGTTGTTCTCTAGGTTTTTGACGGATTGAGGGCGCTGCAATGGTGCAAAAACGGGTTGCGATTTGGGGTATACCCTGTGCTGCGCAACAGCATTGCGGTACATCATGGCGCACCGCTGCGCCGTCGTGGTGCAATGCGCATTTCGGCAACGGGGCGGGCCTTCGAAATGGGTGCGTGGGAGCAAACCAACATGCAGGCAGATAAGCCACGCGGCACGCGCGCGGCCGCAACGGGCCCGCGGTTCGTCGACGGCTACCTGGCCTATCTGCTCGCGCAGGCCAGCCAGCGCATCTCGGCGGAATTCCATCAACAGGTCAAAGCCGCAGGCTTGTCGGTCACCGAATGGCGTGTGCTCGCCAGCTTGCAGGGCAGCGCCGGCGAAACCATCGGCAGCCTGGCGGTGCTGGCCATCACCAAGCAGCCCACCCTAAGCAAGGTCGTGCAGCGCATGGAAGCCGACGGGCTGGTCGCCCGCACCGGCGTACGCGCGGACCGCCGCCAGACGCGGGTCTGCATCACGGCCAAGGGCTCCAACCTCATCGGCGGCCTGTGCGATCAAGCCTTGCAGCACCAGAAGGCGGTGCTGGCGCCCTTCGGCGAAGAAAAGGCCGCGCTGCTGATCGACATGCTCGATGTCCTGATGACCGAGCACGTCCCCCTGGAACTGCCCATTGACCCGGACGAATAGCTTCAACCGTTGCAAGCGCGCACTCGAACATCGTTCGGTCCGATTATTTCGTTACATGCTTATGCGTCCCCGATTGTCATTTCACAGTGAAAACAATCGCCGGTACGCGCAAACCCTGAATTGACGCGGGTCTCGCGGGTAGGCACACTCGCGCCGGTATTCAGACTACTGTCAGGAGTTGACACTTATGCGCCGCACTTTGATTGCTATCGCGATCGCCGCCGCCGTGGCAGTGCCCTCGATCGGGCAAGCCAAGACCTTCCGCTGGGCCGCCCAGGGCGACATCCTCACGTTCGATCCGCACTCGCAGAACGAAGGCATGACGATCGCCGCCAACAGCTACATCTACGAGCCCCTGGTCGACTACGACAAGTCTTTCAAGGTGTCGCCGCGCCTGGCCACCGAATGGGAACAGGTGTCGCCCGTCCTGTATCGCTTCAAGCTGCGCCCCAACGTCAAGTTCCATGACGGCGCCGCCTTCACGGCTGACGACGTGGTGTTCTCGATTCACCGCGCCATGGCGCCCACGTCGAACTACAAGGCCTACACCACCGGCATCAAGGAAGCGCGCAAGATCGACGACCTGACGGTCGAGATCGAGACCTCGGCGCCCAACCCCGTGCTGCTGCGCCAGCTGACCAACGTGTTCATCATGAACAAGGCCTGGTCCGAAAAGAACAACATCCCCAAGCCGCAGGACTTCGTCAACAAGGAAGAAACCTACGGCGCGCGCAACACCAACGGCACGGGCCCCTACAAGCTCAAGAGCCGCGAAGTCGACGTGCGCACGGTCTTCGAGGAAAACAAGGACTGGTGGAACAAGGCTGACAAGGTCGGCAACGTGACCGAAGTCATCTTCACGCCGATCAAGCAGAACGCCACCCGCACCGCCGCGCTGCTGTCGGGCGAAATCGACTTCGTGCTGGACCCGGCCGCCCAGGATCTGGAGCGTCTGCGCCAGCAGCAGAAGGTCGTCGAAGGCAACGAGTACCGCACCATCTACCTGGGCCTGGACCAGAAGCGTCCCGAGCTGCAGTACTCCAACATCAAGGGCAAGAACCCCTTCCAGGACATCCGCGTGCGCGAAGCGCTGTACCGCGCCATCGACGTGGACGCCATCAAGCGCGCCGTGATGCGCGGCCTGTCGGCGCCCACCGGCACGATGATCGCCCCGCAGGTGCATGGCTGGGCTGAATCGGTACACAAGCGCGTGCCCTACGATCCCGAAAAGGCCCGCGCCCTGCTCAAGGAAGCCGGCTACGACGGCACGCTGAACTTCACGCTGGACTGCCCGAACAACCGCTACATCAACGACGAAGCCATCTGTCAGGCCGTCGTCGGCATGTGGGCCAAGGTCGGCGTCAAGGCCACCATGAACGCCATGCCGCGCTCCACGTACTTCCCGAAGGTGCAGTCGTTCGACACCAGCGCCTATCTGTTCGGCTGGGGCGTGCCCACGTTCGACGCCATGTACACGCTGCAGAACCTGATCCGCACCAAGGGTGAAGGCGCGGACGGCATGTACAACCTGGGCAACTACAGCAACAAGGAACTCGACGTCATCATCGACCGGATCAAGACCGAGACCGATGCGAAGAAGCGCGACGCCGACATCATCACCGTGCTCGAAGGGCACGCCAAGGACTTCGGGCACATCCCGCTGCACGACCAGGTCATCCCCTGGGCCATGCGCAAGAACGTCACGGTCATCCACCGTGCCGACAACCGCCTCGTTGCCGATTGGGTCAAGGTTGACTGATCCAGGCTAACCAGACGGCGGGACCTACCCGGTTCCGCCGTCTTGCTTTTTTCCGCCTATGTTCGCTTTCATACTGCGTCGCCTGTTGCAGGCCGTAGCGGTGATGCTCACCGTCGCGCTACTGGCCTTTGTGCTTTTCCAATACGTCGGCGACCCCGTCACCATCATGCTGGGGCAGGACGCCACCGATGCCGAGCGCATCGAACTGCGTGAACGCCTGGGCCTGAACGAGCCCGCCATCGTTCAATTCGGCCACTTCGTGGCCAACGCCGTGCAGGGCAATTTCGGCATCTCCCTGCGCCAGAGCGAACCCGTCTCAACGCTGCTGAAATCCCGCCTGCCCGCCACGTTGGAGCTCTCCATGGTGGCCGCCTTGCTGGCGCTCGTCGTGGGCGTGCCGCTGGGCGTGTACACCGCGCTCAAGCGCAACAGCCTGGTGTCGCAGATGCTGCTGGCCGGGTCGCTGCTGGGTGTGTCGCTGCCCACCTTCCTGATCGGCATCCTGCTGATCCTGGTGTTCTCTGTGCAACTGGGCTGGTTGCCCAGCTACGGGCGCGGCGATACCGTCAGCCTGGGCTGGTGGACGTCGGGCCTGTTCACCGCCACGGGCTGGAAGCACCTCATCCTGCCGTCCATCACGCTGTCGCTCTTCCAGATGACGCTGGTGCTGCGGCTGGTGCGCTCCGAAATGCTGGAGGTCCTGCGCTCGGACTACATCAAGTTCGCGCGCGCCCGGGGCCTGAAGCGCCGCGCCATCCACTTTGGCCATGCGCTCAAGAACACGATGGTGCCGGTCATCACCATCACCGGTCTGCAGCTGGGCGGCATCATCGCCTTCGCCATCGTGACCGAGACCGTGTTCCAGTGGCCGGGCATGGGCCTGCTCTTCATCCAGGCGGTCCAATTCGCCGACGTGCCGGTGATGGCCGCGTACCTGTGCCTGATCGCGCTGGTGTTCGTGGTGATCAACCTGATCGTCGATCTTCTGTATTTCGTCGTGGACCCGCGGCTGCGTTCCGGGCTGACTCGCGGGGGGGCTCACTGATGCGCGCCGTACTCAAACGCTGGTGGGACAGCGACATTGCCTGGGCCTGGCGCCGGGCGCCCGTGGCCATTGTCGCCACGCTGCTGCTCGCGGCTCTGTTGATCGGCTCCTTCGGGGCCGGCTGGGTCGCGCCGCACAATCCGTTCGACCTGACCAAGGTCGAACTGCTGGACGCGCTGCTGCCGCCTGCCTGGGAACCCAACGGGCAGGCCACGTACCTGCTGGGCACCGACAGCCAGGGCCGCGATCTGTATTCGGCCATCCTGTACGGCACGCGCGTGTCGCTGCTGATCGGCCTGGCCTCGGTGCTGCTGTCGATGGTGATCGGCATCGTGCTCGGGCTGGTGTCCGGTTACGCCGGCGGCCGCGTCGACGCGTTCATCATGCGAGTCGCCGACGTGCAGCTGTCGTTCCCGGCCATCCTGATCGCGCTCCTGATCGACGGCGTGGCCCGCGCGGCGGTGCCGCGCGAGCTGCACGAGATCATCGCGTTTCCGGTGCTGATCGGCGCCATCGCGCTGGCCGGCTGGCCGCAGTACGCGCGCACGGTGCGGGGTTCGACGCTGGTGGAAAAGAACCGTGAATACGTGCAGGCCGCCCGCGTCATCGGCGTGGCCTCGCCCGTCATCATGTTCCGCCACGTGCTGCCCAACGTGCTGGGTCCGGTGCTGGTGCTGGCCACGGTGCATCTGGCCACCGCCATCATCACCGAGGCGACGCTGTCGTTCCTGGGGGTAGGGGTGCCGCCGACCGCGCCGTCGCTGGGCACGCTGATCCGGATCGGCAACGATTTCCTGTTTTCCGGAGAGTGGTGGATCACCATTTTCCCGGGCGCGGCGCTGGTGCTGCTTGTGCTGTCGGTCAACCTGCTGGGTGACTGGCTGCGCGATGCGCTCAATCCGCGACTGAACTGAGGTAACCATGAGCGCATTACTCGAAGTCCGCAATCTGCGCGTGGAGTTTCCCACGCGCCGCGGCACGCTACGCGCCCTGGACGACGTGTCCTTTTCCATCCAGGCTGGCGAAGTCCTGGGCGTGGTGGGCGAATCCGGCGCCGGCAAATCGCTGACCGGCGCCTCCATCATCGGCCTGCTCGAACCCCCGGGCCGCATTGCGGCCGGCGAGATCCTGCTGGCCGGCCGGCGCATCGACAACCTGCCCGACGAGCAGATGCGCCGCGTGCGTGGCCGCGAGATCGGCGCGGTGTTCCAGGACCCGCTGACCTCCCTGAACCCGCTGTACACGGTAGGCCGGCAACTGGCCGAAACCATCGTCACCCATCTGGACATGACGTGGTCGCAGGCGCGCAACCGCGCGGTCGAGCTGCTGGCGTCCACCGGCATTCCCGCCGCGCGCGAGCGCATCGACCACTATCCGCACCAGTTTTCCGGCGGCATGCGCCAGCGCGTCGTGATTGCGCTGGCCCTGGCCGCCGAGCCCAAGCTGGTGGTGGCCGACGAGCCCACGACCGCGCTCGACGTGTCGATCCAGGCGCAGATCATCGAACTGCTCAAGCGCCTGTGCCGCGAGAACGGCACGGCCGTCATGCTGATCACGCACGACATGGGCGTGATCGCCGAGACCGCCGACCGCGTGGCGGTGATGTACGCCGGCCGCGTGGCCGAGATCGGCCCGGTGGCCGACGTGATCCACAAGCCGCGCCATCCCTATACGTCGGGGCTGATGGGGTCCATTCCCACGCTCGAAGGCCACATCGAACGGCTGGTGCAGATCGACGGCAGCATGCCGCGCCTGAACGCCATTCCGCCGGGCTGTGCATTCAATCCGCGCTGCGGCCAGCGCCTGCCGCGCTGCGCGCACGACCGCCCCGAGCTGATGCCCGCGGGCACGTCGCGCGCAGCCTGTTGGCTGCATGACAAAGGCAATACGTTGGAGGTGGCCGCATGAGCACGCCCTTGGTTCAAGTAAAGGACGCGGCCCGCTGGTTCGACGTATCGCCGCCCTGGCTGGAGCGCGCTTTGGCGCGCAAGCCCAAAGTGATGCTGCGCGCGGTGGACGGCGTGTCGTTCGACATCGCCCGCGGCGAAACGCTGGCGCTGGTGGGCGAATCCGGCTGTGGCAAGTCCACGGTGGCGCGCATGCTGGTCGGGCTGTATGGCCTGACGCGCGGCGACATCCACTTCGATGGCCAGCCGCTGTCGCGCATGTCAGAACCCGGCGGGCGCGCCCTGCGCAAGCGCCTGCAGATGATCTTCCAGGATCCCTATGCCAGCCTGAATCCGCGCTGGCGCGTGGGCCGCATCATCGCCGAGCCGATGCTGACGCACACACAGATGTCGCCCGCGGACCGCGTGGCGCGCGTGGGCGAACTGCTGCGGCAGGTGGGGCTGGATCCCGCTGACCAGAGCCGCTATCCGCACCAGTTCTCGGGCGGGCAGCGCCAGCGCATCTCGATCGCGCGCGCGCTGGCGGTCAATCCGGAGTTCCTGGTGTGCGATGAGCCCACCTCGGCGCTGGACGTGTCCGTGCAGGCGCAGGTGCTGAACCTGATGAAGGACCTGCAGCGCAAGCTGGGGCTGACGTACCTGTTCATCTCGCACAACCTGGCCGTCGTGCACCACGTGGCGGATCGCGTGGGGGTGATGTACCTGGGCCGCATGGTGGAAGTGGCGCCGCGCGACGAACTCTTCGCACGACCACGGCATCCCTACACGCGGATGCTGCTCGAGGCGATTCCGGACATCAACGGCGCGGGCAAGCCGCGTACCGCGGTGGCGGGCGAGGTGCCCAATCCTCTGAATCCGCCGTCCGGCTGCACTTTCCATCCGCGCTGCCCGCACGCCAACGACCGGTGCAAGGCCGAGGCGCCGGTCGCGAAGCTGGCGGGGGTGTCGATCGTGGCCTGCCACGCCGTCGAGGAAGGCCGGATCACCGTGTGATCCTGCATACGCCGTGGTCCGGGCGCCTGCCCGGGCCGCGGCGCGCCGCTCAGTGGCGGTGGTTGTGGTTGTGGACGTCGTCGTACGGCGTGTCGTCGTCTTCGTCGTCCGCGTCGTCTTCCTCTTCTTCCTCTTGCGCATCGGGATCCGGTTGCGGTTCCTCGGTCAGCGCAAAGGGCAGCACGTCTTCCAGGTTGTCGGACCAGGCGGATTCTTCGCCATCGTGGTCCAGCTTGATGAAGCGCTCGCCGTCGTTCAGCGAAATCTGGATCGCCCACAGGTACAGACAGTCGTAGGTGTCGTCATCGGACTGCGGCAGGCCGCCGCGGTTGCCGAGCAGGCGCGCGCCCGGCCCGCCCATCTGCACGTGCGTCTGTTCCTCGTCCGTCTCGGCCTTCTCGTCCATTGGGACGCCGTAGGTCACCCATTCGGTGCCTTCGTCGCCCAGCACCACTTCCGCCAGCACGGGTTTGCCCAGATAGGCGCTGAGTGCATCCGCGGTCTTGGCCAGCATGTCCAGTTCGGGAGGGCTGAAATGGGTCAAGGAAGCGGGCGGAGTGGCAGAGGCGGACATGAAGGTTCCTGGGCGCGATGAAGCCGCGACGGCACGGCAGATACGTCAGGCGCTATTGTCGCGCGAACGGCGTTGCGGTGCATCGGGCGCTTGGATTACGAAGAAACGCGGGCGGTATCCGGATGGCTAGCTGGGGCGCCAACATATAAGTGACGTATACAGCGAGCCGGACGGAGCCTACACTGGCCTGCTTTTGTATTCCTGCCTTGCCGTTTCAATGATGCGCTCCGACGCCCCGCAGCTTCCCCTCCGCTTTCTCCTGTTCCCGCTTCTGGCGGCCCTGATCTGGTCGGTCAACATGATCGTGACCAAGATGGCCGCTGGCGTCATCGCGCCGGCCGCCATCGGCTTTTACCGCTGGGCGCTGGCGGGCATCGTGCTGACCCCGTTTGCGTTGCCGGGCGTGTGGGCGCAACGCCGCCAGGTGCTGGCGCATCTGCCGAAGTTCGCCGTGCTGGGCGGGCTGGGCATGGCGCTGTACCAGGGCTTGGCGTACGTGGCGGCCGCGTCCACCACCGCCACCAATATGGGCTTCATCACCGCGATGATCCCGCTCATGACCATCGCCGTCATGGCGGTAATCATGCGCGAGCGTCCCTCGGCCATGGCGGTGCTGGGCAGCCTGGTGTCGCTGGCCGGCCTGGCGCTGCTGATCGGCGAGGGCGATCCGGCCCGGCTGCTGTCCGTGGGCGCCAACCACGGCGACGTGCTGATGGGGCTGGGCGCGCTGGCCTATGCGCTGTATGGCGTGTTGCTGCGGCGCTGGGCGCTGCCCGTGGGGCCATGGCAGTCGCTGTACGTGCAGGTCGCGTTCGGCATCCTGTTCCAGCTTCCCGCCTTCCTGCTGGCCGCGCCGTCGCCGCTCAATGCCGCCAACGTGCCGCTGGTGCTCTACGCCGCCGTGTTTCCATCCTTGTTCGCGCCGTATCTGTGGATGCAGGGCGTGCGCCACCTGGGCCCCAACCGCGCCAGCATCTTTTTGAACGTCATGCCGGTGTTCACCGTGGCCATCGCCGCGCTGTTCCTCGATGAAAAGCCCCATCTGTTTCACATTGCCGGCGGAGCGCTGGCGCTGGCCGGGGTGATGCTGGCCCAGATGCGCACGCCGGGTCTGCCGGGCCGCCCCGCGAAGACCCATTGACGGCGGGCCGAGGCCCAAATCAAGGCGAGATGGGGCCGGATCACCGCTTCCGCACGCCGGTCAGGGTTCCGGCCTACAATCAACGGTTTCTCAGCTATATCTCACCTACGAGCCCATGGCCCAATACGTCTACACCATGAACCGCGTCGGCAAGATCGTGCCGCCCAAGCGGCAGATCCTGCGCGACATCTCCCTTTCGTTTTTTCCTGGCGCCAAGATCGGCGTGCTGGGCCTGAACGGCTCGGGCAAGTCGACGCTGCTGAAGATCATGGCGGGCGTCGACCGCGAGATCGAAGGCGAAGCCATTCCCATGCCGGGCCTGAACATCGGCTACCTGCCGCAGGAACCGCAGCTCAACCCCGAGCACACGGTTCGCCAGGCAGTCGAGGAAGGCCTGGGCGCCGTCGTCACGGCCAAGAAGCGCCTGGACGAGGTCTACGCCGCGTACGCGGAACCCGACGCTGACTTCGACGCGCTGGCCGCTGAACAGGCCGATCTCGAAGCCATCATCGCCGCCGCCGCCTCCAGCGGCGCGGACGACATCGAACACCAGATGGAAATCGCCGCCGACGCGCTGCGCCTGCCGCCCTGGGATGCCACCGTCGGCAACCTGTCCGGTGGTGAAAAGCGCCGCGTGGCCCTGTGCCGCCTGCTGCTGTCCAAGCCCGACATGCTGCTGCTCGACGAGCCCACCAACCACCTGGACGCCGAAAGCGTGGAGTGGCTGGAGCAGTTCCTGCACAAGTTCCCCGGCACCGTCGTCGGCGTGACCCACGATCGCTACTTCCTGGACAACGCGGCCGAATGGATCCTGGAACTGGACCGCGGCTACGGCATTCCCTGGAAGGGCAACTACAGCTCGTGGCTGGAACAGAAGGAAGACCGCCTCAAGCAGGAAGAGTCCTCTGAATCGGCGCGCCAGAAGACCATCAAGAAGGAACTGGAGTGGGTGCGCCAGAACCCGAAGGGACGCCAGGCCAAGGCCAAGGCGCGTATGGCGCGTTTCGAGGAACTGTCCTCGTACGAATACCAGAAGCGCAACGAAACCCAGGAAATCTTCATTCCGGTGGGCGAGCGCCTGGGCAACGAGGTCATCGAATTCAACAACGTCAGCAAGGCCTACGGCGACCGCCTGCTGATCGACAACCTCAGCTTCAAGGTGCCGCCGGGCGCCATCGTCGGCATCATCGGCGCGAACGGCGCCGGTAAGTCCACGCTGTTCCGCATGATCGCCGGCCGCGAGCAGCCGGATTCGGGCGAAGTGAAGATCGGCCAGACCGTGAAGCTCGCCTTCGTCGACCAGTCGCGCGACGCGCTGGAAGACAAGAAGACGGTGTTCGACGCCGTGTCCGATGGCGCCGACATCCTGACCGTCGGCAAGTTCGAGATGTCGTCGCGCGCCTATCTGGGCCGCTTCAACTTCAAGGGCGGCGACCAGAACAAGGTCGTGGGCCAGCTTTCCGGCGGCGAACGCGGGCGCCTTCACATGGCCAAGACGCTGATCGCCGGCGGCAACGTCCTGCTGCTTGACGAACCGTCCAACGACCTCGACGTCGAAACGCTGCGCGCGCTGGAAGACGGGCTGCTCGAGTTCCCCGGCAGCATCATGGTCATCAGCCACGATCGCTGGTTCCTGGACCGTATCGCCACGCACATCATGGCCTTCGAAGGCGATTCGCAGGTCGTGTTCTTTGACGGCAACTACCAGGAATACGAAGCCGACAAGAAGCGCCGCCTGGGCGAAGAGGGCGCCAAGCCCAAGCGCCTGCGCTACAAGGCGTTGAAGTAATACCCATTCTCTGGTGCCAGTCACCAGCCGAATGCCAAGAATCCCGGCCACGCGCCGGGATTCTTTTTTTGGTGTCAGACACCCGAATCAGTCCTACATTTGCAGGGGTGTCAGACACCAGAATCAGTCCTACGTTTGGATCCTCTGAGGTGTCAGACACCAGCCCGCGCGACATCATCGCCCCGCAGCGTTATGCTGACCGCTTGCCCCCGGGAGTCCCTCACCATGCTGCTGTCCGCCTCCGATTCCACCCTGCTGATCGTCGATATGCAGGGCCGCCTGATGCCCGTCATCCACGAGGGCGACGCCGTGCTCAATGCCGCGCACAAGCTGGCGCAGGCGGCGCGGTTGCTGGATGTGCCCGTCGTGGCCACCGAGCACCACAGCAAGATGCTGGGCGTCACCGTGGACCCGTTGCGCGAACTCGTGCAGGCCACGTTCCAGAAGATGCACTTTTCGTCAGCCCGCGAACCGGGTTTCGACGGCTGGCTGCCCGCCTCGCGCAAGACGGTGCTGGTGGCCGGCTGCGAAGCGCATATCTGCGTGCTGCAAACCGTGATCGGTCTGGTGGATCTGGGCTACAAGACGGTGCTCGTCGCGGATGCCGCGGGTTCGCGCAAGCCGTCGGACCATCATGCCGCGCTGCGCCGCGCGCGCGCCCATGGCGCCGAGATCGTCACGACCGAAATGGCGATTTTCGAGTGGATGGAGACGTGCGAGCACCCGCGATTCCGCGACGTGTTACGTCTGGTCAAATAGCAGCCGGCCCCTGCAACATCGTTCCCAGGGGAGCGCAAAAGTTCGCTCTCCCTTTGACACAATTCCTGGGCAAACCTAACACCGTGTCCCCGGATTATTTGCGATCCTGAAAGCTCTAAACCCCTAAAGGTCCGCGCGCTCGCGTTTTGATTCTCCGGTGCGGCCCCGGGTAAAAGAACAGGAGCTACATCATGAAAATCGCATCGCTTTCCAAGATCTGTGCCGCTGTGGCGTTGGCTGCCACCATGGCGGGTTGTTCATCGTGGGATGGCATGAGTCATCGCCAGAAGAGCACCGTGGGGGGCGCCGCACTGGGCGGCGTCGCGGGTGCGGTGATCACGAACGGCGGCGTGCTCGGCACGGTCGGCGGCGCGGCGATCGGCGGTGTGATCGGCGATCAGGTCGGCAAGCGCTAAGCGCGCATCGTCCCAAAAGCAACGCCCGGCAATGCCGGGCGTTTTTTTATGTGCAACGCGCGCCGGCAAGGCCGGCGCACAGCGGAGACATCAGGTCTCGTTCTGCGGCATTTCGATCTTCACTTCCAACACTTCCAGCGTGTCCTGGCGTTCCAGGTGCACCTTGATGTCTTCGGGATTGATCTTCACGTACTTGGAGATGACCGCGATCAGTTCCTGCTGAAGCTGCGGCAGGTAATCGGGCGAATCCCCGCGGCCACGCTCGTGGGCAAGGATGATCTGCAACCGTTCTTTGGCGACGGACGCGGAGGTCTTCTTTTGACCGAGCAGAAACGACAGGAAGGACATCGCTTACTTGCCTCCGAACAGGCGTTTCAGGAAACCCGGCTTCTCGTAATCGGTAAAGCGCAGGGCCTTGTCTTCGCCAAGGTAACGGCTGACGACGTCCTTGTAGGCTTCCGAGACGTCGGTGTCTTTCAGGTGAATGGCCGGCAGGCCCTGGTTCGACGCCTGCAGCACGGCTTCGGATTCGGGAATCACGCCGATGAGCTTGATGCGCAGAATGTCTTCGATGTCCGTCAGCGACAGCATCTCGCCGTCGGACACGCGCTTCGGGTTGTAGCGGGTCAGCAGCAGGTATTCCTTGACCGGCTCGTCGCCATCGACCGCGCGCTTGGACTTGGCGGCCAGGATGCCCAGGATGCGGTCCGAGTCGCGCACCGACGAGACCTCGGGGTTGGTGACCACCAGCGCGTCGTCGGCAAAGTAGGCGGCCATCAGCGCGCCGGTTTCGATGCCAGCGGGGGAATCGCAGACGATGTAGTCGAAACCCATTTCCTTCAGGTCGTTGATGACCTTTTCCACGCCTTCCTGCGTCAGCGCATCCTTGTCGCGCGTTTGCGAGGCGGGCAGGATGAAAAGGTTTTCGAGCTGCTTGTCCTTGATGAGCGCTTGCTTGAGGGTCGCCTCGCCTTGGATCACATTGACGAAGTCATACACCACGCGACGCTCGCAACCCATGATGAGGTCGAGGTTGCGCAGGCCGACGTCGAAGTCGATGACAGCGGTCTTGTGGCCCCGCATCGCGAGGCCCGCGGAAAAACTGGCGCTCGTCGTGGTTTTGCCCACGCCGCCTTTGCCGGAAGTCACCACAACAATGCGTGTCATGACGATCAAACCCTTATGTTCGAATAAATCGCGTTATCGTAAAGCAAAAAGCCCGTGTAAGGCTTCTTACAGGATGTGTTGAGATTTGAGCGGGCCGCGGCCGCGCCGCCGTCTCGCAGGATGCCGCGCCCCGGGCGCGGCATCAGGCCTTCAGCGCTTCGATGCGCAGCGTGTCGCCATCCAGGCGGACCAGCGCGGGCTGGTTTTGCAGCGTGCCATCGAGCTTGTCTTCGACCACGCGGTAGACGCCCGCCACGGCCAGCAATTCCGCATCCAGATGCGTCGTGAAGATGCGCGCCGACGTGTCGCCGCGCGCGCCGGCCATGGCCTTGCCGCGCAGCGGACCGTACACGTGCACGTTGCCGTCGGCGATGACTTCGGCGCCTTGGCTGACCATGCCGATCACCACCAGATCCGTATGCCGTGCGTAAACACGCTGGCCCGAGCGCAGCGGCCGCGTGACGACCAGCGCCGACGACGAGTGCGGGGCCGCGGCCGTCGGACTGGGTGCGGACGTGGTGCTGCTGGCAGCGCGGGCGGGCAGGGGATCGGCATCGGCCGCGGGCTTTTCGGCCTGCGGGTCGGTTTGCGTTTCGCCGTTTGCCCCGGCAACGTCAGCGGCCGCAGCCTTGTCTTGCGATGCGGCATCCGCGGCAGTCGTCTGCGCGCCGGCCGCCGACGTGTCGGTGGGCGCGGGCGCGATCTCGACCGCGGCGGCCGGCACCGACGGGACTGGCGTCGCGACATCGTTCGGCGGCGCGGTGTCCACCACGGGGGCGGGCCGCGCGGCGGGCGTGGACAGTTCAACCGGGGTCAGGCCGGCATCGCGCGCGGCCTGCAGATTGGCGCCTTCGGCCACCACGCCGATCGGGGGCAGGTTGTGGCCGCGCAGCGACGCCACCAGCGCCGGCCAATCGATCGGTTCCTCGACCCGGCTGGCGTCGATGACGACGGGCTCGTTTTCAAAGAAGCTGCCGGCGTCCGCCATGCGCTTGGTCAGCGCTGCGTTCAGGCGTTCGGGATCGGCGCTGTGCAAAACCACCCGAATGGCATACAGGGTGGCGCTCTTGAAGTCCAGGGCTAGGGATTCAGTGTTCATCTTGATTGTGGCTGGCGGTCCGGGCGGCGAAAAACGGCGCGCGCAACCGGCTGCGGGATGTCGGGGATGATAACCCGCCCGAGGGGGCCTGCGCCGGGCGCACGGCGAAAGAAAAAGGCGCCACAAGGCGCCTTTTCCGGGTATTGCGCACGCGGGCGCGTCAGCCCTGGGCCCACGAATCGCGCAGGGTCACGATGCGGTTCAGCACCGGTGCGTCCGCCGTCGAGTCCTTCAGGTCGGCCGTGAAATAGCCCAGGCGCTCGAATTGCCAGGTGGCGCCCGGCGTGGCCACGGTGCCCGGTTCCAGCCAGGCCGTGACGGTCTGCTTGGAATTGGGGTTCAGGCAGGCCAGAAAGTCCTTGTCGCCGCCGTCAGGACGCGGATCGGCGAACAGGCGGTCGTACAGGTGGATCTGGGCGGGCACCGCGTGCGCCGCGCTGACCCAGGTGATGTTGCCCTTGACCTTGACGCTGTCCGCGCCCGGCGTGCCGCTCTTGGTGTCCGGCAGGTATTCGGCCTGCACTTCGACGACCTCGCCGGCCTCGTTCTTGGTGAAACCGGTGCAGCGCACGACATAGCCGTACTTCAGGCGCACGGTGTTGCCCGGGAACAGGCGGAAATACTTCTTGGGCGCTTCCTCGCGGAAATCGTCGCGTTCGATCCACAGCTCGCGCGACAGCGGGAACTCGCGCACGCCGGCTTCCGGGTCGTGCGGGTTGCGCGGCGCGGTGCAGGTCTCGGTCTGGCCTTCCGGGTAGTTGGTGATGACCAGCTTGATCGGGTCCAGCACGGCGACCGAGCGTGCGGCGATGGGGTCCAGGTCGTCGCGCACGGCCTGCTCGAGCAGGCTGTAGTCGATGCGCGAATCGGACTTGGACACGGCGGTGCGGTCGCAGAACAGGCGGATCGACGCGGGCGTGTAGCCGCGGCGGCGCAGGCCGAAGATCGTGGGCATGCGCGGATCGTCCCAGCCGTCCACGTGGCCTTCCTTGACCAGTTGCAGCAGCTTGCGCTTGCTGGTGACGACGTAGCTCAGGTTCAGGCGGGCGAATTCGTACTGGTGCGGCAGCGGCTGGGCCAGCTTGCCCAGTTCGGCCAAGCGCGTCAGGATCCAGTCGTAGAACGGGCGCTGATCTTCGAATTCCAGCGTGCAGACGCTGTGCGTGATGCCTTCCAGCGCGTCTTCCACCGGGTGGGCCCAGCTGTACATCGGGTAGATGCACCACTGGTCGCCGGTGCGATGGTGCGTGGCGTGGCGCACGCGGTACATGACCGGGTCGCGCAGGTTGATGTTGGGCGACGCCATGTTGATCTTGGCGCGCAGCACCAGGCTGCCGTCCGGATGCTTGCCGTCGCGCATTTCGCGCAGCAGCGCGATGGACTCGGCCGCCGGGCGGTTGCGCCAGGGCGAATCCGTGCCGGGTTCGGTCAGCGTGCCGCGGTTGGCGCGGATTTCTTCCGCGCTTTGTTCGTCGACGTAGGCGTGGCCCGCTTCGACCAGGGCTTCGGCGAACTCATACATATAGCCGAAGTAGTCGCTGGCGAAGTACAGGTTCTCGCGGCCGTCGGCCTTCCAGTCAAAGCCCAGCCAGTGGACGGCCTCGATGATGGCGTCGACGTATTCCTGGTCTTCCTTCTCGGGGTTGGTGTCGTCAAAACGCAGATGACAGACGCCGCCGAAATCGCGCGCCAGACCGAAGTTCACGCAAATGCTCTTGGCATGGCCGATGTGCAGGTAGCCGTTGGGCTCCGGCGGAAAGCGCGTGCGGATGCGCGCCGGGTCCGCGTCCCCCTGCTGCTGCAAGGCCGCCGGGCCAGGCTTGCCCGCCCAGCGCTTGCCCTGGAAGCGGTTGGCTTCGAGGTCGTCTTGGACGATGTTGAGCAGGAAGTTTGATGCGGCGGGGGTCGGCGTCGGGGCGGTGGTCATTCTTGAAAGAATAGGAAAAAGCAGCGACAAAGCGTCAATTTTGCCACGTTCCGCAGCGCGCCCCTTTTTGCCACGCCTGCAACCGGTTTCAATCGGCCCCCATAGTCATGTAACTGGCTCTACACTACGGGCCATTATGGATATCTCGACCCTATCCCTGGCCCGGGCGCAGTTCGTGGCCAGCCTTAGCTTCCTGGCGCTTTTTCTCGCCGTTTCCCTCGCGCTGGCCTGGGTGCTGCTGTTTTTCAAGATCCGGGCCCGCTGGTCCAGCCATGGCGGCTGGACGGCCGCCTACCGCTTCTGGGTCCGCATTTTTGCGCTGTCCTTCGTGCTGACGCTGGCCGCCAGCGTGCCCGTGCTCATCCAGATCGGCAGCTTGTGGGCCGGACTCATGGACAAGATCGGCAACGTGGCCGGTCCGCTCTTGGGCTACGGCATCCTGTCCGTCTTCATCCTCAAATCCTGTTTCCTGGGCGTCATGCTGTTCGGCCAGCGCCGCGTGTCCGATGGCGCGCACACGCTGGCGGTTCTGATGGTGGCGGCCGGGCAGCTTGTCGCCGTGTTCTGGGTGCTGGCCCTGCAATCGTGGATGCAGACGCCGGATGGCGCGCTGCTGGTCGACGGCCGCTACCAGGTCTATGACTGGCACAAGGTCGTGCTCAATCCCTCGGTCGGCTGGCGCATGGCCGTGGTGATGGTCGGTGCGGCGCTGGCCGCCTCGTTCCTGATGCTGGGCGTGACCGCGCTGCAAGCGTTGCGGCGGCCGCTGGGCGAGGGCGAGCGCAGCGTGTTCAAGACAGCGCTGGTGGTGGCCCTGGTGGCCGCATTCCTGCAGGTGCCCGTCGCGACCGGCGCGGGTCAGATGATGGCGCAACTGCAACCGGCCAAGGCCGCCGCCGCGGCGGGCTTCTGGCAAAGCGGCCCGGTGCCGCAACTGGTGCTGTTCGGCTGGCCCGACGCGCGCGCGCACGTCAACGAGGGCGACCTCACGATCAACAACGCAGGCGGCATGTGGCTGCATCGCAATCCGGACGGCACCTACCAGGGCCTGGACAAGTATTCGGGCATGCTGCCGCCGGTGGCGCTGACCTTCTGGTCGCTGCGCGTGGCCGTCGGCCTGGGCCTGCTGATGCTGGCCGTGGCGTGCGTGACCTTCCTGTGGACCTTCCGGCGCGGCATGGACCCGTCGGCCTTGCCGCCGTGGTGGCAGCGGGTCCTGTGCGGCATGATGTTTTCCGGCGGCATCGCCGTCGTGGCCGGCTGGTGGGTCTCCATCATCGGACTGCAACCCTTCGTCGTGAACGGCACCATCACGCAGTCCGAGGTCCTGGGTTCCGTGCCTTCGACCACCGTGCTGTACGGGCTGGCCGGCTACGGACTGCTGTACGCGCTGCTGCTGGCCGCGTTCGCCGGCATGCTGTTCCATGCGGCGCGCTACGGCGTCGTGCCCGTGCGCAAGCTGAGCGGAGGTGCGCCATGATCGCCATGCTGGCGGCCTCACAAGGCCTGAGTCCCGACGACCCCTCGTTCTGGATGCCGCTCGCCTTCATGGCGCTGCTGTTTGTCGTGATTGCCGCGGGCATGGTCCTGGACGGCTTCGACCTCGGCGTGGGGATCCTGTTGCAGATCGCGCCGGAGCACGAGCGTGGCCGCATGATGAGCCTGCTCAGCCCGTGGCGCGACGCCAACGAATTCTGGCTGCTGCTGGGCATGGGGCTATTTGCGGCGGCATTCCCGTTCGCCTGGGGCGCCGTGCTGGGCAAGCTCTACGGGCCACTGACGTTCATGGTGCTGGGTGTGGTGCTGCGCAGCGTCGCCTTCGAATTCCGCATCCGCGCCCGCAACGACATGAAGCCTCGCTGGATCTTCGCGTTCTGGGCCGGTTCGATCATCACCGCGTTCGGCCAGGGCATGCTGCTTGGCCGCATCGCCACGGGCTACCAGTCTGACGCGGGCTATGGCTGGTTTGCGATGTTCGTGGGCCTGTGCGCGGTGGCCGCGTATGTATTGCTGGGTGCGTCGTGGCTGGTCATGCGCGTTGACGGCGACCTGCAGCGCCGCGCCGCCAACTGGGCGCGCCACGCGATCCGCTGGACGGCCGTGGGCATGGTGTCGATCGCGGTCACGCTGGGCCTGGCCAACGCCGGCATCTTCTACAAGTGGAGCAATATCGCGCACCTGAGCCTGGCGGCGTCGGTGTGGGTGCTGATGCTGGCCGGCTTCGTCGCCGCGGAAATGCTGCTTGCGCGCCTGCCGGGCCGCGCCGACCGCTTCAGCTGGCTGCCCTTTGTGCTGACGGTGGCGCTGTTCCTGTTGATGCTGAGCGGACTGGCGTACAGCCTGTTTCCGTACCTGATCCTGGACGACATGACGCTGTGGGATGGCGCGGGCGCGCTGGGCTCGATGCGGCTCGTGATGGCCGGCGCCGTTGTGGGGATTCCGGTGGTGCTGGTGTTCAACATCCTGGCGTACCGGTCGGTCTTCGGCAAGGAGCGCCGCCCCGTGCCGCTGCTGCCGCCGCCGTCGTACTAAATCACGGGACGCGCCACCCGCTGCAGGATTTCTTCGCCGTAGGCCTCCAGCTTGCGGGCCCCCACGCCGTTGATGTGGCTCAGTTCGTCCATGGACTCGGGCTGAGCCAGCGCGATCTCACGCAGCGTGGCGTCGTGGAAGATCACGTAGGCGGGCACGCCGTGGCTCTTGGCGACTTCGCCGCGCCAGGCGCGCAGTGCCTCGAATACCGGCTGCAATTCGGCCGGCAGGTCGATCGCCGCCGCCTTGGGCCGTCCGCTGCCCGTCTTGCCGGAACGCGGCTTCTTTTCGGATTCGCGCCGCAGCATGAGCTGATGCTCGCCCTTGAGCACCGCGCGGCTGCCTTCGGTCAGGGCCAGCGTGCCGAAGCCTTCGTTGTCGACGGTCAAGAGGCCCTGCGCCAATAGCTGGCGCAGCACGCCGCGCCACGCGGTGTCGGAGAGGTCGGCGCCCACGCCGAACACGCTGAGCGACTCGTGGCCGTGCTGCTTGGTGCGGTCGGTGACCTTGCCGCGCAGGATGTCGATGATGTGGCCGGCGCCGTAGCGCTGGCCGCGTTCCTTCCAGAGCCGGTATACGGCTGACAGCACCTTCTGCGCCGCCACCGTGCCGTCCCACGCCTGCGGCGGATCCAGACAGACGTCGCAATTGCCGCAGGCGGTGATCTGCTGCCCAAAGTAAGCCAGCAGCCGCACGCGCCGGCATTCCACGGTTTCGCACAGGCCCAGCATGGCGTCGAGCTGCTGGCCCAGGCGCCGGCGATAGGATTCGTCGCCGGGCGATTCGTCGATCATGCGGCGCTGCTGCACCACGTCCTGCAGGCCATAGGCCAGCCACGCCGTGGCGGGCAGGCCATCGCGGCCGGCGCGGCCGGTTTCCTGGTAGTAGCCCTCGACCGACTTGGGCAGGTCGATGTGCGCCACGAAGCGCACGTCGGGCTTGTCGATACCCATGCCGAACGCAATGGTGGCAACCATGACCACGCCGTCCTCGCGCAGAAAGCGCGACTGGTTGGCCGCCCGAATCTGGGCGCTGAGGCCCGCGTGGTACGGCATCGCATCGATGCCCTGATTGCAAAGGAATTCGGCCGTTTCTTCGACCCGGGCGCGCGACAGGCAATACACCACGCCGGATTCGCCTTCGTGTTCGGTGCGGATCATGTCCAGCAACTGCTTGCGCACCTCGTTCTTTTCGACGATGCGGTAGCGGATGTTGGGACGGTCGAAGCTCGAAACGAAATGGCGCGCTTCGTCCAGCGACAAACGCTGCGCTATTTCGGTGCGGGTGACGGCGGTGGCGGTGGCCGTGAGCGCGATGCGCGGCACGTCGGGCCAGCGCTCGTGCAGCATGGACAGGCCGAGGTATTCGGGCCGGAAGTCGTGACCCCATTGGGACACGCAGTGCGCTTCGTCGATGGCGAACAGCGCGATGCGGCCGCGGTCCAGCAATTGCAGGCAGCGGTCGGTCAGCAGGCGTTCGGGGGCGACGTAGAGCAGGTCGAGCTCGCCATTCAGAAAGGCCTGTTCAACCTCGCGGGCCACCCGCCATTCCTGCGTGGAATTCAGGAACGCCGCGCGCACGCCCAGTTCGGTCAGCGCGTCGACCTGGTCCTGCATCAGCGCGATCAGGGGCGATACGACGATGCCGGTGCCTTCACGCACCAGCGAGGGAATCTGGTAACAGAGCGACTTGCCGCCGCCCGTGGGCATGAGGACGAGCGCGTCGCCGCCGCCGATCACCTGTTCGACAATGGCTTGCTGGTCGCCGCGGAAGGATTCGTAACCGAAAACGCGCTGCAACACGCCGAGGGCGCGCGCGTCAGACATGGGGATAGGCCGGAAGCATCATGGCAGGGATTTTAAGCCCCAATTCCGGCCCGCCCGTTCTGGAGGGAGATTTTGGCCACGCCATCGGCACTTACCAACTGAGCCAGGTGCCGCGCATGAAGGTGTCGACAGGCATGCTCAGGTTGGCGCGCCAGCCGTAGTCGCCCGTCACGATGTCGCGGTCGGCGCCGACGGCCAGCTTGACCTTCGGGGCGACGAACATGCTGTGGGACAGGCCCACGCGCTGCTCGGCCAGCACCGAGCCCTCGCGCAGGCCGGAATACGTGCCGCTCAGCGTGCCCCAACCGGACAGCGGGACGCCGGCCGACACGGTGTTGCGCGTCTGGGCAGTGGAGGCAACGCCGTCGGAATAGGTGGACAGGTCGCCGTAGCCCGCGCCGATCTGCTCGTTGGTGTAGCCCAGCGTCACGGTGTCGGCCACGTCGATGCTGTAGCCGAAGCGGTAGCGGTAGCCGCTGGCCGCATCGAACGTGCTTTGGGTGGCGCCGGCCCGGAAGGTGCCGAATTCCCCGGCGTTGTACGTGGTGCCCACGCCGCGGGTGGTCAGGGACGGGGCGCTCTGCATCTGGCCTTCGACCGTTACCACCGGCGTCAGCCCGTAGCGCACGCTGCCGCTCCCCACGGACGCGCCGTAGTCGACCGCGCCGGACTTGGCGGATGGGTCCATCAGGTTCAGCTTGCCCAGCGATGACGAGTAGCCGAAGCTGCCCTCGGGCAGCGTGGCGCCGGTGCCGCCCCAATTGGCGATCTGCAGCCCGCCCACCGGCGCGCCGCTGCCCCACGCCGGCGCATTGGGGTTGACATTGCCCACCGTGAGGGACGGGCCGGTGGTGTTGTTGTAGACCCAGTTGCGGCTGCCGCCGTAGCGCAGGCCGTCCTGGCCGCTGACCGACGAGAACCACGGGCGCGAGGGGCGCGAGACGCCGGAAATCACGATGACCGGCACGCGCGGCAGGTCGCCGGTTTCCAGCGCAAAGGAATAATCGGGCGGAATGTCCTCCGCGGAAGCGGGCGTCGCCAGGGGATCGCAAGACAGCGGTGCCACCGGCGTGTTGCCGGTCAACCCCAGACCCGTTCCCGGGATGAATCCGTCGGCCGGATCCTGACCGCCCTCGCGCACCGTGGTGTCCATGCCGGGCTCGGTCGCATGCAGGTCGCACGGCGTCGGGTCCAGCGGCACGGCGCGCTCTTCCAGCGACGGGGCAGGGCGCACCGGCAGCGATTGCACCGGCGACAGGATGCCAATGCCGCGCGCCACGCGCGTGACGTCGCCCGCCGGGGGCGGCGTCAAAGTAAAGGGGGACACGTCGGGCTCGTCACCGAAAGCGGGCGCCAGCGGCCAGGCCAGGCCCGCCGTCAGCGCCGCGTGCAACAGCCCTCTGCGCCAGGGGTTAGCTGTGGCGGCCATGGGAACAGTGTAGGGAGCACCCTGCCGTTCATCTGTAAACGATCTTTAGGAAAGTCCACGAAGGGCGGCAGGCGAAGCGCCATTCTAGGGCCACTTCGGGGGCGCGGGTACGCCCGTTGCAAAAAGCCCGACACATCAGTCGTACATCGTGCAACGGGTATATTTCAGATGATTTCTCGCCCCTTGCAGGCAACGGCCACGCGCCGCACTATGACGCCCATGGACAATTCCCACACCAAGCTGCTGGTCGTCGACGACGATCCGGCGCTGCGCCAGTTGCTGGCCGACTACCTGAACCGGCACGGCTACGACACGTTGCTGGCGCCGGACGCGACCGATCTTTCCTCACGCATCACCCGTTACGCGCCCGATCTGCTGGTGCTCGACCGCATGCTGCCGGGCGGCGATGGCGCGGACGCCTGCCGCCGCCTGCGCGAGCAGGGCGAAGACATTCCCGTCATCCTGCTGACCGCGCGCGACGAAGCCGTGGACCGCATCATCGGCCTGGAGGCCGGCGCCGACGACTACGTCGGCAAGCCCTTCGACCCCCGCGAACTGCTGGCCCGCATCGAGGCCGTGCTGCGCCGCAAGCGCGGCCCATCCGCGCTCACGAAGGACGCGCCGGTCTCGTTCGGTCCGTTCGTGTTCGACCCGTCCACGCGCCAGCTTTCCCGCGACGGCACCGTCGTCAAGCTGACCGGCGGCGAGATCAACCTGCTTGAAGCCCTGGTGCGCAACGCCGGCAAGCCGCTGTCGCGCGAACGTCTGCTGGCGCTGGCCCGCGACGACGACGCCGGCGATCGCAACGACCGCGCGATCGACATCGCGATCCTGCGCCTGCGCCGCGTCATCGAAGACGATCCCAAGCAGCCGCGCTGGATCCAGACCGTCTGGGGCATCGGTTACCGGTTCTCGCCCTGATGCGTTTTTCCCCCGGCATTCTGGTGCCCCGCTCGCTGCGGGCACGGCTGATCCTGCTGATCCTGGGATCCGTCCTGCTGACGCAGGCCGCCACGTTGGTGACGGTATCGTACTTCCGGCACAAGTTCATGGAAGACACGGCGATCGGCTACATCGTCACCACCATCCGAACGCTGCGCGCCGCCGTGTCCCAGGTGCCGGCCGAAGATCGCGCCGATTTCGTGCGGACCGCGTCCCAGAACCAGTGGCGGTTGTGGTCGCGTGTGCTGCCGGCCGAAGCCAAGCTGCAACGCTTCAACGGCCGCCGTCCGCCGCCGCCGCGCGCCGCGCCGCGCCCGCCGCCGCCGCCGTCCACCCAGGATTCCCAGTTCCACGGGCCGCCGCCGCCCCCGCCGCCCGAGGTCCGTGACGACGAGCGCGACACGGACGCCGCTCGCGCGGACGGACGTGGCGACGCGCAGCGCACCGGTGACGGCGCCCGCGACCGCGAGGAGTCCAACCGTCGCTACAAGCCCGAGCCCGACGACATCCGCCGCGACCTGCGGGTGCTGGTGCAGCAGCTCAACGAACGCCTGAACGACGGCACGCGCGTGGCGCTGTCGCGCGGACCCACGCCCGAGATCTTCATTTCGCTGGCGCCCAACCCGGCCACCGAAGACGCGCCGCGGCTGCGCGAGTGGCTGGTCATTCCTCTGGAACGCCTGGATCCGCCCGTCGCCACGCCTTTCATCGCCGCCTGGCTGGGTGGCCTGGGCCTGCTGCTGCTTCTTGCCGTGGGTTTTTCGTGGCACATCACGCGCCCCATCACGCGCCTTGCCGACGCCGCGGACCAGTTGGCCGCGGGCCAGCCCCAACGCGTGGAGCCCTCCGGGCCGCACGAAACGCGCGTGCTGGGCGAACGCTTCAACGCCATGCTGGACGCGTTGTCCGAGTCCGATTCGGTGCGGCGCACGCTGCTTTCCGGCCTGCCGCATGACCTGAAGGGGCCGCTGTCACGCATGTGGCTGCGCGTCGAAATGGCCGACGATTCCACGCTGAAGGAAGGCCTGCGCACGGACCTGCGCGACATGCAGCACATGGTGGATCAGTTCATCGGTTTCGTGCGCGGCACGGATCCGGCGGCCTACCGCTACGCGCCCATCGTGCTGTCCGAATGGCTGACCGAGCGCGTGGGCGCCTGGCAGGGCGCCGGCACCGCCATCGGCCTGGACACTGCCTCGGATGCCAGCGGCCTGGTGGTGCAGGCCGACGCCGTGGCGCTGGGCCGCCTGCTGGACAACCTGATCGGCAACGCGCTGAACCACGGCGCGCCGCCGGTGGACATTGCGCTGCGCCGAAAGGAAGGGCATGCGGTGCTGGACGTGGCCGACCACGGCCCGGGCATCGTGCCCGAACGCCGCCTGGAAGCCTTGCGGCCATTCAGCCGGCTGGACGACGCGCGCACGCGCACCGGCAGCGTGGGCCTGGGCCTGGCGTTGGCCGAAGCCATTGCCCGGGCGCACGGCGGCTCGCTCGAACTGCGCGAGGCAGAATCCGGCGGCCTGTGCGTGCGGGTCCTGCTGCCGCTGTCCCAGGCCGCCTGACGGGCGTGGTCCCGGGGAAGCAACCCCGGGGCGGCCCGCGCTACGGTACGATTCATCCTGCTTCGTCCTTTGCCCGTACCCCGCACCATGGCCATCCAGTCCGATTCGCTTTCCTCCCGTCCCGACGCCCCTCGCATCGTGGCGCCGCAGCCGGTGTCACCGAACGAGGAGTCGATCGAACGCGCGCTGCGGCCCAAGGCGCTGGAAGAGTACGTCGGGCAGCAGCGCGCCCGCGAACAGCTCGAGATCTTCATTGCCGCCGCCCGCAAACGCGGCGAGGCGCTGGACCACGTCCTGCTCTTCGGCCCGCCGGGCCTGGGCAAGACCACGCTGGCGCACATCATTGCCCACGAAATGGGCGTGCAGTTGCGCCAGACCTCCGGCCCGGTCCTTGAGCGCCCCGGCGACCTGGCCGCGCTCCTGACCAACCTCGAAAAGAACGACGTCCTCTTCATCGACGAGATCCACCGCCTCTCGCCCGTGGTCGAGGAAATCCTCTATCCGGCGCTGGAAGACTTCCAGATCGACATCCTGATCGGCGAAGGCCCGGCCGCGCGCAGCGTCAAGCTGGACCTGCAGCCCTTCACGCTGGTGGGCGCCACGACGCGCGCCGGCATGCTGACCAATCCGCTGCGCGACCGCTTCGGCATCGTCTCGCGGCTCGAGTTCTACAACGCCGCCGACCTCGGCCGCATCGTGACGCGCAGCTCGGGGTTGCTCAATGCCGTCATCACGCCGGATGGCGCGGCCGAGGTGGCGCGCCGCGCCCGCGGCACGCCGCGTATCGCCAACCGCCTGCTGCGCCGGGTGCGCGACTACGCCGAGGTGAAGGCGAACGGCACGATCGATGGCGACGTCGCGGGCCGCGCGCTCGCCATGCTTGAGGTCGATCCGCAAGGCCTGGATCTGATGGACAGGAAACTGCTCGAAGCCATCGTCCACAAGTTCGATGGCGGCCCGGTCGGCGTGGACAGTCTGGCCGCGGCCATCGGCGAAGAGCGCGACACGATCGAAGACGTCATCGAGCCGTACCTCATCCAGCACGGCTACCTGCAACGCACGCCGCGCGGCCGCACCGCCACGCTGACGACCTGGCGTCATCTGGGCCTGACCCCGCCCGCGGGCGCCACCGGCGGCAGCGGCGACCTCTTCGGCAAGTAGGCTGCCCCGCGCGCCGTCATGCCAACGGGCGGCGCGCAAACCGCGCCGCGGGTTTATGATCCGAGGGTTTCGTTTCCCCTCGCGATCTAAGGACCTTATTCCATGCAGCCCGAATTGCCCTCCTATGATGACGTCGTGCGCGCCAGCGAGCGCCTGGCCGGCAACGCACACCGCACGCCTGTCCTGACCTCGACCACCGCCGATGCCATCGCCGGCGCGTCGCTGTTCTTCAAGTGCGAGAACTTCCAGCGCATGGGCGCGTTCAAGTTCCGGGGCGGCTACAACGCGATCGCGCGCCTCACGCCCGAGCAGCGTGCCGCCGGCGTCGTGACGTTCTCGTCGGGCAATCACGCACAGGCCATCGCGCTGGCCTCGAAGCTGCAAGGCGTTCAAGCCACGATCATCATGCCGCTGGACGCGCCCGCCGCCAAGCGCGCGGCCACGGAAGGCTACGGCGGCAAGATCGTCACCTATGACCGCTACACCGAAGACCGCGAGACCATCGCCCGCCGCATCCAGGCCGAAACCGGCGCCACGCTGATCCCGCCGTACGACCACGAGGACGTGATCACGGGGCAGGGCACCGCCGCCAAGGAGCTGTTCGAGGAAGTCGGCGAGCTCGATTACCTGTTCGTGTGCCTGGGCGGCGGCGGTTTGCTGTCGGGCTCGGCCCTGTCCGCCTTCGCGCTCAGCCCGCGCTGCCTGGTGTACGGCGTGGAGCCCGAAGCCGGCAACGACGGACAGCAGTCCTTGCGCAAGGGTGAAATTGTCCGAATCCCCGCGCCCAAGACGCTGGCCGACGGCGCCGCCACCACCCACCTGGGCAATATCACGTTCCCCCTCATTCAGAAGTACGTGCGCGACATCGTCACGGTGACGGATGAGCAGCTCGTCACGACCATGAAATTCTTTGCCGAGCGCATGAAGATGGTCGTCGAACCCACGGGTTGCCTGGCCGCGGCTGCCGTCATGCAGAATGTGGTGCCGGTGCGTGGGGCCCGGGTAGGCGTCATCATCAGCGGCGGCAACGTCGATCTTCCGGCCTACGCCCGGCTGCTGGCGGGCTGACGCGCATCAAGCGGCGCGCGCGGCGGGCGCTCCGCGTGTGCTTGCGCCTGCCGATCTGGCGAGGCAGAATCGAACCTCGATCCTGACGAACCGGAGGCTACGCCATGCGTATCCTTGTCATTGGCGGCACGGGCTTCATCGGCCGCCACTTGGTAGCACGGCTTTGCGCGGACCCGCATCAGATCATCGTACCCACGCGGCTTATTGCACGCGGACGCGACCTGCAATTACTTCCCACCGTCACGCTGCTTCAGACGGACATCCATGACGACGCCGCGCTCGACGGCATGGTCCGGGGCTGCGATGCCGTCGTGAACCTGGTGGGCATTCTGCATGGCAATCTGGGCCGGCCGTATGGGTCGGACTTCGCGCGGGCCCACGTGCATCTGCCGCAGCGCGTTGCGCAGTCCTGCGTGCGTCACGGCGTGCGCCGCCTGCTGCACGTCAGTGCGCTGGGCGCCGACTCCAGCGGCGACAGCATGTATCAGCGTTCCAAGGGCGACGGCGAGGCCGCCATCAAGGCGGCCTACCAAGACCGCGGCGATATCGGCTGGACCATCTTCCGTCCGTCGGTCCTGTTTGGCCCGGACGACAACTTCACCAATATGTTCGCGTCACTGGCGCGCTGGCTGCCGGTGCTGCCGCTGGCAGGCGCCAATGCGCGCATGCAGCCCATTTATGTCGGCGATGTGGTGACCGCCATGGTCAACGCGCTGGCCGATACGCACACCTGCGGCAAGACCTACGAACTGGGCGGGCCGCAGGTCTACACGCTGGGCGAGATCGCGCGGCTGTGCGCCGCCTGGAGCGGCCATCCGCGCCCGGTCATCAGCATTCCGATGGGGGTGGGGCGCATGCAGGCCCGGCTGTTCGAATGCATGCCGGGCACGCCCCTGATGTCACGCGACAACCTGGATTCCCTGCGCCGCGACAACGTCTGCGGCGGGCCGATCGCGCCCGAGCTGCACGTGGTGCCCACGGGCCTGGAGGCCGTGGCGCCGCGCTACCTGCACCAGGGCAAGGCGGATTCGCGCCCTTAGCGCACCAGCGCCTTCAGCGCCTGCTTGATGCCGTCGGACACGCCCACGCCTTCGGGCAGCGTCTTCAGCGCCGACAGCGATTCCTTCTCGGAGTAGCCCAGCGCCAGCAGCGCATTCAGGATGTCCGACTGGTTATCGTGCGTGACGTGCGACGACGCGCCGATGTCCGCGCCCAGCTTGCCGCGCATTTCCAGCAGCAGGCGTTCCGCCGTCTTCTTGCCGATGCCCGGCACGCGGGTCAGGCGGCCCGACTCCTGCAGCGTGATGGCCTGCGCCAGGTCCGCCACCGACAGGCCCGACAGGACGGACAGCGCGGTGCGTGCCCCGATCCCGCTGACCTTGATGAGCTCGCGGAACGCGCTGCGTTCGCCGGCCGAGGCAAAGCCATACAGGATGTGCGCGTCCTCGCGCACGGTCAGGTGCGTGTAGAGCGTGACGCGCGCGCCCGTGTCGGGCAGCGAATACAGCGTGCTCATGGGCACGTCGATGTCATACCCCAGTCCGCCCACATCCACGCAGATCGTGGGGGGCAGTTTTTCGATCAGGGTTCCGGTAATTCTTCCGATCATGGTGAGAGGCCTGGCAAGGGTGGGGCCGCGCAATGCGCGGCGAATGCGGGGATTCTATACGCGCGGGGCGCTCAGCCGATCAGGCGGCCGTTGCGGATGCGGGTCTTGCCGCCCATGCGCAGCGCGCTGCCCAGGCGTTCCAGCTTGTCCTGCAGCGGACCCACGTGCGCGTGGCAGATGGCGCAGGCCAGCGCGTCGGCCGAGTCGGGGGCGGGCACACCGTCCAGCGCCAAGAGGTGCTGCACCATCATCTGCACCTGCTCTTTCGCCGCGCGGCCGGTGCCGACCACGGCTTTCTTGATCTGCAGGGCGGTGTATTCGTGCACGGCCAGCGAACTGTCGGCCAGCGCGCACAGCGCCGCGCCGCGCGCCTGCCCGAGCAGCAGGGTGGAAGCGGGATTGGTATTGAGAAAGACGATTTCCAGCGCGGCCACGTCGGGTTGCGTGTCGCGGGCCACCTGGCGCAGATTGTCCAGGATGACCTTCAGGCGTTCGGACAGCGTCAGCGCCGGCGGGACCACGATGGTCCCGCTGGCCACGTAACGCAGCCGAGAGCCATCGGCATCGATCACGCCGAAGCCGGTGCGGCGCAGGCCGGGATCGATGCCGAGGACGCGCATCAGTGGCGGAAGTGACGCGTGCCGGTCAGCACCATGGCGATGCCGTGCTCGTCGGCCGCGGCGATGACTTCGTCATCGCGCACGCTGCCGCCCGGCTGGATCACGCACGTCGCGCCCGCAGCCACCACCACGTCCAGGCCGTCGCGGAACGGGAAGAACGCGTCGGACGCCACGGCCGAGCCCTTCAGGGTCAGGCCGGCGTTTTCCGCCTTGATGGAGGCGATGCGGGCCGAGTCGATGCGGCTCATCTGGCCGGCGCCGACACCGAGCGTCATGCCGCCGCCCACGAACACGATGGCGTTGGACTTGACGTACTTGGCGACCTTCCAGGCGAACGACAGATCGTTCATTTCCTGTTCGGTGGGCTGACGCTTGGTGACGACCTTCAGGGCGTCGCGCGGCACGTTATAGGCGTCCGGGGTCTGCACCAGCCAGCCACCGCCCACGCGCTTGATGTCGAAGGCGTTCTGGCCCGTGCCCATCGGCACTTCCAGCACGCGCACGTTCTTCTTGGCGGCCAGGATGGCCAGCGCGGCGCCGTCGTAGGCGGGCGCCAGCAGCACTTCCAGGAACTGCGCGCTGACGGCCTCGGCGGTCGCGGCGTCCACCGGACGGTTGAAGGCGATGATGCCGCCAAAGGCCGACGTCGGGTCGGTCTTGAAGGCCTGCTGGTACGCGCCCAGCGTATCGGCCGCCACGGCCACGCCGCAGGGGTTTGCGTGCTTGACGATGACGCAGGCGGGCGCCTCGAAGCTGCGCGCGCATTCCCACGCGGCGTCGGCGTCGGCGATGTTGTTGTAGGACAGTTCCTTGCCCTGAAGCTGGCGGTAGTTGCCCAAGAGGCCGGCCGGACGCTGCGCGTCCACGTAGAAGGCGGCGCTTTGATGGGGGTTTTCGCCGTAGCGCAGGGCCTGTTCCTGCTTGACCTGCAGCGTCAGCGTGCCGGGCCATTCGTTGCGGGCGGGCACGGCTTCCTGCGCGGGTTCGGCTTCGGTCACGCTGGTCAGGTAGGCGGCGATGGCGCCATCGTAGGCGGCCGTGTGAGCGTAGACCTTGGCGGCCAGCGCCAGGCGCAGACCGTAGGAGGTCGAGCCGCCCTTGTCCATTTCGGACAGGACGCGGGAATAATCGACCGGGTCGATCACCACGGTCACGCCGCCGGCTTCGGTGCCGTGGTTCTTGGCGGCGGCGCGCAGCATGGCCGGACCGCCGATGTCGATGTTTTCGACGGCGTCGGCAAACGTGCAATCGGGCTTGGCCACCGTTTCACGGAAGGGGTACAGGTTGACCACCAGCATGTCGATGCGATCGATGCCTGCCGCCTTGATCGTGTCCATGTGCTCGGCGCTGTCGCGGCGGGCCAGCAGGCCGCCGTGGATCTTCGGGTGCAGCGTCTTCACGCGGCCGTCCAGAATCTCGGGCGAGCCGGTGTGGGCGGCCACTTCGGTGACGGTCAGGCCGGATTCGGCAAGCAGCTTGGCGGTGCCGCCGGTGGACAGCAGGCGCACGCCACGCGCGGCCAGGGCGCGGGCAAATTCAACGATGCCGGTCTTGTCGGACACCGAAAGCAGGGCGGTTTCGATTTTCATGATGGGACGGAGTGGGGCGGGGGCGCCTTTCTCGTTCTGGTCGGATGGGAAATCTGGAGGGGGCGGCGGCGCGACGCAGGCGCCGCCCGCGCGAGGGAAAGCTAAACCTGGATATTGTGCGCCAGCAACTTCTTGCGCAGGGTGTTGCGGGTGATGCCCAGCATTTCGGAAGCCCGGGACTGGTTGCCGCCCGACCGCTCCAACGCTACTTCAAGCACCGGGCGCTCCACGCAGCGCATGACCATGTCCCACATATCGTGGGGCTCGGACTCGCCCAAGTCTTCGAAATAGCGCTCCAGGCTGGCGCGCACGCATTCTTCCAGGACATCTTTCTTGCTCATTTGAGTACAGATATTTTTATGTTGGTGTTTAGGCGGTCATGCCGCCATTAGGGCTTCTGCGGCCGGCGCCGGGGTGGGGGCGACGTCGCGTGAGAGGGTATCGAACCAGTCCGCCACCGCCCGCCATTGGTCGCGGGTGTTGTCGATCTGGTTCATGCGGGCGCAGAACGAATCCGCGCCCGGCAGGCCGTCCACATACCAGCCTATGTGCTTGCGCGCGGTGCGTACGCCGGTGTGCTCGCCATAGAAACGGTAGTGGTCGTCGAGATGTTCGAGCAGCAGCTCGCGCATTTCCCCATGAGAGGGAGGGGCCAGTGTTTCGCCCGTGCGCAGGTAGTGGTCGATTTCGCGGAAGATCCACGGACGGCCCTGGGCCGCCCGGCCAATCATGACCGCATCGGCGCCAGTGTAATCCAGGACGTGCCGGGCTTTGGCGGGCGAGTCGATATCTCCGTTCGCGATCACGGGGATGCCGATTTCGGCCTTGACGGCGCGGATGGTGTCATATTCCGCCTCGCCCGTATAGAGGTCCGCGCGGGTCCGGCCATGCAAGGTGAGGGCGGCGATGCCGGCGTTTTCCGCCAGCTTGGCCACGCGCAGCGCATTGCGGCTGTTGCGGTCCCAGCCGGTGCGGGTCTTCAGGGTGACGGGCACGCCCAGCGGTGCGCAGGCGGCCACCACGGCGTCCAGGATGCGGACAATCAGGTCTTCGTGGCGCAGCAGCGCCGAGCCCGACGCCACGTTGCACACCTTCTTGACCGGACATCCCATGTTGATGTCGATGATCCGGGCGCCCTTGTTGGCGTTGAAGGCCGCGGCCTCGGCCATCATGGCGGGATCCGCTCCGGCGATCTGCACGGAAATGGGGGCGATCTCGCCGTCGTGGTTCAGGCGGCGCGAGGTCTTGACGCTGTCCCACAGCTTCGGGTTGCTGGCGGCCATCTCGGATACCGCGTAACCCGCCCCCAGCTTCTTGCAAAGCTGGCGGAAAGGACGGTCCGTCACGCCCGCCATGGGCGCGACAAGAACGTTGTTGGGAAGGGTCCACTGGCCTATGCGCATGCTCACATTTTAACCGGCTCGATCGAACCCCCTTTTTTGGGGCGCGAGGGCCTGGTAACAAACAGGGAATAAAAGACGGCGATCCAACCCCTATGCGGGGCCGGATCGGGAAGAGGTCAGGCGCGGAATCCCTGCAGCAGGTGCTGCGCGAGCGGGGCACGCAGCGGGGAGGCAAGGTCCATCCCCAATAACGCCGTGCCGCAGGCGTGTTCGACGGGCGCGAGGCCGGTGGCAAAGATGCGCGGCATGAAATCGGTGAGTCCGGCGGTGATGAAACGGTCCAGATGGCGGGCACTGGCAAATTCGGCAAGCGCCGGACCGGGATTGGCACCGGGGTTGGCGCCGGGGTTGGCGCCGGGGTTGGCAGCGCGACTCGCCAGCCAGCCCGCCAGGGTCTGCGCCAGCCGCGCCGCGTCGCGCAGGCCCAGGTTCAGACCCTGTCCCGCCACCGGGTGCAAGGTCTGGGCGGCGTTGCCGATGGCCGCCACGCGGCCGTGCACCTGCGCGCGGCGGGCGGACAGCGCCAGCGGGAATACGTGACGGGGAGCATGGCTGGACAGGCGGCCCAGGCGTTCGCCGAAGGCCTGCGTCAGCGCGTGGGAAAACGCGGTGTTGTCCAGCGCCGCCAATTCGGCCGCCCTGTCCGGCGCGCTGCACCAGACCACCGAATAGGCGTCCGGCGTCTGCGGGTGCGGCAGCAGCGCCAGCGGGCCTTCGGAGGTGAATCGTTCCCAGGCCCAGCCGCGCCGGGGCAACGTGGCGTGCGCAGTGGTCAGCACGGCGTGCTGATCGTAGTCGCGCCGCACATCGGTGGCGCCGGCGCCGTCGGACTGCACGGCGACGCCGCAAAGGATTTCCGTTTCGCCCTGCTGGATGCGCACGCCATCGGCGTCCTGCAGGCCGATCTGCGCCGGCGGGCCCGTCAGCACGGTGACGCCGGATGCCGCCACGCATTCGTCCAGCTTGGCATACAGCCCGGAATAGGCCACGACGCTGCCCAGTTGGGGCACGTTGAAATCGGTGTGCTGGATCAGCGTGCGGCCCAGCCGGCCGCGCTGCGACACGTGGATGTTGCGGATGTCGGCCGAACGCTCGGGCCAGGCATGCAGCGACTCCAGCAGCACCCGGCTCCCGTGGTTCATGGCCAGCACGCGGGGATCTGCGGCAGGAACGGCCGCGGCTGCCGTGACAGGCGTTGGGGCACTGCCCGCGAGCAGGGCGATGCGCGCCGGATCGGGTGCCACGCGCGCCAGCATCAGAGCCAATACGCGACCCACGGGGCCGGCGCCAAGAATCGCAATGTCGTAGGCGGAGGAAGTCATGCCCGGATTTTACCCGTCCACTACAATCGCGGCAGCCGCCGCAGCCCGGCGCCACGGCTCACTAACCGGTTGATTGACATGACGCAGGCCCAGGCTTCCTCTTCGCTCTCCGCCGTTTCCGCCCGCCGCCCGCGCAGCAAGGTCGCGGTGGGGCTGCTGGCCTGCCTGTTCGGCGCCTTCGGCGCGCACTGGTGGTATCTGGGGCGGCGCCACGCCTGGCTGGTGACCGTATACGCGGCCGTGTGCCTGTTCTGCGCGTTCCGCTTCTACCCGGTCTGGTACGACAACCCCGCGTTCTTCCTGCTCTTCATTCCGATGATCGACGGCTTCATCGAAAGCGCGGTCTACTCGCTGATGCCGGACGAAAAGTTTGACCGGCTCTGCAACCCGGGGCTGGGCAAGGTGTCCTCGACAGGCTGGGGGCCGGTGCTGGTTGCGATTCTGGCGTGCCTTGTCGGCGCCATCGTCACCATGTTCGCCATCGCCATGGTCGTGGTCTACGTGTGGGTGGCGATGGGCTGGCTCGACGGCTACGTGCTGTAAGCCTTGCCCCGTCGCGCTATTCGCGCATCAGCGCTTCGATCTCGGTGGCCTGCACCGGCACGCCGCGGGTGATCAGTTCGCAGCCTACGTCCGTGACCAGCGCGTCGTCCTCCGTGCGGATGCCGATATTCCAGTAGGCCTCGGGCACGTCGTCTGCCGGGCGTACGTAGATGCCCGGTTCGATGGTCAGCATCATCCCGGTTTCCAGCTTGCGCCATGGCCGCTCCGCGCCGGCTGCCGTGCCCGGCTCTCGGTAGTCGCCCACATCGTGAACGTCCAGCCCCAGCCAGTGGCCGGTCCGGTGCATGTAGAAGCGGCTGTAGTCGCCCGATTCCAGCACGCCGTCCAGCGACCCCTTCAAGAGTTTCAGGTCCAGCATGCCCTGCGCCAGGACGCGCAGGGCGGCCTCGTGCGCATCGTTGAAGCCGCGGCCCGGCGCGGTGGCCTGAGCGGCCGCGTCCTGCGCCGCCACGGTCAGGTCGTAAAGCGCGCGCTGCGGGCCGCTGTAGCGGCCGTTCGCCGGAAAGGTGCGCGTGATGTCGCTGGCGTAGCTGTCGATCTCGCAGCCGGCATCGACCAGCACCAAGTCGCCATCGCGCAACACCGCCTCGCCGGCCGGATAGTGCAGGACACAGGCGTTGGCCCCGGCCGCGACGATGGTGTTGTACGCCACCGACTGGGCGCCATGGCGGCGGAACTCATACAGCAGCTCGGCCTCGATCTCGTATTCGCGCATGCCGGGCCGCACGACGCGCATGGCCCGCGCGTGCGCGCCCGCCGATATCTTGGCCGCGCGCCGCATCGTCGCGATTTCCGAAGCGTCCTTGATCAGCCGCATGCCGGCAAGCAGCGGACGCACGTCCTGCTGCCGTGTCGGCGGCGTGTGGCCGCCGCGGCTCTTTTCCTGCGCCGCGGCCAGCCAGCGGCGCAGGCGGCCGTCCGTGCGCTTGTCGCCGGCCAGCGGCGCATACAGCGTGGGATGGTCCAGCATCAGCGCGGGCACCAGCTCGTCCAGCGCGTCGATGGGGTGGGCGTCGTCAAAGCCGAAGTAGGCTGCGGCGGCCTCGGGGCCGAAGCGCTTGCCTTCCCAGAGTTCGTGCTCGACATGGCGCGGCCGGCAGAACAGCACGGCCCGGTCCGTGGCGCCGGCGACCAGCACCAGCCACGCGTCCGGTTCGGTGAAGCCGGTCAGGTAGAAGAAGTCGCTGTCGTGCCGGTAGGGGTATTCCGCGTCGCGGTTGCGGATGGCTTCCTGCGCCGTCGCCAGGATGGCGATGCCGCCCCCGTCTGCGCGCATGCGCTCCATCAGGCGCTGGCGCCGCGCGGCGAAAGGGGCGATGTCGTCGGGAGGCAGGCTCATGGCGGGCGGGTCGGGGCGGGTACCCCGGCAAGGGCGAAAGATGGGACCTACTTTACCCGCCATCCCGCGAATGCAACACCCCGGCGGCGAATCCGCGAGGGCGGCGCGGTGATGACTGGACGGCACGCGAACCGCTGCTACAATCGCCGCTCTGTCATTGGGGAGTAGCCATCCTTTTCCCCTAAAGGAGTCAGCGTCAACAGACTTGGTGGTTCAGTGCTGCGGAGCAGCCGCTAGAACCCCATGGCGCTGACGGCACCCACGTCCGGCTTGCCGCCGCGTGGATCAGCCAGGCGAGACCTTTGGCCGCGTAGCGTTCACCCTTGGCCGGGCGAGCCGCTGCGTCGCGCCAATGGTATCTGCTCGTCCGGCCGTGTTCCCATGTTGCTCACCCTGTTTCTGTTTTTCCTGTCCGCGGCAGTGATCTACGTCGCGTGCGAATTCTTCGTCAACGGCGTCGAATGGGTCGGCCATCGCTTCCAATTGGGTGCGACCGCCACTGGCACCGTGCTGGCGGCCTTCGGCACCGCGCTGCCGGAAAGCGCCGTCACCTTCATGGCCGTTGTCTTCGGCGATACCCCCGAGCAGAAGGACATTGGCGTCGGCGCCGCGATGGGCGGTCCCCTCGTGCTGGCCACGCTGGCGTACGCCGTGGTGGGCCTGGCCCTGTGGCGCGCGCGCCGCGGCCAGCCCACGCAGGCAAACTGTATCAACGCGGACCAGCGCCGGCTGGCCCGCGACCAGGCCTGGTTCATGGGCATCTTCATCTTCAAAGTGGGCCTGGGCCTCCTGGCCTTTGCCTGGAAGCCGTGGCTGGGCTTCGTATTCCTGGCCACCTACGGGCTTTACATCAAGCGCGAACTGAGCAACGACGAGGAATGCCTGGACTGCGAGGATCTCGAGCCGCTCAAGCTGCGTCCGCGCGACCAGAATCCGACGATGTTCTGGGCCGCCACGCAGACCATCATGGCGTTGGTGGTGATTGCTGGCGCGTCGCACGTCTTCGTGAACCAGATCGAACTGCTCGGCATCGCGATGGGCGCGTCGCCGCACGTGGCGGCGCTGCTGCTGGCGCCGGTGGCCACCGAATTGCCGGAGATCATGAACGCGCTGATCTGGGTGCGGCAGGGCAAGGAGCGCCTGGCGCTCGCCAACATCTCGGGCGCCATGATGATCCAGGCCACCATTCCCAGCGCGCTCGGCATCTTCATGACGCCATGGGTGCTGGATGCGCCGCTGCTCGCGGCCGGCCTGTTCACCATGGTGTCCATCGGTCTCTTGTGGATGCGCTTCCGCCGCGCCGCCATGAGCGTGCCGGCGCTGTCGGCGGTGGGCGGCCTGTATGCGCTCTTCGCGGGCTATCTGGGCTGGCACTTCTACGCCTTCTGAACGCAATGCCGGGCAGGCCGCCCGCGCCTGTCCGGCATTGCGTCGTTTCTGCGTCAAAAGTGCGGCCAACCCTTGTCCATCAGTACAAACCCGCGTAAACTCCTCGTGTTTTCCATCCCAGGAGCAGTCTTCGTGAATACCGATTCCGGCGAAAGTTGTCGATCTTGCATCGACGTCGCTGTCTGACAGGATCCACGCAGAACTCCGTCTGCCGCATCCTGTCATTCAGGTTGCGGTGTATCCCAAGTGCCAGGCATCAGCCCGGCCCATAGTGCAGGCCTTCGGTCTGCCGGGACTCCCCCCGACATAAACCGCCAGAACCGCCGCTAGTCGCAGCGCCAGCGTTCGTGCACGTTCGTCGTGCCCGCCGCAAGGGCGTTGTCCGGCTGCGCTCGTGTTCGCGATCACGCTCCGCCTTCTTGTCATGGAGGTCGTTATGCGTTTCTTCGACTTGTTCCTGCGCCGCGCCGGCGTGGACCGTGCCACCGCCCTGGGCCGCCGTCGCGGCACGTCCCGGCTGACGGTGATCTGTCCTCGCGGCGAGATCGGCGCCTTGCGCAAGCAGATCTGCCTGGACTTCAGCGCCGCCGGCCTGGACGTCGCGCAAGTGCAGATCGACCAAGGCCAGGATCCGGATCTCGCGTCGGCTTGCATCACCGTCAATTGCCCCCCGGAACTGCGGGCGGAACTGATGACGCAAGCACGTCGCCTGAGCGCCAACCCTTCTGTTCGCCACGTGCATTTCGGCGCGCAGGCCGCAATGGCCTGATTGCGCCTTTCATTTACCCCAGGAGAAATCATGCCTAGCGCCTTAGACCCAGAGCCTCGATTGCGCCCTGTGCGCGGCTCCGGCATGCCTATCTGACCCGTCATCTCCCTGCGAGCCGACTGGCCGGATAGTCATCCCGGTCCGTACGGAACCCGCAGCATGGAATCCCCGGCCCAACACGCGCCTCGCGCGCCCCGGCGCCCGGTTCTGATTCCACCGCCCGCTCCCTTTCCGTTTTCCGCACCCGGCGCGCCACAGACGCGATCCGGACACCGGCAACATTGCTCCGGCGCCTGCGCACGCCTGTTTGCGGCGGCCTCACGGTATTTCCCTGGAAACGCCGCGGCCCGCTGCTGCCCGCGCGCGGCCGCCATCGGCAGGGTCGTCCGTGTCTCCCGCAACAACATTAAAAAATGCGGAGCACTCCCATGTTTGCTTTCCTGAAGTCCTTTTTTTCTTCTGCCGCGCGTCTGCGCCGCACCGGCCGGCACTTTCGCCGCGCCCCCATCCTCGAACAAGGCGGCGATCACGCTGCCGCGTCGTCCGAGGTCGCTCGCCGCGCCAGCCAGCGCATGGTCGAGACGTCACGGCTCGGCTTCGATTCGCTATTCGCGCGGTTCGGCAGCGGCTGGGGCGGCCTGTCCGACGCCCAGGCGCTTTCCGCGCGCCAGCGCCACGGCGCCAACGAGGTCGACCACGAAAAGCCGCTGTCCTGGCCGGCTCACCTGTGGCTGTCCTACCGCAATCCGTTCAATCTGCTGCTGACCGCGCTGGCCGTGCTGTCGTGGCTGACCGACGTGCGCATGGCCGCGCCCGAGGAACAGTCCTGGACGGCGGTCGCGATCATCGGCTCGATGGTGGTGATCTCGACCGTGCTGCGTTTCGTGCAGGAGCAACGCTCGAACCGCGCCGCCGAAGCCCTGAAGGCGATGGTGCGCAACACCGCGACGGTGCTGCGCAGCGACGCCGGACCGCCGGCCGCCGGATCGCCGGCCGCCGGGTCGCCGGCCGCCGGAGCGCCGGACGCGGGCAATGGCCGCCGCTTCTTCGGCGCCGCCCTGCATGCCACCGGCTCGCAACAGCGCGAAGTGCCGCTGGCCGACCTGGTGCCGGGCGACGTGGTGCTGCTGTCCGCGGGCGACATGGTCCCCGCCGACTGCCGCATCCTCAACGCCAAGGACCTTTTTGTTGCGCAGGCCGCGCTTACAGGCGAATCGCTGCCCGTTGAAAAGCACATGGCCCCGCGCGAGCAATCGGCCAATGCGCTCGAGCTGGAGAACATGGCCTTCATGGGCACCAACGTGGTCAGCGGAGCGGGCAGCGCGCTGGTGGTGGCCACCGGTTCGGACACGTACTTCGGCCAGCTGGCGGGCCGCGTCACGCAGACCTCGCGGGCGCCCACGCAATTCCAGCAGGGCATCAACCGCGTGAGCTGGATCCTGATCCGCTTCATGCTCGTCATGGCGCCGGTGGTGATGCTGATCAACGGTTTCACCAAGGGCGACTGGCTGGAGGCGCTGCTGTTTGCGCTGGCCATCGCGGTGGGACTGACGCCTGAAATGCTGCCCATGATCGTCACCGCGACGCTCGCCAAGGGCGCCGTGCGCATGTCGCGCCGCAAGGTCGTGGTCAAGCGCCTGGATGCGATTCAGAACCTGGGCGCCATGAACGTGCTGTGCACCGACAAGACCGGCACGCTGACGCAGGACCGCATCGTGCTCGAGCGCCATACCGACGTCTATGGCGCGGCCAGCGACGACGTGCTGGCGTACGCGTACCTGAACAGCTACTACCAGACGGGCCTGAAGAACCTGCTTGATGTCGCCGTGCTGGAACATGCCGAAGTCGCGCGCAGCCTGGACCTGGCGGGCCGTTACCGCAAGATCGACGAGATTCCGTTCGACTTCTCGCGCCGCCGCATGTCCGTCGTGGTGAACGAGACCGAGAACGGCCGCGACCACCACGAGCTGATCTGCAAGGGGGCGCTGGAAGAAATGCTCTCGGCCTGCACGCGGCTGCGCGTGGGCAATGAGGTGCATCCGCTGACCGATGCACGCCGCGCCGACATCCGCCGCGTGACCGCCGGCCTGAACCACGATGGCCTGCGCGTCATCGCGGTGGGCGTCAAAGAGCTGCCGCCCACGCAGCAGGCCTACGGCGTCGCCGACGAATCCGATCTGGTGCTGGTGGGGTACATCGCGTTCCTGGATCCGCCCAAGGAGTCGACGGGGCCCGCGCTGGCCGCGCTGAAGGACTCGGGCATCGAGGTCAAGGTGCTGACCGGCGATGTTGAACTGGTCACGCGCAAGGTCTGCCGCGAAGTGGGGCTGGACGTGCGCAAGGTGTACCTGGGCGCCGAGATCGAAGCGATGGACGACGAGGAACTGGCCGTCGCCGTGCGCGAGGCCAACGTGTTCGCCCGCCTGTCGCCCATCCACAAGGAACGCATCGTGCGCAGCCTGCGCGCGCAGGGCAACACGGTGGGCTTCATGGGCGATGGCATCAATGACGCGCCGGCGCTGCGGGCGGCGGACGTGGGCATCTCGGTGGATTCGGCGGTGGATATCTCGAAGGAAGCGGCCGACATCATCCTGCTGGAAAAGAGCCTGATGGTGCTGGAGGATGGCGTGATCGAAGGCCGCAAGACCTTCTGCAACATGCTCAAGTATCTGAAGATGACGGCCAGCTCGAACTTCGGCAACGTGTTTTCGGTGCTGGTTGCGAGCGCCTTCCTGCCGTTCCTGCCGATGCTGCCCATCCATCTGCTGCTGCAGAACCTGATGTACGACATCTCGCAGACCGCGATCCCGTTCGACAACGTCGACGATGAACTGCTGAAGCAGCCGCAGCGCTGGGACCCGGACGGCCTGGGCCGTTTCATGGTGTTCTTCGGCCCGATCAGCTCGATCTTCGATATCGCCACGTACGCCGTCATGTGGTACGTGTTCCAGGCCAATGCGCCCGAGCATCAGACGCTGTTCCAGTCCGGCTGGTTTGTCGAAGGCCTGCTGTCGCAGACGCTGATCGTGCATATGATCCGCACGCGCCGGATTCCTTTCCTGCAAAGCCGCGCCTCGTGGCCGCTGATGGGCATGACGCTGATGGTGATCGTGCTTGGCCTCGTGCTGCCGTTTTCGCCGCTGGCGGAATACTTCCAGCTGCAGGCGTTGCCCTGGAGCTACTTCCCCTGGCTGGTCGGCATCCTGCTTGGGTACTGCGTGCTGACGCAGGCGCTCAAGGGTTTCTGGGTGCGCCGCTACGGTTGGCAGTAGGCTGGTGCAATAGGCGGCGGGCGACCCCGCGGCGGGCGATCCCCGCCGCCAACGCAAGGAAAGATCATGAGAATTTCATTTTGCGCCGCATTGGCGGCGGCCGGCCTGATTCCGCCCTGTACCGCGCTGGCCGCGGACGCGGGGACCGGATTGCAGCTGTACGGCGTTGTGGATGCCGGCGTTGCCGTGACCCGGGTGTCGGGGCAGGGCAGCCAGAGCGGCCTGCTGAATGGCGGGCTGACGGACTCGTTGTGGGGGCTGCAGGGGACGGAAGACCTGGGCTCGGGCTGGGCCGCTACCTTCCAGCTTGAAAGCGGTTTTGATCCGTCCAGCGGCAACGCGGCCGACGGCAGCCGCCTCTTCAACTATGGCGCGTGGGTTGGCCTCGCCCATGCGGACTACGGCGACCTGCGGTTCGGCCGCCAATACACGGTCGGCCAGACCTACGGCGACGCGCTGGAGATCGCCTCCTGGAAAGACATGGGCATGGGCGCCACCTTCAAGGCGTCCGACAACTACCAGTTCAGCAACATGGTGAACTGGTATTCGCCGGAGTGGCGGGGGTTCCAGGCCGGCGTCGGATACGCCTTCGACGCCGATGGGCAGAACAACTTCCGCACCAACCAGAACACTCGGGCAATCAGTGTGGGCCTGAAGTATGAGGACGGCCCGCTGCTGGCCGTGGCGACATGGGAACAACTTCGCCTGGCCGACCCGCCCGCGGCGGCCGGGGGGCGTCCGCAGGCGGTGCAGTTGGGCGCCTCGTATGACTTCGAGGTGGCCAAGGTGTCGGTGGCGTGGTCGCGCCAGCGCAACGGCTACGTGGGGCTGGACGGCGGCGACCCGGATGGGCTGGGCGCCGGGCTGGGGCCCGCGGCCTTCGTGCAGGGCGGCACGGTCGATGCCTGGCTGATCGGGGTCAGCGTGCCCGCCGGGCCGGGCGCCGTGCTGGTGCAATGGTCCCTGGCCAGACCCGACTGGCATTGGGCCAATGGCATGACGGCGCGCAATGCGCAGGTCGCGACGCTGGGCTATACCTACGACCTGTCCCCGCGCACGACCCTCTACGCCTTCGCCGGCTACGCGTCGAACTACACGCTGGACAACCAGTTCGACCCCGGCAACGACCACACCACGCGCATCGGCACGGGCGTATCGCACCGCTTCTGACGCATTCCGCCCCCGGCGGCGCCCGGCAGCGGACAACGGCGGGGTCTACTACAATCGCCTGAGATCGGCGCCGGGCGCGCCGGTCCTTGTCTTCGCGTCGTTTCTCGGATGGCCCGCATGGATAGTCTCGAATGGCTCGTACCCTGGGAGTTCTCTCCCACGCTGGTGGCTTCCTTCCTGGTGGCCATCGTGCTGTTCGTACGCGGCCAGCGGGTCCATCATGTCACGCGCGCGCGCAGCATTCTTTTCTGGACGGGGATGGTCCTCTTGTACCTGTCCCTGCATACCCGCCTCGACTACTACGCCGAGCGCATGTTCTTCATCCACCGCATCCAGCATCTGGTCCTGCATCATCTTGGACCGCTGCTCGTCATGGCCGCCTTCCCGGGACAGGTGATGCGGGCGGGCCTGCCGATGCGCTGGCGCGTGCGGCTGCGTGATTTCCTGCGCACCGGCGCGGGCCGCGCCACGGTGGCCGTGCTGACCAACAAGATTTTCGTGCCGGCACTTTTCGTGTTCCTCGTGCTGGTCTGGCTGATCCCGTCGGTGCAGTTCTATTCGATGCTGGATTGGCGCCTGTACCGGGTCATGAACTGGTCGGTCGTGATCAGCGGCTTCATGTACTGGAACCTGATCCTGGACCGCCGTCCCGCGCCCCCCGCGGCCATGTCGCCCGGCGGGCGGGTGATCTCGCCCGTGGCGACGATGCTGCCGCAGATGGTCGCGGGCGCGGTCATCGCCTTCACGGAAAGCGACATCTACCCGCTCTTCGAATTGTGCGGCCGGGCCATCGCCATGTCGGCCCAGACCGATCAGACGATCGGCGGACTGACGATGTGGATCCCCGCCGCGCTGGTGGAAGTGATCGGTCTGATGGTGGCCTTGGGTACGCTGATGCGTCTTTCCGCCAAGGGGCGGCTGCGCAAGGCGGACCGCGATGCGCGCGCGCGCGCCAAATCAAGCGCGGCGCTATCTTCATAAGCCCAACCGGGAATGCGGCCCTGATTGGCCCATTCCCGTCAGGCCGTGCCGGTCATTCCGGCAGCAGGCCGTGATACTTCTTGCCCAGCGCCACGGTGGCCTGGAACATGCCCGCCTTGTTGCCGCAGTCGTAGCGCACGCCATCGAAGCGGTGCGCATAGACCTGGCGCTCGCGCATCAGCGACGCGATGCCGTCGGTCAACTGGATCTCGTTGCCCGCGCCCATCTTGGTCGAGCGCAGATGGTCGAAGATCGCGGCTTCCAGCACGTAGCGGCCCACGACGGCCAGCGTCGACGGCGCGGCTTCGGGATCGGGCTTTTCCACGATGTGCGTGACACGCTCGGTGCGACCATCGGCGGGCGTTTCGCCCGTGTGGGTCGCCACGATGCCGTACTTGCGCGTGTCGGCGCGCGGCACATCCTGCACGCCGAGCACGCTGGCGTTGCGCGCCACGGCCACATCCACCAGTTGCTTCATGGCAGGCGTATCGGCGTCGATCAGATCGTCGGCCAGCAGCACGGCAAAGGGTTCATCGCCCACGGCGGGCGCGGCCGACAGCACGGCGTGGCCCAGGCCCAGCGGGGCGGATTGGCGGATATAGAGGCAATTGACGTGCGCGGGTAGAATGCCCCGCACCATCGCCAGGAGTTCGTGCTTGCCCTTGCTTTCCAGGTCGGATTCCAGCTCGGGCGCGGAATCGAAATGGTCTTCGATGGCGCGCTTGTTTCGGCCAGTCACGAATATGAGATCGGTAATCCCTGCGGCAACGGCTTCTTCCACCGCATATTGAATCAGGGGCTTGTCGACCACGGGCAGCATTTCCTTGGGCATCGCCTTGGTGGCGGGCAGGAAGCGTGTGCCCATGCCGGCGACAGGGAAAACGGCTTTACGGACGGGACGCATTGAGACCTCGTTGAGGATTCGATGAAACATTTTAAGCTCATCGCTATCATAGGCTTATGAACCGCAGGAACATGCCATCCATTTGCTCGATTGCGAAACGGGGCGCGATCGCCAGTCTTTGCGCGGCGCTCGCCATTCCCGTTGCTCCCGTCACCGCATGGGCGCAGCCGGTCGGGCTGCCGTCCATGGGCGCCGCCTCGTCGTCCGACCTGTCGCCGATGCTGGAGCGCACGCTCGGCGAAGCCATCATGTCGCAGGGCCGCCGCGACCCCTCCTACATCGACGACTCCGAACTCAGTCAGTACCTCACCACGATGGGGCGCAAGCTGGCGCAATTTGCGCCCGGCGGCGTGCCCGAGGTCGAGATGTTCGGCGTACGCGACCCTGAAATCAACGCGTTCGCGATGCCGGGCGGCTTCATCGGGATCAATACGGGCCTGATCGTGTCGTCGGCCAGCGAGTCCGAGCTTGCGGCCGTGGTGGCCCACGAAATCGGCCACGTCGTGCAGCGCCACATCGCGCGCGGCATGACCCAGCAGAATCAGAATGGCATGCTCATGCTGGCCAGCCTGGCGGGCGCGCTGCTCGCTGCGCTGGCGGGCGGCGGCGGCAACCTGTCCATGGGCGTGGCCGCCTTCGGCCAGGCGGCCGCCATCAACCGCCAGTTGGGCTTTTCGCGCGACGCCGAACGCGAGGCCGATCGCGCCGGGCTGCAAATGCTGACCAAGGCCGGCTACGACGCCGACGGCATGTCGCAGATGTTTGCGCGCCTGATGAACGCATCGCGCCTGAACGAAGGCGCGGGCGGTGGATCGTGGGCCAGCACCCACCCGCTGTCGATCGAGCGTATGTCCGACGTGCAGAACCGCGCCCGCGCGCTGCCGGCCACGCGCCATCTGGACAGCGACGACTTCTGGTACGTCCGCGCCAAGATGCGCGTGGCGCAGGGCCGCGATACGGTCGGCCTGCGCACGGCCGGGCAGCAATTGCAGGACGAGGCCCAGGCCCTTTCGGGCGTGCGCCAGTCTGCGGCCTATTACGGGCTGTCTTTGCAGAACTATCAGCGCAACAATCTCGCGGAAGCGGAACGCTACTGGAATCTGGCGTCCGCCGATGGCCGCAGTTCGCCCCAGCTGGCCAAGCTGGCCGTGGACATTGCCCTGGCGCGCAAGGATTTTCCGCAGGCGTTGTCGCTGGCCCAGGCGGGCACCAAGCGCTATCCGGACCATCGCGCGCTGGGCATCGCATACGCCCAGGCGCTGCAGGGCAACGGGCGGCATGCCGAGGCGCAGGATTACCTGCGCGCCAAGATCAAGCAGTGGGGCAGCGACGAGCCCAGCCTCTACCAGATGCTGGCGCAAAGCGAAGAGCGCAACGGAAAGCCGGTGCAGGCTCGCCGCGATCTGGCGCGTTACTACGTCATGACGGGCGCGTATGCCGCCGCGGAATCGCAGCTTCAACAGGCGCGCGGCCTGTCCAAGGACTTCTACGAGCAGTCGCAGATCGACGTGCAGATCAAGGAAGTGAAGGACAAGCTGGCTGAAGAGCGCCGGCTGCTCGAGCGCTTCAAGTCGGGCTGACGGGCCCTACAGGCCCGTTTCGAAGAACCGCCCCAGCCGCTGGGGCAGCCAGTTCAGATGCCCCGGGAAGCTGCCCGTCGGAAAGCCCGCGTGTCCGCCATCGGAAGGCTGATGCAGCAGGATGCCCGGCGCGCATTCTTCAGGCTTGGGTAGCGAGGCGGCAGGGATGAAGGGATCGTTGCGTGCGTTCAGCACCAGCGTCGGCACGGCGATCTTGGGCAGCCACGGCTTGCTGGACGCGCGCGTCCAGTAGTCCAGCGCATTGCGAAAGCCGTGCATCGGCGCGGTGTAGGTATCGTCGAACTCGCGCAGGTCGTGCGCATGCGCGATGCGCATGACGTCGATGGAACCCGGAAAGCGGTGCGCCTTTTCCAGCACCTTGTGCTTGAGCGTCTTCAGGAAGTGCGCCGTGTAGACGCGCCGGTTGAAGATGCCGGTGGATAGCGTCTTGCCGCAGGCGACCAGATCCAGCGGCGCGGACACGCCGGCGCAGGCGGTCAGCCACGTAGTGTCTTCCTGGTGTTCCCCCAGATACTTCAACAGCGCGTTGCCGCCCAGCGATACGCCGACGGCATGCCAGCGCGCGTGCGGAATGCGCTGGCGCACGGTGTTCAGCAGGAAACCGACCTCGGCCGAATCGCCGGAGTAATACGCGCGGGCCAGGCGGTTGGGAACGCCTGAGCAACCGCGGAAGTGCGCGATCACCACGATCCAGCCGCGCGCCCGGAAGTAATGCGCGACAGACTGCGCGTAGCGGCTGTTGCTGCCGCCTTCCAGGCCGTGGAACAGGATCAGGGCAGGGGTGTCGGGAGTTTGCGGCAGCGACTTCCAGTCGGCGTCCGTCATCCAGCGCGCCGCGGCGGTCTTGCCATTGCCGACCGGACGCTGGCCGCTTACCGGCGCGCCGTCGGCGGCCTTGTGCGGAAACAGCCCGGGCCCGGTCCAGTCGAAGTCGACGAAGTCCGTGTCGGGTGTGTCGACGCGGTCGCGCACGAACGCGATGCGGTGATACTGCGCGAACAGAGCGGCGTAAACCGTCTGGCTGTCGCCCCCCGGAAGCCAGGGCGGGACGGGGCAGGGCGTTGTATCAAGACGAGCAGCGGCCAACTGGGAATCCACCCCGATCAATGAAGCATGTCGGGCACATCGTGCAGGTCGAGCACCCCGGCTTCAGAGGGCGCCTGCGAGGCATGGTGCATGACCATGCGCCAGCCGGTGGGGCCCTTGTGGTAGATGTTGGTGGCGTAGCAGTTGGCGAACTGCGTGCCTTCACGCGTGCGCACCGCCACCTGTTCGACCAGCACGTGCACCGCGCACATCATGCTGAGCATGACGAGCGGGCGCAGCGGACGCACATGCAGCGGACCGTTGGACAGCACCTGTTGCCAGGACTCGTGTACCGCGGAATGGCCGACGATGCGCAGGCCTCCCGGATGGATACATACGACTTCCTCGTCGTCGGCCCAGACCTGCATCAGGCGGACAGCGTCCGCCTGCTCAAGGGCTTCGTAGAACGCGTGTTCTGCTTCTTCGGGCGTGGCGAACATGGCTGCTGAAACGGTTAAGCGTGTTATGGGGCGGTGTGGCTCAGTGGTGGCCGTGCAGCACCGTGCCGGCTTTCAGGCGGTACTCGGCGCCACAGTAGGCGCAGCTTGCGGAGCCGGTGCGGGCCACGTCCAGGAAGACGCGGGGGTGCATGCTCCAGAGCGGAGCCTTGGGACCGGGACAGAACACGGGAAGGTCTTCGGCGCCGACCTCAATGACTTCGTTAGCGCGGGAGACGGCGGCCGGAGCAGCAGCGGTCATGGATATTCCTGAAAAAAGAACCGATATACGGCAGGTTGAAACAATGATGCGGTCTTGCTTCGCAAAACCGCGCGAATCAGACTTCAGACTTTACTTAGCCAGTGATGGTACTTCGGGTTGCGGCCATTCACCACGTCAAAAAACGCGTTCTGCAATAGTTCGGTGACCGGACCACGCCGGCCGGAGCCGATCTGGCGGTTGTCGACCTCGCGGATGGGCGTGACTTCAGCGGCCGTGCCGGTGAAAAAGGCCTCGTCGGCAATGTAGACGTCGTCGCGCGTCAGCCGGCGGGTGACCACGCGCAGGCCAAGGTCGGCCGCCAGGGCGTGAATGGTGGAGCGTGTGATGCCGGTCAGCGCGGACGCGATCTCGGGCTCGCAGAGCACCCCGTCCTTGACCAGAAACAGATTTTCGCCGGAGCCTTCGGCCACGAAGCCGTCGGTGTCCAGCAGCAGGGCCTCGTCGTAGCCATCCTGCAGCGCTTCGGTGTTGGCCAGGATGGAATTGGCGTAGGTGGTGGCGACCTTGGCGCGCGGCATCGTGACATTCACGTGCTGGCGCGCAAACGAAGACACCTTCACGCGGATGCCATCCGACAGGGCCTCTTCACCCAGGTAGGCGCCCCAGGGCCACGCCGCGATGGCGACGTGCACCCGCGCACCCTTGGGCGACACGCCCATTTTTTCGGGGCCGTAGAACACGAGGGGGCGCAGATAGCCGGATTCAAGCTGGTTTTCGCGCACGACCAGCCGTTGGGCTTCGTTGATCGTGTCGCGATCGAACGGCATGGGGATCTGGTAGATATGCGCCGAATTGAAGAGCCGGTTGGTGTGGTCTTCAAGGCGGAAGATGGCGGTGCCCAGCGTGGAGCGGTAGGCGCGCACGCCTTCGAAGACGGACAGACCATAGTGCAGTGAATGCGTCAGGACATGCGTCGTCGCGTCTCGCCATGGAACGAGCTTGCCGTCATACCAGATGAAACCGTCGCGGTCAGCCATCGACATGGTCTTCTCCACACAGTGCGCGCCAGACCTGCCGCCGCGCGCCAGGCCATGGGGGCCAAGAATCTTGAGGGCGCTATTGTATCAAGCGTCGAGGTTACAATACGGGCCTATTCGCGCACCGGTGCGGGGCGAAAGCCCTCGCGCAGCATGATGCCGGCGGGCGAACGGGCTGTCGCGTGTTCATTCCCATCGAGTATCCATGTCGTCCTGTCTGAATCGCCAGGGGCCAGCCGTTGTCCTCTGAATCCGCGCTTCCTGAATCCGAAGACCCAGTCCTGGTCCGCCAGGAACGCGTGACCGCCTTCCGTGCCGGCGTCCACGCCATCGTGCCCGCCCTGATCGCCACGGCGACCTGGGGCCTGGTCACCGGTGTGGCGATGGTCAAGTCCGGACTGACCGAATCCATGGCGCTTGCCATGACGCTGCTGCTGTACGCCGGTTCGGCCCAGCTCACCTCGTTGCCTCTTATCGCCGCCGGCGCGCCGCTCTGGCTGATCTTTGCCGCCGGCTGCGTCGTGAACCTGCGCTTCATCATCTTCGGCGCTGCCTTGCAGCCGTATTTCCGCCACCTGTCCTGGCCCAAGCGGCTGGGGCTCGGCTATTTCACGACCGACATGGGCTTTGTGCTGTTCATGCCCCGTTTTGGCGACTCGGTCGAACGCGGCACGCGCGAGCAGCTCTGGTTCTTCCTGGGCTCCATCGTGCCGGGCTGGCTGGTCTGGCAGTCCTCGTCGATCGTGGGTATTTACCTGGGCGCGCAGGTGCCCACCGATTGGTCCCTGGATTTTGCCGCCGTGCTGGCGCTGCTGGCCATCACGGTGCCGCTGGCCAGTTCCAAACCCATGCTGGTGTCCATGCTGGCAGCCGGCGTCGTCGCCTGGGTGGGGCAGGCAATGCCGCTGCGCCTCGGGCTGGCCGCCGCGGTTATCTCCGGCGTCATTGCCGGCATGTGGGCAGAACGCTTCTTCAAGGCGCGTCCATGACAAATTGGTCCTGGGAACTCTACGTCTATTCCGCCATTCTGCTGCTTGCCCTGTGCAGCGTATTGACGCGCGCGGGGTTCATGCTGTTTGGCGACTACATTCCGCTGTCCGACAATGTGCGCCGCGCCTTGCGCTACGCACCCGCCGCGGCGCTGACGGCCATCGTGGTCCCGGACCTGCTGCCCTGGAAAGCCGGGCTCGGTCCCGTCTTCGACTACAAACTCGTCGCCGGGCTGGTCGCCATATTGGTATTCCTGCTTACGCGCAGCGCGGTATTGGTGATCGTGGTGGGCATGCTGGTGCTCTGGGGATTGCGCTGGCTGGCCAGCTGACGGCCGCAAATCCACGGCTGCATCGTCCATTGGGTGGACACTCCAGACGCTTTTTTTGCCTCGGCGGGCGGTTGGATCGTGCGGCCGACCGACCCCCAAACCGGCCGTTTGACCGTGTGGTAAGGCGGCTGCGCTAAAATTCATCAATCCACAGCAATCCGGGCCTGGTACTGCCCTCATAAGTATCGAATCCAGCATGGATGCCCCGATGCCTTATGTAGCAGTGCATGCAGCACTCTCGTTTTGTTCTTTTTCACTGGTCCCGGTACTTGCCTAACCCCTGATGACTGAATCCACTCAAACCGCAGCACCCACCGCTGACGCGCCCGCGCCCGCGCCGACGTTCGACGATTTCGGGTTGCATCCCCTGTTGTTGCAGTCCATCGCCGAAACCGGCTACACCACCCCCACGCCCATCCAGGCGCAGGCCATTCCCGTTGTGGTGTCGGGTCGTGACGTCATGGGCGCCGCGCAGACCGGCACCGGCAAGACGGCGGCCTTCACGGTGCCGATCCTGCATCGCCTGATGCCGCTGGCCAACACCAGTGCCTCGCCCGCCCGGCATCCGGTGCGCGCGTTGATCCTGGCGCCCACGCGTGAACTGGCGGACCAGGTCTTTGAGAGCGTCAAGCGCTACAGCAAGAAGACGCCGCTGCGCTCGGCCGTCGTGTTCGGTGGCGTGGATATCGGTCCGCAGAAAGAAGCGCTGCGCCGCGGCTGCGAGGTGCTGGTCGCCACGCCGGGCCGCCTGCTCGACCACGTTGAACAAAAGAACGTGAACCTCAGCCAGGTCGGCATCCTGGTGCTGGACGAAGCAGACCGCATGCTCGACATGGGTTTCCTGCCGGATCTCGAACGCATCATCCGGCTGCTGCCCGCGCAGCGCCAGGGCCTCTTGTTCTCGGCCACGTTCAGCAACGAGATCCGCAAGCTGGGCCGTTCGTACCTGAACCAGCCTGTGGAAATCGAAGTGGCGGCCCGCAACGCCACCGCCACGACCATCACGCAGATCGCCTACAAGATGACCAGCGACGCCAAGCGCGCCGCCGTCGTGCATCTGGTGAAGTCGCGCGGCCTGAATCAAGTCATTGTTTTCTCGAACACCAAGATCGGCACCGCGCGCCTGGCGCGCGAACTGGAACGCGACGGCGTCAAGGCCGAATCGATCCACGGCGACAAGACCCAGGCCGACCGCATGAAGGCCCTGGAAGCCTTCAAGGCGGGCGAACTCGAAGTGCTGGTCGCGACCGACGTGGCCGCGCGCGGCCTGGACGTCGCGGGCGTGCCCTGCGTCATCAACTACGACCTGCCGTACAACGCCGAAGACTACGTGCACCGCATCGGCCGTACGGGCCGAGCGGGTGCATCGGGCGAAGCCATTGCCCTGTTCACCGCCGACGAAGAACGGTTCCTCCTCGACATCGAAAAGCTGATCAAGCGCGAAGTGCCCCGTGGCACGCTCGACGTGCCGGCCGACCTGATCGCACGCAGCCATCGCCGCAGCGACGGTAGCTCGCATTCGCGCGAAGGGCGCGAGGGCGGCCGCGAAAGCCGCGGCGATCGTGGCGATCGTGGCCGTTCTTCGGACCGCCGCTCCAGCCACCATGCCGGCGGCTCGCGCCAACCGGTCGACGACTTTTTCCTTAAGCCTTACGAACCCTCGACGACGGCCGCGCCGGCCGAAGAACAGGATTCGCGCAGCAATGCGTCGCCCTCGTCGGCGCCCAAGCGCCAGCTTGCCGTCCTGCTCGGCGGCAGCCGCAAGCCCTGATCGCAGCCCGCGTCGATCCCAACAAAAACCCGCAAGGCCTTCAGGCGTTGCGGGTTTTTTGTTGGGCGAGCCGCGATGTCAGGCGGCCAGCATTCGCGGCAGATCGGGCAGGGCGGTGTTCACGGCCGCGCTGTCTTCGCTAAGGCTTTCCAGCAGGCGCTCCAGGTGGCCGATGTGCGGCAGCATGGGGCCGTAGAACACGACGCGATCGCCGATCTGCACCAGCAGCGTGGGGAAGTTCTCGACGTCCACGTCGCCCAGCAGTTCGGCGTGATCCTCGATGTCGACCCACGCAAAGACGTGTTGCGGCAACGCGCTGGCCAGTGCCTGCAATTTGGGCTTGTATTCTTCGCAGGTGTCGCACCAGGCGGCGCAGAAACAGGCGATAAGCCAGGTGTTGGGCGTGGCGCCCAGCCGCGCGCGAAGCGGGGCAAGATCGGTACCGGGTGTAAGCAGTGACATGTGAGCGGATCGGGGCGGGTTTGACTATCATACCCGGGTTGTTCACCCCTCAATTTGATTGCCATGACCGTTCTGCGTACTGACACTCCCACCCCCGGGAACGGCCGCCTGTCCGGCGCCGGCGCGGGCGCCGTAAGCGTGGGGCAGGCGTTCAAGCGCGCGCTCGTGTCGCAGTGCCACCCGACCATGCTGTTCGCGGTGCTGCTGCCTTTTCTCATTGCGCTCGTTGGCGCCATTGTGCTGCTCTGGTTTTTCTGGACGCCGCTGAACGATTGGCTGCGTGCCGAGGTGTCGCAATGGGACGTCGTCAATCGCGTCGACCAATGGTTCGTCGCGGTCGGCATTTTCTCGCTCAAGATCTGGCTGATTCCGATCATTGCCGCGGCCATCCTGCTGCCGGTGTCCGGCATCCTGGGGCTGGCCATCGCCGCCGTCTTCGTCATGCCGCTGGTGCTGCGCCACGTTGGCCAGCGTGAATACGCCACCGTGGGCCGGCGCGGCAAGTTCTCCACCGCGGTCAGCGTGTGGAACGCCGTGTGGGTTTCCGTGGCGTTCGCCGCCGGCTGGCTGCTGACGCTGCCGCTCTGGCTGGTGCCACCCATGGCCATCGTGCTGTCGATCTTCTGGTGGGCCTTCGCGTTTTCGCGAATGATGCGCGTGGACGCAATCGTCGAACACGCCAGCCCGGACGAACGCAAACTGATCCTCGAACGCAACAACGGCGGCTTCTGGACCATCGGTCTTATTTGCTCGCTGCTGAACCTGCTGCCGCCTGCCTGGATTATCCTGCCGGTGTTTTCCGCGCTGGTCTATGCGCATTACGGCCTGGAAGCCCTCAAGCGCCTGCGGCAGGACCGCGTCATCGACGTCTGACCGGCGTCTTTTCTCATCAATGGAATCGGACATGGCTGCAGAATCCACCGCCCGCCGTATCGGCCTCATCATCGTCGGCGATGAAATCCTGTCGGGACGGCGCCAGGACAAGCATTTTTCGAAGATCGTCGAGATGCTGGGCGCGCGCGGCATGCACCTGAGCTGGGCTGAATTCCTGCCTGACGAGCGCGACCGTCTGGTGGACGCCTACAAGCGCAGCTTCGCCACGGGCGACGTCGTGTTTTCGTGTGGCGGCATCGGGGGCACGCCCGACGACCATACCCGCCAGGCCGCGGCCGCCGCGCTTGGCCTGCCGCTGGCGCTGCATCCCGAAGCCGAGGAAGCCATCGCGCTGCGCACGCGCGAGATGGCGGAAAAGGGGCAAGGCACCGCCGACATGAGCGCGCCGGAGAACCAGCAGCGCCTGCAGATGGGCATGTTCCCCGAAGGCTGCGAGATCGTCCCCAATCCGTACAACCGCATTCCCGGTTTCTTCATCCAGGACCACACCTTCGTGCCGGGCTTTCCCGTCATGGCGTGGCCCATGCTGGAATGGACGCTCGACACCCGCTATCGTGCGCTGCAGCATGTGCGCGCGCACGTCGAGCATTCCTTCCTGGTTTTCAGCATGCCGGAATCGCGTATCACGCCGTCGATGGTCACCGTGGAAAGCCGTTGGCCCGACGTGCGCGCGTTCAGTCTGCCCAGCGTCGGCGAGGCAGGCGGCACGCCCCATATCGAGCTTGGCGTAAAGGGCGAACCCGAGGCCGCCGCAGCGGCCCTGGAGTTCCTGCGGGCCGAAGTTCTGCGCCTGGGCGGCAAGCTGGCGCCCCCGGCAGCGGCCTGATTCGCGCACCGGCGGGGTGCCGCCGGTGGCGCCTGCCGCTCAAATACTGATTGCCAAACCGGCTGGTAAATTTCACAATACGGGATAAGAACTGTTTGCTGCATTGCCGCAACGCGTGTCTTGCGTGGCGGCGCCAGCCCAAAATTCCATGGCCCGTCTTCCCACCCCTCGTAATCCGCTGGACGCCGAAACCGAAGGCGCTTCCGCCCATCCGATCGCCATTCAGGTCATCGAACGCGCGATGCGTCTGCTCGACGCCCTGGCCGCGCAACCGGATCCCGTCACGCTCAAAGAGCTCTCGGCCACCACCGGTCTGCACGCGTCCACTGCCCACCGCATCCTGAACGACCTGGTTGTCGGCCGCTATGTCGAGCGGGTCGACAACGGCCTGTATCAGCTAGGCATGCGCCTGCTGGAGCTGGGATCGCTGGTCAAGGGGCGCCTGAACGTGCGCGAAGCCGCCATTCCCGCCATGCGGTCGCTTCACAAGCTGACGGGGCAGACCATCAATCTTTCCGTCCAGCAGGGCGACGAGATCGTCTACATCGACCGCGCCTGGAGCGAACGCTCCGGCATGCAGGTGGTGCGGGCCATCGGCGGCCGCGCGCCGCTGCATCTCACGTCCACCGGCAAGCTGTTTCTCTCCACCGGCGACACGCGTCAGGTGCGCGCCTACGCGCTGCGCACGGGGCTGGCCGGCCATACGCGCAACAGCCTGACCGACCTGGACAAGCTGGAACGGGAGCTGGCCCTGGTGCGCCGCCACGGCTACGCCCGCGACAACGAAGAGCTGGAACTGGGTGTCCGCTGCATCGCGGCCGGCATCTTCGACGATACCGGCAAGCTGGTGGCGGGGCTCTCCATCTCGGCGCCCGCCGAACGCCTGCAGGACGACTGGATCAAGGCGCTGGTCGAAACCGCCGCCAGTATTTCCGAAGCCCTCGGCTACGAACCTTCGGTTTCCGCAGGCTTCAACGGCCTGGGCCTGGCGGCCGAAGCCATGCGGCCGTAGCCGCGGTCCACGCCAAAACAGAAAGCCCCCGTGAGGGGGCTTCTTTTTTGGGCCGTTGCCGCAAGAGGCGCCGCCGAAGCGGACGGCCTCTCGGTGCAGGGTTATTGCTTTTCGATGCCGGCCTTCTTGAACAGCTCGGCCCACTGCGGGACCTGCTGCTTGACCTTGGCGGTCAGCGCGTCGGGGTTGGCTTCCGACGTCAGCACGGTGGCGCCGAGTTGCTTCATGCGCTCCTGGAACTTGGGGTCGGCCAGGCCGGCCTGCAGGCTCTTGACCAGCTTGTCCACCACGGGCTTGGGCGTGCCCTTCGGCACCCACATGCCATGCCAGATGCCCACTTCAAAGCCCTTATAGCCGGACTCGTCCATGGTCGGCAGCTTGGGCAGCGTGGGAACGCGCTTCAGGCTGGTCACGGCGTAGGCCTTCACCTTGCCGCCTTCGATCTGCTGCGTGGTGTTGGTGGTCTGGTCGCACATCAGGTCGACCTGCTTGCCCAGCAGGTCGTTCATGGCGGGGGCGGTGCCCTTGTACGGGATGGTCAGCAGTTGCACGCCCAGGGCTTCGACCAGCATGGTGCCGCACAGGTGGCTGGCGGCGCCGATGCCGGCGTTGGCGAGCGACACCTTGTCCTTGTTCTTTTTGACGTAGTCAGCCAGCTCGGCGATGGTGTTGGGCGGGAAGTCCGAACGGGCAACGATGGTCATCGGCACGTCGACCACCAGACCAACGGGCTCGAAGCTCGTGAAGGGGTCATACCCCGGATTCTTGTACAGCGAGGGGGCGGTCGAGAAGCCGGCGTGCATCAGCAGGATGGAATAGCCGTCCGGCTGGGCGCGGGCGACCTGGGTGGTGCCGATGGTGCCGCCGGCGCCGCCCTTGTTTTCAACGACGACCGTCTGGCCCAGGCTGGGCCGCATGGCTTCCGCAAGGGAGCGGGCGACGTTGTCCGTCGGGCCGCCTGCCGCGAACGGCACCACCATGTTGATGGGGCGTTCCGGGTATTCCGCGTGCGCGGCGCCGGCCGCGAACAGGGCACCGGCCGCGAGTAGGGCCGAAAGCGTGCGGGGAATGAAAGTCATGAGGTCTCCGATTGCAGGGTTTTGCTTGCTGCGATTAGTTATCTTTCGCTGACATATCATTGGTATTTGTCTGTCATCAGCGTGAAAACAGTGTAGAAAAGAATTGATACCGCGTCATGTCCGGTATTTCCCGAGTTCCGGCAAGTCATTGAGCAGAATCAAGCCCTGGCAGGCGCGTGCACCGTTAAAGTGCAAACACTTGTTGCGCCGCACAAAAACTGCTTGACAAGTTTTTTACCCGGTCTAGAATGGCAATTGTGCAGTGCATCAAACGGGCCGGCGGTAGCTTGTAGTACCAGTTTCCGCGCACGTTTTTTATTTCGTCGCAGACAACCATCCTTATTGCCGGACAGCCTCCGGCTACCCTGAGAGGAGCATTCTATGAGCGCAATTCCGCAACAAGTTCTGGACCGTCAAAAGGCCAGCATCAACACCATCGTGGCTGCCCAGACGGCCGTCTTCGCCGGCTTCGAAAAGCTGGTCGAGCTGAACCTGAAGGTCGTGAAGGCCACCCTGGACGAAGTCGCCCAGAAGTCGCAGCAAGCCGCTGAAGTCAAGGATCCGCAGGAAGCCGCCGCGTTCGCGACGGGCCTGCTGCAACCGGGCGCCGAAAAGGCCCTGGCCTACACCAAGCACGTGTATGACATCGTTGCTGGCGTGCAAGGCAGCCTGGTCAAGCTGACCGAAGAACAGATCGCCGAAAGCCAGCAACAGCTGAGCGAAGCCGTCGACCAGTTCTCCAAGAACGCCCCGACCGGTTCCGAAAGCGCCGTTGCCCTGATCAAGTCCTCGCTGGCCACCGCGACCAGCGCCTACGATTCGATGACCAAGGCCGCCAAGCAGGCCGCTGAAGTCGCCGAGTCGAACCTGAACGCCGCCGCCAACGCGACCTTCAAGGCCGCCACGGACGCCGCCGACGCCGCCACCAAGGTTGCCGGCCGCAGCCGCCGCAGCGCCTAAGTATTTGGCGCACGGTGCTGCGCAAAGCGCAGTAATGTAGTACTGTTGAGTGACAGAGCAGAGCTGGAATTAGGGCCACCCACAGGGTGGCCCCTTTTTTTGCCTGCGTTTTTGGCTTTATATGCCGGTCAGCGGGGCGCCACGGCGCGCACGCATTCTCCGACCAGACCGGGGCCGCGGTAGATAAGGCCCGTGTAGAGCTGCACCGCGTCGGCGCCGGCTTCCATCTTTTCGCGGGCCTCGCGGCCAGACAGCACGCCGCCCACGCCAATGATGGCCAGGCTGTTGCCCAGCCGTTCCTTCAGGCGGCGGATCACCGCCAGCGACAGTTGATGCACCGGGGCGCCGGACAGGCCGCCTGCCTCGTCCGAGTGGGCCTGACCCTTCACCGCGTCGCGCGACAGCGTGGTGTTGGTGGCGATGACGCCGTCAATGCCGTGGCGCGGCAGGATCTCGGCGATGGCGTCGATCTCTTCCTGCGTCAGGTCCGGCGCGATCTTCACCGCCATCGGCACCCGGCGCTGGTGCTGGTCTTCCAGGGCGCGGCGCTTGTCGGCCAGCTGCGCGAGCAGCGCGGAGAGCTCGTCGCCGCTTTGCAGCGCGCGCAGGTTCTTGGTATTGGGCGACGAAATGTTCACGGTGACATAGTCGGCATGCGGGTACACGCCATCCAGGCCGATCAGGTAGTCGTCGGCGGCCCGTTCGATGGGCGTGTCCGCGTTCTTGCCGATGTTCAGGCCCAGGATCCCGCCTTGCTTGCGCCACGTGCTGCGCTGCACGTTGGCCAGGAACGCGTCCAGTCCCTGGTTGTTGAAGCCCAGCCGGTTGATCAGCGCATTGGCGCGCGGCAGGCGGAACATGCGCGGCTTGGGATTGCCGGGCTGCGCGCGCGGGGTGACCGTGCCGACCTCGATGAAGCCAAAACCCAGGTTGCCCAGCGCGTCGATATAGGCGCCGTTCTTGTCCAGGCCGGCGGCCAGCCCGATCGGGTTGGCCAGCTGCATCCCCATCAGCGTGCAGGGAGCCTTGGGCTGCGCGTGCATGAGCTTGCGCGTGGCGCCACATTCGTAGGCGCGCTGCAGGCCCGACAAAGTGACTTCGTGGGCGGTTTCCGCGTCCATGGCGAACAGCGCCGGGCGGGCCAGGGGGTAGGCGTGGAAAAGGATAGACATGGGGCGGGATTGTAGAGCGATTTGATCCGTCCCCGCCGATCCCGATCGATCCCCAAGCGGATTCAGAGGGGCGGACGCTCGGGACTGTCGCGCCATTCCCCGTCGACCAGGAACTGCGCCGGACGGAAGGCGGATTTGTAGGACATCTTGCGGCTATCGGCGATCCAGTAGCCCAGATACAGCCACGGCAGGTTCAGTGCGCGGCACTGTTCGACCTGCCACAGAATGCTGTACGTGCCCAGGCCATCGGCGATGTCCGGGTCGTAGAACGTGTAGACCGAGGACAGGCCGTCGTCCAGCACGTCGATGATGGAGACCATCACCAGTACGCCCTCGGCGTTTCGGAACTCGACCAGTCGGGTGTTGACGCGGCTGGTCAAGAGGAACTGCGCGTATTGCGTGCGGCTGTCTTCGTCCATGCCGCCGCCCGGATGCCGGCCCTGCTGGTAGCGGGTGTAGAGCCGGTAGTGCTCGGGCGACCACGCCAGCTCCGCCACGAACGACTGCAGATGCTGATGATCGCGCCACGCGCGGCGCTGGCTGCGGTTGGGAGCGAAGCCCGCCGTGTCCACCCGCACGGGAATGCAGGCGTGGCAGTTGTCGCAATGAGGTCGGTAGGTAAAGAGGCCGCTGCGGCGAAAGCCCTGTTCCACCAGTTGGGAATACGTGCCCGCGTTGATCAGATGTCCGGGCGCGGCGACCTGCGACCGGGCCTGGCGACCCGGCAGATAGCTGCAAGGGTAGGGGGCGGTTGCGTAAAACTGCAGCGTGGAGAAGGGAAGTTCTTTCAGCTGGCTCATTGGAGCTGGCTCATGGGAGCTGGCGTATCGGATATCCCGCATGAAAGCGGCAAATCCGGGACGGGAGTGGCTCCATATTAACGCTTAACGCAGGCTGCAATCCGTCCCCTAGGGTGTATCCGGATGCAGCTGTCCACGCGTGTCCAGCCGGCCTTGCGACCACGGAATCCCCGGCTGCTGGGTGGCTTGCCGGACATGCCGCAGAAAGCGTTCCCGAGGCACGGGGGCGGCGCCCATGCTGGCCAGATGGCGCGTCTGCTGCTGGCAGTCGATCCATTCGACGCCCTGCGCATCCAGGTAGCGAACCAGATGCGCCAGCGCGATCTTCGACGCATTCGGGACGCGGGTGAACATGGATTCGCCGAAGAACATGCGTCCCAGGCTGATGCCGTACAAGCCGCCCGCCAATTCCCCGTCGATCCAGGTTTCGATGCTGTGCACGACGCCGGCCTCATGCCATTGACGGTAGGCCTCCTGCATGGCGGCGGTGATCCAAGTGCCCGGCTGGCCGTCGCGCGGCGCGGCGCAGGCCGCCATGACCTGCGGAAATACGGTATCCACGCGCACCTGCACGCTGGGCGTGGCTTCGTATTCCCGCGCGGCGATCTGGCGGAGCAGCTTGCGCAGCGAGTGCGACGGCGCGAAGTCCTTCACGGGGAGCACCATGCGCGGATCGGGACTCCACCACAACACGGGCTCGCCTTCCGAGTACCAGGGAAAGATGCCGTTGGAATAGGCCTGGATCAGGCGTTCCGGCGACAGGTCCGCGCCCGCGGCCAGCAGGCCGTCCGGATCCGTCAGCGCAAATTCCGCAGGGGGAAACGGGGTGTCGGCGGCAAGCCAGGGCAGTTTCAACGGTGGGATTCTAAGGTGTAGTGATGCGGGCCGAAGGTGCCGCGTTTGCGGTCTTCGAAGAACAGGCGCAGGGTGCTGGCGACGGTGCGAAACGCCAGGTCGTCCCAGAGAATATCGGCCTCGTCGTACCAGCGGGCTTCCAGGCTTTCCGGGCCGGGATCCAGCTCCGGACCCATCGCCTGGGCCAGGTAGAACACATGCACCTGCTCGATCTGCGGCACGTCGATGATGGTGTAGATGTCGCCCAGCTGGATCTTGGCGCCGGATTCTTCCAGCGTTTCACGGGCCGCGCCTTGCGCCGTGCTCTCGCCGAGTTCCATGAAGCCGGCCGGCAGGGTCCACGTGTTGTAGCGGGGTTCGATGGCGCGCAGACAGAGCAGCACGCGGTTTTCCCAGACGGGCACGGTGCCGACCACCAACCGCGGGTTCTGGTAATGAATCGCCCCGCAATGATCGCAGATGTCACGCTCGCGGTTGTCGCCTTCCGGCACGCGGCGGTTTACCGGCGAGCCGCACTGGCTGCAAAAGTGGGAACGGCGCGGAGCGGGGAAGTATTCGAGGGGCGATTTGGCGGTCATGGGTACGATTCTAACGGCTGCGGCGAGTCGTGGCGCGCCGGGCCGGCGGGGTGGGCGCGGGGCTGCCGAACCGCGCTTCCAGGTGCTCGACGAACGACCGCACCTTGGGCGACAGAAAGCGGCGGTGCGGGTAGACGGCGACCATGGAGATCGGCGTGTGGGCATAGCCGGTCAGGAGCGCGGTCAAACGGCCGGCGCGTATGTCGTCCCCCACCAGGAATTCCGGCTGCAGGATGATGCCGTGCCCGGCCAGCGCGGCGGTGCGCAGCACGTCGCCGTTATTGGCCCGCAGCGCCGCGTTCACGCGCACCAGATGGGTCACGCCGTCCTTCTCGAAATGCCATTCATTGCCCGTGCTGGCATAGGCGTAATGCAGGCAGCGATGCTGCTTCAGGTCTTCCGGCACGGCGGGCGAGCCGTGGCGTTTCAGATACGAGGGCGCTGCGCAGACCAGCAGTTGCTGCGGCGCAAGCGGCCTGGCCACCAGTGACGAATCCACCAGCGGGCCGATGCGCACCGCGACGTCGTAGCCGTCCTCGACCAGATCGACCACGCGATCGTTCAGATCCAGATCGATCACCACGTCCGGATAGCGCTGCAGGTACTCGGCGATGGCCGGCCCCAGATGCAGGATGCCGAAGGACACGGGTGCGCTGACCCGCAACCGTCCGCTGGGCCGCTGGCCTTCGGCCTGCAGCGACAGCTCCAGATCGGCGACCTCCGCCAGAATGGGCCGGACCCGTTCGTAGAAGGCGCGCCCGGCGTCGGTCATGCTGAGCTTGCGGGTGGTGCGATTCAGCAGCCGTACGCCGTACTTCTGCTCCAGATACGCGATCTGCCGCGTCACCACGGATCGCGCCTGACCCATCTTGTCGGCTGCTGCCGCAAATGAGCCCAGTTCCACGACCTTCGCATAGGTCTGCATCGCGGTATGGGTGTCCAAGATTGTTTCCTATCGAGGAACAATAATTTGCAATTCTGCATGTTTATCTTTGTTTTTGGAATCGCAAGAATACGGCCCATGAAGAATCTGCCCGCTCCGGACGATTCGCTTATCTGCACAAGGATGACTGCAATGATTGATTCCCGTACCGCGCCGTATGCCGCGCTGCTCTTGCGCGTGGCGCTGGGCGTGATGTTCCTGGCCCATGGACTGACCAAGCTGCTGGTGTTCACGCTGCCTGGCACGGCGCAGTTCTTCGCTAAGATCGGCTTCGCAAGCTGGCTGGCCTATCCCGTCACGTTCTTTGAAGTGGCCGGCGGCATCCTGCTGATCCTGGGCGTGGTGCCGCGCTGGGTGGCTGCGATTGCCGTGGTGCAGCTCTTTGCGGCCTCGACGGTCCACTTCGGCAATGGCTGGGGTTTCGGCAACCCGGGCGGCGGCTGGGAATATCCGATCTTCCTGACGGTGGCGGCGGCCGTGCTGGCGCTGCTGGGCGATGGCAAGTTCGCGCTGGTCAAAAGCGGTCGCCGCTGAGCGCTGGCGGCATCACACTGCTGAGCGCTCCGCGCATCAAACTGTTTACCGGGCCGGACGTGGCCCGCGCGAGGGCGGGGCCATAGAATGGCCTCGCCCTTTTTCACTTTTTACCGGAGTCGATATGTCACGGCCTGTGTTCCTGCGCGCGTTTGCCGCACTGCTGTTTTCCGTCCTGGCCTGCGCTGCTCAAGCCACCCCCGAACAGGAAGCCGCCAACAAGGCGGCTGTGCTGGCGTTCTATGAAAAAGGGCTGAACCAGAAAGACGCGGACGCTGCGCTCAAGTACGTCGGTGATCGCTATGTGCAGCACAATCCCAACGCGGCGGACGGCCCGGAAGGCTTCCGGCAATTCATCGCATTCCTGCGCGACAAGTATCCCGCCTCGCATAGCGAAATCAAGCGCGTGTTCACGGATGGCGATTACGTCATCCTGCATGTCCACGCGGTGCGCGAGCCGGGCACGCGCGGCAACGCCATCATCGACATCTTTCGCCTGGAAGGCGGCAAGATCGTCGAGCATTGGGATGCCGTGCAACCCATCCCCGAGAAGGCCGCCAACGGCAACGGGATGTTTTGAGTTTGCGCTGACCCGTCAGGCCGCGGGGGCGTGCGGGGCGGGGTCGAATCCCAGGCGCGCGGCGATGTCCGCCTGCGCGATTGCGTGCAGCGGCGCAGCCGCGTACACGTCAGGCCAGAGGGCTGTCATCGAATGGCTAGCCGCCAGTTCGGCCAGCGCGTCCAGCAGGGGTTCTCCGGCTTGCGTCCGCATCCTCTCCAGCAGCGGCTGCAAATCGCGATCGAGCACGATGCCTGCGCCCATCGGCGTCGATGCGTAGAGCTGGCCTTCATCATCCAGCCACCACGCGCTGACCGCGTCGATGGACACGTCCGTGTGCGTGATGAGGCCGCGATTGTCATCGGCAAGCCGCAACACAAGGGGCGCCGCGTCCAGACGCACGAACACCCGCTGCGGGCCGTTCTGGAAAAACCAGCGGCCCGCGTCATCGCGCTCGTAATTGCGGCTGATGAATTCCAGAATCTGCGTATTGGTGATCGGCTCGCCCGGCCCGCCGTCATTGGCCTGGCCCTGCGGATGAAGACGCCAGCGGCCGCGCGCATCCAGCGACAGCCATCCGAAGACGGCCGGCACATTCGGCCAGCGGGCGAGGGCGTCCTTTACCGATTGATCCATGGTCTCAGGGGCGGATGACGATCGTGGGCGAGATGACGATGCCAGGCTGCACCGGCATCACGGGTACCGCCACGGGTTGCGGCGCGTAACCATAAGCATAGTCGTCACGGCATTTGCGCTTTTCGCTGTAGTCGCCGTTGCGCTTCCACTTGCGTTCAACCTTGCAAGCGCCATCCCAATACTTTTCCTTGTACTCGCCGCCCTTGTGGCGGTGGTGATGGTGCTTGTCGTGCGCCTCCGCGGCCAGCGGCGCAAGTGCGATCAGCGCGGCGGCGGACAGGCTGAGGAAAGCGGGGCGGGTAGCCGAGCGGCGCGGCTGCGATTCCGGGATGTTGTGCATGGACTCATCGTTCAAATGAAAACGGGGTCACCATAACAATCATCCGGCTGACCGGGCGTAGGGATGGGTAACGAGATGAGAGGGGGAGGGGGAAAAGATGCTGGAGGCGCAAGCCGGAATCGAACCGACGTACACGGATTTGCAATCCGCTGCATAACCACTCTGCCATTGCGCCAGCACTTGCAAGAAAAAAGGAAGCGCGGTGTGGGCCGATGCTTCCTCTTTGTATTTGGAGCGGGAGACGAGTCTCGAACTCGCGACCTCAACCTTGGCAAGGTTGCGCTCTACCAACTGAGCTACTCCCGCAGGGTACTGCTTATGTACATCAGGTACTGCTTGTGTACATATTCACTGCTGTCTTTGGTGTTGACCGCTAGGGGTGCTGTTCACCAAAGACAGCGAGTGTACATGCTTTTTGGCGGGTTTGCAATGCGGGTGGATGTCTTGGGCTAGAGCAAGATTTCATTCTTCCTTGCGAGCCCGGATGGCACCAACGAGTAAGGCAAGGATCAAAAACATCAGGGGCGCAACCCGGAGCAAGGGTGTCTTGATAGTCTCCCAGGTACTTGGCTGCGGCGCGATGTAGGGTATGTATTTGAACTCCCGCCCTCCGATCACATCGATCATTGACATCCCAGCTTTCGGTGTGCGGGTGTCTGCGTCGTCATAACCCTCACCGGGCGAAAACTCGATTGCCGCCGCCACTTTTTGTGCGCGCATGATCGGTGTTTCCGTACTTGAATCTCCTGGCGTGATCACTTGAAGCTCCGCAGCCCACGTCTTGCCAAGACGAGCCGCGAACATGCGTGGTGACGTTTGTCGGGGCTCGGTGTGCGACCACGACACCACGTGCCGCTCCTTGTCGTAATGCGGGGGGTCTATCCATTCTGGCTTGGCGACAATGCCGTGCTGGATGTCCATGAACCCTTTGGCGTTCCTCAGAGGGTTGGTGAATTTGTCTTGAATTCTGTGGAGGATGCTGTCGGCATTCAGCGCCAGTTGCTCGGGCGCGAAGTGTCCGGGTTCGGATACTGTGATGAATGCGCCAAAGGTGTCGTCATCGTTGCTCACCAACGCACGAGATGAAAGCGTCTTGTAGCCGTGCGGCAGCATTTCAGCTGCCTCCGGCGCCAGATACTTGAATCCTTTAGGCACCTGCAAATAGACAGGCCCCTTGATCGCAATGCGGGCCGGCCCGTGAACCCACGGCGCCTTACGGTAAGCCTCTTCTATAGCGCGCTCTTTTCGCCAGACCTCGAGCCGAGCGACGACATCCTCGGGCAGGTCGCCCGCTATGCCCGCCTGCTGGGCCTGATCGATCACCTCCAGCAGCTTCCCGTCACCGATGCTTCCGCCGCGATCAAGGATGAGCTGGACCATGGGATTGCGCAGAATTTCCAGTTCGGCGCTAAGCGCTTCTTTGAAGGTCAGCGGCTTGGCGGGTTTTGCTTGGGCAGGGTCGGCCGTGGGCGCCGCGGAGGTTGGGGCAACAGTGCATACAAGCAGGGCCAGCAAGACAGTTACGACGAGGCTGAAACCGAGATGTTGTTCTTGTTTTACGGTTGATGCCGCATGAAATACACGGCAGGTGCGGGCGTGGCGCAGGCGCTGGAGAAGGCGCTGGAAAAGGCGGACCAATTTTGAATGCATCCCTGGGAGAGTTAATCGATAGATCGACAAATTCGATAACTGGGTGCCGGGTGAAATGCCGACCATCGGGCAACGGCGGATCATTTCATGGAGGATGTAGTCGCGGAATCAGATTAATCAGAAAAGCCGCTTGAATACCTCATCCAAATCAGAGGGCTCATCACGCAACGCAGTCCGCCAGCAGGGAAGGCTTGGATTCAAGCGTCATTCCCGGCAGGTCGCCAGAATGCGTTCCCGTGGCCCGGGTGCGCCCTGATGAATTGGAATGAGATGGCGTTGATCCGCGTGGATGCAGCCGGAGGCGAGTGGGCGCCGATGAACGAAAAAAAGGCCGAAAACATAGTTTTCGGCCTTCTTTCAATGAGCTGTGGACGTTGGTCCATGCCCACGTAAATTCGTGGAGCGGGAGACGAGTCTCGAACTCGCGACCTCAACCTTGGCAAGGTTGCGCTCTACCAACTGAGCTACTCCCGCATTTGCATACTGTCCTACTCGCTGAAGGCCCGTTTGGATCTTGACGATTCCGGCGGCTGTGCGATCAGCGAGGCGAGAGTATACATTAATTTTTTCATCCCTCAAGCCGGTCCGTGTGTACTGCAAGACTTGGCCTTCAGGCATGAAAAAAGGGCCTTTCGGCCCTTGCTTTCAACGAACTGCAGCATTGGAAAATGCTGCAGATCAAAATCTGGAGCGGGAGACGAGTCTCGAACTCGCGACCTCAACCTTGGCAAGGTTGCGCTCTACCAACTGAGCTACTCCCGCATTGGTTCCGCAAACTTCTCAGAACCGCTTTTCTTATTCACTCTGATCAACTTGGTTATCGATCAGAAGGCGCGCAGTCTAGCACGATTTTTTGAGCTTGTCCTGTGCCGGTCTGGCTGGCTGCGATTTGAAGTTCAAATCGGGTCAAGCACTCAATCAAGTAAACTGAGCGAAGACAGAAACTATAGCACACCACGTTGCACCCATGTCAAATTCCTTCGACGGACCCGCGCCCGATTCCTTGTGTCCGGCCGCGCAGGACCTCACTTGCCTGAACACGCTGGGACTCGCATCCCGGGCCGACGCGTTCGTCGCGCTGCGCGATCCCGCGCAATTGCCTGCCTTGTCGGCGCTCGCGCAAGCGGCGCCGTCGCTGCTGGTGCTGGGCGGCGGCAGCAACGTGGTGCTGCCCGAGCGCGTGCCGGGTCTGGTCGCTCGCGTGGCTTTTCAGGGGGTCCGCCTGCTGGAGGCGCGGCCGGACGCGTGGATCGTCGAGGCGGCGGGCGGCGAGAACTGGCACGGGTTCGTGTCGGCGTGCGTGGCGCAGGGGTGGGATGGCCTGGAAAACCTGGCATTGATTCCCGGTACGGTGGGCGCCTCGCCCGTGCAGAACATCGGTGCGTACGGCGTCGAGCTGCAGGAACGCTTCCATGGCCTGACGGCGTGGGATGTGCGCAAGGCGCGCTTTGTTGAGATGCAGGCGGCCGATTGCCGGTTTTCGTACCGCGACAGCACGTTCAAGCATGACGAGCCCGGCCGTTGGATCATCGTGAGCGTGCGCTTTGCGTTGCCTCGGCCCTGGCGGCCGGTGCTGGAGTATCCCGATCTGCAACGTCATGCGCGGCTGGCGGCCGGATCGCCCAGCGCGCGCGACGTGTTCGAGGCGGTCTGCGAGATCCGGCGCGCCAAGCTGCCGGACCCCACCGTCACCGGCAATGCGGGCAGCTTCTTCAAGAATCCTATCGTGCCGGCTGCGCAGCGCGATGCGCTGACGGCGCGCTTTCCCGGCCTGGTGTCGTATGCACAGGCCGATGGCCGCTACAAGCTGGCTGCCGGCTGGCTGATCGACCAATGCGGCTGGAAGGGCAAGGCGCTGGGCGCAGCTGGCGTGCACGATCGCCAGGCGCTCGTGCTGATCAACCGCGGCGGCGCCACGGCTGCGGACATCATGGGCCTGGCGCGCGCAGTGCAGGACGCCGTGGCTGACCGTTATGGCGTGCGGCTGGAGCCCGAGCCTGTCGTGGTGTGACCGGTCGCGCCTGGCCGGCCGCGCCTGGCCGGCCGCGCCTGGCCGGCCGCGTCAAGAGAGCGGCAGGAACACGGCACAAAAAAAGGACCCCGAGGGGTCCTTTTTTTGCGCTGGGGATCGGATCAGAGGCCCAGCACGGACTGCATGTCGTACAGGCCGTTGGTCTTGCCTTCCAGGAAGCGTGCGGCGCGCAGTGCGCCTTCCGCATAGGTCGCGCGGCTGGACGAGCGGTGCGTGATCTCGATGCGCTCGCCGATGCCGCAGAACGACACGGTGTGGTCGCCGACGATGTCGCCGCCGCGCAGCACCGAAAAGCCGATGGTGCCGGGTTTGCGCACGCCGGTGTCGCCGTGGCGGCTCCAGGTGGCGACGTCGGGCAGCGCGACGTCCCAGGCGGACGCAATCGTTTCGCCCATCTTCAGAGCGGTGCCCGACGGCGCATCAACCTTGTTGCGATGATGCGCTTCGAACACTTCGACGTCATAGCCGGCGTTCAGGATGCGGGCCGCCATGTCCAGCAGCTTGAGCGTGGCGTTGACGCCCACGCTCATGTTGGGGGCGAACACGATGGCCGTCTTTTGCGCAGCGACTTCGATCGCGGCGCGGCCATTGTCGTCAAAGCCAGTGGTGCCGACGACGGCCTTCACGCCATGCTTGACGCAGGCTTCCAGGTGCTTGAGCGTGCCTTCGGGGCGGGTGAAGTCGATCAGGCAATCGGCGCTGGCGAGGGCGTCCAGATCGTCCGTGATGGCCACGCCCGTCTGCTTGCCCAGCGTGGCGCCGGCATCGCGGCCCAGCGAGGCGGAGCCCTGGTGTTCCAGCGCGACGGTCAGTTCCAGGCCATCGGCCTTGAGAATGGCCTCGATCAACATCTGGCCCATGCGGCCGTTGGCGCCGGCAATAGCAATACGCATAAAAAGTCCTTGGATTTAAAGCAGCGGCTCGGGCGCGTTGCCCGGCTGGCCCGGGTACTGATTGAGCGGGCTGACGGGCGCATCGGCGTCGCGCTTCTGCTCGTCCTGCTCGTCCTGCTCTTCCTTGACGCGGGTTTCGTCCTGATCCAGGCGCTTGTCTGTCTTTTCGTCGGACATGGCGTCCGGCGTGTTGATCTGGTAGGGCTGCAGGTCAGGCTGCTTGTCGCCTTCCCAGCGCACGAGGCGGTCGTTTTCGAACCAGACGGTGAACTTGCGCTCTTGCGAGGCGCCGTACCCGGGCTTGAAATAGTACGGGTAATCCCAGCGGTTGGCGTGCAGCACGCTGGTGAGGGTGGGGCTGCCGAGCGCGAAGCGGACTTGTTCGCGGGTCATGCCGGGCTGGAGCAATGCGACCTGTTCCTGCGTGATCCAGTTACCCTGCTGGACCGGGGCTTTGTACGGGAAGCCCCATTTGTTCGAGGTGCAGCCCGCCAAGGCGACGGCCAGGGCGGCGACGGCCAAACCGGTCTTCAGAGAGCGGGAGGGAATACGTGCAAACATGGACACTACGCGCCCCTATTATTTGGAAGCAAGCAAAACCGTTATCATAAAGGTTTCATAAGGATAGTTCCGCGAGGCGGCATGAATTCGGCGAGCCGGCTTGCGGTGACCCCAGTCCTTGCCCATGCCAACGCGGACGGAGAGCGATTACACCATGAGCGACCAAAGCGAACTGAAAAACATGGGTTTGAAGGCGACTTTTCCTCGCCTGAAGATTCTTGATATTTTCCGCAAATCGGGTGAACGGCACCTGAGCGCCGAAGACGTCTACCGCGCCCTCATCGGCGAAAACGTCGAAATCGGCCTGGCTACCGTCTACCGCGTGCTGACCCAGTTCGAGCAAGCCGGCATTCTGGCACGCAGCCAATTCGACAGCGGCAAGGCCGTTTTCGAGCTGAATGACGGCGATCACCACGACCACCTCATCTGCACCAATTGCGGCAAGGTTGTCGAGTTCTCGGATCCCGAGATCGAAAAGCGCCAGCAGAAGATCGCCAAAGACAATTCCTTCGCGCTGGAAAGCCACGCGATGGTGCTGTACGGCGTCTGCGGCAGCTGCCTCAAGGGCCGTTAAGCCCGGATTGGCAGGCGAAGCGGCCGGCCCGTCCGGCTGCTTAGCCGAAAAATAAAGCCCCTTCAATATGAAGGGGCTTTTTGCGTTTTGCTGTGGAGCATCGGTCCGTCGATGCGCCACGCGGCGCCGGACTCAGGACGCGGTCTGCCCGAAGCCTTCCAGCATTTCGCGCGCGTGTTCCCGGGTGGTGGCGGTAAGCGTCATGCCGCCCAGCATCCGGGCAATTTCCTCGACGCGGGCTGGGGCGTCCAGCGGCTCGATGCTGGATCGCGTGGTGCCGCGCGATTCGGCCTTGCTGACCAGGAACTGGTTGTTGGCGCAGGCCGCGACCTGGGGCAGGTGAGTGACGCACAGGACCTGATGGCGTTCGCCCAGTTCGCGCAGCAGCTTGCCGACGGATTCGGCGACTGCGCCGCCCACGCCGCTGTCGACTTCGTCGAAGATCAGCGTGGGGACGCGCGCCGCGCGGCTGGCGATGACCGACAGCGCCAGCGAGATGCGGGACAGTTCGCCGCCGGAGGCGACTTTGGCCAGCGGACGCGGGGTGGTGCCGGCGTGGCCGGCCACCAGGAATTCGACCTGTTCGCTGCCGTGCGCGGAGGGCGCGGACGGCGCAAGCGTCGGTTCGAAGCGGCCGCCCTGCATCGCAAGCGTCTGCATGGCCTGCGTGACCTGCTTGCCCAGATCCTTGGCGACCTTGCGGCGCGCGGTCGTGAGCTTGGCGGCGGCGGTGTCGTATTGCGCCTGCGCCGCGGCCGCCTGGGCGCGCAGCGCGTCGATGTCGCCGGCGGCCTGCAGGGCCGCCAGCTCCGAATGCAGGGATTCCCGCAATTGGCACAACGCATCGGGTTCGATGCGGAACTTGCGGGCGGTCTCGAACACCAGCCCAAGACGTGCTTCCACGTCCGCAAGCCGCTTCGGGTCGAGTTCGACCCGGCTGACATAGTTGTTCAGGTCGGACACGGCCTCGCTGATGGCGATGCGGGCCGATTCCAGTTCGTCGTGGACACCCTTCAAGCCCGGATCGTGCCGCAGCATCTGCTGCAGGCGCTGGTTCGCGGCGGTCAACCGGTGATGCGCCGAGTCGCCTTCGCCGTCCAGCGTTTCAAGGATCTGCGAGGCCCCGTCCAGCAGCGATTGCGAATGCGACAGGCGCGTGTGCTCGGATTGCAGGGCTTCCCATTCGTCCGGCCCGAGGTTGAGCTGGTCGAGCTCATTGACCCGCCATTGCAGGCTTTCGCGTTCCGATGCCAGGCTTTCGGCGTCTTTTTCGGCGGATTCCAATTGGCGTGCCAGGGCGCGCCATTGCTTCCATGCCTGGCCGACCGCCTGGCGAAGATCGCCATGGCCGCCGTGCGCGTCCAGAAGGTCGCGCTGGGCGTCGGGACGCATCAGGCTCTGGTGCGCGTGCTGACCGTGGATGTCGACCAGGCTGTCGCCGAGTTCGCGCAGTTGCGCCACCGTGGCTGGCGTGCCATTGATGTAGGCGCGGCTGCGGCCTTGCGCGTCGATGACTCGCCGCAGCGAGAGTTCGTCGTCGGCGTCGATTTCGCGTTCGGCCAACCATGCATGCAGGGCCTTCGGGGTGTCGAACACGGCGGTGATGTCGGCGCGAGCCGCGCCTTCGCGCAACATGCTGGCGTCGCCGCGCTCGCCAAGGGTGAGCGCCAGCGCATCGACCAGGATGGATTTGCCGGCGCCGGTTTCTCCCGAAAAGACGGTGAAGCCAGGACCGAAATGGATCTCGGTCTGTTCGACGATGACGAAGTCGCGGATATGCAGGGTGCGCAGCATGTCGGGGCGCTAATTACTCTACGTTGTCGGAGGCTTCGGGCATCAGGTTCCAGTGCAGCTTGCGGCGCAGAGTGGAGAAGAAGCTGTAGCCTTCGGGATGCACGAATCGGATGGTATAGGGCGCGCGCTGCACGACGATGCGGTCGCCCGGTTGCAGATCGGACCAGGTCTGCATGTCGAAGTGCACGCTGGCGCCGACTTCGACGCGGCCCATGGCCGTGAGCGTCATGTTGAGCACGCCGGTGTCCGGGATGACGATGGGGCGGTTTGAGAGCGTTTGCGGCGCCACCGGCACCAGCACCATGGCGTTCATGCCCGGATGCAGGATGGGGCCGTTGGCCGACAGCGCGTAGGCGGTGGACCCGGTGGGCGTGGCGATGATAAGGCCGTCGGCGCGCTGGGTGTACATGAACGCGCCGTCCAGTTCGACCCGGACCTCGATCATGCCGCCGCGGCCCGCGCGGTTCAGGACCACGTCGTTCAGCGCCGATGCGGAGTACATCTTCTGGTCGCCGCGCCACACGCTGCCTTCGAGCAGCATGCGGTCTTCGATCTGGAAGCTGCCTTCGAGCACCCGCGCCAGCGCGGCATGTGCGTCCTGCAGTGCGATGTCGGTGATGAAACCCAGGCGCCCGTGGTTGATGCCGACCAGCGGCATGCCGTAGGGCGCGAGATGGCGGCTGGCGCCCAGCACGGTGCCGTCGCCGCCCATGACCACGGCCAGCGAGGCGGTCTTGCCGATTTCCTCGAGGGTGGCGATGGGGTATTCGGTCAGCCCGGTATTGCGCGCCGTGTCCGCGTCGATCAGCACATGCCGGCCCGCCTGCGTCAGCGCGTGCGCAAGTGCTCTCAGCGGTGTGTCCAGGCCGGTGTCCTGGTATCTGCCGATCAGGGCGACGGTGGGAAAGTGCATGGCTGCGTACAAATGAAAAAGGGCAAAACCGCAAAGCTGAATGTGCCCAGGATGGGCCAATTAGCCGATTATATGGGGCCGTATATCTGGTTGCGGGACAAAAATCGCCCCAACCGAAAAAGATTCCCTAAAATAGCCGCTATGGATGACCGCGCACGCGCATTATTGAAAGCGTTGATAGAACGCTACATCGCCGATGGGCAGCCAGTCGGCTCGCGGACGCTATCTAAAGTCTTTGACTTGTCCCCAGCCACCATCCGCAACGTCATGGCGGACCTTGAAGAGCTGGGGCTGATTCATAGTCCGCATACTTCCGCCGGCCGTGTACCCACGCCGCGCGGTTACCGCATGTTCGTCGATTCGCTGCTGGCGGTGCAGTCGTACCAGCTTCAGCCGCACAACATGGGCGAAATGCTGTCGGCCGCCGAACCCACCCGTGCCGTCAACGCGGCTGCGGCGTTGCTGTCGAACCTGACGCAGTTCGCGGGCGTGGTGCTCACGCCCAAGCGGGCCCAGGTGTTCCGCCAGATCGAATTCATCCGCCTGTCCGACAAGCGCGTCCTGCTGATCATCGTCACGCCCGATGGCGACGTCCAGAACCGCATTCTTTTCGTCCAGCGGGATTACGCCGAATCCGAACTGCTGGAAGCGGGCAACTTCTTCAACATGCACTTCGCCGGCAAGTCCTTCAATGCCGTGCGGCAGACGCTGTCGACCGAGCTGGCGCAGTTGCGCGAAGACATCTCGCGCCTCATGCAGGCCGCGGTCGAGGCCAGTGCCGAAGCCGCCGAAGACGGCGACGCCGTGGTCATTTCCGGCGAGCGCAAGCTGCTGGACGTGACCGACATCGCGTCCGACATGGATCGGCTGCGCAAGATGTTTTCGCTGTTCGAGAAAAAGACCGATCTGCTGCAGTTGCTGGATGTCTCCAGCCGGGCGCAGGGCGTGCAGATCTACATCGGTGGCGATTCGCAACTGGTGCCCCTGGAAGACGTTTCCGTCATCACCGCGCCGTACGGCGTGGACGGCAAGGTGGTGGGCACCCTGGGCGTCATCGGTCCGACCCGCATGGCCTACGAGCGCGTCATACCCATCGTGGACATCACGGCGCGCCTGCTGTCCAACGCCCTCAGCCACAACCAGTAGTCCCATTCAAAGCTACATCCTCCTTGCGGAGGAAGGGGAGTTTTTGTGTTTCTTCGCCTGTTCAAGTATCTCTGGCCTGAGCGCTACCTTCCTGAACCCGAGCAAGAAGACCCCTTCAACGAAGATCCGCCGCCGCGCGTGCCCGGCAAGGTCGGCGTGCTGCTGGTGAACCTGGGCACGCCCGATACGCCGACGGCCAAGGACATCCGCAAGTATCTGGGCGAATTCCTTTCCGACCCGCGCGTCATCGAGATCCCGCGCTATCTCTGGAAGCCCATCCTGCACGGAATGGTGCTCACGCGCCGCCCCAAGCGGCTCGAACCCCGCTACGCCGGCATCTGGATGAAGGAAGGTTCGCCCCTGATGGTCTACAGCCAGCGGCAGACCGACGGCGTGCGCGCCGCCCTGCAGGCGGCCGGGGTGGATGCCGCGGTCGAACTGGGCATGCGCTATGGCAATCCCTCCATCCCGCAAGCCATCTCGAACCTGCGCAAGCAAGGCTGCGAGCGCATCCTGACGGTCCCCCTGTATCCGCAGTACGCCGCCAGCACCACCGCCACGGTCGTGGATGCGGTCACCCGCTACATGGGCAAGCTGCGCGACCAGCCGGAAATGCGCTTCATCAAGCGCTTCCACGACGACCCCGCCTACCTGGACCCGCTGGCCGCCCGCATCGAGCGCTATTGGACCGAACACGGCAAGCCCCAGAAGCTCGTCATGAGCTTTCATGGCCTGCCGCGTTACTCCATCGAGCTGGGCGACCCCTACTACCGCGACTGCATGGAAACGGCCCGGCTTCTGGCCCAGCGCCTTTCGCTACCGCGCGACCAGATCGAAGTGACCTTCCAAAGCCGCTTCGGCACCGCCCGCTGGCTGGAGCCGTACACCGAGCCGACGCTGAAGGCACTAGCCGCCTCGGGTGTCACCGAGGTCGATGTGGTGTGCCCGGGATTTGTGGCAGACTGTCTCGAAACCCTGGAAGAAATCAGCCTGGAATGCCGCGACGCCTTTCTGGAGGCCGGTGGCAAGCAGTTCCGTTACATTCCTGCCATCAACGACGATCCGGCCTGGATCGCGGGGTTGTCGGGGCTGGTGGAACGATACTTGCAGGGGTGGGTTCCAGACACCACGGACTTGAAGGAGAAGGCGCATGCACCATGATCCCAAGACTGGCGAAACGGTCAAGAAGGGCAAAGTCAGCACTCCCGTCGACGAGGACCGCGTCGAGCACGACCTGGATGAGGCCCTGGCCGACACGTTTCCGGCCAGCGATCCGGTCGCAATTCCCTCCGATCCGGATGCCGACGACAAGCGCGTGGACCGCGCCCTGAAGGAAAGTTTCCCCGCCAGCGACCCCGTGGCTCCCGCGCAGCCGAGCAAAAAGTAGGCAAACCGCCGCCCGGTGCCCGGCCGTGGCGCCGGGCCTTGGGGAATATTTCGCTTAACCGGGCTTGAATTAGGGGTATTGGCCCCCATTCATGTCTCCGAAAGCCATTCTTTTTGGAGGATTCCCCATGACGGCACCCCACGAGCCTGCTGACCAGGCGCCCGAAGTCGGCCAGAACGCCGATGCGGCACCCGCCGCCCAGGACGCCGCGCAGGCCGAGCTGAACGAGTTGCGCGCCCAATTGGACGCCGCCCAGGCTACCGTCAACGAGCAGCACGACCAGCTTCTGCGTGTGCAAGCCGAAGCCGAAAACGTGCGCCGCCGCGCCCAGGAAGAAGTGTCCAAGGCGCGCAAGTTCGGCATCGAGTCGTTCGCCGAAAGCCTGGTTCCGGTCAAGGACAGCCTGGAAGCTGCCCTGGCCCAGCCCGATCAGACGGTCGAAACCCTGCGCGAAGGCGTCGAAGTCACCCTCAAGCAGCTGGCCGCCGCCTTCGAGCGCAACCTGCTCAAGGAAATCGCGCCGGCGCAGGGCGACAAGTTCGATCCGCACCAGCACCAGGCCATTTCGTCCATTCCCCACGAGCAGCCCGCCAACACGGTGGTGCAACTGCTGCAGAAGGGCTATGTGATCGCCGACCGCACCCTGCGCCCTGCGCTGGTGATCGTCTCGGCCGGCCAGGGCTGAACCGCCGTCCCGCCATGACCGACCCGCGCTTCGACCCGGCCCAGGTATTCCAGGTGTTCGGCATGCGCCATGTCGACACCGCGGGATTCGACGCGGCCGTGGTGCAGGCGCCCGGGGCGGACCTGCGCTGCGTCTTCCTGTGGGGCCAGGATTGCTACAACTGCAATCTGTTCAAGCAGGCGGCGCTGCTGCACCAGGAAACGCTGGTGGGGCTAGGCCTTACGTGGTTCGAGGCCGATGTCTACGCGGACGAACCGCTGGGCCGCCGGTTCTCGTTGCATGGCGTCCCCACTTTTGTGCTGTACCGGTCCGGCAAGCGCCTTGGGCGCATCACCGGCTGGCCCGGATTGCCCCAGTTCACGGCGGCGATCCACCGCCTGCAGGACCCGGGCCCGGAAATTTCCAGCCCGGCGTCTTGAAAAACCCCACGGGCAGCCCCAGTTACGGGGAGACAAGCAGTTTTCCCCAAATTTCCACAGATTTAATAATCAAGGTAACCCACCATGAGCAAGATTATTGGCATTGACCTGGGAACGACCAACAGCTGCGTGGCTGTCATGGACGGCGGGCAGGTCAAGATCATCGAAAACGCGGAAGGTGCTCGCACCACCCCCTCCATCGTTGCGTACATGGATGACGGCGAGACCCTGGTCGGCGCGTCTGCCAAGCGCCAGGCCGTGACCAACCCGCGCAACACGCTGTACGCCGTGAAGCGCCTGATCGGTCGCAAGTTCGAAGAAAAGGCTGTGCAGAAGGATATCAACCTGATGCCCTACGCCATCGTCAAGGCCGACAACGGCGACGCCTGGGTTGAAGTGCGCGGCAAGAAGATGGCGCCTCCCCAAGTGTCGGCCGACGTGCTGCGCAAGATGAAGAAGACCGCCGAGGACTACCTGGGCGAAGAAGTGACCGAGGCCGTCATCACCGTGCCCGCCTACTTCAACGACAGCCAGCGCCAGGCCACCAAGGACGCCGGCCGCATCGCGGGCCTGGAAGTCAAGCGCATCATCAACGAACCCACCGCCGCGGCGCTGGCGTTCGGCCTGGACAAGACCGAAAAGGGCGATCGCAAGATCGCCGTCTATGACCTGGGCGGCGGCACGTTCGACGTGTCCATCATCGAAATCGCTGATGTGGACGGCGAAAAGCAGTTCGAAGTGCTGTCGACCAACGGCGACACCTTCCTGGGCGGCGAAGACTTCGACCAGCGCATCATCGACTACATCATTGCCGAGTTCAAGAAGGAACAAGGCGTTGATCTGTCCAAGGACGTGCTGGCCCTGCAACGCCTGAAGGAAGCGGCTGAAAAGGCCAAGATCGAACTGTCGTCCACCCAGCAGACCGAAATCAACCTGCCGTACATCACGGCCGACGCTTCCGGTCCCAAGCACTTGAACCTGAAGGTCACGCGCGCCAAGCTGGAAGCGCTGGTCGAAGAACTGATCGAACGCACGATCGAACCCTGCCGCGTCGCCATCAAGGACGCCGGCGTCAAGGTTTCCGACATCGACGACGTGATCCTGGTCGGCGGCATGACCCGCATGCCCAAGGTTCAGGAAAAGGTGAAGGAATTCTTCGGCAAGGATCCGCGCAAGGACGTGAACCCCGATGAAGCTGTCGCCGCTGGCGCCGCCATCCAGGGCTCCGTGCTGTCGGGCGACCGCAAGGACGTGCTGCTGCTGGACGTCACGCCGTTGTCCCTGGGTATCGAAACCCTGGGCGGCGTCATGACCAAGATGATCCAGAAGAACACCACGATCCCGACCCGGTTCTCGCAGACGTTCTCGACGGCCGACGACAACCAGCCGGCCGTGACGATCAAGGTGTTCCAGGGCGAGCGCGAAATCGCCGCGGGCAACAAGGCCCTGGGCGAGTTCAACCTTGAAGGGATCCCGCCGTCGCCGCGTGGCATGCCGCAGATCGAAGTCACGTTTGACATCGACGCCAACGGCATCCTGCACGTGTCCGCCAAGGACAAGGGCACCGGCAAGGAAAACAAGATCACCATCAAGGCCAACTCGGGTCTGTCGGAAGACGAGATCCAGCGCATGGTCAAGGATGCCGAGGCCAACGCCGAGGAAGATCACCGCGTCGCCGAACTGGCCCAGTCGCGCAACCAGGCCGACGCGCTGGTGCATGCCACCCGCAAGTCGTTGACCGAGTACGGCGACAAGCTCGAAGCGACCGAAAAGGAAAGCATCGAGGCCGCCATCAAGGACCTGGAAGAAACGCTGAAGGAAGGCGACAAGGCCGCGATCGACGCCAAGGTCGAAGCCCTGTCGACGGCATCGCAAAAGCTCGGCGAAAAGATGTACGCCGACATGCAGGCGCAGCAAGCCGCCGGCCAGCAGCAAGCGGCCGACAACGCGAAGCCGGTGGACGACAACGTCGTCGACGCCGACTTCAAGGAAGTCAAGCGCGACCAATAATGGCCGGGCACTGACCTGCCTTTGCCGCCCGGTAGCCGGAGAAATCCGCCTACCGGGCGTACTCATTCTGTAGCACTGAAAAGAAGGCTCGGTTTCGAGCCCACGGATCATGGCAAAACGCGACTATTACGAAATCCTGGGCGTGGCAAAAAACGCCTCGGATGACGATCTCAAGAAGGCCTATCGAAAGCTGGCCATGAAATACCATCCGGACCGCAATCCGGACAGCAAAGAGGCCGAAGAGAAGTTCAAGGAAGCCAAGGAAGCCTACGAGGTCCTGGGCGATGAACAAAAACGCGCCGCGTACGACCGCTACGGTCACGCCGGCGTCGACCCCAATGCCGCCGGCATGGGCGGCGCGGGCATGGGCGGCGGTTTTGCCGACGCGTTCGGCGACATCTTCGGCGAGATCTTCGGCGGCGCCGGTGGCGGCCGTCGTGGCGGCGGACCCCAGGTCTACCGCGGCGCCGACCTCAAGTACGCGCTGGAAATCACCCTGGAACAAGCGGCCGCCGGTTTCGACACCGAAATCCGCGTTCCCAGCTGGGAAAACTGCGACACCTGCCACGGCTCCGGCGCCAAGCCCGGCACTTCGCCCAAGACCTGCCGCACCTGCGGCGGCTCCGGCGCCGTGCGCATGCAGCAAGGCTTCTTCAGCGTTCAGCAGACCTGCCCCACCTGCCACGGCAACGGCAAGGAAATCACCGACCCCTGCCAGGCCTGCGACGGCGTCGGCCGCATCCGCCGCAACAAGACCCTCCAGGTCAAGATCCCGGCCGGCATCGACGACGGCATGCGCATCCGCTCCAGCGGCAATGGCGAACCGGGCATCAACGGCGGTCCTCCGGGCGATCTGTATGTGGAAATCCACATCAAGCAGCACAAGATCTTCCAGCGCGACGGCGATGACCTGCACTGCGAACTGACCATTCCGTTCACCACGGCGGCATTGGGCGGCGAACTCCAGGTCCCCACGTTGGGCGGCAAGGCAGAGATCTCCATCCCCGAAGGCACCCAATCCGGCAAGACCTTCCGCCTGCGTGGCAAGGGCATCCGCGGCGTGCGCGGCAGCTACCCGGGCGACCTGTACTGCCACGTCGTGGTGGAAACGCCCGTGCGCCTGAGCGACGACCAGAAGAACATCCTGCGTCAGTTCGAGGCTTCGCTGAACGACGGTGGCGATCGCCACTCGCCGCAAAGCAAATCCTGGACGGACCGCGTGAAGGAATTCTTCAGCTGATCAGTCCTCAGAGGATTGCGCTGCTGCCAGGCGCAAAAAAGCCGCGACGAGAGTCGCGGCTTTTTTTTACGCCAGGTGTGCTTGGCGCGCTTGGAACGTTATTAACGGATCACGCGGACCGACTAGCTGTTCAGCGGGCGGTCGGCGGATAGTCGAGTTCGCCGAAGGTGTACTCGCCGTTGGCCTTGGCTTGTTGAAGTTGAGCACGCACGTCTTGCTCGGTCAGATTGGAGGTTTGGGGCAGAGCGGCCGGATAGTCCAATTCGCCGAAAGTGTATTGGCCGCTGACCTTGGCTTCTTGCAGCTCGGCCGCGACCTGGGAGCGGGACTTGGAATGTTCAACGCCGGCTGCGTGCGCGCCGGCGCCGGCCAGGGCCAGGGAAACAAACAGCGTCGTGGCCAGGATTTTCATGAGTGGGACCTCCAGATTGTTTTAAGTGAGACCGAGCCCGGCTGCCTTCTTTCGTGGCCCATCTTTCGAATTTGATGGCCAGATGCAGCACGCCAAAATCTCGGCATAAACCCGCACGGCATGAAACCACCTTCCAACTTTCTGAGATATCGAAAGGCTTCTAAAAATTACGCATATGCGGGAATACACAGTCAGCAGGTCATCACAAGGACGCAACGCCAACCCTTGAATCCGCCCCAGCGCCCGAGGCCAAGCAACATCGCCAGCCTGGTGTGGTCATGGCGTCCGTTGCGCGGGGGGCGATAAGCCCTACGGAATCGGAAGGCGGTGACGAGGTCGAAGCAGGGGATTCCGGAGCGAAGGCTCCGGACCGCAATCGCGGCCCCGCGCGCCGGGTGCAACGGATTTTCGTAGGGGGCATCAGATCTTCGTAGGCCGCCCGACGCCGCGGTCCCCGTGGGCACGATCGCCCACGATTGCGGTCCGGAGCCTTCGCTCCGGACTTCCCCATCCTCATCCTCGTCCTCGCCTGCGGCGACTCCTACGGATTCCGTCGGGCGCATCGACGGCGCTCGCACCCACGGGGACCGCGACGCCGTGCTGCGAGAGTCTTTGGTATGTAGCGCTACAAGACCTGTGGTCAGGGCAGGAAATCTACGGGGCCGCCGGGTTGCTGCCGCCCGGGCGGCGGCAACCCAGCATCGGGCCGGTGGGTCGTCGTGACGATGGTCGCTTGCGCGCTGGTGACGTTTAGTTTGCTAATGGCTGCCGTCTTACGAATCTGCCGGTGTCTGACACCCTCGGGAGATGCTCTTGGTATGAAGCGAATCTCACCAGACATTATGGTCGCTCGTTAATCGGAAGGTGGCTCGTCTCCTGTATCGTGGATTGCGCTCTCCAGGAGAGCGCCGAGCCACATGCGGCGGGGCAAGCCAGCCGCAAACCGTATGGAGACGAGCCATGGACGAGCGTATCAAGTTTTTCGTTGGTCTGGATGTGCACGGTGACAGCATTGCGATGTCCGTGTGCGAGGCCGGGCGGGAGCCCGGCCGGTTTGTCAGCACGCTTACGCCAGACGTGCAGGCGTTGCTCAAGACCCTAAGCAAATATGGTGCCGCACGGCAGGTCAGCGTGGTCTATGAGGCTGGGCCGACGGGCTATGGGCTATATCGTGCGCTGAGCGATCGGGGCTATCGCTGCGAGATCATTGCGCCGTCATTGACCCCGCGTCGCCCGGGCGAGCGCATCAAGACGGACCGGCGCGACAGCTTGCGACTGGCCGAGCTGTCGCGGGCTGGGGAGCTCAAGGCCATCTGGGTGCCTGACCAGGCCCACGAGGCGCTGCGCAATCTCTGGCGGGCTCGCGAAGACGCCGTCAACCTGCGCCTGCAAGCGCGCCAGCAGCTCAAGGCATTCTTGCTGCGCCAAGGCCGGCGCTATCCCGGCAAGACATCCTGGAACAAGACGCACCAACGCTGGATTGCGGAGCAGCATTTTGACCATCCTGCCGATTACATCGCGCTAGCCGAGTATCAACTGGCCGTGCAAGCGGCTCAAGATCGCGTACAGCGTCTGACGACGGCGCTCGAGCACGCCATTGAAGGTTGGCGCCAGGAGCCGACCGTGGCTGCGCTCAGGGCGCTGCGTGGTATCGATACGGTCAGCGCAATCGGCTTAGTGTGCGAGATCGGCGACATCGCCCGCTTTGGTAGTGCTCGCCAGCTTATGGGTTACCTCGGGCTAGTGCCATCGGAGCATTCCAGTGGCAACAGCGTACGCCGGGGTTCGATTACCAAAACCGGTAACGCACACGCCCGGCGGCTTCTGACCGAAGCGGCCTGGAACTACCGCTTCCCGGCGCGCATGAGTCAAGCGCTGCGCGACCGAAGCGCGACACTTTCTCCCAGTATCCGCACCCACGCCTGGAAAGCTCAGGTGCGTTTGTGCTCCAGATTTGCACATCTATCGGCCCGAGGCGTGCAGGCGAATAAAGTCTGCGTAGCCGTGGCGCGGGAACTGACCGGCTTCATCTGGGCCATTGCGCGCCAATCGCTGCCCGACAACACACATCATCAATGACACCCATACCCGTGACACGAGGTGATGCGACACGAACTCGATAGGAAGAACCCTCACGACACCCTCAACAGAACCCTTTGGGGCAACCTGCGTCACTAGAGCGAGGCAGCTTCCACGACGGATCGATGCACGGTGGTAACCAACCCACGGATATCAGTCTGATCTATCGTCGCAGCAGCAGGCTTGTGTCGCATCACCCCGTGTCACTGATTTCCACCAGCAAACCAATCCTATTGACGACAGCGACCATATCAGGGTGTCAGACGCCCAGAGCAGAAGCAGCTACACGCGAAGCGGCATCGCCACGACGCAAGACAGCGCGTATGCCCCCAAAGGCCGCCCGCGCGGCCGGCCGGGGGCGGGCACCGCAAGACGCTTCTCTTCCACCCCGCTGTATGCAAGAACCTAAAGAACCCAAGTCGCCCCAACGACCGTGAGGCTAAAACCACCCGAGCCCGGTGTGGCGTGGGCCTGGGGTGGGCGGGGCGTTTAGATGCGCCCGGCGGAAACCGAAGGGAGCCGAAGGCGTACGAGGTTGAGCCCGGGGAAGTCCGGAGCGAAGGCTCCGGACCGCAATCGGAGCCCCGCCCGCCCCAGGCCCACGCCGCGCCGGGCGCTTAAGAACCCTACGGCAGCTCACGGACACCGACGCAAAAAAAGAGACCGCGACAATCGCCACGGCCTCTTCGCTACTACCACTGCAACTTCAACTGCTGACTTCAACTTCAACTTCAACTGCTGACTGCAACTTCAACTGCTGACTGCAACTTCAACGACTGCTGCTACTTCAACTGCTACTACTACTTCAACCGCCGCTGTATGCCGAAAATACCGGCCTCAGGCCATGATGCCACCCGAGGCCGGCCGGGCTACAGCAAGCAGCTCACCGGCTGATCGGCGGGTACTCGAGCTCGCCGAACGTGTATTGGCCGCTGGCCTTTGCTTGCGCCAGTTCCTGCTGGACTTCGGCACGCGACTTGGCGCTGCCCGACGTTGCAACGACCGGCGGGTACTGCAGTTCGCCGAACGTGTATTGACCGCTGACCTTGGCTTGTTGCAGCTGGGCTTGCACTTCCTGCGAGCTCAGGCTGGTCTTTTGGGGCAGGGCGGGCGGGTAGTCCAGCTCGCCGAACGTGTACTGACCGCTTGCCTTGGCTTCTTGCAATTCCGTCGCCACTTGGGCGCTGCTCTTTGCTTGCTCAACGCCGGCGGCTTGTGCGCCGACACCGGCCAGGGCCAGGGATAGGAAAAGGGTGGTGGCTAGGGTTTTCATGGTGAGACCTCCAATTCGTCGTAATGAGGGACCGAATCCGGCGGCTCTCCGTCGTGGTTCGTTTGCTGTTCCCGATGGACTGAATTGTGCGCGCCTTCCCACCTGGGATAAACCCTTAATCCCTGAAAACATCTTTCCAAATAACCGAGTAATAGATCAGGCAGCCAGAATTGGCCCCACCAATGGAATGGTCAAGCCACTGCCAACGATCGCCCAAGCTGGGCGACCCACCGACTATGCAAAAAAAACCCCTGCCGAAGCAGGGGCTTTCCAAAAGGCGTTACGTCAGGGCTTCTTGAAATCCCCCGCCAGCGCCGTGCTGAACCCGTCCGGGCGCACGTACTTGCGCAGCGCCGCGTTCACCGCGTCTGGCGTCAAGGCGGAAATCTTCTTGTCCATTTCCGCAGACCACGCGAACGTGCGGCCGCGCTCCAGGTAGTCCAGCCACGTGCTTGCCAGCACATCGTCCTGCGCCCGAGCCAGATTCCGGTAGTTCAGCAGCGCTGCGATGCCCTCCGTGATCTCCTTCTCCGAGAAACCGTCCTTAAGCACCCGCGCCAGTTCCTCGTTGATCGCCTTCTCAAGCCGCTCGCGATTCTGCGGCGCATAGATCGCGTAAATGCTCCAGCTTGCAGTCGGTTCAAATGCCGACACCGACAGCGAGCTGCGCACGTTGTACGACAGGCCTTCCGTCTCGCGCACCCGGTTCCACAGACGCGACGTTTCCGACGCGCCGAACAGGTAGTTGGCCAGGTACAGCGCCGGATAGTCCGCGTCCGTATCCTGCACTTTCAGCGGCATGCGCGACAGGTAGAACGCATTGGCCTTGTCCGGCGTATCGATATCAAACTGCTTGGCCGGCACGTCGCGGTACGGGTTCGGCACGCGGGTATAGGCCGGCGCCTTCTTCCATCCAGCGAGTCCCGTGCGCAGCGACTTCTCCACCGCAGCGGGTTCGAAATCGCCCACCGCCGAGAACTCGATATCGCCCGCGCCGTAGAACTTGGCGTGGAATTTTGCCAGCGCCTCGCGGTTCAGGCCGCGCACGCTAGCCAGCGATTCTTCGAACGTCGGCACGTAACGCAGGTCGTCCGCAGGCCACGGATTATCGTGGCGGGCCAGCGCGCGTCCGGCCAGGGCCGAAGGCTCTGTCATCGCGTTCTGGATCGAGGTTTCAAGCTGGCGTTGATATTCCTCCACCTGCTCCTTCGGGAAGCTGGCGTTGCGGATGATCTCCAGCGCCAGCGCCGTCAGCTCCGGCAGATTCTCGCCCTTGGTCGACATCGCCACCTTCAGCGTCGTGCCGCCGCCGCTGAAGCCAAGTTCAGCCTGCAGCTTGTCCAGGCGGTCCTGGATATCCTGGCGCGACAGTTTGTCCGTGCCGCGCAGCAGCAGGTCCGCGGCCGCGCTGGAGTTGACGCGCTGGCCCAGCAGGTCCTTCTCGTTGCCGAACTGGATCAGCATCTGCGCCTGCACGCGGCTGCCGCGCGTGGCCTTGGGCAGCAGGGCCAGCTTCACCGGGCCATTGGGCAGGTCAAGCGTCGTGCGTTGCGTCAGCTTGTCGATGTTGGCCGGCGAGGGATCGAATGCCGACGCCGCCTTGAAGTCCGGATCGCCCTTGTAGTCCTTGAACACGGCGGTGAGGTCCACGCGCTCCGTCTGCGGCGCACGGACCGGCTTTTCGGTCGGGATGTAGCGGCCCTCGATGCGGTTGCTCTGCACCAGATACGTCGTCGCGGCATTTTGCACTTCGGCCAGCGTTGCCTTGCGCGCGCGGTCGCGCTGCAGGAAGAACAGGCGCCAGTCGCCCGCGGCGATCGCTTCGGACAGCGCCACGCCCACCTGCTCCGGATCGCTATACGTCTGTTCCCACGACGTCAGCCACTTGCTGCGCGCACGGTCCAGTTCCTGCTCCGTGAAAGGCTTCTTGCCGAGCGACTCCAGCGTGCCGGTCAGCGCCTTCATCGCCGCGTCCAGGTCCTTGCCCGGTGTCAGTTGCGCGGCAAACATCGCCAGGCCCGGATCCAGGTTTTCCATCGTGAAACCGAACACGCCCGAGGCCAGCTTGGTCGGCACCAGGGCATGGTAGAGGCGGCCCGACGGCGTGTCCGCCAGGATCGTGGTGGCCAGGTCAAACGGCACAAAATCCGCGCTGGCGCCGGCCGGAATGTGGTACATCGCTGCGACCAGCGGCGTGCCGCCGGTGCGGCGCAGCGTCACCGAGCGCTCGCCGTCCTGCGTCGGCTCCACCGTGTATTCCGGCGGCAGCTTGCGGTCGGGCTTGGGCAGCTTGCCCAGCGTGGCCTCGATGTCCGCCAGCGTCGTCTGCGGGTCGAACTTGCCCGCGACAATCAGCACCGCGTTATCGGGCTGGTAGTACTCATGGTAGAAGGCGCGCAGCTGGCCGATGTCCACGTTTTCGACGTCGGAGCGCGCGCCGATCGTGTTCTTGCCGTAGCTGTGCCACTGGTAGGCGGCGGCCTGCATCTTTTGCATCAGGATGCGGAACGGGCTGTTTTCGCCGCTTTCCATCTCGTTGCGGACCACGGTCATTTCCGAGTCCAGGTCTTCCTTGGCGATGAGCGAATTGACCATCGCATCGGCCTGCCAGCCGAGGTACCACTTCAGCGTCTCGGGGTTGGCCGCGAAGCTGGCGAAGTAATTGGTGCGGTCGCTGGACGTCGAGCCGTTGGCCTGCAAGCCGCGGCGCGAGAACTCGCCCATCGCATTGCGGGTGGTCGACGTGCCCTTGAACAGCATGTGCTCCAGCAGGTGCGCCATGCCGGTCTGGCCGTAGTTTTCGTTGCGCGAGCCCACCAGGTACGTCATGTTGACCGTGGTGGACGGCTTGGATTCGTCGGGTACCAGGAGCACCCGCAGGCCATTGGCCAGGCGGTATTCGGTGATGCCTTCGATCGAGGCGGCCTCCGTGACGCCGGCCGGCAGGCTGGCTGCTCCGGCCTGAAAGGCCAGGAAGGAGGAAAACAGCAGCACGCCTAGCGGGCGCGGCAGCTTCGACAGGGACAAGCGCATGGCGGACTATTCCTTTGGCATGGCAGAATCCGTTGGAGTGTATACGTTGGCAATGGTTCAGGCGGCCCGCCGCCATGCCGAGGAAGCTGATATGTCCCTGACCGTTGAAGTCGAAACGCCTCGCCTCGTGCTGCGCCAATGGCGCGCCGCCGACCGCGAACCTTTCGCCGCCCTTAACGCTGATCCGCACGTGACGCAGTTCCTGTTGCCGATGACGCGCCAGGAAAGCGACGCCCTGGCCGACAGGCTGGCCGCGGGCATTGACGAGCACGGCTGGGGCTTCTGGGCCGTGGAAGTGCCAGGGGTGGCGCCGTTCATCGGTTTCGTCGGCATCAAGCCGCTGGCGCCTGTCCTTCCGTTTGCGCCCGGCGTGGAGATCGGCTGGCGCCTTGCGCAACCCTTCTGGGGACGGGGCTACGCCAGCGAAGCGGCTGACGCCGCATTGCGAGTCGGCTTCGAGCAGGTGGGCGCGGATGAAATCGTCGCCTTCACGGCCACGGGCAACCTGCGATCGCGCGCCGTGATGGACCGTCTGGGCATGGTCGCGGATCCGCAGCCCTTCGATCACCCCGCCGTGCCGGCAGGACATCCGCTACGCGCGCATGTGCTGTACCGCCTGGGCCGCGAGGCCTGGCGCCAGCGGCGCGAGGCGGGCGGCGCGGGCGAGGGCGCCCTGTTTGCGGCGGCCTGATGTGCCGCCAAGCCGCGCCCGTGTTGATGGTGCGATGCAGCAGTCCTGTTTTCCCAGGGGATTTGAACCCCTTCCGGTCGCGGGTGTAAGCTTTTAAAGACGCATTAGCTGTTGCTGACGGGATGCGCGACGGCCGTCTTACCGGCTTCCCGTCCAACGCCAGACGCTGCCTTGACGCGGCGCCGGTGCTTGTCGTTCGCGCCTTCGCCGCCGGCATCCTGCCGGCGCATTCTACGGAGGAACGACCCATGCTGACCGAAATCGTCACGCGTGCCTTGTCCCAACTGACTGGTAGCGCCCTCAAGGGCGACGGCATCAAAGGACAGTTTCAATACGCTTATGCCAGTGATGACGGCCAATACGTGGCCATATTGACCCATGACATGACCACCTATGTGGTGGACCTGAGTACGCAGCGGTATTTCGCGGAGTGCGGTGGATCGCCCCGCGGATTTGCCGGCCATGTGCTTGAAATGGAGGGCGCCACCGCGCGCTCCCATCCGTGGCCCGCCGCGCAAGATTTGTTCGACCTGGACATGGACGCCGACGAATTGTCATGGCGGCAGTGCCCCGGTTTGCGCCACATGAGTACGGGCGCGCATCGATCTGTGGAGAGCCGCGCCGCCTGAGAGTGGCCAGAAGCGGCAGCGTTTCACTGAACCGGCGTCATCGCCGGTTTTTTTTCGCCCGCTTGATGCCGGCGGGCGGCGCCATCGCTAAAATTTCCGCCATGAAAACGCCCGCCGAATTCCACGCCCCGCAAGGCGCCACGCTGGTCGACTGCACGCACGAGCGCCACGCCGACCAGATCCTGGCCATCTTCAATGACGCCATCGCGACGTCCACCGCGCTGTACGACTACAAGCCGCGGCCGCGCGAGGCGATGGACGGATGGTTCAAGGCCAAGCAACAGGGCGGGTTTCCCGTCGTCGGCCTGGAAAATGCGGACGGCGAGTTGATGGCGTTTGCCAGCTACGGCACGTTTCGCGCGTTTCCCGCCTTCAAGTACTCGGTCGAGCATTCCGTGTATGTGGACGGGCGCTTTCGCGGCCGCGGCCTGGGCGAAGCGATGATGGCCATCCTGATCGAGCGGGCGCGCGCCGGGGGCGTGCACGTGATGGTCGGCGGTATCGACGCTTCGAATCAGGGCAGCATCCGCCTGCATGAAAAGCTGGGGTTTGTGCACGCCGGCACGATCCGCCAGGCGGGCTTCAAGTTCGGCCGGTGGCTCGATCTGGCGTTTTATCAATTGACGCTGGAGACGCCGGAAAACCCGGTCGACGGCTAAGAACGCCAACCGCGGCGGCAGCATCGCCGCCGCGCCTGTGGTGCTACTTCGACAGCACCCGCATCGCTTGCTCCAGGCCGGCGACCGTGACGGGATACATGCGGTCCTGCATGATGTCGCGCATCAGCGCAATGGATTGGCGGTACTGCCAGGAAGCCGTGGGCTCGGGATTCAGCCACACCGATTTGGGCCAGGCGTCCAGCAGCCGGCGCATCCATTCGGCGCCCGGTTCCTTGTTGTAGTGCTCGACGGAACCCCCGGGCTGCAGGATCTCGTATGGGCTCATCGTGGCGTCGCCGACGATGATCAGGCGCCAGTCCGGGTTGTACTTGCGCAGCACGTCCCAGGTGTCGAAGCGCTCGTTCTGGCGGCGGCGGTTGCTTTGCCACAGGCTTTCGTACGGGCAGTTGTGGAAGTAATAGACCTCGAGATTGCGGAACTCGCTGCGAGCCGCCGAGAACAGTTCCTCGACCCGGCCGATGTGGTCGTCCATGCTGCCGCCCACGTCCAGCAGCATCAGCACCTTCACCGTGTTGTGGCGCTCCGGGATCATGCGCAGGTCCAGATGGCCCGCGTTGCGCGCCGTGCTGGCGATGGTGTCGTCCAGATCCAGTTCCAGTTCGGCGCCCTGGCGCGCAAAGCGGCGCAGGCGGCGCAGGGCCACCTTGAAATTGCGCGTGCCCAGTTCGACCTGGTCGTCGTAGTCCTTGAACTGGCGCATGTCCCAGACCTTGACCGCCGTGCGGTTGCCGGCCGATGCGCCGCCGACGCGGATGCCTTCGGGGTGATAGCCGCCGTTGCCGAAGGGCGATGTGCCGCCCGTGCCGATCCACTTGCTGCCGCCGGCGTGGCGTTCCTTCTGCTCGTCCAGGCGCTCCTTGAAGAGCTCCATCAGCTTGTCCCAGCCGTGCTTTTCGATGGCGGCCTTTTCTTCGGGCGACAGGCTTTTTTCGAACTGCTTGATCAGCCAGTCCAGCGGAATGTCCTTGCCCGCGGGCAGGGCGGCTTCGATGCCGCGGTAATACGCGCCGAAGGCCTTGTCGTAGCGGTCGTAGAGGGACTCGTCCTTCACAAGCGTGGCGCGCGCCAGGAAGTAGAACTCGTCCAGCGTCGGCGACATCAGGTCCTGGCGCAGGGCGTCCACCAGCGTCAGGTATTCCTTGACCGAGACGGGCAGCTTGTGCGCCCGGAGGTGATAGAAGAAGTCGATCAGCATGTGCGGGCCGCCCGTGGATGCCGGATCAGCGGCGCTGGCCGCCGCGCGTCATGGCCGCCAGGCGTTCGAGCAGATGCACGTCCTGCTCGTTCTTGAGCAGCGCGCCGGCCATCAGCGGCACGGCGGTGGCCGTGTGCGCGTCGATCTGCGCGGCCGTGACGTCTTCGGCCAGCAAGAGGCGCAGCCAATCCAGCAGTTCGGACGTGGACGGTTTTTTCTTCAGCCCGGGCGCATCGCGCAGCGAGAAGAACGTGTCCAGCGCGGCGCGCAGCACGTCCTGCTTCAAGTCGGGATAGTGGACGGCCACGATGTCGCGCATCGTCTCGCGGTCCGGAAAGCGGATGTAGTGAAAGAAGCAGCGGCGCAGGAACGCGTCGGGCAGGTCCTTCTCGTTGTTGGACGTGATGATGACGAGCGGACGGTGGCGCGCGGCGATGGTCTCGCGCGTTTCGTACACATGGAACTCCATGCGGTCCAGCTCGCGCAGCAGGTCATTGGGGAATTCGATGTCGGCCTTGTCGATCTCGTCGATCAGCAGCACCACCGGCTCGTGTGATTGGAACGCCTGCCACAGCGTGCCCTGCACGATGTAGTTGCGGATGTCGCGCACCTTCTCGTCGCCAAGCTGCGAATCGCGCAGGCGCGACACGGCGTCGTATTCGTACAGACCCTGATGCGCCTTCGTGGTGGACTTGATGTGCCATTGCATCAGCGGCCGTCCCAGTGCGCGGGCCACTTCCTCGGCCAGCATCGTCTTGCCGGTGCCGGGTTCTCCCTTGATCAGCAGCGGGCGCTGCAAGGTGAGGGCGGCGTTCACGGCGAGCTTGAGGTCATCGGTGGCGACGTAGCTGTCGGTGCCATCGAAGCGGACTGGCTTGGCGGATGAGGCGGTCTGGGCTGCGGACATGGTTTGATGGCTTCTGTGGTTTGATTGGGATCAACACTAACGCAAGGTATTAATCCTGAGCAATTATCGTACAATCAGGCGGTTTTGCTTTGGGTTCCACCCGCAACGTGTTTGCAGAGGGCCTTTTCGTGTGAGCAGGCCCTAGTCCTTAGCCATACCAAGAAGAGTCATTCCAATGAAGTTGCGAACCTCTCTGAAGTACACGGTTTCCGTGTTGGCCACGATGGCGTCCTGTGCGATCGCCGGCCAGGCTGTTGCTGCAGACGCAGCGCCGGTCGGTAATGTCCAGAATGCCCGAGACAAGGTTTCGATGTGCATCGGTTGCCATGGCATCCCAGGCTACAAGGCATCGTTTCCCGAGCTTTACCATGTTCCGATGATCGCTGGCCAAAACGCCAAGTACATCGAAACCGCCCTCAACGAGTACAAGAAAGGCGCGCGCAGCCATCCCACGATGGACGCCGTTGCCGGCAGCCTGTCCGATCAGGACATTGCCGACTTGGCCGCGTATTACTCGAATCTCAAATAAGGGGGCAAGACCATGAACCGCACCATGCTTGCCCTTGCGGGCGCGACCCTGGCTATCTGGGGCGCTGCCGCCTCGGCGCAGGACCTGTCGGCCGGCAAGGCCGTCTTCGAGAAATTCAATTGCGCCTCGTGCCATGGCGCCGACGCCAAGACCGCGGTGGATCCCGCATATCCGACGCTGGCCGGGCAGCACGCCGACTACCTGGCGCATGCGCTGAAGGCCTACAAGCGAGGCGCCTCCGGCAGCGCCGCCACGGCCAATGTGCGCAAGAACCCGATCATGGGGGCCTTCGCCACGCAGCTGTCCGACCAGGACATCGCCAACGTGTCGGCGTGGCTGGCCACGCTGCCCAGCGATCTGGGCGTGCGCCGCTAGCACGCAACGGCTTCGGCCGGCGTGAATGAAAAACCCTCGCTAGCGAGGGTTTTTTTGTTGGGTCACAGGCTGGCGCGGCGGCGGATCAGGTCGATGTAGGTGTCGCTGTCCAGCGGCGTGCCCAGGCGCTGCGCTTCCCAGACCACCTGGCCCAGGCATTCCATGATTTCGTGCGCGGCGTGGTGCGCGTCCGAGCGCGCCGTGAGCTGCTGGTAGGCCAGGCGAATGCCGGGCGGATGGTCGATTGACAGTTGTTCCGCGATGGCCAGGTGCATGGACAGGTGCAGGAACGGATTGGTGCGGCCTTTTTCCACGGCGTATTCAGCGGTCATGGCGTCGGGGCTTTCGAGGTCCGCGTGGTATTCGGGATGCTCGATGATCCAGTCCAGCGCGATCGCCTCCAGCGGGGTCAGGACCTCGTTGGCGCGATGCTTGCGCCAGGTATCGATAAAGAATTCGCGGACTTGGTCGCGGGAGGGATTGAACATTCGGGAGGGGGCCAAAAGCAGGATGTAGTCGCATTATTTTACCGCCCCATGCGGACCGCCGGTTTCGCCCGGCGCTTTGCGATATAGAATGGGTTGCTATCCGCCATCCGGTGTGCGGTTCGCAGGAGGCGGTATAACCCGCGGAATCGGACGCTGTCCGATCCTGGCGCGTGCAGAAAAACCACCCGGAGCAAATGGAGCATTCATGTCCTACCAACATATCAAGGTTCCCGCCGGCGGCCAGAAAATTGCGGTCAACGCCGATTTCTCGCTGAATGTGCCTGACCAGCCCATCATTCCCTTCATCGAAGGCGACGGCACGGGCGCAGACATTACCCCCGTCATGATCAAGGTCGTCGACGCGGCGGTTCAGAAGGCCTACGGCGGCAAGCGCAAGATCCATTGGATGGAAGTCTATGCCGGCGAAAAGGCCACCAAGGTCTACGGTCCTGACGTATGGCTGCCCGACGAAACCCTGGAAGTCGTCAAAGACTACGTGGTTTCCATCAAGGGCCCGCTGACCACGCCGGTCGGCGGCGGCATCCGGTCGCTGAACGTGGCGCTGCGCCAGCAGCTCGACCTGTACGTCTGCCTGCGCCCGGTGGCGTATTTCAAGGGCGTCCCGTCCCCGGTGCGCGAACCCGAAAAGACCAACATGGTGATCTTCCGCGAGAACTCGGAAGACATCTACGCCGGCATCGAATACATGGCCGAAAGCGAGCAGGCCAAGGAACTGATCCAGTTCCTGCAGACCAAGCTCGGCGTCAAGAAGATTCGTTTCCCGAACACCTCGTCCATCGGCATCAAACCCGTGTCGCGCGAAGGCACCGAGCGTCTGGTGCGCAAGGCCGCGCAGTACGTCATCGACAACGACCGCACGTCGCTGACGCTGGTGCACAAGGGCAACATCATGAAGTTCACCGAAGGCGGCTTCCGCGATTGGGGCTATGAGCTTCTGCAGAAGGAATTCGGCGCGCAGCTGATCGACGGCGGCCCGTGGTGCAAGTTCAAGAATCCCAAGACCGGCCGCGAGATCATCGTCAAGGACGTGATCGCCGACGCGTTCCTGCAGCAGATCCTGCTGCGTCCCGCCGAATATGACGTCATCGCCACCCTGAACCTGAACGGCGACTACATCTCCGACGCGCTGGCCGCACAGGTGGGCGGCATCGGCATCGCCCCGGGCGCCAACATGTCCGATTCCGTGGCCATGTTTGAAGCCACGCACGGCACGGCGCCCAAGTACGCCGGCAAGGACTACGTGAACCCCGGTTCCGAAATCCTGTCGGCCGAAATGATGCTGCGCCACATGGGCTGGACCGAAGCGGCGGACCTGATCATCTCCAGCATGGAGAAGTCGATCCAGTCCAAGAAGGTCACGTACGACTTTGCCCGCCTGCTCGAAGGCGCGACGCAGGTGTCGTGCTCGGGCTTTGGCCAGGTGATGATCGAAAACATGTAAATCGCGGCCAGGCCCCTTCGCAAGGCTATCCGCCGCGCGACAGGGCCTGTTCCCGGGCTTTCGCCAAACCCGCCCGCCGTCATGGCGGGCGGGTTTTATCTAATCACCGGCACGTTGCGCAGTGCGTGTGCCTTGTTCTTTTCAGGTTGATTGTTGTGCCCCGACTGTATGTAACCCTGGCCGCCTGGCTGGTGCTGCTCATGCCCGCGCTGGCGCTGACCAGCCCTGTAGGCGGTCCCGCTGTTCTTTATCTGAGTGCATTGATCGCCCTTGCCGCGATCACCATGAATGCAATCAAGCGCTACGAGCCCATGGATTTCCGCGCGCTCTGGCCCATGGCGCTGGCGCTTCTGTCGCCGCTGGCCTGTCTGCTGATCACGTCCGCCGTAAAGGAGATGTGGAGCAGCTCCGAACTTGAAAAACTGCTGCGGTTCGCGCTGGCGCTGCCGGTGCTGTGGCTGCTGCTGCGCGCACCGCAGCGGCTGCTTCGCCATATCGAATGGACCATCCTGGCCGGTGCGCTGGTGGGTTCGCTCCTGTTGATCTTCACCATGGTCTCGGGCGGCCGTGGCGCGGTGGTCGAAGTGGGCGGACGCTATAACGCGGTGGCCTTTGCCAACATGGTGCTGCTGTTCGGCGGCATGACGCTGTTATCGCTGGGCTGGGGGCCGGGGTCGCGCTGGCCGCGCCTGGAAACCGGCTTGAAGCTGCTGGCCGCGGCACTGGCCGTGTGCGCAACCTGGATGTCCGAAACCCGCAGCAGCTGGATGCTGCTGCCCATTCTGGGATTCGTCTTTCTGCTGGGCCTGCGCAACTGGCGGCGGCGCCACAAGGTGTACTGTGCGCTGGCCGTCTGCGTGGCGCTGGTTGCGAGCGCGGCCGCCATCTGGACGTTCAGCAGCCGCATGCAGCAGATCGGTCACGACGTTCAAGGCTTTTCCACGTCGGACAACCGCGACACGTCGTTCGGCATCCGGCTGCAGCTGTGGCATGCCTCGATCCTGATGTTCGAAAAGAGCCCCATCGTGGGTATCGGCCCAAGCAAGTTCCGCGAAGAGCTGCGCGTGCTGCAAGGGCAGGGCATCGTGACGCAGAAAGTGGTGGATGGATTCGGCGAGCCGCACAACGACCTGCTGGCCGCCTTGGCCGGGTACGGCTTGCTCGGGCTGTTGAGCATGCTGGCGCTGTATCTGGTGCCGGCCGCCATGTTCTTCCGGCGCCTGGCCAGCGACGACCGGGTGATCCGCGTGGGCGCGCAGATGGGGCTGTTGTTCTGCCTGAGCTACTGCGCCTTCAGCATGACCGAGATGATGTTCCGCAACATGCGTAGCGTGCCCACGTACGGTCTTATTGTCGTGGCGTTGATTGCGCTGACGACGGCGCGGCCGGCCCGCGACCCCCTGCCCGCATCACGGTCCGTGGCGTAGCGCCACGCGGGCTGCGTCCCGCAATCGGGCTACAAGAAGAACGCAAGGCGCATCGCGCCTTGCGTTTTTTTATTGGGCTTGAGCTAGATCAAAGTGACTAGTTAAATTTGAATTCAAACGAAGTTTGAAATAGTATGCTCGTCGGTCAGATTACATAAAAAGTCACAAACAGCTAGATATTGTTTCGAGTTGGTGGCGGATAGAAGAGCGTCGATGAGTAATTCCAGTTTGCGTAGGGAACTGTTGTGGTTCGTGTTTGCCATTGGCGCCGCCGTTCTGGCGCTGGGCGTGTGGGACGCCTGGCAGCGCCGTGCCGAGATGATGGACGACCGCAAGGTGGAGCTTCGCCATGTCCTGGACATGGCCGAGGGCATCGTCCGCGGCGGCAAGCTGCGCGTGCGGGAAGGCGTGCCGCTGGCCGAGGCCAAGCGCGACGTCGCGCGCCAGCTCTCGCAGATGAAATATGGCGAGGACGGCTATGTGGGCGCGTTTGGCGACAACTACGATCTGCTGGTGCATCCCGACGCGAAGCTGGTGGGCACGAACGTGCGCGCCACGCGCGATAGCCAGGGGCAGCCGCTCTTTGAAAACCTTCATGCGCAAGGCAAGGCGGGCGGCGGCTATGTGCGCTACCTGTTTCCGCGTCCCGGTTCCGAGGACCCGTTGCCCAAGCTGACCTATGCGGCGTACGACGCGGAATGGGGCTGGCTGATGTTCACAGGCCTGTACGTGGACGACGTCGATGCGGCGTTCTACGGCACGCTGTGGCGGCAGGGCAGCGTGACGCTGGTGCTGCTGGCCCTGGTGCTGACAGCGGCGCTGCGCTTTTTCAGCACGCACATCCTGCGGCCGTTGAACGAGGCGGTGGCCGTGTGCGAGCGCGTGGCCAACGGCGACCTGTCCAGCGGCATCGCGCGCCATCACCGTGGCGAGATCGGCCGGCTGTTCGACGCGATGGCGCGCATGCAGCAGCGGCTGGACGCCGCGGTGCGCAGCATCGTGCATTCCACCGCGTCGATCGCGGCCGCGTCGAGGCAGATTGCCGCAGGCAGCGTGGACCTGTCCGACCGCACCGAAAGGCAGGCCGCCGCGCTGGAACAGACAGCGGCAAGCGTGGAAGAGATTACCGCCACCGCCCGTCAAAGCGCCGAGCACGTGCGCGAGGTCAGCGCGCTGGCCGGCGAAGCCGCGCGCCTGGCGCGGCAGGGCAGCGACGAGACGCAGCACGCCATCGATGCCATGCGCGAGATCTCGCACAGTTCACAGCGCATCGACGAGATCATCCGCCTGATCGACGTGATCGCGTTTCAAACCAATATCCTGGCGTTGAACGCCGCCGTCGAAGCCGCACGGGCGGGCGAACAGGGGCGCGGGTTTGCCGTGGTGGCTGGCGAAGTGCGGGCGCTCGCGCAGCGATCCGCCACCGCCGCCAAGGAGATCAAGACGCTGATCGAGGCGTCGTCGGAATCCGTGGCGCGCGGCAGCCAGCGGGTGGAACAGGCGAGCGCCACGATGGGCAGCGTGCTGGAATCGGCAGCCACCAGCGCGCCGCTGATGAGCGAGATTGCCACGGCGTCCAGCGAACAGAGCGCGGGCATCGAACAGATCAACGTGACCGTGACGCATCTGGACGAAGCGACCCAGCAGAACGCCGCGCTGGTAGAGGAGTTTGCGGCGTCTGCCGCCGCGTTGCACGGTCAGGCGGGCGACCTGGCCCGCGCCGTGTCGATCTTCAGGCTGTCTGCAGCCGGTCAGCCGATGCCGGGATGAGGCTCATGGCCCGCCGCAGCTTCGCGCCCAGTTCGCGGCTGGCGGGCATCATCGGCAGGCGCAGCTCGTCAGTGATGAGGCCCTGCATGGCCAGCGCGCGCTTGAGCGGCGCGGGATTGGGCTCGGAAAACAGCAGCCGGACCAGGGGGCGCAAGGGATCGAAGCATTCGCGAGCGGCCTCGACGTGGCCGGATTGCGCAAGCTGCATCAGTTCGACAAAGCGCTCCGGAAACAGGTGTGCGGCAGCCGGAATGGCGCCGCGCCCGCCCGCCAGGAAGTGATCCAGCAAGGCCAGGTCCTCGCCGCACAGGGCGTTGAGCCTGCCCCGCGCATTCAAGGCGGCCAGCACGGCGGGATTGCATTCCTTGACCGCACCGAAGTTGGGCAGCGCCGCCAGCGCTTCCATGGTCTCGACCGTCATGGCGACGCCGGCGCGCTTCGGGATGTTGTACAGAATGATCGGGCGCTCGGTGGCCCATGCGATCTGCCGGCAATGCCACAGGATGCCGGGTTGCGACGGCCCCAGGTAGTACGGCGGCGGCACCAGATAGCCGGCGGGCGCGTAGCGGTCCAGCCGGCGCACCGCGGCGGCCACGCCTCGCGTGTCGACCCCGCCCACGCCCAGCACCAGAGGCAGGGCATGCGCGTCGCTGGCGATGGCTTCGATCATGTCGGTCTTCTCGGGCATGCTGAGGAGGTTGCCCTCGCCGGTGGAGCCAAAGAGGACCAGCCCGGCAATGCCGGCATTGCGGTAATAGCGGGCCAGCGCCTGCGCGGCGTCCAGGTCCACGTGGCCGCCGCGCATGGGCGTCACCATCGGCAGCCACAGGCCTTCGAATGCGGGTTTGGCAAGGGTGTCCATGGCTCATCGCTCCGTGATGGCGGCGGCCGGGCGCGCCGGGCCGAATTCGGCGCAGGGCAGGCCGCGCATGATCGCGGCCATCATGGCGTCCAGTTCGCCGCGTTCGCACTGCAGCTCGAGCGTGCTCTGGGCGTGGGCGTGGTCGACCGACAGCAGGTAGACCCCGATGCGATCTCCCAGCGCGCGGTGCAGGGCCAGCCGCACGTTCAGGGCGTCCAGCGTATCGATGCGCACGGTCAGCGCGATCAGGCTGCATTGCGGTTGCGGCGCGGGCTGGGCAGCAAGGGCGGCGTCGATGGGGGCCTGGCGGCGGTACGGTCGGGGAATCATGGCGGTGTGGGGGGGCGGGGCCGAAGGTGGCGACCCGCGTATCCGGTGGGTTGACGACGATTCCACTATAGGAACGGCGCCGTAAATCCTGCCGATAAATGCGGGCGCGCCGCGTAAAAACGGCGTCAACGGCCGCGGCGTTTCAGAACGTCTTGGTCACTGACAAGAGGCCCGTGGCGCGGCCCATGTCGCGGCCGCGCGTGTTGGTGTAGACGGCGCGGTCGGCATTGGTGTCCAGATAGGCCAGCGAGACCGACAACCCCTGGCCGAAGTCCTTGGTCACGCCCAGCTTCCAATCCGTGTAGGAGCCGTTATCCACATTGCGCACGATCTGGCGGCCCGCATGGACGTTGACGACGAGACCCCAGACGCCGGTATCGAAGTTGCCGGACAGGTCGAAGTATTGGCTGTATTTGCTGTCGGCAAAGCCGAACAGGTTGGTCAGCGCGAGGGAGTACTTGAACATCACCGGGCCATAGCCGATGCCGGCATAGAGTTCGGTGGTGTCGGGGCTGGTGTAGCCGGACGGATAGTCGCCCGGATAGTAGTACTGCAGCACGCCCAGGTCCACGGGCACGTTGTCCGTGAGATTGCCCTTGTAGCCGCCGTAGAAGTCCATTTCCACCGGCGCGGACACGTCGCTGTTGCTGTCGTTCAGCCAGCTGATGCTGGAATTCCAGTTGCCCAGGTAAAAGCCGCTGGCGTGCGCGAGGTCGAAGCCGCCCTGGATGGCGGGCTTGTTGTTGGTCTGCATGAGGCCGCGATAGCGGTACTGGCTGGCGAGCGTGACGTTGGCCGTCAGCGAGTAGGGCGATGCGGCGTCGTCGGCGGCGCTGGGGGCGTCGGCGGCCTGCGCCATGGGAACGAGGGAAAGCAGCGCCAGCGCGGCGAGGGTGTTGCGGGGCATGTGGAGCCTCCTGGTGTTGAGCGGACCGCAACAATAGGAGGATCGGCATAAAGCGCGAGACAAGACTCGCGCCTTGCGCGTAAAGGGCGTATCAAAGTGGGCGTATCAAAACCAGCGTCGAACGAGCGCGCTCAGCCCGCGAAGCGGTATCCGACGCCGATCTCCGTCATCAGGAACACCGGCTGCGCCGGATCGGCTTCGAGCTTCTGGCGCAGATGCCCCATGTAGATCCGCAGGTAGTGATTGCTTTCGACATGAGACGGGCCCCACACCTGCCGCAGCAGCTCGCGGTGCGTCATGACCTTGCCGCGATGGGCCAGCAGCGCCGCGAGCAGGCGGTATTCCATCGCGGTCAGGTGCACGTGCTGGCCGGCGCGCTCCACCACGCGCCGCGAAAAGTCCACGCGCACGTCGCCAAACGCGATCTCGGCTGCATTGCCCGCGCCGCCCCGGCCGTGGCGGCGCAGCAGCACGCGCAGGCGCGCCAGCAGTTCGCTCACCCCGAAAGGCTTGGCCAGGTAATCGTCGGCGCCCGCGTCCAGCGCCGCGACCTTGTCGGCCTCGGCGCTGCGTGCGGACAGCACCAGCACCGGCACCTCGGTCCAGCCGCGCAGCTCGCGGATCAGCGCCATGCCGTCGTCGTCGGGCAGGCCCAGGTCGAGCACGATGGCGTCGGGCTGGCGGGTGCCGGCCTCGATCAGGCCGCGCTTGACCGTGTCGGCCTCGTGCACCACGCAGCCTTCGCTTTCCAACGCCTGGCGGACGAACCGCCGGATGTTGGCGTCGTCTTCGATGATGAGGACTATGGGCTGGAAATCGAACATGGCGCGGACTCAGGCGGTTTCGGGTTGGATCTGGGGCGGGGCGCCCAGCGGCAGGCTGAAGACGAACTGCGCGCCGCTGGCCTGACCCGGCGCGTGCTCGACCCAGATGCGACCGTGATGGGCGGCGACGATGGCTTCGCACACGGCCAGTCCCAGGCCGACGCCGGGCGTGGCGGATTCGCGTTCGCCGCGGGTGAATTTTTCGAAGATGCGGCGCTCGGCGCCGGGCGCGACACCGGGACCGTTGTCGGCGATGGCCACGCGCATTTCAGTCCCATGCGTTTCGGTCTCATGCACAAAGGCATGGATGTGCAACGTGCTGCCGGCGGGCGTGTATTTGCCCGCGTTCTCCAGCAGGTTGCACAGCACGCGTTCGATCAGCACGCCGTCGCACTCCACCAGCGGCAGCGCCGACAGGGGCGCGACTTCCACCTTGTGGCGCGCCAGCGGTTCGCGCATGGCGGCCAGCGCGGCGCCGACCAGCTCTTCGATGGATTGCCACTCCATGCGCAGCGGCGCGTCGCGGCTTTGCAGCCGCGCCATGTCCAGCAGATTGACGACCAGCGCGTGCATGCGCTGCGCCTGATCGCGCATGGCGCGCACGGTGTCCTGCACGCCGTCGGGTAGCTCGTGCTGCTGCCGCATCAGCGTATCGGTCATGCCGACCAGGCTGGTCAGCGGCGTGCGCAGGTCATGCGACACCGCGGCAAGCAGCGAGTTGCGCAGCTTTTCGGATTCCATGCTGACCACCGCCTGCTGCGCGACTTCGACGTAGTGCAGGCGTTCGAGCGCAATGGCGATCAGGGTGGCGTACGCCTCGACCTGGCGGCGCGTGTCCGGATTCGTGTAAAGGCTGCGGCGGGGCGCGTCCAGCACCAGCACGCCCCGCGTGCGCATGGGCGCCTTGAGCGGCAGGTACAGCAACGCGCTGTTGGACAGGGTGGCCGTGCCCGCGCCCGCGGGCTGGCCGTGGTCGTAGACCCACTGCGCCAGCGCCGATTCCGGCGCGGGCGAGTCGCCGCTGGCCGGCGAGGCGAGCTTCAGGCGGTCGTCCAGCCCCAGGATGTAGAGCGAGCAGCGCGCGCCAAAGGTGGCGTGCACGAACGAGCCGGCCAGCGCGACGATCTGCTCGGGCAGCAGCGCGGATGACAGTTCGCGCGCGAATTCATACAGGCTGCGCGCGTCGGCCTCGCGCTTGACCGAAGCCTGGGCCTGCAGCCGCAGGCCGGCGGTCAGCTGGCCGATCAGCAGCCCCACGCCGAGCAGCACGCCGAAGGTCAGCAGGTACTGCACGTCCGACACCGCGAACGACGACAACGGCTGCACGAAGAAGAAGTCGAACAGTCCGACGCTGACCACGGACGCCAGCGCGGCGGGCCCGCGGCCGTGGCGCAGCGCCACCGCGGCCACGGCCAGCAAAAAGAGCATGACGATGTTGGTCTGGTGCAGCGTCGGGAAGGCCAGCGCCGACAGCGCCGTGGCCACGGCGCAATAGCACAGCGCCCACGCATAGCCCGCCAGCGGCCGCGCCCCGCGTTCCTCGCCGGAAGGGCGGCGGCCCAGCGTGAACGGGTCGCGCCCGGGCGGCGCAGGCGCGGGAACCGGCGGCGCGCCCAGCCGGATGATGTCGATCTCCGGGCAGCCCGCAGCCAGCATGTCGGCAAAACTGTGGCGCCGCCACAGCCAGCCCGGCGACATGACGGCGGTGAGCAGCGCGGTCAGCGACAGCCGCAGCCGCTGCCAGCCGCCGGCGCGGGTGCGGCCCACGATCGCCTTGGTGATGTTGTGGCGGCGGACGTAGCGGACGACGGCATCGACCATGTCGCCGCCCGCCAGCGTCTCGGTGCGCGCGCCCAGCGCATCGGCCAGCGCCAGGCCGTGCTGCAGCCGGTCGACCTCGGCGGCGGCGGGCGGCGCGGCGCGCGGCGTGTCGATGGTGACGACGTGCAGATCGCAATCGAGCTGCTGGCTCAGGCGATGGGCGCTGCGAATCACGTATTCAGCGTCGGCATCGGACCCGATGCAGGCGACGATGGCCTCGCGCGTGCGCCACACCGGTTCGATCGCGCGATCGCGGCGATAAGCCTGCACGTCGTCGTCCACGTGCTCGGCGGTGCGGCGCAGCGCCAGTTCGCGCAGCGCGATCAGATTGCCCTTGCGAAAGAAGTTGCGGGCCGCGTGGCGGGCCTGTTCAGGCAGGTAGACCTTGCCTTCCTTCAGGCGGCGCAGCAGTTCGTCGGCCGACAGGTCGACCAGCATGACCTCGTCAGCCGCGTCGAACACGTCGTCGGGCACCGTTTCCCAGACGCGCACGCCCGTGATGCTGCCGACGGCCTCGTTCAGGCTGTCCAGGTGCTGCACGTTCAGCGTCGTCCAGACATCGATGCCGGCCGCCAGCAATTCCTGGATGTCCTGCCAGCGCTTGGCGTGGCGCGAACCCGGGGCGTTGGAATGGGCCAGCTCATCGACCAGCACAAGGGCGGGGTGGCGCAGCAGGGCGCCATCCAGGTCGAATTCCTTGAGCGTGTGACCGCGGTAGGCCACGTCATTGAGCGGCAGGACCGGCAGGCCGTCGAGCAGCGTCGCGGTCTCGCGGCGGCCGTGGGTTTCGACGATGCCGGCGAGCACGTCCCTGCCCTGTGCCGCCTGCGCGCGCGCCGCCGCCAGCATGGCGTAGGTCTTGCCCACGCCGGCCGACGACCCGAAATACACGCGCAGCTTGCCGCGCACCGCCTGGCGCTCGGCGTCGTCCAGGGTCTTCAAGAGCGCGTCCGGATCGGGACGCTCGCCAGCAATGTCAGCCATGAACGCGCGATGGAGGGGAGGAAACGGCTGGCAATACTATACGCCGCCGCATCAGCGCGCCACGCGCAGCTTGTCCAGCGCCAGGTTCAGCGTCAGCACGTTGACCGCGGGGTCGCCCAGCACGCCCAGCCAGGGGGCGGCGGTGTTGGCCCGGATCAGCGCATCGACCTCGCCGCGCGGCAGATTGCGGGCGCGCGCCACGCGGCCGGCCTGGTACGCGGCGGCCGCCGGACTGATGTGCGGATCCAGCCCGCTGCCCGAGGCGGTGATCAGGTCGACCGGCACGGGCGCGGCATTGTCCGGATCGGCCGCCTTCAGGGCCGCGATGCGCGCTTCGATGGCCTCGGCCAGCGCGGGGTTGCGCGGGCCGAGATTCGAGCCGCCGGAGGCCGCCGCGTTGTACGGCATGGGCGCCGTGGCCGACGGGCGGCCCCAGAAGTACTGCGGCGAGGTGAACGATTGGCCGATCCATTCCGAACCGATCACCTTGCCGTCCTGCTCGATCAGCGAGCCGGCGGCTCGGTGCGGGAATACGGCGGACGCGATGCCGGTGGTCAGGAAGGGATACGCCAGGCCGGTGACGAGCGACAGCGCGGCGAAGAGGGTCAGCGCGGGGCGCAGGAGGCCGCCTTGGCGCGGCGTGGAAGTTGCGGAGGTCATGAGGAATTCCTTTGCATTGTGGTGGCGTGGATGGCGTCAGGCGTTACCCGCTACACCCAGCCCAGCGCGGCCAGCACCATGTCGACCAGCTTGATGCCGGCAAACGGCACCAGGAGGCCGCCCAGGCCGTAGATGAGGAGGTTGCGGCGCAGGAGCACCGAGGCGCCGAGCGGGCGGTAGCGCACGCCCTTCAAGGCCAGCGGAATCAGCACCACGATGATCAGCGCGTTGAAGATCACGGCCGACAGGATCGCCGAGGACGGCGTGGCTAGACCCATGATGTTCAGCACGTCGAGCTGCGGATAGACCGTGGCGAAGGCGGCCGGGATGATGGCGAAGTATTTGGCGACGTCGTTGGCCACGCTGAACGTGGTCAGCGCGCCGCGCGTCATCAGCATCTGCTTGCCGATCTCGACGATCTCGATGAGCTTGGTCGGGTTGGAATCCAGGTCCACCATGTTGCCGGCTTCCTTGGCGGCCTGGGTGCCCGAATTCATCGCCACCGCCACGTCGGCCTGCGCCAGCGCGGGCGCGTCGTTGGTGCCGTCGCCCGTCATCGCGACCAGGCGGCCTTCCGACTGGTAGTTGCGGATGAGCTTGAGCTTGGCCTCGGGCGTGGCTTCGGCCAGGAAGTCGTCCACGCCCGCTTCGGCCGCGATGGACGCGGCGGTCAGCTTGTTGTCGCCGGTGATCATCACGGTCTTGATGCCCATGCGGCGCAGTTCGGCAAAGCGCGACTGGATGCCGGGCTTGACGATGTCCTTGAGCTCCACCACGCCCAGCGCGCGGTTGCCGTCGCTGACCATCAGCGGCGTGCTGCCGCGGCGTGCCACGTCTTCGGCCAGGCGCAGGGCCTCGGCGGGCACGCTGGCGCCCTGCGCGGCCAGCCACGCCTGGATCGCGTCGACCGCGCCCTTGCGGATCTGGCGCTCGCCCAGGTCGACGCCGCTCATGCGCGACTGCGCGGTGAACGGCACGAATTCGATGCCGGTCATGCGGGGGGCGGGCGCATGGATGGCCTTGTCGGCCAGCGCCACGATGCTGCGGCCTTCCGGCGTCTCGTCGGCCAGCGACGCGAGGCGCGCGGCATCCGCCAGTTCGCGCGGCGACACGCCAGGCGCGGGCAGGAAGGTGGAGGCCTGGCGGTTGCCGAAGGTGATGGTGCCGGTCTTGTCCAGCAGCAGCACGTCGACGTCGCCCGCGGCTTCGACCGCGCGGCCCGAGGTGGCGATGACGTTGGCGCTCATCATGCGGCTCATGCCGGCCACGCCGATGGCGGACAACAGGCCGCCGATGGTCGTGGGAATCAGGCAGACCAGCAACGCCACCAGCACGGTCACCGTGACCGCTGCCCCGCCGCCCGCGGCCGAGACGGCGTAGAGCGAGAAGGGCATCAGCGTGACGACGACCAGCAGGAAGACCACGGTCAGGCCCACCAGCAGAATGGTCAGCGCTAGCTCGTTGGGCGTCTTCTGGCGCTTGGCTCCTTCGACCATCGAAATCATGCGGTCCAGAAAGCTCTCGCCGGGATCGGCGGCGATGCGCACGAAGATCCAGTCCGACAGCACGCGCGTGCCGCCGGTGACGGACGAGAAATCGCCGCCCGACTCGCGGATGACGGGTGCGGACTCGCCGGTGATGGCGCTTTCGTCGACCGAGGCGACGCCGGCGATGACCTGGCCGTCGCCGGGCACCGTGTCGCCGGCTTCGACCAGCACGACATCGCCACGGCGCAGCAGGCCCGAGGGCTGGCTGACCGCCTTGCCGCGCCATTGCGCGGGGTCGGCATCCGCCGCATCGGCGTCGCGAAAGCCCTTGAGCAGGCGCGCGTCGATGGTGGTGCGCAGGCCGCGCAGCGTCGCCGCCTGCTGCTTGCCGCGGCCTTCGGCCAGCGCTTCGGCGAAGTTGGCGAACAGCACAGTGAACCACAGCCACACGGTGATACCCAGGATGAATCCCGGGGGCGCTTCGGCCTGGCCGCGCAGGGCCATGATCCACAGCACGGTGGTGAGCAGGCTGCCCACGTAGACCACGAACATCACGGGGTTCTTGAGCTGCGCGGCGGGCGACAGCTTGCGCAGGCTGTCGACGATGGCGGGGCCGACCAGCGCGCGGGACCACATGCCGAAGGCGGGTGTGGCGTCAGGACGAGCCGCGACAGGCTGTGCAGCCGCAGCGGGCGACTGGGCGGCGCTGCCGCCCGAGCCGGTGGTTTGCATTTCAATCTTGGCCATGTTCTTTCCTAGCCGGTTGCATCAGGGTTGCAGGTGTTCCGCGACCGGGCCGAGGGCCAGTGCGGGCACGTAGGTGAGGGCGCCGACCAGCAGCACCGCGCCGATCAGCAGCGTCACGAAGAGCGGGCCGGTGGTGGGCATGCTGCCGGGCCCGGCGGGCAGCCGTCGCTTGGCGGCCAGCGAACCGGCCATGGCCAGCACGGCGACGATCACCGCGAACCGGCCAAACCACATCGCGATGCCCAGCAGGACGTTGTAGAAGGGCGTGTTGGCCGACAGCCCGGCGAAGGCGCTGCCGTTGTTGTTGGCGGCCGACGAGAGCGCGTAGAGGATTTCAGAGAAGCCGTGGATGCCCGGGTTGAGCACGCCGGCCTGCCCGGCGGTCAGGGACACGGCCAGCGCCGTGCCGCCCAGCACGAGCAGCGGGGTGGCCAGGATGACGATGGACACCATCTTCATGTCGAAGGCTTCGATCTTCTTGCCCAGGTACTCGGGCGTGCGTCCGATCATCAGCCCGGCAATGAAGACGCCCAGGATCGCAAAGGCCAGCATGCCGTACAGCCCCGAGCCCACGCCGCCGTAAACGACTTCGCCCAATTGCATCAGCAGCATCGGCGACAGGCCGCCCATTGCGGACAGCGAGTCGTGCATGCCGTTCACCGCCCCGCAGGAGGCTGCGGTGGTGACCGTGGCAAACAGCGAGGTGGCGGCAATGCCGAAGCGCGTCTCCTTGCCCTCCATGTTGCCGCCGGGTGTCATGGCCCCGGCCTGCACGGCCATCGGATTGGGCTGCTGCTCGAAGTACGCGGTGGACATCGCGAAGACGGCAAACAGCACCGTCATCGCCGCCAGGATCGCGATGCCCTGGCGCCGGCTGCCCACCATCTCGCCGAAGGTGAAGCACAGGGCGGCGGGGATGGCCAGGATCGCCAGCATCTGCAGGAAGTTCGACAGGGGCGTGGCGTTTTCAAAGGGGTGCGCCGAGTTGGCGTTGAAAAAGCCGCCGCCGTTGGTGCCCAGCAGCTTGATCGCTTCCTGCGACGCAACCGGTCCCATGGCAATCGTCTGCGTGCGCGTGGTGACGGGGTCGGTGATCGCAGCGCCGGCCGCATCCAGCACGGGCTGGCCCTGCGCGTCCAGGCGCGGCGCGTCGTAGCGCACCGCTTCGACCGTCTGCACTTCCTGGTAGGCGCTGAAGTTCTGGATCACGCCCTGGCCGACCAGCGTCACGGCCAGAACCAGCGACAGCGGCAACAGCACATACAGCGTGCAACGCACCATGTCGGCCCAGAAGTTGCCCACCGTGGCGGAGCAGTGTCGCGCCAGCCCGCGAATCAACGCGAACAGCACGGCAATGCCGGTGGCCGCCGACATGAAGTTCTGCACCGTCAGCGCCAGCATTTGCGTCAGGTAGCTCATCGTGGATTCGCCGGCATAGCCCTGCCAGTTGGTATTGGCGACGAAGCTGATGGCAGTATTCAGCGCGGAATCGGGCGACACGGCGCCGAGGCCCGCGGGGTTCAGCGGCAGCAGCCCTTGGACACGCTGCAGCGCGTAGACGGCGGCAATCCCCACCAGGTTGAAGACCAGCACGGCGGCGGCATAGCGCTTCCAGCCCATTTCCGCCTGCGGGTCGACGCCCGCCAGCCGGTAGATGCCGCGCTCGATCGGGCGGCCCCAGGCGGTGAGCCGCGATCGGCCGTCTTCCATGGCGATGCGGATGTAGCGGCCCAGCACGGGCGCGATCGCAAGCAGGACTGCCAGGTACAGGACCAGCAGCCCGACGAATTCGGGGGTCATCAGAATTTCTCCGGTTCGAACAGCGCGACCAGCAGGTACACGAACAGGAACGCGGCCGTCAGGCCGCTCAGCCAGTAAAGCCAGTTCATGGCTGGTCTCCGGCGGACAAGGCGTCGCAGAACCGGACAAGGGCCCAGGTCAGCCCGGCCATCACGATGAAGATGGCGCAATAGATGAGATCCACGTTTTTTCTCCCCGGGAGGCTTGCTCCCTTCGAACAGGCCTGCGCGGCAGAAAGCGGATGCGCGCCGGGCAGGCGAGGTGACCATTCAGGACACCGGCAGGTTACGGAGCGGGGGGTAAAAACGGGGTATAGCTTGGCGGGCGGGGTGTAAACGGCGCGTAAAGATGATCTGCGATGCTGTCGCTTCATGCCCGGAATCGGGCTTTTTTAGATGCACGGACTTGGACGGCCGGCGCCATCCGCCATGATCACTATTTGAGCAGCGCTCAAGAATTAGGGCATCCGCCGGGCGGTTTTCAGCGAAAAATCCCAATATTTAGTACGGCGGCCCCAAAATGCACTTATATGGTGCACGGAATATGTAAATGAATGCTCCGTCTTAGGGCATTCCCCTAGTGTGGCATTCCCGCATCTGGTGCAGAATCTCTTCCCATGCAGGTGAGGAGACAAAGCCCTGCATGGGCAAATACCGGCGGCACCGGTACATAAAAAAAGTAAAGCAGTACTCAAAAAAAGCAAACGCACAACGGCTGGCACCAGGAAGTGCCAGCCGTTGTCGCATAAAAAGCCGGCAAATCAAGCTTCAGGGCTTTTCAAGCGCTGCGTTTGGCGATATTCAGATGGGATCTGCTTATCCACGCTATGCCGCAAACGCGCGTCACTCCGTCCCGGACATCCATTACGCCTTACTGGCGCCGCAACCTGCGGCTGATCGTGCTGCTGCTCGTCGTCTGGGCCGCGCTGACCTTCGTCCCCTCGTACTTCGCACGCAGCCTGTCCTTCGACTTCATCGGCTGGCCCTTCGCCTTCTGGATGGCTGCCTATGGCGCTCCGCTGGCCTACCTGATCATCATCGCCGTCTACGCCCGGGTCATGAATCGCGCCGATGAGCGCGCCGACGAAACCGGGGAGCAGCCCTGATGCCGTTTTTCAGCGGCGATACGCCCCAGGAATTCCGCATCCGGCTGCGGCGCATCTACGTGCTGTACACGGCCGGGTTCGCGCTGATGATCCTGCTGATGGCGCTGGCCGAGATCCTGGGCATGCCGCGCAACTGGATCGGCTACGTTTTCCTGCTGGTCACCGTCAGCCTGTACGCCGGCATCGGCATCGTCTGCCGCACCTCGGATCAGGTCGAATACTACGTCGCGGGCCGGCGCGTGCCGGCCATCTACAACGGCATGGCCACGGCGGCCGACTGGATGTCGGTGGCGTCCTTCATCGGCGTGGCGGGCACGCTGTACCTGACCGGCTACGGCGGGCTGGCCTACATCCTGGGCTGGACGGGCGGGTACGTGCTGGTGGCGATGCTGCTGGCGCCGTATCTGCGGCGCTTTGGCCAGTACACCATTCCCGATTTCATGGGCGCGCGCTATGGCGGCAACCTGCCGCGGCTGGCCGGCGTGGCGTGCGCCATCCTCTGTTCGTTCACCTATCTGGTCGCGCAGATCTACGGCGTGGGCATCATCACCACGCGCATGACGGGGATTTCGTTCGAACTGGGCATCTTCGTGGCGCTGGGCGGGATGCTGGTGTGTTCGTTCCTGGGCGGCATGCGGGCCGTGACGTGGACGCAGGTCGGGCAGTACATCATCCTGGTCATCGCGTATCTCGTGCCGGTGATCTGGCTGTCGGTCAAACACACCAACATGCCGCTGCCGCAACTGTCGGGCGGGGCGGTGCTGCAGCAGGTGACCGAAAAAGAGGTCTACCTGCAGAACGATCCCTCCGAGATCGAGGTGCGCGGCATCTGGCAGCAGCGCGCCGATGAAATGGGGCGCCGTCTGCAGGCGCTGCCCGAGTCCTGGACGCTGGAAAAGGACAAGCTGCGCAGCCGGCTGGCCCAGTTGAACGCGGGCGATGCGCCCATGGTCGAGATCCGGTCGGCCGAGCGCGAACTGGCCGCCTACCCGCCCACCGTCGAGGATGCGCGGGCCACGTGGTCGCAAGCCAAGGCAACCTTCGAGGCCCGGGCCGCGCCGCCCACGCCGCATGCCGAACCGTTCCCCGCGAAGGACCCCGAGGAACGCAGCAACATGCGCATCAACTTCCTGGCGATGGTGCTGTGCCTGATGCTGGGCACGGCCGGCATGCCGCACATCCTGATGCGCTCGTACACGACGCCGTCCGTCATCGAGGCGCGCAAATCGGTGTGCTGGTCGCTGCTGTTCATTCTGCTGCTGTATTTCATGGCGCCCGCGCTGGCGCTGCTGGTCAAGTTCGAGATCTATACCCAGGTCGTGGGCTCGAATTTTCTAAGCCTGCCCAACTGGGTGCATGCCTGGAGCGCGGTCGACACCAACCTGCTCGACGTCAGCGACATCAACCGCGATGGCGTCGTGCAGCTCAGCGAAATCAGCATGGGGGCGGACGTCGTGGTGCTGGCCATGCCAGAGATCGGCGGGCTGCCCTACGTGATTTCGGGGCTTGTTGCTGCGGGCGGGCTGGCGGCGGCGCTGTCCACGGCCGACGGCCTGTTGCTGACGCTGTCCAATTCCCTGTCGCACGACATGTGGTACCGCGTCGTGTCGCCGCGCATGTCGGCGGCGCGGCGGGTCATGGTGTCCAAAATCCTGCTGCTGGTGGTGGCGTTTGGCGCGGCGTGGGTCGCGGCCCGCAAGCCCGCGGACATCCTGTTCATGGTGTCGGCGGCGTTTTCGTTCGCGGCCTCGTCATTCTTTCCGGCGCTGGTCATGGGCGTGTTCTGGCGGCGCGCGAACAAATGGGGCGCCACGCTGGGCATGGCGGCCGGGCTGGCCGTGACGTTCGCCTACATGACGCACACGCATCCGTGGCTGCGGGAATCGGTGCTGGGCATCGCGCGCACGCAGCCTGTGGATCTGTGGTGGGGCATTCAGCCCATCGCGGCCGGGGTGTTCGGTGCGCCGGTGGCGTTTCTGACGATCGTGGTGGTGTCGCTGCTGACGCCGCCGCCCGATCGGGCCACGTTGGCGCTGGTGGATTACCTGCGCAATCCGGACGCGCGTCACCCGCAGCCGGACAACACCTAGGGCGCGGGGCAGGCGGCCGGGCGGCGGTCTTCGGGATCGGCGCAGGCTGCCCAGGCGGCGTCGGGCATGGCCTGCAGCAGCGTCAGGACCTGACCCGGCGCCCATAGCCACTGCACACCGCCGGGCGCGCGGCCCGCTGCCGTCCAGATACGTTGGCGGGCGTCGGCGGTAAGGTCGAAGCGCCCATTGGCGCCGCTGTTGCCGCTGGCCAGCACGGACGACGGATCGCGCTTGGCGTCGTAGACATCGGCGTCGCCACGCGGCTGCACGATGGCCCAGTCGTAGTGGTAGGAGTCCAGCGCCGGCGGTTTCCAGCCGGGGCCGGGCAGCACCAGGATCGGGTGTTCGCCCTGAACGGCGCGGTACGGCAATGCTGCCTGCGCGCCCAGACCGTCTTCGGTTTCGCGGACCGGCCGCAGGAAGCGTTGGGCGGTTCCGCCTTTTGTGTCATGCACGATGACCTCGTTCGCTTCGCCGGTTTCGGGCGCGTGGCGGATTGTCCGCGAGAGGCGGCCCGCGGTGTCATGCACGTAGCGCACTTGCGGACGCGTGGCGCCGTCGCAGGCGCCGTCGGCCAGTTCCGCCAGCCAGCCATTGGCGTCGTAACGCAGACAATGCCGGACCGGGCGATTCTCGCGGCCGTCCCGGGCGCGCGAGCGGAGGTCGTAACCGGTCAGCCTGCCGGCCGCGTCGTAGCGAAAGCGCGTTTCGTTGTCCGGCATCGGCAGGGTGGGGCCGGGGTTGGCGCGCGCCTCTTCGACTGTGCGCAGGCTGTATTGGGCGATGCCGCAAAGATGCTGGCTGCCGTCCCCGACGCGCTCGAAGCGCAGCAGGGTGACGCCAATCCGCGCGCCGGGTTCGGCCGCATAGACGGACCAGTCCACGTGTTCGGCCCAGATGACGGGCGTGGCGCGCGGGCCGTCCGTCACCTGGACGGGCGGCAGCCAGCTCCGGATGCGGGAACCGTCCTTGCCCAGCAACGTGTTGGTTTCGTCGAGCCGGACATCGGCGATGACGGTCAGCCTGTCGCCTGCGGCGAGCGGCTGGCAGAGGGCCAGCGCAAGCCCGGGCGCCGCGGACAGCGCGGCAAGGGCAAGCAGGCGCAGGACACAATCAGTTCGCGGCATTGTGCAGCCATGCAACGAGGCCCCACAGCTCGGCGCTGACACCGCCCAGCCTCAGCGCCCCTTCGCGGGACTCCATCAGCAGGAAGGGATAGGCCTTGCGTTCGAACGTGCCGGCAGGCGGCAGCCGGTAGGGGGTGAAGTGGCCGGACGACAGCAGATAGGTGTTGGTCATGTCGCCAACGTCCACGTGCAGATACCAGACGGTCAGATCCGTGCCCTTGAACGCGGCATCGGCTTCCGGATACGTGCCGCCTTGGCCGGCGGGAATGCCGCTGGCCAGCACGCACATGAAGACCGGGCGCAGTCCGTGTTCCGCGCGGTAGTCGCCGTCGCCGGAGCGGCGGGTGAAGGCCTGCCGGATGAAGCCGGCGGCTCGCGAGCCGGGCACCACGGATTTGACGAACATCGCATCGAGCTGCGCGTCGTTCAACGGGCCGCGCGCGGCGGCCAGCCGGTCCATGTCCTGCGTGAAGACGGCCAGCCAGGTCCGGTAGCGCTTGAGCTCGGCCGCGCGGTCAAAGTCCTGGGCGGAGGCGCTGCCCGAGAACAGCCCGGCCAGGCACAGGCAGACGGCAAGCGCGCGGCGCAGGAGGCCCTGCGCCAGGAAACACCGCGCGAGGACCGCGAAGACGGCCGTCAATGCGAGACGGATTTGGAGAAGACGTTCATCACCACCACGCCGGCGATGATGAGGCCGATGCCGATGAGCGCAGGGGTGTCCAGGTGCTGCTTGAACAGCACCGCGCCCACGATGGAGATCAGCACGATGCCGACGCCGGACCAGATCGCGTAGGCAATGCCCACGGGGATCTCACGCAACGTCAGCGACAGGAAATAGAACGAGATCAGGTAGCCGAAGACGGTGATCACGGACGGCACGAGCCGCGTGAAGCCTTCGGAACCCTTGAGTGCGCTGGTGGCGAAGATCTCCGCGACGATCGCCACGCCCAGGTAGACCCATTTCATTTGCGCGGGCCCTCAGACTGCCGCAGCAACACCAGCAGGGCGCCGGCGCCGCCTTCGCGTTCCGGGGCCTCGGAAAACGCCATGACCTCGGCCTTCTGGACCAGCCAGGTGCGCGCCTTGTCCTTCAGGACCGGCTCCAGGCCTTCCGAGTTGTATCCCTTGCCGTGCACGATGCGCACGCAGCGGATGCCGTGTTCCTGGCATTCGTCCAGGAACGACAGCAGGGCGTGGCGGGCCTGTTCGACACGCAGCCCGTGCAGGTCGAGTTCGGCCCCCGCGCGCCATTGGCCGCGGCGCAGGTTGCGCGCGGTGTCGGGCGCCACGTCGCCGCGCACGAAGGCGGTGCCGCCTTCGGACAGCAGATGCGTGATCTCGCCGCCGTCCGACACGCCGGCATCGGCGCGGTTGGGCGTTTCGCCCAGCGCGTTGGCGCGGCGCAGGGCCGGCGCGGGTTCCGCGGCGGGCTTGTGCGTGACGCGTTCCGCGTGCCGGATCGGCGTGACGGACTTCATCGAGCGCTTGAACGCCGCCAGATCGTCCTCGGGGGGCGATGCGGCGCGCGCCGGCGCTGCCGCCGCCCGTTGCGAGGCAAGGGCGGCGCGCTCGCGCTCTTCCTGCAGGTCTTTCTTCAGGCGTTTCAGGTCGGCCACGCCGACCTTACTGCCCCGCATTCTCCAACCACCGTTGGGCGTCCAGGGCGGCCATGCAGCCCGTGCCGGCGCTGGTGATGGCCTGACGGTAGACGTGATCCTGCACGTCGCCGGCGGCAAACACGCCGGGCACGGAGGTCATGGTGGCCATGCCGGACAGGCCGCTCTTGGTGACGATGTAGCCGTCCTTCATGTCGAGCTGGCCCTGGAAGATTTCCGTGTTGGGCTGGTGGCCGATGGCGATGAACGCGCCGGTGACGGCCATGTCTTCGGTGGCGCCGGTGTCCACGTGGCGGACACGCACGCCGGTCACGCCGCTGTCGTCGCCCAGCACTTCTTCCAGCGTGTGGAAGACCTTGAGCTCCATGTTGCCGTTTTCGACCTTGCTCATCAGCTTGTCGACCAGGATGGGCTCGGCGCGGAACTTGTCGCGGCGGTGGATCAGGGTGACCTTGCGGCAGATGTTGGACAGGTAGAGGGCTTCCTCGACGGCGGTATTGCCGCCGCCCACCACGACCACGTCCTGGTTGCGGTAGAAGAAGCCGTCGCAGGTGGCGCAGCCCGACACGCCGCGGCCCATGAAGGACTGTTCGGACGGCAGGCCCAGGTATTTGGCCGAGGCGCCGGTCGCGATGATCAGGGCGTCGCAGGTGTAGATCTTGCCGGTGTCGCCGGTCAAGGTGAAGGGACGCTTGGACAGGTCGACCTTGGCGATGTGGTCGAACAGCATCTCGGTGTTGAAGCGTTCGGCGTGCTTCTGGAAGCGCTGCATCAGGTCGGGGCCCTGCACGCCATCCGCGTCGGCCGGCCAATTGTCGACATCCGTGGTGGTCATGAGCTGGCCGCCTTGGGCCAAACCTGTAACAAGAACAGGGTTAAGATTGGCGCGTGCCGCATAGACGGCCGCCGTGTAACCGGCGGGGCCGGAACCGAGTATCAAAACTTTAGCGTGCGTAGGCGTGGACATGGGCAGGTATCTTTAGGGTAACGCCCAATTATAATGAGCCGCATGCCGCGTATCTCGACTGCTTCTCCGCGCGCCTCGCGCAACACCCGCAACGGACCTTCGCCGCTGCAAACGCGCATTTCCGCGTTGCTGCGCGAAGCCCGCTGGATCCTATTTGCCGCCCTGGCGGCCTGGCTTACCCTGGTGCTCGCCACCTGGAGCGCGTCCGACCCTGGCTGGTCGCACTCGGTTCCGGGCGATGTCGTGCGCAACCAGGGGGGACGCCTGGGCGCCTATCTGGCGGACATCCTCCTCTATCTATTCGGTTTTTCCGCCTGGTGGTGGGTCATCCTGCTGCTGCACCGCGTGCGGGCAGGCTACCGCCGGCTGGCCGCGCAGTTGCGCGTGGCCAATAGCAAACAGCCCGAAGTGCTGCCGCGCGTCCACTGGGAAGAGGGCATTGGCTTCTTTCTGCTGATGGTGGGCTCGCTGGGCATGGAAGCCCTGCGCCTGGCCAGCCGCGGCACGCATCTGCCGGGCGCCTCGGAAACGGCCAGCGGCGCCGGCGGGGTCATCGGCCAGATGCTGGCCGGCCTGATCGGCAGCAGCATCGGCTTTACCGGCGCCACGCTGGCCTTCCTGGTCATGCTCGCGATCGGGCTCAGCCTGTTCTTCTCGTTCTCGTGGTTGGCGGTGGCCGAGCGTGTCGGTTCCTGGCTGGAAGGCCTGGTCCGCAAGATGCGCAATTCCTATACCGCGCGCCAGGACCGCAAGGTCGGCGAAGTCGCCAAGGCCGTGCGCACCGAGCAGGTCGTCGCCAAGCAGGAAAAGCTGGTGCACGAGCAGCCGGTGCGGATTGAGCCGGCCATTACCGTGGTGCCCAAGTCCGAACGTGTCGAAAAGGAAAAGCAGCAATCGCTGTTCTTCCCGCCCACCGGCGGCGCAGAAGGCGATCTGCCGGCCATCAGCCTGCTCGATCCGCCCCTGAACAACCAGGAAACCGTCTCGGCCGAGACCATCGAGTTCACGTCCCGCCTGATCGAAAAGAAGCTGGCCGACTTCGGCGTGTCGGTCACCGTGGTCGCGGCACAGGCCGGTCCGGTCATCACCCGCTACGAAATCGAACCGGCCACCGGCGTGAAGGGCAGCCAGATCGTCAATCTGGCCAAGGATCTGGCGCGGGCGCTCAGCCTGGTCAGCATCCGCGTGGTTGAAACGATTCCCGGCAAAAACCTGATGGGCCTGGAATTGCCCAATCCGCGCCGCCAGATGGTGCGCCTGTCCGAGATCCTGGGTTCGCAGACCTATCACGCCAGCCATTCCGTCGTGACCATGGCGCTGGGCAAGGACATCGCCGGCAATCCGGTGGTGGCCGATCTGGCCAAGATGCCTCACCTGCTGGTGGCAGGCACGACCGGTTCGGGCAAGTCCGTCGGGATCAACGCCATGATCCTGTCGCTGCTGTACAAGGCCGACGCCTCGCACACCCGCCTGATCCTGATCGACCCCAAGATGCTCGAAATGAGCGTCTACGAAGGCATCCCCCATCTGCTGGCGCCGGTCGTCACCGACATGCGGCAGGCGTCCAACGCGCTGAACTGGTGCGTGGGCGAAATGGAAAAGCGCTATCGCCTCATGAGCAAGATGGGCGTGCGCAACCTGGCCGGCTACAACACCAAGATCCGCGACGCGATCAAGCGCGAAGAGCCGATTCCCAATCCGTTCTCGCTGACGCCGGACCAGCCCGAGCCCCTGTCGCCGCTGCCGACCATCGTTGTCGTCATCGACGAGCTGGCCGACCTGATGATGGTCGTGGGCAAGAAGATCGAAGAACTTATCGCTCGGCTGGCGCAGAAGGCGCGCGCGGCGGGCATCCACCTCATCCTGGCCACCCAGCGTCCCAGCGTGGACGTGATCACCGGCCTGATCAAGGCAAACATCCCCACCCGCATTGCGTTCCAGGTGTCGTCCAAGATCGACTCGCGCACCATTCTTGACCAGATGGGTGCGGAAACGCTGCTGGGTCAGGGCGACATGCTGTACATGCCGCCGGGCACCGGCCTGCCGGTGCGCGTGCACGGCGCGTTCTGCAGCGACGACGAAGTCCATCGCGTGGTCGAAAGTCTGAAGGCGCAGGGCGAGCCCAACTATGTCGAGGGCCTCTTGGAAGGCGGCCTGGACGGCGACGGGGCCGAGGGCGCCAGCAGCGTCACGGGCATCGGCGGGGACGCGGAGTCCGACCCGATGTACGACCAGGCTTGCGAAGTCGTGCTCAAGCATCGCCGCGCGTCGATCTCGCTGGTCCAGCGTCATCTGCGCATTGGTTACAACCGTGCAGCCCGGTTACTCGAGCAGATGGAGCAATCGGGTATGGTGTCGGCGATGCAATCCAATGGGAACCGCGAGATCCTGGTTCCCGCAGCCGCCGCCCGAGAGGAAGCATGATGAAGACGTTTCGACGCCTGGCCGCTGTCGCGGTCCTGGGCCTGACTCCGGCGCTGGTTCCGGCCGTGGCGCTGGCCGCCAGCGCGCAGGAGCAATTACGCGCCTTCGTGACCACGGTCACGTCGGCCACCGGGTCGTTCTCGCAGTACACCGTGAACGATCAGGGCCGGACGCAGCCCGCGCAGACCGGGGTGTTCTCGTTCCAGCGTCCCGGCAAGTTCAAGTGGGCCGTGCAAAAGCCTTACGAGCAGCTCGTCATATCCGACGGCCGGCAGGTGTTTCAGTTTGACCCCGACCTGGCGCAGGTCACCGAGCGCAAGGTCGACGCGGCTATCGGCACCTCGCCTGCGGCCATTCTCTTTGGCTCGGGATCGCTGGAGCAGAGCTTCGACGTGTCCGCGCTGCCTGCCAAGGATGGCGTGGATTGGTTGCGCGCCAAGCCGCGCACCGCCGACGCCGGTTTTTCGCGCGTGGACATCGGCATGAAGAACAACCTGCCCGTGCGCGTGGAACTGCTGGATTCGTTCGGCCAGACCACCCGCGTCGACCTGTCAGGCATCCAGGCCAACCCGCAACTGCCCGCCAAGGAATTCCAGTTCACCGCGCCCAAGGGCGTGGATGTGGTGAAGATGTAGCGCGGACTTGGCGCTGGCCAATGCAGAATGCCCGGGGAACCGGGCATTTTTTGTTTTAGATGCGGTGTCTGGCGGCGGCCGTGCAATGAACCCGGTGTCTGACACCCGTGTGAGACGGTCGTCAGCTTGGGCCGGCATCGCAGGGGTGTCAGACACCTGCCTGCGTGTCAGGGGCGCTTATACGCTACGCAGTCGACTTCCACTTTCGCATCCACCACCAGGCTCGACTGCACGCAGGCACGCGCTGGCGGATTGGCGCCGAAGTATTCCTTGAACACCTTGTTGAACGACGCAAAGTCACGCGCGTCGTCCAGCCAGACGCCGCAGCGCACGACGTGTTCGGGGCCGTAGCCGGCTTCCTGCAGGATCGCCAGCACCTGCTGGATGGCCTTGTGGCTTTGCGCGACGATGCCGCCTTCGATCACTTCGCCGTTGTCCATCGGCACCTGGCCGGACACATACAGCCAGCCGTCGGCGGCGACGGCGCGGGCGAAGGGCATGTGCGAGCCGCCCTGGCCGGTGCCGCCGGCCACGCCGTAGCGGGTGATGCCGTTGTTGTCGGGAGTGGGGGTAGCGCTCATGGGATGGTTCTCCTTGAAGATGTCCGGAAGCCGCCGCGGTCAGGCGGCCGAAAGATCGGGGTAAGACGCGCGCAGGTCGCCGCTGCGCGGTAGCCAGCGGCCGGCGCGCTCGCCGGTGGCCTGGCCCTTGCGGTACGACAGGACGCCGTTGACCCACACCGCCTGGATGCCCGCCGCGGTCTGCACGGGCGCGGCAAAGGTGGCGCTGTCGATGACGGTGTCGGGGTTGAACAACACCAGATCCGCGTGATAACCCTCGCGCACGAAGCCGCGCTCGGCCAGGCCGAAGCGGGCGGCGGACAGGCCGGTCATCTTGTGCACGGCCTGGGCCAGCGGAAACAGGCCCACGTCCCGGCTGTAATGACCCAGCACGCGCGGGAAGGCGCCCCACAGCCGCGGATGCGGCATCGGATCGTTCGGCAGGCCGTCCGACCCCACCATGGTCAGGGGGTGCGACAGCACGCGGCGCACGTCGTCCTCGTGCATGTTGTGATACACCGCGCCGGCCGGTTGCAGCCGTTGGGCTGCCTCCAGCAGCGTCACGCCCCAATCGGCCGCAATGGCCGCGAGCTTGCGTCGCGCCTGCTCCGGGTGCGGCTCGGACCACGTGATGTCGATGTCGAATTCGTCCGTGACCTGCTTCAAATCCAGCGTCGACGAACTGGCCGAATACGGGTAGCAGTCGCAACCCACGTGCTGCATTCGCCCTGCGTTTTCCAGCGCGAACAGCACTTCTTTCGTGCGGCCCCAGTTGCCGGCGCCCGCGCATTTCAGGTGCGACACCACGACCGGCACACGTGCGTGCGCGGCGATGTCGAAGGCTTCCTGCATGGCCTCCAGGATGGCGGCGAATTCCGAACGCAGATGCGTCGTGTACAGCGCGCCGAACTCGTCCAGGGCCTCGGCCAGCAGCTTGACCTCGGCCGTGTCCGCCTCGAACGCGGACGCGTAGGCCAGGCCGGTGCTCAGTCCGATCGCGCCGTGCGCCAGCGCGTCGCGCAATTGCTCGCGCATCGCCAACACCTCGTCGCGCGTCGCCGCCCGGTCGAGCCGATCCATGTGATTGCTGCGCAAGGCGGTATGCCCGACCAGCGCGGCCACGTTCACAGCGGGCCGGGCGGCCTCGATGGCGCGGGTGTAGTCGGCAAAGGTGGCATAGCGGAAGTCCTCGCGCTTGCCCAGCAGGTTCATCGGGTCGGGCGGATCGCCGCGCAGCGTGACCGGCGAGGCGCTGATGCCGCAATTGCCCACGACCACGGTCGTCACGCCCTGCGACAGCTTGGGCAGCATGTCCGGCGTGCGGATGACGGTGGTGTCGTCGTGGGTGTGGACGTCGATGAAGCCGGGGGCCAGCGCCAGGTCGGTGCCGTCGATGATCTGGCGCGCGGGAGCGCCGGGCAGGTCGCCGATGGCGGCAATGCGGCCGCCTTCCAGCGCCACGCTGGCGCGGATTTCCGGGCCGCCGGAGCCGTCCAGGATCCGGACGTTGCCTATGAGGGTGTCGTACATCTTGGTTTCCAGATCAATCGCCCAGCGGCAGGCGGTTCGGCCCGCCGCGGTGCTCGTCCAGCGCCAGCTTGATGCGGCGCAGGCGTTCGCGGTTTTCTTCCTGGTTCAGCATGGCCAGTTCGGTCGACAGCAGGTCGATGGCCAGCATCATCGCGTAGCGCGAGGCGGAGGGCTTGTAGATGAAGTCGGTCTCGTCGGTGCGGATCGGCAGCACCACGTCGGCCAGTTTGGCCAGTTCGGACGATGCATCCGTGATGGCAACGATGCGCGCGCGGTACTGCTTCACGATGCGCGCCGCGCCCACGATTTCAGGCGTGAGGCCCGATGCGGACAGCACCAGCACCGCATCGCGCTCGTCCAGCGTGGCCGCCACCATGCGCAGCAGCACGGCGTCGCTGTAGACGGCGATGGGATAGCCCAGCCGCACCAGGCGCGACTGCACTTCCTGCGCCAGCACCGCCGACGCGCCGCCCATGCCGAAGACGTAGATCATGCGCGCCCCATCGACGATGGACGCGGCCGCTTCAAAGAGCTGCTCGGTGAATGCGGGCAGGTGCGCGCGCAGCGTGCTTTCGATGTCGGCGTAGATGCGGGCGTAAAACGTGCTTTCCTCGGCCGGGGCGCTGGGATCCAGGAACCGGCTGCCCACCGTGCTGGCCTGCGCCAGCTTCATCTTCAGGTCGCGCGTGTCGTCGCAGCCGACCGTGCGCGCAAAGCGCGAAATGGTGGCGATGCTGACGCCGGCCTTGGCCGCAAGCTGGTCCACGGTGGCGCTTGCGCTCCAGATGATGTCGTCCAGAATGGCGTCGGCCACCTTGCGTTCGGTCACGCTCAATGCGTCCCGCCGACTGCGTATCTGGAAGACGATGTCGCGGATGATGTTCATGTGTGATTCCTGGATCAATTCGGGCGGGCTCAGGCCGCGAGCGCGGGATCGTCGAGGCGGATGCAGGACACGTAGTGGTCCGCGCTGACGCCGACGGCCGGCGGCACGGCCGCGGCACAGGCGTCGATGGCGTGCGGGCAGCGCGTGCGGAACACGCAGCCGGATGGCGGGTTCACCGGGCTCGGGATATCGCCCTTCAGGAGGATACGCGAACGCGGCGCGCGCGGATCCGGCACGGGCGCGGCGGACAGCAGCGCGCGCGTGTAGGGATGGCGGGGGCGGGCGTAGACCTCGCTGGTCGGCCCGCGCTCCATGACGCGGCCCAGGTACATCACCACCACGTCGTCGCACAGGTAATCCACCACGGCCAGGTCGTGCGCCACGAACAGCATGGTCAGGCCCAGGTCGCGCTGCAGGTCCTGCAGCAGGTTCAGCACCTGCGCCTGCACCGACACGTCCAGTGCGGACACCGGCTCGTCGGCCACGATGAAATCGGGTTCCACCGCCAGCGCGCGCGCAATGCCGATGCGCTGGCGCTGGCCGCCGGAGAACTCATGCGGATAGCGGCGGCTGTGGTCCGCGTTCAGGCCCACGCGCTCAAGCAGTTCGCCGATCCGCTCGGCGCGGCGGTTCTGCGCCAGCTTGTGCGTGTCCAGCGCCTCGCCCAGGATCTCGGCCACCGTCATGCGCGGATTCAGGCTGGCGTACGGGTCCTGAAACACGATCTGCATGCGGCGGCGCCACGGCAGCATCTGCTTTTCGTTGAGCGTGGTGATGTCCTGCCCGTCGAACACGATGCGGCCGGCGGTGGGCGCAAACAGGCGCAGCAGCGCGCGCCCGGTCGTGGTCTTGCCGGAACCGGATTCGCCCACCAGGCCGACGATGGTGTTGCGCGGCACATCGAAGCTCACGCCGTCCACGGCGCGCACGACAGGGGCATTGCGCGCCTGCGAGGTCGGAAAGTGGACCTTCAGGTCGTCGATGCGCACCAGCGGCTCGGCGGCGTGGGGAGTCGGAATGCTCGTCATATCTGATTCACCTTGATGCAGCGGGCGCGGTGTTCGGCCTGCACCGTCACCAGGTCGGGCACGCCGGCGCGGCAGTCGTCCGCGGCCAGCGGGCAGCGCGGCGCAAACGTGCAGCCGGGCGGCAGCGACAGCACGCTGGGCACGTTGCCCGGAATGGCGCGAAGACGTTCGCCCGACGCCAGCAGCGCGGCCGTCGGCAGACAGGACAGCAGGCCGCGCGTGTAGGGATGCGTGGGCTTTTCGAACAGGTCGTAGACGCCGGCGTCCTCGACCACGCGGCCGGCATACATGACGGCCACGCGATGCGCGATCTCGGCCACCACGCCCAGGTTGTGCGTGATGAAGAGGATGCTCATGTTCATCTCGGCCTGCAGGCGGCGCAGCAGGTCCAGGATCTGCGCCTGCACCGTCACGTCCAGCGCCGTCGTGGGCTCGTCAGCGATCAGCACCGCGGGGTTGCACGCCAGGGCCAGCGCGATCATCACGCGCTGGCGCATGCCGCCCGACATCTGGTGCGGGTATTCGTTGACGCGGCGGTCGGCCGCCGGGATCTCCACGCGCTCCAGCATCTCGCGGGCGCGCTTCAATGCCGCCGCGCGCGAGCCGCCTTCGTGTTGCAGCACTGCCTCGGCAATCTGATCGCCCACGGTGTACAGCGGGTTCAGGCTGGTCATGGGCTCCTGGAAGATCATCGCGATCTCGGCGCCGCGGATGCGTTGCAGCGTGGCGGGCGTCGCGTGCGCCAGGTCGTGCTGCACGCCCTGGCGGTCGCGGAACAGGATCTTGCCGGCCTCGATGCGGCCCGCCGGCTTGGGCAAGAGGCCCATGATGGACAGGCTGGTCACGGACTTGCCGGAACCGGATTCGCCGACGATGGCCAGCGTTTCGCCGCGGGCCAGGTCGAAGGTGACGCCGTCCACCGATTTGGCGATGCCGTCGCGGCTGTGGAACCAGGTCTTTAAGCCTTCCACCGACAGCACGATGTCTCGGGTGCTTGCGGTCATGTTTACAGCTCCTTGCGCAGGCGCGGATCGAGAACGTCGCGCAGGCCGTCGCCCACCAGTTGCAGCGACAGCACGGACAGCACGATGGCGATGCCGGGAAAGATCATGATCCAGTCCGCCGAGCCCATGTACTGCTGGCCGGCGTTGATCATGGTGCCCCAGGTCGGAATGTCGGGCGACACGCCCACGCCCAGGAACGACAGGCCCGCCTCGGCCAGGATGGCGTACGCGAAGATGAAGGTGCCCTGCACCAGGATGGGCGACACCAGGTTGCGCAGCACGTGCACGGTGACGATGCGCCACGTGGGCACGCCCAGCGCGCGGGCCGCTTCCACAAAGGGCAGCTCGCGGATCACCAGCGTCGAGGCCCGCACGATGCGCGCCAGGCGCGGCGTGTACACGATGCCCAGCGCGATCACCACGTTGACCAGCGACGGCCCCAGCGCGGCTACCAGCGAGATCGCCAGCAGGATGTCGGGGAACGCCATCATGGCGTCGATCAGCCGCGACACGAACTTGTCGGCGGTTCGGAAGAACCCGGCGATCAGTCCCAGCGCAATGCCCAGCACGCTGGACAGGATGACAACGGAAAAGCCCACCATCAGCGACAGCCGTCCGCCGTGGATGACGCGGCTGAAAACGTCGCGGCCGAAGTCGTCGGTGCCGAACCAGTGCGCGGCGCCCGGCGCCTTCAGGCGGTTCATGATGGACAGCTTGAACGGATCGTAGGGGCTGATCCACGGCGCCAGCAGCGCGGCGGCCGCCAGCACCACGATCACGATAAGGCTGATCAGCACCGTCTTGCGCGACACCAGCAGGCGCAGGACCTGCCAGCGGTCCGAGCCGGGATTCATGGAAGTTGCAGTCGTCATATCGATGGCTCAGTAACGCACGCGGGGGTCGACCACGAGGTACAGCAGGTCGATGAACAGATTGATCAGCACGTAGATGGCCGCGATGATCAGCAGCGCGCCCTGGATGACCGGATAATCCCGCCGCAGCACGGCCGACACCACCAGGCTGCCCACGCCGGGCAGGCCAAACACGGTCTCGGTCACGACCGCACCGCTGATCAGCAGCGCCGTGGTCAGGCCCAGCACCGTCAGAATCGGAATCAACGCGTTGCGCACCGCGTGCTTCAGGATGACCTTGCGTTCCGGCAGGCCCTTGGCGCGCGCCGTGCGCACGTAGTCGTCGCGCAGCACGTCCAGCATGCTGGCGCGGATGAAGCGGGTGATCAGCGCCGAATTCACCAGTCCCAGCACGACCGCAGGCAGGATCAAGTGCGACAGGCGCGTGGCCAGCGAGGCGTCCGGCCCGCCATAGCCGGCCACCGGCAGCCAGCCCAGCTTCACGGAGAACACCTGCATCAGCAGCAGCCCCAGCCAGAAGCTCGGCACGCTGGACGTGAACATCGAGAACGACAGCACCGACTGGTCCAGCGTGGTGCCGCGCTTGACCGCCGACAGAATGCCGACCGGCAGCGCGATGGCGCTGGCGATCAGCAGCGACATCAGCGTCAGCAGAATCGTCGGTTCGGCGCGGTCGGCCAGCGCCGACAGCACCGGCTTGTTCATGAAAATGGACTGGCCCAGATCGCCCTGCACAAGCTTGCCCAGCCACGACACGTACTGGATTGCCACGGGCTGGTCCAGCCCGAGCTGCGCGCGCAGGGCGGCGATGTCCTGCTGGCTGGCCTGCGGGCCGAGCATCACGGCGGCCGGGTCGCCGGGCGTGAGGCGGATGATCACGAACACGATGGTCGCGACGATGAACATCACGGCCACCAGCCCGACCAGCCGATTCAAGAGATAACGCAACACGGTGACATCCTAAAAATCATTGCGTGGGCGCGAGCGATCGCGCGCGCAGGTCCGCGGCGGCGGGCGGCAGCGGCCGCCCGCCGGGCAGGGGCTTACTTGGGCGCCTTCCAGGCGTTCCAGAAGTACGGCCACGGCACCGCCTGCGTGCCTTGCAGCGCGGGCGAGCGCGCGGCTTGCGCATTGAAGTCGCCCACCTTGATGAACGGCACCTCGTCATACACGGCCTGCTGCACGTCGGCCCAGCGCTTGACGCGCTCTTCCTGCGAGCCGGCCTGATTGAAGGCGTCCAGCACCTGGTTGCGGCGCGGCGTGTCCCACCAGCCCGGCGCGTCCTTGGACGGGAAGTCGATCAGCGCGGGTTCGGGCAGGAAGGGGCTGTGGGTAATGAAGATGTCCCACACGGCCGGATCCTGGCGGCGCTGCGTCAGCGTGGCCCAATCCACGACCTGCATGTCCACCGTGAACCCGGCGGCCTTCAGGTATTCGGCGGCGACCAACGCCATCTTGTAGTGGAACTCGTACTGCTGGCTGGTCAGGATGCGGATCTTGCGGTCCTGCACGTTGGCGCTGTCGACCAGCTTCTTGGCCGCTGCGGCGTCGCCCTTGTTGTAGACCTTGCCGCCCAGCGACGTGGCCCACGGGAAGCCTTCCGGGTACAGGTCGCCGTTGAGCTTGTAGAAGTTCTTGTCGCCGAACGCCGCGAACAGCATGTCTTCTTCGTTCAGGGCCAGCTGCACCGCCTGGCGGACAGCCTGGTTCGACATGATGCCCTGCTTGGTGTTGAGCACCAGGCGCGGCCAGCCGAAGGGCTTGAGCATGACCGGATCGGACCGGCCGTTCTTCAGCTTGGCCAGCGACTCCACGGGCAGCGAATCCACATAGTCGAACTGGCCTGCCACCGCGCTTTCCACGCGGGTGTTGGCGTTGCTGACCGGCACGAAGCGGATCTCGTCCAGGTATTGCTTGCGCGCGCCGCCGTAGCCGTTGGGCTCGCCTTCGCGCTGCTTGTAACCGTCAAAGCGGACAAGCTGCACGTACTGGTCGGGCACGCGGGCCTTGAGCTGGTAGGGGCCGGTGCCGACGAATTCGGTCAGGGCCGGCGCGATCTTGCCCTTGGGCATGACGACCGCGGCGCTGTTGTTCATGGCCAGCAGCGCGGTCAGCGGCGCGTACGGCTGCTTGAGCGTGATGCGGATCGTGTTGGCGTCCGGGGCCTCGATGCCGCTGATGATCTTGGCGGCCATCTTGCCGCGCGTGGCGGTCTCGGTCCAGCGCTTCAGCGACGCCAGCACGTCGGACGAATCCATCTTCGAGCCGTCATGGAACGTGATGCCCTGGCGCAGCGGAATCGTGTAGACCAGGCCGTCTGCCGACACGTCCGGCATCTTGTCGGCCAGAAGCGGCGTCAGGTTCCACTTGGCGTCAAAGGTGTACAGCGTCTCGAAGAAGTGCTGGGTCAGGATGCCCACCAGATCCGCCGTGCTGGTCATCGGGTCCAGCGTCGGCGGTTCGCCGATGGTGGCGACAGAGATCGTGCCTCCCTTGACCGGCGTGGCACAGAGGGCGGGGGTCGACAAAGCGGTCAAGCCAATTGCGCCGGCCGCGAGCAGGCTCTTCAGCCCACCGCCTCGCCGGGAGGTACGGAAGTTCATGATTCTCTCTCCAGAGGAACAGAAACAGGTTGTCGCGTGAAATCGGATGAGCGCCGGGTGCCCGGATGCTGCGGTCCCCTGTGGGCCTGGCGCGGTGCCGCGGGCAGGGGGACTAGAAGAAGGTTTCGGCCACGCCGGTGACGCCGTAGTGCTCGTTCACCAGCAGCACCTGACGCCATTTGTCGAACGTCAGGCAGGGATGCGAAATATCGAATGCGATCATGTCGCCGACCTGGATGTCGTCGCCGTCGCCCACCTGCATGAAGGCATGCTGATCCATCATCGCGGACAGCTTCCAGTGGGCCGGCGCGGCGCCGGGCTGCACCGAACCGGGCCGGTACAGCAGGGCGGGGGTGGGCAGGCCCGCGTCAAAGGCCGCGTCGCGCTTGCCCAGGGCGATGATGGCGCGGCCCGGTTCGGGCAGCGATTGCACGTAGGCCCAGACCTGCAAGGCGGGCTGCAGGCCGGGCTCCATCTTGCGCGCCACCGGGTTCTGCGCGTTGATGCGCTCGGCCGCGGTGCGGTAGATGCCCACGTCGTGCGACAGGTAGCAACCCGGACGCAGCACCACTTCCAGCGGGCTGCCGATATCCAGTTGCGAGAATTCCTCGGCCACGACGTCGAACCAGGCCGAACCGGCGCCGGAGATGATGGCCGGACCGTTCTTGCGCAGACGGCCAGCGGAGGCCAGGCCGCGCAGCGCATCCGTGGCGCGGCGCAGGAACGCGCGGATGGCGCCTTCTTCCTGCAGCACGCCTTCATAGACCTCGATGCCGGCCAGCGCCAGGCCGGGCCAGCGGGCAATTTCGTCGGCCACCGCCTGCAACTGCGCGTCATCGCGCACGCCGGTGCGTCCGCCGGCCGGACCCAGTTCGATCAGCACCGGCAGCACCTTGCCCTCGTCGGCGAAGAACTTGCCCAGTTGCGCGGCGTTGGCGGCCGAATCCACGATGCAGAAGAACGTGAAGGCGGGATCCTGCAGCAGGCGCGCAATGATGGCCATGTTGGCGCGGCCCACGAGCTGGTTGGCCATCAGCACCCGGCGCACGCCGTGCTGGTAGGCCGCCAGCACCTGCGGCGCGGTGGCCAGCGTGATGCCCCAGGCGCCGTTGTCGATCTGGCGCTTGAACAGCGCCGGGCTCATCGTCGTCTTGCCGTGCGGCGCCAGCTTGACGTGATAGGCCTCCATGAACTGCTGCATCCACTGCAGGTTGTGGCGCACGCGCGTTTCGTACAGCACGGCCACGGGCAGGCTCACGTCTTCGTTCAGCAGATTCCAGTTGAGCGCCGCCACGTCGGCGGTGGTACAGGACTCGGGAAACGCGCCCAGGCCTTTGCCATTCACGTCCAGCGGCGCTGCGGGGGAGGAGGAGTTGGTCATGGGAGCGGCCTGTTTTGGAAAATATTTACGTCAAATCTGGTTTTTTTCATTATCGTGAAAGAAATTTACAAGCGGGAGCTAGGAGTTTCCCGTAGCCTGGGCCGCGCCGACGGTGGGAAAATAGGTCCATGCTGCGCGCCCCACAGGGCGCGCCCGTGCTTCGACAAAGGAAAAGCCATGCTGAAAGTCGCCCTGGGCCAGTTCGCCGTCAGCCGCGTCTGGGAAGAAAACGCGCAGGTCTGCATCGACCTGATGGAACGCGCCCGCGCTGGCGGCGCTGGGTTGCTGGTTCTGCCCGAAGGCATCCTGGCCCGCGACATCACCGATCCGCAGATCGTGCTCAAGGCCGCGCAGCCGTTGGATGGCCCGTTCATCACCCGACTGCTCGAGGCCAGCCGCGGTTCGGACCTGGCGACGATGATGTGCGTCCACGTGCCGACGGGCGAGGGCCGCGTGTGGAACACGCTGGTCACCATCCGCGACGGCCAGATACTGTCGCAGTACCGCAAGCTGCACCTGTACGACGCCTTCACCATGAAGGAATCCACCAATGTCACCCCAGGCACCGACATCCCGCCGCTGCTGGATATCGGCGGGCTGCGCGTGGGCCTCATGACCTGCTACGACGTGCGCTTTCCCGAACTGGCCCGCCGCCTGGCGCTGGACGGCGCGGACCTGCTGGTGCTGCCGGCCGCCTGGGTGCGCGGTCCGCTCAAGGAAATGCACTGGGAAGTCCTGGTGACTGCGCGGGCGCTTGAAAACACCTGCTACGTCGCGGCCACCGGCGAATGCGGCGAACGCAATATCGGGTGCAGCATGGTCGTGGACCCGCTGGGCGTGGTCACCGCGCGGGCCGGCGAAGCGCCCGCGCTGGTCTTTGCCGACATCGATCCCGAACGGCTGGCCCATGCGCGCAAGGTTCTGCCCGTCTTGGCGAACCGCCGGTTCGGCTCGCCCGAACTGGCGTAGGCTTGGCAGCGTTGCTGCCTCGCGGGGCGGCAGGCAGGCAAGGGGGCTGGGCATGGTGTAATGCAGGCTTGAAATCCTTGCTGTATTCCTTCATCTGCTGCCAATGAGCAACGATCTCTTCGCGGCCGATCCTGCGCATCGGCCTTACGTTCCCCTGGCCGAACGCCTGCGTCCCCGCACCCTGGCCGACGTGGTCGGCCAGTCGCACCTGCTGGGACCCGACAAGCCGCTGCGCGTCGCCTTCGAATCCGGCCGTCCGCACTCCATGATCTTCTGGGGGCCGCCGGGCGTGGGCAAGACCACGCTGGCGCGTCTGATGGCCGACGGCTTCGATGCGCAGTTCATCGCCATCTCGGCCGTGCTGGGCGGCGTGAAGGACATCCGCGACGCCGTGACGGTGGCGCAGATCGCGCAAGGCCAGGGCCGCCGCACGATTCTCTTTGTCGACGAAGTCCATCGTTTCAACAAGGCGCAGCAGGATGCCTTCCTGCCCTATGTCGAAAGCGGGCTGTTCACGTTCATCGGCGCGACCACCGAGAATCCCTCGTTCGAGGTCAACTCCGCCTTGCTGTCGCGAGCGCGCGTCTACGTGCTGCAGTCGCTGACGGCCGAAGAGCTGCAACAGCTGGTCGACCGCGCCGTGCAGGCGCTCAACGAAGGCCAAGACGATGGCGCGGCCATCCGCATCGAGCCCGACGCACGCGAGCAGCTTGCCGCCTGGGCCGATGGCGATGCGCGCCGGCTGATCAGCGCGGTGGAAGTCGTGGCCGAATCGGCGCAGTCCGCCGGACGCGACACGGTGGATGCCGCCTGGCTGGAAATTTCCCTGTCGCAGAACCTGCGGCGCTTCGACAAGGGCGGCGACGCGTTCTACGACCAGATCAGCGCGCTGCACAAGTCGGTGCGCGGCTCCAATCCGGATGCGGCGCTCTACTGGTTCTGCCGCATGATCGACGGCGGCGCCGATCCCAAGTACCTGTCGCGGCGCCTGGTGCGCATGGCGGTGGAAGACATCGGCCTGGCCGACCCGCGCGCCACGGATCTGGCCGTGAACGGCGCAGACATCTACGAACGCCTCGGCTCCCCCGAAGGCGAACTCGCGCTGGCGCAGGCGGTGGTCTACATGGCGTGCGCAGCCAAGTCCAACGCCGTCTACAACGCGTACAACCAGGCGCGCAAATTCGCGGCGGAACACGGCAGCGCGCCGGTGCCCATCCACCTGCGCAACGCGCCGACCAAACTGATGAAACAGCTGGGCCACGGCAAGGCCTATCGTTACGCGCACGACGAGCCCCACGGCTACGCCGCGGGCGAGCAATATTTCCCTGATGGACTCAAACCTTCCTTCTATCGGCCGACCGATCGTGGCCTGGAGGCTAAAATCCAGCAGAAGCTGGCATTCCTGCGAGAGCTGGACGCGCAGGAACGCGCCAAGAACCGGTGACGGGCAAGCCCCGCCGCCATTTTTTGCAACCTCACCGACCTCACCATGCTAGACCCGATACTGCTGCGTAAAGACCTGCAAACCGTCGTAGACCGCCTCAAGACCCGCGGCGTCGCCTTCGACACGGAACGGTTCAACGATCTGGAGTCTCGCCGCAAGGCAGTCCAGACCGAGACCGAGTCCCTGCAAGCCCGCCGCAATGCGCTGGCCAAGCAGATTGGCCAACTGAAGGCCAAGGGCGAGGACGCCAGCGCCGTCATGGCGGAATCGCAGGCTGTGCCCGAGCGCCTGAAGCAGCTCGAGGAAGAGCTGGCCGCCCTGCAGCAGCCGCTGAACGACCTGCTGATGTCGGTGCCGAACCTGCCGCACGCCAGCGTGCCGCTGGGCGAGTCCGCCGACGACAACGTCGAGGTCCGCCGCTGGCTGCCCGGCGAAGCCGGCGCCGACGGCAACCCGCCCGCGCTGGGTTTCGAGGCGCGCGACCATGTGGCGCTGGGCGAACCGCTGGGCCTGGACTTCGACATGGCCGCCAAGCTGTCGGGCGCGCGCTTTTCGTTCATGCGCGGCCCCATCGCCCGCCTGCATCGCGCGCTGGCCCAGTTCATGCTGGACCTGCAAACCGGCACGCACGGCTATACCGAGTGCTACACCCCCTACATCGTCAATGCGTCGACGCTGTACGGCACCGGCCAGCTGCCCAAGTTCAAGGACGACATGTTCGCGGTCTCCAAGGGCGGCGGCGACGACGATCCCAAGGTCGACGACCAGGGCAAGCCGTACGTGCGTGAAGACCAGTACCTGATCTCCACGTCGGAAATCACGCTGACCAGCGTGGCCAGCGGCACCATCCAGGCTGCTGCCGACCTGCCGCTCAAGCTCACTGCCCACACGCCTTGCTTCCGCTCTGAAGCCGGCAGCGGCGGCCGCGACACCCGCGGCATGATCCGCCAACACCAGTTCGACAAGGTCGAAATGGTGCAGATCACGCAGCCGGACCAGTCGTACGACGCGCTGGAAGACATGGTCGGCCACGCCGAGCGCGTACTGCAATTGCTGAATCTGCCGTACCGCGTCGTGCTGCTGTGCACGGGCGATATGGGCTTCGGCTCGGCCAAGACCTATGACCTGGAAGTCTGGCTGCCGGCGCAAAACACCTGGCGCGAGATCTCGTCGGTGTCCAACTGCGAAACCTTCCAGGCCCGCCGCATGCAGGCGCGTTTCCGCAATGCCCAGGGCAAGCCGGAATACGTGCACACGCTGAACGGTTCGGGACTGGCCGTTGGCCGTGCGCTGGTCGCCGTGCTTGAAAACCATCAGCAAGCCGACGGCAGCGTGCTGATTCCGGAAGCGCTGCAGCCTTACATGGGCGGTATTACGGTACTCAAACCCTGATATTCACCGTGAGTCCATCGGCCATATGGCGGATAAAAAAACGGAGCCTTCGGGCTCCGTTTTTTTTTATCATTGCCGACATATTCCTGTCTTTTTGGAACGCTATCGTGCTCGCGTGAGTGCTTGATTTTTGATGTGAGCAATTGTGTATTTGGCATAAAAGGGCCGGATAGTTACGGCACAATACACCGGCGTTCGACACGCGTCATTCACTTATATAACAAGGAGTTGTCCATGACTTCAAGAATGATTGGAGATTTTCGTGTGAGATGCTCTGTGGCAAAGGAAGACGAACAGGGCTATCGGGTGCAGATATGGACCCGCCGCGTTGGCGGTACCGCACCCGAAAAATGCTGGACTGTGCCTGGACAGCTACCCTTTGCAGAGCTGCACGAAGCAGAACAGGAAAGCCGTCATCTGTTCCAGGGCATTAATGGTGTGCGTTTCAACGGTGAACCGGAGTTTGCTCATGCGTCCGCATAATGGTTGGTGGCGAGCGTCCAGTGCGCCGCGCCGCTGGATTGATCTCGTTCAGGAATCGCCGCGTTGGGCCGATGAAAAGGCCAAACCGGTATCGCAACAACCGGCCTCGCTGGCCGCAAAACCTGTGCAGGCACCCGCTGCCTGACAGGGCATCGCGCGGGGCACCGGACATTGCCTCGACGAAATAAAAGGCCACTCGCTAGAGTGGCCTTTGCTTTTGCCGCAGGGCGCAATCAGTGACGGCCGTGACCGTGTCCATGGCCGTGGCCGCGGTAATGACCGTGGCCGTGCCGGGGGCCGCGCCACTCGCGGCGATCGTAATACCGGCCGCCACCGTAATACACCGGGCCCGGGTAAACCACCGGCGGCGCGACATAAACCGGCGCGGGACGGTAATACACCGGTGGGGGCGGCGCCACGTAGACGGGCGCCGGGGCCACATAGACGGGCGCGGGGTAGACGACGCCCGGTACGCCGATGGAGATGCCGACGTCCACGCGCGCCAGGGCTACGCTCGAAATCATCAAGCCCGCGGCGCCGAGACCTGCGATTAGCCATTTTTTCATTTTGCACCTGCCCGCTGCGAGCCGCAGCAAAGTTGAGTATTCGTTGACGCCATTTTCGGCGGTTTCCGCCAGCTATTCGTAAGCATGGCGGCCGCAATGGCGACAATCCGCAACTGCCCCCGTTTAAAAATGCCCGGGGCTGCTGCACTGCGGCAGCGGGCGTCCGCTCTGACGGATTTCGTATTGAAGTCGATTGAAATAGGCTGGAATCAGCTGAAGCGGAGCACTGCCGTTACACCTGGACACCATCTCCAGGCGGGCGGCTGTAGCCGGTGTTGCACCGGCGCGCCAGCCGCCTAGTAATCCGACTCGTTGTAGGGCGTGGTTTGGCGGTATTCGACCACCCACACCCAGGGATTGGCCGCCCACGCATGGGAGCCGTAACGTTCGCACCACATCAACGCGAACGCGGTCTGCAGCGGTACGCCCGGCAATAGTGCGGAACTCTGATAAAGCGACTGTGTGCCTTCGGCGCGCGCGTCGGCCTCGGTCAGATTTTGCAGCCGCTGAATGCGCACGCCCACTACAACGGCGCTCGCAAACGGCGCGCCCGCCTCGTCGGCCAGGATGATGGTCTCGCCCGATTTGCCGTAAGGGCACCTGACCCAACTCGAGGTCTTGCGCATTTCGGAAGGGTTGTCGGGTGATGGCCCCATGGCCACCCATCTGCCCGAGTCCGCGGCGTCCGCGTACCAGACCGTGGTGTATTTGGACGGCTGCGGCTTGAGGATGCGCCGGCTCTGAACCTTTGCTCCATCCAGAATGGCTTGCTTGAGCGGTTCGCTGAATTGAAGTAACTGCCGTTTCATGTGCTAGCTGTATCCCTCGCGATGAACGCTCAGCGCGCTTATTGCTGTTATGGCCGGGGCCGGCACGTGCCACCTGCTTGAGATGTACTCAGGCTCTGCAGGGGGAGTATGACGTGTCACGACTTAGCTGTCAGGGGGGCGAGTCATTTCTGTTGTCTTTTTGAAAACGGCCAGACGTTATTTGTATACTCGACGCATGACTACCGACCTCCACAATCTCAAGCCCGGTTACTACTGGTACACCATGGCCAACGACCCGCTGGCCGTCATCCATATTCATGAAGACGGCGGCGCCACGCTCATGGGCACGGACTATCGCATCGGCGCCGAAGGCGTCGCCGACATGGTCCGGCAAGGCGAGCGCTTCTTCTGGATCGAGCCGCCTCAAGTCTGAGATGGCGGATCTGCTCCTCAAGAACGTTCGCACGGCACAAGGCGAGGGCGTTGACGTTCTGGTGCGTGGCGGCCGCATCCTGCGGATCGGCGCCGGGCTGGATGCCGATCCCGGCATAAACGTCGAAGACGGCGGCGGCGCCTTGCTGCTGCCTGCCCTCATCGAGGGCCATACCCATCTGGACAAGACGACCTGGGGTTCCGCCTGGTACGTGAACAAGGTCGGACCGTCCCTCACCGATCGCATCGACAACGAACGTAACTGGCGCGCCGCCACGGCGCACGACGCCGCCAGCCACTCGCACGCATTGGCGCTCGCGTTTCTGCGTGCCGGCACGACGCGGATCCGCACCCACGTCGACGTCGACACCGACGCCGGGTTGAAACACCTGGACGGCGTGCATGCCACGCGGCAGGCGCTGGCCGGCCGCGTCGAAATCCAGACGGTGGCCTTTCCGCAATCGGGTCTCTTGGCGCGTCCCGGCACGGCCGAACTGCTGGACCAGGCACTTGCCGGCGGGGCCGACGTGCTGGGCGGGCTGGATCCGTCCGCCATCGACCGCGATCCCGTGAAATCCCTGGACGTGCTGTTCCGCCTGGCCGACAAGCATGGCAAGCCGGTGGACATTCATCTGCACGAACCTGGCGAGCTGGGCGCCTTCACGCTCGAACTCATACTCGACCGGGTGCAGGCCCTGGACATGAAAGGCAAGGTCGTGATCAGCCATGCCTTCTGTCTGGGCGCCGTCGACGCCGCGCGTCTGAATGGGCTGCTCCGGCGGCTGGCGTTGCTGGACGTGGCCCTGCTGACGACTGCGCCGGCGTCGCGGCCGGTGCCTGCGGTGCGCGCCTGCCGCGAGGCGGCCGTGACGCTGTTCGGCGGCAACGACGGCATCAGAGACACCTGGACGCCGTACGGCAGTCCCGACATGCTGGAACGCGCGGCGCTGATCGGGCTGCGCAACGATCTGCGCCGCGACGACGAGATCGAGTGGGCGTTTGAGTGCGTGACCCGCGCTGCTGCCCGCGCCTGCGGCTTTGCGGATTACGGTCTGGTCCCGGGCGCACGCGCCGACCTGGTCCTGGCCGACGCCAGCTGTGTCGCCCAGGCCGTGGTGCAGCGCACGCCCCGGCGCCTGGTGGTGTCCAGTGGCGTGGTCGTGGCGCGCAACGGCGAAGACGCCATCGCCTAGCAGGCGCGCGGCGCGGCCGCGGCGCCCAGGCCGAGCTGCGACTCGGCCAATTCCACGAAGGCCCGCATCAATTCCGATCGCACGCCCGACCGCAGCCAGATCGCGCCCACGGTTCTGACCGGACATGGCCCGGGCAGCGGCCAGCGTTTGACGTGCGCGGGCGGCGTGCCCGTGCTGGCCCAATCGGGCAGCAGGGCGACGCCCAACCCTTCGGCGACCAGTTTGGCAATGGATTCGATGCCGTCCAGTTCAAAGCGGACGCGCGGCCGCAGGCTGCGCGCGCGCAGGTAGTCGTCCGCCATCTTGCCGCCCACCACGCTGCGGTCGTAGCAGATGTACGGTTCCCGGGCGATGACGGCCAACGGGTCGTCGACCTTCATGCCGGCCGGGGTGACCAGCACCAGCGGTTCGTGCCGCAGGTCGCGCCACGCGCAGGTCTTGGGAATGGGAAACAGCGGATGCACCAGCAGCGCGCCGTCCAGTTCGCCGGACAGCACCTTGCTGTACAGCAGCGTGGTCGGCGCGGGCTCTATATAGATCTCGATGCCGGGATGCTGTGCGACCCACGTGCGCAGCACCGGCGGCATGATGCCGGTCAGGGCGGTGGGCGTTGCGCCCAGCCGCAAGGGGCCCGCTGGCAGGTCCGTATCCGACGCGGCCGAGCGCAGGTCGCGCACGTCGCGCAGGATGGTGCGCGCGCGTTCCAGGATGCGCACGCCGGCGGGCGTGGGCTTGACGGTGCGGCCCGAGCGCGCAATCAGCGCGCTGCCCACGTCCGCTTCCAGCGCGCGGAGCCGCTGCTGCACCGTGGCCGGTGTCAGCCCCTGATGCCGGGCGGCCTGGGCGATGGAACCGAGCTCCACCACATGCACATACGTCTGTAGAAAGCGCGAATCCAAAGCGGCGTGCCTTTCTCGGAAAATGGTTTTTCCATATTCTAAAGATGCATGAAGATAATTGTTGTTTTCTTTGGGGGCGGGAAGAATAGGGTCTTTCATTGCCACCCAAGGAGCCACCCGTGCCCATCATTGAATCCATAGACGTATGCGCCGCGGCGGTGCCTCTGGATAAAGTCACCTCGTTTTCCAACCGCACCGTATCCACCCGCCACTACGGCCTGGTCAAGGTGCGCTCCACCGATGGCGTCGAGGGCATCGGCTTCTGCTACGTCGGCAGCGCCGGCGGCGCGATCTTCGAGGCCGCCGTCCAGAGCCTCTTGGGCCCCGTGCTGCTCGGCAAGGATTCGCACGCGGTCGAAGGGCTGTGGCAGTCCATGTACCAGGAAGCGCTGTTGCAAGGCCGCCAAGGCACGGTGATGCGCGCGTTGAGCGCGCTGGACATCGCGCTGTGGGACCTGAATGCCAAGACCGCGGGCCTGCCGCTGCACAAATTCCTGGGCGCGGTCGAACTGGAATCCGTGCCGGCCTACGCCAGCGGCGGCTACTACCTCGATGGCAAGACCCCGCAGCATCTGGGCGAGGAAATGGCCAGCTACGTGGCCAAGGGCTTTGGCGCGGTCAAGATGAAGACCGGCCGCCTGTCGCCGCGCGAGGAAGAAGCGCGCCTGAAGGCCGCACGCGAAGCCGTGGGCCCGGACGTCGAACTGATGATGGACTGCAATAACGCCTGGCAGGACGTGACGCAGGCCATGCAATACATCCGCCGCTTCGAACAATACGAGCCGTACTTCATCGAAGAGCCTTTCAGTCCGGATGACATCGACAGCCACGCCAAGCTGGCGCGTCTGACCCATCTGCCCATTGCCACCGCCGAGATCGGCTACGGCCGCTGGTATCACAAGGAACTGCTGGACAAGGGCGCGGCGGGTATCCTGCAGACGGACGCGGCGGTGTGCGGCGGCATCACCGAATGGAAGCGCATCGCGGCCACGGCCGCCAGCTATGGCGTGGTGGTGTGCCCGCACTGGTTCCATGACGTGCACGCGCCCCTGGTCGCAGCCACGCCCAATGCGCGCTATGTCGAGTTCTTCTGGGATGACCAGGTCCTGAACTTCCGCAAGCTGGTCGACCGCCAACTGACCCACAAGCAGGGCCGCGTGATCCTGCATCAGGAGCCGGGGCTGGGGTTCGGCTTTGACGAGCGCATGGTTGAACGCTTCGGCAAGTGGACGCGCGTCGCCCGTTAGGCCCGTCGCCCGGCGCCGCGCAAAGGTCGCATGCCGTGCACATGCGGCAGCGGCGCCGGTTCCTGCAGGCGTAGTACCGAAGGTCCGCATCCAGGTCGCGTCAGACGGCCGGATGCCACAGAGGCAGGCTGTTCCACATAATCAGTTGCCGGCCTTTGGACCGGCGCGCGAGGAGACAACAATGCAACGTAGGCAATTCATGACCGGCGCTGCGGCGCTGGGGGCGGCCCTGGTGCTGCCGTCGGCGGCGCGGGCGCAGGACATGCCGTCCGGGCCGGTGAAGATCGTGGTGGGCTTTCCCGCGGGCGGCGGCACGGACGTGCTGGCCCGGCTGCTTGGGCAGAAGCTCGGCGTGCTGTGGAACATGCCCGTCATCATTGAAAACCGCGCGGGCGCGGCCGGCATTATCGCGGCCGAACAGGTCGCGCGTCAGCCCGGCGACGGCAATACGCTGCTGATGGCGCACGTGAACAGCCACGGCATCGCGCCGGGCTTGCAGCCCAAGCTTGCGTATTCGGTGGACAAGGACTTCACGCCCATCGCGCTGGTCGGCAAGACCCCCACCATCCTGATCGGCGGCGCCAGCCAGCCGGCAAAGACCTTGCCCGAGCTGGTGCAGCTGTGCCGCGCGCAGCCCGGCAAGATCGTGTTCGGGTCGGCGGGCAGCGGATCGGCCCAGCATCTGGCGCTGGAAATCTTCAGGGCGCGCGCCGGCATCGACGTGCTGCACGTGCCGTACAAGGGCTCGGCGCCGCTCATGAACGACCTGCTGGGCGGCCATGTGCAGTATTGCTTCGAGGGCATGACGACGGCCACGCCGCTGATCCAGTCCGGCAAGGTCATCGCGCTGGCCCAGACGCTGCAAAAGCGCTCCAAGAGCCAGCCCAATGTGCCGACGGTGGCGGAGCAGGGCTATCCGGGCTTCGAGGCCAGCATCTGGTTCGGGATGGTCGGACCGGGCGGAATGCCCGCCGCCATGGTCCAGCGCATGAATCGGGATATCGACCAGGTGCTGGCGATGCCCGACGTGCAGGAAAAGCTGGCGCAGGTCGGGGCGGAAGACGGCGGCGGGGGCGTGCAGCGCTTTGCCGAATTCATGAAGAGCGAACAGCAGAAGTACGCCAAGACGATTCAGGACGCGAAGATCGTGGCGGAGGGATAAAGCCAGACACCGCGTTATTTAGCCGGGATCCACCCAGCCCGCCGTCGCCGAGATCGAGCGGGCTTTTTCGCTGAGCAGGCGCGCCGTGCCGGATTCCAGGTCGTCGTCCACCGCGCCTACCGGCCCCATCAGCGTGATGGCGGCCTTCATTTCGCCCAGCATGTCGAAGATGGGCGCCGACAGCGACGTGAAGTGCGGCAGCAGCGCGTGGCGGCAGCGGCTGATGTGGTGCTTCTGCACTTCGTCGCGGATGGCCTGGACGTCCGCCATCGTGTAGGTGTTGCCGGCCGTGCCGCCGTGGCTTTCGGGCGTCGGCGAGGCCATCTCCTGCTCCAGCAGCTCGCGGGTCAGCGCATCGGGCAGGTGCGCCAGGAAATTGCGGCCCAGCGCGGATGACAGCAGCGGCATCACCGTGCCCACGCGCAATTCCAGCAGCGGCCGGCTGCGGCTGCCTTCGACGCGGTAGACGATCGTTGGACCCTTGTTGCCCCACACGCCCAAAAACACCGTGTGTCCCGTGGCCGCGGCCACCTCGGCCATGATCGGGCGCGCCGTCGTGAACACGTCGAATTGCTCCAGCGCGGCCAGGCCCAGCCGCAACGCGTACGGACCCAGGCCGTAGTGGCCGGTGTCGGCGTGCTGCTGCACCACGCCCACTTTCTGAAAACTCACCAGGTAGTAGTGGACGTTGGGAACCGTCAGCGCACAGGCGTCCGCGATTTCCTTCAGCGGCATCGGGCGGCCGGTCTTGCGGATGACGTCCAGGATCCGGAATCCCACTTCGATCGACTGGATGCCCCTGCGCGCCGTGGCCGGCGCCTGTTCCGAATTCTTTTCAGCCTTGCCGGCGGGCCTTGCCATTGCTGCCTCCACTGTGTGCGTGGCGGCAGTGTAGCAGCGGCCTTTCCGCCGATTTCCGGCCCGCGCCGGGTTTCCCCTAGCTTTTTCCCGCCCGGGCTTAGCTTTGATAATAGTTAATGCATACAGCAGTATCAATCTAAAACGACAGGGGAAAGCAAGCATGGAAGCAAATGTCGCAATGCCCAGGATCGACGCCGGGCCGACGCTGAGCCGCAAGGAAGAACGCCAGGTCGTGGTCGCCTCGACGCTGGGCACGCTGTTCGAGTGGTACGACTTTTTCATCTACGGAACGCTGGCCGTCTTCATGAGCCAGGTCCTGTTTCCGCAGGACAACCCCACCGTCGCGCTGCTGGCTGCCCTGGGCGCGCTGGCCGTGGGCTTCATCATCCGGCCGCTGGGCGCGGTGATGTTCGGCTACCTGGGCGACAAGCTGGGCCGCAAGTACACCTTCCTGATCACCGTCGTCATGATGGGCGGCGCCACCGTGCTGATCGGCTGCCTGCCCACCTACGAGACGGCGGGCCACCTGTCCTGGATCCTGCTGCTGACGCTGCGCGTCGTGCAGGGCCTGGCGGTGGGCGGCGAATACGGCGGCGCGGTGATCTACGTTGCCGAACACTGCGAACCCCGCCGCCGGGGCCTGCTGACCGGGTGGATCCAGATCACCTCGTCGGCCGGCCTGATCCTGTCGCTGGTCGTCATCCTGCTCGTGCAGGCCTCGATGAGCGCCGAGGACTTCCGCCAGTGGGGCTGGCGTCTGCCGTTCATCCTGTCGATCGTGATGCTGGCCATCTCGATCTACGTGCGCGCCAAGCTGCATGAATCGCCGGTCTTCACGCGCATGAAGCAGCAGAACCGCCTGTCGAAGAACCCGGTCAAGGAAACGTTCGGCCAGTGGCCCAGCCTGCGTCTCGTGTTGCTGGCGCTGATCGGCGTCACCGCAGGCCAGGGCGCCACGTATTTCACCGGCCAGTTCTACGTGATGATCTTCCTGCAGCAGGCCGTGCAGCTTGACCAGACCACCGTCTACCGGCTGATCCTGATCGGCTTCATCATCGGCGCGCCGACCTTCGTGCTGTTCGGCTGGCTGTCGGACAAGGTGGGCCGCAAGTGGATCATGATGGCCGGCCTGTTCATCGGCGCCGTGGGCTATCACGCGATGTTCAACGTGCTGCTCAATGCCGGCAATCCGGCGCTGGCGCAGGCGATGCAGACGACGCCGGTCAGCGTGCATGCGGACACCAGCGGCGGCGCCTGCGACTTCGGGCTGCAGGCGGCCATGATCGGCAGCCATGCCGACCACAAGAAGGTGTGCGTGCAGGCCAAGAAATTCCTGGTCGGCAAGGGCATCAACTTTGAATATGCCGCGCCAATCCCGGGGCAGGAGATTGCGATGACCGTGGGCGGCGTCACCGTCAACGGCTTTGACCGCGCGGCCTACGCCAAGGCGCTGACGGCGGCCGGCTATCCGGAGAAGGCGGATCCCGCGCGCATCGACCGCGCCACCATCATCCTGATCCTGGTGCTCATGACCGCCGTCGTCGCGATGGTCTATGGCCCGGTCGCGTCCTATCTGGTTGAATTGTTCCCGGCGCGCATCCGCTACACGGCGCTGTCGTTCCCGTATCACATCGGCGCGGGCATTTTTGGCGGTATCGTGCCCTTTACCGCCACGTACCTGGCGCAGGCCAGCGGCAATATCTTCGGCGGCCTGATGTATCCGGTGGCGGTGATGGTGGTCGTGGGCGTGATCGGCAGCTTGCTGCTGCCCAACACGCGTGCGAAGGCCATCGACGAAGATCCGGCCCACTGACAATAACGAGACAAAAAGGAAGCGAGCATCGATATGTCCATGCAAAAGACCTTCAAGGCCGCCGTCATCCAGGCGGCGTCCATTCCCACCGACAGCGTGGCTTGCGCCCAGAAGGCCGCCGCGCTGATCCGGCAGGCGGCCGAGCAGGGCGCCCGCGTGCAGGTGTTTCCGGAGGCCTTCCTGGGGGGATATCCCAAGGGCAATTCCTTCGGCGCGCCCATCGGGATGCGCAAGCCCGAAGGCCGCGACGCCTTTGCCGCCTACCATCAGCAGGCCATCCGCCTGGACGGCGAAGAGGTCGCGCTGGTGGCGCAGGCAGCGGCCGACACCGACAGCTTCGTGGTCATGGGCTGCATCGAAGCCGACGGCGGCACGCTGTATTGCACCGTGCTGTACTTCAACGGCCAGGCGGGCTTGGCGGGCAAGCACCGCAAGCTGATGCCGACCGCCGGCGAACGCCTGATCTGGGGCTTTGGCGACGGGTCCACCATGCCCGTCATCGACACGCCCTACGGCAAGATCGGGGCGGTGATCTGCTGGGAAAACTACATGCCCATGCTGCGCATGTACATGTACAGCCAGGGCGTGGCCCTGTACTGCACTCCCACCGCGGACGACCGGGACACCTGGGTGCCCAGCATGCGCCACATCGCGCTGGAAGGGCGCTGCTACGTGCTGACCGCGTGCCAGCATCTGCGCCGCAGCGCCTACCCCGATGACTTCGAATGCGCGCTGGGCGACGCGCCGGACACGGTCCTGATGCGTGGCGGCAGCGCCATCATCGGTCCGCTGGGCGAGGTGCTGGCCGGCCCGGACTTCTCGGACGAGACCATCCTGTACGCCGACATCGAACCCAACCAGATCCTGCGCGGCAAGTACGACTTCGACGTGGCGGGGCACTATGCCCGCCCTGACGTCTTCCAGCTTCAGGTGGACACCCGCGAAAAGCGCGCCGTCTCGGCCACGGGCGCCGCCGCCGGGCAGCAGGAGGTCTGATCGATGCATTTTGATTTCAACGCCTTGCCGGCGCAGACGGTCTACAACATCCTCACCTCGACCGTCACGCCGCGCCCGATCGCCTGGGTCACCACCGTGTCGGGCAAAGGCGTGGTCAACGCGGCGCCCTTCAGCTTCTTCAATGTGATGGGGCATCAGCCGCCGACGGTCGCGATCGGCCTGATGCGACATGCCGGCGGGGAGTTCAAGGACACTGGCGCCAACATCATCGAGAACGGCGACTTTGTGGTGAATCTGGTGCCGGAATCCCTGGTCCGCGAAATGAACCAGACCTGCGCCGACTACCCCGCCGACGTGGACGAGATGGCCGCGGCCGGTTTGACCGCGCTGCCCGCCACCCATGTGCGTCCGCCGCGCATTCAGGGCAGTCCGGTGTCGCTGGAGTGTGTCAGCCAGGCAACGGTCGTGACCGGCCCGCGGCAGATTGTGGTCATCGGACGCGTGCTGGGCGCGCATGTCGAAGACGCCTATGTGCGCGACGCCGAACGCGGGCACGTGGACACGCCGGCGCTCGGCCTGATTGCCCGCATGCACGGCGGCGGCTGGTACGCGCGCAGTACGGACACGTTCCAGCTGGCGCGGCCGACGTCGCCGGCTTAAGGTTCCGCGGCCTTCGGGCCGCTTTTTTTGCCTGCGTTTTGCTGGTGAATCCGGTCGCCGGGAGCGGCTTTTTTACAACGCTGTCGTCGCCTTTCACGCAATGCGAGGAGATTGCGTCAATAACGCCTTCATTTCCCGCGATGCCGCCGAAATCCGGACTGCTAGCATCCGTTCGACCGTCGCGAGAACCCTCGGCAAACCGACCTCTCCGCCGGCAATTTCAGACACAACGGACACCATAATTGGGGGCGGATAACCAGGGGCTTGCGAGCATCTGGCTTGAATTGGCGGCGGCGCAATCCCGCCGCCGAGGCATCCGCCCGAGCACGCATTCACACTTGCCCTGGAAGTCGCCGGAGGCAGTATGAAAAACATGAAGCTTGGAACCCGCCTTGCGGGTGGTTTCGCCATCTTGCTGGCCATGATCATGGTCATGTGCATCGTCGGGCTCGTCAGCCTGGCCAACATCAACGACTCGGTCGAAACGCTGACGCAGCGTTCCCTCACGAAGGAACGCCTGATCAACGATTGGGCGCGCAACATCCAGTCCGGCGTCACCCGGACCACCGCGATCGCCAAGAGCGCCGACACCAGCCTGGCAGGCTTCTTCACCGAGGAAGCCGCGGCATCGACCCGCAACTCGTCGGCCTTGCAGCAGAAGATCGAACCGCTGATCGAGAGCGACGAGGAAAAGACGCTGTGGCAGGGCATCAGCAAGGCGCGTGCAGACTACCTGCGTATTCGCGACGGCATCTTCAAGGCCAAGCAGGAAGGCAACGTGGACGCCGCCAACAAGATCTTCACGCAGGAGTTCGTACCCGCGACGCGCCAGTTCATCGACAACATCAATCGCCTGTCTGAACTGCAGCGCGCCGATATCGACGCGCGCGCCACGGACATCGAAGCCTCCTACGGCACCGCGAACCTGTGGATGATCGTGATCGGCTGCTTTGCCGTGGTGTGTGGCCTCTTGATGTCAGTGCTGCTGACGCGCAGCATCACCCGCCCGCTGTCCGACGCCGTGCGCGTCGCGCGCACGGTTGCCGCGAACGACCTGACCAGCACCATCGTCGTGCGCTCGCGTGACGAGATCGGCCAGCTGATGGCGGCGCTGGAATCCATGAACGCCAACCTGGCCAGCACCGTCGCCCGAATCCGAACAGGCGTGGACAGCATCGCGTCCGCGTCCGGCGAGATCGCGGCAGGCAACACCGACCTGTCCTCGCGCACCGAACAGCAGGCCGCCTCGCTGGAGGAAACCGCTGCTTCAATGGAGCAGCTGTCGTCCACGGTCAAGCAGAACGCCGACAGCGCCAAGCAGGCCAACCAGCTTGCCGCGGCCGCCTCGGAAACCGCGTCGCGCGGCGGCGCCACCGTGTCGGAGGTCGTGAGCACCATGACGGCCATCTCCGCCAGCTCGGTGAAGATCTCGGACATCGTGTCGGTCATCGACGGCATCGCGTTCCAGACCAACATCCTGGCGCTGAACGCCGCCGTGGAAGCCGCGCGCGCCGGCGAGCAGGGCAAGGGCTTTGCCGTCGTCGCCGCCGAGGTGCGGACGCTGGCGCAGCGCAGTGCCCAGGCCGCCAAGGAAATCAAGGTCCTGATCGAAGACACGGTGCAGAAGATCAGCCAGGGCTCGGGCAGCGCCGAACGCGCCGGCGCCACCATGCAGGAGATCGTCAGTTCCGTGCAGCGCGTGACCGACATCATGGGCGAAATCGCCGCAGCCTCGGCAGAGCAGGCCGACGGCATTGAACAGGTCAACCGCGCAGTGTCGCAGATGGACGAAGTGACCCAGCAGAACGCGGCGTTGGTCGAAGAGGCCGCTGCCGCTGCGGGGTCGATGCAGGATCAATCGGCGGATCTGACGCGGGCGGTGAGCGCATTCAGGTTGCCGGGCGGCGGGGAGCGGGCGCTGGCCGTCGAGACGGTGTCGTCCATCCAGGACGGCGGGGCGCAGGCATCGCTGCGGCTGGCTGCTTATTGAGCGGCTGCTTATTGAGTGGCTGCTTATTGAGCATGCAGCACGGCGTGAATACGCCGTGCAAAGAAAAAAGCCCCTGATTTCTCAGGGGCTTCATTCTTCAATACTTGGCGGAGAGGGTGGGATTCGAACCCACGGTACGGGGATACCGTACGCCTGATTTCGAGTCAGGTACATTCGACCACTCTGCCACCTCTCCGTGGCTGGGTTCCGCAGCGGTGAACTTTTGCTTTCACAAAATTCACTAAAGATCCCTGGTCGGAAGGATCTTCGTTGTCGGAGCAGCGAAGCCCGCAATTCTACAGGATTTTTTTCTTTTGTGTAAAGGGGGGTGGAAAAAGAACGGGTAAAAGGACCACAGCGGGTTTCATCCGGCTTTCAGTCGGCGCAATCTTTGGCCAGAATTCACCCCATTCCGCCCTCTGCCCATTCCATGGACCTCATCCTCATTCTTCTGCTTGCGGCTGTGCTTTGCGTGCCTGTCACGCAAAGACTGGGGCTGGGCGCCATTCCGGGCTACCTGATCGCGGGCGTTCTCGTCGGCCCATCGTGTTTGAAGCTGGTCACGAACGTGGACACGATGATCGGCGTCTCGCAGTGGGGCGTCGTGATGATGCTGTTCATCATCGGGCTGGAACTGTCGCCCAAGCGCCTGTGGGCGATGCGCAACGAAGTCTTCATTCTGGGCACCCTGCAGATGCTGGTCTGCGGCCTGTTGCTGGGGGTGGTGTTCGGCGCGGCGCTGCGGCATCTGGCGGGCATGGAGTGGCAGGCGGCGGTGCTGTGCGGTCTGTCGCTCGCGCTGTCGTCCACGGCGGTGGCGCTGCGGCTGCTGGACGAGCGCCAGTTGACCCGCACCCCGTTGGGACGCTCGGCGCTGGGCGTGCTGCTGTTCCAGGACATGGCCGCGATTCCGATGCTGGTCGCCGCCGGCCTGCTGGGGTCGGACGGGACATCTGCCCCGTCCTTCAAGGAAGCGCTGGTGGCGGTGGCGGTCGTGGCGCTGGCCTATCGGCTTCGCCTCCTGGGCTGGGCGGCCAAGGCGGAATTGAATGAACTCTTTACCGCCGCGGCACTGCTGATGGTGGTGGGCGCGGCCCAGTTGTTCGACTATGCGGGCCTGTCGGCCGGCCTGGGCGGCTTCCTGGTGGGCGTGCTGATGGCCGAGTCGCGCTACCGGCACGAACTGGAAAAAGCGATCGACCCGTTCAAGGGCTTGCTGCTGGGCCTGTTCTTCGTGGCCATCGGCATGTCCATCAACCTGAAGGTGGTGGCCAATCATTGGGTGTTCATCTGCGCGGGCGTGGCGGCGCTGCTGGCGGTGAAGGCCGTCATCCTTTATGGATTCGCGCGCTTTCTTGGACTGCCGCGCTACCACCGGCTGCTGTTTGCGCTGGTGCTGGCCCAGGGCGGCGAGTTCAGCTTTGCAATCTTCAACGAAGCGTGGGACAACCATCTGGTGAATCTGGAGCAGCGCGACGTGCTGTCAGTGATCGTCGCGGTGTCGATGGGCGTCGTGCCGGTGCTGATCAAGGTGCTGGAACGCGTGCCGGAAAAATACGGCGGCATGGCGGGCCTGCCCGTGACAGAGGCGTTACCGGTCACCGACTCGCCGCCGGCTGCCGACGCTGCGGCCTCCTCTCCCGCGGACAAGCCGCCCGTTGCTTGACCCCGCGGCGGGTAAGGGCATGGCATGATTGGCGCCTTGCCGGGCAGCTACACTTGAAGCCCGTTTCGTTTTCCCCACGCCAGCTCACAGGAGAAAGCTCATGCTCAAAGGAAAAGTAGCGCTTGTCACCGGTTCCACCAGCGGCATCGGCCTGGGTATTGCCACGGCCTTCGCCGAGCAGGGTGCCGATATCGTCCTGAACGGTTTTGGCGACGCGGCCGAAATCGAAAAGCTGCGCGCGGAACTTGCCGCCAAGCATGGCGTGAAGGTCATCTATGACGGCGCGGATCTTTCCAAGGGCGCGGCCGTGCGCGAACTGGTCGAGAGCACGGTGCGCCAGCTTGGCCGCATCGACATCCTGGTCAACAACGCCGGCATCCAGCACACCGCGCTGATCGAAGACTTCCCGGCCGAAAAGTGGGACGCCATCCTGGCGCTGAATCTGTCCGCCGTGTTCCACGGCACCGCTGCCGCCTTGCCGCACATGAAGAAGCAGGGTTCTGGCCGCATCATCAATATCGCGTCCGCGCATGGCCTGGTGGCCTCGGCCAGCAAGTCGGCCTACGTGGCCGCCAAGCACGGCGTCGTGGGATTCACCAAGGTCACGGCGCTGGAAACGGCCGGGCAGGGCATCACCGCCAACGCCATCTGCCCGGGCTGGGTGCGCACCCCGCTCGTCGAAAAGCAGATCACCGCCCTGGCTGAAAAGAATGGCGTGGACCAGGAAGCCGCGGCCCGCGATTTGCTCAGCGAAAAGCAGCCGTCGCTGCAATTCGTGACGCCGGAACAACTGGGCGGCACCGCCGTGTTCCTGGCCTCGGACGCCGCCGCACAAATCACCGGCACGACCATCTCCGTCGACGGCGGCTGGACGGCGCGCTAAATCAAGGAAACCCTGAATGCTGTTGTTGCTTTCCCCCGCCAAGAAGCTGGACTACGACTCGCCGCTGCACGTCGAGACGCACACCCAGCCGATGTTCGTGGATCAGGCCGCTGGCCTGATCAAGGTCCTGAAGACCAAGACCGCCGAGGACATCTCGGCACTCATGAGCCTGAGCCCGGCCCTGTCCGAGCTGAACGTCCAGCGCTACGCGCACTGGAAGCGCAGCTTCACGCAGGCCAACTCGCGCCAGGCCGTGCTGGCCTTCAATGGCGACGTCTACGAAGGCCTGGACGCCGCCACCCTGTCGGCCAAGCAGCTCGACTGGGCGCAGGATCACGTCGCCATCCTGAGCGGCCTGTACGGCGTGCTGCGCCCGCTCGACCTGATGCAGCCGTACCGTCTGGAAATGGGCACGCGGCTGGAGAACCCCAAGGGCAAGAACCTGTACGAGTACTGGGGCAGCACCATCGCGGACTACCTGAACGAGCGCCAGGCCGGCCAGAAGTCGCCGGTCATCATCAACCTGGCCTCCGAGGAATACTTCAAGTCCGTCGACCTGAAGGCCTTGAAGGCACGGGTCGTGCAGTGCGTGTTCCAGGACTGGAAGAACGGCGCCTGGAAGATCATCAGCTTCCATGCCAAGCGCGCACGTGGGCTGATGGCGCGCTACGCCATCCAGCACAAGGTCTCCAAACCGGAAGGGCTGCAGGGGTTTGATCTGGAAGGCTACGCGTACGACGCCTCGGCGTCGTCGGCGGACAAGCTGGTGTTCCGGCGCAAGCTGGACTGACGCGGCTTTGCTTCAACAGGAGTGCCGGCCGGGCGGATGCCCAGCCGGCATTTTTTTCGCTTGAAATGACGCCGGCTTACGACGCCGCCGCCGCCACCGGCGGCGTATGTAGCGGATCGGCCAGCGCCTGCAGTTCCTGGCGGATCATGTGGGTGGCCTTGAGCATCTGCTTCACGGGATAGACCAGCGCGGCCTGATCCCCCGCCGTGTCGAACTGCGTGGGCAGGTCCAGCGGCACGCGCGGGGTGTTCTCATCCAGCAGGACGGTCATGCCGTCCAGCGCCTGCCGGACCGGCTCGGGCGTGGCGGGCAGCGCCGCAAGAATCGGAATTGCGGCGGTGATCTGCGAGGCCAGCACGTGGTTCTGGATCAGCAGATTGTTCAGCTCCGGCACGTCGACTTGATGCGACTTGGGCTCGCTCATCATGCGGTAGAACGCTTCCGCGAAATTGCTGAAGGCGATGTGCACGTTTTTGCGCGCCAGGCGCCAGGCCAGGTCGGCGTCGATGACGGCGGGCGTGTCGGCGGCGGCTCCGCCCACCGGCGCGCCGTGCGCCTGCATGGCTTCGACGTAGCGCAGGCCGGCCAGCAGATACTCGCGGTTGGCGCGGGTCGCGGCCGAGGCCAGCGGCTTCAGGTAGCGCGCCTCCCACCACGGCAGGATGTAGCTGCAGACCAGCGCCAGCGCGCAGCCCAGCAGCGTGTCGATGGCGCGTTCGCCGATCACCGACATGGACACGGTGCCCGGCGACACGAAATGGAACACCAGCACCACGAACAGCGTGTTGAAGATGGCGCTGGCCATGTAGTTGAGCTGCACCAGGCTGTTGCCCATGATGCAGGCGCCCAGCAGGACGGCGAACAGGATGCTCGGCTCGTCGGTCACGTTGAACAGCAGCAGCGCGGCGATGCAGCCGATCAGGGTGCCCATCAACCGCCAGCCATTGCGCTGGCGCGTCAGCGCGAAGCCGGGCTTCATGATGATCACGATGGTCAGCATGATCCAGTAGTTGTGCGCCGAGAACTCGGGCGACAGCCAGCGGCTGGCCAGCGTCATGGCGATGGCTGCGGCGGCCGTCACGCGCAGCGCATAGCGAAAGTGCGGCGAATCCAGCCGCAGGTTGCTGGTCAAGAGGCCAAAGCGGAATTCCTGGCGCGAAATGAATCGCGTCAGGGACTTGTTGATGCGCAGCACGTCGGTGGGCTTGGCATCGGGCGAGGCCGCGGTGTGGTCGGCCAGCCGGTCCACGATGCGCGCCGAATTGCGCAGGCGCCGCAGCACCTGGATGATGAGCGCCAGCATCTCCGGATCGCGTTCGCCCAGCCCCTGCTGCTTGAGCTGCTCGATCTCGTATTCGATGGCGCGCAGCTCGGCCTTGGCGCTGCTGCGGTACTGCACCTTGCGCCCGCGCGACACGTCCAGCGCGATGCGGTTCAGTTCCAGCGACATCTTCACCAGCGCGTCGCGCATGAACATGAGGCAGTCGTTGCCGGCCAGCGTGCGGCGCAGCGCCGCGTAGTCGGTGTGCGTGGCGACCAGCGTGTCCAGCAGCTGCAGCATGTCCACGAACATGTTCCAGATCATCACGCGCTGGCGATCGCCCAGGCCCTTGCCGCGGGGCAGGGCGCGCAGCACCATGTCGCGCGCGGCCTGATGCTTTTCGGTCATGACGGACTGGCGCTGGATCAGATCGCGATAGGCCTCGTCCAGATCGGACGTTTCGTCGTAGAAGCTCGCGCGAGCGGCCACGTAGTCGGCGGTGGCAAACAGCGCGACGGACATCGCCTGCTGCTCTTCGCGCAGCCAGAACAGGCGCGAAAACCCCAGGCTGAACACCACATAGAACAGCGCGCCGCCCAGCGTGGCGGCGGCGTGGGCCAGCACTTCGTGCGGCGCCAGCGGCGAGTGCATGGTCAGCGTCATCAGCAGGAGGCCCGCAAAGCCGATCAGGCCGCCGCGTTTGCCGAACACCGTGAACATCGAATAGACGAAGCACTGCGCAATGACCGCCAGCCAGATCAGCACCGGATGCGAGGACGCCAGCCCCGTGATGATGACGGTGATCGTGCCCAGCGCCGCGCCGCCCAGCATTTCATTGGTGCGGTGCCGCTGCGGGCCGCCCGGCTGGTCGATGATCGCCAGGCATTGGGCGCCGAAGGTCGCCACCAGCCCGGTTGTGTAATTGCCGAAGATGCCGCCCAGCACCAGCACGGGCAACAGCATGCCGACCCCCTGGCGCACTCCTCCGAAGAAGTAGTGGCTATAGAGGAAGCGGCGAATGCTGGCAATGCGTAAATCCATGGGCGGCGGCTCGGTTCTGGACGACGCAACAAGTATAGAGAGGCCATCGCGGGTTTTGGGGCCGGATAGTGACCGAACCTTCCACGCAACGGTCGGCGAAAGTCGATTTGCCACCTTTGACGCAACGCGGTAAATTGCTCCACTTGCTTCGGTCTGCCTATCCGATACCGGAGCGTTGATGCGAACGGCCAGGGTCACATCCCAGCCGTTGTGCAGCAAGTCTCACCTGCCGTTGGCCGCGCCACAAGCGTGTGTTGCCAAGGCTTCCATTTCGACCTCCAGCGTCCCCCAGGGGCGTTTGCACTGCGTTCTGTCGAGCGTGTGCCGGGTCGGCAAGGTGTCCGGGTGGCGTGGCTCCGTGAGCCGCTAAGCGCCGGATCATGTTGTCGTAACCGGTATGGGTTCAGTTGCCGCCGTATCCGGGCGCGCAGCAGTCAGGGTTGCAGGGCCGGTTTTGAAAGGAACTACAACATGGAAATGAATGGCGCCGATATCGTCGTGCGCTGCCTGGCCGATGAAGGCGTGGAACACGTTTTCGGCTACCCCGGCGGCGCGGTGCTCTACATCTACGACGCAATCTTCAAGCAAGACAAATTCCAGCATATCCTGGTTCGTCACGAGCAAGCTGCCGTGCACGCGGCCGATGCCTATTCGCGCTCGTCGCAAAAGGTCGGCGTCTGCATCGTGACCAGCGGTCCGGGCGTGACCAATGCCGTCACCGGCATTGCCACCGCCTACATGGACTCCATCCCGATGGTCATCATCAGCGGGCAGGTGCCCACTGCGGCCATTGGCGAGGACGCCTTCCAGGAATGCGACACCGTCGGCATCACGCGTCCCTGCGTCAAGCACAACTTCCTCGTGCGCGACGTGAAGGACCTGGCCGAAACCATGCGCCGCGCGTTCTACATTGCGCGCACGGGCCGTCCCGGCCCCGTGCTGGTGGACATCCCCAAGGACATCACCGTCGCGCAGTGCAAGTACGTGCCGCCCAAGGGCGAGATCTCGATGCGTTCCTACGCGCCCGTCAACAAGGGCCATCAGGGACAAATCAAGAAGGCCGTGCAGATGCTGCTGGCGGCCGAACGCCCCATGATCTACACCGGCGGCGGCGTCATCCTGTCGAACGCCGCGCCCGAGCTCAACAAGCTCGTGACGCAACTGGGCGCGCCTTGCACCAGCACCCTGATGGGTCTGGGCGGCTATCCGGCCAGCAGCGGCCAGTTCGTGGGCATGCCCGGCATGCACGGCACGTACGAGGCCAACATGGCCATGCAGCACTGTGATGTGCTGCTCGCCATCGGCGCCCGTTTCGATGACCGCGTGATCGGCAATCCCAAGCATTTCGCCCAGAACGCCCGCAAGATCATTCACATCGACATCGATCCCTCGTCGATCTCCAAGCGCGTGCGCGTGGATGTCCCGATCGTGGGCAACGTCAAGGACGTCCTGGCCGACCTCAGCGCGCAGTTCGAGATCGCCGCCGCCGAGCACAAGCCGGCCTCGCTCGCCAAATGGTGGGACCAGGTCGAGACGTGGCGCGGCAAGGAATGCCTGAAGTTCGCCAACTCGGACGAAGTCATCAAGCCGCAGTACGTGGTGGAAAAGCTCTGGGAAGTGACCGGCGGCGACGCCTTCGTCACCTCGGACGTCGGCCAGCACCAGATGTGGGCCGCCCAGTACTACAAGTTCGACAAGCCGCGCCGCTGGATCAACTCCGGCGGCCTGGGCACCATGGGTGTGGGCCTGCCGTACGCCATGGGCGTGCAGATGGCCAATCCGGGCAAGGACATCGCCGTGATCACCGGCGAGGCCTCGATCCAGATGAACATCCAGGAACTGTCGACCTGCCACCAGTACCGCCTGACGCCCAAGATCGTCTGCCTGAACAACCGGTTCCTGGGCATGGTGCGCCAATGGCAGCAGATCGACTACGGCTCGCGCTATTCCGAGTCGTACATGGATTCGCTGCCCGATTTCGTCAAGGTCGCCGAAGCCTATGGCCACGTGGGCCTGCGCATCGAACGCCCGGCCGACGTCGAACCGGCGCTGCGCGAAGCGTTTGGCAAGCACAAGGAGCGCCTGGTCTTCCTGGACTTCATCACCGACCGCACCGAAAACGTGTGGCCGATGGTCAAGGCCGGCCGCGGGCTGACTGAAATGCTGCTCGGCTCTGAAGACCTGTAAGGAGGCCCCGCAATGAAGCACGTGATTTCCGTCCTCCTCGAAAACGAACCCGGCGCGCTGTCTCGCGTGGTGGGCCTGTTTTCGGCGCGGGGCTACAACATCGAAACCCTGACCGTGGCGCCCACCGAGGATTCCACGCTGTCGCGCATGACCATCGTCACGACCGGCTCGGACGAAGTCATCGAACAGATCACCAAGCATTTGAACCGCCTGGTCGATGTCGTGAAGGTGGTGGACCTGACCGAAGGCGCCCACATCGAGCGCGAGCTGATGCTCGTGAAGGTGCGCGCCGTCGGCAAGGAACGCGAGGAAATGAAGCGCATGGCGGATATCTTCCGCGGCCGCATCATTGACGTCACCGACAAGTCCTACACCATCGAATTGACCGGGGTGCAGGAAAAAGTACAGGCCTTCCTCGAGGCCCTGGACCGCAGTGCCATCCTTGAAACCGTACGCACCGGCGTGTCCGGCATCGGACGCGGTGAACGGATTTTGAAGATTTGACCGGCCTTCCAGGCCTGCCTCACCCTACATCTGAATCAAACGAATATCCAAATACTGGAATCTGGAGCACAACATGAAAGTTTTCTACGACAAAGACTGCGATCTGTCCCTCATCAAAGGCAAGACCGTTGCCATCATCGGCTACGGTTCGCAAGGTCACGCGCACGCGCTGAACCTGCATGAGTCGGGCGTGAAGGTCATCGTCGGCCTGCGCAAGGGCGGCGCCTCGTGGAACAAGGCCGCCAACGCCGGCCTGGAAGTCAAGGAAGTCGCGGAAGCCGTCAAGTCGGCCGACATCGTCATGATGCTGCTGCCCGACGAGAACATCGCCTCGGTCTACAACAACGAAGTCCACGGCAACATCAAGGCGGGCGCCGCCCTGGCGTTTGCCCACGGTTTCAACGTGCACTACGGCCAGGTCGTGCCGCGCGAAGACATCGACGTCATCATGATCGCCCCGAAGGCCCCCGGCCACACGGTGCGCAACACGTACAAGCAGGGTGGCGGCGTGCCCCACCTGGTGGCCGTGTACCAGGACAAGTCGGGCGCCGCGCGCGACGTGGCCCTGTCGTACGCCAGCGCCAACGGCGGCGGCCGTGCCGGCATCATCGAAACCAACTTCCGCGAAGAAACCGAAACCGACCTGTTCGGCGAACAGGCCGTGCTGTGCGGCGGTACCGTCGAGCTGATCAAGGCCGGTTTCGACACGCTGGTGGAAGCCGGCTACGCGCCCGAAATGGCTTACTTCGAGTGCCTGCACGAGCTGAAGCTGATCGTCGACCTGATCTACGAAGGCGGCATCGCCAACATGAACTACTCGATTTCGAACAACGCCGAATTCGGCGAGTACGAAACGGGTCCGAAGATCGTCACCGACGAAACCCGCAAGGCCATGCGCCAGTGCCTGACCGACATCCAGACCGGCGAATACGCCAAGAAGTTCATCCTGGAAAACGCCGCCGGCGCCCCGACGCTGACCTCGCGCCGCCGCATCAACGCGGAATCGCAGATCGAGCAAGTGGGCGGCAAGCTGCGCGCCATGATGCCCTGGATCGCCGCCAACAAGCTGGTGGACAAGTCCAAGAACTGATCCCCACGGCAGGCGGGGCGCGGCCCCGCCGGTCAGGATCGAAGCGGCATGCCTCTCAGGGGCATGCCGCTTTTTTCTTGTTTTTGGCCTTTTTGCGGCCATTTGGGCCCTTTGGCGCCAAATGGGGCCGGGCACGATCCTTGCTGTACCCCGCAAGCAGGGCCAGATAGGTTAACCTTTCAAAGTCCGTCGTAAGTTATTGAGACCATGCCCAATTTTTCCATGCGCGATTCCGAGAACCGCCACCGGAGCATTTACCTGCTCCCCAACGCGTTCACCACCGCCGCTTTGTTTGCCGGGTTCTATGCCGTTGTGCAGGCCATGAACGACCGCTTCGAAGTCGCCGCCATCGCCATTTTCGTCGCCATGGTGCTGGACGGCATGGACGGCCGGGTGGCCCGGCTGACCAACACGCAGTCCGCATTCGGCGAGCAATACGACTCGCTGTCCGACATGACGTCGTTCGGCGTGGCGCCGGCGCTGGTCATGTACGAATGGATTCTGAACGACCTGGGTCGCTGGGGCTGGCTGGCGGCCTTTGTTTACGTCTCGGGCGCGGCGCTGCGTCTGGCGCGCTTCAACACCAACATCGCCGTCGTGGACAAACGTTTCTTCCAGGGCCTGCCCAGTCCGGCCGCGGCCGCGCTGGTGGCGGGGTTTGTCTGGCTGGCCGTGGACAACAAGCTGCCCATCCATGACAGCCTGATGGCCTGGGTGGCGTTCACGCTGACCATGTACGCGGGCATCACCATGGTGTCGAACGCGCCGTTCTTCAGCGGCAAGAGTTTCGCCCTGGGCCGCAGCGTGCCGTTCTGGGGCATCCTGCTCGTGGTCGCGGTGTTCGTGTTTGTGTCCAGCGATCCTCCCGTCGTGTTGTTCGGGCTGTTCGTGCTTTACGGGCTGTCGGGCTGGGTCACCTGGCTGTGGCGCTGGAACAAGGTGCGCCGCCTGCAGCAGGAGCGCCGGGGTCATTCGTCCTGACGTCCAGACACCGCCAAGAAAAAACCCGCCATCGCAAGATTGGCGGGTTTTTTGTTCTGGCGGTGCTACCACCAGTTGAACCGGTCGTCGTCGTACATGGGGTCCGGCCCGGGGTGGAAGTGGGTCACCTTGCTGCCGTCGCGGCTCATGTAGACGTACATCAGCGAATTCCACACGCTGTTTTCCCGGTAGCGGTACGACCAGACGACTTCACGCTTTTCGCCCAGGCCGGCCTGATCGATGCGGGCGGGCGGTCCGAATTCGCAGCGCACGCGATCCGGCCCCCAATCTCCCGTCTCCAGCACCTTGAAGTGGGCGTCGGTCAGCAGCGGCAGCACGCGGTCGATCCGTCCGTCGGGGCTGACGTTGGCGCCCCAGGCATACTGGCCCATCGGCTGCTGCGTCCAGATCACGCGTCGGCCGCCGTTGGCCAGCGGACACTCGAAATTGGGGTTGCCGAACTGGGCCTGGACCTGCGAAAGCGGAGAGCCGGGCGGCACCTCGGTCATGTTGGCGCAGGCGGCCAGCCCGGCCAGCGCGATCGATGCTACGGCCACGCGGACCGTTCTGTAATGGCGGATCATGTCCTTGCTCCTTCGGGTAGGCGTTGCCGCCTTGGCCGGCCATGAGCCGGGTGCAGTCTCGTTGCTGGGGTAATTCTAGCGAATCAGCTATAATCGCCGAGCTTTATCAAATGTATTGATTCTGCAAGATACTTTGCGCCAGCCGCTGGCGGCTTGTCGCAGTACCCGCAACATGGCGCCATGCCTCATGTGCCGGTCCTGCCCGATCCCGCCAATGGCAGCAGTGAGAAAGCGAATTCAAGCCTGGCTCGCGCAAAATTTTCCAAACCACGTCAGGGCGCCTCGGCCCTGTCGCATGTCCGAAGAGGTCATCAATGTCTGTAGCTGACATCAAGAAATCCGATATCGTTGCGCAATTCCAACGCGCTCAGGGCGATACCGGCTCCCCCGAAGTTCAGGTGGCTCTGCTCACCGCCCGTATCAACGAGTTGACCGGTCACTTCAAAGAACACATGAAGGATCATCACTCGCGCCGCGGTCTGCTGCGTATGGTCAGCCGTCGCCGCAAGCTGCTCGACTATCTCAAGGGCCGCAATCCCGATTCGTACCGCGCACTGATCGAAAAACTCGGTCTGCGCAAGTGATCGACGGGGCTGGCTCCCCATGACGCAACCGTGGTCGGTGCGACGCATGTCGCAGCGGCCACGGTTTTTCATTTGTAAGGAATAATCGTCATGTTCAACAAAGTGACTAAATCGTTCCAGTACGGCCAGCACACGGTCGTCCTGGAAACTGGCGAAATCGCTCGCCAGGCCTCCGGCGCCGTTGTGGTGTCGATCGAGGACACCGTCGTCCTGGCCACTGTCGTGGCTTCCAAGAAGGCCAAGCCGGGTCAGACGTTTTTCCCGCTGACCGTCGACTACATCGAAAAGACCTACGCCGCCGGCCGTATCCCGGGTGGGTTCTTCAAGCGCGAAGGCAAGCCGTCCGAAAAGGAAACGCTGACCTCGCGCCTGATCGACCGTCCCCTGCGTCCGCTGTTCCCCGAAGACTTCTACAACGAAGTCCAGGTGGTCCTGCACACGCTGTCGGTCAATCCCGAAATCGATCCCGACATCGCCGCCATGATCGGCGCCTCCGCCGCGCTGGCCATCTCGGGCATCCCGTTCAACGGCCCCATCGGCGCCGCGCGCGTGGGTTACATCGATGGTCAATACACCATCAACCCGACCGCATCGGACCTGAAGTCGTCCAAGCTGAACCTGGTTGTCGCCGGTACGGAAAACGCCGTGCTGATGGTCGAATCGGAAGCTGATCAGCTGTCCGAGGAAGTCATGCTGGGCGGCGTGGTCTACGGTCACCAGCAAATGCAGACCGTCATCAACGCCATTCACGAACTCGTGAAGGACGCCGGCAAGCCCGATTGGGACTGGCAGGCTCCCGCCAAGGACGAGGCCCTGATCGCCGCGGTCACCGCCGCAGCCCAGGACGGCCTGAACGCCGCCTACCAGATCCGTGAAAAGCAGGCCCGCACGACCAAGCTGCGTGAAGTGTCGGCTGACGTGTCGGCCAAGCTGGCCGCCGCCGCCGCCGAAAAGGGCGAGCCGCTGCCGGACGCCGTCACCGTCGACAACATCATGTTCTCGCTGGAATCGGCCATTGTCCGCGGCCAGATCCTGAACGGCGAACCGCGCATCGACGGCCGCGACACCCGCACCGTCCGTCCGATCAGCGTGCGTCTGGGCGTGCTGCCCCGCGCGCACGGCAGCGCCCTGTTCACCCGTGGTGAAACCCAGGCGCTGGTCGTGGCCACGCTGGGCACCAAGCAAGACGAACAGATCATCGACGCGCTCATGGGCGAGTACCGTGACCGCTTCATGATGCACTACAACATGCCTCCGTTCGCCACCGGCGAAACGGGCCGCATCGGTGTGCCGAAGCGCCGCGAAATCGGCCACGGCCGTCTGGCCAAGCGTTCGCTGGTGCCGCTGCTGCCGGCGCCCGAAGACTTCCAGTACACGATTCGCCTCGTGTCGGAAATCACCGAATCCAACGGCTCCTCGTCGATGGCATCGGTATGCGGCGGCTCGCTCGCCATGATGGACGCCGGCGTGCCGGTCAAGGATCACGTGGCCGGCGTGGCCATGGGCCTGATCCTGGACGGCGGCAAGTTTGCCGTGCTGACGGACATCCTGGGCGACGAAGATCACCTGGGCGACATGGACTTCAAGGTTGCGGGCACCGAAAACGGCGTCACCGCACTGCAGATGGACATCAAGATCCAGGGCATCACCAAGGAAATCATGCAGGTTGCGCTGGACCAGGCCCGCGAAGGCCGTCTGCACATCCTCGGCAAGATGAAGGACGCCCTGGACGGTTCGCGCGGCGAGCTGTCGGCGTTCGCGCCGCGCATGCTGACCATCAAGATCAACCCTGAGAAGATCCGCGACGTGATCGGCAAGGGCGGCGCCACCATCCGCGCGCTGACCGAAGAAACCGGCACGCAGATCGACATCTCCGACGACGGCACGATCGTGATCGCCAGCGTCGACGAAGCGCAGGCCAAGGAAGCCCAGCGCCGCATCGTCGAACTGACCGCCGACGTCGAAGTGGGCCAGATCTACGAAGGCGCGGTCCTGCGTCTGCTGGACTTCGGCGCCATCGTGCAAGTGCTGCCGGGCCGCGACGGTCTGCTGCACATCTCCGAAATCGCCAACTACCGCATCGCGAACATCAACGATGTGCTGAAGGTCGGCCAGCAAGTCCGCGTCAAGGTCATCGAGGCCGACGACAAGGGCCGTCTGCGCCTGTCCATCAAGGCGATCGGCGGCATCGAGCAGCAGCAAGCCGCTGCCGCTCCCGAAGCTGCTCCCCAATCGGAACCGCAAGCTGAATAAGCCTGCAGCCTCCTGATTGAAAGACGGCGCTCTCATCCGAGGCGCCGTTTTTTTTTGCCTGTCGCCGCCGCACGTGTGCGGGACGGTCCGCTGCTCCCCAGTTCGCCCGCCTTCCTGTAAAGTCTTGCGCGAGAGACGCGCCGCCGGGTGCAGCGGCGCGCTTCACGCTTGATCGAAGGGGGCATACGGATGAGCAAGGCATGACGGCGTGGCCGATAACCGCAGTCACCGCAGCGTTGTTGGCTGCGCTGTTGACGGGCTGTATGTCTCCCCCCGGGGCGGGCCAGCGCGGCCCCAAGGGCGAGGACATGACGGCGGACCAGTTCGCGCAGACGGACTTCAACCGCACCGTCACGCTCGAGGTACGCGACAACCTGACCAGCCTGTATTCACTGCTGGACAAGCTGTACCGCCGCAATCCGCGGGAATGGCGCAAGACCGGCGTGCCGGACCTGGCCACGGCGGTCAACCGCGTCAAGCACTCCATTGAAGTTCGCGTGCCGCCAGGCGATCTGAGCGGGCTGCGCGACATCCAGATCCTGGCGGTCGCCCTGGATCCCAACTATTCGGGCGACCGGGTCGGCGCCTTCATCTACGGGCTTGCGGACACCATCATTGCCGCGCACAACGGCAAGACGCGCCTGTATGCGACAGACGCCCTGGACGGCCAGCGGGTCTACAATGCCGCACGGAACGTCGAGGCCGCGGCCTGGCTGCTGGCCACGCGCCGCAACAACCAGGGCGAATTGCTGCTGCTGGCCAATGAAATTTCCCCGACCGCCACCAATCTCAGCTTCGAGCGCGAGTTCGGCGCCATCATCGGCCGGCTGGACCTGATCGCCAACCTGCTCGGCGAGAACTCCCGGCGCATCGGCATCAACTACGCCCAGGGCCTTTTGCTGTTCAACTTCCTGCCTGTGCGTTAACCGGATTTCCATCGTGATCGACATCGCATCCATCCAGGCCGCCCGCGACAACCTGCGCGGGCAGGTCCTGAAGACCCCGTTCACCCTGTCACGCACGCTGTCCGATATCTTCGGCGCCGAGATCTGGCTGAAGTTCGAGAACCTGCAGTTCACCGCGTCCTTCAAGGAGCGGGGCGCCCTGAACCGCATGCTCACGCTGTCGGACGAGGAGCGCGCCAAGGGGGTGATCGCGGTATCGGCGGGCAACCACGCGCAGGGCGTGGCCTACCACGCGCAGCGCATGGGCGTGCCGGCGGTGATCGTCATGCCGCGCTTCACGCCGACGGTGAAGGTCGCCAACACGCGGCGCTTCGGCGCCGAGGTCGTGCTGGCGGGCGACACCTTCGATGACGCCAAGGCGCGCGGCTACGAACTGGCCCGCGAACGCGGGCTCATCATGATCCACCCCTACGACGACGAAGCCGTCATGGCCGGGCAGGGCACCGTCGCGCTGGAAATGCTGGAAGACCAGCCCAAGCTCGACACCCTGGTCATCGCCATCGGCGGCGGCGGGTTGATCTCCGGTATCTCCACCGCCGCCAAGGCCGTGAACCCCGCCATCGAGATCGTGGGCGTGCAGACAGAACGCTTTCCGGCCATGTACGCGGCCGTCAAGGGCGTCACCATGCCGCCGGGGCAGTACACCATCGCCGAGGGCATCGCCGTCAAATCGCCCGGCGACCTGACGCTGCCGGTCGTACGCCGGCTGGTCGACCGCGTCGAGCTCGTCAGCGAGGCGGATATCGAACACGCCATCGTCGTGTTGCTGGAAATCGAAAAGACCGTCGTGGAAGGCGCCGGCGCCGCGGGCCTGGCCGCCTTGCTGCGCGCGCAGGAAGAGGGCAGCGACCGCTACAAGGGCAAGCGCATCGGGCTGGTGCTGACGGGCGGCAACATCGACCCGCTGATGCTGGGCGAACTGATCGAGCGCGGCATGGTGCGCGCTGGGCGGCTGGCGCGCATCCGCGTCGACCTGCGCGATCTGCCCGGGGCCCTGGCCCACGCCACCAAGCTGATTGCCGACGCGCAGGCCAACATCACCGAAGTGCATCACCAGCGGGCATTCACATCGCTGCCGGTGCGCAATGTCGAGGTGGATTTCGTGCTGCAGACGCGCGGTCCCGAGCACATTCAGGAAGTGATCGACATCCTGAACGCGGCCGGGTTTGCGGCCAGCAATCACGACCATTGACCGCCCGGGCGGCATCGTGATGCGGCCCCATTCTTTCAATCTGCTGTCAGAAAACTGTCGCTCCGGCCGAGCTTTTGGCCGGAGCGATTTTGCTTGGGCGGCCGGCGCCTGACAGCGGCTGGGCGCCGCCGATTCCATGCTGCGATGCGTTGAGGTGGTCCGCTTGGACAAATGGCCTGGCCCAAAAAATGCATCTGGATGTTTCTCGCGTGGCCGTCTGCTATTCGCCGAGGGAACTTTTCAAGCGAAGGCTAACTCCCCTGAAAAATCGGCTTTTCAGACCAATTTCGCGGATTTATGACACTTAATGGAGGTGCTTTGACGCCGGTTGGCGTCCATTCCACGGTCTAGGGATATCCCCGAGAAAGTCATGGTTGATACGGATATGGCATATGTCGTTCCACGATTTACCATCCCGCGTTCATGTCGTTGCCACCCCTCGGGGAGGTTGCGTCGAACGAGAAATGCTCGCGTCTGAAGGCATGTTTTTTAGGCCGCAGCAGATTAGGGAGAAAGCAGATTGATAAAAAACAGACAGGATTTCTGGTCTGGCGTCATGTTCATCGTGGTGGGGGGAGGCTTTGCGTTGCAGGCGACCCAATATTCCATGGGTAGCGCGGCCCGCATGGGTCCCGGCTACTTTCCGTTCTGGCTCGGCATCGTGCTGGCGCTGATGGGTGCGACGGTGCTGATGAGCGCCTTGTCCCCCCGCGCCGAGAAAACGACGATCAGCCGCTATGACTTCCGCATCCTTTTTCTCGTCGTCGGGTCCGTGTTCCTGTACGGCTTTTCCCTGCGTTATCTCGGGCTGTACCTCTCGGTATTCCTGCTCGTCCTGATCAGCAGCGTCGCCAGCCACGAATTCAACTGGAAGGTCGCCATCGCCAACGGCCTCTTTCTCGTGGCGTTCTCCTACCTCGCGTTCATCCGCGGGTTGGGCCTGATCTTTCCGCTGTGGCCCAGCGTGCTGACCAACTGAGGGACCGGACATGGAATTGCTTCAAAACCTGATGTTGGGTTTTTCGGTGGCCTTCACCCCCGAAAACCTGACTTACGCATTCATCGGCTGCCTGCTGGGCACGCTGGTCGGGGTGCTGCCGGGACTGGGTCCCGTGCCGACCATCGCCATGCTGCTGCCCATCACCTACGTGCTGCCGCCCACCGCGGGCCTCATCATGCTGGCCGGCATCTACTACGGCACGCAGTACGGCGGGTCGACGACAGCCATCCTGGTGAACCTGCCGGGCGAGACCTCGGCGGTGGTGACCGTGCTGGACGGGCACCAGATGGCGCGCAACGGACGGGCAGGCGCCGCGCTGTCGCTGGCAGCCATCGGCTCGTTCTTCGCGGGCAGCATCGCCACCGTGCTGATCGCCGCCTTTGCGCCGCCGCTGGCCGAAGTGGCGTTCGCGTTTGGCCCAGCCGAATACTTCTCGCTGATGGCGCTGGGCCTGATCGGCGCCGTGGTGCTGGCGTCGGGCTCGCTGCCCAAGGCGATCTGCATGATCCTGCTCGGGCTGCTGCTGGGCATGGTGGGCACCGACGTGAACTCGGGCGTTGCGCGCTATGACTTCAGCATCCCCGAACTGCAGGACGGCATCGACTTCGCCATCGTGGCCATGGGCGTTTTCGGCCTGTCGGAGATCATGGCCAACCTGGAGCTCAAGGAGAACCGGGTCGAGATCACGGACAAGGTCGGCTCGCTGTATCCCAGCCGCCAGGAATTCCGCGAGGCCGCGCCCGCCATCGTGCGTGGCACGGCGCTGGGTTCGGCGCTGGGCATCCTGCCGGGCGGCGGTTCCGTGCTGTCGGCCTTTGCCTCCTACACGCTGGAAAAGAAGCTCTCGAAAGAGCCGGAGCGTTTCGGCAAGGGCCATCCCGCCGGCCTGGCCGGTCCGGAATCCGCCAACAACGCGGGCGCGCAGACCTCCTTCATTCCGTTGCTGACCCTGGGCATTCCGGGCAACGCGGTGATGGCGCTGATGGTGGGCGCGATGACCATCCACAACATCCAGCCGGGACCGCAGGTCATGTCCAGCCACCCCGAGCTGTTCTGGGGTCTGATCGCCTCGATGTGGATCGGCAACCTGATGCTGGTGGTGCTGAACCTGCCGCTGATCGGCATCTGGGTGAAGCTGCTGCGCGTGCCGTATCGCATGCTGTTCCCCGCGATCCTGGTCTTCTGCACGATCGGGGTGTATTCGTTGAACTACAACGCCTTCGACATCTTCATGTTCGCCATCTTCGGCATCATCGGCTACGTGTGGAGCAAGCTGGGTTGCGAAGGCGCGCCGCTACTGCTTGGCCTGGTGCTGGGACCCATGATGGAAGAAAACTTCCGCCGGGCGCTGCTCCTGTCCCGCGGCGAATTCTCGACCTTCGTCACGCGTCCGCTGTCGGCCACGCTGCTGGCGCTTGCCGCGATCCTGCTGGTGTTGGTGACGATGCCCGCGCTGCGCAAGAAGCGCGAAGAGGCTTTCGTCGAGGTCGATTGACGTAACGGTAACGGTTGGCTCCGGGTCTGGTTCGGCGCAAGCCGGCCAGGCCCCTTTTTTATTGCCGGGACACCAGGCTCTTCAGGCCGTACAGGCGTTCCCGATGCAGGGTGGCCGTCAAGGGTTCCGGCTCGCGGCCCAGCGCGACGTAGTCGGCGGGAATCTGGGCAATCGCGTCCTGCATGTTTTCAGACCCCGCTTGCCACCACTGCACCAGCATCCGGTCGGGGTTGTAGACGTCCAGGCCCTGCCGGCGCAGCTCGGAGCGGTTGAAATCCTTCAGATTCCACGTCAGCACCTGCACGGTCGGCGTCTGAGGCAGGCCGCAGCGCGCACGCCGCGCGAGCCCAGCCGCGATCACATGGAAATCCTTGGGATCGCTGTAGCGCAGCGACGCTTCATAGATCTGCGTGCCCGATTCCATGGCCGCCGGAAAGCGCGCGTTCATGTCCGTCCAGAAATCGGCCATCACCTCGGGTGGAATATCCCAGATGCGGCAGGCGTTGCGACGCCATTCCTCGCCGATGCGCTCGGTCCACACGGGCTGGAACACGCCGGCCTCGGCCAGGCGTAGCAACAGCCGGCGCAGGATGCCGGACATGAGGACGCACGCGTCCAGGACGATGAACGGGGGAGAAGCGGGAAGGGAGGTCAAGATCGGTTCGGTCGCCGGCCCGGGACGCGCGCACGAGCCGTGCGCCGATGGCCGCCGGGCAGGCGGGGAAATAAGAGGCGAGGCAGAAGAATAGTGGTTTTTTCCGTGGTCTGCCGGGCGAGGCGCCGCCGCAAATTCACGCCATGGGCGTGGCCGTCAGCATGTTCGCCGGAAACGGAACCAGCATTTCGCGGCTGTGGGCGGCAGAGGCGGTCAGCCAGTCGCTGTAGGCGCCTTCGGGCAGGATGACCACCATGCGCTTTTCCGTGTTGGGCTGGTGATAGCGGCTGAACAGGGGATCGTTGTCGGCGTTGATGGTGAGCATGGTGTAGCTCTCCTGCCATTGCCCCGCCGCATCGCGATAGCGATCCCACAGACCCGCGATGCCAAGCGGCTTGCCGTCGGCGCGGGTAAATCGGGTGGCCACGGCCTTGCCGGACGTCCAGTCCGGCTCGAAGATCGCGTCAGCGGGAATGATGCAGTGCTGCGCGCGGCGCCAGGCGTTGCCGAAGGTGTACGAGCCCGCGGCCGTCTCCGCGCGGGCGTTGAACGTGGACAGCTTGCTGGCGCGTTCCAGGCCGCCTGAGCGCGTCATGGCGCTGATCAGACCCCAGCGGCCAGCAGCGGCCTCGCGCTCGGGAACGGCGTCGTCGCCGGCGTCATGTTCGGGCGGACGCCGCACAAACACCCCTTCATAGCGGGGCCACATGTCGTACTTGCCGATGGCGGCAGGCTTGGATCGCACGCCGAATTTCTGCAGCAGCAGTTCGGCGTCCTTGAGCGTCTGGTAGTGCGAACACATGCACGGCTCCCGGAATGACGGGAGGCGCGGGGTGGCGCCTCCGGGGTATCCAAGCTTGCCGCGTTGGCGTGCGATTTGTCCAGCGGGAGGGGAATGCGAGGGGTGGTGCCCGAGACCGGAATCGAACCGGTACGGCCGCGAGGCCGAGGGATTTTCTTACCACTTCGGCTTTCGCCGCCAGCACAGGCTTGCTGTTCGTGGTCTGGAGCACGCCTTCACCATAGCCTTCTCGGCCTTAGGTGCCCGCCGTCTGCTCTCTACACCTTCCCCGATATGTCATCGGGGCTTGGCTCGGCGTTAGCGCGGAACGGGTCCAGGGCCTTCACCGAGTTTGACGGGCTTCACCTTTGGAGTTTCCTCCAGAGGGCTCAAATTTGTTCAAGTCCCTTGTGTCTACCAATTTCACCACTCGGGCGATGCGCGTCCCGCAAGGGGCCGGCAGCGGGCGAGACTATACCACCTTGGGTGCGGGATATTGCCGGCGCGCGCGCGGGAAGGGGTAATCACGGCAGGAATCGGACCGGCGGGCGGGTAAACCCCGATCCCTGTGCGGCGGGACTACGGACGACACTTTGCGCCATGAAGCCCAGCCCGCCCGCCCCGCCGTCCCGCGACATCGACCCCGTTTCCCTGCGCCTGTTCCTCGCCGCGCTCGAGGAGGGCAGCCTTGCGCGCGCCGCCGCCCGCGAGAACATCGTGCCGTCGGCCGTCAGCAAGCGCATGTCGGAAATGGAAGACGCGTTCGGCGTGCCGCTGCTCGAGCGTGGCGTGAAGGGCGTCCAACCGACACCGGCAGGCGATGCGCTGGCCGCGCACGTGCGCCGCGTGCTGGAGGACATGGACCGCATGCACCGCGACATGGCGGGATTTGCGACCGGGGTACGCGGGCATATCCGATTGGCGGTCAGTTTTGCGGCCTTGTCGGGCGATCTGCCGGCGCAGATCCAGTCGTTTCGGCGCGCGAATCCGCAAATCGACATTTCATTGGAAGAAGACACCACGCAGACGGCGTTTCGCGCCGTGCTGGAAGGGCGGGCAGACGTGGCGGCCGGCTCCGACTTCGGGCACGAAGGGCTGCAGGTGTTTCCCTTTGGCCATTGCGAACTGGCGGCGGTGGTGCCGGGCCGGCACGTGCTGGCCGACCGCGAGACGCTGATCTATGCGCAACTACTGCCGTTCGAGCAGATCGAGCTGAACCGCGACAACGGCATCAGCAGCGTGTTCGACCAGGCGGCGCGCGAGGCGGGCATGACGCGCCGCATCAGCGCGCGCGTCAGTTCGCACGAAACGATCTGCCTGCTGGTGTCGCGCGGCATGGGCGTGGCGGTGGTGCCGCATTATTTGAAGCCGCGTCTGGCGCATCTGGACATCCGCTTCATTCCGCTGGAAGGGCCGTGGTCCAGCACGCCGCTGTGTATCGCGGTGCGGGATCCGGAAGCGCTGTCGCCGGCCGCGCGTGCGCTGCTGGCGCATCTGGGTGTGCTGGGGGACTGACGCGCGCCTCAGGGCTAACCCGGACGTTCCCAAACGAGAATGCCCCCATGCTGAAAGACCGCTACCCGCCATTGCCGCCTGCCCGCGATCATGAGAGGCATGCTGGCGGCGGCGGGCAAGATTTCCTGGCCGACGCCGCGCTTCCATTGAACAGGCAGGCAAGAGGAACCCCAGATGACAGCAGCACCGGCTTCACCCTTCATGGACAGCACCGAACTGCCGCTGCGCGGCATCAAGGTCCTGGAACTGTCCCACATGATCATGGGGCCGGCCGCCGGCCTGTCGCTGGCGGACTTGGGCGCCGACGTCATCAAGGTCGAACCGATCGACGGCGATCGCACGCGCCGCTTGAAGGGGTCCGGCAGCGGCTACTTTCCCGTCTTCAACCGCAACAAGCAGAGCCTGGCGATCGACCTGAAGTCGCCGGAAGGCCAGGCGGTCGTGCGCCAGTTGGCGCTGCAGACCGACATGATCGTCGAGAATTTCCGAGACGGCAGCCTGGCGCAATACGGGCTCGATTACGAATCGCTGTCGGCCGAGAATCCGGGGCTGATCTATGTGTCGCTCAAGGGCTTTCTGTCCGGTCCCTACAAGCACCGCACGGCGCTGGACGAAGTGGTGCAGATGATGGGCGGACTCGCCTACATCAACGGCGGTGCGGACACGCCGCAGCGGGTGGCGGCGTCGGTCAATGACATCCTGGGCGGCACGTTCGGCGTGGTGGGCGCGTTGGCCGCGCTGCACGACCGCCACGCGACTGGCCGCGGACGCCATGTGCGGTCCGGTCTCTTTGAAAACAATCTGCTGCTGGTCGCCCAGTTCATCGCGCAATTCCAGTTGACGGGCACGGCGCCCAAACCGATGGGCGCGGAGCGCAAGCCGCCATGGGGTGTGTACGACGTCTTCGAGACGGCCGACGGCCGCGTGTTCGTCGCGGTGGTGGGCGACGCGCAATGGCGCAATTTCGCGCAGAAATTCCTGCCGCCCGAATGGGCCGCAGATCCGCGTCTGGCCACCGCCGTCGACCGCGAGGCCGCGCGGTCGTGGCTGGTGCCGGGCGTCGGTGAAATCCTGAAAACCTGGAAGACCGAAGAGCTGTGCGCCGCGCTGGAGGAAGCCAACCTGTCGTATGGCCCGATCCGCCAGCCGCACGACCTGCTGGACGACGCGCACCTGAACGCGGGGGGCGCGCTGCTGCCGACCCGGCTGCCGGACGGCGGCGAGATCTCGGCTGCTGCGTTGCCCATCGAGTTCGATGGCCGCAAGGCAGGCAAGCGGTTCGATCCGCCCACCCAAGGCGCGCAGACGCACGCCATTCTTCAAGGCCTGGGCCTGGATGCCGCGCGCATCGACGCCCTGCGCACCGCGGGAGTGATTGCATGACGCAAGGGCGTTAGCGCCCGATTTCTGTCGAGGCGGCGTCAGACCGCCAAGACATCCATCAAAGAGGAGACACCCATGATCCGCAAACTCGTTGCGCTGGCCGCACTGGCCGTCGCATGTACCGCCAACGCGCAGGACTATCCGAACAAGCCCATCCGCATCATCATCCCGTCCACGCCGGGCGGCGGCACCGACTACATCGGCCGCCTGATGAGCACCAAGCTGCATGAACTGAACGGCTGGGCGGTGGTGCCCGAGAACAAGCCCGGCGCCGGCACCGCGCTGGGCCTGGCCGAAGCGGCGCGCTCACCCGCGCAGGGCTATGACCTGGTCATCGGCCAATCCGACAACGTCACGCTGATCCCGCTGCTGATGAAAGTGGCGTACGACCCGGTCAAGGACCTGACGCCGGTGGCGCTGGTGGCCACGACGCCGATGGTGCTGCTCGTGGCCGAGGCCTCGCCCTACAAGACGCTGCCGCAGGTGATCGAGGCGGCCAAGAAGGAGCCCAACTCGATTTCATACGGCACATCGGGCACCGGCGGGGGCGTGCACATGGCGATGGAGATGCTGCAGCACGAAGCCGGCTTCAAGATGCAGCATGTGCCGTACAAGGGCTCGGCGCCGGCGCTGGCCGACCTGATGGGCGGCCATCTGCAGTTCGCGGGCTCGTCGATTTCGTCGGCGGCCACGCTGATCAAGTCGGGCAAGGTGCGCGCGCTGGCGGTGACCTCACCCAAGCGCAATCCGGCCCTGCCCGACGTGCCGACCGTGGCGGAGCTGGGATACAAGGATTTCAGCGTGGTGACCTACTACGGCGTGCTGGCCCCGGCCAAGACGCCCGACGCCATCGTCACGCGCCTGAACAGCGACTTCAACAAGCTGCTGGCGCGGCAGGACGTCAAGGACGCACTGGCGTCGCAGGGCCTCGAGACCGATCCGATATCCAGCGCACAGTTTGCCGCGCTGATCCAGTCGGACATTGGCAAGGCGCAGCAGACCATCAAGAGCGCCGGCATCGTCATCCAGCAATAAGACACGGGACCACACATGAACCAGGAAGTCAGGCTTTGCGAAGTCGGGCCGCGCGACGGGCTGCAGATGGCCAAGGGCATGATGACGGGCGCCGACAAGCTGCGCTGGATTCGACAGCTGGCCGACGCCGGCCTGCGCGAGATCGAGGTCGGCAGCTTCGTATCGCCGCGGCTCGTGCCGCAGATGGCGGACACGGGCGACATCCTGCCCGAAGTCCTGAAGATCGACGGGCTGACGGTGTGCGCGCTGGCCTGCAACCTCAAGGGCGCCATCGCCGCTTATGAGGCCGGTGCGCACGTGCTGGCATTTCCCGTGTCGGTCAGCGACACGCACAGCCGCGCCAATGTGGGCAAGGGGACGGACGCGCAGGTCGAGATGCTGGCCGCCATCGTCGACTGGGTGCGCGCGCAGGCGCGGCCGATGCGTATCGATGCCGCCGTTGCCACGGCGTTCGGGTGTTCGATGGAAGGGAAGGTGCCGGTGCGGCGCGTGGCCGAGGTCGCCGCAGCCGTGCTGCACGCGGGCGCCGATGAAATCGCGCTGGCCGATACCGTGGGCTATGCACATCCCGCGGGCGTGCGCGAGGCGGTGCATGCCGTGCAGGACGCCGTGGGTGCGCGTCTGACCAAGCTGCATCTGCACGACACGATGGGATTGGGCCTGGCGAATGCGCTGGCGGGGCTGGGCGAGGGCATCCGCGCCTTCGATTCTTGCCTGGGCGGGCTGGGCGGCTGCCCGTTCGCGCCAGGGGCTTCGGGCAACATCGTCACCGAGGACCTGGTCTTCATGCTGGAAAGCATGGGCTATCGCACCGGCGTCGACCTGGCCCGGCTGCTCGCGGCGAGGCCGCTCCTGGCCGAATCATTGCCGCAGGAAACGCTGCGCAGCGGCGTGGCCGCCGCCGGCATTCCCAAGACCTACGCAGCCGTGTAGTTCAGCGGTAAACGAGGACGGGCAGGGTGCTGTGCGCCAGCACTTTCTGCGTCTGGCTGCCCAGCAACAGGGCGGCCATGCCGCCGCGCCCGTGCGAGGACATGGCGATCAGGTCGCAATTGCGCGTCATGGCAACGTCGACGATCGCCTGGTAGGGCGACTCGCTTTCGCGCATTTCCGTGACGCAGGCCACGCCCGCGGTGCTGGCCTTGCCGGCGGCTTCGGACAGATAGGAGGCGGCCAGCTCACGGGTCTGGTTTTCGTAGACGCCGCGCACGCCTTCGAGCTGCACGGTTTCCATGGCGGGCATCTCGAAGGGGCTGGTCACCGTCAGGACGGTGACGCTCGCGCCCAATTCGCGGGCAAGCGCAAGGGCCTGTTCCAGACCGGAATTGGCCAGGCTGGATCCGTCGATGGGGATGAGTATGTGTTTGTACATGGCAACCTCCAGGGGGAATCTGCGTCCATGGTACGCCCGTTGGGGACGGCCGGTTGGGGACGGCCCGTTGGGGACGGTCCGTCGGGGCGGTTGCCTTTGAATCTGGCGGAAGCGGTGAGATTCGAACTCACGAACGGTTGCCCGTTGCCGGTTTTCAAGACCGGTGCAATCGACCACTCTGCCACGCTTCCGGGGTGTTGCCAGTACTGCTGACGTTTTTGCCTGCAGGATTGCCCGCAGTGTCACCAGTCTATTGCGGCCGCCAGGCAAACATTCTGCCCGAACGAAATCACGATATGCCGCAAAGGGCGCAATAATAATCCATTTGCTGCAAAGGAGGCACGCGATGCACGCTGTTGAAATCACCCGCCCCGGTGGCCCCGAAGTCCTCGTCCCCGTGGAACGCCCCACGCCCGAGGCCGGCGCCGGCGAAGTTCTGATCAAAGTGACCGCTGCGGGCATCAACCGCCCCGACGTGTTTCAGCGCAAGGGCAACTACGCCCCGCCGCGCGGCGCATCCGACCTGCCGGGCCTGGAAGTGGCCGGCGAAATCGTCGGCGGCGACGTGGCCGGCAGCGGCTTTGCCGTGGGCGACAAGGTCTGCGCTCTGGTGGCGGGCGGCGGCTATGCCGAGTACTGCGTCGCGCCCGTGGCGCAATGCCTGCCCATTCCCAAGGGTTTGTCGGACATCGAGGCCGCCGGCCTGCCGGAAACCTATTTCACCGTGTGGAGCAACGTGTTCGACCGCGGCCGCCTGTCCGAAGGCGAGGCGCTGCTGGTTCACGGCGGCGCCAGCGGCATCGGCACCACGGCCATCCAGCTGGCCCGCGCCATGGGTCACAAGGTCTACGCGACGGTCGGCAGCGATGAGCGCGCGCGCGCCGTCGAGGCGCTGGGCGCCGACAAGGGCATCAACTACAAGACGCAGGACTTCGTGAAAGAAGTGCTGGACGCCACGGGCGGGCGCGGCGTCGACGTGATCCTGGACATGGTGGCCGGCGACTACATCGCCCGCGACATGCAGTGCCTGGCCGATGACGGCCGCATCGTCATCATCGCCCAGCTCGGCGGCTCGCACGCCAATGTGGATACCGCCCAGGTCATGCGCCGCCGCCTGACCATCACCGGCTCCACCCTGCGGCCCCGTCCGGTTGCGTTCAAAGGCGCCATCGCCCGCGCGCTGCGCGAGCACGCCTGGCCCCTGCTGGAAAAAGGGGCCATCAAGCCCATCGTCCACGCCACGTTCCCGCTGGCCGAGGCTTCCAAGGCGCACGCCATGATGGAAGGCGGGGAAAACATCGGCAAAATCATCCTGACGATGTAAGAAACGCGCGGCGTTCGGCGTATCGCCGCGCAACAGGATACAATCTCGGGTTTCGCCTGGAATTTTTTCCAGGCAGGCCCGTGGGCGGTTGCTGCACAAGACCCCTGTATCTGGTCTTGCAGGCTTACCCCCTCACCCCCAATCGTCAGACAAATTCGCCATGACTTCAGTCGAAAACCGCGCCCGCCTCGTGCTGGGCAACTGGAAGATGCACGGCAACCTCGCCGAGAACGCCGCGTTGCTGACCGAGCTTCGTGCCGCGGATGCGGCGGGTCACTGCGAAATCGGCATCTGTGTTCCGTTCCCGTACCTGGCGCAGGCCGCTTCGGCACTGACCGGCAGCAGCGTGTCCTGGGGCGCGCAAGACGTCAGCGCGCACGACAAGGGCGCGTACACGGGTGAAGTCTCCGGTTCGATGCTGAAGGAATTTGGCTGCCGCTGGGCACTGGCCGGCCACTCCGAACGCCGCGTGCTGCACGGCGAAACCGACGAGATCGTGGCCGCCAAGGCCCAGGCCGCGTTGGCCGCAGGCCTGACCCCCGTGGTCTGCGTCGGTGAATCCCTGGCCGACCGCGAAGCCGGCAACACGCTGGCCGTGATCGAACGGCAGCTCAAGCCCGTGCTGGCATTGGGCGCCGATGCCGTTTCCCGCATGGTGCTTGCCTATGAGCCCGTCTGGGCCATCGGCACCGGCCGCACTGCCTCGCCGGAGCAGGCCCAGGAAGTCCACGGCGCCATCCGCGCCGCCCTGCGCACCCTCGGTGCGGCGCAGGTTCAAGTGTTGTACGGCGGCAGCGTCAAAGCCGCCAACGCCTCCAGTTTGTTCGCCATGACTGATATCGACGGAGCCCTGGTCGGCGGCGCGTCGCTCGTGGCCGAAGAGTTTTTGCGAATTGCCGCCATCTAAGTTTCCGTTCCGGAGTCTGTAATGCCCCTGATGCTCAAAATTCTGCTGGCCGTCCAAGTGATCTCGGCGCTGGCTATCATCGTCCTGGTCCTGCTTCAGCAGGGCAAAGGCGCCGACATGGGCTCCGCTTTCGGTAGCGGCTCGTCGGGCAGCCTGTTCGGCGCCACCGGTGCGGCCAACTTCCTGTCGCGCGCCACCAAGTGGGCCGCGGTCGTGTTCTTTGCCTCCACCGCCGGCCTGGCCTACGTCAGCCACAAGGGCACCAGCGGCCCCGCCGTTGATTCCGGCGTGATGCAAAGCTTCCCGGCCGACCGTTCGGTCCCGCAGGCGCCGGGTTCCTCGGTGCCCGCCACGCCGGGCGCATCGTCCGTCCCGGGCGCTTCGTCCGTGCCCGCCACGCCGGCTCCCGCCCAGCCCGACGCCTCCGTGCCGGCGGCTCCGGCTACCCCGGCCGCCCCGGCCGGCGACAAGCCGGCGGACACGCCCGCCGCGCCGGCAAAGTAAGGCGCAGCAGCAAAAAGGCCGGCGTAAGCCGGCTTTTTTTATGCTTGCTGCATTCAAGCCATTTGCCTGGAATAGCCATGGAAAAGCGATTGATGCCATCGATGATGGCGCTGCAGTGTTTCGAGGCGGTGGCGCGGCACATGAGCTTCACGCGCGCGGCCGAGGAACTGCACATGACGCAAAGCGCGATCAGCAAGCAGATCGCGCAATTGGAGGCCCTGCTGCGCAACCCGCTGTTCCTGCGCGTGCGCCGCCGGCTGCAGCTGACCCCCGCGGGCGCGCTGTATCAGTCGGAGGTCAAGGCAATCCTGAACCAGGTCGACATGGCGTCGCGCGACATCCTGACCTACGGCAGCGAGACGCAGGTGCTGACCATCGGCACCCAGCCGACCTTCGGGTCGCGCTGGCTGATCCCCCGGCTGCAGCGCTTCATGGCCGCGCATCCGGACATCCAGCTGAAGGTGCGCAGCGAAACCCACCCGTTCGACCTGATGCAGGCCAAGATCGACATTTCGTTCTTCTTCGGCCATGGCGCGCTGCCCGGTGCGCAGTGCGTCGAACTCTTCGAGGCGGACGTCGTGCCGGTGTGCTCGCCCGCCATCCTGCACGGCGGCAGGCCTGCCAGCCTGGATGCGCTGAGCCGCCAGACGTTGATCCAGTGCGCGTCCCGCCCCGAGGCCTGGCACGACTATTTTTCCCGGCAGCAGTTCCAGTCCGACCGCAGCTATCTCGGACCGCGCTTTGACACCTTCTACATGTGCGTGCGCGCGGCCGAGGGCGGGTGCGGCATTGCGCTCACGCCGCGCCTGTTGGCCGAAGAAGAGCTGCAGGCCGGCAAGCTGGTCATTCCGTGGGACTACGTGCAGCCCAGCGACGGCGCGTACTTCGTGGCGTATTCCGAGCACTCGGCGGAGGTGCCGAAGATCAAGCAATTCGTCGCGTGGGTGCAGGACGAAGCCCGCCAGCCCGATGGCCGTGGCGCGCCGCGGGCCCGGTCCATGAAAAAACGGACTGATTAAGCCGAATTTTTTCATTTGATCGGCGCCGGGCGGCGTGATGTGATGCGGGCCATCCTTTTCCTCCGATGTACCGAGCCCGTCATGAGTCAGAACTTCGTCAATCCCGATCAGATCCGCGCCTGGTTTTCGCGCGCCATGTCCGACATGTACAAGCAGGAAGTCCCGCTGTACGACACGCTGCTGGACCTGGTGGCGCAGGTGAACGCCCGGACGATGGCCGAGCAGCCGGAACTGGCCGCACAACTGGCGCGCACGGGCGAGATCGAGCGCCTGGACATCGAACGCCACGGCGCCATCCGCGTCGGCACGCCGGAAGAACTGGCCAACATGCGCCGCGTGTTCGCCGTGATGGGCATGCTGCCCGTCGGCTACTACGACCTGTCGCCCGCCGGCGTGCCGGTGCATTCGACGGCCTTTCGCGCCACGCACGAAGCAGCGCTGCAGGCCAGCCCGTTCCGCGTCTTCACCTCGTTGCTGCGCCTGGAGCTGATCGACGACGTGGCCCTGCGCGAGAAGGCCGCCCGCATCCTGGCCGCGCGTCAGATCTTCACGGACCGCGCCCTGGCGCTGACCGCCAGCTGTGAGGCGCAAGGTGGCCTGAACGAGGCCGACGCCCGGGAATTCGTGGCCGAGGCGCTGCACACGTTCCGCTGGCACAGCGAGTCCACGGTCAGCCTGGACGACTACCGCGAACTGCATGGCCAGCATCGCCTGATCGCCGACGTGGTGGCCTTCAAGGGCCCGCACATCAACCACCTGACACCGCGCACGCTGGACATCGACGAAGCGCAGGCCGAGATGCCGCGCCGCGGCGTGTCCGCCAAGGCCGTGATCGAAGGCCCGCCGCCGCGCAAGTGCCCGATCCTGCTGCGCCAGACCAGCTTCAAGGCGCTGGAGGAACCCGTGCGCTTTGCGGGCGCTGACGGCGCCAGCGCGGTGGGCAGCCACACCGCCCGCTTCGGCGAGATCGAGCAGCGCGGCGTGGCGCTGACCCGCAAGGGCCGCGCGCTGTACGACCAGTTGCTGGACCTGGCCCGCAGCCGTATCAGCGGTGCGCCCAACGAGGGCAACGCGGCGGCCTACATGCAGAATCTGCAGGATTGCTTTGCGGCCTTTCCGGACGACTACGCGGCGCTGCATGACCAGGGCCTGGCTTACTTCCGCTATTTCCTGACCGGCAAGCCGGGCACGCCGGACGCCTGCGAGCTGCCCGCCTTGATAGAGCAGGGTTATATCCAGTTCGAACCGCTGGTGTACGAAGACTTCCTGCCGGTCAGCGCGGCCGGTATCTTCCAGTCGAACCTGGGCGACAAGGCGCAGGCCGAATACGCGCAGAACGCCAGCCAGGCGGCGTTTGAAGCGGCGCTGGGCGCGCCGGTGATGGACGAGCTGGCGCTGTACGACGCCACGCAGGCGCGTTCGCTCGCGGCGTGTTTGCAGGCGCTCGGCGTCGATGCTGGGGCGGCGGTGGCGGCCTGATCGGCCTGGATTGCCGCCCTTGCACGGATAAAGCGGGGCAGCTTTCCCGCATTCAAAAATACGTGATAGAATGCTCGACTTTCCAGCAAGGTTCGCCTTGTTGGGGTGGTCAAGCCGACGTGGTGAAATTGGTAGACACGCTATCTTGAGGGGGTAGTGGCGAAAGCTGTGCGAGTTCGAGTCTCGCCGTCGGCACCAAGAAATTCCTCGCAATGAACCCGCATCTCTCTACAGAGGGTGCGGGTTTTTTGTCGTCCACGACTGCCGATCCCCCCACCACCGCCAGTGCCCCGCCACTGAGTCTCCCCTTTGATTGCCAACGTTTGATCGCCAACGTTTGATCGCCAACGTTTGACCGCGATCGGGGGAGGCATTTTCCTTTCCGTAAATTCCTTGCGCTGTTCGATGCATGGCGTGACAACGCTTGCGTGCGATAAGGCGAGTCGCCCGCAATCCAAACAAGTTGTCACAGAAAGGAAACGAGAACCTTTCAAATGTGCTCAAAAATAACCATGTGTTACCATCCCGGTCGATCTATGTAACCAAGTATATAAAGTCACTACAAGGAGAGCATGATGCGGGGCATGGGTTGGGTTGGAAAAGGGATGCTCTGTGCGAGCGTCGCGGTATTGGCAGGCTGTGCAGGTACACGGACCGTAAGTGATAAGGATGCCGCCAGCCATCTGGTCGCGTCCGACTATCAGGCTTATGCCGCACAGTACCTGGATGCAAAAGGCCAACCGATCTATGACCCGACGAGCCTGCTGGACGCCCTGGAGGCCGGCAAGGCTTTCAACGACGCCGGCATGTGGGCGCTGAGTCGCGATGCCTTCAACGCCGCCGCCGCGCAGCTCAACTGGAAGGAAGACACCGTTGAGACGCCGGCCGAAGTCGCCAACCTGGTTGGGACAACGCTGACCAGCAGTGCATTTGGCGCCTATCAGGGCAAGATCTATCAGGGCTCCCTGGTCGATTATTACCAGGCCATCAATCATCTGATGCTGGGTGACGAGAGCAATGCGCGGGTGGACTTCAATCGCCTGCAGGTCCGTCAAGGTAACGCACAGACCCAACTGAAGGCTTATGCCGATACCGTCAATGCATCCGTGAAATCCGGACTGGCGGACGAAAAGAGCGAGGGCGCCAAGAAGAGCCTGGGCGAAGTCGGACCCAAGATTGCGGATGGCGTTAAAGATCTGCCCGCCGGATTGGTCTCATCCAAGATCCGCCTGTCGGCCGGTGACGCCATGAGCGCCGTTTTCCGTGCGACGTCGTCGTCGGCGGGTGACAAGCGCTCGAACCTGTCCCGGGACATGTTGAAGAGCGCCAACGCCGCCAGCGCCACGCGCGGCGGCAACGCGGTCCTTGCCTATCTGAGCCGCGAGCTGCGGCAGGGCAAGGGTTTGTTGAAGAACAAGGTCATCGTGCTTTACGAGGACGGTGTCGGTCCCGGCTTCAAGGAGTTTCGCATCGACTTGCCCTTGTTCATCGTCAGCGACAAGGTCACCTACAGTGGCATCGCATTGCCCCAGTTTGTCCGGGGCCAGGCCGCCTACGGCAGCCTGAAGGTGGGCGTAGGCAAGGCGCAACAGGAAACTGCTGTCCTGACCGACCTGAACGAAGTGGCGGGATTGGAGTTCGATGCGGGCTACAAGGGTGTCGTGGCCAAGGCTGTGATTTCCACTGTTCTGAAGACCACGGCCCAGGCCGCCTTGAACAACCAGATCGACAAGCAAAAGATGGATCCGCTGGTGGGTGGGCTGCTGAAGCTGGGAACCGGGGCTGTGCAGTACGCCCTGACGAAAGCCGATGTCCGCGCCTGGGCGAATCTGCCCGACACGCTGCAAATGGTGGTGGTCGATCGTCCGAAAGATGGCGTGCTGACATTGACCGGTGCTGCGCAGGGTGCACCCGTTGCACAGATCCCGCTGCAGGAAGACGTCAACACGCTGGTGCTGGTGAAAGCGTCCGGCACGGCGGGCAAGCCGGCGGTCTACGTGCAGCCGCTCCCGGCACAGGGCCCTGTTACCCAAGCCGCCGCGCCGGTGCAAGTTGCTGGCGGTCTCTGACATGACGCCGTTCTGCCGAAGTTTGGCCGCCGTCCTGGTAATGGGACTTGCAAGCGCGGCGCACGCGGAGACACGGGTTCCCCTGGCGGCGCCACGCGTCGTCACCTGCGACATGACCCTGGCGCCCGAATCCGCCCTCCAGGTCGAGGACGAAGCCAGCCGCGAGGGCGCGGCAGTGGAAGGCGCCGCGCTGATCGATCTGCGCAACGGCATGAAAGCGGTGCAGTTCTCTGTCCGCAATGCGCGCGATCCCAAGCCCTTCGGCGTCATCCTGCGCGTCCGCTACGAGGTCCAGTGGTTTGACGACTGCGGGCGTCGCGTCGTCAATGGCTCCCGCGTCATTGACGGTCTGGCATTGGACCCTCGGCGTCAGGAAATCATCCAGTCCACGGCCATGGATCCCCTGGCTACGCGCGCCACCGTGCGCATATACGTTGAAAACTAAGCATCAATCATCCATGAAAAAAGCATCTCTCATCGCCCTCGTGGCGCTGTCCCTGGCGGGCTGCCAGAACATGGCAGTGGTTTCCAGCAACCCGAATGGCGATCTCAGCCGCACCGGTCAGGCGGGAATGGTGTCGTTCGGCCTTCAGAACACCGATTTTGAATACGCGTCCAAAAAGGCGGTCCAGGAGTTCCTGGAGTCGCCTTACGCCAAGAAGCCGGGCGGCGGACGCTGGGTGGTGCAGATGGGCGAAGTGGTCAACGACACGACGTTCCGCATCGACACGGCCAGCATGACCTCGCGCATGAAGATTGCCCTGACGAAGACCGGCCAATTCATCTTCACCGGCGCGACCGGCGCCGAACGCACAGATTTCGTAAAGGATTCGCGTCAACTCAGCAAATCCAAGATGTTCAACCAGAAGACGGTTGCACGTAACGGCACCGTCGTGGCGTCCGACCTGGAAATGGGTGGAGCGATCCGTCAGCGCACGGTTGTCGACGGTGCGCAGAAGCAGCAGCAGTTGGAGTATGAATTCGACTTCCGCGTGGTTGAGCGTGATACCGGTCTGGAAATCTTCCAATCCCTGATTCCCATCGAGAAGCTGGGACCGAATCAGAATTTTGCTTGGTAAGAGGCACGCGACATGTCCAAATTCACTCCGATCGTTCTCGCCTTGTCCCTGCTCACGGCAGCCGGGGCGCCGATGCAGGCCGCGATGGCGCAAGCCGCCGCGCAGTCCGCCGCACAACCCGCCGCACAACCCGCCGCGGCCGCACAGACCGTAACTCCCGTGCCTGGCCAGGCGCCGGAGGCGGTACTCGAAAAGGCCACGGGCGCCGACGCCATGGGCGACGAGCCGGTTCAAAGCTATGAAGACTGGGTTGCCGAATTCGAAGAGCAGTTCGGCCAGGGCATGGGCCAAGCCCAGGACGGACGAGTTTTCTATGCCGGCTTTGCGCCGCTGTCGGCCGACAGTGCGGCCAATCCGCACTACGGCACGCAGTTGGCCCTGGCCTACGAGCGCGCGATGTTCGACATGCAGGCCGATTACATCCTGTCGACCTATGGCCGCCTGACGACTCAGATGATCCTGACGCGCTTTGAGGACCAGTCCAGCAACAAGGACGTCTTCGACCCGGTGGAGCTTGAGGCTGCGGTAAAAGCGGGCGGCGGCCGATTGGAAGCCTTGGTGGACAAGGCGCTGACGCTGCTGGACAAGAAGCTCGATAACGCGTTGGTCGAGGAAGGCGTCCCGGCGGAAGACGTGAAGAAGATGACCGTGGAACAGAAAAAAACCCTGTTCAAGGACAATCTGAGCAAGAGCGTAACGAAGTCGGCTTACCAGAACATGCAGGGTCTGGTGCCGGTGCAGACCCGCATCTTCTCGCAGACGGAGAATGGCAAGAAGGCCATGATAGTTGCGGTCATCGCGGTCCAGTCCGAGAAGACCCGGCAATTTGCGCAGGACATCGCGCGCAAGCGTCCGACGCTGGTGAAAGGGAGCCCCAAGGCGCTCAAGGATCTCCTGCCCGCCAATCAAAAGGGGTATCTGAACGAGATCGGCCTGCGATTCACCTACGACGAGGCCGGGCGGCCCATGTTGCTTTCCTATGGCCGTGCGTCCGTGCCGATGGACCCGAGCTGGAGTGCGTCGCGCGCGATCCGGGCCAAGAAGTCGGCTCAGGATATTGCCCAATCCGTGGCCGAGTCGAACATTGTCGCGTTCATGAACAACAACATTCGGATTTCCGAAAGTACGGAAACGGGTGACGTCAACGAAGACCTGGCCCGCCAGGTTACCGAAATCCAGAACGGCAAGGTTGGCCAGAGCCAGCAGACCAAGGAGCATGTTGCCGAAACCCTGCAGAAGTGGTCGAGTAACGGCACCGCGACGGCAAGCGGAGAGTTGCGCGGCACCAGCGTCCTCAAGCGTTGGGCCACCCAGGACGACAACGGCGTCGAACATGTAGGCACCGTGGTGGCTTGGACGTACGGGCAACTGGATAACGCCAACGCCATTGACGCGCAGAGGCGGGGCCAAAGCAACGGCGCGCAGCAGAACGGCGCAACGTCTACGGCCACCGACCAGAACCGCTCGTCCAAGGCCATCAACAGCAAGCATGACTTCTAACGGCGTTTGATCGCCTCTACAGGATCACCGCATGAAAGCCGTTTTCTCATACCTGCTGGTTTCGTTGGCCATGTGCCTGGGGCTGATGCCCACAGCCAGCGCGCAAGTCACGCAAGCTTCCGTGACTGCCGATGGCCAGGGCATGAGCCGCGAGGAGGCCATCCAGGCTGCCCTGGTCAGCGCGGCGGGGCAGGCGTTTGGCGTACGCCTGTCGGCGCAGTTTGCAACGCAGTCGATGTCCGCCGACACGTCCGTGGACAACGAAAATCACTCCACCGTGCTCAGTGCCTTGAACAAGAACATTCAGCAGACGCTCAACACGCCGCAGAATGCTCCGATACTTGGCTATGACGTCAACAACGTAGCTGAATTTCCCGGCCGCGGCTGGGAAGCCAGCGTGACGCTGCGCTATGCGAAGTATCAGCGCCTTGGCGCCGACAGCGATCGCCGCAGTGCCGTCGTCGTCAGCAACAGCAAGCAGTTTCGCTCTCAGTTGATCCAGACCGTGGGCGAATCGCTGGTGGGTACGCGTCGTTTCGATGTGCTGAATCGGGAAAACGACAGGCTCTTTCAGGATGAGAAGGAATTCATCCTGGGCGACGCGGCGGCCAATCCCGAAGTGGCCCGCCTGTCGCAGGCCAGCGGCGCCGATTATCTTGTGGTCGCGCAGCTGCAGAGTCTTGGCGTCAGCAATAATCGGCGTGAAACCATTGCCATGACTGGCGAGGTTCTGGTGAACAGCGCTGCAAGCGGCGCGTTGCAGTTGCAGGTGATCGAATTCTCATCGCGCAAGATCAAATGGTCGGGGTCGGAGAAGTTCAGCGGCAACTATCCCGGCGCCACGAGTGTAGGCGCCGATACCCTGAACAAGTTGATTGGCGGCGCTGCCGATAAGCTTGTTGCGCGCATGGTTGACGCGATCTATCCAATGCAGGTGATCAAGGTCATGGGCGATACCGCCATCATCAATCGGGGCGAAGGCGGTATCGCAGCCGGCGACACTTACGCGGTCTTTCTCGTGGGCGAAGAACTGCGTGATCCGCAGAGTGGGGAATCCTTGGGCTCCATGGAAACCGAAGTGGGGCTGGGGCGGGTGACGGACGTCAAACCGAAGTTCTCTTTCCTGAAAATGGCGTCTGGCACCTTGAGCGAAGGCGGCAGCTACATCGTACGCAAGACCGACAAGAAGGCCCATGCGCCGGCGGCCGGCAAGGCAGCTCCCAAGCGGGCTCCGGCTGCTGCTGCGAAACCCCAGGCTCCGGATCGCGCGAACGTGTTTCTCAATAATTGAGCCGGATGGCAGTATCACTGCAGACGCTGCACATCGGCTTCTCGATGGAGCCGGTGGTGCTTGTGCTCTGATTCGCCAGCCGTGGTCGGACCCCGGATAAACCCGGGGTTGTGCATCCGGATCGCCATGGAAAACACATTTCCATATTAGGAATAAGCGCCCCGTGCGCTGCGGCGACCAGGAACCGCGCACTTTCCTTATGATCTCCGCACGGCCGGCCGGCCCTCCGCGCGCTTGTGCCGCAGCAGATGCGCGCATACCATATGGCCACCCGCGCGCGCCATCTGTAACCGTTCATCCAGTCGAAGGGTTCGTCGCTCTATCTCCATACGTTATATACGGGACGATGCAGCAGTCGTCTCATGAGATCTCCATGCCAAATGCGTCCATCAGGCGCGATATTGCCAAAGTGGCCTCACTATCAAATGGTCTGAACGTCCTGCCCCGCATGACGTTTTCTGCCGCGAATGCGGCCAGCCCTTTCGAGGTCCTGGACCTGAAACCCCTCTCAATCGCCGCGGCGGGCAGCGAGCGCGACGTGTATCTGCACCCGGCCGACAGCTCGCTGCTGATCAAGATCGTCAATGGCGTGCGCCGCAGCCAGGCCGACCGTAAACGCCCCTGGTACAAACGTTTCCGGCGTGACGCCTCGCATCGTGTGTTCATCATGGAAGCCGTCGAATACATCGCCACCACGGCCCAGCAGGGCGCGCGTGGGGGCAATGTGCTGATGGCGCGCATCTTTGGCTTGGTGTTGACCTCGAAGGGCTTGGGCCAGGTGGTGGAACGCATCGTCGACGTGCACGGCAACCTGGCGCCGACGCTGAAGGAAGTGGTGGCACGGCAGGGGTTTTCGCCGGAACTGCGCTATCGCCTGCACGAATTCATCATGGCGCTGATCGACGCGCACGTGGTGTTCAACGACGTCAGCGCCAGCAACATCGTCGTGGGCATCAATGCCGAAGGGCGCGAAGGCCTTTATCTGGTCGACGGATACGGCTCCAAGCAGCTCATTCCCGTGTATTCCTGGAGCAAGGCGCTGAACGGCCGGCGCATTCTGCGCAGATACGACACGATGGCCAGGAAGCTCCTGGCCGCGAGCGAGCGCCGGCACTAGGCGTTAGCGCTCAGCCCTTCAACCGCTCCGGCACATCCTCCATATCGCTGCACACCGCCAGCACCTCTGCCGGCTTTCTGCTCAATGACAGATACACGTGGCCGACGCTGCTGTCGAAGTACGCCGATTCCAGCCGGTTCAGCACGACGCTGTCGCCGTTTTCGAACTGGATTCGCACCTTTCCCGACAAAACCACGACGAACTCCTGCCCCGGATGGCGGATGTAGTCTTCAAACTCCACGACCTTGCGCGAATCGATCATGGCGACCATCGGCAGCATCTTCTTGCCGGGGTATTCGCCCATCAGCAGGCGGTAGTGGTAGTTCTCGGTGATGTAGTCGCGGGCGTCGCTGAGCCGGTTCTTGACGAAGGTGGGGGCGACCGCGGCCTGTGCGGCGTCGCGCAGCATGAACAGGCGCGTCATGTCGATGTCGAGCGCGCGGGCCAGGGCGGCGAATTTTTCGTAGCTGAGGGCGATCTGGCCGAGTTCGGCCTTCGATAAGGTCGATACCGCGATGCCGCTGGCCTTGGACAGCGCCTGCAAGGTCATCTTCCTGGCCTTGCGCTCGGCGCGCAGGCGGGCGCCCATTTCTTCCTTGCCCACGATTTCGGGCGGGGATGTGTTGCCGGTTGGGGCCATGTAGCGGTCTGGCTTTGAGGGTTGAGGGCTGGGGCAGGGCCCGCAAGCCCCGCCGCGTGTAGCCGGATTGTAAGGGGTTGGCCGGGTCAGGCGGGGGGCTGGGCGCCGGTGCGTTCGACGATCATCCTGTAGTGCTCGGGCCGGCGGTGGGCGGCGAAGTTGAAGATGTTGGCGCGGTAGTGATCCGACACCGACAGGTCGCAGACGAAATTGATGACCTCGTCGTCCTCGGAAAAGGTGCGCACCATGATTTCTCCGGTGGGCGCGACGATGCACGATCCGCCGATCATGGGGTTGCCTTCCTCGACGCCGGCCTTGGCCGCGGCGGCCACCCAGCAGGCGTTCTGGTAGGCGCCGGCCTGCAGCGACAGCAGGTGGTGGTGCATGCGCAGGTGGATCGGCTCGTTCCATTGCACGTAGCCGGACGGGGTGTTGTAGCCCGCCATGACGACCTCCACACCCTGCAGGCCCATGACGCGAAACGTTTCGGGCCAGCGCCGGTCGTTGCAGATGCACATGCCGATGGCGGCGTCCGGGGTCTGCCATACCGGAAATCCCAGGTCGCCGACGGCGAAGTACTTTTTTTCCAGGTGCTGCAGGGGCGCGCCGTCGACGGCTTGCGCGTCGCCGGGGATGTGGATCTTGCGGTACTTGCCCACGATTTGCCCGTCGCGCCCGACCAGGATACTGGTGTTGTATTGCACGCCGTCCGCCAGCTCGGCGTAGCCCAGATAGAAGCCGATGCCCTTGTCGCGGGCGGCGTCGAATAGCGGGCGGGTCAATGGCCCCGGCATCTCGGCTTCAAAAAACGCCTGCACCTCGGCGGGATCGTCGATGGACCAGCGCGGAAAGAACGTGGTCAGCGCCAGTTCCGGAAACGTGACCCAGGCCGCGCCGCGGCTGTGGGCGTCTTCCAGCAGGTCGATGAGCCGGCGCACGACCTGAACCCGGGTGTCGCTGCGCTGGACAGGGCCAAGCTGCGCGACGGCAAGGTGAAGCTTGCGGGCGGTCATGTGGCGCTCCGGGCGAGGACGCGGCCGGCGTGCTGGCCGGTGAAGGCCTGGTCCTGCCAGACGGGCGCGCCGTTGACATAGACCGAGTGGATGCCGGCCGCGCGTTCGGTGGGGCGTTCGAAGGTGGCGGCGTCGGCCACGGTTGCCGGGTCGAAGACCACGAGGTCGGCGAAGTAGCCGGGCTGCACCTGTCCGCGTTCGGCCAGGCCGAACTTGGCGGCGGTCAGGCCGGTCATCTTCCACACGGCGGTTTCCAGCGGGAAGAGGCCCAGGTCGCGGGAGTAGTGGCCCAGCACGCGCGGGAACGTGCCCCACAGGCGGGGATGCGGGCGTTCGTCGTGGGGCAGGCCGTCCGAGCCGATCATGGTGGGGCCGAACTTCAGGATGCGCTGTACGTCGGGCTCGTCCATCATGAAATAGATGGCGCCGGCCGGTTGCAGCTCGGGCACCACGTCGAATTTGGACTTGCCGCGTTCGGCGGCGATCTCGTCCAGGTCGCGGCCGCTGAGTTCGGGAAAGGGCTTGCACCAGGTGATGATGGTCCGGCCGGCCAGCAGCACGCGGTCCTGCTTGAGCATGGTGGAGCCGGCGACGTAGGGGTAAGCGTCCAGCGAGACGTCCTGCTTTGCCATCGCGGCCTCGATCAGCGGCAGGGTCTCGGCGGAGCGGCCGAAGTTGGGCTGGCCCATGACCTTGTGATGCGAGATCACGACCGGCACGTCCAGTTCGCGGCCGATGCGAAAGGTCTCTTCCAGGGCCGCGACGATGTGTTCGCCCTCGTCGCGCATGTGGGTGGCGTAGATGCCGCCGTGCGTGTTGAGCGGGCGGCAGACCTCGATGATTTCCTCGGTGGTGGCCTGGGCGGCCGGCGGATAGAACGTGCCGGTGGAGATGCCGATGGCGCCGCTGGCCAGCGCATCGTCGGCCAGCGTCTGCATGGCCTGCACTTCATCGTTCGTGGCAGCGCGCTGCAGGTCGGACATGACGGCGGCGCGCAGCGTTGAGTGGCCGACCATGCAGGCGGCGTTGACGGCGGCGGGCGTGGCGCGCAGCGCGTCCAGGTAATCGGAGAACCGTTCGAAGCGGTACGAGCCGCCTTCGTCCAGCAGGTCCAGCGGCGCGGGCGGGCTGGCGTGGGCGTGAGCCAGCGGCGCCAGGCTGATGCCGCAGTTGCCCGTGACGACGGTGGTGACGCCCTGCGAGATCTTGGGCGTCATGTCGCGGCGCTTGAGCAGGTAATTGTCGTCGTGCGTGTGCGAGTCGATGAAGCCGGGCGCCACCACCTTGCCCGTCACGTCGATTCGGCATTGCGCGGCGCTGCCGGACAGGTCGCCCACGGCGGCGATGCGGTCGCCGCGCACGCCCACGTCGGCGCGCTGGCCGGGGGCGTTGGTGCCGTCGATGACGGTGCCGCCAGCAAGGATGTAGTCAAACGGGGTGGCGTCGGGCTGGGACATGCGGTTCTCCGGCTGAATGGGATCAGGCAATGTGAAGATCAGGCAATGCGAGGATCAGGCAAAGTGGCAGGCGACCTGCTGTTCGGCGGCGATCTGGCGGGGTTGGGGCGCTTCTTCGGCGCAGCGCGGCTGCGCCATCGGACAACGGGTACGGAACGCGCATCCCGACGGGGGCGACAGCGGGCTGGGGATTTCGCCCTTCAGGACCTCGACGGGATTGCGCTCTCCCTGGCGCGCGGACGGCACGGCGGCCAGCAGTGCGCGGGTGTAGGGGTGGGCCGGGCGGTCGAAGATCGCGTCGCGCGTGCCGATCTCGACGATCTTGCCCAGGTACATCACGGCCACGCGGTGGCTGATGTGTCGCACGACGCTCAGGTCGTGCGAGATGAACACGTAGGTCAGGCCCAGGTCGCGCTGCAGGTCCATCAGCAGGTTGATGACCTGCGCCTGCACCGACACGTCCAGCGCCGACACCGGCTCATCGCAGACGATGAGGCCCGGATCCAGCGCCAGGGCGCGCGCAATCACGATGCGCTGGCGCTGGCCGCCCGAGAACTCGTGCGGATACTTGTCGGCGGCATCGGGCCGCAGGCTGACGCGGGCCAGCAACTGCGCCACGCGCTCGCGGATGGCCTCGCGGCCATGGCCGAAATTGCGCAGCGGCTCGCCGATGATGTCGCGCACGCGCATGCGCGGGTTCATCGACGAAAACGGATCCTGAAAGATGAACTGCATGCGGCGGCGCATGGCGCGCAACTGGCCGCTGTTCATCTTGGCGAGGTCCTCGCCTTCGAGCAGGATGCGGCCCTCGGTGGGGTCGGTCAGGCGGATCAGGCACTTGCCGGTGGTGGACTTGCCGCAGCCGGACTCGCCGACGAGGCTGAGCGTCTGTCCGCGCGGCACCGACAGCGAGATGCCGTCGACCGCGCGCAGCACCTTGGCGCCGCGCCCGCTGTCCACGGGAAAGTGTTTTTTCAGGCCGATGACTTCCAGCATGGGCACCGCGGTGGCCGCGGGCGCGGAAGACGTGAGCGGAATGTCGTGCAGGTTCATGGCGGGTCTCAGGCGGTCAGGGCGGCGGGCGCGGGGGCGTCCTGGCGCGCCCAGCACCAGACGCGGTGGCGGGCGCCGGTGTCGGTGGCGGAAGGCGCTTCCTCGGAGCAGCGCGGCATCGCCTGCGGGCAGCGCGCCGCAAAGGCGCAGCCGCGCGACGCGGGCGTCCTGACGGGCACGATGCCGGGCAGCTCGGCCAGCCGGGCCGTGTGGTCCTGACCGTCGACGAAGTCGGGCAGCGAACGGATCAGCGCCTGCGTGTACGGATGCTGCGGGCGGTCCAGCACATCGTCCACGCTGCCTTCCTCGACCTTGCGGCCGGCATACATGACGATGACGCGCTGGCACATCTGCGCGACCACGCCCAGGTCGTGCGTGATCAGCACGATTGCCGTGCCAAGCCGCGCCTGGATGTCGCGCAGAAGGTGCAGGATCTGCGCCTGGATGGTGACGTCCAGCGCCGTGGTGGGCTCGTCGGCGATCAGCACCTTGGGCTGACAGGCCAGCGCCATGGCGATCATGGCGCGCTGGCGCATGCCGCCGGACAGCTGGTAGGGATACTCGCGCACGCGGCGCGCGGGGTCGGAGATCTGCACCAGATCCAGCAGCGCCTCGGCCTGCACCAGCGCCTCGCGGCGCGACAGGCCCTGGTGCAGCATGAGCGATTCGCTGATCTGCTTGCCCACCGTGATGACGGGGTTCAGCGACGTCATGGGCTCCTGGAAGATCATCGAGATCTGGTTGCCGCGGATGGCGCGCATCGATTTCTCGGGCAGCGCCAGCAGGTCGCGGCCGTCGAATTCGATGCTGCCGCCGGCGACGCGCCCGGGGGCGCGCAGCAGCCGCATGATGGACAACGAGGTGACGCTCTTGCCGCAGCCCGACTCGCCGACCAGGCCGAGCGTTTCGCCGGGCAGAAGGTCGAACGAGAGCTTGTCGACGGCCAGCACGGTGGTGTCGTCGCCGTCGAAACAGGTGGTGAGGTCTTGCACGCGCAGGACGGGTTGGGTTTGCATGTGCGCTCCTACAGCTTCTTGGCCAGACGGGGATCGAGCATGTCGCGCAGCCCGTCGCCGACCAGGTTGACGGCCAGAACGGCCACGCCCAGGAAGAGGCCCGGATACAGGATGATGTGGAACGCCACGGCCACGAAGTTGCGGCCTTCGGCCATGATGTTGCCCCAGCTCGGAATGTGCGGCGGGATGCCCACGCCCAGGAAGCTGAGCACCGCTTCGGTCAGGATGGCCGAGGCCGCGATGAACGTGGCCTGCACCATCAGCGGCGCGAAGAGGTTGGGCAGGATGTGGCGCATCAGGATCGACGGCACACGGGTGCCAACCGACACGGCGGCCTCGATGTACGGCTGTTCGCGGATGGTCAGGACCAGCGCGCGCACCAGGCGCACGACGCGCGGCACTTCGGGCACGACGATGGCGATGATGACGGTGCCCAGTCCGCCTTTCAGCGTGGCCATCAGCGCAATGGCCAGCAGCACGCCCGGGATGGCCATCAGGCCATCCATGATGCGCATGATGAGGGCGTCGATGCGGCGAAAGTACCCGGCCATCATGCCCAGCACCACGCCGGCCACGGTGGAGACGACCGCCACCACGATGCCGACCAGGAGGGAAATGCGCGCGCCCCAGACGGTGCGCGAATAGACGTCGCGGCCCAGCGCATCGGTGCCGAACAGATGCTCGGCCGACGGCGGTTTCATGCGCGCCATCGGATTGATTTCCTGCGGATCGACGGTGGCCAGCCACGGCGCGGCCAGCGCGATGGCGGCCAGCGCCAGCAGGATGGCGCCGCCCGCATACAGCATGGGGTGGCGGCGCACGGATCGGAAGGCACGCCGCAGGCGCGGACGCGCGGCGGGAAGCGGCAGGGTGGTCGTGTTCATGCGTTGCCTCTTCTCAGTAGCGGATGCGGGGATCGAAGAGCCGGTAGCTCAGGTCGACCACCAGGTTGATCAGCACGTAGATGCCCGAGGCCACCAGCAGCACGCCCTGGATGACCGGATAGTCGTGGCGCAGCACGGCGTCGATGGTCAGGCGGCCCAGGCCGGGGATCGCAAACACGGTCTCGGTCACGACGACGCCGCCGATCAGGAGCGCCACGCCCACGCCGATCGTGGTGATGATCGGATTGGCGGCATTCTTCAGCGCATGCCAGACGACGGGGCCGGACGACAGGCCCTTGGCGCGCGCGGTGCGAATGTAGTCTTCGGACAAGGCTTCCAGCATGGTGGCGCGCGTCATGCGGGTGAGCAGCGCCATGTAGACCAGGCCCAGCGACAGACAGGGCAGCACCAGGTGGCGCAGGTAAGGCACGAGGCCATCGGCCAACGGCTTGTAGCCTTGCACCGGCAGCCAGCCGAGCTTGATGGAAAAGCCGTACACGAGGCTGTAGCCGATCAGGAACACGGGGACCGAGAACGCACAGACCGCGCCCACCATCACCAGCCTGTCCAGCCACTTGCCGGCGTTCCAGGCGGCCAGCACGCCCAGCGGAATCGCCGCCAGCACGGCAAACAGCATCGTGAAGAGCGCGATCGAGATCGTCGGGCCCATGCGCTGGGCGATGAGCTGCGACACGGGCATCTGCGTGGACATCGAGGTGCCCAGGTCGCCCACGGCGATATGGCTGATCCAGATGACGAACTGCTGCAGGAGCGGCTTGTCCAGCCCCAGGTTCTGCCGGATTTTTTCGACGTCGTCGGCGGTGGCGTTGTCGCCCGCGATCACTGCCGCGGGATCGCCCGGCGACAGGTGTATCAGCAGGAAGACCACGACGGCCACGACGGCCATGACGGGTATGACGGCCGCGATGCGGCGCAGGATGAATTTCACGCTGGATTCCCCCCGGCTTGCGGCCGGGCGCGCGCGGCGCCCGGCGTCTGCCTTACGGTTTCTCGATGTTCCACATCACCGGAATGCCGGACTTGATCAGATCGGTCTGCTTCAAGCCGCGCACCGCGAAGACGGGTTTGAACTCGCCCCACATCACGTACGGCACCGTCTGGTAGGCGCGCGCCTGGATCTGCGCGGCAAGGTCCTTGCGCTTGGCGGCGTCGGTCTCGCGGATCCAGCTGGTGCGCAGGGTGTCCAGTTCCTTGTCGCACGGCCAGCCCGGCAGGCTGTTGCCGCAGGCGGCGGACAGCCAGGGGTTGGTCACCGGCGTGCTGGCGTCGAAGTAGCCGCCCCAGGTCAGGAAGATGTTCCAGCCGCCTTGGGCGGGCGGATCCTTCTTCAGGCGGCGGCCGGCCAGCGAGGCCCAGTCCATCGATTGCAGGTCCACGTTCACGCCAGCCTTCTTCAGGTTCTGGGCCAGCACCATGACGGCGGGGGCGCTCAGGTGATCGGTGGGGTACAGCAGCACCACCTTCTCGCCCTTGTAGCCGGCTTCCTGCAGCAGCTGTTTGGCGCGCGCGGGATCGGTCTTGGCGTAGGGCGCGGCGCCCGCGTCCGTCGCCAGGGGCGAACCGCAGATGTACATCGTGGCGCAGTAGTCCACGCGGTACTTGTCCGGATAGCCCATCGCGGTCAGCATTTCCTTCTGGCTGACCAGGTAATACACCGCCTGGCGCGCGAGCGGGTTGTTGAACGGCGGATGCAGCGAATTCAGGATCACCATGCCTTGCGAGGCAACCGAGGTGCTCAGCGTGATGTCCGGATTGGTTTCCAGCACCGGCAGGAAGTCGGGCGTGACCTGTTCGATCATGTCGACCTCGCCGTTCATCAGGGCGGCCGTCGAGGTGTTGCCGTCGGGGATGTAGATCCACTCCACGCGGTCCACCTTGACGTTCTTGCCGCCCGCCAGGCCGTCCGGCGCTTCGGAGCGCGGCACGTAGGCCGGGTTCTTCACGTAGACGACCTTGTTGCCGGGCACCCATTCATCGCGCTTGAAGAGGAACGGGCCCGAGCCGACCATTTCGGTGACCTGGGTGTTCGGATCGGTGGCGGCCAGCCGCTTGGGCATGATGAAGGGCGGCATGCCCGAGGGCTTGGACAGCGCGTCCAGCACCAGGCCAAAGGGCTCCTTCAGCGTCAGCGTGAACGTGTTCTCGTTGGTGGCGGCGAATTCAGCGCCGGCCGCCATCATGGCCTGGCCGAGCGTGTCCTTCTTTGCCCAGCGCTGGATCGACGCGATGCAGTCCTCGGCCGTCACCGGCGTACCGTCGTTGAACTTCAGGCCGGGACGCAGCGTGAAGGTCCAGGTCTTGCCGTCTTCGGACGTGGTCCAGGTATCCACCATCTGCGGTTTGACCTGGCCCTTGCTGTCCTGGGCGAACAGGGTGTCGAACACCATGTAGCCGTGGTTGCGCGTGATGTAGGCGGTGTTGAAGAGCGGGTCCAGCGTCTTCAGGTCCGCGTGCGGCACCAGCCGCAGCGTCTTGGTCTGGGCGAGCGCGCCGGTCGCGGCGCTCATGGCCAGGAGCGCGGCGGCTCCCAGCAGGCTGAAACGTCTGATCATGGATTTCCCCTTGTTGATTCTGGTCTGCCCGTCATGGGCAGCAATGGTGGTTGGTCCTGGGCCCCGGCCTCAGGCCTTGAACGGCCATTTCGGCAGCTTGCGCTTCACGAACGGCAGCGTGTTGAGGTCATTCGTGATGGCGCCCGGCGTCTCGACGTAGATGACGTGGCGGCCCACCTTCGAGTACGAGGCGTAGAAGTGCTGCGACGACTTCACGATGATGAGTTTCATCGCGGCCAGGTCCACGCCGAACTGCGTGAAGAGGTCCGTGCCCATGGCCTGGGTGCGCAGGGTGGTCATGACGAGGGTGACGCCGCGGGTCCGCACGACGGCCACGTCGCCCAGCAGCGCGGGCGTGCCCGCCAGCCCGGTCATGACGGCGTCGCGCTTGAGCGCCAGGATCTCGCAGTCCAGGTCCAGCGGCTGGCCGGACACCGGCGCCACTTTGCCGCCGATGCGCAGCTTGATCTGCGCGCCTTCACCGGCCTCAAAGCACAGCTGCACGGCAACCGGATCCCAGAACGGGCCGGTGGCCACGTCGGTGATGCCGCGCGCCAGCACGCGTTCCAGGATGAAGGTGGAGTCGCTGGGCGCGCCGCCGCCGGCGTTGTCCGCCGAGTCGGCCAGCACGACGGGGAATTCCTTGTGCGCCAGCGCCTGGTCCAGCGCTTCGTCCGCGCCGGGGTAGGGCGGCGCAAGCTGGTCGCGGAAGCCGATGATCTCCTCGCCCAGCGTGCGCGCCAGCGCCTCGGCCTGCGCGGCGTCGCCGTCGGTATAGACCAGCACCTTCGATCCCATGTCCGGCGTGTCGCCCCACGGAAAGCCGTGCGCGATGGACACGGACAGCACGCCTTCCTTGCCTTCCATCGCGAGCAGGCGGTCCACGAAGCTGCGCATCGGCTCGCGGCTGGTGTGCATGATGGAAATCATCTCGCAGTCGTAGACCGCGCGCGTGGGGTTGATGCGGCCTTCGGCGCGCGCCACGCACAGGTCGACCAGATCGAACGCGCGTTCCAGGATGTCGGTGTGCGGGTATTCCTTGAAACAGACCAGGAAGTCGGCGCTCTCGACCATCGCATCGGTCAGGTGGCAGTGCGGGTCCAGTTCGGCGCCGATCACGGTGCCGGGGCCGACGATCTCCCGCGCGCGGCGCAGCAGGTCGCCTTCACAGTCGTCGTAGCCGTCGGCGACCATGGCGCCGTGCAGGCCGAAGAGCGCGATGTCGACCTTGCCCGCGCGGCGCAGGTCGTCCAGCAGCTCGTCGCGCAGCGTCTCGTAGGCGTGGCGGGTGGTGACGCCAGCCGGCGTTGCGCCCGCCGTCAGCCCTTCGATAAGCGTCCAGTCCTTGCCGGCGGCGCGCTGGCGCGCGGCCCACAGCGGGCCCGAGAACATCTGCATGCGGTCCGGATGCTGGCCGGCGGGGTAGTAGCCGCGCGCCCGGTAGGAGGCCAGGCCGGTCGGGATGGGAGAAAAGGTGTTCGTTTCGGTCGCCAGGGACCCGGAAAAGATTTTCATGAATGACGCTCCGCGCAAAAGTGGGGGCTTGAGGGCGCGGGCATCGGGGCGCGCGCTTGGGGGTGTCGCCCCGCCAGGCGTGGGCCTGGCGGTGTCATGCAATCGAACGAACACGGGCTCAGGCGGCCGCGGGGCCCTTGGCCTGGGCGTCGCCCAGCCATGCCTGCACTTCGATCTCGACGTCCACGTCCAAGGCCAGCTTGGCCTCGACGGTGGAGCGCGAGGGGAAATCGGACGGGAAATGGCTGCGGTAGGCCTCGTTGAACTGCGCGAACAACGCCAGATCGGTCAGCCACACGGTTACGCGCACCACGTCCTTGAGGCTGGCGCCGGCCATGGCCAGCGTTTCCTTGATGCGCTCGATGGCGGCGTGGGTCTGGGCGGTGATGTCGCCGCGCACGACCTGGCCGTCGGCGTCCAGCGGGATCTGGCCGGACAGGAACAGGAAGCCGCCCGCCTGGGTGGCGCGCGAGAAGGGCATGGGCAGGGGGCTGGGGTAACGGGTGATGGCGGTCATGTCGGGGTCTCGGTGATCGGGGCGTCGGTTGTCGAAAGCCGGATTAGCGCAGGCGCTCGGGCCGCACGGCGTCGGCATCGACGCCGTGCGCGTGCAGGTGATCGGGAAGGGGCTGGCGCGTCAGCAGCGCGGCCGCCAGTTCGGACGTGGCTGCTGCGGTCTGAATGCCGTAGCCGCCTTGCGCCGCCAGCCAGAAGAAGGCGGGCGCGGCCGCGTCCCAGCCCACCACAAAATCGCCGTCGCGCACGAACGAGCGCAGACCCGCCCAGGTGTGCTTCGGACGCCGGATGGTCAGCGTCGTGGCGGTTTCGATGCGGTAGATGCCGGTGGCGACGTCCAGCTCTTCGGGCACGACATCGTGCGCGTCAACCGGGTCGGCATTCGCGGGCGAGCCCAGAAGCTGTCCGGCGTCCGGCTTGAAGTAATAGCTTTCGTCCACGCCGACCACGGCGGGCCAGTGCGAGAAATCCACGTCTTGCGGACCGCTGAAGGTGAAGGCGGTGCGGCGGCAGGGTTGCAGGCCGACGGGGGCGGCCCCGCACAGGGCGGCCGTGTGATCGGCCCACGCGCCCGCGGCGTTGACCACGGCGCGCGCGCGAATCTGGCGGCCATCGGCCAGCGTCAGCGTCCAGACGTCGTTTTCAAACGCGGCGCGGACCAGTTCGGCGTTGTTGTGCAGCACCGCGCCCTGGCGGCTCATGCCGCGCAGAAAGCCCTGGTGCAACGCGTGGACGTCGATGTCGCGCGCGTCCGGTTCCTCGATCGCGCCGCAGAGCTGGTCTTCGCGCAGGCAGGACACGCGGGCCGCCGCTTGCGCGGCGTCGATCAGCGTGACGTTGGGCGACTGCCGGTGGAAGTCTTCGAACACTTCCTGCAGCAGGTCCTTCTGATCGGGCGTCGCGATGTACAGCACGCCGCGCGGACTGAGCAGCGGATGCTCGCAAAAGCCTTCCGGCGGATGCTCGTAGAACGCGCGGCTGGCGCGGGTGAGCGCCTTGATCTGCGTGGTGCCGTAGGTCTCCATGAACATGGCCGCGGAGCGGCCGGTGGAGTGATAACCGGGTTGGGATTCGCGCTCCAGCACTGCCACGGACGCCGAGGCGCTCAGGCGGTAGGCCACGGAGGCGCCGGCGATCCCGGCGCCGACCACGGCAAAGTCGTATAGGGTTTCAGCAGTCATTTTGTCGGAAGCGAGAATTCTCTTATTTGATAATTCTCGAATACGATAGTTTTTTGACGACGCTGAAGTAATAGGGGAATGCCCGGATTGGGGGCAAAGACGCGATATCGGGGTCGCGTTACCCCAGCTTGCCCAGCAACCCGATCAGCTTGCGGCGATCCGCCGCGCCCAGTTTTCCGCTGATGCGCGCGTCGTGCGCCTGCACGGCTTCCGTGATGGCGGCCAGTGCGTCGTGGCCGGCCGGCGTCATGGCCAGCGCGTAGGCGCGCCGGTCGCGTTCGGCCTCCTGACGCTCCACGTAGCCCAGTTCCTGCAGCTGGTTGACGATCTGCACCGCGCCGGAACGCGCGATGCCCAGGATGCGGGCCAGGTCGGTGAGCTTGAGGCTTTCGTTCGCGGCGATCAGCGTCAGCGCCGAGTAGCGCTGCGGCGTGATGTCCCACGGCGCCAGCGCGGCCAGGAAGTCTTCGTAGATCAGGATCTGCGCGCGGCGGATGGCGTAGCCGACCAGATCGTCCAGCGCCCCGTACTGAATGCCGGGCACATGCGGATCGAAGTGTTCGCCGCGGGCAGCAGGGCGGCGAGGGCGTGGTGCGGAGGCTCTGGACATTGGGGGCGGATCGCGAACGGGGCCTCAACACTAATGCAGGCGTCGCCGCCGCGCCACCGGATTGCGGGAAATCCCTCGTGCGAAACGCGGGGCGATTTTGTTATGTTGCATAACAAATAAGACCAGGAGTAGACATGCAAATCGTCATTGTCGGCGCCGGTATCGGCGGGCTGACCCTTGCGCTGATGCTGCATCGGCGCGGCATCGGCTGCCGCATCTATGAAAGCGCGCAGGAATTGCGGCCCTTGGGCGTGGGCATCAATCTGTTGCCGCATGCGGTCAGCGAGATTGAACAGCTGGGCCTCATGCCCGAGCTGGCCGAACGCGCCATCGAGACCTCGCAGCTTCACTACTACAACAAGCTTGGCCAGCCGATCTGGCGCGAGCCGCGCGGCCTGCAGGCCGGTTATCCGCTGCCGCAGTTTTCGGTGCATCGCGGCGAATTCCAGATGCTGCTGGCGCAGGCCGTGCGCGATCGGCTCGGCTCGGACGCCATCGTGCCGGGCATGGTGCTGGAATCGGCCAGCCAGGATGCGGGGGGCGTGCAAGCGCAGTTCCGTCGTCGCGCGGACAACGCGGTGCAGACCGTGCACGGCGACATCCTGGTGGGCGCTGACGGCATCCACTCGGCGCTGCGCCGCCAGCTGCATCCGGTGGGAGACGATCCCCGGTTTTCCGGGCGCATGCTGTGGCGCGCCGTGACCGAAGCGCCGCCCTATCTGGACGGGCGCAGCATGTTCATGGCGGGACACCAGGACCAGAAATTCGTCTGCTACCCCATCTCGGAACCGTTGCGCAAGCAAGGCCGCTCGCTCATCAATTGGATCGCCGAGCTGTCGATCCCCGGCGCGGAACTGCCCGCCACCGACTGGAATCGCAAGGTCGACAAGTCCGTCTTCGCGGACCGCTTTGCCGACTGGCGCTGGGACTGGATCGACATCCCTGCCATCATCGACGGCGCCGAGGCGATCTACGAATTTCCGCTGGTGGACCGCGACCCGTTGCCGCGCTGGACGCGCGGCCGCATCACGCTATTGGGCGACGCGGCGCATCCGATGTATCCCATTGGCTCCAACGGATCCGCCCAGGCAATCCTGGACGCACGCTGCCTGGCCGACTGGCTCGGCGAGGCCGAGCGTGGCAAGACGCGCTCGGCAGAGATCGCGCTGCTGGAGTACGAGGCCGAACGCCTGCCGCGCACCGCCGGCATCGTGCTGCGCAACCGTTTAAACGGTCCCGAGCAGGTGATGCAGATGGCCGAGGAACGCGCGCCGCAAGGCTTCGCGAACATCAACGACGTGATATCGGGCGAAGAGCTGGCGGCGGTGTCGCTGCGCTACAAGCAGTTGGCGGGCTTTGATCCCGCGGCGCTGCGCCTTGCCCGCGGAGAAAAGCCATGAGCGGCCCCGACGCCAATAACGAAGCCCTCGCGCCCCGGCTGGAACACGTGACCACCGTCGTGGTCGACGTGGGCGCGCCACAAGAAGTGGGCGACACGCCGCAGGGCCGGCGCCGCGTGATCCCGATCACCGGCGGCACGGTCGAAGGCCCGCGCCTCTCGGGCAAAGTGCTGCCCGGCGGCGCGGACTTTCAGATCATCCGCTCGGCCACGTTCACGGACATCCACGCGCGCTACGTGATCGAGACGCCCGCAGGCGAGCGCGTGTATGTCGAGAACACCGGCATCCGCACGGGCAGCGCCGAGGACATCGCGCGGCTGGCGCGCGGCGAAGCCGTCGACCCGGCACGCATCTACTTTCGCAGTTATCCCCGCTTTGAGACGTCGTCGCCCGCGCTCGGCTGGATGAACGAAAGCCTGTTCATCGGTACGGGTGCGCGCTATCCCGACCGCGTCGAACTGCGCTTCTATCGCATTTGCTGAACCCGCGGCAGCCGCCGCGGCATTAAAAAAAACCAGGAGACAACCATGCAAACGATGTTGCGCCGCCTGCTGGGCGGTTTGATGCTGTGCCTGCCGCTTGCGGCAGCCGCCCAGTTTCCCAATGGGCCTGTGCGCCTGAACGTGGGTTTTCCGCCCGGCACGGGGCCGGACATCGTCGCCCGCACCCTGTCCCAGCACATGGGGCCGATCCTGGGCGAAAGCGTGGTGGTGGAGAACAAGGTTGGCGCGGGCGGGCAGATCGCCGCGCAGACGGTCGCGCGCAGTCCGGCCGACGGCCAGACGCTGCTGCTGGGCGAAGTCGGCTCCATCAGCATTTCGCCCGCCACCTATCGCAACCTGAACTACGATCCGCCCCGCGACTTCGCGCCGATCTCCGAGGTGGTGCGTGCCGACTTCGTGCTGGTGGTGCCGGCCAGCTCGCCCTACAAGGACCTGGCGGCGTTCATCGATGCCGCGAAAAAGGCGCCGGACCGCGTGAACTTTGCCACCTTCGGCGCGGGCACGCCGGGCCATTTCGGCGCGGAGCTGTTTGCGCGCGAGGCGGGCCTGAAGATCGAAGCGATTCATTACCGTTCAACGGGCGATGCCGTGTCGGGATTGGTGTCCGGGGGCGTGCAGGCGGCCTTTGTGACGACGGCGCTGGCCGCGCCCCAGGTGCAGGGCGGCAAGCTGCGCGCGCTGGCCACCACCGGCGCGAAGCGCTCGCCCGCCTTGGCTGACGTGCCGACCTTCGCGGAGGGCGGCCTGCCGGCGGTCAACTTCGGCGCCTGGTTCGCGCTGTTTGCGCCGGCCGGCACGCCGGACGCCGTGCTGACCCGCTTGCAGGCCGACAGCGCCGCCGCGCTGCGCCAGCCGGCCGCCGTGAAGACGCTGGGCGACGCCGGATTCGTCGTCGTGGGCTCGGACCGGCAGGCGCTGCAGGCCCTGCTGACGGCGGAATCGAAGCGCTGGGCCGACGTGGTGAAGGCGACGGGGTTCCGCGCCGACTGACGGATCGAGGGGATCGGCAATTGTCTATAGTCACGGGTTTTTCAATCTTCGCGCTTCACAGGAGACCCGCTGCATGTCCGATCCCACGTCCGATCCCACATTCGATCACGTCCTTTCCCATCCGCCCCGTTGCCTGAACGGCGTGCGCACGGAGCAAGCGCCGTTGCTCGTGGAGGACCGCGGCGAGGTCGCTGTCGCGTTCCGCCTGCTGGGCGCGGACGGGGCGCAGACGGGCGAAATCTTCGGGTTTGACCTGCGCGATTACAACGAATACGTCGAGGACTACGAGTTCGTCTCTCCGCTGGCCGTGAAATGGGAGGGCACGCCGGAGGGCGTCGTGGTGTTCGACAGCGACATCCACGGCTATCACGGCGAGCTGGACTGCTCGGCCAAGATCCGCGGCGAGGGGGCGGCACAGGCCTTTGCCTGCCCCGCCTGCCAGGGCACGCGGTTCAGCGTCTTCGCGCAGTTCGACTACGACGGCACGGACGAGCTCTGGGAAGAAGACCCGGACACCGTGCAGAACTTCTTCAGCAATCTCATCGTGGCGGGCCAGTGCGCGTCCTGCGATACGGTGACGCGCGTCCTGGACATGGATCTTTGACCAGAGCGGACGTCTGACGGCGGCCGTCGGAAGGTGGTCGACTCATCGCGCAGATCGCACGTTTCGGCCCCTTTGACACCACCGATGGAACAGTATGTTCCAGCCAAAGTGCGTTTGAACGGGTATTCGCGTCATGGTCGAGCCGGTAGAATGCCTTCCATCGTCATCTCTATCTACTGGTCGAAAGGTCAAATAATGAGCAACGCATATCTCGAAGCGCTCAAGCAGCGCCGCACGCAGTATTCGCTGGGCCGCAACCTGTCGGCCTCCAAGGAAGAACTGACCACGCTGATCCAGGACGCGATCAAGCTCAGCCCGTCCTCCTTCAACTCGCAAAGCTCGCGCGCCGTGATCCTGTTTGGCGCCGAAAGCGACAAGCTCTGGAACCTGGCCACGGAAGAAGTGCGCAAGGTTGCGCCCGCCGAAGGTTTCGACAAGACCGAAGCCAAGCTCAAGAGCTTTGCCGCCGGCGTGGGCACGATCCTGTTCTTCGAAGACCAGGACGTGGTGCGCAGCCTTCAGGAAAAGTTTGCGCTGTACGCCGACAACTTCCCGGTCTGGTCCGAGCAATCGGGCGGCATGGCCCAGTTGTCCGTGTGGACCGCGCTGGCCAACGCTGGCGTCGGCGCCAGCCTGCAGCACTACAACCCGCTGATCGACGCCGCCGTCGCGCGCGAATGGAACGTTCCCGCCTACTGGAAGCTGCGCGCGCAGATGCCGTTTGGCTCGAACGAAGCCGGTTTCGGCGACAAGCCTTTCATGGACGACGCCGAGCGCTTCCGCGTGTTTGGCTGATCGAACCGGGGGACGTGCCGCGCACGCTCCACATGACCGCGGTCTTCAGGCCCGCATTGCTCAACAGGGCAATGCGGGCCTTGTCATTGCGTAGCCGGATCAAGGCCGAAATGCCGGCACGCCTCGTGGTGGTATCCGTTTGACCGAACCCCCATATTGGCCACGCCGGATGGCGCTATAGTCGATCGATCCCCTACCAGGAAGGAGACGTCATGCAGACTAACGAGATTCATCGCGGCCGCCTGATCGATCACATCCAGCTCGTCGTGCGCGACCTGCCGGCCAGCCAGCGTTTCTACCAGGCGGTGTTCGATGCCCTGGAGGTGCCAATGGGCGGCACGGCCGATGATTATTTCTGGGCGGACGAGCTCTTTGTCTCGTCGGCCGACAGCCAGGCCGCGCTGGGCCAATTGACGGGACGCCACCATCTTGCGTTCCAGGCGCGCGATCAGGCGATGGTCGACGCGTTCTACAAGGCGGCGCTGGCCCACGGCGGCAAGGACAACGGCGCGCCGGGGTTTCGCGAATATCACCCCGGCTACTACGGCGCCTTCGTGCTGGATCCGGACGGCAACAACATCGAAGCCGTGTTCCATGGCCAAGCCCAGCGCAGCGCGCCGTCGGTCACCGTGACGTTCTGACCGGAGCGTTTCCGTGCAGCTGCGCCATCTCCGGTACTTCGTGAAGATCGTTGAGGCGGGCAGTTTTTCCCGCGCGGCGGCGCTCATTCCGGTGGCGCAGCCCGCGCTCAGCCAGCAGATCGCGGCACTGGAAGAAGAACTGGGCGTGACGCTGCTGCATCGCAGCGCGCGAGGCGCGCGTCCCACGGCCGCGGGCGCCGCGCTCTACACGGAAGCCGCTTCCATCCTGAGCCGCATGGAGCGCATCCCGCAGATCGTGCGCTCGCTCAGCGGCGACATCCAAGGCGTCGTGCGCATCGGCATGTCGTCCACGCTGGCGTCGTTTCTGGCCGGCGAACTGATGGAAAAGTGCCGCACGGCGCTGCCCAAGATCAGCCTGCGCTTCAGTAGCGACGCCAGCGGCCAGCTGGGCGCCCGCATCCGCGACAGCTCGCTCGACCTGGCGCTGGTGTTCGAAGACGAACCGACCACGGGTCTCGCGCGCCAAGCGCTGTTCCGGCAACGGCTGTTCGTGATCAGCCCGCGCAAACCCGGGCGCCGGCCGTCGGCCATGCGCTTCGAGCAACTGGCCGACATGCCGCTCATCCTGCCCGCGCATCCCAACATGACCCGCAACCTGCTGGACCGGCTGTTTTCCGAGGCCGGCATCGCGCCGCAGGTGGTGGCGGAAACCGAGGTCTTTTCCGGCATGCTGTCGGCCGTGCAGGCGGGCATTGGCCACACCATCCTGCCGCTGGGCGACTTCTCGGGCCAGCCGGGCAACGCGATGGTGTCGGCCGTGCTGATCGAACCGCCCGTCTATCTGACGGCGGCGGTCATTGCATCCAACGACGTGCCGCTGGCCCCGCCCGCCGAAGCGGTGCGCACCCTGCTCAGCGAGTTCGTGATGCAGCACGTGCAGGAAAGGGGACTGGCCGGCGCGGAGCCGCTGCCTTCCTGACGCGCCGCTAAAAGGCCATATCCGCGGCCGATACCCGCATAGCAACATAGTATTTTTCCAGCGTCGCCGGCAGGCGCAATCTTCACTCCCATGCAGCAACCGCAATGTCTGCGGCCTGCAGAACTGGAGAGTGATGATGGCAAAGCTGGTTTATCGCGTGGTGTCCGCGTGCGGCGCGTTGGGATATGGATTTCCCCGTGAATCGCTGCAAAAGGCGCTGGAAGGGCGGATCGACGCCGTGATCTCGGATGCGGGATCGATGGACGCCGGCCCCTATTACCTGGGCACGGGAACCGAATACTTCGAACGCGAGGCCGTGAAGGCGGACTTTCGCCACATGGTCGAGGCGGGCGAACGCATCGAGGGGCCGGTCATCCTGGGAAGCTGCGGCATGGCGGGCGGCAATCGCAACCTGGACTGGATGATCGACGTCGCCAAGGAAGTGTTTGACGAGCTGGGCGTGAAGGACCGCGCCGTGGCCGTCATCCGGTCCGAGCTGGACCCGGCCAGCGTGATCCGCGAATTCCGCGCGGGCGCGCTTCGGCCCACGGGCGCCGGGCCGGAGCTGGATGCAGCGGCGCTCGAAGAGAGCACCATCGTGGGTCAGATGGGCGTGCATCCGCTCATCACCGCGCTGGAAAGCGGCGCGAAGTATGTGCTGGCCGGCCGCGCGTGCGACATCGCGCTGTTCGCGTCCGACATGATCCGCCGCGGCATCGACCCGGGTCTGGCGTACCACGTGGGCCACGTGCTGGAATGCGGCGCGCTGGCCTGCGACCCGGGCTCGCCGTCAGATTGCCTGGTCGCCGAAATCTACGACGACGGCACGGCGCTCTTCGTGGCGCCGGACTCGGGACGGCGCTGCACGCCGTACTCGATTGCGGCGCACTCGCTCTACGAGGAAAGCCATCCGCAACTGCAGTTCTATCCCGAAGGCATTCTGGCGATGGAACACACGGAGTTCTTCGCGCGCGACGCCCGCACCGCCGGCATCCGCAACAGCCAGTTCGTGCATGCGGGCAAGCCGTGGCCGTGGAGCATCAAGCTGGAGGGCACACGGCGGCTGGGCAAGCGCAAGGTGTCGCTGGTCCACCTGGATCCTGCGGACCTGCCGCGCGTGCCCGGCGACGTGCTGGTCTATGGCCGCAACGGCGTCCAGGCCGTGCCGCTGCGCGAGGGCGAAAAGGAGCTGGGCCTGATTGTCGAAACGTGCGCGGCGACGCCGCAGGCGGCCGAAACGCTGGCCAGTCTGCTGACCCACTATCTGATCCACTACGGTTACGCGGGCCGCAAGGCCACGGCCGGCAACATCGCCTATCCGCTGTCGCCCAATCTGGTGAGCTTCCGGCGCGAGGACGGGCAGTACGGCGCGGTGGTGCCCAGCGGCACGCGCGATCCGGTGTTCCAGGCCAATTACCCGATGATCAAGGACGCGGTCATCACGCTGGTTCAGGCGGAATTTCCGGATGCGCTGCGCGCCGCAACATGGAAAATCCATGAGGCCGATGCGAGCCATCCGGTCGCGCTGGTGCGCACCATCGACCGCGATCCGCGTGTGCTTGCCGATCGCCATCAAGCCGACCTGCAACGCCTGCTGTCGCTGGCCGCCGCGCGCGACGGCTCGCGGCTGGACATGGATGCGGGCGATGCCTACGAATGGACGCTGTACCACCTGCTGCTGAACGAGGACATCATCAAGAACCGCATGTTCCCGATCACGTATTTCCGCGCAAACGGCGCGGCGTGGACGGAAAGCGGATCCGCCCGGCCGCGGTATTACGACATCGGCATCACGGACTACACGGGCAATCTGGACGATCGCACGCTGTCCCTGATCGCTGACGTGCCGCCCGACGGCACGCCCCAGCGCGAACAGCCGCTGATCGACATGGCCGTGGTGGTCCGCAGCAAGGACGCGGGCATCAACCGGTTGACGTTCGACATCGTGTTCAACTCGGCTGCCGACTACGAGGCGGCGCTGCGCTCGAACGTGTTCTGCCCGGCCAACGTGGCGCGGGTGCTGGGCGTGGCGCCCGAGCGCGTGGTCGGCACGTTCTTCGTGGATAGCTGCAACGCCATCAAGCTGACCATCGACCGCCCGAACATTTCGGCTTCGCCGGACGAGCGCGACGTGTTCGGGGCGCAGCAGCAGGCCGTCGTCGAGCGTCTGTCGATACCGCATTACGCGGAGCGGCTGGCGATGGCCTCGGCGCTGTAGCGCGCGTTGACGACGCCGCCGATCGCGAACGGGAAGCGCGATCGGCGGCGTGTTGTTGTCGGGTCGTCCCCGGTTTCATGCCAGAATTGCGGGCTGTCCAACCGCCATCGAACCCGAGAAGAATCCGATGAAACCTGGAATTCCCGCCCTACGGTTGTTGTCCCTGGCTGGCTTGTTCGCATTGTCCGCGCCCGCGCTGGCCATCGATTGCAAGAAGGCCGCCACCGGCGTCGAGAAGCTGATCTGCACCGACCGCGGCGCGGTATCCGCCGATGCGGAATTGAATCGCAGCTACAGCGCGCTGTTGAAGGCCGCGCCCGATGCCGAGATCCGCACCATGCTGGTCGACGGCCAGAAACGTTGGCTGGCGGCGCGCGACAACGCACTGGAAAGATTGATCGAGTCGCCCGACCTCCTGCCCGACGGCAAAACCCCCGCGCAGGCCGCGCGCAGCCTGATGCTTGCGCGCAGCGCCGAGTTCAAGGAAAAGGCCAAGGGGTCTGACACCCCGGTCCTGATCGCGCGGGCGCTGGATCAGCGCAAGTTCCGGGCGCAGTTCACCGGCGGTCCGTTTGCCGGTTTCGCGTCCTCGTGCGACGTGCTGCCGCCCGACTACAACAACTACTCCTGCTTTGCGACCCGCCATTACCAGCACAATGACCGCGTCTGCTCGATCGACGAATACTGGGCTTCCGGCGGCGTCTACACGAAGCGCTACGTGGCCAACGTGGTGAACGGCAAGCCCAAGGTCATCGCGTCGTGCTCGTTCAGCAGCGCCGACGAAGCGTGCGACGACGGCAATGGCAAGACCCATTGGAACCGGTCGCCGGCAAAGCCTGATTTCAGTTATGCCGACAAGCCGCTGCCGAAAATCGACGGCGACATCTTCGATACCGACGACTACGAATGGGCGCAGGCTTGCCTGGCGAGCCCGGCGTATCCCGCGGAAAAGTAGCGCTTGCTGGCGTGCGCGGCCGCGCGAGTGTCACACGGGGAAGGTGTCAGACTGTAATTGCGCGCGCGCCGGCCGTGAGGGCTTGGCCGCGCCCGCTGGACGGACATTTCCCGTGTGCGGCACGCGGCGCGCGGACGTTTCGATCGGGCTGTCCGGGGGCTTATAGGCCGCAAGATTTGGAAACGGACTGCTCCGCGCAGCGGTAATTTCGTCCACGCCACGGACGTAGAATCCCGCTTTTCATCAGGGCCACGCGGCTGACAGGAACCAATCATGAAAAAAACCATCCTTCTTGCATCCGTTTGTGCGGCGCTGCTGTCTGCCTGCGCGCCCACGACCTCTCCCCGCGAAGGATCGTCCGCCATGCCTGATTCCGCCACCACGTCCGCCGCCACATCCGCTGCTACTCAGGCCGGCCTGAGCGCCTACCACTGGCGCCTGACGGCCGCCACCGATGCCGCGGGCAAGTCCATCGCCGCGCTGCAAAAGGGCGTCGAGCATCAAGTACGGCTTACCTTCAAGGACGATGGCGTGAACATCCGCGGCGGCTGCAATGCGCAGTTTGGCGGGTACACGTACAAGAACGGCGTGCTGACCATCGCGAACCTGGCGTCAACCATGAAGGCGTGCGAACAAAGCCTGATGCAGCTCGATGCCGAGATCGGCCAGCGTCTGAAGGGCGATCTGCGCGTGACGCTGTCGGGCGACAAGGCCGAGCCCGCGCTGGACCTCACGACGCAGGACGGCAGCGTGCTGAAGTTTGTCGGCGAACCGACGCCCGAAACGCTATACGGCAGCGCGGGCCAGATCATGTTCCTGGAAGTGGCGGCCAAGCGCGCCGAGTGCAGCCATCCGATGATTCCGCACTATCAATGCCTGATGGTGCGCGAACGCAAGTTCAATGACGCCGGCATCGCGCTGCCCGCGCCGGACAAGTGGCAGCCGCTGTACCAGTCGATCGAGGGGTTTGAGCACCAGGACGGCGTGCGCACCGTGCTGCGCGTCAAGCGCTACGACTGGAAGAACCCGCCCGCCGATGCGCCGTCCAAGGTCTACGTGCTGGACATGGTGGTGGAGCAGGACGCGTCGGGCAAACGCAAGTAAGCGTGGGGGGCGCTAGCGAGATCGGCGCGATCAGCGCGGTTAGCGCCCTGTTTGCGGTTAGCGCCTTCGCGCCCCGTCACCAGGTGACGTAGAACATCGCCTTGGCCAGCACGACGATGGCCAGCATGTGGCAGAACACGCTCAGGTGCAGACGGCCTTGCAGCGCACCGGTGAGCTTGCGCTGCTTGGCCAGCACCAGCGCGGTGGCCACATGAACCAGCACACTGACCGCCAGCGCGATCTTGATCGAAAGCAGCAGGCCGAACGATGAGGCCAGCGGCGCGGCCAGCGCGCCGCGGTGCTGCCAGGCCAGCCCCAACCCTGCCAGATACAGCACCACCACCGACCACGGCACCACCGAACGCACGCGCGGCCCGAGCTGGCTGCCCAGCGCCTTGCGCACGTCGGGCGGCAGGCGCCGGTGCACCGGTTCAAGGAACAGCACCTCGAAAGTGACCGTGCCGACAAACAGGAAGGCCGCAAGCAGGTGCAGGATGAGCAGCACGGGATAGAGGGTCATGACGGCATTCTCCGCCCGCAAATGACAGCGCGAAATGACAAACATCAACCGCGCCATCGCAGATTGAATCCCCGCACCAAGCGGCACCCGTCGACCCCAGGTGTCAGACACCCGTGGTGAAGCCGCAACACAATAGGCCCCAGGTGTCAGACACCCGTAGTGAAGCCGCAACACACTAGGCCCCAGGTGTCAGACACCCGTTGTGACGCCGCCACATGCTGACGACATCTTCGACGGGGTGTCTGACACCGATCCAAGCACGCAACTCAGCTCATTTGCCCGCCGGCTGCAGCGTCAGCGTGTCCGACCGCTGGCTCTCCACCTTGGCTCGGCTGAACGCCATCGGGAAATACTCGCCTGTTGCCCAGCCCTTGAGCAGGTCCTGGTAATGCGGGCTGCGCGGATCCGCCGATTGGCCCGGCACGTTCTGCACACGCGAGTTGTCCCAGTCGGACACGTCGATCACCTGGCGGTACGACGCACCGCTGGTCACGCGGTAGTCGCTCTTGCGGAACGTCGCGCGATGCACCGTGTCGTTGTCGCCGCCGACCGGATAGCGCGGCGTGCCCCACGCCTTGGCGGTGTCGGGCGGCAGCAGGCTGGCCAGGCTGTGGTCGAACTGGATGTGGTGCAGCTTGCCCCACTGCCATTGCTTCGAATCCGGCCCCATCTTCGCGGTGAGCTTGGTGAGACCATCGGCCAGCGCCTGCAACAGCAGGGCGTCGCGGCCCTGATCCGGACGAGGACCGAAGGCGGCGTCGGGCGTGGCCAGCTTTTCCAGGGTCTTGCGGGTGGAAAGCTCGCCGAATGCCGCGCGCCCGTTTGCCGGCACATACAGGTCGGTCACGCGCTTGACGACCTCGGGCAGCCAGAACGCATAGACCGTGGCGGCCCGGGAGTCCGTGGCCATGCGGTAGTCCCAGTCCTTCAGCAGGCTCAGCGCTTGGCCGACGTTCGCGTCCGCCGAATTCAACGACTTGGCGTAGCCGCCCAGCGTGCGGGCAGGAATCGACAGGTTGTCGAACTGAAGTTCCTGCGACTGCTGCACGGTCAGCCCCTTGCCGTCGGCCACCACCTCGCGGATGCGCTGGATGCGGAAGGGTTCGGCCCAGGTGCGCGCCGACATGTCCTTGTACGGATAGTTGGCGGGCAGGTTGTACTCGTTGGCCGTGGCGACATAGCCTTCGGGCGGGTTGAAGACGCGGGGCAGGGAGCTGCCGGGCAGCACGCCGCGCCATTCGAAATCGCCGTTGCCGGGCACGGGCAGCATGCCGGACCAGTCGTTGCGCGGACGGATGGGCGCGATGCTGCCGCCGAACCAGCCGATGTTGCCGTCCACGTCCGCGTACACCATGTTTTCGCTGGGCGTGTAGTGCTTTTCCATGCCGGCCACGAACTCGTTCCAGTTCTGCGCCTGATTCAACCGCAGGCTGGCCAGGTAGGCGGCCGTGCCCGGAAATTCCAGGTAGGCGGCGCGCAGGGCGTAGGCCTTGCGCCGGACCGGGTCTTCATGGATGACGGGTCCGTGACGCGTGAACTTCAGGCTGCGCATGGCAGGCGACGCGCCGCGCACCGGAATGTTCTCGTCGATCTGACGCATCTTTTCCCAGCGGCCCTGATAGCGGTATTCGCCGGGATTCGCGGGGTTGGTGTCGTAGACGTACAGGTCTTCTTCGTCGCCGAACGCGAAGATGGTCAGACCGAACGCGATGCGGTCGTTGTGCCCCATCGAGACGCCGGGCAGTGACGGTTCGCCCGCGCCGATCACATTCCAGCCCGGCGCATTCAGGTGGACCATGTAGCGCAGCGACGGCATCGTGATGGAGCGGTGCGGGTCGCCCGCCAGGATGGGCTTGCCGGTGGCGGTGCGTTCGCCGCTCAGCGTCCAGTTGTTGCTTTCGTAGCGCGGCGCCAGTGGATCGAAGGCCGGATCCAGCGACGCGAGCCGGCCCTCGGACAACGCGCTGGCCAGTTTGACGCGTTCATCCGCGGCGAGCGGGCTGCGCGGGAAGTCGCCCGCCTCGAACTTCTGGCCGTCCCGCGCCAGCCGGTAGGTGGTCAGAACGGACTTGTTGATCTGGCGCACATCCAGCCCGGCGGGCACCTGCAGCGCCAAAGGCGGCTCGAAGGTGCTCAGCCCCTGCACGTTGTTCAAGCCCAGTGCGGCGATCTGCTCGGACATCCGCACTTCCTCGCTGACGTTGCGCGTCAGGCCGTAGATGCGGATCAGCGAGGTCTCCGGACTCCAGTAGCCGGGCTCGGTGCCGGTCAGCTTGAATTCCGGCGGAAGCTGGTCGGGATTGGCCTTGACCCAGTTCACGTAGGCGTTGATGCCGTTGGCGAACGCGGTGAGGATGGCCTGGCCTTCGGGGTGGTAGCTGGCGAATTCCGCCTGCATGTCGCCGCGGTACAGGAAGAGGCGCGCGGCGCGGTCCTGCTCGATAAAGCGCGGGCCGAATTGTTCGGCCATCTTCCCTTCGCCCTGGCGTCGCCACAGGTCCAGTTGCCACAGGCGGTCGCGCGCGGCCGAAAAGCCCTGAGCAAAGAACAGGTCCGCCTGGTTCTTGGCGTAGATGTGGGATACGCCGTGTTTGTCTCTGACGATCTCCACGGGCTGCGACAGCCCCGCCATGGCGATCGTGTCCTTCTTGCCGCCTGGCGAGGCGCAACCCGCCAGCACTGCGATCAGGCCGCTTGCCAGCAATGCGGCGGCCCTGCGCTTGAACGTACGCATAGACTTCTCCTCCGGTTATTGATCTTTTCTCTGCCGGCGGTACGCAGGACGCTGGAAGCCGCGCCGAACGCAACACCATGCAGCGACTAGAACTAAAGCAGAAGCGTGGGAAGAACTGTTTTATTTGATTAGATCTGGCAGGACTTGTAACGCTTCGTTGAACACCGCCCACTGGGGGAAGCGCAGCCGGCTGATATCCGGTCCGCAAAATGCGCGTGCCGGCATGAAATTTTTGGTCACGACATCGCGAACCGGCCGGTAAACTCGGGCGCCCCGAACACCGCCGGCGAGCCCCAGGTTCGCCGCCACCGTAACCAGCCATTCATTCATGCCGATCTCCGACCTCGCACGCAGCCTGTCCCGTCCCATCCTTGCCGCCGACGACCTGGAGTCGATGGAGCAGTTCTTTCAGCGGCCCGAGGTCGGCGCCTTTTTGACCCATGCCCGCAACCCGGCGCACACCGCCGCAGCCCTCCAGGAATGCGCGGACCTCCTGCCGCAACTGCATCCTTCCCATGCCGCGGCGCTGGCGCTGATGGGCGGTTCGCTGGTGGAGAGCGGCGCCGATCCCGCCATTCTGTTTCCCACGTTGCACGCGTTGCTGCGCGACTGGCTGCAACGCCTGCGTCCGTTCTGCGCCCAAGAGGTCGAAGAGGACGATGACGAGGTCGAGCAAGCCGACCGCCGGGCCTGGACGGACGCGCAGGGCAGGTTGGCGCAGGTGCCGCAGGATGCGTTCTGGGAGGTCGAAGCCTTGCAGGCCGCCGTCGACGTGCTGGTGCTGCCCATGATGACCATGTTGTTGCGCCACCGCGGCAATCACCAGGCGTTCATCGCCGACGATGCGCTGATGGACATGCTGTACGCCATGGCCACGCTTAACGACAGCCTGCCGTTCGACCAGCTGCATTTCCTGTGGCTGGCGTCGCGTGTCAGCTACGAAGACGAGCTGGTGGTCGTGCTGCCGGCGTCCGGGACGGGCTTCATCGCCGAAGCCCATGCCATCAACAACACCTTCCACGCCTTCACGCTGCTGCAGATCCTGATCGGCGAACACGCACTGGCGCTGCGCGTGCAGCGGGACATCGTCCCGCGCACGCCGGACATGGACGGCGACACCGCCGACTTCCAGTGGCTGCAGGCCGGCGCCTACGCTGGGGGCGAACTGAAGAACATGCTGAAGTGGGCCTGGGGCGAAGCCGCGCTGCGCGATCATCCGTCCCGGCACGGCAGGCGCGTGCTGATCGCGCTGGAAACGGACGAGGGCACGAAGCGCAACTGGTCGGGATTCAACGGCGTCATTCACGAGGCCCATCAGCCGTCGATGACGTTCAAGCGCTATCTGACGCCGGAAGAGGTCGCGTCTTATCTGGCATAAGCCGGTTCAGCCCGCCCGTTGCAGCAAAACATCGGCATATCCGGGGCGCTTGCGCTGCCGGATCGTCTTGGATAGCATTGACAATCATTTTCATTTAAGACCAACAGCTCGCGGGCCGGATTCGAACGGATGTCATCGTGACTGCAGCCATTCCGGCCTCGCCTGTCGAGGTGCTCTACGCCGACCATCACGGTTGGCTCAAGTCGTGGCTGCGCCGCAAGCTGGGATGTTCCGACCAGGCGGCGGATCTGGCGCACGACACCTTCCTGCGCCTGCTGACCACCAAGGAAATCCTGACCGATCTGGCCGAGCCGCGCGCTTACCTGACGACGACGGCGCGCCGTCTGATGCTGGACAAGTTGCGGCGCGAACGCATCGAACAGGCCTACCTGCAAGCGCTGGCGCTGGCCGCGGACTCGTTGCAGCAGGCCGCGCCATCGCCGGAGGCCGTGCTGGGCGCGGTGCAGGCGGTTGAGCAATTGGCGGCTGCCCTGGCCACCCTGGCGCCCAAGGGCCGCGAGGCGTTCCTGCTGCATTACCTGGAAGATGAAAGCCAGCCCGCGGTGGCGCAGCGGCTGGGAATCTCCGTGCGCATGGTGCAGAAGTACCTGGCGCAGGGCTTGGTGCGCTGCCAACACATCCTGTCTGCCTGATCGCGGCCGGCCATGAACGCTGCTGGCGCCCATCCCCCCATTTCCGACGCCGCCGTCGAAGCCGCCGCCTTGTGGGTGGTGCGGCTGAGCGCGGGCGACGCCGCCGAGCGCGAGGCCGCGCGCGCCGGGCTGGAGGCCTGGATACGGCAAAGTCCCGAAAATGAAGCCGCCGCGCGCCGCATGCGCCTGGTGGTCGACCGGATGCAGGATCTGCGCGGGCCGGACGCGCAAACCGCCGCGCCGGCCAGGGCGGGTTTCGACGCGGCGTTCGCCCACGCGAAGGGCGGCCGCGCCAAGCGCCTGGTGCTGTCCGTGGCGGCCTTCGCGCTCATGTCCCTGGCAGGATGGGCGGCGCTGCAGGCGTACCCCGTTCCCTACCTGACGGCGGATATCCGCAGCGCGACCGGCCAATGGCATACGCAGGTGCTTGAAGACGGCACCCGGGTGACGCTCGCCAGCGGCAGCGCGGCGAACGTGCGCTTTGACGCTCAGCGGCGCGTGCTGGAACTGGTGCAGGGCGAGGTGCTGGTCGACGTCGCCAAGGACGCGGCGCGGCCGTTCGTGGTGCGCACGCCCGAGGCGCGGATCACGGCACTGGGCACGCGCTTCGTGGTGGACCGGCGCGATGCGCAAACGGTCTTGACGATGATCGAGTCGCGGGTGCGGGTCGAGGCCGAAGGGGGCGGGGCCGCCGAGGTGCAGGCGGGACAACGCGTGACCATCTCGGCGCAAGGCATCGGGCCGGTGCAACAGGTGGACCCGCGTGAAGTGTCTGACGCCTGGAAGTTCCATCAACTCGTGGCCCGCGACCGGCCGTTGCCCGACGTGCTGGACGCGCTGAACCGGCATCGGCCGGGCCGGATCTTCTACGACCGGGCGGCGCTCGAGAACATACGCATGGCGGTTGTCCTGCCGCTGGACGATACCGACCGGGCGCTGCAGTTGCTGGCCGAAAGCGTGCCGGGGTTGACGCTGCGCACCGTCACGCCCTACCTGGTCTGGGTCGGCAGGGCGCCTTCCGCGCCTGGCCGATAAAAAAAACTGAAAAATTCTCCCGACCGCGGTTCGTGTTTCGGATTCTCGCGCGTCATGTCCTCTGTAGACGATGCATAGCGCGTCCAATCCGAGGGACTTCCGATGATGTTCAAAACGCAACCGGCGGCCGCCCGCCGCAACGACTTCAATCCGCTTCCGCGCGCTGCCACGGGCTTGACGCTGGCCATCCGGCTGGCGCTTGCCGGGGCCGCCGCCGCCGCGCTGCCGGCGCAGGCGCAGGCGCAACAAGCGCAACCCGCCCAACCCGCCCGCATCCAGTACGACATTCCGGCCGGGCCGCTCGATCAGGCGCTGAGCCGCTACGCCCAGCAATCCGGCGTGGCGCTGTCCATGGTGGCGGACCAGATCGCCGGCAAGCACAGTCCTGGCCTGAAGGGCAGCTATGGCATCGATGAGGGCTTTGCGGTGTTGCTGCGCGGCTCGGGCTTTGCCGCCAAGCGCAGCGCCTCGGGCTACGTGCTGGTGGCGCAGCCGGGGCCGGGCGAGACGGCGTTGCTGCCGGCGGTGACGGTGTCCGGCGATCGCCTCACGGGCGACGCCGAGCAGGCGTACCGGGTTGGCGCGGCAACGGTCGGGGTGCTGGGGCAGCGCAGCCTGCTCGATACGCCGTACAGCATCGACGTGGTCTCGCGCGATCTGATGGACAACCGGCAGGCGGCCTCCCTGGTCGACGCATTGAAAGGCGATGCGTCCGTGTCCATGCTGGTGAACGACATGAGCGGGCTTGCGTCGCAGATTTCAATCCGGGGTATCGGGCTGGATCTGGTGAACGGGCGCAAGATCGACGGCCTGAACGTCTTCAGCTGGAGCAGCGAGCTGCCGCTGGAACACTTCGACAGCATCCAGGTGCTCAAGGGCGCCGGCGGCTTTCTGTATGGATTCTCGCAGCCGGGCGGCATCGTCAACTACGTAACCAAGCGTCCCACGGAGCAGACCCGCCTGGCGCTGACCACGCAGGTCACCGAGTCGGGCACCGTGTTGCTGCACGGCGACGCGGGCGGCCGGTTCGGCCCTGGTGACCGCTTCGGCTACCGCGTGAACCTGGTGGACGAACAGGGCGACACGTACGTCAAGGACGGCGGCAAGATCGACCGCCAATCGGGTTCGCTGGCGCTGGACTGGCGCATCACGCCGGACCTGGTGTGGAGCGTGGACGGCCTGACGCAGAATCGCAAGGTGACCGGCTCGGCGGGCTGGGGGCTGTATCCCAATGCCTCGGGCGAGACGGGTGATTACGCCGCGGCGCCGGTGCTGGACCCGATCAAGGGCAGCAAGCGGATCTATTCGCCCTTCACCAGCTACCAGACCAAGAGCGACACGGTGGGCACGGATCTGGCGTGGCACATGGCGCCCAAGTGGGACGCCAAGCTGGCGTACCGCCATTCCGAGATGGACCGCATCTACGAGAACGGCGCCCTGTACGCCAACCAGCGCGGCGACTACACGGAAGAGATGTACGCCGGCACGGACCGGTACAAGACCGACGAAGGCCAGGCGCTGGTTACCGGGGCATTCGACACGGGGCCGATCGGGCACGAGGTCACGTTTGGCGCATCTTATGGCAAGACCAAGGGCTACACGTCCAGCGTGTCGGGCTACGAGATCCTGGGTTCCGGCAACATCTTTCACCCGCCGCGATTTTCCAATCCGCACCTGCACGCCGAGCCGGCCGACACGCAGACCAGCGAGGTCACCCAGCGCTCGGTCTTCGCGTCGGATACGCTGCACATCGGGCAGCATTGGGACGTGATCGCGGGCCTGCGCCGCAGCAATATCAAGGACAGCTACGCGGGCTACGACAGTTCGGCCACGTCGCCGACCTATGCGCTGGTGTTCCGCCCGCTTTCGCAGCTGTCGCTCTACACCAGCTACATCGAATCGCTGGAGCAGGGCGCGATTGCGCCGATCTCGGCGGCCAACGCGAACCAGGCGTTCGCGCCGCTCAAGAGCCGGCAGGTGGAGGTCGGCGCCAAGATGGATGGCGATGACTGGTCCGCCACCGCCGCGCTGTTCCGCATCAAGCGCGGGCTGACCTACACGGACGACAACAACGTCTTTACGCAGAACGGCCGTTCGCGTTACGACGGGCTGGAACTGTCGGGCAAGGCGCGGCTCACGCCGCAGTGGATGGTGAACGCCAGCGCGATCTTCATGCGCAGCAAGGTCACGCAAGGGGTGCCCGACCTGATCGGGAACCGGGTGGACGGGGTGCCGCGCCAGCAGTTCTCGGCGTATGCCGAATACACGATTCCGGAGACGCGCTGGGTGCTGACCGCGGGCGCGCAATACTACGGCTCGCGTTTCGTGGATGCCGCCAACACCGTGTCGCTGCCGTCGTACACGCTGTTCGACGCGGGCGTTCGCTACGTGACAAAGTTGGGCGCGATGCGCACGACCTTCCGGCTGAACGTGGATAACCTGGCCGACAAGGCCTACTGGATGACCAGCGCGGGCACCCTGCTGCAAGGCGCGCCGCGCACGATCAAGCTGAGCGCGCAGTTCGAATACTGACGGGGGCCGTCAGCGCTTGCCAAACATCCCGTCCACGCTGTCCTGCAGGTCGAAGACGTCCGACACGCCATACAGGCCGACGGGCTCGCCCAGACCGCTGGCGTCGGGCGGCGTTTCCACGCAAGCCTTGATCAGCACGAACTGGCCGGCCGGATCCGGCATGAACTTCATGCCGGCGATGGACATCCGTTCGACCCGCACGGTGCCGTCGTTGTAACGGCGGCCGCGGGCGGGCTTATCGTGCAGTGCATCCATGGCGGGGACATGGTCGAAGACGGCGTCGTAGAACTCGATGACCGGACTCTGGTTGGTCTGCGCGCACCGGTGGACATAGGCCGCGTAATGGCGGCCATCTAGCTGAAACGACACCACGTCGCCCGCGCGGTAGAACGTCAGGCTGTCGGGCAGGCCGGGGGCGCGCTTGAGCGGCGCGGGCGGCGTGTGCAGGAAGGCGGTCTTGATGGCGGCGGTCTTGCGATGAAAATCGTCGCTCAGGGCCACGGCATCGTTCAGGGCGTCGATGGCGGCATCCGCGCGGTCCGCGATGCCGGCGTCGGCGATGCCGTACTTGTGCAGCAGGATGGCCAGCGCGACGGCGGTCTTATCGCGATACAGGGGCGAGGCCCCGTCGTCGCCGGCCTGCAGCACGCAGTTCCAGCGGCGCAGCAGGGGCGCCAGCACGCTGGCCGACGGGTTGGCCGCGATGCTGGCGTCATGGCGGGCGCGCGCCATGGTGTCCGCCAGCAGACGCGCAAGGTCTTCGTCCAGCGTCTGGACCAGGATGTCGGCGGCGAGTTTCTTCAGCGCCTGGGCGTGAGTGATGGCGGTCATGGTGTCGATGTTGGCGGTGCCGCGCTGCCGGTGTGGCAGGCGTGCGGGCGGCAGTGGTTCAGGCCCGCAGCGTGTCCCGCACCTGCATGAGCGCGAATCCCAGCAGGTTCAGGCCGCGCCACAGGTTGGGATTGGCGATGTGTTCGTCGTCCTGCGCCATGCCCACGCCCCAGATGCGGTCCACGGGGCTGGCCTCGACCAGGACCCGGTTTCCGGTCTGGAGCAGGAACTCGCGCAATTCGGGGTTCTGGCCGAATTTTGCCTCGTTGGCGCGCACGACGATGGCATAGCGGTTAGCCAGCCAGGTCTCGTCGTTAAAGCCCATGACCTGCCGGCCCAGCGCCTTTGCAGCGCCGGGATTGGGCGCCTTGAACACCAGCGCGCGCGTGGTCTCGTCGCCGAAGAGTCTGGCCTTTTCGGCCATCATGTAGTGCTCGGCGGTCGGGTAGCGCTGGCCTTCGATGTCGAAGGGGGCGCCGTACCACTGGCTGAAGCACGAGGCCGTGACGCCGTGCTTGCCGGGCTGGTGGCCCCAGAAATTGACGAACTTGAGTTTGGCGCCCGCGTTGTAGCGGCGGCGCAGGTCTTCGATGTAGCGGGTATCGGTCATGCCGGAAGGCGGGGTCCGGATAAAGAAGAGGCTGGAGGATAAAGGGCGATGATGTACGCCCCGTTACCAGATGCAAGCCGATCCGCCGAATGGTTGCTAAAACGGCGGCGCGCGGCGGGCAAGGTGCTTGGCCGCCGCGCGCCGTCACTGCGTTGCAGACGTCACCACCGGCGCTGCGAGCCGCTCTGCGGCTGCGATGCCGGCTGGCCCATGCTGCTGGTCCGGATGGTGGTTTCGTATTTCTTGTAGTCCTCGATGTAGGTGGGCGAGTTGACGTTCGGGCTTTCCTCGCCGGCCCATTGTTCTTCCAGGCCGGCTTCGCGCCATGCAGCCAGGTCGCGTTCGACGTCGGCGCGGGTGGGCGTGAAGTCCGAGGAGGGCGCCGCGGTGGCCGGCGCCGTGGCGGCGGACTGCGCGCCGGCGGGGCCGGACAGCAGGGCAAAGGCCGCCAGCGCAGCGGGGATGAGGGCGCGGAATGGCAGAACAGGCTTCATGAATGGCTCCTTGGGGACGCGTGGGGGCGCAGCGTTGGGGCCGGTGTCGTTCGGACGTGCGCGATGGCGCCGCACGGCCGAGGGCAGCTGCGGGGCCGGATGGGCGGAGTCATGGTCGGGCGGGGCGGCAGGCGCCGGTTTACGGGCCTGCCGATAGCGAGCGCAGACGGGATGGTGACCCGACGGGCGCGTGGCGGCCCGGGTCTCATGCCTTCGTGCTCATCGTAGGGCCGCATGGGTGCAGGCCACATACTCAAAATTGAGTACGCCGCGCGGCGCGGCGGCGCGTGTTACAGCAACGACGCCAGGCGGACCAGTTCGGACTGGCGGCTGCACTCCATCTTGGTCAGGAGCGATGCCACCTGCTTGCGCACCGTCAGCACCGAGGCGTGGCGCAGGGTGGCGACCTCTTCGACGCTGTGGCCGGCGGCCAGCCCGGCCAGCACTGCGGCTTCGGCATGCGTGATGGAGAACACCGATTGCAGCTTGGTGACGTCCGGCATCGCGAAGGCGCTTTTCTTGCGCATGCGCACCAGCAGCATCCGGCCGCCGATGAGGCTGAGCGCAGGCGGCGCCGCGCTGATGTCCACCCAGAACAGCTCGCCCCAACCTGAGGCCGTGGCCATCGAACGCATCTGGCCGTCGCCCGCCACGGCGGCGCAGTGCGCATCGAACAGCCGCTGCACCTTGGCGTCCGCGTGGCGCAGCCGGCGGCCGTGCAGTGTCCAGCCGTTCACGTCGTCCAGAAACCCCACGGCCAGCGGCGACAGCTTGTCGACGATGCAATCCACGCTGATCAGCAGCACCGCTTCGTTGACCTCGGAGAAGGCGCTTTCCAGCGACTTCCAGCCGATGGCGCGGGTGCGCTCGCGGTGCGACAACTGATGGCGCAGCATGCGGAAATAGCGCGCGTAATCACCCGATTGCAGCCGGTCGCCCGCCTTCGTGTCGACGGACGAACGTTGAAAGCCGATCGCGGCGTGCAGCACGGTGTTCGATTCGATGATGTGCGCCAGCACCTGCGCCATGCGATGCCGGGCCATGAAGTCCGCGTAGAACTCGGTGCGGTGCAACTGCGCGGGTTCGTACATCCGCGCGGTGTCCAGCCAGGTGCCGGCGGGGGCGTTGCGCCCCTCCTGCTCAATGATGTCGCAGTTGCAATAGTGCTCCTGGTAATCCGAGGCGCACGCGTCGGAAAGACCGATGGCGGTCAGGGTCAGCAGCTTGTTCCTGGCGTCGAACACGATGAGCGCTCCGCTGTCGGCCCCAACAAGATCGCGGGCCGTGGCCAGGATGTCGCGCCACGGCGGTTCGGGGTCGGTCAGATGGTCGACGGCCTCGACGGCGCGTCGCAAGGCGATTCGATGATCGGGCATGGCGTGCCTCCAACTCTGGTTCAAACGTAATCGCTGCTACGTGTCACAGATGGTGGTAGGTGGCGCCGGCCGGCAAGGCTTGGCGGCGCACCGCTGCTGCGGATCAAAGCGGAGAGCGCGCTGCCTGTAGCGTGTGGTGATCGCGGCGAGCCCAGCGCAGATTATCGTCGCAAATTTGCGCGCGATGACGATTTTGCTGCGCTTGCCCGCAAGGAAAATCGCGTGTTGATGCGGCGATACCAGGAAAATTCAACCGGCGCGAAACGCCTGTAAATCGCCGTGTCGCAACGCCATGCTTATTGCGCCAGCAGCTGCAGCAGCAGCGCCTTTTTCGGCTCGTCCGCCTTGCGGGCCAGCGCGGCCAGCTTCTTGTCGGATCCGTACAGCCGTTCGCGCACATGCGCCCTGTGGTGGTCGGGCAGCCCGGCCACCGCGTCTGCAAGCAGGCCCAGTGTCTGCGCATCTTCAATCGCGAACCCGGCGGGCGGCTTGAAGCCATCCGTGCAGACGCACAGGCATGCCACGACGGTGGCAAGGGTGTCCGGCGTCAGCCCATGCTGTTCGAGGAACACGGTGGTGTAGCGGTCTTGCACCGACTGGTGTTCGTCGTCCACCAGATCCATGTAGTGGCGCAGCAGCGGGAAGCGGCTGGCGCCGGCCAGGCCCAGCGCGAAGGTCGCGTACGTGCCCGACAGGCAGGCCTTCTCGGCCTCCGAATCGGAATACCACTCGTAGGGCTGGATGGCGGCGCGCGCGTAGTTCTCCAGCGCATCGTGCGCCTCGGGGTGCTGCGCGGCGTTGGCAAAGAAGCGATGCGTGTCGGACTTGGCCAGGCCCTTGATGGGCAGGTAGTGGCGCGCGCGGCTTTTCAATTCGATGCGGTAGCCGGCTGGAAAGCCCGCGCGCAACAGGCCGGCGATGAAGTCCAACGCTTGGCGGTAGGCTTCCGGCGATTCCTGCCGGATCGCAACGGCAACGGTGGCAAGCACGTCGTTGGCGGCGCAGGTGACGGATTCGTTCGCCAAGCGCGCGCGGTCGGCCGGAATGGCGCCGCTCCCGCTGGCCAGCATGGTGTGCGCACGCGCGCTGCCCACTTCGCGCGCCAGCTCCAGAAAGGTCAAACCAAGCGGCCGCGCATAGCCGGGCTCGAAGCGCAGGATCAGCGTTGCGGCGTACAGCAGCAGGTCGATGCCGCGGTCATGGGCATCCAGTGTTGCGCCGGGCTTGAGCGTGTAGGTGTTCGCGCGGAAGGCGTTCTGCGCCACGTCGAAATAACGCGGCAGATACTGCTCCTCGGACCAGCGCCGCAGCGCATGGATGATGGCGCCGCGCTGCTCCGATAGCGACTCCTGCCCGGCGTTCAGCGCCAGCACGCGCGTAAAGACGGAGATCAGCCAGGGGTAATCCAACTTGGGAAACAGGCGTTCGTCCAGCAGATGGCGGCACAGCAGGCTGATGTGCAGGCGGCCGGTGGGCTCGGTGCCGTTCAGCACCGCCTGGTCCACGTATCGCGCCACGCGTTCGCGCAGGCCTTGCTGCTTGGCCTCGTCGGTGTGGTCCACCAGCGTCAGGCGCAGCCGGCCCTCGGTGGTGGGGAACTGCGCGCGAAACCGGAAGTGGTGATCCAGGTGCGGCTTGCCGGCAAGCCGCGCGATGCGTTCAAGCACCGCCTCGCGCAGTACGGGCGCCAGCGATTGGTGGATGGCTTCGGGACTGAGCGGGCCGTTGCGGCCTTCGGCGCGCAGGCCGTCCTCGTCGTCGGGCTCCCAGCTGGGCATGACGTCGAACATGATGCGCGAGGGCTCGTATTCCAGCAGGATCTCGCTGTGGATGCCGGCCTGCAGCGGCGTGCGGGCCACGATCGCGTCGATGTCGTCGCGCGCCTGCAGCTTGTCGAACCAGCCATGAATGGCGGCAAGCGTTTCATCCTGGATCTGCTGGGCGGTCTTGTGATGCAGGCCAATGGCGCGGGAGTCGTTGGACATCGTGATTCGTAAGGGTTGCAACAGTTGCGCCGAATGCTACACGATGGGCCGCCGCGCCAGCCTCAGTGCCGGGACGCGAAATCGCCGATGGCAGCAGCGGGCGACAGCGCGAACGACGCCTTCATGTCGCGCACTTCCTCAACCGGCGTGCGGCCGAAGAAGCGCTTGAATTCGCGGCTGAACTGCGACGCGCTTTCATAGCCGACGCGGGCCGAGGCCGACGCGGCCGTCAGCCCGTCGCGGATCATCATGAGCCTGGCCTGATGCAGCCGCGTGGACTTGATGTACTGGATGGGCGAGGTCTGCGTCACCGCCTTGAAATTGACGTGAAACGCGGGGACGCTCATGCCGGCCTCTTGCGCCAGGTGCGTGACGTCCAGCGGCTGGGAATAGTCCGTATGAATGCGGCGCAGCGCACGCGCGACGCGGCCGAAGCGGCCCGGGTGCGCCAGCGCGGCGCGCAGGGCGCCGCCTTGCTCGCCGCTCAGGACGCGAAAGCAGATCTCGCGCACCAGCGCCGGGCCGAGGATCTCGGCATCGAGCGGATGGCACAACGCACGCAAGAGGCGCACGGTGGCGTCGGCCAGTTCCTCGGACAGCGGGGTCGAGGCAATGCCCAGCGGCGCGTCGCGGCTTTGGGCGCCTGCGCCTTTATCTGGCGCGGCTTCAAGAACTTCGCCCGATCGGTTGTCGATCGCCACCACCAGATCGGCCACGGTGGCCAGATCCATCCGTATCGACACCGCGAGCATGGGTTCTTCCTTGCTGGCCTGCGTTTCCGTGGAAAAGGGCAGGGGCACGGACAGCACCAGAAAGTGCTGCGCGTCGTAGACGTAGGTTTCGTTGCCCAGAAAGCCGAGCTTGCGGCCCTGGCAGACGATGACGATGCCGGGCTCGTAAAGCACCGGCGTGCGGCCGAGCGGGCGGTCCGAGCGCATGAAGCGCACGCCGTCCAGCGCGGACAGGCTGTAGCCCTCGTTGGGCGCCAGGCGGTCGATGAGGGCAATCATTTCGCGCGACAGCGGGCTGGGCGGCAGCGTCATGAGGCATCCGTGGTTCGGTTCCGGTTCGGGACATTCTACCGGCGCCCATCGGGGCGGAACAGGGTGCGCGATAGGAATGGGCAAGGGTGCGATAGACGCAGGTATTCGCGCGCGGCGCCGCAATCCTTAGCATTTCATTCACGCAAACGACTTGGAGATTCAACCATGACTTCGACTCAAAGCCGGCAATCCAAAGTGGTGCTGATCACCGGTGCCAGCAGCGGCATCGGCGAGGCCACGGCGCGGCAGCTGGCCGCGCAGGGCCACCGCGTGTATGTGGGCGCGCGCCGCACGGACCGGCTGGAAACACAGGTGCAAGAGATTCGGGCAAACGGCGGGATAGCGGCGTTTCGTGCGCTGGACGTCACGTCGGCCGAAGACATGCGGGACTTCGTGCAGGGCGCCGAGGCGGCCTACGGGCAGGTGGACGTGATCGTCAACAACGCGGGCGTGATGCCGCTCTCACCGCTGAATTCGCTGAAGGTGGACGAGTGGGACCGCATGATCGACGTGAACATCCGCGGCGTGCTGCACGGCATCGCGGCCGTGTTGCCGGGCATGGAGCGCCAGGGACATGGACAGGTGATCAACGTGTCTTCCATCGGCGGACTCGCCGTGTCGCCGACGGCGGCGGTGTACTGCGCGACCAAGTTCGCGGTGCGCGCGATCTCGGACGGTCTGCGCCAGGAGACCGACAAGATTCGCGTGACCGTGGTGTGCCCCGGCGTCGTCGAATCGGAGCTGGCCGACACCATCACCGACGACACCGCGCGCGTGGCCATGCAGTCGTTCCGCCGCGTGGCCCTGCACCCCGACGCCATCGCCCGAGCCATTGCCTATGCCATCGAACAGCCTGACGACGTGGACGTCAGCGAAGTGGTGGTGCGCCCGACGGCCAGCCCGTACTGAACGATCAACCCAAAGGAATTACCCATGACTGCAACGACTTCCAAAGACCAACCTTTTTCCGGCCAGACCGCCATTGTGACCGGCGCCGCCAGCGGCATCGGCCTGGCCACGCTGGAACTCCTGCATGCGCAGGGCGCGCGCATCGTGGCGGTGGACCGGGATGACGCCGTGCGCGCGCTCACGCGGCCCGGCGTCGAGCCCCTGGTGGCCGATATCTCGCAGGAAGACAGCGCCGCACTGGCGGTCAAGACCGCGATGGACCACTTTGGCAGGCTGGATATCCTGGTGAACAACGCGGGCGTCATCATCAACAAGCCGGTGATCGACATGACGCTGGACGACTGGAACGGCATCCTTGCCGTGAACGCCACCGGCGCGTTCCTGTTCTCGCGCGAAGCGATGCGGGTGATGGCGCCGGCGGGCCGTGGCGCGATCGTCAACGTGGGTTCATACGCCTGCTACCAGGCCTTTCCCACCATTGCGGCCTATGCCGCGTCGAAGGGCGCGCTGGCGCAGTTGACCCGCGCCCTGTCGCTGGAGGCCATCGAGCACGGCATCCGCGTGAACGCCGTGGGGTCGGGCGACGTGGTCACCAACATCACCAACCACATCCATGCGGACGGTCCCGGCTTTCTGGCCGAGCACGGCAAGAACGCGCCGATCCGGCGGGCGGCCGAGCCGCGCGAGATCGCGGAGGTCATTGCGTTTCTGGCGTCGGAGAAGGCCAGCTACATCGTGGGCGCGGTGGTGATGGCCGACGGCGGCATGAGCGTGGCGCTGCGCTAAGCACCGGGCCAGCGCGGCGTCAGCGCGGCGGAAAGATCGCCGCGCGCCACAGGTCCAGGAAGTGGCGCTTTTTCAGCGGATCCAGGTACACCAGCAGGCCGACGCCCAGCGCGACGGGCCGCACGCCGGCTGCAGGCACGACCGACGCGCTGACCGGCCGCATGCCGGACTCGCGCGCCAGCGCATCCTGGCCGCGCGCCGACAGCAGATAGTCCAGGAACAGCGCGCCCAGGTCGCCGCGCGGCGCCTGCTTCGGAATGATGGCCGAGCGCGACAGCATCAGCGTGTAGTCCTGCGGGTAGATGATGGCGAGCGGCGCGCCGTTGTCGATGCGGTGCCGGGTATAGGACTCCAGCAGGTTGTAGGCCAGCGTCACGTCGCCGCTTTCCAGCTTGTCCAGCGCGTGTTCGGTGGACTCGTGGATGGACACCCCATTGCGGCCGAAGGCGCCAAGCAGCGCGCCCGCCATGCTGTCCAGCCGCGTGTCCTGCGTGGCCGCCAGATAGCCGATGCCGCTGCCCTGCACGTCGTAGGTGGAGATGCGGCCGGCGAGCGGCTGGTCGGGCGCCTGCAGCAGCGACAGCAGTTCGCGGCGGGTGTGCGGCACGCGCGCGGCATCGAGCTTGCGCGTGTTGTAGACCATCACGATGGGATCGGTGCCGATGCTGAAGACCTCATCGCGCCAGTTCGCCCAGCCGGGCAGGGCGCGCGTCTGCGGCGAGATGTGCACGCGCGCGTAGCCGTCGTTGACCAGTTTGGTCTGCAGGTCCATGGCGCTGCTGATGACGATGTCGGGCCCCGACGGAACGCCGGGCGCCTTCGCGGCGCGGGCAACGGTGTCGCTATAGAGTTCCTGCGTCGACAGCTCGGTGTATTCCAGCCGCACGGACGGATTGAGCCTGCTGAAGTCTTCCAGCACGCCGCGAAACACCTGCACGCTGTTGGACGCGTGCACGACCAGCACGTTGCTGCTATCTGCGGGACCCAGCGTGAGGCCGCTGCTGCTCACTTCGGCGGCGTGGCTGATCGCGGACAGCGTCAGCGCGGCGATCGCGGTCAGGCCGCGCAGAAAGGATAGGGCGTCACGCATGATCGGCACGGGCGGGCAAGGGAGTGGCGGGCAGGGTGATGACGGCGTCCAGTCCACCGCCCACGCGGTTGCTCAGGCTGAGCGTGCCGCCGTGAATGTCGACGACGCGCTTGATGATGGACAGGCCCAGCCCGGCGCCGGGCGAGCGCGGATTGGGGCCGCGCGCAAACCGTTCGAAGGCCGTGTTGGCCAGCGCCGGCGGAATGCCCGGCCCCTGGTCGGACACCGTGACGCGCCAACCGCCGTCGTGCGGATCCAGACGCACGTCGATGTGGCCGTCGTCGTTGGCGCCGTGGCGCAAGGCGTTGTCGATGAGGTTCTTGAAGGCTTCGCGCAGCATCAGGTTGTCGCCCAAGACGCGCGGCGGTTTGCCTTCGTTGGCGGACGGCAGATGCAGCCGGACATCAGGCTGCGGGTCCGCCTGCGGGACGGTGTCGTACACCGCCTGGCTCAGCAGTTCGGCCACGTCGACGGGCTGGAACTGCCGGACATTGCTGCGGTGAATGACGCTGGCGTCGCTGAGCAGCTGGTTGACCAGCCGCGACAGCTTTTCCGCGTTGCGCAGCACGGCCAGAAGACTGCGCCGCTGCTCGGCCGGATCGTCCTCGTCCAGCGCAACCTCCATCTGCGCATGCAGCGCGGCCAGCGGGGTGCGCAGCTGGTGCGCGGCCTCGGCAATGAACAGGCGCAGCGTGTCCAGGTTTTCCGACAGCCGGCCCATGAAGCCGTCCAGCGAATGAACCAGCATGTCCAGTTCCTCGGGCACCGGCGCGGCGATGGGATGCAGGTCCGACGCGGTGCGGCCGGCCAGCTCGCGCTCGACCCGCTGGATGGGCGACAGCGACCGCTGCAATCCCCAATAGGCCAGCGCCAGCGCGGCCGCCGTAAAGCCGATGAGCGCCAGCGTTCCTTGCCACAGGATGCGCTCGGCCAGCGCGTTGCGCGCCTCGCGTGTCTGGGCGACCTGGATGATCGCGGTCTCGGTCTCTTGCGGGCCGGCCACCTTGCGTTCCATCCACGCGACGCGCACCGGTTCGCCCTGGTATTCGGTTGCATAGAGCTGCGGCGTGCTGGCGTCGGCGTTGCCGCGCGCGGGCGGCGCGGGCAGGTCGCCGTATCCGGAGATCAGCGCACCGCGCGCCGAGGCCACCCGGTAGAACACGCGGTCGCGCGGCGCCTGCTCCAGCAGTGCAAGCGCCGCATAGGGCATGTCCATCTGCCACTCGCCCTGCACGAGCTGCAGGCTGTCGGCCATGGACAGCACGGACGCGCGCAGCAGCTGGTCGTAGGTGGTGTCGGCGGTCTGGTGCGCATAGCCGCGCACCAGCAGGTAGATCGCGCCCAGCCCGACCGCGAACAGCGCGCCGAGCACGGTCAGCAACCGGCGACGCACGGAAATACGGCGGGGCTGCTCGGAACGCGGCCGGTTCATGGCGTTGCGGACCGCTACGGATGCGGCGCGGCCGCGGGCTCGCCGTCCGCGCCTTCCGCTGCCGTCAGCAGGTAGCCGGTGCCGCGCTGCGTCTCGATGCGCAGGGGCGATCCTTCCAGCTTGCGGCGCAGCCGGGCGATGTAGACCTCGATGGCGTTGGGCGCGGCGTCGTCGTCAAACGCGAACAGCTTATTTGCGATTTCGCTCTTGCTGACAGCGCGGTTCATGCCGGCCAGCAAGATTTCAAGCAGGCTGAATTCGCGCTTGGGCAGGTCGATGCGACGGCCGGCCAGTGTCACCTGCCGCGCCGCGCTGTCGATGACCAGTTCGCCAAAACGCAGGGTGCCGGTGGCCTGCGGGCTGGGACGGCGCAGCAGCGCGCGGCAGCGGGCTTCCAGCTCGCGAAAATCGAAGGGCTTGGCCAGGTAGTCGTCCGCGCCGGTATCCAGGGCATGCACGCGGTCCTCGATGTCGATGCGCGCGGTCAGCGCCAGGACGGGCGTCTTGCTGCCGCGATCGCGCAGCCGGTGCAGGATGTCGAACCCCGACATGCGCGGCAGGCCGATGTCCAGAATGACGAGATCGAAGGTCTCGTACTGCAGCACGCCATCGGCGTTCAGGCCGTCGCTCTGGCTGTCGACCGCATGGCCGAGACGACGCAGCCGGCGCACGAGTGCGTCGGACAAATCTTCATCGTCTTCGATTACCAAGATACGCATAGCGCCGATTGTCGCATGATGGACAGCCCCCACGCCGCGCGCGCTGCGCACGCTAGCTGCCCCCCGAGGGGGCGCTTTTCCCTTGGGGCGGCCCGGCGGGAAAAGGGCTTCCCAAGCGGCGAATGTCTCTCCGCCGCCAACAAAAACGACAGGTTCCAGACAGCTTTTCTTCCTAGTCTTGCGTTCCCGCTTCCCCAGCCGGAGGCGGGCACACATAACAACGACTAGCTGGAGATAACCCTCATGCTTCTGACCCTGCTTGGCTTCGGCATGGTGATCACGTTCATGACGCTGATCATGACCAAGCGCCTGTCGCCGCTTGTCGCCCTCATCCTTGTCCCCATTATCTTTGCGCTGCTCGGCGGGTTTGGCGCGGGCATCGACAAGATGATGCTGGACGGCATCCGCAAGATCGCGCCGACCGGCGTGATGCTGATGTTCGCCATCCTGTACTTCGGCGTGATGATCGACGCGGGCCTGTTCGACCCCATCGTCGGCCGCATCCTGCGCGCGGTGAAGGGCGATCCGCTGAAGATCGTGGTGGGTACGACCGTGCTGGCGCTGGTGATCTCGCTGGACGGCGACGGCTCCACCACCTACATGATCGTGGTGGCGTCGATGCTGCCGCTGTACCGGCGCCTGAAAATGAACGCGCTGTCCATGACGTGCCTGGCGATGCTGGCCAGCGGCGTCATGAACCTGACCCCGTGGGGCGGACCGACGGCGCGCGCGGCCAGCGCGCTGCACGTGGATGCGGGCGATATCTTCGTGCCGCTGGTGCCCGTGATGGGCGTGTCGATCGTGGCGATCCTGATCCTGGCGTTCTTCCTGGGCCTGCGCGAACGCCGCCGGCTGGGCGTATTGGCGCTGCCGGAAGGCGCGTCGCTGCACGCCGGCTACGACGAGGACGGTCCGAAGAACCTGCCCGAGATCGAGGTCGACCACGACCTGCGCCGCCCCAAGCTGCTGTGGGTGAACGCGGGCCTGACGCTGGCGCTGATGGTGAGTCTGGTGCTGGGCGTGCTGCCGCTGCCCGTGCTGTTCATGATTGCGTTCGCGATTGCGCTGATCATCAACTACCCGAACCTGGCCGAGCAGCGCCGCCGCGTGGCGCAGCATGCGGGCAACGTGCTGTCAGTGGTGTCGCTGATCTTCGCGGCGGGCATCTTCACGGGCATTCTGTCGGGCACCGGCATGGTCGAAGCCATGTCGCGCAGCCTGCTCGCGGTCATTCCCGACGCGCTGGGACCGTATCTAGCGGGCATCACCGCGCTGGTCAGCCTGCCGTTCACGTTCTTCATGTCGAACGACGCTTTCTACTTTGGCGTGCTGCCCATCCTGAGCGAAGCCGCGCAAGGCTACGGGATCACGCCCGTCGAGATGGCGCGCGCCTCGCTGATCGGCCAGCCCGTCCACCTGCTCAGCCCGCTCGTGCCGTCCACCTACCTGCTCGTCGGCCTGGCCGGCGTGGAGTTCGGCGACCACCAGCGCTATGCGCTGAAGTGGGCCACGATGGTCTGCATGGTGATGCTGCTTGCCGCCCTGGCGTTCGGCCTGTTCCCCCTGGTCGGCGCGGCCGCCTGATTCCCCGCGGCGCCTGCCGCACGACTTTGAAAGGAAGCACCATGGCTTTGCGCATCGCCTACGTCACCAGCGGCATGGGCCATACCGGCACCGCGATCTGCCAGGCGCTGCATCGCGCCGGCCATCGCGTGGTCGCCGGCTGCGGTCCGCGTTCGTCCCGCAAGGACCACTGGCTGAAGGAACAGAAGTCGCTGGGTTACGACTTCATCGCCTCGGAAGGCGACGCCACGGACTGGGCGTCGACCGAGGCCGCGTTCGCCAAGGTCCGGCGCGAGGTCGGCGAGATCGACGTGCTGGTCAACAATGCCGGTTCGATGCTGGACATGCGCTTTCGGCAGATGAGTCACGCCGACTGGTCGGCCGTCCTGCGCAGCAACCTGGACACGCTCTTTAACAGCACCAAGCAGGTCGTCGACAGCATGGCGGACCGGGGTTGGGGGCGGATCATCAACATCGGATCGGTCGCGGCCGAGAAAGGCCAGATCGGCCAGATCAACTTCGCGACCGCCAAGGGCGCGGTCATCGGTTTTACGCGCTCGCTCGCGCAGGAAGTCGCCGCGCGCGGCGTGACGGTGAACCTGGTGTCGCCGGGCTTCATCGCCGACGATACCGTCCGCGCCTTCCCGCCGGCGCTGCTGGACCGCATCGTCGAAAGCGTGCCGGTGGGCAGGCTGGGCACCGCGCAGGACCTGGCCGGGCTGTGCGTGTGGCTGGGGTCTGACGAGGCCGCGTTTGTCACCGGCGCCAACTACGCCATCAACGGCGGCGTGTACATGAGCTGATGCGAGGGCGTCAGGCCCGCGCAGGTCAGACGCCGCGGCGTTTCAGGAAGTCGGCGATGGAGGTCGCGGTGCGCTTGCTGTCTGCCAGCCATTCCACGCGCCATTCGGTGATGCGTTCCTCGGTGTAGTGTTCAAAGACGCCTGGCGTGGGCTCGTTGATGGACTCCAACTGCCGCACCAACACCAGCGGTTGTTCCGCGCCCGGCGTGTCTTGCGAAAACGCCGCGGCGTCTTCAAAGGTGTCAAAGGCGTAGTAGTAATCGTCGCCGTCGTGCAGGTCTTCGCCGCCCGCATGCGGGTGCACCCACACGCGATACTCCAGGACGTCGTCGTAGAAATAGCCGCCGCCCGATTTGGTCATGGCGGGGTATTCGCCCACCTGATCGGGATCGATGGCGACGGGGTGGGCGGATGAACTGTCGGGTGTCATGGCGCGGCGGGCTCCGAGTGATCTGGGTGCGCAGGTAAGCAGGGCCGACACCTTATCGCAGTTTCGTGATGCTGCCGTGCCACAATGTGCCGGTTTTATCGCATCAGGAGCGAGATTCCATGGCAAGAAAGTCTTTGTATGTCGCGGCCGGTTTGGGGCTGATGTCGCTGGTGGTGCTTGCCGCCTGCGGCAAGAAGGACGCGTATCCGCCCGAGGTTCAGCGCGAAACCTACAGCTCTTGCGTGGCGGGCTTCAAGTCCAAGGTCCCGGTCACGCCCAAGGCGGAATCTGTCGCCGCCAGCTACTGCAACTGCGTGGTCGATGGGTTGCAGAAGTCCGTGCCGTACGAAGAGTTCAAGCAGCTGGACCAGCTTCTGTCCACCAAGAGTTCGACGCCGGATATGGAAAGGCTGGGCAAGGGTGTGTCCGACGTGGTCAATACCTGCTTGAAGCGCGAGATGCCCAAGGGCTGACCTGCGCGGCAGCGCCGTTGTCAGCGAAACACCGACCAGGCCAGCGTTGCCGGCGCGTCCCGCCGCCACTGCAGCGTCTGCGCCATGGGGTCGTTGTTCTTCCAGCCCATGCGTTCGTAGGCGTCAAGGATTTCGGTGGGGGTATTCATCGGCCGAGTTTCGTCGATACGTCCGTATGCGTGCCACGGTCCAGATCCGCGCCAAGCGACCTGTCCCATGCGGGCAGCGTCTGCAGTTCATCACTGACTTCACCCGCTTCGATGCGTCGCGCAATGTCGTCCAGCAATTGCGTGCGCGTGGCGAACCCCCGGCCCTGCAGGTCTCGTGCGAACAGCCGGTAACGCAGATTGGGTTCAGCGCCCTTCATCACGCCCAGATTCAGGATGTGGCCTTGCTCGTTACGCAGCAGCAGATGGCCGGGGCGGGCATAGATGCGGTAAATGCGCCAGGGCGACGAGATGGTGGCGCGACTGGGATGCGGATCGCGCCGGATGTCGCTACGGCCGCCGGACGGCGGTGGCGTCGAAGGTAGGCGTTTGATGCACGCGTTGGCGAACCGGGCGATGGATCTTCTGATGACGCTCACGCAGCGCCCGCCGTCATCGCGGAAAAATCATTGGAGCAGGGGACTGGCGGCAGGGGCTGGCGCTGAATGACCACGGGTTGTTCCTCATATGGCGATACGGCGAGGCGACGCGCGTTCAAGCACCACGCGCCCAGCATACGCGCTTTGGGCGGCCGGCTTGCGCGCTGAGGTGATTTGGTTACGCATTAAGCACAAAGCGCGTTGACTTCCCCCTGAACGCCGCCCATAGTGGCCTAGAAGCTTTTCGAGCATCGTGATTTTCGTCCGGTCGTGCACCCTCAAAGGGCGCCTAATTGTTCGCGATCCTTTCCTTGACTGGCCTCATTTCGCGGGTCCGCCCGCATTTAAAGGAAAGCGTCAATGGAAACCGGAATTGTGAAGTGGTTCAACGATGCCAAGGGTTTTGGCTTCATCATGCCCGAGGACGGTGGCAAGGACATCTTTGCGCACTTCTCGGAGATCGTCAGCGACGGCCACAAAGTGCTTCTTGAAAATCAGCGTGTCAGCTATGTGACCGCGCAAGGCGCCAAGGGCCCTCACGCGACGCAGATTCGCGCATTGTGATCGGCGGCCGCAAGGCCTATCGGTCAGATATTGGAGGTCCCATGCTTCAAAACAATATGGTCTACAAGGGCTACCGGCTTACCGCGAGCGTGTCCCGGGTTTCCATCGGGAACGCGCGCAGGCCGGCCTTTACCGCAACGGTCGCCGTGGAATTGGCGGGCGATATGGACCGGCTCGGCGAGCCGCATGCCGTGCCGCTGTTCGACGCCGGCGGGTTTGTCGCCACGCCCGGCATGGCGGTCGACGCCGCGATCACGCATGGCCGCTTGATGGTGGATGCGCATTCCCGGGCAGAGTGACGGCGCGATGCGAGCCGGCCGGTAGCGCCGATCGCCGCTCCTGCACGCTGCAATAACCAGACAGGGCCGCCTTCGTTACGGGGGCGGCCCTTCTGCTTTTTGGGCGATGGCCCGCCGGTTTGCACGCGGCATTCTTTTGGTTTAAATTTCGGAAAAATTCTCATTTAGATTTGATCTCAGGGATCGCCGGGAGGGGTGTTGGCCGCAGAATCGGGTGTACAGCAGCAGTTGCACACGCTGTACCGCGACCATCATTCCTGGCTGTTTGGCTGGCTGCGCAAACGCATGGGTTGTGCGCACAATGCCGCGGACGTCGCGCAGGACACGTTCGAACGTCTTCTCGCATCGCGCGACGTCCTGATGGGGCAGCGTCTGCAGATCAACGAGCCGCGCGCCTACCTGACCACGACCGCGAAACGATTGTTGATCGACCGCGCTCGCCGCGAGCAGCTTGAACGCGCCTATCTGGCCGAACTCGAGCTGATGGCCGAGGACCTGCCGCAGTATCCGTCCCCCGAGCAATTGCTGATCGCCGTGCAGGCGCTGGACCAGATCTGCCGTGTCCTGGAAGGCGTGTCGGCCAAGGCGCGTGCGGCTTTTCTGCTGCACTACCTGGACGGGCAGACGCATGCCGCGGTGGCCGGCCATCTGGGCGTGTCCACGAAGATGGTGCAGAAGTATCTGGTGCAGGTCCTGCTGCACTGCGGCCGTCTGCTCGCCTGACACGGAAAGCCGCAGATGTCCGCGACCGTCTCCGACAATGACGCATTGGCCGCCCAGGCGGCGCAATGGATCGTGGCGCTTTCGGCCGACGACGGCATCGAGCGCGAGCGCGCGCGCACGCAGTTCGAAGCATGGAAGCGGGCCGATCCTCGCCACGCCGCCGCGGCGGCCGGCATGGAGCGGCTCCTGGGACAAGTGAGCGACGTTCGCAGCACGGGCACGGGCGGTGCGGGCAATGCCGCGGTGGCGTCGATGCTGGCCATGCAAGGCAAGCGCCGCCGGATCAAGACCTATGTGGCGGCACTGGCCTTGACGTGCACGCTGGCCGTGCCCGCGTGGATGGCGCTTCAAGCCTATCCGCCGTCCTATCTGCTGGCCGACGTGCGCGCCGGAACGGGGCAGTGGAAGACCCAGACGCTGGCGGACGGCACGCGCATCACCTTGAACAGCGCCAGCGCGGTCAACCTGCGCTACGACGCCGCTCGCCGCACGATCGAGCTGCTGCAGGGCGAGATCCTGGTCGACGTGGCCAAGGACGCGGCCCGCCCCTTCGTGATCGAGACGCGCGACGGCGCCATGCGGGCCGTGGGAACGCGCTTCGTGGTCAGCCGCGAGGAAGATTCGACAGTGCTGCGGGTGCTGGAATCCAAGGTCACGGTACAGACCGCGGACCAGCGCCGAGCGCGCAGCGCGGAATCGGCCCTGATCGAGGCCGGCCAGGCCGTGCGCATCCGCCCCGATGGCCTGGGCCTGGTCACGGCGATCGATCCGCGCAGCGTCGAGGATGCCTGGGCGCAGCATCGGCTGTTCGTGGAGGACCGGCCGCTGGCGGAGGTGCTGGACACGCTGAACCGCCACCGCAGCGGCCACATCCAGTACGACGCCGCCGCCATCGGCCACCTGCGCATTTCGGCGGTGTTGCCGCTGGACGATACCGACCGCGCCCTGCAGTTGCTGGCCGCAAACCTGCCCGGCCTGCGCATCCGGACCTATACGCCTTATCTCGTGCGCGTGGACCTGCCGGCGGCGCCCTGATATCGCTTCAAAAAATAATTGGTGATGCTGGTTCCAGTTCGGGATTCTCGCTCGTCAAGGAAAGAGAACACCCGAACAGGACCCGAAGACATGGCATTCCTTAGCCGTGGCGCGCCGCGCGCCAACGCGTACCCCTCCGGCCGCATCCGCCGCCTTACCCTTGCACGGCATCTGCCGCTGGCCATCGCCGCCGCGCTGGCTGTGCTGGAGCCGCCTGCCGTGCAGGCACAGTCCGCACCGTCGGCGGCGATGGCGTACGACATTCCCGCCGGACCGCTTGCGCCCGCGCTCAGCCGTTATGCCCAGCAATCTGGCGCCGAAATCGTGCTGGACGTGCGTGCCCTGGACGGAATCAGCACAGAGGGGCTGCGCGGACGTTATGGCGTGAACGAAGGCTTTGATGCGCTGCTGCAGGGCACGGGCTATCGCGCCAGCAAGACGGCCGTCGGCTACGTGCTGGTGCCGGCGCCGGGCCGCGATGGTGTAACGACGCTGGATGCTGTCCGTGTGGACGGCAGCGGCGTGCGCAGCGCAACGACCGAGGGGTCGGGCTCGTATGCGGCCAGGGCGGTCACCCTGACCAAAGGCGCCCAGTCGCTTCGTGAGATTCCGCAATCGGTGTCCGTGATGACGCGCCAGCAGATGGACGACCAGGGCCTGACGACGGTGGCCGAGGCATTGAGCTACGTGACCGGCATGACGCCTTCGGACTACGAAGGCACCGAGAAATTCAGCGCGCGCGGATTCAGCACCAGCACCCAGTACGATGGCCTGCCGCAGCAGGATTACAGCCCGCACATGGATCTTGCCATTTATGACCGCGTGGAGATCCTGCGCGGCCCGTCGGGCCTGCTGACCGGCACCGGCGAGCCGGGCGGCATCGTCAATTACGTGCGCAAGCGCCCGCTGGACGTGGCGCATTTTTCGGCGTCCGCCTCGGTCGGGTCCTGGAACCACCGCCGGATCGAAGCCGACGGCGGCGGCGCCCTGAACGGCGCGGGCACGCTGCGCGGCCGGCTGGTGGGCGCCTACGAGGCCGAAGACAAGTTCTATGACTACGGCCGTTCGGAACCCACGACGCTCTACGGCGTGCTGGAGTACGACTTCACGCCCAACACCACGATTGGACTCACCGCCGCGTACAACCAGCGTCGCTTCCGCAATTTCAATGGCCTGCCGCTGTACGCGGACGACAGCCTGCCTGCGCGCCACGACTACGTCGGGCCCAGCAAGATGTCCAACATGGACACCTACGACCTCGGCACCGACCTGACGCACCGCTTCGGCGGGGGCTGGGAGCTGAAGGCGGCCTACCTGCACCGCGACACGCGCTATCGCGGCTACTCGGCCTTCGTCACCGCGCCGCTGGATGTGGAGACGGGACGCAGCGGCATGAGCGTCGGGCGCATCGCCAACGACTTCAAGTGGGACCAGGGCGACATTCACGTATCCGGCCCGGTGCGCATGCTGGGCCGTGACCACACCCTGACGCTGGGCTACAACTACGCGCGTTACGACTCCACGACGGGCAGCCGGTTCGCGACGCTGACCGACTGGGATCCGCTGAACGACCACGATTTCGGCGCCATCTACGACCAGCCTGTCATCAACAAGAGCAACTCCATCACGACGCAGTCGGGCCTGTACGCGACGGGCCGCTTCAAGCTCGCCGACCCATTGACCCTGGTGCTGGGCGGCCGCTGGACCGACTATTCCGAAAAGAGCCGCGACGTGTCGCCGGTGGCGTCCGACTACACGCGTAGCGCGGCCGATGTCAGCAATGAGTTCACGCCTTTCGGCGGCGTGGTCTGGGATGTGAGCAAACAGGTGTCCGTGTACGCCAGCTACGCCGACATCTTCGTGCCGCAGACGCAGAAGGACTACACCGGCCAGACGCTCAAGCCCCGCGTGGGCTGGCAGACCGAGGCGGGCATCAAGGGCGAGTTCTTCGACGGCCGGTTGAATGCGTCGCTGGCGGTGTTCCGCATCCGCGACCAGAACCGCGCCATGACGGACGAAGCGCACATCGGTTGCGACGGTACGGTGAACGGCGCGTGCTATCGGCCCGCCGGCAAGGTGCAGAGCCAGGGCTGGGAAGCGGAGGTCAGCGGCAGTCCGGCGCCGGGCTGGGATATCTCGGCGGGCTACACCTACACCAATGCCAAGTACCTTCAGGACTCGAACCCGGCCAACGTGGGCCAACGTTTTGCTGCCGACGTGCTGCCCAAGCACCTGTTCAAGCTTTGGACGCAGTACCGCTTCGGCCGCGACGATTTCGGGGGCGCGCTGGTGGGCTGGCGCGTGGGCACCGGCGTGCAGGCGCAAAGCGATGTGTACACGTCGTCCATGCGGCAAGGCGGGTACATGACGGTGTCCGCGCGTGTGGGCTATCAGATCAACAAGAATTGGGACGCCGCGCTGTCGGTGAACAACCTGTTCAATCGCGAATACTTGCGCACCCCGGGTTACGGCATCTTCTACAACATCTACGGCGCGCCTCGCAACGCCATGCTGACCGTGCGCTACGCGATGTAGACCTGTGCGCCAGGTCTGCCTCCCCAGCGGCCGTGCACGTTCGGTCGTGCACGTTGCTGGGGGGCCACGCTGAACGCGGCTGCCGAACAAAACAGCTGCAATAGGAATCATTAACATCTAATATCACGCCCTGGATGCGCGCCGGCTTGCTGTGGCCATGCGCCGGTACTTTCCTTAGGGGCATCATGGGGGAGCGGTTCTTCGGCGTGGTGGCCGAGGCATACAAGGCGTGGAACGCCGAGCTGGTCGGGTTTCTGAACCGGCAGCTCAAGCGTTCGCCGGATACCGCGCAGGATCTGGCGCAGGAGACCTTCGCCAAATGGCTCGCGGCAAGCAAGAGCGGCGAACAGCTGGAAAAGCCACGCGCGTACCTGTATGAAATCGCCCGCAATCTGCTGCGCGATCATTGGCGGCGCGAGGGCGTGCGCGGCGAGCACGTCGTGGCCAGCCTGGACGATCAGGGGTTCGAGCCGCCCGCGGACAGCCTGGCCGCGCACGCGGGCCTGCAGCCCGAAGCGCGCGCCGACGCCAACCAGCGCCTGCGTTTGCTGCAGGCTGCCATCGACGACATGCCGGCGCGCCAGCGCGAAGCGTTTTTGCTTTATCGGTATGATGAGCTGCGCTGCGAGGAGATCGCCAGCCGCATGGGCATTTCGGTCCGCGCGGTGGAAAAGCACCTGCAGTTGGCTCTGGCGCATTGCAAGCGTCGCGTTCAGGGCGAAGCCTGATGAACCCATCCCAACCTTTATCCGCTACCGAAGCCGTCGCCAGCGCATGGTTCCTGCGCCGCCGCGAGGCCGCGCTCGATGCCTTTGCCGAGCGCGACTTTCAGGCATGGCTGGCCGAGTCGCCGCTAAATCGCCAGGAATATGAACGCCTTGCCCAGGTCTGGGACGACATGGCGGCGCTGCCGCGTCCCGCACCCCGGCAGGCAGCGCAGACGCCCGCACCGCGTCCACCGCGATTTGCCGCTTACCTGAAATGGGGATGCGTGGCCGCGGCCTTGGCGCTGACCGTCGCTGCCGCGTACCAATACCTGCCGGTCAGCTACACGACGCTGGCCAACGCCGCCACGCAGACCCGCAGCGTCGATCTTCCCGACGGCACGCAGGTCCACGCCAACGGCGGCACCCGCGTCACCGTGAAATACACGCTGGCCGAGCGGCGCATCAGCATCGAAGGCGGCGAAGTCTTCATCGACGCGGCGGCCGACCGGCGTCCGCTGATCGTGGAGGCGGGCGGCGCCCGGCTGCGCGATATCGGCACCGAGTTCAACGTGCTGCTCCTGCCGGACACCTTGCAGGTGGGCGTGCGCAGCGGCGTCGTGCTGCTGGAATCCGGCGATGCGCAGACGCCCGTCGTCCGGCGGCTGCAGGCGGGCGATACGGTCCGGCTTGCGCGCGGCCCCGGCCGGCAGGTGCGCGAGCAGCGCGTGCCGTTGACCGAGATCGGCGCCTGGCAGGACGGCGTGGTGGTGGTGCATGACATGACCGTGCAGCAACTGGCGGCGTACATGGCGCTGCATCGCGAGGCACCCGTGCTGGTCGCGGATGCCCGCGCCGGCGGTCTGCGGCTGTCGGGCACGCTGGACCTGCGCCAACCCGAGGCGTTCCTGGATGTGCTGCCCAGCCTGCTGCCCGTGACGGTGAATCGCCGGCCGGACGGCACGGCGGTGGTCGCCAGCCGCTAAGCTGCCGGCCAGTCCTTGTTTGCGAATAATTATTTTTCCCAACACGTTCGGGTTCTGGCCGCTCGTGCGTCTTCCCCAGTGAAAGTTCACTTCTTCTCGTGGGGATAGACCATGGCGTCTCGCCATTTCCATTGCCGGCCCAGCGTTGGCCGTTACGCGCTGCTGTGCGCATTGTCGATGACCGTACTGGCGGCGGGCGCCCTGACGTCCCGTCCCGCCCATGCGCAGGCTGCCCAAGCGCAAGCCATTGAATTGGCGGCGGGCAGCCTGGCGGATTCGCTGGTCAGCCTGGGCCGTCAGGCGCAGGTGCAGATTCTGTTCAGCCCCGGGGCCGTGGCTGGCCTGCAAGCGCCGGCCGTCTCGGGCCGGCTGACGCCGCAAGCGGCCCTGGATCGGCTGCTGGCGCGCTCCGGGCTGGTTGCGGTGCCCAGCGGGGCGGGCTTCATCGTGCGGGCGCCGTCCGGCGGCGGCAGCAGCGACGCCACGACGCTGGCGCCGGTAACCGTCACGGGCCGCGACCTTGCCACGACCGAAGGCACGGGTTCCTACACCACGCCGGCCGTCACCATCGGCAAGAACGTGCAAAGCCTGCGTGAGATTCCGCAGTCCATTTCCGTGGTCACGCGCCAGTTGCTGGACGACCAGAACCTCGTGAACCTGGACGACGCCATGCGCACGGTCACGGGTGTCACGGTCGAAGCCGGCAGCGTGGGCGGCAATCATGGGAACTTCTATTCCCGCGGCTACGCGCTGGACACGATCCAGGTGGACGGCGTCAACACGCCCGCCAGCACCGGCAACGATCTGTCGGCCGGCTTCGGCCTGGCCATCTACGACCGCATCGAAGTGCTGCGCGGTCCGGCCGGGCTGTTCCAGGGCGCGGGAGACCCGGGCGGCACGGTGAATCTGGTGCGCAAGCGCGCGCAGCGGGACTTTGCGTTCAGCGGGCAGGTCATGGCCGGATCGTGGGACCGCTACTACACCGAAGCCGACATCACCGGACCGCTGGATAGCGACGGCCGGCTGCGTGGCCGGCTGGTCGCGTCCTACGACGACCGCCGCTCGTTCGTGGACGGCGTCTACACCCGCAAGCCGCTGTTCTACGGCACGATGAGCTTTGACGTGACGCCGGACACGACGCTGACGGCGGGCGCCACGTACCAGCAGTACAAGGGCCGCCCCTTCTTCGGCCTGCCCGCGTACACCGACGGCCGTCTGCTCGACGTGCGCCGCTCGACCAATCTGGATCCCAGTTGGAACCACATCACCGAGGAAATCACCGAGTACTTCGCGGACGTGGAGCATCGCCTGTCGAACGGCGGACGCATCAAGGTCAGCGGCTTGTACCGCGAGCAGGACGAGCCCAGCCGCGAATTCGGCTGGTCCGATTGCGCGGTGGATCCGTTGACCGGCGACACGTGCCTGGTCAGCTGGAAGTACCGCAGCAACTGGAAAACCTATGGCCTGGATGCCTTCGTGTCCACGCCGTTCGATGCCTTTGGCCGCACGCACGAGCTGATCGTGGGCGCGGACTACCGCAACGTCCACAAGAACTTCCAGTACGGGGGCGGGGACACGGCGGATATCAATCTCTACCATCCCGACAACGACATTCCCAAGCCGGACTACGAGTTCACCAACGGCAACGACAGCAAGACCCATCAGTACGGCCTTTACGCCCGCACCAACCTGCGCGTGGCCGATGCCGCGACGATCATCGCCGGCGGCCGCCTGACCTGGTGGAACAACAAGACGGCCAACCGCAACGCCTACTTCAATCAGTTCACCAACACCGACACCAGCATCAACGGCAAGTTCACGCCGTACCTCGGGCTGGTGGTGGATCTGAACGATCAGCTGTCCGCCTACACCAGCTACACCAGCATCTTCTCGCCGCAGACGGTCACCGACGCCAACGGGCAGCCGCTGGATGCCCGCACGGGCAAGCAGTTCGAGATCGGTCTGAAGGGCGAATTCCTGGACAAGCGCCTGAACGGCCACGTCGCGCTGTTCCGAATGGACGACGAAAACCGCGCCATGACGGATCCGGACAATCCGCTGTTCTCGATGGCGGCGGGCAAGATGCGCAACCAGGGCTTTGAAGCGGAGATCAGCGGCAGTCCGGCGCCGGGCTGGGCCATCACGGCCGGATACGCCTACACGACGACCAAGACGCTGAAGGGCACGGAAGACCAGAAGTCGCAGCAATACGTCTTCATCACGCCGCGCCACACCTTCAATTTGTGGACCAAGTATTCGTTCGCGTCGGGGCCCATGGAAGGCTGGTCGCTGGGGGCGGGCGTGCGCAGCGTCAGCAGCATGTATCGCTTGAACGGCCCGGTGAAGTTCGAGCAGCGCCCGTACACCACGGTGTCCGCGCAGGCAGGCTACCGCTTCAACAAGCATGTGGATGCGACGCTGACGGTGAACAACCTGTTCGACAAGGTCTACTACCAGCGCGTGTGGGCGGCCTACGGGTCGAACTACTACGGTGAGCCGCGCAGCGTCATGCTGGCGGTGCGGGCGACGTACTGATGTAGGCGGGGAGACGCAGCCACGCCGTTCAGGCGCGGCGGTGGCTCAAGCTTTCAGGCCCAGACGCCGCGCCAGCTTGTGCAGGTTGCTGGGGTCCACATCCAGCGCTCGCGCAGCCACCGCCCAATTGCCCTGGTTGGCGTCCAGCGCCCGCCGGATGACCTGACGCTGGCAGGCGTCGACCGCGTCGCGCAGCGACTGCACGGGCGCGCTTGCATCGGGGACCTCGGCAGCATCGTCTTCCAGCGACGCCGGCATGTCGCCGTCGGACAGGTCCAGCAGCTTGGCGCCCAGCGTGACGATCTCGTTGCGGCTGGCGCCGTGGCTGACGGCCTTGATGGCCGCGCGGCTGAGGACGTGTTCCAGTTCGCGCACGTTGCCCGGCCAGCGGTAGCGCCGCATCATTTCCTCGGCCTCGGGGGATAGCCGCAGGCTGCGCAGCCCGAGCCGCGCGCGGTTCAGTTCCAGATAGCGTCCGGCCAGCAGCAGGATGTCGTTGCCGCGGTCGCGCAGGGGCGGGATGGGTATCGGGTAGACCGACAGGCGGTGATAGAGGTCGGCGCGGAAGTCGCCCGCCCGCACCAGGTCGCGCAGGCTGCGGTTGGTGGCCGCCACGATGCGCACGTCCACGGTGCGCGGGCGGTCGTCGCCCAGCCGCTGGATCTCGCCGTTCTGCAGGGTGCGCAGCAGCTTGGCCTGCACCAGCAACGGCAATTCGCCCACTTCATCCAGGAACAGGGTGCCGCCGTTGGCGGCTTCGAAGCGGCCGGGGCGGTCGGCAACGGCGCCGGAAAACGCGCCCTTCGCGTGGCCGAACAACTCGCTTTCCGCCAGCGATTCGGGCAGCGCGGCGCAGTTCACGTGCACCAGCGGCCGGTCGCGCCGGCGCGACAACCCGTGCACGCGATGCGCGAACAGCTCCTTGCCCACGCCGGTCTCGCCCAGCAGCAGAATGGGCAGCTCCGAATCGGCCACCACCTCGATCTCGTGCAGCAGCCGGGCGATGGAGTCGCTCTGGCCCAGGATCTCGCTGCTGGCGGGGGCGGCGCTGTCCGCCGGCGCCTGCCCGCGCGCCACGCGCAGGGCGCGGATCTCGGCCTCCAGGCGGGTCGTGCGCAGCGCGGCTTCGAGCAGCACGATGTAGTCGCGCAGGTCGGCCTGCGCCTCCATGTCGAACGTGCCGACCTCCAGCGCGTCCAGCGTCAGCACGCCCCAGGTCTTGCCCTCGATGTGCAGGCTGGTGCCCATGCAGTCGTGCACCGGCAGCGGTTCACCTGCCATCCCATTGATGAGTCCGTCGTAGGGGTCGGGCAGGGTGCTGTCGTGATGAAAGCAGGTGACGCCGCGCCGCCCCAGAATGGCCGCCAGCCGCGGGTGCTGCTGCACGGCGAAGCGGCGGCCCAGCGCATCCTGGGTCAGGCCGTCCACCGCGATGGGGCGAAGGTGGTCTTCTTCAAGCTGCAAGAGCGCGACGGCGCCGCAGCGGAAATGAGTGCGAAGACTGGAGACCAGGCGTTGAAGCCGGATGGCGGGCGGCAGGTCGGCGACCAGGTCCGCAAGCAGGAGATTTTGCATGGGTGAATTCTACCGTTGCAAGGTGAATAGAACCCTTCTAGCGAATGGTGATATTTACCCTTTAAATCGCAGGTGGTTGATATTTCGCAAGTTTTTCCTGGCACGGTTTTCGCAAGTAGAGAAGCACCGCAATGATCTTTGGAGAGACGCGATGAGCATGGTTGAGCAATCCCTGGGCCAGTTGGCCCGCAGCATTCCCGGCGCCACGCAGGTGTTTCACGAATTCGAACTGGACTTCTGCTGTGGCGGTAAAAAGAGCCTGGCCGAGGCGGCCGCGCAGCGTTCGCTGGATCCCGCGCAGATCGAGGCCCGCCTGGTGGCCCTGGCGCAGAACCCCTCGCAGGAAATCGACTGGGGGCTGGCGTCCCCGGCCGAACTGGTCGAGCACATCCTGGCCCGCTACCACGAGGTCCATCGCCAGCAGTTTCCGGAACTCATCCGCCTGGCGCTTAAGGTGGAACAGGTGCATGCCGACAGCCCGGACTGCCCGGCCGGCCTGGCCGACCACCTGCGCACCATGCAGCAGGAACTGGAAAGCCACATGCAGAAAGAGGAACAGGTGCTGTTCCCCATGCTGGCCCGCGGTCACGGCGCCATGGCGTCCATGCCGATCATGGTGATGCGCATGGAGCACGACGACCACGGCGTCGCGCTCGAACGCCTGATGGCCCTGACCAACAACGTGACGCTGCCGCGCGCCGCCTGCAATACCTGGCGCGCGCTATACCTGGGCATTCGCCAGTTCAAGGAAGACCTGATGGCGCACATCCACCTGGAGAACAACATCCTCTTTGAAAACGCGGGCGCGCGCGCCCCGGCCTGACGGGCGCGGCAAGGAAGGGCGGGGCCCGCCGGCCCCGCGGCATCAGCAGGGAAGAGGTCCGTATGAATATCGACAAATTCAAGCAGCAGCACGTGGATATCCTGGAAGGCATCGCGTCGCTGCGCAAGCTGGCCCTGGCGGGCGTGGCGCGCAACGCGGCCGAGATCGCGCAGGGCATCGTGGCCATGAGCGCCACCATCAAGCTGCATCTGGCGGTCGAGGACCGAGCGCTGTATCCGGCCGTGGCGCGCAGCGCCGACGCCGAGTTGGCGCGCAAGGGGCGGGAGTTCCAGGAAGAGATGGACGCCATCGCCACCGCGTATGAAGGCTTTGCCAAGCGCTGGAACAACGCGCGCAGCCTGGAACTGGACGAACGCGGCTTCCGGGACGACGCGAACACCGTGCTGCGCCGCGTCCACGAGCGCATGCAGCGCGAGAACCACGATCTTTATCCGCGCATCGAGGCGATGTAGCAAAAGGAATGAAAACCGCCATCTCCGTTGCATGAAACCGGCGAGCGCCGCCTGTACACTCGGAACACCTTACAGGGCGACAGGGGTTCTTGATGGCCGGAAGCAGTTTCTTCGCGTTGTTCGACGATATCGCCACCATTCTGGATGACGTTTCCGTCATGACGAAGGTGGCGGCCAAGAAGACGGCAGGCGTGCTGGGCGACGACCTGGCGCTTAACGCCCAGCAAGTCAGCGGCGTGCCGGTCAACCGCGAGCTGCCCGTGGTCTGGGCGGTGGCCAAGGGCTCCTTCATCAACAAGCTGATCCTGGTGCCGGCGGCGCTGCTCATCAGCGCGTTCGCACCCTGGGCCATCACGCCGCTCCTGATGCTGGGCGGCGCGTTCCTCTGCTACGAGGGCGTCGAAAAGCTGGCGCACAAGTACCTGTCGCATGGCGAATCCCCCGAAGGCCACCACGCCGCGCGCGCCGAGGCGCTGCAGAACCAGTCGGTCGACATGGTGGCGTTTGAAAAAGCCAAGATCAAGGGCGCGGTGCGTACCGACTTCATCCTGTCGGCGGAAATCATCGTCATCAGCCTGGGCGCGGTGGCCGGCGCCGACTTCACGCGCCAGGTCGCCGTGCTGTCCATCATTGCCATCGGGATGACGGTGGGCGTCTACGGCCTGGTCGCCGGCATCGTCAAGCTGGATGACCTGGGCCTGTACCTGAGCCAGAAAGCGTCGCGCGGCGTGGCCTGGCTGGGCGAGCGCATCGTGGCTGCGGCGCCTTTTCTGATGAAGACGTTGTCGGTGGTGGGCACGGCCGCGATGTTCATGGTCGGCGGCGCCATCCTGACCCACGGCATCCCGCCGGTGCATGCGGCCGTCGAACACGCCGCCGCCGCGGTCGGCGGGGGCGGCGTCGTTCACGCGCTGGTGTCCACGTTGCTCAACGCCTTGTTCGGCATCGTCGCGGGCGCGGTGGTGCTGGGCGCGGTCAGCCTCGTCAAGCGCCTGTTCAAGAAGGGCTGACGCGCCGCTACTGCTGCGGCGCGGCACTGGCCGGCGAACCCATTGCCTGGAACAACGCCGCCGTTTCCGTCATGCGGGCGTTGGCGTATTCCAGTTCACGCAGGCGCGCCGCCACGTAATGCTGCTCGGACGCGTACTGGGTGTACGGCGCCAGCGCGCCCAGCCGAACGCGCTTGGCCGTGTTCTGGTAGGACTGCTCCGCCGCCTTGCGCGAACCTTCCGCCGACGCCAGCGCCTGCCCGCCGGCATCCAGCCGTGACAGCGTGTCGGCCACGTCGCGGAACGCGGTCAGCACGGTCTGCTTGTACTGCAACACGGCGGCCTCGTAACGCTCCTTGGCGGCGCTGCGCTCGGCAAGCAACTGCCCGCCGTGGAAGATCGGCTGCGTCAGCGACGCGCCGATGGCCCAGATGGAGCCGGCGCCCGACAGGGCATCCGCCCACGCAAACCCGCCCTTGCCCATGGAGGCCGTCAGCGACAAGCTCGGAAAGAGCTGCGCGGTGGCCAGCCCCACGTCGGCCGCGGCCGCCACCAGCGCCGCCTCGGCAACCTGGACGTCCGGCCGGGAAGCCAGGAGTTCCGACGGCACCACCACCGGCACCGCCTCGGGCACGGCGATCGTGCTGAAGGCCAGATCCGGCGGCGCCTGATCGGGACTGCGGCCCAGCAGCACGGCCAGCGCGTGACGCGTCGCATGCCACCGCGCGCGCAGGCCGGGCAGCGATGCCTCCAGCGTGGCGGCATCCTGGTCCGCATCCAGCGCGTCGTTTTGCGACGCCGCGCCCAGTTCGTACCGGCGCTGCGTGTCGCGTGCGACCTGCCGCAGCAGCACCACCTGCTTTTCCGTCAGCGCCACCTGTTCGGCCAGCGAGGCCGAGGTAATCGCACCCGTGACGATGTTGGCCGCCAGTGAACGCCGCGCGGCTTCCAGCTGGTAGGCCTGCTGTTCGACCTGCGCCGCGAGCGAGGTGTTGGCAAAGCGCGCCGCGCCAAAGAGGTCCAGGTTGTAGCTGGCCTGCACCTGTCCCGTGAACACATTGAAGAGCGCGGTGGGCTGCGGCAGGTTGGGCATGGTCAGCGCACGGTTGCGCGTGGCGCTGACGCCTGCATCCACCGTGGGCAGCAGCGACGAATTGACCTGTCCGCGCAACTGCTCGCGCGCGCCGGCCAGATTGCGTTCGGCGGCGGCCAGGTCCGGGCTGTTGGCCAGGCCTTCTTCGACCAGCGCATTCAGCGCGTGGGACTGGTAACGCGTCCACCATTGCGGCACCGGGTGCGCGCCGCGCTCGAAGCGCTGCGCCACGCCCTGCGCGGCGGCGCCGGTGGCAGGCGCCGCCTCGACCCCGTATTGAGCGGGTTCGGCCATCACGGGCGGCCTGCTGTCCGGCGCGAAGGCGCAGGCGCCCAGCGCCAGCACCAGCGGCAGCGCGGCAAATCGCAGGCAAGCGGAAGGGATGGGATGTCGCATCGTCAGGCTCCTCGTTCCACCGTGTCGCCCGCGTTGGCGCCGGGCGGCACGCCTTCGGGTTCGTCGCGTTCGTCGTGCTTCACGCGGAACCACGCGGCGTACAGGGCCGGCAGGAAGAACAGCGTCAGCACCGTGGCGCTGGTGATGCCGCCCATCAGCGCCGTCGCCATGGGACCAAAGAAATTGCTGCGCAACAGCGGAATCAGCGCCAGCACCGCGGCGGCCGCCGTCAGCGTGATCGGGCGGAAGCGCCGGACCGTGGCGCCCACGATGGCGTCCACGCGCTTGTGGCCCGCGCTGATGTCCTGTTCGATCTGGTCCACCAGGATGACTGAGTTGCGCATGATGATGCCGAACATCGCGATCACCCCCAGCATCGCGACAAAGCCGAAGGGCTTGCCGAACAGCAGCAGGGCGGCCACCACGCCGATCAGCCCCAGCGGCGCGGTCAGCACCACCATCAGCACACGGGCGAAGCTCTGCAGCTGCACCATCAGCAGCGTCAGCACGGCCACCGCCATCAGCGGCATCTGCGCATTGATGGACGTCTGGCCCTTGGCGCTTTCCTCTACCGGTCCGCCAACTTCAATGCGGAAACCGACCGGCAGCTCGGCGCGCAGCGTGTTCAGCTTCTTGTCGATGGCGCGCGTGACGTCGATGCCTTGCGCGCCGCCGATCACGTCGGCCTGGACGGTGATCGTGGGCTGGCGGTCGCGTTCCCAGATGACGCCGTACTCCAGGTCGTACTTCACCTGGCCGATGCTGCCCAGCGGCACGGGACCGTTTGCCGTCGGCATCGCCAGCGTGGCGAGCCGGGCGGGGTCGACCCGCTCTTCGCGCGGGGCGCGCAGGCTGACGTTGATGAGCTTGTCGCGTTCGCGGTATTGCGTCACGGTGTAGCCCGACAACGTCATCGCCAGGAAATCGGAAATGTCGCTGGAGCTGATGCCCAGTTCGCGCGCCTTCTGCTGGTCGACTTCGAAGCGTACCGAGCGCTCGGAAGGCTCGTCCCAGTCGAACTGCACATTGGCCGAGCGCTTGTCGGCGCGCACTTCGGCGGCCACCTTCTCGGCCACCGCGCGCACGTCCGGGATCTTGTCGCCGCTGACGCGGAACTGCACCTGATAACCCACCGGCGGTCCGTTCTCCAGCCGCGACAAGCGGCTGCGGATGGCGGGGAAGTCGCTGCGCAGCATTGGCTCCATCCACTGCGCGAGCTTTTCGCGATCTTCCACCGAATGGGTAGTGATCACGAGCTGCGCGAAGTTGGGCGTGGCCAGCTGCTGATCCAGCGGCAGGTAGAAGCGCGGCGCGCCCGTGCCGACGAAGCTGACCGAATGCGCGATTTCGGGGCGGCCCTCGATCACCTTTTCCAGGCGCTCGACCTGGCGCAGCGTCGCGGCAAAGGATGCACCCTCCTGCAGGCGCACGTCGACCAGCAGTTCGCTGCGGTCGGAGCTGGGGAAGAACTGCTGCGGCACGAACTTGAAGCCCGCCATGGCTACGGCAAACACCACCACGGTGCCAGCAAGCACCAGGAAGCGGCGGTCCACGCACCACGCCACCCAGCCGCGCAGGCGCTGGTAGAAGCGGGTGTTGTAGATGTCGTGCTCGTGGTCGTGCGGCAGATGCGCCTCGCGCTTGCGCTCGGGCAGAAGGCGATAGCCCAGCAACGGAATCAGCACCACGGCCGCGAACCACGAGGTGATCAGTGCGATGGCGGACACCTGGAAGATCGAACGCGTGTATTCGCCCGTGCTGGACTTGGCCAGCGCAATCGGCAGAAAGCCCGCCACGGTGACCAGCGTGCCGGTCAGCATCGGAAACGCCGTGCTGGTGTAGGCGAACGCGGCGGCGCGCGTCCGGTTCCAGCCTTGTTCCAGCTTCACCGACATCATCTCGACCGCAATGATGGCGTCGTCCACCAGCAGGCCCAGCGCCAGCACCAGCGTGCCCAGCGACACCTTGTGCAGGCCGATGCCGAACATCTCCATGAACAGCGCCGTAATGGCCAGCACCACGGGGATGGAAATCACCACCACCATGCCCGTGCGCAAGCCCAGCGACACCAGGCTGACGGCCAGCACGATCGCCACGGCTTCCGCGACGGAGCGCAGGAAGTCGTCGACCGAATGCGACACGGCGGTCGGCATGCTGGAGACTTCCTTCAACGTCAGGCCCGCGGGCAGTTGCGCCTGCAATTCCTTGAACTTCGCGTCCAGCGATTTGCCCAGGCGCACCACGTCCTGGCCCGGCTGCATGGTGATGCCGATGCCCAGCACGGTTTCCCCGCTGAAACGCATCTGCTGCGCGGGCGGATCGTCATAGCCGCGATGAATGGTGGCGATATCGCCCAGCCGGATCGACTTGTCGTTCACGCGGATCAGCGTGTCCGCCAGCGCCCGGCTGTTGGGGAACTGCCCCGAAGGCCGCACGAAGATGCGGTCGTCGGCAGTGGTCAGCGTGCCCGCGCCCTGCACGGCGTTCTGGCTGTTGATCGCCTGCGCGATCTGTTGCGGCGAGACGCCCAGCCGGGTGAGCTGGGTGTTCGTGATCTCGATATAGATGTGTTCGGGCTGGTCCCCGAAGTAATCCACCTTGGCCACGCCGGGCACGCGCAGCAGCACCGTGCGCAGCTTGTCGGCGTAGTCATGCAGCTGCGCGGGCGAGAAGCCATCGCCCTGCAGCGTGTAGATGTTGGTGTAGACGTCGCCGAACTCGTCATTGAAGAACGGGCCCTGCACGCCTTGCGGCAGCGTGGCCCGCATGTCGCCGACCTTCTTGCGCACCTGGTACCACTGGTCGGCCACCGTGTTGGCGGGCGCCGAGTCCTTCATCGTGTAGAAGATCAGGGATTCGCCGGGCCGCGAGTAGCTGCGCAGGAAGTCCGTGTTGGCGGTTTCCTGGAGCTTCTTGGCGATGCGGTCCGTGACCTGTTCCTGAACCTGCTGCGCGGTGGCGCCGGGCCACAGGGTCTGGATGACCATGACGCGGAAGGTGAAGGGCGGATCTTCGGACTGCGCCAGCCGCGAATACGACAGCACGCCAAACAGCGTGACGAGCGTGATGATGAAGATCACCAGCGGCTGATGCCGGAGCGCCCAGGCCGACAGGTTGAATCGGCCTTCCTCGTGGCGATGGGCATCGTGGCCGCCGCCCTTGCCAGCATCCTCGCCGGGGGCGCTCATGACGCGAAGTCCTCGGGATGCAGCGGCGGCACCGGGCGCACTTTCTCGCCCGCCGACACCGTGTGCACGCCTTGCCACACCACGCGCTCGCCTGGCTGCAGGCCTTGCGACAGGGTGACGGTGCGCGCGTCGTAGCGCAGCACCTGCACGCGGCGCAGCTCCAGCGTGTCGGCGTCGGGTTTGACGATCCACACCGCCGGCTCTCGGCCTTCATGGAACAGGGCAGTGGCCGGCACGGTAAAGGTGGTCTGCCCGTTGGCCGAGCGGTTATCGAAGCTGATGTTGGCGGTCATGCCCAGCCGGACCTCGGGCGATGGCGATTCCAGCGTGAGCTTGGCGCGGTAGGTGCGGCTTTGCGGGTCGGCGGCCGGCGCGATCTCGCGCAGGACGGCCGTGAAGGTCTGGCCGGGCAACGGGCCCAGCGTGACGCTGGCGCGCTGGCCGACCGCCAATCCCGCCAGCACGCTTTCAGGCACGTCGCACAGCGCGTCGATGTCGCCCGACCAGGCCAACTGGTAGACCGGGGTGCCCGCCGCCACGTTTTGTCCGGTGTCGGCCTGTTCGGCCGTGATGACGCCCGCGTGGTCGGCCGTGAGGGTGGTGTAGTTGAGCTGGTCTGCTGCCAGCGCTGCCTGCTGCGCGGCCTGGTCCCGCTGCGCAAGCGCCGAGGCATAGGCGTTGCGGGTTTGTTCGAGCTGCGTCGCGGCAATCAGGTTTTCGCGTGCCTGGGCGCGGTCGCGCTCCAGTTGCTGGCGGGCGTAGTCAAACTGGTGCTGCGCTGCGGACAGCGCGGCACGTGCGGCTGCCGCGTTCTTGGCCGCGTCGGCCGGATCCAGCTTGGCAAGGGCCTGGCCGGGAGCGACGGTGTCGCCCAGCCGCACCTTGCGCTCGATGATCTTGCCGCCCACGCGGAACGACAGCGGGGTGCTGTAGCGCGCCTGCACTTCGCCGGGCAGCGTCCAGGCGGGCAGGGCTTCGTCCGCCTGCGCGGGCATGGCGACCACGGGACGCGGCGCAGGGGCGGGCGCCTCCTCGCGGCCGCAACCGGCCACGGCGGCAGCCAGCGCAAGCACGGCACTCATCGCCATCAGGCGTGTCCGGCGGCAAGGCAGGGAAATGGGAAAAAGCGGCGCTGCATCGGCAGCGACGGAGCGCGCGGTGGAACGCGCGGCCGGGCCAGGACAATTCACGAAACACCTCGCGGCGCGGAAAAGGGCAGAAAAGGGCGAGTCGAACTCGATACGGACTGGATTCTAATACAGTCGTGTATCTGGATTCAATGTTGAATCTGAAACCGGCGCCGATGCTAAACTCCGGCCATGTCAAAAGTCCGCCTAACCCGAGAGCAGAGCCGTGACCAGACGCGTCAGCGCCTGCTCGACGCTGCCCAGTCGATTTTTCTGTCCAAGGGTTTCGTGGCGGCCAGCGTCGAAGACATCGCCGAACAGGCGGGCTACACGCGCGGCGCGTTCTATAGCAATTTCGGCAGCAAGTCCGAACTCTTCCTGCAATTGCTCAAGCGCGACCATGAAAACGTCATGGCCGACATGCGCGCCATCTTCGAAGCCGGCGAGACCCGGCAGCAGATGGAAGCGCGCGTGCTCGATTACTACAGCACGCACTATCGCGAGAACGACTGTTTTCTGCTCTGGATGGAAGGCAAGCTGCAGGCCGCGCGCGATCCGGACTTCCGCGTGGGGTTCATCGCCTGTCTGCGCGAGCTGCGCGCCGCCACCACCGAATACATCCGCCAGTTCTCGGCCCACGTCGGCACGCCGCTGCCGCTGCCGGCCGAGCAGCTTGCGCTGGGCCTGCTGGCCCTGTCGGACGGCATGCAGTTCAGCTATGCCTTCGATCCTCAGGCCGTCACGCCCGAGATGACCGAGGCCGTGCTGGCCGGGTTCTTTCGCCGCGTCGTCTTTGGCGATGCCAAGCCGGAATAGGGCCGCGGCGCCCGTCTGAAAAATTCCGATTTCTGACTCAGGTGATTGTCAGCTTGGGTGCGCCCGTGATAGTAATACCGGCGGCGCACCGGTCGTGCTGAGGGGGCCAGCGCCACGTTCCGCGACCCTCGGGCGCAAGGAGTGCATCCATGACTTCGGAATCCCGACCCGGCACGACCATCCATCGGCCTGTCTTTTTTTCAGCGGCCCTCTTCACGGTGCTGCTCGTCGCCTTCGCCATCATTGCGCCCAAGGCCGCTCAGGACGTCTTCGGCGCGATGCAGGCATGGATCATCAGCAACGCAAGCTGGTTCTACATCCTGGTCGTTGCCGTCATCTTGATCTCGGTCGCGTTTCTGGCGATCAGCCGGTATGGGGACATCAAGCTGGGCCCGGACCACAGCGAGCCCGATTACCGCAATTTCACCTGGTTCGCCATGCTGTTCTCCGCTGGCATGGGGATCGGGCTGATGTTCTTCGGCGTGGCCGAGCCCGTCATGCACTTCTTGTCGCCGCCCGTGGGCGAGGGCGGCACGGTCGAGGCGGCGCGCGAGTCCATGAAGATCACCTTCTTCCATTGGGGCCTGCACGCCTGGGCGATCTACGCGGCGGTGGCGCTGACGCTCGCGTTCTTCAGCTTCCGCCACGGCCTGCCGCTGACCCTGCGGTCCGCGCTGTATCCGCTGATCGGCAACCGCATCCACGGCCCGATCGGCCATGCGGTCGACATCTTCGCCATCATCGGCACCGTGCTGGGCGTGGCGACGTCGCTGGGCCTGGGCGTGGCGCAGATGAACAGCGGCTTGAATCACCTGTTCGGCATTCCCGTGGGCGTCGTACCGCAGATCATCCTGATCGTCATCACCTGCGGCCTGGCGACCATGTCGGTGGCCAGCGGGCTGGACAAGGGCATCCGCATCCTGTCGGAAGCCAACATGGTGCTGGCCGTGATCCTGCTGCTGTTCGTGCTAATTGCCGGCCCCACGGTGTTCCTGTTTCAGACGTTCGTGCAGAACACTGGCGCTTATCTGTCCGACATCGTCAACAAGACCTTCAACCTGTACGCCTATGAGCCGACCGACTGGCTGGGCGGCTGGACGCTGTTCTATTGGGGCTGGTGGATCGCGTGGTCGCCGTTCGTCGGCCTGTTCATCGCCCGCATCTCGCGCGGCCGCACCATCCGCGAATTCGTCTGCGGCGTGCTGCTGGTGCCGGCCGGCTTCACGCTGTTCTGGATGACGGTGTTCGGCGACACGGCCATTTACTACATTCTGGTGGGCGGCGATCAGGGCTTGGCGCAGGCGGTGGACAAGGACAGTTCCCTGGCGCTCTTCGCGTTTCTGGAGTTATTGCCCTGGAGCAGCGTGATATCGATCTTTGCCATCGCGATGGTGGCGGTGTTCTTTGTCACCTCAGCCGACTCGGGGGCGCTGGTCGTGGACCTGCTGGCCTCGGGCGGCGCGGACCGCACGCCGGTGTGGCAGCGGATCTTCTGGTCGCTGTCGATGGGCGCGGTGGCCATTGCGCTGCTGCTGGCCGACGGCTTGACCGCGCTGCAAACTGCCACCATCGCCAGCGCACTGCCATTCTCGATCATCCTGCTGCTGTCGCTGTGGGGGCTGTTCAAGGCGCTAAAGCTCGACGCGACCAAACGCGGCATCCGCTACCAGTCCCTGACGCTCTCGCGGCCCGCGCGCGGCGGCCAGTCGTGGGAACGGCGCCTGCGCAACATGGTCATGATGCCGCGCCGCGCCCATGTGCTGCGCTTCATCACGGACGTGGTGCGGCCGGCCCTGGAAGACGTGGCCGACGAACTGCGCAAGCAGGGCTATGCCGTAGAGGTGCGCGAAGACGAAAACGAAGGCGGGGTGATCCTGGAAGTCTCGCACGGCGAACATCTGGACTTCTCCTACGCCGTGCAGCCGCAGGCCTTCGTGCGGCCAAGCCTCACGCCCGACGAAGCGGCCGACGAAGACGAGCGCAAGTACTTCCGCGCCGAAGTCCACCTCCGCGAGGGCGGGCAGGACTACGACATCATGGGCTGGAGCCGCGATGCGGTGATCGGCGACATCCTGGATCAGTACGAGCGGCATCGCCACTACCTGCACATGGTCCGTTCCTAATACCCCGATTTCCTTCCCCTTTAGCCACGCTGCCCGCGTGGCTTTTTTTCGCCCATAGCCCGTCGCTATCCCCCTCATTGTTTTCGCCGCTTTGACGGAAAGCCCCAATTCAAGGATTATCCAAGCAAATACTTGTTTAAATAAAAAGTGAGCGAAAAATGAAGGCGAAGGCAGGAGCATGGGCGGTTGTCGCCCTGGCAGTGGCGGCGGCGTTGGCCGGCGGGGCGATGTACTGGAAATCCAATGGGGCCGCGCACGGCGGCGGATGGTCGATGCCGCCGGCCAAGGTCGCGGTGGCCGCCGCGGTGCAGGCGGATTTCCCGGTTGTGCTCGCCGGCATCGGCTCGCTGGAGGCCACGCGCCAGGTGCTGGTGCCCGCCGAGGTTGACGGTCGTGTCGCGCAGATCCTGTTCACGCCGGGCGAGTCCGTGAAGGCCGGGCAGTTGCTCGTGCAATTGAACGACGCGCCCGAGCAGGGCGAGCTGGCGCGGCTGCAGGCGCAGGCACGCAACGCGCGGGCCTTGCTGGACCGCACGCGCCGCCTGGTGCCGCTGCAGGCCGCCACGCGCGAGCAGCTCGATCAGGCGCAGGCCGATCATGAGCAGGCCGCCGCCGACGTGCGGCGCGTGCAGGCGCTGATCGACCAGAAGCGCATCAAGGCGCCGTTCGACGGGGTGCTGGGCGTGCGCCGCGTGAACCTCGGCCAGTTTGCCCGCGCTGGCGATCCGCTGGTATCACTGACGGATGCGTCCTCCGTGTACGCGAACCTCACGCTGCCCGAGCAGGCGCTGGGCGCGCTGCGCGTTGGCCAGCCCGTGGCGGTGACGGTGGATGCGCACGCCGGCCGTGCGTTCCCGGGCAAGGTCACGACCGTGGAGCCGCAGGTCGACCCAGGCACGCGCACGGTCCGCGTGCAGGCGCTGCTGGCCAATCCGGACGGCGCGCTGTCCGCGGGCATGTACGCGCAGGGCAGGATCAGCCTGCCCGACCGCCCGAACGTCATCACCGTGCCGGAGACGGCCGTGAGCTACAGCGCCTATGGCGATTCGGTCTATGTCGTGGCTGCGCCCGAATCCGGCACGGCCGGCGCGGCGCCCACCGTCCGTCAGGCCTATGTGAAGACCGGAGAACGCCTGCGCGGCCGCGTGGTGGTGACCGAGGGGATCAAGGCCGGCGACCGGGTCGTTACGTCGGGCCAGCTGCGGCTGCACAACGGCGCGGCCGTCGAGATCCTGCCGGGCGACACCGTGGCGCTGACCGCGCCGGGGCAGGCCGTGGCGCAAGCCCGATAAGGCACGGAGGCTCCCATGAAGTTCACCGATCTTTTCGTGCGCCGTCCCGTGCTGGCGCTGGTGGTCAGCACGCTCATCCTGCTGCTGGGCATCAAGGCGCTGAGCGGCTTGCCCGTCCGGCAGTACCCGCTGACCGAAAGCACGACCATCACCATCACCACGCAGTATCCGGGCGCCTCGCCCGACCTGATGCAGGGCTTCGTAACGCAGCCCATCGCGCAGTCCGTGGCCACGGTCGAAGGCATTGATTACCTGTCGTCGTCGTCCACGCAGGGCCGCAGCGTGATCACCGTGCGGATGAAGCTGAACGCCGACTCCAACAAGGCCATGACCGAAGTGATGGCCAAGGTCAACGAGGTCAAGTACCGCCTGCCGCAGGACGTCTACGATCCGGTCCTGGTCAAGTCCGCGGGCGAGGCCACGGCCGTCGCCTATGTGGGCTTTTCCAGCACGAACCTGTCGCTGGCCGCGCTGACCGACTATCTGTCGCGCGTGGTGCAGCCGCAGCTCTCGTCCATCGACGGCGTGGCAAGCGTCGAGCTGTACGGCGGGCAGAAGCTGGCGATGCGGGTGTGGCTGGACCCGGATCGCATGGCGGCGCGCGGTATTTCCGCCGGCGAGCTGGCCGACGCGCTGCGCCAGAACAACGTGCAGGCGGCGCCCGGCCAGGCCAAGGGCCTGTACGTGGTGTCCAACATCCAGGTCAACACCGACCTCGTCAACGTGGCCGAATTCCGCGATCTCGTCATCAAGCAGGAAGGCGGCGCCATCGTCAGGCTGGGCGACGTCGCCACGGTGGAGCTGGGCGCGGCATCCACGGATTCGAGCGGCCTGATGGATGGCGAACCGGCCGTCTACTTCGGCCTGAACGCCACGCCGGTCGGCAATCCGCTGGTCATCGTCAAGCGCCTGAACGAACTGCTGCCCAACATCAAGCAGAATCTGCCGCCCGGCACCAGCGTGCAGGTGCCGTTCGAACTGGCCCGCTTCATCAGCGCCTCCATTGACGGCGTGACGCAGACGCTGCTGGAGGCCATCGTCATCGTGGTGGCGGTGATCTTCCTGTGCCTGGGCTCGCTGCGGGCGGTGCTGATTCCGGTGGTGACCATTCCGCTGTCCATGCTGGGCGGCGCGGCCATCATGGCCCTGTTCGGCTTCAGCGTGAACCTCTTGACGTTGCTGGCGATGGTGCTGGCCATCGGGCTGGTGGTGGACGACGCCATCGTCGTGGTCGAGAACGTGCACCGCCACATCGAGGAAGGCAAGTCGCCCGTGCGCGCGGCGCTGATCGGCGCGCGTGAGGTCGCGGGGCCGGTGATCGCCATGACCATCACGCTGGCGGCGGTCTACGCGCCGATCGGGCTGATGGGCGGGCTGACCGGCTCGCTCTTCAAGGAGTTCGCGTTCACGTTGGCGGGGGCGGTGGTGGTGTCGGGCGTTATCGCGCTGACGCTGTCGCCGGTGATGAGCTCGTTTCTCTTGAACGGCCGGGTAGCCGATGGGTGGATGGCGCGCAAGGCCGAGCACTTCTTCGGCCGGCTTGGCGATGCCTATGGCCGCGTGCTGGACGTGTCGCTGCATCACCGTTGGGTGACAGGCGTGCTGGCGGTGGCCGTGCTGGCCAGCCTGCCATTCCTGTACAACGCCGCGCAGCAGGAACTGGCGCCGGTCGAGGACCAGTCCACGGTGCTCACCGCCATCAAGTCGCCGCAGCAGGCCAACATCGACTACGTCGAGAAGTTCGGCAAGAAGTGGGACGACGTCATGAAGACGCTGCCCGAGCAGAATGGGCGCTGGCTGATCAACGGGTCCGACGACGTGTCCAACAGCATCGGCGGCGTGAACTTCGTGGACTGGCAGGAACGCGAGCGTTCGGCCGACGAGATCCAGGCCGACATGCAGGCGATGGCCAATGGCGTGGAAGGCAGCAACATCTTCGCGTTCCAGCTGCCGTCCTTGCCCGGCTCCACCGGCGGGCTGCCCGTGCAGATGGTGCTGATGAGCGCGTCCGACTATGCCGTGGTTTATGACGCCATGGAAAGCCTGAAGAAGGCCGCGCGCGAAAGCGGCCTCTTCATGGTGGTCGACAGCGATCTGGACTACAACAATCCGGTTGTGCAACTGAAGGTGGACCGTAGTAAGGCGAACAGCCTGGGCGTCACCATGAAAGCCATCGGCGACACGCTGGCGGTGCTGGTGGGCGAGAACTACGTCAATCGCTTCGGCATGGATGGGCGATCGTATGACGTCATTCCGCAAAGCCTGCGCGAGCAACGCATCTCGCCGCAGGCGCTGGCGCAGTACCACGTGAAAAGCGCCTCGGGCGCGCAGGTGCCGCTGTCCAATCTGGTGTCGGTGTCGATGGGCGTGGAGCCCAACAAGCTCACGCAGTTCAATCAGTTGAACGCCGCCACGTTCCAGGCCATTCCCATGCCGGGCGTCACGATGGGCGATGCGGTGCGGTTCCTGACGCGCGAGGCGCAGTCGCTGCCCGCGGGCTTCAGCTACGACTGGCAGTCCGACGCGCGCCAGTTCACGCAGGAAGGCTCGGCGCTGATGATCACCTTCATCTTCGCCATCATCGTCATCTACCTGGTGCTGGCCGCGCAGTACGAAAGCCTGCGCGATCCGTTCATCATCCTGGTGAGCGTGCCCATGTCGATCTGCGGCGCGCTGATTCCGCTGGCGCTGGGCATGGCCACCGTCAACATTTACACGCAGATCGGGCTGGTGACGCTGATCGGGCTGATCAGCAAGCACGGGATCCTGATGGTGGAGTTTGCCAACGAAATGCAGGTCAGTCACGGCCTGGACCGGCGGGCCGCCATGGAGCAGGCCGCGCGCATCCGCCTGCGTCCCATCCTGATGACCACGGCCGCCATGGTCATGGGGCTGATCCCGCTGCTGTTCGCCACCGGCGCCGGCGCGCATAGCCGCTACAGCCTGGGGTTGGTCATCGTGGTGGGCCTGCTGGTGGGCACGCTGTTCACGCTTTTCGTGCTGCCCACCGTCTACACCGTGTTTGCCCGCGATCACCGGGCGGCCAACGACACGCCGCGCGCCCGCGAACTGGCGCAGGCCGACGCCGAGGACGCGCGCGCCGCGGCCTCGCACTGAGGAATCGATCATGAATACGCTACACCCCTCCCACCGGCTGCGCCGCAGCGCCGTCGTGCTGCTGGCGGCCCTGGCCGTGGCCGGTTGCGCTGTCGGGCCGGATTACCAACAGCCAAACCCCGCGCCCGTCGTCCTGGCGAGTCCGGAGCAGGCCCTGTTCTCCACCGACCAGGTCCAGCGCGATTGGTGGAAGCAGTTGCAGGACCCGCAGCTCGATGGCCTGATCGGCATGGCGCTCGCCCGCAATCTGGACATCCGCATCGCCCAGACCCGCCTTGCCGAATCGCGCGCGGTGCTGGACGAGAAGGAATTGGACAAGCTGCCTGCCGTGACGCTGGGCGGCGGTTATGCGCGCAGCCTGTCGCAGGCGAACCCCGGCGTCGCCGGCGAACGCAACCTGGCCGAAAGCTATCGCGCGGGTTTTGACGCGACCTGGGAGCTGGATCTGTTTGGCCGGCTGCGCCGCGCGGCCGAGGGCGCCGCCGCCCGCAGCGAAGCGCAGGCGGCCGACCTGGCGCAGGCGCGCATCGTGGTGGCGGCCGAGGTGGCGCGCAACTATTTCGAGCTGCGCGGCGCCGAGCAGCGGCTGGCTGTCGCGCGGGCGAACCTCGCCAGCCAAGAGGACAGTCTGCGCGTGACCCAGGCCATGGTGTCGGCCGGCCGCGGCGACGAAGGCGATCTGGCCAGCGCGCGGGCGGAACTGGAGACCGTGCAGGCCAGCATCCCCGTGCAGGAGACCGCGCGCCGGCTGGCGCTGTACCGGATCGCGGTGCTGGCGGCCCTGCGTCCGGTGGAACTGGGCGCGCTGGATGCCGCCACGCCGCTCGCGCCGCTGACGGCGCGGCTGCCCATCGGCGATGTGGGCGCCCTGTTGTCGCGGCGTCCGGACGTGCTGGCCGCCGAACGCAACCTGGCCGCCGCCAATGCCGACGTGGGCGTGGCCACGGCCGATTTGTACCCGCGCATCGACCTGGGCGGATTCCTGGGATTCGTTGCGCTGCGCGGCGCGGACTTCGGCTCGGCGGCCAGCCGCGGATTCAGCGTGGCGGCCGACGCCGGCTGGCCCGCCTTCCACCTGCCCACGGCGCTGGCGCGCAAGCGCGGGGCCGAGGCGCGCCTGGAGGGCGAAGCTGCGCGCTACGAGCGGGCGGTGCTGCGGGCGGTGCAGGAGGTGGAGGAGGCGCTGGCCGAATACGGGCAGACGCAGCAGCGTCTGGGCAATCTGGCGCAGGCGGCCGCCCACAGCGGACGGGCCGCGGAACTGGCCCGGTTGCGCTACCGCGAAGGCAGTACCCCGTATTTGACCGTGCTGGACGCGCAGCGTACGCTTTTGCGCGCCCAGGACGCCGTGGCCGTCGCCGAAGCCGAGTCCTACACGCGCCTCATCGCGCTGTACAAGGCGCTGGGGGGCGGCTGGCAGGCCCAGTCCGCCGACGCCGTGGCGGCGAGCCAGCCCGGCGCCGGCTGACCACCGCAAGCCGTCCATGGCACCATAGGAACCTTCTTCCAGAGCATCGATACCTCTCATGTCTGACAGCCTGTCCCACCCGGCCGCCGCGATCCCGCACCAGCCTGCGGATCGCGTGCTCATGACCCTGAAGACGCGCGGGCCGCAATCCATCGCGGTCATCGCGCGCGCCATGGACGTGACGGCGGAGGCGGTGCGCCAGCAGATGACGCGCCTGCATGCCGACGGGCTGGTCGACTCTGAGAGCCGCAGCGCGGGCCGCGGCCGGCCCACCCAGATCTGGTTCCTGACCGCGGCCGGCCATGGGCGCTTCCCTGACACGCACGCCGAGATGACGGTGCAGATGATCGCGGCCGTGCGCCAGGCGTTCGGCGACGACGGCGTCGACAAGCTGGTGCAGGTGCGCGAAGGCGCCATGCTCAATGTCTATCAGCAGGCCATGCGGGACGCGCCGGACCTGAAAGCGCGGCTCGAGCGCCTGGTCGACGTACGCTGCGCCGAGGGCTACATGGCGGAGCTGCGTGACGACGGCGCGGATTTCATCTTCATCGAGAACCATTGCCCCATCTGTTTCGCCGCCAAGGCCTGTATGGGCTTTTGCCGCAGCGAGCTGGAACTGTTCCGCAAGGTGCTGGGCGAGGGCGTGCAGGTCGACCGCGAAGAACACATCCTGGCCGGCGCGCGGCGCTGCGCCTACCGCGTCAGCGAGCGGCCATGACGCTCAAGCAGCTCGAAGCCTTCTACTGGGCCGCCACCTGCGCCAGTTTTGCCGTGGCGGCCGAGCGGCTGCATCTGTCGGTGTCCTCGCTGTCCAAGCGCATCACGGAGCTGGAAGAAGGGCTGGGCCAGACGCTTTTTGACCGCAGCGGCCACAAGGCCGTGCTGACCGACGCGGGACAGCGCCTCGTGCCGCAGGCGCGCAGCCTGCTCGCCGCGGCTGACCAGGTCCGCGCCTCCATGACTGAAACGCCCGGCCTGCGCGGCCGCTGCCGCTTCGGCGTGGGCGAGCTGACCGCGCTGACCTGGCTGCCGGGGCTGATCCGCGCCGTGCGCGCCGCCTACCCGGAGCTGGTGCTGGAGCCGTACGTGGACATCGGCCAGGTGCTGGAGCAGCGCGTCGCGGACGGCGAACTGGACTTTGCGGTGATCGCCGGCCGGTCTTCCCGCGCCGGCATCGCGTCCTCGCCCATCGGCGAGGCGCAATTCTCCTGGGTCGCCGCGCCCTCGGTGCTGCAACCTTCCGAGACCGGCATGACGATGGCCTTGCTGGCGCGGCTGCCGCTGGTGACCCTGCCCGAAGGCGCGGGCACCACGCGCATCATCGACGACTGGCTGGGCGGCCGCGAAGCCGCGGGCGAGCGCCTGTGCTGCAACAACTGGGGCGCCATCGTCGGGCTGCTGATCGAGGGCACGGGCGTGGGGCTGCTGCCCAGCCATTGGGCCGAAAAGCTCCAGGCCGAAGGCAGCCTGCGCGTCCTGCACGGCGAGCCCGAACTGGCCGCCTTGCCCTACGCGTTCCAGTATCGGCGCGACGACGCCCGGCCGCTGGTCGCCATGCTGCGCGACACGGTCGCCGCGTCGGCCGATTTCTCGGCCCCTTGCCGTCTGCCCTGAGCCATTCGTCCGCAAGGCGGCCGCCACGGGCGTATAGTGGGCGGCGCGCCACCCGCCGGTCTATACAATCGCCGCGCGCCTGGCGCAGAATCCAACAACAAACAACGTGCGCGCGAGGGGGATGGGCCCGGCGATGCGGCACGACCCGGGGTCTGTTGCTCCCTGCCAGGCGGTGCGACCGCGCACGAGACGACAGATCTTCCGGAATCGACGGAGATCTTTCATGCGTAAACTTTGCCTCGCCATGGCCATGGCGGGAATGCTGGCCACCGGATTGGCGCAGGCCCAGTCCACTCTGCGTATCGGGCTGCAGGACGACCCGGACGTGCTGGACCCGGCGCGCGCCCGCACCTTTGTCGGCCGCATCGTGTTCGCCTCGCTGTGCGACAGGCTGGTCGACATCACGCCCGACCTGAAGATCGTGCCGCAGCTCGCGCAATCCTGGACCGTCGGCCCGGACAACAAGACGCTGACCTTCAAGCTGCGCACGGATGCGGTGTTCCATGACGGAACCCCCATCAACGCCGCCGCCGTCAAGGCCAACCTCGACCGCGCCCGCACGCTGCCTGACAGCAACCGCAAGAGCGAGCTGGCCACCGTTGCCAGCGTGGACGCGCCCGACGCCCAGACCGTGGTGCTGAACCTGTCGGAGCCGGACGCCTCGCTGCTGTCGCAGCTGTCCGACCGCGCCGGCATGATGATTTCGCCCGCCAGCTTCGACAAGGACCCCGGCGGCAAGCCCGTGTGCTCGGGCCCGTACCAATTCAAGGAGCGCGTGCAGAACGACCGCATCGTGCTCGAGAAATTCCCCAAGTACTGGGACGCGGCCAACTATCACTTCGATCGCCTCGTCTACACGCCGATTCCGGACAACACCGTGCGCCTGAACAACCTGCGCGCCGGCGACCTGGACATCATCGAGCGCGTGGCGCCCAGCGACGCCAAGGCCGTCAAGGACGACGCCAGCCTGCGCCTGGCGCCGGTCACCGGCCTGGGCTTCCAGTCCATTTCCGTCAACCTGGCCAACGGCGCGCGCGCCGACCATCCGCTCGCCAAGGACAAGCGCGTCCGCCAGGCGCTGGATCTGGCCATCGACCGCGACGTCCTGAACCAGGTGATCGGCGAAGGCATGTTCCAGCCCGCCCACCAGCCGTTCCCGCCGGCCAGCTTTGCGTACAACAAATCCTTCGACCGCCCCGGCCGCGATCCCAAGAAGGCGCAGGCGCTGCTGAAGGAAGCCGGCTACGACCGCGTGAAGGTCGAAATCACCTTCGGCAACAACACCACGATGCAACAGGTCTTCGAACTGGTGCAGGCCATGGGCGCCGAAGCGGGCTTTGACATCTCCCTGCGCCCGGTCGAGTTCGCCTCGCTGCAATCCTCGCTGGCGCGCGGCGACTTCCAGATCGGCCAAAGCGGCTGGTCGGGCCGGGTCGATCCCAGCGGCAACATCCACCAGTACCTGAGCTGCAAGGGCAACCTGAACGACGGCAAGTTCTGCGATCCCGCCGTGGACAAACTGCTCAACGACGCCCGCGCCGAAGCCGACACCACCAAGCGCCGCGCCATGTACGACCAGGTGCTCGCCGCGATGCAGGACCAGCGTCCGATCATCTACCTGTTCTACCTGCCGTGGACGTTCGGCGTGCAGAGCAAGGTGGAAGGCTTCGTCCCGTACCCCGACGGATTGATCCGTCTAAAGGGTGTACAGAAAAAGTAGTGCCTCGGGGCCCGCATACGCGGGCCTCTTCACGGGCGGCGCTGACACCGCCCCAACACCAGGATCCACCATGTTTACGACTCGCCCGGAAATCCTCGGCACCTTCGGTGTCGTGACGTCCACCCATTGGCTGGCCAGTTCGGCCGGCATGTCGCTGCTGGAGCGCGGCGGCAATGCGTTCGATGCCTGCGTCGCTTCGGCGTTCGTGCTGCAGGTGGTCGAGCCCCATCTGGTCGGCCCGGCCGGCGAAGTGCCCGCCGTGTTCTATTCGGCCCGCACCGGCAAGGTAGAGGTCCTGTGCGGGCAGGGCACGACGCCCGCCGCCGCCACGCTGGAACGCTACCGCGCCGAAGGCCTGAAGCTCATTCCCGGCAACGGGCTGCTCGCCACCGTGATCCCCGGCGCGTTCGACGCCTGGATGCTGCTGCTGCGCGATCACGGCACGATGCGCGTGCGCGACGTGCTCGAACCCGCCATCTATTACGCGGAGCACGGCCATGCCCTGATGCCCCGCATCTCCAACACCATCGCCGGCCTGAAGGACTTCTTCGAGACGCACTGGCCGACGACCGCCCAGGTCTACGTGCCGGGCGGGCAAGTGCCGCAGGCCCGCAAGCTGTTCCGCAATCCGGCGCTGGCCCGCACCTGGACCCGCGTGCTGCAAGCCGCCGAAGGCGCAGGCGCCGACCGCGAGCGCCAGATCGAGGCCGCGCGCGACGCGTTCTACCGCGGCTTCATCGCCGAAGAGATCGACCGCTTCGCCCGCAACACCGACGTCATGGACGAAAGCGGCACCACCCATCGCGGCGTCATCACGGCGGACGACCTGGCCGGCTGGTCCGCCAGCTACGACGAACCGCTAACCTACGACTACCACGGCTACACGGTCGCCAAGGCCGGCGCCTGGAGCCAGGGCCCGGTCTTTCTGCAGACCCTCGCCATCCTGAAGGACATGGACCTGGCGGGCGTCAGCCCCACCAGCGCCGAGTTCGTCCACCGGGTCACCGAGGCCATGAAGCTCGCCTTTGCCGACCGCGAAGCCTATTACGGCGACCCGGCCTTCATCGACGTGCCGCTGGCCCATCTGCTATCCGACGCGTACAACGCCGAACGCCGCCAGCTGATCGGGGAGAGCGCGTCGCACGACCTGCTGCCCGGACGGGTGCCCGGCTTCGAGGCGCAGGTCGCGCGTGTCATGGACACCCTTGAGCGCCTGTCGCCCGTCACCGCGCCCGGCAGCGCCACGAACGAACCCACGCTTGCCGACATGCGCGCGTCGGCCAAGCGCGGCGACACCACGCACGTGGATGTAATCGACCGCTGGGGCAACATGATCTCGGCCACGCCGTCGGGCGGCTGGTTCCAGTCGTCGCCGGTCATCCCCGAACTGGGTTTCGGCCTGAACACCCGCGCCCAGATGTTCTGGCTGGAAGAAGGCCTGCCCGGCACGCTGGCGCCGGGCAAGCGTCCGCGCACCACGCTGACCCCCTCGCTCGCGCTGCGCGACGGCAAGCCCTACCTGGCCTTCGGCACGCCGGGCGGAGATCAGCAGGAACAATGGCAACTGCTGTTCTTCCTGCGTCATGTGCACCATGGCCTGAACCTGCAGGAAGCGATCGACCTGCCCATGTCGCACACCATGCACTTCCCGACGTCCTTCTACCCGCGCGACCGCAAGCCGGGCCACCTGGCGCTGGAAGCCAGTTTCGGTCCCGAGGTCATCGCGGCGCTGCGCCAGCGCGGCCACCAGATAGAAGAACTGCCCGAATGGTCGGTCGGCCGGCTGACCGCGGCCTCGCGCGATCCGGACGGACTGCTGCATGCGGCCGCCACGCCGCGCCTGATGCAGGCGTACGCCGTCGGGCGTTGACCGGACGGCGCACGCTTTCTTACAGAGCGGGCGTGCGCCACGCGGCGTCTTGCGGCGGTTTGCCCGCATAGGGTATGTTTGTCGCATGACGCCATCCGAGCAGAGCCCGGCAACAGCGGCTCGACCCCTCACGGGAACAGAACCCTTATTCATCGTCCTCAATAAAGGATCGGGGCGCGGCGACGCGCAGGTCCTGCAGGACACCATCCGGACTATCCTCGACGAGGCCGGGCGGCGCTACGAACTCATGCCCGTCGACGACCCGTCGCGGCTGACGGATGTGGCCCGCAAGGCCGTCAAGCGCGCCCAGGACGAGCAGGGCGTCGTCATCGCCGCGGGCGGCGACGGCACGCTCAATGCCGTTGCGGGCACGGTGCTGGGACAAGGCGTGCCTTTCGGCATCCTGCCGCAGGGCACCTTCAACTACTTCGGCCGCACCTACGGCATCTCGCAAGAAACCGACGTGGCGCTGCGCGGTTTCCTGCAAGGCAACATCCGCCCGGTGCAGGTCGGCCTGCTGAACGGCCGCCTGTTCCTCGTCAACGCCAGCCTCGGCCTGTATCCGCAACTGCTCGAAGACCGCGAAGCCTACAAGCAGCGCTACGGTCGCAGGCGCTGGGTCGCATTGTGGTCGGGCCTGGTCACCCTCTGGCGCCAACCGCGCCAGCTTGGCCTGGAACTCGAATTCGAGGGCAAGTCGCGCAGCCTGCGGTCACCGACGCTGGTCGTGGGCAACAACAAACTGCAGTTGGAGCACATCGGCATCGAAAACGACGAACTCGACCGCAACCGGCTCATCGCCATGGCGGCGCGGCCCGTGGGCACGCTGGCCCTCTATGGCCTGCTGGTGCGCGGCCTGCTCAGCCGGATGGGCGACGCCGAGAACGTGATCAGCTTCGCCTTCGACAAGCTCACGGTGGGCGTGCGCGGGCGCCGACGGGTCAAGGTGGCGATGGACGGCGAAATCTTCTGGATGGACACGCCGCTCGAATTCAAGGTGGCAAGCGATCGCCTGCCCCTGGTGGTGCCGGCGGACCCCGAGCTCCTGGACCGCTCATGACGCGGATCCTGCATCTGTCGGACACCCATTTCGGCACAGAGCGCAAGGCGGTCGTCGAAGCCGTGCTCGACCTGGCGCGCCAGTTGTCGCCCGATCTGGTGGTGCTCAGCGGCGACATCACCCAGCGCGCGCGCCGCAGCCAGTTCGCCGCCGCCCGCCGGTTCATCGAACGCCTCGCGCTGCCCGTGCTGGCGGTGCCGGGCAATCACGATATCCCGCTGTACAACGTATTCGCACGCGCCCTCAATCCCTACGGCAACTACAAGCGCGCGCTGGGGCCGATCCTCGAACCCGTATTCGAGAACGACGGCGTGCTCGCCATCGGGGTGAACACCACCCGGCCAAAACGCCATAAGGACGGCGAGATCTCCGACGCCCAGATCGCCCGTGTCGGCCAGCGGTTGCGGCAGGCCCGGCCGGGCCAGTTGCGGATCGTCGTCGCCCATCACCCCGTGCGCGCCAAGGTTGAATCGGACCTGTCCAATCTGCTGATCGGCCGCGAGCGTGCGCTTGCGGCCTGGGCGCAGGCGGGCGTCGATCTGGTGCTGGGCGGTCACATACACTTGCCCTACGTGCTGCCGCTGACCGCACCGACTGGCCCGGCCGGCTGGATCGTCCAGGCGGGAACCACGTGTTCGCACCGCGTGCGGGGCACCGTGCCCAATTCGCTTGGCGTGATCACCCGCTCGCAAGAGGACGGCCAGTCGGTCTGCCACGTCGAGCGGTGGGACTATGCAGCAGGCGCGCATGCATTTGCGCCCGTCGACAAAACCCTGGTTTCGCTGTAACCGTGCGCGGCGGCGCCGCGCACGTTCCTTTTTGATGGCGCTTTCATGACCGATGTCTACGCGGCATGGGCCGCGGCCCATGCCCTCTCTTTGTTTGTCGCGCTGCCGGTTGTGGCCGGCGGCGTGGCGTTGCTGTTCATGCGCTGCCACGGCCGGCTGTCCGGCAACGGCCGCGCGGCACTGTTCGCCGCGACGGCGGGCGTGTCTTTTGCGGTGTTCCTGGCGCTGGCGCTGGCCGTCGAGCGGCGCGGGGCCGTCGTGGCGTTCGACAGCGCGCTCGCCAACGCGCTCAGCATGTCCATGTCGACCTCGATGCTCTGGCTGCTGTCCTGGATCACCTACCTGGGCGACCGCAACCTGCTCACGGTCGTCGCCGTGCTGATGACGCTAGCGCTGCTGTGGCGCGGTTCATGGCAGCTCGCGCTCTTCTGCGCCATCGCGACCGGCTTGAACGGCGCGCTCAACTGGCTGTTCAAGCATACGTTTGAACGCGTGCGCCCCGACCACGACCACGGCTACGCCATGGCAACCGGCTGGAGCTTTCCCAGCGGCCACTCGTCCGCGGCGATGGCTGTGTACGGCACGGCCTGCTACCTGATGTGGCGCTTTGCGCCGCCCGGCTGGCGCCTGCCCTGCGTGGCATTCATGGCCGCGCTCATCATGGCCATCGGCCTGAGCCGCATCCTCTTGCAGGTGCATTTCGCCAGCGACGTCGCCGCCGGGTTCGCGGTCAGCCTCGGATGGCTGGTCCTGTGCGTGGCGGCCGTCGAGCGGCTGCACGTCTCAGGCAGGACGGTTCAGCGCGTCCAGTAGGCGCGCCTCGACACCGGCAACGGCGCCCGCCTGCAGCGGCGCGCAGGCGTAGCGCCCGCCCGCGCACGCGATGGCCCGGTCAAGCTGCCGCATCCGGTCGGCGGGCGGCGGGTCCAGGTCGATGATCAGCTTGCCGGCAATGGGCGCCGTGACCTGTCCGTCGCTGAAGCGTTCCAGGGTGCGATCGATCTCGCGTTCCCGGGGCAGGGCCAGCACGATGGTGTCGGACTCGGCCAGCGCTTCGCGCGCCGAGGTCGCCAGCGTCGCGTTGCCGCGGAAATCCTCGCAGCGGTCCGCCTCGATGTCGTAAAGCGTCAATGCAATGTCGGGATCGGCGGCCAGCAGCCGCTGCGCCGCCCGCGTGCCGATCCTGCCCATGCCGACGATGCTGACGCGCGGACTCATGGCTTGGGCACCGACCACGTGCTCACGATATGGGCCACCGGCTCGTCCGAGCCTTCGCCCGTCAGCACGACTTCTCCCGCGGAAAGCCGGCCCACCTTGAGCAGGCGGGCGTGGGCATGGATGGCGCCCGCGGGGCTCTTGCGCAAAAAATTGATGGTCAGGCTGGCCGTGACCGCATGAGCCTGCCCGGTCGCGCCCACGACCGCTGCATACATGGCCAGGTCGGCCAGTCCCATCAGCATCGGTCCGGCAACGATGCCCCCCAGCCGCTGGTGCGTGTCCCGGGCCGGCAGCACGGCGTGCGCCGTGCCGTGGCCGATGTGCAGGACATCGATCCCCAGCAGCATCGAGAACGGGTGCTGGTCGGCCAGCAGCACGTGAAAGTCGGCAAGGCTGATCAGCGGCGGGCGCGCATTGGCGGCGAGGGCGGTTGCGGTCATCGTTGTTCCAGAGCGTGGCAATAGTTGTCCAGCAGCGCGTCGGCCTGCTGGCCCAGGGACTTGAGGCGGCGGGTATGCACCAGCAGCAACAGTCCCATCAGATAAGTGAACACGTTCATCTGCTCGACCTGAACGGACTCGTCGCGCCAGCCCTTCGTGCGTGACAGCGCCTGTCCGATCAGATCGATGCATTGCCGCAACCGGCTATTGAGCTGTTCGTCCATGTCCCGGCCCAGCCCGCGTGGGCCAAGTCCCTGGAACAGATACATCCCCAGCGAAAAATCCGTGCGCCGCTGCGCGTAGTACGCAAAGAACGCCCGTATCACGCCGCGCGCGGCCGACTGCGGCGCCTCGGCCTCGCCCGCCTGCGCCAGATGCGCGTGCAGCCGCTGCAACGATCCATCCAGCAGTTCCCCGTACAGCGCTTCCTTGCCCGCGAACCAGGGATAGATGGCGCCGGTCGTGCAACCGGCTTCCTTCGCGATGGCCCGGATCGTCGTCTTTTCCAGCCCATCCCGCTCGAACACGCGCTGCGCGGCGTCCAGGATGATCTGCCTGCGCAGGGCGCTCAGACGTTCGTTACGGTCGGCACGGGGGGAGGGCGTGGACATGGCGCTTGGCGGCGATTCGATGTCACCGATCATATCGACGATTTTTATTAATAACAATGTTATTAACGCCGCACGTGATTACGATGATCTTCAGTGCCGGCATCATCCCGGCCGCTCCGGTTTAGCGCCGCATGGCAGCCGGAGCCGCGAAGAAAGTAGCGTGACGAATGGGTTTTGGAATTGCCCAGAAAATTGGGGGCAGGGCCGAAAGTCGCATGGTTGCGCGCTCGGGCAGTTCGGTAAGGGTAAGCCCTAGCGATACGCGGCAAGCATCAGCGGGATGTTGCAACTTCCCAACAAGCCTGTCGCAAACCTGCACTTTTCTGATGCCGACCATAGCCAGTCCCCCCGATTTTTGATGCAATAGCGTCAACTTCCCTTCGCGGAGTTAGGGGGGCGGCAGGCTGGTTTGCTGGATTGCTGCTCTTGTCACTCAAATCAACGGAGATTTCTTAAATGAAAAAGACTCTGCTCGCTGCCGCCCTGCTCGCCGGTTTCGCCGGTGTCGCCCAGGCAGAAACGTCTGTCACCCTGTACGGTATCATCGACACGGGCCTCGGCTACAACAAGATCAGCGGCGGTTCTGATGCCCAAAACGGCAGCCGTTTTGGCATGATCAACGGCGTCCAGAACGGTTCGCGCTGGGGTCTGCGTGGTTCGGAAGATCTGGGTGACGGCCTGCGCGCTGTTTTCCAACTGGAATCGGGCTTCAACTCGGGTAACGGCAACTCCGCTCAAGGTGGTCGTCTGTTCGGCCGTCAAGCCACCGTCGGTCTGGCCAGCGACAGCTGGGGTCAACTGGACTTCGGTCGCCAAACCAACATCGCGTCGAAGTACTTCGGCTCGATCGATCCGTTCGGCGCTGGCTTCGGTCAAGCCAACATCGGCGTCGGCATGAGCGCTGCCAACACGCAACGCTACGACAACATGGTCATGTATCAGACCCCGTCGTTCAGCGGCTTCCAGTTCGGCGTTGGCTACTCGTTCAGCGCTGATGACACCAAGGGTGCTGAAACCGGCTTCAAGACCGCCGACAACACCCGCGCCATCACGACCGGTCTGCGCTACGTCAACGGCCCGCTGAACGTCGCTCTGTCGTACGACCAGCTGAATGCCTCGAACCGTCTGCCGACCGAATCGACCGACGCCACCCCGCGTATGTACGCCATCGGCGGTTCGTACGACTTCGAAGTCGTGAAGCTGGCTCTGGCCTACGCTCGCACGACCGACGGCTGGTTCGCCGGCCAAGGCACCGCCACCAGCACCATCGGTGGTGGCACGGGTTCCGTGAACTTCGGCAGCAACCTGTTTGCTGACGGCTTCAAGGCCAACTCGTACCTGGTCGGTCTGTCGGCCCCGATCGGCGGCGCTTCGAACCTGTTCGGTTCGTGGCAGCGCGTTGATCCGTCGAACTCGAACCTGACGGGTGATGATTCCAACATGAACATCTACTCGCTGGGCTACACCTACGACCTGTCCAAGCGCACCAACCTGTACGCTTACGGTTCGTACGCCACGAACTACGCCTTCCTGAACGACCTGAAGTCGACCGCTGTCGGCGTCGGTGTCCGTCACCGCTTCTAATCCAATGCAGGGCGCAAGCCCTGTGTGGATTTAAAGCAAAAGCGAACGGGCCTCGGCCCGTTCGTATAAGCCACCCTTTCGGGGGTGGTTTTTTTTCGTCTGCTGACTGAATTCAGGCATACTACGACTTCGTGTCGTTCGAGCCGCACATGCTCGTGATGCACCGACGAAAGCTGCGATTGTTCCATTTGAGGAATGCAGTCTTTCACCCGCTATTCAAGCTACAGAGTTCAGCCGGAACTAACCGCGCGAATGCTACAATCCTAAGGTTTGCGCATTTGACGGACGCCTGAATGAACCTGCAACAGTATTTTCCCGTCCTGCTGTTTATCGTAGTGGCCACCCTTATCGGGTTCGCGCTTCTAACGGCCGGCTCCCTCCTTGGCCCGCGGCGTCCTTACGCTGAGAAGCTCTCGCCTTACGAGTGCGGCTTCGAAGCGTTTGAAGATGCACGCATGAAGTTTGACGTGCGCTACTACCTCGTGGCGATCCTGTTCATTCTTTTCGACCTGGAAATCGCGTTCCTGTTCCCATGGGCCATCGCCCAGGGCACCGTCGGACTCGTCGGTTTCTGGACGGTCATGGTTTTCCTCGCCGTGTTGACCGTCGGCTTCATCTACGAATGGAAAAAGGGCGCGCTGGATTGGGAGTGACCTTCGGGTTCATTTCACAGCACGCTATCAGAGACGAATATGGCTATAGACGGCATTCTCAAGCAAGGGTTCATCACCACCAGCGCCGACAAGTTCCTGAACTGGGCGAAGACCGGTTCGATGTGGCCCATGACCTTCGGTCTGGCCTGTTGCGCGGTTGAGATGATGCACGCGGGCGCAGCCCGCTATGACCTGGACCAATTCGGCATCATCTTCCGGCCCAGTCCGCGCCAGTCCGATCTTATGATCGTTGCCGGCACGCTGTGCAACAAGATGGCGCCCGCGCTGCGCAAGGTCTACGACCAGATGCCCGAGCCGCGCTGGGTGGTTTCCATGGGCTCCTGTGCCAATGGCGGCGGCTACTACCACTACTCGTATTCGGTGGTGCGTGGCTGTGATCGCATCGTACCGGTAGACGTCTACGTGCCGGGCTGCCCGCCCACGGCCGAGGCGCTGGTCTACGGCTTGCTGCAAATGCAGAACAAGATCCGTCTGACCAACACGATTGCGCGCTGATGCTTCGTCCGGTCCGACGGCAGGCCTCAGCCGCCTCGGACCTGCGAAACCAGCGTATCGGTTCACCTAAGCGTACAAGATGATGACCAGGCTCGAATCCCTGAAAAACAATTTGCAGACCACCCTCGGCGCGGACATCGCGCTGACCGAGGCGCTGGGCGAGCTGACGCTCGAAGTGCCCGCGGAGCAGTGGTTCTCCGTCTGCAACAAGCTGCGCACCGAAGCCGGCCTGCGCTTTGAAACCTGTATCGACCTCTGCGGCGTCGACTACCTGACCTGGGGCAACGGCACGCGCCAGCTGCCCGAGGAAACCAACGTCCGCATCCACCGCGCGCGTTATGCCGTGGTGGCGCACCTGCTCTCCCTCGAGAACAACTGGCGGCTGCGCGTGCGCACGTGGGCGCCCGACGACGAGTTCCCGATGGTTGCATCGCTGATGGAATGCTGGCCCACGGTCGGCTGGTTCGAACGCGAAGCCTTCGACCTGTACGGCATCGTCTTCGAAGGCCATCCGGACCTGCGCCGCATCCTCACCGACTACGGTTTCATCGGCCATCCGTTCCGCAAGGACTTCCCGCTGTCGGGCACCGTCGAAATGCGCTACGACCCCGAGCAACGGCGCGTCATTTACCAGCCGGTCACGATCGATCCGCGCGAGATCACCCCGCGCGTGGTGCGCGAAGACACCTACGGCATGGGGCGTTGAATCATGGCAGACATCAAGAACTACACCCTGAACTTCGGTCCTCAACACCCGGCCGCGCACGGTGTGCTGCGCCTGGTGCTCGAGCTTGACGGCGAAGTCATCCAGCGCGCCGATCCGCACATCGGCCTGCTGCACCGTGCCACCGAAAAGCTGGCCGAGCACAAGACCTACATCCAGGCGCTGCCCTACATGGACCGCCTGGACTACGTGTCCATGATGTGCAACGAGCACGCCTACGTCATGGCCATCGAAAAGCTGCTGGGCGTCGAAGCCCCGCTGCGCGCGCAGTACATCCGCGTGATGTTCGATGAAATCACGCGTCTGCTGAATCACCTGATGTCGCTGGGCTCGCACGCCCTCGACGTGGGCGCCATGGCGGTGTTCCTGTACGCCTTCCGTGAACGCGAAGACCTGATGGACTGCTACGAAGCGGTCTCGGGCGCGCGCATGCACGCGGCCTACTACCGTCCGGGCGGCGTCTACCGCGACCTGCCGGATTCCATGCCGCAGTACGGCGACTCCAGCAAGTTCCGTGGCGACAAGGAAATGCGCGTCATGAACGACGCACGTTCGGGCTCGCTGCTGGACTTCATCGAAGACTTCACCAACCGCTTCCCGGCCTGCGTCGACGAGTACGAAACGCTGCTCACCGACAACCGCATCTGGAAGCAGCGTCTGGTGGGCATCGGCGTGGTCGATCCCGATCGCGCCAAGGCGCTGGGCTTCACCGGCCCGATGCTGCGTGGCTCGGGCGTCGCCTGGGATCTGCGCAAGATGCAGCCCTACGAAGTCTACGACCTGCTTGATTTCGACATCCCCGTGGGTGTCAACGGCGACTGCTACGACCGCTATCTGGTCCGCATCGCCGAGATGCGCCAAAGCAATCGCATCATCCGCCAGTGCGTGGAATGGCTGCGCAACAATCCCGGCCCGGTCATGATCGAGAATCACAAGATCGCCCCGCCGTCGCGTACCGCCATGAAGACCAACATGGAAGAGCTGATCCATCACTTCAAGCTCTTCACTGAAGGTTTCCACGTGCCCCCGGGCGAAGCGTTTGCCTCGGTCGAGCATCCGAAGGGCGAATTCGGCATCTATCTGGTGTCCGACGGCGCCAACAAGCCTTACCGCCTGAAGATTCGGGCCCCCGGCTTTGTCCACCTGCAAGCGCTGGATGAAATGTCGCGCGGCCACATGATCGCCGACGCCGTCACCATCATTGGCACGCAGGACATCGTTTTCGGCGAGATCGATCGCTGATCCGCCCAGACAGTCACGAGCACGCCCGCATAACCCGGATTCAAACTATGCTGCTTTCCGAACAGGCCTACCAGAAAATCGACCGTGAACTGGCCAAGTTCCCGGCCGACCAGCGGCAGTCCGCCATCATGGCCTCGCTTGCCATCGCGCAAGAAGAGAAGGGCTGGTTGGCTACCGAAGTCATCGAAGACGTGGCCAAGTACATTGGCGTTCCGCCCATCGCGGTCCAGGAAGTCGCCACGTTCTACAACATGTTCGACGTCAAACCCGTCGGCAAGAACAAGATCGCCGTCTGCACGAACCTGCCCTGTGCCTTGCGCGACGGCGACCGTGCCGGCGAATACCTCAAGCGCAAGTTGGGCGTCGACTATCGCCAGACCACCGAAGACGGCCAGTTCACGCTGGTCGAAGGCGAGTGCATGGGCGCCTGCGGCGACTCCCCCGTGCTGATCGTGAACAACAAGCATATGTGCGTGCGCATGACCGACGAGAAGCTGGACGCGCTGGTCGCGGCCCTCAAGCAGCAAGGAGAGTCGGCATGAATGCGCCTGACCTGTACAAGCAGTTCGCGCAGGGGCTCGATCCCGATCCCCTGAACGACCTGTCCAACTCGATGGCCCTGCACGGTCGCCACCTGCAACCGCAGATCATGGCGGACGTCGACGGCGCCAACTGGCGCCTGGCCGACTACGTCAAGCGCGGCGGCTACGAAGCCCTGAAGAAGATCCTGACCACCGGCATGAAGCCGGAAGACGTGATCGCCGAAGTCAAGGCGTCGGGTCTGCGCGGCCGTGGCGGCGCGGGCTTCCCGACCGGCCTGAAGTGGAGCTTCATGCCGCGCGCCTTCCCGGGCCAGAAGTACCTCGTCTGCAACTCCGACGAAGGCGAGCCCGGCACGTTCAAGGACCGCGACATCCTGCGCTTCAATCCGCACATCGTGATTGAAGGCATGGCGATCGCGGCCTACGCCATGGGCATCAGCGTCGGCTACAACTACATCCACGGCGAAATCTTCGAAGTCTACGAGCGCTTCGAAGAGGCCCTCGAAGAGGCGCGTGCCGCCGGCTTCCTGGGCGACCGCCTGTTCGGTTCCGACTTCAGCTTCCAGCTTCACGCTTTCCACGGTTACGGCGCCTACATCTGCGGCGAAGAAACCGCGCTGCTGGAATCGCTGGAAGGCAAGAAGGGCCAGCCGCGCTTCAAGCCGCCGTTCCCGGCCAGCTTCGGCCTGTACGGCAAGCCCACCACCATCAACAACACGGAAACGTTCGCGGCGGTGCCGTGGATCATCCGCAACGGCGGCCAGGCCTACCTGGAAGTCGGCAAGCCGAACAACGGCGGCACCAAGCTGTTCTCGATCACCGGCGACGTCGAGCGTCCCGGCAACTACGAGATCCCGCTGGGCACCCCGTTCTCGACCCTGCTGGAGCTGGCGGGCGGCATGCGCGGCGGCAAGAAGCTGAAGGCGGTCATCCCCGGCGGCTCGAGCGCCCCGGTCCTGCCCGCCGACATCATGATGGAATGCACGATGGACTATGACTCCATCGCCAAGGCCGGCTCGATGCTCGGCTCGGGCGCTGTGATCGTCATGGACGAGACGCGCTGCATGGTGAAGTCGCTGCTGCGTCTGTCGTACTTCTATTTCGAGGAAAGCTGCGGCCAGTGCACGCCGTGCCGCGAAGGCACCGGCTGGCTCTACCGCATGGTGCACCGCATCGAAAACGGTCAAGGCCGTCCGGAAGATCTGGAGCTGCTGGACAACGTGGCCCTCAACATCATGGGCCGCACCATCTGCGCCCTCGGTGACGCCGCCGCCATGCCCGTCCGTGGCTTCCTCAAGCATTTTCGCGACGAATTCGCGCACCACATCGAGCACAAGTCTTGTGTGGTCCCGCAATATCTGTAGGTCTCAGGAACAGCAATGGTTGAACTAACCGTCGACGGCAACAAGGTCGAAGTGCCCGAAGGCAGCATGGTCATGCATGCCGCCCAGAAAGTCGGGCTTTACGTGCCGCATTTCTGCTACCACAAGAAACTGTCCATCGCGGCGAACTGCCGGATGTGCCTGGTTGAAGTGGAAAAAGCGCCCAAGGCGCTGCCCGCCTGCGCCACGCCCGTGACCAACGGCATGGTCGTCCACACCTGCTCGGAGAAGGCTCGCGCCGCTCAGAAGTCGGTGATGGAATTCTTGCTCATCAATCACCCCCTCGACTGCCCGATCTGCGATCAGGGCGGCGAATGCCAGCTGCAGGATCTGGCCGTGGGCTACGGCGGTTCTTCCTCGCGTTACCAGGAAGAAAAACGCGTCGTGTTCCACAAGGACCTGGGTCCGCTGGTTTCCGCCGAGGAAATGTCGCGTTGCATCCACTGCACCCGCTGCGTGCGCTTCGGCCAGGAAATCGCCGGCGTCATGGAACTGGGCATGCTGGGCCGTGGCGAACACTCCGAAATCACCACCTTCGTGGGCCGCTCGATCGAGTCCGAACTGTCGGGCAACATGATCGACATCTGTCCGGTGGGCGCGCTGACCTCCAAGCCCTTCCGTTACAGCGCCCGCACCTGGGAACTGGCTCGCCGCCGTTCGGTCAGCCCGCACGACAGCCTGGGCGCCAACCTGGTCGTCCAGGTCAAGGGCGACCGCGTGATGCGCGTGGTCCCGTTCGAAGACGAAGCCGTCAACGAATGCTGGATCAGCGACCGCGATCGCTTCTCGTACGAAGGCCTGAACAGCGACGACCGTCTGTCCGCTCCGATGATCAAGGGCGCCGACGGCAAGTGGCAGGAAGCCTCGTGGGCCGACGCCCTGCAGGCCGTGGCCCAAGGCCTGTCGCGCGTGCGTGACAGCTTCGGCGCCGGCCAGATCGGCGCGCTGGCATCCGAATACGCCACCACCGAGGAATACTCGCTGCTGGGCCGCCTGGTCCGCTCGCTGGGTTCCGAGAACATCGACTTCCGTCTGCGCCAGACCGACCCGGCCTTCGACGCCGCGCTTACCGGCGCGCCGTGGCTGGGCATGCCCATCGCCGAACTCGACAACCTGGACCGCGTCCTGGTCGTCGGCTCGTTCCTGCGCAAGGATCATCCGCTGATGGCCCAGCGCCTGCGCCAGGCCGCCAAGCGCGGCACGCAGATCCTGATGGTCGACAGCGCCGCCGACGATCCCCTGATGCCCGTCACCGCGCGCATCACCGTGGCCCCGTCGGAACTGGCGCGCGCGCTGGCCGAAGTGGCCGTCGCGCTGGCCCAGACCAAGGAACAGGCCGTGCCGGCCGAATTCGCCTCGGTCACGCCGGGCGAAAACGCCAAGCTCATCGCCGCCAGCCTTGCCTCGGGCGCCAATACGGCCGTCCTGATGGGCAACCTGGCTGTCGCCAGCGCGCAGGCCACCACGCTGGCCGCCAACGGCCGCGCCGTGGCTGACCTGTCCGGCGGCAAGTTCGGCTTCCTGACCTCGGGCGGCAACACGGTCGGCGGTTACCTCGCCGGCGCCATTCCGGGCAAGGGCGGCAAGACCGCCGCGGCCATGCTCGCCGAACCGCTCAAGGCCTACATCGTCCTTCACGCCGAACCGCTGCTCGACGCCGACAACGGCCAGCAAGCCATCGCCGCGCTGCGCGGCGCGCAGTTCGCCGTCGCGCTGACGCCTTACCGTTCGGCCGCTGCCGAATGGGCCGACGTGATGCTGCCGGTGTCGCCGTTCACGGAAACCTCGGGCACGTTCGTCAACGCCCAAGGCCTGGCCCAGAGTTTCAAGGGCACGGTCACGCCGTTCGGCCAGACCCGTCCGGGCTGGAAGGTCCTGCGCGTGCTGGGCAACGTCCTGCACCTGGCCGGCTTTGACGACGAGACCTCCGAGTCCGTGCGCGATGCCGTGCTGGCAAGCGGCGTTGAAGGCCGCCTGTCCAACGACGTCAAGGCTCCGCTGGGCCTCGGCCAGGCCATCACCGGCCTGGAGCGCGTCGCCGATGTGCCGATCTACCGCACCGACGCCATGGTGCGCCGCTCGGAACCGCTGCAGGCCGCACCGGCTTCGAAGAAGCCCGCCGCCGCCATGAACGGCCGCACCCTCACCAGCCTGGGCCTGACGGCCGGGGTCAAGGTGCGCGTGTCGGCCGGGCAGGGCGCCGTCGAACTGGAAACCGTGCAGGATGATGCCGTGGCCGATCGCGCCGTGCGCATTTCCGCCGCCTTCGAAACTACCGCTGCCCTGGGTGGCGCATTTGGTCAAATCAGCGTGGAGCGTGCCTGATGGAATGGCTCAATGTTCTTGAAAGCCACGGTCAGGCATTGCTGGGTCCGACGGTCTGGATGGTCCTCTGGACCCTCGTCAAGATCGTCATCATTGCGGTGCCCATCATCCTGTGCGTGGCCTACCTGACGTACTGGGAACGCAAGATGATCGGCGCCATGCACGTGCGCATGGGTCCGAACCGCGTCGGTTTCAAGGGGCTGCTGCAGCCGTTTGCCGACGTCTTCAAGCTGCTGACCAAGGAAGTCGTGGTCCCCAGCCAGGCCAACAAGGTGCTGTTCATCGTGGCCCCCGTGGTCACGCTGATGCCCGCGCTGGCGGCCTGGGCTGTCGTGCCCTTCGGTCCCGACGTCGTGCTGGCCAACGTCAACGCCGGCCTGCTGTACATCATGGCCATCACGTCCATCGGCGTGTACGGCGTGATCGTCGCCGGCTGGGCGTCCAACTCCAAGTACGCGTTCCTGGGCGCGCTGCGCGCCTCGGCCCAGATGCTGTCGTATGAACTGGCCATCGGCTTCGTGCTGGTGACGGTGCTGCTGGTGTCGGGCAGCCTGAACATGTCCGAGATCGTCAACGTGCAGAACCGCGGCTGGTTTGCCGAAAAGGGCCTGACGTTCATGTCCTGGAACTGGCTGCCGCTGTTGCCGCTGTTCGTGATCTACGTGATCTCGGCCGTCGCCGAAACCAACCGTCACCCGTTTGACGTCGTGGAAGGCGAATCCGAAATCGTGGCCGGCCACATGGTCGAGTACTCGGGCATGGCCTTCGCGCTGTTCTTCCTGGGCGAATACGCCAACATGATCCTGCTGTCGTGCATGGCATCGATCATGTTCCTGGGCGGCTGGGCTTCCCCGATCGATATCGTGCCGCTGACCTGGATTCCGGGTTGGATCTGGCTGGGTCTCAAGACGTTCTTCGTGGTCTCGTTGTTTGTGTGGTTCCGGGCTTCGTTCCCGCGCTACCGCTATGACCAGATCATGCGTTTGGGTTGGAAAATCTTCATCCCGCTGACCGGCGTCTGGCTGGTCGTGGTGGCGATCTGGATGCAGACGCCCTGGAACATTTGGCGCTAAGCGCCAAGCAGAGGCAGGATATGGAAGCGATCAAGGATTTCTTCGGCAGTCTGATGCTGACCGAGTTGCTCAAGGGCATGCGCCTGACGGGCAAGTATTTTTTCAAGCGCAAGGTCACCTTGCGTTATCCCCAGGAAAAGACCCCTGCGTCGCCGCGTTTCCGCGGCCTGCACGCCCTGCGCCGCTACCCCAACGGGGAAGAGCGCTGCATCGCGTGCAAGCTGTGCGAAGCCGTGTGCCCGGCGCTGGCGATCACGATCGAGTCGGACCAGCGAGACGACGGCACCCGCCGCACGACGCGTTACGACATCGATCTGACCAAATGCATTTTCTGCGGCTTCTGTGAGGAAAGCTGCCCCGTGGACTCCATCGTGGAAACGCACATCCACGAATACCACGGCGAAAAGCGCGGCGACCTGTATTTCACCAAAGACATGCTGCTCGCCGTGGGCGACCGCTACGAAGCCGACATCGCCCGCCGCCGGGCCGAAGACGCGCCTTACCGCTGAAGCCCAGGGTCTGATCCATGACTTTTACCACTGTCCTTTTCTACATACTGGCCGCCGTGCTGGTGATCGCGGCGTTCCGCGTGATCACCGCGCGCAGCGCGGTCACCGCCGTTCTGCACCTGATCCTGGCGTTTGCCAACGCGGCCATGCTCTGGATGCTGCTGGGCGCCGAGTTCCTCGCGCTGCTGCTGGTGCTGGTGTACGTGGGCGCCGTGATGGTGCTTTTCCTCTTCGTCGTGATGATGCTCGACATCCGGATGGACACCCTGCGCCAGGGCATGAAGACCTATCTGCCGCTCGGCCTGGTCATCGGCCTGGTCCTCGTGCTGGAAGTGTCCTTCGTGCTGGGCTCCATCTGGTACGGTTCCGGTCCGCAGGCGCAGCTCCCCGCCGACTACAACAACGCCCGCGCGCTCGGCGAAGCGATGTACACGCAGTACATCTATGCGGTTGAAGTTGGCGCCGCGCTGCTGCTGGTCGGCATGGTTGCCGCGATCGCGCTGACCCTGCGCCGCCGCCGCGACGTGAAGTACAACGACCCGGTCGCCGCAGTCCGCGTGCGTTCGAAGGACCGCTTCCGCATGGTGAGCATGCCCGCCCAGAGCGAGCGCGCCCAGGCCAAGCGTGACGCCTCGAACGGTGCCGCGCCCCAAGGAGAAAAACAATGACGCTGACGCTGGCCCACTATCTGATCCTTGGCGCGATCCTGTTCGCGATCGGGATCTTCGGCATCTTCCTGAACCGCCGCAACCTGATCATTCTCCTGATGTCCATCGAGCTCGTGCTCCTGGCCGTCAACATGAACTTCGTGGCGTTCTCCAGCTGGTTCGGCGACACCGCCGGCCAGGTGTTCGTGTTCTTCATCCTGACCGTGGCCGCCGCTGAAGCGGCGATCGGCCTGGCCATCTTGGTGCTGCTGTTCCGCAACCTGAACACGATCAACGTTGACGAACTCGATCGCCTGAAGGGCTGACGGGGTATTGGAAGAAAATGTCTAGCTCACCCAATCTCTACCTGCTCATCGCGCTGGCGCCGCTGGCCGGAGCAATTCTCGCGGGCCTCTTCGGCACCGGGTTCCTCGGCCGGCCCATCGGCCGCCGCGCCTCGCACGTCATCACCATCCTGGGCGTGCTCATCTCCGCCATCGGTTCGGTGGTGGTGCTGGGCGACGTGCTGAATGGCCTGCGTTTCGACGGCGCCGTCTACACCTGGAGCCTCATCGGCCAGACCAAGCTGGAAATCGGCTTCCTGATCGATCCGCTGTCGGCCATGATGATGGTCGTCGTGACTTCCGTGTCGCTGATGGTGCACATCTACACCATCGGCTACATGGCTGACGATCCCGGCTATCAGCGCTTCTTCTCGTACATCTCGCTGTTCACGTTCTCCATGCTGATGCTGGTGATGTCGAACAACATGGTGCAGCTGTTCTTCGGCTGGGAAGCGGTGGGTCTGGTGTCGTACCTGCTGATCGGTTTCTGGTACACCCGTCCGACGGCGATCTTCGCCAACATGAAGGCGTTCCTGATCAACCGCGTCGGCGACTTCGGTTTCGTGCTCGGCATCGGCCTGCTGTTCGCCTACGCCGGCACCATGCACTACGGTGAAGTCTTCGCGCAGGCCGACAAGCTGGCCGCCATGAAGCTGCCCGGTTCCGACTGGATGCTGCTGACCGTCGCGTGTATCTGCCTGTTCATCGGCGCCATGGGTAAATCGGCCCAGGTTCCGCTGCACGCCTGGCTGCCCGACTCGATGGAAGGCCCGACCCCGATCTCCGCGCTGATCCACGCCGCCACCATGGTGACGGCCGGCATCTTCATGGTCGCGCGTTTCTCGCCGCTGTTCGAACTGTCGGACACCGCGCTGTCGTTCATCATCGTGATCGGCGCCATCGGCGCGCTGTTCCTGGGCATCCTGGGCATAATCCAGAACGACATCAAGCGCGTCGTCGCGTACTCCACGCTGTCGCAGCTGGGTTACATGACCGTGGCGCTGGGTGCGTCGGCCTACTCGGTCGCGATCTTCCACCTGATGACCCACGCATTCTTCAAGGCGCTGCTGTTCCTGGGCGCGGGTTCGGTCATCATCGGCATGCACCACGACCAGGACATCCGCAACATGGGCGGCCTGCGCAAGTACATGCCCATTACCTGGATCACCTTCCTGCTGGGCACGCTGGCCCTCGTCGGCACGCCGTTCTTCTCGGGTTTCTACTCGAAGGAAAACATCATCGAAGCCGCCGGCCAGGCCAACGTCTGGGGCGCGAGCTTTGCCTACTATGCCGTCCTGATCGGCGTGTTCGTCACCTCGCTGTACTCGTTCCGCGTGTACTTCCTGGTCTTCCACGGCAAGGAACGCTTCGACACCAGCGATCACGGCCACGGTCACGGCCACGACGCGCATGGTCATGACGACCATGGCCACGACGACCATGGCCACGGCCATCACGGCGGCAAGCCGCACGAGTCGCCCTGGGTGGTCACGCTGCCGCTGATCCTGCTGGCGATTCCGTCGGTGTTCGTCGGCGCGTGGGCGGTCGATCCCATGCTGTTCGGCAAGTTCTTCGACGGCGTCATCAAGGTCCTGCCGCAGCAGCATCCCGCGATGCACGTGCTGAGCGAGGAATGGCACGGCTGGGTCGCCTATGGCCTGCATGCCTTCCAGACGCTGCCGTTCTGGCTGGTCGTGGCTGGTTTCGTGATCTCCTGGTACTGCTACCTGATCAACCCGAAGGTGCCGGCCGCCATCAAGGCCAACCTGTCGGGCGTGAACAAGATCCTCGAGAACAAGTACTACGTCGACTGGGTCAACGAGCAGATCATCGCGCGCGGTTTGCGCTGCCTGGGCCGCGGCCTGTGGCAGACCGGTGATCGAGGCATTATCGACGGCATCCTGATCAACGGCAGCGCCCGTGTCGTGGGCTGGGTGGCAGCCATCAGCCGCCACCTGCAGTCCGGCTTCATCTATCACTACGCGTTCGCAATGATCATCGGCGTCATGGCGCTGGTGACTTTCTTTGTGCTGATTCCCCAATGATGGCAAGCGAGATGGCATCCAACACTTTTCCCTGGCTCACGCTTGCGATCTTTGTCCCGATCGTATTCGGCCTGCTGGTGCTGGCGGTGGGCCGTGACGACCGTCCCGGCCTGACGCGCGGCCTGTCGCTCGTCGGCTCGATCGCCGGCTTCCTGGTCACGATTCCGCTCTACACCGGTTTTGATTCCTCCACGGCCGCCATGCAGTTCGTGGAGAAGGCCTCCTGGATCGAGGCCTTCAACGTCAATTACCACCTGGGCATCGACGGCATTTCGATGTGGTTCGTGCTCCTGACCGCGTTCATCACCATCATCGTGGTGCTGGCCGGCTGGGAAGTGATCACCAGCCGCGTCGCGCAATACATGGCCGCCTTCCTGATCCTCTCGGGTCTGATGGTGGGCGTGTTCTGCGCGCTGGACGGCATGCTGTTCTACGTGTTCTTCGAAGCCACGCTGATTCCGATGTACATCATCATCGGTGTCTGGGGCGGCGGGAATCGCGTGTACGCGGCGTTCAAGTTCTTCCTGTACACCCTGATGGGTTCGCTGCTGACGCTGATCGCGTTCGTCTACCTCTGGAATGTCTCGGGCGGTTCGTTCGACATCCTGACGTGGCAGCAGACCAAGCTGGGCTACACGCCGCAGATCCTGATCTTCGTGGCGCTGCTGGCTGCGTTTGCCGTGAAGGTGCCGATGTGGCCGGTCCACACGTGGTTGCCGGACGCCCACGTGGAAGCGCCCACGGGCGGCTCCATCGTGCTGGCCGCCATCATGCTGAAGCTGGGCGCCTACGGCTTCCTGCGCTTCTCGCTGCCGATCGCGCCTGACGCCTCGCACAGCCTGGCCGGCCTGATGATCACGCTGTCGCTGATCGCCGTGATCTACATCGGCCTGGTTGCAATCGTCCAGGAAGACATGAAAAAGCTGGTGGCCTATTCGTCGGTCGCCCACATGGGCTTCGTCACGCTGGGCTTCTTCATCTTCAACACGGCTGGCGTCGAAGGCGCCATCGTGCAGATGATCTCGCACGGCTTCGTGTCGGGCGCCATGTTCATGTGTATCGGCGTGCTCTATGACCGCATGCACTCGCGCCGCATCGCCGACTACGGCGGCGTGGTCAACGTGATGCCGCGTTTTGCCACGTTCTTCATCCTGTTCTCGATGGCCAACAGCGGCCTGCCGGCCACCAGCGGTTTCGTCGGCGAATTCATGGTGATCATGGGCGCGGTCGAGCACAACTTCTGGATCGGCCTGCTGGCAGCCACGGCTCTGATCCTGGGCGCGGCGTATTCGCTGTGGATGGTCAAGCGCGTCGTCCTGGGCGATGTCGCCAACGACCACGTGCGCGAGCTGACCGATATCAATCGCCGCGAATTCGTGATTCTTGGCGTGATGGCGATCGCCGTGTTGTACATGGGGATCTATCCCAAGCCCTTTACCGACGTGATGCACGTGTCGGTCGAGGCCCTGCTGCAACACGTTGCCGTCTCGAAACTGTAAGACAAGACAATGATGCAATCCCAAATCGATTTCGCCTTGGCGACACCGGAAATCCTTCTGCTGATTTTCGGCCTGGCTATCCTGCTCGTCGACGCGGTCAGCAATCACCCCGAGCGTAAGCCGACGTTCCTGCTGACCATGCTTGCCCTGGGCGTGCTGACCGTCGTGTCGGCCGTGCAGTGGAAGAACGGCGTGGCTGGCTCGACGTTCAACGGTCTGTATGTCACGGACGAGCTGTCGCACCTGCTGAAGATCGCCTCGTATCTTGCCGTCGGCGTAACGCTGATCTATGGCCGCGTGTATGCGCAGGTCCGCGACATGATGCGTGGCGGCGAGCTCTACGTGCTGACGCTGTTTGCGCTGTTGGGCCAGATGGTCATGATCTCCTCCGGGAACCTGATCTCGATCTACCTGGGCCTGGAGCTGATGTCGCTGGCGCTGTACGCGCTGATCGCCCTGCGCCGTGACAACGTCGTGGCCACCGAAGCCGCCATGAAGTACTTCGTGCTGGGCGCGCTGGCCTCGGGCTTCCTGCTGTATGGCATGTCCATGATCTACGGCGCAACGGGCCACCTGGACCTGACCGAAGTGTCCAACGTCATCGCCGCCGGCAAGGCCGAGAAGATGGCGCTGGTGTTCGGCATCGTGTTCCTGGTGTCGGGTCTGGCGTTCAAGCTGGGCGCCGTGCCGTTCCACATGTGGGTGCCGGACGTCTACCAAGGCTCGCCGACCGCCGTCACGCTGATCCTGGGCGGCGCGCCCAAGCTGGCCGCCTTTGCGATCACGCTGCGTCTGCTGGTGGATGGCCTGCACGGTCTGGCCACCGACTGGCAGCCGATGCTGATGATTCTGGCCGTGCTGTCGCTGGCCATCGGCAACCTGACCGCCATTGCGCAGACCAACTTCAAGCGCATGCTGGCGTACTCGACCATCTCGCACATGGGCTTTGTCCTGCTGGGCCTGATGTCGGGTTCGGTGGCCGGCAAGCCGGAACTGTCGTCGGCCGCCTATGGCGCCTCGCTGTTCTACATGCTGACCTACGTGCTGACCACGCTTGCCAGCTTCGGCATCGTGCTGCTGCTGTCGCGCCAGGGCTTCGAGTGCGAGCACATCGACGACCTGAAGGGCCTGAACCGCCGCAGCCCGTGGCATGCCGCCATCGTGCTGCTGCTGATGTTCTCGCTGGCCGGCATTCCGCCGCTGGTGGGCTTCTATGCCAAGCTGGCCGTGCTGCAGGCGCTGATCTCCGCGGGTCATGTCACGCTGGCCGTGGTGGCGGTGCTGTTCTCGCTGATCGGCGCCTTCTACTACCTGCGTGTGGTCAAGGTCGTCTACTTCGACGAGCCGGCGGCCGACGCTGCCCCGATGGTGGCCACGGCCGGCCAACGCGGCGTGCTGTCGATCAACGGCGCCCTGATCCTGGTGCTGGGTCTGTTGCCCGGTGGCTTGATGGCGCTGTGCGTGCAGGCCATCCGCTCGTCGCTGACCCTTTAAGGACGGATAGCGGCCATGAACCAGACACTGGCGGTATGGCTGTTGATCGCGCTGGCGCTTGTCAGCGCGAATCTTCCCTTCCTGACCGAGCGCGTTTTTGCCGTGCTGCCCTGGAAGCAGGGCGGGGCGGCGGCGGTCAAGCCGTTCTGGATGCGCCTGATCGAAGTGCTGGTGTTCTATGCCATCGTCGGCGCGCTGGGTTTTGCGTTCGAGTCCACGCTGGGCAACCGCTTTGCCCAGACCTGGGAGTTCTACGCGATCACGCTCAGCCTGTTTCTGGTGCTGGCCTATCCCGGGTTTGTGTACCGGTATCTGTTCAAGCGGCATCCGCGTCTGCGGACCTGAAGACGCAGCGGCCCGCCCGCGCATCGATGTGCCAAGACGCCCCGACCGGGGCGTTTTTTTATGCCCGCAGCCACGCGAGGATCGGGCTTGCCTCGAACAAAAATCGCATGCAATCCGGCCCTTTTTTGGCTTCTGATCCGTCCTGTATTTTGCGCAAAATCAAAGCTGTTGTTTTTTTATCCTTTTGATTTGCAATGGCCTTTCATTCAGGTTTCATTCAGTGCCTCCGTTCAGAATCGCAAACGACAAAAAAAGCAAGAATCGTTGTTATTTACGTTCTGGAGAAGTCCGCTTGAAGCCTCAAGATTCGTATTCGCTGAATACGCTCGCCACCTCGCTGGCCGCCGCCATTGCCGCGCCCGCGTTGTTCGTCAGCCCCTATGCAGCAGCCCAGTCCGCCGACGCCGGCGTGACGCAGCTGTCACCCGTCCGCATCGAGGGCGAAAGCTCGTCGTACCAGACCTCGACCGCGCAGTCGCCCAAGATGACGGCGCCTTTGCTGGACACCCCGCGCACGGTGCAGGTCGTGCCGCAGCAGGTGATCCAGGACCAGGCTGCGTCCACGCTGCAGGACGTGTTGCGCAATTCGCCGGGCATCACGTTCGGCGCCGGTGAAGGCGGCCGTCCGGGCGGCGACCTGCCGATCATCCGCGGCCAGAATTCCGCCGGCAGCATTTTCCTGGACGGCATCCGAGACAGCAGCACCCAGGTGCGCGATACGTTCAACCTGGAGCAGGTCGAGATCATCAAGGGCCCGGATTCGGTGTATTCCGGCCGGGGCGGCGCGGGCGGCAGCATCAACATGGTGAGCAAGGCGCCCAAGGCCACGGACTTCACCGAAGCCACCGCGCAGATCGGCACGGACAACAACTACCGCGCCACCATCGACAGCAACTGGCGCCTGGGCGAGAAGGCGGCGTTCCGTCTGAACGTGATGGGCAACAAGGGCGACACGCCGGGCCGCGACGACGCCGTGGACTTCGAGCGCTGGGGCGTTGCACCGTCGCTGATGCTGGGCGTGGGCACGCCGACGCGCATCACGCTGAGCTACTACCACTACCAGGACGACAGCATGCCCGACTACTCCATTCCGTATGACCCGAAGTCGGGCCAGCCGGTGACGGAGACGATGGGCGTGAGCCGCAAGTCGTTCTATGGCCTGACCGGCCGCGACTTCATGAAGACGCGCGATGACGTCGCCACGGTGGACTTCCAGCACGACTTCTCCGACAAGCTGCAGCTGCGCAACGTGACGCGCTATGGCCGCGGCACGACCGACTTTGCGGCGACCAATCCCGACGACAGCAAGGGCAACATCCCGAACGGGCTGGTGTACCGCGCGCTCAAGTCCGGCTACTACGTCACCAAGACGTTCGCCAACCAGACGGACCTGACCGGCGAATTCGAGACCGGCAGCCTGAAGCATTCGTTCGACCTGGGCTTCGAGTACAGCAACATCAAGCAGGACAAGGACGGCTACACGCAGTCGATCGCCCGCGGTCCGATGAACTGCAAGGTGAGCGGCACCGACCTGTCGAACCCGGCGCTGTGCACGTCGTTGTGGGATCCGAATCCCCACGACGACTACACCGGCAGGCTGACCCGCAACGGCAATCCAGCCGTCTACAACACGGACACGCTGGCGCTCTACGGCTTTGACACCATCAAGTTCAACGAGCAGTGGCAGGCCAGCCTGGGCGCGCGCTGGGACAACTACCGCACCAGCGGCAGCAACATCGCGCGCGGCCGTAGCGATCCGGCCAGCACCCCCGCGTTCTACAGCACGAGCCGCGAGGACAATCTCTTCAACTACCAGGTTGGCCTGGCGTACAAGCCGGTGCCCAACGGCACCATCTACGCCACGTACGGCACCTCGTCCACGCCGTCCGCTATTGCCGGCGGCGCGATCAGCGATGCGACGTCGTTGTCGACGTCCTCGCTGGAGCCGGAAAAGAGCCGCACGGTGGAACTGGGCACGAAGTGGCAGGTGTTCGACGACAAGCTGACGCTGTCGGCCGCGGCTTTCCAGGACATTCGCAAGAACACCAGCGTGGCCGTGTCGGCGACCGAGGTGGCGCAGGTGGGCGAAGCCAAGGTGCGCGGCATCGAACTCGGCTTCTCGGGCGCCATCACGCCGAAGTGGAACGTGTTCGGCGGCTACACCTTCATGGACAGCGAAATGACCAAGGGCGCTTACAACAGCGGCGCCGTCGGCCAGGACCTGCCCAACACGCCGCGTAACGCCTTCAGCCTGTGGACGACCTACAAGGTCCTGCCCAAGCTGACGGTCGGCGGCGGCGCGTATTACGTCGACAAGGTGTACGGCAACTCGGACGCCACGAAGAACGCCGACGGCTCGCCCAAGGCGCGCTGGGTGCCGTCGTACTGGCGCTTTGACGCGATGGCCGGCTACGAATTCAACGAGCACTTCTCGGCGCAGTTGAACGTGCTGAACATCTTCGATGAGACGTACTACACCAAGGCTTACGCCGCGCACTATGCGGCGCTGGGCACGGGCCGGGCGGCGCTGCTGTCGCTGCGCGTGCGATACTGATCAAGAGGCGCCGCGTCAGCGGCGCCGACCTGCAAGAAAAAAGCCACCTCGTTTGTTGAGGTGGCTTTCGTTTATCAGCTCTCGAACCAGTTCAGCACACCGTCCAGTCCGGAGACATTCAGCGCATAGCGCGTCTGCTGACGCACCAATGGCTTGGCATGGTATGCCACCGGGAAACCGGCGTTGGCCAGCATCTTCAGGTCGTTGGCGCCGTCGCCCATGGCGATGATCTGGTCTGTCGAGGCGCCGTGCGTGCGCGCGAATTCGCGCAGGTGCGTGGCCTTGGCGTCGGCGTCCAGGATGTCGCCCAGCACGCGGCCGGTGAGTACGCCGTTTTCGATTTCAAGGGTGTTGGCGTGGGCGCTGTCCAGGTTCAGGCGGGCGCGCAGGCGTTCAGTGAAGAACGTGAAGCCGCCCGACACCAGCAGCACCTTGATGCCGGCGGCCTGGGCCGTGGTGATCAGGCGCTCGGCGCCGGGATTCAGGCGCAGCTTTTCCTCGTAGACCTGGTCCAGCGCGCCCGCCGGCGCGCCCTTGAGCAGCGCCACCCGGCGGCGCAGGCTTTCCGCGAAATCCTTGATCTCGCCGCGCATGGCGGCTTCGGTGATTTCCGACACCTTGTCCTTCACGCCGACCACGCCCGCGATCTCGTCGATGCACTCGATGTTGATCAGGGTCGAGTCCATGTCCATGGCCAGGATCTTGCAGTTGGCCAGCTTCAGGCCGGCGGGCACGAAGGCGGCGTCGACGCCGCGCGCTTCGGCCCAGGCGCACACCACGGCGCGCGTCTCGTCGTCATGCTGCACGTCGAGCAGGCGGGCCGCGGTGTTGCTGATGCGCGCCACGCCCTGGGCCTGGGCCAGGGCGGCGAGCTGCTCGGCATGTTCGATGGCGAGGCCGGGGGATTGGACGACGAGATTGTGGGTAGTCATGGCGGATGGATGAGGGTGTCTGGAATTACTTCAGGGCGCGCAGGACGGCGCGCACGGCGTCGGCGCGGGCCGGAACCTGGGGCGCCTTGATTTCAACGCGCAACTTGTCCTGACCGGCCAGCTTGATATGCCGCTGGCGCTGCACGAGCTCGATGATGCGGGCCGGATCGACCGAGGTCTTGGGACCGAACTGGATCAGGGCCTGGGTTTCGCTGGCGTCGATCTTGACGATGCCCAGCGGCTGGGCCGCCAGGCGCAGGCGGTGCGTGGCCAGCAGGGTCTGCGCCGCTTCAGGCAGCTTGCCGAAGCGGTCGATCAGCTCTTCCTGGATGCGGATCAGGTCGTCTTCGTCGGCCGCGTGCGCCAGCCGCTTGTAGATCGCCAGACGCGCGTGCACGTCGGCGCAATAGTCTGACGGCAGCAACGCCGGGGCGTGCAGATTGACTTCGCACGCCAGGTTGAAGGGCGCATCCAGGTCGGGTTCTTCGCCCGCGCGCAGGGCGCGCACGGCCTCGTTGAGCATCTCGTTGTACATCGAGAAGCCGACCTCCTGGATGTTGCCCGACTGCGAGTCGCCCAGGACTTCGCCGGTGCCGCGGATTTCGAGGTCGTGCATGGCCAGATAGAAGCCGGAGCCCAGCTCTTCCATGGCCTGGATGGCTTCCAGCCGCTTCTTTGCGTTGCTGGTGATCGCGTCCTCGCCCGGCGTCAGCAGGTAGGCATAGGCCTGATGGTGCGAGCGCCCGACGCGGCCGCGCAGCTGGTGCAGCTGCGCGAGTCCGAAGCGGTCCGCGCGGTGGATCACGATGGTGTTGGCGCTGGGCACGTCGATGCCGGTTTCGATGATGGTGGTGCACAGCAGCACGTTGTAGCGCTGCTGGTAGAAGCCCTTCATCACCTGTTCCAGTTCGCGCTCGGGCATCTGGCCGTGCGCGACGGCGATCCGGGCCTCGGGCACCAGTTCTTCCAGGCGCGCGCGCCGGTTGTGGATGGTTTCGACCTCGTTGTGCAGGAAGTAGCACTGGCCGCCGCGCTTGAGCTCGCGCAGCAGGGCTTCGCGCAGCGTGCTGCCGTCTTCGCGCCGCACGAAGGTCTTGATGGCCAGGCGCTTTTGCGGCGCCGTCGCAATGACGGAAAAGTCGCGGATGCCCTCCAGCGACATGCCGAGCGTGCGCGGAATCGGCGTGGCGGTCAGCGTCAGCACGTCGACCTCGGCGCGCAACGACTTGAGCGCTTCCTTCTGGCGCACGCCGAAACGGTGCTCCTCGTCGATGATGACGAGACCCAGGCGCTTGAACTTCACGTCCTTCGACAGGATCTTGTGCGTGCCGATGACGATGTCGACGCGGCCGTCGTTGATGCCTTCGATGGCGCTGGAGACTTCCTTGGCCGAGCGGAAGCGCGACAGCTCCACGACGCGCACGGGCCAGTCGGCAAAGCGGTCGGAGAAGGTCTGCGCGTGCTGCTCGGCGAGCAGGGTGGTGGGGCACAGCAGCGCCACCTGCTTGCCGTTTGCGACGGCCAGGAAGGCGGCGCGCAGCGCGACTTCGGTCTTGCCGAAACCCACGTCGCCGCAGACGAGGCGGTCCATGGGGCGGCCGGAGGTCATGTCGCTGATCACGGCCTGGATGGCGGCGGCCTGATCGGCCGTCTCTTCGAAGCCAAAGCCTTCGGCGAATGCTTCGTAATCGTTCAGCGGCAGGTTGAACGCAAAACCCTCGCGCGCCGCACGCTGCGCGTACAGCGCCAGCAATTCGGCCGCGGTGTCGCGAACCTGCTTGGCGGCCTTGCGGCGAGCCTTGTCCCATTGGCCGGAACCCAGCTGGTGCAGCGGCGCGGCCTCGGGGTCGGCGCCGCTGTAGCGCGCGATGACGTGCAACTGCGACACGGGCACATACAGCGTGCTGCCGTTGGCGTATTCAAGATGGAGGAATTCCATCTCGCCTTCGCCCATGTCCATGTTGACCAGTCCGTGGTAGCGCCCGATGCCGTGCTGGGCGTGGACGACGGGGTCGCCCTCGCGCAGCTCGGACAGGTCGCGCACCATGGCTTCGACGTTGCTCGCGCGTTCCTGGTCGCGCTTGCCGCGGCGGCCGGTGGTTGCCAATCCGGGATAAAGGTCGTTCTCGGTCAGGAAGGCGAGGTTTGCCTCGGGCAGTTCAAACCCGATGCCCAGCGGCGAGGCGACGATCCCGAAATGCGCGTCCGACGCCAGAAAGGCCTCGATGGTATCGGGCTGCGCATCGGGTGTGACGCCGAACTCGTTCAGCATCTGCACCAGGGTTTCGCGCCGGCCGGCCGAATCGGCGCACAGCAGCACGCGGGAGTCACGCTTTTGCACCAGCGTGCGCAGCTTGGCGATGGGATCTTCGGCGCGGCGCGCCACGCTGACATCGGGCGCGGCCCGGAAGTCCGGGTGCGGCTGGCCCGTGGTCAGCGACAGGCGGCGGAACGCCTTCAGCCGGCCATAGAGCGATTCGTTGTCCAGGAACAGGGCAGACGGCGGCAGGACGGGGCGTTCGCGGTCGCTCTTCAAAAAGCCGTAGCGGCTGGTCGTGTCCTGGTTGAAGCGCTGGATCGCGTCGTCGATGTCGCCCACCGTGACCATGACCGTGCCTTCGGTCACGTAATCGAACAGCGTGGCGGTTTCTTCGAAGAACAGCGGCAGGTAGTACTCGACGCCGGCAAACGGGATGCCGTTGCCGATGTCTTTATAGGGCAGGGCGCGGGAAGGGTCGCCTTCGAAGATTTCGCGAAAGCGCGCCCGGAACCGGTTGCGCGAGTCTTCGTCCATCGGGAATTCGCGGCCGGGCAGCAGCTGCACCTCGCGCACCGGGTACAGGCTGCGCTGCGTGTCGACGTCGAAACTGCGGATCGTCTCGATCTCGTCGTCGAACAGATCCAGCCGGTACGGCACCACCGAGCCCATCGGGAACAGATCGATCAGGCCGCCGCGCAGGCAGAATTCGCCCGGCGAGGTCACCTGCGTGACGTGGTTGTAATTGGCCAGCGTCAATTGCGCGCGCAGCGCCGCTTCGTTCAGCCTGTCCTTCTGCTTGAACGAGAACGTGTAGGCAGCCAGGAACGAGGGCGGCGCCAGGCGGTACAGCGCCGTGGTGATGGGCACCGTCAGCACGTCCACCGTCTTCGTCATCAGCGAGTGCAGCGTGTGCAGGCGCTCGGAGATCAGGTCCTGGTGCGGCGAGAACGCGTCGTAGGGCAGCGTTTCCCAGTCGGGCAGCTGCCGCACGCGCAGGCCGGGCGCGAATAGCTGGATTTCCTCGGCCAGCCGCTGCGCTTCGAGGGGCTCGGCGGTCAGGATGACCAGCGGTGTGCCGGCTTGGCGCGCCAGATCCGCCAGCAGCCAGGCGTCGCCGGAGCCCGGCGGCCGAGGCTGTGCGTAGCGCGTGCCGGGCTTCAGCGCGGACAGGGTAGGGACCGTGGCGGGGACGGGCGGTGCGGCCGTGGCGAAGGAGGAAGGGGCGGGCATCAGGCTGGAAGCGGACATCAAGCGAACGATTATAAAATCTCCGCACCATGTCTGACTCAATCATCGCAATCGTGCCCGCCGCCGGCGTCGGCGCCCGCGCCAGCCGGCCCGGGCACGAGGCCGTTCCGAAGCAATACCGTCCATTGGCCGGACAGCCCATGCTGCGGCACGCGGTATGCGCCCTGCTGGCCGATGAGCGCGTGTCGCAGGTGCGCGTGGCGGTTACGCCGGGCGACGGCTGGGTCGACGCCGCGCTTGCCGGCTTGCCGCGCACCGTCTGGCGTGCCTGCGGCGGCGCGACGCGCGCCGATACGGTCGCGGGCGCCCTGGCCGACAGCGGGGTCCAGGACGATACCTGGGTGCTGGTGCACGACGCGGCCCGCCCCGGCTTGCCCGCCGCGGCGCTGGGGCGGCTGATCGACGCCTGCCTGGCCGATCCGGTGGGCGGACTGCTGGCCCTGCCGGTGGCCGACACGGTCAAGGGCGGCCACGAGCGCGTCGAGCGCACGCTGGACCGCAACGGCCTGTGGCTGGCGCAGACGCCGCAGATGTTCCGCGCGGGCGTGCTGCGCGATGCGCTGACCGCGGCCTCGGTAAACGGCGTTACCGTCACCGACGAGGCCTCGGCCATCGAGGCCGCCGGCTATGCGCCGTTGCTGGTCGCGGGCGCGATGCGCAACTTCAAGGTGACGTGGCCGGACGATTTTGAACTGATGGAAAAATGGTTATGAGCATTCCTTTTCGCGTCGGACAGGGCTTTGACGTGCACGCGCTGGTCGAGGGCCGGCCGCTGATCATCGGCGGGGTCACGATCCCCCATACGCATGGCCTGCTGGGCCATTCCGATGCCGACGTGCTGCTGCACGCGATCACCGACGCGCTGCTGGGCGCGGCGGGCCTGGGCGACATCGGCCGGCACTTTCCGGATACCGATCCGGCGTTCAAGGGCGCCGACAGCCGGGTGTTGCTGCGCGAGGCCATGGCGCGCGTGCGCCAAGCGGGCTGGACGCCGGTCAATATCGACGCCACGCTGCATGCCCAGGCGCCCAAGATCGGCCCGCACGCCCCTGCCATGGTCAAGAACATTGCCGCGGATACCGGCCTGGCCGAATCCGAGGTCAATATCAAGGCCAAGACCAACGAAGGCCTGGGCTACCTGGGCCGCAAGGAAGGCATCGCGGCTACCGTGGTCGCCCTGCTGGCGCGCGCCGATCGCTGACGCGCCGTTCGCGCTGCGTGGCGTTTGCGCCACGCTTATCCGGTATTCCAAAGCCGCCCGAGCCATCAGGCCGGGCGGCTTTTACGTTGGCATACATCTTTAACAAATGAATAAGCGGACCGCATTGTTCTGACTTACGCTGCGCGACTTGAAATCTGACTAATCAGGGACACTCAGATGCAATTACGTGGCGCGGGGCTACTTGTTGTGCTGGCCGCTTTTGCTACCTCCGCCCACGGGGCCTATGAGAAGCAGCTCGGTCCGTTGGCGGGCACCGTCAAGCAACAGCTTTTGGAGGGCTGGCACGTCGGCGAGCAGGACGGCTGGTTCACCCTGCGCAACAGCGATGTGCCGGGCGGCGAGCAGACGTTCTACGTCAACCCGGGTCCCGCCCCGGAAAACGGACGCATCACCGACGTCAACGTGATGGTCAACTCGAAGAGTCCCAAGGCGTCCATCGGCATCGCGCTGAACAACAACGCGCGCAAGGGCCTGTGCCTGCTGGAGATCCGGGCGGATCGCAACATCCTGCTGTTCTGTCTGGAAGGCCAGAAGCGCCGCGACATCGCGTCGGTTCCCAACGTCGCCAAGCTGGACGGCACCGACCGCATCCGCGTGGTGGAAGTGCCGGGCGCCGCGCGTTTCCTGGTCAATGGCCAGAAGATTGGCGATATCGAGGACGAGGCCGCCCTGGGCAGCGAAATCGGCATCATGGCCTATGACGAAGGCACGTTCGGGATCGCCGATTTCATGATCGTCTCGGACGTGGCCGGCAAGCCGGTCGGGGTCGGAGCGCAAGGGGCCGCTGGACAGGGCCGCGCCGGGCAGGGCAGCGCCGGGCAGGGCAGCGCCGGGGCAGGCGCGCCCCGCGTGCCGTCGGCCGCGTCGCCGCCCGCCCAGGCCCCCGCCGACAACACGCCCGCGCTGGCAGGCGCCGGTCCGTATCCCCGCTTTGGCGGCGACACCCTGCGCATTGTCGCGGTCTACATCGGCATCATGCGCAGCATTTTTCTGCACGAGTTCGGGCATGCCTTGATCGGCGAGCTGGAACTGCCGGCCACGGGCGCGGAAGAAGACGCGGTCGACATGTATTCGGCCTTGCGGATCGTCGAGCCCACCATCTACCCGTCCGACAACGAGGACGTGAACTTCATGGCCCGCGAGGCCGCCACGTATGCGGCCCTGCAGTGGTACTACAGCGGCATGCTGGCGGAAAAGCGGGGCGCGTCGGCGAACTCGGCCTGGCAGGACGAGCACACCGGCGACTTGAAGCGCTTTCGCAACATGCTCTGCATCATGTATGGCGGCAATCCGGCCGTCTTCGAAAACGTGGTCAAGCACGTCGGGTTTGAGGACCGGACCAAGTCGCGTTGCACCGACGAATTCAACAAGCAGAACCGTGCCTGGCGCCACCTGTTGGCGCCCCATACCCGCGTGGGCACCTGGACGCCGGACGGCCAGCAACCGGCCAACGCGCCCGGCGCACCGGTCAACGTGGTGCTCGAACCCTCCAAGCGCAAGATCGGCAACCTGTTTGCGACGGCCATGTCCAACGCCGTCACCAACAGCGTCAAGGACCTGGGCAAGACCTACGTCCTGCCGCGGCCGATCAATGTGACGTTCAAGGACTGCGGCCAGTTGAACGCCTGGTACAACCCGCGCGAGGGCTCGATCACGATGTGCTACGAGCTGATCGAGAACATCGCGGTGATGATTTCCGACATCGAAATGGGCACGGTCGGTGGCGAGGTTGTTGCCAACAAGGGAGGCGGTGCGCAGACGGCGCCGCGGCAAGCCCCCTCGGCGGGGCAGGGCATGCCCGCGTTGCCCGCCGGCGCCTTCGACGAACTGAAGGACTTCGGCGTGCCGCCGACCAGCCTGCTCTTCTCGTCGCCTTACCGGGGCCCGACGCCCGTCAAGCACACGCGCGCCGATGTCATCACGACGGGCGACCTGGTCAAGCTGATCAATAACGAGAAGAACATCCTGATCATCGACACCAGCGCGGGGCGGGATACGCTGCCTATCGCCTACCCGCTGCCCGATGCCGGGTCGGACGGCAGCGTCGCGGACCACCTGCAAGGCGCGCTGGACGACTGGCTGAAGAAGAAGACCGGCGGGCAGCGCAACGCGCCCATCGTGTTCATGGGCGCGGGCATGAATGATCGCTCGGCCTACAACGGCGCGTTGCGCGCGGGGTCGCTCGGCTGGCGCGCCTACTGGTATCGCGGCGGCATGGAGGCCTGGACCGCCAACGGCCTGCCCACCGCGCCGGTGAAAGCTGCATCGGGCAAGTAGCCCGGCGGCGGCAACGGGCTCGGCGCCAGCGAACACCGCTCCGCCGGCAACCACGAGCCTCCAGCCTCAAAAGAAAAGCCCGCCTGCATCATGCAGGCGGGCTTTTTTGCGGTCGGTGAATCGCTTTACTTGCCCTGGGCGGCCAGCGCCAGCGCGGCGGCGTTGACGACGGCGGCGATCCGGCCGGCATCGCGCAGCTGTTCGGTCGACAGGCCGTCGTTCTTCAGGTTCTCGTAGTGCGAGGCCACGCAGAAATGGCACTTGCCGATGATGGAGGCCACCAGCGCGAAGAGCTCGAAGCGCTTCTTGTCAACGCCGCCGTGGGTGGCATAGGCATTCATGCGCAACTGGGCCGGCAGGCTCTTCAACTGGGCGTCGCCGGTCATCTCCACGTAGGGATACCAGGTGTTGTTCATGCCCATGAGGGCGGAGGCGGTCAAGGCGGCGTTCGCGTCGCCTTCAGACAGGCCGCTCTTGAAGGCTTCAACCAGCACCGGGCTGCGCGCGGCATAGGCGGCGGACAGGGCGGCGCCGACGGCGTCTTCGGGAGCCAGCGTCGAGCGGGCGATCACGGCGTCCAGATTCAGGCGGATGTCCTTGGCCCAATCCGGGAGCTGTTCCTTAATGGTCGTAAGAAATTCCATAGTTTTTACCTATAATCTAGCGCAGTTAAAGCCCGGCGCGGGCCCCTGCAGGGCAGGGTCCGGACCGGGCTGGAAATTACAGCGTGGCGCCGCCAACCGTACGGTTGCACGGGCACAGTTCGTCGGTTTGCAGACCGTCGAGCAGACGCAGAACTTCTTCCGGGTTACGGCCGACGTTCAGGTTGTTCACCGAAACGTGCTGAATCGTGTTGTCCGGATCGACGATGAAGGTGGCGCGCAGGGCAACGCCAGCACCCTTTTCACGCACGCCCAGCTGGTCGATCAGGGCGCCGGTCGTGTCGCCGAATTGGTAGTGACCCAGCTTGTTCAGGTCCGGGTGCTCACGGCGCCAGGCCAGCTTGACGAATTCGTTGTCGGTCGAACCGCCCAGCAGGACGGCGTCGCGGTCTTCGAAATCCTTGGCCAGCTTGTTGAAGCCGACGATTTCGGTCGGGCAAACAAACGTGAAGTCTTTCGGGTAGAAGTAGATCACCTTCCACTTGCCGGGGAACGAGCTTTCGGTGATGTCTTCGAACGCGGACACGCCGTTTTCTTCGTGCTGGTTGAAGCCGGGCTTGACGCCGGTGACCTTGAAGGGTTCGAGTTTGTCGCCAACAGTTTTCATGTTTACTCCCGTAGTTGTTGGGTGGAGATGAGGCATCGCCCCAAAACCATAAATTCTACGCTATGGATTATCGTTGTCTAATTGATAATTCCTAAACTTGGCTTTGGGCAGCTCTATCCGCGCGGTCAGTCCGCCGCCCTCGCGGGGCAGCATCCGAAGCGACCCACCGACGTGCTTGAGCAGGCGTTCGACGATGGCCAGACCCAGTCCCGCACCACTCACGCCGGTGCGCGCGGCCTCGCCGCGGGAGAACGGGCGAAGCAGGCGGTCCACGTCCTCGGGCGCGATGCCGGGGCCGCGATCGGAGACCTCGATGACGATCATGCTGCCTTCGGCCTGCAGCGTCATGTTCAGGTGCGCCATGCCGTCGTCGGGCGAGCGGCCATAGCGGCGCGCGTTCTCGATCAGGTTGCTGACGATGCGCTTCAGGTCCAGGGCGGTGATGCGCGCGCGCAGGCCAGGTTCCAGCGCCGCGTCCAGCTCGCCGCCCAGCGAGGCGGTGTGGCTGCGTTCGCGTTCGAACAGTTCGGCCAGCACGGCGGAAATATCGGTGGCCAACTGCGGCAGGGTGCCGGCGGGACGGGCGTACTCCATAAGCTGCCCGATGCTGTGGTCGATCTGGCCCAGGTCTTCGTCGATGGCCTGCCGTGCGTCTTCCGACACGCCGCTCAGCTCGATTTCCAGACGCATTCGGGCAAGCGGCGTGCGCAGGTCATGGGAGATGCCCGCCAGCATGAGTTCTCGGTCGGCCTCGGCCTGGCGCAAGTCCTTGGCCATGCGGTTGAACGACGCATTCAGGTCACGGATTTCCAGCGGTCCTTGTTCGGGCAGGGCCGCGGGCGTTTCGCCGCGCGACAGCACTTGGGCGGCCCGCGCCAGCCTGGATAGCGGCCGGTTGACGAAGCCCACACTGACCGCCGCGCCCACCAATGACAGCAGCAGCGCCGTGGCGCCCCAGCCCAGCCACTCGATGCCGCCTGTCAGGCCGATCTGCTCACGCTCGAACACCAGCCAGTACAGGTCTTTTTCGATCTGGAAGCTGACCCAGAAGCCGGGCACCTGGTTCACGCCCCAGGCGATTTGCGTTTCCGGGCCGAAGCGCGTGCGGATGTGCTGCGCCACACGCTGCCAGTAGTCGTCGTCGGGAAGGGCTTCGGCGAAGTCGGTGACTTCGCGCGGATAGACCTGGATACCTTCGTTGGTGGCCAGGTCGAGGAGAAGCTTGCTGCGCTCGCCGTTATGCGAATAGATCAGCGCGGTGCGCGTGATATTGACGGCCGTGATCACCCGCTGCGCCATTTGATTGGCGCGCGGTCCCAGCTCCATGCTGAAAAATACTTGAAGCCACGCGCCCAGGCTGACCAGCATCAGCGCGGCGAGCAAAAGGAACGTGCGGCCGAACAAGCCGAGCCGCAAACGGGATGTCAGGTTCCTGAATGTTCTGCGCAAGCGCGGCACGACGCTGCGCTCCTGCACCGGGCGGGCCAGCCGATCAGCTACCACCGTCCGGAACGAACACGTATCCTAGACCCCAAACGGTCTGGATGAATACGGGCTTGGACGGGTTCGGCTCGATCAGTTTGCGCAGACGCGAGATCTGGACGTCGAGGCTGCGATCGAAGGCTTCGTATTCGCGGCCGCGGGCCAGTTCCATGAGCTTGTCGCGCGACAGGGGAATCTTCGGATGGCGCGCAAAGACCTTGAGCACCGAGAATTCACCCGTGGTGATGGGCACCTGTTCGCCGTTGCGCGTGAGCGTGCGGGTGGACAGATTCAGCACGTAGGGGCCGAAGGCGATGGATTCGTTTTCCTGGCTGGGCGCGCCGGGGTGTTCCTCGGTGCCGCGGCGACGCAGAATCGCATTGATGCGCGCCAGCAGTTCGCGAGGATTGAACGGCTTGGACAGGTAATCGTCCGCGCCCATCTCAAGGCCGACGATGCGGTCGATTTCTTCCGCCTTGGCCGTGAGCATGATGATGGGGGTGTTGTCGTGGCCACCGCGCAGCCGGCGGCAGATGGACAAACCATCTTCGCCGGGCAGCATCAGGTCCAGCACGAGCAGGTCAAAATGCTCTCGTTGCCAGAGTTTGCCCATCTCTTTGGCGTCTTCGGCGACGAAAACGTTGAAACCCTGTTCGGACAAGTACCGGCGAAGCAGATCGCGCAAGCGCGGATCGTCGTCAACGACGAGGATTTTTCGGGTGGGGGTGGTGTTTTGCGTATTCATGGCCGGAAATGTAACAGTGACAAGAACCGGGGGCTAGAGGGCGTTCACAAGATATTACACATTGCGAACCCTGGTTGAAATCCCCCTTACACCCGGGGGTAACAACGGCTTATTTCGTACAATCTGCATCTATGGAACTAAACCTGCTGGCACTGGAAACTTCGTCGTCACGTTGTGGCGTGGCCCTTTTGCGGGCGGTCGACGGCCGTCTGGAGATCAGCGTCCGCGAACACGAAGGATCCCAGGAACACGCCGAGCGCCTCCTGCCTATGGCCGATGCGCTGCTCGCCGAGGCCGGCATCGCGCCGTCGGGATTGCATGCCGTGGCGTTCGGACAAGGGCCCGGCGGCTTTACGGGCTTGCGCGTGGCCTGCGGGGTCGCCCAGGGCATGGCGCTGGGGCTGGGCATCCCGGTGTTGCCCATTGTTTCGCACCAGGCCGTGGCGGCCGACGTCGAGAGCACGCCTGGCGACGCGATCGTCGTGGCCCTGGACGCCCGCATGAACGAGGTCTATCTGGCAGTCTACCGCCGCCGAGACGCGGCGGGCGATGAATCTGCCTGGGACACGCTTCAAGCCCCCATGCTGATTGCCGCCGCCGAGGTCGTACCCTGGACGGCGCACCATCTGCCGAACTGGTCGGCCCGGACTGGCCAGCCGTTGACGCCGCTGCTGGCCGGGGATGCCTGGGAGGCCTATTCCACCGACATGGCTGTGCCCGCCGAATGGCGCCGGGCTGTCGATGCTCAGCGGCCGCAGGCCGCCAGCGTGGCGCGGCTTGCCCGCCAGGGCTGGTTGCGCGGCGAAACGCTGGCGCCGGAGCTGGCCGCGCCGCTCTATGTGCGGGACAAGGTGGCGTTCACCACCGCCGAGCGCCTGCGCGGCGAGGGCGGCAATCCCAAGGCGCAGCCCTCGCTTGCCGCGGCGGTCCCGCTGCCCATGACGGATGCCGATCTGGACGAGGTCGTGGCGCTGGAAGCCCAGGTGCAGGCCTTCCCCTGGACCCGCGGCAACTTCTCGGACGCGCTGGCGTCGGGCTATGGCGCCTGGACCTTGCGGCGCGAGGGCAAGCTGGCGGGCTTCTGCATCCTGATGTTTGCGCCGGACGTGGCGCATCTGCTGGTGATTGCGGTGGCCCAGGACCTGCATCGCCAGGGGTTGGGCGGCGTGATGCTCGACTGGTGCGAGCAGCAGGCGCGCGAACGCGGGCTCGAAGGCCTGCTGCTGGAAGTGCGGCCGTCCAACACGTCCGCCATCAGTTTCTACAAGGGCCACGGCTACCTGCAGATCGGCGTGCGCAGGGCCTATTACCCCGCCGAGAAGGGCGGCCGCGAGGACGCCATCGTCATGCAGAAGCGCTTTGGCGAACCCGACGGAGCACCGGCATGAGCCCGATGGATGCCGCGCCGCGCCAGGCGCCGCCCCGCATCAACCCGTTGCAGCGTATCTGGCTGCGCGAGCTTGGCATGGAGCGGCTGTGGCTGCGCACGCCGGCCGCCGCGCCGCACGCGAAGATGGCTGTCGCGGCGCCAGCTCCTGTGTCCGATGGCGCGCCGAACGCCGCGGCGCATTCCCCGATCGTCGCCCCGGCTCAAGTGGACGGCCGGCGCCCCGGCCCGGCGATTGCGCCGGCGTCTGAAGCGTCCCCGGCCGCTGCGCCCGACGCTGCAGTTGCCAGCACAGATGTCAGCACAGCCGCCGACACAGCCGCCGTTGCGCCGGCCAAGCCGGCAGGCCTGGCAACGGGTCGTGCATCAGCCATTCCCGCTTCGATCCTGAACCGCACCGGCCCCCCGCCGCGTCCCGCGCCGAAGGTCGAGGTCCAGGACGAGGCGCCGCCGCCGATTCCCGTGGCCGAGGCCGTCAAGGATGCCAATCTGGAGCAGTTGGCTGCGCAGGTGGTGGCGTGCGAGGCGTGCGGTCTGTGCAAGGGACGCCGCCATGCGGTCGTCGGGCAGGGCGCCCAGCCCACCCGCTGGCTGGTGGTAGGCGAGGCCCCCGGCGAACAGGAAGACCGCCAGGGCCAGCCCTTCGTGGGCCGTTCCGGCCAGTTGCTGGACGCCATGCTGGCGGCGGTGGGCATGAGCCGAGAGCAGGACGTTTTCATCACCAACGTGATTAAGTGCCGTCCCCCGGGCAACCGCAATCCCAAGCCCGAGGAAATCGCGGCCTGCAGCCCTTACCTGATGCGGCAGATTGCGTTGCTGAAACCCGAGCGCATCCTGGTGCTGGGCCGGTTCGCGGCGCAGACGCTGCTGGGCACCGATGCCACCATCGGCAACCTGCGCGGCCGCGTCCATCACCTGAAGGCGGACGAAGGCGTGCAGATCCCGGTGGTCGTGAGCTACCACCCCGCCTATCTGCTGCGCAGCCCGTCCGAGAAGGCGCGCGCCTGGCAGGATCTGAAGCTGGCGGCCCGCGAACTGTAAGCGGGCGGCGGGCAATAAAAAACCGGGCGCCTGCCCGGTTTTTTATTGCTGCATCAAGCACTTGGCGTGTTTGCCTCAATGCGTCGAATCCAGCGCGCGGCCGTGGCCTTCCTGGCCGATCTGGTCATGCAGGTCGGGGTTGGCCTGCATGTTGCGCTTGCTCCAGCGCATGAACACCACCATCAGCACGGCCACCACGGTGCCGAAGATGACGATGATCACGTTGATCGGCAGTTGCAGCCACAGCAGCAGCGTGTACATCGCCACCATGAGCAGGATGTTGAGCTGTTCGTTGAAGTTCTGAACGGCGATCGAATGGCCCGCCGACAGCAGCACGTGGCCGCGGTGCTGGAGCAGGGCGTTCATGGGCACCACGAAGAAACCGGCCAGGCCGCCCGTCAGCAGCAAGAGGAGATAGACGCTCCAGGGCTGGTAGACCAGCGGCATCAGCAGCACGACCAGACCCATCATGGCGCCGACCGGCAGCACGGCGAGCGCGCGGCGCAGCGGAATGCGCCCGGCCAGGATCGACCCGACTACCGTGCCCAGCGCGGCCACGCCCATCAGCATCGAGGCCTTGTCGAGCTGGTAGCCCAGATGGCTGCGGCCCCATTCAATGACGATGAGCTGCAGCGTGGCGCCGGCGCCCCAGAACAGGGTGGTGACCGCGAGCGAAATCTGGCCCAGCTTGTCCTTCCACAGCACGCAGACGTAACCCCAGAACGTGCGGATCAGGCGCACCGGGTTCTTCTGCTGCGGCGGATAGCGCACGTGCGTGCGGGGGATCATCAGGTTGCACAGCGCGGCCAGCAGGTACACGAAGGCGATGACCAGGATGGCGGCTTCGGCCGGCGTGTGGACCAGACTGCCGATGAAGGAATGGCTGAGCAGGGCGGTGGACACCGACGAGGAAATCAGGAGGCCGCCCAGAACCGTGCCGAGGATGATGGAGAAGACCGTCAGGCCTTCGATCCAGCTGTTGCCCTTGACCAGCATGGTCGGCGGCAGCATTTCCGTCACGATGCCGTACTTGGCGGGGGAGTAGGCGGCGGCGCCGATGCCCACCACGCCGTAGGCGGCGCAGACCAGCCAGGTCTGGTATTCGGGGGCGACGCCAATGCTGGCGTACGAGAACATCAGCAGACAGCCCGCCACTTTCAGGGCATTGGTGGAGAACATCACGCGGCCCTTGGGGTAGGAGTCCGCGATGGCGCCGACGAATGCGGCCAGCACGACATAGGCCAGCGCGAACGACCATTTCATCATGGGCGCCAGCCAGTCAGGGCCGTGCAACTCCTGTATCAAGGCGATCGCTGCGATGAACAGCGCATTGTCCGCCAATGACGAGAAGGCCTGCGCCGCCATGACCAGATAGAAACCACGTTTCAAGAATGTCCCCGTTCTTCGGCCAGAGCCCGGCCAGTCCGCGTGAAAATTATGTGTCGTGCCAAAAAGTGTCAGGGAGTATAGCCGGAGCCTTGCGGCCAGCCATTGCGCGTTTGCCCGCGGGTTGCCCGGCCCCAACGTCTGGGTTCAGACCGCCTGCGGTATCATACGACCCATATGAGAGCCGGCCCTTCTTGGGCCGGTTTGCAATCTGTGCGGCAGGTCCGTTAACGCCTTTCGTTCAACCCACCCCGTCGTCATCGTACTGTGCGCCTTACTCAGCTCAAACTCGCCGGCTTCAAGTCCTTCGTCGATCCCACCGTCATCCCCGTGCCCAGCCAGCTGGTCGGCGTGGTGGGGCCCAATGGCTGCGGCAAATCGAACATCATCGACGCCGTGCGCTGGGTGCTGGGCGAGGCCAAGGCGTCGGAACTGCGTGGCGAGTCCATGCAGGACGTCATTTTCAACGGGTCGGGCAACCGCAAGCCGGCCGCCCGGGCCTCGGTCGAAATGGTGTTCGACAACAGCGAGGGGCGCGCTGCGGGCCAATGGAGCACCTACGCCGAAATCGCGGTGCGCCGGGTCCTGACCCGCGACGGCACCAGCAGCTATTTCGTCAACAACCAGCAGGTCCGCCGCCGGGACATCCACGACATCTTCCTGGGCACCGGCCTGGGCGCTCGCGGTTACGCCATCATCGGGCAGGGCATGATCAACCGCCTGATCGAAGCCCGCCCCGAAGAACTGCGCGTCTTCCTGGAAGAAGCCGCTGGCGTGTCGCGCTACAAGGAACGCCGCCGCGAGACCGAAAACCGCCTGTCCGACACGCGCGAGAACCTGACCCGCGTCGAAGACATCCTGCGCGAACTGAACAGCCAGCTCGAAAAATTGGAAGCCCAGGCCGAAGTGGCCACGCGTTACCGCGAGCTCCAGGCCGACGGCGAAAAGAAGCAGCATTCGCTGTGGTTCCTGAAGGAAACCGGGGCGCGCGAAGAGCGCGCCAAGAAGACCCAGGAAATGGCGCAGGCCCAGAACGAACTGGAAGCCGCCATTGCCGGGCTGCGTGCCGGCGAGGCCGCGCTGGAATCCCGGCGCCAGGCCCACTACGCCGCCAGCGACGCGGTCCATACCGCCCAGGGCGCCCTGTACGAAGCCAACGCCCAGGTCAGCCGCCTGGAAGCCGAAATCCGGCACGTGGTCGATTCCCGCAACCGCCTGCAGGCGCGCCGCGACCAGCTCCAGCAGCAGATCGCGGAATGGACCAGCCAGCGCGAGCACTGCACGGAACAGATCGCCCAGGCCGAAGACGACCTGGCCGCCGCCGCCGCCCGCACCGAAGAGGCGCGCGCCACCGCCGAAGACGCGCAGGCCGGCCTGCCCTCGGTCGAGCAGCGCGTGCGCGAAGCCGCCGCTGGCCGCGACGAGATGCGCGCGGCCCTGGCCCGCGTCGAGCAGAACCTGGCGCTGGTCGCGCAGACGCAGCGCGACGCCGACCGCCAGATGCAAACGCTTGAGCAGCGCCGCGAGCGCCTGCAACAGGAACTGCGCGAACTGCACAGCCCCGACCCCGAGCGCCTGGAGCAGCTGGCCGGCGACCGCGCCGCGGGCGAAGACCAGTTGGAAGCCGCCCAGGAAGAACTGGCCACGCTGGAAGGCCGTGTCCCCGAGGCCGACGCCGAGCGCAGCCGTGCCCAGGGCGGCGCCCAGACCGAAGCCCAGAACCTGGCCCGCCTGGAAGCCCGTTTGTCCGCGCTCGTGAAGCTGCAGGAAGACGTGCAGAAGCAGGGCGCGCTGGAACCGTGGCTGGCCAAGCACGAACTGGCCGGGCTGTCGCGCCTGTGGCAAAAGCTGCACGTCGAGCCGGGCTGGGAAACCGCTTTGGAATCGGCGCTGCGCGAACGCATGGCCTCGATGGAAGTGCGCAACCTGGATTGGGCGCGCGCCTTTGCCGAAGATGCGCCGCCCGCCCGGCTGGCGTTCTATCAGTTGCCCGTGGCGGCGCCCGCACCCACGGCGCCGGCCGGCTTCACGCCGCTGGCCAGCCTGCTGCGCATCACCGATCCCGACCTGCGCACGCTGCTCAACGAATGGCTGGCCGGCGTCTATACGGCCAATGACCTGACCCAGGCCCTGGCCCTGCGCGCGACCCTGCCCGCCGGCGCCGCCTGCGTGGTCAAGGCCGGCCACCTTATCGACGCGCACAGCGTGCGTTTCTATGCGCCCGATTCCGAACAGGCCGGCCTGCTGGCCCGCCAGCAGGAAATCGAGAACCTGCAGCGCGAGATCAAGGCCCAGCAACTGATCGCCGACCAGGCGCGCGCCGCCGTGGCCCGTGCGGAAGCCGCGTGGCAGCAGGTGTCCCAGGCCATCTCCCCGGCGCGCACCCGCGTGGCCGAGGTCACGCGCCGGGTGCACGACATCCAGTTGGAACACTCCCGGCTGCAGCAGCAGGCCGAACAGTCCGGCGAGCGCGCCTCGCGCCTGCGCCAGGACCTGGAAGAAATCAAGGCGCACGAGGAAGACCTGCGCGCCACCCGCGAAGAGGCCGAGGCCCGCTTCGAGACGTTGGACGAAGAGCTGGCCGAACACCAGTCCAAGTTTGCCGACGCTGAAATGGACGGCGAGACGCTGGCGGCGCAAGCCGAGGCGGCCCGCACCCGCTTGCGCGAACTGGAGCGCGCCGCCCAGGAAGCCGAATTCGCCGAGCGCGGCATCCAGGTGCGCATCACCGATCTGCAACGCAACCAGCAACTGGCCGCCGACCAGAGCCAGCGCGGCGCGGTGGAACTTGAACAACTGATGGGCGACCTGGTCGAGCTGGATGCGTCTGCCTCGCAGGCCGGCCTGCAGGACGCCCTGGAAATGCGCGCCGAGCGCGAGGAAGCGCTGTCGCGCGCCCGCCAGGAACTCGAAAACCTGGCCGCCTTGCTGCGCGGCGCCGACGAAGACCGCCAGCAACAGGAGCAGACCCTGGAACCGCGGCGCGCGCGCATCATGGAACTGCAACTGCAGGAGCAGGCCGCGCGCCTGGCCGAAGAGCAGTTCACCGAACAGCTCAATGCACGCGAAGTCGACCGCGAAGAACTCGCTCAGTTCCTGGCCAACCAGCCCGACGAATGGCGCCGCGCAAGCTGGCTGCAACAGGAAGTCGGCCGCATCTCGCGCCAGATCGAAGCCCTGGGCTCGGTCAACCTGGCGGCGCTCGACGAACTGAACACCTCGCGCGAACGCAAGGGCTTCCTCGATTCGCAGCACGCCGACCTGATGACGGCCATCGAAACCCTCGAAGACGCCATCCGCAAGATCGACCGCGAAACGCGCGAACTGTTGCAAGAGACGTTCAACATCGTCAACGGCCACTTCGGCGAGCTCTTCCCCAAGCTCTTTGGCGGGGGCGAGGCCAAGCTCAGCATGACGGGCGAGGAAATCCTCGACGCCGGCGTGCAGGTGATGGCGCAGCCGCCGGGCAAGCGCAACAGCACGATCCATCTGCTGTCGGGTGGCGAAAAGGCGCTGACCGCGACCGCGCTGGTGTTCGCGCTCTTCAAGCTGAACCCCGCGCCGTTCTGCCTGCTGGACGAGGTGGACGCGCCGCTGGACGACGCCAACACCGAGCGCTATGCGAACCTGGTCGCCAACATGAGCGAGCAGACGCAGTTCCTCTTCATCTCGCACAACAAGATCGCGATGCAGATGGCAAAGCAATTGATCGGCGTAACCATGCAAGAGCAAGGGGTTTCGCGTATCGTTGCGGTAGACATAGATTCGGCCGTCCAGATGATGGCCTCCGAAGCGGCATAAACCCAATATTGAGAAAGGCGCCGCCTTCTGGCGCGGGATTTATACATGAGTGATTTGCAGATCGGGCTGATTGCCCTGGGCGTCTTGCTGATACTGCTGGTGTTGGGATTCAACTGGTGGCAGGACCGTCGCGTCCGTCGCAAGATGCAGAGCCATTTCCCCACCTCCGAACAGGATCCGCTGCTGGGCGCGGGTGCGGGGGCCGCAAGCGCTGCCCCGGCCGGCGCTGCCCGGCGCGAACCCGGCATGGGCGGCGAGCCCGCGCGCGTTCAGCCCGGCCAGCCCGCACCCGTGGACCCTGGCAGCGATGCCGACGACACGGAAGAACCCGATCCCGCCTGCGAAGTGGTCATCGAAGTCAACTTCGCCGAGCCCGTGCGCGGTGCGGATCTGCTGCCCTACATGCAAAGCCTGCGCAGCGTGGGCCGCAAGCCCATGCGCGTATTTGCCGAAACCGATCAGCGCCGCCACCGCGCGCGCGTCCATTCGGGCGAGTCCTATGCGTCCATGCAGCTTGCCGTGCTGCTGGCCAACCGCAGCGGTCCCCTGTCCGCCATCGAATGGTCGCAGGCCTGGGCGCGTGCCCAGGACATGGCCGAACGCTTCGACGCCACGATTGAAGGGCCCGACCAGCAGGCCGTGCTGGAGCAGGGCGCCCGCCTGGACGACACCTGCGCGGCCCTGGACACCCAGGTCGGCCTGACCCTGCTGCTGGGCTCGGCCCAACCGGCGGCCGAAGTGCTGTCCGTGGCGCGTGACATCGGTTTTGTTGCCGACGGCAACCGCCTGGCCTGGCCCAATGAAAACGGCGTGACCCGCTTCACGCTGGCCCGCGCGGACGGCGCGGCCTTTGACGCGGGCATGGGCGGAATCGAACGCCTATATCTGCTGCTCGACGTGCCTTGCAGCCCCGCCGACACCCGCGCGTTTGGCCGCATGGTCGACGTGGGCCGCGACCTGGCTTCGCGCCTGCGCGCCGAGCTGGTCGACGATCAGGGCAAGCCGCTGGCCGACGGTTCCGAAACCGTCATCGACGAGCGCCTGCAGGTCCTGTTCGGCCAGCTTGAACAAGCGGGCCTGCCCGCCGGCAGCGAGCGCGCCCAGCGCGTGTTTGCCTGATGGCCAGCGGGTCCGGCGAGAATCCGGCGCAAGCCGCCGCGCGGCTGCGCGCCGAGATCGAACAGCACAACGTCCGCTATTACGTTTACGACGAGCCCTCGGTCTCGGATGCCGAGTACGACGGGCTGATGCGGGATTTGCAGGCCCTGGAGGCCGAGCACCCGGATCTGGTCACGCCGGAGTCCCCTACGCAGCGCGTGGGCGCGGCGCCGGTGTCCGCGTTTGGCAGCGTGCGCCACGTGGTGCCGATGCTGTCGCTGAACAACGCGTTTTCCGAAGAAGAAGTCGCCGCCTTCGACCGCCGTGTCACCGACACCTTGCGCGGGGCCGGCATGCTGGGTCCGGCGCAGCAGCCGGATTACTTCTGTGAATTGAAACTCGACGGCCTGGCGATCAGCCTGCGCTACGAGGACGGCCGCCTGGTGCAGGCCGCCACCCGCGGCGACGGCCAGACGGGCGAGGACGTCACGTCCAACATCCGCACGATCAAGGCGATCCCGCTGCAACTGAAGGGCGCGGCCCCGAAGGTGCTGGAGGTGCGCGGCGAGGTGCTGATGAATCGCGCCGACTTCGAAAAGCTGAACGCGGCGCAGGCCAAGCGCGACGAAAAGATCTTCGTCAATCCGCGCAACGCGGCGGCGGGCAGCCTGCGCCAGCTCGATCCGCGCATCACGGCCAAGCGGCCGCTGCGCTTCTTTGCCTATGGCTGGGGCGAGGTCCAGGGCCTGCCCGGCTCGCAAAGCGGCCAGTTTGACGAAGCCTCGGCCGGCGCGGACCAGGCGTCGCAACTGCCTGAAAAATCCCACGGCGCCATGCTGGACTGGCTGGCCTCGCTGGGGCTGCCGGTCAATGTGGTGCACAACCACCGCGCAAGCGGCGCGGAAGGCCTGATGGGTTTCTACGCCAAGGTGGGCGCCTTGCGCGCGAATCTGCCCTACGACATCGACGGCGTGGTCTACAAGGTGGACTCCCTGCCGGCGCAGAAGGTGCTGGGCTTCGTGGCGCGCGCACCGCGCTTTGCGTTGGCGCACAAGTTTGCCGCCGAAGAGGCCACCACGACGCTGGTGGACATCGAAGTGCAGGTGGGCCGCACGGGCGCCATCACCCCCGTCGCGCGGCTCAAGCCCGTGTTCGTGGGCGGCGTCACAGTCACCAATGCCACACTGCACAATGAAGACGAGATCCGCCGCAAGGACGTGCGCATCGGCGACACGGTCATCGTGCGGCGCGCGGGCGACGTGATTCCCGAGGTGCTGGCCCCGGTTCTGGAAAAACGGCCCGAGGACGCGCGGGAATTCGTCATGCCCACGGAATGCCCGGTCTGCGGATCGGCCATCGAACGCCTGGAAGACGAAACCATCGCACGCTGCACCGGGGGCCTGTTCTGCGGCGCCCAGCGCAAGCAGACGCTGTGGCATGCCGCCAGCCGCAAGGCGCTGGACATCGAAGGCCTGGGCGAAAAGCTTGTGGACCAGTTGGTGGACAGCGGCCGCGTCAAGACGCTGGCCGACCTGTATAGCCTGCGTCCGCTGGAGCTGGTGGGCCTGGACCGCATGGGCCAGAAGTCGGCCGACAATCTGGTGGCCGCGATCGAGAAGGCGCGCTCGCCCAATCTGTCCCGCCTGCTGTTCGCGCTGGGCATCCGGCACGTGGGCGAGACCACGGCGCGCGACGTCGCGCGGCACTTCGGCAGCATCGACGCCATCATGGATGCGGATGAAGACGCCTTGTCATCGGTGCCGGACGTGGGGCCTGTCGTGGCCGCGTCGATCCGCCACTTCTTTGCCGAACAGCACAACCGCGACGTGATCGGCCAGCTCAAGGCGCAGGGCGTGAATCCGGTGGCCGAAGCCGCGCCGCAAGCCGACACGCTGGCCGGCAAGACCTTCGTGCTGACCGGCACGCTGCCGACCTGGACGCGTGAAGAGGCTTCGATGCACATCCAGGCGGCCGGCGGCAAGGTCAGCGGCTCGGTGTCCAAGAAGACGGCCTATCTGGTGGCGGGCGAGGACTCCGGCAGCAAACTGACCAAGGCCCAGGAACTGGGCGTGCCGGTGCTGGACGAGGACGGACTGAAGGCGCTGTTGGGCGCTTCCTAGCCAGGACTTGCCGCGTTTGAATGAAGGGCTGCACGCCACCGGCGCGCAGCCCTTTTGTTTGGATCGGTGTCTGACACCTGAGCTCGTTGCCGAGCGCGCAAAAAAACTGCCCGCGATCGGCGGGCAGGTTTCTGAGCTGAGCGGGCCTTATTGAATCTTGGCCTTTTCGCGCAGCTGCTTCTGGTAGTCGGCCAGGGTTTGCTGGCGCAGCATTTCTTCCAGTTGCGGACGGACTTGATCCATCGGCGGGAATTCGACCGGACGGGTGTCGTCGACCATGATGATGTGCCAGCCGAATTGGGTCTGGACCGGCTTGTCGACCAGTTGGCCCTTCTTCAGTTGCGTCACGGCTTGCGCGAACGGCTGCACGTAGTTGGTCGGAGGCGCCCAACCCAGATCGCCACCCTTTTCGGCGCTGCCGGGGTCCTTGGAGTTCTTCTTGGCCAGGTCGTCGAACTTGCCCTTGTTCTTCTGCAACTGGGTCAGCAGGTCGTTCGCCTTCTTCTCGTCTTCGACGAGGATGTGGCGGACCTTGTATTCCATCTTGCCGGCCTGTTCCTTCTTGATCTTTTCGTATTCGGCGGTGACTTGGGCGTCGGTGACCGGGTGCTTGGCCAGGTAGTCGGCCATCAGGGCGCGAACCAGGATGCCTTGGCGGGCCAGTTCGATCTCGGTCTGGACGTCAGCCTGCTTGGCGATGCCGCTGGTTTCGGCGGCTTGCACGAAGATCTGACGGTTGATCATTTCCTGCTTGACCTGTTCGCGCAGTTGCGGCGAATCGGTGGCGCCCTGGCCGACCAGGAGCTTGACGAATTGATCCAGGCTCTTTTGCGGAATGGCCTTACCGTTGACGGTAGCCACGTTTTGCGCAAAAGCAGGCACGGCGATGACGCAGGCCGCAGCCAGCATGACGATGCGTTTCATGAATATCCTTTTACTTTCTATTTGGGAGCCTGGGCGTCAAGCGCAAGCGCATGAATCGGATAGGGGATCAAATCTTGCAAATGATGATACACCAGCCGGTGCCGCGCAACGGCGGAGAGCCCCGCAAAGCAAGGCGCTACGATGATTACGCGATAGTGGCCGGCGCCGTTTTTACTGCCTTCGTGGCCGGCATGCAAATGGGAGTCGTCCAGGATGTCCAGACTGATGGGTTCCAGGACGGCGAGGCGTTCCCGGATCAGGGCGATGCGGTCGGTGTTTTCTGACATAAAGGCTCAGGGCTTGCCGGGCGGCGTGGCGTCCGGGCCGGCCGGCGTGTTTTCTTCGGGCTGGATGTGCTTGCCCAGCCACAGCGACTGGCCAATGACGAAGACGATCATCAATCCCATCAGGCCAAAGGCCTTGAAACTGACCCACTGCGACTCGGTGAAGTGGCCCGAGAATGCAACGTACAGATTGAGCGCGCCGGCGATCAGGAAGAAGCCGGCCCAGATCAGGTTGAGCTTGTCCCATGCCGCATCCGGCAGCTGGATCTGCTTTTCCATCAGGCGCCGGATCAGGTTGCGCTTGAACAACAGGCGGGCAAAGACCAGCGCGCCGCCGAACATCCAGTACAGCACCGTGGGCTTCCATTTGATGAAGACGTCGCTGTGCAGCCAGATGGTGGCGCCGCCGAACACCAGGATGACCGTCAGGTTGATCCAGTGCATGGCTTCGGTGGGTCGGCCGGTGGCCTTGAGCCAGACGATCTGCGCCACGGCAGCCGCCATGGCGACGCCGGTGGCCGTGAAGATGTCCGTATACCTGTAGGCGATGAAGAACAGGAGCAGCGGAAAGAGGTCGAACAGGAACTTCTTCATCAGTCTTCTAGGGGCTCAAACGTCATCGACAGGGAATTGATGCAATAGCGCAGGCCGGTGGGCTCGGGGCCGTCGGGAAAGACGTGGCCCAGGTGCGCGTCGCAGACGTTGCACAGGACTTCGGTGCGGACCATGCCGTGCGTGGTGTCGCGTTCTTCGCGGACGAGTTCGGGGTCCAGCGCCTGGAAGTAGCTGGGCCACCCGCAGCCGGCGTCGAATTTGGTGTCGGATGCGAACAGCGCCGTGCCACAGCCGACGCAGCGGTAAATGCCAGGGGTGAAAGTATCCCAGTAGCGCCCGGTGAATGCGCGTTCGGTACCTTTTTGACGGGTGACCACGTATTCTTCGGGGGAAAGCTGGGCGCGCCATTCGGCGTCGGTTTTGCGTACTTTTTCCATATGAGCTCTTGGAGTCGCGATGCCCGAAATGGTTCGGGCATAATCCCGCCCCATGTTAATCGAGTTTGACCAGGCGGTAGTGTCGACGCCCCAGGCGGAAGTGTTGCGCGGGGTGAGCGTCACCCTGGCCGAACGCCGCATCGGCATCGTCGGTCCCAATGGCGCCGGCAAGAGCACGCTGGCGCGTCTGGTCAACGGCCTGGTGGTGCCGTCTTCGGGCAGTGTGCGCGTGGACGGGCTGGATACGCGGCAGGACCTGAAGGCCGTGCGCGCACGTGTCGGCTTCGTGTTCCAGAACCCCGAAAACCAGATCGTCTTTCCCATCGTGCGCGAAGACCTGGCCTTTGGCCTGAAGCGCCTGGCGCCTGACCGACAGCAGCGCGAAGCGCGCATCGACAGCCAGCTGGCCCGCCTGGGCGTCGCCCACCTGGCCGACCGCAGCAGCCACACGCTGTCCGGCGGTGAGCGCCAACTGGTGGCGCTGGCCGCCGTGCTGGTCATGGAGCCGGCCCTCATCGTCTTTGACGAACCCACCACGCAGCTCGACCTGCGCAACCGCAACCGGGTGCGCGCCGCCATCGACGGGCTGCCTCATGACGCCATCGTCGTCAGCCATGACCTGGAATTGCTCGAAGACTTCGACCGCGTGCTGGTCGTGCGCGACGGCGCGATCGCGGCCGACGACACGCCCGCCGCGGCGCTGCGCTGGTACCGGGAACACTGCGGATGATGGAGCCCCTGTACGTCGCGGGCGACACGCCGCTGCACCGCTTGCCGGCGTGGGGGAAACTGCTGGCGCTGATGGCGGCCGGCGCGGGCCTGTTCGTGCTGCGCGATCCGCTCTGGCTGGCGTTTGCCTTTGGTTTCTCGGTGGCGCTGGTCTGGTCCACGGGCGTGGCCGCGTCGGCCGTCTGGCGTCAGGTGCGCGGGCTGCTCTGGGTGCTATTGGCCGTGGCGCTCTTCACCGGCTGGTTTCAGGGTCCGATTGAGGCCCTGGCCGTCGTGCTGCGCGTGGCGGCGATGGTGGGGCTGGCCCTGGCCGTCACGCTGGCCACCCGTACGTCGGACCTGATTGCCGTCTGCGAAAAGGCATTGCGGCCGCTGGAGCGCACCGGTCTCGTCGATGCCGAAAAGGTGGCGCTGGCGCTGGCGTTGACGCTGCGCTTCGTGCCAGAGATCTGGCGCAATTTTCAAGAGATCCGCGAGGCGCAGGCCGCGCGCGGGCTGGGGGCGAATCCGGTCGCGCTGATCGTGCCGCTGATCGTGCTGACGTTGAAGCGGGCCCAGGAAGTCTCTGAAGCGATCGACGCGCGCAGTGTCTGAATGCCGCGCGCCCTGAACTCATCTACAAGGGAAAGACCATGAAATCAAACAACACCGTGCTGGTGGCGCTGTTTGCGGCGCTGATCGTCGTGCTGAGCCTGATGCCGCCCATTCCGATGCCCGGCATTCCGGTGCCCATCACGCTGCAGACGCTGGGCGTCATGCTCGCCGGCGCCATGCTCGGTCCCGTGCGCGGCGCGCTGGCGTGCCTGCTGTATCTGGCGCTGGCGGCAATTGGCCTGCCGGTGCTGCCGGGCGGGCGCGGCGGGCTGGGGGCGTTTTTTGGCCCGACCGGCGGGTTTCTGGTCGGCATGGTGGCGGGCGCATTCGTGATCGGCTGGCTGGCGCGCCGCCTGGCCGTGCGCGGTTCGGGCACCTGGAAGGGACTGGCGGGGTATGTGGCCGCCTGCGTCGTCGGCGGCATCGTGGTGGTGTATGCCTTTGGCGTGCCGTGGCTGGCGGCCGTGGCGAAGATGGACATGGCAAAGGCCGCGGGCGCGGTCGCGGTGTTCCTGCCCGGCGATCTGATCAAGGCCGTGGTGGCCGCGTGGGTGGCGTCGCGCGTTGAGCGGGTGTACCCGATGCTGGGCCGCTGATTGCCAAGGGAATCCCCCAACATGACGCCTGCGACCCTTTCAAGTACAAGTTCGCCATTAACAAATGCGTTCGCCAGATTGTGTTTTCCGTAGCACATCAGGGAATTACCGTAGTTGCGGTAGGTCATCTGATACTGTTTTAACCATATAATATTTTTTTCTGTATAACTTTAAACAGGCTCGCTTCGCCTCGGTCGAGGCATATAAGAGCCAACCACAGGAGACAAAAACATGCGCAAGCACTTCGGCTTGTCCGCGGCCGCCGCCGCCGTAGCCCTGACTCTGCCGCTTCTGGCGAGCGCACAGGTCAAGGTTGGCGTGACCGTGGCCAGCACCGGCCCCGCCGCCTCGCTTGGCATCCCCGAGCGCAACACCGTGGCACTGCTGCCCAAGGAAGTCGCCGGCCAGAAGATCGAATGGATCGTGCTGGACGACGCCACCGACACCACGCAGGCCGTCAAGAACTCGCGCAAGCTGGCCACCGACGACAAGGTCGACGTGCTGATCGGCACGTCCGTCACGCCGGGCTCGCTGGCGATGGTCGACGTGGCCGCCGAAGCCAAGGTGCCGATGATCAGCGTGGCCGCCAGCGCCAAGATCGTCGAACCCGTGGATGACAAGCGCCGCTGGGTCTTCAAGACCCCGCAGAACGACGCGCTGATGGCCGGCGCTCTGGCCGACGCGATGTCCAAGTCCAAGGTCAAGACCCTGGGCTTCATCGGTTTTGCCGACGCCTACGGCGACGGCTGGCTGGACGTGATGCAAAAGGCTGCCAAGGCCAAGGGCATCGAGATCGTCGCCGTCGAAAAATACGGCCGCACCGACACCAGCGTGACGGGCCAGGTGCTCAAGCTGGTCGGCGCCAAGCCCGACGCCATCCTGATCGCCGGCGCCGGCACCCCGTCCGCGCTGCCGCAAAAGGAACTGAAGGCCCGCAACTACGGCGGCACCATCTACCAAACCCACGGCGCCGCCAACAACGACGTGCTGCGCGTCTGCGGCAAGGACTGCGACGGCATGCTCCTGCCGGCCGGCCCGCTGCTGGTCGCCGCGCAACTGCCTGACAGCAACCCGGTCAAGAAGTCGGCCCTGGCCTACGTGGAAACCTACGAAAAGGCCAATGGCGCCGGTTCGACCAACACGTTCGGCGGTCATATGTGGGATGCCGGCCAACTGGTCGTCGCCGCGCTGCCCGTGGCCCTGAAGACGGGCGCCAAGCCCGGCACGCCGGAATTCCGCGTTGCGATGCGCGACGCCCTGGAAGGCGTGAAGGACCTGGCCGTGTCACAAGGCGTGTTCAATATGTCGCCCACGGACCACGCCGGCTTTGACGAGCGCTCGCGCGTCATCGTCAAGGTGGAAAACGGCAAGTGGGTCTACCAGCCCGGCCTGTAATTCCCCTGTATCGCCCGAGCGCGGGCCGCCCCATCGCGGGCGTCCCATGCGCGGGGGGCGGCACACCGCCCGCCGCGCCGCGCCCGGCAGGACTTCACACCGGCCTTTCCGGCCGGTGTGTCGTATCAGTGTTCCGGATGGGGTCGGAACACCAAGAAACCACAAGGTAGTTGTTAGATGGATTCCTCAATTGCGCTGATCCTGCTGCAAGACGGTGTCGTCAACGGCGCCATCTATGCCCTCCTGGGCATGGCTCTGGTGCTGGTTTTCGCCGTCACGCGCGTCATTTTCATTCCCCAGGGCGAGTTTGTGGCGTTCGGCGCCCTGACCCTGGCCATGCTGGTGGACGGCAAAGTGCCGGGCACCGCCTATCTGCTGCCGTTGCTGGGCCTGGTGTGCCTGGCGCTTGAGCTGGTGCGCGCCGTGCGCACGCGCAGCGCCGCGGCCCTGCCCAAGACCATCGCCACCTGCGTCGTGCTGCCGCTGGCGCTGTTCTGGCTGACCAAGAGCTACACCGGTCCCGAGAACTCGCTGTGGCTGAACATGCTGCTGACGCTGTTCCTGGTGATTCCGATGGGTCCGATGGTCTATCGCATCGTCTACCAGCCGCTCGCCGAAGCCACCGTGCTGGTGCTGCTGATCGTGTCCGTCGCCGTGCACTTCGCGCTCATGGGCCTGGCGCTCGTGTTCTTTGGCGCCGAAGGCTGGCGCACCCCGGCATTCGTGAGCGGGCAGGTCGACCTGGGCTTCATGACGTGGTCCGCGCAGAGCCTGTTTGTGGTCGCCACGTGCGCGCTGCTAATCATTGCCTTGTGGGTGTTCTTCGGCAAGACGCTGTACGGCCGCGCGCTGCGCGCCACCGCCGTCAACCGCCGCGGCGCGCGTCTGGTGGGCATCAGCACCAACATGTCGGGTTCGCTGACGTTCACGCTGGCCGTGGGCATCGGCGCCATGTCCGGCATGCTGATCGCGCCCATCACCACGGTCTATTACGACACGGGCTTCTTGATCGGCCTGAAGGGCTTTGTCGGCGCCATCATCGGCGGCCTGGCCAGCTATCCCATCGCCGCGGCCGGCTCGCTGCTGGTCGGCGTGCTGGAATCCTTCTCGTCGTTCTGGGCCAGCGCATACAAGGAAGTGATCGTCTTCACCTTGATCATCCCGGTTCTGGTCTGGCGTTCGTTCAGCACCCATCACGCGGACGAAGAGGAATAACAGCCATGAACCGCATTTTGCTTGCCGTTTTTCTCGTCGTCCTAGCGGGCCTGCCGATGGTGTCGGCCACGCCTGAATTCTGGGTGACGCAACTGAACTACATCGGTCTGGCCAGCCTGGTCGTGCTGGGCCTCGTGCTGCTGACCGGCGTCGGCGGCCTGACGTCCTTCGGCCAGGCGGCGTTCGTCGGCCTGGGCGCCTACACCACCGCCTACCTGACGACGCAGTACGACGTGTCGCCCTGGCTGGCGCTGCCCGCGGGCCTGATCCTGACCGCCGTCGTGGCCTACCTGCTGGGCGCGATCACGCTGCGCCTGTCGGGCCACTATCTGCCGCTGGGCACCATCGCCTGGGGTCTGTCGCTGTATTACCTGTTCGGCAACATCGACTGGCTGGGCAAGCACGACGGCATTGCCGGCATCGAGCCCATCAGCATCTTCGGGGTGTCGCTGGCCAACGGCCGCCACATCTATTACCTGATCTGGGTCTGCGTCCTCCTGGCGCTGTGGGCCACGCGCAACCTGCTCAACTCGCGTCCCGGCCGCGCCATCCGCGCGCTCAAGAGCGGGGCGGGCATGGCCGAGTCCATGGGCGTCAACACCGCCGCCTACAAGATCGTGATCTTCGTGTGGGCGGCGTTGCTGGCCTGCGTGTCCGGCTGGCTGTATGCGCACATGCAGCGCGCCGTCAGCCCCAGCCCGTTCGGCCTGAACTACGGCATCGAATACCTGTTCATGGCGGTGGTCGGCGGCGCGGGTTACGTGTGGGGCGCCTTGCTGGGCTCCAGCGTCATCCTGGTGCTGAAGGATCAGCTGCAGAACCTGCTGCCCAAGCTGCTGGACACCAACGCCAACTTCGAGATGATCGTCTTCGGCGTGCTGCTGATCCTGATGCTGCAATACGCGCGCAACGGCCTGTGGCCGATCCTGGCGGGCTGGTGGGGCAGCATCACCGGCGCCAACGGCTCGCGCCGCAATCTGGCGCCGCCCGCCGCGGCCCCGGCCCTGCCGACGCGCGAGCGCCCTCAGCCGGGTCAGGTCGTGCTGGAAGTGGACGCCATCCGCAAGGAATTCGGCGGCCTGGTGGCGGTGAACGACATCACCTTCAAGGTCAGCTCGGGCGAGATCATGGGCCTCATCGGCCCCAACGGCGCGGGAAAGAGCACGACCTTCAACCTGATCAGCGGCGTGCTGCCGGTGACGCGCGGCCAGGTCACGTTCATGGGGCAGCGCATCGACAACCGCTCGGCGCGCGAGATCGCCAAGATGGGCGTGGGCCGCACGTTCCAGCACGTGCAGCTGCTGCCGGGCATGACGGTGCTGGAAAACGTGGCGCTGGGCGCGCACCTGCGTTCGGACGTGGGCGTGCTGTCGGGCGCGCTGCACTCGGACCGCGCCCGCGAAGCGCAGTTGCTGCATGAAGCTGCAGAACAGCTCAAGCGCGTGGGCCTGGGCGAATACCTGTACGAACAGGCGGGCAACCTGGCGCTTGGCCAGCAACGCATTCTGGAAATCGCGCGCGCGCTGGCGTGCGATCCCGTGCTGTTGCTGCTGGACGAACCGGCCGCTGGCCTGCGCTACAAGGAAAAGCAGGACCTGGCGCGCGTGCTGGAACAGCTTCGCGCGGAAGGCATGAGCATTCTGCTCGTTGAACACGACATGGATTTTGTGATGCGCCTGACCAACCACCTCGTGGTGATGGATTTCGGCACGAAGCTGGCCGAAGGCGTGCCGGCCGACGTGCAAAAGAACCCGGCGGTGCTGGAAGCCTACCTGGGCGGCATCGACGACGACCTGCCCGAAGCGGACCAGGCCAAGCCCGTGCCTGCGGGAGGCGTGTGATGAGCGCATCGAATTCCCCCGTTCTCGAAGTCAGCAACCTGTCGGCCCGCTACGGCAAGGTCGGCGCGCTGGCAGGCGCCACGCTCAGCGTGCCGGCCGGCAGCATCGTCACCGTGATCGGCGCCAACGGCGCCGGCAAGTCCACGATGCTCAACGCCATCATGGGTTCGCTGCCGCAGACCGGCCACGCCGCCGGCACCGTGCACTACGCCGGGTCGGACGTGTCGGGCTGGATGGTCGAACGCCGCGTGGCGGCGGGCATGTCGCTGGTGCCAGAGCGCCGTGAGCTGTTCGGCACCATGTCGGTCGAAGACAACCTGCTGCTGGGCGGTTTCCGGCGCTACCGGGCCCGCGAAAGCGGCTGGCGCGACACGCTGAACGAAGTGTTCGATCTGTTCCCGCGGCTGCGCGAACGCCGCGCCCAGCAGGCCGGCACCCTGTCCGGCGGTGAACGCCAGATGCTGGCCGTGGGCCGCGCACTGATGGCCAAGCCGACGCTGCTGATGCTGGACGAGCCCAGCCTGGGTCTGGCGCCCCGCATCGTGCGCGAGATCTTCCACATCATCGCGCGCCTGCGCGAGACCGGCGTGGCAATCCTGCTGGTCGAGCAGAACGCCCGCGCGGCGCTGCAGGTGGCCGATTATGGGTACGTGCTGGAAACCGGCGAGGTCATCCTGCACGGTCCGGCACGCGAACTGGCCGGTGATCCCAAGGTGATTGAAAGCTATCTGGGGTTGGGCAAGGGCGCCGAGGCGGCCTGACGCCATGCGGAATAAAGAAAACGCCGGCTGCCGCGAGGCGCCGGCGTTTTTTTGCGCGCGCGTCTGCCGTTATCGGTCTGCCGTCACTTGCCCGACGGCCAGCGCCCGCCAAGGGCGCGAGTGGCTTCTGCCGCCGCGTCCTGCACAAGCTTGCCCATCTTCTTGACGGCGGCGGGCGAGTAGCGCTCTTTCGGCCCCGACAACGAGATGGCGCCGCAGAGGTCGCCGTCCGGTCCGAAGACCGGGCTGGCTACCGCCGCGCAATTGGGGTCGCGTTCGCCCATGGAGGTGAGCATCAGCCCGGCCTGCGACGGCGGCTGTCCGTCAACCAGATACGCGGTGAGCAGCTTGCCGGCCGCGCCCTTGTCCAGCGGCAGCAGGTCGCCGACGCGGATGCGGTCCAGCGTCGAATGATGCGAATCGACGCGCAACAGGCACACGCGCGACTGCGCGTCGTGATAGACGTGAAAGGACGCACTTTCGGTGCCCTTGTCGACCAGGCCTTCCAGCAGCGGCAGGATGGTCTCGGTCAGGCGGTAGGTGGCCTCGTAGGCCCGCCCGAGGTGGTGGGCATACGGTCCCAGCGCATAGCGCCCGTCGGCGCGGCGCACCACGAGGGCCGCCTTTTCGAGTGAAGCGATAAGCCGCAAGAGTGTGCTCTTGTAAAACCCCGTGGCCCGGGAAAGATCGGCAAGCGTGATGGGATCGGTGCGTTGCGCGACGGCCCCGACGATGGTCAGGGCGCGTTCGACGGCGGCGACGCCGTCGGTGGAATTATCCTGAGTAGGGGTACGACTCATTGGAATGATAGGGGGGTGATTACGCGGTGGTTCCCGAGTCCGGATCGATCACCCGGCTGATGACGGGGAAATAGCGGTTGCCGTGCCCCTGGGCGAGCGCCGCGTCGAACCAGTGATCCACGTTGCGGGCTCCCAGTGCCTGTACGCCGGTCTGTTCTGCCAGCGCCAGCGCGTAGCGCAGGTCTTTGCGGGCGTAGTCCACAGGGAAGGCTTTTTCGGGAAAGTCTGCGGGCAGAATAGCCTTTAAGCCGTGGTTGCGCAACGCGAAGCTGTCCGCCGAACCGCGTGTGAAGGTCTCCAGCAGGACGCGCGGATCGACCCCCGAACGGCGTGCGATGGCGCGTGCTTCGGATAGCGCCACCACCGTTTCGAAGAGCACCATGTTGTTCAGAATCTTGACGACCTGGCCGCTGCCCACCGGGCCGCAATGCGTGATTTCGTTGGCAAACGTGGAGACCAGCGGTTTGACGCGCGCGAACACGCCTTCATCGCCGCCGATCATGACCGACAGTGTGCCGGCTTCGGCCGCGGCGCGCGTGCGGGCGACGGGCGCATCGATGAAAACCGCGCCTTTGGCCGCAAATTCCCCGGCCAGTTCGCGCGTCACGTCGACGGGCGAGGTGCTCAGGTCCACGATCAACTGGCCACTGCGCGCGTTCGCCAGCAGGCCATCGGCGCCGCGGGCAAGCTGCGCCACGACTTCGCCGGACGGCAGCGACAGGAACACCACGTCGCATTCGCGCATGATCTGCTGGGCGGTTGCCGCGGCGACGTTGTGCGCGGCCAGCCGTTGCAGGGGGGCCGGATCGTTGTCGCAGCCCAGCACGGGCACGCCGCCCTTGACGGCCAGATTGCGGCAGATGGGTTCGCCCATGACGCCCAGGCCGATGAAGCCGGCTCGTTGAAATTCAGGCATGAGGATAGTCTCCGATGAAGTGTTGGAGGGGCCGCGCCGGCGGCCCCGGATGATGCTGGGGTAAGGGGCGGCCTACATGCCGAAATAGATGCCCTTGGATTGCTGATACAGGCGCAGTCCGCTCACGCCCTTTTCGCGCCCGATGCCGCTTTGCTTGAAGCCGCCGAAGGGCGTGGAGATGGAGAGCTGCTTGTACGTGTTGATCCAGACGCTGCCCGCCTCCAAGCGCCGGGCCACGCGCCAGGCGCGCCTGTAGTCCGCCGTCCAGACGCCGGAGGCCAGGCCATAGGCGCTGTCGTTGGCCTGGTCGATCAGATCGTCTTCGTCATCGAACACCAGCGCGCACAGCACCGGTCCGAAGATCTCTTCGCGCACGACGTGCGCATCCCGCGACAGGCCGCCAAGGATGGTGGGGCGGTAGAACGCGCCGGCCTCGAAGGCCTTGCCCTCGGGGCGTGCGGCGCCCAGCAGCACTTCTGCGCCATCGCGGCGTGCGCCCTCGACCATGGCTTCGATCTTTTCGCGATGGCCGAAGGAGGCGATCGGGCCCATCTGCGCGCCATCGGCGTCGGGCAAATCGACCCTCAGGCGGCTGGCGCGCGTCACGAGCTTCTCGATGAAGGCCTGGGCGATGCTGCGCTGCACGTACAGCCGGGAACCGGCCACGCAGGACTGGCCGCTGCCTTCGAAGATGCCGCCGATGACGCCGTCGATCGCGGCGTCCTGGTCGGCGTCCTCGAACACGATGTGCGGTGATTTGCCACCCAGTTCCAGCGCCACGGGCATCAGCTTTTCCGCGGCGGCATGCGCAATGGCGCGGCCGCTGCCGGTGCCGCCCGTGAACGACACCATGCGCACGCCGGGGTGCTCGACCAGACGCCGCCCCACGGTCGCGCCCAGGCCGGTCACCACGTTCAGGATGCCAGCCGGCAGGCCGGCCTCAAGGGCAATGCGGCCCAGCGCCAGCGCCGGGGACGAGGTGACCTCGGAGGGTTTGAGGATCACGGCGTTGCCCGCAGCCAGCGCTGGCGCGACCTTCTGCGCCTCCATCGTGAGCGGCGAGTTCCACGGCGTGATCGCAACGACCACGCCATAGGGATCGTAGTGCGTCATGGACAGATAGTTGCCGCGCGCGGGCGTGACCTCGGCGCCCAACGTTTCGCACACGCCGGCGTAGTAGCGGAACGTGGCCGCCGCGCTGGCGACCTGCGCCTTGCACTCGGCCCACACCTTGCCGTTTTCGATCATCTGCAACTGCGCAAGCAGCTGCGCATTCTGGTCCATGCCGTCGGCGATGCGGCGCAGGATCGCGGCGCGCTGGTGCGGCAGCATGTCGCGCCATGCAGGCTGTCGCTGCGCGTGCCAGGCGGCTTGAACCGCCTGGTCGACCTGCGTATCCGACGCCGCGCTGATCCGGTAGTTGCGGGCGCCGGTGGCGGGGTTGATGGACTCGAAGGCGGCGGCGTCCTGCGCGACCCATTCGCCGCCGATCAGCATGGGTTTAAGGGTTTCCGATGATTCGGACATGAAGTGTCGTTCCTCTCTTGATGGCTCTGTTTCGCGCTGGCGGCAAGCGGCCGACGCGCATTTATTCGTTGACAGCCCGGGTTTGAAAAAATATAAAATAGAATAAGCGTTCTGCACAATGGAACGATAAGAATAAACCAAACTTTCAATCGATGACAAGAGGAGACCTACCCATGCAACGCAATTGGCTGCGTGCGCTGGCTTGTGCCGCGACGCTGTTCACGGCGGCGGCGCACGCCGACACCTACCCTTCGAAACCCGTATCGATGATCGTGCCGTACCCGGCCGGCGGCGCCACCGACGTGGTCGCGCGGGCCGTGGCCGAACGGCTGACGCAGACGTGGGGGCAATCGGTCATCGTTGAAAATCGCGCCGGCGCCGGCACCACGATCGGCGCAAGTTCCGTGGCCCGCGCGCGCGGCGACGGCTACACGCTGTTTATGACGACGTCCGCGCACACGATCAGCGGACACCTGTACAACAAGCTCAGCTACGACCCCGTCAAGGACTTCGCGCCGATCACGCTGGTGACCAAGGTGCCGCTGGTGCTGGTAGTCAACCCTGCCATTCCGGCCAAGACACTGCCGGAGTTCCTGACGTACCTGAAGCAGAACGGCAGCGCGGTGAACTTTGCCTCGCCGGGCAACGGCACGGCGCAGCACCTGAGCGGCGAACTCTTCAAGATCGCCACGAAATCGAACATCACGCACGTGCCTTACCGGGGCGACGCGCCGGCCTTCACGGACCTGGCGGGCGGGCAGGTGCAGATGATGCTGGCCACCATCACGTCCGCGCTGCCGCTGATCGAGTCCGGCAAGCTGCGTGCGCTGGCCGTCGCCAACGGCAAGCGGGTGCAGGCGTTGCGCGACGTGCCGACGTTTGCCGAGGCGGGCATGCCCGGCTTCGAGGCCGCGACCTGGTTCGGCATCCTGGCGCCGGCCGCCATGCCGCCGGAACAGGCGCAGCGCATCTATGAAGACGTGTCGAAGATCGTGGCCACGCCGGCGATGCAGACCCGCATCGAGGGCCTGGGCGGCGAAGTCGTCAACAGCACGCCCAAGGCATTCGCCGCCTTCATGCAGCAGGAAGAGGAGAAGTGGGGCCAGGCCGTCAAGGCTTCCGGCGCCGTCGCAGCGCAGTAGACACCAACGCAATCCGCAGCCGTGCGCCAACGCAGCGCCCGGCGCGGATCCATGCAATCACGGAGGAGACACATCATGACAGTTGCAAAATGGCTGGCAGCAGGCGCGTTCGCCTGGTGCGCAGCATTGCCGGCGGCCGCAAACGCGGCCGACTATCCCAACGCCCCGGTCAAGTTCGTCGTGGGCTTCAGCCCCGGCAGCACGATCGACATCGTGGCGCGCATCGTCGGCGACGCGCTCGCCACCCGTATGGGCCAGACGTTCGTGGTCGAAAACCGGACGGGCGCGAACGGCATGATCGCGGCCCGCATGGTGGCGCAGGCCAAGCCCGACGGCTACACGATCCTGGTCAGCAATTCCAGCTCGATCACAGTCAACCCCTTGCTCTACAAGGATCTGCAGTACCACCCGCTGAAGGACTTCGAGCCGGTGACGACCGTGGTGTCCGTGCCTTTCATCCTGACCATCAACGCCGAGAACCCGCGTGTGGCCGGCGTGAAGGACGTCAAGTCGCTGGTCGACCTGGCGCGGCGCAATCCCAACACGGTCAGCTACGGGTCGGCCGGCAACGGCAACCTGATGCACCTGGCGGGCGCGCAGCTGGCCACGATGTCGGATGTGCAGATGCTGCATGTGCCGTACCGCGGCGCCGCGCCGATGGAGGCGGGGCTGCTGTCCAAGGAAGTCGATTTCGGCTTTGACACGCTGTCCGGCGTGCCGCTCATCAAGGCAGGCAAGCTGAAGGCGCTGGCCGTATCTACCGCGCAGCGCTGGCATGACCTGCCAGATGTGCCCGCCGTGGCCGAGCTGGGCTACCCGGACTTCGACATCTCGTTCTGGGTCGGCGTGTTTGCGCCGGCGGGCACGCCGCCCGCCATCGTGGACCGCCTTAACCGCGAGATCGCCGCAGCGGCCAAGGATCCCGCGGTGCGTGCGCGGCTTGCGGCGCAGGGCAATCCCTCGACGCAATCGCCCAAGGAGTTCCGGCAAAAGATCGCCGACGAACTCAAGCAGAACGAGACGCTCATCAAGCGCGCAAACATCAAGATCGACTGAACCGCGGCGGCGGTGGCCGCGCGGGCAACTGGCAGGAAGGAGCACAAGGTGTCCTGGGAAAAAGAACTGCAGGAATTGGCGTTGCGCAAGGAACTGGCGGCGCGCATGGGGGGCGAGGCGAAGGTGCGCCGGCACCGCGAGAACGGCAAGCTGCCGGTGCGCGAGCGGATCGACAGGATGGTCGACCCGGCGTCATTCCGGGAAGTGGGGGCGCTGGCGGGCAGCGGCGACTATGACGCGCAGGGGCGCCTGACCGACTTCACGCCATCGAACCTGCTGATCGGGCGCGCCAAGGTGCAGGGCAGGCCGGTCGTCGTCGCGGCCGACGACTTCACCGTGCGCGGCGGCGCCAATGACGGGGCGGTCGGCGACAAGCTGGTTGAATCCGAGCGCATGGCGCAGGACTTGCGCGTGCCGCTCATCCGGCTCGTCGACGGCACGGGCGGCGGCGGCTCGGTGCGCAACATCGAGATCAAGGGGCACACGCTGCTGCCGAAACTGCGCATGTGGCCGCTGATGGCGCAGAACCTGGCGACAGTGCCCGTCGCGTCGCTGGCGCTGGGATCGGTGGCGGGCCTGGGCGCGGCGCGCGTGGCGGCCAGCCACTATTCCGTCATGGTGCGCGATACCTCGCAGCTCTTCATCGCGGGTCCGCCCGTCGTCGCCCGCATCGGCCAGAACCTGGACAAGAACGAGCTGGGCGGCAGCGACATCCACACCCGCAACGGCGTGGTGGACGACGAGGCGGAATCCGAAGAGGACGCCTTCGCGCGCGTGCGCCGCTTTCTTTCGTACCTGCCGCGCTCGGTGCACGAGCTGCCCCCGCGGTCGGCCGAGCCCGGCCGGGCTGGCGCGCAGGACTGGCTGCGGGACGCCATTCCGGCCGACACGCGCGCCGTGTACAAGATGCGGCCGATTCTGGAGGCGCTGGTCGACGAGGGCTCGTTCATGGAGATCGGCAAACGCTGGGGCCGCGCCGTCATCACCGGCCTGGCCCGCATCGACGGCTGGCCGGTGGCGGTGTTTGGGAGTGATCCCTATCACTACGGTGGCGGGTGGGACGGCCCGGCCGCCGAAAAATTCACGCGCTTGCTGGACCTGGCCGAGACGTTTCATCTGCCCGTCGTCAACCTGGTCGACGTGCCCGGGTTCCAGATCGGGTTGAATGCCGAGAAGGCCGGCGCCATGCGCTACGGCGTGCGCGCGCTGACGGCCGTCGCGCAATCCACGGTGCCGTGGTGCTCGATCATCGTGCGCAAGGCGTTCGGTGTGGCGGCGGGCGGGCATCAAAGCGCGGGCCGCTTCAACTTCCGCTATGCATGGCCGTCGGCCCAGTGGGGCTCGCTGCCGGTGGAGGGCGGACTGGAGGTTGCCTACAAGGCCGAGATCGAGGCCGCCGAGGATCCGCAGGCCAAGATGCGCGAGATCGAAGCGCGCGTCCGCAGCCTGACCTCGCCCTTCCGCAGCGCGGAAGCCTTTGTCGTGGAAGACATCATCGATCCCGCCGCCACCCGTCAGGCGCTGGAGGAATTCGTGGAGCTGGTGGCGCCGCTGCGCGAACCCGGCCCCCGGGCCTTCGGCTACCGTCCGTGATGCCGCGCCAGGAGCCCAACATGAAACGAGTCATCGTGGCCAATCGCGGCGCCGTCGCCCGGCGCGTCATCCGCGCCTTGCGCGGCCTGGGCATCGAATCGGTCGCCGTCTATTCCGATGCCGACCGCGATCTGCCGTACCTGTCCGAAGCGGACCTGGCCGTCCCGATCGGTCCATCGCCCGCCTCGCAGAGCTACCTGAACCAGGAAACCCTGCTGCGCGTCGCGCGTGAGTGCGGTGCGGATGCGCTGCACCCGGGTTATGGATTCCTGTCCGAGAACGCGGCATTCGCCGAGGCCGTGGAGCAGGCCGGCCTGGTCTTTGTCGGCCCGTCGCCGCGCTGGATCCGGATGCTGGGACACAAGACCCAGGCGCGCGACGCCATGCGGGCGCTGGGCATGCCGATGGCGCCGAGCAGCGCCGTGCTGGGCGACGACCTTGCGGCGCTGCGCCGCGCCGCCGAGGACCTCGGGTATCCGGTGCTGATCAAGCCGGCGTCGGGCGGTGGCGGCATTGGGATGCTGGCGCTGGAGGGGCCGCAGGATGCCGAAGCGCAATGGACGCGCGCGCGGCAGATCGCCGAACGCAGTTTCGGCGGCTCTGAGCTGTACCTGGAAAAGCTGCTGCGCGACCCGCGCCACGTCGAGTTCCAGTTCCTGGCCGACCGCCACGGTCAGGTGCGCTGCCTGTACGAACGCGACTGCTCCACGCAGCGCCGCCACCAGAAGGTGGTGGAGGAAGCGCCGGCGCCTGCGCTGCCGCGTGCGGCGGTCGAGGCGATGGGCGCGCGGCTGGAGACCATGCTGGCGGGGATGGGCTACGACGTGATCGGCACGGTGGAGATGCTGTACACGCCCGATTCAGACTTTTCGTTTCTTGAGATCAACACCCGCCTGCAGGTCGAGCACGCCGTGACCGAAGCGGTGACCGGCGTGGATCTGGTGGCGGCGCAACTCAAGCTGGCGGGCGGCGAGCCCATGCAGGACGTGCTGCCGACCGTGCCGCCGCTGAATGGCCACGCCATCGAGGCACGCGTGTATGCCGAAGACCCGGTGCGCTTCCTGCCGTCGCCCGGCCCGCTGCGCGTGTTCCAGCCGCCCGAAATGCCCGGCGTGCGCATCGAGACCGGCTACGCGGAGGGCTGCCGCGTATCGAGCCACTATGACCCGATGCTGGTGAAGGTGATCGCGCATGCCGCGACGCGCGAAGCGGCGCTGGATCTGCTGGCGGCTGCGCTGGGGCAGTTCCGCGTCGAAGGCGTCAAGACCAACATTCCTTTTGTGCGCCGGGTGCTCGAAGACCCGGCTTTCCGCGCGGGGCTGGTCAGCACCGGGCTGGTGGGACGCATGCTCGAAGAGGCCCAGTCACAGGCCGCGTAGATCCCTCGCAGTTGTCATACCGAAACATTCATACCGATAACGATCAGGAGCAGGCAATGTTCAAAGTGGAAACCCCCGTGGTGGGCCGTGTGGTCGCCGTCACCGTCAGCCCCGGCCAGCGCGTCGAGGCGGGCGACAGCGTCGCCAAGGTCGAATCGATGAAGATGGAAATCCCCGTGGAAGCGGAGCGCGCGGGCGTGGTGGCGCGCGTGCTTGTCAACGAGGGCGACGAGGTGGACGAAGGCCAGGCCGTAGTCGAACTGGAGTGACGAGGCCATGCTGATCCATACGGAACGCAGGGAAGCGGGGCGCGTCGCGTTGCTGACGTTGCGCAATCCTCCGGTCAACAGCCTGAGCGCGGCGCTGCGCACCGAGCTGCACGCGGCCATCGACGCCGCACTGGCCGACGAGGCAGTGTGCGCGCTGGTGTTGGCGGGTGATGGCGATTTCTTCTGCTGCGGCGCGGAGATCCGCGAATTCAACACGCCGCTGCCGGCGCGTGAGCCGACGCTGCGGTCGCTCATCGCGCAGATCGAGGGCGCGGCCAAGCCCGTGGTGGCGGCGATTCATGGCGCGGCGCTCGGCGGGGGCCTTGAGCTGGCGCTGGGCTGCCACTACCGCGTGGCGCAGGCCGGCGCGTCGTTGGGGCTGCCCGAAGTGAAGCTGGGCGTGCTGCCGGGCGGGGGCGGCACGCAGCGCCTGCCGCGACTCGTGGGCGTTGAACGGGCGCTATCCATGATCGGCGGCGGAGATCCCGTCGACGCAGAGCTGGCGGCCCAGTGGGGACTGGTCGACAAGGTCTGCGCGAAGGATCTGATCGAACAGGCATCGGCTTACGCGTTGACCGTTGCGGACGCGCCGCTGGCCACGCGCATCGTGGGCGCACGGCCGGTGGCATCGTCCGCCGATCCCGGCGTCTACGAACGCGCCCGCCAGGAAGCGGCGCGGCGCTTCCGCGGTTGCGTGGCGCCGCTAGCCTGCGTGGACTGCGTGGAGTACGCCGCGCGTTCAACGCTGAATGACGGACTGGCGTACGAGCGTGAGCGCTTCCTGGAACTGGTGAACGGACCGCAGTCCAAGGCACAGCGGCATCTGTTCTTTGCCGAGCGCGCCGCCGTGAAGTTGCCGCCCGAATGGCGCGCCCAGGCGCCGATCGCCACGGTGGGCGTGGTGGGCGCGGGCACGATGGGCGGCGGCATCGCCATGAGTCTTGCCAACGCGGGACTGGACGTGGTGCTGGTCGAACGCGACGCGCAGGCGCTGGCGCGCGGGTGGGACGTGATCACGAAGAACTATGCCGCTACCGCTGCCAAGGGCAAGCTGAGCGCCGAGCAGGTCGAGGAGCGCCAGGCGCGCATCCGCACCAGCCTGCAGCTGGACGATCTGCGCGATGCGGATCTGGTCATCGAGGCCGCCTTCGAGGACATGGGCGTCAAGCGCGAGATCTTTCAGGCGCTGGACCGCGTCTGCAAACCCTCCGCGATCCTGGCGTCGAACACGTCCCGGCTGGATATCGACGAGATCGCCGCTTTCACGGGACGTCCCGCGCAGGTGCTGGGCATGCACTTCTTCAGTCCCGCGAACGTCATGCGGCTGCTCGAGGTGGTGAAGGGCCGCGAAACCGATGGCGACGTCGTCGCCGCCGTGTTCCGGCTGGCGCGCAAGATGGGCAAGCTGCCGGTGCTGGTCGGCGTGTGCGACGGGTTCGTCGGCAATCGCATGGTCAGCCCGTACACGCGCGAGGCGCACTTCCTGCTAGAAGAAGGCGCGACGCCCGCGCAAGTGGACGGCGCGCTGCAGCGTTTCGGACTGGCAATGGGGCCGCTGCGCATGGCCGACATGGCGGGATTGGACATCAGCTGGGCGTTCCGCAAACGCATGGCACCCACGCGGCCGGCGCACCTGCGCTATTCGCGCGTGGCCGACCGCCTGTGCGAGCAGGGCCGCTTCGGACAGAAGACGGGCAGTGGTTTTTACCGCTACGAGGCCGGCAGCCGCACGCCGCTGGAAGACCCCGATGTGCTGGCGCTGATCGAGACCTGCGCACGCGAAGACGGCATTGCGCGACGTGTCATTTCGGACGAAGAGATCGTGCAGCGCACGATGTATGCGCTGGTCAACGAAGGCGCGCGCATCCTGGAAGAGGGCATTGCGCGCCGCGCGTCGGACATCGACGTCATCTACGTAAACGGCTACGGATTTCCGGTGCACCGGGGCGGTCCCTTGTGCTACGCCGAGCAGCAGGGGCTGGCGCAGGTGCTGGCGACGATCCGGCAGTTTCACGCGGCGCACGGCGAACTCTGGCGTCCCGCGCCCTTGCTGGAACGGCTGGTCGCGCAGGGTCAAACCTTCGCGGACTTGTAATGAACAGGGGCGCGGCGGATGCGTCCCGCAGAAGAATCAGGAGACAGGGCAATGCAGAGGGAAATGGAGGGCGCCGCGCCAAGCGGGCCGCAGGAGCAGTATTTTTCGAATCTCGCCGAGGGCCGCTTCCGGATCCAGCGTTGCGCGGCCTGCGGCGCGCATCAGTTCTTTCCGCGGGTGCTGTGCATGCACTGCGGCGCGCAGGATCTGGCGTGGACCGAGCCGTCGGGCGCGGGCACGGTCTATTCGCTCAGCATCGTGCGGCGCAAGCCCGATGCAGGCGGCGACTACAACGTGGCGCTGGTCGATCTGCAGGAGGGTGTGCGCATGATGAGCCGCATTGACGGCGTCGCGCCGGACGGCCTGCACATCGGCATGCGGGTCCAGGCGCGCGTGTTGCGCGGCGAGGGGCAGCCGCTGGTGGTGTTCGTTCCGGCGGAGGTCGCATGATGTCGCTGGAATCGCTGCGCGGACAGGTCGCCATCGCGGGGGTGGGACATGCGGGCCTGGGCGAAGCCCACGGGTTTACTGAAATGGAAGTGCTGGCGCAGGCCGCCGCCCGCGCGGTCGCGGATGCGGGCCTGACCATGCGCGACATCGATGGCCTGGCGACGTGCAGCTCGTCAGCCACGATGTGGAGCATGCCGGTCGCCGAATACCTGGGCCTCAAGCCGCGCTACATCGAGGCCACGATGCTGGGCGGATCCAGCTTTGTCTCGCACCTGCTGCCGTCGGTGATGGCGCTGGTGTCCGGCCAGTGCAATGCGGTCCTGGTCTGCTACGGCAGCACGCAGAAGACGGCGGTGTTCGGCCGCAAGGAGGGCGTCAAGGCGCGCACGCTGCTGGACCCGCAGCCGTTCGAGTACCCGTACTCGCCCCTGTCGCCCGTGACGTCCTACGCGCTGGCGGCCGCCCGGCACATGCACCAGTACGGCACCACGCGGGAGCAGCTTGCCGAAGTGGCGGTGGCGGCTCGGGCCTGGGCTCGCCTCAATCCGGAGGCGGCGATGCGCGACCCCCTGTCGATCGCGGACGTGCTGGCTTCGCGTCCGGTGTCCGATCCCCTGACCGTGCGCGACTGCTGCCTGGTCAGCGACGGCGGCGGCGCCTATGTGATGGTCCGCGCGGACCGCGCGCGCCAGTTGAAGCAGCCCCCCGTTTATGTGTTGGGAAGCGCGACCGCGGTATGGAACCGCCAGATTTCGTCCATGGAGGACCTGACCGTCACCGCGGCTGCAGAGTCGGGCAAGCGCGCGCTGGCGATGGCGGGCCTGACGGTGGCCGACGTGGACGTGGCCGAGCTGTACGACGCCTTCACAATCAACACGCTGCTGTTCCTGGAAGACCTGGGCTTTTGCAAGAAGGGCGAGGGCGGGGCTTTCGTGCAGGGTGGGGCGATTGCGCCCGGTGGCCGGTTGCCGGTCAACACCAATGGCGGCGGACTGTCGTGCGTGCATCCCGGCATGTACGGCATTTTCCTGGTGATCGAAGCCGTGCGCCAGCTTCGGGCGCAGGCGGGCGAACGGCAGGTGCAAGGCGCCGACATTGCGCTGGTGCACGGGAACGGCGGCACGCTGTCCAGCCAGTCCACCGCCATTCTCGGCGGCCCGGCCACGCACTGAGACTCCAGGAGAGAGCGCCATGCTGGACAAGACAGTTGATTCCCTGGCGGCCGCGGTGGCGGGCGTGCAGGACGGGGCGGTGATCCTGATCGGCGGCTTCGGCGCCTCGGGCGTGCCGACCGAACTGATCTGCGCGCTGCTGGACCAGGGCGCGCGCGAGTTGACCATCGTCAACAACAATGCGGGCAACGGCAAGCGCGGGCTCAGCGAGCTCGTGCAGGCGGGCCGGGTGCGCAAGATGATCTGCTCGTTCGCGCGCTCGTCCGACCGCAAGAACCCGAACGCCGCGGCCTTCGCGGACGCGTACCGGGCCGGCAAGGTCGAGCTCGAATGCGTGCCGCAGGGCACGATGGCCGAACGCATGCGCGCGGCGGGCGCGGGCCTGGGACCGTTCTTTACGCCCACGGCCTTCGGCACTCCGCTTTCGCGGGGCAAGGAAACCCGCGTCATCGACGGCGTTGGCTACGTGCTGGAATCGCCGCTCAAGGGCGACTATGCATTCGTCAAGGCGCGCACGGCGGATCGCTGGGGCAACCTGGTGTACCGCTACGCGGGCCGCAATTTCGCGCCGGTCATGTGCATGGCCGCCGCCACGACGGTGGCGCAGGTGGACGAGATCGTGGACCTGGGCGGCATCCCGCCCGAACACGTGATGACACCGGGCATCTTCGTCAAACGGGTGGTGCAAGTGGGAGCGGGTCATGGGCTATGAAAAACTCAGCCGGCGCGACATCGCGCGCCTGGTGGCGGCGGACATCGAGGACGGCGCCTACGTCAATCTGGGCATCGGCATTCCGACGCAGGTCTCGGCCTTTCTGCCGCAGGACCGGGACGTGATCCTGCACACCGAGAACGGAATCGTCGGAATGGGGCCGGGCGATCCCGGCGCGCCCCTGGACCTGGACCTCATCAACGCCAGCAAGGAGGCAGTGACCCTGTTGCCGGGCGCGTCCATCACGGACCACGTGGTGTCATTTGCCATGATGCGCGGCGGCCATCTGGACCTGACGGTACTGGGCGCGTTCCAGGTGTCCGAAAAGGGCGACCTCGCCAACTGGGACACGGGCGCGGCCGACACCATACCGGCTGTTGGCGGGGCCATGGATCTCGTGGCCGGCGCGCGCCAGGTCTACATCACGATGGAGCACGTCACCAAGGACGGGCAGCCCAAGATCGTGCGCGAGTGCACCTACCCGCTGACGGGCGCCGGGGTCGTGGACCGCATCTATACGGACCTGGCCATCCTGGACGTGACGCCGGCGGGCATGCAGATCAGGGCGATGGTGGCGGGGCTGACGTTCGATGAACTGCAGGCCCTCACCGGCTGCCCGCTTGCGCTGGATCCCGACTGGCGGACGCTCTCGGTGCAATAGCGGACCGCCGCGCCGGGCGGCAGCGCCCGACAAGGCAGCGATTTCCGTGATTTCCCCGTGTTGACACGGCCAGTTTCTGATCCTTAGAATGTTCTTACAGAAAGAATAAGCGTTCTGTATATAAGAACGCGCCAAACAGGGAAGAGACAATGCAAACCCAAGCCATGCCCGCGCGCGACGCGGGCGGCGCGCTGCTTGCGCAGCGTTTTCGTGACAGCGCGCTGTCGTTTTCGCGGCCTCGCCAGGTCGACATGGATCTGCTGGTCCGATTCGGCGCCCATCCGGTCCTCGTGCGCATCCGCGACGGACGCGTCATGGCCGCCGAGGTCCCCGCGGCCCCGCTGCCTTCGTGCGACGTGGCAATGCAGGCTTCCGAAACCGCCTGGTCGCACTTCTGGCAGGCCGTGCCGGACGCCGGCTGGCACGACATCTTTGCGCTCGCCAAGCGCGGCGAATTGCGCATCGACGGCAATCTCCAGCCGTTGATGGCGCATCTGCAGTTCGTCAAGGACCTGCTCGCCTCGGCGCGGGAGGTGCGAGCATGAGCGCGGCACTGGAACCCATCGTCGGCCGCTACGTGTCGTTCGACATCGCCGGCCGGCGCTGTCGCGTCTATTTCGAGGAAGCGGGCGAAGGCATACCGCTGGTGTGCCTGCACACCGCCGGCGCCGATGGCCGTCAGTACCGGCACATGATGTGCGACCCGGACATCACCTCGCGCTATCGCGTCATTGCGCTCGACCTGCCGTGGCACGGCAAGTCGTATCCGCCCGAAGGCTGGCAGGACGAGGAGTACCGGCTTTCCACGGACCTGTACGTCGAGACCGTGATGGCCTTCTGCCATGCGCTGGCGCTGGACCGGCCGGCGCTCATCGGCTGCTCCATCGGCGGGCGCATCGTGCTGCAGCTCGCGCATCTGCATTCCCGTGATTTCCGTGCGCTGATCGGCGTCGAAGCCGCCGATCACCAGGCGCCCTGGTACGACACGTCATGGCTGCATCGCGGCGACGTGCATGGCGGCGAGGTCTGCGCGGCGCTGGTGTCCGGGCTAATCGCGCCCCAGTCGCCCGCCGTGCATCGCCACGAAACGCTGTGGCAATACATGCAGGGCGGTCCCGGCGTGTTTCGCGGCGACCTGCACTTCTATCGCGTGGACAGCGACCTGCGCGGGCGCCTGGATGGCATCCGCACCGACCTGTGTCCGCTCTACCTGCTGACAGGCGAATACGACTTCTCCTGCACGCCGGAAGACACCCTGCGCACCGCCGCCAGCATCCCTGGCGCGCAGGTGACCATCATGCGCGAATTGGGACATTTCCCGATGAGCGAAAACCCCGAGCAGTTCCGCGGCTACGTGCTGCCGGTGCTGGACGCCATCGCCCGCCAATAGAGCAGGCATTACCGACGGGCCGCTGGAGCCCGCATCCTCAGGAGACGACATGCGTTATCCGATCATCCTGGCCGGCGCTTTCGCGCTGGCCGCCGCAATACCGGCCCACGCGCAGGAAACGCTGAAGCTCGGCGCGTTGGTCACCCTGTCCGGCGCGGGCGCCGCCTGGGGGCAGGGCATGAAAAACGCCGCGGAGGTCGCGGCCGATCAGGTGAACGAGGCGGGCGGTCTGGAAGTGGGCGGCAAGAAGTACCGGGTGCAGGTCGTGGCCTATGACGACAAGTACCAGGCGAACGAGGCCGTCACGGTGGCGAACCGCCTGGTGTTCGAGGACAAGGTGCGCTACGTGATCGGCCCGGTGGGCTCCGCGCCGGTGCTGGCGATCCAGCCGATGACCGAGAAGAACAAGGTCATCCTGTTGACGCTCGGCTTCACCTCCAAGGCGCTGGCCGCCGACAAGCCCTACACCTTCCGCCCCAACGTCACGACCGCCGAAGTCTCGCAGCCGCAGATCGACTGGCTGGTCAAGGCGCAAGGCCTGCGCAAGGTCGGCGCGCTGTTTCCCAACGACGAGACCGGCCAGCAGATCGCGCTGGACCTGGAGGCCGCCTACAAGAAGGCGGGAGCGGCGCTGGCCACCAAGGAATTCTTCGAGCGCGACCGCGTCGACTTCGTGCCTTTGCTGACCCGCATGATGGCGCGCGGCATCGACGCCATCGAGCTGGACGGAAACTCTCCCACCACGGCGGGTCTCATCGTCAAGCAGGCGCGCGAACTGGGCTTCGAGGGCAAGATCGTGCGCACGGGCGGCCCGGCCACGCAGGAGATCGTGAACGTGGCGGGCAAGCAGGCGACCGAAGGCATGCTGGTCCACACGCCGATCGATCCGGACCTGCCCGCCACGCAGGCCTACGCCAAGCGCTACGCGGCCAAGTACAAGCACGCGATGAACGGCTTCAGCCCGGCTTTTTACGACGGTACCAACATGCTGTTCGAGGCCATGCGCCGCGCGGGCACGGTGGAAGACACCGAGCGGGTGCGCATCGAACTCGAAAAGCTGGACGGCTTTGAAGGCTCGCTGGGCAAGCTGAGCTGGACCGGCCAGGCCATGTACGGCATCAATCACCAGCTCAATGCGCCGTTCTACGTGGCCGAGGTCAAGGATGGCCGCGAGGTCATCCGCGCCCGCTGCACGGTCGAGGGTTGCCGCTAGCGCGGCGGAGGACACGACGTGGATTGGAGCATTCTGCTGGCGCAGGCCACGATCAACGGCTTGATCGTGGGACTGCTGTACCTGCTGATGGCGGTGGGCTTCACGCTGGTGTTCGGCGTGATGCGCATGGTGAATTTCGCGCATGGCGAGTTCTACATGCTGGGCGCGTTCGGCGCGTACTACCTGACCACCCAGGCGGGGCTGACCTTTCTGCCGGCCGTGGCGCTCACTTTTGCGCTGGCGGTCGCCGGGGGCGCGGTGCTGGAATGGGGCGTGCTCAAGCCGTTCCGGCGCGATGAGTTGAACGGAATGATCGCCACCATCGGCCTGGCGATGATCCTGCAGAACCTCGCGCTGATGTTCTTCGGGCCAGACCCGCTGTCCATGCCGGCCGTCGCCCAGGGCACGGCGCGCATGGGCAAGCTGGTCGTGCCGCTGTCGCGGGTGTATGTGGTGCTGTTCGCGCTGCTGGCGCTGGCGCTGCTGTACGGCTTTCTGAAGCATTCGCGTCCCGGGCGCGCGCTGCGCGCCGTGGTCGAGGATTTCGAGATCGCCGCGATCCAGGGCATCCGCTCGCGCATCTACTACCCGCTCGGCTTCGGTCTGGGCGTGGGGCTGGCGGCCGTGGCTGGCGCATTGATGGCGCCGCTGTTCTCGGTGTCGCCCTTCGTGGGCGCCACGCCGCTGCTCAAGGCGTTCATCGTGGTGATTCTGGGCGGACTGGGCAGCATTCCGGGCGCTGCCGTGGCGGGGCTTGCGCTGGGGCTGGCGGAAAGTTATGGCAGCCTGCTGTTCGAAAGCAGCACGGCGGACATGCTCATCTTCGCCATCGTGATCATCATGCTGGTCGTGCGGCCCAAGGGGCTGTTGGGCCGGGGGGAGGCATAAGCCATGACCGTACTTTCGCTTGAAGCCGGCATGGCGCGACCCGCGCCCGTGCAATGGCTGTTGTGGCTGGCATTGGCGGCCGCCGCCGTGACACCGTGGTTTGCGGGGCCGTTTGTGCAGCACCTGGCCGTGCTGACCTGCCTGAACGTGCTCATCGTCAACGGCCTGGCGCTGATCGCGCGCTGCGGCCAGCTGTCGCTGGGCCATGCTGCCTTCGTCGCGGTGGGCGCTTACGGCTCGGTGCTGGCGGCGCGTCATCTGGGCTGGGGCTTTCTGCCGGCCACGCTGGCGGGCGTTGCCATCACCGCCGTCGTTGCGCTGGCGCTGGGCGCCATCATCCTGCGTTTGAAGGGCGTGTACTTCGTGCTGGTGACGTTTGCTTTCGGCGAGCTGGTTCGGCTGGCGCTGCTGGACGGCGCGTCCTGGTCTGGCGGCGCCAACGGCATCGCGGGCATTCTGCCGGCCGAACTGGCGGGCTGGGTGTTCGACAGCCGTGGCAGCTTTTACGGCCTGGCGCTCGCCGTGGCGCTGGGGTCCGTGGCATTGCTGGCCGCGGTGGCCAGGCGTCCGTTCGGCCATGCCATCGACGCGGTGGCCGAAAACCCCGCGCTGGCCGAATCCACGGGCCTGTCCGTGCAGCGCATCCAGCTCTGCGCCTTCGTGGGCGGCTGCGCGCTGGCGGCGGCCGGCGGCGCCTTGCAGGCGCGCTATGTCGGCTATGTCTCGCCGGAATCGTTCAACGCCAGCATCTCGATCAGCTTCATCATCATGCTGGTCATCGGAGGCCGGCGGTCGGTTTGGGGCGGGCTGATCGGCGCCATGGTGCTGACGCCGCTGCCGGAACTGTTTCGCGGGGCGGTCCAGACGCAGCACATCTTTTACGGCGCGGCGCTGATCCTGATCCTGCGCTTTCTGCCCGCGGGCCTGGCCGGCCTGCCGGGGCCCTGGCAGGCGCGCCGCCGCAAGGAGTCACAATGAGCCAGCCTTTATTGCAGGTGAACGGCCTTTCTCGCAGCTTCGGAGGGCTGGCGGCCTTGCGCGGGCTGACGTTCTCCGTCGCCAGCGGCGAGATCGTGGGCCTGATCGGTCCGAACGGCGCGGGCAAGACCACCGCCTTCAACGTCATCAGCGGCGCCATGCCGCCCAGCGCCGGCACGGTGCAATTCGACGGCCGCGACATCTCGGGCGCGCAGCCCAGCCGTGTCGTCGTGCATGGGCTGGCTCGCACGTTCCAGTCCACGTCCACCTATCCCGGCGTGACGGTGGCCGAGAACATTCATCGCGGCATGCTGTCGCGGGTCAGGCATTCGTGGCTGCGGCGGCTGGCCGGCCGCAGCGAAGACCTGCTTTCGGCCGACGAGGTCGCCCGCGAGGTCGATCGCCTGCTCACGCTGCTGGATCTGCAGGCCTGGCGCGACGCGCCGGCCGGATCGCTGGCCTACGGCCTGCAGAAGAAACTGGGCATCGCCGTCGCGCTGGCCTGCCGGCCGCGCATGCTGCTGCTGGACGAGCCGGCCGCCGGGCTGAACCATGAAGAATGCAACGAGCTTGGCCGTCTGCTGCGGCGGCTGCGGGACGAGGAGGGGCTGACGATGCTGCTGGTCGAACACCACATGGCGCTGGTCATGGAGCTGTGCCATCGCATCGTCGTGCTGGTCCAGGGCGAGAAGATCGCCGAGGGCACGCCGCAGGCCATCCGCGACAACCCCGCCGTGATCGAAGCCTATCTGGGAGCGCCCGACTATGCCCATGCTTGAAGTCCAGGATCTGAATGTGCGGTACGGGCAGCTGGAGGCGGTGCGCGGCGTCAGCTTCAACGTCGAGCAGGGCGAGATCGTCGCGCTGGTCGGCTCGAACGGCGCCGGCAAGAGTTCCACGCTCAAGGCGCTGATCGGCCTGGCGCCGGTGGCAGGCGGCCGCGTGTGCTTCGAAGGGCGCGACATTTCCCGGCTGGGGGCGGCCGCGCGCGTGTCGGCGGGCCTGGCGCTGTCGCCGGAAGGGCGGCGCCTGTTCGGCCGGATGACCGTGCTGGACAATCTGCTGGCGGGCGCGCATGCGGTGGGTTCGCGTGCCGGCGTGCGGGCGCGGTTGGACGAGATCTATGCGCTCTTTCCGCGGGTGCAGGAGCGGCGCGCGCAGCTTGCGGGCTCGCTATCGGGTGGCGAACAGCAGATGGTGGCCATCGGTCGTGCGATGATGGCGCAACCCCGTCTGCTGATGCTGGACGAGCCGTCGCTGGGCATTGCGCCCAAGATCGTGGCCGAGATTGCGGGCGCCATCCAGCGCATCAATCGCGATAGTGGCATCGCCATCGTGCTGGTGGAACAGAACGCGCGGCTGGCGCTGCGCCTGGCGCATCAGGCCTACGCGTTCGAGCATGGCGAGGTCGTGCGCAGCGGCAAAGGGGCGGAGTTGCTGGCGGATCCCTTCGTGCAGAAGGCCTACCTTGGAGTCTGAAATGAATGCGCCAGACGCGCTACCCGAGTACGAGATCTACGCCGTCCGCTACGCAAGCATGGCGCGCCAGCGCCGCGACAACTTCCTGGGCGGTGATCCCCACGACGGCGACATGCCCATGGATTTCTTCGTGTGGCTGGTGCGCGGCGCGGGCCGCGTAGTGCTGGTCGATACCGGGTTCAACGCCGGCATGGCTCGCCGGCGCCAGCGCGAGCTCATCCACTGTCCGATCGGCGCGCTGGCGGCGCTGGACGTTCAGCCCGCGGATGTGCAGCACGTGGTGCTGACGCACCTGCACTACGACCACGCCGGCAACCTGGACCTGCTGCCCGAGGCGATCTTCCACGTGCAGGACGACGAGATGGACTACGCCACGGGCCGCTGCATGTGCTTCGAGCCGCTGCGTCACGCGTACGCGGTCGAGGATGTGATGTCATTGGTCCGGCGCGTGTATGAAGACCGCGTGGTGTTCCATGACGGCGACGAGGCGCTGCTGCCGGGCATCGAACTGCTGAAGATCGGCGGCCACACCAAAGGGCTGCAATCGGTGCGTGTCCACACCGCGCGCGGCTGGGTGGTGCTGGCATCGGATGCCAGCCACTACTACGAGAACATGGAGCGGGGGCGGCCGTTTCCCATCGTCTACAACACCGTGCAGATGCTGTCGGGTTACGCCAAACTGCATGCGGCCGCGCAATCGGACCAGCATGTGGTGCCGGGCCACGACCCGGCGGTGCTGCAGCGCTATCCCCGCTTTGAGGATTCCCCCCACTTGGCGATGTTGCATCTGCCGCCGCGGGGGGATTGAGTCGGCGGCGATCAGCTGCGGCGCGTGCTTTCCGCGTACTCCATGTACAGCTGATGTGCGCGGCGCGCGATCGGGCCGTATTCCAGCGCACGGTCCTCGACGCGGTTCACGTGCACCACTTTGCCGTAGTTGCCCGACGAAAACACTTCGTCAGCCGCTTCGACGTCGGCGCGGGTCAGGCTGCGTTCCTGCACCTCGATGCCGTCGGCCTTCAGCAGCGCCAGCACGCGGCGGCGCGTGATGCCGTTCAGGAAGGTGCCGTTGTCGACAGGCGTGGACACGACGCCGTCCTTGGCCAGCCACAGGTTGCTGGTGGCGAACTCGGCCAGGTTGCCCGCGCCGTCCAGCATGATGGCATTGTCAAAGCCCTTTTCGGCGGCTTCGCGGATGGCGCGCTGGCCGTTGGGGTACAGGCACGAGGCCTTGGCGTCGGTGGGCGCCATGTTGGGCCACGAACGGGCAAAACTGGAGAAGCAGGCGGAGAAGCCCTGGTCGCCCGGCATCGGCACCTTGAACACGTGCAGCACGAACTGGGTCTTGTCGGCGTCGGGCAGCAGGAAGCCGTCGGCGCAGAAGAACATCGGCTTGATGTAAAGCTCCGAGCCCTCGGGGAAACGCGCCACGGCCTGCAGGCACAAGTCCTGGATTTCTTCCCAGGCCAGTTGCGGCTTCATCAGCATCTTTTCCGCCGAGCGCACGACACGCTGGCAGTGCAAGTCCAGGTCGGGCGTCAGGCCGCGGAAGGCGCGCGCGCCGTCGAAGACCATGCTGGCCATCCAGAAGGCGTGGTCGGCCGGGCCGAGCAGTTTGGGGTTTTCAGTGGTCCAGTGACCGTTGTGCCAGAACAAGGCATCCATGATTGTCTTCCTTCGCTTGAATCGGGTTGGCCTATGCTGGCCGAGCCGCCAGAATACATGAGCCGGCGGGTTATTCCTTGGCCAGCGCCGCCTGCACGCGGTCCGCAACATCCGCGGGCATCCATTGCCGCCAGACGGGCGCGTACTGCTTGAGGAAATAACGCGCGGCGTCTTCGGGTTCCTTGCCTTCGTTTTCCAGCCAGCCCAGCGTGGCGTCGATGGCATCGTCCGGCACCGTCAGCTTGGTCAGGAACTCGGTGATGCGCGGCGCCTGTTTGGCGAATTCGGCGTTCATGCCGGTGACCACCGGGTTGGGCTTGAATTGCGTGGCCACGGGATTGGCGCACTTGGGATCCGTCATGCACGTGTAGGCGGCCTGATCGAACGCGGGCAGTTCCAGCTTGACCAGATCCAGCGCGCCGACCAGCGACGTGGGCGTCCAGTAGTAGAAGACGATGTCGCGCTTGCGCTTGTAGGCCGACACGATCGCCGCCTTTTGCGCAGCGCCGGAACCGGGGGCGAACAGGGCGTAGTCCTTGTCAAGCTTCAGGGCGCGCAGCAGGTTGTCGTTCAGCGTGCCGCAGGCCCATCCGGCCGGGCAGCCGTAGATGCGGCCGCGGCCCGGGTCCTCGGGGTCGGCAAACACTTGTTTGAAGCGGGCCAGGTCGGCGGCGGACTTGAGCTCCGGGTGCCGCTCCACGGTGTAGCGGGGCACATACCAGCCTTCGCCCGCGTCATAGACGTGGCCCACGCCCAGCACCTTGCCGCTGGCCAGCGCCTTCTTCCAGGCGCCTTCGATCTGGCCGGGCCAGACCTCGGGCGTGACGTCGACGTCGCCGCGCTGCAGCGCGGCCAGCATGGGCAGGGTCTCGCCGATCTCGACGGAGGTCTTGCAGCCGTAGCCGTGTTCGAGCACATAGCGCTCGATGCCGGCAAGCACCAGGTTCGATTCCCAGTTCAGGCCACTGAAACGGATGGGCCGGTCGACTTCGCAAGCCGGGACGGCGGGGGCGGCCTGGGCCGCGGCGGGGGACAGCAGGGCGGCGGCCAGCGCGAGCGCGCCGAAGCCGGGAACGAGATGCGTGATGCGCATGGTCGGCACCTGTGTAGTGAGGTGCCTGCCATTGTACGAGGCGATGGCGCGCCTCAATGCAACGGGGCCGCTGTGCGCGGCCCCGGAGGTCAATCAACCGAAGCGTCAGATCACGCGCGGGCGGTGCGGCGGCGGTTGAAGAGGGCGCCCAATTCGCCCACGATGCCGCGCCGGAAGGCCAGCACGCAGATCACAAAGATCAGGCCGCTGACGATCGTGACCGATTCGCCCAAGCGCAGGAACCATTCGACGCCGGTCACGTTGGCCATCATCTGGCCAAAGTCGCCCACCTTGTTCTCCAGCAGCACCACGATGAATGCGCCCAGGACGGGGCCGGTCAGTGTGCCCAGGCCGCCGATCAGCGTCATCAGGATTACCAGCCCGGACATCTGCCAGGTGGCGTCGGACAGCGTGGCCGACACGAACACGAGTGTCTTGGTGGCGCCCGCCAGACCGGCCAGCGCGGCGGACAGCACGAAGGCCACCAGCTTGAAGCGGTCCACGTCGTAACCCAGCGAGATGGCGCGCGGCTCGTTTTCGCGCAGCGCCTGCAACACCTGCCCGAAGGGCGAGTTCACCGTGCGCCAGATGATGAAGTAGCCAATGATGAAGATGGCCATCACCAGGTAGTACAGATTGATGTCCTTGGACAGGTCGACCAGTCCCAGCAGCGAGCCGCGCGGCACGCTCTGCAGGCCGTCTTCGCCGCCCGTGAACTTGGCCTGCAGGAAGAAGAAGAACACCATCTGCGACAGCGCCAGCGTGATCATGGCGAAGTAGATGCCGCTGCGCCGGATGGCAATCGCGCCCATCGCCAGGCCCAGCAGCGCCGCCACGGCCACGCCGAACAGCAGCCCCAGCTCGGTGGGCAGGCCCCAGACCTTCATGCTGTGGCCGGCCGCGTAGGCCGCGCTGCCCAGGAAGGCGGCGTGGCCAAAGGACAGCAGCCCCGTGAAGCCCAGCAGCAGGTTGAAGGCGCACGCAAAGAGGGCGTAGCACATGACCTTCATGGCGAAGATCGGATACACGCCCATGAAGGGAAGCAAGGCCACCACGATGGCCAGGACCGCATAGCCCAGGAATTGACGATTCATTTTTCTTTTCCGAACAGCCCGGCCGGGCGGATCAACAGAACAATGGCCATGATGATGAAGACGACCGTGCTGGACGCTTCGGGCCAGAACACCTTGGTCAGGCCCTCGATCACGCCCAGGCCCAGCCCGGTGACGATGGCGCCGAAAATGGACCCCATGCCGCCGATCACGACCACCGCGAACACGACGATGATGAGGTTCGATCCCATCAGCGGCGAAATCTGCAGCACCGGCGCGGCCAGCACGCCGGCAAAGCCCGCCAGCGCGACGCCGAAGCCGTAGGTAAGCGTGATCATGCGCGGCACGTTCACGCCGAAGGACTCCACGAGGCGCGGGTTCTCGGTGCCGGCGCGCAGCAGGGCGCCCAGGCGGGTGCGCTCGATGACGTACCACGTGGCAAAACAGACGATGATCGACGCCGCCACGACCCAGCCGCGGTAGTTCGGCAGGATCATGAAGCCCAGGTTGGTCGCGCCGCGCAGGGCCTCGGGCGTGGGATAAGGCTGGCCCGACACGCCGTAGAAGCTGCGGAACAGCCCCTCGATCAGCAGCGTCAGCCCGAAGGTGAGCAGCAGCCCATACAGGTGGTCGAGCTTGTAGAGATGCCTGAGCAGCAGCTTTTCAATGATGATGCCGAACAGCCCCACGATCAGCGGCGCCAGGATCAGCATGACCCAGTAGTTCAGGCCAAAGTACGAAAGCCCCATCCATGCGATGAAGGCGCCCAGCATGTAGAGGGCGCCGTGGGCGAAGTTGATGACGTTCAGCAGCCCGAAGATGACGGCAAGTCCGAGCGACAGCATTGCATAGAAGGAACCGTTGACCAGGCCCAGTAACAGCTGGCCGAACAAGGCCTGTATGGGGATGCCGAAAATGTCAGTCATCTTGTGAAAGTCCTGCGCGGTACGGAAGGAAGCGAGCTAGTCAGGAGGAAAGCGGCCGGGCCATCGGCCCGGACCGCACCCAGGATCACATGGGCTGGTTTATTTCTTGACCAGCTTGCAGGTGGACTCGGACAACTTGGTGTAGACCTCGTCGCCAGGCAGCGTCGCCACCACCTTGTAGTAGTCCCACGGGCCCTTGGATTCGGCCGGGGTCTTCACTTGCATCAGGTACATGTCGTGGACCATGCGGCCGTCTTCGCGCACGACGCCGCCTTGGGCAAAGAAGTCGTTCACCTTGTTCGACTTCATCCACTTCATTACGTCGTCGCCGTTATCCGAGCCGGTGGCCTTGACGGCGTTCAGGTAGAACATCGCCGACGAGTAGTCGCCCGCCTGCAGCATGGACGGCTTGCGGCCGACCTTGGACTCGAACTTCTTGGACCAGGCGCGCGAGGCGTCGGATTGATCCCAGTACCAGCCGTCGGTCAGATACATGCCCTTGGTGGCGTCCAGGCCGAGCGAGTGCACGTCGTTGATGAACACCAGCAGACCGGCCAGCCTCATGGTCTGCGTGACGCCGAATTCGTTGGCGGCCTTGACCGTGTTGATGGTGTCGCCGCCCGCATTGGCCATGCCCAGGATCTGCGCCTTGGACGATTGCGCCTGCAGCAGGAAGGACGAGAAGTCCGATGCGCCCAGCGGTGCGCGCACCTGACCCTTCACTTCACCGCCCGCGGCCTTGACGACCGCCATCGTGTCGCGCTCGAGCGCGTGGCCGAAAGCGTAGTCGGCAGTCAGGAAGAACCAGCTCTTGCCGCCGTCCTTCACCACCGCCGAACCGGTGCCGCGCGCCAGCGCCACGGTGTCGTAGGCGTAGTGCACGGTGTAGGGCGAACATTGCGCGTTGGTCAGGTCGGACGAGCCGGCGCCCACCGCGATGAAGGGCTTCTTCTTTTCAGCGGCGACCGCTGCCATGGCCAGGCTGGTGGCCGAGTTGGTGCCGGCGATGATGACGTCGACCTTCTGCTGGTCGAACCATTCGCGCGCGCGTGCCGAGGCGACGTCGGCCTTGTTCTGGTGGTCGGCCGAGACGATTTCGATCTTCTTGCCGTTGACCGTGCCGCCGAAGTCCTCGACAGCCATGCGTACGGCTTCCAGGCCCGCCTTGCCGTCGATGTCGGAGTACACGCCCGACATGTCGGTGATGAAGCCGATGCGGATGACATCGTCGGAGATACCTTGAGCGTGGGCGGTTGCCCCCGCGAATCCCAGGCCCGCCATGGCCAGTGCAGCAGTGATGGTGTGCAGCTTCATGGGATGACTCCTCTTCCCTACAGTGTGGTGTTTGCCGGGGTTCCGGCGGATGACACAGGTTGCTTTAGACGCCCAGCAATTCGTTGAGCGTGTCCTGTTTTTCTGAAAGTTCGGCGGCTTCGAAGTGCTCGACGATCTGGCCGTGCTCCATGACGTAGAAGCGGTCGGCCAGCGGCGCGGCAAAGCGGAAGTTCTGTTCCACCATGACGATGGTGTAGCCCCGCTGCTTGAGCGCGGTGATCATGCGGGCCAGCGCCTGCACGATGACGGGCGCGAGGCCTTCGGAGATTTCGTCCAGCAGCAGCAGGTTCGCGCCGGTGCGCAGGATGCGCGCGACGGCGAGCATCTGCTGTTCGCCGCCCGACAGGCGCGTGCCGGGTGAATTGCGGCGTTCCTGCAGGTTGGGGAACATGTCGTAGATCTCGGCCAGCGACATGCCGCCGCCGAGCGAGCCGACCACCGGCGGAAGCAGCAGGTTTTCTTCGCAGGACAGGCTGGCGAAGATGCCGCGTTCCTCGGGGCAATAGCCGACGCCCAGGTGGGCGATCTTGTAGGTGGGCAGATCGATGGCTTCGGTGCCATGGATGCGGACCGAACCCTTGCGCGAGCCGGTCAGACCCAGGATGGCGCGCAGCGTCGTGGTGCGGCCGGCGCCGTTGCGGCCCAGCAGCGTGACGACCTCGCCCTGTCCCACGCGCATGTTCACGCCGTGCAGGATATGCGATTCCCCGTACCAGGCATTGAGGCCCGAGATTTCGAGTGCGGGGGTGCTCATGCGTGCGCTCCTTGAAGTTCGCCGTCGGTCGTGCCCATGTAAGCCTGCATCACGGCCGGATGGCGGGAGACTTCGGCGTAGGAACCTTCGGCCAGCACCGATCCGCGCGCCAGCACGGTGATGGTGTTGGCGATGGAGGACACGACATTCATGTTGTGTTCCACCATGAGGATGGTGCGCCCGGCGCTCACGCGCTTGATCAGTTGCGTGACGCGGTCCACGTCTTCGTGGCCCATGCCTTGGGTGGGTTCGTCCAGCAGCATCAGCTCGGGCTCCATCGCCAGCGTGGTGGCGATCTCGAGCGCGCGCTTGCGGCCGTACGGCAGGTTGACCGTGGTTTCGTCGGCAAAGCTGCCCAGGTCGACCTGTTCAAGCAGCGCACGCGCGGGCTCGTTCAGCGTGGCCAGGCGTTTGTCGCTTTGCCAGAAGTGATAGGACAGTCCGGTCTTGCGCTGCAGGCCGATTCGCACGTTCTCGAGCACGGTCAGGTGCGGGAACACCGCCGAGATCTGGAACGACCGGATGATGCCGCGCCGCGCGATCTGCGCGGGCCGCTCGCCGGTGATGTCGATGCCATTGAACTTGATGCTGCCCGACGTGGGCGCCAGGAATTTGGTCAGCAGGTTGAAGCATGTGGTCTTGCCCGCGCCGTTAGGCCCGATCAAGGCATGAATCTCGCCCCGCTTGATACGCAAATCGACCCCGTTGACCGCGACGAAGCCGCGGAACTCCTTGGTGAGGCCTTTTGTCTCCAGGATTGTGTCATCCATGTTCGCTGCACCAGCGTTGTATTTATATGGTCTCTGCCTGGCGTCATTGCGTCAGGCCCCCGCAGGATTCGAAAACTGTTTTCGTGCGTAGTTTTCTTATGAGTTGCCGGCGAGTATGCGGACGTCGCAATCAAAATTCCATGAGGGTTTGTCATAGGTTTTGCACTGCGGAAAGGGCAATTGTCGGCATGCCGACAATGCTTGGCTCGCAAGGGGAGAAAGCCTTTCCAATATGGAAATGCGTTGCAGCAATTACGCGTTGATCGTCATCAAGATGTCACGCGGTAATAGGCGAGGGAAAACCCGGTTTTCCGCTCGCATAATCCGCAGCCGCGTGCAGACGCCGGCGGCTTTATGCAGGGGTTTTCGGCTTGAATTCGCAGAGATCGGAAATGCCGCATTGCGGGCACTTCGGTTTGCGCGCCACGCAGACGTAGCGGCCGTGCAGAATCAGCCAGTGATGCGCGTCCAGCAGATATTCCTGCGGCACGAACTTCATCAGTTTCAGTTCGACTTCCAGCACGTTTTTTCCGGGCGCGATGCCGGTGCGATTCGAGACGCGGAATATGTGCGTGTCCACCGCCATCGCCGCCTGCCCGAACGCGGTGTTGAGCACCACGTTGGCCGTCTTGCGGCCCACGCCGGGCAGGGCTTCAAGCGCCTCGCGCGTCTGCGGCACCTGGCCTGCGTGCTGCTCGATCAGGATCTTGCTGGTGGCGATCGCGTTCTTCGCCTTGGTGCGGAAGAGACCAATGGTCTTGATGTAGTCGGCCAGTCCTTCCTCGCCCAGCGCGGCCAGCGCTTCGGGGGTGCCGTACTGCGGGAAGAACTTGCGCGTGGCGATGTTGACCGACTTGTCCGTGGCCTGCGCCGACAGCAGCACGGCAATCAGCAGCTGGAATGGCGTGTCGTATTCCAGTTCAGTGGTGGGGGTAGGGTTGGCCGCGTGCAGGCGGGCAAAGATCTCTCGGCGTTTGGCGGCGTTCATGACTGCGTGGGATTGCGGCGGGCGCGGGCGCGGGCCAGCGCGGATTCGATGGCGGAGCGCTTGCGGTCTTCCTTTTGCACGTCCTCCTTTTGCGCGTCCTCGGAAGCGGGCGCCGCGGAAGCGGGCGCATCCGGTATTTCCGGCGCCATCAAGCGCGCGTTGTCGGCCGCCAGGCGCTCGGCGCGCGCCTGGTGGTTGCGATGGCGCTGGCGGCTGATCGTGGCGTCTTCGCTGGTCCACGCGCGGCCGGCCGGCACCATCTCGATGCAGTCCACCGGACAGGGCGCCACGCACAGGTCGCAACCCGTGCACCAGTCGTCCAGTACGGTGTGCATGTGCTTGTTCGCGCCGACGATGGCGTCGACCGGACAGGCCTGGATGCACAGCGTACAGCCGATGCAATGCGATTCGTCGATGCGCGCGACCAGCAGCGGGCCGGGATCGCCGCGCGACAGATCAAGCGGCAACAGAGGCGTGCCGAGCAATGCGGACAACTGCGCGACGCCGTCGTCGCCGCCGGGCGGGCAGCGGTTGATCGGCGCGGCGCCCTCGGCGATGGCCTCGGCATAGGGCCGACAGCCGTCGTAACCGCATTTGGTGCATTGCGTCTGAGGCAGCAAGGCGTCAACGCGGTCGGCTAGTGAGCGACAGGACATGTAAAGCCAGTAATGAAAAGGGGCCGCTCGGGCCCCGGGGGTACGGATCAGGTTGCCGGCGGCCGGCGCGGGGCCGCCGTCAAGCCGATTGCCGGATGAACTCGGCAATTTTAGGACAGATCATTTCGCGCCACCGGCGGCCCGAGAAAATGCCGTAGTGGCCGCAGTTCGGCGCGGTGTAATGCGACTTGCGATCGGCCGGGATGTTCTTGCACAGCTTGATCGCGGCGCGCGTCTGGCCCTGGCCGGAAATGTCGTCCAGTTCGCCCTCGATGGTGAACAGCGCGACGTCCTTGATATCGGCCGGGCGCACCAGCTTGCCGTCGACTTCCCAGGTGCCGTTGGGCAGGTCGAAGTCCTGGAACACCATGCGGATCGTGTCCAGGTAGAACTCGGCCGGCATGTCCAGGACCGCGTTGTATTCGTCGTAGAAGCGGCGATGCGCTTCGGCATCGCTGTCGTCGCCACGCAGCAGGTCCAGGTAGAAGTCGTAGTGCGACTTCATGTGGCGGTCCGGATTCATGGCCATGAATCCCGCATGCTGCAGGAACCCCGGATACACCCGGCGGCCGGCGCCCGGATAGCGGGGCGGCACGGGGTGGATCACCTGGTTCTCGAACCACGAATAGGGCTTGGTGGTGGCCAGGCGATTGACCTGCGTGGGCGACTGGCGCGGGTCGATGGGGCCGCCCATCATCACCATGCTGCGCGGCTGGCAGGGATCGTTGGCCGACGCCATCAGCGACACGGCGGCCAGCACCGGCACCGTGGGCTGGCAGACGGAAATGACGTGCACGTCCGGGCCCAGATGGCGGATGAAGTCCTGCACGTAGCGCACGTAGTCGTTCAGATGAAACGGACCGGCCGCCAGCGGCACCATGCGCGCGTCGACCCAATCGGTCACATAGACGTCGTGGTGGGGCAGCAGGGCGCGCACGGTGTCGCGCAGCAGGGTGGCGTGGTGCCCGGAAAGCGGGGCAACCAGCAGGACCTTCGGATCGTTCTTGCCGGCCAGACGGACGTCGCGCTGGAAGTGCACCAGGCGGCAGAACGGCTTGTCCAGGGCCACGGCTTCGATCACGCGCACGGACTTGCCGGCGATCTGGGTGGAGGGAAGATTCCAGGCGGGCTTCTGGTATTCCTTGCCGATACGGGTCATCAGCTCGTACCCGGCGGCCATCTGGCGGGAAATCGGGGTGTAGGCGAGCGGGCTGTAGGGGCTGGAGAACAGCTGAGAACCGGCATCCGTGAATGCAGCGAACGGAGTCAGGAAAGCGCGCTGCATTTCGTGCAATTGGTACAGCATTTCGGGGAAGTCCTTCTGGGTCGAGCGTGTGCCCCGATTATTGCTCCGGGGCGTAACGATATTTCCAATCAGCCTGAAGAATGTCCGGCAAACTGCCCTGTTTTGTTGCTAAAAAGCGACCCGTCATGTGTTTCGCACCAGTTTAGGGCCGCTTTTATGCCCCGCGGTGATACCAAACGGAGGATTTATGCACTACGCCGCAGCATGGGGGATCACCAGTAGTTTTCTACTGCGAGATTGCCCGGAATGCCGCGGCGACCGGGCTTGAACCCACGCTCACCCAGCAATTTGCGTGCCTCCGCCAGCATGGCGGGGTTGCCGCAGAGCATGACCTTGGCGGTCTCGGGATCCAGGGGGCGCCCGGCCAATTGTTCCAGGCCGCCGTCGGCGATCAGCGTGGTGATGCGCGCTTGCGGCATGCCGGGCACGGCTTCGCGGGTGGCGATTGGCAAGTAGACGAGCTTGCCGGGGTCGGCGGCAAACACCTCGGCCAGGGCCGGATCGCGGCGCCAGGCGTCGATTTCGTCGCGGTAGGCAAGTTCGGCCGCGGTGCGCACGCCGTGCACCAGGATGATGCGGTTATAGGCGCGCCAGACGGCGGGGTCACGCAGGATGGACAGGTAGGCCGACAGGCCGGTGCCTGAGGCAAGCAGCCACAGGTCGCCGCCGGGCGCAAAGCGCTCCAGCGTCAAAAAGCCGTAGGGGGTCTTTTCCACATACAGCGCATCGCCCGGCTGCAGACGCGCCATGCGCGGGCTGAACAGGCCTTCGGGAACGACGATGGAATAGAACTCCAGCCCCGGCTCATGCGGGGCCGAGACCATGGAGTAGGCGCGCCAGATCGTGGGCGGACCGTCGGGGTCTTCGGCGCCGGGCAGGCCGACCCGGGCGAACTGGCCCGGCAGGAACGTGAAGGCCTCGTCCCGTGACACGCGCACGGAGAACAGTTTGTCCGGCACCCAGGTGTGGACGCTGGTGATGGTCTGGCGCGTGTATTTGGAGTCGTCGGTCATCGGGACATCGCACGAAAGCGCCGGTCTGGCCGGCGCTCGTGGATTACTTTTCCAGGTATTGCAGCTTGTCCTGCTTGCCGTTCCATTCGTCGGCGTCGGGCAGGGGCTTCTTGGCACGGCTGATGCTGGCGAATTCCGGGGAGAGTTCGGCATTCAGCGCGATGAAATTGAGTTGGTCCTGCGGCACGTCTTCTTCGGCATAGATCGCGTTGGCGGGGCACTCGGGGATGCAGACCGCGCAATCGATGCATTCGTCCGGGTCGATCACGAGGAAGTTCGGACCCTCACGAAAACAGTCCACCGGGCACACGTCTACGCAATCGGTGTACTTGCACTTGATACAGTTTTCGGTGACTACGTGGGTCATTCAGGAACTCCGGGGCTCGGCGGCAGATGTGTCTTAATGGGCGGATTTTACCCAATGCCGCGCGGATGTGTCGGCAATACCCGTATTGACAGCGTGGCACTTCGTGCCGAAGCCCCTGTTCTTCATGCTATGGTGTCGCGAAACGAAACGCGCAATCATGATTATTACTTCGCTGCTCGACACCGACCTGTATAAATTCAGCATGATGCAAGTGGTGCTGCATCATTTTCCCGCTGCCCAGGTCGAGTACCGGTACAAATGCCGTACGAAGGGCGTGGATTTGCGCCCTTATATGGACGAAATCCGCCACGAAGTGCATCAGCTTTGCCAGTTGCGCTTCACGGACGACGAACTTAAATATCTGGGCGGATTGCGCTTTATCAAAAGCGACTTCGTTGATTTCCTGCGTCTGTTCCACATGCCGGAGCGCTGCATCCACATCAGCGAAGGCGAGGGACCCGGCGAGATCAGCATCGAGGTCAAGGGCCCGTGGCTGCACACGATCCTGTTCGAGATCCCCGTGCTGGCCATCGTCAACGAGGTCTATTTCCGCAACACGCGCAAGCATCCGGACTGGGAAGAAGGCCGCAAGCGCCTGCAGTCCAAGATGCACCTGGTGCTGGATGATCCGGCGCTGGCCGACTTCCGCGTGGCCGAATACGGCACGCGGCGCCGCTTCTCCAAGGCCTGGCACGAAGAGATCGTCACCACCCTGAAAGCCGAGATGGGTCCGCATTTCGCGGGCTCCAGCAACGTGCTGCTCGCCAAGGAGCACGACGTGCTGCCGCTGGGCACCATGGGCCACGAATATCTGCAGGCCTGCCAGGCGCTCGGTCCGCGCCTGCGCGATTCGCAGGTGTTCGCGCTGGAAGTGTGGGCCAAGGAATACCGCGGCGACCTCGGCATCGCGCTGTCCGACGTCTACGGCATGGATGCGTTCCTGCGCGACTTCGACATGTATTTCTGCAAGCTCTTTGACGGCGCGCGCCACGACTCCGGCGATCCCTTCGTCTGGGGCGAGCGTCTGCTCGAGCACTACCGCAAGAACCGCGTGGATCCGCGCGCCAAGACCCTGGTGTTCTCGGATTCGCTGACCTTCCCGCGCGCCATCGAGCTGGCGCGCCAGTTCTCGGGCCGCTGCAAGGTGTCCTTCGGCATCGGCACCAACCTCACCAACGACCTGGGCCACGAACCGCTGCAGATCGTCATGAAGATGGTCCGCTGCAACGGCCAGCCGGTCGCCAAGGTATCGGATGCGCCCGAGAAGACGATGTGCGACGATCCTGCCTACCTGGCCTATCTGCGCCAGGTCTTCCAATTGCCGCCCGCCTGACGACGCTCGCGCGCCGCACGCGGGCAGCCTTGCCCAGTTCCACCCAAACCACTCGACTCTAGGGGAATTCTCATGAGCAGCATCAAGCGCTTTCACGTGACCAAGCGCCTGTCGGACATGGCCGTGTACAACGGCGTGGCCTACCTGGCAGGCCAGGTGCCGGACGATGCCACGCTGGACATCACCGGCCAGACCGAGCAAGTGCTCGCGACGATCGACCGTCTGCTGGCCGAAGCCGGCACCGACAAGACCAAGATCCTGATGGCCCAGATCTACGTGGCCAACATGAAGGAATTCGACGGCATGAACAAGGCCTGGGACGCATGGGTTGCCGACGGCAACTCGCCCCCCCGCGCCACCGTCGAAGCCCGCCTTGCCAACCCCGACTACAAGGTCGAGATCGTGGTGACGGCCGCGCTCTGATGCGCGATCAGGGCCGGCTCCGGCTGGCCTTGTGAAAAAGCCCTCTGGCGTGAGCCGAGGGCTTTTTTTGTTGGCTGACGCTGAGTGGGTGTCAGACACCCGACAACAGACGCCACCCGCCTCACGCGCCCATCAGCATCATCCCCGCCAGCAGGCCGCCCAGTTCCTCGCACCGCGCCAGATCAGCAGCCTGCACCGTCTTGGCCGCCAGGATCTGCGCCGCCGTCTGCGCGCCCATATTCACGATGACGGCCGGCGCCACCGCCGTCAGCCGCCAGCCTGTACAGATGCGATCGACCTGCCGGGCCGCGCCCGAGCCGTCGCTGCCCGCGCTGATCAGGGCGGCGTAGGGCAGTCCCTGGATGCGGTCCAGCACCGCGTAGTAATTGCGGTCGAAGAACTCCTTCATCTCGCCGCTCAGGCTGGCAAGGTTCTCGGGGGCGCAGAAGAGAAACCCCTGGCTGGCCAGCAAGGCGTCGGCGCCGGCATCCTGCGCGCGCAGCAGTTCGATGCGCAGATCGTCCGGCTGCTCCAGCGCAGCGGCCGCCGCCACGGCGCCGCGCGCCGCGGCCTGCGCCATCTGCTCGGCCGCGCCTGTGCGCGAATGCCAGACGATCAGCAACTGCTTCATGCGAACCTCTCCATCGGATCCTGCCGGTAATAGGCGCGCAGCATGGCATACCACTCAGGCAGCGCTTGCTGCATCGGAAAGGGATCTACAAAGAAGTGTTCGGAGCTGACCGCGAAGAACTCGCCTTCGTCCGTGGCCGCGTAGGGATCCATCGGCAACTGCCCGTACCAGGCGTCCGCTTCCTCGCTTTCGGGGTCCACGTCGCGGGGAATCGCCGCTTCCACGGCGTCGACCGCCGCGATGAAGCGGTCCAGGCTGTCGTCCAGCACCTGGCGCCACGCGCGCGGCTTGATGTCGGGATGCGCCGACAGCGACGGCATGCCGTCCGCAAAGCCCGAACGCAGGTCCAGCTTGTGGGCAAATTCGTGGATCACCACGTTGAAGCCGCCCTCGGACAGCTGCGTGTCTTCCCACGACAACACCAGCGGACCGCCTTCCCAAGCTTCGCCGGCGGCGTCCTCGATGTATTCGTGGACCACGCCGTCCTCGTCCTCGCGCGTCCGGGGGATGCGAAAGCTCGCGGGATACACGATGATCTCGTCCCAGCCCTCATACAGCTCGGGCGTGAGATTCAGGATGGGCAGGCAGGCCTGCGCGGCGATGGATAGCCGCATGAAGTCCGAGACCTCCAGCCCCTGCGCGCCATTGATCGTCTTGCTGGCGAGCAGCCACGCGGCGCGCGCCTGCAATTGGGCGGCTTCGCTTTCGGTCAGCGCCGCCAGAAACGGGTAGGTGTCCAGCACCTGCCGCCAGAGTTCCGGCGGGATGCGGGCCTGCATCTCGGCGACCTCGGACGGGCGGGCGCCGCGGCCCTTCAGCCAGCGCAACATAAGCTTTGGTTCCTTCCATATGCCGGGATGCGGCAGTGTGTTCAGGGTGACTGAACCCTAGTGTAGAGTGTCGAAATATTCAACCCGATACCTGCGCTACGCCCCGTCATGTCCGCCCCGTCCGTTCCCGATGCGCCTTCGCCATTTGACGCTTCCTGGCGGCAGGAGGCCGGAGCGGGCCTGGATGCCGAGGGCCTGGCATTGCTGGACCGGGTTGCCTGCTGGGCCGAGCCTCGCTTCCAAGGCCAGAACGCCCTGACGGGCGAGCCGCTGGCCGGCCACGCCGCCGGCGTCGTCCGTATCCTGGCGGCCTTGCACACCGATGCCGCCACGCGCGCCGCCGCCCTCCTGGCCGCGCTGCCCACCGATCTGATGGCCCCGGCGCCCTCATTGCGCAACGACCCCATCGCCGTCGCCTTCGGCGCGGAAATCGCGCGGCTGGTGCAGGGCGCCTACGCGTTGCTGCGCCTGGGCGTGGTGGCCCGGCAGGCCAGCGATGCTTCGGCCGAAAGCGGTTCGCAGAAGGAAATGCAGCGCAAGATGCTGCTGGCCATGGCAGCCGACCTGCGCATCGTGCTGATGCGCCTGGCGTCCCGGCTGCGTACACTGCGCTGGCACGCCGAAAGCAAGGCGCCGTGCTCGCCCAGCTTTGCCCGCGAAACCCTGGACCTGTACGCGCCGCTCGCCAACCGCCTGGGCATCTGGCAGATCAAATGGGAAATGGAAGACCTGTCCTTCCGCTTCCTCGAACCCGACAAGTACAAGCACATCGCCCGTCTGCTCGAAGAAAAGCGGGTCGAACGCGAGGCCTTCATCGCGGGCGCCATCACGCGCCTGAAGCAGGCGCTTGCCAAGACCGGCATCGACGCCGAGGTCAGCGGCCGGCCCAAGCACATCTACAGCATCTGGAACAAGATGCGCGTCAAGCGTCTGGATTTTTCCCAGATGTACGACCTGCGGGCGCTGCGCGTCATCGTCGACGACGTGCGCGCCTGCTACACGGCGCTGGGCATGGTGCACGAGATGTGGACGCCGCTGTCCGACGAGTTCGACGACTACATCTCGCGGCCCAAGCCCAACGGCTACCGGTCGCTGCACACGGTGGTGGCCGACGATGACGGCCGTCCCTTCGAAGTGCAGATCCGCACGCGCGAGATGCACCAGTTCGCCGAATACGGGATGGCCGCGCATTGGCGCTACAAGGAAGCGGGCGCCAAGGGCGGGCAGGTTGCCGCCTCCAGCGAATACGACCGGCAGCTTGCCTGGATGCGCCAGCTGCTGGCCTGGAACACCGATGTCGAGGGTGGCGAAAACACGCCGCCCGAGCCCCCCAAGCCCGCCTCGGGCCGGGCCGCCACGGGCAAGAGCCGCGGCGCGGTGACGGCGCCGGCGCATACCGACGAACGCATTTACGTGCTGACGCCTCAGGCGCGCGTGATCGAGCTGCCGGCTGGCGCCACGCCAGTGGATTTCGCCTATCACCTGCATACCGACCTGGGCCACCGCTGCCGCGGCGCGCGCGTCGATGGGCAGATGGTGCCGCTGCAGACGCACCTGTCCACCGGCCAGACCGTGGAGATCATCTCCGCCAAGTCCGGCGGCCCGTCGCGCGACTGGCTCAATGCCCAGCTCGGCTTTCTGGCCAGCCCGCGTGCCCGCGCCAAGGTGCGCATGTGGTTCAACGCGATTGAACTGCAGCAGCGCATCACGCAGGGGCAGGCGCTTGTCGAAAAGGAATTGCAGCGCCTGGGCAAGACGGCCATCAATCTGGAGCAGCTGGCCCAGAACCTGGGCTTTGCGCGGGCCGACGACCTTTACGTTGCCGCTGCCAAGGAAGAATTCAGCCTGCGCCAGATCGACGCCGTGTTCCAGCAGCCGGCGCCCGCGGTCGAACCCACGCCGGCCGCCCTGCGGCACGCCAGCGCCGGCAGCGCCGAGAAAAGCGGCAAGAGCGGCGTGCTGGTGGTGGGGGTGGGGTCGCTGCTGACGCAGCTGGCCCGTTGCTGCCGCCCGGCGCCGCCGGATGCGATTTCCGGCTTCGTGACGCGGGGGCGCGGCGTGTCCATTCATCGCCGCGACTGCCACAGCTACCTGGCGCTGGCCGCGCGCGAGCCCGAACGCGTCATCGAGGTGGCGTGGGGCGAAACGGCCGACACGTTCTATCCGGTGGACATCAGCGTGCGCGCGCACGACCGCTCGGGCCTCTTGCGCGACCTGTCGGAAGTGTTTGCGCGCCTGCGCCTGAATGTCGTGGGCGTGAACACGCAGAGCAAGCAGTCGCTGGCTCATATGGTGTTCACGGTGGAGGTGCGCGGCGGCGAATCGCTGTCCCGCGCTCTGGACGCCCTGGCCGAAGTGCAGGGCGTGTCGTCGGCAATGCGCCGCTAGGCGCAGCCTCCGGCAGCGAGGACTGCTGCCGGATCATTCCCCGCGGCCGCCGCCGCTGGCGCTTGGGCCAGCTGGCGGCGCGGGGCGGTTCAGACCTCAGTCTTCCAGCTCTTCATGCGCACGATCACGCATGTAGAACGCGGCAACCAGGCCCAGCGCCACGCCAAACATCACGTAATAGGCCGGGGCCATGGGCGAGCCGGTGGTCTTGATCAGCCAGGTCACGATGAACTGCGCGAATCCGCCGAAGATCATCACGGCCACGTTATAGGCGAGCGACAGGCCCACGGAACGCACACGCGCCGGGAACAGCTCGGCCATCACCGTGCTGAACACGCCGAAGAACGCCGACACGAAAATGCAGACCACGACCTGCACGGTCAGCAGGCGGCCGATCGACGGCGCGTCCGACAGCCAGAAATACAGCGGGTACAGCACGATCAGGTAGCCGATCAAAGAGCTGATCACGAGCGGGCGGCGGCCGATGCGATCGGACCAGGCCCCCATGAACGGGGTCAGCACCACCATCAGCGCCGCGCCGGCCATCTGCACCAGGAAGGTCTGGTTCAGCGGCAGCATCAGCACCTTGGTCGAATACGTGACCAGATACGTGAAGGTGATGTAGATCGACACCGTGGCCGTCACCACAAGACCCACGCCGATCAGCGTCTCGCGCGTGTGGGTGCGCAGCATCTGGCCCAGCGACAGGCGCTTGACCTCGCCGCGTTCGGCGGCCTGGCGGTCGGCTTCCTTCATCTGCTTGAAGGCGTCAGTTTCGTCGACGTTGCGGCGAATATAGATGGCGATCGGCACAATCACCAGGCCGAAGGCAAACGGCAGGCGCCATGCCCAGTCGGCAATCTGCTGCTCGGTGAAGAACTCGGTGATGAGCGTGCCGCAGGCCGCGCCGATCAACAGGGCCAGCATCTGGCCCGCCATCTGCCACGAGCCGTAGAAGCCGCGCTTGCCGTTGGGCGCCATTTCGATCAGCAGCGCCGTCGACGTGCCGAATTCGCCGCCCGCCGAGAAGCCTTGCAAGAGGCGCGCGATCAGGATGAAGATCGGGGCCAGGATGCCGGCGGCGTGGTAGGTCGGGGCCACCGTGATCAGCGCGATGGACACGGCCATCAGCGAGGTCACCAGCACCATGGCGGACTTGCGGCCCTTGCGGTCGCCGTACAGGCCCAGGATGATGCCGCCCACCGGGCGCATGAAGAAACCCACGCCGAAGATAGCGGTGGTCATGAGGATGGCGTTCAGTTCGCTGCCGGGGACGCTGGGGTCGGTGGGAAAGAACAGTTTGGCGATGATCGGCGTCATGAACGCGAACACCAGGAAGTCATACCATTCGAGCGCGTTGCCGATTACCGCTGCCACGATGTTGCGTGTGGGGACTGCTTTGTGCTGCACGGGATCTCCTTGGGGGCTTTTAATTTCCGGGCGACATTCTAGGCGCTTTGCCGCACCGGGCGTCCGGCCGGCCGTCTGAAACCCGTTCGCGGCAGGCCCGTCCGACACGCCGCCCCCGCCTGGCTTTACACTGCGTCTTTTCCCCACGAGAGTAGTGACATGAACGCGCGCACCTGGCTGGAAACGCTGGTTGGCTTTGACACCACCAGCCGCAATTCCAATCTTGCCCTGATCGAAACCGTCCGTGACTGGCTCAAGGGTCAGGGCGTCGAGGCATGGCTGGCGCACAACCCCGAGCGCACCAAGGCCAACCTGTTCGCCACGCTGCCCGCGCAAGACGGCAACCAGCAGGGCGGCATCGTCCTGTCGGGCCACACCGATGTGGTGCCGGTGGACGGCCAGGACTGGAGCTCGGACCCGTTCAAACTCATCGAAAAAGACGGCCTGCTCTATGGCCGCGGCGCCTGCGACATGAAGGGCTTCATCGCCGGCTCGCTGGCGCTGGTGCCGGAATTCATGGCCATGCCGCGCAAGAAGCCCATCCACCTGGCGTTCTCCTACGACGAGGAAGTCGGCTGCGCGGGCGCGCCGTACATGCTTGCCGACCTGCACGAACGCGGCATCCGCCCCGAGGGCTGCGTGGTGGGCGAACCCACCGGCATGCAGGTGGTGGTGGCCCACAAGGGGATCAATCTCTTTCGCTGCAAGGTGCACGGCAAGGCGGCCCACTCGTCGCTCACGCCGCGCGGCTGCAACGCCATTGAATACGCCGCCCGCCTGATCTGCCGCATCCGCGACCTGGCCGACAGCTTCAAGGCCAACGGACCCTACGACCAGTTCTACGACGTGCCGTTCTCCACGATGACCACCAACCAGATCCGGGGCGGCATTGCGGTCAACACCATCCCCGAGCTGTGCGAATTCACCTACGAATTCCGCAATCTGCCGGGCATGCGTCCCGACGACATCCAGGCCGAAGTCGAAAAATACGTGCGCGAAGAACTGCTGCCGAAGATGAAGGCCGAATTCGACGGCGCCAGCATCGAAATCGAGACCGGCGCCGCCGCGCCCGCCCTGGAGGCCTCCGAAGAAGCCGCCATCACGCAGCTCGTGCGCGCCCTGACCGAAGACCGCGCCACGCGCAAGGTCGCCTACGGCACCGAAGCCGGGCTCTTCCAGGGCATCGGCATCCCCACGGTGGTCTGCGGCCCCGGCCACATCGAACAGGCCCACAAGCCTGACGAATACGTGGCCCTGGACCAGCTCGCCGCCTGCGAAACCTTCCTGCGGCGCATGGGCCAGTCCCTCTGACCAGCGGGACGCCCGGGGGCGGGCGGCACGCCGGTGCCGTCCGCGTCAGGTAAAATGACGGGTTGCAAACCGGATTTGCGGCTGGCAGTGGCCCGCCGCGATCCCGGGGGAGATGCTTTGGTGAAACCTTACGACTTTCCGGATGCCAAGGGCCATTTCGGGCCTTATGGCGGTGTTTTCGTGGCGGAAACGCTGATGCACGCGCTCGACGAGCTGCGGGCGTCCTACGACCGTTACCGGGTCGATCCCGCCTTCCTGGAAGAGTTCAACTACGAGCTCAAGCATTTCGTGGGCCGGCCCAGCCCGGTCTACCATGCCCGGCGCTGGTCGGACCTCGTGGGCGGCGCCCAGATCTGGTTCAAGCGCGAAGACCTGAACCACACCGGCGCGCACAAGGTCAACAACTGCATTGGCCAGGCCCTCCTGGCCAAGCGCATGGGCAAGCCGCGCGTCATCGCCGAAACCGGCGCGGGCCAGCACGGCGTGGCCACCGCCACGGTCGCGGCCCGCTACGGCATGGAATGCGTGGTGTACATGGGCAGCGAAGACGTGCGCCGCCAGGCCTCCAACGTCTACCGCATGAAGCTCCTGGGCGCCACGGTGGTGCCCGTGAACTCCGGTTCGCGCACCCTGAAGGACGCGCTGAACGAAGCCATGCGCGACTGGGTCACCAACATCGAAAACACGTTCTACATCATCGGCACGGTGGCGGGTCCCGATCCCTATCCCCGCATGGTGCGCGACTTCCAGACCGTCATCGGCAACGAATGCCTGACGCAGATGCCCGAGGCCATCGGCCGCCAGCCCGACTACGTCGTGGCGGCGGTGGGCGGCGGCTCCAATGCCATGGGTATCTTCCATCCCTATATTCCCTACGAAAACGTGCGCCTGATCGGCGTCGAGGCGGCGGGCGAGGGCATGGACAGCGGCAAGCACGCCGCATCGCTGGCTGCGGGCCAGGTCGGCGTGCTGCACGGCAACCGCACCTACGTCATGCAGAACGCTGACGGCCAAGTCCAGGAAACGCACTCCGTCTCGGCCGGCCTGGACTATCCCGGCGTCGGTCCGGAACACGCGTGGCTCAAGGATTCGGCCCGTGCCGAGTACGTCGGCATCACCGACGACGAAGCCCTGAAGGCCTTCCACGACTGCTGCCGCATCGAAGGCATCATGCCCGCGCTGGAGTCGTCGCACGCCATCGCCCAGGCCGTCAAGATGGCCGCCACGCTGCCGCGCGACGCCGTCATCCTGGTCAACCTGTCTGGCCGGGGCGACAAGGACATGCACACCGTCGCCGAACGCGCCGGTATCGAGCTCTGAACATGACAACCCGCACCGATCGCATTGCCGCGGCTTTCGCGCGCACCGCAGAATCCGGCCGCGCCGCGGCCCTGATTCCCTACATCGCCGCCGGCGATCCTTCCCCCGCCGCCACGGTGCCGCTGATGCATGCGCTGGTTGAGGCCGGCGCCGACGTCATCGAACTGGGCGTGCCGTTCTCGGACCCCATGGCCGACGGCCCGGTCATCCAGCGCGCCGCGGACCGCGCCATCGCGCAGGGCGTGGGCCTGGCCCGCGTGCTTGAACTGGTGGCCGACTTCCGCCAGCGTGACACCGCGACGCCCGTGGTCCTGATGGGCTACGCCAATCCCATCGAACGCATGGGCCAGGCCGAATTCGCCAGCCGCGCCGCTCAGGCCGGCGTGGACGGCGTGCTGGTCGTCGACTATCCGCCCGAAGAAGTCATCGAGTTCGCCGCCACCCTGGGCGAACACGGCATTGCGCCCATCTTCCTGTTGGCCCCCACATCCACCGAAGACCGCATGAAGGCCGTCGGGGCCGTTGCGCGCGGCTACGTGTACTACGTGTCGCTCAAGGGCGTGACGGGCGCTGGCTCGCTGAACACCGACGACGTCGCCGACCGCGTGGCCGTGATTCGCCGCCACGTGCGCGACATCCCGGTGGGCGTGGGATTCGGCATCCGCGACGCCGAAAGCGCCCAGCGCGTGGCGCGCGCCGCCGATGCGGTGGTCATCGGCAGCAAACTGATTGAAACCATGGAGCAGGCGGTCGCCAACGCACCAGCTGCCCAGCAAACCGACGCCGCAGTTGCCGCCGCCAGCGGCTGGCTGCGCACCATCCGGCAGGCGCTGGATCAAGTAAAACGAGAGAACGCGTCGGCCTGAGCGGCCGGGTCGCGATCTCAAACGGGATGAATACTCAATGAGCTGGATCGATAAACTCCTGCCGCCTCGCATCAACAAAACCAGCGACAGCGGCGCCCGCCGCGTCCCCGAAGGCCTTTGGGTGAAATGCCCGTCGTGCGAATCGGTGCTGTATAGCGAAGACCTGGCAGCCAATCTTCACGTCTGCCCCAAGTGCGACCACCACATGCGGATCGGGGCTCGCGCCCGGATCGATTCGCTGCTGGACATGGAAGGCCGCGTTGAAATCGGCCAGAACACGCGTTCGGTCGACACCCTGAAGTTCAAGGACACCCGCAAGTACCCCGAGCGTCTGCAAGAGGCCGTCAAGGCCACGGGCGAAAGCGACGCGCTGGTCGTCATGAGCGGCTCGATCCGCGGCGTGCCCGCCACGCTGGCATGCTTTGAATTCGAATTCATGGGCGGCTCGATGGGCTCGGTGGTGGGCGAGCGCTTTGCGCGCGGCGCCCAAGCTGCCCTCGACAACAAGACGCCGTTCATCTGCGTGGCCGCCTCGGGTGGCGCGCGCATGCAGGAAAGCCTGCTGTCGCTCATGCAGATGGCCAAGACCAACGCCATGCTGACCCGCCTGTCGGCCGCCGGCCTGCCGTTCATCAGCGTGCTGACCGATCCCACCATGGGCGGCGTGTCGGCCAGCTTTGCCTTCATGGGCGACGTGGTCATTGCCGAGCCCAAGGCCTTGATCGGCTTTGCCGGTCCGCGCGTGATCGAACAGACCGTGCGTGAAAAGCTGCCCGAAGGCTTCCAGCGCGCGGAATTCCTGCTGCAGAAGGGCGCGATCGACATGGTCGTCGACCGCCGCCAATTGCGCGAGGAAATCGCCCGCCTGCTCGCGCTGCTGAACAACCAGCCGGCCGACGTGGTCACGGCTTGAGCCTGCTGTCGTAGCCGGGCTGCCGCATGCCGGCCGCACGGCGACAAACAAAGATGCCGCCGGCAGCCTCGCGCTTCCGGCGGTCTTTTTTCGGGAACGGCACATGGCCAGGCACGCGACTTGCTCCAGCGGCCTAGCGCAATTTCACAAGCGTGAATCCCGCGATTTTCGGAACAGTCTTTTTCATCGCTGTTTGTTGCCATATTGCGACATGCGCAAAGCGTGTTGGTCCGGATTTTGCTAATGTTCCCCGTTAGTCCAGAAATAGATGGAGTTGATCCCATGCAGTCGACGAAGAAGAAAATGCTGACGCGCCTTGCCGGCCTTGCCCTGGCAGGGGTTGCCACCTTCGCTAGCGCCCAGTCGTCCGAGGGCACCCAAGGCGGCGTCAGCCTGCACTATGGCATTGGCGATCACTACAAGCGCCTGACCCTGAATTACGAGACTGCCTCGGTCTGGACGTATCAATTCGGTGGCAACTGGGGTCGTCTGGACCTGACGCCCGAATTCGGCGCGTCGTATTGGCAGGCTGATGGCTCGCGCTCGCCGGGTCACGTCTGGCAGTTCAGCGCCATCCCGATGTTCCGCTGGTGGACCGGCGAACGCTTCTACATCGAAGCGGGTATCGGCGCCACGCTGTTCTCCAGCACGCGCTTCGCCAACGAAAACATCAGCACGGCCTTCCAGTTCGGCGACCACGTCGGCGTGGGCTTCCTGGTTACGCCCAACAACCGTATCGGTGTGCGTTATTCGCACTTCTCGAACGCCAGCATCAAGCGTCCGAACCCGGGCCTGGACGTGGTGCAGCTCACCTACACGTACCAGTTCTGATCGCACGGCCCGCAGGGCGCGCTCGCCTGAGCAGGCGTCTTGCTCGCAGATCTTGAAAACCACCCTTCGGGGTGGTTTTTTTTGTCCCGCCGGTGCGCGTGGCGCGGTTGCACGTTGCCGCAGGAACCACAAAAAAATTATGTTTTGACTGCTTGTCCACGTACTTGTTGGTGTTGAGTGCAATGGCCAGAATGCCCTGGCAACACCCAAAACCACAACGAGCCGTCGCTCGGGGCTCCGATCCGCCGCTGCACGCGCGGCCGCGGCCGGCCTCGCCAGGCGGCATACGGAGACACAGATGAACTACCCCTGTATGCAAGCGCGTCCCATGGCGCGCAACATGGCGCGCATGGCCGGCGCCGCCGGTCTGGCCGTTGCCTTGGCCACCGTCTCGTCCGCCGCCTCGGCCGACGCGTTCCCGAACAAGCCCTTGCGCATGGTCGTCGGTTTTGCACCAGGCGGCGGCGCGGATATCGTGGCCCGGCTGGTCGGCGCCAAGATGGCCGAAAGCCTGGGCCAGCAGGTCGTGGTGGAAAACCGCGCGGGCGCTACCGGCACCATTGCCGCAGACAACGTTGCGCGCTCGCCGGCCGACGGCTATTCGCTGTTTCTCGGATCGCAATCCACCATGGTCGTGGCGCCGTCCCTGTTCCCCACGCTGCCGTTCAAGCCCGAGACCGATTTCGAGCCGGTGTCGCAGGTCGTGACGATGCCGCTCATCCTCGTGGTCAATCCGGCGCTGATTGACGTCAAGAGCGTCGGCGAGCTCACCGAGCACATCCGCAAGGCCGGCAACGGCGCGCTGAGCTACGCGTCGTCCGGGCAGGGCGGCCCGCAGCACATCGCCGGCGAGCTGTACGCGCACCGGGTCGGCACGAAGGTCACGCACGTGCCCTACAAGGGCGAGTCGGCAGCCATCGCCGACGTGTTGGGCGGCCACGTGCCCTACATGTTCGCGAACCTGCCGGTGGCGCTGCCGCACATCGCCTCGGGCAAGGTCCGCCCGCTGGCCATCACCAGCCTCAAGCGCGACCCGAAGGCGCCCGAGATTCCGACGCTGGCCGAATCGGGCTTCAAGGACTTCGAGGTCTCGACCTGGTACGGCGTCTTTGCGCCGGCCAAGACGCCCAAGCCCGTGGTCGACAAGCTCTCCGCTTCGATCCGCACCGCGCTGGCGCAGAACGACATGCAGGCCAAGCTGAGCGAGCAGGGCTTCACGGTGGTCGGCAGCGACTCCGCCGCCTTCAGCCGCTTCGTGGGTGCCGAGCTGCCGCGCTGGTCGGTGCTGATCCGCGACATCGGCATCAAGCCGGAGTAAAGAGGACAACGAAATGATCGACTTCACCGAAAAACGCGCCGCCGGCCCTGTCATCCGGCTGCATTCCGCCGACAACATCGTGGTGGCGCGCGTGCCCATCGGCATCGGCGCCGCCGTGCCCGCCGAAGACCTCGTCAGCCGCAGCCAGGTGCCTGCGGGCCACAAGATCGCGGCGCGCGACCTGCGCGCGGGCGAACCCATCCTGAAATACAACGTGTGCATCGGTTTTGCGGCAACGGACATTCCCGCCGGCACCTACGTGCATTCGCACAACATGGACTTCCAGGAGTTCGACCGCGACTACGCACATGCCCGTGACTACGTGCCGACGCCCGTGCTGCCCGAATCCGAGCAGGCGCAATTCCAGGGCATCGTCCGCGCCAACGGCCAGGTGGGCACGCGCAACTACATCGGCATTCTCGCCACCGTGAACTGTTCGGCCACGGTGGTGCACCGGATCGCGTCCGCGTTCACGGAGGAGGTGATGGCCGCGTATCCCAACGTGGACGGCGTGGTGGCGCTGAGCCACGGCATGGGCTGCGGCATGGAAATGTCCGGCGAGCCCATGGACCTCTTGCGGCGCACGATGGGCGGGTACGCCTGTCATGCGAACTTTGCGGGCGTGCTGATCGTCGGTTTGGGCTGTGAACGCAATCAGCTCGATGCGCTGCTCAAGGACCAGGGCCTGGAAGCGGGCGCACGGCTGCAGACGTTCATCATGCAGGAGACCGGCGGCACCCGCAAAACGATCGAAGCCGGCATTGCTGCCGTGAAGACGATGCTGCCCGCCGCCAACGACGTGCGCCGCGAGCCGGTGTCCGCGCGTCACCTGAAGATCGGCCTGCAGTGCGGCGGCTCTGACGGCTTTTCGTCGATCACCGCCAATCCTGCGCTGGGCGCGGCCATGGACATCCTGGTGCGCCACGGCGGCACGGCCATCCTGTCCGAGACGCCGGAAATCTACGGCGTCGAACATACGCTGACCTCGCGGGCCCGCAGCCGCGAAGTCGGCGAAAAACTGGTCCAGCGCATCCGTTGGTGGAAGGAAGAGTATTCACCGGGCCGCGACGTGCAGATCAACGGCAAGGTCAGTCCGGGCAACCAGATGGGCGGCCTGGCCAACATCTTCGAGAAGTCGCTGGGCTCGTCAATGAAGGGCGGCACCACGGCGCTGATGGAGGTCTATCGCTACGCGGAGCCGGTCCGCCAGCCCGGCATGGTGTTCATGGACACGCCGGGCTTCGATCCGGTGTCGGCAACGGGGCAGATCGCCGGCGGCGCCAACATGATCTGCTTCACGACGGGCCGCGGCTCGATGTTCGGCGCCAAGCCGGTGCCGTCGCTCAAGCTCGCTACCAACACCCCGATGTACGAGCGGCTGACCGAAGACATGGACGTCAATTGCGGCGACATCCTGGACGGCACCGCCACGCTGCAAGAGGTGGCGCAGCGGATCTTCGAGGAGATCCTGCGTGTGGCCTCGGGCGCCCGCAGCAAGAGCGAGTTGCTGGGGTTGGGCGATCACGAGTTCGTGCCTTGGAACATCGGCGTCGTGAGCTGACCGCTTTCAGAAAGCAGGCAGCGGACGGCCAGTCGTGACCGTCCGCGCCTGGAAACAGACGCTCAGGCGTCGGACAGCGAGTCGGCGCCCGGCATGTCAAAACCGTTGGCCTGCAATGCGGTCTTCAGTGCGTCGGTCTGCCCGGCATTCAGCTCGACCAGAGGCGGGCGCACCGTGGCCCATGCCGCGTCGCCCGACTTCCAGGCGATGGCCGCCTTCATCGCGGGAATCATGGGGAATTGCTGGAACACGTTGCGCGTGGCGTTCAGCCCGGCCTGGCGCTCATCGGCGTCCGCCTCCTGCCAGCGCTGCTGCAGGGCCACGATGGGACCCGGATTGACGTTGCCCGTGGCCGTGATGCAGCCCACGCCGCCCGCGCGCAGGGTCTGCAGCAGGAAGGCCTCGCTACCCGCATAGACCTGGAATCCGCGCGGCGTGAAACGCTCGATCATCGCCGCCGTGTTGGCCCAGTCGCCGCCGCTGTCCTTCACGCCCGCCACGATGCCGGGATAGCGGGTCAGCAGACGGTCGATCAGGTCCAGGCTGAGTGGCACCTGGCTGACGGGCGGGATGTGATACAGGTACAGGCGCAGCTTGTCGTCGTCCACGCCCTCGATCAACTCGGCAAAGTAGCGGAACAGGCCTTCGTCGCTGACGCCCTTGTAGTAGAAGGGCGGCAGCACCAGCACGCCCATGCTGCCGCTGCGCACGGCATGCTGCGTGAGCGCGATGGCGTCGGGCAGCGCACACGCGCCCGTGCCGGGCATCAGGGCCGACGGCTCCACACCTGCTTCCAGCAGCGCATCCAGCAGCGTGTGCTTTTCTGCGAGCGACAGCGAGTTCGCCTCGGAGTTCGTGCCGAAGATGGCCAGTCCGACGGACTGCTCGCGCAGCCAGCGGCAGTGCTTCACGTAGCGTCCCAAGGCCGGGCGATAGCGCTCATCGAACGGCGTCAGCACAGGAGAAAAAACGCCGGGAATGCGGGCAGGGGTCGTCATGTCTCTACTCGTTATTGGATGGATGAAAAGGACGCGCCGCGGCCGCGCGGCTGCGATTTCCGATTCTGGCACCGATCCGCCCACCGAACATCTGCTGTTTAATGGGTTCAATCCATAAAATTGTTGTGGTCTGCCACCTGTCGCACCACACAGCTACAAGAAGGGGAGACCGTGGATACGCGATATGTGCAGAGCTTTGTATCGGTCATCGAAAGCGGCTCGCTAGCCGAGGCGGCGCGGCGGCTGGACCTGACGCCCGCCGCCATTGCCGCGCGCGTGCACACGCTCGAAGAAGAACTGGGCGCCACGCTGGTCAAGCGCGTCGGCCGCAGCGTCAAGGCGACCGAAGCCGGCCTGAAGGTGCTGGAACGCGCCCGCAGCGTGCTTCGCGAGGTGCGTGACCTGCGAGCCAGCGCCACGGATGACGCGCCGCTCGGCGAGCTGCGGCTGGGCGTCTCGGCCTCGGCCCTGACCGGCATCATGCCCGTCGTGCTGGCCCGCTTGTACCGGCGGATGCCCAAGCTGGCGGTCTTCATGGAGCCGGGCACCTCCAATCACCTGTACCACCGCGTCATCAACGGCGACCTGGACGCGGCGTTCATCGTCAAGCCGCAGTTCAACCTGTCCAAGGGCTATGCCTGGAAGCAGGTGACCGAGGAACCGCTGGTGGTGCTTGCGCCGCCCGATACGCCGGGCAACGATGCGCACGAACTGATGCGCACACAACCCTTCATCCGCTACGACCGCAACGTCTGGGGCGGGCGTCTGGCCGACCAGTACCTGCGCCAGCACGGCATCGCGCCGCGCGAGCGCCTGGAGGTCGACGGCCTGATGGGCATCGCCTGCATGGTGTCGGAAGGACTGGGCGTATCGCTGGTGCCGGACTGGGCGCCGGACTGGCTCGACAGCCGCCGCGTCAAGCGCGTGCTGCTGCCCGGACGCGCGCCGCTACGCCGGATGGGCATTCTGTGGGCGCGCCACATGCCGCATTCGGCCCTGGCGGAAGCCTTTGTGGAAGAAGCGGGCCGGGCGCTCGATCCGCAGTCGCGCCGCTCGGCGGGCGACTGACGCGACGGTGGCGGCCCACCGGCCGCAATCACTGTCGCCACAAAAAAACACCCCGCAAACCGTTTCCAGTGTGCGGGGTGTTTGCTTGTCAGGGGGATGCCCTGACGGCCTTGCGGCTTAGTGGCGCGTTTCGACCTGGACCAGCGGCTCGTTCGAGACGGGCGTCACCGGCTTGCGTTCGCGGCCCAGACGGACCGGCGCGAACGAGGAGGCAATGCGCTGCTGCGTTTGCGCGTGGCGTTCCGGGTCGGTTTCCACCCACTTCAGGCCAGCGGCGTTGACCACGTCGTGCAGGGCTTGCGCCTTGGCAGCGGGGGCAACGGCAGGCACCACGATGGGCTGTTGCGTGCTGACCGGCGCAACCGGCGCGGGGGCCGGAGCAGCGGGCGCAACTGCCGGCGTCTGAACCACGGGTTCAGCGGCGGGCGCTTCCACCGGCGCCTGCACCGGCGCGGCGGGGACCGAAGCCTCGCTGGCAGGTTGCACGGTGACGGGCGGGGTCGCTTGCGGCGCAGTCTGCACCGGTTGGACGGGCTCGGCGGCGGGTTGGCTCACCGGCTCAACAGCGGGCTCGACGGCGGGCTTAACCGAGGGCTCAGCTGCCGGCGCGGCGGCGGCCTGGACGGGCTCAGCCTTGGGGGCTTGAACCGGTTCGGCCGGGGCTTGCTCGGGCTGGGCGGCGGTCTGCACGGGCTGGGCCGGCGCTTGAACCTGCTGCACGGGGGCGGGAGCGGCTTGCTCGGCGGCCGGTTGGACGGGCGCAGCGGCTTGGGCGTCAACGCCTTCGGCCTGCTGTTCGCCAGCGTCTTCAGCGCCGTCTTCCTGCTGCTCGTCGCTGCCGGCCAACCCGGCTTCGTCCTGGCTGCGGCGGCCACGGCGGCTGCGGCGGCGGCGGCGCTTGCGCTCGGGATCCGCGGCGCCTTCGGCGCCTTCAGCACCGGCGAACGTGTCGGCAGACTGTTCGTCAGCGTCAGCGTCGTCCTGGGCTTCGGCGGCGGGCTTGGCATCCGACTTGGCGTCAGGCAGCGCGGTGGCGACCGTCTGAGCCAGGGCGGCGACCATGCTTTCCTGTTCGCTCATCGGCGCGTCGAATTGACCTTCCTCGCGGCGGTTGCGGCCACGGCCACGGCGGCGATTGCGGCCGGCGCCCGTGTCTTCACCGTTGAGCTCGGGCGACTGTTCAGGACGGGCGGACGCCAGGGCTGCCTGGGTGGCGGCCGGCGTGTCGCGTTCGCCGCGGCCTTCGCCACGGTTGTTGCGATCGCCGCGCTCGGCATCCGAGCGGCGGTTGCCGCGCACGTGATGACGGCCGCCTTCGGAGGCCTCGGCGCCTTCGCCACGGCCTTCACCGCGGCGGTTGCGGTTGCGGTCGGAACCGTGGCGTTCGCCGCGGCGTTCCTGACCGTCATGGCCGCTGCGGCCCTTGCCACGCGACGAGCCCGCGCGCTTGGCGGTTTCTTCGGCGGCGGCGGGGGCGGGCTTGGCGGGTTCGGAGCCACCGGTCAGCCAGCCGACCAGACGCTTGAACAGGCCGCCCAGACCGGCGCCTGCCGCGGGCGCGGCGGGTGCGGCGGCCGGCGCTGCGGGCGTGGAGACGGGGGCGGGCTGCGACGGCGTGATGCCCTTGACCAGGGCTTCCGGACGCGACTTGATTTCGTTTTCGCGCGGCTGCCAGGGCGCGTCCGTGGCCGGCGCTTCCACCAGTTCGAAACTGGTCTTCAGCTCTTCCAGGCGCGGATCGTCGTGGCGCAGACGCTCGATGTGATGATGCGGCGTTTCCAGATGCTTGTTGGGGATCAGCATCAGGTTGACCTTCAGGCGGGCTTCCATCTTGGTGATGTCGGCGCGCTTTTCGTTCAACAGGTAAGTGGCCACGTCGACGGGCACCTGGGCATGGACCGCCGCGGTGTTTTCCTTCATGGCTTCTTCCTGCAGCAGACGCAGGACGTGCAGGGCGCTGGACTCGGCATCACGGATGACGCCGGTGCCGTTGCAGCGCGGGCAGGTGATGTGCGAGCCTTCGTTCAGGGCCGGACGCAGGCGCTGGCGCGACAGTTCCATCAGGCCGAAGCGCGAGATCTTGCCCATCTGGACGCGGGCGCGGTCGAAATGGAGCGCATCACGCAGGCGCTGTTCGACGGCGCGCTGGTTCTTGCTGTCTTCCATGTCGATGAAGTCGATGACGATCAGGCCACCCAGATCGCGCAGGCGCAACTGGCGGGCCACTTCGTCGGCCGCTTCCGAGTTGGTGCGCAGCGCGGTTTCCTCGATGTCGGCGCCGCGGGTCGAGCGGGCCGAGTTCACGTCCACGGAAACCAGCGCTTCGGTGTGGTCGATCACGATGGCGCCGCCCGAGGGCAGTTGCACCGTGCGCGAGTAGGCCGTCTCGATCTGGTGTTCGATCTGGAAGCGCGAGAAGAGGGGGATGTCGTCACGGTAGCGTTTGACGCGCTGGACGTTGTCCGGCATCACCACGCTCATGAAGGCGGTGGCCTGGTCGGCGATCTCGTCGGTGTCGATCAGGATCTCGCCGATTTCGGGCGAGAAGTAATCGCGGATCGCGCGGATGACCAGGCTGGATTCGAGATAGATCAGGATGGGCGCGGAGTTGTCGCGCGCGGCGCCGTCGATGGCGGTCCAGAGCTGCAGCAGATAGGACAGGTCCCATTGCAGTTCTTCGACGTTGCGGCCGATGCCTGCGGTGCGGGCGATGATGCTCATGCCCTGCGGCAGGTCGAGCTGTTCCATCGTGTCGCGCAGTTCCTGGCGGTCCTCGCCCTCGACGCGGCGCGAAACACCACCGCCGCGGGGGTTGTTGGGCATCAGGACCAGGTAGCGGCCGGCCAGCGAGATGAACGTGGTCAGGGCTGCGCCCTTGTTGCCGCGTTCTTCTTTTTCGACCTGGACGATCAGTTCCTGGCCTTCGCGCAGGGCGTCCTGGATACGGGCGGTGCGGACGTCGACGCCTTCCTTGAAGAAGCTGCGCGCAACTTCCTTGAAGGGCAGAAAGCCGTGGCGGTCTTCGCCGTAGTTGACGAAGCAAGCTTCGAGGCCGGGTTCGATCCGGGTGATGACACCTTTGTAGATATTGCCTTTGCGCTGTTCGCGGCCGGCAGTCTCGATGTCAAGGTCGATGAGTTTTTGCCCATCGACGATAGCGACGCGTAATTCTTCCTGATGCGTCGCATTGAACAGCATGCGCTTCATGAGAGGGTTTCTCCGTTGTCATGACGCGCCGATATCGGCGCGTGACCTCGGGCCACTCGGGCTGCGGCTGAAGCGGGCAAGAAGGTGCGGACCGTACCTGGGCGGCGCCCAGGCGTATCCGCCGCGGGTCAGGCGGGCACGTCGTGCCGTGGGGCACGGGGTTCTGTCAGCAGGAGGGTCAGCTTCACTGAATGTGGTTTGACGGAAAAAATGCTGTGAACGGCAGCTGCGGTCGGATTGGTTGCCCACACGCAGCTGGTGCTTTAAATATGCGACGATTCTTGCAGTGCTTCAGAGCCGCTTGCGGCATGCAACGGACCTGCCGGAACAGCGGGCAAGATGAATGCCACACCACTATTCCGCAGGGCTCGGTTGCGCCGGCGACCAAGAGACCCAGGGGTTGAATGAGCAGGCAGTACAATGGCGGCCCGCGCGCTCGACGGAGTTGCGTGTTGGTTGCATCTCTACGCCAGGCGGCTTGTTCAGCCCCTTAAGGCTGTCCCGATTATATGTCGCTTTCCGCAATGCGCAAAGAAACTTCCTCCCCCGTATCCGCCTCTAAAGCAGCCCCCGCCGTCCGCATGGTTGAAGTGGGCGCCGAGCATGCCGGCCAGCGTCTGGACAACTTCCTCATGCGGCTGTGCAAGGGGGTGCCCAAGACGCACATCTACAAGGCGATCCGCGGCGGCGAGGTTCGCGTCAACAAGGGACGCATCCAGGTCGATTACCGGATCGAAGAGGGCGATGTGGTCCGCATTCCGCCCCTGCGCCTGCCGGACCCCGGCAAGCCCCGGCCCGTGCCCGCGGCTGAATTCCCGATTGTCTTCGAAGACGACGCCATGCTCGTCGTGGACAAGCCTGCTGGGGTCGCGGTCCACGGCGGCAGCGGCGTGTCGTTTGGCGTGATCGAACAACTGCGCGCCGCGCGTCCGCAGGCCAAGTTCCTGGAGCTGGTGCACCGGCTGGACCGCGAAACCTCCGGGTTGCTGATGGTCGCCAAGAAGCGCAGCGCGCTCTTGGCCCTGCACGCGATGTTGCGCGAGGGCCGGAGCGACAAGCATTATTTCGCGCTGGTCGAGGGCGATTGGGTCAACGACCGCCAGCACATCAAGCTGTCCCTGTCCAAATGGACCACGCAGTCCGGCGAGCGCCGCGTCAAGGTGGATCCGGACGGGCAGACGGCGCACACGATTGTCACGCTGAAGCAGCGTTTTGGCGGTTACAGTCTGGTCGACGCCGAGCTGCGCACCGGACGCACCCACCAGATTCGGGTCCATCTGGCCGCCAGCGGCTTTCCCATCGTCGGGGACGACAAGTACGGCCACGACGAGGTGCGGGCGCAGTTTGCGCGGCAGGGTTTCAACCGCATGTTCCTGCACGCCCACAGCCTCACCCTGCCTCACCCGCTGACGGGCGAGGTCATGACACTGACCGCCGAGCTGCCGCCTGCTTGCCGGAACATACTGAAAACACTGGAGTCTGCCTGATATGTCGTATTCGCTGGTCGTCTTTGACTGGGATGGCACCCTGATGGATTCCACGCACAGCATCGTGGCCGCCATCCAGGGCGCTTGCCGCGATCTGGATCTGGCGGTGCCGTCCGCGTCCGAGGCAAGCTGGGTCATCGGCCTCTCGCTCGAAAGCGCGTTGCGCCGCGCCGTCCCCGAATTGACGCAGGCCATGCTGCCGCGCTTCCTCGAGCGCTACCGCACCCACTACCTGCTGCGCGATCCCGAACTGCGTCTGTTTGACGGCATCAACGAGCTGCTGGCCGATCTGGCCAACCAGAATGTGCGGCTGGCCGTTGCCACGGGCAAGAGCCGCGTCGGTCTGACGCGCGCGCTGGCCGCGACTGGCCTCGGTCCGCTGTTCGCCGCCACCCGCACCGCCGACGAGACCTTCAGCAAGCCGCATCCCGCCATGCTGCACGAACTGATGCAGGAACTGGACGTGGATCCGTCGCGGGTCATCATGGTGGGAGATACCTCGCACGATCTGCAGATGGCCTGCAATGCGGGCGTGCACGGTCTGGGCGTCACCTACGGCGCGCACACCTTGAAGGAACTTGAGGGATGTGCACCGCAAGCAGTGCTCGACACCGTGCCGCTGGTGCGCGAATGGCTGCTGCCGCGCGTTGGCGTGAACGGCTGATCCCTGCGATAACGGCCGGCAGGAACGTCCGCCTGCCCGGCAGGTCTATCCGGAAGGCGCTGCGCGTGCTTCCTGCCGGCGTCGCGGAATAACATAGACCCGTCCAGCGTCCATGAGACGCGGGATGCGTCCAGAGCGCCTGCGCCATACCGGAGATTACGATGCTGATACGCAAGCCCGACGATTTTCTGTCGTCCGAGATCACTTCCGAGGCCGTGTGGCGATCGCGCCGCGAGTTGATGCTGCGGGCGGGTGCTGCCGCGGCCGCTGTCGGACTGCCCGGGTGGGCTACGCGCGCCGCCCACGCGCAGGATGCCGGCGCGCTGCCCGGCAAGTCCAATCCCGCGTTCAGCGTCATGGACAAGCAGACGTCGCTCGCGGACATCACGTCCTACAACAATTACTACGAGTTCGGCGTAGATAAGGGCGAACCGGCCAAAAATGCCGGCAAGTTGCAGACCCGGCCGTGGACGGTGAGCGTCGAGGGCGAGGTCAACAAGCCGCGCACGTTCACCATCGAAGACCTGCTCAAGCTCGCGCCGATGGAAGATCGCGTGTACCGCCTGCGCTGCGTGGAAGGCTGGTCCATGGTCATTCCGTGGGTGGGCTATTCGCTGTCCGAAGTGCTCAAGCAGGTGGAGCCGAATGGCAACGCCAAGTACGTCGAATTTGTCACTGCCGTTCAGCGGGAAAACATGCCGGGCGTGCGCGCCGCCATTCTGGAGTGGCCGTACGTGGAGGGCCTGCGCCTGGATGAGGCCATGCACCCGCTGGCGATGCTGGTCTTTGGGGTCTACGGCCGTGTGCTGCCCAACCAGAACGGCGCGCCTCTGCGGTTGGCCGTGCCCTGGAAGTACGGATTCAAGTCCGGCAAATCGCTGGTGAAGGTCCGGTTGGTGGAAAAACCGCCCGTCACGTCCTGGGTCAAGTCCGCCCCGCAAGAGTATGGCTTCTACGCCAATGTGAATCCCAACGTCGCGCATCCTCGCTGGAGCCAGGCCACCGAACGCCGTATCGGCGAGGACGGCCTGTTCACGCCCAAGCGCAAGACATTGATGTTCAACGGCTACGGGGATCAGGTGGCGGCGCTTTATCAGGGCATGGACCTGAAGGCCAATTACTGAGGCGCTGATCCGTGTCCGTTGCTCCTCGCGCGGCCCCGGCTGCGGCTCCCCGGAAGGCGCAGCTCTCGGCCAGGATGGTCGGGCGCTTCAAGCCGCTGCTCTTTCTGCTGGGTCTGACGCCGTTTGCGCGCTGGATCTGGCTGGGGATGCACGACGGGCTCACTGCCAATCCGGTTGAGTTTTTAACCCGTTCGTCGGGCACGTGGGCGCTGGTGTGCCTCTTGGTCACGCTGGCCGTCACCCCGCTGCGGCGGTTGACAGGTCAGCCCGCGCTGGTGCGCGTGCGGCGCATGTGCGGGCTGTTCGCGTTCTTCTACGCGGCGCTGCATTTCATGGCGTGGGTGTGGTGGGATCGAGGCTTCGATCCGGCCGAAATGGTGCGTGACATCGTCGAACGCCCCTTCATCATGGTGGGATTTTCGGCCTTCGTGCTGATGACGGCGCTGGCCGCCACCTCCACGCAGTGGGCGATGCGCCGGTTGGGAAAGCGCTGGCAGACGCTGCATCGGGCAATCTATGCCATCGGCCTGCTGGCCATCCTGCACTACTGGTGGCACAAGGCCGGCAAGAATGACTTGTCGGAGCCCGCGATGTACGCCGCGGTGCTGGCAGTGCTGCTGGGATGGCGCATCGTCGCCTGGTGGCGGCGGCGGGCGTAGTTCACTGGTGCGCCCTCGCGCCCCTGCTCCCGTACAACGCCGCGCCTAAGGCATGGCCAGCATGATGGCCGCGGTTTCCGCGTCCGGCTGGCCGTCGTGCAGGGCAGGGCGGTAGTGCATCTGGAACGCGGCCAGGGTGTTGATCGTCGCGCGGTCCAGCGTGCCGTCCTGTGGACTGGCATAGCCCAGCCGCTGTAGCTGTTTCTGAAACCACGCGACGTCCGGCACGCCCTCGATCTGCAGGCGCGCCAGGTGCCGGGCCGCGCCGTCCTCGTTGTACCAGCGCCCGATGCCCGCGTCCGCCAGCGTTTTCCATGGGAACAGCGGGCCGGGATCCACCTTGCGCTGCGGCGCGATATCGCTGTGGCCGACCACGTTCTCCGGGGCGATGTTGTGCCGGCCGAGGATGTCGCGCAGCAGGATGGTCAGCGCCCGGACCTGGCGGTCGTCATAGGGATGCCAGACGCGCTCGCCGTTGCTGCCCTCGGTCCAGCCCGGATTGACGATCTCGATGCCGATCGAGGTGCTGTTCATCGCGACGTTGCCGTACCAGGAACTGGCCCCGGCGTGCCACGCGGCGCGGTTTTCGTCGACCAGCCGGTAGGCGCGGCCGTCCAGGTCCAGCAGGTAATGGGCGCTGACCTTGCCCTTGGAAAGCAGGCGCAGCGACTCGGCGTCGTCGACCGTCGTGTAGTGCACGACGACAGACCGCACCCGGCTGCTCTGGCTGGCGGCGGTGATCGAGGTGTCCAGGTCCAGGCCGGCGGGGCCGCGCGCCGCGCAGCCTGCCAGGACTGCCGCGGCAAGCAGCGTGGAAAAGAGGCGGATCATGATCAGCGGGCCAGGTACAGGAACAGCGTCGGCAGCTTGTCCAGCTGGGGCGCCGGCAGCTTCTTCCAGTCGGCCACGGTGTGCGTGACCACCCATTCTTCCGCCGTCGTCATCGAGCGCGCCACGCACAGCTTGGTGTCGCCCTTCAGGGTGGCGATCAGCGTGGCGAACATTGCGGCGTTGCGGTAGGGGGTCTCGATCAACAGCTGGGTCTGATTGTGACGGGCCGAGTGCTGCTCCCAGGCGCGCAACTGTTTGGCGCGCTCGCCGGGGTCGACGGGCGCATAGCCATGAAAGGCGAAGCGCTGCCCGTCCAGACCGCTGGCCATGAGGCCCAGCAGGATGGAAGAGGGGCCTACCCAGGGTTTGACGGGGATCCCCAGGCGATGCGCCGCGTCCACGACCTTGGCGCCGGGGTCCGCGACGGCGGGGCAGCCTGCCTCGGACACCAGGCCGATCTCCGCCCCACGCTTCGCGGGGTCGAGCCAGGCCTTGATCTGCGCGGCGTCAGCCTTGTCCGTCAGTGTGTGGATGGTGATTTCCTGCAGCGGCCGGGTGGTGCCGATGAGCTTCAGGAAGGCGCGGGCCGTCTTGGCGTTTTCGGCGATATAGGTGTCGAGCCGGCCGGCCAGCGCGCGCACGTCTGCGGGCAGCCAGCGTTCGGGCGGAGCGTCGCCCAGGCTGACGGGAATCAGGTGCAGGGCGCCGGTCATGCGGGCGCTCCCGGGGCGTCGAGCGGATCCAGTCCGAAAGTTGCCAGCAAGCGCGTCAATTCGATCAGCGGCAGGCCTATGATGGCGGTGGGATCGTCGCTTTGAATGCTTTCCATCAGGGCAATGCCCAGGCTTTCCGCCTTGGCGCTGCCTGCGGTATCGTAAGGCTCTTCGGCGCGCAGGTAGGCGTCGATGGCATGGTCAGACAGGTGGCGGAACCGGCAGCGCGTCACGATGTCGGCCTTTTCCACCCGCTGGCCGTCCGTCACGGCCAGCGCACTGTGAAATTCGACCAACTGGCCCGACAGCGCGCGCAGTTGCGCCTGGGCCCGCGTGAAGTCGCCCGGCTTGCCGATGGGGGCGCCGTCCACGGTCGCCACCTGGTCAGAACCGATCACGATGCTGCCCGGATGCTTTGCTGCCACCGCCATTGCCTTGGCAACGGACAGGCGCAGCGCCAGCGCCTCGGGAGTTTCGCCGGGGTGTGGCGTTTCGTCTACATCGGGGGAAATCGCGGAAAAGGGCAGGCGCAGGCGCGACAACAGTTCTTTGCGGTATTTCGAGCTGGACGCGAGGATCAGGCTAGGCTTGTGAGGCATGCGGCATTTGACGGTAATACGTAAGTCACAGTATTATCTAACGTTTTGCGGCATTTTTGCAGGAACATCAACATGACACCGAAGGGAAAGCTTGGCGATGCGAGTCGCCGCGCGGACGGATCGGCCGGTGCTGGTGTGAATGCCGACGCGAATATCGACATGAGTGTCGACGCGAATATGGGCGCTGACGTGAATGCTAACGTGAGTGCCGATGTCAGTGCCGATGTCAGTGCCGATGTCAAGCGCATCGACGCCTTTGCCTTTGCCCGTCTGGGTAAAAGCGCGCACGGCAAGATCGCCTTGGTGCGTCTTGCCCGCGTGGTCGAGGGCTTGCCCGAACAACCGCTGGGCGAAGCCGGGCTTGTGAGCTGGTCCGTGCAAGGCGAAGAAGGCAAGATCGGCTTGCTGATGGGCCAGTCGATTCTGCGTCTGCACGTGAAGGCGAATCCGGTGGTCGTGTGCCAGCGGTGCAACGCGCCGTTTGCGTATCCGGTCGACAGCGAAGTCGTGCTGCAACTGGTCAAATCCGAAGACGACCTCGACGATGATCATTCCTTTGCCGATCAAGGCGACGATGACGACGACGAGGACGACGAAGGCGTAGGAAGGGATTCTGTGGCCCAGCTGCCTGAAAAGGTGGTGGGTTCGCATCATTTTGATCTGTTGGCCCAGATCGAAGATGAGCTCATTCTGAGCATTCCGTATGTGCCCAAGCATGATGTATGCCCGGGCGCGCAGGCCAAGGCCAGCGAAGCTCCTGAAGAGGAGCCCGCTGTCAAGCGTCCGTCGCCGTTTGCGGTGCTGGAACAACTGAAGCACAAAGATTGAGATCAACATCGGGCCGCATCGCGTACAATGCGCCCCGTTTCTAGGAGTCATCATGGCCGTTCAACAAAACAAGAAGTCCCCCTCCAAGCGCGGTATGCACCGTTCGCACGATTTTCTGGTGGCCCCGTCGACCGCCATCGAGCCCAACACCGGTGAAACGCACCTGCGTCACCACATCAGCCCCAACGGCTTCTACCGTGGCCGCAAGGTCCTGAAGACCAAGGCCGACGAATAAGGCCCCCGGGCCGAACTCGTACTCGGACCATTTCGGCTGAGCGCTGATACCTGGCACCCGTGATACGCATCGCCATAGACTGTATGGGCGGAGACTTCGGTCTGCCCGTCACGATTCCGGCTGCGATCGAGTTCGCCCGGCAATTTCCGGACACCCGGCTATTGCTGGTCGGGCTTCCCGACGCTATCGAAGCGGCGCTCTCCGAGCACCGCAACGTGGCGCGCGATCGCATTGAGATCGTGGCGGCTTCCGAAGTCGTCACCATGGACGACCCGGTCGAGGTCGCCCTGCGCCGCAAAAAAGACTCCTCCATGCGCCTCGCTGCCCAATCCGTCAAGGATGGGCGGGCGGACGCCTGCGTTTCCGCGGGCAACACCGGCGCCTGGATGGCCATTTCACGTTATGTGCTCAAGACGTTGGACGGCATCGACCGCCCGGCGATCGCCACGTCCATTCCGAACCAGACGGGCCGCGCCACCACGGTGCTGGACCTTGGTGCAAACGTGGACTGCTCGGCCGAGCACCTGCTGCAATTCGCCATCATGGGCGCCGCGCTGTCGCAGGCGGTGGACCATCGCGAGAACCCCACCGTGGGCTTGCTGAACATTGGCGAAGAAGTCATCAAGGGCAACGAAGTCGTCAAGGAAGCCGCCGAGCTTCTGCGCGGCAGCCCATTGAACTTCTACGGCAACGTCGAAGGCAACGACATCTTCAAGGGCACGGTCGACGTCGTCGTCTGCGACGGCTTTGTCGGCAACGTCGTGCTCAAGTCCGTGGAAGGACTGGCGAAGATGCTGTCCAGCATCATTCGCGAAGAGTTCAAGCGCAATCTGATCACGCTGATCGCCGGCGCGGTGGCCAAGCCTGTGCTGAACCGCCTGCGCAACCGCGTGGACAACCGCCGCTACAACGGCGCGGCTTTGCTCGGCTTGCGCGGCGTGGTCATCAAAAGCCACGGCTCCGCGGACGTTTACGCCTTCGGTTTTGCCTTGCAACGCGCCCGCGAAGCCGTAGTGAGTAAACTGCTGGAGCGCACCGCGCAGACGGTCGCCCAAATTACCAAGCGCGTTCAATCCGGCGATCGCCCTTCGGCGGCGTCGCCCAACGTGGCTGGGGATACCGCTTGATGGATACCGCAATGAAATACTCCGTGATCGCGGGCACCGGCAGCTTCCTGCCGGAACGCGTGGTTTCGAATGACGAACTGGCTGCGGAACTGGCGACGCGCGACATCGCCACCTCAGACGAATGGATTGTCGAGCGCACGGGCATCCGTCAGCGCCATCTGGCCGAGCGTGGCGTGACCACCAGCCAGCTGGCCACCGAGGCCTCGCGCCGCGCGTTGGCCGATGCGGGCGTCGATGCTTCCGAAGTCGACCTCGTCATCGTGGCCACGTCCACCCCCGATTTCGTGTTCCCCAGCACGGCTTGCCTGGTGCAGGCCAACCTCGGCGCCAAGGGCTCGGCCGCGTTCGACGTGCAGGCCGTGTGCAGCGGCTTCGTCTACGCGCTGACCACCGCCGACAGCTTCATCCGCGCGGGCCGCGCGCGCTGCGCGCTGGTGATCGGCGCCGAAGTGTTCTCGCGCATCCTCGACTGGAACGATCGCAGCACCTGCGTGCTGTTTGGCGACGGCGCTGGTGCGGTGGTCCTCAAGGCCTCCGACACGCCTGGCATCATGGCCGCGCAACTGCATGCCGACGGCAGCCAGATGAAGATCCTCAGCGCCGCGGGCAACGTGGCCTACGGCGACGTCACGGGCGATCCCTTCCTGCGCATGGACGGCCAGGCCGTCTTCAAGCAGGCCGTCACCGTGCTGGACCGCTCGGCGCGCGACACCTGCGCCGAAGCCGGACTCACCGTTGCCGACGTCGATTGGCTGATTCCGCATCAGGCCAACGTGCGCATCCTGAATTTCCTGGCCCGCAAGCTGGACGTGCCCGTCGAGAAGGTCGTCATCACCGTCGACAGCCACGCCAACACGTCCGCGGCCAGTGTGCCGCTCGCACTCGATGCGGCGCGCCGCGACGGCCGCGTCAAGCCGGGCCAGCTCATCCTGATGCAAGGCGTGGGCGGCGGATTCACCTGGGGCTCGGTACTGGCTCGCATGTAAGGGCGTGCCCTGGCCGCGGCGGCATGTGTGCCGCGGGCGGCCTGAGAGCGCGCCTGGCATTCCTCACAGACACTGAATCAAACCACACGCTCAATCATGAAAATCGCTTTTGTCTTTCCTGGTCAGGGTTCGCAAGCCGTCGGCATGCTGGACGCCTGGTCCGGCGTGGCGGCGGTCACCGACACCGTGGCGCGGGCCTCGCAGGCCCTGGGGCAGGACCTGGGCGCGCTGATCGCGCAGGGTCCCGTCGAACAGCTCAACCTGACCACCAACACGCAGCCGGCCATGCTGACTGCTGGCGTCGCCTTCTACAACGCGTGGATCGCCGCGGGCGGCCGCAAGCCTGATGTCGTGGCCGGCCACAGCCTGGGCGAATACGCCGCGCTGACCGCCGCTGGTTCGCTGGCGCTGGAAGACGCCGTGCGCCTGGTGCGCGTGCGCGCCGACGCCATGCAGGCCGCCGTGCCGGTCGGCACGGGCGCCATGGCCGCCATCCTGGGTCTGGACGACGATGCCGTGCGCGCCGCGTGTGCGCAAGCCGCGCAAGGCGAAGTGGTCGAAGCCGTCAACTTCAATGCGCCCGCGCAAGTCGTGATCGCCGGTCACAAGGCCGCGGTCGAACGCGCCTGCGAGCTGGCCAAGGCCGCCGGCGCCAAGCGCGCCTTGCTGCTGCCCGTGTCCGCGCCGTTCCATTCCAGCCTGCTCAAGCCCGCCGCCGATGTGCTGGCTGGCGCGCTCGGCGGCGCCGCCGTGTCCGCGCCGCAAGTGCAGGTCATCAACAACGTCGACGTGGCTTCGCCCACTGACCCAGACGCCATCCGCGATGCGCTGGTGCGTCAGGCGTGGCATCCTGTGCGCTGGGTCGAAACCCTGCGCGCCATGAAGGCGCAAGGCGTCACGCACGTCATCGAATGCGGTCCGGGCAAGGTGCTTGCTGGCCTGACCAAGCGCATCGACCCCGAACTCACCGGCCTGGCCATCACCGATCCCGCTTCGCTGGAAGCGGCTTTGGCTGCCGTCAACGGAAACTGATCAATGGACAACACCTCGACCGAATTGCAGGGCAAGATCGCGCTCGTCACGGGCGCGACCCGCGGCATTGGCCGGGCGATCGCCCTGGAACTGGCCGCGCGCGGCGCAACCGTCGTCGGCACCGCCACGTCCGAATCGGGCGCGGCTGGCATCACCGAAGCGCTCGCGCCGTCCGGTGGCCGCGGTGTGGTGCTGGACGTGACCGACGCCGCTGCCTGCGATGCGCTGATCGACGCGCTGGGCAAGGAAGGCGGCGGTCCGCACATCCTCGTCAATAACGCTGGCATCACCCGTGATACGCTGGCGATGCGCATGAAGGATGACGACTGGTCGGCCGTTATCGACACCAACCTGGCCTCGGTCTTCCGTCTGTCGCGCGCCGTGCTGCGCAGCATGATGAAGGCCCGTTGGGGACGCATCATCAACGTGACGTCCGTGGTGGGTTCCAGCGGCAACGCGGGCCAAGCCAACTACGCGGCCGCAAAAGCTGGCGTGGCAGGCATGGCGCGGGCGCTGGCGCGTGAACTGGGCAGCCGCAACATCACCGTGAACTGCGTGGCGCCCGGCTTCATCGACACCGACATGACGCGTGCCCTCGGCGAAAACCAGACGGCGGCGCTGCTGCAACAGATTCCGCTGGGTCGTCTGGGCTCTCCGTCTGATATTGCGCATGCCGTGGCCTTTTTGTCCGGGCCTCAGGCGGGTTACATTACCGGCACCACCCTGCACGTCAACGGCGGGATGTACATGCAATAAATCACGAATCGCGCGCCGCCGCCGGGCAATCGGCAAGGTGGCGCGCGATTCTCCGGAAACGCCGCACATGGTCATCCTGCGCCGGTCTCGGCGACAGAACAAATGCGCGGTGTTATTTTTGTCACGGTCAGGCGTTGCATCACTCCGCGCTTGGCTATAATTCGCGGGATTTTTCCCAATTGGAGATCTGCATGGAAAGCATCGAACAGCGCGTCAAGAAGATCGTCGCTGAACAACTTGGCGTCAACGAAGCCGAGATCAAGAACGAGTCCTCCTTCCTTGACGACCTCGGTGCCGATTCGCTCGACATGGTCGAACTGGTCATGGCCCTCGAAGACGAATTCGAGACCGAGATCCCCGACGAAGAGGCCGAAAAGATCACGACCGTGCAACAAGCGATTGACTACATCAATTCGCACGGTAAGCAGTAAGCTCAGCCTATATCGTCCTGGTTGCCCGATTTTGTCGGCCAACCTGGAATCAGGGCGGTTTCTGGAGTGCCGTGTGGTCCACCGGCAGGTCGGGCGTTGTAATGCCTCACCTGCCTTCATGTGGTCCACACGCGCAGCGCATCCCGAAAACCGCCTTTCTTTTGTCTGTTTGAGGAGTCATCCGTGAAGCGACGTGTCGTCATCACCGGCCTGGGTATCGTTTCCCCCGTAGGAAATGATCTGACCACCGCTTGGGACAATATCGTCAACGGACGTTCTGGCATCAGCCGCATCACCCGTTTCGATCCCTCGGCCATCACCACTCACATTGCTGGCGAAGTCAAAGACTTCGACATCAGTACCTTTATTTCGGCCAAGGAAGCCCGCCAGATGGATACGTTCATCCATTACGGCCTGGCTGCCGGAATGCAGGCCTGGCGCGATTGCGGCCTGGAAGTCACCGAAGAAAACGCCGAGCGTATCGGCGTGATCGTGGGGTCCGGTATTGGCGGTCTGCCGCGCATTGAGGAAACCCAGGTCGAGTACCTTGCCAAGGGACCTCGGCGCATCTCGCCGTTCTTCGTGCCGGGTTCGCTGATCAACCTGATTTCCGGGCATCTGTCGATCGCCTATGGCATGAAGGGTCCCAGCTACGCCGTGGTGTCTGCCTGCACGACCGGCCTGCATTGCATTGGCGATGCCGCACGCCTGATCGAATACGGCGATGCCGACGTCATGGTGGCCGGCGGCGCCGAATCGACCGTGTCGCCGCTGGGCATTGGCGGCTTTGCCGCCATGCGCGCGCTGTCGACCCGCAACGATGATCCTCAGACCGCATCGCGTCCCTGGGACCGCGACCGCGACGGCTTTGTGCTGGGCGAGGGCGCTGGTGTCCTGGTTCTGGAAGAGTACGAGCACGCCAAGAAGCGCGGCGCGCGTATCTACGGTGAACTGGCTGGCTACGGCATGAGCTCCGATGCCCACCACATCACCGCGCCGGACAAGGACGGCCCGCGCCGCGGCGTGATCAACGCGCTGCGCAACGGCGGCCTGAATCCCGAAGACGTCCAATACGTCAACGCGCATGGCACGTCCACCCCGCTTGGCGACAAGAACGAAACCGACGCGCTGAAGCTGGCGTTCGGCGACCACGCCAAGAAGCTGGTGGTCAACTCGACCAAGTCGATGACCGGCCACCTGCTGGGCGCAGCCGGCGGCATCGAAGCCGTGTTCACGACCCTGGCCGTGTACAACCAGGTCTCGCCTCCGACGATCAACATCTTCAATCAAGATCCGGAATGCGATCTGGATTACTGCGCGAACGAAGCGCGGCAGATGAAGATCGACGTGGGCCTGTCCAATTCGTTCGGCTTTGGCGGCACCAACGGCTCGATGGCCGTTCGCCGGGTCTGATTTGGAAGGCTTGGCTGGGGGGCGTTGGTCGTTCCGTGTGCCTGTCTCGCAGCCCAGGGGCGCCGTTGCGCTCTTTGGGCTGGCGCTGGCCGCCGCCGCGGCCAGCGTGCTGACAGCCGCTTCCTGGCATGGTCACGCCTGGATGGCAGCAGCGCTGCTCGCGCTTCTGTTCCTGGTGGCCGGGCTGTTACACTCGGCACGGAACACCCCGTCCCCGGTAACGGCGCTACGTACCGCGACCGGGGCTGGCCCCTGGCAGCTACGCCGGCCGCAAGGCTGGCAAGATGCGCTGCTGCTGGACCAGCAACGGGGTCCAGCGTGGCTGACGCTTATCCTGCAGCCCTTGCCCACCGGGAGTACGGCCTTTACCACTAGCAAAATCACCCTCACCGTCTGGAAGCACACGCTGCGACCCGAATCCTGGCGCCGTCTGCGCCTCGTGGCGGGCACGGCGCGTCAGGCACGCCCGGCGCGTCTTTTGCGGGAGGCCGCATGAGCGAGCGCGAAGTCGACGCCGAGCTTGTCGCGCGCGTCCAGCGGGGCGACAAGAAGGCATTTGATCTCCTGGTGCTCAAGTACCAGCGCAAGATCCTCCGCCTCTTGGCCCGGATGATCCGCGATCCCTCCGAAATCGAGGATGTGGCGCAGGAGGCCTTCATCAAGGCTTACCGCGCGTTGCCCCAGTTCCGGGGCGAAAGCGCCTTCTACACGTGGCTGTACCGCATCGCCATCAATACCGCGCGCAACTGGCTCGCCTCGCAGGGGCGGCGCCCCAGCGCGCCCAATGCGATTGAAACGGAAGACGGTGAAACTTTTAACGAAACCGACAACCTAACGGATATAAGCACGCCGGAATCCATGGTTGCCAGCCGCGAAATCGCCGAGACGGTGAACGCGGCCATCGAGGGTTTGCCTGAAGAATTGCGCACCGCAATTGTCCTGCGTGAAATCGAAGGTATGAGTTACGAAGACATCGCCCAGAGCATGGATTGCCCGATCGGTACGGTGCGCTCCCGCATTTTTCGTGCGCGTGAAGCCATTGCCACCAAGTTGCGTCCACTGCTCGACACCGATGTCGAGCGTCGCTGGTAAGGAGTGGCAGTCATGCAAACAGCAGCCAAATCCGTTGAGATCGCCGAGTCCTCCTGGGAGGAATCGGTTTCCGCCTGGATGGACGGAGAAGATTCCGACGATATTCTTCCCAGTCTGTTGTCCAAAGAGGGACGTCAGACCTGGGACACCTATCATTTGATTGGTGATTCCCTGCGCAATTCCGATCTGGCGCTGACGCCCAGCGCGGCCTTCTCGGCCCGCCTGGCGCGCGCGCTGGACGCCGAATTGCCCATCGTAGCGGCGCCTCGGCGCCGCTCGCCATTGCGCATGGGCCTGTCCGGCCTGGCTGTTGCCGCCGCGGTGGCCACGGTCGCGTGGGTGGCTCAGCCGTACGTCACCGGCTCGCCCGCGACGGATGTGCGCGTGCTGGCCGATGCCAGCTCGCCGGCCTCGGCCTCCGACGACTCGGGCCTGCGCGACTACCTGGAGGCCCATCGCCAGATGGCCGGCCCCAGCGCGGTCCGGCAGGTGTCGTTCGATGTCGGAGCGGGACGTTGATGGCGCTTGTGCTTCCATCACGCTGGCCGGTGCTGGGACGTGCTGCTTCGTGGCAGGCTCACCGCGCCGGCTGGTTCGCCGCCACGCTCCTGACTGCTTTCCTTGCCGCGCACGGTCCCGCGGCCGCTGCTGGCGCTACGCCGGCCGGCCAGACCGAAGATGTCGTGCAGCTTCTCACGCGCATTCAGCAGGCGGCGCGCAAGCAGGACTACGCCGGCGTCTTCATGTATCAGCAAGGCGACGTCATCCAGTCCTCGCGCCTCGTGCACGTTCTTGACGGCACCGGCGAGCGCGAACGCCTCGAGATCCTTGACGGCCAGCCGCGCGAATACCTGCGTCATAACGACGACGTGCAGTGTCTGATCCCCGAACGCAAGACCGTGCTTGTCGAGCGGCGCCGTGGCGATCGCTTCCCCGGTCTGCTGCTCGGCGACCCGGCCAACCTGTCCGAACACTACAAGATCCGCACCGAGCCCACGCCGCACCGCGTCGCGGGCCGCGAATGCCGGCTCATCACGATCGAACCGCTGGACAAGCTGCGCTACGGCTATCGCCTGTGCGCGGACGTCGAAACCAATCTGCTGCTGAAGGCCCAGACGCTGAACGCCGCGCGCGGCGTGGTCGAGCAGGTGTCGTTCACGTCGCTGCGGCTCGGTTCCGAAGTGGATCCGCAGACGCTGTCCTCGCGCTGGAACACCCGCGACTGGAAGGTGCTCGAGGCCAGCATGCAGCCCGTGGATCTTGCGGCGCAGGGCTGGCGCATTCCGGCGCCCAACGGCTTCAAGACGATCATGCAGGTATCGCGCGCCATGAAGCGCGGATTGCCGGTCAGCCAGATGGTGCTGTCCGATGGCCTGGCAGCGATCTCGGTCTTCATCGAGCCCTATGACAGCCAGCGTAACCACCAGCCCGCGCACGGCGCATCCCAGCGCGGCGCGATCAATGTTTATGGCGCGCGCATTGCGGACTTCTGGCTGACCGCGGTGGGCGAAGTGCCCGCCGCCACGCTGGAACAACTTGCGCAGGCCACTGAGTACGTGCCACCCGCACCCGCGGCAGCCGCACCCGCACCCGCGGAGGGCGGGGCCAAATAATTCCCGCCGTTCCGCAAGCAGCAATTTCGGAGTGACATATGAAAGCAATGACGGTCTCGAACGCTTTTTTCCGGCGCTTTCTGGCGGCTGTCGCGGCGGGGGCAATGCTGTCCACCGCCTACGTGCCGGTGACGGTGGCGCAGACGGCGCCTGCCGCGGTCGGATTGCCCGACTTCACGGCCATCGTTGAAAAGGCCGATCCGGCCGTCGTCAACATCCGCACGACCGCCACGGTTCCCGTGCGCGGCGGCGGCAACGGTCCTGGCGGCAGCGATCCCTACGAACTGTTCCGGTGGTTCTTCGGTCCCGAATTCCAGCCGCCCGGGCAGCAGTCGCCCAATCCGCGCCAGCGTCCGCAACCGACGCCGCCTGAAGAGCGCACCGTGCCGCGTGGCGTGGGCTCGGGCTTCTTCGTGTCGGCCGACGGCTACATCCTGACCAACAACCACGTGGTCGTGGATGCGACCGACATCTATGTCACCCTGACCGACGGACGCGAGTTCAAGGCCAAGGTCATCGGCACGGACGAGCGCACCGACGTGGCGCTCATCAAGATCGAAGCCAAGGACATGACGCCGCTGGTGATCGGCGATCCCAAGAAGCTCAAGAAGGGCCAGTGGGTGCTCGCCATCGGCTCGCCGTTCGGCCTGGATTCCACCGTCACCTCCGGCATCGTCAGCGCCATCGGCCGCGATACCGGCGAGTACCTGCCGTTCATCCAGACGGACGTCGCGGTCAACCCCGGCAACTCGGGCGGCCCGCTGATCAACCTGGACGGCGAAGTCGTGGGCATCAATTCCCAGATCATCTCGCGCAGCGGCGGCTTCATGGGCATCTCGCTGGCCATTCCTATCGACGAAGCCATGCGGGTGGTTGACCAGCTGCGCACGACGGGCAAGGTCACGCGCGGCCGCGTTGGCGTGCAGATCGGCGAAGTCGGCAAGGATGTGGCCGAAGCCATCGGCCTGCCGAAGGCCGAAGGCGCGCTGGTCAGCAGCGTCGAAGCCGAGGGTCCTGCCGAACAGGCGGGCGTGCAGCCGGGCGACGTGATCCTGAAGTTCAACAAGGAACCGATCAAGCGCTGGTCCGACCTGCCGCGCATCGTCGGCGAGACCAAGCCAGGCACGCGCGCCGACATGGAAGTCTGGCGCAAGGGCAAGAGCATGACGCTGTCGGTCAAGGTCGGTGAGATCCCGACCGAGAAGGCGGCCGCCGCCGGCAAGAAGCCGGCGCCTGAGCCCGAGGTCACCAACGCGCTGGGTCTGAGCGTGATCGACGTGCCCGCCGATACCCAGAAGAAGCTGCGCATCAAGGGAGGCGTCCAGGTGAAGGTTGCCGATGGTGCGGCCGCCAAGGCTGGCCTGCAGGAAGGCGACATCGTGTTGGCGCTGAACGACACCGACGTGACCGGCGCCAAGCAGTTCGGCGAACTGGTCGCCAAGCTGGACAAGAGCCGCGCGACGGGCCTCCTGGTGCGCCGTGGCGACCAGACGCAGTGGGTGGCGGTGCCCGCATCCAAGTGATGACGGCCCGGACCGGCGGCGCTCGACCGGCGCCGCGGCCGGGCAAGGCATGGCGCAAAGCCGCCTGATGCGGTCACCCCAGGGCGCTTTTTGTCCCAGGGCGCGCCCCGGGCAAAAAAAATGGCTCAAGACCGGCTAAAATGGCTGGTTGCCGCAAGAGGGGGCGCATGGCGCCCCCTCAGTTTTGTCCGGGCATTGCCCGTCAGCGCCTCACACGTCGGCCGTGCACATTCCGGCGGCGATGTCTCCCGGCAGTGTGCCGTCTGTTCCGTCCCTTATAAATTCAAGCATGCAGCATATCCGCAACTTTTCCATCATTGCCCACATCGATCACGGCAAGTCGACCTTGGCCGATCGCCTGATCCAGCGCTGCGGCGGACTGGCGGATCGCGAGATGTCGGCGCAGGTCCTCGATTCCATGGAAATCGAGCGCGAGCGCGGCATCACCATCAAGGCCCAGACGGCCGCCTTGCATTACAAGGCGCAGGACGGCAAGATCTACAACCTGAACCTGATCGACACGCCGGGGCACGTGGACTTCTCGTACGAAGTGAGCCGCTCCCTGTCCGCCTGCGAAGGCGCGCTGCTGGTGGTGGACGCATCGCAGGGCGTGGAAGCGCAGACGGTGGCCAACTGCTACACCGCAATCGAGCTGGGTGTGGAAGTCGTGCCCGTGCTGAACAAGATGGACCTGCCGCAGGCCGATCCTGAAGGCGCTCGCCAGGAAGTCGAGGACGTCATCGGTATCGACGCCTCGGACGCCGTGCTGGCCAGCGCCAAGACCGGCATGGGCATCGACGAAATCCTTGAAACCATCGTCGCCCGCGTCCCCGCGCCCGAAGGCAATCCCGATGCGCCGCTGCAGGCACTGATCATCGATTCGTGGTTCGACAACTACGTCGGCGTGGTCATGCTGGTGCGCATCATCAACGGCGTGCTCAAGCCCAAGGACAAGATCCTGCTGATGGCGTCCGGCGCCACCCACCTGTGCGAGCAGACCGGCGTGTTCACGCCCAAGTCGCAGCAGCGTCCGCATCTGTCGGCGGGCGAGGTGGGCTTCATCATCGCCGGCATCAAGCAGCTCGAAGACGCCAAGGTCGGCGACACCGTCACGCTGGCCAACAAGCCGGCCGCGACCCCGCTGCCGGGCTTCAAGGAAGTCAAACCGCAGGTGTTCGCCGGGCTGTATCCGGTCGAAAGCTCCGAATACGACCAACTGCGCGACTCGCTCGAAAAGCTCAAGCTCAACGACGCCGCGCTGATGTTCGAACCCGAAGTCTCGCAAGCGCTGGGCTTTGGTTTCCGCTGCGGCTTCCTGGGCCTCTTGCACATGGAAATCGTGCAGGAGCGTCTGGAACGCGAATTCGACATGGACATCATCACCACCGCGCCGTCGGTGGTGTACGAGGTCGAGCAGCGCGATGGCTCCGTGATCACCGTGGAAAGCCCGTCCCGCATGCCCGAGATCGGCAAGATCCAGGACATCCGCGAGCCCATCGTGAAGGTCACGCTGTTCATGCCGCAGGACTACGTCGGTCCGGTCATGACGCTGTGCAACAACAAGCGCGGCGTGCAGGTCAACATGAGCTATCACGGCCGCCAGGTTCACCTGGTGTACGAGATCCCGCTGGCCGAGATCGTGCTGGATTTCTTCGACAAGCTGAAGTCCGTGTCGCGCGGCTATGCCTCGATGGATTACGAATTCCTGGAGTACCGCTCCGCCGACGTGGTGCGCGTCGACCTCCTGATCAACAACGACCGCGTCGATGCGCTGGCCGTCATCGTTCACCGCAGCAATGCGCGCCACCGTGCGCGCGACGTCGTCACCCGCATGCGCGGCCTGATCCCGCGCCAGATGTTCGACGTGGTCATCCAGGCTGCCATCGGCGCCGAAATCATCGCGCGCGAGAACGTGAAGGCGCTGCGCAAGAACGTGCTGGCCAAGTGCTACGGCGGCGACATCTCGCGCAAGAAGAAGCTGCTGGAAAAGCAGAAGGCGGGCAAGAAGCGCATGAAGCAGGTGGGCAGCGTGGAAATTCCGCAGGAGGCGTTCCTTGCCATCCTGCAGGTGGAAGACAAATAGAACCCCAGAAGGCGATTAGCTGATGAGTTGGAACTTTGCCCTGATCCTTTTTATTCTGCTGGTGCTTACCGGCGTTATCTGGGTGCTCGATCTGGCCGTGCTGCGCAAGGGGCGCGAGCGCCGCGCGCAGGCTGCGATGGCACAGTACGACGCGGCACTGGTGGGCGACGCGCAAGAGGCCGAGCGCCTGCGGCGCGAAGCCGGCGATGCCGCGCGGCGCGTGCCCTGGTGGGTCGAGTACGCGGTCAGCTTCTTTCCCGTCATTCTGTTCGTGTTCATGCTGCGCTCGTTCGTGGTCGAGCCGTTCCGCATTCCGTCCGGCTCGATGCTGCCCACGCTGCAGTCCGGCGACCTGATCCTGGTGAACAAGTTCAGCTACGGGCTGCGCCTGCCCGTGATCGACAAGAAGGTCATTTCCATCGGCGAACCGAAGCGTGGCGATGTGTTCGTATTCCGGTATCCGGTCGATCCGAACGTCGACTACATCAAGCGCGTGGTGGGCCTGCCGGGCGACGAAATCGCATACATCGACAAGAAGCTTTATGTCAATGGCGAATTGGTCCCGCACGTGCGTGATGGTGACTATTTCGAGCCGGATCGTGTGTCGTATATTGCGCAATATAAAGAGAAGTTGGGCGACGTTGAGCACAAGATCCTGCTGGAAGAGAAGACTCCGCAGGTGTATGCCGCGCAGAACTGGACTTTTCCGTACCGCCAAAACTGCCAATACAGCCACAATGGGGTACGCTGCAAAGTACCCGAAGGGAATTATTTCGCCATGGGCGATAATCGGGACAACAGCGCGGACAGCCGTTATTGGGGCTTCGTTCCGGAAGCCAACATCGTCGGCCGCGCTTTCTTCATCTGGATGAACTTCAGCGATCTGAGCCGCATCGGCCGATTCAACTGATTATGTCGCTAGCCACGCTAGAAAACCGCCTCGATCACCACTTCGGTGATGCGGCCCTGCTTGAACAGGCGCTGACGCACCGCAGCCACGGTGCGCGCCACAACGAGCGGTTGGAATTCCTTGGGGATTCCGTACTGAACTTCGTTGTGGCGGCGATGCTGTTCGAACGCTATTCAAAAATCGACGAAGGCGATCTGTCGCGTCTGCGGGCCAACCTGGTCAAGCAGGCGTCGCTGGCGGATATCGCGCAGCGCCTTGAGCTGTCCCAATACCTGCGCCTGGGCGAGGGCGAACTCAAGAGCGGCGGATTCCGCCGGCCGTCCATTCTGGCCGACACGGTCGAAGCCATTTTTGGCGCCGTCTTTCTGGATGCGGGTTTCGAGGCGGCACGCCGCGTGATCGTGCGCCAGTACCAGCCGGTGCTGGCGTCCGTGGATCCCAAGACGCTCGGCAAGGACGCCAAGACCTTGCTGCAGGAATTCCTGCAGGGCCGCAAGCTGGCCCTGCCGTTGTATACGGTGGTGGCCACGCACGGCGCGGCCCACAGCCAGCAGTTCGAAGTCGAGTGCGCCATTCCGGCGCTCGATATCAAGGTAATGGCGCCCGGCGCCAGCCGTCGCGCCGCCGAGCAATCGGCCGCCAAGCTGGCGCTCGAGGCCGCGCTGGCCGTCAGCCCGGCCCCCAAGGCTGCCCGCAAGTCGGGCAAGGCGCGCAAAACCGCGCAATTGTCGCTGCCCGTGGCAGTGGCTCAAGAGACTAAATGAGCGATACCCCTTTTCGTACCGGCTTCGTTGCCATCGTTGGCCGCCCCAATGTGGGCAAATCCACGCTGACGAACGCCCTGATCGGTTCCAAGATCTCCATCGTGTCGCGCAAGGCGCAGACCACGCGCCACCGCATTCACGGTGTGCTGACGCGCGAGCACGAGCAGTTCGTGTTTGTCGACACCCCAGGTTTCCAGACGCGCCATGGCGGCGCGATGAACCGCATGATGAACCGCGTCGTGACGCAGGCCCTGGCCGACGTGGACGTGGTGGTGCATGTAGTTGAAGCCGGCAAGTGGTCCGAGGGCGACGCCAAGCTGCTTCCGCTGTTGCCCAACCCCGAGCGCACGATTCTGGTCGTCTCCAAGATCGACGCGCTGAAGAACCGCGACGATCTGTTCGCGTTCGTGTCCAAGATCATGGCGCTGCATCCGTTCGGCGCCGTGGTGCCGGTCAGTGCCACCAAGAATCAGCAACTGGACCAGTTGCTCGAGGAAATCGCATCGCGCCTGCCGGAAGGCGAGCCGATGTTCGAGGAAGACACGCTGACCGACCGGCCCATGCGCTTCATCGCCGCCGAACTCGTGCGCGAGAAGATCTTCCGCCTGGTGGGCGACGAACTGCCGTACGGTTGCACGGTCGTCATCGAGCAATGGGATGAGACCGCCAAGGGCGCCACCATCAACGCCTGTGTCGTCGTCGAACGCGACAGCCACAAGCCCATCCTGCTGGGCACGGGCGGCATGCACATGAAGCGGATCGCCACGGAGGCGCGGCAGGACATTGCCAAGCTGCTGGACAAACCCGTGCATCTCGAGGTCTACATCAAGGTGCGCAAGGGCTGGTCCGACCGCGAGGGTGCGCTGCGCGATCTGGGTTATGAGTAGACGGGCGCCACGCGTCCAGGATCGACCAGGGTTCATGCTCCACGCCACGGCGTGGCGTGAAACCTCCCTGATTGTCCAAACTTTTTCTCGCGATCACGGCTGCGTGGCCATGGTCGCCAAGGGCGCCAAGCGCCCTTATTCCGTTTTGCGCCCCGTGTTGTCGGCCTTCCAGCCGCTGCTCCTGTCCTGGACCGGCAACGGCGAGGTCAAGACGCTGACGCGCGCCGAAATCGCCGGCATCCGGCCGCTGGCCGGCGCCGCGTTGATGTCGGCGTGGTACATGAACGAACTGCTGCTGCGCCTGTTGCCGCGCGAGGACGCGCATCCGCTGTTGTTCGACGCGTATGACATGGCCTTGCAGCAACTGTCTGCGGGCACCCGCGCGGCCGGGGCGCTGCGCCGCTTCGAATGGACCTTGCTGCGCGAGACGGGCTACGGTGTCGATGAGGCGCCGCCCGATTTCGACGACCCTACCATCGAGCCCGCGCTGCGCAGTGACCTGCGCGCGCGCCTGGCCGAGATTCTGGCGGGTCGTCCGCTGTCCACGCGGCGCGTGCTGCTGGACCTCCAACGCATCTGATTGCGGTCCCGGCCTCATGACGTTCACGCTCAAACAGGTCGAAACCTTCCGCACCGTCTACGAGACGGAAAGCGTCACCGCCGCCGCACGGCGCCTGGACGTGTCGCCCGCCACCGTCAGCGCAACGCTGGCCGCGCTGGAGGCCAGCATCGAGCTGCGCCTGTTCGAGCGCGTGCGCCAGCGCATGCAGCGCACGCCCGAAGCCACGCTGCTGTACGAAGAGATCCGCCGCCTGAATGTCGGTCTTGAAAGCCTGGGACGCAAGATCCGGGCGATCCGCGGGGCAGCGCAGCCGCGGCTGCGCATCGGCTGCATTCACGCCTACAGCGGCGCGATCGTCAGCGATGCGATTTCGCGCTTTCGCGTGCGATACCCGGATACGCCGCTGTACTTGCAGATCCGCGATTCCAATACCCTGCGCGACATGGTGGTCTCGGGGGAACTGGACCTGGCGGCGGTGGCCGATGAATCCGAGCTCGAGGGGCTGCGCGGACATCGTCTGGCCAGCCTGCGCGCGGTGGCGGTGTTTCCCGCCGGACATGCGCTCGCGCGTCTGGAATCGGTGAGTTTTTCGCAGCTGGCCGAGGTCGATGTGATCGCGCTGAACGCCGAGGACGGCTCGCGCAAGCGGCTGGACGCGCTCTTGCGTCAGGCCGGTCAAAGCCTGCGCGTGGCGATCGAAACGCCGTATTCCAGCACCGTGTGTCAGCTTGCCCTGGCCGGACACGGGGTGGGCATCGCCAACCCGGCGACGGCGCTGGGCATGGAGGCCATGGGCCTCACCTACCGGCCGCTGGCGGCACCTGTGCATTTCGAATGCCACATGATCGTGCATGGCAGCCGCCCGTTGTCCGAAGCCGGCAAATTCTGGGCGACGTGCCTGCGCGGCGCACTGGCGCCGCTGGTCGAACGGTTCGGCGTCTAGCGCGGGAATCAGCCCCGGCGACCGTCCGACGTCAGCAGCAGCACCACGTTAGATTCCGCATCCAGCTTGCCGGCGCGCCTAAGCCGCGCGATGGCCGCCAGCGCAGCGGCCGACGACAGTTCCGCGCCCAGTCCCATGCGTTCCAGACGTTGCCGCGCCTCGGCCGCTTGCGCGTCGGACGTCTCCACCGGCATGCCTCCCGACCGCGACAGCGCTTCCAGTGCTTGCAGCGTGCAGGTGCCGCCCGCAATGGAATACTGCTGAGTCGCGCTTTCCCATTGGCCGCGTGCATCGCCGGTTTCCAGCGCGCGCGACAGACGGGCGTAGGGTTCCACCGCGTGCAGCCGGGGCAGGCGGGCGATGCGCCCGGTCTGAAGCAGATGCTGCCAGCCCAAAAAGATGCCCCACAGCAGGTCGCCGCGCGCCGTCGGGACGACGATGTCCGTGGGCAGGCCGCAGTCGTCCAGGATCTCCTGGGCGATCGGCTTGTACCCCTCGACGCCGTAGGGATGCGTGCCCACCGGCGGGTTCAGGTAGTTGGTGCCCGCGAACGCGCCGTGGTTGCGGCACAGATCGGCCACGTACGGCCAGCGGCCCAGGCTGTCCTCGAAGGTGCGCAGCCTCGCGCCAAAGCGCTCCATGGCCTCACGCTGCAGCGGTGGGCAGTTGCGGGTGATGGCGATGTCGGACTGCAAGCCGGCCGCCGCGCAGTAGGCGGCCAACGACACGCCCGCGTTGCCGCTGGAGGCCGCAGCGACACGCGTGGCCCCAGCCAGGCGGGCGCGCGAGACCAGTTGCGCCGACATGCGGTCCTTGTGGCTGCCGGTGGGATTGGCGCTTTCGCACTTGAGCCACAGCGCGCCCACGCCTTCTTCCCGCGCCAGTTCGGGCGCGGATAGGCACGGGGTGCCGCCTTCGCCCAACGTCACGGCCGAAAGTACCGGCAGGGGCATGGCGTCGTCCCGCGCTGGTGCGTCAACGCCTGCGTCGTATTGGCACTCCAGCGTGGCGGGATGGCCGGCCGCCAGGCACGCGGGGCAGCCTTCGGGATAGTCGCCGGCGGGCCACAGGGTTGCGCAGCGGATGCAGCGCAGGCCGGTCAATCGGGGGTTCATCTGCATGGGTCAGTATTTTGATGCAAGAGAGTCCAAGGGGAGAGCGGGCGCCACCTGCAACAGGCAATCGCCATCGTCGCTGCGGGCGATCGGCCGCAAGCAGACGACGGTGCCTGCCTGCGGGCTGAGCAGGGCGCGCGGCGGGGCGTCGGGCCGTGCCGGTTCGATGAGGCGGCCAATGGGCTGCTGCGCGGCCACGGATTGGCCCAGCGTCACGGCGGGTACGAATACGCCGGACTCGCGGGCGCGCAGCGTCGCGGCGGGGGCGTCCAGGTCGTAGAGGCGGACTTCAGCGTCCTGGGCGGCGTGTGCGTGCGCAGGACGGGGGAGCAGTCCCAATTCCGTCAGGCAGCCCAGCAGCCCGACGCGGCAGCGGTCCGCCAGGGACTGGCTGGTTTCCCGGCCGCCGCCGATCTCGGCAGACAGGCGCAGCACGCCGTGACGGCTGGCCGCCGCCGGCATGGACCCGGCTTCGCCGCCGCGGAAGAACACGCAGTCTGGCAGTCCAAACGCCCGAGCGAGCGCGGGCAGACGCTCGTCATAGGCATCGTTGCCGTAGCGCGTGATGACCGAGGACGGCAGGTAACGCAGCGACGCGCCGCCGCTGTGCACGTCCACCATGGCCTGCACCCGGGTAAGCAGCCGGGCTTCCAGGGCTGCCGCAATGCTTTCGGTGTAGCCGCGCGCCGGCGCACCCAGAAAAGCGCGGTTCAGGTTGCCGCCATCGGACGGCGACAGCCGCGTGCCGGCCAGCGAAGCTTCCGCATTGACCGCGGGAAGCAGATAGACGGTGCCGCGTTGCAGGATGGCGGGCAACTGATGCCACAGGTCCAGGATGGCGGCCTGACCCTCCCATTCGTCGCCATGGACGCCGGCGATGAGCGCGACGGCAGGCCCGGGGCCCGCCTCGATCCGCAGCACCGGAATCGTGACGCGCCGGTAAGCCGACGCATTGGTGGCGGCGGCCACGGAGAAATCCTCGCGGGTTACGTTGGCCATGCGGCGACTCCGTTGGGGGATGGCGCGCGGTTCAATCCAGCGTGGCGGCCTTGATGATGCTTTCCCACTTGGGCAGCTCCTTTTTGATCTGGGCCTGAACATCCTGCGGCGTGCCGCCCAAGGGCTCCTGCGAGCGGCTGCGCAACTCGCGGCTCACGGCGTCCGAACGCAGCGCCTGATTCATCGCGGCGTTCAAACGCGAGATCGCGGCAATGGGCGTGCCTGCCGGTGCGACCAGCGCGCTCCACGCGGACTGCTCGTACTCCGGGTAGCCCTGTTCGGCCACGGTCGGCACGTCCGGGTTCGACGCGGCGCGCTTGCGGGTGGTGACGGCAAGCGCGCGCAGGCGCCCGTCCTTCAAGTTGCCGATCAAGGGCGGCAGGTTTTCCATCATGGAATCCACGTGGCCGCCCAGCAGGTCCGAGAGCTGCGCGGCCGTGGCCTTGTAGGGAATCTGGCGCACCGCGGCGCCGGTCTGGGCGATGAACAGCTTGACGCCGACTTCGCTGGTCGTGCCCGGATCGGCTGAGGTCATGGTCAGGCGGTCCGGCTGCGCCCGGCTGGCTTCGATAAAGCCTTTCAGGTCCCGATACGGCGACGCGGCATTCACGACGATCACGTTGGGCGTCTCGGCGACCAGGCCGATGGGTTTGAGATCCCGGTCCAGGTCGTAAAGCTGCTGCTTGAACAGGTACCGGTGCAGCACCAGCGTGCCGACGTGGGCATAGCCGATGGTGTAGCCGTCCGCGGGCGCCCGGACCACGGCCTGCGTGCCGATGCGGCCGCCTGCGCCCACGCGGTTTTCGACGACGACCGGCTGTCCGAGCAGCCGGCTCATCTCCTGGCCGATGAGGCGGGCGGTGATATCGGCGTTGCCGCCCGCGGCGGCCGGCACGATCAGCGTGATGGCGCGTTCGGGGTAGTCGGCGTGCGCGTGCGGCGCGGCAAGGCAAAGCAACAGGGCGGCAAGGCTGGCAGAGCGTTTCATGACGATTCCCGAGGCGTTGAGGGCTGCGCCATTGTGCGACCGGCAATCGATATTTCCGTTTGGCTGAATCAGATGGTTATTTAGAAAAAACTAATGAATGTCTCCGTTCTGCCGATCCGCCTGTTTACCCAGTCCATATCCCACGGCGGCCGCGCCCACCGCGACGACGGCGCCCAACAGCGCGATCAGCGCCGCGCCGTAGCCCAGCATGTCGATGCCCGCCTTGACCCAACCGCTGGCGGCATCGCCGCCGCGATAGACGACGGTGTCGATGACGTTCTTCGTCTTGTATTTGTCTTCCGGCGTGACTGCCGTGAACAGCATCTCGCGCCCGGGCCGGATCAGCGCATACTCGCCGGCGCGGCGCAGGATCATGGCGGCCGCCAGCACGGCGAACACGGGGAACGCAGCCAGCGCCAGGAACGCAAGCGCGACCGCCAGGGGCACCGCGGTCAGCAGGAACCGCAATCCGAGGCGTGCGGCCACGCGCCCGGTGATGAAGATCTGCGACAGCAGCGCCAGCGCCTGCACGGTGAAGTCCAGGGCGCTGAAGACCCGTATGCGCTGGGCGGTGTCGGGAAACGCATCGGCGACCAGCCGCGCCTGTTCCATGTACAGGAACGTGTTCAGCGTGGCCAGCAGCACGACAAGCAGCGAAATGCCCAGCAGGTAACGGGACTGAAAGATGCGCGCCAGCCCGGCCAGGATGCCGCCTTCGATGGGACGCTGCATGTCCTCATGTCCGACGTCCGGCCGGGAGGCCGCGCGCCACGCCAGCAACCATTGCTTGAGCGGCAGCGTGGCGGTCAGCAGCAGGGCCGACAGTACAAGCAGACCCGCCGGGCCCAGCGCGCCAGCGAGCAGCGCGCCCAGCAGCGGGCCGCTCAGGCCGCCCGCGCTGGCGCCCGCCGCGATCAGCGCGAACAGCCGCTTGGCCGATTCCATGCGGAACACGTCGGCCATCAGGCTCCAGGCGATGGACACGACGAACAGGTTGAACACCGACAGCCAGACATAGAACGCGCGCGCCGCCCAGACGCTGCCGGGTTGTTGGTGGAGCAGGGCGGCAAAGCCCACCATGGTCAGCGCGAAGAGGGCATAGACCCAGGTCACCAGCGTCGCGCGCGGCACGCGGGTGGCGATCCAGCCAAACAGCGGCACGACGGCCAGGGTGGCAAGAAAGGTGGCGGTGAACAGCCATTGCAACTGGTTGACGCCGGCCTGGATCCCCATCGTTTCGCGGATGGGGCGCAGCATGAAATAGCCGCAGAAGAGAAAGAAGAAAAACGCGAAGCCGCAGGCTGCCGGGGCGAGTTCGTCCTCTTTGATGCCCAGCGCCCGCGACATGCGGGCGCGCCAGGACAGGGGGCCGGCCGCCATGGCGTCAGGCGAGCAGCGCGGCGATGCGGTCGCGCAGGGCGGCGTCGGGCTGGCGGCCAAAGCCGGCGCGTGCGTTGTCCGCCATGTTGGCGGGCTTGGACGTGGCGGGGATGACGGCCGTGACGGCGGGGTGGCCAATGATGAACTTCAGGAAGATCTGCGCCCAGGAGGTGCAGTCGATCTCGGCGGCCAGCGTGGGCAGCGCGACGCCCTTGACCTGGCGGAACAGCGCGCCATCTTCGAACGGACGGTTGATCAGCACGGCGACGCCGTTGGCCTGGCACGCGGGCAGCAGGCGTTTTTCAGCGCTGCGGGAGGCGATCGACAGGTTCACCTGCAGAAAGTCGGGCTTTTCCTTTTCGACCAGCTCGGTCAGATCGTCGTGGGCATGGTCCGTGTAATGCGTGATGCCGATGTAGCGCGTCACGCCCTGCTGCTTCAGGTCGCGCAGCAGGGCGAGCTGGTTGCGCGTGTCGATCAGATTGTGCACCTGGATCAGGTCCAGCTTGTCGCTGCGCAGCGCCTCCTGCGACTGCCGCACCTGGCGCATCGCCGATTCGTGGCCGCGCGTGCTGATCTTGGTGGCCAGGAACACGCGCTTGCGCAGGCCGCCATCGCGAGCCAGCAGGGCGCCGGTGACGGCCTCGGCCTCGCCATAGCTGGGCGCCGTGTCGATCAGCGTGCCGCCCGCCTTCAGGAGCGTTTCAAGCACCTGGGCGAGCGGCGCCATGGCCGACGCGTCGCCCGGCGATACGTTGAAGGTGTCCGCGGTGCCCAGTCCCACGACCGGCAGCATTTCGCCCGTCGACGGGATGGGGCGTTTGAGCATGGCTTGCGCCGGATCGGCCGCCCATGCCGGCCAGGCGGTTCCGAAGAGGGCGGCGCTGGCGGCGGTCTGGAGGAAGCGGCGGCGATCGGGCATGGCGGGGCTCCGGGCGGGAAAAGAAAAAGGGCCTACATGTTGTGCATGCAGGCCCTTTCGGTGGTGGTCTGGCGACGGCGCGTTACTCGCGGTTGCCGCCGAAGATGCCGAGCAGCATCAGCAGGTTCGAGAAGACGTTGTAGACGTCCAGGTAGATGGCCAGGGTGGCGGAGACGTAGTTGGTCTCGCCGCCGTTGACCACGCGCTGCAGGTCAACCAGCATGAACGCCGAGAAGATCACGATGGCGAGCACCGAGATGGTCAGCATCAGGGCCGGCAGTTGCAGGAAGATGTTGGCCAGCGCGGCGACCAGGATCACGACGGCGCCGATGAACAGGAATTTCTGCAGTCCCGAGAGATCGCGCTTGATGGTCGTGGCCAGCGTGGCCATGGTGCCGAACACGATCGCGGTGCCGCCGAATGCCGTCATGACGAGCTGCGAGCCGTTGCTCATGCCCATCACGAAGCCCAGCAGGCGCGAAAGCATGACGCCCATGAAGAACGTGAAGGCCAGCAGCAGGACGACGCCCAGCGAGCTGTTCTTGTTCTTTTCGATGGCGAACATCAGGCCGAAGGCGCCGACCAGGAAGACGATGGCCGACAGACCGGGGCTGGCGCCCATGACGCGGTTGATGCCGGTGTAGAGGCCGACCGCCGCGCCCAGCACCGTCGGGATCAGCGACAGGGCCAGAAGCCAGTAGGTGTTGCGCAGGACCTGGTTGCGAGCGACCTCGCCCGGCGCGCCGGCGACACCGCCGGAACGGTTAAAAGGGGACGGACGATATTCGTTCATGGAGAACTCCTGTATACGGCAAATATGGTGATTGCCTAGAAGGCTTAGATGCGAAGGATACCTTACAGTTCCCTGAAGAATCCAGTTTGAGAAAGAAGTAGGACTGGCCGTTGCGGGGCAAATTGATCCTGCGCATGGGGGACGGTCATCCCCGTCGAACCTCATTGAGCACACGGGAAACAATAGCAGGCAATTCCGCGTCCATGCGCGCCTGAAGCTGCTTGACGGCGTCGGCAAGCGCCTGCTGCATGAGCTGTTCGACTTCGGCCTGCAGGCGGGCGGCAAGGACGGTGGCGTCGGGCAGGGGCCTGGTCGGTACGGGGGCGGTGGCAGTCGAAGGCGCCGCCAGCGGATTTGCCGTCGGCTCGGACGTCCGCGAGACCGGCAACACCGGCGGCTCGTCCTCGTCCGCCACGTCCGTCAGGACGGGAAACGGGTCATGTTCATACGGGTCATTTTCGTATACGGGACCGGCCTCGTCGGCCAGTTCGGTCAAGAGCGGCGCATCGGCGTCGTCGTCGGCCGGGTCGTGGAACGAGGGTTCGGCCCGATGGGTCAGTGTAGGAATGCCGGGATCGGATGGGCGAGCGGGCATGGAAACTCCCGAGATTCTGGTGGGCGCGGCGCGCGGGCGCGCGTGGGACGGTTCAGCCGCCTTGGGCGTTGCCGCTCAAGGCGCGGCCTTGCGGCTCAGGTCGTGGCTTTGCGGCGTATGACCGGCCGTCAGGTAGGTCCGCCAACGCTGCCGGGCCGCCTGCTTGTCGTCGGGATCGTCGGAGACGATTTCCAGCAGGCGTTCGAACGTATCGAACCCGGGCGGGCAATCGTCGTCCAGGTTCAGCAGCCAGGGCTGCGGCTGGTCGGGTTGCCCCGCCGCCTGCAAGGCCTGCAGCGGATCCCCGGCGGTGAGCACCACCGGGGTTTCCGCGGCCAGCGGATCGTTTGCCAGCACGTGCGGCACGAAGGCGGTGTCGTCGAACGCCCACAGCATGCGGTCGAACGCGGACAGGCGCGAACCGTCTTTACAGTACACCACCAGCCGCTGGCCTGCCAGGACGCGCTTGCGCACGACCTGGCAGGCCATGCGCAGGCGGTCCGGCGCGCCGAAGGCGAAGTCGATCCGCGTCATGGGGCTGTCGGCGTCAGGCGTTTCAAGCCTGGTCCAGCAGGTATTGCATCAGGAGCGGGACCGGACGGCCGGTCGCGCCCTTGTCCTTGCCGCCGCGCCAGGCGGTGCCGGCGATGTCCAGGTGCGCCCAGGGATAGGCCTTGGCGAAGCGGGACAGGAAGCAGGCCGCCGTGACCGCGCCGGCCGGAGGACCGCCGATGTTGGCGAGGTCGGCGAAGTTGGACTTGAGCTGTTCCTGGTAGGCGTCGTCCATGGGCATGCGCCATGCCGTGTCCAGCGAGCGGCGGCCGGCCGAGGCCAGTGCGTCGGCCAGCGCGTCGTCCTTGGAGAACAGGCCCGTGTTGACGTTGCCCAGCGCCACGACGCAGGCGCCGGTCAGCGTGGCGATGTCGATCACGGCCGACGGTTTGAAGCGTTCGGCGTAGGTGAGGGCGTCGCACAGGACCAGGCGGCCCTCGGCGTCGGTGTTCAGGATTTCGATGGTCAGGCCGGCCATGCTGGTGACGACGTCGCCCGGCTTGTTGGCCTTGCCGCTGGGAAGGTTCTCGCACGCCGGGATCAGGCCGACGACGTCCAGCGGCAGTTCGAGCTCGGCGAGGGCGCGGAACGAGCCGAGCACGCTGGCGGCGCCGCACATGTCGTACTTCATTTCGTCCATGGTGGCCGCAGGCTTGAGCGAGATGCCGCCCGCGTCGAACGTGATGCCCTTGCCGACCAGCACGATCGGACCTTGCGCGGCCTTGGCGCCCTTCTTGGCGGTCTTGGCGCCGGCGTGGCGCAGCACGATGAAGCGCAGCGCTTCTTCGGAGCCGCGCGCAACCGACAGGAACGAGCCCATGCCCAGCGCCTCGACCTGCTTGCGGTCCAGGACTTCGACCTTCAGCGACTTGAACTCGCGCGCCAGGCGCTTGGCAGTGTCGCCCAGGTACGTGGGCGTGCAGATGTTGCCCGGCAGGTTGCCCAGCATGCGGGTCAGCTCCATGCCGTTGGCGATGGCGCTGCCTTCGCGCAGGCCTTTCTGGGCCTGCGTGGCGTCGGCGCGCTCGACGATCTGCACGATCTTCTTGAGCTTGGGCCGCGCGTCGCGGTCGGGTTTGCCGAAGCTGGCGTCGTAGTGGTAGACCGCGCTGCCGGCCGCGATCGCGGCGCTGCGGGCGCGTGCAATGAGGTCGATGTCAGCGATGGGATTGGCGAGCAGCGTGGACACGCCTTCGGTAAGCTGGGCAGCGACGCAGGACGCGGCGAATGCCTGCTCGGCCGACGCGTGGGTGCGGGCCGAGTACTCTTCCTGCTTGCCCAGACCGACCAGGACCACACGTTGCGCGGCGACACCCGGCAGCGTGCGCAGGGTCAGCGTCGCGCCGGCGCGGCCGCGGAACTCGCTTTTGACAACCGCACGCACGGCGCCGTTGGAAGCGCGGTCGATGATGTCGGCGGCGGGGCTCAACACGCCGTCCGCGTACACGCCAACGGCAAGGGCCGCGGTTTTGACCTGGTGCAGGGAAGCAGTGGTCTGTGTGCTAAATTCCATGAGGGTTTCCCGTGTGCGTCTGTGTATGATGCGGTCGATTATCCCGCATATTCTCCCATGTCTCTATTCAAACGCTCTGTCGTCAGCGAGATCACCAGTCACGCTGGCGTTGTCTTTTCCACGTTGCTCGTCGTGTGGCTCAGCGTGCTTCTCGTGCGCCTGCTCGGCGAGGCCGCGGGGGGCAACATCGGAGCGGACGTGGTGGTCGTGCTTGCCGCGCTTTCCACCATCACGGCGCTGCCGACCATCCTGGCGGTCTCGATCTTCATCGCCGTGCTGACCACGGTCACGCGCAACTACCGCGAATCCGAAATGGTGGTGTGGTTTGCCAGCGGGCTGTCGCTGGCGGATTGGCTCAAGCCCGTGCTGCGCGTGGCCGTTCCCGTTGCGCTTGCCGTGGCGGGCCTGACGCTGGTGGCGTCGCCCTGGGCCTACCGTCAGATTGGCGAGTACCACGAACGCTTCGAGCAGCGCTCCGACCTGTCCAAGGTCACGGCCGGCCAGTTCGCCGAGTCGTCCGGCGGCAGCCGCGTGTTCTTTGCCGAAGACCCTGTCAACCCCACCGACGAACTCGGCAACGTGTTTGCGCGCGAGACCGGTCCTGAATGGCTCAGCGTGCTGACCGCAAGCAGCGCGCACAGCGAGACGCTGCCCAATGGCGACCGCTTCCTGGTGCTGGGCGAGGGACACCGCTACGACCTGAAGCCCGGCACGCCCGAGCTGCGCCTGGTGCACTTCGAAAAATACGGCCTGCGTCTCGAAAGCAAGTCGGGTGGAGATCCGATGGCGGAGGCCCGTGCGGCGGCGGAGCGTTCCTCCAAGGCGCGCAGCACGCCGCAACTGGTTGAAGACAACACCAACAGCAGCTGGTCGCAGGTCATGTGGCGCATCTCGCTGCCGCTCGCCGCGCTGAATCTTGCGCTGCTGGCCATTCCGCTTGGCGCCGTGAATCCGCGGCTGGGCCGTTCGGGCGACCTGCTCATCGCCGGTCTGGTCGGTCTGCTCTATATGAATATGATCAATCTGTCGCGCGCCTGGATCTCCAACGGCAAGCTCAGCTTTGGTCTGGGGGTCTGGCTGATCCACGGCGCCGTTGCGCTGCTGACCGCCTTCCTGCTGATGCGCCGCCTGCGCGTAAAGGCGCCGAAGAACAGCACCTAGCGACGCGGGCGCCGCCGGGCGGCGTCTTCAGGGCAGATACTTCATCGTTCCACGCCGGCCTGCCAACAGGTCGGCGTTTTTCAATACCGATTTGCGGATGAACTCCCACAGGACCGTCACGCGCTTGAGCTTGCGCAGGTCTTCGTGGCAGTACATCCAGAACGAGCGCGTGATGGCGATCTCGTCCTGCAGCACGGGTTTCAGCCGCGGATCCTGGGCCGCGATGAAGCACGGCAGGATCGCGAGCGACTGCCCCTGCAGCGCCGCGTGGTACTGGGCCACGACGCTCGTGCTGCGCAACACCACCTTGCTCGCCGGCAGCAGGTCTTCCAGATACCGCAAGCGCTCGCTGAACAGCAGCTCGTCCACATAGCCGATGAACGTGTGATCCGCGAGGTCCTCGCGGCGGGTGATCGGCGCATGGCTTGCCAGATAGCCCGGTGTTCCGTACAGCCGCAGCGTGTAGTCGCACAGCTTGCTGCACACATACGGCCCGCGCTGCGGGCGCTCGATGGTGATGGCCAGATCGGCCTCGCGCTTGGACAGGCTGACAAAGCGCGGCACGGGCAGGATATCCAGCGTGATGTGCGGATAGCGCCGCTGGAAATCGGCGGCCAGCGGGGTCAGCACGTAACTGCCGAAGCCCTCGGTGGCGCCGATGCGCAAATGCCCCGACAGCGCCTGCCCGATGCCGGACAGGTTCTCGCGCGCCGTGTGCACGACGCTTTCCATCTGTTCTGCGTGGACGAAAAGGCGCTGGCCGTCGTCGGTCAGCACGAAGCCCGCGCTGCGGGATTTTTCAAAGAGCAGGGTGTCCAGTTCCGTTTCCAGCGCCCGGATGCGGCGCGAGACCGTGGTGTGCTCCACCCCAAGCTTGCGCGCGGCCGCGCTGACGCGCTGGGTGCGGGCCACTTCCAGGAAATACCTCAGGCTGTCCCAATCAAGCAAGATCCAACGCTCCAACGCCCCGGCAGCACGCTGCCAGACGGCTTTTTATGTGTGTGCAGGAATGCACAAGGAATGTGCATTTCTGGTGTTGCTTGTTGATTTTCACACATCTACACTGGATCGGCTGGCCTTGGGCTATGCCCTGGGACCGCAGGCCGCGAAGACGGCGCCACAACGCTACTACTCAGCGCATAAAAACTCAGGAGACAAATCCATGAAATTGCACGCACGCGGACTTGCCGCAGGCTTGTGTCTGGGCGCCGGTTTGCTTGGGCAGGCCCATGCGGCGGATAAGCCGCCAGTGAAGATCGGCATTCTGACGGATATGTCCGGCACCTATGCCGGCATGGGGGGTGCAGGTTCGGTTGCGGCGGCGCAGTTGGCCATCGACGACTGCCTGGCGGCGGAGTGCAAGGGAATGAAGATCGATCTGGTGTCCGCGGACAACCAGAACAAGGCCGACGTCGGCGCGGCCCGCGCCCGCGAATGGTTCGATCGCGACGGCGTCACCGCCATTGCCGACCTCACCAATTCCGCCGTGGCGCTCGCCGTGCAAGGCATCGCCCGCGAAAAGAACAAGGTGGTGATGTTCTCCGGTCCGGCCACCACGGCGCTGACCAACAAGGAGTGTTCGCCGGTCGGCTTTCACTGGATGTTCGACACCTACTCGCAGTCTGCGGGCGGCGCCAAGGCGACCGTGCGCGAGGGCGGCAAGTCGTGGTTCTTCATCACCGTCGACTACGCATTCGGCCACTCGCTGGAAGCCGACACGGTCAAGGCGGTCAAGGCGTTGGGCGGCACGGTGGCCGGCAGCGTGCGCCATCCGCTGAACGCGCCCGACTTCGCGTCCTACCTGCTGCAGGCGCAAAGCTCCAAGGCGCAGGTGGTGGCGCTGGCCAACGGCGGCCAGGACACCGTCAACGCCGTCAAGCAGGCGCGCGAGTTCGGCATCGTGGCCGGCGGGCAGCGTCTGGTTTCCCTGCTGATCTTCCTGTCCGACCTGCGTGCGCTGGGCCTGGAGAACGCCCAGGGGCTGTCCTACGTGGACGGCTTCTATTGGGATTACGACGACGCGACGCGCGAGTGGTCCGGGCGTTTCGAAAAGGCCTTCCGCGGCCTGAAGCCCACCATGACGCAGGCCGGCGTGTATTCCAGCGTGCTGCATTACCTGCGCGCGGTGGCTGCCGCGAACAGCACCGATGGCAAGGTCGTGGCCGACAAGATGCGCGACCTCCCCATCAAGGATCCCATCATGCGCAACGCGTCGATCCGTCCGGACGGCCGCGTGATCCACGATATGTACCTGTACGAAGTCAAGAAGCCCGCGGACTCCAAGGGTGGCTGGGACTATTCGAAGCTGGTGGCCACCATTCCGGCGGCCGAAGCCTTCCAGCCCCTGGCCGATTCGACCTGCCCGCTGGTGAAGAAATAACCCGAGGCCCGCGGGCGCTTGTCCCGCGGGCCCGGCTCGATCCAAGAACGCGGACGACCATCCGCATCGACTACGCAGTGTGAGGAGCATCAAAATGAGTGAAGTCCCGCGCGTTCCGCTACTGATCGGCGGCAAGCTTGTGCAGTCCAAAACCACCGAATGGCGAGACGTGATCAACCCCGCCACCCAGGAGGTCGTTGCCAAGGTGCCCTTCGCCACGCGCGAAGAACTGGACCTGGCCGTCTCCAACGCCAAGGAGGCATTCAAGACCTGGCGCAACGCCGGGCAGGGCGCACGCATGCGCGTCATGCTCAAGTTCCAGGAGCTGCTGCGCGCCAATACCGGCAAGCTGGCCGAGATGATCACCCGCGAACACGGCAAGACGCTGCCGGACGCCGAAGGTGAAGTCGGCCGCGGTCTGGAAGTGGTCGAGCACGCCTGCTCGATCGCCAACCTGCAGTTGGGCGAATACGCGGAAAACGCCGCGTCCGGCATCGACGTCTACACGCTGATCCAGCCGCTGGGCGTGTGCGCGGGCATCACCGCGTTCAACTTCCCGGTGATGCTGCCGTGCTTCATGTTCCCGATCGCCGTGGCTTGCGGCAACACGTTCGTGCTCAAGCCGTCCGAACAGGATCCCACCTCGTCCCTGTTCCTGGCGGAGCTGGCGCTGGAAGCCGGCCTGCCGCCGGGCGTGCTGAACGTGGTGCACGGCGGTCCCGAGACGGCCAACGGCCTGTGCGAGCACCCGGACATCAAGGCGGTGTCGTTCATCGGCTCGACCCGCGTGGGCACCGAGATCTACAACCGCGCGTCGGCCGCCGGCAAGCGCTGCCAGTCGATGATGGGCGCCAAGAACCACTGCGTGGTCCTGCCGGACGCCGATCCGGAAGTCGCGCTGAACCAGCTGCTGGGCGCCGCCTTCGGTGCGGCCGGCCAGCGCTGCATGGCGTCGTCCGTGGCTGTGCTGGTGGGCGAGGCCCGCAACTGGCTGCCTGATTTCGTCGAACGCGCCAAGAAGCTCAAGGTCAACGCCGGTACGGATCGCCAGGCCGATCTGGGTCCGCTGGTGTCTCCCAATGCGAAGAAGCGCGTGGAAAGCCTGATCCAGAAGGGCGTGGATGAAGGCGCCAAGCTGCTGCTCGACGGCCGCAACTTCAAGGTGGCGGGATTCGAGGAAGGCAACTTCGTCGGCCCGACCGTGTTTGACGGGGTCGCCGAGAACATGACCATCTACACCGAAGAGATCTTCGGGCCGGTCCTGTGCTGCGTCGGCGTCGAGACGCTGGAAGACGCAGTGGAATTCATCAACCGCAACCCCAACGGCAATGGCGTCGCCCTGTTCACGCAGGACGGCGGCGCGGCACGCTACTTCCAGAACAACATCGACGTGGGCCAGGTCGGCATCAACGTGCCGATTCCGGTGCCGGTGGCGTGGTTCAGCTTCACGGGTTCGCGCGGTTCCAAGCTGGGCGATTTGGGTCCCAACGGCAAGCAGGCGGTGCAGTTCTGGACGCAGACCAAGACCGTCACCGCACGCTGGTCGGCGCACGCCAAGACCGTCAACACCACGATCTCGATGCGCTAAAAGAGGGGACGCCTTGCTCCTAAGCTTATACAAATAATTCATATAGCAAGGCGTTCTTATTACTTATAATTGGCCCGTCTATCAGGGGCCAATTAATGAACCTCCAGCAATTTCGTTTCGTGCGTGAAACCATCCGGCGCGACTTCAACCTGACCGAAGCCGCCCGGATGTTGTACACGTCGCAGCCCGGCGTCTCCAAGGCCATCATCGAGTTCGAGGACGAGCTGGGCATCAAGATCTTCGAACGCCACGGCAAGCGCATCAAGGGGCTGACCAAGCCGGGTCTGGCCGTGTCGCAGGTCATCGACCGCATCATGCGCGAAGTCGACAATCTGAAGAAGGTCAGCGACGAATTTGCGCGCCGCGATGAAGGCGGCCTGGTGATTGCCTGCACCCACACGCAGGCGCGCTACCTGCTGCCCCGCGTGATTCCCGCGTTCCGCAAGCAATTTCCCAAGGTGCACCTGTCGCTGGCCGAGGGCAGCCCCGCCCAGCTTGCCGAGATGGTGCTGCATGAACAGGCGGATCTGGCGCTGGCGACCGAATCGCTGGCACTGACGCCGGGCCTGGCGACCTTGCCGGTCTATGCGTGGGAGCACACCGTGGTGGTGCGGCCCGATCACCCCCTGGCCGAATTGACCTCCAGCGCCGCCAAGCGTCTGTCGCTGGCGCAGTTGGCCGAGTACCCCATCGTGACGTACGACCGTGCCTTCACCGGCCGCAGCACGATCGACGAGATCTTTGCCAATCAGGGCATTCATCCGGACATCGTGCTCGAGGCCATCGACGCCGACGTGATCAAGACGTATGTGGACGTGGGCCTGGGCATCGGCATCATCGCGGGCGTCGCCTATGACCCGCGCCGCGATTCCAATCTGGTCGGCCTGCCGGTGGGGCACCTGTTCGGCACGCACACCACCCGCGTGGGCGTGAAGGCGGGCGTGTTCCTGCGCGATTACGTCTACACCTTCCTGGAAATGCTGGCGCCGTCGCTGACCCGGGCGGTAGTCACCGATGCCGTGCAGGGGGCGCCGAAGTAGCCGCTTTGCCGGCCCCGGCTCACGGCTTTTGCTTTGCCAATGCGCGACGTCCTCACGACGTCGCGCTTTTTTTTGCCTGATGCCCTTGAGGAAAGCGTGAGACGGCTATCCCTTTCCATAAGCTCATAAAAATAATTAAATAAGAACCGATCTCATTTGAGTTGACGAAAAAATAGGAATCATTATCATTACATCCAGGCTCAACGACCCAGTGAGGTAAATCATGACGGCAGGACTTAGTGCAGTGGTAGTGGGCGCCGACCGCCTCGGCAATATTCCCGATCTGCTCAAGGGACACAACATCTCGATCACGCACCACATCAGCGGGCGCGATCCCTCGCATCAGAAGAAGACCCTGCAACTGCCTTCTGGCACGCAGCTGGTCATCCTGCTTACCGATTTCCTTGGCCACAATGTCATGAAGACGTTCCGCAACGCCGCGCAGCGCGGTGGCATCCGGGTCGTCGCTTGTCGCCGTTCCGTGTGCAGCATGCAGCAGGCCCTGCAGCAATGCGGCTTGTGCCCGCGCGCCGGTACCGTTCATTGATGGGACGCGTCTTGCCGCGCATCCACGACAAACTGGGGAGGCCGATACGGCCTGCGGTCTGAACGCCGCGAAGAGAACAAACAAAAACGCCGCCGGACGAAAGTCGGGCGGCGTTTTGCATTCTGGACGATGGCGGCAGCTAGGCCTGCGTGCGACTATGTTGCCTTTGAGGCAGGACAGGCAGGACGATCAGTTGGCCGCGCGGGCCGATGCCATCAGGGTGTTGTCCAGGCGGCGGGCGCCGTTGTAGCGCTTGGACCAGTAGGCCATGGTCATTTTTTCGACGCGCACTACGCCGCCGGCGCTGGGAGAATGCACGAAGCGGTCGTCGCCCAGGTAGATGCCAACGTGGGAAAAACGGCGGCCCATGGTGTTGAAGAAGACGAGGTCACCGGCTTGCAATTCGTTCTTGGCGACGGCCACGCCTTGCTGCGCGATCTCGGCGGCGTTGCGGGGGAGCTTGAGGCCCAGACCACGTTCGGCCGAGTAAGCAACGAGGCCGCTGCAGTCAAAGCCGGTGTCGGGGGAACTGCCGCCGAAGCGGTAGCGGATGCCCAGGTGATTCAGGGCTTCGCTGACCATGCCGTTGTCGGTGCCGACACCCGAATGGGTGCGCTGGCGTTCACGCTTGAATTTCTGGACCACCAGCATGCCGATGGGGTCATCGGCGGTGGCAACCCATTCCATCTCGTAGGGATCGATCTCGGACGTATGGGCGGTTGACTTTTGGCTAGTACTTGCACAACCCGCCAGACCCGCAAAGCATGCAACCAACGCGAGCATGCGCAGACCGCGCTTTGCAAGGCCAGAGGTTGAATTGAATCGCGCGGGTGTGGAGTGTCGATGCATTCGCCTGGGGAAGAATCACTGAACACAGCAAAAACCGCGCATTAGCCGCGGTTGGGGCCGAGATGTCAGCAAATTCAACAATTATGTGCAACTTCGCGGGGATTCTACCAAACTTTTAGTGCCGCTTCGTTACGTATCGGCCCTAAATATCCATGCAGCGTGGACATCTGGAAGAATTTTTTGACGTGCGGCAAGTCTCGTGCAAGGTTTGCCTACCAGAATGACCGAAATGATTAGAAAAAAAATCAATCAGCCTTAAGGCCTATGAACAATACCAGGAGACAAACATGCAAAGAACCCGGGATTTCCACTATCGGTCAGTGAATGACCGCGACGCGTTCTGGCGCGAAGAGGCTACGCGCATCCACTGGGAAACGCCTTTTGACAATGTGCTGGATTTCTCGCGTCCGCCCTTCGCCAAGTGGTTCGTCGGCGGGCGCACCAATCTTTGCTACAACGCCGTGGATCGCTGGCTGCCGACGCAGGCGGACAAGCCGGCGCTGATCTGGGTATCCACCGAGGTGGACCGCGAGCAGGTCTACACGCGCCAGGACGTCTTTGAAGAAGTGAACGCCGCCGCCGCCATGCTGCGCGTGCTGGGGGTGGGGCGCGGCGACCGGGTGCTGCTTTACATGCCGATGGTGCCGGAAGCCGTGTTCACGATGCTGGCCTGCGCGCGCATCGGGGCGGTGCATTCGGTGGTGTTCGGCGGGTTTGCGTCCGTGAATCTGGCGCAGCGCATCGACGATGCCGCGCCCAAGGTGGTGGTGTGCACGGATGGCGGCTCGCGGGGCGGCAAGGTCGTGCCGTACAAGCCGCTGCTGGACCGCGCCCTGAGCCTGGCAAAATCGCCGCCCGCGTCGGTCGTGGTGTTCGACCGCGGTCTGGCCCCGTTCGAGCCGGTGGCGGGACGCGACCTGGACTATGCCACGCTGCGCGAACGCCATCGCGGCGTGCGGGTGCCCGTCGAGTGGCTCGAATCGTCCGAGCCCAGTTACATCCTCTACACCTCCGGCACCACTGGCCGTCCCAAGGGCGTTCAGCGCGACACGGGCGGTTACGCCGTGGCGCTGGCGTCGTCCATGGAATACCTGTTCGATGGCAAGCCCGGCGACACGTATTTCTGCACCAGCGACATCGGCTGGGTGGTCGGGCATTCGTACATCGTCTACGGACCGCTCATCGGCGGGCAATCGACCATCCTGTACGAGGGGACGCCCGTGCGCCCGGACGGCGCGATTCTCTGGAAGCTGGTCGAGCAATTCGGCGTGAACACGCTGTTTTCGGCGCCCACGGCGGTGCGCGTGCTCAAGCGCCAGGATCCCGAGCTCTTGAGACGGCACGATCTGTCGACGCTGCGCGCCGTCTATCTGGCCGGCGAACCGCTCGACGAACCGACGGCGCAATGGATTTCCGAGGGCCTGGGCAAGCCCATCATCGACAACTACTGGCAGACGGAATCCGGCTGGCCGATCCTGTCGGCCCAGCCGGGCGTCGAGAAGGTCGCCACCCGGTTCGGCAGTCCATCGTTTCCGGTCTACGGCTTTGACGCGCGCATCGTCAGCGAGTCCACCGGCGAAGACCTGGGCCCTGACGAGAAGGGCGTGGTCGCCATCGTGCCGCCGCTGCCGCCCGGCGCCATGTCCACCATCTGGGGTGACGACGCGCGCTTCGTCGAGACCTACTTCACGTCCATCCCGGGCCGGCAGGTGTATTCGACCTTCGACTGGGGGCGGGTGGACGCCGATGGCTACTGGTTCATCCTGGGCCGTACGGACGACGTCATCAACGTGGCGGGCCACCGGCTCGGCACGCGCGAAATCGAGGAATCGGTCAACAGCCACAACGGCATCGCGGAATGCGCAGTGGTGGGCGTGTCCGACCCGCTCAAGGGGCAGGTCGCCATGGCGTTCGCCGTGCTGAAGAATCCCGCCGGTGCCGACACGCCGGAAGCGGCAAAGCAGCTGGAAGCGGATATCATGCGGCTGGTGGAAGAACAGCTTGGGGCGGTGGCAAGGCCGGCCAGGATCCGGTTCGTGGGCGCCCTGCCCAAGACCCGTTCCGGCAAGGTGCTGCGCCGCGCGATCGTCGCGGTATGCGAGTCGCGCGACCCCGGCGACCTGACCACCATGGAAGACCCTAACGCCCTCGAACAGATCAAGGAGTCACTGCAATGAAAACCAAACCCGTGCTGAGCGCCGACGACGTCAAAAAGATCCTGGCCGCGGCCGAAGCACACGCCTTGCAGAACAAGTGGGCCGTCACCATCGCCGTGACCGACGATGGCGGCCATCTGCTGGGCATGCTGCGCCTGGACGATGCGGCGCCGATCTCGTCGCACATCGCGCCCGCCAAGGCCAAGACGGCCGCGCTGGGCCGCCGCGAATCGCGCATCTACGAAGAACTGATCAACAACGGCCGCTACTCGTTCCTGTCGGCGCCGCTGATCGAAGGCATGCTCGAGGGCGGCGTGCCGGTCGTCGTTGACGGCCAGGTCGTGGGTGCGGTGGGCGTTTCGGGCGTGAAGTCGACCGAAGACGTGCAGATCGCGCAAGCAGGCATCGCCGCGCTGGGCCTATGAGCCAGGCGCTGCCGCCGGAAACGCCAGCAGGCGTTTCCGCGCAGGACACCCGGGGGGCGGACAGCGGTCCGCTGAACCCCGGCGTGCAACGGCGCGAAGTCTGGGCCTGGGCCATGTACGACTTCGCGAACTCCGGCTACACCACCGTGATCCTCACGGCGGTCTTCAGCGCCTATTTTGTCGGTGTGGTCGCCGGTGGCGCCTCTTGGGCCACGCTGGCCTGGACGTCCACGCTGTCGCTTTCGTACCTCCTCATCATGCTGACCATGCCGACGCTGGGCGCGCGCGCCGATGCGCGGGCCAGCAAGCGGCGGCTGCTCTACACCAGCACGGCCGGATGCGTGGCGGGCATGCTGGTCCTCACGCAGGCAGGGCCGGGCGACGTCTGGCTGGCGCTGGCAGCCATCATCGTGTGCAACTTCTGCTATTGCGTCGGTGAGTCCGTGGTCGCGGCGTTCCTGCCCGAACTGGCCAAGCCGCAGGCGCTGGGCCGCGTTTCAGGCTGGGGATGGAGCTTCGGTTATTGCGGCGGCATGCTGACGCTGGGCCTGTCGATCGTGGTGGTGACGCTGGCCGAGGCTCGCGGCGAAACGGCGGAACAATTCGTGCCGTGGGTCGTCGTGGTGACGGCGTCGGTGTTTGCAGTGGCCGCACTGCCGTCGTTCTTCATGCTGCGCGAGCGCGCCACGCCGCAGCCCGGCAATCTGCCCGCGCTGCATATGCTTAAGCGCCTGGCCTATGCCTGGCGCGAAACGGGCCTGCACTTTCCGGAATTCCGGCGTCTGTTGATTTGCATTGCCTGCTATCAGGCTGGCATCTCGGTCGTCATCGTGTTGGCCGCGGTGTATGCGTCCGAGGTCATGGGATTCACCACGCAGCAGACCATGCTGCTGATGTTTACCGTGAATATCGGCGCGGCGGCCGGGGCGTTTTCGTTCGGCTACGTGCAGGACCGCATCGGCCACAAGCCGGCACTGGCCATCACGCTGGTCGGGTGGATCGTGATGGTGCTGACGGCTTATGCCGCCGTGACCGCGCCGGTGTTCTGGGTGGCGGCCGTGCTGGCCGGCCTGTGCATGGGCACGACGCAAAGCGCGGGCCGCGCCATGACCGGCGCGCTGGCGCCCGTGGGCCGGCTGGCCGAGTTCTATTCGCTGTGGACCTTTGCCGTGCAGCTTGCCGCCGTGATCGGCCCCTTGACGTACGGGCTGGTGACGTGGGTCACTGAAGGCAATCATCGCCTTGCCATCCTTGTCACGGGGCTGTTCTTCGTCGGCGGACTGGTCCTGTTGTCGCGCGTGGACATGAAGCGCGGCCTCGCCCGGCAGGCCGCCTGAATGCGGTATACGCCAAGCGGGAAGCGGCTGCTATCCTTATGGACTGCCTTGTGCCGCCGCGTCTCGATGCGGCGGCACATGCTGATTGCTTGGCATTGTTGACGCGTCGCAGTGCGGCGCGTCGTTGGCTTGTGCATGCTGCCCGGTCGGCGCCTTGCGGCGTCTTCCAGCCCAGATCCGGCGCAGACGCATCGCCTTGGGCCTCGTCAATCTGCGGGCTCCGGCCCGCATTTTGCGTAAGGTGCCCGTAAGAGCGCGGCGATACGGTTGCAGGTGGGTAATAAAAAAGCAGCATAAACAACAGAATCACCGATTGGAGACAAGATCATGTCGAACGCTATTGAGTCCGTACTGGTGGAAAACCGCGTGTTTCCGCCGCCCGAGCGCGCCGCGCAGGGCGCCGCGATTTCCAGCATGGACGCCTACAACGCGCTGTGCGCGCAGGTCGAAAACGACTTCGACGGATTCTGGGCCGGACAGGCCCGCGACAATCTGCAGTGGACCAAGCCCTTCACGCAGGTGCTGGACGAGTCCGATGCCCCGTTCTACCGCTGGTTCGGCGACGGCGAACTGAACGTCTCGGCCAACTGCCTGGACGTCCACCTGACCAACGGCAACGCCGACAAGACCGCCATCATCTTCGAATCCGACGACGGCAAGGTCGACAAGGTCACCTACCGCGAGCTGCTGGCGCGCGTGTGCCGCTTTGCCAACGGGCTGGCGGCGCTGGGCTACAAGAAGGGCGATCGCGCCATCATCTACATGCCCATGTCCATCGAAGCCGTGGTCGCCATGCAGGCCTGCGCCCGCCTGGGCGTGACGCACTCGGTGGTGTTCGGCGGCTTCTCGGCCAAGAGCCTGCAGGAACGCATCGTGGACGTGGGCGCCTCGCTCATCATCACCGCCGACGAACAGGTGCGCGGCGGCAAGACCATTCCGCTCAAGCCTGCCGTCGAAGAAGCCATCGCCATGGGCGGCTGCGAAGCCGTCACCAAGGTCGTCGTGTACCGCCGCACGGGCGGCAAGGTGCAATGGAACGAAGGCCGCGACGTCTGGATGCAGGACGTCGAGGCCGGCCAGCCCGACACCTGCGAACCCGTTCCGGTCAACGCCGAGCATCCGCTGTTCATCCTTTACACGTCCGGCTCCACCGGCAAGCCCAAGGGCGTGCAGCATTCGTCCGCCGGCTACCTGCTGTGGGCGCTCTTGACCGTCAAGTGGACCTTCGACGCCCGCAAGGACGACGTCTACTGGTGCACGGCCGACGTGGGCTGGGTCACGGGTCACACGTACATCACCTACGGTCCGCTTGCCGCGGGCCTGACGCAGATCGTCTTCGAAGGCGTGCCCACGTTCCCCAACGCGGGCCGCTTCTGGGACATGATCGCGCGCCACAAGGTCACCACGTTCTACACCGCGCCGACCGCGATCCGCTCGCTGATCAAGGCTTCCGAAGCCACGCCCGACGCGCATTCCAAGAACTACGACCTGGACTCGCTGCGCATCATCGGCACGGTGGGCGAGCCCATCAACCCCGAAGCCTGGATGTGGTATCACAAGAACGTCGGGCGCGAGCGCTGCCCCATCGTGGATACCTGGTGGCAGACCGAAACCGGCGGGCACATGATCACGCCGCTGCCGGGCGCCACGCCCACCAAGCCGGGCTCGTGCACGTTGCCCCTGCCGGGCATCGCCGCGGCCATCGTGGACGAGACCGGCGGCGACGTCGAAAAGGGCAATGGCGGCTTCCTGGTCATCAAGCGTCCGTGGCCCGCCATGATCCGCAACATCTGGGGCGACCCGGAGCGCTTCAAGAAGAGCTACTTCCCGTCTGAACTGCGCGGGTATTACCTGGCGGGCGACGGCGCGCAGCGCGACGCGGACGGCTACTTCTGGATCATGGGCCGTATCGATGACGTGCTGAACGTCTCGGGTCACCGCCTGGGCACGATGGAAGTCGAGTCGGCGCTGGTGGCGCATGAAATGGTGGCCGAGGCCGCCGTCGTGGGCCGTCCCGACGACACGACCGGCGAGGCCGTCGTGGCCTTCGTGGTGCTCAAGCGTTCGCGTCCGGAGGGCGAAGAGGCCCAGGCCATCGCCAAGCAATTGCGCGACTGGGTGGCCCGCGAGATCGGCCCCATCGCCAAGCCCAAGGACATCCGTTTTGGCGACAACCTGCCCAAGACCCGTTCGGGCAAGATCATGCGCCGCCTGCTGCGCGTGGTCGCCAAGGGCGAGGAAGTGACGCAGGACGTGTCCACGCTGGAAAACCCCGCCATCCTGGAGCAGCTCGCCAAGCCGCTGTAAATGCAACCGGCCGGATTACGCCGGCCGTTTGCAGCGCGACAGGCGCATAATGACGACGCCCGTGCCGGCATGTTGCGGCACGGGCGTCGTCATTCCTGGATTGCCAAATCTCTTTGCATGGAGCCGCACCCGTGAGCAGCAGTTTCGATCGCGCAGGGCTTGCCCTGATGTTCAGCACCATCCTGGTCTGGGCGGGAAGCTGGATCGCGATGAAGCTGATCGTGCCCTACATCGGGCCGTTCGACTTCGTGGCGCTGCGCTACGTGACAGGCAGCCTGGTGCTCTTCGCGCTCGCGATCGCCACGCGCCGGCCGCTGGGAATGCCGCCCTGGAAACTGACCCTCTTGATCGGCCTGACCCAGACGGCGGGCTTTCAGGGCTTCGTGCAGACCGCGCTGGTGGACGGGGGCGTGGGCAAGGTGTCGCTCATGGCCTACACGATGCCGTTCTGGGTGGTGCTGTTTGCGTGGTGGCTGCTGGGCGAACGGCCCACGGCCCGGCACGCGGCGGGCATCGCGTTGGCCGCCGTCGGCCTGATCTGTTTCGTTGAGCCCTGGAACGGGCTGGGCGACATCCGCCCCGTGTTGCTGGGCCTGGGCAGTGGCCTGTGCTGGGGCGTGGGCACGGTGCTGTCCAAACGCATGTTCGACCGCCATGCGCCGGATGTGATGACGTTCACTGCATGGCAGATGCTGTTCGGCGGCCTGGTCATGGTGCCCATCGCCTATCTGGTGCCGCAGATGACCGCCCAATGGGGCTGGCCGCTCTGGACCGGCATGACCTACATTGTGTTGATCGCCACCGCGGCGGGCTGGTTGCTGTGGCTGCAGGTGGTGCGCCGGGTGCCCGCGTCGATCGCGGGCCTGTCCAGCCTGGGCGTGCCGGTGGTGGCCATGCTGCTGGCGTGGGCCATCCTGTCCGAGCGCCCCACGCCCGTCGAGCTGGGCGGCATGGTGCTGATCCTGGCCGGCATTTTTGTGGTGAGCCGTGCCGCGCCTGCGGCGCGCGCCGACTGACCTTTCCGAATTCCTGTTCTCTCCGACCCCCTGGAAACCTTCATGATTGATCTGCGTAGCGATACCGTCACCCGCCCCGGCGCGGCCATGTTGCAGGCGATGGCCAATGCCCCGTTGGGCGATGACGTGATGGGCGATGATCCCACCGTGATCCGCCTGCAAAAGACGTTGGCCGAGCGCACCGGCAAGGCGGCCGGCCTGTTCTTCCCGTCGGGCACGCAAAGCAACCTGGCCGCGCTCATGGCGCACTGCGGCCGCGGCGACGAGTACCTGGTTGGCCAGCTTGCGCACACCTACAAGTACGAGGGCGGCGGCGCGGCGGTGCTGGGCAGCATCCAGCCCCAGCCCATCGAGCATGCACCCGATGGCTCGCTGCCGCTGGACAAGCTGGCCGCGGCGCTCAAGCCCAAGGGCGATCCGCACTTTGCGCGCACGCGCCTGCTGGCGCTGGAAAACACCTTCCACGGCAAGCTGATCCCCGCCGCGTACATCCAGGCCGCCACGTCGTGGGCGCGTGAGCAGGGCCTTGCCACGCACCTGGACGGCGCCCGTGTGTTCAACGCGGCCGTCGCCAGCGGCAAGCCCGTGGCGGATCTTTGCCAGCCGTTCGACACGGTGTCCATCTGCTTTTCGAAGGGACTGGGCGCGCCGGTCGGGTCGGTACTGGTCGGCAGCGAGGAATTGATCGCCAGCGCCCACCGCTGGCGCAAGATGCTGGGCGGCGGGCTGCGCCAGTCCGGTGTGCTGGCGGCGGCGTGCCTGCATGCGCTGGAGCACAACGTGGAACGGCTTGCGCAGGACCACGAGAATGCGCGCCTCCTGGCCGAAGGCCTGCGAGGCATCCCCGGCGTCAAGGTGCTGAGCCAGGACACCAACATGGTGTTCGTGGAGTTCGAGCCGTCTCGCTGCGATGCGCTGACGGCGGCGCTGGCCAAGGAAGACATCCTGATGCGCGCCGTTTATGGCGGTCCGACGCGCCTGGTCACGCACCTGAACGTGTCGGCCGACGATGTGCGGCGCGTGGTCGATACGATCGGGCGCCTGCTGCGATAGGCGGTCCGGGCGAACGCGATCGCCCCATCGCCACCGGGTCAGCCGTGACGTTCGCGGCTGTCCGCGGGCGCCTCGTCGCGTTCCTGCATGCCGTAGTCGCGCAGCACCTGCGCGACGCGCAGTCGGTAGTTTTGAAAGACGCCGCCGCGCCCGGCCTCCTGCGCGCGGCGGTGCGATTCCAGCGAGCGCCAGCGCAGCACCGCGGCCTCGTCGCGCCAGAATGACAGCGACAGCAGTTTGCCGGGCGTGGACAGGCTTTGAAAGCGTTCGACGGAGATGAAGCCGTCGATTTTGCGCAGCTCGTCGATCAGGCCGGCGGCAATCTCCAGATAGGGCGCGGGGTCGCCATGGGCGGGCTCGACTTCGAATATCACGGCAATCATGGGTTGCTGTCCTCTGGAAAATCAAACTGGGCCAGCACGCCGGGCCGGCCCAGGCCGCCAGTATCCGCCAGCACCGAAGGCAACGATTCGGCGCGAGTCGAACTATGCCTGCGCCGTGCCGCCTTCGGCCAGCAACGCCGCGTAGCCCTGCCGCGAATCGGGCCATTGCAGCGTCAGGCCGCTCGCGCGCAGGCGCGCATTGCTGAGCTTCTTGCTGCCCACGTTGGCGGGCGCCGCCGCCTCGCGCGGCGCTGGGGCGCCGATCATGGCGGCGAGTTCGGCATACAAAACATGCAGCGGCAGCGGCGTGTCGTCGCAGCCGACATACACGGGCGCGACCTCGGGCAGCAACGCCAGATGCACCACCGCGGCGGCCGCGTCGTCGATGTGAATGCGATTGGCCCAATGCTCGGGCTGAACGGGCGCGCCCGCCGCGCCGCTGCGCAATCGTTCGATGAGCTGCATGCGGCCCGGCCCGTACAGGCCCGCCAGCCGCAGCGCCGTCGCGGAAACCGGCTGGGCGGCCAGCGCGGCCTCGGCCTCGAGCAGCACCTGCCCGTTAAAGCCCTGCGGCGCGGGCGGCGTGTCTTCGTCCACCCAGCCGCCGTGATGTTCGCCGTACACCGCGCTGGAGGACACGAACACGATGCGCTTCAGGCTGGACGTGTCCAGCGCCTTCAATACGTTGGCCAAGCCATCGACAAACACGCCGCGGTACGCCTGCGGATCGCGCGCGCCGGGCGAGGGCAGGTGGATGAGCCGCGTCACCCCTTGCGGCAGGCTGCCCAGCGTGTCCGGGCGCGTGATGTCGCCCTGCAGCCACTGGATGCCGCTGGCATCGCCGGCGGGCGGGTGGCGGCGTAGCGCATGGACCTCGTCGCCGCGCGCCAGAAAGCGCTGCGCCGCGCGCAGGCCCAGGTCGCCGCAGCCGATCAGAAGTACGCGTTCGCTCATGGTGTCGCTCCAGGCAGTCGGAAAAAAGGCGCCCCGCGGGGCGCCTGGTAGGCAGGCGCGGTGCGCCCGTCGTGTCACATGCCGCTGTAGACCGGCCCTTCGCCGCCTTGCGGCGCCACCCAGACGATGTTCTGCGTGGGGTCCTTGATGTCGCAGGTCTTGCAGTGCACACAGTTCTGCGCGTTGATCTGCAAGCGGTCGTCGCCGTGGTCGTCCTTGACGAACTCGTACACGCCGGCCGGGCAATAGCGCGATTCAGGGCCGCCATACTTGGCCAGGTTCACCTTCACCGGCACGGACGGATCCTTGAGCGTCAGGTGGACCGGCTCGTTCTCGTCGTGGTTGGTGTTGGAGATGAACACCGAACTGAGCTTGTCGAACGTGAGCTTGCCGTCGGGCTTGGGGTAGTCGATACGCGCGCACTGCGACGCGGGTTGCAGACAGGCGTGGTCGGGCTTGTTGTGGCGCAGCGTCCAGGGCATCTTGCCCTTGAGCACCAGTTGCTCGATGCCGGTCATCAGCGTGGCGACCGTGCGGCCCTTCTTGAACCACTGCTTGAAATTGCGCGCCTTGTTCAGTTCCTCGTGCAGCCACGACGCTTCGAAGGCCTTGGGGTAGGCGGTCAGCTCGTCCTGGCGGCGGTCGGCAACGATGGCGTCGAACGCCGCTTCGGCGGCCAGCTTGCCCGACTTGATGGCGGCATGGCTGCCCTTGATGCGCGAGGCGTTCAGGAAACCGGCTTCGCAGCCAGCCAGCACGCCGCCCGGGAACGTGAGCTTGGGCAGGGCCAGCAGGCCGCCGGCCGTGATGGCGCGGGCGCCGTAGGCAATGCGCTTGCCGCCTTCGAACGTGCCGCGAATGGCCGGATGCGTCTTGTAGCGCTGGAATTCGTCGAAGGGCGACAGCCACGGATTGGCGTAGTCCAGGCCGACGATCATGCCCACGGCCACCAGGTTGTTGTCCAGGTGATAGAGGAACGAGCCGCCGTAGGTGTCGGCGTCCAGCGGCCAGCCGGCGGTGTGGACCACCAGGCCGGGCTTGGATTGGGCCGGATCGACTTCCCACATTTCCTTGATGCCGATGCCGTACGACTGCGGGTTGCGGCCGTCGTCCAGCTTGAAGCGTTCGATGAGCTGACGGCCCAATTGGCCGCGCGAGCCTTCGCTGAACACCGTGTAGCGGGCATGCAGTTCCATGCCGGGCTGGTAGTGGTCGGTGTGGCTGCCGTCGCGGGCCACGCCCATGTCGCCGGTGGCCACGCCGCGCACGGCGCCGTTCTCGTCGTACAGCACTTCAACGGCCGCAAAACCGGGGAAGATGTCCACGCCCAGCGCTTCGGCCTGCTCGCCCATCCACTTGACGACGTCGCCCAGACGGACGATGTAGTTGCCTTCGTTATGGAAGCACGGCGGCAGCAGCCAGTTTGGCGTGGCGCGCGCGCCGGTCTCGGACAGGAACAGGAACTTGTCCTGCGTGACCGGCACGTTCAGCGGCGCGCCTTTCTCTTTCCAGTCGGGGATGAGCTCGGTCAGCGCCAGCGGGTCCATGACGGCGCCGGACAGGATGTGCGCGCCAAGTTCCGCGCCTTTCTCCAGTACGCAGACGCCGATCTCCTGATTCTTCTCAGCGGCCAACTGCTTCAGACGGATTGCTGTGGCCAGGCCGGCGGGACCACCGCCAACCACGACCACGTCATATTCCATCGACTCGCGTTCAGACATTGCAAAGCTCCCCGTATGTATTCCATATATGGCTGGAAGTATTATCGGCGATTGTATTGCAGGCGAGGGTCCTGTACCCCTTCGCATTTCTTTTAGCCTTCAGGAGTTATTGGTGAACCCGGACAACCTGTCTGCGCGGCTGCTTTCGGTGGGCGACACCCATCAGCTCGAATTGCCTTTGCGCTGGGGCGATTCAGACGCCTTGAACCATCTGAACAACACGCTGTATTTCCGCCTCATGGAAGAGGCCCGCATGCAGATTCTGTATAACGCGGGCTTCAAGCTGCCGGCCGACGATGGCGCGATCCTGGCGCACGCGTCGTGCGATTTCCTGCGTCCGCTGACGTATCCGGCCACGGTCCGCGTGACCCACAAGGTGACGCGCATCGGCCGCTCCAGCGCCGAATTCGAGCTGTTGCTCGATAAGGTCGGCGACGACGCCGGCCCCTACGCGCGTGGCCGCAACGTGCTGGTATGGATGGATTACGTGGCCAATACGTCCGCGCCGTGGCCGCCCGAAGTCCTGGCGCAGATGGCCACGCAGTTCACGCCGGCCCAGTGAGCGCGCGCGGCCGCGGGCCGCGCACCGGCCAAAATAGCGCGTGCTTTGGCCGGTCATGCCGGTAAAATCTAGCGCAAAATCAGAAAAGCAATGAGGGCGCGCCACCCTCGGCGCCGCCGCTTCACGGAAATCGGGCCTCGCCGCGATGCCCGTGTTGTTGGCGCCAACAGCCGCGCCCCAAGGAAAGACAGGGCCTGTCCCGCATTCCCGATTTTTCCGGGACCCGCGTAGCCTTATGGCAAACCGGGTAGCGGCGGGACGGGCTCACTTTGTTTAGACCTTAACTAGGAGTTGGAGCGATGGACAAGGTTTATGCAAGCGCCCAGGAGGCGCTGGCAGGCATCGTCAAGGACGGTCAGATGATCGCCGTGGGCGGTTTCGGCCTGTGCGGTATCCCCGAGGCACTGATCGCCGCGCTGCGCGATTCGGGCGTCAAGGATCTCACCTGCATCAGCAACAATGCGGGCGTCGACGGGTTTGGCCTGGGCCAACTGCTCAATACGCGTCAGGTGCGCAAGATGATCGCGTCCTACGTCGGCGAGAACAAGGAATTCGAACGGCAGTACCTGTCTGGCGAACTCGAGCTTGAATTCACGCCGCAGGGCACGCTGGCCGAAAAGCTGCGCGCTGGCGGCGCGGGCATCCCGGCGTTCTTTACCCGCACCGGCGTGGGCACCATCGTGGCCGACGGCAAGGAAATCCGCGAGTTCGACGGCCATCAGTACGTGATGGAACGTTCGCTGGTGCCGGACGTGTCGCTGGTCAAGGCGCACATCGCCGACCGCAGCGGCAACCTGGTGTTCCGCAAGACGGCCCGCAACTTCAATCCGAACGTCGCCATGGCCGGCAAGTTCACGGTGGTCGAAGTCGAACAGATCGTCGACACCGGCAGCCTGGACCCGGATCAGATCCACCTGCCCGGCATCTATGTGCAACGGATCGTGGTGAACGCCACGCCCGAAAAGCGCATCGAACAACGCACCACTCGCCCGGCCTAAGGAGAAGACGACATGGCATGGTCCCGCGATGAAATGGCGGCACGCGCCGCGCGCGAGCTGCAAGACGGCTTTTATGTGAACCTGGGCATCGGCCTGCCCACGCTGGTCGCCAACCACGTCCCCGCGGGCGTGGAAGTGTGGCTGCAATCCGAAAACGGCCTGCTGGGCATCGGCCCGTTCCCCACCGACGATCAGGTCGACGCTGACCTCATCAATGCCGGCAAGCAGACGGTCACGACGCTGCCCGGCTCGTCGATCTTCTCGTCGGCCGATTCGTTTGCGATGATCCGCGGCGGCAAGATCAACCTGGCGATCCTGGGCGCGATGCAGGTCTCGGAAAAGGGCGACCTGGCCAACTGGATGATCCCGGGCAAGATGGTCAAGGGCATGGGCGGCGCAATGGACCTGGTGGCCGGCGTTGGCCGCGTGGTCGTGCTGATGGAACACGTTGCCAAGAAGAAGGACGGCTCCGAAGACATCAAGCTGCTGCCCGAATGCAATCTGCCGCTGACCGGCGTGGGCGTGGTTGACCTCATCATCACCGACCTGGGCGTGATGGAAGTCACCGAAAACGGCCTGAAGCTGCTGGAAACGGCGCCCGGCGTGACGGTGGACGAGATCAAGTCCAAGACGGCGGCGAAGCTGGACGTGTCGGCGGTGCAGTAAACGCGCGAACACCGGCGGTTCGCCGCCGGCAGCAAAGCAATGGCGCCCCAACCAGGGGCGCCATTTTTTATGTCGGTTTGCAGCGCGTGGTCACGCAGTCTCTTGCAGCAGCATCCCCACATGCGGGATGCCATCCTCCATGTATTCCTCGGTCACCGGCACAAAGCCGTGGCCGCCGTAATAGCCTTTGAGCCGCGCCTGCGCGCCCAGATAGACCGGCTGATCCGGCCACAAGCGCTGCACTTCTTGCTTGGCGCGGCGCATCAGTTCATGGCCCAGCCCAGTGCCGCGGGCGGCGGGGGCGGTGATCACGCGGCCGATGATGGCGCGGCCGTCGTTCAGGGACGGCTCCAGCAGGCGGCAATAGGCCACCAGCTCACCGTCCTGCCATGCCATCAGGTGTTCGGTCTGCCCCAGCAGGTCCTTGCCGTCCATGTCCAGAAACACGCAGTTCTGTTCCACCACGAATACCTCGGAGCGCAGCCGCAGGATGGCGTAGAGCTCGGCGGGGGTCAGGTCGGCGTGGGGCTTGCAGGTCCAGGCGGGCGTCATGCGGGTCATTCCAGATAGCGGGACAAAGGGGGCAATTCTGTAAGGGCAACTAGCGTAACGCAACCCGGCCCCGATTTTTAGAGCCGGACTGTTACATCTATTCACGGGTATACCCTTAGTATGAAAATCTATTTTCTTAACTAAAATTTGTGTGTAAACAGATTTACATAAACCCGCCGTCTGAATTCCACCACGCTGTTCGATGACCAAGTCCGCCATTACGATCGCTGATCGGATCGCCCGGGCCCAGCCCGCGCTGAGCCGGACCCAGCACAAGATGGCCGAGTACGTGCTGGCGCACCAGTTCCGCGCCGCCACCATGACCATCGACGAATTTGCCGCGGCGGTGGGCGTGTCGGTCGCCACGGCCAACCGCTTTGCGCGCGCCCTGGATCTGCCGGGCTACCCGCAGTTCCGCGCCGAACTGGCCCGGGGTTTCGAAGCCGCGCTGGAACCCGTCGAAAAGCTGCGCACCGAGCTGGCGCATTCCGCCAGCGCTGTCCAGATCTTCGCCGCGACGCTCGAAGAAGACATCCGCAACGCGCAGCGCAACCTGCAAGCCCTGGATTCGGACGCCTGTGAAAAGGCGGTCGACACGATTCTGGCCGCCGAACGCGTCTTCATCATCGGTTTCGGCGCCAGCGGGTTTCTTGCGGGTCTCCTGCAGCGCGGCCTGTGCATGCACCTGCATTCCGTCGAATCGCTGGCCGGTCCCGGCGGCGTGTCGCACGCGGCGCGGCAGATGTCGCGCATGACCAGCAAAGACCTGGTGATCGCCATCGGTTTTCCGCGCTATCTGGCCGACACCGTGACGCTGGCCGGCGCGGCCAAGCAGGCCGGCGTGCCGGTGCTGGTGCTGACGGACAAGCCCACGTCGCCGCTGGCGCCCACGGCCTCCGTCGTGCTGTACGCATTCTCGGCGCGCCAGCTCATTCCCAATTCCGAAACCGCCGCGCTCGGGCTCATCGAAGCCCTGTCCGCGGCGGTGGCCTATCGGGCCAAAAATTCCGTCGCGGCCGCCGCTGGGGTGACCCAGTCCGTCATGCCGTGGCTCATACATGGAGTAGGTAAACGATGATTCAGCCCGTGATTGCCATTCACGGCGGCGCCGGCGCGATGTCCCGCGCGGCCATGTCTCCCGAGAAGGAACAGGAATACCTGGCGGCCCTGGAGTCCATCCTGACCGCCGGCCAAGCCGTGCTGGCCAAGGGCGGCAGCGCCCTGGACGCCGTGACCGAGGCCGTGCGCCTGCTCGAGGATTGCCCGCTGTTCAACGCCGGCCACGGCGCCGTGTTCACCAGCGCCGGCACCCATGAGCTGGATGCCGCCATCATGGACGGCGCCACGCTGCGTTCGGGCGCCATCGCCAACGTGAACCGCGTGCGCAACCCGATCTTTGCCGCGCGCAAGGTCATGGAAAACAGCAAGCACGTGTTCTTCGTGGGCGAGGGCGCGGAAGCGTTCGCCACCCAGGAAGGCCTGGAGCTCGTCGACCCGTCGTACTTTTCGACCGAAGCCCGCCGCGAGCAGCTGCTGCGCGTGCAGCGCGAGACGCCGGACGCCGCCGTGCTGGATCACGACGGCCAGGCCATGGTCGCGCGCGGCCAGCCCGCGCCCGCCGACCCGCTGGACGCCGACAAGAAGTTCGGCACCGTGGGCGCCGTGGCTGTCGATGCGCAGGGCAACCTGGCTGCCGCCACCTCCACCGGCGGCATCACCAACAAGCAGGTCGGCCGCGTGGGCGATGCGCCCCTGATCGGCGCCGGCACCTATGCCAGCAACAAGACCTGCGCCGTGTCCACCACGGGCACGGGCGAAATGTTCATCCGCATGGTTGCCGCGTACGACGTGGCGGCCCAGATGGAATACTGCGGCGCCTCGCTGGAAGCAGCGGCGGACCGCGTCGTGATGGAAAAACTGCCCACCATCGGCGGCAAGGGCGGCCTGGTGGCCGTCGACGCCCAGGGCAATGTGGCCTTGCCGTTCAACACGGAAGGCATGTACCGGGGTTACGCCCGCGTTGGCGAGAAGCCGGTAACCGCCATCTACCGATGAGCGGCGGCGGTTTGGATCAGTAGGTTTATTTTGGGAATGAGAAGAGATGGTTGATCGCGCAAACAGCCTGGCGCTGCCGGATAACCGCGTGGTCCAGGTCGACGACCTGACGGTGCGCTTCGTGGGTTCCGAGCGGACGGTCGAAGCCGTGCGCAACCTGTCGTTCCATGTGGACCGGGGCGAGACCCTGGCCATCGTGGGCGAATCGGGTTCGGGCAAATCGGTGACGTCGCTGGCGCTGATGCGTCTGGTGGAACATGGCGGCGGCCGCATCGCTCAGGGTCGCATGGCCCTGCGCCGCCGTAACGGTTCCGTGATCGACCTGGCCAATTCCAGCCAGCGCGTCATGCGTGACGTGCGCGGCGCCGACATGGCAATGATTTTCCAGGAGCCGATGACCTCCTTGAACCCGGTGTTCACGGCCGGCGATCAGATCGCCGAATCGATCCGCGAACACCAGGGCATGGACAGCGCCTCGGCGCGCGCCGAAGCGCTGCGCATGCTGGAACAGGTCCGCATTCCCGAAGCCAAGTCGGTGCTGGACCGCTACCCCCATCAACTGTCGGGCGGCATGCGCCAGCGCGTAATGATCGCCATGGCGCTGGCCTGCAAGCCGGCGCTGCTGATCGCCGACGAGCCGACCACCGCACTGGACGTGACCATCCAGGCACAGATCCTGCAACTGATCCGTCAGCTTCAGGAAGAGATGCACATGGGCGTGGTGTTCATCACCCACGACATGGGCGTGGTGGCCGAAGTGGCCGATCGCGTGCTGGTCATGTTCCGTGGCGACAAGGTCGAGGAAGGCCCGTCGGACCAGGTGTTTGCCGCGCCCCAGCACAGCTACACGAAGGCGTTGCTGTCGGCCGTGCCGAAGCTGGGCGCCATGCAGGGCACGGACCTGCCCGCGCGCTTCCCGCTGCTGCAGGTCGAAGGCAAGGCCCAACCCGTGGCCGAGCCCGGCGCCGTCAGCACGCAGGAAGTGCCCAACGCCAAGCGCGAGCCCATCCTGAGTGTGCGCAACCTGGTGACGCGTTTTGATCTGCGCGGCGGCATCCTGAGCCGCGTGCAGCGCCGTGTGCACGCCGTGGAAAAGGTCAGCTTCGACCTGTACCCCGGCGAGACGCTGTCGCTGGTCGGCGAGTCCGGCTGCGGCAAGTCCACGACGGGCCGCTCGCTGCTGCGCCTGGTGGAAAGCCAGGGCGGCGAGATCCGCTTCGGCGGCCGCGACATCGTGCGTCTGAAGAACAACGAGCTGCAATCCCTGCGCCGCGACATCCAGTTCGTGTTCCAGGATCCGTTTGCATCGCTGGATCCGCGCGTGACCGTGGGCTTCTCGATCATGGAGCCGCTGCTGGTGCACGGCGTGGCCAAGGGCAAGGATGCCGAACGCCGCGTCGCCGAACTGCTCGAGCGCGTGGGCCTGCCGCCGGAAATGGCGCAGCGCTACCCGCATGAATTCTCGGGCGGCCAGCGCCAGCGCATCTGCATCGCGCGCGCCCTGGCCCTGAACCCGAAGGTCGTGATCGCGGACGAATCCGTGTCGGCGCTGGACGTGTCGATCCAGGCGCAGATCGTGAACCTGCTGATCGACCTGCAGCGCGACATGGGCATCTCGTTCCTGTTCATCTCGCATGACATGGCCGTGGTCGAACGCGTCAGCCACCGCGTGGCGGTGATGTACCTGGGCCAGATCGTCGAGATCGGCCCGCGCCGCGCCATCTTCGAGAATCCGCAGCACCCCTACACCAAGAAGCTGATGTCCGCCGTGCCGATCGCCGATCCGGCACGCCGCCACCTGAAGCGCACCTTGTTGTCGGATGAAATCCCCAGCCCGATCCGCAAACTGAACGACGAACCGGTGGTGCAGCCGCTGGTGCAGGTCGGTACGGATCATTTTGTAGCCCGCCATCCCGTCGGCGGCGCGTATTGACTCAGTAGTTGACCTTTTTTTGGAACCAGGAGTTGCAATGATGAAAGTTCTGCGCCCCACCAAGCTGATGGCCGCTGCCGCGCTGGCCTTCGGCGTGCTCACCGCGCCGATGGCTCACGCCGCCAAGGACGTGACGTTTGCCGTTTCCATCGCGCTGGAAACGCTGGACCCGTACAACACGAACAGCACGCTGAACCAGGCGGCTGGCAAGGCCTACTACGAAGGCCTGTTTGAATTCGACAAGGACTTGAAGGTCCAGAAGGTGCTGGCGACCGATTACACGGTCAGCGAAGACGGCCTGGTCTACACGTTCAAGCTGCGTCCCGGCGTGAAGTTCCATGACGGCACCGACTTCAACGCCGAAGCGGTCAAGGTCAACTTCGACCGTCCGGCCAATCCGGACAACCGCCTGTCGCGCTACATCCAGTTCAGCGTCATCGAAAAGACCGAAGTCGTCGATCCGATGACCGTCAAGATCACGCTGAAGAAGCCGTTCTCGGCCTTCATCAACGCGCTGGCCCACCCGGCCGCCATGATGATCTCGCCGGCCGCCCTGGCCAAGTACGGCAAGGAAATCGGCTTTCACCCGGTTGGCACGGGCCCGTTCGAATTCGTCGAATGGAAGCCGGCCGAGTACCTGAAGGTCAAGAAGTTCGCCGGCTACTGGAAGCAAGGCTACCCGAAGGTCGACACGCTGACCTTCCGCACCGTGACCGACAACAACACCCGCGCCGCCGTGGTGCAGACGGGTGAAGCGCACTTCGCCTTCCCGGTGCCGTTCGAGCAGGCCGCCGTGCTGAAGAAGAACGACAAGCTGGACGTGGTCGATCACAAGAACTCGATCATGGCCCGCTACCTGTCGATGAACACGCAGCAAAAGCCGTTCGACAACGTCAAGGTGCGTGAAGCCATCAACTACGCCATCAACAAGGACGCCCTGGCCAAGGTCGCGTTCTCGGGCTACGCCACCGTCATCGACGGCGTCGTGCCGCAAGGCGTGGACTACGCGCACAAGATCGGCGCATGGCCCTACGACATCAAGAAGGCCAAGGCCCTGCTGGCCGAAGCCGGCTACCCCAACGGCTTCGAAAGCACGCTGTGGTCCGCCTATAACGACGGCACCTCGGTGAAGGTCGTTCAGTTCCTGCAGCAGCAGCTCGCCCAGGTCGGCATCAAGGTTTCCGTGGAAGTCCTGGAATCCGGCCAGCGCGTGCAGCGCGTCCAACAGGTGCAAAAGCCTGAAGACGCCAAGGTCCGCATGTACTACGCCGGCTGGTCGTCCTCGACCGGTGAAGCCGACTGGGGCCTGCGTCCGCTGCTGACCACCGCCGCGTTCCCGCCGGTGCTGAACAACGTGTCGTACTACTCGAACAAGACGGTGGACGAAGGCGTCCAGCAAGCGCTGGCCACGACGGACCGCGAGAAGAAGACCGAGATCTACAAGAACGTTCAGGAAACCATCTGGAAGGACGCCCCGTGGGCCTTCCTGGTGACCCAGAACAACCTGTACGTCAAGTCGAAGAACCTGTCGGGCGTGTACGTTGAGCCGGACACCTCGTTCTGGTTCGGCGACATCGACCTGAAGCAGTAAACCAAGCAGTAACTCTCGGGGCCTTCGGGCCCTTGTAAGGCCACATACGGCGGGGACGCGGTGTCCCCGCCGATGTTGCAGGAATTTCAATGCTGACCTACATCGTCAAACGTCTTCTGGGCATGATCCCCACGCTGCTGCTGGTAGCGGTGGTCGTGTTCCTGTTTGTGCACATGCTTCCGGGCGACCCGGCACGGCTGGCCGCTGGCCCCGAGGCCGACCAGCAAACCGTCGAGCTCGTGCGCAAGGAACTTGGGCTGGATCTGCCTCTGCCGCAGCAGTTCGTGCGCTACTTCAGCCACATGCTGCAGGGCGACCTCGGGACCTCGCTGCGCACCAAGCGCCCCGTCTCGACCGAAATCGCCGACCGTTTCATGCCCACCTTGTGGCTCACCCTTGCGAGCATGGTGTGGTCAGTCGGCTTCGGCATGATCATCGGCATCGTGTCGGCCGTATGGCGCAATCGCTGGCCCGACCGTCTCGGCATGACGCTGGCGGTGTCCGGCATCTCGTTCCCCGCGTTCGCGCTGGGCATGATGCTGATGCAGATCTTCTCGGTGAACCTGGGCTGGCTCCCCACCGTGGGTGCATCGACCTGGCAACACTACATTCTTCCCTCCATCACGCTGGGCGCCGCGGTGGCTGCCGTGATGGCGCGTTTCACGCGGGCCTCGTTCGTCGAAGTCGTGCAGGAAGACTTCGTGCGCACCGCCCGCGCCAAGGGCTTGTCCGAGCGCCGCGTGATCATCAAGCACGCGCTGCGCAATGCGCTGATTCCCGTCGTGACCATGATGGGCCTGCAGTTCGGCTTCCTGCTGGGCGGCTCGATCGTGGTCGAGACCGTGTTCAACTGGCCCGGCCTTGGCCGCCTGCTGGTGGACGCCGTGACCCAGCGCGACTATCCGGTGATCCAGGGCCTCGTGCTGCTGTTCTCGCTGGAATTCATCCTGATCAACCTGATTGTCGACGTGCTCTATGGCGTCATCAATCCCAGCATCCGTTACAAGTGAGGCGGCCATGAGCAATACGACACCCGCCGCGACCATCGCCGCCGTCCCCAAGAACGACGTGCGCACGCCCGCCACCGAGTTCTGGCGCAAGTTCAAGAAGCAGAAGCTTGCCGTCGGCGCCGGCCTCTTCGTCCTGCTGCTGGTCATCGTCGCGGCCTTCGCGCCGTGGATCGTGCCGTTCGACCCGGAGAACTTCTTCGACTATGACGCGCTGAACGCCAGCCCGTCGCTGACGCACTGGCTGGGCGTGGATTCGCTGGGCCGCGACATCTTCAGCCGCATCGTCATGGGCGCGCGCATCTCGCTGGCCGCGGGCTTCCTGTCGGTCGCCATGGGCGCCATCGTCGGCACCTTCATGGGTCTGATGGCCGGCTACTACGAAGGCTGGTGGGAACGCATCACGATGCGCATCTCCGACGTGCTGCTGGCGTTCCCCGGCATGCTGCTGGCCATTGGCGTGGTTGCCATCCTGGGTTCCAGCATGGTCAACGTGATCGTGGCCGTGGCCGTGTTCAGCGTGCCCGCGTTTGCCCGCCTGGTGCGCGGCAACACGCTGTCGATCAAGCAGATGACGTACGTCGAAGCCGTCAAGAGCGTGGGCGCGTCCGACTGGACGATCATCATGCGCCACATCCTGCCCGGCACGATCTCGCCGATCGTGGTGTACGGCACGATGCGGATCGGCACCTCGATCATCACCGCCGCCAGCCTGTCGTTCCTGGGCATGGGCGCTTCGCCTCCCACGCCGGAGTGGGGCGCGATGCTGAACGAAGCGCGCGCCGACATGGTCATCGCACCGCACGTCGCGATCTTCCCGGCGCTGGCGATCTTCCTGACGGTGCTGGCGTTCAACCTGCTGGGCGACGGCCTGCGCGACGCGCTCGATCCCAAGATCGACCGCAAGTAAACCTGCCGCCGGGCCTTCTTGCGAGGGCCGGCGTGGAGGGCGAATTTTCCGCCGCCGCCTCCGTCCGCCACGCGCTTGCCAGCGCGTGTCCCGGACCCAGGGTGGCGGCGTTTTGCATTCTGGAGCGTGGCGACACGTAGACGAACATGGACAAACAAGCGCTGGACATCCCCCGCATCGGCGTACTGCCGCCGGGGCCGCTGGACTCGATCTGCGACGTGGGCGACGTCACCGTCGGCCATTGCACGCTGGCCGAAGGCCCGCTGCAGACCGGCGTGACCGTCGTGCGCACGCATGGCGGCGATGCCTTTCTGGACAAGACGCCGGCCGCGGCCACCGTGCTGAACGGCTTCGGCAAGAGCACGGGGCTGGTCCAGGTGCAGGAACTGGGCGTGCTGGAAACGCCGATCGGACTGACCAACACGTTCGGCGTGGGCACCGTGGCCAATGCGCAGATCCGCGCGGCGGTCGCGGCCAACCCCGGCATCGGCCGTGGCATGGCCACCGTGAACCCGCTGGTCTTCGAGTGCAACGACGGCTACCTGAACGACATCCAGGCGATGGCGGTGCAGGAAGCGCATTACGGCGAGGCGCTGGCCGCCTCGGGCAAGCAGTTCGCGCAGGGCGCCGTGGGCGCCGGCCGGGGCATGTCCAGCTTCTCGTTCAAGGGCGGCATCGGCTCGGCCTCGCGCGTCGCGCAGATCAAGGACGGACCGCAGTACACCGTGGGCGCGCTGGTGCTGTCGAACTTCGGCCGCCTGCCCAACCTGACGGTGGCGGGCAGGCCGTTCGGCCGCCGGCTGGCAAGCCAGCTCGACCAAGGGCTTGCGCAGCAGGGCGAGAACGCCGTGATCGCACCGGAGAAAGGCTCGATCATCCTGCTGGTGGCCACCGACGCGCCGCTCGATTCGCGCCAGTTGCGCCGCCTGTCGCTGCGCGCCGGCGCGGGGCTGGCGCGCACCGGCTCGGTGTTTGGCCACGGCAGCGGCGATATTGCGCTGGCGTTTTCCACGGCCTACACGATTCCGCAGTTGCCCGAATCACCCATGCCCGCGATCGCGATGCTGCACGAGGCCCGCATCGATCCGCTGTTCGAAGCCGCCGCGGAAGTCTGCGAACAGGCCATCATTGCCGCGCTGTGGCACGCCGAGAGCGTGACGGGCCGCGACAGCCACCACCGCGATTCCATCCGCCACGCCGCGCCCGACTGGCGCCAGTGGCTGTCCGATACCGAATTCTGAATATTTCCAAGGCCCACTCATGAAGATCCTGATTTCCACCGATATCGAAGGCGTCGCCGGCGTCTTTCACCCCGAGCAGGTCCGTGCCGGCAACGGCGAATACGAGCGCGCCCGAGCCTGGATGACGGCCGAGGCCAACGCGGCCGTGCAGGGCGCCATCGCGGGCGGCGCCGAAGAGATTCTGGTCAACGATTCGCACGGCGGCTTTCGCAACCTGCTGCCCGACGGCCTGGACGAGCGCGCCCGCCTGGTGCTGGGCAAGCCGCGTTACCTGGGCATGATGGGCGGGCTGGAAGAGGCGTGCGACGCCGTCTTCATGATCGGCTACCACTCGCGCTCGCAAGGACGCGGCATTCTGGCCCACACCATCAACAGCTTCGCGTTCGCGCGCGTCGTCATCAACGGCATGGAACTGGGCGAAGCGGGCCTGTACGGCGCGCTGGCGGGCGAATTGGGCGTGCCCGTCATCCTGGGCACCGGCGACGACGTGTTCATCGAGGAAACCCGCAACACCTTCCCCGGCGCCGAGTGGGTGCAGACCAAGGTCGCGCACGGGCAGGGCAGCGGCATCACGCTGTCGCCCGCCGCGTCGCGCCGCGCGATTGCGGCGGCCGCCGAAACCGCCGTGCGCAATTTCAAGCGCGGCGGGGACAAGAAAGCCGTTCCTTTCGTCATTCCCGCGCCTATAGAATGCCGGTTGCAGACGCAGAGCGCGGCGCTGGCCGACCTGTTCTGCATGTGGCCCACGCTCGAACGCGTGGACGGCGTCACCTTGCGATTCACCACGGATAGCATGCAGTCCGCCATCCGTACGCTGAACAGCCTGGGCGCCATGTCTTTCATGTTGCGCTAAGGATCCGATCTCCCATGTCTAGCACCGACGCCCGTATTGCCCAATTGCGGCAGGCCATGAGCCGCCGCGGTCTGACCGCCTATGTCGTTCCTTCCTCGGACCCGCACCTGTCCGAATACCTGCCGTCCCGCTGGCAGGGACGGCGCTGGCTGTCGGGCTTCACGGGCTCGGTGGGCACGCTGGTGGTCACGGCGGACTTCGCCGGCCTGTGGGTGGATAGCCGCTACTGGGTGCAGGCCGAAGCGCAGCTTGCCGGCACCGGCGTGCAGTTGATGAAAATCGCGCTGGCGTCGACGCCGGGGCACGTCGACTGGCTGGCCGCCAACACCGGCGCGGGCGACGTCATCGGGGTCGATGGCCAGGTGCTGGGCCTGGGCGCCTTCCGCGCCTTGTCCGCCGCCGCGGCCACGTCCGGCGCCGTGCTGGAAATCCGCGAAGACCTGCTGGACGAGGTCTGGACCGATCGCGCGGGCCTGCCGGACGCCAAAATCTACGAACACGTGGCCCCCGAAGCCTGCGTGACCCGCGCGGACAAGCTGACGCAGGTGCGCGACGCCATGCGCAAGCACGGCGCCGATGTGCATTTCATTTCGACGCTCGACGACATCGCCTGGTTGTTCAACCTGCGCGGCGCGGACGTGGATTACAACCCGGTCTTCGTCGCCCACGCGCTGCTGGGCCTGGACCACGCCACGCTCTTCGTTGCCGACGGCAAGATCGACGACGGCCTGCGCGCCATCCTGGCCGCCGACGGCGTCGAAGTGGCGGACTATGCCCAGGCGGCGGACGCGCTGGCCTCGCTGGAACAGGACCAGAAGCTGCTGATCGATCCGGCCCGCGTCACCTGCGGCGTGTTCCATGCCATGGACCCCGCGGTGCCGCGCGTGGAAGCCATCAACCCGTCAACGCTGCTCAAGTCGCGCAAGACCGACGCCGAGCTTGCCAACGTGCGCCAGGCAATGGCGCAGGACGGCGCCGCGCTGTGCGAGTTCTTCTCCTGGTTCGAAGGCGCGCTGGGCAAGGAAACCATCACCGAGCTGACCATCGACGAGCAGATCACGGCCGCCCGCGCGCGCCGTCCCGCCTACGTCTGCCCCAGCTTCGCCACCATTGCGGGCTTCAACGCCAACGGCGCGATGCCGCATTACCGCGCCACGCCCGAATCGCACGCCACGATCGAAGGCGACGGCCTGCTGCTCATCGACTCGGGCGGCCAGTACCGGGGCGGCACCACCGACATCACGCGCGTGGTGGCGGTGGGCACGCCCAGCGCGGACCAGAAAGTCGATTTCACGCTGGTGCTCAAGGGCATGATCGCGCTTTCGCGCGCGTCGTTCCCGCGCGGCACGCCGTCGCCGATGCTGGACGCCATCGCGCGCGCGCCCATCTGGGAAGGCGGCGCGGAATACGGCCACGGCACGGGCCACGGCGTGGGCTATTTCCTGAACGTGCACGAAGGCCCGCAGGTCATCTCGTACCGCGCGATGCCGGGCCCGCACACGGCCATGGAACCGGGCATGATCACGTCCAACGAGCCGGGCATCTACCGTCCGGGCCGCTGGGGCGTGCGCATCGAGAACCTGGTCGCCAACCGCAGCTGGCTGACCTCGGAGCTGGGTGAATTCCTGTGCTTCGAAACGCTGACGATGTGCCCGATCGACACGCGTTGCATCGAGCCTTCGCTGATGCGCGAAGACGAGATCGACTGGCTGAACGACTATCACAAGACGGTGTTCGAGCGCCTGTCGCCGCTGGTCGAGGGCGAAGCGCTGGCGTGGCTGACGCTGCGTTGCGCGGCGATCTGACATAGCCTCATTGCCGGCGGCGCCGGCGCAATGCAAAAGGCCACGGCGCATGACGCCGTGGCCTTTTTTTCATGGCGCGCCGCTGGGTCTATCGTGCGGACTCGCCTTGATTGCGGTGGAGCATGCGCGCGGCCACGAGGCAACCCAGCGACAGCAACGCGCCGTAGGCCAGCAGCACCAGGGCGGCGGCCGCCGGCGATTGGGCGGCCCATGCGAGCTGGTCCCAGGTCATGGACTTGAGGACGACGAACCCCAGGCCGAGGCCCAGCACCTGGGCGAACCAGAACGCAAGGCTGCCCAGCGCGACGGCGAGGCCGATGCCGGGACGTTCAAACGGGCGGGGCAGCACCTTCAGGCACACGATTACGACCAGCGCCAGCAGCACGATGGGCAACACCCAATAGCCCAGCGCGTACTCGGCCCATCCCGCTTCCAGCGTCTGCATCTGCAAAAAGCCGCCGAGCATGATGGAGACGCTGGTCTGCCAGATCAGGACGGTCAGACCGCAGATCCATGCCACATGCCGCCGCGTCAGCGTCATGTCGGCGCCGGGGCTGGCGGGGCCCGCCGTCCACGCGGCAATGCGTAGCGCCACCCAGATGCCGACGACCTCCAGCACGATCGTGACGGCGCGGATCATCAGGTTGATGGCGATGGACCGGCCCACGATGCCCAGACCGAACGCTTCCTCGAGCCAGGAGCCGCCCTTGAGCGTGCCGATCATGAGCACGTTCTGCGCAATGCCTACGCCGCTGGACAGGCACAGCGTGTAAAGCGCCTGCAGGGCCAGGAACGTCGCCAGCATCCTGCCGGGCTGATTCACGGTCGCGGCATCATGCCGGGCGAGCCACTGGCGCGTTGCGCACCAGGCGGTCAGGCCCACGACCAGCAGGGTCGACACCAGGGTGGCCAGCAGCGGGGCCAGCACCGGCGGCTGCATGTAGCTTGCGCGGATCTGATCCCCGTAAGGCAACGGCGTCATCAACGTGTAGGCCTGCACCAGCGCGGTATACGCCAGCCGAAGCAGGACGGCGGCGACGGCGATGCGCCAGGCAAGGGAATAGGCAGGGCGGGAAGAGTCGGTCATCGGCGCAGGGGCAAAGGACGGAGGGGCGCGGCCGCGAGGGCAGCGGTTCAAAAATAGGGAGCGACCATAGCACGGCCGCCCCGCGCGACTCGTGCAAGGTCCTTGCCGAGTGCAGCCAATTGTTACCCGCACGGCGCTAGGGGAAAACCCAAACAAGTCGCGCCGCCCGGCTATAATCCAAATTTCCCGCACGCGCCCGCTCGTCCCGGGTGCTCATTACGATGACCAAATACGTATTTGTCACCGGCGGTGTGGTGTCTTCCCTGGGCAAGGGCATCGCCGCTGCGTCGCTTGCTGCCATCCTCGAGTCGCGTGGTTTGCAGGTCACCATGCTGAAGCTCGACCCCTACATCAACGTCGATCCGGGCACGATGAGCCCCTTCCAGCACGGTGAAGTGTTCGTCACTGAAGACGGCGCCGAAACCGACCTGGATCTGGGCCACTACGAGCGCTTCATTTCCGCTCGCATGCACAAGGTGAACAACTTCACCACCGGCCAGATCTACGAATCCGTGCTGCGCAAGGAGCGCCGTGGCGACTACCTGGGCAAGACTGTCCAGGTCATTCCGCACATCACGAACGAAATCCAGGACTTCATCGCTCGTGGCGCCGAAGCCGGCTGGAATGGCAACACCGACGTTGCCATCGTCGAAATCGGCGGCACGGTCGGCGACATCGAGTCGCTGCCGTTCCTCGAGGCCGCCCGCCAGATGAGCCTGCGCATGGGCCGCAACAACGCGGCCTTCGTGCACCTGACGCTCGTGCCCTTCATCGCCTCCGCCGGCGAACTGAAGACCAAACCCACGCAGCACTCGGTGCAGAAGCTGCGCGAAATCGGCATCTACCCGAACGCGCTGCTGTGCCGCGCCGACCGTCGCATTCCGGACGACGAGCGCGCCAAGATCTCGATGTTCTCGAACGTGCCCCTGGACGCGGTCATTTCCGTCTGGGACGCCGACTCCATCTACAAGATCCCCGCCATGCTGCACAAGCAAGGCGTGGACAACATCGTCTGCGAAGCCCTGGGCCTGACCCCGCCGCCGGCCGACCTGTCCATGTGGGACAACCTGGTCGAGGCGCTGGAACATCCCGAGCACCAGCTCACCATCGGCATGGTCGGCAAGTACGTCGACCTGACCGAGTCGTACAAGTCGCTGACGGAAGCCCTGGTGCACGCCGGCATCCACACGCGCTCGAAGATCAACATCGAGTACATCGACTCGGAAGACATCGAAACCCGCGGCACCGACCAGTTGAAGCACCTGGACGCCATCCTGGTTCCGGGCGGCTTCGGCAAGCGCGGCACCGAGGGCAAGATCGCCGCCATTCGCTACGCCCGTGAAAACGGCGTGCCGTACCTGGGCATCTGCCTGGGCATGCAGCTGGCGGTCATCGAATTCGCCCGTCACGTCGCCGGTCTGGGCGGCGCCAACAGCACGGAATTCGATCCGTCCGCACCGCACCCGGTGGTTGCACTCATCACCGAGTGGATGGACCGCGAAGGCAAGGTCGAAAAGCGCGACAACTCGTCCGACCTGGGCGGCACCATGCGCAAGGGCGCGCAACGCGTGCCGATCAAGGCCGGCACCCGCGCGCAGACCATCTACGGCGACGAAGTGAACGAACGTCACCGCCATCGCTACGAGGTCAACAACGTCTACGTGCCGCGCCTGGAAGAATCCGGCATGGTGATCAGCGCCCGCACGCCGACCGAGAACCTGCCCGAAATGATGGAACTGCCCAACCACCCGTGGTTCGTCGGCGTCCAGTTCCACCCGGAGTTCACGTCCACCCCGCGCGACGGCCATCCGCTGTTCTCCAGCTATATCCGCGCCGCCATCGAGCAGAAGGCTCGCCGCGGCCAGGAGGCCTGATGCGCGTCCGCGGTCCTGAGTTCCGTAAGCGGATCCTCGGGGCCGCGGGCCGATTCCCCAGCGCCGCCCTATACGGCGGCGCTTCTTTCGGATACAACCGATTAGCATCGGATATGCGTCGCCCGTGCGCCTTGCGCGACACTGGCGGCGGCGCCGTATCCGGCGTCAGCCCCCATCAACGCAACTGCTCTGAAGGAACCCCATGAGTGCTTATCTCATCGCCGACGTCAAAGTGACCAAGCCCGCGCAGTACGAGGACTACAAGCGTCTGTCCACGCTCGCCATGCGCGCGTACGATGCCAAGATCCTGGTGCGCGGCGGCGAATCCAAGCACCTTGAGGGACGTGAACCCGGCCGCACCGTGGTCATGGAATTTCCGTCCATGGCCGCGGCGCAGGCGTTCTACGACTCCTGGCAGTACCGCCGTGCCCGCAATGCCCGCGAAGGCGCGGCCGTCATGAATATGTTTATCGTTCAGGGAATGTAAAGTCATGAGTGCAATCGTCGACATCATCGGCCGCGAGATTCTGGATTCGCGCGGCAACCCCACCGTGGAATGCGATGTGCTGCTGGAATCCGGCGCCATGGGCCGTGCGGCCGTGCCGTCGGGCGCATCCACCGGCGCCCGCGAAGCCATTGAGCTGCGCGACGGCGACAAGGGCCGTTATCTGGGCAAGGGCGTGCTGCGCGCCGTTGAAAACCTCAATACCGAAATCTCCGAAGCCCTGATGGGCCTGGACGCCCAGGAACAGACGTTCGTCGATCGCACCCTGATCGAACTGGACGGCACCGAGTCCAAGGAACGCCTGGGCGCCAACGCCATCCTGGCAGCCAGCATGGCCGTGGCCCGCGCCGCCGCCGACGAATCGGGCCTGTCCCTGTATCGCTACTTTGGCGGCAGCGGCCCCATGAGCATGCCCGTCCCGATGATGAACGTCATCAACGGCGGCGCGCACGCCAACAACACCCTCGACCTGCAGGAACTGATGATCCTGCCGGTGGGCGCCGGCAGCTTCCGCGAAGCCCTGCGCTGGGGCGCTGAAGTCTTCCACATGCTCAAGAAGCTGATCCACGGCCAGGGCATGTCCACCGCCGTGGGCGACGAGGGCGGTTTCGCGCCCAACGTTCCCAGCCACGAAGCCGCCATCCAGCTCATCCTGAAGGCCATCACCGAAGCCGGCTACGAGCCGGGCACGCAGATCGCCCTGGGCCTGGACTGCGCCAGCTCCGAGTTCTACCGCGACGGCAAGTACACGCTGGCCGGCGAAGGCGGCATCTCGCTGTCCTCGCAAGAGTTCACGAACCTCCTGGCCACGTGGTGCGACAAGTACCCGATCATCTCCATCGAAGACGGCATGGCCGAAAACGACTGGGAAGGCTGGAAGCTCCTGACCGACCAGCTCGGCAAGAAGGTTCAGCTGGTGGGCGACGACCTGTTCGTCACCAACACCAAGATCCTGCGTGAAGGCATCCAGAAGGGCGTCGCCAACTCGATCCTCATCAAGATCAACCAGATCGGCACGCTGACCGAAACGTTTGCCGCCATCGAAATGGCCAAGCGCGCCGGTTACACCGCCGTCGTGTCGCACCGTTCGGGCGAAACCGAAGACTCGACCATCGCCGACATCGCCGTGGCGACCAACGCGATGCAGATCAAGACCGGCTCGCTGTCGCGCTCGGATCGCATGGCCAAGTACAACCAGCTCCTGCGCATCGAAGAAGAGCTGGCTGAAGTGGCGTCGTACCCCGGCCTGGAAGCTTTCTACAACCTGCGTTGATAAGAAGCGCGGCCCCGGCGTTTTGCCCGGGCCGCATCCACGCCACGACAGTTGAGGTTCCCGCGTATGCGCCTGTTGTTCCTGGTGCTGTTCGTGCTGCTAGGCCTGATCCAATACCCGCTGTGGCTGGGTAAGGGCGGCTGGTTCAAGGTCTGGGATCTGCAACGCCAGGTGGCTGAGCAGCGCGAGACCAATGAAGGCCTGCGCGCGCGCAACGCCGCCCTGGAAGCCGAAGTGCGGGATCTGGAAGGCGGATCGGGCGCCATCGAGGAACGGGCGCGCGGGGAACTGGGCATGATGCGCGATGGCGAAGTGTTCGTGCACATCCTGCCCCAGAATACCCAGCCTCCCGCCGGCGCCTCGCTTTCCGCGGAAGCGCCGCCCAAGCCTGGCGTCACCGGCACTCCCGCGCGCGCGAACGCGCCGGCTGCCCGGCCTGCGTCGGCCGCACCCACGACCCGGCCTGCTTCGACAGGGGCCACCCCCCGGCCTGCGGCGGCAACGCCCGCCAGACCCGCCGGCACAGCCGGCACCAATAATTCCAATTCCACCGCCCGGCAGTGATGCCCGGCGGTTTTTTTTGACCGGGTAGCGGCTCGGCCTACTCGGGACCGCAACGCAACTGCCGGCACTCGCCATACATCACCCCTTCCGGAAAGGGATGCTTGCGCGCCCAGTCCACCGGATGCGTGTGCATTTCGTGTTCCAGCTCCACCACGATGGGCAGCAGGCCTTTGGTCAGCGCGTGGCCGGCGTAGCTGCCATCCTGCCGTCCCAACATGACCAGCAGGGCCCGCAACGGCGGCAGCAGCGGTTTGTGCAGATAGGTCAGCCGCAGCTTGAGCGTGTTGGCCTGGAAGATATCCTGGCCGCCCGGGCGCGGCGGGCGGCGGGCATGTTGCAGATCCTGGTAGCCGTTGTCGATGGCCCGCAATCCGGGCGCGGCAGCCACCTTCAGGCCTGGGCGTGCGTGCTCGCGGAACGACTGCTCGTCCGGCCGCAGTACCTCAATGCGCCAGGGTGGAGCCCCCGTCAACGTCTTCAGTTCTGTCATTGCGCCATCCCGCCGCTCCATGGCTCCGGCCGGGCCGTTGGCGTTTGAATGCAGCGGCAGCAGTGCCTGCAGGAAGGCAGCGCGCAGGCGGGCCGGGTCGCCGTGGCTCGTGGCGCCGGCGCGAGCCGCTTCCATCAGCGCCAGGTGCGCCATCTGGCGCGCGCCGTGCCACCGCGCGGCGTCGACGCAGAGCAGGCCCAGCAGCAGCACGATGGCGCCGGCCACGGCGAACTCGATGGCAGCGGCCCCGTGCTGCGTGCGGGTGCAGCGTAAGTCGTAAGGAAAAATAAAGGCGGTCATGGCTGCTCAGTGTGGCGCGCTCATGACCGCCTGTCGATGAGGACAATCCGGCGTGACAAAACCATTCCGGCGGGCTTGCCGCCGGGACGCATCAATGCACGGTGGGAGGTTCTTCTCCGGAGGGCGTCTGGTTCGCCGAGAACAGCGCCGCGCAGTCGACCGTATCGAACTTGTAGGGCTTGCCGCAGAAATCGCAGGCCACGTCGACCTGCCCGCGCTCTTCCAGGATGCTGTTGACTTCGGCTTCGCCCAGCGAGCGCAGCATGTTGGCCACGCGCTCGCGCGTGCACGGACAGTGCCAGCTCACGGACTGCGGGTCGAAGGCGATGAGCGTTTCTTCCCAGAACAGGCGGTGAATCAGCGTGTCGATGTCGGTGGCCAGGATTTCGTCGCGCTTGAGCGTGCCGGCCAGGGCGTTGATGCGTTCCCAGGTCTCGGCAGCGACCTGCTCGGTCAGGGCGAGGTCCGTTTCTCCGCCGCCGTGGTGCGGCAGGCGCTGGACCAGCATGCCCGCCGCGTGGTCGGCGTTGGCGGACAGCCACAGGCGCGTATCGAGTTGCTCGGAGGCCTTCATGTAGTGCTGCAGGGCCTCGGCGACGGTACTGCCTTCGAGCGGCACGATGCCTTGATAGGCCTGCTGGCCGGGCAGCTTGCGCTGCGGGTCCAGCACGACAATGAAGCGCCCATTGCCGCCGGGATTCAACAGGCTTTGCATGTCGCCGGTGGTGGGCACCTCGTGGCCTTCGCGCATCTTGACGGTGGCGCGCAGGCTGAGATCCGAGCGGCAGTCCACCACCAGCAGGGCGATGGGGCCGTCTCCCTGGATCTGGAGCACCAGCGAACCATCGAACTTGATGTTGGCGGCGAGCAGCGTGGATGCCGCCACCAGTTCACCGAGCAGGTTGGTGATGGCGGGCGGGTAGTCGTGGTTGGCCTGCACGGCCTTCCAGGTGTCAGACAGGCGCACCGCTTGGACGCGGACGCTGCGGTCTTCGGTAAGGTATTTTTTGAGCTGATCGGTCATAGCGGAATGTTAGCCGATCGCAGGGGGGTATTCCCCCTGCTGGCAGAGGGGTTGCGGCCGTTGCCGGGGCGCCAGGAAGGCGCCCAGGCCGTCAGCCCAGACGCTTCAAGGCCGTCTTGTACTGTTGGCCGCGCGCCACGTAATGGGCGGTGTTCTTGTGCAGGTTGGCGATTTCCTCGGCGGACAGCTCCCGCACGATCTTGCCGATGCCGATGACCAGCGAATTGTCCGGAATGATGCGGTCCTCGGGGATGATGGCCCCGGCGCCGATCAGGCAGTTGCGGCCGATGACGGCGTTGTTCAGGACAATGGCCTGCATGCCGACCAGGGCGCCTTCGTGGATGGTACAGCCATGCAGCATGGCCTGGTGGCCGACGGTGACGTTCGGGCCGATGGTCATGGGACAGCCCGAGTCCACGTGCAGGACGCTGGATTCCTGGATGTTGGTGCCTTCGCGGATCAGGATGGCGTCGTTGTCGCCGCGGATCGATACGTGCGACCAGATGCTGACGCCGGCCTCCAGCGTGACGTTGCCGATGATGTCGGCGCTGTCCGCCACGTAGGCCTGCGGGTCGATGCGGGGAATCAGGTCATTGAGCTGGTAGATGGCCATGCTATGTCTCCGTTGTCGGCGCCGGGGCGGCAACGGGCGCGCCAACGTCGGTCTGGGGCGCGCTGGCCTGCGCGCGTTCTTCTTCGCGCAGCCGCAGGATGCGCCGCTGGATCTTGCCCGTGGTGGTCATGGGCAGTTCGTCCACGTATTCGATTTCCTTTGGGTATTCGTACGGCGCCAGGCGCTCGCGCACGTGTTCCTGCAGGTTTTCGGTGATGTCGCTGCGGTCCCGGTGGGCAAATTCCGGCGTTAGCACCACGAAGGCCTTGACCACCGCGCCGCGCTCGGCGTCCGGCTTGGGCACCACCGCGGCATTGGCCACGGCCGGGTGGCCGACCAGGCAGCTTTCGATTTCTCCGGGGCCGATCCGGTAGCCGGCCGACTTGAACACGTCATCGGCGCGGCCGGCATACCAGAGGTAACCGTCCTCATCGACCGTGGCAAGGTCGCCGGTCAGGCACCAGTCGCCCTTGAACTTGGCCAGCGTGGCGGCCTCGTTGCGCCAGTAGCCCAGGAACATCACGGGGTCGGGGAAGCCGTGGATGTCCAGCCGGTTGACCGCGATCTCGCCTGTGGCGCCCGGCGCGACAGGCGCGCCGTCGTCGTCCAGCACCGCCACGTTGTGGCCGGGATACGGGCGGCCCATGGAACCGGGCTTGGCCGGCCAGCGCTTGTTGCTGTTGCCCACCACATAATTCATTTCGGTCTGGCCGAACATTTCGTTGGGCGTCACACCCAGCGCCGTCTGGCACCAGTCGAATACCGTCTCGCCCACGCTTTCGCCCGCGCTCATGATGGAACGCAGGGCAAGCTGGTAGCGCTGGCGGGGTTCCGGCACCGCCTTCATCATCATCTTCAGCGCGGTGGGGAACAGGAACGTATTGGTGACCTGATAGCGTTCCAGCAGCTCGAAGGCGCGTTCCACGGAGAAGCGCCCGCGCGTGCCGACGATGGGGTGACCGAAGTACAGCGTGGGCAGCAGGGCGTCCATCATGCCGCCGGTCCAGGCCCAGTCCGCGGGTGACCAGAACACGTCGGCGGGCTTGGGAAACCAGTCCTGCGAGGCCACGAAGCCCGGCAGGTTGCCGATCAGCACGCTGTGGGGCAGCAGCGCGCCCTTGGGGGCGCCGGTGGTGCCGGAGGTGTAGAGCAGAATGGCCGGATCCGACGAGCGGGTCGGCACGGCCTTGAATTCGTTGGGCTGGCGGGCCAGCAGGCTGCGCCACGGCAGCACGCGTTCGTCAGCGAAGCCGATGCCGATGACCTGCTGCAGGGCAGGACAGTGTTCGGTGACGGCCAGCAGATTGGCGCTGGAGGCGTGGTCGACGATGGCGACGCGGGCTTCGGCATCGCAAAGGCGGCTTTGCAGCGCCTCGGGCCCGAAGAGCGCCGACAGGGGCAGGACCACCGCGCCCACGCTGTAGATGGCCATGTGGGCAACCACGGTTTCAGGGCGTTGCCCCAAAACCACACCGACCCGGTCGCCTTTGCCCACGCCCATTTTCACCAGGCCGTTGGCCAGTTGATTGGCGGCTTCCGCCAGACGGGCGAAGGTCCAGACCTCGCGGTTGCCGGATTCATCTTCGTAGTAGATGGCAATACGCCGCGCATCCGGACTGCTGGATGCCCAGCGGTGGCAGCACGCTTCCGCGATGTTGAACTGGGTGGGCACCAGCCAGCGGAATGATTGGTAGAGCGCCTGATATTGGTCGTTCATGGCCCTATGTTGTAAGCATGTTGCGGCGTGAACGGGTCATATCGCCCGTTACTCAGGTGCAAGCATGACCTAGAGGGACGTGAACTGCAATATCCCCGTTGCGTAACGGGGACGCATACGGGTTATCACGGGTGCTTGCCTTGACGGCGCAGCGCCGACGGCAGGGCGGGCAGCGTCAGGGACCGGGGCGGGCGGTTGGCCGGATCGCGCTGGCGTTCGGCCTGCAGCACCGCCCAGTCCAGAAGCTGAAGCTGGCCGTCGTGCGTCTCCGCGAGCGCCGAGAGGCTTTCGACCCAGTCGCCGTCGTTGCAGTACAGGATGCCGCCCACGTCGCGCAGCTCGGGCTTGTGAATGTGGCCGCAGACCACGCCATCCAGGCCGCGCCGCCGGGCTTCGCCGGCCAGCGCCTCCTCGAAGTCGGTGATGAACGACACCGCGTTCTTGACCTTGTGCTTCAGATACTGGGACAGTGACCAGTAATGCATGCCCAGCCGGTGGCGCAGGCGGTTGAAATGGTGGTTGACCCACAGCGCAAACTGGTAGAGGCCGTCGCCCAGGTGCGCCAGCCAGCGGCTGTGCTGGATGACGCCGTCGAACTGGTCCCCGTGCAGCACGAGCAGGCGCAGCCCCTTGGCGGTGACGTGCACGTCCTCGTCCAGGACCTCGATGTCGCCAAAGGCGAAACCGGCGAACTCGCGGGCAAATTCGTCATGGTTGCCCGGGATGAACACCACGCGGGTGCCGTTGCGTGCCTTGCGCAGGATGCGCTGGATGATGTCGTTGTGCGCCCGGGGCCAATGCCAGTGCTTGCGCAGCTGCCAGCCGTCCACGATGTCCCCGACCAGGTACAGGGTGTCCGAGTCGTTGTGATCCAGGAAATCAAGCAGGAATTCCGCTTTGCACCCGGCAGTGCCCAGGTGAATATCGGAAATCCACAGGGCGCGCCAGTGCGTCGGTTGGATTTCGTTCACGGTCGCTTCCCTGTGAGCTGTGGTCATGCTTGAGAATGAGACCACCTACCGATGACGCGCGCGTGACGAATCCATGACGCGGTTGTGACGGTACGCGCGGCCAGGGAGGCGCTCGCACCGCCGATCCAGCGGATCAGGACTGCCCGGTGGCCTTCCTGCCCTTCAGGCGCTTCCACAGCCCGCCGCCCAGCGCCGCAGCGGCCAGGATGCCGACTTTGGCGAACTTGGCCAGGAAAGCCGCGATCACCGCGAACAGACCGAGCTTCTTGGCCGCGACGCCCGCCACCAGGGCCGCCAGGCCATACTCGGCGACCTTGTCGCTCGAGGCGTCGAAATCGGCGTAGCGCTTGCCTTCCACGTAGTGCAGGTTGTCCAGCAGCGCCAACACGGCGGCCTTGTCCGTGGGTACCTTGTTCTTCTCGGTGATCAGGTCCAGGGTGATGTAGCCGTCGCGGCCCAGCGCGTAGGTGTTGTAGTTGACGGTGGCGTCTTCCTCCGCGGCCGCGCCCTTGTGCTTGGCGGCCACCGACCAGACCAGGCGCTGCGTGTTGCTGTCGTACTTGGGCGCCTCCACCCAGCCGCCCACCGTCAGCTCGGGAAAGCCGCGTTTCTTGCGTTCCTCGTTGGATGCCTCGGTGCCTTCGCGCAGGCTGTCCAGCAATTCGCTGACGTTCCAGTTGCGGGCGTCATCGTCCTTGATGTAGCCGGCCTTGTCGAAATTGACGGTGACGACCCAGTCTTCGTCGTCGCTCTTGGGCATCACGACGCCCAGGAGCGAGGGATCCTTGCCGTTGCCGTAAGCCTGCATCAACCGCTCGGCCTGCGGGCGCGGCACAAAAAACATATTCTGGGGCAGCTTCAGGGTTGCCTGGTCGCCCAGCGTCACGTCGGTCGGACCTTGCCGGGCGGCGGCGAACGCGGCCTTGGAGGCGGATTCGATCTCCTGCTGGGCCGATGCGTTCTGGGCGGACGCGCCTGCGTGCAGGAACAACAGCGCGCTGGCGAGGGCCAGCGACAGGCGGGAAATGAATGCGCGCATGGTGAGAATGAAGCCGTAAATTAAATGGGGCCTCATTGTCCGGGCGTGCGGCTGTCATCTTTCTGAACAGGCGCGCGAAATATCCGGCGGCCTGGCCAGCATCAAACGGCGATGCCGGCCGCGCGCCGCCCCGCATGCCGGTCAGCGCGCCTTCTTGGCCTGCGGCGCGTTGCGCAGGCGCGTACCCAGAATCCGGTCGTGCAGGAACTGACCGTCCGGATCAAACCAGGACCAGATGAAGATGGCAAAGGGGGCCGCAACGATGAACATATCCACGGACGGCCAGCCGGTGGCCAGCGCCGCGCCCCAGACCACGGCGGCGCCTGCGAGCACCAGCGGCCAGGCCAGGATGTAGCGCAGGACCAGCAGGCCGGTCGACGGTGTGTTGCCGTGACGATCCACCAGCCGGATGTTCCAGGTCTTCATGGGCAGCGTCTGGCCGCGGCGGCGCCAGCACAGCACGAAATAGGCGCCGATCGCCACGAACAGCCACGCCTGCCGGGCGGCCCGCAATTCCAGCGCATTGCGGCTTTGGGTGAGGGTATCGAGCAGATAGCCCGCCAAAAAAACGACGCCGAACAGCAGCACGGCTTCGTACATCATGCAGGCAAACCGGCGCAGCCGATTGGGCGTTTCGTCGAGGTGGGCGTCATTCATGGACGCGTATTATCCATAAAACGTTGCCCCCACGCTGCGCACGCGATGCGTGCTTGCTGCCCCCCGAGGGGGCTGCCCCGCCTTCGGGCGGCCGGGCGGCGGGGCGGCTATCTTGTTGCCCCCACGCCGCGCACGCGATGCGTGCTTGCTGCCCCCCGAGGGGGCTGCCCCGCCTTCGGGCGGCCGGGCAACGGGGCGGCTATCTTGTTGCCCCCACGCCGCGCACGCGATGCGTGCTTGCTGCCCCCCAAGGGGGCTGCCCCGCCTTCGGGCGGCCGGGCGACGGGGCGGCCATTCTGGCCACTGTCGCTTCGGTGCGGCGTACGCGCAAAAAAAACCCGCCGGTAAGGGCGGGTCTATAAAAGGGGCTATGCAGCCCCCAAGGGGAAAACCGTTAGGCCGAAGCCTGGGTCCAGCTTAGGCAGCGGAGTGCGCGTTCTTGGCGCTCGTCTTGCCGGCCAGAGCCTTGATGCCGTGGGCCAGCTTGCGCAGGCCTGCAGCCAACGCCCGCATCGGATGCGGGCGGAATTGTTCTTCGATAGCCTGGAGCATCAGTTGACGCTCGAGTTCGTCGGTCAGGCGAATGGTGTTGTTCGGGTTGATCACAATAGCCTCCACGGGCTTGCACAGTTGTTTGCTACTAGGGATAACCCGGATTATAGGGGTTTACCCTGAAACTATGCAAGAGGCCGATTCAAGCTGGTGCAACTTGGCAACACCGTGGTGCTGATGATGCCCCAAAACCGCGCGGCGGAGCACCATAAGCAAAGATAGGCGCCGCATGTTGCGGCGCTTTTACAACGAGCTCAGGCGTCGCGGTAGCCGGCGGCCACCAGCTCGAAGCCGAACAGGCGGCAATCGAGTGCGCCGTTATGCAGCGGAACGCGCCGCTTGGGCTTCAAACGCATCTGGTTGGGCAGCGTCAGGTCGCTGGTGATGACGTGCAGCTCCCATCCCGCGAAATTGTGCTTCAGGCAGGTGGCCCAGTCGCGCCACAGGTCGGCGTCCTGTTCCGCGCCCATGCGCTCGCCATAGGGCGGGTTGGTGACGATCCAGCCATGGTCGGCGGGCGCCGTCACTTCGCGGGCATCGCCCACTTCAAAGCGGATCGAGTCGGCGGTCAGCCAGGCGCGTTCGGCGTTGTTGCGGGCGTATTCGATGGCCAGGGGGTTGAGGTCGTAGCCGACCAGCGGCGCGTCGAGCTGCGGCAGGATGCGGGCCCGGGCGTCGTCCTTCAGGTCGCGCCAGCGGTAGGCATCGTGATCGCGCAGGCGTTCGAATCCGAAGGGGCGCGAGATGCCCGGGGGCACACCCAGCGCGATCCAGGCCGCTTCGATCAGGATGGTGCCGGAGCCGCAGAAGGGATCCAGGAGCGGCGCGGCCGGATCCCAGCCCGCCAGCGCCAGCATGCCGGCTGCCAGGTTTTCGCGCAGCGGCGCTTCGCCCTTGTCCAGACGCCAGCCGCGCTTGAACAGGGATTCGCCCGACGTGTCCAGGTACAGCGTGGCCGTGTGACCCGTCAGGAAAAGGTGCACGCGCGCATCGGGGCGCACCGTGTCGATGCTGGGGCGTTCGCCTTCAAGCTCGCGCAGGCGGTCGCAGATGCCGTCCTTGGCGCGCAGATTGCAGTATTGCAGGCTCTGCACCGGGCTCTTGATGGCCGAGGTGTCCACGCGCAGCGTCTGTTCGGCGCCGAACCAGCGTTCCCAGGGGGTGTCGCGGGCCAGATCCAGGATGTCGTCTTCGTGCGAAATCTCGGCATGCGCCACCTGCACCAGAATGCGGGTCGCCAGACGCGAGTACAAGTTGGCGCGCTGGATGCCCGACCAGTCCGACGTGAACGAGCAGCCCGCCCGGCCGGCCTTGGCGTCTTCGTAGCCGAGCGCCTGCATTTCGGCGGTCAGCGCTTCTTCCAGGCCTTGGGGGCAGGGGGCGAAGACGGTGAAGATTTCAGCTTGACGCGGCTCGCGGGGACGGCGGCTGCGGACGTCGACGCGGGGGGCGGCGCGCTCGCGCGGGGCATCCCAGTCGCGATCGGCATCGGCTTCGTGCGCGAAATCGGATTGCTGCGCGTCGTCGGATTCTTCGGTGTGCTCGGGTTCTTGCGCGAATTCGGGGGCGGGGCCATCGTCTTCGAACGGATCGTAGAAGCGGCCAGCCGGCGTCGCCGGGGCAATGTACTGGTCGTCACGCAAGCGCGGCGCGCGCTGCGGCGTGCGTCCGGCGCGCGGGCCGGGTGCGTCGTCGCGGCGGCTGTCGTCCGCGCGGGGGCGGTCGGACGCGCCACGGCGCGCCGAGGGACGCTCGGATTGGCCGCGATCGGACGGACCACGATCGTACTGGCCGCGCTCGGATTGCCCGGGCCGTGACTGCCCAGACCGCGACGGCCCCGAACGCGACGACGTGCCGCGAGCGGGCGCATCGCGGCCAGCGCCGGACGGCCGGCGGGCATTGCGAGCCTCTTCTTCCTGGCGCCGCTGGAAGCCCTCGGGGTCCTTCTGGCGTTCGGTGTTGTCGCGGGTGCGCTCGATCTGCGCGACCAGCCGCGCGCGGGCGCCGGTGCGGGTGCGTTTGGCCGCGCCCTCGGCTTGAGCGTCGCGGGCCGTTTTCTTGATCGTCAGCGTCTTGCGCGGGCGGTCCTGTTCATCAGAGGACATACGAATCCTGGCGAATGTGCAAAGGTAGGGGTATCAGAAGGGTTTGACGACGACCAGCGCCACCACCACCAAGAGCAGCAAGACGGGAACTTCGTTGAACCAGCGATAGAACTTGTGCGAACGGGTGTTCTTGCCCTGTTCGAATTTGCGCAGCATGAGGCCACAGGCGTGATGGTAGCCGATGACGAGCAGCACGAAAAAGAGCTTGGCGTGCATCCAGCCGTTGCCGGGACCCACGCCGATGCGGTAACCCACGTACAGCCACATGCCAAAAATGATGGCCACGACCGCCAGGATCGTGGTGAAGCGGTAGAGGCGGCGCGCCATGCCGAGCAGCGTTTCCTGGACGGCGGTGTCCGAGGTTTGCGCGAGATTCACGAAGATGCGCGGCAGATAGAACAATCCGGCAAACCAGGAAGCGATGAAGACGATATGAAAGGTCTTGACCCAGAGCATGGCCATGGCGCGATCCGATGGAGGAAAGCCGCATTGTATGCGCGCCGGTATCTGACAGCCGTGGGCGACGAACCGTGCCGCCAACTGTCAGACACCCTCAGATCACATACAGATCCATATATTCATGAACCGGCATCGCTTCCAGCGTCTCCTGATCCAGCGACGCCGCCAAAATGCGTTGCTGCTGACGCGGCGGAAACACGCGCGCCAGGTTGGTGCGGAACTTGGCCTCCAGCAGCGGGATGCCGTCGGGGCGGCGGCGTTTGTGGCCGATCGGGTATTCGCAGACGATTTCATCCAGCGCCGTGCCGTCATTGAATTGCACGGTCAGCGCGTTGGCGATCGAACGCTTGGCGGGGTTGTGATAGTCGCTGGTGAACGCGGGATCCTCGACGCAGACGATCTTGGCGCGCAGCGCGTCGATGCGCGGATCCTGCGCGATCTCGTCTTCGTAGTCGCCCGCGGTCAGGCGTCCGAACAGCACCGGCACGGCCACCATGTACTGGATGCAGTGGTCGCGGTCGGCGGGATTGTTCAGCGGTCCCTTCTTGTCGATGATGCGGATGCACGCTTCGTGCGTGCGGATCCGGATCTGCTTGATGTCGTCCGCGCCTTTGCCCAGCGATTTCAGCAGATCGTGGAGCTGCATGGCGCATTCCACGGCGGTCTGCGCGTGGAATTCGGCGGGGAACGAGATCTTGAACAGCACGTTTTCCATCACGTAGCTGCCGTAGGGGCGCTGGAACTTGAACGGCTGGCCCTTGAAAAGCACGTCGTAAAAGCCCCAGGTCTTGGCGGTCAGCACCGACGGATAACCCATTTCGCCGGTGCGCGCGATCAGCGCCAGGCGCACCGCGCGGCTGGTCGCGTCGCCGGCGGCCCAGCTCTTGCGGCTGCCGGTGTTGGGGGCGTGGCGATAGGTGCGCAGGCTCTGGCCGTCGACCCAGGCAAGCGACACCGCGTTGATGACTTCGTCGCGGGTCAGGCCCAGCATCTGCGCAACCACGGCCGTGGACGCCACCTTGACCAGCACCACGTGGTCCAGGCCCACCTTGTTGAAGGAGTTTTCCAGCGCGATGCAGCCCTGGATTTCGTGGGCCTTGATCATGCCGGTCAGCACGTCGCGCATGGATAGCGGCGGCTTGCCCGATGCGACCGCCGTGCGCGACAGCCAGTCGGCCGTGGCAAGGATGCCGCCCAGGTTGTCGGACGGGTGGCCCCATTCGGCCGCCAGCCAGGTGTCGTTGAAGTCCAGCCAGCGGATCATGGCGCCGATGTTGAACGCGGCCTGGACCGGGTCAAGCTGGAATTGCGTGCCGGGCACCTTGGCGCCCTGAGGCACCACGGTGCCCGGCACGACCGGACCCAGCAGTTTGCGGCAAGCCGGATATTCCAGCGCTTCCAGGCCGCAGCCCAGCGTGTCGATCAGGCAGTTGCGCGCGGTCTCGTACGCCAGATCGCTGCGGACTTCGTAGTTGAGCACGTAGTCCGCGATATCGGCCAGGACCTGGTCGGGCTCGGGACGTACGTTCGAGATCGGGGCAGACATAGCAGTACCTCTTCGGAAAAGTGAATACAGGTGGCCATGCCGCGCCCTCGATCGCGTTTAACTTGCGCTGGTCTTGATCTGCGCGTGTCTTACTTGCGCTTGTCGATGGGCACGAACTTCTGGTCTTCCGGGCCCACGTAATTGGCGGTGGGGCGGATGATCTTGTTGTCGATGCGCTGTTCGATGATGTGGGCCGACCAGCCCGCGGTGCGCGCGATGACGAACAGCGGGGTGAACATGGCGGTGGGCACGCCCATCATGTGATAGCTGACGGCCGAGAACCAGTCCAGGTTGGGGAACATCTTCTTGACGTCCCACATGACGGTTTCCAGGCGTTCGGCGATGTCGAACATCTTGGTCGTGCCGGCCTTCTTGGACAGCTTCTTGGCGACGTCCTTGATGACCTTGTTGCGCGGGTCCGAGACCGTGTAGACCGGGTGGCCGAAGCCGATGATGACTTCCTTGGCTTCCACGCGGCGGCGGATGTCGGCCTCGGCTTCTTCCGGGGTTTCGTAGCGCTTTTGCACTTCGAATGCCACTTCGTTGGCGCCGCCGTGCTTGGGACCGCGCAGCGCGCCGATGGCGCCCGAGATGGACGAGAACATGTCCGAACCCGTACCGGCAATGACGCGAGCCGTGAACGTCGAGGCGTTGAATTCGTGCTCGGCGTACAGGTTCAGCGAGATGTGCATCGCCTTGACCCATTCGTCGCTGGGCTTCTCGCCATGCAAGAGATGCAGGAAGTGGCCGCCGATGCTGTCGTCGTCCGTCTGCACGTCGATGACGCGGCCGTTGTGGCTGAAGTGGTACCAGTAGAGCAGGGCCGAACCCAGGTTGGCCATCAGGCGGTCGGCGATGTCGCGCGCGCCCGGAGTGTTGTGGTCGTCTTTTTCAGGTAGCACGCAGCCCAGCACCGACACGGCCGTGCGCATCACGTCCATCGGGTGGCTGGCGGCGGGCAGGGCTTCCAGGGCGACCTGCAACTGCGCGGGCAGGCCGCGCAGGCTGCGCAGCTTTTCCTTGTAGGCCTTCAGTTCAGCCTTGTTGGGCAGCTTGCCATGGACGAGCAAGTGGGCAATTTCCTCGAACTCGCTGGTATGGGCGATGTCCAGGATGTCGTAGCCGCGATAGTGCAGGTCGTTGCCGCTGCGGCCGACGGTGCACAGTGCGGTATTGCCCGCGACCACGCCGGACAGCGCAACCGACTTCTTGGGCTTGAAACCGGCTTTTTCTTCCGGCTTGGCGTCCGATTTGGCTTCTTGCTTCTTGGGAGCCGTGCTCATGTCTCTACTCCTTTCCTTACGCGATGGAAGATGCAATGGGTGGCGGACGGCGCCGCGGGTCTGCCGCGGCGCGCGCCTGAGGGGGCGGGACTACGCCTTGCCCTTCTGGAAGAGCGCGTCCAGCCTGGATTCGAATTCGTGATAGCCGATGCGGTCGTACAGTTCTTCGCGCGTCTGCATCAGGTCGACGACGTTCTTCTGGTGGCCGTCGCGGCGGATCGCGGTGTATACGGCTTCGGCGGCCTTGTTCATGGCGCGGAAGGCCGACAGCGGATAAAGCACCATGCCCACGCCGACGCTCTTCAGTTCTTCGACCGAGAAAAGCGGCGTCTTGCCGAATTCCGTGATGTTGGCCAGCACCGGCACCTTGACGGCCTTCACGAAGCGGTCGTAGGTGGGCAGGTCGTAGGCGGCTTCGGCGAAGATCGCGTCGGCCCCGGCTTCCACACACGCCAGCGCGCGCTCGATGGCGGCGTCCACGCCGTGCGAGGCGATCGCGTCGGTGCGGGCGATCAGGTAGAAATCGCTGTCGGTGCGCGCGTCGGCGGCGGCCTTCACGCGGTCGGCCATTTCTTCAGTGGTGACGATTTCCTTGCCGGGCCGATGGCCGCAACGCTTGGCGCCGACCTGGTCCTCGATGTGGCAGGCGGCCGCGCCGAACTTGATCAGGCTCTTGACGGTGCGGGCGATGTTGAACGCCGACGGTCCGAAGCCGGTGTCGATGTCCACCAACAGCGGCACGTCGCACACGTCGGTGATGCGGCGCACGTCGGTCAGGACGTCGTCCATCGTGTTGATGCCCAGGTCCGGCAGGCCCAGCGAGCCGGCCGCGACGCCGCCGCCGGACAGGTAGATGGCGCGATAGCCGGCGCGCTTGGCCAACAGGGCGTGGTTCGCGTTGATGGCGCCGATGATCTGCAGCGGATTCTCTTCGGCGAGCGCGCGGCGAAAGAGGGCGCCGGGCGATTCGGGTCTGGACATGGTTGTCTCCTGTTCTTGGTAGCCCACGACCATATCGCGGGTCCGAAAAATAAATCTGTCCCCTGCGCGACAATCCCCGCGGCATGCGCTTTCAGGGGAGAGCGAAGAGACAGGTGTATTTCACGGTACTGCGGTATTCAATGCGGTACGAACTGCAATGCGGTACTTCGGCGGCCGCGCAATGCAGACCCGCTTAAGGATTGGGCCCGCATGAACGGGCCCAATCCTTTACTGCGCGCTGCTTACTTCAGCAGGTCCTTGACGCCGTCGCGCTCTTCGAGGAGCTCTTTCAGCGTGAAGTCCAGGCGCTCACGCGAGAAGGCGTCGATTTCCAGGCCTTCGATGCGCTTGTATTCGCCGTTTTCGGTCGTGACCGGCACGCCGTAGATGATGCCTTCGGGGATGCCGTAGGAGCCGTCCGACGGGATGCCCATCGTGACCCACTTGCCGTTGCTGCCCAGAACCCAGTCACGGACGTGGTCGATGGCGGCGTTGGCGGCCGAAGCGGCCGAGGACAGGCCACGGGCTTCGATGATGGCGGCGCCGCGCTTGCCCACGGTGGGGATGAACGTGTCGCGGTTCCAGGCGTCGTCGTTGATCAGCTTGGACAGCGATTCGCCGCCGACGGTGGCGAAGCGGAAGTCGGGGTACATCGTGGGCGAGTGGTTGCCCCACACGACCAGCTTTTCGATGTCGGCGACGGCCTTGCCCGACTTGGCGGCCAGTTGCGACAGGGCGCGGTTGTGGTCCAGGCGCAGCATGGCGGTGAAGTTCTTGGCCGGCAGGTCCGGGGCCGACTTCATGGCGATGTAGGCGTTGGTGTTGGCGGGGTTGCCGACGACCAGGACCTTGACGTTGCGGCTGGCGACGTCGTTCAGGGCCTTGCCCTGAGCCGTGAAGATCTGCGCGTTGACGGACAGCAGGTCCTTGCGTTCCATGCCCGGGCCGCGGGGACGGGCGCCAACCAGCAGGGCCACGTCGGCGTCCTTGAAGGCGGTGCGCGGGTCGCTGTGCGCGGTGACTTCCTGCAGCAGCGGAAAGGCGCAGTCATCCAGTTCCATGATGACGCCCTTCAGGGCCTTTTGCGCTTTCTCGTCGGGGATTTCCAGCAGTTGCAGGATGACGGGTTGATCTTTACCCAGCATTTCGCCCGAGGCGATGCGGAATAGCAGTGCGTAACCGATTTGGCCGGCGGCGCCGGTGACGGCGACACGCAAGGCAGGCTTGGACATGGACGTTCTCCGTAATGGTTTGGCGAGAAAAAATCTCACCAATCAGTGTAATCGTTGGGCGCGGTAACAAGCGGCCGCAAGGGGCGCTGCGCGTCGCGCGGACAGCTTTGAATCCTAGATCGAATTAACGTAAGCGTCAATTGATCTTCTATCTTATATAAGACATAAGACGTTGGACAGCTCGCCTCCCGATATGCCACAATAGAGCGTTTATTCGAATGCGCCGCGGCCTACCGGGCCGCGCGCCTGTATCAAGCCATAAGGCCGGCGGCAGCAGCGCATACGGATGAGTTTGCATCCCTTTGGCGCTGCCTTCTCATTCATCCGGATAAACATGACACTTTCAAGAAGATCCATGGCAGAGCCTCGGCCCGAAACCTCCTTACGCAATCGCGCCGCCCGTCCAACGGGCGAGGGAGCCGCTTTCAGTCCGCTCTACCGCCAGATCAAGGATCTGCTTGTCCAAAGCCTCGAGCGCGGCGAATGGAAGCCCGGCGAGCTCATCCCCAGCGAAATCGATCTGGCCGCCCGTTTTCAGGTGAGCCAGGGCACGGTGCGCAAGGCGGTCGATGAGCTGGCAGCCGAGCACATGCTGCTGCGCCGCCAAGGCAAGGGCACTTTTGTCGCCACCCACCACGAAGCCCGCGTGCGCTACCGCTTTCTGCGCCTGGCCCCTGATGAAGAGGGCGAGGCCGGCCGCGCCGAAAGCCGCATCCTGGAATGCCGCCGCACCCGCGCGCCCGCCGAGATCGCCCGCGCGCTCGACCTGCGCGCCGGCGAGACCGTCGTCATGATCCGCCGTCTGCTGTCCATGGGGCAGACACCGACCGTGCTGGACGACATCTGGCTCCCTGGCTCCATTTTCCGAGGTCTCACCCTTGAGCTGCTGACCGCCAACAAGGCGCCGCTCTATGGCCTGTTTGAATCCGAATTCGGCGTCAGCATGGTGCGCGCGGACGAGAAGCTGCGCGCGGTCGCCGCGCCGGCCGAAGTCTGTACGCTGCTTAATGTTGCCGCCGGAACGCCGTTGTTGCAGGTAGACCGAGTGTCCTACACGTACGGTGACCGCCCCATGGAAATTCGCCGGGGGTTGTACTTGACCGATCGATACCACTACCGCAATAGCCTGAATTGATGAGCTTTTTACCTACGATTTGATACCAACCCGTCTCTGGGCGAAAATACCGCGTTTGCCCGCAAGGGCCGCGGCAATTTAGCCGTAACGATTCCCTAGTTCCGAAACACCGAGGCCGTCATGTCCGACACCGCTGCCAAGCCACGTCCGCAGTTTCGCAATATTGGTATTGCGCAACTTGCCAGTTACCGCCTGCCCCTGGCCGGCAAGCTGTCCATTCTGCACCGCGTCAGCGGCGCGTTGTTGTTCCTCTGTCTTCCCTTGGTCATCCTGCCGTTGTTCGCGGCCAGCGTGGCCGCTCCGCAGACGTTCGCCGCCGTGGCCGCGTACGCCGGCAATCCGATCGTCAAGCTCGTTTTCCTCGTCCTCGTCTGGGGCTACCTGCATCACTTCTGTGCGGGCATCCGGTACCTGCTCCTGGATCTGCACATCGGCATCGACAAGCAGTCCTCCAAGAAGAGCGCCGGCGTTGTGTTCGGCGTCAGCCTCGCGCTGACCCTGGTGTTCGCTCTCAAACTGTTCGGAGTGCTGTAAATGGCCGCCGCTAAAAACTACGGACCCAAGCGCCTGGTCGTCGGCGCCCACTATGGCGTCATGGATTTCATCATCCAGCGCATCACCGCCGTCATCATGGCCGTGTACACGCTGGTGCTGCTCATCGGCATCCTGATGATGCCGGCCTTCACGTACGAACACTGGACCGCGCTGTTCAATTTCTACGTGGGCGTTCTTCCGGTTGGCCAGATCCTGGCCACCCTTGCATTCATTGCGCTGGCCTGGCATGCCTGGATTGGCGTGCGCGACATCTGGATGGACTACGTCAAGTCGGTGGGCGTGCGCCTGCTGCTGCAAGTGCTGACGATCCTCTGGCTGGTCGGTTCGGTCGTTTACTTCGCGCAAATCCTCTGGAGCATTTAAGCCGTGGTCTCTGTCATGAAATCCTTGCCGCGCCGCCAGTTTGATGTGGTGGTCGTTGGCGCCGGCGGAGCCGGCATGCGTTGTTCGCTGCAACTGTCCCAAGCGGGGCTGTCCGTTGCGGTGCTCTCCAAAGTGTTCCCCACGCGTTCGCACACCGTTGCCGCACAAGGCGGCGTGAGCGCCTCGCTGGGCAACATGAGCGAAGACAACTGGTACTGGCACATGTACGACACCGTCAAGGGTTCGGACTGGCTGGGCGACCAGGACGCCATCGAATTCATGTGCCGTGAAGCGCCGAACGCCGTGTACGAGCTCGAGCACTTCGGCATGCCGTTCGACCGCAACCCCGACGGCACGATCTACCAGCGTCCGTTCGGCGGCCACACCGCCAACTTCGGCGAAAAGCCGGTCCAGCGCGCCTGTGCCGCTGCCGACCGTACCGGCCACGCCCTGCTGCACACCCTCTACCAGCGCAACGTTGCCGCGCGCACCCAGTTCTTCGTCGAATGGATGGCGCTGGACCTGCTGCGCAACGAAGCCGGCGACGTCGTGGGCGTGACCGCCCTCGAAATGGAAACGGGCGAAATCTACATCCTGGAAGCCAAGACCACGGTGCTGGCCACCGGCGGCGCGGGCCGCATCTGGGCCGCTTCCACCAACGCGTTCATCAACACCGGCGACGGCCTGGGCATGGCTGCCCGTGCCGGCATCCCGCTGCAAGACATGGAATTCTGGCAGTTCCACCCGACCGGCGTGGCCGGCGCGGGCGTGCTGATCACGGAAGGCGTGCGCGGCGAAGGCGGCATCCTCTTGAACAAGGATGGCGAGCGCTTCATGGAGCGCTATGCGCCCACGCTGAAGGATCTGGCGCCGCGTGACTTCGTGTCGCGCTCGATGGACCAGGAAATCAAGGAAGGCCGCGGTTGCGGTCCGGACGGCAGCTACGTCGTGCTCAAGCTCGACCACCTGGGCGCCGACGTCATCAACAAGCGTCTGCCCTCGATCCGCGAAATCGCCATCAAGTTCGGCAACGTGGACCCGATCAAGGAACCGATCCCCGTCGTTCCGACCATCCACTACCAGATGGGCGGCATTCCGGCCAACTACCACGGCCAGGTGCTGACGCGCGAAAACGGCGAGAACAAGATCGTCAACGGCCTGTACGCCATCGGCGAGTGCGCCGCGGTGTCGGTCCACGGCGCAAACCGCCTGGGCACGAACTCGCTGCTTGACCTGATCGTGTTCGGCCGCGCCACCGGCAACCACATCGTGAACTCGCATCCGGAACGCCAGCGCGCGCACCAGGATCTGCCGCAACAGGCCGTCGAGTTCTCGCTGGATCGCGTCAACAAGCTGGAATCGCGCACGTCCGGCGAAAAGACGCAAGACATCGGCAACGCCATCCGCTTCTCGATGCAGCGCCACTGCGGCGTGTTCCGCACGCTGGAACTGCTGAACGAAGGCGTGACCCAGATCGAAGATCTGGCCAAGCAAGCCGACAGCATCTACTTCAAGGACAAGTCCAAGGTGTTCAACACCGCCCGCGTCGAGGCGCTGGAACTGGCGAACATGACTGAAGTGGCCCGCGCCACGATCAAGTCGGCCGCCGCCCGCACCGAAAGCCGCGGCGCGCACGCGCTGGACGACCACCCGACGCGCGACGACGAGAACTGGCTGAAGCACACGCTGTGGTACTCCGAAGGCAGCCGCCTGGATTACAAGCCTGTTCAGATGAAGCCGCTGACGGTCGAGTCCTTCCCGCCCAAGGCGCGTACCTTCTAAGTCCGGATTGAGCCTACTATGAGCAACAAGAGAATCGTCAAGTTCGAAATCTACCGCTACGATCCGGACAAGGACGAGCGTCCCTACATGCAGAAGCTGGACGTCGAACTCCAGCCCACCGACAAGATGCTGCTCGATGCGCTGGTGCGCATCAAGAACGACGTCGATGACAGCCTGGCCCTGCGCCGCTCGTGCCGTGAAGGCGTGTGCGGTTCCGACGCCATGAACATCAACGGCAAGAACGGTCTGGCCTGCACGACGAACCTGCGCGAACTGAAGGAACCGATCGTCCTGCGTCCGCTGCCCGGCCTGCCGGTCATCCGCGACCTGATCGTGGACATGACGCACTTCTTCAACCAGTACCACTCGATCCGCCCGTACCTCATCAACGACACGCCGCCGCCCGAAAAAGAGCGTCTGCAGTCGCCCGAGGCGCGCGAAGAGCTGGACGGTCTGTACGAGTGCATCCTGTGCGCGTGCTGTTCCACTTCCTGCCCGTCGTTCTGGTGGAATCCGGACAAGTTCGTCGGCCCGGCCGGCCTGCTGCAAGCCTACCGCTTCATCGCCGACAGCCGCGACGAAGCCACCGGCGATCGCCTGGACAACCTGGAAGATCCGTACCGTCTGTTCCGTTGCCACACGATCATGAACTGCGTCGACGTCTGTCCCAAGGGACTGAACCCGACCAAGGCGATCGGCAAGATCAAGGAACTGATGGTCCGCCGCACGGTCTAGTTTTTGTGTATTTGAGGTGTAGCAATGAGCAGGCTGACTGAACTGGAGCGGGCGCGACTGCGTTGGCGGGCGCGCCGCGGCCTGCTCGAAAACGACTTGATCATCACCCGGTATCTGGATGCCCACGAGGCTGAACTTACCGATGATGATGTGGCCGCATTGACCCAGCTTTTCGAGATGGGAGACAACGATCTTCTCGATCTGCTGCTGGCCCGTAAGGAACTCGAAGGCGAGCTGGATACACCCAGGCTTCGAGGCATTATTGGCCAGATGCGCGCGCTCTGATTAATTGAGAGGAATAAACATGAACCTGTCTGACAAAAAAGCCACTCTGTCCTTCTCGGATGGCAGCGCACCCATTGAGTTCCCTGTCTACAAGGGCACGGTCGGTCCGGATGTGATCGACATCCGCAAGCTTTACGGCCAGACGGGCATGTTCACGTTTGACCCCGGCTTCATGTCGACGGCTGCCTGCGAATCGGGCATCACGTACATTGACGGCGACAAGGGCGAACTGCTGTACCGCGGCTACCCGATCGAACAGCTGGCCGTGAACTGCGACTTCATGGACATTTGCTACCTGATCCTGAACGGCGAACTGCCCAACCAGGAACAGAAGGCCGATTTCGACTCGCAAGTGACCCATCACACGATGGTCAACGAGCAGCTGCATTTCTTCCTGCGTGGTTTCCGCCGCGACGCCCACCCGATGGCCGTCCTGACGGGTCTGGTTGGCGCGCTGTCCGCGTTCTACCACGACTCCACCGACATCACGAACCCGCAGCATCGCCACATCTCGGCCATCCGCCTGATCGCCAAGATGCCGACGCTGGTTGCGATGGCGTACAAGTACTCGCAAGGCCAACCGTTCATCTACCCGCAGAACGACCTGTCCTACACGGGCAACTTCCTGCGCATGATGTTCGCCACGCCGTGCGAAGACTACAAGGTCAATGAAGTCGTCGAGCGCGCGCTGGACCGCATCTTCATCCTGCACGCTGACCACGAGCAAAACGCCTCCACCTCGACCGTGCGCCTGTGCGGTTCGTCGGGCACCAACCCGTTCGCCGCGATCTCGGCTGGCGTGGCTTGCCTGTGGGGCCCGGCTCACGGCGGCGCCAACGAAGCTTGCCTGCAGATGCTCGAAGAACTGCAAGCCAACGGCGGCATCGACAAGGTCGGCGAGTTCATGGAGAAGGTCAAGGACAAGAACTCGGGCGTGCGCCTGATGGGCTTTGGCCACCGTGTCTACAAGAACTACGACCCGCGCGCCAAGCTGATGCAGGAAACCTGCAAGGAAGTGCTCTCGGCCCTGGGCCTGGAAAACGACCCGCTGTTCAAGCTGGCCATGGAACTGGAACGCATCGCCCTGTCGGATCCGTACTTCGTCCAGCGCAAGCTGTACCCGAACGTGGACTTCTACTCGGGTATCGTCCAGCGCGCCATCGGCATCCCGACCTCGCTGTTCACGGCCATCTTCGCGCTGGCCCGCACGGTGGGCTGGATCGCCCAGTGGAACGAAATGCTGTCGGATCCCGACTACAAGATCGGCCGTCCGCGCCAGCTGTTCACCGGTTCGGTCACGCGCGACGTGCCCCCGATGGACAAGCGTTAATCAGCAACGCATAACGGAAGGCACCCCCCTTCCGGCAAAACGCCAGTCAGCCCAGCGCTGACTGGCTTTTTTTTGGCCAGCGACGAAGTGTCGCTTGCCGTCACAGGTAGCTCATCGTGAAGGTCACCGCCGAGGTTGCGGAGCCGGGCGTGATCGTGTCGCCGGTTTGACGGTATCTGGCCCGAAAGGGGATCTTGAAGTTGCCTCCCGTCGCCCCGTTGTATCCGGAAAATGGCCGCTTCGTGCCCAGGAGAGCCGGATTTCCGTCGCCATCGAGCAATTGGATACCGATGCCCGCAGCCGAAGAGCTGCCATCCAGATCTACCACCGCGTTGGCGTTGTCCACGATCGGCGTGACGGCGTCAATCTGGTAGTGGATGGCTTTCAATCCCGATGGGCAGTTGTTCAACGAAATTTCGAATGGGGCGGCTTTAATGGACGACCCTTTGCCTGAGAAGTCCGAAACCTTGGGTAAGCCAAGGAATACGGAGACGTCGGAGGTGGAACAAGCCTGAGAACGGACCGACATTCCCGTGATGAACACATTGATCATCGCCGCGCCTGGCAACAGCACCGGATGGTCGCTGCCTAGCGGTTGATGAACTGACCGCGCCCCGGCGATCCTTGTTTGCGGCAATGTGCCGGCGGCGATAGGTCCGGTTTGTACGAACATGACGCGCAACTGTCCACCGTTGGAGACGTCGCCTTGCCCATTGCATGCCCTTGCACGCCAGGTATTGTTGGGCAATGGTCCGTAGCCTCCATCTGTCCACCCGCAGGTGTGGGCATAGGACTGCCCACCGACGATGACTCCTATGCCATTGACGCCTGTCGCGTAGACGTTGTAGAGCTTGCCGTCGACCACCTTGGTTTGGCCGGTGGCAGATAGGGACACGTTCATTCCTATCCCCGTGCTGGTACCGTCGGATGCGGTGCAGTTGTACCAATTTGTCGACGCCTCGGATTCGTGCCATCCGGACAGGGGTGTGCCGGGGGCTGCATCTCGCGGAGAAGAAATGGGTGCCAGGGTGTCGATGACGATCGCGCTTATCGTCGGACTGCAGGTCGCCGCGGCCCAGGTAGTGGCTGGCCCCAATCCTGCAAGCAGAACAAGCGCGGCATGGAGTTGGAATTTCTTGATCGACGTTTTCATCGTGAATGCCTGGCTATTGTGGTTGGATCTGGCGCTTCGCACACCAGGTCGCTGATCTGCAGCAGGGATGCGTCCACCACCGGACGCTGCGCCGGAAACGTGTAATCGAACGTGCACGCTTGGGCATCGCCCGCGCCCCACTTGACGGTCAAGGTGCCGCTGTCGGATTTCAGTCCGCGCGCCAGGATGCGGCCCCCTTGCGCCACGACGCCGACACGCGTCCCCGCCGCGTCCAGGACGTCGGCGCCAAAGGGCAGGGCAACGCCATTGCTCGAAACCACCGTCAGCAATGCCGCATTTCCCGTGTCTTCGGTCTCGAAACTCAAGCGGACCACCGCACCGGCTGTGGGCGCCACGTGCTGATCGGTCGCTTTGAGCTCGATATTCAAGGGCAGGCCCTTGGGATCGAGCTCGATGCTGTTTCTGGCATAGGGCATCAGGGTCGATATCACCGCCCGGCCCGAGGCGTCCAGACGCAATCCGGTGCCGTTGAGCACCCGGGCGCCTGCGGCGTCTTTCGCCTCGACGATAGCGAGCGTTTCGCCGGCGGTTGGCGTGAACACGACGCCGCCGCCGTAAGCGACGATGCCTCCGGAAATGCCCACGCCCTGTTGCGAGTAGTTTGGACTGGTGCCGGCGCTGGCGGACACTGTGGCGACAGGTGTTATGTAGGCCGCATTGGCTGCTACGTTGGTGTTGGCCAGTCCATGGCGCGTCGTGCTGCGGCCGGCGCTTAAGCCATAGTTGAATTCGTTATGGGCGCCCAGGCTTCCGGCGATGGATTGCTGGATATTGCCCGATCCATCCGAGCCTCTTTGCAGGCTGGTCGAGGCGTAGAGATGGTTTCGTCCATGGCCGAGCGGAATGCCCAGATTGAGCATGATCTGATTGTTCCACTCCTGCATGCCCACATTGAGCTGGCGAGACACTGAAACGCCGTAGTTCACGCTCTTGTAGCTATTGCTGTAGCCGGCCTGAATCTGCGTGTCGCGGCCCGGTTGATCCCAGTAGTTCTGGGTTGATCCGCTGAAATGAAGAGATCCGTAGCCGGGAGGCAGGCTTTGGTTGATCGTCGCCTGCAGGCGCCCGCGCTGCGTCGCGTACTGGTCGGGGCTTGGTAGCTGCGCATGCGGGGATCTCCGCGCCATTGCATCTGCCAGGCTCAGGTAGCCTCGGCTGGAATAGCGGTAGGCGGCAAGCGTGACGCTGGTCCTGGTGGGTTCAAGAAACTTGGAATAGCTCAGCCTGACGCTTTGCCCATTACGGTTTTCCTCTTTGGGAAGGCGCGTGGCCGCCTGCGTGATATCCAGCCCGAATGCGCCGAAGGCTGTATTCAGCGCCGCGCCACCCAATACGGCGCCGTAGCCTTGCGCAGCGGTCAGTCCGCCGTACGCCGTCACGAGATTGCTGATGCCATGCTGCACCGTCGCCTGCGCCATCCAGGGCCGATCCAGGGACTGAGGATTGCGGTACTGGCCCGCCGTAACGCTGTATCGGGTAACGCCGGGACGCAAGGAATTCACTGCGCCGGAGAAAGGGACCCTGGACACCAGGACGCGGCCATCGGCTTCGTTGACGACGACTTCCAGGTCGCCGCCGTATCCAGTGGCATAGAGGTCGTCAATGATGAATGCGCCGGGCGCGACCGTCGTTTCGTGGATGATGTTGCCGTTCTGACGGATCTGGACGCGCGCGTTGGTGCTTGCGATCCCGCGGATGGTCGGTGCAAAGCCGCGCTGCGAGTCCGGGTACATGCGATCGTCGCTGGATAGCTGCACGCCACGAAACCCGACGCTGTCGAAGGTGGACCCATCCGTAAACGCGTCGCCGATGATCAACTGGCTTTTGATGCTGGTCAAATTGCGCCGCAGGTTGGTCTGCACGCTTTGATACCGGGTGCCCATCTCGCTGCCATGGGTCACATTACCGGTGTGCCGAAACCGCCAGGCGCCGATGTTCGCGCCTGCATTCAGCCCCGCGTAGCCCTGTGTGGTGGTCGTTTGGTAGGAACGTGATTGGTAGAAGTTTGCGTTGTAATTGAACAGCGCTGCAGTGATGCCTTCATCCCAATGCGCTGGGTCCACAGAACCACGCCCCTGCCGGTGCAGCGACGCTTGCGGGACCCTCATGTTGACGCGCTGTTCACCGACATCGACGTCGGCGCGGGCGTCCTTGACGAGGTCTGATATTGCAATACAGTGCCCACTGTCCAACCGCGCGGTAATGCTGGCGTCCACCTTGCTCAGGTCGATCCCCACGTGTTCAGTAAGCGCCTGGTCGAAACACGGCTGCATCCATGCCAAGCCTGACGAAGGCCTGCCAATGCGCACGTCATATCGCCCCAGCCAGCGGTCGTTGACCAGCACATCAAGACGGTGGATTCCCGGTGTCAGGCTGTTCGATCGCGCAAACTGGCGCACGTCCACGCTGGAACCCTTCAGAAAGGTGTCATTGAACTCCACCTCGGTGTCCAGCGCCGCAAGCTCGGAACCCATTGCGTAGGCAGATGTGCCGAGCAAGCCAAGCGTAATTGCGGCAAGTCCAAATCGCGCCATTGTCGAGGAACCCATCATTTCTGGAACGTGCGCGAGCGGCCGCGGTGTAGTCGGCGGATCAGGTAGGCGCGAGGGCTCGTGTGCCCGTGACGGCACCGCCGTAGTCGTTCAAGTAGCGGTATACGACTTCGGTGTGCGTTCCCGGAGCAACGTCGCCTGACAGGGGCAGTGCTTTGGTCTCGCCAGGCGCCAACATGTCGCCCTCGGTGAATGTCGCCCGCTTGCCCCCGCCGACGACATCGATTTCGACGAAGGTGATGTGATAAGGCGTGGGATTGGTGGCTTCGACGGCGCTGTGCGAGCCGGATTTGACGAGACGCCAGGTGACCTGCGCCGGTGCGTCATCCGCCTTGCCTTCGAGTCCTGCGGGACGATAAAACAGCTTGATGCGAGAGCGAAAAGCCATCTGCAGCAGGTTATGGCCGTTCTTGTCTTTGGGGGGAATCTCCAGCACGTTGAGCCAGTACAGGGACTCCTTGTGTTGAGCCATTGCTTCGCCTGTATGCATCAGACGCAGCGTCTGGCCCTTGCCCTGGTCAATGCGGGTGACGGGGGGAGTGACGATGAACGGCACATGAATGGAACCCGGCGCGGCCGTGCTGTCCCCCGTGTCGATCCAGGTTTGCGTGAGCGCGGGCTGCGCGCCCTCGTTCTTCAGTCTGACGTTGACTTCAGCTTGCCCGGCTTCATAAATAATTCGAGTACCACCGATGACGACGGATGCAGCGGTTGGCGAGGCAGCGACCATACAGGCAGCGAAGGCCCCTGCCGCAAGAATTACTTGGAACGTGCTCATGGAATTTCTCGGACTGTAGGCGGCGTCTTGATTACTGATCCGGGTGGCTTCAAGACATGTCGAAGGCGGCGCTTCCAGAGTTACTGATAGACGATGGTGTACTTGGCGGTTGCGGTGACCGTGCCGGGGCTGGCCTGTCCGGTCGCAAAATACTGCGCGATGTACCTGAGCGTTGCCTCGCCGCTGGCCAGGACGATGGACTTGGAGTTTTGGGAGCCGTCGGCAACGGTGACGTTGATGGCGGATTCATCGCTGTTCAGAAGGCGGACTTCAACATTGCCGGCCCCGCCGGCGGCGGTGGTGAGATTGCCCGTGACGGTGTTGCCATTGGCGCCGGGTTCGAAGTGGACGCGAACCGTGCCCGTGTTCGGGGTGCAAGCCGACAGACGAATGACGAACGGGGTGTTACCCGCGGTCTGGCCTTGCGAGATCAAGGAGTCGACGCCGACCGTAGGCAGAAGGACGTTGAAGCTTTGGCTGCCGGTGCTGTTGCCATTGATCGTGCAGGTGTTGGCAGACACGGCGCCGGTAAAAGTGATTGTGCCGTCGATTGCGAATGCCGGCTGCGAAAGCGAAGCGAGGAATCCAAAGGCCATCGCAACACACATCTTGGATTTCATAATTGGGGGAGCCGAAAGAGTTGAGAGGCGGGTGCCGACGGTGCTTTCGGAGGTGAAGGCGGCCTTTGTCGACAGGGGTGATTACAGTCCCTCCGGCATGCGCTGTCTTTAGTAGGATTTTGATAGTTGGGCAGCGGGCAATTCCGCCGAAAGCATCGCAGCCGTGATTCCGATACCGCTGCCCGGCACCCGCATGTTCGTTGGTGTGGGGAGGCTGGCGGCTACAGGTAGTTCATCGTGAACGTCACCGCCGAGTTGGCCGAGCCGGGCGTGACCTTGTCGCCGACCTGACGGTAGCTCGCCCGAAAGGGGATCTTGAAGCTGCCACCCGCCGCGCCGTTGTAACCGGCAAACGGCAGCATCGTGCCCAGCACCGCGGGATTTCCGTTGGCGTCCAGCAACTGGACGCCGACGCCCGTGGCCGTTGAATTCGCGTCCAGGCCGACGACCGCGTTTGCGGCGTCCACGATGGGAGTGACGGCGTCGATCTGGTAGTGGATGGCGCTCATTCCGGCCGGGCAGCCATTCAACGATATATCGAATGGAACAAGCTGACTGGACGAACCCTTGCCCGTGAAGACCGACGCCTTGGGGGAACCGAGAGATACAGAAACGTCGGGCGTGGTGCAGGCTTGCGACATCAACAGCGTCGGCATGGTGACGAACTTGATTTCGAGGCTCAGATTTGGGACGGGGCTGCCCCCTTCCTGATTCGATATCGATACCGCCGACGCAATAGTCAACGGTGAAGTAATGCCGGTGGCCACCGGTCCGGTTTTGATGTACATCGCGCGAAGCTGACCGCCGTTGGTGACGGCGCCTGCTGTGTTGCATCCAACCCCTCGCCAATTCTGGTTGAAGGCCTGGAACGCTCCCCACCCGCAGCCGTTGGTGTAGGCACGCCCGCCGATGATGATGCCGAGGCCATCTACGCCAGTCGCGAAGACGTCGTAGGTGATTCCGTCGACCACCTTCGTCTGGCCTGCGCTGGGAATGAGCGCGCGCATACCCGTTCCCGTGCCGCCGCCCTGAGAAACGGTGCAATTGAACCAGTTAGTGGTGGCGTCGGTTGTCAGCCAGCCGGTGAGGGCCGTGCCAATGACCGCATCCCGAGGTACCGTGATGTGGGGCGGCGTGTCCACCGAAACCGAGCTTGTCGTCTGGGTGCAGGTCGCGGAGGCCCACGAGGTGGTGGAGCCCAGCAGGGCAAGCAGCCCCGTCGCAGCAAGCAGGATGGTCTTTTTCATCAATGGTCTCGTCATTAGTTTTTGGCTATCCGGGTGGGCGCCGGCCCCTCGCAGAGCAGTCCGCTAGCCTGAGGCAGCGATGCATCCTTGGAAGGCTGCGCGGGAAGGGCGTAGTTGAACGTGCAGCTTTCGACACCGTCCGCACCCCACTTCACGGTCAGCGTGCCTTCGGTGGCCTTCAGGCCCCGGGCCAGGATGCGACCGCCTTGCGCCACGACGCCCACGCTGTTTCCGTCCGCGTCCTGCACGTCCGCGCCAAAGGGCAGGGGCTCGCCGTTGCGGGTGGCCACGGTCAGCAGCGCCGCGCTTCCCGTGTTTTCGGTTTCGAAGCTCAGACGCACCACCGCACCTGCGGTGGGCGCCACGTGCTGCTCGGTCGCCTTCAGTTCGACATTCAGCGGCAGGCCCTTGGGGTCGAGCTCGATGCTGTTCTTGGCGTAAGGCGTCAGCGTCGAGACGATCCCGCGGCCCTTGGAGTCCAGGCGCACCCCGCTGTGGTTCAGCACCCGTGCGCCGGCGGCGTCTTTCGCCTCGACAATGGCCACCGTTTCGCCGGCGGACGGCGTCATCACGACGCCGCCGCCATAGGCCACGACGCCGCCGGACAGGCCTGCGCCGTACTGCGTGTAGTTGGAACTGGTGCTGGCGTTGGCAGAGACAGCGGTCACGGGCGTGTTGTACGAGGCGTTCGCCGCGATGTTGGTGTTGGCCGGACCATTGGACGACATGGCGCGCCCGGCGCTGACGCCGTAGTTGAACGCGTTATCGGCGCCGAGCGAGCCCGCCACGGATTGCTGCACGCTGCTCGATCCGTCGGATCCCTTCTGCATGCTGGTCGACGCATAGACCGGGTTCTGATGGCGGCCCAGCGGAATGCCCACGTTGAGCATGACCTGGTTGTCCCACTTCTGGGTGCCCACGTTGAGCTGACGGGTGGCCGAAACGCTGTAGTTCACGCGCTTGTAGCTGTTGCTGTAGCCGGCCTGGATCTGCGTGTCGCGGCCGGGCTTATCCCAGTAATCCTGCGTCGATCCAGTGAAATGGACGGATCCGTAACCCTGCGGCAGGTTCTGGTTGATGGTGGCCTGCAGGCGGCCGCGCTGCGTTCCGTACTGGCCCGCGCCTTGCCCCTGCTCCTGGCGGGATCTCAGTTCCATCGCGTCGGCCATGCTGAGGTAGCCTCGGCTGGAATAGCGGTAGGCGCCCAGCGTGAGGCTCGTGCTGGTGGGCGCCAGAAACTTGGAGTAGCTCAGTTTGACGCTTTGACCGTTGCGGTTCTTTTCCTTGGGCAGGCGCGTGGCCGCCTGGGTGACGTCCAGGCCAAACGCGCCGAAGTCGGTGTTCAGTGCAGCGCCGCCCATTGCCGCGGCGTAGCCCTGCGCCCCGGTCAGGCCGCCGTAGGCGGTCACGAGGTTGTTGATGCCGTGCTGCGCGGTAGCTTGCGCCATCAGGGGCCGATCGGCCGTCTGCGGCGTGCGGTACTGGCCCGCGGTGACGCTGTAGCGGGTCACGCCCGGGCGCAATGAATTCACCGCGCCGGAGAAGGGAACCCGCGAGACCAGGACGCGGCCGTCGGCTTCGTTGACCACCATTTCCAGATCGCCGCCGTATCCCGTGGCATACAGGTCGTCGATGACGAAGGGGCCGGGCGCCACGGTCGTTTCGTAGATGATGTTGCCGTTCTGGCGCACCTGGACGCGCGCGTTGGTGTTGGCGATGCCGCGCAGGGTGGGCGCGAAGCCGCGTTGCGATTCTGGGTACATGCGATCGTCGCTGGACATCTGCACGCCGCGAAAGCCGACGCTGTCGAACGTGGACCCGTCCGTGAATGCGTCGCCGATGACCAGCTGGCTTTTCATGCCGGTGATGTTGCGGCGCAGGTTGGTCTGCACGCTTTGATACTGCAGGCCGCTCTTGCTGCCCTTCGTTGCGTTGCCGGAATGACGGAAGCGCCAGGGGCCCGCGTTCGCGCCTGCATTCAGACCGGCAAAGCTCTGCGTCGACGTCTTGCCGTTGGCGCGCGAGGTGTAGAAGTTGGTGTTGTAGTTCAGTAGCCCGGCTGGCACGCCTTCGTCCCAATGCTTCGGGTCGACGTACCCGCGGCCCTGGCGCACCAGCGACGCCTGGGGCACCGTCACGTTCAGCCGCTGTTCGCCCGCATCGAATTCCGCGCGCGCTTCCTTCACCAGCTCGGCCAGCGCGACGCATTCGTTGCCGGTCAGCCGCGCGGCAAGCGCGGCGTCGATCTTGGTCAGATCGATGCCGACCTGTTCAACCAGCGCCTGGTCGAAACACGCTTGAAGCGGCGCGCTGCCTGACGGCTTGCCGAGGCGCACATCGGAGCGCCCCAGCCAGCGGTCGTTCACCAGCACATCGAGGCGGTAGGTGCCCGGGATGGCGCTGTTCGAGCGAGCGAACTGGCTGACGTCCACGTTCGCCCCGCCCAGAAAGGCATCGTTGAACTCTACGTCCGCATCCAGGGCTGCGAGCTCGGTGCCCGTTGCCCAGGCAGTTGCGCTGAGCAGGCTTAGCGTGATCGCGGCAAGCGCGAAGTGCGGCGTGGTGGCAAGAGGTTTCATGGTGAGGGCGTGCGTGATCAGGCGCGGCGCTGTTGGCTGGCTGATGCCGGCCGTTAGCGCCGCCCCTGCAGGCGTCGAGTAATGGTTTTGGTGCGGACGGCCGGCCGGTCAGTGCGGGCCGGTATCGCTTATGTCGCGCTAGGCGGGACTGAGGGAGCGGGTGCCTTTGACGGCGCCGCCGTGGTCATTCAGGAAGCGGTACGTCACTTCGGCGTTGGCGCCCTGGACAACGTCTCCCACCAGGGGAAGGACCTTCTTTTCACCGGGGGCCAGCATGTCCCCGTCGGTGAACTTGGCGCTCTTGCCGTTGCTGGCCACATTCACTTCGATGAAGGTGACGTGATACGGCGTCGGGTTGGTGGCTTCAATGGCGTTGCGGTTGCCGGACTTGACCAGGCGCCAGCTGACCTGCGAGGGCGCTTCCTCGGCCTTGCCCTGGAGACCGGCGGGCCGATAGAACAGTTTGATCCGCGAGCGGAAGGCCATCTGCAAGAGATTCTGGTTGGCCTTTTCCTTGGGCGGTATTTCCAGCACGTTGAGCCAGAACACGGACTCCTTGTCCTGGACCATCGGTTCGCCCGTGTGCATCAGGCGCAGGGTCTGGCCCTTGCCTTGGTCGATGCGGGTGACGGGCGGGGTCACGATGAACGGGACCTGGATGGATCCGGGCGCCGCCTTGGCATCGCCCTTGTCGATCCAGGCTTGGGTGAGGGCAGGCTGGCTGCCCTCGTTCTTGAGCTTGACGTTGACTTCCGCCTGCCCGGCTTCGTAGATGATTCGAGTGCTGCCAATGACGACGGATGCGGTTGCCGGCGCGGCGGCGAAGATACAACCTGCCAGCGTTCCGGCAGCAAGAACTACGTTGAATGGGTTCATCGGTTTCCTCGGACTATATGTGGGGGTCTTGACTACTGATCCGGGTGGCTTGAAGGCATTGCAAGCGCCAAGCCTGGCGGCTTATTGATAGATGATGGTGTATTTGGCGGTGGCGGTAACGGCGCCGGCGCCAGCCTGGCCGAGCGCGAAGTACTGGGCCAGATAATTGAGCGAGGCTTCGCCGCTGCTCAGGGACACGGCCTTGGAGTTTTGGGCTTCGTCGGCCACGGTGACGTTGATGGGCGTTTCGTCGGCATTCAGGAGGCGGACTTCAACGTTGGTGGCTCCGCCCGCACCGATCGTCAGGTTGCCGGTTGCGGCATTGCCGTTGACGCCGGGTTCGAACAGGGTATGGACCATGCCGGTATCCGGGGTGCATTGCGTCAGGCGGATGGTGAACGGCGTGGTGCCGGCCGTTTTGCCCGCCGCGGTCAGGGCGTCGACGCCGACCGTGGGCATGAGCACGTTGAAGTCCTTGTTGCCGGTGCCGTTGCCGTCGATGGTGCAGGTGTTGGCCGATACCGCGCCGGTGAAATTGATCGTGCCGTCGGCGGCAAACGCCAGTTGCGACGTGGAGGCGAGGGCGCCGATGGTCAGGGCGATGAGGGTGTTGAGTTTCATGATGTAAGTCGGTCAAAAAGTGGCTGAAAAACCATCGCCGACGGTGCTTTTCAGCGGTTAATGGCGTACTTCCCGTCGACAGGTGTGATTACAGCCGGTCCTACAAGTGGAGTCTTTAATAAAATTCTGATAATTCGAAATAGAGCAATTTTGCGGATAGCATCACCGACATGATTCCGATAGCACTTCCCAGCGCCAGTTTTTTCATCTTGCTTACCGCCGGCTTCATCGCCGGACTTTTGTTGCTAGGGTGGGTGCTGGTTTTGGCCGTCAGCCGCGGCGCGCGGCGCACCGTTCGCAAGTATTGGAAGACGTCGGCCTTGCTCTGCGTGGTGCTGCTGGTGCCGTTCAGCTTTTATGCGTGGTTCCAGGCCATGATGTGGCAGCTCGAGCGGGAGATCGAACGCGGCGAAGCGGCACGCAATGTGACGTTGCAGCAGCCCACGACGGTAAGCGGTGTGACGATGCCGGCGGGAACTCGGTTGAAGCTGCAGGACGCAGATAAGCTGGAGACTTACATCGAGGCCAGTTTTCCGCAAGCCGTGCCGATGCTGGGCGTGGAGGCGACCTGGGTGCGGCGTTATCTCGATGCTGAATACGAAAAGGAAACGTACACGCTGTTGGGCAGGCATCCGCGTTCGGTCATCCTGCGCGGCGCCGGCGTGCAGGATGTGCAAGGCTGGCGTTGCGATGCCACGCAGGAGATCAAGTTCGACGTGATGCCTGATGGCGCCATCAAGGCGTTCGAGGAGTGTGTGCTGGCGGACGGCAACCGGACCGCGGGCCTGGAGATCGCGCCGGGCGCCGTGTTGCGCGGGTCGGACGGCACCGTCTATGTCGATGGGTCGCGCGACCCGGATCGTTGGCGGGTGGAAGTCAAGGGCGAGACGGCCGTGCAGGTGTTCGGGCTATATCTGAGCCGGCCCAGCCTCTACCTGGATGCGTCGCGCGACGTGCTGCGGGTCACGGATGCGGAGCTGGCGTGCAGCACGCCGTTTGGCGGCCTGACCTATGCCGCCGGCACGCAATTCAAGACAGCGCGGCGCAAGGCTGCGGGCGAGCGTGAGCCCTACCCGGGCATCCTTGTGTTTTCGCCGTGGAACGGCCAGGCCGCCAAGCGGCCGGGGCATGAGGACGTGCCCGAGGGCACGTCCGTGATGCAGACGTTGCAGGGCGAGGTCATCGACATCGTGGATAACGACGCGGCGGGCGTGATCCGCTTCGACACGTTCATCGTCGATGGCAAGGAGCCGGAACGCCCGGCGCGGGCGCGCTGCCCCTAGCCGCCGGGTTCCGCCGACCCATCAATAGCCGATGCCCCGCGCCATCAGCACCGCGAACAGCGGCAGGAAGATGAACAGGTGCGAGGCGATCATCACCCAGCGGCGCGCGCGTTTGATCTCGGGCAGGGCGGGGACGAAGTCGGGCTGCTGGCGACGTTGCTTTGCCCAGCGCAGGAACGTGAGCGTGGGCGGGATGGAACAGAGCGCGATGACGACGAAGAGCGAGATCTTGGCGTGGAACCAGGGATTGCTCATGTAGAACACGGCGCCCTTGGCGCCCAGCGTCAGCCGCAGCACGCCGGTGACGAGCACCAGGATCGCGGACACGCCGTAGAGGCGGTCGTAGATGATCAGGCGTTTGACGCCGGCCGGCGTCAGGTCGGGCCGCAGCAGAACGGCTTCGGCGGTCAGGACCACCACCAGTACGAAGATCGCCAGGTAATGGAACCAGGCATACATTGCATCGGCCAGCATGTCGTCTCCAGGTAAAGGACAAGCTAGGTTTTACCATCCGCAAAATGAAAACGGGCGCCCCGATTGGGGGCGCCCGCAAGCTTGCTGCGAGACGGTGCGATCAGCGGCGGCGCTTCTTGGCTTCTTCGGCGGCTTCCTGCTGTGCATCAACCACGGCCAGCGCCGTCATGTTGACGATGCGCCGCACGGTGGCGCTGGTGGTCAGGATGTGCACGGGACGCGCGGCGCCCAGCAGGATCGGACCCATCGCGACGCCATTGCTGCCGGTCATCTTCAGCATGTTGTACGTGATGTTGCCGGTGTCCAGGTTGGGCATGACCAGGAGGTTGGCGCGGCCCTTCAGCGTGCTGTCCGGGTAGGCCAGGACGCGGATCTTTTCGGACAGGGCGGCATCAGCGTGCATTTCGCCGTCGACTTCGAGGTCGGGCGCGCGGTCTTGCACGATCTTGCGCGCGGCGGCCATCTTGCGCGACGATTCCGTGACGCGGCTGCCGAAGTTCGAGTGCGACAGCAAGGCGATCTTCGGCACCACGCCGAAACGCAGCATTTCGTCAGCAGCCTGGATGGTGATGCTGGCGACTTCGTCGGCCGACGGGTTTTCGTTGACGTGCGTGTCGGTGACGAACAGCGTCTGGTCGGGCAGCATCAGCACGTTCAGGGCGGCGTACGTCTGGCCTTCCTTCTTGCCGATGATTTCGTCGATGTACTTGAGCTGGTTGTCGTACTTGCTGGCCACGCCGCACAGCAGCGCGTCGGCATCGCCACGGCGCAGCAGCATCGCGCCGATCAGCGTGTTGTGCTTGCGGATCATCGCCTTGGCGATGGCCGGCGTCACGCCTTCACGGCCCTTGAGCTGGTAGTACGCATTCCACGTTTCGTTGAAGCGGCTGTCGTCTTCAGGGTCGACGATCTCGAAGTGCTGGCCGGCGACGAGGCGCAGGCCGGCCTTCTGGATGCGCATCTCGATGACGGCGGGACGGCCGATCAGGATCGGGAACGCCAGCTTTTCGTCGGCCACCGTCTGCACGGCGCGCAGGACGCGTTCGTCTTCGCCGTCGGCATAGATGACGCGCTTGGGCGCCTTCTTGGCCTGGGCGAACAGCGGACGCATCAGCTGGCCCGAGTGGTAGACGAAGCCCATCAGCTTCTGGCGGTAGGCTTCGATGTCTTCGATGGGACGGGCGGCGACGCCGGAGTCGGCGGCAGCCTGCGCCACGGCCGGGGCGATCTGCACGATCAGGCGCGGGTCGAACGGCTTCGGGATGATGTATTCGGGGCCGAACGACAGTTCCTGGCCGGCGTAGGCGCGGGCGACTTCATCGTTCTGCTCGGCCTGCGCCAGATCGGCGATGGCCTTGACGCACGCCAGCTTCATTTCCTCGGTGATGCGCGAGGCGCCGGCATCCATGGCGCCGCGGAAGATGAAGGGGAAGCACAGGACGTTGTTGACCTGGTTCGGGTAGTCCGAGCGGCCGGTCGCAATGATGCAGTCCGGGCGCGCGGCCTTGGCGATTTCGGGGCGGATTTCTGGTTCCGGGTTGGCCAGGGCCAGGATCAGCGGACGGTCGGCCATGGTCTTGACCATGTCGGCTGTCAGCACGCCGGCGGTGGAGCAGCCCAGGAACACGTCGGCGCCATTGACCACGTCGGCGAGCGTGCGCGCGTCGGTCTTTTGCGCGTAGCGCTTCTTGTTGGCTTCCATGTTCTCGTCGCGGCCGTCCCAGATGACGCCGCGCGAGTCCACCACGAAGATGTTTTCGCGCTTGATGCCCAGGTGGACCAGGAGGTCCAGGCAGGCGATGGCGGCGGCGCCGGCGCCCGAGCACGCCAGCTTGACCGAGCCGATGTCCTTGTTCACGACCTTCAGGCCGTTCAGGATGGCGGCCGACGAGATGATGGCGGTGCCGTGCTGGTCGTCGTGGAAGACGGGGATCTTCATGCGCTCGCGCAGCTTCTTTTCGATGTAGAAGCACTCGGGCGCCTTGATGTCTTCAAGGTTGACGCCGCCCAGCGTGGGTTCCAGCGCGGCGATGATGTCGACCAGCTTGTCCGGGTCGTTTTCGGCGAGTTCGATGTCGAACACGTCGATGCCGGCGAATTTCTTGAAGAGGCAACCCTTGCCTTCCATCACGGGCTTGGCGGCCAAGGGGCCGATGTTGCCCAGGCCCAGCACGGCGGTGCCGTTGGTGATCACGCCCACGAGGTTGCCGCGCGACGTGTACTTGGACGCCGCGTCATCGCCCTGGTCGAAAATGGCCATGCAGGCCGCAGCCACGCCGGGGGAGTAGGCCAGGGACAGGTCGTCCTGGTTGGCCAGGGTCTTGGTCGGGGTGACCGAGATTTTGCCGGGAGTGGGATAGGCGTGGTAGTCCAACGCCAGTTTGGTAAGAGTTTCGTCCATGGGATCGGGGCCTGAAAGGGCTAACGGAAAAAGACAGGGATGAAAAAAACAGGGATGCCAAAAGGCGGGCTCGCGGCCCGCCGTATTCTTTGCGAAATGCTTGGGGAACACCCGTATTTCACCAGAAAGCGCGGGTGCTTGGTTGCTGCACTGCAGCGAGTGTTCGCTTTGGTTAGCTTTTAATCAAGCAAACACATGCGCTGCGTCAGTCAGATGGCCGAGGGTCAGACGTCCCAAGGCGGCGCCTGGCGGCTGCCGGCATTCAGGGATTCGCGCAGCGCGCGCGCATCGTCCTGTCTGCCCAGGCTGTCCAGGGCGTACAGCGCGATCCAGTCCGCGCTCACCTCGAAGAAATCGCGCAACCTCGCCCGGGTGTCGCTGCGCCCGAACCCGTCGGTGCCCAGCGTGCGGTAGGGCGCGGTGACGAACGCACGGATCTGTTCGGGCACGGCGCGCACGTAGTCGCTGGCGCCGATCACCGGCGCGTCGCTGTCGCCCAGGCACGCGCGCACCCAGTCCTGGTCCGCCGGGGCGTCCAGGCCTAGCACGCGGGCGCGCTCGGCCTGCCGCCCGTTGCGGGCGAGCTCGGAAAAGCTGGTGACGCTCCAGACCTCGGCGTCCACCCCGAAGTCGTCGTGCAGGCGCGTGGCGGCCAGCTCGGCCTCGCGCAGCATGGGACCGGCCGCCAACAGGCGCACCTGCGCCTTGCCGCGCGCGGGCCGCAGCCGGTACAGGCCGCGCAGGATGCCTTCGCGCGTGGCCGGGTCCTGGGGCATGCCGGGCTGCGCCAGGTTTTCGTTCGTGACGGTCAGGTAGAAGAATTCGTCGCGCTGTTCGTCCAGCATGCGGTGCATGCCGTGTTCGACGAGGACGGCGACCTCGTAGGCGTAGGCGGGGTCGTAGGCGCGGCAGTTGGGGACGGTGGCGGCCATGATGTGGCTGGAGCCGTCCTGGTGTTGCAGGCCCTCGCCGCCCAGCGTTGTGCGGCCCGACGTGGCGCCGATCAGGAAGCCCCGGGCGCGCTGGTCGGCGGCGGCCCAGATCAGGTCCCCGATGCGCTGGAATCCGAACATCGAGTAATAGATATAGAAGGGCAGCATCGGCAGGCCGTTGACCGAATAGCTGGTGCCGGCCGCGGTCCAGGACGAGATGGCGCCGGCCTCGGTGATGCCTTCTTCGAGGATCTGGCCGTCGCGGGCCTCGCGGTAGTACAGCACCGAGCCGATGTCCTCGGGTTCGTAGAGCTGGCCCTGCGCGGAGTAGATGCCGATCTGCCGGAACAGGTTGGCCATGCCGAAGGTGCGGGCTTCGTCGGCGACGATGGGCACGATGCGCGGGCCCACGGTGGCGTCCTTGAGCAGCGCGGTGAGCATGCGCACGATGGCCATCGTGGACGACATTTCCTTGCCGTCGGCGGCCAGAGCGAAGCGCGCCCATTGGTCCGCGTCCGGGGGCGCGAGCCGCGGGGCCTCGGCGTTGCGGCGCGGGATGTAGCCGCCCAGCGCGGCGCGGCGGGCCTGCAGGTGGCGCATCTCGGCGCTGTCGTCGGCGGGCCGGTAGAACTTGAGCGCCAGGCAGTCGGCATCGGAAATCGGCAGGGCGAAGCGGTCGCGGAAGGCGAGGAGCGCCTCGTCGTCCAGCTTTTTCTGCTGGTGGGTGGTCATCTTGCCCTGGCCGGCCGTCCCCATGCCGAACCCCTTCTTGGTTTGCGCGAGGATGACGGTGGGCTGGCCGCGGTGGCGCGCGGCGCGGTGGTAGGCCGCGTGGATCTTCACCATGTCGTGGCCGCCCCGGTGCAGCCGGTCGATGGCCTCGTCCGACCAGTCGGCCACCAGCGCGGCGAGTTCCGGATTCTGGTTGAAGAAATGGGCGCGGTTGAAGGCGCCGTCGTTGGCCGCGAAGGTCTGGAACTGGCCGTCCACCGTGTTGGCGAAGGCGCGGGCCAGCGCGCCGCCCGTGTCCCGGCGCAGCAGCGCGTCCCAGTCGCTGCCCCAGACCAGCTTGATGACGTTCCAGCCCGCGCCGGCGTACAGGGTTTCCAGCTCGTCGATGATGCGGCCGTTGCCGCGCACCGGGCCGTCCAGGCGTTGGAGGTTGCAGTTGACGACGAAGATCAGGTTGTCGAGCTTTTCGCGCGCGGCCAGTGTGAGCGCCGCAATGGATTCGGGCTCGTCCATTTCGCCGTCGCCAAAGATGCCCCACACCTTGCGGTCGGCGCCGGGCACCAGCGATCGGTGCTCCAGGTAGCGCATGAAGCGCGCCTGGTAGATCGCGTTGATGGGGCCGATGCCCATGGATCCGGTGGGGAATTGCCAGAAGTCCGGCATCAGCCACGGGTGCGGGTAGGACGACAGGCCGCGCAGGCCGCGCGTGGTGGCGGTGATTTCCTGGCGGAAGTGCGCCAGGTCGTCCTCGCCCAGAAAGCCTTCGAGGAAGGCGCGCGCGTAGACGCCGGGCGCCGAGTGCGGCTGCAGGTAGACGATGTCGCCGGGATTGCCGTCCGAGCGCGCGTGGAAGAAATGGTTGAAGCCGACTTCGAACAGGTCGGCGGCCGACGCGTAGCTGGCGATGTGGCCGCCCAGCTCGCCATGCGCCTGGTTGGCGCGCACGACCATGGCCAGCGCGTTCCAGCGGTTGATGCGGGCGATGCGCTCTTCGACGGCCAGGTTGCCGGGGAAGGGCGGTTCCTGGTCGGCGGGAATGGTGTTCAGGTAGGCGGTGCGGGTCTGGCTGTTGGCGCGCAGGCCGAGCGAGGCGGCATGGCCCAGCACGCTGTCCAGCACATAGCCGGCACGATCGGCCCCGTCCGCCTCCAGCAGGGACTGCAGCGCTTCGCGCCATTCGGCGGTTTCTGCGGGGTCGGCGTCGTCTGGGAGGGCCGTTCCGGGAAGAGGCTGGCGAGGGTCGAGCATGGTAAGTCGTCTCCTGTTTTTATCCTCATGCTAGACCCATGCGCCAGGCATGAGGCATCGAAATCCCCGGCCAGATCCAGCGCTTTCAGCATAATGTGTCGTCATGGGCTCGCGCCACGGCAGGTTCTACTGCCGGCTCGCGCTTACGGCTCGTGACCACGGGGTGGACGGCGAAGCGCTAGAATTCGCCGCTAACAATAGGGAGAAACCCATGACTGAGCCCATCCGCGTCCCGCCGGAGGTCACGCTGCCGGAGCTGACGTTCCGCGGCGTCCTGCTCGGCGCGCTGATCACCGTCATCTTCACCGCCTCGAATGTGTTCCTGGGGCTGAAGGTGGGCCTGACGTTTTCCTCCGCCATTCCGGCGGCGGTCATCTCGATGTCGGTCCTGCGCATGTTCAAGGACGCCAATATCCTTGAAAACAACATGGTGCAGACGCAGGCCTCGGCGGCCGGCACGCTGTCGGCCATCATCTTCATCCTGCCGGCGCTGGTCATGATGGGCCACTGGCAGGGCTTTCCGTTCTGGCAGACGCTGGGCATCTGCGCGGCCGGCGGCATGCTGGGCGTGATGTTCACGATTCCGCTGCGTCACGTGATGGTGGTGCAAAGCAATCTGCCGTATCCGGAAGGCGTGGCGGCGGCCGAGATTCTGCGCGTCGGCAGCGCCGAGCGCGCGCAGGACGAGCCGCAGAACGCCGCAGGCGCCTCGGCCAAACCCGCCGCCACCGGCATGGGCGACATCGTCGCCGGCGGCATCGCGGCGGCCGTGGTCAGCTTTGCCGCCAACGGTCTGCGGGTGCTGGGTGATAGCGTCAGCGGCTGGTTTGCATTGGGCGGCGCGGTGTTCCGGCTGCCGATGGGCTTTTCGCTGGCGCTGCTGGGCGCCGGCTACCTGATCGGCATCGTTGCGGGGCTGGCCATGCTGACGGGCCTGGTGATTGCGTGGGGCATCGCGGTGCCCATCCTGAGCGCCATGGGCGACATGCCCGCCGGCGCGACGCTGGCGTCGTACGCCACCGGTTTGTGGTCCTCGCAGGTGCGCTTCATTGGCGCGGGCGTGATCGCCGTGGGCGCGATCTGGACCCTGGCGACGCTGTTCGTGCCGATGGCGCGCGGCGTGAAGGCCTCTTTTTCAGCATTGACCCGCGAAGGCGCCGCCCGCGCCGGGGCCGCGCCGCGCACCGAGCGCGACCTGTCGGCTGGCTGGATCTCGGCGGTGACGCTGGTGCTGGTGGCGATTCTGGTCTTCACGTTCCAGGTGTTTCTGTCCGGCACGCCGCTGTCGTCCGGCGCCATCTGGAAGCTCGTTGCGTACGCGGTGCTGTTCGCGTTTGTGTTCGGCTTTCTGGTGGCGGCCGCCTGCGGCTACATGGCCGGCCTGGTGGGCTCGTCGACAAGCCCCATCTCCGGCGTGGGCATCGTCGCCATCGTGCTGGTGTCGGTGCTGATGCTGGGCGTGGGCGGCGATCTGATGGCGCTGGAGAACGGCGTGCAGATGGCGATCGCGTTGGCGATCTTCAGCACGTCGGCCGTGGTGGCGGTGGCGTCCATTTCGAACGACAACCTGCAGGACCTGAAGACCGGCTGGCTGGTGGGCGCCACGCCGTGGCGCCAGCAGGTCGCGCTGCTGATCGGCTGCGTGGTCGGCGCGGCGGTGATCTCGCCGGTGCTGGAGCTGCTGTACAACGCGTACGGATTCGCAGATGCGATGCCGCGCGAGGGCATGGACCCGTCGCAGGCGCTGTCCGCACCGCAGGCCACGCTGATGCTGGCGATCACGCGCGGCATCTTCACCCATCAGCTCAACTGGACCATGATCCTGATCGGCATGGCCGTCGGGGTGGCGCTGATTGCGGTGGATGAAATCCTGAAGCGCACGTGCAAAGTCGCGCGCATTCCCGTGCTGGCGGTGGGCATCGGCATCTACCTGCCGCCGACCGTGGCCGCGCCCATCGTGGCGGGCGCGCTGCTGGCGTGGCTGCTGGAAGGGGCCCTGCGCCGCCGCGCCGCCGCCGCCGGTCAGCCCTACGACAGTTATGCCGAAGCGGCCAACCGCCGCGGCGTGCTGATCGCCTCTGGCCTGATCGTGGGCGAGAGCCTGGTGGGCGTGCTGATGGCCGCGATCATCGGGGCGGCGGGGTCCGAGGCGCCGCTGGCGATCGTCGGCGATGACTTCGCCGGCATGGCGTCCTACCTGGGGCTGGCCGTGTTTGTCATGGTGGCGGTGCTGTTCTGGCGGCGGGTGATGCGGCTGGCTTAGGTTCTTTTGGTGTCAGACACCCGTGCCCGGTTGCAGCAGGTCGGCCAGCGTACGTGCGATGACTTTCGTCGCGCGGCGCAGGTCTTCCAGGTTGATGCGTTCGTCGCTACGTTTGGCGTGGGATTCCAGCACCGTGCGCGGGCCCGCGCCGTAGATCACGCCGGGGATGCCGGCTTCGGCGTACAACCGCACGTCGGTGTACAGCGGCGTGCCCATCGCGGGGATGGGTTCACCGAACACGGCCTCGCCGTGTTTCTGTATGGCCTGCACCAGCGGCTGCGCGCCGGGTAGCGGACGCATCGAATTGGCCAGCAGCAGCCGTTTGATGTCCACCGAAATGCCGGGGCATGACGCTGCGGTTTCCTCGATGATGCGCCGGATGTCGGCCTCGACCTCGGCGGCGTTTTCTTCCGGGATCATGCGGCGGTCCAGCTTGAAGCTGACCTTGCCGGGCACCACGTTCGTGTTGGTGCCGCCTTCGATCCGCCCCACGTTCAGGTACGGATGCGAAATGCCCGGCACCTGCGACGTGATCTTGCGGTACTGCGCGTTCTGCGCATACAACGCATTTAACAGCGCGACGGCGCCCTGCAAGGCGTCGACGCCGCTGCTGGGAATGGCGGCGTGAGCCATCTTGCCGTGCACCGTTACCTCCATCTGCAGGCAGCCGTTGTGCGCGGTGACGACTTCATAGCTGAAGCCGGCCGCGATCAGGAGGTCGGGACGCGTAAGCCCCTGTGCGAGCAGCCAGCCGGGACCGAGCAGGCCGCCGAATTCCTCGTCATACGTGAAGTGCAGTTCCACCGCGCCGCGGGACGGCTTGGCGACGGCTTCCAGCGCCCGCACGGCGAACGTGAAGCTGGCGAAGTCGCTCTTGCTGACCGCGGCGGCGCGACCGTAGAGGTTGCCGTTGTCGATCTCGGCGCCATAAGGATCGTGCGTCCAGCCGTCGCCGGGCGGCACCACGTCGCCGTGGGCATTGAGCGCGATGCGCGGGCCCTCATCGCCGTATTCGCGCCGCACGATGAGGTTGGTGATGGACTGCATGCCGTAGTCCTGCACGGCCTGCGCGGGCACGGGATGCGCTTCGGCTTCAATGCCAAAGCCCTGCAGCAGTGCCGCGGTGCGCACCGCGTGCGGCGCGTTGTTGCCGGGCGGCGTGTCGGTGGGCACGCGCACCAGTTCCTGCAGGAAGCGGACTTCTTCGTCGAAATGGGCGTCCACCCAGGCGTCGAGTCGGGCGTAATCGGTCATGGCGTTAGGTCGAGGTTTCGTTGGCCAGCGCATCGAGCAGGCCCAGCATGGCCTGCGCGGCAAGTTCGATGTCGTCGCTGGTGGTGGATTCGTTGGGGTTGTGGCTGATGCCGTTGTTCTGGCCGCGCACGAACAGCATCGCTTGCGGCATGACCTCGTGCAGCTTCATGGCGTCGTGGCCTGCGCCGCTGGGCATGCGGTGCACGGGCACGCCCAGCGCGCCGACCGCGCGTTCCCAGCGCTGCTGCCAGCGCGGGTCGCTGGGCGCGGCGGCCGCGCGCATGGTTTCTTCCAGCGCGTAACGCAGGCCGCGCCGCTTGCAGATGGCGGCCAGCTCGGCCAGCACGTCGTTGACCAGCGCGTCGCGCTGCGCGTCGCTGGGCGCGCGCAGGTCCAGGCTGAATCGGCACTCGCCCGGCACGACATTGATCGACCCGCTGGGCACCTCGAACATGCCCACCGTGCCGACCGAGTCGCCATCGCGGGCGGCGCGCCGTTCGACAAAGAGCGTCAGTTCGGCGGCGGCCACGGCGGCGTCGCGGCGGTGGTCCATGGGCGTGGTGCCCGCATGGCTGGCCAGGCCCAGGATCTGCACCTGATGGCGCACGCAGCCGTTGATCGACGTGACGACGCCCAGGGGCAGCCCCAGTTCGTACAGCACGGGGCCTTGTTCGATGTGGACCTCGACAAAGCCCAGGTAGCGGGCCGGATCGCGCCGCAGGCCGGCAATGCCGTCGATGTCCAGGCCCGCGTGCAGCATGGCGTCGCGCATGGTGATGCCGTCGGCGTCCTTCTGGTCCAGCCATTCGGGCTTGAAATCGCCGATCAAGGCGCCCGATCCCAGGAACGTCGCGCGGTAGCGCTGGCCTTCTTCTTCGGCGAAGGCGATCACCTCCACGTCGAAGGGCAGCCGCCGGTTCTGGCGGTGCAGCGCGCGCACGCAGGCCATGGGCACGAAGATGCCGAGCCGGCCGTCGTACTTTCCGGCATTGCGCACCGTATCGAAGTGGCTGCCCGTCATCAGGACCGGTGCGTCAGCCTGGGCGGCGCGATAACGTCCGACCACGTTGCCGACGGCATCGATGCCGACTTCGTCAAAGCCGCATTCCTGCATCCATTGCGAGATGCGCGCGGCGCAGGCGCGGTGCGCGTCGGTCAGGTAGGTGACGGTGAGCAGGCCTTTCTCGGCGTAGCCCGGATCGCTATAGGCGCTGAGCGCCTCGTGCCAGTCCCAGATGTCCTTGCCCATTCCGGGCTCGCCGAGGCGCTCCCGCGGGCGCGGCTCGACGTTCGGATCGTTCGGATTGTTCGCCATGGTCGTCCTGTTCAACGGTCGGAGGGGTAGGGATGCGTGGCTTTCCAGTGGCGCGCGATGTCCAGCCGGCGGCAGACCCAGACGCGGTCGTGGCGCGCGATGTGATCCAGAAAGCGTTGCAGGGCGGCGATGCGTCCGGGCCGGCCCAGCAGACGGCAGTGCATGCCGATGCTGAGCATCTTGGGCGCCTCGTCGCCTTCGGCGTAGAGCGCGTCGAAGCTGTCCTTCAGGTACTGGAAGAAGGGATCGGCGTGCGAATAGCCCTGCGGCAGCGCGAAGCGCATGTCGTTGCAGTCCAGCGTGTAGGGCACGATGAGTTGCGGCGCGGTCGAGCCATCGGTCTTGCGCACCCGCATCCAGAAGGGCAGGTCGTCGCCGTAGTAATCGCTGTCGTACTCGAATCCGCCGTCGTCGGCGACCAGCCTGCGCGTGCGCGGGCTGTCGCGTCCGGTGTACCAGCCCAGTGGGCGCGTGCCCGTCAGCGTGGTGATGGCATCGATGGCCAGCCGCATGTGCTCGCGTTCGGTGGCTTCGTCGACGTCCTGGTAGTGGATCCAGCGCCAGCCGTGGCAGGCGATCTCATGGCCCAGTTCCACGAAGGCAGCCGTCAGATCGGGATGGCGTTGCAGGGCCATGCCGACGCCGAATACCGTCAGCGGCAGTTGCCGCTTCTCGAATTCGCGCAGGATGCGCCACACGCCCGCCCGCGACCCGTATTCGTAGATGCTTTCCATGCTGAGATGCCGGTCCGGATAGCTGGCCGGGTTGAACATTTCGGACAGGAACTGCTCGGATCCGGCGTCGCCATGCAGCACGCTGTTCTCGCCGCCTTCTTCGTAATTCAGCACGAACTGCACGGCAATCCGCGCGTTGCCCGGCCATTGCGCGTGGGGCGGATTGCGTCCGTAGCCGACGAGGTCGCGGGGATAGGGCAGCGTGGTGTCGTAGACGGGCATCGGCGGTCGCAGGAAGGAGGGAATCGCCACGTGCTGACGCGGGGCGATGATGTATACAAAGTATGTACATCAAATACCAGCCGACGGCCATCGGCGAATGCCCTACGCCGAGGTATTCATGCCGCCGCGGCGTCGGCTTCCTTGAACAACTCCACGCCCATGAAGTCGATGAACACGCGCAGCTTGGGCGCCAGATGCTTGCTGGACGCCCACAGCAGCCGGAACGTGCCCTGGTGTTCGACATGGCCGTCCAGCACCGTAACCAGGTCGCCGCGCTGCAGGGCCGGCCGCACCAGGAAATCGGGCAGGCATGCGATGCCCAGGCCCGCCAACGCCACATCCAGCAGGGCGGCCGACGTGTTGCACACCATCGACACGGGCAGTGTCCACTCCGGCGACCCGGCCTCGCGCGTCAACGGCCACGGTTCGAGCTTGCCGGTGCGGGGAAATCGGTGCTGCAGGCAGGCGTGATGCTGCAGGTCTGCCGGACTGCGCGGCGCGCCGCGGCTGGCCAGATATCCCGGCGCCGCGACGAGCAGCAAGCGATAGTTGCCGACGGGACGCGACACCAGCCGCGAGTCCGTCGGTTCGCCCGTGCGCATCACGATGTCGAAGCCTTCGTTGATGACATCCACCAGGCGATCCGAGAAATCCACGTCCAGTTCGATGGCCGGGTAGCGGTGCATGAAGGCGGTCAACGCCGGCATGACCAGCATGCCGACCAGCGGAAGGCTGATGCGCAATCGGCCTTGCGGCGCCTGGCGGGTTTCGGAAAGCTCCAGTTCGGCGGACTCGAGCTCGCAGAGGATGCGGCGGCAGCGTTCCAGGAAAACGGCGCCTTCGGCAGTCAAGGTGATGCTGCGCGTGCTGCGATGGAGCAGGCGCACGCCCAGGCGCGTTTCCAGCCGGCAGACGCTCTTGCCCACGGCCGACGCCGACACGCCCAGATGGCGGGCGGCCTCGGAATAACTGCGCATTTCCGCAGCCTGCACGAAGGCTGCAATGGCGCTGAGCGATTCGACCATGATGCGATTCAGGACAATTTGTCCGATATGTTTTGAACGTCGGCATTATTGTCCTGAACCGCACCTGCCGCCAACATGGCTGCTTTCACACAACACACGCCGGCGTCAGGGCCTTTTGCCTGCCGCCGGCCGGTCAAAAGGCAGAACATGGCAGGTTTTCAGGCGGTGGCCCCCGGTCCCGGCGCGCGCGAGGCGCGTCTTCCCATTGCAGCACTACTGGCCCTGGCGTTGGCCGGCTTCGTCACGATCCTGACGGAAGCCCTGCCAGCCGGCCTGTTGCCGCAGATCAGCGCGGGGCTGGATATTTCCGAAGCGATGGCCGGACAGTGGGTGACGATCTACGCGATCGGTTCGCTGGTGGCCGCGATACCCTTGACCGCGGCGACGCAAGGCGTGCGCCGGCGTCCGTTGCTGCTGGCCGCGATTGCCGGCTTTGTCATCGCCAACACCATCACCACGGTGTCCGCCAGCTACGTGCTGACGATGGCGGCGCGCTTTGTTGCCGGCGTGTCTGCCGGGCTGCTGTGGGCGCTGGCCGCGGGGTATGCCGCGCGCATGGTGCCGGAGCGTCAGAAGGGGCGCGCCATCGCCATCGCCATGGTGGGCACGCCCTTGGCGTTGTCGCTTGGCGTGCCGGCGGGGACCTTCCTGGGCAATCTGGTGGGATGGCGCTGGTGTTTCGGCATCATGAGCGCGCTGGCGCTGATCCTGATGGTGTGGGTGCGCATCCAGGTGCCGGACTTTGCGGGGCAGGCTTCGGGCAAGCGCGCGCCGCTGCGACGCGTCTTCACCTTGCCGGGCGTGCGCGCGGTGCTGTTCGTGGTGTTCGCGTTCGTCCTGGCGCACAACATTCTCTATACCTACATTGCGCCGTTCCTGGCGGCGCGCGGCATGGACGACCGCACGGACATGATGCTGCTGGTGTTCGGTCTGTCGTCGTTGATCGGCCTCTGGGTCACCGGCGTCCTGATCGACAGCCATCTGCGCGCCATGACGCTGGCCAGCACGGTGCTGTTTGCGTTGTCCGCGCTGGTCCTGGGCATCAGCGGCAAGGATCCGGCCGTCGTGATCACGGCGGTGGCGGCTTGGGGACTGGCGTTTGGCGGCGCGCCGACGCTGTTCCAGACCGCGCTGGCCAAGACCGCGGGCGAGTCGGCCGATGTGGCGCAGTCGATGCTGGTCACGGCCTGGAACCTGGCGATCGCGGGCGGCGGCGTCATTGGCGGCATCCTGCTCGAAGGGGTGGGCGTCGCCGCGTTTGCGCCCGCGCTGTTGCTGTTGCTGGCGGCGACGCTGATCGTGGCGGGGGCGGCGCGCCGCCATGGGTTTCCCATGGCAGGCGGGCAGGGCGGCAACGTCACCGCAAGTCCCCGCAAGGCCACCCCGTGACCCCGAATCCGCCGCTATCCGTTGCGGTAGAGAAAGCTGTAGGCGTTGATCGCCGGCACCCCTCCCAGGTGCGCATACAGGACCTTCGAGCCGGCGGGAATCTCGCCTTTGCGGATGATGTCCATCATCCCCTGCATGGATTTTCCTTCGTACACGGGGTCGGTCATCATGCCTTCCAGCCGGGCGCACGTGCGGATGGCGTCGTTGGTTTCGGCTGAGGGCAGGCCATAGGCGGGATAGGCGTAGCGCGTGTCCAGCACCACGTCCTTGTCTTCGATGGGTTTGTCCAGTCCGACCAGGTCGGCGGTGCGGCGCGCGATGCGCAGAACCTGCGCGCGGGTCTGCTCTGGCGTGGCGGATGCGTCGATGCCGATGACGCGGTCGGCGCGGCCGTCGGCGGCAAAGCCCACCACCATGCCGGCCTGCGTGCTGCCCGTGACCGCGCAGACGACGATGTAGTCGAACTTGAATCCCAGTTCGGCTTCCTGACGGCGCACCTCTTCGGCAAAGCCCACGTAGCCCAGGCCGCCCAGCTCGTGATCGGACGCGCCCGCGGGAATGGCGTAGGGTTTGCCGCCGCGGCGTTTCACCTCTTCCAGCGCCTCTTCCCAACTGCGGCGAAAGCCGATGTCAAAGCCCTGATCGACCAGCCGCACGTCCGCGCCCATCAGGCGGCTCATCATGATGTTGCCGACGCGGTCGTACACCGCATCGGAATAGTCCACCCAGTTTTCCTGAACCAGCACGCAGGCCAATCCCAGTTTGGCGGCGACGGCGGCGACCATGCGCGTGTGGTTGGACTGGATGCCGCCGATGGTGACAAGCGTGTCGCAGCCTTGTTCCAGCGCCTGCGGAATCAGGTATTCAAGCTTGCGCAGCTTGTTGCCGCCAAAGGCCAGACCGCTGTTGCAGTCCTCGCGCTTGGCGTAGATCTCGACCTTGCCGCCGAGATGCTGCGACAAGCGGTCCAGCTTTTCGATCGGGGTATCGCCGAAGGTCAGGCGATGACGGGGAAAACGTTGCAGATCCATGGTGGCTCCTGGTGATCCTGGCGGGCCCGCGCGTTGCGGCAGGGTTCGCAAAAATCATAGGAATCATGGGGTTGAGGGGTCAATTGCGTATTTTTTAATTCCGCCAAATTGGAAGGTCGTTATTTACGATTAATGGATCTAATATTTCCAAAATAAAAACCCAGGCGAAATTTAATTTTCAGGGACACCATCCATGACCGCCGTTTTCACGCTGGACCGCATCGACCGCCAGATCCTGCGCATTCTTCAGGACGACGCGCAGATTACCAATCTGGACTTGAGCGCCCGCGTGCATTTGAGCCCGGCAGCGTGCCTGCGGCGCGTGGAAAGGTTGAAGAGCGAAGGCGTCATCCGAAAGACGGTCGCGCTGCTGGAACCTGCGGACGTCGACATGGCCACGCTGGTCATCGTGGGCGTGGTGCTGGATCGCTCGACGCCCGACTCGTTCACGGACTTCGAGGAAGCGGCCAAGGGCATCAGCGGTTGCCTGGAATGCCACCTGGTGGCCGGCGAGTTCGACTATTTCCTGATGTTGCGTATCCGGGACCTGGAACGCTTCAACAAGCTGCATGCGGGCGAGATCATCAAGCTGCCCGGCGTACGCCAGATTCGTACTTTTTTCGTGCTCAAAGAGATCATGTCGACCACCGCGCTGCCGGTTTGACGAGGCGTAAACGCAACACTCATCATTTCTGCTATTTGAAATGACGCGCTGCCGCATTTTGGATTGACGGATTTTGGGGGCGCGTAGACGGTGAATTTGAAGGTGTTAAACGGACATTCCGTTGCCGCATGACAGCATTCCGAAAGGCCTTTTGCGTCACAGAAATGCAGGAAGACGCCCATAAACTCAAAGGGTTATACTTCTCGACCATAGGCTTTCAAGGCTTGTACGCGCCTTCTGCCCCTGCTATCCGCTTAACGGGAAGCCCGTGTCGCGGAAGGTTTTCCTGCATCGTCTCGAGTGAAGCACTCGTATAGGTGAAGCGATATGTCTTCGGAAATAGAATCTCTATCCACGTCTTATCTCTTTGGGGGTAACGCCCCGTATGTTGAGGAGCTTTACGAAGCCTACCTCGACAATCCCGGTTCGGTTCCTGACAACTGGCGCGATTACTTCGACCAATTGCAGCACGCTCCCGCAACCGACGGCCAGGAATCCACTCGCGACCAGGCCCACGCTCCCATCGTCGAATCGTTCGCCCAGCGCGCCAAGGCCAATGCCTTCGTGCAACGCGCGGCCGAACCCGATCTGAGCGTCGCCAGCAAGCAGGTCTCGGTGCAATCGCTGATTGCCGCCTACCGCTCGCTGGGCTCGCGCTGGGCCGATCTGGATCCGCTCAAGCGCCAGGAACGTCCGCCGATCCCGGAACTCGATCCCGCCTTCTACGGCCTGACCGAAGCCGATCTGGACCAGACCTACTCGGCCACCAACACCTACTTCACGACCGCCAGCACGATGACGCTGCGCGACATCCTGAAGGCGCTGCGCGACACGTACTGCCGCAGCATCGGTGCAGAATTCACGCACATCTCCGACCCCGCCGCCAAGCGCTGGATCCAGGAACGCCTGGAAACCACGCTGGGCGCGCCCACGTATTCGCCGGAAGAAAAGCGCCACATCCTTCAGCAACTGACTGAGTCCGAAGGCCTGGAACGCTTCCTGCACACCAAGTACGTCGGCCAGAAGCGCTTCTCGCTGGAAGGCGGCGAAAGCTTCATCGCCTCGATGGACGAAGTGGTCAACCACGCCGGTGAAAACGGCGTCCAGGAAATCGTGGTCGGCATGGCCCACCGCGGCCGCCTGAACCTGCTCGTGAACATCATGGGCAAGATGCCCGGCGACCTGTTCGCCGAGTTCGAAGGCAAGCACGCCGAAGGCCTGACCGACGGCGACGTGAAGTACCACAACGGCTTCTCGAGCGACCTGTCCACGCGCGGCGGCCCCGTCCACCTGTCGCTGGCGTTCAACCCGTCCCACCTTGAAATCGTCAACCCCGTCGTCGAAGGCAGCGTCCGCGCCCGCCAGGAACGCCGCGGCGACGCCGAAGGTCAGCAAGTGCTGCCGGTGCTGGTGCACGGCGACGCGGCCTTTGCCGGCCAGGGCGTCGTGATGGAAACCCTGAACCTGGCGCAGACGCGCGGCTACGGTACGGGCGGCACGCTGCACATCGTCATCAACAACCAGATCGGTTTCACCACGTCCGACCCGCGTGACTCGCGTTCGACGCTGTATTGCACCGACGTGGTCAAGATGATCGAAGCCCCGGTGTTCCACGTCAACGGCGACGATCCCGAAGCCGTGGTGTTCGTCACCAAGCTGGCCCTGGACTACCGTCAGCAGTTCCGTCACGACGTCGTCGTGGACATCGTCTGCTTCCGCAAGCTGGGCCACAACGAGCAAGACACCCCGTCGCTGACGCAGCCCCTGATGTACAAGCGCATCGGCCACCACCCCGGCACGCGCAAGCTGTACGCCGACAAGCTGACCACGCAAGGCGTGCTGGCCGACGGCGAAGCCGATCAGCTGGTCAAGGACTACCGTCAGCTCATGGAAGACGGCCAGCGCACCATCGAGCCGGTGCTGACCGACTACAAGAGCAAGTACGCCATCGACTGGTCGCCGTTCCTGGGCGCCAAGTGGACCGACCAGGCCGACACCGCCGTGCCGCTGGCTGAACTCAAGCGCATCGGCGAACGCATCACCACCGTGCCGGAAGGCTTCACGGTGCACCCGCTGGTCGCCAAGCTGCTGAACGACCGCCGCACCATGGCCAAGGGCGAAATGAACCTGGACTGGGGCATGGGCGAACACCTCGCCTTCGCGACCCTGGTGTCCTCGGGCTACGCCATCCGCATCACCGGCCAGGATTCGGGCCGCGGCACGTTCACGCACCGCCACGCCGTGCTGCACGACCAGAACCGCGAACGCTGGAACGACGGCACTTTCATTCCGCTGCAGAACGTGTCGGAAGGCCAGGCGCCGTTCACCGTCATCGACTCCGTGCTGTCCGAAGAGGCCGTGCTGGGCTTTGAATACGGCTTCTCCAGCGCCGAGCCCAACACGCTCGTCATCTGGGAAGGCCAGTTCGGCGACTTCGTCAACGGCGCTCAGGTCGTGATCGACCAGTTCATCAGCTCCGGCGAAGCCAAGTGGGGCCGCCAGTCGGGCCTGACGCTGATGCTGCCGCACGGCTACGAAGGCCAGGGTCCCGAGCACTCGTCGGGCCGCATCGAGCGCTTCCTGCAGCTGTGCGCCGACAACAACATGCAAGTGATTCAGCCGACCTCGGCTTCGCAGATCTTCCACGTTCTGCGCCGCCAGATGATCCGCCCGTTCCGCAAGCCGCTGGTGCTGTTCACGCCGAAGTCGCTGCTGCGCAACAAGGACGCCGGTTCGCCCCTGACCGATCTGGCCGGCGGCAGCTTCCGCCCGGTCATCGGCGAGGTCGACGAGGCCATCGACGCCGGCAAGGTCAAGCGCGTGCTGGCTTGCTCGGGCAAGGTGTACTACGACCTGGTCAACGCCCGCCGCGAGCGTGGCGCCGACAACGTCGCCATCATCCGTGTCGAGCAGCTGTATCCGTTTGCGCACAAGTCGTTCGAAGCCGAACTGCGCAAGTACCCGAAGGCGACCGAAGTGATCTGGGTGCAGGACGAACCCCAGAACCAAGGCGCCTGGTTCTACGTTCAGCATCACGTGTACGAGAACATGGTCGAAGGCCAGAAGCTTGGCTACGCAGGCCGTGCCGCGTCGGCATCGCCGGCCGTGGGCTACCTGGCCAAGCACCAGGAACAGCAGAAGGCCCTGATCGAGACGGCCTTCGCGCCCAAGTTCAAGGTCATGTTGACGAAGTAACCTTTACTTGATGCACGCGCCGCGGGCGGCAAGTGTTCCGGAACCCCGTTTCGAACCTTGCCGCGCCGCGTGACAAGAACACACTCTCTACGGAATAAACAAAATGGCTATTACCGACGTCGTCGTTCCCCAACTTTCCGAATCCGTTTCCGAAGCGACCCTGCTGACCTGGAAGAAGCAGCCGGGCGCTGCCGTTGAAGCCGACGAAATCCTGATCGAAGTCGAAACCGACAAGGTCGTGCTGGAAGTGCCGGCCCCCGCCTCGGGCGTGCTGGCCGAAATCGTCAAGGGCGATGGCAGCACCGTGACCTCCGGCGAAGTGCTGGCCCGTATCGACACCGCCGCCAAGGCCGCTGCCGCTGCCGCTGCCACCGCGCCCGCCGAAGCCCCCAAGGCCGCTGAGCAAGCCGCCGCCGCACCCGCCGCTGCCGCACCGGCCTCGACGGCTGCCGCCGGCGTCGCATCGCCCGCTGCTTCGAAGATCCTGGCCGAGAAGGGCGTTGACGCCGCTTCCGTGGCTGGCTCGGGCCGTGACGGCCGCGTGACCAAGGGCGACGCCCTGGCCGCCAGCGCACCCGCCAAGGCCGCGCCGGCCAAGGCTGCCGCCGCGCCCGCCCCGACCACGCTGTCGCTGGACGGCCGTCCGGAACAGCGCGTGCCGATGAGCCGCCTGCGCGCCCGCATCGCCGAGCGCCTGCTGCAATCGCAGCAAGAAAACGCCATCCTGACGACGTTCAACGAAGTCAACATGCAGGCCGTCATCGACCTGCGCGCCAAGTACAAGGACAAGTTCGAAAAGGAACACGGCATCAAGCTGGGCTTCATGTCGTTCTTCGTCAAGGCCGCCGTTGCCGCGCTGAAGAAGTACCCGCTGATCAACGCCTCGATCGACGGCAAGGACATCATCTACCACGGCTACTTCGACATCGGTATCGCTGTCGGCAGCCCGCGTGGCCTGGTGGTGCCGATCCTGCGCAACGCCGACCAGCTGTCCATCGCCGACATCGAAAAGACCATCGCCGACTTCGGCCGCCGCGCCGCTGACGGCAAGCTGGGCATTGAAGAAATGACCGGCGGCACGTTCTCGATTTCCAACGGTGGCGTGTTCGGCTCGATGCTGTCGACCCCGATCATCAACCCGCCGCAATCGGCCATCCTGGGCGTGCACGCCACCAAGGATCGCGCCGTCGTCGAAAACGGCCAGATCGTCATCCGCCCGATGAACTACCTGGCCCTGTCCTACGACCACCGCATCATCGACGGCCGCGAAGCCGTTCTGGGCCTGGTCGCCATGAAGGACGCCCTGGAAGATCCGCAGCGCCTGTTGCTGGACCTGTAATCTCGACGCCCCTGGCCGGCGCCGTGCGCGACCTGAAGGTCCCGCGGCGCCCGGGCCGGCTCCCCGCCGGCCCGCAGCCCGACCGCGCTGGTCGGGGCGTGCTCCACCCCCTCATTCATTCGCGAGAACACTATGTCCAAACAATTTGACGTCGTCGTGATCGGCGCAGGCCCCGGCGGCTACATCGCCGCCATCCGCGCCGCGCAACTCGGCATGTCGGTCGCTTGCATCGACGCCTGGCAGAATGGCCAAGGCGGCCCGGCTCCCGGCGGCACGTGCACCAACGTCGGTTGCATCCCGTCCAAGGCGCTGCTGCAATCGTCCGAGCACTTTGAACAAGCCAACCACCACTTCGCCGAGCACGGCATCGAAGTCAAGGGCGTCAGCCTGAAGCTCGACACGCTGATCGGCCGCAAGAACACGGTGGTCAAGCAGAACAACGACGGCATCCTGTACCTGTTCAAGAAGAACAAGGTCACGTTCTTCCACGGCAAGGGCGCGTTCAGCGGCCAGGTGGAAGGCGGCTGGGCCATCAAGGTCACCGGCACCGCCGAGGAAGACCTGGTTGCCAAGCACGTCGTGGTCGCCACCGGCTCGTCGGCGCGTGAACTGCCCGGCCTGCCGTTCGACGAAAAGGTCGTGCTGTCCAACGACGGCGCACTGAACATCGGCGCCGTGCCCAAGACGCTGGGCGTCATCGGCGCGGGCGTGATCGGTCTGGAAATGGGCAGCGTGTGGCGTCGCCTGGGTTCGGAAGTCACGATCCTGGAAGCGATGCCGGAATTCCTGGCCGCCGCCGACGGGCAAGTGGCCAAGGAAGCCCTCAAGGCTTTCACCAAGCAAGGCCTGAACATCCAGATGGGCGTCAAGATCGGTGAGATCAAGGCGACCGCCAAGTCGGTGACTGTGCCTTACGTCGACGCCAAGGGCGCCGAGCAGAAGCTGGTCGTGGACAAGCTGATCGTCTCGATCGGCCGCGTGCCCTACACCGGCGGTTTGAACGCCGACGCCGTGGGCCTGAAGCTGGACGAGCGCGGCTTTGTGGCCGTCGACGGCGACTGCAAGACCAACCTGCCGAACGTCTGGGCAGTGGGCGACGTCGTGCGCGGTCCGATGCTGGCGCACAAGGCCGAAGAAGAAGGCGTGGCGGTTGCCGAGCGCATCGCTGGCCAGCACGGCCACGTCAACTTCGACACCGTGCCGTGGGTCATCTACACCTCGCCGGAAATCGCCTGGGTCGGCAAGACCGAGCAGCAGCTCAAGGCCGAAGGCCGCGAGTACAAGGCCGGCAGCTTCCCGTTCCTGGCCAACGGCCGCGCCCGCGCGCTGGGTGACACCACCGGCTTTGCCAAGGTGATCGCCGATGCCAAGACCGACGAAGTCCTGGGCGTGCACATCGTGGGCCCGATGGCCTCGGAACTGATCTCGGAAGCCGTGACCATCATGGAATTCCGCGGCGCCGCCGAAGACATCGCCCGCATCTGCCACGCGCACCCGACCCTGTCGGAAGCCGTGAAGGAAGCCGCTCTGGCCGTGGACAAGCGCGCGCTGAACTTCTAAGCCGCGTCTGACTTCTGCAAGACCGGGGGCGGGTTCCAGGACCCGCCCTTTTCTTTATCCCCTTCAGCCTGATCCGGTTCCCCTATGAACGTCAGCGACTACTACGAACACGCATTGGCCGAACGCGGCTACAAGCCCGACGACGCGCAGAAGAAGGCGATCGACCGCTTGCAGCGCTATTACGACGAATGGGTCAAGTTCAAGTCGATGCGCTCGAATGCGCTGAAAAAGCTGCTGAACCGTCCCGACGTGCCGCGCGGCGTGTACCTCTGGGGCGGCGTGGGCCGCGGCAAGAGCTTCCTGATGGATGCCTTCTATGCCACCGTGCCCGTCGTGCGCAAGACGCGCCTGCACTTTCACGAATTCATGCGCGGCGTGCACCGCGAACTGGAAGAAGTGAAGGGCATGCAGGATCCGCTGGACGAGGTCGCCAAGCGCGTGGCCAAGCGTTACCGGCTGATCTGCTTTGACGAATTCCACGTGTCCGATGTGGCGGACGCGATGATCCTGCACCGCCTGCTGCTCAAGCTGTTCGAATACGGCACGTCCTTCGTGATGACGTCCAACTACGAACCGTCCACGCTGTACACCGACGGCCTGCACCGCGACCGCGTGCTGCCTGCCATTGCGCTGATCCAGTCGCGCATGGACGTGATGAACGTGGACGCCGGCATCGACTACCGCCGCCGCTCGCTGGAGCAGGTGCAGAGCTATCACACGCCGCTGGACGAAAACGCGCAGAAGGCGCTGCAGGCGGCCTTCGATGCGTTGGCCGACACGCCGCCGCAGGATCCGGTGCTGCACATCGAGCACCGCGAGATCCGCGCGCTGGCGCTGGGCGGGTCGGTCGTGTGGTTCGACTTTGCCACGTTGTGCGGCGGCCCGCGCTCGCAGAACGACTACCTGGAACTGGCCAACCGCTTCCATGCCGTGATCCTGTCGGGCGTGCCGCGCATGGGCCCGCGCCAGGCCTCCGAGGCGCGCCGCTTCACGTGGCTGATCGACGTGTTCTACGACCACCGCGTCAAGCTCATCATGTCGGCCGAGTGCGAGCCCGAAGAGATCTACACGGAAGGCGCGCTGGCCAACGAGTTCCACCGGACGGTGTCGCGCATTCTGGAAATGCAGTCGCGCGAATACCTGGAATCCGAACGCCGTCTGGCCGTGACGTTGTAGTAAAGCCTCATCCGGTCCTCATTTCGAGGGCAGGGGGGGCGCAATCATTGTTAATGCAAGTCATTATCAATTAAGATTTTGGGACTTTTGGTTCAGCGCCGCAGTCTCAATCCGTGTCTTCCACCTTGCTTTCCTCATCGGCCCCGTGCGTCGACAACCAGGCCGCGCCCGTCGATGGCCTGTATCGCGATCACCGCCCGTGGCTGTTCGGGTGGCTGCGCCGCAAGCTGGGCTGTGAGCACCGCGCGGAAGACCTGGCCCAGGACGTCTTTGTCCGGGTGATCCAGGGCCGCAAGCAGGTGCGCGCCAGCGAGGCGCGCGCGCTGCTCACCACCATTGCGAAGGGCTTGGTCGTCGATCATCAGCGCCATGCCGCGCTGGAGCATGCGTATCTGGCCTATCTGGCCACCGTTCCCGAATCCTATGCGCCGTCGCCGGAAGCGCAGGCCGAGCAACTGCAGGCGTTGATGCAGTTGGACCGCCTGCTGGACGGGCTGCCGCCCAAAGCCCGCGCGGCCTTTCTGCTGTCGCAGCTGGACGGCCTGACGTATCCCGAGATCGCTGAGCGCCTCGATGTGTCGCTCAGTTCGGTGCAGCAATACATGGTGCGGGCGATGTCCGCGTGCTATGCGGCGATCCATGCCTGACACGGTCACCAACCCTTCTGTGAATGCCCGGCCCTCCGAGGCCGTCGTGCGCGAAGCCATCGCCTGGTGGGCGCGGCTGCAATCCGGAATCGACGATGCGGCCGAGCGTGCGTCCTGTCACGCCTGGCTTGCCCAGGATCCCGCGCATCGCGTGGCGTGGGACCGGCTGCAGGACATCGGCCGCGATGCGCGCCGCGTGCCGGCAGCGCTGGCGCATACCGCGCTGAATGCGCCTGCCTCGCGCGGCCGGCGTGCCGCGCTGCGCAGCCTGCTGGCCGGCGCGGGCATCGCTGCCACCGGGTGGGCGGGTTACCGCCATGCGCCGTGGCAGCGGCTGGTTGCCGATTACAGCACCGGCGTGGGCGAGCGCCGTGCGCTGGCGCTGGCGGACGGGCTGCGCGTCACGCTGAACAGCGATACCGCGGTGCGCGTGAACGTCAGCGGCAACACGCGCGACATCGACCTTTTGCGTGGCGAGATGCTGGTGCAGGCCGAGCCGCGCCCCGGCGTGCAGGCGCTGCGCGTGGACACCGGTTATGGCGAGCTGCGGGCCGAGCGCGCGCGGTTTGATCTGCGGCGCACGGCAGAGGGTTCGCGTGTGGGCGTCTACGAAGGTAGCGTCGCGCTGCTGCGCCAGGGCGTGCTGACGCAACTGAGCGCGGGCGAGCGGCTTGCCTACGCTGACGATGGCGAGGTTCGCCGCGGCGCGTCGGACCCGGATCGCCTGGCCTGGGTGGACGGGATGGTCGTGGCCAAGGAGTGGCGGCTGGACGATTTTGCCGAGTACCTGGCGCGCCAGCGGGTGGGCGTGATCCGCGTCGACCCCGCGGTGGCGTCGTTGCGGTTGTCGGGCGTGTTTCCGCTGGACGACGCCGAGCGCGCGCTCAAGGCGCTGGAACATACGCTGCCGATCGCGGTGACGCGCCGTACGCAGTATTGGCTACAGGTCGGACCCAGCGGCGCCTGAGTTACAAATTTTCTTGCCGTCGCATTGCAGGTTTTGCATCCCCGTACGGAAAGCAGAAAGAAACCACCGTACAGGGAGATATTTGTGTCCGCTTCAATCCACCCCCGCCTGCGCGCTCCGATGACCGCCGGCCGCAAGGCCGTGCTGGCCGCGACCTGCGCCGGGGCGCTGTTTGCCGGTGCGCCGGCGGCCTGGGCGCAGACGGCGCCTGCCGCAGGCGCTTCGGCCACCGCCAATGGCCAGCGCAGCTACCAGATTCCCGCAGGGCCGCTGGCCGACGCGCTGACCCAGTTTGCGCGCAGCGCCGGGGTGGTGCTGTCGTTCGACCCGGCGCTGGTGCGCGGCCGGCGCTCGGAAGGCTTGAACGGTTCGTATACGGTGGGCGCGGGCTTCTCGCGCATCCTGGCGGGCAGCGGCCTGCAGGCGCGCGCGCAGTCGGGCAACAGCTGGACGCTGGCGCCCGCGCCGGTCTCCACGGGCGACACGCACACGCTCGCGCCGGTCACGGTGACGGGCATGTCTGAAAGCGCCTTTGCGCCCACGGTCGGCTATGTGGCCACCGCCAGCGCCAGCGCCACCAAGACCGATATCCCGCTGATTGAGACGCCGCAGTCCGTGTCCGTTGTCACGCGCGAACAGATCACGGAGCAGGGCGCACAGACGCTGAATCAGGTGCTGCGCTACACGGCGGGCGTCGCCACCGAATCGCGCGGCGCGACGGCGACCCGCCTCGACCAATTCAACGTGCGCGGATTCTCGGCCTCCACGTATCTGGATGGGCTGCGTGTGTTCGGCGGCCGCGATGCGCTGCCGCAGGTCGACGCCTTCCGCCTTGAGCGCGTGGATGTGCTGAAGGGGCCGGCGTCGGTGATGTACGGGCAGGGCGGCCCGGGCGGCGTGGTGAACCAGGTCAGCAAGCGCCCGCTGGAAGAGACGCAGCGCGAAGTGGAGCTGCAGGTCGGCAACTACGACTTCCGCCGCGCCAATTTCGACTTCGGCGGTCCCATCGACGAAGAGGGCAAGTACCTGTATCGCCTGGTTGGCGCGGGCTATATGTCCGACGGCCAGGTGCAGGACACGAAGGAGCGCCGTTACTTTGTGTCGCCGGCGTTCGCGTACAAGCCCAACGCGGACACGTCGCTCACCATCCTGACCAACTTCCAGCACGACCCCGACATGGGCTCGTACGGCGCCGTGCCGTCCATGCGCACGCTGCTGCGCGCGCCCGATGGCTTCCGCCTGCCCGCCAACTACTACGACGGCGACGCCAATTTCGAAAAGAGCGATCGCAAGAGCTATTCGCTGGGCTACATCCTGGACCATCGCTTCAACGACACCTTCAAGGCGTCGCAAAGCCTGCGCTGGACGCATTCGGACGCCAAGTACCGCAGCATCTACGGTGCGACGACCAACTACTACGGGTACACCGACCCGACCTACCTCTACCACCAGCGCGCCTCCATCGCGACGGACGTGGACGTCGGCGCGCTGACGATCGACAACAACCTGCAGGCGCGGTTCAGTACGGGCAAGATTGGCCACAACGTGCTGGTGGGCTTCGACTATCAGCACGTCAAGACCGACACGCTGTCGGGCTTTGGCTCCGCGCCCCCGCTGTACGTGAAGAACCCGGACAATTTCCAGAACATTCCGGTGCCCGCGTTCTCCAGCGACGCCAGCACCACGCAGTACCAGACCGGCGTGTACTTCCAGGACCAGATCAAGATCGACCGCCTGTCGTTCCTCTTGGGCGGGCGCTATGACTGGTCGCGCAACGTGGGAGAAACGACCGCAATCGCTTCCGGCCGCGTCACCCCGTCCCAGCTGAATGCGGAAGCCTTCTCGGGCCGGTTCGGCGCCATCTACAACTTCGACAACGGTGTCGCGCCGTACTTCAGCTACTCGGAATCCTTCGAGCCGCAGTCGGGCACGGGTTGGAACAACACGCCGTTCAAGCCGATCGAGGGCAAGCAGTACGAAGTGGGCATCAAGTACCAGCCGCCGGGTTCGGCCACGCTGCTGACGTTTGCGGCATTCGACATCCGCCGCGAAAACATGACGACCACCGACCCGGATCCGACGCACGTGTGCGGCACGGCCGGCGGCCGCTGCTCGATCCAGGCGGGCGAGCTGCGCACGCAGGGCATCGAACTCGAGGCCAAGACCGAGCCGATGCGCGGCCTGTCGCTGATTGCCGCCTACTCGGTCATGAACAACGAGTACACCAAGGCCTATCCGAATGCGGCGGGCTTCGACCTGACCGGCAAGACCCCGGCCACGCTGCCGTCGCAGCAGGCCTCGGCATGGGCGCGCTACCAGCTTCAGGAAGGTCCGCTTGCCGGCCTGGGCATTGGCGGCGGCGTGCGCTACATCGGTTCGTCGTATGCCAACGACTCCAACACGCTGAAGGTGCCGAAGGTCACGCTGGTCGACCTGATGCTGGACTACGACCTGGGCCGCGCTTCGCCCGCGCTCAAGGGCATGCAGGTGGCGCTGAACGTGCAGAACCTGTTCGACAAGGAGTACATCGCGTCGTGCTCCGGCGAAATCTGGTGCTGGTACGGCTACCAGCGCTCCATCAAGGCCAGCTTGCGGTATCGCTGGTAAAGCAGTGCCAAAAGGCGGCTCCAAGGCGAGCCGCCTTTTCTTTTGGTCCGACACTGCCGTCCCTGTCTTAACGAGAATAGTTATAATTCAGGCTTTATACAGGGAAAGGCGGATAAGCTCGGAAACCCCATCCCATCCCCGGGTCCGCCACGGTCCCGCAACTACCTAGAACCCCCGTGAAAGCTCCCGCAGCCGGCGCAGGCATGATGCGCTACAGAATGGCCGTTTTTTCTCGCGCGACGGCCGCCATCCTGGGCGGCTATGCCCTGGCGTCGGCGGCCGCCGCCTGTCTGGCTGTCTGGTTGCCCATGGGGCGTGCAGACGCAGTGACCGCGGCGCAGATGCTGTCTTTTGTGGTCTACGCCTGCGGCGTCATCTGGGTGTTCGCCACCCGCAATGCCTGGCGCGCCTGGGCCGGCATCCTGGGTCCTGCCGCGCTGCTGGGCGGACTGTTCCTGGCGCACCGGCTGGTGGCGGCATGAAGGCGGCCAAGCACAAGCATCCCGGCGAAGAGGGCCTGCGCCAGTCCATGTCGTGGCTGCATACGTGGTCCGGCCTGATCTTCGGCTGGGTGCTGTTTGCCATGTTCCTGACCGGCTCGCTGGCTTTCTTCCGGCCCGAGATCACGCGCTGGATGCAACCCGAGATCCAGGTGCAGCCGGCGCCGGCGGTGCAGGCCGTCGCCACTGCGCAGCGCTATCTGGCCGAGCACGCGCCCGACGCCAAGCGGTGGTTCATCGCGCCGCCCTCGGACCGCGAGCCCCTTATCCAGTTGCTGTACCAGGTGCCCAAGCCCAAGCCGGGCGAACGCGGCTTCGTGCGCGTCAAGCTGGACGCGGCCACCGGCGAACCCGTGACGGCGCGCCAGACGCGTGGCGGCGACTTCTTCTACCGTTTCCATTTCGAACTGGAGACCGCGTTTCCGTGGGGACGCTGGCTGGCCAGCATCGCGGGCATGTTCATGCTGGTGGCGATCATCAGCGGCATCATCACGCACAAGAAGATATTCGCGGACTTCTTCACCTTCCGGCCCGGCAAGGGCGGGCAGCGCGCCTGGATGGACGGGCACAACGTGCTGTCGGTGCTGGGTCTGCCGTTTCACCTGATGATCACCTTCAGCGGTCTGGTGCTGTTCATGGTGATGCTGATGCCGGCGGGCATCCAGGCCGCCTACGACAATCCGCGCCAGTTCACGAACGAGGTCTTCAAGGCCAACAAGATCACGCCGCCGCAGAACCAGCCGGCGCCGCTCGTGGACATCGCGCCGCTGGTCGATCAGGCCCAGCAGCATTGGCAGGGTCGGGTGGGACGGGTGACCGTCAACAATCCCGGCGATGCCGGCGCCACCATCACGCTGGTGCGCAACGTGGGTGACGGCGTGTCGTACGGCCTGCTTGCGCCCTTCATGCGCTTTGACGGCGTGACAGGTGCATTGCAGGAGTCCGAGGACGACCACAGCGCTACCGTCGTGACGGCGGGCGTCATCACCGGCCTGCACCTGGGGCTGTTCGCCGAGCCGCTGCTGCGCTGGTTCTATTTCATCGTCAGCCTGGCCGGCACGGCCATGGTCGCCACGGGCCTCGTGCTGTGGATCGCCAAGCGCCGCCAGAAGGCGCGGCCGGGCGACGCGCGGGAAGCCTTCTCGCTGCGTCTGGTCGACGGCCTGAACGCCGGCACCATCGCGGGCGTCGTGTTCGGTGTGGCGGCGGTGTTCCTGGCCAATCGGCTCTTGCCGGCCGACATGCCCGGCCGCCAGGTCTGGGAGGTGCGCGCCTTCTTCATCGCCTGGGGCCTGTCGCTGGTCTACGCGTTTCTGTTCCAGCGTCGCAAGTGGCAGGACCTGCTGGGTATAGCCGCCGCCGCGCTGGCGCTGGTGCCTGTGGTCAATGCCCTGACCACCGACCGGCACCTGGGCGTTTCCTTGCCGCAGGGCGACTGGGTGATGGCGGGCTTTGACCTGACGTGCCTGGCCAGCGCCCTGTTCTTTGCCTGGACGGCGGTCAAGGCCGCCCGCGCCCGCAAGGCGCCCGCCAGAACGGCGGGCAAGCCGCGCGCCGCGCGCAACGAGGCGGTCAAGGCCGCCGTAACTGGCGCTGTCCCCACCGCAGCTCCAACCCCAGCTCCAACCCCAGCCCCAACCCCGCACGAGCCCGCCGTTCCGGCCGCCGTGCACCGGACCGCTTTTGAACCGCGAGGTGATACGCCATGACGCTTGCCGCCTTCTGCCTGGCCTACGCAGGGTTTTCCGCCCTGTGCCTGGCCATGGACCGTCACTACGAAGACCTGTTCGACCGCGCCTTGCCGCGCCGCCATCGGCTGCCGCTGCGGGTGTTCGGCTGGGTCTCGCTCGCGCTGTCGCTGTGGGCGTCGGCGGCGGTCTGGGGCTGGAGTTACGGCACGGTCGAATGGATCGGCATCCTCAGCATTGCCGGTCTGCTGCTGATCTGGTTCCTGACCTTCCGGCCGCGCGCCGCGCTGACCGCAGGCGGCCTGTGCGCGTTGGCGGCGCCCGTGCTGGCTGTGCTGTAAACGCGGGTTCCCGGGTTTTGCGAGGCAGGGCCAGGCTGCGGCAAGTTACACTCAGGGCTTCCCCTAGCAACCGCCTTCTCGCCTCATGAACACCCGCGTCCTTACCGGCATCACCACGACTGGAACCCCCCATCTCGGCAACTACGCGGGCGCGATCCGCCCGGCGGTTCAGGCCAGCACGCAACCCGGCGTGGACGCATTCTTCTTTCTGGCGGATTACCACGCGCTGATCAAGTGCGACGATCCGGCGCGCGTGGCGCGCTCGCGCCTTGAGATCGCCGCCACGTGGCTGGCGGTGGGCCTGGACCCCGAGCGCGTTACGTTCTACCGCCAGTCGGACATCCCCGAGATCCCCGAGCTGAGCTGGCTGCTGACCTGCGTGACCGCCAAGGGCCTGATGAACCGGGCGCACGCGTACAAGGCTTCGGTGGACCAGAACGTGGCCAAGAGCGTGGATCCGGACGACGGCATCACCATGGGGCTGTTCTCGTACCCGATCCTGATGGCCGCGGACATCGTCATGTTCAACGCCAACAAGGTGCCGGTGGGGCGCGACCAGATTCAGCATCTGGAAATGGCGCGCGACATCGCGCAGCGCTTCAACCATCTGTACGGACGTGAATACTTCGCGCTGCCGGAAGTGGTCATTGAAGAAGACGTGGCCACGCTGCCGGGGCTGGACGGCCGCAAGATGTCCAAGAGCTACAACAACACGATTCCGCTTTTCGAAGGCGGCAAGAGCGCATTGCGCGCCTCGGTGATGCGCATCGTGACCGATTCGCGCGAGCCCGGCGAACCCAAGGACGCCGAATCGTCCCACCTGTACACGCTGTACCGCGCGTTCGCTACCTCCGAGCAATCGGCGGCGTTCCGTCAGCAGCTCGAAGCCGGCATGGGCTGGGGCGATGCCAAGCAGGCGCTGTTCGAGCACCTGGAGAACCTGCTGGCCCCGATGCGCGAAAAGTACATCGACCTGATGGCCAACCCGGGCCGCATCGAAGACATCCTGCAGGCTGGCGCGGCCAAGGCACGCAAGCTTGCCGTGCCGTTCATGCAGGAATTGCGCGAGGCCGTGGGCCTGCGCAATCTGGGCGCCGCCGCCACGGCGGGCAAGGGCGCCCAGGGCAAGAAGGAAAAGTCCAAGGGCGCGCGATTCGTCAGCTTCCGCGACGAGGACGGGGCTTTCCGCTTCCGCCTGCTGGCGGCCGACGGCGAGGAACTGCTGCTGTCGCAGCGCTTTGCCGATCCCAAGGAAGCCGGCGCCCTGATGCGCCGTTTGCAGTCCGAGCCCGCCGACAACGTCCTGCAGGCCAATGCCCAGGGCTACGCGGTGGTGATCGATGGCGTGACGGTGGCGACCGCCCCTGAAGGCGGGCAGGGCGAGCCCGCTGCACGCATCGCGCGCACGCGTGAAGCGCTGCTGTCGCTGGCGCAGGAATAATCGCTGATTGGTTGTTGATACGCGATAGATGAAGACGGCGCGGGCAATCCGCGCCGTTTTGCATTCAGTTCAAGCGTGCGCTGGCGACGATGCGCCCGTCGCGCACCTGAAAGCGCTGCACGCGGCTTTGCCCACCGATTTCAAGCTGGTCGCCGTCCGAATAGCCCGTGACGTTGGGACAGTCCAGCCATTCCGGGTTGATGAACGGAAAGTACTTCAGCGTGCCGCTGCCCTCGCTGGCGAAGTCGAACGTGGTGTTGGCCACGACCTCGGGATCCCATTGGCTGGCGTCGTAAGTGATCACGCATCCGATGCCGATGCGGTAGATGATGCTGGCGCCCATGCTGGCAAATCCCAGCGCGCCCACGTGCAATTGCGCGCCATTGCGCAATTCGATGACCCGGCCACCCAGGCGCTCCAGCGTGATGTGCTTGAAGGTGACCTCGGCGCCGTCGACGATCAGATGCGAATACTGGCCCAACGTCACGTCGCCATAGATGCCGCTTGTCGTGGCGTTCTTGTCGGTGATGGTGACGGTTTCATTGGCGGCAAGGGTGATGGTGCTGAGCATGACGGAACGGATCTCCGGGCTATCAGGGGGGCGCGCTCTTGTTCTGATGCTGCTCCCGACAGACGCTTCGCGCAGTAGCTCGCCTGACCGTGGTATTTGTGTCGCCGGTGATCGCCCGTGAACTCAGCCGTCGTCGCCGCGCTTTTTATTATTTAGACACAATTAGATATTTTCACTTATTTCTATGATTTCGAATTGAGAGAACGCAACGAAAGCGGCCGATTTAGGGGTAAGCCCTAAGCCACAGCGGGGCGACCCGAGAGCGGCCGCGCAAAGAAAATCCCGGCGCTTCCGACGCCGGGATCTGGGTAACGCTGAGGATCGCGAGGGATCAGCGGATCAGAAGATCAGCGCTTCAACTTGGCAAACGCGTCGGCCATGGCGCTGTTCATCCCCGCGGCGCCGCCGCCAGCGGCGTTGCGGCCGCCATCGCCCTGACGGCGCGGACGGTCGCCGCCCTTGGGCGCATCGGCGCTGCGGCGGGCCGGCGCGGCCGTGTCGTTCAGGCGCATGGTGAGCGCCACGCGCTTGCGCGCGGCGTCCACTTCCAGCACCTTGACGCTGACCGTCTGGCCCACGCGCACCACGTCGCGCGGATCCTTCACGAACTTCTCGGCCAGCGCCGAGATGTGAACCAGGCCGTCCTGGTGCACGCCGATGTCGACGAACGCGCCGAAGTTGGCCACGTTGGTCACCACGCCTTCCAGCACCATGCCCGGATACAGGTCGTTCAGCGTTTCCACGCCTTCCTTGAACTGCGCCGTCTTGAATTCCGGACGCGGGTCGCGGCCGGGTTTTTCGAGTTCGGCAAAGATGTCCTTGACGGTCGGCAGGCCGAAGCGCTCGTCGGTGAAATCCGACGGCGACACGCCCTTGAGGGCTTCGCGCTGGCCGATGATCTGCTTCACCTCGGTCTTGATCTTGGCGACGATGCGCTCGACCACCGGGTAGGCTTCGGGGTGGACAGACGAGGCATCCAGCGGGTTCTCGCCGTTGGGGATACGCAGGAAGCCGGCAGCCTGTTCGAATGCCTTGTCGCCAAAGCGAGGCACCTTGCGCAGGATGTCGCGCGTGGGGAAGGCGCCGTTTTCGTCGCGGAAGGACACGATGTTCTTGGCCAGCAGCGAGTTCAGGCCGGACACGCGGGCCAGCAGCGCGGCCGACGCCGTGTTCACGTCCACGCCCACCGCGTTCACGCAGTCTTCGACCACGGCGTCCAGCGAGCGCGCCAGTTCGCGCTGGTTGACGTCGTGCTGGTACTGGCCCACGCCGATGGCCTTGGGGTCGATCTTGACCAGTTCGGCCAGCGGGTCCTGCAGGCGGCGTGCAATGGACACGGCGCCGCGCAGCGTCACGTCGAGGTCGGGGAATTCCAGGGCGGCGGTTTCGGAGGCCGAATACACCGATGCGCCCGCTTCGGAAACGACGACGCGGGTGACCTTCAGGTCGGGGAAACGCTCCATCATGTCGCCCACGAGCTTTTCGCTTTCGCGCGAGGCCGTGCCGTTGCCGATGGCGATCAGGTCCACGCTGTGGCGCGCCACCAGCGCGGCCAGCGTGTTGATCGTGCCTTCGCGGTCGCGGCGCGGTTCAAACGGGTACACGGTGGTGGTGTCGACGACCTTGCCGGTCTTGTCGATGACGGCGACCTTGCAGCCCGTGCGGATGCCGGGGTCCAGGCCGAGCACGGCCTTCGGACCGGCCGGCGCGGCCAGCAGCAGGTCTTTCAGGTTGGCGGCGAACACGCGGATCGCCTCGGTCTCGCCGCTTTCGCGCAGGCGGCCGATCAGCTCGCTTTCGAAGGCGGTCAGGAGCTTGACGCGCCAGGTCCAGCGGCAGACTTCGCCGAGCCAGCGCGCGCGCGGCGTGGCGTCCAGCGCGAACAGGCCGTTGCCAAGCTTGAGGAAGTTGGCGATGCGGGCCACGCACGGATGCGGGGTCTGGGCTTCGAGGTCGGCTTCCAGGCCAAGGCGCAGCTCGAGCACGCCTTGCTGGCGGCCGCGCAGCAGCGCCAGGATGCGGTGCGAGGGCAGGGTGCGCAGCGGCTCGTTGAAGTCGAACCAGTCGCGGAAGTTGGCGCCTTCGGTTTCCTTGCCCTCGATCATCTTCGAGTACACGAGGCCCGTGGACCACAGGTGCTCGCGCATGTCGGCCAGCAGGTCGGCGTTTTCGGCGTAGCGTTCGGCCAGGATGTCGCGCGCGCCATCGAGCGCCGCCTTGGCGTCGTTGATGGCGGCTTCGGGATTCAGGTATTGCGCGGCCAGGGCGGCGGGATCGCAGGCGGGATCGGCCAGGATGGCATCGGCCAGCGGTTCGAGGCCGGCTTCGCGGGCGATCTGGGCGCGCGTGCGGCGCTTGGGCTTGTACGGCGCGTACAGGTCTTCCAGGCGCTGCTTGGTGTCGGCGGTGGCGATTTCCTGCTGCAGCTCGGCCGTCAGCTTGCCTTGCTGCGAAATGGATTCGAGGATGGCGCCGCGGCGGTCTTCGAGCTCGCGCAGGTAGCCCAGGCGGACTTCCAGGTTGCGCAGCACGGTGTCGTCCAGGCCGCCGGTCGCTTCCTTGCGGTAGCGGGCGATGAAGGGCACGGTGGCGCCGTCATCCAGCAGTTCCACCGCCGCAGCGATCTGGGAGGCGCGGGCGCCCAGCTCGGTGGCGAGCTGGGCGACGATGCGGGCGTTGTCGACGCCGGTGGCGACGTTCGTGATAGTGGAAGTTTCAGACATCTCTATACGACGGCAAAAAGGGAAAACGAGGGGCGGATTGTGCCATAAGCCGTTGTTACGGAACGTGGCGCAAGGGACTGATCCGTCCCTCTGCCAGCGGCGTTGCGGCAGGCCGCAAGCAGGAAAACGGCGCGCCAGCGGGTATCATTTGGGGCCCTACATTAGGCTGCTGTAATGCTGGACCTGGACATATCCGAATTCTTTGACGAGGACGGGCCGCTGGCCACGGCCTTGCCCGGCTACAAGCCGCGTCCATCTCAGGTGGAACTGTCGCAGGCCATCGGCCAGGCCATCCAGGACCGCGCCACGCTGGTGGCCGAAGCCGGCACCGGCATCGGCAAGACCTGGGCGTATCTTGTACCCGCCTTCATCCAGGGCGGCAAGGTGCTCATTTCCACCGGCACGCGCACCCTGCAGGATCAACTTTTCGCGCGCGATCTGCCGCGCGTGCGCGCCGCGCTGGCCGCGCCCGTCACGGCCGCACTGCTCAAGGGCCGCGGCAACTACGTTTGCCACTACCACCTCGAACGCCTGCAAGGCGACGAGCGCGCCCTGAAGTCCCGCTCCGAAATCCAGCAACTGCGTCAGATCCAGGTGTTCGCGGGCATCTCCAAAACGGGCGACCGCGGCGACTTGGCGCAGGTGCCCGAAGACGCCGACATCTGGCAACGCGTCACGTCCACCCGCGAAAACTGCCTGGGCCAGGAATGCCCGCGCATCCGCGACTGCTTCGTCGTCAAGGCGCGCCGACAGGCGCAGGAAGCCGACGTCGTCGTCGTCAACCACGCGCTCTTCATGGCAGACCTGATGCTGCGCGAAGAGGGCGTCACCGACCTGCTGCCTGAAGCCGACACGGTCATCTTCGACGAAGCCCATCAACTGCCCGACACCGCCACGCGCTTTCTGGGCAACAGCGTGTCCACGCACCAACTGATGGACTTCGGCCGCGCGCTGGAAGTCGCGGGCCTGGCCTATGCGCGCGAAGCCGCCAAATGGAGCGACGTCAGCCGCCATCTGGAAACCGCCGCGCGCGAATTGCGGCTGGTCTGTGCGCCGCTGGACAAGATGCCGGGCCGCAAGGCCACGTTCGAGGCCATCCCCAACCCCGAGGAATTCGACGAAGCGCTCTTGTCGCTACGTGAATCCGTGGACAGCGCCACCAAGGCGCTGGGCGCGGTCGCCGAAAAACACCCCGACCTGCTCGCGGCCGCGCGCATGGGCGCGGAGATTTCGGTCAAGCTCAAGCGCTGGGCAACGCCCGGCCGCAGCAGCGGCGCGCACGACGACGAGGGCTGGGGCCGCGACGATCAAGCCCCCGTGCAAAGCCCGTTGGGCGACGGTCCGTCCACGCCCGCGGCGTTGCTCGAAGGCGCCGCGCTGGCCGAACAATGGACGGGGCCGGCCGTGCGCTGGGTCGAGCACGGCCTGCATCACGTGCGGCTGCATTCGGCGCCGCTATCCGTGGCGCAGGCGTTCTCCAAGTTCCGCAAGCCCGGCCAGGCCTGGATCATGACCTCGGCCACGCTGTCGATCAACGGCGAATTCACGCACTTCACCAGCCAGCTCGGCCTGGATACCGCGCGCACCGGCAAATGGGAGTCGCCATTCGACTACCCCGAGCAGGCGCTGCTGTTCGTGCCGCGCGGCATGCCCGAACCCCAATCGCCGCAGTTCCTGGACCGCTTCGTCCAGACGCTGCTGCCGCTGCTGGAAGCCAGCCCCGGCGGCACCCTGGTGCTCTGTACGACGCTGCGCGCCGTGGACAAGGTCGCCAATCTGCTGGCCGATGCCTTTGACGACGCGGGACATGACTGGCCGCTGCTCAAGCAGGGCGAGGGCACCCGCCGCGATCTGCTTGATCGCTTCTGCAAGCTCAAGCATCCGGTGCTGGTGGGCAGCGCCAGTTTCTGGGAAGGCATCGACCTGCCGGGCGACGTGCTGACGCTGGTGGCAATTGACAAGCTGCCCTTCGCGCCGCCCGACGATCCCGTCATCGAGGCCCGCCTGCGCGCCTGCCGAGCGCAAGGCGGCAATCCGTTTGCGGAATACCAGTTGCCCGAGGCCGCCATCTCGCTCAAGCAGGGCGCGGGCCGGCTGATCCGCACCGAATCCGATTGGGGCGTACTGATGGTGGGCGACGCGCGGCTCGTGGAAAAGCCGTACGGCAAACGCCTGTGGCGCGGCCTGCCGCCGTTTGCGCGCACGCGCGAACTGGAAGAGGTGCTGGCGTTCTATCGGCGCAAACGCGGACCGGACGACGCGTAACACGGCACATCGCGCGCCGGCCAGACGAAAAAAAGCCCTTCAGAAATCTGAAGGGCTTTTTGCTTCCCATGCAGGCGGAATCAGTTGAAGGGATTCCACCAGCTCTTGTCGGCCTTCAGGCCCTGGGTCCGGAACGCGCTGTTCGGGAAGTTCTTGTCGTAGACACGCTGGGCGTCGTTCTTCAGGTCGGTCATGTTCAGTTTGTCGTACGACTGAACCATCAGGTAGAGCGCCTCTTCGGTGGCGGGGGCGCCCTCGAAGTCGGTGATGACGGTCTGCGCGCGGTTGGCGGCGGCCACGTAGGCGCCGCGCTCGTAGTAGTAGCGGGCGACGTGGACTTCGTTCATGGCAATGGTGTTGACCAGCCACGCCACGCGCTTTTCGGCGTCCACGCTGTACTTGCTTTCCGGGAAGCGCTTGATCAGCTCGGTGAAGGCATCGTAGGACGCGCGCAGACCCTTGGGATCGCGCTCGGCCGGATCCTGGCCGGTGATGTTGCTCATGAAGGCGCTGGCCGGCGTGAAGTTGATCAGGCCCTTCAGGTAGAGCGCGTAATCGGTGCCGGGGTGATTGGGGTAAAGCTGCTGGAAGCGGTCGATGGCGGCCAGTGCCTGTTCGTTTTCGCCGTCTTTCCAGTTGACGTAGGCCAGCTCCAGCAACGCCTGCTGCGCGTAGACGCCAAACGGGTAGCGGCTTTCGATGGCGGTCAGGCGCTCGCGCGCTTCTTTCCAGCCGCCCGACGCCATTTCGGCCTTGGCGTCCGCGTAGAGTTGTTCTGCGCTCCAGTTGGTGGTCTTGTCATACTTGCTGTCCGCCCCGCTGCAACCAGCGATGACGATGACGGCAAAAAGCGCGATGACCACGCGCAAAACCGACCCGCTGCGGGATGCGGGGTTCGAGGGAGCTGCAGGGTGGTGAATCACGAGAATCGTATCCTTGGTGTTAGCATGGCAGGCTGATTATATGATTTGTCTCCATGTCTGATACAGCCGCCCGCGCAGATCTTGTTTCCGACGACAGCGCCGACGAAAATCTCGACGAATCCGGCCGCCCCGAGCCACAACTTGTAACCGTGCCGTCCGCCACGCGCGCCGACCGGCTCGACAAGGTTCTGGCGGGTCTCTTGCCCGACCATTCCCGCAATCGCCTGCAAGGCTGGATCGAATCCGGCAACGTCCTGGTCAACGGGGCGCCGGGCAAGATCCGTCAGACGGTCGGCCCCGGCGACGAACTCACCATCTGGGCCCAGCCCGCGCCCGATGCGCAGGCATTCACGCCCGAGCCCGTCGAGTTCGGCGTGGTTGCCGAAAGCCCCGACTGGATCGTCGTCAACAAGCCGGCGGGCCTGGTCACCCACCCGGGCGCCGGCAACTGGAGCGGCACGCTGCTCAATGGCCTGCTGCATCGCTACCCGGAATTGGCGCAGGTCGCCCGTGCCGGCATCGTGCACCGGCTGGACAAGGACACCTCCGGCCTGATGGTCGTGGCCCGCAACGACATCGCCCAGACCCACCTTGTGCGCCAACTGCAGGCGCGCAGCATGGGCCGCGAATACGTGGCCCTGGCGCACGGCTGGGTGGCCGCCGCGGGCAAGGTCGACCGCGCCATCGGCCGCGATCCGCGCGTGCCGGTGCGCATGAGCGTCGAGCGGCCCGTCGCGCCCAAGCCGGCCATCACCAATTACGCGCCGGCCCGCCGCGGTTCGGTGGACCCCGGTGGCCGCGTCACCGAAGTGGTGTGCCGCCTGGAAACCGGGCGCACCCACCAGATCCGCGTGCACATGGCCAGCCTGGGGCATCCGCTGCTGGCCGACACGATATACGGCGGCAAGAACATCGCCGGGGCGCAGCGCCAGATGCTGCACGCCCGTGCGCTGCATTTCGACGATCCCGCAGGCAAGGGCGACGTCCAGTTCGACGCGCCGGTGCCTGCCGACATGGCGCAGGTCCAGGAGAGCATTGCATGGAACGTCTGATTGCAGACCTGCCCGTCGTGTCGGGACCCGACTGGCATGGCGTCAGCTACTTCTGCACCACCCGCGCAGGGGGCGTGGGCGTGGCGCCGCATGACACCCTGAATCTTGGCCTGCGGGCCGAGGACAACCCCGAGGCCGTGACCGAGAACCGGCGCCGCGTGCGCGCAGCGGTGCCCGCCGACCCCCTGTGGCTGCGCCAGGTGCATGGCAGCGAGGTCGTGGACGCGGATGCGTCCGATGTGCCCGCCGAGCCTGCGGTGGATGCCAGCGTCACGGCGCAGCCCGGGCGCGTGCTGGCCATCATGGTGGCCGATTGCCTGCCGGTGGTCATCGCCGACGCCGAGGGCAAGGTGCTGGGCGCGGCGCACGCCGGCTGGCGCGGCCTGTCGGGCGGGGTGCTGGAACACACGCTGGACGCCATGCGCGCCAAGGCGCCTCACGCAACCGGATGGCGAGCCTGGGTCGGGCCCGGCATCGGTCCGCAGCAGTTCGAGGTGGGGCAGGATGTGCTGGACGCCTTCACCGCCGACGACCCGGCGACGGCGCGCTTTTTCACGCCGCGACCCGGCGTCGCCGGCAAGTGGCTGGCCGACCTCGCCGGATTGGCCGATTTCCGCTTGCGTCGCGCCGGGGTACAAGAGGTGTCCCTCAGCGGCGAATGCACGGTGACGCGCAAGGACCGGTACTTTTCCTACCGCCGCGACGGGGTGACGGGACGCATGGCAGTGCTGGCCTGGTTGCATCCGGTTTGACGCTGCGCAAAGGCCGGCGCCGGCCTTGCGTCCCGCGGTAGCAGCCTCCTTGTATACCCGCATTGACAGCCCTGAACCCGGAATGCAACATCAATCGCGAAGTCTCGATAACAAGGTGTCGAAGTGAATGCCAATCTCTCCGCAGGTCCCATTCCGGTGAGCGTGGCACCGGAAGTCCTGGCTGACATCCAGGCAGAGTTCGCGCGCGAATGGCAACGCCTTTGCGACGATGCCCAGCGCGGCACGCTGGCGCCGCCGTCCGATCGCCGGTTCTCGGGTGATGCCTGGGCGGCGAACGCGTCGCACCTGTTGCTGGCACATACCTATCTGCTGTCCGCCCGCGCCATGCAGCGCATGGTCGACGCCGCGCAGGTCAGCGAGCCCATGCGAGACCGCCTTCGATTCTCGATCATGCAGTGGGTCGACGCGCTGTCGCCGTCCAACTTCCTGGCGTTGAATCCCGACGCGCAGCAGTCCATCGTCGAGAGCGCGGGCCGTGCGCTGAACGAAGGCCTGGCGAACCTGTTGGGCGACGTGCAGAAAGGCCGCATCACGCAGACCGACGAGTCCCAATTCGAGATCGGCCGCAACGTGGCCACGACGCCCGGCGACGTGGTGTTCGAGAACCCGCTGTTCCAGCTCATTCAATACGCGCCGTCGACCGGCACCGTGCACGAACGGCCGCTGGTCATCGTGCCGCCGAACATCAACAAGTTCTACATCCTGGATCTGCAGCCCGAGAACTCGTTCGTGCGTCACGCGATCGGGCAGGGCTACACGGTCTTCCTGATCTCCTGGCGCAATCCGGTTGCCAGCGATACCGACGGCGTCGATCGCGCCACCTGGTCCGACTATCTTGACGACGCGGTGCTGCAGGCGCTGCGCGTGGCCAGCGACATCACCAAGCAACCGCAGGTCAATGCGCTGGGCTTCTGCGTGGGCGGCACGATGCTGGGCGCGGCGCTGGCGCTGGCCGAAGCGCGCGGCGAGCATCCCGTGGCCGCGCTGACGCTGCTCACCTCGATGCTCGATTTTCACGACACCGGCGTCCTGAACGTCTTCGTCGACGAAACCCACGCGCTCATGCGCGACCATCAATTGGGCAACGGCGGCCTGATGCCGGGCCGCGATCTGGCCACCACGTTCTCGTTCCTGCGCCCCAATGAGCTGGTCTGGAACTACGTGGTCGGCAATTACCTCAAGGGACAAAAGCCTCCGGCGTTCGACCTGCTGTTCTGGAACGGCGACAGCACCAATCTGCCGGGACCTTTCTTTTCCTGGTACTTCCGCAATACCTACCTTGAGAACAACCTCAAGGTGCCGGGCCGCGCGCAGGCCGCCGGCCTGCCGCTGGACCTGACGCGGCTGCGCATGCCGGCCTATATCTTCGGTTCGCGCGAAGACCACATCGTGCCCTGGGTGTCGGCCTACGCATCCACGCAGGTATTGCGCGGACCGCAGCGTTTCGTGCTGGGCGCATCCGGCCACATCGCGGGCGTGGTGAATCCGCCCGCCAAGAAGCGCCGCAGTTATTGGGTGGCCGACGCGCTGGAACAGGAAAGCCAGCCGTTGCCCGGCGACCCCAACACGTGGCTCGCGCAGACCGTGGAACACCCCGGAAGCTGGTGGCCCGACTGGACCGGCTGGCTGGCCGATCATTCGGGCAAACAGGTCAAGGCGAGGACAAAGGCAGGCAATGCCAAGTACCGGCCGATCGAGCCGGCCCCTGGCAGATATGTAAAGGTCCGGGCGGCCTGATACCGCGCATCGCGGTCCGATCCCCGGCAGGAAGATGTTTAATCAACGAGGCGTCCGTCGCACACAGGAGGAAGTCCAATGAGCGGAAAACTGGCTTACGTAACAGGCGGGATGGGCGGGATCGGCACCTCTATTTGCCAGCGCTTGGCCAAGGATGGCTTTCGCGTGGTGGCAGGTTGCGGCCCCAGCCGCAACTACCAGCAATGGCTGGATGAGCAGGCCGCGCAGGGTTTCACGTTCTACGCGTCGGTTGGAAACGTGTCCGATTGGGACTCCACCGTTGCCGCTTTCGAAAGGGTGACGGCTGACCTCGGGCCGGTGGACGTGCTGGTCAACAACGCGGGCATCACGCGTGACGGGCTGTTCCGCAAGATGACCGCCGACGATTGGCGCGCGGTCATCGATACCAACCTGAACAGCTTGTTCAATGTGACCAAGCAGGTCATCGACGGCATGGTCGAGCGCCAGTGGGGGCGCATCATCAACATCAGTTCGGTCAACGGCCAGAAGGGGCAGTTCGGCCAGACCAACTACTCCACGGCAAAGGCCGGCATCCATGGATTCACGATGGCGCTGGCGCAGGAAGTGGCCAGCAAGGGCGTGACCGTCAACACGATTTCGCCGGGGTACATCGGCACCGACATGGTCCGTGCCATCCGGCCGGACGTGCTGGAGAAGATCGTTGCCACGATCCCGGTGCGCCGCCTGGGCACGCCCGAGGAAATCGCGTCCATGACCTCGTGGCTTGCGTCCGACGAATCCGGCTTTTCGACTGGCGCGGATTTTTCGCTGAACGGCGGCCTGCACATGGGTTGACGTGACGTGGGCCGCCCCGCGGCGGCCCACTCGCGCTGTACGGCTTCGGGCAGAGGGCCGTACAGCATTACACTCACATTATTCGAAGCCTAAAGAGATCGCCCGATCCGGGGACAACCATGATGCAAGCACAAACCGGCGCCAGCCTGCGCCTGATTAAAAAATACCCCAACCGTCGCTTATACGACACCCGGACCAGCACCTACATCACCCTGGCAGATGTCAAGCAACTGGTCCTGGCAAATGAGGAATTCCAGGTTGTCGACGCCAAGAGCGGCGAAGACCTGACGCGCAGCATCCTCCTGCAGATCATCCTTGAAGAGGAGAGCGGCGGCATGCCCATGTTCTCCTCGAACATGCTGTCGCAGATCATCCGTTTCTACGGCCACGCCATGCAAGGCATCATGGGTTCGTACCTGGAAAAGAACATCCAGGCGTTCATGGAAATCCAGCAGCGCATGGCCGAGCAGTCCAAGGGCCTGTACGGCAGCCAGTTCGGACCGGAAGCCTGGACGCAGTTCATGAATGTGCAGACGCCGATGCTGCAGAACATGATGAACAACTACATCGACCAGAGCAAAAACCTGTTCGTGCAGATGCAGGACCAGATGCAGGATCAGACGCGCGCCATGTTCTCGACCTTCCCGTTCACGCCGGGCAGCACTCCGGGCACGGGGCGCAAGTAAGCACCCCTGGACGCCGGACCCGCCCGGTCCGCGTCAAGAATAAAAAGCCGTCTTGGCGCATGCCAAGGCGGCTTTTTGACGATTGAGCCAACGCAATGATCCGGCACTTTTAGTGCGGCCAGGTTCAGGGCTGTGTCAGCAAAATCCACTAAATTAATGAAAACGGTTCTTGTTTGTGTTTTAAGAGCCGCTGTTTTCATTTGTGTCTCAAGGATTATGCACATGATCAAGAAAGCCTTGGCGCTGGCCATTGTCGCGTTGAGCGTGTCCGCCGCCCATGCGGCCGAATACCCCATCGGCAAGCCTGCCGAGAAGGGTGGCATGGAAATCGGCGCCGTGTACCTGCAGCCGATCGAAATGGATCCGCCCGGCATGATGCGTCCGGCCAAGGATTCCGACGTGCACCTTGAGGCAGACATCCACGCCACGGCCGGCAACAAGACCGGTTTCCCGGAAGGCGAGTGGGTGCCGTACCTGGTCGTGAATTACGAGATCCAGAAGGTCGGCAGCCAGAACGTGCAGAAGGGCACGTTCATGCCGATGGTCGCCAACGACGGCCCGCACTACGGTGAAAACGTGAAGCTCGAAGGCCCGGGCAAGTACAAGCTCAAGTACACGATCCTGCCGCCGACCGCGAACAAGATGAGCCACTTCGGCCGTCACGTCGACAAGGAAACGGGCGTGGGCGAATGGTTCGAACCGTTCGACCTGGAATATGAATTCGTCTACGCCGGCACCGGCAAGAAGGGCGGGTACTGATCGTGCGCCGCCTGCTTCGCGTTCTTGCCGCAATGCTGATCGGCCTGGCCGGCGCGGCGGGCATGGCGCCCGCGCAGGCGGACGAACTGCCCACGTTCACCTTGCGGTTCAAGCCGGACGGCACGTTCGAACCGGCCACGCTGGAAGTCCCGGCGGGCCGTTTCAAGATTGAACTCATCAACGAGAGCAACGAGCCGGTGGAATTCGAAAGCATTCCGCTGCGCAAGGAAAAAGTCCTGGGACCAGGCGTGAAGTCCTTCGTGGTCATCACCATTTCGCGTCCCGGCGAGTATCCCTTTTTTGACGACTTTCACCAGAGCGTGAAAGGCACCTTGGTCGTCAAGCCCAAGGAATAACGCGGCACCAAAGCATGGAACAGGTACTTTTCATCGTCTGGCGCGAAAGCGTCGAAGCCCTGCTCGTGGTGGGCATCCTGTACACGTGGCTGCGCGCCACGCCGGAAGGCAAGCGCGGGCTGCCGTACCTGTGGGGCGGCGTGGCGGCGGGCCTGGCCCTGGCCGTGGCGCTGGCGCTGGTGCTGCTGGGCGTCTCGTCCTGGCTGAGCGATGAAGGGCAGGAATGGTTCCAGGCCATCATGTCGCTGGCCGCATGCGCGCTGGTGGTGCAGATGGTCGTGTGGATGAAGAAGCACGGCCGCACGCTCAAGGGTGAACTCGAAAGCGGCGCGCGCGCCTCCGTGGCAAGCGACAACTGGTGGGGCCTGCTTGTGCTGGTTGCCATCGCCGTCGCTCGCGAGGGCAGCGAGACCGTCGTGTTCCTGTACGGCACGGTGTCGGCGGGCGAGGGCGGCAGCGACATGCTGATGCTGGCCGTCGCCGGCGTGGCCGGTTTTGCGGTGGCGCTGCTGACGTTCTGGCTGCTGCAGTTGGGCGGCAAGCTCATTACGTGGCGCCGCTTCTTCTTCGTGACCGAAATCCTGTTGCTGCTCCTGGCCGGCTCGCTGCTGGTGGGCGGCCTGGATCACCTGATTTCCCTGGATGTCCTGCCGACCATCGTGGACCCGGTCTGGGACAGCTCCTGGCTGCTGAGCGACAGCACGGGCATTGGCAAGGTGCTGGCCGACTTCGCGGGTTACCGCGCGCTGCCTGCACTGTCCTCGCTGCTGCTGTGGATCGCGTACTGGATCATCGTCTGGGCGCTGCTGCGCTGGGCGGGCGGACGGCCCGCGCCCGTGGCCGCGGCCCGGGGAGCATCCTGATTCCGGTGTTTTCTCCGGACTGAATTTCTTAAGGTTTGACCATGGCTGCTGCACTCGGGAGGGCAACCTCCCGCATCGCCGACTTCCTCCGTGACCATGCCCCGCTGTTGCGCAAGCTGCAGTGGGGCATTGTCGCGTTGTACGCGTTCCTCCTCATCGTGCCCGTGCTCTTGCCGCTGCCCGACAACGCGGCGTCGGTGTTCAACAACCTGACCGTCGTGGCGCAGTTCGCGTTCTGGGGCGTGTGGTGGCCGTTCGTCCTGATCTCGATGCCGATCCTGGGACGCGCGTGGTGCGGCTGGCTTTGTCCGGAAGGCATGCTGACCGAATGGGCCAGCGAGCGCGGCCAGGGCCGTGCCATCCCGAAGTGGATGCGCTGGGGCGGCTGGCCGTTCGTGGCCTTCGCGCTGACCACCATCTACGGCCAGCTCGTCAGCGTCTATCAATACCCGCTGGCCGTGCTGGCCGTGCTGGGCGGGTCCACCGTGGCGGCCATGATCGTCGGCTGGCGCTATGGCCGCAGCAAACGCGTGTGGTGCAAGTACCTGTGCCCGGTCAATGGCGTGTTCAACCTGCTGGCCAAGCTGGCGCCCTGGCACTTCAAGGTCGACGAGGAAAAGTGGCGTCATCCCGTCATCCGCATCGAGCCCATCAACTGTGCGCCGCTGGTGCCGCTGCGTCACATGAAAGGCGCGGGCGACTGCCACGTCTGTGGACGGTGCAGTGGCTATCGCGGCGCCATTGCACTGACCCCCCGCTCGCCCGAAGAAGAGATCGTGCACGTGGCCGACGGCGATCCGTGGCAGACGGCATTGCTGTGCTTCGGCCTGATGGGTATTGCGATCGGCGCGTTCCTCTGGAGCGCCAGCCCGTGGTTCGTGACGGCCAAGCAGTGGGCCGCGACCTGGCTGGTCGAGCACGACATCCTGTGGCCGTTGATGGACAACGCGCCGTGGTTCATCCTGACTCACTACCCGGACGTGAACGACAGCTTCTCGTGGCTGGACGGCGCCGGCATCCTGCTCTTTGTCGTCGGCGCCACGGTATGCGTGGGCGGCGCAACGTTCCTGTCGCTGTGGATCGCCGACCGCATTGCCCCTGCAGCACCCGTGCCGCCGGCGCCCGTCAATTCCCATGCCGCCCATGCACCGGTATCGCGCTGGGGGCGGGCCGGCCTGCACAAGCTGGCGCAGGCGCTGATCCCGTCTGCCGGCATTGGCGTGTTCCTGGGCCTGTCCGCCACGACGATCACGCTGCTCAAGCATGAAGGCGTGCAGGCGGCGTGGGCGACGCCGGTGCGGTTCACGCTGCTGACGCTGGCGGTGTTGTGGACGCTGCGTCTTTACGCGCGGCTGCTGAACGCGCGTCCGGTCGGCATGGCGCGCAAGGTTGCCGCGGGTCTGGTGCTGGCCGCGGGCCTGGCGCCGTTCTGCATTGCCTGGGTGCTGTTCTTCGCGGTCTGGTAAGCGTCCGCCCGGACGCTGCGATACAGTTGGGGACTGCGCCGGCGCCGCCGGCAATTCCCCTGACTGCTTTTTGCCATGACTTCCTACGCGTTCCGGCTTCTTAACGTATTTGCGTCTTCCACGTTCAGCGGCAATCAGCTCTGCGTGTTTGAAGATGCCCGCGGCATGGACGACGCCACCATGCTCAATCTCGCGGCGCAATTCAATCTGTCTGAAACCACGTTCATCCTGCCCTCCGAGCGGGCCGCCGCGCGCGTGCGCGTCTTCACGCCGGGGTTTGAAATGAAGTTCGCCGGGCATCCCGCCATTGGCACCGCGCAGGTCGTGCGCGACCTTCGGCAGACCGGTGATGCGTTGACGTTGGAATTTCAGGCCGGCGTCGTGCCGCTGTCGGCCAGCGACGACGCGTGGACCTTCACCGCGCCGTGTCCCGGCGGAGTGCGCACCGCCGCGCCCAAGCTGGATCCCGCCGGCATCGCCGGGCTGGTGGGTCTGGGCGCAAACGACCTGCTGGCCGACCCGATCTGGGTGGACACCGGCGCGGACCAGTTGCTCGTGCCGCTCGCCAGCGTGGACGCGGTGCGCCGGGCCAAGCCGGACGCGTCGCTGCTCGGCCGCTGGCAGACCAGCAGCCTTGAGCGCAAGTCGCTCTATCTGTTTGCGTTTGACGAAGGCAACGTTCAGGCGGGCCGGCAAGTCGTCGTGGCCCGCTACTTCTACGCCACACCGGGCGGTGCGATCAACGAGGATCCGGGCACCGGTTCGGCCTGCGCCAACCTGGGCGGCTGGCTGCTGCATCGCAAGGCCGCGCTGCCGGCGAGCGTGCTGGTCGAGCAGGGCGATCAGACCGGCCGCCCGTGCCGCCTGCAGCTGGATGTCTCGACTGACGCCCGCATCCAGGTGGGCGGACGCGCGCTGGAAATCGGCCGGGGCGCTGTCACGCTGTAGTAGTCACATTTCAGAAAGCACGCAGGTAGAGGGCAGACGTGAAAACGGCGCCTGTGTTTGCACAGGCGCCGTTTTCAAATCAGGCGTCGTTTAATGCGATGCCGTGATTACTTGCGGTTCTTGGCCGGATCAACCTTGATGTTGTTTTTGACCTGCTTGACGCCTTCAACGCCACGGGCGACCTTGGCGGCGTGATCCGCTTCGGCAGCGGTGCCCACGGTGCCGGTCAGCGTGGCTTCGCCGTTGTTGGTTTCGACGGCGATTTCCAGGGCGCTCAGCTGCTTGTCGGCAACAAAGGCGGCCTTGACCTTGGTGGTCACGGTGGCGTCGGACGCGTATTCACCCACGGACTGTTTCGGCTTGCCGTCATCGGCGGCAAAAGCCATGGAAGTGAAGACAGCGCCAGTACCCAGTGCGGTGGCGGCGATCAGCTTGCGAATTTCCATAGTAATGCTCCTTTTTCTTGGTGTTCAGCGCGTTCGTGACGCTATGACGATCTACTAATGCTCAGATGCGGGTTCTATTTCTTGCGGAAGGCGCCGCCCAGAATGGACAGCAGAGCCAGGACCAGAAAGACGAAGAACAGGATCTTGGCAATCCCCGCGGCGCCGGCGGCGATGCCGCCGAACCCCAGGACAGCCGCGATGATCGCGATAACGAAGAAAACTACGGCGTAATGCAACATGTCAGCTTCTCCTGGTGGTTATGGGAATCAGGGATTGCGGTCGAAGAAGTCGCGGACTTCCTTTTGCGCCTCATCCTTGGTCTTGCCGTAGCGTTCCTGGATCAGACCAGCCAGACGCTCGGCGTTGCCTTCGGTACGGGTCAGTTCGTCGTCGGTGAGTTCACCCCAGGCCGCCTTGGCCTTGCCCGTCAGTTGCTTCCACTTTCCGGCGATGATGTCGTTGTTCATGGTGACCTCTCTCTGGTTACGTGCGGCGGCAGGTTCATGGCCTATGAAGCTGCCGGGACGCGGTGTGTTGGGCACTGATCAGCTAGGTTCTAAGCTACGAGTCGCCCCCAGGGGCTGTCAAACGACGCTGTGGGGAAATGTAACTGCGCCGCTAGGGAAAATGCCCCGGATTTGCGACGGGAAATCGCGTTCCGGGAGCAATTTGGCCAAGTTACATTTGAGCAACGATTTGACCCCTTTTGTGCGCGGCTAGTAACCGATCCGCTCGAAAGCCAGTGCTGGCGCGGCTGGCCGGGCAGGGCGCATGCCGGTATAGTCCACACGGAACCGGCTGGCGGTTCGACTCGCAAAGGGAGAAACATTCGCATGACGAAACGACTTTGCAGCGCCATCTTGCTGGCGCTTGGCGCCTTGGCGGCCGTGGGGTGCACGCACGTGACTGACCGGTATCAGGCTGCGGCGCCCGTCGCGTCACCGCACGGCTAGCGGCGGCATAGCCGGACAAAAAACGGGGCGCCTGAGCGCCCCGTCCGCTTTGCCGCCAAGCTGTTCAGGGCTGGGCGATGCGTTTGGCGATGTGGTCCAGCGCTTCTTCCACCTGATCGACCAGGATCAGGCACAGGTCGCCAGCGTTCAGGCGTGCCAGCGCCGTGTCGATCGCCACGAATTCGCCGTGGATCTCATCGATCTGCGTGGTGCGGCTGGCGCCCACCAGACCCTGCTGCAACAAAGCCAGCACTTCGCCGTCCGCGCGGCCGCGTTGGCATTGATCCTGGTAAAGCAGCACGTCGTCGAAGGCCGCGCCCAGGATCTCGGTCTGCATGCGGATGTCTTCGTCACGGCGGTCGCCCGCGCCGCTGATGACGACAGAGCGGCGCTTGGCAGGCATGGCGTCCACGGCACGCACCAGCGCCTGGATGGCGTCGGGGTTGTGACCGTAGTCGGCGATCACCGTCGCGCCACGGTAATCGAACACGTTGAAGCGCCCGGGCGCCGTCTGCGCGTCGTTGACGAACGTGGCCAGGCCGCGGCGCACGACATCCCAGCCCAGGTCCAGCGCCCACGCCGCCGCAATCGACGCCATCGCATTTTCGACCTGGAAGGTGATCGTGCCATTGCGGGTCAGCGGGATCTCGGCCAGCGGGAAGCGCACCTCATCGGCGCCTTGCGCCGCGACGATGGCATCGCCATCGCGGTAGACCGAACGCAGGCCCTGTGCGCGGTGCGTGGCCAGCACGGGATGATTGCGGTCTTCGGCGAAGTAGGTGATCGCGCCCGGGCAGCTCGCGGCCATCTCGGCCACGATGGGGTCGGCCGCGTTCAGCACCGCCATGCCCGACGGATGCACGTGCTGCACGATGACGCGCTTGACCACGGCCAGGTCCTCGACCGTGCTGATGTAGCCCAGCCCCAGGTGGTCGCCCATGCCGATGTTGGTGACGATGGCGACGTTGCAGCGGTCAAACGCCAGGCCTTCGCGCAGGATGCCGCCGCGCGCGGTTTCAAACACCGCAGCATCCACGTCCGGGTGCATCAGCACGCTGCGCGCGCTGCGCGGGCCGCTGCAGTCGCCGGTGTCGATGCGCAGGTTGTCGACGTACACGCCGTCCGAGTTCGTCATGCCCACGCGGTTGCCGGCCGCGCCCAAAAGGTGCGCGGTCAGGCGGACCGTGGTGGTCTTGCCGTTGGTGCCCGCGACGGCCACGACCGGAATGCGGCCGTCGTCGCCGTCCGCGAACATGTTCGCGATGATGGCTTCGCCCACCGCGCGGCCCTTGCCGAACGACGGATTCAGGTGCATGCGCAGGCCGGGCGCGGCGTTGACTTCCACGACGCCGCCGTGCTGGTCTTCAAGCGGGTATTGCACGGTCTCGGCGACCACGTCCACGCCGCAGATGTCCAGTCCGATCATGCGGGCCGCGGACACCGCGCGCGCCGCCATCTCGGGGTGGACCTCGTCGGTCACGTCGGTGGCCGAGCCGCCCGTGCTCAGGTTGGCGTTGTTGCGCAGGAAGATCAGCGTGCCGGCGGGCGGCACGGAATCGGCGTCAAAGCCTTGTTTTTTCAGCGTCGCCAGGGCGATGTCGTCGAAACGGATCTTGGTGAGCGAGGTGGCGTGGCCATCGCCGCGCAACGGGTCGGCGTTGACCTGATCGACCAGTTGGCGGATGGTTTGCTGCCCGTCGCCCGTGACTTGCGGGGGATCGCGGCGCGAAGCCGCGACCAGCGCGCCGCCCACGACCAGCAGGCGGAAATCATGGCCGGGAATGTAGCGTTCGACGATGACCTCGGAGCTGATTTCCTCGGCCACTTCAAAGGCCTGGATCACGCGCTCGCGGGTCTCGATGTTGACGGCAACACCGCGGCCCTGGCTGCCGTCGCGCGGCTTGACCACGACCGGGCCGCCCAGTTCCTGCGCCGCTTCCCAGGCTTCTTCGGCGGTGGTCACGGAACGGCCCATCGGCACCGGCACGCCGGCGGCGTCCAGCAGCATCTTGGTCAGGTCCTTGTCCTGCGCGATGGATTCGGAGATGGCGCTGGTCAGGTCGGTTTCGGCGGCCTGGATGCGGCGCTGCTTGCTGCCCCAGCCGAATTGCACCATGCTGCCCTGCGTGAGACGGCGGTAGGGGATGTTGCGGGTCGTCGCGGCGTTCACGATGGATCCGGTGCTGGGCCCCAGGCGCACGTCTTCATCCAGTTCGCGCAGGCGCTTCAAGGCGTCGGCAATGTCGAACGGCGTGTCATCGAGCGCGGCGCGCACGAGGTCCTGCGCCAGTTCCATCGCCAGCTTGCCGACTTCTTCTTCGCTGTACTCGACCACGACCTGGAACACGCCAGGCTCGATGGTGGAGGCGGTGCGGCCGAACGTGACGGGGCAGCCGGCGTGCGCCTGCATCGTCAGCGCGACGATCTGCAGCACGTGGGCGATGGACACCGCGCCCTGGTGACCTTCGGGGCGCAGCAGCCCGGTTTGCGGCAGCCGCGCGCGCAGGCGGGCTTCGAACTCGGGCAGGTTGTCGATGGAGCATTCGGCGTCGCCGCAGGACACGATGGCCTCGATTGCGGTGTTCTTGCTCCACAGATTGGGGCCGCGCAATGCTCGGATACGGGAGACTTCCATGGCAGGGTTTCCTGTCGTCTGGCGCGCGTCCGCCGTGGGCGGCCGCGCGCCTAATAAGGTCAGTTTTGTTGGATCCAGCGGCGGACCAGGTCGATGGTCGGGCCGGAGAACGCCTCGTCGGACTGCAGCAGGGCGAAGTCGCCGGCGCCGATGCTGTCCAGCACGCTGGCGATGGCCTTGCCGTGGTCGGGCTCGTCCTGGATGTCCTTGACGCGGCTGCCTTGCGCCAGGCCCTGGCGCAGCAGCGCGCGGGCCTCGCCGTCGGCGCGCTTGCTGCGCACGGTCGCGTCGTCATACAGAACGACGCGGTCAAAGGCGTCGCCAAGCAGCTTGCCCTGTTCGATCAGGTCCGCGTCGCGGCGGTCCGCGCCGGCCGAGTAGACGGCGGCACGGCGGGTGGCGGGGAACTGGTCGATGGCCGTGATAAGCGGGCGCAGCGCGGACGCGTTGTGCACGTCGTCCACCACGACGGTGGCGCCATTGCGCTCGAACAGCGTGAACTGCCAGGGCGCGTCGGCCTGGTCGATGTCGAAGGTCTCGATGCCGGCGCGGATCAGTTCCACCGGGATGTCCAGCGCCCACGCAGAACCCACGGCCGCCAGCACGTTTTCGACCTGGAAGGCCACGCGGCCGCCGTGCGTCAGCGGAATGGCGGCCACGTCGGCCAGGCATTCTTCCTGGCCTCCGTGCGCCAGCACGATGCTGCCGTCGCGCACGAACACCGCGCGTCCGTCCTGGGCCAGGTGCTGCACGATGGCGGGCAGGGCGGGGTCGATGCCAAAGAAGATCACGCCGCCGTCGCAGAGCTCGGCCATTTCCACGACCCGCGGATCGCGCGCGTTCAGCACGGCCACGCCATCGGGCAGGACCACGTCCACCTGCGTGCGGAACACGTTGAACAGGCGTTCCGTTTCGTTGATGTCGAAGTCGCCGAGATGATCGCCGTCGTCGATGTTGGTGACCACGCCGACCTGGCAGCGGTCGTAGGCCAGGCCCTGGCCAAGGATCACGCCGCTGTCGTTCTCGATGACGGCGGCGTCCACGTTGCGGTTCATGAGCAGGCGCGTGCCCGACGCGTAGTCGGCGCGATCGCCCTTTTGCACAAGACGGCGGTCCAGATAAAGGCCTTCGCTGCACGCGAGGCCGGTGCGCTTGCCGGACAGGTGCAACAGGCGTGCCACCAGGCGGGCGACGACGGTCTTGCCGTTGGTGCCCGTCACGCCCACGATGGGAATGCGGCCTGCGTCGCCCTCGGGGAAGAGGTGGTCGACGATGGCGCGGCCCACGGGACGCGGCGTGCCGTCGGCGGGCTTCAGGTGCATCAGAAGACCCGGTCCGGCATTGACTTCGACGATGGCGCCGCGCTGTTCATCCAGCGGGCGCGTGATGTCTTCGGCCACGAGGTCCACGCCGGCGATATCCAGGCCGACGATGCGCGCAGCCAGCGTCACGGTGGCGGCCACGCTGGGGTGGACGCGATCGGTCACGTCGAACGCGACGTTGCCGCTGCGCTGCACCAGCACACGCTGGCCTTCAGGCGGCACGCTGTCTTCCGACAGACCCTGGCGCGCGATTTCCAGCCGGGCGGCGGAATCCAGGCGCACGGGATTGAGCGGATGGTTTTCGGTGCGGCCGCGGCGCGGGTCGGTATTGATCTGGCTGTCGATAAGCTCGGTGATGGTCGACTTGCCGTCGCCCGTCACCCACGCCGGTTCGCCGGCGGCGGCCGCGACCATGCGGTTGCCCACCACCAGCAGGCGGTGTTCGTTGCCCAGCACGAAGCGTTCGACGATGACGCCGCTGCCTTCGTCCACGGCGACACGGTAGGCCGAGACCACTTCCTCGCGCGTCGTCAGATTGGTGAAGACGCCGCGGCCATGGTTGCCGTCGTATGGCTTGACCACCACGGGCAGGCCGATGTCTTCGGCGGCATCCCAGGCGTCTTCCTCGCTTTCGACCAGACGGCCTTCAGGAACCGGCACGCCGCAGGTCGACAGCAGTTCCTTGGTCAGGTCCTTGTCGCGCGAAATGCCTTCGGCGATGGCGCTGGTGCGATCGGTCTCGGCCGTCCAGATGCGGCGCTGCGCCGAGCCGTAGCCGAATTGGACGAGGTTGCCCTCAAAAAGACGGATATAGGGAATATCGCGATCATCGGCCGCATCGACGATGCAGGCGGTGCTGGGACCGAGGCAATGGCGGTCGACCAGGCTGCGCAGCTTGGCCACGGTGGCGGGTACGTCGAACGGCCGGTCCTCGATCGCGGCCATGACGAGGTCGCGCGCTTCGTTCAAGGCGGTGCGGGTGACCTGTTCCTGCCAGGCGCGCACGACGACCTTGTAGACGCCGCGCTTGGAGGTCTCGCGCGCCTTGCCGAAGCCGCCGCGCAAGCCGGCCAGGTTCTGCAATTCAAGGGTGACATGCTCAAGAATGTGGCCGGGCCACGTGCCTTCTTTCAGGCGGGCCAGAAAACCGCCGCGCACGCCAGGGCTGCATCGATGTTCGATCAGCGTCGGCAGCCATTCGGTCAGCCGCTCATAAAACCCGGGAATCGTGTTGGAGGGGTATTCCTCCAGTTCGCCGATATCCACCCATGCTTCAAGGACCGGGCGATACGTCCAAATGTTCGGGCCGCGCAAAGCCACGACATCGATAAATTCAATGTCTTTCTTTTTCATGTTTTAATTTGCTCGAGAAGCAGGTTGGCACGCGCGGACGCCCCTATGCAAGACCGCGAATTTATTGGGGTTGCGCCTTAAGAATAATGCCAACGAGTGGGGGATCCCAGATATTCCTGATTAGAAAAATCGGCTGATACTATACGACGCCTTCATGGCGTGAACTCGTTGTGTTGTAAGGAAGGGACACGTTTGCCGCCGACGGCGTCAAACCGGTTGCCGCCTAGTAGGGCAGAGTCCTGGCCCGGTATGCGTTCCAATGAAAAAACCACACATGCTTTCCGGCCTTGCCGACGCATTTCCTGCCCGCTGGCAGGATGAATTCCGCACCGAACTGGCGGATGACGAAACCCTACTGGCCTGGGTCGAAATAGACCTCGATCAGCGTTTGAAATTCCAGCCGGGTCTGGTCGCCGTGACCGATCAACGGCTGATCGCCCGCCTTCCCGACGATTCCGGTTGGGAATCCTGGCCATACGGCCCTCAATTGAAGCTATCTCTCAGCGACCACGCCGGCGCCGCCGTGCTGGAGCTGCACGACGACACCGGCCGTCTGGGCGTCTGGCGATTCACGCTGGCCTGCAATCCCGCCGCGTTGCGGCTGTTGGCGCAGTTTGAAACTCAGCAGTCGATTCGGCTGTCGGGCAAGCCGGCCGAAGCGCTCGAAGAACGCACCTGCACGATCTGTAATAACGTCATTCCCGCGGGCGAGGAAGAATGCCCGACGTGCAACCAGGAACAGGCCGCGCCGTCGACGACGTGGGCGCTGCTGCGGTTGTGGCGTTTTGCTCGGCCATACCGCGGCCCGTTGTTTGCCGGGTTTCTGCTGACGCTGCTGGGCACCGCGGCCACGCTGGTGCCGCCGTACCTGACGATGCCGCTGATGGACGATGTGCTGATTCCGTTCCAGAACGGCGCGCCCATCGATTACGGCCTGGTGCGGCTTTATTTGGGCGGCCTCTTGGGATCGGCCATTTTGGCGTGGGGATTGGGTTGGGCGCGCACGTATATTCTGGCGTGGGTTAGCGAACGCATCGGCGCGGATCTGCGCACCACCACTTACGCGCACCTGCAGCAATTGTCGCTTGAGTATTTCGGCGGCAAGCGCACCGGCGATCTTATTTCTCGCATCGGCAGCGAAACCGACCGCATCTGTGTATTCCTGTCGCTGCACCTGCTGGACTTCGCCACCGACATCCTCATGATCGTCATGACGGCGGTCATCCTGGTCAGCATCAATCCGTGGCTTGCGCTGGTCACGCTGGTGCCGCTGCCGTTCATTATCTGGATGATCCACGCCGTGCGCGACCGCTTGCGGCATGGCTTCGAAAAGGTCGACCGCATCTGGTCCGAGATCACGAACGTGCTGGCCGACACCATTCCCGGCATCCGCGTGGTCAAGGCATTTGCCCAGGAAAAGCGCGAGGTCGCGCGCTTTCGCGAAGCCAACAACCGCAACCTGGAAGTCAACGATCGCGTCAACACGACCTGGTCGCTGTTCTCGCCGACGGTCACGCTGCTGACCGAGGTAGGCCTGTTGGTGGTGTGGATCTTCGGCATCTGGCAGGTGTCGCAAAGGCAGATCACCGTGGGCGTGCTGGCTGCGTTCCTGGCGTATATCGGGCGCTTCTACCTGCGCCTGGATTCCATGAGCCGCATCGTGTCGGTCACGCAGAAGGCTGCCGCTGGCGCCAAGCGTATCTTCGACATTCTGGATCACGTGTCCAGCGTGCCGGAACCGCAGAACCCCGCCAAGCTGCCGCACATCAACGGCCGCATCGAACTGCGCGACGTGGGTTTTCGATACGGCAACCGCCAGGTCATCCGCGGGTTGAATCTGACCATCGCGCCGGGCGAGATGATCGGGCTGGTGGGTCACAGCGGCTCGGGCAAGAGCACGCTGATCAATCTGATCTGCCGCTTCTACGACGTGTCCGAAGGCGCGGTGCTGGTGGACGGCGCCGACATCCGGTCGGTGCGCGTGGCCGATTACCGTCGCAATATCGGGCTGGTGCTGCAGGAGCCGTTCCTGTTCTTTGGCACCATCGCCGAGAACATCGCCTACGGCCGCCCGGACGCCACGCGCGACGAGATCGTGGCCGCGGCGCGCGCCGCGCATGCGCACGAGTTCATCCTGCGTCTGCCGCACGGCTATGACTCGCTGGTGGGCGAACGCGGCCAGGCCCTGTCCGGCGGCGAGCGCCAGCGCATCTCGATCGCGCGCGCCCTGCTGATCGACCCGCGCATCCTGATCCTGGACGAAGCCACGTCGTCGGTGGACACCACGACCGAGAAAGAGATTCAGAAGGCGCTGGACAACCTGGTTCGTGGCCGCACCACCATCGCGATTGCGCACCGCCTGAGCACGCTGCGCAAAGCCGACCGGCTGGTGGTCCTGGACCGCGGCCAGATCGTGGAGCAGGGACCGCACGAAGAACTGATGGCCCGCGAGGGCGCCTACTATCGCCTCTATCAGGCGCAGGCGCGCCAGGCGGAAGCCGACGCCCAGTCTTCGGGCAGCGAAGACATGGCCGCCGTGGCCTGACGCGGAAACGGAATTCTCGCCATGACCTTGCCGTTCTTTCAATTGCGCCGCAATGCCTTCGGACGCCTGGAGTTCCAGTCCGCCGACGGCGAATCGCACGAAGGCGTCATTCCGGTGCGCGCCTTCCCGATCAGCGAGGCGGGCCGCGGCCTCTCGCTGGTGACCACCGACGGGCACGAGCTGCTGTGGATCGAACACCTGTCCGACGTCCCTGCCGAGCCGCGCGCCCTGATCGAAGAGGAACTCGCCAGCCGCGAGTTCATGCCCGAAATCCGCAAGCTGTCCAGCGTGTCGACCTACGCCACGCCGAGCGTCTGGAAGGTGGACACAGACCGCGGCCCGACCTCGTTCACGCTACGCGGCGAAGAAGACATCCGCCGCCTGTCCCCCCAGACGCTGCTCATCGCCGACAACCACGGCATCTTCTATCTGGTGCGCGACATCCAGTCGCTGGACAAGCACAGCCGCAAGCTGCTGGACCGGTTTCTCTGACGGTTCAGGCGGTCGTTCTTGGGGCGGTGTCAGACACCCCGCCCCTTGAACGGCGTGTGCGATTCCAGCTCGCCCAGATAGTCCGTCACCGCCGCGGTTTCCTCGTCCAGGAAGTTCTGGATCGCCTCGGCGAACCCTGGGTGCGCCACCCAGTGCGCTGACCACGTCGGCGTGGGCAGCAAGCCGCGCGCCATCTTGTGTTCGCCTTGCGCGCCGCCTTCGAAGCGTTCGATGCCATTCGCGATGCAATAGGCGATGGACTGCATGTAGCAGGTCTCGAAGTGCAGCCCCGGCACGTATTCCGTCGCGCCCCAGTAACGCCCATACAACGCGTCGCCGCCCGCCAGGTTGAGCGCCGACGCGACCGGCACGCCATCGCGTTCGGCCAGGATCAGCACGAAGGCATCGGGCTGGTCGCGGTGCGCCTGCTCGAAGAACTCGCGGCTCAGATAGGGCGGGTTGCCGTGGTCGAAGTAGGTGCGGCAATAACAGCCGTAGAAGAACTCCAGTTCATCTTCGCCGATCTCGCCGCCGCGCATCCAGCGGAAGGTAAGGCCCGCGGCGGCGACCTTCTTGCGGTCCTGGCGGATCTTCTTGCGCTTGTCGTGGCTCATGGTGGCCAGGAACGTGTCGAAGTCGGCATAGCCCGCGTTGGTCCAGTGGAATTGCACGCTCTCGCGGATCATGAAGCCCGCCTCCCGCAGCGCGTGCATGTCGGCGTCGGCCGGAAACAGCACGTGTAACGACGACACGTTGACCTCTTCGGCAAACGCCACCAGCCCGCGCACCAGCGTCGCGCGGTCTTCTTCGTTGGCGGCGAGCAGCCGCGGGCCGGTGACCGGCGTGAACGGAATGGCCGACAACAGCTTGGGGTAGTAGCGCATGCCGTGGCGCTGGAAGGCGTCGGCCCACGCGTAGTCGAACACATACTCGCCGCGCGAATGCGACTTCAGGTAGAGCGGCACCGCGCCTGCCAGCACGTCGTCGCGCCACAGCGCCAGGAAATGCGGCGCCCAGCCCGTCTGGCGAGATGCGCAGCCGGTGTCGTGCAGGGCGAGCAGAAAGGCGTGCCGCAAAAAGGGTTGGTCTCCGGCCAGCGCGTCCCATTGCCGGGCGTCGATGCGGGACAGATCGGTTTCCAAGGTAAGGCGCAGGGGATCCATCCGCGAATGATAAAGTCTTCGGGATCACATGGCGCGCAAGCCATGGCAATGACAGGGATTTGAGGCGTCCACGCGGCGCCCGGGAACGACGGCAACATGGACAGCAGCAAGACTGCCCCCGGCGGGCAGGAGGACGATACGCACGGCATGCGCGAGCAGGCGCTGGCGGCGCTGGCCGCCACGTCCTGGCCAGACAAGCTGGCGGGCGTGCGCGCCATTGCCGACGACGCGCGGCTGGATTGCGAGCGCGTTCTTGCGCCCATCGCGGGATTGCCCGGCCGCCCGCCACGGCCAGAACTGGTCGCGCCGGCCGAGGTCCGCCATCGATCCATGGCCACGCAGGAAGGCCGGGCGGCGCTCCTGCACGCGCTGGCCCATATCGAATTCAACGCCGTGAACCTTGCGCTGGACATCATGTGGCGGTTTGCCGGCATGCCCGAGGCGTTCTACCGCGACTGGCTGCGCGTCGCGCGCGAAGAGGCGCTGCATTTTGATTTGCTGCGCCAGCGGCTGGACACGCTTGGCTATGAATACGGCGACTTCCCCGCGCACAACGGATTGTGGGACATGGCCGAGCGCACGCAGGACGACCTGCTGGCGCGTCTGGCGCTCGTGCCGCGCACGCTGGAAGCGCGCGGCCTGGACGCGTCGCCCATGATCCGCAACAAGCTGGCCGGCGCGGGCGACGCGCAAAGCGCGGCCATCGTCGACATCATCCTGCGCGACGAGATCGGCCACGTTGCCATCGGCAATCATTGGTACAAACAGCAGTGCGCGCTGGCGGGCAAGGAGCCGGTGGCCTGCTATGCCGAACTGGCGGCGCGCTATCAGGCGCCGCGCCTGCGCGGCCCCTTCAACCTGGAGGCGCGCCGCGCCGCCGGATTCGACGACGACGAGCTTGCCGCGCTGCAGGCCGGCTGATTGGACGACAGGACAATGGACATCACAATCGACGCGCTGCTGACAGGCGCCGTGCGGCCGCTGGGCGATTCGGGACGCGACAGCGGCATCGACAAGCATCCGGTCGGCGAGCGGCGCTGGCTGGGTCTGGAAGGACTGGACGGGGACGCGCAGGCAGACCGGCGCTTTCATGGCGGCCCGGAAAAGGCGCTGCATCATTACGCGCGCGACCACTATCCCGCCTGGCTGCAGACGCTGGGCGAACGCGCGGTGCTGCGCGCGCCGGGCGCCTTCGGCGAAAACATCTCCACCACCGGCGTGACCGAAAGCGACGTGTGTGTGGGCGACGTCTATCGCGCGGGCACCGCGTTGATCCAGGTGTCGCAGGCGCGCCAGCCGTGCTGGAAGCTGGATCACCGGTTCCAGCACAAGGGCATGGCCGCGCAGGTGCAGGCCAGCGGCATGACGGGCTGGTACTACCGCGTGCTGCAAACCGGCTGGCTGGCGCCGGGCGACACGCTGACGTTGCACAAGCGCCTGCATCCGCAATGGTCGCTGGCGCGCGTGCAGGACATCCTGAACCGCCGCGTGCTGGACCCGGACGTGCTGCACGCGCTGGCGGAATTGCCCGAGCTGTCGCCGAACTGGCGCGCGCTCTTTGAAAAGCGTGCCCGCGCCGGCGAAGTCGAAGACTGGACGCGGCGCCTGCAAGGCGATGCCGCGATCGCACCTCCCAAGGAATCCCAAGCATGAAATCCCTGTTGCGCCGCGCGCGGTTGAATACGGCTGTAACCCGCGCGGTGACGACCGCCGCGCGGCTCCTGCCGGTGACCGCCGCGCTGATCCTGCCGGCGCCCGCGGCGCTTGCCGCCGGCGACTTTGCCGCCTGCCTGTCGCAGTTGCGCGCGCCCGCCATGAAGGCCGGCGTGTCGGCGGCAACCTTCGACACGCACACGGCGCAGCTCGCGCCCGACATGGCGGTGATCGATCTGCTGGACGCGCAGCCGGAGTTCAAGACGCCCATCTGGGACTACATGGCGGGCCTGGTGGACGACGAGCGCGTGGCGGACGGGCAGGCCGGCATGGCGCGTTGGCAGTCCGAACTGGACCGCGCGTCGCAGCGATACGGCGTGGACCCGGCCACGATTGCCGCGGTGTGGGGCGTGGAAAGCAATTTTGGCCGCACGCTGGGCGGACGGCCGCTGCTGACGTCTTTGTCCACGCTGTCGTGCTACGGCCGGCGTCAGGCGTATTTCCGGGGCGAGTTCTTTTCCACGCTGAGAATCATCCAGGACGAACACATCGCGCCCGAGCGCCTGGTGGGCTCCTGGGCCGGCGCGTTCGGCCAGACGCAGTTCATGCCATCCACGTATCTTCGGCTGGCTGTGGATTTTGACGGCGACGGCAGGCGCGATCTGGTCGACAGCGTGCCGGACGCGCTGGCGTCGACGGCGAATTTCTTGAAGCGCGCGGGCTGGAATCCGGCGCTGGCGTGGGGCTACGAGGTCAAGCTGCCCGCGAAACTGGACACGTCCGGCGCGGGCCGCAAGAACAAGCGTCCCATGTCGTCGTGGGTGAAACAGGGCGTGACGCGCGCCGATGGGCAGGCGCTGCCCGGCGGCGATACGCCGGCCGGCCTGCTGCTGCCGGCGGGCCGCAACGGGCCGGCGTTTTTGGTGACGCGCAATTTCGACGCCCTGTATTCGTACAACGCCGCCGAAAGCTATGCGCTGGCCATCGCGCATCTGTCGGACCGCCTGCGCGGCGGCGGCCCGCTGCTCCAGGCCTGGCCCACGGACGATCCGGGGTTGTCGCGCGCCGAAAGGCGTGAATTGCAGCGCCTCTTGATCGCGCGCGGCTATGAGCTGGGCGAGCCCGACGGCATGATCGGCGCCCGCACGCGCCAGGCCTTGCAGGCCGCGCAGCGCGAACTCGGCCTGCCGCCGGACGGGCGCGCGGGCCAGAAGGCGCTGAAGGCGCTGAAGGCGCTGAAAGCGTCGACGCCCGCGCCGAAGCGCTGAACCAAAAGCACTATCCAAAAGCATGAACCGTCCCCGCGATTTACAACTTTTGCAAAGTCGTCGTGGGCGGCAACAGCATTGCCGTACACCGCGCTTTTCATCGGCCTATACTGATTTCCCGACTTTTTCAGGAGCGCGGCAATGAGCCTATTGGACACTTTGGCCTCGATGGCCGGCGGCGGTCAGCAAGGCGGTTCGGCCTCGCTGCTGCCCGCGCTGATCGAGCAACTGAACAAATACCCGGGCGGTCTGACCGGTCTGATCGCCAGCTTTCAGAAGGGCGGGCTGGGCGAAGTGGTGGCGTCCTGGGTGGGCACGGGCCAGAATCTGCCCGTCAGCCCTGACCAGCTCGGTTCCGTGCTGGACCCCGGCGTCGTGAACGAACTGGCGGCCAAGACGGGACAGGACACCACCTCCGTGCTGGATTCGCTGTCGGCCCTGCTGCCGCAACTGGTCGACAAGGCCACGCCGGAAGGCGCGGTGCAGCCCGGCCAGCAATTCAATCCCGCCGACCTCCTGGGCTCGCTGTCCGGCCTGTTCGGCAACCGCGGATAAAGGCTGGGCAGTCTCCTGATACCACCGCAGCTCAAATCCCCCTTGCGCCGGCGCCTGTTTCAGGCGCTGGCGTTAGGCGCCCTGGCGCCCCTGGCGGCATGTACACCGCCGCTTTCCCTTAACGCCACCTTCCTGCAGCTCTGGCGCAGTCACGCGGACCTGACCCCCGAAGACTGGCGGCTGCGGCTGCGCAGTTTCCGGCGGCTGGGTTGCCGCGAGATCTTCCTGCAATGGACCGGCCTGGAAGGCGGGCGGCCGGACGACTGGATGGCCCCCCAAGCGCTGCTGGGCACGCTGTTCGACGAAGCCGCGCATCAGGGCATTGGCATCCACGTGGGGCTGCCGTACGACCAGCGCTGGTGGGACATGCTGGCCCGCGCCGACACGCCCGCGCTGGCCGCCTTTCTGGACCAGACGCGCGAACGCGGCGGCGCGTACATGCGGGAGTCCGGCTGGAACCAGCGCCGCGCCTTCCGCGGATGGTATCTGCCTTACGAACTGGAACAGTACAACTGGGCGTCCGCCGAACGGCAGGCGCTGCTGGTGCCATGGCTGGATGCGCTGTCGCGCGCGGCGCAAGAGACCAGCAACAGCGTGCCCTGCATCTCCACGTATCACAGCCGCCTGCCGGGCGATGGATCATTGATGAAGTTGTGGAGCCACATTCTGGACCACGTGGGCATACACCCCATGATCCAGGACGGCGTCGGCGTGGCCGGGTTGGAAAACCTGCGCGCGCTGGAGCCGCTGCACGACATGCTGCTGGCTCGCCACGCGTCGTTCGACCTGATCCTGGAACTGTTCGAGGAACTGCCATCGGGCGCCACCGACGGCTCGACCTTCAAGGCGCGGTCCGCCGATTTTGAGCGGGTGCGCGAGCAGTGGGAAGTGGCGCGCGGCTATGGCGCCAAGCGCATCGTGGCCTTTGCGCTGGATCCGTGGGTCATCGACGACACGCCGGAGGCGCGCGCGCTGATGCAGGCCTGGATGGACGCTCGGCTCTGAAGTGCGCCGCTGAAGTTCGCCGCGTCAGTTGAAGCTGCGGCCGATGATCTCCAGCATGACCTCGTTGGTTCCGCCAAAGATGCGCAACGCACGCGCGTCGGCCCAGGCGCGGCCGATGCCGTATTCGGCCATGTAGCCATAGCCGCCGTAGAGCTGCAGCAGGTCGTCCAGAATGCGGCCCTGCATCTCGGTCGCATTGAGCTTGGCGATGGCTGCCGTCGTCGGATCGAGATCGCCCTCCATCATGCGCGCCAGGCAATCGTCCAGAAACACACGCAACATGGCGCTCTGCGCGCGCGCATTCGCCAGCTTGAAGCGCGTGTTCTGGTAGTCGATCACGCGGCGCCCGAACACCTTGCGGTCGCGCGTGTAATGCGCCGCCTGGTCCAGCATGCCTTCCTGCGACGCCGCCGCACGCAGCGCGATGGCCAGGCGTTCGCGCGCCAGCTCGCGCGTCATGATCTCGAACGCATTGTTCAGCGGACCCAGCAGGCAATCGGCTGGCAGGCGCACGTCGTTGAAGAAGAGCTCGCAGGTGTCCTGGCTGTGCTGGCCGATCTTGTGCAGTGGCGCGCCCTTCGTGTAACCCGGCAGGTTTTCCTCGACACAGAACAGCGACAGCCCGCGCGCGCCCAGATCGGGATCAGTGCTGGCCAGCACGATGGCCAGGCCCGCGTTCACGCCGTTGGTGATGAAGGTCTTCTGACCACTGAGCACGAAGTGTTCGCCATCGCGCCGCGCGCGCGTGCGCACCGCCTTCAGATCGCTGCCCGCGTCCGGCTCGGTCAGCGCGATGGCGCCGATGGTCTCGCCGCGCGCCATGGCGGGCAGCCAGCGCTGTTTCTGCGCGTCGGTCCCGACGTTCAGCAGATACGGCGCGACCATGTCGGAGTGGATCGAAAAGCCGATGCCCAGGAAGTTGGCACGGGCCAGTTCCTCGATCACCACGGCAGAATGCCCGAAGTCGCCGCCCGCGCCATACGGGTCGGGCAGCGCGCAATTGAGCAGCCCCTCTTCGCCGGCCCGCCGCCACAGCGCGCGCGGGGTCACGCCGGCGTCTTCCCATTCGGCATAGTGGGGCGCGATCTCGCTTGCAATGAAGCGTTTGACCTGGTCGCGGAAGAGTTCGTGGTCGTCCCGGAATACGCGGCGCATGATGGCCTCCCTATTTCTTGTAGGCGTCCGTGCCGCTGATCTGGCCATGCAGCACGGGGGCCTCGGGCGTGCCGGTCAGGAACAGGCTGTAGTGGTCGCCCGGCTGCAAGGCCGGCAGCGGCAGCGCCGGCGACGCAGCCGTGCCGCAGCCGGCGGCCAGCGTCGCGCTGACCGGATTGATCGCGCGCGCGGCGGACGCGCCGGACTCGACGTCCTTGAACAGGACCGGGCCCGACGGACTGACGGACAACTGGCCGGCGGGGCAATCCGTGGCCAGGTTGTAGAAGCGCAGCTCCGCCTTCAGCGCGTCCTGCGCGCCCGCGTTGTCGTCGATGACGCTGAACGACAGCCTGCCGCCGTCGCGCCGCGGCACCAGCGTGCTGAACGTGTCGGGCGCCACCTGCAGCGTGCCGGCGAGCTTGCCGTCGATGCGCACGTCGAAGGGCTGATTGCCCTTCACGATGGCGTAGGTGGTGGCCTGCCGGTCGGGTCCGATCTCCTGGACCGGGCCCTGCGCGACCTGCGCCTGCAGTGGGTTCACGTGCGGATTGACCACCCGCACGAACGAAGAACCCGCCGGCGGGCGGGCGGCATAGAGTTGGGCCAGCACGCCTTCGGCGGCGGCACTGGCGGCGCAGGCCGCCAGCGTCACGGCGAGGGCGAGGCGTAAGGGTGTGCGAGTCATGTTTGCGGCTCCGGTTTCCTGCTGAGGCGCGTTTCAAGATAAATGCGTTCGAGCTGCCTGCGGTCCGCCTTGTCCGTGCTGGTGGTGGGAAAGCGGGGACACGCCACCAGCTCAGAGGGAATCATGTACGGGGGCAAACGCCGGCCCAGCGTGACCTTCCAGTCCGTCAGATCGGCGGGCAGCGGTTGCAAGCCTGCGGCAGGGGATTGCGAACGCTGGCCATTTGCGGCGGGTTCGACAAAGCCTATCAGCCTGACGATGGCGCCGTCGGGACGGCGCAGCGCCACCGTCGCGCCGGCGCGCACGCCGGGCAGGGTAGCGATGGCCGCGTCGATCTCCGCCAGTTCAATGCGGTAACCATGCAGCTTGATCTGATCGTCGATGCGGCCGCGGAAGGTGACGAGGCCCTGCGCGTCGATCTCGCCCAAGTCGCCGCTGCGATAGCCCCGTTTTCCGTCGCGCGTGAACATGCGCGTGGCGTTCAGGTCGGGACGGTTCAGGTAGCCGCGCATGACGTGATCGCCAGCGATGCTGATCTCACCGTCTTCGATGAAGACCTTGGCATAGGGCTTGGCGCGGCCGATGGGAAATGGATTCGGCGCTGCCGCGCGCAACGCCGGGTCGATCTCGACCCAGGTGGTCGAGCAGGTCGCTTCGGTCGGGCCGTAGGAATTGATGATGCGCACGTGCGGGAATCGCTGCCACAATTCTTCGGCCAGCGCGGGCGTCAGCGATTCGGCGCCGAATACGAAGACGCGCAGATCGGGCAGGTGGGCGTGGTCGAAATCGGGGTTGAACAACTGCTGCCGCACGAACGAGGGCGTGGAGGCCCAGACGCTGATGCGGCTGTCGGCCAGATATTGCACGAAGGCATCGCGCTGCGCGATGGTCTCGCGCGGGCACAGCACGCAGGTGCCGCCCAGCGTCAGCGCGCCCACCCAGTTAAAGAGCGAAAAGTCGAAGCTGAACAGCATCTGATCCATGAAGACCGGCGCCGCGCCCAGCGCGAGGCAGTCGTCGATCCATCCGGCAAAAAGGCCCATGCTTTCGCGGCCGATCTGCACGCCTTTCGGATCGCCCGTGCTGCCCGACGTGAACATGATGTAGGCGAGATTCTTTTCTTCCAGCGGCGTGGCCTGGCCGCCCGTGGAAACGAATTGCGCCGCCTGTGCGTCGTAGCGCAGCCCTGCGCGCACCAGCTCGCCGATGCGTGCGATGCGCTCGGACGGGTTGATGACATCCACCGGCACGAAGGGCACGCCCAACCGCAGGCAGCCCAGTATCGCCACGAGAAACGCCGTCTCCTTGTGGCCTGAAATCACCAGCGGCGTATCGCGTTGCGCGCCCGCTTTCAGCGCTTCCCGTTCCCAGGCCTCGGTGGCGTCGCGCAGCGCGCGCCACGACGTGGCCCCGCGCGCGTCCACGACGGCGATGGCGTCCGCGCCGCTCTGCGTGTCCGCGAAATCGAACGTGTTGAAGTCGAATCGCATGGTCCGGCCCTCCCGTGGCTGCGCGCTAGGCGCCGCGGCGTTCCGCGATAAATGCGGCCAGCGTGTGCACCGATTCCAGGTGCACGTCGATCTCGGTGGGCGGGATCTTGCAGCCGAACTCGCGCTCGACCGCCAGCGCCACGTCGACCGCGGCCAGCGAATCGACCAGCCCCGATTCGATCAGCAGCGTGTCCGGGTCCACCTGCGTGAGGATGATGCCTTCGACCAGTTGCGCCACTTTGGCTTCGATAGCGTTGATGTCCATGACTTGCTCCGCGACCCCGTGGGGTCAGAATTGGAAATAGAGAAACCGGGCTTCCTTGTGCAGGTTGACCAGGCAGAAAGCCAGCAGCACCAGCATGACCACCATCCACGCCAGGTTGGGGCGCCAGCGCAGGTAGGGCTGCGGGGCCTCGTTGGGCTTGAACAGGGCGGGCGACCAGCGGCCCAGGATCTGGTGCGAATTGGGCGCGAACCACGCGATGCCCAGCAGCACGACGGCATAGATGAGCTGCATGTGGTGGCCGGCGATGACGCGCCAGGCGTCGCCAATGGCCAGACCCGCAATATGCGCGGACATATCCAGCGGCTCGATGCCGCGGGCGCCGATCATGCCCTGCACCAGCAGCATCGCGTCGCCCACGCCGTGGGCGCGGAAGAACGCCTGCGCCACCAGCACCGCCACGAAGGTGATCAGCACGCACAGCGCGCGCGTGGCGGCCCGCGTGTTGCGCGCGGCGGCGGGCTTGCGGCCCACGACGAAGATGCGCCAGGCATGGTTCACCGACAGGTACATCGCGTGCAGCAGCCCGAACACCACGAACTGGAAGCCCGCGCCGTGCCACACGCCCGCCAGCGTCATCGTGAACAGCGTGGGCAGCGCGATGCTGCCGGCAAAGCCGCCCAGCGTCTTCAGCCCGGCCGAGCCCACCGGCAGCTCGCGATTCGTGCGCCACTTGTTCACGGCCACCGCCACCGGGTAATACAGATACGCGGTGATGTAGCGCGTCAGCGTCATGTGCCAGCGCGCCCAGAATTCGATGATGTTGCCCGCCTTGTAGGGCGAGTTGAAATTCAGCGGGAAACGGATCCCGAACATCTTGGCCAGGCCCAGCGCCATGTCCGAATAGCCCGAGAAATCGAAGTAGAGCTGGAGCGCGTAGCAAAGGCTGGCGCCCCACGATCCGAAGAACTGCAACTCTCCCGGCGCCGCGAACCCCGCGTCGGCGTACGGCGCGATGCCATCGGCCAGCAGCACCTTCTTGGCCAGGCCGATCACGAACAGGATCGCACCCACCGACAGGTTCTCGGCCTTGAACCGGTAATTCTCCGGCTGCGCGAACTGCGGCATCATTTCCTTGTGATGCAGGATCGGGCCTGCGATCAGGTGCGGAAAGAACGTCACGAAGAGCACGTAGCTCAGCAGGCTGCGCTCTTTCACGACTCCTGCCTTGCAGTCCAGCAGATAACCGATCTGCGTGAACGTGAAGAACGAAATGCCCAGCGGCAGGATGATGTCGTCAACTGTTGTTGCCGTCATGCCCAAGTCATTCAGGAAGTTCAGCAGCGTCACGAAATACTTGTAGTGAAACAGCAGCGCCAGGTCGGCGCCCACGCCCAGTCCCACGATCAGGCCCTGCAGCCGGGGGCGCGCGGCGTTGTGCAGGATCAACTGACTGACCACGTAGTTGAAGGCGATGGAGCCGGCCAGCAGCACGACGAACTGCGGATTCCACCAGCCGTAAAAGACCAGCGAGGTCAGGCACAGCCACAGTGCTGCCAGCCGCACGTTCAGCCGCCCCAGCGCGTAGTACGCCGCCAGCGTCACGGGCAGGAAGATGAAAAGGAACAGGTAGGAGTTGAATAGCATCTTGGTCCGCTACGGGATGCGCGCCAGCAGGGCTTGTTCGTCCGCGGTCAGCGGCAGCGACAGGGCGTTCTCCGAGAATTCCCAGATCACGAGCTTCAGGCTGGCGGGCCATTGCGCGCGCTGTCCCAGCGCCATCGTCAGCGCGCCCGAGAACTGCCCGCCGTCCAGGCTCATGTTCCAGACCTCGCGGCCCAGGCCCATGCCCAGGCGCTCCCCGAACTGGCTGCGCCGGCCATTGGAGGTGCCGGCCAGCAGCACTTCAACCGGGGGCGGCTCATCGAGCAGGCCGCCGGCGCGCACGGGTTCGATCTTGGCTTCCGACACCTGTTCCAGCGCCGGCCGCCATCCGGCCGGCGCTTGCTCCAGGCCCGCCAGCACGATCAGATCGCCCATGCGCGGTTGCGGCGCAGAGGCCGGTTCCGTCTTGAACGCCTGCGTGCCCTTGCCGTTCAGAAGCGGCAACGCCGCCTCGGCCACGCGCGCGGCGGCCGCCTGCGCGCCCTGTGCATTCATGTGCACGTCCGTGCGGAAAAATCGGGGCGCGGGGGCGGCCAGCAGCGCGTCGCGCAGATCCACGAAGGGCACGCCATCCGCGCGCAGTGCGGCCTGCCAGGTGTCCAGCGTCTGGCGCATCGGTTGCGACACGGGCAGGCCGCAGAGTTGGGCGGACTCGATGCGCGACTTGTCGGGCACCGCGACCACCAGCACCTGAACCTGCTTGGCGCGCAGTTCGCGCACCCAGTGCCGCATCAGCCGCAGGCGTTCGTCGAAGACGTGCACGCCGGGCGGCGGCCGCAAACCGTCGCGGTAGAACAGCCAGCCGGGGCAGCCCATCGCGACCTGTTCGCCCAGGTCGCCAAACAAGCGATAGCGCAGCGCGGCGTTCCAGGTGTCGACGTCGGCCTGGCGCGGCAACGCCAGCGCCTTGTTCAGCGCGGCGCCCGCCGAGCCGTCCAGCCATGCGGACGGCGACATCGCGACGGCGCCGACGCGCGCCTGCGCCAGGCGCCAGCCGCCCCAGCCCAGGCCGACGGCCAGCAGCGCGGCGACCACCCAGGCGGTCAGCCGATGGCCCGCGGATGAGCCTCCGATGCTCGGCCCTCCGGCGGCGCGCGTCTTGTCCGGCGTATCCACGTGCCTACTTCCCGATGGCCGCTTTCATGCGCGAGCGCCAGGTGTCGGCGCTCATGATGGAAGCGTTGTCCCACAGGCCACGGGCCTCGGGTCCCTGCGCGTAGGTGGGTTCGAACATCTGCCAGACCAGCACCTGCGGCTTGTTCTGCTTGAAGGCCGGCGATTCCAGGTACTCCAGCAGCATCACCCAATGGCCCACATTGCCGGGCTTCCAGTTGACGGAAACCGGACGGTCCAGCGCGTTGGACAGCTTCTGCGGAAAGCCGAAGTAGGGCTGCACCATGCTGTGACCGGTGACATGCACGGGCGCCGGCGTGTCGTCCACGAGGCTCTGGCTGTCGGACTGGCGACGCACCGTGAAGGTCTCGCGGCCAGCCTGCTTGCGCTGGTCCGGCGTGAGGAACAGCTCGGCCAGGTCGCCGTAGCGGCGCTCGTTGACAACGCTGCCCAGCGGCATGCCGGTGCCTGGCTTGCCGGCCAGCGTTTTCACGTCTGTCTTGATGCGCTGCGCCAGCGCGTCGGCGGTGGCGTCCGCGGCGGCCTGCGTCCAGTGCTGGTCGGTGCGGTAGAAGACCTCCTGGCCGCTGCTCTTCACGCGCTGCAGCACCGCCTCGTCGTCGATGGTCGCGATGCCCGCCTGCTTGAGCTTGTCCTGAATAGTCTGATAGCGCTTCTTCACGTCGGCGCTAAGCGCCTTGCCGTCCGGCAGCTTGTCCTGATAGAAGAACGTCTTGTCCGGCAGCACCAGCACTTCAAGCTGAACGCCTTTTGCCGCCAGCACGTCGCGCGTCTCGCGCACGAGTTGCGTGGACGCGTCGATGCCGCGCATGTCCACCTGCGTCAGGCTGCCCCAGCCGGGAAAGAGCCAGTTGTCCTTGCCCTGGATCACAATGGAGGAGGCTTGCTGCGCCTGCGCCGCGGTGGCGCACGCTGCCATCAGGGCGGCCGATGCCAGCGCGCGGGCCAGCACGCCGGAAAGACCCGGCAGGGCGCGCTTCGGAAGACGGGTTGCGGTGTGCATGAATGAACTCCTTGTGTTGCGGATCGGCGTGCCGTCAGTACGACAGGGTCAGGTTGATGAACAGGCCCTTGGCCCGGTCGGCCTGCCCGCCGCCGATGTTGAAACGGTATTGCGTCGTCAGATCCAGGTAGGACATGGGCGCGGTGTAGTGATCTTCGCGGAACCAGTAGCGCAGGTTGAAGCCGGGCCCGGCGCCCATGGACCACGACTTCGAGTCGCCCGCCAGCCGGAAGGACTCCGCGCCATCGACGTCCAAACCCGTGACGCGGTTCTTGTTCCACAGCCAGTCCGCGCCGATGACCGCATAGGGGAAGAACACCAGCCGTTCGCTGATGGCGTCCACCCGATAGCTGCGGCCCACGCGCAGTTCGCCGGCGCCGAACGCCTGATCGCGTTTCAGCCGGCCCGACGATTTTTCGCCGTCGACGCCCGTCGCGTTGTCGCGCAGCCAGAACTTGGCCGGCATGTCCTGCCAGGAATAGCCGGCCTGCACATAGCCTTCCATCGTGAACCAGTCCGGGCGGTCGATGCGCAGCGTCGTGCCTTCGTACAGGCCATAGGTCACGTAGGCCAGCCAGCCGCCGCTGCCGGCGTCCGTCTGGTAGTGCGCGGTCTTGTTGCTGAGAGCGGGGGAACAGCGCAGCGCCCTCGGGTCGGGGCTGAACGTGCCACGGCGCGTAGCGCTGCCCAGGTTGAATTGACGCTCCAGCCCGAACGTCAGACCCACTTCGGTGGACGGTGTGAACCGCATGCCGAGCGATCCGATGGTGGTGGGAATGCCTGAAATGCCCGGATTGGATGATTCAGCGATGTCGATCGTGGAGGAGCCCGAGCCGCCGGGCGTTCCCTGGCAGGGATCGGACACGGTTTGGCTCTCGGTCCGGCTTCCCTTGTCGTACAGCGTGTTCGACAGGCGTCCGTACAGTTCGAAGGTTCGGGTCGAGGAATTGAGAAAGTCCGACGGCCGCCAGAAGATCTCGGCGGTGCTGAACACGGCGTCGCCAGGCACGGTGATGGCCGCGCCACCCAGGCCGGACGACGCCGGTCGCGCACCGCGGTAGCCGGCCGAGAAATAGCCGCCCCATTCGCGCGCCAACCCGCCAATGGCGTTGCGCGTGTCGAACCGCTGCTGCGGCGTGAGATCCAGCTTGCCCGCGTCGTTCTCGTCAATGGCCTCCTTCAGGCGATCCACCGCGCCGCGCTTGTCGCCCACGCCGGCCAGCGCATAGCCTTCGTCCAGGATCACGGTGGGCGGCGCCTTGCCGGTGGCGCGTGCGGCCTGAAAGTCCTCGAGCGCAAGCTTGGGCTGGCGCATGCGCTGGTGCAGGTAACCGCGCTGCATCAGCAGCGTGGGATCGTCCGGCTGCGCGGCCAGCGCCGCGCTCATGCGCGTGTTGGCCTCGGCCAGTTGCGCGGCGTTGCCGGCCGCCAGCGTGGTGGTCAGCAGGCGCTGGTATTCCTTGTTGGCGGGATCCTGCTCGGCCGCCTTGCGCGCCTGGCTGATGGCTTCCTGGTAATCCTCGCGCGCGTAGGCGGCATACGCCAGCGAGGCGGGGCCGCCGCTGCCTGCGGCATCCGACGGCAGCAGCTCGCACGAGGTGCCGTAGGGCGTGTCGCGGCAGTCCTGCACCGGCGCGGGATAGTTCGCCAGCGTCAGCGTGGCGGGAATGGCCGGTCGCGCGCCCGCGCGCTTGATGCGCTGCGCGGCGGCTTCATCCTTGCCGCCCAGCGGTTCGACCAGCGCCAGCGCGCGCGCGTTTTCGCCGGCTGCCAGGGCGGCGTCGGCCGCGATCAGGCGCACGTTGCGGCGCTGTTCGTCGTCGAGCCAGCCCTGTTTGAGCGCCGCGTCGAAGTCCGCGTCCGCCTCCTGCGTCCTGCCCTGACGCTGGCGCAAATAGCCGCGCATCAGCAGCGCAACGGTGTTCTCGTCGTCCTGCCGCATGGCGTCCGTGGCGGCTTCCTCGGCGGCGGCGAGCTGGTTGTCCAGCATGAGCGCCGTAATGAGCAGCAGGCGGTGGCTGGAACTCTCGGGCGCCAGCGCGACGGCCTGCCGGGCGAGCGGCACGGCGTCGCCGGGATGGTTGGCGATCAAGGCCTGATAGCCTGCCTCGGCCGGCTTGACCGCCATCCGGCGCTTGAGCGTCTGCTGGCGCGCGGCCAGGTCGTTGCCGTTCGGCGCGCCCAGTGACACGGCCTTGGCGACGGCTGCTTCGGCCTCGGCGTACTTGCCCTGCGCTTCCAGCGCATCCAGCCACAGCATGGCCCATGCGCCCTGTTTGGGATCGATCCGGAAGGCGCGTTCGGCGCCGCGCTCGGCTGCGGGATAGTCCGCGCGGTTGTAGTCGGCGTAGGCGCGGGTGGCGATGGGAAAGCCGCGCTGATAGGCGCTGCTGGTCCGGGGCGCGGCAGGCGTGGCGGGCGAGGCGGCGGGCCGCGCCGCGGGGGCGGGACGCAGGTTGGCGCGCGCCTGGCGCAGGGCCGGCGTGTCCAGCCCGCTGGCGATGGCATCGGCCGCGGCCTTGTCGGCCTCGTCAAGCTTGCCCTGCTTTTGCAGCGCATAGATCAGCAACAGCCGCAGGCGCTCCACGTCGGGGCGCAGCACGATGGCCGACTCCGCCTGCTGCTGCGCCAGCGCATAGTTGCCGGCGTCGTAGTTCTTGTAGCCCTCGTCGGCGAACTGCCAGGCCGCGCCCTCCAGCGGCGCTTCGGCCCGAGGCTGCGTCTGCGCACCAACCGGTGCCGCGGCCCAGGCGCAGGCCAGGGCCGCGGACAGAACGAGCGAGCGAGGAAAGGACATCATGAGGTCGAAGGTTTGGTGTCGGGCGCGGCCGGCGGCTCGCCTTGTCCGGCCTGTTGAAATTGGATCGCTTCGTGCAGCGTGCCTTCGTCCAGCCAGCCCTGTTCCGTCAGGATCTGGCCCAGCGGCTTTTTCTCGCGCGCCTGGATTTCCAGCGCCTGCTCCAGCGTGGACTGGTCGATGGCCTGCCACGACAGCAGCAGCTCGCCCAGGCGCTGGCGCTGCTGCGCCAGCTGATCGGTGGACGGGAAGTCGTGCATGGTCTTGTCCCACGCCAGCCGCTTGCCCGAAATCAGGTGGCCGATGAACAGCCGCCACGCTCGCGCCGCCGCCATGGCATTGATGAAGTTCCCGACGATCATCCGCGGAATCGACAGCAGCGCATGCTCCCAGCCGTACATCCGGCCGACGAAGTACGCGCGCTGCACCACGCGCAGCAGCAGCGCGACGGCATTGGCCCACATCAGCGTCACCAGCCAGCCGCCGGGCCGGAAGTAGGACGGGTAGTACACCGTCCACCAGCCAAACAGGTCGGCCAGATAGAAGACGAAGAAGTTGGCCAGCAGCACATAGGCCAGGATGGCGATGAAGGACGTCACCAAGCCCTTGCGATCGCGAAACAGCAGGTACTTGGTCGCCAGCGACCCGGTCCATCCCACCTGCTGCCAGCCCTGCAGCCCGATGCCCAGCGTCCAGCGCGCCTTTTGCCGGTAGGCGGTGCGGAAGGTGTTGGGAAAGTACTCGCGCACGCCCAGCGGCATGCGCAGGTGCGCGATCTGTTCCTTGCCCAGGCCGAACCACGATTGGCGCCGCGTCACGTATTCGACCGGGAACTTGCCGAAGATCTGGCGCATGCCGCGCTGAGCCAGGCGCGCGCCGATGTCGTAGTCCTCGGTCAGCGTGTCGGTGTTGAACGGTTGGTTGTTCGTCTCGGCCGCCAGCTCCACCAGCGCGCGGCGCGAAAAGCACGTGCCCACGCCCGCCGACGGCACCATCTTGGACAGGCTCTCGCGCACCACCAGATCCTTGGTGTGCCACTCCGCGAATTCGTCCATGTAGGTGCCGGCCACCAGCTCGTACCAATGGCGCTCCAGCGAGGTCACCGGCAGCTGGATGAAGTCGATGCGCGGCAGCAGGTAGTTGTAGTACTTCAGCTCCAGCGGATGCAGCACGTCTTCGCTGTCATGCAGGATCACGCCGGCAAAGGGTACGGGGTGTTTGGCGTCCTGCGCAAAGATCGCCTGCACGATCCAGTTCAGGCAGTCGGCCTTGCAGGTCGGGCCATCATGCGGCACCTCCACGCGGACCAGTTGGCGGTAGCGGCGCCGCATCCGTTCCACTTCGTTGATCGTGCGCTCGTCGTTCTGGTAGGTGCCGGCAAAGATCATGTAGTTCTTGTATTCCAGCGTCGACACCATCGTCTCGAGCATCGACGCGATCACGTCGTACTCCAGCCAGGCCGGCACCATGATCGCAAGCGGCTGCTCTTCCTTGGCGCGCAGCTGCGCGGCAGTCAGCGGCGTATAGCGGCGCTTGATGGTCAGCGACCGCCACAGCTCGCGCACCCAGTACCAGCCGTCGATGAACAGGTCATCCAGGCTGGACAGGAGGATGATCACGCCGACGACGGCGGTCACAACCTCCAGTCCGCGGTAGTAATCCGCGATCAGGTAGGGCCAGTAGAGCGAGGACATGACGCCGCGGCCTTATTGGGGATCCTTGCGCTTTCTGCGGCTGACGCGCATGGCGAGGATCAGGAACAGCAGCAGCACCAGCAGGCTGATGCTGATGGCCGGCACGCTCCACGAGATGTAGCGCCGCCACTCGAAGAAGGCGCTTTCTCCCGCGCCCGGCGGGTGGCTCGCGTCGGGGTTTGCGCTGTCGATCCACGCAACCGGCCCCGCCGCGCCGATGATCGCGATGTTGCCGCGATTCAGCACAAACGGCGCATCGGTCATGCCGGGCTGCTCGCCCAGCGTGTGCCACAGCACGCCCTCCTGGCCGCCCGCGCTGACGACTTCCGCGGTGCTCAGTTGCGTGAGTCCCGAGATGTCCAGCAACGTCGTGTCCTTGCCGGCCACCTGAAGCTGCTTGCGTGCCGTGACCTTGACCGCGGGCTTGGCGCCGTCGACCGGCAGCTCCATCGCCAGGAACGCGCGGGCGGGCTTGACGGCCTGGCCGGCGGGCGACACCGACAGCTCGGCGCGCGTGGCCGACACGCCGCTGGCCGCGGCGATGCCGATGACGCGCTTGATGTTGTCGGGCGCGTCGGCCAGATAGCTGTCCGGAATCAGCACCTGCGGCGACCCCGCCATCAGCGGCAAAAGGCCCACGAAGGTGCCGTCGGGCTGCGCCTTGCCGGGCTTCACGTAGCTGGTCGGCAGCACGTTCACGGGATAGCCCTGCGGAATCTCGTTGCAATCCACCGACACGGGTTGGCGCTGGAAGGTCACGCGCACCGCGTTCGTCACGCCCAGCGCATAGCCCGGCACGCGCGCCGTCAGCCGCTCGGGCCGGCCGTCTGCCTCCAGTTGCTTGGCGCCCAGCAGGATGCCGTTCCAGAAGACGGATGCCACCGGCCGCGTCGACGAGGCCCCGGGCGCCGCCGCCACGTCCATGACCAGTTCATCCGGCACGCGGCCGTCGGTGGTCACGGCGGCCAGCGGAAACGATGCGTTCCAGTCGCCGCGCGCCACCACGTCAAAGCTCGCCGGCGAGCCGCCCAGGGTCGACAGGCGCACGCCGCCATCCTGCATGGACTGCGGGGGGAGGGCGGTCTGCACCTGCACCTGGCGGCTTGCCAGGATGCGGCGCCAGGCCGTGTCAAAGACGCCGGCGCCTTGCGCGCCCGCGTCGGCCGCGACGGCAATCACTGCCTGCCGGCTCAGGGACACCAGGCGGATCTCCTTGGACGCCAGGCCGGCGCCCGCCAGCGGCATGCGCTGCTCGCGCCACGCCTTGAAGGCGTCCGCCGCATCGGGATCGGACGCAAGCTGCGCCTGCAACGCGTCCAGCGCGGCGTTGTATTTCGTGCTCAGCGCAGCATCGGCAATCACCACGTCGCCGGCAACGGCGGGCGCGCCCATCACCAGCAGGGCGCCGATCTCGGCGGGGTTGGCGAGCTTGTGCGTCTCTTTGCCGGCCAGCGCGGCAAATGCCGGTACCTGTCCCAGTCCGGCCGGGGCCTGCAGACCGCGCGTGTCGACCTCCTCGCCCACCGCCGGGAAGGCCCTGACCTCCACACGCTTGCCGCTGCGCTCCATTGCCACGCCCAGGCGCCAGGCGCTGTCGAAGGCCTGTTGGTCCAGCTTGCGGCTGGCGACCATCAGCACGGGCTGGCCGGGCAGCGAGCCCCAGGCATCGTCCAGGCTGTTGATCGCCGACGCGTCATAGCGGTAGCTCAGCCGCGTCTGCGGCGAGATCGTCAGCGCATTGCCCGTGGCGCGGTTGCTTTCACAGTGGCGCAGCGCGATGTCGGACTGCCAGTCCACGCCCACGCGCAGAAAGCCCGAATCGCGCGCGCGGCGTTCCACGGCGAGCGTCCGGCTGGCAGATCCTTCGCCATCGGCGACGCGCTGCGCGGTCTGCGGCACGCCGTCCAGCCACAGCACCATGTTGGTCCGGCCCGGCTCACCCTTCGTGTAGCGCGCGTCGAAGTCCAGCCGCGCGTCCGTGATCGGCACGCCGCGTGGCACCGGCAGATAGAACTCCTGCCGCGCATCGCTGTTGGACAGGACGACGGGCTCCTTGATGCCCAGGTCTTCCAGCGTGGTGCTGCGCGTCACCATGTCGTCGCTTTGCAGCCGGCGCAGCGCGTCGCCGGCCGGACTGGCCAGCGCGGCCAGCGGCATCAGCAGCCCCGCCGCGACCAGGGCGCGGCACAACGTACGGACATCGGTGGCTTGTAAGGAGGAGGGCATGAAAGCTCCAGGCAAGATAGGCATCGCGGCAAAAGGTCAAAGAGGGGAATGGGCGGCAGCGTGGGGAGCGAATTCCGATACGGCGCGGCCGCAGAGCGCATCGACAATGCGCTGGCTGGCCTTGCCGTCGCCGTACGGATTGATCCGCCGCGAGAAGGCGCTGTGCAGCCCGGGGTCATCAAGCAGGCGGTTGACCTCGGTGACGATGCGGCGCGTATCGGTGCCCACCAGCGCCACCGTGCCCGCCCGCACCGCTTCGGGGCGCTCGGTGACGTCGCGCATCACCAGCACGGGCTTGCCCAGATAAGGCGCCTCTTCCTGAACCCCGCCCGAATCGGTCAGGATCAGGTGCGAGCGCTGCATGAACCACACGAAATCCAGGTAATCCAGCGGGTCGATCAAATGCACGTTGGCAAGCCCGGACAGCTCCGCCATCACGACGCCGCGCACCTGGGGATTCAGGTGGACCGGATAAACGATCTGCAGGTCCGCGCGCCGCGCCAGATCCGCCAGCGCCGCGCAGATATTGCGAAAGCCCTCGCCAAAGCTTTCACGCCGGTGGCCCGTCACCAGCAGCAGCCGGCGGTTTGGGTCCAGCCACGCATAGCGCGTTTGCAGCATGCGGGTCAGCGCGCTGCCGGCGGTCAGCTTGGCGCTTGTCATCGCCAGGGCGTCGATCACGGTATTGCCGGTGACGGTGATGCTGCCCGCCAGGTTTTCGCGCAACAGATTGCCGCGCGACTCCGCGGTGGGCGCAAACAGCAGGTCGCCGATCGCGTCGACGACGCGCCGGTTCATTTCCTCGGGAAACGGCATCGCCAGGTTGCCGGTGCGCAGCCCGGCCTCCACATGACCGATGCGCACACGGCGGTGAAACGACGCCAGCGCGCAGGCCGACGCCGTGCTCGTATCGCCATGCACCAGCACGCAGTCCGGCTTCTCCGCCTCCAGCACACCGTCGACGCGATTGATCAGGCGCGCATACAGACCGTTCAACGTCTGGTTGGGCACCATGATGTCCAGGTCGTGCTGCGCCTGCAATTCGAAGAGCGCCAGCACCTGGTCCAGCATTTCCCGATGCTGCCCGGTCACGCAGACCACGCTCTGGATCTGCGGCTCGTTCTGCAACGCGGTGACCAGCGGGGCCATCTTGATGGCTTCGGGCCGCGTTCCGAATATCGACAGGACTTTCATGGCGGTGTGGCCCCCAGCGCCGGTGGCATTTTCGTGCGGCTATTTTGTCTTGAAAACATTCGTAATATGTGTCGAAATATATCAGGCCTCTCGGGCGGCATTCGCTTCGTTCTGAACGGCACCGCGCAATGGCGCTACGGGGAGACACGCGCTTCATGCGGAATTTGGGGTCAAATCAGGCGCGACTGTTACAGCGGCCAAGATAAAGCACGAAACAATAAATTTCCGTTATGAAGGCGAGGCGCTGAACGCACCGCCTCAAGCCCGCGGAAATGCCGCATTGCAAAACAGGGCCGTTGTGCGGATAATCACGAGTAATTCTTATTTAGATTTCCGGGCGTCCCAGGATGGCTCGAGGTCCTTCTACCGCCGTGGCCAGCGACGCGCCGTCCTCACAAATCGAATCCCTTTACGCCCACCATCACGGATGGCTTCATGGGTGGCTGCGCCGTCGCCTGGGCAATTCGTGTGACGCGGCCGACCTGGCGCACGACGCTTTCGTGCGCCTCATTCAGAAGCCGCGCCGCTTCGACAGCGCGCCTGAAGCTCGGGCCTATCTGCGCGCCATGGCCAACGGCATGTGCGTGGACCTGTGGCGGCGCCGTCAGATCGAGCAGATGTGGCTGGAAGAGCTGGCCGCGCGGCCCGAGGCCCTGGCCCCGTCTGCCGAGCATCAGGTCATCGTCATCCAGGCTCTGCTGGAAATCGACGGCATGCTGCGCAGCATGCCGGTCAAAGCCGCCAACGCATTCGTCATGGCGGTCGCCTGCGAGATGTCCGACAAGGAAGTGGCGCAGGAGCTTGGCGTGTCCACCCGGATGGTCCGCAAGTACGTCGCCCAGGCCATGCTGCACTGCCTGATGCTGGAAGCGCGATCCGTGGTTGCGGACTCGCCAACATGACCGCCTTGCAATCCGCCGCCGAGCCCACGCACCAGGCGCTAGAGCAGGCTGCCGAATGGTTTGCGCTGCTGCGCTCCGGCGAGGCTACGGCCGACGAGCGCCGGCGCTGGCAGACCTGGCTTGAACGCGCGCAGGAAAATCGGACCGCGTGGGGCTACGTCGAGCGCATCAGCAGCCAATTCCAACCTGTCCAATCCAGCCCCGGCCGCGACGCCGCCGCCAAGGGCTATTGCGCGGCCAATAGCCGCATGGCCCGGCGGCGTCAGATGTTGTTCGGGCTGGCTGCGCTGGCGGGCACGGGCCTGTCCGGTCTGGCGGCCTGGCGCCTCACGCCCTTGCCCGGCGTGGTGCTGGCCTGGGCGGCCGATCATCGCAGCGCCACCGGCGAGGTTCGCCGCATCGAACTGGCCGACGGGTCCGTCGTCTGGCTCGGCACCGGCAGCGCCTTCGACGTGGATTACAGCGATGGCCTGCGCCGTCTCCGCCTGGTGGCGGGTGAACTGCTGATAGAGACCGCGGCCGATCCCGCACGCCCATTTGTCGTTGATACCCCGCAAGGCAGGGTCCGCGCCCTCGGCACGCGTTTCACGGTGCGGCTGGACGGCGATGAGACCCTGGTGGCGGTCTACAAGGGCGCTGTGGAAGCGCGCACCGCTGCCACGGGCAGCATCCGCGTTGTCCAGACGGGCGAACAGACGCGCTTCACGAACGCCTCGCTGGCCGCCACGCAATCCGCCGACCCCGCGCGCGAAGCGTGGTCGCGCGGCATCCTGGTCACCAACAACACGCCGCTGGCGGACGTTGCCAGCGAACTGCAGCGGTATCGCGGCGGCGTGCTGCGCGTGGCGCCCGAGATTGCCAACCTGCCGGTCATCGGCAGTTATCCGGCCACCGACCCCGACCGGGCGCTGGCCATGCTCGAAGCCGTTCTGCCCATCCGCATCCAGCGGACCTTGCCGTGGTGGATCAGCATTCAGCCAAGAGGCGGTGCGCTCGACAGCCGTTGACGCGATCTTCACCTTTTCCCGCCGTCCGCCCAACCGCGCTGCATCGTGATTCGTGCGGCATCGCAAAAATTTTTCCCCGCCCGGTTCCGCTTTTGAGGTTCTCGTTCGATTCCCCTAATGAGAGCGAATTCAATCGCACGGCTCGTCGATAAACCTCATCGGAACCCAGTTCGTCATGCCCCGTCATTCAGTCCTTGCCGCCCCCCGGCCGCCCCATTCATTCCGCCGTCTCGCGGGCAAATCCCGCCTGACCTGCACGGCGCGTCTCGTGCAATTGGCGATTGCGGGCGGCGTGGCGGTGCTGGCCGTCGACGCGCCGGACGCTGCCGCACAGCCCGCGCCGGCTCAACAATCCGCCGCCGCCGCGACGCGGCACTACGACATTCCCGCTGGCCCGTTGAGCACGGTGCTCGCGCGCTTTGCCAGCGAATCGGGCGTGCTGGTCGCCGGCGCCGGCGAGCTTGCGCAGGGCAAGCAGAGCCCGGGCGTGTCGGGCGACCTGGACCCGCGCGCCGCGTTGAACGCCTTGCTGGCCGGCACCGGCCTGGCCGCGTCACCGGCAGACGGCGGCAGCTATGTGCTGCACCGCGCGCCGCCCGCCGGCGTCGCCACGCTGGCGCCCGTCACCGTGCAAGCCGACGGCTTCGGCGCCACGGAGGGCTCGCACAGCTACGCGATGACCGGCCCCTTGTCCTTCGCGACCGGCCTGCCGCTCACGCAGCGCGAGACGCCGCAGACCATCAGCGTCATGACGCGCCAGCGCATCGAGGACGAGGGCGTCGATAGCATCGAGGCATTGCTGGACCGCACGCCGGGCATATCAGTGCAGAACATCGGCACAGGCCGGTTCTCGGTCCTTTCTCGCGGCTACAACATCGACAACTACCAGTTCGATGGCGTCCTGACCGCGACCGACATCGTGTCGCAGAACATCCCGCAGAGCCAGACGGATCTGGCCATCTATGATCGGGTCGAAGTCCTGCGCGGCGCCACGGGCCTGATGACGGGCGCGGGCGATCCGTCAGGCACCGTCAACCTCATCCGCAAGAAGCCCACGCGCGAATTCCAGGGCTATGCCAGCCTGGGCGCAGGCACCTGGGGGCGGGGCCGCGGCGAGCTGGACGTGGGCGGGCCCATCAACGACGCCGGCACTTTGCGCGGCCGCTTCGTCGCCGCGCACGAGCAGGGCAACACGCATATCGACTACTACAAGGAAAACAAGACCGTTTTCTACGGCGTGCTGGAGGCCGACCTCACGCCGAACACGCTGCTCACGGCGGGACTGGACTACCAGAACAACGATCCGCGCGGACAGTCGTCGACCGGACTGCCGCTCTTTTACTCTGACGGTCAGCAGACCGATTTCAAAGCGTCCGACAACGCCGGGGCGCGCTGGAACACCGACGAACTCACGGTCTACAACGCCTTCCTCAACCTCGAGCACAAGTTCGCCAACGACTGGAAGCTCAAGTTTTCGGGCAACTACCTCCACGGTAAACGCGAGTTTTCGTCGGCCGACGCCAGTTGGGGTTTCGTCGAACGCAACACGGGCGACGGCGTGCAGTTCTACGGCGGCCTGGGTAGCGCCCGCCAGCGCCAGACCGGGTTCGACGTGCAGGCGGCCGGGCCATTCGAATTGTGGGGACGACAGCACGAGTTCGTCGTGGGCATGAACTGGGCGGAGTTCAATAACTATCACGAACCCGCCGACGACGACATCGAAGGCCGCGACGTCAACATCTATAGCTGGGGCAACGACACCGCGGGGCCGACCGTCTCAGGCCAGAAGCTCATGGACTATGACGGCTGGCAAAAGCAGCAGGGCGTCTATTCCGCGCTGCGCCTGAAACCCACCGACGACCTCGCGGTCATCGTGGGCGCGCGCGTCAGCAACTACCGCTACAAGCTCTCGCAGATCTACGCGTCGCCCGCGCTGGCGCGGAACAACAAGATCACCGAGATGAGCGAAAGCGGCGTCGTCACTCCCTACGCCGGCGTCGTCTACGACCTGAACGACCAGCATTCCGTCTACGCCAGCTACACCAGCATCTTCAAGCCGCAAAGCGCCCGCGACCGCAACGGCAACGTGCTGGACCCGCGCACCGGCGACAACTACGAAATCGGCTTGAAGAGCGACTACTTCGGTGGCCGCCTGAGCAGCGCCATCGCGCTTTATCAGATCCGCCAGGACAACCTGGCCGAAGTAGACCAAGGCCAGTTCGTGCCCGGCACCGTGCGGGAACCGGCCTACCGCGCCGTCAGCGGCGCCAAGACATCGGGCCTGGATGTCGAGTTCAACGGCGAACTGGCCCCCGGCTGGCAAGCTGCGCTGAGCTACAGCTACAGCATCACCAAGGACGGGGAGGGCGCGACCATCCGCACCATCTTCCCGCGCCACATGGCCAAGCTGTGGACCACCTACCGCCTGCCCGGCGACTGGCATCGCCTGACGGTGGGCGGCGGCGTCAACTGGCAAAGCCGCATCTACTACAGCGCCACCACCTGGTCCCTGCCGGGCGTCACCCTCAAGGGCGAGCAGCCCGCCTACGCCGTCGCCAACCTGATGGCGCGCTACGACTTCAACCGTCAGCTTTCGGCCACGCTGAACCTGAACAACGTGTTCGACAAGAAATACCTGCAGGGCCTGGACACGACCTTCTACACCGGCATCTACGCGCCCACGCGCCACGCCATGCTGACGTTGAAGTACCAGTTCTGAAGGGTGGGGCGGGGCAGGCTGACGCGGGCAGCCCAATGCGAGTAAGGTACGGGGAAGGCCTTATCGCCCGGCACGCCGGCCTGTGCCGCCAGCAGGAACCTGAACACCATGAAGATTCATCACGCAGCGCTGCGCCTCGTCCTCGCCGGGGCAGCCATCGCGTCCCTCGCCGCCTGCGCGAATACGCCGCAGCAATCGCGAAGCAACGTGGACTACCGCAGCCGGCCGCTGGATTCGCCGGCGCCGTCGAACGCCAACGCCAACCCGTCGGGCCAGCGCCTGACGATTCAATCCGGCGAGGGCGAACGCCTGAACCTGCCCTGGTTCATCGAGGGCGCGCAGGATTGGGTCAACCGGCAGTGATCCAGACGAAAAAAATCCTCAAGGGTCTGCACCCTTGAGGATTTTTGATTTGTGCCGTTAGTCATATCGTGGCGAGAATTCAAACATAAACTGGCCGTTTGTTAGTGGCGCACCGTACGGCACACGGCGAAGCGTGCTTATGATGAAAAAGCATAAGTCAGCCCACTGGCACGGAATCAAGCGTAAGGTGGCCAAACTGCGCGTCATGAAATTTCCCTATGAAATACGCAGGGTTTTCGAACGCGTCCCATCGCCGCCTCGTATGCATTGTTCGGCCAATACGAGATACGGGGTGCACCAGGGATGGCTGCGCCAGGTACTCAGGAAGAAGAGCGACGGCGAGTAGCGAGCAATTTACGGCCGCCCCAGCCGATGAAAAGCCAATCTTTTCACTCTTGCGTCGCGTTGTCGCCATCGCCAGTGTCATCGACCTCACGACGCTGCGCCAGCGGCACGTATCGTTCGAGAGGCGTTTTCCACCCAAGGAAGAAATCCAAGGGATTGTGTGTGCCGACGAATTCACGAGCGAGTCCTAGCCGGAGTAGTACCGCCTGACGATCGGCCTCGGGCAGGGCAGTTGCACGATCTTCGATACCCTGAAAAAACTGTTCCAGACTGAAGGCCTTTGCCCAGGCTTGAATGACTTGCTCAAGTTCGTCGCGGCTATCTTTGATGGACTGAGCTTCACGACGCTGGTCTTCCTCTTGCCGGCGGCGCTTTTCTGCCGCGAGCCATTCCTGTTCGCGTATTTCCGCCTGCCGTTTCGCTTCCGCCAACTTCTCCGTGACGGTTGCGATCGAGCTCTTGAGAGTTTTGATGATTCGGGGGATATCTGACGCTAGGCTGTGCGTCTTGGTTTCCTGGAATGTCGTTGACCACGAGATGTTCCACTGCGGTGCATAGACAACTAGTCTCAGTCGGCCGGACGGCAGGTCATGGGTGCTCGTCCAAGTATGGTCGACGTGGCGTCTGGATGCTTTGGGCGCTACATAATCTGATTCGCGGACGTACTTACCGTTGACGTACCGCACGGCGACAGACTCGGTCATCTCCACAATGGAAAGCCCAAAGGCGAGTGCGTCGACGTAGACGACAGTAGGGCGCTGGGGAGACCACAGGCGACTGTAACCATAAGGATCGTGTTTGTGGCCCTTCGGTGGTGGCTCTTCCTTTTCGTAGACGGATTCGCGGCGAAGCTTCGCATCAGGAGGCGCGATGACCACTCGATAGCCTGCTGATTCCAATGCATTAAACAAGTCGTTTGCGAAGCCGAGAGCCTTGTCGATCCCGGTGTTGGACGCGGTGACGTCGACCAGCAACTTCTTATACGGCTTGAGATGTTCGCTTTCTTTCACCTCGCGACCGGCAAGAAAAAGCTCCTTCGCGCCAAGGATTAAGCTGTGGGTGCCAGTGATGCGGCGGATGGGACGCGGAGCACGGGCTCGAGGTTCGGTTGCCGGATGAGGCTTCGGCACGGGCAGCGTTGGAAGTCCATCTTTGTGCGACCACGCCATCTGATCACCTGGCCGCGGTTCAGGAAGTGATGGCGCCTTTTCTGCCTTGCCGACCGCCAGCTTCGCCCAGTAACCACGTTCTGGACGAGGGACGCGCAGCTCAGTGCATATACGTGCCAAATAACTGCTCGAAACCTGAAACTTGTCGGCCACCTTGGTCATTGGGATTGACCAGACCAGATCATAGAGTTCTTCCCGGGTAACCACGCCAGTTTCCACCGTCATCATTCCTAATCCAGTGAGGCCGGGAGTCGGCTCCATGGCCTGATCCCGTGATCAGCGGGCAGTGGCATCGCAATCACGTGATTGCTGCATCGGCGCCCGCGGCTGACACCGTTCACACATTGCCAATTTCACACTCGACACGCCAATGGTCATATCGCCCTGTGAGGTTTCACCCACCATATTGTAGTGATTGGGCACGCTGCTGGAGTTCACCAGGGGCTACTGGCTTAACCGTACTCGCAGCTTTTCAAGCACTGCCACAAGTTCGGTATCAGAAGCTTCATATGGATGGGAAAAGCTCTCAATGCAAATCCATTGAGCGTGCTGCCCAGGGTGTACGTACGCCTCAAAGTCGTCGACAAGCAGGCAATTCTCAACAGCAGCATTGCGGATCAGCGCCAGATCTTTGGTGGCGCCCGTCCACGACACGTACTCAAGTTGGGCAAACCAAGCTGGGGCGGCACGCTCCTGTATGAGCACGCTAGCGATTGCGCGAAATCGTGTCTCGTTTACCGTGGTGAACATTACGATGCGAGGGAACTGCTCTCGGCAACCCTCAAGAAAGTTGAAAAGCCCGGGACGCGGAATTTGGCTCACCGCGTTCGAGATGAGCGTGCCTTCCAAATCGAGCGCTAATACGGAAAGGCGTGGCATGGGCAGGATAGTCCAGGACGAAAGACGTTAAGACAGTTGTAGAGGCGGGCGGAGCAGGCTATCGAATCACAGAGGCCGTCGCGAAAAGAGGGGCGATGTAGATCGGCGGCGGAGAGACGGCGTCAGCGACTCCAGCGTGATCCATGTGCCGACGTTGTCTTTTTCGGTTCAGGGGCCGAACGTACAGAATCGCTAGCGGCATGGCGGCGTAGGCGATCCACATAAGATAGGCCGTCTTGCCGGCTGTCTGACCTCAATCATTAGAATCATGAACTTACTGAAGCTCTGCCTGGATGACAGCGAGAGCCTCTCGCATTTGATCGGTCGCGGTCAATAGTCTTGATACGGCGCTCCAATACTCGGCCCCTAAGTCGCCATCCTGTTTGGCCAACTCGTTGATCACTCGCTTCGCGAGCGTCAGGTCCACGTACTCGAGGGCTGAAAAGGTTTCAACACCTTGTTGAGCCGCCCTGCGCTCGATCAGCCAAGATCTAAGGGCGGCCTCCGCGATCGTGCCCCCGGATGCGTGGTGTCCACCGATGTTGCCGGCGTATCCCTCTGGCGTTTGGACGACGTCAGCCTTGTTAACGCTAACGATCTCGGCTCCAAGTTCTTCAAGTACCGCTGCGACGTCGCGAAGTTGGACCACCTCGGGTCCTTCACTGATCACATGTACCGTGCCATTCTCTGGGTCCACATAGGCGAGAGCTTTGTCTCCAAGGCTGAGAGCATGAACCTCTCTGGCTTCCAAAGCCGCGCAAAGCAAGGACGCTCCGCGTAGCCGGCTTGGCCACTGAGTCGGCCGCGCGACGAGACCATCTGCTACGAGTCGATTGCCCCCCTGCCGATTCGGTATCTCTGTCAGCCCGGCTAAGGCTTTCCGGATACTGGCTAACAATGTTGAAGACTCACGCACACGAAGCCTCATGGATCCGTTAATCGGTCTTGTCTGAGTGTAAATGCGAGAGGGGTAAGTCGCGAAATGCGATTTACCCTCAGTGTCAATGCCTTCGATTTTCGTATGCAGAGCGATGGCCTCGTCATCGGGTAGCATCCCTTCGCCTCGATCCGCAGCGCGCGGCCGTCGGGGCGATTGAGACGTTGGTAGCCGGTCGCTGGGCCGACGCCCAGTCGCTCACCCAGCGTCTCGATGCGGCGCGAGCTTTGTCCCGGCGTCGCCACGGAAGTTGGAGCCGGTCATGGCAGCGATGAGCGTCTTACCCCGCGCGAAAAACTGCCCGAGCTGCAAGCCGAGCTTGTCGCACGGTCGCGCCCATATGCGGTGAAAAGGTTTTCCCCGGTTGCAGCTTTGACTCTACTAGGGCCACCTTCGGGCTGTCTGGAAGCGACGCTAGTAGGGTCATCATCTCCGCAGCGCTGAAGTAAGTACGCTTCTCGGGTAATGCAAAACTACTGCGCCCTATTAAAGGAGACTCGCGGATAGAAATGCGTTGACCCTAGTTGAGTCGATGCTGGAAGCCAAACGCGTTGCATGTAACGGTACCTCAGCGCAAAATTACACCTAACGCGACCACGAGGTTGTTCATGAAGATCAACGCCCGAGTGCAAAAGCACAGAGACGCGCGACGCATGGCAGGGTTGCGCCCCGTGCAAATTTGGGTGCCTGACACCCGGCGACCGGGGTTTGTCGAGGAATGCCGGCGTCAAAGCCTTGCGATAGCCTCGTCTGACAAGGCCGACAAGCAGTTGGAGCGCCTAATGGATGAGGCCGCTGCCGACGTGGTTCGCTGGACGAAATGATGGCGTATTAGAGTATGGGCGGAACGCTGATATTGTTGCAATGCAGGGTGATTTCAGCGAACCCCGGCCAGCGCTTACGATCCAGGCCGAGCCATTCGGCGATCACCCTAGCGTATGGGTATTGCCGGTGATAGGTGCAGCGGACCAGACGGCTCGCTCCAGAGCGAACGCTCATATGTCCCGCCAACTATCTCGAACCGGGACCAGGTCCAGAAAAATAAAGACGTCCCGCTAGCACGACGGCACACCAGCAATTCGGCGGAGCGCGGGCCTATACAAGGATGCCTAAGACGCCAACGCGCTAGTTATCCTCATCACGCGAATAGTCGGGCCCGACCGTGCCAACGTCAAAGTCGATTTGTTCCATCCCGACAGTGATCTCGGTGACTTCATCGAGCGACTGCGCCAACCTGTGCGCCGCAGAATATTCAAAATACAGCGTGAGCACCAAGATTCAGCGTGATCCACAGCTCGGCTGTCACATCGGCGGTGCTCTCCGCGCACGTACATCCAATGACGTTGGCGATTGTCCCCTCACCCTACACGGGAAGCTGAAACGCGAAGCTACCGCTAGGTTTGACTGTAAGGATTCTCTTGGGCCATGTGAGTTTGCGGCACAGCGAAGCAACAAAGCGCTTCATGTCGCTCTCAAGTCCACTGCGAGAACGGCCGTATCAAACGTTAGCAGGAAGTTGTAATATGCGCTTACTTGGCATTGATCTTGTAGATGGTGTTGGTTGTGAACAAAAGGCGAAGGTCTTTTAGTCCAAGCCGCGAGATCGCCCCAAACCACAATTGCACCTGGAGAGAGCGGACGTGAGCGAATATTGTTATTTTTCCACTGATGCCCAAGATTACGCGAGTCGCTGCGGCCTAAAACAAGTAATTGAAGACTACGCCGAAGCCAATCAAAAGCAGACCTATGTGCTTCGAGCGCCACTCTCAAAAAATGATGCATCTTACGACTACGACGATGCAATCGTGATATTTTCGTCCGGGCTTTTGCCGTGCTTTGTGAATTTGGGAAGCGACGAAATCGAGTTTGAAGGATATGTAGAAGACTTCATTGATGATATTTCGTTTTTATCGGAAAAATTCAAGTATCGCGAGAAAATTGGCCGAAAAAAACACTGGGAAAGCCTATTTAAGACAGCTAACGCAAAATCATTGGACCTTTCTAGTCTTATTACTGAGCATGCCGCCACTCGGCGAATTGTTGATCTTCTGACTTCATTGGTGGTGGGTAGTATTAATGACATGAATCGGATCAATCTTGAGGCAAGCTCTCTACTTGACATAATAAAGTCTAAGATCATCTTGTTCGATACGGATCAAACTTCATTTGTTTTTCGCTCTGCGGGAAGCAAAACATATGCAATCCAGGGCTTAGCGGGATCGGGAAAGACGGAGCTGCTGCTACACAAGTTAAAGGAGATTTATTCCAAGGAGCCTGATGCACGGATTGCATTCACATGCTTCAATAAAATTTTAGCTCACTCCATGAGAAGCCGAATTCCCGAATTTTTCGACTTTATGAGAGTGGACCGTCAAATTGAATGGAATTCAAAGCTTTTCTGCTTTCATGCTTGGGGCTCGGGCAAGGTCAGCTCTTCCGGAATGTATAGGTACATCTGTCATTTCTACGGCATAAGCTTTGGGAACATGTATGGTGGGACGTTTGACGCTCATTGCACACGAGCGATTAGCGACATCAGAGCCCTGCCAGGAGAACGGAAATTCGCATTCGACTATGTGCTCATTGATGAGAGCCAAGATTTCGCACCCAGCTTCGTGCAGTTGTGCGAACTTGTTACAGCGACTCGTGTTTTTGTGGCTGGAGACGTGTTCCAGAATATTTTTCAGCCCATTGACAAGGATAGTGTGAGTCGGGCCGATATGGTTTTAAAGAAATGTTATCGCACCGACCCTAGCAATCTAATGTTTTCGCATGCGCTCGGTATGGGGCTTTTTGAAAATCCAGTTCTCCGGTGGCTTAAGCCGGAGGAATGGGATGCGTGCGGTTATAGTTATGAAGAAGAGAATGGACGTGCGATTGTGGCGCGAGACCCACTTCGCAGATTTGAAGACATTCCACAAGACTTCAAGAGCACGACTATTCATTCGCTGGAGGGGGCAGATCCGTCCAAAGCACTTGTCCAAGTCATAATGGACATCAGGGACCAACACCCTACGGCCAAGCAGGGCGATTTCGCGATTATATTCATAGATTCCGAGAAATATATTTACGATCTGGTTCCCGCGCTAAGCAATAGAATATTGCGGGATCTCGGCTGGGAATCAAATATATCCTATGAATCCAAAACTAATGATCCCACAAAGCTATTTATCTCGAATATCAACAATGCGAAGGGTTTAGAATTTCCCTTTGTAATATGCTTTGCCAAGGATCTTAAGGCGCAAGCGGCATTTCGAAATGCGCTCTACACCATGATGGCGAGATCCTTCTTGGAGAGCCATCTTGTATTGGGAAACAGGGCGGATGCGAATGTCGTCGCGCAGGTTAGTGCTGGCTTGGATTTTATGCTGAGCCATGGATACATGGATATTCGGGTTCCAACTGACGATGAGCTTTTGCAGCAGAACAGCTTCGTCATATTGGAACAGCAGCGATCCTTGGAAGAAATTGTTCGCGATTATTGTTTGGAACGTAACGCGAGTGCGAGGTTGACAGCCAAACTGATTAGCCGGATCAACATAATCGTAGGAAACGAAGATTATGACGAGAATTATATAATCGATATGCTCAATGTCGAATATGAACGGAATGTTGTTCTATGAGCGCATTCTTCTTTGCTGGCATTCCTGAATATCAGCTTAGAGCGTTTCGTGCAGTCAGGAGTGCGTTTGACAATCTTAGCAATGTACTTACTCTTGCGGAAATTTTGAATACCTGCGCTCACTGTCGAGAGAACGCTGATGAGAATTCGTTCGATGTGGCAATTTTTACAGGGAATTACGCCAGAGCTCTTGTCCGTACGCCGGGAGGGTATTTCTCGATGGCGATTCCATTTCAGTTAGTAGAAACTGGAGGGCAAGTTTCCTTCGTTTCGGACCGACTGAGCGAAGAAATTTCCGGTAGGGTAATTTCAGTTTTCAGGAATGCCATCAACACAGCCGAAGTAATCAGCTTTTCTCATGAGGATATTATTCTTTCTCTTTGTGAGAACTTTGGTTTGGAGGTCAGTGAAGCGCTCCTCTATGTTGATGCGTTCATGGAACTAATGTCAGACGATCATGGGTATTTGCGATTTGACGACGATCCAGTCAATGAGAATGGTCAAATACACCCACGTTATCACTTCGACTTCTTTTTTAAGAATTCGACAAGTATCAAGATCGGCGCGGAGTCCAAAGTTGACATCGGTTGCTTTTACGCGTTGTTTGATAAGACCTTGCCGAAGCGATTTATGCGATAGTGGAGAGAAAGAAATTGTTTTAGTGAATTCATAAGCATTCCGGTTGAGTAAAAATCGACCGATAAGGGTCTAGAGCGGGTTACCGGGGATTTACGGCATCGGCGGGCTGCTGACCAATGACTGAGGATGGCGAGATGCGTTCAGGCATATTCAGATGCCAACCGAAACGGCTTGGTTGATTGAGCTTGGTGGTAATGATCATGCAACCCGTTCTTCGCCCAACCGCTCAGCCTGCATCAAAATCAGTTCAACGGCGGAATCCGCCATGTCAGGCGGGTACTTGTATTTGCGCAAGATCCGCTTGACCATGAGACGCAGACTTGCCCGCACGCTTTCGCGTTTCGACCAATCAACGGTGATGTTCTTGCGCAGGTTTTCTGTAAGTTCGTGCGCAATTTTCTTTAGCGTCTCGTCGGTTAACTCGCGAACGGCGGATTCGTTGTTGGCTAGGGCGTCATAGAAACGGATTTCATCGTCGTTGAGTCCTAGTTCTTCCCCGCGCTGAGCCGCTTCCCGGAACTTTTTGGCCATGTCGACCAGTTCTTCCATCACCTGAGCTGTTTCGATACTGCGATTCTGGTAGCGCGTGATGACGTTGCCCAGCATCTCGGAGAACTTGTTCTGCTGCACCAAATTGCTGGCGAACTTGCTTTTGATTTCTCCTTCCAGCAAGCGCTCAAGCAGCTCGACGGCCAGGTTACGCTCCGGCAGGTTGCGCACCTGGGCCAGAAATTCATCATCCAAGAGGCCAATGTTGGGCTTTTCCAGGCCCACGGCATCAAAGATGTCGACCACGCTTTCGCTAACCACGGCCTGATTGATGATCTGACGGATGGCGGCTTCGCGCTGCTCGTCGGTTTTCTTCTGCGTGCTGATTTCACGCTTGGTCAGTATGACCTTGACGGCCTGAATGAACGCCACTTCGTCGCGTAGCGCCTTGGCCTCATCCAGTGTGCAGCACAGGGAGAATGCTTTGCTCAGAGCTAGCGTGTTGTCGGCGAATCGCTTCTTGCCGTCCAGCTTGGCGTCCTTGTCGCTCGCGGGCGGGCGTAGCGACAAGATATGGTTTGCTGCGCCCGCCAGAATCTTGTGGCCGCCAGTCTTGAAGCCTGAGTAATTGAAGCCGTGCATCATGCCGCGCAGCACGTCGAGCTTCTCCAGCAGCACGGCGAAGGCTTCGTGGGCATCGACCGTGGGTTTGCCCCGGCCCTTGCTCGCGGTGTACTCCTTCATCGCGGCCTTGAGCTCATTGCCGATGCCGATGTAGTCGACCACCAAGCCGCCTTGCTTGTCCCGGAAGACTCGGTTCACGCGGGCAATGGCCTGCATGAGGTTGTGGCCCTTCATAGGCTTGTCGATGTACATGGTGTGCACACAAGGCGCGTCAAAGCCTGTCAGCCACATGTCGCGCACGATGACCAGTCGCAATGGGTCATTGGGATCTTTGAAGCGCTTCTCTAGCCGTTTCTTGACCTGTCCGCTGTAGATGTGCGGGCGCAGCAAGGCTTTGTCGCTCGCGCTGCCCGTCATGATGACCTTGATAGCGCCTTTTTCAGGGTCTTCGTCGTGCCAGTCGGGACGCAGCTTGATGATTTCGTTATAGAGGTGCACGCAGATGTCGCGGCTCATTGCGACCACCATGGCTTTGCCATCCTGGGCCTTGTTGCGCTCTTCGAAGTGCTCGACGACGTCGGCAGCCACGCTTGCAATGCGCGGCTCGGCGCCCACGACTTTTTCCAGGGCTGCCCATCTCGACTTCAGGCGAGCTTGATTCTGTTCTTCTTCGTCTTCGGCTAGTTCGTCGACCTCTTCATCCAGAGACGACAGATCGGCTTCCTTGAGCTTGAGCTTGGCTAGGCGCGACTCGTAGTAGATGGCCACGGTGGCACCATCCTCTTTGGCCTGCTGCATGTCGTAGACATGGATGTAATCGCCGAAGACGGCGCGCGTGTCGCGATCGGTGCTGCTTACTGGTGTGCCCGTGAAAGCCACAAAGGTGGCGTTGGGCAGCGCATCCCGCAAGTGCTGCGCGTAACCCGCCTGATAGGTGACCGTGGGTTCTGCGACCGCCAACGCCGTAGCCAGGTAATTGTCCCGGTCATCGTTCGCAGCCAGTTGACTATATTCGTTGGTGCTGAAGGATTTGCTTTTGCGAGTCTTGAGCTTGGCTTCGAAACCGTACTGCGTGCGGTGGGCCTCGTCCGCAATCACAACGATATTGCCGCGGTTCGAGAGGACCGGGAAGGTGTCCTCATCTTCCCCAGGCATGAACTTCTGGATGGTAGCGAAGAGGATGCCGCCTGAAGGACGATTGGTCAGCAACCTACGTAGGTCCTGACGCGTATCAGCCTTTACCGGCTGTTCGCGCAGGAGGTCTTGCGACAGGCTGAATACCCCGAACAACTGGCCGTCCAAGTCATTGCGGTCGGTGATGACTACAACCGTGGGGTTTTGCATGGCCGGCTCCTGCATCACGCGGGCAGCAAAGCAGGTCATGGTGATGCTCTTGCCGCTTCCCTGCGTGTGCCAAACTACGCCGCCTTTGCGGAGTTGGCTTGCGCCGGCCTGTAGCTGTGATGCCTCGACCACGTGCTGGATGGCCAACCGCACAGCGTGATACTGGTGGTAGCCGGCAATCTTCTTGATAAGGGCGCCGTCGTCCTCAAACAGGACGAAGTGGCGCAGATAGTCCAGCACGTAAGCAGGCGCGAGCAGACCGCGCACGAGCGTCTCCAGCTCGTTGAACTTCCCTAATGGGTCAAGCTCTACGCCATCAATCGTGCGCCATTGCATGAAGCGCTCGGCGTTGGCAGACAGTGACCCATACCGGGCTTCGCTACCGTCGGAGACGACCAGAATCTCGTTGTACTCGAAAACGTCTGGAATCTGTGCTTTGTATGTCTGAATCTGGTCGTAGGCCTTCCAGATGTCGGCATTCTCATTGACCGTGTTCTTGAGCTCAATCAGCACCAGCGGCAAACCGTTAATGAACAGGATGATGTCCGGTCGTCGCGTATGGTGCGGGCCCTTGATGGTGAACTGGCTGACCGCCCAGAATTCATTGTTTTGCGGGTTCGCCCAATCTACCAGCCTCACGAAGTCGCCGCGGGTTTCGCCATCCTTTTGAAATTGGACGTTCACGCCGCTGGTTAGCAGCTTGTGAAATAGGCGGTTGGCAGCCAACTGAACAGGAGTGTCGAGGTTCTCGACTTGCTTGAACGCATCATCACGCGCGGAAGCTGGAATGTGCGGATTCAGGCGGCCGATGGCGGCCCGCAGGCGCTCGGGCAGAATGACTTGTGCGTAGCCAGTGCGCTCTGGGTCCGGTCCATCGTGAGCGATGTCCGGACCGCTGCGAACTATGTAGCCTACCTCGGCAAGCCAGCTCAAGGTTTCCTGTTCGAGTTGGTTTTCGGTCATGACAACGCGTTCTCTACTTGTTCTTGGGCTTTGGGGAGGCGCAATTGGCCTGAGATAAGACGGGGGAGCAGAGTATCGCGAACCGACGAGAGAGTCTGAGCTCGCCTTTCGTTGTGGTCGACACTTTGACGTAATAAGTTTGCCGTTGCGTCGAAGGCCTTGAGCACGGCAGAGGGAATATCAGGCACCTTTAGTCGATAGACATTCTCTCGATTTAGGCCTGGCACAGCAGCATCCGTATTCATGTCATGCAGGCCCAGTGTTTTCAGTAACTGATAGCAGTACGTCATGGGTCGCTTTGCCTTTACATAGAACACAGTATCGATCGGGAAGAACGGGCGGCTCTCCCAGTAAAGGCTGCCGACAGTGCCTTTCCTTCCAACAATGATAGACGGACTTGTGCATAGCGCTGAGTCGTGCCAGCCTGTGACGCCTCCAGAGCCATAAACGGGTACGGCGCCCGCATTTCGATTATCGGCTTTCAGCGCTTTACCATAGGCTAGTTCGAGGAATGAATCCAAGCGGATTGGTAGCCACCCTCGCGGAACACTCCCCAACTCAGACTCTTCAAATGAGTCAGGAAACAGCGCCGCTGTCTCTTCATCCATCCCTTCAGGCTGGCGGCCTTCCATTTTGGCGCGCACCGGGTCAAAGTCCACGAACCAGGACTTGAAGATGGCTTGGGCGATGGATTCGAGGGTTTTGTTGGTTTCGCGTAGGAGGGTGATTCGGTCGTCGAGAGACTTCAATAAGTCAGCGGCCTGCCGTTGAAAATCAAAGGGTGGCAAGCTCAGTTCAATTCTTCTTAGCTCGCTTTGTTTAATGCCAAGCACCGTTGTGCCGGTTGCACGGGCTCTTAGCTTCTCTTGCAACTCTTCCGACTGTAGAAGATATAAAAGATAGGTGCTGTCTAAGACGCCAGACTTGCCCCTTAAAGTCACCACACGTTGGGCAAGCGCTATTTTTTCGCGTCCAAGCTGAGCGACCTCACCTAGTGGAGCTTCAACTGTCAGAACCACATCTCCCGCCTGTGGTATGCCTCTTCGCATCCAAGAATCGTATTTCTCAGGCGCAATGAACTCGGTCGGCGTCTCGATTCTTCCGGATTTAATAATCTTTGCGGTGATCAGTGGAATGCCAAATCTGGTCTTTTCTGGCGTCTTCCCGCGGTAATCAATAAGCGCATCTAAACAATCTTCCAGGGGAAGTGTCTGCCACTCAGAACTCATACCCCAGCCCCCCCAACCTCTGCCGAATCAACGCATCCAGTTCCGCGCCCTTGGCCATTTGCTCGCCCAGCTTTTCAGTCAGCTTCTGCATCTTCTCGGCAAACGCTTCGTCGTCGTCCTCAACCTCCGCAGCACCAACATAGCGCCCTGGCGTCAGGACGTGCCCGTGCTGAGCGACTTCGGCTAACGGCACGCTGCGACAGAACCCTGCCACGTCTTCATACTCTGTGATGCTGGCGCCGTCCTCGACCTCACCCCTCCATGCGGCCACGGTTTCTGCAATCCGAGCAATGGCTGCATCATCCAGTTCGGCTTGCACGCGAGAAATCATCTTCCCCAGCTTGCGAGCGTCGATAAAGAGCACTTCGCCCTTGCGTTTCTTCTGCTTGGCGAGGAACCACAGGCAGGCCGGGATCTGTGTGTTGAAGAACAATTGTGGAGGCAGCGCCACCATCACCTCCACCACGTCAGAATCAACCATGGCGGCGCGAATGACGCCCTCGTTGTTCTGGCTGGAGCTCATCGAGCCGTTGGCCAGCACGATGCCTGCGCGACCCGTAGGCTTCAGGTGATGCAGCATGTGCTGTAGCCAGGCGTAGTTGGCATTACCGTGGGGCGGGTCGCCATACTCCCAGCGGGCATCGCCCTCCAGGCTGCCGTGCCACCAGTCGCTGATATTGAACGGCGGGTTGGCCAGGACGAAGTCGGCGCGTAGATCGGGATGCTGATTGCGGGTGAAGGTGTCAGCCGGCTCCTTGCCCAGATTGAAGTCGATACCCCGAATCGCCAAGTTCATGGCCGCCAAGCGCCAAGTGGTGGGGTTGGACTCTTGCCCATAGATGGACACGTCGCCAATCTTGCCGCCGTGCACTTCGATAAATTTCTCTGACTGCACGAACATGCCGCCCGAGCCGCAGCAGGGGTCATACACTTGGCCCTTGTGCGGGGCGAGGACAGCCACCAAGGTCTTGACGATGCTGGCAGGCGTGTAGAACTGACCTCCTTTCTTACCTTCGGCGCTGGCAAACTGACCCAGGAAGTATTCATACACCTGACCCAAGATGTCTCGGGCTGCGTTGGCATCGCTGCCGAACCCGATGGTGGACACGAGGTCCACGAGTTCGCCTAGCTTGCCGTCGGGAAGCTGAGCACGGCCATAGCGTTTGTCCAGAATGCCCTTGAGCTTGGGATTTTCCGCCTCAATGGCAGTCAGGGCATCATCGATGCGCTTGCCGATGTCGGGCTGCTTGGCGCCTGCTCGCAGGCTTTCCCAACGAGCGGCTTCGGGCACCCAGAAAGTGTTGGCCGCAGCGTAGTAGTCGCGATCTTCCAGCTCGGCAGTCAGGTCATCATCGCTAGCACCGGGAAAGTGGAACTCGTCGTTCTCGTCGGCGAAGCGTACACGCAGTTCGGCTTGGCGTGCCGCGAAGGCATCTGAGATGTACTTCAGAAATATCAGGCCCAACACCAAATGCTTGTATTCGGCGGCGTCCATATTTGCGCGCAGTTTGTCCGCCGCAGACCATAGTGTTCTCTTGATATCGTCGATCATTGATATGTAACTTTTTGCATAAAGCTGTCAGCCTGGGAAAATAGCACAACGTGACGTTGCGCACAGGGTCGACTTTCAGTAAGGTAGGCCCGAGCCCTCCCCGGGCTTGCTGTGCCAAGAACTGCCAACAATGCTGAGCATTTCCTCTCCATAGAGGATAGGTGCCCTATTTATGAAAGGGTTTGCTATCTGGAGAGGGCGATGTGGTTGCATACGCGGTGCCGCAGTTCACTCTTCTGTCTTTCGCCTTCGGGGTTCCCGACGTCGCATGACCAGACGTTGCGCCGCGAGGGCCTCGCGCGCGAGCCGAGCCTCTCTGCCGGCGGGAGACACCTCGAGATCCCTGATGTTGAGCGTCTCTACCCCCAGCGCTTTCAAGCAAGCCAGCAGAAATCCCGCCTGAAACCGCCTGCGGTTCACCTTCCGATTCAAGCTACCCGCGCTTTCTCGGATTCCCAACGTGGCCAATCGGGCGGAGAGCTCAGCGTAGGTCACTTTTCTGCGCTTCATCTCTCTTACCAACACCTGCTCGGCGCAGATCTCGAACTCCTCGCGCGCTTCGGACTGGCGCAAGGGCGCTGGTTTGAGGGCATGTGTCATTGGGAGGCTGAGCAAGTACGGCGCGTGGACGCAAGACCAGCAATTGTAAATCAGTCATTTAAGTCTGATTCTTGGGTTTTGAGCGCCGGATTTCCTACATGGTCATATGGGAACTTGGAGTCCGACCATGTTGGATAAGGCACAACTTGTAGAGCTTTTCGACCATCTGGGTACGCCCAAGGCTGGTCGCCGTCTCGTTGAAAAGGCACGCGGCGAGGCTCCCGTGCGTGAGGTGAAATCGAGAGGGGGCAACGTCCTTACCGTTCTGGCTAGCCAGAAGATGGATCGGGACATCCGCACGGAAAGTCGCCACATCGAGTTCGCCGCTGCGGTCAACCATGAGCATCACCTCGGCGTGCTGGAGTACTACCCCCAGCCTTGTAAGCTTGATCTGGAGCTCGTTGAGACAGCCACCGGAGAGGTTCACCGGATTCACCACTTCCCAGATTTTTTAGTGATCCGGGAGCGCGGCATCACTCTGGAAGAGTGGAAGTCAGATGTGAAGCTGGCTCGGTTGGCCGAGAAATACCCGTACCGTTACGAGAAGGACGATGACGGCCATTGGCGCGCCCCTCAGATCGAGCGGCAACTTGCTGACCTTGGCATCCGCTACCGAATCCTCACCGATGAGTCTATTCCCCGCCGAAGGGTAGAAAACCTCCTGCACTTGGCGGACTACTTACACCCCGCGGCGGAGCCATGCGACGAGCATGAGCTGTTGCGTCTCCGCGCCGCCTTGGCCGAGCACGGCAGCCTCTATCTCAGCGAGCTGATGCAGGAGCCGTATCGATTCTCTCCGGATTTTCTATACAAGGCGGTAGCAGATCAGCATGTCATGGCCGATCTCGACCGTGAAGCATTGACGAACCCGCGTGCGAGTCGGCTATTCCGCGACGCTACGTTACGGGACTTCATGGCGCGGGATGTGCCCGTAGGGAGGGTTCCCGGGCAGGAGGCGTTTGTGTTGAACGTCGCTGAAGGCTCGCGCTTTCGGTATGACGGGCAAGAGCTGACGGTTTCTTTGGTCAGCGAGAGGGAGGTGGTCTGCACGATTGGGGCGGGCGGGTGCAGGACTACGTCGCTAGCCCGAGGTTGGCTGACTACTGCCTTTGAGAATGGGCAGCTCGTGCCTCTAGACGGGGGCGCTCAGATTTCGTTGGATCTTACCCGGTACACCCAGGACCAACTGGACGATGCTCTGCGCCGTGACGCAATCCTGAAAGGGGACGTTAAGAACTCGCTGGCCAGTGAACGTACGCAGCGGCGCTGGCGTGGACAGCAGCAGGCTGTGGCTGCCAACGGCGGCAATGAAATCCTGGCACTGGTACCTCGGCACCATGCCAAGGGGAATCGTTCGCCCCGGCTGTCCGATGAGCAAGAGGCGCTGCTTGGCCAGATAATCCAGCAGCATTGGCGCAGCCATGAAGCCATCAACTACAAGTCTTGCTATCGGACACTCTGCGTGACCTTCGAGGCGGCAGACCTTAAGGTGCCGTCCTATCCCACCTTGATCGCCAGAATCAAGGACCGTGAAACTTCCCATGATCAGCGCATTCGGCACGGGAAGCGCATGGCCTATCAGCACGGCGAATTCGTGGATGTCCTGTATGTCGATACGCCGGTGCATGGAAGCAGGCCTTTCCAGTATGTCCATATCGATCATACGCAACTCGACATCGAACTCGTGTCCAGCCGCACTGGTAAACCTCTCGGCAGGCCTTGGTTCACGCTGGTGGTCGATGCCTTTTCGCGCCGGGTCCTTGCCATCCACCTTACGTTCGACGCACCTTCGTACCACTCAGTGATGATGGCGATGAGGGATTTGGTGCGCAGGTTTGGGCGACTTCCCGAATTCGTCGTGGTCGACAACGGACGAGATTTCCAGTCGACCGCCTTCGAATCTTTCTTGCAGGTGATGGGCGTGCATCTGCGCTTTCGCCCGGCTGGGCAGCCCCGTCATGGGGCGGTATTGGAGCGGCTGTTTGGCCGCGTGCATAGCGAATACGTCCACAACCTTGCTGGCAACACCAAGGCAACGAAGAACGTGCGTATGACGACCGGGAAGCACCTGCCCGTGAACTTTGCCGAATGGACCTTGGAATCCATGTATCACGGTCTGGAGCATTGGGCGACCGAGTACTACGAACAGGAGCGCCATCCGGCGCTGGATTGCAGCCCGCGTGAGATGTTTCAACGAGGCGTCAAGGACAGCGGCGCGCGGCCGCAACGCCAGATTCTCTTCAATCGGGACTTCCTGATTGCGACGTGTCCGCCCGTCGACCGAGAAGGCATTCGCCTCGTCAACAATCAACGCGGGGTGAAGGTCAACGGGATGTTCTATTGGAACCCGGAGTTCCGGAATCCACGAGTGGCCAGCCAGCGCGTGCCCGTGCGATACGACCCTTGGGATGCTGGCTCTGTCTATGTCCGCATCAATAACAGTCAGTGGGTTCAGGCAATCTGCCGCAACTTGGCTCGTTTGGGCCAGTTGACTGATGCGGAGCTCCGATCCATGACGCAGGAGTACCTGCATCGTAGCGGCGCGACCCTGGATGATGATCGAGCCGCCCAGCGGCTGCGTGAGTTCATGCAGACGTTCACGCCTGAAGGGGCAACCGCCGCCGCAATAGATCGCCAACGAGAGAACAAGGCACTCTACAACGAACTCTTGCAGCTCGGCTGCATCACACCCGCTAGCTCGAAGTACAAGCTTGGCCTCCAGGAAACATCAGGCATCGACGTACCGATGCCCATCAGGTCAGAACCACTCAACCTTTCCGGAACGCTGGCCGAGGCACCAGCGCCGGAGATTCTTCCCGATTTCGATACGTTCTGAGTCCAATGTCTAAGACAAACACAATCCCGCCCATCCCCGTCGCGCCGACGGCCGATTCCTTGCTGAAGATGCGCATCAAGCACACGCGCGTCACTGAGGTGATGACCGAACTTAGGACGCTCATCTACCCCGGGAGTCAAGACAGCCTTCTGCTTGTCTGTGGCCCGACCGGCGTGGGTAAGAGCACACTTGCCGGCTACATGGTCGACCAGGCAGTACAAGATGCAGCGCCAGAGATGGAGGCCGACGCTGGGCTGATTCCGGCTGTCTTCGTCGAGGCGCCGGCCTCGGGCGAAAATGAGTTTTCTTGGCGACTGTTCTACAGCCGCATCCTCGCCCAGCTCGATGGCGGGCTTGCCATGCCCAAAGCCGCTTTTGGTGTCGATGTTGAGACCGGGCGAATGGTTCGACCCCGGGGCGCAGCAGGCAACAGCTTGGCAGCGTTGCGCACGGCGGTCGAGCGTGCCTTGCAGGCCCGACGAACACAATTCCTGGTCATTGATGAGGCGGCCCACATCATCCGGCAGACCAGTACGAAGCGGCTCGAGATCCAACTGGACACGCTGAAATCCCTGGCCAATGCGTGTGGGGTGCAGATGGTGTTGGTGGGTTCATACGATCTCTACCAACTCATGAGCCTGTCAGGTCAGCTGGCCCGCCGCAGCCACGTGCTGCACTTCGAGCGCTATCGGCAAGACCAGGATGCCGACGTCCGTACGTTCCGGGCCTGCGTTCACAAGTTCCAAAACACGCTCCCGCATCTGTGGGACGAGAAGCTGCTCCCCCATGTCGACGCGCTGCACGAGAACGCATTGGGATGCATCGGCACGCTGAGTGCTGTCTTGACTCGGGCCGCGAAACTTGCCGAGCACGCAGGTGAGTGGTCGGTGGATGTACTGCGCCGGTCTCTGCTGACCGAAGCACAGCGACAGCAGATTCTCGAAGAGATTCTGGAAGGGGAGGCGTCCATCAACCCTGGACTGACTCGCACGATGCCCAAGGTCCGGCGCTCTGGTGGTCGTCTTGAGAGGAGCGTTGCATGAACAAGGTGCTGAACCCGCGTTCGACCTTGCAAGCCTTGAGGCCGTCAGGCTGTGGCACGGCGGACGTCGAGAGCTTGCTCAGCTATTTTTGCCGGCTTGCGGTTTCACATGCTACATCGGTTGCCTTGCTAGCCAGGATTGTTGCAGACGCAATGGGTAGCGAGCTGAGGGAAGGTTTTGACTGGCACGAGCGGAACCTGTCAGGGGTGGGCGAAGCAGCACAAACCTGGGCGAGCAGCCTGTCCGCAATGACCGGCGTGGGAAATCTCGATCACCTGACGTTGAGCGTGTGGCGAGATGTCCTGGCCCCGACAGGCTTGGCTGCGTCAAGTGGTGGTCGCTGGTGCCCAGACTGCTTCGAGGAGGATCGCTTGCAAGGCGGGTCGCCATACTTCCGACTTGCCTGGGACGTTGGCGCTGTGAAGGCATGTGCCAAGCATGGCATGCGGCTGGTAGATGTCTGCCCGGACTGCGGTCGCACAGGGACCCGACACAGGGCGACTTACGTCGTCCCTGGGTGGTGCGCGCACTGCGGCGTGTTCCTGGGCCTTCATGCGAAGGCTCCGCGCTTGCTGGCGAGTTCCGGCGAGATCTGGGTCGCTGAGCAGGTCGGTCAGATGCTGGCGGCGCAAGCGAGTTTGAATGGACCGCCACAGCGGCGTCGATTGCAGGAAGCCATTCGGGATCTTGTCGCCCGTCTGGATGGCGGGAAAGGTGCGTTGTTCGCCAAGCGGATCGAGGTCAGTAAGGGAACTGTGCACTACTGGACGCGTGGAGAGACGATTCCGACAATGACCGCCTGTCTGCGGATCTCCGCAAATTCCGGCTTGCCGCTGATGAAACTCTTGACGGGAGATCTGACGGAGTGGGCGGTTCCGGGCGAGATTGCGCAACTGGATCTTGATCTGGGAGGCAGGGGCGGACGCGAGTCTAGGCGCGAGCTCGACTGGGAGCGTATCCACCGGGAACTTCAGCGGTACGCGCGGTTGCCGAGTCCGGTCAGTGTGGCCGAAGTGGCGCGGCAGTTGGAGCTCGATGCCCGTCAGTTGTACTTGAAGGCGAACGCCGAGACTCGGTTGCTGGGTGAGCGATGGAAGACCTATGAAAAGCGCAGAGCGGAGGCTTCGCATGCCAAAGCTCGGTCATATGTCGAAGCCGCTTGCCGCTCCCTGAGGCAGGAGGGGCGTGCACTCAACATGCGAGAAGTACAAGCACGGGTGCCACGAGAAGTGCTGGGCACAGTCGAGCATCTGTTCGACATGCTGAAGGACATCAAGCTGGAGGGCGGGAGCTGACCTACCATGCACCGAAAATTACTTTGGTATCGCCCCGAACTTTACTTTGGTATCCGCTAGGAATTTCGTCCTAAGCTGTTGATAAAAAAGAAAAAGCCGACTTGAAATCAAGTCGGCTTTTTTGCGGCCAAAACACCGCTGTGCTAGTGCCGTTTGGTGACCAACCTTTAAGCCTATCATCGCTAAGCGATGAAAGCATAATGTGGCCCATCAACCGATTAAGCATAAGCCGGCCATTTGGCCAACTTATGTTTAACGGCACATGATTTCAGCTGACGTTGCTGAACGGAATTTGGTGGAGCCGGGGGGAATTGAACCCCCGTCCGCAAGCCCTCCGCAACCAGTTCTACATGCGTAGTCGATTTATTTGGTTTTAACTTTGGACTTAGCCAACCGACAGGCCGGACCAAAGCGATTCACGTAATTTAAATCTGAGCCGTGTGACCCCAGCGCAGACCGATTCCTTGTGAATGTCGCTGCTGCGGTTCGAGGGTTACCCCCCTAGGAAGTTGCCTTCCTCCGCCTGACCCAAGGACAGATCAGTGCAGCGGCTCACCGCTTAAGCGGCGAGAGCGAAACGCTCGTCGTTGGCGTTTGTAGTGTTCCAGTGGTTTAACGAGCGTACTGGTGCTCGGCATGCCCTGAGTTGTTTCGCGACCCACGTCGAATCCGGATCGGCCCCAAGACCTTCCATTGTACTGCAAACGCAGCAGCCTGCCATCCTGCAAATCCAGGCCGTCAAAGCGTGGCAGGGGCGAGACAGACATCGCGTCAGGCCGCGTTGGCGCACGCCGCCTTGGACTGACGCCGGCCGCGCGACGCCGCCATCATCAGCGCGGCCAGGCCCACGGAAATCGCCACGATGACGGCCGCGGCGGCGCCGAGCGTCGCCAGGCCGTAGTGGTCGATGACGTTCCCGCCAACCACCGCGCCCAGGCCGATGCCGATGTTCGCGCCGGAGATGTTCAGGGACGCGGCAAACGCGGGCGCCTCGGGGGCGGACTTCATCAGCCGCACGTGGCAAACGATGAAGAGCGCGGCCTGGGCGATGCCCCAGGTTCCCAGCGCGACTGCCAGCAGGCCGTGCGACTGCATGACCGGCGCGACGAATGCCAGGCCCGCCGCCATCAGCGACGAGAACAGGGCCGTGGCGCCGAGCGGGCTGCGGTCCACGAGGCGTCCGCCCAGCGTGTTGCCCACCAGTCCGACGGCGCCGAACGCCATCATCGTCCAGCCCACGGTCTTGCCGTCGAAGCCGCCCAGCCGCTCCAGCATGTCAGCCAGGTAGGTATAGGCGGTGAACATGCCGGTGAACACCAGCAGCGACAGCAGCACGTGGCTCACCACCATGGGATTGCGCAGGATGCGCAACTGTGTGACCAGGCGCACGCTGTCGGCGCGGATGCGCGTGCTGGGGAAGGTCAGGAACAGCAGCAGGGCCTTGGCAAACGCCACTACGGACAGCACCCAGAACGCGGCGCGCCATCCGAACGCGTCCGAGATCAGCACACCGATCGGAATGCCGAACACGGTGGCGGCCACGATGCCGAACGCCACCGTCGAAATGGCGCGTCCGGCGCGCGCGGGGCCCACCAGTTCCACGGCGGTGGCGCTGGCCAGCGACCAGAACACGGGCAGGGCCAGCGCCGGCACAAAGCGGGCGATCGCCATGACCCAGATATTGGGCGCCACGGCCGCCAGCGCATTGGACAGGCCGAACAGCACCAGCACCCCGATGAACAGGCGCTTGCGCTCCATGTTGGCCATCAGGGCGGTGAGCAGGGGGCCGGTCGCCGCGACCGTGAAGGCAAACAGCGTCACCAGGAGGCCCGCCTGGGATACGGTCACGTCCAGGTCGCGGGCAAGGCCGGGCAGCAGGCCCACGATCAGGAACTCGGTGGTCAGAATGGTGAAGCCGGCAGCGGAAAGTAGCAGGATGGGCAAAAGCATAGGCATTCCTTGGACGCGAGGCCGGATGGCGCCGCGCGGGCAGGGAGTTGAAGGCAAGGTCAAAAGGTCTGGCGTGCGCCGCGTTAATGTGGCGGGGCACGGTGCGGCGGGACGCGCAGGTCCGTCAGCACGGAGATGTCGTTGCGGCCTGGAGAGGGGCTGCAACGCCGGCATGCGCCGGAAACGGGGCGATCCGGACAACCCGGATCGCGATGCACGGTTCACACTTTAGGGGAGATCGCCGGCCGGATAAAGCCCCGGCATCCGGATAGATTGTTCGGTCACCCGCACTAATGGGACCGGACAATCGCGAGCAGCAGCGGCGCAATCAGCGAGGAGGCCGCTCATCAAAAAGCGGCATGGCCGACGGCCGCGCGGGCCGGCCGGCGGCCCGTGCTTCGCATTCAGCGCAGGTCGCGGGGCAGCAGCGGTTCGATGGCGGACCACAATTCCGCCGGCGAATTGGCGCAGGTTTCCGCCTGCCAGGCAATGACGTTGTCGTCTTCGCCGACGTAGCCATAGGCCGCGGCCACGGCGGGCATGCCCGCCGCGTGGGCCGCCTGGATATCGCGCAGGTCGTCGCCAACATAGACGCAGCGATCGGTCCCAAAGCCGGCTTCGCGCGCGGCGTGCTGCAAGGGCAGGGGATGCGGCTTGGCGTGGGCCGTGGTGTCGCCGCAGACCAGCACGGCGCTGTCGCGCGTCAGGTCCAGGAATTCGACGATGGGCAAGGTCAGGTAGGTGACCTTGTTGGTGACGATGCCCCAGGACATGCCGCGGTCGCGGATGTCGGCCAGCAGCTCTTCGATCCCGGGGAACAGCTTGCTGTGCACCGTCGAGCTGGCGGCGTAGTCTTCCAGGAATTGCAGGCGGGTGGGCTCGTAATCCGGATGGCCGGGTTGCAGGTCCAGTGCAACGCGCAACAGTCCGCGCGCACCCTGGGATGCGACGGGACGCAGCGCTTCATATGCCATCGGCTCCAGGCCGCGGCGGGTACGCTGACGGTTTGCGGCGGCTGCCAGGTCGGGGGCGGTGTCGGCCAGGGTGCCGTCGAAATCGAACAGAATCAGGGCGCTCATTTACGGGTAGCCATCAGATAGTTGACCGAGGTGTCGGAAGTCAGCGAGTAGATCTGGGTGATCGGGTTGTATTCCATGCCGCGCATGCTCACCGGTTCCAGCGCGGCGCCGCGCGCCGCCGCCGACAGTTCGCTCGGCTTGATGAACTGGTCGTAGGTATGGGTGCCACGGGGCAGGAGGCGCAAGACGTATTCCGCGCCGATGATCGCGAACACGAAAGACTTGGCGTTGCGGTTCAACGTGGAAAAGAACACCCAGCCGCCGGGTTTCACCAGCGTCGAGCAGGCGCGCACGATCGAGGCCGGATCCGGCACGTGCTCCAGCATTTCCATGCAGGTCACCACGTCGTACTGGCCCGGCTGCTCGGCCGCCAGTTCCTCGACAGGCACCTTGCGGTACTCCACCTTCACGCCCGATTCCAGGCCGTGCAGGCGCGCGATCTTCAGGGATTTGTCGGCCAGGTCGATGCCCGTCACGTCGGCGCCGCTGCGGGCCATGGCTTCCGACAGGATGCCACCGCCGCAACCCACGTCCAGCACCTTGCGGCCGGCCAGGCTGCCCGCGCATTCCTGAATCCATTCCAGCCGCAGCGGATTGATGGCGTGCAGCGGCTTGAACTCGCTTTCGGGGTCCCACCAGCGGCTGGCCAGGGCGCTGAACTTGTCGATTTCGGCCTGATCGGCGTTGACGGAGGCTTGCGCGGTGTCGTGAGTTTGCGTGTTCATGGGCGGTCCGGCGTAAGGCTGCTCTATATATAGAGGGGTCCAGCGCGCTAGGCGAGGAGGCTGCTCGATGATGCACCAGATGGGTGCATCGCAGGCGAAAAAAAGGGCCTCGCTATGCGAGGCCCCCTTATTGTAGCTAGTCCGGCAATTACTTGCGGCTACCCACGATTTCGATCTCAACGCGACGGTTCTGGGCGCGGCCTTCCTTCGTCTTGTTGGAAGCGATCGGCTGCAGTTCGCCCTTGCCTTCCGTATAGATACGGTTGGGGTCGATGCCCAGGCTGACCAGGTAAGCCTTAACCGAAGCGGCGCGGCGCTCGGACAGCTTCTGGTTGTACTGTTCGGTACCGATCGAGTCGGTGTGGCCGACGGCGATGATGGTTTCCAGATCGATGGTGCTGGCTTGCTGAGCGACTTGCTGCAGCAGCTGGCGGCCTTCGGGCTTCAGGGTCGACTTGTCGAAGTCGAAGAACGTGTCAGCATTGAACACGACCTTTGCCGCCATCGGGGCCGGCTTCGCCTTCTGTTGGGCAACCGGGACGCCGTCGCAACCGGGAATACCGGTGGCCGGGGTCCAGAAGGCATCGCGCCAGCACAGTTCGTTCGTGCCGTTCTTCCAAACGTTACCGAACGGGTTGCGCCAGTTGTCCACGGTTTGCGCGGAAGCTACACCAGAGGCCGTGACGGCGGCGAAGGCGAGCGCCAGAGCGAATTTGGAGGGTTTGTTCATGTTTCTCCTCGTTGAGCTTGAAGCTGGATAAGTGACTCGCAGCGAACCCCCGCCGCATATCAGGAAAACGGGGCCAGTATAGCAACGCCAAGAGCTGGTTCAAAGGAATAGCTACTGGGTTTCCTGCGTGCTGGAAACAATCTTAAGGCATTTGGGGGCCTTTGGCTTCCCTGGACAGGCGCATTAATGCTGGATATGACGTTTTCGGCACTCCTGCCGTTTCCCATGTTGGTTTTTGACAACAGGGCTGGAGGGCGCGGGTGGGCGTGGCCGGGCGGCGTTTCTGGCCGATCCGTTGCGGCCCGCTTGCGGCGCCTTCGGGCGGCCCTTCGGACCGGTCCCTCAATCGAATGATAGAATTTCCTGTTTACCCGGCTCGGGTTCCTCCTTACACGGTTCTGTCGTTATATATATGGATTCCTTTGCCAAGGAGACGCTTCCGGTATCGCTGGAAGAAGAGATGCGCCGCAGTTACCTCGATTACGCGATGAGCGTGATCGTCGGTCGGGCGCTACCGGATGTGCGGGACGGCTTGAAGCCCGTCCACCGGCGCGTGCTCTACGCGATGCACGAGCTGAACAACGATTGGAATCGCGCCTATAAGAAGTCGGCGCGTATCGTCGGGGACGTCATCGGTAAGTACCACCCCCACGGCGACCAGTCCGTTTACGACACCATTGTCCGCATGGCGCAGGATTTCTCCATGCGCTACATGCTGGTCGACGGCCAGGGCAACTTCGGTTCCATCGACGGCGATAACGCCGCGGCGATGCGTTACACCGAAATCCGCCTGGCCAAGATCGCCCACGAGCTGTTGGCCGACATCGACCAGGAAACCGTCGATTTTGGGCCCAACTATGACGGCAGCGAGCAGGAACCGCTGCTGCTGCCGTCGCGCCTGCCCAACCTGCTGGTCAACGGCAGCTCCGGCATCGCGGTGGGCATGGCCACCAACATTCCGCCGCACAACCTCCAGGAAGTGGTCGACGGCTGCCTGTATTGCCTGCGCAATCCGGCGTGCACGGTCGATGAGCTGATCGAGCTCATCCCGGCGCCGGACTTCCCCACGGGCGGCATCATCTACGGCATGTCCGGCGTGCGGGAAGGCTATCGCACGGGTCGCGGCCGCGTCATCATGCGCGCCAAGACGCACTTCGAAGACATGGAGAAGGGCAATCGCCAGGCGATCGTGATCGACGCGATTCCCTACCAGGTCAATAAGAAGACGCTGCAGGAACGTATTGCCGAGCTGGTCAACGACAAGAAGATCGAAGGCATTTCGGACATCCGCGACGAGTCGGACAAGGACGGCATGCGCCTTGTCATCGAACTCAAGCGCGGCGAAGTGCCTGAGGTCGTGCTGAACAACCTCTACAAGAACACGCAGCTGCAGGACACCTTCGGGATGAACCTGGTGGCGCTGGTCGACGGCCAGCCCCGCCTGCTCAACCTGAAGCAGATGATCGACTACTTCCTGCAGCATCGCCGGGAAGTGGTCACGCGCCGCACGGTGTTCCAGTTGCGCAAGGCCCGCGAGCGCGGCCACGTGCTGGAAGGCCTGGCGGTGGCGCTGGCCAATATCGACGATTTCATCGCGATCATCAAGGCGGCCCCGACCCCGCCGGTCGCCCGTCAGGAACTGATGGCGAAGTCCTGGGATTCGTCGCTGGTGCGCGAAATGCTGTCGCGCGCCGACGGCGACACGCCGGGCGGCCGCGCGGCCTTCCGCCCGGACGACCTGGGCGTCGAGTTCGGTCTCCAGGGCGACGGCATGTACCGCCTGAGCGATACGCAGGCTCAGGAAATCCTGAACATGCGCCTGCAACGCCTGACCGGGCTGGAGCAGGACAAGATCGTCGGCGAGTACAAGGACATCATGTCCACGATCGCCGACCTGCTCGACATCCTGGCCCGTCCGGAGCGCATCACGTCCATCATCAGTGAAGAGCTGCAGGCCATCAAGGCGGAGTTCTCGACTGGCGCCAAGGACTCGCGCCGTTCGGAAATCGAACTGAACGCGACGGAACTCGATACCGAAGACCTGATCACGCCGACCGACATGGTCGTGACGTTGTCGCACGGCGGCTACATCAAGAGCCAGCCGCTGTCCGAGTACCGCTCGCAAAAGCGTGGCGGTCGCGGCAAGCAGGCCACGGCCATGAAGGAAAACGACTGGATCGACCAGCTCTTCATCGCCAACACGCACGACTTCCTGCTGTGCTTCTCGAACCGCGGCCGCGTGTACTGGCTGAAGGTCTGGGAAGTGCCGCAAGGCACGCGCAATTCGCGCGGCAAGCCCATCGTCAACATGTTCCCGCTGGCCGACGGCGAGAAGATCACGGTGGTGCTGCCGGTCAAGGAATTCAGCGAAGACCACTTCGTCTTCATGGCGACCTCGCGCGGCACGGTCAAGAAGACCCCGCTGTCCGACTTCTCCAACCCGCGCAAGGCAGGCATCATCGCCGTCGACCTTGACGATGGCGACTACCTGATCGGCGCTGATCTCACTGACGGCAAGCACGACGTCATGCTGTTCTCGGACGCCGGCAAGGCCGTGCGCTTCGACGAAAACGACGTGCGCCCGATGGGCCGCAACGCCCGCGGCGTGCGCGGCATGATGCTCGAGGACACGCAGACGGTCATCGCGCTGCTGGTCGCCGGCGACGAGACGCAGACGGTGCTGACCGCCACGGAAAACGGCTACGGCAAGCGCACGCCGATCGCGGAGTACACGCGTCACGGCCGCGGCACGAAGGGCATGATCGCCATCCAGACCACGTCGCGTAACGGCAAGGTGGTGGGCGCTGTGCTGGTCACGCCTACCGATGAAATCATGCTCATCACCACCGGCGGCGTTCTGGTGCGCACCCGCGTCGCGGAAATCCGCGAAATGGGCCGCGCGACGCAGGGCGTCACGCTGATCAACGTCGACGACGGCAGCACGCTGTCCGGCGTGCGCCGTGTCGTCGAAAGCGATGCGGACGATGACGGCGAACTGGACGAAGACGGCCAGGAAACCGGTGGCGACGACAGCAGCGACGCAGCAGATTCGACGGAACCTACGGAGCAATAATGGCCCGCCCCTGGAACTTCTCGGCTGGCCCCTCGGTCTTGCCCGAGGTGGTGCTGCAGCAAGCCGCTGCAGAAATGCTGGACTGGCACGGCAGCGGCATGTCCGTGATGGAAATGAGCCATCGCGGCAAGCATTTCGTGCAGATCTGCGATGAAGCAGAGTCCGATCTGCGTGACTTGCTAGGCCTGCCGGCCGATTACGCCGTCATGTTCATGCAAGGCGGCGGTTCCGGGGAAAACGCCATCGTCCCCATGAATCTCATGGGACGACGCGGCGCGCCTGCCGCGGATTTCGTCGTGACGGGCCATTGGTCCAAGCGTTCGTACAAGGAAGCCGGCCGCTACGGCAGCACGCACATTGCGGCCAGCTCCGACCACGCCACCCAGATCGACGGCCGCGAGCAGGGGCCGCTGACCTGGGTGCCGCCGGCCAACACCTGGCAGGTGCGCAAGGAATCGGCCTACCTGCACCTGTGCAGCAACGAAACCATCGGTGGCGTCGAGTTTCTGGACTGGCCCGACACCGCCGATCTCGGCGCGCCTGACGTGCCGCTGGTCATCGATGCCTCGTCGCATTTCCTGTCGCGCCCGATGGACGTGTCGCGCTGCGGCATGATGTACGCCGGCGCGCAGAAGAACGCCGGCCCGGCCGGTGTCACCATGGTCATCGCGCGCCGCGACCTGATTGGCCAGGCCTTGCCGATCTGCCCCTCGGCGTTTGACTACGCCAACGTGGCGGCCGAACACTCGCGCTACAACACCCCGCCCACCTTTGCGATCTACATCGCGGGCCTGGTGTTCAAGTGGGTCAAGGCCAACGGCGGCGTGGCCGGCATGGAAGCGGCCAACAAGGCCAAGGCCGATCTGCTGTACGGCTACCTGGATAGCACCAGCTTCTACCGCAATCCCATCCACGCACCCGTGCGTTCGCGCATGAACGTGCCGTTCGTGCTGCATGACGAGTCGCTCAACGACGCCTTCCTGAAGGGCGCCGAGGCAGCGGGCCTCACGCAGTTGAAGGGCCACAAGAGCGTGGGCGGCATGCGCGCCTCCATCTACAACGCGCTGCCGCTCGAAGGGGTGACGGCGCTGGTCGAGTACCTGAAGGAATTTGAGCGCCGCCATGGATGAAGAGCTGCAGCGCAAGCTGCTTCCCCTGCGCAAGCGCATCGATGACCTCGATGCGCAGATCCTCGATCTTCTGTCGCAGCGCGCGCGCGCCGCGCTGGAAGTGGGCGAGGCCAAGCACGCCGCGCACGCCGATGGCCCGGTGCTGCGCCCCGAGCGCGAGGCTGAGGTCATCCGCCGTCTGCAGCAGATCAATCCCGGACCCTTTCCCAACGCCGGCGTGGCGTCGGTCTGGACCGAAATCATCTCCGCATGCCGGGGCCTGGAACGCGGCATGACGGTCGCGTTTCTGGGGCCGCAGGGCTCGTTCTCGGAACAGGCCGCGCTGGAGCATTTTGGCCATGCGGTCCAGAAGCTGCCTTGCGCCTCGTTCGACGAGGTCTTCCGGGCCGTCGAGGCCGGCCAGGCAGACGTGGGCATGGTGCCCGTGGAAAACTCCACCGAAGGCGCCGTCAACCGCAGCCTGGACCTGCTGCTCAACACCCCGGTCAAGATCCTGGGCGAGCGTTCGCTCGTCATTCGCCATTGCCTGATGTCGCAGTCGGGCGGCATGGACGGCATCAAGACCATTTCCGCGCACCCGCAGGCGCTGGCCCAGTGCCAGGGCTGGCTGACGCGCAACTATCCCGACGTCGAGCGCGTGGCCGCGGCCAGCAATTCCGAGGCGGCGCGCGCTGCCGCGTCGGATGCAAGCATTGCCGCCATTGCCGGCGAAGTGGCCGCGCCCGCCTGGAACCTGCAGATCGTCGCCGCAGGCATCCAGGACGACCCGCATAACCGCACCCGCTTCCTGGCGATCGGCAACATCGAGCCGCTGGTCAGCGGCAAGGACAAGACCAGCCTGATTCTGGCGGTGCCGAACCGCGCGGGCGCCGTCTATGAAATGCTGGCGCCCCTGGCCGCCAATGGCGTGTCGATGACGCGTTTCGAGTCGCGCCCCGCGCGCACCGGCCAGTGGGAATACTATTTCTACGTAGACGTCCTGGGTCATCGGAACGACCCGAATGTCGAGCGCGCCCTGGCGGCCTTGCAGGCACAGGTTGCCTACCTCAAAGTGCTGGGCTCGTACCCGGCGCAGTGAATTCCACATCATGACCCAAGCATCCAAGCCCCTCGTTGCCCCCGCGCACGTCAGCGCCATCGCCCCGTACCAGGCTGGCAAGCCGATCGAAAAACTGGCCCGCGAGTTCGGCCTGGATCCGGCAACCATCGTCAAGCTGGCCTCCAACGAAAACCCCCTGGGCATGCCCAAGTCGGCGCGCGCGGCCATGCTGGCCGCCGCCGAATCGCTGGCGCGCTATCCGGACCCCAATGGTTTTGACCTGAAGGCGGCGCTTGCCGAACGCTACGGCGTGCCGATGAACTGGATCACGCTGGGCAACGGCTCGAACGACATCCTGGAAATCGCCGCGCTGGCGCTGTTGGAACCGGGCGCCTCGGCGGTGTATGCGCAGCATTCGTTTGCGGTTTACCGCCTGGCCACGCAGGCGCGCGGCGCGCGCCATATCGTGGTGCCGGCCGTTGACCACGGCCACGACCTGGATGCCATGTTCGACGCGATCGCCGACGACACGCGTCTGGTGTTCATCGCCAACCCGAACAACCCCACCGGCACCTTCGTGCCGGGCGACAAGATCGCCGACTTCCTGGAACGCGTGCATGCCGCGCATGGCGACCGCGTCACGGTCGTGCTGGACGAGGCCTACAACGAATACCTGGACCCGGAATTCCGCTTCGACAGCACCGCGCTGGCGCGCCAGTATCCCAACCTGATCGTGTCGCGCACGTTCTCCAAGGCCTACGGCCTGGCGGGCCTGCGCGTGGGCTTCTCGGTCGCGCAGCCTGGCCTGACCGATCTGCTCAACCGCGTGCGCCAGCCGTTCAACGTCAACACGCTGGCCCAGGCCGCGGCCATCGCCGCGCTGGGCGACGCCGCCTACCTGGAAGAAGCCTACGCCTCCAACAAGGCGGGCAAGGCCCAGCTCTGCGCCGCGTTCGATAAGCTGAATCTGCGTTACGTGCCCAGCTACGGCAACTTCGTGCTGGTGCACGTGGGCGACGCGCCGCGCATCAATCTTGAACTCCTCAAGCGCGGCGTCATCGTGCGTCCCGTCGCGGGCGACGGCCTGCCGGAGTGGCTGCGCGTGTCCATCGGACTGCCTCAAGAAATCGCCCGATTCATCGACGCCCTGACCGCCATCCTGACCGCATGAACGACGCGTTACCTTCTTCCGATCAGGGGGCCGCGGGCCCCCTGATTCCTGTATTGGCCGTGGTTGGCGTCGGTTTGATCGGCGGTTCTTTTGCGGCAGCCTTGCGGCAGGCAGGGCAGGTGGGCAAGGTGTTGGGCGTGGGGCGCAATGCGCAGTCGCTCGAACGCGCCGTCGCGCTGGGCCTCATCGACGAGGCTGTGACGGCCGAAGCTGCGGCGGCCCAGGCGGACCTCATCATGCTGGCCACACCGGTCGGCGGCCTGACGAACGTGCTGTCGCAGATGCGGCCGCACCTTTCGCCGGGGGCCGTGCTGACCGACGGCGGCAGCACGAAGGCCGAAGTGGTCGAGGCGGCGCGCGCTGCGCTGGGCGATCGCATTGGCCAGTTTGTGCCGGGCCATCCCATTGCGGGCGCCGAGCGCACCGGGCCGGAGGCCGCGGATGCGGGCCTCTATCGCGGACGTACTGTCATCCTTACGCCCGTGGCGGAAAACGCCGCCGCGGCCATGGCGCTGGTGCGCCGGGCGTGGCAGGCCTGCGGCGCGGACGTCATCGACATGGATGCCGCCGCGCACGATCGCGTGCTTGCGTCGGTCAGCCATCTACCGCACCTGCTGTCGTCGGTGTATATGGAACAGGTGGCCACGGCCGCCGACGCCGCGACCCGGCTGGAACTGGCGGGCAGCGGGTTTCGTGACTTCACTCGTATCGCCGCCGGATCGCCCGAGATGTGGCGCGACATCTTTCTGTCCAACCGCGACGCGATGCTGGCCGAAGTGGCCGCGGTGCGCGGCGTGCTGGACCGTGCCGAGCGCGCCATCGCCGATGGCGACGGCGAGGCTCTGCTGACGTTGCTGGACACGGCGGCGCGTGCGCGCCGTGGCTGGCGCAAGGAGTAGCTGAATGGGCGCTTTGCCTTACCTCGATCTGCCGCGCGTGCGGCGCGCGCAAGGCACGATGGCCTTGCCCGGATCCAAGAGCATTTCCAACCGCGTGCTGCTGCTGTCGGCCATTGCCGAAGGCACGACGGTCATCACCGGCCTGCTGGACTCCGATGACACCCGCGTGATGCTGGCCGCGTTGCGCCAGTTGGGCGTGCAGGTGTCCGACCTGGAAGCAGGGCGCGTCACGGTGCAGGGCGTGCGCCGCTTCCCGGTCGAAAGCGCCGACCTCTTCATGGGCAATGCGGGCACCGCGATCCGCCCGTTGACGGCGGCGCTGGCGCTCATGGGCGGCGACTACCGGCTGTCCGGCGTGCCGCGCATGCACGAGCGCCCAATCGGCGATCTGGTCGACGCCTTGAACGCGCTGGGCGCGCGCGTCGACTATCTCGGCCAGCCGGGCTATCCGCCGCTGCACATCGGCCGCGGCGACATCGCTGAAAACGCCGTGACCCGCGTGCAGGGTTCGGTGTCCAGCCAGTTCCTGACCGCCTTGCTGCTGGCTGCGCCGCTGCAGGCCGCGCGCAGCGGCAAGCCCGTCACCATCGAGGTCGCGGGCGAGCTGATTTCCAAGCCCTACATCGAGATCACGCTGAACCTGATGGCGCGCTTTGGCGTGCTGGTGCAGCGGGATGGCTGGAGCCGTTTCGTCGTGGACGCTGGCGCGGCTTATCGCAGCCCGGCGCAGATCGGGGTGGAAGGGGACGCATCGACGGCGTCGTATTTCCTGGCGCTGGGCGCCATTGGCGGCGGCCCCGTGCGCGTGACCGGCATTGGTGCCGACAGCATCCAGGGCGACGTGGGGTTCGCCAGCACGCTGGCCGACATGGACGCCAAGGTCACCTATGGTCCAGACTGGATTGAAGTCTCGGGCGTGCAGGTTGCGGACGGCGAGCTTCTGCGCGCCTTCGACACCGATTTCAACCTGATTCCCGACGCCGCGATGACAGCCGCGGCGCTGGCCCTGTATGCCGACGGCCCTTGCCGGCTGCGCAACATCGGCAGCTGGCGCGTCAAGGAGACGGACCGCATTCATGCCATGCAGACCGAGCTGGAAAAGCTTGGCGCGCAGGTCGAGTCCGGCCCCGATTGGCTGCGTGTGACGCCGCCGGCGCAGGGCGCCTGGCGCGATGCGCATATCGGCACCTGGGACGACCACCGCATGGCGATGTGCTTTTCGCTGGCGGCATTCGGGCCGGCCGCGGTCCGCATTCTCGATCCCGGTTGTGTCAGCAAGACCTTCCCGGGTTACTTTGACGTCTACGCCGGCCTGGTTTCGGCCTAGCGCTGCATGGCATCCATGACTTTGACTGCTTCAACTTCCGCTTCCCTGGCCCCGGTCATCACGATCGACGGCCCCACCGCGTCCGGCAAGGGCACCGTGGCCCATCGCGTCGCCAAGGCGCTGGGCTGGGCGGTGCTGGACAGCGGCGCGCTGTACCGGCTGACCGCGCTGGCCGCCATCAACCGCGGCGTGGCCGCCGAGGACGAGCCCGCCGTCGCGCGCGTGGCCGAAACGCTGGACGTGCGTTTTGACGGCCCCCATGTCTACCTCGAGGGCGCGGATGCCGGTCATGACATCCGCCGCGAGGAAGTGGGCAATTTCGCGTCCCGCGTGGCAGCTTTCCCTGGCGTTCGGCAGGCTTTGCTGGAGCGCCAGCGCGCCTTCCGGCTGCCGCCCGGCCTGGTTGCGGACGGCCGCGACATGGGCACCGTCGTGTTCCCGGACGCGTCCCTGAAGGTCTTCCTGGTCGCCGACGTCGTTGCCCGGGCGGAGAGGCGGCGTAAGCAGTTGATCGAAAAGGGAATTTCTGCTAATCTAGACGACCTTTTGCGGGATATGCGCGAGCGTGACGCGCGCGACACCGGGCGCGCCACTGCGCCGCTGGCCCCCGCAGCAGACGCACACGTGCTGGATTCGTCCAATCTGACGATCGCAGAAACGGTGCAGGCAATACTGGATTTCTGGCAGAACGCCAACCAGTGACGCTGCAGGCATTTTTTAAGCAGTTTTTTGATTAGGCCCTGCTCAAGCCAGGCGACTCCCCCACGGGCCACCCCGCAAGGGTCAGCCAGCCGGCAGGTATTTTGACTCCACTGTGGCGGGCAATCCGCTGCGGTGTGTTCTTAACGGCCATTTCGGCCCAATGGATTTCAACCCCATGTCTTCCGTTTCCACTACCGCCACCGGCGGCGAAAGCTTCGCCGACCTTTTCGCACAAAGCCTCAAGAGCCAGGACATGAAGTCCGGCGAGGTCATCAGCGCCGAAGTCGTGCGCGTCGACCACAATTTCGTCGTCGTCAACGCCGGCCTGAAGTCCGAAGCGCTGATCCCCCTGGAAGAGTTCCTGAACGACCAGGGCGAGCTCGAAGTGCAACCTGGCGATTTCGTCTCGGTGGCCATCGATTCCCTGGAAAACGGCTACGGCGACACCATCCTGTCACGTGACCGCGCCAAGCGCCTGTCGGCCTGGCTGCAACTGGAAAAGGCCCTGGAGAACGGCGAACTGGTTACCGGCACCATCACCGGCAAGGTGAAGGGCGGCCTGACCGTCATGACCAACGGCATCCGCGCGTTCCTGCCGGGTTCGCTGGTGGACCTGCGTCCGGTCAAGGACACCACCCCGTACGAAGGCAAAACCCTCGAATTCAAGGTCATCAAGCTCGACCGCAAGCGCAACAACGTTGTGCTGTCGCGTCGCCAAGTGCTGGAAGCCAGCATGGGCGAAGAGCGTCAAAAGCTGCTCGAAACCCTGCACGAAGGTGCCGTGGTCAAGGGCGTGGTCAAGAACATCACCGACTACGGCGCGTTCGTCGACCTGGGCGGCATCGATGGCCTGCTGCACATCACCGACATGGCCTGGCGCCGTGTGCGTCACCCCTCCGAAGTCCTGCAAGTGGGTCAGGAAGTCGAAGCCAAGGTTCTCAAGTTCGACCAGGAAAAGAGCCGCGTCTCCCTGGGCGTCAAGCAGCTTGGCGAAGATCCGTGGGTGGGCCTGGCTCGCCGCTACCCGCAAGGCACCCGCCTGTTCGGCAAGGTCACGAACCTGACCGACTACGGCGCGTTCGTTGAAGTCGAAGCCGGCATCGAAGGCCTGGTCCACGTGTCCGAAATGGACTGGACCAACAAGAACGTCGACCCACGCAAGGTTGTGACCCTGGGCGAAGAAGTCGAAGTCATGGTCCTGGAAATCGACGAAGACCGTCGCCGTATTTCGCTGGGCATGAAGCAATGCCGCCAGAACCCGTGGGAAGAGTTCGCCACGAACTTCAAGCGTGGTGACAAGGTCCGCGGCGCCATCAAGTCGATCACCGACTTCGGCGTGTTCGTCGGCCTGCCCGGCGGCATCGACGGCCTGGTTCACCTGTCCGACCTGTCGTGGGCCGAAGCTGGTGAAGAAGCCGTGCGCAACTTCAAGAAGGGTGACGAAATCGAAGCCGTGGTTCTGGGCATCGACACCGACAAGGAACGCATCTCGCTGGGCATCAAGCAGCTGGAAGGCGACCCCTTCAACAACTTCGTCGCCACGTTTGACAAGGGCGCCGTTGTTCCGGGCACCATCAAGTCCGTCGAAGCCAAGGGCGCCGTCGTGACGCTGTCCGTGGACGTCGAAGGCTACCTGCGCGCTTCCGAGATCTCCTCGGGCCGCGTCGAAGATGCCACCACCGTGCTGAACGCCGGCGAAAACATCGAAGCCATGATCGTCAACATCGACCGCAAGACGCGTTCGATCCAGCTGTCGATCAAGGCCCGTGACAACGCCGAAACCGCCGACACGATCCAGCGCATGTCTGATGCCAGCGCTTCGTCCGGCACCACCAACCTCGGCGCGCTGCTGAAGGCCAAGCTGGACCAACAGCGCAACGACGGTTAATTCGTGACCAAGTCGGAGCTGATCGCCGCCTTGGCGGCCCGCTATCCTCAGCTGGCCGCCCGCGACACCGATTACGCGGTCAAGACCGTACTGGATGCAATGACCCAGGCCCTGGCCTCGGGTCAGCGCATCGAGATCCGCGGTTTTGGCAGCTTCTCGTTGTCGCAACGGTCACCCCGTGTCGGTCGCAATCCCAAATCCGGCGAGCAGGTGCTGGTGCCTGGCAAACAGGTGCCGCACTTCAAGGCGGGCAAGGAATTGCGTGAACGGGTTGACCTGGTCGGCGGCAATGACGAGGACGCTCAATCCTCTGGATCGAGCGAGTCGATGCCGTCTTCCATGGCAGGTTTGCACGCCATGCACTGACGCGTCGGCCAGGCAGGGCTGCCTTCGGGCAGATCGGACCGCGAACGAAGCCCCTTGAGAAATCAAGGGGCTTTGTTTTTGTGGCGCCGGTTCATGCATACGCCTGGCGCTGGCAAGGGCGTGCCGTGCTCCGCCTTGGGGCTTTTTTTTCTCTCGTCATGAAGACGTCGCTTACAATTGACGGTCTCGAATCATCTGGAGCATGCGCCATGCGCTATCTCGTCTGGGCCCTGCGATTGCTCGTCTTTGTTGCGGTGTTGATGTTCGCCTTGAAGAACACCGACCCCGTCGCCGTGAAGTTCTACGCGGACTACGTCGTCCAGGATGTCCCGCTGATCGTCGTCATGCTGGTCGTGTTCGTGCTTGGCGCGCTGTTCGGGCTGCTGCTGACCGTGCCCGCCGCGCTGCGCCGCCGCCGCGAGGCCATCCGCCTGCGCCGCGAACTGGATCGCATCCAGGCCGCCGCCAACGGCACCACGCCTGTCGTGCCGCCCGAAGCCGTCGCTCCGATGTCGCCGCTGTGACATCGCGACGCCTTTTTTGCGCCGCCTTTTTTTGCACCGCCTTTTTTTGCACCGATTACCGCGTGAGTCCGAATAGTGGATTTTGAACCTTGGTGGTTGATATTCGTCCCGGTGCTGTTCGCGCTGGGCTGGCTGGCCGCGCGTTTCGATATCCGGCAGATGCTGCGCGAAACCCGCAGCCTGCCAGACTCGTATTTCCGCGGACTGAACTTCCTGCTCAATGAAGAGCCTGACCGCGCCATCGATGCGTTCGTCGAAGTCGCCAAGCTGGACCCGGAAACCACGGAGCTGCACTTTGCCTTGGGCAGCCTCTTTCGCCGCCGCGGCGAAATGGAGCGCGCCATCCGCGTGCACCAGAGCCTGCTGAATCGTTCCGACCTGCCGCAGGCCGAACGCGAGCACGCGCAGCACGAGCTGGCGCAGGACTTCCTGAAGGCAGGGATGCTGGACCGCGCCGAAAGCGGTTTCGAACAGCTCAAGGACACGCGCTACGCCTTGCCTGCGCTGCGCTCGCTGATCCGCATTTATGAATCCGAACACGATTGGCCGCGTGCGATCGAGGCCGTCAAGACCCTGCAGGGTCTGATCGACGAGCCCGTCCCGCAAATCGTGCATTACTACTGCGAACAGGCGCAGACCGCGCTCGCGGCCAAGCCCGCCGACGTCGAGGCCGCGCACAAGGCGCTGGACGCGGCGGACCACGCGCTGTCCACCACCGAGGCCGCCTCGAGCAAGGGCGCCAAGGTGCGCACCGCCATGCTGCGCGCGCGCCTGGCGCTGATCGAGCAGGATCCGAAGCGCGAACGGCTGTATCTGGAATCGGTCATGACCGACGCGTCCGAATACGCCGGGCTGGTGGGCGAGCAGTTGCTGGCGAACTACCGCAACGCCAATCAGGCGGCCGCGGGCCTGGAATTCCTGCAAAAGCAGTACGGCCGCCATGCGTCCCTGGACCTCTTCAATGTGGTGTTCCGGGAATTGCGCGTGCAGCAGGGCGCCGCCACCGCTTGGGCCTTTGCCCGCGGCGCGCTGCGCAGCCATCCTTCGCTGCTGGGCCTGGATCGCCTGCTGGAGGCCGAGCTCGCCAACGGCGACAGCGATGGCGATCACGGTCCGGTGCCGGGCGCCGACCTGACGCTGCTGCGCAGCCTGATTCACAAGCATACGCAACGGCTCGATCGCTACGCTTGCCGCAATTGCGGTTTTCAAGCGCGTCGCTTTTACTGGCAATGCCCCGGCTGCAACGCCTGGGAAACCTATGCGCCGCGCCGTCTGGAAGAACTTGAATGAACTCTTTTCCCGCCGAAGCCATTTCGCGTAGCCGCGTGCTCGTGGTTGGCGACGTCATGCTGGACCGCTACTGGTTCGGCGAAGTCGAACGCATCTCGCCCGAGGCGCCGGTGCCGGTCGTGCGGGTCGCACGGCGCGAAGACCGCCTGGGCGGCGCCGCCAACGTGGCGCGCAACGTCGCGGCCCTGGGCGGGCATGTGACGCTGGTCGGCGTGCTGGGCCAGGACGAAGCCGGCGACAGCGTCCGGCGCCTGGCCACCGAGGCCGGCATCCAGGGCGACCTGATTGCCGACAACGAACTGCACACCACGCTGAAGATGCGCGTGCTGGGCCGCCAGCAGCAGCTGCTGCGCGTGGATTTCGAACAGCATCCCTCGCAGGCGTCGCTGGACGCCGTGGACGCGGCCCTGGCGCGCCACATGGCCAACCACGACATCGTCGTCCTGTCGGACTACGCCAAAGGCGTACTGACGCGGGTCGAGTCGCTGATTGCACTGGCGCGCAATGCGGGCATCCCGGTGCTGGTGGACCCCAAGGGCGACGACTATTCGCGCTATCGCGGCGCGACGCTGGTCACGCCCAATCGCTCGGAGATGCAGCAGGCGGTTGGCCGCTGGACGTCCGAAGCCGAATTGACCGATCGCGCGCAGCGTCTGCGCGCCGATCTGGACCTGGAAGCCTTGCTCGTGACGCGGTCCGAGCAGGGCATGACTTTGTTTTCCGATGCGGGACGCGACCACACCGACGCGCAGGCGCACGAAGTGTTCGACGTGTCCGGCGCGGGCGACACCGTGCTGGCCACGCTGGCGGTCACGCGCGCCATCGGCCTGCCGTGGGCCGAGGCCATGGGCTGGGCCAACAAGGCCGGCGGCATTGCCGTGGGCAAGCTGGGCACGTCCGTCGTTACCGCCGCGGAATTGGCAGGAGAATCCTCATGATCGTCGTTACCGGAGCCGCTGGCTTCATTGGCAGCAACCTGGTTCGCGGGCTCAACCGCCGCGGCATCGAAGACATCATTGCCGTCGATGACCTGACCGAGGGCGACAAATTCGTCAATCTGGTCGACTGCAAGATCGCCGACTACATGGACAAGGACGACTTCCGCCGCCGCGTCGCGGACGGCAGCCTGCCCGAAATCCGCGCGGTGCTGCATCAGGGCGCGTGCTCGGACACGACTGAGCGCAACGGCCGCTTCATGCTGGACAACAACTATCGCGTCACGCTGGAACTCTTCGAGTTCTGCCAGGCGCGCCGCGTGCCGTTCCTGTATGCGTCCTCCGCGGCTGTGTACGGCGGCTCGACGACCTACGTCGAGCATCCCGACAACGAAGGTCCGCTGAACGTCTACGGCTATTCCAAGCTGCTGTTCGACCAGGTGCTGCGCAAGCGCATGGACAGCCTGACGGCGCAGGTCGTCGGCCTGCGGTATTTCAATGTGTACGGCCCGCACGAGCAGCACAAGGGCCGCATGGCCTCGGTGGCCTTCCACAACATGAACCAGTTCCTGGAGCACGGGCACGTGCGCCTCTTTGCGGGCTGGGACGGCTACGTGGATGGCGGCCAGAGCCGCGACTTCATCTCGGTCGAGGACGTGGTGGCGGTGAATCTGCATTTCCTGGATCACCCCGAGCAATCCGGCATTTTCAATTGCGGCACGGGCAAGGCGCAGCCCTTCAACGACGTGGCGGCGGCCGTGGTGAACACGCTGCGCGCCGAACGCGGTGAGGCCGAGCTGACGCTGGCCCAGTTGGCCGAGCTGGGCCTGATCCGCTACATCCCGTTCCCGGACGACCTCAAGGGCCGTTACCAGAGCTACACGCAGGCCGACGTCACGCAGCTTCGGGCAGCCGGTTTTGCCGCGCCGATGCGCGACGTGCAGACGGGCGTGGCCGAATACGTGCGCTACTGGCGCGCCCGGAAGTAACCCGTCCCGCGGGCAACGCGACCACGAAAACCACCGCAATGCGGTGGTTTTTTTTGACCGCGTGGGCGGCCACGTAGTTGCCGGGGTGGATGTTTTGGTTCACCGGCCGGGCACAGGGTGGCACCGGCACCGATGATGGGAACAGGGCGCGGCAACCGTCGCGTCCGGAACCGTCAGGAGAGCCGCATGAACCCCTTCGTCCACTCCACCGTTGCCCGCAACCTGCCGTCGGCGCCATGGCGCCGCGCGCGTCCGGCCGCCGTGCCTGCATGCCAGCGCAAGCGCCACCGTGTTCTGCGGCGGGCGCTTGGCGCCTTGCTGCTGTCCGCCGGCCTGGGCGTGGCCGCGCCGCCCGCCCACGCGGTGGACATCAACCAGGCCACCGCGGCCCAGCTTGAAGGCGTGCGAGGCATCGGCCCGCGCACCGCCGAAATCATCGTGCGCGAACGCGAGCGCGGCGGCGGTTTTGAATCGCTCGACGATCTGACCGAGCGCGTGCGCGGCATCGGCCAGAAAAAGGCCCAGGCGTTGCAGGCGGCGGGGCTGACCATCGGTGCGGCGGGTGCTGCGGGCACAGCGACCAGGCCCCCGGCAGCCGCAGGAGGGGCAGGTGCGGCAGCGGCGGGCCGGCCGGCGCCGGGCAAGGCGCCTACGGCCAATTCGGCCCGGCCGTCCACCGGGACCACGGCGCCCGCGCGTGCCAAGCCCTGAGCCCGCCACCAGGGAGCCCATGGCGCGTGCGCGGCCTTTGGGGCCGCGCGGCGCCGGGCGGAGTTATGATCGACCGCATGACTACTACCTACCCCACTATCGAGCAGACCGTCGGCAACACGCCCCTGGTGCGCCTGCAGCGCATTCCTGGGGCGGCGGGCGACGCGCGCGGCAATGTCATCCTGGCCAAGCTGGAAGGCAACAACCCGGCGGGATCCGTAAAGGATCGCCCGGCCTTGTCGATGATCCAGCGCGCGGAAGAGCGCGGCGACATCAAGCCGGGCGACACCCTCATTGAGGCCACCAGCGGCAACACCGGCATCGCGCTGGCCATGGCGGCCGCCATGAAGGGCTACCGCATGATTCTGATCATGCCGGATAACCTGTCCGTGGAACGGCGTGCAGCCATGGCGGCCTATGGCGCGGAACTGATCCTGACGCCGGCCGACAAGGGCGGCATGGAATACGCCCGCGACCTCGCCACCGAGATGCAGGCCGACGGCCGTGGCGTGGTGCTGGACCAGTTCGCCAACCCGGACAATCCGCGCGCGCACATTGAAACCACGGGCCCGGAACTCTGGAATCAGACGGAAGGACGCATCACGCACTTCGTCAGCGCGATGGGCACCACGGGCACGATCATGGGCGTGTCGACCTATCTCAAGTCCCGAAACCCCGCCGTGCAGGTGGTGGGCGCGCAGCCGGCCGAAGGCTCGCAGATTCCTGGCATCCGCAAGTGGCCCGAGGCATACCTGCCCAAGATCTTTGATCGCAGCCGCGTGGACGCCTACGAATCCATCCAGCAGACCGAGGCCGAAGTCATGGCACGGCGGCTGGCCGCCGAGGAAGGCATCTTCGGCGGGATCTCGTCCGCCGGCGCACTGGTTGCGGCTCTGCGGGTTGCCGAGCGCGTCAACGATGCGACCATCGTGTTCATCGTGTGCGACCGCGGCGATCGCTACCTGTCGACCGGCGTTTTCAACTGATACGCGAGGCTGAAAAGCGGGGCTGAAAAGCCGCGCTGAAAAGCGGCGTGGCCCGGCCGCTCCGACCGATGCTGCACCCCAATGAAAAACGCCCTGGCGGTTGAACCCGCCAGGGCGTTTGCTTTTCGGCGCCAGGGTGTCCGCAGGATGGCGCTCAGCGCGCCACGCGGGCCTCGATCTCCGTGGCCAGATCAGCCACCGATGTGGCATAGAAATAGCTGCGGTTGTACTTGGTCAGCGCAAAGAAGTTGGGCGTGCCCACGCGATACTGCGCCGTGCCGCGCATTTCCTCGACCAGATCCACCACGCCCAGCGGCTGGCTGCTCCAGCCGTCGCCGGTCGCGCCGGGCTTGAGCCGCGAGCCCGCCGCCGATAGCGTCGTCCAGCTTTGCTTGGGCTCCAGGCCGCCGTCCACCAGGGCGGTGGGATCGGCGGGCAGCACCACCGGCGCGAACACCGGCAGGCCACGCTGCCAGCCGTGCTGCGCCAGGAAGCTGCCCACGGACATGATTGCGTCTTGGGTGTTGTTGGTCAGGTCGATATGGCCATTGCCGTCGCCGTCCACGGCGTAGTGCATCACGCTGGTCGGCATGAACTGCGGCATGCCGATGGCGCCGGCATAGGAGCCCTGCGTTTCCAGCTCAAGCTTGTCGTTCATGACCAGCGTCAGGAAGTCCGCCAGCTGGGTGCGGAACATGGTGGCGCGTTCGGGCTTGGCGGGATCGGGGTAGTCAAAGGCCAGCGTGGCCAGCGCGTCCAGGACGCGGAAGTTGCCCATGTTGCGGCCATACAGCGTTTCGACGCCGATGATGGAGGCAATGATGGGCGCGGGCACGCCGAACCGTTGCGCGGCCTGGTTCAGGAGGTCGCGGTTTTCGTTGTAGAACTCGACGCCCCAGGCGATGCGCTTGGGCTCGACGAAGCGCGACCGGTAGGTCAGCCAGCTGCGCCAGACCTTCTTGCCCGGCGGGGAGGGGGCAATCAGCCGCGCCACCGTGGCGTTGTAGCGTGAGCTTTCAAGGGCGGACACCATCGGCGCCAGCGGCAGTTGCCGTTCGGCGGCCAGGTTTTCCACGAAAGTGCGGACCTCGGGGCGCAGCGCGCCCGACGGGGTCAACGTGGCGGGTGCGTCGTCCGCGAGTTCGGGGCCGAGCGTCGGCGTGCTGGGCCCGATGCGGATGGGTGCGGTCCCTGAAGCCTGGGCGGTTTGGGGAGCAAGGGTGGAGGAGGGTGCTGCGGTGGGAGTGGTGGTGGAGCACCCCGCCAGCAGGGCGGAAAGCGCGCCGAGTTGCAGTATTCGCCGACAGATGAACATAATCTTCCTTATGGAGACCATGTATCTTACCCACCCGGCATGCCGCTTGCATGAAATGGGAAGTTGGCATCCGGAAAGCCCCCAGAGGCTGGACGCCATCTCCGATCAGTTGCTCGCAAGCGGATTGATGCCCTATCTGAATGACCGGCAGGCGCCGCAGGCGTCGCGCCACGACCTCTTGCGCGTGCACACTGTCCAGTACCTGGACAGTTTGCAGAAACATACGCCGGACCTAGGGTATTACCCTATCGATCCGGACACTCTCATGAACCCGCACACCTACGAGGCCGCGCTGCATGCGGCGGGCGCGGGCGTGGCTGCTGTCGACGCCGTGCTGGGCGGCGAGGCGCGCACGGCCTTTTGCGCCGTGCGTCCACCGGGCCATCACGCCTGCCGTTCGCAGGCGATGGGGTTCTGCTTCTTGAATAACGTCGCCATCGCGGCGCAGCACGCCATGGATTTTCATGGTCTGACGCGTGTGGCGATCGTCGATTTCGATGTGCATCACGGCAACGGCACCGAAGACGTCTTCGCTGGCGACGATCGGGTGCTGATGTGCAGCTTTTTTCAGCATCCGTTCTTTCCGAACAGCGGCGCGGATCACCCGGCCGCCAACATGCTGAACGTGCCCGTCCCCGCCTATACCGCGGGCGCCGCGGTCAAATCCATCGTGACGGACACCTGGTTGCCGCGGCTGGAGGCGCACCGCCCGGAACTGATCCTCGTGTCGGCGGGCTTTGACGCCCACCGCGAGGACGACATGGGGCAGATGGGACTGGTCGAATCGGACTACGCCTGGATCACCGAGCAGCTCGTTGGGGTGGCTGACCGCCATTGTCAGGGCCGGATCGTGAGCACGCTCGAAGGCGGTTACAACTTGTCGGCCCTGGGCCGCAGCGTGGTCGCGCACATACGGGCGCTGGCGAAGCTGTAGAATCAGGAAAAAATTGTGCAATGCGATCCCGGCGCAAAGCCGGGTCATTATTTTCCAATTGGAGGCAGCGGGATGAAGGTGTTGGTACCTGTCAAGCGCGTCGTTGACTACAACGTCAAGGTGCGCGTCAAGTCTGATCAGACCGGCGTGGATATCGCCAATGTGAAGATGTCCATGAACCCCTTTGACGAAATCGCCGTCGAAGAAGCCACCCGCCTGAAGGAAAAGGGCGCGGTCGCTGAAGTCGTGGCGGTTTCTTGCGGCGTTGCGCAATGCCAGGAGACCCTGCGCACCGCCATGGCCATCGGCGCCGATCGCGGCGTGCTGGTCCAGACCGATGCCGAACTGCAACCGCTGGCCGTCGCCAAGCTGCTCAAGGCGCTGGTCGACAAGGAACAGCCCCAGCTCGTGATCCTGGGCAAGCAGGCCATCGACGACGACGCCAATCAAACCGGCCAGATGCTCGCCGCGCTGCTGGACTGGCCGCAAGCCACGTTCGCCAGCAAGGTCGAACTGGCCGACGGCAAGGTCACCGTGACGCGCGAAGTCGACGGCGGTCTGGAAACCCTGTCGCTCAAGCTGCCCGCCATCGTGACCACCGACCTGCGCCTGAACGAGCCGCGCTACGTCACGCTGCCGAACATCATGAAGGCCAAGAAAAAGCAGTTGGACACCGTCACGCCGCAAGACCTGGGCGTTGATCCCGCGCCCCGCCTGAAGACGCTGAAGGTCAGCGAGCCGCCCGCCCGCAAGGCCGGCATCAAGGTTGCCGATGTCGCGGCGCTGGTGGACAAACTCAAGAACGAAGCGAAGGTGGTCTGATCATGACGACGCTGGTTATTGCCGAACACGATAACGCCCAACTCAAAGGCGCAACCCTGAACGCCATCGCCGCCGCCGCCAAGATCGGAGGCGACGTGCACGTGCTGGTCGCCGGCGCCAACGCGCGCGCCGTGGCCGACCAGGCTGCCCAAGCCGCCGGCGTGGCAAAGGTGCTGCTGGCCGATGCACCGCATCTGGCCGACGGCCTGGCCGAGAACGTCGCTGCACAGGTCCTGGCCGTGGCCTCGAACTACAGCCACATCCTGTTCCCGGCCACCGCGTCGGGCAAAAACGTGGCGCCGCGCGTCGCGGCCAAGCTGGACGTGGCGCAGATCTCCGACATCATCGGTGTCGAATCCGCCGACACGTTCCAACGCCCGATCTACGCCGGCAACGCCATTGCCACCGTGCAATCGGCCGACGCCGTCAAGGTCATCACCGTGCGCACGACCGGCTTTGACGCCGTTGCCGCCCAAGGCGGTTCCGCCTCGGTCGAAGACGCCGCTGCCGTGGCCGATTCTGGCCTGTCCACGTTTGTGGGCCGCGAAGTCGCCAAGAGCGACCGTCCCGAACTGGCCGGCGCGCGCGTCGTGGTCTCGGGCGGCCGCGGTCTGGGCAGCGCCGAAAACTTCAAGATCCTGGATCCGCTGGCCGACAAGCTGGGCGCCGCGTTGGGCGCTTCGCGTGCCGCCGTGGACGCCGGCTACGCGCCGAACGACTGGCAGGTTGGCCAGACCGGCAAGATCGTCGCGCCGCAGTTGTACGTGGCCGTCGGTATCTCGGGCGCCATCCAGCATCTGGCCGGCATGAAGGATTCGAAGGTCATCGTTGCGATCAACAAGGACGCCGAGGCGCCGATTTTCGGCGTTGCCGATTACGGTCTGGTGGGCGATCTGTTCACCGTCGTTCCCGAGCTGACGAACGCGCTGTAAATTACAGCCGTTGCAATCAAAACCGCGGGCCAGGCGCCCGCGGTTTTTTTTTGGGCGCCGCGCAACTCGCGTGCCCAAGATAATCGAAATTGTTTTATTTTCGTAAAGACTCTGATAACGTACCTCGCGCGCTACTCACTGTTTGCGATTGTGCTTGACCTGTACAGAACGAAGGAGATTCGTGATGGAATGGTTCTTTGACACGCTACGTAAGTTCCCGGAGCTGGCGATTTTCTTGACCCTGGGCCTGGGATATTGGATCGGGGCCAAGAAAATCTTCGGATTCAATCTGGGCGCAGTGACCGGGACATTGCTGGTGGGCGTGCTGGTCGGCCAGCTCAACATCTCGATTGCTCCCATTCTGAAGCAGGTGTTCTTCCTGCTATTTCTTTTCGGTCTTGGCTACGGCGTCGGACCGCAATTCTTCCGCGGCATGAAAAGCGATGGCCTGCCTCAGGTCATATTTGCCGTCATCATCTGCGTGCTCTGCCTGCTGGTCACCTGGGTGACCGCCATCGGATTCGGCTTTGATGCCGGCACCGGCGCGGGGCTGCTGTCCGGCGCGCAGACGATATCGGCGGTCATGGGCGTGGCGACCGACACGATCAACGGCCTGTCCGTCGACGCGGCGACCAAGAAGCAGTGGATCGACAACATTCCCGTGGCCTACGCGGTCTGCTACATCTTCGGCACGGTCGGCAGCGCCTGGCTGCTTGCTTCCCTTGGTCCCAAGCTGATGCGCGTGGACATCGTGAAGGAATGCAAGGAGTACGAGGCCAAGATGTCCGGCGGGGCCGATTCGATGGAACTGTCGGGCTACCGCAAGTTCACCGCGCGGGCCTACCGGCTGGACCATGCGGAATACGTCGGCAAGACGGTGGGCGAACTGGAAGCGAAGTTCGTGGACGCCCGAGTGTTTGTCGAGCGCATCCGCCGCGGCGACCAGATCATCGATGCCGACTCCAGCACCACGCTGCAGGCCGGCGACGTGCTGGGTGTGACGGGCCGCCATGACGCGCTGGTGCTGCAGGCGGCGGGCCTGATCGGCACCGAGGTCGAGGATCGCGACGCCATCAACCTGCCGGCGGAGATTGTCGAGGTCGTGCTGACCAACAAGAACGTGGCTGGCAAGACGCTCAAGGAGCTTGCCGAGAACGAGACCGTGCGCCAACTGGGCCGCGGCGTGTTCCTGCGCAAGGTCGTGCGGGGCGGGCACGAGATGCCGGTCAACTGGGGCCTGAAACTGGACCGCGGCGACCGCCTCTTCATCCTCGGCGCGACGCGCGACGTCGAACGCGTGGTCAGCAAGCTGGGCTATGTGGATCGCGCCACCAACCAGACCGACATGGTGTTCGTGGGCTTCGGCATTCTGCTGGGCGGCCTGTTCGGCACGCTGGTGCTGACGGTGGGCGGCATTCCGATCACGCTGTCGACGTCCGGCGGCGCGCTGATCTCCGGGCTGATCTTCGGATACCTGCGGTCCGTGCATCCGACCTTCGGTCGCGTGCCCGAGCCAGTGCACTGGTTCCTTACATCGGTGGGCCTGACCGCATTCGTCGCGGTGGTGGGCATTGTGTCGGGACCGGGCTTCGTGCAGGGCTTCCAGCAGTTGGGGGCCAAGCTCTTCATCGCGGGCGTCATCGCCACCAGCATCCCGATGATCCTGGGCGTGCTCATCGCGCGCTACGTCTTCAAGTTCCACCCCGCCATTTCGCTGGGAGTGTGCGCGGGGGCGCGGACCACCACCGCGGCGATCGGCCAGATCACCGAGACGGCAAAGAGCCAGGTCCCGGCGCTTGGCTACACGGTGCCTTACGCCATCGGCAATACCCTGCTCATCATCTGGGGCATTGTCATCGTCATGCTCATGGCTTAGCAGGACTGCCCGCAAGCCTCGGCTTGCGGGTGCTACAGAGAAGCGCGGCATTCATCACGGCGCCCGTCTTCATGGCGCCTGTCATCACGCACACCAGGAGTACACAAATGGCTTCCACTGCGCCCGTCACCGCCAGCCTGGCCTCGGCCTTAAAGACCACGCGTTCGCGCCAGCGCGACCTTGAGCAGCTTTCGCCGTTCGAACTGAAGGACTACCTGATCACCCTGGCCAAGGATAATCAGCAGACGTCCGCGCTGACCATGCTGAACGCGGGCCGCGGCAATCCCAACTGGATTGCCACCGAACCGCGCGATGCGTTCTTCCTGCTGGGCCGGTTCGCAATGAAGGAGGCGCGCCGGGTGCGCGACGACGTCATTCTGGCGGGCATGCCGCCCAAGAAGGGCTGCGCCGACCGGCTGCGTAAATTCCTGTCCAAGCACAAGGGCGAAGAAGGCTACGACTTTCTTGCCGGCGTGCTGGAGTACGGTGTGAAGGTCAAGGGATTCGATCCTGACGAATGGATCCACGAGCTGACCGACAGCATCATTGGCGACAACTATCCCGTCCCGCCGCGCGCGCTGGTGCACCTTGAACAGATCGTGCATGACTACCTGATCAAGGAAATGTGCGACGGCCGTCCGCCCAAGGGCAAGTTCGATCTGTTCCCGGTCGAAGGGGGCACGGCGGCGATGTGCTACATCTTCGATTCGCTGATGCAGAACGGCCTGCTCAAGCAGGGCGACACGATCGCGCTTTTCCTGCCGACTTTCACGCCGTATATCGAGATTGCGCATCTAGAGCGCTTCCAGTTCAAGATCGTTGGCATCAACGCCGACAGCTTGCGCGCCGATGGCACGCACGATTGGCACTATCCGGCCTCGGAGATCGCCAAGCTGGAAGATCCCAAGATCAAGCTGGCGGTCACGGTGAATCCGAGCAATCCGCCGTCGGTGGCGTTCAGCCCCGTCGAAATGAAGCAGATCGTGAAGCTCATCCGGAAGAATCCGGATCTGGTGCTGGTGACGGACGACGTGTACGGGACCTTCGTGCCGAATTTCCGGTCGCTGATGGCCGAAGTGCCGCAGAACACGATCTGCGTGTATTCGTTCTCGAAAAACTTCGGTTGCACGGGCTGGCGCCTGGGCGTTATTGCCACGCACGAGAACAACACGATGGACCGGCGCATCGCCGAGCTGCCCGCGTCCTGGAAAAAGCGCCTGAACAAGCGCTACGGCGCCATGACGATGGAACCGGAGAAGCTCAAGTTCATCGACCGCATGGTTGCCGACAGCCGCAATGTGGCGTTGAACCACACCGCGGGATTGTCCCTGCCGCAGCAGGTTCAGATGGGCTTCTTCGCGTTGTCGCACCTGCTGGACCTGAAAGATTCCTACAAGCATCTGACGATGGAAATCGTGCGGGGCCGGCGCGATGCCCTGTGGCGCGGCCTGGGCATTCCCATGCCGCCCGAGGATCCGATGCGCGGCTGGTACTACGTGGAGCTGGACTTCATGGTGTGGGCCAAGATCACGTATGGCGACGCCTTCTGCAAGTACATGACCAGCAATTACGAACCGGTGGATTTCCTGTTCCGTCTGGCGGAGAAATCGGGCGTGGTGCTGATGGATGGCGGCGGCTTCGGCGGTCCGCCGTGGTCCATCCGCGTATCGCTGGCCAATCTGGATGACGCGGACTACGCCAAGATCGGCAAGTACATGGTCGAAGCCGCGACCGAGTACGTCGAGGCCTGGAAGGCGGGCGAGCTGGTGCGTTCGGGTCCGACTGCCGGCAAGGGTCAGACGGTCAAGGCGGCGGCCGGCAAGAAGGGCGCGGCGGCCGGCAAGACGCCAGGCAAGACCGCCGCCAAGAAGGCCGTGAAAAAGGCGGTGAAGAAGGCGGACACGGCGGCCAAGTCGGCCAAGCAGGCGACCGCGAAGTAGGACTCCGTGCTGCGGGCAACCGTGAGGCAGGCAACTGCAGCGCGGTCAACCGCAACGCAGGAAATTGCAGCGTAGGCAACAACAGCGTAGGCAACAACGGGGCGGCGTGGACTCATGACGTGTTCGGTCGGGTTTTTCAATAGCGTTCCCATCGCGGTGCTGTTCGTCACGGTGGGTCTGGGATACCTGATCGGCAAGCTGAAGGTCGGGCCGATTCAGCTTGGCGGCGTGTGCGGCACGCTCATCGTCGCCCTGCTGATCGGCCAGACGGGCTGCCAGATGCGCGGCGACCTGAAGGAGGTCGCGTTTGCCCTGTTCATCTTTGCGATGGGCTACTCCGGTGGCCCGCAGTTCTTCGCGAATCTCAACCGGTCCAGCCTGCGATACGTTGTCCTGCCGCTGATCGAGGCGTTGCTGGTGCTGACGATCGTGCTGGCGGCCGTGCCGCTGTTCGGACTGGATGCCGGGACCGCAGCGGGCCTGGCCGCGGGCGCGGCCACCGAATCGGCGGTGGTGGGCACCGCCGCCGAGGCGCTCAAGCACCTGGGACTGCCCGACGCCGAAGTGCAGCGCATGGAGGCCAACATCGCCACGGCCTACACGTTGACCTATCTGGTCGGTCTCATCAGCATCGTGTTCTTCACCAGCCAGGTGGCGCCCGCGCTGCTGCGCATCAACCTGCGCGAGGCGTCCAAGGCGCTGGAGGCCAAGCTGGGCGCGACGCCCGGCGACGACGACGAGGCCAGCCTGCCGACGCTGCCGCGCCTGGTGGGACGCGCCCACGTGGTCAAGGACGTCGATGGCAAGCGGGTGGGCGACGTGGAGGCCCAACTGGGCGGGCGCACCGTGATCAGCCGCGTCCTGCGCAACGGCGAGGCCGTCGACGCCACGCCCGACTACGTGCTTGCGACCGGCGACATCGTGGTGGTGCTGGGACAGCGCCGCTTTGCGCTCCGGGCCGGGTCGGTGATCGGCCCGGAGATCCAGTTGCCCGAGGCGCACGCGGACGACCTGCAGTTGAGCGAGCTGCAGGTCATCGTCAGCAAGAAGACCGTGAACGGCCACACGGTGGGCGAACTGGCCCTGCGGCCCAACGCCCGGCGCGCGCGAGGCGTGTTCCTGCAATCCATCTCGCGCTCGGGCCATGTGCTGCCCATAACGCCCGCGACGGTGGTGCAATTTGGCGATCTGGTCACGCTGGTGGGCGCGCAGCCCGAGCTTTCCGAGGCGGGCGCGGCGCTGGGTTCCGAACTGCGCCGCAGCGGCGTGACGGACCTGGTCTTTCTGGCCTTTGGCATTCTGGCCGGGCTGATGATCGGCAGCCTGGGCGCAAGACTGTGGGGGATTCCGGTCTCGCTGGGCAGCGGGGGCGGGGCGCTGGTAAGCGGCCTGGTGTGCGGCTGGATCAATGCCAAGCGGCCCTCGATCGGGCACATGCCGGCCCATGCTGTGCAATTGCTCAAGGATCTGGGCCTGGCGATCTTCGTGGCGTGCGTGGGCTTGTCGGCCGGGCCGGATGCGCTGTCGCTGATCCGCGAGCACGGGGCGGTGCTGCCGCTGATCGGACTGCTGGTGTCGCTGGGGCCCGCGTGCCTGTCGCTGTGGGTGGGGCACAAGCTGCTGAAGATCGAGGGGCCGCTGCTGGTGGGCGCCATTGCCGGGCAGCATGTCAGCACACCGGCCATCAGCGCCATCCTGACGGCCAGCGGCAGCTCGGTGCCGCTGCTGGGCTACACGGTGACGTATGCCATTGCCAACGTGCTGCTGCCGGTGCTGGGACCGATCATCGTTTCGCTGGCGTATCACCTGAGCTGAGCCAGGCGTCCGGCAGCTTGCGCTCTATGGTGTAGCCGCTGCGAATATTGCATAAGGTTATATGACTTGCGTATTTCCTCGCCTAAAGGTTTGATGGAAGAATCGTTTCACACGCGGTAACGTCACACGGCAACCTCCGCCACGAAACGCTAATCCGCGCTGCGGCCCAAGCCGGGCCGCCAGCCGGTCCCTTCAACTGAATCCCGTACAGGAGACACCATGAGTCAACTACGTCTGGGCGACGTCGCCCCTGATTTCGAGCAGGAATCCTCGGCTGGCAAGATCCGCTTCCACGAGTACCTGGGCAACAGCTGGGGTGTGCTGTTCTCGCATCCGGCCGATTTCACGCCGGTTTGCACGACCGAGCTGGGCTACACGGCCAAGCTGGCCGACGAGTTTGCCAAGCGCAACGTGAAGGTCCTGGCCCTGTCGGTCGATGGCGCCGATTCGCACGCCAAGTGGATCGAAGACATCAACGACACGCAATCGACGACGGTCAACTTCCCGATCATCGCCGACAAGGACCGCAAGGTTTCCGAGCTTTACGACATGATCCACCCGAATGCCAGCGCCACGGCGACCGTGCGCTCGGTGTTCATCATCGATCCGAACAAGAAGGTCCGCCTGACCATCACGTATCCCGCCAGCACGGGCCGCAACTTCAATGAAATCCTGCGCGTCATCGATTCGCTGCAGCTCACCGACAGCCACAGCGTGGCCACGCCGGTCAACTGGGAAGACGGCGACGACGTCATCATCGTTCCGTCCCTGCAGGATGAAGCGGTGATCAAGGAAAAATTCCCGAAGGGCTACAAGGCCGTGCGTCCGTACCTGCGCATCACGCCGCAACCGAATAAGTAAATTCGAAAAATGGGGGGTAGGCCCCCCGGCTTGAACGCGGCCCCGCGCCGCCCGAACCGCCGCGATCTTCATAGAGGATCGCGGCGGTTTTTCGTTGTTGGGATGCTAGTCCTATATGCCTCTTGGCGATGAGCAACCAAATAATGATTCGTTCCGTTCAGATCGGCCAGCACGCAAACTTGCCTCCACATTGCAGATCACAGGGAGCAAGGGATGTCTTTCAGGAAAGCCGGTTGGTTGGCCGCCTTGGCCGCAGTGACGGTTTCATTCGCCGCGATTGCGCCGGCGCAGGCGCAGCAGAAGCAGACGCTGCTGAACGTCTCTTACGATCCGACGCGCGAACTCTACCGCGCGATCGATGACGCCTTCATCAAGCAGTACAAGGACAAGGCGAACGTCGACCTGACGATCCGCCAGTCGCACGGCGGTTCCGGCCGTCAGGCGCGCTCGGTGATCGACGGGCTGGAAGCCGACGTCGTGACGCTGGCGCTGGCCTACGACATCGACGCCATCGCCGACCGCGGCCTCTTGCCTGAGAACTGGCAGGCCCGCCTGCCGCAGAACAGCTCGCCGTACACGTCCACCATCGTGTTCCTGGTGCGCAAGGGCAACCCCAAGCAGATCAAGGACTGGGACGACCTGCTCAAGGATGGCGTGCAGGTCATCACGCCCAATCCCAAGACCTCGGGCGGCGCCCGCTGGAACTACCTGGCCGCCTGGGCCTACGCGCTGGAAAAGAACGGCGGCAGCGAGGACAAGGCGCGCGCCTTCGTCGGCGACCTGCTCAAGCACGTGCCGGTGCTGGATACCGGCGCGCGCGGCGCCACCACGACGTTCGTGGAGCGCGGCGTGGGCGACGTGCTGCTTGCGTGGGAGAACGAGGCATTCCTGGCGCTGGAAGAACTGGGTCCGGACAAGTTCGACATCGTGGTGCCGTCGATGTCCATCCTGGCCGAGCCGCCGGTGGCCATCGTCGACAAGGTCGTGGACAAGAAGGGCACCCGCGCCGCCGCGCAGGCCTATCTGGAATTCCTGTACACCCCGGCCGCGCAGGAGATCATCGCCAAGAATTACTACCGTCCGCTGGACAAGACGGTTGCCGCCAAATACGAGGCCAAGTTCCCCAAGGTCAAGCTCGTCACCATCGACGACAAGATCTTCGGTGGCTGGCGCAAGGCGCAGAAGGATCACTTCAGCGACGGCGGCACCTTCGACCAGATCTACCAGCCGCAGAAGAAGTAACTGCATAACGTTCGGACGATGGCCATGACTTCAGCCTCGAACCCGGCGGCAACCGGCGCGCAAGCGCCTTTTGCCGTTCGGCGCAACAGCCCGGGCGTGCTGCCCGGATTCGGTATTTCCATGGGCTACGCGGTGCTGTATCTCAGCGTGCTCGTGCTGATCCCGCTGGCCGCCTTGCCCATCAAGAGCGCGGGGCTGGGATGGCAGGGCTTCTGGGACGCGGTGACCGCGCCGCGCGTGATGGCCTCGTACCAGCTGACGTTCGGCGCCTCGCTCATCGCGGCGCTGGTGAACCTGGTGTTCGGCACGGTCGTCGCGTGGGTGCTGGTGCGCTATCGCTTTCCGGGCAAGAAGATCCTGGATGCGCTGGTCGACCTGCCGTTCGCGCTGCCGACGGCGGTGGCGGGCATCGCGCTGACCGCGCTGTATTCGCAGAAGGGCTGGCTGGGCGGACCGCTGTCCGAATGGTTCGGCCTGAAGGTGGCGTTCACGCCGCTGGGCATCGTCATCGCGCTCATCTTCATCGGCGTGCCGTTCGTCGTGCGCACGGTGCAGCCGGTGCTGGAAGACGTGGAGCGCGAGATCGAAGAGGCCGCCGCCAGCCTGGGCGCGGACCGCTGGCAGACCTTCCGGCGCGTGCTGCTGCCGACGATCATGCCGGCCCTGATGACGGGCTTTGCGCTGGCGTTCGCGCGTGCGGTGGGCGAGTACGGCTCCGTGGTGTTCATCGCGGGCAATATGCCGATGGTGTCCGAGATCACGCCGCTGCTGATCATTTCCAAGCTGGAGCAGTTCGACTACGCCGGCGCGGCCGCCATTGCGACCGTGATGCTGGTGCTGTCGTTCGTGCTGCTCCTCATCATCAACCTGTTGCAGGGCTGGCAGGCGCGCCGCGGCCTGGGGAGGCAGTCATGAGCGCACCGGATCGTCCCGCTCACCTGACCGAGCCGCGCTGGGTGCGCGGCATTCTGCTGTTCATCGCGCTGGGATTCCTGGCGCTGTTTCTGCTGGTGCCGCTGGCGGCCGTGTTCGCCGAGGCTTTCAGGAAGGGCTGGGCGCTGTACCTGGACGCCATCGTCGAGCCTGACGCCCTGGCGGCGATCCGGCTGACGCTGCTGGTCGCGGCCATTGCCTTGCCGGTGAACCTGGTGTTCGGCGTGGCCGCCGCGTGGGCCATCACCAAGTTCCAGTTTCGCGGTAAGCAGTTCCTGATCACGCTGATCGACCTGCCGTTTTCGGTGTCGCCGGTGGTGGCGGGCCTGGTGTTCGTGCTGCTGTTCGGCTCGCAGGGCTGGTTTGGCGAATGGCTGCAGGCGCACGACATCAAGATCGTCTACGCGGTGCCCGGCATCATCCTGGCGACCTTGTTCGTGACCTTTCCGTTCGTGGCGCGCGAGCTGATCCCGCTGATGCAGGCACAGGGCAGCGAGGAAGAACAGGCCGCGCTGACGCTGGGCGCGAGCGGCTGGCAGATCTTCTGGCGCGTGACGCTGCCGAACATCAAGTGGGGTCTGTTGTACGGCGCGATCCTGTGCAATGCGCGGGCCATGGGCGAGTTCGGCGCGGTCTCGGTGGTGTCGGGCCAGATCCGCGGGCTGACCAACACGATGACGCTGCACGTCGAGATTCTCTACAACGAGTATCAGTATTCCGCGGCGTTCGCCGTCGCCTCGCTGCTGGCGCTCCTGGCGCTGGTGACGCTGGTGGCAAAGAACGTGGTCGAGTGGCGCAACGCGCGCCTTCAGCAGAACGCGGACCAGCCGGTGGAGTATCCCGGCGCCGCGGTGGCCATCAAGCCGGCGGTCGCCTGACGCGACCGCCCGGGCAAGGAGACAGTCATGAGTATCGAAGTACGCAATCTATCCAAGCGGTTCGGTCAGTTCCGCGCGCTGAACGACGTGTCGCTGCACATCGAGACCGGCGAACTGGTGGCGCTGCTGGGGCCGTCGGGCTGTGGCAAGACGACGCTGCTGCGCATCATCGCCGGGCTGGAATCGGCCGATTCGGGCAGCGTGCTGTTCGCCGGCGAGGACGCCACGGCCGTGGACGTGCGCCAGCGCCAGGTCGGATTCGTGTTCCAGCACTACGCGCTGTTCAAGCACATGACGGTGTTCGAGAACGTGGCGTTCGGCCTGCGCGTCAAGCATCGCTCGCAGCGTCCGTCCGAGGACCAGATCAAGCGCAAGGTGCACGACCTGCTGGGCCTGGTGCAACTGGACTGGCTGGCCGACCGCTATCCGGCGCAGTTGTCCGGCGGGCAGCGCCAGCGCATCGCTCTGGCGCGCGCGCTGGCGGTCGAGCCGCGCGTGCTGCTGCTGGACGAGCCCTTTGGCGCCCTGGACGCCAAGGTCCGCAAGGAACTGCGTCGCTGGCTGCGGCGGCTGCACGATGAACTGCACGTGGCCAGCGTGTTCGTCACGCACGACCAGGAAGAGGCGCTGGAAGTCTCGGACCGCGTGGTGCTGATGAACGCTGGCCGCATTGAGCAGGTGGGCACGCCGCGCGAGGTCTGGGAAGGGCCGGCCACGCCGTTCGTCTACGGCTTCCTGGGCGACGTGAACCAGCTTCAAGGCACCGCCACGCGCGGCGTGTTCCAAGGCGCCGGTCTGTCGCTGCCGGCGCCGGAGCTGGCGCAGGCCGATGCGCAGCGCGCCACCGCGTACGTGCGGCCGCACGAATTCGAGGTCGAACGCTATCGCGCCGGCGCCGACGGCATTCCGGTGCGCCTGTCGCACGCCTATCTGGCCGGTCCCAGCGCGTATCTGGAACTGGCGCGCCAGGACACGGACGCGATCATCGAGGCCGAGGTGCCCGAGTCGCTGTACCAGGAACTGAATCTGCGGGACGGCGAAATCCTGCTCGCGCGTCCCCGCCGGGCGCGCATCTTTGCGGTGCAGCCATGACGACTACCGATACCTCCGTTGAACTGAACCCGGCGCTGGCCGCGCGCTGGCGCGATCTGACAGCGCGCCTGGCGGACATCCAGCGCCGTTATCCGGATGCTGCGCTGGCGTCGTCGCTGGCGGCCGAAGACATGGTGCTGACCCACGCCATCTACGACTCGGGCCTGGACCTGGAAGTCTTCACGCTGGATACGGGCCGACTGCATGCGGAGACCCTGGGCGTGCTGGACGCCGTGCGGGAGCGTTATGGCCGTGAGGTCACCGTGTACCGGCCTGTTCAGGCGGCGGTCGACGAACACGTCGCAGCCCATGGCGCGTATGCCTTCTACGAAAGCGTCGACTTGCGCAAGGCCTGTTGCCAGATCCGCAAGGTCGAGCCGCTCAAGCGTGCGCTGTCCGGCCGCGGCGCCTGGATCACCGGGCTGCGGCGCGCGCAATCCACGACACGCGGCGAGCTGCTGATGGAAGAGGACGACGCCACCTTCGGCCTCTACAAATTCAACCCGCTGGCCGAGTGGAGCGAGGACGAGATTTGGGCCGCTATCCGCGCGCTCGGCATTCCCTACAACCCGCTGCACGACCAGGGCTACCCGTCCATCGGTTGCGAACCCTGTACGCGCGCCATTCGCCCCGGCGAAGACCTGAGGGCAGGGCGCTGGTGGTGGGAGTCGTCCGACTCGAAGGAATGCGGCCTGCACGCGGGCAACCGGGTCATCACCATTGCGGCGCGCGCCGATTGAGCGCAGCCACGAATTCATATTGTTATAGGGGAATACCTATGTCTGCCGTGATTCAACGCAGCCACCTGGATTGGCTGGAATCGGAAGCGATCTTCATCCTGCGCGAAGTCGCCGCCGAATGCGAGAAGCCCGTCCTGCTCTTTTCGGGCGGCAAGGACTCCGTGGTGCTGCTGCGCCTGGCCGAAAAGGCCTTCCGGCCGGGACGCTTTCCGTTTCCGCTGATGCACATCGACACCGCCCACAACTTCGACGAGGTGATCGCCTTTCGCGATGCCCGCGCGGCCGAGCTGGGCGAAACCCTGATCGTGCGCAGCGTTGAAGACTCGATCAAGCGCGGCAGCGTCGTGCTGCGCCGCGAGACCGATTCGCGCAATGCGGCGCAGGCGGTGACGCTGCTGGAAGCCATCGAGGAATTCGGATTCGACGCCTGCATCGGCGGCGCGCGCCGCGATGAGGAAAAGGCGCGCGCCAAGGAGCGCATCTTTTCCTTCCGCGACGAGTTCGGCCAGTGGGATCCCAAGGCCCAGCGCCCTGAGCTCTGGAACCTGTTCAACACCCGCGTGCATCGCGGCGAGAACATGCGCGTCTTCCCGATCTCGAACTGGACCGAGCTGGACGTCTGGCAGTACATCCAGCGCGAACAGCTGGCGCTGCCCCCGATCTATTTCGCGCACGAGCGCGAGGTGGTGCGCCGCAAGGGCCTCCTGGTGCCCGTCACCCGCCTGACGCCGCCGGCCGACGGCGAGCAGGTCGAACGCCTGTCCGTCCGGTTCCGCACCGTGGGCGATATCTCGTGCACGTGCCCGGTCGCCTCCGACGCCACCGACACCATGGCCATCATCGCCGAGACCGCCGTGACGGACATCACCGAGCGCGGCGCCACGCGCATGGACGACCAGACTTCCGAGGCCTCGATGGAGCGCCGCAAGAAGGAAGGCTATTTCTGAATGAGATGACGCGCCGGCGCATGCCGGCGTCTGGGGAACCACATGAACGCACTGAACGATTCCTTTCTTTCCGGCGCCGACACCGGCGTGCTGCGCCTGATCACGGCGGGCTCCGTCGACGACGGCAAGTCCACGCTGATCGGCCGACTGCTGTATGACAGCAAGGGCGTCTTCGCCGACCAGCTGGACGCGATCTCGCGCGCCAAGCACAAGCGCGTGGCGGGCGACGGCATCGACTTCTCGCTCTTGACCGACGGCCTGGAAGCCGAGCGGGAGCAGGGCATCACCATCGACGTCGCCTACCGCTACTTCTCGACACCCACGCGCAAGTTCATCATTGCCGACGCGCCGGGTCACGAACAGTACACGCGCAACATGGTGACCGGCGCGTCGACCGCGGACGTCGCCGTCATCCTGATCGACGCGACCCGCGCCGCCGACGGCAAGCTGCTGCCGCAGACCAAGCGGCACAGCACCATCGCGCGCCTCCTGGGCATCCGGCACATCGTGGTCGCAGTCAACAAGATGGATCTGGTGGACTGGGACCGCGCGGTGTTCGAACGCATCCGCGACGCCTATGCGGACTTGGCGGTCAAGCTGGGCATCCCGCACTTCGACGCGCTGCCGTTGTCGGCGCTGAGCGGCGACAACGTCGTCACGCTGTCCGCCAAGACGCCCTGGTACGAAGGGCAGCCGCTGCTTGCGTTGCTGGAATCGCTGGACCTGTCGGGCGACGGCCGCACCTTGCCGCTGCGCTTTCCGGTGCAATGGGTGTCGCGCCATGGCGGCGATCGCGCGGACGATTTCCGCGGCTATGCCGGCCGCGTTGCCAGCGGCGTGCTGCGTCCTGGCGACGAAGTGACGGTGCAGCCGTCGGGCGTGACGGCAGTGGTGCAGGAAGTGCGTGCGTTTGATCGCGCGCTGGATGAAGCGGTGGCCGGTGATTCGATCACGCTGGTGCTGGACCGCGATGTCGACGTGTCGCGCGGTGACGTGATCGTACACACCGCCGCGCCGGCGCAGGTGTCGCGCGAGTTCGAAGCCGAGCTGTGCTGGCTGGATGCGCAGGCGTTGAATCCCGCGCGTAAGTATCTGCTGAAGTCGGGCACGCGGCTTACGTCCGCGAAGGTGCGCGCGGTGTTGTCGCATCGGGATATTCATGAACTGCAGGAGGTCGAGAACACCGAAGGCACGCTGCGCATGAACGACATCGGTCGCGTAACGCTGACCACTCGCGAGTCGTTGGCGGTCGATCGTTATGACGATGTGGCGGCGACCGGCGCGTTCATTCTGATCGACGAAGCCACGCATCAGACGGCCGCGGCGGGCATGTTGCGGTAAACCGCAAAACGGGCTGAGAAACGGGCCTGCGCGGCCCGTTTTTTTGTGTTGTTTTTCGTCCAAATCCAATGCTGGCGCGGGTTTCCGGGCCATATCGCAAGATGAAATCGAATTGTTCAGACGATGTCTTCTTCTTGCGGTAAAGTTGGGCTGTCTTACGAAAAGGCTTTTGGTGCTTGTCAAAACCACTGTGTTTTTGTACAGTAGTTTTTATGGCACGCACCGATCATTCTTTTCCCGCCGGTTCTGGGTCCCCGGCTGCCGCCCCCGCCGCCTTGCGCGGTCGGGGTGCGGTTACTAATGTTCGGCATCGCTTTCAGCGCGATGACCGCGTGCAGGTCGACGACGGCTGGTCCGCTTCCGGTCTGCCTGCGGATTTCCTGGATTCCGTCCCCGATTCCATTTCCGATGGTTCTGGCCCGGCCACGGTCATCCCCATCCTGCCCGACACGCGCTCCGCGCCGCCCGCACCCAAAACCACGGTCACCGCGGAAGAGGCGCGCAAGATCCTGTCGCGCAACGATTCCCCCGACATTCCCTTTGATGTGGCCGCCAATCCGTATCGCGGTTGCGAGCATGGTTGCGTGTATTGCTACGCCCGGCCCACGCATTCCTACCTGGGCTATTCGCCGGGGCTGGACTTCGAAACGCGGCTGGTCGCCAAGGCCAACGCGGTCGAGGCCCTGCGCGCCGAACTGGCCCGTCCCGGCTACAAGCCGTCGCCCATCAATATCGGTTCGGCCACCGACGCCTACCAGCCCATCGAGCGCGACTGGCGCCTGACGCGCGGCATGCTCGAACTCGCGCTTGAAACCCGCCATCCGGTCACCATCGTCACCAAGAACGCGCTGGTCGCCCGCGACCTGGACTTGCTGGCAGCCCTGGCGCAACAGAACCTCGTGGTGGTCTACATCAGCATCACCACGCTGGACGCCGGCATGGCCCGCACGCTGGAGCCCCGCGCCGCTGCGCCGTGGCGCCGCCTGGAGGCGGTGCGCAGCCTGACCGACGCCGGCGTGCCGGTGGGCGTGCTGGTGGCCCCGGTCATCCCGTTCATCAACGACGAATCCATGGAGCACATCCTCCAGGAGGCCAAGGCGGCTGGCGCCCATTACGCCAGCTACACGGTCCTGCGCCTGCCCTGGGAGGTCAAGACCCTGTTCGAGGACTGGCTCAACGCCCACTACCCGGACCGCGCGCAACGCGTCCTGCACCGTATCGAAGACCTGCGCAACGGCCGCCGCAACGATCCCAACTTCGGGTCACGCATGCGCGGCACGGGCATCTGGGCCGATCTGCTGCGCCAGCGCTTCGCGGTCGCCACGCGCAAGCTGGGGCTTAACCGTACGCGGCTGTCACTTGATTGCAGCCGGTTTGTGCCACCTGCGGGTCCCGGCGCGTCGGCGCCCGGCGCGTCGGCGCCCGGCGCGTCGGCGCCCCTGTTCGATGGCGCGGCGCCGGGTGGCTCGGCGCCGGCTGGTGCCGCGGCCGCGGGCAGTGCGGGCAGTTCCGGCAACGCCGCTACCGATTTTCAATCCCCGGTTGATGCGAAAGCGTCTTCAGGGGTCCCTTTTCCTGGTGGTTTGCCTGCGGTCAGCGGCGCATACGGGCGCGGTGCGCGCCAGTTGCGCGCCATGGCGGCCGGCCAATTGTCTTTGTTCGATTGACCGCAGGCCGCTGTTGCCTCGGGTGCATGCCAGGGCGAATCGCCTCGGCGCTGGAACGTTTATCCAAGGAGTTCCCATGAACACCGCTGATTTTTCCGTCCTGCAGGATGAGCTCGTCGTTTCCCTGAATCCGTTGCGCCGCGGCGCCAACCGCGCCCGCGCCTTCTGCGCCCGGCTGACCGGTGTGGCCATGCCCTGGACCGGGTCGGCGTCCGATGCGCGCACGCGCGCCACCCGCATGCCCGCCCGCTGGCCTTTCCCGCCGGCGCCGACGCCCGATGAGGCTTCGGCCGGCGGTCCGGTGGCCGGCACTCCGGTGGCCGGCATTCCGGTGGCCGGCATCCCGGTGGCCGGCACTCCGGTGGCCGGCACTCCGGCGGCCGACGCTCCCGCAGGCCTGCCCGCAGCTGGGGTATCCGTCGTCGCCCCGGCCGCTCCCGCCGCCACCGTGACGCGCGATCAAAGCATCGGGGACGCCAAGGCGCAACCGGCTGGCAATCAGCTCACGATGAAAGCCATGATTACGGACGTGGTGCTGGTGCTGGCCTGGGGCGCGATGATCCCCGGCCTGATGTGGTTGGGCGTGGCCGGCGGCTTCTGATGGCCGCCTGCTTCCGATGACCGCCGGCGGCGCTCAGCTCGATCCCAGAAGGATCACGCCCGCCAGAATTGACACGCAACCGGCCAGACGGCCCACGCCCACTTTTTCGCGCAGCAGGAACATGCCGGCAAGGGTGCCGAGCATCATGGACATTTCCCGGGCAGGCGCCACCAGGCTTAGCGGCGCGCCGTTGCGCAGCGCATACAGCACCAGGATGTACCCCAGCGGCGACAAAAACCCCACGGCCAGCGCCAGGTGCCAATGTCCGCGCATGGATTCCCACGATTGCGTGGGGCGGCGCAGCATGTGGGGCGTCATCATGGCGGTGCGGGTCACACAGGTAAACCAGTCGAACAGCACCGGACTGATCAGCAGCACTTTCACGCCGTACGCGTCCACCACCGTATAGGCCGCGATGAACAGGCCGATCACCACGCCCCAGCGCACGCCGACCCACGCCTGAGCCTGCTTGAAGATGGCCAGCCGTCCCTGGGTGGCGATCAGCAGCACTCCGGCCACGACGCACAACATGCCGACGATGCCGGTGCTGGTGGCGGGTTCGCCCAGCAGCAGGAAGGCGCCGGTCGTGGAAAGCAGGGGGCCGGTGCCCCGGGCAATCGGGTACACCACAGACAGGTCGGCCACCTGATAGCCCCGTTGCAGGCACAGGCTGTAGCCCAGATGCAACAGGCTGGAGGTCAGGATCGCGCCGACGACCGGCCAGGTCCAGTTCATGCCGTCGTGCATCAACACCCAGATCACCCACGGCGCGTACAGCACCGAGGCGCAGAGCCCATAGGCAAATACGAACGGTGCGCCCACCATGGCCGCGCGCTTGGCAAGGAGGTTCCACGTGGCGTGGGCCATTGCCGCCAGGACGACCAATATCAGGGACGAGTGCGACATGAGGGAACAGCGTCAGATGACGTGTTTGTTACAGGAGTTGGAAGGGTACCGCAAACCTTGCTGAAGGCGCACATGTTACCCGAGGCTCTGGGGAATTTTTGGTGTAGAATCATTGGTTTGCCAAATCTCATCCTCTGCTTGCGGCATAGCATCGCGACACAAGCTCACAGGAAATCCGCATTGCGGACAACCCATGAGAACCAGTAGCCATGCACACGCACCAGGCCGGTTGCGACCGAAGACTTGAATCTCGACTCTTCGATCACACGAAAGCCCGGGCGTGAACAACATCGATCGGCAAAAGTTTTAGTCCGCAAAGACATGATGATCTAGGAGTTCACATGAACCTCATCGCTATCCTGGAACAGGAAGAAATTGCCCGTCTGACCGGCGGTCAAGCCAAGCCTGAATTTGCTCCTGGTGACACCGTCATCGTGAGCGTCAACGTCGTTGAAGGCACCCGCAAGCGCGTGCAGGCTTTCGAAGGCGTTGTTATCGCCAAGCGCAATCGCGGCCTGAACTCCGCGTTCACCGTGCGCAAGATCTCGTCGGGTGAAGCCGTGGAACGTACGTTCCAGCTGTACTCGCCGCAAATCGCCAGCATCGAAGTGAAGCGCCGCGGCGACGTGCGCCGCGCCAAGCTGTACTACCTGCGCTCGCGCTCGGGCAAGTCGGCTCGCATCAAGGAAAAGCTGGTCAGCAAGCAAGCCCCCTCGGCTTGATCGCTTATCGGTACACGGCCCTGACAGTGTCGGACGTTCACGCCAATCCGCGTTTCCGTCCGGCACGGTTTTCCGGGTTAAAAAGGCACCTGCGAGGGTGCCTTTTTTCTTATTTCCAAGCGTATGTCTGATACCTCGTCCTCCGCGCGGCCCCGACGGCCGCTGGCGCGTCCCGGATTCGATCCAGCGACGCAACCGTGGGTGGTGGCCAACGAATCGCTGCCGCCCGTGCCTACCCGCCTGCTGACGCCGGATTCCCTGCGCGGCACGCTGAGCCAGCCGTCCACCTGGACGCTTGAGCTGTCGCGCGACAACGATCTTCGCTATCCCGGTCGCGAGGGCACACCCGTGCCGGCGGCCGTGCTGATCCCGCTGGTGACGCGCGACGAAGGCGTGAACATCATGTTGACGCAGCGCGCCGCGCATCTGCACGATCACGCGGGCCAGATCAGCTTTCCCGGCGGGCGCATCGAGACCAGCGACGCCAACCCCGAGGCCGCGGCGCTGCGCGAAGCGCAAGAGGAAACGGGCCTGCCGGCCAATCACGTGGAAGTGCTGGGCAGCATGCCGCCGTACCTGACGGCGACCGGCTTTTCGATCATTCCCGTGGTGTCGCTGGTGCGGCCGGGTTTTGAGCTGGCGCCCGACGCGTTCGAAGTGGCCGAGGTGTTCGAGGTGCCGCTGTCGTTCCTGATGGATCCCGCGAATCACCGCTTGTACGAAGCGCGGCTCGATGATGGGCGAGTGCGCCAGTATTACGGCATGCCGTACGGCAAGCACTTCATCTGGGGCGCCACCGCGGGCATGCTGCGCAATCTCTATCACCTGCTGCGCCACGGATTTGCGCCGCGCTGATCCGCGTCGGATCAGGCGGCCACGCAAAAGCTAACGGCCCCGATCGGGGCCGTTTTCAATGGGGCAGCGTCACATCTTAGTAACGCTGCTGGCCTGCCAGGTTTTCTTCAAGAATGCGTTCGTACAGCGCGTAGCGCGCCGGATCGATCTTGCCGTCCCGCAGCGCCGCCATCACCCCGCAGCCGGGCTCGTGGCGGTGGGTGCAGTTGTAGAAGCGGCACTCCTCGATCGGCTGCGTGAACTCCGGAAACCCGCGGATGATGTCGTCCCGCGTCAGGTGGTGCAGCCCGAAGGCCTGGAACCCCGGCGAGTCGATCAGGTCGCCGCCGGGCTCCGGTAGATGATAAAGCCGGGTGCTGGTCGTGGTGTGCTTGCCCATGTCCAGCGCGGTGGAGTGTTCGCGCGTCGCCGCGGCGGCGCCCGGCACCAGCGCGTTGAGCAGCGTGGACTTGCCCATGCCGCTCTGTCCCAGCAGCAGGTTCGTGCGGCCGGCCAGGCGCGGTGCGAGCTGCGTGTGGACGTTCTCGGGTTCGAGCGCGCTCAGTTCGATGATGTCCACGCCCAGCGCCGCAATGGGCGCCAGCCGCGCGCGCGCCGCCGGCAGCTCGTCGGTCAGGTCGGTCTTGTTCAGGACGATGAGCGGCGCGATGCCCGCGCTCCATGCACCTGCCAATGCGCGGCCGGTCAGGTCGTCCGAAAACGTGGGCCGGACGGCGACAACGATCAGTAGCTGGTCGACATTGGACGCAAACTGCTTGGACCGCATTTCGTCGGAACGATAGAGCAGGTTGCTGCGCGGCAGAATGGCGTCGATGGCGCCTTCGTCCTTGCCTTGCGGCGTGATCTTGACCCGATCGCCCACCGCGGCGCCGGTTTTCTTGCCGCGCGGGAAGCACTTGCGCAGGGCGCCATCGGCCAGTTCCACCGTGTAGTGGCGGCCATGCGCGGCAATGATGCGGCCTTCCATCGGCGCGCTCATGCGGCGGCCGCCATCAGGTGGCGGATGCGCACGGCGGCGGGAGGGTGACTGTCGTAAAAGGCGGAATGCACAGGGTCTGGTGTCAGGGTTGCAGCGTTGTCGTCGTACAGCTTGACCAGCGCCGAGACCAGACGGTCCGGCGAGCTTTGCTCGGCGGCATAGCGGTCCGCTTCGAATTCGTCGCGGCGCGAATACCAGCTGGCCAGCGGCGTCAGCATGAAGGTGAATACAGGAATGACCAGGAAGAACAGCAACAGGGCCATGGCGTCGTTGCGGCCGCCCAATTGCGGCATCACGCCCAGGCTCACGTAGAACCACGGCTGCTGCGCGATCCAGCCCAGAATCGCAAAGAACACCAGCGCGGCGGCAAAGCTGAAGATCACGCGCTTGATGATGTGGCGCTTGGCGAAGTGCCCCAGCTCGTGCGCCAGCACAGCCTCGATTTCGTCGGCGTTCAGGCGGGCCAGCAGGGTGTCGAAGAACACGATGCGGCGCGATTTTCCGAAGCCCGTGAAATACGCGTTGCCGTGGGCCGAGCGGCGCGAGCCGTCCATCACGAACAGGCCATTCAGGGCAAAGCCGCAGCGCTGCGCCAGACGCTGGATGCGGCCGGCCAGTTCGGGATCGGACAGCGGCGTGAACTTGTTGAAGAGCGGGGCGATGAACATCGGGTAGATGATCAGCAGGGCCAGGTTGAATACCGTCCACAGTGCCCACGCCCAGATCCACCAATAGGCGCCGGCGCTGCCCATCAGCCACAGCACCGCGGCGGCCAGCGGCAGGCCCAGCACCGCCGCGACCAGCAGGCCCTTGGCGGCGTCGGCCACAAACAACCCGGGCGTCATGCGGTTGAAGCCAAAACGCGCTTCCAGCTTGAACTGCCGCCAAAGCGTGAAGGGCAGACCCAGCAGGCCCAGCACCAGCGCAACCACCACCAGCAGCAGCATCTGCCGCACGAAGTCGTTGCTGGTAAGCTGGCTGACCATCAGGTCGATGAATTGCAGACCGCCCAGCAGCGTCAGGGCGACCAGCACCAGGGCGTCATAGGTGCGCTCGAGCATGCCCAGCCGAACCCGCGCCACGGTGTAATCCGCCGCCCGCTGATGGCTGGTCAACCCGATGCGATGAGAGAATTCCGCAGGCACCTGGTCGCGATTGCGGGCGACATGGCGGATCTGGCGTGACGCCAGCCACATGCGCACGGCAATATCGGTCAGCAGGAAGGCAACGAACAGCAGTGTGAACATGGGCAAAGCGTTTTGCTCAAGAAGGGATGTGCGAAAATCGCGCGTTTTAAAGGCAAATTATATGGCTGCGAACGAAAACCGCCTGATCTGGCTCGACATGGAAATGACGGGCCTGGACCCCGAGAAAGAACGGATTATTGAAGTCGCCGTCGTGGTGACGGAACCCGACCTGACCGTCGTGGCCGAGGGGCCGGTGATTGTGGTGCACCAGTCCGACAGCCTGCTCGACGCGATGGACAACTGGAACAAGTCGACCCACGGCAAGAGCGGGCTGATCGACAAGGTCAAGGCGTCCACGGTGACCGAGGCAGAGGCAGAGGATACGCTGTTGGCGTTTCTTGCGCAGCATGTGCCGGCGGGCAAATCGCCCATGTGCGGCAACACCATCAGCCAGGACCGCCGTTTCATGTTTGCCTACATGCCGCGCCTGGAGCAGTTCTTCCATTACCGCAACCTGGACGTCAGCACGCTCAAGGAGCTGGCGCGCCGCTGGGCCCCCGCCGTGTACAAGGGATTCGAGAAAAAGAGCCGCCACGAAGCGCTGGCCGACATCTACGAGTCCATCGACGAGCTCAAGTATTACCGCGAGCATTTCCTGAAGGTCTGAGACCGTCGGCGGACCGCCGGGTTCCAACGAACTCCATTGGATACCCGGCCGCGCTGCCGCACCTTGCTGTCATGCCGTCCTATTCCGTCGCGCAGATTCGCCAAGCCGAGCAGCGCGCCCTGGCAACCGGGCGTGCGCTGATGCCGCTGGCCGGCGCGGCGGCGGCCAGCTTCGTCGCGGCGCGGGTGCCGGCCGACGCGTCCATCCTGGCGCTAGCCGGGCCCGGCAATAACGGCGGGGACGCTTTGGAAGCCGCCGCGCTATTGTTGGCGCGAGGCTTGGATGTTCACGTGGTGCTGCCTTCGGGGCCAGACAGGCTGCCCGCCGATGCGGCGCGCGCCTGGGCCGGCTGGGTGACCGCGGGCGGAGAGACCCGAACGCATACCGATCTTCCGGCCAGACCGTCCCCGGATCTGGTCATCGACGGATTGTTCGGCATCGGCTTGAACCGGCCTCTGGATGCCGCGTGGCAATGCCTGATCGATACGGTCAACGCGTGGCACGTTCCGGTGCTGGCGCTGGATGTACCTAGCGGCATCGATGCCGACGCCGGCGTGGCGCTGGGCCGGCCGATCCGGGCGCGTTGGACGCTGTCGTTCATTGCGCCCAGCCGCGGACTTTCGTTTGCCGGCGCAGGGCGCGAGGCGGCCGGAGAATGCCACCTGGATACGCTGGGCGTCGCCATGCCGGACGACGGCAGCACGCGCCGTTAGGCCGACGCGCGCCAGTCCTTAACCCGGCCGGCCCCCAAAGCGCATTTCGACCTCGGGCGACAGCGGACGGTAGCGTTCGTTGTCCTGGCCGGCCAGGGCGTTCAAGTGCGCTTCGGAAGGATCGAACACCTTCCAGTAAAGGCGTCCGCACAATTCCCGCGCGGCGTGGCCGGGCCAGTTGTCGGGCAGCATCGGGGCGGGCAGCTGCGGATCGTGCAGCACGATGCGTCGCCAGTTATGCAGCACCATGACGCGCACGGTAAACGCCTCGGCGGGCGAGGGCGCCTCGTCCAGCAGCTTTTCCAGCGGGCCGAAGTTGCGCGAGAACTGCCGGTATTGCTCGGCCACGTCGTCCAGGTTCCAGCATTGCGTGGCCAGGCTGGCGATCGGCAGCCCGCCGGCGCCAGCCAGGTCGCGGGCCGACAACACCAGCGCCCGGTCCGGGATACCTAGTTTTTCAAGGATGTCGTGCGCGGCGCGCGCCTCGGTGTGCGGATGCGCGAACAGACCCGGCGCGATCATGCCGAAGCCTTCCCACGTCAATTCGCGGCGCAGCTCGCCGCGCTCAGCCAGGCCGTTGCCCGTGCGCGGCAGCGCGACCAGCGTCCATTCCCCGTTCCATTCCTTGGCGCCGCCCACATAAATGCGCTGCGACGCGTGCGACGTGTGCCGCACGCCCTGTTCGGAAATCAGATAGAGGCTGCGCCGGCCATGGCGTTCGGATTGCAGCCAGTTCTGCGCCACCAGGCGAAAAACGCTGGTGCGCAGCAGGCGTTCGTTGATCCCCAGAGGAGCCAGAAGCTCGATCAGGCTGCCCAGCCAGATGGCGCCGCCATGCGGGGCCAATGCATCGCCCAGTACGCTGACGCAGAGCGATTTCGCGCGGGGCGGATCGCTCTTCAATAAGCGGGACAGAGCGCGTTCAAGGGACGACTGAGGGTTTGCCATGAGGAGGGCCGCGGGCGGCCGATATCGGGATGCTGGATATGATACATAAATCCAATGTGATACAGATTTGAGTTTGACAATGATTTTTTTGTATTAAATAATCGTCTCATGACATGACGGCACTGCGCAGCGTTTGCTTTGCGTTTTCGCAAACCGTCTCAAGGAGACAACTATGTACGCTCAACTCGTCGAAACCGGCGTCAAGCAGGTCAAGACCGCGGACCAGCTCGAAGGCCTGGAACAGACGTTCCAGCGACGCATCGACGATGGCGTCCGCATCGAGGCCAAGGACTGGATGCCCGAGGCCTACCGCAAGACGCTCGTGCGTCAGATCTCGCAGCACGCGCACTCGGAGATCGTGGGCATGCTGCCGGAAGGCAACTGGATCACGCGTGCCCCGTCCCTCAAGCGCAAGGCCATCCTCCTGGCCAAGGTGCAGGACGAGGCGGGCCACGGGCTCTACCTCTACAGCGCCGCGGAGACGCTGGGCGTGTCGCGCGATGACCTGATCGACGACCTGCACGCCGGGCGCGCCAAGTACTCCAGCATCTTCAACTACCCCACGCTGAGCTGGGCCGACATCGGCATGATCGGCTGGCTGGTCGACGGCTCGGCGATCATCAATCAGATTCCGCTGTGCCGCTGTTCGTATGGTCCGTACGCGCGGGCCATGGTGCGCGTCTGTAAGGAAGAGTCCTTCCATCAGCGCCAGGGCTATGACCTGCTCATGCAGATGTGCCTGCACGGCACGCCCGAACAGAAGGCGATGGTCCAGGACTCGCTCAACCGCTGGTGGTGGCCCGCACTGATGATGTTCGGTCCGTCGGACGCCGATTCGCCCAACAGCGCCCAGTCGATGGCCTGGAAGATCAAGCTCTTCTCCAACGACGAGCTGCGCCAGAAGATGGTGGACCAGACCGTGCCGCAAGCCGAGTACCTGGGCCTGACCGTCCCCGATCCCGACCTGAAGTGGAACGCCGAGCGCGGCCACTACGACTTTGGCGAAATCGACTGGTCCGAGTTCTACGCCGTGCTCAAGGGCAACGGCCCCTGCAACCGCGAACGCCTTGCCGCGCGGGTGAAGGCGCATGAGGACGGCGCCTGGGTGCGCGACGCGCTTGTCGCCCACGCCGACAAGCAGTCGGCCCGGAAAGCCGCCTAGAGGTTCCCCCCCGGAGCGCTGCGCGCTTCCCCCCCAGGGGGGCGCCGCAGCGGACCGGCGGAGCCCGGATCCTCGCGGCCCCGCTGGCCCTCGCTGCGCTTTGGGATGCGTGACTTTCTGGACACCTTCTTTTTATTTATTGCAGACCGGCCGCGCGATGCGTATCCGGCATTAAAGGGAATCCATCATGAGCAAAGACTGGCCTCTGTGGGAAGTCTTCATCCGTAGCCAGCACGGCCTGGCGCACAAGCACGTGGGCAGCCTGCATGCTCCGGACGCCGAAATGGCGATCAATCACGCCCGCGACGTGTACACGCGCCGCAACGAGGGCCTGAGCATCTGGGTGGTGCGCGCCTCGGATATTTCGGCCAGCAGCCCGGGCGACAAGGATCCGCTGTTCGAGCCGGCCAACAGCAAGGTCTACCGGCATCCGACCTTCTTCCCGATGCCCGAAGAAATCAAGCACATGTAAGGCGGGCGGGGGAGACATGGACAAAGCACTGTTTGAATACCTGCTGCGCCTGGGCGACACGTCGCTCATCCTGTCGCAGCGGCTGGGCGCCTGGACGGGGCACGGTCCCATCCTGGAAGAGGATCTGGCGTTGACCAACACCGCGCTCGACCTGCTGGGCCAGGCCCGCATGTGGCTGACGCTGGCCGGCGAGGTCGAGGGCGCGGGCCGCGACGAGGACGCGCTGGCCTATCTGCGCGACACGCACGAATTCCGCAACGCGCTGCTGGTCGAGCGCGACAACGGCAATTACGCCGACACCATGGCGCGGCAGTTCCTGTTCGACGTCTGGCATTACTTCCTGCTGCAGCGCCTGGAGGCGTCTGCTGATGAGCGCGTCGCGGCCATCGCCGCCAAGTCGCTCAAGGAAGTGACCTATCACGTACGCCGATCGTCGGACATGGTGGTGCGCCTGGGCGATGGCACCGCGGAAAGCCACGCCAAGATGCAGGCCGCCATCGACGACGCCTGGCGTTTCACGGGCGAGCTCTTCACCGACGACGCCATCGACCAGGACGTCGCGGCGCGCGGCATCGGCTGTGCCTTGTCTGCGCTGCGCCAGCCGTGGCTTGCGCACGTGCGGGAAGTGCTGGAAGAAGCCACGCTGACCGTTCCCGACGAAGCCGCCGCCCACCACGCCGCGCATCGCGGCGGGCGCCAGGGCAAGCACACCGAGGCGCTGGGTTACGTGCTGGCCGAGATGCAGCACCTGCACCGCGCCTACCCGGGAGCCACGTGGTGAACGCGCTCGCGCCCATTTCCGCCGACCAGGTCTTTGCCTGGCTGCAGGAGGTCCCGGACCCCGAGATCCCCGTGCTGTCCGTGGTGGACCTGGGCGTGGTGCGTGAGGTGTCGTGGGATGGCGATGCGTGTGTCGTCGTCATCACCCCCACCTATTCGGGCTGCCCGGCCATGCGCGAAATCACGCAAGACATCTGCCAGACGCTCGAACGCCACGGCGTGTCCGAGGTCCGGGTCGAGACGCGCCTTGGGCCCGCCTGGACGACCGACTGGATGAGCGAAAAAGGGCGCGAGGCGCTCAAGGGCTACGGCATTGCCGCGCCCGCCGAGCGCGCCATCGACATCTCGGGCATCAGCCGCCGCACGGCCGCCCCGGCCATCGCCTGCCCGCGCTGCGGGTCGCGCGATACGCGGATGGTCAGCAATTTCGGGTCGACGTCGTGCAAGGCGCTGTATCGCTGCGTCTCGTGCCGCGAGCCCTTCGATTATTTCAAGACTCACTAAAGAGTGGTTTCGAGATGAGCCAGAACCAATTCCATGCTTTGAAGGTGGCGTCCGTGGCGCGCAATACGCGCGATGCCGTGGTCGTGACCTTCGACCTGCCCGAGGCGCTGACGAACGAGTTCGCCTTCCTGCCCGGCCAGTACCTGACGCTGCGCACCCAGCTCAACGGCGAAGAGTTGCGCCGTTCGTATTCGATCTGTTCGGCGCCGCGCGACAAGCTCTTGCGCGTGGCGATCAAGAAGGTCGACGAAGGCGTGTTTTCGAGCTGGGCCAATCACCAATTGCAGCCTGGCCAGACGCTGGAGGTGATGGCGCCGGCGGGCAACTTCACGGTGGACTTCTCGCCCGAGAACCAGCGCCACTACGTGGCGTTTGCCGTGGGCAGTGGCATCACGCCCGTGTTTTCGCTGGTCAAGACGGCGCTGTCGACCGAGCCGCGCAGCAAGTTCACGCTGTTCTTCGGCAACCGCGCTTCGTCCGCCGTGCTGTTCCGCGAGGAAATCGAGGACCTGAAGAACCTGTACATGGACCGTTTCTCGCTGGTCTACGTGATGAGCCGCGAAACGCAGGACATCGAGCTCTTCAACGGCCGCCTGGATGGGGACAAGGTCGACCAGCTCATGTCGGCCTGGATGAGCCCCGAGGATATCGACTACGCTTTTGTGTGCGGTCCACAGACCATGACCGAGAGCGTGGTCGAGCGGTTGCAGGCGCGCGGCATCCCCAAGTCGAACATCAAGTTCGAACTCTTCGGCGCGCCCAAGGGCCCGCGTGCGCTGCGCACCGGCCAGGACGCCCCGCAGGCGCCCGGCAAGGGACAGTGCGAGGTCACCGTGGTGCAGGACGGACATAGCCGCATGTTCGTCATCGACAAGAACAAGGACAGCGTGCTGGATTCGGCGCTGGCGCAGGGCATTGAACTGCCGTATTCGTGCAAGGGCGGGGTGTGTTCCACCTGCCGTTGCAAGGTGATAGAAGGCGAGGTGGACATGGACGCCAACTTCGCCCTTGAAGATTATGAAGTCGCGCGCGGGTTCATCCTGAGCTGCCAGAGCTTTCCTGTCAGCGATCGGCTGGTCATCGACTTCGACCAGGAAACCTGACCCGGCGCACGCCAGGCAAGCATTCAAAACTTATTGGAGAGACGAGCGTGTCCCAGAAATTCTTTGAACGTCACCAGCCCCTGCTGGAACAATCCCTGGCTGCCGCCGCGCTGCGCGGCTACTGGAGCCCGTTTGCCGAGTCGCCCAGCCCGCGCAACTATGGCGAGACCGCCAACGACGAAGGCCGCGCCGCCTTCGAAGCGCTCCAGGGCAAGCCCTTTCCGCTGAACCTGCACGATGCCGACGGCGTCGTGGGCGGCGAGAAGTCGCCCTACGGTTTCGAACTGGGCATCACGTATCCGCGCGTGCCGGCGGACAAGCTGATCGCCGCGTCCAAGCGCGCGCTTGAAGACTGGCGCCGCGCCGGTCCCCACGCCTGGGTGGGCGTGTCGCTGGAAATCCTGTCGCGCCTGAACAAGCTCAGCTTCCAGATCGCCTACGCGGTCCAGCACACCACTGGTCAGGGCTTCATGATGGCCTTCCAGGCCGGCGGCCCCCACGCGCAGGACCGCGGCTTCGAGGCCGTCACCTACGCCTGGCAGGAAATGTCGCGCATTCCGGGCATCGCGGTCTGGGAAAAGCCGCAGGGCAAGAACGACCCCATTCGCATGGAAAAGCAGTTCACGGTCGTGCCGCGCGGCGTCGCGCTGGTGATCGGTTGCTCCACCTTCCCGACGTGGAACGGCTACCCGGGCCTCTTCGCCAGCCTGGCGACGGGCAACACCGTCATCGTCAAGCCGCACCCCGGCGCCATCCTGCCGCTGGCCATCACCGTGAAGGTGGCGCGCGAAGTGCTGCAGGAAGCCGGTTTCGATCCCGACGTCGTGCAACTGGCCGCCCACGAAGCCGGCGACGACACCGCGCAGAAGCTGGCGCTGGACCCGGCCGTCAAGATCGTTGACTTCACCGGCAGCACCGCCAACGGCGACTGGCTGGAAAACAATGCGCGCCAGGCTCAGGTCTACACCGAGAAGGCCGGCGTGAACCAGGTCATCATCGATTCGACCTCGGATCTGAAGGGCGTGGCCCGCAACCTGGCGTTCTCGCTGGCCCTGTATTCGGGCCAGATGTGCACCGCGCCGCAGAACATCTACGTGCCGCGTGACGGCATCAACACCCCGGAAGGCCGTGTCAGCTTCGACGATGTGGCCGCCGCGCTGGGCGTGGCGCTGGAAAAGGTCGGCGCCGATGCCGCCAAGGCCGTCGAGCTGACGGGCGCCATCCAGAACGAAGGCATCGTCGAGCGCATCGAGAAGGCCCGCGCGCTGGGTCTGCCCGTCGTGGCGGACAGCAAGACGCTGGCGCATCCCCAGTTCGAAAACGCGCGCGTGCGCACGCCGCTGCTGCTGCGCACCGAGGCCGGCAATGCGGCGCTCGGCCAGGAGTGGTTTGGTCCGATTGCGTTTGTCGTCGCCACGGATTCCACCGCCCACAGCATCCAGCTCGCGCGTGACAGCGTCGTCCAGCACGGCGCGCTGTCGCTGTCGGCCTACACCACGGATGACCGCGTGGCCGAGCAGGTGCAGGACGCCGCCGAAGTATCCGGCGTGTCGCTGTCGCTGAACCTGACCGGCGCGGTGTTCGTCAACCAGACCGCCGCCTTCAGCGACTTCCACGGCACCGGCGCCAATCCGGCGGCCAATGCCGCGCTGTCGGACACGGCGTTCGTGTCGAACCGCTTCCGCGTGGTGCAAACCCGCCGTCACATCTAAGCCGGGCGATCGCAGATGAGCTATCAGGATATTCAATTCGACCTGTCCGGCGGCATTGCGCGCCTGACGCTGAACCGCCCGGACAAGCTGAACAGCTTCACGGCCAACATGCACGCGGAAGTGGCCGACGCGCTGACCCGCGTCGAAGCCGAAGGCGCGCGCGTGCTGGTGCTGACCGGCGCGGGCCGCGGCTTCTGCGCGGGCCAGGACCTGAGCGAGCGCAAGCCCGCGCCGGATGGCACGCCGCCCGACCTGGGCGAGACCGTCGACAAGTTCTACGGCCCATTGGTGCGCCGGCTCAACGCCTTGCCGATGCCGGTTGTGGTGGGCGTGAACGGCGTGGCGGCAGGCGCGGGCGCCAATCTGGCGTTTGCGGGCGACATCGTCATCGCCAAGGCCTCGGCCAACTTCATCCAGTCGTTCTGCCGTCTGGGCCTCATCCCGGACACGGGCGGCACGTTTGTGCTGCCCCGTCTGGTGGGCCGCGCCCGGGCCATGGGCCTGGCGCTGCTGGGCGACAAGCTGAGCGCCAAGCAGGCAGAGGAGTGGGGGCTGATCTGGCAATGCGTGGCCGACGAGGAATTCGACGCCACGCTGGATCGCCTGGCCACGCATTTCGCGGCCGCGCCCACCAAGGGCCTGGCATTCACCAAGCGCGCCTTGCAGGCCAGCCTGGGCAATGATCTGTCCACGCAGCTCGACCTGGAGCGCGACATGATGCGCGAACTGGGCCAGAGCGCGGATTACGCCGAAGGCGTGGCCGCGTTCCTGGGCAAGCGTGAACCGCAGTTCAAGGGGCAATGATGAGCGTGCACGTTCCCCCCGTTGAAGTGCCGACCGACCCGCAGGCGCTGGCGCAGGCCGTGGGCTCGGTGATGTATGCCGGCGACGCGGCCACGCAGGGCCTGGATATGAAGATCGAGGAAATGGCGCCGGGCTATGCGCGGCTGACCATGCGCGTGCGGCCCGACATGCTGAACGGCCACAAGACCTGCCATGGCGGCTTCATCTTCGCCCTGGCCGACAGCGCGTTTGCGTTCTCGTGCAACTCGCGCAACGTCAGCACGGTCGCGTCGGGCTGCACGATCGACTATCTGGCGCCGGGTTTCGAAGGCGACCTGTTGACCGCCGTCGCCCAGGAGCGTTCGCTGGCCGGCCGCACCGGCGTCTATGACGTCACCGTCACCAATCAGGATGGACGCAACGTGGCCTTGTTCAGGGGGCGTTCCTACCGCATCAAGGGCCAGATCGTCGGGACGCCCACGGACGCCTGACTGCTGCACCGTACCAAAGAGAAGAGAGACATCATCATGCCCAACACCATGAGCAAGCCGGGACTGGATCCCATCGAGCATGCCAGCCAGGACGAGCTGCGGGCCCTGCAGCTTGATCGCTTGAAGTGGACCCTCAAGCATGCCTACGAAAACGTCCCGCACTACAAGAAGGCGTTCGACGAAGTCGGCGTGCATCCGGACGACCTGAAGCAGTTGTCCGATATTTCGAAGTTCCCGTTCACGACCAAGAAGGAACTGCGCGAGAACTATCCGTTCGGCATGTTCGCCGTGCCGCGCGAGCGCATCTCGCGCATTCACGCATCCAGCGGCACGACCGGCAAGCCGACCGTGGTGGGCTACACCAAGGGCGACCTGGACAACTGGGCCAACCTGGTGGCGCGCTCGATCCGCGCGGCGGGCGGCAAGCCCGGCGATACCGTGCACGTGGCCTACGGCTACGGGTTGTTCACCGGCGGCCTGGGCGCGCACTACGGCGCCGAGCGCCTCGGTTGCACGGTCATTCCCATGTCCGGCGGACAAACCGAAAAGCAGGTGCAGCTGATCAACGATTTCCGTCCGGACATCATCATGGTCACGCCCTCCTATTTCTGCAACATCCTGGAAGAGCAGCGCCGCCAGGGCATCGACCCGCGTCAAAGCTCCCTGCGCATCGGCATCTTCGGCGCCGAGCCGTGGACGGGCCAGATGCGTGCCGACATCGAGGCCGAAGCAGGCATCGACGCCGTCGACATTTATGGGTTGTCTGAAGTGATGGGCCCGGGCGTGGCAAGCGAATGCGTCGAGACCAAGGACGGCCCGGTGGTCTGGGAAGATCACTTCTACGCCGAGATCGTCAACCCGGACACGGGCGAACCCGTGGCCGACGGCGAGCCCGGCGAGCTGGTGTTCACGTCGCTGACCAAGGAAGCGATGCCCATCGTGCGCTACCGCACGCGCGACCTGACCCGCCTGTTGCCGCCCACCGCGCGCAGCATGCGCCGCATCGGCAAGATCACGGGCCGCAGCGACGACATGCTGATTGTGCGCGGCGTGAACATGTTCCCCACGCAGGTCGAAGAACTGGTCCTGAAGATCGCGCAGTTGGCGCCGCATTACCAGCTGGTGCTGTCCCGCTCGGGCAACATGGACGAGCTGGAAATCCTGACCGAAGTGCGTGCCGAGTTCTCGAGCCTGTCCGACGCCGAGCGCGCCAATCTGGGCAAGCAGCTGCAACACGCGGTCAAGACCCACATCGGGGTGAGCGCGCGCATCCAGGTGTCGGATGCCGGGCATGTGGAACGCACGCTGACCGGCAAGGCACGGCGGGTGATCGACAAGCGTCCGAAGTAGTAGGCGCGTCTACACGCGAAAAAGGCAGCCATCTGGCTGCCTTTTTTCATTGCGCCGTTTCTAGCGCCCCACCGTCCGCAATATCCGCCGATACCAGAAGTGCAGCAAGGCCGCCGACAGCGCCAGCCCGAACATGGCCATCAGCCACATGCTGCCCGCACCTTGCGGCGAGCCCGGCACCAGCACTTCGCGCAGGCCGTCGATGCCGCCGCGTCCCGGACCGAATCCAAACCACCAGCCGCCCACCAGCCCCACGCCGGCCAGCGCCACCGTCTGCAGGATCAGCGGCACCACGGCGATCTTGTACGCGCGCAGCAGGTACGAGTTGATGCACTGCATCGAATCGAACAGGTGGAAAAGCGGCAGGACGGCGAGCAGCGTGGTCGCCACGGCGGCAACGGCGCCGTCGTCCGTGTAGGCGGCAAGGATCAGCGGACGGCCGATCAGCAGCACCGCGGCCGTCAGCAGCGCGCCGATCAGGCCCAGCGTCAGACCCGCCATGCCGGTACGGTGGGCGTGTGCGTAGTTGCCCGCGCCGATGGCCTGCGCCGTCAGCGCGGCGGTCGCCACGCCCAGCGCCATCGGCATCATGTAGCAGAGCGCGGCCAGGTTCGACATGATCTGATGCCCACCGGTCACGAAGGTGCCCTCGCGTGCCACCAGCAGCGCCATGAACGTGAATGCCGACACCTCGACCAGGTACGAGCCGCCCATCGGAATGCCCAGGCGCAGCAGTTCCTTGAGCGCATTCCAGTCCGGCTTGCCGATCCGAAGCTGGAAGCGGCGATAGTAGCGGTCGTGGGTGATCACCCACAGGCCCAGGCCCAGGCTCATCCACGACACCACGGCCGTCGCCAGTCCCGCGCCGGCCGCGCCCATCGCGGGCAGGCCCAGCTTGCCGTAGATGAAAAGCCAGTTGAAGAGCGCCTTGAAGCCGATGATGGACAGGTTGATGGCCATGACGAGCTTGGGCCGCGACACCGCGGTGCCAAGCGCATAGATGGTGCGGAACACCAGGGCGGCGGGCAGGGCCAGCACCAGCGCCTGCAGGTACGACGCGATGCGGTCGCGCACGCCGGGGGCGACGTCGCCCGACATGAAGAGCCACATATCCGGAAACAGCATCAGCGCGGCGCCCACGACCGACAGGCCAAGCGCCAGCCACACGCCCTGGCCCCAGCTCTTTCCGACTTCCTGATTGTTGCCGGCGCCAAACTGCTGCGCCAGGATCGGGATCAGGGCGTGCACGACACCCATCAGGCCGACGAAGACCGTGATGTAGATGGAAGCGGAAAGCGCCATCGCCGCCAGGTCGTCGGGGCTGGAGTGCCCCGTCATGGCGGTGTCCAGCACGCCGAACGAAATGCTGGCCCACTGGCTGATGAGCACGGGCCACGCCTGCTTGGCGATTCCGCGCAGGGTGGCGCCGAAGGTCATCGGCGCCCCGATGGCGGCGGTCATGGCTTGATGCCGGTTCGCAGCAGGCGGAAGACTTCGGAACGGTCGGCGCGGCGGCCGCCTTGCCAGAGGACTTCGGCGCCTTCGCTGTACGCGGCCGTGCCGTCACGCAGGCTTTGGTTGGTGGTCTGTTGCAGGACCAGCGTGCAGCGCGTGTCGAACGGGAACGACAGGTTGTTGAAGATCAGGAACGAAGCGCGCTGGCCGCTGCCCAGACTGAGGCCTCGGATGCATTCGCCCGGGCGCTTGTGCTGCGCGATGGCCTGGGCCAGTTGGCCCGACACCGTGCGATAGCTGCGCGCGTAGTCCACCGCGGGTTGCCACAACAGCACCAGCAGGATCCAGGTCACGGTCAGGCCGCCGGCCGACAGCACGGTGCCGCGCCACAGCGCCTGCGGACGCACGCGCAACCGCCAGACGACCAGGACGATCCAGCCCAGGGTGAAGAGCACTGCCAGCCCAAAAGCCACCCACGAGATGACGGGTTCATAGCCGGTGGTCTGGCGGGCGATGTTGCGGGAAATCTGTGCCGGCCAATGGAAGTGCAGCGCCACCCAGCCGAGCCAGGCCGTCGCCACCGTCAGCGAAAAGCACATGACGGCAAACCAGTCGAGCGTGTTCACCACGCCGCGGCGCAACGTGGGCAGCGAAAATGCGCCCAGCACGGCGCAAGGCACGGCCAGCAGCACGAATTCGGAATCGCTGGCTTCGTCGACGAAGAACAGGATCAGTGCCGAGCACACCAGCAGCATCAGCGGCACCCAGATGTGGGGCGCATAGATCCACGCGCGCCACCGCCAGATGGCCAGCAGGGCCAGCGGCCAGGTCGGCCACAGGTACCACGGCAGGTCGCGCAGCGTGCGGGCGGCGTCGTGCAGGCCCGGGATGGCGAACGACGACAGATTCCAGGTCTTCCAGTTGCGGATCCAGTATTCGCTGCCCTGGCTGGCGGGAATCCACCAGGCCAGGATCAGACCAGCGGCCAGCACGGCGGCCCAGAGCACCCAGCGCTTGCATTTCCAGAGCGGGCTGCGGGGATAGAAGGCGAGCGCCGCGCCGATCATGATGGGCAGGGCGCCCACCCAGCCGCGCGCAAGGAAGCTGGCGGCCAGCGCAATGCCGAGTGTGGTCGAGCCCGTGACGGGACGGTCCACGGTGCGCGCCAGCGAATAGAACGCGAGCGCCTGGCAGGCCATGATGGCCGGCATGACCGTGGTTTCATGGGTGCGCTGCAGGATGCCGACCGTGGCAAGCAGCAAGAGAAGGGCGGCGTCGGCCAGCATGCGGCCGTAGTCGCGCGGTTCGGGTTCGCCGCCAAAGGGCAGCGCCAGCGGCTGAGCTTCAGCCCGGCGGCCAAGCAGATATGTGCCGTACCAGACGCTCGAGGCCGTGATGCCGAACCACAGCAGATTGGGCAGGCGGCCGGCGGTGATGTCCCCGATGAACGGGCCGAACAGCCAGATGCTGATGGCGCCCACCCACGTGATCAGCGGACCTTCCTCGGCGTGGGCCAGATGTCCCACCTGCGGCAGCAGCCAGGTCAGGCCGCCCTCGCGGATCGCGGTGATCATCGTCGCCAGTCCGACCGCATCGTCGGTTTTCCACGGGTCGCGCATGAACAGGCCGGCCACGATGTAGACCAGGGCCAGGCCCAGCAGGATGAGGCGGGGCAGTTTTGCGGTGGCTACCGACGTGAGCCGGGCCGGGGTGGAAATGGAAAGTGGGGACACGGGCGTTAATGTAACCGAGTGGTCGGGATGCGCCACCCCCTGACCGGCCTTCTGGCACCGAGGGGGGAAAAAAAAGCAGCCCGAAGGCTGCCTTTTTGCTGTGACTCCCGCAGGAGCAACAGGATCAGGAAGCGGACTTGACCGTGCCGGCCGTACGGGCGAAGCGGGCGCGGAACTTTTCCACGCGGCCAGTTTCGACGATGCGGGTCTGGGCGCCAGTGTAGAACGGGTGCGATTCGGAGGTCACGTCGCACTTGAAGAGCGGGTACGTCTTGCCGTCGATTTCGACGGTTTCGCGCGTGTGGACGGTCGAACGGGTGATGAACTTGTTGCCCGTTTGCAGGTCGGCGAAGACGACTTCGCGGTATTCGGGGTGAATGCCTTCTTTCATGGTGCTTTCCTAGACTCGGTCGAGTCTTTTTCAAGAGTTAGGGTCGCCAGCTACAGCTGCCTGAGGCCTGCCCGGGGGTTTGCTACCAAACCTATTGGCGCGACAGGCGCTAGCCACGTATCCAAAAAGTAACCCCGAATTCTAGCACGCGAACCTGCTGGCGGCCACCCGAAAATGAGCGCCCAGACCGCCATGCAGCCCGGGTTTGATGGCGGGGCGGACGTCAGAGATCCGTGCGCAGCTTCCAGATTTCCGGAAACAGCACCACTTCCAGCATGCGCCGCAGGTAGTCCACCCCCGACGTGCCGCCCGTGCCGCGCTTGAAGCCGATGACCCGTTCGACCGTCGTAACGTGGCGGAAGCGCCACAACCGGAAGGCATCTTCCAGGTCGGTCAGCTTTTCACCAAGCTGGTAGAGCGCCCAGTAGCGGTCCGTGTCACGGTAAACCGTCAGCCAGGCGGCTTCAACCGCCGCCGACGCCTGATATGGCTGGGTCCAGTCGCGTTCCAGGTGATCGGCCGGGATATCCAGGCCGTTGCGCGCCAGCAGCCGCAGCGCCTCGTCGTACAGCGACGGAGCCTCGTAGGCGCTCTGCACCTGGGCCAGCAGGTCCGCGCGGTGCGAGTGCGGCTTGAGCATGGCCGCGTTCTTGTTGCCGAGCAGGAACTCGACCTGGCGGTACTGGTAGCTCTGGAATCCGCTCGAGCGCGCCAGGTAGGGCCGCAGCGCGGAGTATTCGGGCGGCGTCATGGTCGCCAGCACGTCCCAGGCGTGGACGAGCTGCTCCATGATCTTGCTGACGCGCGCCAGCATCTTGAAGGCCGGTTGCAGGCGGTCCTCGGCCACGCTGGCGATCGCGGCCCGCAGCTCGTGCAGCATCAGCTTCATCCACAGTTCGCTGGTCTGGTGTTGAATGATGAACAGCATCTCGTTGTGCTCGGGCGACATCGGATGCTGGGCGCCAAGCAGTTCGTCAAGATGCAGGTAATCGCCGTAGGTCATGTCGCGCGCGAAATCGAGCTGCGCCTTTTCCTGATGGACGATGTCTTCGGGGCGTTCGTTCTGGCTCATGCGCGGCCTCCGGGGCAGGGCGGGGCGGCGCGGCGGGCGGATGCGGGCAAGGCGCGCCAGTGGGGCGCGAATAGGGATTGCATGGTCGATTCTCCAAGCGGGGCGGCGGCTTTTGAGCAGCCGCTCCCGGGCCGGCAAATCAGCCTACAGTTCGCGCAGGACCGCGCGGACCGGGCTGGCATCGGCCTGGATCAGCGCCAACGGCAAGGCGATCAACTCGTAATCGCCTTCCGGCACGTCGTCGAGCACCAGATTCTCCAGTACCCGCATGTCGTGCCGCAAGATCGTATGGTGGCTGTCCAGGGTCTTGCTGGATGCGGGGTCGATGCTGGCGGTGTCCAGACCGATCAGCATGACGCCGCGTTCGGCCAGCCATTCGATGGTTTGGGGCGCGTAGGCGGAGAAGTCGTCCGTCCACCAGTCCTGGGCAGCGTGCTTGGCGGTGCGCACCAGCACGCGGGGCGGCAGGTTGTGCGCCGCATGGGCAAGGTGGTCGATCGTGATGAGCTCGCCGCAGTCGATCGCATGGATGACGCGGCAGGGGCCCAGAAAGGGTTCAAGCGAGACCGCGCCGATGGCTGCGGCCCCGTTTTGATAATGAAGCGGGGCGTCGGCATGCGCGCCGATGTGCGGCGACATCGTGATTTCGCTGACATTGACCGGACAGCCGGGCGTGAGCGTCCATTTCCATTGCTGGCGGTACGGCGTGTCGCCCGGAAAGACGGGCGATGCCGTCGAGACGGGCGGGGAAATGTCCCACAGGCGTTTCATGGCAGGCAAGGAAAGGTCGCGAGGGCCGGAATTAGGTTAAGCCTAAAACAATATTGGGCGGTAGTCTAACGGAATTCCGGCGCTTGCTGCGGTCAGAGGCAGCCCAGTTCAGCCAGTGACACCGCCGACCCGCCCGCGACGATCAGATGGTCCACCAGCCTGACGTCCACCAGCGCCAGGGCTTCCTTCAGGTGCCGGGTGAAGGTGCGGTCGGCGGCGCTGGGCGACGCCACGCCGGACGGATGGTTGTGGGCCACGATGAGCGCTGCCGCATGGTGGCGCAGGGCTTCGCGCACGACCTCCCGGGGATAGACCGCCGCCTGCGAGAGCGTGCCCCGCGCCAGTTCGCCCGTGGCGATCAGGCGCAGTTGCGCATCCAGGAAGAGGGCGATGCAGTGCTCCACCTGCAGATGGCCGAGCGCCGCCTTGCAATATTGTTTCACTCGGGCCGGGTGGTGCATCGAGGCGTCCCGGACCAGGTCTTCTTCGAGCGCCCGCCGGGCCAGTTCCAGCAGGGCCGCCAGGGTGCAGGCCTTGGACGACCCCAAGCCGGCGATGGCCATCAGGTCCTGCGGCGAGGTGCTGAGCAACCCGCGCAGCCCGCCAAACCGTGCCAGCAACTGGCGGCACAGATCCACGACATTCAGGCCCGGAATACCCGTGCGCAGGGCGACGGCAAGCAGCTCCGCGTCCTGGATGGATGCGGCCCCGTGACGTAGCAGACGCTCTCGGGGACGGTCTTGTTTTGGCAACCGGACGGACAATTTCATAAGAGGCTCTAAAATCAGGGTTTACTCAAATACCCATACGGTGGCAGATCGTGAGCATCGCCTCTAATGAAGTGAACGTTTTGGTCCGTCCGGATTCCTACCTGACGCTGCATTACCGCATCACGCTGGCCTCGGGCCCGGGGGCGGGTTCCGTGTTCACCGACACCTTCGACGGCCGTCCCGGCACGCTGCAGATGGGCGGCGGGCAGTGGGCGCCCGGGCTTGAGGCCGCGTTGGTCGGCCGCGCCGAAGGCGACAAGTTCAGCGTCACCATCGAACCGGCCGACGCCTATGGCGACCGCAACCCCGAACTGATCCAGCGCGTGACGCGCGCCATGCTGGCGCAACATGCCGGCGAGGACGCCACGTTCGAACCTGGCGACCTGGTCGAATTCACCGCGCCCAACGGCGGCCGCTATTCGGGCGTCCTCAAGGAAATCAACGACGACTCCGCGCTGTTCGATTTCAACCACCCGCTGGCAGGCATCAGCCTGAAAGTGGACGTGGCGCTGCTGGGAGTCCTTTGATGAGCCAGGCTGTCACCGCCTCCGGCGCCGAAGTCCTGCTGGCGCAGCCGCGCGGCTTCTGCGCAGGCGTGGATCGCGCCATCGATATCGTCGAGCGGGCCATCGAACTGCACGGCGCACCCATCTATGTGCGCCACGAGATCGTCCACAACCGCTACGTCGTCGAAGACCTGCGCGCCAAGGGCGCCATCTTCATCGACGAGCTCGACGATGCGCCCGCGGGCGCCATCGTGGTGTTCTCGGCGCATGGCGTCTCCAAGGCCGTGCGCGCCGAAGCGGAATCGCGCGGCCTGCAGGTCTTCGACGCCACCTGCCCGCTGGTCACCAAGGTCCACATCGAGGTCGCGCGCATGCGCGCGGCCGGCCGCGAGATCATCATGATCGGCCACAAGGGGCATCCCGAGGTCGAAGGCACCCTGGGCCAGGCGCAGGGCGGCATGTACCTGGTCGAAACCGTCGAAGACGTGGCCGGCCTTGAGGTCACCGATCCGGAAAACCTGGCCTACGTCACGCAGACCACGCTGTCGGTCGATGACGCGGCCGCCGTGTCGCAGGCGCTCAAGGCACGCTTTCCCAGCATCGCCGAGCCCAAGAAAAGCGACATCTGCTATGCCACGCAGAACCGGCAGGATGCAGTCAAGATCCTGGCGCCGGAATGCGATCTGGTGCTGGTCGTGGGCAGCCCGAACAGCTCGAATTCCAATCGCCTGCGCGAAGTGGCCGAGCGCAAGGGCGTCGCGTCGTATCTCATCGACGGCGCGGACTCCATCGATCCGGCGTGGCTCGTGGACCGCAAGCGCATCGGCGTGACCGCAGGCGCTTCGGCGCCGGAAGTGCTGGTGCAGCAGGTGATTGCGCGCGTCAAGGAACTGGGCGCCGTCTCGGTGCGCAAGATGCCTGGCCTGGAAGAGAACGTGGCGTTCCCGTTGCCCAAGGGCTTGTCGCGCAAGGCGGCCAAGACCGAATCGCTGGAATGAACAAGCGCCGCCCACGCGGGCGGCGCCATAAGAATACCGAGGAGACTACATGCAGCTTTACAGCTACTTCCGCAGCTCGGCCGCGTACCGCGTGCGCATCGCCCTGAACCTGAAGGGCCTGCCGTACGAATACGTGCCGGTGCATCTTCTGAAGGATGGCGGCCAGCAGCTTTCGGCCGACTACCGCAAGGTGAACCCGACGGCGCTGGTGCCCGCGCTGGTGGATGGCGATGCGGTCATCGGCCAGTCATTGGCCATCATCGAATACCTGGAAGAAACGCATCCCGAAACGCCGCTGCTGCCGGCGGACGCCATCGGCCGCGCCCGTGTGCGCGATCTGGCGCTGGGCATTGCCTGCGACACGCATCCGCTGAACAACCTGCGCGTGCTGAAGTATCTGAAGCACACGCTGGGCGTGGATGAAGCCGCCAAGACCGCCTGGTACAAGCACTGGGTGCATCAGGGCCTTGAAGCGTTGGAAGCCCAACTGGCAGGCTCCCGCGCCACGGGCCAGTTCTGCCATGGCGACACGCCCACCATTGCGGACCTGTGCCTGGTGCCGCAAGTGGCGAATGCGCAGCGCTTCGAGTGTGACCTGTCGGCCATGCCCAATGTGCTGCGCATAGATGCGGCGTGCCGCGCATTGCCGGCATTTGAGGCGGCCGCGCCGGGCAAGCAGCCCGACGCGGAGTGATAGCCGGGGCTGATCAGACCCGGCTGATCAGCCGATCTGCACCGGCACGAAGATCTTGTCTTCGCCGCGCTGCACCAGCAAGGCCACGGTCTTGCCCGCCTTGGACAACTCGGCCTTCACCTGGCCGACGTTGTGCACCGGCACCCCATTGAGCGACAGCAGCACGTCGCCGGGCTGAATGCCAGCCTTGGCGGCGGGGCCGGCCGAACGCTCGATGAGCAGGCCTTCCGCACCCGACTCCTGCTGCTCCTGCGGGTTCAGGGGGCGCAGCGCCAGGCCAAGCTGGCCGCGCTGCACTTCCTGGCCGTCCGCCGACGCCTGCGACTTGTCCTTGGGCACGCCACCCAGCGTCGCGACCATTTCCTTCTGACCGCCATTGCGCCACACGTCCAGCTTGATCTTCTCGCCGGGGGCGGCCATGGTGATCGTCGACGCCAGGTCGCCGGAAGACACGATGGTCTTGCCGTCGATCTTGCGCACCACGTCGCCCGGCTGCAAGCCGGCCTTTTCAGCGGCGCTACCCTTTTCGACGCTCGACACCAGCGCGCCCGACGGCGTATCCAGCTTGAACGAGTCAGCCAGGTCCTGATTCACTTCCTGCACCGTCACGCCCAGACGCGCATGCTGCACCTTGCCGTGCTCAAGGATCTGGTCCTTGATCTTGTAGGCCAGGTCAATGGGGATCGAGAACGACAGGCCCTGGAAACCGCCGGTGCGGCTGTAGATCTGCGAGTTGATGCCCACCACTTCGCCGCGGTCGTTGAACAGCGGGCCGCCCGAGTTGCCGGGGTTCACGGCCACGTCGGTCTGGATGAACGGCACCGAGGTGTCGTCCGGCAGCGAACGGCCCTTGGCGCTGACGATGCCGGCGGTGGCGGTGTTCTCCAGGCCGTAGGGCGAGCCGATGGCCAGCACCCATTCGCCAACTTGCAGCTTGTTCACGTCGCCCACCTTGATGACCGGCAGATTCTTCGCCTCGATCTTGATGACGGCAACGTCGGTCTGCGGGTCGGCGCCCAGAACCTTGGCCTTGTATTCGCGGCGGTCGGTCATCTTCACGGTCACTTCCTTGGCGTCCTGGACCACGTGCGCGTTGGTCAGGATGATGCCGTCCGAACTGACGATGAAGCCCGAGCCTTCGCCGCGCATCGGCACTTCACGGGCCGGCGCGCGGCCGCGTGCGCCGGGGACCTGGCCAAAGAACTGCGCGAGCGGGTCGTCGCTTTCGGCGGCGGACACCTTGCGCGTGCCGCTGACGCTGATGTTGACGACCGCCGGGCCGGACTCGCGAGTGATCTGCGCGAAGTTGGGCGGCACCGATGCGCTGATCGGCTGGGAAGCGGCGGTGGCAGCGGGGGCTTCGGCAGCCATCGAAACGCTGCCGGTCAAGGCGGTTGCGCCTGCGCCGCCAATGGCGCCGGCAGCCAGCAGCGCCAGGACGAGGCGCGAGGGTTTGATTTGCGTGGTCTTCATGTCGGCTCCTGCGATCATGTTGGGAACATGGCGCTATCTTCGAGCCGCACGCTTAGGTGAAACTTAAGCGGAGGAATTCACATCAAGCAGGAAAATCCACGCGCGCGCGCAGGCCTTGGCCGGCGGGCGTGTCTTCAAGGGTGATGGTGGCGCCGTGGCGGTCAGCGATGGTGCGCGCGATGGCCAGCCCCAGTCCACTGCCATGCGTCGTGTTGCCTTCGGCGCGGTAGAAACGGTCGAATACGCGTTCGCGCTCATGGACCGGGATGCCCGGCCCCTCATCGTCGATCAGCAGCGACATCCGGTCCGGGCCGTGGTCCAGACGCATCCCGATGCGGCCACCGGCAGGCGAGTGCTTGATCGCGTTGTCCAGCAGATTGCGCACCAGCAGCACCAGCGCATCGCGATTGCCTTGCACCTGCGCCCGGGCGTCGCCGTCCAGCGCGATGTCGATGGATTTGGCGTTCGCCTCGGGCAACGTTTCGGACAGGGCCTGGCGCAGCACGTCCCCCAGGTCCACGGGCGCCAGCGGCGTCTGTTCCTGGGCGCCTTCCTGGCGCGCCATCGACAATAGCTGCTCGACCAGCCGCGTGGCGCGATCGATGCCGGCGGCCAGGCGCTGTTCGGCAAGCTGGCGGGCGCCGGAATCTGGCGCGCGCTGCAGCGCCTGCATCTGCAGGCGCAATGCGGCCAGCGGCGAGCGCAGTTCATGCGCCGCGTCACCCACGAACTGCTTCTGCTGGGCAAAAGCGCCGCGCATGCGCTCGAGCAGCAGGTTCAGTTCTTGCACCAACGGGCGGATTTCATCGGGCAACCCGCGCACGCTGACGGGCGACAGGTCTTCGGGCTGGCGCGCGGCCACTTGTGCGCGTGCGCGCTTGACCGGGTGCAGCGACCAGCTGACGACGCACCAGATGATCAGCATCAGCAGCGGCGCGGCCGCCGCGATCGGCGCGACGGTGCGCAGCGCAAGCGTGCTGGCCATGTTCTTGCGCACGCGCATGTCCTGCGCCACCTGGATCACCTGGAACGGCGTGGCCAGCGAATACACGCGATAGGTTTCGCCTTCCAGCTTGGCGTCGGAAAACCCCAGCACGATCTGGCTGGGCAGGCGCAGGCGGGAGCGGGAATTGAAGACGCGCAAACCGTCGGGCGTCCAGATCTGGATGATGAGGTCATCGGCAACGGGGGAGCCGGCGCCCCGCGCGTGGGTGGGGCCGGTACTTAGCAGCCCGTCGCCGGTGCCCAGCGACAGGGCGGTGCGCTGCAGCAGCGAGTCAAAGATGTCGTCGGCTTGCGCCAACGTGCTGCGGTAGGCGATTGCGCCTTGCACCAGTGCGCCGACCGCGATGGCGGCCAGCAGAAAGAAAAGCAGCCGGGCTCTCAGCGAATAGCTAAGCGGAATGCTCATGTTTTGGGGATGACATAGCCGACGCCTCTGACGTTCTGGATCAAATTGGGACCCAGTTTCTTGCGCAGGCCATGAATATAAACCTCAACGGCATTGCTGCTGATGCTGTCCTTCCAGCTATAGAGCTTTTCCTCGAGCTGGGCGCGCGAGAAGATCATGCCCGGACGCGCGATCAGGGGTTCGAGCACCGCCCATTCGCGGGCGGTCAACGCCACCGGCGCGCCGTCCACCATGGCGGCATGGGACTGAGGGTCGATGGTGATGCCGTCGTGTTCGAAGATGGGCTCGGCCCGGCCCGCGCTGCGGCGGATCAGGGCCCGCATGCGCGCCAGCAGTTCGTCCACGTCATAGGGTTTGACGATGTAGTCGTCCGCGCCCGCATCCAGCCCGGCGATCCGGTCGCTGACCGCGTCGCGCGCGGTGGCGATGAGCACCGGCGTACGGTCCTTGCGCGTGCGCATGTCGCGCAGCAAGGTCAGGCCATCCCGTTTGGGCAGGCCCAGGTCGAGCAGGACAAGATCGTAGGGATCGGTGCGCAGTGCAGAGTCCGCCGCGCTGCCGTCCCGAACCCAATCGACGGCGTAGTGTTCCGCGCGCAGGCAGTCCAATACGCTTTCGCCGATCATCATGTCGTCTTCCACGAGAAGAATGCGCATGTCTTTTTCCGCTGGGATGGTCCAAGGGGGTTGGACGCGTGGCGATCGGCGCGAGTTCCCGGCCGGGGCGCGGACAGAGTGGGGCTGGGGCGGAAATGAAAAAAGCAGCCCGAGAGGGCTGCTTTTTGGAAATCTGGTGCCGGCAATAGGAGTCGAACCTACGACCTTCGCATTACGAATGCGCTGCTCTACCAACTGAGCTATGCCGGCAAGACCATTTGCTTTTGTTTCTGGACCAAGCCGGAAAGCGGTAAGCAAAACATCTTTTTTCTTCCAGTTCGCTGCTTTTTTTAGGGCCCGATCTGGAAAGACCGAAACTATATCAGAGTTTTTTCGCGATGGGCAACAACATGCGCAAAAAATTCAGAAAAAAACGAGATTTGCATGCGTTGAATTTTTAGTTCATAATTTCGGTCTTGGCAGATCCCCGATAGCTCAGTCGGTAGAGCGACGGACTGTTAATCCGCAGGTCGCTGGTTCGAGCCCAGCTCGGGGAGCCAAAAGAATTTTGGGCCGCTCACGCAAGTGAGTGGCCCTTTTGGTTTTTGCGGTGGCGTGTAGCGTCAGCAATATAGTCACCAAGCGCATTGACTAAGAAGGCGATCTAAGAAGGCGATCGGCATGAATGACGAAAACCGCGGCCGCGACCAAAGCGGCCAGGGCAACCAGTCCGTGCAAGACAAGCGCGTCGGCGTCACCGTCATCTCGGGCTTTCTGGGTAGCGGCAAGACGTCGCTCTTGAATCGCCTGCTGCAAGAGCCTGCGTATGCCGACGCGGTGGTCATCGTCAACGAATATGGCGATATCGGCGTCGACCATCATCTGGTGCGTCTGGCGCCGGACAAGGTTGTGTTGGTCGAGGGCGGTTGCCTGTGCTGCGTGGTCAGCGGTTCGGTGGTCGACACCTTGCGCGATCTCTTCATGCAGGCCGTCGGTCGCAAGATCAAACCGTTCCGCCGCGTCATCATCGAGACCAGCGGTCTCGCGGATCCGGCGCCCATCCTCTTCACCCTGAAGCACGAACGTTTTCTGGCCGAGCGCTACGCGTATCGCGGCGCGATTGTTGTGGTGTCGGCGACGCACGGCGTCGGCCAGCTGGACGCTCAGCCTGAGGCGGCCCGGCAGCTTGCGCTTGCCGATACGGTTGTGATCAGCAAGTCCGATCTTGCCGATGCGGCGCAACTGCGTGATGTCGAGCAGGCGATCGCGGTCATCAATCCCGGCGCCCGGCGCTGCGCGCAGCGCCCGGATGCGCCGCTGGCCGCCGGCTTGCGCGAGGGGCCTGATCTTCTTGCCCGGCGCGATGGGGTGGCCACGGCAAAGTGGCTTGGGGCGTTCTCCCGGAAGGCCGCCACCCGCCATGCGGACGTAAGCAGTTTTTCGCTCACGCTGGAAACGCCTCTGAGCCGCCCGGCGTTTCTGGCGGGCATCGCGCGCATTCAAGAGCGGTACGGGCAAGGCCTGCTCAGAATGAAGGGGCTCATCTGCTTCGACGGCGAATCGCATCCTTGTGAAGTGCATGGGGTGCATGGCGAGTTGTATCCCTTGCAGTCCTTGAGCGGCTGGCCGGACGAGGTGCGCGCCTCGCGGCTGGTGTTCATCGTTCGTGGCCTGGCCGTGCCGGAGGTGGCTGCCGCCGTGCGCCAGGCATTGGGCCGGCCGGCCGCCTGATCGCGCGGAAGGACCCCGTTTCATTGATCGATATTCCGTTGCTGATGCTGCACGGAAATACGGTATAACCGGTACGGTCTGATGCACTTGCCGAGACAATGATGGATCGACTGAAAGCCATGCAGGTGTTCGTCGAGGTTGCCGATCGAGGCAGCCTGTCGGCGGCCGCCGTCCATCTGGACATGTCGCGCGCCATGGTGTCGCGATACCTGGCCGAGATGGAGCAATGGGTCGGCGTGCGCCTGCTGCATCGCACGACGCGGCGCCTCAGTCTGACTCCGGCCGGCGCCGAAACCTTGCCGCGCTGCCGTCAGATGCTGGATATGGTTGGCGATCTGCATAGCGCTGTCGCCACGCCCGAGGACACGCCGCGCGGCCTGTTGCGCATCACTACCAGCATGTCATTTGGCGCCCGCCATCTGGCGCCGGCCGTCACCGATTACGTCAAACGGCATCCAGGCACGTCGGTGGACCTGATGTTGGTCGAGCGGGCGGTCAATCTGGTGGAAGAGCGCGTCGACCTTGCCGTGCGCATCACGAACGATCTGGATCCCAACCTGATTGCGCGCAAGCTGGCCGTGTGCCGCTCCGTGGTCTGCGCATCTCCGGAATACCTGGCGCGCGAAGGCATGCCGGCGCGCATCGAAGACCTGTCGCTGCGCAACTGCCTGACCCATTCGTATTTCGGCAAAAGCCTGTGGCGTTTCGAGCGTGACGGCGAGCCGGTCGATGTGCCCGTGGGCGGCAGCATCAGTGCCAACGAAGTGTCGGTGTTGTGCAGCGCCGCCGTGGAAGGGGCGGGCATCGCGATGTTGCCCACTTACTATGCCGCCGAATACATCGCCTCGGGCAAGCTGCAGGTCGTTCTGCCGCAGTGCAAACCCCAGGAGCTCGGCATTTACGGGGTTTACGCCTCGCGCCGCCAGATGCCGCTGATTTTGCGTTCGATGCTGGATTATCTTGCCGAACGGCTGGGGGCGGCGCCGTGGGATAAGCCTGCAGGGTAGATTGGCGGGCCAGGCCGGGTGCGCCGCAGCTTGAGGGCTGAATGGATGGCGGTATAATTTGCCGGCATTTGACCCAAAAAAAACCTTAACAATCGTTCCGGTCTGGTGGCAGGCCGGCGCAATCCAGGGCTCAGCTCGGTTTGCGCAAGGGGGCGAGCCTTTCTGGCAGCGGCATTTCCGCCGCACGGCAGTGGCCGATGCCTGTTGGTTCTAGTCTTTTGCTATCAATTTTGCGGAAAGGGTTTGGTGCCGGAGGTTCCGGCGCGTTCCGCGGCCATATTGGCGATAGGCGTCAGCGTTGCTGGCGCCAGCTTTTCCAGAATTTGCTCAGACGTTTGCCGCAGCCTCGCAGCCGCGGCAGGCATTCCGCCTTACAGGCGCCAGCGTGACGGTTTCGCGCAGGGCTGCGCCATGAGGCGAGGGCGCGGCGGTAAAACAGGAAGCCAGTGACAATTTCGCAAGCCAACATTGACTGTTGCGTCGCCGCTCATGCGGCGGCCTGGTCGTTTGCGCGTGACCGCCGCCCCGATGGCTGCGAATTCGGCCGCTCGTTTTTTTATTTTCAATCCGGCGCCGCAAATGAAAAAGGCCCGGCGAATGCCAGGCCTTCATCAAATTGGTTGCGGGGGCAGGATTTGAACCTACGACCTTCGGGTTATGAGCCCGACGAGCTGCCAGACTGCTCCACCCCGCGTCTGAGAAAAGAATATTAACCTTATTTCCAACCAAGCGCAAGTTAGCCCTTTTTGAATTTGGATGTCGATGAACGATAGCGAGGCAATACTCGTGCTGGAAACCGCGCTGCTGTGCGCGGTGCAGCCGATGCAGATTTCCGATATGCGAAAGCTGTTCGGGGATGATGAACAGTTCGACAGCGGCACGGTGCGCCGGCTTCTGGAGACCTTGCAAGGCAACTGGGCCGACGGCGGGCTGGAGCTTGTGCAACTCGCCTCTGGCTGGCGTTTTCAAAGCCGGCCCAGCATGCAGCGCTACCTGGAGCGCCTGAGCCCCGAAAAACCGCCCAAGTATTCGCGCGCCGTGATGGAAACGCTGGCCATCGTGGCCTGGCGCCAACCCGTGACGCGCGGCGATATCGAAGACATCCGGGGTGTGACGGTTTCGTCGCAGATCGTGAAGGCGCTTGAGGATCGCGGCTGGATCGAAGTTATCGGCCATCGCGACGCCCCGGGGCGTCCCGCGCTGTTCGGCACCACGCGCCAGTTCCTGGATGATCTGGGTCTGCGCGCGCTGGATGAGCTGCCGCCGCTCGAATCCGCGCACGCAGCCGCCGCGCTTGCCGGTTTGGATCTGGGTGAAGTGCAGCAGGTGTTGGGCGAGGCGCCGGAGCCGGCCGAAGGTGAGGGCAGCCCGGATGCCGCGCCGGCGGAAGCGGGGGCGGAAACGCCGGATTCCGTGCAGGATGGTCTACTCCAGGCGGGCCCGGATGCGCCGCAAGAAGCAGCGCAAGAAGGAGCGCAAGAACCCGCGCAAGAACCCGCGCAAGATGGCGAGAATCCGTCCTCCGCCAATGCTGACTCCGGATCCTCCGAGATTTTCCCCGTTGCGGAATTGTCTGTTTCGGAAGACGATGCCCCCATAGCGGCCGTCGATAGCGTAGAATCCCAGCTTTCGCGCACAGAAGAAGGCGCGGATCCCGCCGACGAATCCACCGTCCGGGAGCAAGCCGAAGGCTTGTCCAATACGCCGCTCTCGTCCGATCTTCCCGACGACAGAGCTGGCAACGACATTTCCGATATGGCCGCCGACGCCTCCGAGGCCGGTGCTGCAAAGGAAAGAGTCGAGAACGCAAAACACGCGGAACCGACTGACCCGACTGACAAGACCGATGCCGTGGCCCCTGGCGACGCCAGGCGTGAGCCCGTTCATGGTCTTGACGAGGCCGTTCAGCCCGAACCCGATGCCGCCTCCGCGACCTCGGAAGAGGCGGACCCCGACCGGCCCAGGTCTGACCCGGATTCGGCGTCCCCAGATGATGACGAGCCTGCTCCCCGCAGGCCTACCCAAGTTTGAAATTCGGAGCTGTCCCAGTGACAACGAATACAGCAATGCAGGACGACACCCCCCGTTCGGATGACGCCGCTGCCGGCGCGCAGCCGGAATCCTCCGCCGCGCGCGAACCGGCCGCCGAAGGCGAAGCCGGCGCCCGCAGCCGCGGACGCAAGCTCAGGACGCCGTTCCGCCGCCGCCGCGGCGACGCTGCCGCCGAGCAGGCCCCCGCCGCCGAAGGGCAGGCCGCCGTGCCCGCTGCGCAGGTCGAGTCCGCGGACTCCCAGGGTGGCGAGCAGGAAGCCGAGCAGGCGCTGTCCTACCTGGATACGGCTGACCGCATGGAGCAGCGGCTGGGCAAGTATCTGAACAGCGAAGCGGTCATGCCCAAGCTGCACAAGGTGCTGGCCGACGCCGGGATCGGTTCGCGCCGCGAAATGGAAGAATTGATCGTGGCGGGCCGGGTGTCCGTCAATGGCGAGCCCGCGCATATCGGCCAGCGCGTGGGTCCCAACGATCAGGTGCGCGTCAATGGCAAACCCATCATGCGCACGAACACCAAAAAGCCGCCGCGCGTGATCCTGTATCACAAGCCCGCCGGCGAGATCGTCAGCCACGACGATCCCGGTGGCCGCGCCAGCGTCTTTGCCCGGTTGCCCAAGCTGCGCACCGGCAAGTGGCTCTCGGTGGGCCGTCTTGACCTGAACACCGAAGGCCTGCTCATCTTCACGACGTCGGGCGACATGGCCAACCGGATCATGCACCCCCGATATGGCACGGAACGCGAGTACGCCGTTCGCGTGCTGGGCGAAATGGACGAGGCGCAGCGCCAGTCGCTGGTCGACGGCATCGAACTCGAAGACGGTCTTGCCGCATTTGGCGCGCTGGACTACCTGGGTGGCGACGGCAGCAACCGCTGGTATCGCGTCACGCTGCAGGAAGGCCGCAACCGCGAAGTCCGCCGCATGTTCGAAGCGGTCGGCGTCACGGTCAGCCGCCTGATCCGCACGCGCTTCGGCGATGTGGTGCTGCCGCGCACCCTGCGCCGTGGCCGCTGGGATGAATTGGACGCTTCCCTGGTTACCGCGCTGATGGTCCAGCTGGGACTGTTGCGTGAAGACGACGATTCGTCGGGCAACCGCCGCCGTTCCAAGCAGCCGCAATCGCACGACAGCGCGTTGCCTCCCGGATTCGGTACGCTGGACCGCAACGGCATGAACGGCGCCCGCATCGGCCGCCGCGGCAAGTTGCAGGGTGGTGGCGTGGGCAGCGCGGGGCACGCTGCCGCGTGTCCTTCCGATCCTTTCGGCACCGGCCTCATGATCGCCGGCGGCTATGCCAACGGCCACCCGCTCTCGGGCGAGTCCGGCCTTGGCAACCGCAAGAACAAACCGGGTCCGCGCTCCGCTGGCGCCGGCAAGTCCGGCGGCAAGCCGGGCGGTAAGCCGGGCGGCAAGATGGGTGGACGTGCGGGCGGCAACGCACGCGGTCCCCGCGCCGCCGCGAACGCCGGCGCAGGCAATCCGATGGCGAGCAGCCCGGTGGCCGGCAATCCGATGGCTGGCAACCCGGCTGCAGGCGGCGTGGGCGAGGGCTCGGCAGGCACGGGCCGCCGGCCTGGCGGCAAGTCCGGTGGCAAGCCGGGCGGCGGCAAGTCCGCTGGCGCCAAACCGGCAGGTGCGCGTAGCGGCAATCCGGGTCGTGGCGGCAAGCCGGCCGCTGGCGGCCGCGGCGGCAACAAGTCCGAAGGCCCGCGCACCGGTGGCAACAAGGGTCCCGGCGCCGGTGGCAAGCCGCGTACGCCGCGTAGCGGCAGTCCCCGCGGCGAGGGTGGCGCCCAGCGTGGCGACGATTGGCAGCCCCGCGGTGCTTCGGCGCACGAATCCCGTCTGGGTGTCGTGGGCGGTGGCCGGGGTCGTCAGGGTCGCTGATCCTGGCAGGGCGGCTCGCAGACTGCGCCGCCGCCCCGCATCCGTCCCATATAAACGTAAGCCCGTGACGAATCAGGCGATTTTCCCGTTTATCTGGTAAAATCAATGGTTTTCATGGCTTCGCGTCATGGCTTTTTGCCGGAAGCACTGGTTTCTTTAAGTGCGCTTTACCGCAAAAAGCTCGTCGGTTGCATGCTCGTTGGCTGTATTCGGGCCGATCGGGCGCACGGCTTTGTGCTGGCGTGTTGCTGGCTGGCGTGTTGCCGGGCGATGTTTGCAGCAATCTCCTTGGCGCGTGCCGCTTTCCGCGGAAGGCGCACAGGCGCCACGGTATCCAGAGGAACCCGGCCCAGCCAAACCCGGCAAAAGTCGGGTCCGGTACCGGGTCGGGAAATCAGGGCGGCGCAAGCCAAAATTTAGGTCGCAATAGAGGGCACTGCCCAGCATTGCTCCTTACGTGTAGTAGGGAAGCGGCTGGGCTCTGTGCAATATCGGTGGGCTGGGCGTGCAGCCCATTTTTTTTGAGTATATGGCTGATTTATTCGCATTGACCGAAGAGGCTCTGGCCGGCATGGACGTTGAACTTGTCGACGTCGAGCGTGCCGCCCTGGGCCTTTTGCGCGTCACGATCGATCGGGTCGGCGGTGTGCGCATCGAAGACTGCGAGCAGGTGTCCCGCCAATTGTCGCGGGTCTTTGAGGTCGAGAACGTCGACTACAAGCGCCTCGAAGTGGGTTCGCCGGGCGTTGATCGCCCGCTGCGTACCGAGGCGGAGTTCCGCCGTTTCGCAGGCGAGCGCATCGAAATCAAGCTGCGCGAGGCATTGGACGGCCGCAAGGTCTTCTCGGGCACGTTGACCGTGCCGGAAGACGAGGCCGCAGCTTCCGACGCTGCTGGAATGCACAAGACCGTGTTCGGTCTCGAATTTGAGGCAAAAAAGAACGAAGTCCAGGTGTTGAATTTCACGGTCGAAGATATCGAGCGTGCAAAACTGGATCCCGTTCTGGATTTCAAGGGCAAAAAGCGATGAGTCGCGAAATTCTTCTGTTGGTCGATGCCTTGGCGCGTGAAAAGAACGTCACGCGTGACGTCGTTTTCGGCGCTCTCGAAAGTGCGCTGGCCTCGGCCATGAAAAAGCGCTTCAAGGATGATGCGGACATTCGTGTTTCCATCGATAGGGAAACGGGAGACCACGAAGGCTTCCGCCGCTGGCTGGTCGTGCCCGATGAGGCCGGTCTGCAAGAACCCGACAAGCAGGAAATGCTGTCGGACGCCGAGGAAATCGTCCCCGGCATCAAGGAAGGCGAGTTCATCGAAGAGCCCCTCGAACCCATCGAGTTCGGCCGTATCGGCGCCCAGGCGGCCAAGCAGGCCATCCTGCAAAAGATCCGCGACGCCGAGCGTGAACAGGTGCTGAACGACTTCCTGGACCGTGGTGAAACCATCGTGTCCGGAACGATCAAGCGCATGGACAAGGGCGACGCCATCGTCGAAACCGGCAAGATCGAAGCGCGCCTGCCGCGCTCCGAGATGATCCCCAAGGAAAACCTGCGGGTTGCCGATCGTGTTCGCGCTTTCGTGTTGCGTGTTGACCACGCCGCGCGAGGCCAGCAGGTGATCCTGTCGCGCACGTCGCCCGAGTTCATCCGCCAGCTATTTGAGAACGAAGTGCCCGAGATCGAGCAGGGTCTGCTCGAGATCAAGGCTGCCGCCCGCGATGCCGGCGTGCGTGCCAAGATCGCCGTGGTGGCATACGATAAGCGTATCGATCCCATCGGGACGTGTGTGGGCATGCGCGGTTCGCGCGTGACCGCCGTGCGCAACGAACTCGGCGGCGAGCAGGTCGACATCGTGCTGTGGTCCGAAGACCCCGCGCAGTTCGTCATCGGCGCGCTGGCGCCGGCCAACGTCGAGTCCATCGTTGTCGATGAAGACAAGCATGCGATGGACGTCGTGGTCGACGAGGAAAACCTGCCGAAGGCCATCGGCGCCAAGGGCCAGAACGTGCGCCTGGCGTCGGAACTGACCGGCTGGCAGATCAACATCATGACGCCGGAAGAAAGCCTGAATCGCCAGGAAGTCGAGCGTTCGGGTCTGCGCACCACGTTCATGAGCAAGCTGGACGTCGACGAGGAAGTCGCTGACATCCTGATCGACGAAGGATTTACCGGTATCGAGGAAATCGCCTACGTTCCCATGCAGGAACTGCTGGAAATCGAGGCGTTTGACGAAGACACCATCAACGAGTTGCGCGCCCGTGCCCGCAATGCGCTGCTGACCGAGGCAATCGCCCAGGAAGAGCGCCTTGAAACCGCACAGGATTTGCTTGAACTCGAAGGCATGACGCCGGAACTGGCCGCCAAGCTGGCCGAGCGTCAAGTGCATACGCGTGATGATCTGGCCGAATTGGCAACGGACGAACTGGCGGAAATCGCCGGTCTGACCGAAGAAGAAGCCAGCGATCTCATCATGCGTGCCCGCGCCCATTGGTTCGACGAAGAATAACCAAAAGGACACGGGTCTGCGGTGGGCGATGCTGCCGCTTCATCCACCGCAAGTTCACGTTGTTTGTAATAGCTGCCTATAGGGAAGAGAGAGCCTAATGTCGAGTAATACCGTCGCCCAGTTCGCTACCGAGCTGAAAATGCCTGCCAACGTGCTGCTGGATCAGCTGCGTTCGGCTGGCGTTGACCTCAAATCGGTTGACGATTCCGTCACCGACAGCGACAAGGCGAAATTGCTCGAATCGCTGCGTCGCGCACACGGCGCAACCGAAGGCAAGAAGATCACGCTGACGCGCCGCCAGACTTCCGAGATCCGGCAAGCCGACGCTACCGGGCGTTCGCGCACGATCCAGGTCGAAGTGCGCAAGAAGCGCGTCTTCGTCAAGCGCGACCCGTCCGAACTCGCTCTGGAACAGGCTGCTTCGGCCCGTCCCGAAGAAGAAGTTGCGGAGCAAGCCGCTCCGCAGGTTTCCGCACCGGCTGCCCCCGCAGCTGATGCGGCGCCTGTTGCTGCAGAAGCACGCGAAACGGCGCCTGTAGAGGCCGAAGCTCCCGCCCAGGCCGAAGCGCCGCAGCAGGAGCCCGCCGCTGCCGAAGCCCCCGCCACGGTCGAAGCGCCCGCGGCAACCGAACCCGTCGCGGCCGAAGCGCCCGCCCCCGTCGAGGCCAAAGCGCCTGAAGTCCAGGCCCAGCCTGAACCCGAACCGACGCCGGCGCCTGCTCCTGCCGAGCCCGTGGCCGAAGAGGCCAAGCCCGAAATCAAGACTGAAACTACCGAGCCCCTGGCTGAAGAAGCCAAGCCGGAACCTGCTGTGCTAGCCAATAAGTCCGAAACATCTTCCTCCCAGGCCGCCGCGCCTGTCGCCCAGGCGCAGCCTGCCGCGAAATCCGAATCCGTGAAGCCCGCTGCCGCCGCGCCCGCCGCTGCGCCCAGAGTGGGTGGTCGCGTCGACAACCGCCGTGCCGCGCCGCCGCTGGCCGCTTCCGCCACGACCGCAGGCCGCGACGAAGCTCGCCGCGCCGCCGAGGCCGAGGCCGCCGCGCTGCGCGAAATGCTGAACCGTCCCCGCAAGGTGCTGCGCGCGCCCGAGCCCGAGGCGCCTGCCGCCGCGCCGATCTCCGGCACGCTGCACAAGCCTGCCGGCAAGCCCGGCGCCGCACCCGCGGCCAAGAAGGACGCCAAGCCCGCCGCGCCTGGCGCCAAGAAGACCATCAAGACCGCCGAAGTTGCTTCGACCTGGTCCGATGATTCGTCGCGCAAGAAGCCCGCCGACAAGCCGGCAGCCCCGGCCAGCCGCGATGGCTGGCGTGCGGGTGGCAAGGGCGGTGGCAAGTCGGGCGGCCGTGGTGGCCGCAACCAGCAGAACGACCGCCGCAACGAGCCGGCGCCGCAGGAATTCATCGCACGTGAAGTCCACGTGCCGGAAACCATCAGCGTGGCCGACCTGGCCCACAAGATGTCCGTCAAGGCCGCCGAAGTCATCAAGCAATTGATGAAGCTGGGCCAGATGGTCACCATCAACCAGGTGCTGGACCAGGAAACGGCCATGATCGTGGTCGAGGAACTGGGCCACGTGGCAATCGCCGCCAAGCTGGACGACCCGGAAGCCTTCCTGGACGACACCGCCACGCAATCCGAAGCCGAGCAACTGCCGCGCGCGCCGGTCGTGACCGTCATGGGCCACGTCGACCACGGCAAGACCTCGCTGCTGGACTACATCCGCCGCGCCAAGGTTGCCGCGGGTGAAGCCGGCGGCATTACGCAGCATATCGGCGCCTACCACGTGCGCACCGAGCGCGGCATGGTGACCTTCCTTGACACCCCGGGCCACGAGGCGTTTACCGCCATGCGTGCCCGCGGCGCCAAGGCGACCGACATCGTGATTCTGGTGGTCGCCGCCGACGACGGCGTGATGCCGCAGACGCGTGAAGCCATCCACCATGCCAAGGCCGCAGGCGTGCCGATCGTCGTGGCCGTGACCAAGATCGACAAGCCCTCCGCCAACCCGGAACGCGTCAAGCAGGAACTGGTTGCCGAACAAGTCGTGCCGGAAGAATACGGCGGCGACGTGCCGTTCGTGGGTGTGTCCGCCAAGACCGGCGAGGGCATCGACGACCTGCTCGAAAACGTGCTGCTGCAAGCCGAAGTGCTGGAACTGAAGGCGCCGGAAGACGCACCCGCCAAGGGTCTGGTCATCGAAGCCCGTCTGGACAAGGGCCGCGGCCCGGTCGCGACGATCCTCGTGCAAAGCGGCACCCTCAAGCGCGGCGACGTCGTGCTGGCCGGCGCAAGCTTTGGCCGTGTGCGCGCCATGCTCGACGAAAACGGCAAGCCGATCCAGACGGCCGGTCCCTCGATCCCCGTTGAGATCCAGGGCCTGACCGAAGTGCCGGCCGCCGGCGACGAGCTGATGGCACTGTCCGACGAACGCAAGGCGCGCGAAATCGCGCTGTTCCGTCAAGGCAAGTTCCGCGACGTCAAGCTGGCCCGTCAGCAGGCCGCCAAGCTCGAATCGATGTTCGACAACCTCGGCGAAGGCACCCAGACCCTCACCCTCATCGTCAAGACCGACGTGCAGGGTTCGCAGGAAGCGCTGGTGCAATCGCTGGTCAAGCTGTCCACCGACGAAGTGCGTGTGCAGGTCGTGCACGCTGCGGTCGGCGGCATCTCGGAAACCGACATCAACCTGGCCATCGCCTCGCACGCCGTCGTCATCGGCTTCAACGTGCGCGCCGACGCCAGCGCCAAGAAGCTTGCCGAGAACAACGGCATCGATGTGCGCTACTACAACATCATCTACGACGCCGTGGATGAGGTTAAGGCAGCCATGTCGGGCATGCTGGCCCCCGAGAAGAAGGAAGAAATCATCGGCCTGGTCGAGATCCGCGAGGTGTACAGCATCTCCCGCCTCGGCAACATCGCCGGTTGTATGGTGCTGGATGGCATCGTGCGCCGCGATTCCCAGGTCCGCCTGCTGCGCAACAACGTTGTTCACTGGACGGGGCACCTCGAGTCGCTGCGCCGCTTCAAGGACGACGTCAAGGAAGTCAAGTCGGGCTTCGATTGCGGTCTGACGCTGCGCGGCAACAATGACATTCAGGTGGGCGACCAGCTGGAAGTCTTTGAAATCAAGGAAATTGCGCGCACGCTGTAAAGCAGGCGCCAGGCATTGTTAATGAGCCGTCACAAGTCCAAAGCCATTCCCGGTCGCAATCTGCGGCTGGCCGACCAGATCCAGAAGGATCTGGCCGGGATCATCCAGCGCGAGATCGACACCAAACGCGCTGGATTGATCACGATTTCGGGTGTGGAACTGTCGACCGACTACGCGCATGCCAAGGTGTGGTTCACGGTTTTGGGCGCCGAGCCCGAAGCCGCCACCACCTTGCTGAACGAGAAGGCCGGCTGGCTGCATTCGCAGCTCTACAAGCTTTTGCACATCCACACCGTCCCCACTTTGCGCTTCTTCCACGACGAGCAGGTCGCTCGTGGCATCGAGATGTCGATCCTCATCGACCGCGCAAACCGCCCCGGCCCGCACTCGGGCGTACCCGACGAGCCAGAAGACCAGTCCTGAACGGGCTGTCGTCACTGCTTCAATTTTTCCGGATTTCGACGATGGCTAAACGACGCGGGCTTGCGCTCGACGGTGTGCTGTTGCTTGATAAACCCGTGGGTTTGTCGAGCAACCACGCCTTGCAGCGCGCCAAACGCGCCATGGACGCGGCAAAGGCCGGTCATACCGGCACGCTGGACCCCTTTGCCACCGGCTTGCTGGTGTGCTGCATGGGACGCGCCACCAAAATTTCCGGCGCGATGCTTGACGCCGACAAGGCATATCGCGCTACGCTGCAATTTGGATCGGAAACCGATTCCGGCGACCTGACGGGCAACGTCACGGCGACCGCCGAACCCGGTTTTGCCGTCGAGGAGCAGGCGCTGCGCGACGCGCTGTCACGTTTCTCGGGCACCATCGAGCAGATTCCGCCGATGTACTCGGCGCTCAAGCGCGACGGCAAACCGCTGTACGAGTACGCCCGCGCGGGCATCGAACTGGAACGCGCGCCGCGCAAGATCACGATTCACCGCATCGAGCTGTTGTCCCTTGACGGGACGCAGGCAGAGATCGATGTGGCTTGCAGTAAAGGCACATACATCCGAACACTGGCCCAGGACATCGGGCGCGTGCTGGGCTGTTTCGCCCACCTGACGGCGCTGCGGCGCACGCACGTCGGGCCCTTCTCTCTGGAACGCGCCGTTGAACTGGAAGCCTTGCAGGCCATGCCAGACCCCAAGCAGGCATTGCTTGCACTGAACGAATTGCCGGAGGGCTTGCTGCCCTCCACCCTGACCTTAAAGGACTCGCTATGACTCGCGCCTTGCGCAACGTCGCCATCATCGCCCACGTTGACCACGGAAAAACCACCCTGGTCGACCAGCTGCTGCGCCAATCCGGCACCTTCCGCGAAAACCAGGCGCTGACCGAACGGGTCATGGACTCGAACGACCTGGAAAAGGAACGTGGCATTACGATTCTGGCCAAGAACTGTGCCGTTGAATACGAAGGCACCCACATCAACATCGTCGACACCCCGGGCCACGCCGACTTCGGCGGTGAAGTCGAGCGCGTGCTGTCCATGGTTGACGGCGTGCTGCTGCTGGTTGACGCGGTCGAGGGCCCGATGCCCCAGACCATTTTCGTGACGCGCAAGGCACTGGCTCTGGGCCTGAAGCCCATCGTCGTGGTCAACAAGGTTGACCGTCCGGGCGCCCGTCCGGATTTCGTCATCAACGCCACGTTCGACCTGTTCGACAAGCTGGGCGCCACCGACGAGCAGCTGGACTTCCCGGTCGTGTACGCGTCGGGCCTGTCCGGTTACGCCGGTCTCACGGCCGATGTCCGCGAAGGCGACATGCGTCCGCTGTTCGAAGCCATCCTGCAACACGTGCCGCAGCGCGATGACGATCCCAACGGTCCGCTGCAGATGCAGATCATCTCGCTGGACTACAACAGCTACGTCGGCAAGATCGGCGTGGGCCGCATCAACCGTGGCCGTATGCGCCCCGGCATGGAAGTGGCCTACAAGTTCGGTCCCGATGGTCAAGGCGGCCGTGGCCGCATCAACCAGGTCCAGAAGTTCCACGGCCTGGAGCGCGTCGTGGTGGACGAAGCCGAAGCCGGCGACATCGTGCTGATCAACGGCATTGAAGACCTGGGCATTGGCTGCACCGTGACCGACCCGGTCACGCAGGAACCGCTGCCGATGCTGCGCATCGACGAACCGACGCTGACCATGAACTTCATGGTGAACACGTCGCCGCTGGCCGGCCGCGAAGGCAAGTTCGTGACCAGCCGCCAAGTGCGCGACCGTCTGGATCGCGAGCTGAAGTCCAACGTGGCGCTGCGTGTTCGCGACACCGGTGACGATACGGTTTTCGAAGTGTCGGGCCGTGGCGAACTGCACCTGACCATTCTGCTGGAAACGATGCGCCGCGAAGGCTACGAGCTGGCCGTGTCGCGTCCGCGCGTGGTGTTCAAGGAAATCGACGGCGTGAAGTGCGAGCCGTTCGAATCGCTGACCGTTGACGTCGAAGACGCCCACCAGGGCGGCGTCATGGAAGAGCTGGGCCGCCGCAAGGGCGACCTGCAGGACATGCAGCCGGACGGCCGTGGCCGTACGCGTCTGGAATACCTGATCCCGGCCCGCGGCCTGATCGGTTTCCAGAACGAATTCCTGACGCTGACGCGCGGCACGGGCTTGATGAGCCACATCTTCCACGAATACGCGCCGATCAAGGAAGGCTCCATCGGCGAGCGCCGCAACGGCGTGCTGATCAGCCAGGACAACGGCGACGCCGTGGCCTACGCGCTGTGGAAGCTGCAGGATCGCGGCCGCATGTTCGTCAACCCGGGCGATGCGCTGTACGAAGGCATGATCATCGGCATCCACAGCCGTGACAACGACCTGGTCGTGAACCCCATCAAGGGCAAGCAGCTGACCAACGTGCGCGCCTCGGGCACCGACGAAGCCGTGCGCCTGGTTCCGCCGATCCAGATGTCGCTGGAATACGCCGTGGAATTCATCGACGACGACGAACTGGTGGAAATCACCCCGAAGTCGATCCGTCTGCGCAAGCGCTACCTGCTCGAAAACGAGCGCAAGCGCGCCGCGCGCGAAGCCGCGGTCTGAGCCTGAAGGCGGCAGCCGCCGCTTGATGCCAGATCAATGAAAAGCCGCGCACCTTCGGGTGCGCGGCTTTTTTTGTGTGGCAACCCGTGCGGCCGCCGCCTACACGGCGCCGTGCTGGTGCCGGTACTCCTGCGTTCGCCCGCCATAACCGTAAGCCGCGGCGCGCGCGTCGATGACGTGCACGTACGAGCACTCGTGCAGCTCGCCCAGGATGTCCTGGAAGGCGCCGTAGATGTCCTTGATGAACCGCGCCTTCTCGGCCTTGGTGTTGGTTTCGTCCGTGACGCTGATGTCCAGGTGGAACGCGTTCTTGCCAAGCGCGGACAAGGGACGCCCGCCGATGAACCAGAGTTCATGCGGTATGTGCTGCAGCGTGATGGCGATGACGGGCAGCTTTTTTCCGAGTACGGACTGAGTCAGCGCGGCGACGGATTCGACGATGCGTTGGTCAATGGCGGCATCGGGCGCGCCGGAACGATGGATGACGATGTGGGGCATGACGGCTCTCCGGGTGGGTAGGTACAGGGCCAGTGTAGAAAGCGCGTTGACATCGGAAAAGCGGGAATTTACGATTTCAACCATCGCTTTAGCCGTTGGATAAATCATGAGCGGATTTGACCTGGACCAGCTACGCACGCTGGTTGCGGTGCTGGACGCGGGCAGCCTGACGGCGGCGGCGCCCAAGGTGTTCCTGTCGCAGTCCTCCGTCAGTGAACAGATGCGCAAGCTGGAGGACAGGGCGGGTCAGCCGCTGCTGCTGCGCGGCAAGGCCGGTGTGCGCGCCACGCCGGCAGGCCAGCGGCTTTTGGCGCATGCGCGTTCGATCCTGGCGCTGAGCGACGAGGCCTACCGCGACCTGCGTGGCGTGGCGCTGCGTGGCGAATTGCGCCTGTGCATCACCGATTACTTCCGGCCCGGGGACGTCGCCCGCCTGCTGCGGCGCCTGAACGAGCAGTACCCGCAGGTGCGGCTGCACGTGACCATCATGAAAAGCGGGGCGATCGAAGCCGCCTATGAGCGCGGCGAGATCGACGTCGGCATATCGATGGTCATCCAGGAACGGGGTGCGACGCGCGGCCGCGCTGACGGCGCGCTGCTGCGCCGGGAACCGCTGCTGTGGATGGCGGCCGAGGGCGAGATGCCGCCGCTGGCCGAGCCCTTGCCGTTGCTGGCCCTGCCGGAGACCTGCGCGTTGCGCCAGTATGTCGAGCGGCTGTTGTCACGTCGCGGCGTGCCGTATGCCGTGTCGCACGTGGCGTCCGGCGTGGCGGGGTTGCAGTTGGCCGTCGCCGCGGGATTGGGCGTGGCCTGCCTGAACGAATCGGCGCTGGGCGCGGGCATGGCACGGCTGCAGGCGCCCGGCCTGCCGGCGTTGCCATCGGTGGAATTCAGGTTGCTCGCCGCCCGCCCCGGCGAAAGCGAGTTCGTGGGGCTGGCGCGCGAGGCGATCGTCAAGGCGATGATGTAGGCAGCGCCTTGACCTGGACGTTACGGTGCGTGCGGGCAAGGGCGGGAAACCCCTGCCCGCATCACGGCCGCCGTGTCAGGCGGGAAGGGAAGGGGCGTACTGTTCGGAGGACATCACCCGTTCGTGGAATTCCACGACCTTGCGCACCACCTTGACGGGGTCGTCTTCGATGATGAAAAGATCCAGGTCGTGGGCGGCGATCATGCCGTTGCCGAGCACCTGGTCGCCCAGCCATTCGGCCAGTCCCGACCAGTATTCACTGCCGACCAGCACGATCGGCGCCGGCGGCACCTTGCCCGTCTGGATGAGCGTCAACGCTTCGAAGAGCTCGTCCAGCGTGCCAAAGCCGCCGGGCATCGCCACGTAGGCGAAGCTGTGCATGAAGAACGCCGCCTTGCGAGGGAAAAAGTATTCGAAGGACAGGCTGATGGTCTGGAATTCGTTGTTGTGGGCTTCGTGCGGCAGGCTGATGTTCAACCCGATGCTCGTGCCTCCTGCTTCAAATGCACCTTTGTTGGCGGCCTCCATGATGCCGGGGCCGCCGCCCGCGATGACTGCGAAGCCAGCTTCTGCCAGCGCCGCGGAGATCGCGATGGTGGTTTCATAGTACGGAGAATTACGGCTGACTCGTGCGCTACCGAAAACGCTGACTGCGGGCCCGATGTGAGCGAGCTTGTCTGCCGCCGTCCTTATCTCTGACATAATCAGCGGAATTTGTTTGCCGGCGGGTGTATCCATATCTGCCTTTGTAACCATGAAAAAAACACTATTACTGGTCGACGGTTCAAGCTACTTGTACCGCGCTTTCCACGCTATGCCCGATTTGCGCAACGCGCAAGGCGAACCGACTGGTGCGCTTTACGGCGTGGTCAATATGCTGCGCAAGCTTGTATCTGACCATAAGGCAGAGTATGCCGCATGTATCTTCGATGCTCGCGGCAAGACGTTTCGGGACGATCTGTATCCGGAATACAAGTCGCACCGTCCCCCTATGCCTGAGGATCTAGCAGCACAAATCGATCCCATCCACCGCGCGGTGCGTGCGCTGGGCTGGCCGGTGCTGGCGATCGAGGGCGTCGAGGCGGATGACGTCATCGGCACGTTGGCACATCGTGCCGCGCAACACGACGTTCACACCATCGTCTCTACGGGTGACAAGGACCTGGCGCAACTGGTCAACAGCCACGTCACGCTGGTCAACACAATGAGCGGCGAGGTCCTGGACGAAGCCGGCGTCGTGAACAAGTTCGGCGTGCCTCCCGACCGTATCGTGGACTACCTGATGCTGGTGGGCGACACGGTCGACAACGTGCCGGGCGTCACCAAGGTCGGACCCAAGACGGCCGCCAAATGGATTACGGAATTTGGCTCGATTGACAAGCTGATCGAAGGCGCCGACGGCATCAAGGGCGTGGCCGGCAACAACCTGCGCGAAGCCATTCCCAATTTTCCGTTGACGCGTCAGTTGCTGACGGTCAAGTGCGATTGCGACCTGACCGGCCACATCGACAACGTGGACGACCTGACGCCGCGCCCGCGCGACGAAGCCACGCTGACCGAGCTGTACGAACGCTACGGATTCCGCACGTGGCTGCGCGACCTGACGGGCGATGTCGAGCGCGTGCCCGCGGGCGACGCACGCATCGCACATGAGGCGCCCGCCGCGCCCGCCACGCTGGATTACCGCATCATCTCCGACTGGGCCGCGTTCGACGCCTGGATGGAACTGATGCAACAGGCGTCGCTGATCGCACTGGACACCGAGACGACGTCGCTGGACGAGATGCAGGCACGGCTGGTGGGCCTGTCGATGTCGGTGGCGCCCGGCGTGGCCTGCTACATACCGGTCGCGCATCGCGGGCCGGATGGCGCGGTCCAGTTGCCCAAGGACGAGGTGCTGGCCCGTTTGAAACCCTGGCTGGAAGACCCGGCGCGCGCCAAGCTGCTGCACCATGCCAAATACGACACGCATGTGTTCGCCAACGAGGGCATCCGCCTGGCCGGCGCCGCCGAAGACACCATGCTGCAGGCCTACGTGCTGGAATCGCATCGCGGCGTGGGCCTGAACGATCTGGCGCAGCGTTACCTGGGACGCAGCGGCGTGTCCTACGAGGATCTCTGCGGCAAGGGCGCCAAGCAGATCGGCTTTGACGAAGTGGCGGTGGACAAGGCTGGGCATTACGCGGCCGAAGACGCCGACTTCACGCTGCAGCTGCATCAGGTGCTGCGTCCGATGGTCGCCGCCGACGAAGGGCTGGAGCGCATCTATCGCCTGGAAATGCAGGTGTCCGGCGTGCTGACCACCATCGAACGCAACGGCGTGAAGGTCGATGCCGCGGAACTGGGCCGCCAGAGCAACAAGCTGGGCCAGGAGATGCTGCAGCTCGAACAGAAGGCCTACGAACTGGCCGGCCAGCCGTTCAACCTGAATTCCCCCAAGCAGCTTGGCGAGATCCTGTTCGGCCGCATGCAGCTGCCGGTGGTGCGCAAGACCGCGAGCGGCGCGCCGTCCACGGACGAGGAAGTGCTGAGCAAGCTGGCGCTGGACTATCCGCTGCCGCAGGTGCTGCTGGACTACCGCGGGCTGTCCAAGCTGAAGTCGACCTACACGGACAAGCTGCCGCGCATGATCAATCCGGCGACCGGGCGGGTGCACACGCACTATTCGCAGGCTGCCGTCATCACCGGGCGTCTGGCGTCGTCGGATCCCAACCTGCAGAACATTCCGGTCCGCACCGAGGCCGGGCGGCGCGTGCGCGAGGCGTTCATTGCCGAGCGCGGCCTGCTTTTGTCCGCGGACTATTCGCAGATCGAGTTGCGCATCATGGCGCACGTCTCGGACGACGCGAACCTGCAAAGCGCGTTCGCGGCCGGCGAGGACATCCACCGCGCCACCGCATCCGAAGTGTTCGGCGTGCCGCTGGACGCCGTGACCACCGATCAGCGCCGTGCCGCCAAGGCCATCAACTTCGGCCTGATCTACGGCATGGGCGTGTTCGGCCTGGCGTCCAACCTGGGCATCACGCGCGATGCCGCGCAGGCGTATATCGACCGCTATTTTGCGCGCTATCCCGGCGTGGCCATGTACATGGACGACACGCGGCGCCTGGCGCGCGAGCAGGGCTATGTGGAAACCGTCTTTGGACGGCGGCTGCAGTTGCCGGAAATCCGCGGCGCCTCGGGGCCGCGCAGGCAGGGCGCCGAGCGGGCGGCCATCAATGCGCCCATGCAGGGCACGGCGGCCGACCTGATCAAGATGGCCATGGTGGCGGTGCAGGACTGGCTCGACACTGAAAAGCTGCAGACCCGCATGATCATGCAGGTGCACGACGAACTGGTGATGGAAGCGCCGGACGACGAGCTGGAGCTGGTCAAGGAGGCCCTGCCGCGCCTGATGTGCAACGTGGCGACGTTGCGCGTGCCGCTGGTGGCGGAAGTGGGCATGGGCAAGAACTGGGAGCAGGCGCACTAAAGGGACAGAGGGGACAGAGCGCCCCGGGCCGTCTTCGGACGGCCCATTTCCGGTTTTTGGATTGCAACAATATAATGTTGCGCTTCCCCCCGCCTGATCTTCTCCCCCCTCCATGTTGCTGCTCTGGGTTTTGCTCGCCACCATCACCGGCGGCCTTATTGCTGTCCTCATCGCGAGCTGGCTCGCGTACAAGGTCTTTGCCAAGTACCTGCATCACATGGTGAGCCTGTCGGTGGGCGTGCTGCTGTCGGTCGCGCTGTTGCACCTGCTGCCCGAAGCATTCGAGACCGGCGTCGGCAATGCGCATGTGCTCTTCGGGCTGATGCTGGCGTCGCTGATCGGGTTTTTCGTGCTGGAAAAGATTGCGCTGCTGCGCCACAGCCATCACCACGAAGGCGACGGGCATCACCATCACAAGGGGCACGACCGGCACGAGGCGGGGCGCGGCGGGATGCTCATCCTGATCGGCAGTTCGCTGCACAACCTGTGCGATGGCGTGCTGATCGCCGCGGCGTTTCTCACCGACCCGCTGCTGGGCGTGCTGACGGCGGCGTCGATCATCATCCACGAGATACCGCACAAGCTGGGCGATTTCGTCGTTCTGATCAATGCGGGCCTGCGCCGCCGCCGGGCGTTCGCGCTGATTCTCTTTACCAGCTTGTGTTCAGCGGTCGGCGGCATAATAGGCTACTTCGTGCTGCAGCAGGCGCAGGACTGGACGCCGTACATTCTGGTGATTGCCGCCAGCAGCTTCCTGTATATCTCGGTGGCCGACCTGATGCCGCAAATGCACGAACGGGTATCCCTGTCCGATGCCGTCCCGCAGTTGCTGCTGGTCGGTGTGGGCGTGGCGCTGATCTACAGCGTGACGACCCTGATGCACCACGGGCACGACCATGGCGGGCATGCTGACCATGGCGCGCCGCATGCGGAGCACGGCCACCAGCACTAGCGCTGGCACGGCGGTGGGGATGGCCGGCTTTCGTCGACCCCAACCAAGGAGTTCTCCATGAGTTTTTCCACCGCCGCCGGCAATGTCGCCCCCACCGTGATCCACACGGACACGCAGGGCCTCGTCCACGGAGATTTCCAGCTTCCCGTCACCGACGGCCCGATTAGCGCCTATTACGCGGCGCCCGAGGGCAAGCGGGATCTGCCGATCGTGCTGGTGATCCAGGAAATCTTCGGCGTGCATGAGCACATCAAGGACATCTGCCGCCGGGTCGCCAAAGCCGGCTATCTGGCCGTTGCGTGCGATCTGTATCAACGCCAGGGCGACGCATCTGCCTACACCGATATCCCGAAGCTCATTTCCGAACTCGTCAGCAAGGTGCCGGACGAACAGGTGTTCGGCGACCTGGACGCCAGCGTGGCCTGGGCCGCCGCCAACGGCGGGGACCCGCGCCGCGTGGCCGTGACCGGTTTCTGCTGGGGCGGGCGCCTGACGTGGATGTACGCCGCGCACAACCCCGACGTGAAGGCGGGCGTGGCCTGGTACGGCAAGCTCAGCGTGGGCCACGGGCCGCTCATCAAGCGTGTGGCGCTGGACGTGACGAACGAGCTGCATGGCCCCGTCCTGGGCCTGTACGGCGGGCGCGACGCCAGCATTCCGCTGTCCGACGTGGAAGCCATGAAGACCAAGCTGGCCGCCGGCAACGCTGCGGCGAAGCTGTCCGACATCGTGGTCTATCCCGAAGCCGACCATGCGTTCCTGGCGGATTACCGCGCCAGTTATCAGCCCGAGGCCGCGAAGGATGGGTGGGCGCGGATGCTGGAGTGGTTCAAGCGGTATTTGTGAGGCGGGGAGGGTGAGCCATCAGGTTGGTGGCCCACTGGGCGTGACCCATGCAAAAGGAAAGCCGACCCGTGGGTCGGCTTTTTCATGCTGCAGCGTGCTTGGGACGGTGTCAGACACCCGGCGGAGAGGGGCTTCGACTTGGAGGGGCGTCTCAATGGGTGTCTGACACCTGGGTCTTGCCCTCTAGTGGTGCTGCAAGCGCTTGCGGCGTGGGGGCTATCAATTCCCCGCTTCGCGCAGTCGGCTTGGCAGCAGTTCTCCGTGGCGTGCGAGGAGCGGGTATGCCGCCGCGCCCACCAGGTGCGAGTTGATGCCCTTCATATCCCGCAGGATGTCCAGGTACAGCGCGCCAACTTCCGCCGCGTCCACCTGGCCCGACTTGATCTTCTGCAGGTGCGTGTCGGCCGCCTGGGTTTCGATCGTGCGGAATCGCGCCTTCTCGCCGGCCAGCGAACGCGCCTGGCGCAGGTCGTCGTTCACGAAGAGCGCGGCGGCCGTGCGCTGGTTGGCGATGAGCTGGCCCAGCGTGTCGTCCAGGCTGGCGCGTTGCTCGGGCGAGAACGTCCATCCCTGTTTGCGCAGCTTGGCGACGTGGCTGAGCAGCCCGTGATGGGCGATATCGCCGGCGTGGCCGATATTGCTGGTGAACGCCAGGATGTCGTCGAGCCGCTGGATGTCCTCGCGGGTCATGTTTTCCTGGTCGAGCGTTGCCAGGTATGTCGTGATGGCGTTTTCCAGCTTGTCCAGCGCGCCGTCGAGCTGGCGCGCCTGCACCATGCGGTGGCGGTTGTCGCGCTTGAAGCCCGCCCGTGCGTAGAGCAGCAGCGTCTGCAGCATGTCGGCCATCCGCAGGGCTTCGCGCGCGGCATTGCCCAGCGCCACGGCGGGCACGTCGTGCGCCCATTCGTCCAGGTATTGGGGCCGGGACGGGTCGTTCGGGTCGGCGCGCTTGGGCAGCCAGCGGGTAAGGAGGGCGGCGTACGGCGTCAGGAGCGGCAGGAAGGCCAGCGCGATGACGGCGTTGAACAGGGTGTGGAAGTTGGCGACCGCGCGGGCGGGGTCGCGCGCCAGGTCGCTCATCCAGGGCTGCAGGAACGGCAGCAGCAGCAGGCCGGCCAGCACGCCTATCACCCGCGTCAGCAGGTTGCCCAGCGGCAGGCGGCGGGCGGCGGGATCGTCGCCGGTCACGCCTTCGATCATCGGGTTGATGGCGGTGCCCAGGTTGGCGCCCAGCACCAGCGCAAACGCCACGTGCGGCGCCACCATGTTGTGGCTGGCCAGCGACATCACCAGCACCACCACGGCCACGCTGGAGTGCGCCGCCCAGGTGAACGCCGCGGACAGCAGCACCGCGGCGACGGGCTGGGTCGCCAGCGCGTCCAGGATCATGCCCAGCATGGGCGCAGTCTGGAACGGGGCGAAGAGCTCGACGAGCTGATGCAGCGACAACAGCAAGAGGCCCAGGCCGATGAAGACCCGGCCCAGGTCGCGGGTGCGGCCCGGCGGGTAGCGCCGGAACATCCAGACGCCGGCAAGGATCAGGATCGGCGCAAGCTCGGTCAGGTCGAAGGACAGCAGCTGGACGATCAATGTGGTGCCGACGTTGGCGCCCAGCATGGCCGCCAGGGCAGGCACCAGCCCGACGACGCCGCCCGCGGCAAAGCCGGTGATCATCAGGCCGGTGGCGGTGCTGCTCTGCAACGCGGCCGTGATGCCCAGCCCGGCAAAGAATGCCCGCAGCCGCGTGCCGAGGGCGCGTCCCAGTGCCGCGCCCAGTGCCGCGCCAAACGCGCGTTGCACGCCCGTTTGCACCATATGCACGCCCCAGAGGAGCAGCGCCACGTAGCCGGCGAAGTCAAGCAGGGTAATGAGTCCAGACATCCAGGCGTTTTTCCGTTCTTTTTATGACAAGTAATAATTCTGTAATGATCGCATGCCCCGGTGGGCTTTGACACCCGGCGCGAAGATACAGGATACGCCCGGCGGGGCTTTGCTGCGTGCGCCCGGGGCTACGCGTATCATTGCCTGATCATTTGTGGATGTCTTGGAGTTTGGCGTGGCCGTTTCCGTTTTCGATCTGTTCAAGGTGGGTATCGGCCCGTCAAGTTCCCACACCGTGGGTCCGATGCGGGCGGCGCTGCTGTTCGCCCAGGGCCTGGAGCGCGACGGCCTGATTCCGCGCGTCGCCAGCGTGCGGGCCGAGCTCTACGGATCGCTGGGCGCCACCGGCAAGGGACACGGCACCGACAAGGGCGTGCTGCTGGGGCTGATGGGCGAGGCGCCCGACACGGTCGACCCGGCCGCCATCGCCGGCATGGTCGCTTCCGTGCGCGCCAGCCGCCAATTGCCGCTGCTGGGCAAGTACCCGCTGCCCTTCGTGGAAAAGGAACACCTGATGTTCTACCGCCGCGAAGCCATGGCCGAACACCCCAACGGCATGAAATTCCACGCCTTCGACGCCGACGGCCAGAGCCTGCGCGAGGCGCGTTACCTGTCGGTGGGCGGCGGCTTCGTCGTCACCGCGGGCGCGTCCAACAGCCAGGTCATTGCCGCGCACGACCAGTTGCCGTATCCGTTCCGCATGGGGCGTGAACTGCTGGCCATGTGCCAGGAAAACGGAATGACCGTCGCGCAGATCATGATGCAGAACGAGCTGACCTGGCGCGAAGCGTCGGAAGTCAACGCCGGTCTGGACCGGATCTGGCAGGTGATGCAGGACTGCGTGGCGCGCGGCTGTGGCATCAACTATCCCGAGGCGGACGGCGAACTGCCGGGCCCGTTGCGCGTGCGCCGCCGTGCGCCTGAGCTGTACCGCAACCTGACGCAGCGCGCCGAGCGCACGCTATCCGACCCGCTGTCCGTCATGGATTGGGTGAACCTGTACGCGATGGCCGTCAACGAAGAGAACGCTGCAGGCGGGCGCGTGGTCACCGCGCCCACCAACGGCGCGGCGGGCATCATCCCTGCGGTGCTGCACTATTACGACCGTTTCGTGCCGGGCGCCAACCGCGAGGGCGTGCGCGACTTTCTGCTGACCGCCGCGGCGATCGGGCTGCTGTACAAGTACAACGCGTCGCTGTCGGGTGCGGAAGTGGGCTGTCAGGGTGAGGTCGGCGTGGCTTGTTCCATGGCGGCCGGCGGTCTGGCGGCGGCGCTGGGCGGGTCCGTGGAGCAGGTGGAAAACGCAGCCGAAATCGGCATGGAGCACAACCTGGGCCTGACCTGTGATCCGGTTGGCGGTCTGGTGCAGATCCCCTGTATCGAGCGCAATGCCATGGCGTCGGTCAAGGCCGTCAACGCCGCCCGCATGGCGCTGCGCGGCGACGGCCAGCACTATGTGTCGCTGGACTCGGTCATCAAGACCATGCGCGAAACCGGCGCCGACATGAAGACCAAGTACAAGGAAACGGCGCGGGGTGGCTTGGCGGTGAATATCGTCGAGTGCTGAGCGAGCGCTAGCCGCGCACGCAAAAAAGCCCGCCGAAGCGGGCTTTTTTGCGACCAATGGCCGGGCGGATCAGATCACGCGAGCGTTCTGCAGCGCGGCGATGCGGGCCGGGATCGGCGGGTGCGAGGCGAACATGGCTGCCAGGCCGCCCTTGCCGGTGATGCCGGAAGCTTCGAAGGACTTGGGCAGTTCGCCCGGCTCCAGGCCGCCCAGGCGGGCGAGCGCGCGGATCATCGGTTCGCGGGCGCCCATCAGGTGGGCCGAGCCGGCGTCGGCGCGGTATTCGCGCTGGCGCGAGAACCAGGCCACGATGATCGAAGCCAGGACGCCGAAGATGATTTCACAGACCAGCACCGTGACGAAGTAGCCCGGGCCGATGCCGCGTTCGTTCTTGAACACGACGCGGTCGATGAAGTAGCCGACGACGCGCGCCAGGAAGATGACGAAGGTGTTCACCACGCCCTGAATCAGGGTCAGGGTGACCATGTCGCCGTTGGCGATGTGCGCGACTTCGTGCGCCAGCACGGCTGCGACTTCCTCTTCGGACATGCTTTCCAGGAGGCCCGTCGACACGGCGACCAGCGAGTCGTTCTTGAACGCGCCAGTGGCGAACGCGTTGGGGGCGCCTTCGTAGATGGCGACTTCGGGGCGGCCAATGCCGGCGCGGTCGGCCAGTTGGTGGACCGTGTCGACCAGCCAGGCTTCGCGCTGGTTGCGGGGCGCGTTGGGATCCAGCACCTGCGCGCCGGTGCTCCACTTGGCCATGGGCTTGCTCATGAGGAGCGAGATGATGGCGCCGGTGAAGCCGACCACGACCGAGAAGATCAGGAGCGCGTTGAAGTTGATCCCGTTGGCCGTGATGACACGGTCCACGCCCAGAATGCGCAGCGTGGCCGACAGCACGAGCATGACGGCCAGGTTGGTAACGACGAACAGAACAATGCGTTTCATGTTTTTTTATTCCTCTGCGAGCGGCAAATAACCGGATTTCGACATCGCGAAGCCTCGCCAGTTCCCCGACTCGCCGGCTCCGCTCCGGTGACGGAGAGTATAGTATCGCTTTCCCTTATTCCTTCCCCCTTTTCCCTTAGCGTAGACCCGCATGCAGGCACTTTGGATGTTGGTGGCGTCCGCCATGTTCGCCATCATGGGGTCGTTCGTGAAGCTCGGCACCGAACACGGCGCATCGCTGCCGCAGGTCGTGCTCTTTCGCGGCCTGCCGTCGGTGATCCTGCTGTTGCTCTGGGCGCGCGCCGGCCGCCAGTCCATCATTCCCACGAGCTGGAAGCTGCACATCTGGCGCAATCTGTCCGGCGTCACCTCGATGTGGCTGGGCTTTTTCGCCATCTCCCACCTGCCTTTGGCCACAGCCACCAGCCTGAACTACACGGCGCCGCTGTTCATCGCCTGTTGGATGCTGGGGTGGGGCGGGGCGCAGCGTGACCCGGTGCGGATCCTGGCCGTGGCGCTGGGGTTCATGGGCGTCATTGCCGTGCTGCGGCCCAGCATCAACGAAGACCAGTGGCTTGCCGCCCTGCTCGGCATGGGGGCGGGCGCCATGTCCGCGATCGCGATGATGCAGATCCGCCAGCTGGGCCGCATCGGCGAACCCGAATGGCGCACCGTCCTGTTCTTCTCGGTCGCGGTGTGCGTGTCCAGCGGCGCCGGACTGGCGTTCGAAGGCTGGGGCTATGCGGACTGGACCGGTTACCTTTCGCTGCTGGGCGTGGGCGTGGCGGGGCTGTTTGGCCAGCTGGCCATGACCCGGGCGTTCGGCATGGGGTCGGCGCTGCTGACTGCCGCCCTGCAGTACAGCACCATCATTTTTGCGGCGCTGATCGGCATGGGCTTCTGGGGCGACCATCTGGACGTCGTGGCCTGGGCCGGCATGGGCCTCATCATCTTTGCGGGCCTGCTGTCGGTGTGGCGCACCATGCGCGATCCCAAGCCGGTCTGAAGCCACATTCGCCGAATTCCACAGGAGCCCCCTCGCATGACGACGACCCTGATCTCCGCTGCCGATCTGGCCGCGCGCCTGGACAACCCCGACGTGCGCGTGTTCGACGTGCGCCACGACCTGACCAACCATGCGGCGGGCCGCCAGGCCTACGACGCGGGCCACATTCCCGGCGCGCGCCACCTGGACCACGAAACCGAGCTGGCCGCCGCGAAGACGGGCAAGAATGGCCGGCATCCGCTGCCGGACCGCGCCCAGTTCGGCGCCCTGATGGCCGCGCACGGCGTGACCCCGAGCACGCTGGTGGTGGCGTACGACGCCAGCGGCGGCATGTACGCGGCGCATCTGTGGTGGATGCTTCGGTGGCTGGGGCATGACCAGGTTGCCGTGCTGGACGGCGGATGGCAGGCCTGGACAGCCGCCGGCCTGCCCGTCAGCCATGACGCGGCGCCCGCCGTGCAGCCGGGCGAGCCGGTCGAGCCGGGCGCGCCGCTGGCCGGCACGGTGGACGCCCAGGCGGTGCTGTCCAACATCGCCCAGCCATCCTTCACCGTGATCGACGCGCGCGCCGCGAACCGCTATCGCGGCGAGGTCGAACCCATGGACCCGGTGGCCGGCCATATCCCGGGCGCGCTGAACCGCCCGAACGGCGAAAACCTCCAGCCGGACGGCCGTTTCAAGTCAGCCGACGCGCTGCGCGCGGAGTTCGGCGCACTCCTGGCGGGGCGCGATCCGGCGTCCATCGTCCACCAGTGCGGATCGGGCATCACCGCCTGCCACAACCTGCTGTCGATGGAAATCGCCGGCCTGTCCGGTTCGCGGTTGTACCCGGGATCCTGGAGCGAATGGTGCAGCGACCCCGCCCGGCCGGTGGCCAAGGGCGAATGAACGACAAAAGCCAGGGCATTCACCCTGGCTTTTTTCATGGATGCGGGCCGGCAGTTACCAGACCGTGGCCAGCTTGACGCGTCCGGACACGGTTTCGGCGATTTCCAGGAAGTGATCGAGCGGCGGCGTCGCCAGGCCCGGCACCTTGGCCATGTCGTCCCAGCGCCGCAGGCGTATCGCGTCAGGCGCGCCGGGCATGCTGGCGAAGTCCACCGCCTGGCCGGCGTCAAAACTGCCTCCCTGCAATGCCAGGCTGCGGCGGGAATCCTCGGACAACCTCGCTTCGTACTGCGGCTCGACATAGCAGAGGTAGCGTTTGGCCTCGACGTGCAGGCGGATGGGATCCAGCACGGCGGCGCTGAACAGCCCGCGCAGGAAGGGCAGCACGAAATACTGGTGCTTGTCGTCGATGCCGCGCAGCGTCGGCGTGCCGGGACGGTCGGCAATCAGGTGGCCCAGATCATGCAGCAGGCACGCCGTAATGAGATGCGCGTTGGCGCCGTTCTGCTCGGCCAGCGTCGCCGTCTGCAGCGCATGCCGCAGATGACTGACGGATTCGCCATGATAGGAACGGTGCCCGCGTTCCAGGAAGAGTTGTTCGATTTCCTGCAGGGTCAAGGCCATGGTTGTCTCCTGAGTGGCCGCAAGGGGAAGAGGCGGGCAGTGACCGCAACGGTCAGCCGGCTGCCGGCGCCATCTCCAGAAAGCGCGCGATAAGCTGCACCGGTTGGCGCTCGCGCAGGCAGTACAGGTACTCATTCATCACGATGCCGGCGTCTTCGATGTCCAGAGCAGCCAGATCGGGGTGGGACGGAATTTCGCGTGACGGGATCAGGCTGATGCCCAGCTCGCACAGGATGGCTTGGCGGATCGATTCGCGGCTGCCGATTTCCAGCGTGCGGCGCATGGTGACGCCAGCCGCCTGCAGCGCTTCTTCGGTCAGCTGGCGCGTCATCGAGCCGGGCTCGCGCAAGAGCAGCGCGTGCTCGGCCAGATCCGCCAGGTGCACCTGGGCGCGCCGCGCCAGCGGATGGGCCCGGTGCGTGACGACGCGGATCGGGTCTGCGGCGATCTTGCGCCGGTACAGATGCTTGTCATCCGTCAGAAAGGAAGACGTGGCAATCTCGATGCGGTAATCCTGCAGCGCCCGCAGCATCGACTGCGAATTGCCGATCGTGACGGTCAGGTCGATGCCGGGATAGCGCTGGTTGTAGCGCCGCACGGTATCCATGATGTAGTAGGGCCCGGTCGCGCCGATGCGCAGATTGCCTTCGCGCAGGTCGCTCGCGTCGCGCAGCCGGAAGTCGATCTCGGTCTCCTGCTGCACCAGTTTCTCGACCATTGGCATCAGGTTTTGCCCGGCGTCCGACAGCCGCATGCCGCGGCCCTGCCGGTGAAACAGTTCGATGCCGTAGCGCGATTCGAGTTGGCGCAGTTGCCCCGTCACCGTGGGCTGGCTCACGCCCAGTTGGGCAGCGGCCTTGGTGACGGTTCCGCAGCGGGCCACGGCATAGAAGGATTTGAGTTCGGCGACGAGCACGGTCGGGGGGCGAAGGTTGGACGCAATGCGCAAGACCGCCAGTACACCAAAATAATTTGATGTTTTTATTACTGCATTTGCGCGAAGTGTCATAAACGCTCAATACGCCGCTTCCATACTGCCTTCGTTCCCAGACCGGAGGCCCCATGCCCCAACGCGATACCGCCTTTCTCTCCGTGCAGAATCTCGTCAAGCGATTCGGCACCCACACGGCGCTGGCCGATGTGTCGCTGGATATCCGCGCCGGAGAATTGGTGTGTCTGCTGGGGCCGTCGGGTTGCGGCAAGACGACGCTGCTGCGCGCGATCGCCGGGCTGGAGCGCCAGGACAGCGGCACCATCGTGCTGTCCGGCCGCGACATCTCCCACGCTGAGCCGCAGGCGCGCGACTACGGGATTCTGTTCCAGTCCTATGCGCTGTTTCCGAACCTGACCGTGGCCCAGAACGTGGCCTACGGCCTGAGCGGCAAGCGTGCCCACCGCACCCACGTCGCCAACCGCGTCGAGGAAATGCTGACGCTGGTCGGCCTGGCCGGCGCGTCGGACAAATACCCCGGCCAGATCTCTGGCGGCCAGCAGCAGCGCGTGGCGCTGGCGCGCGCGTTGGCGCCGTCGCCGTCCCTGCTGTTGCTGGACGAACCCATGTCGGCGCTGGATGCGCGGGTGCGCGAACACCTGCGCATCGAATTGCGCGCGCTGCAAAAACGCCTGTCCATCACCACGCTCATGGTGACGCATGACCAGGAAGAGGCCATGGTGATGGCCGACCGCATCGCCGTGATGAACGGCGGCATCATCGAACAGTACGGCACGCCGCGCGAGCTGTATCGCCAGCCGGGGTCGGCGTTCATCGCCGATTTCGTGGGCGAGGCCAACTGGCTGCCGTTCGAACGCATCGACGACCATCGCGCCCGCGTGGGGCGCCAGGAGCTGGCGGTGGATGCGGCCCTGGACGCCGGTTCCGGCAAGCTTTTCGTGCGCCCGGAGGCCGTGCGCGTCAGCATGACCAAGCCGGAAGAGCCCAATTCCATGCTGGCGGACGTGCTGGACGGCGTGTTCCTGGGTCGCAGCTATCGTCTTGCGCTACGCCTGGAAGGCGTGCCCGGCGCCACGGTCCATTCCATTGTGTCCCCTGAAACCGGAGACGCCCTGCTGGGCGCTCACGCTGCCGGCCGCTGCTGGGTGGAGCTGCCGCGCCATGCGATACGCGCCTACGCTTGATCCGGCCGTGAACAATTCCCGCGCCATCGGCCAGCCCGCCGCGGTTTCCGCTGCGCCTGCGATCCCCTCGTCCGCCGCCGCGCCGCTGCCCGTCTTGGGACGCCGCCCGTTGCCCGCCTGGATCGGCGCGCTGGGCCTGGCGCTGGGGCAGGGCGGTCTGGCGCTCGGCCTCCTGGTATTCCTGGCGTTGCCGTTGGCGGCGATCCTCCTCAAATCCGTCACGGACGCCGACGGCGGCTGGGCGGGCCTGTCGGTCATCGCCAGCATCGTCGGCGCCGACGGATTCATGGACATGGTCGGACGCAGCCTGGCCGTGGGCGTCGTGACGACCCTGCTGGTGGTGCCCTGCGCCTACGGCTTTGCCTATGGCCTCACGCGCACCCGCCTGCCGGGCAAGGGCCTTCTGCGCACGATCGCGCTGCTGCCGCTGCTGGCGCCGTCACTGTTGCCCGGCATCGCGCTGGTCTACCTGCTGGGCAATCAGGGCCTGCTCAAGGGCCTGACCGGCGGCGCCACCATCTATGGCTTCTGGGGCATCGTGGTGGGGGAGGCGTTCTACACCTTTCCGCATGCGCTCATGATCCTGCTGACGGGCCTGGCGCTGGCCGACGGCCGCCTGTATGACGCCGCCCGCGCCATGGGTGCGGGACCGTGGCGCACCTTCGTGACGGTCACGCTGCCCGGCACGCGCTATGCGGTGTTCTCGGCTTGCTGCGTGGTGTTCACACTGACCGTCACGGACTTCGGCGTGCCCAAGGTGGTGGGCGGCGACTACAACGTGCTGGCCATGGAAGCCTACAAGGCGGTAGTGGGACAGCAGAATTTCCCCAAGGGCGCGGCCATCGGCATCTTGCTGCTGCTGCCGGCGCTGCTGACCTTCGTGCTGGACCGGCGGCTGCGTGCCCGCCAGGGCGCCCAGATGAGCGGCCGCGCGCAGCCTTATGCGGCCGGCATGAACCGCCAGCGCGATGCGGCGTTCCTGTTCCTGTCCGGCGTGATGGCGGCCTTTCTGCTGCTGATCATCGGCGTGGCGGTCTGGGCTTCTTTCGTGAAGATGTGGCCGTACAACCTGTCGATGTCGCTGCGTTCGTACGACTTTGACAACATGGACGGCGGCGGCTGGCTGGCGTGGCGCAACAGCCTGCAGCTCGCGTTCTGCACCGCGCTCGTGGGCACCCTGGTGGTCTTTGTCGGCGCGTGGATGATGGAGAAGGTGCCCGCCCGCGGCACGATGGCGCGCGGCTTGCGCGGCATGGCCGGCATGCTGGCGCTGATGCCGATGGCCGTGCCGGGACTGGTGCTGGGTCTGGGCTACATCTTCTTCTTCAACAGCCTGTCGAACCCGCTGAACATGCTGTACGGCACGATGCCGCTGCTCGTGTTGTGCACGGTCGTCCACTTCTATACCAGCGCGCATCTGACGGCGGCCACCGCGCTCAATGCGCTGGACCCGGAGTTCGAGGCCGCCTCCGCCTCGCTGAAGGTGCCGCGCCTGACGACTTTCCTGCGCGTGACGCTGCCCATGTGCCTGCCCGCGGCGCTGGACGTGGCCCGCTATCTTTTCGTTTCCGCCATGACGACCGTGTCGGCAGTGGTATTTCTGTACAGCCCGTCCACGGTGCTGGCCGCCGTCGCCGTGCTCAACATGGATGACGCTGGCTTCATCGGCCCGGCCGCCGCCATGTGCACGGTCATCATGGCCAGCTCCGCCGTCGCCGCGCTGGTCCTGCATCTGGCGAGCCGCGCCCTGGTGGCGCGCACCCAGGCCTGGCGGCGCCCGGCGTCCCGTTGACCGACCATTTTTCCAGGATGACTTCCATGACTGTTCAACCTTTGCCCGTCCGCCTTGAGGCGGTGATATTCGACTGGGCCGGCACGCTGGTCGACTTCGGATCCTTCGCGCCGACCAAAGTGTTCGTGGATGCGTTCTCGCAGTTCGGCATGGACGTGTCGCTGAAGGAAGCGCGCGGCCCGATGGGCATGGGCAAGTGGGACCACATCCGCACGCTGTGCGACCAGCCCGCCATCGCCAACCAATACCAGGCGCGGTTCGGCCGCCTGCCCACTGACGACGACGTGACCGCCATCTACGAGCGCTTCCTGCCGATGCAGCTGGATAAAGTGGCGCAGTACTCGGCCGCCATTCCGGGCGCCGCCGACGTGATGCGCGCCTTGCGCGAACGCGGTCTGAAGATCGGCTCGTGCTCCGGCTATCCCGCCAGCGTGATGGGCCGCGTCGTCGAACGCGCCGCCACCGAGGACCTGACGCCCGACTGCATCGTCGCCAGCGACGAGGTGCCGCGCGCGCGTCCCGCTCCTGCCATGGCCCTGAAGAACGTGGTGGAGCTTGGCCTGTCCGACGTGGCCGGCTGCATCAAGGTCGACGACACCGCGCCCGGCATTGAAGAGGGCCGCCGCGCGGGCATGTGGACCGTCGGTCTGCTGCTGTCCGGCAACGCCGCAGGCCTGACGCTGGACGAATACAACAACCTTTCCGAACCCGCCCGCGACGCGGCGCGCGATGCCGCCCGCGCGGAGCTGAATCCGGCCGGCCCGCACTACCTGATCGACACGGTGGCCGACCTGCCGGCCGTGGTCGACGACATCGAAGCCCGGCTAGCGCGAGGCGACCGCCCCTGAACTAGACGCCTGGCGCCCGGCGTCCCGGGCCATCCATAGATCTTTGACTCACCACGATCCGCAGCCAGCAGCCGCCGGCCGTGGGGACCTCGTTCATCCTGTTTTTCCGCTCACTCACGGAGTTGTTCATGAATCGCTACAAGCTGCTTGCACTGGCCGCCGCCCTGACGGGCGTGATGGGCGCCGCCTCGGCCGAGACCACGCTGACCGTCTATACGGCGCTGGAAGCCGACCAGATCAAGGCCTATCAAGCCGCCTTCGAAAAGGCCAATCCCGACATCAAGATCCAGTGGGTGCGCGACTCCACGGGCATCATCGCCGCCAAGCTGCTGGCCGAGAAGAACAACCCCAAGGCCGACGTGATCTGGGGCCTGGCCGGCACCGCGCTGGGCCTGATGGACAAGGAAGGCATGCTGCAGCCCTACGCCCCGAAGGGCCTGGATCAGATCGCCGCCAACATGCGCGACGCCAAGGCCGAGCCCGCCTGGGTCGGCATGGACGGCTTCGCCGCCGCCATCTGCTTCAACACGATCGAAGCCGAAAAGCAGAAGCTGCCCAAGCCCACGTCGTGGCAGGACCTGACCAAGCCGGTCTATGCCGGCAAGATCGTCATGCCGAACCCGGCCTCGTCCGGCACGGGCTTCCTGGATGTCAGCGCCTGGCTGCAGATCTTCGGTGAAGAAAAGGGCTGGGCCTACATGGACGCCCTGCACAAGAACATCGGTTCGTACACGCACTCGGGCTCCAAGCCGTGCAACATGGCCGCCGCCGGCGAATTCCCGATCGGCGTCTCGTTCGACTACCGCGCCGCCAAGCTGAAGGCCGACGGCGCGCCTGTCGAAGCCGTGTTCCCGTCGGAAGGCCTGGGCTGGGAAGTCGAAGCCACCGCCATCATGAAGGGCACCAAGAACCTCGATGCCGCCCGCAAGCTGGCCGACTTCTCGGCAAGCCGCGAAGCCAATGAGCTGTACAAGGCCAACTTCGCGGTGCTGGCGATCCCGTCGATCGCGACCGCCAATCCGAACCTGCCGGCCGATCTGACCTCGCGCATGATCAAGAACGACTTCACGTGGGCCGCGACGAACCGCGACCGCATCATTGCCGAGTGGACCCGCCGCTACGACGGCAAGTCCGAGCCGAAGAAGAAGTAATTCCTGACCCATCGCGGCGGCAGCGCGCCGCCGCGCATCGGGAGGCCCGCGGGGGCCTCCCCGACATCCCTCTCGCAGCATTTCAAAAATGAAGACTTACGACGTAATCGTGGTGGGCGCGGGCATGCTCGGCATCGCGCATGCCTGGGCGGCCGCCAAGCGCGGCCTGTCGGTGGCGGTGATCGAGCGCAGCCGCCAGGCGCACGGCGCGACGATCCGCAACTTCGGCCAGGTCATCGTGACGGGCCAGGCGCCCGGCACGATGCTGTCGCACGCGCAGCAATCCCGCGAGCTGTGGCTCGATCTGGCGGACAAGGCGGGTTTTCATGTGCGTGCCAATGGCGCCCTGGTGCTGGCCCGCAACGCCGACGAGGCCGACGTGCTGCAGGAATTCGCGGACACGCGGATGCGGCAGGAAGGCTACCGCGCGGACCTCTTGTCCGCGCGTGATGTGGCGGGCCTGTACGGCGGGCAGCTTGCGCACCACTGCATGGCGCTACGTGGTCACGATGACCTGCAGATCTATTCGCGCGAAGCGCTGCCGGCAATCACGCATTATCTGCAGTCCGCGCTGGGCGTCGACTTCATCACCGGAACCTTGGCGCGCGCCGTGGAGAACGGCGAGGTCGGCACGTCGGGGGGCGACTTCAAGGCGTCGCATGTATTCGTGTGCCCGGGCCACGATTACCTGACCCTGCTGCCTGAGCAATTCGCGCCGCTGAATCTGGAGGTCACGCGCCTGCAGATGCTGCGGGCGGTGTTCGATGGTCCGGCCATCGCGCTGGACCGGCCGCTGCTCACGGGCCTGTCCTGCGTGCATTACGGTGCGTTCTCGGACCTGCCGACGGCGCAGACGCTGCGCGGCGTGATCCAGGCGCGCACGCCGATGCTGCTGGAAAACGGCATCCATCTGCTGATCAGCCCCACGCCATACGGCGAGCTGATCATCGGCGATTCGCACCAGTACGGACAGGACGCGCTGCCGTTCAACGACGAAGCCGTCGACAACGCCATGTTGGACCTTGCAGCGCAGGCGCTGGGCGCGCGGTTGCGCGTGGTCGAGCGGTGGCAGGGTGTCTATGGCGCGCACGGACCGGCGCCGTTTTCCGTGATGCCGGTGGACGCGGCAACCACGGTGGCGGTCATGCACTCTGGTGTGGGCATGACGGTGGGATTGGCGATCGGTGAGCGGACTGTGGCTGGCGCTATTGGACGCTGAACCGCGCACCGCCGATGAATGGAAAAAGGGCCTTGCGAATCCGAAGGGATGTCGCAAGGCCCTTTGTCATGCGGGCTGAAGCGGTAAGGCCTACACCGACTGCATGATGCGGCGGTACCACTCGTGAAAGTGCTGCATGCCGTCTTCCATGGGCGACTGGTACGGACCGGTCTCGTTCACGCCGCGCAGCATCAAGGCCTTGCGGCCGGCATCCATGCGTTCGGCAATCTCGTCGTCCTCGATGGCCGTTTCCATGTAGGCGGCGCGCTGCGCCTCGACGAACTCGCGCTCAAACGCAGCGATTTCCTCGGGGTAGTAGAACTCGACCACGTTGATCGTTTCCTGCGGGCCCTTCGGGTACAGCGTGGACAGCACCAGCACGTGCGGATAGAGCTCGATCATGTGGGTCGGGAAGTACGTGACCCACACGGCGCCGAAGTCGGGGGCGTCGCCTTCGCGGAACGACAGCAGGCGGTCATGCCACTGCTTGTACACGTCCGAACCCGGCTGCGCCAGCGCGTTATGCACGCCCACCTTCTGCAGGCTGTACCAGTCGTTGAACTCCCAGGTCAGGTCGTCGCACGTGACGAAACGCCCCAGCCCCGGATGGAACGGACCGACGTGGTAGTCCTCGAGGTAGACCTCGATGAAGGTCTTCCAGTTGTAGTTGCACTGATGCACTTCAACGTGGTCCAGCACGTAATCGCCGAAGTCGAACTCGGGACGCCCAAACAACGGCGCCATGTCGGCAGCCGGGTCGCGCGGGCCTTCGAAGAGCAGCCCGTGGCAATCGCGCAGGCGGAACTTCTGCAGGTTCATGCAAGGCGTGGTCTCGAACTGCGGCGCGCCCAACAACTCGCCTTGGTTGTTGTACGTCCAGCGGTGCAACGGGCAGACGATGTTGCCGCCCGTCGCTTTCAGATTGCCATGCGTGTTGCAGTTGCCGGCCACGTTGCCGGCTTCGCCACCAAGCATCAATGCCTGACGGTGACGGCAGACATTTGAGATGAGTTCGACGCCATGCTGGTTGCGAACCAGCGAGCGCCCTCCGTTTTCCTGGACCAACGTACGCCAATCCCCGATTTCGGGCACCAATTTCTGGTGGCCGACGTACAGCGAGGATTGCTTGAAAATGAGTTCTTGCTCGCGGGCAAAGAGGGCTTCGTCAAAATATGCGCTGACGGGTAGCTGGGTGCGAGCTGGCACGACATGTGCCATCCGACCGATGTCGGTCATGATTCCCTCCGCTCGGATAAAAAAGCCAGGACGGTTTGAGCCTTGCCAGGTGCTTTTGTTCAAGTCCAGGTCCCTCGCGGTGTGTTCCGGGGGCCTTGTTCATGAATTCGAGCCTGGTTGAATCCGTTCTGGCGCGAAGAAAAATCGGTGTCTGGCCGATCAAATAAGCCGTGAATTGTACCCCAAGGGCTTGGGCCACGCCCGCGACAAAAGGCCGGGCCATTCGAGGGAATCCCGGGGTGGGTTTGACCGCGCGCAAACCGCGAACAACCCCATGCGTCGTAGGGCTTTCAGACGAGGCGGCGCGTGGCCGGATGACGCCGAAGCAACCAGCTGCTGGCGGCCGACAACGCAAACACCATCATCGTCAGCAACGGCACCACCCACGCGTCGCGGTCCTGTCCCGAGAAGGCGCCGATGCGGCGCGCGACATCCAGAAAGACCGGATGGATGAGGTATACGCCAAACGTCAGCGGGGCCAGCGCGGCCAGCCGCGGCAAGCGGGGCGAGGACACGATCCATTGGAACGCGGCCAGCGACATGAACGGCACCGTCAGGCTGAAGTAGTCGTAGAAGTAGGTGTCCAGCACGTGGCCGTTGGACATGATGGTCACGCCCAACGCGGTCGCAGCCACGGTGGCGGCCAGCATCAGGCCGGGGCGCGGAACGCGCATCTCGCCATCGAAGATCAATCGGCCCGCGACGAAGTAGCCCAGGTAAGGCAGGAACCACGTCAGGAAAAAACCATGTGGCGCGCCGAGCGCGCGGCGGTAGAGGGCGTCAAGAATCGCCACCCCGAGGATGCCGACGACCCACAGCGCGCGGGCCTGGGGCGAACTGCGCACGTACAGCACCCGGACCAGCGGCGCGAACAGGTACAGCCCCACGATCATGTACAGATACCAGAGGTGGTAGTAGGGCTCGCCCTGCGCGACCTTGCGCGGCCAGAACGAAAAATCGACGCGGCCGTCGTCCCACCAGTCCAGGCCCGTGCGCCATGCCAGGTAGAAGAGCGTCCAGAACAGCAGCGGAGCCAGGATGCGCGCCAGACGCCGGCTGTAGAAGCGCCGCGCATCCTGGGGTTTGTCGGGATCGAGCAGCAGCGCGCCGCTCACCATCACAAAGACAGGCACGCACCAGCGCGCGGCGGAGTCATATAGATTGGCGGCCAGCCAGGCGCCGCGGCCGTGGGCGGCGGGATCGCTGACGATCAGTGCGGCGCTGTGCAGCAGAACGACGGCCAGCGCAGCCAGCCAGCGGGCTGAGTCCAGGCGGGCGTATCGGTCTTCGGTTTGAGGCATCGGGCTCCCTGGAATGGTTCGGCGTTTGCGCTTTATGTTCGCGCCTTACCTTAGCAGCGGCATGGCGCCGGTTTCTGTATCCAGGGGTTAGACCGCGCGTAAAAAACCGACAGGGCCGGAACGGCGCTGTCGGGGAAAAGGTGCGCCCGCGGCAGGGCCGCGGCCGCACCGATCGCGGGCCGGCACTCCGCGAACGTTTTGTCACGAAACCGGCATGAAGGCAGGCTTACTGCAGAACGATGTTGGCCTGCTTGATGAGCTGCGACACGATGGGCTGCTCGGTCTTGATCTGCTTGTCCAGCTCGGCCGCCGTGCCCGAACGCGGGTCGATGCCCATGTCCAGCAGGCGCTTCTTGACCGCTTCGTCCTTCAGGGTTTCGGTCAGCGCGGCCTGCAGGCGCTCGACGACCGGCGCCGGCGTGCCCTTGGGTGCCACGAAGCTGAACCAGGCGGTCATGTCGAACGCGGGGTAGCCTTGTTCGGCCAGCGTGCTCACGTTGGGCTGGGTCGCCAGACGCGTGGGGCTCGTGATCGCGAAGACCTTGACCTTGCCGGCGTCGGCCTGCGGCATGCCGGTAGCCACCATGTCGAAGAACAGGTCCACGTCGCCGCTGATCAAAGCGGGCAGGGCTTGCGTGGCGCCCTTGAAGGGCACGTGCAGGATGTCGATGCCGGCGCGTTCCTTGAAGAGTTCGCCGGCCAGGTGCGACGAGGTGCCCGGACCGAAGGTCGCGAACGTCAGCTTGCCCGGATTCTGCTTGGCGTACGCCACGACGTCCTGCGTGCTGTTGAACGGACGCTTCGGCGTGGACAGCAGGACCAGCGGGCCGACGCCGACCATGCCGATCTTGGCGAAGCTGTCCGGGTCGTAGGGCAGTTCCTTATACAGATAGCGGTTGGTCACCAGCGTCGAGTTGGTGGCCATCAGGATGGTGTAGCCGTCCGGCGCTTCACGCGAGACATAGGCCGCGCCAATCGAGGTGCCCGCGCCGGCCTTGTTTTCCACGATCATGGACTGGCCCAGGTTCTTGGCCATCCGCTCGGCCAGGACGCGCGTCAGCACGTCGGTGGCGCCGCCGGCCGGGAAGGGCGAAATCACCTTGATCGGGCGGGCCGGATACGTATCGGCCTGGGCGCCCAACGCGGCGGCGCTGAGCATCAGGGTGGCGAGCAGTTTGAAGCTGTTGCGAATCATGTTTTCCCCTTGAAATCGCGTGGTCAGAGTGGATCGCCGGGCCTGGCTTGGCTGACGGCCATGTCATTCATGGCGCCGCTTGCCAGGTCTCCTTGGATGTTTTAAATTCCGGAATATGGAATTTAATTCTGTCTTTCGAAATAAACTATAAAAACGAAGCGTATATAAATGCAACCGTTTTCTGCCGGCAAGCGCATTGCCCTCCCGCCATCCAAGCCGGACCAGAAGCTTGAACTGAGCCTGCCCGCTCGCCGCAAACGGGCCGCTGGCGCGGGCGAGGGCGCCAATTCCCCGGACTTCATCACGGCGCTGGCGCGCGGCCTGGACGTGCTGCGGTGCTTTCGCCACGGCGTGGCCGCGCTGGGCAACCTGGATCTGGCGCGCCTGACCGGCCTGCCCAAGCCCACCATCAGCCGCATCACGTACACGCTCACGGAACTGGGCTATCTGCGCTACCACCCCGACACGGGCAAGTATTCGCCCGGTTACGGCGTGCTGGCGCTGGGGTTTGGTCTCCTTGCCGGCCTCGAGGTGCGCGAACTGGCCAAGGCCTCCATGTCCGATCTGGCACGTGAGACCGGGGGCGCGGTGGCCCTGGGCGCGTTCGACGGCGACGCCATGACATACGTCGAGGCCATCCACGGCTCGTCCGCGCTGTATCTGCGCCTGCCCGTCGGCTACCGCGCCACGCTGGACAGCGCCATGGGACGGGCGTACCTGGCCAGCCTGCCCGAAGACGAATGCGACGCCGTCCTTGCGCGCCTGGACCAGGCCGCGCCGGCGCCGGAGGCCATTGCCCGAGCCCGCGCCGAACTGGCGCAGGCCGGCTGCTGCTGCGCCATCGGCGAATGGCAGTCCGGCATCAACGCCGTGGCCGTGCCTTTCACGTCCATCACGGGCGAGGGCGTCTTCGTCATGAGCTGCGGCGGGCCGGCCAGCCTGCTGGAGGCCTCGCATCTGCGGGACAGCGTGGCGCCCGCGCTCCTGGCGGCGGTGGCGGGCCTGGCGGGCACGCCGGCCTAGGGCGCGGGGCGCATCCGGGCCGCGCCTGGCTATCTCGTACAATTCACGGATTAATCCACCCCCAAGTGCCCCGGAGGCCCGTTTGGCCAAACCCACTCAAGCTGATCCGCAGAACGACGATCGTCCCTTGCCCCAGGATTTCGAAACGGCTCTGGCCGAACTGGAATCGCTGGTCGCGGCCATGGAAGACGGATCGCTGCCGCTCGAGCAATCGCTGGCCGCCTACCGGCGCGGCGTGGCGCTCACGCGGGTTTGCCAGGATCGCCTGGCGCAGGCCGAGCAGCAGGTCAAGGTCCTCGAAGGCGGCCTGCTGCGGCCGCTGGATCCCGCGGCGCTGGACGACGAATAAGACACCGATGAAGCAAACTCAACTCGCTTTTTCCGAGTGGTTGCAAGGCCGTGCGCGGCACGTCGAAGACGTGCTCGACGACCTGCTGCCGCCGGTGGATCAGCCGCCCGCCCGCCTGCATGAAGCCATGCGTTACGCCGTGCTCGGCGGCGGCAAGCGTGTGCGCGCTGCCCTCGTCTATGCCGCCGGACAGGCCTGCCCCGTCAGCGGCAGCGTGCTCGCCATCGAGGCCTCGCTGGACCGCGCGGCGGCCGCCGTGGAACTGATTCACGCCTACTCGCTGATCCATGACGACCTGCCCTGCATGGACGACGACACGCTGCGCCGTGGACGGCCCACCACGCACGTGCAGTTCGACGAAGCCACCGCCATGCTGGCGGGCGATGCGTTGCAGCCGTTGGCGTTTGAGCTGGTCGCCTCCATGCCCATCGCCCCGGCGCTGATCGTCCAGGCCACCCAGTCGCTGGCTCGCGCGGCCGGCAGCCAGGGCATGGCAGGCGGGCAGGCCATTGACCTTTTCAGCGTCGGCCGCGCGCTGTCGCGCGATGAATTGCAAATGATGCACGGCATGAAGACCGGCGCCATGCTGGCGTGCAGCGTGGCGTTGGGCGGCATCGTGGCGGGCGCCAGCTCGGCGTCGCGCCAGGCGCTGGACGCCTACGCGCAGGCCATGGGCCTGGCGTTTCAGGTGGTCGACGACATACTCGACGTCACCGCGGACAGCGCCAGCCTGGGCAAGACGCCGGGCAAGGACGCCGCTGAAAACAAGCCTACGTATGTGTCTCTGCTGGGCCTGGACGAGGCCCGGGCCTTTGCCGAGGAACTGCGCGTGGCGGCGCTGGCCGCGCTGGCGCCGCTGGGCGACGCAGGCGGGCGCCTGGCCCAGCTTGCCGACTTCATCGTTCTTCGAGACCGCTGATCCGAGATCAGCCCGGCCTTCTTGGTAGGCCGGGCCAACGAACCCCATAAAAGCATGACGACAGATTTACTGGACCGCATTCAATCGCCGGCTGACCTCAAGCGCCTGGATCGCCGCGACCTGAAAAAGCTCGCTGACGAACTGCGCGGCTTCGTGCTGGAGTCGGTATCCAAAACGGGCGGACACCTGTCGTCCAACCTGGGCACCGTCGAACTCACGCTGGCGCTGCACCAGGTGTTCGACACGCCGCATGACCGTATCGTGTGGGACGTGGGCCATCAGTCCTATCCGCACAAGATCCTGACGGGACGCCGCGCCGGCATGGCCAAGCTGCGCCAGCAGGGCGGCATTTCGGGCTTTCCGAAACGCAGCGAGTCCGAGTACGACGCCTTCGGCACCGCGCATTCGTCCACGTCGATCTCCGCGGCCCTGGGCATGGCAGTTGCCTCGCGCAATGCGGGCGAACAACGCCAGCACATCGCGGTGATCGGCGACGGCGCCATGTCCGCGGGCATGGCGTTCGAGGCCATGAACAACGCGGGCGTCACGCCCAACATCAACCTGCTGGTGATCCTGAACGACAACGACATGTCGATCTCGCCGCCGGTGGGGGCGCTGAATCGTTATCTGGCGCGCCTGATGTCCGGACGCTTTTACGCCGCGGCCAAGAACGTGGGACGGGCGGTGCTGCAGCATGTGCCGCCGGTGCTTGAACTGGCGCGCCGCTTCGAGGAACACGCCAAGGGCATGGTCACGCCCGCCACGCTGTTCGAAGAGCTGGGCTTCAACTACGTCGGCCCCATCGACGGCCACGACCTGGATGCGCTGGTTCCCACGCTGCAGAACCTCAAGGCCCTGGAAGGCCTGCAATTTCTGCATGTCGTCACGCGCAAGGGCCAGGGCTACAAGCTGGCGGAAGCCGATCCCGTGCTCTACCACGGTCCCGGCAAGTTCGATCCGGCCGTCGGCATCCAGCAATCCAAGGCCCCCGGCAAGCGCACCTTCACGCAGGTGTTCGGCACGTGGCTGTGCGACACGGCGCAGCAGGATTCGCGCCTGGTGGCCGTCACGCCCGCCATGCGCGAGGGCAGCGGCCTGGTCGAATTCGAACAGCGCTTCCCGCAGCGGTACTTCGATGTGGGCATCGCCGAACAGCATGCCGTGACGTTCGCTGCTGGCGTGGCATGCGAAGGCCAGAAGCCGGTCGTCGCCATCTACTCCACGTTCATGCAGCGCGGCTACGACCAGTTCATCCATGACGTCGCCTTGCAGAACCTGGACGTCACGTTCGCGCTGGACCGCGCCGGCATCGTGGGCGCTGACGGCGCCACGCACGCCGGCAATTACGACATCGCCTTCCTGCGCTGCGTGCCGAACATGGTGGTGGCCACGCCCTCCGACGAAAACGAAACCCGCCTGCTGCTGTCGACCTGTTATCAGCACCCCGGTCCGGCCTCGGTGCGTTACCCGCGCGGCGCGGGCTGCGGCGCGGCGGAAGGCGGCGGTCTGGATACCGTTGCGCTGGGCAAGGGCGTCGTGCGCCGAGAAGGCAAGAAGATCGCCATCCTGGGCTTTGGCACGCTGGTGCAAGCCGCGCTGGGCGCCGCCGGCAAGCTGGACGCCACCGTGGCCGACATGCGCTTTGCCAAGCCGATCGACCGCGACCTGATCCTGGACCTGGCCAGCCGCCACGACGCGCTCGTCACGCTGGAAGACGCCTGCATCATGGGCGGCGCGGGCAGCGCGGTGCTCGAAGTGCTGAGCGCCGCCGGCGTGCTGATCCCCGTACTGCAGCTTGGCCTGCCGGACGAATTCATCGATCACGGCGAGCAATCGGCCCTTTGGGTCGGGCTTGGCCTGGATGCCGCTGGCATCGAACAGTCGATCCGCACGCGTTACGCAGACCTGCTGAAGTGATCCGGCTGAGTGAATCGGGCTGATCCTTGCGGCCGAGGGCAGGCGCCTTCGGCCGCAAGGATGAAACACACTGTTCCGGCCCCGCCTGCATGGGATCCAAAGGGTTACCCCTTCTCATTGCGCATGGCTGGGCGATAATTAGCCCCTTCTCAAGACAGCCCGGCCAGCCCGTTGCTCCACGGCGGACCGGCCCGGACAGGTAAGCCGACATGAATTCTCCGATCGACCCCGCCCTCGTGATGCCCGACGTCCAAAGCTCGACGGACACGCGGCATATCCCGATCCAGCGCGTCGGCATCCGCGGCGTGCGTCATCCCATGCTGGTCCAGAGCGGCGACGGCTCGGCGCAAGGCACGGTGGCCAACTGGACGCTGACCGTGGCCCTGCCGCCCGAAGAAAAGGGCACGCATATGTCCCGCTTCGTGGCCTTGCTCGAAAAGTACCGCAGCACGCCCATGACGCCGGCGCTGTTCCGCACCATGGCGGCCGACATGCTGCCGCTGCTGCATGCCGAGCGCGGCGACATCACCGCATCGTTCCCGTACTTCATCAACAAGTCCGCGCCGATCTCCGGCGTGCAAAGCCTGCTGGACTACGAAGTCCAGTGGATCGCGCGCGCGCAGGCCGGCCACGTCGAATTCGAGCTCGTGGTCCAGGTGCCGGTCACCAGCCTGTGCCCGTGTTCGAAGGCCATCTCCGAATACGGCGCGCACAACCAGCGTTCGCACGTCACGGTGTCGGCCATCCTGAATGAAGACATCTCGATGGACGGCGTGATCCGCCTGATCGAAGACGAAGGCTCGTGCGAGCTTTGGGGCCTGCTCAAGCGCCCCGACGAAAAGTTCGTCACCGAACGCGCCTACGACAATCCCAAATTCGTCGAGGACCTGGTGCGCGATGTGGCGGCCCGCCTGAATGCGCATCCCGGCATCGCGCGCTATCGCGTCGAGGCCGAAAACTTCGAGTCCATCCACAATCACTCGGCGTACGCCGTCGTCGAAGGCTGAGGCCGTGCGTCATCCGGCGGCCAGCGACTGGCCGCTCATCGCCGATCTGCAGCAGTGGGAAGCACGGCTGGCCAGCAACCTGGCGAGCCGCGGCCGTCTGGGCGTGGCGCTGTACGAGTTCTTCCGCTTCGGCGTGAAGCAGGCGTGGGCGTGCCTCTTCGGCGGCCTGATGTGCGCGCTGCTGCTGGGCACGCACTGGTGGTATCCCAAGGACGCGGCGCTGGCGCGCTACGACTTCCTGACGCTTGCCGCGCTCGGCATCCAGGCCGCGCTGCTCGCGCTGCGCATGGAAACCTGGAGCGAGGCGCGCGTGATCCTGATGTTCCATGTGGTCGGCACCTGCATGGAGATCTTCAAGACCGCCGCCGGCTCGTGGATCTATCCCGAGGCCAGCGTGCTGCGCGTCGGCGGCGTTCCGCTGTTCACCGGCTTCATGTATGCCGCGGTGGGCAGCTACCTGGCGCGCGTGTGGCGGCTGTTCGATTTCCGCTTCCGCGCGCACCCGCCGCTGGCCGCCACCGCCGTGTTGTCGGTGCTGATCTACCTGAATTTCTTCGCGCACCATTACGTCTTGGACTTCCGGTGGGCGCTGTTCGCGATGACGGCCGTGTTGTTCGCGCGCACGTGGGTGTACTTCCGCATCTGGCAGGTCTACCGGCGCATGCCGCTGCTGCTGGGCTTCGTGCTGGTGGCGCTCTTCATCTGGTTTGCCGAAAACATCGGCACCTTCGCCAATGCGTGGCGCTATCCCAACCAGTCGCAGGTCTGGCAGCTTGTGTCCATCGCCAAGCTGGGCTCGTGGTTCCTGCTCATGATCATCAGCTACGTCATGGTCAGCGCGGTCAACCGGCCGCGGGCAATCACGGCGGCCGATCTGCCCGCACCAGCGGGGCAGGGGACCATCCGGGACGCGTCCCTTATTTCTTGAGCCTGCGCCGGCTTGCAAGCGGCCGCCCAATCGGTGATAATCGAGAGCTTTCTTGCTCGACCGCCCATGGTTTTTGGGTAGCGGGCTGCCCCTTGCGGCGAACGTCGACGATGTTGATCCACCCATGATGGAAAGCGCGGGTGCAAGACGTTAGGCCAGCAAGACATCCTCAAGGAGTTTTACCCATGCGTCACTACGAAGTAGTGTTTATCGTTCACCCCGACCAAAGCGAGCAAGTGCCCGCCATGGTCGAGCGTTACCAAGCACTGGTTACGGGCCAAGGCGGCTCGATCCATCGCCTGGAAGACTGGGGCCGCCGTCAACTGGCCTACCCGATCCAGAAGCTCGTCAAGGCTCACTACGTCTGCCTGAACATCGAGTGCGGCCAAGCCACGCTGGATGAGCTGGAACACTCGTTCCGCTACAACGACGCCGTGCTGCGCCACCTGGTCATCAAGACCAAGAAGGCCCAGACCACCCCGTCGATCATGATGAAGTCGGTCGAGCGCGAAGAAGCCCGCAAGGCTTCGGCGGAAGCTACCCCGGCCCAGGCCGAGTAAGCAGGCTCACGCAGAGCTCATTGCATCAAGTCCCCTCGGTGCCTGGCAGGATGAACAAGCTGGAACTCAGCGCCCGCGTTCTCGAATGCGAGCCTTTGCGCCACACACCCGCCGGTTTGCCAGCGCTGGAAATGCTGCTGGCGCACGAGTCGGAGGTCATCGAAGCCGGCCACCCGCGCCGTGTCGAACTGACGATCGCCGCCGTGGCACTGGGAGATCTGGCGTTGCTGTTGAGAAACACCGCTTTAGGGTCCGAATTGCTGGTGCAGGGGTTTTTGGCTCCCGCGCGCAAGGACTCGGTGAAGATCAAGCTGCATCTGCAGCAGGCGCGCAAGATCAGCGGTAGCGCTGGACGCGATCCGCAGGTGGCCTGAAGGCAATGAGACCAAGGGTGCGAGAGCGCCTTCTGAATACGGATAGGTTATGGGGAAGTGGGCAATGACCCAGTCCCCTCAAACATAAAGGCACATATCATGGCTTTCTTCGGAAAACGCAAAGAAAAACGCAAATTCACGCAGCAGAACCCGCTCTTCAAGCGTCGTAAGTTCTGCCGCTTCACCGCAGCCGGCGTCGAAGAGATCGACTACAAGGATCTGGACACCCTGCGCGACTTCGTGCAAGAAAACGGCAAGATCATCCCGGCTCGCCTGACCGGCACCAAGGCAATCTACCAGCGCCAGCTGGACTCCGCCATCAAGCGCGCGCGCTTCCTGGCTCTGTTGCCTTACACCGACAACCACAACTAATCCGGGGCACTGAAATGCAAGTTATTCTGCTCGAAAAAGTCGTCAACCTGGGCAACCTGGGTGAAGTCGTGCGCGTGCGTGATGGCTACGCCCGCAACTTCCTGATTCCCCAGAAGAAGGCCCGTCGTGCAACCGACGCCGCCCTGAAGGAATTCGAAGCCCGCCGCGCCGAGCTGGAAAAGGTCCAAGCTGAAAAGCTGGCCGCTTCCCAAGCGCTGGGCGACCGCATGAACGGCTACCAGCTCAAGATCGTTCAGAAGGCCGGCGTTGACGGTCGTCTGTTCGGTTCGGTCACCAACGCCGACATCGCCGACGGCCTGAAGAAGGCTTCGTTCGAAGCCGTCGAAAAGTCGCAAGTGCGTCTGCCCAATGGCCAACTGAAGGCCATCGGCGAGTACCCGGTTCAGGTCGCCCTGCACGCCGACGTCGTGGTCGATATCACGGTTCTGGTCGAAGGCGAACTGTCCTGATCCGGCAGTCGCGGTAAAAAGAAGCCGGCCCGCGTGCCGGCTTTTTTTCTTTCCGCGGCAATGTTCCGATTTTTGTATTGAATGGTGCGCGGCCCCGCACCCTCGTTTTACGCTGTCATTTTCGAGGACCTCTTGACTCATCCGCCTGTCCATCACAACGCGCCGCCCGGTTTGCGAGCCTGGCTCGACAGCGTGGATGCGTCGCGTGAACCTTCGGTGCGGGATGTGACGATAGATGGCGTGCGCTGCATCATCAAGCGGCGCCGGCCCGGCATCCTGCAGGGCGTGAGCTATGTGCTGCGCTACGTGCGCGCCTTGTTCCTCGCCGTGGGCTGCAAGGTGTTCCTGGGCGAGTTTCCGCGCCCCAGCGTGCTGCTGCGCAATGGCCTGGCCCACGAAGGGCAACGCCTGGCGCAGTTGCTGGAAGCCGGTTGCCGTGTCCCCGAGGTATGGTGGCGCGAGCAGAACCTGCTCGTGCTGGAATTCGTGGGCGAAGACTTGGCGGACCTCATCCGCAACGAAGACTCCACCTCGCGCCTGTGGTTGACGCGTGCCGCGGCGGCCGACCTGGCCGCTTTCCATGCCCGCGGCATGTGGCATGGCGGGGCACAGATCCGCAACGTCACGCTGCGCGACGGCGAGATCTGGCGCATCGACTTCGAAGAAAACATCGGCGCGACGCTGTCGCGTCCGCTGGCGCAGGCGTACGACCTGTTCCAGATGCTGGCCTCGCTGGTGTCGCTGCGTAAACTGGGCGACGCCGATGCGCGCACGCTGGGCAAGCTGGCGCTCGACGTCTACCTGGACAGCAACCCCGACCCCGAGGTCCGGGCCCGCTTGAAGCGCCTGGCGCGCGTGCTGTGCGGCATTGCCATGCCGCTGCGCCCCGTCCTTGCCCGATTCCCCTCGCGCGACATCCAAGGGTTTTTCCGCGTCGCGGATATCCTGCAGCCGTTACTATTGAAGCCATGAACACACCCGCCGATTCCCAGCTCGAGTACCTGCGCGTCCCCCCTCATTCCATCGAGGCCGAACAGTCGGTGCTGGGCGGACTGATGCTGGACAACGCCGCCTGGGACCGCATCGCGGACGTGCTCATCGAAGAAGACTTCTACCGCCACGACCACCGGCTGATCTGGCACCACATTGCGCGCCTGATCGGTCTTGCGCGTCCGGCCGACGTCATCACCGTGCACGAGTCCCTCGTCAGCGCGGGCAAGGCCGAAGAATCCGGCGGGCTGGCCTACCTGAACGCCCTGGCGCACAACACGCCGTCGGCCGCCAACATCCGCCGTTACGGCGAGATCGTGCGCGAGCGCGCCATGCTGCGCAAGCTGGTGTCGATCGCGGATGAAATCTCCTCGGCCGCCATGAATCCGCAGGGCAAGGAAGCGCGCCAACTGCTGGACGAGGCCGAATCCAAGGTGTTCCAGATCGCCCAGGAAGGCGCACGCGGCGCGGCGGGCTTCCAGGAGATCCAACCGCTGCTGACGCAGGTGGTCGAGCGTATCGACGAGCTCTACCACCGCGAGAGCACGTCCGACGTGACCGGCGTGCCCACGGGTTTCACTGACCTGGACAAGATGACGTCCGGCATGCAGGGCGGCGACCTGATCATCGTGGCGGGCCGCCCGTCCATGGGCAAGACGTCGTTCTCCATGAACATCGGCGAGCACGTCGCAATTGAGGAGGGCCTGCCCGTGGCGGTGTTCTCCATGGAAATGGGCGCGGTGCAGCTCGCCATGCGTATGCTGGGCTCCGTGGGGCTGCTGGATCAGCACCGCATGCGTACCGGCAAGCTGATCGCCGAAGACTGGCCGCGCGTCACGCACGCCGTGCAGCTCATGCAGGACGCACAGGTCTACATCGACGAATCGCCGGCGCTCAGCCCCATGGAAGTGCGCGCCCGCGCGCGCCGTCTGGCCCGCCAGTGCGGCCAGCTTGGCCTCATCATCATCGACTACCTGCAGCTCATGTCGGGCAACGGTTCCGGCGAAAACCGGGCGACTGAAGTGTCGGAAATCAGCCGCTCGCTCAAGGGCCTGGCCAAGGAATTGAATTGCCCGCTGATCGCGCTGTCGCAGCTCAACCGAAGCCTGGAACAGCGCCCCAATAAGCGCCCCGTCATGAGCGACCTGCGCGAATCCGGCGCAATCGAACAGGATGCGGACGTGATCCTGTTCATTTACCGCGACGAGGTCTACAACCCCGATTCGCCGGACAAGGGCACGGCCGAGATCATCATCGGCAAGCAGCGTAACGGCCCGATCGGTTCGGTGCGCCTGACGTTCCAGGGCTCCAGCACGCGCTTCCTGAACTTCTCCGGCGCGCAGCCGCGGGACATGTACTGATCCCGGCAACGGCAACGGCTACGGCCAATAAAAAACCGCGCTTCGCAGCGCGGTTTTTTTTCGTCTTGAACGGCGATCAGTGCGTGGCGTCGGGCCGCTTGCCGTAGCGCGCCGCCAGCACGCCGCAGACCATGAGCTGGATCTGGTGGAACAGCATCAGCGGCAGCACCACCGCACCCACGGCGTGGCCGGCGAACAGCACCTGGGCCATCGGAATGCCGCTGGCCAGGCTTTTCTTCGAGCCGCAGAAGAGCAGCGTGATGCGATCTTCGATGCTGAATCCGAACAGCCGGCCGGCCAGTGCGGACAGGCCCAGCGCCAGGGCCAGGATCACGCAGCAGATCACGACCAGGCCAACCAGCGCGGGGATCGGGGTGCTGCTCCACAGGCCTTCATTGATGGCCTCGGAGAACGCCGTGTAGACCACCAGCAGGATCGAGCCCTGGTCCACGAACTTCAGCATGGCCTTGCGCTTGTGCACCCAGGCGCCGATCCAGCGCCGTGCAAACTGGCCCAGCACGAAGGGCAGGAGCAGCTGCAGCATGATCTTGCCGACCGCGTCGAACGAGATCGGCGCGCTGCCGGCGTTGGCCACGACCGTGCCGACCAGCAGCGGCGTGAGGAAGATGCCCAGCAGGCTGGACGCCGAGGCGCTGCACACCGCGGCGGGGACGTTGCCGCGCGCCATCGACGTGAACGCGATGGCCGACTGCACCGTGGCCGGCAGGCAGCACAGGAACAGGATGCCCAGGTAAAGCTCGGGCGTCACCAGCGGCTCCAGCACCGGCTGAAGGGCCAGTCCCAGCAACGGGAACATCAGGAACGTGGCCGAGAAGATGGTCAGGTGCAGCTTCCAGTGCGTGAGGCCGGCGATGATGGCCTCGCGGGAAAGGCGCGCGCCGTGCAGGAAGAACAGCAGGCCGACGGCCACATTGGTGATCCAGCCGAACACGACCACGCCTTGCCCATGGGCGGGCAGGAAGCTGGCGATGATGACGGTGCAGATCAGGTAGAGGGTGAAGCGGTCGGGCAGAAGTCGAACGAGGCGGGACATGGGATGGGAGGAAGAACGGAAAAGCGGCGGCGCGGGGCGCCGGAAACGGGGCGTATTGTAGACCCGCACCGGCGCGGGCTCTTCACCCGCGGGCCGCAAGCGTCCGCGTGCTGAGGCAGTCCGAGGCTCTTTCAGGCGCGCTCAGGTGCTCAGTCAGGTGATCGGGGCGTCATCGCCAGCGCCAGATCGAACGCCGTCACCAGTGAGGCATGGTCGGCCACGCCCCGGCCGGCGATGTCGAATGCGGTGCCGTGGTCCACGCTGGTGCGCACGAACGGCAGGCCGACGGTGACGTTCACGCCGTGGTCCACGCCCAGATACTTCACCGGGATGAGGCCCTGGTCATGGTATTGCGCCACCACGATGTCGAACTCCCCTCGGCGGGCGCGCATGAAGATGGTGTCGCCCGGCCAGGGGCCGCTTGCATCGATGCCTTCCGCGCGGGCGGCAGCGATGGCCGGTTCGATGATGTCCATGTCTTCGCGCCCGAACTTGCCGCCTTCGCCCGCATGCGGATTCAGTCCGGCGACGGCGACGCGCGGCGTCGCGATGCCCATCTGGCGGCAGGCGCGGTCCGCAAGCCGCATCGCAGTCAGCTCGGCCTGCGGCGTGATCCGCGCCATGACGTCGGCCAGCGCGACGTGGATCGTCACCAGCAGCACGCGCAGCTCATCGTTGGCCAGCATCATCGCGAAGTCCTGCGTCCCGGAGCGGTCGGCCAGGATTTCGGTGTGGCCGGGATAATCAATGCCGGCCTCGTGCATGGACTTCTTGTTCAGTGGGGCGGTCACGATGGCGCGGATGCGTCCGGCAAGTGCATCGTCGATGGCCGCGCACACATAATCGTAGGCGCCGCGGCCCGCCAGGGCGCTGACCTTTCCCAGCGGCAGGTCGGCGGGCAGGGCGGGACTGCAGGCCACGACCTGGATACCGGCCGCGTCCGGCCGGGCCTGTCTGATGTCCGCGATCTCGGTGATATCCAGACGGACGCCCAACTGCGTTGCCGCGCGGCGCAGCGCGCCAGCATCGCCATACACCACACTGGGCGCGCCCAGTCCCTGCGCACAGGCCTTGACGACGATTTCGGGACCGATGCCGGCGGCATCGCCCATGGTGATGCCCACGGGCAGGAGAGTGTTCACGGTGCTGGCAGAAAGAGGGGGGACACGGGAAATGCTACACCCGAAGCGGCGTGGCGCCGCGGGCGCTTACCGGGCGCTTATTGGGCGGTGTTCTTGGGGGGATCGATCGCCGCGCATTCGAACGTAACCGTGGCGCGCTTGGAACCCAGGCCGGTGGCGCGGTTGGACGTCACGCTGGGCTTGACGAGCTTGCGCCCGAGCGACTGGCAGTACTGGTCGGCGCGCTGCAATGCCTGGTTCTTGATCTCGACCCAGCTCAGCAACTGCGTGCCGGAGCTGTAGGTGACGCTGTATTGGTCCTTGGCGGTGGACGTGACCTCGCTCATGCTGGAACACGCGGTCAACAGGACGAGGAGGGCGGCGGCAGGGGCAAGGCGAGCAAGCATGAAAAATCCAGGATTCGCGACAGGCCCCATTACACCACCATGTTGCGCCCGCCGGAAAGACGGGCCCCGGGATTTGCGCGGCTCAGGGCGCCGCGACCGCGCTGCGACGGTCGACCTTTCTGCTGAGCACGATCGAGGTCTGCGTCTGCTTGACGCCGTCGATGAGTCCGATGCGATCGAGTAGCGCGTCCAGTTGCTCGTGGGTCTCGCAGCGCAGGAAGATCAGGTAATCATAGGGGCCGCTGACCGAAGACACTTCCTCGACCTCAGGCATCTTTTCCAGTTCGCGGATCACGGCGGCCGGCGTCTTAGGCAGCACGCTGATGAAGCAGTAGGCGCGCACCGCCGCCTCTTCGAGCAGCCGCCCAAGGCGCACGCCATAGCCGGAGACGATGCTCTCGCGTTCCAGCCGCGCGATGCGCGCCACCACGGTCGTGCGCGCAAGGCCAAGCTTGCGCGCCAGGATGGCGGCGGGTTCGCGCGCATTGGCCTGCAAGAGGCTCAGCAGTTGCCGGTCGATGGCGTCGAGTCGTTCGTTCATGCGATGGGCGATGGCGTTGAGCGGGAGGGCGAAGTGGCGACGGTACAGGCGCCTGCCTGCCCGCGTCAATGCGGCGCCGCTAGCCGTCGGATTCGGGCGGAATGCCGCCGTGATAGATGCGGCCGTCGAACTCGAAGCGCGTGATGGTCTTGTGCGCGGCATCGAAGATGCGGTCCCGGCTGGCGGCGTCCAGGCCGTCGTGGTCCGCAAAGTTGAAACGGCACAGGTCGATGTCGCTGTCGTAAAACGCGCTGTGCACGAAGCGGCTGACATCCGATTCGTGCGCAAAGTGCGCGAACTCGCGCAGTTGCTCCATTTCGTGGAACGAGCCGTTGCGGCTGACCAGCAGCATGCCGAACTTGCGTTCTTCGTCCGCCATCGGTTCCGGCGGCAGCGCCGCGCCATCACCGTACGGGTCCTGGCAGTCGAAGTGCGCGCCCGCTTCACGCATGGCAGCCAGCACGCGCTGCCATTCCGGTTCTTCCAGTGTCAGGCGGGCCATCATGTAGAACAGCCGCTGCCGGCCCAGCGTGCGGGGTTCCGGGCCGCCTACGTAACTGGGCCACGGCGTCGAGGCGTCCAGCCCGGCCAGCTCGGCCATCCTGCTGTCGGAGTAACCCAGCCTGTCCTGCAGCCGTTGCAGCGACTGGGCGCTTGGCGGGACGTAATTCTGCATCGTTTTCATGTGCGCGCTCCGGTTGTGCCGGGCGCCCGGAGGCAGCGCCGGCGGCGTGCGCCGCGGTGCCATTGCGGCTACGCTTCATGCTAGCGCCGAGCCCGGTGCTTGCCTAGCCGCGCCGAAGCCGGCCGCGCCTGAGCCGGCCGCGCCGAAACGCCATGCTAGGATTCGCGCCAGATTTCATTGCCAGGAGGCTTTACATCATGGACATCCAGGAACAGATCGCCGTTGTCGTGCACACCATCTCGCACCAGGGCGGCCGCATCGACGCGCTCAATACCGCGCTGCTCTCGATGCTGCATCTGGCAAAGAATTCGCCGGGCCTGCGCGAGGCCATCGAGGCACAGCTAGAGCAGAATTACTCCGGCCTGCTGGCGCGTTCCGAGAATCCGCAATATGTCGCGGGCTTCGAAAGCGTGCGCGACATGGTCCTGACCGCCCTGAAGTGATGCGCCCGGCCGCAGTTACCCACAGGTTCTGTGGACAAGCCTTGGGATAGCGCGGGCATAGATCCACAAATCCCTTCAATTTCAACGGCTTGCGCGGGGCGGTCAAAAGCGGCTCCATTGCGCTGATACGACGCGCAACGCGTCCGCCGCCACGGCAGGCCAAGCCCGGGTAATATGCGGCCCCATGCGGAATCAGTATTCATTGGAACGCCGGAACCTCGCCTTGGTGGCGCGCGTCTCGGAAGCAGCAAAGCTGGCGGCATTTGACCCCGGCAAGCTTTCCCCCGAGGCGAGGGAGAGCTGGGAGCGCATGGGCCATGGCTTCAAGGCGTGGCACGACTTCGACCAGCGTCACCCGATCCTGCGCCGCCTGGCAAAGCTGCCGCTCATCGGCGCCCTGTACCGCAATGCGCGCCGCCGCCATGTGCAGCGCGCAAGCGGCAAACTGGTGTTCTGACCGCGCCCGCCGCTACCGGCGGCGGCGCGCGTAGACCTGATAGGCCAGCCACACCAGCACGCCGAGCGCCACCGCGACGGCCAGCTTGGTCTCCACGCCATGCAGGCGTCCCAGCAGCGCCTCGATCGTCCGGCCGAACACAAACCCCAGCAGGCTGAAACAGGCCGCCCAGATCACGGCGGCGATGGCGTTCAGCGCCAGATAACGCAGGGCCGGCACCTTGGACACGCCCAACGCAACGGGCCCGACCGTCCGCAAGCCATACAGAAAGCGCAGGGCCAATATGAATCCGTTGGGATATCGGTCAATCGCGGCCAGCGCCTTGTCGAACGCGGGCTTGGCGCGGATGCGCTGCACGTAGCGGTGATCGCGGTAGCGGCGGCCCAGCAGGAACAGCAGTTGGTCCGCCATGAACGAACCGGCGAACGCGCAGAGCATGACGTAGGGCAGGTGGAACAATCCCTGGTGCGCCAGGAAACCGGCAAACACCACCACGCTTTCGCCTTCCAGGAAGGTCCCGCCCAACACGGCCCACAGGCCATAGTCCGCGATGAATTGATGCAGTGCCGCGTTCATCCTGTCCTTTCTTCCACGATGCGCGCGAGCGTCACCAGTGCGTGCGAGATTTCCGGCGTGATGCGTTGTCCGCAACTGATGCGCAGGAAGTGGTTATAACGGGCGCCATTTGAAAACATCGCGCCGGGCGCCACCCGGATCCCCTGCCGCAGCCCCGCCTCGAAGACGTCCATGCCCGACACGCCCTCGGGCATTTCCACCCAGAGCAGCATGCCGCCTTGCGGCACGCTCAGCCGTGTGCCCCGCGGAAAATGCGCGGCAATGGCTTCGGCGGTCAGGTCGCGCTGTGTTTTCAGCTCGCGCCGCAGCCGGGACAGATGGCGGTCGTAGGCGCGCGAGCCCATGTATTCGGCCACGGCGATCTGCGCCAGCGGTTCGTTGGGACGGCTTTGCGCGAACTTGAGCATGGCGATACGGGCCTTCCACCGGCCGCCGAGCAGCCAGCCCAGCCGCATTCCCGGCGCCAGTGTCTTGTGCATCGACGAACAATAGATGACGTTGCCCGTGGCATCCCAGGATTTCGCTGCTGCCAGCGGCGTGTCGTCGTCAGTCAGCGCGCCGTACGTGTCGTCCTCGATAAGCGGCACCTGTTGGCGCTCGCACAGCGCCACGAGCCGCGCCTTGTGTGCGTCCGGCATGACGCAACCGAGCGGATTATGAAAATTCGGCACGACGACCACGGCGCGGATGTTGCCGTGGGTCTGGAACGCCAGGTCCAGCGCTTCGATCGACAGTCCGTGCTGCGGGCTGGTGGGAATCTCGAGCGCGCGCATGCCCAGGCTTTCCAGGATCTGCAGCAGACCGAAGTAAGCGGGCGACTCCACGGCAATGGTGTCGCCGGGGCGCGCGACGGCGCGCAGCGCCAGATTCAGGGCTTCGATGCAGCCGTGCGTGACGATGACATCGTCTGGTGTGGCGTTGATGCCATTGGCCAGCGCGCGGCGGGCCAGCACCCCGCGCAGGTCGGGGTGTCCTTGCGGCGGCACGGGACTGACCAGCACCTCAGGCGACTGACGCAGGGCGCGCGTCATTGCCTGCTTGAGCGCCTCCATCGGATAGGCCTGCGGCACGGCCGCGGCCAGCGCGAAGTTGGCGCTGACGCGGTGCGCCTCGCATTTGGCGATGAAGTCCGAAACCCGGTCATGAATGCCGACATACTGTGCCGCGCCAAGGGTCTGGCGGATATCGGGCTCGCTTACGGGCGGAATGCTGTTGCGCCGGGGCTTCAGGACGAAATAGCCGGAGCGGGGGCGGGCCTCGATCAGGCCGTCGTCCTCGAGCTGGCGGCAGGCCTGCAGCGCCGTCGACAGGCTGACGTGATGGGTGCGCACCAGCGTGCGAACCGATGGCATGCGCTGGGCAGGGGCCAGAACGCCGGTCTGGATGGCGCGCCGGTAGTGATTGGCCAGGCGTAGGTACAGCGGTTGAGGTTCCATGCGCCGATCTTGCTCCCCGGGGTTGGACGGTGGGTAGGCACAGATGCAGGCAAAGTACACCATAACAGCCACAAAATCGACCCTCTGCATCGGTACAGAAAGCCAGTTTGTGTGGCTGTTGCGCAAAGCAGGGCGGGCGTAGCCTGTGATGGTCCTTCTGGAGATCATCATGACCCCGCATTCCGACCCCGCTGAGCCAGGCCTGCGCCTGGATCTTCCCGCCGGCGCCAGCCGGGTATTCGTCCTGCGCGCAGGCGCCGCCGTCGTCTGCGTGGAGGGCAGCGTGCGCGTCGAAGAGGCCGCAAACGGCCTGGAAGCCGCGGGTGGACTGCATCGCGTCGTTCCGGTCCGGCTCAACGCAGGCGAGGTTCATGGGGTGTCTTACGGCGGGGCAGTGCGCCTGACCGCACTGGGCGGCACGCAGGTGATCTGCCTGGATCCTGCCGGACGCCTGGACACGATTCAGCGCTGGGCAGCCGCTTTTTTTCGTGGATTTCTGTCGAAAAACGGAAACATTCGCGTGGGTGCGCTGCACAAGATTTCAAAATGATGTATGATTCACACATCAGACGCGGGGTGGAGCAGTCTGGCAGCTCGTCGGGCTCATAACCCGAAGGTCGTAGGTTCAAATCCTGCCCCCGCAACCAGTTTCAAGCAGTACCCGGCCTTCCGGCGGCGCGTGTCAAACGCACCCGGCAAGGCCGCAGTAAAAAGGCCGCGACAGTGTCGCGGCTTTTTTTTCGTCTGGCGATTGCGCTGGGTCATGCCCGGGCTGTGTCCGGAGTTTCCCGAGTATCCGCGGCCGCACACGGCCGCAACCCTGCGCTACCATGGGCCACGCGCGCTACATTGCCGCACAGAAGGAGTGTCCATGGGAACCGCAAAATACGATCATCCCGGCTACGTTGCTGATACGGGCGCTGAGGGCAAGTACCACGTGGGCATCTGGTGCCCGCATGGGTATCCGGCCCACATCCATATCGGCCGTCCGGCCGACCGCGGCGATCCCTCTGCGTTGCTGAGGTTGCGCATCCCCGATGGCGTGTTCCAGTCGCTGCCGGACGATCCCGAAACCCTCTGCCGCCGCGCGCTCGGTCAAGCGCTCGACGCCGGTCTGCTGCGCAGCGTCGCGGTCGACGGCGAATACCAGGAACTGCGTTTCCAGCTCGATGCCGAGCCCTGGTCCGGTCCGATGCAGGCGGCTCAGCGCGCTTGACGTTTCCCCCCGGGGAGCGCGGCAGTTACCCACAGGGATTGTGGAAAACCCTTGGGATAGCTGCTGCGTATATCGGATTTTTCTAGCAAAAACATAGGCTTGGCGTCTGCGGTCAAGAAATGGTCGGCGCCGCCTTTTCGTGGCGATAGCGACGCGCACGCCGGCTGGTGGCCGGCGCCGCCGTGAGACAATCTGCGTCCCGTGGCCCGACGCCCGATTGTTCTCCGTCTCGATTCCTCCCGCATGCGTTCCGCTTTTTCCCTTCCGCGTCCTGTCATGAAGGCGACGGCGCCATGAGCCTGTCCGCCAAACGCGTTGCCATCATCGGGGGCGGCCCCGCCGGCCTGATGGCGGCGGAAAAGCTGAGCGAAGCCGGGGTGCAGGTGGACGTCTTCGACGCGATGCCCTCGGTGGGGCGTAAATTCCTGATGGCGGGGCGGGGCGGCCTGAACTTGACCCACAGCGAGCCCGCCGAGCCTTTTCTCGCCCGCTTTGGCGACCGCGCCCCAAACGTGCAGCCCTGGCTGCAAACGATGGACGGCGCCGCTCTGCGCGAATGGGCCCATGCGTTGGGCATCCAGACGTTTGTGGGTTCGTCGGGCCGGGTGTTTCCGCAGGAGATGAAGGCGGCGCCCCTGTTGCGGGCCTGGCTCGCCCGGCTGCGCGGACAGGGCGTGCGGTTTCACATGCGGCATCGCTGGCTCGGCTGGGGCGATAACAAGTCTGGCGTGGATTCCCTGCGTTTCGTGACGCCCGACGGTGAAGTGCGCCATGGCGCCGATGCCGTCGTGCTGGCGCTGGGCGGCGGCAGTTGGGCCAAGCTGGGATCCGATGGCGCCTGGGTGCCGGATCTGCAGTCGCACGGCGTGCCGGTCGCGCCACTGCGGCCCGCCAATTGCGGGTTCGACGTGGAATGGTCTGAACACTTTCGCAGCCGCTTTGCGGGCCAGCCGGTCAAGTCCGTGTCCATGGCCTGTGGCGGACCCGCCCGCCAGGGCGAATTCGTCGTCTCCGAGACGGGTATTGAAGGCAGCCTCGTCTATGCCTTGTCCGCAACGCTGCGAGACCAGATCGACGCGGACGGCAGCGCCGTGGCCATGCTGGATCTGGCGCCGGACTGGCCGCACCAGAAGGTGATGGCCGCCGTGACGCATCCGCGCGGCGCCCGCTCCATGTCGAGCCACCTGCAGAGCCGCCTGGGCCTGACCGGTGTCAAGGCCGGGTTGCTGCGTGAATGCGCCAGCGCCGAAGACTTCAAGGACCCCGAACGCCTGGGCCAGCGGATCAAGGCCTTGCCGTTGACGCTGGTGCGGCCGCGCCCGATCGACGAGGCGATCAGCACGGCGGGGGGCGTCGCACTCGAGGGGCTGACGGCCGGGCTGATGCTCAACGCCGCGCCCGGCGTGTTCTGTGTGGGGGAAATGCTGGATTGGGAGGCGCCAACGGGCGGCTACCTGTTGACGGCCTGCATGGCCAGCGGCGCATCCGGCGCGGCTGGCGTGATTGATTTTTTGAAAGGGCAGTCCTGAGCGGACCGCCGCGTGCAGACCTGATCAGGAGCCCGAAGATCAGGAACCAGTCGTGTGGGGCGCCATGCTCATCGGCGCACGGGGCGCCAGGTCGCTGACCACGTGGCCGACCACGGGCGGTTCGCCTTCGGGCTGCGAGATGATGCCGATCACGCGGGTGATGGCGCTGGCGGGAATGGTCGTCCCGTGGGCGGGATCCTGCACCAATTGCCAGATCGTGGCGTTCGCCATGCCCGTGTCGCCCTCGGTCAGGTCGAGGTTGTCCAGGCAGTTGCGCGCAAAGGAAGACCAATCCGAAGCATTGCAGGGCAGACCGTGTGAGGTTGCCAGGCGGGCCAGGGCCAGCGGCGCGTCGGCCTGGCTTGCGGCATGCTGGGCAGCGGCGCCCAGCGTAACGTCCAGGGACAGCAGGCGGAGGAACTCAACAACGTTGTCCGTGCTCATCTTGTAGTCTCCTTCCTTTGGGGGCCGTTCTGTTTGATCGCCAGCCGGGCCGCTTGCCGGGTTGTCATCCCGGACCTTGTCCAAGCATCGACACCAGCGACTGCTTCAGGCGCGACGAAAAAATCGGCACCGTATGCGCGACACCGCTGCGGTCGATGCCTTCTTTGAGTTCGACTGACTGCCCCAGAAATATTTCCGGTGCGGCAGAAACTTCGTTGTACCGCGCCAGCAATTCATTCACCTGGGCCTGCGCGTCCGACAGCGAGCTGCTGTCCGCCAGCTTGCCCGCGGCATGCGCCTGCAGGATGCGATGCAGGTCGTCAATGAACAGCGCCAGGGCGGCCTGTCCTCGGCACTGAGGCTTTTCCCAGCCCCAGCCTTGCGGGCTGGATCCGGTGGGTTGTGATGCTTGTTTCTTCGTCATGTGCGCATCCTAATCCATTGGCGGCAAATACGCGACAGGCGAGAATGCCTCGCAAATGTCACCGGCGCGTAAGGGTGGTGACGGTTTCTTGTCGGTGTTGTTACACGTGGCGAACCCGTGCCACCAAAGATGCTCGCGGTCTCCCTGCAATCCCCCTTAAGTCGCATGGAGTGGGGGGCGTGCGCCCCGGCGGCCACCTCTCGCGCAAATTGGGGCCTTTGAGGTATGCTGGGTTCGGTTTTTTCCATGCCCAGACAGGAGATGTTTATGAAGAACAAAGTCTTTCTCGTCATGATGCTTTCGATTGCTGCGCTGACGGCGGGGTGCAACACCGTCGCCGGGGCCGGTAAAGATATCCAGCGGGGCGGGGAAAAGATCGAAGGGGCCGCGGAAAAGCGCTAAGGCGCCCGGCTCTTTGCCGTCACGACGGCGCAAGGCCACGCACGGAACGCCAAAAATTGGCATTTCCGGCGTGGCCTTTTTGCAGCCGCTGGCATAATCGCGGAAGTCCGAATAGCAATGGCGGGAAGAATCATGCGCAAGTCTGTATGGGTGGCTGTCACGTTGGCAGCTACGTTGGCCGGTTGCGCCAGCACCGGGGTCTACGAGTCGGAAACCGCCAAGAAGGAAACCTTCAGCGTCGACACCAATTACCAGGCGGCGTTCCGCCGCGCCGGCGAATACGTCCGCACGTGCCATACGCAGGTCAGCCATCCTTATGGCGTCTCATATGCCTGGCGCCATACCCTTGGCGAGAAAGGCGCGCCTGACGAAATCAAGCTTTACAAGGTCGGCCAGCCGGCAACCGTGCTGGAATTGATTTCCGCCGAGGCCGACGGTCCCGCCACCTCCAAGGTGACCGTGACGGTCCTGGGTGAAGGCCGCTGGGACGAGGCCGAGATCGCGGCGGCGCGCAAGTCGATTCAGAGCGCGACGCCCGTTTGCCGCAGCGCCACCGGCGGCTGATCCATGGACCCCCGCGCCCAGCAGCTCCGCGCAAACGGCACGTCGTTCGCGCTGCTGGCCGGCGCGTTCCGCTTTCTGGGGTGGTTGAACGGCGGCGCTGCCCTGGTTCTGGTCGGTTTCTCACTGGGCATTGTGGGGTCGGACATTGCCGCGCCCGATCTGCAGATTCCCCTGTTGTTGTTTCTTGCCGGCCTGGTGCTGGCAGGCCTGGGCGTGGCGTTTGCGTACCTGGCGCAGGTCAGCCTGTTGCGGCAAGGCTACAACGGTCATCTGACGCGCGGCCATTGGCCCGCGCAACTGCTGGCGCTGTTGTGCTACGTGGCCAGCATGCTGGCTTTCTGCGGGGCGTGCTGGTTCTCGGTAGGGCAGGTGGCGACTGCCACGCCGCAGGCGGCGGCCTACGCACAGCGTTAAAAATACGGGGTAAACCCGTGTGCGCAAAAATGTTGGACTTGTGTGGATGGTCGGAATAATATGCGCACTGCGTATATAAATCCTCTTTTTGGGGCCAGTCATGAGCATCTCCCAGCAAGCCTTTCTGCGCGACGCCATGCGCCGCCTCAACCTCACCCGCGATGTGTTCGCCACGCGTATCGGCGTCAAGCGCCGGGCGCTTGATACCTGGCTTCTGCCGGAAGGTTCGCAGGAATTCCGGGCGATGCCGGAAGTGGTGCAGCGCTTCGTCACGGAAATCGTGCAAAACGGCGTGCTGCTGGAAAAATATACGCAAAGCGTACAAGACGGCCCGCTGCGTGATCGCATCGCCCTTGAAGGCAAGAACCAGCTGCTGTCGGTGGACCAGTTCACCCGCGACTCCGTCGAAGACCTGTTCCGCGTGGCCGACATGATGCAGCCCATCGCGCGCCGCCAGAAGGTGTCGCGCGTGCTGGAAGGCGCCGTGCTGGGCAACCTGTTCTTCGAGGCCAGCACCCGTACCCGCGTCAGCTTCGGTTCCGCCTTCTGCCGCCTGGGCGGCTCGGTGTGCGACACCACCGGATTCACGTTCTCGTCGATGGCCAAGGGCGAATCCATCTATGACACCAGCCGCGTCATGAGCGGCTATGTGGACGCGATGGTCATCCGCCATCCCGACCAAGGCTCGGTCGCGGAATTTGCGCGTGCGACGAACATCCCCGTGGTCAACGGCGGCGACGGTCCCGGCGAACACCCCAGCCAGGCGCTGCTGGACCTGTACACCATCCTGACCGAATTCTCGCGCCTGGGTAAGCTGCTGGACGGCGCGCATATCGCCATGGTCGGCGACCTGAAGTACGGCCGCACCGTGCATTCGCTGATCAAGCTGATGGCGCTGTACAAGAACGTGAAGTTCTCGCTGATTTCGCCCAAGGGCCTGGAGATGCCGACCTACATCGTCGAGCAGGCCAGCCGCAACGGCAACATCATCGAACAGAAGTCCTCGCTGGCCGAAGGCCTGGCGGGCGCCGACGTCATCTACGCGACGCGCGTTCAGAAGGAACGCTTCGCCAACGAAGAGAACGAAGGCTACACGCCGGACTTCCAGGTCAACCGCGCCATCATCGACGCCTACTGCAGCCCCGAGACGATCGTGATGCACCCGCTGCCGCGCGACAGCCGTCCTGGCGCCAACGATCTCAGCGTGGACCTGAACCACGATCCGCGTCTGGCCATCTTCCGCCAGACCGACAATGGCATTCCCATCCGCATGGCCATCTTCGCGGTGCTGTTGGGCGTGGAAGGCCTGGTGCAGCACTCGCTGCGCGATGTGACGTGGCAGCATCCGTCGCATGTCGGTCCCGACGATTCGGTCTTCCACGGCCTGGATTGACGTCAACCGCCCGTGGCGGCGCCGCAAGCGCGGCCCCGCCACGGAGAATTCAAGCATAATCCGCGCTGGTTTTTCGGGCGCGTGCCGCAGCCAGGCGCGCACGCCGTTCTTGGGCGGATGAGCTTATGTCTTCGAGCAGTACCGGTGTTCCTCCTGCGGCCCCCGCAAACGCGGCCGCGGCCAATGCGGCCAGCGGCCACGATTGCTACCTGAGCGCATCCAATGCGCAGGCCTGGGAAGCGGTCTATCAATCGGTTGACGCCGATACGCGCGGCCTGGTTGCGGCAGTGGTGTCCGACCACGCCACGCAACTGGTGGACGCCTTCTATTCCACCTTGCTCGCCGATGCCGAGGCCGGTCCGCGGCTCTCGCATGAAATCGTGTCGACCCGCTTGCATCGCGGCATGACGCACTGGCTGAAGGGCCTGCTCTGCGTGCGCGACCAAGGCGATATCGACGTGCTGCTGGCCACGCAGAAAAAGGTCGGCGAGGTCCACGCGCGCGTCCATATTCCGATTCATCTGGTGATGGCCGGCGCCCGCATCCTGAAGAACGAGATCGCGCAGCGTTTGCACGGAAGCGGTCTGGATGGCATGGCGGTGTCGATGGCCACGCAATACGTGTGCAACCTGTTCGATCTGGCGATCGAGCAGATGAGCCGCGCATTCATGCGCGATATCAACCGGGGTGCGCGCAACGACGAGGCGTATCGCCTGTTCGCGTTGGGGCAGAACATCTCGACCGAGCGCGAGCGCCAACGCGCCGCGTTGCTGGAGTGGAGCCAGGCCGTGCTGATCGGCCTGCATTACCGGACGCCGGAGCAGGCGTTGCCGCGCCTTGCCGCGTCGGAATTCGGCCTGTGGCTGCAGCACAAGGGTGCGGTGCTCTTCGAGAGCGCGCCGGCGCTACGCCAGATCACGGAAGCCGTGGCGCGACTGGATGACGCGGTGCTGCCGCGCATGATGCAGGGGGGCGGTCACGAACAGGAATCGCTGCCCGACCAGGTCCGGGAACTGCAGGAGCTGGTGGCGCGCATCAAACATTTGCTCAACGGTCTGTTCGACATGGTGGCCGAGATTGAAAGCGGCAGCGATCCGCTCACCAACGTGCTGAACCGGCGCTTCCTGCCGTCCGTCATCGGCCGCGAGATCGCGCTGGCCCAGCGTCAGCGGTCGAGCTTTTCGGTGCTGCTGCTGGACATCGATCACTTCAAGGCCATCAACGATGCGCATGGCCACGCGGGCGGTGACCAGATTCTGCGGCAGTTCGCCGAGGTGGTTCACCAGACCTGTCGATCCAGCGACTTCGTGTTCCGTTATGGGGGCGAGGAGTTTCTAGTCGTGCTGGTGGACACAGGACCCGGCGCCGCGCTGGCCGCGGCTGAAAAACTCAACGCCGAGATCCGCCGGCACCGCTTCATGATGGCCGAGTCCGGCACGTTGCAGGTGACGGCCAGCATCGGCGTCGCAACGTTTGACGGCCATCCCGACTATGCGTACCTGATCGATCGCGCCGACAAGGCGTTGTACAAGGCCAAGCAGGCCGGCCGCGACCGCAGCGTCGAGGCATGAAAAAGGGCCGCTCTGAAAGGGCGGCCCTTGCTGTGGATGCGCAAAAGAAGATTTAGATCTTCTTTTCGCCGCCCAGTGCCTCGACCAGCTCGGCCATCATCTTGGCCAGTTCGCCGGTCATCAGCATCATGTCGGAATCGAACTTCTCGTCGTCGTTCGCGGCGACGCCTTCGTTGCCTTCCTTCAGCACGTCCAGGGGCGCCACGCGCTTGACGTCCAGGCCTTCGGTCAGGACGAACGACACGCGGTCGGCCCAGGTCATGGCCAGGCGGGTGCACTGCTTGCCGGACTGGATGTGGCGGCGCACGTCGTCGGCGTCGATGGAGTGCTTCACGTAGCGGATCGCCGCGCCGCTTTCGCCGGACGAGCGCAGCTCGGTGTCCTGGTCGATGGTGAAGTTGCTGGGCGCTTCGTCCTCGGCCAGCCAGCCGGTCATGGCAGAGGCGGGCGACTGGGCGACGTACAGGTTTTCCAGCGGGAAGGGATCGACGCACTTGGCAAGCAGGCCGATGACTTCGTCGGCCTTGGCCGAAGCGGCCGCGTCAATGACGAGCCAGTTGTTCTTCGGATCGATCCAGACGCGCGTGTCGCGATAAACGCTGAAGGCGCGCGGCAGAAGCTCGTCGGTGACGCGCTCCTTGATTTCCTTCATCTGCTTGCGGCCCGGCTTGTAGCCTTGCTGCTCTTCGATTTCCTGGGCGCGCGCCTTGGCGACCTGGTTGATCACGGTGCCCGGCAAAAGCTTCTTTTCGGCGCGCAGGCTGAGCAGGATCTGGCCATTGACTTCGTGGGCCAGACCGCCGTTCTCGCGCGGGGGCACCCAGCCCAGGCTTTGCATTTCGAGGTTGTTGCCAGACTGGTACGCATGCTTCGCCAGCGTGTCTTCAAGCTGATCGCCTGTCAGGGTCCAGGGCGAGGAGAGGCGGTAAATCTTGAGATTCTTGAACCACATGAGCGTCGGCCAAAAGGGTTGATTCTATACGACGCGGCGGCTTTGCCGAAGGGGTTGCGCGCCCCGGCAACAGGCGACACGTTCTGTCACTGACAGTGATCGGCCTATCCGGTAATGTCCCGCGCACCAACGTGAGATTGGAGTGAACACATGAAAATCATTGGCGCGATCCTGATTGTCCTGGGCGTGGTTGCCTTGGCCTACAAGGGCTTCAGCTACAAGTCCGAGGAAACGGTCCTGCAGATCGGATCCGTGAAGGCCACCGCGGAAACCGAGAAGTCGGTTCCCATCCCGACGTGGGCAGGCATTGCCGCGATCGTGGCGGGCGTGGTCGCGATCGGCGTGGGCATGCGTCGTTGATCGCAACCGGCCGCCAGGCCGGCGCGCTGCATGAAGAGGGCGGTCGCATTGCGGCTGCCCTTTTTCTTTGCTGCGTGGCCGCAGCATTCGCGGCCAAAAAAAAGCGGCCCGGCTCAATAAAGAGTCGGGCCGGTACGGGAGCACACAATGCCGCGTCATAAAAGGCTCGCGGGGAACGCGGCATCGGTGTCAGAAGAGCAGCCCTGCAATCGTCTGACAGGGGGATCAATCGTCAGGCAATCTTGCGCAAGGCCGTAATCTGAGCGCCCAGTCTACTGGCGCCGGTCTGACATGGTCCTGAAAGTGCGAATAAAAAAAAAGCTCCAATAAGGAGCTTTTGAAAGGCCGGGCAGGCGCAGCAGTCCCGCCCGGCGGGGGATGGTCTATCAGGCGTTGATGTCGTTGTCCTTGGATTCGCGCACGAACAGCGTGCCGATGACCAGGGTCATGACCGCGATGATGATCGGATACCACAGGCCGTCGTAGATGTTGCCGGTGGCAGCCACCACTGCGAATGCGACTGGAGGCAGGAAGCCGCCGAACCAGCCGTTGCCGATGTGGTACGGCAGGCTCATCGACGTGTAGCGGATGCGCGTCGGGAACATTTCCACCAGCATGGCGGCAATCGGGCCGTACACCATGGTCACGTACAACACCAGGATCGTCAGCAGCACCACGACCATCACGTTGTTGGTCTGAGCCGGATCGGCCTTGGCCGGGTAGCCGTGGCTGCGGATGGAGGAGGTCAGCGTCTTGTCGAGTTCAGCGACCTTGGCCTTGAATTCGGCGGGCGCCAGCGAGCGGCCGTCGAACGAGGTGAACTCTTCATTGCCGATCTTGACGCGGGCCACCGAACCGGCCGGGGCCGCTTCGTTGCGGTAGTTCACCGAGTTGCGGGCCATGAACGACTTGATCACGTCGCAAGAGCTGGTGAACGACGCCGTGCCCACGGGGTTGAACTGGAACGAGCACGTGCTCGGATCCGCGATCACCGTGACCGGAGCGGTGGCTTGCGCCTTTTCAAGCGCCGGGTTGGCGAAGTGCGTGAGGCCCTGGAAGATCGGGAAGTAGGTCGCCGCGGCAATCAGGCAGCCAGCCATGATGATGGGCTTGCGGCCGATCTTGTCCGACAGCGCGCCGAAGATCACGAAGAACGGCGTGCCCAGCAGCAACGCAATGGCGATCAGGATGTTGGCGGTGTTGGCGTCGACCTTCAGCGTCTGCGTCAGGAAGAACAGGGCGTAGAACTGACCCGTGTACCAGACGACGGCTTGGCCGGCGGTCAGGCCCAGCAGCGCCAGGATTACAACCTTCAGGTTCTTCCATTGGCCGAACGATTCGGCGATCGGCGCCTTCGAACCCTTGCCTTCTTCCTTCATGCGCTTGAAGGTGGGGGATTCGTTCAGTTGCAGGCGGATCCACACGGAGATGCCAAGCAGCACCACCGAGATCAGGAACGGAATGCGCCAGCCCCAGGCCTTGAACTCGTCTTCACCCATGAACGTGCGGATGCCGAGGATGACCAGCAGCGACAGGAACAGGCCCAGCGTCGCGGTGGTTTGAATCCAGGACGTGTAGAAGCCGCGGCGGCCGTGCGGGGCGTGTTCGGCAACGTAGGTCGCCGCGCCGCCGTATTCGCCGCCCAGCGCCAGGCCTTGCAAGAGGCGCAGGACGATCAGGATGGCGGGTGCGGCCAGGCCGATGCTGGCGTAGCTGGGCAGGATGCCGACGAGGAACGTGGACAGGCCCATGATCACGATCGTGACCAGGAACGTGTATTTGCGTCCGACCAGGTCACCCAGCCGGCCGAACACCAGCGCGCCGAACGGACGCACCGCGAAACCGGCCGCGAAGGCCAGCAGCGCGAAGATGAAGCCCGCGGTCGGGTTCACGCCAGAGAAAAAGTGTTGGGCAATGATGGCTGCGAGCGAGCCGTACAGATAGAAGTCATACCACTCGAACACCGTGCCGAGTGAAGACGCGAAGATGACCTTGCGCTCCTCCTTGGTCATCGGACGCGGATCCGCGGATGGACCGCGGCCTGCCATGGTAGTTGTGCTCATGATGTCTCCTCGTTTTTAGGCCGGCGGTTTTCCGCCGTGCTTGACCCTCCGCCGGCGAGACCGACATCGAGCTATCGCCACATTGGGGGCCGAGGCTGACGAGGTTCTGACGTGACCCTTACTCGAATCTTAAAATTGAAACAAATAGTAAGTTCACGGGGGAGTGCTAGGGATAGTCCTTAGGCGTCCGATGCCTCTGACGCAGGCGTATAGAGGGGAAAAACGACGCGGATGCGCGTGCCGGGCAGGCTGGAGTGCTCGGTGGCATGGTCGCCGATCTCGACGCTTGCCTGATGCTTCTGCGTGATTTCGCGCACGATGGCCAGGCCCAGTCCGCTGCCATCGGACGTCGTGCCGAGCACGCGATAAAAGCGGTCGAACACGCGCTCGCGCTCCTCGGGCGCAATGCCCGGTCCCGAGTCCTCGACTTCCAGCACGCCCTGGCCGCCCGCCTGCAACACGCGCACGGTGATATGGCCGCCGCGCGGGGTGTAGCGCAGCGCGTTGTCGACCAGGTTGTTCAGCAATTCGGCCAGCAGCAAGGGATTGCCGTTGATCTCGACGGGCGTGTCCGACCCTTCGAAACCCAGGTCCGTGCTGAGCGACAGCGCCAACGGCACCCAGTGCATGGTCTGCTCGTACGCGATGGCGTTGATGTCCGTGCGCGTGAGGCCAATGGCGCTGGGGTTCTCGGCGCGGGCCAGGAGCAGCAACTGATTGACGAGCCGCGTCGCGCGCTCGGAACCGGTCACGAGCTGGCGCAGGCTGGATTGCATTTCCTCGGGACTGGCGTCGCGCAGCGCCAGTTCGGCCTGTGTGCGTAGTCCGGCCAGCGGGGTCTTCAACTGGTGCGCGGCGTCGGCCACGAACCGGCGCTGCGCCTGCACGTTGGCGGACAGGCGGTCCAGCAGGTCGTTCATGGCCGCGACCAGCGGTGCGATTTCGGACGGCGCGGCGCGCTCGTCGATGGGCGAGAGGTCGTCGGGCCGCCGCGCGCGCAGCCGCTGCTGCAGCGCATTCAACGGCGCCACGCCGCGCGACAGTCCGAACCAGACGAGCAGCACGGCGATGGGCAGCACCACGAACTGCGGAATGATCACGCCCTTGATGATGTCGTTGGCGAGCTGCGTGCGCTTTTCCACGGTCTCGGCCACGATGAATAGCGCCGGCTGCGTGCCGGGCAGGTGCAGGTCCACCCACGTGAAGGCCAGCCGGATGCCGAAGCCCCGCAGCGTGTCGTCCTCGTACTGGACCTCGCCGGGGCGGGGCTGGCCCACGGTGGCGGGCAGCGGCAGCGCGCGGTCGCCGCCCAGGTATTCGCCGCGGCTGCCCAGCGCCAGCCAGAACACGCTGTCCGTCTCGTCGGCGCGCAGCACGTCGCGGGCGGCATCGGTCATCTTCAGCACCGCGCGGCCATCCTGCGCGTGGACCTGACGCGTCAGCACATGCAGGTTGTTGGCCAGCGCCCGGTCGTACGGCACGTTGGCGATGTTCTGCGCCACCACGTAGGTGATGGCGACGCTCATGGGCCACAGCAGAAACAGCGGCGCCAGCATCCAGTCCAGGATCTCGCCCAGCAGCGAACGCTGGGGCGGCGCGAAGCTCGGGCCCTTGGACCCGGCTTGCATGATGTCCAGGGCTTCCTGGTTGAGCGGCTCTGGGGCGGGCTCAGCTTGCGAGGTACGCCGCACCCTGGTCCCGCTCAAGACAGTAGCCCAGGCCACGCACGGTGACGATCTTCACGCCGCTGGGCTCCAGCTTTTTGCGCAGGCGATGCACGTAGACTTCGATGGCGTTGGTGCTGACTTCCTCGCCCCATTCGCACAGGTGATCCACGAGTTGGGTCTTGCTGACCATGCGTCCGCTGCGGGTCAGCAGGATCTCGAGCAGGCTGACTTCGCGGGCCGACAGATCCAGCGTCTGATCGTCGACAATGGCGACGCGGCCGGTCTGGTCAAACAGCAGCTTGCCGTGCTTGAGCATCGTGGCGCCGCCACCCGCGCCGCGCCGCGTCAGCGCGCGTACCCGGGCTTCGAGTTCGGACAGCGCAAAGGGCTTGGCCATGTAGTCGTCGGCGCCCAGGTCCAGGCCCTTGACGCGCTGTTCGATGCTGTCGGCGGCGGTCAGGATGAGGACGGGCAGGGCGGAATTGCGGGCGCGCAGGCGGCGCAGCACTTCCAGGCCGGCCAGTTGCGGCAGGCCGAGATCCAGGATGAGCAGGTCGAAAGCCTGGGCGGCCAGCGCGGAATCGGCGGACAGTCCGTCGCGCACGGCATCCACGGCATAGCCGTTGTGGCGCAACGAGCGGGACAGGCCGTCGGCCAGGATGCTGTCGTCTTCGGCGATCAGGATACGCATGGGCTGCTGCTAGGAAGAAACACACCGGCCCGGGGGCGGAAAAAGGGCAAAATACCGGGATCGCTCCGGATTCTGTCATACGCCGCCGGGCTTGCCACTCAGGGTATACGTGCAAAGAACTGGCACACTGGTTATTTGTCCAGTACAATCCGATGCCATAATCTGAACCTCATTGCCAGACCCGCAGTTTTCCGACTTCCAGATACGTTACAGACAGGACTCCTCATGGACGACAAAACCACCAAGGCCGCCGCTTCGGAAAAAGCCAAGGCGCTTGCCGCCGCACTTTCGCAGATCGAAAAGCAGTTCGGCAAGGGCTCGATCATGCGCTACGGCGACAACGAGGTCTCGCACGACATTCAGGTGGTTTCCACGGGTTCGCTCGGTCTGGATATCGCACTGGGCGTCGGCGGTTTGCCGCGCGGCCGCGTCGTTGAAATCTACGGTCCGGAATCGTCGGGCAAGACCACGCTCACGCTGCAGGTTGTGGCCGAAATGCAAAAGCTGGGCGGCACCTGCGCCTTCGTCGACGCGGAGCACGCCCTGGACGTGCAGTACGCCTCCAAGCTGGGCGTCAACCTGGCCGATCTGCTGATCTCGCAGCCGGATACCGGCGAACAGGCACTGGAAATCACTGACGCGCTGGTGCGCTCGGGTTCGGTCGACCTGATCGTCGTCGACTCCGTGGCCGCCCTGGTTCCCAAGGCCGAAATCGAAGGCGAAATGGGCGATTCGCTGCCCGGCCTGCAGGCCCGCCTGATGAGCCAGGCGCTGCGCAAGCTGACCGCCACCATCAAGAAGACCAACTGCATGGTCATCTTCATCAACCAGATCCGGATGAAGATCGGCGTCATGTTCGGCAACCCCGAAACCACCACCGGCGGCAACGCGCTCAAGTTCTACGCGTCCGTGCGCCTGGACATCCGCCGCATCGGCTCCATCAAGAAGGGCGACGAGGTCGTCGGCAACGAAACCCGCGTCAAGGTCGTCAAGAACAAGGTGGCGCCGCCGTTCAAGCAGGCTGAATTCGACATCATGTATGGCGCGGGCATCTCGCGCGAAGGCGAAATCATCGACCTGGGCGTGGCCGCCAACGTCGTCGACAAGTCGGGCGCCTGGTACAGCTACAACGGCAACCGCATCGGTCAGGGCAAGGACAACGTCCGCGAATACCTGAAAGAACACAAGGACATGGCCATCGAGATCGAAAACCGCGTCCGCGAAAATCAGGGCATCGTCAGCCGCGCCGCTGAATTCGTGCCCACGGCGGAAGACACCGCCGAATAATTTCGGGGCATTCGACAGGGCTGGCCGCGATTCCGGCAAGCCCCATCGCCGGCCCGGCTGGGCCGGGAAACTGCGGCAGGCGCCAACATGGGCCTGCCGTTTTGCTTAGCAAGCAGGAAAGCGCATGAGCTGGAAATCGACTCCCGCGTCCGCCGAGCGCCAACTCGCCAGGTTGGACGACGAATTCGAAACGGTCGCCAAGCCGCAAGGCTTGCGGCGCACGTCCGATGCACGGGTGGCGCGCGAGGCCGCGGCGTCTGACGATTCGCCCGATGGCGCTGAATCTTCCGGCCTGTGGCAGCGCAGTTCCGAACAGCGAAGCTCCAATCAGCGCGGCGCCGCGCGCGGCCGGCGTGCCGACGCTGCTGGCAACGACGGCGAAGCGTCAACGTCCGATGGCAAGCCGGCGCGCAAGGGGCCGTCGCTGAAGATGCGGGCAGTGGGGTATCTGTCGCGGCGAGAGCACGCGCGCGAAGAATTGGCGCGCAAGCTGGCTGCGTACGCCGAGGACGCCGCCGAGGTCGAATCCGTGCTGGACGCGCTCGAAAAAGAAGGCTGGCTCTCCACCGAGCGCTTTGCGCAAAGCCTGGTTCATCGGCGCGCCTCCCGGCAGGGCGCGGCACGCATCGTGCAGGAACTGCGCCAGCACGGCGTGGACGACAACCAGGTCGCGGAACTGCGCGACCAGCTTCGCGCCACCGAATACGACCGGGCGCTTGAAGTCTGGAAAAAGCGCTTCAGCGCCAAGCCCGAAGATCGTGCGGCCTACGCAAAGCAGGCGCGTTTTCTGGCCAGCCGGGGTTTCGCGCACGACGTCATCCGGCGCATCCTGGGCGAGGGCGACGAAGACTGACGCGGGGCCGGCGCCATCACTTCGCCGACTTGATGCCCGACAGCGTCTTGAAGCAGACGTCGCGGGTGATCGTCAAAAATTCGTCGATATACGAGGCGTCCGTGTCCTCGCTGCGCACCGTGGCATACAGCGTGCGCCACACCCCTTGCGGCCCCAGGCGGCAGAGCCGCAGCCATCCCTGGTTCATGTATTCCGTCAGCGCCCAGTTCGGCAGCGCCGCCACGCCGCGATTGCTGGCCACGAGCTGCGCAATGATCGGCGTCAGCTCCGCCTTGCGGATGGCGGCCGGCTCGACATCCGCCGGGTCCAGAAAGGCGGTAAAGACGTCCAGACGCTGCTTGTCCACGGGATAGGTAATCAGCGTCTGGTCCGCCAACTGTTCCGGCACGATGAATTTGCTGCCCGCGAGCGGGTTGGATTCGGACACGGCCAGCACCAATTCATATTTGAATAGCGGCAGGTACTCCACGGCATCCAGCGGCTGGGGGTCCGAGGTGATGACCAGGTCCAGGTCGCCGCGCACCAGCGCGGGCAAGGGGGCGAACGAGAACGCCGCGGACAGGTCCAGCGCCACATCCGGCCATTGCACCCTAAAGGCGTCCAGCGCCGGCATCAGCCACTGAAAGCAGGAATGGCAGTCGATCGCCAGGTGCAATCGGCCGGTGCGGCCGGCCGCGAGCCGCTGCAGGTCGCGTTCGGTGGTGCGGATGCGCGGCAGGACGTCGTCGGCCAGCGCCAGCACCCGCAGGCCGGCCGTCGTCAGGCGGGCCGGCCGCGTGCGGCGATTCAACAGGGGCGTGCCCAGCCGGGTTTCCAGGTCTCGCAATTGATGCGACAGCGCGGACTGCGTCAGGTGCAGGCGTTCGGCTGCTTCCTGGAGGCTGCCGCCATCCCGGATGGCGGTCAGTGTTTCAAGGTGGCGGATTTCTAGCATCGAGGCGGCTTCACACAGGACAAATCTACGGGGTAATCCGGGCGCCAACCCGTGGGCGTCCGGAACGATTCGATATTCTATGAGAATTCTTCATCTTATGAATGTAGACATTGATTTTGATTCATTTAGCTTTGCAGTCAAAATAACCGTCACTTGAACAAATTTTGTGGAAAGGCGTGTTCACATGACTAAGATTCATAATCTGGGATTCCCGCGCATTGGCGCGCAGCGCGAACTCAAGCGCGCCGTCGAAGCGTATTGGGCGGGCAAGCAGACCGCCGGCGCGCTGGAAGAAACGGGCCGCGAGCTGCGCGCCCGTCATTGGCGGCTTCAGGCCGCGGCCGGCGTCAAGCTCGTGCCGGTGGGCGATTTCGCCTGGTACGACCAGATCCTGGAATGGACGACGCTGCTTGGCGCGGTGCCTGCGCGCTTCGGCCAGAAGGACAACGAACCGGTGTCGCTGGACACGCTCTTTCGCATGGGCCGCGGCCGCGCCCCGTCCGGCAAGCCCGCCGCCGCCTGCGAGATGACGAAGTGGTTCGACACCAACTACCACTACATCGTCCCCGAGCTGGTGCCCGGCCAGACGTTCCGCATTGCCCGCGAAACCCTGTTCGAGCAAATCAAGGAAGCGCAGGCGCTGGGTCTGCAGGTAAAGCCGGTCATCCCCGGCCCGCTGACCTGGCTGTTCCTGGGCAAGGGCGACGCGTTTGCCGACGGCGCCGCCGATGCCGGCAAGCTTGCGCTTCTGGCCGCGCTGTTGCCGGTCTACCAGGACGTGCTGGCGCGCTTTGCCAAGCTGGGAGTCGAGTGGGTGCAGATCGACGAGCCCATCCTGGCGCTCGACCTGCCGCAAGCCTGGCGCGACGCGTTCAAGCAGGTGTACGCCGCGCTGTCCGCCAGCCCGGTCAAGCTGCTCGCCGCCACATACTTCGACGGTCTGAAAGACAATCTCTCGACGGTGCAGGCCCTGCCGGTTGCGGGTCTGCATGTAGACCTGGTGCGCTCGCCGGAACAGCTGGCTGCCGTGGTGGCCGGCCTGAATGACGGTCAGGTGCTGTCCGCGGGCGTCATCAACGGCCGCAACATCTGGCGCACCGACCTGGACGCTGCCATCGCCACGCTGGCCCCGATCGCGCGCCAGCTGGGCGACCGCCTGTGGCTGGCGCCGTCGTGCTCGCTGCTGCACGTGCCGGTCGACTTGGAAATCGAAACCGAACTGGATGCCGAACTCAAGAGCTGGTTGTCCTTTGCCGCCCAGAAGCTGGACGAGCTGAGCCTGCTGGGCCGCGCGCTCGACAGCGCCACCGACCCGACCGTGCAGGAAGGGCTGGCCGGGCAGCGCGCCGCATTGGTCGCGCGCCGCGCCTCGGCACGCATCCACAACCCGGCCGTGGCCCAGCGCATGGCCGCCGCCACGGGCGTGTCGCGCGACCGCGCGCCGTTCGCCGGCCGCATTGCGCGCCAGCAAGAGCAACTTGGGCTGCCCGCCTATCCCACCACGACGATCGGATCGTTTCCGCAGACGGCCGAAATCCGCGCGCTGCGCCGCGACTGGAAGGCTGGCGCCCTGACGGATTCGGCGTACGAAGCCGCCATCCGCAAAGAGATCGAGGAAGTCATCCGCTTCCAGGAAAAGGTGGGTCTGGACGTGCTGGTGCACGGCGAACCCGAGCGCAACGACATGGTCGAGTACTTTGGCGAGCTGCTCGCCGGCTTCGCCTTCACGAAGAACGGCTGGGTGCAAAGCTACGGCTCGCGCTGCGTGAAGCCGCCGATCATCTTCGGCGACGTCGCGCGCCCCGCGCCCATGACGGTCGGCTGGTCGTCCTATGCGCAGTCGCTGACGGACAAGCCGGTCAAGGGCATGCTGACCGGCCCGGTGACCATCCTGCAATGGTCGTTCGTGCGCGACGATCAGCCGCGCGAGCAGACCTGCCGTCAGCTCGCGCTGGCCCTGCGCGACGAGGTCGTGGACCTGGAAGCGGCCGGCATCAACGTCATTCAGATCGACGAGCCCGCCATCCGCGAAGGGTTGCCGCTGCGCCGCGCCGACTGGCATGCGTATCTCGACTGGGCCGTGGACTGCTTCCGCCTGTCGACCGCCGGCGTGCGCGACGAGACGCAGATCCACACCCATATGTGCTATTCGGAGTTCAACGACATCATCGAATCCATCGCGGCCATGGACGCCGACGTGATCACGATCGAAACGTCGCGTTCCAATATGGAGCTGCTCAAGGCGTTCGAGGACTTCCGTTACCCGAACGACATCGGCCCCGGCGTGTATGACATCCATTCGCCCAACGTGCCGGAGGTGGGCTGGATGGTGGACCTGATGAACAAGGCTGCCGCCCGCCTGCCCAAGGAACGCCTGTGGGTGAACCCCGACTGCGGCCTGAAGACGCGTGCGTGGCCCGAAACCGAAGCTGCATTGATCGGCATGGTTCAGGCAGCCCGCGCGTTGCGCGACGCGGCCTGACGCCATGGTCCGTCCCCCGGCGCGCTGGCGCCGGGGCGCCGCATTCCCCAACCCGGCCGTGCCGCCCGCGCGCGCCGGGTTTTTTGCCGTCTACCCTCGGCGATTTCGGGGCCGATCTGGCGCCGGCCAAGCGCGAGCCGCCACCGCCGCGCACGCCAGCGCATGGGATAGCGGGCCATCCCCCGGCCAATTAATACGATTGCGGCAGGCCGCCTGCGCTATACTTTGAAGGTTTTGTTGCCGCGCACCATTACGCGCTGGCCGTCTCTGCCCCGCAGGCCCCACGCATGCCCTTGCCACCGCCAGATTGTCCTCGTCAGCCGCTGCATACGCGTTCCATACGTGTGCAGTCGTACGCGCGCGAGGACGGCAACTGGGACCTGGAAGCCGAGCTGATCGACGTCAAGGCGTACGATTTTCCCAAGCGCGACGGCGAGATGTTCAAGGCCGGGCAACCCATCCACCATATGCACCTGCGCATCACCATCGACGAGGAATTCTCGATCGTGGCGGCTCAGGCCGTCTATGACGCGGCGCCTTACGGCGAGCATTGCAAGGCCATCGAGCCGGCGTACACTGACCTGATCGGCATGAACCTGCTCAAGGGGTTCCGTCGCCAGGTCAAAGAGCGGTTCGGGCATGTGGAAGGCTGTACGCACATGACCGAACTGTCGCAGGTGCTTCCCACCGCGGCGGTCCAGACCATGGCCAACCGCCGGCGGCAGGAACCCAACCCGAACCGGCGTCCATTCCAACTGGACGGCTGCCATGCGCTCAGCACTGGCGGCCCTGTGGTGGCTGAGCATTATCCCGAGTGGTACACCGGGGGTAGCGCTGAGGCATCGGCCGAGTCGTCCTCCGATTCACCTTCTTTTTCTCATACGTCCTGACAGGTAACACATGAAAATCCACGAGTATCAAGGCAAGGAACTGCTGAAGCAATTTGGCGTCCCCGTGCCGCGCGGGATCCCCGCTCTTTCCGTCGACGAGGCCGTGGCTGCCGCTGAAAAGCTGGGTGGACCGGTTTGGGTCGTCAAGGCACAAATCCACGCGGGTGGCCGCGGCAAGGGCGGCGGCGTCAAGCTGGCCCGCTCGCTGGACGACGTCCGCAAGCTGGCCTCCGAAATCCTGGGCATGCAGCTGATCACGCATCAGACCGGCCCTGAAGGCCAGAAGGTTCGCCGCCTGTACATCGAAGACGGCGCCGACATCCAGAAGGAATACTACGTGTCGCTGGTCACCGACCGCGCCACGCAGAATGTCGCTTTCATCGCTTCCAGCGAAGGCGGCATGGACATCGAGGAAGTGGCTCACTCGACGCCCGAAAAGATCATCACCGAATACATCGACCCGCTGACCGGCCTGTCCGCCGAGCAAGCCACCAAGATCGCCAACGCGATCGGCCTGCCCGCCGACTCGACCGCCCAGGCCGTTGACGTGTTCCAGAAGCTCTACAAGTGCTACATGGACACCGACGCCTCCCTGGTCGAAATCAACCCCCTGAACCGCGACAGCAAGGGCAACATCATCGCCCTGGACGCCAAGTTCAACTTCGACTCCAACGCCCTGTTCCGTCACCCGGAAATCGTCGCCTACCGCGACCTGGACGAAGAAGATCCTGCTGAAATCGAAGCCAGCAAGTTCGACCTGGCCTACATCCAGCTCGACGGCAACATCGGCTGCCTGGTGAACGGCGCCGGTCTGGCCATGGCCACGATGGACACCATCAAGCTGTTCGGCGGCGAGCCGGCCAACTTCCTGGACGTCGGCGGCGGCGCCACGGCCGAGAAGGTCACCGAAGCCTTCAAGATCATGCTGGCCAACAAGAGCGTCAAGGCGATCCTGGTCAACATCTTCGGCGGCATCATGCGCTGCGACGTCATCGCCGAAGGCGTGATCGCTGCTTGCAAGGCCGTCAACCTGAACGTGCCGCTGGTCGTCCGCATGAAGGGCACCAACGAAGAGCTCGGCAAGAAGATGCTGGCTGAATCGGGTCTGCCCATCATCAGCGCCGACACGATGGCCGAAGCTGCCACCCGCGTCGTAGCCGCCGTCAAGTAAAGAGAAAATCAAGGATTCACAATGTCGATTCTGATCAACAAGGACACCAAGGTCATCACCCAGGGCATCACGGGCAAGACGGGCCAGTTCCACACCCGCATGTGCCGTGAGTACGCCAATGGCAAGGCCGCCTTCGTGGCCGGCGTGAACCCCAAGAAGGCGGGTGAGGACTTCGAAGGCGTGCCGATCTTCGCGTCGGTCAAGGACGCCAAGGCCGACACCGGCGCCACCGTGTCCGTCATCTACGTGCCGCCCGCCGGCGCCGCTGCCGCCATCTGGGAAGCTGTCGAAGCCGAACTGGAACTGGTCATCTGCATCACCGAAGGCATCCCGGTCCGCGACATGCTCGAAGTCAAGAACCGCATGAAGGCCAAGGGCAGCAAGACGCTGCTGCTGGGCCCGAACTGCCCCGGCCTGATCACCCCGGACGAAATCAAGATCGGCATCATGCCCGGTCACATCCACCGCAAGGGCCGCATCGGCATCGTCAGCCGTTCGGGCACCCTGACGTACGAAGCCGTGGCGCAAGTCACCGAACTGGGCCTGGGCCAATCCAGCGCTGTCGGTATCGGCGGCGACCCCATCAACGGCCTGAAGCACGTCGACGTGCTCAAGCTGTTCAATGACGATCCCGACACCGACGCCGTCATCATGATCGGCGAAATCGGCGGTCCGGACGAAGTCAACGCCGCGCAGTGGGCCAAGGACAACATGAAGAAGCCGGTCGTCGGCTTCATCGCTGGCGTCACCGCCCCTCCCGGAAAGCGCATGGGCCACGCCGGCGCGCTGATCTCCGGCGGCGCCGACACGGCCGATGCCAAGCTGGAAGTCATGGAAGCCTGCGGCATCCGCACCACGCGCAACCCCTCCGAAATGGGCAAGCTGCTCAAGTCGGTGCTGTAAGTCTCAGCATTGCGCGATAAAAAGCCCGCTTCGGCGGGCTTTTTTTTGTCCGGGTTTTTCGTGATTTCTTAGGGTAATCCCGCGTCCAGGAAGCGGCCGGGGCAATCATACGGAAAGCTGAACGAAACTATAATGAAAGAAATTTTGCGCGTACCAGCAAGAATGCCGTCGGGCTCGCACCAAGACGGTCAGTACGTTTCTCCGTTCAAATTCATCCATTAATTTGGTTTTGTCCTAGGGGGATCACACCTAGGAAAGAGAGGCATGGAACTCAGTTCAGCGGCATTCTGGATCGCGTTGCTCCAGATCATTTGGGTCAACATTCTGCTATCAGGCGACAACGCCGTGGTTATTGCGCTGGCGGCGCGTTCACTGCCTCCGGCACAACAGAAAAAAGCGATCGTGGTCGGTTCCGCCGCTGCGATCATCATGCGTATCGTGCTGACGCTCGTCGCGGCCAAGCTGTTGCTGCTGCCGTGGCTCAAGCTCATCGGCGCGCTGCTTCTGGTCTACATCGGTGTCACGCTGCTGTTGCCCGAAGGCGAAGAAGACGGCGCCGGCAAGACGCAGGGCAATCTTTTCACCGCCATCCGCACCATCATGATCGCCGACCTGGTCATGAGCCTGGACAACGTGGTGGCAGTTGCCGCCGCCGCCATGGGCGATACGACGTTGCTGGTGCTCGGTCTGGCCATCAGCATTCCCCTGGTCATCTTTGGCAGCACGCTGCTCTTGAAGGTCATCGAACGCTTCCCGCTCATCGTCTGGGTTGGCGCGGCGCTGTTGGGCTTCATCGCGGGCGAACTGCTGGTGGGCGATCCTGCATTGCAAGAGCCCGTAGCGCGTATTGACGCCGCGTTGGGCGTAACGCAGCATAGCTTCGCGCTGATGTCCGGCGCACTCGGTGCAGTGCTGGTGCTGCTGATTGGTAAAGTTTTACTGATGCGCCAGAAAGCTGACTGAAAGCTGAACTACAATAATATGTTTTTCTGAATCAACCTGCCGCGCGAAGGCGCGGCAGGGCGGCCGGGCCGGGACCGGCCATTCTTTTAATAAATGCCTTCGGGGGTTCAAAGTGCTTGAGTTTTTCCAGACGCTGAGTTGGGCAGCGGTATTCCAAATCATTCTTATCGACATCCTGCTCGGCGGCGACAACGCTGTCGTGATCGCACTGGCGTGTCGCAACCTGGCGCCCAAGCAACGGATGCAAGGCATCTTGTGGGGCACCGCGGGCGCAATCATTCTGCGTGTCGTGCTGATCGCCTTCGCGATGCAGCTCCTGAATATCCCGTTCCTGAAGGTCGTGGGCGGCGTGCTGCTCGTCTGGATCGGCGTCAAGCTCCTGATCCCCGAAGACGATGCGCATGGCGACATCAAGGGTGGCACATCCATCGTCGCGGCCATCAAGACCATCATCATTGCTGACTTCGTGATGAGCCTGGACAACGTGATCGCCATTGCCGGCGCCGCGCAAAACGCGCATGCCGACCATCAACTGGGTCTGGTCATCTTCGGCCTGGTCGTCAGTGTGCCGATCATCATCTGGGGCAGCACGCTGGTGCTCAAGCTCATCGACCGCTATCCGCTGGTCGTCACCTTCGGCGCGGGCCTGCTGGGCTGGATCGCTGGCGGCATGCTGGTCACCGACAAGTTTGTCGTCGATCAATTTGGCGTTCAGCCGACTACGGTTAAAATCGCCGCTGAAATTATTGGCGCCTTGCTCGTTGTTGTCCTTGGACGGTGGCTTGCAAGCCGCAAGAACGCTTCCAAGGAATCAGCACATGAGTCTGCGTAGATCCACCGATCCCCAGCAATCCGAATCGGGCCTGAGCCTTCTTCAGGGTCTGTTCGTGCTGGCCATCCTCGGCGTAGTCGCGACGATCATCGTCTCCAACTTCGTTTGATGGCATCACGTGTCTCTGCCGCAACGTCTGGTCATTGCGACCCGCGCCAGCCGGCTTGCCCTGTGGCAAGCCGAGCATGTGCGCGATCGGCTGCGCACGCTGTACCCAGCGTGCGCAGTTGAACTTCTTACCCTGACGACCCGAGGCGACCAGATCCTCGACCGCACGCTGTCCAAGGTGGGCGGCAAGGGTCTGTTCGTCAAGGAACTCGAAAACGCGCTGCTCGACGGGCGCGCCGATCTCGCCGTTCACTCCCTGAAGGACGTGCCGGTGGATCTGCAAGCCCCGTTCGAGCTTTGCGCCGTCCTCGATCGCGCGGATCCGCGCGATGCCTTCGTGTCCAACCGATATGCCTCGCTGGCGGACCTGCCCGCGGGCGCCTTGGTCGGCACGTCCAGCCTGCGCCGCGAGTCCCAGATCCGTTCCCGGTTTCCCGCCCTGGTGGTCAAACCCCTGCGCGGCAATCTGGATACGCGCCTCGGCAAGCTCGACAAAGGCGACTACGACGCCATCGTGCTGGCGGCGGCTGGCCTGGACCGGCTGGGCATGGGCGAGCGCATCCGCAGTCTGCTCGATCCCGCCGACAGCTTGCCTGCGGCGGGGCAGGGCGCTCTCGGTATTGAAATCCGCGACGATCGCGACGACATGCGTGCATGGCTGGCGCCGCTGGTCAGCGCAGACACGACCGCCTGCGTGCTCGCGGAGCGTGCCGTGTCGCGCAAGCTGGGCGGCTCCTGTCAGGTACCCCTGGCGGCGTTTGCCCAGATCGCCGGCGACACCCTGTCGCTGCGCGCGCTGGTCGCATCGCCGGACGGCACCCGCATCGTTCATGCCACGCACACCGGTCCGGTGGATCAGGCCGAAGCCATCGGCGAAGCCGCTGCCTCCGAATTGCTGGACGCGGGCGCAGAGGCAATCCTCCGCGAACTTCTGCACAACCACGGGCCCGACTGATGGACCCGGCGCTTGCAGCCGCCGAAGGGCCGCGCATCGCCATCCTGACGCGGCCCGCAGGGCGCAACGAAGCGCTGGCCAGCCGCCTGCAGGGCGCCGGTTGGCAGCCCTGCATCCTGCCCGCACTTGAAATTCATCCCCTTTCCGCCGCATCCGAAGACCTTCCTCGGCCATCGGACTACGGCCTAGTCGTGTTCGTCAGCGGCAATGCTGCCCGCCAGTATCTGGACCAGTTGGCCCAGGCCGACGGCGCCGCCGGCTGGCCGGCGGGCGTGGCCGCGGCCACGGTCGGACCCGCCAGCGCTCAGGCGCTGCGCGACACGGGTTTTTTTGGCGCGAATACAACAGTCCTGCACCCGGACGAATCGGCGTCCACCCACGATTCCGAGGCGCTGTGGCAGGTGCTCGAAGCCCTGCCGCAGCTGCCCGCGCGCGTGCTGGTGGTGCGCGGCACCCAGGGTCGGGACTGGCTTGGCGGCAAACTTGAAGCCCATGGGGTCCATGTGACGCGTCATGCCGCCTATCAGCGGCAGCCGGCCGCCTGGACACCTGACCAGCTTGGCACGCTGCGGCGCTGGGCCGATGCGGGCGTCTTTGCCACCTGGCTGCTCACCAGCGGCGAGGGCGCTGATGCCGTCCAGAATCAGCTCCATGCAGCGGGTCTGGCTGACTGGTGGCAGCGCTGCCGCTTCGTGGTCACGCACCCGTCACTGGCACGCCGCCTGCCACCGTCCTGTCATGGCACGTCTGGATCGGCGATGGTAAAAATCTGCGTGCCGAACGACGAGTCGATATTCCAGGCTTTTGTTGCTGCTTGATTCGTTGGTTCGGACTGACACCGAATACAATCGCGTCATGACAGATAAGACTCCCGCTACCGATTCGGCCGTTTTTCCGGCCGCCCCGGACGCAAGCGCGTCCGCATCGGCCCCGGCCGACTCCGTCAAGGCCCGTCCGGCCAAGCGCGGCAGCGGCCCCTTGGTCACTGCCCTCATAATCGTCATCCTGCTGGCCGTTGGCCTGGGTTATGCGCTGTGGAAGCAACGCACCCAGTTCGTGTCCGCGGGCCGCGAAGTGGCAACGCGCCTGGACACGCTGGGCGCCGACGTTGCGCAAGCCCGCAAGGACACCCGCGAAGCCCTTGCCTTGGCACAGGCGCAATCGGGCCGCGTCGCCGAACTCGAAGACACGCTGCGCGAAACCCAAAGCCAGTACAACGCCCTGCAGCAGGCTTGGCAGAACTTCAACGACAGCGCCAGCGACGAACTGCTGGCCAATGACGTCGAACGCCTGCTGACCATCGCCAATCAGCAATTGCGCCTGGCCGGCAACGTCTCCAACGCCATCGTCGCGCTGGAAACCGCGCAATCGCGCCTGGCGCGCGCAGACCGTCCGCGTTTCGCCAGCCTGCAGCAATCCATCAACGGCGACCTGGACCGCCTGCGTGCCGTGTCCACCGTCGACATCCCCGCCCAGTCCGGCCGCATCGAACGCCTGGTCGCGCTCATCGGCAAGGCGCCGCTGCTGGTGCCCGACACCGTGTCGCCGGGCGTTGCCCCGGTGGGCCAAGCCCAGCCGCCCGCGCCGGCCCCCACGGTCGATCCGCAGGCCGGTCTGCCCGCCGATGCGCCGTGGTGGCAACGCTGGCGCGCCGAAGTCGCCTCGTGGCCCGGCCGCGCGGGTTCCGCGCTGGCGCATGAACTTGGCGGACTCATCACCATCCAGCGCGTGGACGAACCCGCCGCGCTGCTCTTGTCGCCCGAGCAGGCCGATCAGGTGCGCGGCACGCTGCGCCAGCGGCTGCTGACGGCGCAACTGGCGATGCTGATGCGTCAGCCGTCGGTCTGGAAGAGCGAGCTCGACAATGTCGGCTCGACGCTTTCCAAGTACTTCGATGGCCGCTCGCCCGATACCGTCGCCGCGCAGACCCTCGCGCGCGAATTGGCCCAGACCGACATCGCCGTGCGCATGCCGGACGTGGCGGACAGCCTGAACGCCGTGGCCGCCTTGCGCGCCGCGGGCTTCAAGACCAGCGACCAGGACTGAGCTCATGCGTACCTGGTTCTGGACACTGCTGCTCGCCGTCGTCGCCGTCGCCCTGGCGGTGGTTCTGCGCTCGCATTCGGGCAACGTGCTGCTCCTGGTGTGGCCGTGGCGCATCGAGATGTCGCTGACGCTCGCCGTCCTGCTCATCGTCGCGACGTTCATCATCCTGTATGTGGGCCTGCGCCTGCTGGCCTGGCTGCTGGCCATTCCCGATCGTGTGCGGGCGTGGCGCGGCAAGCGTGCGCAGGCGCGCGACCACGAATTGCTTGAACGCGGCTGGATCGGTCTGCTCGAAGGCCGCTACGCCCACGCCGAAAAAGACCTGACCAAGCTTCTGGACCAGACCAAGGTCCGCACGCGCCGCGTGCTGGCTGCGCTGTCGGCGGCCCGCGCCGCGCACGGCTTGGGCGAATTCGATCGGCGCGACCGCCTGCTCGCCAACGCGCAGGAACAAGCCGACACGGATCCCGGCCTCATTGAAGCCACGGCCACGGTGTCGGCCGATATGCTGCTGGATCAGGGCCGCGCCGAGCGGGCGCTGACCGTGCTGGGGCCGCTGGCCGACGGCGGCGCGCGCCATCTGCACACGATGCGCCTGCTGCTGCGCGCGCACACGGCCTTGAACCATCAAGAGCAGGTCTTCACGCTGGCGCGGGGCCTCTTGCGCCGCAATGCGCTGGGCCGCACGGAAGCCGACCTGCTGATCGACGCCGCTGGCGCCGCGCGCCTGCGCGCCGCGGCGGGCAACGATGCCTGGCGTCCCATCTGGAAAGACCTGAAGGCCGAAGAGCGCCTGCTGCCTGAAATCGCCCTGGCGGGCGCGGCGGCCTTCGAAGCCGCCGGCGAACCCAACGAAGCCGCCCGCGTGCTGGAGTCGGCCATCGCGGTCAAGTTCAATCCCGCCCTGGTGGCGGCCTATGCCCGCTGCGAAGCTGAACACGTGTCGCGGCGCCTCGCCAAGGCCGAGACCTGGCTGCATCAACGCCCCACCGATCCCGACCTGCTGACTGCGCTGGGCATGCTGTGCCTGAACGGCCAGCTTTGGGGCCAGGCCGAACGCTACCTGCTGCGCAGCCTGGCGCGACGCAGCGATGCCCAGACGCATGCATTGCTGGGTAGCCTGTACGATCGCCTGGACCGTCCGGTCGATGCCGTGCGCCACTGGCGTCTGGCCACGGCCGCCAGCATGGCCTTGCCCGTGCTGGCCTCTGACGCGGCGCTTCCCGCCGCGGACACAGGTTCGGATCCTTACCGCGTGGACGCCGAAGGCGGCTATGCCGTCGGCCTGTCGGACACGGATAGCGATGCGGACGTTGGCGGCGATTATCCCGCCTTGCCGGCCGCTGCCGCGGCAGCGCCCGTCGCAGCGTCGGCCTCGGACTACGTGCTGGATCCGGACGCGCGCGTCAGCAAAGCGCAGCACGACCGCGCCCTGGCGCCCGAAGACGCGCCGCTGGCACGCGGCACCGCCGACATCGACGAATACTTCGACAGCGCGCCGATTCCCGCCACCGCTTTCGACGAGCCGGTGCCCACGTATTCGCCGAAGCCCGCACCCGCTGCGCCCGCCGCCAAGCCCGTGCCGCCCGCGGCGCCCGTGCCGACCACCAAGCCGCCGTTCAAGGACGACGGCTCGATTTGAATAACCATTCAGACAAACAAGGTTGAACCATGAGTCTTGATCGCGTCTCCCCTGGCAAGAAGCTGCCGGAAGACTTCAACGTCATCATCGAAATCCCCATGAACGCCGACCCGGTGAAGTACGAGGTCGACAAGGATTCCGGTGCGATCTTCGTTGACCGCTTCATGCTGACGGCCATGCACTACCCGTGCAACTACGGCTACATCCCCCAGACCCTGTCCGAAGACGGCGACCCCGCCGACGTGCTGGTCCTGACGCCGTTCCCGATCCAGATCGGCGCCGTCGTGCGCTGCCGCGCCATCGGCGTGCTGGAAATGGACGACGAATCGGGTGGCGACGCCAAGCTGCTGGCCGTGCCGATCGAAAAGCTGTACCCCCCGTACCGCAACATCAAGTCCTATGAAGATCTGCCGGCGGAAGACGTTTCCCGCATCCAGCACTTCTTCGAGCACTACAAGGATCTGGAAAAGGGCAAGTGGGTCAAGGTCAAGGGCTGGAAGGGCGTGGACGCCGCACACGAGGAAATCGTGCGCAGCGCCGAGCGCTACACCAAGGGCTGATCGGGCCATAAGCTAGCCGGCACACGCCGGCTGGCGCCTTGCAGCGGCGCGGCCGCGACGGCAGTGGCCAGTCGCCGCCGCGCCGTTGTGTTGTGGGCGCCCGATCCATCCGGTCCTCGCATTGACCGCAGAAAGGGCTACACTCGCGAGTGCTTTTTCAAACGCCCGGCCGCCCAACAACAACAGCGCCCCATCGCGGGGTCACAGGGCATGCCAAGCGCGCGCGTCGGGGTAATATTTTTTCCGGTTTTTCCGGTCACGTATTTGTCATAGGTTGATAGCTCATGGACTACGTTTTGCCTCCCCAGCCGCCCGTCGCGGTTCCCGTTGCCGGCAGCGCCGCGCTGTTCCCCGTGCGCCGCGTGTATTGCGTCGGCCGCAATTACGCCGAGCATGCCAAGGAAATGGGTTTCACCGGCCGTGAAGATCCGTTCTTCTTCTGCAAGCCCGCCGACGCGGTGCTGTTCGTGGCCGACGGCGAAACCGGCAAGATGCCGTACCCGCCCAAGACGTCCAACCTGCATTACGAAATGGAGTTGGTCGTGGTGCTGGGCAAGGGCGGCCGTGACATCCCCGTGGAGCAGGCCAACGAATGCGTGTGGGGCTATGCGCTGGGTCTGGACATGACCCGCCGTGACCTGCAAGGCGAAATGAAGAAGCAGGGCCGTCCGTGGGAAATCGGCAAGGCGTTCGACCAGTCGGCGCCGCTGGGTCCCATCCACCCGCGCAGCGTGGTGGGCACGCTCGACAAGGGCGCCATCTGGCTGGACGTCAACGGCGAGCGCAAGCAATCCAGCGACATTTCCCAGATGCTGTGGAATATTCCGGAAAGCATTTCGTATCTGTCGGGCCTGTTTGAACTGCAGCCCGGCGACATCATCTTCACCGGCACGCCGGAAGGCGTGGGCGCCGTGCGCCAGGGTGACGTGATCACTGGCGGCGTCGAAGGCCTGGGCGAACTGCGCGTGCAGATCGCCTGAGCACCGGCGCTTTCATTTTTTCATTTTGGAGTTAAAGCATGCGCGGCAAGTTTGTGCTGACTGCCTTTGTCGTATTCGGCTTCGTGCTGGCCGGTTGCAATACCGTTGCCGGCATGGGCAAGGATGTGTCCCGGGCAGGTAATGCCATCACCAACGCAGCCGACAAATAATCGGCGCGCGGCAGTGAAAAAAAAGCCCCTTGAGCAATCAAGGGGCTTTTTGCTGGCGGCGCAGAAAACGTTTTACAGCACGTCGCCCGCGTAGTCGGCCAGACGCGAACGTTCGCCGCGCTGCAACGTGACATGGCCGGAGTGCGGCCAGCCCTTGAAGCGGTCGACCACGAACGTCAGGCCGGAGCTGCCTTCGGTCAGGTAGGGGGTGTCGATCTGGGCGACGTTGCCCAGGCAGATCACCTTGGTGCCGGGGCCCGCGCGGGTCACCAGCGTCTTCATCTGCTTAGGCGTCAGGTTCTGCGCTTCGTCGATGATGAGGTACTTGTTCAGGAAGGTGCGGCCGCGCATGAAGTTCAGGGACTTCACCTTGATGCGCGAGCGGATCAGGTCCATGGTGGCCGCGCGGCCCCAGTCCCCGTTACCTTCGCCTTCGCCCATGTTCAGCACGTCGAGGTTGTCTTCCAGCGCGCCCATCCAGGGCAGCATTTTTTCCTCTTCGGTGCCGGGCAGGAAACCGATGTCTTCGCCGACAGGCACCGTGACGCGCGTCATGATGATCTCGGTGTAGCGCTTGGTTTCCAGCACCTGCGTGATGCCCGCCGCCAATGCCAGCAGCGTCTTGCCCGTGCCGGCCTGGCCCAGCAGCGACACGAAATCGCATTCCGGGTTCATCAGCAGGTTCATGGCGAAGTTCTGCTCGCGGTTGCGCGCCGTGATGCCCCAGACATTGTTCTTGCCGTGGGTGTAGTCGCGCAGGGTGGCCAGCACCGCCATCTTGCCGCTGACTTCGCGCACTTGCGCGTACAGCGGCATCTGGCCTTCGAAGTAGACGAACTGGTTCACGACGAACTGCGAACACAGCGGGCCGTGGATGCGGTAGAAGGTGGTGCCGCCCTGTTGCCAGGATTCGACATCCTTGCCGTGCTTGTTCCAGAAGTCTTCGGGCAATTGCATCACGCCCGAGTACATCAGGTCCGAGTCTTCAAGGACGTGGTCGTTGAAGTAGTCTTCGGCGGCCATGCCCAGCGCGCGCGCCTTCAGGCGCATGTTGATGTCCTTGGACACCAGCACGACCTCGCGTTGCGGGTATTTTTCCTGCAGGGCGCGCACCACGCCCAGGATCTGGTTGTCGGCCTTGCCCATCGGCAGGTCCGAGGGCAGGGTGCTGTGGATGGCGGTCGTCTGGAACATCAGGCGGCCGGTGGCGTCCTTGTTGCCCAGCTTGGCCAGCTCCAGCCCTTCTTCCAGGTGCGTGGCGTCCTGCACCAGCGCGTCCAGCGAACGGCTGACTTGACGCGCGTTGCGCGCCACTTCGGACATGCCCTTTTTCTGGTGGTCCAGTTCTTCCAGCGTCATCATCGGCAGGAAGATGTCGTGTTCTTCAAAGCGGAACAGCGAGCTGGGGTCGTGCAGCAGCACGTTCGTGTCGAGCACGAACAGCTTGCGCGGGGCGTTCTCGGCGCGGGCCTTGCCGCGCTTGGCCGGTGCGGGCGTGGCCTTGGCCTGGCGCGCGGGGGCGCGGGCGGCGGGAGCGGGCGCGGCGGGCGGCGGGGCCTCGTGGACCGGGGACGGCGTGTGGGCCTTGCGCGCCGGGGTTGCCAGGCCTTCAAGTTCTGGCTGGACCAGCAGCTCGTCCTCGTCTTCGGCGAGGGCGGCCTGGGTGTTGGACCGCGCAGCGGCAGTCTTGGTCGTGCGGGCCTGCGCCCGGGCGGATTCGCCCGAGGGGAAGGTCAGGATGGCTGCGGGGCGGGTAGGCAACTTCGGAAGCGGCATATGCGTCACTCTCCTGTTTGGGCCGGCTATAGCGCCTGACGGGTTTCCTGTGCGGCTAACCGATGCTCTTGGCGGCTTGCAGGACTTCCTTTGCGTGGTTCGGGACCTTCACCCCGCGCCACTCCTGCACCAGCACGCCATAGGCGTCGATCAAGAAGGTGCTGCGTTCGATGCCGCGCACCTGCTTTCCATACATGTTCTTCTGCTTGATGACACCGAACAGATTGCAGACGGTTTCGTCGGCGTCGGAGATGAGAGGGAAAGGAAGCTCGTACTTGGCCTTGAAATTCTCGTGCGACTTCAGCGAGTCGCGCGAGATGCCGATCACGATCGCGCTGGCCGACAGGAAGTCGCCGTGCAGATCGCGGAAATCCTGGCTTTCGGTGGTGCAGCCGGGCGTGTTGTCCTTGGGATAGAAATACAGGATGACAGCCCGTCCCTGGCACTGTTCAAGGCTGATGGGGCCTATCGTGCTTTCGGCGGTGAACAGCGGGGCGGGTTTGCCTATGCTCGGCGTCATTGACTGGATGCTCCATTGGGCGGGATGAGGGCGACGACCACGCGCCGTCCCTCAGCCATCAGGATGTTGTAGGTGCGCGAGGCGGCGTGGGTATCCATCGTTTCCACGCCAATGCCTACGGCCAAAAGGGGACGTAATACTTCAGGGCGCAGGAACTGTTGCTTGCCGCCGGTGCCCACCAGCAGGACTTCGGGCGCGTTGGCCGGCCGGCTGGGCGCGGCTTCCGGGGCATCCAGAAAATCCAGGGGGTTGCGGGCGGGCTCGGACAATCCGGCTGCCTGGAGCAAGAGGGAGGAGGTAATGTCGGCCGGCGACTCAACGGGCCAGATGGTCACTTCGCCTTCGGGGCCAAAAGCGACCGAGGAGGAAAAACGTACCTGGTTGACCTCGATATAACCGTCGCCGTAGGCGGTGACAGTGTTAAGAGCGGCCGTCGCAGGATCGGTATGCAGCTTCAATAAAAACTCCGGCTATACGTGCTTGATAATAGCGCATCGGACACGGCGCATGTTGCAACGTATCCACGGGGGAAAAGAGGCTTTTTTTGCCCCATTTGCCGCCCAGGCGTCGTTGCGCTAGATTACAGGGTTTTGCTGCGCTGCAATCGTGTGCTGGCGCGGTTCTAAGCCCCTTTCCCCTTCGCGCGACCGCGCCCTGGTCTTTTTTGCCTTTTCGCCCCTAAGGATTCCCATCATGAGGAAGTTCTCTCGCATTGAGCGTTTGCCCCCGTACGTTTTCAACATTACCGGCGAGCTCAAGATGGCGGCGCGTCGGCGTGGCGAAGACATCATCGACATGTCGATGGGCAATCCGGATGGGGCGACTCCGAAGCACATCGTCGACAAGATGGTCGAGGCAACTAGCCGTCCCACCACTCACGGCTATTCGGTGTCCAAGGGCATCCCGCGTCTGCGCAAGGCGATCTGTGACTGGTACCAGCGCCGCTACGCGGTCGAGTTCGATCCGGACTCCGAAGCCATCGTCACCATCGGCTCCAAGGAAGGCCTGGCCCACCTGATGCTGGCCACGCTGGACCGCGGCGACACCGTGCTGGTGCCCAATCCCAGCTACCCGATCCACATCTACGGCGCCGTCATCGCCGGCGCCAACATCCGTTCCGTGCGCATGACGCCGGGCGTGGACTTCTTCGAGGAACTGGAACGCGCCGTGCGCGAATCCATCCCAAAGCCCAAGATGATGGTGCTGGGCTTTCCCAGCAACCCGACCGCGCAGTGCGTCGACCTGTCGTTCTTCGAGCGCGTGGTCGCGCTGGCCAAGGAACACGACATCCTCGTGGTGCATGACCTGGCCTATGCCGACATCACGTTCGACGGCTATGTGGCGCCGTCCATCATGCAGGTGCCCGGCGCGCGCGATGTCGCCGTCGAGTTCTTCACGATGAGCAAGAGCTACAACATGGCGGGCTGGCGCATCGGCTACATGGTCGGCAACCGCGAACTCGTGAACGCGCTGGCGCGCATCAAGAGCTATCACGACTACGGCACGTTCACGCCGATCCAGGTGGCGTCCATCGCCGCGCTGGACGGTCCGCAGGACTGCGTGAACGAAATCGTGGCGCAGTATCAAAGCCGCCGCGACGTGCTCGTGCGCGGCCTGCATGAAGCAGGTTGGAATGTGGAAATTCCCAAGGCGTCCATGTACATCTGGGCGCAGATCCCCGAACCCTACCGGGCGATGGGCTCTTTGGAATTTGCCAAGCGTGTCCTGTCGGATGCGAAAGTGGCCGTGTCCCCCGGGATCGGCTTCGGCGAGTATGGCGACGAATACGTGCGCTTCGCTCTTATCGAAAACGAGCAGCGCACCCGCCAGGCGGTGCGCGGCATCAAAGATATGTTCCGCAAGGACGGATTGCTGAAGTGATTTGACGCCCACCCCCGCAGCGCTGCGCGCTTCCCCCTCTAGGGGCATGCCTGCGGACCGGCGGAGCCGGATCCGCGGCATCGCGATCGGGTGGCACCAGCTTCATGCACAGGATTATGGAGAAGTGAAATGAATTCCCCTCAACGCCCACCCGCAGAGGGCGGCGCGATGAACCCCATGAAGGTGGGCCTGCTTGGTCTTGGCGTGGTGGGCGGCGGCACGTGGACCGTGCTGTCCCGCAACGCCGAAGAAATCGCGCGCCGCGCCGGCCGCCGCATTGAAGTCGTCCGCGCCGCCGTGCGCGATGTGGAAAAGGCGCGCGCCCGCGTGGGCGATTCCATCCTGGTCGACACCGATGTGCGCGCGCTGGTGCGCGATCCTGAAATCGACATCGTCGTCGAACTGATCGGCGGCGACACGCTGGCCCGCGAGCTGGTGCTTGAAGCCATCGCCAACGGCAAGCATGTCGTCACGGCGAACAAGGCCCTGCTGGCCAAGCATGGCAACGAGATCTTCGCCGCCGCGTCCGAACGCGGCGTGATGGTGAACTTCGAGGCCGCCGTCGCCGGTGGCATCCCGATCATCAAGGCGATCCGCGAAGGCCTGACCGCCAATCGCATCCAGTGGGTGGCCGGCATCATCAACGGCACCACCAATTTCATCCTGTCCGAAATGCGCACGCGCGGCCTGCCGTTTGCCGACGTGCTGGCCGAAGCCCAGCGCCTCGGTTACGCCGAAGCCGATCCCACGTTCGACGTGGAAGGCGTGGACGCCGCGCACAAGCTGACGCTGCTGGCCTCGCTGGCATTTGGCGTGCCGGTGCAATTCGATCGCGCCCACATAGAAGGCATTTCGCAATTGGCTGCCGAAGACATCGAGCATGCCGAGCGCCTGGGCTACCGCATCAAGCTGCTGGGCATCACCAAGCGCCGTCCCGATGGCATCGAGCTGCGCGTGCATCCGGCGCTGGTGCCATCCGAACGCCTGCTGGCCAATGTCGAAGGCGCGATGAACGCGGTGCTGGTCAAGGGCGACGCCGTCGGCCCCACGCTGTATTACGGGCAGGGCGCGGGCGAAGAGCCCACCGCCTCGGCCGTCGTGGCGGATCTCGTCGACGTGACGCGCCTTCACACCGCCGATCCGGGCAACCGCGTGCCGCATCTGGCCTTCCAGCCGGACGCCATGTCGGATACCCCGATCCTGCCGATCGAACAGGTCAGCACGTCCTACTATCTGCGGCTGCGCGTCGACGATCAGCCCGGCGTGCTGGCGGACATCGCCCGCATCCTGGCGGACCGCGGCATTTCCATCGGTTCGATGATCCAGCAGCCGTCGCACATCGGTGGCGCCGACATCATCTTCCTGACGCACGAGGCCGTGGAAGGCAACGTCAACCAGGCCATCGAGCGCATCGAATCGCTGCCGTTCGTGCGTTCCAAGGTGACGCGTCTGCGCGTGGAGAACCTGACCTGATGAAGCCCGGCTCCCTCGCAAGGGAGTCCGGCCCATCGTGGAGCCATTGATATGAAATACATCTCGACGCGCGGCGGCATGGCCCCGCTGGAATTCTCGGACATCCTGCTGGAAGGCCTGGCGCCCGACGGTGGGCTGGCCGTGCCGCAGACGCTGCCGCAGGTTTCCGCTGAAACGCTGGAATCCTGGCGCGGCCTGTCGTATGCCGACCTGGCCTTCGAAGTGCTGTCGCTGTTCGCCACGGACATTCCCGCGGACGACCTGCGCCGCCTGACCCGCGCCGCCTACACGCCGCAAATCTTCAACAGCGAGGACATCGTTCCGCTGCGTCCGCTGGATGGCGGGCTGTCGTTGCTGGGCCTGTCGGAAGGTCCGACGCTGGCGTTCAAGGACATGGCCATGCAGTTCCTCGGCCAGGTCTTTGAATACGTGCTGGAAAAGCGCGGCACCACGCTGAACATCGTGGGCGCCACCTCCGGCGACACGGGCTCGGCGGCGGAATACGCGCTGCGCGGCAAGAAGGGCGTGGCGGTGTTCATGCTGTCGCCGCACGGCCGCATGAGCGCCTTCCAGCGCGCGCAGATGTATTCGCTGCAAGACGAGAACATCCACAACATCGCCGTGCGCGGCGTGTTCGACCAGGCGCAGGACATCGTCAAATCGCTGGCCGGCGACCTGGATTTCAAGAACCGGTATCGCCTTGGCGCCGTGAACTCGATCAACTGGGCGCGCATCGCCGCCCAGGTCGTCTACTACTTCCACGGCTGGCTGCGCGCCACCGAACGCGCCGGTCAGGAAGTGTCGTTTGCCGTGCCGTCGGGCAACTTCGGCAACATCCTGTCGGGCCACATCGCGCGCCGGATGGGGCTGCCGATCCGCCGTCTCGTGCTGGCCACGAACGAGAACAACGTGCTGGAAGAATTCTTCCGCACCGGCATCTATCGTCCGCGTCCCGCCGAGCAGACCTACGCCACGTCCAGCCCGTCGATGGATATCTCGCGCGCCTCCAACTTCGAGCGCTTCGTGTTCGATCTGGTGGGCCGCGATTCCGATCGCGTGAAGGCCCTGTGGACGGCGCTGCCGCGCGATGGCGCGTTCGACCTGTCCGACATGAAGGACCAGTTCGAGTCGCGTTATGGCTTCGTGTCGGGCGCCAGCTCGCATATGGACCGTCTGGCGACGATCCGCGCCTTGTATGACGCCACCGGCGTGCTGGTCGACCCGCACACGGCTGACGGCGTGAAGGTCGCGCGCGAATTCGTCGAGCCGGGTGTCCCCATGCTCGTGCTGGAAACGGCGCTGCCGGCCAAGTTCTCCGAAACCATCGAGGAAGCGCTCGGCCGTCCCGCAACGCCGCCCGGCAACCTCGCGGATCTGGAATCGCTGCCGCAGCGCGTCGAGGTCATGGACTGCAGCGAAGCGTCCGTACGCCGTTTCATCGAGGCGAACGCCAAGGTGTAAGCACGCTTGCCGCTTGTATACGGTTGCAACCCCTCGCAGGCGTGCCTTGCGAGGGGTTTTTGTTTATTGGGGTCGGGGCCGATTACGTTCTTAAGCATTTTGCCCACAACCCGACACGATTTCGGGGAGCGATTCGGATAGAGTGAAATCACCTATTCAACACTCGGAGAACACGACCATGAACCTGAAGACCATGACGTTGGCCCTGGTGATGACCGGAGTTGGAGTGCTTGCCGGATGCTCGTCGCCCTCGGTTATCAACCAACGCGACGGATCTTCGACCGTAGCGCCCGACGAGCCCGAATACGACAAGAAGTCGGGCATGTATGAATACGAACAGAACGGCAAGAAGGTGCAGATCAACAAGGACGACGTGAAGTCGATCGAAGAGGTCAAGTAAGTCAGCCTGACCCCTTACCGTCTGCACCAGGCAAAAGCCCCGGCCAATGACCGGGGCTTTTGCATTGTTGCGCAGCGTACGGGCGCGGTTTACTTGCCCGCGTCCTCGGCGTGGTAGCGGCCCACGCGTTCGACTTCGTTCTTCGAACCCAGAATCACGCTCACGCGCTGATGCAGCTTTTCAGGCTGAATGTCCAGGATGCGCTCGGTGCCGTTGATGGCCGCGCCGCCCGCCTGTTCGATCAGGAAGCTCATGGGATTGGCTTCGTACATCAGGCGCAGCTTGCCGGCCTTGCCGGGTTCGCGCGCATCCCACGGGTACATGAAGATGCCGCCGCGGGTCAGGATGCGATGCACGTCCGCCACCATCGAGGCGATCCAGCGCATGTTGAAATCCTTGCCCAACGGGCCGGTGGAGCCGGCGAGGCAGTCGTCGATGTAGCGCTTGACCGGCGGGGCCCAGTGCCGCATGTTCGACATGTTGATCGCGAATTCCTTGGTGTCTTCCGGCACGCGGATGTTCTCGTGCGTGAGCACCCATGAACCCATTTCGCGATCCAGCGTGAAGCCCACGACGCCGTTGCCGATGGTCAGCACCAGCATCGTCTGCGGACCGTAGACGGCATAGCCGGCCACCACCTGCTTGTTGCCCGGCTGCAGGAAGTCGTCTTCGCAGACGGGGGCGCCCGACACATCGTGCGGCGCGTGCAGCACCGAGAAGATGGTGCCGATGGAGACGTTCACGTCGATGTTCGACGAGCCATCCAGGGGATCGAACAGCAGCAGGTATTCGCCCTTGGGGTAGCGGTTCGGGATCAGATGGATGGTTTCCATCTCTTCCGAGGCCATGGCCGCCAGATGGCCGCCCCATTCGTTGGCTTCCAGCAGGATCTCGTTGGACAGCACGTCCAGTTTCTTCTGGACTTCGCCCTGGACGTTTTCGCTTTCCAGGCTGCCGAGCACGCCGCCCAGCGCGCCCTTGCTGACCGCATGGCTGATCGCCTTGCAGGCGCGCGCCACCACTTCGATGAGCAGCCGGACTTCCGGCGCCAGGGCTTGGGCGGAGCGCTGCTGCTCCACCAGGTATTGAGTGAGTGTTTTACGTTTCAAAAGGATCTCCCTATGCGGCGAATTCTAAAGCCTTGGATACGATTTCCTGCACGTTGCGCGACAGGCCGTCGTGCTGGCGCACTTTTTCAAGCGCGGCCTGCATGGGTGCGCGCAGCGTGGGGACGAAGCGCGACCAGTTGTCCAGCGCACGCGCCAGACGCGCGGCAATTTCCGGATTCAGGGCGTCCAGCGCCAGCACCTGCTCGGCCCAGAAGGCATAGCCCGATCCATCCGGATGGTGCATGCCGCGGGCATTGTTGAGGCAGAACTGGAAAATGAGCGCGCGGGCGCGATTGGGGTTGCGCAGCGTGAAGGCTGGGTGCTTCATCAGCTCGCGTGCGGTCTGCACGGTCGTGGAGCGGGCAGCCGCCTGCAGCGCGAACCACTTGTCCACCACCAGCGGATTGGCGCTCCATTTCGTGTAGAAAGCGGCCAGCGCCTGCTGCGGGAAGTCGCCTTGTCCAAAATTGATCAGAGCGGTCAGCGCGGCCATGCTATCGGTCATGTTACCGGCGTTGGCATATTGCTGTTCGGCCAGGCGCTGGGCCTCGGGTTCGCCGGCGGCCATCAGGTGGCTGAGCGCCAGATTCTTCAGGGCGCGCATGCCGGCCGGAATCGGGGCGGGGCTGTATTCGCCCGGCGTCTGGTTCTCGTCGAAGGCGCGGCGGAATTCGGCCTGAAGTTGCCGCCCCAGTTCGGCGCGCAGGAAATCTCGCGCCACGGCCAGTGCGGGCGGATCCACCTGCTGCATGCGTTCGGCGAGCGTCTTTTCCGAAGGCAGGGCCAGGGCGCGCGCACGATAGGCGGCGTCCAGTGCGGGATCGGTGAGCAACGCGCGCCAGGCGTCGATGAAGGCAGCGTCCGCGTGCAGCGTGCGGCCCGCCTGGCGGGCATCGGCCAGCGCAAGGATCTGGCGGGTGGCCAATTCCTGGCCGGCTTCCCAGCGCGCGAACGGATTGCCGTCGTGCGCGGACAGCAGCGCCAGTTCTTCGTTGGACCAGTCGTAGTCCACGATGACCGGCGCGGAAAAGTCGCGTAGCAGCGAAGGCACGGGCGGTTCGGCGATATCCTCGAACACCCATTGCTGGCTTTGCGTGGTCAGTTCCAGCAGGGCGGTGTCCACGACGGCGCCGTCAAGGCGCAACGGCAGCGCATTGCCATCGCGGTCCAGCAGGCCGATCGCAAAGGGAATGTGGAAGGGCGCTTTCACGTAGTCCGGGCCGGCCTTCTTTTCGACGCCGACGGGCGGGCAGGACTGGGTCAGCGTCACGGTGCAACGGCGTGCGGCAGCGTCGTGATCGAGCCGGACCGCAACGCGCGGCGTGCCGGCCTGCCGATACCAGCGGCGAAACACCGACAGGTCGCGGCCGGGGTGTTGGCTGACGTAGACGGATTCCATGGCAGCAACAAAATCGTCGCACGTGACGGCCTGGCCGTCGTGGCGGCGGAAATATTCGTCCATGCCCGCGCGAAAACCTGCCTCGCCCAGCAGCGTGTGCTGCATGCGGATGACCTCGGCGCCTTTCTCGTACACGGTGGCCGTGTAGAAGTTGCCGATCTCCTGGTAGCTTTCCGGACGGATCGGATGCGCCATGGGGCCCGCGTCTTCAGGGAACTGCGCGGCGCGCAGCGCCACGACATCGTCGATGCGCTTGACGGCGCGCGCGCTGGCGGCAGCTGCGGCATCCATATCGCGCGCCATCATGTCGGCGCTGAATTCCTGATCGCGGAAAACCGTCAGGCCTTCCTTCAGGCTCAGTTGGAACCAGTCACGGCAGGTGACGCGGTTGCCGGTCCAGTTATGAAAGTATTCATGCCCGATGACAGATTCGATACCTTCGTAGTTCGCGTCGGTGGCCGTCTGCGGATCGGCCAGCACGTAGGCCGCGTTGAAGATATTCAGGCCTTTGTTTTCCATGGCTCCCATATTGAAGTCATGGACGGCGACGATCATGAAGCGGTCCAGATCCAGTTCGAGCCCGAAGCGGGTTTCATCCCAGCGCAGCGAACGCACCAGCGAATCCAGCGCCCATTCTGTCTTGGTTTCGGAACCCGGGTCGCTATACACCTGCAGCAGCACATCGCGGCCGCTGACGGTCTTGACCGTGGTTTCACGATGCGTGAGGTTGCCCGCCACCAGTGCGAACAGATAGCAGGGCTTGGGAAATGGATCTTCCCATTCGACCTCGTTGCGCCCGTCGGGCAACTGGCGCGAGGCGATCAGGTTGCCGTTGGAGAGCAGCACGGGATAGTAGGGCTGGGCGCGCAGCGTCACGCGATAACGCGACATGACGTCGGGACGGTCGGCAAACCAGGTAATGCGCCGGAATCCCTCAGCCTCGCATTGCGTGAAGAAATTGCCGCCTGACACATACAAACCCATCAGCGTGGAATTGGCGGACGGCTTGCAGCGGCTGACGATTTCAACGGTGGCGTCGGCGGGCAGGTCGCGCAGCGTGAGCGTGTGTTCGGACAGCTGGTAGCTGGCGGCGGGCAGGGGTTCGCCATTCACGCCTACCGACACGAGTTCCAACTCTTCTCCATCCAGGATCAGGGCGGCGTCGGCGCTGGCTTCAGGCCTGCGCTGCACGTGCATCGTGCAGCGCACTTCGGTCGCGTCGGGCGCGAGGTCGAAGGCGAGGGCGACTTCGGGAATTTCGTAGGGGTAGGGCTGGTAATCCTTGCGGTAAACGGTAACGGGCGTGTCGGTGCGCATGGGATTTGCAGTCCTGTATGAACAAGAAGGCTATTGTAGTGGCTGGCCGGTGAGCGGAACCTTGGGCTTACGGGCTAGCCTGAAAACTTTTGGCAAGCGCTTATGTCAAAGCTCGTTATGATGGCGCCGTCGCGCACAGAGGAGTCGCAAATGTCCAGGTCGTCTTGGTTCAGCAGTCTAGGCCGGTGGGCCGGTATTTTTGCCGTGCTGGGGGCGATGACGTTGACGGGCTGCGCCGCGCCGACCGTCTCGGCGCGCGTGACGTCGTTTCAGCAATGGCCGGCGGCAGTCGAAGGACAGACCTATCAGTTTGTTCCCGCCGATCCGTCGCAAATCAATAATCTGGAATATCAGTCCTTCCAGGATATGGTGCGTGCAGGTATCGGCGCCACGGGCCTGGTCGAGGCGCGACAGGGCGTGAAGGGCCGCTTCGAGGTGTCGTTCCGTTATGGCAGCACGCAGACTCAGGTGATGGTGCGCCGTCCGTACGACCCGTATTTCTATGGCGGCTATGGCGGTTTTTACGGGCCGGGGCCCTGGGGCATGGGGGCGGGATTCTGGGGGCCGGACTGGGTCGACGTACCCATGGTGGTGCAGCGAAATTCGCTGTCGCTCTTCATTCGCGATACCCAGCAGGGCGGCGCCGAGGTTTACCGTTCGACCGCCTTCATATTGAGCGAGCGCGACGATTTGATTCGCACCATGCCCTATCTGGTGCGGGCCATATTCGACAATTTCCCCGGCAATAATGGCGCTGAACGCGAGATTCAATTCCCCGCGCGTTGAATCGGCGAGGCGCCCTGAGGCGCCTGCCTAAAACAAAAACGGCGCACCATGATGGTGCGCCGTTTTTATTTCTTACTGAGGAATAGGTTTTATTCCTTGATAAGAAAACTCTCGCGGGTGGCGCCGCCGGCCTCTTCGGCCGCGAGCCAGCGCGGCGCCTTGCCGCGGCCGCTCCAGGTTTCGCCAGTTTGCGGGTGGCGGTACTTGGGCGCCACTGCGCGCTTGGCGGCGCCGCCTGCGCGGGCGGGGGCGCTGGCCTTGCGGCGGCCACCCGTGGCAGCGCGGGCAGGCTTGCCGGCGCCATACGCGGCGATGATTTCTTCGGGCGTAATGTCGTACTCGCGCATCGAGGTGATGATGGACGTGATCACCGGCTTGCGGCGCTTCGTCTGGAGGACTTCCGCCTTCTTTTGGAGCTTGTTGATTTCCTTTTCGATCTTTGCTTGCAGAGCTGCGTAGGTTTCTCGGGCCATGGTTTTATTCCTGATTATGGAACTGCTTTAATCGCCGGCGAAGTTATGTTTATTTGTTGTGCCTCGCATAATACAGAATTTGAGTCCGGGTATCGCCATTCTCAGACTAATTACTTTGTATCAAAAGGGCCGGAAGGCTTATCGCTTGCGGGTCACCGCAATTTTCACAACATAGGAAGCAATATCTTAAATTTGGGACAAACTGAAACAAGCGCCTGCTTGGCTTACGGGTTTGGCTTGAAACCGCTGATTGTCGGACAACCGCGGAAACGGCGTGACGGCTGGCCAAACCGGCAGCGTGCAGCCATGCGAAGGGAACTATCAGCGCATGTCTCGCGTCAATCACCGAGCGCTCGATGCGTGCTGAATTTGTCGCGATCGCACGCGTTATACATTATGGCTTTGTGCCCCCCTTGCGGTGGTATGCCCCCAAAACAACGGTGTTCCGTCCCCCGGATTTCATTTTGTTGTCAGGTCGTACGACAAGATCGAAATCGCCAGGCAGGCTATTCAGCTTGAGCGTAATTGCTTAACTTGGTACTTAACTTGATACGCAGTATGCCGCCCCCATCTATATGGGCGAGATAATCCGAGACCATTTTGTCCCGCGTGGCGTGCCCATTTGCCACCGCGGCGTGCCGTGACTTTTGGCGGGGGCCGCGACGCCGGGCCCGTGTCGGCGGTACGATACGGTCTTGAGCGCCATCACGCGCGTGCGCGGCCACGGTGCCGTTCCTGAACTGAGCCTATGAAAATCATTGACCCCGCCATTGCTTCCCTGGCCACCGCCAAATCCCTTCTGCTCGACCCCTGGGGTCTGACCGAAGCGGACATGGCGCGGGCACTGGGTGAAATCTTCACCCACAAGGTCGATTACGCCGACCTGTACTTCCAGTACACGCGCAGCGAAGGCTGGAGCCTTGAAGAAGGGATCGTCAAGACGGGCAGTTTCTCCATCAGCCAGGGCGTGGGTGTGCGCGCCGTCAGTGGCGAAAAGACGGCATTCGCCTATTCGGATTCCCTGTCGCCCGAGGCGTTGCTGTCGTCGGCGCACGCCGTGCGCGGCATCGCGCGCCGCGGCGCCGGCAAGGTCAAGGTCGCGGCCCACGTCGAGGCCGAGATCGGCCGCAGCCTTTATGCGGACATCGACCCCGTGGCCAGCCTCAGCGCGCCTGAAAAGGTCGCGTTGCTCGAGCGCATCGAGCGCATGGCGCGGGCGCGCGATCCCCATGTGATCCAGGTCATGGCCGGCCTGGGCGCGGAATATGACGTGGTGCTGGTCGCGGGTAGCGATGGCCGTCTTGCCGCCGACGTGCGCCCGCTGGTGCGCCTGTCGCTTACCGTGATCGCCGAACGCAATGGCCGGCGCGAGATGGGTCATGCGGGCGGCGGCGGACGGCTGGGCCTGGCCTACTTCACCGACGAGATGCTGCAGGGCTATGTCGAGCGCGCGGTGCACGAAGCCATGGTCAACCTTGAGGCGCGTCCGGCGCCGGCCGGCGAAATGACGGTTGTCCTGGGTTCGGGCTGGCCGGGCATTCTGCTGCACGAAGCGGTGGGTCACGGTCTGGAAGGCGACTTCAATCGCAAGGGATCCAGCGTGTTTTCCGGCCGCATCGGCGAGCGCGTGGCGTCCAAGGGCGTCACCGTGATCGACGACGGCACGATTCCGGATCGCCGCGGCTCGCTCAACATCGACGACGAAGGCAATGCCACCCAGCGCAATGTCCTGATCGAAGACGGCATCCTGCGCGGCTACATGCAGGACACGCTGAACGCCCGTCTGATGAAGACCGCCGCCACCGGCAACGGCCGCCGTGAGTCCTTCGCGCACCTGCCCATGCCGCGCATGACCAACACGTACATGCTGGCCGGCGACAAGCCCGCCGACGAAATCGTGGCCTCGGTCAAACGCGGCCTCTATGCCGTCAATTTCGGCGGCGGTCAGGTCGACATCACCAACGGCAAGTTCGTGTTCTCGGCTTCCGAGGCCTACATGATCGAAGACGGCAAGGTCACGTATCCGGTCAAGGGCGCCACGCTGATCGGTAATGGCCCCGACGCGATGAACCGCGTCACCATGATCGGCAACGATCTGCAGCTCGACTCGGGTGTGGGCACCTGCGGCAAGGACGGCCAGAGCGTGCCCGTCGGCGTGGGCATGCCGACGGTCCGCATGGAAGGCCTGACAGTCGGCGGCACGGCCTGACGAGATAAATGGGGGCGGCACGCGGCAAAAATCCGGCGTGACGCCCTCAAAAAACTGTGCTAGAGTCGGTCCCCATGAAATTCGCGTTCCCCGCCTTTTATTTTTATTTTTTTGGTTTTCTGAAGCCGCTGGCGGAGGAAGGGACGCGCTCAATCTGAAGTTTGGAAAGAATCCCCCCAAAAAAGCCGCCAGCGAATCTGGCGGCTTTTTTTATGCCGCCGTGGCGGGCAACCCAGGAGCAGTACCGTGTCGCACAACACCGATGACCTTCGTATTCGAGAAATCAAGGAACTGAATCCGCCCTCGCACGTGATGCGCGAGTTCGCCTGCACCAAGGAGGCGTCCGAGACCGTCTTCGCCGCACGGCAAGGCATGCACCGCATCCTGCACGGCATGGACGATCGCATGATCGTTGTGATCGGCCCGTGTTCCATCCACGACACGCGCGCCGCCATCGAATACGCCAAGCGGCTGAAGCCCGTGCGCGATCGCCTGAGCGCCGACCTGGAAATCGTGATGCGCGTCTACTTCGAAAAGCCGCGCACGACCGTGGGCTGGAAGGGTCTGATCAATGATCCCGACCTGGACGGCAGTTTCGACATCAACAAGGGCGTGCGCGTGGCTCGCGAACTGCTGCTGGACATCAACAGCATGGGCCTGCCGGCGGGATGCGAGTTCCTGGACATGATTACGCCGCAGTACATCGCGGATCTGGTCTCCTGGGGGGCGATCGGGGCGCGCACGACGGAAAGCCAGGTGCACCGCGAGCTGGCGTCGGGCCTGTCGTGTCCGGTGGGATTCAAGAACGGCACGGACGGCAACGTGAAGATCGCCGTCGACGCGATCAAGGCGGCGTCGCAGCCGCACCATTTCCTGTCGGTGACCAAGGGCGGTCATTCGGCCATCGTGTCCACCGCGGGCAACGAGGACTGCCACGTGATCCTGCGTGGCGGCAAGACGCCGAACTACGATGCGGCCAGCGTGGACGCCGCGTGCCAGGACGTGTCCAAGGCCGGCCTCGCGCAGCGCATCATGGTCGATGCCAGCCACGCCAACAGCAGCAAGAAGCCGGAGAACCAGTCGCTCGTCGTCGAAGACGTGGCGCGCCAGATGGAGGCCGGCGATGCGCGCCTGGTCGGCGTCATGGTTGAAAGCCACCTGCTGGGCGGCCGCCAGGACATGGTGCCCGGCCAGCCGCTGGTGTACGGCCAGAGCATCACCGACGGCTGCATCGACTGGGATGCCTCGGTCGCCGTGCTGGAACGCCTGGCGCAGGCCGTGCGCGAACGCCGCCGCGTTGCGCTGACCTCGGGCAAGTGATTCCGGAAAGAGATTTCGGAAACTGAGGGGGATTTGCGTCGCGCACCGTCAGCCTGGGGCGGTGTGCGGCGCAGCACCCGAGGCGGCGTAGAATATTCGGATTATCGAACCCGGGAAACCACGAGATCATGAACGCTCCCTTGCACGCCGAATCGTTGCGCCGCGCGGTTCCGGCCGCCTGTCTGGATGCCCTGCGTGCGCACTTTGGCGACCGCCTGTCGGAATCGGCCGCCGTGCGCGAACACCATGGCCGCGACGAATCGCCTTATCCGGCCATGCTGCCTGACGCCGTGGTCTTTGCGCAGTCGACGGAAGATGTCGCGTTCGTCGCCAAGGTGTGCAACGAGCATCGCGTTCCCTTGATTCCGTACGGCGCTGGCTCTTCGCTCGAAGGCCACATTCTTGCAATCCAGGGCGGCATCAGCCTGGACCTGTCGCAGATGAACAAGGTCCTTGCCATCAACGCCGAAGACCTGACCGCCACGGTGCAGGCCGGCGTGCTGCGCAAGCAGCTCAACGAAGAAATCCGCAGCACCGGCCTGTTCTTTCCGATTGACCCGGGCGCCGACGCCAGCCTCGGCGGCATGGCCGCCACCCGCGCCTCGGGCACCAATGCCGTGCGCTACGGCACGATGCGCGAGAACGTCATGTCGCTGACCGTCGTCACTGCGGACGGCCGCATCATCCGCACCGCCGGCCGCGCCCGCAAGTCGTCGGCCGGCTACGACCTGACGCGCATTTTCGTGGGCAGCGAAGGCACGCTCGGCATCATCACCGAAGTGACCGTGCGCCTGTATCCGCAGCCCGAAGCCGTGTCCGCCGCCGTCTGCAATTTCCCGACGCTGGACGCCGCGGTGCAGAGCGTGATCGAGATCATCCAGATGGGCGTGCCGATCGCGCGCGTCGAGTTCATGGACGCCGCCAGCGTTCGCTCCGTCAACCTGCACAGCAAGCTGACCCTGCGCGAAACGCCGCTGCTGGTGTTTGAATTTCATGGCAGTCCCGCCGGCGTGCAAGAGCAGGCCGAAACCGTGCAGGCGATCACGGCCGAGCATGGCGGCATGGACTTCGAATGGGCCGAGCGCCCCGAAGACCGCAGCCGCCTCTGGACCGCGCGCCACAACGCGTATTTCGCGGGCCTGCAGTTGCGTCCCGGCTGCCGCGCCAGCACCACCGACGTCTGCGTGCCGATCTCGCGCCTGGCCGATTGCGTGCGTGAAACCGTCGAGGAACTGGACCGCGCGAGCTTCCCGTACACCATCGTCGGCCACGTGGGCGACGGCAACTTCCACGTGCTGATGCTGCTGGACGCCGACAGCGCGCAGGAATGGCAGGAGTCGGAAGCCATCAATCACAACCTCGTGCGCCGGGCGATCGCAGCCGACGGCACCTGCACGGGAGAGCACGGCGTCGGCCTGCACAAGATGCAGTTCATGGCGGAAGAGCACGGCGAAGACGCGCTGGACCTGATGCGCAGTCTGAAGCACGCGTTCGACCCGAACAACATCCTGAACCCGGGCAAGATCGTGTCCTGGTAATCAGCAGGGGGGGCCGCAACAGCCCCCCTCGCATCGGCAGCGCCTGCTGCTTTTACGCGACAAGCCGCTGCGCGATTTACGGCCGGTTACGTATGATCTGGCCGCAAATGCCCGTAAATGCGTCAGGTGCGGGTAAATCCCGGCCTGATTAACATGGGCACTCGCGCTATTGTTGCGCTCATGAATTCACTGGTCGAAACCGGCCTGGCACAAGTGCAGGCGCCTTATACGCAGCAGCAGCTCATCGAGGCGTTGTCGGCCGCGTTGCCCGCGCACTGTGTGCTGTATCGCGAAGAGGACACCCGTCCTTACGAATGCGATGGCCTATCCCTTTACCGCTCGATTCCCGCGGTCGTTGCCTTGCCTGAAACGGAAGCGCAGGTGCAGGCCATCATGCGCATCTGCAAGCGGCTGAATGCGCCCATTGTGGCGCGCGGCGCCGGAACAGGGCTGTCGGGCGGCGCCATGCCGCACAGCCAGGGCGTGTTGCTGGGGCTGTCCAAATTCAATCGGATCAAGCATATCGACCTGGCCAGCACGACCGCCATCGTCGAGCCGGGTGTGCGCAATCTTGCGATCTCCGAAGCGGTGTCGCCGTACGGGCTGTACTACGCGCCGGATCCGTCGAGCCAGATCGCGTGCTCCATCGGCGGCAACGTCGCGGAAAACTCCGGCGGCGTGCATTGCCTGAAGTACGGCCTGACCGTGCACAACGTGCTGCGCGTGCGCGTGGTCACGATCGACGGCGATGTGGTCGAACTGGGATCGCACGCGCCGGACGCGCCCGGACTGGATCTGCTGTCGGTGTTCGTCGGCTCCGAGGGCATGCTGGGCGTTGTCACCGAAGTGACCGTCAAGCTCATCCCGAAGCCGGCCTGCCAGCAGGTGGTCATGGCCAGTTTTTCCAGCGTCGAGGCGGCTGGCAATGCGGTCACGCAGGTGATCGCGGCGGGCATGATTCCCGCTGGCCTGGAAATGATGGACCGCCGCGCGACGCACATGGTGGAACCGTTTGTCCGCGCGGGCTACGACATGGACGCGCAGGCCATCCTGCTGTGCGAATCGGACGGCACACCCGAAGAGGTGGCGCACGAGATCGCGCGCATGGAAGCGGTGTTCCGGCAAGCCGGCGCCACCCGCTGCCAGGTGTCGGCGTCGGAAGCGGAACGGCTGAAATTCTGGGCGGGGCGCAAGAACGCGTTTCCCGCCGCCGGGCGCGTGTCGCCCGACTACTACTGCATGGACGGCACGATTCCGCGCCGCCATCTGGCGCGCGTGCTGGGCGCCATTGAACAGATGGAAGACGAATTCGGCCTGCGATGCGCCAACGTCTTTCATGCCGGCGACGGCAATCTGCATCCGCTGATCCTGTTCGATTCGAATAAGCCGGACGAGGTGGAGCGCGCCGAGAAATTTGGCGCGGCCATTCTTGAGCTGTGCGTGCAGGTGGGAGGAACCGTGACCGGAGAGCACGGTGTGGGAATGGAGAAGATAAATCAAATGTGCGTGCAATTCTCTCGCGAAGAACTCGACGCGTTCCTGGCAGTCAAGCGGGCCTTTGATCCGCCGTGCCTGCTGAATCCTGAAAAGGTCATCCCCACGCTGGCACGCTGCGCCGAATACGGCAAGATGCACGTCCATGCGGGAGAACTGCGCTTCCCCGATCTCGCCCGCTTCTAGGACGTATCCCTTATGGATTTTGTCCTGTCGGAATTGTGCGACCAGGTCATGACGGCCCGTGCCGGCCACAAACCCCTGTTCGTGATGGGCGGCGGCAGCAAGCGGTTCTACGGTAACTACCGTCCCGTGAGGCCGCAGGATGGCCATTGCCTGCTCGATATGACGCCTTACCGCGGCATCGTGAGCTACCACCCGTCCGAACTTGTCGTGACGGTGCGTGCCGGAACGCCGCTGGCCGAGTTGGAGGCCGCGCTTGCCGAGAACGGCCAGATGCTGGCCTTCGAACCGCCGCACTTCGCGCCCACGGCGACCGTGGGCGGCTGCGTGGCGGCGGGCCTGTCGGGTCCGCGCCGCATGACCGCCGGCGCCTTGAAGGATTTTGTGCTCGGCGCGCAACTGCTGGACTCGGACGGACGCATCCTGTCCTTCGGGGGCGAGGTCATGAAGAACGTGGCGGGCTATGACGTGTCGCGGCTTCTGGCCGGCTCGCACGGCATCTTCGGCGCCATCCTGGAGGTGTCGCTGAAGGTCGTGCCCAAGCCGATGCAGGAGATGACGCTGGCGTTGCCCGCGACGCAGGCGCAGGCGCTGGCCAACTTTGCCTTCTGGCGCGGCAAGCCGTTGCCGATCTCGGCGTCGAGCTGGGCGAGCGAAGGCGATGGCGCTGACGGCGTGACGATGGTGCGCTTATCCGGCGCGCCGCCCGCGTTGGCCAGCGCACGAGTGCTGATCGGCGGCGATGTGCTGGCGCCCGATGCGGCCGACGCATGGTGGCGCTCGTTGCGCGAACAGACCCACGCGTTCTTTGCGCCGGACCGGCCCTTGTGGCGCCTGGCCCTGCCGCCTACCACCGCAGTCCTGGAGCTGGGGCCGACGCTGGTGGAGTGGGGCGGCGGTCAGCGGTGGCTGAGCGGCCCGCGCGATGCGGCCGAGCTGCGCGAGACGGCGGCCGGGCATGGCGGCCACGCGACGCTGTTCCGGCCCGCCGATACCCCGCCGCCCGCCGACGGCGTGTTTCATCCGCTTGCGCCGGGTGTCGGCGCGATCACCCGCAGGCTGAAGCAGGAGCTCGATCCCGCCGGCCTCTTCAACCCCGGCCGCCTGGTCCTGGATCTGTAGGACATCATGCAAACCAATCTGGCCTCCTGGGCAAGCGGCACCGATCTGGGCAACGAGGCGGACGCGATTCTGCGCCGCTGCGTGCATTGCGGTTTCTGCACGGCTACCTGTCCCACGTATCAGGTCCTGGGCGACGAACTGGACAGCCCGCGCGGGCGCATCTATCTCATCAAGCAGGTGTTGGAAGGCAAGGAGCCCACGCAATCCACGCAGCAGCATCTGGACCGCTGCCTGACCTGCCGCAATTGCGAGACCACCTGCCCGTCCGGCGTCGAGTACGGCCATCTCGTCGACATCGGCCGCAAGATCGTGGACGAGCGCGTGGAGCGATCGTGGGGCGACAAGACAAAACGCACGTTGCTGCGCAAGGCGATGCTGTCGCCAATGTTCGCGCCGGCCATGCGCCTGGGCCAGCGGCTGCGGGGCGTGCTGCCGCAGTCGATCCGGCGCAAGGTGCCGGAGCGCCGCGACGCGGGCCCGCTGCCGCAGGTGGCGCGGCATGCGCGTCAGGTGCTGATGCTGGCGGGCTGCGTGCAACCGGCCATGATGCCCACCATCGACGCCGCCACCATCCGCGTGCTGGATGCGGTGGGCATCGGCGCGCGCATCGCGCCGGGCGCCGGCTGCTGCGGCGCGGTCAGTTTCCACCTGGATGCGCAGGACGAAGCCGTGGCGCAGATGCGCGCCAACGTCGACGCGTGGTGGCCGCTGGTGCAGGACGGCAAGGTCGAGGCCATCGTCATGAATGCGTCGGGCTGCGGCGCCATGGTCAAGGAGTACGCCCACCACCTGCGCCACGACCCGGCCTATGCGCAGAAAGCCGCCGACATCGTGGCGCTGGTGAAGGACGTGGCGGAGATCGTCGCGCCGCACGCCGGGTTGCTGCGGTCGCGCCTGCCGGCCGGCACGCGGGCATCGTTTCACCCGCCGTGCACGTTGCAGCACTGGCAGGGGCTGCGGCCGTTGTCCGAGCAATTGCTGGTCGACCTGGGCTTCGAACTGCAGCCGTTCGCGGACAAGCATCTGTGCTGCGGATCGGCGGGCGCGTATTCGGTATTGAATCCGGAAATCGCGCTGGAGCTGCGCGACCGCAAGCTGGGCGCCATTGCGGTGGGCGGTCCCGATGTGATCCTGTCCGCCAACATCGGGTGCATCGGGCATCTGCAAAGCGGCACCGACACGCCGGTGCGCCATTGGGTCGAAGTGGTCGACGAGCAGTTGCGCCGCGCTGCGCAGGGCTAGCAGCCCGCGCAGCGCCTGGCGTTGCGGTTATTCCACGGCCTTGACCATGTCTTCGAGCACCTTCTTGGCGTCGCCGAAGACCATCATCGTGCGGTCCATGTAGAACAGCTCGTTGTCCAGCCCGGCATAGCCCGAGGCCATCGAGCGCTTGTTCACGATGACCGTGCGCGCCTTGTAGGCTTCGAGGATGGGCATGCCGGCAATCGGTGACTTGGGATCGTTCTTGGCGGCCGGGTTGACCACGTCGTTTGCGCCCAGCACCAGCACCACGTCGGTCTGGCCGAACTCGCTGTTGATGTCTTCCATCTCGAAGACCTGGTCGTAAGGCACTTCGGCCTCGGCCAGCAGCACGTTCATGTGGCCGGGCATGCGGCCGGCAACGGGGTGGATCGCGTACTTGACGGTCACGCCGCGCGCGGTCAGCTTTTCGGCCAGTTCCTTCAGGGCATGCTGGGCCCGCGCCACGGCCAGGCCGTAGCCGGGCACGATGGTCACACTTTCGGCGTTGGTCATCAGGAACGCCGCGTCGTCCGGGCTGCCCGACTTGACGCTGCGTTGCGGCGCGTCGCCTGCTGCCGCGCCGCCGCCCGACTGGCCGCCAAAGCCGCCCAGGATCACGTTGAAGAACGACCGGTTCATCGCCTTGCACATGATGTAGGACAGGATGGCGCCCGAAGAGCCCACCAGCGATCCGGCAATGATCAGCATGGGGTTGTTCAGCGAGAAGCCGATGCCCGCCGCCGCCCAGCCGGAATAGCTGTTCAGCATCGACACCACCACCGGCATGTCCGCGCCGCCGATCGGGATGATGATCAGCACGCCCAGCACGAAGGCGATGAGCGTCATGATGATGAAGGGCGTCCATTCCTGCGTGAGCATGAACCAGACGCCGCAGCCCAGCATCGCCAGCGCCAGCGCCAGATTCAGCATGTGCTGGCCGGGGAACACCACGGGTGCGCCCTGGAACAGCCGGAACTTGTACTTGCCGGACAGCTTGCCGAAGGCGATGACGGAGCCCGAGAACGTGATGGCGCCCACGAACGTGCCGATGAAGAGCTCGAAGCGGTTGCCGGTGGGAATCGCCATGCCGGGCGGCGCGATGCCGAAGGCGTGCGGCTCGGCCACGACGGCCACGGCGATCGCGACCGCCGCCAGGCCGATCATGCTGTGCATGAAGGCGACCAGCTCGGGCATCTTGGTCATCTCGACGCGCTTGGCCATCAGCGTGCCGATGGAGCCGCCGACCAGCAGCCCCAGGACGACCCATCCCAGTCCGATCGTGGCCGTGCCGCTGCGCGCCAGCCCGACGATGAGCGCCGCGGTGGTCACCACGGCGATCGCCATGCCGGCCATGCCGAAGGCGTTGCCCAGGCGCGAGGTGGTGGGATGGGACAGGCCCTTGAGCGCCTGGATGAAGCAGACCGAGGCAATCAGATAGAGCAGAGTGACGAGGTTCAGCGAGATCATTTCGCTTCCTCCTTGCCCGGCTTGCGGTCCTTCTTCTTGAACATTTCAAGCATGCGCCGCGTCACGAGAAAGCCGCCAAACACGTTGACGGCGGCCAGCGCCACCGCAAAGACGCCCATGCCGCGCGCCAGTCCGCCTTCGGTCAGCGCGGCGGCCAGCATTGCGCCGACGATGATGATGGCGGAAATGGCGTTGGTGACGGCCATGAGCGGCGTGTGCAGCGCGGGCGTGACGTTCCAGACCACGTGGTAGCCGACGTAGATGGCCAGCACGAAGATGATGAGATTCATCAGGGTGGGATTGATCGCTTCCATGGTCACGTCCTCCGCGTCACATTGCCGCCTTCGCACACCAGGCAGGCCGCCACGATTTCATCGTCGCGCTGGATTGCCAGCGCGCCGTCCGCATTGATGATGAGCTTCAGGAAATCCAGGATGTTGCGCGCGTAGAGCGCCGAGGCGTCGGTGGCGACCAGGCCGGGCAGGTTGGTCAGCCCGATGATCGTCACGCCGTGCTTTTCGACGATTTGCCCTTTTTCCGACAGCGGGCAGTTGCCGCCGCGTTCGACGGCAAGATCCACGAGCACCGAGCCGGGCTTCATGGCCGCCACCGTGTCCGCCGAAACCAGCGTGGGGGCGGGGCGTCCTGGGATCAGCGCGGTGGTGATGACGATGTCGGCCTGCTTGCAGCGTTCGGACACCAGCACGGCCTGGCGCGCCATCCAGGCGGGCGGCATGGGCCGCGCATAGCCGCCTGTGCCTTGTGCGATCTCGCGCTCTTCGTCGGTTTCGAAAGGCACGTCGATGAACTTGGCGCCCAGCGATTCCACCTGTTCACGGGCGGCGGGACGCACGTCGGAAGCCTCGACCACCGCGCCCAGCCGCTTTGCGGTGGCGATGGCCTGCAGTCCCGCCACGCCGGTGCCCAGGATGACTGCGCGCGCGGCCTTCAGGGTGCCGGCAGCCGTCATCATCATGGGGATCAGCCGGCCGTAGTGGTGGGCCGCCAGCAGCACGGCCTTGTAGCCGGCCAGGTTGGCCTGCGACGACAGCACGTCCAGGCTTTGCGCGCGGGTAATGCGCGGCGCGGCTTCCAGCGCGAAGCCGGTCAGGCCGGCGGCGGCCAGTTGCGCCAGGCCCTCGGCGTCGAAGGGATCGAGCATGCCGATGACCACGGTACCCGGCTTCATGTGGGGCAATTCTTCGGGCGCGGGCGCGCGAACCTTCATGACCAGTTCGGCGCCCAGGGCATCCTGGGCTGAACCGAGCGTGGCGCCCGCCGCGACATAGGCATCATCGAGATAGCGGGCGGCGGCGCCTGCCCCGCGCTCCACGATGACGGTGTGCTTGCCGCCGACGTACTTCTTGACGGTCTCCGGTGTTGCTGCGACACGGGTTTCCCCGTCTCGGGTTTCCTTAGGTATCCCGATGTGCATCGACGCCTCTCCTCAGAAGGTTCGCCGTAGTTATACACGGAATGTGCGCTCTCACGCCTCCCCCGTTTTGGCCGCTTGCGCGCGGCAAAAAAAAAGCCCCATGGCGAACCATGGGGCGGGGGTCTTGCAACCCGGCGTGTGACCGGCGGCGTTTCTTATGCCGTCTGCGTGCGGGTCCAGGTGATCAGCGCGGCGGTGAGGTCGCGCAGATCGGCCTTCAGGCGGCCGTAGTTGTCGGTCGGACGCAGCGACACTTCGTCCATGTAGAGCTTGCGGTTGATCTCGATCTGCAGGCTGTGGCGGCCTTCTTGCGGCCGGCCGAATGCGCGCACCAGTTCCACGCCCTTGTAAGGATCGTTCACGGTGACGTTGTAGCCGCGCTCGCGCAGCCAGGCGGCGATGAATTCGCGGAAGGCCGGATCGCTGGTGCTGCCGTCGCGGTCACCCAGCACGAAGTCGGGATGGACCAGGCCCGGGCGATCGGTGGCGAATGCGCCGGCGACGCTGGGCATCGAGTGGCAGTTGATGTGCCAGACCTTGCCGAACTTGCGGTGGGCGTTGTCCAGCACCTGGCCGAGCGCGGCGTGATAGGGCTTCCAGCAGGCATCGATGCGGTGGCGCACTTCGTCCACCGTGAGCTTGCGGTTGTACAGCGGGGTGCCGTCATCGAGCATGCGCCAGATCAGGCCCTTGCCAAGCTTGACCTTGGAGGAGGCGTTGATCGCGTCGGGCCAGGCGGCGTCCAGCAGCACTTCGTCGATTTCGTCGGCGGCGCGGTTGGCGTCGATGTAGGCGCGCGGAAATGCGGCGGCGATCATCGGAACGCCCATCTCGATGGCGTCGCCCCACAGATCGTCAACCCAGGTGTCCTCGGCCGTGCGCAATGCGCCAAAGTCCACCGCGGCGGCGAAATTGGGGGGGTAGGCCGTGCCGCTGTGCGGGGAATCCAGCACAAGGGGGGCCGAGATTTCCGAATCGGGATAATGCTGCGGGAGGTCGAGGCGGTAGGACAGGGGCTGGGTAAGTCGCATAAGGGGGTACTGCGTTCGTGAATCGGAGGTCCTCGCGCGCCACGGGCACGCGAGGACCGAAGATCGCTTAGTCGATCTTCACGTTGGCTTCTTTGGCGATGCGCTTGTTCTTGGCGATTTCAGCCGAGATCTGCGCGCCAAATTCGGCCGAGGTGTTGGCCGCGGGCGACGCGCCCAGCGCGGCGAGGCGGCTCTTGACGTCATCTTCGGCGCTGACCTTCTGGACTGCGGCGTTCAGCTTGGCCAGAACGGGGGCGGGCAGCTTGGCCGGGGCGACCAGACCGAACCACGACGCGTCGTTCACGGCCGGCAGGCCGGCTTCGGCGAACGTGGGCACGTTCGGCAGCGCGGCCACGCGTTGCGGCGCGGCGACGGCCATGGCGATCAGGCGGCCGGACTGGACGTGCGGCAGCGTGGAGGGCAGGTTGTCATACATGACGTCGACCTGGCCGGCCAGCGCGTCGTTCAGCGCGGGGCCCACGCCACGGTACGGCACGTGCATCAGGTCGGTGCCCGAGGCCATCTTGAACAGTTCGCCCATCATGTGCGAGACCGAACCGTTGCCGGCCGACGCGTACGTCAGCTTGCCGGGCTGGCTCTTGGCCAGCGTGATGAATTCGGCGATGGTCTTGGCCTGGACCTTCGGGTTGATGGTCATGATGTTCGGCACGGCGGCCAGGTTCGAGACAGGCGTGAAGTCCTTCTCGCCATCGAACGGCAGGTTCGGGTAGATGGCCGGGTTGATGCCGTGCGTGCTGACGGTGGCGATGCCCAGGACGTAGCCGTCCGGCGCGCTGCTGGCGACGAACGCGCTGCCGATCGAGCCGCCGGCGCCGCCGCGGTTTTCCACGACGACGGTCTGGCCGAGTTCCTTGCTGAGCTTGTCGGCGAACAGGCGGCCGACGATGTCGGTGGTGCCGCCGGGCGGGAAGGGAACGATCAGGCGGATGGGCTTGCTGGGATACGCATCTTCAGCGTGCGCGATACCCGAGGTCAGCGGCGTGGCCAGGGTCGCGGCGGCGACACACAGGCCCAGGACTACATTACGGCGTTGCATGAATTCCCCTACTAATGAATGAACGGCGGATGCGCAAAGGCAGACGCAAACCCGACGATTCTTTCCCGGGAGGCATGTTTGCGCAAACGAAAGATTCTCCGTAAGCTATGACTTTTTTTCATACCTCTTTTCGGCAGGCCTCCGTCACCGTTACATTTTTGTAACATTCGTCGCCCGGCCTTTTGCCGTCATCAAGCCCGCAGGGCAAGGGAGCCCCACATTCGGTGGGGGCTGCAGATGAGGCGTTTCTGTCCCTCTTTAACGGATCTTCAGGCGTTCGAAGTTGCCGCCCGGCACAGCAGTTTTACGCGCGCCGCGCAGGAGCTGTGTGTGACTCAGGGGGCCGTGAGTAAACAGGTGAAACATCTGGAAGAGTTCGTCGGTGTCGAGCTATTCCTACGAATCAGGCAAGGCCTGGTTCTGACCGAAGCGGGCCGCAGCTATCTGGCCAAGATCCAGGCCGGTCTCGGGCAGATCGAAGCGGCCACCGTCGAACTGATCGCGCACCAGGGGCGCGGCGGCACGCTCAACCTGACCTGTATGCCGACGTTCGGCGCGCGGTGGCTGATCCCGCGCCTGACGGCCTTCATGCGCCTGCGTCCCGACATCCATGTGGAATTCCTGCCGCACCGCCAGGGCTACGACTTTTCCACGCCCGAACTGGACGCCGCAGTGCGCTTCGGCGAGGGCCTGTGGCCGGGCAGCGGGGCGGACTACATCGTGGGCCGCGAGATCCTGCCGGTCTGTAGTCCCCGCCTGATCGCGGGCGGATGCCAATCGCCTGAAGACCTGCTGGCGTATCCGCTGCTGCACCATACGTCGGCCCTGGAAGGCTGGCGCGACTGGTTCGAGCAGGCCGGGTGCGACACGCGGCGCAGCCTGGAAGGCGCCCGCTTTGATCAGTACGCCTTGCTGTCGCAGGCCGCCGCGGCGGGTTTTGGCGTAGCGTTGATCCCGCGCTGCCTGATCGAGGACGAGCTGCGCGACGGCAAGCTGGCCATCGCGATCCAGCTCCCGATCCGGGCGCGCATGGGTTATTACCTGTGCTACCCCGAGCAGAAAGCCAACCTGCCCACCCTGCAGGCCTTCCGCACCTGGCTGATGGAGGTCTCGCGCGCCGCTGAGCCGCAGCCGCGGGAAGACGCCTTGTCCGATCTAAAATAGCCGCATCATGAGTCAAACATCCACCAAGAAAGGCCGCGTTGTCGTCGGCATGTCCGGCGGGGTCGATTCTTCGGTCACCGCCTGGCTGCTCAAGCAACAGGGCTACGAGGTCGTCGGCCTGTTCATGAAGAACTGGGAAGACGACGACGATTCCGAATACTGCTCCACCCGCCAGGATCTCCTGGATGCCGCAAGCGTCGCCGACCTGGTGGGCGTGGAGTTCGAATACGTCAACTTCGCCGCCGAATACAAGGACCGCGTGTTTGCGGATTTCCTGCGCGAATACTCCGCGGGCCGCACGCCCAATCCTGACGTCCTGTGCAATGCCGAGATCAAGTTCAAGGCGTTCCTGGACCACGCGATGGCGCTCGGCGCGGAACACATCGCGACCGGCCATTACGCCCGCGTGCGCGAAGTGCCCGCCGACGGCGGCGGTTCGCAATTCCAGTTGCTGAAGGCGCTGGACGCATCCAAGGACCAGAGCTACTTCCTGCACCGCCTGAATCAGGCGCAGTTGTCCCGCACCCTGTTTCCGCTGGGCGAGATCCACAAGACCGAAGTCCGGCGCATCGCGCACGAGATCGGCCTGCATAACGCCGCCAAGAAGGATTCCACCGGGATCTGCTTCATCGGCGAGCGTCCGTTCCGGGAATTCCTGAACCGATACTTGCCCACCGAGCCCGGTCCCATCCTGACGCCAGAAGGGCAGAAGGTCGGCCGCCACGAAGGCCTGTCGTTCTACACGCTGGGCCAGCGCAAGGGGTTGGGCGTGGGTGGCGTCAAGGGCCGGCAGCGGGACGACGGCACGGCCGAGGCCTGGTATGTGGCCCGCAAGGACCTGGAACGCAACGTGCTGTACGTCGTGCAGGGGCATGACCATCCGTGGCTGCTGTCCAGCAGCCTGAGGGCACAGGACGCAAGCTGGGTCGCGGGGCAGCCGCCGGCGGCAGGCGCCTATGGCGCCAAGACCCGCTACCGGCAGGCCGACGCGGCGTGCCGCCTGGGCGATGCGGCGCCGGAGACGTTTTCACTGGATTTCACCGAACCGCAATGGGCGGTGACGCCTGGGCAGTCGGCCGTGCTATACGATGGCGAGGTTTGCCTGGGCGGCGGGATCATTCTTTAAGAATGCGCCGCTGCACGTACCCAAGGCCCCCCGGTGCCATGCCCGCGGGGCCTTGTTCATGAGAATAAAACTGAGGAGACGGTTGTGGATGTGACGATGGTGATCTGCCTGCTGGTGCTGGGCGGGGTGGTGGGCTTTGCCGCGGGTTTGCTGGGGATTGGTGGCGGCATGCTGCTGGTTCCGTTTTTGACGATGCTGTTCACCTGGCAGGGCATGCCCGCCGACCTGGTGGTGCACGCCGCGATCGCCACGTCCATGACGTCGATCCTCTTTACCTCCATTTCCAGCGTGCGCGCCCACCAGCAGCGAGGCACCATCAAGTGGCGCATCGTCGCGGCGATGGCGCCGGGCATCATCGTCGGCGGGCTGCTGTCGGGCGGCGCGGTGTTCGCGGCGCTGAGCACGCTGTGGCTGTCGCTGTTCTTCGCGCTGTTTGTCGGCTACTCCGGCTGGAGCATGCTGCGCAACAAGAAGCCCAAGCCCACGCGCCAGATGCCGGGCGTGGTCGGAACCAGCGCGGCGGGAGCGGGCATCGGCTTCCTGTCGGGCCTGGTCGGCGCCGGGGGCGGCTTCCTGTCGGTCCCGTTCATGGTCTGGTGCAACGTGGCCCTGCACAACGCGGTGTCGACCTCGGCGGCGCTGGGCTTTCCCATCGCGCTGGCCAACAGCGTGGGCTATATCGTCTCGGGCCTGAACGAAGCCCAAACGTACCCGGGGATGCTCGGCTTCATCTACTGGCCGGCACTGCTGGCGCTGGTCTGCACCAGCGTTCTTACGGCGCCGCTGGGTGCGCGCATGGCCCATCGCCTGCCGGTGCAGACGCTCAAGCGCGTGTTCGCCGCGCTGCTGTTCGCGCTGGCGGCGTATATGCTGTTCAAGGCCTGGCAGACCTGGACGATCTGATCCCGGAATGAAAACCGGCCGCGAAAGCGGCCGGAAGTCGAGCACGCCCGGTCATGCCGGGCGTTTTTGTTGGGCCGTCAGGCCGTCTTGGGGGCCGTGTCGATGAACGACTGGCGCTGGGACAGCTTGTCGTACAGGCGGGCCAGATTGGGCTGGCCGGTGCGCCAGTCCAGGGTGGCAAAGCGCAGGTCCAGGTAGCCAAGGGCACAGCCGACCGCGATGTCCGCGAGGCTGTAGTTGATGCCCATGCAATGGGCGTTGTCGCCCAGGCTTTTGTTCATGGCGTCCAGGCTGGCGTGGATCTTGCCGTATTGGCGTTCGATCCATTCCGGGCTGCGCTGGGCCTCGGGGCGCTGGTTTTCCTTGACGATGGTCACGCAGGCGTCCAGGAGGCCATCGGCGATGGCTTCCCAGCACTTGACGGCCGCGCGGTCGCGTCCCTGCTGAGGAATCAGCCGGGCGACCGGAGACAAGGTGTCAACGTATTCGACGATGACGCGCGAATCGAACAGGGCACCGCCATCTTCCATCACCAGGCAGGGAACCTTGCCCAGCGGGTTGTACGTTTGGATCTGCGTGTCGGCGGACCAGACGTTTTCGAGTTCAAGCCGGTAGTCCAGCTTTTTCTCGGCCATGACGATGCGCACTTTGCGCACGTAGGGACTGGTAAGCGAGCCGATCAGTTTCATGGAGTCACAAGCGGAGTCGGAAAGCGGCCGAAGTATAGCAGGCTGTATGACGGCCGGAATTGTCCGCAGGGCGGAATCTTCGTCAGTTTGCCACAATGTCAGGCGGCCCCGGATGATAAAATCGCCGGGTTTTCCCATCCGTCGCTTTTTCCCTACCAGACCATGCAAATCGCCGATCAGCTGAGCCAACTTAATGCCCTTTCGCCACTGGATGGCCGCTACGCTTCCCGGGGCGACGCGCTGCGCGGTCTGCTGTCCGAAGCCGGCTTCATGGCGCACCGCGTCGAAGTCGAGGTCGCCTGGCTAATCGCCCTGTCGGACGCCGGCCTGCCCGAGCTGCCGGCCTTCTCCGAGGCCGCCCGCGCGCGCCTGGCCCAGTTGGTCGCCAACTTCTCCGAAGCGGACGCCGGCCGCATCAAGGATATCGAGCGCGTCACCAACCACGACGTGAAGGCCGTCGAGTACTGGCTGAAGGAAAAGGTCGCCGATGACGCCGAGCTGGCCCGCGCGGCCGAGTTCATCCACTTCGCCTGCACCTCTGAAGACATCAACAACACCTCGCACGCGCTGATGCTGTCGCGCGCCCGAGATCAGGTTGTGGTGCCGCGCCTGCGCGAAGTGGCCGCCAAGCTGAATGACCTGGCCGTTGCCAACGCCGACCAGCCGCTGCTGTCGCGCACGCATGGCCAGCCCGCCAGCCCGACCACGCTGGGCAAGGAATTCGCCAACGTGGCCGCGCGCCTGAACCGCGCCATTGCCGCGGTCGAGGCCGTCGAGCCCCTGGCCAAGCTGAACGGCGCGACGGGCAACTACAACGCCCACCTGTCCGCCTACCCCGAAATCAACTGGCCTGAGTTCAGCAAGCGCGTGCTGTCCGGCCTGGGCCTGACCCAGAACCGCCACACCATCCAGATCGAACCGCACGACTGGATGTCCGCGCTGTTCGACGCGATCACCCGTGCCAACATCATCATCCTGGACCTGGATCGCGACATCTGGGGCTACGTGGCGCTGGGCTACTTCAAGCAGCGCCTGAAGGAAGGCGAGGTCGGTTCGTCGACCATGCCGCACAAGGTCAACCCGATCGACTTCGAAAACTCCGAAGGCAACCTGGGTCTGGCCAACGCCGTGCTGCGCCATCTGGCCGACAAGCTGCCGATCTCCCGCTGGCAGCGTGACCTGACCGATTCCACCGTCCTGCGCAACCTCGGCGTGGGCCTGGGCTACTGCCTGGTGGCGTGGGACGCCTGCATGCGCGGCCTGGGCAAGCTCGAAGTCAACACGGCTGCCATCGACGCCGATATCGACGCCTGCTGGGAAGTCCTGGCCGAGCCGGTGCAGACCGTCATGCGCCGCTATGGCCTGCCGCAGCCCTACGAGCAGCTCAAGGCCTTGACGCGCGGCAAGGGCATCACCGAAGAAGCCCTGCGAGAATTCATCCAGGGCCTGGCGCTGCCTGAAGAGCCGAAGGCCCGCCTCCTGGCGATGACCCCGCGCTCGTACATCGGTCTGGCTGCCGATCTGGCCCGGGCGGTATAGTCGCCGTGCCGCGCGCGTCATGCGCGCGGCTTTCACGTTGTACCTACGGGAGATAGCAATGAAGAAGTTGTCCACGCTCGCTGCGCTGGCCTGTATGACGGTGGGTCCGCTGCTGGCGACGCCCGCCTCCGCGCAATTCGCCAAGCCCGAAGATGCGGTCAAGTACCGCCAGTCGGCGCTCTCGCTGATCGGCTCGCACTTCGGCCGCATGGCGCCGGTAGTCAAGGGCCAGGCGCCCTATGACGCCGCGCAGATCAAGGCCAACGTCGATGTGTTGAAGACGCTGTCGGCATTGCCGTGGGCGGGTTTCGGTCCGGGTACGGAAGGCGGTGACGCCCGTCCGGAAATCTGGAGCGATGCCGCGGGCTTCAAGCAGAAGCAGCAGGCGTTCCAGGACAACATCGTGAAGCTGTCGGCAGCCGCCGACGCAGGCGACCTGGACAAGCTGCGCGCGGCGTTCGGCGACGTCGGCGCCAGCTGCAAGGCCTGTCACGATTCCTACCGCAAGAAGAAGTAAGGCGCCGGACCGTCATCCCGGCCCTTCGCCGTTTCAAGCAAGAAGCCCCATCTCGGGGCTTTTTGTTTTGCGCTTCTTGATGGGGAGCGGTCAGGAGAACGACATGTCGGACACGATCTCGAGCGATCGTATCCACAGCACCAGCCCGGTCACGCAGGCGCCCAGCAACAGGGCGCGCAACCAGATGGCCAGGCCGTCTTGCGCGGGCGGCGTGCCGGCAGGGACGTCCTTGGCATCGACGTTGCCGGTGATGATGGCGCGCACCAGGCGCTTGCGGCGCACGACAACATACCAGGTGACGGCCAGCAGGTGCAGGGCGACCAGGCCGATGATGACCCACTCATTGAGCTTGTGCCAGGACGTCATGGCGTTGGCCGTGGCTTCGGAGACGTGCCCGAACAGCGGGCCCTGCGTCATGATGTCGTCGGTGGTGAACAGGCCGCTGACCGCCTGAAAGCCCACGACCAGCAACAGCGCCATGACCGACAGGGCGCCCAGCGGATTGTGGCCGGCGGGGGCTGCCGCGCCCTTCAGATAGCGGGCCACGGCGCCGGGCCCGCGAACGAAATGCGCGAACCGGGCATAGCGCGGTCCGGCAAAGCCCCACAGCAGGCGAAAGAGGATGAGGCCCAGCGCCGTACAGCCGAAGCGCACGTGCCAGTCCATATACAGGCCGCCCAGCTTCACGCTGACGAACGCGCCGACGATGCAGACGACAAGCGCCCAGTGAAAGAGCCGGGTGGGGAGGTCCCAGATGCGGACCGCGAGACGATTGTTCTGCATGGTGAGATCAGCGGGCTGAAGTTGCAGGGAATTTATCACGCACAAAGCAAACCGCCGCGGGGTAAGCGCGGCGGTGTGGGTTGCTTAGCGAGCGTTGCGGCGCACCGGTTCGATGCGATGCACGTGCTCGTGGCGGAACCGGATGCGCTGGGCGGGCGTCCTCAAAGCGGGCGCGCCGCACGGCACGACTTCGGTGGTGTAGGTGGTGGTGCCGTTGATCGGCGCGTTGAAGATGACCGTGGCGCGGATCTCGGGGCCGTTTGCCGGCTTCAGGTAGACGATGTCGCCGATGTGGATGGGCATGTCGTCGAGCTGGGTATGGGCCGGGCGCCGGATCAGGTCGGTGGTGGTGAAACGAGTATTCATGTTGTGTGTTCTCTTTAGGTTCTAGTTATTGGAAAAGCTGCGTCTTGTCATGGTGTGCGCGTGGCGGCCAAATGCCGGGCACGTGGCCGGATATTCGCGTCGCGCCTGTCCGCCGGATGTATTGGACAGGCGTTACATGACACTAACGCATTGCTGCCGCCGTTCTTTTGCGCATTCTCATGTTTTTTGCGCGCCGGGCCGGCGTTGAGATGCCTTCGTCCAGTCTTGGAGAGCATCGGTCGGGCTGCGGGGCGCAGGCGCGTTGGCGTGTGCTGGTGCAGCCCTGGGTGCGCACAGAGTGGGTTGGCTCTGGCGCTCGCGGTGGTTGGACCGCGGCATGCGTCGCTGCTTCCGGAAAAGCAACGTGTAATGTGGGTGTATCTGCTTCAGGCCGATCCGGACTGGCGAAAGGGCGAAGGCGTGTGATTTCCGATGGCGCTCTGGGTTTGCGTATTTTGCGTTGTACTTCGCAAGGACGCAGAGCTTACGGGGGGATCTATATGGTGCAGTCGCTTACTGCGGACATGGCGTACCGGAGTTAGGTGCGAACACTTAGGTCCGAAGACCCGACTGCGTAGATCCAATCGTCGATAATATTAGTAATTGGACGATTATGCAAGCATTTTCGGCCGGATGGGCATCCGGCCGTGCAAAAACGCCTCAGTGCGACGCGGGGCGGGCCTGGCGTTGGGCCTCGATGATGAGGCCCTCCAGGCGCGGCGACATGCGCAGCGCCACCTGGGCGCTGGTCGTGCCATCAGGCTGCGGCAAGGTTTCCAGCGCCAGTTCGATGCGCTCGTCGTCGAAGGCCTCGGGCGCGGCCTGAATTTCCACATAGCGTTCCAGCAGCGCGTCTACAGCCTTCTGGGCGTCCGCCAGCGCTTCTTCCGATAGCTTGCCGTGGCCGAGGTACTGATTGACCACCCGTGCCAAGTCATTCATGAAGTGGAGCAATGCGTTCGCGCCGCGGCAATCCGGGAGCGTGAAACCCCAGGGCAGGGGGGAAGCGTTCTGAGTCATGTGGTCAGCCAAGGCAATGTTGTGGGCGGCTGCCTGCCGCCGAATCCGTGATTTTAGAGGACGCCGGCGCTGTGGGCACGGACACCGGCCGCCCTGTGTCAACTCGCTTCGATGGCAACAAATTTCGCCCCTTCCGGACCCAGGGTCGGCGCTACCGGATAATCTTTCCGTAATCTGCAGAATCGGAGTGCAAAAGGATGCGCATGAATTTGGTCCGTGCGTGGGTGACAGGCATGGCGGTGGTCTCGATGCTTTCGCTGGCGGCATGCGTCAACAAAGAGCCGCAGGAGCGCGCCGCCTTCATACAGCTTTTGCAGGTTCGCATGAACAACGTGACGCTCGTGCCGATTGGCCTCTTGAGCAAGCCGGAAAAAGAAGCGATCGGCGGCTACGACGACGCGTACGAGTTGATGACGGACTTCCAGGACGCCATGGCCAAGGCCGCCGCGCCGCTGCGCGAGGTCCTGTCCGTGGAGACGATCCGGTCAGTAAGCGACATCGTGGAGCGCAAGGCCGGCCTGCAGGCGGCTCGCAAGACGCTGGCCGACAGCGCCGCGCAGGTCCAGGCCGCGCGAAGCAAGGCCGACAAGGCGCGTGCGGACCTGGCGTTGCCCGCGGACCTCGCGCCCGTGTATGACGGCGTCTACGACGAGGCGGTGACTGCGCCTGCCGCCGACATGATGCAAGCCGCGGCCCGGATGGACTCGGTCGCCCGCGACGCGCTGGCCATCGCGGACTTCGTGGCGGCCAACGCCGCGGACGTGCGCTTCGAGGACGGGCAAACCAAGGTGGCAAAACCCACGTTGCAACAGGAACTGAACCTGCGGCTGCAAGCCCTGAATGCGCAGTCCGACGGGCTGGAGGCCGCGCGCGCCACGCTGCTGCAGGCGGCCAGCGCGGGTACAGCGGCGCCATAGCGGTTCGGCAGCCCCTTCGCGATCCGAGCGCCGCCCGGCGGCGCTTTGTACAATGCGGCTCTTGCGGCGCATGCCGTGGCGTGGACGGACTATGAGCGAATCTTCAGGCGTGCATTACAGAACCTTCGTGCTTTTGCTCGTGGTGGTCACCATCGCGTTCGGCTGGCTGTTGTGGCCTTTCTATGGGGCCGTGTTCTGGGGCACCATTCTTGCCATCCTTTTCGCTCCCTTGCAGCGGCGCCTGGTGGCGCGCATCGGCGGCCGGCGCAATCTGGCCGCGCTGATCACGCTGCTGCTGGTGCTGCTGCTGGTGATTCTTCCGCTCGTCGTGATCAGCGGGTCGCTGGTGAGCGAAGGCGCGAGCCTCTATCAAAGCATCAAGTCCGGCCAGATCAACTTTGGCGCGTACTTCCAGCAGGCCATGGACGCCTTGCCGCCGTCGGTGCATGCGCTGCTGGCGCGCTTCGACCTGGCCGACATCCCCAGCCTGCAGGACAAGCTGAGCGCCGGCGCCATGCAGGCGAGCCAGTTCCTGGCGACGCAGGCGTTGAACATTGGACAGGACACGTTCCAGTTCGTGGTCAGCTTCGGCATCATGCTGTACCTGCTGTTCTTCCTGCTTCGCGACGGACCGCAGCTGTCGGCACGGCTGCGGCGCGCGGTGCCGCTGAGCGACATGCACAAGCAGCATCTGTTCCGCAAGTTCACGACCGTGGTGCGCGCCACCGTCAAGGGCAACGTCGCGGTGGCGGCGGCGCAGGGCGCGCTGGGCGGCATCATCTTTTCCATCCTGTCGATCCAGGGCGCGCTGCTGTGGGGCGTGATCATGGCGTTCCTGTCGCTGCTCCCGGCGATCGGCGCGGGGCTGATCTGGGCGCCGGTGGCCGTGTACTTCCTGCTGACGGGCGACGTGGTCAAGGGCGCGGTGCTTATCGCGTTCGGCGTGTTGGTCATCGGCATGGTCGACAACGTGCTGCGGCCCATTCTCGTGGGCAAGGACACGAAGATGCCCGACTACGTGATCCTGATCTCCACGTTGGGCGGCATGGCGTTGTTCGGCCTGAACGGTTTTGTGATCGGTCCGCTGATTGCGGCGTTGTTCATGGCAAGCTGGGATCTGTTCTCGCCCGCGGCAAGTGATCCCACTGTTGTGCCCGCAGCGAGCGCGCCGCTACCGGGCAACCCCGTCGCCGGCACGCCGCCGGCGGCCGGCGGCGCTGCTGCGGGTACGCAGGCAGCGCTGGCCCGGGACCGGCAACCCCACGACGATTGAGCGCGCCGGGCGCCCATGCGCGCCCGGCCGGGTGTATGGTGTAGCAGCGCCGGTCATCGCGGCCGGCCTTTCGTGTCAACTTCGCCAAACAGGAGCGCGTTGGATATGGAATGGAAACTGCATCGGTCGGGCTGGATCGAAGAACGCAACTTTGACATCGAATTTGCCGAAACGCCTGACGGGTACCACACCCGCGTGCGCATCTTCGGCTTTCCCATCCTGGAAGACACCAAGCACGTGTTCCCCAACGAGGCGCTGGCCGAGAAAGGCGCGCTGACGCTGCTCAAGAGCCAATTTGCCGGCACGCCGGATCTGGAAGAGAAATAGGCTGCCAAGGGTCGGCAGCGGGGGCGTTCTGCAATAATCTTTGGGTTTCCATCCAGGCCCGGCGGGGGTGCCGGGAGGGCGTATCGGGAGGCGCATGAGCCCACGGGTGTTGTTTTGGTCGAACGTCCGCGCGATGCGGATCTTGAATGGCGAGGCGCGCCATGGCTGACGGCGAAACGCTCGCGGGCGTGCGCCGGCGCCGGACGCGCCGCTACTCCATGCGCACGGGCCTGCTGGCCCTCGTCTTTGCCTGTATCACCCCTGCGCTCATCGTGGCGACGGTCGCGGTATACGAAAGCTACGTCATCCAGAAGGAACGCATCTTTCGCGACACGATCTTTCTGGCGCGCAATCTCACGGCAATTCTCGATCGCGAGCTCACGGGCGTTGAAGCCGGATTGCAGATGCTGGCTTCGTCTCCGGACCTGGTCGAAGGAGACCTCGCCGGCTTCCATCGGCGCGCACGCGAGTCCGTGCGATTCCAGATCGTCGACAGCTACGTCCTGACCAACAAGGAAGGGCGCCAGATCATCAACACGCAGGTGCCGTATGGCACGGCGTTGCCGTCCACGGGTGCACCTGATCAGTTGCTTCGCGTCTTCCAGTCGCGCATGCCGGTGCTGACGGGTCTGTTCGCCAGCGGTCTGAACAAGGATCCCACCATCGCGCTGGGCGTGCCGGTGGTGCGAGGCGGGGAGGTGGTCTACAGCCTGAACGTGGGGCTGTCGCCCGAGCGCATCGGCAACGTGTTGGGCCGCCGCGCCTTACCGGAGGGCTGGGTGGCCGCGGTGCTGGACGACTCCGGAACCATCGTCGCCCGCACCCGCGACACGTCGAAATTCGTCGGCCAGAAGGCGGTGCCGGCGCTGGCCCGCGCTGTCCAGCAGGAAGGCGAAGGATCGCTGGAAACGATCACCAAGGAAGGCACACCGGTCTACACCGCGTTCAGCCGGTCGGCGCTATCGGGCTGGACGGTTGCCGCAGGCGCACCGATGCAGTTGCTGACCACGGACCTCTACCGCTCCATTGCGTGGATCGGCATGGGCACGTTGTTCGCATTCGGCCTGGGGTTGTGGCTGGCCATCAGGCTGGCGAGCCGGCTGACGTCGGCCGTGCAGGGGCTGGTGGCGCCAGCGCTGGCGCTGGGCGAGGGCCGCACCGTGGAGCTGCCGGCCACGCGCATCAAGGAAGCCCAGGAGGTCGGGGCCGCGATGCTGCAGGCATCGCGCATGCTGGCGCGCGCGCAGCACCTGGCGCACTACGATCCGCTGACCGGCTTGTGCAACCGGGTGCTGTTCGGCGAGCTCGTGCTGCGCGAGCTGGCGGTCGCGCAGCGTAGCGGCGATTCGTTCTCGATCCTGGCGATCGACCTGGATGGCTTCAAGGCCGTCAACGACATGCACGGCCACGCCGCGGGCGACACGGTGCTCAAAGAGGCTGCCGATCGCATGGCCAGCGCCATCCGGGTTTCCGATGTGGCGGCACGGCTGGGCGGCGACGAGTTCGCGGTACTGCTGCTGGGCGCCAATCAGGAGGACGCGCGGCTGGTGGCCGAGGCGCTGGTCGAGAGCCTGTCGCTGCCGTATCCCAACGTTCGCGTCGCGGTGTCGGCGAGCATCGGGATCGCGGTGTATCCCCAGTCGGGCGCCACCATGCTGCAATTGCTCGAGCGCGCCGATGTCGCGTTGTATCGGGCCAAGGGCCTGGGCAAGCGGCGGGTGGCGCTGGACCAGTGAATCCGCCGCCAGGCCGGGCGCGTTACGTGCCTTGGCGAGGCGTGAGCGCCGTCACGACTTCGCCTGATCCCAGTCGATAGCGCTTGTCGTCCAGGGCGATGACGGAATCGCCTTCGGACGTTCTGAATATGTAGCGCAAGCCGGCGCGCGGCACCGCATCAGCCCCCGCATCCTCCGTCCGCAAGAACACTTCTATGCGGTAAAGCCGCCCCGAATTCGTGCTTGCCAGCACGTCGCTCAACCTGCGTGTGGAAATAGCCATGCCGCGATTTCTCCGTTCGGTTTTCGCTAAACTTGCCGCCTTGGTGCCGGGCCAGCCCAGTTCTTGCATAGGCACGGCGCGCAATCGGAAACGGTAATGCAATTGAATCCTGGCCGGAATGCGGCCACTTCCCTCGGTTTGCTGGCGATCCTGCTGTGGGGCACGGTTGTCGGCCTGATTCGTGGCGTCAGTGAAAACTTTGGCCCGATCGGCGGCGCCGCGCTCATCTATACAGTGGGTTCCATCTTGCTGGTGTTGCTGCTGGGATTCCCGAAGCTGCGCACGTTTCCCCGGTCGTATCTCATCGTGGGCAGCCTGCTGTTCGTCGCTTATGAGATCTGCCTGTCGCTGTCGCTGGGATTCGCAGCCGATCGCGGGCAAGCCATCGAGTTGGGCATCGTCAACTACCTGTGGCCGTGCCTGACGGTGGTGTTTGCCATGATCATCAACGGGCAGCGGGCAAGCGTCTGGGTAGCGCCGGGCATCTTGTTGTCGGTTTGCGGCATCGTGTGGGTCGTGGGCGGAGCAGGCGGGCTGTCGTATGAACGCACCGTCGCCAATGTGTCGAGCAATCCTCTCAGTTATGGATTGGCTTTCAGCGGCGCCATCATCTGGGCCGTGTATTGCAACGTGACCAAGCGCTTTGCCGACGGCAAGAACGGCGTCGCGCTGTTTTTCGTGCTGACCGCCGCTGTCCTGTGGATCAAGTATGCGATCAGTGCGGAACCCGCGCTTGCGTTCACGACGCCAGCCACGATCGAGCTATGCGTGGCCGGCGGCGCAATGGCCAGCGGCTACGCATTCTGGAACGTGGGGATACTGCGAGGCAACCTGACCTTGCTGGCCACCGCGTCGTACTTCACGCCGGTCTTCTCCACCTTTTTTGCCGCGCTCTGGTTGGCGACGCCGCTCACCCTGTCGTTCTGGCAGGGCGTGGCGATGGTCACCGCCGGTTCATTGTTGTGTTGGGCGGCAACCCGCGGCAGACCGGCCCGTAACGGATAGTCCGGGCCTGGCCTTCGGTGGGGGAGGACTAGTCGACGAGCATTGTCAGGGCAACGGCGAACCCCAACGGGACCAGCATCAGCGATGCAAAGGTGGAACTCACTATCGCCGCCGATATCTTCAGCCAGGGTTCGGGCCCCGCGCTTCGTATCGTTTGAATCACCAACGCGACGATACCCATAACCATCAAACAGCTCATGAAAACTGCTACGTAAGTCATGTTGTCTCCGTCCTCGCCTTATTTAGGGGATTCGGCGCCGCTGAGCGGTCTTGATGTTTGAGACGATTGTGCGCCTGTATTGCAGGACTGCACCCTAGGGTTTTCCTTGTCGGTTGTCGGCTTTGTGGCGTATTAGCCGCGCACGCTGCAGCATGAAATCGGTGTGCGGGCGCAGCATTTTCCAGCCGTTGTGTCCGGGGGCGGCGGCTTGGCGCGATTGCGCTACGATGGCGTCATCGAAACACCGAAGAGGCCGCCAGATGCCGCAAGAACTCCGCCCCGGCACGCGCGCCACCCTGCAGGTCCGCCAGCTTTCGCCTGGCGAATTTGCCTGGATCATCACCTTGCTTGATCCCCAATCCGGGAATGTGCGCAGCACCAATTATTCGGAAAAGCGATACGCCAGCCAGGATGAAGCCTCCACCGCCGGCAAGGCCGCCGTTGTTGCTTTTCTGGCTGGCGAGGCCCCCGAACGTGAGACTGCTGTGTCCGGCGGCAAGCGCAAGAACTGACGGCTGTTGCGCTTTCCTCGATGGCACTGAACCCCTGAAGGTCCCCAGGCACGCCATTTGCTGATGCTCAACCGAAGCGCGTCGTGCGCTGCTTGAGGAGAGGCAATCATGTCCCAGATCCCGCATCGAGAACCCGGTCAGCCGGACGATCTTACGCCCGACGATCCGGCGCTCCCGGGCAATGCCCCTGCGGACGATCCGCGTCCGGACCCGGGTCGTCCCACCGACAATCCCGACGTCATCGACCCCACGCCGCCCGCGCCGGATCCCCGCGCCCCGGGCACCATCGACCTGGCCTGATTGCGGCCGGCGTCACTTCAATCCAGATCCATTCATCGAAGCAAGGAGGTTTCCATGCGCTCCATCCTGTTGTGGCTGCTTGGCGTGCCCATTCCCATCATCATTCTGCTGGCGCTGTTCTGGCACTGAAGGCCGGTTCGTCATTCCCGCTTTGGCACCCGCGTCAGCGCGGATGCGTAAGACTCTGGACAAGGATCGATCATGCAAAATACGTCTTCATTGAGCCAACCCTATGCCGATGGCGTGCCTCCACGTGAGTCCGCCATTTCGGCCGTGTCGTGGGCGGCGGTCTTCGCCGGCGCGGTGATTGCCGCCGCGCTCTCGCTCGCGTTGTTTGCTGGTGGCACCGGCCTGGGTTTCCTGTCCGTATCGCCGTGGGGCGACGAGGGCATGTCGGCCCCGGCCATCGGTATCGGCATCATCGTCTGGATGTTGATCACGCAGATCATCTCGTACGGCATCGGCGGCTATGTCGCCGGACGCCTGCGGACCAAATGGGTCGACGTGCACTCGGATGAGGTCTATTTCCGCGATACGGCGCATGGCTTTCTGGTCTGGGCGCTGAGCGCCGTGGTCAGCGCTGCGCTGCTGGGATCGGCGCTCGCATCCATGGCATCGGGCGCGGCCAAGGCTGGCGCGTCGGTGGCGGCCACTGCCGGCACCGCGGCGACCGCAGCGGCGACGGCTGGCGCGGCGGGTGCGAGCAGCGGCGGCGGCATGGAACGCGCCACCGACTATCTCACCGACACCCTGATGCGCTCGGAACGTCCTGAAGCCAACACCGACCCTGAAGCGGCCCGTGCAGAAGTCGGCCGCATCGTCGCCATGAGCATCACGCGCGGCGACATGACGCCCGCTGATCGCGACTACGTGGTGAAGGTCGTGGCCGCGCAGGCCGGCGTCGAACCCGCCGTGGCGCAACGCCGCGTCGACGAGGCGATCCAGAACGCCAAGAAGACCGCGGAAGAAGCCAAGGTGAAGGCCAAGGAAGCCGCGGACGCGGCGCGCAAGGCCGCTGCGGCGTTTGCGCTGTGGGGCTTTGCGTCGATGCTGATTGGCGCGTTCGTGGCGAGTCTGGCTGCGACGTGGGGTGGGCGTCGGCGCGATACGGTGTATCGGACTTGATGGGTTGAGATGTACGCAGTCCGAATGAAGGAAGGCCCGTACAGTGTGCGGGCCTTTTTCCTTTGTTTGACGCCACGTCTTTCGTTTGAGCTCGTCACCACCGACGGATTATGAGTCCGTTGCCTGAGCTGCTTTGAAATGCGCGCTAGACACAAGCGCGCGTCGACGAGGACTTATCCAGGGCAGGCGATGTTGCCAAACGCAGCGGTGTCAGCATTCGGTCGAGGGGTGGCGGCTGCCCGGAAAGAAATTCCCAACGCTCCCATGACCTTGAGAATCGTGGCGAAGTCGGGAGAGCGCTCTCCGGAAAGCGCCTTATACAGGCTTTCGCGCGACATGCCTGTGTCCTTGGCGATCTTCGTCATACCTTGCGCACGAGCGATATCTCCGAGTGCTTTTGCAATGAACGCGGCATCGCCATCACTTTCCTCGATGCAGGCGTCCAGATAAAGCGCCATTTCCTCGGCTGTACGAAGCCGCTCTGCGATGTCGTATTTTTTTGTTTGAAGCTTTGCCATGTTTCTGCTCCTATGCGTGTGGAGCCTAATTTCCAAGCGTGTTTACTGCCGATGCAATCACGCCTCATCTTCGTTCAAAGGCAAGAGATTAAAGGCTCGAGGCCAATCGGTAAGCGCTTGCAATGTCAGTCTGTTGCGATGACTTGCTGCCCCCTGCAAGAAGGATTACAAGCGTTCCGTCCTGCCGCTGCGTGTAATAGACCCTATATCCTGGACCGACATCAACCCGAAGTTCCGATACGCCTTTTTCAAGGTTTCGGTGGTCTCCTGGATTGCCGGCACGCAGTCGTTGAATGCGCGCCTGAATTTTCGCCCGAGCCCGCAGATCCTTCAAATCTGCTTCGAACTTGTCATAGTCTTCGGTGCTTTCCAGTTCTTTCATTCCTGGCGCCTATCATCATTCCACCCCTCCTGGCCGGTCGCGGATAAACAACTGTATCCATGTGGATACGATACGTCAAGTATTGTGTAGCCTTTGGGATACATTCCTGGCGTAGTCGGTTGGCATCTGCTGCCTGTTCGGCGAGATGGATTTAAAGCGCGAAGGGAGTGAAGTGAGTCGCAGCCACTGCATGCAACGTTGCATGCGCGGCAATGAAAAAGGCCCGCACGATGTGCGGGCCTTTAGAATTCTTTGGTGGCGCATCCCTGATTCGAACAGGGGACCTGCGGATTATGATTCCGTCGCTCTAACCGGCTGAGCTAATGCGCCATCCCTTTTGCTGAACAGTTTGCGTTGCAATTGCTGCTCAACGAAGAACGAAATTCTAGCACGAAGTTTTTTCGGAGTGCAAGTGGACGGGCGCAAAAATCCCCTCAATCATCCCGAGCCAGCCGGATGCCCGAAAACTGCCACCGCGCCTCGGGCGGAAAGAAGTTCCGGTAGCTTGGCCGGATGTGATCGCGCGGGGTGGCGCAGGAGCCGCCTCGCAGCACGTACTGATTGCACATGAATTTGCCGTTGTACTCGCCAACGGCGCCGGCGCTGGGCTTGAAGCCGGGGTAGGCGTCATAGCCGCTCGACGTCCATTCCCACGCGTCGCCAAACAGTTGGACGGGACCGCCCTGGCCGTTGCGTCCGGGGGCGGGGCGGGAGTCCAGGTGGCCGTTTTCCAGCAGGTTCGCGCGGGCCGAGTAGGTGTCTTCCGAAAGCTGGCGGGCGGCGTGCTCCCACTCGGCTTCTCGCGGGAGCCGCGCGCCAGCCCAGCGCGCGTAGGCATCGGCCTCGAAATAGCTGACGTGGGTGACGGGCGCCTCCAATTCCAGGGGCTGCATGCCGCGCAACGTGAAGACGTGCCAGTCGTCGTCGTCGCTTTCCCAATAGAGCGGCGCGCGCCAGCCTTGCGCGCACACCATGTCCCATCCCATCGACAGCCATAGTTCGGGCCGCTCGTACCCGCCGTCCTGGATGAATGCCAGGAATTCGCGCTGGGTCACGAGGCGATCGGACAGGGAGTAGGGCGTCAGCAAGACGTCGTGAGCCGGGCCTTCGTTGTCGAAGGCAAACCCGCGTCCGTCGTGGCCGATGCGTGTGATGCCGCCTTCGTAGCGGGTCCACCCCGCGTCCGTGGCGGGCGGCAGCGCCGGTTGGCCGGGCGCCACGTACGCGGGCCTGAGCGGATTGGCCGACAGCATGTGCTTCAGATCGGTCAGGATCAGTTCCTGGTGCTGCTGCTCGTGGTTCAGGCCAAGCTCTAGCAATGCGTCGAAGTCGGCATCGTTGCCGCCCAGCCGTGAAATCAGCGCGTGCATCGCTTCGTCGACGTATTGGCGGTACCGCAGCACCTCAGCCAGCGGCGGGCGCGACAAAAGGCCGCGCTGCGGCCGCGGATGTTTCGCGCCGACAGCGTTGTAGTAGGAGTTGAACAGCATCCGGTATTGCGGATGGAAGGGCGGCGTCGATGTGTCGAAGCGCGCCAGCAGGAACGTTTCGAAGAACCAGGTGGTGTGGGCCAGATGCCATTTCACGGGGCTGCAATCGGGCATGGATTGCACCTGGCAGTCTTCGGGGCTCAGCGGCGCGGCGAGCGCGGCGGTGGTCGAGCGTACGGCGTCGTAGCGGTCGTGCTGTCCGGCCTGTCCGCTGGCATAGGGCGCGATGGCGGGATGGGTCAGCAGGCATGCGGGGTCCATGGCGATCCTCCGGGGGGCGTCGTGGGTGGTCCCGCGTCAGGCGCGGGCGCTGAAAACAGAAAACCAGTCGCGGGCATCCGACCAGTGCGCGACATCGCGAAAGCCGGCGCGATGAAGCAGGTCGCTGAAGGCCTGTGGCGTGAACTTGTACGAGTTTTCCGTATGGATGCGCTCGCCGCGCTTGAAGTCGCGATAACCGCCGGGCCAGGCGACGCGCAGTGCACGCTGCGCTTCCAGGTGCATTTCGACCCGCGAACGTTCGCTGTTGAAGATGGCCACATGGCGCCAGTCGTCGACATTGAAATCGCTGCCGAGCACCGCGTTTACGTGGCGCAGCAGATTCAGGTTGAACGCGGCGGTCAGGTGCAGCGCGTCGTCGTACGCGGGTTCCAGCACGCTTCGGGGCTTGACGCGGTCGACGCCGATCAGCAGGCCGCCGCCAGAACACGATTCTCGGATCCGCCGCAGCATGGCGTACGCGTTGTCGGGTCCCAGATTGCCGATGCTGGAGCCTGGATAGAAGAAAAGGCGCTGCGCTGTCGGTATGTCGTCGGGCAACGCAAGTTCATGCGAGAAATCCTGTCCTACTGCCGTGATCCGCATGTCGGGGTAGGACAGCTTCAGCCGGCGCACGGCCGCCTGCAGATAGTCGGCCGAGATGTCGACCGGCACGTAGTGGCTGGGCCGCAGACTGGCGAAAAGCCGCTCGGCCTTGACGCAGTCGCCGGCGCCCAGGTCCACCATGGCCTGTATCGGACCGACGTGGCGGGCGATGTCCGCGCCGTGACGCTGGAAGATTTCGTCCTCACAGCGCGTCGGGTAGTACTCGGGCAACTGCGTGATGGCCGTGAAGAGCGATGAGCCCAGCGCGTCGTACAGAAACTTTGGGTCGATGTGGGCGGAGCTGTCCAGCAACCCATCGTGCAATTCGATCTGCTCGGCGCTTTGATGCTGCGGTTCTTGCGCGACGAATTCAGGAGAAACGGCGGCAAGGAGTGCGGAAGGGGAAACCATGCGTTCAGTTCCTTTTTGGGGCGGTTGAAGCGCATTGAGAAGGCCTATTGTGGCGGCTGAGGGGGTTTGCGTGTCAAGCGCCAAGCCTCTGAATGCAATGGACTTTTACGAAATCGAAAACGCGTTTGGCCGGGCGCGACAAGATGTGCCTGCTGATCCGCATCCGGCGTCAGACGTTGCCATCAGCAAGTTTCGCTCCGCTGAAATATCGGTTTACGGCTGGTTGCGAAAGCTCGGGCAGTCGGGGCCATAGCTATGGACAATGGGGCTTCGGCCATGCGGGTCGATGTGTCCCGCGGCCCTGGCGATGCTGCGTTGCATCAGGCAACGGTTGCGTTGGCCGGGACGGTCCAAAAATACAAGGAGCTAACCATGAATCGAAAGCACCAGCGCGCTGAAATGGCTTTGCATCGTGAACGCGTCAATGACAGCTTCCACGAGCTGCTCGCCGGGACGGAAGACCTCTTGCGTTCGACCGCGTCGTATACGGGCTCCGAAATCGAATCGGCGCGCGCGCGCCTGAAGCGTCAGCTTGCGGATGCGCGCGAATCGGCAGGCGGGTGGGAAGGCGTGGCTCGGGAACGGGCACGCCGGGCCACGGCTTACGCAGACGAATACGTGCATGAGAATGCGTGGAAGTCGGTCGGCGTGGCGGCGCTGGTGGGCGCCGTGCTCGGCTGCATCTTCGTGGCGGGCAACCGACGCTAGAGGCGCATCATGAGCCCATTACCGGCCCTGAGCCGGGGTGGGCCGCGCGATGCCTGGCAGGAACTGACGGCTGACGCGCGCCGATGGGCGCGCGCCGTCCTGTTTGCGTGCGTTGCGTCCGTGCTCGCCGCCTGCGCCAGCGTCCCGGACGCGCAGGAGCGGCACGCGCGCGCCGCGCAGGCCGGCCTGTCCGCGGATGCGGCGCAGGACAGTTACCGTCGCGGGCAAGGCATTGCAGCGGACCCTCAGACACCCAAGGACGATTTCCTTGCCCGGCACCTGGCGGTGGAGCAGGCAGTCAGCGGCGCGCCGCTGGTCAAGGGCAATCGCGTGCGTCTGCTGACCGACGGTCCCAGCACGTACAAGGCGATGCTCCAGTCCATCGGGCAGGCTCGCCGCTACGTCCACATGGAAACTTACATCTTCGAGGATGATGCCGAAGGCCAGCGTTTTGCCGAAGCGCTGATCGCGGCGCGCAACCGGGGCGCCGAGGTGTCGTTGATGGTGGACGCGGTCGGCACGATCAAGACGCCTGATGCGCTGTTCCAGCGCATGCGCGACGCGGGCGTCCAGGTGGCGGTCTTCAATCCCGTCAATCCGGTCAACGCCCGCGCTGGCTGGTCGCCTAACCAGCGCAACCACCGCAAGGTGCTGGTCGTCGACGGCAAGGTGGGCTACCTGGGCGGCATCAACGTCAGCAGCGTGTACGAGTCGTCGTCGTTCTCCGGCGGGAGCGGCTCGGGTTCGGGCTCTGGCGGCGGTTCTGGTGGTGGTTCGGGCGGCGGTTCCGGCGATAAAGCCGGCGACCCGCCGGAAGACGCCGATTCCGCTCCCTGGCGCGACACGCATCTGCGCATCGAAGGCCCGGCGGTGGCTGAGCTGGAGCAGGTGCTGCAGGCCGGCTGGGCGTCGCAGGCGAAGGAGCCGATCAAGGGCGGTGATTCGCAGGTCGCGCCGCCCGTCGGCAACACCACGGTCCGCATCCTGGCCAACCAGCCCGACCGCAGCGACGGCTACACGGTCTACCTGACGCTGATGTCCGCGTTCGAAAGCGCGCAGAAATCCATCCACATCACGATGGCGTATTTCGTGCCCGATCCTGCGTTCATCGAGGTGCTGCAGTCCGCGGCCAGGCGGGGCGTGGACGTGGTGCTGGTGCTGCCGGGCTTCAGCGATTCGTCGCTGGTGTTCCACGCGGGACGGTCGCATTACACCGATCTGCTGCGCGCCGGTGTGAAGATCTACGAACGGCGCGACGCGCTGCTGCATGCGAAGACGGCGGTGGTCGACGGCGTCTGGTCGACCGTTGGGTCCAGCAACCTGGATTGGCGAAGTTTTGCGCTGAACTACGAGATCAACGCGGTGGTGCTGGGGCCGGAGTTTGCGGCCGAGATGGAGACGCTCTTTCAGCGCGACGTGGCCGATGCCGTGCAGGTCACGCCCGAGGCCTGGAAGAAACGCGGCCTGGACGACCGCTTCATGGAGTCGTTCTCGCGCATGTTCGAGCGCTGGCTGTAGCGGACGCGGCGGACGATCAGGAATTGCCGGCCGCGGCGGCCTGAGCAGCATGTTCCCGCGCGAGCGCCGTGGTGATGTCGTGCGTGGGCTGGAACGACTGTGCCTGCGCCATCGCCCAGCCCGCGCGAAAGACCTGATGCCGGAACTCGCCGCGCAGCAGTTCGCCGGGCGCCAGCTCCGGGAACAGCGCGGACAAGAGGCGGATTTCGCTGGGCGAGATGCGGCGCGCGATATGGTGCGGACGCAACTGGCCAGGGTGGGTCAGCCCCGCCGCGGCCAGCAGTTCGGCGAGCGCGTGCAGCGTGTTCTTGTGGAAGTTCGCCACGCGCTGCGCCTTGTCCGGCACGACCAGCGCGCGTTGCCGCAGCGGATCCTGCGTGGTGACGCCGGTGGGGCACTTGCCGGTGTGGCAGGCCTGCGCCTGGATGCAGCCGATGGCGAACATGAAGCCGCGCGCAGCGTTGCACCAGTCGGCGCCCATCGCCATCACGCGCGCCATGTCGAAAGCGGTGATGATCTTGCCCGACGCGCCCAGCTTGATGCGGTCGCGCAGGTTCACGCCGATGAGCGTGTTGTGCACCAGCCGCAGCGCCTCGCGCAGCGGCGTGCCCACGTGATCCACGAATTCGACGGGCGCCGCGCCCGTGCCGCCTTCCGCGCCGTCCACCACGATGAAGTCCGGCGTGATGCCCGTTTCCAGCATGGCCTTGACGATGGCGAACCATTCCCACGGATGCCCCACGCAGAACTTGAAGCCGACCGGCTTGCCGCCCGAGAGCTCGCGCAGGCGCGCCACGAATTTCATGAGGCCGATGGGGCTGTCGAACGCGGAATGGCTGGCCGGCGAGTTGCAGTCCTGCCAGGGCGCGACGCCGCGCGCTTCGGCGATCTCGATCGTCACCTTGCCCGCGGGCAGGATGCCGCCGTGGCCCGGCTTGGCGCCTTGAGACAGCTTGATCTCGATCATCTTGACCTGCGGCGTACAGGCGTTGCGCACGAAGGCCTCTTCGGAAAAGGCGCCGTGCTCGTCGCGGCAGCCGAAGTAACCCGAGCCGATGTTCCACACCAGGCTGCCGCCCGGCTGGCGATGGTAGCGGCTGATGCCGCCTTCGCCCGTGTCGTGCGCGAAGTCGCCTTGCCGCGCGCCTTCGTTCAGGGCCAGCACCGCGTTGGCCGACAGCGCACCGAAGCTCATGGCCGACACGTTGAACACCGACATGGAATAGGGCTGCGTGCAATCGGGCCCGCCGACGGTCACGCGAAAGTCGGTGTCGTTGATGTGCGAGGGCGACATGGAATGGTTGATCCATTCGTAGCGGTCGCCGTAGACATCTTCCTGGGTGCCGAAGGGACGCTTGTCGATCTCGCGCTTGGCGCGTTGGTACACGATGGAACGCTGCGCGCGCGAGAAGGGCGAGGCCTGCGTGTCGTCCTCCAGGAAATACTGGCGGATCTCGGGGCGGATGAATTCGAACAGAAAGCGCAGGTTGCCCAGCACCGGATAATTGCGGCGGATGGCGTGGCGCGGCTGAATCAGGTCGTACACGCCCAGCGCGCCCAGCAGCGCCAACGGCACAGCGGCGGCAAGCCACCACAAGGACGCGGTGACGGCCAGGACCGCGGTGATCGCCGCGCCGGCCAATGTCAGGAAAAAGGCCGTGAAGCGGCCGGCTATCCATTTCATGTCCATCTCCGTATCTCGGAATGGAGCCACCATACACCAGGGCAGCCGTCTGGCGGATGAATGGCGCGCGGTGCGCGCCTGCGCTGGCGCGGGCCTCGCGCATGTGTGCCGCAGGCCGTAACCCGCATGGCTGCTGGCTTTACAGCGAGGCAAAAAAATGGCCCCCTGCATCAGGAGGCCATTGCTGGAACACAGTTTCTCAGCAACTGGACGCCGGGGGCGTCTTCTCGACGGCCAGGCCGAACAGCGGACGCAGGTGCACACCCAGCGCGCTGCCGGCAAACGCGGCAGGCAGCCACAGCCAGGCATGCAGGCTGCCCGACAGGATGCCGCTGAAGTAGGCGCCGATGTTGCAGCCGAAGGCCAGGCGCGCGCCATAGCCGAGCAGCAGGCCGCCGATCACCGCGCCGGCGAGCGAGCGCGCGGGCACCTTCCAGACGGGCGCGAACTTGCCGGCCGCGCTGGCGGCGGCCAGTGCGCCGAGCATGAGGCCAATGTCCATGACGGTGGTGACATCCTGGCGCAGCGGCGCGGCCAGTGACGGCTGCTTGGCCCAGTAGGCCCAGGTGGCGACGTCGCCGCCCGCCGCGTCCAGCGCCTTGGCGCCCCACAATGCGAAGGCCGAGGTGATGCCCCACGGACGGCCGGCCAGCGCCAACGTCGCGAAGTTCAGCACGACCAGCGCCACGCCGCCCCAGATGAGCGGCCACGGGCCCTGCAGCAGCGAGGCCGGGCGCGCCGTGCGCGACGCGAAGGAAATCACGTGGCCGTGGCGGCGTTTTTCCAGCACGGTGGCGATCCAGGCGATCAGGGCAAAGACGGCCAGGTTGGCGATGATGGCGGGCGCCAGGCCCCACGCCTTGATGAGCGAGGTGGGCGCCAGCGCCGGCAGGCTGGACCACCAGCCGAAGTTGGCGGTGGCGATGACCGAACCCACGATGAAGAACAGCAGCGTCACCACCATGCGCGTGTTGCCCCCGCCCACCGCGAAGAGCGTGCCGGACGCGCATCCGCCGCCCAGCTGCATGCCGATGCCGAACAGGAATGCGCCCAGCACGACCGACACGCCCGGGGGCGATACGAAGCCGGTGACCGGCTGGCCGAACAGCGAGCCCGCAGCCAGGAACGGGAAGAACAGCAGCACGCCCGCGGCCAACATCAGCATCTGCGCGCGCAGGCCCGCGCCGCGGCGGTCCGACACGAACACGCGCCAGGCCTGCGTGAAGCCGAACGAGGCGTGGTAAAGCGTGACGCCGAGCAGCGCGCCGATCACCCACAGCGCGCCTTGACGCCAACTGACGGTCTGGTTGAGATACAGCGCGCCGGCCAGCACCAGCAGCAGCGCGATCCACAGCGGCTTGCGGTTGATCTGGATGGGCGGCAGGGCCGGGGACAGGGGCAGGGAGGAAGCGTTGGCGCTCATGGAAATCCCGAGGAGAAGACGTAAATGCAAACGGGTGCGTGGTCGCACCCGTGGGAATAGCCGCCAGTCTAGTTCTGGCGTTAAATTTCTCAAACGAAGGAATCGTGCTTTAACGATAACCGCAAGTTATATAAGACGCTGCAGGTCATGAGACGGGATGCGCGCTGATCCACGCGACAAGCAGGCTGACCGTCAGCACCGACGCCACGGTACTGACGAGGATGGCGCGCGACGTGACGCGCGCATCGCGCCCGTACATCTTCGCCAACATGAAGGGGCCGGTGCCGATGGGCAGCGCGCTCATCAGCACGGCAGTCCACGCCCACAGCGGCGGCATCGAGAATACGTAGAACGCCAGCACCGCAGTTGCCGCCGGCTGCAGCAGCAGCTTGCCCAGCACCAGGCGCAGGACGCCGGGTCCGGAACTGGCGGTTTCGGTCTGCGCCAGGAAGAGGCCGATGGTCACCAGCGCGCACGGACTGGCCGACGCACCCAGCAAGGCCACATAGCGGTCGACGCCTTCGGGCAGCGCCACGCCCGTGGCGGCCCAGGCCAGTCCCAGCACGGGGGCGGCGAGCAGCGGGTTGCGCACCAGTGCGCGGCCCACCTTGAGCAGCGTCGCGGGCAAATTGGGCGTCTGCTGGCGGTCGAACTCGATCAGCGCGATGGCAAATCCGAACAGGACGCTGGCGGTCAGCAAGGTGGTGAAGGTGGCGGGTGTCAGGCTGTCGGCGCCCAGCAACGCCAGACACAGCGGAATGCCCATGTAGCCGGCGTTGGCGTAGGAAGCCGCCAGGCCCTCGATGCTGCGGTCGGTCAGCGTCTGCGGTCCGCGCTTGCGCGGCAGGAACGACACGAGGAACGTGACGGCGATGCCGCCGGCGAACGCGCCGACGAATCCCCAGTGCGCCATGTGCGCCAGATCCACCTGCGTCATCGCGCGGAACAGCAGCGCGGGCAAGGACAGGTACACCACGTAGCGGTTCAGCGCGTCGGTCGCGTGGGTGCCCAGAATGCGCCAGCGCGCGGCCAACCAGCCGGTCAGGATCAACGCAAAGACCGGCAGGGCGGCGGTGACGACGGCGTTCATGGGCGAGGGCGCGAGGGCGGAAAGGCGCTCATTCTACTTGGCGCTGTCGCTCGTCTTGCGTCTTGCCCGATTTGCGGGTGACCAGCAGGATGCCCAGTGCGGCCAGCGCCATGCCGGGCCACGCCAACGGCGGGATGGGTTCGCGCAGGATCAGTAGCGCAATGACCGCCGTGCAGGGCGGCACCAGGAAAAACAGCGCGGACACGCGTGATGCTTCGCCGTGGCGGATCATGGCCAGCAGCAACGTGATGGCGACCAGGGAATTGCCCACCACCAGATACGCCAGCGAGGCCAGCAACGGTCCCGTCCAGTCGATGTGCATCGGCTCCAGCCAGAACGCCAGCGGCGCGGACACGATAAGCCCCACGCCGTACTGGACGAAGTTGGACGCAACCGGATGGATCTGCGTGCCGAAACGTTTTTCGTAGAGCGTGCCGCCCGTGATGCAGAGCAGGGCGCTGACGGCGAACAGCAGTCCCAATGGCGCCACGACATCAATCGAGGCCTTGGCCACGATCACCAGCGCGGCGCCCGTCACGCCCAGCGCCAAGCCGGCCCAACGCCGGGCGTCGACGCGTTCATGTGCGATCGCCGGTGCCAGCAGGCCGATCAATATGGGTTGCAACGAGGTGATGAGGGCCACTCCACCCGCCGACATGCCCTGCTTGAGCGACAGGTAGGTGAAGCAGAAGTAGCCGGCCTGCAACAGCAGCCCGACCATGGCCAGATGCCCCCACGCGCTGGCCCGCGCGGGAAGCGGCGGCCGCAAGGCGAGCAGCAGCGGCGTCAGGATCAGCAGAACGCAGGCATACCGCAACGCCAGAAATGTCAGCGGATCGGCATAAGCCAGGCCCACCTTGAGCACGACAAAGCCGCTGGACCACAGCACAAGAAAGAGCGCGGGGGCGGCTTTCAACCAGGCGGGCGGTGCGGCAGGCGTCATGGCGGACCAGGGGCGGCGAGGGCAAGCCGCGATCGTACCCCTTTTCGCACGTTCTTCATCCCTGCGAAAATGCGGCGTAGGATTCAGTTATTCATTGCTGCAACGTAGGGGAAGGACATGTCGGCCAATAGACAAACAACGGTTCGTATCGCTTTGGGAACATGGGATCGCTTGCGCGACGACGCTTATTCGGTGCGCCATGCGGTGTTTGTGGTCGAGCAGAACGTGCCGCCGGAAATCGAGATGGACGACGACGATGCCGTGTCGGTGCATGCCGTGGCTTACGGACCCGATGGCACGCCGATGGGCACGGGGCGCCTCTTGCCCGACGGCCACATCGGGCGGATGGCGGTGCACAAGCGCGCCCGCGGGATGGGCGTGGGCGGACAATTGCTCGACGCGCTGATCGGCCAGGGGCACGGCGACGGCCATCGCATGCTGGTGCTGCATGCGCAGACACACGCCGCGGGCTTTTACGAGGCCCATGGCTTCAAGGCCGAAGGCGATGAATTCGTCGAGGCCGGCATTCCGCACGTGGTGATGACGCGCACGTTGAAGTAGGGCGCTGCGCCGCCATGCGCCGCAGCCGATGGGCTGCGGTGCAGTCTTAGCAAAGCCAGTCTTAGCAAAGTCAGTCTTAGCAAAGTCAGTCTTAGCAAAGTCAGTCTTAGCAAAGCGAAAGACCGCGCCGGCAAAACAACAAACGCGCGTTAAAAGACGAACCTGCAAAGCAAAAACCCCGGACGCTTTCGCGTTCGGGGTTTTACTTTTGGCGCATCACGACAGGTACCTCGTGATGTAGTAATTGGTGCCCAGGAGAGGACTCGAACCTCCACACCTTGCGGCACACGGACCTGAACCGTGCGCGTCTACCAATTCCGCCACCTGGGCGCTGTTGCTTCACTTGTTGCGTCGCTTTCGCTTCGTTTCTTGTTCAGCAGCAGAGGAACGAGATTATGCACACTTTTTTTAATGTGTGCAAGTCGTGCTGCATTTTTTTCACTTTTTTTTGGGTGGGCCGCGAGGAGGCCGCTTTCGATATAGTGTCGCCCATGTCTCGAACCCTCTGTACGCGCTGTCTGCGCCCGCTGTCGCACTGCCTTTGCGCCCTGATCCCGTCGTTGTCGTGCCGTACCCGCGTGGTGGTCCTGCAGCATCCCAGCGAAGCGCGCCATGCGTTGAACACGGCGCGGCTTGCGGTGCTGGGACTGGCGGGCGCGCGCCGCGTGGTGGGCGAGTACTTTTCGGAGGCGGACTGGGTTGCGCCGGGTCATGCGCCGCGTCTGCTGTTTCCCGGTGAGGGCGCCGAGGTCCTGACGCCGGGCTATGGGCAGGATCTGGGCATGCCCATCCAGCTGATCGTGCCGGACGGTACATGGGGTCATGCGCGCAAGCTGCTGCACATCAATCCGGCGCTGGCCGCGCTGCCTCGCGTCATGCTGCCGCCCGGTCTATCGACGCGCTACCGCGTGCGCCATGCCGATGTGGCCGGCGCGCTGTCCACCATCGAGGCGGTAACGCACGCGCTGAACGCCATCGAGGCTCCACGCAATTTCGATGCGCTGCTTGCGCCGTTCGAGGCGTTGATCGATGGACAGATCGACGGCATGGGCGCCGATCTTTATGCGCGGCATCACTTGAATCGCAAGGTGCCCTGGCGATAAGGGTGGGTCGATAAGGATGGATCGGGGCGAGGGGGGGCAACTGGTAAGGCGCGGCAACGCAGAAAAAGCAAAAGCCCCGGAAACCTTTCGATTTCCGGGGCTTTTTAGCCTTTTTTCTCAAGCCAGTTGAAAACTGCCTTGATTAGAATTCCGTGGTGCCCAGGAGAGGACTCGAACCTCCACACCTTGCGGCACACGGACCTGAACCGTGCGCGTCTACCAATTCCGCCACCTGGGCACTGAAAGATACTGTCAGAACTATGTGCTACGCTGCCTTTCAGTCGCGGGAGTTGTTCAGGACTTAATTCGTGAACTAATCCATGCGTCTGAATGCAGTTGGTTTTACAATCGGTTTTTTCAAACCCGGTTTTTTAAACCGTTCTGACCATTTCTGCTTCAGTGTTCAGCCTTGGGCGAACCACAGAAGCTGCGCATTATATACGGAAAATTTAGCTTTGGCAAAACGATCGAATAACGAATCCAATAAGAACAGATCAACACCCTTGCCCGAAGCGCCGCCGGACTTCGACCCTGATGTTCCGTCCCGTGAAGCCATCCTGACAGCGCTGCGCGCCGCGGGTTCGCCGTTGTCTCCGGCTGAGCTGGCTGAGCGCATGGGCGTCGAGCGCGAGGCGACGTTGGTGGGGTTTGAACGCCGTCTGGGCGCCATGGAACGCGACGGACAGTTGCTGCCCAACCGCAAGGGCGTGTTGCTGCTGGCGACCAAGCTCGACTTCGTGGCGGGCAAGGTGCTGGGTCATCGCGACGGCTTCGGATTCCTGCTGCGCGACGACGGCGGTCCGGATCTGTTCCTGTCGCCCCGCGAAATGCTCAAGGTGCTGCATGGCGACCGCGTGCTGGTCAAGCCGGGCGGCGAATACCGGGGCAAGCCGGAAGGCACCATCGTCGAGGTCATCGAGCGCCGCACCAACAAGCTGGTGGGGCGCTTCCTGCACGAGCATGGCCTGTCCATCGTTGTGCCCGAAGACCAGCGCATCAAGCACGATATCCTGATTCCGCCCAGCGACACCAATGGCGCCCAGCACGGGCAGGTGGTCGCGGTGGAAATCATGGCGCAGCCCACGCGCCACACCCAGCCGCTGGGCCGCGTGGCCGAGGTGCTGGGCGAGATCGACGATCCCGGCATGGAGATCGAAATTGCCGTGCGCAAGTTCGACGTGCCGGTCGACTTTACTGATGGCGCCTTGAAGCAGGCCGCGCGCCTGCCGGATGTGGTCCGCAAGTCCGACCTGAAAGACCGGGTCGACCTGCGCGACGTGCCGCTTATCACCATCGACGGCGAGGACGCCCGCGACTTCGACGACGCCGTGTACTGCGAGCCGGTGGAACTGGGCACGGGCCAGCGCAAGCGTCCGGGCTGGCGCCTGTTGGTTGCCATTGCCGACGTCAGCCATTACGTGCGTCCTGGAGATGCGCTGGACGACGATGCGATCGAGCGCGGCACCAGCGTGTATTTCCCGCGGCGGGTCATTCCGATGCTGCCCGAGTCGCTGTCCAACGGGCTTTGCTCGCTGAATCCGGACGTCGACCGACTGGTGCTGGTGTGCGACATGGTCATCCCGGCCAGCGGCGCCAAGGCCGGCACGGTCACGGCGTACCAGTTCTACAACGCGGTGATGCACTCGCATGCCCGCACGACCTACACCAACATCTGGGCGGCCCTGCAGCAGCCGGGCGGTCCCGCCGCGCATGCGATGCGCAGCGTGATGCCGCAGGTCCAGCACCTGTACGAACTCTTCCAGGTGCTGTCGCAAGGCCGCAAGAAGCGCGGCGCCATTGATTTCGACACCGTCGAAACCAAGATCGTGTGCAACGAGCTCGGCCGCATCGAACAGATCGTGCCGTCCGTGCGCAACGACGCGCACAAGCTGATCGAAGAATGCATGCTGGCCGCCAACACCTGCGCGGCGGACTTCATGACGCGCAGCAAGCACCCGGGCCTGTACCGCATCCACGAAGGCCCGACGCCGGAACGCCTGCAATCGCTGCGCGAATTTCTGCGCACGATGGGCCTGTCGCTGGGCGGGGGCGAAACGCCCACCGCCAAGGACTACGGCGATTTCCTGGATTCCGTGCGCGGGCGTCCCGACTACCAGCTGCTGCAGACCATGTGCCTGCGTTCCATGCAGCAGGCCGTGTACAGCCCCGACAACATGGGCCACTTCGGCCTGTCCTATCCGGGCTACAGCCACTTCACCTCGCCGATCCGCCGGTATCCCGACCTGCTCACGCACCGCGTGATCAAGGCGCTGCTGGCAGGGCAGCGGTATGTGCCCAGCCTGGATGACCACGCCGTCGTCATCGGCCGCACGCAGCGCGAACACGAGCACGCCATCTGGGAAAAGATGGGTCTGGTGCTGTCCGCCAGCGAGCGCCGCGCCGACGAGGCATCGCGCGATGTCGAGGCCTGGCTCAAGTGCTGGTTCGTCAAGGAGCGTGTTGGCGAAGACTTCAGCGGTACGGTCACCGGCGTGGCAAGTTTTGGCATCTTCGTCACCCTGGACACGCTGCACGTCGAGGGTCTGGTGCACGTCTCGGAACTGGGCGGCGAGTACTTCCAGTTCAACGACGCCCTGCACGAACTGCGCGGCGAGCGCACCGGCATGCGTTACCGCCTGACCGACAAGGTGCAGGTGCAGGTGTCGCGCGTGGACCTCGAAGCGCGCCGCATCGAGTTCCGTCTGGTGCAGGGCACGAGCTTTGACGCGCTGCGCAAGGCGTCGGCGCGCGGCCCCGATGAACCCACGCGCCGCGTCAAAAAGGCCGCCTCGCCCAAGCCCGCCGGCTTGAAGGGTCAGACCGCCAAGGAACGGCGCGCCGCGGCCAAGAAAGCCAGCAAGCCGCCCAAGGCTGCTCAGCGGGCCGCGCCCGCCAAGTCGGCCACCCGCAAGCGCCACTGACAGGCCGCGGCGGATCCTTATGGCCATGCCGTCGTTTGGCGGCGTGGCCGTAAGGGGTAACATTGCGGTTATTGCCGGTCCCGTCCGGTGGCCCGCCCCCTCTGGGGCGGGTATTCGTTTATCTAAAGGTATTGTTTTATGGCGTCGACCCAAGTTCTGGCCGGGTTTCACGCGGTTGTCGCGCGGCTGCGCCACGCGCCCGAGTCGATCAAGGAAATCTACGTCGAGGCCTCGCGCCGCGACAAACGCATGCAGACATTCATCGAGCAGGCCGAGCGGGCAGGCCGTCGTGTGCACCCGGTTCCCATGGAACGCCTGGATGGTCTGTCCCGTGGCACCCGCCATCAAGGCGTCGTGGCGCTGGCCGACGAACGCCAACTGGCGGTGGATGTCGACGAAGTGCTCGATGTGGTCGATGGGCCGCCGCTGCTGTTGATTCTTGATGGCGTGACCGATCCGCACAACCTGGGCGCGTGCCTGCGCACCGCCGACGCCGCCGGCGTGCACGCGGTGATCGCGCCGCGCGACCGCGCTGTCGGGCTGAACGCCACCGTGCAGCGCGTCGCATGCGGCGCGGCGGACACGGTGCCGTATCTGATGGTGACGAATCTGGCGCGCACCATGCGCAGCCTGAAGGATCGCGGCGTGTGGCTCGTCGGTACTGACGATCAGGCCACCGACAGCATGCACAAGATCGATGCGCGCCAGCCGATGGCCTGGGTCATGGGCGCCGAAGGCGAGGGCATGCGCCGCCTCACGCGTGAAACCTGCGACCAGCTCGTCAACATCCCGATGCTGGGTTCGGTGGAAAGCCTGAACGTCAGCGTCGCCAGCGCTGTCTGCCTGTACGAGACCGTACGCCAGCGCCAATCGTGATTCGTCCCATCCCGTAGATTCCCTTCTTTCTTCGCGTCAGCCCATCATGCACCAGAACGGCTTTACCACCACGATCCTCCATTCCGACCGCAATCAATCCGTCGAGCACGGAGCGGTGCACAAGCCGATGCACCCGTCGTCCGAGTTTGCGTACGACGACGCGCGCGAGCTGGCTGCCGTGTTCCAGGGCAAGGCTGGCTTTACGTATGCGCGCCAGGGCACGCCGACCACGACCGCGCTGGAAGCCAAGATCAGCCAGATGGAAGGCGGCAAGGGCACGGTCAGCTTCTCGACCGGCATGGCTGCGCTGGCCGCCATTTTCACGACGCTGCTGCGCCGGGGCGATCACCTGGTGTCCAGCCAGTTCGTGTTCGGCAACACCAACAGCCTGTTCGGCACGCTGCAGGAACTGGGCGTGGAGATCACGTTTGTGGACGCGACGGACTCGTCGCAGGTGCGCGCCGCCATCCAGCCCAATACGCGCATGGTCTTTACCGAGACCATCGCCAACCCGGGCACGCAGGTGGCCGACCTGGCCGTGATCGGCGAGATCTGCCGCGAAAAGGGGCTGGTGTATGTGGTGGACAACACGCTGACTTCGCCGTGGATGTTCCGGCCCGCCTCGGTCGGCGCGTCGCTGGTGATGAATTCGCTGTCCAAGTACATCGGTGGTCATGGCAACGCGCTGGGCGGCGCCGTGACCGACACCGGCTTGTACGACTGGGCCGGCAACGAGAACATCTACGAAGCCTATCGCAAGGGCGCATCCACCAGTTGGGGCCTTACGCAGATCAAGAAGAAGGGTCTGCGCGACATGGGGGGCACGCTGGCCGCCGAGCCGGCGCACCGCATTGCGGTGGGCGCCGAGACGCTGGCGCTGCGGATGGCCAAGCATTGCGCCAATGCGCTGGCGCTGGCGCGTTTTCTCGAAGAGCACCCGGGCGTGGCGAAGGTGCATTACCCGGGCCTGGCCAGCCATCCGCAGCATGCGCGCGCGGCGGCGCTCTTCGGCTCGCGGTTTGGCGGCCTGCTGGGTGTTGAGCTGGCGGACGGCGTCGATTGCTTCGACTTTCTCAATCGCCTGCGCGTCGTCCTGATGGCGACGCACCTGGGCGACACGCGCAGCCTGGCGCTGCCCGCGGCCCACACCATCTATTACGAGATGGGCGCCGAACGCCGCCAGCAGATGGGCATCGCGGACAGCCTGATCCGCGTGTCGGTCGGTATCGAAGACGAGGCCGATTTGCTGTTTGATTTCGATCAGGCCCTCAATGGTTGCCTGAAAGGGTAATTCGGCAGGCGCGGCCCCCCGCCAGGGCCGTGCCGGCAACGCAATCGGGTAGGAACCCATGCTTATACAGATCTCAGAAGTCTTCACGCCGCAAGAAGCGGCCGACATCCGCCAGCGGCTGGATGCCGCGGACTGGGTCGACGGCAAGGTCACCGCGGGTCATCAGTCGGGGCAGGTCAAGCGCAACCGGCAATTGCCCGAACAGCATCCCCTGGCGCAAGAGCTCGGCACCCTGATTCTGCAGCGGCTGTCGGGAAACAACCTCTTCATGTCGGCCGCGTTGCCGCGCAAGATCTTCCCGCCGCTCTTTAACCGCTACGAAGGCGGCGAGGCCTTCGGTTATCACGTCGACAACGCCGTGCGCGGCATCGCGGGTTCACCGGAGCGCGTGCGCACCGACCTGTCCGCAACGCTATTCTTTTCGGATCCCGACAGCTACGACGGCGGCGAGCTCGTCATCGACGATACCTATGGTCCGCGCGCCGTGAAGCTGCCCGCAGGACACATGGTGCTGTATCCGGGCACCAGTCTGCACAAGGTCAATCCCGTGACGCGTGGCGCGCGTGTCAGTTCGTTCTTCTGGATGCAGAGCCTGGTGCGCGAAGACAGCCAGCGCGCATTGCTGCTGGACATGGACGTGGCCATCCAGCGCTTGAATCAGGATGTGGCCGGGCATGCGTCGATCGTGCAGCTCACCGGCATTTATCACAATCTGCTGCGCCGCTGGGCCGACGTTTGATGAAGCCTAAAGTGTTTTTCGGGGTGTCGCGCAAACCCCGAAATGCGCGTTTTTGTTTATTGCGAAAACGCCTAAAAGCTAGTATTGACGCGGGTTGCCGTCAGGTTTTCTCTTGACAGCCGCTCTACGCCAAGGCCTAATACACGTCTGCGTCGCTGACGGTTTGCAGGCAAGAAGCCAGCAAATCCTAAGCGGCGCAGCAGTTTAAAAGTTGTGCTTCGCAGCGCAAGAAAAAAGTTTATCCACTGTCTGTTCGTCGTTTGCCTGGTCTCGCGTCCATTTGTGGCATCCATCCTGACGGCCATGAACTCCGCCCCCGGCAGACTCCACACCTTGTGAGGGGTACACCTGCATGAACAAAACCGAACTCATCGATCACATCGCCAGCAAGGCCGATATCTCCAAGGCTGCCGCCGGCCGTTCGCTCGACGCCCTGATCGGTGCCGTGAAGACCACGCTGAAGAAGGGCGGTACGGTCACGCTGGTCGGTTTCGGCACGTTTGCCGTGTCGGCTCGCGCCGCGCGCACTGGCCGTAACCCGCGCACCGGCGAAACCATCAAGATCAAGAAGGCCAAGGTGCCGAAGTTCCGTCCGGGCAAGGCCCTGAAGGACGCCGTCAACTAATTGACGGCCGCTGATCGCAAGGCGCACGGCGCTGCGATTTGCCCACAAGTACGCGGTCCGGTATACTCCGGCCCGCGTATTGCTTTTGAGTACCCCAAATTGGCAATTCTCCCGCGCTAATCGCGCCGGGCAGTTGCACTGAAATGGGTGCTTAGCTCAGTTGGTAGAGCGGCGCCTTTACACGGCGTAGGTCACAGGTTCGACCCCTGTAGCACCCACCAGAAGCACACGATATCGGTTTCGGCAGCATGCGTGCTGTGCGAAAACCGCATGCAACCCGCACATGGGCACCCGGCCCCGTGGCGGGTTTTTTGTTTTGTGCGCCGTGCGCCAGCTTTTTTTCGTAAGCGTTTTATTGATCCCGCTTTGATCCCGATCAGCGGTGCTACGCTGTTCCATTCGAAATACAACGTGCGAATCATTCGCATTTGAGATACTATGACGGGCTTGTACCGGTCAGCCCGGCGCCGCGGTCTTGTGCGCGTCAACTCCCTGGCTGGCCGGAAAAGTCAATGCTCCCTGGCTGATTCATGCCTAGTCTTCAACCCGGTTGGAACTCTACTTCGCGGTCTTCTTTTGGTATACGCGCAGGCGCTGGCCTGGCGGTCGTCGCGCTTCATGCAGCGGTGATCGGCGCCATCTTCATGGCGCCGGAAAGCCGTCCTGAATTGGAGGAACCCGAGGCAATCATGGTGAGTGTGGTGGACGCCCCCGTCCCCCAGATCGCCAAAGCCGAACCCACTCCCGAAGTGCCGCAGCCGGTGACCGAGACCCCGCCCGAGCCTGAACCCGAGATCGAGCCCGAACCCGAGCCCGAACCCGAATTGACGCCCGAGCCGGAACCGGAACCCGAGCCCGAGCCGGTGGTTGAAAAGCCGCCGATGCCGGCGCCCAAGCCGCCGCCTCCGAAACCCAAGCCCAAGCCCAAGCCGCAGCCCAAGCAGGAAGTCAAGCCCGAGCCCAAGCCTGAAACGCCGCCGCAGCCGACGCCGCCCAGCGGTGCGCCGGAAGGCACGCAGGCACCGCAGGGTCCGACGCAGGGGCCGCCGCCTGATCAACCCGTGCTGGTCTCGAGCATCGAGTTCCAGGGCGCGCGTCCGATGCCCAACTATCCGATGGCATCGCGCCGCATGCGGGAAGAGGGCCGAGTCGTGGTGCTGGTGGAAATCAACACCCAGGGCTTGGTCGAGCGCGCCACCATCGATGCGTCGTCGGGCTTTCCGCGCCTGGACGAATCGGCACTGACAGCCGCTCGCAAAGGCCGTTTCAAGCCGTATACCCGTAATGGCGTGGCCTATCCCGCCAAAGCAAAAATTCCGTTCGATTTCGTAATGAGGAACTGAGATGTCCAACGCACTGCATAGCGCCACCCTGGTGGCGCAGGCGACCACCAGTCCGGCAGCGCCGGCTGCTGCCGCCGCGCCCGCTGCCGCCGCGGCCGCACCCGCAGCCCAGCAAGCCGCCACGACGGGCGGCGACGTCGCCCAGCAAGCCGCCGGCGCCGTTCAGCAAGCCGCTGGCGCCGTCCAGCAGTCGGCCGACGCGCTGCATAGCGCCGCGGCGGCGATTCCGCCCGCACCGGCGCCTGTCCCCGACATGGGCTTTCTGCACTTCGTCGCGCAGAGCGACTTCGTGGGCAAGAGCCTGTTCGTCATCCTGATCCTCATGTCGCTGGTGACCTGGTATCTCATCCTGGTCAAGGCCGGCAGCAATGTCAGCATGCGCAAGCGTTCGGCCGATTTCCTGAACAAGTTCTGGAACGCCAGCTCGCTGGAGCAGGTCGAGCACGAAATCAGCACGCATGGCGCCCGCGATCCGTTCTCGCATCTGGCCAGCCACGCCATGCACGCGCAGGCGCACCACAACAAGTTCGGCGCCACCAAGCTGGAAGAGTCGGGCAGCAATTCGGATTTCGTCACGCGCACCATGCGCAAGGTCATCGACGAAGAAACGGCCAAGCTGGAAAACGGCTTGACCGTGCTGGCCTCGGTGGGTTCCACGGCGCCGTTCGTCGGCCTGTTCGGTACGGTCTGGGGCGTGTATCACGCGCTGGTCGGCATCGGCCTGTCCGATGGCGTGACCATCAACCGTATCGCCGGTCCGGTGGGCGAAGCCCTGATCATGACGGGCCTGGGCCTGGCGGTGGCAATTCCGGCCGTGCTGGCGTACAACACGTTCGTGCGTAACAACCGCGTGTACCTGTCGCGCCTGGATGCCTTTGCACATGACCTGTTTGCGTTCCTGACCACCGGCCAGCAAGTGGCGCTGTCCGACGGCAAGGTGCGCGCGCTGCGTCGCCAGAACGGCCACGCGGCTCAACGCGGGAGCGAATAATGGCCTTTGGCAGCTTTGAGGGTAAAGGGTCCGGAAGCCATGCGGTGTCCGAGATCAACATGGTGCCCCTGATCGACGTCATGCTGGTGCTGCTGGTGATCTTCATCATCACGGCGCCGCTGCTGGCGCACTCGATCAAGATCAACATGCCCCAGGTGGCCGCCGAGCAGATCGAGGAAGAACCCAAGACCGTGGACCTGGCGATCGACGCCTCGGGCGCCTTGTTCTGGGACGAGAAGCCGGTCAATATCGATGACCTGCCCAATCGCTTCAAGTCGATCGCCGGCACGAAGCCGCAACCCGAGATCCGCATCCGCGCCGATCAGAACACCCGTTACGAAACGCTCGCCAAGGTCATGGCCTCGGCGCGCCGTTCGGGCATGACGCGTATCGGTTTCGTCACGACGCCGCCCTCGGGTGGTGCGCCGGCCGCAGCGCCGACCGCTGCCCCGGCACCGTCCGGCGGGTGAACGAATCCAGGAAGGGGGCGCATTTCGCGCCCCTTTTTTTTTGGATCGCGCTAGAATCGCGGCATGCGAGTTCTGGTAATCGAAGACGACACCACCCTGGGCCATGCGCTCCAGGAATTCCTGGCCGACCAGGGTTATGCGGTCGACTGGCTGACCGAGGGCGACCGGGTTCTGGGCGCGCTGGCGGGCCAGCCGTACGACCTCATGCTGCTCGACCTCAATCTTCCCGGCATGAGCGGCCTGGACGTGCTGCGGCAACTGCGGCAGGACGGCAATCAGGTCCCTGTGCTGATCCTCACCGCCCGCGATGGCATCGAAGACCGCGTTGCCGGTCTGGACGCCGGGGCGGACGACTACGTCACCAAGCCCTTCGAGCTGCCCGAGCTGGCCGCGCGCGTCCGCGCCTTTGGCCGGCGCCGCGCGGGCCAGGCCCAGCCGCTCATCGAAGTCGGCCCGCTGGTGTTCGACACCGTCGGCCGCGAAGTCCGCGCCAATGGCCAGCGCCTGTCGCTGTCGGTGCGTGAACTCTCCGTCCTCGAAATGCTGATGGCCCGCGTGGGCCGCGTCGTGACCAAGCGCCAGATCGTCAATTCCCTGTCCGCCTGGGATGCGGATTTCAGCGAGAACGCCGTCGAAGTCTACGTATACCGCTTGCGCAAGCGCCTGGAAGGCACGGGCGCCAGCATCCAGACGGTACGTGGCTTTGGCTACATGCTGGATGTGGAAACGGCCTGATGGGCCGGCCGCGGACGGCGATTGCCGTCCGCGCGTTTTCATCCGCCTCATCGAGGGCTTCGCGCCATGACGCAGGAACGCATCCCCCAACCGTCTCCGGCTGCGCGCCCCCCCATGCTTCCCTCCCGATCGCTTGCCCGGCATCTCGTCATCCGACTGATGCCGCCGATCCTGCTGCTCGTCCTGCTGGACCTGGCGGCAACCTGGGTTATCACCCACAAGATCGATATGTCGCTGTGGATGCTGGAAGACTTCTTCTGGCTGATGGTCGTGGGCCAGGTGGCGCTGATCGCGCTGTTTGCGTGGGTGGTGATGCAGGGCGTGCGGTCCGGGTTGCGGTCGGTGAACCATCTGTCCGAAGAAATCCGGCAACGCTCCATCGATGACATGCAGCCGCTGGAGGTTGCAGGCGTGCCGGTGGAGATCGAGCCGCTGGTCACCCACACCAATGACCTGCTGCTGCGGCTGGACGCGTCGCTGGCCGCGCAGCGGCGCTTCATCGGCCATGCCGCGCACCAATTGCGCACACCGCTGGCGGGCCTGCGGCTGGAGTCCGAGCTCATGCTGGCGCGGCCCTTGCCCGACGACGTCCGGGCCCGCGCCGAGCGCATCAAGGCCGTCAGCGACCGCATGATCCGGCTGGGCCAGCAGCTTCTGGTACTGGCCCGCGCCGATCCCAATGCCCGTCCGCAGGACAGCTTTGTGCGCATCGACCTGTGCGAGTGGGTGCGGGTGCATGGCGCCGAATGGTTTCCGCGGGTGCGCGAGGCCCACTACGAGCTGGATCTGGCCGCGCCCGAAACGCCCATCTGGATCGACGCGGACCCCTTGCTGCTCGCGGAACTGCTGGGCAACCTGATCGACAATGCGCTGCGCTATGGCAACCCGACGGGCCGCATCACGCTGATCGTGGGCGCCAATCCGCCCTCGCTGACCGTCGAGGACGACGGTCCCGGCATTCCGCCCGAAGAGCGCGATCGCGTGTTCGAGGCGTTCTACCGGTCGCCGACCGCGACGGCCGGCGGCTCCGGCCTGGGACTGGCCATCGTGCGTGAGATCGCACACGCACACGGCGCCTGGTGGAAGCTCACCAGCCGGCCCGATTTTTCTGGAACGCGGCTGTCCGTCGTGTTTCCCGGCCCCCGCAAGGGGGCTCAACTCACTCGCCAAGAACCTGCATCATGAGCCAAGGCACGGTCAGCGCTGCTTCTTTGCCCCCAGGCCACCCCGGCGGCGCACACGCGCCTTCATCGCGCGCGGCCCTTGTCCTGGGCGCCCTGGGCGTGGTGTACGGCGACATCGGCACCAGTCCGCTGTACACGCTGCGCGCCTGCCTGACCGGCCTGAGCGTGCACACCGACCTGGAGCCGGCCCATCTGCTGGGCGTGCTGTCCATCCTGTTCTGGATGCTGATGGTGGTGGTGTCCCTCAAATACGTGATGCTGGTGCTGCGCGCGGACAACCGTGGCGAGGGCGGCACGCTGGCGCTGCTTGAACTGGCGGTGCGCGCGCGCGAGGGCAAGCTGCGCTGGGTGCTGATCGTGCTGGGCATCTTCGGCGCGGCGCTGTTCTATGGCGACAGCATGATCACGCCGGCGATTTCCGTGCTGTCGGCGCTGGAAGGCATCGGGATCGTGTCGCACACGCTGGACCACTGGGTGGTGCCGATCGCGCTGGTCGTGCTGATCGCGTTGTTTGCGATCCAGTCGCATGGCACGGCCGCCATGGGCAAGCTGTTCGGACCGGTGATGTTCGTGTGGTTCGCCACGCTGGCCGCGCTGGGCGGCTGGCAGATCTGGCAGACCCCCGAGGTGCTGGCTGCGCTGAACCCGATGTGGGGGCTGCGCTTCATCGTCGAGGCGCCGTGGGTCAGCTTCGTGCTGCTTGGCGCGGTGGTGCTGGCACTGACCGGCGCCGAGGCGCTGTATGCCGACATGGGCCACTTTGGCCGCCCCGCGATCCGCCGCGCCTGGTTCAGCATGGTCCTGCCGGCGCTGACGCTGTGCTACTTCGGCCAGGGCGCGCTGCTGCTGCGCGACCCCACCGCGATCCGCAATCCGTTTTTCCTGATGGCGCCGGAATGGGGGCTCGCCCCGCTGGTCGCGCTGGCCACCATTGCCACCATCGTGGCGTCGCAGGCCGTGATTTCGGGCGCGTATTCGGTGACGCGCCAGGCGGTGCAGCTGGGCTTCTGGCCACGCATGCAGATCCTGCACACGTCCGCGATCGAGAAGGGTCAGATCTATCTGCCGCAGGTCAACGCGCTGCTGCTGTGCGCGGTGCTGATCCTGGTGCTGTGGTTCCGCAATTCCGACAACCTGGCCGCCGCGTACGGCTTTGCGGTGACGGGCACGATGTTCACGACCTCGGTGCTGGCGTTTGCGGTGCTGCCGCGCGGCAGCAAGGGCATCAAGCGCATGATGTGGTTCTTGGTGCTGGGCCTGTTGCTGCTGCTGGACGTGCTGCTGTTTTCGGCCAACGTCTTCAAGATCCATGAAGGCGGCTGGCTGCCGCTGGTGGTGGCGATCGTGGTGTTCACGCTGATGATGACGTGGCGGCGCGGCCGGCGCCTCTTGTCCGACATGCAGCAGCGCGACCGCCAGCCGCTCAAGGAATTCATGGAGCAGCTCGAGCAATATCCGCCGTCGCGCGTGCCGGGCACCGCCATCTTCATGACGATGAATTCCGGCAACGTGCCGCCGGCGCTGCTGCACAACCTGAAGCACAACAAGGTGCTGCACGACCACGTGCTGTTTCTGTCGATCCAGTCGGCTGACGTGCCGTACATTGCGCCGGAAGAACGCTTCGAGGTGAACAAGCTCAGCGCAACGAGCTGGGCGGCAGTCGTCACCTACGGCTTCAAGGAAGATCCGGATGTGCCGGAGGCGCTGCGCCTGATTGCCGAGGCCTATCCTGAGCTGGACCTGGAGCCGATGCGCACGTCGTTCTTCCTGTCGCGCCAGACGGTGGTGGCGGCCAGGAAGCCTGCCTTGTCGCGGTGGCGGCGTGCGGTGTTCTCGTTCATGGCGCGCAATTCGACCCGCAGCACCAAGTTCTTCAAGATCCCCGCGAACCGGGTCGTGGAGATGGGCATGCAGGTCGAGTTGTAGACGCCGCGCTGCCGGCGTCGCGGGCAAGGCGCGCCGCAGCCAGGCGAAAAAAAACCCTCGGTGTGAAAACCGAGGGTTTTTGTTTGGCCTTGAAGAATTACTTCTTCGAGGTCGTGTCCTTCAGTTGAGGCAGCGACGTGCCGCTGGAGGCCAGCAGGCCGGTCTTGACGTACGTGAACAGCTTTTCGCGCGTGTCGACGATGTCGAGGTTGCGCATGGTGAGCTGGCCGATGCGGTCCGCCGGGGTGAAGGGGGCGTTTTCCACCTTCTCCATGGACAGGCGCTCGGGCGCGTACGTGAGGTTGGACGACACGGTGTTCAGCAGCGAGTAGTCGTTGCCGCGGCGCAGTTCGATGGTGACTTCGCCGGTGATGGCGCGGGCCACCCAGCGCTGGGCGGTTTCGCGCAGCATGATGGCTTGCGGGTCGAACCAGCGGCCCTGGTACAGCAGGCGGCCCAGCTTGCGGCCGTTTTCGCGGTACTGCTCGATGGTGTCTTCGTTGTGAATGCCGGTGACCAGGCGCTCGTAGGCGATGAAGAGCAGGGCCAGGCCCGGGGCTTCGTAGATGCCGCGGCTCTTGGCTTCGATGATCCGGTTTTCGATCTGGTCGCTCATGCCCAGGCCGTGACGGCCGCCGATGCGGTTGGCTTCGAGCAGCAGTTCGACGGGATCGGCGTATTCGACGCCGTTCAGCGCGACGGGCTGGCCTTCCTCGAAGCGCACCGTGACTTCCTCGGCCTTGACGGCGACGTCGTCGCGCCAGAACGCCACGCCCATGATGGGCTTGACGATGCGGATGCCGGAATTCAGTTGTTCCAGGTCCTTGGCTTCGTGCGTGGCGCCGAGCAGGTTGGAATCGGTGGAGTAGGCCTTTTCAGCCGACATCTTGTAGTCGAAACCGGCCTGGCGCATGTATTCGGACATTTCCGAACGGCCGCCGAGCTCGTCGATGAAGCGCTGGTCGAGCCAGGGCTTGTAGATCTTGAGTTCCGGGTTGGTGAGCAGACCGTAGCGGTAGAAACGCTCGATGTCGTTGCCCTTGAAGGTGCTGCCGTCGCCCCAGATGTTGACGTTGTCTTCCTTCATGGCGGCGACCAGCATCGTGCCGGTGACGGCGCGGCCGATGGGCGTCGTGTTGAAGTACGTGATGCCGGCGGTCGAGATGTGGAACGCGCCCGATTGCAGGGCGGCGATGCCTTCGGCCACGAGCTGCGCGCGGCAGTCGATCAGGCGGGCGTTTTCGGCGCCGTAGGCCAGGGCCTTGCGGGGAATCTCGTCGTAGTCGGATTCGTCGGGCTGGCCCAGGTTGGCGGTGTAGGCGTAGGGAATGGCGCCGTTGTTGCGCATCCAGAGGAGCGCCGCGCTGGTGTCCAGGCCGCCGGAAAAGGCGATGCCGACTTTCTGGCCGGTGGGCAGGTTCGGGAGGATAGTGGTCATTGTTTGAGGTGAGACGCCAACAGGACTTTGACAGCAACGAGCCGCCAAACAAGAAAATAGCCCGCCATTTTAACTCTTTTGAGGGGGGCTGGCCGCCGGGGTTGCGGCGCGGGGGCCGCCCGGCGCGAACAGCTCGGCAAGCCGCAGGCCTCGGATCAGCTCGCCCGTGGCCGCGGCCAGCCGGGTGGCCGGGCGGTGGCGGGCGCTGGCCAGCACCAGGTTGTTGGTGATGGTAGGCGAGCCGATGGCGCACAGGGACAGTTCATGCTCGGCGGCCGGCCCGCGCGCCGCCGAGCGCGGCAGGATGGCATAGGCATCGCCCTGCGCCGCCAGTTCGACGATGGTCTGCACGGCGTCGACCTCGGCGGCGACCTTGAGCCGCACGCCCTGCGCGCGGCAGACGCTTTCGACAAGGGTGCGGATGGCGTTGGGCAGGCTGGGCAGCACCAGCGGATAGTCGCCCAGCCGCGCGACCGGCACGCGGGCGGGCAAGGGCGGCTGATGGCCCGCGGCGGCGGCCAGAACCAGGTCTTCGCGGAACAGGGACTCGTAGACCAACTGCGGCGACGGGGCCGGATCGTAGAGCAAGGCCAGGTCCACCCGCCCGGCGAGCAGCCATTCGCGCACCTGGGCGCTCAGCCCTTCGGCCACCGCGATCGACGCTTCCGGAAAGTTCTGGCGGAATGCCTGCACCAGCGGCGGCGTGAGCACGCGCGCGATGCGCGGCGGCAGGCCGATCATGACCTTGCCGGTGGGCGTTTCGCGCAGCGTCTGCAGATCTTCCTTGGCGCGCTCGGCCAACGCCAACAGGGCGCGGGCGTGTTCCAGGAATCGCAGGCCCGCTTCCGTGGGCTCGGCGCCGCGCCCATTGCGGTAGAGCAGGTGCTGACCCAGCTCCAGTTCCAGCAGCCGCACCTGGCGGCTGAGCGTGGGCTGCGCGACGTCCAGCATTTCGGCCGCGCGCGAGAAACTACGGCGCTCGGCCACGCGCACGAAGTACTCGATCTGCTTAAGGTCCATCGGGATATTAGGTTTTTCGATATCAGAAATATACGGTATAGCATTGTTCGCCCACCGGCATTCCGCGACCATGGCGCTTTCCATGCAGGAAGTCCCCGTGCCCGATTGCCGTCCGCCGCTTGCCTCGCCCTCCCGTCCCCGCCATGCGCTGCCGCCGGGCGCGTGCGACGCGCACTGTCACGTCTTCGGACCCGGCGATGTGTTTCCGTATGCGGAAGGCCGGTCGTACACGCCGCCGGACGCGTCGTTCGCCAACATGGCGGCGCTGCATGCCCATCTGGGCATCGAGCGCGCCGTGGTGGTGCAGGCCAACTGCCACGGATCGGACCACCGCGCCTTGCTGGACGCGCTGGCGCGCAGCAATGGGCGCTATCGCGGCGTGGCGCTGCTGGGCGCGGACGCCACCGTTGCCAGCGTCAAGGCGCTGCATGAGGGCGGCGTGCGCGCCGCGCGTTTCAACTTCGTGCCGCATCTGGGCGGCGCGCCCGAGCCGGCCGTGTTCGACCATGTGGTCAAGCTGATCGCACCGCTGGGATGGCATCTGTGCCTGCACGTGGACGGCGCGATGCTGCCCGAATTGCTGCCGCGCCTGCTCACGCTGCCGGTGCCGTTCGTCGTGGACCACATGGGCAGGCTGAAGGCGGCCGATGGGCTGAATTCGCCCGCGATGCGCGCCTTGCTCGGTTTGGCAGACGTGCGCGAGGCCTGGGTGAAGGTCTCCGGCATCGACCGGATCGCCGCCGGCCGCCGCCCCTTTGCAGAAGGCATTCCCTTCGTGCGCGCGCTGGTGGAGGCCATGCCGGACCGCACCCTGTGGGGCACGGACTGGCCGCATCCGAATGTGGCGGGCGACATGCCGGACGACGGCGAATTGGTGGACACATTTTTCGAGGCCTGCCCGGATGCCGGACTACGCCAGCGCGTGCTGGTGGACAACCCGGCGCGGCTTTACGGATTTCAGTAGCAGGCAATGACCGCGGAACGAGGGCCAGGAAGCCCCCGCCGCAAGCACATCCCCATCAACGAGGAGACAACATGTTCAAGAAAATCATCTCGGCCGCCGTGCTGAGTCTGGCCGCCGCTGGCGCGGCCCATGCCGATGGCCCCGTGCGCCTGATCATTGCATTCCCGCCGGGCGGCCCCGTGGATCTGGTGGGCCGCGTGCTGGCCGAGCAACTGGGCAAGGAGCTCAAGCAGAACGTCATCGTCGAAAACAAGGCGGGCGCCAACGGCAACATCGCGGCGGCCTACGTGGCGAAGGCGCCGGCCGACGGCTCGGTGCTGTTTCTGACCAGCGTCGGCGCGGTGGCGATCAGCCCGGCGCTGTACAAGGACCTGCCGTATGACCCCGCGCGCGATTTCGCGCCGGTCTCGCGCGTGGTGAACAACGCCACGGTCTTCGTGGTGAACCCCTCCAATCCGGCGACGGATGCCGCCGACTTTGTGAAGAAGTCGCAGGCCGCGTCGCAGTCCGTGGCCATCGGTTCGTCGGGCATCGGCAGCATTCCGCACCTGACGCTGGAAATGTTCGCCGATTCCAGCAAGGCCAAGGTGCTGCACGTGCCGTACAAGGGCGCGGCTCCCGTCATCAACGACGTGATGGGCAATCAGGTGTCCGGCTTCTTCGGCGACGTGCCGGGCCTGATCGGCCACATCCAGGGCGGCAAGCTCAAGCCGTTGGGCCTGGCCGCGCCGACCCGTCATCCGCTGCTGCCCGACGTGAAGACGATGGCCGAGCTGGGCATCCCCGGCGTCGAATCGAACAACTGGTATGGCCTGGTTGCGCCCGCGTCCACGCCGGCCGCCACCGTCGACAAGCTGAACCAGGCCGTGCGCGCCGCGCTGGCGAACGAGGCCGTCCGCGCCCGTCTGGAGAAGTTCGGCGCCGAGGCCGCGCCCAGCACGCCGCAGGAGCTGGGCGCGCTGATCGCCGCCGACCGCGAGAAGTGGACCGCGCTGATCCAGCGCAAGAACATCCGTCCGGAGTAAGCATGAGCGCTCGCCGAATCGAACCCGTCGCGCCCGGCACCCGCCCGGAACTGGCCGTGCTGGAGGCGCGCATCGCCGCCGCGCGCGGCCGCATCTCGCCGTTGTATCAGGTGCTGTTGAACAGTCCGGCGGTGGTCGAGGGCTGGGAAGCCATGCTGACCGCGATCCGGCAGAAGACGTCGCTGGCGCCGCGGCTGCGCGAGCTGATCATCCTGCGCGTGGCGACGTTGAACAATGCGCCGTACGAGTTCGAGGCGCACGTGCCGCACGCGCTGGCGGGCGGCATGCCGCAGGCGGTCATCGATGTGCTGCGCGGCAACCCCGCGCCGGATCAGGTGCAGGGACTGGAACCCGGAGAAGCCGAGGTGCTGGCGCTGACGGACGCCATGACCCGCGACATCGAGGTGCCGGACGCGGTGTTCGCGCCGCTGCGCGAGCGCTACGATGATGCGCAACTGGTGGAACTGACGGCAACGGTCGGCGCGTACAACATGGTGTCGCGCTTTCTGGTCGCTTTGCGCGTTGGACATTGAAGGAGAGGGCTGTGCAGGAAACGATGTTGCTGGTGTCGCTGGGCGAACGGTTTGACGAGGCGCGCGCCCGGGATCTGGCTGGACGTCTCGCGGACGGGCTGGCGGATGTGAAGATCAGCGCCTTTGCCGCGCTGGAAGCCGAGGACACCTACGTATATGTGCGCGGGGCCCGTGCATTGCCGGAGATCCAGGCGCGCCTGGCCGAACTGGCGCCCGGCGCGCATGCGCGGGTGCTGCACCTGACGCTGGACCTGCCCGGCGCGTCGGCGGGGCAGGAGTCGCCGTGGCATTACATCGTCGAAACCGACGTGCTGCCCGAAGCCGAGGCCGACCTGAACGCGTGGTATGACCAGGAGCATCTGCCGGGGCTGGCGTCGGTGCCCGGCACGGTGCGCGCGCAGCGCTGGGAATGCCGCGATGAATCGCCGCGCTACCTGGCCTGCTACGACCTGCACACGCAGGAAACCTTTGGCAGCCCGCCGTGGCTGGCCGTGCGCGCAACCGATTGGAGCAGCCGCGTGCGGCCGTCGTTCCGCAACACGCGGCGCACGATGTTCAGAAAGATCCTGTAGCGCCAAGCGTTTTAGAAAGCAGAAAGTAAAAAGTAGAAGGGCCCGGACATCGCAGGATGTCCGGGCCCATTTCATGCGTGCGGGACGGGTTTAGTCGACCTGACCCAGCAGCAGGAATTCCATCAGCGCCTTCTGCACGTGCAGGCGGTTCTCGGCTTCGTCCCAGACCACGCTTTGCGGTCCGTCGATGACTTCGCCGGTGACTTCCTCCCCGCGGTGGGCGGGCAGGCAGTGCATGAAGACGGCCTTCGGGTCAGCCGCGGCCATCATTTCGGCGTCCACGCACCAGTCGGCGAATGCCGCGCGGCGCTCTTCGTTTTCGGCCTCGTAGCCCATGCTGGTCCACACGTCGGTAGTGACCAGGTGCGCGCCCTTGCAGGCTTCCATCGGGTCCTTGAACTGGCGCAGCACCTTGTCGGACGGCGTGCCGATGCGGGAGGCTTCGAGTTCGTAGCCGGCCGGCGTGGACACATGCAGCGTGAAGCCCAGCATTTCGGCCGCGTGCAGCCAGGTGTAAGCCATGTTGTTGGCATCGCCCACCCAGGCGACCGTCTTGCCGGCGATGGGGCCGCGGTGCTCGATGTAGGTGAAGATGTCCGCCAGGATCTGGCAGGGGTGGAATTCGTTGGTCAGGCCGTTGATCACGGGCACGCGCGAATGCGACGCGAAGCGCTCGATGCGGGTCTGCTCGAACGTGCGGATCATGACGATGTCGACCATGCGCGAGATCACGCGCGCGGTGTCCTCGATGGGCTCGGAGCGGCCGAGCTGCGAATCGTTGGACGTCAGGTTGATGACCGAGCCGCCCATCTGGTACATGCCGGCCTCGAACGACACGCGGGTGCGCGTGCTGGCCTTTTCGAACACCATTGCCAGCGTGCGGTCGTGCAGCGGCATGTGGGGCTCATAGCGTTTGAACTTTTCCTTGATCAGGCGCGCGCGGTCCAGCACGTAGGCGATCTCGGCGGACGAGAAGTCCTTGAACTGCAGAAAGTGCCGCAGCGGGCCGTTTTGAGTCGTGGGAGGAGTCATGTTGATGTCGCAGGTCATTGGGCCCCGCCAGGCTCGTGGCCCGGCAGGGACGTTGATTATGGTTTTTCGGCCAGGAACTGTTGGATGAGCGGCACCAGAAGGGCGACGATCTGGTCGGCCTCCTGGCGCGTCAGGATCAGCGGCGGCAGCATGCGGATGACGCGGTCGCGCGTGACGTTGATGAGCAGGCCTGCTTCCATGGCGCGTAGCGCAAGGACGCCGCAGGGGCGGGCCAGCTCGATGCCCAGCATGAGGCCGCGGCCGCGGATGTCGGCCACGCCGGGCGTGCCGGCCAGCGCGCCGGCCAGGCGGTCTTTCAGGTATTCGCCCACGTCATGGGCGTTTTCAAGCAGGTTTTCGGATTCCAGCGCATCGAGCACCGCGAGGCCCGCGGCGCACACGAGCGGTCCGCCGCCGAACGTGGTGCCGTGGCTGCCCGGCGTGAAGACGCCCGCGGCCGGGCCCGCGGCCAGCATCGCGCCGATGGGCACGCCGCCCGCCAGACCCTTGGCCAGCGTCATGACGTCGGGGCGGATGTCGGCCCACTGGTGCGCGAACCACTTGCCGGTGCGGCCAATGCCGGATTGGACTTCGTCGATCATCAGCAACCAGCCGCGCTCGGTGCACAGTTGGCGCAGCGCCTGCAGGTAGGCGATGTCGGACGGGCGGATGCCGCCTTCGCCCTGCAGGACTTCCAGCAGCACGGCAGTGGTGCGCGGCTCGGCGTCGCCAGCGGCGCGCACCGCTTCCAGGTTGTTGTACGGCACCTGGATGAAACCGCTAGGCAGGGGTTCGAAGCCCTTGCGCGCCTTGTCGCTGCCGGTGGCCGCCAGCGTGGCCAGCGTGCGGCCATGCCAGGACGAATCCATGGTGATGATGTGGGCGTGCTTGTTGCCGCGCTGGTAGGCGTAGTAGCGGGCGAGCTTGATGGCCGCTTCGTTGGCCTCGGAGCCGCTGTTGTTGAACGCGACTTCCTGCATGCCGGACAGCGCCGTCAGCCGGGCGGCAAGCTCGGTCTGCTGGGGGATGCCGTAGATGTTGGAGGTATGGATGACGCGGGCGGCCTGCTCGGCGATGGCGGCAACCAGCTTCGGATGGGCATGGCCCAGGCACGAGACGCCGATGCCGGCCAGGGCATCCAGGTACTTGCGGCCGCTTGCGTCCCACAGCCAGACACCCTGGCCGTGCGTGAACGATACCGGCAGCCGGGCATAGATATTGGCCAGAGGCGAGCTCATCGCGGATCCTCCTGGGGGAATGGCATCGACAGCATGCCCGCTTGCTAGGGCGAATCAGGGGAGAATCGCGGTTCGAAAGAGGGCAAAGGATCAATCATATACAATTCGCGGCGCGGCACGCATGTTTGATCACGCCGAAGATCCGGCTTTCGTGAAAGGCGTCCCGCAGTGAAGAACACATGGCAACTCGCGTCAGACAATTCGTAATTCATGGCGTTACCGAAAGCGGTAGCCGCTTCCGCCCGAGCGATTGGGCCGAACGGCTCGCCGGCGTAATGGCACAGTTCCGGCCCGCCGGCTGTGCTGGTAACCACCTCACTTATTCGCCTTATGTGCTGCCCGTCGTGATCGATGGCGTGCGCGGGATCGTCGTCGACCTGCGCCTGCGCGACCTGGAGCCGCTGGCCTACAAGTTCGTGGTGGATTTCGCCCGCGACAACAACCTCAAGACGGAAGAACGCGAAATCTAGGCCCCCAGAACGAAAAAGCGCCCCAACCGGGCGCTTTTCTCATTCTGTGACCCCTGCACGCCGGCTAGGCGGGCCGGGCGCTACCCGCCGCACGGACGATTGCCCGCGCGGCGGCTACGCGCGGATCACTTCGCGTACACCAGGTCGCGCAACCCCAGCGACAGCCCCGGCCAGTAGGTGATGACCAGCAGGCACAGGATCACCACGCCGACGAAGGGCACCAGGGGTTTGATCAAACGCTCCAGCGGCAGCTTGGCCACCGCGCACGCGGCAAACAGGTTCACCCCGAACGGCGGCGTGATCATGCCCAGCGCCAGGTTGACCACCATGATGATGCCGAAGTGCACCGGGTCCACGCCGAACTGCAGCGCCACCGGCAGCAGCAAGGGGGCCAGCACGACGATCGACGCCGAGGTTTCGATGAACATGCCGATGACGAACAGCGCGGCGTTCACGCCCATCAGGAAGCCGAACTTGGTGTCGAAGATCTGGGCGAGCCACGTGCCCAGCGCATCGGGAATGCCGGCGCGGTTGAGCAGGAAGCTGAAGATGCCCGCGTTGGCGATCACGAACATGATGACGGCGGTGGACACCACCGACTTGTGCAGCGTGTCCGAGAGCTGGCGGAAGGTCAGGCGGCGGTAGATGAACTTGCCCACGAAGACGGCGTACATCACGGCCACGACCGACGCTTCGGTCGGCGTGAAGACACCGCCGTAGATGCCGCCCAGGATGATGACGGGCATCAGCAGCGCCAGCCAGGCGCGCTTGAACGCGGGCCACAGCGGCAGGCGGCCTTCGCCGTCGCGCTTGCCCAGGTTGTTGCGCTTGGCGTAGAGCCAGACGTAGAACATCAGCGCAACGCCGATCAGGATGCCCGGCACGACGCCGGCAATGAAGAGTTCGCCGGTGGACGTATCGGTGGACACGGCAAACAGGATCATCGGGATGGACGGCGGGATGATGACCCCGAGTTCCGCCGCGCTGGCCTGCAATGACGCCGCAAACGGGGCCGGATAGCCGTGCCGGATCATTGCGGGGATCAGGATCGCGCCGACCGCAAAGGTGGTGGCCACGCTGGAGCCCGCGACCGCCGCGAAGATCATGCAGGTCAGCACGCAGGTGCAGGCCAGGCCGCCCTGGATGCCGCCGACCACGCTCTTGGCGAATTCCACCATGCGTTCGGAGATGCCGCCGGCTTCCATCAGGTTGCCGGCCAGGATGAAGAACGGGATGGCCACGAGCGGGTACTTGTCCAGCGCGGCAAACAACTGCTGCGCGACGACCAGCCAGGGCAGGCCCGACGCGCCGACTCCCGCGAGGCTGGCCAGCCCGATCGACACGGCGACCGGCACGGACAGCCCGAAGAAAATCAGCATCGAGACAATCATTAATTGGGACATGGCGATTTCTGCTGCTCAGGTTCGATAGGGGGCGGCTCAGCCTTGCGCGTCGTTGCGCACGGGCACGTCGTCTTCTTCGCCGGCGCACCAGCGGGCCAGCACGGCAATGGCCGCCAGCGTGGCGCCCACGGGGATCGCCAGGTAGATCCAGGAAATCGAGATATCCAGGCTCGGCACGTTCTGGAAACGCACGCGATAGGTCATGTTGCCGCCGATCCAGGCCAGAAAGCCGAGAAAGCCGGCGCAGATCAGGCCGATGATGGCCTCAAGCACGCGGCGGCGCGTGCCGCCCAGCAGGTTGCGCAGCAGCTCGACGCTGATCATGGCGCCGTGGCGGAAGGCCAGGGCCACGCCCAGCAGCACGGTCCAGATGAGGAGGGCGCGGGTGAGGACCTCGCTCCAGTCGGCGGGCGAATGCAGCACGAACCGGGCGATGACCTGATAGAACGCGGCGGCCGCGGCGGCCACCAGCAGGAGTTGGGCGAGGGCCGAGACCAGCTTGAACAGGCCGCGGTCGAAGGCGCAGAGCAAACGCATGGTGAATTCCGTTGGCGATGAACGCGGAAAAGTGGGGCGGGCGCGCGGCGCAGGCCGGACCCGCCGCCAGGCGAACGGCCCCGCGATGGGGGCCGTGCCGGCTTACTTAGTGTCGCGGATCGAGTCGATCAGCTTCTTGTCGAACTTCTTGTAGTACTCGGGGTAGGCCGGTTCCACGGCGGCGGCAAAGGCGGCGCGGTCCACTTCGGACACCTGCATGCCTTCCTTCTTGAGTTGCTCGACGCCCGTCTTCTCGATGTTGTCGACATAGGCGCGCATGGCCTGGGCCGATTCCTTGCCGGCCTTGTCGAAGTTGGCCTTGTCGGCGGCCGACAGGCCCTCATAGACGTTCGCGGACATCAGCACCAGGGCCGGGCCGTACACGTGGCCGGTCAGCGACAGGTACTTCTGCATCTGCGACAGCTTGGCCGACGTGATCACGGACAAGGGGTTTTCCTGGCCGTCGATGGTGCCCTGCTGCAGCGCGGTGGCCACTTCGGGCCAGGCCATCGGCGTGGGCAGGATGCCGATCTGGCGGAAGGCCGTGATGTGGATCGGGTTTTCGGTGGTGCGGATCTTCAGGCCCTTGGCGTCCGCCGGGGTCTTGACCGGGCGCACGTTGTTGGTCAGGTGGCGAAAGCCCTGTTCGCCCCACGCCAGCGCCACGATGCCGCGGCTGGGGAACTTGGCCAGCATGTCCTGGCCGATCTTGCTGTCGAGCACGGCACGGGCGTGCGGCAGGTCGCGCAGCAGGAACGGGATGTCGAAAACGCCGGTCTCGGGAACAAAATTCAGGGTTGCACCGGTCGAAACGATCGCCAGGTCGATGGTGCCGATCTGCAGGCCTTCGATCACTTCGCGTTCGCCGCCCAGCGCGCTGTTGGCGAACTGCTGGACCTTGAACTTGCCGTTGGTGGAGCCTTCGATGGATTTGGCCATCGCGTCGGCGCCGGCGCCGTAGTGCGACGACGTCGACAGGGCGTAGGCCATCTTCAGGGTGGTCTGCGCCGCCGAGGGCAGCGAGGTGGCGGCCGCGCAGGCGGCCAGAATCGTGGCCGCAAGCCAGGTTTTACGCATTGTCTTCTCCGGAATTGGTTATCTTTATGGGCGGCTTTGCCTCCCGCCCCGGGATGATATCGGGATTCGGACGCCCTACAGGCGCTTAGTTAACATAGACGAATGATGGATTTCCCTGATATGTCACAGGCCAAGCGCCCTGGTTTCTGGTCCACCTTGCGCCTGGGCGCCCGGATGATGATGCGCGACGCGCGCGCCGGTGAACTGCGCCTGCTGGTCCTGGCGCTGGTCGTGGCGGTCGCCGCCGTCACCAGCGTGGGCTTTCTGGCCGACCGGGTCGGCCGCGCGCTGGAACGCGACGCCGGCCAGATGCTGGGCGCCGATCTGGTGCTGGATGCCGACGAGCCCGTGCCCGCCGCGTTCAAGGATCAGGCGCGCGAGCGCGGTCTGACGGTTTCCGGCACGTGGCAATTTCCGTCCATGGTGGGCGCCGGGGACGGCGCGCAGCTGGCGGCGCTGAAAGCGGTGGAGCCGGGCTATCCGCTGCGCGGGGCCTTGCGGGTGGCGGATGCGCCGTTCGCGCCCGACGCGGCCACGCGCGACGTGCCGCCCGAAGGCACGGTGTGGGTCGACGCGCAGTTGCTGGCGCTGCTGAATTTGAAGGTGGGCGATACGCTGAATGTGGGCGACGCCCACATGCGCATCGACCGCGTCATCACCTATGAGCCAGACAAGGGCATGCAGTTTGTCAACGTCGCCCCGCGCGTGCTGCTGCGCGCCAGCGACCTGCCGGCCACCGGCCTCATCGCCCCGGGCAGCCGCATCGGCTATGCCATGCTGGTCGCCGGCCAGCCCGACGCCGTGGCCGGGTATTCCACCTGGCTGAACCAGAATCTGAAGCGCGGCCAGAAGATCGCCACCCTGGAATCGGGCCGCCCGGAAGTGCGCCGCACGCTGGACCGCGCGCAGCGCTTCCTGTCGCTGGTTGCGCTGCTGGCCGTGCTGATCTCGGCCGTGGCCGTGGCGCTGGCGGCGGGGCGCTACATGACGCGCCATCGTGATGGCATCGCGGTCATGCGCTGCCTGGGCGCGGTGCAATCGCAGGTTTCCCGCATGCTGACGCTGGAATTCACATTGGTCGGACTGTTCTCGTCCGCCGCGGGCTGCCTGCTGGGATTCGGCGTGCATCAGGTGCTGGTCATGCTGCTGGGCTCGCTGATCGACACGACGTTGCCCGCGCCGTCGGCCATTCCGGCGCTGCAAGGCCTTCTGACCGGATTGCTGCTGCTTCTAGGCTTTGCGCTGCCGGCGCTGGCGCAGCTGCGCCACGTGCCGCCCGCCCGCGTCCTGCGGCGCGACGCGGATACGATCAGCGCGCGCAGCGCCTTCGGCTACGTGCTGGGCGCGGCGGGCTTTGCGCTCCTGATCTGGTGGTTCGCGGGCGACGCCAAGCTGGGCGGCGTGGTGGCCGGAGGCTTTCTGGGCGCCTTTGGCGTGTTCGCGCTGGTCGCCTGGCTGTGCATCCTGGGCCTGGCGCGCGTGCGCCGTCTGGCCGCCGGACTGCCCGCGCTGCGCTTTGCGCTGGCGGGGGTGGTGCGCCGCCGGGCGGCCACGATCACTCAGGTCTGCGCGCTGGCGGTCGGCTTGATGGCGCTGCTGCTATTGACCATGACGCGTACCGATCTGATCCAGGGCTGGCAGCGCACGATGCCGCCGGACGCGCCCAACCGTTTCCTGATCAACGTGCAGCCGGACCAGCGCCAGGCCGTGACCGATGCGCTGACGCGCGAAGGCCTGGGCCGCATCACGCTGTCGCCGATGGTCAGAGGCCGACTGATTGCCGTCAACGGCAAGCCGGTGGGGCCGGACGACTACGAAGAACCGCGCGCCAAGCGCCTGGTGGACCGCGAATTCAACCTGTCCTATGGCGACGAGATGCCGTCGTCCAACCGCATCGAACAGGGCCGCTGGCTGACGCCGGGCTCGGCCGAGGTCTCGCTGGAGGCGGGGCTGGCGCAGTCGCTGCGCATCGGATTGGGCGACAAGATGACGTTCGACGTGGCCGGCCAGCAGGTCGAGGTGGCAGTGTCGAGCATCCGCCGGGTGGATTGGGATACGATGCGCGTCAATTTTTTCGCCATCCTGACCCCCGCCGCACTGGCCGACATGCCCCAGAGCTGGATCACATCCTTCTACCTGCCGCCCGACAAGGCGGCGGTGCTGCCCGCCCTGGTGCGGGAGTTTCCGAACCTGACGGTGTTCGACGTGGGCGCCATCCTGCAGCAGTTGCAGTCCGTGCTGAATGAAGTGGGCCGCGCGGTGCAACTGCTGTTCCTGTTCACCCTGGCCGCCGGCGTGCTGGTGCTGTCCGCGGCGCTGACCGCGACGCGCGACGAGCGCATGCGCGAGGCGGCGGTGCTGCGCGCGCTGGGCGCCACACGCCGTCAGCTTGCCCGTTCGCAGCGCATCGAGCTCTGGGCCGTGGGCGGCTTGGCAGGCTTGCTGGCGGCGGCTGGCGCGACCGCCATCGCTTGGGCTTTATCAACCCAGGTGTTCGACTTCACCATTACCCTCAGCCTCTGGCCGTGGCTGGCCGGCATCGGCGCCGGCATGCTGGGGGCGTGGGCGGGCGGCGCGCTTGCCCTGCGCGGCGTCCTGCGCACGCCGCCGCTCGTCACCCTCCGAGAAACCTGATGACGTCCCGCGTCCACACCATCACAGAACCCGTGGAAAATTCCCGCACCATGTTTGACCTTCTTGGCGGCGAAGCCGGCGTGCGCGCCCTCGTCGACCGCTTCTATGACCTGATGGACATGGAGCCCGACCTCAAGGAACTGCGCGCCGCCCACGGCCCCAGCCTGGACGAGGCGCGCGACAAGCTCTTCTGGTTCCTGTGCGGCTATTTCGGCGGGCCGGACCACTACATCGAACGCTTCGGCCATCCCCGCCTGCGGGCGCGCCACCTGCCGTTTTCCATCGGCGAGGTCGAGCGCGACCAATGGGTGACCTGTATCGGCCGGGCAATGGAAGACGAGGGCATCGAGCCCGTCCTGGTCGAGCGCCTGCTCGAATCGTTCTACGGCGTGGCCGACTGGATGCGCAACCGTGAAGGCTGACGATCAATCCGGCGCGCGGCGCTCCGCCTGGGATGGTCCGCTGGCCGGCGCCATGCTCAGCGACGCGCGGCGCCTTGCGGACGCGGGCCCCGAAGTCTTCAACCCCGCGCACTATGGCGAACGGGCCCGGCTGGTTGACGCAGGCGGACGCCAGGCCGCGTGGTTCGTGGAGGGGCAGGGCTGGCAGGGCGTGCTGCGGCGCTACCGCCGCGGCGGCATGATCGCCCGCATCAGCCGCGACGCGTATCTCTGGAACGGCGAGTCGCGCACACGCAGTTTTCGCGAGTACCGGCTGCTGGCCGCCCTGCGCGCGCAAGGGCTGCCGGTGCCGGCGCCGCTGGCGGCCGCCTACTGGCGCCAGGGTCCGATCTACCGCGCCGCCATCGTGGTCGAGCGCATTCCCGGCGTGCGCCCCTTGGCGCAGGCGCTTTCCGAACCTCTGTGGCAGCCGGTGGCCGATGCCATCGTGCGCATGCACCGGGCGGGCGTCTGGCATGCCGATCTGAACGCGTTCAACATCCTTATCGGCAACGACGGCCGGGTCTGGCTCATCGACTTTGACCGCGGCACGCAGGGCGGGCTGTCGGAGCGGCAGCGCCAGGCCAATCTCGACCGCCTGCGCCGGTCGCTGCGCAAGGTGGCCGGCGAGGCCGGCGACCGTTTCTGGATGCGCATGCGCGACAGTTACTGGACTGCCTGGGGCATCGGAATCCAGCCCTGACCGCCGGTCCGCCCGCCGCGGCAGCCATGGGAGCAATTGCGCCAATTACCCCCCAAAGTTGGGCAGGTCATCGCAAAATGGCTTTATCATTTCGCCTTTTGGTACTCCTGTCATAAACGGCATAGAGCAAGGGGGCTGGACATAATGGAACTTAAGGCGGGAATGCGCTGGGCGCTCGGCGCGGTGCTGGTCGCGGCGGCCACGTCGGCTGCGATGGCGCAAAACAAGGTCGTCAACGTCTACAACTGGGCCGAATACACGGCCCCGGACACGATCCCGGGTTTCGAAAAGGAAACCGGCATCAAGGTCCGCTATGACGTCTACGACAGCAACGACGCATTGCAGGCCAAGCTGCTGGCCGGCAAGTCGGGTTACGACGTCGTTGTCCCGTCCACCCATTACGCCTCGCGCCAGATCGAAGCAGGCCTGTTCCAGAAGCTGGACAAGTCCAAGATCCCCAACTGGAAGTACCTGGATCCCGAAGTCATGGCGCTGGTCGCCACGGTCGATCCCGGCAACGAACACGCCATTCCGTGGGGCTACGGCACCAACGGCCTGGGCTACAACGTCACCAAGGTCAAGCAGATCATGGGCGACGACGTGGACCTGGCCAACTGGGACATGATCTTCAAGCCCGAGAACGCCGCCAAGCTCAAGGAATGCGGCATCTCGATGCTGGACGAAGCCGCGCAGGTGTTCCCGGCCGTGCTCAAGTACCTGGGCAAGGACCCCAACAGCACCAACGCCGCCGACTACCAGGCCGCGATGGAAGTGCTGAAGAAAATCCGTCCGTACATCCGCCAGTTCAGCTCGTCGGGCTACATCGACGAACTGGCCGTGGGCGACCTGTGCATGGTCTACGGCTTTTCCGGCGACGTCATGATCGCCCGCAAGCGCGCGCAGGATGCCAAGAAGCCCTATGAAGTGAACTACTTCATTCCCAAGGGGGGCGCGCCGGCGTGGTTCGACCTGATGGTCATCCCCAAGGATGCGCCGCATCCCGAAGAGGCGCTGGCGTTCATCAACTACATCGAAACGCCGAAGGTCCATGCGGCCATCACCAACACCATGTTCTACCCGAACGCCAACAAGGAAGCGCGGCAGTTCGTGAACAAGGATGTGGCTGAAAATCCCATGATCTACCCGCCCGCCGAGGTCTCCAAGACCCTGTACGTGATCAAGGCGCTGCCCTTGAACATTTCACGGCTGCAGAACAAGTTGTGGTCCGAGCTGAAGTTGGGAAATTAGTCATCATGAACGATAGCCGTTACTCGGCGCAGCAGGCGGACCCGGACGAGTTCGTCCGGGTCTCCGATGTTGTAAAGATCTTTGGCGACGTGGTGGCCGTGCGTTCGGTCAACCTGTCCGTCAAGCGAAACGAAATCTTCGCGCTGCTGGGCAGCTCGGGCAGCGGCAAGTCCACGTTGCTGCGCATGCTGGCCGGATTCGAGGAAACCACCTCGGGTCAGATCCTGCTGGACGGCGAAGACATCACCAGCGTGCCGCCGTACCGCCGGCCCGTGAACATGATGTTCCAGTCGTACGCGCTGTTCCCGCACATGACGGTCGAGGCCAACGTGGCCTTCGGCCTCAAGCAGGAAGGCGTGGACCGCGCGGAAATCCATGACCGTGTTTTCGAGGCGCTGGACCTGGTGCAGATGGCGGGCTATTCGCGCCGCAAGCCCAACCAGCTTTCGGGCGGGCAGCAGCAGCGCGTGGCGCTGGCGCGCAGCCTGGTCAAGCGTCCCAAGCTGCTTTTGCTTGACGAGCCCATGTCGGCGCTGGACAAGCAGATCCGCCAGAAGACGCAGATCGAGCTCGTGAAGATCCTGGAGCAGGTCGGCGTGACCTGCATCATGGTCACCCACGACCAGGAAGAGGCCATGACCATGGCGCACCGCCTGGCCGTCATGACCGAAGGTCAGATCGTCCAGTGCGGCACGCCGCAGGACGTGTATGCCTTCCCGAACTCGCGCTTCGTCGCCAGCTTCATCGGGTCGACCAACATGTTCACCGGCACCATCGTCGTCGACGAGCCCGATCACGTGGCCATCGAATGCGACGAGCTGACCCGTCCGCTCTTCGTGAACCACGGGGTCAGCGAACCCCTGGGCATGGAAGTGCACGTCTCCATCCGGCCCGAGCGCCTGCTGGTCTCGCGTGAACAACCGGATGGCGAATACAACTGGGCCCACGGCATGGTCAGCCACATGGCCTGGATGGGCAGCTACGCCCTCTATCAGATACGCCTGGACTCCGGCAAGACGGTCGAGGCCAGCGTGCCCAGCCGCATGCTGGCCCAGATGGACGCGCCGGGCATCGACGAAGAAATCTTCGTGAGCTGGGACGCCGACAGCGCGACGGTGCTGGCGTCATGATCCGCTTTTCGCCCCGCGACTGGCTCCCGTCGGGCAGAGCCCTGGCGGTGGTGCCGCCGTTCGCCTGGCTGGTGCTGTTCCTGCTGCTGCCGTTCCTCCTGGTGCTGAAGATCAGCTTTGCCGAAATGAAATTCGGCATTCCGCCGTACACGTCGCTGGCGCAGTTCCAGGACGAGGCGATCCAGTTCAGCCTGCACCTGCGCGGCTACATCCTGCTGTTCACGGAAAACCAGTATTTCCGCACGTACCTCAGCTCGGTGAAGATCGCCGGCATCACCACGCTGGTCTGCGTGCTGATGGGCTATCCGATCGCGTACTACATCGCCCGGTCGTCGGCGCGCGTGCGCAACCTGCTGCTGCTGGCGGTGATCCTGCCGTTCTGGACGTCGCTGCTGCTGCGCGTGTATGCCTGGGTGGGCATCCTGCGCAACGACGGGCTGCTCAACAACCTGCTGCAGGGATTGGGCCTGATCTCCAGTCCGCTCGAGATCTACCGCACCGATCTGGCCGTGTATATCGGCATGGTCTATGCCTACCTGCCGTTCTTCATCCTGCCGCTGTACGCGACGCTGGTGAAGATGGACCTGCGCCTGCTTGAAGCCGCTTATGACCTGGGCGCCCGGCCCTGGCAGGCGTTCTGGCAGATCACGGTGCCGATGTCGCGCCAGGGCGTGATCGCGGGCGCGATGCTCGTGTTCATTCCGGCCGTGGGTGAATACGTGATTCCAGAAATGCTGGGTGGCGCCAACACGCTGATGATTGGCCGCGTGATGTGGAATGAATTCTTCAACAACGCCGACTGGCCGATGGCGTCGGCCGTGACGTGCGTGATGGTATTGCTGCTGCTCGTGCCGCTGGTGTACTTCCAGTACAGCCAGGTCAAGCAGCAGAACGGAGACCGCAAATGAACGGTCCGAACAAGACGCTGCGCGCCGTGGTGCTGGGGCTGGGCTACTTCTTTCTGTACGTGCCCATCCTCAGCCTGATGGTGTTTTCGTTCAACGAGTCGCCCTCGGTCACGTCGTGGACCGGGTTTTCGTTCCGCTGGTATCACTCGCTGGTCAACGACGACGCGCTGTTGCGTGCCGCCTGGCTGTCGTTCCGCATCGCAGTGCTGACGGCCACCGCGGCGGTCGTCATCGGCACCTGGGCGGGCTACGTGCTGGGACGCATGGGCCGTTTCCGCGGCTTTGCGCTGTACGTCGGCATGCTGAGCGCGCCGCTGGTGATTCCCGAGGTCGTGCTGGGCATCTCGCTGCTGCTGATGTTCGTCGAGGTGCGCGGCGCGCTGGGCTGGCCCGAGCAGAACGGCATGTTCACGATCTGGGTGGGGCACGTGACGCTGTGCATGGCGTTCGTGGCCGTCGTCATCCAGACCCGCATCCGCGATCTGGACCGCTCGCTGGAAGAAGCCGCGCTGGATCTGGGCGCCACGCCGATCACCGTGTTCTTCAAGATCACGCTGCCGCTGATTGCGCCGGCGCTGGCGTCGGCCTGGCTGCTGTCCTTCACGCTGTCGCTGGACGATGTCGTCATCGCGTCGTTCCTGTCCGGCCCCGGCTCCAGCACGCTGCCCATGGAAGTTTTCTCGCGGGTGCGCCTGGGCCTCAAGCCCGAGATCAACGCGCTGGCCACCCTGTTCATCCTGGCGGTGGGCACGTGCGTGATCCTCGCCAACCGCATGCAATGGCGCAAGGAGTCCGAATCCAAATGACGCAAACCACCCTGTATGGCCTGACCAAGTGCAGCACCTGCGTGAAGGCGCGCGACTGGCTGACCGAGCATGGCGTCGACCACGCCTTCGTCGACTACCGCGACGATCCGGTGCCGGCCGCGACGCTCAAGTCCTGGTCCGAGCAGGTCGGCGGTTGGGAAAAGCTGGTCAACCGCGCCTCCATGACGTGGCGCAACCTGCCCGACGACCGCAAGACCGCTCACACCGATGCCCAGTGGACCAAGCTGATTGCCGAATATCCGGCCCTGGTGCGCCGTCCGGTCACCGTCACGCCGGATGGCGAGGTGAGTGTTGGTTTCAGTGAAAAGCGCTACGGCGAACGTTTCGCCTGAGGCCCGCGGCGGGGCCGGGCGCGCCCTGCCGGACGCCTTCTTCGACCGCGACGCGGCCCAGCTGGCGCGCGAGTTGCCCGGCAAGGTGATCCGCCACCGGGTCGGCGGCCTGTGGCTGTCGGCCCGCATCATCGAGACCGAGGCCTATTACCTGGAAGAGCGGGGCAGCCATGCCTCGCTGGGGTACACCCACAAACGCCGCGCCCTGTTCATGGACGGCGGCACCATCTACATGTACTACGCCCGCGGGGGCGATTCGCTCAACTTCAGTGCGGGCGGTCCCGGCAATGCGGTGCTGATCAAATCGGCCTATCCATGGACCGACGCGCTGTCCGGCCCCGAGGCGCTGGAACGGATGCGCGAACTGAATCCCGATGCGCAAGGCCGGCCCCGGGCGCTGGGCGCGCTCTGCGCGGGCCAGACGCTGCTGTGCCGGTCGCTGGGCCTGAAAGTGCCCGAGTGGGACGCCCGCCGTTTCGATCCCGACGCCTTGTATGTGCAAGACGTGGGCGAGTCGCCGCCGTATCTCATCTGCACCACGCGCCTGGGCATTCCGGCGGGGCGCGACGAACACCTGAGCTACCGCTTCGTGGACCCGGCCTATGCCGCGTTCTGCACGCGCAACCCGCTGCGTCGCGGGCAGCGCGCGGGACAGGATTACGTGTGGGTGGACCGGCAGGGCATCGTGCTGCCGGAGGCGCCGGCCGGCGGTTAGAAACCGGCTTCGCGCACGCGCCGGGCCAGGGATTCGCGCAGCTCGGCGTACTTGGTTTGCAGGCGGCGGCGGTTCAGGCGCTTGCTCCACGCATACAGCGGGATCAGCGGCAGTACGCCGAAGCCGTCGATCAGGTACAGCCCCTTCTTGCCGTCGGCGTTCAGGCCGACCGCGATGTTGCTGGTCGACATGTCGTGCACCACGACGTGCGCATCGGCCAGGTCATCGAAGAACTCATCCAGCTGCGCCTTCAGCGCATCGTCGAACAGTCCTTTCATGGCCAGATCGGTCACGGTGGGCGCCATGTTGCCGGCCTCGTCGGTGATCTTTTCGACCACGAGGCCCAGACCCAGCGAGGTCTGCGCGACCCCGACGATGCGCGCCATGGGCACCTGCCACACGCCGGACGGGCGCGTCGTGGTGGTGACGTATTCCGAGATTTCGTTCAGGTACACGCGGTAGGCGCTTTCGCGCTGATACTGCTTGTACCAGCGCTTGAACGGCCGCGCTTCCAGGTAGATCGCCCGCGCGCGCATGTCCATGACCTTGACGAGCAGGGCCGGGGAATGCGGGTGCTGGAAAATGTGCCGGTCACCGCCCGTGGCGAGCGGCGTTGCCGAATCCAGGTTCAACGGTCCGAAGACGGACTGGAATGAGACGGCAGGCGTGGAGGCAGAGCGGTCGGCGGAGTTCAAAGAAGCGCTGGGATCCATTCAGATGGTCCAGTTTAATCCGGTTGCTCGCCCCGCGTCTTTGCGCCTGCCCCGCGTCTTTGCGCCCGCCGCGTGTTGGCTGGAAAGGGGGGCGCAATGAGACCTACAATTCGCCCTTTGGAGATGCCTTTCTTGAACGACATTCTGCTTTGGGTCGCCGCGGGCGGCGCCGTGCTCGCTTTTGTGGCGGCCGTGCTGGCATGGTTGCGTCCGTCCGCTTCCGATGCCCGCCTGGACGCCTTGCTGGAGGGGCTGGAACGCACCGAGCGCGCGCTGCGCGCCGACATCGCCGAAGGCCAGCGGGGCCTGCGCAGCGAATTTTCCGAATCCACACGCGCGCTGCGGCAGGAACTGTCGCAATCGCACGGCGACCTGCGCGCGGGCCTGTCACGCGATGCGCAGGCCGCCCGCGCCGAGTCCGCCGAATCGCTGTCGCGCTTTGCCGCGGGCTTCTCGGAACAATTGCAGGGACTTATCCAGATCAACGAGCGCCGCCTCATGGAAGTGCGCGCCACGGTGGATCAGCGCCTGCAATCGCTGCAATCCGACAACAGCGCCAAGCTCGACGAAATGCGCCGCACCGTGGACGAAAAGCTCCACGCCACGCTGGAGCAGCGGCTGGGCGAGTCCTTCAAGCTGGTGTCGGACCGCCTGGAAGCCGTGCACAAGGGGCTGGGCGAAATGCAGGCGCTGGCGGCCGGGGTTGGCGACCTCAAACGCGTGCTGACGAACGTGAAGTCCCGCGGCACGTGGGGCGAAGTGCAACTGGCGCGCCTGATCGAAGACAACATGACGCCGGATCAGTACGCCAGCAACGTCAAGCCGGTGCCGGGCAGCGACGCGGCCGTCGAATTTGCCATCCGGCTGCCGGGGCGGGGCGACGGCGGCGATCCGGTCTGGCTGCCGATCGACGCCAAATTCCCCAAGGAAGAATACGAACGCCTCATGGACGCGCAGGACGCAGCCGACGCCGAAGGCGTCAAGGCCGCCGGCGCCGCGCTGGGGCGTGCGGTCGAAGTGCAGGCGCGGCTGATTGCCGGCAAGTACATCGCGCCGCCGCACACGACCGACTTCGCCATCATGTTCCTGCCCACGGAAAGCCTGTATGCGGAGGTGCTGCGCCGCCCGGGCCTGCTGGACAAGCTGCACGACTTGCGCGTCAACGTGGCGGGCCCGAGCAATCTGGCCGCGCTGCTGAACAGCTTGCAAATGGGATTTCGCACGCTGGCGATCGAACAGCGTTCCTCCGAGGTGTGGCAGGTGCTGCGGGCGGTCAAGACGGAGTTCGGCAAGTTCGGCGAATCGCTGGCCAGCGTCAAAAAGACCCTGGACACCGCCAGCAACAAGATCGGCCAGACCGAGGTGCGCACCCGCGCCATGCTGCGCAACCTGAAGGGGGTGGAGGCGCTGCCGGAAGCCGACGCCCTGCGCCTGCTCGGCGGGGCATCGGCCGATGCTGCGGATCCCGAGGACGACGACGCCGAGGAATCCCGGGCGCCGTCCGCCGGCGCCGTCTGATCCGGGCTTTTCGGAACCTCGCGGCATGGCCCGCCGCGAGGTGCGCTTGTTGACCTCACGCGCAGCCGATATCCTCATGCATGCGGCACTTCGCCGTCGATACCTGGAGCATCGTCAGCATGAGCATCGCCGAACGCCATGATTCCTCTTCTCTCGACGCGACGGCGCTGGGCGCCGATATCGCCCAAGGCGCCACCACCGCGCTGACTGCCATGCAGCAGGCGGTCGAGCGCGTCGCAGCGCGCAATCCGTCCATCAATGCCGCTTGCGGCGTGCAGGCTGAAGCCGGTCTGCGGCTGGCGCAGGCGCTGGACGACGAACTGGCGTCGCTGCCGTCCGAACAGCGCCTGGCGCTGCTGCGCGATCGGCCGTTCCTGGGCGTGCCGACCCTGCTCAAGGACCTGGCCACGGCGGCCATCGGCCTGCCGAGCGCGATGGGGTCCGTGCTGTACGGTCAGGTCCAGTGGAACCTCGATGCCGACATCGTCAAACGTTACCGCCGTGCCGGGCTGATCCCGTTCGGCCGCACCACCAGCGCCGAATTGGGCCTGAGCCCCACGACGGAGTCGCCCGTCTATGGTCCCGCCACGCAGAACCCATGGAAAAAGGGCCACAGCGCGGGCGGCTCCAGCGGCGGCGCCGGGGCGGCGCTGGCCAGCGGCATGGTGCGCATCGCGCATGGCAGCGATGGCGGCGGCTCGATCCGCATCCCCGCGTCGTGCTGCGGCGTGCTGGGCCTCAAACCTTCGCGCGGCCTGATGCCGCTGGGCCCGCTAAAAGGGGAGGGCTGGGGCGGCCTGGCCACCGAGCACATGATGACCCTGTCCGTGCGCGACTGCGCGGCGGCGCTGGACATCAGCGCGGGCGCCGACGTGGGCGCGCCTTATGCCGCGCCCGTCCCGCCCGCGGAATCCTATCGCGGGGTGGTGGCCCGGGTTGCCGCCGATCCGCGTTCGGCGCCGCGCCGGCGCATTGCCTTCATCAACACCACCTATGAGGGCGAGGCCATTCATCCGGATGTCGCCGCCACGCTGGACGAGGCGGCCAAGTTCTTCGCGTCGCTGGGGCATGAATTGGTTCAGGCCGCGCCGCCCGTCGGCTCCGAGGAGGTCCTGTCGCCGATGCTGCCGCTGATCGCCAGCGCGGCCGCCAATGCCATCGACAGCTTCGTGGCCGCGCGCGGCAGGCGCCTGGCTGCGGACGAGCTGCAGCCCACCACGCTGGGCGCCCGCGAGTACGCCCGCGCGATTTCCGGCGCACAGTATGTGGCGTGCATCGACACCTGCCACGAGATCACCCGCCGCATCGGACGGTTCCTGCATCGGGACGGCGCGCAGGGCTATGACCTGTTCCTCTGCCCGGTGCTGGCGTTGCCGCCCGCGCCCATCGGCCGCTACGCCATGGACAACGCCGATTATCTGGCCTACCGTCTGGGCAAGAAGGGCGTCATCGGCTATTCGCCGTTCGCCCCGCTGGCCAACCTGACCGGCATGCCGGCCATTTCCATCCCCTTTGGCAAGTCCGCGGACGGGCTGCCCATCGGCATTCAGGTGATGGGGCCGCTTGGCGCCGAAGCCCAGTTGCTGGAACTGGCGGCACAGGTCGAAGCGCTGCGGCCCTGGCCGCTGACCGCGCCCATGGCCGGGTAGCGCGCGCGGGGCAACCCGCGCCGCAGCGGCCGTTCGAACCAGGGAGACCTCATGTCATCGTTCGCGACGCATACCGTGTTCAACCAGGTGCCGCCCCTGGAAGACTATTCCCTGTACGACACCGATCCGGCGCTGCGCGAGGCCGTGCGGCGCGAAGGCGCCGAGGCCTGGGCGGGCGACCTCGCCGCGCACGGCGCCTGGCTGGGCCGCGCGCAGACGCTGGCCGCGGGCGCCGAAGCCAACCGCTGTCCGCCCCGCCTGGTCGGCTACGACCGCGCCGGCCATCGCGTGGACCGCATCGACTTCCACCCCGCCTGGAACGTGCTGATGAGCGGCATCATGGCGCGCGGCCTGCATAGCCGCGCGTGGATGCAGCCCGCGCCCGGCGCACAGGTGGCGCGCGCCGCCGCCTACCTGATGCAGGGTCAGGTCGAGGCCGGCACGCTGTGTCCCACCACCATGACGTTTGCCGCCGTTCCGCTCTTGCAACGCGAGCCCGCCGGCGTCGTGGATTTTGCGGGCCAGTGGCTGCCGGCGCTGTACGCGCGGGAATTCGACGGCAGCGACGCGCCGCTCACCGCCAAGCGCAGCGCGCTGATCGGCATGGGCATGACCGAAAAGCAGGGCGGCTCGGACCTGCGCGCCGTCACCACGCGCGCCACGCCGCTGGGCGCGCCGGGGCGCGGATGCGCCTATCAGCTTGTCGGACACAAATGGTTCTTTTCAGTGCCGCAGGCGGACGCCCACCTGGTGCTGGCGCAGACCGATGAGGGCCTGAGCTGCTTTTTCGTTCCCCGCTGGATACCGGACGGCCCGCGCAACGCGGTGCGCGTGCGGCGCCTGAAGGACAAGCTGGGCAACTGGAGCAACGCCAGTTCGGAAGTCGAATTCGAAGACGCGTGGGGCGTGATGGTCGGCGAGCCCGGGCGCGGCCTGGGAGTGCTGCTGGAAATGGCGGGCACCACACGGCTCGATTGCGTGCTGGGCAGCGCGGCGCTGCTGCGCCAGGCGCTGGCGCAATCGGCGCACCACGCGCTGCATCGTCAGGCCTTCGGCAAGCCGCTGATCGAACAGCCGCTGATGCGCAACGTGCTGGCCGACCTGGCGCTCGAAAGCGAAGCGGCCATGGTCCTGGCGCTGCGCCTGGCGCGCGCCGTCGACGAACGCAGCGATGCCGCGGCGCGTGCGCTGGTGCGCGTCGGCACGCCGGCCGCCAAGCTGTGGGTCTGCAAGCGTGCGGTGTCCGCCGTGGCCGAGTGCATGGAGGTGTGGGGCGGCAACGGCTATGTCGAAGAGGGGCCGATGCCGCGCCTTTACCGGGAAACGCCCGTCAACTCCATCTGGGAAGGCTCGGGCAACGTCATGGCGCTGGACGTGCTGCGGGCGTTGCAGCGCGAGCCCGACGCGCTGCCGGCGCTGGAATCCGAATTCGCGCCCGTGGCGGGTCAGCACCGGGAGTTCGACGCGGCGCTGTCGCGTTGGCGCGCGCTGCTGGCCGATGGGGAGCAGGCGCAGTTCCAGGCGCGGCGCATCGCGGCCGGCCTGGCGCGCCTGTGGCAGGCCGCGTTGCTCATCGAACACGCACCCGGCGCGGTGGCGCAGGCCTTCGCCGGCAGCCGCCTGCAGGAGACCTCGGGCGTGTTTGGCGAACTGCCCGCGGGCGTCGACACGCAGACCATCCTGTCGCGGGCGTGGCCCGCCGTCGCCGCGTGCTAAATTTCCTGGCTCAAGCAACTTTTCCGCATTTCTACCGCCATGCTCTCCCAGCAAGAACTCAAGCAGCAAGCCGCCGACGCGGCACTGGAATTCGTCGAACAGGTCGCCGGCCCGGACGTCATCATCGGCGTGGGCACCGGATCCACCGCCGACCTGTTCATCGACGGCCTGGCGCGATTCAAGGGCCGCATCGGCGGAACGGTCGCCAGCTCCGAGCGCAGCGCGGCGCGCCTGGCCGGCCACGGCCTGAAGGTGCTGGACCTGAACGACGTGTCCACCATGCCCATCTACGTGGACGGCGCCGACGAGATCAACGCCGACCTGCACATGATCAAGGGCGGCGGTGGCGCGCTGACGCGCGAGAAGATCGTGGCCTCGGTGGCCGAGCGCTTCATCTGCATCGCCGACGAATCCAAGCTGGTCCAGACGATGGGCAAGTTCCCGCTGCCGCTCGAGGTCATCCCGATGGCGCGCGAATCCGTGGCCCGGGCGCTTACTGCGCTGGGCGGCCAGCCCCGGCTGCGCGAGGGTTTTGTCACCGACAACGGCAACATCATCCTGGACGTGTCGGGCCTTGCCATCTCGGACGCGCCCGCGTTCGAGGCCATCGTCAACAACCTGCCGGGCGTCGTGACCTGCGGCCTGTTCGCGCTGTCCGGCGCCGACGTGGCGCTGCTGGCCACCCAAAACGGCATCCGCCGCCTGGATCGCCGCGCCTGAGTCCGATTGTGCTGGCTGGTCCCGCCGGTCCGTCTTGCCGGGGGCGGGGCCGCCATTCATAATCCTGTCACACTTGGGTCATAACCTTGCCGGTTGTGCAGGCCCATCTCGTAACCTCTCTACTTTCGGGGCAATGCAATGAGATCAACCACGCAGGGAGCCCGGATGACGGAGCATACAAACAAACAGTTCGACGCCGATCTGGAAAGCGTCCGTTCGCAGTTCTTGCAAATGGGCGGCGTGGTCGAAGCCATGATCCAGGAAGCGATCGACGCGCTGGCCAGCGGCGACATGTCGCTGGTTGAAAAGGTTCGCGAGCGGGAAAAAGAAGTCAACCGCCACGAAGTCGAAATCGACGAAAGCATCAGCCGCATCCTGGCCCGGCACCAGCCGACCGCCATCGACCTGCGCATGCTGATGGCCGTGTCCAAGATGCTGACCGACATGGAACGTTCCGGCGACGAAGCCGAGAAGGTCGCCACCGTCGCGCGCCGCGTCCATGAAGGCGAATTGCGGCACATTCCCGTGATCGAGCTGCGCCACATGGCCGCCAACGTGCGCAACATGCTGCACCAGGCGCTGGACGCGTTTGCCCGCCTCGACCCCATCCAGGCCGCCGCCGTCGTGCGCAGCGACAAGGAAGTCGACAAGGAATGGAAGGGCGCGCTGCGTCACCTGATCACCTACATGATCGAAGATCCGCGCACGATCTCGCGCGCCATCGACATGATCTTCATCGCCCGCGCGCTCGAACGCATTGGCGATCACGCCAAGAACATGTCCGAACGGGTGATCTACATGGTCAAGGGCGCCGACGTGCGCCACACCGGCGTGAAGAACACCGAGCGCCTGGCGCGCGGCGAAGAAGAATCCGAGGACACCGCGGAGCAGTAAGCAGGAAGACCCGCTGCCGCTTCACAGCGGCAGCGCCGCTCCCTGGCACAGCCGGGGATCCGGCACACCCGGCTTGCCGCCGTCCATGCGACCGGCCAGCCGGCGTCCAAAGGCCGGCATCGCCGGCGCACTCACTTCGAGGTCGTACCAGCCCTCGCAGCCCGAATACTTGAGCTCGACCGCGCCGCCCGCGGGTACGTGCGCCATGGCGCGCCACTCGTCGTTCATGCGCGATTCCACCCTGACCGGTTGCGGCGCATCGCCATGGTTGACGAGCCGCAGGCGCAGGCCGGAGGTCACGGGCACGAGCTGGGCTTCCAGCGTGCCCGCATCGCGCGCGTCGCCGTGGAACTGACGGTGAAAGCCGTCCGGTCCCAGCAGCCAGAGATCGTACGCGCCGCCCGCGGCCAGCCTCCATCCATCGTCCAGACGCGCGCCCGCGCCCACCGTGTAACGCCGGGGCGGGCGCGCCAGCGCAAGGCGGTCATAGACATGCAGCACGGCGCCCGCGCCGCCCGGGTTGCGCAACGTCAGGCGGTAATGCTCGCCATCGGCCGTCGTCTTGCCCACGGCTTCCAGCACGTAGGGCAGGGGACACGTGTGGCGGTTGCTGTCGGGGTGATGCGAACACCTGTCGCCGGCAAAATCGAAGGCCGTCGTCAGGTCGCCCGCCACCGCGCGGCGCCAGGCGCTGATGTTGGGTTCGGCCACGCGGAACCGCATTTCCAGGAATCGGATGACGGACGTGTGATCGAACACCTGCGAATTGACCCAGCCACCCCGGCTCCACGGCGACACCACCAGCATCGGCACGCGCGGGCCCAGGCCGAAGGCGCGGCCATGCATGGCGGCCGGATCGTCGGCCGTCGATGCGCTGGGACCATGGCGCGCGTCGTGGTATTCGCCGTCCAGCTCCACGGTGGACAGGCCGCCCGACTCGCCGTCCGGATGGCGCGCCGGCGGCGCGGGCGGGGGCACGTGGTCGAAGAAGCAATCGTTTTCATCGTAGGTGACGAACAGGACGCAACGGCTCCACGTGTCGGGATGCGCCGTCAGGATGTCCAGCACCCGCTCGGTGTAGGCGCCGCCCTGGCGGGGGGAGGAAACCTCGGGATGTTCGGAGTCGGCGGTGGGCGCGATGATCCACGAGACGGCGGGCAGCGTGCCTTTGGCGACGTCGCGCGCCAGATCGTCCAGCGTGCGCGTGGTCAGCGCGCGGTCGCGCAGCGGGGCGTTGCCGGTATGGCTTGCGTGCTGCCGGCGATACTGCCGGAAGCCCGCGAGCGGGTTGTCGTTGTAGTTGTCCGCCATGTCCTGGTAGATGCACCAGTCCACGCCCGCGTCCTGCAGCCGCTCGGGGTACGTGGTCCACGAATAGCCTTCACCCGCCGGACCCAGCCGATCGTAGGTATTGACCAACGCTGGACCGCCGGCCGCGCCCTGCGGATCGTTCGTGCCGGTCCACAGGAACAGCCGGTTGGGATTGGTGCCGGCCAGGACCGAGCAGTGATAGGCATCGCACAGCGTGAAGGCATTCGCCAGCGCGGTCTGGAACGGCACGTCGGCGCTGCGGTAGGCGCCCAGGCCCAGCCGGCTCTTGGCGGACAGCCATTGGTCCATGCGCCCGTCGTTCCAGGCGCGCTGCGAATCGTCCCAGGTGTGCGGCGTGATGTAGCCGACCGGCTTGTCGCTGGCGACCTCTGCCTGCAGATCGTAGGGGCGGCAAAGCGCGTCGCCATCGGTCTGCGTCAGCACCGTGCCCGCGCGCGTGGGCACGGGATGCGGATCGGCAAATCCGCGCACGCCGGGCAGCGTGCCGAAGTAATGGTCGAAGGACCGGTTTTCCTGCATCAGGATCACGACATGGCGCACATCCTGCAGCGTGCCGGTCTTGCGGTCGGGGTCGATCGACAGGGCGCGCGCAATGACAGGGGACGGGTCCGGATGGATGGGCGGGCGCGAATCTTCTTTCATGACAGCTTTAATACGGTCTGCAACCTTCAATCTTAAGGCCTGCGCCGGCATGCGGGCGGCGTGTGCCGGAGCGCCTCAAAAAACAAAGCCCCTCGCGTGCGAGGGGCTTTGCCGTGCCGCATGCCCAAAGGCGCGGCGGGGGCGGATCAGGCCGAGGGCGGAACGTAGCCGTCGGCTTCGACGCTGCCGTCTTCGAACAGGAAACGCTCCATCTGCTGTTGCAGGTATTTGCGTGCGCGAGCGTCAGCCAGGTTCAGGCGGTTTTCGTTCACCAGGCGGGTCTGCACGCCTTTCCAGTCTTCCCAGGCTTCCTTGGAAATGCTTTGCCAGATGCGCGTGCCGACTTCGCCGGGATAGGGCGGGTAGTCCAGCCCTTCGGCTTCACGCTTCAGTTTCACACAGTTGACGATACGGGCCATGGTTCGCTGCCGGAAAAATGAATAACGCCACATTTTAGCGGGCTTGGCGTGCGTCGGGCGCCAAGCCCCTTTTGCTTACCGCGGAATCGCCCCGCGGGCCGGTTTCAGAGTTTCTTGATGAAGACCAGGCTGTTGCGGGAACGGTTGTAGTTGTTCTGCTTTTCGCGGGGCAGGTCGGCGATGCCGCCCTGCACGAATCCGCGCTTCATGAACCAGTGCGAGGTGCGGGTGGTCAGCACGAACAGCCGCTTGGCGCCCAGGGCACGGGCGCGCGATTCCATGTGGCGCAGCAGGATCTCGCCTTCGCCCGAGCCCTGCCATTCGGGGTGCACGATCAGGCAGGCCATTTCGGCCATCTGTTCGTCGTGGAAGTCGTGCAGGGCGGCGCAGCCGTAGATGACGCCGTCGTGCTCCAGCACGGTGAAGTTTTCGACGTCGCGTTCGACCACGCTGCGCGGGCGCGGCACCAGCGTGCCGTCGGCTTCCAGCGGCTCGATAAGGCTGAGGATGGCGCCCACGTCGTCGATGGTGGCGGGGCGCAGATCGTCCAGCGTGTCCTCGACGACCATCGTGCCCACGCCATCGTGGGTGAAGATCTCGAGCAGCACGCTGCCGTCCAGCTCGAACGGCAGCAGGTGGGCGCGGGCCACGCCGCGCTTGACCGCGAGCGAGGCGTATTGCAGGAAGGAATGGGTCTCTTCGTCCAGCTCGCCGCCGGCCAAGAGGGCGTCGGCGTCCACGCGCGCCAGTTCGGTGTCCAGCGTGCCGTCTTCGTTCAGCACGCCCTGCGAGCTGGACAGGAAGATCAGCTTCTCGGCGCGCAGGCCCACGGCCACGCTGGTGGCCAGATCTTCCATCGCCAGGTTGAAGGCGTCGCCGGTGGGCGAGAAGCCCAGGGGCGACAGCAGCACGACCGACGAGCCTTTCTCGATGGCGAACTTCAGGGCTTCGATATCGATCTTGCGCACCTGGCCGGTGTGCTTGTAGTCCACGCCCTCCAGCACGCCGGTGGGACGCGCCGTGACGAAGTTGCCGGAGATCACGCGGATGTGGGCGTGCGACATCGGCGTGTTGGGCAGCCCCTGGCTGAACGCGGCCTCGATGTCCAGGCGGATCTCGCCGGCGGCTTCCTTGGCGCATTCCAGCGCGGCGGCGTCGGTGGGGGACAGGCCCCGGTCGAACTGCTGCGTGTAGCCCTTCAGGCGCAGCTGCTCGTTGACCTGGGGCCGCGAGCCATGGACCAGCACCAGCCGGATGCCCAGCGAGGAGAGCAGGGACAGATCCTGGACCAGGGCGTTCAACGCGCCCGCCTGCACCAGTTCGCCGCCAAACGCCACCACGAAGGTCTTGCCTCGGAACGCATGCACGTAGGGGGCCACGTCTCGGAACCATCGCACAAACTGCGCGGCGGCGAATTCAGGGGCTTCAAGGGCGGAGACGGTGTCTGGTTCCAGGTCGGGCATGGTGTGAGTTGCTTAAGAATCCTATGGGTCGCGGGACGGCGCAGGCCGGCAGGCCATGCGGAGAGCGCCGCCTCAGGGGCGGCGCTACGCGGAATTATAGGGCGCGCGACCGCCCGGGCCGCGCCGCGCGCAGCACGCATTGTTGCGGGCGCCCCACAGGATGCGGTGCCGGCGTCCGGGCTGACCCTCCGGTCGCGGCGGCACGAACAGGGTCAATGCCGGGAAAGCTGCCGGTGTTCCAGCCGGCTCAGCAACCGCACCACCGGCCACAGCAACGCCAGGTAGAAAAGCGCCGCCAGCACGATGGGCGACGGGTTGTACACCAGCGACTGGGCGTCGCGGGCCACCCGCAGCAGCTCCGGCAGCGCCACGGCGCTGGCCAGCGTGGTCAGCTTGACCACTTCGAGCGTATTGCTGATGAGGTCCGGCATGACGTTGCGCGTGGCCTGCGGAATCTGCACGTGCCACATCGTTTGCCAGGCCGACAGGCCTGTGGAGCGCGCCGCCTCGATCTGCCCGCGCGGCACGCTTTCCAGGCCGGCGCGAAAGACCTCGCCGTAATAGGACGAATTGTTCAGCATGAAGCCCACGGCCACTGCCAGCAGCTTGGGCAGGTCCAGACCCAGGAACGGCGCGCCGAAATAGATGAAGATCAGCAGCACCAGCGGCGGCAGGGCGCGGAAGAAGTCGATGTAGATGGCCAGCAGCACGCGCGACCAGCGGGCCTTCAAGGTAACGGACAGCACCCCGATGAGCAGCCCCGAGGCCAGCCCTACCGGGATCACCATGGCCGACAGCATCAGCGTGCGGCCCAAACCCTGCAGCAGGTACGGCGCCACGCTGACGTAGATGTTCAGGTTGAAGAAATTCTGCAGGATTTCGTCCATGCGGTTCCCCTGGGGCCCGTTCGGGGCTCCCTTGTTGTGCCGGGCGGGCTTGATCGGCCTCGCTTCCCGCCCGATATGTATTCGTAAAGATGCGTCCGGTCAGTGCTTTTCGTCAGTGCTTCCACTTGAAGCGCGTTTCGGTCCAGCGCCCCAGAATCACGACCGGCAGGAAGATCAGCAGGCACGCCACCGCGGCCAAGGTCAGTGGCGTGGCGTTGCCCGCATTGCTGCTGGCCGATTGCGCGTTGTTGAGCACTTCGCTCAACCCCACCACCGAACCCAGCGCCGTGCTCTTGGTGATGGCGATGACCCGGTTGGTCAGCGGCGCGACCGTCAGCCGCATCGCCTGCGGCATCACGACATACACCATGCTCTGCAGCCAGTTCAGCCCCGTCGAGCGCGCCGCCTCGGCCTGGCCGCGCGGCACGGACAGGATGCCCGCCCAGAAGATTTCCTCGGCAAACGCGGCCAGCACCAGCGACAACGACAGCCAGCACGCCATGAAGGCCGACATCGACAGGTTGATGTACGGGAACGCGAAGAACAGCACCATGATCACCACCAGCGGCGGCAGCGCGCGCAGGATGTCGGCAAAACAGATGATCAGGAAATTCACCGGCCGGATGCGCAGCGCGCGCACGACGGCCAGCACCAGGCCAAGCGCCACGCCCGTCGCGGCCACCGCCACGCCCAGTTGCAGCGTGACCCACATGCCGGCCAGGATGTCGGGCAGGTAGCGCCAGGCGACCTCAGCGTTGAAGAACGAAAACAGCAGGGCGTTCAGATCCATGGAGCACTCTTCAAACCGCGTTACGCGGCATGTTCCGCCATGCTGGCCAGGAAGGCCTGCGTGCGGGGTTGTCGGGGGGCGCCAAAGACGTCTTGCGGCGGGCCTTGCTCGACGATCACCCCGGCGTCCATGAACACCACCCGGTCGGCTGCCGCGCGGGCAAAGCCCATCTCGTGGCTGACCACCATCATCGTCATGCCGTCGCGCTTCAGTTCACGCATCACGTTCAGCACGCTGCCCACCAGCTCCGGATCCAGCGCGCTGGTCGGCTCGTCGAACAGCACCACCTTGGGCCGCAGCGCCAATGACCGCGCGATCCCCACGCGCTGCTGCTGGCCGCCGGACAACTGGTCGGGATAGGCGCTCGCCTTGTCGGCCAGTCCCACGCGGTCCAGCGCCTCCATGCCGCGGCGGTCGGCCTCGGCGCGTGCCAGCTTCTGCACCTTGCGCAACGCCAGCGTGATGTTCGACAGCACGGACATGTGGCGGTACAGGTTGAAGTGCTGGAACACCATGCCGATGTTCTGGCGGATGCGGTTCAGTTCGGCCGACGGGGCGGTGATCTCCTCGCCGTCGACGTGGATGCTGCCGGCGGTCGGTTCCTCCAGCCGGTTGCAGCAGCGCAGGAGGCTGCTCTTGCCCGAGCCGGACGGGCCGATCATGAAGACCAGCTCGCCGCGGCTCACGTCCAGGTCGATCCCCTTGAGGACCGCGTTGTCGCCATAGGACTTGTGCAGCCCGGCGATTTTCAGGATCGGCGTTTCCATCGAAAGCTCCTCAAAGCGCGGGCAGGGGCCGCGTGGCGGCTCCTTACCCAGTCGTTGGCGGTGCGTCGGAGAATCAGCTGCAGCGCAGCTCGACCGGCTGGGCGTCGTAGCCCGGCAGATCCGGCACGCCCTGGCCCGGCGTCACGGTGGCCGCCGCCGAACCGGCTGCGGGCGTGAAGCCGAACCACTTCTGCGCCAGCTTGGAGACCGTGCCGTCCTGCTTCAGGCACTTGAGCGCCATGGACACGCGGTCGCGGCCCGCCTTGTCGTCCAGCCGGAACGCCAGCGCCCAGACCAGACCCGTCTTGATCGTGTAGCTGGTGCGCACGGCCGGGTTTTGCTTGGCGGCCCAGGCGGCCACGGTGTTGCCCGCCAGGTTGGCGTCGGCGCGGCCGGCCTGCACCGCCTGCACCGCATCGGCATTGGAGGCGTATACGTCGTACGTGAAGCCGTACTTGGCCGCGTTGTCGCGCGCCCAGTTCTCGTACGCCGAGCCCTTGTTCACCGCCAGCTTCCTGCCCTTCAGGTCGTCCAGGCCCTTGATGTCCTTGCCGTTCTTGGCGATCACGAAGGTGTAGTCGGTGTTCAGATAGCCCTCGGAAAACAGCAGCGCGCGGGCACGCTCCTCGGTGGCGGTGGTGGGCGCCAGCACGAAGTCGTACTTCTTGGCGTTCAGGCCCGGAATCAGCGCGGCGTATTCGGTGCCCTCGATCTTGATGGTGGTGCCAAGCTGCTTGGCGATGGCCTGGCCCAGTTCGATGTTGAAGCCGTCCAGCCCGCCGCCCAGCTTGGGCATGGCGTGCGGGGCGAACGTGGCGTCCACGCCGGTCGTCAGCGGCTGGGCGGCCGCGGCCAGGCTGGCGCCGGCCAGGCACAGCGTGAGGCCGCAGCGGCCGGCAAACGTCAGGGTGCGGAGAAGGCGGGTCATGGCAGGTCCTTTAGGGAAGAGGCGTCTTGCCCAGGGCGGGGCCGGCCCCCACGCGCTCGAGTATCAAGCCGTAGTGTTCCGGGCGCCGGTGGGCGGCGAAGTTGAAGATGTGCTGCTTGAAGGTGTCTCCCAGCGCCAGATCGGCCTGGCAGAAAATCACCTCGTCCTCCTCCCCCTGCGCCTGCGCCACGATCTCGCCCGTGGGCGCGACGATGGCTGATCCAGCGATCAGGTGGCTGCCGTCCTCATTGCCGGCCTTGCCCGCCGCGGCCACCCAGACCGCGTTCTGGTACGCGGCCGCCTGCAGGCTGAGCAGGTGGTGGAACATGCGCAAGTGGACCGGTTCGTTCCAGTGGATATTCAATGACGGCGTGTTGTATCCCAGCGCCACGATCTCGGCGCCCTGCAGCGCAAGCACGCGCCAGGTCTCCGTCCAGCGGCGGTCGTTGCACAGGCACATGCCGATGCGCGTGCCCAGCGTTTCCCAGACGTTGAAGCCGTCGTTGCCGACTTCGAAGAACTTCTTTTCCAGGTGCTGGAACGGGGCCTCGGGCTTGTGGTCGCTGTGGCCCGGCAGGTGGATCTTGCGGTAGCGTCCGACGATGCGCGCGTTGGCGTCGACCAGGATGCTGGTGTTGAAGCGCCGGCCGTCCGAGGCGATCTCGGCGTAGCCCAGATAAAAGCCGATGCCCAGCTCCCGCGCGGTGTCGAACAGCACGCGGGTCTCGGGGCCGGGCATTTCCTTTTCGAAGTAGCGCGCCATCGCTTCTTCTTCCGTCATCCAGTAGCGCGGAAAGAAGGTGGTCAGCGCCAGTTCCGGAAACACCACCATGCGCGCGCCGCGCCCATGCGCCTCGCGCATCATCGCCAGCAGGCGGGCCACCGCTTGCCGCCGGGTCTCCTCGGGTTGCACCGGACCCATCTGCGCGACCGCCAGGCCGAAGGGACGTTTGCTCATGCCGGGTTCCTTTCGTTATGACTCAGGCGGCGCTATCGGCCGAAAAATACTTGCGCACCAGGGCGTTGGGATTGCCGGTCAGGCGCTGGCGCAACACGGGCTCGGGCGTGCCGCGCTTGATGAACCGGCCGCTGCCGCGCTCGACATGCAACTGGCCGTTCTCGACGGCGATGCGGCCGCGGCTGATGACCACTTCGGGCCAGCCGCGCACGGTCCTGCCTTCGTAGGGCGTGTAGCCCACGTTGTCGTGCAGCATGGACGCCGAGATCGTCACCTCGCGCTCCGGATTCCAGATCGCGATGTCGGCATCCGCACCGATCGCGATGGTTCCCTTCTGCGGGTACAGGCCATACGTGCGGGCATGATTGGCGGCGGTCAGCGCGACGAAGCGTTCAATCGACATGCGCCCGCCCAGTACGCCTTCGGAAAAAAGCAGGGGCATGCGCACTTCCAGCCCCGGCACCCCGTTGGCCACGTCCTTGAAGGTGGTGGCGTCGCCCTTGGGCAGCTTGCCGCTGGCGTCGAAGCGGTAAGGCGCGTGGTCGGACGAATAGATCTGCAAGGTGCCGTCCGTCAGGCCCTGCCAGACGGCTTCCTGCGAGGCCGCGTCGCGCGGGGGCGGGCTGCAGCAGAACTTGGCGCCCTCCAGGCCGGGCGCGTCGATGTCATCGGCCGTCAGAAACAGGTACTGGGGGCAGCTTTCGGCATGGATGGGCAACCCCAGCGCCTGCGACGAATGCACGACGCGCACCGCTTCCAGTCCGGCGACGTGAACGATCAGGATGGGCACATCCATCATGCGGGCCAGCGTCACGGCGCGATGGGTCGCCTCGCTTTCGGCGAGCGGCGTGTGCGCCACGGCGTGGTACTTGGGCGCCGTCATGCCGCGTTCAGCCAGGCGGCGGGCCACCCAGCGGATCATGTCGTTGTTCTCGGCGTGCACCATGACCAGCGCGCCCTCGCGGTCCGCGACCTCCAGTACGTCCAGCAACTGGTAGTCGTCCAGCTTCAGGCGGTCGTACGTCATGAACACCTTGAACGACGTGATGCCGTTCTTGATGAGTTCGGGCAGGTCGTGCTTGAGCGCCTGTTCCGTGGGATCGGACAGGATCAAATGAAAGCCGTAGTCGATGACCGCCTTTTCCTCGGCGCGGCGGGCGTAATCGGCCACCACCTCGGGCAGCGCGTTGCCGCGGTGCTGGGCCGCGAACGGAATGATGGTGGTGGTGCCGCCGAATGCCGCCGACACGGTGGCGCTGTAGAAGTCGTCGGCGCACATGATGCCCATGCCCGATAGCTGCTCGACATGGCAATGGCTGTCGATGCCGCCCGGCAGCACCCAGCGCCCCGCGGCGTCGATGTCCCGCGCGCCCGGCGTCAGGCCCTGTCCCAGCGCGACGATCACGCCATCGCGCACGCCGATGTCGGCGTGGAAGGTGTCGGTGGCGGTGCTGATGCGGCCGTTGCGGATCGTCAGGTCGAATGCTGCGGTATCGGTCATGGGTATGGGGTTCCGCGCGAAAGAGGAGTCAGAGCGTTCCGGGATAGATGCCGCCGTCCAGCACCAGGTTCTGCCCCGTCATGTAGCCGGCGCGCGCGCCGCACAGAAAGGCGCAGGCGTCGCCGAATTCGGCGGGGTCGCCATAGCGTCCGGCAGGAATGCCCGCCAGCCGGGCGGCCAGCACGTCGTCCACCGTCTTGCCGCTGTCGCGCGCGCCGCGCTCGGCGGTCTGGCGCAGGCGGTCCGTCAGGAACGGCCCGGGCAGCAGGTTGTTGATCGTGACGCCGTGGCGCACGGTTTGGCGCGCCAATCCCGCCACGAAACCGGTCAGTCCGGCCCGCGCGCCGTTGGACAGGCCCAGGATGTCGATGGGCATCTTCACGGCGGCGGACGTGATGTTGACGATGCGGCCAAAGCGGCGCGCGATCATGCCGTCCACCGTCGCGCGGATCAGCGCAATGGGCGTCAGCATGTTGGCGTCCAACGCGGCAATCCAGTCGTCGCGCGACCACTCGCGAAAGTCCCCGGGCTTCGGCCCGCCCGCGTTGGTGACCAGGATGTCAGGTTCGGGGCAGGCCGCCAGCAGCGCCTGCCTGCCGGCTTCGGTGGTGACGTCGGCGGCCACCGTGACGACCGACGCGCCGGTCTCGCGGCGGATCGCGTCCGCCGCGGCGTCCAGCGTGGTGGCCGTGCGCGCGGCCATCACCAGATTCACGCCTTCGCGCGCCAGGGATAGCGCGCAGGCGTAGCCCAGGCCCTTGCTCGACGCGCACACCAGCGCGTGCTTGCCCTTGATTCCGAGATCCATGTGTTTGCTCCTTTCAACCCTGCACAGGTTGGCGGCTGGTGGCGCCCAGCGACAGCCCGACGCGCGCGACGGTGGCTTCCAGCTCGGCCGCGGTGACCGGATCGATGCGCATCGCCGGCGCGCGCAGCGCGTGGCTCTTGATGGCGCCGCGGCGCTGATAGACATACTTGCGCAACGCCAGTCCGATCTTCGGCTGGAACTCGTAGCGGATCAGCGGGCAATAGCGGTCGAAGATCGCGGCGGCGCCGGCGTGGTCGCCGCTGGCGTAGCGTTCGTAGATGGCAACCAGGATCTCCGGAAATGCAAAGCCGGTCATGGTGCCGACCGCGCCGCGCTGCAGCTCTTCCAGGAAGTACACGCCGCCCAAGCCGCCGAAGATGGCCATGTCGGCGTCCGGCACCAGTTCGCGGATGCGGCTGATCTTCTGCCCCACCGGCGGCTCTTCCATCTTGATCATGTGCACGCCGCCTTCGCGGCCCAGCCGCGCTACCACCTCGGGGCGGATCTCGGTGCCGAACGAATCCGGAAAATCGTGGATCACAACCGGGATCTTCACGGCCTCGGCCACGGCCTTGTAGTAGTCGAACAGCAGCGCATCGCTGGCGTTGTCCAGCGGCGCCGCGAACACGGCCGATGCGCCCAGTTCCTGCGCTTCGCGAGCCTGTTCGATGGCGCCGGCGATGCCGTGGGCACGTACACCCACCCACACCGGCACGCGGCCGTCCGTGTGCTTCACAAAGGTCTCCAGCACCAGCCGGCGCTCGTCGTTGGACAGCTTGTGCAGCTCGCCCAGAAAGCCCAGGATGGCCAGCCCGGTCACGCCGGTTTCAAGCAGGAAGTCGACCAGCGTGCGGATGCTGTCGGTATCGACCCGCAGGGCATCGTCAAAGGGCGTGGGGCAAATGGTGAAGACGCCTTTGGCGTCGATGGAGGCTGCCATCTTTTCTCCGTCAGGATGCGTGAAAACCGAAATCGGAAGCGACGTTTCGATGTCATCCTAAAGCGGAAGTTTTAGAACTCCACTTGCTTTTTTATTGCCTTGGTATAACAGCCAGTTAAGTCAAGGTTTACCCTTGGCAGGGTTTGTCTGGACGTTTGCGGACAGCTCGAAACCCTGTTCGCAAAGCGTGTGGCGCAGCACTTCCACAAAGGCCTGCGCAAGCTGCGACAGCGGCTCGAAGCGCGACTGCACCAGGCTCGCGGTCAGGATTTTTGCCTGGTCGATCGGGCGCACCACGAAGTCGCCTTGCGTGCGGCTCTTGACCGAGAACTCATCGACGATGGCGATGCCCGCGCCCGCCTGCACCAGCGAACACGCGTTCTGCGGCGAACTCACTTCCACGGCCAGCCGGCGGGCCTGTCCGGCCTCGTGGTACATCTGCTCGACCAGCATGCCGAACGGCGTGTCGCCGCCGTACGAAATCAGCGGGTAGGGCAACAGGTCGCCGATGGATAGCAGCGAGCGATGGGCCAGCGGATGGTTGTACGGGCAGATGCAGACCAGCCGGGCCTGACCGATGGGCTGCGTCAGCAGATTCGGGTGCTGCACGGGCAGGATCACCACGCCCAGTTCGGCGCGGTTGTCCAGCAGCATTTGCGTCAGGGGCTGCTGCGTCAGCGGCTGAAAGGTGACCTTGACGTCGGGGTGCGTTTCGCGAAAACGCGAGATCGTCAGGGGGACGAGCATGTGGCCGATGCTGGGGCTGGACACGAGATGCAGGATTCCGCTGCGGCGCTCCGACAATTCCGAAGCCAGTTCCTCCACGCGCCGCACGCCGGCATAGACCGTTTCCACTTCGCGAAAGAGCTGCCGCGATTCGGGCGTGGGATACAGCCGGCCCTTGATGCGCTCGAACAGCGCGAAGCCCAGCCGCTGTTCCGTGTGCGACAGCAGCCGGCTGACCGCGGGCTGCGAGACGAACAGCAGCTTGGCCGCCCCGCTGATCGAACCCGTGGTCATCACCGCCCGGAAAACTTCGATTTGCCGCAGATTCAGTTGCATGGCGCGCCCGCTCCGAATTGACGCGACGAGCATAACAAAGGGTTAAGGGCAGCGCACAAATTGACAATACATGCTCAGGCCGCCCGCAGATAGACTGGCGCCGTACCTTGCCCCGGCCCGCGTCAGCGTGGCCCGGGCCTCGCCACCACCAGGACGGACGACCAGGACGGACGAATGGAACAGACCCTGTTTGTGATCAATCCCAATTCCACCCAGGCCGTGACGGACGCGTTCGACGCGGCGCTGGAACCGCTGCGCATGGCCGGCGGTCCGCGCATCCAATGCCTGACGCTGGCCGAGGGGCCGGCGGGCGTCCAGACGCAGCTCGACGTCGAAAGCGTGACGCTGCCGCTCGCCGCGCTGGTGCGCAAGCTGGACGCCGAGCACGGCGCCGCTGCCGCAGGCTACGTCATCGCCTGCTTCAGTGATCCGGGCCTGCACGCGGTACGCGAAGCCACGCGCAAGCCGGTGCTGGGCATCAGCGAATGCGGCATGCTGACCGCGCTGACGCTGGGCCAGCGCGTGGGTGTGATCGCGATCCTGCGCCAGTCGTTGCCGCGTCACGGCCGGATGTTCGGCGCGATCGGGCTGTCGGGCCGCGTGGCGGCCGAGCTGCCGCTCGATCTGGGCGTGGTCGAACTGTCGGATGAGGCGCGCACGCGCGAGCGCCTTTTGCACGTGGGCGCGCGGTTGCGCGACGAGCATCAGGCCGACGTGCTGGTGCTGGGCTGCGCCGGCATGGCGGCGTATCGCGGCTGGCTGCAGGCCGAGCTGGGCCTGCCCGTCGTGGAGCCGACACAGGCCGCGGCGGCGATGGCGATCGGCCGCATCCGGCTGAACTGGCACGGCGCCTGAGGCCACCATGCGCAATCACGAACTGATCGAACGGCTGTCCCACCTGGTCGGCGACAACGGGCTGGTGCTGGATGCCGAGGGGCAGGGGCCTTACGTGCGCGACTGGCTGGGCAAGTGGCAGGGCAGCACGCCCGTGGTGGTGCGCCCGCGCAACGCCACCGAGGTGTCGGCCGTCATGCGGCTGTGCCATCAGACGCGCACGCCCGTGGTGCCGCAGGGCGGCAATACCGGCATGAGCGGGGGCGCCACGCCCGACGGCAGCGGCGCGCAGGTGATCCTGAGCCTGAACCGCATGAAACGCATCCGCGAGGTAGACCCGGTCAACAACACCCTGTGCGCCGACGCGGGCGTGCTGCTGGCCGACGTCCAGGCCGCCGCGCGCGACGTCGGCCGCTTTTTCCCGCTGAGTCTGGGCGCCGAGGGAAGTTGCACCATCGGCGGCAATCTGGCCACCAATGCCGGCGGCACCGCAGTGCTGCGCTACGGCAACACGCGCGATCTGGCGCTGGGGCTGGAGGTGGTGCTGCCCGACGGCCGCGTCTGGAACGGCCTGCGCGGCCTGCGCAAGGACAACACGGGCTATGACCTCAAAAGCCTGTTCATTGGGTCGGAGGGCACGCTGGGCATCATCACCGGCGCGGTGCTCAAGCTGTACCCCGCGCCCACGGGCCGCGTGGCGGCCTGGGTCGGCGCGGACACGCCCGCGCAGGTCGTGGCGTTGCTCAGCCGGCTGCAGAGCGTTTGCGGTGAAAGGCTGACCGCGTTCGAGATGATGTCCGCGCGGTGCCTGGACCTGGTGATGGCGCACGTCAGCGGCGCGGCCAGCCCGCTTGCCGGCCGCCATGCCTATTACGCCCTGGTGGAACTGTCGGACACCGAGCCCGCCGGGCTGCCAGCCTTGCTGGAAACCGCGCTGGGCGCGGCGCTGGAAGCCGGCGTCATCCAGGACTGCGTGGTCGCGATGAACGACACCCAGGTCCAGTCCTTGTGGCGGCTGCGCGAGGGCATCTCGCAGGCGCAGGTGCGCGCGGGCAAGGCCATCAAGCACGACATCGCGCTGCCCATCTCGCGCCTGGCCGCGTTCGTCGAGGAAGCGGACCTGGCGCTGGTGTCGGATTTTCCGGGGCTGCCCATCATCAACTTCGGCCACATCGGCGACGGCAACCTGCACTACAACGTGCTGCTGCCGCTGGACGTGGCGCCCGCCGAGTACGCCCGGCTGACCGCGGCGCTGAACCGCCGCGTGCACGACCTGGTGGCCCAGCGCGGCGGCAGCATCAGCGCCGAGCACGGCGTGGGCCAGTTGCGGCGCGACGAGCTGCGGCGCTACAAGTCGCCGGTGGAAATGGACCTGATGCTGATGATCAAGCGGGCGCTCGATCCCAACCAGCTCATGAACCCGGGCAAGCTGTTGTAGGAACCCGCGCGCAGGCCGGGCAGGGGCTGCGCGCGCGAAGTCCGCCAGAAATTTATAATGGCGGGCTAATCGGATAAATCCTACATGCCTGAATCCTCCAGCCCGCGGGCGCCGAAAAAGCCGGCGCCGCGCGCCACTGACCGGGAGCAGCTCCCGGAAGACGCCCGGCAAAGTGCTCAGCCAAGCCCTCGGACAAACCCTCGGCCAGACTCTCGGCAAGCGCCCCGGGCCCGTCCTGAAGGCCGCCCCGCCGCGCCCCGTCCCGAACGGCCCATTCCGGCCGTCACCTATCCCGAAGACCTGCCCGTCAGCGCACGTAGGCAGGAGATCGCGCGCGCCATCGCCGGCCATCAGGTCGTGATCGTCAGCGGCGAAACCGGCTCGGGCAAGACCACGCAGTTGCCCAAGATCTGTCTGGAACTGGGCCGCGGCCGCCAGAAGATGATCGGCCACACGCAGCCGCGCCGCCTGGCGGCGACCTCGGTGGCCAAGCGCATCGCCGAGGAGCTGAACACGCCCATGGGCGAAGTCGTCGGCTATCAGGTGCGGTTCAACGACCGCACCGGTCCCAACGCGTCCATCAAGCTGATGACGGACGGCATCCTGCTGGCCGAATCGCAGCGCGATCCGCTCCTGCGCCGCTACGACACGATCATCATCGACGAGGCGCACGAGCGCAGCCTGAACATCGATTTTCTGCTGGGCTACCTGAAGCAGCTCTTGCCGCGGCGCCCGGATCTCAAGCTCATCATCACGTCGGCCACCATTGACGCCGAGCGCTTCGCCAGGCATTTCGCCGCGTCGGAAGACAAGCCCGCGCCGGTCATCGAAGTCTCGGGCCGCCTGTATCCCGTCGAAGTGCGCTACCGGCCCGTGCGCGAAGAGCCCGCCGCCGGCGATGACGCGCCGGCCCCCAACAAGACCGGCCGCGACCGCGAGCGCATGTCGGGCGACGAAGAACGCGACCTGATCGACGCCATCGTCGACGCCGTCGACGAATGCGCGCGGCATGGTCCGGGCGACGTGCTGGTGTTTCTGCCCGGCGAGCGCGAGATCCGTGAATCGGCCGAAGCGCTGCGCAAGCGGCACCCGGCCGGCACCGAGGTGCTGCCGCTGTTTGCGCGCCTGTCGCAGGCCGAGCAGGAACAGATCTTCCGCCCGCGTGGCAATGCCCGCCGCATCGTGCTGGCCACCAACGTGGCGGAAACCTCGCTGACGGTGCCCGGCATCCGCTTCGTCGTCGACAGCGGTCTGGCGCGCATCAAGCGCTATTCGTGGCGCAACAAGGTCGAGCAGCTGCGCATCGAGCCCATCAGCCGCGCCTCGGCCAACCAGCGCGCCGGCCGATGCGGCCGGGTGGGGCCGGGCGTCTGCATCCGGCTCTACGACGAGCTGGATTTCAACAGCCGCGCCGCCTTCACCGACCCCGAAGTGCTGCGTTCGTCGCTGGCGTCGGTCATCCTGCGGATGAAGTCGCTCAAGCTCGACGACATCGAGCAGTTCCCCTTCGTCGAGGCGCCGCCAGGGCGGGCCGTGGCCGACGGCTACCATCTGCTGCAGGAGCTGGGCGCCATCGAACTGGCGTCGGCGACCGACGACGACACGGACGACGGGCGCACGGGCGCGTCTTTTGTCCTGACCCGAACCGGCGATGAACTGGCCAAGCTGCCCGTGGACCCGCGCATCGGCCGGATGATCCTGGCCGCACGAGAACACCAGTGCCTGGCCGAGATGCTGATCATTGCCTCCGCGCTGTCCGTGCAGGATCCACGCGACCGCCCCATGCAGGAGCGCGAGGCCGCCGAGGCCGCGCACGCCAAGTTCGGCGACGACAAGTCCGAGTTCATCTCCTTCGTGAAACTGTGGCGCTGGTATGGCGAACAGGTGCAGCACAAGGCGTCGCAGCGCAAGCTGGTGGGCCTGTTGCGGCAGAACTTCCTGTCGCCCATCCGCCTGCGAGAATGGCACGACGTGCACACGCAGTTGTCGGCGCTGGTGGGCGAACAGGGCTGGCGCGTCAATCAGTCCGAAGCCACGTATGAACAGCTGCACATGGCGCTGTTGTCCGGGCTGCTGGGCAACATCGGCTTCAAGAGCGACGAAGGCGGCAGCTACCAGGGCGCCCGCGACATCCGCTTCCACATCCATCCGGGCTCGCGCCTGGTGAAGAAGGCCGGCCGCTGGATCATGGCGGCCGAACTGGTCGAGACCACGCGCCTGTACGCACGCTGCGTGGCGCGCATCGATCCGGCGTGGCTGGAAAAGGTCGGCGCGCACCTGATCCGCAAGAACTGGTCGGACCCGCGCTGGGAAAAGAAGGCCGGGCAGGTCGTGGCCAACGAGCGGGCCACGCTCTACGGCCTGGCCATTTACACCGGCCGGCGCATCCACTATGGCCGCGTGAATCCCACCCATGCGCGCGAACTCTTCATCCGCCAGGCGCTGGTGCCCGGCGAGATCGACACGCGCCTGCCGTTCGTCGCGCACAACCGCAAGCTCATTGCGGGCATCGAAAAGCTCGAACACCAGACCCGGCGGCCGGACATCCTGGTCGATGACGAGCTGATCTTTGCGTTCTACGACCGGCAGTTGCCCGCCGATATCTCGCAGACCGCAACGCTGGAAAAGTGGGTAAGCGGCCTGGACAAGGCGGCCGCCGCCAAGCTGATGCTGACCCGCGACGAGCTGATGCGGCACGAGGCCGCCGGCGTCACGACCGATGTCTTTCCCAAGAAGGTGGAATGGCAGGGCGTGTCGATGGCGCTGGACTACCACTTTGAACCCGGCTCGCCGCGCGACGGCGTCACGCTGTCGGTGCCGCTGTTCGCGCTGAACCAGATCGATCCGGCGCGCTGCGAGTGGCTGGTGCCCGGCATGCTCAAGGAAAAGGTGCACCTGCTGCTCAAGTCGCTGCCGCAGAAGCTGCGCCGCCATTGCGTGCCGCTGCCCGACTACGCCGCGGGCTTCTACGACCGCTGGTTCGAGCGTCAGGCCGATCCGCAGACGGGACTGGTCGACGCCATCATTGCCGACATGTGGGACCAGGTGCAGGTCCGCCCGGCGGTGGGGGACTTCAAGCTGGAAACCCTGCCGGCGCATCTGTTCATGAACTTCCGCGTCGTGGACGAGCACGGCCGCATGCTGGCCGCCGGCCGCAATCTGGCGCAACTGCGCGCCGAATTCGGCAAGCAGGCCCAGGCGACCTTCCAGCAACTGGCGGCCAGCGACACGCAGGTCGCGCAGGCGCTGGCGCACGAAAACCTGACCTCCTGGTCGTTCGGGCCGTTGCCCGAGATCATGGAGATCAAACGGCGCGGCCAGTCCGTCATCGGCTATCCGGCGCTGGTGGACCGGGGCGCGCATTGCGACCTGGACGTGTTCGACGATCCCGACGAGGCGCGCAAGCACCATCGCGCGGGTCTACTCAAGCTTTTCCGGCTGGCGCTGCGCGAGCAGGTGAAGTTCCTCGAAAAGAACCTTACCGACCTCACCAAGATCAGCATGCTTTACATGACGCTGGGCACGCAGGAAGAGCTGCGCGACCAGATCATCGACTGCGCGCTGGGGCAGGCCTGCCTGGCCGAGCCGTGGCCGGTGAACGAACAGCAGTTCGAAGCCCGCCGCGCCGAGGGCAAGGGCCGGTTGGGTCTGCTGGCCCAGGAGGTCGCGCGGCTGGCCGGCGCAGTGCTGACCGAGTATGCGGCGCTTCAACGCAAGCTGCCGCAGGCCAAGCCCCACGCGGCCGCGTACGCGGATCTGCAGCAGCAGATAGGTGCGCTGATGCCCAAGTGGTTCATCCGCGACACGCCGTATGCGCAGTTGTCGCACTTCCCGCGCTACCTGAAGGCGGCGGTCGCGCGCATCGACAAGCTGCGCGCCGATCCGGCAAGGGACGCAAAGCTGGTGTCGGAAATGGCGCCGCTGGTCACGCAATACCAGCGTGCCCGCGCGGCGCTGAAAGGCGCGGCCGATCCCCGCCTGGACGAGTTCCGCTGGCTGCTCGAGGAGTTGCGGGTGGCGCTCTTTGCGCAGGAACTGCGCACGCCGATGCCGGTGTCGGTCAAGCGGCTGATGAAAAGCTGGGAATCCTTGCAACGCTAGCTGGCGCCGCATGCAAAACGGGCCGCAAATCGCTTTGCGGCCCGTTTGTTTTGCGGCGTCTTTACAGCGCCAGGAACCCGACGATCACCAACGCGATCAGCCCGTACTTCGTAGCCTTGTACGCCGTGCGGTTCCACTTCTTGAACGCCTTGCGCTTCTGGTCGATCACCCAGTGCGCGTGCGTCAGTTTGTTGATGGCCCCCGTCTGGTCGCCGCCATCGTTGGGCGAGCTGGCCGCCGACATGACCTTGCGGCCGAACCAGCGGTTGAAGGTCTCGGCCCAGCGCCACTTCAGCGGACGCTCGACGTCGCAGAACAGGATGATCCGGTTCTCGCCCGTCTTGTTGTAGGCCTCGTGGACGTAGGTCTCGTCGAACACCACGCTTTCGCCATCGCGCCAGCTGTAGTGCTCGCCATCCACGATGATGTGGCAGCCGTCGTCGTTGGGCGTGACCAGTCCCAGGTGATAGCGCAGCGACCCGGCAAACGGGTCACGGTGCGGATTGAGCTGGCCGCCCGGCGGCAGCTCGGCAAACATGGCGGCCTTGACCTTGGGCAGGCCCTTCAGGATCGCGACCGTCTTGGGGCAGAGTTCCTCGGCCGAGGGGTGGCGGGCGTCGTACCACTTCAGGTAGAACCGCTTCCAGCCGTACTTGAAGAACGAGTTGAATCCGATGTCGTTATGGGTATCGGCCGCCTTGATCCGGCGAAGCTCGGCCATCTGCATGGCCTCTTCGCGGATCGTCTCCCAGTTGTCGTCCAGCACTTTCAGTTCGGCGATCTCGCTGGTCGTCAGGTACGGCGTCGTGGGCACGCGGGACGTCAGCACCATGAACGCGTTGATCGGCGCCAGCAGCACCGAATGGTCCAGGAATTGCCGTCCCAGGGGCAGTTTGACGCGGCCTCGGAAGTGCGCGAACAGGATGGCGGCCAGCCAGATCCCAGGTATTAACCATTTCATAGGTATGTCTCGTCGTGCGACGGGGTGTTGCGGTATGGGCGATATTGTCCCACAAGCCTCCCAGGGCGGATCCCCTCAGGGTGGGATGCAACTGGGCGGATTCTGATGCAAGGTTTGTTCTAGGGTGGTCGGCCGCTGGGTACAATTCCGCTATGTCCGAAGCCGTAACGACCCCGCCCCCATTTGTTCACCTGCGTGTCCACTCCGAGTTCTCGGTCGTGGACGGTACGGTGCGTATCCCCGACCTCATCAAGCGCGTGGCCAAGCTGGGCCAGCCCGCCGTCGCCCTGACCGATCTGTCGAACCTGTTCGGACTGATCAAATTCTACAAGGGCGCGCGCGGCGCGGGGGTCAAACCCATCGCAGGCTGCGACGTCTGGATCTCCAATGACGAAGACCCGGCCAAGCCCTTCCGCCTGCTGTTGCTGGTGCGCAACCATCAGGGCTACCTGAATCTGTGCGAATTGCTGTCCAAGGCGTTCCTGACGAACCAGGGCAAGGGCCGGGCGGAAATCCGCCGCGAATGGCTGCAAGGACAGGCTGGCCTTATCGCCCTGTCCGGCGGGCGGCTTGGCGACGTCGGGCAGGCGCTCGAAGCCGGCAACGCCGTGTCGGCGCTGGCCTTGGCGCGCCAATGGGCGCTGATGTTCCCGGGCAGCTACTACCTCGAACTGCAGCGCGCCGGCATGGACGGCGACGAAGGCTACTGCCAGGCCGCCATGCGGCTGGCCGCCGAGGCCGGCCTGCCGGTGGTCGCCACGCATCCCGTGCAGTTCCTCGACGAATTCGAATTCCAGGCCCACGAGGCGCGCGTCTGCATCGCCGAAGGCGAAATCCTGGCCAACCCGCGCCGCGTGCGCCGGTTCTCGAAAGAACAGTACCTGCTCAGCTCCGAGGAAATGGCGCGCCGGTTCGCCGACGTGCCGTCGGCGCTGGCCAACACGGTCGAAATCGCCAAGCGCTGCAACCTGAGCCTGGTGCTGGGCAAGCCGCGCTTGCCCAATTTCCCCACGCCAGAGGGCGTGACGCTCGACGATTACCTTGTCCAGCTCTCGGAAGAGGGGCTGGAAAAGCGCATGGAGTTCCTGTTCCCGGACACCGCCGAGCGCGAGTCCAAGCGCGAACAGTATTACGAGCGGCTGCGCTGGGAGTGCAAGACCATCATTCAGATGGGCTTTCCCGGCTACTTCCTGATCGTTCAGGACTTCATCAACTGGGGCAAGAACAACGGCGTGCCGGTCGGCCCGGGCCGGGGCTCGGGCGCCGGTTCGCTGGTGGCCTACGCGCTGGGCATCACCGACCTCGACCCCATCCGCTATGACTTGCTGTTCGAGCGCTTCCTGAATCCCGAGCGGGTCTCCATGCCCGACTTCGATATCGACTTCTGCCAGGACAACCGCGAACGGGTCATCGACTACGTCAAGGAAAAATACGGCCGCGCCGCCGTCAGCCAGATCGCCACCTTCGGCACGCTGGGCGCCAAGGCCGTGGTCCGCGACGCCGGCCGCGTGCTGGACATGCCCTACATGTTCTGCGACGGCCTGTCCAAGCTGATCCCGTTCAACCCGATGGATCCCTGGACGCTGGAACGCACGCTCAAGGACGAGCCCGCCTTCAAGGACCGCTACGAACAGGAAGAAGAAGTCCGCGCGCTGGTCGACCTGGCCAAGCCGCTAGAAGGCCTGACCCGCAACATCGGCATGCACGCGGGCGGGGTGCTGATCGCGCCCGGCAAGCTCACCGACTTCTGCCCGCTGTATTGCCAGCCGGGCCAGGAAAACAGCGCGGTCTCGCAGTTCGACAAGGACGACGTCGAGGCGGCCGGCCTGGTGAAGTTCGACTTCCTGGGCCTGCGCAACCTGACGATCCTGGACTGGGCCGTGCGCTACGTGCGCCAGTTCAACGCCGAAAAGCGCGACTTCGACGTCATGGCGCTGTCCCTGGACGATCCGGCGGCCTACAAGATCCTGTGCGACGCGAACACCACCGCGGTGTTCCAGCTTGAATCGCGCGGCATGAAGGAACTGCTCAAGAAGCTGCGGCCCAACACGTTCGAAGACATCATCGCCATGCTGGCCCTGTATCGTCCGGGGCCACTGGAATCGGGCATGGTGGACGACTTCGTGAACCGCAAGCACGGGCGCGCGGCCGTCGACTATTTCCACTCGGACCTGGAAGCCACCCTCAAGAGCACCTACGGGGTCATCGTCTACCAGGAACAGGTGATGCTGATCTCCCAGATCATCGGGGGCTATTCGCTGGGCGGCGCCGACCTGCTGCGCCGGGCCATGGGCAAGAAAAAGCCCGAGGAAATGGCCAAGCACCGCGAACTGTTCGAACAGGGCGCCAAGGAAAAGGGCCACGATCCGGACCTGGCGGTCAAGCTCTTCGACCTGATGGAGAAGTTCGCGGGCTACGGCTTCAACAAGTCGCACTCGGCCGCGTACGCGCTGATCTCGTACCAGACCGCCTGGCTGAAGGCCTACCACCCGACCGAGTTCCTGGCCGCCACCATGTCCTCGGACATGGACGACACCGACAAGGTCCAGATCTTCTGCCGCGACGCGCAGGACAACGGCGTCGAGGTGCTGCCGCCCGACGTCAACCATTCGGGCTACCGGTTCGAACCCGTCGCCGACAAGCACACCGAAAAAGGCAAGCCGCCGCGCACCATGCGTTACGGCCTGGGCGCCGTCAAGGGCACCGGGCAGGGCGCCGTCGAAGACATCCTGCGTGCGCGCAAGGAAGGCGGCCCGTTCCTGAACCTGTTCGACTTCTGCCGCCGCGTCAGCAAGCAGGCCGTCAACCGCCGCACCATCGAGGCCCTGATCAAGGCTGGCGCGTTCGACACCATCGAACCGAATCGCGCCGCGATGCTGGCCTCCGTGCCCACCGCCATGGAAGCGGCCGAACAGGCCGCGCGCAGCGCCAACCAGGCCTCGCTCTTTGGCGACGACAGCGGCGATGTGGTCGCCGGCGAACTGGCCAAGGTCGCGCCCTGGGATCTGCACAAGAAGCTGACCGAAGAGAAATCCGCGCTGGGCTACTACTACAGCGGCCACCTGTTCGATGCGTGGCGCGACGAAGTCCGCCGCATCGTGCCGATGCAGTTGGCCCGCGTGGAGCCGCAGCGCGACCTGCAATGGATGTGCGGCGTGCTGGCCAGCGTGCGCGTCATGATGACCCGCCGCGGCAAGATGGTCTTTGCCGTGCTGGACGACGGCACGGCCCAGGTGGAAATCTCGGTCTTCAACGAACTCTTTGAAAAGCACCGCAACCGGCTGCGCGAAGACCAGCTCGTCATCGTGCAGGGCAAGGTCAGCAACGACGATTATTCGGGCGGCATGCGCATCGTCGCCGAGCAGCTCTATGACCTGCAGCTTGCGCGCGAGGCCCGCGCCAAGTCGCTGCGGGTCAAGCTCAACGGCAGCGCCGACGCGGCCCGCCTGCGCCAGATGCTCAATCCATTCCGCGCCGAGCCCGAGAACGGCATCCCGGGCGTGCCCGTCGACATCGTCTACACCAAGAACAATTTCCTGTGCACGGTCAGGCTAGGCGAGGAATGGCGCGTGCGCATGGCCGACACGCTGCTGGCCAACCTGAACGCCTGGACCAAACCCGACGGTGTGGAGGTCACGTACTGATGTCGTCCAGTCTACGTATCGTGCATTCGGAAGCCGCCACCGCCTTTGGCGGACAGGAAGGCCGAATTTTCAAGGAAATGCATGCCATGCGGGCGCGCGGGCATCATGTCGAAGCGATCTGCCAGCCGCGCGCGCAACTGACCGAGCGACTGCGGGATGCGGGTTTCACCGTGCATGCCGTCGATATGAAGGGGACGGTGGCCTACTTGAAGGGCGTCCCCGCCGTCCGCCAGATTCTGAAGGCGGGGCGTTTTGACGTGCTCAATACCCACAGCCGGCGCGACACGGTCATCGCCGCCCTGGCAGGGCGCATGGCCGGCACGCCCCTGATCGTGCGCACCCGCCACCTGTCCAACGTGGTTGGCTCGATGTGGTCGTACACCATCCTGCCGCACCGCGTCACCGCCGTCAGCGACCACGTGCGCGAATACCTGATCAGCCGCGGCGTCCCGTCCGAAAAGATCGCCACCGTGTATTCGCCCATCGTGCTGCCCGCGCCGGTCGAACACTCCACCTTGCGCGGTGAACTCGGTCTGGCCGACGACGACATCGTCGTGGGCTGTGTGGCCGTCATGCGCGCCACCAAGGGCCACAAGGACCTGATCGACGCCATCGCGCCCCTGATGGCGGTGCGTCCGAAGCTGCATCTGGTGTTCGTCGGCGCCGGCTCGCCGGTCTTCGAGCAGACGCAGGCATACATTGCTCAGCGCGGCCTGCAAGACCGGATCCACCTGATGGGCACGCGGCGCGACGTCCCCAATCTGCTGGCGGGATTCGACCTCTTCGCCCTGGCCACACAACAGGAAGCCTCCGGTACGGTCTATGTCGAGGCGCAGGCGAGCGGCCTGCCGGTCATTGGCACGAATGTCGGCGGCGTCTCCGAGATGTTCCGGGACGGCGTGACGGGCTTTTTGGTCCCGCCCAAGAATTCGCTCGCCTTGACCACCGCGCTGGAGCGTCTGATCGACGACCCGGCCCTGCGCCGCACCATGGGCGAGGCCGGCCGCAAGATGGTCTGGGAAGAGGGCGTCTTTTCCCCCGCGCGCCTGGCGGAAACCACCGAAGCGATCTACAACCGCTGGCTGGCGGAGCGCCGCCAATGAACGCGCCCAACGTGCCGGTGCTGATGTACCACCACGTCACGCCGGCCGGCGGCATGATCGCCGCGACGCCCGACGTCTTCGACGCGCAGATTTCGCGCCTGGCCCGCGCGGGCTACCAGTCGCTCACCGCCGCGCAGTTCGCGGCCTACCTGGCGGGCGGCAGCGTGCCCGAACGGTCGGTGCTCATCACATTCGACGATGGCTACCTGAACAATTGGGTGCACGCGCATCCCGTCCTGGCCCGCCACGGCATGCGCGCGGTGCTGTTCACCATTACCGGCTGGATTGGCGACGGCCCCATACGGCCGCACGCCGGGCAGGGCGGCGCGCTACCTCCCACGCCCGACCACAACGCCTGCAAGGAACTCGTGGCGTCGGGCCGCGCCGACGACGCGATGCTGCGCTGGAGCGAGATCGAGGCCATGCAGGCCGCCGGCACCTTCGAATTCCATTCCCATACCAACACGCACACCCGCTGGGACAAGGTCTGCGGCCCGGATGTCAACGCCAAGCGCGAACGCATCGCCCAGGACCTGCACGACTCGCGCGACACCCTCATCCGCCGGCTTGGCGGCGTGAGCGATCACCTCTGCTGGCCGCAAGGCTATTTCGACGCGGATTACGTGGCCGCCGCGCGGCAGGCCGGTTTCCGGCACTTGTACACTACCGACCCTTTCGGCCAGAACCTGCCCGGCGCGGATCCCGGTCATATCTTTCGTTTCGCGGTGCGCAATCGGGGCGGGTCCTGGTTGAATCGCCGGATCTGGCTGTCGCGCGACCCGTTCTGGGGCCCGCGGTATCACGCCTGGAAGGCCTGGAAAAAGCGTCTTAGGAATCGCGGATGAAGTTATCAGTCATCATCATCACCAAGAACGAAGCGGCCAACATTGCCGCCTGCCTGAAGTCCGTGTCGTTTGCCGACGAGTTCATCGTCGTCGATTCCGGCAGCACCGACGGCACCGTGGAGCTGGCGCAGGCGCTGGGGGCCCGGGTCGAAGTCACCGCCGACTGGCCCGGTTTCGGTCCGCAGAAGAATCGCGCGCTGGATCTGGCGACGGGCGACTGGGTCCTGTCGATCGACGCTGACGAGCGCGTCACTCCCGAGCTGGCGCAGGAAATCCAGGACGTGCTGCGCGCGCCCCGCGCCGACGCCTACGAGATCGCGCGTCTGTCCAATTTTTGCGGCCGCGACATCCGGCACAGCGGCTGGTGGCCCGACTACGTGCTGCGCCTCTTCAAGCGCGGCACGGCGCGCTTTACCGATGCCGCCGTCCACGAACGCGTGGTGCCGGCCAACGGCCGGCCCCTGCAGATGCGCGGCTACTTCAACCACTATCCGTACGACAACCTGGACGCGCTGATCAACAAGGTCAACCGTTACTCGTCCGACGCCGCGGCCATGATGTATGCCAAGGGCAAGCGCACTTCCGTCTTCGGGGCACTGGGCCACGGTTTCTGGACCTTCGTGCGCATCTACCTGATCCGGCGGGGCTTCCTGGATGGCCGCCATGGGCTCGTGCTGGCCGTGACCGCGGCGGCGGGCAGCTTCTTCCGATACTCGAAGCTGATGTTCCTGGCAGAAAACAAAAAGTGAAGATCCTCTACACGAACTTCCACGCGGGCAACGGCGGGGGCCACGTCACCTACATCATCAACCTGGCCAAGGCGCTGGCCCGCGATCACGAGATCACCGTGGCGGTGCCCGGCACCAGCCGGCTGTACCGCTACGCCAAGGCCATCCCCGGGGTGACGGTGGTGGACATGCGCTACACGACCCGCCCGTCGTCCTGGTTCAAGGACCGCGCCCGGTTGCAGCGCCTGATCGCCGAGGGCCAGTTCGACATCATCCACGCCAACGGCTCGGCCGACCACAAGCAGGTCATGCTGGCCACGCTGGGTATGCGGCGCCGGCCGCGCATCGTGTTCACCAAGCACAACGATCACCCGCTTTCCAGCTTCGGGCACAAGCTGCGGGTGGCGCTGGCGACCGATCACGGCATCGCTGTCAGCGACTACATCCGCGGCATGATGGAGCAGTCGCCTTACCGCAAGCGCCCCATCACCACCATCCGGCACGGCATCGACACCAACTTCTTTGCCCCGCCGCCGCCCGAAAGCCTGGACAAGCTGCGCGAACTCTTCTTCGGCGCGGACTGGCAAGGCAAGCTGCTGCTGGGCAGCGCCGGGGGCACCGATTACGACAAGGGCTGGCTGGACCTGGTGGCCGCAGCGGCCGCGCTGCCGCCGGCCGACAAGGCACGCATCTTGCTGATGGTGGCGGGCGATCCGCCCTCGGAGGCCAAGCTGGCGCGCGTGCGCGAGCTCGGCATGATCGATCAGGTGAAGTTTCCCGGGCTGCTCGATGATGTGCGCGCCGCGCTGGCGTCCTGCCATGCGGGGTTCGTTCTGTCTTACCGCGAGGCGCTGTCGTTTGCCTGCCGCGAGATCATGGGGCTCGGGCTGCCGGCGCTGGTCAGCGATGCGGGCGGCCTGCCGGAAAACGTCACGGACGGCGTGGATGGCTGGATCGTGCCTACGCGCGACATTGCCGCCATGACCGCCAAGCTGCGTTTCATGCTCGACAATCCGGACGCGGTTCGCCAGATGGGCAGCAAGGCGCGTGAGACGAGTTTGCGCGACTTCAACCTGGAACGTTTCGCCAGCGCCACGGTGGACGTGTATCAGCGTACGCTTGGCGGACACTGAGCCATATAATGTCGATCTATGTCTATTCCAATCCTTATGTATCACCAGATCGGCGAGCCCAACCCCAAGGGCACGCCGTTTCGCGGACTGACGGTACATCCCGATAGTTTTGCCCGGCAGATGCGCTGGATGCGCCGGCTCGGTTATCGCGGACTTTCCATGCGTGACGTCATGCCTTACGTGCGCGGCGAACGGCAGGGCAAGGTGTTCGGCATCACGTTCGACGACGGCTATCGCAACGTGCACCACAACGCGATGCCGGTACTGAGTGAATTGGGATTCACCGCCACCAATTATTTCGTGGCCCGGCAGTTCGACGGCGGCAACGTGTGGGACCTGCAGAAAGGCATCCCGTTCTCGCCGCTGATGAGCGTGCAGGAAATGCGGGAATGGGCGCAGGCTGGCAACGAAGTCGGTTCGCATACGCTTGACCACGTCCATCTTCCCGAGCTCGCGCCCGATGAAGCGCGGCGCCAGATCATCGAGTCCAAGACCGAACTCGAACAGGCGCTCGGCGCGCCCGTCACCGCGTTCTGTTATCCGTACGGCGACCACGGCCCGGAACACCAGGCCATGGCGCGAGAGGCCGGCTACGACAACGCCACGCTCACCAAGCGCGGCCTGGCGGCGGCGTCCGACGATCCCTTTGGCCTTCCGCGGGTGACCGTGGCGCGTTCCACCAACATCGTCCGCTTTCTTCAGAAGTGCCTCACCCGGTATGAAGACAGCCGCCGGCGCTCCTAGACGGCTTCGCATCGCGCTGTTGGTTGATCGCTTCGGCAATCGTTTTGGGGGTGCCGAGGCCTATGGCGTCGAGTTGATGCGCGTGCTCGGCAAGCGGCATGACATTGCCGTGGTCGCGCGCGATTTCGACAGCGATCTGCCGTTCGACTATCTGCCCGTGCGCTTTCCCGGCTGGCTGCCCAGCTGGACGCGGGTGCTGTATTTCGCCTGGCGCGCCGACCGCCTCACCCGCGGCCGTTTCGACATCGTCCATTCGCACATGAACGGCTGGGCGGGCGAGATCCAGGTCATGCACGTGACGCCGGTCCGCTACAACCGCGTCACGCGGGTCAAGCCCTTGCAGCGCGTGACCGCGTGGCTCAGCCCGCGCCTTGCCACCTATCTGATGCTGGAAAAGCTGCGCGTGCGCAAGACGCCCCGGCGCCGTGTGGTGGCGGTGTCGGGCCTCATCATGGACCAGTTGCGCCTCAGCTACGGCGATCAGCTTCCCGTCGACATCATCGCGCCGGGCGTCAAGCTGCCCGCCCCGGATGGCAACAAAGCCCGCGCGGCCACGCGCGCGCGGCTGGGCTGGGACGCCGACACGATCGGCTGTCTGCTGGTGGCGCGCAATCCGCTGCGCAAGGGCCTGCCCGCCTTGCTGGACGCACTGGCGCTGCTGCCTCCCCGGTACAAGCTGCTGGTCGTGGGCGCGGACGGGCCCACCCGCGAGCGCGTCAACGCCGCCGGCGACATCGCTCGCCGCGTCACCTTGGTCGATCCCACGCCGGACGTCGGCCAGTATTTCAATGCGGCTGACATCTACGCCCACCCCACGCTGAACGACAGCTATGGCATGGCGCCGCTGGAAGCCATGTCACACGGCCTGCCGGTCATCGTCAGTTCTCCCGTCTATTGCGGATTCGCGCAGTATCTGACGGCAGGCACGGACGCGCTCATCCTGCAGGACCCGCGTGACGGCGCCCAGTTGGCGCAGGCGCTGGAAAGCCTGGGTTCGGACCCCGAGCTGCGTGCGGCGCTCACGACGCGCGGTTTGGAAATCGCCCGCGACCAAAGCTGGGAGACCGTGGCATCGCGCTACGAGGCGCTCTACGAGCAGGTACTTCTCGAGCGCAATTGAAAAACGGGGCTCGGCGAGCCCCGTTTCAGTGGTGGGGCGCTGTCGCCCGCTCCAGGTCGGCCAGCCAGTGGACCGCGTACTCACGGTCCGGGCCGCACATCTCGTGTTCGGGCTGCAGCCCGCCGCAGAAGTCCGGGCGGGAAGGGTCGCCAAAGATGGCGCACCGCATGTCCGGCAGCAGCTGAATACAGGGCACGCCAGCGGGCTTGCCATGCGGCATGCCCGGAATGGGCCGCGTGATCGACGGCGCGATGCAGCACGCGCCGCAGCCCGAACGGCATTCCAGTGCGGCGCCGGTCAGGCTCAAACCCATCCGCGCAACCAGTAAACGAAGAGCCCCGCGTATTCCTTCACGATCGAGCGGCTGGCGTCGAACGTGCGTTCGTCGGGCAGCCACAAGGACAGCGAGCCGTCAGCCGGCGCCACGATCTGCGGCGGCGCGGGGGCGGCAATCACTTCCACGCCCTGTTTGGAAAAGGCCGCCATCGCGCGCGGCATGTGCAACGCGGACGTGACCAGCAGCACCTTGCCGATGCCGCGCGACTTGAGCTGGTCTTCGGTCAGCGTGGCGTTTTCGTAGGTGGTGCGGCTGGCGTTTTCCAGGATCAGCGCCGATTCCGGCACCCCTTGCTGGCGGATTGCGTGCGCCATCCCGCGCGCTTCGCTGACGTCGCCTTCCAGGGCGCCGCCCGACAGCAGCACCTTGGGCGCGCGGCCGGCCAGATACAGCTGGGCGGCCGCGTCCACGCGCACGATGGCCGTGTCCTTGTCATAGGGCAGGAACCAGTTGGCGCGGCCGTTTGCCGTGTTGCCGCCCAGCACCACGATCGCGTCTGCCGTGGGCATTTCAGTGGGAGGTTTATGCGGATACCGGTTCTCCAGCGCGCCGCCCGCCCACAGCGACGTGGCGGGCAAGGACCAGGCCAATGCCCAGAGCAGGCCCGTCGCAACGAGGGTAAGGCCGATCTTGCGAAGCCGGAACAGTCCCAGCACCAGGCCAAGGACCACCAGAGTGATGCACAAGTTGAAGGGAATGATCAGATTCGTGAGATAGCTGGAAAAGGTCATTTCGAGACTGTCCTGATTACTACGTACCATCCAGCAGGCGTTCGGCCTGCCGTGTGACTTCCTCTTGCGACGGCCAGGCCTGGTCGGTGCCGACGCACACCGCGCGCGGAGACCACGGGCCGGTGCGCTGCGGCTGCGTCACACCGAACAGCGTGAGCTGCCGGGCCGACGCCGCCGCCGCCACGTGCGACACGCCAGAGTCGTTACAAATCACCAGCCTGGCCCGGGCGGTCAGCGCCGCAAAGGCGCCCAGGCCCAGCGGGGGCAGCAACTGCGCCGTCGGTGCATTGCGCCGGGCTTCGTCGGTTTCGGCCGGAGGGGGGCACATTACCACGGTATGGCCGAGGGCCTGCAGGGCGCGCGTCAGTGTATCGAATCCGGGCCAGACCTTGATCCGGCCCTTGTGCAGGCCGGTGGCGGTGGGCGCGATCAGGACGAAGGGCCGGCCTTCCAGCCCCGCCTGAGCCAGCGCCTCGCCGGCCGCGCGCTCATGCGCTGCCGTCAGCGGCAGGTCCAGCGTCGGCCCCGGCTGGGCGGGACCGCCAGGCAGATTCCAGCGGGTCAGGGCTTCGCGGGTGAGGTGATGCCAGGATTCGACGGCGTGCATCGGCTGGGCGGGCTTGGCGAACGGCCAGCGGAGCAGGAAGCTGCGGCCGTCGTCGCGGTAGCCCGCGGACGGCACGCCGGCCAGGCGGAACACCAGCGCGCTGGACAGCGAATCGGGCAACAAGAGGCCGCGGGCGCGGCGGCCTAGTGCGCCCAACCCCCGCCGGTGCGCGCTCACCGCAGCCCGGTCCGGACCCACCTTGCCCCGCATGGGGACGAAATCCAGTTTCTCGACGCCGTCGAGCAGATCGCGGGCCCAGGGACGGGCGCAGAGAACCAGGGGCAGACCGCTTGCGGCCAGGGCGCGCAGGCTGGGCAGGCTCATGCAGACATCGCCCACCCAATTGGGCAGGCGGACATACAGGCAGCTGATATCGGACATGGCAGGGCGCACGGGCGCGGAAAGGGCTAAGGGGCAGGGACGGCGCGCTGGCGCGCAGCCGGTACAATCCTGGGCACAATTGTATTAAAGCGAGTGATTCCTTTGAATTCTGCCGCACGGAATGCGCCGGCGGGCTCCCAGCCCGTCAAATCCGAACTCTGGTCCCGGATCTACAGCCGCGTGGGTTCCTATTGGAAGGGCTTGCTGGCGGCCGTCCTGCTGATGGCCGGCGCCGCAGCCACGCAGCCGGTGCTGGCAGTCATCATGAAGCCCCTGCTCGACGGCGGCTTCTCCGGCGCCAAACCGTATTACGTCTGGGCGCTGCCGCTGGCGGTGGTCGGTTTGATCCTGGTGCGCGGCATCTGCAACTTCTTCAGCGACTACCTGCTCGCCTGGGTGGCCAACAACGTGCTGCTCGGCATGCGGCGCGACATGTTCGAACGCCTGCTGGGCCTGCCCGACGCGGACTTCAAGCGCGGCGACACTGGCCGCCTCCTGAACCGCTTCACCATCGACGCGGGCAACGTTACCGGTTACGCCACCGACGTCATCACGGTGCTGGTGCGCGAAACCCTGGTGGTCATCGCCCTGATCTGCGTGCTGCTGTACATGTCGTGGGTGCTGACGCTGATCATCCTGGTCATGCTGCCGGTCTCGGTCATGATCTCGCGCTTCTTCATCAAGCGCCTGCGCCGCATCAACCGCGAAACCGTCAACATGAACGCCGAGCTGACCCGGGTGGTCGGCGAGGGCATTGACGGCCAGCGCGTCATCAAGCTGTTCGACGGCTACGAAGTCGAACGCGGCCGTTTCGATTTCGTCAGCCGCCGCCTGCGCCGCTTTGCCATGCGCACGGCCACCGCCGATGCGGCGCTGACGCCGCTGACCCAGGTCTGCATCTCGATCTCCGTGGGCGCGGTCATCGCCGTGGCGCTCAGCCAGGCCAACAGCGGCTCGCTCACCGTGGGCAGCTTCGCCTCGTTCATGGCCGCGCTGGCCCAGATCTTCGACCCCATCAAGCGCCTCACCAACGTGGCCGCCCGCATGCAGAAAATGCTGGTGTCCGCCGAAAGCGTGTTCACGCTGATCGACCAGGTGCCGGAAAACGATACCGGCACCAAGGAATTGCCCGAGCCCGTGCGCGGCAAGGTCGAATTCCGCAACGTGTCGCACCGCTTCCCCGATGCCGACCGCGACACGGTCAACGACATTTCCTTCGTGGTCGAACCCGGCCAGACCGTCGCCCTCGTGGGCCGCTCCGGCAGCGGCAAGACCACGCTGGTCAACATGTTGCCCCGCTTCGTGCTGGCCGACAGTGGCCAGATTCTCGTGGACGACGTGCCCGTCGACGACCTGACGCTGCGCAGCCTGCGCTCGCACCTGTCGCTGGTCAGCCAGGATGTCGTGCTGTTCGACGACACCATCGCGGCCAACGTCGGCTACGGCGCGCTGGGCAAGTCCAGCGAGCAAAAGGTGCGCGACGCGCTCGCCGCCGCCAACCTGCTCGAATTCGTTGAAGGCCTGCCGCAAGGCATCAACACCCCGGTGGGCGAAAACGCCGCCCGCCTGTCCGGCGGCCAGCGCCAGCGCCTGGCCATCGCGCGTGCTCTCATCAAGAACGCACCCATCCTGATCCTGGACGAAGCCACCTCCGCGCTCGACAACGAGTCCGAACGCCAGGTGCAGGCCTCGCTGGAACGCCTGATGAAGGGCCGCACCACGTTGGTCATTGCCCACCGCCTGTCCACCGTGCAGAACGCCGACCGCATCATCGTGCTTGACGCCGGACGGATCGTCGAACAGGGGCCGCACGCGGAACTCCTGGCCGCCGACGGCCTGTATGCCTCGCTGTACAAAATGCAGTTCCGGGAAGACTGAGCCGCCGCGCGCGCTTTTCCCCAGACGCCGCCCTTCGGGGCGGCTTTTCATTGCCGAAGTTCCTGTTTGCCAATCCTTTGGTTTGCCGGAAAATGGCCCCAGCCCGCGCGCAGCGGGCTGGGCGGCGTCCCAGGCGCTTCGGCCCGCCATGCAACCAGGAGCGCTCCATGGCCCTGCCTTCCGAAGGCAATCAAGTCCTCAACGTCGTCGTCTTGCTCGGCGCAGCAGTGATTGCCGTCCCCCTGTTCAAGCGTCTCGGGCTGGGCTCGGTCCTGGGCTACCTGGCTGCCGGCCTGGCGATCGGTCCCTTCGGCATCGGATTTTTCTCCGATCCCAAATCGATCCTGCACGTCGCCGAGCTGGGTGTGGTGATGTTTCTTTTCATCATCGGCCTGGAGATGCAGCCCTCGCGTCTCTGGAAACTGCGCGGCGAGATCTTCGGGCTAGGCGTCGCGCAGGTGCTCGTCTGCGGCGCGCTGCTTACGGGCGTGGGGTTGCTGGCCGGCCTGTCGGGCGCCGCGGCGTTCATGGCGGCAATGGGTTTCGTGCTCTCGTCCACGGCCATCGTGATGCAGATCCTGGCCGAGCGCGACGAGACCACCAGCGCGCAGGGCCAGCGCATCGTCTCCATCCTGCTGCTTGAGGATCTGGCGATCGTTCCGCTGCTGGCGCTGGCCGCGTTGCTGGCCCCCGCAGGCGGCGGCAGCGATGGCGATCCCTGGCTGCAGGCGGCCATCGCGCTCGGCTGCATTCTGGCGCTGCTGGCCGCCGGCCGGTGGCTGCTCAATCCGCTGTTCCGCCTGCTGGCCGCGGCGCACGCGCGCGAAGTCATGACCGCGGCCGCCTTGCTCGTCGTTCTGGGCGCGGCGCTGCTGATGGAATTGGGCGGCCTCTCCATGGCCATGGGCGCATTCCTGGCCGGCGTCCTGCTGTCCGAGTCCACATTCCGGCATCAGCTCGAGGCAGAGATCGAACCCTTTCGCGGCATCCTCCTCGGCCTTTTCTTTTTGGGCGTGGGCATGTCGCTGGACCTGTTGGCCGTGGCGCGCGAATGGCCGCTCATCCTGGCGGGCGTCGTCGTCTTCATGGCCGTCAAATCCGTGGGCGTGTATGTCGTGGCGCGCCTGCTCCGCGCGACGCATGCCGAAGCGATTACCCGCTGCGCGTTGCTGGCGCAGGGCGGCGAATTCGCCTTCGTGCTCTACAGCGCGGCCGCTGAAAAAGGCATCTTCGATGCGCACACGGGCGCGGTGCTGACCGCGGTCGTCATCATTTCCATGGCGCTCACGCCGCTGTGCGTCCTGGCGTTGCGCTGGCTGTTGCCCATGCCCGTGCCCTCCATGGATGGCGTGGACGTGGCCCGGGACCTGGACGGCTGCGCGCTGATCGTGGGTTTTGGCCGTTTCGGCCAGATCGTGACGCAGGCGATGCTGGCCCGTGGGGTCAAGGTATCCATCCTCGATACGGATACCGACGCGATTCGCGCCGCGGCGAAATGGGGCGTAAAGGTGTATTACGGGGACGGTACGCGTGCGGACATGCTGCGATCCGCCGGCGCCGAGAACGCCTGCGCCATCCTCGTCTGTATCAACGACCCTCGCGCCGCCACCCATATGGTGCAGCTCATCAAATCGGAATTTCCGCTGGTGAAGTTGGTGGTGCGCGCGTACGACCGTATTCATTCGCTGGCCCTGGCCCGCGAGGGCGTGGATTTCCAGGTCCGGGAAACGCTGGAGTCGGCGCTGGTGTTCGGCGAAGCGGCGCTGCGCGCCATCGGCGTGCCGCCGGAGGAGGCCGAGGAGGTCATCCAGGACGTCCGGCAACGCGATAACGAACGTTTCGACCTCGAGGTGGCGGGCGGCTTGTTCGCCGGCCGCTCATTGCTCTACGGAAATATGACTGGTCAACCGGATGGCATAAACGACCGGCCGGACCGCGAAACCAGCGACGCGGCCACCAGTCCATCCGCCTGATGACCCTTTTTCGGTGCGCATTTCGGGTTCTTTGCATTACTTTACGTATCATTTCACGCGCAAAATCAACCAGCTAGGGTAGATTGATCCGCAATGACGCTTCACTCAGGAAGCGCTTTTGCCAGGGGGCTGCCATGCTGCAAACGGACCGTAATTCGACCTCGTCGCACGCCATCGGAATCGAGCTTGCCCGGCGTCAGGCCATGACGCTTCGCTGCGGATTCTCGGGCGTCCTCGCCCGCCAACTGATGATGCTCGCCGGCGCGGTGGGACCCGCATGGGCCATCAACGCCCACCGCGAAACCGACAAGGCGCGCGGCGCCAAGGCCTTCCCCTTCCGCATCGCCGCTGCCGTCTCCTGAAACCCGTCCCGCCATCAATACCCGCCACCCGCGCTGATCGCCGCCCAGGGCTCTGAGCCACGGGAGGCGATGCCTTGCGCCCGGCATCGGACACCGGCATCATCATGCAGAACTTGCAGATGAACTACGCCAACCCGATCGCCATCGCGAAGGAGCGCCGTATTGAAATCCCGCGGGATCGTGCACCGTACGCTGTATGCGCTGGCCGGCATCGTCGCCATCGGTATCTGTACGGCGGCTATCGCCTTGCTGTGGATGGACCGCCGCGTCACATGGGAATCCGCCTACGTATCGGCGCGCAACCTGGCCAGCGTACTAGCGTCGGACATCGGCCGCACGCTTCACGTCTATGACCTGTCGCTGCAAGGCGTGGTCGAACGCCTGCACGAACCCGGCATGGCGGATCTCGACCCGCAATCCCTGCACCGGTCCCTCTTTGACCGCTCGGCCACGGCAGCGTATCTGGGCGCCATTGTCGTGCTCGACGCCCAGGGCAACATCCGCTACGACTCGCTCACCCTGACCCCGCCGGCCGTCAATCTGGCGGATCGCGATTACTTCCAGGCGCACCGGGACGGCGACGGCGTGGGGCTCTTCGTCAGCCGTCCGTACCATAGCCGCCTGCGCGGCGGCGATGAAAGCATCGCGATCAGCCGGCGCATCACCAACGCCGACGGCAGTTTCGGCGGCGTGGTGGCCGGCTCCCTGCGCACCGCGTACTTTCGCGACCGCTTTGCCGAGGTGTCCATCGGTCCGCATGACGCCATCACGGTCTTTCGCAACGACGGCGCCGTCCTCTTGCGCAATCCGTATTCAAGCGCCGACGCCGGCAGCGGCATCGACGTGCCGCTCGACTTTCAGCAATACCTGATCGGACGCGAGGGCGCATTCGTCGGCGTGCTGTCGCCCGACGGCGTCAATCGGCTCTACGCGTTCGACGCCATCGAACGCACGCCCTTGGTGATCGATGTCGCGCTGGCCGTCGACGACCTGCTCGAACCGTGGGTGCGGCGCGCCGCGCTGATCGTGCCCGTCACGTTGGCGCTCTTTGCCTCGGTGATGGCGCAGATCGTCCTTTTCAGACGCGAGATGCGCTGGCGGCACGCATTCGAAACGCAGTTGGCGCGCCAGGCCCAGACGGACGGGCTGACCGGCATCGCCAACCGGCGCACGTTCGACGAAACGCTTGACGTGGAATGGGCGGCCGCGCGGCGCGATCGCACGCCGCTGTCGCTGCTGTTCCTGGATGCGGACCACTTCAAGCGCTACAACGATCGGTATGGCCACCAGGAAGGCGACGTGCTGCTCAGGACGCTGGCTCTCACATTCCAGAGCAAGGCGCGCCGCCCGCGCGATCTGGCGGCCCGTTATGGGGGCGAGGAGTTCGTGGTGCTGTTGCCCGAGACCGGCCTCGAACAAGCATTGGACATCGCCGAAGGCATCCGGCGCGCCGTCGCGGAGCTGGCCGTTGCGCACGAGGACAACGAAGGCGGCATCGTCACGGTCAGCATCGGCGTGGCCACTGCCGTTCCAGAGGGCAACGACGCAGCGGCTGCGCTGGTGGAGGCCGCCGACGCGGCGGTGTATCACGCAAAGGAATCGGGCCGCAATCGTGTGGCGGCCGCGCCTGACGTGAAAACCCTTCACGCATGAAAAAGCCCCGCCGCACTTTCAGGTGGCGGCGGGGCGATGTGGACTGCTGCGTGCCGACGCGGCGCTTAGCGGCCCATCACCACGGCTTGCAGACGCGTCTGTGCCTGCTGCACATTCTTGGCCTGCGCGTTCATCTCTTGCAGCAGCTTGCTCAGCTCGGCCTGCACGGCGTTGTCCGTCACCGTCACGCTGGTGCCGGAGATCTCGATCTTCGACTTGTTCGCTTCCACGTAGTCGGCGACCTTCAGGGCGACGTCGTAGGTGGCGTTGATCTGCGGCAGCACGTCGGCAAACGTGTCGGCCGGCAGGGTGATGGTCTTCTCGTAAGCCTTGTCGTACACGACCTTCAGGTCTTCAGGCTGTTTGAGCTGGGCGCGAGCCGCGTCAGCCTTGGCGCGGTGTTCCTTCAGTGCCGCATTCATGTCGTTCAAGCCAGCACGCACGGACTTCAGGTCCTCGCGACGCGACACGATATCGTTCACCGAGCGCACCTGGCCCTTCTGCAGGATTCCCGACAGCGGCTTGACCGACGCGTCCATGCCGGCATTGAAATCGGTGATCACCGCGTACTGGGCCGCGTAATCGCCGAACGACCTCTTTTCCGCATCCGTCAGTTTCGGCACGCGCACACCCGGCTTGTCCACGATGCGCGTCTGCAGGAACTGCGTGAACGCGGCGCGCTGTTTGGGCTCATTGTCGCCGCAGGCGGCCAGTATGAGCGGCAGGGCCGCGACCAGCACCAGGAACGGACGGAATAGGGACTTCATTGCAATGACCTCCGAATAACTAGGGAAAATGCGCCGAGGCGGTGACCGACCCGGCAAAGCGCCCGCAGCTTAGCGATAACCCTTAGTCGTCGCCATCGGTTTCAGAATTCATTGCAAACGAATCTTTAAGTCACAAAATCCACACATATCGAGTTGAAGCGCGTAGCCGAATCAGGTAGGGGGTCGTCGTCATCGCCATCGCATTGAATGCGTGGCGCGGTGGAGAACGGCTCGCCGTGCGGTTCATTGCCCGACTCGCTGGCCAGGATGCCGTCGCCAAATGCCCGACATGTCTGCCGCGTGAAACCGCGAATCTCGTGATGCATAAAAGAAAAAAGCCGCGCAAATGTGCGCGGCTCTTCGTTCAGTCTGATGACTAGGCATTCTTCTGATGCCGTCAAACCAGGATGATATCGTACTTCTCCTGCGAGTAAGTCGCTTCCACTTCCAGCGACACGCGCTTGCCCACGAAGTCGCCCAGCATCGCCAGGTGCTGGCTTTCCTCTTCCAGGAAAAGGTCCACCACTTCCTGCGAAGCCAGAATGCGAAACTCCTTCGGATTGAACTGCCTGGCCTCGCGCAGGATCTCCCGCAGGATTTCATAGCAGACCGTGCGCGGCGTCCGCACATTGCCCCGCGATTGGCACATGGGGCAGGGCTCGCAAAGCTGATGCGCCAGCGAATCGCGCGTGCGCTTGCGCGTCATTTCCACCAGACCCAATTGCGTAAAACCATTGACGGTCATGCGGGTCCGGTCGCGTGACAGCGCCTTCTTCAATTCCGCCAGCACCGTGTCGCGATGTTCCTGCTCCTCCATGTCGATGAAGTCCAGGATCACGATGCCACCCAGATTCCGCAAACGCAGTTGGCGCGCAATCGCCTGCGCCGCCTCAAGGTTGGTCTTGAAGATCGTGTCGTCGAAATTGCGGCCGCCCACAAAGCCGCCGGTGTTGACGTCCACCGTCGTCAACGCCTCCGTCTGGTCGATGATCAGGTAGCCCCCCGATTTCAGGTCGACGCGGCGCGACAGCGCCCGCGCGATCTCATCGTCCACATTCGCCGTATCGAACAACGGCCGCTCCCCGCTGTAGTGCTGGATGCGGTCCACGACCGACGGCGTGTAAACGCGCGCCCACTCCAGCATCGCGGCACTCGTCGTCCGCGAATCCACCAGGATCGTTCCGGTCTCCGGGCCCACCATGTCGCGCAGCACCCGCTGCGCCAGCGTCAGGTCCTGGTGCAGCAGTGCGGGAGCGGGTTGCGTACGCGCCGCCGCCTGCACACTCGTCCACAGCTTGCGCAGATACTCCACATCGGCAGACAGCTCCGCGTCGTTGGCGCCCTCTGCCTGCGTGCGCACGATGAACCCGCCCTTTTCATCAGGCGGCATCAAGGCCTGCAGACGTTCCCGCAACTGGATGCGTTCCGACTCAGCGTCGATCTTCTGTGAAATACCGATATGCGGGTCATGCGGCAGGTAGACCAGCATCCGCCCGGCCATGCTGATTTGCGTCGACAGCCGCGCGCCCTTGGTCCCCAGCGGATCCTTCACCACCTGCACCATGAGGGTCTGCCCCTCAAAAATCAGCTTCTCGATCGGCGTCGGGGTCAGTCCCTGGCTGCGTTCACTGCGATTCTCGCGAAGATCCGCAATATGGATGAACGCCGCGCGCTCCAGCCCAATATCAATAAAGGCGCTCTGCATCCCGGGCAGGACCCGAACCACTCGACCCAGATAGATGTTGCCAACGTGGCCCCGCTGAATGCTTCGTTCGACGTGCAATTCCTGGACGGAACCCTGTTCCACCAGCGCAACGCGGGTCTCGAACGGGGTGACGTTGATCAGGATGTCTTCGCTCATGGCGATTGCAGGGGGCATAACGTGTCTGTCTCCAATGGGGGCGGCGTACAGGCGAATAGTAAACGGACATACTAGTCCCGCAGTCAGGGGCCGCCGCCATCTATATATATAGGGAAGATCGTCTGCAAGCCATCCCGCGCTTGGCAGGGCAGGGCCGATGCGCCAGGAAACCGCAGTCCCTCACAACAAATTTGCGACACCGGCGTGACAGCGCAAAATTCTGTGCTATAGTCTCGCTCCTTCGCAGCTCAGACAGTTTTGAGACGCGAAGCCAAGCAAGTGCAACAGGCGAAGCGGGGCAACCCAACCTCACCTGCCGCAACAGCAATCAGAAATGAGCGCTCCGCGGTTATTGCAAGAATCGGCGCAAATTAGGCAGAAGCCAGTTGCAAGATTCGCAAAAATTGTGCTATAGTTTCGGGCTTGGCAGTTGCTGAAAAATTAGGGTTTACCCTGACGTTTCGATAGCTGCTAGGACAGGACGAAAGTCCTGGCGAGACCTGAAGAGGTCGCCGCAAGAAAGCGAAGCAAACTGCGAAAGCAAAGAGCGAAGCTGACTTGACAAGCGATAAAAACTTCTTCATAATCTCGTTTCTCTGCTGCAACGACAGCGACGACGCGAAAGCGAAGTTAGCCGAAGTTGAAAGTAGAAATCAGCAGTACAGAATTTAGCAGTACAGAATTTAGTAAGACCGCTCTTTAACAATTAAACAACCGATAAGTGTGGGCGCTTGATGCGAGTGCAGCGGTTTGGGTTTCGGCCTGAATCGCAAGCACAAGAAATCAAGTGCTCACTAGAAGTGAAGTACCTTAGACGTCAAGTTTAAGAACATACCTCACTTCCTTTGAGTAGCGACGTATGACCTGGTTTGGATTTATTCAGACCAAGAATACGAAACAAATACAGAGATTAAACTGAAGAGTTTGATCCTGGCTCAGATTGAACGCTAGCGGGATGCCTTACACATGCAAGTCGAACGGCAGCACGGACTTCGGTCTGGTGGCGAGTGGCGAACGGGTGAGTAATGTATCGGAACGTGCCTAGTAGCGGGGGATAACTACGCGAAAGCGTAGCTAATACCGCATACGCCCTTCGGGGGAAAGCAGGGGATCGCAAGACCTTGCACTATTAGAGCGGCCGATATCGGATTAGCTAGTTGGTGGGGTAATGGCTCACCAAGGCGACGATCCGTAGCTGGTTTGAGAGGACGACCAGCCACACTGGGACTGAGACACGGCCCAGACTCCTACGGGAGGCAGCAGTGGGGAATTTTGGACAATGGGGGAAACCCTGATCCAGCCATCCCGCGTGTGCGATGAAGGCCTTCGGGTTGTAAAGCACTTTTGGCAGGAAAGAAACGTCCCGGGATAATACCCCGGGAAACTGACGGTACCTGCAGAATAAGCACCGGCTAACTACGTGCCAGCAGCCGCGGTAATACGTAGGGTGCAAGCGTTAATCGGAATTACTGGGCGTAAAGCGTGCGCAGGCGGTTCGGAAAGAAAGATGTGAAATCCCAGAGCTTAACTTTGGAACTGCATTTTTAACTACCGAGCTAGAGTGTGTCAGAGGGAGGTGGAATTCCGCGTGTAGCAGTGAAATGCGTAGATATGCGGAGGAACACCGATGGCGAAGGCAGCCTCCTGGGATAACACTGACGCTCATGCACGAAAGCGTGGGGAGCAAACAGGATTAGATACCCTGGTAGTCCACGCCCTAAACGATGTCAACTAGCTGTTGGGGCCTTCGGGCCTTGGTAGCGCAGCTAACGCGTGAAGTTGACCGCCTGGGGAGTACGGTCGCAAGATTAAAACTCAAAGGAATTGACGGGGACCCGCACAAGCGGTGGATGATGTGGATTAATTCGATGCAACGCGAAAAACCTTACCTACCCTTGACATGTCTGGAATGCCGAAGAGATTTGGTAGTGCTCGCAAGAGAACCGGAACACAGGTGCTGCATGGCTGTCGTCAGCTCGTGTCGTGAGATGTTGGGTTAAGTCCCGCAACGAGCGCAACCCTTGTCATTAGTTGCTACGAAAGGGCACTCTAATGAGACTGCCGGTGACAAACCGGAGGAAGGTGGGGATGACGTCAAGTCCTCATGGCCCTTATGGGTAGGGCTTCACACGTCATACAATGGTCGGGACAGAGGGTCGCCAACCCGCGAGGGGGAGCCAATCCCAGAAACCCGATCGTAGTCCGGATCGCAGTCTGCAACTCGACTGCGTGAAGTCGGAATCGCTAGTAATCGCGGATCAGCATGTCGCGGTGAATACGTTCCCGGGTCTTGTACACACCGCCCGTCACACCATGGGAGTGGGTTTTACCAGAAGTAGTTAGCCTAACCGCAAGGAGGGCGATTACCACGGTAGGATTCATGACTGGGGTGAAGTCGTAACAAGGTAGCCGTATCGGAAGGTGCGGCTGGATCACCTCCTTTCAGAGCTTACGTGCTCGTGTTAAGCGTCCACTCTTATCGGTTGTTTGATATAGCTGGGATCAGTTGTAGGCTTGGGTCGAGGGAATCTTCCCTGGGTCTGCAGCTTCCTGACTACTGATCCGAGAAGGTTTTGGGTCTGTAGCTCAGTCGGTTAGAGCACCGTCTTGATAAGGCGGGGGTCGTTGGTTCGAATCCAACCAGACCCACCAAGTATTTCGCGTCAAGCGGGATATGGGGGTGTAGCTCAGCTGGGAGAGCGCCTGCTTTGCAAGCAGGATGTCATCGGTTCGATCCCGTTCACCTCCACCATTGATTCTCATTGATCGCCGGTGGCGATGTAGAGGCCAACTCATAGTGTCGTATCTGACGGCGTTATGAGTTGGGTTTTACCCAACAGCTATATTTGTTCTTTAACAATCTGGAAGAAGCACAACGAAAATGTGTTCATCAAGTAATCAGCATTGCTGATGAAGATGGGCACGGGTTGTGATTGCATTATTTTTGTTCCAAGTTCTCAAGACTGGGGTGCAAACCTCAGACTGCTTTGAAACTTATGAACGGCACAAACGCTAATACTCAGGTCCTATAGCCTACAGCGTTATAGGATCAAGCGACTAAGTGCATATGGTGGATGCCTTGGCGATCACAGGCGATGAAGGACGTAGTAGCCTGCGAAAAGCTGCGGGGAGCTGGCAAACAAGCTTTGATCCGCAGATATCCGAATGGGGAAACCCACCGCAGCAATGCGGTATCCCTAGCTGAATACATAGGCTAGTGGAAGCGAACCGGGTGAACTGAAACATCTCAGTAGCTCGAGGAAAAGAAATCAACCGAGATTCCGAAAGTAGTGGCGAGCGAAATCGGATGAGCCTTTACGTTTTAGCGCGCAGGATAGTCGAACGGAATGGAAAGTCCGGCCGTAGCAGGTGATAGCCCTGTAGACGAAATTCTGTGTGTGGAACTAAGCGTAAGACAAGTAGGGCGGGACACGTGAAATCCTGTTTGAAGATGGGGGGACCATCCTCCAAGGCTAAATACTCGTGATCGACCGATAGTGAACCAGTACCGTGAGGGAAAGGCGAAAAGAACCCCGGAAGGGGAGTGAAATAGATCCTGAAACCGTATGCATACAAACAGTAGGAGCCTCCTTGTGGGGTGACTGCGTACCTTTTGTATAATGGGTCAGCGACTTACATTCAGTGGCAAGGTTAACCGAATAGGGAAGCCGTAGCGAAAGCGAGTCCGAATAGGGCGATTTAGTCGCTGGGTGTAGACCCGAAACCAGATGATCTATCCATGGCCAGGTTGAAGGCACGGTAACACGTGCTGGAGGACCGAACCCACTAATGTTGAAAAATTAGGGGATGAGCTGTGGATAGGGGTGAAAGGCTAAACAAATCTGGAAATAGCTGGTTCTCTCCGAAAACTATTTAGGTAGTGCCTCAAGTATTACTGCGGGGGGTAGAGCACTGTTATAGCTAGGGGGTCATGGCGACTTACCAAACTATGGCAAACTCCGAATACCCGCAAGTACAGCTTGGGAGACAGAGCACCGGGTGCTAACGTCCGGACTCAAGAGGGAAACAACCCAGACCGCCAGCTAAGGTCCCAAATTATCGCTAAGTGGGAAACGAAGTGGGAAGGCATAGACAGTCAGGAGGTTGGCTTAGAAGCAGCCATCCTTTAAAGAAAGCGTAATAGCTCACTGATCGAGTCGTCCTGCGCGGAAGATGTAACGGGGCTAAGCGATAAACCGAAGCTGCGGGTGTGCACTTTTAGTGCACGCGGTAGGAGAGCGTTCTGTAAGCCTGCGAAGGTGGCTTGTAAAGGCTGCTGGAGGTATCAGAAGTGCGAATGCTGACATGAGTAGCGATAAAGGGGGTGAAAAGCCCCCTCGCCGTAAGTCCAAGGTTTCCTGCGCAACGTTCATCGGCGCAGGGTGAGTCGGCCCCTAAGGCGAGGCAGAGATGCGTAGCTGATGGGAAGCTGGTTAATATTCCAGCACCGTCGTACAGTGCGATGGGGGGACGGATCGCGGAAGATCATCAGGGTGTTGGATGTCCCTGTTGCTGCATCGAAGATGGCGCTTAGGCAAATCCGGGCGCGTAAATCAAGGGTGTGGCACGAGCGAGCATTGCTTGCGAAGTGATTGGAAGTGGTTCCAAGAAAAGCCTCTAAGCTTCAGCTGTACGAGACCGTACCGCAAACCGACACAGGTGGACGGGATGAATATTCCAAGGCGCTTGAGAGAACTCAGGAGAAGGAACTCGGCAAATTGATACCGTAACTTCGGGAGAAGGTATACCCCGGTAGTGTGAAGCGCCTGCGCGCTTAGCATGATGGGGTCGCAGAGAATCGGTGGCTGCGACTGTTTATTAAAAACACAGCACTCTGCAAAGACGAAAGTCGACGTATAGGGTGTGACGCCTGCCCGGTGCCGGAAGGTTAAGTGATGGGGTGCAAGCTCTTGATCGAAGCCCCGGTAAACGGCGGCCGTAACTATAACGGTCCTAAGGTAGCGAAATTCCTTGTCGGGTAAGTTCCGACCTGCACGAATGGCGTAACGATGGCCACACTGTCTCCTCCTGAGACTCAGCGAAGTTGAAGTGTTTGTGATGATGCAATCTACCCGCGGCTAGACGGAAAGACCCCATGAACCTTTACTGTAGCTTTGCATTGGACTGTGAACCGGCCTGTGTAGGATAGGTGGGAGGCTTTGAAGCGTGGTCGCTAGATCACGTGGAGCCATCCTTGAAATACCACCCTGGTTTGTTTGCGGTTCTAACCTTGGTCCGTTATCCGGATCGGGGACAGTGCATGGTGGGCAGTTTGACTGGGGCGGTCTCCTCCCAAAGTGTAACGGAGGAGTTCGAAGGTACGCTAGGTACGGTCGGAAATCGTGCTGATAGTGCAATGGCATAAGCGTGCTTGACTGTGAGACTGACAAGTCGAACAGGTGCGAAAGCAGGACATAGTGATCCGGTGGTTCTGAATGGAAGGGCCATCGCTCAACGGATAAAAGGTACTCTGGGGATAACAGGCTGATACCGCCCAAGAGTTCATATCGACGGCGGTGTTTGGCACCTCGATGTCGGCTCATCTCATCCTGGGGCTGTAGCCGGTCCCAAGGGTATGGCTGTTCGCCATTTAAAGAGGTACGTGAGCTGGGTTTAAAACGTCGTGAGACAGTTTGGTCCCTATCTGCCGTGGGCGTTGGATACTTGACGGAGCCTGCTCCTAGTACGAGAGGACCGGAGTGGACGTACCTCTGGTGTACCGGTTGTCATGCCAATGGCATTGCCGGGTAGCTAAGTACGGAAGAGATAACCGCTGAAGGCATCTAAGCGGGAAACTCGTCTGAAGATTAGGTATCCCGGGGACTTGATCCCCCTGAAGGGTCGTTCGAGACCAGGACGTTGATAGGTCGGGTGTGGAAGCGCAGTAATGCGTTAAGCTAACCGATACTAATTGCCCGTGAGGCTTGATCCTATAACACTGATGGTTATGACCTGGTGATGTAGCGTTCCAAATGTCGTTCAATACAAAATACTGGCTGCACCGTCGGCAGCCAGCCAACACAATTACACCCACTGTGCGCCGATCATCGAGCTCCCAGCTCTGATCGCCACACGTTGCGCTTCTTCCAAGATTGGAGCAGTTGCCTAACCGCAGCCGCTCAACCAGTTACGCCTGACGACCATAGCAAGGTGGTACCACTCCTTCCCATCCCGAACAGGACAGTGAAACGCCTTCGCGCCGATGATAGTGGACGGACGTCTGTGAAAGTAGGTCATCGTCAGGCTTTTATTGCTCAAAACCCCGCAGGTATCCCCTGCGGGGTTTTGTCTTTCTAGCGGTGCGTGCAAGCAATACCCTCGATATCGATCGAATAAAGAAACCCCTCGCGGCTGGCGCCGCGAGGGGTTTTTGTTTTGTTGGTGAGTGATATGCGCACGTTGCGCCGGATTGTCGGTGTAGCGTGCCCCGTTAGCGTGGGCCGCGGGACAGGCCGACGTATTCCTGGCGATCAATGCCATGGCGTTGGAGTTTGTCGTAAAACGTCTTGCGCGGAATGCCTAGGGTGTCGAGGGTGGCTTTGATGTCGCCGCGATGGGCGGTGAGGGCATCGCGGATGATTTGAGCTTCGACGTGTTCCATGCGTTCGGGGAGGCTGAGCGAGCCGGCTTGCGCTGGGGTGGGGTCGGGGGCCGTGCCGTTCAGGACGCCAAGCACAAAGCGTTCTGCGAAGTGCGCGAGTTCGCGCACGTTGCCTGGCCAGTCGTGCGTCATGAGGTGTTGGCGGATCGAGGCGGGCATGTCGGGGATGTCGCGCTGGAAGCGGCGCGAGGCGTGGCCGAGGTAGTGGGCAAAGAGCAGCGGGATGTCTTCGCGGCGCTCCCGCAGGGGGGGAAGGCGGATCGTGACGACGTTCAGACGGTAGTACAGATCTTCGCGAAACTTGGCGCGGATGGCAGGGCTGCCCAAATCCTCTTTGGTGGCTGCGACGACGCGCAGGTCAAGGTTGCGGACTTCGTTGCTGCCGAGCGGGGTGATCTGGCGTGATTCGAGCACGCGCAGCAGCTTGACCTGAACGGCGAGCGGCATGCTTTCGATCTCGTCGAGGAACAGTGTGCCGCCGCTGGCATGTTCGATGCGGCCGATGCGCTTCTTTTGCGCGCCGGTGAAGGCGCCCGGTTCGTGGCCGAAGAGTTCGCTTTCAATGACGCTTTCCGGGAGGGCGCCACAGTTGATGGCGACCAGCGCGCGGTGCCGGCGGCGGCTTAGCCGGTGCAGTGCCGTGGCCACGACTTCCTTGCCGGTGCCGGTTTCGCCTTCGACGAGCACATCGACATCGGCGTCCGCAATGTGGCGCAACGTTTGCTTGATGCGCTGCATGGCCGGTGTCGTGCCGATAAACGGCACTTCGTCGGCCTCGACGGTGAATGCGGCTTCGCGGAGACGGCGGTTTTCGAGGACCAGGCGCCGCTTTTCGGCGGCGTGGGTGATGGCGGCGACCAGGCGGTCGGCGGGATAGGGCTTGGACAGGAAGTCATACGCGCCTTCCCGCATGCACTGGACCGCCGTGGCGATGTCGCCGTGGCCAGTGATCAGGATGACGGGGATATCAGGGTCGATGGCGCGCAGCCGTTGGAAGAGTTCGAGCCCGTCGATGTCCGGCATGCGGATATCCGTGACGACCACGCCGTCGAACGTCCGATCCAGCCCCGGCAAGGCAGCGCGGGCGCTGGCGTGCGCCGCGACCGAGATACCGTGAAGCTTCAACGTTTGCAGGGCGGCGCGGCGCAGTTCTTCGTCGTCGTCAATGAAGACGGCATGGGGCGCGAGGGGCCGCTGGATGCGGTCGTCGGTCACGTCGGCGGTCTTTACGGCCGCTGCGGCTGCGGCGCGTGATGCTGCCGATGCGGCCTTCGGTGCCTTGAGGGCATTGGCGGCATCCGCGGAATTTCCAACAGTTGTGGCCTTTGCGGCGTCGGCGGCGGAGGACTGGGGATCAGTGGCGCGCGTCATGGTGAGTGCTCGGTGCGAGGATTTGATCCGGCGCTTTGCGCAGGGTCAGGATGAACAACGCGCCGGTGTTGGGCACGTGGGGAGACGACATGCTGGCATCGTCAGAGCGGGCGGCGCGCAGTTCGCCGCCAAATTCGGCGACGATGTCGCGGCTGATGACGAGGCCCAGGCCCAGCCCGTCCGGCTTGGTCGTATGAAATGGCGTGAAGAGGCGTGCGCGGGCCTGCTCGGACAGGCCGGGCCCGTTGTCGTGAACGTGTAGTTGCACGGTGTCGCCGAGGTCTTGCAGGGCGATAACTATCCGGCCGTTCCGAGCGCCTTCCAGCGCTTCGAGTCCGTTCTGCAATAGATTGACCAGCACTTGCTCTAGCCGGACGCGATTGGCCTGGACGGAGCAGTTCTGGTTGCGGGGCGGGCTTTGCAGCGTGACGCCTTGGCGGCGCGCGCGCGGGCCTACGAGCAGGATCGCCCCTTCCAGGGCTTCCATCAAATCGGTGGGGCCGACGGTTGCCCCCGCCTTGCGGGAAAAGGCGCGAAGTTCGCCGGTGATGTGGCCGATGCGATCGGTCAATGCCGCAATCGTGCCCAGGTTTTCCTGAACGGCCCCGTCGTCTCGGCGGCGCAGAAATTCAACGGCGTTGTCGGCGTAGGCGCGGATGGCGGCGACGGGTTGGTTGACCTCGTGTGCGACGCCCGCCGCGACTTGGCCCAGCAACGCCAGCTTGCTGGCCTGGACCAGCTCGTCCTTCATGGTGTGGAGTTGGGATTCGGCGCTTTGGCGTTCGTCCATCTCGTCGACAAGCTTGGCGTTCACGTCGCGCAGCTGCGCCGTGCGCTCGTCCACCAGCGCCGCGAGTTGTTGCTGGACGGCGGCCTGTTGCTCGGCGCGTTCGAGGTTGCGATGACGGCGGTACAGCACCACGCCGATCAGCGCGGCGAGCACGCTTTGCGTGAGCAAGGCGCCGAGTTGGGCGTTGGCGCTGGCCTGGTTCATGGCCGCCTGGACCGGCGACAACTGGTGCAGCGTCCAGCCGGGCGATTCGATGACCGGCAGGGTGGTGTGCAGCAACGGGGCGCCGGCAGCGGCGCGGGGCAATGCGTCGTCAGTGCGTATGAGTTGCCCGTTGCTACTGGCCTGCAGCGGCGGTGTGACCGGAAGCGGCTGGAATTTGGCGTCGCCAAATTGCAGGCTGGTGCGCAGCGTCTCGGCCAGCGCGGGCGAAAGCGGCGCGAGCACCCTGAAACGCCAGTCTGGAATATTGCCGAGCAGCACGACGCCGTGTTCATCGGTTACGAAGATGACGGCGTTGGCCTGCCGCCAGTCGGCCTCCAGCTCCCGGAAGTCAACTTTCAGGACCACCACGCCGAGCATCGCGCCCTGCGCGTCGTCCACGCGCCGCGACAGGTAGAGACCTGCTTCGTGGCTGACGGTGCCCAGCGCGAAGTGTTCGGCCGAGCCGTGCACGACCGAGCCCTGGAAGTACGGACGGAATTCGTAGTCGACGCCGACGAAGGTGGCCGGTTCGCGCCAGTTGCTGGCGGCGATGGCCAGTCCTTTTTTGTCGAGGACGTAAATGGCGGAAGCGCCGACGCCGCGGCTGAGCGCCTCGAGCTTTTCGTCCAGCGCCTCGATCTGTCTTGAACTCGCGCCTTGAAGCGCCGCGCGCAGGTCGACGTCCTGGGTCAGCACGAAGGGCAGCGCCCGGAATTTGTCGAGGTTGTTGCGCAGCAGCGCGGCGTTGATCTGACCGGTACTGCGGGCCTGGAGGGCGGCCTCGCGCAGCGCGCCGTCGCGTGCCCATTGGGTGGCGGTGTGCAACGTGATGGCGACGATGCCGACGGCTAGCAGCGTCAGGGCCACCCGCCACGGCCAGGACCAGGCGCGGGGGGAGGCAGGCGGGGAAAGGGGGGGAGAAGAGGAGCCGGTCATGGTGTGCGGTTTTCCGCACATTTTAGCGGGTTTCTGTGCGGGGTTTCGCCTTTCTCTGCCGACCTTCAGATAGTCGGAATCTAGGGAAACTCAGCATTTTCAATGAGTTAGTGAGAGATTGGGTGGGTTGGCCGAGCTGGCATGGGTATTGCATATATACCGGCAAGCCGCGCGGCACATCCCCGCGGTGAAATCGGCCGGCGGCAGGAACGCATGGCCATAAAACAGATAACGCCCCGACGTCGCACGCGCCACGCTGCGCGGAGCAAGGGGCCTTGGTGGGGACAATCCCAATGATCGAAGTGGATCACAGCGCGCCCGCGCGCAAGCTCAAGTTCTATCAAATCCTGTATGTGCAGGTGATCTTCGCCATTGTGGTGGGCATTTTGCTCGGCGCATTCAAGCCCGAGCTCGGACAGCAGATGCAACCGCTGGGCGACGCCTTCATCAAGCTGGTGAAGATGATCATTGCACCGGTCATCTTCCTGACCGTGGCGACCGGCATCGCCGCCATGAGCGACCTGAAGAAGGTCGGGCGCGTGGCTGGCAAGGCAATGCTGTATTTCCTGGTGTTCTCGACATTGGCGTTGGTCGTCGGCATGGTGGTCAGCCATATCGTGCAGCCCGGCGCCGGCATGCACATCGACCCGACCACGCTGGATCAGAAGGCGGTGTCCGGCTATGTCGCCAAGGCGCATGACTCGACGATCACCGGCTTCCTGATGAACGTGATTCCCACGACCATCTTCAGCCCGTTCGTGGGTGGCGACATTCTGCAGGTGCTGTTCGTGGCCGTGCTGTTCGGCATTTCGCTGGCCATCGTGGGCGAGCGCGGCAAGCCGATCCTGAATTTCATGACTGCGCTGGCGCAGCCGATTTTCAAGATGGTGGCGATCCTGATGAAGGCCGCGCCCATTGGCGCCTTTGGCGCGATGGCATTCACCATCGGCAAGTACGGCATCAAGTCGGTCGTGAACCTGGCGATGCTGGTGGGCACGTTCTACGCGACCTCGGTGCTGTTCGTCGTCGTCGTGCTGGGTCTGGTGGCCCGCTACAACGGTTTCTCGATCTTCAAGCTGGTCCGCTACATCCGCGAAGAACTGCTGCTGGTGTTGGGCACGAGCTCGTCGGAAGCCGCTCTGCCCACGTTGATGCAGAAGATGGAGCGTGCGGGCTGCTCGAAGTCGGTGGTCGGTCTGGTGGTGCCCACCGGTTATTCGTTCAACCTGGACGGCACCAATATCTACATGACGATGGCTGCGCTGTTCATTGCGCAGGCCTGCGACATTCCGCTCTCGCTGGGTGACCAGATCCTGCTGCTGCTGGTGGCGATGCTGAGCTCGAAGGGCGCGGCCGGCGTGACCGGCGCGGGCTTCATCACGCTGGCGGCCACGCTGTCGGTGGTGCCTTCGGTGCCGGTCGCCGGCATGGCGCTGATCCTGGGCGTGGACCGATTCATGTCGGAATGCCGGGCCTTGACCAATCTGGTGGGCAATGCGACCGCCACCGTGGTCGTCGCGCGCTGGGAAGGCGAGCTCGATCAAGAGCAACTGCATGCCACCCTGGACAGCGCGGGCACGCCTGCGGCGTCGCAGCCGCAACCGCAGCCGCAGGTCGCCATCGGCGAACCCGCCCGCCAGAGCTGAACAACAGCGCCGCTCAGATAAAAAATCCCCCGAAGCCTTGCGGCGCGGGGGATTTTTTCTTTCCGGCCGAATCGTTGTCAGGGCACCTGGATGCCGGCCTCGCGGAGCAGGTTGGCGGTTTCGAACAGCGGCAGGCCCATGACGCCTGTGTAGCTGCCGGCGATGTGCGAGACGAATGTGCCCGCAAGACCCTGGATGCCATATGCGCCCGCCTTGCCGAAGGGTTCGCCGCTGTCGCAATAGCGGCCGATTTCGTCTTCTTGCAAGGCACGCATGCGGACTTCGGTGATGGAGACGGCTTCCAGCAGGCGGTCGCCGCTGCACACCGCGACCGCGGTATGGACTTCGTGCGTGGCGCCAGATAGCGCCCGCAGGATGCGCAGGGCATCGTCGCGGTCCGCCGGCTTGCCCAGGACCTCGCCCGCGAGGATGACGGTGGTGTCGGCTGCGAGCAGGGGCAGGGCGGGCATGGCGTGCGCGCGCATCCAGTCGCGGCCGCGCAGGGCCTTGTCCCGGGCGGTACGCTGCACATAGTCGGCGGCGCTTTCGCCCGGATGCTGCGGTTCGTCCTCGCCGGGCGGGGCCGGAATGAGCAGGACCTCGTGCGCCAGGCCGATCTGGTTCAGCAGCTCGCGGCGGCGCGGGCTGGCAGAGGCAAGATACAGGCGCGGGGAAGAACGGGAGGGATTGGCGGTGTCGGTCATGCGGAGCTGGGCAGGCGCCGCCAGGCGGCGGTCACGCGCGGTGGTAGGGGTGGTTGGTCATGATGGCCCAGGCGCGGTAGAGCTGTTCGGCCAGGACCACGCGCACCATGGGGTGGGGCAACGTGAGGGACGACAGGCGCAACTGGCCGCTGGCGGAGGCCTTGAGGGCGGGATCCAGGCCGTCGGGGCCGCCGACGAGAAACGCGACATCCTGTCCGCCCGCGCGCCACTGTTCAAGCTTTTGCGACAGCGCCATCGTGGTGAGGTCGCGGCCGCGTTCGTCCAGGGCAAGGCGCAGCGCATTGGCGGGCAGAGCCGCCTCGATGCGCTTTGCCTCGGCCGCCATCATCTGGGCCGGAGTTTTGCCGGTGGTGCGGGGCTCGGGCTTGATCTCGCGCAGTTCCAGCGCGCAGTCGGCCGGCAGGCGCTTGGCGTAGTCGTCCCAGGCAGTTTGCACCCAGTCCGGCATCCGCGTGCCCACCGCGACGACGATCAGCTTCACGGCGTGGTCAGTCTTCGAGGTCGTCGTAACCGCTGCCACTGTCGCTGGGGACAGGAGCGGGGCGGGTCGATTCGGGCAGGAGCTTCACGCGCACCGGCTTGCCGCCCCAGATTTCTTCGAGGTTGTAGTACTGGCGAATGGCCGGCTGCATGATGTGCACGACGACGTCGCCGAGGTCGACGACGACCCATTCACCGGTGTCCTCGCCTTCGATGGTGATGCCGGTGAGCGACATGGCGCGGCCGCGATCGGCGACGCTGGACGCCAGCGCGCGGGTCTGCCGGTTGGAGGTGGCGCTTGCAATCACGACGCGATCGAACAGGCTGGTCAGATGCGTGGTGCTGAAGACCTTGATGTCTTGCGCCTTGACGTCTTCGAGGGCGTCGATGACGGCGCGTTGGAGTTTCTGTATATCCATAGCTGCAAATATAACCCGCTCGGGGGCACCGGCGGCTGACCGGCGGCGCCGGGCGGGAAGGGTTTATCGGTAGAGTTTGTGCGCCGCAATATATGCGGCAACGGACGCGTCGAGCAGTCCGTCGGTGGATTCGCCCTGCGCCAGGCGCCGGCGGATTTCGGAAGCCGACACCGGCATGGGTGGAAAAGGCAGTTCTTGCAGCGTGCGGCCCTGTTCCTGCAGCCATTGCGCCAGTTCCGGCGGTGCGCTGAGGGGCGTGCCGGGGCGGGTGGCCACGGCCAGGTCGACCAGGCTGGAAATGTCGCGCCAGTTGCGCCAGGTGCAGAAATTGGCGAGCTGGTCGGCGCCGAGCAACCACGCATAGCGCGCGTCCTGCGGCAACGCGCGCAGCGTGTCGATGGTGTAGGTGGCGCCGCCCCGCTCGATTTCAATGGGATTGACCGCCAGTCCCGGGTGGCCGGCGATGGCCAGTTCGAGCATCGCGAGGCGATGTTCGGCGGTGGCGTTCAGTGCAGCGCGCTGCCAGGGGTTGGCGGCGGGAATGAGCTGCACCTGGGCCAACCCCAGCGATTGCAGGGCGTTCTGCGCGAGCGCGATGTGGGCGACGTGTACGGGGTCGAAGCTGCCGCCGAAAAGGCCGATGTGTTTCAAACCCAGTCCCGCGGTTTGAGGTAGGCGGCCAGTTCGGCCTCGGGCGTGCCGGCTTCAGGCTGCCAGGCGTAGCGCCATTGCGCGAGCGGCGGCATGGACAGCAGGATCGATTCGGTGCGGCCTCCGGATTGCAGGCCGAACAGCGTGCCGCGGTCAAAGACCAGGTTGAATTCGACGTAACGGCCGCGGCGGTAGGCCTGGAAGTCGCGCTCGCGCTCGGTGTAGGCGAGGCCGCGGCGCTTGTCGACGATGGGCAGGTAGCTGTCCAGGAATGCGTCGCCGACCGAACGGGTCAGGGCAAAGGAGGCGTCGAAGCCGGGCGCGTTCAGGTCGTCGAAGAAGACGCCGCCGATGCCGCGGGTTTCGTCGCGATGCTTGAGGAAGAAGTATTCGTCGCACCAGCGCTTGTAGCGCGGGTAGTAATCGGACCCATGGGGCGCCAGCGCGTCCCGGCACACCGTGTGGAAGTGGCGGGCGTCTTCTTCGAAGGGATAGTACGGGGTGAGGTCGATGCCGCCGCCGAACCAGAAGACGTCGGCCTCGTCATGGCCGGGCCGCGCGGCCGCGACGAACATGCGCACGTTCATGTGCGTGGTGGGCACGTACGGATTGCGTGGGTGCAGCACCATGGACACGCCCATCGCTTCCCATGAGCGGCCGGCGAGCTCCGGGCGATGCGCGCTGGCCGACGGCGGCAGCTTGGAACCCTTGACGTGGCTGAACAGCACGCCGGCGCGCTCGAAAAGCTGGCCGCCTTCGAGCAGGCGCGACAGACCGCCACCGCCCTCGGGCCGAACCCATTCGTCGGCGCGAAAGGGGCCACCTTCGGCCGCTTCCAGCGCGCCCACGATGCGGGCTTGCAGGCCGGTGAGGTAGTCCCGGACAGCGGAGACGGGCAGAGCGGTCATGGGCGGTTCCGGTTACGTGTTGGACTTGGGCTTTTGCTGCGACGGCTTGAGCGCGCGCCAGCCGATGTCGGAGCGGTACTGGCGGCCATCGAAGTGGATGCGGTCGATGGCTTCGTAGACACGATCGCGCGCCATCTTGACGGAATCGCCCAGGGCGGTGACGCACAGCACGCGGCCGCCGGTGGTCTTGGTTTCGTCACCGTCCAGTTGGGTGGCGGCGTGAAAGACCATGCAGTCTTCGGCATCGGCGGGCAGGCCGCGGATGACGTCGCCGGTGCGCGGCGTGTTGGGGTAGTTGTGGGCGGCCAGCACGGCGCCCAGGGCGGTGCGGCGGTCCCAGACGATGTCGGCCTGGTCGAGCGTGCCTTCGACGGCGTGTTCGAGTGCGTCCAGCAGGTCGCTCTTGACGCGCATCATGATGGGCTGGGTTTCGGGGTCGCCCATGCGGCAGTTGAATTCCAGCGTCTTGATTTCGCGGTCGGGGTCGTCGCCCGGGGCGATCATCAGGCCGGCGTACAGGAAGCCCGTGTACGGGATGCCGTCGCGCGTCATGCCCTGCACGGTGGGCAGGATGATTTCGCGCATGATGCGGTGATGGAGTTCAGGCGTGACGATGGGGGCGGGCGAGTAGGCGCCCATGCCGCCCGTGTTGGGACCGCGGTCGCCGTCCTGCAGGCGCTTGTGGTCCTGGCTGGTGGCCAGGGCGAGCACATTGCGGCCATCGCACATGACGATGAAGCTGGCTTCTTCGCCGATCAGGCATTCTTCGATGACGACGCGTGCGCCGGCATCGCCCATGGAGCCGTCGCCCAGCATGGCGTCGACGGCGGCGTGCGCTTCTTCGAGGGTGGCGGCAACCACGACGCCCTTGCCGGCGGCCAGGCCGTCGGCCTTGATGACGATGGGCGCGCCTTCCTGGTCGATGTAGGCGTGCGCCTTGGCCGGGTCGGTGAAGGTTTCGTAGCGCGCGGTCGGGATGTTGTGCCGGACCATGAAGGCCTTGGCGTAATCCTTGGAGCTTTCAAGCTGCGCGGCGGCCTTGGTGGGGCCGAAGATCTTCAGGCCACGGGCGCGGAAGACGTCGACGACACCGGCGGCCAGGGGCGCCTCGGGGCCCACGACCGTCAGGGCGATCCCCTCGCGCTGGACGAAATCGGCCAGTTCCTCGGCATTGGTGAGCGGGATGTTCTCCATCTGCTCGGCCCGTTGCGTGCCGCCGTTGCCCGGAGCGACGTACACCTTGTGCACGCGCGGGGAGCGGGCGAGCCGCCAGGCGAGGGCATGTTCGCGGCCGCCCGAGCCAATTACCAGGAGTTTCATGTTGCGTGAGTCTGAAGAGGCGCGCTGGCGGACAGAGCCGCTGGCGCGCCAGGAAAGGGAGAGTTACTGCGCTTCGTCGAAAATGACGGTCGTATAGACTTCCTGCACGTCGTCCAGGTTTTCCAGGGCGTCGAGCAGTTTCTGCATCTTGGCGGCGTCGTCGCCGGCGAGTTCGGTTTCGTTCAGGGCCTTCATGACGATGCCGTCGACTTCGGCCTTCAGGCCGGCCTCGTCGAATGCCTTGCGCACGGCCGCGTAATCGGACGGGGCGCAGACGACTTCGATCACGCCTTCTTCGTCGGTGGTGACGTCTTCGGCGCCAGCATCGAGGGCGGCTTCCATGACCTTGTCTTCAGGGGTGCCGGGGGCGAACACGAATTGGCCGCAGTGCTTGAACATGAAGGCGACGGAGCCTTCCTGGCCAAGGTTGCCGCCGTTCTTGGAGAAGGCGTGGCGGACTTCGGCGACGGTGCGGGTGCGGTTGTCGGTCATGCAGTCGACGATGACCGCCGCGCCGCCGATGCCGTAGCCTTCGTAGCGGACTTCTTCGTAGGCCTCGCCGTCGGCGCCGCCCGCGCCACGCTGGATGGCGCGCTGGATGTTGTCCTTGGGCATGTTGGCGTCGGTGGCCTTGTCCCAGGCCATGCGCAAACGAGGGTTGCTGTCCGGGTCGGGGCCGCCGGCGCGCGCCGCCACTGTGATTTCACGAATGATCTTGGTCCAGAGCTTTCCGCGCTTGGCGTCTTGGCGCCCTTTGCGGTGCTGAATATTGGCCCATTTGCTGTGTCCGGCCATGGCTTCCCAGGAAAATGTGTCTGCAAAGACGGCATTTTACCGTGCCGGCGGCTGTCCCGTCCGGCAAGAGGGATGCTTGTGTCCATATAGCCACGCGCACAAGGCGGGCGGCAGGCTCTACACTTGGGCATCCATCTGATCCCTGGTCCGGAGCCGCCCATGCCCAACCCCCTTGTCATCGCCAAGAACGCGCAGACCGAGTTGGCGCTGCTGCCGGCCCTGGCCAACCGCCACGGTTGCATCACGGGGGCCACCGGCACGGGCAAGACTGTCACGCTGCAGGTGCTGGCCGAATCCTTTTCCCGGATCGGCACGCCCGTGTTCATGGCGGACGTCAAAGGCGACCTGACCGGCATTTCGCAGGCGGGCGTGTCCAGCCCCAAGCTGCAGGAACGCCTGCAGAACCTGGGCCTGCCCGAGCCGGCGTGGGGCGCCAGCCCGGTCGCGCTGTGGGATGTCTTTGGCGAGCATGGGCTGCCGGTGCGGGCCACCATCACCGATATGGGGCCGCTGCTGCTCTCGCGCATCCTGGAACTGAACGACACGCAGGAAGGCGTCCTGACCCTGGTTTTCAAGGTGGCGGACGACGAAGGACAGCTGCTCCTGGACCTGAAGGATCTGCGGGCGATGCTCCAGGACGTCGCCGACCGGGCGGGCGAGCTCAAGACGCGTTACGGCAATGTGTCCTCGGCCAGCGTCGGCGCCATCCAGCGCGGCTTGCTGGCGCTGGAATCGCAAGGTGCGGAAAAGTTCTTTGGCGAGCCGATGCTGGACGTCGCCGACCTGATGCGCACCGACGCGCAGGGCCGCGGCATCGTCAATGTGCTGGCGGCCGACAAGCTGATGCAGGCGCCGCGCCTGTATGCCATCTTCCTGCTGTGGCTGTTGGCCGACCTGTACGAAAAGCTGCCCGAGGTGGGAGACATGGACCAGCCCAAGCTGGTGTTCTTCTTTGACGAGGCCCACCTGCTGTTCAACGACGCGCCGCAGGCGCTCCTGACCAAGATCGAACAGGTCGTGCGCCTGGTGCGCTCCAAGGGCGTGGGCGTTTACTTCGTGACGCAGAATCCGCTGGATATCCCGGACACCGTGCTGGGCCAGTTGGGCAATCGCGTCCAGCATGCGCTGCGGGCGTTCACGCCGCGCGATCAGAAGGCCGTCAAGACCGCCGCGCAGACCATGCGCCCCAATCCCGGCCTGGACATCGAGGCCGCGATCACCGAACTGGGCGTGGGCGAGGCGCTGGTGTCGCTGCTTGACGCCAAGGGGCGGCCGATGCCGACCGAGCGGGCCTACATCGTGCCGCCGGGCAGCCGTATCGGGCCGGCGACGGACGCCGAGCGGCAGGCGCTGCGTCAGGGCAATGCCCTGGCGCCCAAATATGAGAAGGCCGTCGACCGGGAGTCGGCCTACGAAATCCTGGCGGGCCGCGCGGCGGCGCCGGCGGACCCCCAGGTGGCCAAGGATGCGCCGGCCCGGTCCGGGCAGCCGTCCGCCAAGACGTCCGAGCCGCCTGCCGACGATAGCGGCGGGCTGATGGACAGCCTGAAGGACGTGCTGTTCGGGTCGACCGGACCGCGCGGCGGCAAACGCGATGGCGTGGTGCAGACCATCGCGAAAAGCTCGGCCCGCTCCATCGCGCGGGAACTCACGCGCGGAATTCTGGGGTCGCTGCTGGGATCGAAGGGCCGGCGCTAAGCCTTATCGGCGCAAAGCGGTGAATCGGCTGATCCGTCCGTTCGGGGGACGGGGGTATTGTGTTGCGCCCATTTATGCCTAACATTGCGGGCGGTGTATCAATGAAAACCAAAGGAAGACATGGTGGCTAAGAAACACAAGATTGCGGTGCTCCCAGGAGACGGAATCGGCAAGGAAGTCGTGCCGGAAGGTTTGAAGGTGCTGGATGCCGTGGCGACGCGGTTCGGAATCGAGTTCCAATGGGACCATTTCGACTGGAGCTGCGACTACTACGCCAAGCACGGCAAGATGATGCCGGACGACTGGAAGGACCAGATCGGCCAGCATGAGGCCATTTTCTTCGGTTCGATCGGCTGGCCCGCCACGGTGCCGGACCATGAGGCCTTGTGGGGCTCGCTGTTCAAGTTCCGCCGCGAATTCGATCAGTACATCAATCTGCGTCCGGTGCGTCTGATGCCTGGCGTGCCGTCGCCGCTGGCCGACCGCAAGCCCGGCGAGATCGATTTCTTCATCGTGCGCGAGAACACCGAGGGCGAATACTCCAATAGCGGCGGCCGCCTGTTCGAGGGCACCGATCGCGAAGTGGTCATCCAGGAAAGCGTTTTCACGCGCATCGGCGCCGAGCGCGTGCTGAAGTTTGCGTTTGAACTGGCGCAAAAGCGCGGCAAGCACCTGACCGCCGCCACCAAGTCCAATGGCATTTCCATTTCGATGCCCTGGTGGGACGAGCGCGTGGCCGACATGGCCGCGAACTACCCCGACGTGCGCTGGGACAAATATCACATCGACATCCTGTGCGCGCACTTCGTCCAGCACCCGGACTGGTTCGATGTCGTGGTGGCATCCAACCTGTTCGGCGACATCCTGTCCGATCTGGGACCGGCATGCACGGGCACCATCGGTATCGCGCCGTCCGCGAACCTCAACCCGGAACGCAAGTTTCCGTCGCTCTTTGAACCGGTGCATGGGTCGGCGCCGGACATTTATGGCAAGGGCATCGCCAACCCCATCGGTCAGATCTGGAGCGGGGCATTGATGCTGGATTTCTTGGGGTATCCCGACGCGTCGGCCGCCGTGGTCAAGGCGATCGAAACCGTGCTGGCCGAAGGTCCGCGGACGAGGGATATGAAAGGCAACGCTTCAACGGCCGAGGTCGGCGACGCGATCGCTGCGCTGGTTCGAGCCGGTTGATTGTGTTGGCGGCAGGCCTGTCCGGTTAGTAGATGAACGACTCGATTATTTCTCCCCCCTCCGATCACGTGGGCGGCGGGCGGGCCGACCGCTTCGTGCGCAAGCTCTTTCGCATGCTGCGCTCGCGCACGCAGCGTCACAATCAGCACCTGTGGCCGTTCGTCCGCATCTGGCGGGACAAGGAGGGCGCGATCAGCGGGTATCGCGCCTTTGGTCGTTCCCTGCCCGTCACGCCGCTGTCGCAAGGCTACGACCCCGCCGACAAGGTGGTGCATCTGATCCTGAGCGGCCCGTCGATCGCCGAGATTCCCTATGACCGGATGAATATCGGCGTGGCGATGGGCGTCAATGGCGCCATCGCGCTGTCGCGCAAGTTCGATCTGCAGTTCAAGTATTACTGCATCATCGACCAGAACTTCGTGCGCGACCGCATCGACCTGGTGCGCGAGATCGTCGCGCGGGACCTGACGTTGTATGTGTTTCCCGAGGTGCTGCGCTACATCATGCAAGGCATCCCGCAGGAACATATCCGATGCCGCATTTGCATCATCGAGCTGATATCCAAGCGCGCATACGAGCGCAGCGTCGCGCCGGCGGTACTCAAGCGCATTGCGGCGGCTTCCGCTGACGTCGAGCTTTTGGACGCCAAGCAGGGGCTGGGCTACAGCTTCGATGCCTCGTTGGGGGTATTCGATGCCGATACCGTGGCCTATGCGGCCCTTCAGGTCCTGACGTCCGGCGGGGCGCGCGAGGTCTTCCTGCACGGGCTGGATTTGACCGTGCAGGGCGGATTGCGTTTCTACAACGAGGGTGGCAAGCCGCAGACCAGCCGTCTGACGCGCAACTTTCCGCGTTTCATCGAGCCGTCTTTCCGCTTTGCATCGCCGCTCTGGCGCGCGCGCGGGGTGTCCGTGTTCAACCTGTCTCCGGTCAGCGCGCTGTCGGCCGACATCATCGAACGCAAGGACTGGCGCACACTGCTTAAGGACTGATCCGCCTGTCCAGACGCAGCTTGGTCAACAAGTGCATATCCAGAAAAACAAGGCGCCGCGAGGCGCCTTGTGCTTTTGCCGATGCCGACCGTATCAGTGCGCGCCGGCCGCCGCTTCCGCCGCGCCGCCGCCTCCCGCCTTGGACGCCCGCGGCCGTGCAAACCAGACCAGGCCCGTCAGCAGCAGGAAGATGACTGCGGACGCGTAGAACACGTCCGTCGCCGACATCGTGAAGGCCTGCGCGTTGATCAGTCCGTCTACCACGGTGAGCGCCTGTTGATGCGAGACGCCCAGCCCGTTCTGCAGGGTATTCATGGTCTGGTCGAACGCCTGCTGGCCGGGCCGGGCAATCTCGGTCAGTTGCGCGTGATGCAGGGTTGCGCGGTTTTCCCATAGCGTCGTGGAAATCGACGTGCCGAATGCGCCCGCCGTCAGCCGCAGGAAGTTCGACAGACCCGACGCGGCCGGAATGCGCCAAGGCTCCATGCTGGACAGCGTGATCGACGTAAGCGGCACGAAGAACGCCGCCATTGCCGCGCCCTGGATGATGGTCGGAATCATCAGCGTGCGCACGTCCGTCTGGGTGTTGAAGCCCGCGCGCATGAAGCAGACCAGCGCGAAGATCAGGAAGGCGACCGTCACGATCTGCCTGGGATCGCGCGTGGCCAGCATCTTGCCCACGATGGGGGTGAGCAGGATCGCCAGCAGTCCGACCGGCGCGGTCACAAGGCCCGCGTAGGTCGCCGTGTAGCCCATGTTGCTCTGCAGCCAGAGCGGCAGCAGCACCACGTTGCCAAAGAAGACACCATAGGCCACGGCCAGCGTCAGCGCGCCCACCGTGAAATTGCGGACCTTGAAGAGGCGCAGGTCCACGACCGGGTGCGCGTCGGTCAGCTCCCAGATCAGGAAGAACACGAAGGCCACGAAGGCGATCGCCGCCAGCGCGATGATGGTGGGGCTGGCGAACCAGTCCAGTTCCTTGCCCTTGTCCAGCATGATCTGCAGCGCGCCCACCCAGACCACGAGCAGGATGAGACCGAGCTTGTCGATCGGCAGCTTGCGCGTGACGGATTCGCGGTTGCCGTAGATGCGCCAGCTGATCCAGGCGGCCAGGAGGCCCACCGGCACGTTGATGTAGAAGATCCAGGGCCAGGTGTAGTTGTCGGAGATCCAGCCGCCGAGCAGCGGGCCGGCAACCGGGGCCACAAGCGTTGTCATGGACCAGACGGCCAGCGCCATGCCCGCCTTGGACTTCGGGAAGCTGGCCAGCATCAGCGTCTGCGACAGCGGAATCATCGGGCCGGCGACAGCGCCTTGCAGCACCCGGAAAGCGATCAGCGCTTCAAGAGAGGGAGAGAAGCCGCACAGCCAGGACGCCAGCACGAAGAGCAGCGTGGAGATCAGAAACAGGCGCACCTGGCCGAAGCGCTGCGTCAGCCAGCCGGTCAGCGGCACGGTGATGGCGTTGGCCACCGCGAACGACGTGATGACCCACGTGCCCTGGCTGGTGCTCACGCCCAGGTCGCCGGAGATGGTGGGGATGGACACGTTCGCGATGGAGGTGTCCAGCACGTTCATGAAGACCGCGGTCGACAGGGCGATGGACCCGATGATGCGGGTCGCGCCCTCCAGCGGCGGATGCGCGCCCGGCGGGCGGGCGGCGTCTGGGGGCGCGCCTGCGCCCGCGGGCTGGGCGGCGGTGCTCATGATGCGACGTTGGCGGCGATGATCTTTGCGATCATGGCGTCGACTTCATGGTGGGCGGGCTCGAAGGCGCGGGTCGACCAGGCGGGTTCCTTGCGCGCCACTTGCGTCAGCGGAGCGCCGTCGTCCTTGCCCACGTCGACTTCAACGTCCATCGACAGACCCACGCGCAGCGGATGCTGCTTGAGGTCTTCGGGGTCCAGCGTGATGCGCACGGGGACGCGCTGCACGACCTTGATCCAGTTGCCGGTGGCGTTCTGGGCGGGAAGCAGGGCGAAGGCGCTGCCCGTGCCGGCGTCCAGGCCGGCGACGGTGCCGTGGTAGGTGACCGAGCTGCCGTACAGATCGGCCACCATCTTGACCGGCTGGCCAATGCGCATCTTGCGCAGTTGGCCTTCCTTGAAGTTGGCCTCGACCCAGACCTGATCGAGCGGCACGACGGTCATCAGGGCGGCGCCGGGGGCGACGCGCTGGCCGACCTGCGCGCTGCGGCGTGCGATCACGCCGCCCACGGGGGCGGGCAGCACGGTGCGCGACTGCGCGAGCCAGGCATTGCGCAGCTCGGCCGCCGCCTGGCGCACGTCGGGGTGATCGGCGACCGAGGTGCCTTGCGTCAGCGCCTGGTTGGTCGCCAGCTTGGCCTGCGCGGCGGCCAGCGCCGCCTTGGCTTGCGCGACGCCGGACTGCGCGGACTTGAGCGCGACCTCGGCGTGCAGAATTTCCTCGCCGCTCACGCCGCCCGACTTGGCCAATTGCTGGCGGCGCTTCACGTCGCTCTGCGCGCGGGTCAGCTCGGCCTGGGCGCGCAGGATGTCGGCATTGCGCAGGTCGACGTCGGCCGCCAGCGCATCGTTCTGCACGTAGTAGGTCTGCACCTGGCGCACCGTCTGCGCCAGCTTGGCTTGCGCCTGCTGGAGGGCGATATCGGTGTCGGCGGGATCGAGGCGGACCAGCGGCTGGCCGGCGGTGACGGTTTCGGTGTCATCGGCTTCGATGGCGACCACGGTGCCGGGCACCTGCGGCGTGATCTGCACCAGGTTGCCGTGCACGTAGGCGTCGTCGGTGCTTTCGAAATGGGCGCCGAAGAGCGCCCACCAGATGCCGTAGGCAATGCCGGCAACGATGAAAACCCCGGTCGCCGTCAACAGGAGGCGTTTACGGGCGGGATGGGTGGTGGGAGTGGCAGCGTTCATGACGTCTGAATCCGGGATCGTTCAATGAATGGAGTTCGGGGCAGGCTCGGCCTGCGGCGCGTAGCCGCCGCCCAAGGCGGTGGCGAGGTTGGCGTCGAGCTGATAGGCGCGGATGCGCAGGTCGGTATCAAGACGGGCCTGCGTCAGCACGCCGGTCTGCGCGATCAGCACGGTGATGTAGTTGCCCATGCCCGCCTTGTAGCGGTCGACGGCCAGCGCATAGGCGGCCTCGATGGCTTCGCGCGCCTGGCGTTGCTGGGTCTTTTCCTGGTCCAGCAGGCGCAGGCCGTCCAGCGCGTCGGCGACCTGATGCGCGGCGTCCAGCACGGTCTGGTTGTAGTCCGACACCGCCAGGTCCGCGTCGGCGCGGCGGCCCGCCAGATTGGCGTTGAGCTCGCCGCCGTGGAAGATGGGCAGCGTGACGGCCGGACCGATGCCGGCCATGCGGGCGTCGGCGCCCAGCAGGTTGCCGGTGCCAATCGCCTGAAAGCCGACGAACGCGGCCAGGTTCACATTGGGATAGAACTCGGCCTTGGCCGCGTCGATGGCGTGGCGCGCCGCCTCGGCGCGCCAGCGGGCGGCCGTGACATCGGGACGGTGCCCGAGCAGGTCGAGCGGCACGCTGGCCGGAACGGCGCCGGCCGGTGCGGTCAGCGACACCTGAACCAGATCCTGTCCGCGCTGCGGGCCGGCGCCGGCCAGCGCGGCGACCTGGTTACGCAGTTGGGCGAGCGTGGTGTCGGTCTGGGTCAGTTCGACCTTGCCGGAGGCCAGCGACGACTCGGCCTGCTTGACCTCGACCTGCGTGTCCAGCCCGGCCGAGTAGCGGCCCTGGGTCAGCGACAGGACTTCGGCGCGCTGCGCAATCACGCGGTTCAGCACGTCGCGCTGGGCGAACGCGTTCTGCAGGTTCAGGTAGGCGCGCACGGTGGCGCTGGCGAGCAGGTTGCGCGCGGCTTGCGCGTCGGCGCTGGCGGCTTCCTGCTGCGACACCGCGGACTGCAGGCGCGAACGGTTCTTGCCCCAGAAATCCAGCTCGTAGCTGAAATCCAATGCCAGCCGGTTGTCGCTGACGACAGAGCCGCCCAGCGGCGCCGGGTAGATGTAGTCCTTGGACAGGTGCTCGCGGTTGAGGGTGTAGCCCGCGTCCACGCGCGGCAGCAGCGGGGCGCGCGCGATACCGACGGCGGCGTTGGCCTTGGCCAGGCGCGCCTGCGCGGCGCTCATCGAGGGACTGTTGGCCAGCGCTTCGGTCATCAGCGCGTTCAGTTGCGGGTCGCCGTAGCGTTCCCACCATTGCGCGGCGGGCCATTCGGTGGCTTGACCGGTCAGCCCGAGCTTGGCGGCATCAAGCGCGGCGACGGGCTTGGGCGCCGGCTCCATCAGCGCGCAACCGGTGAGGGCCAGCACCAATGCGGTAGATAAAAGGCGTTTCATCCTGACTGTTAGCTGAAAGTAATTGATTAATCTGTATTTGCCTAGGCAACGATTATGCCAAATAAAAACCCCGGCTCCAGCACGGGGCGTGAGGGTCAGCGGTCGGCCGAGGAGCCGGAGGCGGACCCGTTTGCGATCATCCGCCGCATGAAGTGCATGAGCTGGGTGACCTCGTCAGTCGAAAAGCCGCGCAGATGATGATTGAGCGCGCGGGCAATGTTGGCGGGGATTTCGCGTGCCTTGGCCTCGCCCAGTTCGGTGAGTTCGATCTTGACGACGCGGCGGTCTTCCTGGCTGCGGTTGCGGCGCAAGAGTCCCTTGGCTTCCAGGCGATCCAGCGCGCGCGTCATGGCGCCGGTGTCCATGTCGTTGAGCCGCGCCAGTTCGGCGGGTGTGTCTGCGCGGCCCAGGAACACCATGGCCAGCGGGCGCCATTGCATGGCGGTGAGATCAAGCGGCGCCATCTCCTGGTCCAGCATCCGGTTCAGGGAGTGATAGGCCAGCTTGATGAGGTAGCCCGCGTTGTCTTCGGCCATGCAACGGGTGTCGTTGCGGTAATGGACGGGGGCGTCGGGCGACTCGGCGGGTACGGGCGTGGGCAGGGAAGGCGCGGCAGTCATGCGGCGCATTTTACTGCCTAGTCAGTTATTGTCAAGGCTGTATCTTTGATGTGGGCTCGGCTGCGGGCGCCTGCTTGCGCACCCCGGACCAGACGATGGCGGCCACGATAAGGGCGCCGCCGGCCAGCATGCGCGGCGTCGGTTCCTGGCTGAACAGCACCCAGGCGAAGGCAATGGCGTAGACCGGTTCCAGCGCAATCACCAGCCCCGCGCTTCGGGCATTCAACCGGGTCAGGCTGGACACGAACAGGTAGTGCGACAGCCCGGTGCAAAAGACGCCCAGCAGCGCCAACCAGACCCAATCCTGCGCGGGCAGGGCAGGCAACTGGCCGACCGCGAAGGGCATCATCACCAGCGCGACCACGACGTTTTGCCAGCAGGCCACCTGCATCGGGTCCATGCCGGAGGCCGAGCGGCGGTTGCTCAAGGCGAGCAGGGCAAAGCTCAGGCCGGACAGCAGGCCCCACGCCAGCCCGATGGTGCCCTGGTTGGCCAGGTCGAACGAGGGCGTGACGAGCACCAGGCCGGCGGTCACCAGGCCCAGCAACAGCCATTCGGCCAGCCGGACGCGCTCGCGGAAGATCAGGCCTTCGAACAGGGTGATGAACGCGGGAAAACTGGCAAAGCCGAGCGTCGCGATGGCAATGCCGCCCACCTTCACGGAGATGAAGAAGGTGACCCAATGCGCCGCGAGCAGCGCGCCCGCGATCACCAGTACGAACAACTGCGCCGGGGTCAGCACGCCCAGCAGCGGCTTGCGGCGCATGCGCGCGAAGATGCCCAGCGCCACGACCGCGAATGCCGCCCGCCCCAGTGTGATGACCGCGGCGCTGGCCTGGATCAGTTCGCCGAACACGCCGGTCAGGCCGAATAGCACGGCGGCAATATGGATATAAGTGAGGGCGCGTTGTCGGGTCATGCTGCGAAGAAAGCGATTTGCATCGGAGAAGGCGTGCAATTATTTTTGCGGTGAACTTAAAATCATCGCATGAATCGTATTGCCAAGCTTACGGCGCTCCCGCTGGCCTCCGGCCGCGCCGCCGGGATCGCCATGGCGGTGCTTGGCGCGATCCTCTTTTCCGCCAAGGCCATCGTCGTCAAGTTCACCTACCGCTACGGGATCGACGCGGTCACGCTGATCGCGTTTCGAATGCTGTTCGCGATGCCGTTCTTCGCGGTCGTGGCGTGGCACCAGTCGCGCCGCGCGGCCCGGGGCGAAATCGTGGTGATGACCACCAAGGAACGCCTGCAGGTGTGCGTGCTTGGCCTCCTGGGCTATTACCTGTCCAGCTTCCTGGACTTCCTGGGGCTGCGCTACATCACCGCCAGCCTCGAACGCCTGATCCTGTTCCTGTCTCCCTCGCTCGTCGTGCTGCTGTCGGCCCTTTGGTTCAAGCGGCCGATCGAGCGCCGGCAATGGCTGGCCATGGTGCTGTCGTATGCCGGCGTGGTGCTGGTGTTTGCGCACGACCTGTCCTTCGGTGGGGGCGGCGAGGTCCTGTTAGGGTCTTTGTTCGTTTTCGGCTCGGCTGCAAGCTATTCTGTGTACCTGATTTGCTCCGGGGAACTGATCAAGCGGATCGGCCCGACGCGGCTGGTGGCGTATGCCATGCTCGTGTCGTGCGTGGCCTGCATCATCCAGTTCTTCATCGTGCACCCGCCGTCGATGCTGATCCAGCCCGCGGCGGTCTATGGCTACTCCATCATTCACGCCACGCTGAACACGGTAGTGCCGGTGTTCATGCTGATGTGGGCGGTGTCGCTGATCGGCGCACCCACCGCGTCGCTGCTGGGCATGGTGGGGCCGGTGTCAGTGCTGTTTCTGGCCTCGTGGTTCCTGGACGAGCCCATCACCGTGTGGCAGATGGGCGGAACCGTCCTGGTGCTGGCGGGGGTGTTTGCGTTGATGGGGGGCGGCGCCATGCGTACGCCTCCCGCGCAGGACGACAAGCAGTCCACGCGGTGAAGTCTGCATTTTTGGTCAATTCGCATTATTTCCAATGAAAGGAGGCCAGCATGGCCAGCAATCTCGTCAAGGCAATTCGTATCGAGCAGCACGGTGGTCCCGAAGTCCTGAAGCTGGTTGAGGTGGAAGTGCCCCCGCCGGCCGCCAACGAAGTCACGATCGAGCAGCACGCCGCCGGTCTGAACTTCATCGATATCTATTTCCGTACGGGCTTGTATCCGCATCCGCTGCCGCATGGCCTGGGTTTCGAGGGCGCCGGCGTGGTGACCGCGGTGGGCGCTGACGTCAAGCACCTGAAGAAGGGCGACCGCGTGGCCTACGGCCAAAGCCCCATCGGCGCCTACGCCAAGGCCCGCAACGTGCCGGCCCTGCAGGTCGTCAAGGTTCCCAAGGGCATCGAATTCGACGAGGCGGCTGCCCTGATGCTCAAGGGCCTGACGGTGCAGTACCTGTTCCGCCAGACCTACCGCCTGCAGGGCGGCGAGACCATCCTGTTCCATGCCGCGGCCGGCGGCGTCGGACTGATCGCATGCCAATGGGCCAAGGCGCTGGGCGTCAAGCTCATCGGCACGGTGTCCAGCCCCGAAAAGGCGGCGCTGGCGCGCGAGAACGGCGCGTGGGAAACCATTGATTATTCGCGTGAAAACGTGGTCGAGCGCGTGCTGGAACTGACGGGCGGCAAGAAGGTGCCCGTGGTGTATGACGGCGTGGGCAAGGACACGTGGGAAACCTCGCTGGACTGCATCGAGCCGCGCGGTTTGATGGTCAGCTTTGGCAATGCGTCCGGTCCGGTGGCGGGTGTGAACCTGGCCGTCCTGAACCAGAAGGGCAGCCTGTACGTGACGCGCCCCTCGCTGGGCATCCACGTGAACACGCTGGAAAAGCTGCAGTCGGCTTCCGAAGAGCTGTTCGATCTGGTGCTCAAGAAGAAGATCAAGGTCCGCATCGACCAGCGCTACACGCTGGAGCAGGCGGGCGAAGCGCAAACGGCGCTGGCTTCGCGCAAGACGACGGGCGCGACGGTGCTGACGCTGGACTGATCGCTTTAGAAAGCATTGCGGCGCCCCGTGGGGCGCCGCAGCGGGCCTGGAGGACGCGCGATGCGCGGACTGCCAGGCTTTTTTATGGCCGGCGCGGAGCGCGCCGCCCGCTGATCAGAGATTTTCCTCGTTGATCAGGTCTTCCTTGCCGTAGAACTTGACGCCGATGTGGATGCGTTCGCGGCCCTGCGAGCGGCGATGGCGATTGGTGTCGCGCAGCGAATAGACGCAGCCGCAGTATTCCTGCTGGTAGAAGTTCTCGCGCTTGCTGATTTCGATCATGCGCGCCGAACCGCCGCCCTTGCGCCAGTTGTAGGTCCAGTAGATCAGGTCGTCGTAGCGCGCCGCGGCGCGTTCGCCGCAGCCGTTGATCTGATTCATGTCCTTCCAGCGCGAGATCCCGAGCGAGCTGGTGATGGTGTCAAAGCCATGCTCGTGGGCGTAGAGCGCGGTGCGCTCAAACCGCATGTCGAAGCAGGCCGTGCAGCGCTCGCCGCGCTCGGGCGCGTCTTCCATGCCCTTGACGCGGTCAAACCAGTTGTCCATGTCGTAGTCGGCGTCGATGAATTCGATGCCGTGCTGCTCGGCAAAGCGGATGTTCTCCTGCTTGCGGATTTCGTACTCTTTGACCGGATGGATGTTCGGGTTGTAGAAGTAGATCGCGTAATCGATCCCGGAGGCCGTCATGGCCTCCATGACTTCGCCGGAACAGGGGGCGCAGCACGAATGCATCAGCACCTTGCTGCGGCCGGCGGGCAGGTCGAGTTTGGGGCGGACGAGTTCAGACATGGCGGGCAGACAAAAGCGGAAAAACCCTTATTTTACGACGAGTTGCCATCAGCCCAGCACCGTCGTCCAGAGTTCGCGGACCGCGGCCCGTTCTGCCTGGAGCTGGTCGGGCCCCACGCGGGCCTTTTCCACCCCCTGCAGGCGCAACTGGTGCTGGACGCGCCGCAGCGTGCGGTAGGCGTCGCCGGACCTCGCCGCGAGGTCCGGCGGGATCAGCCCGGCTTCGGCGGCCAGGCGCAGCAGCGCGATGTTGCCCAGGTTGCGCACCAGCACCGGGTGCGTGCGCGCGTGGCACAGCACCAGGTACTGCGTCACGAACTCCACATCGACCATGCCGCCGCGATCGTGCTTCAAGTCAAAGCGGTCCGACGTGTTGGGATGGCCGGCGTTGATCTTCTCGCGCATGGCCAGCACCTCGTTGCGCAGCGCGGCCGTGTCGCGGGGCGCCACCAGGATGTCCTCGCGGATCTTCTCGAAACGGTCGCCCAGGCTGGCGTCGCCGGCGGCAAAACGCGCCCGGGTCAGCGCCTGGTGTTCCCACGCCCAGGCGTGCTTGTGCTGGTATTGCTCGAAGGCCTCGAGCGACACGGCCAGCAGCCCCGCGTCGCCGTCGGGCCGCAGGCGCAGGTCGGTCTCGTACAGCCGGCCCGAGGACGTCATGGTCGACAGCCAGGACGACATGCGCCGGCCCAGCTTGGCGTAGACCTCCGCGGCGTCGTCGCGCGGGTCGTCAAAGAGAAACACCAGGTCCAGGTCGGACGCATAGCCCAGCTCCTTGCCGCCCAGCTTGCCGTACGCGATGACGGCAAAGTGCGGTTCGGCGCCCGGGATCTTGTTCACGAGCGGCCACGCGCGGCGGATGGTTTCGGTAAGCAGCAGGTCGGCCAGCGCCGACAACTGGTCGGCCAGCTTTTCGACGGTGAGCTCGCCCTCCAGATCCTGAGCGAGCAATTGGAAGCTGGCCTGGCGCTGCACATCGCGCATCAGGTTCATCTGGCGTTCGACGTCCGGGTCGCCATCCGGAAGGCGGCAGGCGTCCAGGTCCGCGGTCAGCTGCCGGGCGATCTGGCCGAAGTCCAGCGGCTCGAAAAGCGTGCGCCAGTCGATCAGGCTGTCGAGCAGCAGCGGGTGCTGGGTCAGATACTGCGCGGCCCACGGGCTGGCGGCCACCATGCGCGCCACGCGGGCGAGCGTGTCGGGGTACTCGGCCAGCAGGGCCAGGTACGCGCTGCGCTGCGCAATCTTTTCGATCAGGTCGAAGAGGCGGACGGCGGCCTCATGCGGCGCCGGCGTCTGCAGCGCGGCGCGCAGCGCTGCAGGCAGCAGGATCTCCATGCGGCGGCGGCTGCTTTCGGGCAGGCTGCGCACGCGGTGGCTGCCGGACAGCGTCTGGGCGCGGCGCAAGAGGTCGTCCGCGTCGTTGCCGAACGCCTGGCGGATCTGATCGCTCAGTTCGCTTTCGCTGTCGGGCTCGTCCTGGCTGGACGGCGCGGCGTCCGCGGTGGCGTCCGACGTTGCGGTGGGCGCGGCTTCTTCCTCGCCCATGCCGACCATGCGGAACACGTTGCGGAAGGTCTGCGACACAAACGTGCGGTGCGCGGCCAACGTGCTTTCGAAGTCTTCGGGCGTCAGCCCCAGCGCCGCGGCCAGGGCGGCGCGCAGGTCGGGGTCGCCGGGCAAGAGGTGGGTCTGCTCGTCTTCACGGTACTGCAGCGCGTGTTCGGTGCGGCGCAGGAAGCGGTAGGCGTCTTCCAGCCGGCGGGCGTCGTCCTCGGGGACCAGACCCGCCACGCATTCGGCATGCAGCGCTTCCAGCAAGCCGCGCTTTTGCAGCGCCGGCATGCGGCCGCCGCGGATCAATTGCGCAAGCTGCACCACGAACTCGATCTCGCGGATGCCGCCGTCGCCCAGCTTGATGTTGTTGGCGCTGTCGATGCCGTTGCGCGCCGACGCGCGGCGCTGCCAGTCCTGGCGGATGCGCTCGCGCAGCGCGCGCAGCGCGGCCAGCGCGTCAAAATCGAAGTACTTGCGGTAGACGAAGGGCACACGCAGGCTTTCGAGCTGCCTGGCCTGCGCCGCGCTGTCGCTGTCTTCAAATGCCTGCGCGGGCATCAGGCGCGCCTTCAGCCACGCATAGCGTTCCCATTCGCGGCCCTGGCCGATCAGGTAATGCTCCAGGGCGTCCAGGCTCCAGGCCAACGGGCCGGAGTCGCCATCGGGACGCAGGCGCAGGTCGGTGCGGAACACCTGACCGTTGGCGTCGACCTCGGACAGCACCGGCATCATGCGGCGGGTCAGTCGGCCATAGAACTCGTGGTGGCTGATGCGGCGGGGACCGTCGGTTTCGCCTTCCTCGCCGTACAGCATGATGAGGTCGATGTCGGACGAGACGTTCAGCTCGCAGCCGCCCAGCTTGCCCATGCCGACGATCAGCATCTCCTGCGGCTTGCCGGTGGCGGGGTCACGCGGAACGCCGTGCACGGACGCCAGTTCGGCCGCCACGCTGCGATAGGCGGCGGCCACCGCCATGTCCGCCAGCGTGGTCATGGCGCCCACCACTTCTTCAAGCGGCGCTTGCCCGGTCAGATCGCGCACGATCAGCACGCTGAACACGCGCTCGCGCAGCTTGCGCAGCACCATGCGGCAGACGTCCACCGGCAGGGCGGCGGAGGCGTCCGAGGCCGTGCCGGCCAGTTCATTCTGCCACTGCGCCAACAGCTCCGGTGTCACGGGGTGTTTCACGGCCTCGTCCAACCAGGCGGCCAGGTCCGGGTGGGCGTCCAGGCGGCGGCGCAGATGGCCGGACCAGGCGAGGGCGGGGGCAAGCAAAGATGGTTTCGACATGGTGCAAAGGGCGGCAGACGGATGGACGTGTTTCAGGTATAAGTGGGGACGATACTGCAAGACATCTCCTCCTGCCCACTGATCCGTGTCTGTTCCAAAAAAAGTGCTCCGCAGCCTGTTCTGGGCCGCGCTGACCGTCTATGGCGTCGTCGCCATCGGGTTTCTGGGCGTGCGCTATTGGGTCCTCCCGCGGGTGGATCAGTGGCGCCCTCAGATCGAAGCCTACGCCAGCGAAGCGTTGGGCGCCCGCGTTACGATCGGCGCGATCAAGGCAAACTGGCGAGGGCTCAATCCCAGGCTCGATCTCGCCGCCGTCCAGGTCTACGACGACGAGGCCGATCCGGTATTGAGCCTGCCGTCCGTGTCCGCAGTTGTTGCGTGGCGCAGCCTGCTGGCGCTGTCGCCCACGCTGGTGCGGCTGCGGCTGGAAAAACCCGAACTCACGCTGCGGCGGGACGCGTCCAATCATCTGTGGGTCGCCGGGCAGGACATCGACCTGAACGCAAGCGACCACGCCTCCGATCTGAATCATCCGGGCCTGCGCTGGCTGGCGGCGCAGCGCGAACTGCTGGTCAGCGACGCGACGCTGCGCTGGCAGGACGAATTGCGCCAGGCGCCGGAACTGACGCTCGAGGGGGTCGACTTCCTGGTGCGCAACGGCGCGCTGTCGCATCGGTTCGTGCTGCAGGCTTCCGCGGGCCCCGCGCTGGCGCACAAGCTGGAGCTGCGCGGCGAATTCAACCGTAGCCTTTTTGCCACCGACGCCAAGAAACCCGCCAACTGGAGCGGACAGATTTTTGCGCAGGCCGATGACGTGGAGCCGCTGGCCTGGGCGCCGTGGATCGACGTGCCCGCGGTCGCCGGCCGGCTGGCCGCGCGGACGTGGTGGCAACTGGACCACGGCAAGTTCACCGAACTGACCAGCGACGTCGCTGTGCGCGGCGTGGCCTGGACCTCCGCGCCGGACGGCCCCGCCGTCCAGACCGGCTCGGGCCAATTGCGCTTTTCGGTGTGGCCCGGCGATTACGTGAAGATCGAAGGCGTGCCGCTGGGTCGCAGCACGGGCGCGCCTGACGTGGCCGTCAAGGGCAAGGTGCATCAGTTGCGCGTGACGCTGCCGGGCGTCTTCGAGACGCCGACCCTGCGGGCCGACGACCTGGAGCTCGACGCCCAGGTCAAGGGGCCGGATCCGGCGCATTGGTTCGTGGACGTGGCCCAATTGCGTTTGGCCAATGAAGATCTGGAAGCACGCCTGCAAGGGCAATGGCGGCCCGAGGGCAAGACCGCCGCGGGCACTGCCGACGTGCGCGGCACGATGGTGCGCGGCTCGATGCCGGCCATCCACCGTTATCTGCCGCTCGAGGTAAACGCGGACGCCCGCGAATGGCTGGCGACCGGCCTGCCCGCCGGGCAGATGCACTCGGCGGCCATCACGCTCAAGGGCGATCTGGACGACTTTCCGTATGGCGCGCCCGGCTCGACCGGCGAGTTCGTCATCGCGGGCAACTATTCCGGCGCCAAGGTCGATTACGCGCCGGCGCGCAAGCACCACAAGGGCTGGCCGATGCTGGAAAACCTGTCGGGCAGTTTCCGCATCGACAAGGTGAGCCTGGCGCTGGACAGCGCGGGCGGCGCCGTGGCGCATACCGGACAGGGACAAACCGTGAAGTTGGGCGCGGTGAAAGCCGCCATTCCCAACATGGAACACGACTCGCAGCTTCGGGTCACCGGCGATACCTCCGGGCCGGTGGCGGCGTACCTGGCGCTGGCCGCGAATTCTCCGCTGGGCGAGCTGCTGGACGGGGCCCTGGACGAGGCGCACGGCACCGGCGAGTGGCGGATGCCGCTCGATCTGACCGTGCCGCTGCTGAATACCGACGACACGCGGGTGCTGGGGCGCATCAGGTTCTCGGACAATTCGTTCAGCTTCATGCCCGAAATTCCGGTGCTCAGCCAGATCCACGGCGATCTGGAATTCTCGGAAAAGGGCGTGCAGACCAAGGGCATCCGCGCGCAGTTCCTGGGCGGCCCCGTCAACATCTACGGCACGCTGGCGCAAGGCACGGACGCGCTGCGCTTTGACGGCACGCTGTCGGGGGCGGGCCTGACGCAATTGAGCCGCGCCCCGTCGATGTCGCGCTTTGCCGGCCGGGCGGCGTACAAGGGCCGGCTGATCTACCTGAAGGGCGGCGCCATCGACATCTCGGCCGAGTCGGACCTGATCGGCATGGCGATCGACATGCCCGCGCCAGCCGGCAAGCCCGCCAAGTCCGCGCAATTGTTGAAGCTGCAGTGGTCGCCGGCGCAGGACCCTGGCGCGCGCGACCGGCGCTGGCTCACGGCCAGCCTGGGCGACAACGTGAATGCCTTGTTCGAACGGGACCCGGCCGATGGCTCGGCATCTTATTTTTCGCGCGGCGCATTGGGCGTCGGGCGGCCCGCCAGTCTGCCGGAACGCGGGCTGAGCCTGAACGCCAGCCTGCCCGAGTTGGACATGGACGGCTGGGAAAAGGTCTCGGACGGATTCGACGAACCGCCCGTCAAGGGCAGGCCGCCCTCCAAGCCCATCCTGCCGCAGCCCGAGCGCATCAGTCTGGCGGCCGGTGTGATGCACGCCAGCGGCTTCACCTTCAATGATCTGACGCTGTACGCCACGCGCCCCGCGCCGGCGCGCTGGCGCGTCGAACTGGAATCCCGCCAGGCGGCGGGCACGCTGGAATGGCGCGAGGCGCAGGGCGCAATCGCCGGCCAGATCACCGCCCGCCTGAAACATCTGTCGATCGCGGGCGAGGGCGACGCCAACCAGGCCGACAAGGCGCTGGCGTCTGGCAACGACCTGTCGGATATCCCCGCGATCGACCTGCAAGCCAACCAATTCATGCTGTATGGCAAGAATTTGGGCGCGCTGCAGGTGACGGGCACCAATCTTGAGCGGGGGCGGCAGTGGCGGCTGGACAAGCTGTCCATCACCAACGATTCGGCGGCCTTGAATGCCACGGGCAACTGGGGACTGGAGGGCCCGAATCGCGGCCTGACCGTCGATGCGGTGCTCAAGCTGGAAAACGTCGGCGATTTCATGGGCCGGATCGGCTTTGAAAACGTCGTGTCCAACGGCAAGGGAACGATCCAGGGCAAGGCGACCTGGCGCAATCTGCCATGGACGCACAACATCGCCGACGTGGTGGGGGACGTGGTCGTCAGCCTGGACAATGGCCGCTTCATGCACGTGAACTCCCGCACCGCACGCCTGCTGGAGCTGCTGTCGCTGCAGTCGCTGCAACGGCTGGCGCGGCTGGACGTCAATCCCACCAACCTGCTGCGCGACGGCTTTCCGTTTGACACCATTCGGGGCAACGTCAAGGTGGCCGACGGCCTGTTGACCACCGAAGGCTACAAGATCAACGGGCCGGTCGCGGCGATCGTCCTGGCGGGGGGCGTGAACCTCGTCAAGGAACGCTGGGACATGAAGGCGGTGGTCATTCCTAACCTGGATGCCAGCGGCGCGGCGATGGTGACCGCGCTGGCGGTCAATCCGCTGATCGGCCTGGGCGCTTTTGTCACGCAATGGCTGCTCAAGCAGCCGCTCGCCCGCGCAATGACCATGGAATATGCCGTGACGGGAAGCTGGGACGATCCCAGCATCGAGCCGATCGAAGCCGGCAAGGAACCGGCCAAGCAGACGCCGCGCCCCGCGAATGCCACGCCGCGCCGGATGCCGGAATTCATCGAGCACTGAGCTAGACATGAAATATTTCAGATTCGGTGTTCTCGCGGTCGAAGTATTTTCGTGTACGAGCCATACTTAATAATTTCGGCAACGCTATTGGGAGCGAGCCTCGGCGGGCTGTGGCAGGCGTGAAGACGGCGTGCAATCTCGCGCGCGGCCCCGCATGCGACGACACAACCGAGGCGATCACGGTTTCCGGACTTCCCGCTATTCCTGTGAAGTGCCCGCATGCCCGGCTTGAAGGATCTGCTGTCGATGCCTCGATGCTCATGGCCGGGGTACTGACGATTCTCTATAAACCGACGAAATAGCGGCGTCGCTTTGACCGGTAGTTTGACGGGTCCAAGTGCGCGGGCAACCATTGGTCGGTTCTCTGCTTCAGATAGTTGCCAGGGCTCTTGGGATTGCGCTGGTACTTCGCCGCTAGGTAGCGCGCATAGTGATGATCGAACAACCGCATGAACTCGCCGAAGTAAATATCCGCCACCCGGGTGTCACCATGGATCACGAGCATGTTCTCGTCGTTCTGAACCTGGGATGAACTGCTGAAATTCGCCGATCCTGTGACTACGGTGGGCTGTTCACCCAATGGATCGACCAACATGTACTTGGTGTGGATGTAGTCGTTGCTATTGAGCGGGTTGTCGCTTTCCCCAAGCGCGTTGGCAAGAGCGTTGTCTTCCGCGAGGTGACCGCCGGCTGCGAAGGTGACGTCACCATCGGTGCCGATGTCCTCAGTCTTTTTCAGGGGGTCGTCCTTGACGATGTAGCGCAGCACGTTGTTCTGCTTTTGGAAGACGACCTGGAACTCCGGGGCGATGTCAAAGGCTGCAGTGAAGCAGACCAATCGCTGGGCGGCGTCGGCCAAATTCGCATACCACTGCAAAGTCTTCTCTGCTTGCGGCGTTTCCTTGGCTTCGCGAGGGCTGAACAAGAGATGAGTACCGGGCTGTAGCGGCAGGGAGGGAGTCGGGGTTGCCTTGGCATTGGGCGCGCGCAACTTTGCTGCCGTGAGATTGCGCTGCAGGCGCTCCCAATATGCGAGGTATTGAGCGGCAATCTCCAGGTCATGGACGATATGGCCGACGTTCGAGTGGCCGAAGATCCCGCCGGCCGAAATGTTGGTCGATCCCGTCCACACACTGACCGGCGTGTCATCCTTCAAGAGCACGATGAACTTGTTGTGCCGAAGTCCTGCGGAGACGGTGCGCGGATGAACGAAGTCGGCCAAGCCTGCCTGCTCGATCGTGGCTTCGTTCTCCACCTTGTAGGAGCTCGCTGCGTCGTAGACGATCTGCACATCCCCTTTGCCTGCGGCGTCACGCAGTGCCTGGGCGACAGGCAGGTAATGGAACTCATATAAGGCAGCGCGCAGGCCCATGCCTTGCTTGGCACCGCGCTTGATGAAGGCGAGCAGCGCCTCGTACAGTCCTCGCGAGAGCCACTTCATCGGCCTAGAAGCTGGAGCATCCGGATCGGGAGCGACGTTTCCAAACTCCCGTGCATAGGCCTGCGAGCCGATCACGCCCCGGTTGAAGTAAATTTCGTGCCGGGTTTCCTTGCCAGCAGGCGCTGAGGTGGTTTCGCAGCGAATGCGGACCGAGATGCCCTGGGCTTCCTCGACTCGGAGTTTCTTCGGCTCGCCGAACACCGGTTCCACCGCATATTCGTATTGCACGCCGGTAGCTGCCGTGTAGTCGGCCCACAGGAAGCTCTGGACAGGATGCTCGCTCGTGGACACGAGCGTTCCCGGATGCAGCCCCCTGTCCTTGTCTTCGAAACGCTTGAGCCCCCGCAGGTAGTGGCTGGTTTCCACATTCCCGGCGGCGTCAAATGTCTTGCGGTGCACGGCGAAACCCAGAAGGTTGTCCTCGGCGACGAGCGCAGGGACATCCGGCAAGTCTACGAAGTCCCAGGCCAGGACGACGACATGGGTGCCTGCGATAGCTCGGATGCGCAGATAACTTCCAGTGGCGGATGCTCGCATGAAGAAGCTCCTTCCGTGGTAGCTACTGATTGGGGGATCTAACCTTGATCTGCTGGCTGTCAGGGGTTCCGCCGATTGGGCAAGCTATCGGTTTGAGCTCTTTGTCCAGGCAGATCCACAGCTCTTTGAGCCGGTTGCTCGAGGCTACGTTGACGCGCAGGCTGTCGGCCGGCAATGATGGGTTGCGTGCAAGGAATGCCTGCTTGATGTCGGCCACCTTGGCGTCCACCAATTGATTCCGGCCAGGCTGAGAACCGACCATCTCTTGCATGGTGGGGCGGCGCACCGAGGCGTATACGCTCTGGATGTCGGAGAAGTACCGATCAGGGGATGACCAGCCGCACGTGCCGTGCGCTTGCCACTCGTTTTGCATCAGGTCCGTGCCCGGCATCATGCATAGATGCTGCTTGACCAAAGGAGCAGGCAGCGCCCCGACTCTCTGGCAATTTCGCGGGTGGTCACGATTGGAACGAGCCTTTCCGTTCTGGGGCCACAGGCCGTGTACCACCCATTCGAAACGATTTCCGGAAAAGCACTGAAAGGCGTGCTGTTCTCGTGCTGATTTGGGCTTGCTACGCTGAGCCTCGCAATGTTCCGGCGACCAAGACAGAACCATGGCAAGGTAATCCGTCGGGAGATCCTTGTTGACGTAATCCACGGACTTTGGCGGAGCTGGTTCGACAGTGCTAGGCAAGGCGCAGATTTCTTGCGCGAAGATTGGGGTGGCGAAAGTTGCCAGCACTCCCCAGAGCAACGTGCGTGTCCAAAATGAATGCCGTGATTTGCGTCCCATGATGGCGTCCCCGAGTGGCGAAATGACTTAGCGCGCAAAACCCGCGCGCGAAATATTTTTCATTTTGTAACTTAGGTGTGACGGCCAATTGTCAGTGCAGCATTGCCCCACCGAATCCAATGGCACAATTTCAACCTCCGGATGAGTTCCGTTGGGATGAATGCTGGGGTGTGTGTTCGACGCGGACCGCTACTTCGATTTTTTACTGCAAAGCATCGCTCAACTATTCACAATTGGCAATTGGTCATGAGACCCTCGGCAGCAACCGCAAGTCTCGACTTCCGGCCTGCGAGTTCGAGTTCATTACCAAAAGTGTGATGTTGCGCAAGTCCACGCACGCGCACCGCCTCCACGGCCCCTGGATGCTTGTGGATCAATCCTGCTCACCATCGGGCGCGGACTTTGTGAGCTTGGCTATTGCCTTGACGACTTTTCAGAAAGACCCGGTATCCATGGGTCCATGGGACCATGCGAGCCGACGCTGCGCCAGCTTTCGAAAAGCACCGGTTTAACGCGCTTAAGTGGTTGTACCCCGATGTGTTGGGCTTCGGAGTAGTCCAGCGCAATGCGGTACTGGAGTCATGGTGAAATGAAAAAAGCCGCCCTCGATGAACTGACCCCCGAAAGTTGGACATTGATCCAACCTTCGGGGGTTTTTATATGGCGAAGTACAACGAGCAGTTCAAGTTAAAGGTGGTGCGGGAGTGTTTGAAGGGCACTGAGAGTGGTCGTTCGGTGGCGGCGCGTCACGAATTGCACCATTCGCTGGTCAGCGGATGGGTCGAGAGCTATCGCGTACATGGCTTGGCGGGTCTTCGCCGGCAGTCTGGGACGTATAGCGCAGCCTTCAAGCAGTCGGTGTTGCGCAAGATCCGTGACCAAGGGCTGTCCGACATCCAGGCCGCGACACTGCTGGGGATCCGCAGTTCAGGTCATATTGGGAAGTGGCGCGCCCAGTATGATGCTGGGGGTATAGAGGCGTTGGCGCGCAAGCGTCCAGGAGCAAGCATGCCCCACAAATACCCCCCGGAGCCCGTGTCCAAGGACATGACTAAAGAAGAGCTTCTCGAGGAAGTTGCGAACCTGCGAGCGGAGTTGGACTACCTAAAAAAGCTCGATGCCTTGATCGAAGCGGAAAAGACCAAAGCGCTCGTTGGAAAGCGCAAGTGGTCCAAGGATTGAGGCATAAGCATCCGCTGGAACGACTGCTGCGTGTGGCCGAGCTGTCACGCAGCACGTTCTACTACCACCTGAAGGTGCTGGACGCCGCAGACCCGTACGCTGAGCTAAAGCAACGTATTGGCGCGATCTTCGCGCGTCATAAAGGCCGCTACGGCTATCGCCGTATCACGGCGGTTTTGCGCCAGGCAGGTGATCTGGTGAACCACAAAACGGTGCAGAAACTGATGCAGGCATTGGGCTTGAAGTCGCTTGTGCGCGCCAAGAAGTACCGGTCATACCGAGGCCAGTCACATCACGTGGCGGCCAATCTGTTAGCGCGTGACTTCGAGGCTGCGCAGCCGCACGAGAAGTGGGTTACCGACGTGACCGAGTTCAACGTGCGTGGGGAGAAGTTGTACCTGTCACCGGTGATGGACCTGTACAACGGTGAGATCGTGGCTTACGAGACCAGCCGGCGACCGGTGTTCAAGCTCGTGGGCAACATGCTGAAAAAGGCGCTGGCTCGGCTACGCCCGGCGGACCGTCCTGTCCTGCACTCCGACCAAGGTTGGCAGTACCAGCAACCCGCATACCGACACATGCTCGTAGCCCGGTCAGTCACGCAAAGCATGTCACGCAAGGGAAACTGCCTGGACAATGCGGCCATGGAGAGCTTCTTCGGTACCTTGAAGGCTGAGTTCTTCCACCTGAACCGCTTCGAGAGCATCGAGCAGTTGCAGGTCGGCATCAGGCAGTACATCCGTTACTACAATCACGATCGCATCAAGCTCAAGCTAAAAGGCCTGAGCCCGGTGCAATACCGAGCTCAGGCCTTCGGGCTTTAGCTTCTGACCGTCCAACTTCTGGGGGTCAGTTCACGAAGGGGCGGCTTTTCTTGGCGCGAACGTTCCGCTTACTTCTTCTTCATCATGTCGAAGAATTCGGCGTTGGTCTTGGTGGCGCGCATCTTGTCCAGGATGAATTCCATGGACTGGACTTCGTCCATGTCGTGGATGAACTTGCGCAGCACCCACACCTTCTGCAGCAGGTCGGGGGCGATCAGCAGCTCTTCGCGGCGGGTGCCCGACTTGTTCAGGTTGATGGACGGGTAGACGCGCTTTTCAGCCAGGCGGCGCTCGAGGTGGACTTCGGAGTTGCCGGTGCCCTTGAATTCTTCATAGATGACTTCATCCATGCGGCTGCCGGTTTCGATCAGCGCGGTGCCCAGGATGGTCAGCGAGCCGCCTTCTTCCAGGTTGCGCGCCGCGCCGAAGAAGCGCTTGGGGCGCTGCAGGGCGTTGGCGTCCACGCCGCCGGTCAGCACCTTGCCGGAGGCCGGCACGACGGTGTTGTAGGCGCGGGCCAGACGGGTGATCGAGTCCAGCAGGATCACGACGTCCTTCTTCATTTCGACCAGGCGCTTGGCCTTTTCGATGACCATTTCGGCCACTTGCACGTGACGCGTGGCGGGTTCGTCGAAGGTCGACGCAACCACTTCACCGCGCACGGTGCGCTGCATTTCGGTCACTTCCTCGGGGCGTTCATCGACCAGCAGGACGATCATGACCGCGTCGGGGTAGTTGGTGGTGATGGCGTGCGCAATGTGCTGCATCATCACCGTCTTGCCGGATTTGGGGCTGGCGACGATCAGGCCGCGCTGGCCCATGCCGATGGGGGCAAAGACGTCGAGGATCCGGCCGGTGAGGTTTTCCTCGCTCTTGATGTCGCGTTCCAGGCGGATGACGCGGTTCGGGTGCAGCGGCGTCAGGTTCTCGAACATGATGCGATGCTTGATCGCCTCGGGCGCCACGCCGTTGACCTTGTCCACCTTCACCAGGGCGAAATAGCGCTCGCCATCCTTGGGGGTGCGCACTTCGCCTTCGATCGAATCGCCGGTGTGCAGATTGAAACGGCGGATCTGCGACGGCGAAATGTAGATGTCGTCGGTGCTGGCCAGATACGAGGTTTCCGGCGAGCGCAGGAAACCAAAGCCGTCGGGCAGGACTTCAAGAACGCCGTCGCCGAAGATCTGCTCGCCCTGCTTGGCGCGCCGCTTCATGATGGCGAACATCAGTTCCTGCTTGCGCAGGCGGTTGGCGTTCTCGATTTCCAGGCCAGCGGCCATTTCGAGCAGCTGCGAGACGTGCAGCGCCTTCAGTTCGTTGAGGTGCATCGCGGTGAGTGTTGGGGGAAAAGTAAAGGAGGGTCTGGCGGCGCGCCACGGACGGGCTCGCGCGGTACTGAATGAGCGCCGCCTATGCGGCGGCGCCCTCGTTTACAGCACGCGATTTACAACGCGCCGTCCAGGAATGCGGTGAGTTGCGACTTCGACAGCGCGCCAACTTTGGTGGCGGCAGCTTGGCCGTCTTTAAAGAGCATAAGGGTCGGAATGCCGCGGATGCCGTACTTGGTGGCGGTGCCCTGATTTTCGTCCACGTTCAGTTTGGCGATGGTCAAGCGGCCAGCGTATTCGGTCGCGACTTCTTCCAAAATGGGGGCGATCATCTTGCAGGGGCCACACCAGGCAGCCCAGTAGTCCACCAGCACCGGCTGGCCGGATTTCAACACATCGGCATCGAAGCTGGCGTCACTGACGTTCTTGATTTGGTCGCTCATGATGGTGATTCTCGGTTCGGCAGCAAAAGGCGCGTTAAAACGCGCCTTGCCGTTGTTCTTGTTTGTGGAATGGACTCAAGCATACCACTGTCAATAACAACAGGCATACCACTGTTAATAACAACAGGGTTTGCAGGTTTTTGTGTAGGATGTTGCGGCGCAGCTGTCGCGATCCGGGAGGTCAACGTCCGGATCGGCGGTTGTGACTGTTCATCATCCTACCGAAATCGGACCTGGTCAGGTCGTGCGCATCCCACCCGGAGCCGCGCAGAATCTAGGCTTAACCGTAAAATGTCGGTTTTTTTCCACAGATGTTGGGGATAACTTGGCCACTCCACGTTACAACGAGGCGTCCATCCGCGTCCTGAAGGGGCTGGAACCCGTGCGGCAGCGCCCGGGCATGTACACCCGCACCGAAAACCCTCTGCACGTCGTGCAGGAGGTCATAGACAACGCCGCGGACGAGGCCCTCGCCGGTCACGGCAAACAGATCCAGGTGACGCTGCATGCCGATGGCAGCGTCTCCGTCGAGGACGACGGCCGCGGCATTCCCGTCGGCCTGCATCCCGAAGAAAACGCGCCCGTCGTCGAACTCGTGTTCACGCGCCTGCATGCGGGCGGCAAGTTCGACAAGGCGGGCGGCGGCGCTTACGCCTTCTCGGGCGGTCTGCACGGCGTCGGCGTGTCCGTCACCAACGCGCTCGCCACCCGCCTGGAAGTCATCGTCTGGCGCGACAACGCCGTCAGCCGGCTGGAGTTCAAGGGCGGCGACGTCGCCGAGCCCCTGGCGCCTTACGACCAGGGTGGCCGCAAGAAGTCCGGCACCCGCGTGCGCGTCTGGCCCGATGCCAAATACTTCGACAGCCCCAATATTCCTTTGGGTGAGCTGACGCACCTGCTGCGCAGCAAGGCCGTGCTGCTGCCGGGCGTGAAGGTCACGCTCGTCAACGAGAAAACCAACGACACCAAGACCTGGCAGTATCAGGATGGCCTGCGCGGCTACCTGGCCGAAGCCCTGGTTGGCGCCGAACTGATGGTGCCGTTCTTCGAAGGCGCGCAGTACGCAGGCGCCGACCACGAAAACTTCGCCGAAGGCGAGGGCGCCCAATGGGTGGTGGCCTGGACCGACGACGGCAACGCGGTGCGCGAGTCCTACGTCAACCTGATTCCCACGCCGGCCGGCGGCACGCATGAATCCGGCCTGCGCGAAGGTCTCTTCGGCGCGGTCAAGGGCTTTGCCGAGCTTCACAGCCTGCTGCCCAAGGGCGTGAAGCTCTTGCCCGAAGACGTGTTCGCCCGCGCCAGCTTCGTGCTGTCGGCCAAGGTGCTCGATCCGCAGTTCCAGGGTCAGATCAAGGAACGCCTGAACAGCCGCGACGCCGTGCGGCTGGTCGGCGGCTTCTCCAAGAGCGCGCTCGACCTCTGGTTGCACAGCAACGTCGAATACGGCAAGAAGCTCGCGGAACTGGCCATCCGGCAGGCGCAGGCGCGCCAGCGTTCGGCCCAGAAGGTTGAAAAGCGCAAGAGCTCCGGCGTGGCGGTGCTGCCCGGCAAGCTGACCGACTGCGAGTCCAGCGACGCCACCCGCACCGAAGTGTTCCTGGTCGAGGGCGACTCGGCCGGCGGCTCGGCCAAGATGGGCCGCGACAAGGAATTTCAGGCCATCCTGCCGCTGCGCGGCAAGGTGCTCAATTCCTGGGAAGTCGACCGCGACCGGCTCTTTGCCAACAACGAGATCCACGACATTTCCGTGGCCATCGGCGTCGACCCCCACGGCCCCAACGACTCGCCCGACCTGTCCGGCCTGCGCTACGGCCGCATCTGCATCCTGTCGGACGCGGACGTCGACGGCTCGCACATCCAGGTGTTGCTGCTGACGCTGTTCTACCGGCACTTTCCCAAGCTCGTCGAGGCTGGCAACGTCTACGTCGCCAAGCCGCCGCTGTTCCGCCTGGACGTGCCCGCCCAGGGCAAGCGTCCCGCCCGCAAGATCTATTGTCTTGACGATGGCGAGCTCGAAGCCGCGCAGGACAAGCTGCGCAAGGAAGGCGTTCGCGAAGGCGCGTGGGCCGTCAGCCGCTTCAAGGGTCTGGGCGAAATGAACCCGGAGCAACTGTGGGAAACCACCATGAATCCGGACACGCGCCGCCTGCTGCCCGTGGGCTACGGCGACCAGACCCCCGACGACACCACCCGCATGTTCGACATGCTGATGGGCAAGGGCGAGTCCTCGCAACGCCGCGCGTGGATCGAGGAAAAGGGCAACCTGGCGGAGCTCGACATCTGATGACGCTGTCTGCGCCCGGGCAAGCCCGCATGGTCGTCGACCTGACCGCCGACGACTACGCGGATTTTGCCGCCTACGTGTACAAGCGACCGGAACTGCGCCGCCGCCGTTACCGGTCTCATTTGCGCTTCGGCGTCCTGATGATCGTCGCGCTGCTCGCGTACCTGATCTGGCAGACCTGGGACGGTAAGGGCCCCAACTGGGGCGCGATCCTGCCGGTGTACTTCCAGGGGCTGGCGGTCGGGCTGGGCATCCTTGCGCTGCTGGCCCTGGCCTACGAATACGTCCTGCCGGGACTCGTGCGGATGAACACGCGCCGCATGCTGGCCAAGCAGCCCGACACGCTGTACCTGGGGCGGCACGAGCTCGACTTCGGACCCGACGGCGTCACGGACAGCACCGCCTCCGCCTCCGGGCAGATGGCGTGGACCGACGTGCGGCGGGTCGAGGAAACCCCCGAACATCTCTACGTCATCCTCGGCACGCTGCAGGGCGTGATCATCCCCAAGCGAGGGCAGGACGCCGCCACGCTGCAGGCCGTGCGCGCCCAGATGCGCGCGCATGTCGCCGACGCGCAGCTCCTGGCCCCGTCCGCCTGAGGCGCATTGACGCCGTTTCGATGAATTTGTCTACCTGAAACCATCATGACCGATAGCAATCAACCCGGCCTGTTTGACTCCAATCCGCCCGGCGGCGACGGCGACGGTGACGGCAACGCCGCCATCACGCTGGCGCGCTACGCGGAGCAGGCCTATCTGGACTACGCGGTTTCCGTGGTGCGCGGCCGCGCGCTTCCCGACGTGGGCGATGGCCAGAAGCCGGTGCAGCGCCGCATTCTTTTTGCCATGCAGGCGATGGGGCTGGGCTCCGGCGCCAAGCCCGTCAAATCCGCGCGCGTCGTCGGCGACGTGCTGGGTAAGTACCACCCGCACGGCGACCAGGCCGCGTACGACGCCATGGTGCGCATGGCGCAGGATTTCTCGCTGCGCTATCCGCTGATCGACGGTCAGGGCAACTTCGGTTCGCGCGACGGCGACAACGCCGCCGCCATGCGTTACACGGAAGCGCGCCTTACGCCCATCGCCAAGCTGCTGCTCGACGAGCTGGACGAGGGCACCGTCGATTTCGTGCCCAACTACGACGGCAGCCAGCAAGAGCCGCAGATGCTGCCGGCACGGCTGCCCGTGATGCTGCTGAACGGCGCCTCGGGCATTGCCGTCGGCATGGCCACCGAGATCCCGCCGCACAACCTGCGCGAAGTCGCCCAGGCCTGCGTGGCGCTCATCAAGCAGCCGCAGTTGCCGGACGAAGAACTGTACGCCATGATCCCCGGCCCGGACTTCGCGGGCGGCGGCCAGATCATCACCCCGGCGGCCGATATCGCGCAGATCTATGGTGTGGGCCGCGGCTCGCTCAAGGTGCGCGCGCGCTGGCAGTTTGAAGAAATGGCGCGCGGCCAGTGGCAACTGGTCGTCAACGAGCTGCCGCCCGGCACGTCCGGCCAGAAGGTGCTCGAAGAGATCGAGGAAATCACCAATCCCAAGGTCAAGACGGGCAAGAAGAGCCTGACGCCGGAGCAGACGCAGGCCAAGGCCGTGATGCTGAACCTGCTGGACGCCGTGCGCGACGAATCCGGCAAGGACGCCGCAGTGCGCCTGGTCTTCGAACCCAAGACCTCGCGGGTGGACCGCGACGAGTTCGTCAACACGCTGCTGGCGCAGACCAGCATGGAAGGCAGCTCCAGCGTCAACCTCGTGTGCATCGGCACCGACGGCCGCCCGCGCCAGAAGGGCCTGCGCGACGTTCTGGTCGAATGGCTGGCGTTCCGCACCAACACCGTGGTGCGCCGCACGCGCTTCCGCCTGGACAAGGTCATTGACCGCATCCATGTGCTGGAAGGCCGCATGGTCGTCTACCTGAACGTGGACGAGGTCATCCAGACGATCCGCGAATCCGACGAGCCCCGCGCCGCGCTGATGGAACGCTTCAAGCTGTCCGAGCGCCAGGCCGAGGACATCCTCGAAATGCGCCTGCGTCAGCTGGCGCGCCTGGAAGGCTTCAAGATCGAACAGGAGCTGGCCGACAAGCGCAAGGACCAGGTCTCGCTGCAGGAGCTGCTGGACAATCCCACGACCCTCAAGCGCCTGCTGATCAAGGAAATCGAAGCCGACGCCAAGCAGTTTGGCGACGATCGCCGCACCCTGATCGAGACGGCCGAGCGCGCCGTTCTCGAAACCAAGGTGCTGGACGAACCGGTCACCGTGGTCGTCTCGCAGAAGGGCTGGCTGCGCGCCCGCCAGGGCCACGGCCATGACGCCTCGCAGTTCGGCTTCAAGCAGGGCGACGACATGTACGGCGCCTTCGAGTGCCGCACCACCGATACGCTGATCGCGGTCGGCGACAACGGCCGGGTCTACTCGGTGCCGGTGTCCGGCCTGCCGTCGGCTCGCGGTGACGGCCAACCGGTCACCACGATGATCGACCTGGAATCCGGCACGCGCATCGTCCATACGATCGCCGCGTCCGCCGACAGCCGCTGGCTGCTGGCAACGCGCGGGGGCTATGGGTTTGCGGCCAAGCTCTCCGACATGGTCAGCCGTCAGCGCGCGGGCAAGCAGTTCATCACGCTTGAAACGGGCGACGAACTGCTGCGTCCGGTGCCGCTGTTTGCAGGCGCCCAGCAACTGGCGCTGCTGTCGCAAAAGGGCAAGTTCCTGGTCTTTGGCCTGGACGAGGTCAAGTCGCTGTCGGGCGGCGGACGCGGCACCATCCTGATGGGACTGGACGGCGCGGACAAGCTCGACCAGACCGTGCCGATCGGCCCGAAGGGCTTGCGCGCCACCGGCATCTATCGCAACAAGATGACCGAGGACATCCTGGCGGGTGCGGACTTGGCGGTGTATGTCGGCAAGCGGGCCCGCAAGGGGCGCGCGCTGGACGTGCGGCCCAAGCAGCCGCTGCTGTCTCCGGTGCTGGGTTGACGACTGCGCGCCGCCTGACGCGGAGAACGCCCGGCGGCGCGCGCCACATGCGCGGCCGGGCTTCCATCCAGAGACCCGCATGAGCATCGACCTCGCCGCCCGGCCGCGCCTTGCGCACGTCGATGCCCTGCGGGGCTTTGCGCTCTTCGGCATCCTGGTCGTCAACATCAATGTGTTCGCCTTTCCGTACTACGGCGGGGGCGTGCCGGATCCGGTCTATTCCAGCCCCTTGGATGTGACGGTCCGCTGGCTGGTCGCCTGGTTGTTCGAGACCAAGTTCTACCTGCTGTTTTCCTTCCTGTTCGGCTACAGCTTCACGCTGCAGATGACGGCGGCTGAACGCGCCGACGCGGCCTTCGCGCCGCGTTTTTTGCGCCGGCTGGCCGGGCTGGCGGCCCTGGGCGTGGCGCACGCCATCCTGTTCTACCAGGGCGACATTCTGGTGACGTACGCGTTGTTGGGCCTGGCGCTGCTGCTGTGCCGGCGCATGGACCCGGGCCGGGCGCTGCGCGTTGCCCTGTGGCTGATCGCACTGGCATCGGCGGTGTGGGCGATTCTGGGCGCACTGAGCTTCCTGGATCCCGTGCCGGCCGGCTACGCGCTGCAGTACAAGGCCGAGGCGCTGGCCGCCATCGAGGCGTACCGCGGCACCGTCGGCACCACGATCGCGCAGCACGTCAAGGAACTCACCGAAGCCATCTGGTTCACCGTGCTGTTCGTGCAAGGGCCATTCGTCTTTGCCATGTTCCTGGCCGGATACGCGTTGGGCCGGCGCAATGCGCTGGCCGACCCCTGGCGCTCGCGCCGCGCGCTGGGACTGTTGTGCGCGCTGTGCGTCCTGCCCGGGCTGGCCGGCGCCGCGGCGTATGCGACCAGCGCCTTGCCGCAGGCACGCGTGGTGTGGGAATTGCCGGGGCTGGCCGTGGGCCTTTTCACCGCGCCGCTTTTAAGCTTGTCGTACGGTGCGGCGTTTCTGCTGGCGCTGCGCACGGGGCCTGGCGAGCGTCTTGGGGCCTGGCTGGCGCCCGCCGGGCGGATGGCGCTGAGCAATTACCTGATGCAGTCGGTGGTCTGCGCATTTCTCTTCACGGCGTGGGGCTTGCGCCTGTACGCCGCCGTGCCGCCCCTGGCTGCGTTTCTGATTGCAGTGGCCATCTTTGCCGCCCAGTTGCCGTTGTCTGTCTGGTGGTTGCGGCACCATGCCTACGGCCCCGTGGAATGGTTCCTGCGCGCCCTCACCATCGGCACGCGGCCGCCCTGGTTGCGGGCTGGCGCAGGCTGATCAGGCGGCGCGGGGCGGATCCTCGCCCGGCCGCCGTCGTGGTGGACGCCTAACCCCGCGTCTGCGCGATCGCGGCGTCGATGGCGCCGGCCAGACGTTCCGTCAGTTGATCCAGTTCGTCGTCGGAGATGATGAAGGGCGGCGCAAGCAGCACGTGATCACCCTGTCGTCCATCGAGGGTGCCGCCCATCGGATACACCATCAAGCCCCGCGCCATCGCCTCGCGCTTGATCCGCGCATGCAGCGTCAATTCGGGATCGAAGGGCTGCTTGGTGGCGCGGTCCTGAACCAGCTCCACGCCCATGAAGAGGCCCCGGCCGCGGATGTCGCCCACGTGCGGATGCTCGGCCAGCGCCGCCTGCAGCCGCTGCGCCAGGCCCGCGCCCTGGACCCGCACGCGCTCCAGCAGCCCGTCGCGCCGGATCACGTCCTGCACCGCCAGCGAAGCCGCGCACGCCAGCGCGTGGCCAAGATACGTGTGGCCGTGCTGGAAAAAGCCGCTTCCCTGCTGCATGGCCTGCACGATGTGCTGTTGCGCCATGACTGCCCCGATGGGCTGATAGCCGCCGCCCAGGCCCTTGGCGATGGTAATGAGGTCCGGCGTCACGCCTTCCTGTTCGACTGCGTACAGCGAGCCGGTCCGGCCCATGCCGCACATGACTTCGTCGGCGATGAACAGCACGCCGTGGCGGTCGCAGACCTCGCGGATGCGGCGGAAGTAGCCCGGCACGGCCGTCACGGCGCCGGACGTGGCGCCCACCACCGGCTCGGCCACGAATGCCATCACGGAGTCCGGGCCGAGGCGCTGGATGGCCGCTTCCAGTTCCTGGGCAAGCCGCTCGCCGTATTGTTCCGCGGTTTCGCTGTCGCCTTGGTCGCGGTAGGCATAACACGGCGAGACGTGCTCGACCTCGATCAGCAGCGGCGCGAACTGCGCGCGCCGCCAGGCGTTGCCGCCTACCGCCAGCGCGCCCAGCGTATTGCCGTGATAGCTCTGGCGCCGCGCGATGATGTGGCGGCGTTGCGGCTGGCCGATTTCGACGAAGTATTGGCGCGCCATCTTCAGCGCCGCTTCCACCGCTTCCGAGCCGCCCGATACGAAGTAGACATGCGAGGTGCCCGCGGGGGCGTCCGCGACCAGGCGGGCCGCCAGCTTTTCAGCGACCTCCGTGGTGAAAAAGCTGGTGTGGGCATAGGCCAGCGCGTCGATCTGCGCGTGCAGGGCCGCCTGGACGTCCGGGTGGTTGTGACCCAGGCAGGACACCGCCGCGCCGCCTGAGCCGTCCAGATACGCGCGGCCCGCGCTGTCATGGATCCAGACGCCCTGGCCGCGCACGGCGACGGGGGGCGTATGGCGTAGGGAGCGATGCAGGATGTGGGTTTGGCTCATGCTGCGGGTTCCTGGGGCAGGTTGAAGGGGGCGTCGGCTTGCAGGCCTCAGCCTTGGCGGCGCGGGGAGGCGCCGGTCCAGTAGACGTTGTCAGCCCGCAGGCGCTGCTCCACCTCGGTCAGCCGGTCCAGCACCGCTACACCGCCGCGGGCCGTCAGCCGGGCGATCAGGTGCTCGGCCAGCCCAAGCAGTCCGGCGGTCGTGTGGAAGAACGAGCCCGGGCCCTGGCGCGCCGGTCTGGCTTGCACGCCATCGCGGTCGGGCGGGGAAAAGCGCAGGGTGTGGCGGGCGTCCACCGCAAGCGGCGAGAGCGGGTCGTCAGTCAGCGCCACCACGGCCACGCTGCGCTGCGCGGCCTGACGCGCGAGTTCCACGGTGGCGGCGGGGTAGGGGGCCTGCGAGATGACGATCAACGCGTCGTCCGCGCCCAGGTTGTCGATCTGTTCGGCCGGCGCGCCGCCCAGCCCGTCAATCAGGACACTGTTGCGCCGCACGAGTTGATAGGCATAGCGCATCTGGAACGCGATGCCGAAGGCCGAGCGCGTGCCCAGGAAACCGACCTGATGCGCGCTCAAAAGGGTTTGCACGGCGGCGTCGAACGCTGCAGGCGGGTTCAGCGCGCAGACCGAGGACATGGCCTGGACCTGATACCCGGTCAACGCATCGTGGCCGGGTTCGCCGGACGCGCCCGCGGCGGCCTGCAGCGCCGCGGCACGGTCGCGCAGGCCCGGCTCGCTCTGTCCGGCCAGCGCCTGCTGGAACGGCTGGCGGAAATCCTCGTAGCTGCCGTAACCCACCGCACGGGCCAGCCGCAGCATCGTGGCGGGCGCCACGCCCAGCGTCTGCGCCTGCCGGCGCATCGACCACAATCCGACCTGCGCGGGATTCGCCACGACCCAGCGCGCCGCCCGCTGCAATTCGGGCGGCAGTTGCTCCAGCTTTTCCTGAAGGGTGACGAGTAGGGCAGACGGCAGGGGCATACAGACAGGACTGGGCAAAAGCGTAAAAAACACATGATAAATAAAACATCATGAACAAAACATATGTTTTTTATCAGGGCTTGCCCACGGGGGTATGCAGCTCATAGCCCCCGGCACAGCGGAATCAGCGTGCTGACAAGTCCATTCATAGTGCAGTCATCCTCGCCAAATCCGCGTTCATTTATTTACATCGTGCCTGGTTTTTTGTTTGACTCGAATAAATTGGGCGCATATGATTCGTGTAGAAATGATTTTGCCCGAACCATCCGTATCCATGACTGACGCCGCGAAAACCGAAATTACTCAGCAGTACGACCTGCGCATTTTGCGAGCCTTGCGCCGCATCACGCGTTCGATCGCGCTGCATTCGCGACAGTTGTCCGCGGTTAGCCACATCACTGCTCCGCAACTGATGTGCCTGCGCACCGTGATCGCCAACGGTCCCATGACCGCCACGGCGATCAGCCGCGAGATGCACGTCAGCCCCAGCACGGTGGTGGGCATCCTGGACCGCCTTGAAGACAAGGCGCTGATCCGCCGCGAGCGGGGCCGTGAAGACCGCCGCATTGTGTTTGTGACCGCCACCGAGGCGGGACGTGAATTGGCGCAAGGCGCGCCGTCGCCGCTGCAAAAGCATCTGGCCGACGCGCTCAATGCCTTGCCGGAATTGGAACAGGCCACCATCACCCTGTCTCTGGAGCGCATTGTGACGCTCATGGAACAGGACGGTCAGGCCGCAGTCGACACGCATGGAGACGTGTCGTCGCCCATCCTTGAAGTGCCCACGGGCGGGGCACCCCCAGAATCGGGAATCGTTGCATGAAGAAAAACGAACTGGACTCCCCCATACTCTCAAGTGCCGTGGCGCCGGCGGTCAGCGCGCAGACCCATACCATGCGTCTGCCCGACCGCAAAGACGGCGCCGCGATCCACCGCCTCATTTCCGAGTGCCCGCCGCTCGACCTGAATTCCCTCTACGCGTACCTGCTCCTGTGCGAGCACTTTCGCGACACCTGCGTCCTGGCTGAAAGCGCCGGGGGACGCATCAATGGTTTCATCTCCGCTTATGTGGACCCGTCCCGCCCTGACGTCCTGTTCGTCTGGCAGGTTGCGGTGCACGCCCGCGCTCGCGGCCAACGCCTTGGCCGCGCCATGCTCCGGGAACTCTTGCAGCGCAAGGGCCTGACGCATGTCCGCTATCTTGAAACCACGGTGGGGCCTGACAACCAGGCTTCGCGCCGCACCTTCGCCGGCCTGGCCGCCGAAGTGGGCGCCCATGTTTCCGAACAGCCGTTCTTCGACCGGCAACTCTTCGGCGGCGCGGACCATGACGACGAGATGCTGTTAAGGATAGGTCCGTTCGCCTTGCCGTCCCCGTAGGGCGCCGCGAGGCCTGAAGGGCTTATCGATTTACCGGGATGGTTCGAACTGTCCGGGTGCGCTTGCCGCACCTGGCGGGATCAGGCCGTCCGTCAATTAATGAGTTGAAAAGGGAGGATTAATCATGGACTTGAAGATCTTTGACCGCATGGAGTCTGAAGTGCGGGGCTACATCAGGTCGTTTCCCGTGATATTCAATCAGGCCCGTGGCTCGACGCTCATCGATGAAGATGGCACCGAATACATCGACTTCTTCAGCGGCGCAGGCACGCTGAACTACGGCCACAACAATCCTGTTCTCAAGGAAAAGCTGCTGGAGTATGTGCAGGCGGACGGCGTCGTCCACGGCCTGGACATGGCCACCAGCGCGAAGAAGCGTTTCCTGGAGACGGTGGATCGCGTGCTGCTCAAGCCGCGCAACTGGCAGTACACGCTGCAATTCACCGGCCCGACCGGCACCAATGCCGTCGAAGCCGCGCTGAAGATCGCGCGCCAGGTCAAGGGCCGCCCCAACGTGATCTCGTTCACGCACGGCTTTCACGGCGTCAGCGGCGGCTCGCTTGCCGCGACGGCCAACATGAAGTTCCGTGACGCCGCCGGCTATGCGCTGGGCAACACGACGTTCATGCCCTACGACGGATACTTTGGTCCGGACGTGGACACCATGTCGTACATGGAACGCATGCTGGAAGATCCGAGCAGCGGCATGGACAAGCCGGCCGCTGTCATCGTGGAGACGGTGCAGGGCGAAGGCGGTGTCAACGTGGCCACGCTGCGCTGGCTCAAAGAGCTGGAAAAGCTGTGCAAGCGCCACGACATGCTGCTGATCGTGGACGACATCCAGGTCGGCTGCGGCCGCACCGGCACGTTCTTCAGCTTCGAGACCGCCGGCATCCGTCCCGACATCATCACGCTGTCCAAGTCGCTATCCGGCTTTGGCCTGCCGATGTCGCTGGTGCTGATGAAGCCCGAGCTGGACATCTGGAAGCCCGGCGCCCACAGCGGCACCTTCCGCGGCAACAACCTTGCATTCGTCACCGCCACGCAGGCGCTGGAAACCTACTGGACCAACGCCGCGTTCACGGCTGACGTCCAGCGCAAGGAGCGCCTGGTCGGCGACTGGCTCGAGAACCTGGTGCACAGCTATCCCAACGCCGGCCTGTCGGCACGTGGCCGCGGCCTGATCCAGGGCCTCGTGTCCAACGGCAATCCCGCGCTGTCCAACCGCATCGCCCAATGCGCCTTCAAGAAGGGCGTCGTGATCGAAACGTCGGGCGCGCACGATGAAGTGCTGAAGCTGCTGCCCGCGCTGACGATCGAGGAAGACCTGCTCGCCAAGGGCCTGGATCTGATCGAGGCCAGCGTGGCAGAAGCGCTGGCCGATGAGGGGCAGTCTGCCCGCATCCTGAAATTTGGAGGAAAGCGTCAATGATCGTACGTAATGTCAAAGATGTGATCGGCACTGCCGACGAAGTCCGCACCGATACCTGGGTCAGCCGCCGCGTGCTGCTCAAGAAGGACGGCATGGGCTTTTCATTCCACGAGACCACCATCTTCCCGGGCGGCCGCACGCACATCCACTACAAGAACCATCTTGAGGCGGTGTGGTGCATCGAGGGCGACGGTTCGATCGAGACCATTGCCGACGGCAAGAAGTACGACCTCGGCCCCGGCGTGGTCTACGCGCTGAACGAAAACGACGAGCACTGGCTGTGCGGCGGCAAGGAGCCGCTGCGCGTCATCTGCGTCTTCAATCCGCCGCTGACCGGCCAGGAAGTGCACGACAAGGAAGGTGTCTACGCGCTGCCCGATGCGGTCGCGGCCTGATAAAAGGAGGTTCGCATGATCTCACCCGCGCAGGATCCGTACGCCTCCCGTACGGATCGCAGTTCCGCCATCATTTCCCGCCAGGACCCCGTCGTCTATGAAGACGGCAAGTACGCCAACGCCCTGACCAGCGAGCAGGTCGGCCAGTACGACCGCGACGGCTTCCTGCTCTTGGAAAACCTGTTCACGGAGGCCGAGGTGCGTGCGCTGTCGGCCGAGGTCGAGCGCATGACGCGCGACCCGTCCATCGTCCGCCGCGAAGAGGCCATCACCGAGCCGGGCAGCAATGCCGTGCGTTCCATCTTTCTGGTGCACGTGCTCAATCCCATGCTGGCCCGCCTGGTGCGGGACCCGCGCCTAGTCAACGTGGCGCGCCAGATTCTCGGTTCCGAGGTCTACATCCACCAGTCGCGTGCCAACATGAAGCCGGGCTTCAAGGGCAAGGAGTTCTACTGGCACTCCGACTTTGAAACCTGGCACGTCGAAGACGGCATGCCGTCGATGCGCGCGCTCAGCTGCTCGGTGCTGCTGACCGACAACAACGAGTGCAACGGCCCGCTGATGCTGGTGCCCGGCTCGCATCGGCAGTTCATCTCGTGCGTCGGCGAGACGCCGAACGAGCACTACAAGCAGTCGCTGAAGAAACAGGAATACGGCGTGCCGGATCCCGTCAGCCTGCAGTTGCTGGTGGAGCAGGGCGGCATCAGCACGATGACGGCCAAGGCCGGCTCCGTGGTGTTCTTCGACTGCAACACGATGCACGGCTCGAACAGCAACATCTCGCCGTGGCCCCGCGCCAACGTCTTCATGGTCTACAACAGCATGGAGAACACCCTGAACCCGCCCAAGTATGGGCTGACCCCGCGTCCCGAGCACATCGCGACGCGCAAGGGATTCAAGGCGGTCACGCCGCTGGACACCTTGAAGCTGGTCGGCGGCTGAGCAACCGCCACCTTATCTGGCCCGGGCTAGTCCCGGGCTTTTTTTGTCTCTTTCGGGCGGTCCGGCGCGCCGCATTTCTTGTATTCTCTGCGGCATTCGCCACTCGTTGAGCCACCGCCGCCATGTCCGCCCGCATCCTCAGCCTGCATATCTATCCCGTCAAATCCTGTGCGGGCATCGACCTGACTGAATCGCCCATCGACCGCGCGGGCCTCGCCCATGACCGGCGCTGGATGGTGGTGGACGCCGCGGGCCAGTTCATGACGCAGCGGCAATGGCCCGCCATGGCGCTCATCCGCACGGCGCTCACGCAGGACGCGCTGCGGCTGTCGGCGCCCGGCATGCCGGATTTGGACGTCGCCCTGGACGGATCGGGTCTGCAAGGGGAGGCCCTCACGGTCGGCGTCTGGGCCGACACCACCACGGCCCGGCGCGAAAGCGAGGCCGCCGCCCAGTGGCTGACCCAGTTCCTGCAGACGCCGTGCGGCCTGCTCAAGGTGGACGCCGCGGCGCGCCGCGACGCCAAGCCCGACTGGGTGTCGCGCTGGGTTGATGCGCACCCGGACCTGGCCGACGCCTTCGTGGGCGAGCACTGCTTCGGGTTTGCCGATGGTTTTCCGCTACTGATTGCCAACCAGGCGTCGCTGGACGACCTGAATGCCCGGCTGCAGGCCAAGGGCGCCGACCCCGTGCCCATGGACCGCTTCCGTCCCAATATTGTGGTCGACGGCGAATGGGAAGCCTTCGAAGAAGACCACACCGCCATGATTTCGGCGGCCGGGGTGCGAATGGCCTTCGTCAAGCCGTGCACGCGTTGCTCGATTCCCGACATCGACCAGCGCACGGCCAAACAGTACGAGGAACCGGGCCGCACGCTGGCGGGTTACCGCAATCTGGACATCGGCGTGGTGTTCGGCCAGAACGCCATTCTGGATGCGCCGGCGGGGGCGCGGCTCAAGGTGGGCGACGCGGTCGAGATCGAACTGGATTTCTGACGCGCCGCCCGGACGGGCCGGGGTTCCAGCCGGGGTTCCAGCGTGGACCCCATGCCTCACGCCCGGCGGAGCTTGTGCTTTATGGCGAGGACAGCTTCAGGCCAACCAGACCCAGCACAATCAGCGCGACGCTGGCGATGCGCAGCCAGCTCGCCGATTCCCCGAACAGCACGATGCCGGCCACGAAGGCGCCGATCGTGCCGATGCCCACCCACACGGCGTAGGCGGTGCCCAGCGGCAGGGTTTTCATGGCCAGCGCCAGCAACCAGAAGCTGACCAGCATGCCGGCCACGGTGCCTACGGACGGCCACAGCCGGGTGAATCCGTGGGTGTATTTCAGGCCAACGGCCCAGACGATTTCAAACAGGCCAGCCAGAACCAGGATGATCCAGGTCATTCACGACTCCCAAGATTGCGTTGCCGGCGGGGTGCCGGCATAAATGGGGTCGTCCCCGGAAAACGCGCCAGCCGTTGACGGTGCGCAGCAACGGGCCGTCCCGTTGCGGCAAAAATTATAGAATACCGGCTTTCGACGGCAAATCCGGATGCCGGGCATCAACCTTGCAACACTTCGCGGTCCGGGCCGCGAAACCAGGAAATTCCTTATGCAACGCATCATGCTGCGGGCAAAGCTGCACCGCGTCACGGTCACCGAAGCCGACCTTCACTACGAAGGCTCTTGCGGCATCGACGAAGACCTCCTCGACGCTGCCGGCATGCGCGAGTTCGAACGCATCGAACTCTACAACGTGACGAACGGTGAACGCTTCGACACCTACATCATCAAGGCCGCACGCGGCAGCGGCGCCATCTCGCTGAACGGCGCGGCCGCACGCCGGGCCCAGGTGGGCGACCTGCTCATCATCTGCACGTACGGTCCGATGTCCGAAGAAGACTCGGCCACGCACAAGCCCCAGGTGGTGCTGGTGGACGACGCCAACCGCGTCAAGGAAATCCGCAAGTTCCCGGCATGACGCCGGGCCGGGCGGAGCGCCATCCTGGCATCGCCGGATAGCGCTTCGTCGCCTCTGAATCGTTTCATCATGAGCTTCCAGGTCATCATCCAACCCAGCAAGCATCAATTCCCGGTCGAGCCCGGCCAGACCGTGCTCGACGCCGCGCTGGCGGCGGGCATCGTGCTGCCTTACAGCTGTCGCAACGGCGCGTGCTCCACCTGCAAGGGCAAAGTGGTGTCCGGGGAGTTCGACGCCGGCCAATATCCCGCGCAGATCCTGTCGCCGGAAGAACTGGCCGACGGCTACACGCTGTTCTGCCAGGCCCGGCCGGAATCCGACCTCGTGGTCGAATCCACCGAGGTCCGGCTGGCCAGCGACATCCAGATTCGCAAGCTGCCGTCGCGTGTCCAGACCCTGGAGCGCGTGGCGCCGGACGTCACGGTCCTGAAGCTGCAACTGCCGGCCTCCGAGCAGTTCCGCTATTACGCCGGCCAGTACGTCGAAATCATCCTGAAGGACGGCCGCCGCCGCAGCTATTCGATGGCCGGCGCACCGCACACCGGCAGCCCACTGGAATTGCACATCCGGCACATGCCCGGCGGCCTGTTCACCGATCACGTGTTCGGCGCCGGCGACACGCAGATGAAGGAACGCGAGATCCTGCGCCTGGAAGGGCCCTTCGGATCGTTCTTCCTGCGCGAAGACAGCGACAAGCCGATCGTTCTGCTGGCCAGCGGCACGGGCTTCGCGCCGGTCAAGGCGATCGTCGAACACATGATCCACAAGAACATCGACCGGCCCGTCGTGCTGTATTGGGGCGGCCGCCGTCCGCAGGACCTCTACATGGACGCGCTGGCGCAGTCCTGGTCCTCGCAGCTTCCCAACTTCAGCTACGTGCCGGTCGTGTCCAACTCGCTGCAGGAAGACAACTGGACTGGCCGCACCGGCTTTGTCCACGAAGCCGTGATGCACGACATCGCGGACCTTTCCGGGCACCAGGTCTATGCCTGCGGCACCCCGCTGATGGTCGATGCGGCCCGCCGCGAGTTCAGCGCGCAGAACGGTCTGCCGCCGGAAGAGTTCTACGCGGACGCCTTCACGTCCGAGGCCGATCTGGCGAAGGCCGGGTCTTAAGTAATATGTTTTTTTATTACTTAGGCGGCTGCAAAACGGCAAGGTAAACTGCTTTGGCAGCGGCCTGCCGGGGCACGCGGACATCGGGTCCGCCCACGCAACCGGCATGCAAGGAGCGATGCGGGCATGAAAGTAGCGGTATTGGGTAGCGGCATTATCGGCATCTCCAGCGCTTGGTGGCTCAGCCAGGCGGGTCATGACGTCGTGGTCATAGACCGCTGCACCGGTCCCGCCCAGGAAACCAGCCTCGCCAATGGCGCGCAGATTTCCGTCTCCTACGCCGAGCCCTGGGCCAATCCCCAGGCGCCGATGAAGCTGCTCAAGTGGATGTTCCGCGACGACGCGCCGCTATTGTTCCGTCCGCAGCTCGACTGGCGGCAGTGGATGTGGGGTCTGGCATTCCTGCGCGAATGCCTGCCCGGCCGTCTGGCTCCCAACATCCGGGCCATGGTGCGCATGGCCGAATACAGCCGCGCCACGCTGCGCGGCATGCGCGCCGAGCTCGGCATCCAGTACGACCACCTTGAACGCGGCATCCTGAATTTCTACCGCGATCCCCACGAATTCGAAAACTCGCAGCGCGCCGCTGGTCTGATGCGCGACTTCGGCGTCGAGCGCCGCGTCGTGAACGCTGACGAAGTCATCGCCATCGAGCCCGCGCTGGCGCCGCATCGCGCCACGATCGTGGGTGGCGATTACACGCCCGAAGACGAAAGCGGGGACGTGCACCTCTTTACCGTCGCGCTGGCCGAACATTGCGCGCGCGCAGGCGTCGAATTCCAATACAACACGCGTGCGACCCGGCTCCTGACGCAGGGCGGCGCAGTCACAGGCATCGAACTCATCCAGCCCGACGGCCGCTATGCCACGCTGTCGGCCGACGCCTATGTCGTCGCCATGGGCAGCTTCAGCCCCGCGATGCTGCGTCCCCTCGGCATTCCGTGCAACGTGTATCCGGCAAAGGGCTATTCGGCCACGTTCCCGGTGCTGAATCCGGGTGCGACCCCCACCGTCAGCCTCACCGACAGCAGCCACAAAATCGTCTTCTCGCGGCTGGGCGACCGTCTGCGCATGGCGGGCACGGCGGAACTATCCGGCTATTCGCGTAGCCTGAACACCGGCCGTTGCGAGGCCCTGACCCGCCTCGCCAAAGAACTCTTTCCCGACGCGCTCGATTTCGAGCGCGTCAGCTATTGGTCGGGCCTGCGCCCGTCCACTCCCTCGAACGTGCCCATCATCGGCCGCAGCCGTATCCCGAATTTGTATATCAATACCGGACACGGTACGCTTGGCTGGACGATGGGTGTTGGCTCGGGCCGGGCATTGGCCGATCTGCTCAGTGGACGGCGGCCAGAACCGGAATTCCCTTTTCTTGGTCTGTGAACCTATGAAGAAACTGCAATTGGCGGGCGTTGCCCGCGCGATGTTCGCCAGCCGGCGTGCATGGGTGTTTGGCGCCGCGATGGCGATGGCCGGCGTGGCAAACGCCGCACCCGTCGAGATCCAGGTCTGGCACACCCTGACAGATGCAAACAAGGCCGAGTTCGAAAAGCTCGCCAAGCAATACAACAAGGAACAGGACGACGTCAAAGTGACGCTGCGCGGCTTCGCGTCGCCGACCGCCCTGCAGCAAGAGGCAGTGTCCGCGGTCAAGGCCAAGAAGGGCCCGAACCTGCTGCAACTGTCCGATAACCACTCGCCTGAAGTTGTGGCCCAGCACAAAGCCGTGCTGCCGCTCTACGAACTGCTGGCCAAGTATCCGATCAAGGACCTGAACTGGTTCGTGCCGGCCACCAGCAGCTTCACCCGCGACAGCAAGGGCCGCCTGCTGGCCTTCCCGTGGATGGCCGAAGTGCCGGTGATGTTCTACAACACCGCCGCCTACAAGAAGGCCGGTCTCGATCCCAACAAGCCCGCACGCACCTGGACCGCGCTGCAGGCCGAACTTCTGAAGCTGCGCGACGTGGCCGATATCGACTGCCCCTACGCGTCCAGCGATCAGGTCGCGGTCCACCTCGAGAACCTGGCCCCGATCAACAACCAGCAGTTCACCAGCAACAACAACGGCCTGGATGCGGTCACCAAGAAGTCCGCCGCGCCCGCCATGCAGTTCGACACGCTGTACATGCGCCATATCTCGCTGATGGTCAGCTGGAAGCGCTCGCTGCTGTTCACGGCGTATTCCGGCGACAACGCCTCCGACAAGCTGTTCGCCAAGGGCGAGTGCGCCGTGCTGACGGCCAATTCGGGTGCGTTCGGCCAGTTCCTCGCCACCAAGTCGCTGTCCTTCGGCGTCTCGCCGCTGCCTTACTACGAGCAAGCCACCAAGGAAGGCGGCAAGCCCTTTGTCAGCGGTTCGGCGCTGTGGGCCCTCGAAGGCCATCCGCAGGCCCAGGAAAAGGCCACCGCGCAGTTCCTGGCGTGGCTGTCCAAGCCGGTGGTCGCCGCCGAATGGCATCAGCGCACGGGTTACCTGCCGCTGACTGAGGCCGCCTTCCGTGCCTCGGACGTGTCGTTCTACAGCAAGATCCCGGGCGCGCAGGCCGTTGTCGCCTCGATGAGTGCCAAGCCCGTCCAGAACAGCCGCGGTTTCCGCATGGCCAACTACGAGCGTATCGAGCCCGTGCTGAACAAGGAACTCACCGATGCCTTCGATGGCAAGGTGCCGCCCGTTTCCGCGCTGAACAACGCCGCCGCGCAGGCGCGCACGATCGCCACGCAGCGCTGATCGCACCCCATAGCGGCGCACTTCTGCAGCGCCGCGCGGCAGTAAAAAGCCTGGTCTTCGGACCGGGCTTTTTTGTTTTTTTGAGTCGTTGCGCACAGGGTGGATGAATCCGTCCGTGCGTACATGCCAGTCTGGCGGCGCCATCGGCGCTCGGCCACCATGCCGTTCAAGCGTGTCGCTTCCGATGCGCGCTTTGTTCGCGGTGAGGCATGGTACGAATCTTCTTTCTGGCGGCCGGGCTGTCTTGCCTTGGCGCATGCACGTGGTCGGGCCCCAGCCCGGGCGCATCCTCCTGGCAGGCGGCCAACCCGCCTTCGCACGGGTTCCGCTTCGACTGGCAGCTATCCGGCGATCCCGCCGTCGCGCCGCTGCAGGTCTTCGACGACGGGCGCGAGACCTGGCTGCAGTTTCTGCCGGGCCAGCCGTTGCCGGCCATCTTCGGTGCAGGCGATGGCGGTGAACACCCGTTGCCTTACGTGCGGCGCGATCCTTATGTGGTGGTTGCCGGCGCATGGAAAGCGCTGAGCTTTCGCGGCGGCAGGCTGACCGCTCGGGCGCAGCGCACGCATGTTGCGCCTGGTGGTCCGGCGCACTTTACCCAATCCGTCTCGCGACCGGAGCAGGCCTCGGCGGCGGACGTGGACGCATCGCAACCCCCGCGGGCGGATGTCACCGCACACACCAGGCTCGTCGCTGACACGGCTATGCGCTCGGAAGCGGGCGCGCTGGCCGGCGCAGAAGCGCCGGACCGTCATGCCGCGGCGCCCGCCACGCCCGCGGGCGCCGCGTCCGCCGACACGCGCATTGCCGTGCAGGCCGCCCCGTTCCGTGCCGCGCCGCCCGACGCCACGCTGCGCGCCGTCCTGGCCCGCTGGGCCGACACCGCCGGCTGGACGTTCCAACCGCAGCATTGGGCGGTGGACGTCGATATCCCGCTGGCCGCCACGGCCGAATTCTCCGGCGACTTCAAGACGGCGGTGCGCGGCCTGCTCGGCGCCACCGAACTGGCCGACCGACCCTTGCAACCGTGTTTCTACGGCAATCGCGTCCTGCGCGTCGTGCCGATTGCGCAATCGTGCTCTCGCGCGGCCACTCCCAAAGGAGCCGCGGCATGACACTTCGCCTGTTTGCTTGCGCCACGCGCGCTCCAACTTTTAGAACGCTTGCCTGCGCTGCGCTCTCGTGCACCATCGCTGGCTGCTCGGTGTCCGAGCAGGTCTCGGACATGCGCCGCGCGGCCAGCGGCCGCCATGCCGACGCCGCCGCCCGCCATCAGGCCTATGCCAAAGGTTTGTCCGACCGCCAGGCGCGCATAGCTGCCCAGGAAGTCTCCACGCCCTGGCTGGCGGGCAAGCCACAGCCGCTCGCACGCGAGGTCGTGCTGCCCCCCGCATTGCGTGAGAACGTCAAAACCACGCTCATGCTGGCCGATGATGCGGACCTTCCCACGCTTGCCCAGCGCCTGACCGCCGCCACCGGCATCGCCGTGCGGGTGCGCCCCGACGCGCTGCTTGCCCACGACCAATTCCTGCCGCGCCTGGCCGTTAGCGGCGCAGTGGCCCTTGCCGCGCCGGCGCGCATCGAGGTGCGCGCGGATCCGCAGCCGCTCGCCGATCTGCTGGACGCGCTGGCCGCGCGCTTTTCCGTGCACTGGCGCTACGAACACAATGCGCTCGAGTTCTACCGCACCGAAACCCGCGTCTTCGATCTGCGCGCCCTGACGCTCGCCAGCAAGGTGGACGTGCGGCTTGGCCGCGCCGGCAGCGCGGAAGGCGAGGGCTTCGAAAGCACCTCCAACACGACGCTGTCCGCGGGCGAGCACAACGCGCTGGCCATCCTGCGTGCAAACGTCCTGCCTTTCCTCACACGATCCGGCGTCATTGCTGAGCCGGTGGAGGGCGCCGCCGCGCTGGTGATCACCGATACGCCCGACGCCCTGGACCGGGTCGCACGCTATCTGGAACGCGAGAACAAGGCGTTGACCCGCCGCGTTCGCCTGCTTTTCGAGGAAATCACGCTCATCGCCAACTCGGAAGCCGCGGGCGGCCTTGACTGGAATGCCCTCTATGCGGCGGCGGGCGCCACGGCGCGGATGGCCGTGCCCGGTGTGCCGGCCACCGGCGCGGGGCTGCTTCAAGCCGCGTCGGGCGCGGGGCCATTTCAGGGATCGCAAGCCATCGTGTCCGCGCTCAGCGCCATGGGCGCGGTCGTGCGGCACAGCAAGATTCCGGTCCTGACCTTGAACCGCCGGCCGGTCTCGCACGCCGTCAGGACCACGTTCTCCTACATCGACCGCGTGCAAAGCGCGGCCATGCCCGGCATGACAGCCACCGGTGCGAACGGTTCGCTGCCCGCGGTCTCCATCAGCCAGAAAGAAGAAACCGTCGGCTCGTTCCTCACGCTGGTGCCGGACATCCAGGAAGACGGGCAGATCCTGCTTTCCATCGCGTACGACAACGCCGTCGCGCAGCCTCTGAAAACAATCACCTTCGGCGAAAGCGCCAATCAGGTCCAGGTGCAGCAGATCACGGTCGATGGCAGCGGCACCGTGCAGCAGATCGAGCTGCGGCCGGGACAGCCCATGATCGTGGCGGGCTTTGACCGCACGCAGGACCAGCACGATCGCCAACGTCTGGCGCCCGGACTGCCGCTGCTTTCGGGTGGCCTGGATAGAGCCGCCACCGAACGCCACACGACGCTGATCCTCGTGACGGCCCAGGTCGAGGAAGGGTACTGATCGTGAACCGGGCTCCTCAACTCTTGCTGATCGAATGCCCCGGCGCCGAACGAACGCTGGCGTTTGGCCTGCGCTGGTTTGCGCTCATTGGTTCCAACGTCCCCCAGCTCGCGCGATCACGCGGTCGACGTTTGCGGGCCACGCATTACGTGGTGGGCGGATCACCCGCGATGGTCGCGGGCTATGGGCGCGCGCGCTCCGGAATCGGGCGTGGGCGGCTCACGCGCCGCGCCGGCGCTTCGGCACCTACGCCGCCGCAATCGGCCGCGCAATTGTTTGCCTTGCTGTACCCCGAGGGCGGTCATAGCCTCGTTCGTCTGCCGGACGGGCGTTTTTGGCTTGTCGCCGCACAGGGCGGTGCGGTCCTGTCGCAGGCCGACCGGGTATTCGGTTCGCTTGACGACGCGCTGCAGGAACAGCGGGCGCTGATCGCGCAGCGTCCGTCCTTGACGGAACAGGCCCCGGATCAGGTGTGGCCGGCATTGGCGCAGGCCGTGGATGCCGGCGCCGCGCTAACCCCACTACCTTCGCGCTGGGCGGAGTTGCCCGCCGCACTGCGCCTCTTTCTGGCCTGCGTCGGGCTTGCCGCCGTGGCGCCGTCGCTCTGGAACGCCGGCGTCAGCGCTTTATCGCGCAAACCCGCTGCGCCGCCGGCGCCGGTTGCGGCTCGGGACCCGATGGCCGATGCGTACGAGCGAATGCTGCGCGCAACAACCGTCCATCCGCCGACGGCGTTGACGCGCCTGCTCGCCAGCGTGGCCGCGTTGCCGGTGCAGGTGCAAGGCTGGGCCTTGCGCCGCGCGCATTGCGATGCCGGACCACAGCAATGGGACTGCGCGGCCGTGTATGCCAGGGTTCACCCGCTGGCCACCAACCACGGCCTGCATGCGTTGCTACCAACCGGTTGGCAGGTGTCGTTCAAGCCGCTCGAGGAAGCCACACTGGCGTGGCGCGTGGGTGCCGCTCCAATCCGGGTGGCCGACATCACGTTGCCTTCGTCGCTGCACGTCGACACGCGGGTGGCTGGCGGACTGCAAGGGCTGCGCGCGGCATTCGCTTCCGTCGCGCTATCGCCTTCCGTGCCGCTCATGCCGCACATGCCGCGTCAGCCTGCGACCCATCCGGCGTCGCTTGGGCAGGCGACGGACTTGCTGACCAATCCCGTGGGGGTAAGCATGCCCGTCATCCGGCGGCGCAGCCTGATCTTGCATGGGCCATTGCGCTCCATGGCGTTGATGCCGGGGCCGGTATCCGCGGCCCGTTGGTCGCGTCTCGTGGTGAACGTGCAGTCGCAGCCGCGGCCCAGTCTCGTCGCCAGTGCGCTTGTTGCCGAATTGCAGGGAGAACTTTATGAACGGGAATGAGCTTTGCATCCTGCGCCGGCGCGCGGCCGGACGAATGCTTGCCGGTATCGCACTGAGCGCCGCGGCAATATCGGCAAGCCATGCCCAGCCCGCCGATCAGGCGTCCGCGCCGCAACCTTGGCCGGACGTGGAGACCGTGCGCACGTTGCTGCGCGCGGATGCGGCCGCCGCGTTGTCCGACTGCCGGGTGCCGGGCCTTTGCGCGGTTGGCGAAGGGAAGGGCGCCACGATGCCGCCCGCCGGGCGCGCGGCGGACGACATCCGCGTGACTGCGATATTCGGCACGGCGCGCAGCTTGAACGTGGACGTCGTGGTCAATGGCACGTTGCAGCGCTACCGGGCGGGCCGCGCCGATCCCGTGGCAGGAGGCGCCCTGGCCGCACCCTATCGCCTGGTGGCCGTCGACGGCGCCTGCGTGCGCCTGCACCGCGAAGGCCGCGACCGGACCGCGTGCCTGGATGCCGGGGGCGCCCACCCATGACGACGCAGACCCTGCCCATCGCGGGCGCGCCCGCTCGCCCACCCGCGCTGCATACGCCCGAAGACATCGCGGGCATGGATCCAGGCTTCGTGCGCGCGCTGGGCCGCCAGTTCGACCTGGCGGCGTTGGCCGGACGCTTGTGCCCGGTCCTGCTCGAAGGCGGCGAGGCCGCGATCTTCGCCGTCAAGGAATACACCGTCGGCGACCAGATCGACGAGGTCGAACGCATGGTCAAGGCGGCCGGCTACCGCATGGCGTGCCCCGCGCGATATGTCGTTCCGGCGCCGCTCCTGCTGATGATCGCGCGCGGTCAGTACACGGCGCCCGGCCCGGGACGCACGGCAAGATCCAACCCCGCCGAGCGCGTTTCGGCGCTGGCCGCGCTGTTTCTCGACATCGTCCGCTGGGGCGTGGTGCAGGGCGCCAGCGATGTTCATATCAACGTGGACCAGCGGCGCGACGTCGGCGACATCCGTTACACCATCCACGGCGAATACGTCGGCTCTGATCGTTTCGCAGGCCTGTCCAGCGCCACGTTGCTAGAGGTCCTGGCCGTGGCATGGATGGACGTGCGTGGCGGCAACGGCGCCGTGTTCGATCCGGCGCTCGAGCAGCAGGGACGTATTTCGCTGACGGTGGACGCCGCGCCCGTCGTGCTGCGCTGGGCCTCGCTGGCCGCGGACGCAGGGCCTTCCGTGTGCCTGCGGATCCTGCGGCTGGATGCAACCGTCAACGGCGACCTTCTGGCGTTGGGATACTTACCCGGACAGGCCGAGACCCTGTTGCGGGCGCGTGAGCGCGAGGGCGGGGCCATCGTACTGGCGGGCGTGGTTGGATCGGGCAAGTCCACCACCATCGCCGCGCTGATGCGCGGCATCGCGCCCACGCGCAAGGTCATCACGCTTGAAGACCCGGTGGAATACCACATTGGCAACGCGCTGCAGAACACGCTGACGGGTGCGCTGGCGGACGCGGCGTGGCCCACGCTGGACGCCAAGCTCAAGACCATCAAGCGCTCGGCAATGAACGACCTGCTGATCGGCGAGGTCCGCGACACGCAGACCGGCCGCGCGTTCATGGATCTCGCCAGTTCGGGCGTCAGTCTGTACGCCACCACGCACGCTGGATCTGCCGTGATGATTCCCGAGCGGCTGGCTTCCGACGCGATCGGGGTGTCGCGCGAATTTCTCGCGTCGCCCGGCATCCTGAAGCTGCTCATTTATCAGACGCTGTTGCCTCGCCTGTGCCCCGGCTGCGCGCTGCCCGTCGACAGCCTGTGGTCGGACTCGTACGCGCGGCATGCGCAAGCATGGGATTGGCGCGGCTGGATTCGCGGCTTGCAAGACGCCTTCGATCTGCACCCCGAATCGCTCAGGGTCCGAAACGAAGCCGGCTGTCCCGTGTGCCGGCGCGACCACATGCCGGAACTCAACGGAACCGCGGGTCGCAGTGTCGCCGCCGAAATGATTGAGCCCGATCGCGCGCAAGGTTTTCTCGAGCAAGTACGGCAGCGCGATAACCACGGACTGAAGCAACAGTTCCAGCCTGCCACGGGTAGCGCCTGGAGAGAGGCCGCCACCCGCAGCGCGCGGGCGCTCGATTGCGCGCTATACCGAGCCCATCTCGGCGAAATCGATCCACGCACACTGTTGCGCCGGTTCGAACTGCCTGTCGTACCGAACATGCGCACGGCGCCGGCCCCGTCGTCGCAAACCCCGTCGTCGCAAATTCCGTCGTTGCTGGCCGCGTCGGCCACGCAGACGGGCGCGACCATGTCCGGCCGAGCGCACCATGGCTGATCTCGCGCCGCGCTTTTCGCGCGGGTCTCCGCGGTCTGTTGGCGTGCACCGGCTGCGGCTGGACGCGCTGCGTTTTCGCCCGCAGCGCGCGGATTACTACGAATACCTGGCCGATGTCGTCGAAGGCACCCAAGGGCGAAAGAGCCTGCGCGACATCTTCGAGGACGACGCCAGCCGGTACGGGCCGGACACAGTTCGCGGGCGCCTCTGCCAGCACTGGGCCGCCGCGTATCTGGGCGCCGGCGGCGACCTGGGCGTTGCCTGGTCCGACACGCTGCCGCACAACGAATGCCTGCTGCTCAGTTGCGTGCAAGAAGAGGGCGGCGACCTGGCCGCGGCGTTGCGCGATCTGGCGCGCGCCGTCAGGCTCGCGTCCGAGGCCTGGGCGGAATTGCTGTCGGCGGCCGCCACGGGTGTGGTTGCCGCCATCGTGGCCTTCGCGTTGCTGTGCGCCATCCCATTTTTCAGCGTGCCACGGTTACAGCAGGTATTCCAGGCCGTGCCTGCCGAAGACTACGCGCCGCTCACGCGCGGGTTATTTGCGTTGGCGGGTGGCCTGAAGCAGTGGCTTGCGCTGTGGGTCGTCCTGATATTCGGCGCGCTCATGCTCGCCCTCTGGTCGCTGGCGCACTACACGGGCGATCTTCGCGCCGTGCTGGACCGGTGGCTGCTCTGGCGGCTGTACCGCGATTTCCAGGCCATCCGCTTTCTGTCGCTGCTGGCCGTGCTCATCAGGCAGCACGGCGGGGCTGATACGCGCTTGCGCCGCGCGCTGTCCGTGCAGGCTCGCGACGCCTCGCCCTGGCTGCTCTCGCACCTGCAGGACATGCTGAGCCGCATCGACGGGGGCGCCAGCGGCGCGGAAATCTTTGGCACCGGACTGCTGGATTCCCAGACGTGGTGGTACATGGCGGACCTGATGGACGCGCTCGGGGTCGAGCCAGGCCTGGCGCGCGTGCGCCAGCGCGTCGAGGTCCGCCTGCTGGCGCGTGTGCGGCGCCAGGCGATCGTGCTGCGCTGGTCCTTGCTGATCGTGTCCTTGTCCACGGTGCTGGGCGTCACGCTGTGGCATTACGCAGTAATAGACGAGCTGCGCCAGGCGCTGACAAATTTCTATGCCAGCCAGTAGGGGACCGCAGGTTGGCGGCAACGGCGCGGTTCGCCGCGCACTTTAATCAATGAGGATATTCATGAAAGCACTCAGTCTGTCTCGATCCTTTGGTGGGAATCAGCGCGGGTTTTCGTTAATGGAGGTGTCCATCGTCACGGCCATCGTCCTGCTTATCGCCATCGTCGGCATCCCCGCCATCGGCGGTTACATCATCGAGAACAAGGTACCCAAGGTGGGCGAAGAACTGCAGCGGTTCATCGCCAGCATGAAGATCAACGCACAAGGCGGCGGCGTGACGCCTTACACGGGACTGGACACCGCCGCGCTGGCCAACGCGCTGCGCGACTCCTCGGTGCTCTCGGTGCAGGGCACGGGCGCCGCGGCAAGCGTGGCCCATGGGCTGGGCGGTTCCGGCACCGGTGGCAGCGGCGTGGTCCAGGTCGAAGCCGCATCCGTCGACGGTGCGGGCATGGGCTCCGCATTCACGCTGACCCTCACCAGTGTCAGCCACGCAGCCTGCCCGGCCCTCGCGTCCGTCCTGCAGCGGGTGTCGGAAATCATCTCCATCAGCGGCAGCAGCGGCGCCAAGGTCGTCAAGGATTCGATCACGAACCCCGCGACCCCGTACCGCGCCGCGCAGGCCCAGGCGCAGTGCAGCCAGGGCGACGTGAACACTTTCGTTTTCACCGCCAGATGACCGCGATCCTCAGCAACCGGAGCGTCCGGGCTTACCATCGTCGTCCACCCGCTGTCCGTCTGCGGCATGCCGGCTTTTCGCTCATCGGAATGGCCCTGGCGTTGGCCATCACCACTGCCGTTGCCATCTGGGCGTCCAACGAAGTCGTCCACGCCATCGAGGCGTCCGCGGCCCGCGCATCGGGCGTTTGGCTGACGCAGATCCGACTGGCGGTGACGGATGTGCTGTCCCGGCATTCGGAGGCGCTGACCAAGGGGGATCCTCCTCGGGACAGCCAGGGACAGCCGCTGTTCGGCGATGCCCTGCGGCCCACGCTTTCCGAGCTTCGCGTTCAGGGCCACCTGCCAGCGGACTTTCCCGACCGGTCGGCACTGGGGTTTGGCGCGGTCATTCGGCTCCTGCGTAGCCAGACCTGTCCCGACGAGCCTTGCCGGATCGACGGCGTCGTCGCTGCCGACAAGCCGTTGTTGAAAAAAGGGACGCAATTGACGGATGAGGTTGCCATGGCGTCGGTTATTGCGTCCGCGGACGGCTATGGCGGGGCCGTGTGGCCGCAAGCGCCTTCCCAACTGCGCGGCGCCGCCTATGCGTTTCCCAACCCCTTGGCGGCCGACACACCCGCATATCCACCCGGCACGCTTGCCCTGTGGGCGGGCGCCGGCGCCGGGCAGCCTGACATGAGCGGCTTTGTGAAGATGCGCGACACCCGCGATCCGGATCTGCAAGGCAAGCTCTCTGTCGCGGGCAACGTGGACGCGGGTGGTTACGTCACCGTTGGGGCTCGGGAAATTCCTGGCCATGCCTGCGGCGTCTCAGGGGGAACGCTGGCCACGTCGGCCGCCGGTCAGCTGCTTTCCTGCGAATCCGGCATCTGGATGCAGGCGAGCGGAGGGTTTGGGGGCGCCTACAGCACCAACTCTCCATTCGGCTGCTTCCATTACACGGGCGTGTCCACGGCCAATCCTCGCACGGGCCAGTGTTCCTGCCCGCCCGGCTACGCCGAAGTCGTCGTGTCCGCCGGCGGCAAATGGACGGAAACCGAGGGCTGGACCACTGGCTTCGTTTGCGTCCGCTGATGGCCATCCTGCCCGCATTTCGCCCATATCCCGCGTATTCCCGCCAACCCTCTATAATTGGCGATTCGCCCTAAATTCTGCTTCATCCACGATGAAATCCTCCGAGATTCGCCAGCAGTTCCTGCAATTCTTCAAGTCCAAGGGACACACCATTGTTCCCTCGTCGTCGCTCGTCCCGGGCAACGATCCGACCCTGCTCTTCACCAATTCGGGCATGGTCCAGTTCAAGGACGTCTTCACGGGCAAGGAATCGCGGTCGTACACGCGTGCCACCTCGTCGCAGCGCAGCGTGCGCGCCGGGGGCAAGCACAACGACCTGGAGAACGTGGGCTACACCGCCCGCCACCACACGTTCTTCGAAATGCTGGGCAATTTCAGCTTTGGCGACTACTTCAAGCGCGACGCCATCCAGTACGCCTGGGAGCTGCTGACGCAGGTCTACAAGCTGCCGGCGGAAAAGCTCTGGGTGACGGTCTACCAGGAAGACGACGAAGCCTACGACATCTGGGCCAAGGAAGTTGGCGTGCCGGCCGAGCGCATCATCCGCATCGGCGACAACAAGGGCGCGCGCTATGCGTCCGACAACTTCTGGCAGATGGCGGACACCGGCCCCTGCGGTCCGTGCTCCGAAATCTTCTTTGACCACGGTCCCGAGATCTGGGGCGGCCCGCCGGGATCCCCCGAAGAAGACGGCGACCGCTACATCGAAATCTGGAACCTGGTGTTCATGCAGTTCGAACGCGACGCCGAAGGCAACATGCCGCGCCTGCCGCGTCCCTGTGTCGATACCGGCATGGGTCTGGAACGCATCGCCGCCGTCCTGCAGGGCGTGCATTCCAACTACGAAATCGATCTCTTCCAGCACCTGATCGCCGCCGCCGCGCGCGAAACCGGCATCAAGGACCTGGAAGACAACTCGCTCAAGGTCATCGCCGACCACATCCGCGCCTGCTCGTTCCTCATCGTCGACGGCGTGATCCCCAGCAACGAAGGCCGCGGCTACGTGCTGCGCCGCATCGTGCGCCGCGCGCTGCGTCATGGCTACAAGCTGGGCCAGACCAAACCGTTCTTCCACCGCCTGGTGCCGGATCTCGTCGCCGAAATGGGCGAGGCCTATCCGGAACTGGCCGCCGTGGCCGACCGCGTGGCCCAGGTCCTCAAGCAGGAAGAAGAGCGCTTCGGCGAAACCCTCGAACACGGCATGCGCATCCTCGACACCGCCTTGGCCAACGTGCCCAAGGGCGGCGTGCTGGACGGCACCACGCTGTTCACGCTCTATGACACCTACGGCTTCCCCGTCGACCTCACGGCCGACATCTGCCGCGAACGCGAAGTCGACGTCGACATGGCCGGCTACAACGTCGCCATGGAGCGCCAGCGCGACCAGGCCCGCGGCGCCGGCAAGTTCAAGATGGCCGAAGGCCTCAGCTACGAAGGCGCCGAAACGCGCTTCGAAGGCTACGAAAAGCTTGAGCTGGACAACGTCAAGGTCACGGCCCTGTACGTGGACGGCACGCAAGTGCAGGAAGTCAAAGCCGGTCAGGGCGCTGTCGTCGTACTGGACGCCACTCCGTTCTATGCGGAGTCGGGTGGTCAGGTGGGCGACACCGGCCTGCTCGAAGCCGATGGCGTGCGTTTTGCCGTCGCTGACACCCTCAAGATCCAGGCTGGCGTCTTCGGTCATCACGGCACGCTGGAATCCGGCTCGCTGGCCGTCGGCGACACCCTGCTGGCCCGCGTGGACGCCGTTCGCCGTGCCCGCACGGTGCGCAACCACTCGGCCACTCACCTGATGCACAAGGCGCTGCGCCAAGTGTTGGGCGCGCACGTGCAGCAGCGCGGCTCGCTGGTTGATCCCGACAAGACCCGTTTCGACTTTGCGCAGGATGCGCCGCTGACGGCAGAGCAGATCGCCCGCGTCGAAGCCATCGTCAACGCCGAAGTCCTGGCCAACCATCCCACCGTCGCCCAGGTCATGGGCTACGACGATGCGGTCAAGGGCGGCGCCATGGCGCTGTTCGGCGAAAAATACGGCGATACCGTGCGCGTGCTCGACATCGGTTTCTCGCGCGAACTCTGCGGCGGCACGCACGTCACCCGCACCGGCGACATCGGCCTGTTCAAGATCGTGTCCGAAGGCGGCGTGGCCGCAGGCGTGCGCCGCATTGAAGCCATCACTGGCGACAATGCGCTGGCCTGGGTGCAGAACCAGAACGCCTTGTTGGCCCAGGTCGCCGGCATGCTGCGCAGCACGCCCGCCGATCTGCCGGCGCGCATTGCGCAGGTGCAGGACCAGGTCAAGGCGCTCGAAAAGGAACTTGAGCAGTCGCGCAACAAGCTTGCGGCCAGCGCCGGCAATGATCTGGCTTCCAGCGCCGCGGTCGACGTCAAGGGCATCAAGGTTCTTGCGGCCAGCATTGGCGACGTCGATCCCAAGGCGCTGCGCGGCATGGTCGACAACCTGAAGGATCGCCTGAAGCCTGCCGTCGTGCTGCTGGCTACCGGCTCGGCCGATGGCAAGATCAGCGTGGTCGGTGGCGTCACCGCCGACCTGACCGACCGCATCAAGGCCGGCGATCTGGTGGGCTTTGTCGCCAGCCAGGTGGGCGGCAAGGGCGGTGGCCGTCCTGACATGGCCATGGGTGGCGGCACGGATATCGCCGCGTTGCCCGCCGCCATTGCAGGCGTGCAGAAGTGGGTGGACGAGCGCCTCTGATGAGCGATGCCGATTCCCGTCTTGATGCCGGCGCCGAGTCGCCGGTGTTTGACCAAGACGTCGATGCCAGCGGCCTGACGTGTCCTTTGCCCATCCTGAGGGCCAAGAAGGCGCTTGCACAGATGGAAAGCGGGCAGGTGGTGCGTGTCATCACCACCGACCGCAACGCAATCCGCGATTTTCAGGCGTTTGCGCGCCAGACCGGCAATGCGCTCGTTGCGCAGCAAGAGGCCGACGGACGCTGCGTGCATTTTCTGCGCCGGCGCTAGCCCGCCCGGCGTTCGCCCCACGCAGTAGACCCAGTCACAAGGCCCGCTCATGCAGCGGGCCTTTTTTCTTGGCGTGTCGTTGCGCCTAGCGGTGGATGGCCGCGGCGACGGCCTGCGTGATCGTGAAGTCCACCAGATCGCCTTCCTTCAATTGTTGAAGCTTCTGGCGCAGGGCCGGATCCCTGACCTGGATGGTGCGCCTGCCGCCCTGGGGGCCCTTCAGGATCACCAGGTTCGCGCTCCGGTTGATATGCCAGATCTCGGCCGTGATCGTGGTCTGGCGGCCAACCGCGCCGCCTGGCATCGCTCCCTTGGCCGACCGGGTCGCGGCGGTCTCGGTGACGACTTCAGGCGCGCCGGAGCCCGCGGGGCGCACGTCCACGGCCACCGACTCGTAGTAGTCCAGCGTCAACGTGTCGCCGGGCTTGATCTGATTGAAATTGCGGATGTCCGGTCCGGCCACGATCTCCATGGTATTGCCGTCGGCGCCGCGCAGTGTGATGGTCCGGTTGGCCTGATCAACCGCTGCCACCTGCCCGGAGGCCGTCGTCAGCGCCGCGCCAATGACCCGTGCGGGCGCATCCGTGGGCAAGGCCAGCGCGCCCGCCAGCAATCCCGCTACAGCCAGGCGCGCGACGGGTGCGAAGACTGATTTTTGGTTCTTCATGGTGTGCACACTCCAGTTAAAGGACTTTTTGTGGGGAAAAAGCGGAGTCAGGCAGGGACGCAACAAAGCCGCCAGGATCTTCCAGGGGTTCGCGGCAAAAGCGGGGTATCAGGGGAAGGCTGTCGCTTCCAAGCGGCCAGCAAGGCCAGGGCGTAGAGTTTTGCGCGGGTCGACATGAAATCCGATCGCTCCAATCAGATTGCTCTTCAGACGCACCAACTGCTCAAACGCATGACAACGGGGGAAGGCCGCAGGCGAAGACACCGGCACAAGCGCGCACAAATGCGAACGCGACGACGACCAGGCCACCTACAGATCGAGCCGCAGCAGGGCTGGGCTCGTGCTTGTAGAATACCCGGATGTGGTGTTTTGGGATACAAATCGCACCGCATCACAGATTCTTCGGCACTCGCATTTGCCAGCAGGCTCCTTTCAGTGCTAGAATTTCCCGTTTTTCACAACTAATTCAAGGGATTACCTATGGTGGTGATTCGCCTGGCCCGCGGTGGGTCCAAGAAGCGTCCGTTCTACAACCTGGTGGCCACCGATTCGCGTAACCGTCGCGACGGCCGTTTTATCGAGCGCGTGGGTTTTTACAACCCCGTGGCTAGCGAAGGCACGGAAAACCTGCGCATTGCGCTGGATCGCGTGCAGTACTGGACCGGCACCGGCGCGCAACTGTCGCCCGCCGTCGAGCGTCTGGTCAAGGAATACTCGGCCAAGGTTTCCGCCGCGGCCTAATTGCCCGCGACGCACATCCTTAGTTGAATTCTGAAGCAGCTGGTTTTTCGACGCTGAAAGCCTCGCGCTTGAAAGCGGAAATTCCTGGCTGCTTCATCGCTATCCAAGCCTGATAAAGAGCACGATAAATGCCTGATGCCGCAACCTCCAACGCGGCGCCTACGGATTTGGTCGAGCTGGGCCGCATTACTGCAGCCTACGGTGTGAAAGGCTGGGTTAAAGTGCAGCCGCATTCGGCCAACGCCGAAGTGCTGCTCTCAGCGTCTCAATGGTGGTTGACTCGCCCTGTGCCTGAATTGGCGCGGGGCGCTGTCGCGTCTGCGCCTGTCGCATTCAAGATCTTGCAATCCCGTTCGCAGGGAGCCACCGTGGTGGCGCAACTGCAGGGCATTACGGATCGCGATCAGGCCGAAGCCTTGCGCGGACATACCGTGCAAGCGCCGCGTGGATCATTTCCCGCGCCCGAGGAAGACGAATACTACTGGGTCGATCTCATTGGTTGCGCGCTGTATACCAGCGCCAACGGCGAACCCACGCGAATTGGCGTGGTCAGCGAGGTCCTTGATAACGGTGCTCACGCCGTGTTGAAGGTCCTGCTGCAGAAGGGCGAGGGCGAAAGCGCCGAGCCCGTCCTGGACGCCAAGGGCCGACCCGCCGAAATGCTTGTTCCGTTCGTACGCGCGCACATCCACGCCGTTGATCTGGCCGCCCGCCGCATCGACAGCGACTGGCCCGCGGATTTTTGATGCGTATCGACGTCGTTACGCTATTTCCCGAAATGTTCGGGGTGGTGCGCGACCTCGGCGTCACCGGCCGGGCTCATGCCCAGGGCCGGTGGCAGCTTCACGCCTGGAATCCGCGCGATTTCACGCATGACGTCCACCGTACGGTGGACGACCGCCCCTATGGCGGCGGCCCCGGCATGGTGATGATGCCGGGTCCGCTGGAAGCCGCCGTCAACGCCGCCCAGCAGGCGCGCGCCGAACAGGGCCTGGGTCCTGCTCCGGTGGCGCTGCTTGCGCCGGTCGGCCGGCGTTATGACCAGGCCGGCGCCGAAGCGTTGGCCGCCAGCGATGGCCTCATTCTCATTTGCGGCCGTTACGAAGGCGTGGACCAGCGCTTCATTGATCGCTGTGTCACGCAAGAGATCTCGCTGGGCGACTTCGTCCTCTCCGGGGGTGAAATTGCGGCGCTTGCCGTGATCGATGCCGCCGTGCGTCTATTGCCCGGGGTGCTCAACGACGGGGATTCCGCCCTGCAGGATTCCTTCAATGACACCTTGTCCGGCCTGCTGGACAGCCCGCACTACACGCGCCCAGAAGTCTATGACGGCGAAGCGGTGCCGGCGCCCCTGCTGAGCGGGCACCATGCCAATATCGCGCGCTGGCGGCGCGAACGCTCGCTCGCGTTGACCGCCGCCCGCCGGCCCGAGCTCATCGAATCGGCGCGCGCAAAAGGCTGGCTGAGCAAGCTGGACGAGCGCTATCTGGCCGAGTTGGCTGGCACGCCGTTGCCCGCGGAGCAGAACGCGAGACGCCGCCGGCCGCGCAAACCCAACCCGGATCCCTCCGACGCCTCCTGATCGTCACGCCGGCCCGCAACGCCGATCGCGCCCACTACGCTAGGGAAGTCCCTGGATTGTGGGCGTTTTTGCGGCTCCTTAGTATTGAAAATTACATGCACATGAAATTTTCATATGAGCCGCTCCGCCGCCGTTCGCCGTGCCCGTGCAGCGCCCGCGTCGCCCGCTCTCGCGGAACGGCCGGAGTCGGCCGTCGATCTGTGGCTGGGTCAGCAACTGCGCCAGTTGCGCAAGCAGCAGGGACGGTCGCTCGCTGACGTCGCCCGGGCCTGCGGCATGTCGCTCGGCCTGCTCAGCCAAATTGAAAGAGGGCTGAGTTCGGCGTCCATCAAAGTCCTTCATCTCCTGGCGCGCGAGTTTCGCGTGTCGGTCAATTCGCTGTTGCGCAACGCCGAGCACACCGGCGGCGAGGAAGACGGGCGCGTGGCCCGCGCGGGCACGCACCGCCACATCGACCTGAAGGAAAAAGGCATCAGCAAAGAGATGTTCACGCCCGCGGCATGCCGCAGCATGGACCTGTGCCGGGCTTCCATCGCGCCCGGCGGATCGACCGGCAACGAACTGTTCGTGACGGGGCAGGGCGAGCAGATCGGCCTGGTGCTCACGGGTGTGCTCGAACTCTGGGTGGGCGACCGCGTTATCCGCCTGCAAGCCGGCGACAGCTTTTGCTACGCCAGCAGCACGCCGCGCCGCTGGTGCAATCCGGGGACCCAGACGACCGAGGTCATCTGGGCCATATCCAACATCACTCAAGCCGCGGAGGACGACACGCCACAAGCGCCCTGAGCGCGCAGCACCCAAGCGGCGGAACGCGCGGGGAGCGTGCCGCCACCGGGCGCGCCACGCGCGGCCCGGCCTTCTTTGCCACGATGAGGATATGTCATGAAATTCAAGACTCTTGTTGTCTCTGTATTCGCAGCATTGTCCATGGCGGCGGGCGCCCAAGCCCAGACGGTGCTGAAGGTGGGGTCCACGCCCACCGGCAGCCCGTTCACGTTTCTCGATACCAAAACCAACAGCATCGAGGGCGTGATGGTCGACATCGTGAAAGCGGTGGGCAAGGAGGCCGGCTTCTCGGTGCAGATCGAGCCCATGGCGTTTTCCGCGCTGATCGGCTCGCTGACGTCCAAGCGTATCGACATCGTGTCGGCGGCGATGTTCATCACGCCCCAGCGCCAGCAGGTGGTGAGCTTTTCCGAGCCCGTCTATCGCTATGGCGAGGGCCTGATGGTGCTCAAGACCGACAACAAGGAATACAAGTCGTTCGCCGACATGAAGGGCATGACGGTCGGCGTGCAAGTCGGCACCGCCTTTGTCGAGCCCATCCAGAAGAGCGGCGTCTTCAAGGAAGTGAAGCTTTACGACAACCCGCCCGACATGATGCGCGACGCCAACGCCGGCCGGATCCAGGGCGGCTTCATGGACTATCCCATCGCCGCGTACGTCCTGTCGCAGGGCAACTATCCCAACCTGAAAATGGCGCAGTCGTATCAGCCGACGATCATGGGCAGCCTTGGCCTGGCCACGCGCAAGGACGACACCGAGCTGCTTGACCGCATCAACAAGGCGCTGGCCAAGCTGAAGGCCGACGGCGCCATCGACGCGATCCTGAAGAAGTGGGGCCTGGGCGGCGCCTGATGCCGACCGGGCAATCTGAGCTCAAGCATTCGCGACATCCCGCTGGCGCGTTCGCGCGCGCCAGCGGACGCAGCGCATCCGCGGCGCTTCTCGGGTGGTATCCCAAGCTGTCTTCGCGGGCGGTCTTCTCGGGGTAGGTGGACTCATGACGGAATTCTTGAAAGACGCGGCAGAATTCATGCCGATCCTGCTGGAGGGCGCCAAGCTCACCATCCTGGTGACGCTGGGCTCGCTCGCGCTGTCGACGGTGCTGGGCCTGGTGTGGGCGTTGATGCGGGTGTCGGGCAACAAGTACTTGTCGGGGTTTAGCGCGGGTCTGGTCAATCTGCTGCGCGGCATTCCGATCATCGTGCTGCTCTTCTACATCTACTTCGTGATGCCGGACATGGGCGTGTCGCTGAGCGCGGTGCACGCGGCCATCATCGGCCTGGGCATCGCGTATTCGGCCTATCAGGCAGAGAACTTCCGCGCCGGCATCCAGGCGATCGATCGCGGGCAGATCGAGGCGGCGATGGCCATGGGCATGGGCTGGGGCTTGACGATGCGGCGCGTGGTGCTGCCGCAGGCCGTGAAGATCGTCCTGCCGCCGTACGGCAACATCATGATCATGATGCTGAAGGATTCGTCGCAGGCATCCACCATCACCGTCGCCGAGCTGGCGCTGCAAGGCAAGCTCATCGCCGTATCCACCTTCAAGAACGCCACGGTGTTCACCCTGGTCGCGCTGATGTACCTGGTGATGTGCGTGCCGCTCATCCTGCTGGTGCGGCATCTGGAAAAGCGGAGCGCAACCAAATGATCAGCCTGCAAGGCGTAAGAAAGAGTTTTGGCCCGCTCGAGGTCTTGAAGGGCATCGACGCCGAGGTCGAACAGGGCGAGGTCGTGTGCGTCGTGGGCCCGTCGGGCTCGGGCAAGTCGACCATCCTGCGCTGCATCAACGGACTGGAGCGCTACAACGCTGGCCGCATCACCGTGGACGGCGAGCTCGTAGATTGCGACGCGCCCTCCATCGTGTCGATCCGCACGCAGGTGGCGATGGTGTTCCAGCGCTTCAACCTGTTTCCGCACCGCACGGCGCTGGAAAACGTGATCGAAGGTCCTATTTTCGTCAAGAAGGAGCCGCGCGCTCAGGCGGTGGAGCGCGGCCGCGAATTGCTGGCCAGCGTGGGACTGGCGGACAAGGAGCACGCGCATCCGAACCAATTGTCGGGCGGCCAGCAGCAGCGCGTGGCCATCGCGCGCGCGCTGGCGATGAGACCGAAGGCGATCCTGTTTGACGAGCCCACCTCGGCGCTCGATCCGGAGCTGGTCGGCGACGTGCTTGGCGTCATGCGCAAGCTGGCCGAAGCCGGCATGACGATGGTCGTCGTCACGCACGAAATGAGCTTTGCGCGCGAGGTCGCCGACCGCGTCATGTTCTTCGATGGCGGCGTCATGGTGGAGCAGGGCGCCGCCCGCGAAGTCCTGAATCATCCGCAGCATCCGCGCACGCAGGACTTCCTGCGGCGCGTGCTGCATCCCATGTAAGGAAGGAAGCCCCATGCAGCCAGCGCCGTTTCCGCTTTCCCCGTCGCTGTGGGCGGCCACCGCGGCGCCGCCGCCGCCAACCGCGCCGCTCGACGCCTCGGCGCAGGCAGACGTCGCCGTGATCGGCGGCGGCTACGCCGGCCTGTCCACCGCGTTGCATCTGGCCGAGCGCGGCGTCAAGGTCGTGCTGCTGGAAGCGCGCGAGATCGGCTTTGGTGGATCAGGCCGCAATGGCGGCCAGGTCATTCCCGGATTGAAGTACGACCCGGATGATCTGATCTCGATGTTCGGGCCCGAGCGTGGCGAGCGGCTGATCCGGTTTGCCGGCGCGACGGCGGATGCCGTCTTTAACCTGATCGAACGCCACGCGATGGACGTGCCGCGTGTGCGCTCAGGGTGGATCCAGGGCGCGCACACGCCGCAGGCGCTGCGCATCGCGCACGGCCGCGCGGCGCAATGGGCACGGCTGGGCGTGGATGCCCAGCCGCTGGACCGCGCGCAGGTCGCGCGTCTGATCGGCACGGACAAATACCTGGGCGGATGGGTCGACCGGCGGGCGGGGGCGGTGCAACCGTTGAGCTATGCGCGAGGTCTGGCGCGCGCCGCGTTGAATGCAGGCGCGATGCTGCACACCGACACGCCCGTCACCGGCTTGGCTCGTGACGGCGGCAAATGGACGGTGTCGACCGCGCGCGGACCTTCGGTCACCGCCGATCGCGTGGTGATGTGCACCAATGCCTATGGCGGCGATCTGTGGCCCGGACTCAAGCCGTCCATCATCGACGCCAATACGTTCCAGGTGGCGACCGTGCCGCTGCCGGACCGCATCCGTGCGGGCATATTCCCGGAAGGGCATGTCACGTCGGACACGCGCAACCTGCTGCTGTATTTCCGTCTGGATCATCAGGGCCGGTTGCTGATGGGCGGCCGCGGCCCCTTTCGCGAACCCAAGGGCGAGTCGGACTGGGCGCACCTTGAACGCGTGATGGTGAAGATGTTTCCGCAGGTGGCGGGCACGCCCTTCGAGTTCCGCTGGTGCGGCCGGGTCGCCGTCACGCGCGACTATCTGCCGCATCTGCATGAGCCGCAGCCCGGACTGCTGGTGGACATCGGCTGCCAGGGCCGCGGCGTCGGCCTGCAGACGTGCATGGGCGCGGCGATGGCGCAATACGTGGCCACGGGCGATGCCAATGCGTTGCCCGTGCCCCTGTCGCCGATCGTGCCGTTTCCGCTTTACCCGCTGCGCCGGCTGTACGTCAACGCGGTGGTGAGCTGGTACCGGATGACGGACGGCGGGGTTTGAAGGCTGGCGAGTCCAGCCCCCCGACTCCCGCCGTAACTCCTAAAGCCAAACCTCCAAAACAAAAACCCCGGAACGGCGTCCGGGGTTTCTGGGGTTGCACGTGAAGCGCGGGGATCAGTCGCCCAGCTTGGCGCGCTGCTCCTGCACCTTCTGCAGCGTCTCACCGAATTGCGCCATGCGGGCCTTTTCCTGTTCGACGACCGCGGCGGGGGCGCGCTCGACGAAGCTGGCGTTGGACAGCTTGCCCTGCGCCTTGGTGATTTCGCCGGCCAGGCGCGCGATTTCCTTATCCAGACGAACGCGTTCGGCGGCCACGTCGATTTCAACGTGCAGCATCAGGCGGCTGCCGCCGACGACCTGCACCGGCGCGCCGGCGTCGGGCAGGACGTCCAGCACGTCGACCTGGCTCAGCTTGGCCAGCGCGGCCAGGTACGGCGCGTTGCGCGTCAGCATGGGCGCGTCGCCCTGGGCGCACAGCGGCACCTTCTGGGCGGGCGACAGGCTCATCTCGCCGCGCAGCGCGCGCACGGCCTCGACCTGCGCCTTCAGTTCGGCCACGTCGGCTTCGGCGGCAGTGTCCACTGCATCCGGATTGGCCTTCGGGTAGGGCTGCACGCTGACGCTGTCGGTGGCGCCTTCCTTGCGCTTGTCGGCCACGACAGACACCTTCTGCCACAGTTCTTCCGTGATGAACGGAATGATCGGGTGGGCCAGGCGCAGCACGCATTCCAGAACGCGGATCAGCGTGCGGCGGGTGCCAAGCTGCTGGGCCGGCGTGCCGGTCTGGATCTGCACCTTGGCCAGTTCCAGGTACCAATCGCAGTATTCGTCCCACACGTAGCGGTAGATCGCGTTGGCGATGTTGTCGAAGCGGTAGTCGGCAAAACCGCGCGCGACGTCGGCTTCCAGCGTCTGCATCTGGCTGATGATCCAGCGGTCCACGAAGGACAGTTCGCCGGCATCGGCCACCGTCAGGTCGTGGCCTTCGGTGTTCATCAGCACGAAGCGCGTGGCGTTCCAGAGCTTGTTGCAGAAATTGCGGTAGCCCTCGCAGCGCTTCAGGTCGAAGTTGATGTTGCGGCCCAGCGTGGCGTAGGCCGCCATGGTGAAGCGCAGCGCGTCGGTGCCGTAGGCGGGGATGCCGTCCGGGTACTGGCGGCGCGTGGCCTTTTCGATCGCGCCGGCCTGCTTCGGATTCATCAGGCCGTAGGTGCGCTTGCCCACCAGACCGTCCAAGTCGATGCCGTCGATCAGGTCCACCGGGTCCAGCGTGTTGCCCTTGGACTTGCTCATCTTCTGGCCGTCCGCGTCGCGGATGAGGCCGTGCACGTAGACGTGCTTGAACGGAATCTGGCCGGTCAGGTGCGTGGTCAGCATGACCATGCGCGCCACCCAGAAGAAGATGATGTCAAAGCCCGTCACCAGGACGCTGGAGGGCAGGTAACGCTGCAGGTCCGGCGTGTTTTCCGGCCAGCCCAGCGTCGTGAAGGGCACCAGACCCGACGAGAACCAGGTGTCCAGCACGTCGGGATCGCGCGTGAGCGGACCCGTGACGCCGGCGGCGCGTGCCTGTTCGATCGCGCCGGCTTCGTCGTGGGCGACGAACACCTGGCCGTCTTCCGAGTACCAGGCCGGAATCTGGTGGCCCCACCAGAGCTGGCGCGAAATGCACCAGTCCTGGATGTTGTTCAACCACTGGTTGTAGATGGTGGTCCAGTTGTCCGGATAGAACTGGATGCGGCCGTCGGCCACGACTTCCAGCGCAACCTCGGTGATGCTCTTGCCGGGGTTCAGCGTGCCTTCCGGCGCGGGCTTGCTCATCGCGACGAACCACTGGTCGGTCAGCATGGGCTCGAGCACGACGCCGGTGCGGTCGCCCTTGGGCTGCATCATCTTGTGCGGCTCGACCTTGACCAGATAGCCTTCGGCGTCCAGCTGCGCGACGACGGCCTTGCGAGCCTCGTAGCGTTCCATGCCCTGGAACTGCTGAGGACCGTTTTCGTTGATGTGCGCGTCCAGCGTGAAGATCACGATCAGCGGCAGATCGTGGCGCATCGCGCAGGCGTAGTCGTTGAAGTCGTGGGCGCCCGTGATCTTCACGCAGCCCGTGCCGAATGCGGGGTCGACGAAGTCGTCGGCGATGATGGGAATGTTGCGGTCGCAAAGCGGCAGCTCGACCTGCTTGCCCACCAGGTGCTTGTAGCGGGGGTCATCGGGATGCACGCACAGCGCGCCGTCGGCCAGCATGGTTTCCGGACGGGTCGTGGCGATGGTCATGCCGCGCAGGGTGACCGTCTGGCCCTCGTTGTCGACGATGGTCTGCGGGCCGTCGACGAACGGATACAGGATGTGCCACATGTGGCCATCGGTCTCTTCGGATTGCACTTCCAGGTCGGAAACGGCCGTCAGCAGCTTGGGATCCCAGTTGACCAGCCGCTTGCCGCGATAGATCAGTCCCTGTTTATGCAGGCGGACAAAGGTTTCCACCACGCCGCGCGACATGCGGTCGTCCATGGTGAAGTATTCGCGCGGCCAGTCGGCCGACGCGCCCAGGCGGCGCACCTGCCCGGTAATGGCGCTGCCCGACTTTTCCTTCCATTCCCACACTTTCTCGACGAATTTCTCGCGGCCCAGGTCGTGGCGCGAAACCTTTTGCGCGTCGAGCTGTCTTTCAACGACGATCTGCGTGGCGATGCCGGCGTGGTCGGTGCCGGGAATGAACACCGTGTCGTCGCCCGACATCCGGTGGTAGCGCACCAGCCCGTCCATGATGGTCTGGTTGAACGCGTGGCCCATGTGCAGGGTGCCCGTCACGTTGGGCGGCGGAAACTGGACGACGTAGGGCTGGCTTTCCGTCCCCGTTTTCACGTGCTGGCCCGCGGCGAAGTAGCCGCGCTTGTCCCACTCGGCGTACCAGCGGGATTCCAGTTCGGAGGGTTCGAAGCTCTTGGAGAGTTCCGGGGTTTCGCCGGCGATGGGCGCGGCATTCGGGGGAGCAGCTTGAGTCATTACTAAGTTCCGGCAGACAGGGGCGCCCGGGTAGGAAGCGGGCAGCAAACCGCTCATTTTAAGATGTAATGCGGTCTTCTCAGCGTGTTAGAATACCGGGTTACTGTAAACCTTTTAGAAGTCCCTGAATTCATTGAGGATTCCTTCGGAAATGCGCGCAGAATCAATGGATTCGCGTGCAACCGGAATCCCGCTGGCATTCCGGGATGCGTCCGACAGGTCGGCAGTGTCGAATCCTGTCTTGGTCGGTGGTTCAGGACGGCCCGAGACACCCATTCGTTTCGGACCTCCTGCGTGCCAACGGCGCGATGGCGCTTGACGTGGCACCGAAGGGTGGCATCCAAGGGCGGCATCGACAAGCACAGAGCCCCACCAGGCAATTAATCAGAAACCCGTCAGAAATCAGTTTTCGGAGTCCTTTATGTCCATCCAACGTACCCTCTCGATCATCAAGCCCGACGCCGTCGCCAAGAACGTCATCGGCCAGATCGTCGGCCGTTTCGAGCAAGCCGGCCTGAAGGTCATTGCCGCCCGCCTGACCCAACTGTCGCGCGCCGACGCCGAGCGTTTCTACGCCGTGCACTCCGCCCGTCCGTTCTTCAAGGACCTGGTCGACTTCATGATCTCGGGTCCCGTGTTCGTGCAAGTGCTGGAAGGCGAAGAAGCCATCCAGAAGAACCGCGACCTGATGGGCGCCACGGACCCCAAGAAGGCTGACGCCGGCACCATCCGCGCCGACTTCGCCGACAGCATCGACGCCAACGCCGTTCACGGCTCCGACGCTCCGGAAACGGCCGCTGTCGAAGTGGCTTTCTTCTTCCCCGAAATCAACATCCACAGCCGTTAATTTTTGGCTTAAGTTGTTGAAAGCGCTTTAAGTTTTACCTGGTTATGGAATCCGTCGAACGAATCAATCTGCTGGGGCTGGACGGCTCCGCCCTGTCCGAACTGGTCGGGCAGTGGGGCGGCAAGCCGTTTCGTGCCCGCCAGTTGCAGCGCTGGATGCACCAGCGCGGCGCCGATTCGTTCGACGCCATGACCGACCTGGCCCGCGATTTCCGCAGCCAGCTTGCGTCGCATTGCCGCATCGAGGCCTTGCCCGTCAATATCGAGCAGCGCTCGACCGACGGCACCCGCAAGTGGCTGTTTGACGTGGGGCAGGGCAATGCCATCGAAACCGTCTTCATCCCCGAAGACGACCGCGGCACGCTGTGCATTTCCAGTCAGGCTGGCTGCGTGGTGAACTGCCGCTTCTGCTCGACCGGGCACCAGGGCTTCAACCGCAACCTGAAGACCAGCGAAATCATCGGCCAGTTGTGGTGGGCCAAGCGCGTGCTGGAGGCCGACATCGGCACGGCCCGCCTTGAAAGCGCCCGCGCCACCGAAGACACGCGCGTCATCAGCAACGTCGTCATGATGGGCATGGGCGAACCCCTGCTCAACTACGATCAGGTCCTGCCCGCGCTGCGTCTCATGCTGGACGACAACGCTTACGGCCTGTCGCGCCGCCGCGTCACGGTGTCCACCTCGGGCGTCGTCCCCATGATGGACCGCCTGTCGCAAGACTGTCCCGTGGCACTGGCCGTCTCGCTGCACGCGCCCAACGACGCGCTGCGCGACGAGCTCGTGCCGTTGAACAAGAAATACCCGCTGAAGGAGTTGCTGGCCGCCTGCGAACGCTATCTGGCGTTCGCCCCGCGCGACTTCATCACGTTTGAATACTGCATGCTGGACGGCATCAACGACACCGACCAGCACGCCAAGGAACTGATCCACATTGCACGCCAGGTGCGCTGCAAGCTGAACCTCATCCCGTTCAACCCATTCCCCGCGTCCGGTCTGAAGCGATCGGCCTCGGCGCGGGTGAAGGTGTTTGCCCAGCGTCTCATGGACGCCGGCATCATCACCACGGTTCGCAAGACCCGGGGCGACGACATCGATGCGGCTTGCGGCCAGCTGGCCGGAGAGGTGCGGGACCGCACTCGGATCACCGAGCGCAATGCCGCACAGCGCCAGACCATACCAATTAAACAGGTGCACGCATGACGCAGGATTTCGCTTCTGCAGTTTCCGACTCGTCCGCCGGTGCGGTGGGCAGCGTGGGCGCCGCCTTGCGCGGTTTGCGCCAGTCCAAGGGCTGGTCGCTCGACGAAGTCTCCAGCCGCATCAAGTTTTCCACCAAGCAGATCGAAGCCCTTGAAAACGAACAGTGGGATCACCTGCCCACCGGCGTTTCCTTGCGCGGCCTCGTGCGCAATTACGCGCGCCTGCTTGGCGCCGACGCCGAGGCCATCGTCGATTCGCTCGACCCCAAGGCTCGCGTCACCGGTCCGGCCAAGCTCAGCCCCAGCTCGCTGCACTCGGCGCATTCCATCCCCCAGTCCAGCGCCGACGACGACCGCTCGTCCACGACATCCTGGGGCTGGCTGATCGCCATCGTGCTGGTGCTGGCCGCCGGTGTGGCGTATGCCTTCTGGCAAGGTTGGCTGCCGCAGCAGTGGCTGCCGGCCGACTGGCTGCCGAAGTCGACCAAGTAACCCGGTTCAACCCGATGCAAGATTCATCTCTGCCTTGCCAGGACGCGCCGCCTCCCTCGGTGGGGGCCGCGCCGCGCCGCGCCACGCGTTCCGTCGCGGTCAAGTGGGGCGAACGCGTCGTGACGGTGGGCGGAGACGCCCCGGTCGTGGTCCAGTCCATGACCAACACCGACACCGCGGACGCCATCGCCACCGCGATCCAGGTCAAGGAGCTGGCGCAGGCCGGCTCCGAGCTCGTTCGCATCACCGTGAATACGCCGGAGGCCGCCCGCGAGGTCGTCGCCATCCGCGAACAGCTCGACCGCATGGGCGTCAACGTGCCGCTGGTGGGAGACTTCCACTACAACGGCCACAAGCTGCTGACGCAGTTTCCGGAATGCGCGCAGGCCCTGTCCAAGTACCGCATCAACCCCGGCAACATGGGGGGCGGTAAGCGCCGCGACGACAACTTCGCGCAAATGATCGAAGTCGCCTGCCGCTACGACAAGCCGGTGCGCATCGGCGTCAACTGGGGCAGCCTGGATCACGAGCTGATGGCGCGCAAGATGGACGAAAACAGCCGGCGCGCCCAGCCCTGGGAAGCGCAGGCCGTCATGCGCGACGCGCTGGTCGTCTCGGCCATCAGCAATGCCCAGCGCGCCGAAGAACTCGGCCTGCGGCGCGACGCCATCATCCTGTCGTGCAAGGTCAGCCATGTCCAGGACCTCATCGCGGTCTATCGCGATCTGTCCGCCCGTTGCGACTATCCCCTGCATCTGGGCCTGACCGAGGCCGGCATGGGCAGCAAGGGCATCGTGGCCTCGACCGCCGCGCTTGCCGTGCTGATGCAGCAAGGCATCGGCGACACCATCCGCATATCGCTCACGCCTGAACCGGGCGGCGATCGCAGCCGCGAAGCCATCGTCGCGCAGGAAATCCTGCAGACCATGGGACTGCGCGCCTTCACGCCCATGGTCGTCGCCTGCCCGGGCTGCGGCCGCACCAGCAGCACGTTCTTCCAGGAACTGGCCGACAGCATCCAGTCGTTCCTGCGCCGGCAGATGCCGGTGTGGCGCGCGCAGTATCCGGGCGTCGAATCCATGAACGTCGCGGTGATGGGCTGTGTGGTCAATGGGCCGGGCGAAAGCCGTCATGCCGACATCGGCATCAGTCTGCCGGGCACCGGCGAAGTGCCGGCCGCGCCGGTGTTCGTCGACGGCGAGCGCACGGTGACGCTCAAGGGCGACCATATCGCCGAAGAGTTCCAGGCCATCGTTGAAGAATACGTTGCGCGCCGTTATGGCGCGCTCGCCTCTCACTAAAGTAAGGGTGTAGCCACTGGCGCGCTTCTCGGGCGCGCCCGCGGCATGATCAAGATGACTCAAGCTTTCCAGAAAGTCGCCGCCATACGCGGCATGAATGACCTGCTGCCGGGGGCAAGCGCCCGCTGGGAGCAATTCGAGGAAATCGTGCGCGGCTGGCTGCGCGGCTACGGCTATCGCAATGTGCGTACGCCGGTGCTTGAGCATACGCGCCTGTTCGCGCGCGGTATTGGCGAAGTCACCGACATCGTCGAAAAAGAGATGTACACGTTCACCGACGCGCTCAACGGCGAGTCGCTGACCATGCGCCCCGAAATGACCGCCGGCATCGTGCGCGCCTCCATCGAGCACAACCTGCTCTACGACCGCCCGCAACGCGTCTACTCCATCGGTCCCGTTTTCCGCCACGAGCGCCCGCAGCGCGGCCGCTATCGGCAGTTCCACCAGATCGACGTCGAAGCCCTCGGCTTTGCCGGTCCCGATGTGGACGCGGAACTCATCGTCATGCTGGCCCGCCTCTGGAAGCTGCTGGGCCTGAAGGACGTGCGCCTGGAACTGAATTCGCTGGGCCAGCCGGCCGAACGCGCCGCGCACCGCGCCGCCCTGATCCAGCATCTGGAAAAGCACCGCGACATCCTGGACGAGGACGGCCAGCGCCGCATGTACAGCAATCCGCTGCGCGTGCTGGACACCAAGAACCCTGCCATGCAGGAAATGGCTGACAGCGCGCCGCGCCTGTTCGACTTCCTGGGCGAAGAATCCCGCGCGCACTTCGAAGGCGTGTGCCAGCGCCTCTCCGACGCCGGCATCGAATACCGCCTGAACCCGCGGCTGGTTCGCGGCCTGGACTACTACAACCTGACCGTCTTCGAATGGGTCACGGACCGCCTGGGCTCCCAAGGCACGGTCTGCGGCGGCGGCCGCTACGACGGCCTGGTCGAACTGTTGGGCGGCAAGACCGCGCCGGCCGTGGGCTTTGCCATCGGCATGGAACGTCTGCTCGACCTGTGGGAACAAAGCGTCGAAATCGCGGCGCCGGCCGAGTGCGATGTCTACATCGTGCACCAGGGCGAAGACGCGCAGCGTCTGGCCGCCCGGGTCGGCGAAGACCTGCGCGACGCGGGCCTGTCGGTCATCGTGCATGCCGGATCGGCGGGCTTCAAGTCGCAATTCAAGCGCGCGGACGCCAGTGGCGCCCGCGTTGCGGTTATCCTTGGCGCCGACGAAGTGGCGTCGCAGACCGCCAGCGTCAAGTTCCTGCGCGCAGAAGAGCAGGGCGAGGCGGCGCAGCAACAGGTTCCGCTGGCAAAGCTGGCCGACGCATTGAACAACAAGGGTTAAGGCATGGCATACGATCTTGAAGAACAGGAAAAACTCGACGCGATCAAGGCGTGGTGGGCCCGCTACGGGACGCTGCTGCTGGCGCTGACGACGGTGGTGCTCCTGGCTTGGGGCGGCTGGTGGGGCTGGAAGGCGTACGAATCGCACCAGGCCAATCAGGCCATGGGTTACTTCGAAGCGCTGGAAGATGCCGCTCGACTGGGCGGCGCCGATTCCTCGGTGCGCATCAAGACCGCCGCCTCGACGCTGCGCGAAAAATATCCCAACACCGGCTACGCCGCACGTGGCGCCCTCGTGGCCGCGCAGGCCCTGCAAGCGCAGAAGGATGATGCCGGTGCCCGCGAACAGCTCGAATGGCTGGCTGCCCAAGGCAAGAACCCCTCCATGCAAGCCGTGGCGCGCCTGCGCCTGGCGGGCATGATGCTTGACCAGAAGCAATACGACGCCGCGCTCGCGCAACTGAACAATCCGCCGGCCGCCTTTGCCGCCTTGTTCGCCGACCGCCGCGGCGACGTGCTGGCTGCGCAAGGCAAGCGCGAGGAAGCGCGCGCGGCCTGGCAGAGCGCCATTGATGGCCTGGGCCTGGCCAATCCCCTGACCCAGGTTGTGCAACTGAAACTGGATGCCTTGAGCGGAGCGTGACTGTAATGCGTAAATTTGCACCTGGCCGTACGTGGCGCGGCGCCGTCCTGCTGGCAAGCCTGCTTGCCCTGGGCGGTTGCGGTATGTTTTCCCATGACGACGGCCGCTACGATCCGGCACCCCTGACCGAATACAAGGCCGGCATGTCCGTGCGCCAGATCTGGTCCACTTCCATTGGCAGCGGCTCCGGCCTGGGCTTCGCGCCGATCGTGCTCGGCGACGCTATCTATGCTGCGACGCCTGATGGCTCCGTCGGCAAGTTCGATCTGCAAAGCGGCCGGGTCATCTGGAAGGCCAAGGCCGACACCAAGCTGTCGGCCGGCGCCGGCAGCGACGGCACCACCACCGCCGTGGCGTCGCCCAATGGCGACGTCATCGCTTTCGACGACACCGGCAAGGTGAAGTGGAAGGTCCGCGCCACCAGCGACGTCTCCATCCCGCCGGTTGTCGGCTACGGTATCGTTGTCGTTCGCAGCGGCGACTATCGCATCCAGGCTTTCGACGCCAACAGCGGCGAACGTGTCTGGAGCGTGCAGCGTCCCGGCCCGTCGCTCGCCTTGCGCAGCGTCTCGCAAATGGTCCTGGCCGAAGGGCTGGTCATCACGGGTCTGCCCGGCGGCAAGCTCCTGGCTATTGCGTCCAACAGCGGCAACGTGCAATGGGAAGGCACCGTCGCCACGCCGCGCGGCGCCGGCGACCTGGAGCGCCTGACCGACGTGGTGGGTGCACCTCGCATCGCGGGCAACCTGCTGTGCGCCGTGGCTTATCAGGGACGCATTGTCTGCTTCGACGTCACCGCCGGTGGCCGTCCGCTGTGGGCGAAGGACTTCTCCAGCGTCAGTGGCCTCTCGCTCGACGACCGCTTCGCCTTTTCCGCCGACCAGAACAGCGTGGTCAACGCGTTTGCGCTGGATAATGGCGGTAATCTCTGGAAGCAGGCCGCCCTGAAGAACCGCCAGCTCACCGCTCCGGCTATGCTGGGGGGCGCGCTGGCTGTCGGCGATCTGGACGGATATGTGCATTTCCTGTCGCGCAGCGACGGCAGCCTGATGGCGCGCCTGTCGGTGGGCGGCGGCGCGGTCGTGTCACCGCCGCAGACGACGCCCCAAGGCGTGCTGGTCCAGACGGGCAATGGCAATCTCGTCCTGATCGGCACCAACTGAACCTTATAAAACAAAGCCTTTTACCGTGTCTTTCAAGCCTGTCGTTGCCCTGGTCGGCCGCCCCAATGTGGGGAAATCGACCCTTTTCAATCGCCTGACGCGATCGCGCGCCGCGCTGGTGGCCGATTATTCCGGCCTGACCCGCGATCGCCACTACGGCGAGGGCAGGGTGGGCGATATCCCGTTCATCGCCATCGATACCGGCGGTTTCGAGCCCGTGGCCAAGGACGGCATCCTGCTCGAAATGGCCCGCCAGACCAGGCAGGCCATCGCCGAGGCGGACGTCGTCGTGTTCCTGGTGGATGCCCGCGCGGGCATCAACGCCCACGACCACGAAATTGCGCAACTGCTGCGCAAATCCGGTCAGCAGCGCGTGCTGCTGGCGGTGAACAAGGCTGAAGGCATGGGCCTGGGCCCCGCCATCGCCGAATTCCATGAACTCGGTCTGGGTCAGCCCTATCCCATTTCGGCCGCGCACGGCGACGGCATCGTCGACCTGATCGAGCTCGCGCTCAAGGATCTGGCCGAACCGCCCGCCGAAGAAGAACCGGCCGAAGAAGGCGAACACGATCACCGCATCAAGCTGGCGATCGTGGGCCGTCCCAACGTGGGCAAGTCCACGCTCATCAATACGTTCATGGGCGAAGAGCGCGTCATCGCGTTCGACATGCCTGGCACGACGCGCGACGCCATCGAAATCGATTTCGACCGCGATGGCCGCCGCTACACGCTGATCGACACGGCCGGGCTGCGCAAGCGCGGCAAAGTCTTCGAGGCCGTCGAAAAGTTCTCCGTCATCAAGACCTTGCAGGCCATCGAGGCCAGCAACGTCGTGCTGCTGATGCTCGACGCGCAGACCGAAATCTCCGAGCAAGACGCGCACATCGCCGGGTTCGTGCTGGAAACCGGCCGTGCCGTGGTCGTGGCCGTCAACAAGTGGGATGGCCTGGACGGCGAGGAAAAGGAACGCATCGAGCGCGAGTTCAACCGCAAACTGCGCTTTCTGTCGTTCGCACGCGTGCACACGATCTCCGCGCTGCGCGGGCAGGGCATCAAGCCCTTGCTCAAGTCCATCAATGCCGCTCACGCCGCCGCGTTTGCCAAGCTGTCCACGCCCAAGCTCACGCGCGAGCTGCAGGCCGCGGTCGAGCAGCAGCAGCCTCCGCGCAAGGGCATCTTCCGTCCCAAGCTGCGCTATGCGCACCAGGGCGGACAGAACCCGCCGCTGGTCGTTATCCACGGCAATGCACTGGACGCGATTCCCGACTCGTACCGCCGCTATCTCGAAACGCGTTTCCGCAATGCGTTCGACCTGGCCGGCACGCCGCTGCGTATCGAATTCAAGTCCTCGCACAACCCCTACACGCAGGAAAGCTGATCCATGAGCCGTTTCTGGAGTCCCGTTGTCGGGACGCTCAGTCCGTATGTGCCGGGCGAGCAGCCCAAGCTTCAGAACCTGGTCAAGCTGAACACCAACGAGCATCCTTACGGGCCGTCGCCCAAGGTGCTCGATGCGATCCGCGCGGCCTGCGACGACACGCTCAAGCTTTATCCGGATCCGTCCTCGGACCGCTTGCGCGAGGCCATCGCCGCCGCTGTCGGCGCGCAGCCGCAGCAGGTTTTCGTCGGCAATGGTTCCGACGAGGTCCTGGCGCATGCGTTCCTTGCGCTGCTCAAGCATGACCGTCCGCTGCGTTTTCCTGACATCACCTACAGCTTCTACCCGGTGTATTGCGGCCTGTACGGCATCGCGTTCGAAACGATGCCGCTCACCGCGGACTTTCGCATCGACGTCGAAGACTACCTGCCGGCGCGTCACGGCCAGGCAGGCGCCATCATCTTCCCGAATCCCAACGCGCCCACCGGCCGCGCGCTCAGCGCCGCCGAGGTCGAACGCATCGTGGCTGGTAATCCGGACACGGTCGTCGTCGTGGACGAGGCGTACGTGGATTTCGGCGCCGAATCGGTGATCCCGCTGGTCTCGCGGTACGACAACCTGCTGGTGGTGCAGACGCTTTCCAAGTCGCGCTCGCTGGCCGGTTTGCGGGTGGGCTTTGCCGTGGGGAGCGCCGCGCTCATCGACGGACTCGAGCGGGTAAAGAACAGTTTCAACTCCTACCCCATCGATCGGCTTGCATCCGCCGGCGCAGTGGCGGCCCTTGAGGATACGGAGTATTTTGAGCAGACCCGCAATGCCGTGATCGAGACCCGGTCGCGCATGACCGCAGGATTGGAGTCGCTAGGCTTCGAGGTGCTCCCGTCGGCGGCGAACTTCGTGTTCGCACGCCATCCGGCGAAAGACGCCGCGACGCTTGCCGCCGCCCTGCGTGAACGCAGCATCATCGTGCGTCATTTTCGTCATGCTCGGATCGACCAGTTCCTGCGCATCACGGTGGGTACCGAAGGCCAATGCGACATGCTTCTGCAAGCGCTCGACAAGATCCTGCAGGCGTGATTTCAAGGGCTTTTAAGCTGGAAAACTCTGGTCTCATTTTTGCTTCCCGGCCAAGTAGCACGGGCCGGGAAAACCCTGTAGAGTACGTGTTTCGGCGTGCTCCACCAGTACAAAAAGCGCGTCATCACTCAATAACAATCAAATGGAGCCTGGCCAATGAGCAATAAAGGGCAAACTCTGCAAGATCCGTTCCTCAACACGCTGCGCAAGGATCATGTGCCCGTGTCGATCTACCTCGTGAACGGCATCAAGCTTCAAGGGCAAATCGAATCCTTCGACCAATACGTGGTGCTGCTGCGCAATACGGTCACCCAGATGGTCTACAAGCACGCCATTTCGACCGTCGTTCCCGCGCGTGCCGTCAATTTTCAAGTGGAAGTCCCTGCTGAGTAATCTCGCTCCAGCTTTACCTTTTATTGCCCGCCAGACGGTTCCCGTCGGCGGGCATTTTCGCTTTGGCTCGAATATGGTGCATGTATGCGCGCTCTGATCATCAGTGTGGATCTCGGTGATCCGGACTTCACGGCCCACGCCGAGGAATTCGCCATGCTGGCCAAGGGCGCGGGCGCCGAAATCGTCGGCACCCTGACGGCCCGCCGCGATCGCCCCGACGCCAAGTTCTTCATCGGCTCCGGCAAGGCCGACGAAGGCGTCGCGATGGCGCAGGCGCTGCTTGCCGATATCGTCCTTTTCGATCAGCCTTTGTCTCCCGCCCAGCAACGTAACCTTGAGCGCGCCTTCAACCTGCGCGTCGTGGATCGCGTCGCGCTCATCCTGGACATCTTCGCGCTGCGCGCAAAGAGCCACGAAGGCAAGCTGCAGGTCGAACTGGCCCAGCTCCAGCATCTGGCCACACGCCTCACGCGGATGTGGAGTCACTTGGAGCGCCAGCGCGGCGGTATCGGGATGCGTGGCCCGGGCGAATCCCAGCTCGAAATGGACCGCCGGATGATCGGCGTGAAGGTCAAGACGCTGCGCGAGCGGCTCGACAAGGTCGAACGCCAGCGCATTACCCAGCGGCGCGCCCGTGCGCGGGGCGGTGCGCTGTCGGTTTCCCTGGTGGGCTACACCAACGCCGGCAAGTCGACGCTGTTCAACGCGCTGACCCGGGCCGACGCCTACGCCGCCGACCAGCTATTTGCCACGCTGGACACGACGACGCGCCGCATCTGGATCGAAGGCGCCGGATCGGTGGTGGTGTCAGACACCGTGGGCTTCATCCGCGACCTGCCTCACAACCTGATCGCCGCCTTCCGGGCCACACTAGAAGAAACCGTGCATGCCGATCTGCTCCTGCATGTGGTGGACTCGGCCAGCCCGCAGCGGGATGAGCAGATTTTCGAAGTGAACAAGGTCCTCGCCGAAATAGGCGCTGCCGCGATTCCCACCATTCTGGTATACAACAAGATCGACCAGGCGGGCCTGGAACCGCGGGTGGAGCGCGACGCACATGGTACGATTGCGCGAGTATTTGTAAGCGCCACCGAGCGCGCCGGTTTGGATGCGTTGCGCGGGGCAATTGCGGAGACCGGACAGATTGTGGGAAACAATGCCGCGAATTATCAAACTCTTCAATCTGAATGACCCCGGCTGGGGTCGTGGAAACAACAATGGCTCCGAGCCGCCGCCTAAGCGGCCCCAAGGCAATGGAGACGGCCCTCCTGACCTGGACGAGGTCTGGCGCGATTTCAATAATCGCATCGGGAACCTGTTCGGGCGCAAGGGCGGTGGCGGCAACAACCGTCCCGGCAACCGTGGCGGCATGACGCCGCCATCCCCGCGTGGCACACGCATCGGCCTGGGCGTCATCGCCCTGGTCGCGGCGGGCATCTGGCTGGCCAGCGGCTTCTACATCGTGCAGGAAGGCCAGGTCGCGGTCGTGACCCAGTTCGGCAAGTACAAGAGCACGTCGCAAGCCGGTTTCCAGTGGCGCATGCCTTATCCCATCCAAAGCCATGAAATCGTCAACGTGTCGCAACTGCGCACGTTCGAAGTCGGTTTCCGTGGCGGCGCGCGCAACAAGGTCCTGCCTGAAGCGCTGATGCTCACGACGGACGAGAACATCGTCGATATGCAGTTCGTCGTCCAGTACCGCCTGCGTGCGGACGGCGCGCCCGACTATCTCTTCAAGACGCGCGACCCGGACGAGTCCGTGCGCCAGGCATCTGAAACCGCCATGCGCGAAGTCGTGGGCAAGCAGTCGATGGACTTCGTGCTGTACGAAGGCCGTACGACGGTGGCTTCCCAAGTCCAGGCGCTGATGCAGCAGATCCTCGATCGTTACCAGACGGGCGTGCAGGTCAGCACCGTCGCCATCCAGAACGTGCAGCCGCCCGAGCAAGTGCAGGCCGCGTTCGACGACGCCGTCAAGGCCGGTCAGGATCGTGAGCGCCAGATCAACGAAGGCCAGGCGTACGCCAATCAGGTCGTGCCGTTGGCCAGCGGTCAGGCGTCGCGCATGACGGAGCAGGCCGAAGGCTACAAGGCCAAGGTCGTCGGCGACGCGCAAGGTAATACGTCGCGCTTCACCAGCATCCTGGGCGAATACGAGAAGTCGCCGCAGGTCATGCGCCAGCGCATGTACCTGGAAAGCATGCAGGACATCTTCACCCGCGCCAGCAAGGTCATGGTCGACACCAAGAGCAACAACAACATGTTGTATTTGCCCCTGGACAAGATCATGCATCTGGCGGCTCAGGATGCAGGCAAGTCGAACATCGGCAGCTCCGGCTCGCCCGTGTCCAACACGCCTGTCCAGCAGCCTGCGCGCGGTTCGGCCGCGCCGGTGCCGCAGCCTTCCGGCAGCAGCAATAGCAACACGCTGCCCCGCGACCGTATGTCGCGCTAATCCGGAGGAGTCCTGAACATGAATCGTCTTATGCCCATCCTGGTCGGCCTGCTCATCGTGCTGGCCCTCCTTTCCTCCAGCGTTTTCGTGGTGCGCGAGCGCGACTATGCCTTGGTGTTCTCGCTGGGTGAAGTCCGCCGCGTCATCAGCGAACCGGGCCTGTACTTCAAGGTGCCGCCGCCTTTCCAGAATGTCGTCACGCTCGACAAGCGCATTCTGACCATCGAAACCAACGAAGCCGAGCGCATCCAGACTTCCGAAAAGAAGAACCTGCTGATCGACTCCTACGTCAAGTGGCGCATTGCGGATCCCCGCCTGTTCTACGTGACGTTCGGCGGCAACGAGCGCGCGGCGCAAGAGCGCCTGCAAGCCCAGATCCGCGACGCCCTGAACGCGTCGGTCAACGTGCGTACCGTGCGGGACGTGGTCTCCACCGAACGCGACAAGATCATGGCGGAAATCCTGACCAACGTCGCCAAGCGTGCTGAGCCTTTGGGCGTGCAGATCGTTGACGTGCGTCTGCGCCGCATCGAGTTCGCGCCGGAAATTTCCGAGTCGGTCTACCGCCGCATGGAAGCCGAGCGTACTCGCGTCGCCAACGAACTGCGCTCCATCGGCGCTGCCGAAGGCGAGAAGATCCGCGCCGAAGCCGACCGCCAGCGCGAGGTCATCGTGGCCCAGGCGTATGCCAAGGCCCAGGGCGTCATGGGTGAGGGCGATGCTGCCGCGGCAGCCATCTACGCCGAAGCCTACGGCAAGAACCCGGACTTCTACACGTACTACAAGAGCCTGGAAGCCTACCGCGCCTCGTTCTCGAAGCCGGGCGACGTGCTGGTCGTGGACCCCAGCTCCAGCTTCTTCCAGTTCATGAAGGATCCGGCGGGCGCCGCCCTGGCGCCGGTCACCGTGCCGGCCAAGTGATGCACCGCGGCTAGTACGAACGAAAAGCCTCTCGGGTTCCTGAGAGGCTTTTCTGCTTCTGGCGGGACGATTCCTGCCCGCTAGCGGGGACGCGGCCGGGCCGCCCGGCTACGCCTGGGCCGCGGGTGGCGCTCGCCGCTGAACCATGTACAATACCGCGTAAGCTAGAAAACATTCCGCAGCGGCTGAGCGGGCTTACGCCCCTCAGCCGCTTTTCGTTTGGGCGACGCCCACGCATCACTTGGCGTTATTCAGGTAAATACATTCATGGGTAACTGGCTGCTGCCCGAAAGCCTTGCCGACGTACTTCCGGCAGAGGCCCGGCGCATCGAGGAACTGCGCCGCGAACTTCTCGATCTCTACCGTACGTACGGGTTCGAGCTGGTCGCGCCGCCCCTGGTCGAGTACATCGATTCATTGCTGTCGGGCACCGGCAGCGATCTGGATCTGCGTACCTGCAAGCTGATCGACCAGCTTTCGGGCCGCACGCTGGGCGTGCGCGCGGACATGACTCCCCAGGTCACGCGTATCGACGCACACTTGCTGAACCGCGCGGGCGTTACCCGCCTGTGTTACTGCGGCAACGTGTTGCATGCGCGTCCCTCGGACTTGCTGTCCAGCCGCGAGCTGCTGCAGATCGGCGCTGAAATCTACGGTCATGCCGGATTCGAAGCCGACCTCGAAATCATCCAGCTCGTGCTGGAAACGGTCGCAATCGCTGGCGTTCGCAATCCGCGCCTGGATCTCTGTCACCCCGGCGTGCTGCGCGCCATCCTGAAGTCGGACCCGGCGGCGGCTGAGCTGGCGCAGGACGCCATCCGGCTGATGCGCGACAAAGATGTGCCCGGGCTGGGCGAGCTGGCGGCGCGTGCGCCCGGCATTCGTCCCGAAACGCTGAAGGCGCTGCAGTTGCTGCCCACGTTGTACGGTGGTCCGGATGTGCTGAAGATCGCCCGCCGCGACCTGCCGGCGCTGCCGGGCATCGCCCAGGCGCTCGACGCCCTGCAGGCGGTGGTCGACGCCATGCCCAACGTGTCGTTCAGCGTGGACTTGGCCGACGTCGGTGGTTACGCTTACCACTCGGGCGTCAAGTTTGCGCTGTACGCCGAGGGCTGGCACGACGCATTGGTCAGCGGTGGCCGCTACGACGACGTCAGCCACGCCTTTGGCCGCGCACGTCCGGCCACGGGCTTCAGTCTTGATTTACGCAAGCTGGCGGCGGGGTTGCCGCCGGCGGAAAGGGCGCGAGCGGTTCGCGCGCCTTGGGGGCAGGCCCCCGCTCTGACCGAGGCGGTTCGCCGCTTGCGCCGGTCAGGGGAAATCGTCGTTCAGGTATTGCCCGGTCACGAGCAGGATCAGGACGAATTCGTTTGCGATCGCGAGCTGGCGCTGCAGGATGGCGTCTGGACGGTCAAAACACTGTGACTAACTCCCTCTCGGAAACGAGGGGGCCGCGGGGAGATTTCCGGATTTCCCGAGAAACTCGAAATTGATTCGTATCATGAGCAAGAACGTAGTCGTAATCGGCACTCAATGGGGTGACGAGGGCAAGGGCAAGATCGTCGACTGGCTGGCGGAATCCGTCCAGGGCGTGGTCCGCTTCCAAGGCGGTCACAATGCCGGCCATACGCTGTGGATCAATGGCAAGAAGACGATTCTTCGCCTGATCCCGTCGGGCATCATGCACCCCGGTGTCACCTGCTTCATCGGCAATGGCGTCGTGCTGTCCCCGGAGGCCCTGCTCAAGGAAATCGAAGAGCTGGAAGCCGCCGGCCTGGACGTGCGCTCGCGCCTGCAGATCTCCGAGATCTGCCCGCTGATCCTCCCGTACCACGTTGCCATCGACAAGGCGCGCGAAGCGCGCAAGGGCGAGGGCAAGATCGGCACGACCGGCCGCGGCATCGGCCCGGCCTACGAAGACAAGGTCGCCCGCCGCGCCCTGCGCGTGCAAGACCTCTTCAATCCCGCGCTGTTCGACGAAAAGCTCGCCGAAGTGCTGGATTACCACAACTTCGTGCTGACCAAGTACCTGGGCGCTGAAGCCGTCTCGGCCAACGAAGTGCGCGATCAGGCCATGGCGCTCGCGCCGGCCATCGCCCCGATGGTCAAGGACGTCTCCAGCAACCTGTACGCCATGCAGCAGGAAGGCAAGCGCCTCCTGTTCGAAGGTGCGCAAGGCGCGCTGCTGGACGTCGATCACGGCACGTACCCCTTCGTCACCAGCAGCAACTGCGTGGCGGGTGCGGCCTCGGCTGGCGCCGGCGTCGGTCCCCAGCAACTGGATTACGTCCTGGGCATCACCAAGGCGTACACCACGCGCGTGGGCTCGGGCCCGTTCCCGACGGAACTGGTCGACGAGATCGGCACGCGTCTGGCCACCATCGGCAAGGAATTCGGTTCGGTCACGGGCCGCCCGCGCCGCTGCGGCTGGTTCGACGGCGCCGCGCTGAAGCGCTCGGTCCGCCTGAACGGCATTTCCGGCCTGTGCATCACCAAGCTGGACGTGTTGGACGGCCTGGAAACCATCCAGTTGGGCGTCGGTTACCGTGTCAACGGTGAGTTCCGCGACGTGCTGCCCTATGGCGCGCATGCCGTAGCCCAGGCGCAACCCGTTCTGGAAGAGCTGCCCGGCTGGAGCGAGTCCACCGTCGGCATTACCGAATACGACAAGCTGCCCGCCGCGGCGCGCCGCTACCTTGAGCGCGTGGCGGAAGTCTGCGGTGTGCCGATCGACCTGGTGTCCACCGGCCCGGACCGCAACGAGACCATTGTTTTGCGTCATCCCCTGAAGGGCTGACATCGGGTTATTATTCCCAAGGCCGCCGCCGGTCATACCGGCGGCGGCCTTTTCGTATTTTTGTGCAGGAGATGCTTGCCTATGAGCACGCCGACCAGTGACGATAGCCACCTGTGGGTAACGTGGGACGATTACAACCGCTTGATCGAGCGCCTTACTTTGCAGGTGCACCAATCGGGCTGGAAATTTGACAAGATTCTGTGCCTGGCACGTGGCGGTATGCGTGTGGGCGACGTCATGTCGCGTATTTTTGATGTGCCGCTGGGCATTCTTGCCACCAGCAGCTATCGCGAGGCGGCCGGCACCAAGCAAGGTGACATGGACATCGCCCAGTTCATCACCATCACCCGCGGCACGCTGTCCGGCCGGGTGTTGCTGGTGGACGACATGGTTGATACCGGCAAGACGTTCAACAAGGTCTTCGATCACCTGAAGAGCCAGTTCGCCGACATCACCGAATTGCGCAGTGCCGTGCTGTGGTGGAAGGGGCATTCCCAGGCAACGCCCGACTACTACGTCGAGAAGCTGCCCACGAACCCCTGGATTCACCAGCCGTTCGAAGACTACGACAGCTTGCGTCCCCATCAGTTGGAAGCCTGGATCCGCAAGGGTTCCCAGAGCTGAGCGCAGTTGGGGCAGGGCGGGGCGCTGGGCGCAGTCGGGCTCTGGCAGTAGTCAAACCGTCCTTACCCATGCTAGAATCGCTGGTTATCGCTAAACCGAACTTGGCTTGTTACTCTCTGGGTAGTCTTTGGGTAACGGAAACAGCCAGCTCAAATCCGGGTGAACGCATGCCCGGGTTGCGCTTTCAAGGCGTTGCTGGAAAGGCAAGCCAGGTTTGTCATCAACTTTGTTACCCTACAAGCAGGCCAATTACTTTATGCCTATCGTTCGACTGAAGGAAAACGAACCGTTTGAAGCCGCTCTGCGCCGCTTCAAGCGCACCATCGAAAAGACCGGTTTGCTCACCGAACTGCGCTCGCGCGAGTTCTACGAGAAGCCCACCGCCGAGCGCAAGCGCAAGCATGCCGCCGCCGTGAAGCGCCACTACAAGCGCATCCGTAGCCAACAACTGCCCCCGCGCCTGTATTGATTTCTGATTCCCGAATCTATTGATTCCAGAATCATTCATCCAGGATTTGCTCGCCCGAGTCGACGTCGTCGACGTTGTCGGGCGATATGTGCAGTTGCGAAAGGGTGGGGCCAACTTGCTTGGCCTATGCCCCTTTCATAACGAAAAAAGCCCGTCGTTCACTGTCAGCCCCACCAAGCAGTTCTATCACTGCTTCGGATGTGGTGCACACGGCAGTGCCATCACCTTCCTGATGGAACACACGGGCGCCAGTTTCCCCGACGCCGTGCGCACGCTCGCGGCGTCGGCGGGAATGACGGTCCCCGAAGAAAACCGCAGTCCTCGCCAACAGCAGGAATCCGCGCGCCGCAAGGCCGAGGAGTCCCGCCACACGCAGGTGCTCGACGCGGCTCAAGCCCATTACCTGAAACTGTTGCGCGCTTCGCCCGCGGCCGTCCGCTATTTGAAGCAGCGCGGTCTGACCGGCGAAATTGCCGCGCATTTTGGATTGGGTTGGTCCGGCACGGACCGCCACGGCCTGTCCCAGGTATTTCCCAACTACGAAGACCCCACGCTGGTGGAGTCTGGACTCGTCATCGAATCCGAAGACGGACGCCGCTACGATCGTTTCCGCGAACGGGTGATGTTCCCGATCCGCAACGCGCGCGGCAGTCTCATCGGGTTTGGCGGCCGGATCATCGGCAAAGGCGAACCCAAGTACCTGAATTCGCCCGAGACGCCCCTGTTTTCAAAAGGGCAGGAGCTCTACGGCCTGTGGGAGGCGCGCCTGGCCATCCGCCAGGAAGGCCAGGTCATCGTCGTCGAAGGCTACATGGACGTCGTCGGGCTTGCGCAGCAGGGCATCGCCAATGCGGTCGCCACGCTGGGCACCGCCACCACCCCGGACCACGTCAAGAAGCTGTTGCGGTCCAGCGACAAGGTCATCTTCAGTTTCGATGGCGACAAGGCGGGGCGGCGTGCTGCCTGGCGCGCGCTGCAGGCCTGTCTGCCGGTGCTCAGGGACGATATCGCGATTCGCTTCCTGTTCCTTCCGGCCGAGCATGATCCCGATTCGTACGTGCGGGAGTTGGGCGCCGAAGCGTTCCGCGCGTGCCTGGGCGATGCCGTGGCGCTGTCCCGGTTTCTTCTGGACGAGCTGGCGTCGCATCACAACATGAACGAAGCCGAGGGCCGCGCCAGTTGCCTTCACGAGGCCAAGCCGTTACTGGCGGCAATTCCCGAATGCGCGCTGCGGGTGCAGATCGAACGGGAAATGGCCAAGCTGGTCCAACTGACGCCCGAGGAAATGGCGCAGGTCCTGGCGCAGCAACCTGCCAAACCGTTCGCGCCGGGCCCGAGACCGGCGTCGGGCACGGGCGAAGCGGCAATGGCATCAGGCGGAGAGCCGGGCCATGACGGCGGTCCGCCCGACATGGGCTACGACTACGGCAACCATGATTTCAGCGACATTCCCGCAGACGAGCCTGATGTCTCCGATTACGGCCAGTATGCCTCGCACGGCGACGAGCCCGGTAGCGGCGCGGGCGGTTGGCAACCTGGCGGCGGCAAGCAGGAATGGAAAGGCAAAAGCGACTGGAAAGGAAAGGGCGACTGGAAGGGCAAGGGCGATTGGAAGGGTGGCAAGGGCAACTGGAAAGGCCGCCGCGACAACGACGTCGGCGGCTTCGAGGGGCGCCGCACCATGCCGTCCCTGGCCAAGCGTCTGTTGAGCCTGCTGCTCGCTCATCCCGAGCTGGTTGATTCCATGGGCGATCAGCAGCTTGAAGTCATCGACCATGGCCCCCATCTAGGATTGGTAAGGGACCTGATCATGCTGGCGCAATCCAGCGGCGCGCGCCACGTTGGCGCCTTGCTGGAGGCGGCAGAGCCGGACTCTGACCTTGCCACTGTCTTGAAAGGGCTGCGGGCAGACATGCTTGCGCAGGAAGACTTGCCGGACCCTCAGACGGAATGGGACGACGCGTTGCGGCGAATCGAGTTCGATTCGGCGAGAACCGAAATGGCCAAGCTGGCGGCTGCGGGACTTGCCTCGGAAGAGGCGCGCAAGCGCTATCTTGAGCTGTCTAGCCGTATAACGGTCTTGAAAGGTGCTGGGTTGCGCTAAATACGCTAAAATCAAAGGTTTTCCGCGTATGCGGGGTGCCGTAGATGGACTGGCCGTGTATGGACCAGACAGCACTAGTGGCTTGCCGCCATTGCCAGTTGTACCCCGACTGTTGCATGATCGACAAAGATTCAAGTCCGGTATGGGGCTGATTGTTTGTCATAGCGTGACAGCAGTGATGCCCCGTGACAGCAGTGATGCAGCAGTAGCAGGAAAGAGAAATGTAGTTTTGGCATCGGAATCTATTTCGGATGCCGGAATCTAATAATAATTGTGCCAATTTGACGAGAGCAGCTTTGCTGCTCGGGCACCCGGTAATTGAGATTCAAAAAACCGGGACGCGTGCGTCAGGATTGTTACATAGTTAATTAATATAGCTGAGCGGTGGATCAAAAGCAGTTCAGCGGCGGTCATTCCGCGTGGCGTTAGTGGTTCGGGTGCTGTGTATACCTAGCTGCTTGGGGCAATGGCCCGATAAGCGAGCAAAGCCTATTTATAGGCAGGCAGCCCCCCCAACGTCCGGAACCCGCCGATGAATGAGTCATGCACGTCTTGCGCCAGAACGGTTAAGCACCAAGTACGGCGTCAGAAGGGCTCGCAAGAGCCGGTGCTGCGAACAACGCAGCCGCGTGAACTCCGCCGATCCACCAGATTTACCCGTATTCCATGCCGCACCGGGTCCGTACCCGGCGCGGCGTTATGCGGTGCAACATGCCCAAACGGGTTGCGACGACCACGGAAGCGACTATGACCAAATCCACCGGCAAATCCTCCTCTGCACTTGATGCGGCCGAAACTCAGGCTGTGGCGGCCAAGCGCGCCGTCAGCATGGCTGCTGAAAAAGCGCCCGCCAAGACGGCGGTGAAGGTCGCCAAGCCCGCTGCCAAGACGGCCGCCAAAAAGGCAGCCAAGACGGCTGTCGCCGCGGACAAGCCTGAAAAGGTGACGAAGGCCCGCGCCAAGAAGGCCGAAGACAAGCTTGCCGACCTGGTCGGCAGTGCGCGCCCCGTGCCCAGCGGCCGCCGTCCGGGCCGCCCCGCCAAGAACGCCAACAACGACTCCGACGGCTTCGACGATACGATGGACGGCGAAGGCGAAGTCCTGCCCGACCTGAAGCCGCCGAAGCGCGGCGGCAAGCGCGGCAAGGCCGATCCCAAGGATCTGATCGCCCGCGGTCCCGTCACGCCGGAAGAATACGAAGCGCGCCGCAATCGCCTGAAGCAGCTCATCAAGCTGGGCAAGGACCGCGGCTACCTGACGTATGGCGAAATCAACGACCATCTGCCTGACGACCTGGTCGACGCGGAAGCCATCGACGGCATCATCAGCACGTTCAGCGACATGGGTATCGCGGTCTATGACCAGGCCCCCGACGCCGAAACCCTGCTGATGAGCGAGAACGCGCCGGTTGCGTCCAACGACGACGACGTCGAAGACGAAGCCGAAGCCGCGCTCACCACCGTGGACTCCGATTTCGGCCGCACCACCGACCCGGTCCGCATGTATATGCGCGAAATGGGCTCGGTCGAGCTGCTGACCCGCGAAGGCGAAATCGAAATCGCCAAGCGCATCGAAGACGGCCTGAAGCACATGGTCATGGCCATCTCGGCCTGCCCGACCACCATCAACGAAATCCTGGCCCACATCACCCGTGTGCGTGAAGGGCAGGCGCAGATCGACGAAGTCGTCGACGGCCTGGTCGATCCGGAAGACGGCGAAGAATACGCCGGCGCCGGTGTCACCGCGGACGAAGACGAAAGCGACGACGGCCCCGCTGGCGGCATGTCCAGCAAGCAGCTGGAAGACCTGCGCGTCAAGGCGCTGGCCAAGTTCGACGAGGTGAACAAGCAGTTCGACAAGATGCGCCTGTCGTACGAGAAGGACGGCTACAAGTCGGACATCTACGTGCGCGCCCAGGAATCCATCCAGAACGAACTGATGGGCATCCGCTTCACCGCCAAGATGGTGGAAAAGCTGGCCGACACGCTGCGCAACCAGGTTGAAGAAGTCCGTCAGCTCGAGCGCGCCGTCCTGCACACGTGTGTGGACCGTGCCGGCATGCCGCGCCTGCACTTCATCAAGGTGTTCCCCGGCAACGAAACGAACCTGCAGTGGGTCGTCGACGAAGTGGCCGCTGGCCATCCGTACGCCGAAACCCTGGAGCGCCAGATCCCGGCCGTGCAGGAACTGCAGCAAAAGCTGATCGATCTGCAAACGCGCGTCGTGCTGCCGCTGAAGGACCTGAAGGACGTCAACAAGCGCATGGCCACCGGCGAAGCCAAGGCCCGCAAGGCCAAGCGCGAAATGACCGAGGCCAACCTGCGTCTGGTGATCTCGATCGCCAAGAAGTACACGAACCGTGGCCTGCAGTTCCTGGACCTGATCCAGGAAGGCAACATCGGCCTGATGAAGGCCGTGGACAAGTTCGAATACCGTCGCGGCTACAAGTTCTCGACCTACGCAACGTGGTGGATCCGTCAGGCCATTACGCGTTCCATCGCCGACCAGGCGCGCACCATCCGTATTCCGGTTCACATGATCGAAACGATCAACAAGATGAACCGCATCAGCCGCCAGATCCTGCAGGAAACCGGCGCCGAGCCGGATCCCGCGACCCTGGCGCAGAAGATGGACATGCCCGAGGACAAGATCCGCAAGATCCTGAAGATCGCCAAGGAGCCGATCTCCATGGAAACGCCCATCGGTGACGACGACGATTCGCACCTGGGCGATTTCATCGAAGATACGTCCACGCTGGCGCCTTCGGACGCGGCGCTGCACGGTTCCATGCGCGACGTGGTCAAGGAAGTGCTAGACTCTCTGACCCCGCGTGAAGCCAAGGTCCTGCGTATGCGTTTCGGCATCGAAATGAGCACGGACCAGACCCTGGAAGAAGTGGGCAAGCAGTTCGACGTCACGCGTGAGCGCATCCGCCAAATAGAGGCTAAAGCGCTGCGCAAGCTGCGTCACCCCAGCCGGGCCGACAAGCTGAAGAGCTTCCTGGAAGGGCAGTAAATTTCCTGGGCCTCTAGCTCATGCCTGGTTAGAGCAGCGGACTCATAATCCGTTGGTGCCGAGTTCGACTCTCGGGGGGCCTACCAAGAAAGTCCTGTTAATTCAGGCACCTACAGCCGCCAGCGATGGCGGCTGTTTCGTTTCCGGCGTCTGCTGTGACCAAAACGTGACCGTTCCCGCGTGCGCGGCCAGGTGTGTGGGCGCCAAGTGGGCATACTTCTGGACCATCTCGATCCGTTCGCAGCCGCCCAGTTCCTTCAGGACCATCAGGGGCGTGCCAGCCTGGACATGCCACGATTCCCAGGTATGGCGCAAGTCGTGAAAGTGGAGCGCGGTGATTACGGGTCTTGTCTCCCATCGAACGCGCACATAAGGCTCCTCAAACTGAGTGATCTTGGGCAGCTTTGAGATCCAGCCCCATTCAGTGCAGAGCGACAGGATGCGCCGAATGGTGGAAGGGCGTCCGTCCGGCTTTTACGTACGCGGCGTCCGCTTCAGGCCTTCTGTCCGCTGGATGTCATCGTTGGCGAGGAACCTCGCCTGCAAACGATGGCGGAAGCGTTCAACCGGCATTTCCAGATAGCGATAGGCAGCCGCACCAATCAGGATTGAAATGCCGATGGCCGTCAACATTGCCAAGGCGCTATTCTGAAATCGAGTCTGCAGGTGCATGAACACCAGCCAGTGGAACAGGTAAATGGAGTAGCTCCACGCACCCATCATGCGCATGTATTTGGAGTTAACCAACCGGCCAAAGATGCCCTTGAGATCGATCGTGGCGATGATGAACAGCGCCCATGCTGCGCTGATGTAGACGAATTTGTCAGCTAAGGCTGTGTCGTATGGGACGCCAAACATGAGATTCCGCGCTCCGGGGCTGCCCAGCACCAGACCGGCAGTCACGACAGTGCAGATAAAATTCGAGGTCCTGTTGGAAATGCGGCCACGGACATCGTTGATGATCGTCGCGAGGTAACAGCCGATGGTGAAGCTTGACGCATACCACTGAGTTCCTATCGCGTTGATATCTGTGCGCCAGTATGGCCACAGCGTCTGCTGAACTGCGATCAAAGCAACGGCGGTGACTGACACAAGTGCGATGCTGTGCTTGCGCGCTGCGATCAGCAGCGCAGCAACCAGCGGAAGCCACGCGTAGAAGCTGAATTCGACGGGGATGGTCCATAGATGCGCGTACCCTTTCTGAAACGTCAGGGCGAGCCACACGTCCCGCGCGGAATCTATGCCCGCCGTTCCAAGGACGAAATACACGAGAACTGCGACGGCGAACATCGGCAGAATGCGCAGGATCCGGCCGAGTGCGTAGGAACCGAGGATGGATGCTGAAAAGCCGGATGTCCGGAACTTGTATGTGAGAAGGAACGCGCTCAGGACAAAGAACAGCCAAACGCCGATTTTTCCCGTACCGGCGAGGTAAAGGCCGGCCGTCGTCACGAAGAACATGGCAAACGCATGCGTCAACAGGACGACTAGGCAAGCCAGCCCGCGTATTCCGTCAGCTCCTGGGAAGCGCTCGACTTTGGTCATTCCTCTTTCCAGGACGATGTCCGACGCACTCAAGGGTGCGACTATTAATTGATCAGGAAATGTTCGTTGCCGCGAGAACAGCCGAGCGCACGAAATCATCAGAACGCCTGGGAACGACTTTGAATTTTAACCGCCTTGAGCAGGCTTTTTTCGTCTATAGGTCAGGCGCGGTCGCGCTAGGCTTCGTTGGTGCTGCGCATTGTCGCGCCGATGGCGTGCAGCTGTCGTGTTTTTGGCTTCCACGCGATTGGCTACGCCAACGTAACTTCGCGTAATACTCCCTCATTCATAAGGCCTATTCCTCAATAATCCAAAAAGCACCCCCTTGCGGGCGCTAAGGCGCAATCCGTGCGCCTACCTCATGTTTCGCATGTACTGATACCGAAGCCCGATCGGAGGAAGTTTCATGAAAAACAACCCTCTGCACGCCTGCGCGCTTTCTCGCTCGTCGCTGCTCTCCCTCCTGGCAGTCCCTTGTGTGTCCATCGCTCAGATAACAATCGAGGGTGGGCAGACCGTAACGGTTCCTGGGACGCAGGCGTCTCCCTGGAATGTCAACGGCGAGCTCGTAGTGGGAGATGCGGGAGCCGGTACGCTGAACATCTCGAATGGCGGCGTGGTTTCCAGCTTGGATGCCTACTTGGGGGGCATTGCAGGTGGTGCGGGCGTGGTTACGGTTACCGGTGCAGGCGCGCGATGGGATGTGTCTGCCAACAGCGCAAGCGTGTTGAATGTCGGCTGGATTGCGCCGGGGACGTTGACGGTGGCCGGTGGCGGCGTCGTGCAGAGTCAGCGCGCCATCATCGGGGAGTTTGACGATGGGATGGGTATTGTGACCATCAGTGGCGCGGGCTCGCAATGGATCAACGCGCAGCAGTTATATATCGGGATGTCCGGCAGCGGCAGCTTGACTATCGCGGACGGCGGCTACGTCTCGACGGCTTCCAGTTCTGTCGGGTTCTTTGAAGGCACGGGCGTGGTGACGGTTCGCGGGGCAGATTCAAAATGGGTATCCGCCTCGCCCATTCAGATCGGCACGTTAGGGACGGGCAAGTTGACGGTCGCCGAGGGGGGCAAGGTCACCGCGCCCGGAGTGCTCTTGGCGACGGCTGCTCCCGGGACTGGCACGCTGGTCATCGGGAGCGACGCGGGGGCCGCTTTGGTTGCGCCTGGCTCGCTGCAAACCTCACGTATTTCATTTGGTCCTGGCGACAGTCTGGTTCTCTTCAATCACACGTCGCTCGACTATGCGTTCGACGCATCAATCAATAATGGCGCCAACAATGCGCTGGGTTCCAATACCGGACTGGTGGGGGGCGGCCGGATCGAGGCGATGGCCGGTCGCACCATTCTGAACGCGGATCATCGCGACTTCTCCGGCGTTGCGCAGGTTGGTGGAACGGGCATTCTTCAGGTCAACCGCGATCTGTCCGGCGCGGCAATGCAGATACTTGCCGGCGGTACGTTGGAGGGGATCGGCCGGGTTGGAAGCGTCGTCAATGCAGGCACGGTCTCGCCCGGCGCGTCCATGGGAGCGCTGACCATCACAGGAAACTACGCGGGCAGCAGTGGCTCGCTATTGCAGCTTCAGACGGCGCTCGGCGGTGATGCGTCACCCACGGACAAATTGATTGTCATGGGAGACGTCGCGGGAAACACCGCAGTCAAAGTCACCAATCTGAACGGCGGCGGCGCGCAAACGGTAAACGGTATCCGGGTCATTGAGATTGGTGGCGCATCGCCCGCTAACGCGTTCACGCTCAGAGGCGATTATCAGACCGAAGGCGGCCAGCAAGCCGTAATCGCGGGCGCGTATGCGTACACGCTGCGGCGCGGTGGGAGCGAAGCGCCGGCTGATGGGAATTGGTATCTCGTGTCCGCATTTACGGCACCGGAGACGTCCCCCGAGCCTGAACCTGAACCTGAACCTGAGCCTGAGCCTGAGCCTGAGCCTGGCCCGGGACCCGAACCCGAACCCGAACCCGAACCCGAACCCGAACCCGAACCCGAACCACAACCCGAACCCGGTGCGCCGGAGGAGGAGATTCCCGGCAGCCCGGAAGTCGGACCTCGCTATCAACCCGGCGTACCGCTTTATGAACAGTACCCCCCGGTACTCGCTGCCCTGAATTCCCTGCCCACGTTGCAGCAACGCGTCGGCAACCGATATTGGGGGTCGGACGGACAGCCCGCCTCGGGCGAGAGGTTTGGCGGCTGGGCCCGCATCCAGGGTTCTACCAGTTCATCCACTCCCTCCCAGTCGGCCACCAAATCGAGCCGGGATGTCGATCTGTGGAAGCTGCAAACCGGGGTCGACGTCGTGGCGCACCGTCGGGCGGACGGGTCGATGCTGGTGGCGGGCGTCAATCTGTCTCATGGCAGCGCGTCGGCTGATATCCGATCTCAGTACGGCCGAGGCAAGATCGACACGACCGGAACCGGGGTTGGCGCGAGTCTGACGTGGTACGGCGCCAGCGGGTTCTATGTGGACGGACAGTTACAGGCGATGTGGTTCGACAGCGATATCTCGTCGCGCACGATCGGGCGGCGGGAGGTGAAGGGCAACAATGGAAACGGCGTCGCCGTCTCGGTGGAGACCGGTTATCGCTATCCCATCGCCAACGGGTGGTCGCTTACTCCACAGGCGCAACTGGTCCGGTCTCGCGTGGACTTCAACAGCTTCACGGATCCGTTCGGCGCAAAAGTGCGCCTGGACGATGGCGACAGTCTCAGCGGACGCCTCGGCGTATCGCTGGATTACGAACCCGACTCCGCCGCCGCAACGCGCGCAGCGGGCCAAACCCATGTGTACGTCATCGCGAATCTCTACAACGAGTTCATGAATGGCACCAACGTCAACGTGGGAGGCGTGGCTTTCCGGAGCCGGGACGAGCGGCTTTGGGCCGAGCTTGGCGTGGGCGGCACCTATCAATGGAACAAGGGGCGCTATGGCGTTTACGGCAACTTGAGCTTGGCCGGCGCCACCAACAACATGAGTGACAACCACTCGGTGGGCGGCATGATCGGCTTTCGGGTGCAGTGGTAAGGGGGAAGCCGAAATGGAAGAGCGCCCCAGCTCAAGGTGAGTCTGAGGCGCTCCTGCCCGGCTTCGCACGCGATGGGTGTCAGACAGCCCGGCAACTCAAATCTACTGCTGGCACTTCGGCCCGGCAATAGGGGAAACCCTTGCGATAAACAGGGTTGGATCGTCAAGGCCCGAGGGCGAATTTGTCCGTCTCGGCATCCTCGAATTGTCCGACCGTCACCCGCTGGCGACACTGGACTCCACGTTCATTGCACGGGAGAGCAGGCATGTGGGGGCATCGAAAGCGCCAATTGGGCCAAGGCATGACCGAATACATCGTCGTCGTGGCGCTGGTCGCCGTGGCGGCGATCGCGGTCTATCAGTACTTCGGGCAAGTCGTGCGTTCGCAGACCGCGGCGATGGCCCGCGAGCTGGCCGGCGAAGACGGCAGCACGCAATCCAAGGCTGCGCAGCAGGCGGCGCAGAAGGCCGCCGCGCAGACCAAGGCGCGGTCGCTCAAGTCGTTTACCGGCAATGCCGAGCTCGCGAATTGAGGGCGCGTCCAATCATGTTCGCAGATCGACAGCGGGGCCAGGCCCTGGTCCTGGGTATCGTGATTGCGGCCGTTGGCGCGGCGTCGCTGGTGGTCCTGTACAACCTGGGCCAGACCATCGAGGCACGAAGCCGCCTCACCCACGCCGCCGACGCGGCGGCCTATAGCGGGGCGCTCGTCCAGGCGCGTGCGCTCAATGCCATTGCCTACGTCAACCGTAGCCAGATTGCACATCAGGTTGCCTTGGCGCATCTGGTGACGTTGGGGGCGTCCGCGCAGTACCTCGACGCGCTGCAATCGCAGCGCCGGCGAGGCAATCCGCCGGCTGGTCTCATCGCGATGCTTTTCGGGCCCGATGCCGGGGCGGCCTATCAGACGGCTCAGGCGCCATCCAATGCCGAAGGCCGGCTGGCCCGGGCTTTCGCGCAACACGATCGCGTCGTGCATCAGGTGCTGGAAACGGCGGCACGAGAAATCGTTGGCGATCTTACTGCCTCACGCGATCGCACAATGCGCGAGGTGCTGGCCGCCAACTTTCCGGCAACTGGGTCGATCACTCCTGGCACTGCGCCGGCAGCATCGCCACTCGCTTTGCGTCTGTTGACAGACGGGTGGCCGGGCTACACCGAACGCCACGCCGCGACGCGCAAGGCCGGCCTGCGTCCTGCAACCGAAGGCGCGGTAGCCCGCTATGGATTTTTGGATCGCCGCAACGCCACACGCCGCAATCCTTGGGCGGTCAGCTCAAGGTGTCCCTGGCTTCGGCACGAACTCAGGCGGCGCGGCTCGACCTGGCTTGGCCCGGACGGCCAGTGGGGCGCGTTGGACACGCAGTCCTATCACGCGCTGCGCTCGAACCGTTGGATCGGCTGCTACTTCCGTGAATACGCGATGGGGTGGGGAACCGTGCAGGGCGAGAAAAGCCGTGCTCCCGACGACGTGGAATTTATCGAAAATCCGCCCGCGGATTTTTCGCAGGAAGACTTCTGGCGGTGGGTGGAACACGCCACTTCGTGGAACATCTTCGACGGGGCCGCCAATCCCATGGCGAACTCATACGCCATGGCCTCGGCGCGGCGCTGGCCGGGGGGCGGGTTGCCGGCCTATCTGGAGGTCGCGCCGAAGCGTCTTGCTGAGCCATTGCGCTTTGCCGTGGCGATCAGTCTGGAATCCGCAGTCGTTGCCACCACGGACGCCGACAGCACCGTCGCTGCGCCAACCGGGCAGTTCGGCTATGCCGCGCTGGGTCGGACAGGCGCCGTCACGGTCAGCACGGCGGCGGAGACGTACTTTGCGCGGCCGGAACGGCGCGCCGACGGCCGGCTGGAACTGGCCACACTCTTTCGGCCCTATTGGCAAGCTCGCCTGTCCGCAGTCACGCCCCAGGAAGCCGTGCAGGCGGGGAGGCTTCCATGATCAGACGCGTGGCAAACGAACGCGGGCAGGCCGTGGTGGAGGCTCTGCTGATGTTGCCGCTCATGGCCGTGCTGCTCTGGGCGGTCTCAGATATCGGCGCGATGCAGTTTTCAGCGCAACGAACCTCGCAGGCCAGCAGGCAGGCTGTCATGGCGGCGGCGTTGGGGCAGCCGGTGGCCACACTTCGTGCGCCGTTAGGGATGGATCTGGCCGGCACCGCCCAACGCTGGCCCGGCTCGGCCGTGGCCGGCGCGTCCTTGCAGGACGAATGGTTCGGTGCGGCGATGCAGTTGCTCTCAGTGCAAACCCGTTCGCTGCCGCGGCGAGGGAACGCCATGTTTGGATTGCCGATATCGCGTTACATCAGCGTGGCCAGCGGAGCGGGCTATGCGCATGGTGACGCGGACGCGCAACGCCGTGTTGGCGCATCGGCGACGGGATGGATGCAGGCCAGCCGGATGTCGCTGGCCGAGGCTGAGCGGATGCAGCGTCAGGTCGGCAAGGTCGAAGCCCCCTGGGGGCGGCCCCCGATGTCGCTGGATTGGCTTTCGGCCTGGGGCGATGTGGCGCCCAATGATCGGCTTGGCAAGCGAGCGGAGGACGAAAGATGAAGCAAGTCGGGATTTTTCCCAAGCGGCGCGGCACGTGGCGTCGGGTTGGTTTGCTTGCGGCGGGGGCTGGTCTTTGCGGGGTATCGATGCTGTTGCCTCAGCGCGTGGGCGCGTCAGCCGGCGTCTCCAGTCTCGAGGCGCTACGACTGCCCGCAGGTGCCGTGCGTGAACGCATCGCAGACCGGATGTGGCTGCATGGGATGCCGGTGCAGGTGTGGGTGTTCGACGTGCCGCAACGCCCGTCGGCTTTTGCCAAGGCGCTGACTGCGCAACAGCCTGCGTTGGCCGATCTGCACGTGCTGCCCGGGCAACTCATCTTGTCCGGCCGCGTTGGCAATGACCGTTGGGTGGCGCAAATGGAAAGGGCTGGCGCGGACCGCACGGTCGGCAGCCTGTCGGCCGTCAGTGTTCGCGCGGCCCCCACCGCGCAGTTGCCAGGCTGGCTGCCGAAGGGCGCGCGCGTCAGATCTGACGTCGCCGTGATGGAGTCCGGCGTCAAGGTTTCCGACCGTATCTGGCAGTACGCCGTGCCCCCACAAAAACTGGCCGAACTTCTGGATGCCGGCCTGCGGCGGGCGGGATGGGATCGGCAAGATGATGGCGCCGGACACTGGTGGGTGCGCGAACGCGAGCGGATGAAGCTGTGGTTGATTTCCGTGGACGGCGGAAGCGGGCTGCGCGCTCTTGGGTGGGCGCCATGAAACTCTGGATATCTCGCGGCGCCGCGCGGCTGCGCCGTACCGGTGTGTATGGATTGGCAGTGCTGGCGGGACTGGTTGCCGCCTGGGCCGTGCGGGAACACGTCCAGCAGCGTGTCCAGGCGCTGGAAGCCGAGGCGCACACCCCGCTCGTCAGCCGTCTGGTGGCGGCCTACGACTTGCCGGCCGGCACGCTGCTCGAAGACGTGCACCTTGCCGTGCGCAAGATACCTCAGCCCTGGGCGCCTGGCGCCAGCGTCGATCCGCTTGAGGTCGGCAGCGTGATTGGCGCCACGCTTCTCGCCGATGTGGCGCATGGCGAACCCTTGCTGAGAAGCTTCATGACGCTCGAAGCGCCGCAGCCGTCGCTGTCGGCGCGGCTTCGGGCGGGCCAGCGCGCCCTCACGGTAGCCGCCATGGACCTGGGCGGGCTGGCGGACATGCTGAAGGGGGGCGATGCGATCGACATCTACGTGACCTTCAATCACCGCCAACGCGAGCTTACCGTGCCGGTGCTGCAGCGCATGCACGTCCTGACAGTCGGGGGCGAGGACGGCGCGGGCAACATCACCTTGGCCGCAACGCCCGACGAAGCCATGCGATTCATCGCCGCGCGGCAGGCTGGGGTGCTGACTGCGATGCTGAGGCATCGCGATGACGCAGCTTCTGTGAACCCCGCCGCCCAAAGCGACCTCGCCTCGCTCATCGGATTGAACCCTGAACCCACGCCCGCGCCTGGTGTCGCCATTCTTTATGGCGACCGCCTGGATGCGCAGACAAGTTTCGATGCGGATCATCCATGACACGAATGAAAACCCTCTTGGGCATCGTGCTGTGCCTGGTTTGCCTTCCCGCGTGGTCCGACACGCAGACGCTGGAGCTGCAAGTCGGCGAGACCCGCGTGCTGCCCCACCCGGGCGTGAGGCGGGTTGCCATCGGCAATAGCCAGGTAGTCAGCGCCGTGGCGGCCGAAGGGCGCGAGGTCGTGGTGTTCGCGCGGGCGGAAGGCGTGTCGTCCGTGCATGTCTGGGCAGGCCGCGATCGCATTGCGGCCTACGAGTTGCGCGTGGTTGCCGCTGGAACGCCGCGCTTGCGCGACGAAGTCCAAAGCCTGCTCTCCCGCATTCCCGGAGCGCGGAGTTCGAACGTCGGTGGCCGCATCCTGATCGAAGGCGACGATCTGTCGGATGATGACCGCTCGCGGATCGCGGCCCTGGCTGACCGGTATCCGGATGTCGTGGATTTCACGGGACAGGTGGGGTGGGACCGCATGGTGCTGCTGGACGTGCAGGTGGTCGAAATTCCCACGTCGCGGCTGCACGAGTTCGGCGTGCGCTGGGATGGCATGACGCAGGGCGGCGTCAACGCGGGATTGGCCTGGGATGGCGGATCCCGTGGCCGCATGACCCGACCTGGCGAGCAGATCATCGAGACGGCGGCACCGGTCTCGTCGGCCGCGGGTTACTTCGGGGTCAACGCCTTGCTGTCGGCACGTATCGCCGCGCTGGCGCAAACGGGCGAGGCGGTCATGCTTGCGCAACCCCAGCTTCTTGCGCGAAGCGGCGCCAGCGCCACTTTCCTCGCGGGCGGGGAGGTGCCCTATGCCTCCACCGACGCGCGGGGCAACCCCACCACGCTGTTCAAGCCCTATGGCGTTTCGCTGAACATCACACCCCGGATCGACCGCAATGGCGTCATCCGCTCGCTGATCGAGGTGGAGGCCAGCTCGGTGGATACTTCGTTAAGCCTTCCGGGCGGCCCGGCGCTGCGGACACGACGCGCGTCGACTGAGTTCAATGTGCGATCCGGCAACACGCTCGTGATTGGCGGATTTCTCTCGCGCGAGCAGGGCACCGACGTCAGCGGCCTGCCGGGTTTGCGGAGCATTCCCATCCTGGGCGCGTTGTTTTCATCCACGCGCTACCAACGCCGCGAGACCGAGCTGGCGATCTTCGTGACGCCAAAGATCGTGTCGCAGGGTGAGCCCGCCATGGCGGATCGCGTTCGGCGCGGCCGCGAGATGCTGGATACGACGTTTCCTGATCCTCCGCGTCTGGGAACGGCGGTGCCTTCCGACGCGGCTCGGTGGGACCCTTACGCCGGTGCCGGTTCGCAATGGGTTACGCGTGCGGCGAATGCCAGTTCAATGTTGCCGGAGGGCCGTGATGTTGAACATTGAACTGACTTTTGAGGACGCCGCGCAGCAGCAGCTCAAGTTGCCTGCGCCGGTGCTGATCGGAAGGGGCGCCGATTGCGGGCTGCGGATTCCCACCTGGAGAGTCGGCCGCCATCACGCCCGGCTGCAGTGCGAATCAGACATCATCGTCCTGGAAGATCTGGGCACGTTGGCGGGCACGATGGTCAACGGCTTGAGGGTCGTGCGGCACGCGCCGGTGCTGCCTCACGACGAGATCCTTATCGGGCCTTGCCGGCTGCGCGTGTCCAGGCCAAAGCTCGACGCCGCGGCCCCCATCGACGCGACCGATGCCGCGCCGCAGGGCCCAGCGCAATCCCGGCAATCTTCAATGGGCGATGACATCGTCGGCGCAACGCCGGCGGCTCCGCCATCCACCGCGCATCGGCTGCACGACCGCCGCCGCCTGCACGCGGCGCTGCTGAGCGCGCTGGACCTGCGCCGGCGAGACGTGGCCGGGATGAGCGACGGCATGCTTCGCGCCGAAGCCGAGCGCCTTCTGATGCAGATCGTGGGCACGGACGCCGACCTTCCGTCGCAGGCCGACAAGGCGGCGCTATGCCGAGAGGTGCTGGATGAAGCGGTGGGCCTCGGGCCGCTGGAGCCGTTGCTTGCGGCGCCGGACATCACGGAAATCATGGTCAACCGCTTTGACGAGATCTACGTCGAGCGTGCGGGCCGCCTGTGGCGCGAACAGGCCGGGTTCACCAGCGAGCAGTCGGTGCGCTGGGTGATCGAACGCATCGTGACCCCGCTGGGGCGCCGCATCGACGAAAGCTCGCCGATGGTGGATGCGCGGCTGCCCGACGGATCGCGGGTGCATGCGATCATTCCCCCCGTGGCGATGAAGGGCGCGAGCCTGACCATCCGGAAGTTTCCGCAGCGGCGGCCGCAGATGCCCGACCTGATTGCGCTGGGCGCCCTGAGCGACCCGATGGCGCGATTTCTGGCCCTATGCGTCAGGATGCGCAAGAACCTGGTCGTTTCGGGCGGTACCGGCTCTGGCAAGACGACGCTGCTGAACATTCTGTCCAACGAAATTCCCGACGGCGAGCGCGTGGTCACGATCGAGGACGCGGCAGAGCTGCGGCTGAACCATGCACACTTGGTCTCGCTCGAGGCACGGCCGGCGAACCAGGAAGGCAGAGGCCGAATCGACATCCGGGAGCTCGTGCGCAATGCGTTGCGGATGCGGCCGGACCGCATCGTTGTGGGCGAATGCCGGGGGGCCGAGGCGTTCGACATGCTGACCGCCATGAATACGGGCCATGAAGGCTCTCTGACCACGCTGCACGCCAATTCTCCGCGGGATGCGTTGGCCCGGCTGGAATCCATGATTCTCATGGCGGGGCTGGACCTCCCGCTATCGGCGGTCCGCGAGCACATTGCCGCAAGTGTCGATGTGCTCGTGCAGCAGGCAAGACTCTCGGACGGACGCCGCGTCGTCACGTCGATCGTCGAAGTTACAGGCATGGAGAGCGGCCGCATTCAGCTGCAGGCGTTGTTTGGCTTTGACCGAACCCGGGGGTTCCGCGGATGCGGTGCGCAGCCAGGATTCGCGCCGGAATGGGCGGATAGGGGCGTGCATCTGGATGCCGCATGGTTTTCGGACCTGGCGGGGCAGCCGCCGGAATTCGGTTCTTATGCGCAGGGCTTGCCATGATCTGGCTTGCGGCAGCGGCCGCCATGGTGTGCGCCGGATTGCTGGCTTGGCGCGCGCAGAATTGGTTTGCGCCCGCGCTTCGGCGATACCGCGAGGTCTACACGCAGGACGCGGGTGTGCGGCTGAGCGAAGTGTTTCTGTTCATCGACCCGCGCCAATTGTGGGCGGGCGCTGTCGGCTGCGGATTGGCGGCTGCGATCGCTGCGTTCGCGGCCACCGGTAGCGCGCTGATGGCGGCCTTGTTCGCCCTTCCGGCCTCGCGCGTGCCGCGGATGGTTGTAGAAGGATTGCGGCGCCGGCGTGCGCGGCGCTTTGAAGCGCAGTTGCCCATGGCGCTGTTGATGCTGGCTTCTTCGTTGCGGGCCGGCGTGGCCATGGCGACGGGTTTGCGCCATGTCGTTGACCAGAGCAGCGCGCCGCTCGCCCAGGAGTTCGGTCTGATGCTGCGCGAACAGCGTCTGGGCGTGCCGTGGGACGTTGCGCTCGACAACCTGCAGGTCAGGATGCCGGCCGATTCGACCTCGCTGGTGGTGGCGGCAATGCGCATCGCGGCCAAGACCGGCGGCAATCTGGCGGAAGCCCTGGAAAGCATCGCGCAAACGTTGCGTGGCCGCCTTCAGTTGCAGGCGAAGCTGCTGGCACTGACGTCGCAGGGACGGCTGCAGGCGTGGATCGTGGGGGCGTTGCCCTTGCTGCTGCTGGCGGTGCTCGACCGGCTGGAGCCGGAAATCATGGGGCTGTTGTGGCACACGCCAATGGGATGGGGCGTGCTGGCCATTGTGGCGGTGCTGGAGACGGCCGGCGTGCTGCTGATCCGGCGAATCATGCGGATCGATATCTGAAAGGAGGCGGGGATGTGGCTTTACCTGAGCATGATCGCGACGGCGGCCGGGACTGCCTGGCTTGCCTGGGTGCTGTTGAGTCCGCTGTTGAGTCCATTGCTGAGCGAGGACCTGGAACCGGCTCACGCCATGCCGTGGTGGTGGCGCGTCGCATGGCCCTGGATCGCGGCGGTGGCGCCGCTGGCGGGCCCGCTGTGCGCCTGGCGGTGGCGGCTTCGGCTGGACCGGGCCATAGAACGGGCGGCGTTGCCACGGGCTGTGAGGTATGCGCACATCGCGGCGTTGTGCGCAAGCGCGGCCCTGGCTGCCGGCAGCATGGCCGCCGCGGGAGCGCTTGCGCTGGCGCCGCCCGGCGCTTTGGCGTGGCTGCCCTGGTCGCTGGGGGCGGCCGCAGCCGCCGCAACGGCACCGGTCATGTGGTTGAAGGGCCTGGGCACGCAGCGATGCCGCGCCATCGAGCGGGATCTGCCCTTCGTGTTCGACATGATGACGCTGTGCGTCGAAGCCGGATTGAGCATCCAGGGCGCACTGCAATTGGCGGCGCAGAGCGGGCCGCCGGGCGTGCTGCGCGACGTCCTGGCCGATGCGCTGGCCGAGATGCGGGCAGGGGTGTCCAGAACGGCGGCGATCAAGACGTTGGCCGAGCGCAGCAACAGTGCGCTGGCACGCAATTGGGCGGCGGCCTTGGCGCAGGCGGAGGCGCTTGGGGCCAGTCTGGGGCCGGTCTTGCGCGCGCAAGCGGCGCAGTGCCGCAGTGACCGCCACACGCGGGCGGAGCAGCTGGCGATGCAGGCGCCGGTGAAGATGCTGCTGCCTTTGATTGGCTGCATCTTTCCGTGCACGTTCATCGTGCTGGCGTTTCCCATTGCGGTCCAGCTGCTGCAGAGCGTGCAATGAGCCGCGCCATGTCATTGCGCGAAGGGCGCCTGCGATTGCTGACAGTGAAGCACTGGCGGGGACGGATACGTGGGTTGCTGGGGCGGGCCCCGCCGGGGCCGCGGGCGGGCGTGCTGCTGACTCCCTGCGCCGCGGTGCACACCATCGGCATGCGTTACGCCATCGACGTGGCGTTCATCGGCCGGGACGGCCGGGTGTTGGAGCTACGCCGGGCGCTTGCGCCATGGCGGGTAGCGCTATGCCTGCGCGCCGTTGCCGTTGTCGAGATGCGTGCTGGCGTTATTGATGCCGAACACGGAGGTATAGGCCGGATAGAAGCTGCAGTACAGAACGCCGCCCGCCGCAATGTTGAACGGGATCTGCAGCGTGCCGGCAAACTGAGGCGACAATCCGACGGCAACCAGCAGCCCGGCGCACAGGTCGATGAACAGGAACACCATGATCCAGCAGACGCCGTACACCAGGAACGGTAGCTTGTTGCGCCAGCAGGCGATGCCGGAAAAGAACAAGGCCTGAGTCAGGCGCAGACCGTGCCAAGCCACCAGCACGGGGGCGTGCCAGAACAGCGCCGCGATCACCACGTAGCAGATCGCGAACAGCATCAGCGGCATGGCCATGGCTGACAGAATCGGCTCCATGCTTTTTTCAACCGAGGCGATGCGCATGCCTTCCATCATGGCGTCGGAGAAGGGCAGGAAGATGGCCAGGCCCATCAGCAGGCAGGTGCCGGCATAAAGCACACCCATCAGGAACAGCTTGCGGAACACGCCCGGCTGCTTGAGGGGCTTTCCCCACATGGACGGCAGCATGACGCGGTCGGCCTCTACGTGCTTGCACGCGGACAGCGTCATCAGGGTGATGATGGGCATCAGGGCCACGACGAGCATCGGACCGATGGGCGGAGTTGCGGAAGCGAAGACGACGAGCAGGCTGATGGCCATGGCCCAGGTGAACATGGCCAGGGGTTGCTTGCGGAACAGACGGAATCCGTCGCGGACCCAAAGCCAGCCGGACGTCGCGGGTAGAAATGCTGCTTGCATGGCTCTCTAGAGGGGAGGTCTCTCAAATAGGGGGTGCTGTTCCCATTATGGGGGGCGTAGCGGTTACGGCAAGACGGGCAGTTCCGAGCGGTGGCGCGCTTGCAACACTCTTTCGAAGTGGCGCGGATCGTGCGGCTTGAGCGTCTGCGCCGGGCGGGGCAGGAAGAAGTCATACAACCGGGACAGCCAGAAACGCAAGGCGGCCGCGCGCAGCATCTGGGGCCAGACTTCGCGCTCGGCGTCGGTGAACGGGCGCACGGCAGCGTACGCAGCCAGCCAGGATTGCACCAGTTCGGGGATGAATTCGCCGGTGTCGCGATCGATGCACCAGTCGTTGACGCTGACCGCCACGTCGAACAGCCACGTGTCGCAGCCCGCGAAATAGAAGTCGATGATGCCACCCATGAGGGGATCTTCGAACGTGCCGGCGAAGAGGACATTGTCCCGGAACAGGTCGCAGTGGGCGGGGCCGGACTGCAAGGCCTGCCATGCGGACGTCTTGGTGGCGGCCTGCTGCGCAGCCAGCTCGGACGTCAGCAGTTCGGCCTGGGCCGGGCTGAGAAAGGGCATGACCTTGGGCGCGGTCTCCAGCCACCACGACAGCCCGCGCAGGTTGGGCTGGTGGATCGGAAAGTCCTGCGCCGCGACGTGGGCGCGGGCAAGGGTGGCGCCGGCGAGCGCGCAGTGGGCGGGGCCGGGGGCCGGCTCGTACCCGCCGGGCAGGCGCGACACGATGGCGCACGGCTTGCCGTGCAGCGTGGTCAGGCGGGTGCCGTCGCGCAAGGTCTGGGGTTGCGGGGCCGGGATGCCGCGCTCGGCCAGGTGATACATCAGCTCAATGTAGAAGGGCAGCTGGGCCTGCGTCAGCACCTCGAACAGCGTCAAGACATACTCGCCGCGCGTCGTGTACAGAAAATAGTTGGTGTTTTCGATACCCGCCGTAATGCCTCGAAGCGAGACGAACTCGCCCAGATCGAAATGCGCCAGCAGGGCGCGCGCGTCGTCATCGGATACGGGGGTGAATACGGCCATGGATCTTCGGTATGAGGGTTGAACGGACGCGCGCACGGACGTGCAGGGTCGCGGCGCCGCAATTTTAGACCACATGGAGGGCGGCTTCGGTCCGCGATTCCTGGTGATGTGCCGAGCCCGGCGGGCACAATGTCGCCAAGCACCGTAAAATACCGCATCCCCTTGTTTTGTAGAGTGATTCTTGGACTCCCCCGACTGGCGGCTTTGCGTCGCCCCGATGATCGACGTCACTGATCGCCATTGCCGGTACTTTCACCGGCTGCTGGCGCCGCGCGCCCGCCTGTACACCGAAATGATTACCACCGGTGCGCTGCTGCACGGCAATGTGGCCCGCCACCTGGACTTTGACGAGGCCGAGCATCCCGTTGCCTTGCAACTGGGCGGCAGCGAGCCCGACGCGCTGGCGCACGCCGCCAAGCTGGGCAAGCAATGGGGCTATGACGAAATCAACCTGAATTGCGGATGCCCGTCCGAACGGGTGCAAAAGGGGGCCTTTGGCGCCTGCCTGATGGCCGAACCGGCGCTCGTGGCCGACTGCATGAAGGCCATGCAGGACGCCGTGGACATTCCTGTCACGGTCAAGCACCGCCTGGGGCTGGACTACGACGAATCCTATGAATTCGTGCGTGATTTCGTGGGCAAGGTCTACGACACCGGCTGCCGGGTATTCATCGCGCATGCGCGCAATGCGGTGCTTAAGGGCTTGTCACCCAAGGACAATCGCGAAATCCCGCCGCTGCGCTATGACGTGGTCGCGCAATTGAAGCGCGATTTCCCGGATTGCACCTTTGTGCTCAATGGCGGTCTGGCCGATGCCGGACAGTCGGTGCAGGCGGCCGGGGCCTTTGATGGGGTGATGCTCGGACGCGCCGCCTGGCATACGCCGCGCGTGCTGTCTGAGGTGTCAATGCAGTTGTGGCCGTCGGTGCGGCTGCCCAGCGATGCGCAGGTCGTGGACGCCATGACGGAATACGCCGCGCGGCAGGTTGCGAAGGGCGTGCCGCTGCGGGTGATGACGCGGCCGATGCTGGGGCTGGTGAACGGCCAGTCGGGTGCGCGCCGGTGGCGCCGGATGCTGTCGGATCCGGCCTTGCTGGCCGCGAACAATCCAGAACTGATCTATGACGCGTGGCGCAGCCAGCGTCATGCGCCGGGCGCGCGAGACGCCACACGCGAGGCCGCGCCCGCCGGGATGTGAATCCGCAGCCGGCGCTGCAATGGCGCCGGCTGGTTCAGGTTCCGGACTGGGCCGGTTCCGCGCTTTCGGCGGGCCAATCGCGAATGTAGGCTTTCAGCATGTTGTTTTCGAACTGCTGGGCCGCGACGATGGCCTGCGCCATGTCGTAGAACGAAATGACGCCCATCAGCGTGGGGCCGTCCATGACGGGGATGTAGCGCGCGTGCTTTTCCAGCATCAGGCGCTGGACTTCGTCGGCGCTGGTGTTGGGCGAAACGCTGACGGGCGCGTCGTCCATGATGGACCGGATGGTCGTATCGCCCGCGCCACCATGCGCGTGCATGTGGCGGATGATTTCGCGGAACGTAAGCATGCCGGTCAACGTGCCGAATTCCATGATGACCAGCGAGCCTATGTCTTGTTCGCTCATGGTTTGCACGGCCTGGGCCACGGGCATGTCCGGCGACGCCGTATAGAGCGTATCGCCCTTGACGCGCAAAATCTCACTGACCTTCAACATCGGTATCTCCTGGGGGCGGACTGCGCCCTATGCTTTGCTATTTCTTGTTCGCTTCCAGTTGCAGCACTGGGGCGACTCCATTTCCGGTATTTTGCGCTTCTCCGCAGAGTTCTTCCAGCGTTGGCGTGGTTTGCGGCGAATTTACGGACGATACGATGCGCAGGATGTCGGGGTCGTTGCGCACGCGAGATTGGCTTCGGTCCAGCAGGAAGCGATCCACGACAGGCGCCAGCGAGGTTTCGCGCGCGTCGCACGTCAGCATCCAGTTGTCGTCGGGACTGCGGGTGGCCAGTCCCATCGCGCTCAGCGTTTCCAAGACTTCGTTGAGTTCGTCCTGATGCAGCCGCAGTTGCGAAGCCAGCGTGTTGGCGGCCACGCCGCCGGGTGTCGACAACTGCGCGCGGCGCAGCGCCCGCAAGGCGTCCAGCGCATCGACGAACGAGGCGCCCGGGTAGCGGTTGATGTGCCAGCGTCCCAGCCGGATCAGCGGCGCACTGGAGGCAAGCGTTGCGCCCAGCAGCACGGCCAGCCAGGACAGGTAGATCCACAAGAGGAAGATGGGCAGGGTGGCAAACGCGCCGTAGATGACCGTGTAGGTGGGAAACCGCGTCAGGTAGAAGGCGAACGCGGACTTCATGATTTCCAGCACGATGGCCGTGACGCAGCCCCCGACCAACGCGTCGCGCCACAGCACGTCGCGGTTGGGCACGACAACGAACAGCGCGGCAAAGCCCAGGCCGGTCAGCACCAGCGGGATGAACGAGACGACGACACTGATGACTTCAGGCACGTCCTTGATGAGGCCCAGCGATTCGCGGGCCACGAACGAAGTCGCCCACAGGCTGGCGCCCGCCAGGACGGGACCAAGCGTGATGATGGCCCAGTACACCAGCGCACGTTGCGGCAAGGGGCGCTGGCGCGAGACGCGCCAGATGTCGTTGAAGGCCTGGTCGATCGTCATGATCAACAGCAGCGACGTGACCAGCAGGAACGCCCCGCCAATCGCGGTCAGGCGCGATGCCTGATGGGCGAACTGGTTCAGGTAATCCATGATGTTGTCCGAGACGGACGGCGGCATCAGGCTGGTGGTGAGGAAGTCCTCGAGGGCGACCCGGAATTCCTGGAACACGGGAAAGGCCGTGAACAGCGACAGCACCACCGCGAGCATGGGGACGATGGCCAGAACGGTGGTGAAGGTGAGGCTGGAGGCGACCTGCAGCAGCTTCTCTTCGTTGGCGCGTTGGAAGACGAAACGAAATACGCGTCCGGTCCTCGCGACCCGGGAAATGCGCGAGGTTGGTCGTTCTTTGACCGCCGGCGTAGCGGCGGCGGGCTCGGCGGGGCGATTCATCAGGCGATAATAGCAGCATGAATCCCGAACTCAACCCCCGCTTGCGCCTCGTGGCCTCGGTTTCATTGTTTGCCCTGATCGTGCTGTGCGTCGCCTGGGAAACCGTGGTGGCGCCCGTGCGGCCGGGCGGTTCCTGGATGCTGCTGAAAGCCTTGCCGCTGGCGTTTCCGCTGCGCGGCATCGTGCGCGGCAATCTCTACACTTACCAGTGGGCGGCCATGCTGTCGCTGCTGTATCTGATGGAAGGCGTGGTGCGCGCCATGTCGGATCCGGCGCCGCTGTCCGTTTTGATGGCGTGGGGCGAGATCATCTTGTCCACCACCTTTTTCCTCAGCGCCATCTTCTATGTGCGGCCCGCCAAGCGCGCTGCCCGGAGTCAACGCGCATGAATGCCCTGTCCCTGTCCGAACTGCAAGCCGTCAATTCCTTTGCGGCCCTGCCCGAAGCCTTCTACACCCGGCTGGCGCCGCGTGGGCTGAACAATCCGCGCCTGCTGCATGCCAACGAGCAGGCGGCCGCCCTGATCGGCCTGGATCCGTCGGTCCTGACCACCCCCGAGTTCCTGCAGGTATTTTCCGGCGGCCAGCCTTTGCCGGGCGGGGATACGCTTGCTGCCGTCTATAGCGGTCACCAGTTCGGGGTGTGGGCGGGGCAGCTTGGCGATGGACGGGCGCATCTGCTGGGTGAAGTTCAAGGGCCCGCGGGCGCCTGGGAGCTGCAGCTCAAGGGCTCCGGCATGACGCCGTATTCGCGGATGGGCGACGGGCGGGCCGTGTTGCGGTCGTCCGTGCGCGAATACCTGGCCAGCGAGGCCATGTTCGGGCTGGGCGTGCCCACCACGCGTGCCCTGGCGCTGGTAGTCTCCGATGACCCGGTCATGCGCGAGACCGTCGAGACGGCGGCGATCGTGACCCGGATGTCGCCCAGTTTCGTCAGATTCGGCTCGTTTGAACATTGGTCATCGCGCCGTCAGCCCGATATGCTGAAAACGCTGGCCGATTATGTGATCGACCGCTACTACCCCGAATGCCGCGACGTGCAGACGGGAAATTCGGCGTCCGATACCGCCCCGTACGTGAATCTGCTGCGGGAAGTCACGCGGCGCACGGCGTTGCTGATGGCGGACTGGCAGGCAGTCGGGTTTTGCCACGGCGTCATGAATACCGACAATATGTCGATCCTGGGGCTGACGCTGGATTACGGTCCTTATGGTTTCCTGGACGGATTCCGGCTGGGCCATATCTGCAACCATTCGGATGCCGAGGGGCGTTACTCCTGGAATCGGCAGCCTTCCGTGGCGCTGTGGAACCTGTATCGGCTGGGCGGGAGTCTGCACATGCTCGTGCAGGACGCCGACGCGCTGCGCGCGGTGCTGGACGAATTCGAAGCCATTTTCACGCGCGCGTTCCATGACAAGATGGGCGCCAAGATGGGATTGACGGCGTGGCGACCGGAAGATGAGGCGCTGCTGGACGATCTGCTTAAACTGATGGACGCCAATCAGGCGGACTTTACGTTGTCTTGGCGGCGGCTGGCCGATGCCACGCAAGGACAGCGCAGCGGTTTTGAGGATTTGTTTATTGACCGGCCCGCCGCCGGCGCCTGGCTTGACCGCCTGCTGGCTCGCCATGCACAGGATGGAAGGCCCGCCTCGGAAACGGCGGCCGCCATGAATGGCGTGAATCCGTTATACGTGCTGCGCAACCATCTGGCGGAAGAGGCGATTCGCGCGGCCAAAGCTGGCGACGCCAGCGAAATTGAAACGCTCATGAAATTGCTGCGCAATCCCTTCGTCGCGCAGGACGGTTTTGAGCGCTATGCCGGCTTGCCGCCCGATTGGGCGGGCGAAATTGAAGTGAGTTGCTCGTCCTGAGGATGGTTTTGCGATATCGTCGGCAACATTAATCCCGCGTTATTGCCCGGGATTAAGGAAAATCCTTGGCAAAAATGTGAAATATCGCCGTTTTTTTCGCTGCAATCATTCGTTTCTATTGTAAAAGTCGTAAGATTGCCGGCTCCGGGGCATTTTTGTTGCGTGGGCGCTCCAGGGGTTTGTCGACAATTTCAATGTAAAGCACTCTGAATATGCCTGGTGCAGATGGTTTGCTATGTATAGGTCTGCTTGAGGACGACGCCGACTTCCGCGAGGAACTGGCGTTGGGCTTGGGCGGCTACGGCTTTCGCGTGGCGTTCGCTTGTGACAATGCAGTGGCGTTTTACCGTCGCCTGCAGGAACAGCCGTGCGACATCGTCATTCTCGACGCTCATCTTCCCGGCGAAGATGGGTTTTCCGTCGCGACCCGCCTGCGCGCCCTGAGCCCGGTGGGCATCGTCATGCTGACGGGCCGCAGCGCCCTGGAAGACCGCGTCCGCGGGTTGGAAGGCGGGGCCGACGTCTACATGACCAAGCCGGTCGATCTGCTGGAACTCAGCTCGGTCATCCGCAGCCTGGCGCGCCGCATGCGGCTGGCCAAGGCGCCGCGCCCGGCCGACGCCGAAACGCGCGCCTCGGCGGATACGAACTGGTCGCTGCAGGACGGCGGCTGGATTCTTGTGGCGCCCGATGGCGCATCGTTGCACCTGAGCGCGCAGGAACGGACGTTCCTCGTTGCGCTGATGGATGCCGCGGGCAGCGCCGTCAGCCGCCAGGCACTGGCCGAACTCTTCCTGCCTGACAGCCCGGGCGGATTTGAATTGCGGCGCATCGACGTGCTGGTGAGCCGCCTGCGCGCCAAGGCGCAGAGCGCCGGTCTCAAGCTGCCGGTGTTGTCGGTACGCGGCCAGGGCTACGTGTTCGCGGCTTAGGCTGCCTCAGCGCCTAAGCCGACGGCGCGCTGGCGGGCAGGGTGACGACAAAGCGCGTGCCCACGCCCACCTTGCTTTGCATCGTCAGCGATCCGCCCTGGCTCTGGCAGATGCGCCGGGCCAGGTACAGCCCAATCCCCATGCCTTGAGTTTCGCGGTGCGCAGACCGCCGAAAGCGCGGTTCGAAGATCCGCGCCTGTTCCTCTTCTCCGATACCGGGTCCGCGGTCCACCACGGCGGCCCACGTCATGGCCGTGTCGCCAACCCGCGTGTGACCCGTCTCGATCCGCACCGGCTCGCTGGCCGGCGAATATTTGATGGCGTTGTGGATCAGGTTGCGCACGACGACGCTGGTGAGCGGGCGATCGCAGAACACCGGCTGCGGCGCTTGCGCTTCCAGCACCAAGGCATGGGCGGTATCCGGGCGCATGGCGTTCACCACGTCGCGCACCAGTTCGGCCATGTCGGTCTGTTCGCCGCGCGGGCTCCAGGCGTGTTCCTCAAGGCGGTCCTGGTTCAACAACTGATCCATCAGTTCGGTCATGCGTGCGACCGACCGGTGTATGCGCGCCAGCCGCGTGTCCACGGTTTCGCCGCTGTCCGAGAGAATCATGTCCAGGGATTGCGCCGCAGCGCTGATGGTGGCCAGGGGCGCGCGCAGCTCGTGCGAAATGAGCGCGTTCATCTGCCGCTGCGTGTCCAGCGCGCCGGCCAGTTCGGCCAGGCGCAGTTCGCCTTGCGCCAGATGTTCGGCGTCGGAGCTGGCGTTCTGGCTGCGCGCGGGCTCGGCGCTGTTGGATGCCTTCAGCGCCAGCCAGACGAGTGTGCCTGACACCAGCATCAATCTCAGCACTTCGAAGCTTGCATCCGCGGCGTCTGTTCCGCTTGCGCGCCATGCGTCGTGTCCGAGGATCCAGGCTGATGCGCCAAAGGCAAGCATCAGCGCCAGGTTGGCCGGACGACCAGACTGCTGCCGTACCGCGCTGGCCAGGAACCACAACGCCAACGGCACGCTGAGCGCCGCGCATACGCCGGCAATCGTCGCCGGCAGCATCCCCGATTCGGTTTCATACACGAAGATCAACGCCAGCGCCGCCACGCCTGAGAGCGCGATGCTGAGCCACCGGCACGCGACGCCCAATCCGGCCGCAATCCGAGAGCCCTGCAGCAGGGGCGCGGTCAGGGCGAGCAGGGCGGCATAGGAGGCGGCCTGCAGCGCGCCGGGCGGCATCAGATCGGGCAGGGAACGGAACAAACCTTCGACCAGCGCGAAGACCACGCCCGCCGCATACAAGGCGTTGCGCGTATGCGCCCACGCCACACCGCATGCCATCGCGCAGGCGATCGCAACGCCGGCGGTCAGGCCTGAGTGCAGATTGTCATAGCCGGCAGTGAGCGCGCCGGCATTCAACTCATAAGCGAGCGCGTAGGCCGGCCAGAAGAAGGCGCACAGCAGCAGCCCGAATCCCGACCAGACGGATGTCCGGAAGGCGCCGGGCTGGCCTGCGCGAGAGCGGCGGAAACGCCTGCGGGTACGAAGCAGCAATCCTTCTGTCAACTAGGAACCCATTGGTGATCATGTACATGGTCATGCGCGCGGGCGGCGTTTACGACCGCCCCGCTTATTGCGCGGACGCCGATTTCTTCCAGGACGCGCTGCGTGGCTGTGTCGGGTACGTCGGCCGCATAGACCGACATGCCGAGCGTCGTCGCGGTCGTCACTACGGTGGCCGCCAGGTGCTGGCTGCCGGGGCTTTGCAGGATGCCGCCGACGAAACTGCCGCTCAGCGTCACGTAGGAGACGGGGAATTCATGCAGGTGCTCCATGGCACCAAACTGCTGCGACAGTCGCGATATCCCGACTAGTCCGCCGGCGCCCGTGACGATGTCGCAGAGCTGGCGCATGTCAGCGCCTTGCTCGACCAGACCTGCGGCGTCCACTTCCAGGATCAGGCGGGTGGACAGCGCGGGCCGGTCGTCGAGCATGCGTTCAAGGCGCGCGAGGAACGATCCTTGCGCAAGGGTGGCGAGCGATACCGGCACCGTGAGCGCACCGTCATGGGTGAACAGCCAGTCCAGGCCAAGGCGGATCGCCTGAATATCGCATTCGGCGGACAGGCCCAGACGCACGGCCGGCGGCATGAAGATCGAGGCGGGCACGGGATCGGTGCCGGAAGCATCGTGCAGCGTCAAAGAGGCCTCGTGGTGCAGCAAGGCGCCGGACAGGTCATGCAAGGGCTGAGCAGACAGTGAGAACCGGTGCTGCTCCAGCGCCGTGATCAGCGCGTCGTGCCAACTGTATTCGCCGATGCGGGTGCTGTCAGCGGCCTGGCTTGCCGGGGTGATCTGATCGTCGTCCGCGCTTTCGGCGCACATCAGTGCGTGGTCCAGACGCGCCAGGATGTCGCTCATATTGTCGCCCGGGGCAAACGCCGCCATGGCCAGCGCCCAGCGGCACCACCCGTATTTGTCCATGGGCACGCGCAGCGACCGCAGCTCGCGCCGCACGCGTTCGGCCAGGACGCTGGCCTGTGGCGCCGAGGTGCGCGGCAGCAGAAGGGCGAAATCCGATCCGCTGATCCGCGCGATAAGCGTGCCCGGACCGCCAAATTCCTGCATGAGCTTACGCAGGCGGTCCGACGATGAGCGCAGCCACTGGTCAGTGAAGGCGCGCGACAGGTGGCGGTTGATCTGTGCAAGGTCTCGCTGGCGGAACATCAGCAGATGGCCGCCGGCCTCGTCGGATTTGTCGGCCAGCGCGATCCTGAACTGGTCGACAAAATGCTTGCGGTTCGACAGACGCGAGATGGGATCCCGGTAGATCTCGCTTTGCAGTGATTCGATGCGGGCATTCTGTTCCTCGACAGTGGCGGCGACGCGGCGCTGCGCGTCGACCAGTGCCTGGTCCACGCCGGGCACTTCGCACGAACCGCTCAGCGGCGCGTCGGCGCCGGGAGCCAGGGCGCGCACGCGTTCGCAGATGTCGCGGGACGTGCGGGCCTCGATCCATCGCACGAGATTGGTGGCGAATAGCGCCCAGAATGCGGCGGCGGCCAGTACCAGACCCAGCACCCGGACGCCGCCTTGCCAAAGGGTGTCGCGAGCCAGACGCGCGTCGGCCTGCACCGTAAGGGTGCCCTTGGCCTGGCCGCCCGGTATGACGAACGGCCGGGAAACGGCAGGCGCTTCCATATTCAACCAGGCGGCGCGCCAGTCGCGCTCCCGGCCCTGGGCAGCCTGTCCCGCCCGGCGTTCCACGCGCTGCGCGCTCCCTTCGTTCGTGATATTGACCAGGGCATACAGCCCCTGTCCGAACAGCTCATCGGCGAGCTCGACCTGCTCGCGGTGGCTGCCCGAACTGTGCGACAAGGCCCAAGCAAGCGTGTTCGCGCCCGATTCGCTTTGCTGGGCGAGCTGCGTATTCAGATAGCGGTGTGCCGCCAGCATCCCGAGGGCTTGGGCGCCCAGCAGGATAAAGCCGATCAGAAGGGCGGCGCATAAAAGCAGCCGGCGTAGGGTGAGCATGTACTTGCGAGTTGCTTCCTGGAACTGGATATCAAACGTGACACACGTTACGAAACGACAGCTGATAACGCTGACACTGTAATGGGACCTGTCACAGAACGCACAGAATATTACGAAATCCTCGGTCATATCAGACAAGGTGTGCAATTATTTCGTTCGTGAGAATTGCCCGTTTGAGAACTATTGAGACACTGCGTATTAATTTTTGGGTTCGCGGTGTCGTAGATGGGGCGAGGCATGGCGAGAGGACTGGCCAGCGACTGCTAACCCAGGACCCCGCCGTGACCGCTACGAGCAACATAGAATCCAGAGAAAGTCAGGAGAAAGGGGCGCGTTGCCTCCGAAATGTGGCGTTTTTTTGCGAAAACAATGCATAATTTAAAATATGTTACAGCCCCCGGGCCCGTGGTCGGGCCGCAACGCCGGGGGCTTTTGGATAGGGGGGCTCCGTGCGTGAGAGTTACCTGCTCGCACTGTGCCTGACGCTCGCGGGCGCACTTGCAGCGATCAGTCTGCTGTTCTTCCGCCGGGAGCGTGCGCTACGCCGCCGCCTGACGCGGGATGAACTGACCGGCCTCCTCAGCCAACAGGAGTTGCATCGTCGCGTGCGTGCCTGGCTGGGCCAGCCGCAGGGTACGACGCGCCGTGGCGCCTTTTTTCTCGTCAGTTTCGAACATTACGCACAGATCAGCGCCATGCTGCGCGCCGGCGAAGACCAGGCGCTGCTCGTTCAGGTGGCGGATCGCATCAGCCTGGTCGCGCGCACGCTTGGCGGGATGGCCGCGCGTACCGGGACCGACTCGTTCACCGTCTGTGTGCCCGGCGTGGACGAGGAGGGCGCTGCCCAGGTGTCGGCCAAACTGCTGGCCGACCTGAGTGCCCCCTATGAGCTGGGCGCCCGTCCCCTGATCGCAGTGTTCCGGATCGGCGCTGCCCTGTATCCTGCCCACGGCCGCAGCGTCGAGGAATTGCAACGCTGCGTGCAGGTGGCGATGGTGCCGCTCAAGGACCGGGGCGGCGAGGGCTGGAATCTCTTCGACTTCCGGCTGCTGGCGCGGCAGCGTGACCAGCAGGGCCTGGAAAACGACCTGAGGCTGGCGCTGACGACGCCGGCCATGGAACAGTTCGAACTCTATTACCAGCCGGTTTGCGACAGCGCGACCGGCGTGGTGCAGGGGTGCGAAGCGCTGCTGCGCTGGCATCATCCCGTGCTGGGCAGTGTGTCGCCCGCCGTGACGATCGAACTGGCCGAACGCAGCGGCCTGATCGTGCCGCTGGGCGCCTGGATCCTGGAGCGCGCGTGCACGCAGGCGGCGCTGTGGCCGACGGCGTGGCGGGTTCACGTGAACCTGTCGGTCAAGCAGATGAACGAAGACGGGCTGGTGCAGCTTGTGTCGGACGTGCTGGCCGCCACCCGGTTGTCGCCGCGCAAGCTGGTGCTGGAGATCACCGAATCCATCTTCATCCTGCACTACGAGCGGCATGTGAAGATCCTGAACACGTTGCGCGACATGGGCATCGGTGTGGCGCTGGATGACTTTGGCTGCGGCTATTCCAGCCTGAACCATCTGCGCCATCTGCCCATAGACTGGGTCAAGATCGACCGCAGCTTCATTTCCGCCCTGGAATCGGACGCCGGCAGCCGCGAGGTGGTCTCCGCCCTGTTCGGCCTGTGCCAGGCAATGCACCTGCCGGTCGTGGCTGAAGGCGTCGAAACCGAAGGGCAGCGCGAAATCCTGAAGTCGTTGGGATGCCGCGTGATGCAGGGCTTTCTGCTGGGACGGCCGGCGCCCGCCGCCGAAATCCAGGCTTTGGCCGCGGCGGTGTCATAATCGGGGTTGCTTGCAAACCCGACCTGTTGACTCCTTATGCCCGGCAATACCCTAGGTACTCTCTTTACCGTCACGAATTTCGGCGAATCCCACGGGCCGGCCATCGGCTGCGTCGTGGACGGCTGTCCCCCCGGACTGGCCCTCGACGCATCCGACATCCAGTTCGAACTGGACCGCCGCCGCCCGGGCACCTCGCGCCACGTGACGCAGCGCCAGGAAGCCGACCAGGTCGAGATTCTGTCCGGCGTCTACGAAGGGGTCACCACCGGCACGCCGATCGGGCTGCTGATCCGCAACACCGACGCGCGCAGCAAGGACTACTCCAACATCCAGGACACCTTCCGCCCGGGCCACGCCGATTTCGCCTACTGGCGCAAGTTTGGCGTGCGCGACCCGCGCGGCGGCGGACGTTCCTCGGCGCGGCTGACGGCGCCCACCGTGGCAGCGGGCGCCATCGCCAAGAAGTGGCTGGCCGAGCAATACGGCGTCAAGGTGCGCGGCTACATGAGCCAACTGGGCCCTGTCGCCATCCCGTTCGTTTCGTGGGACGAAGTGCCCAACAATCCCTTCTATGCCCCCAACGCCGAGGTCGTCCCCGAACTGGAAGCCTATATGGATCAGTTGCGCCGGGACGGCGATTCCATCGGCGCGCGCATCGAGGTCGTGGCAGAGAACCTGCCGGCCGGCTGGGGCGAACCCATCTACGACCGCCTGGACGCCGACATTGCCCACGTCATGATGGGCCTGAATGCGGTCAAGGGCGTTTCCATTGGCGCCGGCTTTGACTGCGTGACGCAGCGCGGGTCGGAACATGGCGACGAGATCACGCCCGACGGCTTCCTGAGCAACCACGCCGGCGGCGTGCTGGGCGGCATTTCGACCGGCCAGCCCATCACCGTGTCGCTTGCGATCAAACCCACGTCGAGCATCCGCGTCGAGCGCCGCTCGGTCAACCGCGCCAACGAGCCGGTGATGGTGCAGACGCTGGGCCGTCACGACCCGTGCGTGGGCATCCGCGCCACGCCCATCGCCGAGGCCATGCTGGCGCTCGTGCTGATCGATCACGCGCTGCGCCATCGCGGACAGTGCGGCGCCGCGCCCGTCTGATCCGTTTTCCCGTAGTTGAATTGGCTTGGAGGCCGACATGAAACAGAAGCGTCATTTTCTGCGCAATGCCGGGGCCGTGCTGTCGCTGGCCGTGCTGGCCGGCTGCACCGGCATGAACACCACGCAGTCAGGCGCGGTGGGCGTCGACCGCAAGCAGTACATGTCCACCATGGTGCCGGCGCAGGCGCTGGAACAGGAAGCGAACCAGCAGTACGCCGACATCCTGCAGGAGGCCAAGTCCAAAGGCCTGCTGGACCGCGACGCCAAGCAAGTGGCGCGCGTGCGCGACATCTCGCAGCGCCTGATCGCGCAGGTGGGCGTGTTCCGTCCGGATGCGGCCAACTGGAAATGGGAAGTCCACGTGCTGTCCCAAAACGAGGTCAACGCCTGGTGCATGCCCGGCGGCAAGATCGCCGTCTACACCGGCCTGATCTCGCAGATCAAGCCGACCGACGATGAACTGGCGGCGGTGCTGGGCCATGAAATCGCCCACGCCCTGCGTGAACATGCGCGCGAGCGTGTGTCTCAGCAGATGGCGACTAATCTGGGCTTGCAGGTGTTGTCCATTGCGACCGGATCCAAGGCGGCGTCGGACCTGGGCAGTGAGTTGACCAGCGTGATGTTCACCTTGCCCAACAGCCGTACGCACGAGACCGAAGCGGACCGGATGGGCGTGGAACTGGCGGCCCGGGCGGGCTATGACCCGCGCGCCGCCGTGACGCTGTGGCAGAAGATGGGTGCGGCCAGCCAGGGCAGCGCACCGCCCGAAATCCTGTCGACCCACCCGTCGGCCGCCTCGCGCATCAGCGATCTGCAATCGGCTTCGCAGAAGGTGATGCCGCTTTACGAACAGTCCAAGGGACAAGCCGCGCGCTGAAAACGCCGCGACGGCGCGGTGTGCCTTGGGGCGCCCGCGCCGGTCTCTATTGCTTGCGCTACGCCCCGCTTACCGGCTTGACGCCTTGGCCGCGCATGATCTCGATGCCCAGGCCATGCAGAATGCGCTGCGTCTCGGCGTCCGGCACGTCTTCCGCGTAGACCGCGATCCCCAGCGAACGAGCCGTTTCCAGCACCGACGCCGTCAGTTGCTGGCTGCCCGGGCTTTGCGACATCCCGCCCACGAATCCCCCGCCCAACTTCACGTAGGACAACGGCAGCGTGTGCAGTTGCGCCACCGCGCCGAACTGCTGCGCAAGGCGGCGCACGCCGATGTGCGCGCCAAATTCCGCCGCGACCCGCGCAAAGGCGGTGATCTGCTCGTGGCATTCCACGAGCCCGTGCGCGTCGATTTCCACATACAGGCGGCGCGCCAGCGGACGGTTTTCGGTCAGCAGCAACGCCAGTTGGCGCAGGAACTTCTGGCCGCGCAGCGACGGCAGCGCCACGCGCACGGCAAGTTCGCCCGAATGGCTGGCCAGCCATTCCAGCCCGAGCCTCACGGATTCCAGATCGCATTCCGCCACCAGATCCAGCCGCACCGCCGGCGGGATGAAGAGCGTGGCCGGGATCGGTTCCTGGTCGGGCGCGGTGCGCAGCATCAGCATGGCTTCGGTGCGCACGACGTGACCGTCCAGCGCCAGCAGCGGTTCCGTCGACAGTTCGAACTGCCGGTTTTCCAACGCCGTCTGGATGGCGTCCTTCCAGGCACGTTCGCCCGCTTCGGAGGGCGATTGCATGTCGGTGGCGCCGGCGATAACGACCTGGTCATTGCCGGCGCTTTCCGCGCGCATCAGACCAAAATCCAGACGCGCGAGCACAGCGCCAGCCTGGCTGCCGTGGCCGTAATCGGTCATGGCCTGCGCCCAGCGGCAAAGATGGCCTTCGCCAACCGGAATGCGCGAGGCATGCAGATCCGCGCGCACCTGCTCGGCCACCATCATGGCTTGGGGCGCCGCGCAGCCTGGCAGCAGCAGCGCAAAGTCGGAGCCGTTCAGCCGCGCCAGCATGGGCGCGGCGACGTGCATGCGCTTGAGCGTGCCCTGGATGCGTTCGCAGGCGGTGCGCAGCCACTGGTCGATGAATTCGCGCGGCATGTGGCGGTTCAGGTCGGCCAGATCGCGCTGGCGGAACACCAGCACGTGCCCGCCATCGATGCGCGCCGTGCCCGCCGCGGGCCGGGTTTCCAGCGCGCGCCGGAACTCGTTGACGAAGTATTTGCGGTTGGGCAGGCCGGTCACCGGGTCCTGGTTCAGTTCCAGTTCCAGCGACTCGATCTTGGCGTTCTGTTCCTCGACGCTGGCATGGATCCGTTCGCGCGTCTGGTTCAGCGCCTGCACCACGCCGGACAACTCCGGCACGCGGGCCTCGACCTGCTCGCCGGGCGCGTCGCGGCCGATGCCGCGGACGTGTTCGCTGATCTCGCGCAGCAGGCGGTTCTTGATCCACCCGACCAGCACAAAGGCGAACATGGCCCACAGGATGCCCGCGCCCACGACCAGCGCGATCATCTTCAGGCTGCTGCGCCACAGGGCTTCCCAGGCGTAGGCATCATTGGCGATCAGCGTGACTTCGCCGATCTGACGCCAGCCGTCGCTGACCGCGTGGCTGGCCGCCTGGCTATCCAGCGGCGCCAGCGCCTGGAACCACGCTGGCACGGACGCGGCGGTGGCGGTCGACTTGCGTTCGATCAGCACCTTGCCGTCGGGATCCGTCAGGCGCACCAGCGAGAAGTGCCCGCCGTCGTAAAGCGCCGAGACCAGCAGTTCCTGCACGACCGGGTCGTTGTTGGCCGGTTGCGACAGGGACAGGGCCAGAGAGACGGCCGCGTCGGTGCTTTGCACCTGGAGCTGTCCGGACAGGTACTCGCGCGCCGAATTGACGCTGAGCGCCAGCGTCCCCAGCAAAATCACGCTGATGGCGAGGGTCACACTGAGCAATAGCTGACGAAGTATGGACATAGTCTTGTTTCCGGACATCAGGGGCGGATGCCTTCCCGTTCCATGCGTTGAAGTAGGTCGCGCCAGCGGCTAAGGCGGTCGACGGGCGCTGCCGCCTTGCCGTCCACGTAGACGCCGTCGGCGTTGAAACTGAAAACCGGCGTCAGGTCGCGCCGCTGCGTGGCCGGCAGGATGGTTGAAATCAGGCTGTCCAGCACCAGCGGGACGGCATTGGGGGTTTCGTAATAGCCCAGCACCATGTGAGCCACCTGGCTGCTGCTGGCCGCGCCGCCGATGCGGGCGCGTACGTAGATGAAGCGCAGCTTGTTGGCCGGCACGCCCATCGAGAGCAGGGTGAAATACTTGCCGATGACGTAGTCTTCGCAATCGCCGGCGCCTTTGCCTAGCGACTCCAATGGCGTGGCCCAGTAATCGGCTTGCTTCCAGATAAGGGAATCCTCGCCGGAGAGCAGGGCGCGGTTCCAGAAGTCGTTGGCGACGGTGAGACGGTCGCGGTCGGTTGCGGGGGCCGGGCTGCGCAGCAGTTGCAGCCAGTTCGATACGGACTTTGCGCCCTTGGCGCCATAGCGGCTGGCCGACAGGCTTTGCAGCCTGTCGGTGTTGATCTCCAGCGCCGAGCTGCCGCTCCACCCGCAAGCCAGGCATAGCAGCGCCACACGGCACAGAGTCAGCGCGCTACGGTAACGGCGGGTTAAGGGCATGAAACGGATTTTCACATTTTTTCGGGCCTCTTAGACGTGCCCTTGAAAAAATGCGTCGGTCGGGAAGGGAAGGCCGGAGCCGGCCTTCCCGTCGGGTCGATGATCAATGATGATCGACGTTCAGCTTCCCCTTCTGCAGCAGGTCGTTGATGATGGCCTGGTTGCTGACGGCCTGACCGTGGGCGTCATGGGTGAGATCGACGCCCTCCAGCACGATCTTCTGATCGGCACCCTGGCCGATCTGGCCCTTGGTGTTGATCTCGAGAATCGTATTGTTGGAGTTTGCCGGATCCTGCTTGAAGTTGAGGTAGTTGGACAGGTTGCCGTCCTTCTCGCCCACGAGCAGGTCCTTCAGGTCCAGCACATCGCCGCCGTCCGCGGGTTTGGCCAGGGAGAAGTCCTTGATCCGGTCCACGGCGGGGTTGGACGTCGTGCCCTGATCGTTGAACTCCCAGCGGAACGTATCCGAACCGTCGCCACCGATCAGGGTGTCGTTGCCCTTGCCGCCGACCAGCACGTCGTTGCCCTTGCCGCCGTTGAGCGTATCGTTGCCATCGCCCGCAAGCAGGATCTCGCTCTTGTCGGTGCCCAGCAGCGTGCTGCCCGCTTGATAGGCCACTGACACGTTGGCGCTATCGCTATGGCCATCCGCCGTGTGGATCGTGTACGAGGAGTTGGCCACGGTGTCCGTACCGGGTGCCCGGGAGTAGTCCACCGTCATCGTGAGCGTGTAGCGTTCCGAGTCACCCGACGTCCACCACGATCCATCGTTGGGGGTGTTCACGATGTGGATTTCGTACTGGGTATCGGCGGACGCGGCAGGGATCGAATCGCCGCTCTGCATCACTTTGTACTGACCCGAACTTCCGGCAAGGCGGTATTCCAATCGGATCGCGTCTGAACCCAAGCCGTGATTCAGCGTCAAAATCTCCCCGGCCAGCAGGGCGATGGTGATCGTATCCTGATCATTCCCGGTCCAAGAGCCGATGGCAGCGAGGTAGCCGTCTACCTTGACCTGCGCGCGGTTTTGGCCAATCTGGGCCAGATCAGCGCGATTGACCGTGAGGGACTTACTGCTGGAGCCGTCGAAAGCAATCTCCTTGATGCCACGGGCAGTAAAGTCAGCTCCCTTTTCCTTCCAGCCCGTATTCACCGTCAGCGGTCCCACCGTCAACGCGCCCGTGCCGCGCACGTCGTTGGCAAGCAGCGATCCGGCCTGAACCGTCAGTTGCGAACTCAGGATGTTGGTGATCACCGTGTCGTTCACGGCATCCGGGTTTTGATGGACCGGCGCCGTGACCGTCAGCGTGAGGCTGGAGCTTGCCGTATCGCCGTCGCCATCCCTGACCGTGTACTGGACGGTGTCGGTGCCGGCGGTTTGCGGCTGGTAGCGGTAATCGCCCAGGTTTTCACCTGCCAGATCGATGGTGAACTTGCCGTGCGACGTCGTCACCGTCAGTTCGGACTTGGCCGAATCGAAGGTGAAGGTCGCGCCGGCGCTGGCCGTGACCTTGTTGGTCGCAACGTCGTAGTTATACGTCTTGCCGTCGATCACCAGTTGCGTGATGCGCGCACCGGACAGGTCGGCGCCCAGCGTGCCGCCCGCCGCGATGTCGCCGACGATCGGCGGCGCGATGGTGTCCGAAATCGCCGTATCCAGACCGTTCAGGTCCTTCACGATGATCGTGTTGCTGTCCTGCGGCTTGCTGGGGTTGTAGGACACCGGATCGATGTACGTGCCGGTGGCGGCGGTGCCCAGACCAATACCGTAGGAATTGATCTGGTTGTCCGTGAGGAACTTCTCCCACGTCGCCTGTTGAGCGGCGTAGACGGGACCGTTTTCGGGGTTTCCGTCGGTAAAGAAGTAGGAAATGTTCTGGACAGAGGCGCCTTCCAGCTTGCCCGTGCCAGAGTTGTTCCACGCGGTCATGGCAGCGTTCAGCGCAGCTTCGTAGTTGGTGCCGCCGCCGTAGCTCAGGCCATCGACAAACGTCTTGGCCTGCGCCAGCGACATCCAGCCGCCTCCCTTCTGGCTTGCCGACGAGTTGAACTCCAGAATCATGACGCGCACGTCGCCAGATTCGCCGTACTGGTCGAGCAGCTTGCCGACCGAGGACTTCAGCACCTCCAGACGCGAGAGCTCACGTCTGCCGCTGTAGACGCCGCTGCCGTAGTTCATGCTGCCGGACGTATCCAGCGTCAGCATGATGTTGGTGCCGCGTGACGACAGCGCGGCGCCGTCGGCGATCGGAACCAGCGTCGGGGCCGTGTCGGTAACCAGCACGCCCAGGTCGCCCGTGGCCTTGCCGCCGAACTTGTCTTCGACCGTGACGGTGAAGTGGTCCTGGACGTTGGTGTCGTCGCCGGTGTGTTGCTGCGCGCCGCTGGTCTGGTACGTGTAGGTCACCTTGCCGGTGGCCGCGTCGTAGCCGGTGAGCGTCAGCGTGCCCTTGCTGGTGGTCAGCGTGAGCGGGTTGCTCGACAGGCCCGCCAGGCGGTCCAGGGTCAGCGTGGCATCGGCGTTGCCCGTGCCGTCGATCGAGATCGACTTCAGTCCGGCTGCAGCGGTGATCACGAAGGAACCGCTACCGGTGGCCTGCGCTTCGGACACACTCAGGACGCCAGGGGCGCCGGCATTGGTGTCTTCGATCGTCAGGGTCGGTCCCGTCGGCTCGACACCGCCGACCTGGAATTGGCCGTTGGCATAGTCGCCGTCCGCGTCCGTCACCTGGTACGTGAAGTCGATCAGCTTGTTGGCCGTGCCGTTCATGGGCTGGTACTGATAGAACTCCCACTTTCCGGTGGCCGGCGTCAGACGGATCTCGAACACCAGATTGCCCGATGCATCCAGACCCTGGATCAGGTTGCCGTTCGAAGCCACATTGGTCTTGATTGCGCCGCCATCACGCGTCGTCAGGCCGCTTTCCACGCCCGTCAGCTTCAGCGTGCCGGGGCCGTCGGCGCCGTACGCAAACTGCAGGTTGCCGTCGGCGTACGCAATGGCATGGACATCCTGGCTGCCCAGGAACGTCACGCCAGTGACCGTGAAGTCGCTGTTGTCGCTGGACGAATTCTTGTGGTTGTCCGTGGCGGACACCACGATCGTGTCGAAACCGCCTTCCTCGACCCGGAAGTTCGCCGCGTAGTCGCCGCCGCTCTTGTCGGAGGTGAAGGTGCGTTCGGCGATCAACACGCCATCGCGATAGAAACGTGCAACGCCGCTTTCCACTTCGCCACCGTACATGGCGGCAAAGTCGATGGTTGCGCCGTAGGCGATCTTTCCGCCGGTGAGGCGGATCGTCAGTTCTTCCGACGCGCCTTGGCCGTTCAGTTCGCGGTAGTCAACCTCGTTCGCGATGTTGTGGTACGGGGATCCCGTGCTCGCAACACCTAGCCCGGCGGTGCTCTGGTTGACCTTGGCGTCGATGAGCGTCAGGTCGTTGCTCGAGGTGAACCCCTTGGCCGAGACTTCCACCGCGCCGTTGCCGAACGTGAACTTCCATTGGTTGTCGCTGCTGGAGCTGCCCGCAAACGACACCTTGCCGGTGTAGACGTCCGGAATGCCGGCGGATTCGACGTTGACGGGCGCGTTCTGCTGCACGACAGGCGAATCGTCTTCGATCGTCACGTTCAGATTGGTGGTGACCGGCGCATTGACGCCGTCAGCAACCTTGACGGTCACCGACAGGCTGACCGTGTCTTCACGCGTCGTGTCCGGATGGTCCACCGGTGCCAACATCTGCACCGTGTAGGCGCCCGCGTTGTCGATCTTGATGATGATGGCGTCGGCGGAGCCGGCACGGCCGGTCAGGGTGTGACCATTGTCGGACAGGGTCCACACGATGGGCACGCCGTCGGAGACGAGGCTGCCATTGGCCGGCGCCACCAGCGTGATCGTGTAGGCGGCTCCGCTGTTGTCGTCGGTGATGCTCAACTGGCCATTGGCCTTCGCCGAGTCGGTCGTGTCGGACGTGCCGTTGCTGTCCTTGATGCCACCGGTCAAGCCTTCCTCGGACACCGCGACGGATGCGTTGCCAACGACAGGCGGCTTGTTGATATCCACGATGGCAGCGTTGCCGCTGTCCGAGATGCCGGCCGGCAGGGCCGTGCCGCTTGCGGTCTGACCGGAGAGCGTGGCGTTCAGAACCATGCTTTCGGTGCCTTCGTAGACGCCGTCGGCGGTCGTGGGCACTTGGACCACAATGCCACCGGTGGTGCCGGACGGAACCTTGACGCTGTACGAGCCGTCCGCGTTGGCCGTTACCGCCACGGACACGCCGCCGATCGTCACGACGGGCTTGCCGTAGTCGGCTGCGGTGACCTGGCCGCCCAACGTGAAGGTGAGGGTGGTTTCGGCATCGACCGGCTTGCTCAGGGCGACGTTGAAGCTCGCCGTATTGCCTTCCGTCACGTTGCCCGCGTCGGAGACATTGAGCGACGGCACATCGGCGCCCGGACCGCGGTCATCAACGATGACGGCGCTGCCGGAATCGGTGATGTTGCCAGGCAGGGCGACGCCGCTGGCGGTGTTGCCCGAGAGCGTGGCGTCCAGCGTCAGTTGCTCGCGGCCTTCAAAGACGGTGTCGTTGATGGTCGGAACCGTGACGACGATGCCGCTGGTGGTACCGGCAGGCACATTGATGCTGAAGGAGCCATCGGCGTTGGCCGTGACCGCGACGGTCTTGCCACCGATGGTGACCGTGGGCGTGCCGATGTCGCCGGTTTCGATCTCGCCACCGAGCTTGAAGGTGAGCTTGGTGTCGGCATCGACGGCCTTGGTCAGGGCCACATTGAAGACGGCGTTGCTGCCTTCGTTGACGTTGCCGGGATCCGAGACGGTCAGGGCCGGGATATCGGCACCCGGACCGCGGTCGTCAACGATGACGGCGCTGCCCGAGTCGGTGATGTTGCCAGGCAGGGCGACACCGCTGGCGGTGTTGCCCGAGAGCGTGGCGTCCAGCGTCAGCTGTTCACGGCCTTCGAACACCGAGTCGTCGGTGGTCGGAACCGTGACGACGATGCCGCCCGTGGTGCCAGCAGGCACGGTGACGCTGTAGGAGCCATCGGCGTTGGCCGTGACCGCGACGGTCTTGCCACCGATGGTGACCGTGGGCGTGCCGATGTCGCCGGTTTCGATCTCGCCACCGAGCTTGAAGGTGAGCTTGGTGTCGGCATCGACGGCCTTGGTCAGGGCCACGTTGAAGACGGCGTTGCTGCCTTCGTTGACGTTGCCGGGATCCGAGACGGTCAGGGCCGGCACATCGGCGCCCGGGTTCGGGTTGGACGGATCGGTGCTGTTGGTATCGACAATCGTGGCGCTGCCCGAGTCGGTGATGTTGCCCGGCAGGGCGACACCGCTGGCGGTGTTGCCCGAGAGCGTGGCGTCCAGCGTCAGCTGTTCGCGGCCTTCGAACACCGAGTCGTCGGTGGTCGGGACCGTGACGACGATGCCGCCGGTCGTGCCAGCCGGCACGGTGATGCTGTAGGAGCCATCGGCGTTCGCCGTGACGGTGACGGCCTTGCCGCCAATCACGACGGTGGGCGTGCCGATGTCGCCGGTTTCGATCTCGCCACCGAGCTTGAAGGTGAGCTTGGTGTCGGCATCGACGGCCTTGGTCAGGGCCACGTTGAAGACGGCGTTGCTGCCTTCGTTGACGTTGCCGGGATCCGAGACGGTCAGGGCCGGGATATCGGCACCCGGACCGCGGTCGTCAACGATGACGGCGCTGCCGGAGTCCGTGATGTTGCCCGGCAGGGCGACGCCGCTGGCGGTGTTGCCCGAGAGCGTGGCGTCCAGCGTCAGCTGTTCGCGGCCTTCGAACACCGAGTCGTCGGTGGTCGGGACCGTGACGACGATGCCGCCGGTGGTGCCAGCCGGCACGGTGATGCTGTACGAGCCATCGGCGTTCGCCGTGACGGTGACGGCCTTGCCGCCGATCATGACGGTGGGCGCACCCACGTCGCCGGCTTCGATCTCGCCACCCAGCTTGAAGGTCAGCTTGGTGTCGGCGTCAACCGCCTTGGACAGCGCGACATTGAAGACGGCGTTGCCGCCCTCGTTCACATCGCCGGCATCCGAGACGGTCAGGGCCGGCACATCGGCGCCCGGGTTCGGGTTGGACGGATCGGTGCTGTTGGTATCGATGATCGTGGCGCTGCCCGAATCGGTGATATTGCCCGGCAGCGCGACGCCGCTGGCGGAGTTGCCCGTCAGCGTGGCATCCAGGGTCAGCTGTTCGCGGCCTTCGAAGACGGCGTCGTCGGTGGTCGGAACGGTAACGACGATGCCGCCGGTCGTGCCAGCCGGCACGGTGACGCTGAAGGAGCCATCGGCGTTGGCCGTGACGGTGACGGCCTTGCCGCCGATCATGACCGTGGGAGTGCCCACGTCGCCGGCTTCGATCTGACCGCCCAGCGTGAACGTCAGGGTGGTATTGGCATCGACCGGCTTGGTCAGCGCGACATTGAAGACGGCGCTGCTGCCTTCGTTGACATCGCCCGCATCGGAAACGGTGAGGGCGGGCACGTCGGCGCCCGGACCGCGGTCGTCAACAATGACGGCGCTGCCCGAGTCGGTGATGTTGCCAGGCAGAGCGACACCGCTGGCGGAATTGCCCGAGAGCGTGGCGTCCAGCGTCAGCTGTTCACGGCCTTCGAACACCGAGTCGTCGGTGGTCGGGACGGTGACAACGATGCCGCTGGTCGTGCCAGCAGGCACCGTGATGCTGAAGGAGCCATCGGCATTGGCCGTGACGGTGGCGGGCTTGCCGCCGATCATGACGGTGGGTGCACCCACGTCGCCGGCTTCGATCTGACCGCCGAGCTTGAAGGTGAGCGTAGTGTCGGCATCGACGGCCTTGGTCAGGGCCACGTTGAAGACGGCGTTGCTGCCTTCATTGACGTCGCCTGCGTCCGAGACGGTCAGGGCCGGGACATCGGCGCCCGGGTTCGGGTTGGACGGATCGGTGCTTTCGGTATCGACAATCGTCGCGCTACCGGAGTCGGTGATGTTGCCAGGCAGCGCAACGCCGCTGGCGGTATTGCCCGAGAGCGTGGCTTCCAGCGTCAGCTGTTCGCGGCCTTCAAAGACGGTGTCGTCGGTGGTCGGAACGGTGACGACGATGCCGCCGGTCGTGCCAGCCGGCACGGTGATGCTGTACGAGCCATCGGCGTTGGCCGTGACCGTGGCGGGCTTGCCGCCGATCATGACCGTGGGCGTACCCACATCGCCGGCTTCGATTTCGCCACCGAGCTTGAAGGTGAGCGTGGTGTCGGCGTCGACAGCCTTGGTCAGGGCGACATTGAAGACGGCGTTGCTGCCTTCGTTGACGTCGCCTGCATCCGAGACGGACAGGGCCGGCACATCGGCGCCCGGATTCGGGTTGGACGGGTCGGTGCTTTCGGTATCGACAATGGTGGCGCTACCGGAGTCGGTGATATTGCCAGGCAAGGCGACGCCGCTGGCGGTATTGCCCGAGAGCGTGGCTTCCAGCGTCAGCTGTTCGCGGCCTTCGAAGACGGTGTCGTCGGTGGTCGGAACCGTGACGACGATGCCGCCCGTGGTGCCAGCCGGCACGGTGATGCTGAAAGTGCCATCGGCATTGGCCGTGACCGTGGCAGGCTTGCCGCCGATCATGACCGTGGGGGTACCCACATCGCCGGCTTCGATTTCGCCACCCAGCTTGAAGGTGAGCGTGGTGTCGGCATCGACGGACTTGGTCAGAGCCACGTTGAAGACGGCGTTGCTGCCTTCGTTAACGTCGCCTGCGTCCGAGACAGTCAGGGCCGGCACGTCGGCGCCCGGGTTCGGGTTGGACGGATCGGTGCTTTCGGTATCGACAATGGTGGCGCTACCGGAGTCGGTGATGTTGCCAGGCAAGGCGACGCCGCTGGCGGAGTTGCCCGTCAGCGTGGCGTCCAGCGTCAGCTGTTCACGGCCTTCAAACACCGAATCGTCGGTGGTCGGGACGGTGACGACGATGCCGCCGGTCGTGCCAGCCGGCACGGTGATGCTGAAAGTGCCATCGGCGTTGGCCGTGACCGTGGCGGCCTTGCCGCCGATCATGACGGAGGGGGTGCCCACATCGCCGGCTTCGATTTCGCCACCCAGCTTGAATGTCAGCGTGGTGTCGGCATCGACGGCCTTGGTCAGGGCCACGTTGAAGACGGCATTGCTGCCTTCGTTGACGTCGCCGGCATCCGAGACGGTGAGTGCGGGCACGTCAGCGCCCGGGTTCGGGTTCGATGGATCGGTGCTTTCGGTATCGACGATCGTGGCGCTGCCCGAGTCGGTGATGTTGCCCGGCAAGGCGACGCCGCTGGCGGTAGTGCCCGAGAGCGTGGCGTCCAGCGTCAGCTGCTCGCGTCCCTCGAAGACGGTGTCGTCGGTGGTCGGGACGGTGACGACGATGCCGCCGGTGGTGCCGGCCGGCACGGTGACGCTGTACGAGCCATCGGCGTTCGCCGTGACCGTGACGGCCTTGCCGCCGATCATGACCGTGGGGGTGCCCACGTCGCCGGCTTCGATCTGACCGCCCAGCGTGAACGTCAGCGTCGTGTTGGCATCAATCGGCTTGGTCAGCGCGACGTTGAAGACCGCGTCGCTGCCTTCGTTGACATCGCCTGCGTCCGAGACGGTCAGGGCCGGCACATCCGCGCCCGGACCGCTGTCGTCAACGATGACGGCGCTGCCGGAGTCGGTGATGTTGCCCGGCAGGGCGACACCGCTGTCGGTGGTGCCCGAAAGCGTGGCTTCCAGGGTCAGCTGTTCGCGGCCTTCGAAGACGGCGTCGTCGGTGGTCGGGACGGTGACGACAATGCCACCGGTCGTGCCAGCAGGCACCGTGATGCTGAACGAGCCGTCAGCATTGGCGGTGACCGTCGCAGGCTTGCCGCCAATCATGACGGTGGGCGCACCCACATCGCCGGTTTCGATTTCGCCACCCAGCTTGAAGGTGAGGGTGGTGTCGGCATCGACGGCCTTGGTCAGGGCAACATTGAAGACGGCGTTGCTGCCTTCGTTGACGTCGCCGGCATCGGAGACGGTGAGCGCGGGCACGTCGGCGCCCGGGTTCGGGTTGGACGGGTCGGTGCTTTCGGTATCGACGATCGTCGCGCTACCGGAGTCGGTGATATTGCCAGGCAGCGCAACGCCGCTGGCCGAGTTGCCGGTCAGCGTGGCGTCCAGCGTCAGCTGTTCACGGCCTTCGAAGACCGTGTCGTCGGTGGTCGGGACCGTGACAACGATGCCGCCCGTCGTGCCAGCAGGCACGGTGACGCTGAAAGTGCCATCGGCGTTGGCCGTGACCGTGGCGGGCTTGCCGCCGATCATGACCGTGGGAGCGCCCACGTCACCGGCTTCGATTTCGCCGCCGAGTTTGAAGGTGAGCGTGGTGTCGGCGTCGACAGCCTTGGTCAGCGCGACATTGAAGACGGCGTTGCTGCCTTCGTTGACGTCGCCCGCATCCGAGACGGTCAGGGCCGGCACGTCCGCGCCCGGATTCGGGTTGGACGGATCGGTGCTTTCGGTATCGACAATCGTCGCGCTACCGGAGTCGGTGATGTTGCCCGGCAAGGCGACGCCGCTGGCGGTAGTGCCCGAGAGCGTGGCGTCCAGCGTCAGCTGTTCGCGGCCTTCAAAGACGGTGTCGTCGGTGGTCGGAACCGTGACGACGATGCCGCCGGTCGTGCCAGCCGGCACGGTGATGCTGTACGAGCCATCGGCGTTGGCAGTGACGGTGGCAGGCTTGCCGCCGATCATGACCGTGGGGGTACCCACATCGCCGGCTTCGATTTCGCCACCGAGCTTGAAGGTGAGCGTGGTGTCAGCGTCGACGGCCTTGGTCAGCGCGACATTGAAGACGGCGTTGCTGCCTTCGTTGACGTCGCCGGCATCCGAGACGGTCAGGGCCGGCACGTCCGCGCCCGGGTTCGGGTTGGACGGATCGGTGCTTTCGGTATCGACAATCGTGGCGCTACCGGAGTCGGTGATGTTGCCCGGCAGCGCGATGCCGCTGGCCGAATTGCCGGTCAGCGTCGCGTCCAGCGTCAGTTGTTCGCGGCCTTCAAAGACGGTGTCGTCAGTGGTCGGGACGGTGACGACGATGCCACCGGTCGTGCCAGCCGGCACGGTGATGCTGTAGGAGCCATCGGCATTCGCGGTCACGACGGCAGGCTTGCCGCCGATCATGACGGTGGGGGCACCCACGTCGCCAGCTTCGATCTGGCCACCCAGCGTGAACGTGAGGGTGGTGTCGGCATCAACCGGCTTGGACAGCGCGACGTTGAAGACGGCTTCGCTGCCTTCGTTGACGTCGCCGGCGTCCGAGACGGAGAGGACCGGAACATCCGCGCCCGAGCCGTGATCGTCAACGATAACGGCGCTGCCGGAGTCGGTGATGTTGCCCGGCAGCGCGATGCCGCTGGCCGAGCTGCCGGTCAGCGTGGCGTCCAGGGTCAGTTGTTCACGGCCTTCAAACACCGAATCATCGGTGGTCGGGACGGTGACGACGATGCCGCCGGTGGTGCCAGCAGGCACGGTGACGCTGAAAGTGCCATCGGCGTTCGCCGTGACGGTGGCAGGCTTGCCACCGATCATGACGGTGGGCGCACCCACGTCGCCGGCTTCGATCTGGCCGCCCAGGGTGAACGTGAGGGTGGTGTCGGCATCAACAGGCTTGGACAGCGCGACGTTGAAGACGGCTTCGGTGCCTTCGTTGACGTCACCGGCATCCGAGACGGAAAGGACCGGCACATCCGCACCCGAGCCGTGGTCGTCAACGATGACGGCGCTGCCGGAGTCGGTGATGTTGCCCGGCAGGGCGACGCCGCTGGCCGAGCTGCCGGTCAGCGTGGCGTCCAGCGTCAGTTGTTCACGGCCTTCGAAGACCGAGTCATCGGTGGTCGGGACGGTGACGACGATGCCGCCGGTCGTGCCGGCAGGCACGGTGACGCTGTAGGAGCCATCGGCATTCACGGTCACGACGGCAGGCTTGCCGCCGATCATGACGGCGGGGGCGCCCACGTCGCCGGCTTCGATCTGGCCACCGAGCGTGAACGTCAGGGTGGTGTCGGCATCAACAGGCTTGGACAGCGCGACGTTGAAGACAGCCTCACTGCCTTCGTTGACGTCGCCGGCGTCCGAGACGCTCAGGGACGGCACATCCGCACCCGAACCGTGGTCGTCAACGATGACGGCGCTGCCGGAGTCGGTGATGTTGCCCGGCAGGGCGACGCCGCTGGCCGAGCTGCCGGTCAACGTGGCGTCCAGCGTCAGTTGTTCACGGCCTTCGAAGACCGAGTCATCGGTGGTCGGAACCGTGACGACGATGCCGCCCGTGGTGCCAGCGGGCACGGTGACGCTGAAAGTGCCATCGGCGTTAGCCGTGACGGTGGCGGGCTTGCCACCGATCATGACGGTGGGCGCACCCACGTCACCGGCTTCGATCTGACCACCCAGCGTGAACGTCAGCGTGGTATCAGCGTCGACCGGCTTGGACAGCGCGACGTTGAAGACAGCCTCACTGCCTTCGTTGACGTCGCCGGCGTCCGAGACGCTCAGGGACGGCACATCCGCACCCGAACCGTGGTCGTCAACGATAACGGCGCTGCCTGAGTCGGTGATGTTGCCCGGCAGGGCGACGCCGCTGGCCGAGCTGCCGGTCAGCGTGGCGTCCAGCGTCAGCTGTTCACGGCCTTCGAAGACCGAGTCATCGGTGGTCGGGACGGTGACGACGATGCCGCCGGTCGTGCCGGCAGGCACGGTGACGCTGTAGGAGCCATCGGCATTCACGGTCACGACGGCAGGCTTGCCGCCGATCATGACGGCGGGGGCGCCCACGTCGCCGGCTTCGATCTGGCCACCGAGCGTGAACGTCAGGGTGGTGTCGGCATCAACCGCCTTGGACAGGGCGACGTTGAAGGTGGCATTGCTGCCTTCGTTGACGTCGCCGGCATCCGAGACCGTCAGCGCGGGCACGTCGGCGCCCGGGTTCGGGTTCGACGGGTCGGTGCTTTCGGTATCGACAATCGTGGCGCTGCCGGAATCGGTGATGTTGCCCGGCAGGGCGACGCCGCTGGCCGAGCTGCCGGTCAGCGTAGCGTCCAGCGTCAGCTGTTCGCGGCCTTCGAACACCGCGTCATCGGTGGTCGGAACCGTGACGACGATGCCGCCCGTGGTGCCAGCAGGCACGGTGACGCTGAAAGTGCCATCGGCGTTCGCCGTGACGGTGGCGGGCTTGCCACCGATCATGACGGTGGGCGCACCCACGTCGCCGGCTTCGATCTGGCCGCCCAGGGTGAACGTGAGGGTGGTGTCGGCATCAACAGGCTTGGACAGCGCGACGTTGAAGACGGCTTCGGTGCCTTCGTTGACGTCACCGGCATCCGAGACGGAAAGGACCGGCACATCCGCACCCGAGCCGTGGTCGTCAACGATGACGGCGCTGCCGGAGTCGGTGATGTTGCCCGGCAGGGCGACGCCGCTGGCCGAGCTGCCGGTCAGCGTGGCGTCCAGCGTCAGTTGTTCACGGCCTTCGAACACCGAGTCGTCGGTGGTCGGGACTGTGACAACGATGCCGCCAGTCGTACCGGCAGGGACGGTGACGCTGTAGGTACCGTCCGGATTGGCCGTGACGGTGGCGGGCTTGCCACCGATCATGACGGTGGGCGCACCCACGTCGCCGGCTTCGATCTGGCCGCCCAGCGTGAACGTCAGGGTGGTGTCGGCATCAACAGGCTTGGACAGCGCGACGTTGAAGACAGCCTCGCTGCCTTCGTTGACGTCGCCGGCGTCCGAGACGCTCAGGGACGGCACATCCGCACCCGAACCGTGGTCGTCAACGATGACGGCGCTGCCGGAGTCGGTGATGTTGCCCGGCAGCGCGACGCCGCTGGCCGAGCTGCCGGTCAGCGTGGCGTCCAGCGTCAGTTGTTCACGGCCTTCGAACACCGAGTCGTCGGTGGTCGGGACTGTGACAACGATGCCGCCAGTCGTACCGGCAGGGACGGTGACGCTGTAGGTACCGTCCGGATTGGCCGTGACGGTCGCGGGCTTGCCGCCGATCATGACGGTGGGCGCACCCACGTCGCCGGCTTCGATCTGGCCACCGAGCGTGAACGTCAGGGTGGTGTCGGCATCAACAGGCTTGGACAGCGCGACGTTGAAGACAGCCTCACTGCCTTCGTTGACGTCGCCGGCGTCCGAGACGCTCAGGGACGGCACATCCGCACCCGAACCGTGGTCGTCAACGATGACGGCGCTGCCGGAGTCGGTGATGTTGCCCGGCAGGGCGACGCCGCTGGCCGAGCTGCCGGTCAGCGTGGCGTCCAGCGTCAGCTGTTCACGGCCTTCGAACACCGAGTCGTCGGTGGTCGGGACCGTGACGACGATGCCGCCGGTCGTGCCAGCAGGCACGGTGACGCTGAAGGAGCCATCGGCGTTGGCCGTGACCGTGGCGGGCTTGCCGCCGATCATGACGGTGGGCGCACCCACGTCACCGGCTTCGATCTGACCACCCAGCGTGAACGTCAGCGTGGTATCAGCGTCGACGGCCTTGGTCAGCGCGACATTGAAGACGGCGTTGCTGCCTTCATTGACATCGCCCGCATCCGAGACGGTCAGGGCCGGCACATCAGCGCCAGAGCCATGATCGTCAACGATGACGGCGCTGCCGGAATCGGTGATGTTGCCCGGCAGCGCGACACCGCTAGCGGTATTGCCCGAGAGGGTGGCGTCCAGCGTCAGCTGTTCGCGGCCTTCGAAGACCGAGTCGTCGGTGGTCGGGACCGTGACAACGATGCCGCCAGTCGTACCGGCAGGCACGGTGACGCTGTAGGTACCGTCCGGATTGGCCGTGACCGTGGCGGGCTTGCCGCCGATCATCACGGTGGGGGTACCCACGTCGCCGGCTTCGATCTGGCCGCCCAGCGTGAACGTCAGGGTGGTGTCGGCATCGACCGGCTTGGACAGCGCGACGTTGAAGACAGCCTCGCTGCCTTCGTTGACGTCGCCGGCATCCGAGACGGTCAGCGCGGGCACGTCGGCGCCCGGGTTCGGGTTGGACGGGTCGGTGCTTTCGGTGTCCACAATGGTGGCGCTACCGGAATCGGTGATGTTGCCAGGCAGGGCGACGCCGCTGGCCGAGTTGCCGGTCAGCGTGGCGTCCAGCGTCAGCTGTTCGCGGCCTTCAAACACCGAGTCGTCGGTGGTCGGGACCGTGACAACGATGCCGCCGGTCGTGCCTGCCGGCACGGTGACGCTGAAGGAGCCATCGGCATTGGCCGTGACCGTGGCGGGCTTGCCGCCAATCATCACGGTGGGGGTGCCGATGTCGCCGTCTTCGATCTGGCCACCCAGCGTGAACGTCAGGGTGGTGTCGGCGTCGACGGGCTTGGACAGCGCGACGTTGAAGGTGGCATTGCTGCCTTCGTTGACGTCGCCCGCATCCGAGACGGTGAGTGCGGGCACGTCAGCGCCCGGACCGTGATCGTCAACGATAACGGCGCTGCCCGAGTCGGTGATATTGCCCGGCAGGGCAATGCCGCTGGCCGAGCTGCCGGTCAGCGTGGCGTCCAGCGTCAGTTGTTCGCGGCCTTCAAACACCGAATCATCGGTGGTCGGGACGGTGACGACGATTCCGCCGGTCGTGCCAGCGGGCACGGTGATGCTGTAGGAGCCATCGGCATTCGCAGTCACGACGGCGGGCTTGCCGCCGATCATGACGGTGGGCGTGCCCACGTCGCCAGTTTCAATCTGGCCACCCAGCGTGAACGTCAACGTGGTGTCAGCGTCGACGGCCTTGGACAGCGCGACGTTGAAGACGGCGTTGCTGCCTTCGTTGACGTCACCGGCATCCGAGACGGAGAGGACCGGCACATCCGCGCCCGAGCCATGGTCGTCAACGATGACGGCGTTTCCGGAGTCGGTGATGTTGCCAGGCAGGGCGACGCCGCTGGCCGAGTTGCCGGTCAGCGTGGCGTCGAGCGTCAGCTGTTCACGGCCTTCAAACACCGAATCATCGGTGGTCGGGACGGTGACGACAATGCCGCCGGTCGTGCCGGCAGGCACCGTAACGCTGTACGTGCCGTCCGGATTGGCCGTAACGGTGGCGGGCTTGCCGCCGATCATGACGGTGGGCGCACCCACGTCACCGGCTTCGATCTGACCTCCCAGCGTGAACGTCAGCGTGGTATCAGCGTCGACAGCCTTGGTCAGTGCGACATTGAAGACGGCGTTGCTGCCTTCGTTGACGTCGCCGGCATCCGAGACGGTCAGGGCCGGTACATCGGCGCCCGGGTTCGGGTTGGACGGGTCGGTGCTTTCGGTATCGACGATCGTCGCGCTACCGGAATCGGTGATATTGCCAGGAAGGGCGACACCGCTGGCGGTATTGCCCGAGAGGGTGGCGTCCAGCGTCAGCTGTTCGCGGCCTTCGAAGACCGAGTCATCGGTGGTCGGGACCGTGACGACGATGCCGCCCGTGGTGCCAGCCGGCACGGTGACGCTGAACGTGCCATCGGCGTTGGCCGTGACGGTGGCGGGCTTGCCGCCGATCATGACGGTGGGCGCACCCACGTCGTCCGCTTCGATCTGGCCGCCCAGCTTGAAGGTGAGCGTGGTGTCGGCATCGACCGGCTTGGTCAGCGCGACATTGAAGACGGCGTTGCTGCCTTCGTTGACGTCGCCGGCATCCGAGACGGACAGGGCCGGCACATCGGCGCCCGGATTCGGGTTGGACGGGTCGGTGCTTTCGGTGTCCACAATGGTGGCGCTACCGGAATCGGTGATGTTGCCAGGCAGGGCGACGCCGCTGGCCGAGTTGCCGGTCAGCGTGGCGTCCAGCGTCAGCTGTTCGCGGCCTTCGAACACTGCGTCGTCGGTGGTCGGAACGGTAACAACGATGCCGCCGGTCGTGCCAGCCGGCACGGTGATGCTGTAGGAGCCATCGGCATTGGCAGTCACGACGGCGGGTTTGTTGCCGATCATGACGGTGGGGACACCGATGTCGCCGGCTTCGATTTGCCCGCCCAGCGTGAACGTCAGCGTGGTATCGGCGTCGACGGCCTTGGTCAGCGCGACATTGAAGACCGCGTTGCTGCCTTCGTTGACGTCGCCTGCGTCCGAGACGGTGAGGGCAGGCACGTCGGCGCCTTCGCCTTGGTTGTCAACGATGACGGCGCTGCCGGAGTCGGTGATGTTGCCAGGCAGGGCGACGCCGCTGGCGGTAGTGCCCGACAGCGTGGCGTCCAGCGTCAGCTGTTCGCGGCCTTCAAACACCGCGTCGTCGGTGGTGGGAACGGTGACAACGATGCCGCCGGTGGTGCCGGCAGGAACCGTAACGCTGTACGTGCCGTCCGGATTGGCCGTGACGGTGGCGGGCTTGCCGCCAATCATGACGGTGGGGGTACCCACGTCGCCCGCTTCAATTTGCCCGCCCAGCGTGAACGTCAGCGTGGTGTCGGCATCAACCGGCTTGGTCAGCGCGACGTTGAAGACCGCGTTGCTGCCTTCGTTGACGTCGCCGGCGTCCGAGACGGTGAGGGCAGGCACGTCGGCGCCTTCGCCTTGGTTGTCAACGATGACGGCGCTGCCGGAGTCGGTGATGTTGCCAGGCAGCGCAACGCCGCTGGCGGTATTGCCCGTCAGCGTGGCGTCCAGCGTCAGCTGTTCGCGGCCTTCGAACACCGAATCGTCGGTGGTCGGGACGGTGACGACGATGCCGCCGGTCGTGCCTGCCGGCACGGTGACGCTGAAGGAGCCATCGGCGTTGGCCGTGACGGTGGCGGGCTTGCCGCCAATCATCACGGTGGGGGTGCCGACGTCGCCGGCTTCAATTTGACCGCCCAGCGTGAACGTCAGGGTGGTGTCGGCGTCGACGGGCTTGGAAAGGGCGACGTTGAATACAGCGTCGCTGCCTTCGTTGACGTCGCCGGCATCCGAGACGGTCAGGGCCGGGACATCCGCGCCCGGGTTCGGGTTGGACGGATCGGTGCTTTCGGTATCGACGATCGTCGCGCTGCCGGAGTCGGTGATGTTGCCCGGCAGGGCGACACCGCTGGCGGTATTGCCCGAGAGCGTGGCGTCCAGCGTCAGTTGCTCACGGCCTTCAAACACCGAGTCGTCGGTGGTCGGGACGGTGACGACGATGCCGCCGGTCGTGCCAGCCGGCACGGTGATGCTGTAGGAGCCATCTGCATTGGCCGTGACGGTGACGGCCTTGCCGCCAATCATGACGGTGGGGGTGCCGATGTCACCGGCTTCGATCTGACCACCCAGCGTAAACGTCAGGGTGGTGTCGGCGTCGACGGGCTTGGTCAGCGCCACATTGAAAACGGCGTTGCTGCCTTCGTTGACATCGCCTGCGTCGGAGACGTTCAGGCCCGGCACATCGGCGCCAGGACCGCGGTCGTCAACGATGACGGCGCTGCCCGAGTCGGAGATGTTGCCCGGCAGCGCGACGCCGCTGGCGGTATTGCCCGAGAGCGTGGCATTCAGGGTCAGTTGCTCACGGCCTTCGAACACGGAATCGTCGGTCGTCGGCACGGTGACGACGATGCCGCCGGTCGTGCCAGCCGGCACGGTGACGCTGTAGGAGCCATCGGCGTTTGCCGTGACGGTGGCAGGCCGGCCGCCGATCATGACGGTGGGGGTACCCACGTCGCCGGCTTCGATCTGACCGCCCAGCGTGAACGTCAGGGTGGTGTCGGCATCGACCGACTTGGTCAGGGCGACGTTGAAGACGGCGTCGCTGCCTTCGTTGACTTCGCCCGCGTCCGAGACGGTCAGGGCCGGCACGTCGGCGCCCGGGTTCGGGTTGGTCGGATCGGTGCTGTCGGTATCGACAATCGTGGCGTTGCCGGTGTCGGAGATGCCGGTGGGCAACTGGGCGCCGTTGGCGGCCTGGCCGCTCAGCGTGGCCTCCAGCGTCAGGGTCTCGCGGCCCTCGAAAGTGTTGTCGTCAGTCGTGGGCAACGTCACCACGATGCCGTTCGTGACGCCGGCGGGCAGCTTGAAGCTGTACGTGCCGTCTGCATTGGCAGTCACGGCCACGGCTACGCCGCCGATGGTGACGACAGGCACGCCGACATCCTGGGGCTCGACCTGACCACCGACCTTGAGCGTGATGGTCGTTTCACGGTCCAGGTCGACCGTGTTGCCCAAGGTGATGTTGAACGTGGCGGTGCCGCCTTCGTTGATCACGCCGGCATCCGACACGGCGATCGTGGGCACATCGAGCACGCCGACGATGGTGACGGCGACCGTTGCGGTCGAGGTGGCGCCCGACGGGTCGGTAATCGTGTAGGAAATGGTCGAGGTCGCCGTTTCACCTTCGCCCAGGCCCTTGTACTCGCCGTTGGGATTGAAAACGTACGAGCCGTCAGGAAATACCGTGAACGACCCGCCGTTCGAGCCGGGCACGGTCAGTCCGGCGCCGGTCATCGGACGGCCGTTGACGGACACCAGCGTCAGTGCGTCGCCATCGGCGTCCGCGTCGTTCGAGAGCAGGTTCCCGCGGATCGAATCGTCTTGGCGGGTGGAGACTGCGTCGTTCAGGGCGTTCGGGGGCGTGTTGCCCGGAACGGGTACGGCGGCGTCGCCGTCATCGCCGGTAAGCCCCGCGCCCGACACGCGCGGCAGCGTGTCGTCGCCGCGCGCCGGATTCGGGTAGGCCAGGTCCAGCGGGCTGGTGGTTTCCAGGATGCGGGCCAGGCGCACGAAGCTGCTGCCGCCGGCTTCGCCGCCGCCGGCCACGACCGCGGCCGTGGGATCCAACTCATCGAACGGGTCGCGGCCGGCTTGCAGGGCAGCCAGCAGGCGGTCGGAATCGGTGCCCGAGGGCGGTGCGACCGCCGCTTCGGTGGGATCGGCCAGCGGGCCGGTCATGTCGCCGTTGACTGCGACTTCGCGGCCTTCGCCGATGACGATCGGCATGCCGTTTTCGACCTGAAGCGAAACCGTGGCGCCCGAGGCAGTGACGATGTCGCTGCCGGCGGGGACTTTGCTGCCTTGATGCAGTTCGGTCAGGGAACCGTCGCTATTGCGAATCCACGCGCGACCGGAGATTTCGTTGACGACTGCGGGAGAGGAGTTGGCCATGTTGGTTCCGTTTCAGGGAGTTATCCAAGATGGCCAGATACTACGGGTCGCCGCTGCCGGCGGATATTGTCCTTGAGGACAGGTTTACGCGGTGACTTTGCTGCGCGCGTCAGTGGGTGCGGAAATGCCGTGCACCAGCAGCGCAAGCTGCAGGCGGTCGGTGACGCCAAGCTTGTCGAAAACCGCTGACAGATGCGCCTTGACCGTGCGTTCGGTGATGCCCAGCGCTTCGGCGATCTGGGCGTTGGCCTGGCCGCTGGCGGCGTAGCGCGCGACGGTGATTTCGCGCTCGGTCAGCCGGCCGCCGTCCCAGGCGTGGGCGTCCTGCGCACGCTCGGTGACAAGCTTGAGCAGGCGGGACACCAGCGAGCGTCCCATCCAGATGCCGCCGGAGGCGACGACTTCCAGCGCCTGCGCCATCGCGGGGGGTTGCGCATAACTGTGGCAGTAGCCGTGGGCGCCGGCGCCCAGCGCCTGCGTGCCTTGCTCGTCGTTGGGGCTGGCGCTGGCGACCACGACATGCAGGCCGGCCAGCGTCGGCGTCCAGGCAGGATCGTGCCAGGAGGGGAGCTTGGGCACGTCGGCATCCAGCACCGCCAGCGTACGGCCTTGTTCTCGCCAGCGTTGCAGATCCGCCAGGCCTCGCCCGCGGGCAGCCATCCAGCGCGCCGGGTCAAGCGCGCGCCAGTGCTGCCAGAGCAGGTCGTCATGCGTAATCAACAGGACGGGAATGGGTTTCATAAGGCCTTGAAGCTCTCCATTAACGTTCGGTGAAGGCGTTGGACTTCGCCCGCAGAATGGGCTTGAGCAGGTACTGGAGCACCGTGCGCTTGCCTGTCAGGATATGAACCTCTGCCACCATCCCGGGGATGATGGGCAACAGCTTGTCGCCTACCGTGCTGCGGTCGGTGCGCACGCGCACGACATAGTAGGAATTGCCTTTCTCGTCGGTCACGGTGTCGGCGCCGATCTGTTCAACGCGGCCTTCCAGGCCCCCGTAAATCGCGAAGTCGTAGGCCGTGAACTTGACTTCGGCCTTCTGGTCCGGATGCAGGAAGCCGATGTCGCGCGGCTGGATGCGCACTTCGAGCAGCAGCGTGTCGTCCGTGGGCACGATCTCGATGATGTCCTTGCCCGGCTGCACCACGCCGCCGACCGTGTTGTTGAACAGGGTCTTGACGGTGCCGCGCACCGGGGCGCGCACTTCGGCCAGCTTGACGCGGTCGACCAGCGCCGCCTTGCCTTCGCGCAGGGTCGCCAGCTTGGTGTTGGTTTCCGAGAGCTCGCTGCGGGCCTGGTTGCGGATGTTCAGTTCGGTTTCCTGGATCTTGCTTTCGGCTTCCTTGATGGACGCCTGGAAGCGGTCGATCTGCGCCTCGGCGCCTTTCTGCTCGCCGCAATAGCGGGCTACGTCGCGCTGCAGACGCAAGAGGTCGACCTCGGAGACTGCGCCGCTCTTGAGGAGCGGCCGGGTCACCTGCAGCTCGCGCGAGGTCAGGCCGCAGCTTGCCGACGCCTGGTCGCGCTTGGCGATGGTTTCGCGCAGATCTTCCTGGCGCTGCTTGAGCTGTTCGCGGGCCACGTTGACGGTGGCATTGAGCTCCGTGTTGCGCGCCTGCCAGGCGTTGCGTTCCATTTCACCCAGGCCGGGCGCCTGCTTGAGCACTTCCTCGGGCGTGACGAACGGTTCGCCCGTGGCCAGCGCCTTCAGGCGGGCCGCCTTGGCCAGCAGCGACAGGTACTCCGCGTTGTTCTCGCCCAGCGACGAGGTAAAGCGGGTGGAGTCGATCTTCAGCAGGATCTGGCCCGCCTCGACTTCCTGGCCGGGCCGCACCAGAATTTCCTCGACGATGCCGCCGTCCAGGCTCTGGATGATCTGCACCTGGCGCGACGGCACGACCTTGCCTTCGCCGCGGACGACTTCGTCGATGCTGCCAAAGCCCGCCCAGACGAGCAGGCCCATCGTGGCCAGCAGCGAGGTCCAGAGCAGAATGCGCGAGCCGCGCGCCTGGGACTCGTGGATGACCCATTCGGCGTTGCCGATGTAGTCGGACCGCTGGGCGGGCTTGCCTTTCTCGGCGCCGTCCAGCAGGCGATCGAAGAAAAATACAAAGAGGTTGCGCGGGGCGCGCAGCAGGTTGCCAAAGAAACCGTGCTTGGGGGCTCCAGGATTGTTCAGCATGGTTTTCTCAGCTTCCGCGTCCAACGCGTCCTTGACGCAGGGCTTCGACAACTTGTTCCTTCGGACCGTCGGCCACGATATGGCCGTTGTCGATCACGATGAGACGGTCGACCAGTTCAAGGAGCGCGGTACGGTGCGTGACCAGCAGGATCGTCTTGGTTGCGCTGGCTTCGCCCAAGCGCTTGCGAAGCTGGGCCTCGCTCTGGTGGTCCATGTTGCTGCTGGGCTCGTCCAGCAGCAGGATCGGTGGATCGTTGATCAGCGCGCGGGCCACGGCCACCGATTGGCGCTGGCCGCCGGAGAGCGATTCGCCGCGCTCGCCGATGATCATGTCGAAACCATTGGGATGCAGGTTGGCGAACTCGGTCACGCCGGCCATGTTGGCCGCCGCCAGAATGCTGGCGTCGTCGGCGTAGGGCGCGCCCATCGCCAGGTTGTGCTTCAGGCTGCCGTAAAAGAGCAGGGGATCCTGCGGAACGTGGCCGATGGCCCGGCGCACGTCGGCCGGGTCGATCTGGCGCACATCCACGCCGTCCAGCAGCACGGCGCCTTCGGTCGGCTGGTACAGGGACAGCGCCAGCTTTTCAAGCGTGGTCTTGCCCGAGCCGATGCGGCCGATGATGCCGACTTTCTCGCCGGGCTTGAGCTTGAACGACACCTTCTTGAGCACCGGCTGCGTGCTGCCGGGATACACGAAGGTCACGTCGCGGAATTCCAGGCCGCCGTGGAACACGGGGCGATGCAGGAACTCGGCCTCGGCCGGACGCTCGATCGGCATCTTCATGTAGTTGTCGATGGAACCCAGCGACGTGCGCGCATTCTGGTATTGCATCAGCAGGCCCGCGACCTGACCCAGCGGCGCAAGGCAGCGGCCGGCGATCATGGACGCGGCGATGATGCCGCCCATCGACAGCGCCGATTCCTGCGCCAGGTACACGCCGATGATGACTACGGCAATCGACACGAGCTGCTGCACGGCCTGCACGAAGCCCACCGTGGAGGACGAGATCAGCTTGAGCTTGCCGCCCGTCTGCGCGATGAATTCCGTTGCGCGCTCCCAGTTGCGCTGGATCGCGCCCTGGGCGTTCAGCGTCTTGACGGCTTCCAGGCCTGTCAGCGCCTCGACGAGCGTGGCGTTGCGCTGCGACGAGGCCTGGAACGAGGCCATCGTCAGTGCTTCCATGCGCGCCTGGGCGGCCAGCGACACCAGCAGGATCAGCACGATCGCGACCAGCGGCGGCAGGATCATCCACGGCGAAATCCAGGCCAGGGCGGCCAGGAACAGCAGGATGAAGGGCAGGTCGACCAGCGTGGTGATGGTGGCCGATGCGATGAAGTCGCGAATGGATTCGAACGAGCGCAGGTTGGCCGCGAAGGACCCGACCGAGACCGGGCGGCCTTCCAGCCGCAGGTCCAGCACGCGTTCCATGATCTGCGCGGACAGGCGCACGTCCACGCGTTTGCTGGCGCTGTCCACCACATGGGACCGCGCCGTGCTCAGGATCATGTTGAAGATCACTACCAGCGTGATGCCGATGGCCAGCACCCACAGCGTTTCGACGGCGTTGTTCGGCACCACGCGGTCGTACACGTTCATGGTGAAGAGCGGCATCGCCATGGCGAACACGTTGATCAGCAGCGCCGCGACGAGGGCGTCGCGGTACAGCCGGCGGTTCTCCATGATGGCCGCCCAGAACCAGTGGCGTTCTCGCACCTTGGAGACTTCCGGGGCGCGGGCGTCAAAGCGGAATTGCGGGCGGACAAAGCACACCAGGCCGCTGTACTGCTGGGCCAGTTCGGCCGGATCCATTTCGAACGAGCTGCCGCCCAGTTCGGGATGGCTGACCACGAATTTGCCGCCGTCCTTCTTGAGCAGCAGGCACGCGCGTTCGCCCTTGAGCAGCAGAATGGCGGGCAGGAGGTCCTGCGAGATGTCATCGAGCGAACGCTTGACGACGCGCGCCGACAACTGCGCCCGCGCAGCCGCGCGCGGCAGCAGGGCCGGCGTGAGGCGGTGTTCTTCAAGGGGCAGGCCCGCCGACAAGGCTTGCGCGGTGGCCGTCACGCCATGCAGGCGGGTGATTTCCACCAGGCAATCGAGCAGCGGATCGTCGTGCGCGGCACGAGCATCAGCGCGCCAATCCCGGGCGGCCTTCTCAGATAACTTGTCCATCTTCGTCATCCAACAGGTCGAGGTGTTCCGAGAGGCGCGCACGCTGCTGCTTGCGCTGGGTGAGCTTTTGCTGGGCCTGGACAGGCAGGTCTGTCATCCGCAAGGTGCCGTTGGCGATCAACGCGTCAATTAAGTCTTCAAGGACGCGGACAAAGTCCGCATCCAACTGCGAGAAATCACTGCCCTTGTTTGCCATTGGGCCTCCTTGCGGCTGCTCCGGTCAGGGCCGGGCGGCAGGCGCGTTCACCGGCACCAGCGTGGGGGGCAGGGTGCCTTCGTTGTAATGCACGCGCACGGGAGCCAGTCGGGCGGTATCCGGAACGGTCGAATTGCACAGCTTGATCACTTCGTCCGACACTTCCAGCTTGCCGTTTTCCTCGGGCATCTCATTGCGCGCGGGTTGCAGCGACAGCGCCGGCAGCAGGGTGTGGGAAAGGGCCAGCCAGCGGTACTGCGCAAGACGCAGATCATAAATGGCATTGGTCAGCGCACGGCGCGATTCGAACAGTTCATTTTCCGTGTCCAGCAGGTCCAGCAGAGAGCGCTGGCCAATCTGGAACTGTTGCGCGTACGCATCACGCACCTTCGTCGTGGCCACTTCGTGATCGCGCAGGAAGGGCAGCTTCTGGCTCAGGCTGGTGATGTTGTTCCAGGCCACGGCCAGGTCCTGCTGCACATTGCGGCAGGTGTAGTCGCGGATGTCGCGGGCGGCATAGGACTGGTTGGCGGTCTGGCGCACGCGGGCGGAGTCCGCGCCGCCGCGGTACAGGTTGTAGCTCATCACGACCTGGACGCTGGAGCTCTGGATGTCGCGGCTTTGCGGGGTCGGATCATTCTGGTCGCGGCCCGTGTTGGCGACGAACTCAAACTTCGGCGAGAACGCGCCCTTGGACGACTGCACGCCCGCCTGAGCGGCCTGCAGACCGGCCTGCTTGGACAGGAAACTGGGGTTGCGGCGCAGCGATTCATTGAAATTGCCCGGGGCCTTGGGCAGCTTGTCGGCAATATCGGGCGCCGGCAGCATCGATTCAGGCGGGAAGGCGCCGGTTACGCGCTGGAAGCGCTGTTGCACGTCCAGCAGGTTGGCCGTTTCGGTCATCAGGTTGGTCTGGGCCAGCGACAGACGGCCGCCGGCCTGTTCCAGGTCGACGCGCCGGCCGACGCCGGATTCCGTGCGCTCGCCGATCTGCTTGAGGGTGCTTTCATGCAGCGAGTAATTCTGGCGAGCCAGCAGCTCCATGTCGCGGTAGCGCTGCAGGTCGATATAGGCCTGCACGGCGGTGAACGCGGTGTTGTCGCTGGTGGCCAGCACGTCATAGAAGCGCGCCAGCTTGTCGAAACCGGCCTGCTTGACGTCGTTGGTGGTGCGGAAGCCGTCAAAAATCAGCTGGCGCAGTTCGACGCTCCAGCCAGGGCGGTTCCAGCTCTGCGAGCCGACGCCGGGCACGTTGTTGCGCCATTCGCGGCCCAGGTAGCCCTGCGCATTGATCTGCGGGAAGTAGGCGGCGCGGGCGACGGCCTGGCCTTCCAGGGACGCCTGGAAGTCGTGGTACTTGGCCTGGATTTCAGGATTGCTGAGCAGGGTCTGCTCGACGATCTGATTCAACGTCACTTGCGGTTGCCCGGCGGGTGCGGCAGCGGCGGGCGTTGCGGACTGTGCAAAAACGGCGGGGGCAAATGCAAGGGCAAGGACCGAAGTCGTGCTTTTGAGCAAAAACGAAGCCATAGTGATTATTCGCGAGTCAAGTTGAGATTGAATGGCCGCCATGTTGTATGTAAATGTCAATTTTGGCGAGTCAAGATTTGTTAAGTCTTGAGGATTGTTACTGGCGGTCCATCAGGTGAATTTCGCGCAACATCTAACTACTTCATCGAATTTGCACGAACATCGCTTTACCGGGAATTGATTATTTCTATTAATACGGATTATTACGTACTATTTCGAAGCTAGTCCTTCCAGGGCGTGCGTCGATTATATCTATTTGAGAGTTCTGTATCTATTTTGTTTACCAATTTGTATCGATCCTCTAAATCGCAAATCGATTAATTCGTTATGCAACAAGTCGATACATCGATCCTCAGCCGCCCGGGCGGCACGATCAGCATGGTAGTGGTAGTACTGGTATATAAGGTGTGCTTGTACTAGGTTTGGTGGGTGGGCATAATTCCTCTCATGCCGCAGCAGCCGGCGCGGCAGGGAAGCGTTTTACCCACTGCGCCAGGCTCGAGCCGGATTGTCTATTTGCAGAGCGCATCCATGGCCCAAACCCTTTACGACAAACTCTGGGACGCCCACATCGTCCACCAGGAATCAGACGGCACCTGTCTGCTCTATATCGACCGGCACCTGTTGCACGAGGTCACCAGCCCGCAGGCGTTCGAGGGGCTGACGATCGCCGGGCGCAAGCCGTGGCGCACCGGCGCCAACCTGGCAGTGGCCGATCACAACGTGCCCACGATGAACCGCGCCCAGGGCATCGACGATCCGATCTCGCGTCTGCAGGTAGACACGCTGGATGCCAATTGCGGCAAGTACGGCATCACCGAATTCCGCATGAACGACCTGCGCCAGGGCATCGTCCACGTCATCGGACCGGAGCAGGGCGCCACCCTGCCTGGCATGACCGTGGTCTGTGGCGACTCGCACACCAGCACGCACGGCGCGCTGGGCGCGCTGGCCTTCGGCATCGGCACGTCCGAAGTCGAGCACGTGCTGGCCACGCAGACGCTGCTCATGAAGAAAGCCAAGAGCATGCTCATCAAGGTCGACGGCGAACTGCCCTTCGGCTGTACGGCCAAGGATGTCGTGCTGCACGTCATCGGCATCATCGGCACGGCCGGCGGCACGGGCCACGCCATTGAATTTGCCGGCAGCACGATCCGCGCGCTCTCCGTCGAAGGCCGCATGACCGTCTGCAACATGGCGATCGAAGCCGGCGCCCGTTCGGGCATGGTTGCCGTCGACGACAAGACTGTCGAATACTTCCGCGGGCGCCCGTTCGCGCCCTCCGGTGTCGTCTGGGATCAGGCCGTCAAATACTGGCGCACCCTGCACACCGACGAAGGCGCCAAGTTCGACACGGTGGTTGAAGTCAATGCGCGCGACATCAAGCCGCAGGTCACCTGGGGCACGTCGCCCGAAATGGTGCTGCCGGTGGATTCCCGCGTGCCGGACCCCGACCGCGAGAAAGACGACGTGCGCCGCAGTGGCATGGAGCGCGCGCTGGAGTACATGGGCTTGAAGCCCAACACCCCGCTGACCGACATCCGCGTGGATCGCGTGTTCATCGGTTCGTGCACGAACTCGCGCATCGAAGACCTGCGCGCCGCGGCCGTCGTGGCGCGCGGCAAGCGCGTGGCGTCCAATGTGCGTCAGGCCATGGTGGTGCCGGGTTCGGGCCTGGTCAAGCAACAGGCCGAACGCGAAGGCCTGGACAAGATCTTCATCGAAGCCGGCTTTGAATGGCGCGAACCGGGCTGTTCGATGTGCCTGGCCATGAACGCCGACCGCCTCGAACCCGGCGAACGCTGTGCCTCGACTTCGAACCGCAATTTCGAGGGCCGGCAAGGGCAGGGCGGTCGCACGCACCTGGTCAGCCCGGCCATGGCCGCCGCCGCCGCCGTCGCCGGCCATTTCGTCGACGTCCGCACGTTTCGTTAAGCGACAAGCACCGAGTAGACATCATGCAAGCATTTACCAATCACGAAGGCCTGGTGGCGCCGCTCGACCGCGAAAACGTCGACACGGACCTCATCATCCCCAAGCAGTTCCTCAAGTCCATCAAGCGCACGGGCTTCGGTCCCAACCTGTTTGACGAGCTGCGCTATCTGGATCACGGCGAACCGGGCATGGACAACAGCAAGCGTCCGCTCAATCCGGACTTCGTGCTGAACCAGCCGCGTTACCAGGGCGCCTCGGTGCTGCTGGCGCGCAAGAACTTCGGTTGCGGCTCCAGCCGTGAGCACGCGCCCTGGGCGCTGACGCAGTTCGGTTTCCGCGCCATCATCGCGCCGTCGTACGCCGACATCTTCTTCAACAACAGCTTCAAGAACGGTCTCTTGCCGATCGTGCTGTCCGAGCTGGAAGTGGCGCGCCTGTTCGACGAAGTGAAGGCCTTCCCGAACTACAAGCTGAACATCGACCTCGACCGCCAGGTCGTGATCGCCGCGGACGGCCGCGCCATGGGTTTTGACATCGAACCCTTCCGCAAGTATTGCCTGCTGAACGGCTTCGACGACATCGGTCTGACGCTGCGCCATTCGGACAAGATCCGCGCCTTCGAGGCCGAGCGTCTGGCCCGTCATCCGTGGCTGGAAAGCCGCCCCATCGCCTGATCAAACCATCGACACAGGATCGCTATTCAATGACCCACAACATCGCAGTCTTGCCCGGTGACGGCATTGGCCCGGAAATCGTCGAACAGGCCGTGCGCGTCCTGAAGGCGCTGGATGTGCCCTTCGATATCAAGCAGGCTCCTGTTGGCGGCGCGGCGTTCGACCAGTTCGAACACCCGCTGCCGCCCGCTACGCTGAACCTGGCCAAGGAATCGCACGCCGTGCTGTTCGGCGCGGTCGGCGACTGGAAGTACGACACCCTGCCGCGCGAGTTCCGTCCGGAACAGGCCATTCTGGGCCTGCGCAAGGCGCTGGGCCTGTTCGCCAATCTGCGCCCGGCCATTCTGTATCCGGAACTGGCCAGCGCGTCGTCGCTCAAGCCGGAGATCGTGTCGGGCCTGGACATCCTGATCATCCGCGAACTCACCGGCGACATCTATTTCGGCACGCCGCGTGGCGTGCGTTCGTCGCCGGACGGCGCCTTTACCGGCGAGCGCGAAGGCTACGACACCATGCGCTACGCCGAATCCGAAGTGCGCCGCATCGCGCGCATCGGCTTCGAATCGGCGCAAAAACGCAACAAGAAGCTGTGCAGCGTCGACAAGGCCAACGTGCTCGAGACCTCGCAGTTCTGGCGCGACATCGTGATCGAAGTGGCGCGCGAGTACCCGGATGTTGAGCTGTCGCACATGTATGTCGACAACGCGGCCATGCAACTGGTGCGCAACCCGCGCCAGTTCGACGTCATCGTCACCGGCAACCTGTTCGGCGACATTCTTTCCGATGAAGCGGCCATGCTGACGGGTTCGATCGGCATGCTGCCCTCGGCATCGCTGAATGCCAGCGGCCAGGGCCTGTACGAGCCCAGCCACGGCTCGGCGCCGGACATCGCGGGGCAGGGCATCGCCAATCCGCTGGCCACGATCCTGTCCGCCGCCATGCTGCTGCGCTACTCGTTGAACCTGGCGCCGCAGGCGGACCGCATCGAAGCGGCCGTGCGCAGCGTGCTGGCCAGCGGCCTGCGCACCGCCGACATCTTCGAACCCGGCACGACGAAGGTCAGCACCGCGGGCATGGGCGACGCCGTCTTGAAGGCGCTTGCCTGATTGGGATGCGTGTCGGGGCCGCCGCAAGGCGGCCCCGTTTTTTTCCAGCTGCGGTGCAACATCCCTGCGTGCATTCTGATAAATTGTTGAATTGCACGAAAATTTTCCCCTCCCTATCTTGCCACCCCCTTTAAAGAGCGATTGAAATGAATCAAGCAGTAGGCCTTGTCGGCTGGCGCGGTATGGTCGGCTCGGTGCTCATGCAACGCATGCGCGACGAGAACGACTTCGCACTGATCGAACCGGTGTTTTTCTCCACCAGCAACGCTGGCGGCGCCGCGCCCACGTGGGCAACTGGCGCAGGTCCGCTGCAAGACGCCTACAACATTGACGCTCTGAAAAAACTGCCGATCATCGTGACGGCGCAAGGCGGCGACTACACGTCCGAGGTCTATCCCAAGCTGCGCGGCGCGGGCTGGAACGGCATCTGGATCGACGCGGCCAGCACCCTGCGCATGGCCGACGACGCCATCATCGTGCTGGATCCGGTCAACCGCCCGGTGATCGACGCGGCGCTCAAGCGCGGCGTGCGCAACTTCATCGGCGGCAACTGCACGGTCAGCTGCATGCTGATGGGCCTGGCAGGCCTGTTCAACAACGACCTGGTGGAATGGATGACCTCCATGACCTACCAGGCCGCGTCCGGCGGCGGCGCACAGCACATGCGTGAACTGCTGACTCAGTTCGGCGAGATCAACCAGTCGGTCAAGTCCCTGCTGGACGACCCGGCCTCCGCCATCCTGGAAATCGACCGCGGCGTGCTGGCCAAGCAGAAGGACGATGCGCTGCCCCACGAACACTTCGGCGTGCCCCTCGGCGGCAACCTGATTCCCTGGATCGACAAGGATCTGGGCGACGGGATGTCCAAGGAAGAATGGAAGGCCGAAGTCGAAACCAACAAGATCCTGGGCCGCGGCGCTGCCTTCGGCACGGCGCCCACCCCAATCGACGGCCTGTGCGTGCGCATCGGCGCCATGCGCTGCCACAGCCAGGCGCTGACCATCAAGCTCAAGCGCGACGTGCCGCTGGACGAGATCGAAGCTCTCATCGCGCAAGGCACGCAGTGGGCCAAGGTCGTTCCCAACACCAAGGAAGCCACCGTTTCCGCGTTGACGCCCGTGGCCGTCACCGGCACGCTGGACATTCCGGTGGGCCGCCTGCGCAAGCTGTCGATGGGCTCGCAATACCTGGGCGCCTTCACGGTCGGCGACCAACTGCTGTGGGGCGCCGCCGAGCCGCTGCGCCGCATGCTGCGCATCGCGCTGAACGAAGCCTGATGCCGGGGCGGGCGGCTGTTTCAGCTGCCCGTTTCACGCAACGATGCAGTCAGGGCACCTTCGGGTGCCCTTTGTTTTTTGGCGTAGGGCGGGATCGTGCGAACGGTCGACGTGCACCATCGTGGCGCAGTGCGGCTTCGCACCGTGCGCATGCGGCGGGCAGAAGGCCCCGCGCGCGGCTGTCAGTCAACGAGTTTGCCTTGTTCAGGTTTGTGAAATGCGCGCCATCCATTACACTTTTCGGGTGAATTGAGGCTGTTTTTTGCGCCGCAAATGGCGCGAATGGGCCCAGGCCCGTAATTCGATTACAAGAACGGAATTCCAGCTTATGACCCAGCGTTCGCGCCAAGTGAAGCATGCCCGCCGTTTGAAAGCCCTTCAGTGGGCCATTGCGCTGGCGATCGGCTCAAGCGTCTGCGGGTCGGCGCTGGCCATGCGCGTTGGGCATTCGCGCGTCGTTTCCGTACCGGGCGCGCCGCTGCAGGCGACCGTCGGTCTGCAGGAATTGACGCCCGAAGAGATCAGCTCACTCAAGGTTTCCATTGCCGACGAAGCCGCCTGGCAGCGCGCGGGCGTCAAGCCGCCGGTGCCGCTTGCAAGCATGGTGGTCCGCGTCGAAGACGGGATGGATCCCACGCGCAAGAATCTGCGGGTGCGGTCCACACAGGCGCCGGCGGGCGGGGCCGTGGATTTGTTGCTGGACATCAATTCCAGTTCGGGACAGCGGCAGGTACAGGTCAGCATCCTGGTGCCGTTGCGCGGCACCAGCGCCGATGTCACGCCCGCCGCCGTGGGCGCCCCTGGCCGCGCGGGCGGCACGTCGGGCACGGTCACGGTGAAGTCGGGCGATTATCTGTTTGCCATCGCGCAGCGCAATGCGGTGCCCAACGCGTCGGTCTATCAGATGCTGGTCGCGCTGTGGCGCGCCAATCCGCAGGCCTTCATTCAGAACAACATGAATCTGGTGCGTTCCGGCCAGACGCTCAAGATTCCGGACGCCGCCACGGTGCGCGCCATCGATCCGGCCGAAGCCCGCCGCATTTTCAACGAGCATGCCGAGGCGTACGCGAAGTATCGCGGCCGCGTTGGCGCGGCGGCAGGGGCGAATCCGTCGGTGGTCAAGGGCCAGGACGCCGCCTCCGGCACGGTCGCCCCGCCGGCTGACACGGGCGTCGCCACTGCCGCGCCGACGCAAGACCGGGTTCGGCTGTCGACCGGCCAGGCGCAGGACGGCGCGGCCGCGCAGGCCGAGGCGCAGGCGGATGCCAAGACGTCCGCCGATCGCGCGCTGGCGGACACGCAAGGGCGCGTGAATCAGCTTCAAGCCAATGTGGACGAATTGACGAAGGCTGTTGCGCAGCAATCGGCTGCGGCTGGTGCAGGTGCGGCTGGTGCTTCGGGCGCCACCGGTGCAGCGGGTACTTCGGGTGCAGCAGGTGCTACGGGTGCAGCAGGCACGCCGGGCGCAGCAGGCACGCCGGGCGCAGCAGGCACGCCGGGCGCAGCAGGCACGCCGGGCGCAGCAGGCACGCCGGGCGCAGCAGGCACGCCGGGCGCAGCAGGCACGCCGGGCACAGCAGGCACGCCGGGCGCAGCAGGCACGCCGGGCGCAGCAGGCACGCCGGGCGCAGCAGGCACGCCGGGCGCAGCAGGCACGCCGGGCGCAGCAGGCACGCCGGGCGCAGCAGGCACTTCGGGAGCAACAGGCACGCCGGGTACAGCAGGCACACCGGGCGCAGCAGGCACACCGGGCGCAGCAGCAGGCACACCGGGCGCAGCAGGCACACCGGGCGCAGCAGGCACACCGGGCGCAGCAGGCACACCGGGCGCAGCAGCAGGCACGCCGGGCGCAGCAGGCACGCCGGGTGCAGCAGGCACACCGGGCGCAGCAGGCACACCGGGCGCAGCAGGCACTTCGGGAGCAACAGGCACTTCGGGTACAGCAGGCACGCCGGGCGCAACAGGCACGCCGGGCGCAGCAGGCACACCGGGCGCAGCAGGCACACCGGGCGCAGCAGGCACACCGGGCGCAGCAGGCGCAGCAGGCACGCCGGGCGCGGCAGGCACCCCAGGTGCCGCAAGCACCCCGAGCGCCACAGGCGCCCCGAACGCAGCAAACACTCCCGGCGCTACCTCCTCCTCTCCCTCCGACGCCGACAAACCCGTCGGCACGCTTCCGGATAAAACCGTGCAAACTGGCATGCCCGGCTGGCTGGCCGACAATCTTCTCGTGATCGTTACCGCAGTGCTGGCGCTGGTCGCCTTCGCCATTGCCTGGCTCTTGCGCCGGGCGGGCGCGCGGCGCGACGACGATGACGAGGACACCTACACGTACAACGAGCCGGCGCTGGATACGGCAGCGCTGAACCGCAAGCTCGACACCATCAATCTCGACCTGGACGTACCGCCCACGGACGAACCGCGCCGTATCGGCGGTCCTCGGGTTTGAAGCATGTCTAGAGTTGCATTGGGGCTGGCGTATGACGGCTCCGCCTGGCAGGGTTGGCAGACACAGCCGCACCGGCAAACGGTGCAGGATTCGCTGGAATCCGCCCTGGCCAGTTTCTGTGGTGTCACCGACCCCGTGCCCACGATCTGCGCCGGGCGCACCGACACCGGCGTGCATGGCGCAATGCAGGTGGTCCATCTGGACACCGCGCTGAACCGCAAGACGGAATCCTGGGTGCGGGGCGTCAATGCGTTTCTGCCGCCCAGCATTTCGGTCCAATGGGCCGAGGAAGTCTCCGACGAATTCCACGCGCGCTTTTCGGCGCGCGCTCGCACTTACGTCTATCTGCTTTGGCGAGGCCGGGTGCGTCCGGCGCTGTGGGCGGGACGTGCGGGCTGGTGTTTTCAGCCGCTGGATGTGGACGCCATGCGCGAAGCCGCAAAGGCGCTGGTCGGCGAGCATGATTTTTCCAGCTTCCGTTCCTCGCAATGTCAGGCCAAGCATCCGGTGCGGCACATGCACAGCCTGGAGATCGAGGAGCGCGGACCGTTCCTCGTCTTCACGCTGAAGGCAAACGCGTTTCTGCATCACATGGTGCGCAACATCATGGGCGCGCTGCTGCAGGTCGGGCAGGGCAGGGAATCGGTGGACTGGATGACGCAGCTTCTGGCGTGGCGCGACCGTAGACGCGGCGCGCCCACCTTTGCGCCGGACGGCCTATACCTTGCCGCCATCGACTACCCGGAAGCTTTCGGGCTGCGCGAACTCGACGGCGGGGCGTCGCTGCTGTCGCCCTTTACTCAATCCTATTAGGGAAGCCGCCGCGCCGCCGGCGGGATCCCGCGCCTTTCTGGAGGCATGCGCCATGCAACGCCGCGCGTTTCTGAAGCAGACCGCCCTGGGCGCCGCCGCCGGCAGCGCCGTGCTGGCAGTGCCCGCCATTGCGCAGGACGCGCCCAACCTCACATGGCGGCTGGTTTCGGATTTTTCGGCCGATGCGCCCGCGCTGTTCGCGGGGGCTGCAGACGTCGCGCGATACGTGGCCGAGGTCACGGAAGGGCGCTTCAACATTGAAGTCTTTCCGGCCGGCCAGTTGTTCCAGCCGGGGCAGGCGCTGGAGGCGGTGCAGCACCGCATTGTCGAATGCGGCCATGCGGCGTCGGCCCGGTATTTCGCCACGGATCCGGCGCTCTGCTTTGACGGCGGCGTGCCGTTTGGTCTGAACACACGCCAGATGAATGCCTGGATGCGGAAAGGCGAGGGCCTGACGCTGACGCGCGAGGCCTTCGCCAAATTCGGCATCCTGAACTTTCCGTGCGGCTATACCGGCGCCCAGATGGGCGGATGGTTCCGCGGCGAAATCAAGACCGTTGATGACCTGCGCGGCCTGAAGGTGGCGGCGGACGGCTTTACCGGCCACATCCTGTCGCGATTGGGCGCGACGCCCGTCGACATCCCCGCCGGCGATGTGCACGCCGCGCTGGCGCAAGGCCTGGTGGACGGGGCGGCCACGATCGGCCCATTCGAGGACGAGCGGTTCGCGTTGTTCGAGGTCGCGCGGAACTACTACTTTCCGGGCTGGTGGGCCGGCACGCAGCAGTTGTCGCTGTACGTGAATCAGGACGCGTATGGCGAACTGCCAAAGTCCTATCAGACCGCGCTGTCGCTGGCCTGCGCCGCCGCGTGCAACGACATGATCGCCACGTTTGATGCCAACAATCCGGTTGCGTTGCGCCGGTTGGCGTCGCAGGGCGCGCAACTGAAGGCGTATCCGCGGCCTGTGCTGCAAGCCGCGCATGAAGCCACGCTGGCGGCCTGCAGTGAATTGAGCGCCAAAGACGCGATGTTCAAGAAGCTCTACGACAGCATGCTGGCTTTCCGCAACACGCAGGTCCCCTGGTTCCGCATGGCCGAGGGCAGCTTCGATAATATGGTGGCGACGCTGGGCGCGCGCGGCGTGTAGGGTCTGAACAACGGGTTTGGAGTCGGGTCCGTGTCGTGGGCCCCTTGCGAGGCCGGATATACTGGCCCAGCCAGTCGCCGCGGGGCGACACCTCAAAAATATGCCATGCGTACACGCATAAAGATCTGCGGGCTGACCCGCGAAGAAGACATCGAAGCCGCCGTTTCAGCCGGCGCCGATGCGATTGGCTTCGTCTTCTATCCCAAGAGCAAGCGCTGCCTCACGCCCACGCGCGCCGCGCAGTTGCGCCGCGGGGTGCCGGCGTTCGTCGACGTCGTTGCGCTCTTCGTGAATGCGCAAGAGGAAGAGGTCCGCACCGTGCTCGGCGAAGTCGGTCCCGACCTGCTGCAATTTCATGGCGACGAAACGCCGCTGGAATGCGCGCGCTACGGGCATCGCCACCTGCGCGCGTTTCGTGCCGGGGCGCCCGGTCTGGAGACGCCGGAAAACCTTGCAACCACATGCCGCGCGTACGGCCAGGCGGCGGGATGGTTGTTCGACAGCTACAGCGCCGGCTATGGCGGCAGCGGACATGGGTTCGACTACGCGTTGCTGGACGATGTGCGCGCCGATCCCATGTCCCGCCCGTTGATCCTGTCCGGCGGATTGAATGCGGAAAACGTGGGCGCGGCCATCGAATCGGTGCGGCCTTTTGCGGTTGATGTGAGTAGCGGCGTGGAAGTCGAGCAAGGAATAAAAAGTTCTGATAGAATCTCGTTCTTCGTTGCTGCGGCACATGACGCAGACACGAAAATGAAGGAAAAGAAGTAGTGCTGTAGCGTATTTAATACGCGCATTTAGTGAACGTGTGGAAAGGCCAGTTTGGCAAAGCCGCGAGGCAAAGTTAAATACCTGGAAACGCAATAAACACCGCAAAAAATCTTCCAAGACGATTTGCACAGTTTAAAAAAGCACTATATAATTCTTCTTCTTTGCAGGCGGTTAGCTCAGCTGGTTAGAGCGCCACGTTGACATCGTGGAGGTCGTTGGTTCGATTCCAATACCGCCTACCAAATTCCTGCAAAGGTGTGTTCGATAGAGCTAGTCGGACACAGACCTGAAAAGCCGCGTAAGTCTTATGACTTCGCGGCTTTTTGCTTTTGCGCGCGCGTTTTTGCATCAATACCCACGCAGGTATATTCCCTCTTTCTTAATTCAAATCCCGCCCATGCACTGCACGTTGAAGGCGTTCATTCTGGCTCAGTTGCTGTGGTTGCCTGGCTGCGTAATCAAGATGCCGGCGCCGGCGCAATCGGCCAGCGCAGAGGCGCCGATGTATACCGGCGGGGATCGCCGCGCGGCGGCTGCGTTGCGCGCGGGCGATGAACAGCAGGCTGCCGAGGCCGTGAAGGCGTTCGGTTCGTCATCGGCGGCGGCGCAGGCGCGGGTCGAAGAGGGCTATCGCCTTTTTCGCGAAGACCAGCCCGGCCCCGCCATGCGGCGTTTCAATCAAGCCTGGCTGCTCAATCCCGACAACCCCGAGGTGTACGCAGGGTTTGCGGTGGTCCTGGAAAGCCAGCGCAAGATCTGCCAGGCGATGAGCATGATGGACCGCGCGATCAGCCTGAATCCGCCGGCGTTTCGCGGCATTCATGCGGACGCGGGCCGGATTGCGGCGCGTTGCGCGGCCGAGGACAAGACGCTGCCGCCCGAGGCACGCATTGCCGCCACGACGCGTTCCGATGAGTGGTATCGCAAAGGCGAGGCCGTCGAGCCCGACAAGGGCTACCTGTATGCCTCGTGGGCCACGGCCTATTATTGGCGCGGCCAGTATGGCGAGGCGTGGGCCATGGTCCACAAATCGCGCGCCGCGGGCGGCAGCCCCGATGCGGAATTCGTCAGGATGCTGCGCGCCAGGATGCCGGAGCCCGCGGCATCGTGAGCGGCGCGGCGCAGGAAACCGGCTGGCTCCCCGTCAGCCCATTTGCGATATCCTGCACACCATCATGATGAGAGCACTTTGGTTATGCCTGGGCTGCCTGATGCTGGCGCTGGGCGTCATTGGCGCCTTTCTGCCGGTGATGCCGACGACGATCTTCCTGATCCTGGCGGTGGGCTGCTTTTCCCGCTCGTCGCCCCGGCTCGAGAAGTGGTTGCTGGACAGCCCCACCTACGGTCCTTCGCTGCGCGCCTGGCGTGAACAGGGCGCGGTGTCGCGCAAGGGCAAGACGTACGCCAGCCTGGGCATGGCCGCGGGCTATGTGCTGTTTTACTGGAGCGCGAATCCGTCGCCGTTGCTGGCCATCGGCGTGGGCATCTTCTTCCTGGCCAGCGCGGCCTACGTGCTCAGCCGGCCCGGCCCGCATGCCGACGGGCAGGCCACAGACCCGACCACCGACCCGGCCGACACGCCTTCGCGTAAATAGCCCGCATCTCCACAGCAATCCCCGCACCCCTCAATGCGAATGCCGCGGATCTCCGCGCGTCTCCACCACCTTCAAATACAGCGTCGCCGCCTCCAGGCATCCGCCCGTGGACAGTTGTCCCACGGTCTGCCGGTAGAGCTCCTGCCAGGGCGTCTGCGACGGCGGCGCTTCATATGGCGGTTCCTGGCGGCGCCGTTCCAGTTCCGATTCATCGACCTGCAAGGTGACCGACCGCTGGTTCAGGTCCACGCGGATCCGGTCGCCCGTGCGCAGGAGGGCAAGCCCGCCGCCCACCGCGGCTTCCGGCGACATGTTCAGGATGGAAGGGCTGGCGGACGTGCCGCTCTGGCGGCCGTCGCCCATGCAGGGCAACGAGTCGATGCCGCGCTTGATGAGGTGCGCCGGCGGCGCCATGTTCACGACTTCCGCGCTGCCGGGGTATCCCACGGTGCCCGCGCCGCGGATCACCAGGATGCAGTGTTCGTCGATGTTGAGGGCCGGGTCTTCGATGCGGGCGTGATAGTCCTCGGGGCCTTCGAACACGATGGCGCGCGCGTCGAAGGCGTTTTCCGAGCCGGGTTCCGACAGGTACGCGCGGCGGAACGCTTCGCCCACGACCGACATCTTGATGATGGCGCTGTCAAAGAAGTTGCCCGACAGCACGATGAAGCCGGCGCGGTGCTTGAGCGGCGTGTCGCAGCTTCGGATCACCTGCGCATCGTGCGTCTTCGACGCCGCCGCGATGTCGCCGATGGTCTTGCCGGACACGGTCCCGCAGTCCGGATGCAGACGGCCCGCCGCCAGCAGTTCGTGCAGCACGGCCGGCACGCCGCCCGCGCGGTGAAAGCCTTCGCCCAGGTACTCGCCTGCGGGCACGCAGTTGACCAGCAGCGGCACGTCTTCGCCCAGCCGCTGCCAGTCGTCCAGGCTCAGGTCGACGCCCATGTGGCGCGCAATCGCGATCAGGTGCGGCGGGCAGTTGCTGGACGCGCCCAGCGCCGAGGCGACGACGATGGCGTTCTCGAACGCCTGCCGCGTCATGATGTGCGACGGCCGCAGGTCCTCGCGCACCATGTCGCAGATGCGCATGCCGGTGGCATACGCCATCTGGCCGCGCTCGCGATACGGGGCGGGAATGCTGGCACAGGTGGGCAGCGACATGCCCAGCGCTTCGGCCAGCGAGTTCATGGACAGGGCGGTGCCCATGGTGTTGCAGTGGCCGATTGACGGCGACGACGCCGTGGCCAGCGTCATGAAGCCTTCGTAGTCCAGCTTGCCCGCGGCCATCAGGTTGCGCGCGTGCCAGATGACGGTGCCCGATCCCACGCGCTGTCCCTCATGCCAGCCGTCCAGCATGGGTCCGCCGGACAGCACGATGGCCGGGATGTCGACGGTGGCCGCGGCCATCAGGCATGCGGGCGTGGTCTTGTCGCATCCGGTGGTCAGCACCACGCCGTCCAGCGGATAGCCATGCAGGATCTCAACCAAACCCAGATACGCCAGATTGCGATCCAGCGCCGCGGTGGGCCGCCGGCCCTGTTCGGCCAGCGGATGCACCGGAAACTCCATCGGGATGCCGCCGGCGTCCCGGATGCCCGCCTTGATGCGTTCGGCCAGCGCCAGATGGTGCCGGTTGCAGGGCGCCAGATCGCTGCCGGTCTGCGCGATGCCGATGATCGGCCGCCCCGACTGCAGTTCCTGGCGCGTCAGGCCGTAATTGAGATAGCGCTCGACGTAGATCGCCGTCATGTCGGCGTGCGAGGGATCGTCGAACCATTTCTGGCTGCGCAGTCGGCGGGGTGTCTGGGACATGGCTGTCTCGCTTCGGTTGCTTACTGGCCCGGACCAAAAGCGGATCCGGGCCACCATTGACGCTAGTTGCGCGCCTTCTGGATTTCGTCGTTCAGTTGCTTGACCAGTTCCGGGCCGAGCTCCTGCGTGTACTTGTCGACCACGGGCTGCACCTTCTGGCGCATGCGGGCCACTTCTTCCGGCGTGACCGTGTTGATCTTCATGCCGTTTTTCTCAAGCGTGCCCATGGCCTTGGTGGAATCGGCGCGGCTGTCCTGCCGTTCGAAGTCGCGCGACGACGCGGCGGCCTGGCGGATGAGCTTCTGCTCTTCCGGCGACAGCGTGTCCCACCACTTTTTGGAAGCCAGCACGACCCACGGCGTGTAGACGTGGCGCGTGATGGTCAGGTAGGGCTGCACCTCGTAGAACTTGCTGCTCTGGATCGTGGTGATGGGGTTTTCCTGCCCGTCCACCGTGCGCGTTTCCAGCGCGGTGAACAGTTCCGAGAACGGCATCGGCACCGCATTGGCGCCCAGCGTGTTGAACACGCCCAGCGCGATCTGGTTCTGCATGACGCGCAACTTGATGCCCTGCAGGTCCTCGGCGCGCGTGATCGGGCGCTTGGAGTTGGTCATGTTGCGGAACCCGTTTTCCCAGTAGACCAGGCCGACGATGCCCTTGGCTTCCAGCTTCTTCAGCAGGTCCTGCCCGAGCGGGCCGTCCAGCACCGCGTCGGCTTCCTTTTCGCTGTTGAACAGGAACGGCAGGTCGAACACGCCGAACTCCTTGACCATGCCCGCCAGCGGCGCGGTCGACCCCACCATCATTTCCTGGGCGCCGCCCACCAGCGCACTCTGCATCTGCTCGTCGGAACCCAGGTTGGCCGAGCCGAAGGTCCGCATCTTGAGCTTGCCGCCGCTGATCTTCTCCAGTTCCTGCGCCAGATGGCGGGCCGCGCGGCCCTGCACGCTTTCCTCGTTCAGCCCGTAGCCGAAGCGGATGAGGCGCGGCTTGACGTCCGCGGCCGCGGCCACTCCGGCGACGGTGCAGGACAGCACCGTCGCCAGGACAAGAATGCGGGTCTTGAATTGCTTGATCATGGTGTTTCTCCTCGGGGGGTTTCAAGTGCCGCTAGTGCATCCAGCGTGCGGGTACGGTGATCAGTTCGGGGAAGATCACCAGCAGGACCAGCAGCAGCGTGTAGGCCACGACGTAGCGCCACACCCCTCTGCAGATGGTTTCCATATTGATGCGGGCCACGCCGCAAACCACGTTGAGCACCGTGCCCACCGGGGGCGTCAGCAGGCCGACGCTGCCGACCATGACGAACATGACGCCGAAGTAGACGGGGTCGATGCCCGCCTTGATGACGACGGGCATGAGCACCGGGGCGAGGATCAGGATGGTCGGCGTCAGATCCATCACCGTGCCCACCAGCGTCAGCAGGATCAGCAGGGCGAACATGAGCAGCTTGGGCTGATCCATGACCGGCTCCAGCAGCGCAATCAGGTCCTGCGGCAGGTCGGCCAGCGTGATCATGTAGGACGAGACCATGGCGGCCGCCACCAGGAACATGACCACGGCGGTGGTGCGCGCGGCATTGACGAAGAGCGGCCCCAGGTCGCGCCAGCCGATCTCGCGGTAGACGAACAGGCTGACCAGCAGCGCATACACGGCGGCGACGACGGCAGCCTCGGTGGGGGTAAAGATGCCGCCGCGCAGCCCGCCGATGATGATGACCGGCAGGAACAGCGCCCACAGCGATCCGCGCAATGCTTTCAGCCGGTTGGACCAGGGCTCGCGAGGCGAGGGCGTGATGCTGCCGTGCTTGCGCGCGACCCAGGTCCACACTGCCACCAGCGTGAGCCCCATCATGAGGCCCGGCGCGATGCCGGCGAAGAACAGCTTGGTGATCGACACATTGGTGGCGACGCCGAAGATGATGAATGAGATCGACGGCGGAATGATGGGCGCGATGATGCCGCCCGAGGCGATCAGGCCCGATGCCTGGCCGGCGTCATAGCCTTTTTCGCGCAGCATGGGGATCAGCAGCGATCCCAGCGCAGCGGCATCGGCCACGGCCGAGCCCGACAGCGATGCCAGCAGCACGCTGGCGAAAATGGCCACATAACCCAGGCCGCCCTGGATGTGGCCCACGAACGTGTTGGCCAGATGCACGATGCGGCGCGAAATGCCGCCGGCGTTCATCAGTTCGCCGGCCAACATGAAAAGCGGCACGGCCATCAGCGTGAAGCTGTTGGCGCCGGACAGCATGTTCTGGGCGAGGAGCTGGGTGTCGTAGAAGTCCAGCTGGAACATCATGACGATCGCGCTGATGATGAGCGCGAAGGCGATCGGCATGCCCAGGGCGATCAGCCCCAGCAGCACGACTAGGAAGACGGTCAGGATCATTGCGGATATCCAGGCGGATGGTTGGGGGCGGGGAGGGGCCGGTTCAGACCGCCGGGTCTTCCGGACTGGATTCCGCCGGCAGCGGGCCGCCCGCAATCACGCGGACCAGGTCGATGAGGGTCAGGATGCCCATCGCCACGGCGGCATACAGTCCCGCCGCGTTGAACACGGCCAGCGGCATGCCGGTGACGGGCAGCACGGTGTCCATGCCGATCACGGTCTGGACCCAGCCGCCTTCGGTCATCAGCCACAGCACCCACAGGATCATCAGCTGACAGGCAATGTGCGACACGCGGCGGGCGCCCGGGCCGAAGCGTTCCACTAGCATGGTGACCCCGATGTGCTGGTGTTCGCGCAGCGCGATCACCGAGCCCAGGAAGATCATCCAGACGAAGGCCAGCCGCGAGACCTCGTCGGAAACATTGATGCCGGAGTTGAAGAGATAGCGCAGCGCCACGTTGCCGAACAGCAGCACGACCATCACGATCAGACAGGCCACCATCAGCCAGGTCTGCAGCACAAAACACCAGTCCGCGGCGCGGGCCAGCGGCGACCGGCCAGGACGCGATGGCCCCGGCCGCCCCAGTGGGGAAGCTTGCATGGTTGTCTCCTCTCCGTTTCCCGGAGTCTTTTAATCGTTTGATGCGGATCATGTTAGCGCTAACATTTTTGCTTTGGCAAGCGTCTTTTTTTCGGTCAGACTACGCGCTTGCACTTACCGCGAGGGTCCATGTCCGTCCGTAAACCCCGAAGCTCGCGCGCCGGCCGCGTCACCATGCAGGACGTCGCGCGGCGTGTTGGCGTCAGCGCCATCACGGTCTCGCGGGCGCTGCGCACGCCGGACAAGGTGGGGGAAGACCTGCGCCTGCACATCGCGCGGGTGTGCCAGGAACTGGGCTACGTGCCGAACCACGCCGCCAGCGCACTTGCGTCGGCGCGGTCGCAGACCATCGTGGTACTGATTCCGTCGCTGAGCAACGTGGTCTTCGTGGACATCATCACGGGCATCAAGGACGTGCTGGACCAGCACGGCTATCACATGCTGATCGGCGTGACGGGCTACTCGCCCGACGAGGAAGAAGCGCTGCTGCGCAAGTATCTGCAGCATTCGCCCGACGGGTTGGTGCTGACCGGCATCGACCACAATCCGGGCGTCTGGGAATTGCTGCGCGCGCAGGCGATCCCCACGGTGCACACGATCGAGACGCTGGATGGCAGCGACGACATGAGCGTCGGGTTCTCGCAATTCGACTCGGGCTACGCCGCCGGCCGCCATCTGGTGGAGCGCGGCTACCGCCGCATCGGCATCATCGGCGCGCAGTTGGATCCCCGGTCACTGCGCCGCTGCGAAGGGTGCCGGCAAGCGCTGCGCGATGCGGGCCTGTACGACGCGGCGCTGGAAATCATGACGCCCGAGAAATCGTCGATCAGCCTGGGGGCCGCGCTGATGCAGGACCTGCATGCGCGCCACCCCGATTGCGACGCCGTGTTCTTCTGCAACGACGACCTGGCGCAGGGGGCGGTGTTCCAATGCGGCCGGGATGGGTTGCAGGTGCCGGCGCAGATGGCCATCGTCGGGTTTCATGACCTGGCGGGCACGGCCTGGACCACGCCGCCGCTGTCCACCATTGCCACGCCGCGCTACCAGATTGGCTTGTCAGCCGCGCAACTGCTCATGCAGCATCTGGCGGGCGAACCCGTGCCCGAGCGGCACGTGGATCTGGGTTTCAAGCTGGTCCAGCGCGAAACCAGCTAGGCGCCATCCAGCATGGCCATCAGGCCAATGATCAGCGCCTGCATGCCCTGATCCAGCTCCACTTCCATCTCGGATTCTTCCGCCGCGCGCGCGGCGTCGACGACCGGCTCCAGCCCCGCGACTGAATACACCGTGTCCGCCACCGCCAGGCCATGAAACGCCACGGTCGCGAGCAGGATCCGAGACTGCTCCTTTGAGATGCCGTAGGCCTGTGCGATATGGCGCTGGTGCCCGTCGATCTTGGCCAGCATGGACGGCGTCGCGGCCAGCCGACGGATCACGAAGGGCGTCACGCCCGGGTGCGCCTTGACGAACTCGCGCACCGACGTCGCGAACACCGTCAGATAGTCCTTGAGATCCCCGCGATCGTTGCTACAGGCCTGCGGAATCTGCCAGCGCTTGAAGATTTCCTCGGCGACGAGGCGCTTGAGCTCATCAAGGCTGGGCACGTGCTTGTAGAGCGCCATGTGGCTTACGCCCAGCGCCGCGGCGACGCCGACGAACGTGATGTTGGGCAAGCCCATGGCGATGCCGGCGTCGGCGATCCGCTCGCGGGTGATGGTGGGAGGGCGTCCCCGCGCGGGGCGGCGCTCTGGCTGCATGTCTGATCCCTGTTTGTCGCGTGGACTATCCCGCACTTTAACCCGTCCCGAAATTATTTAGTTTATTGCCATGCAACTAATTCAAGGATTTAGTTTATAGTGATGCAAATAATTATCAACTCTGTCCTGGTACTTCGTTCATGAGCACTTCCGGAGCCGCGCCGGCCCACCTTCGACAGCCCGGCCCGCTCAATCTGGTGTTGACCCCGATCCGCGGGCAACTCATTGCCGCAGCCGCGCTTGCCGCGGTGGGCACCCTGCTTACGCTGGCGCCGCTGGCCGCCATCGCGCACATCGCCCGCCTTGTCCTGGAGGGTCCCGCTTCAACGATGCCCGGGCCGGGAATGGGGTGGGGCGTCGCCGCCGCCATTGCTTGCCTGCTCATCGGCCTGGCGCTGGTGTCCGCCGGCGAACTGACCGCCCACCTGGCAGACAACCGGATCACGCATCACCTGCGCGTGGCCGGCGCGCGGCGGTTGGCCCAAGCGCCACTGGGCTGGTTCACAGATCGGGCGTCGGGCGAGGTCAAGCAGGCCTTGCAGGACGACATCGCTACCCTGCATAGCCTCACCGCGCATTTCTTCACGGCGACGGGGCGCGCCGCGGGCGCGATCCTGGCGTCGGCGGCCTACCTGTTCGCGCAGGATTGGCGCCTTGCCATCGTGGCGCTGCTGCCGTTCGCGGGCTTCTTCCTCTTTCTGCGTCGCGCCATGAAGGCCGGCGGCGCGAACATGCCGGTGTTCATGGAACGCCTTGGCCGCCTGAACGGCGCGACAGTCGAATTCGTCAACGGCATACCGGAGGTCAAGGCGTTTGGCGATGCCGGCAAGGCGCATCGCGGCTACCGGGACGCCGTGGACGGCTTTGCCGCGGCCTTTGCCGACTTCACCCGGCCGCTGGTCGCGGCGATGGCGCGGGCGCACGCGCTGATCGCGCCGGTGACGGTTCTGGGCGTGGTGCTCGGCGCGGGCGCGCTGTTCGTAGCGCTGGACTGGATGGCGCCGCTAGACGTGCTGCCTTTCGCGCTGGTGGCGCCAGGCATCTGCGCGCCGATGCTCCTGCTGCACACGCTGCTGCACGATCTGGGCAGCGCAAAGGGCGCGGCGCAGCGTGTGCTGGCGCTTATGAATACGCCGGTTCTGGAGACGCCGCCGGCTGGGTGCGGACAACTTCCCGAAGGCCACGAAGTCCGGTTTGAAAACGTGGGCTACCGCTACGGCGATGGCCACGAGGCGGTGTCCGGCATCACGTTCACGCTGGCGCCCGGCACGGTGACCGCCATCGTCGGCCCGTCCGGCGCGGGCAAATCCACGCTGGCTCGTCTGCTGCTGAGGTTCTTCGACCCGGCACAAGGGCGCATCACGCTCGGCGGCGCGGACCTGCGCCAGATCGAGAGCGCCCAGCTTTACCGGCGCATCGGCTTCGTGCTGCAAGAGGTGCGGCTGATCCACGCCAGCGTGCGCGACAACATCGCGCTGGGCCGGCCCGGCGCCAGCCAGCAGGAAATCGAGGCGGCCGCGCGAGCCGCCAACATCCACGAACGCATCCTGACCTTGCCGCGCGGCTACGACGCCGTGATCGGCGAAGACGCACAGTTCTCCGGCGGTGAAAGCCAGCGCGTGAGCATCGCGCGCGCCGTCCTGCTCGACCCGCCGGTGCTGGTGCTCGACGAGGCCACGGCGGCGGCCGACGCCGGCAACGAGACCGCTATCCAGGAAGCGCTGTCGCGCTTTGCCAAGGGGCGCACGCTGCTGGTGATTGCGCACCGGCTGGACACGGTGGTGCATGCGGATCGCATCCTGGTGCTGGAGGACGGGGCTATTACCGAACAGGGGCGGCACGACGCGCTGTTGGCGCAAGGCGGCAGCTACGCGCGGCTTTGGGAGCAGGGGGGTTATGCGATGGCCACGCCGCAAGAGGAGCCGGCATGCTGAAGACCTTGGTGCGTCTGCTTGGCAATGAGGTTCACGTGCTGCGCCGCTACGCGTGGCTGGCCGTCGCCTATGGGCTGGCCTGCGGGCTGACCATGGCGGCCACGGCGCCGCTCCTCACCCATCTGCTGACCGGCGATGCACGCCAGGCCATCCCGTGGCTGGCCGTGCTGCTCGCCGGGGTGGCGTGCTGCGCGGCGCTGCGCCTGCCGGTCGAGCGTGCGGGGGTGCGTGTGGGCGTCGCGATTCTGCAAGGCGGCCGTCATCGGCTGGGCGACCATGTGGCGCGTTTGCCGGTGGGCTGGTTCACGCCGCACAACACCGCGCGTCTCGGCCATGTCGTCACGCAGGGCATGATGAGCGTGGCCCAGTTGCCCGCCCACGTCTTCACTCCGCTCATTGCAGGCGTGGCCGCACCCCTTGTGCTTGCGGTGGCCTTGTTCGCGCAGCATTGGCTGTTGGGACTGATCGCATTGGCGGCGCTGCCGCTGCTGGCGGGCGTGCTGGCGCTTACCGCGCGGCTGGCGCGGCGTGCCGACACGGCCTTTCACCAGCGCTTTGCCGACACCAGCCAGCGCGTGGTGGAGTTTGCCCAGGCGCAGTCGGTGCTGCGCGCGTTCAGCGCGGAAGGCGGCGGCATGCAGCGTTTCGAGCAATCGCTCGACGCGCAGCGCCAATCGGGCGTGCGCCTGATCTGGCTATCGGCCGCCGCGGCCGTGCTCAACGTCTGGGCGGTGCAGGCCGTCTTTGCCGGGTTGCTGTTTGCGGCGGCCTTTTGGCTCAACGGCCTGCTGGGCGCTGGCGCTGCAACCGGCGAAGTGGTGGCGGCCATCGTCGCGATGCTGCTGGCTGTCCGCTACATCGACGGCTTGCTTGAGGTTGCCGGCTATGGCGAGGTCCTGCGCGGCGCGCGCGCGCAGCTTGGCGAGATCGACGCGCTCTTTGCCGTGGCGCCGCTGCCCGAGCCCGCCGCCCCGCAGACACCGCGCGACGCATCCATCGAATTGCGCGATGTGCGCTTTCGCTACGTGCAAGATGCGCCGGACGTGCTGCTCGGCGTGAGCCTGCGTATCGCGCCGGGCACCATGATTGCCCTGATCGGCGCATCCGGGTCCGGCAAAACGACGCTGGCGCGGCTGATCGCGCGATTCTTCGACGTGACGCAAGGCAGCGTGCATGTTGGCGGCGTCGACGTGCGGCAGATCGCCAGCGCGCAGCTGGCCAGCCAGATCAGCCAGATTTTCCAGGACACCTATCTCTTTACCGGCAGCATCGCCGACAACATCCGCGCCGGCCGGCCGGGCAGCAATGATGCCGATGTCCTGCAAGCCGCGCGGGAAGCGGGCGTGGACGAGATCGCCGCGCGCCTGCCGCATGGCATGGACACGCCGGTGGGCGAGGGCGGCACGCGCTTGTCCGGTGGCGAGCGCCAGCGCATCGCCATTGCCCGTGCGCTGATCAGCGACGCGCCCATCCTGCTGGTGGACGAGGCCACCGCGGCGCTGGACGCGGGCAACCAGGCTGTCATTGCGGACACGCTGGCGCGGCTGCGCGGCAAGCGGACGCTGGTGGTCATCGCGCATCAGTTGTCGACGGTCGCGATGGCCGATGAAATCGCGGTGCTGGAAGACGGCCGGGTCGTCGAAGCGGGCGCGCCGGCGGCGCTGCGCGCGAGCGGCGGGCGGTATGCGCAATTCCTGGCGCAGCGGCAGGCCGCCAAGGGCTGGCGCATTGCCGGAGACCGCGTCTGATGCGTGCCGGGCTGTCGGTGCTGTTCGTCGCACTGTGCGGCGCGTCCCTGCTGGTCGGGGCGCGGCAGCTGGCCTGGACGCAGCTGTTCACGCTGTCGGGCGACGCGTGGCTGACGCTGACCGCGAGTCGCCTGCCTCGGCTGGCCGCGCTGGTGCTGACCGGCGTCGGCCTGTCGGTGTGCGGCGTGATCCTGCAGCACATCGTGCGCAACAAGTTCGTCGAACCGGCCACCTGCGGCGGGCTGGACGCCGCCAAGCTCGGCATCCTGGTTGCGCTGACGGTGGCGCCGTCGATGGGGCCGGGCGGGCGGATGGCGTTTGCGCTGGCGTTCTGCTTTGCCGCCAGCCTGGCCTTCGTCATGATCGTGCGCCGCATCCGGTTCAAGAACACGGTGCTGGTGCCCGTGATGGGTCTTATGTTTGGCGGCGTGCTGAGCGCGCTGGCCGAATTCCATGCCTACCGCAACAACGTCCTGCAAAGCATGCAGGGCTGGCTGCTGGGCGACTTCTCCAAGATCGTGCAGGGCAACTACGAGATCATCTTTCTGATCCTGCCGATCGTCGTGCTGACTTACCTGTACGCGCACCGCTTCACGGTGGCCGGCATGGGCGAGGACATGGCCGCAAGCCTGGGACTGAACTATCCGGCCACCGTCGCGCTGGGCTTGATGCTGGTGGCCGTCACGGTGTCGGCCACGGTCATCACGGTTGGGGCTATTCCATTCGTTGGTTTGGTCGTGCCCAATCTGGTCGCGCTTCACTACGGTGACAACCTGAGCCGCACGCTGCCCGTCGTGGCGCTGGGCGGCGCGTCGCTGCTGCTGGCTTGCGACATCCTGGGACGCGTGCTGATTTATCCGTTCGAAGTGCCTATCGGCCTGACGGCGGGGGGCGTGGGCGGCGTCCTGTTCCTGGCGCTGATTATGTGGAAGCACCGATGAGACGCGCCGCTTCCCGAAAGGTCCTGTGGCTGGCGGTCATCGTGCTGGCCATGGTGTTCGTTTTCTTCCGGTCGGGGCTGGACTTCGACTACGTCATCCCCAAACGCCTCGCGCGGCTGGCGGCCATGGTGATCGGCGGCGTCTGCATCGCGTGGTCGTCGATCGTGTTCCAGACCCTGACCGGCAACCGGATCCTCACGCCCGCCATCATGGGCTACGAGGCGGTTTATCTGCTGCTGCAGTCCGTGATGATCCTGGCGCTGGGCACGCAAAGCCTGGTGCTGCTGGGGCCGAACGGCAACTTCCTGGTCTCAGTCTTGGTGATGCTGGCGTATTCGTGGATTCTCCATCGCTGGCTGTTCCGCCACGGCAGGCAGAACGTGTATTTCCTGCTGCTGGTGGGACTGGTGCTGACCATGGTGATCGGCACCTTCACGCAGTTCGTGCAACTGAAGACCAGTCCGGGCGAGTTCTCGATCCTGCTCGGCTTTACCCAGGCCTCGTTCGGTAAGGCCGAGCCGGCGCAATTGCTGGCATCCGCTGTCATCGTCGCCGCCATATGCCTGGCCGGACGCAGACAATTGCCGACGCTGGACGTCCTGTCGCTGGGACGGGACCAGGCCATGTCGCTGGGCGTGGATCATCCGCGCGCCGTGCAACTGCACCTGGCCTTGATCGCGGTGCTGGTCGCCGTTTCCACCAGCCTGCTGGGACCTACGGCGTTCATGGGCATCTTCGTGGCCAACACCGCATATGCGCTGGCGCGCACGCGCCGGCACCGCGTCACGTTGGCCACCGGCAGCGCCATCGCCGTCGGGATGTTCATCCTGGCTCAGCTCGCGGTCGAGCACATCTTCAACTACAAGACCACCGTCGGCATCCTGGTCAACCTGGTCTGCGGCGGCTGGTTTCTCGCGCTGATGGCGCGCACGCGGGGCACCGCATGATCACGACCAGAAATCTCTCAAAAAGCCACGGGGCGAAGACCGTCCTGCACGACGTGAGCCTGCAGTTTCCCGAAGGCCGGCTGACGTCGCTGATCGGGCCGAACGGGGCGGGCAAGACCACGCTTTTGATGATGATGGCGCGCTTGCTGGCGCCGACGCAGGGCGGCGTTTTCATCGGCAACCGCAGCGTGGCGGACATGCGCCGCGCCGACTACGCACGGCGCGTCGCCACGCTGCGCCAATCGCCCGACTTCAACCTGCGGCTCACGGTGGAAGACCTGGTGGCCTTCGGGCGCTTTCCCTACAGCCGTGGCGCGCTGACGCCGCAGGACCGGCAGGCAATCGACGAAGCCATCGCGTTTCTGTCACTGGAGCCCTTGCGCCACGCGTACCTGGACGAGCTGAGCGGCGGCCAGCGTCAGATGGCGTTCATGGCCATGACCATCGCGCAGCAGACCGATTGTGTGCTGCTGGACGAGCCGCTGAACAACCTGGACATCCGGCATGCCGTGCAGATCATGCGCGCGCTGCGCCGCCTGTGCGACGAGCACGGTCGCACCGTGATTCTGGTCGTGCACGACATCAACTTCGCAGCCAGCTATTCCGACCACGTCGTTGCCCTGAAGGGCGGGGCGGTGCAGTGCGCGGGCGCGGTGCACGAGGTCATGACCGAAGACCGGCTGCGCGAACTGTACGGGCTGGACTTCGAGATCACGCAGGGTGATCGCGGCCGCCTGTGCAACTACTTCAATCCTCCTGGAGAACTGAAATGATCCTGTCGCACTGGCCGAGGGCGCTGCTGCTTGCCGCCGCGATGGCCTCAACGTCGGCGCTGCACGGCTGCGGCCAAGCCACGGACGCGCCCGAGGCCGTCTCGGCGCCGGCTGCCGCACCCGCCGCACCCGCCGCACCCGCCGCACCCGCCGCACCCGCCGCACCCGCCGCACCCGCGAATGCACCATCGCAGAATGCCTATGCCCCCATCACCGTCAAGCACAAGCTGGGCGAGACCGTGATCGACCGGCTGCCGCAGCGCGTGGTGGCCCTGGACATGAACGAAGTCGACTTCCTGGACGAGCTGGGCGTTCCCGTCGTGGGCATGCCCAAGGACTTCGTGCCGCACTTTCTGGCCCGCTACCGCGACGCGCCCGAAGTGCAGGACATGGGCGCCATCGTCCAGCCGAATCTGGAGCGCGTATACGCGGCCAAGCCGGACCTCATCCTGATCACCTCGCTGCAGGCGAACCACTACAAAGAGCTGAGCCAGATCGCGCCCACCATCCATTTCGACGTGGACTACCGCGACAGCCAGGCCGATCACATCGAGATCGTGAAGGACCATCTGCTGACGCTGGGACGCATCTTCGGCAAGGAAGACCTCGCGCGCCAGAAGGCCGCCGGTCTGGATGCCAAGGTGGAGGAGGCGCGCGCGCTGATCCGCGACCGTCCGGAGACGGCGCTCGTCGTGCTGCACAACAACGGCGCCTTCAGCTCGTTCGGCGTGCAATCCCGCTACGGCTTCATCTTCAAGGCGCTGGGCGTAAAGCCCGCCAGTCCGTTGGCCGATGGCGGCCTGCATGGCCAGCCGGTCTCCAGCGAATTCATCCAGCAGGCCAACCCGGACATCGTCTACGTGGTCGACCGCACTGCCGTGATGGAACGCCGCCCGGCCCTGAACGCCGAGACGCTGGGCAACCCGCTGCTGCGCCAGACGTCCGCGTGGCGCGACGGCCGCGTGGTCTTTGCCGACGCCGAAGCCTGGTACGTCACCGCCGCCAGCGTGAAGTCGCTGCATCTGATGATCGACGAAGTCATGAGGCCTTACCGGAACTGATGCTTCGCGACGCCCCGCGCGTCATTGCCGATTCAAACGTAAATGATTCCCAGTCGCCCGGATTGCCGGGCGGTCCCCAGCTCAACTGAACGGAGCATTCCATGAGCAAACGTCGCCATAGCGGCCGCGTCGCACGTCCTTCGCCGCTGGCCGGGCAGGCAAAGCCCGCCTTTTCCCTGAACCCTCTCATTGCCGCCGTGTTCGGCCTCACGCTGGGCGCCGTGGCTGCTGCGCCCGCCTGGGCGCAGCAGGAGGCGGGCGTGAAGACCCTGCCCACGGTGACGGTCACGGGCCAGGCCGAATCGCAGGAGGCGCCCGCAACGCCGTACGCCGGTGGTCAGGTCACGTACGGCGGCCGCGTGGGCTTCCTGGGCGACAAGGACTTCATGGACACGCCGTTCTCCGTCATCAACTACACGGAGAAGTACATCGAGGACCTGCAGGCCAAGGACATCACTGATGTCATCGCCCGCACCGACCCGTCGGTCTTCAGCAACGGCGTGTCGGGCGCGTGGAGCGAGAACTACTCGATCCGCGGCTTTGCTTCCGCCACCACCGACATGACGTTCAACGGACTGGCCGGCATGGCGCCGTACTATCGGACCTCGCCCGAGATGTTCGAGCGGATCGAGGTGCTGAAGGGCCCGTCCGCCTTGCTGAACGGCATGCCTCCCGGCGGTTCGGTCGGCGGCACGGTCAATCTGGTGTCCAAGCGCGCCGGCGCCGAGCCCCTGACGCGCCTCACCGCCACCTACATGTCGGACTCGCAATTCGGCGGGCACCTGGACATGGGACGGCGCTTCGGCGAGAAGCAGCAGTTCGGCATCCGGTTCAATGGCATGTACCGCAACGGCGACGGCCCGGTCGACGACCAGAAGAAGCGCGCGCAACTGGCGTCGCTGGGCCTGGACTGGCGCGGCGAGCGGGTCCGCATCTCCGCCGATCTGTACGACACCGATGAGCGCATCGACGGCGTGACGCGCGGCATCAACCTGGCGCCCGGCATCGGCGTGCCCAAGCCGCCCAAGCCCGAAACCCTGTTGAACCCGGATTGGGCCTACGTGAAGAATCAGGATCGCGGCGCCATGATCCGCGGCGAATTCGACGTCACCGACAAGCTGATGGCGTACGCGGCCATCGGCACCAGCCGCTCCGAATACACCTACAGCGGCGCCATGTCGGCGCAGGTGTTCAACGACGCGGGCGACTTCCGCACGTCGATGGGGCAGCTCAACATGGAGGTGGACAAGACCTCCGGCGACGCTGGCCTGCGCGGCAAGCTGCAGACCGGCGCGATCAAGCACCAGTGGGTGCTGAACGCCACGTACTACTCCGACGACCAGCACGACTACGGCCGCCGCTCGGTGCCCGGCGCGGATTGGGTCACCAACATCTACAACCCGGTCTGGGGGCCGGCGCCCGCCGGCGTCTTTCCGCCGATCATGCACAGCAAGACGCGCATGATCAGCTATGGCCTGGCCGACACCCTGTCCTTTGCCGAGGACCGGGTGCAACTGACGCTGGGGGCGCGCCGCCAGGAGGTCCGCACCGACAGCTTCAGCGTTGCCACCGGCGCGCGCACCAGCCGCTATGACGCGCACGCCACGACGCCCGCCGCCGCGCTGCTCGTCAAGGTCACGGACAACATCTCGGTGTACGCCAACTATATCGAGGGTCTCTCCAAGGGGCAGTCCGCGCCCGCCACGGCGGCCAACGCGGGCGAGCTTTTTGCGCCCTTCAAGACCAAGCAGAAGGAGATCGGCCTGAAGGTCGACCTGGGCGACTTCACCCATACGCTGGCGCTGTTTGAAATCAACCGCCCCAGCAGCTACACCGACCCGGTCACGAACGTGTTCTCGTTCGGCGGCGAGCAGCGCAACCAAGGCGTGGAATGGGGGTTTTTCGGCGAGCCGATGCGCGGCGTGCGCCTGATTGGCGGCGTTGCCTACATCGATCCCAAGGTCACCAAAGCCGCCGTCGCGGCCAATGAGGGCAAGCAGGCCACCGGCATCCCCCGGCTGCAGGGCAAGCTCGGCGTGGAATGGGACGTGCCGGTGGTGCAGGGGCTGACGTTGACCGCCAACGCGACCTCGGTGTCCAAGCAGTACATCAGCGCGGACAATTCGCTGTCGGTGGGCGGCCGAACCACGTACGACGTGGGCGCACGCTATGCCACGCGGGTGGCCGACCGCCCGGTGGTGCTGCGCGCGGCCATCAACAACCTGACGAACAAGGCGTACTGGGGCATGCCTCAGCTGTCGAGCCTGGCGCTGGGCGCGCCGCGCACGTTCATGTTGTCGGCGTCGATGGAGTTCTGAGCGGGCGCCGCGCCAGAAAGACCCCGGCCGCGATGATCAGCCCCATGCCCGCCAGCGCCAGCGCGTCTGGCGGGCGCTGGAACCAGAACGTGCTGAAGCCCAGCGCCAGCAGCAGCTGGAAGTAGTTCAGGGGCGCGAGCGTCGCGGCCGGCACGCGCTGGAAGGCGGCGATCAGCAGGATCTGCGCCAGGCCGCTGCACGCGCCCAGCGCAAGGATGATGGCGGTGTCCGCCGCGCCGGGCCAGGGGTCGGGCAGGAAGAAGGGCGCGGGCAGCGCGGTCACGATCAGGCAGATGTACGCCGTGTACGCATACTGCACCGGCCCCGGCACCTTGTTCGACAGCTTGCGCGTCAGCACCTGGAAGATCGCGTAGCTGACGGCCGACACCGCCATCAGCACCGTGCCCAGCAGGGGCAGGTCGCCGCCGGGCCGCACGATCAGCAGCATGCCGGCAAAACCGGCGGCGACGGCGCCCCACTGCGCCGGGCGGACGCGTTCGCCCAGCATCCACGGCGACAGCGCCACCATGATGAGCGGCGCCGTGAAGTAGATGGCGGTGGCTTCGGACAGCGGCATCCAGATCAGCGCGGTCATGAAGCAGGTCGCCACCGTGGCCAGCATGACGCCGCGCAGCACCAGCAGCGGCTTTTCCGGCGCGTCGCGCAGCCGCAGGCCGCGCCCGTGGCGCCACAGCATGCCCATCGCCAGCGTCACCACCGCCAGGTAGCGCATCACGTTCAGGAAGGGCGCGGGATAGCGTTCCAGCAACTGCTTGGCGCCCGCGTCGAAGGTGGCAAAGGCCACCAGCGCGGCGAAGAACAGCAGAATGCCGGTCTGGCGCGCGCCTTCATTTGCCGCCACGGCCAAAGCCCTCAAGGAACGCATCCAGCGCCGGCCCGATCGCCTCGACCATGTAGCCGCCTTCCTGCACCACCACCGTCGGCACGCCCAGGCTGGCGACGCGCTCGCCGATGTCGCGGTACGCGTCGATGTCCAGCCGGAGCACGCTGATGGGATCGTCCTTGTAGGTGTCGAACCCCAGCGGCAGGACCAGCGCCTCGGGCGCATAGCCCGCCAGGGCGTCCAGCGCCGTATCCAGCGCCTGCAGGAATTCCGGGTTGCCGCAGCCGTGCGCCAGCGGCAGGTTCAGGTTGAAGCCTTCGCCCGCGCCGTGCCCGCGTTCGTGCGCGTAGCCGGTGTAGAAGGGGTAGTACCCGGCCGGATCGGCATGCAGCGACACGGTCATCACGTCCGGCCGCTGATAAAAGATGTTCTGCGTGCCGTCGCCGTGGTGGGCATCCACGTCCAGCACCGCCACCTTGGACCACGTCTGCAGCAGCCGGCTTGCCGCGGCGGCGCTGCTGTTCAGGTAACAGAAGCCGCCCGCGCGGTCGCGATGGGCATGGTGGCCGGACGGCCGGCACAGCGCGTACGACACGCCGCCGCCGCCCGCCACATGGTCCGCCGCCGCCAGCGCGCTATGGGTGGACCGCAGCGCCGAGCGCCAGGTCTGCGGCCCGATGGGGCAGGACAGATCGCTCAGGTAGTACCCGGTCTGCGCCACGATGGACGGTGAGGGGCAGGGGCCGCGCCCGGCGGCATCGATGCGGCCGTTGTAGTACGGCGACAGGTTGGGCAGCACTTCCGGGCCGGGATCCACGCCCGGCGCCTTCAGGGCCTGCCACCGCGCAAAGGCCGTTTCCAGGTAGTCCAGGTAATCCGTGCTGTGGACGTGTTCGAGCGGCTTGCGGCCGTAGTCGGCCGGCGCTTCGACCTTGATGCCGCGCGCCGCCAGCGCCTGCTGCAGGCTCTCGGCGCGCGATGGCAGGTCGGTGGGGGCGCTGATGCGGCCCAGCCGCATGAATTGGCGGGGCGAATGCAGCAACTGTTCTTCGGAAAAAAACGCCTTCATGGATATCCTCGCTCAGACCGTCCCGGTCAATGCCAGATGCGCGGAGCTCATGCCCGCTTCAGTTCGATCTCGACGAACACGAATTCCGTGTCGCTGGGATTGATGACGTTGTGCTCCACGCCGACCGGCCGGTAGTACGCCACGCCGGTGGTGAGCTGGCTGGTGACTTGGCCGTTGGGCGTGTCCAGCAGCAGCGGCCCGGTGGTTTGCGGCACCACCACGTAGTTCATGCCATGCCGGTGCCAGCCCGTCTCGCCGCCCGGCGGGAAGCGCCACTCGGTGACGGTGACCAGCTCGTTGTCGATCTGCACGGTGGGTATTGCGGGAGGGCGTTGCATAAGGGGTTCTCCTGAATGGCGATGACGGGATTGCGGTCAGGCGGCCTGCGCCTTGGTCGGGTCCCAATGCTGGCCCGGCACCGCGGCGATCAGCTGGCGCGTGTACGCGTGCTGCGGATTGTCGAAGATCTGCGCGGGCGATCCGTACTCGACCACCTTGCCGCGATGCATGACCAGCACAGAATTGCAGATCTGCGCCGCCACGCGCAGGTCGTGGGTGATGAACACCAGCGCAATCTTCAGCCGCTGCTGCAGGTCGTGCAGCAGTTGCAGCACCTGCGCCTGCACCGACACGTCCAGCGCCGACACCGATTCGTCGGCCACCAGCACCTTGGGTTCCAGCGCCAGCGCGCGCGCGATGCCGATGCGCTGGCGCTGCCCGCCCGAAAACTGGTTGGGATACCGATCAAACGCAGACGGGTCCATCCCCACCAGCGACAGCAGCTCGCGCGCCCGGGCCTCGGCCTGCGCGCGCGCCACGCCGTTGGCGACGGGGCCGTCGCTGATGATGCGGCCCACGGTGTGCCGGGGGTTGAGCGAGGCGAACGGGTCCTGGAAGATCATCTGGATCTCGTGCCGCATCGGCCGAAAGCGCGACTCGGGCAGCGTGGCGATGTCCTGCCCGTTGAACAGCAGTTGGCCGCCATTGATGCCAACCAGCTTGAGCAGGCATTTGCCGATGGTGGACTTGCCGGATCCGGATTCGCCCACGATTCCCAGCGTTTCGCCGCGCCGCACGGCAAAGCTCACGCCGTCCACCGCATGCACCTCGCGCTTGTTGCCCAGCCAGCCATGGCCGATCACGTAGGTCTTTTTCAGGTCTTTCACTTCCAGGACCGGGCGGTCGTCCGCGATCCCGGCGCGTTCCTCGCCGCGCCGGTGCGGCACCGCCGCGATCAGGCGCTGGGTATACGGATGGCGCGGACGGTTGAGCACGTCGTCGGCCGGACCTTGCTCGACCAGGATGCCCTTCTCCATGACGGCCACGCGATGGGCGATCTCGGCCACCACGCCGAAGTCGTGCGTGACGAACATCACGCCCATGCCTTTGGCTTTCTGGATGCGCGCGATCAGCGCCAGGATCTGCGCCTGCGTCGTCACGTCCAGCGCGGTCGTGGGCTCGTCCGCAATCAGCAGGGCGGGTTCCAGCGCCAGCGCCATCGCGATCATCACGCGCTGGCGCTGGCCGCCGGACAGGCGGAACGGATACACGTGATAGAGCGTCGCCGGATCCGGCAGTCCCACGAAATCCAGCAGTTCCAGCGTGCGCTTCAAGCGCTCGGCGCCCGGATAGGCGTCATGCACGCGCATCACCTCGCTGATCTGCTCGCCCACCGTCATCAGCGGGTTCAGGGCCGACAGCGGCTCCTGGAAGATCATCGCCATGTCCTTGCCGCGCATCGCCTGCAGCGCGGGTTCCTCCAGCTGCAGCAGATCCTGGCCGCGGAACAGGATGCGCCCCTGCTGCGGTGTCAGGTAGTCGGGCAGCAGCCCCATGATGGCGTTGGCGCTCATGGACTTGCCCGACCCGGATTCACCGACGATGCACAGGATTTCCCCCGCGCGGATGTCGTACGAGACGTCCTGTACTGCATAGGGGCGGTCGCCGCCCTTGGGCAGCGCGATCGTCAGGTTCTGGATGGACAGCAGCGGCGTCGATTCTGGGGTTTCAGTCATGCCGGCCTCCTATTCGCCGCGCTTGCGCAGTTGCGGGTTGAGGGCGTCGTTCAGGCCTTCGCCGATCAGGTTGATGGCCAGCACGGTCAGCAGGATGGCGACACCGGGCCACACGCTCATCCACCACGCTTCGCGGATCATCGTGCGCGCCGCGCCGATCATGAAGCCCCAGCTCATCAGGTTGCGGTCGCCCAAGCCCAGGAACGACAGCGACGATTCCGTCAGGATGGCGGTCGCCACCATGAACGAGGCCGACACGATGATGGGCGACATGGCGTTGGGCAGGATCTGCGTGCCCACGATGCGCGCTGGCGTCTGGCCGATGACGATGGCCGCCTGCACGAACTCGCGCTGCTTGAGCGTCATGAACTCCGACCGCACCAGGCGCGCGGCCGGCGGCCACGACACCACGGCGATCGCGCCCATGATCGAGTACACCGACGGACTCAGGATGGCGACCAGCACCACGGCCATGGCCAGTTGCGGAATGGTCTGGAAGAACTCGGTGAATCGCATCAGCGCGTCGTCCACGCGGCCGCCGCAATAACCGGCCACCGAACCCACCAGGATGCCGAACAGCAGCGCCACGGCGGTCGACAGCAGGCCCACCATCAGCGATACGCGCGCGCCCCACACCAGGCCCGCCGTGATGTCGCGTCCCAGCATGTCCGTGCCGAACGGATAGTCCGCATTGGTGAAGGGCGGGATCAGCGGATCGGCCACCATCATCCACGGCGATTCCTCATACAGCAGAGGCGCCGCCAGGGCCACGGCCACCACGATCAGCATGATGATCAGGCCGGCCACCGCTCCGTAATTGCGCATGTAGCGTTGGGCAAATGACTTCATGCGGAGGCTCCTTGCTGCGCACCCGCGCCGATGCGCGGATCGATCAGGCGGTACAGCACGTCGGTCAACAGGTTGAAGACGACGACCATGATGGAAGTGACCAGGAAGATGCCCAAGAGGAGCTGGTAGTCGCGTTGCAGCAGGGCGTCGAACATCAGGCGTCCGATGCCGGGCCACGCGAAGACGGTTTCGGTCAGGACCGCGCCGCCCGCCATCTGCCCAAGCTGGATGCCGGCAAATGTGATGACCGGCAGCAGCGCGTTGCGCAGCACGTGCGCGCGGATCACGCGGCTGGGGCTCACGCCCTTGGCGCGGGCCGTCTTCACGAAGTCCATGCCGATCACTTCCAGCATCGACGCGCGGGTCAGCCGCACATAGACGGCCATGAAGAAGCAGCCCAGCGTCACGGTCGGCAGGATGAGGTGCAGGGCGATGTCGCCCGCGCGCGCCCAGCCGGTCAGGTTGGCGCCCACGGTTTCCATGCCGAATGCCGGCAGCCAGCCCAGCACCACCGAAAACAGCAGGATGCCCATCAGCGACAGCCAGAAGAGCGGCGTGGCGTACAGGAGCAGGGCGCCGGTCATCACCGAGCTGTCGATCCAGCGGCGCTTGTTGCGGTAGCGCGCCTTGGCCGCCACCACGCCCAGCAACACGCCCAGCACGATGGAAAACACGAAGGCGCACGACATCAGGAGGAAGGTGGCGGGCAGCCGCTCGACGATCAGGTCCAGCACCGGCACGTGATTGCGGTACGAAAAGCCCAGGTCCAGCTGCACCACGCCCTTCAGATACAGCAGGAGCTGCGTCAGGATCGGCTTGTCCAGCCCGAAGGCGACGCGCAACTGGTCCACGTAGGCGGCATCGCCCGCGCCGGCCTGGCCGGCCAGCACGGCGGCGGGGTCGCCGGGCGCCAGCCGTATCAGGAAGAAATTGATGATCACCACGCCCAGCACCACCACCAGGGCCTTGCCGACGCGGGAAAGCAGGAAAGACAGGAATCTCATGCTCGGGTCCTTTCAGGACGGGCCTTGCCGGCGGCAAGCGGGCCCATCGCGCAGCCGGGCGCTGCCGCGGGCGAACCCACGGCAGCATCCTGGCAGCACTTACTTCTTCTCGATGTAGACGTCGTCGAACGACTCGTTCAGACCGATGGCGGTCTTGACCAGGTTCTTCACGTTGGCGCGAGACAGGGTGGGGAACTCCATGTCGACCAGGAAGCCATTGGCGACTTCGTTCACGAGCGTCGTCTGGATCTTGGTGTAGAGTTCCTGGCGCTTGGCCGGATCGACCTCGGAGGCGGCGGCCTCCCACAGCTTGTCGGTCTCGGGGTTGCTGTATCCCTGCACGTTGGCAAAGGGCGATCCCTTGACGATGTTCGACGAGATGTACAACCGCTGCACGCCCAGCGCGGGGTCGCCGTACTGGTAGGTGAAGGTGGTGGTCAGGTCGAAGTCCCAGTTGCCGGTGCGGCTGGCCCAGCCGCCCGCGTCGGTCGATTCCACGTTCACCTTGAAGCCAAGCTGCTCCAGCGCCTGCTTGGTGTATTCGCCCAGCCGGTCCCAGGTCGAGCCGTACGGGAAGCTCAACTGGCGGATCGTGTAGTCGCCCGGCTTGATGCCCGATTCCTTGATGAGCGCGCGCGCCTTCTTCATGTCGAACGGCATCGGCGGCATGTTCTTGTCGTAGAACATCTCGGTCGTCACGAACGGGCTGGTCGACACCTTGCCCAGGCCGAAGAAGATGTTGTTGACCACCATGTTGCGGTTCATGGCCGCCATCACCGCCTGACGCACCTTCAGATTGTCGAAGGGCGGCTTGCGCATGTTGAAGATCAGGTACGCCTGCGGCGAGAACATCTCCCAGCCCGCGGTGGTGTATTCCACGTTGGGCAGGCCGCGCAGGCGCTTGATGTCGACGTTGTCCACGTCGCCGCCGCGCAGCACGTCCACGCTGCCGCGCTCGAACGCCACGGCACGCGAGGCCGCATCGGGAATCACGTTGAACACCAGCTCATCCAGATAGGGCTTGCCCGGCTTCCAGTAGTCCGGATTGCGCGCCAGCTTGATGTATTCGCCGCGCTTCCATTCCTTGAAGATGAAGGGGCCAGTGCCCACGGGCTTCTGGTTGGCGGGGTTGGTCATGTAGTCCGTGCCGGCGTACAGATGCTTGGGCATCATGGGCGCAAAGCCGGGTTCGAACATCAGCATGAAGGCCGGGAACGGCGTCTTCAGCTTGATGACCACGGTCTTGGCGTCCGGCGCCGTCACGGAATCGACGAACTTGTTCAGGATGACGCGGGCGCGCGCGTGGGTCTTGGGCAGCATCTCCGCCAGCGAGAACACCACGTCTTCGGAGGTGAAGGGCTTGCCGTCATGCCACTTCACGTTGTCCTGCAGATGGAAGGTGTAGGTCAGCCCGTCCGCTGCAGCTTCCCAGGACTTGGCCAGGCCAGGCTGCGGCTTCAAGTCGGTGGAGTAGGTCAGCAGGCTTTCGTAGATCTTGCCCGCGACGAATTGCGTCGGCCCCTGCTGATTGATGGCCGTCACGATGACCGGCGGTTCGGGCTGGACGATCATGTTCAGCGTGCCGCCCTTGGTCTGGGCCAACGCTTGCGTGGCGGGCAGCGCGGCCGCAAGGACCATTGCGCCGATGCTTAGGGAAAACCAGTTTTTCGATTTCACTGCGAGCCTCCGGGCTGGAAAGGGTCGGACAGGCGGCCGCTCGGACGCGGCGAATGCCGTGCCGAATCAAGCAAACCTCATGCCACCTGCGTTTCTCGGGTACTGCGGATGGAGCTGCTGCAACAATGCTTCGTTCAGGTGCTGGTTAAGGCGCCGCGCACCAATGCGGAGAAATTAGTGGTGCTTCGCCGGGGCGTCTGTGTCCCTGGCGTTGGTGGACGCGGCTGCGTCGGCGGCTACGGTGCGGTGAATGTCCGGCTGCAAGTTTTTCCCCTTTGCATTTTTGTTGGACGAATCAGGCGTGCTGGCTACGGCTTGGGCAAATCACTCCGGGCGCTAACTGGCGCCATTGGCTCGCGCCACCATGGCGTCGAGCAAGACGTTGCATCCGGCCTCCAGATGCTCGGGCCGGGCGTCTTCGATTTCGTTGTGGCTGATGCCGTCCTTGCACGGCACGAAGATCATGGCGGTAGGCGCGACGGCGGCCATGTAGACGGCGTCGTGTCCGGCGCCGGTGACGATGTTCATGGCGGGCAGGCCGCGGTTCGCCGCGCCCTTGCGCACCTTGTCGACCAGATCCGTATCGAATGGCGTCGGCGGGAAATACTGCACGTCCTTCACGTCGACGTGCACGCCGTGCGCGACCGCGATGTCGTCGCAGACGCGCCGCCAGTCCTGGTCCATGCGGGTCAAAGTCGCCTCGTCTTCGTGGCGCAGGTCGGTGGTGAAACGCACCTGGCCCGGGATCACGTTGCGCGAGCCCGGATGGGCGTGGATCTCGCCCACGGTCCCGCGTCCGTGCGGCTGGTGGGTGTTGGCAATGTTCACGACGGCCTGGAGCAAAAAGCTGGTGGCAAAGAGGGCGTCGCGGCGGATCGCCATGGGCGTCGGACCGGCGTGCATTTCCATGCCGGTCACCGTGACGTCGTACCAGCGCAGGCCCAGCGATCCCGTCACCACGCCGACGGTCTTTTCCTCGTGCTCCAGGATCGGGCCCTGCTCGATGTGCGCCTCGAAGTACGCGTCGACCGGGCGGCCGCCCACGGGATCGGCGCCCGCATACCCGATGGCGGCAAGCTCGTCGCGTACGCTGATGCCCTGCGCGTCGCGGGCCGACAACGCGGTCTCCAACGGAAACTTGCCGGCAAATACCCCCGATCCCATCATGACGGGCACGAAGCGCGACCCTTCCTCGTTGGTCCAGATGGCCACTTCCAGCGGGGCTTCGGTCTGCACGCCCGCGTCGTTCAAGGTGCGGATGACTTCAAGCCCGGCCAGCACGCCATAACAGCCATCGAACTTGCCGCCCGTGGGCTGCGTGTCGATGTGGCTACCCGTCATGACGGGCGGCAGGCTGTCGTCGCGGCCCGCGCGCCGGGCAAAGATGTTGCCCACCTGGTCCACGCGCACCGTCATGCCGGCATCGCGCATCCAGCCGGTCACCAGATCACGCCCCTGGCCATCGAGCGCGGTGAGCGCCAGGCGGCAGTTGCCGCCCTTGGGCGTCGCGCCAATCTGCGCAAGATCCATCAGGGACTGCCACAGCCGGTTGCCGTTGATGGACAGGGTGGATGTCGTCATAGGTCGCCTCGGGGGTTGGAAACGTCGCCAAAATCCTCGCGCAGACGCGCCAGGATGCCAAGCAGGTGTGCGTGCATGGCGTGGCGCGCCCGGATGGGGTCGCGCGCCACGATCGCGTTCAGAATGCGCTGGTGTTCGGCGTGGGCGACGGCCCACACCTTGGCGTCGACGAAGTAGTCCTGCATCCGGCGGTACACCGAGCTGGACTGGGTCAGGTTCCACAGATGGCCCACCGCGGCGGCCAGCGCGGCGTTGCCGCAGGCGGCGGCGATCGTGCCGTGAAACTCTCGGTCGTGCCGTCCCGGCGAATCCGTCAAGGACATGCCCTCATGCGCCGCGAGAATCGCCGCAAGCTGGGCGGGCGTGGCGTGCTGGGCGGCCATGCCGGCGCATTCGGGTTCGATGATGAGGCGGGCTTCAAGCAGGTCGAACGGCCCGATGTCGTCGGCGCTTTGTGCCGCACTGGCGTTCGGTCCGGCGGCCCACGCCGCACCGCCGCCTTCCTTGTCGGCCACGAATACGCCGGTGCCGACGCGGACCTCGACGTAGCCCTCGATCTCAAGCGCGATCAGCGCTTCCCGGATCGACGCGCGGCTGACCTGCAACTGTTCGGCCAGATCCCGTTCCGATGGCAACCGCCGGCCGCGCGGGAAGTCGCCGGCCCGGATGCGTCCCGCGATCTGGTCGGCGATCATGCGATACAGGCGGGTGACAGCGACGGCTTGGAAGGTGCTCATCGGGCGGTCTGCACAAAGGGTTGGCCTGGTGGTCAGGCCACCAATATAGGCACCTCGCCTTTGAAACAAAAGGGGAAACCGCCGCTTTCAGGGAAAACGATGTGAGGGATACTCCCGCTGTTCGTCTGGTGGTCAGGCCAGTCAGGCGTCGTCGTCCGGCTCGGGCGTCTGCGTGAAGGCGCGCACCAGCCGGGCGATGCCGTCCAGTTCGTCATGCGCGCCCACCACCCATTCCGGCTTGCCGAACGGGCTATCCGCCGGCGTGTTGTCCAGATTGGTCTTCAGGTCGCCCAGGAGTTCCAGCGCCATGTCGGTGGCCTGGGGGCTGCTGCGGGTCGACAGGGCGATCGCGATCGCCAGCGCCTGGCGCATGGCCAGCAGGCGGCCTTCCAGTTCGGTTTCCATTGCTTGATCCTTGTTTGCTGCGGGAATCGCGGCATTTTACGGGGCGGGGTCTGCGGCAGGCACGCACGGGAAAACTTTGCCCCGCGGCAGACACGGTGCTCGCCGTTTGCGCAAGATCAATGTGCGGGGGGCGGGGCAGGCGAATAATCCGGGTTATGCAAGCCGCTCTACGCCCTCAATCTTCGGAATCGCCGGCGCCCGCCACCGCCGAGCCGTTTTTTCCACCCCAACTGCTGGCCCGGTTGGACAAGAACGGGCCGCGGTACACGTCGTATCCCACCGCAGACCGTTATCACGGCAGCTTCGGCGAGCAAGACTACCGCCTCGCCCTGCAGCAGCGGCGCGCAACCAGTCCGGCCGAGCCGCTGTCGCTCTACGTACACATCCCTTTCTGCGAATCGGTCTGTTATTACTGCGCCTGTAACAAGGTGGTGACGCGCCACCACGACCGCGCCGCCCGCTACCTGGATGCGCTATCCAGCGAAATCGCCCTGCATGTGCAGGAACTCGGGCCGGGCGTGCCGGTGTCGCAGCTGCATTTTGGGGGCGGCACCCCCACGTTCCTGTCCAACGAAGAACTGGCGCGGCTGATGGGCGACCTGCGCGGCGCCTTCCGCTTCGAGCCCGATGCCGAAATTTCCGTCGAAGTCGACCCCCGTACCGCAACGCCCGAACGTCTGGCTTTCCTGCAGCAATTGGGCTTCAACCGCCTGAGCTTCGGCGTGCAGGATTTCGACGAACGGGTGCAGGTCGCGGTGCACCGGGTCCAATCGTACGAAGACGTTGCCGCGCTGATGCACAGCGCGCGGGCGTTGGGCTACGCGTCGGTCAACGTGGACCTCATCTACGGCCTGCCGCTTCAAACCACCGAATCTTTCGCCCGGACCATTGAGCAAGTCATCTCACTGCGCCCCGACCGCATCGCGCTCTACGCCTACGCGCATTTGCCCGAGCGCTTCAAGCCGCAGCGCCGCATTCAAGAAGCCGACCTGCCGGACCGCGCCACGCGCGTCGGCCTGCTCAGTTCCGCCATCCAGGGCTTCCTGGGGCAGGGCTACACGTATATCGGCATGGACCATTTCGCGTTGAACACCGACGCGCTGGCCATTGCCAAGCAGCGCGGCGAACTGCACCGCAATTTCCAGGGCTACAGCACGCAACCGGACCGCGACCTCGTCGCACTGGGCGTGTCGGCCATCGGCCGCATCGGCGACACCTACAGCCAGAACGCCAAGATTCTCGACGAATACTACGCGGCCATCGAATCCGGAAAGTTCGCTGTCGAACGCGGCCTGGCGCTTAGCCCCGACGATCTGGTCCGCCGCGAAGTCATCATGGACATCATGTGCCAGGGCCGCGTGGACTTTGCCCGCATCGAGGCCAAGCATGGCCTGCAGTTCGGCGATTACTTCAGCCGCGAACTCTCGCAGGTGGCCAGCCTGGCCGAATTGGGTCTGGTGAATCTGCACCTGGGCGAGCTGCGGGTCACCGGCCTGGGCTGGTACTTCGTGCGGGCCGTGGCCATGGCCTTCGACAAATACCTGCGCTCGGCCATTCCCACCGCCACGTACTCCCGCATCATCTGATCGCTCGCGCGGCCCGAAGGGGCCGCGCCTTCATTCTGCAAATTTGTCGCGCAGGTACAGCGCCAGCGACAGATCATCGGACAGCCCCAGCTTGCGCATTGCGCGGCGCTTGTGCGTGCTGACCGTCTTCTTGCTGCGCACCAGCCGCCCCGCGATCTGGGTCACCGACAGGCCTTGTCTGATGTGACGCAGCACTTCCACTTCCGACGTCGTCAGCAGCGCGTGCGGGGCCGTCGGCTCCATGCCGCGGATTTCTCCGTCTTCAACCGTCAGGAAAGGCGTCTTGGCCTCGACGACGCCGCGGATCATGTCCGGCAGCAGGACCAGACCCCATTGCTTTGCCAGGTAGCCGGCGGCGCCGGCCCGATAGGCCGCGTACTCGGTCTCCTGGCGGTTGCCGGCCGAGAACGTGATGACCGCCATGTTGGGGTGATAGCGGCGCACCCGCCGCAGGTAATTGACGCCGTCGACGGGTTCCAGCGGCAGATAGAAGTCGATCAGCGCGACATCGCAGGGATGCTTCGCCAGTTTTTCGAGCAGCGCGCGTGCCGAGGTTTCGCGGTGAACCACATGAAAGCCCGGGCGGCTTTCCAGGAACGCGCCAATGCCCAGTGCAACCACGGGATGGTCGTCCAGGACCGCGACGCGGATGACCGGCGGCGGCCGCGACAACAACAGGTGCTTTTGGATTTCAAGGCCGTCCGCCGGCGCGACAAGCGGGCCGTGAAGCGAGCCGCCGGTCATCTGGCTTGCAGTCTCTGAAACGCGATTCATCGTTGCTCCACGATCGGATTGGGGTCTAGGGCGATCCGCGCGGCCACGAGGCGGCGGTCGCTGGCGCATTTCCGTGCGCGGCCCTGAAATTCGTGGGCAGATTACGTGTTCGGCGCGCGTTTGGGTCGCAAAACGGGCCAAAATCAGACCGATCCACCAGCGCTAAACATCTCACCGTGGCCCCCTGGCGCTCCCTGCAATCCTCCGTGGCGTTTTCACCACGGGCAGCGCGCAAACGGTGCTACAATCGGCAACGATCCATGCAGCTTTTTCGGCTGCATTTGTTTTGCTGCACCTTGATCCGCGCCTCGCATTGCGCGCACCAACAGGCCCAAACATGTTTTTCCCGCCCGCACGAACTACGACCCGGAACTTTCGCCCCATGTCGCGTTAGTTTTTTCGTGCGTCGGGTTTCACCGTGTCAGGTCAGCGGTAGGACTCATCAAGACAATCAAATGAACGCGGCTACCAGGCCGCGTTTTTCGTTTCTGTTTTCGTTTTTCAGTTCCAAGAACCCCAGGAAGCACTCCCGATGGTACAGATCACATTGCCCGATGGTTCGCAGCGCCAATTTCCGGGACCGGTAACGGTCGCCGAAGTGGCGCAATCGATCGGTACGGGCCTGGCGAAGGCCGCCCTGGGCGGCCGCGTGACGTTCGACGGCTCGGAATCCAAGCTCGTCGACACCAGTTTCTGCATCTCGGAAGACGCCCGTCTGGCCATCGTGACGGCCAAGGACGCGGACGGCCTGGATCTGATCCGCCACTCGACCGCCCACCTGCTGGCCTACGCCGTCAAGGAGCTCTTCCCTGACGCCCAGGTCACCATCGGCCCCGTGATCGACAACGGCTTCTACTACGACTTCTCGTACAAGCGCCCGTTCACGCCGGAAGACCTGGCCGCCATCGAAAAGAAGATGGCCGAACTGGCCAAGAAAGACGAAGTCGTCACGCGCGAAGAATGGTCGCGCGACGACGCCGTCGAATTCTTCAAGGGCATCGGCGAAAAGTACAAGGCGGAAATCATCGCCTCGATCCCGTCCAACGAGCCGCTCAGCCTGTACCGCGAAGGCGATTTCATCGACCTGTGCCGCGGCCCGCACGTGCCGTCCACGGGCAAGCTCAAGGTCTTCAAGCTGATGAAGGTGGCCGGCGCCTACTGGCGCGGCGACAGCAAGAACGAGATGCTCCAGCGCATCTACGGCACCGCCTGGGCAACCAAGGAAGAACAGGAAGCCTACCTGCACATGCTCGAAGAGGCCGAGCGCCGCGACCACCGCAAGATCGGCCGCGAACTCGACCTGTTCCACTTCCAGGACGAGGCCCCGGGCCTGATCTTCTGGCATCCCAAGGGCTGGGCCCTGTGGCAGCAGGTCGAGCAATACATGCGCAGCGTGTACCGCGACAACGGCTACCAGGAAGTCAAGGCGCCGCAGATCCTGGATATTTCGCTCTGGAAGAAGACCGGCCACTGGGACAACTACCGTGAAAACATGTTCACGACCGAGTCCGAAAACCGCGTCTACGGCTTGAAGCCCATGAACTGCCCGGGCCACGTGCAGATCTTCAATGCCGGCCTGCATTCCTACCGTGAACTGCCCCTGCGCTACGGCGAATTCGGCCAGTGCCACCGCAACGAGCCCTCCGGCTCGCTGCACGGCATGATGCGCGTGCGCGGCTTCACGCAGGACGACGGCCACATTTTCTGTACCGAAGAACAGCTCCAGGACGAATGCGCCGATTTCACGGCGCTCCTGCAAAAGGTCTACCGCGACTTCGGCTTTACCGAAGTCCTGTACAAGGTCGCCACGCGCCCCGAAAAGCGCATCGGCACGGACGAAGTCTGGGACACGGCCGAAGCTGCCCTGATGGAAAGCCTGCGGCGCACGGGTTGCGAATTCGAAATCTCGCCGGGCGAGGGCGCCTTCTACGGCCCGAAGGTCGAATACACGCTGAAGGACGCCATCGGCCGTCACTGGCAGTGCGGCACGATCCAGGTCGATTTCTCGATGCCCGTGCGCCTGGGCGCCGAGTACGTGGACCAGAACGATCAGCGCCGTCCGCCGGTCATGCTGCACCGTGCGATCCTCGGTTCGCTCGAGCGCTTCATCGGCATGTTGATCGAAAACCACGCCGGCGCCATGCCGCCCTGGCTGGCTCCGGTGCAAGCAGTTGTATGCTGCATTTCCGAACCTTCGGCCGATTATGCAGCCGAAATTACGCAAAGCCTGAAAAAACAAGGCTTTAGAGTAGAGTCCGATTTGCGTGGTGAAAAAATCACTCGTAAAATTCGGGAACACAGCCTGCAAAAGGTGCCGTACATTCTTGTCGTCGGCGACAAGGAGAAGCAAAACGGCACTGTCGCGGTACGTGGACTGGGCGGCCTGGACCTTGGCGCCATCCCGTTCGACGACTTTGTGTCCCGGTTGTCCGAAGACGTCGCCACCCGTCGCGACGTCAATCAACCCGATAGCAGCGCTGCTTAACATTTCTAGGAGCTTTCAACATCGCCACTGAAAAAGCCAATCGCATCAACGGTGAAATCCGCGTCCCCGAGGTGCGCCTGATAGGTCTGGACGGAGAACAGCTGGGCATCGTCAAGATTGCCGACGCGTTCCGTCTTTCCGAGCAAAACGACGTGGATCTGGTGGAAATCGCGCCGAACGCCGAGCCCCCGGTCTGCCGTTTGATGGACTACGGCAAGTTCAAGTACCAAGAGCAAAAACGCCAAGCCGAGGCCCGCTCCAAGCAGAAGGTCATCCAGGTCAAGGAAGTCAAATTCCGTCCGGCGACCGACGAGGGCGACTACCAGGTCAAGCTGCGCAACCTGCGCCGCTTCCTCGAGGAAGGCGACAAGGCCAAGGTGACGTTGCGTTTCCGTGGCCGCGAAATGGCTCACCAGGAACTTGGCATGCGCGTTCTCGAGCGCGTGCGCGACGATCTCCTGGAGCTTGCCCAGGTCGAAGCCATGCCCAAGCTCGAAGGCCGTCAGATGGTCATGGTGCTGGCGCCGAAGAAGAAGGCTGTGCCTGCAGGCAAGCCCGAATCGGCAGCCTGAGCGCCCGCCGAATCCGGTTCAGGCAAGGCCCAGCCTTGCATTCCTGCAACCCGCCGTGTCCGTCTCGTGACCGGCGGGTTCGCTTATTGGCCGGCTCTACGCTACGATGTCACAAAGCATAGCCGCCTTCCCAGCAGGGGAGGCGGCGTCCGTTCAGGGTGTCGCGATGCACGTTTTGTTCGTTTTGGATCCCTTGCCGCTGCTCAAGGCGTACAAGGATAGTTCGGTCGCCATGATGCGTGCCCTCGTGGCGCGCGGGCACACGCTCAGCGTGGCCATGCAGGGCGACCTCTACATCGAGGCGGGCGTCGTCAAGGCGCAGACCACCCCGATCGAGCTGGTCGCCGATGCCGACCTGCACGGCCACGACTGGTGGCGCGAATCCGCCTCGCAGGATCTGCCGCTGGCGGATTTTGGCGCCGTCGTGATGCGCAAGGACCCCCCGTTCGACATGGAATACGTGTATTCCACGCACCTGCTCGAATACGCCGAGGCGCAGGGCGCCTGCGTGTTCAATGGCGGCGCGGCCATCCGGAACCACCCGGAAAAGCTGGCGATCACTGAAATCAGCGAGTTCACCGCGCCCACGCTGGTCACCCGCAACATGGCCCGCCTCAAGGCGTTCCATGACAAGCACCAGGACGTCATCGTCAAACCGCTGGACGGTATGGGCGGCACGGGCGTGTTCCGCCTGCAGCCCAAAGACCCCAATCTGAACGCCATCCTGGAAACGCTCACCGACAACGGCGCGCGCACCATCATGGCGCAGCGCTTCATCCCTGACATCGTCAAGGGCGACAAGCGCATTCTGCTGATCGGCGGCGAACCCGTGCCGTATTCCCTGGCCCGCATTCCCCTGGCCGGCGAAACGCGCGGCAACCTGGCCGCCGGCGGCCGTGGCGTCGCGCAGGAGCTGTCTGCCCGCGACCGCGAAATCGCCGAAGCCGTGGCGCCCAAGCTGGCCGCCCGCGGCCTGCTGCTGGTTGGCCTGGACGTCATTGGCGACTTCGTCACCGAAGTCAACGTCACCAGCCCCACCTGTTTCGTGGAAATCGCCGAACAGACCGGCTTCGACGTGGCCGGCATGTTCGTGCAGGCGCTCGAAAAGGCCGTGGCGGCCAAGACCGCCGGCTCCGCCTCCGTTGCTGCCTGATTTTTCGGAACCGACATGACCACGGGTATTGTGATCGTCGTGCACGCGCCCCTGGGCGCGGCAATGCGCGAGTGCGCGAGCCACGTCATGGGCGATCTGGACGGCATGCTGGCAATCCATGACATCCTGCCCGAAGACCTGCCGGACGACCTGGCGCCGGACGTCCTGAAAGACATCCTTGAGCAAGACCACGGCGCGGGCGTTCTGGTGCTGACCGACCTGATCGGCGCCACGCCCGCCAATATTTCCAAGCGCGCGGTCGCCGACGCCCAGGCCCAAGGCATCCAGTGCTGTGTGCTCGCGGGACTCAACACCCCGATGCTGCTGCGCGCGTTGACCTACCGCAACCTGCCGTTGGCGGAAACCCGCGAAAAGGCGCTCGCCGGCGGGGTGCAGGGCGTCTTGCGGGTAGACTGACGGGCAGAAAATTGCCCTATTATGTCGGCTATTATTTCAAGCCGACGATCGGTTCGACGATTGGCTGCGATCAACACTGCGGCATAGCCCGCGGTCACCATCTTTCCTATGCCTACTACTGACATTGTCATCAGCAACAAACTGGGATTGCACGCGCGAGCCGCCGCCAAGCTGACGCAGCTTGCCAGCAAGTTCTCCAGCGAGATCTTCATTTCGCGCGGTGCGCAGCGCGTGAACGCCAAGAGCATCATGGGCGTCATGATGCTGGCAGCCGGGCTGGGCGTCACCGTCAAGCTGGAAGCCTCCGGCAACGATGCCGAGCAAGCGCTTTCCGAAATCGAAACTCTGTTCGACAGCAAATTCGGTGAGCAGGAATAGACCTTCTTCTGAAACGGCCGGCCTGGCTCGGGCCGGCTCGCCCGCGCCCGCGTCCGGCGCGCCCGACGGGGCTGGCTCTGCCAGCCCCGTGGTATGTCTGTACGGCAAGGGCGTCGCCAAGGGCTACGCCATCGGTCGCGCCGTCGTCATGGGGGCCGCGGCCCTTGAAGTGGCGCACTACCGGATCTCGCCGGAAGACGTGCCCGCCGAGACCGACCGTCTGACCCAAGCCCTGGCTTCCGCACAGCAGGAACTCTTGCAACTGGCCGACACGCTGCCGGCCGACGCGCCGCGCGAGCTGGGCGCAATGCTGAACGTACACAGCCTGCTTCTGGGCGATCCGCTCCTGGCCGAGCAGACGCTCGCCCTGATCGCCGAGCGCCACTACAACGCCGAATGGGCGCTGACGACGCAGGGCCAGATCCTGGGGCAGCAGTTCGACGCCATGGAAGACGAATACCTGCGCGAGCGCGGAGCGGACGTGCGCCAGGTGATCGAGCGCGTGCTGCACGTCCTGGCCGGCACGTCGGCGATCCTGCCCGATATGTCCCACATGGGCGGCGACGACGCCCTGGTCGTGGTCGCGCACGATATCTCTCCCGCCGACATGCTGCGGTTGCGCGGCGGACGTTTCGCCGCCTTTGTCACCGACCTGGGCGGGCCCACCTCGCACACTGCGATCGTGGCGCGCAGCATGGGCGTGCCCGCGGTGGTGGCAATGGGCAACGTGCGCGAACTGGTCCGCGACGGCGACATGCTGATCATCGATGGCTCGGTCGGCGCCGTGGTGGTCAACCCATCCGACCGCATCCTCCAGGAATACCGCCGCCGCCAGGCCGCGTACGCCGACGAGCGCGCCGAGCTCGGTCTTCTGCGCGACGAGCCGTCCGTCACCCTGGACGGCATCGACATCGTCCTGCACGCCAATATCGAGCTGCCGGACGAAGCCGCGCTGGCGCTGGCGTCCGGCGCGCACGGCATCGGGCTGTTCCGCAGCGAATTCCTCTTCATGGGCCGGCCGGACCTGCCCGGCGAAGAAGAGCAGTACGAGGCCTATGCCTCGGTCGTCAAAGTGATGGCAGGCCGCCCGGTCACGATCCGCACGCTGGACATCGGCTCGGACAAGACGCTGGACGGCGAGGCCACCGTGGCCACCAACCCCGCCCTGGGGCAGCGCGCCATCCGCTATTGCCTCGCGCGCCCCGAGATGTTCGCGACGCAGTTGCGGGCCATCCTCAGGGCGTCCGCCCATGGACCGGTGCGCCTTTTGATCCCGATGATCGCGCACATGCACGAGGTCGTGGCAACCAAGGCCGCCATCGAGGCCGCCCGCCGCGAACTCGACGCCCGTGGCCAGGCCTATGCGCCGCACATGGAAGTGGGCGCGATGGTCGAAGTCCCTGCCATCGCCATCGCGATCGAACCCTTCGCTCAGGCGCTGGACTTCCTGTCCATCGGCACCAACGACCTGATCCAATACACGCTGGCCATCGATCGTGGCGACCACGACGTGGCGTCGCTGTACGATCCGCTGCACCCCGCGGTGCTGCGCCTGGTCGCCAACACCATCAATGCTGGCGAGCGCGCGGGCAAGCCGGTGGCCGTCTGCGGCGAAATGGCAGGCGATTCGCGCATGACGCGCCTGCTGCTCGGGCTGGGTCTGACCGAATTCTCCATGCACCCGCAGCAGCTGCTGGACGTCAAGCGCGAGGTGCGCCGGGCGCACTCCAACGCGCTTCGCATCAAGGTGGCGTCGGCGCTGAACCGCGCCTTGCCCGTCGATCTGGACGCCCTCGGCCCGGCCTGATCTGTCCTTCGCGGCATCGACTGAACCAGGTGTCTGACATCGTCCCAAGCAAGCTGCCATGAAAAAGAGCCCTTCACATGAAGGGCTCTTCCTTTTTCCGACGCTAAACCAGGTGTCTGACACCCGTTGTGACGCTGCCACAAGCTGACGACCCTCTCCGCAGGGTGTCTGACACCGACCTAGGCAATCTAAAAAAAGAGCCCTTCATGATGAAGGGCTCTTTCATTTTCCAACCGTCCCGCCGCGGGGGCGCGGCGGGAGCGTCGCAGCAGCTTAGCTGTGATACGCGGATTCGCCGTGGCTCGTGACGTCCAGGCCTTCGCGTTCCTGGTCTTCCGGCACACGCAGGCCGCACAGGGCGTTGGCGATCTTGTAGGCAATCCATGCCACGACGCCGGACCAGACGATCGTCAGCAGCACGCCTTCCAGCTGGACCCACAGTTGGTGAGCAATCATCGAGGGCTCGGCCAGGCCGGGGCCGCCGAAGACCTGCGCATTGAACACGCCAGTGAGCAGGGCGCCCACAATGCCGCCCACGCCGTGGATGCCGAACACGTCCAGCGCATCGTCGGCGCGCAGCATGCGCTTCAGGCCATTGACGCCCCAGACGCAGACCACGCCGGCAACCACGCCGATGATCAGTGCGCCCACCGGACCGACCAGGCCGGCGGCGGGGGTGATGCCGACCAGGCCAGCAATCGCGCCCGAAGCGGCACCCAGCATCGAGGGCTTGCCCTTGATGGCCCATTCCGTGAACAGCCAGGCCAGGACAGCGCCCGCCGTTGCGATCATGGTGTTGAAGAAGGCCAGGGTGGCGTTCTCGTTGGCGGCCAGGGCCGAACCCGCGTTAAAGCCAAACCAGCCCACCCACAGCAGCGCGGCGCCCACGAAGGTCATCGGCAGGTTGTGCGGCTGCATGGCTTCGCGGCCGTAGCCCACGCGCTTGCCAACCACATAGGCGCCCACCAGGCCGGCCACGCCGGCGTTGATGTGCACCACGGTGCCGCCGGCAAAGTCCAGCGCGCCTTGGGCGTTCAAGAGGCCAGGAGCCGTTTCGGAGGCGAACCACACCATGTGCGCGATGGGGATGTAGGCGAACGTGAACCAGATCACCGTGAACACCAGCACCGCCGAGAACCGGGCGCGCTCGGCGAAGCTGCCGACCACCAGGGCGCAGGTGATGCCGGCGAACGTGGCCTGGAACGAAGCGAACAGCAGCTCGGTCAGGGTGTTCGACATGGCGTACGTGCCGTCCGCCGGATTGAACATGCCAGAGAAGAAAGCGCGCGAGAGGCCGCCGAAGAAGGCGTTGCCCTCGGTGAACGCCAGGGAGTATCCATAGATGAACCAGAGAACCAGGCCCAGCACGAACGTGCACAACACTTGCAGCAAGACGGACAACACGTTTTTGCTGCGCACCAGGCCGGCGTAGAACATGGCCAGGCCGGGTACGGCCATCATCAATACAAGCAGGGTAGAGACGAGCAACCAGGAGATATCTGCTTTATCCATTTTCAGGCTCCATTGAGTCTTTATTTATTTACAGCGCAGCTTCGCCGGCTTCGCCAGTTCTGATACGGATGACTTGTTCAAGGGGGGCGGCAAAGATCTTGCCGTCACCGATCTTGCCGGTGCGGGCGGCTTGTTCGATCGCCTCGATGACCTGGTCGACAAGGTGGTCGGGCACGGCGGCCTCGACTCGCAGCTTGGGCAGGAAGTCCACGGCGTATTCGGCGCCGCGATAGAGTTCGGTGTGGCCTTTCTGGCGGCCAAAGCCTTTGACTTCGGTGACGGTCAGGCCCTGGACCCCGATTCCGGACAGAGCCACCCGCACTTCGTCGAGCTTGAAGGGCTTGATGATGGCGATGATGAGTTTCATGGCATTTCCTCTCTTGGTTGCACGCTCCGTGGTTAAAGCAATATCCATGCCATGTTGGACTCGGCCGGCGATGCCCGGGAAAGGCGCAAAAGTTGTGCGGATCGGCACCGTTGTGGTGCGTGATGCACCGCGGCGCGGCCTCAAATTGGTGCGCAACAACGCGTAGCAGGCACTTGCAACCACTTGTGTTCCGCAAGGAGGATTTGTAGCCATTTAATGCGGACGTGGCGGATGCCCAGCCATGGTGCGGCGCACGTGTTGGCGCCGTTGCAGAACGCGTCATCGGCCGCTCAGCCTTGCAGGCTGCGGTTCTATGTTCCGGGACGGCTTTCCGGCCCCAGCCGGGAAGGCGTTCAAATCTGCCTAAATTGGGGTGCGACCGTGATACGAGGGTTTACACGGGTCGGCTTGTTGACCGGAGTGGGCTCGAGTTGAATCGGATTCAGGACGTGCATCGGACATTTGGACGATGCACTGCGCGGTCGGAGCGACTGCGCGGCAAGGCTAGTGGTGTTGGTAGGGGGTTGCCGTCAGGCAGCCCGGTTTTCTCCTGTGCTTTGAAGGGCGGTCACCGCATGCGGCCCGCCCTTTTTTTTGCGCCAGCACAATCGGTCCCGCCTGAAACCACCCATCCGACGCACTACACTTGAGCCATCAAGAACATCGAGAGGCCTATATGAACAATCGCACCCAGTGGATGGAAGACATTCAAAAGAACATTTCCGACCTGATCGCGCGCAGCCCTGCGGCAGATGTCGAGCGCAACGTCCGCGCCATGATGACGCAGGCGTTTTCCAAACTGGATCTGGTCACCCGCGAAGAGTTCGACGTGCAGGCCGACCTGCTTGCCCGCACGCGCGCCCGCGTCGATCAACTGGCCGCTCAGGTGCAGCAGATGGAACAACGCCTGTCGGGCCTGGACAAGGGCCCCGCGACGGGACTCGATAAGTAAGTAAACACGCCGCGTGCCCGCTCCGTGCGGGCCCTGCGCGAGATCGTTTTGTCACGGCCGCTTCCCGCGGCCGTTTGTTTTTTGCGGATACTGGCGGCTCGAACTCATCCCGGAGACCCCCGTGTCGCTTGCCGTACTTGCCAGCAGGGCCCTTAGCGGCATGCACGCCCATGCGGTCCGCGTCGAAACGCACCTGGGGCCAGGCTTGCCGGGATTCACCGTGGTCGGGCTCGTCGACACTGAAGTCCGGGAAAGCCGCGAGCGGGTCAGGGCGGCCATCATCAACAGCGGCTTTGAGTTTCCAGCCGGGCGCATCACCGTCAATCTGTCGCCGGCAGACATGCCCAAGGAGTCCGGCCGCTTCGATCTGCCCATTGCGCTGGGGGTGTTGCTGGCCTCGGGTCAGTTGGCGGCGCCTGCGCAAGATGGCGCGCAGTTGGATCGGCAGCGGGGCGGACGCTCCAGTGGGGATTCGGGCGAACAGCCCACCGAACTTGCCGGCGACCATCGCGCAGATCAGCCCCGCGCGCCCGACCCCACATTGTCTCGCCTGGTGCTCGCTGGCGAATTGTCCCTCACCGGCGCGCTCGTGCCGGTCGCCGCGCCGCTGGTGATCGCCCTGAGCGTCGCCCGCGACACGCCCGACGCCACGCTGATCCTGCCCGCCGGCAGCGCCGAGCAGGCGGCCTGGGTCCCCGGATTACGCGTCCTGTCGGCGCGTTGCCTGGCTGACGTGGCGGCCCATGCGGCGGGCGCGTCCCTGCTTCCGAATGCCGTGCCCGCGCCCTGGCCGCCCGCCGCGCCCATTCCTTGCCTGTCGGACGTGCGCGGTCAGCCCGGCGCACGGCGTGCGCTGGAAGTCGCGGCGGCAGGCGGCCATAGTCTGCTCATGCTGGGGCCGCCCGGCGCGGGCAAGAGCATGCTGGCCGCGCGGCTGCCGGGCCTGCTGCCGCCGCTCGAGCGTGGTCAGGCGCTTGAGGCTGCGGCCGTCGCGGCCATGGCCGGCATGCCCGATACGCTCACTGGTCAGCCACCTTTCCGCGCGCCGCATCATTCGGCGTCGGTGGCGGCGCTGGTGGGCGGGGGCGGACGGCCGCGACCCGGTGAAATCAGTCTGGCTCATCACGGTGTCCTGTTCCTGGTTATAGGCTGAGAGGGATTTCACTAGCTACAACCTTGCTTTCTCCAGAGTACGCTCAACCACGCGCAACCTCGTTCAAGAGGGGAGTCCCGATGACTCGCGGTTACACCATTTTTCGCCCTAGGAAGCATGGCAAGTTTTTGCAGCTATACCCGTCATTGGCCAACGTTGCGCTGATTCTGGACGGGAGGCCCGCATTTCACAGGTTGGCTAACCAATACTTGATTCAAAGGATGCTCGCGTTATGGAGGCCCGAATCAGGCTTTGCTGGTTTTCCTACAGCAACGACTATATCTAACTACGCTAGCTGGCTCGCCAACTTTCTCGAATGGGCAGAAAGTCGCCACGTTGATTTAACGACGTGCGAATATGTGCGAGACGTTATTGGCGGGTACCAGCGAGAAATGTTGTGTGGCGACTGGTCGGCATCAGGTGAGGGGCTCAAACCGGCGACGGTCAATGTTCGCGTTCAGCAGGCCTGTGACTATTTAACTTGGCTTGCAGACCTGGGTCACCGGCCAAAGTTCCAAATTAGTTCCAATATTCGGACTGTCGCTTACGGTTACGACGAGCGCGGGATGCCGAAGAAACAGCGTGTGCGAAGTGGGAAGGTTCGATCTCTTCCACCAAGCCTTCAAATGCCTTCGATCGGTCAAACCAAAGTGTGGCTGGACGAAGTGCTAAAAAAATCTGGAGAAACGCTTGCGTTAGTTTGCGAAACGATTTTGCTATCTGGCTTGCGCAGGGAGGAAGTGATTTGTCTGCGTGCAAATTCGATAGGAGCAGATCCTTCGGAATGGATGATCGTAAATCCGCTTGCCCCAGAAAGTAAGCAACAAGTCCGCGTCTCCGTGTGCTTTGGGGCAAAGGGGCATACTTATGGTGAGGATCACGGGGAAAAAATAGGTCCAGAGCGAGAGATATTAGTGCCGATTTCGTTGGCCCGAAGGTGGCATCGCTATAAGCTCAATGCGAGACTGCGCGCCTTAAAGGCTGGTTTGGCCGACGTCCCCAAAGGAGAGGTGCGCACTCGCCGATTGCGTAATTCGGTGCACCTATTTTTACATCCAGAGACTGGCGACCGGTTTACTGGAAAGCAAGTTTATGACGCCTGGACAAAGGCCAAACGGCCAACGCCAAATTGGTCACCGCACCAAGGTCGTCACTGGTGGGCTTGCAGTACTCTGCTAGCAGAATTAAAAAAACATGAGTCTATGCCCTCGTTATCAAACGAAACCGCGTACGCTCTCCTGGAGTCAACAGCGCTCAGTATCATCCGCCTGCATATACAGCCTCAACTTGGACACCGGTCAGACACGACAACCATGACCTATCTTCGTTGGGTTACTGGCTTGATAAGTGTTCCGGTTCAGCTAGATGTCGACGACGATACCGATAAGGAATAGAGGCGGTGGGTATTCGGTCAAATAACAATAGAAAAAGCAGACAGCCAGGCCGAGGTAAATCGGAACTGGATGGCTCTAGTATTGACCTGCGAACGCTCACATTTTGGACGGCTCATCCGCAAAAAAAAGCCTTCGTTGATCTCAACGAATTTTACTACGGCCAAGGAATTCGAAATACTGCTTTATGGAATGGCGGATTCACAGGGCGCCCGGAGTTGCTGCTTGAGATGTTGCCGGCAATCCATGACCGCATGATCCCGTTAAGTCACGCCTCCATTCAGCATTACATAGGCTCGTTTCGACAGTGGTGGCGTGTCTTCGATTCAGTTGAGGCTGAATTGGGGGAAAGCTTCATTGTCCGATCGGCGGCAGACGTCACGGAGGTCCATTGGCAGCGAATCCTAGATGTAAAGATAGAACGCTCACATTTCGGACTTTTCTTGTCACTGATAAACGAGATTCGAGTGGCAAAAGGGTTGCGACGCCTTCACTGGCAGGGGCCGCAACTGCGCGAACCTCGACGGCATCTGGCTCCCAAAGAGCATATCGACGCGGTGCGCCACAGGTTACGACGGAGTTGGTTCGGTGCAATTGAAAGGTGGGAGCTAGCTGACGCGATTTTGTCGAATGGATCACCTCTTGTATCAGAGCAAGAAGCACCAGATGTATTCGCGGCTCAGGCAAGAATTCTTGAAGGAAGAAAACGGTTTAGTCATGCGATAGCAAACGGTTCGCCGGCCTGCGTCACGCGCGAATATCTTCGTTATCCAAACGAGAAGCTGTATGTTCTGTACCATCAGGGACACACGGTTGAGGAGATCTTGGAGTCTGTCTACCCGGGGGACAATGATATTCGTGCTGCGTTCCATCTTTGTTTAGCAACTACGGGTTGGAACCCTAGCGTATTGCTTGATTTGGACGCCACATCTGATTTGGTGGAAGCTCATCCCACTGATAATACTCGCTTTATTATCAGGGCCGCGAAGGCGCGAGCTCCTGGCGTGGAGCAGATAGCAGAGGGGCTTTTTAAGTCTCGCGGTGCCATAGCTTTTATCATTTCATACCTAATTTCTAGAACGGAACCTCTGCGGCAGCAGCTGCGCGACGAGCTAAAACTTCTACGTCAGCAGGTTCGCAATGAATCAGACATTGCTTCTGAAAAGAGAATTGTCGCGCTAGAGTCTGGTGTCAAATCGGTCTGGATCTATTGTTGTCGGGGAAATATTCATTGGCTGAACGTTCACAATTTTGCGGCTGGATATCTTGTTCAGATAATAGATGGAATAAATGAAAAGCGCCCGATGGGGCAGAAAATTGCGCGCTTTCCTGCTACCGATTTTCGCGACGCTTATGCTGCATTTGTCTACCATTCTAGCGGCGGCTCGATACTTGCCGTGATGAGGGCGCTCAACCACAGTCGGATTCAGTCGACGACGGCCTATCTAAATAATAGTCTACTGTTGGAGGAGCATAGGCATCTGTATCGAACGTTTAGCCAGGCAATGTGGAGGCAGATCAGCGAAAATACGCAGGTAGACCCCACGATATTGGCTATCTGGTCGCGTTTTGGTCCTCCCTCCAAGGAGGCTATTGATCGTTTATACGAGTATCGGAACTTAGTTAGAAGTCGAATAGGAGTGGGTTGCAAAGATCCATATCATCCTCCCTCGCACGTCGATCCCAATTTTAAATCGGACGGGAGCGAGGTCTGTGTCGTCCAGCGGTGTTTGCTCTGTGTTGAGCATGCCGTGATATTCCCAGACTCGCTTTCGGGGTTGTGTAAACGAAAAGTAGAAATTGATTATATTAAAGAAAATATGGGTCAGGCCGCTTTCACGCAGTCATCGTTTCAGCTTGAGGCCAACAATGTTGAACTCGTTCTCCTCGGATTCGAAAAAGATCGCGTCGAAGCCGGTTTGGAGGAGTGGAGGTTAAAAATTGCATCTGGCGAGCATAAGGTCGCACAGTTTGATGGAATTCAGGGAGTGCAATGAAATCCAATTTGGCACCGAAGCCAGGTCGTTCCGTGTTTTATGGGGAACAAAGAAACCCCGAAATTGCATCGACTCGATTCCAAGCGCTGGAAAGCTGGTCGTTGGAATCATTGTGGCAAATATCTGAAGAAAATTTGGTCACGCTTAAGGAGGCGCTACGTCATGGTGACGAGTTTGATGTTTGGTCCACGCCATCTGAATGGACGCAACCAGGTCGTTTTGTCAATGGAATTGCGCTTCGAAAAAGAATTCTTAGCTTTGTCCCGTCACGCTGGCTGGGTCATTCCTGCGTAGACGGTTTGGTTCACAGCGCGGTTGTCCAGGCTGTCCGATATCTTTGTCTTTTGAGGCTCGGGCCTGCGGGGCAGGGTGGTTTCACTTTCCGAGTATTAAGCCCGACTTCGTTGCAGGGTATTGCTTATAACCCACTTCCAGCGTTATTAGGAATCGCGGTGGGAAAACGGCTGCAGATGCTATCGGCTAATGGTATTCGAAATTCGGACGTCTCGGCGCAGAGCGAAGTGCACCTCGCCAATGTAACATTGGACGATATTGAATGTCTTTCACTATCCAAAAAAAACGAATGCATCATCGAAGCAAACCGAATGAAGCTATTGGAGGGGTTCGGCTTATGGCGCGACGCCCCTTTGGCAGATGAAAGAGCGTTAACGAAAGCCCTCGGGGACGCTCGCAAACACAATAATAAGCTTGCATCCCGGCCCCATCTTCCTCTTCCTGACGACTACGTCGCGGCACTTGGAGCGCGCTGTCTTTGGATCGCATTCGATTTGGGGCCGAACGTAATCAGACTTACTAAGGCGGTGCTGCTTGGTTATAACGGGGTGTGGGCTTCCGATCTTCATCCCGGCACTATAAGCAATCGTCGGGCGAACGTTCATCGCGCGGTGCTTGACGGGGCTATATTTACGGACTCCAGGGGAAAAGTGATCGAGTCGCCGCCATTTCCTTTTCGTCTCCCAGAACCTAAGGGATTCGGAGCAAATCGCGGAGGACCTCGAGCGGATTCGGAAGCTTGGAAACCGCAAAGTGCTGCGCATTTGATCAAGCTGATGTGGGCGATTCAAGCCGCGCATATGTGCATAGTTTTTTTAAGCACTGGTTGCCGTCTTTCGGAGCTTCTGGCACTTAAATCGTCAGCACTTGTCTCCCCTGACGATGGGCATCACTACATGAATGGAAAGATCTTCAAGCACGTCAGAAATAGGGGAGGTGCAGAGTTCGAGTGGGCCATACCCGAAGTGGCTGCGAAAGCTCTTAACCAACAGGCGGAAATTATTGATCTAGCTGAGAGGCTATATCGCCAGCGTCGAGAAGGGGCGCTACCTCCAGTCAAGCAAGTAGCTGATAAGAAGCTCTGGGGCAGGGTGTCTATCGGACGAGCAAATGATCCAACGATGCCGATGGGCGATGCGACGGGGGCATTGAAGACCTTTGCAGGGTTTCTGTCTTTGGATCCTGAGCCGGGAGGACAGAAACTTCGGTCTCACCGCTTCAGAAAGACGTTGGCACGTCTTATGGCCTTAGCCTTGACTCAGGCACCTACCATTCTTATGCAAGTGTTCGGTCACAAATCAATAGAAATGACCATGGGCTACGTGCTGACTGACAGAGGACTGAGGGGTGAAATTGAGAAGGTATCAAGGGAGCTGCGTGTCATGCGTGCGGCCTCCATTGTGAGCGATATGGTCGAACAGGACATCGCAACGCCTACTCCCGGAGCGGGATACGGTGGCAATGCTGCAGCAGCGATCCATGAGGCCGTGGTGCAGCATCAAGCTCGAGTTCATAGGCGTGCGCAACAATGGGGAATTGATTGTGCAACGGAGTTAGCAGAAATATTGACCCTGCAGGGGCAAGCTTGGGAGCAAGTTCGCCAAGGGGTTATCTGCACCAAATTTCCTAATGAGACGGGACCGTGCAACAGGCGTAAAGGCCGTCCAGAGCCATCGAGGTGTAGCAGTGAATGCGCTCATCGTCTTGAGGAAGCTTTCTTGCGTGAAGATGTGATTGGGGTTTTGGAGGCCGCAGTAACTGGATACGAAATTGCTACATCGAATGGGGAAACCTTGGTCGCGGCCCACTGGGCTGGTCAGATTCGAAGCAACATAGGGCGATTCCACGACGTTAGGTCTGTTTGGGAGTCTAACCCCGTAGTTATAAAAATAATGGGGCTTGATAGGCGTAGCAGGGAAGAGTGAATATGGATCCGAAATTGCGAGTATGTTCGACCGAAGCTAGGGCACGAATGCGCGAATCGGCGATAGCGCGTCACGATGCTAATGCTGCCGAGCTTCACCGGCGCGTTCGGGGCGTGCTTGAGTGCATTCATCGAGAGGTGGAGATGAATAATGGCGTCTATCCGCACAACGAAGGGGCAGTCTCTCTTGCCGAGGTCGCGCGGCGTACCGGAATTCACCCTGTGACATTTCACAAGCCCCGCTATCGGACCTTGGTGCAGGAGGTTCGCGAATGGTTGAGAGCATTAAAGGGCCGATCGGCCATTGGGAAAGAGCGTGCGAAAAAAAGTCAACAAACCCGTAACGCTGAGTGGAAGAGGCTATACGAAGATTTGTTGGAGGCACACTGTATATCGGAGGTCGATCTAGTTCGAATTACTGCGGAGTTGGCGGAGTGCAAAAAAACGATGGAGAAACTTAGAGCTCAGCTACGGGAATGCATGGGCGAATTGAGCGGAGTAATAAGGCTGGTGAATCCGAAGTGAATTGGCAGCCGTAGTCTACCGGACCGACGGTGTAGTGACCGCGGGTTGTTATCAGTGGTCAGCAAGCTATCCTCGGTTACGCATTCATTAAGTATTTCCAGGAAGCGAGATTCCACTGGCTCCTTTACTAACCGAGGATTTGAATTAAGATAAACGTCTGTGCCTAGATCTAATTTGTCCTGGCTCATTCGCGATAGATGTCCTTGTTCGACTTCTTGCTCAGCGGCCGCGCTCAGCCGCAGACCGACTCCGGCGCCCACGATAATCATTCCTATCACCGAGTCCCTTGGCGCCCGACAATGATCAGGAGTGGCGATAGACTTGCCAGCGGCTCAAAAGAAAAACCGCGGAGCTCGGGCCCAATTCAGAGCCGACTCCGCCGCAGCCGTCGGGCGCTACAACCGCCGACCCAATAGTTCATTCCGAACGCATTCAGTAGATAATCACGGTAGATGGAAGTCGATGGATGGCTTGATAGAATTGAAAACAATTGTCAGTTCAATTTCTGTATTTCCAAAAGGAACTCGGAAGGCAGATATTATAAGCTTTTCCCGCACCGGGGAATAAGGAGATATGAACCGAAGCCGAAGCACTTTTGCATCCCAGTGGAACATTGGCAACGGGATGCCCATTTCCACAAAGTGTCGCCTCAGTCGGGCGATTGCCACCCTTCCCGACGATGATCTGAAGACGAAAAAAGTGGGAAAATCACAGTGATTTGGTACGTGTACCCAGGAGAGAAAGACTTTAGTTCTTCCGGATGTTTCTAGATCGAACAGGATGGCTTCAGAATTGAAGGGCAGGGTTCCGCAATAAACCATTTCCCAATGAGAGTCCTTGCTCGCATATAGAGCAAAATGGATTTTCTGACGCACGCTCTCCCATTTTTCGCGCCAGAATGATTTCATTTCTGGCGGTGCTCCTGCGTGCGTATAGCCAGAATGCTATGGCGAAGGCCGTCCACCATTTCGTCAATTTCCGGTTGGGAAACTGTTAACGCAGGAAGGAATCTTAAACAGTTTGGCTTCGGAGCGTTGAGCAGAATTCCACGCTTGTTCCAGCGAGCCAAACCGGAAAATGGGAGTCCATCTCGAGCATACTGTACGATCTCGGTTGCCTCTTGGTCCCCACAGTCCAACCGTCTAAGCAGGCCGACCCCACTCTCATCACCAAGCCCTAGAGAGACTGATAAACGGCCTAGTTGAACACCGAGATAAGCCCCAGTTTGCTGTACCTGTTCCAAAAACTCCTGGGAGGCCACTGTGCGCAGAACCGCATAGGCTGCTGCTGTGACAAGTGGCCCACCATTGAAAGTGCCGCCATGGTCTCCATTCTCGAATACACAAGCTTGCTGTTTTGCAAGTATTGCGGAGATAGGTAGGCCCCCTCCTAAGCCTTTGCCTATGGCAATAATATCCGGCTCGATACCAAAAAGCTCATATCCAAACAGAGTACCTAGCCGCCCCATACCGGTTTGCACCTCATCAACGATCAGTAGTAACCCATTATCGTCGCATAGGGTTCGTGCAGCTCGTAAAAACTCGCTGGTCGCACTTATTACGCCTCCCTCTCCCTGGACCAGTTCCAATAGAATGGCTACGGTGTTCTCATTTATTGCCTTGGAGAGTGCTTCGATATCATTGAACCGAGATTGAACAAATCCTGGAGGCAGCGGCCCATAATTTTCTGCCCAAGAGGTCCGGTTGGTCGCAGCCATACTTCCAAACGTTCGACCATGGAATCCGCCGTGAAACGTTACGATTTCGTGAGCGCCACCTTTCCGGCATTTCCCCCATTTTCTGGCTAATTTAATCGCCGACTCAACCGCTTCAGTCCCCGAATTTGCAAAGAAAGCCTGATCGAAGCACGTGCACTCGATCAACTCTTTGGCCAATGAGGATGTCGATTCGTAATGAAAATGCGAACCTGCGTGAATAAGAGTGTTCGCCTGGCGAATTAATGCATTTACTACTGTAGGTGGACAGTGGCCCAGAGAGTTGACGCCTCTTCCTTGGGTGAAGTCTAGATAGGAGACTTGACGGCTGTCCGTGACGCGTGATCCGCTCCCATGCACCATAAAGAATGAAGGGCGGCACGCAGTAGCCATAAGATAATCATAAGCAGATGTCATCTCGTCTCCTTAGCTGGGCCGAGCTTCGCATGGCATTGTCCATTGTCCTTCATGCAATTGCGCGTTTACACAGGAGTGCAATAGCCGCCAGTACAATTAGAATGCTCACCAAGGACCTATACTTTTGCTGTGAAAGAGCCAAAAACGCGGCGCGTCCCACGGTTAGATAGACAATTCCGGCGGTCGCCATGGCCGCAAGTGAAGTGGCGTCCGAGTTCCCGCGTCCCATCGAAACTAGAATAATTAACTGCGAGCCGGCCAGCATTGCGTATCCTAGGGCGATATTCTGCCTAATACGTTGCTTGTCCGTATGAACGCTAGATACATACGCTTCAAGAAGACTCCCACCTAGGTTGGTCAACCCGTGGATAAAGCCGATAGTAATTAGCATCAAGCGCTGATGCTTTGCCGCAAAACCAAAAAGTGCCGTACGGTAGCGGCGGGAAACTCTTAGGTAAGCGATGACCAGCAGTGCGAAGGTTATAAACAGATCCAAACTAAGAACGTCCGTTGTGAGAGAGATCATCAGACCAACACACAGAGGTGGGACCATCCAACATACGAACTCCCCCACCGATGATTTACTCAAGCCTTTATCCAAAACTAGCTGGAGCAGACTTAGTGTCAACGAGGCCGGCAACAGCGTGGACAGAATTTGATCGAAGGGAAAATCGACCAGCAATAGAATTGGGGTCCCAAATATTAGAACCCCAATCCCAAATATAGACTGGATTATCGACAATACGCCTATCATACCCACCACAGCAAGGTCAATATCACCGCCCATAGCAGGCTCCTTGTTATTTCAAAGGCTCAAGCGAATTTCATCTATAGTTTTCGTCGCAATGCGGCGACTAATGCGGCTACGTCTTCCTCCGAATGATCGGCGAAAGTCGCGCACCGAATCGTACCTTCTGGTCCCGAGCCGATATAATTCGAGACCAAGATCAATATTCCTTCATCAAAGAGTGCGCGCTGTAAATTCAGCATGTCGTCTCGCCTACGGAGCTGGAATGCCGTGATTGGCGCCGGAGTGTCGATGATTGAAAGGCCAAGCCCGCGTAACCCCGCCTTCAACTGGGTAGATCTTGCTGATAGTTTTTCTCGCCGATCAGGTTCAGATCTAGAAACCGAAAGTGCGGCCTGTGAAACATGTGCAGATATAGGTGAGCCGCACCCGGCGCCGCGCAATGGCGGCCGGGAGCGTGCTTTAAATGCTTGGGCGTGCGAGCAGGGAAAGATCGCGCCTTGGGCGCAGAAGCCTTTGGATAGACTTCCTGCAATTAGGATGTCTTCCCCCTCGACGTCCAGGTGTTCAATCGTGCCTCGTCCACGCCGTCCTAGTACGCTGAACCCGTGAGAGTCATCCACAACAAGAGTTCCGCCACGGGGCCGCAAAAGGCTTGCATACGCGTCCAGTGGCGCAATACTTCCCCAAGTCGCAAAGACCCCGTCGGTCAATAGCAGGGGCCGACCATCGTGCCCATAGACCAATGCCTCGACTTGATTAGTATCCAAATGTCGATATAAAAATACCGGCTTGCCGGTCAAGCGGGCCGCATCGTACATGCTGAAGTGCGCATACTCGTCAATCAATATGTAGTCATATTGATTTTCAAGGGTGGAAAGGCATACTGAACCGCAAAAATAGCCGGTGGGAAGAAATAAAGCAGATTCCGTGCCGAAATGCGCCGAAGCCGACTGAATGACGCCTTTAAACGAGTCTTCGATACCGCCATAACCGTTGCTACCCATTTGGGACCAAGGAAGTCGCTGATCCAGGGCAGAGCGAGCGGCCTCTATAAGCTCGGGGTGACGCTGTAGAGCGAGATAATTGAAACCAATGAAATTAATCATCGCACGCCCATCGACTTCAAGCCGGGCAGATTCGGGCCCTAAGACACGCTTCCCGGTAAGAATAGTTCCAGTCATGTGAGCCTCCGCCAGTCACTGATCGCGTACTGAAGATACGTTGTGCCGCCCTCAGTGAACACTACCAAAATTGGTAGTTGTGGCCGCCACTCGATTTCGTTGAACTTGAATCCATGTCGAAATTTTTGGATCGTTCAACAAAGGAGTTTGGTATGGCCCAACCGTACTTTTCGTTGATGGAAGCCGAGCAGACCTATCGCACCATCCAATATGCGAGAGAGCGAGGCATTCTTTTACTAATCAAGGAGGGGCCAAGGACCTCGGCGGGAATTGCGGACAGGATGGGGTTGGCGAAGAACGCGGTCGAAAGGCTGCTTCAAGTGTTAACAGCATTGGGATATCTGAACCGCGACGGATCAATTTATTCTTGGTCAGATAACTTAGTAAAACTAGAAGAAGACAGCAGCCTGGGATGGGCTCATCTGCAAAAGTTTATGTCCGATGGACAACCGTGGGTCGCTTCAGACACTTCGTTAGAAGCGCTAGACGCCTTCTACACAGCCTTTTTTTCTTCTGTTCCTTACTTTGCGCAGATGTCTGCTCCTGCCGCTTCAATCGCTCGGCAGGTAGGTGGAACACCAAAAAATATACTTGATATAGGTGCCGGAGCCGGGACCTGGAGTTTCGCAATGGCGAATGTCTGCGAGGAAGCTCGAGTGACCGGGCTGGATTTGCCAAATGTGATAAGGGAGCACTTCCTGCCGACAGCAGAGCTCCAAGGATTAGCTAATCGCGTCGAAGCTATAGAGGGCGACTTCCACGAGGTAAGGATCCCGGAGAACAAATTCGACCGACTGGTGATGGGTTCGTCGTTTCACTTCTTGCATGCCCAACAAGCTGTTAGAACGCTCACGCGCTTTAGAAACTCGCTGTGTGAAGGCGGTGAGTTGATTATTATCGATCACTTTGCCGACACGACCGCCGAACAGCGAATCTCCCGAACGATGTACGAAATGAGGCTTGCAATGCGGACCACGAATGCAAAGAACTACAGCGCGCCGGAGATCGAGAGATTTTGTGAAGAAAGCGGGTTTCTCAAGACCAGGCACTTTGACGCCGATGGACCGGGATTTCTTTCCGTTCTGGTATTCGTGAAAGAATAGGCTGCCCCGATGCTCCGTAAACCATTCTGATAACTGAGAAGCAAGGGACAACGATGGACGCGCCGAACACAGGTACAACACAAATCCCTCAACCGACCTCAATTGTCGTTCACAGTTCCAACCCGAAATCTCTAAGTCGAACCCTCGTCGGCGGCAAGGCTGCAGCTTTGCGAAAACTACACGATCTAGGTTGTCGAGTTCCGAAGTTCTACTGCATTTCCGCGGAGCTATTCGCGCGAATTTGCAAACGAGCGAAGCTGACAGAAATATGGTCGTCAGTCGATCCAAAAACCGTTTCAGAAGCCGATTTGAAGCTGTTGAGCAACCGCCTAATCGAGGCGATGAACTCTGTCTCGTTGTCTCGAATGGAGGAGGCAGAGATTCTTTCCGCTTTTGATGAAAGTTTTGAGCCTTGCGATCTCGTGGCGGTGCGTTCTTCCGCAATTGCCGAGGATGGCGGTGAGCATTCGTACGCTGGAATGCTAGAGAGCTACTTGAATGTGCCTCGAAGTATGGTATTGAGGAAGATTATCGAGTGCTTTGGGGCCTCTTACGCTCCTCGGGTTCTGCGGTACTCGCAGTCCATAGGTGCACTCGAAGTCGAGCAGCGAGTTGCGGTCATAGTACAAAAAATGGCACCCGCGACTAAAAGTGGAGTTCTCTTTACGGCCAACCCAATTGGCTCGGACCGCTCGAGAATGATGATCGTTGCCGGGCACGGACTAGGCGAGGGGGTCGTAGACGGGCGAGCAGAAGCGGACACTTATGTGCTGGATAGGAAGTCGGGCAAACTTGATACGTCAATCATTTCAGAGAAACATCAACAGGTTTTAGCCGACAAGGCGATTGCCGGAGGCACGGTACTCGCGTCCGTAGCTCCGAATGAGATTACCGAGCCTGTTCTGCGGTCCCACCATCTCGAACTCCTACACTCGCTTGGAGATCATCTTGAGGGTTGTTTTGGTGCGCCTCAAGATATTGAGTGGGCGTTTGACGAACGGGGTCGTCTGTATGTGCTCCAGAGTCGTCCAATAACGACGTTGTCATCAACGACAGACAGGCAAATATTCGATGCATCTAATGTTTCCGAGAACTATCACGGCGCCACGACACCGCTGACGTATTCATACGTCAGAAAGTACTACCGCGATGTATTTTTATCAGCGGCAGTTTCCTTCGGTGCGACGAAGAAGTCAGTCTCCAAGATCGCGCCCGCCCTAGATAGCCTTGTCGGATACCTAAATGGAGGGATCTACTATCGATTAGATAGCTGGTACAAGATGTTCTACGAGGTGCCCGCCTTCCATTACTTTGTTCAACCCTTCGAGCGCGGCGTAGGTATTGACGGAACCCCAGAAGAATACATCCATTATAAGAACGCTAGTGCATCTAAGGGCGTTGGTATTTTTTATTGGTGCAAAACTTGGCACCGAATTTTCCGGAATTTTTTTTTCTTGCCGTTTCTGATGGGTGGGGTGAAAGCACGATTTGAAGAATTTCGTTCCGAATTTTCGGCATTACAGCTAGAAGATCTCCCTGTAAACGATCTTGTCCGTTTATACGACCGAATCCAGCACGACTTAGCCTCGCGCTGGGAAGCTGCTCTTGTAAACGACTATTATGCATTCATTTTCTTTGCATGGTTGGAGCGAACCGCCGAGAAGCTCGGCACGGAAAATATTGGTGGCACAATTAGTGAGATCATTGGCGGGCACAATAGCCTATCGAGTGTCGAGCCGGTCGAAGCTCTTTCGCGCTTAGCTCAAGAATTACTAAGGCATGATAGTTTGCGAGAACTGCTCGAAAACGGTCGATATACGGAATTCTCTGATGAGCTGAACGATCAAAGAAATTACGAGTTTAAAAAAGCGTATGACGAGTACATTGATACGTTCGGGGACAGGCGCTTCGATGAGTTGAAGCTGGAATCTGCAACATTGCGAGATAGTCCTATCACAGTGTACGCGCTTCTCAGAAGCTATCTTAAGGCGGCAACAAATAAAAAAAACTCCGAAGTTGCAAGTGAGATCCCACACATTGGTGGACCGCTGCGCACTCAGCTTATTCGCCATCCCATAATCGCGGCGAAGCTTGTAATGCTTCGTGTTCTCGCACGTCGATCAATTCGATATCGAGAATATGGCCGGCTAGTACGGTCTCAGCGCTGCGGCCTTGAACGACAGATTTTCTACGCGATTGGGCGGCAGTACGCCAAGCATGGAGTTCTGAAAGATCATGGCGACGTAGTTTATCTCACCGTCGAAGAGCTCATGGACTTTGCGCGAGGTACCTCAGCGCAGAGTGTTTTGCTAGAAACGATAAAGGTCCGAAAGGATGAGTTCTGCGATAACCAGGGAAAGCCACAGCCTCTGCGAATTTGCGCTGACAAAATACCTTACTTGTCGCTGCCCAGTAGAAGCGCTGGCTCTACTGCTTCATTAGAAACGGAGAGCCTCCTTATTGGGGCGGGTTGTTCTGCGGGTCGGGTGACTGGTAAGGCGAGAGTACTGCGTAACCCAGCTGGGGAGAGCTTGTCTCCTGGTGAGGTTCTTATTGCACACTCAACGGATCCCGCGTGGGCCTTTCTTATGGCTACATCCGCTGGATTGGTTGTGGAACGCGGCAACCTCCTTTCACACGCTGCCATCATCAGCCGGGAACTCGGCATTCCATGTGTCATTGGAGTTAAGGGCGCCATGGATATTATCAAAACTGGCGATACAGTCACTCTAGACGGCGCGGCTGGGTGGGTGCGTCGAGATAATTTTTCAGATGTCGCTTCCGATTTCGTTAAGTCGGCCGGAGAATCGCTATGACGAGATGCGCGGTAATTGTTGATGGTTGCTCGACGGGCGCACTGCTAGCCCCCGCTTTTGCTGAGAGGGGAATAGTTTGTGTTCATCTGCAGAGCACGGGTCGACCCCCAAAGATACTTGCGGGAGCCGCGGCCTATAACCCGGGTGACTATGTAGCTTGTCTCATGCACTGCGGCAGTATCGAGGCAACGGTAGCCGCGCTGACGCCGTATAGGCCGATATGCGTGGTTCCCGGCACGGAACTTGGCGTTGAGCTCGCCGACCTACTCAACGATCGGATGCAACTTCCAGGTAACGCTATTGAGCTTAGCGCAGCGCGCCGCGATAAGTACCAGATGGTGAATGCGGTACAACGGGCCGGCCTTTCCACAATACCAACATTCGCCTCGGACAACGTCGGGAGAGCGGTTGAGTGGGCGAATAACGCTTCATACCCCGTAGTAGTAAAGCCTGCAAGAAGTGGAGGCACCGATGGCGTCACGCTCTGTCACAACGAGTCCGAATTACGTGCCGCTTACGGCGTTCTGCTGAACCGCGAAAACATACTTAATGAGGTCAATGATTTCCTAGTTTCCCAGACGTATATTCGTGGGACTGAGTACATTGTTGATTTGGTGAGCAGCGAAGGTCGGCACAAAGTGACAGATATTTGGAGGTACAGCAAGCGAGAAGGCTCCAATGGAGCATCATTTATATACGATCACGCGTGGCTTTTACCGTACAGAGGCACGGTCCAGGAAAAATTAGTCGCATATGCGAAAGCGCTCCTTGATGCTTTGGGTATACGGTATGGAGCATCCCACTGTGAAATTATGGTGACTGACGCGGGCGTACCAGTGATGGTAGAAGTTGGTGCCAGGATATGCGGAGGCTTCGTGGCTAAATTTTGCAGCGCAGCGCTCGACACCGATCAAGTTAGCTTACTGGCCGAGTCTTATATTAATCCTGACACCGTCGTGAAATTCGACGAATTGGGCTACGTCATGCGCAAACGCGCCCTGCGAGTACTTTTGATATCTCCGCGCCGCGGCAGACTTTTGTCACTCCCATATATCGACGAAGTGAGACAGCTACCCTCTTACTATTCCGATGTCATTGTCGAGCCGGGTGCGGAAGTTCACCCAACTAGTAATTTTTACTCGCATCCAGGGCGTATCGACCTATTGCACGACAACGAAGCAGTCTTGCGCAAGGATATGGAGACCATTCGAAAGCTCGAGGCAGAGCGTTTCTATGTGTTCGAATGACCGAAGGAGAGAGATATGGCAATTCATTCACTGCGTCAGCCGAAACCTACAAGAGCCGGGAGACTCCTCGATTATCTAGGGGAAATGTTTCCTCTCCACGTACGCCTCCCAATAAACACGCTGAACTTCGGCGTTATATATTGTGGAATACAAGCAATCGAGGGTCTTTTCCCGATTATGTTCTCGTGGCGAGCCATAGCCGGGTTAATCACGGTGCACTTGTTATGGCTCTTTATCCGTGTCTATGACGAATATAAAGACGCTGACTCTGACATGGAGTTAGCACGCGCGGGCGACATGAGGTTTGTCAACAGACCTCTGGTGACCGGACGTGTCACGTTAGCGGACATTGGCGCGCTCCGATGGGGTATGACCATACTCGTATGTGCAGTTAACTTGGTTTTTTTTGATCCCATGCTTGCAGTGGGTCTGACACTGGGGTTTGGGTACATTACATTGGCATATAAGTGGTTTTTTTACCCTGCTATGCAGTCGAACATCATTCTTATATATATTACACATTTGCCAAATGTGCTTGCTATTGAGATTTACACGCTCTTCGTATACGTCTCTGAATACGGTTGGCCTGATATAGCCCCGGTGGTAGCACTAATGCTAGGACTATGGTTGACGATCGGCGGATACGAATTTGCCTACAAAATCCGGGTGCCGTCAGACGAGACCGATTATATGACCTACTCCAAAGTGCTCGGTCTGAGAACGGCCACGTTGATAGCAATCGGTATGTTTCTTTTAAGTACTTTTTTTTACTGTATTGCTCTCGCTGCGATGACGATTCCAGTTTGGGTAAATTATGTCGTCGTGGCGAGTGGAGTGTGGGTAATCGGAGCCTGCACACGTTTGTTAGTTCAGCCTCGTCGGGAGTACGCAACCCTGACAAAGCATGCGGGCATATATTGGTTTGTATCGACAGCATGCATTACGTTGGGAATCCTTTTGTCTCACGGCACTGCATGGAATTGAATAACTAGGCGGGGCCCTGTTATCTGTTGAACAAAAAAAGGAGTTGATATGACTTACGTGATGAAGGCGCTCATTGTTGCTGGGAAGGCGGTGCAGGATCATGAATTCGTGTATCCATACTACCGTCTGCCTGAAGCTGGCTTTACCGTGGATGTGGCCGTACGTGGGCGGGAAACGGTGTATGGAAGTATTGGGATGAAAATTACCCCTGATCTTGACTTCTGCGATGTGGAAATTGAGAAGTATCAACTCCTCGTGATTCCGGGCGGCGCGAAGGCAATGGAGTATATGCGCCAGGATGAGGGCCTACTGGCCATCATACGAGAAGCACATCAAAGGGGGCTGGTGATATCGGCCATATGCCACGGAGCTCAGCTTCTGATTTCTGCGGGCTTGGTCCGAGACCGGTCAATCTCTGGTTACTATAGTATTCGAGATGACATCAATAATGCCGGAGGAACATACATAAATCAACCAGCGGTCGTTGATGGGAAGATTATTACGTCCCCTCACTACAAGCATCTTGGATCGTGGATGTCAGAAACGATTCGAGCGGTACATCGAGATCAGGACTACCACATTTGAATACTTGAGGGGAGTAATCTCATGTTCCGAAACGGTCTAGTTGGTTCAGTTAGAACGGAAGATCGAATATTGCAATGTCGCCGTACGAGTTCGGATATCGATCACATCCTGTCGTCAGCGTCGGGAGAGCTTGCGAGTCAAGACGAACATGTAGATGTCGCCGTGATGAAGCCCTGGGGCTCGGAGTATCTACTCTACTCGGGTATCTCGAGCGCCTTATGGGTTTTAAGTTTACGTGAAGGGCAGATGACATCGATGCATTGTCATCAATACAAGTCAACTTGCTTAGTCGTGGCTCGTGGCGCTGTAATGTGTGCAACATTGGGCGGGTCCGTGCGCCGAAATGTGGGTGATGTGTTGTGCATAGACGCTGGGGTTTTTCATCAAACGGGTGCCCCCGAAGGGGATGCGGTTGTTATCGAACTTGAGACGCCTCCAGCGAAGAATGATCTCCTCAGATTGCATGACATATATGGTCGGGCGGGTAGCTGTTACGAAGGAAGCGCAGCGTACAAACCGTTGCCTGAGCATACGACGATTTGCCGAGCCGATTGCGAGGAGCTTGTTGTATGCAGAAGTCTCGACCACGCGCGAATGGAGTTTTTTCGCCCCGCTTCGGCCTCCGGCAGACAGCGTATCGAGGGTTTGGACGGTAGAGAGCTTGTCCTCCTTCTAGAAGGCGCAGATATCACTATGCCAAGCGGGTGGCTCGCGGGAGTTGGCTTTTGCTGCCGTGCGTCAGAGGTCCAAAGCGGCGTACGATGGTCATCCGATTCGCTGGTCGCACTGATTTCGCTACCTACCGAAGCATAACGGACCTGTGCATGAGATTTTGAAGCGTCCTATTCCTGTACTGCAGCTTTTTGCAGACGGCTACTGCTAGCAAATTTGAGGACCGACATGAACGTATGTATCGGTATAGCGTTGGTGATGGTTTTCAACATTCTTCAGGCAATAAGCGCAGTGTTTTTAGCTTCCTTTCTTCAGTATACAGATACAACCGTGGTGCTGTTAGGCGTGTTCTCAATCATTGGAACCGTGTGTTTTGCAGTATCCGTTAGGCGTTCGAAGAAAAACTACTTACCCCTCGTCGCTATGTGGCCTTACGTTGTTGCTATTAACATCACGACTGCGGTAAGCTGGGGTTCCTTTTTTGTCGCGGTGGAGCATATAGAGCCTGCGCTATCGTCCGCGTTTATAAACTCGATTCTGCCTCTTTCGACAATCGTTGTCGATCGATTCATACGTAGGGTTTGTAGAATTTCTTATTCCGAGATATTGGTTTCTATTTCGCTAATGGTGGCTCTTGCCGTTACTGCTACAACTGTCGCGGGGGGGTATTCTGGAGGGAGAGTTGTCGGCATGGACGCATACGCTATAGGTATTTTTATGTCCGGCGCGTGCGGCGTGGCAATGGCATTTACCAATGTGGTTTCGAAAAAACTTAACGACGCGAGGATCGATGCCGGCCAGATAATGTCTATTCGATTTTTGTTGTTGATTGTTTTGGCTGCCGTTCTGGTGGACGAGAGAAAATTCGTTATCCAGGTTACAGAGTATTGGCCCGCCATCCTCTTTGTGGCTATTGTCGGAAATCTAATTCCAATTTTTTCTTTGCAAATGGGCATACAGCGACTGCAACCCGCTACGGTAGCGTTTTTAATTGGCTTGGCTCCGCTGATTTTTTTCGGAATTCAGAGCTTCAGTCAAGCGATCAGCTTCTCTTGGATGACTTTCCTATGCGTGCTTTTGACAACAGCTGTGATTCTCATCGGAACAGTGGTCTCGACAAGGAATGCCAAACGGAACGCGTAGGGGCGCCTTTGTCCACGGTACAAAAAGATGTCTCCGGTCAAGCCTGGATTCTTGTAGATGTTCCTTCGCAGACGCTTAGCTTAATGGGTGGCACGCGCCGCTCTTACAGAATTTCGACTGCTACCCGAGGTATCGGAAATGTGCGCGATAGTTTACAGACACCTGGTGGTGAGCTTCGCGTTAAACTTAAGATTGGTTCAGGGCTACCCCAACGGTCAATATTTGTAGGCCGCCGAGCCACTGGAAATGTGCTCACGGCCGAGATGCAGGAAAAGTCGCCACACGCGGACTGGATTCTTACTAGAATTCTTTGGCTAGAGGGATCGGAGAAAGGGGTCAACCGGGGCGGCGATGTGGATACGTTGAGGCGGTACATCTATATACATGGCACTGCGGAGGAAGAGTGCCTCGGGATGCCCGCCTCTCACGGATGCATTCGGATGGCGAACGGCGATATCGAAGAACTATTTGAATTGATTTCTGTCGGCGACAGAGTCCGTGTTCAGGTTTAGGTAACCTTAACGGGGACTCCGGTATTTATCGAAGTAAGCCCAGCAGAGCTGCCTGGACAACCGCGCTCGTCTTAGTTTTACTGGAAAGTTTCGCCTTGACGCCCTTTAGATGGAAATTTACTGTATTCTCCGATAAAGACAGTATTTCCGCGATGTCTGCGGCGGTCATCCCGTCGCCTGTCCACCGTAGCACCTCCCTCTCTCGTTCGCTTAGATTTTGGACTCTCGTTGTCTCGCTCTTCTCGACTGCCACGGATAGTAATGCGTGAGAAATATGAGCGAGCAAGACAATGCGATCAATTGAGGATGCCGGGTCTGCTTCGGTGGCTGTAGTTAGCCCGGTAAACGATGCATGTACACCGGCGTTTTCAATTACGCTTACGGTAAATCCGGCCACGCAAGTGCCTAGAAAGTCGCTATGGGGCGGATCCGCAGTCTCTTTCCACGTAACGATCTCTACACACGTTTCAGGCCACCGCTCTAATCGCCCGGATATTACGTGCTTGACGCTTTCGGGGAAATTGTCGAAGACGACATAGCGTCCCCGGCCTAAGGGATAAGGACGTTTTCGCTTGTAGCATATGAAGTTGTATCCGATTTCTCGAGCAAAGTTCGACACTTGTTCGAAAATTTCACTCGGAGGGGTGACGTCTCTAGCTCCAATCAGAAGGTGCGACAGCCTTTCATAGAATTGCGGCATCTGTTTTCGGCCCTTATTCAGTGATGGCAAGCCCCGCGCCGCCATCTGACCGCTGCTGAAGTTCGGCCACAATCGCCGATTTCCCCTTATTATTATTTATATATACATCGAGGGTCCTCTTGAATCAATCGACGGAGGAGCTTTGAAGCGTCGTATGTTCTGGCCCGACACAGTGCTGACTATACAGATGGATCGGGAATGATGCTGTCGTGGGTGAGCCACGTCTGAATTACTTTCGTTTTAGAATTTTCATTAGTCTACGCTTGCCTGGATAAGACGCGCTCTTTCCTCATGTGCCGAATTGGGCGGTAAGCCAAGCGGACTCCTCGTCGCAGCCAGCATGCAGATCGACATTGGTTGGATGCTTCTTGCGGAGGTGTCAACAACAGCCTGATGTCCCTCGTGAGGTCGGTGTCGGCCATGTCCACGCCGCGTCATCGTGGGCGTGGGACGTAGATTGTCCGATAAGAAGGAGGGGGCTATATCGGCATGCTTGCGCGGACTGCATCGATGACGAGATGGGACATCGTTACCAGTAATCGGTCAAGGCGTATTTCGTTGCAAGACATTAGGGGTGACAAAGTGAGGCCGGTATTTGATCCCCAAGATTGAGAACCGTTGGGCAACGCAAGCTTCCCTGCTACGCCCCGGTCTGATGTCCAACTAGTGCTCGAGCTCGCTAAAGAAGCGGGTTGCAAGGGTGGATCAGCGGTTATTTATATAATAATTCGAATTGGGCACATATCGGTATGAGCTTGCCTTTTGAAGGAATTGACCCGCGCGAGATTTCGCCGCCGCGGCGGTGAACCGGGGCAACGGTGTGCTGCAATTGGTCAGCGCAATCGCTGCGCTTAGTTGCGGCTGTCCGCGATGACGAGATAGACCTCTTTGAATCTGCCGTTCGTAGCGTCGCAACAGCGCTGAACCTGGGTGGCGAGAATGTATTGAGCCAGCAGAACCTGCTCAGGTCATAAGCAGCTAACGCAAATACCTTTGTCGGTGTCTCCATACAGTGCCCTGGCGTGGGCGCTGGTCGTTGGAAAAAAGGGGATTCAGTCCTCGACATCACGGCTGGCGTGCCGGATGGTCTTGAAGCGATGTAGGCGCACAGGGTTCTTTCACCGTGTGGAGCACGCGTTCGACTATGACATTCTGCTTCGGGCAATGCGGCGAGAGTGTTGGTTTGCACTGAAAACTGACCCAGCGTTTGCATCGAAAACTGACCCAGCCCTAATTTGATTGGGTCGGGGTTGCTACAGATTTGGCTGTTTTACGCTCCTTTTTGGGCTGTGTGCTGCTGTTTTTGAATCGGTAGCTATCGTTGCCGGTCTCGACGATGTGGCAATGGTGGGTGAGTCGATCGAGCAAAGCAGTCGTCATTTTTGCGTCCCCAAATATGTTCGCCCATTCAGCGAAGCTGAGATTGGTGGTGATGATGAGGCTTGTGTGCTCGTAGAGCTTGCTGATGAGGTGGAACAGCAGCGCGCCGCCGGCTTGGCTGAATGGCAGATACCCGAGTTCGTCGAGGATCACGACGTGCGAGTGCATGAGCCGGTGGGCGAGGTGTCCAGCTTTGCCGGCCTGCTTCTCGAGCTCCAACGTGTTCACCAACTCGATCGTGGAGAAGAAGCGAACTCGGCGACGCAGGTGTTCGATGGCGTGAACCGCGAAGGCCGTCGCCAGATGCGTCTTGCCGGTGCCAGGGCCGCCAACTAGTACGACATTGTGAGCGGGTTCGATGAACTCGCCGCGGTGCAGTTGCCGGACGAGGGCTTCGTTGACCTCGCTGCATCCGAAGTCAAAGCCTTGTAAGTCTCGATATGCTGGGAACTTGGCCACCTTCATCTGATAGGCAATAGATCGCACCTCCCGCTCGGTAAGCTCGGCCCGTAGAAGCTGGCTCAAGATGGGAGAGCAGCTCTGGTATGCCGGAGAGTCTTGCTGCACGAGGTCGGTGAGCGCTTGAGCCATACCGTGCAGCTTGAGCGCCTTCAAGCGCTCGATCATGAGTTCATGCTGCATGACGTGGCTCCTGAGTGCGGAGGGTGTCGTAGCGGCCGACGTTCGCCTCGGGTTCGACTGTGAGCGAGAGCGCTTGGGGCGCCGTCAGCGGCGGTAGCGGTGTGCCGTCGAGCAGTCGGCTCAAGATGTTGAGAATGGTTTGCTTCGATGGCGTACCGGCCTCCAGCGCTAAGGTCACTGCGGCGAGGACCAGTTGCTCGTCATGCAACAAGACCAACGACAGGATCTCCACCATCTCTCTATCCCCGCCAGCGTGAGGCAGCAGCAGTGCCTGAAGTTGGCGAAATGCTTCCGGCAACGCGGTGAACGGCGCCCCATTGCGCAGCGCGCCAGGCTTGCGTTGCAGCACGGCGAGATAATGCCGCCAGTCGTAGAAAGTGGCACCACGGTCATGGCGCCGGTTGATGTGGCGAGGATGCTGCGCGATGACGTGACCTTCGGCGACGACAACGAGGCGATCCGCATAGACCCGCAAACTCACGGGCAGGTTGGCGTAGGACGCGGGGACGCTATAGCGGTCACGCTCGAAGGCGATCAAGCATGTGGGGGAAACGCGCTTGGTGTGTTCCACAAAGCCGTCGAACGGCTGGCCGACAGGCATCAGAAATGGGCGTTCCTCGGACCATATCTGCCAGATGCTCTGGTCACATGCCGGATGGCGTATCTGTTGCCACAGCCTGACGCACTCGTCGGCCAACCAGTCGTTAAGCGCTTCCAAGCTCGAAAAGTGGGGCAGGCGTTGCCAGATCCGCCTCCGGCTATCCTGCACGTTCTTCTCGATCTGTCCCTTCTCCCAGCCTGACGCGGGGTTGCAGAACTGCGCATCAAACAAATAGTGGCTGACCATGCTGGAGAATCTGGCGTTGACCTCGCGTGACTTGCCGCGGCCGACCCTATCCACAGCGGTCTTCATGTTGTCGTAGATACCTCGACGCGGGATGCCTCCCCACGCCACAAAAGCGTGATGGTGCGCATCGAACAGCATCTCATGCGTCTGGAGCCAGTAGGCGCGCAGGAAGAAGGCGCGACTGTGGCAAAGCTTGAACTGCGCGATCTGGAGCTTGGTGCGCTCGCCGTTGATCACCGCACTGTCCTCGCTCCAGTCAAACTGAAAGGCGTCGCCTGGTGCGAACGTCAATGGCACGAACGTGCCCCGTCCTGAAGTCTGAGATCGTTCCTGTTGTTCCTGTCGCCATCGTCGCGCGAAAGCGGCAACACGGTCGTAAGAGCCCGTGTAGCCTAGAGCGCAGAGATCCTGGTGCAGCTGCAATAGCGAGCGTCGCTGCTTGCGTGTGCGGTTGGCCTCGGCCTTGAGCCATGCCGAGAGCTTCTCCGCATAGCCGTCTAGAACGGTAGGCCCAGCCGCACGGCTGTAGGTTGGTTCAATGGTGCCCGAGCGCAGATAGCGTCGCACCGTGTTGCGCGATATGCCAAGTCGCTTGGCAATCTCTCGTAAAGAGACATGATCACGCAAGTGCCAACGGCGAATAATGCTGAGAAGAGCCACGTCGATCACTCCTGTCTCCTGCACGGGTACCGAGCAGGATAGTGTTCACGAGGTGGGTCAGAATTAGATGCAAATCAAACGTAAAAGTGGGTCAACTCTGCCTGCAAATCAACACCGTCGCGGAAGCGCCGCTCCTTTGCCAGCTTCTCCTCCAGCTCCACTACCTCACTTGCATTCTGCTTTTTCAGGGCCGCCACCTGCGTGTCCGCGATCCCCTTGGCCTTTTCCGTAGGCTCGATCTGGTTGATGCTCTGCTGCAGAGTCTCAAGTAACGTCTGGTTTGCTAGGATCGCCTCGCGTAGCAACTCGTCTTGCTTGCGCAGCTCACCAAAGTCGATAAATCCGTCCAGGAATCGGAGGAGGATGGACGGGTCGGTGTCGCAGTGTTGGATCGTGTCAGCCGTTTCGCCTTGTCCATAGCTTTCGATCGCAACGGCCGTCGGTCCTTCCGGATCGGAATTCGTCACATCGCAAAGCTTATTGCGCGTCAGCGTATGGCGTTCTCCCACCTCGTCCTCGTACACGAGCGAGATGGCGTCGGGCCAAACCTCCGAGTCAATGATCGAGCTTTCCGCGGCGTTTCCAGACGCCGCACGAAGGGATTCTAGGAGCGTTGACTTCCCCGCCCCACGCCCACCGATGACGCAGGTCAGATTCGGGCTGAAATGCACAACCTGATTCTTGAGGAAACCGCCTTCCAGCTTTATCCCCACGAACCTCGGTACGGATGCGGGGATAAGATCTTCGAGTCGCACACGCGCGGTCGCGTCTTTGAGGGCGATCCGCAGCGAGGCGAAGGTTAGAGCCTCCATCTTCAACCTGGTCAGCTTCCTGTTGCCGCTGGCGTTGCGGCCGAGCGCGTTGAGTGTGTGCGCATCTGACGACATTACCTTCGCCAAGTCTACCCCTTCCTCAAGACCGAGTGCCGCGCATCGTGCGACGGCGCAGTTCCTTCGGTTTGGGTCGGCATCGTCGTGGGAGAACATCGCGCTGTTAGATGCGTTGGCAATCTCCAAGCCCAGCAGGTTGGGGCAGTTGAAAACTGCCTGCTTGAATGCATCGAATTTCGGAGCCGCCTTCTCGAGGCCGCTATCCAGTTCAATGTGCGCGCAAATGCCGAAGCCGTTGAATTCGGCCGCAAAGTGCAGGCACTGCGGGACGGTGTTGTGGCAAACCTTCCGGTCATCCGAGATCGTCAGCTTGCCATAGAAGCGTTGTAGCTGGTCAGCAGTTTCAAAGTAGACAAGTAGGTGTCCCTGGGGCGTGGACAGTTCGACGCCGGGCACGACAAGTAGGTTTTTGCCCTGAGCGTAATTCAGCGCCGACCGAACGTTCCCGATCTGGTTGTGATCTGTGATGGCAATAACGTCGAGCCGCTCTGCGATAGACGTGTCCACGATAGCTTCGGGCGTCATCTGTGCATCCGTAACATCGTAGGAACCTTCGGGCCCGAACGAATGGATGTGAAGGTCCGCGCGCCGAAACAGCGCCCCGTTGGATTCCTTCTGAATTTCTTGTAGCAAGGACACGGCGTTTCCTCCCTTGGAAAGTATCAGAAGGTTACCAAGTCTTCACGCTGCTTGTCTGGCTATAGGTGCTCTCGGATGACCATTACGTTTGAAAGCCCCCTGTTCGGCTATGCGGACCGTCGTTTGTCGACACCACAACGCCTTGAAGCTGTCTAGAAACTGGGACGCTCGACATGACAAGTTTCGAAGGGCCGCTTTGGGTCGGGAGCGGTCGGGCGTCATAGACGGCTCCCGGCCAAGAGCGGCAATCGCAAGTACATCAAGCGATGGTCGTTGTAGGCTGGTCCCAGCCATTCACGTACGGACGCAGAATGACTTCTGGTTGGAATAGGCGCCTGTCACAACCTGACGCTCGGGACGAACTAGCCTCATGTGCATTCTCTGCTTACCTTCGCCGGCCAGCGCAGCATCTCCTCGGGCGCCAAAATGATGGTCGTTGAGGCAAGGACCGTGTGCTCCCACATGGTTTTGCACACGACTTCGCCATCGCACTCGAACCAGTGGGTTGCTCCGGGCAGCAGGTCGAACGGGAACGGGTGTGTTGCGCCTGGGTTGTGATAGATCTCCAACTCAACGCACCAGGCCTCGCCCCAAGGCCAGAGGGCCTGGTACTCCTCGGATTGGACATCCATGTCGAAGTCGATGGGTTCGAGGGCACCGGACGTCCGGTCATAAAGGATGCCTTTGCGACGCAGCTTCACACCTGGTACTCCCAGGCCCGCCAGAACGCCCATCCTGTTGAACTTGGCCATCGTGCAAGCATTGCTGAACATGATGGCCGACAGGTTGCGCATCTCCGGTTCGTTGAACAGTCCTGCCTTGATGTCATGCCCCTTGAGCTTGTCGATGGGCTCGTCGACTGCGTATCGTCCGTTCTCGCTTTCGTTGACCACCGGCAACTTGCCGTAGAGGTAGGTTGGCAGCGCCTCTCTGCTCCAGACCATCGTGCTCCCGCCATGGAAGTCCGCCAGTGCCAGCGCAAAGGGCAGGCCTCGCACGTGCCGCAGGACGTGATAGTCCTTCTGAATCTTCGAGCGAAGCGTCTTGGCAAACCTTGCTGCGGCGTCCCCGGCCAGGCGTTCTGTCTTGTCGGCCGGAGCATGCTTCAGCGCTGGTAGGCTGCCATCGCGCGCTTCGGTGGGGTTGGCGGTGACGGCCTCAACGTAGGCCGAAAGTGGTCCGGCTACGAGCTTGAAGTCCGGCGACGGAACGTCCTGGGAGACTTCAATCCCCATTTCTCGGAAGCAGGCGAACAAGTACAGCTCCCAGAGGCGTGAGTCGAAGTTCACCGTTTGCATGTCCGACGCGAAGTTCGCATCCGGCTTCGGCATCGCCAGGTAGAGCTCCATTACCGTGTTCATGGCGGCCCACCTGATGGGGCCGCCAGCCAGGAGCTGGAATGCAGCGCAAGGCGTTCGCCGGTCCAGGTCCAACAGATTGGGGCGGCGGCGCTCTCCGGGCTTCAGCGGTTCAGCTGGCTGGCCAAGCTTCATGTCCTCGCTTACCCGCGCCACCGCTTGGGCGAGCGTCGGGATGCAGTCCACTTCGCTCGTCACCACAAAACGGTGGTCGACCCTTCGGCGCATCGTCAGGGCGACGAACATGCCGTCCGGAGTTCCAAAGACGGCGCCGACCGCGCCACCTCGTTCGAGCTTGAACGCGGTGATAAATTGGGCGTCCCCGTAGTTGGGGCCGAAAGGCAATGACATGGCATACAGATCGAAGGCGCGCCTCGATAATGGAACGATCAAACTGTCTTCGTCTGCCATGGAACCTCTCTCTCTGCTCGCGTGATTGGCCCGTAACCCGTATGCATTCTGATGCTAATGTATTCCAAGGTCGCCAGGCTTTGTCCATTTCGGGGAGTACGGCGAACAGTCGCAGCATGGTTGACTCATTGCTGGCGGCGGCAAGGAACTTTCCCGTGCCGAATCGACCGAGCAGAAGATTGGCGGCCGTTATGTGATTGGGATGCTTCGGAGACTTGCTACGCTCGATCAGGGCCTGATTCTGCTGCCACGAGCCGCGGTTGCTGACGACCTCGATGCGGGCCGGCTTCGACAAGTGTCTTGCATGATTGGCATGGAAGGCCACAACCAGTCGATGCGTTTACGGAGACTCGCCTCCAGCCCGCCAAGACCCAACGATTTATTGATTTCGTTCAGGAGCGAATGTCGCACTGGACATGACTTCAAATGTGTTTGACCAATAGCCCACCTTATATTGCGAAGGGATTAGCAAGATGTCGAAGCTTGAAATAAATGGCGATTTCATCGTGAGGCAGTTGCCAGGAATTATTTCTTGGCTGGTTTCCTTGGGGCTTCCTGCCGCGAACTCGCGCTATGCGCGCTATGACAAAATTATTAAGAATTTCTTTCGCAACCGTCCCGACACCTTGCACGATGGAGGCAATCAGCTGTTTCGAGATTTGAGTCTCGCATACAGGGAATCCGTCGATATATATATCGTGTACAGATGCTTTAAGGACGTTCGGCACCCGATGTTCATTGAGAAGCTGTCCCATGTCGTCGCGGGTCAAGATGTTCCCGAGCCTGGGGAGGCTGGCGCATCGCGCAACTATCTCTTCGAGTTGTTAATAGCTGCCCGGTTTCAACTAGCGGGCTACGATATCGACTTTGAGGAGAAGACTGACGTGGTTGCTCGACGCAATGGCCACACCGTGCGCATAGAGTGCAAGCGGCTATCGTCTGAAAACAAGCTCAACGCGCGCATTAACGAGGCGGCCAATCAACTGTCGCAGGCAGTCAAGAAGGTCGATGAGCGGGTGGTAGGACTGATCTATATCGACGTTTCCAGCTTCATCGTTGAAAAGGTGAAGTGGGAAGTCAATACACGTGATGAGGCACTGCACGAGGTAAAGCGAGCACTGAAACTATTTCTTGGCGATTACGGACGCACGGTCGAGGCTGCGAACAAGAAGCATCTCGGTGTTTCTTTTGCGACGTGCTTTACGGCAGTAGTGCCCATTTGGACCCGCTCCGATTTAACGATGCAAACTGTTTTACATACAGACGTCCTGGCGGCTTCGGATCTTCCTGATGAGAAATTTCAATTGCTGAACGAGGTGGTTTTTGGCACCGATCATGGCTTTAAGCACCTTTTTGAAACGGTGGAGTGATCTCGTAGCCTGAGAGGGCATGCACAACGAGGCATTGTTCCGTCTTGGCACCGTTCCCCAATTTGAGAGCCTCGTCGTCTATATACGATTTACGTCTAAGCTAACTGACCTCCTTTTGGGTGCTGGCCCTTGTCCTCTTGCGCTTTAGGGGAGAGTGAAGAGCGATGAGCTTGTTGGGTGGTCATCCCACGGGTCTTCGCTACAGTAGGCATTTGACCGTTTCGGTCCAACTGTCCTCCACACGATCGGGCGCGCACTGACGTCGGGGTTTTTATGTTGCGGCTACTCGCAGTGCTTAGCCGCAACTGTTTGACTTATAAAATCAACGTGTTAGATGTTGCCGCAAGCTATTGACAGAACATAAGGGTTGACGAACTTCCCGAATTCAGCCGCCGCTCGCTCGAGGCGCTGCGCGAGCCGCTGGAGGCGGGCAGGGTGGTCATCTCCCGGGCGCTGCACGCCGCGCAGTTTCCGGCCCGTTTCCAACTGGTCGCCGCGATGAACCCCTGTCCTTGCGGCTGGCGGGGGCATCCGGCGCGCGCGTGCGCCTGCACGCCGGATCAGGTGGCGCGCTACGCGGGCAAGATATCGGGGCCGCTGCTGGACCGGATCGACCTGCACGTGGCCTTGCCGCCTTCCGATCCCGCCTGGATGACCACGCCGCCGGGCGAATCGTCTCAGGCCGTCCGGGAGCGCGTGATCCGCTGCCGCGAGCGCCAGCTTGCCCGGCAGGGCAAGATCAACGCCGCGCTGGCCGGGGCGGAACTGGACGAATTCTGCGTCATGGATGCCGACGCGCAGGCGCTGCTGCATCAGGCCATGCGGCGTCTGACGGGCTCGGCCCGTGCCATGCACCGGGCGCTTCGGGTGGCCCGCACGATCGCGGATCTGGACGGCCAGGCGGTGCTGGCTGTCAGCCACGTCGCACAGGCCGTGCAGTACCGGCGTACGGGGGTATGATCCGGTCCTCCCGTGCCCGTTGTTGCCGATGCACTCGCCGACTCGACAAAGTTCAGGAAATCACCATATAATCAAAGGCTTTTCCGGATGTGGGTAGCTTTTTGTCCCCGCGTTTGGGAAAGACTCGCGAAACAACGGTCAGGTTCAAAGATCGTTGGTTGCGACCCCCAGAAGTGGCAACAGGTCTACAAGTTTTGGCGTCTTTGGCGTCAAGCACCTGGCGTCATGTAAATCAACAATGCGTGTTTTAGTTTAGGGAATCATCATGCCCAAGATGAAAACCAAGAAAAGCGCTTCGAAGCGCTTTAAGGTGCGCGGCAGCGGCTCCATCAAGCGTGGTCAGGCGTTCAAGCGTCACATCCTGACCAAGAAGACCACCAAGGCCAAGCGTCAATTGCGCGGCTCTGCGGCGGTTCATGACTCCAACGTGGCCTCCGTCAAGGCCATGATGCCTTTCGCTTGATCTAAGGGAGATCTACTATGCCTCGCGTCAAACGCGGCGTAACTGCCCGCGCACGTCACAAGAAAGTCATTGCCGCCGCCAAGGGTTACCGTGGCCGCCGCGGTAATGTGTTCCGTATTGCCAAGCAAGCAGTCATGCGCGCTGGCCAGTACGCCTACCGCGACCGTCGTAACAAGAAGCGCACGTTCCGCGCTCTGTGGATCACGCGTATCAACGCGGCCGTCCGCGAGCACGGCGTCAGCTACAGCGTGTTCATCGCTGGCCTGAAAAAGGCTTCGATCGAACTCGACCGTAAGGTCCTGGCCGATCTGGCCGTGCGCGACAAGGCCGGCTTCGCCGCCATCGTGCAGCAAGCCAAGGCTGCCTTGGCTGCCTGATCGCGCGCTTTAACTCATCGCGCATCGCTGCAAACGGGGCTGTAATGGCCCCGTTTGCGTTTTGAAGGCTGGATTTCATGACTCGATTGGTTGACGACCTGGTAGCCCAGGCGCAAGAACGGTTCGCCGCGGCCTCGGACGCCGCCGCACTAGAGAACGCAAAAGCTCGTTTCCTGGGCAAGGAAGGCGCCTTGACGGTGCTGCTAAAAGGCCTGGGCAAGCTCGATCCCGAGCAGAAGCGAGAAGCGGGCGCACGGATCAACCAGGCCAAGCAGAAGATCGAAGAGCTTCTGACCTCGCGCCGCGCCGAACTGGCGCAGGCGGAGCTGGATGCCCGTCTGGCATCCGAAACCATTGACGTCACCCTGCCGGGCCGCGGTCGCGCGCCGGGCGGCATCCATCCGGTGATCCGGACCTGGGAACGCGTGGAAGAGATCTTCCGTTCCATTGGCTTCGATGTGGCCGACGGCCCCGAAGTGGAAAACGACTGGACCAATTTCACCGCCTTGAACAACCCGCTGGATCATCCGGCGCGTTCCATGCAGGACACGTTCTACGTCGACATGAACGACGCGGACGGCCTGCCGCTGCTGCTGCGCACGCACACCAGCCCCATGCAGGTGCGTTACGCCCGCATGAACAAGCCGCCCATCAAGGTCATCGCACCCGGGCGCACTTATCGCGTCGACAGCGACGCCACGCACTCGCCCATGTTCCACCAGGTGGAAGGGCTCTGGATCGCCGAGGACATCTCGTTTGCCGACCTGAAGGGCGTGTATACCGATTTCCTGCGTTGCTTCTTTGAAAGCGACGATCTGGTCGTGCGCTTCCGTCCGTCGTTCTTCCCGTTCACGGAACCGTCCGCCGAGATCGACATGATGTTCACCTCGGGTCCCAACCGCGGCCGCTGGCTGGAGATCTCCGGATCCGGCCAGGTGCATCCGCAGGTGGTGCGCAACTTCGGGCTGGATCCCGAGCGCTACATCGGCTTTGCTTTCGGCTCCGGGCTCGAGCGCCTGACCATGTTGCGCTACGGCGTCAACGATCTGCGCCAGTTCTACGAAGGCGATTTGCGCTTCCTGCGCCAGTTCAACGAATAACAGACGGCTGATCATGCAATTTCCCGAATCCTGGCTGCGTACGCTGGTCAATCCTCCGATCGCAACCGATGAACTCGCGCACCGGCTCACGATGGCCGGCCTGGAAGTCGAAGAAACCGAGCCCGCTGCACCGGCATTCACCGGCGTGGTCGTTGCGCACATCGTCGAAATCGCGCCGCACCCCGACGCCGACAAGCTGCGCGTCTGCCAAGTCGACGACGGCTCCGGCGAACGCCTGCAGATCGTGTGCGGCGCGCCCAATGCGGCCGCCGGCCTGAAGGTGCCGCTTGCCCGCGTGGGCGCGGAACTGCCCGGCGGCATGAAGATCGGCGTTGCCAAGATGCGCGGCGTCCAGTCCTCCGGCATGCTGTGCTCGGCCCGCGAACTGGGTCTGTCGCAAGACCACGCGGGGCTGCTCGAGCTGCCCGCGGACATGGTCCCCGGCCAATCCATCCGTGAAGCGCTGGATCTGGACGACACGCTGTTCACGCTCAAGCTGACGCCCAACCGCGCCGACTGCCTGTCGATCCTGGGCGTGGCGCGCGAAGTCGCCGCGCTGACCGGCGCGCCGCTGTCGGTGCCCACGGCCGCCGCCGTGCCCGTCACGCTCGATGAGCGCCTGCCCGTCAAGATCGAGGCGCCCGACCTCTGCGGCCGCTTCGGCGGCCGCGTCATCCGCGGCGTGAACGCCCGCGCGGCGACGCCCGAATGGATGAAGACGCGCCTGGAGCGCGCCGGCCAACGCTCGCTGTCCGCGCTGGTCGACATCTCCAACTACGTCATGCTCGAACTGGGCCGCCCGTCGCACGTCTTCGATCTGGACAAGATCGGCGGCGACCTTTCCGTGCGCTGGGCCCGTGAAGGCGAAACCCTTGAACTGCTGAACGGCCAGACCGTCACGCTGGACCCAAAGGTCGGCGTGGTCGTCGCCGGCGAGCAGGTCGAAAGCCTGGCCGGCATCATGGGTGGCGAAGCCACCTCGGTGACGCTGGACACGCAGAACATCTACCTCGAAGCCGCGTTCTGGTGGCCGCAAGCCATTGCCGGCCGCGCGCGCCGCTTCAAGTTCAGCTCCGAGGCCAGCCACCGCTTCGAACGCGGCGTCGACTACGCCAGCATTCCCGAGCACCTGGAATTCATCACCCGCCTCATCGTCGGCATCTGCGGCGGTCAGGTCGGCCCCATCGACGACCAGATCGTCAATCTGCCTCAGCGTCCGCCGGTGCGCATGCGCCTGGCGCGTTGCCATCGCGTGCTGGGCGTGCCCGTCACGCGCGAGCAGGTCGCCACGATCTTCGGCAGCTTGGGATTGGACTATTCGGTCGAGGGCGACGACTTCATCGTCAATCCGCCGTCGTTCCGTTTCGACCTGGAAATCGAAGAAGACCTGATCGAGGAAGTGGCTCGCATCTATGGCTTCGAAAGCATCCCCGACGTGCCGCCGATGGCGCGCGCCAAGATGTTCTCGCAGCCTGAAGTGCGCCGCGGCGCTCATGCGCTGCGCCGCCTGACGGCTGCGCAGGACTACCAGGAAGTCGTCAACTACAGCTTCGTCGAAGCCGACTGGGAACGCGATTTCGCGGGCAACGACAATCCCGTGCGCCTCGTGAATCCGATCGCCAGCCATCTGTCGGTCATGCGTTCCAGCCTGATCGGCGGCCTGGTCGCCAACATCCGCCACAACGCCAACCGCAAGCAGTCGCGCGTGCGTCTGTTCGAACTGGGGCGTGTGTTTTTCCGCGACGCCTCGGCCGAAGACGGTCCGCTGCAAGTGGCCGGCGTGCGCCAGCCCATGAAGCTCGCGGGCGCCGCATGGGGCCCGGCTGCGGAAGAGCAGTGGGGCGTGCCCACGCGCCACGTCGATTTCTTCGACGTGAAGATGGACGTCGAGTCGCTGTTCGGTGCACGCGGCCGCCGCCTGCGTTTCGAGGCAGCGGCGCATCCCGCGCTGCATCCCGGCCGTGGCGCGCGCGTCATGCTGGACGGCAAGCAGGTCGGTTGGGTCGGCGAACTGCATCCGCGCTGGGCGCAGCAGGCCGACCTGGCGCATGCGCCGGTGGTCTTCGAACTGGACGTGGACGCATTGTCCGAAGGCGAATTGCCGCAGGTGCGCGAGCTCTCGCGCCAGCCCGTGGTGGTGCGCGACCTGGCGCTGTGGGTCGACGAAGACGTGACCGTACAGTCCATGCTCGACACCGTTGCCGCTGCCGTCAAGGCCGACGCGCAACTGGCCGTCGTGCAGGATGTGCGCGTGTTCGACGTGTGGCGTGACAAGGCGCAAGGTAGCGAACCGGTCGCCGAGAAAAGCCTTGCGTTCCGTTTCTGGCTACAGGACACTGAGGTCACTTTGGACGAAGCCCGCGTGGCGGATTGCCTCGCGCGCATCAAGGAAGCCCTGGTTGCCGCGCACGGCGCGCGCCAACGTGGCTGAACATGGGGACCAGTATGCTTGCCGAGCAACGCACCCTCACCAAGGCCGAGCTAGCCGAACTGCTCTTCGAGCGGGTCGGCCTGAATAAGCGCGAAGCCAAGGACATCGTCGATACGTTCTTCGAGGAAATCCGCGACGCCCTGGCGCGCGGTGATTCCGTCAAGCTTTCGGGTTTCGGCAACTTCCAGGTGCGCGACAAACCGCCGCGCCCTGGCCGCAACCCCAAGACCGGAGAAACCATTCCCATCGCGGCGCGGCGCGTGGTCACGTTCCACGCCAGCCAGAAACTCAAGAGCGTGGTGGAGCAGGCCGTCCCCGCAGCACCTGAAGCCGCGGAGTGATACGCTTTGTCGGTAATTGTTATCGGCGCCCTCCGCATCGCGCGCATAAAATCCGCTTATGACACGTACTGAATCCACCGTTACCCTACCGCCCATTCCCGCCAAGCGTTACTTCACCATTGGCGAAGTCAGCGACCTGTGTGGCGTCAAGCCTCATGTGTTGCGGTACTGGGAACAGGAATTCACGCAGCTCAAACCCGTGAAGCGCCGCGGCAATCGCCGCTACTACCAGCATCACGAAGTGCTGCTCATCCGCCGCATCCGTTCGTTGCTTTACGAACAAGGCTTCACGATCAGCGGCGCGCGCAATCGCTTGGGCGACGCGCGCGATGTGCCGCACGACCAGGACGCCGCCGTGCGCCTGTCGGGCACCGAGATGCAGTCGCTGCGCACCGAACTGGGCAACGTGTCCGCGATGCTCGCCGAAGCATTGGGCACTGCAGCCGCCGCGCCGGCTGCGGTCAACACGACGCACACGGCGCCTGCAGCCTGAGCCGCTTTCACCGCGGCTCATCGCTTGAAATCCAACGCTTGATATCAGTACCGGCAGCGCGCGCTGGCCGTCTTGGCCACGCACGCTGCTCACCGTAGTGCCTTAGCGCTCCGCGCCGCGGGTTCATCGCATGCAGTGTGATGAACGGCGAACGCAGAACGCAAAATTTTTTGAGTATTCAGCACTTTTTTTGCACCAATGCGTGCAAACATTTTTTAGTTCTGCTATACTCTTTTTCTTTCGGGGCGTAGCGCAGCCTGGTAGCGCACTTGCATGGGGTGCAAGGGGTCGCGAGTTCGAATCCCGCCGTCCCGACCAGCAGTTCCAAGGCCGTCAGTGAGAAATCACTGACGGCCTTTCTCATTGTGGTCGCGCTTTTTGCGGTTGCAGCCGCAGTACGGCGCCAGTGACTTCGTGCGGGCTATCTCGTTGATGGGCGATCGTATCTATACCGGCCACGTCTTCACCCGTTGTGGCTACGGGACCATCAAGGAATATTGAAGCGCGCGGCAAACCGCGTTCCCGAGGGTGGCGGACACGCGGCAGCGAAGGCGTCTTCAATCAAACGATTGTTGCAGTAACCGGCGGCGTTGCAGTTCAGCGAGGCGCGCTTCGGTTTCTTCGTGCCAGCCGGCTTCCCATAGGGCCAATCGGGCGCGCCATGTTGGCAGCGATTCGCCGGTATGGCCGGGCATGTTTGCTTCTTTCATGAGGGGGCAAGCAGAAAGCGGCACGCCATATCTGGCGGCTTCCTGGCCGGCTCTGTGGACGGGGTCATCCATTTCGCGCCTCCTGCAGGGAAAGGTCCTAAGCCGAAAGATGAGCGCGATCACGATTCGTGTCCAGAAAAGTTACGCGAAGAAATAGCGGGATGGATCAGCGCGTCGAAGGCCTGTGGAAGCGGTGCATTCAGAGCTCCACCCATTGCATCCACCAGCCCTGGTAATAGCGCTGGCCGTCAATTTCTTCGAAGCCGCACACCATCATTCCGCGGTCCGATCCGAACGTGAGGAGTTCGGGTTCCAGCAGATCGGGGATGGGGCCTTTTTGTGAGGCGCCGAACTTGGCCAGGGTGTCGAGCGTCATGACGCTGATGTAGCGACGCAGGTCGTCGCGCATGATGGAGTACATGCGGACCGTCCCGGTGACCGCGTGCGCCGGGTCGTTGTCGTGGCGTTTCCGGCCGAGGTAGTGGGTTCGGATGACGGTGCATCGCATGGTGAAACTAAAAATACTGTATGAATGTACAGTATATGCCGGCAAAAACGGGGCCGGGTCTTCAGGTCGAGTTTTTCTTGGTTGAAGAGGGCGTCGCCGTGTCGCCAAAACAATGCGCCCCGAATTCGGGGCGCCGTTCATCGCATCAAATGACCAGCCGCGACATGGCGCGCGGCACGTAGCGGGTACGGCTTCCTGGCGGGGCCTGGCCGCCGCCGGTGGCTTCCATCCATCCGGCTTCCCAAGCCTCGACCTTGCCGCGCCATTGCGAGATCGATTCGCCGGTGTGGCCCGGCATGGCGGCCGCCCGATAGTAGGGGCAGTCCCACAAAGTCAATCCGTCGCGGGCCGCTTGGGCGCCCAGCTTTTGGATGTCTTCGCGTTGCATGGCAATACCCTCCAAAAGTAGATGCACGGGACACAAAGTATTCCGCAGACCCCTGCGGTTTTCAATAGTGAGGGCGCACCAGCCGAGGCGGTGCCGGCGTCACGCGGGGCCTGGTTTGTCACGACGGCATGCGCCCCGCACCTTGTCTGTTATGCGCGCAAATTCGCGGCTCTGTGCCTTTCGCGTTCGGACCCGGCCGCGCACAATTTCCGCTTCCCGCCAGCTTCAGGCGGATCTTGAGGATGCTTGCATGCGCTACCGTTACGTCACCGCCGATGTGTTCACCGGCCATGCCTATCAAGGCAATCCGCTGGCTGTTGTGTTGGATGCGCAGGGTCTGGACAACTGGCAGATGCAGCGGATCGCGCGCGAATTCAATTATTCGGAAACCAGTTTCGTCATGCCGGCCGAGGACCGGTCCCATACGGCGCGCGTGCGCATCTTTACGCCGGACCGCGAGGTGCCGTTTGCCGGTCACCCGAATGTCGGCACTGCGGTCGTGCTGGCGCGCGAACAGATCGCGGCGGGGCTGCCAGTGCCGCAGGCCTTCGTGTTTGAAGAAGAAGCCGGCCTGGTGCGGATTGCGTTGGCGTATGGCGAACACGGGCTGCAGGGCGCGGAGTTGCGCGCGCCGCAGCCGCTGTCGCGCGGCAGCGAGGCGCCGGTGGATGCGGTGGCAAGCGCGCTGCGGCTGGACGCCGCGGACATTGACGTGTCGACGCACGCACCGATGGTGGCGTCGGTGGGCCTGCCGTTTCTGGTGGTGCAGCTTGTCAACCGCGGCGCGTTGCGGCGCGCGGTGCCGGACTCGGGCGGTTATGCGGCCCTGATGCCGCAGCTTGGCGCAAAGTCGATCTATGTCTACACCACCGACACGGCGGGCGAGGCGATGGACGCGCCCACCGATCTGCAGGCGCGCATGCTCACGGGCCGGATGACCGAGGATCCCGCCACGGGTAGCGCGACGGCCGCGGTCACGGCGCTGCGCGCATCGCTCGCGGGCAAGGGCGTCTTGCGGCTACGGGTGGGGCAGGGCGTGGACATGGGACGCGCAAGCTTGTTGCTGGCGCATGCCGAGCCGCGCGAGGACGGCGTATGGGCGAGCGTGGCGGGGCAGGCCGTGGTGGTGATGGAAGGCACGCTGCCCGCACCGCAGGCAACGTGACCTCGATGCGCGTTGCCGGCACAAGCGGGCCTCGTGTATGCTGCTGCGCATGAACACATCGCCTATCGCTGCCGCAACGCGCGCAGATTTCCGACGAATCACTCGACGTCTACGTTGAGTGGCTAGCCGTGTTCGGGCGCCGATTGTCCGGCGCTTATTTCAGAAGGCCACGATACCCTCGTGGCTTTTTTGTTTTCAGGACTCCCGCGTCCGAGGCGTATCGCAAGGCCTTCGTTCTTTCATCACAAGGAATGAAGCATGTCTCATCAAGACCTCGTCATCCGGCCTTTTCATCCATCCGACGAGACGGCGCTTATCGCGCTGTGGCAAGCCTGCGGGCTGACGCGTCCGTGGAACGATCCGCGCAAGGACATTGCGCGCAAGTTGACGGTGCAATCCGAACTGTTTCTGGTAGGCGTGCTGGACGGCGAAATCGTGGCAACGTTGATGGGGGGCTACGACGGTCACCGCGGCTGGATCAATTACCTGGCCGTTTCGCCCGCATATCGGCGGCATCGTTTCGCCACGGCGCTGATGCGCGCCGTTGAGCGCAAGCTGCTGGAGATGGGGTGTCCGAAGATCAATCTGCTGATCCGTTCCGACAACGTCGCGGTGAAGCGCTTCTACGACAGCCTGGGGTTTCAGGAGGACGCGGTCGTCAGCATGGGCAAGCGCTTGATACCGGATCTTTGAAGAGGGCGGGTTCGACACACCCGCCGCGAATCCTCTACGTCAAATCGCCTGCGTCAGATACACGGCTTCGCGGCCGACGATCGGCATGCGCGTGGGCATGAAGATCGTGCACGCATCGCACGGGGAGCGGATTTCTTCGGTGCCGTTCATTGCGATCAACTCGCCCTTGTCAAAGGTTTCGAAGCCGATGACGGGCCGCGTGAAGGTGAAGTCTTCGGACTTCACCATGTGGACTTCGAGCAGGCGGTAGCGTTGCGGTGTGGGCGGGGGCGGCGTGCCGGCCGGCGTGTCGATCAATCCCAGATGCGCCAGAAAGCGCAGGGTGACGTCGGTGGCGAGTTCGGCGGCGGAGCGGGCGAAATGCTGGCCGCATTCAACAACGAGCGCGCCGCCGCTGTTGGACAGCGGATCACCGTGATGTCCATAGCCCATGACGCCGGTGCCCGGGAATTTGTCTTGCGGCATGACCAGATGGACCTGCGGCGAGCCGACGGCCGCTGCCAGCACGGTGTTGCGGTCCATCTCGTTGTAGACCCAGAACGGTTGCACCGGCGCGCGCGTGGAATGGATGTCCAGCACGAAGTCCGCAGCGTCCAGGATGGGGCGCATTTCGCGGGCGCGGCGCAGTTCGGGGCTGTCTTCAGAGCCGTCGAGCATGGCGGCGGACCAGATGCGGTTCAGGTTGTGGACGAGCTGGCGGTTGTCGTAAGGCCGGTCGATGTCGAAGGCCTCGTAGGCCTCGACGTGGGCAAAGCTGACCGTCAGCGTGCCGATCTTCGGGCGCACGCCTGTGTCCAGCAGATGGGTGGCAGCGACCATGCCACAGATCTCGTTGCCGTGCGTGATGGCGTTGATGAGCACGTGCGGCCCGGGCTTGCCGGATTCGAAGCGGTGCACGTAGGGAATGCCGGTGTTGCCTTCGCGGTAGGCGGACAGGTCACGCGGCAGGACTTCCAGCGGAGCGGTATCGGGTTCGAAGACAGGTGTGGTCATGAGCGTCGGTAGAGGTTGGAATGTCCGGCGATTGCCGGTTTGAAGGCACGGTGCGAAAACGGCCGATTTGACCGCATTTTTGCGAACTTCAAGATGCCTCGGCACTATGCGGATTAGTACGTTTTTACCCCTGAAAAACATTGCTTTTCAAGCCATTTTCTTTGGGGCATATTGCGGCCGGGCAGTCGGAATTCATAGGTGCAGCATGAGTGGGTGGCCACAGCGTCATATCGATGGTTTTCAAGTGTATTGCGAAGTCGTCGACTTGAAGACCGGCGTGCTGGCCATCGAGATACTGGTGTGCCGCAACGGCGATGAGGCGGCTGCGCGGCGCTGGTCGCTGCCCCGTTTCGTGACCTTCAACGATCCCGCCATTGCGCGGCGCCATGCCGAGTTGGTGCTGTCCGGCATTCTGTCGGTGGACGAGCACACCGGCGAACCCCGCTACGGAATTCTCTAGCGCCCGCTAGTGTTTTGTTTCGTTTATCACATTCGTGTGTCTTGTCGGATCTGGAATGCCCGGTACAGTTGTCAGTGCATGACAACAAAAGGAGAGTTCCATGTTCGACACTTTTCCTGTTCTCCGCCGCACCGGCATGGCCATCGCCATTGGCGCCGCCGGCCTGGTGTTTGCGGGCTGCACCACGACCACGCCTAGCAAGTCGCCGGCCGCCTCGACGTCCGAACAACGGCAGTCGATGAACAGCGCAGCCAACGCCACGCTCGCCAAGCTGTACGAAGCCGCTCCCCAATCCAAGGACCTCGTGGCGCGCGCCAAGGGCGTGCTGGTATTTCCGGACGTGCTGAGCGGCAGCTTCATCGTGGGCGCCGAACACGGCAAGGGCGTGCTGCGCGTGGGCGGCCAGAATGCGGGCTACTACAGCACGACGGCGGGCTCGATCGGCTTCCAGGCCGGCGCGCAGTCGAAGGCCATGGTCCTGCTCTTCATGACGGATGACGCCTTGAACAAGTTCCGCAACAGCAGCGGCTGGACCGTGGGTGCGGACGCGACGGTGGCGGTGGTCAACATCGGCGCCAATGGCCGCATCGACACCAACACGGCCCAGCAGCCGGTGGTGGGTTTCGTGATGAACAACGGTGGCCTGATGGCCGGCGTGTCGCTCGCGGGCACGAAGATCTCGAAGCTCGACCGCTGATCGGGCAAGCGCCCAGTCAAGACGCCGCGGATTCTTCCGCGGCGTTTTGTTTTGCTGCGGGGCGGGATGGACCCGCCGCGCAGGTTGTGCCGGCCGTTCAGCCGATCACGTTGTCGCTGTTGTTGCGCAGGGCTGCCTCGCGATCGATCTCGGCTTGCTCGATGTTCGGATCCAGCCCGCGCCAGCGCAGGATGTGGCCGCGCTCTTCTTCGGGCTCCCAGCCCAACATGCCATAGCGCGTGATTTCGGTTTCGCCGGTGGCGAACTCCACTTCAAAGTAACCCTGACGATCGGGTAGCGAATTGCCGGGGAACCATTCGGTTTCGGGCATGGTTTGCTCCTTGCTAAGCGATGGGAGGGATGCTGGCGCCGATCGGGAAAAAGCCGGCGTCAGGCGTTTTCATTGTGGGCTTGCCGCCGCAATCCCGCAAGCGCGGGATGGATACCAGATGCGGCGTCAGGCAAGCGGCACGGCGGTGGTGTAGAGCACCTGCTTGAGGGCAAAGCTGGAACGGATGCTGGCCACGCCGGGGATGCGCGTGATGTGTTCGACGATCAGTCTTTCCAGCGCGTCGACATCGGGTACGAGCGCGCGGATCAGATAGTCCGCGTCGCCCGACATCAGGTAGCACTCCATGATTTCGGGGAGCACCGCGATCTCCCGTTCAAACACGTCCAGCGCAGCCTTGCGCTGCTTGTCCAGCGAGATCTGGATGAAGACGTTCACCTTCAGACCCAGTTTGCGCGCGTTCAGCAGCGTGACCCGCCGATCGATGAGCCCTTCGGTCTCCAGGCGCCGCACGCGCGCCAGGCACGGCGATGCGGACAGGTTCACGCGCGCGGCCAGCTCAACGTTCGTGAGCCGCGCGTCGCGCTGAAGTTCGTTCAGGATGCGGATGTCGGTGGCATCCAGGTTGATTTCCGGCATAAGTGACCTTCAGGCAGCAGGTTGGCAGTGCATCTGTGCTGAGTATGCCGGTTATGGGCGCAGAAAGCGGTGAAAAATGCTGGGGTTTACCCTATAGACTGTTCCGTCCTTCGGTCATATGGCCGAATCGCAGAATAATCAGCGGCAGAGCAGGGTAGTAATGAGTCAGCAAGGCAGTATTCGCAAGTTTCTTCCGCTCGTGGGTGCGGTTGCCATCTGGGGCGGAAACTGGCCCGTGATGAAGCTGGGCCTGGCGCACATGAGCCCGTTGTGGCTGGCCGCCAGCCGATTCGGATCCGCCGCGCTGATCAGCGTGCTCGTGCTTGCGGTGCTGGGACGCCTGCGTCTGCCGACGCGCCAGGAATGGCCGCTGGTGGCGGGCGTGGCCTTGCTGCAGATGGGCGCTTTTACGGCGCTCGCACTGTGGGCGTTGCAGTACGTGGCGCCCGGACGCGCCTCGGTCATCGCCTACGCGACGTCCATCTGGGTGATCCCGCTGTCATCGCTGATCCTGAAGGAACGTCTGTCGATCGGGCAATGGCTGGCGACGGCGCTCAGCTACGCCGGCATCGGCGTCATCGTGGCGCCCGCATTCAGTCCGTGGCAGGCGCATACCGTCATCGGTCTCGTGATGTTGCTGGGCGCGTCGTTTGCCTGGGCCTGCAACATCATCCAGTTGCGCGCCAACCGCCACGTGCGGCTGGGCGCCGACATGATTCCGTGGCAGACCGCGATGGCCACGATCCCGCTGGCCGCGCTGGCATGGATGCGCGATGGCGCGCCGACCTTTCTGGGCGATGCGCAGGCCTGGCCGCTGATTCTGTACACCGGACCGCTCGCCACGGCGCTGACGTTCATCGTCGTGCTGGGCATGACGCAGAAGCTGCCGCCGGCCGCAACTTCCATCGCGATGCTGTGCGTGCCGGTGATCGGATTGATCGTGTCGTCGGTCGTGTTCCACGAGCAGATCTCGGCGGACCTGGCGCTCGGTCTTGCCCTCATCGCCGCCAGCGTGGCGGCCTCCGCGCTGGCCACGCGCCTGCGGCGTTCGCCGCTTGCGCTGCGTCCTTCCTAGAACGCACTAGAATGGCGTGCGCCGGAAATGGTGCCGGCCGGTGATGCGGAACGCGCTGCAGATATGGACTCGTTATATGTAGTGGTCGTGGTCGGAGCAATGGCCGCGGGCTTTGTGCAAGGCCTGTCGGGCTTTGGCTTCGGCATGGTGGCCATGTCGTTCTGGGCCTGGACCGTAGATCCGCGGCTCGCCGCGGCGATGGCGGTGTTCGGCGCGCTGACCGGTCAGTTGCTGGCGGCTTTCACCGTGCGCCGGGGCTTTGCGATGGCGCATCTGCTGCCGTTCATCGTCGGCGGTTTGCTCGGCATTCCGCTGGGCGTGAAGGTGTTGCCGCATCTCGATCCCTTGGTGTTCAAGGCCTTCATCGGCGGGCTGCTCGCCATCTGGTGTCCGATCATGCTGTTCGCCGCGCGCATTCCGCGCATCACGGTGGGTGGCAAGGTAGCCGACGGCGTGGCCGGCGCCATTGGCGGCGTCATGGGCGGACTGGGCGGGTTTACCGGCGTGATTCCCACGTTGTGGTGCACCTTGCGCGGCTTTGATCGCGACGTGCAGCGCGCGGTGATCCAGAACTTCAACCTGTCGATGCTGATGGTGACGATGGCGGGTTATGTGCTGACCGGTGTGGTCACGCGCGACATGCTGCCGCTGTTTGCGCTGATCGTGCCCGCGATGCTGGTGCCGACACTATGGGGCACGCGCGTTTATGTGGGCATCAGCGATGTCGCGTTTCGACGTGTAGTGCTGGGTCTGTTGACGATATCCGGCGTTGCGCTGCTTGCGTCGTCAGTGCCCCGCCTGCTGTCCTGAGTGCCTGCGCCACGCGGCGGCGGGGCTTGACCGGCATGCTATCGTTGAGCATTCAAGAGAGAACCACGCATGGCATTGCATCGTTTCGAAAAGGGCGAACTGGGACATTGGCTGCGCGTCGTGGCCGACAATAACGAGCCCGGCGCGGTCCAGACCGACGTGCCCGCGCACGTCGCCCAAGCACTGGAGACCTTGCGCTGCATCGAGTCCGGCCCCGACGGCCGCTGGCTCATCACCGACAAGGGCAGACTCTCGCTTCGCATGGAAGAGCCGGGCGCCATCCATTTGCGCTAAGCCTTTGCGATTATCTCGCCCGTACGGCAATCGCCGCCTTACGCAAGTCACGAGATTCTTCATTCAGACCGCTTCAGCCTGATTGCTGCAAGGTTGCGAATGTTTTCGCAGTATTTCGTGCTCCATGCCTTCGCCACTGAGCGGCAAGGCATATCCTGAGACGGAATGTGCGAATTGACATCTTTCGGACGTATCCGGCCTCGCGTCCGGCCAGTAAGATGAACTTTGCGTGACGGTTGCAGGTCTATTGTCTTGCGCGGGAAATTTTGTCCCTTCGCACGTCACGCGTGGTTCGCGCGTTTAGGTAACCGACTGGGAGGTAGCACATGCAGCATCGTGACCAGGAAGTACTGATCGACGTTTCCACAGCGGCCATGGATACCGGCGGATATGGCGTATTGCTGACGGTTACGGCTGAGGGCGGCACCGAAGTGGATGCCGCATTTTCCCACTTGGGCAACTGCGCTTCGTTGGACGAAGCTCGTGATCGCGCGGAAATCTTCGCGCAAAACTGGGTAGAGGAAAATATCTTCCGATAGGGCTTGCACCCTGGACGGAGCTGATCGGCACGACCGGTCTGTGTGTGCATGAGCACGTGGCGGATACTCTCGAGATGGCGACGACGATTTCGGTTATCGTTGCTGCTCCAAAACCTGGGGCCCTCATCGGGTATGCGTCGTTCCAAGATGACTGCCGCACAGACCAATTCCTTTCTTGCGGATGATATCCGCGCGCTGCGGGCGCATTTTGATTCGGTCGTGTTGCCCATGTGGTTGGGCCGCGGATTCAACGAGTCGCTTGGCCTGCCTTACGAATCTCTGAATTCCTCCAGCGGTGAACCGCTGCCCGCGACGCGTTATCGCGCGATGGCCTGTGCGCGCCAGTTGTATGTCTTTGCGCAGGCACCCGGCGAGGCCGCCGCGCAGCATGCGGACCGGTTGTTCGAATCCCTGCGGCGCGTGTTTCAGGACGAGCACGGCGGCTGGCGCTACAGCGTTGATGCGCAAGGGCAGCCGCTGGACGACACCCAGGACCTGTATACGCATGCGTTCATCGTGTTGGCCGCTTCCGCGTATTTCCGGCGCAGCCGCAACGCCTCGGCGCGCAAGCTGATGCTGGCCACGGCGCGCACGATCGAAGCGCGTTTCAAGACCGACGATTCGCTGTATCACGCGGCGCTTAGCGCGGACTTCTCGCAGCCGTTGAAACCGCCGGCGCAAAACCCAATGATGCATCTGACCGAAGCCTATCTGGCCGCGGCGCAGGTGGCCGAACCCGCCTGGTTTGCGCAGCATCTGCGCGAGCTTGCCCAAGGCATCAGCCAGTTCTTCGTGCATGCGCCGACGCAATGCGTGTCGGAAGCTTTGCAGGGCAGCGCCGGGAACCGGCTGGAGCCCGGCCATCAGTTTGAATGGTTGTCGCTGGTGCATGAATCGGCGCAGGTTTTTGAAGGCCTGGACCTTGCGGAGTCGCTGCCGCGTGCCGTGCAGTGGTCGCGCGATCATGGCGTCGATACCGCAGGCGTGATTGCATCGCTGGACGAGTCCGGCAAGGTGATCGACGCTACGCGCCGGATCTGGGCGCAGACGGAATACCTGCGGGCGCTGGCAGTAATGGGCGATCTGCCCGCGCTGCAGACGGCATTGGTTGGCTTTCGCAGCCGCTTCCTTCACCCGGGCGGCTGGCACGAGTGCCTGGATACAAATGGAAACGTGACGCGGGCCGATATGCCCTCAACTTCGCCGTATCACCTGGCTACGTGCCTGACGGCGTTACAAAACGTTGTTTGCTAATCACGTTAACAATTTAGTTCCCACTGTGTCGCCGATTTAATAGAAAGACATTGGTGAAATCCCTTACAATTTGCTAACACTGTTTGTGGGGAAGCATCAATGAGCGTTATGTGCTTGGCTTGCCAACGCATTAACCCAGGACTTGCAGGCGTTGCGCCGCATTCGCACCTGGGACATCAAGGATTTACCAACCCAACGCAGAAGGGCCGGGAGGAAAGCCGCGAAGACCACTTCCGCTGCCTGAATTGCGGCGCGAAATGGCTGCGCGAGACCGACAAGTGGGGCGTGGACCTGGGCTTCAAGCTCGCGCCCTGATCGGTTTTCACCGGCACTCGTACGACACGGGCCCCTTCATGGGGCCCGTTGCTTTGGGGCGCATGCGGCAGGCGGCTGCACGCAAAGGAATGACGGCGCGCGGACCGGGATTCGCGGCCGTTTCACACTTAAGTTTTCTTGCGGCAGGCCGTTGTGGGACGTGTCGGTGCGCCTGCATGAACGCGCCCAAGGAAACCGCAATGTCCGAGAAGATCATCAATGGATTTTCAGTGGTCGCGTATGCGACCCAGCCCGAGGGGCGCATTCCCCCGCGTGCGTTTCTGGAGACGCGGCGTCTACCTGTGAAGGCGGCTGTGCCAGCGAAAATCGCCGCAACTGCGACGACTGCCGAAGATGCGGCGCCCGCCGCCGAGCCGGCCGCGCCCGAGCCTGAAAGCGTGGCGTTCGAGATTTTCGTGAGCCGGCGTTTTCGCAGCACGATCGAAGCGATGTCGGCTGCGCGCAACGCGCTGGACCGCGTGAAGTCCGTCGATGCGGACGGCGTGCCGGACCCGATGCCCGAGTAGCTATCCGGTCAGATCCGCGCGCGCCGGGAGCCCGCGCCCATATTGTTATCCCGACTTTGTATTTGTCTAACGCCTGAGCCCAGGCCGATGATGCCTCCTGGCAATCGTCGCCATTCTGGGTCTCTCAAAAGGAAGGTTGATGAATACGAAAGTCCATTCGGGCGCCGCTGCGGCGCACGGGATTTCTCGCCGCGCGCTGCTGCGCGCGGCTGGCGCCGCGGGGTTGGCCGCGCCGCTGGGCATGCTGGGCTCCCGCGTGCTGGCGGCCAATGCCGCGCCGCGCACGTTCAAGATCGCGTGGAGCCAGACCGCGGTGTGCCAGTCGCCGGTGTCGGTGGCGCTGGAGCGCGGCTTCTTCGACAAATACAACCTCAAGGTCGAACGCATCAATTTCAGCGGGTCCACGGACCAGTTGCTGGAAGCGATTGCGACGGGCCATGCCGATGGCGGCATCGGCATGGCGCTGCGCTGGCTCAAGCCGCTGGAGCAGGGCTTTGACGTGAAGCTGGCGGTGGGCACGCACGGCGGCTGCATGCGGCTGTTGACGGCCGAGGATTCGCCGATCAAGACCGTGAACGATCTGAAGGGCCGCCGCGTGGCCGTGTCCGATCAGGCCAGTCCCGTGAAGAACTTCTTTGCGATCCGCGTGGCGCAGCTGGGCATCGACCCCGAGTCCGTGGATTGGCGCCAGTATCCGCAGGACCTCTTTGGCGAAGTGCTGAGAAAGGGCGAGGTGGACGCCATTGCGGGCGACGACCCGTTGATCTACACCCTGCGCGAGGACAACAAGCTGCGCGAGATCGCCACCAACATCGAGGGCGATTACGAGAACCGCACCTGCTGCGTGCTGGGCCTGCGCGGCGATCTGGTCCGTAAGGATCCGGAGTCGGCGGCGGCCATCGCGCGCGCGGTGATCGACGCGCAGCGCTGGACGGCATCGAACCCAGACGAGACCGCGCGCATCTTTGCGCCGTACGTGCCCGGCAAGGTGCCGCCCGAGCGCGTGGCCGCGATCCTGCGCAGCCATAGCCACGGCCACGCCTCGACCGGCGCGGCGTTGCGCGAGGAGATCGTGGGATACGCCAAGGACCTGAAGACCATCAAGGTTCTCAGCGCCAGCCTGGACATCAACAAGTATGCGCAAGCGGTGGTGCCCAATGTCCTCGGCTGATGCGTTGACGGTGGGGGCTGCGGGCCATGCGCCCGGCGTCGTGGGTTGGCGGCTCTGGAAGACCGGCGTGGCCGCCGCGGCGCTGTGGGCGGGCGTGGGCGGCATCACGCTTGCGTGGCCCAACGTGGAGGTCGGCTTCACGTCGTGGGGATACACGCGGGAGTTCGGCGTGGCGGCGTTGGCGCTGGCCGTCCTGCTGCTGCTGGCCGCCGTGTCGGGCGCGGAGCGGCTGCGGCCGATTCGTGCGCTGCACAGGGCCGGGCCGTGGCTGCTGGCGCTGGCGGTGGCGGTGGGCGCATGGGAAATCGCGACGGCCAAGGTCGCGCTGCTGCCCAGCCCGTTCTTCGCGCCGCCGCAGTCGCTGATCGAGGTCTATGTGTCGGACTACAAGCGTCTGGCCGATAGCCTCGTCAATTCGCTGTGGCTGCTGGCGAACGGCTTTGTGCTGGGCGCGGCGGCCGGGTTTCTGACCGGCGTCGCGATCGGCTGGTCGCGCGGGCTGGGGTACTGGGTGCATCCGGTGCTGCGGTTTCTGGGACCGGTGCCGTCGACGGCGCTGCTGCCGATGGCGTTCTTCTTCTTTCCCTCCAGTTGGTCCGCGGCCGTGTTCCTGATCGCGCTGGCAACGTGGTTTCCAGTGACCGTGCTGACGTGGTCGGGCGTGGCGGGCGTGAACCGCGCGTATTACGACGTGGCGCGCACGATGGGCGCCAATGAATGGTTTCTGGTGCTGCGCGTGGCGATCCCGGCGGCCTTGCCGCAGGTGTTCGTGGGCCTGTTCATGGGGCTGGGCGCGTCGTTCTCGGTGCTGGTGGCGGCCGAGATGATGGGCGTGAAGTCGGGACTGGGATGGTATCTGTCCTGGGCGCAGGGCTGGGCCTCGTACGCCAACATGTACGGCGCGCTGATCGTGATGGCGCTGGTGTTCTCCGGGCTGATCACGTTGCTGTTCCTGGGCCGCGACCGTCTCCTGGCCTGGCAGAAGGGAGTCGTGAAATGGTAGCCATTGCAACGGCGCACGCCAGCGCCCCGACTGCCAGCCCCCCCACTGCCGCCGCGCGCGGGGCCGCGCTGGCGGTGCGTGGCGTGGATCATCATTTCGATCTGGACGGCGCGGCGCTGCCGGTGCTCGACGGCATCGATCTGGAGGTCAAACCCGGCGAGTTCGTCGCGTTGCTGGGACCCAGCGGGTGCGGCAAGTCGACGCTGCTGCGGCTGGTGGCCGGGTTGGAACCGCCCGCACAAGGCGATCTGCTGGCCGACGGCGCGGCGATTGAAGGCCCGTCGCCGTCGCGCATCGTTGTCTTCCAGGACCCGACGCTGTATCCGTGGCGCACGGTCTGGAACAACGTGGCGCTGGGCCTGCAGGCGCGGGGCCTCTTGAAGACGCAGCGGCACCGTGTGGACGATGCGCTGCAACGGGTGGGACTGGCGGCGTTCAGTCAGGCCTATCCGCATCAGCTGTCGGGTGGCATGGCGCAGCGCGCGGCGCTGGCGCGCGCGCTGGTGAACGATCCGCGCATCCTGATCCTGGACGAACCGTTGGGCAAGCTGGATTCGCTGACGCGCATCGCCATGCAGTCGGAGCTGGTCGAGCTGTGGCAGCGCTCGGGCTTTACCGCCTTGCTGGTCACGCATGACGTCGAGGAGGCCCTGTTCATGGCGTCGCGCATCGTGGTGCTGAGCGAACGGCCCGCGCGCATCAAGGACGAGATCGTCAATGACCTGCCGTACCCGCGCCATCGGGGCGATCCGCGGTTGGCGGCGTTGCGGCATCGCGCGCTGGCCCTCTTGGGGCTGGATGCGACGTGGTGAGCGCGGCGGGGCTTGCGATGGCCGCCGCCGTGGTGGGCGGCGCATTGATGGTGTGGTCGGCGGTGGCGGGCAAGGCGGCCGGGGCAGGGCGGGGCGCTGTCCTGCGCCTGCCGTGGCTCGCTGGCGGGGCGTTCGTGGCGTGCGCCGTACTGCTGGCCTTGGCCTGGCAAGCAGTGCCCGGATTGCCTGGATTGCTGGGTTCGCGCGTGGGACATCTGGCGCTGGGGTTGGCGGCCCTCCTGCTCTTGACGGGCCTGGCCGCGGCATGGCTGCACAGCCGCGCGGGCGAGGTGGCTGCGGCCGCCAGACCGGCGTGGCGGCGCGGCGTGGCGGCCGCGATGGGCGCGTTGGGGCTGTTGGTGTCGCTGCTTGCCCTGTCGATCTGGCGCCAGCCCGTGGACGCGTTGGCGCTGGTGTCCTGGCCATTTGCCTGGCGGTACGACCCGGACCTGCCCGTCAGCCCGCATACCTGGAACCGGCTGTGGCTGGCGCTGGCGCAAAGCGCGGTGGCAGGGGCATTGCTGGTGGCCGCCCTGTTCGCGCGGCGATGGCGGCTTGCGCTGCTGGCGGTTGCCGCCGCGCTGGCGCTGGCGACGAGCTGGCCGCCGCCGCGCCTGCTGCTGACCGAGGCGCGGGACACTTCCTATCAACGCTCGCCGCTGGCGTTTTCTGACGCGAACGTGCTGCAAGGCGGCCGGCTGTATGCGCGGCATTGCGCATCGTGTCACGGCGCGGCGGCGGATGGGCGTGGGCCGCTGGCCGCCAGTTTGCCCGTGTGGCCTAGCGTGCTGGGTGCGGCGCTATTCGACAATCGGCTGGAAGGTGAGCTGTATTGGCGGCTGGCCCACGGCGGGCATGCGCCGGCCGAACGCGCCATGCACGCCCTGGACGCCGCGCTGCGGCCGGACGAGGTCTGGCAGGTGCTGGACTTCCTGCGCCTGCATGCCTACGGGACGAGCGGTGGCGCGGGCATGCCGGCGATTTCCGCGCCGGTGGTGGCGGTGAGCTGCAGGGACGGCCGCGCGGACCGGCTCACCGGTCTGCGCGGCTTGCCCGTGCGCGTCGTGGCGCAGGCGGCAGGCGCCCCGGCCGAACCGCAGGATCCGCGTCTGTTGACGGTGGCGCTGACGCGCGGCCGCACAAGCGCCGCGGATGCCGATTGCGTGGCGGCGGACCCTGCGGCGTGGGACGCCTATGCCTTGGCTGCGGGCGTGCCGCCGGACGGCCTGGCGGGCGCGCAGTTCCTGGTGGACCGCCGCGGCTGGCTGCGCGCGCGCCTGCTGCCGCACGCCGCGCCGGAGTGGACCAGCGCCGACGACGTCTGCGGGCCGGGCGGTCGCATGGAGGCCGGCAACGCGCGCGGCCTGGGCGAGATTCTGCTGGCGATGGATCGTGCACCCATCGTCATGACCGACCTGCGGCGCCACTGAGCCGCGCGTCCTTCGCACGTTTTTCTTCCAAGCGAGGTCTGCAAGATGAGTACGTTGAACGAGTATCTGGACCAGAAGCGCGCCGCCGTATTGCTGCGCAACGGGCGCGACCCGAAAACCGTCGAGCCGGTGAAGCTGCGCGCGCACGTCAGCGCGGAAGGGCGCAGCGGCGTGCGGCGCATCCGCATTCGCGATCATCAGGTGGTGAGCGACAGCCCCGCCGATTTCGCGGGGTACGACCTGGGGCCGAGTTCGCCCGAACTGCTGCTGGGATCGTTGGGCAGTTGCCTGACCCACATCTTTCTCATCAAGGCGGCGGAGCTGGAACTGCCGCTGGAGTCGCTGGAGGTGTCGATCGAAGGCGACCTGGATCCGCGCGGCGGCAAGCCGGGGTACGAGGCGGTGCCGTTCTTTCCGCACAACATCCGCTACACGGCGCACATCGTGTCGCCGGCGGACGAGCACGCGGTGCGCGCCGTGCACGAGGCGGTGGAGGCGTGGTGCCCGATCCTGAATCTGCTCAAGCAGCCGCAGGCGTTGCACGGCAGCGTCGAGCACACGCGGTCCGCGCCGCAATAGGGCCGTCAGGTCAAGGTGCTGCGCATCAGGATCTCGGTCAGCGCGCGAGTGGGTTTGCCCGGCGCGGGAGCCGAGATGACGATGAACTCCACCGGCGGCAGGGCGGGCAGATTGGCGGCGCCCGCGGGCGCCGACAGGCCTGCGGTGGACAGGTGCGAGGGCTGCACGGTGATGCCCAATCCCGCACGCGCGGCCGCCTGGCAGCCCGCGTAACTGGTGCTGGTGCAGACGATCTGCCAGCTGCGGCCAGCTCGGGCCAGCGCGTCGAGCGCCAGCGTGCGCGTCACGCTGGGCTCGCGCAACAGGATCAAGGGAAGGGGCTCGTCGGGATCCACGCGCAGGCCTTCCTTGGCGCGCCACAGCAGCGCCTCCTTGTGCAGCGTCTGGCCGCGGCGGTCGCCGCGCCGGCGCTTGCCGATCATCACGTCCAGGCGGTTGTCGTCCAGCAGTTTGTAGAGGTCGCTGGTGACGCCGATGGTCAGGTCCAGCTCGACTTCGGGATGCGCCAGGCGAAACGCCGCCAGGACATCGGGCAGGGGACCCATCGCCAGATCGTCCGAGGTGCCCAGCCGGATCCGGCCGCGCAGCCGGGGCGCGTCGAAGAGGCGCTCGGCCTTTTCGTGCGCGGCCAGGATGATCTCGGCATGCACGAGCAGGCTGCGGCCGTCGCTGGTCAGCGCGAGCGAATGGGTGTCGCGCTGGAACAGGCGCCGATTCACGGCCTGTTCGAGCTGGCGGATGTGTTCGCTGACGGTGGGCTGGGTCAGTCCCAGCCGGCGCGCGGCTTCGGTGAAGCTGGGCGCGCCGGCGGCTGCCGCGAAGGTCTTGAGCCAGAGGGGATTGAGCATGGTTGGGCTGCGGTCATAGCAATTTCCGATGACAGTTAAAGTACCCAGTGGCCTTCACGATGGCAAGGGCCGCGCCTATAGTGGGCGAAATTTTCCGGATTTGCCTTTGCCATGCGCCGCTTCCTGCCCGACCAGTTCACGCTCATCCTGATCGCCACCGTGGCGTTCGCCAGTTTTTTCCCGGCCGTGGGCAAGGGCGCCACGTTCATGATGGTGGCGAGCAACGTGGCGATCTCGCTGCTGTTTTTCCTGCACGGCGCGCGGCTGTCCACGGATGCCATCGTGTCTGGCGTGAAGGACGTGCGCTTGCACGGGCTGATCCTGGCCTGCACTTTTCTCCTGTTTCCTGCGCTGGGCCTGGGCCTGCGCGCGCTGTTTCCCGGGCTGCTGACGCCGTCGCTGTGGATCGGCGTGCTGTTCGTCTGCACGCTGTCGTCCACCGTGCAGTCGTCGATCGCGTTCACGTCCATGGCGCGCGGCAACGTGCCGGGCGCGATCTGCGCGGCGACAGCCTCCAATCTGCTGGGCACCGTGCTGACGCCGCTGCTGGTGGCGGTGCTGCTGCATCGCCAGGGCGGCGGGCATGGGCTGGCCGATGCCGGCCGCATCCTGTTGCAGCTGCTGCTGCCGTTCGCGGTGGGCAGCCTGCTGCGTCCGTGGATCGGGGCATGGGCGCTGCGCAACAGCCGCACGCTATCCAAGGTGGATCGCAGCTCGATCCTGCTGGCCGTCTACACCGCGTTCAGCGAGGCCGTCGCGCAGGGCATCTGGCATGCGTTTCCGGCCATTGATCTTGCGACCATGGTGCTGGTGAACGCGGTGTTGCTGGGGGCGGTGCTGGGGATCACGACTTGGGGCAGCCGCAAGCTGGGGCTGAGCAAGGAGAACGAGATCACGCTGGTGTTCTGCGGATCGAAGAAGTCGCTGGCTTCCGGCATTCCGCTTGCGACCGTGCTGTTCGGCACGTCGCAGATGGGTGTGGTGGTGCTGCCGCTGATGATTTTTCACCAGATGCAGCTGATGGTTTGCGCGGTGCTGGCGCGGCGTTATGCCGAGCGGGCGGAACCGGTGCAGGCGGTGGCGGCGCGGGCGTAAAGCCGGGCGAAAATCCGAACCATTGCGCCGCGCCGGAATCGGTCAGGCGTCGGCGTCCGCCGGACGGATCTTGCCGGCGGGCTGCCAATAGACGCTGCCGTCGCGCTCGGCCACGTCCAGCGCGGTCAAACGTCCGTTTCTACAGGGGCCACCCACGCACACGCCCGTGTCGGGCTGGTAGGTGGCGCCGTGGCGGGCGCACATGATGAGGTCGCCCGCGCGGGTGAAGAAGCTGCCTTCCCAGTCCAGTTCGACGCCGACGTGGGCGCAGCGGTTCAGGTAGCCATGCACCCGGTCCTGGTAGCGCACGAAGAAGGCGGTGGTGCGGCCCGCGCCATCGGTCACGGGCACCTTCACGCCCAGGCCGCCGTTGACCAGGTCGCCGGCGGCGCAGACGCGGACTTCGGGGAGGGTGGGGGAATCCTGCATGGGAGGCCTGGAAATCAAAGGGTGCGATGTTCGGACAGGGGAAGCGGCTTGTCAATCCGCCGGCGCCGACCGGGCGCTTTCCTGCTGGCGGGTCCACATGCCGGCGTAGATGCCGCCCTGGGCCAGCAGTTGCGGGTGGCGGCCGCGCTCGACGATGCGGCCATCGGCCAGCACGATGATCTCGTCCGCGTCGGCCACGGTGGACAGGCGGTGCGCGATGATCAGCGTACTACGGCCCTGGCTGACTTCGCGCAGGTTGGCCTGGATCTCGCGTTCGGTATGGGTGTCCAGCGCGCTGGTGGCCTCGTCGAACAGGAAGATGGCCGGATTCTTGAGGATGGTGCGGGCAATCGCCACGCGCTGCTTTTCGCCGCCCGACAGCTTCAGGCCGCGCTCGCCCACCATCGTGCCGTAGCCGTCCGGCATGGTCAGGATCAGGTCGTGGATGTGGGCGAGGCGCGCGGCAGCCTCGATTTCAGCGTCTGTGGCGCCCGGCCGTCCGTAGCCGATGTTGTAGCGGATGGTGTCGTTAAAGAGCACGGTGTCCTGCGGCACGACGCCGATGGCCGCGCGCACGCTGGCCTGCGTGACCTCGCGCACGTCCTGGCCGTCGATCAGGATGGCGCCGCTGTCGGTGTCATAGAAGCGGAACAGCAGGCGCGCGATGGTGGACTTGCCTGCGCCCGAGGTGCCCACCACGGCCACCGTCTTGCCGGCGGGAATCGAGAAGCTGACGCCCTTCAGGATGGCGCGGCGCGGGTCATAGCCGAAGTGCACGTCGCGGAACTCAACCGCGCCGCCGGAGACCTGCAGCGGCGCGGCGCCCGCGCGGTCCGCCACTTCGCGGTCCTGGCCCAGCAGCTCGAACATGCGCTCCATGTCGATCAGCGCCTGCTTGATTTCGCGGTAGATGAAGCCGAAGAAGCTGAGCGGCGTGTAGAGCTGCAACAGGTACGTGTTGACCAGCACGAAGTCGCCCAGCGTGTAGCGGCCCTCGGCGATGCCGTTGGCCGCCATCCACATCACCAGCGTCAGCCCCGAGGAAATGATGAGGGCCTGGCCGACGTTCAGGATCGACAGGCTGACCTGGCTGCGCACGGCGGCGCGTTCGTAGCGGGTGAGCGAGGCGTCGTAGCGCCGGGCCTCGTGTTCTTCGTTGCCGAAATACTTGACGGTCTCGTAGTTCAGCAGGCTCTCGATGGCCTTGGTGTTGGCCTCGGAGTCGGTTTCGTTCATCTGGCGCCGGAACTTGGCGCGCCATTCCGTCACGGCAAGCGTGTAGGCCATGTACAGCACGACGGTGGCGCCGGTGGCCAGCGCCAGCCAGCCGTCGAACATCTTCCACAGCACGATGCAGACCAGGCTGATTTCGAAGAACGTGGGCAGGATGTTGAAGAGCAGGAACGACAGCAGGGTCTGGATGCCCTTGGTGCCGCGTTCGATGGCGCGGTTCAGTCCGCCGGTCTGCCGCGCCAGGTGAAAGCGCAGCGCCAGGCCGTGCAGGTGCCGGAAGATCTGCAGGCCGACCGAGCGGATCGCATGCTGGCCGACGCGCGCGAAGATGGCGTCGCGCAGTTCGGAGAACAGCAGCGAGAGCACGCGGGCGGTGCCGTAGGCCAGGATCAGGCCCAGCGGCACCGTCACCGTGCCGGGCGCGCCCTTGCCCAGTTCGTCCACCGCCTGCTTGTACAGCAGGGGCACGTAGACGGTTGCGGCCTTGGCGGCGAACAGGCACAGCAGCGCCGCCACGACGCGGACCTTCAGGCCGGTCCTGCCGGGCGGCCACAGGTAGGGAAACAGGGTGCGAAGCGTGGCAAGACCGCCGCCCTTGCCGGGCCGCGTTTCAGGAGAATTCATGTTCTGGATGCAGTGGTTGAGGCCGGCTCCGCCAGGGGAGCTAAGCCGTTTGCAGGGCATTATGGGGCACCAGCGGTACTATTTGAGGGATAACCCCTGGTTTGGGCGGGCCTGGATCAGGGGCTTCAAGTTGGTTTGGCGATACGGGCGCAGCGCGTCGGGCCCGTTTCTTTCTCTTCCAATCGGGGGTCCGGCCGGCTGCTCCCCTGGTTGCGCGACCGGGCACGTTTTCGCCGCGCCGGGGTCGCGTCGCTTGCTACGGAGGGTCTTATGGCGAAGGTACCCGCAGTGAAATTGAACGACGGAGGCAAGATTCCGCAGTTGGGCCTGGGCGTCTGGCAAGTGCCGGACGATCAGGCAGCCTCCAGCGTGAAGGAAGCGCTGGCGGCTGGTTACCGCTCGGTGGACACCGCGGCCATCTATGGCAACGAGGCGGGCGTGGGCGCGGGATTGCGATCGGCCGGCGTGGCGCGCAAGGACCTGTTCATCACCACCAAGCTCTGGAACGACAAGCACGGCTACGACGACGCGCACAAGGCGATCGACGAAAGCCTGGAGAAGCTGGGGCTGGCGTACGTGGACCTGTACCTCATCCATTGGCCGGTCGCGGGCAGCGAGAAGTTCCTGGACGCCTGGCGCGCGATGATCGAGATGAAGGAAGACGGCCGCGCGCGCGCGATCGGCGTGTCGAACTTCACGCAGGCCAACTTGGAACGCCTGATCGACGCGTCCGGCGTCACACCCGCGGTCAACCAGATCGAACTGCATCCGGGGTTCACGCAGACCGCGCTGCGGGCATTTCATGCGCGGCATGGCATCGTGACCGAGTCCTGGAGCCCCCTGGCGCAGGGCAACATCACGAAGGAAAAGGTGATCCTGGACCTGGCGCAAAAGCACGGCAAGTCGCCGGCGCAGGTGACGCTGCGCTGGCATCTGCAGCACAACCTGGTCGTGATTCCGAAATCCGTCACGCCGGATCGCATCCGCGAGAACATCGACGTATTCGACTTCGAACTGTCGCCGGCGGACATGGCCGCCATCGACGGCATCAAGGAAGGCCCGCGCCTGGGCCCGGATCCCGAGAAGTTCGCGTAGTGAAAGAACCCCGGCGGGCGGCACGCGGCGCGCGTGGCCGCCGTCGGCGCAACTTGTTCGGCTAGTGCTTGAGCGGGAACACCCAGTACCGCACGATGACCACGAGCAGGATGCTCAGGGCGGTCCATGACGCCCAATGCCAGGCGCCCGTGCCAAGCAGGGCCGCCAGCAGGCCAAAGATGCTGAGCGCGCCCAGCAGGATCGGCACGCCCCACACGAACAGAAAGCCGCGGCTGCCTTTACCCGTTGAATGGCTCATGCGGGTGTCCTTTGCGGAGCCGCGGCGGCCTGGTGTTTCTTGATGAGTTCGTTGATGCGCGCTTCGGTGGCGCGGCGCCGGGCCAGCCACAGATACAGTCCGCTCACCAGCACGACGATGGTGACGAGGTCCAGCAGCGCCCAGATGATCTTGAGCGGCAGGCCGCCGTAATCGCCGAAATGCAGCGGCCGCGAGACTTCCAGCGCGGTCAGGTACCACGGCATTTTCGCCACGGTCGTCAGCGCGCCGGTCCGGCCGTCGATCAGCACGGGCGTGTTCAGCTTGGACGTCAGGGGCGAGTCGCCGCGCATCCAGGCAATGTAGTGCTGCGGGCTGCCAAAGGCGTTGCCGGGGAAGGAGATGAACGACACGTCGTTGCCGGGCATGGCCTTGCGCGCCGTGTCCGCGGCCAATTGGGCCGAGGCCAGTTGCGTGGGGATGGGCTGGCCCTTGTAGGGTTCCAGCACGCGCGGCAATTCGGTGGACTGCCACAGGCGAAAGAGCGGCGTGGACAGCTCGTTGATGACGCCGGTCAAGCCCACCACCAGTGCCCAGACCAGCGTCACGATGCCCAGCAGGTTGTGCAGGTCCAGCCATTTAAGGCGTGTCGAGCGCGTGGCGCGCACCGTGCCGAATTCCAGCTTCTTCATGAACGGGCCGTACAACACGACGCCCGACACGATGGCGACGCAGAACAGCAGCCCCATGAAACCGAGGAACAACTCGCCGGTCAGGCCCGCGAACAGGTCCACGTGCAGCGCCAGCATAATGCCCATGAACGAAAACTTGTCTTCGGTATAAAGCGGGCCATCGAGCAGCACGTCGCCCGTGCGGGCATCCATGCGGATCGCGTGGCCCGAAGCCAGCCCGTCACCGGGCGTCTTGGCCATGCCGACGAAGACCTGCGGCTCGTCCGGGTCGAAGGACAGGTAGTCGACGACTTCGTTCGGATACATCGCCTGCGCGTTGGCCACGAGCTTGTCGAGGTTGGCGGGCGGTGTGCCGGCGGGCACCTGCGATAGCGGTTTGCCGTCGTCGAGCCAATGCTCGATCTCGTGATGGAACACGAGCGGCAAACCGGTCAGACAGATGATGAGCAGAAAAATGGTGCAAACCAGGCTGGTCCATTTGTGGACGAGATACCAGGTTTTGATGGTGGACGCGGCGGTCATGGTGACGGCGGGAAGCGGCTTGGCGCCGCTTCTTTCAGGGCAGTGCGGGAGAGGAGAAAACATTATCACGAACAAGACGGATTCTCGTAACGCTATTTGACCCTTTCGCCGACTGGGCTTGCCCTGGGGACAGAGCAAAGCGGGTTAAAAAGAGGGGTCAGATTTTCCTTGCGGTATTTCCGAAGCATCATGGAGCAACGTTTTCTCAAGGTCCCGCGCAACGCGTCCGGCCGCGATTTCGCGGTAGGCGATGTGCACGGACATTTCTCGCGCCTGCAGCAGGCCCTGGACGAATTGGGGTTCGACCCCACCCGCGACCGGCTCTTTTCCGTGGGCGACCTGGTCGATCGCGGGCCCGAGAACGAGGCCGCGCTGGACTGGCTGGCAAAGCCCTGGTTCTATGCGGTGCAAGGCAACCACGAGGACTACGCGATTCGCCATGTGCGCACGGGGCAGGTGGACGTGAAGAACTGGCGCGGCTACGGCGGCGGCTGGTTTCTGGATCTGCCCGCCGAGCGGCAGGAGGTGTTTGCCGAAGCCTTCACCCGGCTGCCGATTGCCATCGAGGTGGAAACGTCGTCGGGCGCCGTCGGATTGCTGCATGCCGACTGCCCGGTGCTGTTCTGGCCCCGGCTGGAGTCCGCGTTGCAGGACCGCTACAAACGCACCAGCGCGGCATGCCAGTGGTCGCGCGACCGCCTGCGCCAGATGGACCGCACCGGCATCCTGGGCGTCAGGGCGGTGGTGGCGGGGCACACCCCGGTGGCGTCGCCGCTGGCGCTGGGCAACGTGTACCACATCGACACCGAAGGCTGGAACGCCGGCTACTTCACCTTTTTGAACCTGGAATCCCTGCAGGCGTGGCCGCGCGAGGTCGTGACCGAGGCTGCGGCCGCCGAGTAGCGCGAGGCCGGACCCAAAAGAAAACGGGCGCCGTGAGGCGCCCGTTTTGCGTGCTGCGCGGTCCTTACAGCGGCCGGGCGGTCACGGCGCCGGGGGAGGTCACGGCGCTGGCGCTTACGCCGGCTGAGTCGGCCGGCGTGGCCGCGGCAGGGACGGCTGGCGTCTGCACGCCGCCCGCGGCGGGCATGGCCTGCGCCTGCGGGACGGGGACGGGCGCGGCGTCGGCACGGGGCACGGGGATCGGCATCAGCGGCGGCTGGATGGGACTGTCTTGGGGGGCCATGGCGCCGCCGGGGGGCAGCGGCTTGACCGAGGTGTCGACGCCGTCGGTCGAGCGGTTGTTGTTCAGGAAGTCGGTCAGCGCGTCGCCGGAAGACAGGTCCAGCGAGGCCACCGCCTGGCCGGGCGGGAATTCGGAGAAGTAGTACTCGCCGTTGTCGACCAGCAGGCCGTCGGGGCGCGGCGCCGGCTTGGCCTGCGGCACGTCCTTCAAGACCGGCTGCATGTAGTCCAGCCAGGTGGAGAGCGCCAGGCCGCTGCCGAACTCGTTGGTGCCCAGCGACTTGGGCTGGTCAAAGCCCATCCAGACGGTGGTGGCCAGCGTTTGCGTGAAGCCCGAGAACCAGACGTCCACGGCATCGTTCGTGGTGCCGGTCTTGCCGCCGATGTCGTTGCGCTTGAGCACCTGATGCGCGCGGGCGGCGGTGCCGTTGACCGTGACGTCGCGCAGGATGTCGTCCATGACCCAGGCGGTGCGCGGGTCGATGGCGCGTGCCTGCGCGTCGCCCGCGACGACGGGCTGGGTCTTCATCAGCACGTTGCCGGAGCGGTCCGTGACGTGGTCGATGAGATACGGCGTGACGCGGTAGCCGCCGTTGGCAAACACGCTATAGCCATTGACGACCTGCAGCGGCGTGGCGCCGCCCGCGCCCAGCGCAAGCGGCAGCACGGCGGGCCAACGTTCCTTGTCGAAACCGAAACGCGTCAGGTAGTCCTGCGCGTACTGCGGCGAAATCGCCTGCAGGATGCGGATCGACACCATGTTCTTGGACCGCATCAGACCCTGGCGCAGGGTCAGCATGGGCTCGTACTTGTTGCCGTCGTTCTTGGGCTGCCAGGCCTTGGAACCGGTCTGCTCGGCCGTCAGCATGAAGGGCTGGTCGGAGATCTGTGTGGCGGGCGTCAGGCCCCGTTCCAGGGCAGCCGCGTAGACGAACGGCTTGATGTTCGAGCCCGGCTGGCGCCATGCCTGCGTGACGCGGTTGAAGTGGCCGCGGTTGAAGTCGAAGCCGCCGATCATGGCGCGGATCGCGCCGTCCTGCGGCACCATCGACACCAGTGCGGCCTGCAGCGCGGGCATGTTGATGATTTCCCAGTTGTCGCCGTTCTTGTGGATGTAGACCACGGAACCGCGGCGGATGCGCTGGTTGTCGCTGGCCTTGGGATTGAGCGCGCGGGCCACAACCGCCAGGGCCTTCTTGTCCGAAATCGTGATGATGTCGCGCCCGCTGCGCGCCACGGTGACTTCGGTGGGGCTGGCGGCCAGCACGACGGCGGCAAGCAGGTCTTCGCTGTCGGGCGACTTTTCCTGCACGCCGTCCAGGATTTCGTCGAGCGCCTGGGCATCTTTTTCCACGTCGGCGGGCAGCTCGACCTGGTCTTCCGGGCCCGGATAGACGGCGCGGCGCGTGTAGTCGATGATGCCGTCGCGCACGGCGCGGTAGGCGGCTTCCTGCGCCTTGGAATCGATCGTGGTGTAGACGTCGATGCCGGACGAGTAGGTGTTCTCCTGGAACACGCCGTACATCAGCTGGCGGGCCAGTTCGGCCGGATAGTCGCCGTGCACCGCGAACCCGCGCGTGCTGCTGCCGTCAGAGCCGCGGATCGTGAGGCGCTGTTTCAGGGCTTCGTCGGTCTGCTCGGGCGTCAGGTAACCCAGCGTCTTCATGCGGCCCAGCACGTAATGCTGGCGAATCTCGGCGCGCGGGTAATTGGTGATGGGATTGAACCGAGAGGGCGCCTTCGGAATGCCGGCCAGCATGGCGGCCTCGGCGGGCGTGACTTCGGAGAGCGGCTTGCCCAGATACGTGCGCGAGGCGGCCGCGAAACCATAGGCGCGATGGCCCAGGTAGATCTGGTTCATGTAAAGCTCAAGGATCTGGTCCTTGGTGAGCTCGGATTCGATCTTGAACGTCAGCAGCAGCTCATAGAACTTGCGCGAATAGGTCTTTTCCGACGACAGATAGAAGTTGCGCGCGACCTGCATGGTGATCGTGCTGCCGCCCTGGGACTTGGAGCCCTTGACGATGTTGGTCAGCACGGCGCGCGCGACGCCCATCCAGTCGACGCCGCCGTGGCTGTAGAAGCGGTCGTCCTCGGCCGCCAGCACCGCCTGCCGCATCACCGGGGGGATCTCGTCGAAACGCAGCACGTTGCGGTGCTCTTCGCCGTATTCGCCGATGAGTACCTTGTCCGCGGTGTAGATGCGCAGGGGCACGCGTGGCCGGTAGTCGGTCATCGCGTGCAGGTCGGGCAGGCTGGGCCACGCCAGGGCCAGCGCAAGGCCGAGCACGACGGCGCCGCACACGGCTGCGCCAGCGGCGGCGATGCCCGCTTTGACCAGGAGAGGTTTCCAGGGGAGGCCCGATTTGCCGCCCGGGTTGGCGGAGGATTGCTGGGGATTGCTCATTGCAGGCGATTCTAGGGCAGAACGCTATAGACCGCCCAGGGCCCAATAAGGTTTCGGTAACGAAATCTGCCCATGTGAGCGGTTATTCAGCTTTTGTTCAGGTGCGCGGGGCGCCGGGGACGGATTCCAGATAGCGCTGGGGCGGGGCGCCCAACGCGCGGTGGAACATGGCCGAGAAGGCGCTGGCGCTGCGGTAGCCAAGGTCCGCCGCAATGCGCGCCACGGGCACGCCCATCGACAGCCGGCACACCGCGTCGGCCAGCCGCACCTGCTGCACCCATTGCCGGTAATTCAGTCCCAGTTCGGATTGAAACAATCGGATCAGCGTTCGCGCGCTGGCGCCGACCTCGCTGCCCCAGTCCTCGATGCCGCGTTGCAGGCCGGGTTGGTCCAGGATGGCCGCGCAGATGGCTTGCAGGCGCCGGTCACGCGGCCAGGGAATCTGGATCGGCACGATGCGCGCGGCGGCCAGCTCGGCCAGGATCAACCCCGCGATCTGCTCGACCCGTCCCCCAAGCGGATAGTCGATGGGCTCGGCCGTCAGCGCCAGAATCAGTTCGCGCAGCAGGCCGCTGACCTCGATGACCTGACACTCGGGCCAGTAGTCCTGGGCCGCGTCGGCGTGGATGTAAAGGGAACGCATCGAGACCGTGCCCACCATGTCGACGCCGTGCGGCACGCCCGCCGGCACCCACAGCGCGCGCAGCGGCGGCAGCGCCCAGAAGCCGCTGGGCGTGGTGACGCGCATCACGCCTTCGACGGCATAGATGAGCTGGGCGCGCGGGTGGGTATGGGGACCCGTCTGCGCGCCGGCGGAAAACTCCTTGGCCATCGCCGTGACGACGCGCGGACGGTCCTGGTAGTCCTGTGCGTTGATGCTGCGGCTGGGATCGGGGACAGGGCGAATGACCATGGTGTCACTTCCGACAAAAGGATGAGGGGGCGCCAGAACGCGCATGGCGTCTATTTTGTCACTGTGTTGCCACGGTGGTTGTCACTTTCTCGACGAAAAATGGCAGATCGCGCCGGCGCCGGATTCCTACACTGATGCCTGGTTCCGGCGCTTGGCCGGCTTGTCCATTTTCTTCGTGCGACTCATGAACTCCGCCCAGAATCCCGCTGCCGGCCTGTCTGTCTCGACCGCTGCCGCGCCCGCCGCAGCATCGGCTGCCGCAGCATCGGCTGCCGCAGCATCGCCCGCCGCAGCATCGGCTGCCGCCTCCGATCCCTCCACCGCCTTCAAGGTGCTGGGCGCGATCAGCGTGGCGCATCTGATGAACGACATGATCCAGTCGATCCTGCTCGCCATCTATCCCATGCTCAAGGACTCGTTCAGCCTGACATTCACGCAGATCGGGTTGATCACGCTGGTCTACCAGCTTGCCGCGTCGCTGCTGCAGCCGTTCATCGGCTTTTATACCGACCGCAACCCCAAGCCGTACTCGTTGCCCGTGGGCATGGGCTTCACGCTGGTGGGCCTGTTGATGCTGTCGATGGCGCCGTCGTTTGGCTGGCTGTTGGTGGCGGCGGTGCTGGTGGGCACGGGCTCGTCGGTGTTCCATCCGGAATCGTCGCGCGTGGCGCGCATGGCGTCGGGCGGCCGGCACGGGCTGGCGCAGTCGCTGTTCCAGGTGGGCGGCAATGTGGGATCGGCGTTGGGGCCGCTTCTGGCGGCGCTTTTCATCATTCCGCACGGGCAGGGCAGCGTGGCGTGGTTTTCGCTGGCGGCGCTGTTCGGCATCGGGGTGCTGATGTGGATCGGACGCTGGTACAGCGCCAACCGCGTGCTGCTCAAGCCGCGGGTGCGGCGCGAGGGCGCGGGCAACGGCTTGTCGCGCAATCAGGTGCTGGGCGCGCTGGCGGTGCTGGGCGTGCTGGTGTTCTCGAAGTATTTCTACCTGGCCAGCCTGAACAGCTACTTCACCTTCTACCTGATCGACAAGTTCGGGCTGTCGGTGCGCGAGGCGCAGCTGTATCTCTTTCTGTTCCTGGCCGCCGTCGCGGTAGGCACGGTGGTGGGCGGGCCGGTGGGCGACCGCATCGGCCGCAAGATCGTGATCTGGGTGTCGATCCTGGGCGTGGCGCCTTTCACGCTGCTGCTGCCGCACGCGGACCTGTTCTGGACCGGCGTGCTGGTGGTGATCATCGGCGTGGTGCTGGCCTCGGCCTTCTCCGCGATCGTGGTCTATGCGCAGGAGCTGGTCCCGGGCAAGGTGGGGATGATCGCGGGGCTGTTCTTCGGCTTTGCCTTTGGCATGGGCGGCCTGGGCGCCGCGGTGCTGGGCCGGGTGGCCGACGCCACCAGCATCGGCTACGTCTACCAGGTGTGCGCCTATCTGCCGCTGCTGGGCGTGGTGGCGATCCTGTTGCCGAAGATGCGGCGGGTGTAGGCGTAGCCGGCACGGGGCGGGACAAGCCTTCCGCCGCCCCAGGCCCCTCAGGCATCAGCCCGTCCGCAGCGATTGCAGGCGCGGCAGGCGGTGTTCGATGCCGTCGATCTGCCCGGCGCTGCCGTGGTGGATGACGGTCACGCGGGTGGCGCGCAGCTGCGCCAGTTGCTCGGCACTGACTTCAAAGCTCTTGGCCAAGCGCTGATCGGTGAGCGGGCGGATCGGCTTGCGGCGGTCCTTGCCGCCGAAGCGGCGGTGGTTGTACACGGCCCACGCCACCAGCACCGCGGCGTTGACCACGGCCAGCACGGCATAGCCCCACAAGGTCTGCACCGTCGGCAGAAAGACGGGCAGGAGCGGCGCGTCCGGGCCGCTGACGGCCCCGCGCAGGATCGCCAGGATGCCGGCGCCAAAGAGGTAGACGAAAGCGAACCAGCCGAAGGCGGTCAGCGCGAAGTCGAACAGGTAGCCCGCGCGCGAGCGTTGCGTGGTGATGATCATGATGCGTCCGGTGATTTGATGCCGCGGTCGGGGCTGGTCCAGCGGGCCCGCTGGGCCTGCTTGCGCAGCATGACCTTGGGAAAACTGACCAGCGTGGTGAAGAGACTCACCATCCAGTAGGCCAGCGGATACCAGATGACCCAGTACAGCGAGCGCGCCAGGCCCGGTTCGTAGCGGCGGTCGATCAGGATGCTGACGGCGAACTGCAGCAGGCAGACGACCGCCAGCATCATGCCGGTGAAGGCCGGCGGCAGCAGGCTGGCGATCTGCATGTTGTTGGGCAGCGCGACGATCTGGCTGACCAGCCACAGCACCACCGACAGCGCGAACGCGAACGCCCAGGCCGTCGACAGGCAGAACTCGGCCATCAGCGGCCACAGCCGGCGGTGACGCCAGTTCCAGATCGAGCGCAGGTTCTTCAGGAACACCTCCGCGCCGCCCTGCGCCCAGCGCAGCCGCTGCTTCCACAATCCGCGCAGCGTCTCGGGCATCAGGATCCAGCACAGCCCGCGCGGTTCATAGAAGATGGACCAGTGGTCGCGCTGCAGCTTCCAGCTGATGTCGATGTCTTCGGTGATCATGTCCAGGCTCCAGTAGCCCGCGCGGTCCAGCGCCACGCGGCGGAAGGCCGCGACGACGCCCGACACCGTGAAGACCTGCCCGTACACCCGTTGTGTGCGCTTGATGAGCCCGATGATCGAAGAGAACTCGCCGACCTGGATGCGCCCGATCAGCGTGGAGCGGGTGCGGATGCGCGGGTTGCCGGTGACGGCGCCGACGCGCGGGTTGTCGATCAGCGGCGCCACCAGATACGCGGCGGCATCGGGGTCGAGCAGGGCGTCGCCGTCGATGCACACCAGGTATTCGCTGCGGGCCGCCAGCGCGCCCATGCGCAGCGCCATGGCCTTGCCCTGGTTCTGCGCCAGATGCACCACGCGCAGGCGCGAGTGTTCGGCGGCCATGCGGTCCAGCAACGCGGCCGTGCCGTCGGTCGACCCGTCGTTGATGGCGATGACCTCGATGTGCGGATAGTTCTGGTTCAGGGCGGCCAGCAGGGTTTCTTCGCCGTTGTCGGCTTCGTTGAAGCACGGCACCAGAATCGACACCAGCGGCGAGCCGGCCAGTTCGGGCGGGGTGCGCTCAGACCCCCACGCCCAGTGGCGTTCCCAATGCCACCAGAAGTAGATGCCGCCCGCCATCCACATGCCGGACATGAACAGGGGATAGAAGAACACGAAGCCCAGCAGCGCTTCGCCGGTCAGCATCAGGGTGAAGCCGAACGGCGCGCCGAGCACCGCGCAAAGAATCAGCAGGGCAATCAATCGATCAGTCATTGGAGGGGATACCAGGCTTCGGAGATGGCGGGCCGGATGCCTTGCAACCGGGGCTGGTCTTGCGAGAAATCGTCGGGGTAGTAGCCGAAGCTGCGGGCGCCGCGCAGTTGCAGGCGGCGCATCCAGCCGGCCAGCACGTCGGTGTCCACCGGCGTGGCGTCGGGGCGGCCGGGGCCGGTGCGCCAGTCGCGGCTTTGCAGTTCGAACACGGTCCTGGACAGCGCGCCGGGCCGGCGGGCGACGGTGTCGACCAGCTCGTCCAGCCACGCGTTTTCCTTGCCGGGCGCCACGTTTTCCATCAGCGGCATCGCCATCGGCGCGGTCCAGTCGTACGCGGCCAGAAAGTCGTCCAGGTTCTGCGCGAACCAGGTTTCGCTGTCGGGATTCAGGATGGGCTGGGCGTAGATGTTGCGCGCCGTCTTGATCTGCGGCCCGCGCACGGCGCGTACCTTTTCGGCAAGCGCCGCAGTGAAGTCCACCAGATAGCGGCTCTTGTAGCGGGTCCAGCGCTGCATCGTGTCCGGATCGGCGCGCAGTTCGGCGATGCTGCCCGGCAACCCCGCCGCGCGGTACGCGGCCAGCGCGCCGGGGCTGGCGTCCTCGAAATCCGACAGCAGCGCGTCGTCGTGAAACAGGATGCCGTCGAAGATCGCCTGGCGCGCCAGGTCTTCGTACAGGTCGCCGATGCGCGCACGCACGGTGGCGTCAAACGGCGACAGGCGGCGGTACTGGTCCGGGTCCGGCGCCACCTGCCCGGTGTCCGGATCCCAGCGCTCAACACGGGGCAGGGCCGAGTCCATGTCGAAGGCCAGCACGGGCATCCATGCGTACACCATCACGTTGGCGCGGTTGTGCAGCTGCCAGGCCGCGCGGTTGAAGAGGTCCGCGCGCATCGGCAGCCAGCGGTTGGGGAAGTACAGCGACTTCACCAGCCCATCGCCCTGCGGGTCGGAATAGGCCTGCAGGAATACCGTGTTGATCTGCATGTCCAGGATGCGCTGCACCAGCACGCCCAGATTGCGATCGGTCTGTTCCGGGTCCGGGTCGTAGACGTAGTCCAGATCGATGTGCGCGACGCGCATGAAGGGGTCGGCCTCCATGCCCACCACGCTGTTGGCAAACGACTTGAGCGCCGGATCGCTGGCCAGCAGCATGCGCGGCGTGGACATCAGGCGGGACAGGCGCCCGGGTCCGTCTTCCAGCGTCAGCGCCATCTCGTAGCCGTTCTCCGCGGTGATGCGCAGCGTGGAGCCGCCTTCCGCGCCATACGGCCAGACCCACACGCGGGGTTTCTTGCCGGTGGCCTTGCGGATCTTTTCCGTGATGGCGGCCACGTCGCGGCCCATGCGGGCGTCGAACTGCGCCTCGGTCTCGTACTGGCCGGTGCGTGCGTCGTATGCCCGGATCGCAGCGGCCGGCTCGGTGTTGCCCTGCGGATTGGCCAGCGCGCCGTAGTGCGAGGCGTCCGTGTGCGCGGCAATCTCCACCAGCCCGGAGCGCGAGATCTCGCGGATCTCGTCCCAGTTCAGAAAGCGTTGGCGGGCCTCGGGCGTGCCGCCGAAATCCACCGGGCGGTCGGACGGGGTGTCCATCCAGGCGCCCACGGGCGCCAGCAGCGCCGGCCAGCCGTAGGCTTTCAGGATAGGCAGCACGCGGGTGTGGAAGCTGCGGTAGCCGTCGTCAAACGACAGCAGGACGGCGCGGTCGGGCAGCGGCTTGCCGCCTTGCCGGGCCGCCAGGATTTGATCCACCGACACGGCCTGATAACCGTTGGCGCGCAGCCAGGCCAGCTGTTCGGCCAGCCGATCCGTGCGCACGCTGAGAAAGGCCTGGTCGGGGTCGTCGTCTTCGACGTCGTGATAGGCCAGGGCCAGGAACTGGCCATTGACCCAGGGCCGGTCGGCGGCCGCGACGGGGCGCTCGGCGGGCGGTGTGTAGACGGGGATGTCCTTGGCGCAGGCGGTCAGCGCAAGAATCATGAGGAACAGGATGCCGGCCAGAATCAGCCGGGTATGCAGTTTGAGCATCATGTCGTTTCCGAGAAAACCGGGTCAGAAGCGGTAGGCAAGGTCAAAGACGACGCGCAGTTCGCGCTCGCGCTCGCCGTCGTAGGGCCGGCTGGTGCCGGTGACCATGAAGCCCATGTCCAGGACGTCGTTGGCGCGGTAGCGCTGGCCATAGCCCAATGCCACGACGCCGCCCGTGCCGTACCCCTGCTGGCTGTAGGTGCCGGCCCCCAGCGTGCCGATCTGCTCCCACGCGGTTTCGTAGCGGCGGTGCAGCGTGTGCGTCAGCCGGACGCCGGGCAGGGCCAGGAAGTCGGCGCTGGGGTTGAAGTAGGGCGCGTCGTCGCGGTTGTTGTGCTGGGTCGACAGGCCCAGCTCCAGGTCGGCCTTCAGGTGCGGCGCGGTGTAGACGCGCTCGCGGCCGGCCAGCCCGAATGCCCAGCGCGTGTTGCCGTCGCTGAAACGGGACGGGGCGGCCGACAGCGTCCACTCGCGGCGCTCGTCGGCGCGCCAGCGCACGTACATCGACAGGCCATTGGACGAGACGTCGTTGGTCAGCGCGCGCAGCGGCGTGTCGCGCGACAGGATTTCGGCCGAGCCGCCCACCTGCCAGTGGTCGTTCAGGTCATACGCGGCGGACAGGCGCGCGCCGGGCTTGACGCCGTGGCCGTAGTCGTTGGTGGACACTTCGCCTTCCACCGTCAGGTCGCGCACGCGCCATTCCACGCCGGTGCGCAGCCAGCGGTAGATGCCGCGGCCTTCCTCGAAGTCTCCCGATGCGTAGCCGCCGCCGCCAAAAACGCGCCAGTCGTAGCCCATGGGCGGCGAATACAGGACGGCGTCGATGCCGAAGTCGCCATTGCCCGTGACGGGACTGTCCGAGGCCAGGCCGCGATAGCCGGTGATGCGCAGTTCGGCCTTGCGGTGGACCTCCCATTCGCGGGCCAGACGCCGGCTGGTCAGGTTTTCCGGCGAACGGGCCAGCGTGTCGGCGGACAGCGCCTCGGCCTGCCGCCATTCCTGCAGGTCCAGGGCGGTGAAGCCCTGGCCGTTCTCCACGGCCAGGTCGCGCGGGGCCAGCGTTTCGGCCAGCTTCAGTTCAATTTCCGAGGCGCGGGGCAGCGAGCGGGCGCGGTGGACGGTGGCCAGGTCGCTGCGCAATGCGGAATTGTTGGGCGCCTGCTGCACCATGTGCGACAGGCGCTGGTGGGCCTGGACCGTGTCGTCGGCCTGAAGGTGCGTGGCGGCCAGCGTCTGGCGGCTTTCCAGGTTCAGGTCGTTGGGCATGCGCGTGGCCTGGCCCTTGTAGTACAGCCAGGGGGCGTAGCCGGACTGAACGGCGTCCGTGATCGGGGGCGTCTCGTCGAACTGTTCGCCTTCGGCCAGCGCGTAGTACAGGCCGGTCTGCGTGGCCAGGCGCTGCGCCGGATCGTCGCCGGGCGCGCTGTCGGTGGCGGCCACCTGCCGGTACAGATCACGGGCGCGCTCGGGCTGGCGCAGATACAGATAGGCGGAGGCCACGTCGCTGAGCGCGTAGCGCGGCACGTCGACCCCCTCTGCCACCAAGGCCTCGTATTCCTGGATCAGCTCCTGCATGCGTACCCGGGCGTGCAAGGCGTGCAGGCGGTCGATGCGGGCGCGCAGCACGTCGGCGCGGGCCTCGTCGCCCAGTTGCCGCCAATCGGCAATCGCGGCGTCGTAGCCCGCCAGCGCGCGGTCGGCGATGGCAAACCGTTCGGCCTCGCCACGCGCCGGCATCGCCGACAGCCGCGTTTCCTGCGCCAACGCGTCGGCCTGCAGGGTGCGCATCTGAGCGGGTGTAAACAGCGTTTCATGGCGGCGCGCCCAGTCCAGCGCCACGTCGGCCATGCGCGCGCCCTGGAGCGCCTGGATGTATTCGCGCAGCACGTAGGATGTGGCGGGCGCCAGCGCCAGGGCCTGGTCGGCCTGATGCAAGGCTTCAAAGGGCAGGGATTGCCGCGCATAGACGTAGCTGAGCGCGAGCCGGGCGTCGGGGTCGCGCGGGTATCGGGCGATGCGCTTCTCGCCCGCGGCGATGGCGGCCTGAAATTGTCCGGCATCGGCCAGCGTCATGATCTCGCCGGCCGCGAAGGCGGATTCGCCCGGATGGCGGCGCAGGCCCGTGCGGAAGCTGGCAAGCGCCTGCGGCCAGCGCTGTGCGTCGCGGTAGGCCCGCGCCTCGGCCAACTGGACCTCGGCCGAAGGTGCGTAGCCGCCGGCACGGGCGCGCTCGATCGGCGCGTCGTGGTTGTTCGACGGGCCGGCAAGCGCCAGCACGGGCGCCAGCATGGCGCCGGCCGCGATCAGGTTCAGTCTGGGTCCAACGGCGTTTGGCCGCCTGGGTCGTTCGATTGGCATCTGTATGACATCCGCAGTGGCAATTCGGGGCGTCCATGGCTCCGCCGCGCCGGACGGGCGCAAGCACCCGGCAAAAGGCGGCCGCTGGCGAACAAGGCGCCGGCAGCGCGGAGACGAACGTTTGATTGGGAGTTGCGCGGCGCCCGCTACGGGGACCTTCGCACTCGCGTATTCGGAGTGCATGGCTAGTACGCGCCACGCCCGTGGGGCGTGATCGCGGCGCTTATGCTGCGCCGTCGACGGATGGAACTTTACGGAAGATTGCCCAAGTTAACTGTCAATTACTGCAAAGGGGGCGTCACGGCGAAGGCGCCTTGGCGTATTCTCTCGTCGCAGGCCGTGCAATCGTCTCGGCGCGGCGGTAAAGGTTCTGGACGGACAGACGCGCGTTGCCCAACAGGGCAAACGTCATGCGCGTCCTTTCGCCATTCTCGTAACAAAAAGCATCAAGAATGCTGACGTGTAACGCGCGTTTCTAGCGCGAACCCAGTGCAACTGCATTCCAACGGCGGGGCAGGCCGACAAGCCTGAGCCGGAGTGAACCATGACGACTAGCCTGTTTTTCCTGATGTGGGGCCTGGCCACGGCGTTGGCGTTGCCGTTGCTGCTGCCCTTTCATGTTCGCGGCGTCGAAGGCGTGCCCGCGTTCATGGCGGCCAACGCGCTGGCCGTGCTGTCCCTGCTGGCCTATGCGTCGGCCGAGATGATCCCGCCCGCCGCCTATGTGATGGTGTCCAACGCCGCCTGGGCCTGTTCCGCCGCGCTGGTGTACATCGGCGTGCGGCAGTTCTTCGGCATGCATCCGCATATCCTGCGCACGACCGTGCTGTGCTCGCTGTGCACGTTCGGCTTTGCCCTGCTGCTGTACCGCAGCGACAGCCTGGTGTGGCGCATGGTGCTGTATTCCGTCTACACCTGCGTGCTGATGGCAGCGACAGGTGCCGTCATCTTCAGACAGCGCAAGCGGATCAAGACGAGGGGCGTCGTGCTGTACCTGCTGCTGGCGTTCTTTGGGGTGGTGGCGCTGCATGCGTTGCGCGGGTATGTGTACGGCGCGGGCGTGGAGACGCCGGTGTCGCTGCTGCAGCCGTCGGCGTGGAGCCTGTTCTTCATTGTTTGCGGCTCCGTCACGGTGCCCGGACTCTTTCTTGCGCTGCTCTTCATGATCCAGAGCAGCCAGGCGGAAAAGATGCAGGCGGCGCTGACGTTCGACAGCCTGACGCAGGCGTATTCGAGGCGCAGCATCATGGATGAGCTGGAACACGAGCTGCAGCGCTGCGAGCGCACCGGCGGCAAGCTGGCGGTGCTGGTGCTGGACATCGACCACTTCAAATCCATCAACGACCGCTATGGCCATGCGGGCGGCGACACCGCGCTGCGCCACTTCGCGCGCGTGGTGCAGAACGCGGTGCGCTCGAGCGACCGCTTCGGCCGGCTGGGCGGCGAGGAATTCGTGCTGCTGATGTACGACTGCGATCCGGCGAGCGCGCTCGTGCAGGCGCAGCGCGTCTGTGACGCCCTGCGCGACATGCCGCTCTATCTGCAAGGGCTGGAAGTGCAGATGACGACCAGCGGCGGGCTAGCGTCCTACCAGCCGGGCGACAGCGCCGACGTCATCCTGGCGCGGGCCGACGTGGCGTTGTACCGGGCCAAGGAGCAGGGGCGGGACCGCGTGGAAATGGCCTGGAGCGGCCGTGGCGTCGTCAAGACAAGCGGCGGCCTGCCGGCCGCCGCGAATGCCCTGGAAGCGGAAACCGCAGGGACTACGGCTTGAGGTGTTCCGTCAGGAACTTTTCCATGGCCTCGTAGAACTCGAACTTGTTCTCGTCGTTGTGAAAGCCATGCCCTTCGTTGTCCTTGACCATGTATTCCACGTCCACGCCACGCGCCTTGAGCGCCGACACCATCTGGTCGCTCTCGTCCTTGTTCACGCGTGGATCCTTGGCGCCCTGCGCCACGAACAGCGGCGTCCTGATCTTGTCCGCGTGCAGCGCCGGCGAGGTCGCGGTCAGGCGGTCGCGGTCGCGCACCGGGTCGCCCACCATGTCCTGCATCTTGTCCAGCATGGGCTTCCAGTAGGGCGGAATGGACTTCATGAACGTGAAGAGGTTGGACACGCCCACGTAGTCCACGGCCGCGGCATACAGGTCGGGCGTGAAGGCCACGCCGGCCAGCGTGGCGTAGCCGCCGTAGCTGGCGCCGTAGATGCCGATGCGCTTGGGGTCGGCAATGCCTTGCTCGACCAGCCATTGCACGCCGTCGGTGATGTCGTCCTGCATCTTCAGGCCCCATTGCCCGAAGCCCGCTTCCCAGAAGTCGCGGCCGTAGCCGGTGGACCCGCGGAAGTTCATCTGCAGCACGCAGAAACCGCGGTTGGCCAGGAATTGCACTTCGGGGTTGTAGCCCCAGCCGTCGCGCGCCCACGGGCCGCCGTGCGGATTGACGACGCAGGCCAGGTTCTTGGGCGTACGGCCGGCGGGCAGCGTCAGATAACCGTGGATGGTCCTGCCGTCGCGGCTTTGGTAGCTGATGGGCTGCACCCGCGACATGTCGGCCTCGGGGATGGCGGGATTCAAGTCCGCCAGCTTGGTCAGCGTGCCGGCCACCGCGTCGTAGATGTAGCGTGAGCCGGCCGTGCGGTCGTTGTAGGCCGCCACGATGAACTTGTTCTCGTCGCGGTTGCCGCCCTGGATGACGACGTCGTAACCTGGCAGGCGCTCGGCAAGCGTCTTGTACAGCGCTTCGGTTTCCGCGTCGAAGAACTTGTATTGCGGCTTGTCGGTCTGGTAGGACGCCACGGTCAGCACGCGGCGCTTGCGCGAGAATGCCGCGCCGTCCAGATCGACGGCGTCGGGCGTGAAGATGACGTCTTCGGCGTCCGGCGTGGCCGGGTCGATGACGACCAGCGACAGCTTGTCGCGGCCGCGGTTGCTCAGCGCGTAAAACTTCTTGTCGTCGAACGTGAAGAACGCCGGGCTGACGCTGGTGCGGTAGTCGGTGGTGATGAGGGGGCGGAAGTCGGACGCTTCGTCGTCGCGGTAGAGCAGGGTGGTGTTCAGCCCGTCGCTGGCGACGGCGGCGCGCACCTTGCCGGCGTGGTCGGTCTGCCAGCCGACGATGTTGCCCGGATTTTGCGCCACCAGCACGGCCGCGCCGGTGTGGACGTTGACGCGGTAGACGTCGAAGACCTCGGGGTTGCGCTGGTTGTGGCTGATCAGCACGTGGTCGGGATCGTCTTCCAGGTCGTCCTCGATGCCGGCGCGCACGCCCTCGTAGGGGGTCAGGTCGGTGATCTTGCCCGTCTTGGCGTCGACGGCCAGGACGTGGAAGTTCTCGTCGCCGCCGAAATCCTTCTGGTACAGCACCACGTCAGGGCCTTTCCAGAAATAGCCGCTGATGTCGCGCGCGGTCTCGCTGGTCAGCTGGCGCGGCTCGCCCACGAGCTGGCTGCCTTGCAGCGGCTGCACGTAGATGTTCATGCGGGCGGGGTTGCCGTCCACGCTGGTGGGCTGCATGAACGAGAGCGTCTGGCCGTCGTCCGACAGGCGGAAATAGCCGCGCTCAGGATTGCGGAAGAAATCTTTCAGGGGATAGGCGCGGGGAGGCGGCTGCGTGGCGCAGGCACCCAGGGAGGCGCCGACAATGCCGGCTGCCAGGACGGTGCGCAGAAATGAGAACAAGGGAAACCTCCGTGATGTCGATCCGCGTTGCAAATGGGCTGGTCGATAATGCCATAGCCGCGCGAGGGGTGTCGAACCGGGCCTGCAGATCCGGCACCACTTATGCCGTCAGGCGGTTTGCGGGATAATCGCGGCACTTCTTCTGGAGATTTACATGTACAGGAATCTGGTCGCGGCCTCGGCGCTGGTCTTGGGACTGGCCGGCTGCTCGCTCGGCATTTCGCCGGACAGCGGGTCGCCGCACAGCGAATTCAAGGCGCCGGTCGCCTTCAAGGACGCCTACGACGCGGTCATCCGCCAGTCCAACGCGTGCCTGCGCAGCACCGACAACGCCTACCGCGTCGTGTCCGACCTGAACGAGAGCGCGCAGTCCGGCGTGGTGCGCGTGCTGGCGCCGTATTCCGATCGCGAGATGACGCGCGTCGACCTGAAGTCCGAGGGCCCGAAGTCCACGGACGTGCGCATCGTGATGTGGGGCAAGGGCACGTGGGATGCCGCCGCCATGCGCGCGATGCAGGACGCGGTGTACTACGGACTGGTGTCGTGCAGCACGTACATGCCGCTGGATCCGCGCCCGCCCGTCAAGCCGTCGCGCGACCTGCCGAAATAAGGCCGGGCGACCGAATGCAGGACGAAAGCAGGCAGGACTAAATAAGATCAGTCGCCGCCCGGACGGCGGCGGATGATCTTGAACGTGGCGGTGGCGCGCGCCACCAGTTCGCCATCGGCGCGCCGGATGTCGCCCTCACAGAAGGCGATGGACGCGCCGCGGCGCAGGCAGCGCGCTTCGATGACCAGATCGCCCGTGGCGGGAGACAGGAACGAAGTGTTCATGTCGATGGTGGCCATGCCCTCGGTGCCGTCCGCGGACCCGCGCGCAGCGGCCGACAGCGTGAAGTCCAGCACGCTCATCAGCGTGCCGCCGTGCACGTCGCCGCGGCTGTTGGTCAGGTCTTCGCGCCACGGCAGCGTGGTGCGGGCATAGGCGGGCGCGATGCTTTCCGGCACCAGTCCGATGAAACTCATGAAGGGAATGGTCAGGCCGAAGTAATCGGTTTTGGGGCAAGCAGGTGCAGTCATGGAACCGTCGTGGGCGAGAAGGGATAGCGGATTGCCGCCGGTCATAATATATGTTTTTGCCACGGGATTGAGGCCATGACGGGGCAGGCGTCAGTGCAGTCTGCGCGCAAGATCGTGCATGTGGACATGGATGCGTTCTATGCGTCCGTGGAGCAGCGCGACAATCCCGACCTGCGCGGCAAGCCCGTGGTCGTGGCCTGGACCGGACCGCGCTCGGTCGTGTGCGCGGCCTCTTACGAGGCGCGGCGCTACGGCATCCACTCCGCGATGTCGGCCATCAAGGCAGAGCGCCTCTGTCCGCACGCAATCTACGTGCCGCCCGATTTCAACCGCTACCGCGACGTGTCGCGCCAGGTGCGGCAGATCTTCGCCCGCCATACCGACCTGATCGAGCCCTTGTCGCTCGACGAGGCCTACCTGGATGTGACGGTCAACAAGTGCGGACTGCCTTCGGCCACCGAGGTGGCGCAGGTCATCCGCCAGCAGATTCGAGAGGAAACCGGCCTGACGGCGTCGGCCGGCGTGGCCCCGAACAAATTCCTGGCCAAGATCGCGTCGGACTGGAACAAGCCCGACGGCATTTTTGTCGTGCGGCCCGGCAAGGTGCTGGCGTTTCTGGAACCCTTGCCCGTGCGCAAGGTGCCGGGCGTGGGCAAGGTCACGCAGGCGCGGCTGGAGCAGCTTGGCATCCAGACGGTGGGCGACCTGGCCACGCACAGCGCACAGGAACTGGAGCACTATTTCGGCCGCTACGGGCGGCGGCTTTATGAACTGGCGCGGGGTATCGACGAACGCGAGGTGCAGACCGACCAGCCGCTGCAACAGGTGTCGGCCGAAACCACGTTTTCCAACGACGTCCGGCTGGAGGCCGTGGGCGACGCCCTGGACCGCATGGCGGAAAAGGTGTGGGATCAGGCGCTGAAGAAGGGCGCCTTGGGACGCACGGTGGTGCTCAAGCTGAAAACCGACCGCTTCCGCATCCTGACGCGCAGCCAGACCTGCGCCCAGCCGCCCACGTCGGCCATGGAACTGGCCGCCCTGGCCCGGTTGCTATGCGAACGCGTGGAACTGCCGCCGGACACGTTGTACCGGCTGGCGGGCGTGGGCATGAGCAACTTCGCAGATCCGGGCGAGCAGTCGCGCCAGCCGGATCTGTTTGGAGGGGCTTTCTAGCGCTATAGACGCGCTTTTACTTGCTGCGAAAGGGCAGTCATGTCGGCGCGGCCGGCCAGCTTCTGCTTCAGGATCGCCATCACCTTGCCCATCGCGGGCGCGCCCGTCACGCCTTGCGCGGCGACTTCAGCCAGCGCGGCGTCGATGGTGGCGGCGACTTCCTCGGGGGTGGCGGCCTGGGGCAGGAATTCCTGCAGCACGGCCAGTTCTCCCTTTTCCTGCTCGGCGGTTTCCGTGCGGCCGGCCTGCTCGAACGCGGCGATCGACTCGCGGCGCTGCTTGACCTGCTTTTCGATGATGGCGGTGATTTCGGCGTCGGACAGGTCGCGGCGTTCGTCAACTTCCTTCTGCTTGACGGCAGCCAGCAGGAAACGCAGCGTGGTCAGGCGCTCGCTGGCCTTGGCGCGCATCGCGTCCTTGACGGCGTCGGACAGGCGGGTCTTGAGCGTAGCAGTGCTCATCGGTAAACCTTTGTGGTGTTGCGGTAATCGGGAAGTGTAAACCGGGCCGGGACGCACTGGGCGCGCCCCGGCCCGGGGATCACATGATCGTCGATCACTTCACCGTGGCGAGGTCGCCGCGCAACGCGACGCCGGCGACCATGGCGCCCGCGTGGCACTCGTAGTCGGTGGTGCTGCGGTACTCGTTCTTGCGGTAATAGCTGACGATATTGGTGACGGCATTGGCGCCGGCCTTCTTGGCGGCTTCATGCAGGGAGATCAGGGCGGACTGCGCGACCCACACGCAAGCCTCTTCGTCCTTCTTTGCGAACGCGTTGGTCTTGCGGTTGGTGATCACGCCGGCCTCCACGACCTTGCCCTTGGGACCCGTGCCGGCCAGGTAGAACTTGACGCTGCCGTCGATCTTTCCGGCGTCCTGCGCGGCCTTGATAGCGGCCGCGATGGGCAGGTGGACGGTGCGATCCGCGGCCAGGACCGGGGCGGACAGGGCAAACGACACGGCCAGCGCGCCAGCGAGCTTGCAAGGGAGGTTCATGAATTGCATTCCTTGATGAGACGTTGGAAAAGCGGGAAAGCGCAAATGTGCGGCGCCGGCCGGCATCACGGCCAGCGCTTGAAGATGAGAGAGGTATTGATGCCGCCGAACGCGAAGTTGTTGTTCATCACGTATTCGTTGCTCATGCGCCGGCCGTCGCCGGCCAGATAATCGAGCTCGCCGCACAGCGGGTCGACGTTCTTCAGGTTCAACGTGGGCGCGTACCAGTCGTTCCTGAGCATTTCGATGCTGAACCAGGATTCCAGCGCGCCGCACGCGCCCAGCGTGTGGCCCAGGTAGCTTTTCTGCGAGCTGATGGGCATGCGGCTGCCAAAGAGGCGGGACGTGGCCTGCGTTTCGGCCACGTCGCCCTGTTCGGTCGCGGTGCCGTGGCCGTTTACGTAGCCGATCGCCTCGGGAGGCAGGCCGGCGTCGGCCAGCGCCATTTCCATCGCGATGCGCATGGTGGCCGCTTCGGGCCGCGTGATGTGCGTGCCGTCCGAGTTGCTGCCAAAGCCCACGATTTCCGCGTGGATGTGCGCGCCGCGGGCCTGGGCGTGTTCCAGCGATTCCAGCACCAGCATGCCGCTGCCTTCGCCGATGACCAGCCCGTCGCGATCGCGGTCGTAGGGGCGGGGCGTCAGTTCGGGCGTGTCGTTCTTCTGGCTGGTCGCGTACAGCGCGTCGAACACCAGTGCCTCGCTGGGGCACAGCTCTTCGGCGCCGCCGGCCAGCATCAGGTCCTGGCGGCCGTAGCGGATGGCCTCATAGGCGTAGCCGATCCCCTGGCTGCCGGACGTGCAGGCGCTGGAGGTCGGGATGATGCGGCCCTTCAGTTCGAAGAAGATGCCGATGTTTGCCGCGGTCGTGTGCGGCATCATGCGCACGTAGGAGTTCGCGTTCAGGTCGTCCGTGACGCCGTTGAGCAGCATGTTGCCGAAGGCGCGGATTTCCGCCGTGCTGCCCACGGACGATCCGCACGCCACGCCCATGCGTCCGTCGGTGATGCTGCGCTCGCCCAGCAGGCCGGCATCGTCCAATGCGATTTCCGCGGCCCGCACGGCAAGCTGCGAGACGCGTCCCATGCTGCGCAACTGCTTGCGCGTCCAATGCGCCGGCGCCTGAAAGTCTTCGACCGGACCGCCCAGGCGGGTATTCAGTTCCACGTAGCGCGACCAGTCGGGCATGACGCGAATGGCGCTGCGGCCTTGCTGGAAGGCCTGCTGGATGGTCTGCCATTCCGAGCCCAGTGCGCTGATGCCGGCCATGCCGGTGACGACAACCCGTTTCATCAGCAAAGCCCTCCATTCACGGCGATGACCTGACGCGTGATGTACGCGGCGCCCGGCGACATCAGGAACGCCACGGTGGCGGCGACTTCTTCGGGGCGGCCCATGCGCTGCGCCGGGATGGCCTTCAGGATTTCTTCCACGGGTACTTGCTCGTCAATCATGTCGGTATCGATCAGGCCGGGGGCCACGCAGTTCACGGTGATGTGGCGCTTGGCCAGTTCCACGGCCAGGGCCTTGGCGGCGCCGATGAGGCCAGCCTTGGACGCGCTGTAGTTGACCTGGCCACGGTTGCCGACCAGTCCGGAGACCGAGGTCATGCACACCACGCGGCCCGCTGCGCGGCGCCGGATCATGGGCATCGCCAGCGGGCTCATCACGTTGTAGAAGCCGTCCAGGTTGGTGCGCAGCACCTGGTCCCAGTCGTCGCCGGTCAGGGCGGGAAACGCGCCGTCGCGGGTCAGGCCGGCGTTCAGCACGACGCCGTAATAGGCGCCGTGCGCCTCGACGTCCGCCTGCAGCACGGCGGCGCATTGGGCGCGGTCGGCCACGTCGAACTGCAGGATGCGTGCCTGGCGGCCGCGAGCCTCGACCTCGGCCTGGACGGCTTCGGCTTGCGCGCGCTGCTGGCGGCAATGCAGCACCAGATCGTGGCCGGCGTCGGCCAGGGCCAGCGCGATGGCGCGGCCAATGCCGCGGCTCGAGCCGGTGACAAGAATGGGGTCGGCGCTCATTGGGGGGCTTCTTCCTGCATAAGAATTGTGGGGTCGCTGGGCTGATAGACGTTGAGCCGGGCGCGGGCCAGCACGCGCGCGTCATCGCGCAGCACGCATTCGAAGACGCTCATGCCGCTGGCGTCGATCAGGCCGCGTTCGACATGGACGGTGAGTTCGGCGCCCGCGGGCAATGACGCGTCATGGCATTCGTAGCGGCGCGTGCCAAGCAGGAAACCGAGCTTGACGGCTTCGTTTGCCTGGCGCGCCTGGCAGCCTGCCCACGCGCCCACGGCCTGCGCCATCAGTTCCATTCCCAGCCAGGGCGGCAGCGAGCCGTCCGGCAGCGAATAGGGGCCGGGCCGGATGACGGCACGGGCGGTGAGGCTGTCCGCGCCATAACGGATCACGGCGTCGAGCAGGATCATGTCGCCCGCGTGCGGCAGCAGGCTGGCGATGGGCCACGTCGTCATGACTGGCCTCCCAGCACCAGACTGGCATTGTTGCCGCCGAAGGCGAACGAGTTGCTCATTGCCAGACGCCGCCGGCCCGTCGCGTAGCGGTGCGCGGGCGTGCTGAAATCCAGCGCCGGCAGCGCCGGATCCGGCTGGCCGTCCCAGACGTGCGGCATCAGCGCGCCCTGTGCGTTCGTGGCGGACAGCGTGATCCAGGCCAGGACGGCTTCCAGCGCGCCGGCCGCGCCCAGCGTGTGCCCGGTCAGCGCCTTGGTCGATGCGCAGGGCACGCCCTGCGGAAACACGGCGTGCGTGGCGTGGCTTTCCATGGCGTCGTTGTGCGGGGTGCCGGTGCCGTGCAGGTTCAGCCAGCCGATGTCCGCGGCGTCGACGTCCGCCGAGCGCAGCGCGGCCTGCATGGCGCGGCGCGCGCCTTCGCCGGTGGGATCGGGCGCGGACATGTGCCAGGCGTCCGAACTGGCGCCGCCACCCAGCAGCGCGACGGCGTTGGCATCGGCCGGGTCGCGTTCCATCAGGAACAGGACGCCGGCTTCGCCGATGTTGATGCCGCGGCGGTTGGCCGAGAAGGGCGCGCACAGCGCTTCGTCGACCGCTTCAAGGGTGGCGAAGCCGTTGATGGTCAGGCGGCACAGCGTGTCGGCGCCGCCGCAGACCACCGCGTCGCACAGGCCAAGCTGCAGCAGCCTGCGGGCGGACAGCAGCGCGCGGGCGCTGGACGTGCAGGCGGTGGACAGCGTGTAGGCCGGACCCGTTGCGCCCAGCCATTGCGCCAGGAACGCGGCGGGCGAGGACAGCGCCTGACGGCGGTAGTCGTAGCCGGCGGGCCAGGCGCCCTGCGCGCGCAGATGGCGGAATGCGGGCGCGTTGTCGTTCACGCCCGACGTGCTGGTGCCCAGCACCACGGCGACCCGGCCGGCGCCGTAGCGGGCAATCGCGCCGCGCAGGCGGTCTTCGATCTGGAGGGCGGCCGCTAGCAGCAACTGGTTGTTCCGGCTGTGGTGATGCGCGGGCAATTCCAGAGGCACCGGCGGCAGCGCGCCGGTGCAGGCGCCCAGCGTCAGCGTGCGGCCGTTCACCCAGCCGTCCTGGGCGCGCATGCCAGTCGTGTCGCCGGCAAAGGCGGCGCGGGCAACGGCGTCCACGCCGGCGCCCAGCGCGCACACGACGCCGGGGGTGCCAAGCCAGGTCGTCATGGCTGCTCCTTCAGGGGGGTGACCCGCCACGTCACGTCGGTGGCAGTGCGGATCGACAATGCCTGGGTTTGCGCGCCGGCGGGATAGGTGACCGTCCAACGCACCTGGCCGCCGTCCAGCAGCAGGCGTTGCGCGGCCCCGGCTTGTGACGATGCCGTGCGCCACGACGCCGCGCCATAGGCCGCGTCGAGATCCGCTGCCGGCGTCCAGGCGAACATCAGCGCCGCAAACAGATCGCGGGCCTGCGCGTTGGGCCGCATGAACCCGTCATTGCGCCATTTCCCGCCTTCCAGCATCTGCCGCGCCTGCGGCACGCCCATCGGGTCGAAGAGCGACCACCGCAAGGCGGCGTCTTCGCGCTGGACCACCAGCAGCAGGTCCACGGCGGGCTGGCCCGGCGCCGTCTGCACCACATGCAACTGGCGCGGCAGCGAGAAAGCGGCGTCGCGCGCGGGCAGGGGCGGCGCGCCGGCGCAGCCGGCCAGGACCAGCAGCGCCAGCGTTGCCGCGAAGGCGCGGCAGGCAGACAGGAACGGGGTGGGAATGGCGATCATGGCGGGTTGATGCGGATAAATGCCGGGTCAGTGCGGGTTCAAGCGGGCTGAGCGGCGACCGTGCCGCCGGCGCGGCACAGTTCGCTCAGCACGCGCAGGCGCCGCTGCGGGTTGGCCACGAAGGGATTGCTCGTGTCCCAGGCGTAGCCCGCCAGGATGGAACTGATCATGCGGCGGATTTCCGGCTGCGCCTGCTGGTAGAAGACGACGTCCTGGAACTCGCCGGTGTACCAGCCCTGCACATACGCGCGGAACGTTTCCACGCCGATCATCAGCGGGTCGGCAAACTCGGTTTGCCAGTCGACCTGGGCGCCGCCGAGCTGCCGGTGCAAGGCGTCCGCGGCCAGCTTGGACGAGCGCAAGGCAATGGTGACGCCCGACGAGAACACCGGGTCCAGAAACTCCGCGGCGTTGCCCAGCAAGGCGTAGCCGGGACCGTGCAGGCGCGTCACGCTGGCGGAGTAGCCGCCGATCGTGTTGGCCGGCGTGTCCCAGACGGCGTTCTTCAAGACGCGCTTCAGGTTGGGCGCGGCATCGGCCATGGCGCGCAAGGTGGTCATCAGGTCCTCGTTGGGACCGCCGAACAGGTCTTCGCCGCCGACCACGCCGAACGAGCAGCGGCCATTGGAGAAGGGAATCAGCCAGTACCAGATGCCCCGCTGCTCGGGATGGACCGTGATCAGGATCTTCTCGCGGTCAAAGCCCGGATCGTCGATGCGGTCTTCGATGTGCGTGAAGATCGCCTTGCGGGGCGGCAGCGCCGAGGGACGTTCCTGGTCCAGCAGGCGGGCCAGCACGCGGCCGTAACCGCTGGCGTCCAAAACAAACTTGCTCTTGACCTGATAGGCGCTGCCGTCGGCGCGGCGCACGTCCAGCAGGGGGCCGGCGTCGCCGAAGTCGGCGGCGGTGACTTCCTGCTGGTAGCGCACTTCAACGCCCTGGCGGGCCGCGTCGTCGGCCAGCACCTTGTCGAACTGCGCGCGCTGCACCTGGAAGGTCGTGCCCGGGCCAGCCGTGAACTTGTCGCGAAAGTCGAAGTAGGTGTAGGCGTCGCCGCATGCGAACGCGGCGCCGTTCTTGACCTGGAAGCCCGCGGCCTCGACGGCGGGCAGCATGCCGGCCTCTTCCACGAACTCCAGGCAATGCGCCAGCAGGCTTTCCCCGATGGAGAACCGGGGGAACTGCTGGCGTTCCAGCATCAGGACGTCATGTCCTTGCCGCTTCAGCAACGCGGCTGCCACCGCGCCGGCGGGGCCTGCCCCGATAACCACAACTTCCCGATGTTCCATGCTGGATGTTTCCATGATTCCTTGATGAAAGAGGCTGGTTTCAGGCGCGTCGCGGCGGACCGACCCAGGGCGCCCACAAGAGCGAAAACGCGACGCCCAGGGCCACGGCCAGTCCGAAGTTGGCGATGGCGGGCGTGTGGCTGAGGGCAAGCAGGCCGAACGACAGCAGCGTCGTGACCGCGCCCAGCAGGATGCCGACAAGGCTGGCGGCGGCGCCGGCGACGCGCTCGTACATGAAGATGGCGTAGTCCACGCCGATGGCCGACACCAGCAGCAGGCCGAACAGGCTGAACAGCGTCAACGGCTGGCCCAGATAACCCAACGCGGCCAGGCTGCAGACGGTGGCGGCAAGCGGCACGGCCAGAATGCGCCAGGTGGCGGCGCGTCCCAGCGTCAGCAGCAGCAGCGCGGCCGCGGCTACGTAGGACAGCAGCTTGAGTTCGGCGGCTTCGATGCGGGTGGCGGCGAACATGCGATTGAGTTCGCCGCTGCGGTCGACGAGCGTAACGCCGGGCGCGGCCTGGGCAATGGCATGAAGCGCGGCCGGGTCGCTGAGACCCAGCAGCGAAATCATGCCGGCGTACTCGCCGCCATGCTGGCCCAGCCACAGCGCGCGCCAGCGTTCGGCCTGCGGGCCTTGCAACGCGGCGTCGATGGTGACGACGGGCAGCGCCGCGAGCGACCGCAGCTCCGCAGCCACGGCCTCGAACGGAATGCCCAGGTCCGTCATGGGCTTCCATGCCTGCGGCTCGCCGGCCAGCTCGGCCAGGCGGCGGCCCAGCGCCTGCTGGTCGGCGGCGGGGGAGACAAGCTGGCTCAGCGCGTTGTAGGTGGCCAGGCCGCCACGCTGGACCAGCGTGTCGAGTTGCTGTGCGACCAACGCCTGGCGCCGCAGCAGTTCATCGGGATCGGGGGCGCGCACCAGGAAAAACTGGCTGGTCGGCACGTAGCCGGTGATCTCTCCGATCTGCCGGGCCTGCTGCATGAGCGGCGCGGGCAGGCTCAGCCATTGGCGCAGATCGTCCTGGATGCCCAGCCGCGCGATGCCGCCAGCCGTGACGGCTGCCATGACCACCACGCCAGCCCACAGCACGCCGCGCCGGCCGCCCAGCCGTTCGCGGATGTTGAGCGCGGCCTGCGCAACATGCAGCAGGGGCAGCCACGGACGCGGTTGCCAGCCGCGCATCCATGCCGGCAACTGGCAGACGGTGCAGGCGTACGCGCCAAGCAGCCCCGCCGCCGAAAACACGGCGGTCTGCGTCAGCGCGGGGAACGGCGTGAATGCAAGTGCGACATAACCCACCAGGCTGGCGGCCAGGCTGATCGTGAGACCGGGCAAGACCCGGCGCAGCGCGGGCCAGGCCTGCCAGTCCGGCATCCCGAAGCTTTTGCCAAGCCAGTGCATGGGAAAGTCGACCGCCACGCCGATGAGGCTGGCGCCGATGACCAGCGTCAAAACGTGGATCGAGCCGAACACCGCGACGCACGCGACCGCGCCGGTCACCAGCCCGACAACCACCGGCACGAACGCCAGCAGCACACGCCAGCGGCGCAGCGCCAGCAAGAGGACGAGCACGATGCCGATCGTGGCGCCGGATCCGATCCAACTGCCTTCGGCGACGGCCTGCGCCTTGCCGGCCGCGGCGTACAGCGCGCCGCCCGCGACCAGCAGCTGTGCGCCGGCGGCCTGCAAAGCGGCCCGATCCTGGTCGATCTGCGCGGCGATGCGTTGCGGCGCGTCGGCGTCGAACGCGTCGCCGCGGGTCTCGGCGCGCACGAGCACCCAGCGGCGGCCGGCCTGCTGCGCCTGCAAGGTGCCCGATCCCATGTCGTACTGCACGCTTGCCCCGGGCCGCAGCGATTGTTCGGCGCGGCGCGTCAGCCCCAGCCAGTCCTGATCGGCCGGAATCAGGCCGGATGACGAGAAGGGGTCGGACAGTTCACGCGCCCGGCGTTGGGCGTAGGCGGCAGGATCCGTGTCCAGCAGCCGGCGGTCCGCCAGCGGCAGCATGGCCAGGCGGCCGGCCAGCAGTTGCTCGCGCACGGCGGCCAGGTCCACGTTCAGTTCCACCTGCACCAAGGAAAAAAGCCCGCTGTCCGACCAGCGTTTGGCGAGCAGCCGCGCTGGCTGCGCGGGATCGGCCCCTTTGGGATTGGCGCCATCCTGGGTGGCGACCAGCGCGATGAGCTGGCGCGATAGCGGTTCCTGGATGCGGGCCTCGGCCAGTTGGCGCGTGGCGTCATTGGCGCTTTGCGGCACCAGTTCCATCAGGTTGGCCGACACCGGCCAGCCATGGCGGCATTGCCAGGCGCCGGCCAGCAGCACCAGCAGCAGCCCCAGCTTGAAAAGGCGGGGCAGCCAGCGTTCAGTCCGCGAATGCACGCTGTTCCTCAGGCGTCAGGGCATCAGCCGCGACCGCGCCGGTCATCTGCAGGACGCTGCGGTCGCCTTGCGTCTCGCGCAGTTCGATGCGGTCGACCAGCGCGCCGCCGTCGATCTGGATGGCGTTGAAGATCTGCTTGAGCAATGCCGAGCGCGGCGTCAGCGTCAGTTGCCAGGCGTTGGCTTCGCCCGTCAGCGTCAGGTCGAAGTTTTCTTGAAGGCCTCGGGTGTCGCCCGCCAGCACCGACAGAAAGAGCTGGTTCTCACGGCCCGCGCCGGTGTGCTGCGGCAGTGCTTGCCACGCACCCGAGTCGTCGCGGCGCGAGATGCCGTCGGCGTTGATGCGCAGGTCTTGCGCGATGGGCGTGCGCAGCAGCCACAACAGGCCCTTGCCGGCCGCGAGCGTGAAGTCGCCCCGGCTAGTCAGCGGCTGGGGCAGCGAACGCAGGAATTTCTGCTGGACGAACTGACCGCGCACGATCGGCGTGGCGCGCAGTTGTTGCTGCAGGTCGTTCAGGTCGAATGCGCTGGCGGTCAAGGGCAGCAGGGTTAGCGCCAAGAGGCACAGAATGCGGTTCAAGCGCGAAAAGATGTTCAGGCAGGACATGCGCCAGGCTCCTGGGATTGAAGCGCGCCGTGCACCGCGGCGACGAAGACGGCGGGCGAGGCCAGTTGCATTTCGCGGCTGGCGATGCAGACAGCGACCTGTTCGGACGTGGCCCGCGTGAGCCGTTGGCCGGTTTCGGCGTCCTGAATCAGGTAGTTGATCTTGAGCCGGTGTTCCCATTCCACCAGTTCGGCGCGCACGATGAGGCGCTGGCCGAACTGCGCGGGCTGGGCGTAGCGCAGGTGCAGGTCGATCACCGGCCAGGCGTACCCGCTGGCGCGCATCGCGTCGTAGTTGTGGCCGATCCGGTCCAGCAGCTCGCAGCGCGCCAGCTCCAGGTACTTCACGTAATGGCCATGCCATACGACGTTGATCGAATCGACATCGAAGAAGGGCACACGGATTTCGACTTCCGCGCCGATCGCGCCACGTTTACGCATCGTCTTTCCAGAATGGGTAGAAGTTGAACCACTGCAGCGGCGCCTCGCGGCAATGCGCGGCCAGGCGGTCGGCATAGCGCTGGGTCCAGGCCGCGATCTGCGTCTGGCGGGTGGCGCGCGTCCATTCGATGCGCGCCGTCAGACGCTCCATCGAGACGCGGTAGCGGCCGCCGTGCCGGGTGCACGACAGCAGGTTCACCGGGCAGCCCATCAGGCCGGCCAGCAGCCACGGGCCTTGCGGAAACAGCGCCGTGGCGCCCAGGAATTGCACCGGCACCGTGCGGTCGCCGCGCAGGGGCACGCGGTCGCCGGCGATGGCCAGCCATTCCCCGCGGTCCAGGCGCTCGGCCAGATCCAGCATGACGGCGGCATCCAGGTCGCTGACCTGGATCATGCGCAGCCCGCCGCCGGCTTCGTCGAGCAGGCGGTTGAAGTGAACGGCGTGCTTGCTGTGCACCAGCACATTGAGCCGCAGCGCGCCCGTCTGTTCGGCAAGCGCGCGGCAGACTTCGATATTGCCCAGGTGCGAGCCCACCAGGATCTGGCCGCGGCCATGGCCCATCTGGGCATGCAGCCCGTCCGGGTCCGCCATGTCCAGGCGCGCCATCGTGATCTTGCCCTGCCATACGTCCAGCTTGTCCAGCATGGCGACGGCAAAGGCCAGGTATTGCCGGTACACGGGAAAGGCGCGCGGCAGCGGCGCGGCAAGGCCGCCGGCGCGGGCCACGCGCGATTGGTACGCAGCAATCGCGCGGCGGGCGCGCGGGCCAAACGCATAGAAATACAGCACCACCAGCCAGACCACGGGAGCGACCACACGCCGTCCCAGCGTGCGCGCGGCCCAGGCCGTCAGGCGCATCAGCACGGGACTGCCGCGTTCGCGCTGCCCGGCCCAGTGCGGATCGGCCACGGTCATCGCGGGGCGCTCCGGGCCAGCCGGCGCCACAACAGCAGCGGCGATCGGGCCAGCATGCCGAAGAACAGCCGCGCGTGCATGCGGCTGATCAGCACGTTGTCCTGCAGGCCCTTGAAATGCGAGATGCCGCCTTCGGGATAGGCCACGCGCGTCGGCAGCCATGCCATGCGCACACCCTTCCAATGCAGCCGCACCAGGACGGCGATGTCGAAGTCCATGCGCCGGCCGACGTGCGTTTCGTCGATCACGGGCACGACTTTGGCCAGCGGATAGACGCGAAAGCCGCACATGGCGTCGGGGATGTCGAACGACAGCGTATTGATCCAGACCCAGATGCGGGTCAGCCAGCGGCCATAGAGGCGGCTGCGCGGCACGTCGTCGCCATAGACGGGGGCGCCGCAGATGACGGCATCCGGCTGTTCGCGCGACAGCTGCGCAAACCGAGGAATGTCGTCCAGCGCGTGCTGGCCGTCGGCGTCCACCTGCAACGCGTGGGTGTACCCCAGTGTCATCGCGGCGCGCAGGCCGTCCTGCACCGCCGCGCCTTTTCCGCCGTTGACGGCGCGGCGCACCAGTTGCGTATCGGGTTGCGCCGACAGCTCGTCCAGCACGGCGGCGCAGGCGGGCTCGGAGCCGTCGTCCACCAGCACGCAGGGCAGGCCGTGCGCGGCGAGCTGCGCGACGACCGCCGCGACGGTGGCGCCGTGGTTGTACACGGGGATGACGGCGCACAGCTTATGCGGCGTCATGGCTTGCCCCGTGAAGAACGCGTCCGGACGAACACGGCGAATCATTCACCGTGAACGTGAAGTAAAGCTTCTGTTTGGCGGCGTCCCATTTCAGCGCCAGGACGGCGGTGTCGCCGGGACGCAGCAGACGCTGGAACTTCAGCGCTTCCATGCCGGCAAAGTGCAGTCCGGGATGCAGGTCGCGCTGCGCAAGCGACATGGCCCAGGTGATCTGCGCCACGCCCGGCACGACCGGCGCCGCGGGGAAGTGCCCGCTGAAATAGGCCAGGTCATACGGAATGTCCAGCGTGTAGCGCCGCTCGTTGCCGGGCTGCCCGGGCACGTCGGCCGGGATGGCAGCGGGGGCCACGGGGCGCGGGCCGGCTGCCGCCTCGAAATCCGTTTGCGGCAATTTGCCTTGGGCATTGACGGGCAGATGCCGCAATAGCCGCCAGGTGCGCGGCACCGCCAGCGATTCCACGCGCGTGGCCAGATGGCCGCGCAACGCGTCGACGACAGCTTTTCGGCCCTGGTTGCGCAGGGCATGTAGGCCATGTGCCGACAACGCCACCAGCGCGGCCAGGCGCGAGGCGCCGGCGGCCTTGCCCAGGCGGACGTCCGTCACGTACCCATGTTCCATCAACGCCTGCTCCACCATGGGTAGCGACACGCGCTTGTCTTCGATCTTCATGATGCGGTCCAGGCGGCCCAGCAGCCTGAAACCGTTCGCGGTGAGCTCGGCGCCATCGGCAGTCTGCTGCTCGTCGGCCTGCACCCAGGGCGACGACACGCGCAGGGCGCCGTCGTCGTTCAGGTCCACGGCAACGCCCGGCAGCGGCTGCCAGTCGGTGTCGCCGGTGCGCCAGGCGACCGCGCCCGTTTCCGAACTGCCATAGATCTCGGTGGGACGCAGGCCGAGCGACCGTTCGATATCGTCGGAGACCTCGGGTGGCAGCGCGCCGCCCGAGGAATGGATGCGGGTCAGCCGGCCGCGCAATTGCGCCCAGTCCAGGCGCTGGCCCAGACGCCGCAATAGCGCGGGGCTGGCGATCCAGGCAAAAGTGGGGTAGCGCAGGCTGGCCTGCTGCAGGTCTTCGGGGTAGAGCCGCTGGCGCCGGTCAATCGAACGGCCCGCGCACAGCGGCCACAGCACGCGAAAGGGCAGGCCGTACATATGCTGCGCGGACACGCTGCCCAGCACGGGCGTCTGCGTGTCAGGCCATTGCTGCTGCAGCGCCTGCACTTCTGCGCTGAGCTGACGCCATTGCTTGACGATGTGCTTGGGCGTGCCGCTGGAGCCGGAGGTGCACAGCACCAGCGTCAAGGATTCATCGAGTTCCGCGGCGTCAAGCGCCGGGTCGCCGTGCAGGTCTGCCAGGCGCCACTGCCGCGCGGAAGGCACGGGCAGGTCGGCATCCGTCAGCCACGCGTCGACGGTGGCGTCCAGGCCGTTGCAGGTCTGCGCCTGGTTGTCGCCGGGCAGGACGGCCACGACGCCCGCGCGCCAGCACGCGAACAGCGCGCGCGCCAGGTCCACGGCATCGTCGAACCAGAGCGCGGCGCGCTTCACCGACCGTGCCCGCAAGGCGCCCGCGATGCGCAGGCTGTCCTGCGCGAAGATCTCGCGGGTAATCGGCGGGCTATCTGCGATCACGGCGTTCGCTTGCGCGCCGGCGGCGGGCAACAGCAGTTGGGGCAGGGGCGTCCAGGCCATGGCTCAGGCCGCCTTAGCCGCGGCGGGGCGCATCAGCCATTCGCCGCCGGCCATCAGGCCCATCAGCACATAACTGGCGCAGCCGTTGTAGGCCACCCACCAGCTCCACGGCGCCCAGGCCGCCAGCGCGGCGGCGATCGTGCCGTTCAGGGCGAAGAACAGGCACCAGGCGCGCGTCACGTTCCGGGTGTAGCGCACGCCCTCGGGCGGCAGATCCGGATGGCGCAATCGGGCCAGGCGTTCCACGACGGGCATGCCGGTGCGCAGGCTCATGCCAAAGATGGTCAGCATCATTGCGTTGACCAGCACGGGATACCAGCGCAGCCAATTCTCGGAATTGGACACCGCCAGGATCAGGCAGAAGACGAGCGCGGCGGCGGGCAGCAGTTTGTCGCCCGGCTGCGCGGCGCGCGCGGTCAGGCCGCGGGCAAGCCACAAGAGCGCCAGCGGCAACGCCAGCCACGCGGCGCTTATGTGTTCCAGCGTTGCGTAAACGATGAACGGGTAGGCCACGGCGGCGGCGGCCAAGGCGGCCGCGACGCCACGGCTCATGCGGCCGGATCCTGCTTTTGCATCATGGCCTGCACCACGTCCTCGACGGTGCGGACCGTGCGGAAATCGTTGGCGTCGAGCTTGCGGCCCGTCTGCCGGCGCACGTGGTCGATGAGGTCGATCGCGTCGATGCTGTCGATTTCCAGGTCGGTGTACAAATGCGCGTCGGGCGTGATCCGTTCCGGTTCGATTTCGAACAGTTCGACCAGGGCGCCGCGCAGCGTGTTGAAGATTTCGTCGCGGGTGTGCATGGGGACTCCGTATGCGTCAGTCGCGGCGTTGCGCAGTGACAAATGCCGCCAGGCTGGCGATGCTGGCGAAATGCTCGCGCATGTTGCGCGTTTCGGGATCGATGGTTATCGCATAGCGCTTTTGCAGCGCCAGGCCCAGCTCCAGCGCATCGACCGAATCCAGGCCCAGTCCGTCTCCGAACAGGGCGGCTTCGCGGTCAATGTCATCGGGCGTGATGTCTTCGAGCCCAAGGGACTCGATGACGAGCGTTTTCAGCTCAAGTTCCAGTTGATTCATCCTGCTTTGACTCCACTTGCGCCGTCTTGGGCGACAGCGCATTCATTGGGGCGCCGGCCGGCGCGCTGCGCGCCAGCTCGGCTTCGAAATAAGCGTGCAGGTGGGCGTTCATCTTGCGGCCCGCGATGGGCAGCGGATGCACGCGGCTCCACGTGGTTGGGTCGATGTCTTCACCGACCTCGATGACATACCGCATGCGCGAGGGCGGAATCCGGTACCAGGGCTCGCCCTTGGTCAGGCTGCGCGGATTCATCCGGATCACGACCGGCGTCACGACCTGCGCGCCGCGCAGCGCAATGGCGCACGCACCGCGATGGAACTGGGGCATGGCGTCGGGCGGCGTGCGCGTGCCTTCCGGAAAGACGATCAGCGTTTCGCCGTTGCGCAGCACGTCGGCGGCGCGGTCGAACATGTCGAAGCTTTCGTCGTTGGTGATGTAGCCGGCGTTTGCGACCGGACCGCGCGTGAAGGGATTGGTGGCCAGGCCGTGCTTGACGATGCAGTTGGCGTTCTTGACGTGCCCGACCAGGAACACCACGTCCAGCAGCGACGGGTGATTGGCAAGAATCATCTGGCCCGGACGTCCCAGACGCTCGGCGCCCTTGAATTCCACGGTCAGGATGCCGACGCGCACCATGAACCGGATGAACAGCCGGAAGGTGCCGTTCAGGGCCCAGCGCGCGCGGCGCTGGCGGTCCTGGCGGTCGCCGGGAAGCAGGCGCTGGGGCGGAAACACCATCAGGCGCAGCAGCACCCCGCCCACGCCGAACATGGTGAAGGCCATGCCGGTGGCGATCAGGCGCCACAGCCAGAAATCTTGACGGATTTGAGCTGGAGTCGTCATGCGGTTCGGGTCCAGGTCCATTGGCGGCTGCGGTTGGCATGCCGCCAGCTTGGGGTCTGCAGCGCAAGGTGGCGCACGAGGTTCAGGGGATTGGGCCAGACCTGCGGCGGCGCGTCGGCTTCGCCGGCGGGACCCATCGTCAGCGCCCAGTCCGTGCCGGGGCGCAGGCGGAAGGCGGCGGCATACGAGAACGGCACGTCGTCCACCCACGGCGCGTAGGGGGGCGGCGGCGATTCTTCGGCCAGCACGACCAGCACGTTGTCGTGCCCTTGATCGAACAGCAGGGCGGCTTCGATGAACGCGTGTTCCAGGCCGTCGTCGTCGACGGACAACGCAACGGACTCCACCGTTTCGCGGCGTATGATCGACCATTGCGCGGCGATCGAGTTGTGGACCGACAGGCCGAAGGCCGTGGGCGACAGCGGCTCGTCGGCCGCCAGCGAGTTCAGCAGCCCGAAGTTGCGCGTGGTTTCTCCGTGCCGCGAGGCAAACACGAACGGCATGTCCGGGTAGCCGTCGGCTAACGGCCACGCGCAGGCAAATACGCCGCGAGCCAGGGGGCTGAGGCGGCGTCGTTGCATGGGGGGCAAGAAGTCGAGGCGGGGGGCGGCCTGATCTCCGAGGGGGCAGTACGGCTGTTCAGCCCAGTCCTGCCAACTGCTCGGGTCTTGAAATCCTTGTGTCCAACCTTGCCATTGCGCGATGGAGAACGTCAACATAGCGCGCGAGTTTACTATGGCAAACTCCGGTCAAATTGTTTTGTACAGTTACAAATTACACAAAATAACCAAATTCTGTTTTAATTTTTTCCAATAGTTACTTTTTGCCGTGGGCGTTCAGGAACTTTTAATCTGGTGGGCCGATCCAAGCGCCGCCTCTCTATATGGTGTCGAACACCTGTCCGCGGATGACACCATCAGGGCGCGTGCGATCCGCAGCGGCAAGGCCCTGCGCGATTGGCAGGTCAGCCGCGCGCTGCTGCATCACGTACGCGGCGCGCAACCCGAACCTGGCGCCACGTCCCTAAGTCACAGCGGCGGGCATGCGCTGTTGGCCACCGCGCCGCCGGGCTGGAAGGTCGGCGCCGACCTGGAGGCCACCCGGCCGCGCAACGTTGACGGGCTGGCGCAATGGGTGTGCTCACAGGCGGAACGCGACCTGTTGGCCACGCTGCCGGAAGACGCCCGTCTGCTTCGCTTCTATCAGTTGTGGACGTTGAAAGAGGCGTTCATCAAGGCCGCGGGCCTGGAATTTCCCGCGGACATGGCGTCGGTAGGGCTGAATCCCATGTCGACGGGCCTGGCCCTACGGCCGCCGGCCGGGCGCTGGGCGGCGTGCTCCTATCGGGCCGGCGCAGGTTGGATGGCGTCGGTGGTGTGGCAGGCCCCTGATGCATCCGCTTGCGACATGATGAAACCAGCTTGGCGTGGCGCGGCCGGCTGCGCGTTGCCCGGGGTGGAATCGTTCGGGCAGTGGCGGACCGATACCGCTTGATGCCCGGGAGATTTCGCTGTTCGCATTTAAAGATGTATTATAAATATATGTTTAAAGGCGAGCCCGTTCGCCATTCAAGGAGCAGTTGATGTTGAGCCCCAAAATCCGCGAGCTGGTCAAGGCCACGGCCCCCGTCCTGAAGGTTCATGGCGTCGCCCTGACCAAGCACTTTTACGCGCGCATGTTCCAGCACAATCCGGAACTCAAGCATGTGTTCAACCAGGCCCACCAGGCGGGCGGCGCGCAGCAGCACGCGTTGGCTGGCGCGGTGACCGCCTATGCCGAGCACATCGACGATCCCTCGGTGCTGATGCCGGTGGTGACGCGCATCGTGCACAAGCACGTCAGCCTGGGCATCCGGCCGGAACACTACGCCATCGTGGGCAAGCATCTGCTGGCTTCCATCCGTGAAGTGCTGGGCGACGCCGCCACCGACGAACTGGTCGATGCGTGGGGCGCGGCCTACGGCCAACTGGCGGACCTGCTGATTGCCGAAGAGGCGCGCCTGTATGCGGAATCGGCCAACAAGCCGGGCGGCTGGACGGGCTGGCGCGCGTTCCGCGTCGTGGGCAAGCAGCCCGAAAGCGCCGAAATCACTTCTTTCTACCTGGCTCCCGCAGATGGCGGCACCGTGCCGGCCTACCGGCCGGGGCAGTACGTGTCCGTGCGCGTGTTCGTGCCGGAACTGGGTCTGATGCAACCGCGCCAGTACAGCCTGTCGGACGCGCCGGGACAGGATCGCCTGCGCATCTCGGTCAAGCGTGAACCGGCTGGCGTCCAGACGCCGATGGGCCGCGTGTCCAACGCGCTGCACGACCGCCTGGAAGAGGGCGGCGTGCTGGACGTGGCGCCGCCGCAGGGCGACTTCCACCTGCGTGAAGACGGCGATGCCCCCGTCGTGCTGCTGAGCGGCGGCGTGGGCCTGACGCCGATGGTGTCGATCCTGAACCACCTGGTGCGCGCCAACGACGAGCGCCAGATCCGTTTCGTGCACGGCTGCCGCAACCGCTCGGTGCACGCCATGCGCGAGCACGTGAACGACATCGCAGCATCGCGCGCCAACGTGCGCAAGGCAGTGTTCTACGAAGAGGTGGGCCACGGCGACCAGGCCGGCCGCGACTACGATCACACGGGGCGCGTCGATCTGCACGCGATCCGCGACGAGGCCATCGTGCCCGGCGCCGATTACTACTTGTGTGGACCGGCCGCCTTCATGCGCGCGCAGCGTGAAGCGCTGGTGGGGCTGGGCGTGGCCGAAGACCGCATTCACGCCGAGGCGTTCGGCACCGGCGGCCCTGGCGCCTGAGCGGTGTATCCTGGCGGCCTGATGTTTCCGGGCCGCCCGGTCCCCGCTTCCCACCCACCATGCAACTGAACCGATTCACCGACTTCGGCCTGCGCGTCCTGATGTACCTGACGCAATGCCGCGACCGGTCCGTGGCCGTCACGATCCCCGAGATCGCGGACCGCTTTGGCCTGTCTCGCAATCATCTGGTGAAGGTGGTGCACTTCATGTCGCAGCGCGGCTGGGTCAGCACCACGCGCGGCAAGGGCGGGGGACTCAGCCTCGCCCGTCCCGCCACGGAGTACCGGGTCGGCGATCTGGTGCGGGAACTCGAACAGCAGGGCCCCCTTATCGATTGCCGCGAACCGCCCTGTGCCCTGGACGGCGTGTGCCGGCTGTCCGGCGTGCTGGCCCAGACGCTGCAGGCGTTCTACGACACGCTCAACACCTACACCCTGGCCGATCTGGTCCGCGAACCGACCGCCGCCGCCATCATCAAGCTGCACCGGGTGGCCTGACGCCGGGGCAGGGGCATGAAGTTTGGTTATGGCCCCTGCGGCGTTTGGCATTTGCCGGCGCGGGGGCGGCTGTTACAGAATGGGCCCGTTCGCGGTCTTCTTGGATAACGGTATGCGCGTTTGCGTGATTGGCGCCGGCGTCGTCGGTGTGACGTCGGCCTACTTCCTGGCGCGCCAGGGTCATGACGTGGTGCTGGTCGACAGCCAGGCCCGCCCGGCGGAAGTCTCCAGCTATGCCAACGGTGGCCAGCTCAGCTACAGCTATGTGGCGCCGCTGGCCGGCCCCGGTGTGCTGCCCAGTGTGCCCGGCTGGCTGCTGCGTCACGACTCGCCGCTGCGTTTCCGGCCCCGGCTGGACCCGCATCAATGGCGCTGGTGCCTGCAGTTTGCGCTGGCGTGCCGTGCGTCGGTGGCCAAGGCCTCAACGGCACAGATGCTGACGCTGTCCTACCTCAGCCGCGATGTCATGCATTCGCTCCTGGAACAGGAAGACCTGGCGTTCGGCCATCTGAAGAACGGCAAGCTCATTGCCTACCGCAGCCCCGACTTGCTGGAAAAGGCGCGTGCGCTGGTGGCTTACCAGGCCGCGCACGGCGCGGACCAGCAGGTGCTGGACGCCGCGCAGACCGTCGCGCGCGAACCCGCGCTGGCCGGCATGGGCACGAGCCTGGCGGGCGCCATCTACACCCCCAGCGAAGAAGCCGGCGACTGCCGCCAGTTCACCGAGGCGCTGTTCGATCGCCTGCAAACGCTGGGCAACGTGCAGTGCGCCATGTCCAACCCGGTTTCCGGACTGCAGCGCGAAGGCCGCCGCATCGTCGCGGTCAACACGCGCGACGGCGACATTGGCGCCGACGCCGTGGTGGTGGCCACGGGCATCGGCACGCGCGCCTTGCTCGGTCCGCTGGGCCACGACGTGCCGCTGTATCCCCTGAAGGGCTACAGCCTGACCGTGCCGCTGGCGCAAGACGACACCGTGGCGCCGCGCATCAGCGTGACCGACTACGAACGGCGCATCGTTTACGCCCGCGTGGGCGGCGTGCTGCGGATCGCGGCCATGGTGGACATCGGCAGCAACAACGCCGACATCGACCCCGCGCGCATCGGCCTGCTCAAGCAGCAAGTGCTTGAAGCCTTCCCGCAGCTTGACCTGCGGCAGGCCATCCCGTGGGCGGGTCTGCGTCCGGCGACGCCCACCGGCAAGCCGCTGATCGGCCGCAGCCCCGCGGCCGACAATCTTTGGCTGAACGTCGGTCAGGGGGCGCTGGGCTTCACCTTGGCCTGCGGCAGCGCGGCGCTGCTGACCGCGCAGATGGGTGAGATGGAACTGCCGCTGGATCCGGCGCCGTTCAAGCCCTGACGCCGGCGCCCCGGCGGGTGATGTCCATTTCGCGATAGCCGATGCCATTTCATCGGCAGACGGGCTGATGCCGGCTCAATAGGATAGCGATCAACCTTCGCACGCCGCCGCATTCGGCGGCCGCGAAGGCGCCGATCCATCCTTCGAGTCCATCGCCATGTCCTTTCTCTTTCCGTTGTTCGCCATCCTGTTCTGGGCGGGCAACGTCATCGTCTCCAAGATGGCCGCCAGCGCCATCTCGCCCACCGCCATCACCTTCTACCGCCTGCTGCTGGCGCTGTTCCTGATGGGGCTGTTCACGGCCCGTCCGGCGTGGCGCAACCGGCGCGTCATCCTGCGGCACTGGCCGAAGCTGGCGCTGTATGGCGCGCTGTCCGCAGCCGTGTTTCAGGCACTGTCCTATCGGGCCGCAGAGACCACCACCGCCACCAATATGGCCATCCTGACGGCGCTGATCCCGCTGCTCAGCATGCTGCTCAGCGTGGTGATCCTGCGCGATCCGCTGACGCTGGGCATGGCCGCGGGCGGCGCGCTGTCTTTCCTGGGTCTCTTGTATCTGGTGGGGCAGGGCGACATGCTCAGCGTGTTCCAGCATGGCGTGCACGTGGGCGACGGCCTGATGCTGCTGGCCGCCTTGTCGTACGCGCTGTATGGCGTGCTGCTGCGCCACTGGAAGGTGCCGGTGCCCGCCTGGCAGTCCACCTTCGTGCAGTCCATCTTTGCGCTGATCTACATGTTCCCGCTGTACCTGCGTGTGCCGGCGGCGCAAGCCGCGCTGGATGCCAACACGGTGCCGCTCATCCTGTACGCCGGTATTTTCTCGTCGGTGCTGCTGTCGTACCTGTGGATCGAAGGCGTGCAGCGCCTGGGGCCCAACCGCTGCAGCATCTTCATCAATCTGCTGCCGCTCTTTACCGCGCTGGCCGCTTTTGTGATGCTGCGCGAACGCCTGCATAGCTATCACCTGCTGGGCGGCGCGGTCACGCTGGCGGGGGTGCTGCTGGCGCAGACCGTGCAGCGGCCGCTGTTCCGCGCCGGGCGCGTGCTGGCGGCGGGCAAGGCCTAGCCGGGTATTCACGGGCGTTCAAGACAGGCGCCCGCCATCGCCGCATAGTGGCCGCTTTGCGCGGTGAGGCGATGAGCATTTTCCAGAAAACCACGATTGCGCTGGCTCGCAGCCCAGCGGTCGGCCAGGCAATGCGGGCGATGGCCGCCCGGACCTCGCTGGCGGGCCGGTTCGTCGGCGGCGCCGATGTGGACGAGGCCGTGCGGACCGCCGAGAGGCTGCGCGAGGCGCATGGCATTCGCGCCTCGCTCTTCTATTTAGGCGAGTACGTGGCGGACCGCGCCGCCATCGACCACAACGTCAATCAGGCCATTGACGCGTGCCGGGCGCTGGCAGGGGCCGGCCTGGACGTGCATGTCTCCGTCGATCCCACGGCCATCGGCTACATGCGCGACGACGCGCTGGGCGAGGAAAACGCCCGGCGCATCGGCACGGCAATGCAGCGCTTTGGCGGCCAACGCGGCCAACGCGGCCAAGGCCGCGACTGGCTGGTGCTGGACATGGAAGACTCGGGCATCCGCGACCGGACCTGCGCGCTGCATCGCACGCTGCTCGAAGCGGGCATCCCCGCCGGCCTCACGCTGCAGGCGCGGCGGCGCCGCACCCCGGAGGACCTGGCCTGGGCGATCCGGCAGCGCACCTCGCTGCGGCTGGTGAAGGGCGCGTTTCCCGAGCGTGCGCTGGACCACGCCGGGCGCGCGCGCATCGACCAGGCCTATCTGGACGCGGCCGCCATCATGCTCTCGCGCGAGGCGCGGGAATCCGGCTTTTACCCGGTCTTTGGCACGCACGACGATCGGCTGGCCGGCGCCATCATCGACCTGGCGCGCGAGCGCGGCTGGCCGGCCGGCAGCTTTGAATTCGAAATGCTTTACGGCGTGCGCCCGGACTGGCAGATCGCGCTGCGCCGGTTGGGCTATAACGTCAGGGTCTATCTCCCGTTTGGCGCGGACTGGTGGCCTTACGCCATCCGCCGCGTGGGGGAGAATCCTCGCAACGCGTGGCTCCTGGCCCGTTCGCTCAAATCGGACGGGCATTACTTCGGATAGCCGCGAACGGCTGGCGCATCATGGCGGTTTCTCAACATATCTGGCATTGCGGCGCGGGACTGCCCGGCGACGTGCTGATCGCGGATCTTCGCGCCTATCGCTACGCGCCGCATTTTCACGACGCCTGGTCCATCGGCGCCATCGAGCTCGGCCGCTGCGACTTCACGGTGCAGGGCGTGACCCATGCCGCCAGCGCGGGCGAGCTGGTGGTCATCGCGCCCGGGCAGGTGCACACCGGCGGCACGGCGGCCGGGGCGCTTGCTTACCGGATGGCTTACATCGATCCGGCGTGGTTCCAGGACCACGCACGGGCGCTGCATGAACATGGCGCGCGCCTGGCGGGACCGGTGATCGCGGATGCCGCGCTCTGCGCGCAGTGGCTGGACGCGCTGACGCCCGGCGAGATGACGCCCGCCGGGCGCAGTGCAAGGATTTCCGCGGCCTTGTTCGGCACATTGGCCGCGCATGGTCAGGCGCTGGAAGACGGCGGCACGTCTGCTTCGGCCATTCTCAAGGACCCCGCCTGCATCACCGATGTGTGTGCCTTGCTGCGCGAGCGCATGGCGGCGGATCCGTCCTGCGCGCCCGACCTGGAAGCCCTGGCCCAAGCCCAGGACCGTCACAGGACCACGCTGGTCAAGCAGTTCGCCCGGCGCTACGGGTTGCCGCCGCAGGCGTGGCTGCGCAACTGGCGAGTGGCGCGCGCCCGGGTGCTGCTGCGCGCCGGCTTGCCGTTGGCGGATGCGGCGCAGGCGGTGGGCTTCGCCGACCAGGCGCACCTGACACGGGTGTTCAAGCAGATCTACGGCAGCCCGCCGGGTGTGCTGCTCAAGGCCGGGGCGGGCGGCTCCCAGACATTGTGAGGGCGGGGCGTCTCAAGCCGGTAGTCCGAGTATTTGCGTGTGAAAAATTCCGCGCCCAGCGCATGCGCCGCGGCAAGCGGCCGCCGGGGATCGCGCGCAATCTCGCCGCGCCGGTTGCCGGCGCCGTGCACAAAGCCCACGAAGCTGGAATGCGTATAGCGCGCATATTCCTGAACCTGATGCACGATGCCGAGCGCCGCGCCCGGATAGGTTTCTTCCGAAGCCACCGCCAGCCCCAGCCGCTTGCCCGCCATGCCGGCCTTGACGCGTTCCGGCTCGGGCCCGGATCCCGCGTAGTGGCTGAACGACCGGTCAAAGAACGCCTTGGTCTGCGCCGACATGCCGTACCAGTAGATGGGCGTGCAGAACAGCACGCCGTCGGCCGGCAGAAAATGTTCAAGAAAAAGTTCGGCGTAACGGTCGGCGGGCGGCTTGTTGTGGCGCAGATCCGGCAGCAGGCCCTGGATGTAGTCGTCCAGGAAAAACACCGATGCCACGATACCGGCCGTTGCTGCGCCCTGACGGGCGGATTCGGCCAGTGCCGCGCTGTTGCCGTCGCGGCGGGGACTGCCAACCAGGATCAGCAGGCGTTCGGGGCGATGAGTTGAATTCATGCCAGGCTCCTCTCAAGAAAAATCGATGCGAAGCCCGATATTGGTGCCTTGGCGGTGCAGGCGACAACTGACCATTCCTTCACTAAGATGAACGCAATTCATCCCAGGAATTCCGGCCATGTTTGCCTCGCTTCCCGTTACTGCCCTGCGCACGTTCGAGGCCGCGGCCCGGCTGCGCAGTTTCAAGCTGGCTGCGGCCGAGCTGTCGGTCACGCCCACGGCGGTGTCTCACCAGGTCAAGGCACTTGAGCGGCATGTGGGCTGCGCGCTGTTCGATCGCGTGCCGCGCGGCGTGCGGCTGACCGACAAGGGCGCGCGCCTGTTTGCCGGCGTGCATGGCGCCTTGCTGGATGTGGCGCAGACGCTGGATGCCTTGCGTCCCGCGCCCGAGTCCGGCGCGCTGACCGTGTCCACGACCCATTCCTTTGCGGCCTTGTGGCTAGTGCCGCGGCTGGGGCGCTTTCACGCGGCGTGCCCGCAGTATCAATTGCGCCTGGACACGTCGCCCGATCCCGTGGACCTGTTGCAGGACGCCAGCGTGGACGTCGCCATCCGCTACAGCCGCCAGCGCTATCCCGCCTTGCACGCCGCCTGCGCGCTGCCCGAGTGGTTCGGGGTGTATGGCGCGCCGTCGCAGGTCGCGCGTGCCGGACGCCGTGCGCCGGCGCTGGTGACGGTGCGCTGGCGTGATTCGGACCTGTATGAACAAGGCTGGCAGGCGTGGTGCGAAGCTGCGGCATTGCCCGCATGGCGGCGGCCGGCGGCGCAGCACGCCTACACCGAGGAACACTATGCGATGCAGGCGGCGATTGCGGGGCAGGGCCTGGTGCTGGCCAGCTCGGTGATGGTGTCCGACAGCGTGGCCGCAGGCACGCTGGTTCCTTACCTGCCGGAAGTCCGCGTGGCAGGCTCGGTCTACACGGCGCTGTGCGCGCCGGGGCGCGAACGCCACCCGCCGGTCAAGGCTTTCCTGTCGTGGCTGCGCAAGGAATTCCGCGCGTAGGTCTGGCGCGGGTGGACGGCGCAGCGGTTTGCCGCAGATGCGGCGAGACAGCCCGAACGCCAGCGGGTACATTGACGTCGCCGCATCATCGCTGCCGCCACGGCCTGTCTCATGTCGGGCGGTGCGGCGTTTTCGGACTATGGAGTGCGCCCCGCTGTGAACCAATTCCAAGAAATGACGGTATTCCTGGCCGTGGCCGACGCGGGCAGTTTTTCCGGCGCGGCCCGGCGCCTGGAAATGTCCGCGCCCACCGTCACGCGCAGCGTGGCCGCGCTGGAACGCCGCCTGGGCGCCTTGCTGCTGGTGCGCACTACGCGCAGCCTGCGGCTGACCGAAGCCGGCCAGCGCTATGCCAGCGACTGCCGCCGCATTCTGGAAGAGGTCGAGCAGGCCGATGACGCCGCCGCCGGCGCGATGGCGGTGGCGCGCGGGGCGCTCGCGATCACCGCACCGGCGCTGTTTGGCGAGCTGCACGTCATGCCGGCGGTGCTGGGCTACTTGCGGGCGCATCGCCAGGTGTCGGTGCGTGCGCTGCTGGTGGATCGTGTCGTGAACCTGGTCGACGAGGACATCGACGTCGCGGTGCGAATCGGCGCGCTGCCGGATTCCTCGCTGACGGCGGTGCCGGTGGGGCATGTGCGCCGTGTGGTGTGCGCCGCGCCCGAGTTCCTGCGCGATCATGGCGCGCCGGCGGACCCCGAGTCGCTGCATCGCTTCTGCACCATCACTGCCGCCATGGAAGGCCGCGCGCCGCACTGGCGTTTTTCGCAGGCGGGCCAGACCCTGCGCCTGCACATGCAATCGCAGTTGACCGTGACGTCGTTCCAGGCAGCGGTGGCCGCCGCCTGCGAAGGCTGGGGTCTGACGCAGGTGATGTCCTATCAGGTGGCGCCGCACCTGGCCAGCGGGGCCTTGCAGGTAGTGCTGCGCGACTTCGAGATGCCGCCGGTGCCTGTCCACCTGGTGTATCCGGAAGGGCGCAAAAGCTCGGCCAAGGTGCGCAGCTTCGTGGATTTCTGCGTGGATGCGCTGCGCGTCGACCTGGCGGCGCTGCCGGCCTGACGGGTTTATCTGGGTTTATTTCATATCCTGCAAGAGTGTCTTGCCGGCGCCGGCCGTTCCGGATTTGCGCCGCCGGCCTCACCATGGAGTCTCGAACCCGCCAGCGAGCATCCCGATGCAAGCCAACCCGGCGCTGGTGCCTGCAAGGACACCGTCATGAACCTTCCCGAATACACCGGACCGTCGCCCTGGCATGCAGGCGAAGTGCAACTGCAGGCGCACGCCGGCGTTGCCGCGCGCATGGACATGATCGGCCGCAAGGTCATCCGCGACTTCATGCCAAACCCGCACCGCGAATTCTTCGCGCAGTTGCCATTCGTGGTGGCCGGCGCGGTGGACGCGCAGGGCGATCCCTGGGCCGGCATTCTGGAAGGGCAGCCAGGCTTTGCCGCGTCGCCAGACCCGCACACGCTGCGCATCGCCGCCATGCCGGACGAAGACGACCCGCTGCGCGCCGGACTGGGATTGGGCCGGCCGGTGGGATTGTTGGGCATAGAGCTGCATACGCGCCGCCGCAACCGCATGAACGGCCGCATCGCGGCCTGGGATGGCAAGCGCTTCGACGTGGCGGTGACCCAGTCCTTCGGCAATTGTCCGCAGTACATCCAGTCGCGCGATTTCTTTTTCTCGCGCTCGCCGGCGATGCGCTTTGCCGCCGCGTTGCCGGAACGCGGCGGACTGGACGACACGGCGCGCGCACTGATCCTGGCGTCGGACACCTTCTTTGTCGCCAGCTATGCGGGCAACGCCGTCGATGTGTCGCATCGCGGCGGCAAGCCGGGCTTCGTGCGGGTGGACGGCGATGTGCTGACCATTCCGGATTTCTCGGGCAATCGCTTCTTCAACACCCTGGGCAACCTGGCCGCCAACCCCGTCGCGGGTCTGCTGTTTATCGACTTTGAACGTGGCGACCTGCTGCAACTGACGGGGCGCGCCGAGGTGATTCTGGACAGCCCCGACATCGCCGGCTTCGCGGGCGCCGAGCGCCTGTGGCGCGTGCACGTGCGCCGCGTGGTCAGGCGGCCGGGCGCGCTGGCCCTGCGCTGGCGCTTCGATGCGTGGTCGCCCACGGCGCTGGCGACCGGGCGGTGGCCGGCGGCGGCCTAGCCTGAAGCGTCTGCCACCTTGCGCACGACCGTGTCGCCCGGGTTCAGCGGCCGTCCGTCCTGCGCGCGGATCTCCATCCGTTGTACCGGCTGCCCGCGCTGGCGGTCGATCAGCGTGGAATGTGCCTCGTCCGGGCCGTAGTAGTGGTCCTCGCCCCATTGGCGCAGTCCGACGATCACCGGAAACAGCGCCTCGCCTTTTTCCGTGAGCACATATTCCTGGTAGGCGCTGCCGTCGGACGCGGGCGCCACGGCAAGAATGCCGTGCGCGACCAGCGTGCGCAGCCGGTCGCTCAGGATGTTCTTTGCCATGCCCAGGCTTTTCTGAAATTCGCCAAACCGGCGCAGGCCGTCGAAGGCGTCCCGCACGATAAGCAACGACCACCAGTCGCCGATGGCGTCGAGCGAGCGCGCCACGGGGCAGGCGGCGCCTTCAAGGCTGGTGCGTTTGACCATGCGGACTCCTTGCGGATATTCAGGGTGAAGTTGGTTGCATTATAAAACCTTGTGAACTAGCATTCTGGTTTCGTAATAAAACTAGATAGATCATGAACCCGACCGCCCGATCCGTTGCGTCCGAATACGACCGGTCCCGAGACGACGCAGCCAAAGAAGACGCACCCCCTCCGATGCCACCCGCGCTGGTGCTCCTGCTCGCGGCGGCGTGCGCGCTCAGTGTCGCCAACGTGTACTACGCGCAGCCGCTGCTGGACGCCATCGGCCGTGAATTCCACCTGAACGAGGCGGCGGTGGGCATCGTCGTCACCGCCACCCAACTGGGCTGCGCGCTGGCGCTGTTCTTCGTGGTGCCGCTGGGCGACCTGCTCGATCGGCGGCGGCTGATGCTGGGGCAATTGGCGCTGCTGGTGCTGGCGTTGGCCGCGGTGGCGGCTGCGGCGAATGCGCCGTGGCTGCTGGCGGGCATGGTCGCATTGGGATTGCTGGGCACCGCGATGACGCAGGGCCTGCTTGCGCTATCCGCGGCGCTGGCCGCCCCGGCCGAACGCGGGCGCGTGCTGGGGGCGGCGCAGGGCGGGGTGGTGATTGGCCTTTTGCTGGCCCGCACGCTGGCCGGCGCGCTGGCGGATTTATGGGGCTGGCGCGCGGTGTATGTGGCGTCGGCCATCCTGTCGGCGGTGCTGGCGCTGGTGCTGGCCCGCTGGCTGCCGCGCCGGCGCCTGCCCGCGGCCGGGCTGCGCTATGGCGCGCTGTTGCGATCCGTCTTCACCTTGCTCGCGACCGAGCGGGTATTGCAAGTGCGCGGCATGATCGCGCTCTTGATGTTCGCCGCGTTCAGCGCATTCTGGACCGCGCTGGTGCTGCCGCTCAGCGCGCCGCCGCATTCGCTGTCGCACACGGCGGTGGGGGCGTTTGGACTGGTGGGGGTGGTGGGTGTGCTGATGGCGGCGCGGGCCGGCCGTCTGGCCGACGCCGGACACGGCCAGCGCACCACCGCGATCGGCTTGGCGCTGCTGTGCGTGGCCTGGGCGCCGATAGCCTTGCTGGACCACAGCCTGTGGCTGCTGGCGCTGGGCGTGCTGGCGCTGGACCTGGCGCTGCAGGCGCTGCACGTGACCAATCAGGCGATGATCTTCAGCATCGGCGCGCAGGCGCATAGCCGTTTGGTGGCGGGATACATGATGTTCTACGCGGTCGGCAGCGGCCTGGGCTCGATTGCCGCCACGGCCGTGTACGCCCGCGCGGGATGGCTGGGCGTGTGCGCGCTGGGCGCGGGCATCAGCGTGGCGGCGTTGCTGTTCTGGGCGGCGACGGCGGTCAAACGCTAAGCCCGGCCCGCAGGAGCAGGCCGAGCCTTCGCGTCAGGGCTGAACTTCGTACTCCGCCGTGCCCAGCACGACCGCCGCCATGCCCGGCGCCTGCGTCAGCTTGTGCAGCGCAAAGGCTTGCGCAGTGGCGATCTTGGCGTTGTGAAAGGCCGGGTCTTCAGCCTGCAGGTCCAGGCTGGCGAGCAGGGCGCGGGCCATCTGCCAACCGGCGAATGTCGTGCCCGCCAGCAGCAGGTAGGGCACCGCGGCGCCAAAGACCGCGTTGGGGTTGGCAGCCGCATTGGCAAGAATGAACTCGATGGCGCTGGACAGCGCTTCGCGGGCCTCGCGCAGCGGCTTGAGCACGCGGCCAGCCGCCGGCTCGCTGCGGGCAGCGAGGTCGGCTTCGGTTTGGCGCACCGCGTCCAGCATGGCGCGCGCCACGGCGCCGCCGTCGCGCAGCGTCTTGCGGCCGACAAGGTCGTTGGCCTGGATGGCGGTGGTGCCTTCGTAGATGGTCAGGATGCGGGCGTCGCGGTAGAACTGCGCGGCGCCGGTCTCTTCGATGAAGCCCATGCCGCCATGGACCTGCACGCCCAGGCTCGCGACGTCGATCGACATCTCGGTGCACCAGCCCTTGACGATCGGCACCAGATATTCCTGGATGGCCAGGTGACGCTTGCGCGTGTCGGCGTCCGGGCTGGCGTGGGCCAGATCGGCGTGGCCGGCAGTCACGTAGGCCAGCGCGCGGCCTGCTTCGGTCAGGGCGCGCATGGTGCCCAGCATGCGGCGCACGTCCGGGTGCTGGATGATGGGCACGGCGTCGCTCGACGAGCCATCCACCGGGCGGCTCTGCACGCGCTCGGCGGCGTAGCCCAGCGCGTGCTGGTAGGCGCGGTCGGCAATGGCGATGCCCTGCACGCCCACCGCGTAACGGGCGGCGTTCATCATGATGAACATGGCGTCCAGGCCACGGTTTTCCTGGCCGACCAGGTAACCCAGCGCGCCGCCGGCGTCGCCGAATTGCAGCGTGCACGTGGGGCTGGCCTTGATGCCCAGCTTGTGCTCGATGGACACGCAGGCCACATCGTTGCGCGCGCCCAGCGAGCCGTCTTCATTGACCACGAACTTGGGCACCAGGAAAAGCGAAATGCCCTTCACGCCGTCGGGCGCATCGGGCAGGCGGGCCAGCACCAGATGCAGGATGTTCTCGGCAAGGTCGTGCTCGCCATAGGTGATGAAGATCTTGGTGCCGGACAGGCGATACGTGCCGTCGCCCATCGGCTGGGCGCGCGTGCGCACCATGGAAAGGTCCGAGCCGGCCTGCGGCTCGGTCAGGTTCATGGTGCCGGTCCATTGGCCGGAGATCATGGGGCCGATGAAGCGCTCGCGCAGCTGGGGGGAGCCGGCCGTCATCAGGGCCTCGATGGCGCCGTTGGTCAGCAGCGGGCACAGCGCGAACGACAGGTTCGCGGCGTTCAGCATTTCAGAGCAGGGCGAGCCGATCAGGCCGGGCAGCCCCTGGCCGCCGTACTCGACGGGGTGGGACAGACCCTGCCAGCCCGCGTCTGCATATTGGCGGAAGGCCTGCTTGAAGCCGGGGGCGGTGGTGACCGCGCCGTCGTGCCAGGTGCTGGGCGCCTTGTCCGCCGGGTGGTTCAGCGGCGCCAGGACCTCGGCGGCGAAATGGGCGGATTCTTCCAGCACGGCTTGCGCGGTGTCGGGCGTGGCCTCCTCGAACCCGGGCAGGGCCGCCACTTGCGGCAGGCCGGCCAGATGGTTCAACACGAACAGCATGTCTTTCACGGGGGCTTGGTACGTCATGGCGTTGGCGCTCCTGGTTTTATCGGTAAATGGATCAGACAGGCTTGCCGGGGTTGGCCACGTCGATCGCCGACGTGGCGCCGACCGCGGCGCGCAATTCAAATTTCTGGATCTTGCCGGTGGACGTCTTGGGCAGGTCACCGAAGCGTACCGCGCGCGGCACCTTGAAGCCGGACAAAAACATCCTGCAGTGCGCGATGATTTCCTCGGCGGTGGCGGTGCAGCCGGGCTTGAGCTCGACGAAGGCGCAGGGCGTCTCGCCCCATTTGGGGTCGGGCATGGCCACCACGGCCACGGCCGCCACGGCGGGATGCCGGTACAGCGCGTCCTCGACCTCGATGCTGGAGATGTTTTCGCCGCCCGAGATGATGATGTCCTTGCTGCGGTCCTTGATGCGGACATAGCCGTCGGCCGTCATCACGCCCAGGTCGCCGGTGTGGAACCAGCCGCCGGCAAAGGCGTCCTCGGTAGCACGGGCGTTCTTCAAATAGCCCTTCATGCAGATGTTGCCGCGGAACATAACCTCGCCGATGGTTTCCTCATCGCGCGGCACTTCGGCCATGGTTTCAGGGTTGCGCACCGACACGCCGGCCTGCAGGTGATAGCGCACGCCCTGGCGCGCGGTGAGCAGCGCGCGGCGTTCGGGGTCCAGCGCGTCCCACGCGTCCTGATGCGCGCAGACGGCGGCCGGGCCATAAACTTCGGTCAGGCCATACACGTGGGTCAGCTCAAAGCCGATTTCCCGCATCTTGTCGATCACCGCCGGCGCGGGCGCGGCGCCCGCCACCATGGTGCGCACGGTATGCGTGATGCCCGCGCGCAGCTCAGCCGGCGCGTTGGCCAGCGCGCTCTGCACGATGGGCGCGCCGCAGTAGTGGGTGACGCCTTCGTCGCGGATCAGGTCGAACACCGTCTTGGGATCGAACTTGCGCAGGCACACGTTCACGCCCGCCCGCGCCGCGATGGTCCAGGCAAAGCACCAGCCGTTGCAATGAAAGAGCGGCAGCGTCCACAGGTAGACGGGATGCTTGGGCATGTCCCATTCGAGGATGTTGCTGACCGCGTTCAGGTACGCGCCACGGTAGTGATAGACCACGCCCTTCGGGTCGCCCGTGGTGCCGGACGTGTAGTTCAGCGCGATGGCGTCCCATTCGTCGGCGGGCGGCTTCCAGTCGTAGGTGGCGGGCGCGGCGGCCAGAAAGTCTTCGTAATCGGCGGCGCCCGGCAGCGTGGCAGGGGCGCCGTCCAGATCGTGCACCGAGACGATCTTCAGGTGCGGAAATTCCGCGCGGGCGCGCTGCGCGACGTCGGCGTATTCGGTGTCGATGATGAGCGCGCGGGCTTCGCCGTGGCCCAGCATGAACAGCACGCTGGGCGCGTCCAGCCGCGTGTTCAGCGTATTCAGCACGGCGCCCAGCATGGGCACGCCGAAGTGGGCTTCGACCATGGCGGGAATGTTGGGCAGCATCACGGCAACCGTGTCGCCGCGCTGGATGCCGGCCTGCGCCAGGGCGCCGGCCAGGCGCTGGGCGCGCTCATACGTTTGCGCCCAGGTGCGGCGGATCTTGCCGTGGACGACGGCCAGCTTCTGGCCATAGACCTGCGCCGCGCGGCCGATGAAATCCACGGGGGTCAGGGCTTCGTGATTGGCTTCGCGGCGCGCGAGGCCGTGATCGAACATGCCGGTCATGCTTGTCTCCAATGGGGCAGGGTGGCCCCTTATCCAGGTCCGCGGGGTTTGATCCCCGTCGCTTGCCCTAGCTTATGGCCGGCCGGAAAATGGCGTCTGTCGCCTGCATGACAGACCACCGGCCGGCGGCGCAATCCCCAAGTTTTACACGGTTCTTCCCATGTCCGATGTTTCAAACACAGTTTCCTCAGACGAACTGCCGGCGCTGTTTGGCGCCTGCCCGTGGTTCGGTGCGCTGGATTCGCGGCACCAGGACCTGGTGCTGGCGACCTCGCGCGCGGAACACGTCGGCAGCGGGGCGTGGATCGCGCGGCGCAATGCGCCGTCGGACTACTGGCTGGGGGTGAGCCGCGGGCTGCTCAAGCTGGCGATCTATAACGAGTCCGGCCGCAGTTGCACGTTCTCCGGCGTGCCGCCGGGCGGGTGGTTCGGAGAGGGCAGCGTCATCAAGCGCGAGCTGCGCAAATACGATGTGGTCGCAATCCAGCCATCGCTGGTGATGCTGGTGCCCACCGCAACGTTCCACGCGCTGCTGTCGGCAAGCCTGCCGTTTTCGCACTTTGTCATCGGTCAGTTGAACGACCGCATGGGCGAGTTCATCGCGTCCATCCAGAACCACCGTTTGCTCGATGCCGACGCGCGCGTGGCGCAATCGCTGGCGCAGCTCTTCAATCCGCAGCTGTATCCCTCCACCGACCTGACCCTGGCGATTTCGCAGGAAGAGCTGGGCTACCTGACCGGCCTGTCGCGCCAGCGGGTCAATCAGGCGCTGCAGACGCTGGCCGACCAAGGAATCCTGGCGCTGGCCTACAACCAGATCAAGGTGCTGGAGCTGGCCCGGTTGCGGCAGTACGGGCTGGACCAGATCTGACGGGAATCGGGCGCTGTGCCGCCCCGCGCAAGGTCAACGGTGGTCTGCAAGCGCGCGGTCTAGCGCAGCGCGCGCCAGAAGGCGGGTCGAGTCCAGCGTGGGCAGGGCGCAGTTGCCGTCGTTCAGCACCAGCGGCAGTTCCGTGCAGCCCAGCACGACCGCGTCACAGCCGTCGGCTTTCTGGCGTTCGACGATGCCTTGCAATTGCGCCACCGACGCGGGCTTGACCACCCCATAGACCAGCTCGTCCATGATGATGCGGCCCAGCAGCAGGCGGTCGTCCTGCGGCGGCCGCGCGTAGTCCAGGCCGCGAGCGCCTAGGGCTGCGGGGTAGACATCGCTGTCCACCAGCCAGTGCGTGCCCAGGATGCCGACCCGCCGGTAACCGCGCGTCGCGGCCACGGCGGCGACCTCCTGCGCAATGTGCAGCCACGGCCGCGGCGAGTCCGCCACGACGCGGTCCAGCGCCTGGTGGATGGTGTTGTCCGGGCAGATCAGGAAATCCGCGCCGGCGCGGGCCAGCTTGTTCGCCGACGACAGCATCAGGGCAGCCACGCCGTCCAGGTCGCGGGCGTCCAGGCAGGCGACGTAATCCGCCAGCGAATGGGTGTGCAGCGAAATCTCGGGATGCGCATGCGGGCCCATGCGCTGCGCGCCTTCGGCGCACAAGGTGCGGTAGCAGAGCGCGGCGCCCTCGGCGGAGCAAGCGACGATGCCGATGTGCAGCGGCGTGGCGTTCATCCAGTCGATTCCTTCTTCAGGGGCCGGCCAGCAGGACGGCAGGGGAACAGGTCAGTCGCGATCGATTGTAGGGGCGGTGGCTATTGCGGTATTGCAGGGTCAAATTCACCCTGTGGCGGTGATTTCTACCCGTACGGCCAACAGTAAAAAACACCACGCTAAATCCAACATATTGATTCAGTGTGCTTTTTTTCTGGCACGAATTTCGCATGAGGACACGTACCCAACCAACCGCAACACAGGAGGGCGTTCCCATCATGGGTCCGTATCGGAAATTATGGTTCACGTTGATCGCCGTGGTGGCGATCACATTTGCGCTGCTCGGCTTCTACGGCGGCGAGGTCTACCGCCAGGCGCCGCCCATTCCCGGGCAGGTGGTGACGTCCGATGGCCGCGCGCTGTTCGGCCGCGAAGACATCCTGGACGGGCAGACCGCCTGGCAATCCGTGGGCGGCATGCAGCTTGGCTCGATCTGGGGCCACGGCGCGTACCAGGCGCCCGACTGGACGGCCGACTGGCTGCACCGCGAACTGACCGCCTGGCTGGACCTGGCCGCGCGCGACGAGCACGGCCAGGCCTACGCCCAACTGCCCGCGCCGCAGCAGGCCGCGTTGCGCGAATCGCTCAAGGCCGAATACCGCGCCAATCGCAGCGACGCCGCGACCGACACGCTGACCATCACGCCGCGCCGTGCGAAGGCCATCGAGCAGACGGCAGCCTACTACGACCAGCTGTTCTCCGACGCGCCCGCCCTGCACGGCAGCCGCGAGAGCTTCGCCATGAAGGAAAACACGCTGCCCGACGCCAAGCGCCGCACGCAGCTGACGCATTTCTTCTTCTGGACCGCCTGGGCCGCGGCCACCGAACGCGAAGGCATGCCGGTCACCTACACCAACAACTGGCCGCACGAACCGCTGATCGGCAACCAGCCCAGCGCTGAAAACGTCATGTGGTCCATCATCAGCGTCGTCGTGCTGCTGGCGGGCATCGGCTTCCTGGTCTGGGCCTGGGCCTTCATGCGTGGCCAGGAAGAAGAAGAGCCGCAAGCGCCCGCGCGCGATCCGCTCACCGCCTTTGCCCTGACGCCTTCGCAGCGCGCCCTGGGCAAGTACCTGTTCCTGGTCGTGGCGCTGTTCGGCTTCCAGGTGCTGCTGGGCGGTTTCACCGCGCACTACACCGTTGAAGGACAGAAGTTCTATGGCATCGACGTCTCGCAGTGGTTCCCGTATTCGCTGGTGCGCACCTGGCATATTCAAAGCGCCCTGTTCTGGATCGCAACGGGCTTTCTGGCTGCCGGCCTGTTCCTTGCCCCGCTGATCAACGGCGGACGCGATCCCAAGTTCCAGAAGGTCGGCGTCGACATCCTGTTCTGGGCGCTGGTGCTGGTCGTGGTCGGTTCGTTTGCCGGCAACTACCTGGCCATCGCGCAGATCATGCCGCCCGAGCTGAATTTCTGGCTGGGCCACCAAGGCTATGAATACGTCGACCTGGGCCGCCTGTGGCAGATCGGCAAGTTTGCGGGCATCTGCTTCTGGCTGGTGCTGATGCTGCGCGGCATCGTGCCTGCGCTGCGCACGCCGGGCGGCGACAAGAACCTGCTGGCGCTGCTGACGGCTTCCGTCGGCGCCATTGGTCTCTTCTACGGCGCCGGTTTCTTCTACGGCGAACGCACCCACCTGACGATCATGGAGTACTGGCGCTGGTGGATCGTCCACCTGTGGGTCGAAGGCTTCTTCGAAGTGTTCGCCACCACGGCGCTGGCCTTCATCTTCTCCACCCTCGGTCTGGTGTCGCGCCGCATGGCCACGACCGCCAGCCTGGCCTCGGCCTCGCTCTTCATGCTGGGCGGCATTCCCGGCACGTTCCACCACCTGTACTTCGCGGGCACGACCACGCCCGTGATGGCAGTCGGCGCCAGCTTCTCGGCGCTGGAAGTGGTGCCGCTGATCGTGCTGGGCTACGAAGCCTGGGAAAACTGGCGCCTGAAGACCCGCGCTGCCTGGATGGACAACCTTAAGTGGCCGCTGATGTGCTTTGTGGCCGTGGCCTTCTGGAACATGCTGGGCGCGGGCGTCTTCGGCTTCATGATCAACCCGCCGATCTCGCTGTATTACATCCAGGGCCTGAACACCACGCCGGTGCACGCGCATGCCGCGCTGTTCGGGGTGTACGGATTCCTGGCGCTGGGCTTCACGCTGCTCGTGCTGCGCTACATCCGTCCGCAATACGCGTTGAACCCGGGCCTGATGAAGCTGGCGTTCTGGGGCATGAACATCGGTCTGGTGCTGATGATTTTCACCAGCCTGTTGCCAGTAGGCCTGATCCAGTTCCATGCCAGCGTCAGCGAAGGCATGTGGTACGCCCGCAGCGAAGCCTTCATGCAGCAGGACCTGCTCAAGACCCTGCGCTGGGGCCGCACCTTCGGCGACGTGGTGTTCCTGCTGGGTGCGCTGGCCATGGTCATGCAAGTGATCCTGGGCCTGCTCAGCAGCAAGCCCGCGCTGGTCGAACCTCGGCTGACGCCCAAGGCCGCGCGCGGCTGATCCAGGCACCTTCGCGACTTTGCGCCAGCGCAACGTTGCGAAGGCGGCCTCCCGGTCCAATGGAAGCCAAGCCTGCGCCGGTTCGGCGCGGGCGCTTCGGAGAAACTCCGCATGAGCTTCCTGCCGATCGCCGCCGCCATTTCATTGTTGTTGACCGCTTGCGGGCCCGCAGACCGGGCCCGCTTTGCATTGCCGGAACTCACGCGGCTGCCGCCCGGCGAGGTCACCCATCAGCCGCCCGGCGACGCCTTGCGCAACGGGTATCCCGTCACGCCTGCGCCCGTCACCACGCGGCATACACGTGGCGTCGCGATCATGACGCGGCAAGTCAGCCAGGCGGAATACGCGGCGTGCGTCGCCGCCGGCGCCTGCAAACCGCTGGACGCGGAACACCGCAAGGACAATTCTCCGGATCTGCCCGCCACCGGCATCAGCTGGTCGGATGCCTCGGCCTACGCGGCGTGGCTGTCGGGCTCCACGGGCCAGCGCTATCGCTTGCCGCGCTACGCCGAATGGATCTACGCCGCGGGCGAAGCCTATCGCGAAGAAGCGCCGCCCGCGGCATTGCAGGACAACAACCAGGATCCCAACGACCCCGCGCAGCGCTGGCTGGCGGAATACGAACAGGAAAGCCGCCGCAGCGGGCAGGGCGCCGAAACCGCGGTGCGGCCGTTCGGCCAGTACGGCGCCAATGCGGCGGGCCTGAAAGACATGGCGGGCAGCGTGTGGGACTGGACCTCGGACTGCCACTCGCGCCGCGTGCTGGACGCGGGAACGGGGGCGGAGTCGCCGGAAGACGCCGACCTCAGCCGCAACTGCGGCATCCGCGTCGCGGCCGGACGGCACATCGCGTATCTGCCTGATTTCATCCGCGACCCCAAGAGCGGGGCCTGTTCGGTCGGCGTGCCGCCCGCGAACCTGGGAGTGCGCCTGGTGCTGGAAGAGGGGTAGGGCCGCGCGTGCCCCGTCAACGCTAGTGCGCGGCCAGTTCGGCGGCCGCGCGGTCGGCGGCGGAGCGTTTCCGGTCGGCATCGCCAGCGTCCGCATCCGTGGCCGGCGAGCCGCTGCGGCACGACAGGCAGGACGCGCAGTCCATGGCGGGCTGCGCGTTTTCGGACAGGCGGGCCAGGGCCGCTGGCGACCGCAGCACGATGCGCTTGCGGCCGCTGCTGACGATGCCGCGTTGCTTCCAATCACTGAGCAGCCGGCTGACCGTGTGCAGCGTGGTGCCGGTCATTTCGGCGACGTCCTGGCGGGTGATGGGAAAGCCGATGCCGATGCCATCGTGCGTGGGCTGTCCGGATTGCTGCACCAGCCGCAGGATGGCGCGCGCCACGCGTTGCTCGACCTCGTCGGTGGAGAGTTCCTGAATGCGCACGTGCGCGTCCTGCAGCCGCTGCCCCATGGTCTGCAGCGCGATCGCGCCCAACTGCGGATGGCTGGCCATGAATCCTTCCCAGGCTGCCGCCGGCCACGCCAGGCACACGCTTTCCTGTACGGCCAGCACGCTGGCCGGGTAACAGGACTGCCGCATGGCGCACGCCAGGCCAAACATATCGCCCGGGTTGACATATCTCACGACAACTTGGTCGCCTTCCGATGTAATTTGTGTGACCTTGAGGCAGCCGTGCAGCAGCACGAAGAAATGGTCACCTTCCGCACCCTGGCGGTACGCGGCTTCGCCGGCCTCAAGCCGGCAGGGAACGGCGTCCTTCAGCGCGACGTCAAGCTGCAAATCGGACAACGGCCTGAACAGATCCAGGTTTCGGAGCAAGGCATGGCATAAAGGCGATGGCATGGCGGTCCGCTTATGGGCGTGGTGAAATTTTCCACGCGTCGATGGTGACACCTGGGGGGGCAGCCTGACAACGTGCGGGCGACCGCAGGGTTATCCCGAATTTGCGCTACAGCAAAGAACGCGATCGCTCGCGGTTCTTCAATGGAGGTGCCGACAGACTCGGCTTTGAAGAAACCGAAAGAGGAGTTGCACATGAACGCGTTGCGCCCCACCTTGCTTGCCGCTGCCCTGATGTTCACGATGGCAGGCGGTCTGGCTTCCGCCCAGAATGCCGACAAGCTGCCGCGCGCCAAGGTCACGCTGGTTGCCCCGCCCATGGTTCACCCGCATGAGCAGGTGGCCAAGTCGGGCCCCAAGGTCGTTGAATTCACCATGACCATCGAAGAAAAGAAGATGGTCATCGACGGCAAGGGCACCACGCTGCAGGCCATGACTTTCAACGGATCCATGCCCGGCCCCACGATGGTCGTGCACGAGGGCGACTACGTGGAATTGACCCTGGTCAATCCCAAGACCAACGCAATGCCGCACAACGTCGACTTCCACGCGGCGACGGGTGCGCTGGGCGGCGCCAAGCTCACCAACGTGAACCCCGGCGAACAGGCCACGCTGCGCTTCAAGGCCGACCGCGCCGGCACCTTCGTCTATCACTGTGCCCCTGAAGGCATGGTGCCGTGGCACGTGGTGTCCGGCATGAGCGGCACGATCATGGTGCTGCCGCGCGAAGGCCTGAAGGACCCGCAGGGCAAGCCGCTCAAGTACGACCGCGCCTACACGATCGGCGAGTTCGACCTGTACATCCCCAAGGACGCCAACGGCAAGTACAAGGACTACGCGACCCTCGCCGAAAGCTATGGCGATACGGTGGAAGTCATGCGCAAGCTGACCCCGTCGCACATCGTCTTCAACGGCAAGGTCGGCGCGCTTACCGGCGACAACGCGCTCACCGCCAAGGTCGGTGAAACCGTGCTGCTGATCCATTCGCAAGCCAACCGCGACACGCGCCCGCACCTGATCGGTGGCCACGGCGACTGGGTCTGGGAAACCGGCAAGTTCAACAACCCGCCTGAAAAAGACCTGGAAACCTGGTTCATCCGCGGCGGTTCCGCGGGCGCGGCGCTGTACACGTTCAAGCAGCCTGGCGTGTACGCCTACCTGAACCACAACCTGATCGAAGCCTTTGAGCTGGGCGCGGCCGGGCACATCAAGGTCGAGGGCAAATGGAACGACGACCTGATGAAGCAGATCAAGGCGCCGGGTCCCATCCCGCAGTAATGGCCGGACGGCAAGACGCGCATGGCGCGTCTTGCCGCGTTGATCCTACCTGTTCCCACCATCAAGCCTGGAATCTCCGCCATGCCCAAATTTGCTCGACTCTTGTTTGCCCTTGCGCTGACGGGCCTGCCCGTCCAGCATGCCGCGGCCGACACCGTTGCCGCCGTGAACCCCGCCGGCGAAAAGCTCTACAAGTCCGCCTGTGTCGTGTGCCATGCCAGCGGCGTGGCCAATGCCCCCAAGCTGGGCGACAAGGTGGCCTGGACGCCATTCCTGGCGCAGGGCACGGACGCGCTGATGGTCACCGTGCTGAAAGGCAAGGGCGCCATGCCGCCGCGCGGCGGCTCGGCCGCAGACGACGCCACGCTGCGTGCCGCCGTGGAATACATGATGGCTGCTGCAAAGTAACGCGCAACCTGGCGAGGTGCGGACTGACGCGGGTGGGATGCCCAGCCGCACTTTTCGCCGCGCTACGCGCGCCGGGCCAGCAAGGCCCACACGCCGGCGGCCGATAGCAGCGCGCCGCCGCCCAGATTGAAGCCGCGTTGCGCGCGGGGCGACGCCAGCATGCGCCGGGCCGAGCCCGCGAAGACTGCGTAGGCCGTGGCGTTGATGCCGGCGCAAGCGACAAAGGTGGCCGACAGCATCCAGAGCTGTCGCGTCACATCTCCCGCCGGATCAATGAACTGCGGCAAAAAGGCCACGAAGAAGATCATGCCCTTCGGGTTCAATGCGGTCACCAGGTAGGTGTTGGCAAACAGCTTCCAGCGCGAACCCGCCGCCGTTGCGACGGGCAGCGTGGCGGGCGACACGCCGGCGCGCAGCAGCCGGTAACCGAGATACAGCAGGTACAGGCCGCCAACGGTCTTGACCACCGTGAACCAGAACGCGGACGCGGCCAGCAGCGCGCCCAAGCCCAGCAGCGAAAGCACCAAGGCGGTGGAATCGCCCAGCGCCACGGCCAGCACCAGCGGCAGGCGGGCGCGCTTGCCGTGCGTAAGCGAATAGCTGATGACGGTGAGGATGGTGGGGCCGGGCAGCATGACGAGCAGGGCGGAAGCACCCAGGAAGGCCAGCCAGGTTTCGAGCGACATGGAAGGAACTCCGTTTGAAGGGCCGGCGCGCGGGGCCGGCTGCGGCCAATGTATCTCAACCGTGGTGGCGTGAACACCGGGGCCGGCCAGGCGGCCGCATCCGCGTGGCCCCCTCGGCCGCGAAACCGGCATGGCTTGCCCCGCAGCCCACCCCGCAGTGGTGTTAAATACAGCTTTCCCGGACAGTGAACGCCGGCCGCGAGGCCGCGCGAAGGAAACTCCATGGCATTTGACTTTGACCTGTTTGTGATCGGCGCGGGCTCGGGCGGCGTACGCGCGGCCCGCTTTTCCGCCAGTTTCGGCGCGCGCGTGGCGGTGGCGGAAAGCCGCTACCTGGGAGGCACGTGTGTGAATGTGGGCTGCGTGCCCAAGAAGCTGCTGGTTTACGGCGCGCACTACAGCGAAGACTTCGAGCAGGCGCACGGCTTCGGCTGGTCGGCGGATGCGCCCAAATTTGACTGGCCCACGCTGATCGCCAACAAGAACCGCGAAATCGAACGCCTGAACGGCATCTACCGCAACCTGCTGGTCAACAGCGGCGTGACGTTGCTGGAAGGCCACGCGCGCATCGTCGATCCGCACAAGGTTGAAATCAACGGCAAGACCTACAGCGCCGAACACATCCTGGTGGCGACCGGCGGCTGGCCGCAGGTGCCCGACATTCCGGGCAAGGAACTCGCCATCACCTCCAACGAGGCCTTCTTCCTGAAGGACCTGCCGCGCCGCGTGCTGGTCGTGGGCGGCGGTTACATCGCCGTGGAGTTTGCGTCCATCTTCAACGGCATGGGGGCGCAGACGGTTCAGTCGTATCGCGGACCGCTGTTCCTGCGCGGCTTTGACCTGGGCGTGCGCGAGCACCTGCGCGATGAATTGGTCAAAAAGGGCATCGACCTGCGCATGAACACCGAGGTTGCGCGCATCGACAAGCGCGCGGACGGATCGCTGGCCGCCACCTGCAAGGATGGATCCGTCATCGAGACCGATTGCGTGTTCTACGCCACTGGCCGCCGTCCGATGCTGGACAACCTGGGGCTGGAAAACACCGGCGTGAAGCTGCGCGAAGACGGCTTCATCGAGGTCGATGACGAATACCGCACCGCGGAGCCGTCCATCCTGGCCCTTGGCGACGTGATCGGCCGCGTGCCGCTGACGCCCGTGGCGCTGGCCGAAGGCATGGCGGTGGCGCGCCGTCTGTTCCGCCCGAACGAATACCGCAAGGTCGACTACAAGCTGATCCCCACCGCGGTGTTCAGCCTGCCCAACATCGGCACGGTCGGCCTGACCACCGAGGAAGCGCGCGAAGCCGGCTACGAGGTGCAGCTCTTCGAAAGCCGCTTCCGGCCCATGAAGCTCACGCTGACCGAGTCGCAGGAGCGCACGCTGATGAAGGTGATCGTCGACGCGCAGACCGATCGCGTGCTGGGCGTGCACATGGTGGGCCCGGAGGCGGGCGAGATCGTGCAGGGTCTGGCCGTGGCGCTGAAGGCCGGCGCGACCAAGGCGGTGTTCGACGACACCATCGGCATCCATCCCACGGCGGCCGAAGAGTTCGTGACGATGCGCACGCCTGTCGCGGAATAAAACCGCCGGTTGCTACAGGCGTTCGATCATGGCGCGCGCCGCTGCCGGCGCGCGTTCTTTTGCGCCATTGATGAAGTACGCGAAGACGTCCTGCGCCTTTTTCCCGGCGCCCGGTTTGCCCACCAGGGGCAGGTCGTCCGGATCGTCGCCGCGAGCCCAGACCCGCAACCGCTCCGCCCAGGCGTCCAGCGCCTTGGGCGCGTAGCCGGCCTTGTAAGCCGTGCTGCCGCGCATCAGCCGCGCGTAGACGAAGTCCGCCGTCCGGTCGGCAATAGCGGGAAACTCGTCGCTATCGGTGTACACGGTCGCCGCGCGGTGGCGGCGCGCAAGGGCCACGTATTCCTCGCAGGCAAAGCTGGGATGGCGCACGTCCAGCGCGTGCCGCAACGGCAGACCGTCTACCTTGTCCGGCAGCAATTCCAGGAAGGCGCCAAAATCCTTGGCGTCAAACTGCTTGGTCGGCGCGAACTGCCACACGATGGGCCCCAGCTTCGGACCCAGCTCGGCGATGCCGCTGTTCACGAAGCGATCAATCGACTCCTTGGCGCCCGCCAGCTCGCGGCGGTTGGTCGAATAGCGCGATGCCTTCAAAGAAAACACGAAATCGTCGGGCGTCTCGTCGCGCCACTTGGCGAAGGTGGCGGGCTTCTGCGTGCCGTAGTAGGTGCCGTTGATCTCGATGGCCGTGACCTGCCGGCTGGCGTATTCCAGCTCGCGCGCATGCGGCAAGTCGTCGGGATAGAAGACGCCGCGCCATGGCTCGAAGGTCCAGCCGCCGATGCCAACGCGGATGGCGGCGGGGCGGTCTGCCGGGGACGGATGACGTTTCGGCATGGGCTGCGCTCCACGGGAAGGGTCGAGCGGTCCACTGTATCGCCGGCGCGACGAGCCGCCAACCCCGCCCGAAATTTCCGCTGTTCCGGTACAGTTTTGGGCTAAGGTGTGCAGTCACGACCCGACTTCTGACCGGCACGCGCCGGCTCCCCATGCCTGACCTGACACATCTGCTGACTTTCGCCCTGGTAGCGCTGGGCATGGTGCTCACGCCCGGGCCCAACATGATCTACCTGGTGTCGCGCTCCATCTCGCAAGGGCCGCAGGCCGGCCTGATTTCGCTGGGCGGCGTGGCGGTGGGATTCATCTTCTATGTCGCCTGTGCCGCGTTCGGCATCACCGCCTTGCTGATGGCGGTGCCCTATGCCTACGACGCGCTGCGCATCGGAGGGGCGCTTTACCTGCTGTACATGGCGTGGCAGGCGATCCGGCCGGGCGGCCGCTCGCCATTCCAGGTGCATGACCTGCCCAAGAGCAGCCCGCGGCAGTTGTTCACGATGGGCCTCTTGACCAATCTGCTCAATCCCAAGATCGCCGTCATGTACGTGTCGCTGCTGCCGCAATTCATCCAGCCCGACCACGGCAGCGTCTTCACCCAGTCGCTGGCGCTGGGCATGACGCAAGTGGTGATCAGCCTGTCGGTGAACGCCCTGATCGCCATCATGGCCGGCTCCATTGCCGGTTTCCTGGCGGGCCGTCCGCTGTGGATGGTGGTGCAGCGTTGGCTGATGGGCACCGTGCTGGCCGGCCTGGCCGTGCGCATGCTTGTGGATACGCGCCGCTGATGCCGGCCGAAGACGGATTTTTCGCGACGCTGGGCGGCATGCTTGGCGAGGGCCTGCGCGCCATCGTTGCAGGGATCAAATGGCTGCTGGGCGGCTTGGGCGGTGCGCTGGGGGATTTCTATGCCGGCCTGGCCGGCGCGATGGGCATGAGCCCGTCGATCTTCAATCTGGTGCTGCTGGTGCTGGGCCTCATGTTCCTGTGGGGCGCGATCAAGGCGCTGCTGCGGCGGTCCATTCTGGGCTTTCTGTTCTGGCTGTTCATGACGCTGCTGGTGCTGGGCGGGCTGGTGGACTAACCCAGTCCTAACCCGATTTCGCCACAGCCAGCGCCACGTCCCGCAGCCGCCGCACCAGTGCCGGAAACCGTTCCGCACCCGTGTTGCCGTAGCCGATCACCAGGCCGTTGTCTTCAATGCGCGGCGTCAGCGCAAACGACGACAGCGCGCCGGGATTCATGCCCAGCTTGCGCGCCTCGGCCACGATCGCCGTATCGGCATAGGCCGGCGGCAGCCGCACGGTCAGGTGCAGGCCGCAGTGCCCGCCCAAGACCTCGTGCTCGATGCCCAGATGCAAGGCCAGCGCCTCGCGCAGCGCCGCCTGGCGTTCGCGGTACAGACGCCGCATGCGCCCCAGATGGCGCGAGAACTGGCCGTTTTCAATGAAGGCGGCCATGGTGAGCTGCTCGAGCCGGTGGCCGCCGCGCTGCATCTCGATGATGGACGGCATGGCCTCGCGCGCGATGGCTTCGGGCAGCACCAGAAAACCCAGACGCAGGGCGGGGAACATGGTCTTGCTGAACGTGCCCACGTACAGCACCGGCGCGTCCGGCAGCAGCCCCTGCATGGCGGCGATCGGTTCGCCCTGGTGGCGGAATTCGCTGTCGTAGTCGTCTTCGATGATCCACGCGCCCGCGCGGCGCGCGCGTTCCAGCAGGTCGAGCCGGCGGGTCAGCGACAGCACCGCGCCGGTCGGGTACTGGTGCGACGGCGTCGTCTGGATCAGCCGGGGCGGCTGGCGGGTCCAGGCGCTTTCCGGGATGACGATGCCGTCGGCGTCGACCCGCATGGCCACGACGTTCAGGTCGCCCGCATGGAACGCGGACTTGGCGCCGCGGTAACCGGGGTCTTCCAGCCAGGCGGTGTCGCCGGGATTGGTCAGCAATTGCACGCACAACGCCAGTCCGCCCTGCGCACCTTCGGTGATGACGATGCGCGAGGCGTCGCAATGCACCCCGCGCGACACGCGCAGGTATTGGGCGATGGCCTCGCGCAAGGCGGGCTCGCCCGCCGGATGGCCGTAGCCCAGCGCGGTGGCGGGCGCCGCCTGCAGAGCCCGGTCCTGCGCGCGGCGCCACGCGTTGACCGGGAACTGCGTCAGCGCGGGTGTGCCGGGCGTCATCGGCAGGGAGCCGTCGTGGGTATAGCGCGTGGAGACGATGCGGGTGAGGCGTTGCGCCGTGGCCGGCGGCTGCGCGGGGAGGGGAGCCGCCTCGCGCGCGGCGCTGCGGGCGGCGGCCGACAGCGGCGCCACGCGGGTGCCCTGGCGGTCGGCAATCACGTAGCCTTCGGCCGTCAATTGCTCGTAGGCGATCAGCACCGTATTGCGCGAGATATCCAGTTCTTCGGACAGCGCGCGCGACGATGGCAGCTTGCCGCCTGCGGGAAGCTGGCCGGCAAGAATGGCCTGCTTGAGGCGCTGGATAAGCTGACGCTGGCGCGGCAGCGAACCGGGGCCGCGCGCCAGCGGACTGGACAGCAGCGGGGCAGTGGCGGCATCGCGCAAGGAAGTCTCGATCATGGCCCTATTAAATTCAAGGTTCGTGGCGCTTTTTATGATGCCACGGTTCCGATATCGTGAGGCCCTGAACCGATTCCCGAGGCACCGCCCGCATGCAACCCCGCACCAACGATTTGCAGCAACCCATCGGCCCGGCGCTGCCCGGCTGGACCACCCGTCCGCGTCCGCCGGCCGAGCCCGCGCCTGGCCGCTACTGCCGCCTGGAGCCGCTCTCGGCCGAGCGCCACGCGGCAGACCTGTACCAGGCGTTCAGCCAAGCGCCCGACGATAGCGACTGGACCTACATGGGCGTCGGGCCGTTTGCCGACGAAGCCGCCTACAGGACGTTCGCCGAGGCCGCGCAGAACAGCCCGGACCCGATGCACCACGCCATCATCGATCTCGCCACGGGCCGGGCCGTCGGCACGCTGGCGCTGATGCGCATCGACGCACCCAACGGCGTCATCGAGGTCGGCTTCGTGTCGTATTCGCGCCAGCTCAAGCGCACCCGCATCGCCACCGAGGCGCAGTTCCTGTTGATGCGCCGCGCCTTCGACGAGCTGGGCTACCGCCGCTACGAATGGAAGTGCGACAGCCTGAACGCGCCGTCGCGCGCCGCCGCGCTGCGCCTGGGCTTCACCTTTGAGGGCATCTTCCGGCAGGCCACGGTCTACAAGGGCCGCAGCCGCGACACGGCGTGGTTCTCGATCATCGACAGCGAATGGCCCGCGCTGCGCGTCGCGTACGAGCGCTGGCTCAGCCCCGACAACTTCGACGCCGAAGGCAACCAGCGTCAGGGGCTGGCGGCGCTGATCGCCGCTGAGCAGGGGCGTAACGCCGGGGGAGACCACGCGGCGTGCGCCTGATCCCGGTGGCATTGGCCCTGTTCTGGGGCCTGAACTGGCCGGCGGTGAAGATCATTCTGTCGATCTTCCCGCCGTTCACCTTGCGCGTGCTTGGCTTGGGCAGCGGCGCGCTGCTGCTGTTGCTGCTGGCAGGCGCCAAGCGGCTGCCGCTCTTGCCGCCGCGCAGCGCGTGGCCGGGTATTGCGGTGGGCGGCGTGCTGGCCGTGGCCGTCTTCAATCTGGCCGTGGCCTGGGCGCAGCTCAGCACCAGCACGTCGCGCGCGGCGGTGCTGACTTTCACCATGCCGATGATGTCGGCGCTGCTGGCGTGGCTGGTGCTGGGCGAACGCCTGGATCGCCGGCGCGGCCTGGCGCTGCTGCTGGGCGCGTGCGGCGTCGCCGTGCTGGCCTGGCCGGTGCTGCAGGCGGTATTCGGCGGTAACGACGTGGCCGCTGCGAAGGGGCTGGTGTTTCCGCTGGTGGCGGCCTTCGGGTGGGCGGCCGGCACCGTGTATCTGAAGCGCTGGCCTGTCGCGGGCAACCGCATCGTGATCACGGCGTGGCAGCTCGTCGTCGGCGCCGCCTGCGCCTTGGCCGGCGCGCTGATCGCGGGCGAATCGTTTCCCACGCACGGGTGGACCGCCAGCGTCGCGGGGGCGCTATCGTTTCACATCATTTTGGGCACCGCGGTCGCGTACTGGCTGTGGTTCGTGTTGAGCGAACGCGTCAGCGCCACCGTCGCCGCGCTGACCACGCTGATGGTGCCGGTCGTGGGTGTGCTGGGCGCGATGGCGCTGGTGGGCGACCGGCCGGCCCCGGCGGACTGGTGGGGCTTCGCCTTCGTGATGGCCGGGGCGGGGCTGATCGTCCTGAACCTGGGTCAGCGGCGCGCCTGATCCTAAGCCCGAATGGCCGCCGGCGACGGCATCCACGAGCCGTGCAGCCCGGCGGGTACGCGGCGCGGCAGGCGCACCTGCGCGACCGGCCCGGCAGCCAGGTCGCGCGCGTCCAGCACGATGAACCGGCCGCCCGCGTCGTCTTGCGCATGCACGAAGCTCAGGATGTAGCCGTCCGCTTCGCCCGCGCCGGCGGGATCGGCGGCGAACACCGGTTCGCACGCGGTCTGTCCGGCGGGCAGGCGGTACACGGTCTTCTCATTCGTCTCGACGTCGTAGCGGGCAAAGGCCTCGAAGGCGCCAGGCTGCGGCGTTTCGCCCGGACGCGGATCGCGCAGCCCGGCATAACAGAATCGCGTGCGCCGGCCCAGCCACGCGTCGTTGACCCGGCCAAACTCGCAGGGCTGGTCGTCCAGCGTCTCGTCGTCCACGCGTCCGCTCGCCATATCGATGCGCAGCCGGTGCATTTCAAGCCGCTTGCGCGACGTGGGCCCGTAGCCATCGTGCCAGGGCAGCACCGCCTCGATCACGTTGCCGTCCGCGTAGGCATTGGCGACGTGCCAATTGAAGAAGGGGGCGGCTTCGATCCACCGGATCTGCGCCGCGTCGGTACAGTCGCGCGGCACCAGCAGCACCTGCGTGCCGCGTTGCGGCTCCCAGCCGGGCGCCGCGGGTCCGCGGCTGAAGTCGAACACCAGCGGGCACACAAACGCCACCACGTGGGTGGCGGTCAGGCCGATATCGTGAACCAGCGCCGGCCAGGGCGATGCAAACGCCACCTGCCGGTCTACCCGGCCGGTGGCGTCCAACCGCATGTACTCAAGCGTGCCCGCCATGAGGTCGTAATTGATCGCCAGCATCTCGCCGGTCAGCGGATCGATCTTGGGATGCGCGGAGAATGCGCCCGTGAGCTTGCCCTGGAACGTGTTGGCGCCGACCGTGCCCAGCGCGTCGTCCAGTTCGTACGGGCAGCCGCCTTCGTACAGCGCGTGGATGCGGCCGGCGTGGCGCAGCACGTTGGTGTTGGCCAGGTTGGCATACGGCGGCGGGCCGAACGTCGGGTTGTAAATGCGGTGGCCCGCGTCTCGTTCTTCCTGGAGTTCGGCGGTCAGCACCCAGCGGTTGCGGTAGCGCGCGCGGCCGCCGTCCAGGTAGAGCGCGTGGACCATGCCCGTGCCGTCGAAGGGATAGGCGTAGCCGGGGCTGGGTTCGAATTGCGGATTGGGTCCGTTGCGCATGAAGACGCCGGACAGGCCGGGGGGCAGCGCGCCTTCGATGGGCAGATCCGCGTCGTCGCGTTCGTCGAAGACCGGCGCGAAGGCGCGGGACAGGGCGGGGTTGTCGCTGTGCCAGGGTTGCATGTGACCTCCAGGCCGAGGCCGCGCGCCGGGTTGAAACGACGGCCTGCGCACAGATCGGGCAGGCAGGCGGCGGCAAAAGTCCGTTATATCCGCCCGGGCCGTCTGGAAAAAGCCGAGTTAACCATGAGGGGAACCGCGCTGCGCCTGACGTTTGCGCAACCGTTCCCGCACCATTTCGGCCCCGCTGACCAGGGTGATTCCCGCCAGCACCATCACCGCGCCGATCACGAAGCCCGCATCCAGCGGTTCATCAAGAATCAGCACGCCGAAGCTGACGCCGAACAGCGGCGTCATGAACGACAGGATGGACAGGCGGGACGCCAGATACCGGCGCAGCAGCCAGAACCAGACCAGATAACTGGTCAGCGCGACGACGACCGACTGGAAGGCGACGCTGAGCATGGCCGCCGGGGTGTAGCGGATGCCCTGATGGTCGGTGGCGGCCGCGAAGGCCAGCAGGCCCACCGAGGCCACGGCCATCTGATAGAAAAGCGTCTTGGCCGGCGCGGCTTCGGACAGCGATGTCTTGCGGATCGCCACCGTCGTGGCGCCCCACAGCAGCCCGGCCAGCAACCCCATCGCGTCGCCCAGCAGCATGTTGCGCGCGCCGTCGTGCGCCAACGGCTGGCCGCCCTTGACCAGGAATGCGACCGCGATGCCGCAAAAGGCCAGCGCCACGCCAACCCACTGCAACGGCTTCAAACGCTCTTCGGGCAGCAGCCAATGCAGGCCCAGCGCCGCGAAGATGGGCGCGGTGTACAGGAACACCGACATGTGCGAGGCCGTGGTGTAGACCAGCCCTTGCGCGACGAACAGGAATTCGCCGGCAAACAGCAGGCCCACGATCAGGCCGGGCACGAGCGTGCCGTCGGTGAATGCGCGCTGTTTCTCGGCGCGCCACACCACCACGGCCAGCACCAGCGCCGCGAAGGTCGAGCGCAGCCCGATCTGCATGATGGGCGCGATATCGTCCGCGACCAGCTTGATGGCGATCTGCTGGAACCCCCAGCACACGCACAGCGCCAGCATGGCGCCGGTGGCCAGCGTGTCCAGCGGCAGGCGCAGCGGTTTGGCGGCGGCGACGCTCACGGCAGTTCGGCGGGGTAGCTGTCCAGCGCCAGGCCGATCTGCTGGCGCAGGTCCCACTCGGCCAGCGAGGCTTGCACCGGTCCGTAGAACGCGCCGTCGCGGGCGACGAACATGGCGGGCAGGTGGAAGACCTCGTAGCGCTCGACCAGGCCGCGGTTGTCGCCGGCGTCGATCCAGCAGATGCGCTCGACCGGCAGTTCCACGGCGGGAAGCTGCTCGCGCGCCACGCGGCAGGTGCCGCAGGTGCGGCTGTGAAAAACGATGAGCGACAGGCCGCGCGCGTCCAGCAGGAAGCGGTCGGCGGTGCTGTCGTTGAGTTCTATCTGTTCCATCGTGCGTCTCAAGCGCCGCGCAGCACGCGGTCCAGTTCCAGCACCGACTGGTACAGCACGCGGGTGCCGTCCAGCAGTTGCGCGGGTTCGATCCATTCTTCGGGGCAATGGCTGCGCCCGTTCAGGCAGGGGATGAAGATCATGCCGATGGGACCGGTGGGCGCCATGTATACGGCGTCGTGGCCGGCGCCGCTGGGCAGCCGCATCGACGCGTAGCCCAACTGGTCGGCGGCCGCCTTGACGGCGTCCATGACCAGCGGCGAACAGTCCGTGGGCTGCGCGCGGCTGAGCTGCGTGAAGCCGGCGGTCAGGCGCAGCGCCTTCAGGTCGTCGGCCACGCCGGCCATCAGGGTTTCGGGAAAGGTATCCAGCACCGCGTTGCTGTCGCTGCGCATTTCCAGCGTCATCTCGACCCGGCCCGGCACGGCGTTGGCCGCGTTGGGCGTCATGGTCAGCCGGCCGACGGTGGCGACGACGTAATGCGGATTGCCGCTGGCGGCGCTGGCCTGGCGGTTGGCGGCGTCGATGATGCGCGCCGCGCCCACCAGCGCGTCGCGCCGGATGTCCATGGGCGTGGTGCCGGCGTGGTCGGGCTGGCCCTCGACCACGATCTGCACGCGGCGGATGCCGACGATGTTGGTGACGACGCCGATCGGCAACTGGCGGCTTTCCAGCACGGGGCCTTGTTCGATGTGCAGTTCGACGAAGGCGGCGGTTTCGCCCGCGCGGCGCAGCGGGGCGTTCAGCGCCGACGGGTCGCCGCCGATGCGGGCAATGCCCTGCGCCAGCGTCTCGCCCTGCGGATTGCGCGCGTCCAGCATGCCGGCGCTGAGCTGGCCGCACAGCGCGCGGCTGCCCACGCACGAAATGCCGTAGTCGCTGGGTTCTTCGGACAGGAAGTCGATGACTTCGAAGGGGTGGTCGAGCGTGATGCCGTGTTCCTGCATCGTGTGCGCGACCTCGATGCCCGCCAGCACGCCGATGATGCCGTCGAAGCGGCCGCCGGCCATGACGGTATCGCAGTGCGAGCCGGTGGAAATCGGCTTGCGCGACGCATCGCGTCCCGCCCGCGTGCCGACCAGGTTGCCGCCCGCGTCCAGGCGCGTCGTCAGGCCCGCGGCTTCGAACTCGCCGCGCAGCCAGGCGCGCGCGTCATCGAACAGCGGCGAAAAGGCGCGGCGCGTCCAGGGGACGTCGGGCAGGGTGAACTTGGACAGGGTGTCGACGCGCGACCAGAGGCGTTCGGCGTTCAGCGGGGGAAAAGCGGGCGGTGTGGCTTGCGGCATGAGACTTCCAAAAGATCCGCCCTGGATTATGGCATCAATGGCGCGGCGTCCCCGCCCGCTGCTTACGTCGTGCTGCGCCAGGCGGGCTCGCGCTTTTCCAGGAAAGCCGTCACGCCCTCGCGCGCTTCCTCGGTGCTGCGGATGGCCGCAATGCGTTCGACCGAGTCGGCGATCAAGGCGGCGTCCAGCGGCCGGCCGGCGAAGTCGCGCACCAGCCGCTTGCTGGCCTGCACGGCGCCCGGGCCGTTCGCGCCCAGCGTGCGGCAGAGCGCTTCGGCGGCCTCCAGCGCCTGCGCCGCCGGGACCACTTCGTGCACCAGCCCCAGCCGCAACGCGGTGGCGGCGTCGAAGCGTTCGGCGGTCAGGAAATAGCGATTGGATGCGCGCTCGCCCAGCGCGCGGATCACATAGGGGCTGATCGTGGCGGGCAGCAGGCCCAGGCGGGTTTCGGACAGGCAGAAGTGCGCGCTGTCCGCCGCGACCGCGATGTCGCACGCGGCCACCAGTCCCATGCCGCCCGCGTAGGCATCGCCGTTGACGCAGGCGACGATGGGTTTCGGGCAGGTCCAGACCGCGTGCAGCATGTCCGCCAGCCGCGTGGCGTCCTTGCGATTGTCCGCGTCGGTCAGCGTGCCCATTTTGCGCATCCAGTTCAGGTCGCCGCCGGCGCAAAAGGCTTTACCCGCGCCGGTCAGCAGCAGGACCCGCACCTGGGGGTCATCGACGGCCGTCTTGATCGCTGCCGTCAGCGCGGCGATCAGCGTCTCGTCGAACGCATTGCGCATGTCCGGCCGGTTCAGCGTCAGGCGGGCGAGGGGGCCGTCAAGGGCCAGGTCCAGCGGTGCGTTCAGCGTCATGCGCGGTCTCCGGTGTTGTTGATGGTGGCTCAATAGATGAGCCGATCAGTTCGCTTGATTCTATGGGTAAAAGTACGACTTCGCGACGGTTGTTTTCAACGGATTGAGTTATCCTCAACAAAAAATTCGGAGAGAGACATGGACCAGCAAGCGGGCAGCAGCGCCGCCGATCAGCGCTACGCATCAGTATTCCGGCCGGGATTGTTCGACGGCAAGACGGTCATGGTGACCGGTGGCGGCAGTGGCCTGGGCCGTTGCACCGCGCATGAGCTGGCGGCGCTGGGCGCCGGCCTGGCGCTGGTGGGACGCAACCCCGACAAGTTGCGCACGGCCGCCGAGGAAATCGCCCGCGTTTACCCCGAGGCCGCCGAGCGGATCAGCCAACACGCCTGCGACATCCGCGACGAAGCCGGCGTGCGCGGCGCGGTCGCCGACGCACTGGCCGCCCACGGCGCCATTCACGGTCTTTTCAATTGCGCCGGCGGCCAGTTTCCCGCGCCGCTGGACCGCATCAGCCTGAACGGCTGGAACGCGGTCGTGCAGAACAACCTGCATGGCACTTTCCTCGTGTCGCGCGAGATCTACATGCAGCACATGCGCCAGCACGGCGGCGCCATCGTCAACATGCTGGCTGACATCTGGGGCGGCATGCCGGGCATGGGGCATTCGGGCGCGGCGCGCGCGGGGGTGTGGAACCTGACGGAAACCGCCGCCTGCGAATGGGCTTATGCCGGCGTGCGCGTGAACGCCGTGGCGCCGGGCTGGATTGCCTCCAGCGGCATGGACAGCTACGACGAGCATTACCGCGGCGTGCTGCGCGAGCTGAAAACCAAGGTCCCGCTACAGCGCTTCGGCACCGAGGCCGAGCTGGCCGCGGCCGTCGTCTTCCTGCTGTCGCCCGCGGCGGCGTTCATCAACGGCACGGTGATCCGGGTGGACGGCGGCGTGCCGAACGCGCGCCATTCGTGGAGTCTGCAACCGGCCGAGCGCGGAGAGACCTACAACGGCTTTCCTCAGTACGTGCCGCCGTCGCTGTTTTCGGAAGACTGAAGCCGATGCAGCGCGTTCTGGACTTCGCCCCGGAACTGCGCCAGCGCCAGAGCGTCCTGGCGCGGCGGCTGCAGGGCCTGCCACAGGAAGCCAACCAGCTGGTCGGCCGTGGCGGAAACGTCCACGTCCACCTCCACCCCCGCGTCCGCACGGTGCCGCATCGCGTCCCACAGCACGTGCTCCATCGGCCCGTACACCGCCGAGCGCAGCAACCGCAGCGGCATGTCCTGGCGGATGTCGCCGTCGGATTGGCCTTGGGCCAGGATGCGCATCAACGGCGCGGTGTAGCGGCGCTGCAGGCCGGCGTAGATCTCGCCAAAGTCGTCGTTGCGCGCGCGCCCTTCGGAAAGAATGAAGGCGCACAGCCCCGGGCCCTCGGCCAGCAGGTGGCGCAAATGGGTATGAACCAGGTAATGCAACTGGGCGCGCGCGCCGTGGATGTGCGGAAGATGGTCTTCCACCCGCGCGATGATTTCGTCGTACCAGTCGCTAATGACGCGTACGCAGAGTTCGCGCTTGCCGCCAAAGTAGGTGAAGACGGTGGCTTCCGACACGCCCAGGCGTTGCGCGATTTCGGTGGTGGTGGCCGCGTGAAAGCCCGCTTCGGAGAACACCTGGCGCGCGACCCGCAGGATGTCGCGGATGCGTTGTTCGGACTTGGCGCTGGCCGGCGGACGGCGCATTGGGACAGCTGGGCTTTTTTCCATGCAGGCAACAGGCGAAAAAGGGGCGGGCGGCCTGTCTGGCCGTCCGCGCGAGGGCCTATTATTGAGCGACGGTCAACTTCGTGGCAAGGCGCAAGGCATCCGGCCGCCGCCGCGGGTCCTTCATGGCAACAACCATAACTATCAAGAGACAACCATGCTGCACAGAGCAGATTCCTACGCGCAAGTCGTGTCCGCCTTCCAGTGGCAGGTGCCCGCGGCCTACAACATTGGCGTCGACGTGTGCGACAAATGGGCCGACGGCAGCGGCCGGCTGGCCCTGATCTATGAAAAGAGCGACGGGGCGCAGACGCGCTACACGTTCGATCAGATCAAGGCGCAGTCCAACCAATTCGCCAACAGTCTGGCGCGCTACGGCATCCGGCGGGGCGACCGCGTCGCCATCTACCTGCCGCAGGCGCCCGAAACCGCCATCGCGCACGTCGCCGCCTACAAGATGGGCGCGGTGGCGGTGCCGCTATTCACGTTGTTTGGCGTGGACGCCATCCAGTACCGGCTGGCCAATAGCGGGGCGTCGGCCCTCGTCACGGACGCGGAAGGCTGCCGCAAGCTGCTGGAGATCCGCGACAGCCTGCCCGACCTGAAAGTGATCTTTTGCATCGATGGCGATGCGGCCGGGACCGCGGCGGTCAACGCGCTGCCGTTCCACCAAAGCCTGGCGCTCGAGTCCGACGCCTTCGACCCGGTCCCCACGGCGGCCGACGACCCGGCCGTCATCATCTACACCTCCGGCACCACCGGCAAGCCCAAGGGCGCGCTGCATGCGCACCGCGTGCTCCTCGGCCACCTGCCGGGCGTGGAGATGTCGCACGAGTTCTTTCCCGAAAACGCCGTGCTGATGTGGACGCCGGCCGACTGGGCCTGGATCGGCGGGCTGCTGGACGTGCTGCTGCCGTCGTGGCACCACGGCGTGCCGGTGCTGGCGCGGCGGTTCGAAAAATTCGACGGCGCCTCGGCACTGGAACTGATGGCGCGCCACGGCGTGACGCACACCTTCCTGCCGCCGACCGCGCTGAAGATGATGCGCGGCTGCGACTGGCCGGATCACGCCGGGCCGCGCGCGCTGCGCTCGGTGGCCAGCGGCGGCGAATCGCTGGGCGCGGAACTGATCGACTGGGGCCGCCGCGTGCTGGGCGTGACCATCAACGAATTCTACGGCCAGACCGAATGCAACATGATCGTGTCCTCGTGCTCGTCGCTGTTCGACCCCTGCATCGGCGCGATTGGCCGCGCGGCGCCCGGGCATCGGGTCGCTATTGTGGATGACAACGGAGCCGAAGTGGCCGATGGACAGGAGGGCAACATCGGCGTATTGCGCCCGGATCCGGTCATGTTCCTGGGTTACTGGAAAAACCCGGAGGCCACGGCGGAAAAATTTGCCGGCGATTACCTCCTGACCGGCGATGTCGGCGTACGGGATGCGGAAGGGTTCATCCGCTTCGTGGGCCGCAACGACGACGTCATCACTAGCGCCGGCTACCGGATCGGCCCGGGACCCATCGAAGACTGCCTCATCGGCCACCCCGCCGTGCGCATGGCGGCGGTGGTGGGCATGCCGGATGCTGAACGTACGGAAATCGTGGTGGCGTTCGTGGTGCTGAACGAGGGCGTGGAGGGCGACGAGGCGCTGGTCAAGGCGCTGCAGGCGCATGTCCGGACCCGGCTGGCCGCCCACGAATACCCGCGCGCGATCCGCTTTGTAACCAGTTTGCCCACGACCGCGACCGGCAAGATTATTCGCAGGGAGTTGCGCGCCGGATACCCCGTTTAAGCGGACTCACCCGGTGACAATCTCGCCCATGTGGATGGGTTGACGGGCTGCCCGGCGCTGCAAGTATGATTGCGCAAACTGGATACGGCCCCCTCAATTGGGGCCGTATCACCTTTAGCCATAGTATGGAGATAGCCCCAATGAATAAGCCTTTGGACGGGGGATTGGCAGCCTTGAACGTACCCGCGTACGTCAAGCACCGCGGACTGATCGACTGGGTCGCCAGTTTTGTCGCGCTGGCCAAGCCCGATCGCGTGGTCTGGTGCGATGGCTCGCAAGAAGAGTACGACCGCCTGTGCGAGCAGATGGTCCAGGCCGGCACCCTGCGCCGGCTCAACCCCGCCAAGCGCCCCAATTCCTATCTGGCGTGGTCCGATCCGTCCGACGTGGCCCGGGTCGAAGACCGCACCTTCATCTGTTCCGACCGCGCCGAAGACGCCGGCCCCACCAACAACTGGGCCGATCCCGCTGAAATGCGCGACACGCTCAACGGCCTGTTCGACGGCGCCATGCGCGGCCGCACGCTGTACGTGGTGCCGTTCTCGATGGGCCCGCTGGGTTCGGACATCGCCCACATCGGCGTCGAACTGTCCGACAGCCCGTACGTGGCCGTGAACATGCGCATCATGACGCGCATGGGCAAGCAGGTCTATGACGTGTTGGGCACCGACGGCGACTTCGTGCCGTGCCTGCACTCGGTCGGCAAGCCGCTGGCCGCCGGCGAAGCCGACGTGGCCTGGCCGTGCAATCCCACCAAGTACATCGTCCATTTCCCCAAGACCCGCGAAATCTGGAGCTACGGCTCCGGCTACGGCGGCAACGCGCTCTTGGGCAAGAAGTGCTTCGCGCTGCGCATCGCGTCCACCATGGGCCGCGACCAGGGCTGGCTGGCCGAACACATGCTGATCCTGGGCGTGACCTCGCCCAAGGGCCGCAAGTACCACGTTGCGGCCGCCTTCCCGTCGGCCTGCGGCAAGACCAATTTCGCCATGCTGATCCCGCCGCAAGGCATGGACGGCTGGAAGGTCACCACCATCGGCGACGATATCGCCTGGATCAAGCCCGGCCCGGACGGCCGCCTGCACGCCATCAACCCCGAGGCCGGCTATTTCGGCGTGGCCCCCGGCACCAGCGAGCAGACCAACTTCAACGCCATGGCCACGCTCAAGGCCAACGTCATCTTCACCAACGTTGCGCTGACCGACGACGGCGACGTCTGGTGGGAAGGCATGACCAGCACGCCGCCGGCGCACCTGGTCGACTGGCAGGGCAAGGACTGGACGCCCGAAATCGCGCGCGAAACCGGCCGCAAAGCCGCGCACCCGAACGCGCGCTTCACCGCGCCCGCCGCGCAGTGCCCGTCCATCGACCCCGAATGGGAGAACCCCAAGGGCGTGGTCATCGACGCCTTCATCTTCGGCGGCCGCCGCTCCACCACCGTGCCGCTCGTCACCGAGGCCCGCAACTGGGTCGAGGGCGTCTACATGGCCGCCACGATGGGCTCGGAAACCACCGCCGCGGCCGCCGGCCAGCAAGGCGTGGTGCGCCGCGACCCGTTCGCCATGCTGCCGTTCTGCGGCTACAACATGAGCGATTACTTCGGCCACTGGCTCAAGCTGGGCAAGCAGCTCGAAGCCGCCGGCGCGACGCTGCCGCGCATCTACTGCGTGAACTGGTTCCGCAAGGGCCCGGACGGCAAGTTCGTCTGGCCGGGCTTTGGCGACAACATGCGCGTGCTGCGCTGGATGCTGGGCCGCATCGACGGCCAGTCCAAGGGCGTGGACCAAGTGTTTGGCGTGTCGCCCAGCTACCAGGACATCGACTGGACCGGCCTGGAATTCAGCCCGGACAAGTTCGAGCAGGTCATGTCGGTGGACGAGAACGCCTGGCGCGAGGAACTGGCGCTGCACCATGAGCTCTTCGGCCAGCTGTCGCAAGGCCTGCCCGACGAACTGCGCACCACCAAGACCGAGATCGAGGGCCGTCTGGCGGCTTGATGCCGCTGGGGTTTTCCGATTGATCAAACCCGCCTGCGTTCATGCAGGCGGGTTTTTTTATTGCCGCCGGCAGATGGCGCCAGCGTGCCCGGTATTCAGGCCGGGATTTACGCCGTTCTGCTGCCCGCGATGCCGTCCAGCGCCTTGGCCACGTCATCCGGCAACGACAGCGACGCGGCCGCCAGGTTTTCCTTCAGGTGCTTCGGCGAAGACGTGCCGGGAATCAGCAGAATGTTCGGCGAGCGGCGCAGCAGCCAGGCCAGCGCCGTCTGCATCGGCGTCGCGCCGATCCGCGCCGCGGCATCGTTCAGGATCGACGACTGCAACGGGCTGAATCCGCCCAGCGGAAAGAACGGCACGTAGGCGATTCCCTCGCGGGCCAGGGCGTCGATCAGGGCATCGTCGGCCCGGTGGGCGACGTTGTACTGATTCTGCACGCAGACGATCTCGCAGATGCCGCGGCCCTCTTGCACCTGCGTGGCCGTCACGTTGCTCAGCCCGATGTGGCGAATCAGGCCTTGCTGCTGCAAGCCGGCCAGCACGGACAGCGGCTCGGCAATGGAGCCTTCCGCCGGGCCATGGACGTCGAACATGGCGCGCAGATTGACCACGTCCAGCACGTCGCGGCCCAGATTGCGCAGGTTGTCGTGCACCGCACGCGTCAGTTGCTCGGCCGAGAACGCGGGATTCCACGAGGCATCGTCGCCGCGCACCGCGCCCACCTTGGTCACGATCACCAGATCGTCGGAATAGGGGGCAAGCGCTTCCCGGATCAGCTGGTTGGTGATGTGCGGGCCGTAGAAATCGCTGGTGTCGATGTGGTTCACGCCAGCCGCCACGGCGTCGCGCAGGACGGCAAGCGCAGCATCGCGGTCCTTTGGCGGACCAAAGACGCCCGGGCCGGCGAGCTGCATGGCGCCGTAGCCAAGCCGATAAACCTGCCGTGCGCCGAGGGAGTAGGTGCCGCTGTCTGCGAGTTGGGTCATGTCGGGTTCCTGATTGGGGGGTGAGGGTGGGAATGGGCAAACGATAGAGCTTCCAGCGCTGCCTGATAAGCCAATACAATCCGGACGGGTTGTACGGATAAGTGAACAATGGCGACCGACCTCGATGACCTCAATGCCTTTGTCGCGGTGGCGCGCGCGCAGGGCTTTCGTGAAGCGGCCCGAACCGCAGGCACCAGCGCCTCAAGGCTGAGCGACACCGTGCGCCGCCTGGAGGCGCAGCTGGGCGTACGGCTTTTCAACCGGACGACGCGGTCGGTGGCGCTGACGCAGGCGGGCCAGGAGCTGCTGGCGCGGCTGGCGCCCGCCCTGACCGAAGTGGAAGCGGCGCTGGACGCCGTCAACGGCTTTCGGGACAAGCCGGCCGGCACGCTCAGGCTCAACGTGCCGCTCAGCGCGGCCAAACTGGTGCTGCCTGCCATCGTTCCCGGCTTTCTGGCCGCGTATCCCGACATCCGTCTGGAAGTCGTGGCCGAAGAGAGCTTTGTCGACGTGCTGGCCGCAGGCTGCGACGCGGGCATCCGCTACGACGACCGGCTGGAACAGGACATGATCGCCGTGCCCATCGGCCCCCGCGTGCAGCGCTTTGCAGCTGGCGCATCTCCGGCGTACCTCGATCGGCGGGGGAGGCCCGCGCATCCCGAAGACCTGATGCGGCACGCCTGCCTGCGCGGCCGCTTCCCCAGCGGCGCGATGCCGGCGTGGGAATTCGAGCGGAGCGGGGAAACGGTGCGCATCGACGCGTCCGGACCCTTGGTCGTGCAGATCGGCGGCGCGGTCGACCTGGCCGTGGACGCGGCCATCGCGGGGGCGGGCGTCATGTATCTGTTCGAGGACTGGCTGCGTCCGCACTTTGAAAGCGGCGCGCTGGAGCCCGTGCTGGAGCCGTGGTGGCCGCGCTTTTCAGGACCGTTTCTTTACTACTCCGGACGCCGCCTGGTGCCGTCGCCGCTGAAGGCGCTGATCGATTTCATCAAGACGCGGCCAGCCCCCTGAGCGCAAGCCGCGGCCGCTTCCCAGCGCGCGAGGCCGTTTCCCAAAGCCGCGCGCACCGCCTCGCCGGCCCGCGCCGTTTGATGCACAATCGCCTGATGCACCTGGATCCCGAAGACCTCGCCAAGATCACGTCCCTGACGCTCGCCCATTACGAAGAGAACGCAGATTCCTTCCAGGCCGGCACGCAGGACCACGACGTCAGCCAGAACATCGCCGCCTTGTTGCGGCACATCGACGGCGAGCCGCCCTATGACATTCTGGATCTGGGGTGTGGCCCGGGGCGCGACCTGAAGACATTCCTTGCGATGGGGCACCGGCCCGTGGGCCTGGACGGCACGCCGCGCTTCGTCGAAATGGCGCGCGCGGCAAGCGGGTGCGAGGTCTGGGAGCAGGACTTCCTGCGGCTCCAGCTGCCTGGTGCGCGATTCGATGGCATCTTCGCCAACGCCGTGCTGTTTCATGTGCCGGGGCAGGAACTGCCGCGCGTGCTGAACGAACTGCGGGCAACGCTGCGGCCGCGCGGCGTGTTGTTCAGTTCCAATCCCCGAGGCGGCAACCAGGAAGGGTGGAATCGCGGGCGCTATGGGGCGTACCACGATCTTGAAGGCTGGCGCGCGCTGATGGGGGCCGCGGGTTTCGAGGAGCTGGAGCACTACTACCGGCCCGACGGGTTGCCGCGCGAGCAGCAGCCGTGGCTGGCCAGTGTGTGGCGCCGGCGGGATTAGGCCGGCGCAATCGTAATGCGCTCATAGCGATTCAGGTCTGCGTCCGAAAAGCAGCAGAAGATGACCTCTTGAATTGACGAATCCTTCGACAGGCTTTCGCGAACGGTATCGACTGCGACCTGTGCCGCCAAATCAATGGGATAGCCATAGATGCCGGTGCTGATGCTGGGAAACGCAATCGAAGCCACGCCTTTTTCCTCTGCCAGCGCAATGCAGCGTTGATAGCAGCTTGCCAGCAGTGCCGGCTCCCCGTTTTCCCCACCGCGCCAAACCGGGCCCACCGTGTGAATGATGAAGCGCGCGGGCAGGCGATACCCGCCGGTCACCTTCGCATCACCCGTCTTGCAGCCGCCAAGCAGCCGGCACTCGTGCACCAAATCTGGTCCCGCGGCACGATGAATCGCGCCATCCACGCCGCCACCGCCCAGCAATGAGGAATTTGCGGCGTTGACGATCGCGTCCACGTGAAGCTTGGTGATGTCCGAGCGGATGGCTCGCAGTGTGGTGGGCATTTGATTTCTCCTCGTGACGGGAATGGGGCGGCATTATCCCGGCGCCATTCATCTGGACAACGGCTGGCACATCTGCCGCACCGACGTGTTTGACGGCTACTTTATCGCCAATTCCGAGCGGTTTCGGCTGATATCCCGCGACCAATACCCGCCGACTACAATGAGCGCCGCCCACGCAGGTCGCTGGGCGTCCATCGCTGACCAGCCCCGTGGCGCCGGCGCAGGAAATCCGCTTTCCCTCTCGACGTCCTTTTCATGGTTGCCTCCACGCTCGTTGGCATGCTGTGCGCACACCTGCTGTGCTTTTCCGGCATGTTCCTGCTTATCAGCCGTCGCCTGCCTGGCAACAGAATGGGCATGGACGTCTTTGCCGTGGGCAATCTGCTGCTCGCGGCGGCCTACATCCTGCAACTGGTCGAAGGCGGCCCCGCCTGGAGCGTGATGAGCGTCGTCAATCACTGCCTGACGCTGGCCGCCCCAATCGCATACCTGCTTGGCGCCATGCGATTCTTCGGACATCAGGTGCGTTTGTGGTTGCCGTTGACGGTGTTTTGCCTGGCGTATGCGTTATTGCAGTGGCTCGTGCAATCGCAATTCGGACCGGAAGCGCGCTACGCCATGCTTGCGGCGTCGGCGACACTGCTTTTCTTCGCCATGTCGGTCGCGGTGCTCTGCGGCACGCGCACGTTCGCCAAGGACTTGCGCGCAGAGATGATCTTCTTCGCGTGCCTGATCGGCGGAATCTGTGTGCTGAACGCGTTGAAGTTCCTGAAAATCATGGAAGGCGGCCTGGACGCGCTGCACATGGACAGCCGCTTCCAGATGATCTTCTACATCTACATGTCGACGCTCGCCACCATCGTGCCGCCTTCCATCGTCTGGCTCGTGCTGCGCCGGCTGACGGATAGTTTGCGCAATATGGCGGCGCGCGATCCGATGACGGATCTGCTCAATCGCAGGGGATTGGCAGACGCACTGACCCAGTATTTCAATGGCCGTAATGCGGTCCCCGCCTATTTGCTGATGGTGGACGTCGACCATTTCAAGCGGATCAATGACAGCTACGGCCATCAGGCGGGCGATGAGGTGATCTGCCATGTGGCGGGGCTGATTCGTGCCGGTGTACGGCGTGGCGATCTAACCGGCCGCACCGGCGGAGAGGAGTTCGTCGCCGTGCTTCTTGAATCGGAAGTGGCGGATGTGATGGTGCTTGCGGAGCGGCTGCGCGCCAGCATCGAAAGCCAGCCGATTCACGTCACCGGCGGCGATGAGCCGCTGCGCTGCACGGTCACGATTGGCGTGTCAGCGCGCTTTCATGGAGCGGATGGTTTGGAGGAGGCGCTCCGGGAGGCGGATGGGGCGCTTTATCGAGGGAAGGCTGGGGGGCGGAATCGGGTGGAAGTGGGCGGTGGTGACGGCGAGAGGGCGATTGCCGGCGTCACGCCGCCTCCCACAATGCCGCTGTCAGACCCAGCAACAGCAGTATCGCCGACGCGATAAACCATCGCACGGTTTTCCGGTATTCATCCTCGGCCTCATCCTCCAAACGCAAGGCGCGGCAAAGCGCAATTATCTGCAGCAGGATCGCGACCAACAAGAACACGCCCGGCAGCACGGATAGCACGCTCCAATCGCCCGGCGCGTCAAAGCCCCAGAAACGCAGGAAACCCAGCGAAAAGCCCAGCAATACCGTGATGGCCGTAATCAATCCAGCCCGAAAGCCCTGGGGCAGGTCGCGTGACCTGTGGCTGCGGGGCCGTACCAAATCGTCGTCTGGCGTTTCCGGTGTCATCATCGAGATACTCCGCACTGAGTACGCTACGGCCCACCCGCTACCGGTTCATGTGGGGGCGAAAGCGGAACACCTGCCTTCGCGCGGGGCGAGGTTGAACCGATTATGGCTGATAACGCAGCGCACGGGGGCGGTTGACGTCCCCGACTCGCAGCCCTGTGACTTGTCGCCTTGCTTGCAGTTGGCCACGCTCGCCAGCCACTACGGCCTCGGCCGTCGCCTCGGCAGCGGCGCTGCGGCGGACAGGCAGAATCCTGAAAGAAGAAGCACTGCACAGGGGGAGATGGACTTCTTTATGAAAAGCTCCAATGGTGATTGAAGACCCTGGAGGTTTCAGAGTAGAGCTGGGGATGGCGCGTGGGCGAGGGTGTGATTGCGGATACTCGCATACCATCCGACGTCGGCTATCGGCCAGTTTCAGCCGTTCGACATAGCGATCCAGATCGTCGACAATTAGCCACTTCCGATTGCATACAAGATTAATTAATGGGCAGCTTCTTGAGTGACCTCTATGGGTGCCATGCGGCACACGGTATGGTCAGCGGCCAAGTGCCCGAAACGAAGATCCCTATCAGCGGCTAGTTAATCGAACCATGGAAAAAACCTTTAGCGTCTCCGATTACCTCGCCTATTTGGCGGATGGGCTAGTACAAAATTTTAATCGAGCCGGCGCCGCGACAACTCCTGGGCTGGTCGGGGGAGCGCGCGAGACTGAAGTACGCCGCCAATTGGCCGGTCTTCTCCCAGAAAAGGTCACCGTTTCGACGGGATGCGTGATTGATACATCTGGCGCAACTTCTGCACAAACGGACGTGATCATCCACGAAAAAGACAATTGCCCGGTTTTTTCAATCAATCAATCCCCTGAAGCCACTTACATCCCGTGTGAAAGTGTCGCTTCCATCGGCGAGATCAAAAGTGACCTTGGGACCAAAGAGCTCGAAGACGCTGTCTGGAAGATCAAGTCAGTGAAACAGCTCCGAAGAGCGGTAAGTGACCCAACGTGCTTTCGCAAATTTGGGAGTTCGTTAATGATGCAGGGCGCGCCGCAGGAGATGTTTGACCCCGACAACAAGACATCCGATTCGCCTTATGGATTTATCCTTTGTAAGAGCTTCGCACTCAAGCCGGAAACGTTGGTGAAGAACTATTGGACGGCCTGCTTAAAAGGCGAGCCGCAACACTCGCCGAGCGTCTTGGTTTCACTCGCGGACGGCGTTGTAATGTTTGTTAACGCGCAAGGCCAACTGCTGCGCAACGCGCAGGGTGCGGTACTCGCGGCGATGTTTCGTCATCCGGGTGGGGAGTTCCAATACCTACTCAGCGAGCTTATCCATGCTTGCCAAAACGGACGAACCAGCGACGTTCTGCCCCATTATCGTTATGTAATAGGTGCGCACGCGAATTCTAGCGTTCAGTGCCAATATTATCCGCTCAGCTAACAACCTGATTTAGCACTTGCGTCTGCCGTCAAGGCGATTCTGAACGTATTTTTTGCTGAGGTGATCCGTCTGAGCGTCCGTTTGCCGCGCAAGTGAGTGTCTCTTGTGGGTCGTCATCGGCCGGTCGACAAGGACGACTCTCGGCCAGGAACGGTCCATTGGGCTTCGGTCCACGCGGGACAGCTACCGGCTGATCTGACCCGATCGTGTCGCCTTCCTGGGCGGTAGCTCTCGCCCGGTCCAATCAGTGAACGCGGCGTTGAAAGCGCGGAGGCGATACCGCCGCAGCCCGGTAAATCAGTGACATCTGTTAGTATCCGCTGCAAAGAATTTGCAACCAACGGCAACTTATGAAATCGACCCACGGAGCGAGTCCAATGGTTAGGCTGCTGGCTATTTGCTTTTTGCTCTGGGGTACAGCTGTAGCACAAACGACTGAGACTTCGACATTTGTGTCGCAAGCCGAATTGAATGCCTTTAAGGAATTGCAACAAAGCAAGTTGGACTCCCAAAAGGAGCTTCAAGTCAAAGAGTTGGAGTCACAAAAGGCGCTTCAAGTCAGAGATATTGAGGCCGTCCGCCAACAGATCATTGTCGTTGACAAGCGTGTAGATGACCAATTGGCGCAGGTGGGTCAAAGCATTGACCGGTTTGGCATCTTGACCACCGTGCTGAGCGTCGGCATCACTGTATTGCTGGTTTTCGGTGGATTTCTCGGGTACCGCAATGCCAAGTCGGAAGCCAAGGAGGCGGCCTCTGATGTTGCGAAAGCCAGCGCACAAGATTGGTTTGACAAACAGGCAGTTCAGTTGAAAGAACAACTTGAAGCAATCGCGCAGAAAGCCGCTCAGCTGCACATAGAAATGGACGGGCATGCGCGAGAGGTTCAAGCGCACGCTGCGGATATCGCCAGAGCTCTCGAAACTGCACAAGAGTCAATTGGCAAAACCGGGGCCCAAACCCCATCTACTCTGGCCGACTCAACAAGAGTGCTTGTTCAGCGCGACCTTGAACTGAAAGCCTCTAGCGAAGACAGCTACTCTTTCGATGACTGGAACACTCGCGCCCACGCCGCGTACACCGCTGGAGCCTTAGAAGACGCTGCCTATTTTTGGCTCAAAGCCGCAAGAGTTGCCAATGCCGGAGCCACCAGTGTTGCGAAGGTGTTAGTCAATAGAGGTGTCACGCAGGGGCAACTAAGCCAATACGAAGCCGAAATAGCCACCTACGATGAGGTGCTGCGCCGCTTTGGTGATGCTGCCGAGCCCGCGCTGCGCGAGCAGGTCGCGATGGCATTGCTCTACAAGGGCATGACCCAAGGCCAACTGAACCAGAACGAAGCCGAAATAGTCACCTACGATGAGGTGTTGCGCCGCTTTGGTGATGCTGCCGAGCCGGCGCTGCGCGAGACGGTCGTCAGGGCCTTGGTCAACAAGGGCGTCGCCCAAGGCCAACTGAACCAGAACGAAGCCGCCCTGGCCACCTACGATAAGGTGCTGCGCCGCTTTGGTGATGCTGCCGACCCGGGTCTGCGCGAGCAGGTCGCCAGGGCCACGGTCAACAAGGGCGTCACCCAAGGCCAACTGCACCAGAACGAAGCCGCCAAGGCCACCTTCGATGAGGTGCTGCGCCGCTTTGGTGATGCTGCCGAGCCCGCGCTGCGCGAGCAGGTCGCGATGGCCACGGTCAACAAGGGCATCGTCCAAGGAAAACTGAACCAGAACGAAGCCGCCATTGCCACCTACGATGAGGTGCTGCGCCGCTTTGGTGATGCTGCCGAGCCCGCGCTGCGCGAGCAGGTCGCGATGGCCTTGCTCTACAAGGGCATCACCCAAGGCCAACTGAGCCAGAACGAAGCCGCCATTGCCACCTACGATGAGGTGCTGCGCCGCTTTGGTGATGCTGCCGAGCCGGCGCTGCTCGAGACGGTCGCTAGGGCCACGTTCAACAAAGGCATCGCCCAAGGCAAATTGAACCAGAACGAAGCCGCCATGGCCACCTACGATGAGGTGCTGCGCCGCTTTGGTGATGCTGCCGAGCCGGCGCTGCGCGAGACGGTTGCCAGGGCCACGTTCAACAAGGGCATCGCCCAAGGCCAACTGAACCAGTGCGAAGCCGAAATAGCCAGCTACGATGAGGTGCTGCGCCGCTTCGGTGATGCTGCCGAGCCTGCGCTGCGCGAGACGGTCGCGATGGCCTTGGTCTACAAGGGCCTTACCCAAGGCCAACTAAGCCAACACGAAGCCGAAATAGCCACGTACGATGAGGTGCTGCGCCGCTTTGGTGATGCTGCCGAGCCCGCGCTGCGCGAGCAAGTCGCGATGGCCTTGGTCAACAAAGGCATCACCCAAGGCCAACTGAACCAGAACGAAGCCGAAATAGCCACCTACGATGAGGTGCTGCGCCGCTTTGGTGATGCTGCCGAGCCCGCGTTGCGCGAGCGGGTCGCGATGGCATTGGTCAACAAGGGCGTTACCCAAGGCCAACTGAACCAGAGCGAAGCCGCCATGGCCACCTTCGATGAGGTGCTGCGCCGCTTTGGTGATGCTGCCGAGCCCGCGCTGCGCGAACAGGTCGCGATGGCCACGGTCAACAAGGGCATCGCCCAAGGCAAACTGAGCCAGAACGAAGCCGCCATGGCCACCTTCGATGAGGTGCTGCGCCGCTTTGGTGATGCTGCCGAGCCCGCGCTGCGCGAACAGGTCGCGATGGCCACGGTCAACAAGGGCATCGCCCAAGGCAAACTAAGCCAGAACGAAGCCGCCATGGCCACCTTCGATGAGGTGCTGCGCCGCTTCGGTGATGCTGCCGAGCCTGCGCTGCGCGAGACGGTCGCGATGGCCTTGCTCTACAAAGGCATCACCCAAGGCCAACTTAACCAAAACGATGCCGCCATGGCCACCTACGATGAGGTGCTGCGCCGCTTTGGCGATGCTGCCGAGCCGGCGCTGCGCGAGACGGTCGCCAGGGCCACGTTCAACAAGAACGGCATCCAACGCCAGTTGAACCTGTGAGAGGAAATTCGCGGGCGACTGCTTCGGGTCGAAAGCTGTCAGCTACGAATCGCGACTCCGGAAAAACGTGTGGCCTCATTTTCCATATCGTGACCCGCAGCCAAACCGCCGAGCAGGCGGTAGCCCTGCATGAACGGTCTCTGCTTGCCTTCGACGGAAGTCCAGAAAAGTTTCTCTGCGGTCTAGGGCCGAAGGGTCGCCGAGCGACTCCGGCATTTTTCGCCCGACGCGCTCAGCCGGCCGGTACAAGCTTTCTCGAACCGCCATAAAGCGCCAGCTTCCCCACCCAGCAACCCAGCACCAGCAGCGCGGCATACACCACGAGCATCACGACCGCCACCACGTTGGAATCCGCTGCGCGTATCAATTGGTCCCATGTCATCGCTCGAATCGCCAGGAAGCCAAGGCCAACCCCCAGCACCTGAGCCAACCAGAAGGCCAGCGTACCCAGAGCGACTGCGCGGCCTTGGCGCGCGGCGCCGATCGGGTGCGGCAGAATTCTCAGGCAGACGACCGTGCACAGCACCAGAAGCAGGGCGGGCAGAATCAGGAAACCCAGCGCGTATTGCAGCCAACCCACGGTGAGTGACTGCGCGTTCAGGTAGCTGCCCATGGCGATGCACACGCTCAGTTGCCAGCCCAGGATCATCAATCCGGCACTCCAGGCCGCGTGGCGTTGTTCATACGCCGGACCACCGGCTTGGTCCGCGGGCTGCACAGTCCGCGTGGCGATGCGCACGGCGAGGTACGCGCCCAGGACTTCCAACGCAACGGCCAGAGCACCCAGGAACAGGCCTAGTGTCAGGAATTTGTTGGCCGCGCTGGCGTGTTGCGCCGCGTACAGCACCAGCGCGCTTTGCAGATAAATCATGAGGGCCGACACGGCCAGCGAGAACACCAGCGTCAAGATGATGACGACGCCAAAAAGCCTGCCTGGAGCGTGCACGGCGTGCGTATTTTTCTGCCGCAGCCAGCGATGCATGGTGCTCCATACAGTCAACCCAACAAAAATGGACGAGGCCGCGATGTTGGTCAGGAATGGCACCAGGTATTGCGGCAGGCTGAATGTCTCGCGAAGTTGCGCGGACTCGGGCAGTCCGACCAGTGTGTAGCCTTGCAGCAGCACGGCGTAGGCCACGCGCACGATGACGACTGTCAGTGCCAGACGCCAGGCGAGAGAGTAGGGGGAGCGGGCGGGAGCGGTCATCAACGTTGTATGGAAGTGTCGAGAGATAACAGCGGGGAAAATAATTAGGGATCGAACATAGCACGGCACTCCCGTACGACATGCGAGGGCATTGACGTGTAATGCGTTGCTAACTATTACTGGGAATTTCTAAGGGAAAACCCACGGTCGCGAGGGCTTTTCACCATGCGGTTCGCCGTGCGGCAAGGTTCGCCGGCGCGGCCCGAACCGCAGCACGCATTGCCCGCTGAAAATCGTTGGACACGAAATTTCACGTTATCCACGTCCTATTACGGGTTTGCCGCGGTTGGCAATACGCGCACGCGAGCTGCGGTGATACAAAGCCAGCCACGATGCGCATGCCGGTGGGAGAGCCGCCGGCATGCGCGACTTTCCCCTCGCTGAATATGGGAGTCTTGAACGTGCAATTCCACGCTAAGAGCATGTGCCGGTTAGCGCTCGGTATTGGGTCGGCGCTAGTCTTCGGAACGATGCCGGTTTCTGCCGGGGCGGCTGAAGCCAGCGCCAGTTTGAAATGGTCCACGGATCCCAGCACGCAATGCCGCTTTGTCGCCCCTGAATCCCTGGGCGATGGACCGAAATACTGGACGGGTTTTTGCTCCAGCGTTACTGGCGTGGCGACAGGTGTCGGCACGATTGTGGCTCGCACGGCAAAACAAGCTGGCCCCGCCTTTTACGGTGAGTTGCGCGCCGGCGTGCCGATTATCGGTGTCGTCAGTGAGGGGGGCGGTTACCGCGCCGGACTGTTTGATGGCAAAGAGATCGGTGCATCCAAAGAAGCCGAGCGGGTGGACATCGACGACAGCTTCAAAGTCGCCGAGCGCGCCGCCAGGCAGGTCAGCGCGTATTACGCCCAGCAAAAGAACACCGCCTCCGCGAAGCACTATCAAGGCGTCGCCAAGCAGTTTGCCAGTCAACTGGAACGGGATTGAGTGTCCGCCATGAACAGACCCACTAAAAAATTCAAGCTTTCACCGGCTGAACTCAAACCCCTCGCGACCGGCAAGGGTGGATGTATTGCCACCGACAGGATCACGGTGCAAGGCAGGCCGGTGGGCTATATGGTCCGTGAGGAACCGATGTTCCCCGAAGACAGCGGCTGGGCTTTCCAGGCCGGGGACGAGTCGCAGGCATATATGGACGACCCGTCGAATCATGGGGTTTTCGACGTGAACACCATCGCAAACCTTTCCCCCGACATCATTGCGCTGCTCGACACGCCGCCGCCCGCTGCATTTGCCCGAACGGCGTCTGGTGAGATGGTGCAGGTGCCGTACGAGGCGCCGTTGGAATAAGCCGGTTCGCGTGGCGCCAGGCCGCATCGTGAACTGCCTGCGCCCAAAACGCGACCGCGCCCGCCTGCCGGTCACTGGCATGCGGGCGCGGCGTCGCTTGCGGACGGCTCGCCTTAATGCATCTGCCCGTACTTCCCAGAGTTGAAGTCCTGGATCGCCTCGACGATTTCGGCTTGCGAGTTCATCACGAAGGGCCCGTAGCCAACGACCGGCTCATCGATCGGCTCGCCGCTCAGGATCAGAAACACGGCGTCGTTGTTGGCTTCGACCGTGATGTCCTCTCCCTCTTGCGAGAACAGCGCCAGTTGCGCATCCCGCGCGACAGACTCGCCGTTGACCAGCACCGTGCCACGCAGCATGACGAGCATGCTGTTGCGGCCCGCCGGGATCGGGAAGGTCGCTGTCTTACCGGCCGCCAGCTTCACGTCCCACACGTCCATCGGCGTGAAGGTGCGCGCCGGACCCGTCTGGCCACCGTAGCTGCCCGCGATCACGCGCAGCGTGCCGGCGTCATCCGGCAGCGCCACGACCGGGATGTCCGCGTTGAGGATGCCCTGGTAACCGGCCGGCGCCTTCTTGTCCTTGGCGGGCAGGTTGACCCAGAGTTGCACCATTTCCAGTTTTCCGCCCGTGCGGGTGAAGGCGTGGGAATGGAATTCCTCGTGCAGGATGCCGGACGCCGCCGTCATCCATTGCACGTCGCCGGGGCCGATGACGCCGCCGTTGCCGGTGGAGTCGCGGTGTTCGACTTCGCCGCTGTAGACGATGGTCACGGTTTCAAAGCCGCGATGCGGGTGCTGGCCGACGCCGCGGGGCTGGCTGGCCGGACCGAATTCGGCGGGGCCGGCGTAGTCCAGCAGCAGGAACGGGCTGGTGTCGCGGCCCTTGTCGTTGTACGAGAACATGGAGCGCACCGGAAACCCGTCGCCCACCCAATGGGGACGGGGGCTGGCGTGCACGCCGAGGATCTTCTTCATGGTGAGGTTTCCTGTTGCGCGGCCCCTTCGGGGCCGTTCGTCATAGGCAAGAAGATAAGGGCGGAACGCCGATATCGGTAGTGCCCGTGGCTGATAAGCACTGTTCCATGGGGCGAACGATCCCCGCGAGGCCTGGGCGGCGAGGCGGCGGCAGGCGGTATCCTCCCCGGCATGGACAAGATCATGAACGAAGCCGCGGCGGCGCGGCGCGACGGCGCGGTGACGGGATTTGCCCCGGTCGTGGGGGAGGGCGCGCGGGTGCTGGTGCTGGGTTCCATGCCCGGCGTGGCGTCGTTGCGGCAGGTGCAGTATTACGCGCATCCGCGCAATGCGTTCTGGCCGCTGGCGGCGCGGATATTCGGCTTCGATCCCGGCTTGGACTATGACGCGCGCTTGCGCGCGTTGCAGGTGAACGGCGTGGCGCTGTGGGATGTGTTGCAGGCCTGCGAACGGCCGGGCAGCCTGGACGCCGATATCCGGGGCGATACGCTGGTGCCGAACGATTTCCAGGCGTTCCTGAACCTCCATCCGTCCATCGTGCGCCTCTGCTTCAACGGCGCGAAGGCGGCGGCGATGTTCCGGCGGCATGTGCTGCCGACGTTGGCCGCGCCGAATCTGGCGTTGTTCGAACTGCCCTCGACCAGTCCTGCGCACGCGGCCGCCAGTTTCGACCAAAAGCTGGCGGCGTGGGAGCCGGCATTGACGCCGCTGCCGGCTTGACGCGGCAGGGCGGCCGGAACGACCCCAGCTCCGTCCCCGATTGACCGATATCAAGGCTCTATATAACTACAAGTGATAAGTTAATTTCCGTAACACTTAAACGTTTCGGAGTTTAACGATGCACACCCCCAACAGTCCCCCTGAAACGCCGCTTCCGGGCAAACGCGGTTTTCTGAAAGGGCTGCTCGGCCTGGGCGCCGCCGCCTCGGTCATTCCCATCCACGCCGAGGCCGCGCCCGGCCTGAACGGCCAGCCGCCGCGCCGGCCCGGCATGGCCGGCAAGCGCTACGGCATGGTCGTCGACATGCGCAAATGCATCGGCTGCCAGTCCTGTACGGTGAGCTGTTCGCTGGAAAACGTGCCGCCCATCGGGCAGTTCCGCACCACGGTCCTGCAGTACGAGGTCCTGCCCGACACCGGTGGCCCCTGTTCGATGGTGATGCTGCCGCGCCTGTGCAACCACTGCGACAAGCCGCCCTGTGTGCCGGTCTGTCCGGTGCAGGCCACGTTCCAGCGCGAGGACGGCATCGTGCTGGTCGACAACGCGCGTTGCGTGGGTTGCGGCTATTGCGTGCAGGCCTGTCCGTACGACGCGCGCTTCATCAATCACGAGACCCAGACCGCGGACAAGTGCACGTTCTGCGAGCACCGCCTCGAAGCCGGGCTGCTGCCGGCGTGCGTGGAAAGCTGCGTGGGCGGCGCGCGCGTGATCGGCGACATGAACGATCCGGACAGCGCGATCTCGCGGCTGCTTGCCGAACACAAGGCCGACATCAAGGTGCTCAAGCCCGAGATGAAGACCGATCCCCACGTCTTTTACATCGGCCTGCCCGATGCGTTCGTGCACCAGGTCGACGGCCAGGCCGGCGTGCGCCTGGCGGGCGGTCATTGAGCAAAGGAAGGGGAGACTCTCATGCAGATTTCTGAATTGCTTACGCCGGTCTATGACGCCGCCTGGCTGCCTTGGGCCGTGCAGTATTTCTTTTTGATCGGCATCAGCGCGACGACCGCGCTGACCGCCGCCTTCGCGACGTTCGGGCGGGCGGATTCCGCGCCGCGTCGCCTGCTGCCGGCGGCGGTGACGGTGCTGCTGGTCAGCGCCATCGCCGCGCCGGCGTCGTTGCTGGCCGACCTGCACCAGCCCGGCCGCTTCTGGCACTTCTATGCGCACATCACGCCGTGGTCGTGGATGTGGCTGGGGGCGGTGCTGCTGCCGGTCTTCGTGACGCTGGCGCTGCTGTTCTGCGCGGCGTGGTGGTGGGGGCGGATCGGGTGGCTTCGGGTGGTGGCGGCGGCGCTGGCGCTGTCGGCGCTGTCCATCCTGGTCTACACCGGGGCCGAGGTGATGGTGCTGCGCTCTCGGCCGTTGTGGCACACCGTGTTCCTGCCGGTCAACTTTGCGCTGACCGCCTGGCTGGGCGCGCTGGGCGCGATGTTCCTGGTGGGCCGCTGGCTGCCCGGCGGACTGCGCGCCTTGCCGGTGGAGATGCTGCGCCGGCTCAGCGTGACCGCCGTCGTGATGATCGCGCTGGGCGCGGGCGCCTGGGCGTTGTTGGGCTTGCTGGGACTGGATCCGTCCTTTGAAGCAGCGCTGCGGCTGTTCGCGGACTTTCCGATCTGGCGCCTGAGCCTGGCGGGCGCCGTGATCACGGCCTTCTGCATCATCGCGCTGCTGCAGCGGCCCGCGCGCACGCTGGCGGCGCCGCTGCCGTCGGCCGCGTTGGCGCTGACGATGCTGGGCGCGGCGTGGATCTTCCGCTGGGTGGTCTTCATGAGCGTGCAGGGCGTGCCCAAGTACGGCGCGGGACTCTACCTGTACGACATGCCGTGGGGCAGCGACGGGCTGCTGGGCATGGTGGGCGTGCTGGGGCTGTGCGTGGCGCTGATCACCGCCGTCACCTGGGCCCTGGACCTCTTCCCCGCGCGCGCACGCGCCGTGGCCGCCTGAGCGCGCGCCGACACGACAGCACATGGAAAAGAAAGCAATGGACAAGCAACACGAAGGCGGCAAGCGCCGCGAAAGCGACAAGCGCCGCGAAGACGACACCCGCCGCGGCGCGGACGATGGCCCGGACCAGCCGCGCGACGAGGCGCGGCGCAAGCTGATGATGCGCGGCGGCATGGTGGCCGGCGGCATGGCGGCGTTTGCGGCGGGCTATGGCGACACGGTCGTCAAGGCGGTGAAGGGCTTGGCGCAGGGCACCGCCGGCGTGCCGACGGCGCACGCCGTGCGCGGCAATTCGCTGACGCCGGAGTTCCGCATAGACCCGCTGACCGGCGCGCTGAGTGCGCAGCCGGGCCAGATCGTCAGCCCGTCGAGCTGCCTGGGCTGCTGGACGCAATGCGGCGTGCGGCTGCGCGTGGATACGGCCGAGAACCGCATCCTGCGCGTTGCCGGCAATCCGTATCACCCGCTGGCCACGACGCGGCCCGCAGCGATGGACACGCCAGTGCGCGATGTTTATGCGCAGTTGGGCGGCGACAGCGGGCTGGAAGGGCGCGCCACGTCTTGCGCGCGCGGTTCGGCCATGCTGGAGCAGATGGACAGCCCGTATCGCGTATTGCAGCCGATGAAGCGCGTGGGCAAGCGCGGCGACGGCAAATGGCAAACGATCAGCTTCGAGCAGTTGGTGCAGGAAGTCTGCGAAGGCGGCGATCTGTTTGGCGAAGGACACGTGGACGGCCTGCGCGCGATCTACGACCGCGAGACGCCGCTGGACCCGGCCAATCCGGAGTACGGCGCGAAGGTCAACCAGTTCCTCTTTACCGACGCGTCCAACGAAGGGCGCACGCCGCTGATCCAGCGCTTCGCCGGCCAGTCGTTTGGCACGGTCAACTTCAGCAATCACGGCTCGTACTGCGGGCAGAGCTTCCGGGTGGGCGCGGGCGCGGCGCTGGGCGATCTGAAGGGCATGCCGCACGGCAAGCCGGACTGGGACAACGCGCGCTTTGGTCTGTTCATCGGCGCGGCGCCCGCGCAGGCCGGCAACCCCTTCCAGCGCCAGGCCCGCCAACTGGCCGAGGCGCGGGTGCGGCCTGGCGAATCGGCGTTCAACTATGTGGTCGTGTCGCCCGTGCTGCCGGCCTCGTCCAGCCTGTCGGCGGGATCGGGCAATGAATGGGTGCCGGTCAATCCGGCCAGCGATCTGGCGCTGGCGATGGGCCTGATCCGCTGGATCCTGGACAACGAACGCTTCGACGCGCGCATGTTGGCGCAGCCGGGCCCGAATGCCATGAAGGCGGCGGGCGAGGCGGCGTGGACCAACGCGACGCATCTGGTGGTGGCCGAACCGGGCCATCCGCGTTTGGGCGCGTTTCTGCGCGGGGCGGACCTGGGCTGGGCGCGCCCGGCCGATGCAGATGAGAAATGGGAGGACGTGTATGTCGTGCGTCTGGCCGACGGCACGCTGGCGCCGCACACGACGGTGTCATCGGCGGAATTGTTTGCCGATGACGCCATCGCCGCGCCCGGCATGGCCGATGCGCCGACAGCGCTGCGGGTGCGGACGTCGCTGACCTTGCTGCGCGAGGAGTCGCGCCGCAAGACGCTGGACGAGTACGCCGCGCTCTGCGGCGTGCCGGCGGCCAAGATCGCTTCGCTGGCCGAACGCTTCACCAGCCATGGCAAGCGCGCCGTGGCCGATGCGCACGGCGGCACCATGAGCGGCGCGGGCTTCTACACGGCCTACGCGATTGCCATGCTGAACACGCTGGTGGGCAACCTGAACGTGGAGGGCGGACTGGTTCTGGACGCCGGGCCTTTCCCGCCCTACGGCGCGGGGCCGCGCTACAACATCGCCGGTTTTGCGAATAAGGCGTCGCCCAAGGGCGTGTCGCTGTCGCGCAACCGCTTTCCGTACGAGAAGTCCAGCGAGGCCAAGCGCAAGAAGGCTGCGGGCCAGGCTGCCTATCCCGCGGCGGCGCCCTGGTATCCGGCGACCGGCGGACTCAGTTCCGAGATGCTGGCGTCGGCGCTGGCGGGCTATCCGTATCGCGCCAAGGTCTGGTTCAACCACATGAGCAATCCGGTCTACGGCATTGCCGGGTTCCGCCACGTGGCGCTGGAAACGCTGAAGGATCCGCGCGTCCTGCCGCTGGCGGTGTCGATCAACCCGTTCATCAACGAGACCAATGCGCTGGCCGACTACATCGTGCCGGACACCGTCACGTACGAAAGCTGGGGCGTGTCGGCGCCGTGGGCCGACGTGGTGGCCAAGGCCTCGACGGTGCGCTGGCCCGCGGTGCAACCGCGCGTGGCACGCACCGCCACGAACGAGCCCGTGTGCCTGGAAACCTTCCTGATCGCGTGCGCCAAGCGCCTGGGCATGCCGGGATTCGGCGAGGGCGCCATCTCGGACAAGGACGGGGCCAAGTACGCGCTGGACACGCCCGAGGATTTCTTCCTGCGGGGCATGGCCAATATCGCGTTTGCGGCGGGACGTCCGGTGCCGGTGGCCAGCGACGACGATATGGCGCTGACGGGCGTCGATCGCTATCGCGACCTGTTGCAGAGCAAGCTCAAGCCGGGCGAATGGCGGCAGGTGGCCATGCTGATGAGCCGTGGCGGGCGCTTTGACCGGATGGAAGACGCGTGGACGCAAACGGGCGACCAGCCGCGCCGCACGCGCGTGGCCTACGCCAAGCCGCTGCATGTCTGGAGCGAGGAGCTGGCAGGCTTCCGCCACGCGATGACAGGTGAGCGTTATAGCGGCTGTCCCACCTGGTATCCGGCGCGGCTGGCCGACGGGCGCGACATGCGGGACGAGTACCCGTCGCAGGACTGGCCGTTCCTGCTGAGCTCGTTCAAGTCCAATCTGATGAGCTCGCTGTCGATCGGCGTGAACCGCCTGCGTCAGGTGCATCCGCACAATCCGGTGTCGATCAGCCGTCAGGACGGCGAACGGCTGGGCATCCGCAACGGCGATACGGTGCGCATCGTCACGCCGGGCGGGTCTGTGACGGGGCTGGCGCTGCTGCGCGACGGGGTACAGCCGGGCGCGCTGGGCATCGAGCACGGTTACGGGCATACCGAGCTGGGCGCGCGCATGCATGTCGTGGACGGCACGCCGATGCCGCACGATCCGGCGCTGGCGGCGGGGGTCAACTTGAACGATCTGGGCTTTGGGGACGCGACGCGCGGCCAGCACGCCAACGTCTGGATCGATTGGGTGTCGGGCGCGGCGGTGCGGCAGGGCTTGCCGGCGCGGATCGAGCGGGTGTGATCCGAGGGAAAGCGGGTCAGCGCACGACGGTGTCAGCCACCAGTTCCAGCCCGTCGGCGCGAGGTCCCACGTCCGTCAGCACGCCGCTCAGGTCTCCGGCCTGGGCGGCGGCGTTGCCCGAGCGGCTGACGCGGATCTCCACGCGCACCTTGCCTGCCTTGGACAGCGTGGCGTCCGGCGACATGGACGTGCTGTCGTCCAATGCGAAGGCACGCGGCAGGTCGGCGACCTGCATCTTCAGGATGGCGACGGGCATGCGGGATCCCTCCATGGGGCGCGCCAGAATGAAGACGGTGTCGTTCGGCGCGACTTGCCCGCGCAGGGCATCGGCGATGCGGGCCTGACCGGCGATGCGGGCGGGCGAGGAAGACGTGGCCGCCGGAGCGGCGGAGGTTGCGGAGGCGGTCGGCGTCGCCATGGCGCGCGCCTGCGCGATATTCGTCTGGATCTGCCGCGCCGCGTCCGAGTCTGCCGGCAGCAGCCTTTGCAACCGTTCCCAGTGCGTCAGCGCCTCAGCGGCATCGCCGCGGCGCATGGCCATCATGCCGGCCAGTGCCAGCGCCTTGGGCTGGTCGGGCTCGGCCTGCAATGCCTGCGCCACAGCCGCGATGGAATCCTCGTCGGGCTGGCCCTGCCGCGCCGACAGCAGCGCGTCGGCCAGATCCGCCAGCACCACGGGCTGCCCGGGCACCAGTCGCAGCACCTCCCGATACGCGGCAATGGCATCGTTGTATCGGCCAAGCGTCTCGTACGAGCGGGCCAGCATGTACCAGCCGTCGGCGTCATCGGGCGAGGCGCGCAGACGCTGGGCCAGCGCGTTGATGGCCAGCGCCATGTCGTTGTCTGCCTCCTGCGCATGCGGTTCGGGCGCTTGCGCCATGGCGATCGTGGCGGCCGCGCGCGGGTTGCCCAGCTGGCCATACAACAGCACGGCGGCAACCGGGACGGCCACCGTCAGCACGCACGCCGCGGCAATGCCGGCGCGCTGTCCGCCCAGCCGTGCGCGGGGATCGCGGCGCATCGCCAGGTCCTGCAGCAGATCGCGCTGCAGCTCTTCGTCGGCGCGGGCATGTGCCTGCGGGCTGAGGGCGCCATTGTTCAGATCGCGCCGGAGCTGCTCGCGCTGCGCCAGGTAGAAGGCGCGCACGCTGGCGTCCGAGGTGGTTTCCGCGGCCGGCGTGCGGCGCAGCAGCGGCGGCACGAGACAGAGCAGGGTGGCCAGGAGCAGGGCCAGGACGATGAGCCAGAGCGTGGTCATGAGCCGGAATCCAGGAAGCGGGCGGCGCGGGCGCGTTCGTCCGCGGTCAGCGGTGCGCGCACGCCGGCGCGGCGCTTGAGTGTTCGCACCAGCACCAGAAAGCCCACCGCCAGCAGCGCGAACGGGCCCACCCACAGCAGCCAGGTAATCGGCTTGAAGGGCGGGTCGTAGCGCACGAAGTCGCCGTAGCGGTCTTCGAAGAAGCGCATGATTTCCGTGTCGGTCTTGCCGTCGGCGAGTTGGTTATGGATGAGTTTGCGCATGTCCAGCGCGAGGGGCGCGTTGGATTCGGCCAGGGTCTGGTTCTGGCAGACGAGGCAGCGCAGGCCGTGTGCAAGCTTGTCGGCGCGCTGCTCCTGCTCGGTGGAGAGGACGGGCCCGGGCGTGGGCGCGGCGTGCAGGCTTGCCGGGGAAAACAGCGTGGCGAGCAGCAGGCAGAACAGCAGCCGCAGGAGCGTCCTCTGCGTCGGCAGGCGGCGGGGCAGGGCGCGCATCGCGGTCATTGCAGCGCCTCGATGACAGGTTGCAGCCGCGTACGCCACAGCTCCGGCGTGATGAGCCCCAGATGCTTGTACCGGATGCGGCCGTCGCCATCGATCACGAACGTCTCGGGCACGCCATACACGCCGTACTCGATGCCCACGCGCCCATCGACGTCGCTGGCGGACGCCAGGTAGGGATTGCCATTGCGCGCCAGCCACTGCCGCGCCTCGTCGGGCTTGTCCTTGTAGTTCAGCCCGAAGAGCGCAATGCCATGGCGTTGCGCAGCCTCGCGCAGCACGGGAAGCTCGTCCTTGCACGGCCCGCACCACGAGGCCCACACGTTCAGCAGCCAGACCTTGCCCCGCTGCGATTCCACGTCCAATGTCTTGCCGGGCTCCAGCAGATCCGGCAGGCCGATGGCGGGCGCCGGCTTGTCGATCATTGCCGACGGCACCGCGCGCGGATCGCGCGACAGCCCCTTCGCCAGAAACACGGCCATGGCCAGAAACACGGCAAGCGGCAGCAGATAGCGCAGCATCAGTAGCCCTCTCGCACCGCGCCGGCGGTCTTGGGCTGGGCGGCGTGCGCGTCCTTGCGCGCCTGCGCTTCCTGCGCGCGCCGGTAGCGTCCGTCGCCCGCGGCTAGCAGGCCACCCAGCGCCATCAGAATGCAGCCGGTCCAGATCCAGGTCATGAAGGGCTTGACCTGAATGCGCACGGTCCAGGCGTTGTCGGCCACGGGCTCGCCCAGCGCCACGAAAAGGTCGCGGGTAAAGCCGCTGTCGATGTCGGCCTGGCTAAGCGCCATGTCCTGCACGGTGTAGTGGCGCTTTTCGGGGTACAGCGTCACGACGGGCTTGCCATCGCGCATCACATGGAACACGGCGCGCTGCGCGGTGTAGTTGGGACCGGTGGCCGGGCCGATGCCGGCAAACGTGAACTGGTAGCCGCCGGCTTCCTGCGTGGCGCCCACGTCGACGCGCAGCTCGCGTTTGACCTCATAGCCGTTGGCCAGCGTGACGCCCGCGATGAAGACGCCGATGCCCGCATGCGCCAGCAGCATGCCGTACCACGAGCGCGGTTGGCGGGTCAGCCGGCGCAGCACGTCGCCGTCGCCGTCCGTCAGACGCTGCCACGCGTGCGCCGCGGCGCTGGCCACCGACCAGGCGGCAAGCCACAGGCCCAGCACGATCATCGGCGATCCAAAGCGCGACGTGCCGGGCATTGTCAGCGGCACAAGCAACGCCGTCAGCACGCTAACCACGAAGGCCACGCGCAGGCGCTTGCCCAGGTCGGGCGTCTCTGCCTGCTTCCATCGGGCGACCGGTCCGACTCCCATCAGGAAGATCGCGGGTGTCATCAGCGGCACGAACACGGCTTCGAAGTAGGGCGGGCCGATGGAGATCTTGCCCCACTCCAGCACGTCCAGCACGACGGGATACAACGTGCCCAGCAGCACGGAGCCCGCGGCGACCGTCAGCACGACGTTGTTGGACAGCAGCAGCGATTCACGCGACAGCAGCGAAAAGCCGCCGCCCAGCCCGACCGTGGGCGCGCGCCAGGCGTATAGGGCGAGCGAACCGCCCACGATCACCGTCATGAACGCCAGGATGTACAGCCCGCGCCCGGGGTCCACCGCGAAGGCATGGACCGAGGTCAGCACGCCCGAGCGCACCAGGAACGTGCCCAGGATGCTGAGCGAAAACGTGCAGATCGCCAGCAGCACCGTCCAGCTTCGGAACGCGCCGCGCCGCTCGGTGACGATCAGCGAATGGATCAGCGCGGTGCCTGCCAGCCAGGGCATGAAGGACGCGTTTTCGACCGGGTCCCAGAACCACCAGCCGCCCCAGCCCAGCACGTAGTACGCCCACGCGCTGCCCAGCAGGATGCCGATGGTCAGGAACGTCCACGCGGCCAGCGTCCACGGCCGCACCCAGCGCGCCCACATCGCGTCCAGTTCGCCCGACAGGAGCGCCGCGATGGCAAACGCGAACGCCACCGAAAAGCCGACGTAGCCCATGTACAGCATGGGCGGATGCACGATCATGCCGGGATCCTGCAACAGCGGGTTCAGGTCGCGGCCGGTCATCGCGGCGGGAATCAGGCGCTCGAACGGGTTGGACAGGAACAGCATGAACAGCAGCAGGCCCACGCTGATCCAGCCCATCACGGCCAGCACGCGGCCCACGAAGGCCAAGGGCAGTCGCTTGCTGCACAGCGCCACGGCCAGCGTCCACGCCGTCAGCAGGAGCTGCCACAGCAGCAGCGACCCTTCATGCCCGCCCCAGACCGCCGCGAAGCGGTAACCGGCAGGCAGGTCCGCGTGGGAGTTGGCGGCCACATACAGCACCGAAAAGTCGTTGTGCACGAAGGCCCAGGCCAGGCAGGCGAAGGCGAGCGCCGTCAGACCGAACTGCCCGATGGCGGCGGGCCGCGCCACGCGCAGTCCCGCCTGCCAGCCGGTGGCTGCGCCGAGGAGCGGCAGGACGCCCTGCGCCAGCGCCACCAGCAGCGCAAGGATCAGGGCGAAGAGGCCGATTTCCGGGATCATTTCGCCTCCGCCTGCAGGGTGGATGCAGCCCGTTGCTCCGCCTTCTTGATCGCATCGGCCGCTTCGGGCGGCATGTAGTTTTCGTCGTGCTTGGCCAGCACTTCGGTGGCGCGGAACACGCCGTCCGCGCCCATTTTTCCGGCCACCACCACGCCCTTGCCTTCGCGGAACAGGTCGGGCAGCAAGCCCTGGTAGGTGACGGGCACGGCGTGGGCGGTGTCGGTCACGGCAAAGCGCAGCGTCAGGCCGTCGGACTCGCGTTGCAGCGAGCCCTGTTCGACCAGGCCCCCGACGCGAAAGCTGCCGCTGGCGGGCGCCTCGCGTGCGACGACCTGTGTCGGGCTGAAGAAGAACACCAGATTCGATTGCAGGGCGTTGAGCACCAGCGCGGTGGCCAGGCCCAGCAGGGCAAGGCCGCCGACGATGGCGAACGCGCGGCGTTTGCGCGGGCTCATCGGAGCGTCCTTCCTGCGTCACGGGCGGGACTGCTCACATCCGCCTGCCGCCGGCCGCTCCGGCGCGCGCGCCGCCACAGCGCCAGCACTTCCCAGGCCATCAGCGCAAACGTGACGCCGTAGGCGCCCAGGATGTACGGCCCATGGCCTTGCGAAAAGAGGGTGTCCCAGCTCATGGCGCCTCCGTGCCGGCGACGCGCTCAGCAATGATCCCGCGCACGCGCGCCAGCGCGACCGCCGCGCTGTACAGCCAGAACGCCGCCACCATCAGCAGCATCGCGGTCACCATGATGCGCGCCATGCTCGGCGCCGTTGTCAGGTTGATCGACGCGCCCTGATGCAGCGTGCTCCACCACTGCACCGAGAAGTAGATGATCGGCACATTGACCACGCCCGCCAGCAGCAGGATCGCGCCGCCCCGGTCCGCGCGCTGCGTGTCGTCGGTGGCCGCCTGCAGCGCCATGAAGCCCAAATACAGGAACAGCAGAATCAGCTCGGACGTGAGCCGCGCGTCCCACACCCACCACGTGCCCCACGTCGGCTTGCCCCACAGCGCGCCCGTCCACAGCGTCAGGAACGTGAAGATCGCGCCGGTGGGCGCCAGCGCGCGCATCATCATGAATGACAGGCGGGTGTTGAAGATGAGCCCCAGCGCCGCATAGCCCGCCATCACCAGGTACAGGAACATCGACATCCAGGCCGCGGCCACGTGGATGAACAGGATGCGATAGACCTCGCCCTGCTGGCTGTCGACAGGCGCGACCACCAGCCCCGTGTACAGCCCGGCCGCCGCGAAGAGGGCAGCGCCCGCGCCCAGAAACGGAATCATCCGCCCGGCCAGCGGATAGAACAGCGCGGGCGATGCGTAGCGCAGCCAGCTCGATCGCGCGGGCGAGGCGCGGGGGGAATCGAAGGTGGAGGGATTGTGCATCGGTAACCTCAGTCCAGCGCCACGCGCAGCGCCGCCGACGCGCTCCAGGGGCAAAGCAGAATCGCCAGGCACAGGCCGGCGCCCAGCAGCGAAAGCTGCGGCCCCGCGCCCAGGCCGGCGTGCGTGGCAGACACGGCGCCCGCGCCGAAGATCAGCACGGGCACGTACAGCGGCAGCACCACCAGCGGCAGCAGCGCGCCGCCGCGCAGGCCCAGCGTCAGCGCCGCGCCCAGGCCGCCCACCAGCGCGAGCGTCGGCGTGCCCAGCAGCAGGGACAGCACCAGAATGCCGATGGCGTGCGGCGACAGGCCAAACTGCAGCGCCAGGACCGGACTCGCAAGAATCAGCGGCACGCACGTGCTGAACCAGTGCGCGCCCAGCTTCACGCCCACCAGCAACGGCAGGGGATGCGGCGACACCAGCAGTTGCTCCAGCGCGCCATTGTCGTAGTCCTGCGCAAAGGGGCGATGCAGGCTCAGCAGAATGCCGAGCAGGGCGCAAACCCACAACACGCCGGGTCCGATCGCCAGCAACAGCACGGGATCGGGGCCCACCGCCAGCGGAAACAGCGAGCCCGTGACGATGAAGAACAGCGTCGCGCCCAGCGTGTCCGCCGGTCGACGCCAGGCCAGCCGGACTTCACGCAATGCCAACTGAGACAGCGTTGCCAGCATCCGCGTAGTCATCCATGTTCAGGGTTTGGGTGTGATGGGCGGGCGTGCCGGGCGCGCGATGCGAGGCGACGACAGCCGCGCCGCCCGCGGCCAGGTGCGCGCCAAGCGCCTGCGCCAGTTGTTCGAGGCTTGCCGCGTCCAGGCCGGCGTCGGGCTCATCCAGCAGCCACAGCGGCTTGGCGCCCAGCACCACGGCGGCCAGCGCCAGCCGGCGGCCCTGGCCCTGCGACAGGCGCGCCGCGGGGGTGTGCAGGCAGGCGCCCAGGCGCCAGTCGTCAAGGCAGGCGGCGATCGCGTCGTCGTGCCGCGGCGTGCCGGCCACGTGCAGGCTGCACCGCAGGTTTTCCAGCGCGGTCAGGTCGCCCGACAGGCCGTTGCCGTGCCCCAGATACGCCGTGCGCGCAAAGTGCGCTGCCGGATCGCGGCGGATGTCGCCGTCCGGGTCGAAGATGCCGCCGTCCAACGGCCGCAGCAGGCCGGCCAGCATGCGCAAGAGGCTGGTCTTGCCGCTGCCGTTGGCGCCTTGCACGTTCAACAGCTGCCCGGCGTGCAGATCAAAATCCACCGCGCCCGCGCCGCCGCGCCGGCTGACCAGCCCGCGCGCGCTCAGCACCGGCAGCGGCGCGTCAGCGGGCCGCATTGGCCACCTCGTTGGACGCCCTGGCCGGCGGCGTCGCTTCGGAGGTCTGGCCAGGCGGAATGTGCGGCAGCGTGTGGGCGATGCCCTTGTGGCAATCGATGCAGGTCTTGGACCGGTCGGCCAGATAGGTCGAGTGCATGTTCTGCGCCCGCACGCTCTGGCGGGTGAAGTCCATGTATTCGTAGTTGTGGCAGTTGCGGCATTCCAGCGAGTCGTTCGCCTTGAAGCGCGCCCATTCGTGCTGCGCGAGTTCCAGCCGCTTGTCGACGAACTTCTCGCGCGTATCGATGGTGCCGAAGATCTTGCCCCAGACCTCCTTGGACGCCTGCATCTTGCGGGCGATCTTGTCGGTCCAGTTGTGCGGAACGTGGCAGTCCGAACACAGCGCCCGTACGCCGGAACGATTGGTGAAGTGGATCGTGCCCTTCAGCTCCGAATACACGTTGTCGCGCATTTCATGGCAGCCGGTGCAGAACTTCTCGGTGTTCGTCAGCTCCATGGCGGTGTTGAACGCGCCCCAGAACAGAATGCCGCCGATGAACCCGCCCACGGTCAGAAAGCCCAGGCTGAAGTGCACACTGGGCCGGCGGATGATGTTCCAGTAACGCTTGATGAGCTTGACCATGACGGGCTCCTGTCCCTTACTTCTTGTCGGGCGCCGGAGCGGAAAGGCGCTTGAGGATCACGTCGATGTCCTGGAAATTGTTCGGCACCAGCGGCTTGGCCTCGGTTTGCGGCACGTGACATTGCAGACAGAAGTAGCGGCGCGGCGAGACTTCAGCCAGCACGTTGCTGTCGCGGTCCATGTAGTGCGTCACGCTCAGCGGCACCGCCTGCGTCTGCTCGGTGTTGACCCGCGCGTGACAGGCCAGACAGCGGTTGAAGTTCTTGTCGATCTGGTAGCCGTCGATCTTGTGCGGAATGGTGGGCGGCTGCATCGAGTACGTGCGCATGCGCCGCACGTCGCGGTTTTCGACCGGGGGCATCAGCGGCGGCGTGGCCGACTCGGTCAGGGGCGTCGGCCCCCGCATCGGATCGACCATCGGATCGGTCGGCGCCGCCCAGGCGTTGGCGCCGATCAGAAAGACCAGGGCGATCGAAGTGGCGCGAATGTTCATGAGCGTCTCCGTCGGGCCGTCAAGCCTTGGTGATCTTGACCGCGCACTTCTTGAAGTCGGTCTGGAACGAGATCGGATCGGTGGCGTCGAGCGTGACCTTGTTGATCAGTTGTCCGGCATCGAACCAGGGCACGAACACCAGGCCGCGCGGCGGCTTGTTGCGTCCGCGCGTTTCCAGCCGGGTCTGCATCTTGCCGCGCCGCGACGAGATCTCGACCAGTACGCCGCGCCGCAGGCCCATGGCCTGCGCGTCGTCCGGGTGCATGAAACAGACCGCATCGGGAAAGGCGCGGTACAGCTCAGGCACGCGCCGCGTCATCGACCCCGAATGCCAATGCTCCAGCACGCGGCCCGTGGACAGCCAGAAGGGGTATTCCTCGTCCGGCACCTCGGGCGGCGGCTCGTAGGGCAGGGCATAGATGTTGGCCTTGCCGTCCGGGTTGCCATAGAAGTTGAAGCCGGAGCCTACCTTCACGTAGGGATCCGCCTTCTCGCGATAGCGCCAGCGCGTCTCGACCCCATCCACAACAGGCCAGCGCAGCCCGCGCACCTGGTGATAGGTGTCAAAGGGCGCCAGATCGTGGCCGTGGCCGCGGCCGAATTCCGCGTATTCCTCGAACAGTCCCTTCTGCACGTAAAAGCCGAACGCCTTGGCCTCGTCGTTGGCGTACTCCGGGTCCAGTTCCGTGTTGGGAAACTTGTTGACCTTGCCGTTTTCGTACAGCACCTGAAAGAGCGTCTTGCCCCGCAGCTCGGGCTTTTTGGCCAGCAGGTCCGCGGGCCAGACTTCGTCGGTCGTGAATCGCTTGGAGAACTCCATCAGTTGCCACAGGTCCGACCGCGCGCCGCTGGGCGCGTTGACCAACTGGTGCCAGAACTGCGTGCGGCGCTCGGCGTTGCCGTAGGCGCCTTCCTTTTCGACCCACATCGCGGTGGGCAGCACCAGATCGGCCGAGATCGTGGTGACCGTCGGGTAGGCGTCGGACACCACGATGAAGTTCGCCGGATTGCGGTAACCGGGATAGCCCTCGTTCAACATGTTGGCCGCGGCCTGCATGTTGTTGTTGACCATCACCCAGTAGGCGTTGATGGTGCCGTCCTTCAGCATGCGGTTCTGCAAGACCGCGTGCGCGCCAACCTTTTCGGGGATGGTGCCGTCGGGCAGGCCCCAGACCTCTTCGGCGCGCGCCCGGTGCTTCGGGTTGGTCACGACCAGGTCCGCGGGCAGGCGATGCGAGAACGTGCCTACCTCGCGCGCGGTGCCACAGGCCGACGGCTGGCCCGTCAGCGAGAACGGGCTGTTGCCCGGCGTGGAGATCTTGCCCGTCAGCAGATGGATGTTGTAGACCAGGTTGTTCGCCCACACGCCGCGCGTGTGCTGGTTGAAACCCATGGTCCAGAATGACATGACGCGGATCTTCGGATCGGCGTACAGCTCGGCCAGCGCTTCCAGATTCCGCTTTGGCACGCCGGTCAGTTTGGCGGTGTAGTCCAGGTCGTACTTGGAGACGAACTTCGCGTATTCGTCGTAAGTGATCGGGCGCGAGCCGCCGGCGTTGTTGGCGTTCTTGGCGGCCTTCTGCAGCGGGTGCTCGGGGCGCAGGCCGTAGCCGATGTCGGTGTTGCCTTCCAGGAACCGGGTGTGCTCGTCGACGAACTCGCGGTTGACGCGCTTGGTCTTGATGATGTGGTTGGCGATGTAGTTCAGGATCGCCAGGTCGGTCTGCGGCGTGAACGTCAGCGAGATGTCGGCCAACTCATACGACCGGTTCTCGAAGGTGGACAGCACCACCACCTTGGTATTGGGCTTGCTCAGCCGCCTGTCGGTCACCCGCGTCCACAGGATGGGGTGCATTTCGGCCATGTTCGCGCCCCACAGCACAAAGGCGTCGGCGTTTTCGATGTCGTCGTAGCAGCCCATGGGCTCGTCCGCGCCAAAGGTGCGGATGAAGCCCACCGCCGCCGACGCCATGCAGTGGCGCGCATTCGGATCCAGGTTATTGGTGCGAAACCCCGCCTTCATCAGCTTGAGCGCGGCGTAGCCTTCCCAGATGGTCCACTGGCCCGAGCCGAACATGCCGACGGCCTCCGGACCCTTGTCCTTGAGCACGCGCTTGAACTGTTCGGCCATCACGTCGAATGCCTGGTCCCACGACACCGGCGCCAGCTCGCCATCCTTGGCGTACTTGCCGTCCTTCATGCGCAGCAGCGGCGTCGTCAGCCGGTCGTTGCCGTACATGATCTTGGACAGGAAATAACCCTTGACGCAGTTCAGGCCGCGGTTGACCTCGGCGTTGAAGTCGCCGTGCGTCGCCACGACCTGGTTGTCCTTCACCGCGACGTTCACGCCGCAGCCGGTCCCGCAGAACCTACAGGGCGCCTTGGACCACTTCAGCTTGGCCGCTTCCGATTCGGTCACGATGTTCTGCGTGTAGCCCACGATGGGGATGCCGGCTACCGTGGCGGCAGCGGCGGCGGCAGATTGCTTGATGAACTCTCTACGAGCCATGGACATCGTCAATCTCCTCATTCATCGCGGCAAGCGTGTCGGAATGCTGATACACCAGCGCCGACGCCAGCACGCCATCCAGCCGCTGGATCTCCGCGATCTGCGTAAGCATTGCTTCGGTAGAGGGGGCTTCCAGGGTGACGACCAGTTTGCCGGTCTCGGAAGCGCCGTGGATTTCCGCGCCGCCAATCGCGAGGATCGCGCCGCGCACGTCGCCCAGCCGGCGCGGGGCGGCATGCACCACCATGCTGGCGATGTGCAGCTCGGGCGCCGTGCTACAGGGCGCGGGGGCGGGCTGGCCAGGGGGGGAGGGAGGGCGGAGGCTTTGCATCAGCTTCCCGGGGGGCCTGCGAACATCTGGTAGATCCAGACCGCAAAACCGTACCCGGCCACGATGATCACTGCCAACACCGGGGCCATGACTGCCGTCAGGAAAAGAAAACTTCGCAGTTCCTGGGCTTTTGTGTAGCCATCGGATTCGTCTTGCACACACCACCTCGCATCAGAAACTTGTGGGGGTATTGCGTTAAACGTACAGATGCGAAAGTTTGTAGCAGATGGGCTTGCGCTGCGTCAATGTTGCAACACAGCGAAATAATGTCGGAGAGGTTACGGGGGGGCGGGGCGGCCAGTTAATCCACCGCCGGAACAGCTGGTTGCAGATTAGCCGGCTGCGAATGAACTGGCGCCGCGTCAATCGTTAGCGCATCAAGCGATCGCGCCGTAGATGCGCCGCGCGTCCGCCGCCGTCGCGAGCGGCCGGCCCAGCGCGCGCGCGCCTTGCGCGGCCTGGGCGACCAGCGCCGCGTTGTCCGGCGCCACCGATCCGTCGCGCAGCTTCAGATTGTTTTCAAACCCCACGCGCATGTGACCCCCAAAGGCCGCCGCGGTCGTGACGCAGGCGTTTTCTTCGGGACCGAAGGCGCAGATCGCCCAGGGCAACGAATGATCGTAAGCGGCGAGGAACGGCAGCAGATCGTAGGCCGACGACGTCTGCCCCGCGCTGTAGCGCCCCAGCACGAACAGCACCGACCAGGCGCCCGGCGGCACCAGGCCGCGCGCGCGCAGCGACAGCCAGCGGCGCACATCCGCCTCGTCGTACAGAATGATCTGCGTCATGATGCGGCGCTCGGCCAGCCACGCCAGGAAACCCGCCAGCTCCGCTTCCGGAATGCCGGGCACGGCGATTTCGCGCAGGCCGATGGAGACGGCTTCGGGCTGCAATTCGCGCACCATCGCGATCTGCTCGGCCGCCTGATAGACGCCCGCCGCCTCGCTGGTCACCTGCACCAGCAGTTCATCGCCGACCGCGCGCTGCACTGCCGCGAGCGCGTCGCGGTACGCCTGCGCATCGAGCAGATGGCTGCCGTCGGGCTTTCGGACATGCATGTGCATCATCGCGGCGCCGGCGTCCAGACATGCGCGGGCCTCGGCGGCCAGGGCCTCTGCCGTCAGCGGCACGGCCGGGTGATCGGCGGCCTTCTTGTAGGCGCCGTTGGGCGCGACGGTAATGATGACGGGCGAATCGGCCAGTGCGGCGCGGGGCGCGGACCCAGCCACGAAGTTGGAGGCAGGCGTATTCAAGGCTTGATCTCCGGCAGTTCGGGAGCGATCAGGTCCAGGCCCGCACGCAGCAGCCTGTCGTAGCGGGCACGTTCGGCGGCGATGGTCTCCGGCGTCCAGGCATAGAAGCCTTCGCCCGCCTTCATGCCATGCCGGCCGTCGGCGGCGCGTTCGGTCAGGCAGCGCGCGGGGTGGTCGGCGTTGCAGAACGTGGGATACATCGTGGCGCCGGCTGCCGCGTGCACGTCGATCCCAGCGTGATCGCGCTGCATCACGGGACCGGCTGCAAGGAACCGGAAGCCGAAGCCAAAGCGCACCGCGGCGTCAACGTCCTCGGGCGACGCGATGCCCCGGTCGATGAGGTCGAAGGCTTCGCGCGACAGTGCGTGCTGCAGGCGGTTCGCCAGAAAGCCGGGCAGATCCTGCTTCACCTTGACCGGCACGCTGCCGCAGCGCCGCATGAAGTCGATCAACGTATCGGCGCAGGCATTGTCGCTGGCCTCGCCCAGCACCACTTCCACGAGCGGCACCAGATGCGCCGGCATGAAGAAGTGCAGGCCCAGCATGCGGCCGCGGGTGTCCAGCCCCTGGCTGATCGCGCTGATCGGGAAGCTGGAACTGTTGCTGGCCAGAATCGCATCGGGCCGCGCGCGCCGCGCCAGGTCGGCAAAGAGCGCCTGCTTGATGTCCAGGCGCTCGGGAATGCACTCGATCACCAAATCCACCGTCGACCAGTCCACCTCGTCCAGCGACGGCGCGGTGGCCAGCAGGGAGGCGTTCGCCTCGCGTCCGATGGTCTTCAGGTTTTCCGCAACCCGCGCCGGCAGACCGGCCGCGCGCTCGGCATTCGATTCGATCACCGTCGTGCGGCACGCCGCTCGCGTCAGCACGACGGCGACATCCGCACCCATCGTGCCGCCGCCCACCACCACCGCATGCGCCGCGCCCGGATTGGGCAGCGCCTTTATGTCTTTCTGCATGCTGTTCTCCTGATTCTGAAACCACGCTTGGGCGCGAGTGTAGAGAAGCGCGGTTGATTGATGAATCAGAATTTTTGAATAGAATGATCGGTCAATCAGATCAATAAGTCGGGGACAAATCATGCAGATCAACCTGTCGATGCGCGACATCGATACGACGCTGGTGCTGGGCCGCACGCTCAATTTCCGCCAGGCCGCCGGGCAGCTGCATCTGTCGCAATCCGCGCTGTCCACCCAGATCCAGCGCATCGAGGACGCGTTGGGCGTGCGCCTCTTCGACCGCACCACGCGCACGGTGCGGCTGACGGCGGCGGGCGAGGTCTTCCTGCAGCAGGCCGCAACCCTGCAGGCGGCATTCCGCGACGCCATCGCCGCCGTGGGCAGCATCTCCAGCGCGGAGCAGGGACAGGTGTCCGTGGCGGCGCTGCCGTCGCTGGCGGCGCGGCTGCTGCCGCGCGTGCTGATGGCCTACCGCCAGGCGCACCCGCACGTCGCGCTGAAGGTCCGCGACACGCTATCTGGCCCGGCGTTCGACCTGGTGCGCGCGGGCGAGGTCGACTTCGCGCTGACCGCCGCCGACCCTCAGCACGCCGACCTGCACTACGTGCCGCTGATGTCCGACAGCTTCATCCTGCTGATCCCCGAGGCCCATCCGCTGGCGCGGGCAAAAGGCCCGCTGCGCTGGGCTGACACGGCCGGGGCGGAACATGTGTCGATGGTGCATCCGAGCAGCGTGCGCCAATACACGGAATGGGCCTTCCTGCAGAACCGCATCCGCTTCGCACCCGCATTCGAAGCCGAACACCTGACCACCATCGTGGCGATGGTCGAATGCGGGTTCGGTGTCGCGGCGTTGCCGGAGATCGCCGCTGGCGCGGTGGCGCAGACCGGCATCGTGCAGCGGCGCCTGACGGCGCCGGTGGCCGAGCGTTCGATTGGATTGGTGACGGCGCGCAACCGGAGCTTGTCGCCGGCTGCGGTGGCGCTGGTGCAGACGTTGCGGGAATATGTGGCGGCGCAGGCGCGGCAATAGTGGGAAAGGCTTATCGAATTCTGTTTGCGCGCGCTGCGCGACTTGCGATGAATCGTCGGCAGAAACTAAGACTTTTCTGATATCCAAAGCTCGGCCGGTGTGACGTAATGGCGGCGCATTTCATGGGCGTCCATCGCGATCCTCTGTTCGCGGCGGACGCTTTCCTTTAGGTGGACCGGGTGCTCATCGTGGCGGGCAAGGTCTGTCGCCGCCGGGAGCACGTCATTCCTATCCAATCCGATCTGTGTCTCACATTGTCCATCGACGCCTGGAAGCGGATGTTTGCTTCGCCCTGGGTAGGGGACTATGCATGAGCTTAAGCGCAACCCTCGCCCGAACGATCAACCACGCTGCGCCCAATCCGACGGACGCATGCAACGCTTGCGAGCGCACTGGCCTACCCATTCTTCCTTTGCGCGCGGCGTACGCGCCGCCGCCCGGCGAAACCTACCGTCGACAGCCCGCGGCCAGCAACGAGCCTGCAACGGTTCGGATGCGGCTGGACCAGCCTCGCATCTTGCGGCAAGGGTACTTGTATGTATTGCTTGACGAGGTGGAGTGGCAGGCTTACGAGGTCACGCCCGAAGGCGCGTTGCGGCAGTTTCGCCCCTTCCAGATTCCTCGGGATGAGCCAAGCCCACTGAGCGAGTCATGCGTCCACCGCAACCACGACGTCACCGCGTCGTTTATCAATATCGACACGGCCAAGTTCTCGACCGCGTGGATAGCCATCGCGAACGATCCCTGGCCCGAAAGCGTGCTCAATCAATACCTGTGTGGCAAGGCCCTCGACGGGACTGACCCGAAGGACCGCTTCTACAGGCTCGATCTGAAAAGCGCGCGCGACAACCCGGCCAGCGTGGGTATTGCAATGACCGCAGACAGCCTTGGATTGGATTCCGTGCTGGAGTACGCAGCGGTTAACTCGGGCGATTTCGAAAGCGTTCACGGGTTCTACTCACGCAATCATCGGCTTGTGGCAACGGAAGGCCACGTCCGGACTATCGTCCAGCGGGAAAAACTTCCGAACGGCGTACTGGCGTTGGTTCTGCCCGATCCAATCGGGGTGGTACAGGAATGCAATGCGCAGCGCGTTCATTTGTTTAGAGAAATGCAGGAGTGGCGCGCCGAGCCGCAGCGACGATTTGAGTTCTTTACTTCCCAGGCGCTGCTTGGCATCAAGGAACTGCAGGCCGTTTGGGCTAAGGCGGAAGCAGAAGAAGAGGCGAAGGCGGCGGAAGAGAATCGTCGTAGGCACAACAACAGCATCGCGGGACTAAAGGTGGGCTATCCGCAGGTGCATATCCCAGGAGAAGCCGAGCGCATAGCAAAGAACAAACAGGCCGAGGCAGAAGAACGCCTAGAGGAGCGCTACGACGAGCGGGCTCGAGCCACCTTCGAGGAAGCCTATCTGGCCGCGCAGGACAATTGGCAAAAGGCTGTTGACCGAGTTGGCGAGTTGTACGTCAGAGAATACCTATCCAGACCTTTCCAGCTTGCCGTCCAGTATGACTACAGCGTCACGTCCCGGCGTTCGACGGAGGGCTTTATCCGGATGCTCGCGCTTTGCCTTGCCGGTGGCCCCACGGAAGTCATAAAGAATGGCGATGAGAAATTGGGCGCGACGCAACGGCTGTGGAAAGCACAGTTGGAGGATCGAGAGAGCCACCTGTATCAGGCTCTGGTGGCGAAGGACATGGCTCTGCTGAACCAGCTGCAAACCGCGCTGACGGGCAATGACGTTGGCAAGGCGTACGACACCATCAAGACCGTCATCGGCACATCGGAAGGCAAGACTCTGATGGTCGCGCCCGTGCAAGAGGCCATCGGACAGATGCTTGCCGCCATGGGCAACGCCAGTAACGCGTTGGGACAGCAACTGGCCTCCCAAACGTACGCGCTGGTCGGACGTCTGCACAGCGCAGCCTTCCTGCGATATTCGGGGCAGCACGTGACCCAGATCGTGGTGTCTTTGAAGCTTGGAGAGTATCTTTCCTTGCTCAATGAGGCCTTGCAGGAACGCATTGATAAGTTCCTCTCGCATATTGACGAGAATTTCCGCAAGCCGGCAGCGCACAAGATTCGCGCGATGGTTGCGAGCGGCGCTATTGCCATCGCCGTGCCCGGCAACCATGGCAAGGTCGTCGACTTGATAATCTGGTCGCTGGAAAGTGCCGAGGCGCTACAGAAACGTCTGAGCGCATTGGGCAGCGCCGCCAGCGAAGGCGTCGCGGATGCGATTCGCACCGTAAGAGTAGGCGCTGCGACGCTCGAGACCGGCGCTGTTCATTTGGTTGGCAAGCTCTCGATTGGCGCTGAGGAAGCGAGAGATATCGCAAGGGGAGCGATGCAACGGATGCGCAACGCTGCCATATCAGTGGCGCCGGCAGGCGTGGATCTGCTGCTTGCACTCGGTAGCTTGTGGTTTCAGCAAGATAGCCTGCGAAAGAACTACGCGACGCTGCTCAACACGCCGGGGAGCGGAAACGCAGAGGCTCTGGCAGCGGTGTGGTCGTCATCCGTTGGCGCAATGGGTGTAGGCGTGGAGGTTGTCGGCGTGGGGGTACGCGCGTTGAGACCAGATTTGAGGGTTACTGTGCAAATCGCGGGTCGGACAAAAGCGGTCACGCTCGGGACTCGCCTTGCCCAGTACGGAGGGGCAATTGCGGCATCCGCGAATGCCTTAAACGCGTTGCAATTTTACTTTGCCGCCAACAGAGCAACTTCGGCAGGCGATGACGAGGCAGCGCGCTTTTATGTGGCCGCCGCAGCGGTTTCGGTTGTCGCTGTTGTTTCTGGAGTGCATGCAGCGTTGGTCGGCGGCGCTCTCCTTGGTCCGGTGGGAATAGCAATAGTGCTCGGACTAGCTGCCTACGGGGCAGCAAGCCTGGCGACCAAAAGAGAATCCTCACCGCTGGAAATCTGGGCTCGACGAACGTTATATGGTTTGCCCGAACGACAGCGTCGGTGGAAGACCCCGCAGGATTTGGATTCCGCCATTGGCGAACTTAACGCGGCAGTGTTAGGTGTGGCAGCTGATGTCGGCATCAACTTTAGGATGGAACGCGCGTCGGACATCGAAATTGCGGGAGAAGCATACGCCTCTCACGGGGATGCCGCTTCTATACCCATGGGCGTGTATCTGGACTACTCGATTTCGCTGCCAAACTACTCCCCCGAGAGTTCGTGTTACCTATGCACCGTGACGGTGTTCCGACCCGGCGAACAAGAAGAAGCCATTGCTTCGATCGGCAACGTGGCAGGCTTTGAAGGGCCGGCCTCCCCTAGACCGACAAGGAGTCGAGATTACCATCGGAAGACTACCAAGCCCATTGTCTATTTCGATAATGACCGGCGTTGTTTGATCATAAGAGGGGCGGTCGCTCTGCATGCCAATCATGGGATTCACGCAGTAAAAATGGAACTTTCGTACTGGCCGGATAAGTCTGACAAACTCGGCGTCGCAAAAATAATCCGCATGCACGACAAGATGGATTCTCCCGAGAATGAGTAACCATCCAAAGCAACCACGGTTGATTCCGCCTTGCCCCGGCTGGCAAGAGGATTTGCCGCATCCCGATTCCGCTCCCTCCGTTGCCGCATTCCTAGATCCGGATAATCCCAATCACCTATGCGCGGCATATCTCGAACTTTCACGCTCCCCGCATCATGCACGGGGGCTGATGCTGTATCTAACAATTTCGGCGTCAGCATTTTTGATATTTTTAGGCCTCGTACCCGTGCCTGTAGTAGAGGCAGGCACGCTCGAAAATGCTTTCATAGTAATCGTCGATTTACTCCTGGTATGGATGGTGGCATTTGGGGTTCGCGTTGATATCGCACCGCCGCGCGACCTGCCCTTACGATTCAATCGGGCTCGTCAGCGCGTGTATGCCTATAACTTCCAATACCGCTGGTGGAACCCCTTTGAGCGCTGGCGTGTTGCCGCAGTGTCATATGATTGGTCGCAGGTCCGTGCGGAACGGTGGAAGTTACGAGGAGTCACCGCACAAGGCGCGCTCATTATCAAATGGGGTGTCGTTCTGTCTATCGTTGAACCGGGCACAAATAAGGTTGTTGATCGCTTCCCGCTGAGCACCATGGGTGCCGATGAGTTCGCTTGGTCCTACATCTGTACCTACATGCAGCAAGGCCCTGCTGCGCTTCCTCCGCCTGGTGCGCCTCGCGATCATGACGACGTACCTTGGTACAACCTTGCCTTGCGTCTTGCGCCAAAAGTGAACTGGCCTGCCGGCATGGACCTTGAATCAAGGACTCGTCCTTGACTGCAGGACCGCGTATGGCGGAACGGTCGCAATGGCTTCATCCTGGCGGCGGCACAGTAAAAAAGCCGGCCCCTTCGCAAGGGCCGGCTTACCAGCATGATGGAGACCTAGGCGCTACTCATAGAACGCCAGTCACCCTCAAAAATCAATCTGCGCCGACAACAAGAACGTACGCGGCGCAGCAACCGTCGCGTACGAGCCGCTGGCCAGCCAGAAGTCCTTGTTGAACAGGTTCTCGATGTTCGCGCGGAACACCACGGCGCGGCCCAGGATCTCGGTGTTGTAGCGCGCCCCGATGTCGTAGCGGGTCCACGAGGGCAGGCTGATCGTGTTGGCGGCGTTGAAGTACATCGACGACGTGTGGATCACGCGGGCGTTCAGGCTCAGGCCGTGGACCCACGGGGTGTCCCAGTCCACGCCCAGGTTGAAGGTGCTCTTCGGCACGCCGTTGGCGTCGTTGCCGTCGTTCACGCCGCCTGCGGTTTGCTTGAGCGTGGCGTCGTAGAACGTGGCGCTGGCCATCATGCGCAGACCCGGCATGGCTTCGCCGAAGGCGGCCAGTTCCAGGCCGCGGTTGCGCTGTTCGCCGTCGAAGCTGTAGATCCGCGTGTCGGGATCGGTCATCGAGTTGGGACGCGTGATCTGGAACACCGAGGCGCTGGTGATGATCTTGCCCCAGTCGACCTTGACGCCCGCTTCATACTGCTTGGACTTGTAGGGCGCGAAGACCTGGCCGGCGTTGGCCGCGGTGGCGGGCGCGATGCCGCCGCGCGTCAGGCCGGACGTGAAGTTGCCGTACAGCGAGACGTTGGAGATCGGCTTGAACACGATGCCGGCGACCGGCGAGATCGCGCTTTCGTCGTACGAGCCGGTGCGCGCGCCGGTGGCGGTGGAGTAGTTGTCGAGGGCGACGCGCTGGTTGCGCATGCCGCCGGTGATCAGCAGGGTGTCGCCGGCGAAGGACAGGGTGTCGGTCAGCGTATAGCTGGTCAGCTCGGTCTTGGACGCCTTTTGCGGCGCGCCGCGGTCGGCGGTGACGGGCGGCAGCGGGGCGGGACGGAAGATGCTGGACGGGACGCCGGGACCGGAGGACGTGACGTAGGCGTTGCCGGCCTCCTGGTTCAGGCGCGTGGCCGACAGGTTCACGGTGTGGCCGATGCCCCAGGTGTCGAAGCGGGCGCGCAGGCCGACGTCGCCAGTCCACGTGCGCGAGTACGAGTCGTAATAGGCGTTGGACACCGTGAAGTTGCCCAGCGCGTCGGCAGGACCCGACGGGAAAGTCTGCTCGGCGGTGCCGTAGCGGTAGCCGGTGGCGCCGTAGACCATCAGGTGGTCGTTGATGTCGTACTCGAGGCGTGTGGCCACGGTCGAATCGTTCAGCTTGAGTTCGGTGCCCGGGTAGAAATTGCGGTGGCCCGAGGGCGGCGAGGGCAGCGACGTCACGTTCGACTGAAAGCCGATCTGCGGACGGAAGTTGTCGATGTTCTCGTGCTGGGTATAGGCGTCCAGCGACCAGCGCAGCTTGGTGCCGCGATAGTCCAGCGCCAGCGCGCCAACGCCTTGTTCCTGCCTGCCGTCGTCAATGTTCGTGTCGCCATTGCTGTAGACGCCGTTGACGCGGATGCCCCATTCGTTGTTGTCGCCAAAGCGCCGGCCCATGTCGAGCTGGCCGCCCAGTTGCGACTTGCTCTGGTAGGTGGTCGTCAGGCGCGTCAGGGGCTCGTCGCCGGCGCGCTTGGTGACGATGTTGATGCCGCCGCCGATGCTGCCGTTGGGGCCGATGCCGTTCATCAGCGTGCCGGGGCCCTTCAGGACTTCGACGCGCTCCATCATGGCGGCGGGCATGCGGCTGGCGGATGCCAGGCCGTACAGGCCGTTCAAGCCGACGTCGCCCGCGGCCACGGAGTAGCCGCGGATCTGGAACTCGTCGGAAAAGCCGCCGCTGGAGGTGGTGGTGCGGACCGAGGATTCGCTGATGACGATATCGGCCAGCGTGCGCGCCTGCTGGTTCTCGATCATCTGCGAGGTGTAGTTGGTGGTGCTGAACGGCACGTCCATGACGTCACCGGTGCCCAGTACGCCCAGGCCGCCGCCGCGCGCCACCTGGCCGCCCGCGAAGGGCGCGGGCAGGTTGGGGTCGGCGGCGGAAGCGGTGACCGTCACGGCGGGCAGGTTCGTGGTCGCGATGCCCGCGCCGGCGGGGCGATCCAGCACGTAGCTGCCGTTCGACTGCGGCAGCACGCGGATGCCGGTGCCGGCCAGCAGGGCGTCCAATCCGCCGCGCACGCCGTACGTGCCGCGCAGCCCGTTGCTTTGCAGGCCGGCCGTCACTTCGGGCCGGAACGACAGCACGATGCCGGCTTCACGTCCGTAGCGGCCCAGCGCGTCCTCGAGCGATCCCGCGGGGATGTCAAAGCTGCGGCTGGCGGCGGCCTGCGCGTGGGCGGCGGTGGGGATGGCGAACGCGGGCGCCGCGAGCAGCGTGGCGGTGGCGATGCGGCCCGCCAGGCGCGCCGTGGCGGCGCGTCGCAGGAAACGGGAGGACTGGCGCTTGGGCGCCCGGACGTGATTCATGAACTGGCCTTTCAGAGAGGTGAGGTTGCTATGTGCTCACCTGCCTTGACCCGCCAGATCGCAAAACGGATCAACTATTTTGTAACGGCGGTGTGGGGCGTGCCGCGCCGGGGCCGGCGATGAGGTGCAGGCGGCGTCCGCGCCAGAGCCGTGTCTCGGTTTCGACGCGGATATCCAGCGTGGCGCTGAGCGCGGCCAGCACCTTGTCCACGTTGCTGACGGGAAACGAGCCCGACAGCCGCAGGTCCGACACGGCAGGGTCGCAGCTGATCGTGTCACGGCTATAGCGGCCCAGCTCGGCAACGAAGTCGGCCAGGCGCATGCCGCGCGCGACGATGAAGCCGTCCTTCCAGGCGACCTGGTTTTCCTCGGCGGCGGCGGGCTGCGCGACACGGCCCGCCGAGTAGTTGGCGCGCAATCCCGCTTGCAACGTCAGTGCGTGCTCGGCGTCGTTGCGCGGCCGGATCTGGACCGCGCCCTGGAACACGCTGACTTCCGTCGAGCCATCCAGCAGCCGCACGGCGTACTCGGTGCCCAGTGCGCGGGCGGTGCCGTGGGCGGTCTCGACGCAGAAAGGGCGGTTGGGCCCGCTCGATTCATGGGCCGTCGTGATCAGGATCTCGCCTGCGAGGAGCGTCACGCGCCGGTGTTCGGCGGTGTAGCTTACGTCGATGGCGCTGTCCGTGTTCAACACCACGCGGGTGCCATCCGGCAGCGAGAGGTTGCGGCGTTCGCCGATGGCGGTGCGGTGGTCTGATGTCCAGGTGCGCCACGGCGTGATCTGGCCGACGCCCCAGGCCGCGCCGCTTGCAATGGCCAGGGCGCTCATGGTTTTCAGTGCGCGGCGGCGCTGGGCGGAGGCGGGCGCGGCCAGGGCTGCCTGCGCGATGGCCGCGTTGGCGGGTCCGGCGAGCGGCCGCAGCGTGCCCTGCACGGATTCGATGCGCAGCCACGCGCGCTCGTGGTCCGGGTGCGCGGCACGCCACGAGGTCCATTCACGCACCGTTTCCGGCGCGACAGGGTCGTCCTGCAGTTCCACCAGCCATTCCAGCGCGCGTTGCGCGACGGCGGGCGGCAGGGTGGAGGCGTCGCGCGTGTTGCCGTACCAGGACGAGGCGGACATGCGCCGGGTCATCCGGTAAAGGAAAGATCGGCAAAGCAGCAGCGCTGCAGGGCCTTGACGAGGTAACGCTTGACGGTGGGGACCGAAATGCCCAGCGCGTCGGCGACCTGGGCATGCGTGTGCCCCTCCAGTTGCGACAGCAGAAAGGCCTGCCGCACGATGGCGGGCAGACCGTCCAGCAGGCGGTCCAGCTCCAGCAAGGTTTCCAGCACGATGGCCCGGTCCTCGGGCGACCAGTGCACGGCTTGCGGCGCCTGGGCCAGCGCTTCTAGATACGCGCGCTCCAGCTTCTCGCGGCGCCAGTGGTTGGACACCAGGTGCTGCGCCACGGTGGTCAGAAACGCGCGCGGTTCCGTCAGCGTCGCGGGAATGCGTTCGCTGCTCAGCAGGCGAATGAAGGTGTCGTGCGCCAGGTCTTCGGCCTGATCCGCGTTGCCCAGGCGTCGGCGAAACCAGCCCCTGAGCCAGGAGTGGTGGTCGCTATAAAGCGTTTCGATGGAGGAGGGGAAGGCGCATCCCGGCGTACTCAACATCCAACCTTTTGGTCAAGCCGCCGGCGCCTCGCAGTCGGAGACGGGACAACTGCACATGCGAATTTCTGGAAATAGTAATTGTTATTATTACCGATTCCGGGCAGGGCTTGTCAAATTGTTGCCGGTTGCGGGTAACCGGGCGTTGCCGTTAAACGTCAGCGTGGCGCGGCAGGCGCCAGAAAGGCGCCCTGGGTTTGCGCATACGCCTGTTGCGAGGCCAGATAGGCGTCGCGCGACGGAATCAGGTGATCGCGGCACACCGCCATCAGCGCGTCGCGATCGCCGTCGCGCAGCGCCTGGATCATCGTCCAGTGTTCCTGGCGCGCGCGTTCGCGGTGACCGGCCGTCACCAGCGAGCCGAAGCGGATCGGATGGGTGCGGCGCGCGTATTCCTCGATGGCCTGTCCCAGCACCGCGTTGTCCAGCAGCCCCACGAATTCACGATGAAAGCGCTGGTTGCTGCGGAACACGCGGCGCGCGTCGCCGGCCGCGACGGCGGCATCGTGTTCGCGCTGCACCATCACCAACGCCGCCAGCCGCGCCTCGGACACGGGCAGCGGCATCTGGCGGGCGGCGTGCACTTCCAGCACTTCTCGCAAGGCGTACAGCTCCATCACCTCGCGCACGGAAAACGCACGCACCACCGCGCCGATGTTGCGCTTTTTCTCGACCACGCCCAGCAGTTCCAGGTCGACCAGCACCTGGCGCACGGCGTGCCGCTTCATGCCAAAGCGCGCCATCAGCTCGTCCTCGGTCAGGCGTTCGCGCGGATGCAGCCGGCCGAAGACGATGTCTTCTTCCAGTGCGGCCACCGCTGCCTGGACGGCGTCGGGGGCGGGTTCCTGCAAGGCGGCGGGCGTGATGGCGTTCATGGCGGAGCGAAGGCGTTACTTCTTGGGGACGGTGTCGTTCGTGACGCCGGCACGCAGGAAGTCGAAGTCGACGCCCTGGTCGGCCTGCGTGACGGACTGCAGGAACAGCTTGCGGTAGCCGCGGTCGGCAACGGGGCGGGTGATGGGCTGGGCGGCGGCGCGGCGCGCCAGCTCGGCGTCGTCGACCAGCAGCGCGATTTCGCGCTGGGCCACCGACAGGCGGATGCGGTCGCCGTTCTGCACATACGCCAGCGGGCCGCCGATGGCGGATTCGGGCGTGACGTGCAGCACGATGGTGCCGGCCGCGGTGCCGCTCATGCGGCCGTCCGAGATCCGGACCATGTCCTTGACGCCCGCGCGGGCCAGCTTCTTGGGAATGGGCATGTAGCCGGCTTCGGGCATGCCCGGCGCGCCGGTGGGGCCGATGCGCTTGAGCACCAGGATGTCGTCGGCCGTCACGTCCAGCGCGTCGTCGTCGATGCGGCGCGCCATGTCTTCGGCGTCCTCGAACACCACGGCGCGGCCTTCGTGCTCCATCAGCTTGGGGTTGGCTGCCGATTGCTTGATGATGGCGCCGCCGGGCGCGAGGTTGCCGCGCAGCACGGCCAGGCCGCCGACCGGATAGATCGGCGCGTCGGCCGTGCGGATGACGTCCTGCTTGAAGGGCGGCGGGGCGTCGTCCAGTTCTTCGCCGAGCGTGCGGCCGGACACGGTGAGGACGTCCAGATGCAGGAACGGGCGCAGCTCGCGCAGCAGCGCCGGCATGCCGCCCGCATCGTGGAAGTCTTCCATATAGTGCTGGCCCGACGGCTTCAGGTCGACGAGCACGGGCGTCTCGCGGCTGATGCGGTCCAGGCCCGCCAGGTCGATGTCGATGCCCAGGCGGCCGGCGATGGCGGTCAGGTGGACGATGCCGTTGGTCGACCCGCCGATGGCGAGCAGCACGCGCAGGGCGTTTTCGATGGACTTGCCGTTCAGGATGCGGTCCGGGGTCAGGCGCGAGGCCGCCATGGCGACGGCGGTGGCGCCGGTGTGTTCGGCCACGCGGACGCGGTCGGCGGTGACGGCCGGGGCGGACGCGCCGCCCGACACCATCATGCCCAGGGCTTCGGTGATGCAGGCCATGGTGCTGGCCGTGCCCATGACGGAACAGGTGCCGACGCTGGCCACAAGCTGGTTGTTCACATCGGCGATCTCGACGGCGTCGATCTCTTCGGCGCGATAGCGGCCCCAGTAGCGGCGGCAGTCCGTGCAGGCGCCCACGCGTTCGCCGCGGTGCGAGCCGGTCAGCATCGAGCCGGTGACGAGCTGAATGGCGGGCACGCCGGCCGAGGCGGCGCCCATCAGTTGCGCGGGCACGGTCTTGTCGCAGCCGCCGATCAGCACGACGGCGTCCATCGGCTGCGCGCGGATCATCTCCTCGGTGTCCATGGACATGAGGTTGCGCAGGTACATGCTGGTGGGTTGCGAGAAGCTCTCGTGCACCGAGATGGTGGGAAAGTCCATGGGCAGGCCGCCGGCGAGCATGACGCCGCGCTTGACGGCCTCGATCAGCTGCGGTGCGTTGCCGTGGCAGGGGTTGTAGCTGCTGCCGGTGTTGACGATACCGATGATGGGACGGGCCAGCGCGTCGTCCGACAGGCCGGCGCCCTTGATGAAGGCTTTGCGCAGGAACAGCGAAAAACCAATGTCGCCGTAGTTGGTCAGCCCGCGGGCGACGCCGCGCGCGGTGGCGCTGTCGCTGTCAAAGGGGCCCTTGCCGGGCTTGCCGCCCTTGGTGTCGTCCGTCATTTTCAGTCCCGATAATATTATTGATAATCCAGGTTAGACATCATATCCAGCCCTTTAGGCGGCCTGCAAGCGGTTTATGGCGGCGTGGTTATTGATCTGAATTGAAGATCAGTCGATAGAAAAATACCGATTCTTCAATCAAGAGACGACCCCTACACTGGCGCCGTTGACGAACCGGGCGTCCGATCATTCCTATACCCATCCCGGCTGGAGAGACCACATGTCAGACCTGCGTCTGCGGCCGCGCCGCGCCGTGCTGTTTTCCCTGCTGGCCGTGTGCGCCGGTATTGCTGCCCCGGCGTATTCGGCCGACGCCTATCCCGACAAGCCCATCCGCATGATCGTGCCTTACCCGCCCGGCGGCGCCACCGACGTGATCGGCCGCGTGCTGGCGCAGGAACTGACGGGTGCGCTGGGCCAGACCGTGGTGGTGGAAAACCGCGCGGGCGCCGCCGGCAACATCGGTGCGGACCAGGTCGCCAAGGCTCAGCCCGATGGCTACACGCTGCTGATGGGCGCGCTGACCAGCCACTCCATCAACGCCGCGCTGTACCGCGGCCGCGTCACGTACGACGTGGAAAAGAGCTTCGCGCCGGTCGCCATCGTGGGCACGGTGCCCCTGGTGTTCGTGGTGAACCCGTCGGTGCCGGCCAAGACGCTGCCCGAATTCATCGCGCTGGCCAAGTCCAAGCCCGGCTACATGACCATGGCGTCTGCCGGCAACGGCTCGCCCCAACATCTGGCCGGCGAAATGTTCAAGCGCACCGCGGGCGCAGACATCCTGCACGTGCCCTACAAGGGCAGCGGTCCCGCCATGACCGACCTGATGGGCGGCCAGGTGCTCAGCATGATCGAGACCGTGCCTGCGGCGCAGGGCAACATCAAGGCGGGCAAGCTGCGCGCGCTGGCGGTGACCTCGTCGCAACGCGTCGATGCGCTGCCTGACGTGCCCACCGCCGCCGAAGCCGGCCTGAAGGACTTCGAGGTGAGCTCGATGTTCGGCATCGTGGCCCCGGCCAACACGCCGGCGCCAGTCATCGACCGCCTGAATGCCGAGCTCAAGAAGATTCTGGCCAAGCCCGAGGTCAAGGCGTCGCTCTTGAACCAGGGCGCAATTGCCACGTGGACGACGCCCGCCGATGCCGGCGCACGCGTGTCCGCCGAAGTCGCGCGCTGGACCAAGGTGATCGACGAGGCGGGCGTGAAGGGCGAGTAAGCCGCTTCTGCCGGCGCGCCACGCGCCATTCCCGACACGCGCCGGAAATTCGCCACGAATTTCCGGCGTTCTCTTTTTTGCGGCTACTGAAAGGAAACGAAATAATCGCTTCCGCCAATTTGTGCACTGCGCTGGGAAAGCCGCTGTATTTCACAGAATTGCATAACGCCGCTGAACGGCTACGCAATAAATCGCAATAAAGCGTTTTCAGGCCCAGAAAAGGTGGTTGACCCCAAATTCAGTAGACCGTAATGTGTTCCGCGGGCCTTAGGACGGCGGGGGGATACCAATGACTGAGAACCAGGACGAAAAATCGATCCTGCACACGCATTTCGGTACGCATAGCCCATATTGGCGTTTGTCCGCCGATAGCGATGCGATTGAACTCGCCGCAGTCAAGGGCGCGACCAATATCGCCATGGCCTTGCGCCCGGATCAGGCCGAAGCCGTGCGCAGCCTGACGGGCATCACGTCAAGCGTGCGGATCGACATCATGCTGTATGGCGATCTGCTGCATCTGCACCTGGTCGGCCGCAAGATCAATCCCAACGAATGGGCCGGCACCGCATCGGCCCACACCGATACCGAATCCGTCGCCAAGGACCTCGTCGAAGGTCTGTCGTTTGCCGAAACGGTGGTGTCCGAAGCCAATTCGGTCATCGTGATCGTCGACCAGAACGGGCGCGTGCAGCGCTTCAACAAGCTCAGCGAGGAATACACCGGCAAGCGCGAACAGGACATCGTGGGCCGCAGCGTCTTCGAGATGTTCATGACGCGCGAAGAGGCCATTGCCTCGCGGCGCAATATCGCCGAGTTCTACAAGCGCGGGCAGTCGTACGAGGTCGAGCGCACGATCAACACGGTCAAGGGCCCGCGCCTGTTCCTGTTCCGCAATAAGTTCGTCACCAGCGGCAGCGGCGAAAAGCGCGTCTACCTGATCTGCTCGGGCACCGACATCACCGAAGAACGCCAGGCGCAGGAGCGTCTGCGGGTGCTGGCCAATACCGACATGCTGACCAACCTGCCCAACCGCCACGCGATCACGTCGCGGTTGAAGGCGGCGCTGGCGGCGGGCCGGGAAGGGCGGGGCGGCGTGCTGTTCCTGGACCTGGACAACTTCAAGCGCATCAACGACCACTACGGCCACGGTTTTGGCGACCGGCTGTTGAAAGCAGTGGCGGTCGCGATTTCGACCTGCCTGTCCGAAGGCCAGACGCTGGCGCGCCTGGGCGGCGACGAGTTCATCGTGCTGCAGGAAGAGGCGCAGGCCTGGCAGCTTGAGGCCACGGCGCAGCGCATCATCGACCGCCTGCGCGAACCCTTCCGTCAGGGCCTCATCGAGGTCTACACCAGTTGCTCAATCGGCATTGCGATGTACCCCGACCACGGCGCAGACCTGGACAGCGTGGTGCGTAGCGCCGATATCGCCATGTACGTGGCCAAGGAAGCGGGTCGCCATACGTACCGCGTGTTCCAGCCCGATATGGATCGCCGCAACGCGGACTATGTCTGGCTGGACACGAACCTTCGCAAGGCGCTGGCCGAGAACCACCTGATGCTGTACTACCAGCCCAAGCTGGTCGGCCGCACGGGCGAGGTCGACGGCGTGGAAGCGCTGGTGCGCTGGCGTTCACCCGAGCGCGGCATGGTGGGCCCCGATACCTTCATCCCGTATGCCGAGGAGTCGGGCCTCATTTCGCCGCTGGGCGTCTGGGTGATGCGCGAAGCCGCCCGGCAGGCCGCGGCCTGGAAGCGAGAGGGCCTGAATCTGCGCATCGCGATCAACATGTCGGCCCGCCAGCTTGACGACAAGGGCGTGGTCAGCGAGTTCATGCGGGCCATCAGCGACGCGAACCTCAACCCCTGCCTGGTCGACATCGAGCTCACGGAAAGCTGCCTGATCGACGATGAAGACGCCGCCATCGAACTCATCAAGCAGTTCCGGCAATTGGGGGCGCGCGTGCATCTGGATGATTTCGGCACGGGCTATTCGTCGCTGTCGCAGCTGGCGCGCATTCCGCTGGACGCAATCAAGCTCGACGCCAGCTTCGTGCGGGGCGTCAACGAGAATCCGGTGTCGCAGGCGCTTGCGCGCGCCATCGTCGCCGTGGCGCGCACGCTCGAGCTCCAGGTGATTGCCGAGGGCGTGGAGACCCAGGAAGAAACCGTCTTCCTGGACACCCTGGGCGTGGACGCCAAGCAGGGCTACCTGTACGCCAAGCCCATGCCCGCGGCAGAGCTCACCGCCTGGCTGGCGCAGCGCCGCCGGCTGCATCTCATTGCGTGACGCAACCGGCGGCTTGCCGCCGGATCAGTGCATGGTGGCCACTTCGGTGGCCTCCGAACTGCTCGCCGTGCGGCGGTTCTGCGCCATCACCAGCCGCTCCATATAGGCACGGTCCTTCGGATCGATCGAGAAGGCGGCCTCGACCCAGTCCTCGGTAATGTCCATCAGCTCGGCGCGCGGCAGGGTCAGCACGCGTTGGCGGGCGCGCAGCATGGCGCGCATGCCGTTGAGCTTGGGCCGCATCACGTCGATGAAGGTGCGCGTGGCCTTGAAGGCCTCGCCCGGCTCGAACAGCACGTCCACCAGACCGCGGCCGTGGTACCACTCGGCCGTGTGCGATTCGCCGGTGCTGATCAGCTCCTCGGCCAGCTTCATGCCGGAGCGGCGCGCGACGAGCGAATAGCCGCCCATGCCGGGGAACAGGTTGAACGCCATCTCAGGGAAGCCCATGCGCGCATTGTTCTGCGCGAGCACGAAGTGGTGGGCCAGCGCGGCCTCGAAGCCGCCGCCCAGCGCGGTGCCTTCGATCATGGCGAGCGAAATGGCGCCGGTATCAAAACCCCGCGTGGCGGCATGCACGCAGTCGACGCATGCACGGGCATAGGCCCGCAGCGCTTCGCGCTTGCCGGTGCGGATGGCCTCGGCAAAGAAGTTCAGGTCGCCGCCGACGTTGTAGATCTGCGGCACCAGCGAGCCGGTGACCCAGAAGTCGATGGGCAGGCCGGAATCCTTGGCGGCGCGCGCCAGGGTCATGATCTCGTCGATGAGTTCAAGGTTAAAGCACGGGCGCGGTTGCGCGCGCAGCATCATCCACATGACACGGCGACCTTCCTCGTAATACGCGGAGATCTGCTTCAGATTGCCTGCGGCGGTAAAGGGGTGGCAGTCCGGATGAATGAGTTGATTCATTGCTTTCGTCCAATCGATCAAGGTGAGTCGGAGTACTGCCGGGTCAGGCTAAACCACGGCTTACGGACTCCGTCTCATGCAAACCTCGTCCAACTGGCCAGACTTTTCCGTAAATCAAAGTCCCGAGCGCGCGAACTGAAATTTTGAAAACTGCGGATGACGCCTCGGTCCATCGGGCGAGGCGCGCATGGGTAATTCGGATGAGGACATCAGCAAATATGCGGCATTCAGCACCGTGAAAGAAAAGCCCGGCCGAAGGGCCGGGCTCGTGCGTTGGGATGAGTGCGCGCTTGCAGTCCGCGTCGGCGCGCGCGAAAAATTTTCAGGCCACGCCGCCATTCGCGCGCACGATCTGCCCGTTTACCCACCCGCTGTCGGGTCCCGCCAGGAACGAGACGATGCCCGCGATGTCATCCGGTTGGCCCAGGCGTTCCAGCGGTGGCATTTTGGCGTAGTGCTCGATCAGTTCGGGGCTCTTGCCCTTGAAGAACAGCTCGGTGGCCACAGGCCCGGGGGCGACCGCGTTGACGGTGATGCGGCGTCCGCGCAGTTCCTTGGCGAAGACCTGCGTCAGGCTTTCGACGGCGGCCTTGCTGGCGATGTAGACCGAGTAGCCGGGCAGGTTGAGTGCGACGGTGGTGCTGGACACGTTGACGATGCTGCCCCCATCGGTCATTCGGGCGGCGGCCTCGCGCAGCGTGTTGAAGGTGCCACGGGTGTTGATGTCGAACGTCCGGTCGTACAGGTCGTCGCTGGTTTCGGCCAGCGGTTGCACCTGCAGCACGCCCGCGCTGTTGACCAGCACGTCGATCCGGCCGAATTCGGCGTGAACGGCATCGAACATCGCACGCACGTCATCGGGCTTGGCGACATCGGCGCGCACGGCCAGGGCGCGTCCACCGCCTTGGCGGACTTCGCCGGCCAGCGCATCGGCTTCTGTCGCGCTGGAAGCGTAGTTGATGGCGACGGCAAACCCGTCATTTGCCAGGCGGCGCACGATGGCGGCGCCGATGCCGCGCGAGCCGCCGGTGACGAGGGCAACGCGCGGGGAAGCTTGGTCGTTCATGGGTTCTCTCCTTTTGTTGGATGGGTGAGAGGAATGATCGACTATTCCGATCCAAAGATAATTACGCGCACTTTGCTAAGATAATTTCATTTGCTTTAACAATAGCGATAACGATAGCGGGCCAAGGGCATGGATCGATTTCAGGAAATGCAGGTGTTCGTGCGCATTGCCGAGCGGGGCAGTTTCACCAAGGCGTCGGACGACCTGCGCATCCCGCGCGCCACCGTCACCAACCTGATCAAGCGCATGGAAGCCCGATTGGGCGCGCGGCTGCTCGACCGCACGACGCGGCAGGTCCGGCTGACGCACGACGGCGAGGCCCATTACCAGCGCTGCGTGCGGCTGCTGGCGGACCTGGAGGAGGCCGACGCCGCTTTCCTTGATAAAGCGCCCAAGGGCCTGCTGCGGGTCAATGCGCAGGGCACGCTGGCCCGGTTCTTCGTGATGCCCGGTCTGCCGGACTTTCTGCAGCGTTATCCCGACATCGCCTTGCACCTGGGCGAGGACGACCGGCTGGTGGATCTGGTGCGCGAAGGCGTGGACTGCGTGTTGCGCGCGGGCGTGCCGCAAGACTCCACGCTGGCCGGCCGGACGATCGCGCAGATGCCGCAGGTGACGGTCGCCAGCCCCGCCTATCTGGCCCGCCACGGGGTGCCGGACACCGTGCAGGCGCTGGAACGCCATCTGGCCGTGGACTACGTGTCCAGCGTGACGGGCCGCGCCGTGCCACTGGATTTTCTGGTGGACGGGCGCTGCGTGCAGGTGCGCCCGCGTGCCGTCGTCAGCGTGAGCGGGGCCGAGCTCTATACCAGCGCGGCGCTGGCGGGCCTGGGATTGGTGCAGGTCCCGCGCTACCGCGTCGAGCGCGAACTGGCGGCGGGGCACCTGAAGATCGTGCTGCCCCACGCGCCGCCCGCACCCATGCCGGTTTCGGTCCTGACGCCGCAGAACCGGCAGGTGCCGGCGCGGGTGCGCGTGTTCACGCAGTGGCTGGCGGGGGTGTTTGCCGCCGCCTTCGATCAGACGATGCCAGTCAGGTAGAACACGCCGATCACCAGGAACACCGACAGCGTCGATATCAGCGTGATGGCGAAGATGTCGCCGTAGGATTGGCGGTGCGTGAGGCCGGTGACGGCCAGCAGCGTGATGACCGCGCCGTTATGCGGGAGCGTGTCCATGCCGCCGCTCGCCATCGCGGCGACCCGGTGCAGCACCTCCATGGGGATGCCCGCCGCCAGCGCGCCGTCGATGAAGGTCTGCGACATCGCGGCCAGCGCGATGCTCATGCCGCCCGATGCCGAACCGGTGATGCCGGCCAGCGTCGTCACCGCGACGGCTTCGCCCACCAGCGGATCGGGAATGGCCTTCAGGGCCTGCGCAACGAGCAGAAAGCCCGGCAGCGCGGCAATGACCCCGCCAAATCCGTACTCGGCCGCGGTGTTCATCGACGCCAGCAGCGCGCCCGACACGGCGCTCTTGCTGCCTTCGGCGAAATGCGACTTGATGGCGCGGAACGAGAAGAGCAGGATGGTGACGATGCCCGCGATCAGCGCGCCCATCACGGCCCACAGCGCCACCTGTTCCTCGGCGTTGACGGGCAGGGGTTTGGCCAGGCCGGGCAGGTCGACTTCGGAACCGGCCGGGTACCAGCCCGGGATCCAGCGTGTCAGCAGAAAATTCATCACGCCCACGACCACCAGCGGCAGCAATGCGATCAGCGGATGATGGTCCCGTTCGCCAGTGGGCGCCGCGGGCTCGTTGCGCAGGTCCGTGCCGTAGGTCTCGCCAGCCGCGGCGGCGCGTTTGCGGCGCCATTCCAGGTAGGCGATGCCGGCGGTCAGCGTGAACGCGGCGCCGATGAGGCCCAGCCAGGGCGCGGCCCAGGTCGTGGTCTCGAAGAACGTGGTGGGAATGATGTTCTGGATCTGCGGCGTGCCGGGCAGCGCCGTCATGGTGAAGGTGAAGGCGCCCAGCGCAATCGCGCCCGGCATCAGGCGCTTGGGGATGTCGCCCTGACGGAACATTTCGGCGGCAAACGGGTAGACCGCGAACACCACCACGAACAGCGACACGCCGCCGTAGGTCAGCACCGCGCACACCAGCACGATGGCCACGATGGCGCGTTCGGCGCCGATCAGACGCAGCACCGCCTGCACGATGGCGCGTGAAAAGCCCGATAGCTCGATGAGCTTGCCGAACACGGCGCCCAAGAGGAACACGGGGAAATAGAGCTTGGCAAAGCCCGCCATGCGCTCCATGAAGATGCCCGAGAACACAGGCGCCAGCGCTGAAGCGTCTGTCAGAAGGACCGCGCCCATGGCTGCAACGGGCGCGCACAGGATGACGCTGTAGCCTCGATACGCCGCCAGCATCAGAAACGCCAGCGCCGCCACCACGATGAACAATCCGGTCATTCGGTACTCCAGGAATGAAGAGACAAGGGGTGTGGGGCTACACCTTAACTTACTGGGCGGAAGGCTTCGTGACGGGTGGGAGTGCTCGCTGGTGCGACGGTGTCTGACACCGTCGCGGACAGACGCCAAGGGTGGGTATAGTAGGCCGGCGCCGGCGCAGGGCCGGCTGCAAGGGAGGAGACATGGCAGAGCAGACCCCCGACCACGCGCATTGGGCGGCGGTGGCGGATCAGTGGATTGCGTGGGCGGGCACGCCGGGGCACGACGCTTTCTGGGCGTACCGCGACGGCTTCGTGGACTATCTGGGCGCAGGCGACGGCCGTCGTGCGTTGGAGATCGGCTGCGGGGAAGGGCGCATCAGCCGCGAAGCGCGCGCGTTGGGGTATCGCGTCACCGCCACCGATGCGGTGACCGCGATGGTCGATGCAGCGCGCGCGGCGCAGTCCGCCGATGACTACGCGGTGGCGCCTGCCGCCCAGCTGCCATTTGCCGACGGCACCTTCGATCTGGTGATCGCCTACAACGTGTTGATGGACGTGGACGACGTGCCGGCCGCGCTGCGCGAAGCTCGGCGTGTGCTCGCGCCGGGCGGCACGCTGTTCATTTCGCTGGTGCACCCGTTCCGCGACCGTGGCCGGTTTGCGAACGCGTCGCCCGATGCGCCGTTCGTGGTGGACGGCGCCTACTACGGCCGCGAGCGTTTTGAAGGCGTGGAATCGCGCAACGGCCTGGCCATGCACTTCGCGGGATGGTCGCTGCCGCTGCAGGACTACATGGCGGCGCTGGAGGCCGCAGGTCTGGCGATCGTCTCACTGCGCGAACCGAAGCCGGACACGGCCGGCAATGCGCAGATGGCGCAATGGTCACGCATTCCGATGTTTCTGTGGGTCAAGGCGCGCGCCATTTCCGGCGCCTAGCGCGCCGCCATCAGGTCGGCAGCCTTATGCGCCAGTTCCGCCACCCCGAAGCTCGTGGCCAGTGCGTGGGCGTCCAGATCGGCCAGGGAGACCCAGCGCACGTCGCGTGCGTCGTCGCCCGCGACCGGTTCGCCGGATACCCAGCGGCATAGCACCGCGATCAGGATGAAGTGGCGGCGCAGCGCGCCTGCGTCGTCGCGGTCGAAGACGTCGACGGCGTCGAAGACGTGCAGCGGCTCGGCCGTGACGCCGGTTTCCTCCAGCAGTTCGCGCGCCGCGGCGTCAGGAAGGGATTCGCCCGCGTCGATCTTGCCGCCCGGAAACGCCCAGCGGTCCTGATCGGGCGGGTTGGCGCGGCGTACCAGCAGCACGTGGCCGTCGCGCACGACGGCGGCGATGGTGGCGGCGATGGGGCGTGGGGCGGGGGCGGTCATGCGGGTCTCCGGCGGCAGTCAGGCATCCCGCAAGGATACGCGGGTCCGTTCACACCTCTTCAATGCGTTGCTTCGGCGCGAACGGCGTACCCAGATCAAGCAGCGCGTAGATGCGTTCGGTGATGCGCTGGCGCCGCGTCGGCCGGCCCATGCGCCATCGCATGTCCAGCCAGAGGAGCGGTAGTGCAAAGCACAGCCACACCAGCAGGAACATGCCCAGGATGAACAGCGCGACTTCCGGATAATCTCCCTGCAACGCCTCGGCATCCATGAACCAGGTCAGCCCAATGAGAAACAGCCAGACCGCAAGCATCAACCCGCCGATGGCCTTGAGCATCGGCGCGCGCTGGTTCATGCCGACGCCGACCGGCGTGTCGCGGCCGAGATTGGCGCGGAATCGCAGATGGCACATGTAGGCGCGGCCGTCTTCCTGATTGCGCAAGGCATACACCGCATGCGGTTCGTCCGGCGCCGGCTGGGCATTGACGGCCATCTCGACATGATCGTCCTGCGCCAGGAACGGCTGCCAGCTTCCCAGCGATTCATCGACCGTCATCAGGAACTGCCGGTCCTGGACGGAAAACCGATAGTGGCCGTAGGTCGGGCCCTTGTGCACGTGCCGCGTTTCATGCGTGATTCCGTCGAGCTGGCCTCGGATCAGGAGCAGCGGCGGATCGCCATCCTGCGTCAATGCGGCCGGTTGCTGCCGCAGCGGCGGGGCGGCGGGTGCGGTGTTCGCCGCCGCTGGCCGCCGGGTGGGATCGAACTGGGCTTCGCTGGCGAGGATGCGCGGCCGCTCGCGGCGGTTGTGCCAGAGGACGTGCACGGCATTCGCGGCAAGCACCAGCGCCATCAGCGCGATCGCGAGCGCGAACACCATCAGGAAGACGCGCGGCAGCGTGGCTATTCCAGACAGCCACGCCGCGCCGAGGGCGACCACGCCCACGGCGCCGCAGATGGCGGCCTCGCGTCCGCTGCGCCGTTGCGCGGTCTGGTAGGTGAGCGGCGCAATGGGTTGGCCCTGTGCGGGCACGGCCCAGCAAAAGCGGTTCAGGCCATGCTCGGCCTCCAGCACGCCAATGCGCACGGCCGTGCCTTTGTCGTGGAAGGCGCGCAGCTGGGCGATATGCGAGGGGTCCAGCCCGGAACCCCAGATCGTCTCCGCGCCGATCCGCAGGAAGACGTCATTTCGGTGGACCGGCGTTGCGAGCCGGATCTGGTCGATGGTTCCCTCGATGATGCGGGCTGCGCGTTGCGGCATGTCGGAGCGGCGAAAGGCAAAGCGGCAAGGATAACGCGGCGGGCGTCACCCGCGTCACCCGCGGCGGATGCCGCCCGCCGCGGGAACGCCCGCCGCGGGATCGCCCGCCGCGTTACTTCTTGACCAGCGGGCAGGTCGACCGCGACAGCGGCATGAAGGCCTGATCGCCCGGCAGCGTGGCCACCAGCTTGTAGTAGTCCCACGGCCGTTTCGATTCCGACGGATTCTTGACCTCGAACAGGTACATGTCGTGGACCATCCGGCCGTCTTCGCGGATGCGGCCGTTGGTGGCGAAGAAGTCGTTGATGGGCGTGGCTTTCATCTGCTTCATCACCGCCGTGGGCTCGTCGGTGCCTGCCGCCTGCACTGCCTTCAGGTAATGCATGACCGACGAGTACGTGCCCGCCTGGCTCATGTTGGGCATCTTCTTGAGCTTGTCGTAATAGCGCTGCGACCAGGCGCGCGTCTGGTCGTTCATGTCCCAGTAGAAGGCTTCGGTCAGCGTCAGGCCGGCGGCGGCGTCCAGGCCGATGGCGTGGATGTCGTTGATGTAGAGCAGCAGGCCCGCCATCTTCTGCCCGCCCTTGGTCAGCCCGAACTCGCTGGCCGCCTTGATGGCGTTGACGGTGTCGCCGCCCGCGTTGGCCAGGCCCACGATCTGCGCCTTGCTGGCCTGTGCCTGCAGCAGATACGAGGCGAAGTCGCTGGAGCCCAGCGGGTGGCGCGACGCGCCCAGCACCGTGCCGCCGTTGGCCTTCACGACGTCGGTGGCCGAGGCCTGCAACGTGTGGCCGAACGCGTAGTCGGCCGTCAGGAAGTACCAGCTCTTGCCGCCTTGCTCGACGGTGGCGCGCGCGGTGGTGTTGGCCAGCGACCAGGTGTCGTAGGTGTAGTGCACGGAATACGGCGAGCACAGATCGTTGGTGATGCGCTCGGTGCCCGGTCCGCTGAAGACGACGATCTTTTTCTTCTCCCGCGCCACCTCCAGCACGGCCAGCGCGGGCGCGGAGCCGGCGACGTCCATGATGGCGTCGACCTTCTGGACGTCGTACCACTCGCGCGCCTTGGCGGCGGCGATGTCGGCCTTGTTCTGATGGTCCACCACCAGCAGGTCCACCTTCTTGCCCAGCACGGTGCCGCCGAAGTCGGCAATCGCCATCTCGGCCGCGGTGGCGCTGCCCTTGCCGGTCACGTCGGCATAGACGCCGCTCATGTCCAGGATCAGACCGAGCCGAACCACGTCGTCGGAAACGGCGGGGGCGGGCGCTTGCGCGTGCGCGCCGGTGGCGGCAAGGGCGGTCGCGGTAAAGGCGGTCGTGGCGAACAAGCGAACGAACGTGCTGCGGCACTGCATTGAAATCCGGGTCCTGTCGGCATGTCTCATGGTTGTCTCCCTGTATGCCGGATTCTTTTCGGATATGGCGGGCGCTTTGTAGGTTTTATCTGCTGCTGCACCCTGTGTGTTCGGACGGCGGCGGTCGATGATGGGGGGCGGTGGTCTCCTCGGGCGGGTTGGGCGGCGTGTTCAGCGGCTGGTGAGCAGGTCGAATTCCATCCGCACCTTGCGGAACGGAAACTCCAGCCGTGCGAAATACACCACGCGGCCGTCGATGCAGGCATAGCGGCGCAGCTCGGCTACGGGCGAGGACACGGGAATCTGCAGCGACTCCGCGGATTCCTGGCCAGCCTCGATCACATTGAGGACCTGGCGCGCCTCGGAAATACGCGCGCCGTAGAACTGGTCCAGCACGGGGGCGACGGTGCTTTTCTGGATGCGTGCGCGGTGCTTCCGGAAGAGGCCGCTGTCCAGGAACACTTCGCTGTAGCAGAAGGGGCCGGCGTCCGTCGTGTGAATGCGCCGCAGGTACTGGAAGCTGCCGCTGCGGTCCGCGCCGCACGGCATGCCCAGCGTGTCGGGCAGGGGCGAATCGGCGCTGGATTCCACCAGCGACACCGTGCCGAGCTGATTGCTCAGTTCGACGGTTTCGGCCCAGGTCTTGGGAATGAGCAGCGTGGGCGTTTCCGGCAGTTCGGCGTTCACGAAGGTGCCGGAGCCGCGCGAGCGCCGGATCAGGCCGTCCTCTTCCAGCAGGCCGAACGCCTGGCGGATGGTCGCGCGCGAGATGCCGTAGGTTTCCATCAGCGATTCCAGCGGCGGGATCTGCTGTCCGGGCCGCCACGTCCGGTTCTGGATGTGGCTGCGAAACAGCGCGGCGGCCTGCAGGTAAAGCGGCTGGGGACTGCGCGAAAAAAGCTTGCGGGCGGGCATGGCGGGGCGGAGGGTTATGACTCGGAAGTCGAGAGCATAGCGTCCGCCATCTCGCGCAGCCGGTGCTTCTGGATCTTGACCGAGTTGGCGCTCTCGACCGACGGAAAGGCGTCCAGCACGGTAAAGCCCGCCGGCGCCTTGAAGCCGGCCATCGCCGCCTTGCACGCCGCGGTCCAGCCGGCCGGGTCGGCCTGCGCGCCTTCCTGCAGCAGCACGAAGGCGTAGGGCACGATCTTGCCGTTGCGCGTCGCGCCCACCACCTGGCAGGCGCGCACGCCGGGCAGGGTCTCGACGACCTGTTCAATTTCGACTGGATTGACCAGAAAGCCCGACAGCCGCAGCGAGTCGCCCATCCGGGTCTGGAACACGAACTGGCGGTCGGTCAGCGTGTAGCCCAGGTCGCCGGTCTTGAAGTAGCCGTCGTCCGTCACGGCGGCGCGGGTGGCGTCCGGGTTGTCCAGGTAGCCCTGCATCAGGCTGGGCGACAGGATTTCGATTTCGCCGGACTGGCCGTGCGGCAGGACCTGGCCGGTTTCGGGATCGCGGGCGCGCACGCGGGCGGTGGGGTAGATGAGCGTGCCGCCGGGCTGGTGGCGGGCCGACACGTCGCCGTCGGCGGGGTCGCGCGGCTGGCCGGCCACCAGCGCGATCAGTTCGCTGGAACCGTACAGGCCCGTGAGCGGCACGCTGGCCGCGCGGGCCAGGTCCAGCATGTTGTCGAGCGCGGGCGTGAAGCTGGCAAAGCCGAACAATTGCACGGATGAAAACCCGCCGGGCGCGGCGGCCTGCATCATGCCGACCAGCGCCTCATTGTTGGCGTAGGTATGGGTGACGGCATGGCGGGCAATGGCTTGCGCCGATTGGGCGGCATCGAACACGGGCGCGCACACGACGGGTACGCCGCGCGCCAGGCCGCTGACCAGCGTCGCAAAGCCGAAGGCGCCGCAGAACGGCGCGCTGGCCAGCACGCAGGCCCGGTCGTCATAGCCGAACGCCTGCGCGACCATCGCGCCGTGGCGCAGCAAGGTCTTTTGATCGTGCAGCACGAACTTGGGTTTGGACGTGGTGCCGGAGGTGGTGAAGCACAACACGCCGGCATTCGCTTGCGCGACGGGTGCGGGGTCGGCGCAGGCCAGCAGCGCGTCGTACCGATGCACCGGTTTGCCGTGTAGCGATGCCGGAGGAAGTTCGTCGGGTCCGGCCAGCGCGACCGCGCCCTGCAACTGATCCACATCCACCGGCGCCACGCCATCGAGGATGCCCTGGAAGTCGATGCCCTTGAAATCCGGCCAGTACACCAGCCAGTCGGCGCGGCCGCGACCCAGGATGTCGGCCACCTCCACCGACCGGAAGCGCGTGTTGACGGCCAGCACCAGCGCGCCCAGATGGGCGCACGCAAGAAAGGATTCGACCCAGGCCGTGCAATTGGGCAGCCAGACGGCGACGCGGTGGCCGGGCTGCACGCCGATGCGGGACAGGCCCGCCGCCAGCGCGAGGCTGCGCGTGCGCAGGTCTGCGAAGCTGAGTGGCTGGTCGCGGTCGATCAGCGCAATGGCCTCGGGCTTGCGGGCGGCCAGCGCGTCCAGGTGGTCGGAGAACGTCGAGTACGGCAGGGGCATGGCTTAGACCGTGGCAATGGGCGTCACGGGCGAACCCACGGCGCCCGGCATGCGCAAGGGCGGCGCGGTCAGCAGGAACCGGCTACGGCTGTTTGCGTGGAGCCAGTCGGCCAGATCCTTCAGATACCAAAGCTCGGCCAGCGGCACGCCCAGCTTGAAGAGGCAATGGTGGTGCAGCGGCAGGATGGAATGGCCGGGGCCGGACGTGCGCGCCGGATACGATTCGACCGCGTAGTTGTCGGCGCAGATGGCCGCGATGCCGGATTGCGTGATCCAGTCCAGCAGCGCGGGGTCGGCGCCATCCAGCACCGCGCCCGTTTGCTCAAGCCGGTGCGGATCGGGCTGGCCATTCATGGCCACGACGGCTTCCGCGAAGCCGGTACGCAGCACGAGCATGTCGCCAGGCTCGGGCAGGGCGTCCTGCTCGCGCATGGCGGCCTGAAGCTGCTCATGGCCGACGATCGTGCGGCCGGGGCCGAAGGCGCGGGCCAGGTCCACCAGCACGCCGCGGCCCTGCATGCCTTTTTCGGCGTAGCGGCTGACGCTGAGCTTGCGCGCATAGGAGCCGCCGGGCGGGCAGCAGGCGGTTTCCGAGTTGTCCGGATCGGCGCCGCCAAACACGTCCACGCCGGCGGCGTAGCCGTTGTAGTAGACGCGGCGCGCCTGGCCATCGCCCTGGATGTCGAACATGGCGCCCACGTGGCACAGGCCGTCCCACTGCGTCGAATACTGCATGGACAGCGTGACCTGATCGTCCGACAGCACGTCGATGGCTTCGGGCTGCACCTGCGACATCGCAAAGTTCAGGTACGGCGTGCCTTCGCGGAAGGTGGGCTTGAGCGTGGGCGCGTGGCGGCGCGGATTGAGCACGTTGCCGCCGGGCAGGTCCAGCGGCAGCGACAGGCAGAAGACCTTGCCGGCGCGGACCTCGCGTACCGCCTGCAGGACCTTTTCCTCGGTCAGCAGGTTCAGGCGGCCCAGTTCGTCGTCCGGGCCGAAGTCGCCCCAGGTGGAACCTTCGGGGCGTTGCGTCCAGCGTTTCATCTGCTTGTCTCCTGTCGGTCTTCTATGTTCTTATGAATATAGTACGTATTTACGTACTTTAAAAAGAAATCCGCAATCAGCGGGTTCGAAAGGAGACGAGACCATGACGCAATTGCCGCATCCGCGCGCCGGATGGCGCTTCGCCCTTGCCGCGCTGGCCGTTCTGGCGCTGCCCGCGGTCCACGCCGCAGGCTATCCCGAGCATCCCGTGACCGTCGTTGTGCCGTATCCACCGGGCGGGGGCGCGGACCTCTTTGGCCGTGCCATCGCCAACGCGCTGCAACCGGGGCTGAAGCAGACGGTGTTGGTTGAAAACAAGCCGGGCGCGGGCGGCAACATCGGCATGGCTTACGTCGCCCGGGCGAAGGCCGACGGCTACACGCTGGGGCTGGGCACGATCGGCACGCAGACGATCAACCAGTTTCTCTACGGCAACATGCCGTTTGACCCCGAGCGCGACCTGGTGCCGATCGCGCTGGTGTCTACGACGCCTAACGTCATTGCCGTCAGCGCGAAGTCGCCCTACAAGACGGTGGCGGACGTGATCAAGGCGGCCAAGCAGTCGACGGACAAGAAGCTGACGTATGCGTCACCGGGCATCGGTTCGTCGGTGCACCTGACGGGGGCGTACTTCGAGGCAATGGCGGGGGTGACGATGCTGCACGTGCCGTTCAAGGGCACGTCGGCGTCGCTGCCGGCGGTGGCGGGCGGGCAGGTGGATCTGCTGTTCGACAACCTGCCGGGCGCGCTGGCGCAGATCAAGGACGGCAATCTGGTGCGCGGGGTGGCGGTGACGTCGGCCGCGCGCGATCCGTCGGTGCCGGACTTGCCTACCGTTGCCGAGTCTGGTCTGCCGGGTTTTGACGTGACGGCGTGGTTTGCGTTGTACGCGCCGCGCAATACGCCCGCGCCGGTGGTCGAGCAATTGATCAATGCGGCGCGCAGCGGCCTGGCGACGCCGGCCATCGCCGCCAATTTCGCCACCATGGGCGCCAAGCCGGGCACGCTGTTCGGCAAGGATCTGGCCGCGTTCGAATCCGCCGAACGCAAGAAGTGGGGCGGACTTATCAAGGACCAGGGAATCAAAGCGCAATGAATCCACCTATCGCTCTTGTCACCGGCGCTAGCCGGGGAATCGGCCGCGCCATCGTGGCGCGGCTGATCGAAGACGGCTTTCAGGTCGTCAATTTCAGCCGTACGTCGCCCGAGACACTGTTGCCGGGCGAGACCTTCCGCTCGGTGGATCTTTGCGACGCGGCGGCGACAGTCGCTGCGGGCCGTGAGTTGGCGGCGCAGCAGCCGGTGCTGCATCTGGTCAACAACGCGGGGATGATCCAGGTTGCCAATATCGAGGACATTACGCAGGAGGAACTGGCGCGGACGATGGCGCTGAACCTGACCGCGCCGATTTTGCTGATGCAGGCGCTGTTGCCGGGGATGCGGCAGGCGAAGTACGGGCGTGTCGTGAATATCGGCAGCCGGGCCGCGTTGGGGAAGGGTGGGCGGTCGGTGTATGGGGCGTCCAAGGCGGGGCTGGCGGGTATGACGCGGACCTGGGCGCTGGAGCTGGCGGGCGATGGCATCACGGTGAACACCGTGGCGCCGGGGCCGGTCGCGACTGAGCTGTTCAACCAGTCCAATCCGCCGGGGGCGCCGAAGACGTTGGCGCTCGAGGCGGCGATTCCCGTGGGGCGGGTGGGGCGGCCGGATGAGGTGGCGCATACGGTGGCGATGTTTCTGGATCCGCGTGCGGGGTTTGTGACGGGGCAGGTGCTTTATGTTTGCGGGGGGGTGTCGGTGGGGGTGGTGGGGTAGCTTGGATGGCCGTTGCTGATGGAGGATTGGGTTCTTTGGACGCCCGGTGCGGCGTGGGCCTGGGGTGGGCGGGGCTCCGATTGCGGTCCGGAGCCTTCGCTCCGGACTGCCCCGTGCTCAACCTCGTCCGCCTTCGGCTCCCTTCGGTTTCCGCCGGGCGCATCTAAACGCCCCGCCCACCCCAGGCCCACGCCACACCGGGCTCTGGTGATTGAATCTTCACGGGCGCTGGGGTGAGTTGGGTTCTTTAGGTTCTTGCCCACGGCGGGGTGAGAGAGAAGCGTCTTGCGGTGCCCGCCCCCGGCCGGCCGCGCGGGCGGCCTTTGGGGGCTTACGCGGTGTCTTGCGTCGTGGCGATGACGCTTCGCGCGTGGCGGCTTCTGCGTCAGGTGCCTGACACCCGGGCGAGATTCGCGTCATACCAAGTTCATCTCCCGAGGGTGTCAGACACCGGCAGCGGCAGACGCTCTCGCTACTTCAGGCGGAGCCGATCCTAATCGTCAATTGAACTCAAGTGCCCGATGGGCGGCGCGTGTACGGGTCGGCAGGTTGTGGCTGGCCGTGGACGCGCGCCGCCCATCACCGCCCCTCCCTCTGTGATGACAAGCCACTAGCAAACCAACCACCATCAGCGCGCAAGCGTGCACCGCCACGACGTCCCACCGACCCGATGCCGGGTTGCCGCCGTCCGGGCGGCAGCAACCCGGCGGCCCCGCAGATTTCCTGCCCCGACCACGGGTCTTGCAGCGCCTCAAACCAAAGACCCTAGCAGCACGGCGTCGTGGTCCCCGTGGGCACGAGCGCCGTCGATGCGCCCGAGGGAATCTGAAGGGAAGGCCGAAGGCCTGGACGAAGATGACGAAGGGGAAGTCCGGAGCGAAGGCTCCGGACCGCAATCGTGGGCGCTCGTGCCCACGGGGACCGCGGCGTCGGGCGACCTACGAAGATCGGACACCGCCTTGCCGTTATCGCCGCTGACGCAGCCTTCCCGCTATTGCCGCGGCCGCCTATGCACCGGACCTACGTGATGCTCAACGGCTTTCCTTGTCATCTTCCCGACGCTCTCCAAGGCACCGGCGCGTTCTTCGCGCAGACGCCGCAGCACTTCGGTTGGCGCGACGCCGAAGTGCGCTGCGAACTTGCGCTGGAAGGTGCGCCGCGACATGCGGCAGGCGTCTGCCATGTCGTCCACCGACCAGCGCGCCGACAGCCGTGCCTCCATTTTTTCGATCAGCTCGCGGAACGGCGCGGCCACGCGGTCTTGCAGCCGCAGCGTCTGGCTGTACTGGCGCTGGTCGCCGTTGCGGCGCATGAAGACGACCAGTCGCCGCGCGACCTGCTGGGACAGCGCCGCGCCGAAATCGCGTTCGATCAGCGCCAGCGCCAGGTCGATGCCGGCGGTGACGCCGGCGGAGGTCCAGTACTTGCCGCTTTCGATGAAGATGCGGTCGTCGTCGACACGCAGCGCGGGGTAAAGCTGGCGCAGGCGGTCGGCCGAGCGCCAGTGTGTGGTGACGGCGCGGCCGTCGAGCAGGCCGGTGGCGGCCAGCACGAATGCGCCCGTGCAGACGCTGGCGGTGCGGCGCGTTCCGGCGTCGCGGCGGCGCAGCCAGGCGCGGGTTTCGCCGTGCGCCGCGGCGCGGTCCACGCCGGGGCCGCCGGGCACCAGCAGCATGTCGATGGACGCGTCGCCGTCGTCCTCGAAGGTGCCGTCGACCTGCATGCGCAGGCCCTGTTCCCAAGTGCTCACAACCGGCGATGCCGCGATGGTGTTCATGGCATACAGCTGGCGGCCCGCTTCTTCGTTGGCCGAGCTGAAGGCCTGCCACGGGCCGGCGAGGTCCAGCGGCTGGAAGCCGTCATACAGCACGAACATCAGGCGTTGTGGCGCGATTGGCGCGCGTTCTGGCGCACCGCGCGGCGCGGGTTCGCCTATGCTGGGCTCTGGCGTTTTCATGGGAGCATCGTCATGCAAGTAAATATCGTCTTGTTCGAAGGGCTGACCCAGCTTGATATGACCGGGCCGTACGAGGTGCTGGCGAACGCGCCGGACTTCACCGTGGATTTTGTCGCAAAAACGATGGAACCGGTGCGGTGCGACCGGGGATTGCGTTTCGTGCCCACGCAGACGATCGACTCGGCGCCGCCTTGCGACCTGCTGGTCGTGCCGGGCGGACCGGGCACGGACGACGCCATCGTCGATCCGGCGTGGGTGGATTTCACGCGCAGGCAGGGGCAGGGCGCCAAGTACCTGTTTGGCATCTGCACTGGCTCGCTGCTGCTGGGCGCAGCCGGGCTGCTGCGAGGCAAGCGGGCGTCCAGCCACTGGCGGGCGCGTGAGCTGCTGGCGCGCTTTGGGGCCACGCCGAGCGACGAGCGTCTTTGCGTGGACGGCAACGTGTTCACGGCGGGCGGCGTGACGTCGGGGATCGATATGGGGTTGAAGGTCGTGGCGTCGCTGTGCGGCGAGGACGTCGCCAAGCTGATCCAGTTGCAAATCGAATACGATCCGAAGCCGCCGTTTCCGGGCGGCACGCCCAAGACATCCGAGCCGGCCATCGTGGAGCGCTATCTGGCAATGTCGCAGGCGCGTTTCGAGCGGCGCAGCGCGGCGGTGGACCGGGCGGCGGCTGCCATGCCGTGAGGTGATGAGCCTTACCGGCCCAGATGATCCAGCGGCAGCGGGCTTTGCGGCTTGACCGTCTGGATCGCGAAGTTGCTACGGATGTCTTTGACGCCCGGCAGTTTCAGAAGGGTATGCAGCAGGAATTGCTCGTACCCGCGCAGATCGGGCACCACGACCTGCAACAGGAAGTCGGACTCGCCCGACACCAGATGCGCGGCGATCACCTCCGGCAGCGCGCTGACTTCGTTGCGGAACATCTCGGCGTCCCGCTCGTGGTGGCGCTCGACCTTCACCCCCACAAATACCGTCAATCCCAGCCCGACCTCATGCGGATCCAGGCGCGCTTCGTAGCCCTGGATGACGCCGGCTTCCTCCATCATCCGCACGCGGCGCAGGCAGGGCGACGGAGACAGACCGATCTGGTCCGCCAGCTCCACGTTGGTGAGCCGGCCGTTCTTCTGCAATGCCTCCAGAATGCGGCGGTCATAGGCGTCAAGTTGGCGTTTTGGCATGAATGTGGGGAATTTTGGTTGTGATTAGTGTGTTGTGCCAGGAATGGTATCCAAGTTGGCAAGAATGGCAAGCACATGCCAGCCCCTTTTTTCTAGAATTTCGCCATTGAAATCTTGTGGTGGAGCGCGGTCATGGCCGATATGGCGTTGTTTCTGGGAGCCTTGCTGATTGTGTACGTGGTGCCCGGGCCGGACATGATCCTGCTGCTCGAAACCGGCCTGCTGCGCGGCCGCGGGCAGGCGCTGGCGGTGGCGGCGGGCTTGGCGATCGCACGCGCGGCGCATGTGACGCTGGCTGCGCTGGGGCTGGCGGCCTTGTTCAAGACGCACCCGTGGGCGTTCGACGCGGCGCGCACGGTGGGCGGCTGCTACCTGGTGTGGCTGGGGATCCGTCTGCTGCGCGCGCCGCTGGCGATTCCGCCGTTGGACGGCGAGGCCGCGCCGCGGCATGCGGGCTGGGGGCCCGCGCTGATGAGCGGGGTGCTTACCAATGTGCTCAATCCCAAGGCCTTGCTGTTCTGCTCGGTGCTCCTGCCGCAGTTCGTGTCGCCCGAGCGTGGCCCGATCGGCCAGCAGTTCGCCGTGCTGGGCGTCATCCTCGTCGGGTTGGGCCTGACGTTCGACGTGCTGTGCGCGCTGGCCGGCGGCGCGGTAGGCCGCTGGATGTCCGCCAGCCCGCGCGCACAAAAGATCCAGGCCCTCGTCTTCGGCACCGCCCTGATCGGCTTCGGTCTGCGCCTGACCTTCGCCAACCGCCCGGCCTGACGTGCACGGCAACTTGCTGGGTGTCAGACACCCACGGATTTGTAGGACTAAATGAGGTGTCAGACACCCGTGGTTTTGTAGGACTAAATGAGGTGTCTGACACCCATGGTTTTGTAGGACCAAATGAGGTGTCTGACACCGGCCCTTGCTGTTTGGCACCGCGCCCGCGTTACTTGCCGAAGGCGAACGACGCTGTCTCGACGTCGTCAGTCTTGGCGGGCGGCGGGACGGCGCCGTCTTCCAGCAGTTCCGCGGGGTCCAGGCCCTTGGTCAGTTCCAACGCCTGGCGCTCGAACAGGCGCCGGTACAGGCCGCCCTTCAAGCGGATCAGCGCGTCGTGGCTGCCTTCCTCGATGACGCGGCCATGGTCCATCACCAGCAGGCGGTCCAGGGCCCGGACCGTCGACAGGCGGTGCGCCACGACCAGCGTCGTGCGGCCTTCCATCAGGCGGTCCATTGCGCGCTGGATCAGGACTTCGCTTTCGCTGTCCAGGCTGGACGTGGCTTCGTCCAGGATCAGGATCGGCGCGTCGGCCAGGAACGCCCGTGCAATCGCCACGCGTTGGCGTTCGCCGCCCGACAGCTTCACGCCGCGTTCACCGACCAGCGTCTCGTAGCCCTTGGGCAGCGCCATGATGAAGTCATGCGCGCTGGCCAGCCGGGCCGCCTGCTCGATGTCGGCCTGCGATGCGCCCGGGCGGGCATAGGCGATGTTTTCCGCCAGCGTGCGGTGAAACAGCACGGGCTCCTGCTGCACGATCGCGATCTGGCCGCGCAGCGACGCCTGCTTCACCTGGGCGATGTCCTGCCCGTCGATGGTGATGCGGCCGCCGTTCACGTCATACAGGCGCTGGATCAGCTTGATGAACGTCGTCTTGCCCGAACCCGAATGGCCGACGAGGCCCACCCGTTCGCCCGGCGCGATGCGCACCGAGAACCGGTCGTACAGCGCGACGTTGTGCGCACCGTAGCGAAACGTCACGTCCTCGAAGCGGATCTCGCCCGCAGTCACCGCGATGTCGCCCGCGCCCGGCCGGTCTTCCACGCCCAACGGCTGCTTTTCCAGCGACACCAGTTCTTCCATGTCGTTGACCGAGCGCTGCAGGTTGCGGATGTGCATGCCCACGTCGCGCAGATAGCCTTGCAGGACAAAGAACATGGTCAGCGTGAACGTGATGTCGCCCACGCTGGCCTGGTTGCGCGACCACAGCAGCAGCGACGCGCCCAGGATCGAGGCCTGCATGGCGACCAGCATCGCGCCCTGGATGCCGCCGTTGAAGGTGGCGCGGATCCAGGTGCGGCGCGTGCGGCGGCGCCACTTGTCGATGACGCGGTCCAGCCGCGCTTCTTCACGCGTTTCCGCGCCAAAGGCCTTGACCACCGCGTTGCAGCTGACGGCATCGGCCAGCGCGCCGCCCATGCGCGTGTCCCAGGCATTGCCCAGGCGCGCGGCGGGCGCCACGTACGCCAGCGACAGCGTCGCGGTGACGGCGATGTAGAGCACCGAACCCAGGCCCACGACCAGCCCCATCAGCGGCCAATGCGCGCCCAGCAGCGCGGTCGCGCCCACCAGCATGACCACCGACGGCAGCAGCGCCACCACCAGCGTGTCGTTCAATAGGTCCACCGCCCACATGCCGCGCGTGATCTTGCGCACCGTCGAGCCTGCGAAGCTGTTGGCGTGCCAGTCGGTCGAAAAGCGCTGCACGCGGTAGAAGGCATTGGAGGCGATGCCGTTCATCATCTTCAGCGTGAAGGTGATGATGTTCTGGAAGACGGCTTGGCGCAGCAGCGTCCCGCCCACGCCCAGCGCCACCAGCAGCCAGAAGGCCGTGATGGCGGCGTTCCAGGCAAGCTGGTCGCCGGCCGCGCCCGACGCCACCGCGTCGACCAGACGGCCGGCGTACATCGGGGTCAGCACGTCGGCCACGGCGGACAGCAGCGCCAGCGCCATGATGACCACGATGCGCACCGGTTGGCGGCCCCAATAGCGGAAGGTAAAGCCCAGGACATCCTTGAAGGCCTGTCCTCGAAGATCGATTTTTTTTCTAGCCATTGCCATGGCCTGGCGGGATAGGGCTCGCCAGGTTCCTTGTAAGGAAAGAGGAAAAACACGCCGCGCGCCGTAAAGGGCGCGGGCAACTGCGTCAGGGGTTCAGATGGGCACGGCGGACCGGTCGCCAGGTAAGGAACTGGCGATGGTGCCGCGCGGGCGACGACTTAATGGCGTCGCGGGGACACGCGCGGGACGGCGTTCGGCATGGGGTACATCATGCGGCCTCCCTGTCGGTGAGTGAGGGGAAAAAAGGAAATGGGCACAGGCCCGAATTGCCGATTCTATCCAAGTGATGTAGGCGAATCAACGGGCCGAGCGTGGGGACGGAATGCGGTGTCGGTTTTTTTCAACGGGCAACCGCGGCGCTAACCGGGCAGCGACGCCGCGCCAGCCGCCGCATATCCGCCCTGATGGCTGGCCAGCCGCGCATACACCCCTTGCTTGCGCAGCAACTGGTCGTGCGTGCCGGATTCGGCCAGCGTGCCGCGGTCGAGCACCAGGATCAGGTCGGCATCGCGAATCGTGGACAGCCGGTGCGCAATCACCAGCGTCGTGCGGTGGCGCATCAGCACGTCCAGCGCCCCGCGCACCTGCATTTCCGACAGCGTGTCCAGATGCGAAGTGGCTTCATCCAGAATCAGCACCGGCGCGTTCTTCAAAAAGGCGCGCGCAATCGAGATGCGCTGGCGCTGGCCGCCCGACAACTGCATGCCACGTTCGCCCACGCGCGTCGCCAGCCCCTCGGGCAGACGCTGAACAAAGTCGGCCAGCGCGGCCTGCTCCAGCGCCCGCATCAGGTCTTCTCGGCTGGCCTCGGGACGCGCTAGCCGGATGTTGCCTTCAAGCGTGTCGTTGAACAGATAGGTGTCCTGCGTGACCAGCGCGACGCGCTCGCGCAGGCCGTCGAGCTGGAGTTGACGCACGTCCACGCCGTCCAGCTTGACCGCGCCCTCGCGCGGATCCCAGAAGCGCAGCAACAGGCTGGCCACCGTACTCTTGCCCGCGCCCGAGGCGCCGACGATGGCCACCGTCGCGCCGGCGGGCGCCGTGAAGCTAAGCTGGCGCAGCGTGTCCTGGCGCTTGCCGGGGTAGGCGAAGCTGACGCGCTCGAAGGCCAGCGACAGACCGTGGGCTGCGACCGGCGCGGGCAGGGGACCGTCCACGACCGGTTCGGGTTCGTTGGCCACCACGTGCAGACGGCGCGTGGCGGCAATGGTGTCGGCCAGTTGCCGGCTGACCTGCGAGATCTCGGATACCGGCAGGAACGTCGCCAGCGCGATCAGCACCAGCAAGGGCAGCATGCCGGCCGGCAGCGTTCCCGCCTGCACCTGCAGCGCGCCCACGACGGCCACGGCAAGTCCGCCCAGACCCATCGCGATTTCAAACCAGGCGGTCTGACGAGACAAATCGCGCAAGATCGCCAGGCGCCGCGCCCGATAGTGGTCGGCCACCTTCAAAAACTGGTCGCGGCGCCGGCCCGTCGCCTGGAAGGCGGTCAGGTCGGCCAGGCCTTGGATCGTGTCGGTGGTGTGGGCGCTCATTTCACCCAGCGCCTCGCGCGCCTTGTCGCCCAGGGCGTCGACCCGGCGCCGGCCGCGCACCGGTGACACCAGCGCATAGGCCAGGAACGGCAGCAGCGCCAGCGCCACCGGCCAGCTGTAGAACCCCAGGAAACCCAGCACGGACAGCGGCACCAGCACGGACACGATGGCCGGCGCGATGGTGTGCGCGTAGAAATACTCGACCATCTCGACATCCTGCGTGGCCAGCGCGACCAGATCGCCCGAGCGGCGTTGCAGCAGGTAGGCCGGCGCCAGCCTTTCGAGCTTGTCGTAGAGCTTGACGCGCATGTCGGCCAGGAGCTGATAGGCCATCGCATGCGCCAGCCACGATTCCAGCCAATGGAACAGGGCGGCCAGCGGCGCGGCGATCAGCAGGCCGACTATTAGCGCGGTGGTATCGCCGCCATCGCGAATGGCGGCCACGATCAGGGCGCTGAACACGCCCACGCCGATGAAGGCGGCAACGCGCGCCACGCCCAGCAGAATGGTCGCGATGAGCGTGCCGCGCCACGGACGCACCACCGACAGCAGCGTGCCCAGCGTGGCGCGCCAGCCGACGTGATCCGCATCGGCGTCCAGCGACCGCAGGGCCGGGCCGGGCGCGTTGCCGTCGTCGGGCTCCGCGGCCGTATTGCCGGCGGCTTGCTGTGCCGCGGGCGGCGAGCCGGCGGCCGGGTTGCGGTGCGCGGCCGCCTGTTCATGCATCAGGCGGTAGTACAGCCCTTGCTCGCGCATCAGGTCGGCATGCGGTCCGGCTTCGGCCACGCGGCCCTGGTCCAGCACCAGGATGCGGTCGGCGCCAATCACGCTGGCCAGCCGGTGCGCCAGGATCAGCGTCGTGCGGCCGGCCATGAGGCGGTCCAGCGCCTGCTGGATCAGCGCTTCGTTTTCGGTGTCGACCGACGACAGCGCCTCGTCCAGGATCAGGATGGGCGCGTCGCGCAGCAGGGCGCGGGCGATCGCCACGCGCTGGCGCTGGCCGCCCGACAACTGCAGGCCGCGTTCGCCAATGCGCGTGGCGTAGCCGTCGGGCAGCGCCATGATGAAGTCGTCGATGTTCGCGGCGCGGGCAGCGGCGCGCACCTCGTCCGGTGTCGCATCGGGACGGCCCAGGCGCAGGTTGTCGTCGATGGTGCCGTGAAACAGCGTGATGTCCTGGCTGACCAGCGCGATGTGCGACAAGAGGAACTGCGTGTCCAGCGCATTGACGTCGTGCCCGCCCACGCGGATCGCGCCCGATTGCGGCACGCATTCGCGCAGCAGCAGCCGCACGATGGTGGATTTGCCGGCGCCGCTGGGACCGACGACGCCGACCCGTTCGCCCGCCGCAATGCGGAACGCCAGGCCCCGGTGGGCGGCGCGTTCGGGCGTGTACGCGAACGCAACGTCGTCGAACTCGATGGTCGGCGCCAGGCGTGCAGGGCCCGCTTGCGCGGCGCGGGTGTCGGGGGCGGGCGTCAGCGGCTGCGCGTCCATCAGCGCGTGGATGCTGGCGGCGGCCGACTGGCCCAGCATGCCCCGGTGCAGCACCGCGCGCAGGTCGCGCAGCGGGCGGAAGATCTCGGTGCCCGCCATCAGCACGATCAAGAGTGCCTCGACGCTCATGTCGCCCGCGGTCACGCGCAAGGCGCCCAGCGTCAGCGCCAGCGCGGCGCCCAGCGCCACACCCAGGTCGCTGATGCCGCGCGTCAGCAGGCTGACCGACAGCACCCAGAACGTGTTGTCCGACAGGGCGCGCGCGCGGGCGGCCAGCCGTTCGCCCCAGGCCTTGCCCTGGCCATACGACTTGAGCGTGGGCAGGCCCTGGACCGCGTCCAGGAACTCTTCGCCGAATTCATTGAGCGACCGGCTGCGCGCCAGGCTGGCGCGGCGGTCCAGCATATGCACGGCCATCGGCCCGAACAGCGCGAAGAGCGCGGCGGCCAGAAAGACCAGGGCGGTCGGCACGTCCCAGAACGCGATGACGGCGAAGATCGCAAATGGCGCGGCCGCCGCGATGGCGACCTGCGGCAGGTACTGTCCGAAGAAGGTCTGCAACTGCTCGACGCCGTCCACCACGGTCAGCATGACGCCGCCCGTGCGCTGGCTGGCGAACCAGGCCGGCCCCAGCGCGACGATGCGGTCGTACAGCCGCGCGCGCAGCGTGTGCTGGATGGCGGCGGACGTGCGGTTGGCCTGCACCGTGCGCCAGTCGTCCAGCAACGCCCGCAGCAGCACCATGGCCGCCACGCACAGCGCCGGCGTCGCCCACTCCTGCCACGGCGCCCCGTCGAACACGCGCGCGAGCAACTGCCCCAGAAACACATACCGCGCAATCCCGGCCGCCAGCGCCAACAGGCCCAGGAAGATGCCGCCCGCCATGCCGGCGCGCAGACCCTCGGTCAGGCGCCACAGCCTCGAATCGAAATACATAGCATTACTCCATCCAGAGCCTGCATCGTCCCCGATCCGGCGCGCGCGCGAAAGCGATGAATTTTCAATCAAGGGTTGAGATAAACTCAACCGATGTCCGATTCCTCTACCCGCACGCCGCCGCTGGCCGCGTTGCGCGCCTTTGAAGCCGTGGCCCGCCTGGGCAGCCTGAGCCGCGCGGCCGCCGAGCTGAACGTCACGAAAAGCGCCGTCAGCCATCAGTTGCGGGCGCTGGAGGCCGACCTGGGCGCGCCGCTGCTGCGTCGCGGCGGCACCGTGCGGCGCGCCGAGACCACCGAAGCGGGCGCCGCGCTGCTCGCTTCCGTACAACAGGCCTTGACCCTATTGGAGACCGCCTGCCGTAATGTCCGGGCCACTGCCCGCGGCAAGCGGCGCTACACGCTGAATGTGTCCGCCAACCCGTCGCTGGCCGCCCTATGGCTGGCGCCGCGCATCGGCCGCTTCATCGAACTGCATCCGGACATCGACATCCAGGTGTATCTGCACGCCAGCCAGGATCCGGCCTGGAAGACCCAGGACATCGACTTGGCCTTCCTGCACGTGCGGGCGATGGGGCCGCACATTGCCGCGCCGGGCGACATTCCGCTCATGTCTGAAACCGTGGTGCCGGTATGCAGTCCGGCGCTGGTGGCCGAAGCCGACCGCAACGACCCGCGCGTGTTCCTGCGTCACCGCTGGCTGGAGGAAAAGCACATCGACAGCCCCGAGACCGACTGGCGCACGTGGCGGCCGCGGCTGGGCCTGGGGGCGGATGACTGGCAGGATCCGATGGTGCTGAGCGGCCTGAGCACGGTGGTGGCCGCCGCAGCGGCGGGCGTGGGCATTGCGCTGGGCCGCGCGCCGCTCATCGACGAAGACCTGGCCAGCGGCCGGCTGGTGCCGCTGACCCCGCATCTGCGCATGCCGGGCTCGTGGGGCTATGTCATGCGCATCCACGCCAACCGGCCGATGGACCCGTCGTTGCCCGCGCTGGTGGAGTTTCTATCCGAGGAAGGGCGCCGCGCGTAGGCGAGGCAGGCGCACCGCCGGATTCCCGGGTAAATGCCCGCCCCGGCCGGCCGCGCGGGCGCGTTGACGCTAATCCGCCGTCAGCTCCATGCTGCGCGTCACTTCCTCCTGCACGCGCTCCCAGATCGCCCGCTTCAGTTCCACAAAACGCGGCGACAGCTGCACGTCGGCGCTGCGCGGATGCGGCAGGTCGTTCTGGATGTCCTGCACGATGCGTCCGGGCTTGGACCCCATGACGGCCATGCGCGTCGACAGGGTCAGGGCCTCGTCGATGGAGTGCGTGATGAAGACGATGGTCTTGCCGCTTTGCTCGTAGATCGACAGCAGCTGGTCCTGCAGCACCTGCCGGGTCATTGCGTCCAGCGCCGCGAACGGCTCGTCGAACAGCATCACGTCCGGGTCGTTGGCCAGCACGCGCGCAATCGACACGCGCTGCTTCATCCCGCCCGACAGCGCGTGCGGAAACTTGTCCGCCGCGTGCTTCAGGCCGACCATCTCGATGAATTTTCGGGCGATCGGGGCGCGTTCCTGGCGCGACATGCCGCGCATCTTCAGGCCGAATTCGACGTTCTCCTGTACCGTGCGCCACGGAAACAGCGCGTACTGCTGGAACACCATGCCGCAGGCGGCGGTCACGTCGGTGACCTTTTTGCCGTTGATCTCCACCGATCCCGTGTTGGGCGTGATGAACCCCGCCATCAGGTTCAGCAGCGTCGACTTGCCGCAGCCCGAGGCGCCCAGCAGCACCAGAAACTCACCGCGCTTGACCTCCAGGTTGACCTTGTCCAGCACAGGCACTTCGCCATAGGCCTTGGAGACGTCCGTCAGCCGGATCATCGTATCGTTCATCGCTGCCATGCCAGCACCCATCGTTCAAGAAGCCGCAAACACAGATCGGTCACCAGCACGGTGAAACTGATCAGCACCATGCCCAGCACCACGGTGTCGGTCTGGAAGAATTCCTTGCCGTTCATGATCATGAAGCCCAGGCCTTCCTTGGACGCCACCAGCTCAGCCGAGATCACGCAGGTCCAGGACAGGCCCAGGATGATCTTCATGCCCGACAGGATCTGCGGCAGACAGCCCGGAAACAGCACCTCGCGCATGACCTGCCAGCGGTTGGCGCCCAGGTTGCGCGCGGCGCGCACCAGCACCGGGTCGATGCTGCGCGAGGCCTCCATCACGTACAGCAACGCGGGCACGAACGACCCCATGAACACGATGCTGTACTTCTGCGTTTCGGTGATGCCGAACCACAGCAGCGACAGCGGAATCCAGCTCATGGACGGCAGCGGCCGCAGAAACGAGATGATGGGGTCGAAGACGGCGCGCGCCACCTTCGAGGTGCCCAGCAGGATGCCCAGCGGAATCGCGACGATCACGGCGGCCAGAAAGCCCACCATGACGCGGCGCGTGGACGCAAGCACGTTGTAGAACAGCGTGCCCTGGTCGGACATGGACAGCGCGCGCGCCAGGACCTGGGACGGCGCGGGCAGGAAGATGGGGTCGACCGCGCCGGCACGGCACAGGCCTTCCCACATCAGCAGAAAACCCAGCAGCGAGAACACGCTGATCCAGAGCAGGCGTGTTTCGCGGGATGACGAACGTGTGGACATAGGCAGATTGTCCCGGGCTCAGAGATACGAGGACTGGACCCAGTCCTTGACGGTGGGCGCGCGGTCGATCTGCTTGAGCGATACCAGCATCTCGGCCAGCTTCTGCATGCCGTTCACGAAGTTGCCGGGCTCGATCATCAGCGCCTTCTGGTCTTCGGCCGAATACCACTGCGTCTGCTTGATGACGGCAAGCTGCTCGTCCTTGGACAGCCCGGTCAGCTCCAGCAGCACGCCGGCCGCTTCCTCGGGCTGGTTCGTCAGCATGGCGTTGGCCTGGAACACCGCCTGCAGGAACTTGCGCACGGCGTCCGGGTTTTCCTTGCCCAGCTTGGCATGCGTCAGCAGCACGTCGGGTCCGGGGGTGATGGCGTACTGCTTATAGAGCGAGAACGCGGTGTCGTCCAGCAGCACATGCGTTCCCGGCACGGCCTTGATGCGGTCAAAGGCAGGCGTCCAGGCCACGGCCGCGTCGATCTGGCTGCCCTGATAGGCTGACAGCAGGTTGGTCGCGGGCAGGTTGATGATGGAGACGTCGCGGTCGGGGTTCAGTCCCGCCTGGCGCAGCACGTCCAGCAGCAGCACGTGGGCGCTGGAGGCGTACGTGACGCCGATCTTCTTGCCCTTCAGGTCGGCCACGGACTTGACGTTGTCGCGCACCAGCACGCCTTCGGCACGGCCGAAGTTGTTGGGCGTGGCGATGACCTGGAACTGGCGCGCGCCCGCAGCCATCAGCGCCAGCGACGACACCACGCCGGTGCCCGCCAGATCCACATTGCCCGCCATCACCGCGCTCATGCGGTCCGACGACGTGGCAAAGCTCTGCCACTTGATGTCCAGACCCTGCTTGGCAAAGAGGCCCGTCTTCAACGCGATGTAGGCGGAATAATGGCCCAGCCAGGCCGAGCCGCCATAGGTATAGGACGCGCCCGCGGCGCGGCCGATCATTGGAAAGCCCAGGGCGCTTGCGCCCGCAAGTGCAGCGGTGCGCACCAGCATGGCGCGGCGATTCATGTTCATATTTTTCCCCTACTTGAATGTAGATTGACCGATAGATTCCATGTCGCCAGCACTCTGGGGTGCGGCAGGCAAGACTTTCGCCCGAGCGCCCGGCGGCGGCATGAATATAAGGAACGGCGATGGTCAACATCAGCGGCGCTTAATTTTCTGCGGCTCCGAAAAGGCGGGTCCACACTCGCCGCACTTGTCCTTGGAGCCTTGTCGTGAAAAGTTTTGACGTGATCGTGATTGGTGCCGGCGTGATCGGCAGTTCGGTGGCGTTTCACCTGGCCGAATTCGGTGCGAAGAACGTGCTGGTGCTGGATCGCGAGACCATCGGCGCGGGCACCACGTCGCAGTCGTCCGGCATCCTGCGCACGCACTATTCGGTGCGCGAGAACGTGGAGCTGGCCCAGCGTTCGTGGAGCGTGTTCAACAATTTCGCCAGCTACCTGGGCGACGAAGAGGCCTCGTGTGGCCTGGTCAAATGCGGCTACCTCATCACCGCTGCCGATGACGACAAGCTGGAACCGCTGCGCGGTGCGCTGGCGCAGCAGCAGGCGCAGGGCATCGCACTGGAATTGCTGAATGCCGCGCAGGCGCGCGAGTTGCTACCCATCGCGTCCTTCGATAACGCCGCGCTGATCGGCTATGAGCCCGAAGCGGGCTTTGCCGACGCGTATCTGGTGGCCACCAGCTTTGCGCGCGGCGCCCGCCGCCGCGGCGTCACCATCCGCGAAAACGTCAACGTTCAGCGCCTGATCATCGACAACGGCCGCGTGACGGGCGTGGTGACATCCGAAGGCGACTACAACGCGCCGCTCGTCATCAGCACGCAGAACATCTGGACGCCGGAGCTTGCCGGCTGGACCGGCGTGGCCATGCCCGTCGTGCCGGAGCGCCATGCCGTGCTGGCGCTGGAATGCGACGCGGCGCCTTACACGTATTCGATGCCGGTCTTCAAGGACCTGGCCTCGCCCGGCATGCTGTATTGCCGCAGCTACGGCGGCAACCAGATGCTGGTGAGCGAAGGCATTGTCGGCGAGGCGCTGCAAAAGAGCGACGCCGAGCAGGGCGACATTCCGCTGGACTACGTGGCCGAAGTGGGCGCGCAGGTGGCGGACCGCTTCCCCGCGTACGAGACCGCCGGGCTGGCGTCTTCCTGGACCGGTGTCTACGACGTGACGCCCGACTGGAACCCCGTGCTGGGCCGCGTGCCGGGCGTCGAAGGGCTGATCGTGGGCTTTGGGTTTTCGGGTCACGGCTTCAAGTTGTCGCCCACCGTCGGCCGCGTGCTGGCGCAAGAGGCCCTGGGCCTGGCGACGGACGTGTCGCTTACGCCTTATGAACTGGGGCGCTTTCAGCGCGGCGCGCTGTTGACCGGGAAGTACGGCCTTGGCGCAGTCTCCTGATCCGCGTGGTCCGGTGCGCGCCAGTTGGCTGGCGCTGCCGCCCGAGCCGTGGAAGAACGGCGGCGGCGTCACGCGCACGCTGGCCGTTGACCCCGCCGGACGCTGGCGAGTCAGCATCGCCGATATCGACCGCGACGGGCCGTATTCGCGCTTTTCCGGGTATGACCGCGTGTCGGTCGTGCTGGCGGGGGATGGGGTGATGCTGCAAGGCGAGGGCGTCTCCGTGGCGTTGCGGCCGCGTGAACCGGCGGTGTTCGGGGGCGACGCGTTGCTGCAATCGACCTTGGTCGGCGGACCGGTGCGGGTGCTGAATCTTTTTGTCTTGCGTGGTGCTGCGACGGCGTCGGTGACGTGTTCGGGCGCGGCGGCCCAGCGCGCCGAGGTGGGCTCGCTGCTGGCGGGCGTGGATGAGCGCGCGGTCACCCGGCTCGTGGTGACGGCACAGGACTACCAGATCTCGCGCGTCGCCAACGCCTGCACCGCGGCCACGCAGAACGACTTCGCCGTGATCCTGGACATCACCGTCCAGGAAAGCGTCCCGAACTGACCCACCTGCAGCCGTCTCCGCCACGACGCGGGCACGGCCATTGATTCCTTTCACTCAGGAGTGTTTCCATGAAGGTACTTGCCGCGGTCAAGCGCGTGGTTGACTACAACGTCAACGTGCGCGTCAAGGCCGACCAGAGCGGCGTGGACATCGGCAACGTCAAGATGTCGATGAACCCGTTCGATGAAATCGCCGTCGAGGCGGCCGTGCGCCTGAAAGAGCAGGGCGCGGCTGCCGAGGTGGTGGCCGTGTCTTGCGGCACGGCGCAGTCGCAGGAGACGTTGCGCACCGCGCTGGCCATCGGCGCCGACCGTGGCGTGCTGGTGCAGACGGATGCCGCGTTGCAGCCGCTGGAAGTCGCCAAGCTGCTGCGCGCCGTCGTGGACAAGGAAGCGCCCGCGCTGGTGATCCTGGGCAAGCAGGCGATCGACGACGACGCCTGCCAGACCGGCCAGATGCTGGCGGCGCTGCTGGGCTGGCCGCAGGCCACCAACGCCAGCGCCATCGCCATCGGCGAGGGCACGGCGCGCGTGACGCGCGAGGTGGACGGCGGCCTGGAAGTGGTGGAACTGACGCTGCCCGCCATCGTCACGGCGGACCTGCGCCTGAACGAGCCGCGCTACGTCACGTTGCCCAACATCATGAAGGCCAAGAAAAAGCCGCTGGATGTGGAAACGCCGGACGCGCTGGGCGTGGACCCCGTGTCCCGCCTGCAAACGCTGCGCGTGGAAGAGCCGTCGGCGCGCGCGCCCGGCATCAAGGTCGCCGACGTGGCCGCGCTGGTCGACAAACTGAAGAACGAAGCCAAGGTGATCTGATGACTGTCCTCGTTATTGCCGAACACGATAATCGTGCGCTGAACGGCGCCACGCTCAACGCCATCGCCGCTGCCGCCCGGCTGGCCATGCCGATCCATGTGCTGGTCGCGGGTGGAGACGCGCAGCCGGTGGCCGAAGCGGCTGCACGAGTCGCCGGGGTGGAAAAGGTGCTGCTGGCGCAGGCGCCGCAGTTTGCCGACGGTCTGCCGGAAGCCCTGGCTGCGCAGGCCGTGGCGGTTGCCGCCGGCTACTCGCACGTGTTCCTGGCCGCGACGGCGCAGGGCAAGGGCGTGGCGCCGCGCATTGCCGCCTTGCTCGACGTGGCGCAGGTCTCGGACGTCATTGAAGTGCTCGCGCCCGATACGTTCAAGCGTCCGATCTATGCCGGCAACGCGATTGCGACGGTCAAGAGCGGCTATTCGGTGGTCGTGGCCACAATCCGCCCCACGGCCTTTGACGCGGTGTCAGCCGAAGGCGGCAGCGCCACGCTGGAAGTGGTCGAGGCCGTGACGGGGGCGGGCTTGTCGCGTTTCGTCAGCCGCGAGATCGCGGTGTCCGAACGCCCCGACCTGGGCGGCGCACGCGCCGTGGTGTCGGGCGGACGCGGCCTGGGCAGCGCGGAGAACTTCAAGCTGCTGGATCCCTTGGCCGAAAAGCTGGGCGCGGCGCTGGGCGCCTCGCGCGCGGCCGTCGACGCGGGCTATGCACCGAACGACTGGCAGGTCGGCCAGACCGGCAAGATCGTTGCGCCGGAACTGTACGTGGCCGTCGGGATCTCGGGCGCCATCCAGCATCTGGCCGGCATGAAGGATTCCAAGGTCATCGTCGCCATCAACAAGGACGGCGATGCGCCGATCTTTGGCGTGGCGGACTACGGTCTGGTCGGCGACCTGTTCGAGGCCGTGCCGGCGCTGACGTCGTCGCTGTCTTGAGGGCGGGGCGTTAGCGCCACAGGCTTCACCTCAACGCCGCAGGCTGCGCCACAGCGTGGCCGGCGGCAGCCCCAGCGCCGGGGCCAGTTCCTTCTGGATCAAGCGCTCCATGGCCATCAGGATCACGTCGCGTGCTTCAAAGGGCAGCTTGCCCACCTCCTGCTGGCGCGCGGCCAGATACAGCGTGCGCGACAGGGCGGGATCGTCCGCCCGCGCCGCGCCCAGAAAGGGCGCCAGCGGCAGCACGCGCAACTGGTCCAGGAAATGGCGCGACTGCCAGATGCACAGCGGCGTGCTGATGCCAAAGCCCAGCCCGGCCGTGACCAGGCTGAGCAGCGGATCGGTATTGTCGAATTCGTAAGTGCGCTCGATCATCACGCCGTGCGACTCGACCAGCCGGTCGATCTCGGCGCCGATGAACGAGCGTGCGCTGTAGCGGATGAACTGGGCGCGCTGGCCCAGTTCCTTCAAGGTGTCGATCCGGTCCATGCTCATCGAGCGCGGCACGATCAGCACGTAGGGCTCGCTGAACAGGCTGTATTTGCGGATGGTCGGCTTGCCCGCCGACGCGCTGGTGGTGACGACGAGGTCAAGCTGCCGGTCTTCAAGCTGTTTGTCCAGCACGGGCGTGATGCCCGACCACAGCCGGATCTGGCGCGACGCGCCGGACAGGCCGTGGATCAGGGTCGGCCCCAGCGTGCCGGCAAACGAGTCCACGCAGCCGAAGCGCACGATGTTGCGCTTGGCCCGGCTAAGGTTGCGCACGCTTTCGGTCATGTCGCCGGCCTGCGCCAGCAGCCGCGCCGCGTGTTCAAACAGCAGCTCGCCCGCCGGCGTGGGCCGGGCGGGGCGGGTGCTGCGGTCCAGCAGTTCGGTCGACATGGCGGCTTCAAGCTGCTTGATCCGCTGCGACACCGCCGCCTGCGAAAACCCCAGCAGCCGCGCCGCACCCGAGACCGAGGCCGCTTCCACCACCGCTACCCACGTCAACAGCAGGCTCCATTCCGGATAATTTTCCGTGCTGCTGAACGAAAAGCGGTTCATGGCGTGGGCGTCCGGCGGCGGTTCAACAGGGCTTAGCGCTGGCGCGCGGTGGTCTGGCGCAGCGCGGCGGACACCATGCCTTCGACGACTGGAATGACCTTGTCGGCCAGGTCGGGGCGATAACCGTACGGGTGCGTTTCGTCCATGTAGGTGGACTGGCACATTTCGAGCTGGATGGCGTGGACGTTGTCGGCCGGCGACCCGTAGTGACGCGTGATGTAGCCGCCCTTGAAGCGGCCATTGACGGCCCAGGTGTAATCCTTGCAGCCGTTCAACTGCTCATGCACGGCCGCCAGGATGTCGGGCGCGCAGGAGGCGCCGTCGGACGTGCCGATGTTCAGGTCGGGAAGCTTGCCCTCGAAGAGGCGCGGCAGGACGCTGGCGATCGAGTGCGCTTCCCACAGCAGCACCGTGCCGTGCTCGGCCTTGATGCGGTCGATTTCCTCGCGCAGCTTGGTGTGATACGGCTTCCAGTACGCGTCCAGGCGCTGCGCACGTTCCGCGTCGGTCAGCACGGCGTCGTTCTGGTACAGCGCATCGCCGCGAAACGCCTGGGTGGGACACAGGCCGGTCTTGGTCTGCCCGGGATACAGGCTTTCGTCGTTGGGCGGGCGGTTCAGGTCGACAACGTAACGCGAATAGCGCGCGCCCAGCACGGACGCGCCCAGCGCCTGGGCGAACTGATACAGGGTGTCCAGATGCCAGTCGGTGTCGCCGGATTGCAGGGCAATGTCCGTCATGTGCGGACGCTGCGCGTCGGGGATCTGGCTGCCGAGGTGGGGAATGGAGATCAGCAGCGGGGCGGTGCCGCGGCTGAATTGATAGAGGTCGGTCAAGAGGAAACTCCGGGTGGCAATGGCAATGCGCCGCGGCAAAGCCGCGGGCAGCGGGCGCTTGTATGCTAGGCAGCACAGGCCGCTGCGGGAATTGCATCAGTTTAATGGATGCTGATGATTAGCCAAATCGATGCTGAAAGCGTTGGCCGCAGGGCGTTCACCGTAGGCCGCGTGCCGGATCGGGCTGTCCGCCCGTGGCCCGCTGACGGATCCGCCGGGCCGCGTGAGGTAGAGTAGACGGCGCGCATACTTTAGCGAGCGGTCATGATCGATGAACTGATTCAACTGGGCAAGCTCGTCAGCCTGGGGCTGGCGCTGATGCTGCCGCTGGCCAATCCGCTGACGTCCATGACGCTGCTGCTGTCGCTCGGCCAGCAGATTCCGTTCAAGGAACGGCAGAAGCAGGTGACCCAGGCGGCGTTCTACGTCGTCGGCATCATGCTGGTGACGTATTACGCCGGCGCGCTGCTGATGCACACCTTCGGCATTTCCATTCCCGGGTTGCGCATCGCGGGCGGACTGATCGTGGTCAGCATCGGTTTCAGCATGCTGTTTCCGTCGGACCAGCCGCGCGCGCTGGAGGCCGAAGCCGCGGCCGACGCGCTCGCGCGCCCAAGCCCCAATATCGCCTTCGTGCCGCTGGCGTTGCCGGGCACGGCGGGGCCCGGCACGATTGCGATGATCATCAGCGGCGCGTCGTCGGTCGATACGGCCATTGCGCCGGACTATGTGCGCTGGGTGGTGGCCGTGGCCCCGGTCATCGTGTTTTCGCTGCTGGGGCTGCTGTTCTGGATCTGCCTGCATTTCGCGGGCCGCATCGTCGCCGTGATCGGCAAGAGCGGCGTCGAGGCCATCTCGCGCGTCATGGGCTTTCTGCTGGTCTGCATGGGCGTGCAGTTCGTGATCAACGGCGTGCTGGAGATCGTGGGCAAATATCCCAACTTGTAGCTGCCTTCGTTGTAGCTGCCGCGACAATGCCCGGCGCCGGGGCTTGCTGCCGGCGTGACGAGCCGGCCAGGTAGTCGCGATGATTTTGATTTCACCCCGTTTCGTGGGGCTTGCCGGAACATAATCTACGCTACATTACATTTTTTAATATTCGCCGCGGGGCAGTCCTGCATCACCGCGGCGACGGCTTTTGTATGTGCGACATCATGATTGACGACAAGATCAGGCAGTGCGCGGCAGCCCGCGAATTTATCGGGTTTGGTGCGCGGAAGTGCCGATCAAGCACCTGCGGCCTGGCTACCGCAATCTGCAACGGTGCGTCGTGATGGCCTGGCTACTCTTTATCGTCGTGGGGCTGGTGCTCACCGGCATCGTCACCGCCTTGATGCGCGAGCCTGGCGTCCGCCTTTACGACTGGATCGCCACCCGCGCGCCGGCCGCAACGGCCGTTCGCATCCGGCCCTCCGGCAACCTATCCCCGACACCAAGCGCGAACCGCTAACCCAGACGGGCTGATCCGCTCGGCACCCTTCGGTCCGGCGTCAGCCCTGTCATCGGCCCGGTCTTTGCAGGCCCAGATGCCCGCGCAGCGTGGCGTGCTCGTAATCCTTGCGGAACAACCCGCGCTGCTGCAGTACCGGCACCACCTGCTCCACGAAGTCGTCGATGCCGCCCGGCAGTGACGGGGGCATCAGGTTGAAGCCGTCGGCGCCTTCGTTCCTGAACCAGTGTTCCATCCGGTCCGCGATCTGCGCCGGCGTGCCCACCATCGTGCAATGTCCGCCGCCCGCGGCCAGCCTGCCAAGCAGCTGGCGCACGGTGGGCTGTTCGGTTTCGATGATGCGCAGGATGGTCCCGTATCGGCCCTTGGGGCCGGTGAACGCGGACAGCGGGGGCAGAGGCGGCACGGGCGCGTCCAGTTCCCAGCCCGAGCAATCCTGCAAGACGAACGTGCCCAATTGGCGCAACGAGGCGTCCGCGGGCAGCAGCTCGTCCAGTTCGCGCTGTTTGGCGCGGGCTTCGGCCTCGGTCGAGCCGACATAGGTCACGAGGCCCGGCATGATCGGCACAAAAGCGTCGCGGCCCGCCGCCCGCACGCGCTGCTTGATGTCGCGGTAGTAGGACTGCGCGGCCGGCAGGTCGTAGGCCACCGCGTAGATAGCTTCCGCGCGGCGCGCCGCCAGATCGCGGCCCTGGTCCGAGGCGCCCGCCTGGAACAGCACCGGATGCCCTTGCGGCGGACGCGGCACCGTGAGCGGGCCGTCCACCAGGAAATGCTCGCCATGATGATCGATCTTGTGCAGGCGGTCCGGCACGCCGAAGTGACCGTTGCGGTCGATGACCAGCGCGTCGTCCTCCCACGAGTCGAACAGCCGCAGCGCCACGTCGATGAATTCCTCGGCGCGCCCATAGCGCCAGTCATGCCCGGGCATGGATTCGTAGCCGTGGTTGCGCGCTTCGGCATCGAACATCGACGTCACCACGTTCCAGCCCATGCGGCCGGCCGAAATGTGGTCTAGCGAGGCCACCATGCGGGCCGCATGAAACGGCGTGAAGAACGTGCTGGACACCGTGCTGATCAGGCCGATGCGCGAGGTGGCGCGGGCGATCGCCGCCATCGTGGTGAGGGGTTCAAGGTACCAGCGCGGACCGTCGCCGATGTTGTCCATCGACTGGCCGTCGGCAAAGAAAATGGCGTCCAGCTTGCCGCGCTCGGCCGTGCGGGCCAGGCTTTCGTAGTAGCTGATGTCGCCCAGCCGCTCGGCCGCCGAGTCCGAATGGCGCCACGCCGCGCGGTGGTGGCCGCAGCCGAAAATGAACAGGTTCAGGTGCATCATGGCGATCAGCTCTTCGATTGCGTCTTCAGTTGCGTCATCAATTGCGTCATCAATTGCCGCGTTTGGCACGCTCTCGGGTGCCGCAAGCGGGCGAACTTAGCACAAAACCGGGGGGCGGGCGGCGCTTGCCTCCGACGCGCGTTGACATCGCCGCGCCGCTCTCCTAACCTTGCGGCAATTCCTGGGGGAGCCCTGTACGGGCTGAGATTCCGCGTCAACGCGGTAACCCTTTGAACCTGATCCGGGTAATGCCGGCGAAGGGAAGGACTCCGCAAGTCTCGCGCGCCCTCCCTGATTCCATTCATCTTGCGGCCTCCCTGTTGGCGGGCCGCCGCGTTACGCGTCCGGCCCCAGGCCGCCCGCGGGAGGACCGACCTTCATGTTGACCCAAACCACCGCCCTGATATGGCTGCTGCTGTTCTCGGGCGGCTTCGCCCTGGCCAGCGTGCTGTATACGCGGCGCAAGCGCAGCACCCTCGAAGACTACATCGTCGCGCGCAACAGCCAGGGGTCCTTTGGCACGATCCTCACGCTGATGGCGTCCACGCTGGGCGCATGGATTCTTTTTTCGCCGGCGCAGGCCGCCACATGGGGCGGCCTGGCCGCCGTGATCGGCTACGCGCTGGGGTCGATGTCGCCGCGCCTGGTGATGATCCCGCTGGGACGGCGCATGCGCGAGCTGATTCCGCACGGCCACACGCTGACGGAATTCCTGATGGCGCGCTACGGCCGGCCCATGTATGGCCTGGCGCTTTTCATCATGCTGTTCTACCTGTTCATCGCGCTTTCGGCGGAGGTCACGGCCATTGCCAAGCTGGTCGCGATGCTGGCGCCCGTGCCCCTGTGGGCGACCGCGGCCATCGTGATGGGGACGACCTTGCTCTACACCACCTACGGCGGCCTGCGCTCGTCCATCTTCACCGATCAGGTGCAGATGATGATCATCGTGCCGCTTCTGGTGGTGCTGTGCGTCGTCGGCTGGCAGGCGGCGGGCGGCGCGTTGCCGACCATCGAAGCGCTGCAGGCCAAGGCCCCGCAGTTGCTGGATCTGACCGACCCGGTTGGCGTGAAGGCCGGGCTGACCTTCTTTGTCGCCATCCTCTTGACCGGCATCTTCCACCAGGGCAACTGGCAACGCATCTACGCCGCGCGCGACACGCGCACCATGCGCAACGGCTTCCTGCTGGGCGGCGTGCTGGTGGCGCCGTTCATCTTTCTGATGGGCCTGTTCGGCCTGGCCTTCGTCGGTCTGGCGCCCGAGGGCGACAGCTCGATCGCACTGTTCAGCGTGATCATGCCGCACGCCCCGGCGTGGTTCGTCATCGCCCTGATTCCGCTGGGCCTGTCCCTGGTCATGAGCACCGCCGACACCGCCATCAGCGCGGTGTCCAGCATCATCGCGGTAGACCTGCGCCGCCTGATGCCCAACGCCGGCGGCGCCACCATGAAGCGCCTGGCGCGCTGGCTGGTGCTGCTGATGGCGATCCCCGTCATGATCGTGGCGTCGCAAGGCTACAGCGTGCTGTACCTGTTCCTGCTGGCCGACCTGCTGTGCTCGGCCGCCGCTTTCCCGGTGTTCTATGGGCTGTTCAGCCGCAAGCACGATGGTTTCACCGCGACCACGGCCACCATCACGGGGCTGATCGCCGGGCTGTTCTTCTTCCCCGCGCCGGGGGACAAACCGACGTTCCTGCTGGAATCGTTCCTGCTGGCGGCGTTTGTGCCGGTGGTGACGACGGTGCTGATCCGGCTGGTGATGCGCGGGCGCAAGGAGTTTGATTTCTCGACGCTGAGCGCGGCGGTGCGGCGGTTGGATAAGGAGACGGTTTGAGGCGGGGGGGCGGTTTAAGACCGCTCCTTGTTCGGATGCCCATGCAGCATCCGAATTCCTTTAGTCTTAAACGTCGTTCCAAGGATTGATGACAGCGACGTCAGCGGCCTTGAAGGGGGCCGTATCGCGGCTGGCGACAATCATGCCGCGCGTTGCGGCCGTTGCCGCGATGTAGCCGTCGGCTGCGCTGATGGCTTTACCCGCTTTGCGCGCCTTTGCCATTAAAAGGGAATATGCGCCCGAAGCCTCCAGGTCGAACGGCAGGATGCGCCCGAAGAATGCCGGCAGCAATTCTTTTTCCAAGAGTCGGCAAAAGTGATCGTGTCGCTTGCTTGACGGCATGACCGCCAACCCAAGTCGCAGTTCCGCGATGGTGATGGCCGATATGAAAAGTGTCTCGGCGTTCTGGGCATCTATCCACTGCATCACTTGCGCGGAGGGTTGTGGCTTCCAGGCTTCCGAAATGACGTTGGTATCAAGAACGATCATTCAAAATCCATCGGTTTGGCAGGTCGCTTGTCGCGGACCCCGTTGATGGATTCAACCTCTGTTTCGGTCAGGGGACCGGCTTTGTGGGCGAAGGACGCTAATAGAGAGCCAATCTTGAGGCGGCCCTCGGGGCGTGCTGCTTGTTCGAGAATGGCGCGAACTTCTGCTTCGGTGCTTCGGCCATGCTTGGCCGCGCGCGCACGCAGCGCGCGGTGCACTTCGTCGGAAATATTGCGGACGGTGATCGAGGCCATGATGTGGAACCTCTCGGCGTGAATTGATGTCATTTTATTGATTTGATATCACCGTCACAAGTTTGTCTGTCCGGAAACGGGGTGGGTCTGTCGCGGATGCCAAGGTGGATACAAGTATTGATGAGATTCAGCGCCGGCGCGCGGAGGTCGCGGGTTGGAGATGCGGCGCGCGGCGCTGCCGCTGAATATGCCTCGATTGTGTGCTCTGTCTAAGAAGCGCGCTACACCACGGCTTGAAAAATCAGACGAAGCGACAGAAAAGGCGGTGTCTCATGGCGATAGCGTGCTGAAGACGGTGCGAAGGGGGAGCCAGGCGGAACTCCCGGCTTAAACTCGCAGATTGTCCGAAATTTGCCTACAAATTTCGGACAGCCCTCAATGTAGGAAGGATGATTCGGGGGACACTGCATGGAATCAGCCCAGAGGTCCGGAAATCTGCGTGTAGCGCGCTTTGGTTTGAATACCAAAGGCCGCGATCTTGCCGTCGGCGACATTCATGGACATTTCGGCCGGCTTGAAGCCGCACTTGCCGCAGCCAGGTTTTCCCCCGAGCATGACCGCTTGTTCTCCGTCGGCGATCTTGTCGATCGCGGGCCAGAGTCCGCCGAGGTTCTGGCCTGGCTAGAGCGCCCCTGGTTTCACGCGATCTGTGGGAATCACGACCTCATGACGTGGCGGCGTGCCATGAACAATCCGATTCCCGACGTGGATCATCGCGTCCATGGCGGCGAATGGCTGGATGCGTGCGATCGCGGCACCCAGGCGCGCATTGCTGCCCGCCTGAATGGCTTGCCGTTGGCGATCGAGGTGGAAACGCCGGACGGTGTCGTCGGTCTGGTGCATGCCGACTTTCCCTATGACGATTGGCAAGCCATTCATGGCGCCGGCTTCAGCCCGGAGGATGAAGACGCGTGCCTGTGGTCCATCGACCGCTATCGAATGCAATATGCCAAGCCTGTCCGAAACGTCCGTGCGGTGGTCCACGGACACATGACGCTGCGCAAGCCGGCGCAACTCGGCAATGTGTATTACATCGACACGGGGGGATGGCAGGACGGCGGCAAGTTCACGCTGCTGGATCTGCACACGTTAAAGCCTTGCCGCTGAAACGGCTGAGCACCGCCCCGCCTGCCGTTCAAATATTGCCATTCGACAGGCGGGTCGTAGTCATCCTGCCCGCAGTCATCCAGCCCGCAGAAACAAAAAAGCCTTGGCACACAAAAGTGTCCAAGGCTTTTTCGTCTGGAATTTGGTGGAGCGGAGGAGGATCGAACTCCCGACCTTCGCATTGCGAACGCGACGCTCTCCCAGCTGAGCTACCGCCCCAAATCAAGCAAGACCAGAAATATACAGGAATTGGGCCCGGCTGCGCAACATACCCCGGCGCGAATTCCGTTCAAGCAAATTGAAGCGTGGCAATGACGGGCGCGTGGTCCGAGGGTTGCTCGTTGCGGCGGGGTTCCTTGTCGATGACGCAGGCGGTGCAGCGCTTGACCAGGGGGGCGGACAGCAGCACGTGGTCGATGCGCAGGCCGGCGTTGCGGCGGAAGGCGAACTGGCGGTAATCCCACCAGCTGAAGGACTTTTCCGGCTGCTCGAACAGGCGGAACGAGTCGGTCAGGCCCAGGTCGATCAGTGAGCGCAGCGCCTGGCGTTCGGGTTCGGACACCAGCACCTGGCCTTCCCACTTTTCGGGGTTGTGCACGTCTTCGTCGGCGGGCGCGACGTTGTAGTCGCCCAGCACCGCAAGACGGGGGTATTGCTTGATCTCGTCGGCCAGCCATTTGTGCATGGCCTCGAACCATTCCAGCTTGTACGCGTACTTGTCGGACCCGACCGACTGGCCATTGGGGCAATAGGCGCACACGACGCGCACGTCGCCTTCGGGGCTGGGGAAGGTCAGGGCCAGGACGCGCTGCTGCGGGTCTTCATAGCCGGGGATGTTGCGCACCATCGTCGTGCCGGGCACGCGCGAGATGATGGCGACGCCGTTGTAGGTCTTCTGGCCGGCCCAGACGGCGTGGTAGCCGGCTTCCTTGAATGCCGCCTCGGGGAACTTGTCGTCGGTGAGCTTGAGCTCCTGGATGCACAGCACGTCGACGGGATTGGCGGCGAGCCAGTCGAGGACCTGTTGCAGGCGCACGTTCAGGGAGTTGACGTTCCAGGTGGCGAGTTTCATGTTTTTCAGATGTTTTGATTACGCAGCGCTCGGGGCATCGCGTCGGTGTGACGGGCCGACGGCTTTAAATCCGGCTTCAATGGCGTCGTTAAAGCAAGCACAATTCGGGGTGACAGGGCCGCCCGTGCAGATGCCGAATGATACCGCGCCGGCAGCACGCAATCTTCTTCGCGTCCGGCGCACATTGGGTGTCTGACACCCACAAACAAAAACCCCGATTCATGCGAATCGGGGTTTTTCTTCTGCTACTCGCTGATGTGATTGAATTCGACCGATCCCGGCTCGATTCCGCCGCGCCGCAGCCGGCCGTCGACATCCTCCGGATTCCCGCCCGCCGCGTCCGCTGCCGGCAAGTCCAGCCAATTCGCCAGTTCCTGTTTCGCCTGCTGGCTGTCGGATATCCCGCCATTCACCAGCGCCACGCCGTCGCTGCCGTCGAGCTTTCGATAACTGATCTGCGTCTTCATCTTGCCTCCTGGGTTGCGGTGGATATGCCGGTCCACCGTAACACACGACGCGTCGGCGTCATCCGGGGAGCAACCCGGATGCGGCGGTCAGCCCTTGACCAAGCCGCCGTCGACGATCAGGTTCTGCCCGGTCACCGCGCGCGACCAGGGGCTGGCGAAGAACAGGACCGCATCGGCGAATTGTTCCGGCGTGGTGACTTCGCGCAGCGGGGTGCCGGCGGCGATCATGTCGAAGACGGCGTCGGGGGTGGCGGCCGAGGCGTCGGTAGTGCGCAGCAGGCCGCCGGACACCATGTTGACGGTGATGCCGTCCGCGCCCAGCTCGTGGGACAGGGTGCGGGTGAAGGCCAGCAATGCGGCCTTGGCGGCGGTGTAGTCGTGGTACGGCACGACCGGGTTCTGGACCAGGTTGGTGCCGACGTTGATGATGCGGCCGCCGCCCGCGGCGCGCATGCCGGGCAGGGCGGCCTGCGTGGTGTTCAGGGCGGCGCGCACGCTGCCTTCGATCTGGGCGTTCATCTGCGCCCAGTCCAGCGTGTCGGCGTGGGGGCGGGCGTCGCCGTTGAACTGGAAGGCGGGCAGGGCGTTGTTGACGATCGTGCTGACCGGCTGGCCGAAGTGCTGGCTGGCCCGGGCGACCAGGGCGGCGACGGCGGCGGGGTCGCGCACGTCGGCCTGCACGGCCAGGGCGCGGTCCGGGGCAGTTGCTGCAAGGGCTTGCGCGCGGTCCGCGCTGTTCAGGTAGTTGATGACGACCTTGGCGCCTTCACGCAGAAAGGCCTGCGCGATGGCGGCGCCCAGGCCGCGGCTGGCGCCGGTGACGATGACGAGTTGCTGGTTCAGGTTCAGTTGCGGGCGTTGCGATGACATAAAGGTACGGCTTCCTGCTCAGTGTTCCGAGCCGCTGTTGAGCATGCGGCTGCGGGCTTTTTCGATATGGGCGCGCATGACGTTGCGCGCGCCCTCGGCATCCTGATCGCGGATCAGTTGATAGATGTGGCGGTGTTCGTCGATGGCGGCGCGCGTGCGCTTCCAGGGTTCGATGTGGACCAGGTGGCGCATGACGTTCACGGCGTGGCTCACGTCGTATTCCAGCGACTTGAGCACCTGCACGAAGCGCTGGTTGCCCGTGGCGGTGGCAATGGCGCGGTGAAAACCGTAGTCGTGATGGTGGGCGATGGCGCCCGATGCGTCGGCTTCTTCGTAGCCGGTCAGCATGCGGTCCATTTCCTGCAGGTCTTCCGGCGTGCGGCGCAGCGCGGCCAGATGCGCGCATTCGGGCTCGATCACCATGCGCAGTTCCAGGCCTTCCAGGATGTGGCCGACGCGGCGCGCGGGGTCAACCGCGGGCATGCCGCCCATCAGGTCCGGCTTGGACTTCACGTAGGTGCCGGACCCGCGGATCGAGTCCACGAGCTGGTCTTCCCGCAGCCGGTCCAGCGCCTGGCGCACGACGGGACGCGACACTTCAAAGAGGGCGGCCAGTTCCAGTTCGGTCGGCAGCTTGTTGCCGGGGGCGATCTTGCCGGTGGCGATCGCGTAGAACAGGCTTTCGTAGACGCGCTCGGCAAAACGCTCGGCGCGGACGTAGCCCAGGCCGGACGCCACCTCGGCCAGCACGTCCAGTTCGGGACGGGGGCGGGTGGCCGCGGCCAGCAGCGATTCAAGCTGCGGGTCACGTACGTTGCTCATCGGGCGCTCCTTCAAGTAGGGACGGGTTGTCATGCGGCATGACTAACCCGCGGGACGCTAAGCCCCTGAAATATTAGGGATAACCCGATCATCCAGAAAAATATCCTGAACCTTGGGATTAAAGCTGTCATTCCAATTGACAAGTTGCGAGCGGCTCCCGTACCTTGCCATTCAAACCACAACGCCCGCGCGCACGACGCGCCGGCGGCGTAGCCGGCCCAGCCGCCGGCAAGCGCACCGAGACATGCAGCTTCCCCCAACCGGCCGTTCGGCCGCTACTTTACTCCGCACATCGTGACTCAGAAGAACTTTATCGCCAACCAATGGGTGGCCGCGGCCACCGGTGAAACCATTCCCGTCCTGAACCCGTCCGATGGCAAGCCTTTCGAGGAACTGGCCCGCTCGAACGAGGCCGACGTGGACCGTGCCGTGCAGGCCGCGCGCCAGGCGTTCGAGGGCGAGTGGGGCCAGATGGCGCCCGCCGTCCGCAGCCGCTTGCTGATGAAGATTGCCTTCGCGCTGCTGGACCGCCAGGAGGAACTGGCGCAGCTGGAATCGGCCGACACGGGCAAGCCCATCAAGCAGGCGCGCGCCGATGCCGCCGCCGTGGCGCGCTATTTCGAGTTCTATGCCGGCGCGGTCGACAAGCTGCACGGCGAGACCATTCCCTACACGCCGGGCTTCACCGTGCTGACCGTGCGCGAGCCCCACGGCGTCACCGGCCACATCGTGCCGTGGAACTACCCCCTGCAGATCTTCGGCCGCAGCGTCGGCGCGGCGCTGGCCGCGGGCAATGCCTGCGTGGTCAAGCCCGCTGAAGACGCCTGCCTGTCGCTCTTGAAGCTGGCCGAGATCGCCGCGGAAGTCGGCCTGCCCGCCGGCGCGCTGAACATCGTCACGGGCTACGGCCATGAGGCGGGCGCCGCGCTGTCCGCGCACCCGGGCATCGACCACATCTCGTTCACGGGCTCGCCGCAGACCGGCAAGATGGTGGCGCATGCCGCCGCCGAGAACCACGTGCCCGTCACGCTGGAACTGGGCGGCAAGTCGCCGCAGATCGTGTTTGACGACGCCGACCTGGACGCCGCGATGCCGGTGCTGCTGGGCGCCATCATCCAGAACGCCGGCCAGACGTGCTCGGCCGGCAGCCGCGTGCTGATCCAGCGCGGCGTGTACGAAACGGTGCTCAAGCGCCTGTCGGAAGCTTTCTCCGCCACGGTGACCGGCCCGGCCGCGGCCGACCTGGACGTGGGTCCGCTGATCAACGCGCGCCAGCAGGACCGCGTGCGCGGTTTCCTGGCCGAAGCCGAGGCGCAAGGCATGAAGGTCGCCGCGCGCGGCAAGCTGAAGGACGGCACGCCGGAGGCCGGCTTCTATCAGCCGCCCGTCCTGTTCCGCGACGTGCCGCCCGACAGCCGCCTGGCGCAGGAAGAAGTCTTCGGCCCGGTGCTGGCCGCCATGGTGTTCGATACCGAGGAAGAAGCGCTGGAAATCGCCAACGGCACGCTGTATGGCCTGGTGGCGGGCGTGTGGACCCGCGACGGCGGCCGTCAGATGCGTCTGGCCCGCAAGCTGCGCGCCGGCCAGGTGTTCGTCAACAACTACGGCGCGGGCGGCGGCGTGGAACTGCCGTTCGGCGGTTCGCGCCAGTCGGGCTACGGCCGCGAGAAGGGCTTTGAGGCGCTGTACGGCTTTACCAGCCTGAAGACCATCGCGATCCGCCACTGATCCCGCGTGCGGGGGAAGCGTCCGCACAACGACCCGGACAGCGGCCCCTGGCAAGGACCCGGACAAAATATCGGTTAACGTTGATGTTTTGCTTCCGGGGCCTGCCGCCCCGCATTCAGGATCCGTATGTTCACCGGTATTGTTCAAGGCACCGCGAAGATCGCCAAGATCGCGGATCGCGAAGGCCTGCGCACCTTCACGCTGGATTTCCCCCCTGGTTTCTGCACTGATCTGGCCATCGGCGCCAGCGTGTCGACGGACGGCGTCTGCCTGACCGTCACGGAGATTCTGTCCGAAAACCAGGCCACGTTCGACGTCATGCTGCAAAGCCTGGCGATCACCACGCTGGGCAGCTACGGCGAGGGCGACAGCGCAAATGTGGAGCGCGCGGCCAAGGATGGCGCCGAGATCGGCGGCCATCCGTTGTCGGGTCACGTGGACTTCACGTCGCAGGTGCTGATGGTGAAGTCCTCGGACACCAACCGCCTGATGCGCTTCAGCATCCCCGAGGACTTCCGCAAATACGTGTTCGCCAAGGGCTATATCGCCATCAATGGCGCCAGCCTGACCGTGTCGGAAGTGAACCGTGCCGAAGGCTGGTTCGAAGTCTGGCTGATCCCCGAGACGCGCCGCATGACGGTCTTCGAGGACAAGCAGGTGGGCGACGCGGTCAACATCGAGATCGAGCGCAGCACGCAGGTCATCGTGGACACCGTGCGCGAAACCGTGCAGGAAAGCCTGGGCAAGCTGCAACCGCTGCTGGAAGCGATCCTGAAGGAAAAGGGGCTGACGCTGGAAGACTTTGTCAGCCCGCAGGGCAAGCTGAAGTAGTACCTGATAGCGGCCGTTGCGGCCGCCGTCGTCAACAAGGCCGGCGCCGTTGCGCCGGCCTTGTCGTTTTCACGCCGCCGAGAACGGCCGCCCCTGCGGCCGCACCCGCATGCCGGGCGCCAGACGCGTCCACGGCAGATCCGCCGGATCGGCCTGCATCGGCCCGGGCGCCTTGGCCACCAGCACCTCGTGCGCGATGGGCTGGAAGTCGGCGCGGAAATGCACCGAGCTTTTCACCACCAGTATCGCCATCTCCTCGGGCTGCACGCCGCCGACGCGGAAGAGGTTGCGGTCCAGCATCTGCGCCTTGCCGGCGCTGACCACCACGCGCACGCCGCCGATCCGCAGCGTGGCCGTCCCGCCCAGGTCGACGTCCATGCCGTTCATCATCGGCCCGTCAAAGCGCAGCTTGCCGTCCGATAAGGCCTCGACCACGAACTGCCCTTCAAAGGCCGCATCGCCCGCCACGCCCGATTGCCCGCCCAGCTTGATCGCAACCGTCGCGCCGACGCCAGCCTCTGTCGCCTGACGCACCACCTCGGGGTCGTACAACAAGCCCAGCGCCGCGTTCTGCGCGTCCGCTGCCACCAGCGCGCGCAGCATGCCGGTGGTGTTGGCGTCGCCGCCCGCGCCGGGGTTGTCCTGCGTGTCCGCGATGACTACAGGCCGCGTCGCGCCCGCAGCCAGGGACTGCGCACGGCGCACGGCGTCGGCCGGTTCTAGAAAGTCGGGCGACCACTCGGGTTCCAGTTCCAGCACGCGCGCATACAGCGATTCCGTGATCTGCTCGACCGCGGCGGCGTCCGTGCCGTAAGCCCACACCACCGGCCCGCATTCCGGGAAATCCGCCGCCGGAAAGCCGGGCGCAAACGACACGGAAGTGACGCCAGGCGTCTGCTCCAGTTCGCCCAGCAGCGCGTACACGCCCTGCGAGGGTTCGAGCATCGTGCACATGCCGTTGATGGGAATCAGGAAGGGCAGGCGGCGTTCGCTGCGGGTCCACTTGCCGCCGGCCTGAATGCGCGCCATGAGCAGCCGCGCGGCCAGCACGCCGGTGTCGGCCATGTCCACGTGCGGATAGGTGCGAAACGCCACCAGGCCGTCCGCGCTTTGCAGCATCTGCGCGGTGACATTCGCGTGCAGGTCCAGGCTGGCGACCACCGGCACGGCCGGTCCCACGATCTCGCGCACGCGGGCAAGCAGTTCGCCTTCGCCGTCGTCCAGATGTTCCGTGACCATCGCGCCGTGCAGGTCCAGGTAGACGGCGTCAAAGCCGCCCGCCCGCACCGCGTCCAGGATCTCGCCGGCGATGCGCTCGTAGGCATCGCGCGTCACGTGGGCCGACGGGCTCGCGCCTGCCCAGATCACCGTCTGCACGGTGTGGCCTTCGGCGGCCACCGCGTTGATGAAGCCGCCGGCCGGGATGTTGACCTCGCGCAGCGCCAGCATGTCCGCGCCCCGCACCATCGCGGGAAAGCCTTCGCCGCGCACGAAGTTGTCGTAGCCCGCCTTGGAGGGCGCGAAGGTGTTGGTCTCGTGCTGGAAGCCAGCAACCAGGATGTGCATGAGCGTTTTTCCTTGCCGATGTGGGGGAGGGGAATTCAGGCGTGCGGAAATTATTGGGGGCGGCGCCGCGATCGGCAATACCGCTGTCCGCACCAGAACGCGCCAGCGCTTCGACACGCCCGCCATCGCGGGAAATCCCTGATGAATCGCGCGTTGCGTGCCCCGAAGTTGCTCGCTTAGAATATTTTTATGAACTACATCGGTATTGCTAAACAATACTTGAAAAGTAGGCGGCAAAGCAGGGCATCGAATCGGATGCGGGCTATCGCGCCGGCCACCCAGGCGCATCAAGGTTGCAGGGAAGTCATGCGGACAGACGAGTACGAAGGGCAGGACGGATTAACGTTGGCGGGGCTGGTGGCACGCGGACAGGTGACGCCGGCCGAGCTGATGGAATGCGCGTTGCAGTTGGCCGAAACGCGCGGCGCGCCATTGAACGCGCTGACCTACGTGCAGCCTGAAACGGGCCGCAAACTGGCGGGCGACTGGACCGAGCGCGGCCTGTTTCGCGGCATTCCCTTCCTGCTCAAGGATTCGGGCCTGCCGAGCGTGCGCTTTCCGTCGAGCCTGGGTTCGGCACTGTTCGACGACACCGAATACGCATTCGACGCGACGCTGGCCCAGCGCTTCGAAGCGCTGGGACTGATTCCCTTTGCGCGCAGCACCGTGTCGGAGCTGTGCATGGGGCCGTCCACCGAGGCGCGCCGCAACGGCGGCGCCACGTTGAACCCGCGCGCGCTGGACCGGTCGGTCGGCGGTTCCAGCGGCGGCGCGGCGTCGGCGGTGGCGGCCGGCATCGTGCCGGTGGCCCATGGCAGCGACGGCGGCGGGTCGATCCGCATTCCGGCCGCCTGCTGCGGCGTGTTTGGCTTGAAGCCCAGCCGCGGCCGCGTGCCGATGGGTCCGGCGCGTGGCGAAGGGTGGGGCGGCATGGCCTGCGAAGGCGTGCTGACGCGCAGCGTGCGCGATACCGCGGCGGCGATGGACGGGATCAGTGGATATGCCCCGGGCTCGCCCTATGCCGCGCCGCCCGCGCCCGGTTCGTATCTGGATTCGGTGCGCGAGCAGCGCCGCGAGCCCCTGCGCATCGCCGTATGGCGCCAGGCCTGGAACGGCATCCCCATCGCGCCGGAATGCCTGGCTGCGGTGGAACGCACGGCCCGCCTGTGCCGGGAACTGGGGCACGAGGTCGTCGACGCACCGTTGCCCGATCTGGACTACTCGGGATTCGTCCGCGCCCATGGCACGGTGCTGGCCACCAACATCGTGCTGGCCGTGCAGGCGCGGCTGGCGATCCGCGGCCGCGAGCTGCGCGACGACGATCTGGAACCGGTCATCCGCGATGGCCTGTCGGTGGGGCGCGAACTGACTTCCATGCAATACGTGGATTCGATCAACCGCTTTCACGCGATTGGCCGCGCCATCGAATCGGCCATGACGGGGTTCGACCTGGTATTGACGCCGACGCTGGCGCAACTGCCCGCCAAGCTGGGCGATCTGGCGCTGGAAGGCGAATTCTGGGCGTTCCGCGAAAAGGTGTCGCGCTATGCGACCTTCCTGGCGGTGATCAACGCCTCGGGCCAGCCGGCGGCCAGCCTGCCGCTGGACTGGACGGATTCGGGCGTGCCGGTGGCCAGCCAGCTTATCGGGCACTTCGGGCGCGAGGACCAGATCCTGCGCCTGGCGGCCGAGCTGGAACGGGCCGCGCCCTGGACGGGGCGGCAGATCCTGCTGCCCTGATCCGCACCAAGGCCCGCCGGCACGCCGCCGGCGCAGGACCAAACCATAAAGGGGAAGTAATGAAGCGATCGTTTCTGTTTTCCGCAGCAATGTTTTTGGCCGCAGCCGCGCCGCTGGCCGCCGTGCCTGCCGCCAGCCAGGCCCAGACCACCGCCAAGTTCGTGATGCACGCGCCGCTGCGCGTGCTGGACCCGATCCTGACGTCGGCCTACGTCACGCGCAATCACGGCTATCTGGTGTACGACACGTTGTTCTCGATGGACGCGTCGGGACGTCCGCAGCCGCAGATGGTGGAGTCGTGGACGGTGTCCGAAGACGGCATGAACTACGTCTTCAAGTTGCGTCCTGGGCTGGTGTTCCATGACGGCGCGCCGGTCACGGCCGAAGACGTGGTCGCGTCCCTGCAGCGCTGGCAGGCGGGCGACGCAACCATCGGCAATCGCTTAAAGAACGCCACCGCCGAACTGGCTGCGACGGGCGCCGATACCTTCACGCTCAAGCTCAAGGCGCCCTACGGGTTGGTGCTGGAATCGCTGGCCAAGGAAAGCTCCCCGGTGCCCTTCATCATGCCCAAGCGCATCGCGTCCGTGCCGGCCTCGCAGGCGATCAGCGAGACGATCGGGTCCGGCCCCTACAAGTTTGTCCAGGCCGATTTCCAGGCCGGTGTCAAAGCCACCTACGTGAAGTTCGACGGCTACGTGCCGCGCAAGGAGCCGGCCAGCGCGTTCGCGGGCGGCAAGGTCGTCACGGTAGACCGGCTGGAACTCTTGAACATCCCCGACAGCCAGACCGCGGTGAACGCGCTGCGCAACGGCGAGATCGACTTCCTGGAGGACGTGCCGCCCGACCTGATGCCGCAGCTGAAGGACGCCAAGGGCATCGCGCTGAAGTCCTACGGCAAGAACTCCAATATGTTCACGTTGCGGATGAACTGGCTGCAGGCGCCGTTCAACAACGTGAAGGTGCGGCGCGCGGCGCTGGCCGCTCTGAACGAAACCGATTACCTGGACGCGCAGATCGGCGATCCGGACGTCTACCAGGTGTGCGGCGCGGTGCTGACCTGCGTGTCGCCCTACGCATCCGAGGCAGGCGCCACGCAGATCAAGGCGCCCGATCTGGCAAACGCCCGCAAGCTGCTGAAGGAAAGCGGTTACGCCGGCGAAAAGGTGGTGGTGCTGCATCCGACCGATCTGCCCATCTTCGCCAACATCGCGCCGGTCACGGCACAGGCGCTGCGCAGCATCGGCATGAACGTCGAGATCCAGTCGATGGACTGGGCCACGCTGCTCAGCCGCCGCAGCAAGAAAGAGGGCGTGGAACAGGGCGGCTGGAGCATCTTCCAGTCCAACATGTCCAGCCTGGACCTGATCTCGGCGGTGGGCAATCCCAATCTGGACGGACGCGCGGATTCCACCTACCCCGGCTGGACGCACGACGCCGTCATGGACGAACTGCGCAGCCGCTTCGCCGCCGCCCGCACCGAGGACGAGCGCCGCGAACTGGCCCTGGCCATTCAGCGCCGCAACTATGAACAGGTGATGTACGTGCCGCTGGGCGGGTACTCGAAGTTCAAGGGCTACAACGCGAAGTTCGCGGACATGGTCGATGCGCCCATTCCGCTCTTCTGGACCTCGCCCAAGTAGCGGGAAGGGATTTCCATCATGCTCAATCTGATCTTCAAGCGCGTGCTGGCCGCCATCCCCGTGATGCTGGTGGTGGCCACCGTGGTGTTCCTGCTGCTGCGGCTGGCGCCGGGCGACCCCGCCCGCGTCATTGCCGGCGACATGGCCAGCGAGGAAGCGGTGGCGCAGGTCCGCGCCGACATGGGCCTGGACCGCCCGCTGCCCACGCAATACGCCCTGGCGATGGGCGCGCTGCTCCAGGGTGATCTGGGCTCCTCGATCATTTCGAAGGACCCGGTGACCACGCTGATCGGCCAGCGGCTGGGACCGACGATGGCGCTGGCCATCTGCGCGATCCTGCTCACCATCTTTGCCGCGATTCCGCTGGGCGTGTTTTCGGCGTGGTGGCACAAGGGGCTGTTCGACCGCGTGACGCTGGCGGTCACGGTGCTGGCGTTTTCGGTGCCTGCGTTCGTGGTGGGCTATCTGCTGATCCTGGCGTTCTCGGTGAAGCTGAACTGGTTTCCGGTGCAGGGCTACGCGGGGCTGGCGGCGGGGTTCGGGACGTTTCTGTACCACATGGCGCTGCCCACCATCACGCTGGCAACCGTGTTCGTGGCGCTGATTACCCGCATCACGCGCGGCAGCATGCTGGAAGTGCTGGGCGAAGACTTCGTGCGCACGGCACGCGCCAAGGGCGTGCCCGAACGCTACGTGCTGTACCGCCACGCCTTGCGCAACGCCGCAGTGCCCATCGTCACCGTCATCGGGCTTGCGCTCACCACGCTGATCAGCGGGGTGGTCGTCACCGAGACCATTTTCAACATCCCGGGCGTGGGACGCCTGATCGTGGACGCCGTGCTGGCGCGCGACTATCCGGTGGTGCAGGGCACGATCCTGTTCTTCTCGTTCGTGTATGTCTTCATCAACCTGGCGATCGACCTGCTGTATGTCGTGCTCGATCCGCGCATCCGCTATTGAGGCCGGACATGACCACAACTGCTCTGGATCGTCCCCGTTCCTTCTGGCCCGCGCTGACGCGCGATCCCATGATGTTCACCGGCCTCGCCCTGCTGGCGGCGCTGGTGGGGCTGGCCATGCTGGCGCCGCTGATCACCTGGCATGACCCCGCCGCGCTGGCGCCCCGCATGCGGCTCAAGCCGGTCAGCGCCGAATACTGGCTGGGCACCGATTCGCTGGGCCGCGACCTGTTTTCGCGCGTGCTGTACGGCGGGCGGCTGTCGATCACGCTGGCGGCGCTGGTCAGCGTGATCTCGGTGTGCGCCGGGCTGCTGCTGGGCCTGTTGGCGGGCTACTTCCGCCAGCTGGACGCGGTGGTGATGCGCATCATCGACGGCATCATGGCTATCCCCGGCCTGCTGCTCGCCATCGCCATGGTGGCGCTGGGCGGCGCGACCATTCCCACGATGGTGACGGCCATCGCCATCCCCGAGATTCCGCGGGTGGCGCGGCTGGTGCGCAGCGTGGTGCTGTCGGTGCGCGAGGAGCCTTACGTCGAGGCGTCCCTCGGCATGGGCACCGCGACCTGGCGCGTGCTGTGGCGCCACGTCCTGCCCAGCACGATCAACCCGCTGGTGGTGCAGGCCACGTTCATCTGTGCCTCGGCCATCCTGATCGAAGCCGTGCTGGGCTTTCTGGGTCTGGGCTTTCCGCCCGAGATCCCCAGCCTGGGCAGCATCATTTCCGAGGGCCGCCCGTTCTTCCAGCGCGCGCCATGGATCGTCCTGTTTCCGGGCGTCTTCCTGGCGCTGCTGATTCTGTCCGTGAACCTGTTCGGCGACGCGCTGCGCGATCGCCTGGACCCGCGCATGGCGCGCCAACGCAAGGGTTGAAGCCGATGTCCTCTCATCCCATTCTGGAAATCCGCGACCTGAAAGTCAGCCTGCCCGGCGCCGGCGACCGGCGTTATGCCGCCGAAGGTATCGCGCTGACCGTCAGCCCGCGCGAAATCGTGTGCATCGTCGGCGAATCCGGCTCGGGCAAGTCGGTCACGGCCAGCGCCGTGATGGGTCTGTTGCCCAAGAACGTGCTCAAGCTCGAAAGCGGGCAGATCCTGCTGTCGGGCCGCGACATCACGCATGCGTCCCTGGCCGAACTGCGCGCGCTGCGCGGCGACCGCATGGCCATGATCTTTCAGGAGCCCATGACGGCCCTGAACCCGCTGATGCAGGTGGGCGATCAGATCGCCGAGATCTTCCAGTTCCACGGCCCGTCGCTGTCGCGCCGCGAGGTCGACCAGCGCGTGCTGGCGCTGCTGACCGACATGCGGCTGCCGTCCCCCGAAACCCTGCGCCACGCTTTTCCGCACCAGTTGTCGGGCGGGCAGCGCCAGCGCGTGATGATCGCGATGGCGCTGGCGCTGGAGCCGGCGCTGATCATCGCCGACGAGCCGACCACCGCGCTGGACGTGACCTCGCAGGCCCAGGTGCTGCGCCTCTTGCACGGCCTGCGCGAGCGCCACGACACCGGCATTCTGTTCATCACGCACGACTTCGACGTGGTGGCCGAGATTGCCGACCGGGTGATCGTGATGCAGCACGGCCGCATCGTGGAGGCCGGCGCCGCCGCCGACGTGCTGGCCAACCCGCAGCATCCCTACACCCGCAAGCTGATCGACGCGGTGCCCAAGGGCAAGTTCGGCGCCGGTGCGCCACTGGCCGAGGGCGACCCTGTCATCTCGGTCGAGAACCTGGGCATGCGCTTCGTCACGTCCAGCCTGTTCCGGTCCAAGCGGCGCGAGGTCAATGCGCTGGACGGCGTGTCGCTGTCGCTGGCGCGCGGCGAAACGCTGGGCATCGTCGGCGAGTCCGGCTCGGGCAAGACGACGCTGGGCCGCTGCCTGGCGCACTTCGCGCGCCCCACGTCCGGCCGCATCGTCATGAACGGCGAGGACGTGTCGAACCTGTCGCGCGCGGCGTGGCGGCAGTGGTGCAAGCGCATCCAGATGGTGTTCCAGGATCCGTACCGGTCCTTCAACCCGCGCCTGACCATCGAGGCCACGCTGTCCGAGGGGCCGCTGAACTACGGCGAAGACCCGGCCCGCGTGCAGGCGCGGATGCGCGACATGCTGGTGCTGGTCAGCATCGATGCCAGCGCGCTCAAGCGCTATCCGCATGAATTTTCGGGCGGACAGCGCCAGCGGATTTCGATCGCGCGGGCGCTGATGATGGAGCCGGAGATCCTGATCGCGGACGAGGCGGTGTCGGCGCTGGACGTGTCGGTGCAGGCGCAGATCCTGGATCTGCTGGAGCGCATTCGCGCGCAGCTGAACCTGAGCATGATCTTCATCACCCACGACCTGCGCGTGGCCGCCCGGCTGTGCCATCGCATCGCCGTGATGCAGCGCGGCCGCGTCATGGAGATCGGCCCCGCCGAGCAGATCTTCACGCGGCCAGGCAGCACCTACACCCAGGAATTGCTGGCCGCCATTCCCGGCAAGGACGGATTGGGCAGCCGGCCCGCCGCCGGCCTGGCGTTGGCCGGCGCTTGAAGGAAACCCCCGATGACACGCGTTGCCTTGTTGAGCCGATCGGCCAATCTTTCCTACTTTCAACCGTTGTTGCAGGGGCTGGCGCCCGAGCTGGACGTCGCCGTGTGGCCTGACCCGCGCAGCCTGCACGCCGACGTGGCGGTCTGCTGGAATCCGCCCGTGGGCGTGTATGACGACATGCCAAACCTGAAGCTGATCCACAGCATTGCCGCTGGCGTAGACAACCTGCTGGACGGTCAGCGCACGCGCGGGCTGCCGGTCTGCCGTGTGGTTGATCCGCAATTGGCGCAAGGGATGCTGCAGTACGTGCTGTGGTGCGTGCTGACGTTTCACCGCAAGCTGGACCTGGCGCTGTCCAACCAGCGCGCCGCGCGCTGGAGCCGGCCGCCGCAGATGCCGGCATCGCAATGCCGGATCGGCCTGATGGGCCTGGGCGAGCTGGGCGGCGCCATTGCCGCCGTGCTGCCCGGGATGGGCTATCCGGTCAACGGCTGGTCGCGCTCGCCGCGCGATATCGACGGCGTGCGCGTCTATGCCGGCGAAGCGGCCTTCGACGAATTCCTGGCCAACACCGACGTGCTGGTGTGCCTGGTGCCGCTGACCGACGCCACCCGCGGCATCCTGAACCGCCGCACGTTCGACGCCTTGCCGCAAGGCGCGGCGGTGGTCAATTGCGGCCGGGGCGAACACCTGGTCGCGGCCGACCTGATCGACGCCCTGGAACGCGGACAGCTGCGCGGGGCCGTCCTTGACGTCTTCGCGCAGGAACCGCTGGATGCGGCCGATCCGTTGTGGTCGACGCCCGGCGTGATCGTCACCCCACACATGGCGACGATGCCGTCGCCCGGCACCGTGGCCGAGCAGGTCGTGGCCAACATCCGCCGGCTGGGGCAGGGCGAGTCCCTGGCCCATACCGTGGACCTGTCGCGCGGCTACTGACGCCGATACCCCGCTTTCCGATTGCCAACCCAAGACGAGACATTCCATGCATTTCGAAGATCCCGCGTTCACCATTCCGACCGGCACGCCTGCGCCTCTGGACCCGCAGATCGCCGAATTCCTGCGGCGCATGGCGGCCGACGCGTCGCAGTATCCGCGCCGCGATACCCTGTCCATCGAACAGGGCCGCGCCAATGCCGAGAAGGTGCGCCTGCCGTGGGCCCAGGGCGGCCCGCAGATGGCGCGCACGGTGGAACATCAGGTGGCCACGCGCCACGGGGCCGTGCGCGTGCGGGTGTATTACCCCGCGCAGCGCCGGCTGCCGGGCGCCTTCATGTACATCCACGGCGGCGGCTTCGTGCTGTTCAGCATCGACACGCATGACCGCGTGATGCGCGAGTACGCCGAACGCGCCGGGGTCGTGGTCGTGGGCGTGGACTACACCCGCGCGCCCGAAGCCAAGTTCCCGCAGCCGCTGGAAGAGTGCGTGGACGTGCTGCGCTGGGTTGCCGCGTCGGCGGGCGAGCTGGATATCGACGCCGGCCAGATCTTCGTGGGCGGCGATTCGGCCGGCGCCAACCTGTCCATGGGCACGGCGCTGACGCTGCGCGATGAAGGCGTGCCGCTCATCAAGGGCCTGGTGCTGAACTACGGCGGCTTCGGCAGCAACCTGTTCCGCAATTCCGTCGTGCGCTACGGCGCCGGCGAGTACGGCCTGTCGCTGCACATGATGATCTGGTTCCGCGGTATGCACATCCGCCACGGCAAGGACTTCTTCGATCCGCGCGTGGACATTCTGCGCGCCGACCTGAAAGGCCTGCCGCCGGCGTGGCTGGTGGTCACCGAATGCGATCCGCTGCATGACGACAGCATCGAACTGGAGCGCAAGCTGCGCGACGCCGGCGTGGACGTCGCATCCAAGGTCTACCCCGGCACCGCGCACAGCTTCCTGGAGGCCGTCTCGATTGCCGCCGTGGCGGGCGAGGCCTTCGACGACACGGCGCGCTGGCTGCACGCCAAGGCCTAGAGGGGACGCCATGTATACCCCGCCGGCCTATGCCGAAGCCGATATCGGCGTCCTGCACGCGTTCATGCGCGCGCACAGTTTCGCCACCCTGGTGACCGTGGGCGCGGCGGGCGCGAACGCCACGCACCTGCCGTTCCTGCTGCGCGAGGACGGCGGGCGCGGAACGCTGGTCACCCACCTGGCGCGCGCCAATCCGCAGTGGCGCGACCTGCAGGACGGCGCGCAGGCGCTGGTGTTGTTCCAGGGCCCGCACGCGTTCATTTCGCCAAGCTGGTACGTGAATCAGCAGACCTTCCCGACGTGGAACTACACCGCCGTCCATGCGCGCGGCACGCCGCGCCTGATCGAAGCGCCCGAGGCCATCCGCGCGGTGCTGACGGAGACGGTGGCGCGCTACGACACGCCGCTGGGCGGCGAGTGGCGCTTTCCGGACATGCCCGAAACCCTGACCGCGCCGCGCCTGAAGGCGATCGCGGCGCTGGAGATTCCGATTGCCGAGCTGGAAGGAAAGATGAAGCTGAACCAGGACAAGTCGGTGGCCGACCGGGTGGGCGTGATCCGCGAGCTGGAGCGGCGGGGCGACGCGGGGAGCCTGGCGATTGCCCAACTGATTCGCGCCCAGCCCGATCTGGCGGCAGACAACGCCTGAATCCAACCGGAGCCCTCATCATGCAAGAACCCACGGAAGCCCGCGTGCGCGACGAACTGGCGGCGCTGTACCGCCTTGTCGCGCACTTTCGCATGACCGATCTGATCGACACCCACATCAGCGCGCGGGTGCCGGGCACGAAGCACCATTTCCTCATCAACCGCTACGGCGTGCTGTTTCACGAAATGCGCCCGCAGGACCTGGTGAAGATCGACCTGGACGGCAATCCGGTCGATCCGGGCGATGCAGATAGTCAGCTGGTCAACGCGGCCGGCTTCACGATCCACTCGGCCGTGCATGCCGCGCGCCATGATCTGGCGTGCGTGGTGCATACGCATACCGCGGACGGCATCGCCGTGGCGTGCCAGCGCGATGGGTTGCTGCCGATCACGCAGCACGCGCTGCGCTTTTACAACCGGCTGGGCTATCACGACTACCAGGGCATCGCGCTGGACCTGGAAGAGCGCGAAAGCCTGGTCGCCAGCCTTGGCCGGCACAAGGCCATGATCCTGCGCAACCACGGCCTGCTCGCGGCCGGATCGTCGGTGGCGGAGGCCTTCGTCAACATCTATTACCTGGAGCGCGCCTGCCAGGCGCAGGTCAAGGCCCAATCGGCCGGCGCGCCGCTGGTATTCCCGTCGGAGGCGGTGTGCGAACGCACCGCGAGCCAGTTTGAACGGCCTACCGCCCCGATCTACACGCAGCGGGTATGGACCGCCGCGCGGCGCCTGCTGGAGCCGGACCTGGAGACAATCGAATGAAAGACAGCCTGACGACACCCCGCGCCGCATTGGCCGGCCCGCAGTTCCTGCACACGCCCGGCCCGACGCACGTGCCCGATGCGGTGCGCGAGGCCATGGGGCGCCAGTGCATGGATCTGTCCGATCCGCGGCTGGCCGAACTGATCGCGGATTGCGAGGCGGGCCTGGCGCGCTTGCTGGGCACCCGGCACGCGGACGTGCTGATGTACGCGGCCAACGGCCACGGCGCCTGGGAAGCCACCATCGCCAACCTGGTCGCGCCCGGCGCGCAGGTGCTGGTGGCGGGCAGCGGCCATTTCGCGGAAGCGTGGGCCGTGCATGCCGAGGCGATGGGCGCCACGGCCCTGCGCACGCCGACCCGTCCAGGACAGGCGCTGGATCCGGCCGCCATCGAAGCGGCGCTGCGCGCCGACACGGCGCACCGCATCGCCGCCGTCTTTGCCGTGCACACCGATACGGCCAGCGGCGTGACCAGCGATATCGCGGCCGTGCGCCGGGCGATGGACGCCAGCGGCCATCCGGCGCTGCTGGTGGCCGATGTGATCGCGTCCTTGGGCGCCACGCCGTTCCGCATGGACGAGTGGGGCGTCAACGTGGCGATCGGCGCGTCGCAGAAGGCGCTGATGGGGCCGCCGGGGTTGTCCTTCACCGCGGTGGACGCGCGCGCCATGCAGGCGGCGCAGGCCAATCCGACGCCGCGCGCCTATTGGGACTGGACCAAGCGCAAGAGCGATCTGCTCTACCGCAAGTTCTGCGGCACGCCGCCGCAGAGCCTGCTGGCGGGCATGCGCGCCGCGCTGGATCTGATTGCCGCCGAAGGCGAGGAGGCGGTGTTTGCCCGCCATCGGCGCGTGGCACACGCGGTGCATGCCGCGGTGAACGCGTGGTCGCGCGGCGGCGTGCTGAAGCTGTTCGTTGAAGACCCGGCCGCGCGCGCGGTGTCGGTCACCACCATCTCGGTGGCCGACGGCGTGGACATCGAGGCCATGCGAACCGTTGCGCGTGAACGCTTCCACGTCGCGGTGGCGGGTGGGCTGGGGCCGCTTGCCGGCCGCATGTTTCGCATCGGTCACCTGGGCGACGTGCATCCCGCCATGATCCTGGGCGCGCTGGGCGGCGTGGATGCCGCGCTGCGGGCGTGCGCGATTCCCGTGGGCGACGGGGCGCTGCAGGAGGCTGTGAAGGCGCTGCACGACTGAATCGGTTTTGCTGGCGCGGCCCGAACGCGGCCGCCATTTCTGCCGTACCTACGATAAGGACAAGACGATGAGACAACGTGGTTTTGCGGCGGCCGCCCTGGCCGTCCTCGCGGTGGCGGTTCCCCTTTGCCCGGCCCAGGCCGAGCCGGTCAATGCCAAGGTGGTCATGCACGCGCCGCTGCGTGTGCTGGACCCGGTGCTGACCAACGCGTACATCACGCGCAATCACGGCTACATGGTGTACGACACGCTGTTTTCGCTGGACGCGGCGTCACGCCCGCAGCCGCAGATGGTCGAATCGTGGACGGTGTCGCCGGACCAGCTGACGTACGTGTTCACGCTGCGGCCGGGCCTGAAGTTCCACGACGGCGCGCCGGTCACCGGCGAAGACGTGGTGGCGTCGCTCAAGCGCTGGGCGCAGCGCGATCCCATCGGTTCGCGCCTGTCAGCGATTACCGAAAGCATGGACAGCCCGTCGGCCAACACCTTCCGCATCGTGCTCACCAAGCCCTACGGACTGCTGCTGGATGCGCTGGCCAAGCCGGGCTCTCCGGTGCCGTTCATCATGCCCCGGCGCATCGCGGCGACGCCGCCGTCCGAAGCCATCAAGGAAACCGTCGGTTCCGGACCGTACAAGTTCGTGCAGGCCGAGTTCCAGGCGGGCGTGAAGGCCGCGTATGTGAAGAATGCGGACTACGTGCCGCGCAAGGAGCCCGCCAGTCGCTTCGCCGGCGGCAAGGTGGCCATGTTCGACCGGATCGACGTCGTCAACGTGCCGGACGCGCAAACCGCCGTCAATGCGTTGCGCCAGGGTGAAATCGACTTCGTCGAGAACGTGGCGCCCGACCTGCTGCCGCAACTGGACGGCGTGAAGAGCGTGACGGTGCAGAGCTATGGCGACGCGTCCGAGACCTACACGCTGCGCATGAACTGGAAGCAGCCGCCGCTGGACAACGTGAAGGTGCGCCGCGCCGTGCTGGCCGCGCTGTACCAGGCCGACTACCTGGATGCGTCGCTGGGCGATCCCGCCTATTACAAGCTGTGCGGCGCCATGCTGAGCTGCATCTCGGCCTATCAGACCGAAGCCGGCGCCACGCAGACCAAACCCGCCAATCTGGCGCAGGCGAGGGCGTTGCTCAAGGACAGCGGCTATGCCGGCGAGAAGATCGTGGTGCTGCATCCGACCGACGTGCGGAGCCTGTCCACGCTGGCGCCCGTCACCGCGCAGGCCCTGCGCAGCATCGGCATGAACGTGGAAGTGCAGTCGATGGACTGGGCCACGCTGCTGTCGCGGCGCAGCAAGGACGCGCCGCTGGCCGACGGCGGCTGGAGCATCTTCCATTCCAGCCTGACCAGCATGGACCTCTTGAACCCCATCGTGAACGCCAATCTGGATGGGCGTGGCGAGGGCGGTTATCCGGGCTGGACCAAGGACGACACCATCCAGCGTCTGCGCGCCGAGTTCGAGTCGGTGACCGGATTGGATGCGCAAAAGCGCGTGGCGGCCGAGATCCAGCAGCGCGCCTACGAGCAGGTGATGTTCGTGCCGTTGGGGGGCTATTCGGAGTTCAAGGCGTACGACAAGAAGTTCGACGGCATGGTGTCCGCGCCGTTGCCGTTGTTCTGGCGGGGAAAATAAGCGGTGGGGGCGGCGGTCAGGACAGCCCGACCTTGCCGCTCAGCCCCCGCGCCGCGGTCAGCAGCAGCGGGGAATAGCGCCGCGCGAATTCCGCCGGCGTAGCCCATTCGGACACCAGCCCCGCGATCTGGATGGCCGCCACCGGCCGGTGGCGATGATCCAGGATGGCGGCGGCCAGGTTGAGTTCGCCCAGCATGCTTTCCTCGATGGCGGTCGCATAGCCGTCCTGGCGTGCCTGCTGGACGAGGCCCCGGATGCGGTCCGGGTCATTGTTGGTTTTGGGCGTGGACGGAATGGTGGCAAGCGGCATGTCCTTGGAGCGCGCCAGGATGTCTTCGACTTCGTCTTCGGGCAGGTGGGACATGATGGCGCGGCCGCCGGCCGTCTGCACCATGGGCAGGGCGCGGCCGGCCAGCGTGCTGCTGAAGGTCTGGCGCTTGGTCTGCCGGCGCAGCGCAAAAATGATGTACAGGTCGTCGAACAGGCTCAGTTCCACGCGTTCGTTGGTTTCGCGCTGCATCTCGGCGATCAACGGCGTGGCGCGTTCAAGCAGGGGCACGCTACGCATGTAGTCGAAGCTGCGCTGCAGGATCTTCTTGCCGGGCGTATAGCCCTTGCCGCCGGCGCCGCGTTCCAGATACCCCAGCGTGACCAGCGTGTGCGTCATGCGCTGCGTGGTGCTGCGGTCAAAGCCCGTGATTTCCATGAGTTCGTTCATGCTCATGGTGGACGGGCGTTGGGCAAAGGCTTCCAGCAGTTCGAAGCCTTTGGCCAGGGATTGCACGAAGAGAGGGTCGGGACGGCTCATGGAATTCGCTGAAAAGTGGGCGGTGGGCGTCCGCGGCGGGCGGGTGATCAGGGATTTTATAAAGATTCCTAGGTATTTCCTAGAGATACTTGCGTGCTCGCAAACCGGCAGCCGCTTCGGCAAGGCAGGACCCGTGGGCTTGACATAGAATGGCCGCACATCAGCGGTCATTTCGAGGTACCTATGTCGGTCACATCCGATATCAAACTACGCCCGCTCGAACGCGGCGACCTGCACTTCGTGCACAAGATCAACAATAACGACGTCATCATGCGCTACTGGTTCGAAGAGCCCTACGAGGCCTACGACGAACTCGTGGCCCTGTACGACCGCCACCTGCACGACCAGAACGAGCGCCGCTTCATCATCGAGCACGACACCGGGCAGCCCGCCGGGTTGGTCGAGCTGGTGGAGATCGACTACATCCACCGCCGCGCCGAATTCCAGATCATCATCGCGCCCAGCTACCAGGGCCGCGGCTACGCCAAGGCCGCGACCCGCATTGCGGTGGGCTACGCGTTCCGCGTGCTGAACCTGCACAAGGTGTATCTGGTGGTGGATAAGGACAATACCGCGGCGGTGCACGTCTACGAGCGCTGCGGTTTCCAGATCGAAGGCCTGCTCAAGGAAGAGTTCTTTTCCAACGGCGCGTACCGCGATGCCTATCGGATGGCGCTGTTGCAGCACGACCATCTGCGCGACGTGGGACCGGGCGCGCCGGACGCGCCCGTGCTGCGGGACTGGCCGCAGGAAGACCAGGCGGGCTGACGCCGCCTGCAAAGACAAAGGCCGCGGCGTCACGCGCCGCGGCCTTCGCCGAACGAATACTGAACCATCGCGCCGCCCCACGCTTCACGCGCGGGGCGGCGTTTTACTTCAGGGCTTGAAGAACGCCGTCGGCGTCATCAGGCGGTTTTCCTGGCTGATCAGGTAGCCGGCCTCGGCGCTTTTGGTCAGATAGGTCGCCCAGGCCGGATCCTTCTGCAGCGCCTGGCGCTTGGCTTCGCGGTCGGCGGCGCTGTCATAGACCCAGATGTGCATGTAGGAATTGACGTTGCCCGTCTCGGTCTGCATATAGGCGAGCGGCTTGCCCAGATGGCGGCTCTGCACCTCGTAGCCGTGCTCGGCATACAGCGCCAGGTGCTTCTTGATGGTGCCGGCGCGGCAGGTGTAGGTACGTACGTCGTAAAGCATGATGAATCCTTGATGTCGGTTGCAAAAAAACGGGTGTCAGTCGGCGGTGGCGCCGGACTGTTTGACCAGCACGCTCCAGCGTTCCACTTCCGTGTTGACGTATTTCTGGAAGGCGGTGTGGCCGTCGCCCACGGGGTCGGCGCCCAGGCCCTTGAGCTTGTCCTGCACGGCCGGGTCGGCGATGCCGTCGGTGATGGCCTTGGACAGCTTTTCCACCACGGGCGCGGGCGTGGCGGCCGGCACGAACAGGCCGAACCACGAACGCGCGTTCATGGCGGTGTAGGCCGTTTCGGAAAACGCCGGCACGTTGGGCAGGGCGGCGTGGCGCTGCGTGCCGGTGACGGCGATGGGGGTGAGGCGGCCCGCCTGCACTTGCGACAACACCTCGGGCAGATTGGCGAACATGATCTGGACCTGTCCGCCCATGAGGTCGTTGAGCGCCTGTGCGCCGCCCTTGTACGGCACGTGCGTCATCTGCGCGCCGGCCAGCGAATTGAATTGCGCGCCCGCCAGGTGCGAGGCCGTGCCGGTGCCGCCGGACGCGTAGTTCACGCGGTTGCCGTTGGCCTTGGCGTAGTCCGCCAGTTCCTGCGGCGTCTTGGCCGGCACCGACGGGTTCACCACCAGCACCAGCGGCACCGAGGCCAGGTTCGACAGGCCGGCGAAGTCGCGCGTCAGGTTGTAGTCCAGCTTGTGATAGAGCGAGGCGTTGATGGCGTGGCTGGACGTGGCCATCAGCAGCGTGTAGCCGTCGGCTTCGGAACGCGCCGCCATGACGGCGCCGATGTTGCCGTTGGCGCCGGCCTTGTTTTCCACCACGACGGGTTGGCCCAGCCGGGTGGACATGGACTGCGCCACGGTGCGCGCGATCACGTCGGTGGCGCCGCCAGCCGCGAACGGCACGATGATGCGCAAGGGGCGCTCGGGGAAATCAGCGGCGGTGGCCGAGGCGGCCGCGCCCAGCGAGGCGGCGGTCATCAGGAAGGCGGCGGCCAGGCGGCGCGGGGTCAGGGTTGTGGACATGTCTCTCTCCAGTGTTGGATTTTTTTATGTGAACGCCGAGCCTGTTATGTCAGGCGCCGGCGGTGCGCGCCTTTTCGCGCAGGCTCGTCAAAGTGGCCCGGGGCGTGATCACCTCGGGGTCCAGACTGAGTTCGATCAGATAGGGGGAACCGCTGTCCAGCGCACGCGCCAGCGCGGGTCCGAACGCTTCATGCGTGTCCACGCGTTCGGCCGCCACGCCAAACGATTGGGCGTAGGCCACGAAATCCGGGTTGCACAGGTCCGTGCCGATGGTGCGGCCGGGGTAGTGCACCTCCTGGTGCATGCGGATCGTGCCGTACATGCCGTTGTTGAACACGATGAAGACGATGCCCAGCTTGTGCTGCTTGACGGTGGCCAGTTCCTGCGACGTCATCAGGAAGCAGCCGTCGCCCGCCAGGCAGATCACCTGACGCTCGGGGTGGCGCAGCTTGGCCGCGATGGCCGCGGGCACGCCGTAACCCATGGCGCCGCTGGTGGGCGCCAATTGCGTGCGTGGGTGGCTGAAGCGGTAGTAACGATGCGCCCAGGCGCTGTAGTTGCCCGCGCCGTTGGTCAGGATGGCGCGCGAATCGAGCTGGTCGCGCAGCGTGGCAATGACGCGCGCCGGGTCCATGTCTCCGCGTGCGGCGGGCGGTTCGGTGTAGCGCAGGTAGTTGCCGCGCAGCCGTTGCGTCCAGTCGCGCCACGGCGACGCATCCACAGGCGCCAACGCCGCGGCCGACGTCGCAAAAGCGTCCATGCCCGATTGAATCTTCAGCTTGGGCTGATACACGCGGCCCAGCTCTTCCGGGCTGGTCAGCACGTGGATCAGCGTCTGGCTGGGCACCGGCGATTGCAGCAGGGTATAGCCGCCCGTCACCATCTCGCCCAGCCGCGCGCCCACGGCCAGGATGACGTCGGCCTGGCGCACGGCCTCGGCCAGTTCCGGGTTCACGCCGATGCCGACTTCGCCGACGTACTGCGCGTGGTGGTTGTCAAAAAGGTCCTGGCGGCGGAACGAGCACGCGACGGGCAGGCCGTTCATTTCGGCAAAACGGGTCAGGCTTGCCAGCCCCGTGTCGGTCCAGCCGGAACCGCCGGCGATCAGCAGGGGACGCTGCGCGCCCGCCAGCAGCGTGCGCATGCTGGCCAGGGCGTCGGGCGCGGGGTAGGCCTGCGGCACCTGGATCGTGCCGCAGGGCAGGGCCGGGGCCACGTCCGTCAGCATGTCCTCGGGCAGCGCCAGCACCACGGGGCCGGGCCGGCCGGACGTGGCAACGGAAAACGCGCGGTTCAGGTATTCGGTGACGCGCGCGGCGCTGTCGATCTGCGCCACCCACTTCGTGAACTGGCCGAACATGCGGCGGTAGTCGATTTCCTGGAAGGCCTCGCGCTCGACCATGTCGTTGCCGACCTGGCCCACCAGCACGATCATCGGGGTGGAATCCTGGAACGCGGTCTGCACGCCGATGCTGGCATTGGTGGCGCCGGGGCCGCGCGTCACCATGCAGATGCCGGGCCGGCCGGTCAGCTTGCCGTGCGCCTCGGCCATGAATGCCGCCGCGCCTTCATGCCGGCAGGACACCAGCCGGATCTGCTCGCGGTGCGCATACAGCGCGTCCAGTACGTCCAGGTAGCTCTCGCCGGGCACGCCGAATACGGTGTCCACGCCGTGTTCCAACAAGGCCCGCACCACATGCTGGCCGCCCGTCATCAATGTCGAAGTGTCATTCATCGCAGTTTCAATCTGGCCGCAGCGCGGCGGGTTGAGTCCGGATGAACTTTACGCAGCCCGGGTCAGGGCGCGTTAGGACAGATCAGAGCTTGTTTTGCACTTTTTTGCGGGGCGGGCGACGTGGCGGTGGTTCAATACGGCCGCCATCCGGCCGTGCCGTCATTCGATGGGGCGGTAATACTTCTTACGGAAATCGCCGGGCGTGCAGCCCGTGTGCTTCTTGAAAAAGCGCGTGAAATACGCCGGATCCTCAATGTTCAGCTGAAATCCGATCTCGGCGATGCTCAGGTCCGTGTTGCACAGCAGCCGCTTGGCCTCCAGCGCAATGCGCTCCTGCACCAGCTGGCTGGCGGTGCGTCCCACGCTGCGCTTTACCGCGTCGTTGAGTTGGCGTTCGCTGACGCACAAGGCGTCGGCGTACTGGCGGATGGCCGAGTAGTCCAGGTAATGCTCTTCGATCAGCAGGGTGAAGCGCTTGGCCAGCGAATAGCTGGGGCCGGCGGCGGTCTCGCGGTCGTCGGCCGGATACAGGCGGCGAAGCTGGGTCAGCAGGATCAGCAGGTACGACCGCACCACGTCAAAGCGCCCCGTCTGGCGATCGCGCGTTTCGCGTTCAATCTCGGCCAGCAGCGGCAGCATGGCGTCGTGCTGCTCGCGCGTCAGGTAAATGACGGGCGGTCCGCCCGCCAGGTGAAAGAACGGAAATTTTGCGATGTCGTCCGCGCGCGGGAACATCTGCGCGAAGAACTCGGTGCTGATGTTCATGACGTAGCCGCTGGGTTTCACCGACGACGTCCATGCGTGGATCTGGCCCGGGGACAGGAAGAAGACCGAGTGGTCGCGCACCGCGTGCTGCTCGAAGTCCAGCAGGTGCGTGCCCTGCGCCTCGGTCATCCACAGCAGGTGGTAATAGCGGTGCCGGTGCAGAAAGCCGCGCGGAATGTCGTCGTGGTCCTGCAGGCGCACGAGGTCGAAATAGAAGGATCCCTCTCCCGAGAAATCCGACGATTCAAAGGTGGGAAACGTTTCCGGGATGGGCGAATGCGAACCTGCGGACAAGCGGGAGTCTCCTTGATGGCGCGCGGGGCGGCTCTGTTTTTCGCCATCATACGGGCAATCGCGGCAGGGACTGCGGCGGGGGGCGGCGCCGGATCGGCGCCGCTCGCCGTTCCGATCAGCGGTTTGCTGGCGCGGCGCGCAGCAGCCGCAGGCCGTTGGCCACCACCAGGAGGCTCGCGCCCACATCGGCAAACACGGCCATCCACAGCGTCGCGTGGCCCGTCACGGCGAGCGCCAGGAACACCACCTTGATTCCCAGCGCCAGCGCGATGTTCTGCACCAGCACGCGATGCGTGGCGCGCGACAGGCGCAGGAAGGTGCCGATCTTGCGCAGGTCGTCGTCCATCAGCGCCACGTCGGCGGTCTCGATGGCGGTCCCGGTGCCGGCCGCGCCCATCGCAAAGCCGATGTCGGCGCGGGCCAGCGCGGGCGCGTCGTTGATGCCGTCGCCCACCATGCCGACCCGCACGTCCGGCGCGAGCTTGCCTTCGATGGCGGTCAGCTTGTCCTCGGGCAACTGGTCGCCGCGCGCCTCGTCGATGCCGACCTGACGCGCGATGGCCTGCGCGGTCGGCGTGTTGTCGCCCGTCAGCATGAGGGTGCGCACGCCCAGTCCGTGCAGGTCGGCGATGGCCTGGGCGCTGGTGGGCTTGACCGTGTCGGCCACGGCCGCCAGCGCCAGCACGCGGCTGCCGTCGGACAGCGCGATGACGCTTTTGCCCTGACTTTCCAGTTCGTCGAAGCGGGCGTCGAGCGCGCTGCTGGACACGCCCAGTTCGCGCATCAGGCGGCGGTTGCCCAGGTGATACGTCTGGCCACTTACCTGACCGCTGACGCCGCGGCCGGGCAGGGCGGTGAAGGCGTCGACCTCCAGCAGCGCGCTGCCGGCCTCGCGCGCGGCGTTGGCCACGGCGAGCGACACAGGGTGGTCGGACCGGGCTGCCAGGCTGGCGGCGATCAGGGCGGCGGGGTGGGGGCTGGGCTCGGGCGCGTCCCAGTCCTGCAGGTCGGTCTGCTCCGGCTTGCCGTGCGTCAGCGTGCCGGTCTTGTCCAGCGCCAGCCATTTCAGGTTGCGCCCTTCTTCAAGATAGACACCGCCCTTGATGAGGATGCCGCGGCGCGAGGCGGCGGTCAGGCCGCTGACGATGCTGACGGGCGTGGAAATCACCAGCGCGCACGGGCAGGCAATGATCAAGAGCGCCAGGGCGCGGTAGATGGCATCGAACCACGGCTGGCCCCACAGCAGCGGCGGCAGCACGGCCACGGCGGCCGCGATGGCCACGACGGCCGGCGTGTAGATGCGCGAGAACCGGTCGATGAAGCGCTGCGTGGGGGCGCGCGCGCCCTGCGCCTGTTCCACCGCGTGGATGATGCGCGCCAGCGTGGTGTTGCCGGCGGCCGCGGTCACGCGGTATTCAAAGGAACCGGAGGTGTTGACGGTGGCCGCGAACACCGGATCGTCCTGGGCCTTTTCGACAGGCAGGCTTTCGCCCGTGATGGGCGACTGGTCCACGGCCGACGTGCCGTTCACCACGATACCGTCGGCGGCGATGCGCTCGCCCGGCCGCACGCGCACGATGCCGCCCGGCTGCAGCGACGCGGCGGGCACTTCCACCCAGCTGCCGTCCGGCTGGCGCAACGTGGCGGTGTCGGGCGCCAGGTCCAGCAGGCCACGCACGGCGTTGCGCGCCCGGTCCAGCGAGCGGGCTTCGATCAGTTCGGCCACGTTGAAGAGGAACATCACCATGGCGGCTTCGGGCCACTGGCCGATCAGCACGGCGCCGGTGACGGCGATGCTCATCAGCGCGTTGATGTTCAGGTTGCCGTTGCGCACGGCGATCCAGCCCTTGCGGTAGGTGGTGATGCCGCAGGCCAGGATGGCGGCCACGGCCAGCGCGGCGGTCACGAGCAGCGGGCCGCCGGCAAAATGCGAGAACTCGGACAGCGCAGCCAGCACGCCCGCGCCGCCGATCAGCCACCAGTTCACCTTTTTGGCGGCGGGGGCGGGGGCTGCCGCCGCGCCGTCGGCCAGGGGCTCGGGCGTCATGTCCAGCGACTTGATGGCCGCGACGATGCGGTCCAGCGCGCCCTCGGCGTGGACGACGGTCAGAATGCGCTGCATCAGGTTGAAGTCCAGCGCGTGCACGCCGTCCACCCCGTCCAGCTTCTTGCGGATCAGCGTTTCCTCGGTGGGGCAGTCCATCTGGCCGATGCGCAGGCGCGCCAGCAACTGGCCGGGGCCGGCGGTGAGCGTCGTGGCGGCGGCGCCGGCGGTTGGCTGCAGGATGGCTTCGCCGTGATCGTGGCCGCAGCAGGCGGCGTCCTTGGCCGCCGGGGCCGCGGCAGCCGGCGCGCAGCAACTGTCGGCGGCGTGCCCGTGGTCGTGATGGTTGTGGCCGTGATCCTTGCCCGGCGCGGTCTGCGCAGGCGCGTGCCCGCCACCGCAGCAGGCGCCGCCGTGCCCGCCCGATTGATGTTCGCGTTGTTTGACCGGAGGTAAAGACATCCGCTTGACCCTTCAAATAAGCTGATGACGCAATTCCACACCTTGGAGTTACTATAGGGTCAACCCCTAATCATCGGATCTGATCCGGGAGGCAGCGATGCGTATCGGCGAATTGGCCACGGCGGCCGGCACCACGGTCGAAACCGTCAGGTATTACGAGAAAGAGGGGCTGCTGCCCGCCCCGGAGCGTGGGCTGAACAATTACCGCACCTACGGCCAGATGCACCTGGAGCGCCTGCGCCTCATCCGCAACTGCCGCGCACTGGACATGACGCAGGACGAGATCCGCGCCATCCTGTCCGTGGCCGATAACCATCGCACCGGTTGCGGCCCCATCAACCAGCTCTTTGACGAGCACATCTCCCACGTCGACGAGCGCATCGCCGAATTGATGCAGCTAAAGGGCCAATTGACCGAGCTGCGCCAGCGCTGCCTGTCGGCGCGGCCCGACTCGGACGATTGCGGCATCCTGCACGGACTGAGCGAAATGCAGGTCGAAGAGCGGCAAGAGCGGCACACCCACCTGGGCTGAGCGCGCCGCCCGGATGCCCTTGTTGCAGTCCGGGGGATCAGCGACCGGTCAGACGTCATCGCGTACTATGAGAATCTGTTTCTTTCCCATTTGCGCATCGATCAATGACCGTAAACCAGACCGCCACGCCGCTCCACGCCCTGACCTCGCGCCGCTCCTTCAAGCTCCTGCGGGCGCCGGCGCCCAAACCCGACGAACTCGAACAGATCCTGCAGGCCGCCATGTCGGCCCCCGATCATGGCGCGCTGCGTCCGTGGCGCTATGTCGTGATTCAGGGCGAGGCCATCGGCAAGCTGGCGGACACGGCGCTGGACGCCGTCAAGCGCAGCGGCGATCCGCGCATGACGCCCGAAAAGGAAAAGTCGGTGCGCGAATGGATGGCCAGCGTGCCGCTGTTCATCGCCGTGGCCCAGAAGATCGCCCATGACAACACCAAGATCCCCGAACAGGAACAGCTGCTGGCCGCCGGCTGCTCGGTGATGAACATCCTGAACGCCGTCCACATGCTGGGCTACGCCGCGTTCTGGAGCACCGGCCTGGGCACCTACGTTGAAGAGGTCCAGGACGCGCTGGGACTGGACGCGCTGGATTACCGCTTCCTGGGCTTTTTGGCCATCGGCACGCCTGCGTGCGCGGTGCCGCCCGCCAAGCGTCCGGACTACCGTGAGTTCGTCACGGAGTGGACCGGCGCCGTTTAAGCCGGACAGCGCGGTCGCCGGCCGCGCTTGCGCGCCAGGCAATAAATGACAATAATTCTTATTGTTAATTAGCTTGGCGCATCGTTATGTCCTCATCCGCGCAGCCCACGGAGCACGCCGCTGCCGAGCTGTATGAAGCCCATCACTCCTGGCTGCAGGAGTGGTTGCGGCGCAGATTGGGTTGCCGCCACGACGCCGCCGATCTCGCGCACGATACCTTCGTGCGGATCCTGTCGGGCCGCCACGCCGAAGCGATTCGCGAGCCGCGGGCGTTCCTGACCACCCTGGCGCAGCGCGCGCTTTTTACGTTCTGGCGTCGCCGCGACCTGGAACGCGCCTATCTCGACAGCCTGCAGGCGCTGCCGCAGGCCAGCGCGCCCAGCGAAGAAAGCCGCGCGCTTGTCGTCGAGGCCCTGATGCACATCGACCGCGTGCTGCACCGCCTGCCGCGCCGAGCGCGCCAGGCTTTTCTCTACAGCCAGATTGACGAGCTGGGCTACGCCGAGATCGCCGCACGCATCGGCGTGTCCGTGATCACCGTGCGGCGCTACATGAAGCAGGCCATCACGCTGTGCGTGGCCGCCCGGCTTGCGCCATGACGGCGCCGGCACTGCCGGCCGAACTGGAATCGGCCGTGGACTGGATGGTGCTGCTGTCCTCCGGCAGCGTTGCCGCGGCGGACCGGGTGCGGTTTGAAAGCTGGCGCCAGTCCGATCCGCGCCATGCCGCGGCGTGGGAGACGGTGAACACCGCGGTCAAGGGGTCTTTTGACGCCCTGGGCCAGGGCGGGCAGCGGCGCGCCGCCGGGGCGGTGCTGCAGGAGCCGCCGGCCCGGCGCCGCGCCTTGCGCAACATGCTGATGCTGGCGCTCGCCGCCGGCGGGCTGGCGGCGCTTGCAGACCGCCAGACGCCGTTGCGCACCCTGACCGCCGACCTTCGCACGGGCACGGCCGAGCGCCGCGTCTACACCTTGCCCGATGGCAGCGAATTGACCTTGAATGCGCGATCCGCGGTGGATCTGGATTTCTCTGCCGAGGCGCGCCGGGTTCGCTTGCGCAGCGGCGCAGTGCTCGTGCGCGTGGCGGCCGACGCCAGCCGGCCTTTCATGGTGGTCAGCGCCGACGGCGAGGTCCAGGCGCTTGGCACGGTGTTCGGCGTGGCCCGCCAGGGCGAGACCAGCGTGGCCAGCGTGCTCGAGCACAGCGTCGAGGTGCGCGCGGGCGGACAGCGCCTGACCCTGCATGCGGGCGAGGGCGTGCGTTTCGGGGCGGGCGGCCTCGGCCAGCCGGATGTGCGGCTGAGCGACGCGGCCGCGTGGCAGGGCGGCATGCTGGTTGTACATGACGAGCCCCTGGGCGCGGTGGTGGACGCCTTGCGTCCGTATCGGCGAGGCGTCATCAGGATCACGCCGCAGGCCGCGCGGCTGCGCGTGCTGGGCGCCTTCCCGCTGGACGACACGGACCGCACGCTGGAATCGCTGCGCCAGACGCTGCCCATCCAGGTCAGTTCGCTGGGCGGCTGGCTGGTGGGCATCGACCTGCGCGCGGACGCCGCTGAAAAAAAATGATCGCTTTTGCCGGCCTCGCTGGACATACCTCCTGAAACGCCAAACTGTTTGCAGGAGATCCCATGTTTCACCACTATCCAGCCGCGCCGCTGACGGCCGCGCTGATCGTCGCTTTGGCCGCGCCCGCGGTGCAGGCTCAGACACCGTCCCAGACCCCGGCGGCAACGCGCTATGACCTGCCGGCTGCGCCGCTGGGCGACACCTTGACCCGGATCGCCCGCCAAAGCGGGCGCGCGGTGTCGGTCGACCCCGCCTTGGTCGCGGGACGCACGGCTGCGGCGGTGGCGGGCAATTACACCCCTGAAGAGGCCGTGCGCCAGGCGCTGGCGGGCAGCGGGCTGGAGCTGGCGGTAACGGCCAACGGCACGCTGAGCGCGCGCCGCGCGCCGGCCAACGCGACGATGCTGGAACCGGTGCGCGTGACCGGCTCGGCGGAATCGCCCACCGGCCACGTCGAGGGCTACGTTGCGCAGCGCGCGATGTCGGGCACGAAGACGGACACGCCGCTGATCGAGACGCCGCAATCGGTGTCGGTGGTCACCAGCGACCAGATCCGCGCGGTCAAGGCGGCGTCGCTGGCCGACGCGCTGGGGTATACGCCAGGCGTTTCCTCGCAGTCGCCGGCGTTCAGCCGGATGGTCGATGACCTGATGCTGCGCGGCTTCAATGTGGCGGCCGGCAATTCCGGGCAACTGCGCGATGGCCTGAAGCTGCAATCCAGCGTCTACGACGGCGGGCAGGAACCGTACGGCCTGGAGCGGGTGGAAGTGCTGCGCGGCGCGTCGTCCGTCCTGTATGGGCAATTGAGCCCCGGCGGCGTGGTGAACACCGTCAGCAAGCGGCCCACCGCCGACACGCTGCGCGAGCTGAACCTGGAGACGGGCAGCTATAACCGCCGGCAGGTGTCGGGCGACTTCGCCGGCGCGCTGACCGATGACGGCACGTGGACCTACCGGTTGACCGGTCTGGCGCGCAACGCCGACAACTGGGTGGATCATGTGCCGGACGACCGGACCTATCTGGCGCCGGCATTGACGTGGCAGCCGTCGGCCGCGACGTCCCTGACCCTGCTGGCGACCTACCAGCGCATCCGCACCAAATTCGCCGCGCCCATGCCTGCCGCCAACACGCTCAACGGCCAGATTCCGCGCGACCTGTTCATCGGCGAGCCTGATTTCGACCGCTACGACACGGACACCTACACCGTGGGCTACGCGTTCGAACACGCCTTCAACGACCGCGTGAAGCTGCGCCAGAGCGCGCGCTATTTCACCGCTGACGGCACGTGGGACTACCTGTCGTTCGGCGCCCTGCAGGCCAATGGCCGCACGCTGCGCCGGGGCGTCGTCAGCCGCAGCGAGCATTCGTACGGCATCGCCACCGACACGTCGCTGGAAATGAAACTGGATGGCGGCCCCTTGCAGCACACCGTGCTGGCTGGCCTGGACTACTACCGCAGCGGCTACGATTCCCACCGCCATTCCGGCACGGTGGCACCGCTGGCCGATATCTACAACCCGGTCTACGGCGCCGTGCCGGTGCTGAACACCGCGGCTGACTACGGCATCAACACGCGGTCCAGCGCGCTGGGCCTCTACGTGCAGGATCAGATCAAGATCCAGGACAAGTGGGTGGTCGTGCTGGGCGGGCGCCAGGACTGGGCCGACACGGACCAGAAAAGCTACGCCAACGGCACCACCACCCGGCTGCGCGACACGGCCACGACCGGCCGCATCGGTCTGCTTTATCTGGCCGACAACGGCCTGGCGCCTTACCTCAGCGCCAGCCAGTCGTTCGCGCCCACGGTGGGCGTGGACCGCGCGGGCAATGCGTTCAAGCCCACCAAGGGCACCCAGTACGAACTGGGGCTGCGCTACGAGCCGCCCGGCGGCAACATGCTGTACAGCGCCGCCATCTACGACCTGACGCAGACCAATGCGCTGACCAGCGATCCGGCCGATGCCACGTATTCGGTGCAGACGGGCAAGGCGCGTTCGCGCGGCCTGGAACTGGAAGCCAAGGCTCGCCTGGGTGCGCTGAACCTGACCGCGAGCTATGCGTACACCGACGCGCGCACCACGCGCAGCAACACGCCGGCCCTGGTGGACCAGCGCATCGCGCTGGTGCCGCTGCACAGCGCGTCGGTGTGGGCCGACTACAACCTGACGGCGGTGGGCGTGAGCGGCCTGACCGTGGGGGCAGGGGTGCGCTACGCCAGTTCGACCAACCTGCCGGGCTACCCCGCCAATGTGCCGGGGCAGTTCCTGGTGGACGCGATGGCCGCGTATGACTTTGGCGCGCTGGATCCGTCGATGTCCGGCCTGTCGCTGGTGCTGAACGCGCGCAACCTGTTCAACCGCGGCTACCTGGCTTGCGCCGGCAGCACCGGCTGCCGCTACGGCGATCCGCGCACCTTGTACGCGACGCTCAGCTACCGCTGGTAGGAGCGGGCAACCGGGCCTGCCGCAACGCAGGAAAACCCGTAGTGCAATGCGGCCTTCAGAGGCCGCGCGGCCCGCTCATCGGCCCTGTCCCCTGTGCTAATCTCGTCAACGGCTTTGCCCAAGTATCCCCGGGCGCAAGCCGTCGACGGCAGCGTCCGAGGTCACACGCCTCTGGCAACGCCTTGGTAGGAAGAAAACGCATGACACGATCAAGCGTGGAGACAATACATGAGCCAATATGGGCCGCTGAAGTTGCACGTCCCCGAGCCGACAGGGCGACCGGGTTGCAAGACAGACTTCTCCTATCTGCATCTTTCGCCGCCCGGCGAGGTGCCCAAACCCCCCATTGATGTTGCCGCGGTCGACACCGGTCCACTGGCCTATAGCCTGGTCCGCGTCATCGACGAGCATGGCCGCGCCGTCGGGCCCTGGGCACCGGAGATCAGCCACGACCTGCTGCGCGCCGGCATGCGGGCGATGCTCAAGACGCGCATCTTCGATGGGCGCATGCTGACCGCGCAGCGCAAGAAGAAGATTTCGTTCTACATGCAGAGCCTGGGCGAGGAGGCCATCGGCACCGCCCACGCCATGGCGCTGGAAAAGGGGGATATGTGCTTTCCCACCTATCGCCAGCAAAGCATCCTGCTGTCGCGCGACGTGTCGCTGGTGACGATGATGTGCCAGCTCATGTCCAACGAGCGCGACCCGCTCAAGGGCCGCCAACTGCCGGTCATGTATTCCGACCGCGAGAACGGCTTCTTCACGATTTCGGGCAACCTGGCCACGCAGTTCATCCAGGCGGTGGGCTGGGCCATGGCGTCGGCCATCAAGGGCGACACCCGCATTGCCTCGGCCTGGATTGGCGACGGCGCCACCGCCGAAGCCGACTTCCACACCGCGTTGACCTTCGCGCACGTTTACCGAGCGCCCGTCATCCTGAACGTGGTCAACAACCAGTGGGCCATCTCCACCTTCCAGGCGATCGCCGGCGGCGAGGGTGCAACCTTCGCGGGCCGCGGCGTGGGCTGCGGCATCGCGTCGCTGCGGGTGGATGGCAACGATTTCCTGGCGGTCTATTCCGCGTCGATCTGGGCCGCCGAGCGCGCTCGCCGCAATCTTGGCCCGACCCTGATCGAATGGGTGACGTACCGCGCCGGTCCGCACTCCACCTCCGACGACCCCACCAAATACCGTCCCGGCGACGACTGGAGCCACTTCCCGCTTGGCGACCCGATCGAGCGCTTCAAGAAACACCTCATCCTGTTGGGCATCTGGTCCGACGCCGAGCACGACGCGGTCCGCGCCGAACTCGACGCCGAGATCCTGGCGGCCCAGAAGGAAGCAGAGAGCTACGGCACCCTGGTGGACGGCCACGTCCCCAGCGCCGCCAGCATTTTTGAAGACGTGTACAAGGACATGCCGGAGCATCTGCGCCGGCAGCGTCAGCAGCTCGGAGTCTGACCATGGCAATCGATAACAACGCTGGTCCGGCCTCGGCGCCGATGACCATGATCCAGGCATTGCGCTCGGCCATGGATGTCATGCTTGAGCGCGACAACAACGTCGTCGTGTTCGGGCAGGACGTCGGGTACTTCGGCGGCGTGTTCCGCTGCACCGAAGGCCTGCAGGCCAAGTTCGGCAGCTCTCGCGTGTTCGACACCCCCATCTCCGAAGGCGGCATCGTCGGCGTGGCGGTGGGCATGGGCGCCTACGGCCTGCGCCCCGTGTGCGAGATCCAGTTCGCCGACTACTTCTATCCGGCCTCGGACCAGATTGTGTCCGAGGCGGCGCGCCTGCGCTACCGCTCGGTGGGCGAATTCATTGCCCCCATGACCATCCGCATGCCCTGCGGCGGCGGCATCTACGGCGGGCAGACGCACAGCCAGAGCCCCGAGGCCATGTTCACGCAGGTCTGCGGGCTGCGCACGGTGATGCCATCCAATCCGTATGACGCGAAGGGGCTCTTGATCGCCGCTATCGAGAACGACGATCCGGTGATCTTCCTGGAACCCAAGCGCCTCTACAACGGCCCGTTCGACGGCCACCATGACCGTCCCGTCACGCCGTGGACCGGCCGCCCCGGCAGCGTCGTGCCCACCGGCTACTACACCGTGCCGCTGGAATCGGCCGCCATCGTGCGTCCGGGGTCGGAACTGACGGTGCTGACCTACGGCACCACCGTGCACGTGTCGCTGACCGCGGCTGAAGAGACCGGCATCGACGCCGAAGTCATCGACCTGCGCAGCCTCTGGCCGCTGGATCTGGACGCCATCGTCAACTCGGTCAAGAAGACCGGGCGCTGCGTGGTGGTGCACGAAGCCACGCGCACCTGCGGCTTTGGCGCGGAACTGATTTCTCTGGTGCAGGAACACTGCTTCCATCATCTGGAGGCGCCCGTCGAGCGCGTGACCGGTTGGGACACTCCCTATCCGCACGCGCAGGAATGGGCGTACTTCCCCGGCCCGCGCCGGGTCGGCGAAGCGTTCAAACGCGCGATGGAGGCATGACATGGGGATTCATATCATCAAGATGCCCGACATCGGCGAAGGCATCGCAGAGGTCGAGCTGGTGGGCTGGCACGTCAAGGTGGGCGACACCGTCGCCGAGGATCAGCCGCTGGCCGACGTCATGACGGACAAGGCCACGGTCGAGATTCCCTCGCCGGTGGTCGGCAAGGTTATTTCGCTGGGCGGTGATGTGGGCCAGGTGATGGCCGTGGGCGGGGAGCTGATCCGGCTTGAAGTCGAAGGCGAAGGGAATGTGAAGGCGGGCGCTGCGGCGGCCGCGCCGGCGGCGAAGACGGCGGTGGCTGCGGCTGATGGGATTGCTGCCGACGGGGCGCAGCGTGCGGGTGGCCCGAGTTTGGTGGAAAGTGGCGCTGCGGCTTCCGGCGTGGCGACGCCCGGCGTATCGACGCCCGGCGCATCGACGCCCGGCGTAACGACGCCCGGCGTAACGACGCCCGGCGTAACGACGCCCGCACCTTCCACGCCTGCCAAGTCTTCAGCATCTGCATCCGCATCCGCCTCCGCGCCGGCGTCGGCCAAGTCGCCGGCCGGGCGCCAATCCGGCGGCGCGCCCGCCGCAGTCCGCCAGCCCGGCGAAAAGCCGTTGGCGTCGCCCGCCGTGCGCAAGCGCGCGTGGGACCTGGGCGTCGAACTGCGCTACGTGCAAGGCAGCGGCCCCGCCGGTCGCATCCTGCACGAGGATCTGGACGCGTGGCTGCAAGGGCAGGGCTCGGCCATCAGCGCGCGCGCCGGCTCGGCCTACGCCGAACGCAATGACGAAGACGCCGTGCCCGTCATCGGCCTGCGCAGAAAGATCGCGCAGAAGATGGCCGAGTCCAAGCGCCGCATCCCGCATTTCAGCTACGTCGAGGAAATCGACGTGACCGAGCTCGAAGACCTGCGCGTGCAGCTCAACGCCAAATGGGGCGAGTCGCGCGGCAAGCTGACGCTGCTGCCGCTTCTGGCCCGCGCGATGGTGGTGGCGCTGCGCGATTTTCCGCAGATCAACGCGCGCTATGACGACGAGGCCGGGGTCGTGACGCGCTACGGCGCGGTGCACATCGGCATCGCCACGCAAAGCGACGGCGGCCTGATGGTGCCGGTGATGCGCCACGCCGAGGCGCGCGATCTCTGGTCCATGGCGGCCGAGATCACGCGGCTGGCGCAGGCAGTGCGCACGGGCTCGGCCGGGCGCGACGAGCTGTCCGGCTCGACCATCACCATCACCAGCCTGGGCCCCTTGGGCGGCATCGTCACCACGCCGGTGATCAACCACCCCGAGGTCGGCATCGTGGGCGTGAACCGCATCGTCGAACGCCCCGCCTTCCGCAACGGCGCCGTGGTGGCGCGCAAGCTGATGAACCTGTCTTCGTCCTTCGACCACCGCGTGGTGGACGGCATGGACGCGGCGCGCTTCATCCAGGCCGTGCGCGCGCTGCTGGAACAACCCGCGCTGCTTTTCGTGGAGTAAGCATGAGCCAGATCACAAAGACAACGACATTGCTGGTGATCGGCGGCGGCCCCGGCGGCTACGTGGCCGCCATCCGCGCCGGGCAGCTGGGCGTGCCGACCATCCTGGTCGAGGGCGCGCAGTTGGGCGGCACCTGCCTGAATATCGGCTGCATCCCGTCCAAGGCACTGATCCACGCGGCCGAGGAATTCGACAAGGCGCGTCACTACGCCGGCGAATCGGCGCTGGGCATCGCGGTCGACGCGCCGCGCATCGATATCGCCAAGACCGTGGCCTGGAAGGACGGCATCGTCGGCAAGCTGACGGGCGGCGTGGGCGCGCTGCTCAAGAAGAACGGCGTGGAAGTCGTGCGCGGCTGGGCCACGCTGCTGGACGGCAAGACGGCCGAAGTCGAAACGCCCGACGCCGGCCGCATCCGCATCCAGTGCGAGCACCTGCTTCTGGCGGCGGGTTCCGAACCCACGCCGCTGCCGTCGCTGCCTTTCGGCGGCACGGTGGTGTCGTCCACTGAAGCCCTGTCGCCCACGAGCATTCCCAAGCAGCTCGTGGTGGTGGGCGGTGGCTACATCGGGCTGGAACTGGGCACCGTGTACCGCAAGCTGGGCGCCGAAGTCGCCGTGGTCGAGGCGCAGGACCGCATTTTGCCGACCTATGACGCCGAACTCACCAAGCCCGTCGCGGCCGCGCTCGGCAAGATGGGCGTCGCGCTGCATCTGGGGCGCAAGGTGCTGGGGCTGAACGGCAAGGGTGACGCGGTGCGCGTGCAGGACGCCAGCGGCGCTGAAACCCTGCTGCCCGCCGACCGCGTGCTGATCTCGGTGGGGCGCCGCCCGCGCACGCAAGGCTGGGGACTGGAAAGCCTGCAGCTCGATCGCAAGGGCAACGCGTTGCGCATCGACGACCAATGCCGCACGTCGATGCGCGATGTCTGGGCTATCGGCGACATCGCGGGCGAGCCCATGCTGGCGCACCGGGCGATGGCGCAGGGCGAGATGGTGGCCGAGCTGGTGGCGGGCAAGCGCCGCCACTTCCAGCCGGCGTCCATCCCGGCCGTGTGCTTCACCGATCCCGAGGTCGTGGTCGCGGGCCTGTCGCCGCAAGAGGCCGAAAGCGCCGGGCTGGACTGCGTGACCGCATCCTTCCCCTTCGCCGCCAACGGCCGCGCCATGACGCTGGAATCCACCGACGGCTTTGTCCGCGTGGTGGCCCGGCGCGACAATCATCTGATTGTTGGGTGGCAGGCGGTGGGGCGCGCGGTGTCGGAGCTGTCGACGGCGTTTGGTCAGTCGCTGGAAATGGGCGCGACGCTGGAAGACGTGGCGGGCACGATCCACGCGCATCCCACGCTGGGCGAGGCGGTGCAGGAAGCCGCGCTCAAGGCGCTGGGGCACGCGTTGCATATCTGAAGGCGGGACACGGCGCGGATGCAACGTCCGCGCCGTGCGTGTTTCGCACTTGCCTACCGCCCCGCGCAATGACTATCAGCGCCCGCCGTCGATATACGGCCGCGCCTGCAGGATCAGGATCTCGTCGCCTTGCACGGCCCATTCGATGTCCTGATCCACATTTCCCAGCCGCTTTTTCACCTGCCGTCCCACGGTGGCCAGGCGCGCGACCAGCGTGTCGTTCAGCACCTGCCTGGCGCCCTCGATGGGCACTTCGCGCACGCCGCCGCCAACGGCTGCCACGAGCTGCGTGTCCTCGGCGGATCGGCTCAGCACCTGCACGGCCTTGGACCAGCTGGAATACATGACCTGCTCGGCCTGGCGCTTTCCTTCCACCACCTTGATGCCCAGCCCGCGCTTGGCGGACAGGTAGGTGACATGGCGGCGCGAGGCGTCGAAGGGATCGCGCGTGATCATGACGCCCGAGCTGTCCGATGCCGCGGCCAGCTGCACCAGCACCGCCATGACCACCGCGTCCTGGTTGAAGCCCGCAGCGCGGCGCGCCTCGTAAGCCTCGAAGTTGTAGACCGACGCCCACACCGTCTGCACGGCCCGGGCCAGCGCATCGGCCTGCGTGACATTGGGCACGGTGGTGTACAGGCCCGCGCCGCTGAAGCCTGGCAGGTCTTCCGAATTGGACGAGCTGCGCACGAAGACGCCGCGGCCGCCCAGCTGTTTTTTCCAGCGGGCGAGCCAGTCGGCCGAGAGGGCGGCGTCGGGCGTCGCGTCGATGATGTCCTGACGCAGCTTGGCTAGCTCCGCGCGCCGCACGTTGGCGTCGGCCGCGAAGTCGGGCCGCTGCGCCAGCGCCGCGACGCGGGCAGGCACGCCCAGTTTGTCCATGAACGCCGCGTACTGGGCAAACGGAATGCAAAAGCCGTCCGGCACATTGGCCGCGGGCGGCAGCACGGCCTTCAATGCGCCCAGGTTCGCCGCCTTGACGCCGCAGTAGCGGCTGTCGCGCGTGGTCATGCCGGACAGCGGTTTGACGGCCCGCACCGACAGGTCGGGCTTGGGCAGCGGCGTTACGGTGGTTGGCGTTGCCGCCGCCGACGGAGAAGCCCCCGCGGCGGGCTGCTCGATGCGCTGAACCCGGTAGCCGTTGTTTTCCACGGTCAGCTCGACCCACTGGCCGTCATGCTCGCGCAGGACCGCGTCGGCGTCGCGCACGTAGGCATTGGGAATGCGCCAGCCCTTGGCCAGCAGGTTCACGTGCGACAGCAGGGTGGACGGCCGCTGCGTGACCAGACCGGCCACGGGCGTCAGCGCGACGGGAACCTCGTCCAGCACCACGATGTCGGTGGGCGACAGGTCAGGCGTCTCGTCCACGGATTTGACGATGCGCAGCCGGCCTTGCGCGCGCCCGGTGTTCAGCGGCAGGAACTTCTGCTCGCGCAGCAGCGCCTCCTGCGTGACAACATCCATCCCGGCGCGCTGCGCCGTCTGCTCCTGCAAGGTGGAGTTGCTCTTGAAGCGAAGCGGTTCGTAGAACGTGGCCGCCAGCCGCTGCGCGGTCAGGGTCAGCAGTTCCGGCGTCAGCAGATCGCCTTCCCAGAACTCATAGGTGTAGCCCGGCAGACCGTTCTGCCAGCTCAAAGTGCCGAACAGCAGGCGCCGGTTGGGATCCTTGTACTGCGCGATCAGCTTGGCCTTGTCGCCGGACAGCAGACGCCGTTCGCGCGCAAAGGTCTCGTGCAGGCCGTAGCGGGGCGTGTGCAGGTAGTAGATGCGGTCCTTGCGCTGGCGGTCGATCACGAACAGCACATGTGGAATTTCCAGCGGCGTGCCGGCGTTGTAGACCCGCGCCAGTTGATCGAATTCGGCCCGGGTCTGGATCTTCTCCAGAAACCGCGGGCCGCCCCACCGCGCGTCCTCCGCCTTGCGCGCCTCGACCTCGTCGGGGCGCAGGGGGCGGCCGTTTTCGTAGGGGGAGGGCTTGCGGGCGGTTTGGGCTTGGGCTGGCGACACACCGACGCTAGCCAGCAGCGTGGAAGCGGCCAGTACAGCCAGGGACATGCGTAGCGGAGCAAAGGGCTTGAGCGGCGCGCGCGCGAGAGACATGGTCTGGGGGACAGAACGGCGAAGGCGCCATCATATCGGACCTTTGCCCCATCACCCTCCCATCACCACCCGCACAAACTCCTCCGGCGACGGGCTTTCGGGCCAGCTCGGCACATCATCCGGCAAGTTCAGCCAGGCGTGTTTGCGGCGTGTCCAGATATGCGCGGCCGGCGCCAGCCCGGCCGCCTCGTCCAGCGTGCCGGCGCGCAGCACCCGCATGCCGGGGGCGGCTTCGGTCGTGTTGAAGATGCGCGTGTGGCAGCCCGCGCACAGAAACTGGCAAGACCGCTTTCCCTCGTGTTCATGGCGGTATTCGTCGAGCGCACCGGTTATGCTCATCGCCGTTTCGGGCAACAGCAGGTGTAGCCCGAAGGCGCTGCCGCTCCAGCGCTGGCAGTTCTGGCAATGGCAGGCGTAGACGATCGGCTTGCCGGCCGGGTCGATGGAGTAGCGGACGGCGCCGCAGCGGCATTGGCCGGTCAGGGACATGAACGGGTTCCTTCAACTTCAATAGAGTGCGACAGGATGCCCGCGATGCCGGCCGCCGGGAACCGCCAGAATGAACCATCCGTTAGCAGATTTTGTATGAGCATTGATTCTCTCGATTGGGAAAGCCAGCGTGTCTTTCTAGCCGTCTTGCGTACCGGCAGCCTGTCGGGCGCGGCCCGGATGCTGGGCATTGCGCAGGCCACCGCCCGCCGCCGCATCGAAAAGCTGGAAAGCAGTGTAGGCGTGAGCCTCTTTCTGCGAACCCCGGCGGGGCTTCAGCCCACGGACGCGGCGCGCGAACTGGGCGAGCACGTCGAGGCCATGGACGCGGCGGCGCGGGCGTTCACCCGGCGGGCGGGCGAGGGGGCGGATGCGGCCGAAGGTGTCGTGCGCATCACCAGCAGTGAATTGCTGGGCGTCGAGGTGCTGCCGCCGATGCTGCTGGAAATCCGCCGGACGCTGCCCGCGGTGCGGCTGGAACTGAGCGTGCAGGACCGCCTGGAAGCCTTGCCCCGGCAGGAAGCCGACATCGCGGTCCGGTTGCAGCGTCCCAGCGAAGCCAACGTGGTGGCGCGCCGCGCCGGCGCGCTGCGGGTCGGGCTGTACGCCACGGCGGACTGCATCCAGGCGTATGGGCTCCCGCAAACCCGCGACGAATTGCGGCACATGCCGATGATCGGCCCCGATCGCCGCCTGGCCGACCGCCGCGTGCTGGCCGAGCAGGGCGTGATCGACGCCGACCAGCCGTTTGCCATTGCTTGCGACCACCACGTCGCGCAGTTCGCCGCCCTGAAGGCCGGCCTGGGCGTCGGCGTATGTCCGCGTCAGCTTGCGAAGCCGCTGGAGCTGGTGCCGGTGCTGGCGCAGGAGATCGGTTTTGACGTCGACGTCTGGATTGCCATGCACGGCGATCTGCGGCGCGTGAAGCGCGTGGCGGGCGTGTTCGATGCGCTGGCGCGGGAACTGGACGGCTGGCTGGCGGGGTAGAAACAACAAGGCCCCCGGAAAGGGGGCCTTGCAGTCGAGCCGTCAGCCGGATTGGCAATCAGCCTTCAGCCGTTTCCGCCAGCACGCGCTGGGCCTCTTCGGCCACGCGCTCGGGGGCGGTGCCGCCCACGTGCTTGCGCGCGGCGACCGAGCCTTCCAGCGTCAGCACCTGATGCACGTCTTCGGTGATGCTGGAATGGTAGGCCGTCAGTTCCGCGGTGGACAGGTCGGCCAGATCGCAGCCGCGCTGTTCGCAGTCGCGCACGGCGTGGGCCACGACTTCGTGGGCGTCGCGGAAGGGCACGCCGCGCTTGACCAGGTAGTCGGCCAAGTCGGTGGCGGTGGCAAAGCCTTGCAGCGCCGCGGCGCGCATGTTGTCGGCCTTGACCTTGATGCCGCCGGCCATGTCCGCGAAGATCGTGAGCGTGTCGCGCAGCGTGTCGGCCGTGTCGAACAGGCCTTCCTTGTCTTCCTGGTTGTCCTTGTTGTAGGCCAGGGGCTGGCCCTTCATCAGGGTCAGCAGGGCGACGAGGTTGCCGTTGACGCGGCCGGTCTTGCCGCGGGCAAGCTCAGGCACGTCGGGGTTCTTTTTCTGCGGCATGATCGAGCTGCCGGTGCAGAAGCGGTCGGCCAGGTCAATAAAGCCCACGCGCGGGCTCATCCAGAGCACCAGCTCTTCGGACAGGCGCGAGACGTGCGTCATGATCAGCGCGCCGGCGGCGCAGAATTCGATGGCGAAGTCGCGGTCGGAGACGGCGTCCAGCGAATTGCGGCACACGCCTTCAAAGCCCAGGGTCTTGGCGACGCGTTCGCGGTCGATCGGGAACGACGTGCCGGCCAGGGCGGCGGCGCCCAGCGGCAGGCGGTTCACGCGGCGGCGGCAGTCGGCCAGGCGCTCGGCGTCGCGGCCGAACATTTCGGCGTAGGCGAGCAGGTGATGGCCGAAGGTGACGGGCTGGGCCACTTGCAGGTGCGTGAAGCCCGGCATGATGGTGCCGGCGTTTTCCAGCGCGACCGTCGCCAGGGCGTGGCGCAACTGGCGCAAGAGGATCTGCAGGGTGTCGATTTCGTCACGCAGCCACAGGCGGATGTCGGTGGCGACCTGGTCGTTGCGCGAACGGCCGGTGTGCAGGCGCTTGCCCGCATCGCCCACCAGTTCCACCAGGCGCTTTTCGATGTTCAGATGGACGTCTTCCAGGTCGAGCAGCCACTGGAACGAGCCGGCGTCGATTTCGGACAGGATCTGCGTCATGCCGCGCTGGATGTCGGCCAGATCCTGGGCGCCGATGATGCCCTGGGCGGCCAGCATGTCTGCGTGCGCGAGCGAGCCCTGGATGTCGTGGCGCGCCAGGCGCTTGTCGAAATCCACGGACGCCGTGTAGCGTTTGACGAGTTCGGAAACCGGCTCGGAGAACCGGGCGGACCAGGCCTGCGCCTTGTTGGCGAACTGGTTTTGATCGGGGGAGGGAGTCTTTGCCATGATGGCCGGGATTATAGGGCCTCGCGCCGCGCCGGGCGATCTGGGCGCCTGTAATGCGGGGCCGGAACCCGCGATCGGGGCGAGTTGTCGGATAATCCCCGGTTAGTTTCAAGACCTGAAAAGCGAGTACGGATCCATGCCCCTGGAATGGGAAGAGCTAGTCACCCAACTTGATACCCACATGCCGCGGGAGATCTGGGCGCAGACGCTGATCGGAGTCGGCGTGCTCATCCTGACCGCGCTGTTCGTGCAGTGGGTCGTCGCGCGCGTCGTCCTCTTGCTGGCCCACCGGCTGCTGGTCGCCAGCGGCCGCGTCGACTGGGACAAGGCGCTGCAGCGCCGCCGCGCGTATCAGAACCTTTGGTACGCGGTGCCGTTTGCGGTGGTGTCTGTGGGCATCGACCTGGTGCCCCACGCCGAACGGGCGGTGTCTGTTGTGGGCCGGCTGGCGCACGCGGGCGCCTGGATCTGCGTGTTCATTGCGTTCTCGGGCGTGCTGAGCGCCTGGCAGGACACCTATTCGGCCACGACCCGCGCGCAGACCCGGTCCATCAAGGGCTACATCCAGATCGGCAAGCTGATCCTGGCGGCGGTATGCACCGTTCTGGTGCTTTCCATCCTGATCGACCGGTCACCGCTGTGGATGATCTCGGGCCTGGGCGCGCTGTCGGCGGTGCTGCTGCTGGTCTTCAAGGACACGCTCCTGTCGCTGGTGGCCAGCACGCAGCTCACCAGCAACGACATGCTGCGCATCGGCGACTGGATCGAGATGCCGCAATGCAACGCCGACGGCTTCGTCAAGGACATCGCCCTGCATACCGTCAAAGTGCAGAACTGGGACAACACCGTCACCACGGTGCCGACCTACAAGCTGTTCTCGGAAAGCTACCGCAACTACCGGCACATGTTCGAGTCGGGCGGCCGGCGCATCAAGCGCACCATCCGCATCGACGCCGCCAGCGTGCGCTTTCTGGCCGACGACGAACCGCAGCGCCTGATGAAGTTCCGGCTGCTGCACGACTACCTGCAGACCAAGACCCAGGACATCGTCCAGGCCAACCAGACGCTGGGCGAACTGGCCAGCGTGCCGGCCAACCGGCGCCGGCTGACCAACATCGGCACGCTGCGCGCCTACGCGCTGGCGTATCTGAAGCAGAATCCGGAAATCCGCCAGGACATGGCGATGATGGTGCGCATGATGGAGCCCACGTCTGAAGGCATCCCGGTGGAGGTCTATTGCTTTACCGCGGTGACCGCCTGGGTCGAATACGAGCGCATCCAGGGCGACGTCTTCGACCATCTGCTGGCGATCCTGCCGGAACTGGGCCTGCGCCTGTACCAGCAGCCGTCCGGTGCGGATATCGGCGCGATGGGCAGCTACCTGCGCGACAGCGCCATCCAGGCGGCGCTGTCCGCCGAGCGCGACCGGCAAGGCCCTGTTCTGGACGGCGACGCGGCCCTGCCGTTCGAGCGGGGGCTGACGGACGGCAAGATGCCGCGCTAGGTTTGAAGATCCGGCCTGCGCCGTCATCGCGCCCGCCGCCCACGCGGGGCGCGGCCGGCAGAGGGCCGTGAGATAATCCGGCGGTTGTTTCCAGGGCCTTGGAATTCCAGGCGCCCAGGCAAAACCCCCAGCGAAACTCCAGGCGAAACCCCCGATGCCGAACCCGTTCTTCAACCTGTATTCCCACGGCTTCGCCCGGGTCGCGGTCGGCGTGCCCGAGTGCCGGGTCGCCGATCCCGCCTTCAATGCCGCGCAGACCATCGCGCTGGCGCAGCAGGCCGCCCAGGGCGGCGCGGTGCTGGCGGCGTTTCCTGAATTGGGCCTGTCGGCCTACACCTGCGACGACCTCTTCCATCAGAAGGCCTTGCTGGACGCCTGCGAGGCGGCGCTGGCGCAAGTGGTCGAGGCCACGGCCGACCTGGACATCGCCATCGTCGTCGGCGCGCCGTTGCGCGTGGCCCACCAGCTGTTCAACTGCGCGGTGGTTGCCGCGGGCGGACGCATCCTCGGGGTGGTGCCCAAGACCTATCTGCCCAATTACGGCGAGTTCTACGAAGCCCGTCAGTTCAGCGCCGCCGATTGCGCCATCGATACGCAGATCGAGCTGCTGGGCCAGACGGTCCCGTTTGGGGCCGAGCTGCTGTTCCAGATGGAAAAGCTGCCGCTGTTCCAGTTCCACGTTGAAATCTGCGAAGACGTCTGGGTGCCGATTCCCCCGTCGTCCTACGCCGCGCTGGCCGGCGCCACGGTGCTGGTCAACCTGTCGGCTTCCAATATCGTCGTCGGCAAGTCCGAATACCGCCACCAGCTCGTGTCGCAGCAATCGGCGCGCTGCCTGTCGGCCTATATGTACACGTCGGCCGGGCGGGGCGAATCCTCGACGGATCTGGCCTGGGACGGCCAGGCGCTCATCTACGAAAACGGCGAGCTGCTGGCCGAATCCGAGCGCTTCCTGAATCATTCGCACCTGGTGTTTTCGGACGTCGACCTGGAACGCCTGTCGCGCGAGCGCATGCGCCAGAGCACCTTCGGCCAGTCGGTGCGCCGCCATCAGGACGAGGTCCGCAAGTTCCGCCGCGTGGCGGTGCCGGTGAATCCGCCGCTGGAAGACACCGAACTGCCGCTGGAACGCCGCGTGGCGCGCTTTCCCTATGTGCCGGCCGACCCCCAGCGCCGCGACGCGCGCTGCAAGGAGGTCTACAACATCCAGGTGCAGGCGCTGGCGCAGCGGCTGTCGGCCAGCGGCATGAAGAAGGTGGTCATCGGCATTTCGGGCGGGCTGGATTCCACGCACGCGCTGCTGGTCTGCGCCAAGGCCATGGACGCCCTGGACCTGCCGCGCGCCAACATCCTGGCCGTCACGATGCCGGGTTTTGCCACCAGCACCCGCACGCTGCAGCAGGCGCGCCGCCTGATGGCGGTGGTGGGCTGCACGGCGTCCGAGATCGACATCCGCCCGAGCTGCCTGCAGATGCTCAAGGACCTGGGCCATCCCTACGCGAACGGCGAGCCGGTCTACGACATCACATTCGAAAACGTGCAGGCGGGCGAGCGCACCAATCACCTGTTCCGCCTGGCCAACTTCAGCAACGCCATCGTCATCGGCACGGGCGACCTGAGCGAACTTGCACTGGGTTGGTGCACGTACGGCGTGGGCGATCACATGTCGCACTACAGCGTCAACGCCAGCGTGCCCAAGACGCTGATCACGCACCTGGTGCGCTGGGTGGCCGAATCCGGCCGCCTGGGCGACGACGGCGCGCAGGTGCTGCTGGACGTGCTGGGCACGGACGTCAGCCCCGAGCTGGTGCCCGGCGGCGCGGACGACAAGCCCGAGCAAAAGAGCGAGGCGTCCATCGGCCCCTATGAATTGCAGGACTTCAACCTGTACTACACGCTGCGCTACGGCTTTGCGCCGACCAAGGTCGCGTTCCTGTCGTGGACGGCCTGGCGCGACCGCGAGGCCGGCGCCTGGCCCGAAGCCGGGCACGTCGCCCGCAACCAGTACGACCTGGCCGCCATCAAACGCAACCTGAAGATCTTCCTGGACAAATTCTTCCGGACCAGCCAGTTCAAGCGCACCTGCATCCCGAACGCGCCCAAGGTCGGCTCCGGCGGTTCGCTGTCGCCGCGCGGCGACTGGCGCGCGCCCAGCGACTCGGAATCGGTGGTCTGGATGCGGGAAGCCGACCGGATCCCGGACGAGGCGCCCGGCGCCTGACCGAAAACCGCTTGAGGCTGATACCGGCCGGACGGACTCCGATCGCGCAGACACCGATCGTTACCGAAGCGATCGGTGCGGGTCTTCCCGTGCGGCGTGGGGCTGGCCCTTGCGCGGTGGTATTCTCTCGTTCATCGCGCTCTGTCCCACGCAACAGCCGCCGGCAGCGCGCCGCACAGATCAAAAAACCAGGACGACCAACGTGAAACAAGTCACCGCCATCATCAAACCCTTCAAGCTCGACGAAGTCCGCGAGGCGCTGGCGGAAGTCGGCGTCAGCGGGCTGACCGTCACCGAAGTCAAGGGTTTCGGCCGCCAGAAGGGCCACACCGAACTCTATCGCGGCGCTGAATACGTGGTCGACTTCCTGCCCAAGATCCGCGTCGAAGTCGTGCTGCCGGACGATCAGGTCGAAGCCGCCATCGAAGCCGTCGTCAAGGCTGCCCGCACCGGCAAGATCGGCGACGGCAAGATCTTCGTGACCCCGGTTGAGCAGGCCATCCGCATCCGCACCGGCGAGAGCGACGAAGAGGCGCTCTGATCCGCAGCTTGCACGGGCCGCGCCGACACGCGGCCCGAATTTCAGCGGCCCGCAACCCTGCGGCCCACATCCCTACCTGATCAACTGGTTCATCTCCAGAATCGGCATCATCACCGCCAGCACGATCAGCAGGACAAATCCCCCCATCAGCAGTATCAGCGCCGGCTCCAGCAGCGCCGTCATCGCCATCGCGCGCCGCTCCAGGTCGCGCGACAAGTTCTGCGCACCCCGGTCCAGCAGCTCGGGCAGGCGGCCGGTTCTTTCGCCGCTGGCGATCAGATGCACCAGCAGCGACGGAAAGACCTTCTGCGCGCCGAGCGATGACGACAGCGCCGCGCCTTCACGCACCCGCGCCGCGGCTTCGTCCACCGCCAGGCGCAGCACGTCGTTGCTGAGCGTACGGCGCGCGGCCTCCAGCGCGGTCAGCAGGGCCACGCCGCTGCCCGACAGGATGGCGAGCGTGGACGCAAAGCGCGCGGCGTTCACCCCCAGCACGAAACGTCCGGCCAGCGGCAGCCGCAGCACACGCGCGTGCCAGGCCCGCCGCGCGGCCGGCGCCCGCAGCGTGTAGCGCCACAGCGCGATGATCGCCACCACGGCGATGCCCGTCACCGCGCCCCATTCGCGCACGTAATCCGACAGGCCCAGCATCACGCGCGTCAGCATCGGCAATTCCTGCTTGGCCTGGCTGAAGGCCGACACCACCTGCGGCACCACATAGCCCAGCAGGAAGATGACGATGACGACAGACACGCTGGCCACCACCGCGGGGTAGATGAACGCCGTCATGACCTTGCTGCGCAGGGTGTTGCGTTCCTCGATGTAGTCGGCCAGCTTCTCCATGACCTGCGCCAGGTCGCCCGACTCTTCGCCCGCGCCGATCAGCGCGCGATAGATCTCGGGAAAGTCGCGTGGCCGCGAGGCCAGCGCGGCGGACAGGCGATGGCCGGCGCGCACGTCGTCGCGCACGCCGCCCAGCGTGGCCGCGATGTGCTTTTTCTCGGCCTGTTCCAGCGTGGCGCTGAGCGCGGCATCCAGCGGCAGGCGCGCGGCCAGCAGGCTGGCGAGCTGGCGCGTCAGCCAGGCAAGATCCGCATCCGACAGGCGCGTGCGCAGCGCCGCGCCGAGGCCTTCGGCGCGCGCCGCCAGCGAGGTCGACAGCGGCAGCAGACCGCGGCCGCGCAACTGGTTGCGGGCGCCGCGTTCGGAGTCGGCGTCGATCGTGCCGCGCACGATTTTGCCGAGCGCATCGGTGGCTTCATAGCGAAAGGAGGGCATGACTGTAATAAAGCGGAAGCACCTGCCGAAATCGCCAAGAGCCCCGAATTTAAAGGGTTTCCAGCCCGTCACCTTGCCTTGGAAATATGACCGTAGTGTTGCAGTCACACCCCGTATACTCCGACGCGCTTTCACGTTTTCTCAAACGATTTCACGTCTCGGGCAACTATCTCGTCATGCGTCACATCGCGCAATTCAGCCTTGCTTTCCTGCTTGTTGCAAGCCAACTCGGACCCGCCGTCAGCACGGCCCACGCACAACAGGCGGACAACCGCGTCAGCCTGAACTTCGTCGATACGGACATCCCCGCGGTGTTGCGCGCGCTGTCCCTGTTCACGCAGCGCAACTTCCTCGTGGACCCCCGCGTCAAGGGCAAGCTCACGCTGGTTTCGGACCGGCCCGTGGATAGCGCGCAGGCCCTGTCCATGCTGACCGGTGCGCTGCGGCTGCAGGGTTTTGCCATCGTCGACGTGGACGGCGTGACGCGCGTGGTGCCCGAGGCCGATGCCAAGCTGCAAGGCAGCGCCGTCGTGGGCGGCGCGAAGCCCGCGGGCAGCGCGACCGCTGTGGGGGGCAGGGCGCCCGTGCCCGTGTCGTCCTTTGCCAAGCGCGGCGGCAACAGCGGTGAAATGCTGACGCGCGTGTTCCCGCTGAAGTACGAGAACGCCGCGAACCTGGTGCCGGTGCTGCGCCCGATGGTGCCGCCGAACAACCCGATCAACGCCTACCCCGGCAACAACACGCTGGTCGTGACGGACTACGCCGACAACCTGGAACGCATCGCCGCCGTCATCGCGCGCATCGACGTGCCCAGTTCGATGGACACCGACGTCGTCCCGGTGCAGTCGGCCATCGCGACGGACATCGCCATCCTGGCCTCGCAGTTGCTGGATACCCAGAGCAGCGATCCGACACAGCGCATCGCCATCGTGGCGGATCCGCGCAGCAACAGCGTGCTGGTGCGCTCGGGCAGCCCGGCCCGCACGCGGCTGGCGCGCGAGCTGATCCAGAAGCTGGACGCGCAGCAGAACCGTGCGGGCAACCTGCACGTGGTCTACATGCGCAACGCGCAGGCCACGCGCATCGCCGAGGTGCTGGGCGGGCTGCTGACGGGTCAGGCCAATTCGGCGCCGGGCGCGGCCCCGGGCGCCAGCAGCAGCACCGGCGGCACGCCGGGCGGCGCGCGTGCGCAGAACACGGCCAGCAGCACGTCGAACCAGGCGGGGCTGGGCATGTCCAGCCAGTCGGGCTCGTCGCGCGGCGGTCTGTCCGGCGAGCAGGAGCGCATCGCGCGCGAAGACAACTCGTCGCAGGCGGTGTCGTATTCCGCAGGGGGCGCCACCATCCAGGCGGACCCGGCCACCAACTCGCTCATCATCTCCGCGCCCGAGCCGCTGTACCGCAGCCTGCGTGAAGTGATCGACCAGCTGGACCAGCGCCGCGCGCAGGTGCTGGTGGAAAGCCTGATCGTGGAAGTCAGCGAGGAGAAGGCCGCGGAGTTCGGCATCCAGTGGATGACCGGGGCGGGCAACATCAACGGCAACGGCACCAGCTTCATCGGCGGCACAAACCTGGGCGGCAGCGGCATCACCGGCAACGGCCCGACGTCCATCGACGCGATAGGCCGCGGCCTGAGCCTGGGCGTGGTGAAGGGGACGGTGGATGTGCTGGGCAACGAAGTCATCAACCTGGGCGTGCTGGCGCGCGCCATGCAGAACACCGGCGAAGCCAACATCCTGTCCACGCCCAACCTGCTGACGCTGGACAACCAGTCGGCCAGCATCCTGGTCGGCAAGACGGTGCCGTTCGTGACGGGGCAGTACGTGACCTCGGGCAGCAACGGCAGCTCGAACCCGTTCCAGACGATCGAACGCGAGGATGTGGGCCTCAAGCTCAACATCCGCCCGCAGATCTCCGAAGGCGGCGCGGTCAAGCTCGACATCTACCAGGAAGTCAGCAGCATCGACGAAAGCCGCTCGACCCCCACGACCGGCATCGTCACCAACAAGCGCGCCATCGACACCAGCGTGCTGATCGACGACGGCCAGATCATCGTGCTGGGCGGCCTGCTGGAAGACAACGTGACGCTGACGTCCAATAGCGTGCCGGGCCTGGGCTCGCTGCCCGTGATCGGCTCGCTGTTCCGCTACGACACGCGCAAGCGCACCAAGACCAACCTGATGGTGTTCCTGCGTCCCTACGTGGTGCGCGACGCCAACCGCAGCGCCAGCGTCACGATGGACCGCTACGACTACATGCGCCGCGCCCAGGGCGCCGTGCAGCCGCGCGACCACTGGGCGCTGCCGGACATGCAGGCGCCCATCCTGCCGCTGCCCGGGTCGGCGCCGTCGGTGTCCAACAACGCCTACGACCTGCGTCCCGAACAGCAGGCGCAAACGCTGCGCCGCCCGCCGCCCACGACGGTGGAAACCTTCGCGGTGCGCCAGTATCCCGGCGCGCCGCCCGCGCCCGCGCAGCAGCCCATCCGCGCGCCCCGGCCGCTCATGATGACGGTGGCGGTGGACCCCGAGACTTTGCTATGAGCGCGCACCCCTTGCCCTATGCCTGGGCCCGCGCGCAGCGCGCGGTGCTGTCGCTGCGCGGAGGGCAGGCGCAGTTGACGGTCAGCCCGCGCACGCCTGAATGGGCGGTGCGCGAAATCCGGCGCTGCCACGGCGATATCGGCCTCACGCAGATCGACGACGAGGCGCTGGAGACGCTGCTGACCGCGGCGTACAGCCACTCGGAAGACGCGGCGTCGGTCATGGGCGTGGCGGAAAACGAGATCGACCTGGACCGCCTGATGCAGGACATGCCCGAAGTGGCGGACCTGCTGGAAGCGCAGGACGACGCGCCCGTTATCCGCATGATCAACGCGCTCTTTGCGCAGGCTGCGCGGGACGGCGCCAGCGACATCCACATCGAACCCTTCGAAACGCATTCCGTGGTGCGTTACCGCGTGGACGGGACACTGCGCGACGTGGTGTCGCCGCGCAAGGCGCTGCATGCCGCGCTGATTTCGCGCATCAAGATCATGGCGCATCTGGATATCGCCGAGAAACGGCTGCCGCAGGATGGCCGCATCGCGCTGCGCGTGGGCGGGCGGCCGATCGACGTGCGGGTGTCCACGCTGCCGACCGGGCATGGCGAACGCGCCGTGCTGCGTCTGCTGGATAAGGAAGCGGGACGCCTGCAACTGGAAAAGCTGGGCATGAGCCCCGGCGTGCTTGGGCAGCTGGACCGCCTGATCCGCCAGCCGCACGGCATCGTGCTGGTGACCGGCCCGACCGGCAGCGGCAAGACCACCACGCTGTACGCGGCGCTGAGCCGGCTGGACGCCTCCACCAGCAACATCCTGACGGTGGAAGACCCCATCGAATACGACCTGGCCGGCATCAGCCAGACGCAGGTCAACGCCAAGATCGACATGAGCTTTGCGCTGGCCCTGCGCGCCATCCTGCGCCAGGACCCGGACGTCATCATGATCGGCGAAATCCGCGACCTGGAAACCGCGCAGATCGCGGTGCAGGCATCGCTGACGGGCCACCTGGTGCTGGCCACGCTGCACACCAACGATTCGGTGTCGGCGGTCACGCGCTTGACCGACATGGGGGTCGAGCCCTTTCTGCTGGCGTCGTCGTTGCTGGGCGTGCTGGCGCAACGCCTGGTGCGCAAGCTATGCCCGGCGTGCAAGGCGCCGTCGAGGCTGGATGGCGTGCAGGTGTTTCACCCTGTCGGCTGCGAAGCCTGCAACCACACCGGCTACAGCGGCCGCTCCGGCATCCACGAGCTGTTCACGGTAGATGACGAGGCCCGCCGTTTAATCCACGAAGGCCGCGACGAGCGCGAACTGCGCCGCGCCGCGGCAGCGTCGGGGATGCGCAGCATGCGTGAAGACGGGCAGCGCTGGGTGGACGCAGGGCAGACATCGCCAGAAGAAATCCTGCGCGTGACGCGCGACGCGTAGCGCCCGCAATCGACTTGGTGTCAGACACCTCATTTAGTCCTACAAGTTGCGGTTCCTGCTACACGGTGTCTGACACCTTCCCGCAATCGCCCCTAACGCCCGGATTTCCCCACGCCGAACGTTACCTTGTCGCCCGATCGGCGGCCCAGCGTCGACATCAGGCCGTCCAGCGCGGCGCGGTTGGCTTCGCTGGCCGATTGGGAGAACGTGGCTTCGCCCTGGAAGCTGATGCCTCGGGGGCCAGTGCTGCCTTGGCCTTTGACGTCGAGCAGGCCGCTTTCCGTGCTGAGGGTCAGCGTGGCGCCAGTCTTGCCGCCTTGCACGCGTAGCAGGTACGTGCCCACCGGCGTAATGGGTGAAAGCGCAGTCGCCGCGTTGCGCCAACGCAGGTCGACGACCGGGCCGGGGGGGAGCGGGGCGCCCAGGCGCAGGGGCTGCCAGCTGATCTCCAGCATGCCTTGCGGCGACAATGTGTTCCACGGCGCGCCAAGCGCGGGCAGGACCGTCGCGGGCACGCGCAGGGACGATGCGGGCAGCGCCAGGCCGTTCCACCCGGGGCGCGCGCGTAGGGTGCCTTGCAGCCAGGGATGCGAAATGTCGAGCGCCAGCGTGTCCCAGCGCCATTGCCATTGCACCGGTTGCGGGAGCACGCGGCGCGCGCCTTGGGAGCCAAGGGCGATCCAGGCGCTGCCGCGCCACAGCGTGCCGCTGGCGTCGGCCAGTGCGACCGGCGCGTCGTCGGGCAAGAGCGCCAGCACCCAGCGCGCGGGCAGCACGGCAGCGCCGGCGGCTGCGGCGCATAGGACGCCGGCGATCCACAAACCTGCGACGCGGCGCGGGGGAAGTTTCACACGCATCAGTGGCTCCCGATGGCGGCGCACGCCGCGCCCGCTAGCCACAAACCTGCAACTCGGCGTGAGGGAAGTTTCACGTGCATGAGTGGCTCCCGATTGCAGCGCACACCGCGCTGACCAGCCACGGACCCGCCCCACGGTCCAAGGGAATCTTCACAGCCATCACCGGCTCCCCGCCGCCTGCGGCGGCAGCAGCACGACCTTGCCGTTGACCAGGCCCGGCAGCGGCCGTCCATTGGCATTCGCGGCGCGCGTCAGGTCCACTTGCGAGATAGCCAGCCCCCAGTCGCGTCCCGCGCCGTCCAGCCAGCGCATCAGCGCCGACGAAGGCGCCTGGTCCAGCGACAGTTCTACGCCACCGCCTTCCGCATCCGCCAGCTTCCATTGCCCCGCGGGCAGGCCGGCGCGTTCCAGACTGGCCGCCAGTTCCGCCGTGCTGGGCATCGCGCCCGCAGGCGCCGCGCTGCGCAGGCGCAGGGCGGACGCTTGCGCGGTCAGGTCGGCGACGGTGGCGGCCTGGGCGCGCAGTCCCGGCAGCTCGGCCTGCAGCTTGCGCACGGTGTTCAGGGCGGGTTCGATCAGGGTGACGAAGACGATCGCCGCGCCCAGCAGCAGGGCGGCGCCCGCTACCAGGCGCCGTTCGCGCGGGGCCAGCGCCTGGTAGCGCTGGCGGGCGCGCGCGAGCGCCGGGTCCACGGGTTTGCGCGCGGCCTGCCACGCGGCTTGAAGTCGGTAAAGCGGTTTCATGGTTGGCTGCGCACGATGCGCCAGGTGTTGTCGGTGTCGCCGCGTTCAAGCTTCAGCCCCAGGGCGGCGGCCTGCTGGATCAGCGCGGGGGTCTCAGCGACGCGTTGCGCCTGCGGCCCGGCGTCCGCCAACTGCAACGTCAGCGCCTGGTCGGCGTAGGTCAGATGCGCGACCTTGTCGGCCGCAAAGGGCAGGGCCTGCGCGGCCGCGCGCGCCAATGGCAGGAAGTCGCCCGCGTTGGCCGCGCCGCGGTTGGCCTGCAACGCGTCCAGTCCTTGCTGCGCCTGACGCGCCGGGTCCAGCACGACCGGCACGTTGGGAAAGGCCGCCAGCACCTGGTCGTGCATGCCGCGTTGCAGGGTATCGGCCTCGCCGCGCAACTGCGCCGCATAGATATTCAGTCCCGCAATCCACACCACGGCGGCCAGCGCGCCCCAACGCCACACCGGCTGCCAGCGCGACACGCTGACCGGGGCGAGGTGCGGCATCGCCAGCGACCAAGCGGGTGAGGGCGCGTGCCAGCGCGGATCCGCGGGATCGCGCAACGGCGCATCCGTGGCCGGCGCCAGCGCCTGCGGGGCGATCAACGCGCGCACGCGCAGGCCTTGCTGGCTCAGCAGGCTCCACGCGCGCCGGACCGGCTCGCGCGGAGACCACGCCAGCGGCACGGAACCGTCGGCCGCGCGCGTGCCGTATCCGATCGCCAGACTGTCCAGGTCGCTCAGCACCAGCGGTTCCAGCGCGCCGCGCACGGCCGCGCCGAAGTGCGCGCGCGCCACCGCCGGAATCTGCACCGTCGCCGCGATGACGTCGGCAGGATGCAGCACGGCCTCACACATGGCCTGCGGCCAGGCGTTCCCGAGGGCGCGCAGCGCGAGTTCGCCTTGCCGCACGCAGCGGCCGCGCCGGTCGAACCAGGCATAGGGCAGCGGCGAATCGGCGCCAAATTCCTCCAGCGCGGGCAGGGCGATGCGCAGGGTGTTCTTCAAGGTGTTTCTCTCGTCCAGATGGTTTCGGGCGCGGCCGGCGGTGCGCTGCGCATCAGCGCCTGCATGGAGACGCGCGCCCGTTCGTAGACCACGGTGCCGCTGGCCAGGAACCAGCCGCTGTTGGTGGAGACGGACGGCGCGGGCGTCTTCACGCCCGTCCCCGCCAGCCGATTGGCGAAATCGCCGGTGTTGTTGAACCAGTTGCCGCGATCGCGCTCGCCCGCCATCGCCCGCGCCTGCGCCAGCGACAGCCCCGGCACCAGCGCCGCGATGACCTCGGCGGGCGCGGTGTTGACGTTGACCGTCGTGGCCGAAGGCAGCAGCGTCATCGTGCGCCGCAGCGCATTGCGCATCGGCGGCTCCAGCCCCAGCAGGGCGGCGACTTCGTCGACCCCGCGCGGCAGCGGCGCGCGTGCCTGCGGACCGGGACGCGTCGCGTTATTCGGCGCGTCCGCCGCCAGCGCCGGCGGCTGCGCGGACGCGACGATGTCAACGATCCGCGCGGCCAGCGTATCCGGCAGTTCCAGCAAACCCAGCAGACGCCGCAGAATCTCTTCCTGCTCCGGCTGCGGCACGCCGTTACGCGCCAGGTTGTAAAGGTTGTACTTGCCCTGCTCGTCCTGCACCCCGCCCGAAAACACCGCCACGCGATCGTCGCCGGGCCGTTCGATGCGCGTGTCCAGCACCGGCGTCGCCCAGATCTGGTCGCCGCGGGTGGTGGGCTCGCGCCGGCCGTGGTCGCGCACCACCAGCCGCGCCCAGTCGATCCCGCCCGCCAGCATCGCACGCGCCTGCACGCGCGCCAGTTCGTTCTCCACGCGCCGCGTACTGGCGGTCTGCCGCTGGAACAGGCTGGTCGTCAGCGCCGCCACGATGGCAACGACGATCAGCGCGCTGACGACCGCCGCGCCGCGTTGGCGGGTAGCGCTGGGGGTGTTGCGCGCGCCACCCGCGCCGTGGGCATGAACCACCGCGCTCGTCATGGCAGCTCCAGGATGCGCGTATAGCGCCGCAGGTCGCCCGGCACGCCGCGTTCAAAAACGATCTCCAGCCCGCTGGGCGCGGCCCCAAAAGACGCGTTCGCATCTGCCCAGCCCACGCCCGGCACCCAAGCGCGCAGCGCAAGAGATCGCACGCCCGGCAGCAGCAGCACGCCGTCGCTAGCCGCAGGCAGTGGACTGCGAGGCGCGGACGGTCCGCTGACGCGCCACAGGCCGTCACCGCGAACCTGCCATTGAATGCGCTGCCACAACCCGTTGCCATCAGGATCGGGACGCAGGATTTCCAGCGTCTGCCCGCCCGCCGCCCGCGGCAGCAACCGCAGGCCCGTCGTGAACGCCACCGCGTCCAGTCCCGGCGAATCAAATGCGGGACCCGTGTACGACAACTCGACGTCCCGCGCCATCTGCCCCAGCGTGCGCACGATGGCATCCGTATCCTCGGCCTGCGCGGCGATCAGATCGCGCGCGCCCGACACGCTGGCCAGCCCGCGCCAGGCCATCAGGCTCACCAGCGCCATCAGCGCCAGGGCGACCAGCACCTCGATCAGCGTGAAGCCGGCCTGCGATTGCGGAGAACGGCGCATCGTCATCGCAAACTGGACAGCAGTCCGTCGAGCTGCAGCAGGATCGCTCCGTCACGCGGAGACGCGGCGTCATGCACCTTCACGGACACCTGCCGAAAGCTGCGATTCATCGAGTTCGTGAAGACCAGTTCGCATTGCAGCGCCAGGCCGCCTTGCGGACACGGCACCATCTGCGTCCCGGCGCGCGGCAGGGCCTGTTCCAGCCGCAATTGGGTAAGCGCGTTCTGCGCGGCCAACAGCGCCAGCGTCTTGTCCTGCAGGGCGCGATTGTTCGCGGCCATGACCCCGGTAGCGCGCAGCGCCGCGCCCATCGCCACGGCAATGATCGCCAACGCCACCAGCACTTCGATCAGCGTAAAGCCGCGCTCGCGGTTGCGCTTGCGGTCGCATTCAGGCGGGCATGTTGCGTCAACAGCGCCGGCGACGCCAGCGGCCGCCGTGATCGCGCCCTCGGCAACGCCTTTGACCGATGCGTCAGCGAATCTCATAGCGCCCCGCAGCGTCGCGTTGCAGCGTGACGTGCCCATCAGCCGTGCTCAGCGTCAGCGTCATCGGTGCGGCAACCCATTCGGTATTGAAGATCAGCGGGCGATCCGGATCCAGCCGCCATTGCACCGGCGCGGCCGACCAGGACTGCGGACGCAGAACCTCGTCGCGTTCGAGCCGGTCGGCCGGCACCGGAATGTCGTCTTGCGCCGTGGGACCGGCCGCGCGGCCCGCGCGCTCGAACGACCAACCCTGGCCGTTCGCCAGCCAGCGGATATTGCGTCCGTCACTACGGGCTTCGCTTTGCGCCACGGTGAACGCGTCGGCCAGACGCTCGGCGTCGGCGCGCAGCCCGTTGTCGCCCCGGCCGACGGACAGGCTCACCATGCTCGCGGCAATGGCCACGATCACCAGCACCACCAGGACTTCGACCAGCGTGAAACCGCGCTCAGAGTTCCCAGGAACCGATGTCGGCATCGCCGCTTTCTCCGCCGGGCTTGTTGTCGGCGCCAAACGAGAAGACGTCGACGTCGCCTTTGACGCCGGGGCTCAGGTATTGATAGGGATGGCCCCACGGATCGTTGGGCAGCTTGTCCAGATAGCCGCGCCAGTTCGCCACGCCATCAGGCTTTTGCGCCAGCGCGCGCAGGCCTTGGGCCGTGGTCGGATAGCGGCCATTGTCCAGGCGGTACAGCTTCAGCGCCTGCATGATCCCGCCGATGTCCTGGCGGGCGGCGGCCTGGCGCGCCTGGTCGGGGCGATCCAGCACACGCGGCACCACCAGCGCGGCCAGAATCCCCATGATCACAATCACCACCATGATCTCGATGAGGGTGAAGCCCTGCTGGCGGGCAAGCCCGCGCGGTAACTGACGCACTTTGCAACTCCGGTCTATCTGTTGAAGCCCGGGATTGTGGACATGAAATATGACAGTAATGCGCATCGCACGTCGCGAACCTGTCACGCGCCTACTTCGCCAGCGTGATCCCGCCCGGCGCATCCTGGGCCGCCGGCGCCGCCAGACGGCTTGCGCGGCCCGACTGCTCCACCGTGACGGCATCCGCCGCGATGTCACGCAGCAAGATGCCCGGCGCCACCTCCGCCCCGGCGCGCCATGCCAGCGGCGGTCCGCCGTCCACGCTCAGCACCGCGGCGCCATCGGGTCCGGCTGCAATCACGCCCAACACCGTGATCTGCGTTCGCATGGCTTCGTCCTTGCCGAACCACAACGCCACCGGCGTGTTGTCAGCCGCGCGCGGCGCGGCGGCGGAGACGGCCGGGGGCAGGGGCCCGGGCTGCGGCGCAAGCAGAATCGACGCCCACACGCCAAGCCCCGAGGCAAAGGCCAACACGACAAGAACGCGCAGCGCGGCGGGCGCGGAGGGCAGGGGCAAGCGCAGGGACAAAGGCATGGCATTCAGGCACGGACAACAAGACGCGGCCGACTATAGCGGCGTTTCATGACAGCCTTGCAATAGCGGCGATGTGGCGGTGGCTCAATGCGGCGGTGTCGACACCCTAGGGAGAAAATCGTCGGCGCGTCACGCCATCTCAGCGGGTGTCAGACACCTAGGCAATACGCGCGACGCACCAGCCACACGCGAAGCGTCATCACCACACCGCAAGACACCGCGTAAGTCCCCGAAGGCCGCCCGCGCGGCCGACCGGGGACGGGCACCGCAAGACGCTGCTAGCCCGAAGGTCTCTGCACAAAAATGCCAAGCACGCCGATCGTCCCAACGACCTGAAGACTTGAATTGCCAGAGTCCGGTGCGGTGGCGGCCCGGGGTGCGCGGGGCGTCGATAAGCCCGAGGGAATCGGAAGGCCGTCGCCGAAGGCGACAACGACGATGACGACGGGGCAGTCCGGAGCGAAGGCTCCGGACCGCAATCGTGGCCCCGCGCGCCCCGGGCCGCCACCGTGCCGGACGCCTCAAGAACTCATCCCCCAAGCAATCAACCCGCCCAACCCCCCCCCCTGCATCACGTCATACGCAAAAGAATCCTGATTCAGCAATCAAGGTTTCTCTCCTTTATTTCACGGGTCTTTCACGTTCGATCTCCACCATGTCGCCCAGCGTAAGACCCCCTTCATGAAAACGAGAAGAGAAGCAATGCAGACATTGAACTGGAGAAGATGGTGCGCCACGTTGCTGGCGACCAGCGTGTTGGCCGGCTGTGGCGGCGGCGATGACGACGACGACGCGCCCGTCGCCCCGCCCACCCCGCCCACCCAGCCGCCCGTCACGGCCCCGGGCGAGGCCAGCGTCGACAAGGTGCTGTTCGTCGGCGTCGACGGCCTGACCTACGACGCGCTGCGCCGCGGCGCCGCCGACAACACGCTCCCCAACTTGAGCCAACTCACCGTCACCCGCGCCTGGACCGGCGGCGTGACCGGCACCGTCACCCAGCAGCCAACACTGTCAGCCCCCGGCTGGGCAACCCTGCTCACCGGCCAATGGGCCGACGTCCACGGTGTGCGCTCCAATGCGCAAGGGCAGGGCATGAAAGCCCCCAGCCTGTTCCAACGCATCAAAACCGCTCAACCCGACGCCCGCACCGCCGGCGCCTTCAACTCCCCCATCCTCGCCAGCCTGCTAGGCACCGACCGCGACGCCGGCTATGTACAGACGCTGACCGACTGCGCCGGCGCAGACGACTGCGTCGCCTCCCAAGCCCGCGACCGCATCGCCGAAGGCTACGACGTCGTCGTCGCCCAATTCGGCGCACCCGAACGCGCTGCCGCTGAAAACGGCTTCGGCACCACCTACGAGGCCGTCATCCACCAGACCGACGCCGCCCTCGGCGTCCTGGCCAAGCAACTGGCCGACCGCCGCGCCGCACATCCCAACGAAAACTGGCTCATGGTCGTCGCCTCCAGCCACGGCCTCGACAAGACCGGCGGCAGCGACGGCCTGCCGTTCTCCGCGAACAAGACCATCCTGCTAGCCGCCAATCAACCCGTCCTGCTCGGCGGCAGCGCCGACGATGCCTCCTTCGACGGCGTATGGGACACCAACTGGTACGCGCTGCCCAGCGCCGCCGACGTCGCGCCCACCGTCCTCTCGCACCTCGGCGCTTTGCCCGAAGCCGCCGCCTACGACATGGCCGGCACCGCGCTCTCCGAGCCGCTCGCCCTGCGCCGCGTCGCCACCCGCACCTCCATGGACAACAAGAGCGTCACCGTCAGCTGGGTGCGCGTCGGTGAACCTGCAGGCGACATCGTCGTCAGCCGCGACGGCAATGAAGTCGCGCGCCTGCCCGGCACCGCCACCGAATACGTCGACACCGGCTTCACCTTCGACACCGAAGGCGTGCACGAGCTGGCGTACAGCGTCTCCGCAGGCCGCGCCGTCAGCGCCGCGCACGCCTCGGTCGTCTATGCCAAACCCGTCCCATTGCTAGCCTCGCTGCGCACCGGCCTGACCATGTTCTTCCCCTTCGAAGGCGACGTGGCCGACAAGGCCGCGGGCGGCGGCGCCATCACCCCGTACGACGGCGTCCAGGCCCCCGCCTACGCCGACCCCGGCATGCACGGCAAGAGCTTGCGCAACGAACGCAGCGCCGCCGCCCTGGGTGCCTTCAAGCTCGACTACCCCGCAGGCCTCATGGACAGCGTCCAGGCCTTCACCATCGGCTTCTGGTATCAGTCCGACGGCACCGCCAACGACCGATCCATCGTGGGCAACAAAGACTACAACTCCGGCGGCAACCCCGGCATCACCATTGCCCAATGGGCCGGCCCCGAACTGCGCTTCAACGTCGCCGGCGGCGGCAAACGCGCCGACATCAATGGCGTCAAGTTCACGGCCAACAAGCCCGTCTACATCGCCATGACCATCGACAAGACGGCCCGCACGATGACCGCCTACCGCTACGACAGCGAACTCGGCTTCGTGCGCAACGTCACGTCCACCGCCAACCCGGGCGTCGACCTGACCCAGATCGCCGGCGTCTTCGGCCCGCATATCGGCCTGAACGAAGACGGCCGCGGCACCTACGGCATCTGCTGCGCCGGCACCAAGGGCCCGTACACCATGATTTTTGACGACCTCGCCTTCTGGTCGCGCGCGTTGACCGAGGAAGAAGTGAAATCCCTCGCCCTGTCCGGCAAGTCCGTCTCCGAACTGTTTCCCTGATGTCCCAAGGATAGATACCCCATGAGCAAGTCCATGATTTTGCGCGGTTTCCTGCGCGCCGGCGCGGTGCTGATGCTGACCGTCACCCTGGCCGCCTGCGGCGGCGGCGACGACGATGACGACGCGGCCACCCCCACCGACCCGGGCACCCCCACCCAGCCCGAAACGCCCACGCCGCCGCCCGCCAAGCCCGAACTGCGATGCGCGCCTTGAGCCGCAACCTTTATAGACCCATAGGAAAAGCATCCGTGAAGTCCGAAAAAGACACGATCCACGCCGGCAAGCGCCGGTTCCTGCGCAACGCGGCCGCCTCCACCGCGGGGCTGACCGCGCTGTCGATGTTTCCGCCCGCCATCCGCCGCGCGCTGGCCATTCCCGCCAACAACCGCACCGGCACCATCAACGACGTCGAGCACGTGGTCATCCTCATGCAGGAAAACCGCTCGTTCGACATGTACTTCGGCACGTTCAAGGGCGTGCGCGGCTTTGGCGACCGCATCACCATTCCGCTCCCGCAGGACCGCTCGGTCTGGGAACAGACCAACGGCACGCGCGTCGTCATGCCGTATCACCTGGACAGCACCCAGGGCAACGCCCAGCGCGTGGCCGGCACGCCGCACGATTACGTCGACGCCCAGATGGCCTGGGACGGCGGCCGCATGGACCAGTGGCCGCGCTACAAGCAGAACCAGTCCATGGGCTACTACCGTGAAAAGGAAGTGGAATTCCAGTTCGCGCTGGCCAACGCCTTCACGCTGTGCGATGCCTACCACTGTTCGACGCACGGCGGCACCAACACCAACCGCCTGTTCCACTGGACCGGCACCAACGACCCGCTGGCGCAGGGCAATGGCCCGTCCACCCGCAACCAGTGGGACAGCCTGGGGGCCTCGAACATCGGCTGGACCTGGAAGACGTACCCCGAGCGCCTGCAGGAAAACGGGGTGACCTGGAAGGTCTACCAGAACCTGCCCGAGAACTTTGGCGACAACCCGCTGGCCGGCTTTCAGCAGTACCGCCGCGCCAACGAACTGGCGGGCAACGGCGCCAATGGCGCGCCGTACCCCGCCTGGACGCCCAGCATGGATGCGTCCAATCCGCTGTACAAGGGCACGGCCAACACCATGCCCGACGGCGGCTTCCTGCAAGCCCTGCGCGACGACGCCCTGAACGGCACGCTGCCGCAGATATCCTGGATCGTCGCGCCCGCCGATTATTCCGAACACCCCGGCCCGTCCAGCCCCGTGCAAGGCGCCTGGTACATCCAGGAAACGCTCGACGCGCTGACCGCCAATCCGGATGTCTGGAGCAAGACCGTCCTGCTCATCAACTTCGACGAGAACGACGGCTACTTCGACCACGTGCCGCCGCCCGCCGCGCCGTCGCTGAACGCGGACGGTTCCATGGCCGGCGCCTCCACCGTCAACACCGACCTGGAGCGCCACACGCACGCGTCCGCCCAGGACGCCGCCGACAACCGCGTCTACGGCCCCGGTCCGCGCGTGCCGATGTACGTGGTGTCGCCGTGGAGCCGCGGCGGCTGGGTCAATTCGCAAGCGTTCGACCACACGTCGGTGCTGCGCTTCCTGGAAGCCCGCTTCGGCGTGAAGGAAGAAAATATCAGCCCGTGGCGCCGCGCCGTGCTGGGCGACCTGACCTCGGCCTTCAACTTCGCGACGCCGAATGACGAGAAGCTGCCGGACCTGAACATCCTGACCCGCACGGGTGCGGATCAGGAACGCGCTGCCCAGCAAGCGCTGACCGCGGTGCCGCTGCCCGATCCGTCCACGCAGGCCAAGGGCGTGCAAGAGAAGGGCGTGCGCTATTCACGCGCCTTGCCCTACGAACTGCACGCGAGCGGCCGCAGCCAGCCTGGCACCGGCAACATGTGGCTGGTGTTCTCCAACACGGGCAAGCAGGCCGCGGTGTTCCACGTCTACGACCGCCTGCACCTGGATCGCCTGCCGCGCCGCTACACGGTAGAGCCGGACAAGCAGCTTGAAGGCAGTTGGGACACGGCGGCCGACGGCGGCAAGTACGACCTGTGGGTGTTGGGTCCCAACGGCTGGCACCGCCATTTCGCGGGGGATCTGGCGCACGACCGCACGGCGCAGCAGGATGCGGAGATCCGCGTCTGCTACGACATTGCCAACGGCGACGCCTACGTCAGCTTCATCAACGCCGGCAAGACGCCGTGCACCTTTGAAGTCGCGCCCAACGCCTATTACGCCAATCACGAACGCTGGACGTTCACGGTCCCGGCGGGCGGGCAGGTCGAGCAGCACTGGGCGCTGGCCGCCAGCCACGCCTGGTACGACTTCACGGTGCGCCTGGCCGAGGATCCGTCGTGGCTGCGCCGCTTTGCCGGCCGCATCGAAACGGGCAAGGCGTCCGTGACCGACCCGGCCATGGCCGAGTAAACCTCACGCGGCGGTCTGCGGTTCGCGTGCGCGGAAAGCCTGCGCGCACGCCTCGCAGATTGCCGCCGTGATGCCCTGGCGGGCATGCTCGCGGCGTTCCAGCATGCCGATGGAGCGTGACAGGGGCCCGAGGTCTTCGGGCAGGTAAAAGATCTGCAGCTCCGGGCTGTGCTGCCAGTTCGCGCCGTTGATCAGCGGCAGCAGCGTCACGCCGACCTCCTGGCGCACCAGTTCCACCAGTGTCTCGATCGCGTTCAGTTCCAGGAATTCATTGACCGGCACCGCCATGCGCCGCAGCAGGCGGTCGATCTGCAGCCCGGTGCGCTGGGTCCGGTCAAAGCGCAGGAAGGGATTGCCCGCCAGTACCTCGCGCGCATCCTTGCCGGCCGCCGAGCGCGGGGCGATCACCACCATCTGTTCTTCATATAGCGGCGTCCAGCGCGTGCTGGCCATCTTGCGGCCCGCCTCCACCAAAAACGCGGCGTCCAGCTCGCCGTCTTCCACCTTGCCCGCCAGTTCGCTGGCCTTGCCCGACAGGATGCGCACGTCGAGCTTGGGATGCGCCTTCTTCAACCCCGAGATGACCTTGGACAGCGTGCCCATGCAGGACACGATGCTGCCCACCGACACCGATCCTGCCAATTCGCCGGGCGCCGTGCTCGGGCGCCTCAGTCTGTCGTATAAATCCAGCAAGTGCTTGATTTCGGGAAGCAATTCGCGCCCGGCCGCGTTCAGGATGGCCAGACGCCCGCTGCGGTCAAAGAGCTCTCGCCCCAGTTCGGCCTCCAGTGAGCGCATCTGAAAGCTCACGGCCGCCTGCGTCAGGGCGACCTGCTCGGCGGCTTCGGAGAAGGAACCGTGGTGCGCGACCGCCAGAAACGTGCGCAGGAATCGGATCGTACTCATAAAAAATTCTTTTATGACGGAACAAAAAATCAAATTGATTTAATTAAAGCACGAGAGTAACTTCGCCCGCTTAACCGTTATGAGACCCGCCACATGAAATCCTTCGACTGGGGCAACCCGTATCCTTCCGTTCGCATCCCGCTGTTCGCTCGCAACGTGGTCTCCACGTCGCACCCGCTGGCGGCCCAGGCGGGTCTGCGCATGCTGCTCAAGGGCGGCAACGCCGTGGACGCCGCCATCGCGGCCGCTGCGACGATCGTCCTGGTCGAACCGGTCTCGTGCGGCCTGGGCGGTGACTGCTTTGCCATCGTCTGGGACGGCAAGGAATTGCATGGTCTGAACTCGTCGGGTGTCGCGCCCGCCGCCTGGAACACCGAATACTTCAAGCGCAAGTACGGCACCGGCGACAACGGCCTGGCCATCCAGCCCAAGCGCGGCTGGGACTCGGTCACGGTCCCCGGCGTGGTGGCCGGCTGGGCCGCGCTGCATGAAAAGCTGGGCAAGCTGCCGTTCGAACAACTGTTCGAACCCGCCATCGAGATCGCCGAGCGCGGCTACGCCGTGCCGCCCGTGGTCGCGCACAAGTGGGCCGCCGCCGCCGAGGAACTGAAGTCGCAGCCCGGCTACGCCCAGGCCTTCCTGCCCGAAGGCCGCGCACCCAAGGTCGGCGAGCACTTCCGCTTCCCCGACGCCGCCAACACGCTGCGCCGCATCGCCGAATCCAAGGGCCGCGACTTCTACGAAGGCGAACTGGCCGAGCGCATCGCCGCCTTCAGCAAGGAATGCGGCGGCGCAATGACGCTGGAAGACCTGCGCGGCTACCGCCCGGAATGGGTCAAGCCCATCTCCAAGTCGTACCGCGGCTACGAACTGCACGAAATCCCGCCGAACGGGCAGGGCATCGCCGCGCTGATCGCGCTAGGCATCGTCGAACGCTTCGACATGGCCGATATCCCCGTGGATTCGGTGCAATCGCAGCACATCCAGATCGAAGCCATGAAGCTGGCTTTTGCCGACCTGTACAAGTACGTGGCCGACCCGCGCGCCATGCAGGTCACGCCCGAACAGATGCTGTCGGACGCTTACCTGGACAGCCGCGCCAAGCTGATCCGCCTGGACCAGGCCACTCACTTCGAAGCCGGCCGTCCGCACGCGGGCGGCACCATCTACCTGACCGCCGCCGACGAAAACGGCATGATGATCTCGTTCATCCAGTCCAACTACATGGGCTTCGGATCGGGCGTGGTCGTGCCGGGCACCGGCATCAGCATGCAGAATCGCGGCGTGGGCTTCTCGATGGATCCCAAGTCGGCCAACGTGGTCGAAGGCGGCAAGCGCCCGTTCCACACCATCATCCCGGGCTTCCTCACGCGCGGCGGCAAGCCGGTCATGAGCTTTGGCGTGATGGGCGGCGACATGCAGCCGCAGGGCCACATGCAGACCGTGGTCCGCATGATCGATTACCACCAGAATCCGCAGGCCGCATGCTGCGCGCCGCGCTGGAAGGTCAATCGCGACTTCACGCTCGATATCGAGACCAATATGAAGGCGTCGACGATTGCGGGACTGAAGGACCTGGGGCATGCTCTGAAATCCGTTGACGATCCGTACATGGACTTCGGCGCCGGCCAGTTCATCTGGCGCATGTCCGAGAACGACAACGAACTGGGCTACGTCGCCGCCAGCGACAGCCGTCGCGACGGCCAGGCGGTCGGCTTCTAAAGCGCTTCCTTAAACCGGCAAATGCAGCAACAAGGGGAATAAACACAATGAAACGCTTGACCATGACCTTCGGCGCCAGCTTGCTGGCGCTGGCCGCCGGCGCCGCCAGCGCCCAGAACATCCGGATCGGCCTGCAGGAAGATCCCGATGTCCTGGATCCGCACCGCGCCCGCACCTACGTGGGCCGCATCGTGTTCACGTCGCTGTGCGACAAGCTGGTGGACATCGATCCCAAACTGCACTTCGTGCCGCAGCTTGCCACCTCGTGGTCGTTCAGCGACGACAACAAGGTGCTGACCTTCAAGCTGCGCGACGACGCGCTGTTCCACGACGGCGCCAAGTTCGACGCGGCGGCGGCCAAGGCCAACCTGGACCGCGCCATGAGCCTGCCGGACAGCCTGCGCAAGGGCGAGCTGCGCTCGGTGGCCAAGGTCGACGCACCTGACGCCACCACGCTGGTGCTGACCCTGAAGGAACCGGACGCCACGCTGCTCGCGCAGTTGTCCGACCGCGCCGGCATGATGCTGTCGCCCAAGACCTTCACGGACGATGTCGCCGCGGTGGGCCGCAAGCCCATCTGCTCGGGCCCGTACAAGTTCGTCGAACGCATCCAGAACGACCGCATCATCCTGGAAAAATTCGACCAGTACTACGGCGCCAAGGACTACGCGTTCAAGCGCGTGACCTTCCTGCCGATCCCGGACACCACCGTGCGCCTGTCCAACCTGCGCGCCGGCGACCTGGACATGCTCGAACGCCTGAACCCGTCCGACGCGCCGCAGGTCAAGACCGACGCCAGCCTGACGTTCGCGCCGGTCGCGGGCCTGGGCTTCCAGCAGTTCATGTTCAACGTGGACAACGGCAAGCGCGCCGAAGACAACCCGTTCAAGAACAAGCTGGTGCGCCAGGCGTTCCAGTACGCCATCGACCGCAACGCCATCAACGAAGTGGCCGGCGGCGGCATTTTTGAACCGGCCCAGCAGCCGTTCCCGCCCGCCAGTCCCTATCACAGCGACAAGTTCCCGGTCACCCAGCGCGACGTGGCCAAGTCCAAGAGCCTGCTCAAGCAGGCGGGCTTTGACCGCGTGAAGGCCGAGCTGGTGTTCGGCAACAACACCACCACCTCGTCCGTCGCCGAGATCGTGCAGGCCATGGCTGCCGAGGCGGGCTTTGACCTGTCGCTGCGTCCCACCGAGTACGCCGCGCTGCAGAAGGAATCGGCCGGCGGCAACTTCCAGATCGTGATGCTGGGCTGGTCCGGCCGGGTCGATCCCGACGGCAACATCCACGCCTTCGTCACCTGCAAGGGTGCGCTGAACGATGGCCACTACTGCAACCCGGAAGTCGACAAGCTGCTGAACCAGGCCCGCACGGTCCCGGACGAAGCCAAGCGCAAGGCGATTTACGATCAGGCGCAGGCCATCATCCAGGACGAACTGCCCGGCGTGTACAACTACTACCAGCCGTGGCCGTTCGTGATGGGCAAGAAGGTCCAGGGCTTCACGCCCTATCCGGACGGTATGATCCGGCTCAAGGGCGTGACGTTCGCGCAGAAGTAATGTTGGAGCGGCGAATGCCCGCCGCGCCCGCCGGACGCGCCTTGCGCGTCCGGTTGTCGTTTGCGGCGGACGCGCATCGGGCCCTGTCCGGCCGGCGCCGTCCGTCGTTCCTGTCTTACGGTTTCCCACATGCTTAAACTCATCTTGCGCCGCGTGATCGTCGCGATCCCGACACTGATACTGGTGTCGATGATCGTCTTCATGCTGCAGAAAATCCTGCCCGGCGATCCGGTGCTGACCCTGGCCGGCGAAGAGCGCGACCCGGCCGTCCTGGACTACCTGCGCGACAAATACCGCCTGAACGACCCGTTGCCGATGCAGTACGCGGCCTGGGCCGCGCAGGTCCTGCAAGGCGATCTGGGCAAGTCCCTGCGCACCGACGTGCCCGTCACGACGCTGATCGCGCAAAAACTGCCCGTCACCCTGCAACTGGCCGCCATGGCGATGTTCTTCGCACTGCTGGTGGGCATTCCCATGGGCATCATCGCCGCGGTGCGCAAGGGCAAGCCCGTTGAAATGGGCGCCAACATCGCGGCGCTATCCGGCATGTCCATCCCCAATTTCTGGCTAGGCATCATCCTCATCATGGTGGTGTCGGTGCAGTGGAAGCTGCTGCCGGCCTCGGGCTATGTGTCGCCCTCTGAAGACTTCTGGCTGTCGATCAAGACGATGCTGATGCCGTCGCTGGTGCTGTCCACGGCGATCGCGGCGTACCTGATGCGCCACACGCGCTCGTCCATGCTGGAAGCGCTGTCGGCGGACTACGTGCGCACCGCCCGCGCCAAGGGCGTGTCGCCGCGCAGCGTGGTGCTGCGCCACGCGCTGCGCAATGCGCTGATGCCGATCGTCACGCTGGTGACGCTGCTGTTCGGCGAACTGCTGGCGGGCGCCGTGCTGACCGAACAGGTCTTCACGATCCCGGGCTTCGGCAAGCTGGTGGTCGATGCGGTGTTCACCCGCGACTACGCGGTGGTGCAGGGCGTGGTGCTCTGCGTGGCGGTGGGCTTCATCCTGATGAACCTGCTGGCCGACATCCTGTACATCCTGGTCAATCCCCGCCTGAGGCACTCATGAGCGCAATTCCTGCAACGGCCGCAGCCGTCACGCCGCCCCGCAGCCGCAATCGCGCGTGGGCCAAATTCAAACGCAACCGCATCGCGATGCTCGGCCTGGGCATCGTGCTGTTCTTCGTGCTGGTGGCCATCCTGGCGCCGTTCATCGTCAGCCACGATCCGCTCCAGACCAGCTTCACCACCATCCGCAAGGCGCCGTCCGCGGCGCATTGGCTGGGTACGGACGAGCTGGGCCGCGACATCTACAGCCGCATGGTCTACGGCGCGCGCGCCTCGCTGATGGCGGGCCTGGTGTCGGTGCTGATCGCGCTGATCGTGGGCGTGCCTTTCGGCCTGGCCGCGGGCTACTTCGGCGGCTGGACGGACAGCATCATCTCGCGCGCCACCGAGGCGCTGCTGGCCATTCCCTTCCTGATCCTGGCGATTGCGCTGGCCGCCTTCCTGGGGCCCAGCCTGACCAACGCGATGATCGCCATCGGCGTATCGGCCGCGCCCAAGTTCATCCGGCTGACACGGGGGCAGGTGCTGGCGGTCAAGAACGAGGACTACGTGCAGAGCGCCCGCGCGCTGGGCGCCTCTGACCTGCGCATCATCGGCCGGCACGTGTTCCCCAACGTGATGCCGCCGCTGATCGTGCAGGCCACCATCACGATCGCCACGGCCATCATTGCCGAGGCCAGCCTGTCCTTCCTGGGCCTGGGCCTGCAGCCGCCGACGCCGTCGTGGGGCTCGATGCTCAACACGGCCAAGAACTTCATGACCCAGGCGCCCTGGATGTCGATCTTCCCCGGATCGGCCATTTTCCTGGTGGTGCTGGGCTTCAATCTGCTGGGTGACGGGCTGCGTGACGCGCTCGATCCGCGTCAGGAAAAGTAATCGATATGGCAACCATGGATTCCAACCGCGTCGTGCAGGTCAATGACCTGACGGTGCGGTTCAAAACGCCCGAACGCACCGTGGAAGCGGTGCGCAATGTTTCCTTTCACGTGAACCGCGGCGAAACGCTGGCCATCGTGGGCGAGTCTGGCTCCGGCAAGTCGGTGACTTCACTGGCGCTGATGCGCCTGGTCGAATACGGCGGCGGTCACATCGCCAATGGCGGGATGCTGCTGCGCCGGCGCAGCGGCGACGTGCTGGACCTGGTCAGCGCGCCCGATTCCACGCTGCAGCGGGTGCGCGGCGCGGACGTGGCGATGATCTTCCAGGAGCCGATGACGTCGCTGAACCCCAGCTTTACGGCGGGCAATCAGATCGCCGAGGCTTTGCAGCTGCACCAGGGCTTGGACGCGGCGGCGGCGCGGGCGGAGACGCTGCGCATGCTGGAGCGCGTGCGCATCCCTGAGGCGCGCGCCATTCTGGACCGCTACCCGCACCAGTTGTCGGGCGGGATGCGCCAGCGCGTGATGATTGCGATGGCGCTGTCGTGCAAGCCCCAACTGCTGATCGCCGACGAGCCGACGACTGCGCTCGATGTCACGATCCAGGCGCAGATTCTGCAATTGATCCGCCAGCTCCAGGAAGAAATGGACATGGGCGTGATCTTCATCACGCACGACATGGGCGTGGTGGCGGAAGTGGCGGACCGGGTACTGGTGATGTACCGGGGCGACAAGGTGGAAGAGGGCGGGTCGGACGAGATCTTTGCGCGTCCGCAGCATGCCTACACGCGGGCGCTGCTGTCGGCGGTGCCGCGGCTGGGTGCGATGCAGGGCACGGACGAGCCGGCGCCGTTTCCGCTGTTGAAGGTGGACGAGGCGGTGCGGGTGCCGAATCCGGCGCAGCTGGTGGACACGCCGGTGGCGGCGCCGTCGACGGTGCGGCGCGAGAACGGGCCGGTGCTGAAGGTGCGGGATCTGACGACCAGCTTTGACATTACCGGCGGCATTCTGGGCCGGGTGCAGAAGCGGGTGCATGCGGTCGAGAAGGTCAGCTTTGATTTGTACCCGGGCGAGACGTTGTCGCTGGTGGGCGAGTCGGGGTGTGGGAAGACGACGACTGGCCGGTCTTTGCTGCAACTGGTCAAGAGCAAGAGCGGGTCGATTGAATTCGACGGCAAGAATATCGGCGCGTTGCGGGGTAGTGCGATGCAGACGCTGCGCCAGCATATCCAGTTCATCTTCCAGGACCCGTTTGCGTCGCTGGATCCGCGGATGACGGTGGGCTATTCGATCATGGAGCCGCTGCTGATCCACAAGGTGGCGCGCGGTAAAGAGGCGCAGGATCGGGTGCGGTGGCTGATGGATAAATGCGGGCTGCTGCCCGAGATGATCGACCGCTATCCGCACGAGTTCTCGGGCGGGCAGCGTCAGCGGATCTGCATTGCGCGAGCGTTGGCGTTGAATCCCAAGGTGGTGATTGCGGATGAGTCAGTGTCGGCGCTGGATGTGTCGATTCAGGCGCAGATCGTGAATCTGCTGCTGGATTTGCAGCGTGAGTTGGGTGTGTCGTTTTTGTTTATCTCGCACGATATGGCGGTGGTGGAGCGGGTTAGCCATCGGGTGGCCGTGATGTATCTGGGGCAGATCGTGGAGATCGGGCCTCGGCGGGCTATCTTTGAAAATCCGCAGCATCCTTATACGAAGAAGCTGATGGCGGCGGTGCCGATTGCGGATCCGCAGCGGCGGCATCGGGAGCGGTCGCTGCTGGTGGATGAGATTCCTAGTCCGATGCGTCGGGTGGGGGATGAGCCGTTGGTGGAGCCGTTGGTTGCCGTGGGGGATGGGCATTTTGTGGCTCGGCATGCCATTGGGGTTTATTGAGGCGGCGGTTTCTGCTGCTGTTGTTGCTTGCGGCGGTTGGGGTTCTTAGGCCGCGGCCGGCGCCGTGCCGGGTGCGAGCGAGGGGCCACGATTGCGGTCCGGAGCCTTCGCTCCGGACTGCCCCTGCGTCATCCTCGTTGGCGCCCTTCGGCGCCTGCCTTCGGATTCCCTCGGGCGCATCGACGCCCCTCGCTCGCACCCGTCCCGTCACCAGCCGCTCCGTGAGTTGCTGGCGTCGGGTGGCGGGGCGGGTGGAGTTCTTGCGTTTTTGCCTCGGGTGGGGTGGGGCGAAGGTCTTGCGGGGCCGCCAAAATCGGCCGCGCGGGCGGCCTTCTTTGGCGTTTGGGTGTCTTGCGTCGTGGTGATGACGCTGCGCGCTGGTGGTGGGGTGTTGGCTGTTAGACGCCTGTGCGCGCCCGCGCCGCTCTCAGGTGTCTGACACCCCTACGAGATGGGCGTGGTATTGCAGCTGGCCTGCCCGGGTGTCTGACACCCATCCAAGCGCCAGCGTCGCTTCAAGCCTTTGAATCAGCGCTTTTCCAGCGCCAACCTCAACCCAAATGCAATAAACACCGCCCCGGTCACACGGTCCAGGCCGCGGGTGACGGCCGGGCGGGAAAGCCAGCGCGCCAGGGGGCGGGTGGCGGCGACCAGGAGGACGAACCACAGCATTCCGACGATCGCGTGAACCGTGGCGAGCAGCAGGCTGAAGCGCAGCACGTCGGTGCCGGCGGGGATGAATTGCGGCAGGAAGGTGATGTAGAACACACCGACCTTGGGGTTCAGGGCGTTGGTAAGGCAGCCGCGTACGAACCAGCCGGTGGCGGTGGTGCTGGGACGGGCGGGGGTGGCCAGGATGCCGGAGGGGGATGCCGTCGCGGCCTTGCGGCGGGAACGCGTGCTCCACAGCAGCTTGACGCCCAGATAGAAAAGGTAGATCGCAGCGCAGATCCGCAGGGTGTCGTAGGCGAGCGTGGACACGGCCAGCAGCGAGCCTAGCCCGAATGCCGCGATGGCGCCCCATAGCAGGCAGCCGGCGCTGATGCCCAATCCGGCCATGAGGGCGCGGCGGCTGCCTTCGACGGCGGCGGTGCGTAGCACCAGGGCATTGTCCAGGCCGGGCGTGATGGTGAGGATGGCGGCGGCCAGGGTGAAGGCGAGGAGGGCGGCTGTGGCTGTCATGGCGGGCGGATGTTGGATGGCGCTGTCGGCAAGCTTGACATGTCGGACGCCCGGCAAGTGTAACGCCGCTCCCTCCTTGAGCCGAGGCATGCGCAGCTTGCCTAGCGGCCTGAGGCGGCCGCAATGCCTGCCGGCATGGGCAAAACACGATTGCCGGACTGCATGACGCCCGCACCGCCCGGTTATCATGGCGGCCTTCCTGCAATTCGCTTTTGAACGGACATACGCCATGGCCCTGCGCGCCACCATTTACAAGGCCGACCTGAACGTCGCCGATACCGATCGCCACTATTACGGCAGCCACGGGCTTACCGTGGCGCGTCATCCGTCCGAGACGGACGAGCGCATGATGGTGCGGTTGCTGGCGTTTGCGATGCACGCGCAGGAGGAGCTGGCGTTCACGAAGGGGCTGAGCGATACCGACGAACCGGATCTGTGGGTGAAAGACCTGACCGGCGAGATCAAGCTGTGGATCGAGGTGGGCCAGCCGGAAGAGCGCCGGATTCTGCGTGCCTGTGGCCGCGCCGATGAGGTGATCGTGTATTGCTATGGCGGCTCGGCCAGCAAGATCTGGTGGGACGGGGTGCGTAACAAGCTGGAGCGCACGCGCAATCTGAAGGTGGTGAATCTGCCGGCGGAGCAGTCGAAAGCGCTGGGCAAGCTGGCGGAGCGGACGATGCAGCTGAACGCCAATATCTCGGACGGCGTGGTGTATTTCTCGGCGGACAAGGGCGAAGTGACCATCGAGCCGGAGGCCTGGCGTTAAAAATCGGGGCCGGGGCTTGCGTTTCGGAATATGGTGGTCGTAATATGACGATCATCATATTTTCGGTGTCGCGATCATGTCCGCCTCCCGCAAGGAACAATCCCACGAACGCATCGTCGATGCGGCTGCGCGCGCGATCCGGCGCGAGGGGTATTCGGGGGTAGGCGTCGCGGACGTCATGAAGGAAGCCGGGCTGACGCACGGCGGCTTCTACGCCCATTTCCCGTCGCGTGACGCGCTGTTGGCGGCGGCGATGGAGCGTGCCGGCCAGGACGGCGCGGCGCGGATGGCTCAGGGCATGGCGCGCCGGCGTGCAGAAGGCGTCAGTCCGTTGCGGGCCTGGGTCGAAACCTATCTCAGCGATGCGCATTTGACCGGCTGCGAGCGGGGTTGCCCCGTGGCGGCGTTGGCGTCGGAGATTCCCCGGCAGTCGGAGGACGTGCGCGAGGCGGCGGCCAGCCGGGTGCAGCGGCTCCTGGAAGCGGTGCAGCAGGTGCTGCCCGCCGAGGCTGGCGACCACGCGGCGGCGGCGGTGCTGAGCACGCTGGTGGGCGCGCTGCAACTGGCGCGGGCATTGGGTGACAACCCGAGCGGACGCGCGGTGCTGGCATCCGCCCGCCAGGCGGTCCTGGACCAGTATGACCACGAGGGCGCTGCAGCCTCACACTGATTGATTTTCGCGGCCGCATTGCGCGGCCGTTTTGTTGTCCTTAAATATGATGATCATCATATTTATAAGTGCCTAAGCCAACTACCCAAGCCAACTCCTTCACACCAATCACCCCTCAGGAATGCCCATCATGGAACTCAAGAACGCCGTAGTTTTCATCACCGGGGCCAATCGCGGCCTGGGTCTGACCTTTGCCCGCGAGGCGCTGGCCCGCGGCGCCCGCAAGGTGTACGCCGCCGCGCGCGATCCCTCCACCATCACGCTGGAAGGCGTGGTGCCGGTGAAGCTGGACGTGACGCGCGCCGACGACGTGGCGGCCGCGGCCGAGCTGGCCCAGGATGTGACGCTGGTGATCAACAACGCGGGCATTGCGGACTTCGGCGGGTTTCTGGCGCCGGGCGCCGTGGAGTCGGCGCGCCGGCATCTGGACGTGAATCTGTTCGGGCCGCTGCTGGTGTCGCAGGCGTTTGCGCCCGTGCTGGGCGCGAATGGCGGCGGGGCGATCCTGAATGTCCTGTCGATCGCGAGCTGGGTGAACAACCCGGTGCTGGGCGTGTACGGGATGAGCAAGTCCGCGGCATGGGCGCTGACGAACGGGTTGCGCCAGGAGCTGCGCGGCCAGAACACGCAAGTGCTGGGACTGCATATGGGATTCGTGGATACCGACCTGACCAAGGGCATCGACGCGCCGAAGTCCACGCCGCACGCCATCGTGACCCAGGCGTTTGATGCGCTGGAAGCCGGCGAGCAGGAAGTGCTGGCCGACGAGCGGACCCGCCAGGTCAAGCAGGCGCTGACCGCCAGCCCGTCGGTTTATCTGTAAGCGCGAGGGTCAGGCCGACATGCGTAACAACTCCACTTCCGCCGGCGCTTCGGCAGCAGGCATGGGCGCCGCGTCGCCCGCCGCCACCGCCCCGCAAGCCTCCCCCTGGCCCGTCTTCTGGATCGCCAGTATCGCCGTCTTCCTGGTGTCGCTGGACAGCACGATGCTGTACGCGGCGTTCGGCGCCCTGCGGGAAGGGTTCCCGGCGGCCTCCGCCGCGGACATGTCGTGGGTGCTCAATGCCTACACGGTGGTCTTTGCCGCGATGCTGATCCCCTCGGGCGGACTGGCCGACACCCATGGCCGCAAGCGCATGTTCATGGGCGGGGTGCTGCTATTCCTGGCGGCGTCGGCGGCCTGTGGGCTGGCGGCCACGGAACAGTGGCTGATCGCCGCGCGGGTGTTGCAGGCGGTGGGGGCGGCGCTCTTGACGCCGGCGTCGCTGTCGATCGTGCTGGCGGCGTTTCCGGCGTCGCAGCGGTCGTTCGCGGTCAGTTTGTGGGGCGCGGTGGGCGGACTGGCGGCGGCGGTGGGACCCAGCCTGGGCGCGTTCGTGGTGGACGTGGCGGGATGGCCGTGGGCGTTCTACATCAATCTGCCGCTGGGCGCCGTGTCGCTGTGGTTTGGCGCGGGCATGCTCAAGGAGTCGGTCAAGCCCGACGCGCGCCGCCGCGTGGATGGCGTGGGCATGGCGCTCTTGATGGTGGGCGTGGGCGCGGTGGCGCTGGCCATCGTGCAATCGGAATCGCCAACGTGGCAGCGCAGCGAACTGGCGATCGCGGCGGCGGTGGGCGTGATGGCGCTGATCGCCTTTGTGGCCTGGGCGCGCGTGACGCCGCACCCGCTCGTGGACCTGGCGCTGTTCAAGCACCGGACCTATCGCTACGTGAACCTGGCGACGCTGAGCTTCGGCATTGCGTTTGCCATGATGTTCTTCGCGTTCTTCTTCTACATGACGGGCGTGTGGCATTACAGCCTGCCGCGCGCGGGGCTGGCGGTGACGCCGGGTCCGCTGCTGGTGATGCCGACGGCGATCATTACCGGCCGGCTCGCGGCGCGGATGGGGCATCGGCCGTTTCTGGTGGGCGGCGCGCTGGTGTATGCGGCAAGCGGCTTGTGGTTTCTGCTGGTGCCGGGCGCCGAGCCCGCGTACCTGACCGAATGGCTGCCGGGTCTGCTGCTTAGCGGCATCGGGGTGGGCATGGTGCTGCCGTCGCTGTCGGGCGCGGCGGTGAACCGGCTGCCGGCCCAGCATTACGCCGTGGGCAGCGCCGTGAACCAGGCGACTCGCCAGGTGGGCGGCGTGCTGGGCGTGGCGATCACGGTGCTGCTGCTGGGGCACGGCGTCGCCAGCCATGCGGACTTCTCGCCGATTTACGGCGCGCACGTGGGGCTGGCGCTGTTGACGGCGCTGCTGTGTCTGCCGGTGGATACCCGGCCCAGGACCGCGTAACGCGCGCGAACGACAGGCAGGCGCGGTCAGCGTTCCGAGACACACGCGCCGCGCCCGCCGTTTACAGGCAGGCGTCCCGCGACACGTTCGCGGGGTTGGTGCATGCCCGCCACGTCGCGGCCGGCATTGCCGGCACCAACACCAGCCGGCTCATCGGATCGGTGTACCAAAGAATTCGCCCGGGCTCGGCCTGCATGGCCTTCCAGACCTTTTGCTGCGCGGCGGGATCAAGCGCGCACTGACCCTGGTCGCCGGTCACGCCCTCGGCCAGCACCGTCTGGCTGCCCGGATCCCAAGACACCATGTCAGCGTCGTCCAACGCGATGTCGTCCTTGAGGCGCACGATGCGCCATGCATTGCCGGCCACTTCGGTCGACAGCCGCGACAGCGCCTCGCGTTCGATCACGTGCAGGCGGTCCCGCAGGGCCACGGGTTCCGCATAGGCGCCGGGACCGTCGTTGCCATCCGGCGAAGAGAACGGAGATTGCCGCCGCACATAGCGCGCGGCAGGCCGGCCTTGCTCATCGTAGGTCTGCACCGCGACGGGTTCGTTGGCGGCGGCGTCGATGACACGCAGCAGCCTGCCGGCGGCATCGCGTACATAGCGCCGCCCGGGGGCCGCGTCCATCGCATCGCCGCAGGGCCCGGCGATAAATGCCTGCAGCGCGCCGTGCGCATCGCGTCGCAGGCAGACCTGGCCGACAAGCGTGTAGGCCGCGTCCTGCGTCCGCTCGTACTCGGCCACGCGCAGCAGGTCCCCGTCAGCGTCGTACTCGAAGGCATGGCCGCCGGATACCGTCGGCGTTCCCAAGGCCCGCCGCTCCAGGCGCTGGACCCGGCAAAGCCGGCCGTCGGCGTCGAAAAACAGTTGCGCGTGGGCCGCACCTTTGCCGTCGTCCACGCGATAGGCTGTCCAGTCCACCTTGTCCATCCAGGTGCGCGGCAGGGGATCGCCGGACGCTGACAGCCAGATCGGTTGCGGATGCGTGGCGATGCGTTCGCCCTTGCGGCCCAGGAGGACGCGCGATTGCGTCACGTCGACGGAAACGCGAAGCGCCGTCAACGCGCCGGACTCGGAAAAACCCGAGTCCGCAGCACCGCAGGCCGCTAAGGCCGGGGCGGCGTGCAGGACCGAGGCCGAGGCCAACGCAGCGCTAAAGGCGACGCGGCAAAGACGATCACGCATACTGCAGCGCGTCCATGAACGTCACGAGATCCCAGAATTCCCTGGATACGCCGCCCAGGCGCAGCTTGCCATCGCGTTCCTCGAACAGCAGGAACGGATATGCGTTGCGGGCGAAAACACCCGGTTCCGGCAGCCGGTAGGGCTTGAAGACCTCGGGGTCGTTGAAGTAGCGTTCCAGGCGCCCGCCGCCGTCCACATGCACGTAGCGCACGCGCAGCGCGGGTTGTTGAAACGCCGTTTGCGTTTCGGGATAGATCCCGCCGTCGCCCGCCACGACGGCGTCGGACAGCGCGGCGAGGAAGACGCGCCGGATGCCGACGAAATGGATTTCGCCCGATGTGCCGCCCGAATGGGCTGCCGCCAGTTTTTCCAGCAGCGCCGACGCGCGCGAGCCGGGCACCACCGTTCCGGCGAACAGGGTGTTGATGTCTTCCGGCTGCGCATCGGCCGATTGCCGCAGCCGAAGCAGGTCTTGCCGGAATTCGCCCAGCCATTGCTGATAGCGCACGTTTTCCGCATGGCGGTCGAAGGGCTGGGCGACCGCGATGGCGCACTGAAAAGCCATCAGCGCCGCGGCAATTAGGTGTCTCATAGGCTCGCGATCATATCTTCCGAAATGATGCAGTTTTGGTGCGAACCGTGACAGAATGTCAGCCACGCTGCGCCAGGCTGTACCGATGAATGTCGTTTTGATCAGGCCCTGACATGCCCGCTACCGGTGATGCGTCCCCAACCCAATCGCCCGGCGATGCCGCCGGCGGCGCGCCGCGCAACCCGGACGGCCCGCTGGACAAGCTGGCGCGCCTGGCCTGCCGCATGTTTGGCGTGGACTTGGCCGCCATCGTCTGCACCGATGCGGATGGCGTGTGGCAGGCGGCCGCCGGCGCGGCATGCGCCCATGCCCGGTGTCCGTGGTCCCTCGAACTTCCGATACGCGCCACGGACGGCCGCCTTCTCGGCGTCTTTCGTCTTGGGCACGGGCAGGCGCGCGATTTCTCGGATGAAGACCGCCAGGCCTTGCAGGACATCATCAGTCTGGCGGCCACGGCCGTCGAAAAGCGTCACGCGCTGGCGTGCGAGCGCGCCGACGAAGACACCTGGCGCGACGAGGCCCGCAAGCTGTCGCTGGCTATCGCGGGCAGCGGCACGGGGGTGTGGGACCGCAATGTGGTAACCGGGGAGATCACTTATTCGCCCGGCTGGAAGGCCTTGCTGGGCTATGGCGAATCCGAACTCACCTCCCGCATCGAGGACGCCTATACCCGCTTGCACCCGGACGACCTGGTCTACGTGCGGGCCGCCATGCAAGATCACTTCGACGGCAAGACCGACAGCTACGAAGTCGAACACCGCATCCGGTGCAAGGACGGCAGCTACAAATGGATCTGCAGCCGCGGCAAGGTGGTCAGCCGCGACGAATCGGGCAGGGCGCTGCGCATGATGGGAACCACCACCGACATCAGCGCCATGCGCGCCATGTCCGAAAGGCTCCAGCGCACGGCGGACCTTGTCGTCAATCTGACCGACGCGGTGCCCGGTCTGGTCTTCCAATGCCGGCCATTGCCCGAGGGCGGATCGCGCTTCTCGTACGTCAGCGCGGGCATCTGGGACATGTTCGAACTCACGGCAGACGACGTGCGGGCCAGCACGACCGCCGTCGAACAGCGCATCCATCCGGAAGACCTTCCTGTCTATCGCGCATCCCTGCAGGCCGCAGCGGCGGCGAGAACCCCCTGGCATGTGGAGTTCCGCGTGTGCCTGCCGCTGCAGGGCGTGCGCTGGCGGCAGGGCGACGCGAGCCCAAGGCGGGACGCCGACGGCGGCGTGGTCTGGCACGGCTTCGTCACCGACATTACCGACCGCAAACGTGCCGAGCTGGAACTGCGCGAGCTGGCCGCGACCGACGCGCTGACGACCCTGCCCAACCGCCGCCATTTCATGTCGCGCATCGCCGCGGAGCTGGCGCGGATCAAGGGTCACGGCGGTCTGGGATCGGCCGTGCTGATGTGCGACCTGGATCATTTCAAGCACATCAACGACACCTGGGGCCACGCCATCGGAGATGGTGTGCTGCAGCATTTTGCGAGCATGCTGCGCGCGCAGTTGCGCGAGATCGACCTGGTGGGGCGCATCGGCGGCGAAGAATTCGCCGTCGTGCTGCCCGATACCGACATCGAACGCGCCCGCGTCTTTGCCCGCAACGTGCAGCGCCGCATCGCCGATACGCCCTATCTGTCCGAAGGGCGGCACATCCCGCTGACCGTCAGCATCGGGATTTCCGCACTGCACACCAAGGACGACGACGCCGAGCTGGCGCTCAGCCGCAGCGACCGCGCTCTGTATTACGCCAAGCAGCGGGGGCGCAATCGGATCGAGTCGGTGTTTTCCCGATAGAACAACCCGTCCGGGCATTTGTTCCATTGACCGTACATTAGGACACCCCTAGAGTTCCCTGCATGGGAACCTCATTACCACTTCCGAAATACCACCAGATCTATCTCGTCCTGCGCGAACAGTTGCAGGAGGGGCGGTTCGATCAGGACGGCGTGCCCGGCGAGCATGCGCTGGCGGACCAGTTCGACGTTGCGCGCATCACCATCCGCAAGGCGATGGAGATGCTGGTGGCGGACGGGCTGGTGTCGCGCCGGCCGGGGCTGGGCACCTGGCCCCTGCGCGGCGCCTCCAGCGCCCACAGCGCGCCGTCTCCCAGTGCGCAACAGAAGGCGCACCTGACCGGCCTTCTGGAAAACATCGTCAACATGGGCCTGCGCACCTCGGTGCAGGTGCTGGACAGCACGCTGGTGTTTGCGCCGCCCACGGTGGCCGAGGCGCTGCACATTCCGTCCGGCACGCCCGTGCACAAAAGCCTGCGGGTGCGCAGCACCGACGCCGGGCCGTTGTCCCACATCACCACCTACGTGCCGCAGTCCGTGGCCGATTTCACGCGGGAAGACCTGGAGCGCGAGCCCCTGCTGATGCTGCTGGAAGCGGCCGGCGTGGAGTTCGGCGGCGCCACGCAGACCATCTCCGCACGGCTGGCCGACGCACAGGTCGCGCGCCATCTGGACGTGTCGGTGGGCTCGGCCTTGCTTGCCGTGACGCGCCTGGTGCGCGACGTCGGCGACCGGCCCGTGCAATTGCTGCAGGGCCTGTACCGGCCCGACCGCTACCAATATCAGTTGCAGCTATCGCGCGTCGGCAGCATCGACGCCAAGGTCTGGGTCAGCGAAGAGCTGTCGGCCCAATTCCATTGAACCCTTCGGAGATTCGCCCCATGAATTCGCGCCGCACTTTCCTCTACCAATCCGCTGCCGCCGCGGCCCTCGTGTCCGCCCCGTGGGTGGCCCGATCGCAGGGCGCCGCGCCCATCAAGGTCGGCGTGCTGCACCCGGTGACCGGCGCGCTGGCGTATTCGGGCCAGCAATGCCGCCTGGGCGCGCTGCTGGCCATCGAGGACATCAACAAGGCGGGCGGCATCAAGTCGCTGGGCGGCGCGCCGCTGCAGGCGGTGCTGGGCGACGCGCAGTCGCGTCCCGAGGCGGGTTCGGCTGAAGTCGAGAAGATGAACGAGGCGGGGGTGTCGGCCATCGTGGGCGCGTATGCCTCGGCGATCTGCCTGGCGACGACGCAGACGGCCGCCAAGTACAACCTGCCGCACGTGGTGGACGTGGGCGTGGCCGACCAGATCGTCGAGCGCGGCCTGAAGAACACGTTCCGCTTTGGCCCGGGGTATCGCGCCTGTAGCGAACGCGCCATCCTGGACCTGGCCGCGCTGAACGACGCCGCCGGCAAGCCGGCCAAGACCGTGATGATCGTGCACGAGGACTCGCTGTTCGGCACGGGCACGGCCGCGCTGCTGGCCAAGTCGCTGCCGCAGCACGGCTTCGAGGTCAAAGAGATCGTCAAGCACCCGAACCCCACGCGCGACTTCAACAACATCGTGCTGCGCATGCGGTCCGTGAATCCGGACATCGTGATTCCGGCCAACTACTACAACGAATACGCCTTGCTGCTGCGCGCGATGAAGCAGCAGAAGGTGCAGCCCAAGGCCATCTACTCCGTGCTGGGCGGCGCCGCGTCCAGCTACAAGTTCCTGAAGGAATTTCCGGACATCGCCAACGGCATCATCGACTGCAACCACTGGTTCAACCCGAAGGACGCGCGCGTCGCGCCGCTGAAGGCCCGCGTGGAAGAGAAGGGCGCGTACTTCAGCTACGAGGTCTTCATGACCTACACCGCGATGCTGCTGCTGGCCGACGCGCTGGAGCGCGCCAAGTCCGCCGACCGCGCCGCGATCACCGAGGCGCTGGCGGCCAGCACCTTCCAGGACAACCTGATGCCCTACGGCCCGACCAAGTTCGTCAACGGCCAGAACACCGGCGCGCAGCCGCTGCTCACGCAGGTGATCGGGGGCGACATCAAGGTGATCTTCCCGGCCGAATACCGCCAGGCCGACGCCGTGTTCCCGCTGAAGGCCTGATCAGACCCATGCTCGATCCCGCCATCCTCTTTTCCTCGGTGCTGAACGGCCTGACGACGGGCGCGGTCTACGCGCTTATCGCGCTGGGCCTGACCCTGATCTACGGGGTGCTGCACATCATCAACTTCGCCCACGGCGCGGCGCTCATGGTGGCGCTGTACGCCGTCTACCTGCTCAAGGACCGGCTGGGCATCGACCCCTATGCCGCCTTGCCGCTGGTGGTGGCCGGCATGTTCGTGTTGGGCTACGCCTTGCAGCGCCTCGTCATCAACCGCGCCAGCCATGGCAAGGACGAGAACATCCTGCTGGTCACGCTGGGCCTGGCGATCGTGCTGGAGAATCTGGCGCTGGTCTGGTTCAAGTCCGACACGCGAAGCATCGACACGGCATACACGCTGTCAACCGTGGAGATTGGCCCCGCGATGATCGCGCTGCCCAAGGTCATCGCGTTCTGCGGCGCGCTGGCGGTGGCGGCGGTGCTGTTCTGGATCATCCGCAGCACCGATCTGGGCCGCGCGATCCGCGCCGTCGCCCGCGAAAAGCAGGGCGCCAAGCTCATGGGCATCGACGTCGAAAAGGTCTACGCGGTGTCGTTCGGCATCGGCATGGCGTGCCTGGGCGCGGCGGCGTGTTTCCTGCTGCCCGCCTATTACGTCAATCCGCAGGTGGGCAGCGGCTTCGTGCTGGTCGCCTTCACCATCGTGGTGCTGGGCGGGATGGGCAGTTTCGTGGGGGCGCTGGTGGGCGGGTTGCTGATCGGCGTGGTGGAGTCCATCGGAGGCCTGTTCCTGGGCGACTCGCTGGGCCAGATGGGCATCTTCGCGATCTTCATCGCGGTGCTGCTGTTTCGCCCGCAGGGGCTGTTCGGGGCGAGGGGCTGACGATGAAACGGGATCTTTGCGCAATCGCGCTGTTCGGGGTGGTGCTGGTTGCGGTGGCCGCGCTGTCCCAATCGGGCGTGCTGCTGACGTTCGTGATGATGTCGCTGTATGCGGCCCTGTTGTCGCAGGCCTGGAACATTCTGGGCGGGTATGGCGGCCAGTTGTCGTTCGGCCATGCGCTGTTCTTTGGCGTGGGCGCGTATGCGCAGGCGCTGGGCCAGCTCAACCTGGGGCTGAATCCGTGGCTGGTGCTGCCCGGGGCGATCGCACTGGGCGCGCTGGTCGGCGTGGCAGTGGGCGGGCTGACGTTCCGTTATGGATTGAAGGGCTCGTACTTCGCGCTGGTCACCCTGGCATTCGCTGAAGTCTTCCGCATCCTGGCGCTGTCGGCGTCGTTCACGGGCGGCGGCGTGGGACTCATGGTCCCGTTGCAGGAAGGCGTTGCCAACATGCAGTTTGGCTCGCGCCGCGGCTACATCTACCTGCTGCTCGCCTTCGTGCTGCTGGCCCTGCTGGTGACCGCGTGGCTGCGCCATTCGCGCTTCGGCGCCTACCTGCAGGCCGTGCGCGACAACGAGGACGCGGCGCGCGCCATCGGCGTGAACCCGCTGCGCGTGAAGCTGGGCGGCATCGCGCTGTCCGCGGCCTTCATGAGCGTGGCCGGCGCCTTCTACGTGCAGGTTTTCCAGTACATCGATCCGGGCATCGCGTTCGGCTCGGCCGTGTCAGTGGAGGCGCTGGTCGGCGCCATCGTCGGCGGCATGGGCACGCTGTGGGGCCCGCTGCTGGGCGCGGTCACGCTGCATGCGCTGGCCGACCTGACCCGCAATCTGTTCGGCGAGCTGCCGGGCATCAGCATGGTCATCTACGGCGTGGTGTTGATCCTGATCGTGATGTTCATGCCGCGCGGCATCACCGGCGGCGGCCAGTCGCTGAGCCGCCTGTTCAAAATGAAGGAGCGCGCCCGTGTCTGACATCCTGCTGCAAGCGCGCAATCTGTCCATCACCTTCGGCGGCCTGAAGGCCGTGCAGGACGTCAGCCTGGACGTGCCGCAAGGTTCGCTGACCGCCCTGGTGGGCCCCAACGGCGCGGGCAAGACCACGCTGTTCGGCCTGCTGTCGGGCTTTCTGAAACCCGGTTCCGGTTCCGTGCACTTTGCCGGGCAGGACATCACAGGCCAGGCGCCGCACGAATCCGCGCGGCTTGGCCTGACCCGCACCTTCCAGATCGTGCAGCCGTTCGGCGCGCAGACGGTGCGCCAGAACATCGCCGTGGGCGCGCACTTGCGCCTGGCGGACCGCGACGAGGCGCTGGCCGCGGCCGAGGCCGTGGCCGCGCGCGTCAACCTGCAGGCCTCGCTGGACAAGCCGGCGGCCGACCTGACGGTGGCTGGGCGCAAGCGCCTGGAACTGGCGCGCGCGCTGGCCACCCGGCCGCGCCTCTTGCTCTTGGACGAGGTGCTGGCGGGCCTGAATCCCAGTGAGATCGACGAGATGATTCCGGTGGTGAAAAAACTGGTGGACGATGGCGTCACCGTTCTGATGATCGAACACGTGATGCGCGCGGTGATGAGCCTGGCCGAGCACGTGTGGGTGTTGGCGCAGGGGCGGCTGATCGCGGCGGGCACGCCCGGCGAGGTCACGCGCGATCCCAAGGTGGTCGAGGCCTACCTGGGCCACGGCGCGGCGGCGCGGCTGGCCGCGCAGGGAGCGCCGGCATGAGCGCGCTGCTGGAGGTCAAGGGCCTGCGGGCCGGCTACGGGCGCATGGAAGTGCTGCGCGGCGTGGATCTGGACGTGCAGGCGGGTGAGATCGTGGTGCTGCTGGGCAGCAACGGCGCGGGCAAATCCACGCTGAACAATACGGTGTGCGGCCTGTGCCGGCCGTGGGGCGGCACGGTGCGTTTTGAAGGCCAGGACCTGACCGGCCGCCACTACCGGCAGGTGGTGCAGGCGGGTCTGATCCAGGTGCCGGAGGGCCGCCGCGTTTTTCCGAATCTGAGCGTGCGCGAGAACCTGGAGCTGGGCTCCTTCACCCGGGCGCGCGAGCGCCGCGCGCAGAATCTGGACAAGGTGCTCGACATTTTCCCGCGGCTGCGCGAACGCCTGGAACAGCTGGCCGGCACCATGTCGGGCGGCGAGCAGCAAATGCTGGCAATCGGCCGCGGCCTCATGGCCGAGCCGCGCCTGCTGATCCTCGACGAACCCTCGCTTGGGCTGTCGCCGCTGATGGTCGAGGAATTGTTCGGCCTCATCAAGCGGCTGCATGGCGACGGCCTGGCGATCCTGCTGGTCGAGCAGAACGTGGGCCAGTCGCTGGAAACCGGGCAGCGCGCCTACGTGCTGGAAAACGGCGCCGTGCGCTACAGCGGCAGCTGTCCCGACCTGTTGGCCAGCGACGACGTGCGCCGCGCCTATCTGGGGATGTAATCATGGCCCAGCCACAAACCCTGGCCCAGAAGCTGATCGCCGCCGCCTGCGGGCGCGAGACGGTGGCCGAGGGCGAAATCGTGACCTGTGCGGTCGATCTGGCGATGTTCCACGATTCCAGCGGTCCGCGGCGCTTGAAGCCCATGCTGCAAGAGCTGGGCGCCACGCTATGGGATCCGTCCCGGATCGTGCTGGTCATCGACCACTACGTCCCGGAATCCGACGACGAATCGCGCCGCATCGTGCGCATCGCGCGTGACTGGGCGGCGGAGCAGCAACTGCCCAACGTGTATGACTCGGTGGGCATCTGCCACGTGGTGGTGCCGCAGCACGGGCACATCCGGCCCGGCATGTTCTGCGTGGGCGGCGATTCGCATTCGCCGACCGGGGGCGCGTTCGGCGCCTACATGTTCGGTATCGGCAGCACCGAGATGCTGGGCGTGGCGGTCACCGGCCAGATCTGGGTCAAGGTGCCCAAGACGCTGATGATGCATTGGCGCGGCCGGCTGGCCGCCGGCGTCACGGCCAAGGACATGATGCTGCACATGATCGGCCGCTACGGCATGAACGGCGGGCGCTATCAGGCGGTGGAGTTCTGTGGCGAAGCCGTGCGCGCGCTGTCCATGCAGGAGCGCATGACGCTGTCGAACATGAGCGCCGAGCTGGGCTCGCAGGTCGGGCTCATTGCGCCGGACGAAACCACCGCCGCCTGGCTGCGGGATGCGGGCGTGACCGAAGAACTGGATCTGGCCCGCTGGCAGAGCGATCCCGAAGCCGACGCCGAGTGGCATGAGTTCGATGCCGCCGCGCTGGCCCCGCAGGTTGCAGCGCCGCACAGCCCGGCCAATGCGCGCGGCGTGGACACCTACAACGACGTGCCCGTACAGGTGGCCTACATCGGCGCCTGCACCGGCGCCAAGCTGGAAGACCTGCGCGCCGCAGCCACCGTGCTGCGCGGTCGCCGGCTGGCGGACGGCATGCAGCTGATGGTGGCGCCGGCCAGCCGGCAGGACCAGGATCAGGCGGACCGCGAAGGCGTCATGCAGGTGCTGCGCGACGCGGGCGCCCAAGTGCTGGCCACCTCGTGCGGCGCCTGTGCGGGCTATGGCGGGTCCATTCCGGACGGCGCCAGCGTCATCGCCACCACGGCGCGCAATTTCAAGGGGCGCATGGGGTCTGAGACCGCGCAGGTCTACCTGGCCTCGCCGTATACGGTCGCGGCCTCGGCCGTGGCGGGGCGCGTTGCCGACCCCCGGGAGTTCCTGGCATGAACACAGACATTACGACGCATCGCGTCTGGCGCGTGGGCGCGGACATCGACACCGATGCACTCGCGCCCGGCGCCTACATGAAATTCGGCATCGACGAGATCGCGCGCCACTGCCTGCAACGCGTCCGTCCGGACTTTGCCGGACAGGTGCAGCCGGGCGACGTGCTGGTGGCCGGCCCCAACTTCGGCATCGGCTCATCGCGCGAGCAGGCCGCGGCCGCCCTGGTGCGCCTGGGCGTGGCTGCCGTGATTGCGCCGTCCTTCAACGGCCTGTATTTCCGCAACGCCTTCAACGTGGGGCTGCTGCTGCTGACATGCAGCCAGGCCGAGACCCTGGCGGAGGGCGAGGGCATCACGTTCGACCCCGTCGCCGGCCGCATCCATCGTCCCGGCGGCACGCCCGCCGAATTGCACTGCGAGACCGTGCCCGGCTTTCTCCTTGACATGGTGCAGGCCGGCGGACTGCTGAATCTGCTGAAACAGCGTCAAACCTCTTAGGAACAACATCATGCTTGACCCCGTTACCCTGGCGGTCCTGAAGGGCCGCCTGGAACAGATCGCCGACGAAATGGACGCGACGCTGTACCGCAGCGCGTTCAACCCCATCATTGCCGAGGCCCATGACGCCTGCCACGGCATGTACGACGCCGCCACCGGCGCCACGCTGATCCAGGGCAAGTCGGGCCTGCCCGTCTTCGTGGGCGCGATGGCGTTCGCGGTAAAGGCGGCAGCCAAGACCGCGGCCGAGCGCGGCGGCATGACGGACGGCGACGTGTGGCTGTTCAACGACCCGTACGAGGGCGGCACGCACGCCAACGACTTCAAGCTGGTCAAGCCGGTGTTCCGCGGCGGCAAGCTCTTTTGCTTTCTGGCGTCGGCGGCCCACTGGCACGACGTGGGCGGAGCGGTGCCCGGCAACTACAACCCGGCCGCCACCGAATGCTGGCAGGAAGCCGTGCAGATCCCGCCCGTGCGCATCGTGCGTGCCGGCGTGCTGGACCAGGACGTGCTGGCCATCCTGAAGGCCAATACCCGTCTGCCCGACAGCCTTTGGGGCGACCTGAACGGCCAGCTGGCCGCGCTGGAACTGGGCGCGCGGCGTCTGGACGGTCTGCTGGACGAATACGGCGACGCCACGGTGCTGGAGTCCCTGGACACGCTGCGCGAACGCGCGCGCCGCCTGATGCGCGACCACATCGCCCGCCTGCCGGATGGCGAGTATGCGTTTGAGGACATGCTGGACAACGACGGCGTGCGCGACGCGCCGCTGCGCATCGCGCTCAAGCTCACCATCGCCGGCGACCGGCTGGGGCTGGACTTCACCGGCACGTCGCCGGCCTGCGCCGGTCCGGTCAACATCTCGCGCGCCACGGCCATCGCGGCCTGCTACGTGGCGCTCAAGCATCTGTTCCCGGACGTGCCGGCCAACGCGGGGGTGCTGGACGCGGTGGACGTGACGCTGCCGGACGGCCTGGTGATTTCTGCCGACCGCCCGCGTCCCGTGGGCGGCTACACCGAAACCATCCTGCGCATGATCGACGTGATCTTTTGCGCCATGGCCCAGGCCGCACCGGACCGCGCGATGGCGCAGGCCTACGGCACGATCAACGCGCTGTCGATCGCCGGCTACCGCAGCGACGCCGCCCGCAAGGGCCAGCGCTGGGTCATGTTCAGCTTCTTCGGCGGCGGCCACGGCGGCCATTCGGATGGCGACGGTCTGAGCCACGGCAACGCGCCGATCTCCACCGCCACCATTCCGCCGCTGGAAATCCTGGAAGCCGCGTATCCCGTGCGCTTCACGCAATGGGCGCTGCGGCCGGACTCGGCGGGCGACGGCGCGCACCGGGGCGGCCTGGGGGCCATCTATGAAATCGAATTGCTGGAAGACAGCGCCGAAGCCTTCATCTTTGGCGAACGCGGCCGCAGCGCGCCCAAGGGCATCGCGGGCGGCGGCCAGGCCGCGCTCAACGTCTTCCGCTATCAGCAGGACGGCCAGTGGCAGTCCCCGCCCATGAGTTCGAAGATGCTGGGCATCCGGCTGCAGCGCGGTGACCGCGTGCGCCTGGAAACCCCGGGCGGAGGCGGCTATGGCGAGCCTGCGCGGCGCGATGCCGCGGCGCGCGAGCACGACCGCAAGATGGGCTATGTGAGCGACATTCAGAAGGAGCAGTCGGCATGAGCGCGGCGCAAGGTTTGGTGGTGGGCGTGGACGTGGGCGGCACGTTCACGGATCTGTTCGTGCTGGACGAGGCGGGCGGCAGCGCCCGCGTGGTCAAGGTGCCGTCGACCCGCGGCGAGGAAGCGCGCGGCTTCATGAACGGCATTGCGCGGGTGGCGGACGGCGCGGGCGACATCGCGACCATCGTGCACGGCACCACCGTGGGCACCAATGCGCTGCTCGAACGCAAGGTGGCGCGCACCGGCATCATCACGACCGAAGGCTTTCGCGACGTGCTGGAAATGCGCCGGCGCGACCGGCCGCAGACCTGGGGCCTGCGCGGCAACTATGAACCCGTAGTGCCGCGCGGCCTGCGGCTGGAAGTGCGCGAGCGCGTGCTGGCCGATGGCGCGCTGCACACGCCTGTCGACCTGGACCAGGTCGAGGCCGCCGCGCGCGCGCTGCTGGAAGCGGGCTGCGACGCGGTCTGCGTCTTCTTCGTCAATGCCTACGCCAATCCGGTGAACGAAGCCCAGGCTGCGGCCCGCGTGCGGTCCATCTGGCCCAACGGCAACGTCACGGCCGCCACCGAGGTGCTGCCCGAGATCCGCGAGTTCGAGCGCTGCTCGACGGCCGTGCTGAACGCGGCCCTGCAACCCGTGGTGGGCAGCTACCTGACGCGGCTGGAATCTGACTTGCAGCAGCACGGCTTCAAAGGCGAGCTGCTGGTGGTGCAAAGCAACGGCGGCGTCATGTCGCGCCAGACCGCGTGCGACGTTCCCGTGCGCACCGCCTTGTCCGGTCCGGCAGCCGGCGTCATCGCGTGCGCGGCCATCGCGCGCGCCGCGGGCTTTCCCAACGTGGTCACGGGCGACATGGGCGGAACCTCGTTCGACGTGTCGCTGGTGGCCGAGGGCGAGGCCTCGCTGTCGGCGCAGACCGCCATCGACTTCGGCATGGTCGTGCGCGCGCCGATGATCCAGATCGAGACCATTGGCGCGGGCGGCGGCTCGATCGCCAGCGTGGACGCGGGCGGCCTGCTGCAGGTCGGTCCCGAATCCGCCGGCAGCATTCCCGGCCCGGCCTGCTACGGCCGCGGCAATACGCGTCCGACCGTCACCGACGCCAACGTGCTGCTGGGCCGCATCGCCGCGGAGCGCCCGCTGGGCGGCGGGCTCTTGGCCAAGATGGACGTGGAACTGGCGCGCGCCGCCATCGACGAGCACGTCGCGCGCCCGCTGGGCCTGGACGTCCACGCCGCCGCGGAAGCCATTCTGACCGTGGCCAACGCCAAGATGGCCGGTGCGATCCGCGTCGTCTCCATCGAACGCGGCCACGATCCGCGCAAGTTCGCCTACATGCCGTTCGGCGGCGGCGGCGCGCTGCACGTGTGCGCCATGATGAACGAGGTGGACGCCGCGCACGGCATCGTCCCGCGCTATCCGGGCGTGACCTCGGCGCTGGGCTGCGTCATGGCCGACATGCGCCATGACGGCGTGCAGACCCTGAACGTGGCGCTGAGCGCGCTGGATGCGGCCGACCTGCTGGCCCGCATCGACGAGCTGGCGGCTGCGTGCCAGGCGCGTCTGGATTCGGCGGGCGTGTCCTTCGAGGGCATCCGCGAAAGCATTGAACTGGACATGCTGTACGTGGGCCAGAGCCACACCGTGCGCGTGGAAGTGGGCCGCTCGGACCTCACCCGCGACGGCATCGCCGCCGCGTTCGACCGCGCCTACCAGGCCGCCTTCGGCCGCAGCCTCACGGGCATTCCGGTCCGCATCCTGAACTTGCGCTATGCGCGCATCGGCCAGCGCCCCAAGTTCGATCTGGCCTTGCTGGCCCCGACGGCCCAGGCCATGCCCGCCGCGCTGGGCACGCAGCGGGTGTTTCACGCCGGGCAATGGCACGACGCCGTGCGCTATGCGCGCCTGGATCTGCCGGTCGGCGCCGAGGTGGCGGGACCCGCCATCCTGGAACAGCCGGACACCACCATCTGGATCGAGCCCGGCTTCGCGGGCCGCGTCGATTCCCTGGGCAACATGCTCATCGCTCGCACCGCATCGTAGGAGCCCGCCATGCACGCCTTCGATCCCCGCACGACTGCGCTGGTCATCATCGACCTGCAGAACGACTTCCTGGCGCCGGGCGGCGCGTATGACCGCGGCGGCGCGGTCAGCCCGCAGGCGAAAGCCTTGCCGGCGCGCGTGGCGCCCGTGGCCCGCGCGCTGAAGGGGCAGGGCGGCTTCGTGGCCGCCAGCCAGTTCACGCTGTGGCCCGACGCGCACGGCGAGCCCATGATTTCGCCCCATCTCAAGCAGTTGCGCCCGTTCTTGCGCCGCGGCGACTTCGTGGCCGGTTCGCCCGGTCAGGCCAATGTGGCCGAGCTGGACGGGCTGGTCGACGTGTCGGTCTGGAAGGTCGCGTATTCGGCCTTCTTCAACACGCAGCTCGATTGGGTGCTGCGGCGTGCGGGCATCTCCAGCGTGGTGGTGGCGGGCATCGTCACCAACGGCGGCGTCGCCAGCACGGTGCGCGACGCCCACATGCGCGACTATCACGTGACGGTGCTGGCCGACGGCTGCGCCGCGCCCACGCCCGCCATGCACGAGGCCGCGCTGGCGGACCTGCGCACGGTGGCCGACGTGGTCTCGTGCCAGGACGTGCTGGACAGGCTGAAGTCGTGAGTGCGCCAGTCGTCAGACGGGGTGTCTCGCCGGGTGCGGACGCCATGCACGTGCCGGTGGTCATCATCGGCGCGGGCGCCTGCGGCCTGACCGCCGCGCTGCGCCTGGCCTCCGCCGGGATCGAGACGGTGCTGATCGAACGCGACGCCGTGCCCAGCGGCTCCACTGCGCTGTCCTCGGGCTTCATTCCCGCGGCCGGTTCCGCGGTGCAACGCGCCGCGGGTATCGAGGATGACGCGGCGCGCTTTGCCGCCGACATCCAGGCCAAGGCGCACGGCACGGCCTCACCTGAACTGGTGGCCGCCTACACCGGTGCGGCCGCTGCAGCCATGGACGGGCTTGCCGCGCACGGCCTGCGCTTCGAGGTGCTGGACGGGTTCCTGTATCCCGGCCACACCGCGCGGCGCATGCACACGCTGGCCGAGCGCACGGGCGCGGCCCTGGTCGCGGCCCTGGAACGCGCCGCCACCGAGGCCGGCGCCTACCTGCTGACCCGCGCGCTGGTGCGCGAGATCTGGACGGATAACGACGGCCGCGTGACCGCAGTGGGCTGCGAGCGCCCGGACGGCTCCGTCGACGTCATCGGCTGCGATGTCTTGCTGCTGGCCTGCAACGGCTTTGGCGGCAACACCGCGATGGTGGGTGAGTACCTGCCCGCGATGCGCGAGGCCGTCTACGGCGGCCACGTCGGCAACGACGGCAGCGCCATCCAATGGGGCACGCAGCTGGGCGCGCGCCTCGCGGACCTGGGCGGCTACCAGGGCCACGGCTCGTGGGCCACGCCGCAGGGCGCGCTGATTTCCTGGGCCGTGATGATGGACGGCGGCGTGCAGATCAACCGCGACGGCCGCCGCTTTCATGACGAGACTCACGGTTATTCCGAGGCCGCGGTCCATGTGCTGGCGCAGCCGGGCTCGGTGGCGTGGAATGTCTTTGACGACCGCACGCTTGCACTGGCGCGCGGCTTTCCCGACTTCGTGCAGGCCGAAGAAGGGCAGGCGTTGAAAACCTGCGCCGACGTCGCGGCGCTGGCCGCGCTGATCGGCTGCGATCCCGATGTGCTGGGCCAGACGCTGGACGCGGTCCGCCCCGGCGCGGCGGATCCGCTGGGACGCCATTTCGAACGCGCCCTGCAGGCGCCGTATCACGCGGTCAAGGTGACGGGCGCGCTCTTTCACACACAAGGCGGGCTGGATATCGACGCGCAATGCCGCGTCCTGGACAACGCAGGCCGGGCGCTGCCCAACCTGCTGGCTGCGGGCGGCGCCGCCCGTGGCGTTTCGGGCAACGACGTGTCGGGCTATCTGTCCGGCAACGGCTTGCTCAGCGCGGTCGCCGGCGGCCATATCGCCGCGGCCACGGCGGCGGCGCTGCTCGGGCGCGGCCTGGATTAGGAAACCCATGATGCAAACACAGAACCTGAAAGCGCAGTTGGCGGCCGGCACGGTGCTGGCCCCCGGCGTCTACGACGCCTTGTCGGCGCTGATCGCCGAGCAGGCGGGCTTTTCCGCGCTGTACCTGTCGGGCGCGTCCATCGCCTACACGCGGCTGGGCCGGTCGGACATCGGCCTGACCACCTACACCGAAGTCGAAGACACCCTGGCCCGCATCGCCGAGCGCGTGTCGGCCGCGGTGATCGTGGACGCCGACACCGGTTTTGGCAACGCGCTGAACACGCAGCGCACCGTGCGCGGCTTCGAGCGCGCGGGCGCTGCCATGATCCAGCTCGAAGATCAAACGTTTCCCAAGCGGTGCGGCCACCTGGACGGCAAGAGCGTGATTCCCGCCGCCGAGATGTGCGGCAAGCTGCGCGCCGCCGTCGACGCGCGGGTCAACGCGTCCACGCTGATTCTGGCGCGCACCGACGCGCTGGCCTCGGAAGGGCTGGATGCCGCGCTGGATCGCGCCGAATCGTATCTGGAGGCGGGCGCGGACGCGCTCTTCATCGAAGCACTGCGTACGCCCGAGCAGATGCGCGCCGCGTGCGACCGATTCGCTTCGCGGGTGCCGTTGCTGGCCAACATGGTGGAGGGCGGCAAGACCCCGGTGCAGGACGCGGGCGCGCTCGCCGCCGTGGGTTTCCGCATCGTCATCTTCCCGGGCGGCACGGCGCGCGCGGTGGCGCACACGCTGCAGGGCTACTACGGCAGCCTGCGCCAGCACGGCACGACGGGGCCGTGGAAGGACAGGATGCTGGATTTCGACGGGCTGAACGACGTGATCGGCACGCCGGAATTGCTGGAGCAGGGGCGGCGGTACGAGGGCTGAACGCCTGCGCAGCGGCTGGCGTTCAGCAAGCTCGCATCAGCGCGGCGTGCGTTGATGGGGCACGAGCGGCGGCACGGGCTGGCCGGCGATCAACTCCCAGAAGTCCGGCAGGAAGCACTCGGCCACCAGCAGCGGCTGCCCCTGGCGCCAGAACACCGAGCGGCGCGCCCAGATCCGGCCGGCCTGCAACGCGCGGGCTTCGGGCGGCAGTACGTCCGAGGCGGTGGCATGGAACGGCACGGGCGAGGCCAGCCGGCGGCATGCAAAGGGCGACCGGATCACCGTGCTGTCGTGATACAGCATGTCGGCCAGCGGCCGGGTCAGCAGGCGCCGCATCCCTTGCCAGGCGCCGTGTGAAGCGGTCAGCGGCGTCAGGCTGCGCGCCGGGACGCTGTCCACGCCGTTCACGGACATCAACACCTCGCGGATCCACACCGGTGAGCCCGGGGCGATGCGCATTGCGCGCGCCTCGTCAGCCGGCGCACCGTCGGCGTACTCGGCCAACACCCGCAGACGCACCTGCCCGACCTGGCGCAGGCCGGCGGTAAGCGCGCCCGGCCGGAACAGCCAGTGGCGTTGGGCGGGGGACAGAATGGCCGGGGCTTGCGCCTGCCAGCCGGCGGCGAGAGGGGGGCAATGGGCTGCGGGTTTCGTCATGGCTGCGTATTATGCCAAGCCCCGCCTCAAGGCCGCCTGCGTCGCGATGCCGCAGGGGTGGGGCGCTGGCCGAGCCGCACTGGCCGATCCTCACCGGCCGTCCGCATACAATACCGCCCATGGAAAAAGTACGAATCTCCAAGCTCATGTCCGAGCGCGGACTCTGTTCACGCCGCGAGGCGGACAGCTATATCGAGCGCGGCTGGGTCCGCGTTGACGGCGTCGTCGTGTCCGAATTGGGCGCGCGGGCCTATCCCGACCAGGAAATCACGCTGGAGCGCGCCGCGCATGCGCGCCAGACCTCCCGCGTCACGATCCTCATCAACAAGCCCGTGGGCTACGTGTCCGGCCAGGCCGAAAAAGGCTACACGCCCGCCGTCGCCCTGATCGACTCCCGCTCCCGCTTCGCCGGCGACCGCGCCCCGCAGCGCTTCGAATGCGCACACCTGGACGGCCTGGCCGTCGCTGGCCGCCTGGACATCGATTCGCAAGGACTCCTCGTTCTCACGCAGGACGGCCGCGTCGCCAAGCAGCTGATCGGCGAAGACTCCACGATCGACAAGGAGTATCTGGTCCGCGTCCAGGGCGATCTCTCCGACAACGGTCTGGCCCTCCTGAACCACGGACTATCGCTGGATGGCAAGCCGCTCAAGCACGCCCAGGTGCGCTGGCAGAACCACGATCAACTCCGGTTCGTGCTGCGCGAAGGCAAGAAACGCCAGATCCGCCGCATGTGTGAACTGGTGGGCCTGAAAGTGATCGGCCTGAAACGCGTTCGTATCGGCCGCGTGGCGCTGGGCGATCTGCCCCTGGGCCAATGGCGCTACCTGCGCGACGACGAATCGTTCTGAGCCGGTGTCTGACACCCACCGTCCACACGATCGTAAGACGGCCTCCAGCGCTGGTGTCTGACACCCTGGTGAGAGCCTCTTCATCTTGAGTTGCCCTTCAAAGGGTGTCTGACACCGACAGCGAAACTCCGCTCGCAGCATTGGTCACCTGACTCGACATCACTTGTCGACCGTCGAAGGATTTTTCAGTCTGTTTCGGTCTCAGCGGGATTTCATGAAACGGGGCGTATCCTTCGCTTGCCAGTGGCTGCCCAGGCGCTCCATCAGGAACTCGATGAAGATCCGGGTCTTGGCGGGCAGCAGCCGCGTCTCCGTGACCGCATGCACCGGAAACGGGCCCAACTGCCAGTCCGGCAGCACGCGCTGCAACTGGCCGGACTGCTGTTCCGACATCTGACCACCCACCAGCACCGCAATGCCCGCGCCCAGCATGGCCAGGCGCCGGGCCATGGCGACGCCGTTGACGGAAAACCGGTTGCCCGGCGTGAATTCTATGTGCTGCTCGCCATTCGTAAGCGGCCAGCGCGTCACGCGGCCGGCGCCTTCCGCGCGGAACTCAATGCACTCGTGCCGGGTCAAGTCGCTGGGATGCTTCGGTTCGCCGTGCTTTTCCAGGTAGTCGCGCGAGGCATACAGGTAGGCGGGCAGCATGCCCAGCAGTCTTGCAATCTGGGTCGAATCGGGCAGGTCGCCGATTTCGATCGACACGTCGCAGGTCTGGAACACGCGCGATGCGTGGTCCGGGTTCGCGAGGTCCAGAAAAAACGTCACATCGGGATAGCGCCGGGAAAACTCCATGAACGATTCAGCCAGGAAGTCCGTGCCGAAATCCGCGGGCATGTTCACCCGCAGCGGTCCGGCCGGCGTGTCGACCAGCTTCTGCAGTTCTTCATGGGCGATCTGCGCCTCGGCCACGATGCGCTGGCAGCGCTCGAAATACAGCCGCCCGGCATCGGTCAGTTCCACCTTGCGCGTGGTGCGGCTGAGCAGCCGCAGCCCCACGGAGCGCTCCAGTTCGGCCACCTGGCGAGACAAGGTCGACTTCGGGACGCCCAGCGTTGCCGCAGCGCGGCTAAAACTGTGCGTTTTGGCGACCTCGACGAAGAGTTCCATTCCCTGTAGGCGTTTCATGACGCGATTTTGTCACAGTGGAGAATGGACAATTGTCCCATAAATGGAATGATGTTTTCTCTTCATGCCCCTTTGTTTCTAAAGCGGGATAACTCAGAATGCGAGTTCTGCAATGCAGCAATGCGATAAACGTCCAGCCTTGCGTGTTCTACGCGAATCCACCCAGGTCGAACGCCGCGGACCGCGCCAAGACGGTCCGACGGGCTGATGTTCTTCGCAGAATCGCCCCAGGCAATCCGGCCATACACGGCCATCAGGCACGCGGCGCATGCGCGGCGTGGGGCAACTTTTATTGAAATCGGGAATGCAATCTATGAATAAGAAAAGCGCTATGTGGCGCGGCGCGGCCGTTGTCGCGCTGACGGCATCGGCCCTCACACTGGCCGCTTGCGGCAAGAAGCAAGAGGCGCCTCAGGGCGGCAAGCCGCAAGTGACGGTCGTCACATTGGCGACGCAGCCCGTTTCCCTCACCACCGAACTGCCCGGCCGCACCTCTGCCTTCCGCGTCGCCGAAGTCCGCCCGCAGGTCAACGGCATCGTCCAGAAGCGCCTCTTCACCGAGGGCGGCGAGGTCAAGGCCGGCCAACAGCTCTATCAGATCGACCCCGCCCTCTATCAAGCCAACGTCGACAGCCAGAAGGCCGCGCTGGCCCGCGCCCAGGCGCAGCAAAAGACCGCCGCGCTGCTGGCCGAGCGCTACAAGCCGCTGGTCGCCACCCGCGCGGTCAGCCAGCAGACCTACGACAACGCCGTCGCCTCGCGCGATCAGGCTGCTGCCGACGTGCTGTCGGCCAAGGCGGCGCTGGACACGGCCCGCATCAATCTCGTCTACACCAAGGTGTTGTCGCCGATCGACGGCATCATCGGCCGCTCGGCCGTGACCGAAGGCGCGCTCGTAACGGCCAACCAGACCAGCGCGCTGGCCGCGGTGCAGCAGATCGACCCGATCTACGTCGACGTCACGCAGTCCAGCGTGCAGCTCCTGCGTCTGCAGGACGCGTTGGCCACCGGCCAGCTCAAGAAGCTGGACGGCGAGCAGGCCGCGCTGGTCACGCTGACGCTGGAAGACGGCTCGCAATACAAAGAGTCCGGCAAGCTCCAGTTCTCCGAAGTGACCGTCGACCCGGGCACGGGCTCGATCACGCTGCGCGCCGTGTTCCCCAACCCCGACCGGCGTCTGTTGCCCGGCATGTTCGTGCGGGCGCGCCTGGCTGACGGCGTTGCCGCCGATGGCCTGCTGGTGCCGCAGCGCGGTGTGACGCGCAATCAGCGCGGCCAGCCGACCGCGCTTGTCGTCAACGCCAAGAACCAGGTTGAACTGCGCGATCTGAAGACCGACCGCGCCATCGGCGACAAGTGGCTCGTCACCGACGGCCTGGCTGCCGGCGACCGCGTGATCGTGGAAGGCCTGCAGATGGTCCGCCCCGGCGTTGAAGTGGTCGCCACCGAAGCCGGCGCCAAGGCCCAGCCGCAAGCGGCCAATGCGCAGGGGGCCGCTGCCCCCGCCGCGCCGGCCAAGCAGTAATCAGGAGCCACGCATGGCAAAGTTTTTTATCGACAGGCCGGTTTTTGCCTGGGTGATCGCGATCGTGCTGATGCTGGCCGGCGCGCTGTCCATCCTGCAGCTTCCGGTCGCCCAGTACCCCAACATCGCGCCGCCCGCCATCGGCATCGCGGTGACCTACCCGGGCGCGTCCGCGCAGACCGTGCAGGACACCGTGGTGCAGGTGATCGAGCAGCAGATGAACGGTCTTGACGGCCTGCAGTACATCTCGTCGGAAAGCAACTCCGACGGCAGCATGTCCATCACGCTGACCTTCAAGCAGGGCACCAATCCCGACACCGCGCAGGTGCAGGTCCAGAACAAGCTGGCGCTGGCGCAGCCGCTCTTGCCGCAGGAAGTGCAGCAGCAGGGCATCCGCGTCACCAAGGCCACGAAGAACTTCCTGATCGTGGCGGGCTTCGTGTCCACCGACGGCACGATGACCAAGGACGACCTGGCCGACTACGTCGCCTCGTACGTCCAGGATCCCATCAGCCGCACGCAGGGCGTGGGCGACTTCCAGCTCTTCGGCTCGCAGTACGCGATGCGGATCTGGCTGGACCCCGCCAAGCTCGTCAACTACGGGCTGACCACGGTCGACATCACCACCGCCATCAAGGAACAGAACGTCCAGGTCTCGTCCGGGCAATTGGGCGGCCTGCCGTCCGTGCGCGGCCAGCAGCTGAACGCCACCATCATCGGACCGTCGCGCCTGCAGACGGCCGAAGACTTCGGCCAGATCCTGCTGAAGGTTAATTCCGACGGTTCGCAGGTGCGCCTGCGCGACGTTTCGCGGATCGAACTGGGCGGCCAGACCTACGCCATCGACAGCTTCTACAACGGCAATCCGGCCTCGGGCCTGGCCATCAAGCTGGCGCCGGGCGCCAACGCGCTGGACACGGCGCAGGCGGTGCGCGACACCATCAACAACCTCAAGCCGTATTTCCCGCCGGGCATGGAGGTCGTCTATCCGTACGACACGACGCCGTTCGTCAGCCTGTCGATCCATGAAGTGTTCAAGACGCTGGTCGAGGCCATCATCCTGGTGTTCCTGGTGATGTATCTCTTCCTGCAGAACTTCCGCGCCACCATCATTCCCACGCTGGCCGTGCCGGTGGTGCTGCTGGGCACGTTCGGCGTGCTGGCGGCGTTCGGCTATTCCATCAACACCTTGACGATGTTCGGGATGGTGCTGGCCATCGGTCTGCTCGTCGACGACGCCATCGTGGTGGTCGAAAACGTCGAGCGGGTGATGGCCGAAGAGGGCCTCACGCCCAAGCAGGCCACCCGCAAGTCCATGAGTCAGATCACCGGCGCCCTGATCGGCATCGCGATGGTGCTGGCCGCCGTGTTCGTCCCCATGGCGTTCTTCGGCGGCTCCACGGGCGTCATCTACCGCCAGTTCTCGATCACGATCGTGTCCTCGATGGTGCTGTCCGTGATTGTCGCCATCGTGTTCACGCCGGCCTTGTGCGCGACGCTGCTGAAACCCATTCCGAAGGGCCACCACGGCGCCAAGAAGGGCTTTTTCGGCTGGTTCAACCGCACGTTCGAGCGCAGCAGCAACGGTTACGCCAATACCGTGGCCCGCGGCCTGAACCGCACCAAGCGCCTGATGGTCGTCTACCTGGCGCTGGTCATTGCGATGGGCTGGATGTTCACCCGCATCCCGACCGCGTTCCTGCCGGCCGAAGACCAGGGCATTCTGTTCGCCCAGATCCAGACGCCCGCCGGCGCCACCGCCGAAGCCACCAAGGCCGTCATCGACGACGCCACCAAGTACCTGCTGACCGAAGAAAAGGATGCCGTTACCTCGGTGTTCGCGGTCAACGGCTTCAACTTCGGCGGCCGCGGCCAGAACGCGTCCATCCTGTTCATCAAGCTGCGCGACTGGGAAGAGCGCGGCGACGCCAGCCTGAAGGCCGCCGCCGTGGCGGGACGCGCCAACGCGCACTTCGCCAAGACGGAACGCCGCGCGCAACTGTTCGTCGTGCCGCCGCCTTCCGTCATGGAACTGGGCAACGTCACCGGCTTTGACTTCCAGCTGATGGACCGCGCCGGCGTGGGCCACGAGAAGCTGCTTGCCGCGCGCAACCAGCTGCTGGGCGAGGCCGGCAAGAGCCCGGTGCTGGCGGGCGTGCGTCCCAACGGCATCGAAGACGCACCGCAGTACCAGCTGGACATCGACCGCGAAAAGGCCCGCGCCCTGGGCGTGGCCGTGTCGGACATCAACAGCACGCTGGCCACCGCATGGGGTTCGTCGTACGTCAACGACTTCATCGACCGCGGCCGCGTGAAGAAGGTGTTCGCGCAGGGCGAGGCATCCTCGCGCATGCTGCCGGAAGACCTGAACAAATGGTACGTGCGCAACAAGGATGGCGACATGGTCCCGTTCTCGGCGTTCTCCAGCGCGACGTGGAGCTTCGGCCCGCAGAAGCTGAACCGCTACAACGGCGTGCCGTCGTACAACATCCAGGGCCAGGCGGCGCCGGGCTACAGCTCGGGCGCAGCCATGGAAGAAATGGAACGCCTGGCGGCCAAGCTGCCGGTCGGCGTCGGCTTCGAGTGGACCGGCCTGTCGTTCGAAGAACGCCTGTCCGGCGCGCAGGCGCCCGCGTTGTACGCGATCTCGCTCATCGTGGTGTTCCTGTGCCTGGCGGCGCTCTATGAAAGCTGGACCATTCCGTCCGCGGTCATGCTGGTGGTGCCGCTAGGGATCATCGGCGCGCTGCTGGCCACGCTGATGCGCGGCCTGTCCAACGACGTGTTCTTCCAGGTGGGTCTCTTGACGACAATCGGGCTGGCGGCCAAAAACGCCATCCTGATCGTGGAGTTCGCCAAGGAGCACTATGAATCGGGCGCCAGCCTGACCGAGTCGGCCATCCACGCTGCCCGTCAGCGCCTGCGTCCCATCCTGATGACGTCCCTGGCGTTCATCCTGGGCGTGACCCCGCTGGCGATTTCCAGCGGCGCGGGCTCGGGCAGCCAGAACGCCATCGGCACGGGCGTCATCGGCGGCATGCTGACCGGCACCTTCCTGGCCATCTTCTTCGTCCCGGCGTTCTTCGTGATCATGCTGCGCGTGTTCAAGGTCAAGCGCATGAGCGAAAACGTCGACAAGCACGACACCAGCGCCAAGGGGCCGCACGACGTGCCGGCGGAGGGCCAACCGTAATGAAACTCCAGATGAGAACCTTGCTGTCTGTATCCCTGGCGGCGGCCCTGGCGGGCTGCTCGCTGGCCCCCACGTATGAGCGCCCCGACGCGCCCATCGACGCCGCCTATCCCACGGGCGCCGCCTACAACGCGGCCCAGGCGGCCGCGCCGGGCGGCATGGCCGTGGCCGACATCGGCTGGCGCGACTTTTTCGGCGATCCGCTCCTGCAGCAGCTGATCGAACAGTCGCTCGTCAACAACCGCGACCTGCGCGTGGCGGCACTGAACGTCGAGGCGGCGCGCGCGCAGTACCGCATCCAGCGCGCGGACCTGGCGCCCAGTATCGGCGTGGCCGGGCAGGGCTCTGGCCAGCGCACGCCGGCCGACCTGTCGCCCAGCGGCCAGGCCACCACCAGCCACAGCTATCAGGTGGGCGCTGCCATGTCCGCCTGGGAACTGGACCTTTTTGGCCGCATCCGCAGCCTGAGCGACCAGGCGCTGGAATCCTATCTGGCGCTGGACGAGACGCGCACCGCCACGCAGCTCACGCTGATCGCCGAGGTTGCGAATGCTTACCTGACGCTGCGTGCGGACCAGGAGCTGCTCAGCCTGACGCGAGACACGCTCAAGAGCCAGGAAGATTCCTACAACCTGACCAAGCAGAGCTACGACCAGGGCCTGTCCACGGCGCTGGACCTGAGCCAGGCCGAGGTGTCGCTGCGCACGGCCCAGCGCAACCTGTCGCAATACACGCGCCAGGCCGCGCAGGACCGCAATGCGCTGGTGCTGCTGGTCGGGCAGCCGCTGTCGCCGCAGATAGTCGCGGCGCTGGACAACGCGATCAAGCTGGACGACAGCATGCTGCCGACCACGCTGCCCGCCGGCCTGCCGTCCGACCTGCTGGTCCGCCGCCCGGACATCCGCGCGGCCGAGCATCAGCTCAAGGGCGCCAACGCCAACATCGGCGCGGCGCGCGCGGCATTCTTCCCGACCATCAGCCTGACGGGTTCGGCCGGCACCGCCAGCGCCAGCCTGGGCGGCTTGTTCGACGGCGGTTCGGGGGCGTGGAGCTTCGTGCCCCAGATCACCGTGCCGATCTTCGCGGGCGGCTCGCTGCTGGCGGGGCTGGACCTGGCGAAGGTGCAGAAGAACATCCAGGTAGCCCAGTACGAGAAGTCGATCCAGACGGGTTTCCGCGAAGTCGCGGACGCGCTGGCCGGCCGCGGCACGCTGGACGAGCAGATCCAGGCCCAGCGCCTGCTGGTGGACGCCAACCAGCGCGCGTATGACGCGTCGGAGCAACGTTTCCGGCAGGGCATCGACGACTACCTGAGCGTGCTGGATTCGCAGCGCTCGCTCTACACCTCGCAGCAGGCGCTGGTCGACACGCGTCTGGCGCGCCTGACCAACCTGGTCACGCTGTACAAGGTGCTGGGCGGCGGGTGGACGGAACGCACGGCGACGGCGCCCGCCACGCCTGCGACGCCGGCGGGCTGACATCCAGGCGCGAGTTTCGCGCGTGCAATGCAAAACGGGCCGATCTTGCGATCGGCCCGTTTTTTCTTGCCTGTGAGACGCGCAGACGTCAGGCGCGCTTCTTGGCGATCAGGCCCACCACGAACAGCACGATGATCGCGCCGACGACGGATCCGATCCAGCCAGCAGGTTCGCCGGGCTGGTACCACCCCAGCGACTGGCCCAGAAAGCCGGCAACGACGGCGCCGATGATGCCCAGAATGGTGGTCATGATGATCCCCATGTTCTGGTCCCCGGGCATGATGGCGCGGGCGATCAGTCCCACGATGAACCCGACGATGATCATGATGATGATGCTCATGCGCGTACTCCTTACTAGGGAAAAGGGGGCGAAGTGGATTGATGATACCCACGGATACCCGCGCCCCGTACGCCACCGTTGTAACAACTGGTGTGCGGACCCGCCCGCCGTGTCAGGAAGTCAGGTCGATAAGCTGGCGCACGTCTTTGGTGAGCGTCTCGATGCTGTCGGTGTCTGACGCCAGCAGGCGCGCCTTGCCGTCTTTGTCGAAGATGTACACGCCGCGGCTGTGCATCACCTCGTACATGTCGGCATCGTCGCCGGGGCGGGGCTTTTCGATCTGGTAGGCCACGCGATAGCGGCGCGCCAGGTCCGCGACCTGCCTTTCGTTGCCCGTCACGCCGATGGCGTTGTTGTTGAAGGCGTTGACGTAGGCCTGCAGGATGTCCGGCGTGTCGCGATGCGGGTCCACGCTGACGAACAGGATGCGCACGTCCTTGGCCTTGTCGCCCAGGTTCTGCAGCACGGCAGTCAATTGCGCCATGGTCGTCGGGCAGATGTCCGGGCAACTGGCGTAGCCGAAAAACAGCAGTACCGTCTTGCCCTTCAGGTCGTCGCTGCTGACCGTCTTGCCGCCCGCGCCGGGCAGCGAGAACTTCAGATCCGGCAGGTGGCCCTTGACGTTGTAAAGCGTCCAGTCCACGTTTCTGTCGCCGCAGGCGGCAAGAAACACACACAAGCTCAACAGCAGTCCGCGAAAGAAGCGGCCGGTAATCAGGTGTCGCATGGGTCCAGTAGCCGGAAGGGGGTAAACCTTTCGGATTCTACCTGCTGGATCTGAGGAAAGCGGTATACGGCGGCCACGCCTTGTGCGCGCGCAAGTCCATGGCAAAAAAACGGCCCGCTCGATGGCGGGCCGTCTTGGCTGGGGGCAGCGCGTGCCGCCGCGTATTTAAAGTGTCAGACACCGTCCAATGCCAAGTTGCCGGCAAAGCCACGGGAGTCAGACACCGCCATCAGCTCGCCGTCATCCCGCTATGGCGCAGCAACGCGTCGATGCGAGGCGCGCGGCCGCGGAAGGCGGCGAACGATTCGGCCGCCGGGCGCGAGCCGCCCACGGCCAGCACTTCGCGGCGGAAACGCGCACCGGTTTCCGGATCCAGCGTGCCCAGCGCGTTGCCGGCCTGCTTGGCCGCCGCTTCCTCGAAGGCCTCGTACGCATCCGCCGACAGCACTTCGGCCCACTTGTAGCTGTAATAGCCCGCGCCGTAGCCGCCCGCGAACAGATGCGAGAAGGCATGCGGCAGACGGTGCCATTCGGGCGGGAACAGCACGGCGACTTCCTTGCGCACTTCCTGCAGGAGCGCCAGCACTTCGGAAATCGACGCGCCCTTGCTGCGGTCGTGCATCAGCATGTCGAACAGCGCGAACTCGATCTGGCGCACGGTCTGCATGCCGCTCTGGTAATTGCGGGCGGCGACCAGGCGGTCGTAGAGCGCGCGCGGCAGCGGCTCGCCGGTGTCCACGTGCGCCGACAGCTTCTGCACCACCGCCCATTCCCAGCAGAAGTTCTCCATGAATTGCGAGGGCAGTTCGATGGCGTCCCATTCCACGCTGGCGAACGCGGCGGCGCCGGGCTCGTCGACCTCGGACAGCAGCGCATGCAGCGCGTGGCCGGTTTCGTGGAAGAGGGTGATGACGTCGTCATGCGTCAGCACGGCCGGACGGTCGCCGTTGGGGCGCGAGAAATTGCACGTCAGGTACGCAATCGGCGTCTGCACCTTGCCGGCCACGACGCGGCGCGTGCGCTCGCTGTCGACCCAGGCTCCGTTCTGCTTGCCGGCGCGCGCGTACAGGTCCAGGTACAAGTGGCCGATCAGCGCGCCTTCGGGGCTTTCGACCCGAACGCCGCGCACGTCGCCGTGCCAGGACGACACGGGCGTTTCCGTCAGGCGCACGCCGAACAGGGTCTGGATGACGTCAAACAGGCCAGCCAGCACGCGCGGCTCGGTGAAGTACTGCTTCACCTCGTCTTCCGAATACGCGTAGCGCGATTCACGCAGGCGTTCCGAGGCGTAGGCCACGTCCCAGGGCTGCAGGCTGTCCAGCCCGAGTTCGCCGGTGGCGTAGGCGGTAAGTTCAGCCAGATCGCGCTGCGCGTACGGCTTGGCGCGGGCGGCCAGGTCGCGCAGGAACACGGTGACTTCCTTGGCGTCGCGGGCCATGCGCGTCTGCAGGCGCAGCGCGGCAAAGGTCCCCAGGCCCAGCAGGCCCGATTCCTCGGCGCGCAGCGAAAGCAGTTCTTCGATCAGCGGCGAGTTGTCGAACTTGGCGTCGCCCTGTTCGGACGCGACCGTGCCGTAGCCACGGTACAGCGCCTCGCGCAGCGAGCGGTCCTTGGCGTACTGCATGACGGGCAGGTAGCAGGGCATCTTCAGCGTGAGCTTCCAGCCGGCCTTGCCGTCTTCGTCGGCGGCGGCGCGCGCCGCAGCAACCACGTCGGCCGGAATACCGGCCAGGCGGCTCTCGTCTTCGACGATCAGCGACCACGCGTCGATGGAGTCCAGCACGTTCTCGGAGAATTTTTGCGAGGCCTGCGCCTCGCGGTCGGAAATCGCGGCATAGCGTTCGCGGTCGGCGCCCTGCAGCTCGACGCCGCTCAGGCGGAAATCACGCAGGGCCATCTCGACGATGCGGCGGCGCACCGGCGTCCAGGACGCAAAATCGGGCGACGCGGCCAGCCGCTGGTATTGCTTGTACAGGCCTTCGTGCAGGCCGACCCAGGTGGAAAACTCGGTGACCAGCGGCAGGGCGGCGTTATAGGCTTCGCGCAGTTCCGGCGTGTTGACCACGGCATTCAGGTGACCCGCCACCGACCAGGCGCGCCACAGGCGCTCGGACGCGGTGTCCAGGGGTTCTGCCACGGCTTCCCAGGTGGGTGCGAGCGCGGGGTCGGCGGCCTGGTCGACCGCCTTGCGGGCGATGCCCAGCAGTTCCTCGACGGCAGGCACGATGTGCGCGGGTTTGACGGCCGCGTAATCGACCAGTTCGGACACGGGAGCGAGCAGGGGGTTCTGGGTCATGGTGTTACCGGCTTATTGAGTGGCAGGCGGCGCGCCAGGCGCGCCGGCGAAGGCGATAAGGATCAGGTGAGGGCGATAGGCCCGAACGCAAGGGCTGACCAAGGGGATGGCCCCATGCGGCTGCCTCAAGTTTCGGCAGGTGTCTGACACCCATGAGGCACCCGTTCAATCTGAAGTGCATCTCACATGGGTGTCAGACACCGAGATCCACGCTTTAACCCGCAGCGCGTTCCGCCGCTTCGACCGTATTGACCAGCAGCATGGCGATGGTCATCGGACCCACGCCGCCCGGCACGGGGGTGATCGCGCCGGCCACTTCCTTGGCGGAAGCAAAATCCACGTCGCCGCACAGCTTGCCGTCGGCGCCGCGGTTGATGCCCACGTCGATGACGACGGCGCCGGGCTTGATCATCGAGCCGTCGATCATGCCGGGCTTGCCGGTGGCCACGACCAGCACGTCGGCGCGGCGGGTCTGGGCCGCCAGGTCGCGCGTCTTGGAGTTGCAGATCGTGATGGTGGCGCCGGCCTGCAGCAGCAGCATGGCCATGGGCTTGCCCACGATGTTGCTGGCGCCGACGATGACGGCCTCAGCGCCGCGCAGCGTCACGCCTTCGGATTCCAGCATCTTCATCACGCCATACGGCGTGCAGGGGCGGAACAGCGGCTGGCCGGTCATGAGCAGGCCCGCGTTGCTGATATGGAAGCCGTCCACGTCCTTCTCGGCCGCGATGGCCTCGATGACCTTGTGGGCGTCCATGTGCTTGGGCAGCGGCAGCTGCACCAGGATGCCGTGGATGCTGGGGTCCTGATTCAGCACGTCGATGCGGGCCAGCAGTTCGGCCTCGGTCATCTCGGCCGGGTATTGCTCTTTCACGGAATGCAGTCCGGCCTTTTCGCAGGCCGCGACCTTGTTGCGCACATATACCTGCGAGGCGGGGTCCGCGCCGACCAGCACAACGGCCAGGCCGGGGCGGGTGCCCTTGGCGGCCAGGGCCGAAACACGCTGGGCGACTTCTTCGCGAATGCGCTGCGAAAGGGCCGCGCCGTCAATAATCCTTGCGGTCATGCGTGTGCCTCGGGTTTGGCCAAGGCCACTTTCATCAAATCTGCAACGGTGGTCACTTCAAGTTTTTCCATAATGTTGGCGCGGTGCGCCTCGACGGTCTTGATGCTGATGCCCAGGTCGTCGGCGATCTGCTTGTTCAAGCGGCCGGCGACGATGCGCTCCAGCACCTGTTGCTCGCGCGCGGTCAGGCGCGCCAGCATGGCTTCGTGGTCCTTCTGGGCCTGGTGCTTGCTCACGCGCTGCGTGGCCTGCTCCAGCATGCGCGCCACGATTTCGCGCAGGTCGGATTCGTTGAACGGCTTTTCCAGGAAGTCGACGGCGCCTTTCTTCATGGTGGACACCGCCATCGGCACGTCGCCGTGGCCGGTGATGAACACGATGGGCAGCGGCGCGTTGCGGATGATGAGCTGTTCCTGCAGCTCCAGGCCGCTCATGCCGGGCATGCGCACGTCGGCGATCAGCACGCCGATCTGGCTGGCGTCGTAGTCTTCCAGGAAGGACTCGCCGCTGGCGTAGGCGCGAACGCGGTATCCATTGGCTTCCAGCAGCCAGCGCAGCGAATCGCGGACCGCTTCGTCGTCATCGACAATGAATACCGTGCTCGACAGGTGGGGCGTGTTCATGCGTGCAACTCCTCGGACTGATCGTTCTGGGCCTGCGTCTGGGTCGCAGCGCAGGGCAGGGTGAAGCGGAAGATAGTACCGCCGGCGGGATTGGGGTCAGCCCACAGGCGGCCGTGATGCGATTCGATAATGGTACGGCAGATGTTCAGCCCCATGCCCAGGCCCTGCGACTTGGTGCTGAAGAACGGTTCGAACAGGCGCTCGGGTTCGGCCAGGCCGTGACCGCGGTCCACCACGGCCACCTCGATATGCTGCTCGTGAAGAATTACGGCAACCTTAAGCTCGTCGGACTCGCTCTTTTCCATGGCTTCCAGCCCGTTCTTGAGCAGGTTCAGCAGCACCTGTTCGATCAGGATGGGGTCGGCCAGGACATCGGGCGCGTTGGACGGCACGAAGCTGTCGATGCGGATGCGGCGCTTGCGGGCGTCGATTTCGGCAAAGCCGATGGCGTTGTCGACAATGCGGCCGATGGCCACGCGCTGGCGGCGCGGCTCGCTGCGCTTCACGAACTCGCGGATGCGGCTGATGATCTTGCCGGCGCGCTCGGCCTGGGACGCAGCCTTTTCCAGCGCGGGCAGCAGCATGTTGGGACTGGTGTGGCCGGCCTTGACCAGCGCCACCGCACCCATGCTGTAGTTGGCGATGGCCGTCAGCGGCTGGTTCAGCTCGTGCGCCAGCGACGAGGCCATTTCGCCCATGGTGGTCAGACGGCTGGTGAGCTGGATTTTTTCCTGCTGCACGCGCGACGCTTCCTCGTGGCCGCGGCGCTCGGTGATGTCGCGCGCCACCTGCATGCGCACGCGGCGGCCGTCGGTCCAGGCCAGCATGCGGTGGTGCACTTCAAACCAGCGCTGCACCGACGGCGCAAAGACCTCGACCGATTCGTCGGTGAAGCGGCCGCGGCGGCCGGCCAGCAGCTCGTCGTGGCCACCGGTCTGCGCCCCGAACACGCGGCGGTACGTGCGGTTGGCAAACAGCAGTTCCAGCCCGTCGTGGGTGTCGGCGGTGACCGAGATGGCGTCGTCCAGGCCTTCCAGCACGGTCATGAACCGTTCGTGCGCGGCGGTCAGGGCCTCGCGGATGCGCTTGGGTTCGGTGATGTCGGTCATGGATGTCATCCAGCCGATCTGATTGCCGTTGGGGTCCAGCAGCGGCGACACGTACATGCGCGCCGTAAAGCGCGAGCCATCGCGCCGCTGCGCTTCGACTTCCAGGCCGCTGCTGGGCGTCTTGCCCGACATCAGCACGTCCAGCGTGTGCTGGTGCTGTTCGTGGCGGCCCGGCACCCAATACGGGAAGGGCGGGCTGCGGCCGATCAGGTCGGCCTCGTTCCAGCCGATCATCCGGCAGAAGGCCGGGTTCACGTAGGCGATGCGGCCCTCCATGTCGAGCACCCGCATGCCCGTGGACATGGAGTTTTCCATGGCGCGCCGAAAACCCGTTTCGGCGATGAGCGCGGCCTCGGCGGTGGACCGGAAGCGGGTATAGCGCCACAGCATCAACAGGCTGATGACGATGACGCAGGACAGCGCCAGCACGACCCAGATCAGGCGTTGCTGCCGTAGCTCCTGGTCTATGGTGACAAACATGACGCTGTCGTCATGGATGCGCTGCAACCAGAAGAACACCGCCATCACACAGATATAGAGGATCAGCACCATGGCGGGCGTGACCCAGTACACCCCGCGCCGCCGGGTGCGGGCGTGGTCGTGGAAAGGCGTGGGTATGTTGGACTTGGGCGCGCTGGACATGGAATTCGGGGCCGGTAGACCGCGCATTTTAGTGCGTGTTGGGAGGGAATTGCCGGGAATCAAGTCCCCCATTCGGCCTAGACCATAAAAAGTATGGCGTTTAGCAATGCAGCTTCCGGTCAACTTTCCGCATTATGAAATGCCGTACCGCAACATGAAATTTTCCTTGCGACCGGTTAATCTTCTTTCTTAGAATGCCGCCTGACAGGAAACCCGCCCCTGGCAGGTCCTTTGAACACCCCGACCCCATGCATTGCATGGTAGCCCGGATGATCCCGGCTACCATGCAATGTCCGCGAGTAGATAAATAAGCGGGTGTGTGGTCACGACGAACCCCAACAGGAGACACACGATGTCCTCTAACGCCCAGGCTGGCGCCGTACAGGCCGCCAACGACGAAGACACCCTTGAAACCCAGGAGTGGCTCGAAGCCCTGGCAGCCGTCCTTGATCGCGAAGGACCGCAGCGCGCCCATTACCTGCTGGAACGCCTGATCGACGAAGCCCGTCGCTCCGGCGCGCATATCCCGTTCTCGCCCAATACCGCTTACGTCAACACGATTCCGCCCGGCCTGGAGCCGGCGCACCCGGGCAACCTGGAACTGGAATCGCGCATCCGCTCGTACGTGCGCTGGAACGCCATGGCCATGGTCGTCAAGGCCAACAAGCACAACCCGCCCGATGGCGGCGATCTGGGCGGTCACATCGCGTCGTTCGCCTCGCTGGCCACCATGATCGGCTGCGGCCAGAACCACTTCTGGCACGCTGAAGACGAAGGCCACGGCGGCGACCTGGTCTACTTCCAGGGCCACACCTCGCCCGGCATGTACGGCCGCGCCTACCTCGAAGGCCGCCTGACCGAAGACCAGTTGAATCACTTCCGCCAGGAAGTGGACGGCAAGGGCCTGTCCTCGTACCCGCATCCGAAGCTGATGCCGGACTTCTGGCAGTTCCCGACGGTGTCGATGGGCCTGGGCCCGCTGATGGCCATCTACCAGGCCCGTTTCCTGAAGTACCTGCACGCCCGCGGCATCGCCGACACCAGCAACCGCAAGGTCTGGGTGTTCTGCGGCGACGGCGAAATGGACGAACCCGAGTCGCTGGGCGCCATCGCCCTGGCGGCCCGCGAAAAGCTCGACAACCTGATCTTCGTCATCAACTGCAACCTGCAGCGCCTGGACGGCCCGGTGCGCGGCAACGGCAAGATCATCCAGGAACTGGAAGGCGACTTCCGCGGTTCGGGCTGGAACGTCATCAAGCTGATCTGGGGCGGCTACTGGGATCCGCTGCTTGCGCACGACAAGGAAGGCATCCTGCGCCAGATCATGGAAGAAACCGTCGACGGCGAGTACCAGGCGTACAAGGCCAACGACGGCAAGTTCGTCCGCGAACACTTCTTCGGCAAGCACCCCAAGCTGCTCGAAGCCGTGTCGCGCATGAGCGACGAGGACATCTGGCGCCTGAACCGTGGCGGCCATGACCCCCACAAGGTGTACGCGGCCTTCAAGTCGGCCAGCGACCATACCGGCCAGCCGACCGTCATTCTGGCCAAGACCATCAAGGGCTACGGCATGGGCCACGTCGGCCAGGCCAAGAACCCGACCCACCAGCAAAAGAAGCTGGAGCTCGACTCCATCCGCGAATTCCGCGACCGCTTCGGCATCCCGATCCCGGACGACAAGCTGGAAGACCTGCCGTACTTCAAGCCGGCCGAAGACTCGCCCGAAATGAAGTACCTGCACGAGCGCCGTGCCGCGCTGGGCGGCTACCTGCCGCGCCGCCGCGCCAAGGCCGACGAGCAACTGAAGGCCCCGGCGCTGGACGCCTTCAAGGCCGTGCTGGAACCCACCGCGGAAGGCCGCGAAATCTCGACCACCCAAGCCTTCGTGCGCATCCTGAATCAGGTGCTGCGCGACAAGGAACTGGGTCCGCGCGTCGTGCCGATCCTGGCCGACGAATCGCGCACCTTCGGCATGGAAGGCCTGTTCCGCCAGATCGGCATCTACGCGCCGGAAGGCCAGAAGTACACGCCGGTCGACAAGGACCAGGTCATGTACTACAAGGAAGCGGCCGACGGCCAGCTCCTGCAGGAAGGCATCAACGAAGCGGGCGCGATGAGCTCGTGGATTGCGGCGGCCACGTCGTACTCCTCGAACAACCGCATCATGATCCCGTTCTTCATCTACTACTCGATGTTCGGGTTCCAGCGGATCGGCGATCTGGCCTGGGCCGCCGGCGACATGCAGGCGCGCGGCTTCCTCCTGGGCGGCACTGCCGGCCGCACGACGCTGAACGGCGAAGGCCTGCAGCACGAAGACGGCCACAGCCACATCCTGGCCTCGACCATCCCGAACTGCGTGTCGTACGACCCGACGTTCGGCCATGAGCTCGCCGTGATCATTCAGCACGGTCTGAAGCGCATGGTGCAAGACCAGGAAAACGTCTATTACTACCTGACGGTGATGAACGAAAACTACCCGCAGCCCGGTCTGACCAAGGGCGACGAGGAAGGCATCATCAAGGGCATGTACAAGCTCAAGTCGCACGGCAAGGGCAAGAACCGCGTGCAGCTCATGGGTTCGGGCACCATCCTGCGCGAAGTCATGGCCGCTCAGGAACTGCTGGCTGCCGACTGGGACGTCGCCTCCGACATCTGGAGCGTCACCAGCTTCACCGAGCTGCGCCGCAACGGTCTGGACGCCGAACGCCACAACATGCTGCACCCCGACGAGAAGAAGCCGCAGGTGGCTTACGTCACGGAACAGCTGGCCAAGACGGAAGGCCCGATCATCGCGTCGACCGACTACATGAAGCTCTTTGCGGACCAGATCCGTCCGTTCGTGCCCAAGGGCCGCGAATACAAGGTGCTGGGCACCGATGGTTTCGGCCGCTCGGATTTCCGCGCCAAGCTGCGCGAGCACTTCGAGGTGGATCGCCACTTCGTCGTCGTCGCCGCGCTGCGCGCGCTGGCCGACGAAGGCAAGGTGCCGGTTGCCAAGGTGGCCGAAGCCATCAAGAAATACGGCATCAATCCGAACAAAGCCAACCCGCAATACGCCTGAGGGTAAAGAGACATGAGCAACATCGTGCAAATCAAGGTTCCCGACATCGGCGACTTCAAGGAAGTGGAAGTCATTGAAGTGCTGGTTGCCGTGGGCGACACGATCAAGGCGGAACAAAGCCTGATCACGGTCGAATCCGACAAGGCCTCGATGGAAATTCCCGCGTCGCAAGGCGGCGTGGTCAAGTCCATCACCGTGAAGGTCGGCGACAAGGTCGCCGAAGGCGCGGTCGTGCTGGAAGTGGAAGAGGCCGCCTCCGGCGCCGCCAAGGAAGAGGCCCCCAAGGCCGACGCCAAGCCGGCCGCCAAGGAAGAGCCCAAGCAGGCCGCCGCCGCTGCGCCCAAGGCCGAGGCCTCGGCGCCGGCTGCCTCCAGCGGCCCGGTCGAGATCGAAGTGCCGGACATCGGCGACTTCAAGGAAGTCGAAGTCATCGAAGTCATGGTCGCGGTCGGCGACACCATCAAGGCCGAGCAAAGCCTGATCACCGTCGAGTCCGACAAGGCCTCGATGGAGATCCCGGCTTCGCAAGGCGGCGTGGTCAAGGAAGTGAAGGTCAAGGTCGGCGACAAGGTCGCCAAGGGCTCGATCGTGGTGGTGGTGGAAGGCGGCGCGCAAGCCGCTGCCGCCCCGGCCGCCAAGTCCGAAGCCGCGGCGCCGGCTGCCAAGCCTGAAGCCAAGGCCGAAGCCAAGCCCGAGGCTGCCGCATCCGCCTCGCGTCCGGCTCCCGCCGCCGCGCTGGAAGACGCCAACCTCAAGCCGGGCCAATTGCCCCACGCGTCGCCGTCCGTGCGCAAGTTTGCGCGCGAACTGGGCGTGAACCTGTCCAAGGTCAAGGGCTCGGGTCCCAAGGAACGCATCACCGCTGACGACGTGCGCGGTTTCGTCAAGCAGGCCCTGTCGGCTGCGCCGGCGGCCGCTGCTGCCGGTGGTCCGGCCGATGGCGCCGCGCTGGGCCTGTTGCCGTGGCCGAAGGTCGACTTCACCAAGTTCGGCCCGATCGAAGCCAAGCCGCTGTCGCGCATCAAGAAGATTTCCGGTGCGAACCTGCACCGCAACTGGGTCATGATCCCGCACGTCACCAACAACGACGAAGCGGACATCACCGACCTGGAAGCGCTGCGCGTCACGCTGAACAAGGAAAACGAGAAGTCGGGCATCAAGGTCACGATGCTGGCCTTCCTGATCAAGGCCGTGGTCGCGGCCCTGAAGAAATTCCCCGAGTTCAACGCCTCGCTGGACGGCGACAACCTGGTGCTCAAGCAGTACTACCACATCGGTTTTGCGGCCGACACGCCCAACGGGCTGGTGGTGCCGGTGATCCGCGATGCCGACAAGAAGGGCATCCTGCAGATCGCCCAGGAAATGACGGACCTGTCCAAGAAGGCGCGCGACGGCAAGATCTCGCCCGCGGAAATGCAGGGCGGCTGCTTCTCGATCTCGTCGCTCGGCGGCATCGGCGGCACCTCGTTCACGCCCATCATCAACGCGCCTGAAGTGGCGATCCTGGGTGTGTCTCGCTCCTCGCACAAGCCCGTGTGGGACGGCAAGCAGTTCGTGCCGCGCCTGATCGTGCCGCTGTCGCTGTCCTATGACCACCGCGTCATCGACGGCGCCTCGGCCGCGCGCTTCAACGCCTATCTGGGTGCGCTGCTGGCCGACTTCCGCCGCATCGCGCTGTAAACGGGGAGCCCTATGAGCAATACCGTTCAAATCAAAGTGCCGGACATCGGCGACTTCAAGGAAGTGGAAGTCATCGAGGTGCTGGTGGCCGTGGGCGACACGATCAAGGCGGAACAAAGCCTGATCACCGTCGAATCCGACAAGGCCTCGATGGAGATCCCCGCGTCGCAAGGCGGCGTGGTCAAGTCCATCGCCGTGAAGGTCGGCGACAAGGTCGCTGAAGGCGCGGTCGTGCTGGAAGTGGAAGCGGCTGCTGACGCCGCCAAGGAAGAGGCTCCCAAGGCCGAGTCCAAGGCTGATGCCAAGCCGGCCGCCAAGGCCGACGCGCCCAAGTCCGAAGCGCCCGCTGCCAAGGCCGCCGCGCCTGCCGCCGCCACGTTCAGCGGCTCGGCCGATGGCGAATACGACATGCTGGTGCTGGGCGCGGGCCCCGGCGGCTACTCCGCCGCCTTCCGCGCCGCCGACCTGGGCCTGTCCGTGGTTCTGGTCGAACGCTACAGCACGCTGGGCGGCGTCTGCCTGAACGTGGGCTGCATTCCGTCCAAGGCGCTGCTGCACAACGCCGCCATCATCGACGAAGCCCGCGAGCTGGCTGCCCACGGCATCAGCTTCGGCGAGCCCAAGATCGATCTGGACAAGCTGCGCGGCTACAAGGACAGCGTGGTTGCCAAGCTGACCGGCGGCCTGGCCGGCATGGCCAAGGCGCGCAAGGTCACCGTGGTGACCGGCGTGGGCGAATTCGCCGATGCCAACCACCTGACCGTCAAGGGCGCCGACGGCAAGTCGCAGACCCTGCGCTTCAAGCAGGCCATCATCGCGGCCGGAAGCCAGTCGGTGAAGCTGCCGTTCATGCCGCAGGACGAGCGCATCGTCGACTCCACCGGCGCCTTGCTGCTGCGTGAAGTGCCCAAGAAGATGCTCATCATCGGCGGCGGCATCATCGGCCTGGAAATGGGCACGGTGTACTCCACGCTGGGCGCGCGCCTGGACGTGGTGGAAATGCTGGACGGCCTGATGCAGGGCGCGGACCGCGACCTGGTCAAGGTCTGGCAGAAGAAAAACGCCTACCGCTTCGACAACATCATGTTGAAGACCAAGACGGTGGGCGCCGAAGCCAAGAAGGACGGCATCTACGTCACCTTCGAAGGCGAGGGCGCACCCAAGGAACCGCAACGCTACGACCTGGTGCTGCAGGCCGTCGGCCGCAGTCCCAATGGCAAGAAGATCGGCGCCGACAAGGCGGGCATCGCCGTCACCGACCGCGGTTTCATCGAGGTCGACCGTCAGATGCGCACCAACGTGCCGCACATCTACGCCATCGGCGACATCGTCGGCCAACCCATGCTCGCCCACAAGGCCGTGCATGAAGGCCACGTCGCCGCCGAAGCCGCCGCCGGCCAGAAGTCCTTCTTCGACGCGCGCGTCATCCCGTCGGTGGCCTACACCGATCCGGAAGTGGCGTGGGTCGGCCTGACCGAGGACGAAGCCAAGAAGCAGGGCATCAAGATCGAGAAGGGCGTGTTCCCGTGGGCAGCCTCGGGCCGCGCCATCGCCAACGGCCGCGACGAGGGCTTCACCAAGCTCATCTTCGACGCCGAGACGCATCGCATCCTGGGCGGCAGCATCGTGGGCACCCACGCGGGCGATCTGATCAGCGAACTGGCGCTGGCCGTGGAAATGGGCGCCGACGTCGTCGACATCGCCAAGACCATCCACCCGCACCCGACGCTGGGTGAATCGGTGGGCATGGCGGCGGAAGTTGCAGAAGGTGTTTGCACCGACTTGCCGCCGATGAAGAAGAAGTAACGCGCCGCGGCTTGCCGCGGTTGCAATGGAAAGCGCCGCCCCTTTTGAGGGGGCGGCGCTTTTTTATGCGTGTGCATCGTGGATGTGTGCGCTGTTTGCTCGGGCGCTTGTTATGCGAGGGCTGTCTGTGCAAACGCTGTACGTGCCAGCGCTGTGCGTAGGTTGTTTGCGGGGCGGCTGCATGTGTATGGGCGGTGCAGGGGCGCACAATCAGGCGTCGATCCGCCGATAAGACGCGGGCGAAAACCGCAGTGCCAGCGCCAGTAGTATGACCGCGCCGGCCAGCATCACGATCCATGCCTCGGTCAAACTCGCAAACCGATCGCGCAGGACACCGGCCAGCAACGGCATGAAGCTCGCAATCAAGTAGCCGCCGCCTTGCACGAACGCCGCCAGCATTCCCGCTTGCGCCGGATCGTCCAGGTGGTCCATCGCCACGATCAGCGACAAGGGAAACAGCGCGCCGATTCCGATGCCGAGCAGGAGGCACGCCAGCAGCGCCAACTTGAGCGGAGCAAGGATCAGGCATGCCAGTCCGCAGATCAGAATGGTCAGCACGGCGGCCAGCGGTTTGCGGCGATCGGGAAAGCGGCCGATCCACGCCGACACGGCCAGACCCGCCATCACTTCGGCCAGCGTCAAGCCGCCCAGGAGAAAGCCGGCGGCGGAGGGCTCCCACCCCAGACCGGTGTAAAACGGCGGCAACCACGCCAACACCAGCGTGTAGGCCCCGGTGCCGATGCCAAAGAACAGCATCAGTTCCCACGCCCGCAGATTGCGCCAAAAAGCGCGCGGGGCGGTGCGAGCCGTTCGGTGGCTGGGCGATGGCGCATCAGCGCAATCTCGCGTCGCCTTGAACCACAGCGGCAGCGCAAGCACGGCGGGCACGCTCCAGAACGCCAAGGCGGCAGGCCAGCCCAAGCTGCCTGCCAACCCCGCAGCGCTGGCCGCCGCGACGGCCGCGCCCGCCATGATGCCGGTGGTGTACAAGCCGAACACCCGGCCCATGTCATGCGCGAAATTACGTTTGATGAAGGCCGGCAGCAAGGTCTGCACCAGCGCAATGCCAACGCCAGCCAGCGCCGCCGTCAGCAGCAGTCCGTGTGTCTGCACGGCGACGTAACGCGCCAGGCAGGCCAGCGCCACCAATGCGATCCCCAGCCCGATCCCGGCGCGTTCATTCAAGTATCTGGTGAGGCGCGCGCCAGCGAGCGCGCAGATCCCCATGACAAACACGGGCAACGTCGTCAGCAGGCTTGCCTGCGTATTGGTCGCGCCGGTGGCCCCCTGGATCATGTCCAGCAACGGCCCGATGGCCGCCAGCGCGGGCCGCAGATTCAGCGCCACCGCCACGATGGCGATGATGGCAAACAGGGGGCGTAACCGCGCGCTCAACATGGATATCTCGACATCAAGTTATTTGATGTCGAAGTATATAGACGGCACGATGGGTTCGGCAACGGGATATCATGGCTGCCAACTTAAATAGCTTCATGCAGAGACAACCATGACTGATCGTGCAAGGCGCGCGCAGGAAGAGTGGCAGCGCGAGCGCCCCGACATCGACGCCAACGTGATGGCGCTAGTGGGGCGCCTGCTGGAAGCCACGCATCTCCTGGAACGCAACTGGTTCCTGCCGCTGGCCGCGCAGTTCGAACTGCACCAAGGCGAGTTCGACGTCATCGCCACGCTGCGGCGGTCGGGCAACCCGTACGCCATGACGCCCACTGACCTGCACGAGGGCTTGATGCTGTCCTCAGGCGCAATGACCAGCCGCCTTGACCGTCTGGAGCGCAAGGGCCTTATCGAACGCGTGCCATCGCCCAATGACCGGCGCAGCACGCTCGTGCGGCTTACGCCGGCGGGCCTGGCGCTCATCGACAAGCTGCTGCCGCTGCACGTGGCGAATGAGCAGCAGGCAATGGCGTCGTTGACGCATAAGGAGCAGGCGCAACTGGATGGGTTGCTGGCGAAGCTGATTGTGGGATTGGAGCGCAAGCCGGCGGATTGAGCGGGTGCGGGCGATGCAGGTGGCGCAGATACGTCTGAAATCCACAGCATAAGCAGTCAGCCGCCGCCGTGTGCTTCTTCCGGCGGGAAACGAAAAAGCCGCCCATGGGCGGCTGATCTTCGTTCGGTGTGTCGCGGCGGATTGCCGCGCGGCGCGGATTTACGCGTGGGTGTTGACGCGCGAACCCAGCGTGCCGTCGATGGCCAGCACCGGCAGCGATTGCATCAGCGTGGCGACCGAGTCGGCCTGCGCGTTGATCGCCTTCTTTGTCACGGACGCCTGCACCTCCATCATGAGGTTCGCATCGCGCAAGGCCAGGGCGGAATTGACGGTGTTATTGACGGAAGCGTCCATGGTTCTAGGAGTCCTGGTGGTGTGAGGCCGGGTCAATGGCCGAAGCAAGTCGCATTGTGCGGCACGACTTCGGAGTAGTGCAAAACATTTCGCAATAATCGTGAGCCGTCATGCATTGTGGTGCGGCCTCGTGGCAAGCGCGTGACAAATCGCCGCTGTCAGTCCTTTGCCTCTGCCGCACTGGTTTTCGTTTCCAGTTCAGCCCCCAGAGCCGCAGCAGGCGTCGATGGCGCGAGCGGTAAGCGCATCGGACTGGCCTTGGTCGCGCTTGACGTTGTGGTGCTCGGCGAATTCCACGATACGACTAGCAGCACCAGGGCACCATAGATGACCAGTGTGTAAATCACCGTCAACGCGGCGTATCCCACCCGCCGACACGTAATCGGCCGACGCTCGTCCCTACCTAAGAGCGTGCGCCATCGGATCAATGCCGTCCCAGGCGCTGACACCAGCCACCAGCACAAACGCTTGAATGATCCGGGTTCACGACGCAGCGACGAAGCCTCGACCTGAGCCGCCAGCAATTCGCGCAACGCGCTGTTTTCATCCTGCAAGCGTTGGGTATGCGCATCCACCGGCTCGTGGGCTTCTACTCTCGGACGGCCATCGTGCTGCGGGGCAAGCGGATCAGGAAAGGGGTTAGTCATTCTTTGAAAAAATTCGACACAAAGCCGTGCGGTGGCAATTATCCGGAAAAGCCCAGCGGGCGCAAGGGAAATAACGCCATGCCGCAGTGGGCATGGCGTTCGCGTGGTTGCCAATGCCAGCCTCTTACACCAACACCCCCTGGCGCTTGAGCAGATCCAGCAGCTTGCCGACGATTTTGTCGGCGACTGCATCCAGATTGCGCTGGCCTTTCAGCAACTGCCCATTCGTATTCGGCACCTTGCCCGCGCTGAGCGCGTCGCGCAGCAACGTGGCCAGTTGCTTGCGGCTGTTGGAGCCGTCAATGTGCGGCAGCAGCCATGCTTCGGCTTCCTGCAAATTCAGGTTCACACTGTCGTGCCATCGGTTATAGGTACCCACTCCGAAGCCCGGATCCTTGCGCTGTTCCAGAATATGCGCGATGCCGGGGATCAAGGCGGGGGCATCGCCCTGGCCGGCTACGGCTCCGGTCTCATACGGCGAGGGTTCCAGCGTGTAGCGCAGGCTGTTCAGGCGGAACAAGGTTTGCAAGGCGCCGAGCACGGCCTTGCGGCCTGCCGCGTCATCCTCGGCCTGCCCGGGGGGCAGGTCGGCCTTCGCTGCTTCGACCAGGGATTCGAAGTCCAGGCTGGCAGGCCAGACGCGGCTCAACGCCTGGACCACGGCCAGCACTGGCGCTTCATTGGTATGCAGAGGGTGATTCTTGTGGTTGCGGAAAGACCGCTGATTCTTAGGGGAATTTTCGGGGGCATCGGTTTCGGTGAAGTGCCCGGCCCAGCGCAACTCCGCCAGGGCTTCGATATGGGGCGTGTCCAGGATTTGTCCGGCGCGTTCCTGATGGACGATCAGGCTCTTGCGGAAATTGCGGCCCATGGCGAAATCCAGGTATTGCTGGCGCATCACGCGTGGCTGGCCGAGAGCGATCAGGCTATGGTTCAACTGCACATTCTGGCCATAGGTGGCGGCCATCTCCTGATGCGGGTCCGCGTCGCCCACATGCACGACGCCATGCTGGTCGGCCATGTTGACGAATTCCAGCAAATAGCAGGGGTTGTTGAAGATTTCCAGGTACTCGTGGGCAATGTAGAAATCGGAATGCTTGCGCAATTGCGCCACGGCAGCGCGCAGCGACGGCGCCAGCGGGTTGTTGGCGGCAATGCCCTCGGACAGCAGGTTGAGCATGGCCTTGGCGGCCGGCAGCCGGTCTTCTGCCTTCTCAACGGAATGGCTGTGCAGCATCATGGCATCGCGCACGATGTCGCCCGCCTTCCAGCCCGGGTAGGTGTTGTAGCTGATATAGCCCACGCCTTTGGGCGACAGGTTCTCGCGCATGACGCGCATCATGGCCTGGCGCACTTCGGGCGGCACCCAGCTGAATACGCCGTGAGCAACGATGTAGTCGAATTGTCCGAATTCCGGCGTGATGTCCGTCAGGCTCATTGCTTGCAGATGCAGGTTCTGCAAGCCCAGCGCTTGTACCACTTGCTGGCCTTGCGCCACCTGGCCGCTTGCCAGATCGATGCCTACAACATGCGCGTTGGGGTAGGCCACCGCGAAAGGCAACAGGTTGCCGCCGCCGGCGCAGCCTATCTCCAATACCCTCGCGCTTTCCAGGGGCACGGTTTCCAGGCCCCACAGATACGCGGCGGCGCGCAGGTGGCCGGGTGAGGAAAAGGGAAACGCGTTCGACGTGTAGATGTGCGCTTCGTAAGTCTCGCTGATCTTTCGATTGGTCTGCTGCAGGGTGTCTTCGGTGTCGACGCTGTGTTCTTGCTCGGTGCTCAAGGGCGGCTCCTGGGGGCGATGATTGCGCAGCCAGGCGTGGCAGCGAACGCGGAACGCCTGATCTGTGTATGGACGGAATAGAGCGTACCGGCTTTGTGTTTTGGGGAAAGCGGGAAACAGCGCGGACTTTGCCGTTCATCCCTTCGCGCTCGGGCAGCGCAAGCGCATCGCGCAAAGAAAAATCCCCACTCGGCGTAGCGCCTCGTGGGGATTGGACTTGCGATCTGGTAGCCGCCATTTGCGAAGGAACGGCGGCCCACCATGCTGTATGAGGACGGTTGCCCGTCCTCGATACGGTCGGGATTAACGCAGCAGCGACAGGACGCCTTGCGGCACTTGGTTGGCCTGGGCCAGAACCGAGGTGCCAGCCTGTTGCAGGATCTGAGCGCGGGTCATGTTCGACACTTCGACTGCGTAGTCAGCGTCTTCGATACGCGAACGGGCGGACGACAGGTTCGTGACCGTGTTGTTCAGGTTGGCGATCGTCGACTGGAAGCGGTTTTGCACGGCGCCCAGGTCGGAGCGCAGGGCATCAACCTTGGCCAGCGCGGCGTCCAGGGCCTTCAGCGGGTCAGCGGTGCGGTCGCCAGCGTGCGACTCTTCCGTGGTCAGCTTACCGGCCTCGTCGACGTACATGGCCTTGCCGTCAGCGTTGGTGATCACGCCGTTGGCTTGGTTGTACGTCGTTTCGGCGCCAAACTCGACGTCCGTGAGTGCGCCTTGTTCGTCGACGAACACAGGGGTGGCGCCAGCAGCTTGAACGGTCGTCCCGTCCAAGCCCAGCTCCAACACGCCGCCATACATAGCGCCGAGATCAACCGAGTACGAGGTGGTCGCGGTGGTATTTGCACTGATTTGCGCGGCCAGGTCTGCTGCGGAGATGGAGCTCGTGAAGGTGGCGTTGATAGTGCCGCCGCCGTCGTTGAGGTAGGTCTTGCCGGCAGCAAACACCGAAGCTTGTACAGTGCCACCAAACGCGGCGTCATCCAGGACGTCTTCCAGCTTGGCCTGCGCCGTGGCACCAACGTTAGAGACTGTCAGTTCATCGCCGTTGATGTAGAGAGCTTCGTCGTTGAGAGTCGACAACGACCCATCAGCGCCGATCTTGACATCGACCGTGTTGGCTCCGATGGTGATCGTGGCGGTCTTAGCGTTATCGGCAAGAATTGCGGTTTGCGCATCCGTCGTTGCAGTAGCGCCAGCGTAGGTGGCCGAATCAGCATAAGTAAACGACTTGCTAGCCGCATCGTACGTGTACGACGCGTCCGGAGTACCGCCTGTGGAGTGGGTGACGGTGTTGCCAGTCTTGAGTTGAGCGAAAACGTCAGCGCTCGTTGCGCCTTCGCGTTGCGGCTTGACGGTGTAGACGGTGCTGTCAGCGTTCCAGGTCCCGCCCGGAAGCTTGGCTGTCAGATCGGCTTCGGTTGCAGCCGTGTTAGCAACCTTGGCCGAACCATCCACGTTGAACGAGCCCAGGCCGAGCGTTTCAGCCGTGATTTCCTTCAGGTTGATCTGGATGACTTCGTTGTCGTTGGCGCCGACTTGGATGGTCAGGGTCTGTTCGTCTGCCAGCACCTTCACGCCGTTGAAGTCGGTCTGTTCCGACACGCGGTTGATTTCGTCGAGGCGCTGACGGATTTCAGCCTGGATCGATTCCAGATCCGAGTCCGAGTTAGTGCCGGACGAGGCTTGCACGGTCAGTTCGCGAACGCGCTGCAGGTTGTTGTTGATTTCGTTCAACGAACCTTCGGTGGTCTGCGCCAGCGAGATGCCGTCGTTGGCGTTACGGGCAGCCTGGGTCAGACCCTTGATGTTGGCGGAGAAGCGGTTGGCGATAGCTTGGCCGGCTGCGTCGTCCTTGGCGCTGTTGATGCGCAGGCCCGACGACAGGCGTTCGATGGCGTTGCCCAGCGACGATTGCGACTTGTTCAGGTTGTTCTGAGCAACCAGCGAGAGGTAGTTGGTATTGATAACGGCCATGGTATGGCTCCCAAGAGAGAAAGGCTTCTTCAAACCGGGCAGCTAGGCCGCCCATCGTGTTAACGGGAGAATTCGCTTTCTTGCGTCTTCGAATTTCTCCGTTGCCAGGATTACGGCAGCCCAAAATCAATCTTTAGGCCTATTTCGCGAAAGTCGTTCTTATTGTTGTGTCTGTCTCAACGAGGCAGCCTGGGCCGAAAGCGCAGCGGGCGCCTAAGGCGCCCGCGTGTTGTAGATCTTGCATCTATATGGAGACAGCAATCAAATAATCTGCGCGATCTGCCCTTCCTGGGGCAACTCCTGCCAAGCCTGATCCTTCAATCTAGCCCGGATGCGCGCCGTCGCCTGCGACCGCAGCTGACAAACCCGCGCCTCAGTCACATTCATGATCGCGCCGATTTCCTTCAGGTTCAGACCCTGCTCGTAACACAGCGACAGCAGCAGCTTTTCCCGATCGGGCAGGGCATCAATCGCATGCACCAACGCCTGCCGGAAATCCCCGGCGAGCAGCGAATCCAGGGGATTCCCGCTTGGCGCCCCATGATTCAGCGTGGCAGACCAGTCAGCCTGGCCAGAGGCCGAATCAGGCTCGGTGGTGAAGTCTTCGTAGTGAACGATCTGCACGCCTTGCGCGTCATGCAGCAGCGACTGGTATTCATCCAGCGGCAGTTCAAGCTGGGCAGCGATTTCGGCCTCAGTCGGTGCGCGCATCAAACGCTGTTCCAGAAACTGGATCGCTTGATCGATCTTGCGCGCCTTCGTGCGCACGCTGCGCGGCAGCCAATCCTGGCCGCGAAGCTCGTCAAGCATTGCGCCACGGATACGTGTCGTGGCGTAGGTCTCGAATTGTGCGTCCGCGGTTTCCTGGTAACGGCGGACGGCGTCGAGCAGGCCGATCATGCCGGCTTGTATCAAGTCGTCGAGTTCGACGCTGGCGGGAAGCCGGGCGAGCAATTGCAGGGCCAGCTTCCGAACTAGCGGCGCGTACTCGACCAAGCTGTCATCTGCGTGGGGCATTGCGGGAATTCTGGCGGAGTCGATCGTGAAGCGCGGTCGTTGTTGTCAATTTGCGACATTGTCGACAAGCGCGGCTACGTTATGCGGACGAATCTTAGTGATCGCCCTGGTGGCATTGTCGGCAATAGACCAGCGTTCATTTCAGGAAGTACGCAACGTTTTGAATGCTTATTTGGCAAATTGGCGAAAATTTGTCACTAATGTCTATGTCAAGGTGTGACTAAAAAGGCACTTTGCGCAACATCAACAAAGATTTGTCATATAAGTCATAGAAAATGACATGACCTGTGGTAAATTTTACTTACTTTGCGAACAAATGATACATTTCGCATTAAAACAGGATGCAGCAAGCGGACAGGTAACAAGGTTGCCTGGCGCCACGAGTAATCAAGCCCCTCGGGTGGGATAGGGATAGGGAGTACAGCGTGCAACAAGTCGAAAATTCTTTGCTGGCAGACATTCGCGAAGTGAATCTGTCATATCTGTTACTGGCTCAGCGTATGTTGCGGGACGATTTCGCCGCATCGATGTTCCGCCTGGGCTTCAGCAACGAAGTCGCTGACATTCTCATGCGCCTTTCGCCGGCGCAACTGGTGAAACTGGCCAGCTCCAGCTCGCTGCTGTGCCGTTTCCGTTTTGATGATTACAGCCTGCTGTCGGCGCTGACCCATGATGTTCTGGGTGGCGCGCTGCAACAAGCGCATGCAACCATCCTGCTCGCCAAGCAGCCTGTCGAAGAATTGGCCTGACGGCCTCGTGAATCCCACTCGGACACACCTGTAATGGCCTCCAAGAGCGTTTCCCAGGAAGCGGACGACATCCTGCTTGCCAGCTCCATGATTACGCTGGGCGCGCGCCTTCAGGTGCTTGAGGCTGAAACCAGCCTCAGCCATGATCGCCTTGCCCGCTTGTATCGCGAAATCCGCGGCTGCTCGCCACCCAAGGGCATGCTGCCTTTTTCGGTTGACTGGTTCATGACCTGGCTGCCGAATATTCACTCCTCTCTCTTCTATAACGTGTATTCGTTCCTGAATGCGCGCACCACCAGCAAGGGCATACGCGCCACCATCGATGCGTATCGCCTGTATCTCGAAAACGCGGGGCAGGAAAGCGCGGATGCCGAACCCGTGCTGAGCTTCACCCGGGCGTGGATGCTGGTGCGATTCTTCGACAGCGGCATGCTGCAGCTTTCCCCGTGCCGGCAGTGCGGTGGCCATTTCATCGCCCACGCACACGATCCCCAGTCGGATTTCGTGTGCGCGATCTGCCGTCCGCCACCTCGCGCCGGCAAGACGCGCGCGGCCGCCAAGGCCCGCGCCGGTAGCCGCTCAGCCCCCCTTGCGACCGCCGCTCCGACCTGATCGGGCGTCCAAATACATCAAAAGCCCTGAAAAACCCCCCCTAACCCGCCTTTTTGGGGCAGGGGGGACAGGGGATCATTGACGCAAGTTATAGACTTCGTTGGCAGGGGCCCGTTGTGTTGATTGTTATCGGTTTTCTTGTGGTGATCGTGTCGGTCGTCGGCAGCTTCGTAGGGCTGGGCGGACACTTGGGCGCGCTTTACCAGCCCTTCGAGCTGACGCTGATCTTCGGCGCGGCGTTCGGAGCGTTCCTGGCGGGCAACAGCAAGAAGTCGCTGATGCTGGTCAAGAAGGCGCTTCCTGATGCGCTCAAGAGCTCGCGTTACAGCAAGGACGTCTACATGGAGCTGATGGCGCTCCTGTACGTGCTGCTGAACAAGGCGCGCCGCGAAGGCCTGATGGCCATCGAATCACATATCGAGGATCCGGGCTCCAGCCCGATCTTCAGCGAATATCCCCGTATCGCCAAAGACGAAAAGCTCATGGAGTTCATCACGGACTACCTGCGCATCATGATCAGCGGCAACATGAGCTCGTTCGAAATCGAGACGCTCATGGACGAGGAAATCGAAACGTACCGCCACGAGCGCGAAGTGCCGGCGCATGCGCTGCAGCAGATGGCCGACGGCCTGCCGGCTTTCGGCATCGTGGCCGCGGTGCTGGGCGTGATCAAGGCGCTGGCCGCCGTGGATCAGCCGCCTGCCATCCTGGGTGACCTGATCTCCAAGGCCATGGTCGGCACGTTCCTGGGTATTTTGCTGGCGTACGGCTTTGTGGGGCCGCTGGCCTCGCGCGTGGAGCGCCGCACCGACGAAGCCATGAAGGTGCTCGAGTGCATCAAGACGACGCTGCTGGCCAGCATGAACGGCTACCCGCCTCAGCTGGCGGTGGAGTTCGGCCGCAAGGTGCTGTTCTCGGCGGTGCGGCCCACCTTTGGTGAGCTGGAAGAGCACGTCCGCCAGACCAAGTCGACCGGCAAGGCCTGACGGAGCGGGCCATGAGCACGGTAAACAATCACCGTGTGGTGATCCGCCGCAAGAAGGTCAAGGGCGGCGGGCACCACGGGGGCAGCTGGAAGATCGCGTACGCCGACTTCATTACGGCAATGATGGCGTTCTTCCTGGTGATGTGGCTGGTCAGCATCGTGCCGAAGGAAGAACTGAAAGGCATCGCGGAATACTTCCGCATGCCGCTGCGCGTCGCCATCACGGGCGGGCCCAGCAGTTCGGCGGAAACAAGCGCCGTGCCGGGCGGCGGGCAGGATCCGCTGCGCAGCGAAGGCGATGTGCGCCGCGGTCAGGGCAACCGGGTCGAGTCCCAGCCCATGGGCGACGCCGAGCGCCGCGAGCAGCATCGCCTCGAAAACCTCAAGCGGCGCCTCGAGAACGTCATCGAGACGAGCCCCGTCCTGAAATCCTTCCGGCCGCAGCTCCTCATCGACCTGACGACCGAAGGGCTGCGCATCCAGATCGTCGATAACCAGAACCGTCCGATGTTCGCGACCGGCCGCGCCGAAGTGCAGCCGTACATGCGCGACATCCTGCGTGAGCTGGGACCGGTGCTGAACGAACTGCCCAACCGGGTGAGCATTTCCGGGCATACCGACGCGTCGCAGTATGCGCGCGGCGAGCGCGCCTACAGCAATTGGGAGCTGTCGGCCGACCGGGCGAACGCCTCGCGCCAGGAATTGGTGGCGGGCGGCATGAACGAAAGCAAGGTCATGCGCATCCAGGGTCTGTCTTCCAGCATGAGTCTGGTTAAAGATGATCCGTATGCAGCCGTTAATAGACGCATCAGCCTGGTGGTGCTCAACCAAAGCACCCAAAAGCGCATCGAGAGCGAGAACGCCGCAGCCGCGGACGTGAGCGCCAAGGATGCGCGCGAGGTGGGGGCGGCCGTGCAGGCGGTGCAAGCCGCCGGCCAGGCCGCAACGGCAACCAAGCAGGGCGAGGCGGGGAATACCGCGCCCGCTGAAGGGGTTCGACAACAATGACGGCAACGATACTCGTGGCGGACGATTCCACGACCATGCGGATGATCGTGCAGGCGACGCTGACCGGCGCAGGCTGGAAGGTGTTGACGGCGTGCAACGGCCAGGAAGCGCTGGAGGTGGCGATGGCCAACCCGGTGGATCTGGTCGTCAGCGACTGGAACATGCCGGTGAAAGGCGGTCTGGAGTTGATCCAGGGGTTGCGCGAAGAGGACCGGTACATGGATGTGCCGGTGCTGGTGCTGACCACCGAGGATGACGTGGGCAGCAAGATGGCAGCCCGGGATCTGGGCGTTTGCGGCTGGCTTTCCAAGCCGGTGGATCCCGATGTGCTGGTGGAATTGGCGACCGAGCTGCTCGACGAGCAGGCCGGCGCGTAGCAGGTTCATTTAGAAAGGCGTACGGGTCATGAGTTCTGGTTTGGACCTCAGTCAGTTTTACGAGACCTTCTTCGACGAGGCGGACGAGCTGCTCGCGCAAATGGAGCAGCTGTTGCTCGAGCTCGATGTGGGCGCGCCCGACATCGAGCAGCTCAACGCCATTTTCCGCGCGGCCCATTCGATCAAGGGCGGTGCAGCGACGTTCGGCTGTTTCACTCAGCTGGCGGGTACGACCCATCTGCTTGAGAACCTTCTGGACGCGATCCGGCGTGGCGAAATGGCGCTGCGCACGGACATGATTGATATTTTCTTGGAAACGAAAGACGTGCTCAAAAGCCAACTGGATGCCTATCGGGCCTCCGAAGAGCCCGATGACGCCGTGTTTGAGCGTATTTGCGCCGTATTGAGGCAGCTTGCGCTGGAGCATCAGGATCCCGCCGCAGCAGCCGCTGCGCCCGCCGCCGTGCCGGCCCCGGCCCCGGCGCCCGCACCTGTGCAGCAGGCGCCTGCGCCCGCCGCGCCGGTCGAAACCGCCGCGCCGGCCGCCGCTGTCAGCGAGCAAGCGGGCGGCCTGCCGCTGCGCGTGCGCATCACCAAGGTGTCCGACAAGGATGCGGCGTCCCTGCTCGAAGAGATGGGCAACCTGGGCACCGTCAAGGCGAGCGAACGCGCCAACGGCGTGCTGACCGTCTGGGTGGACAGCACCTGCACGCCGGAAGACATCGAGGCCGTGTGCTGCTTCATCGTCGACGGCGACCAATTGAACATCGCCCGCGAAGCGGCGCCCGTGGCGGCCGAAACGGCGCCTGCCGCAGCCGTGGAGCAAGCCGCGCCGGCACCGGCACCGGCGCCGGCAGCGCCCGAAGCGCCCGCCGCCGAGTCCGCCGCTGCCGCCGATGCTGGCGCGCCGGCCGCCCGTGCCGCCGCGCGTCCGGCCGCTGCCACCGCCGCCCATGCAGACAAGGAATCGACCTCGATCCGCGTCGGCGTCGAAAAAGTCGACCAGGTCATCAACCTGGTGGGCGAGCTGGTCATCACGCAAGCCATGCTGGCGCAGACCGCCTCCACGCTGGATCCGGTGCTGCACGATCGCCTGCTGAACGGCATGGAGCAGCTCGAGCGCAATGCGCGCGATCTGCAGGAAGCCGTCATGTCGATCCGCATGATGCCGATGGACTACGTGTTCAGCCGCTTCCCGCGCCTGGTGCGCGATATCGCCGGCAAGATGGGCAAGCAGATCGAACTGCAAACCTACGGCCGCGCGACCGAGCTGGACAAGAGCCTGATCGAACGCATCATCGACCCGCTGACCCACCTGGTGCGCAACAGCCTGGACCACGGCATCGAAACGCCTGAAAAGCGTGTCGCCGCCGGCAAGGATCCGGTTGGCCAGCTGGTGCTGTCCGCGCAGCACAACGGCGGCAACATCGTCATCGAAGTCAGCGACGACGGTGGCGGCCTGAGCCGCGAAAAGATTCTGAAGAAGGCCATGGCGCAAGGCCTGGCCGTCAACGAAAACTCGCCCGACGACGAGATCTGGCAGCTGATTTTCGCGCCCGGTTTCTCCACCGCCGAAAAGGTCACGGACATTTCCGGCCGTGGCGTGGGCATGGACGTGGTGCGCCGGAACATCCAGGACATGGGCGGCCACGTGCAGCTGTCGTGCGAGCCGGGCCACGGCACCACGACGCGCATCGTGCTGCCGCTGACGCTGGCCATTCTGGACGGCATGTCGGTGCGGGTGGGCGAAGAAACCTTCATCCTGCCGCTGAACCACGTCACCGAATCGCTGCAGCCCACCAACGACCAGATCTACTCGGTCGCCGGCAACGAGCGCGTCATGCACGTGCGCGGCGAATACCTCCCGCTGGTCGAGATGCACCGGGTGTTCTCGGTGGGCGAGGCCCAGACCGATCCCACCCAGGCGATCGCCGTCATCATGCAGGCTGAGGACCGGCGCTTCGCGCTGCTGGTCGATCACCTGATCGGACAGCACCAGGTCGTGGTGAAGAATCTGGAATCGAATTACCGCAAGGTCCCGGGCATTTCCGCCGCCACCATTCTTGGCGATGGCAGCGTGGCCCTGATTGTCGACGTATTTGCGCTCGCGCGCGCCAACCGGGAGCGCTGGTCGCAGCCCGAAGCCGTTCTGAATTGATGGAGCACTAAAAAATCATGGCAGCCAAACCGCAAGCGCAAGCCGCGCGCAATGAAGATGTCGGCAGCGAGTTCCTGGTCTTTACGCTGGGCGACGAGGAATACGGGATCGACATCCTGAAGGTGCAGGAAATCCGCGGCTACGACGCCGACACGGTGACCCGCATTGCGAACGTCCCGCCGTTCATCAAGGGCGTGACGAACCTGCGCGGCATCATCGTGCCGATCGTCGACCTGCGCATCAAGTTCAACCTGGGCCGCGTCGACTACAACGAGCAGACCGTCGTCATCATCCTCAACCTTGACCGCCGTGTCGTTGGCATCGTGGTGGACGGCGTGTCGGACGTGCTGATGCTCAACTCGGGCCAGGTTCGTCCGGCGCCCGAGTTTGGCGCCACGCTGTCGACCGAGTACCTGACGGGCCTGGGCACCGTGGACGAGCGCATGCTGATCCTGGTGGACATTGAAAAGATGATGACCAGCGACGAAATGGCGTTGGTGGAGAAGGTCGCCTCCTGATCGGAGTCTGGCCGGAATGCGGGGTAAAGGCGCCATATTGATCGCGATGTGGCGCTTTCCTTTAACGATTGCAGTCAAGGGATGGTTCTTGTGATGCGCAAGTTTTTCGCGAACATGACGATACGCAGCAGCCTGTTGTGGGTGCTGGCGTTCTTCTCATTCATGTTGGTGATTGGTGCCGCGCTGGGCGTGTTGTCGTTGCGCATCAGCAATGGGACGCTGGCCGAGATCAAGCAATCGCAGGAATTGAACGACGCCGTCAGCCGCGTCGTGCTGAGCCACAAGGACACGCTGAACAACCTGGCCCGTGCCGCCACGTTGAACTACGCGGACATCGTGCGCAGCGTCGGCCAGCCGACCCTGCTGACGCAAGGTCTGTCCAGCGAGGCCGCCGGCCTGCTGGAACGCGCCAAGGCCTCGCTCAACAAGGGTCAGGCCGAATTCGATTTCTACAAGACCTTGCCGCGACCGGCCGAGGCTGCCGAGTCGCTCAAGGAGATCGACGACTCCTATGCGGCGCTGGTGCAGCAGGGCGTCGCACCCCTGGTCGCCGCGCTGGAAAAGGCCGATATGCCGGCCTATCAGACGCAGATCCAGAAGGTGCAGGACGCGCTGGAAGGCCGCTTTGCGCGCGCCGTCGAAGGCTTTGATTTCTGGCGCGCCAGCAAGATGACGGACGCGTTCGAAGTGGCGCAGGTGCGCTACCAGTTCGTGCTGATGGCCGTCAGCGCCGGCGGGATCATTGCCGCGCTGCTGGTGTTTGCCACCTACGTCTTCCTGCGCCGCCGCGTGCTGCAGCCGCTGAAAGAGGCGGGTCACCATTTCGACCGCATTGCCGGCGGCGACCTGACGGCCCGCGTCGAAGCCAGCAACACCAATGAAATCGGCCAGCTTTTCGCGGCGCTCAAGCGCATGCAGGAAAGCCTGACCCGCACGGTGGCCTCGGTGCGCCGCGGCGTGGACGAAATCAATGTCGGCTCGCACGAAATCGCGGCCGGCAACACGGACCTGTCCAGCCGCACGGAGCAGCAGGCCGCTTCGCTGGAAGAGACCGCAGCCTCGATGGAAGAGCTGGCCTCGACCGTGAAGCAGAACGCGGACAACGCGCGCCAGGCCAACCAGTTGGCGGCCAGCGCGTCGGACGTGGCCGAGCGCGGTGGCGCGGCGGTGTCGGAAGTGGTGCACACCATGGAAGGCATTTCGGCCAGCTCGCGCAAGATTTCGGAAATCGTGTCGGTTATCGACGGCATTGCGTTCCAGACGAACATCCTGGCGCTGAACGCGGCGGTGGAAGCTGCGCGCGCGGGCGAGCAGGGCAAGGGCTTTGCGGTGGTGGCGGGCGAAGTGCGCTCGCTGGCGCAGCGCAGCGCCCAGGCCGCCAAGGAGATCAAGGGCCTGATCGAGGACTCCGTGACCAAGGTGGGCGCGGGTTCGCAGCAGGTCGAACGCGCCGGCTCCACGATGCAGGAAATCGTGGCCTCGGTGAAGCGCGTGACGGACATCATGGGCGAGATTTCGGCAGCGTCCGAAGAGCAGTCCAGCGGCATCGACCAGGTGAACCGCGCGGTGTCGCAGATGGATGAAGTGACGCAGCAGAACGCGGCGTTGGTGGAAGAGGCCGCGGCCGCCGCCGGCTCGCTGCAGGAGCAGGCGCAGCGCCTGGCCGAAGCGGTGGCGGTGTTCAAGATCAATACGGGTGAGGTCATCGAAGTGCCGGCGCATCGGCTGTCATCGGTGCGCGCCACCTATGACGACGCCCGCCTGCATGCGCCCGATGCGCCTGCTCTGGGACGCTGAGGATACGCGTGGCAACTTCGGCGAATACGGCCCCGTCCATTTCGGTGGACCGCCAGTTTGATTTCCGTGACGCGGACTTTTCCCGCGTCCGCAAAATGATCCACGCGCGCGCCGGCATTTCGCTGGGCACGCACAAGCGCGAGATGGTCTACAGCCGCCTCGCGCGCCGCCTGCGGGCGTTGGGTGGGCAGGATTTCGGCAGTTATCTGGACAGCCTGGAAAACGAGCCCGACGCCGCGGAGTGGGAAGACTTCATCAACGCGCTCACGACGAACCTGACCGCGTTCTTTCGTGAGTCGCATCACTTTCCGATCCTGGCGGACTTCGCGAAGAAGCGCGGGGGACCCGTGGCGGTGTGGTGCTGCGCGGCCTCGACGGGCGAAGAGCCATATTCGATTGCGATCACGCTGACGGAGGCTCTGGGCCCGCGCGCTGCCGGATCGACCGTGCTGGCCACGGACATCGACACCAGCGTGCTGAACCGCGCGCGCACGGCCGTCTATCCGAACGAACGCGTCGCGAAGATGGAAGACGAGCGCCTGCGCCGTTTTTTCCTGAAGGGACGCGGCTCGAACGAAGGGCATGTTCGGGTCCGGCCCGAGATCGCCGAGATGGTGCGCTACGAAACGCTGAACCTCTTGTCGTCGTCGTGGGGGATCACCGAAAAGTTCGACGTGATCTTCTGCCGCAACATCATGATCTATTTCGACAAGCCGACGCAGGCCAAGATCCTGGAGCGGTTCGTGCCGCTCATGAAGCCGGGCGGCCTGCTGTTTGCCGGCCACTCCGAGAACTTCACGTACATCAGCCGGGATTTCCGTCTGCGCGGGCAGACAGTCTACGAATGCGCAAATAAGGCCTGACCGGGCCAGGGCAGCAAACAAGATGAAGAAAATAAGCGTTTTGTGTGTGGATGACTCCGCGCTTGTGCGCGGCTTGATGACCGAAATCATCAATAGCCAGCCGGATATGGAAGTGGTTGCGACCGCTCCCGACCCGCTGGTCGCGCGCGACCTGATCAAGCGTCACAACCCCGACGTGCTGACGCTGGACGTGGAAATGCCCCGCATGGACGGGCTGGATTTCCTGGAAAAGCTGATGCGCCTGCGCCCCATGCCGGTGGTGATGGTGTCGTCGCTGACCGAGCGCGGCGGCGAAATCACGCTGCGCGCGCTGGAACTGGGCGCCATCGACTTCGTGACAAAGCCCAAGCTGGGCATCCGCGACGGCCTGCTCGAATACACGGAACTCATCGCCGATAAGATCCGCGCGGCGTCGCGCGCCAAGCTGCGCGCGCCGACGCCCCATGCGGCGCAGGCCGCGCCGGCGCCCATGCTGCGCCGTCCGCTGTCCAGCTCGGAAAAGCTGGTCATCGTGGGCGCGTCCACGGGCGGCACCGAAGCCATCCGCGAAGTCCTGCAGCCGCTGCCGCCGGACAGCCCCGCGATCCTGATCACGCAGCACATGCCGGCCGGCTTCACGCGGTCGTTCGCGCAGCGCCTGGACGCGCTGTGCGCCGTGACCGTGCGCGAGGCCGTGCATGGCGAGCGCGTGCTGCCGGGCCACGTGTATCTGGCGCCGGGCGGCGAAATGCACATGCGGCTGGGCCGCAGCGGCGCCAACTACGTCATCGAGCTGGAAGCCAGCGAACCGGTCAACCGCCACCGTCCGTCCGTGGACGTGCTGTTCAACTCCGCGGCCGTCGCGGCGGGCAAGAACGCCATCGGCGTGATCCTGACGGGCATGGGCAAGGATGGCGCCGCCGGCATGCTGGCGATGCACCGGGCGGGCGCGCACACGATCGCGCAGGACGAAGCAAGCTGCGTGGTCTTCGGCATGCCCCGCGAGGCCATTGCCATCGGGGCTGCAAGTGAAGTGGTGCCGTTGTCGGCGATGAGCGAACGCATTCTGACTCGCCTGGGCGATCGTGGGCACCGCGTTTAACGCGGGCTGACGCCACGATCGGTCTCAAGCAAATTTTTTCTGGAGTGAAAGATGGTAGACAAGGGCCTGAAGATTCTGGTGGTGGATGACTTCCCCACCATGCGGCGGATCATCCGCAACCTGCTCAAGGAGCTGGGTTTCGAAAACGTGGATGAGGCCGAGGACGGCGCCATTGGTCTGGAGAAGCTGCGCAACGGCGGCTTCCAGTTCGTGGTGTCCGACTGGAACATGCCCAACCTGGACGGTCTGGAGATGCTCAAGCAGATCCGCGCCGACGCGTCGCTGGCCTCGCTGCCGGTGCTGATGGTGACGGCGGAAGCCAAGAAGGAAAACATCGTTGCCGCGGCCCAGGCCGGCGCCAACGGTTACGTGGTCAAGCCTTTCACCGCGGCAACGCTGGAGGAAAAGCTGACCAAGATCTTCGAGAAACTTGGCGGCTGAGGCGTGCGATGAGCTCAACGGAAACCGTCGACCCGGCAGAGTCGCCAGACCTTATCCATCGCATCGCCTCGCTGACCCGCATGCTGCGCGACAGCATGCGCGAACTGGGCCTGGACCAGGCGATCAAGGATGCCGCCAATGCGATCCCCGACGCCCGCGACCGCTTGCGGTACGTGGCGCAGATGACCGAACAGGCCGCCAATCGCGTGCTCAACGCCACCGAGCAGGCCGGTCCGATCCAGGACAGCATGTCGCGTTCGGCGCAGGCGCTGGATAGCCGTTGGCAACAATGGTATGACCAGCCGCTGGAAATGCCGGAAGCGCGCGAACTGGTGCAGGACACGCGCGCCTTCCTGGCCGACGTGCCCAAGCAGACGCAGCAGACGCAGTCCCAGCTGATGGAAATCATCATGGCGCAGGATTTCCAGGACCTGACGGGCCAGGTCATCATGCGCATGATGGACGTAGTGGGCGCGATCGAACGTGAACTGCTGCAGGTGCTGCTGGACAACGTGCCGCAAGAGCGTCGCGATGAAGCCAACAGCCTGCTCAACGGTCCGCAGATCAACCCGCAAGGCAAGACCGACGTGGTCACCAGCCAGGACCAGGTCGACGACCTGCTGGCCAGCCTGGGCTTCTAAGCCCGGCTTTCGCGCGATGTCCGCAGCCGGACATCGCGCCGGTGTCAGACACCCGCATGACGTATTCCCTAAGGGCGCAAACGCTGCCCGGCCGATAGACTCCTGCCAACAATAATCGGGGCCTTGCAGCGTGAGACAAGGCGCGCCCTGCGCGCCAGGCCATGGATGCCCACAGAAGGCGGTCCGGGCCAGGGAGAGGAGGTTCATTGTGGCCAGATCCGTATTCCGCCTGGGCGGCATGTGGGGCTTGTTGCGTCGGCTCAATCGTGGCGACGCGATGCTGTCGGAGCGCGCCCTGTCTTTCAGTCCGGCCGCCTGGCCGCTGTACCGGTTTCTGGCGCAGATCCGCCTGCGGGTCCTGACCGTGCGCCAGTCCAGCATCGAGATCGCGTTGAACGCGGCGCGCACGCAATTCCAGGCGGGGCGCTGTTCGCTGCTGGCGCGCGAGCAGGCCAGGGCCGCCGAGGCGCTGGCGGCCAGCGGCGCGCAGATTGCCGATCTCTCCGCGTCCACGTCCACGCATGCGCGGGACATCGCGGCCGTCTCCGGCCAGAACCTGCATGCCGCGCAGCAGGCGCTGGCCGAACTCACCGAGGTCAAGGCGCGCGTCGACCGCATGACGCGCGAGATGGCGGCGTTCACCGAAGTGGTGGGACAGTTGGCTGCCCGCGCGCACTCGGTGGGCGACATCAGCAAGGCGATCAAGGGCATTGCGCTGCAGACGCAGCTGCTGGCGTTGAACGCGGGTGTCGAGGCGGCCCGGGCAGGGGATGCAGGCCGCGGCTTCGCGGTGGTGGCCAGCGAGGTCGGCCGTCTCGCCGAGCGCGTCAACACCGCCACCGGCGATATCGGCCGCCACACGTCCGAGATGCTGGGCCTCGTCGAGTCCACCCAGCGCCAGACCGGCACGCTGCGCGAGGATGTGGACGCGTCGGGCGCGGTGCTGAACCGCACCTGTGGCGGATTCGAGCGCTTCGTGCGCGACTTCGACAGCATGAACCGGCAGGTGGGCGAAGTGGTTCAGGCGATCGGCGAGGTCGACGCGACCAATCACGGCATGAGCCAGGAGGTGGGACGCATCGCGGCGCTGAGCGCGGACGTGCTGGAGCGGGTGGGCAGCATGTCGGGCGAGATCGACCGCATCCGCCGCCAGACGGAAAGCGTGCAGGAGGTGCTGGCCGACATGCGTACGGGCGATACCGCGTTCGACAGCCTGTCGGCGTCGCTGGAGGCGTTTGCCGATGCGGCGGCCGGGCTGCTGCACGATGCCCGACGGCGCGGCGTGGACGTGTTCGATCGCCACTATCAGCGCATCCCCGGCAGCGAGCCGCCGCGCTATCACACGGCGTATGACCGGGCCATCGACGAACCGCTGACGCGCCTGCTCGACAGCGTGCTGGAGGCCGTGCCGGGCGCCATCTACACGATCCTGGTGGACAACCGGGGCTACGCGCCCGCCCACAACAGCCGGTTTTCGCAGGCCCCGACCGGCGATCCGAAGGTCGACATCGTCCGGGTGCGCAACAAGCGGATCTTTGACGATCCGGTGGGCGCGCGGCTCGCCGCCAACAGGGGTGCGCAGTTGTTCCAGACGTATTCGCGTGATACCGGCGAGATCGTCAACGATATTTCCCTGCCCATTTATCTGGGGCCGGAACACTGGGGCGCCGTGCGCATCGGGCTGGATTACGCGCGCTTCCAGGCCATTCTGGACGCACAGGCCCCCGGCGGTCGCGTGGCGCGGGCGGCGGGTTGATGGGGCGGTGCCTGGCAGCCGGCGGCGCATCCGGGAATAGCGCCGCTTTCCCCCCGCTTCTTGGCATATCGCCAACCCCCGGCGCCTCCTAGAATCTCGGCGGGCGGCTTGCATTCCACGTCAGCAAGCCGCAACGATCCCGTAGAGCATGTCCGAAGAAAGCGACCTCGAGAAAACCGAAGCCGCCTCTCCCAGGCGCCTGGAAAAGGCGCGCGAGGAGGGGCAGATTGCGCGTTCCCGGGAACTGGGCACGTTCATGATGCTGGCCGTCGGTGTCGCCGCGATCTGGGCGAGCGGCGGATCGCTGTACACGGGCCTGAGCGGCGTGCTGCGCAGTGGGCTGGCCTTCGATCAGCGCGTGGCGCTGGATCCCGGGGTCATGGTCGAGCAGGCGGTCAGCGGGTTCGGCCATGCGCTGATGGTGCTGCTGCCGATCTTCGGTCTGCTGGCGGTGGTGGCGGTGCTGTCGAGCGTGGTGCTGGGCGGCCTGGTGATTTCGACCAAGCCGCTGACGCCCAATTTTTCGAAGCTCAGCCCGCTGGCCGGCTTGAAGCGCATGTTCTCGTCGCAGACGGTGGTGGAGCTGATCAAGGCGCTGGCCAAGGCGATGCTGGTCGGCGGCGTGGCGGTCTGGGTCATCTGGCGCTACCACGACGACATGATGGGGCTGATGCACGTGGCGCCGTCGGCCGCGCTGACCAAGGCGCTGAGCCTGGTCGCGATGTGCTGCGCGTTCATCGTGGCGTCGCTGCTCATCATCGTCATGCTGGACGTGCCCTGGCAGATCTGGAGCCACTTGAAGAAGCTGCGGATGTCCAAGGAAGACGTGCGCCAGGAGCACAAGGAAAGCGAAGGCGATCCGCACGTGAAGGCGCGCATCCGGCAGCAGCAGCGTCAGGCGGCCCGCCGGCGCATGATGTCCGACGTGCCGAACGCCGACGTCGTCGTGACCAACCCGACGCACTATGCGGTGGCGCTGAAGTACGACGAATCGAAGGGCGGCGCGCCGCGCGTGCTGGCCAAGGGCACGGGCCTGATCGCCGCGAAGATCCGCGAACTGGCCGCCGAGAACAAGATTCCCACATTGGAGGCGCCGCCGCTGGCGCGCGCCCTGCATCAACACGTCGAGCTGGGGCAAGAAATCCCGGCCGAGCTGTATACCGCGGTGGCGGAAGTGCTGGCATGGGTTTTCCAGCTACGATCCTGGCGCTCGGGCTGGGGGCTTGAACCCTCGGCCCCCACGAAACTGAACGTGCCAGCCGAACTGGACCCGCAGGCTAAAACCGCAGGACAAGGAGTTTAAGGAATGAGCGCACTGCTCACCATGTTGAAGAATAACGGCGGCACGCACGCGCGGCTGCTGGCGGGTCCCATCCTGATCGTGATGGTGCTGGGCATGATGGTGCTGCCCCTGCCCACGTTCCTCTTGGACCTGCTGTTCACCTTCAACATCGCGTTGTCCGTGATGATCCTGCTGGTGGCCATGTTCACGCGCAAGCCGCTGGACTTTGCCGCGTTCCCGGCCGTGCTGCTGTTCGCCACGCTGCTGCGCCTGTCGCTGAACGTCGCGTCCACCCGGGTCGTGCTGCTGCACGGTCACACGGGTCCGGACGCCGCGGGCAAGGTGATCGAGGCCTTCGGCCACTTCCTGGTGGGCGGCAACTTCGCCGTCGGGATCATCGTCTTCATCATCCTGACCATCATCAACTTCATCGTCATCACCAAGGGTGCGGGCCGTATTGCCGAAGTGGGCGCGCGCTTCACCCTGGACGCCATGCCCGGCAAGCAGATGGCGATCGACGCGGACCTGAACGCCGGCCTGATCGGCGAAGACGAAGCGCGCAAGCGCCGCGCGGAAGTGTCGCAGGAGTCGGACTTCTTCGGCTCGATGGACGGCGCCTCCAAGTTCGTGCGCGGCGACGCGATCGCCGGCCTCCTGATCATGGCGATCAACGTCATCGGCGGCCTGGTCGTCGGTGTGGCGCAGCACGACATGTCCATGGGCGAAGCCGGCCGCGTCTACACGCTGCTGACCATCGGTGACGGCCTGGTCGCCCAAATCCCCGCGCTGGTGATCTCCACCGCCGCCGGTGTGGTCGTGTCGCGCGTGTCGACCGACCAGGACATCGGCCAGCAGATCATCAGCCAGCTCTTTTCCAATCCGAGCGTGCTGTTCCTGACCGCCGGCATCATCGGCATCATGGGTCTCATCCCCAACATGCCCCACATCGCGTTCCTGACGCTGGCCGGCGCGCTGGGCTGGGGCGGCTGGGCGCTGCTCAAACGCAAGAAGGCCGCCGCCGTGGCCGCCGAGGAGATACCGCCGCAGGCGATCACCCAGGCGCAGGCCGCCGCTGCCGAGGCAAGCTGGGAAGACGTGTCGATGGTGGACCAGTTGGGGCTGGAAGTGGGCTACCGCCTGATTCCGCTGGTGGATCATGCCCAGAACGGCGAACTGCTGCACCGCATCCGCAGCCTGCGCAAGAAGTTTGCCCAGGACGTGGGCTTTTTGCCGCCCGTGGTGCACATCCGCGACAACCTGGAACTCAAGCCCAACGATTACCGCATCCTGCTGTCGGGCGTGGAAGTGGGCAACGGCGTCGCGATGCCCGGCCAGTGGCTGGCCATCGACCCGGGCGGCGTGACCATGCAGATCAAGGGCACGCCAACGACCGATCCGGCGTTCGGCCTGCCGGCGCTGTGGATCGACAGTTCGCTGCGCGATCAGGCGCAGGTGGCCGGTTACACGGTGGTGGATGCGGGCACGGTCGTGGCCACCCACCTGAATCACCTGATGCACCGCCATGGCTCGAACCTGCTGGGCCGCCAGGAAGTGCAGCAGCTGCTCGACCGCATCGGCCGCGACGCACCCAAGCTGGTCGAGGACCTGGTGCCCAAGACGCTGTCGCTCACCGCGCTGCAGAAGGTGCTGCAGGGCCTGCTGTCGGAAGAAGTGCCGATCCGCGACATGCGCACCATCATCGACACGCTGTCCGAGCACGGTCCGCGCCTGGCCGCGATGGCCGCCGGGTCGGGCGGGCAGCCGGACATCAACGAACTGATCGCGCTGACGCGCCGCGCGCTTGGCCGCGCCATCACGCAGCAATGGTTCCCCGGCGAGGGCGAGCTGCGGGTGATCGGCCTGGATGTGAAGCTGGAACGCGTGCTGTCGCAGGCCATGACGACCAGCGGCGGCCTGGAGCCGGGCCTGGCCGATACGCTGCTGCGTGAGGCGCAGGCGGCGGTCGAACGGCAGGAATCGCAGGGCAATGCGCCGGTGCTGCTGGTGTCGCCGGTGCTGCGTGCGCCGCTGTCGCGCTTCCTGCGCCACCATCTGCCGCAGTTGGGCGTTTTGTCGAATACGGAAATTCCCGATGAGCGCATCGTCCGCGTGACGGCGCTGATCGGCGGGAGCAATGGGCAATGAAAATCAGCCGCTTCTACGGGGCAAACACCCGTGACGTGATGCGTCAGGTGCGCGAGGCCTTGGGGCCGGACGCGCTGATCGTGTCGAACCGCAGTGTCGACGGCGGCATCGAGGTGCTGGCCACTGTCGACGGCGCCTTTGACGACGCGCCGCAGCAGCAGACCCCGCCGCGCGAAGCGCCGGCCTATGCGCCGCCGGCGCGATCCATTGCCGCCTACCAGTCCGCGTACGCGGCGTCGGCCCAGCCGGAGATTGAACCGTCGCCGGCAGAATTCACACCCGCTGCGCCGCAGCCGGTTCCGGTTGCACCGTCGCCGGTCGCCGCTATGCCGGCCGCACCTCAGCCGGCCGCACCTATGCCGGCCACACCTCAGCCGGCCGCACCGGTACGCGTCGAGCTGCCGCCGCTTGCGCCGGCTGTCCGGATGACGCCGCCTCCCGCCATGCCCGAGCGCATGGCCACTGCGTCTGCGCCCGCCGCCGCCATGGCCGCCGCGCCCGCCACCGCCTATCGCGCGCCGCAAGGTTACGCCGCGCCGCCCGCACCGGTGCAGGCGCCCGCATCCCCGCAAGCGTTCGCACCCGTGCAAGCGCCCGCCATGCCGCCGGCAGCGCCGGCGCAACCTGCCACGCGGCATGCCGCACCGCCCATGGGCCGCACGCCCGATGCGCCTGTGCGTCCGCCGCAGGGCCTGCCGCCCGCGAATCTGCCGGCCGATACCGCCGCTGGTCTGCAGGACGCAATCAGCGCCTTGCGCGGCGCGATGGAAAGCCGCATGGACGGCCTGCTGTGGGGGGGCCGCCAGGGTCCGGGCCGCGAGCCGGCTGGCGCCGCGCTGTTCCGTAGCCTGCTGGACGCCGGTTTCAGCACCAAGCTGGTCCGCACGCTGGTCGAGCGCCTGCCGCAAGGCCTCTCCACCGAGGCGGCGCTGAGCTGGGCGCGAAATGAACTCGTGACCCACCTGCCGGTGGTGCGTTCCGAAGACGAATTCCTGGCCGGCGGCGTGTACGCGCTGGTCGGTCCGACCGGCGTGGGCAAGACCACGACGCTGGCCAAGCTGGCCGCCCGCTGCGTGGCCCGCGAAGGGCGCGAGCAGGTCGCCATGCTGACGACCGACCTGTTCCGGATCGGCGCGCTGGAACAATTGCAGATCTACGGCCGCCTGATGGGCGTGCCGGCGCACTCGGTGCGCGATGCCGGCGAGCTGCGCCGCATCCTGGCTGAACTGGGCAACCGCAAGATCGTGCTGATCGACACCACCGGCATCAGCCAGCGCGACCGCCTGGTGGCCGAGCAGGCGTCGATGCTGTGCAACGCGGGCAAGCCCGTTCGCCGGCTGCTGGTGCTCAATGCGGCCAGCCAGGGCGACACGCTGGACGAGGTGGCGCACGCCTATCGCAATGGGGTCGGCGAGGACGTCGCTGGCTGCATCATCACCAAGCTGGACGAAGCTACCCGCCTGGGCGCGGCGCTGGACACCGCCATCCGCCACCGTCTGCCGATCCATTACATGTCCGTCGGTCAGAAGGTGCCCGAGCACATGGAACTGGCCCGTGCGGACGTGCTGATCGATCGCGCCTTCTCGATGGTGGAGCGCGCCCGCGCGCTGTACACGCCAAGCGAGGCCGATCTGGCGTCGCTGGTGTCGTCGTCGCGCGAGCCGGACGCCGTGGACCCGGCGCGCCGCCGCCAGCTGCTGGCCTCGGCCATCCTGCCGCAGCAGGGCGGTGCGGGGTCGATCGCCGCGGCGCAGAGCCTGGATGACACCATTTCGTGGCTGGACAGCGACCCGGCGTGCCTGCAAGCGCGCAGCGCCTGGCGCGAGTACGTCAGCGACGGTGCGGGCGCCAGCCTGGCCGCGCTGGGCGACGAGCCGCTGGCGATGGTGCGCCGCGAGTTTTCCGCTGTCTGCAATCGCAACCTGCTCGTGATGCACGGCAAGACCGCCATGAAAGGCGAGGCCTTGCCCGGCGGCGCGCTGCTGGGCGCGTTGTTGATGAGCGATCGCGGCGCCGCGCTGGCCTCGCCCGCGCAGCAGCTCGTGCTGCCGCATGGCATGTTGACCTCTTTTTCGCCCGCCGCGCCGGCCCAGCCGGATCCGGCGGCCGCGTTGCAGGCCCGTGTGCAGTGGCTGGGCGAGCGCCTGCATTCCGTGCCGCTGATCCATATGCTGGAGGCCGGCACGGTCGCGCTGTGGCAGCCGTTGAGCGAGCAGGGCGTGTCCTGGGTGGCGCGTTGCGCGGGTGGCACGCGCGTGATCCAGGACGAATGTCCGACCAACCTGAATGCCGTCGGCAAGAGCGTGGGCTACCTGCCCGTGGGCCAGCCCGGCGACATGCCGGGCCTGCGCCCGGCGTCCGGCAGCAAGACCGCGCCGCTGGCGCTGTGGGCCTCCGGCACCGAAGTCGTGTTGCCGGGCAAGGGGCAGGGCGCCAGTGTTCGCCTCATCTGTGCGCGGCTGATCGACACGGTCACCGGCGAGGTCGCGGGCCAGTTGTTTGGCGCCACGAACCTGCCGGCTTCGCAGGCGGACGCGGCGACGGTCGCGCGCTGGCTGGTGCTGCAGGACGAGGCCAAGGCGGCCTTCCGTTACATGGCCAATGCCTGGCAGGCGCTGCCCGCCGTCGATGGCGCTCACACGCTGGCGCGCCAGTCGCTCATGGCCGGGCAGCTTGGCGCCGCCTGCTGGCAGCTGGCCCATTCGCCGGCGGCCGACGTCGTGCGCGGGCCGCTGTCGGGCATCGTGGGCACCGAACGCAAGCTGTCGGGCAAGATGCTGCCGGTGGCGCTGCTGAAGATGTTTGCGCTGCTGGAGATGACGGGCGGGGCCTGAGGCCGCAAACCCCTTCTGGTGGACAAATGAAAAACGGCGTGCCATGCACGCCGTTTTTTTTTGGGACCGAGATCCGGGGGCTTTACCCCGCCACGATCGGCCGGCGTCCCGGGGCGCTGCGGGCGCCGCGGCCCTGGGCGTCATACGTGGAGGCGCTGCCGACGCCGACGTTGCGCAGGGCATCCAGCGACTGCTGGGTGTAGCGCAGATGCACGTCGATCAGGGCGCCGTTGCGCATGTTGATTTCGCTGGCGGAGGCCGACTTGGTCAGCAGGGCCTGCCACACGCCGGACAGCTGGGGATATTGCGCCGCGGCTTGTTCGGTGCCGACGTGGCCCGCGGGCAGGCCGATTTCGGTGAGCAGGTTGTCGCGCGTCTGGCTCAGGTCGACCAGCTGCTGCGCGATGCCGCGCTTGCGCTCGGTGATCTGGTTCAGCGCCTCGACGCTGCCCTGGCTGACCAGGACCTCGGTTTCTTCCTCGAGGATCGAGGAGAACTCGGAGATCAGGGTGTCTTCCTGCTTCATGCAGGATTGCAGGGAATCGACGAGGCTCATGACAGACGGCTCAATAGAGAGAAGGAACGGGCTATTTCAGCAGGTCTCGGGCGCTGGCGATCAGGCTGTCGGCGATACGGCCGGTGTCGATCTTGAGCTGGCCGGAGGCGATCGCGGCGCGGATGGCGGCGACACGCTCGACGTTGATGTCGTTCGAGCCGTCCTGCATGGCCAGCATCTTGCGCGACGCCGAGCTCAGCGCGACTTGCGAGCTGCTCGAACCGGTGGCGCTGCTGGCGCCATAGGCTTGACTGACCGCGGACTCGGCGCGGGCACCGACGGCATCGGCCGCCAGGGGCCGGTTGGTGGTCGAATTGATTTTCAAGGTTTTCTCCGCAGGGCGTTCTGGGTCGGTTTGCGACGGATCCGCCTACTTATGTCTCTGTAACGACAAGGGCCGGAGGAACTTTAGGGTATATGCGAGCCAGGCGCAACGCGATTTGTAACATTATCTATAGCTGAATTTCCACCAGGGTGGCGTTGCGCACGACCCCGCTGACCACCTGGCCGCCCGCAGTGCGGACCTGGACCACGGCGCCGGGGGCCGCGTTGCCCATGGCTTCGCCCTCGCTGCTGACCATGAAACCGTTGCCGCGCGCGTTGATCCGCACGTTCGTGCCGCGCTGCACCGACTGGGCGTTGCGCAGCGACGAGCTGCGGATCGGCTGGCCTGCGTTGATGCGGAACGCGGCGGTCATGCCGGCCACGGCCTGCGGGTCGGTGATGGCGCCCGGGGGCAGGGAGACCAGATCGCCCTCGCGGGCGTCCAGATCCGCCGGGGTCAGGGCCTGGCCGGCGGCGATCAGGCGCGAGGCCACGTAATAGTGGCCGGCCACGCTGACGGACGCCTGCACGTAGGCGGTCCAGCCCTTGGGCGTGTTGCAGCGCACGCCGACGGTCATGCGGGACCGCAGTTTCATGCCGGACGGCAGGAAGGGAGCCAGGTCGTCGCAGGGCGCCAGGCGATCGGTGCGCGGCGGGTCGATGGCGATGGACGCCTCGCCGGGCAGGGAGGCCAGTTGTTCCTGCAGATAGGTCTGCGCCGCAATGATGATCGCTTCCGGGGCCTGGGTGGCCGCGGCCTGTGCCTGGACGGCACTTGCCGAGGCCAGGAGCAGGGCGGCGATGCCGGCGCGTGCGAAAAGGAGTCTTGCGGACATTTTCATGATGGATGAATTGTAGAAGTGGGCGGCTTTCGGCAATACGCGAATTGGATGAGAAATGACGGGTTATTTGGCTGATTGTGTTACAGGTCCGGCCCCTATCATGCCGTCATCCAATGGGATAACGGTGCGTCCGGCGTCCCTGCTTTATCTGATTTGCAACGAATTCAAGGCGCCACGATGCTCGACAGGCTCAACGAAGATTTCCGGTTCTACCAGCAGGCTTTGTCACTGCGCGCACAGCGCCAGGAAGTGCTTTCCTCGAACATCGCCAACGCCGACACGCCCAACTACAAGGCGCGCGACATCGACTTCAAGGCCGCGATGCAAAGCGCCATGGAAGGCACGATGCGCCTGCCCGACACGTCGCTCAAGCTGACGTCGGCCCGCCACATTCCGGCCAAGGCCGTGTCGCAAGGCCCGACGGATCTGCTTTACCGCCTGCCGTACCAGCCCAGCATGGACGGCAACACGGTAGACATGGACATCGAGCGCGTGCAGTTCGCCGACAACACCCTGCATTACCAGAGCACGATGCAGCTCATCTCCAGCCGCATCCGCGGGCTGCAGACCGCCATCCAGGATTGATCTTTAAAGGGAGCAACAGGCAATGTCCTTGTTGAGCATTTTCGATATCGCCGGTTCGGCATTGAGCGCGCAGTCGCAGCGCATGAACGTGGCGGCCAGCAACATGGCCAACGCCGACAGCGTGGTCGGTCCGGATGGCCAGCCCTACCGCGCCCGCCAGGTCGTGTTCCAGGTCAACCCGGCCGCGGGCCAGGCGCTGGGCCAGGAGATCGGCGGCGTTCGCGTGGCCGGCGTGGTCCAGGACCAGTCGCCCCTGAAGATGGTCTATGACCCCAAGCACCCCCTGGCTGACGCGCAGGGCTACATCAGCATGCCCAACGTCGATCCGGTGGCCGAAACGGTCAACATGATCGCGGCATCGCGGTCCTACCAGGCCAACGTCGAGGTCCTCAACACCGCCAAGGCGTTGATGCAGAAGACGCTGACCATCGGTCAATCCTAATTTCCAGCCAGAGTCTATCCATGACGACCGTCGATCAAAACACGAGCACCACGGCCATGGGCCTGGCGCAAACCGGCGCCAACAGCGCGAGCACCGCGCAAGGCCTGCAGGACCAGTTCCTGAAGCTGCTGGTCACGCAGCTCAAGAACCAGGATCCGCTGAACCCGATGCAGAACGCGGAGCTGACGTCGCAACTGGCGCAGATCTCCACGGTGGAAGGCATCACCAACCTGAAGAACACCATGCTGGCCATCAGCGGCCAGATCGACGTGTCCCAGTCGATGAACGCCGTGTCGATGATCGGCAAGGGCGTCCTGATCCCGGGCACGAAGGTCAAGGTCGGCGTCGACAGCGCCAATCCGGCGGACCGCGTGGTCACGCCCTACGGTCTGGATCTGCAGGGCGACGCCGCCAAGGTCCAGGTCCGCATTTCGGATTCGAACGGCGCGGTCGTGCGCACCATCGAACTGGGCGAGCAGAAGAACGGCGTGTACACGCTGGAATGGGACGGCAAGAACGACGCCGGCGTGGCGCTGGAAGCGGGTGCGTACAACGTGTCCGTGCTGGCGACCGACGCCGAGGGCGCGAAGGTGAACTCGGAAGTGTTGAGCTACGGGCAAGTCAAGAGCGTGGCGTACTCCACCAACGGCCTGCGTCTGGATCTGGGCCTGGACGGCCAGACCAGCATGCTGGACGTGCGCAAGGTGATCGGCGCCTGAACGGGCGGACATGAATTGGTGCCGGCGCACGGGCGACGGCTTTTCCACTAAAGATTAGCGAGAGTAAACATGGGCTTCGGACAAGGATTGAGCGGCTTGAACGCCGCTGCGCAGAACCTGGACGTCATCGGCAACAACATCGCCAACTCGGGCACCGTCGGCTTCAAGTCGGCAACCGCATCGTTCGCTGACGTCTACGCCAGCTCGCGCGTGGGCCTGGGCGTCAAGGTCTCGGCCATCAACCAGCGCTTCACGGTTGGTTCCGTGACGGGCGGCGGCGGCGAATACGATATCGCCATCGACGGCGCCAAGGGCATGTTCCGCGTGACCGACCAGAGCGGTTCGGTCATGTACACGCGCAACGGCGAGTTCCTCGTCGACAAGAACAACTTCATCGTGAACGCGCAGGGCTATCGCCTGACCGGCTACCCGGCCGGCGCCATCGGTGCCAACCCGGTCGAACTGCAACTGCCGACGGCCAACGTCGCGCCGCAGGCGACGACCAGCGCCACCACCGTGGCCAACCTGGACGCCAACGCCAAGGTCATTTATCAGGTCAACACCGAGACGTCGTCGGAAGTCCCCGGGTCGTTCACGTTGGGTAGTGACGCTTATACGTTCGTTCGCACCCCCGATGGAGTCGAGATCTTCGACGACAATGATGTTCAGCTGACGTCAGGCGCCACGATCACTGATGGAACTATTACCATTACAGTAGGCGCGGGAGACGTCTCTACGGATGATTTGTCGGACATACCCGGGATTGTCGAATACACAGCCGCCGTCACCGAAATCGGCAAGCCGTTCGATCCCAAGATCTCCAGCACCTACACGAACGCCTCGCCCATGACGGTGTTCGACTCCCTGGGCAACTCGCACCAGGTCATGCAGTATTTTGTGAAGCGTGAGGCGACGGGCGGCACCAGCGTGTACGACGTGTACTACACGATGGATGGCCAGGCGATGTCGCCCACAACGGAAGCCGGCGGTATCTGGGGCACCCCCAAGCAGTTCACGTTCAATAACGCCGGCACGCTGACCAGCGCGCCGATCGTGAACCTGACTTTCGCGCAGCCCGGCGGCACGACCACCCCCGCCGATCCGCTGAACGTCGCAATCAACTACACCGGCACCACCCAGTACGGCAGCAACTACAAGCTGATCGCCAAGCCCGACGGCTACACGTCCGGTGAGTTCAGCGGCATCAACATCAGCAGCGACGGCAGCCTGGTCGCCAGCTACACCAACGGCGAAACCCAGATCGTGGGCACGCTGGTCCTGGCCGACTTCTCGAACCTGCAGGGCCTGCAGCCCGTGGGCAACAACGCCTGGAAGGAAACGGCGGCCTCCGGCCAGCCGATCCTGGGCCAGCCCGGCACCAACAGCATGTCGACGGTGGTCGGTCAGGCGACCGAAGCGTCCAACGTGGACATGAGCCGCGAATTGGTCAACATGATCATTGCCCAGCGCACCTACCAGGCCAATTCGCAGACCATCAAGACCCAGGACGAAATCATGCAAGTCCTGATGAACCTGAAGTAATGCCCGCTGGGCACGCGACGACACCGACGGAATAGGCAATGGATAGAATCATCTACACCGCCATGAATGGCGCAGCGCGGATCACGGAGCATCAGGCCGCGCTCTCCAACAACATGGCCAACGTGAACACGGCGGGCTTTCGCGAGCAGATCGCGATGTACCGCTCGGTTCCCGTGACGGACGGGTTGAGCCTGCCCACGCGCGTTTCGACGGTGGCGTCCACGCCCGGCAACAGCTTCCAGATGGGCACCATGCAAACCACAGGCCGCGACCTGGACGTGGCGCTGTCCAGCGAAAACGGCTGGATCGCGGTGCAGACGCCGCAGGGCGAAGCCTATACCCGCGCCGGCAGCCTGCAGGTTGGCATCAACGGCTTGTTGCAGACGTCGCTGGGCCAGCCGGTCCTGTCGGACCAGGGCGGACCCATCGACGTGCCCGACCAGGCCGCGCTGACCATCACGTCGGACGGCACCATCACGGCGCTGGGCGCCGGCGACGGTCCGAACAACATCCTGAATCTGGGCCGGCTCAAGCTCGTCAATCCGGACAACAATCAGCTGGTGCACGGCGACGACGGCGTCTTCCGCATGGCGCCGGTCAACGGCCAGCCCGCGCCGCCGGTGCCCGCCGATCCCGGCCTGCGCCTGTTGTCGGGCGTGCTGGAAGGCAGCAACACCAATCCCATGGCGTCGATGGTCGGCATGATCGAAAACGCCCGCCGCTTCGAGCAGCAGATGCAGGTGATTCAGCAGTCGGACCGCAACGCGGAACGCGCCAACGGCATTCTGTCCGTCAGCGCCTGATTTAAATAACATTTAGTTCGCGGCCAGGCCGCGGCACCGGAGTCTTTCATCATGATGCGTTCGCTGTGGATCGCCAAGACGGGCCTGGAAGGTCAGCAGACCTCCATGGACGTGATTTCCAACAACTTGGCCAACGTCTCCACCAACGGGTTCAAGCGCGGCCGTGCCGTGTTCCAGGACCTGATGTACCAGACGCTGCGCCAGCCCGGCGCCCAGGTGGGCGATGCCACGCAATTGCCGTCCGGCCTGCAGCTGGGCACCGGCGCGCGCGTGGCCGCCACCGAGCGCATCCACTCGGACGGCAACCTGAACAACACCGGCAGCGAGATGGACGTGGCGATCAACGGCCGCGGCTTCCTGCCGGTCGAACTGCCCGACGGCACGCAGGCCTACACGCGTGACGGCGCCCTGCAGCGCGACCAGAACGGCCAGCTCGTGACCGTCAGCGGCTATGTCATCCAGCCGCCGATCAACGTGCCGGACAACGCGCTGTCCATCACCATCGGCACCGACGGCATGGTTTCGGTGACGCAGCCCGGCGCCGCCGGCATCAACGTGCAGATCGGCCAGCTGCAGATCGCCACCTTCATCAACCCGACCGGCCTGCAAAGCATCGGCGAAAACCTGTACCTGGAAACCGACTCGTCGGGTCCGGCGAACCTGCTGCAGCCCGGTGTGGACGGCGCGGGCTCGATCATGCAGAAGTACGTCGAGACCTCCAACGTCAACGTCGCTGAAGAACTGGTCAACATGATCACGACGCAGCGCGCTTACGAAATGAACAGCAAGGCCGTCAAGACGTCGGACGAAATGCTGGCCCGCCTGACCCAACTGTGATGCTCATGTCTGTCCTGCGCCTGGTACTTGCGTCTGCGCTGGCTCTGCTGGCGGCTGGTTGCGCCATGATCCCGCCCGAACCCATCGTGACCGGGCCGACGACGGCGGCTCCGCCGCCGCCGCCGATGCCGATGGCGCAGCCCACGGGCTCCATTTACCAGCCCACGACCTACGGCAATTACCCGCTGTTCGAAGATCGCCGGCCGCGCAATGTGGGCGACATCGTCACCATCGTGCTGAACGAACGCACCAACGCGTCCAAGAACGTGGCGACGAACACCAACCGCACGGGCTCGGCCACGCTGGGCATTGCGGCGGCGCCGTCCTTCATGGACAGCTGGGCAAACGCCAATCTGAACACCGAGGCCAATGGCGGCAACGTGTCGCAGGGCAAGGGCGACAGCAGCGCCAACAACGCCTTCACCGGCACCATCACCACCACGGTGGTGGGCGTGATGTCCAACGGCAACCTGCAGGTCGCCGGCGAAAAGCAGATCGCCATCAATCGCGGCAGCGAGTACGTGCGCTTTGCCGGCGTGGTCGATCCGCGCTCCATCACGGGCACGAATACCGTGTCGTCCACGCAAGTGGCCGACGCGCGCATCGAATACCGCAGCAAGGGCGTCATGGACGAAGTCCAGACCATGGGCTGGCTGCAACGCTTCTTCCTGATCGCTTCGCCGTTCTAAATCATGAAACAACAGACTCCGATATCCACCTTGCTGTCCCTGTTGGCGCGGGTGTGCGTGGCCGTCGGGCTGGCCGCGGGCGCCGGCGCGGCGCACGCCGAACGGCTCAAGGATCTGGCAAGCATCCAGGGCGTCCGGGGCAACCAGCTCATCGGCTACGGCCTGGTCGTGGGCCTGGACGGCAGCGGCGATCAGGTGCGCCAGACGCCTTTCACGCAGCAAAGCCTGACCAACATGCTGTCGCAGCTGGGCATCACGGTGCCCGCCGGCAGCAACATGCAGTTGAAGAACGTGGCCGCGGTCATGGTCACGACCACCTTGCCCGCGTTCGCGCGGCCCGGCCAGACGCTGGATGTGGTGGTGTCCTCGATGGGTAACGCCAAGAGCCTGCGCGGCGGCACACTGCTGATGACGCCGCTCAAGGGCGCGGACAGCCAGGTCTACGCCATTGCTCAGGGCAACATCCTGGTCGGCGGCGCCGGTGCATCCTCGGGCGGTTCCAGCGTGCAGATCAATCAGCTGAACGGCGGCCGCATCAGCGCGGGCGCCATCATCGAACGCGGCGTGCCCACCACGTTCGCGCGCGACGGCTACGTGCATGTCGAACTGAACAATACCGACTTCGGCACCGCGCAGAACGTGGCGACGGCCCTGAACCGCCAGTTCGGGCAGGGTACTGCCACGGCGCTGGACGGCCGCGTCATCCAGGTGCGCACGCCCATGGAGCAGGGCTCGCAGGCCCGCTTCCTGTCGCAGATGGAAGACCTGCAGGTCACGCGCGCACCCACCGTCGCCAAGGTCATCATCAACGCCCGCACCGGCTCGGTCGTCATGAACCGCACTGTCATGATCGAAGAGGCCGCCGTGGCGCACGGCAACCTGTCCGTCATCATCAACCGCCAGAACGAGGTGTTCCAGCCGGACACGCCGTTCACGCAAGGCCAGACGGTGGTGGTGCCCAACACCCAGATCGAAGTGCGCCAGGACAACGGCTCGCTGCAGCGCGTGAGCACCAGCGCCAACCTGGCCGACGTGGTCAAGGGCCTGAACGCCCTGGGCGCCACGCCGCAGGACCTGCTGGCCATCCTGCAGGCCATGAAGACCGCTGGCGCCTTGCGCGCCGAACTTGAAATCATCTGACGGCCATGGCTTATACCAGCGACGCGGGACGTACCAACACCCGGCAGGATTCGGTCTTTGACATGGGCCGCCTGTCGGACCTGAAGCGCGACGTCAAGCAGGATCCCGCCGGCACCGAGCAGCAGAAACAGGTCGCCAAGCAGTTCGAGGCGCTGTTCCTGCAGATGATGGTCAAGCGCATGCGCGAGGCCACGCCCAAGGAAGGCCTGTTCGACTCGCAGCAGACGCAGATGCTGCAGTCCATGGCGGACGAGCAACTGGCCCTGCACCTGGCCTCGCCCGGCATTGGTCTGTCCCAGGCCATCCTGGCGCAGATGCAGCAGGGCAAGCCCGGCGAGATTTCTGAGGCAGCGGTCAAGCGCATCGGGCAGGGCGGCGATCTGGACTTCCAGACCGGCGGCTCGCGTGAAGTCTCGGCGCTGCTGAATGTGATGCGCAACAACCGGCCGGCCGACCGTGCGCTGGCCGCCGCCGAAGGCGCGCCCGGCCACGTGGTCGACTTCGTGTCCAGGATGTCGCGCGCCGCCAACCTGGCGTCTCAGCAGAGCGGCGTGCCGGCCCGTCTCATCATGGGCCAGGCGGCGCTGGAGTCCGGCTGGGGCAAGCGTGAAATCAAGCACGAGGACGGCAGCACCAGCTTCAACCTGTTCGGCATCAAGGCCGGCCCGAGCTGGAAGGGCAAGGTCGTCAACGTGCTGACCACCGAATACGAAGACGGCGTCGCCCGCAAGGTGACGCAGCCGTTCCGGGCCTATGCGTCGTACGAGGAATCGTTCGCCGACTACGCCCGCCTGATCGGCAACAGCCCGCGCTACGAGAGCGTGACGACGGCCCGCAACGAGGTCGAGGCGGCCCGCCGGATCCAGGACGCGGGCTACGCGACGGACCCGCGTTACGCCCAGAAGCTCATCGGCATCATGGGCCAGCTCCGGGGCGCGGCATCCAACGTGGAAAATTCGCGCCGGATGTTGGAAGGACTCTAAATTTGGGTGATCTCCTGCCGTAAACGGGGTATCCAGAGATAACAGCTGCGGTTACATACGGGGCATTGTCAGCATGAATTTGTACAAAACGGCATTGGGCGGGTTGAATGCGGCGCAAGCCGGCCTGGCCACCACCGGCCACAACATCAACAATGCCACCACGGTCGGCTACAACCGCCAGCGCGTCATGACCTCGACGGCGGGCGCGCAAGCGACCGCCAACGGCTACATCGGCCGCGGCGTCCAGGTCGACACCGTCGTGCGCAGCTACGACAGCTTCCTGTACAAGCAGCTCGTCGGCGCGACCGGCAGCGGCGCGCAGCTCCAGGCGCAGCTCGACCAGGTCTCGCAGATCAACAATCTGTTCTCCGACCGCACCGTCGGCATCGCCCCGGGCCTGACCAATTTCTTCACCAGCATGAACACGGTGGCCAGCAAGCCGGCGGATCCCGCCGCGCGCGCCGACCTGCTCGGTCAGGCCAACAGCCTGACCACGCAGATCCGCTCGGCCTACCAGGAAATGCAGAAGCAGCGTGAAGGCCTGAACACCCAGATCAGCACCACGGTCGATCAGGTCAACAGCTACCTGACCCGTATCGACGACCTGAACCAGCAGATTTCGCTTGCGACCGGCAAGGCCGGCGGCAGCCCTCCCAATGACCTGCTCGACCAGCGCGACCAGGCCGTCATGGAGCTGAACCAGCTCATCGGCATCACGACCTACGAGCAGGGCGACAAGATCAGCATCTCGCTCACGAAGGGCGGCCAGTCGCTGCTGTCGGGCAACACGCTCTACCCGCTGAAGGCGGTGCCGTCGGCGGCCGACGCGGGCCGCACGGTCATTGCCTACACGCTGCCCGCGGGCACCGGCAAGACCATCGCGGTCGAGATGAACGACACCGAAATCACCGGCGGCAAGCTGGGCGGCCTGCTGCAGTTCCGCGCCTCGTCGCTGGATGTCATGCAGAATCAGCTCGGCCAGATGGCCGTGGGCTTGGCGCTGTCGTTCAACGAGCAGCACAAAGCCGGTCTGGACCAGGGTGGCAATCCGGGCGAGGACTTCTTCGGCATCGGTTCGCCCGAGGGCGTGCCCAACTCGCAGAACAAGAGCAACGCGCAGATCACGGGTGAGTTCACCGACCTGGCGAACATCAATGCCAAGGACTACGAGATCTCGTTCGACGGCACCAACTACCAGGTCGTGCGCATGCCGGAAGGCTCACAGGTCTACAACGGCCCGGCTACCGGCACGCCGCCCACCGCCACGCTGAATCTCGAAAGCGAGATGGGTGTGACGCTGACCATCAAGGCCCCGCCCCAGGCCGGCGACAAGTGGTCGCTGTCGCCCACGCGCGACGCTGCCCGCGACATCACGGTCAAAATCACGGATCCCGACAAGGTAGCCGCCGCGGACCTGGAAGGCGGCGACGCCAACGGCAAGAACGCCCTGAAGCTGGCGCAGCTTCAGACCAGCAAGGTGCTGGGCCACGACACGATGAGCATCAACGACATGTTCGCGCAGGTCGTGAACACCGTCGGCGTGCAAACGCAGCAGATCAAGACGGCCGCCACGGCGCAGGTCAACCTGGTCAAGCAGACGACCGCTGCCCAGCAGTCGGTGTCGGGCGTAAACCTGAACGAAGAGTACGTGAGCCTGTCGCTGTACCAGGAGCAATACCAGGCCAGCGCCCGCATCATCGATGTGGCGAGCACCATTTTTGACACGCTGTTGGGCCTGCGCGGCTGATCAGAACGTTGACTGAAGATACTAAAAAGCATTACGGAGCTGCACCATGCGTCTGAGCACCACGATGATGTACACGAACGGACTGAGCGGCGTTCTTGCCCAGGAATCCGACATGAATCGCCTGGTCGAACAAATTGGCAGCGGCCGCAAGTTCTTGAGTCCAGCAGATGATCCGCTCGGAGCGGCACTGTCGATCGGGATCGCGCAGACACAGAGCATGAACTCGACGTATGCGATGAATCGTCAGACGGCTAAAGCCAATCTGGGACAGGAAAACAACGCGTTGGACGCCGTCAAAAATGCGTTGCAGGAGGCGCGGACGCGGGTCGTCCAGGCTGGCGGCGCGCTATCCGACTCTGACCGCCAGACGTTGTCAACGGCGCTTAAGAGCACGCGCGAGGCCTTGTTGGGGCTCGCGAATACGACCGACGGAAACGGACAGTATTTGTTCTCGGGCAATGACGGCAAAGTCGTGCCTTACTCGAAGGACGCTGCAGGGAAGATTATTTATAGCGGTTCGGTCGGTGAACGTACGATTCAAGTCGACCAAAGTCGCCAGCTATCTTCCAGCGATTTGGGAATGGATATTTTTGGTCGCGCCAATCCTGGCTCCCAGAGTTATGTCGCGTCCACACCTAGCGCGAACACCGGCACGGCACAGTTCGGGGCGGTATCCGTGACGCCAGGTAGCCCCAATATCGGCAAGAATTTCGCCGTGACCTTTGAAGTCGACGCGACGGGTGCGATCGGGTTTCGCGTCGAGACGACCGATGCCGATGGGACCAACCCCGTTACTTCACCTCCGACGACCGATCCTGCCACGCCGTACGTTCCGGGATCAGGAGTCAATTTCGGAGGCGTATCGGTCTCGATCGACGGAGAACCTAAGCCGGGCGACGTTGTAAAGGTTGAGAGCATCCAATCTGTAGACATGGATGTTTTCGCCACTCTGGATAATCTGATTGCCGCCTTGGACGCGCCGAGCAGTGGTAATCCAGTGGCCACCGCGCATCTAACCAACGCACTTGCGACGGCAAACAAAAAGTTGTCGAACGCGTATGACAATGTCTTGACCGTGACAGCGTCTGTCGGCGCACGCATGAACGAGTTGGAAGCCTTGGATGCGACCGGCACCCAGAAGGGCCTGACGTATTCCAAATCGCTTTCGGATGTGGAAGATCTCGATTATTACTCGGCCGCCAGCCAGCTTGCACTGCGCCAGGTGGCCTTGCAGGCGGCGTCGGCCGCATTCATGACCGTTCAGGGCTCAAGCCTGTTCAGCCGCAAGTAAAGCGGTAGGTTTCAGCGCGGCGCCGGTTGCGTGCGCCGCGGGTGGCGCACATTTCGGACGCTGCCGGCCAAGAGCCGGGGCGTCCGTAGTGCGTGTAGGGTAGGTTGTGTTGTTCTTCGTTGCTTAACGCTCGGATATTTCATGCTTGGTAATTTAAAAGTTCGCACCTGCATCATCCTGGTGCTGTTGCTCTTCACGGGCGCCATGTTCATTTCGAACGGTGTGGCGTGGATGGGGTTGAATTCCGGCAGCGACAAGCTGGCGCGGGTCAACGAAGCCTATGCCAACCAGGCGACGCAACTGCAGCGTGCCTATAGCACCTTCCTGCGCGGCCGCCTGCTGCTTGCCAATTCGCTGATGGACATGCAGCAGGGCAAGACCGAACAGTCGACGAAGCAAGCCGAGGAAGCTGATGGGCGCATGGCCGCAGGCCTCAAGTTGTTCGACGCGTTCCGCAAGGCGCCGCGCATGGCAGGTTCCGAAGACCTCGTGGCCAAGCTGGAAGCCGCCTACAAGCAATTCGATGATGTCTATCGCCGCCAGGCCACCGCGCTGGCGAACCTGGCCATCCAGGACTACCTGGACCTGAACGACGCCGGCAGCGCCGCCAACGCCGCGTTCCGCGAAGCCGTCAACAACGTACTGGAGTTCACGGATTCGCGCACCGACGAGCTCATTGCGCAGGCGGAAGCCGATCACAACATTTCGCGCATGGTCACCATTGTGATGTTGGCCATCGCCCTGGTCCTGGCGCTGGGCTGCTGGATCTTCATCAACCGCACGGTGCTGCGTCCGCTGCACGAAGCGGGCGATCATTTCGAGAAGATCTCCGCTGGCGACTTCACTGGTCGTATTGAAGTGCGCAGCACCAACGAGATCGGCCACCTGTTCGGCGCGATCAAGCGCATGCAGGAAAGCCTGACCCGCACGGTGGCGACGGTGCGCCGCGGCGTGGAAGAAATCAACGTTGGCGCGCGTGAAATTTCCGCGGGCAACACGGACCTGTCCAGCCGCACGGAGCAGCAGGCCGCTTCGCTGGAAGAGACCGCAGCCTCGATGGAAGAGCTGGCCTCGACCGTGAAGCAGAACGCGGACAACGCGCGCCAGGCCAATCAACTGGCCGCCAGCGCGTCGGACGTGGCTGAACGCGGCGGTTCGGCCGTGTCGGAAGTCGTCAACACGATGCAGGAAATTTCCGCCAGCTCGCGCAAGATCTCGGAAATCGTGTCGGTCATCGACGGCATTGCTTTCCAGACGAACATCCTGGCGTTGAACGCCGCGGTGGAAGCGGCCCGTGCGGGCGAGCAGGGCAAGGGCTTTGCGGTGGTGGCGGGCGAAGTGCGCTCGCTGGCGCAGCGCAGCGCCCAGGCCGCCAAGGAAATCAAGGGCCTGATCGAGGACTCCGTGAGCAAGGTGGGTGCGGGTTCGCAGCAGGTCGAACGCGCAGGCTCCACCATGCAGGAGATCGTGTCCTCGGTGAAGCGCGTGACGGACATCATGGGCGAGATCTCGGCGGCGTCCGAGGAGCAGTCCAGCGGTATTGATCAGGTCAACCGCGCCGTGTCGCAGATGGACGAAGTGACGCAGCAGAACGCGGCGCTGGTGGAAGAGGCCGCGGCCGCCGCCGGCTCGCTGCAGGAGCAGGCGCAGCGCCTGGCTGAAGCCGTGTCCGTGTTCAAGATCAACGCCGGCGAAGTCATCGAAGTGCCCGCGCGCCAACTGGCGCAGGAGCGCAGCGCACCGCGGATGCCCGCGCCCAAGCCCGCGCAGGAAGAAGCCGCGCCGGCCGCGCAGCCCGAGCCCGCCGCCAAGGCCGCGCCCGCACCCCGTCTGACCCAGGTCGCCCGGCCCAAGCCGGCGGGCGCCACCGCCGCGCGCCCGTTGCGCCGGCCGGCCCCGCGCGCCGCCGATGCCGCGGACGTTTCCGCGGCGGCGCCCAAGCCCGCCTCGCGCCGTCCGCCGCCCTCGGATGATGACTGGGAGTCCTTCTGACGGACCCGTTCCGCCAGTGCATTGAACAGGCAGTAGAGAAAATCCCTTTTACGTGCTGACGGCCACGAAGCGCCGCCAGCACGATTACCGGAACTACGGAAATGTTTAGCAATCTGAAGGTGCGCACCGGCTTGATGCTGGCCCAGCTGGCAGTTGCATTGGCCGCGCTCGTTGCCATTGTCCTCGGTTGGAACAGCATGCAGTCCAACGCCCGGGCGATCGACACCTTGGATTCTCTGAGCGTTCAGCAGAGCAACCTGATCAAGGATTCGTACACGCAGATGCTGCGCGCCACCGTGCGCGCCGACATTGCCGCCGCACAGCGCGCCGCGGGCGATACGAGCGGCGCTGCCGAAAACTCGCGTACCGTCCAGCAGCTGATCGCGGACGCCAAGAAGAAGATGGAGACCTTCAAGGCGATTCCGAAGACGACCGAAATTGGCAAGAAATCCGAAGCCGATCTGCTGTCCGCGTTCAACGGCTTCGCCGATTCGCTGGAAGGCATGATGGCCGCCCTGGACAAGGGCGATGCCGCGACCTACCTGTCGCTCAAGAATACGAAGGCGGGCGCCGCCAGCGGCCTGTTCTTCAAGCAGCTCACGGACTTTGCCGCCAACATCAACAATTTCAGCGAAGCGTTGGTGAAGTCGTCGCGCGCGCAAGCGTCGACGATGACCTACGTCTACATCGGGCTGGCGGTGCTGATCCTGGTGGTGTCGCTGGGTGCGTTCCTGTTCATGAACCGCGTCGTGCTGCGTCCGCTGCGCGTCGTGGGCGAAAGCTTCGACAAGATCGCCGCGGGCGATTTGACCGTGCGGGTGGACGTCAATTCCACCAACGAGATCGGCGCGCTGATGGCATCCGTCAAGCGCATGCAGGAAAGCCTGGCGCGCACCGTGTCGGCGGTGCGCCGCGGCGTGGATGAAATCAACGTCGGCTCGCGCGAGATCTCGGCCGGCAATACGGACCTGTCCAGCCGCACGGAAGAGCAGGCCGCCTCGCTGGAAGAGACCGCTGCCTCGATGGAGCAACTGGCTTCGACGGTGAAGCAGAATGCGGACAACGCCCGTCAGGCCAACCAGTTGGCGGCCAGCGCGTCGGACGTGGCCGAGCGCGGCGGTTCGGCGGTGTCGGAAGTGGTGAGCACCATGGAAGGCATCTCGGCCAGCTCGCGCAAGATCTCGGAAATCGTGTCCGTCATCGACGGCATCGCGTTCCAGACCAACATCCTGGCGCTGAACGCGGCGGTGGAAGCCGCGCGTGCCGGCGAGCAGGGCAAGGGCTTTGCGGTGGTGGCGGGCGAAGTGCGCTCGCTGGCGCAGCGTAGCGCCCAGGCCGCCAAGGAAATCAAGAGCCTGATCGAAGATTCGGTGTCCAAGGTCGGCGCCGGGTCGCAGCAGGTTGAACGCGCGGGCGCGACCATGCAGGAGATCGTGGCGTCGGTCAAGCGCGTGACGGACATCATGGGCGAGATCTCGGCGGCGTCCGACGAGCAGTCCAGCGGCATCGACCAGGTCAATCGCGCGGTGTCGCAGATGGACGAAGTGACCCAGCAGAACGCGGCGCTGGTGGAAGAGGCCGCGGCCGCCGCCGGCTCGCTCCAGGAACAGGCGCAACGCCTGGCCGAAGCGGTGGCCGTGTTCAAGATCAATGCCGGGGAAGTCATCGAAGTGCCGGCGCGCCAGTTGGCACAGCAGCATCGGCCGGCTGCCCGCGTGGCCGCGCCTGCGCCCGAGGTTGCACCGCAACCCGCCGCGCCGGCCGCCAAGCCTGCCGCTGCCGTGCGCCTGACACACACCGCCCGCGCCAAGCCGGAACCGGCCGCCGGCGCCTCGGCAGCGCGCCCGCCGCGCAAGCCGGCGGCGACGCGCCCGGCGCCCGCGGCAAAGGACGTTTCGAAGCCCGCGCCAGCACCGGCTGCAAGCCGGCGGCAGGCGCCTTCGGACGACGATTGGGAATCTTTCTGACGCCGGTGTTGCCGGCAAATAGGCAGGGTATGCGAGGTTATCTACATCTTCTGGCAGCGGCCGCGTTTGCGGCCCTTGTCGCTGGCTGTGCGGCAACGGGTCACAACTTCGACCCGAGCAAGCTGTCGACCCTGACGCCCGGGCAGACGACCATGGAAGAGGCCGCGCGCGCGCTGACCGCCCCGCCTGCCCAACAGTTCAAACAGAGCGACGGCACCGTGCTGGCGCTCTGGTCCCACAAAATCACCTTTGTCACCGACGGCCTGTACAGCCGTAAGGAAGCGCTGCTGCAGTTCGGCCCCGATGGCCGGCTGATGCGGCTCGTCGACAGCACCAATATTCTGCTGGAACCTTGGGAACGCCAGAAGTTGCTGGGACCTGCCCCTGCGCCTGCTTTGACGCAGGACTGGGCACAACCGGCGATGGAACCTGAGGTGCAAACGATCTACATTCCGGGCCCGGGTGAACCGGCCGGTCTGGCGCCGCAGGGCAAGTAGCCCTGACGTTCGGCAGAAGACATCGGGCGTCACATGCCCGATGTTCGTCGCCCTGAGTGCATCCCCTGTGTAACAGGGCGTGTCCACAGGGTGGTTTTTCATTTGGTCAGAGTAGGTCCTGAGGGATGGGGAAATAAATGGAAGCGAGTCTCGAATCCGGCGGCAAGGCCGGCAAGGCCGGCAAGAAAAAAGCCGCGCGCGCACCCAAGGTCAAGCGCAAACTGAGGCTGCGCGATGCCCGCGTTGGCACGATGCTGCTGTGGGTGATGGCGTTTTTCGCGCTGCTGATCGCGGCGGTGGGCGGCCTGGCCGCGTACTTCCTGCAAAGCAACTATGAATCGATCCGCGAGGTCAACGCGCTGACGGCGCGCGCCAAGCAGGTCGAGATCATCAACAGCGACATGCTGCGCGCCCGCGTGAGCCTGATGGTGGCCGCCCGCCACTTGCAGGAATCCGGCTGGGGCAGCGGCGAGAACTCCGCGCGTGACGCAGCCGCGTCGCTCAAGGGCGCGACGGACCTCCTGACCGGCGTGCGCAGCCGCTTCGCCGACTTCCAGAAGAACATGCTCGAGGACGACACCGGCCGCCAGCTGTCGATGAACCTTGTGCGCCGCTATCGCTCGTACATCGACGACGGCGTGGACACGATGGTCGAAGCCCTGCGCAGCGAAGACTATTCGACGTTCTACATGGTGAACAACGAATACGGCACGCCCCGCAGCGCCGCCTTCATCGAGGCGATCGGCCAGTTCGACAAGTACATCGCAGACCAGCAGCGCGAAACGATCGAGCAGGCCGAGGCGAACTTCAACCTGGCCATGATCGCCGTGGGCGTGGCGGTTGCGCTGGCGCTGCTGCTGATGGTGCTTGCCCGCATCCTGTTCGGCCGCCTGGTGGTGCGCCCCTTGGTCGAAGCGGGTCAGCACTTCGACAAGATTGCCGCCGGCGACCTGACGGGCCGCGTGGAAGTGCGTTCGCACAACGAGATCGGCCAGCTGTTTGCCGCGCTCAAGCGCATGCAGGAAAGCCTGACGCGCACCGTGTCGACCGTACGCCGTGGCGTGGACGAGATCACCGTGGGTTCGCGTGAAATCTCGGCCGGCAACACGGACCTGTCCAGCCGCACGGAAGAGCAGGCCGCCTCGCTGGAAGAGACCGCCGCCTCGATGGAAGAGCTGGCCTCGACCGTCAAGCAGAACGCGGACAACGCCCGTCAGGCCAACCAGTTGGCGGCCAGCGCGTCGGACGTGGCCGAGCGCGGCGGTTCGGCGGTGTCGGAAGTGGTGAGCACCATGGAAGGCATCTCGGCCAGCTCGCGCAAGATCTCGGAAATCGTGTCCGTCATCGACGGCATCGCGTTCCAGACCAATATCCTGGCGCTGAACGCGGCGGTGGAAGCTGCGCGTGCGGGCGAGCAGGGCAAGGGCTTTGCGGTGGTGGCGGGCGAAGTGCGCTCGCTGGCGCAGCGTAGCGCCCAGGCCGCCAAGGAGATCAAGGGCCTCATCGAGGATTCCGTGACCAAGGTGGGCGCGGGTTCGCAGCAGGTGCAACGCGCCGGCGCGACGATGCAGGAGATCGTGGCGTCGGTCAAACGCGTGACGGACATCATGGGCGAGATCTCGGCGGCGTCCGAAGAGCAATCCAGCGGCATCGACCAGGTCAACCGCGCCGTGTCGCAGATGGACGAAGTGACGCAGCAGAACGCGGCACTGGTGGAAGAGGCTGCGGCCGCCGCCGGCTCGCTCCAGGAACAGGCGCAGCGCCTGGCCGAAGCGGTCGCCGTGTTCAAGATCAACGCCGGCGAAGTGATTGAAGTGCCGGCGCATCAGCTCGGTGGCTACGCCGCGCCGTCGCTGAACTGATCGTCGTTATCCGGGCCGCACCCGATCCTGCTGACGCGGGATCGGGCGCGGTTTTTTTTTGACCGGCGATCCCCCGTGCGCGCTTGTTTTATATCGGGCGGTTATATACGCGTTGATTCAAATCATAAGCACGTTAAGTTTTCCGCTTTATGACCGTAAATAATGTCAACGCCTGATTTTTCAGAACGAAAACACAGTATTCAATGGTGGCCGGGGGATCGGGCGCCAGCCGGAGACAAAACGTGCGCGTCAATCTACCCGTCACCAATGTGGAAACCAAGCTGCGCGAGGACCAGTACCTCATCTCGCGCACGGACACCAAGGGCCGCATCGTCTACGCCAACCCGGCGTTTGTCGAGGTCAGCGGCTTCACCCGCGACGAACTCATCGGCAAGGCGCACAACATCGTGCGCCATCCCGACATGCCGCCGGAAGCCTACGCGGACCTCTGGGAGACCCTGGAGGCGGGCGAGTCGTGGCTGGGCATCGTCAAGAACCGCCGCAAGGATGGGGGCTACTACTGGGTGCTGGCCAACGCCACGCCCATCGTCGAGAACGGCGAGGTCGTGGCCTATTCGTCGGTGCGCGTGCGGCCGTCGGACGAACAGATCGAGATGGCCGAAGACCTCTACGCACGCATGCGCGAGGGCACCGCCAAGGGCGTGCGCATCCTGCACGGCCGGCCCGTGCGCGCCGGCTGGCGCAGCGGCCTGGACCTGCTGGCGTTCCCGTTTCGGCCTGGCGTGCGCAGCCGCATGCTGCGCCACGCCACGCTGTCGTCAGCCATCGTCGGCGCTGCGGGCGCGTATGGCCTGCATGCCAATTGGGCCGGCCTGAGCCCGTTGGGCGCGGCGCTGGGCTGCGGCGCGATCGGGCTGGGCATCGTCGCCATCTACGCGATGGGCTGGAGCCTGTCGCGTTCTCTGCTGGAGCCGATGCTCGACGCCGCAAACATGGCACGGCAGGTTGCAGCGGGCAACCTGACCACGCAGATCGTGCCGGAATCGGACGACGAGGTGGGCAGCCTGAAGTTTTCGCTGGAGGTCATGCGCAAGAGCCTGATCGGTATTGCCCAGGACGTCTATCGCGGCATCGAGGGCACGACGCACGCCGCGGTGGACATCGCCCGCGGCAACCAGGAACTGGCGGGCCGCACGGAAGGGCAGGCGGCGTCGCTGCAGCAGACGGCCGCCAGCATGCAGCAACTGACGTCCACGGTGCGCCAGAACGCCGACAATGCGCGGCAGGCCAACGACCTGGCCGCCAGCAGCATGGACGTGGCGCGGCGCGGCGGCGTGGCCGTCGGGCAGGTGGTCAACACCATGCACGGCATCTCGGACAGCTCGCGCAAGATCGCCGACATCGTCACCATCATCGAAGGCATTGCCTTCCAGACCAACATCCTGGCGCTGAACGCAGCGGTGGAAGCCGCCCGGGCCGGGGAGTCCGGCAAGGGCTTCGCGGTGGTCGCCGGTGAGGTGCGCAGCCTGGCACAGAAGAGCGCGCAGGCCGCCAAAGAAGTGAAGACGCTGATCGAAGATTCGGTGGATCGCGTGACCGAAGGCTCGGCCCAGGCGGAGCAGGCCGGCGCGACCATGCAGGAGATCGTGGACGCCGTGCACCGCGTTACAGCCATCATCGGCGAGATCTCGCGCGCCTCGCAGGAGCAGTCGACCGGCATCGAGCAGGTGGACACCGCCGTCTCGCAGATGGACGTGATGACCGTGCAGAACACGGCCCTCGTGCAGGAATTGGGCGGGGCGGTGGCGCAGCTTGGGAATCAGTCCGGTGCGTTGCGCGAGACCATCCGCGTCTTCCGCGTGGTGGGACAGCACTGACGGGTGGCGGGTTATCGGCCCGCCAGCGCGTCCACGACGCGGCTCATCGCTGTCAGGCCCGATTCAAACAGCGACTCCAGGAACGGGCCGGCGTGGGGCAGCACGATCGCAAGCACCGTCACGCCGACAATGAGCGTGACGGGAAAGCCCACCGAAAACACCGAAAGCTGCTGGGCGGCGCGGTTCAGGATGCCCATTGCCAGGTTGATGGTGAGCAGGGCGCAGATCAGCGGCAGCGCCAGCAGCAGGCCGGATACGAATACCGTCTTGCCCCATTCCACGACCGCGCCCCAGCCGTTCTGATGCAGCTGGATCATCGCGATGGGCAGGGTGTCGAACGATCGCACCAGCGCCGCCAGCACCAGCAGATGCCCGTCCAGCGCCAGAAAGGTCAGCATCGCGACGATGTTGAACACGCGCGACAGCACGGCGGTATTGGCGCCCGAGCTGGGATCAAAAAACGACGCGAACGACAGGCCCATCTGCAGGCCTACGAATTCGCCGGCCGTCTGCACCGCCGCGAACACGAGGCGCATGGTGAACCCCATGGCGATGCCGATCAGCACCTGCTGCATCACCATCCACAGACCGGCGTAGGAGCCGGGCGCGACGGGCGGCATGGGATCCAGGGCCGGGCTGATCGCCGCGGCCAGGACAAACGACAGTCCGACCTTGACCTTGACTGGGATCAGCGATTCGGAGAAGAGCGGCGCGGTGCCCACGAGCGCGAGAATACGCACGAACGGCCAGAGAAACTGGCCGACCCAGCCGTTCAGCTGCTCGAGCGTGAAAGAGAACATGGCGTCGCAACCCTTGTCCCGCGGCGGGCGCCGCTCAGGACACCAGCATGGGGATCTGGCCGATCAGTTGCCGGATGTAGTCGACCATGACGCCGATCAGCCACGGACCCAGCAGCACCAGTACGCCGCACATGGCCAGCAGCTTCGGAATGAACGACAGCGTCATTTCGTTGATCTGCGTGGCGGCCTGGAAAATGCTGATGATCAGGCCCACGGCCAGCGTCACGAGCAGGAGGGGACCCGCCATCGCCAGGACGATCTTCATCGCCTGGTAGGTCATGGTCATGACGGTTTCGGCAGTCATGGGAATCTCCTTGCCGCGTTACTGGTAGAAGCTCTGGGCCAGCGAGCCCATGAGCAGGTTCCAGCCGTCGGCCAGCACGAACAGCATCAGCTTGAAGGGCAGCGCCACCGTGACGGGCGGCACCATCATCATGCCCAGCGCCATCAGGACGCTGGCAACCACCAGGTCGATGATGAGGAAGGGAATGAAGATCGTGAAGCCGATCTGGAATGCGGTCTTGAGTTCGCTGGTGATGAAGGCCGGCACCAGGATGCGCATCGGCACCTGTGAAGGGTCTTCCAGCGCGGGCTGGTTGGCCAGGTTGGCAAAGAGCGACAGGTCGTTCTCGCGCGTCTGGTGCAGCATGAAGGTGCGCAGCGGGTTCGCGGCGCGTTCGACCGCGGCCTCGAACTGGATCGTGCCTTCGGACAAGGGCTTGTAGGCGTCGGTGTAGATCTTGTCGAACACCGGCGACATCGTATAGAAGGTCAGAAACAGCGCCAGGCCGATCAGCACGTGGTTGGGCGGCGACATGGCGGTGCCCATCGCGCTGCGCAAGAGGCCCAGCACGATGATGATGCGTGTGAAGCCCGTCATCATCAGCAGCGCCGCCGGCAGGAACGACAGCGACGTCATCAGCAGCATGGTCTGCATGCTGAGCGAGTAGGTCTGCGAGCCGTTCGCGCCCGGCGTGGCCGTCAGCGCAGGCAGCGTGGCCTGCGCCACGACGCCGGCCGGAAAGAAGGCCAGGCCCAGCACCGCGGCGGCGGCCAGCATGGGCAGCGCACGCTGTGCGGCGCGGGCGGTGGACGTACGAGTAGGCAAACTCATGGGTATCGCTTGATTCGCGCCAGGGCTTATGGCCTTAGCGGCGCTTGAGTGCCTGGCCCAGCTTGGCCGCGAAAGCGGCCGTGGGCAGAGGCGAACCCTCCGGCAACTGGCCGGCGGGCAGGGTATGCAGGGTGGTGAGCTGGTTCGGGCCAACGCCCACCACCAGCCAGGTATCTTCGATCTCGACGACGACGACGCTTTGGCGCGGACCGACCGGCATGCTGGCAATCTGGCGCAGCACGTTGCCGCCGCCGCGCTGGACCAGTCCGGCGCGCTTGGCAAGCCACGCGGCGGCCAGAATGGCGGCCACCACCAGCACAAGGCCGATGATGACGCGCAGCAGGGCAGGTTCGGTCATGGCGCCAGGGGTCAACGACGGTTGTTCAAGCGGTTGATCCGCTCGGACGGGGTGATGATGTCGGTCAGGCGGATGCCGTACTTGTCCTCAACGACGACGACTTCGCCCTGGGCGATCAGGTAGCCGTTGACGAAGATGTCCATCGGTTCGCCCGCCAGGCCGTCCAGTTCCACCACCGAGCCCTGGCCCAGCTGGAGCAGGTTCTTGATGGTGAGGCGGGTGCGGCCAAGCTCAACCGTCAACTGGACGGGAACGTCCATGATCAGGTCGATGTCGGTGCCCTGGCCGGACGTGGCGCCAGCCAGCGGCTTGAACACGGATGCGGCGGCCGAGGGCGCGGCGGCCGGTGCCGCGGCGGGAGCCGGTGCGGCGGGAGCTGCCGGCGCGGCAGCCTGTTCGGCCATCGCGGCGGCCCAGTCGTCCTGCGGCTTCAGACCGTCGGCTTGCGTGGGCGGGTTGGCGCGGGATTGTTCGGCGAGCGCGTCGGCCCAGTCGTCGGCCGGGGACGAGCCAGTGCCGGGCTCGTTCTTGTCAGTCATGGTCAGAGGCCTCGTTGGATTCTGTATCGTGGGTAAACAGGGTTTGTACGCGCAGGGCGTATTGGCCGTTGAAGACGCCGTAGCCGCATTCCATCAGCGGCACGCCGTCGACGTTGGCGATGACGGTTTCGGGCACATCGACCGGAAGCACGTCGCCGACCTTCAGGCTCATCAGTTCGCGGATCGACGACGGGACGCGGGCAAATTCCGCGACCACGTCGATGTCGGCGCTGCGCACCTGGCGGGAAAGCTGCTGCGACCAGCGCTGATCGACTTCTTCGAGTGTCGTCTCCTGCAGTGGGCGCGTCAGCAGATCGCGCACCGGCTCGATCATGGAGTAGGGCAGGCAGATGTTCAGGTCGCCGCCGGTCGCGCCGAATTCGATGTGGAACGACGAGACGACCACCACTTCGTTGTTGCCGGTGATGCTGGCGAACTTGGTGTGCATCTCCGAGCGAACGTATTCGAACTCGATCGGATAGACGGGGTCCCAGGACTTGCCGTAGCTTTCCAGAGTCAGGTTGAGCAGGCGCCGGATGATGCGCTGTTCGGTGGTGGTGAAGTCCCGGCCTTCGACCCGCGTGTGGTAGCGGCCATCGCCGCCGAACAGGCTATCGATGACCAGAAACACCAGGTTCGGGTCATAGGTAAAGAGCGCCGTGCCGCGCAGCGGCTTCATCTGAATCATGTTCAGATTGCTGGGAACCGGCAGGTTGCGCTCGAAGTCCGCGTACTTCTGGATCTTGATCGAGCCGACGGTGATGTCGGCGCTGCGGCGCATGAAGTTCAACAGCACGTGGCGCATGTTGCGCGCAAAGCGCTCGTTGATGAGCTCCAGCGTCTGCATCCGGCGGCGCACGACACGCTCGGGCGAGCTCAGGTCGTAGGCGCGCGCACCGGCATTCTGGCCGCCGGATTCCTTTTTACTATCGCTCTCGCCGGTGACGCCGGCAAGCAGCGCATCGACTTCGTCCTGCGAAAGAAATGCCTCGTAGGCCATGCTTATTGCACCACGAACGCCGTGAACAGCACGTCGGTCACGTACTGGCCGTCAGGCAGGGGCGAGAAGGGACGGTTCACCGCCTGTTTGATGGCCGTGATCATGTCGGTCTTGCCTTGCTGCGTCTGCACCGCAGTGGGCGATTGCGACGACAGCACCATCAGGATGCGGCTGCGCACTTCCGGCATGTACTTTTCCAGGCGCGTGCGGGTATGTTCATCGCTGACACGCAGGGTCAGGCCAACGTGCATGATGCGTTCCGTGTCAGCGTTCTGCAGCGTGACCGTGAAGGCTTCGATCGGCACGAAGATCGGCGCGGGAACGGCGATCGGGGTGGCGGACGGCGCGACGAAGGTCGTTGGCGTGGCCTGCGGGCCTTGACCAGGCTGGCCTTGCACGCTGCCGGGCTGACCGGGTTGGCCAGGCTGGCCGGGCTGGCCGCCAGGCACTTGGCCGACGCCAAGCTGCACCGGAGCGCCGCCTTGCGGTTGCTGCAGGCGCTGGGTGATGAACCAGGTTGCGCCGGCGCTGGCCGCGGCAACCAGCAGCAGCACCAGGATCGCCAGCAGCGGCCGAAGGATGCGGCCGATGCCGCCGGAGGACTTCGCGTCGCGCGCCGGCGCGGGAATGGGTTTGATTGTCGCCATCTGGAGTTCGATGCGTGTTTGCCGCTGGTGAAAACGGATTCTTAGTGGATGAAAGCATTCTGCCCGAATTCACGCCGCCGCTTGGAGGCGAAAAACAGGGCGAAAGCCGCGTATCTCAAGCTATTGCTGCACTGCCCGCATCCGTTGCCGGATACGGGCCGCCGGATCATTACGCGAACGTGTCGACCAGCGCGTTGGCATTGCGCGACACCGTCACCGCGGGCTGCGCGGCATCTGCCCCGCTGTCCGCCACGGCGACGCCGCCGCCTTGCTGACGCTGCGAGCCGTTGCCGTTCTGCTGCGCGAATTCCTGCTGCGCGGCCTGTTCACCGACGCTGGTCTGGCCCAGCGAGATGCCGGCCTGCGCAAGCGCCTGCTGCAACTGCGGAATCGCGACTTCGATCGCCTGGCGCACCGATGCGTGCGCCGAGACGAACGAGGCGGTGGCCACGCCGTCCGCCAGGTTCAGGCTGACGCGCAGCGGACCGAGGTCCGGCGGATCCAGCCGCAGTTCGGCGGTCTGCATGCCCTGACGCACGTTGCTGCTCATCATGACCATCTGCTGGCCAAGCTCGGTGCCCCAGTGGGTGGCGCCAACCGGCGTGGCCACTTGCATGACGACGGGAACGATCGGCTGCGCGATGGCGGCCTGGTTGACGACCGGCAGCGCCTGGCGCTGCGTGGCGGCGGCCAGCGCGTGAGCCAGCGCTTCCTGCGGGTTGGCGCCATGCTGCGGCGCCTGGAATTGCGGGGTCGTGCCGGCCAGGAGGTCGGGCTGGTCTTCGTCGGTAATGTGGGCCGGCAGCGCGGGAGCGGCTTCTTTTTGATCTGCGGGCACATCGCGCGCGACGCGCGGCAGCGGGAGTTCTGGGGCGGCCTTCGAGGCGTCGGTCTTGACCGTCGCCTTGGGGTCGACGGGGGCCTGGGCAAGCGGAGCGGAACCCGGCTTGACGGCGGCGGTGACGACCGGCAGCGCGGCTTCGGCTTCGCGGGCGATCTGCGCTGCCGCGGCCTGCGCCTGGCTGGCGGTCGCGGCCACCGGCGTCTGCGCCTGTTGCGCGGCCTGCGGCACCAGCGTGTCGGCGGCGTTCAGCGCGGCCGTCAGCACGGCGGCGCCCTGATTCATGGCGGTGGCGGTGGCAGCGGCATTGCCGCGCGCAAGCTGCACCTGCTCGGCGGCCTGGGCCGCAATCTCCAGGGCCTGTTGCGGCAGGTCGGACGCGGCCACTGGCTGCTGCGCGGCGACGGCGAGCGCGCCGGCTTCGGCCTGGGCGGCGGTCTGCACCGCATCATTGATGGTGCCGGCGGCTGCGCCTTCGGCCGTGCTGGCCGGATCGCTGGCTTTGCCATCCTTGGACGGCGTCTTGCTGTTGCCATTCGCGGGCCGTGCTTCGGCGGACTGGTTGGGCCGCTGCTGCGCCGGACGCTGCTGCGCCAGCACGTCCGAAAACGAGGGGCCTTTATCTTTCTTGTCCGCGGCAGCCGGTTTGGCGCCAAGCACGTCGTTGGTCGACGTCGGGGCGGCCGGTGCGAGCGAAGGCAAGGGCAGGGGAGCGGTCATCTTGGGCTTCCTGTGTGGAACTGCTTAATGCATGCCGCTGGCCTGGCGCTGGACCAGGCGGGCGGAGTATTCGTCGTTGGCGCGCTGTTCGCGGCGCGATTCCACGAGGGCCTGGGCGCGCTGCTCGCGCTGCGCCAGGGCATCGTAGGAGTTGAGCTTGCGCTTTTCCTGCTGCCAGTAAAGCTGGCCCTTGGTGAGGTTTTCCTCGGCCTGGCGCAGCACGCCCTGCTGCTGACCGATCGCGTCGTCCAGCGTGCCGATGAAACGCTGGTAGTTGTGGCAGTCGCTGGCCGCCATGCCGCTCGTCATCGCCGTCTGAAGGCGCTCGAGGTAGTCCTGGCGGTAGTCATGCAGCATGGAAAGCTGGCGCTGCGCATTGCTGCGTTCGGCGGTCAGCCGGCCCAGGAGGCGGGCGGCTTCGTCCGTGCTCTCCTTGGCCAGGTTGATCAGCATGTCCAGAGGCAGTTGGCTAGGCATAGGTGTCCCGTGATTCGAAACTGGCTCGCAATTGATTGACGGCGTCTTCGTACCCGACGTTCTCGCCGATGTCCTGCTGCAGGAACGCTTCCAGGCGCGGGTAGCGCGCGATGGCGTCGTCCAGCTGCGGGTCGTTGCCGGCGGCGTAGGCGCCGACGGCGATGAGGTCCCGATTGCGCTGGTAGCGCGACAGGCTTTGCTTGAAGCGGCGCACGATCGAGAACTGCTGCGGCGTGATGAGCGAGGTCATCGCCCGAGAGATCGACGCTTCGATGTCGATGGCGGGGTAGTGGCCCGATTCGGCCAGGTGCCGCGACAGCACGACGTGGCCGTCCAGGATCGCGCGCGCCGAGTCGGCGATCGGATCCTGCTGGTCGTCGCCTTCGGCCAGCACGGTATAGAACGCCGTGATGGAGCCGGCCTTGCCGGACGGACTCGGCGCGCCCATGCCCGCGCGTTCCACCAGCATCGGCAGCTTGGCAAATACCGACGGCGGATAGCCCTTGGTGGCGGGCGGTTCGCCGATGGCCAGCGCGATTTCCCGTTGCGCCATTGCGTAGCGGGTCAGCGAGTCCATGATCAGCAGCACGTCCAGGCCCTGGTCGCGGAAATGCTCGGCCAGGCGGGTCGCATAGGCGGCGCCCTGCAGGCGCAGCAGCGCCGACACGTCGGCCGGCGCGGCCACCACGACCGAGCGCGCGAGCCCTTCGGGGCCCAGGTTGTGCTCGATGAATTCCTTGACTTCGCGGCCCCGCTCGCCGATCAGGCCCACGACGATGACGTCGGCCTTGGTGTAGCGGGCCATCATGCCCAGCAGCACGGATTTACCGACGCCGGAACCGGCGAACAGGCCCATGCGCTGTCCGCGGCCGACGGTCAGCAGACCGTTGATGGCGCGCACGCCGGTGTCCAGCACCGTGTCGATGGGCGCGCGCGACAGCGGGTTGATGGGCTGGGCCGACAGGGGAGCGAGTTCGGCGCCCGTCAGCGGACCCAGTCCGTCCAGCGGGCGGCCGGCGCCGTCCAGCACGCGGCCGAGCAGCGCGTTGCCGACCGGCAGGTGGCGTCCAAGCTGCGGCTTGGCGTTGCCGTTCAATTCAGCCTTGCGCGGCAGCGGAATCTGGCGCTGCACGGGCGGTTCGCCGGGCACGACGCGCGCGCCGGGCGGCAGGCCGGAAATGTCGGCCTGCGGCATCAGGTACAGCGTGTGGCCGTCAAAGCCCACGACTTCGGCGTCAGCCCAATGGTCATGGCCGCGCGCGATCTCGATGCGGGCGGCGGCACCGACGGGCAGGCGCAGGCCGGTGGCGTGCAGCACCAGGCCGGTCGCGCGCGTGATCTTGCCGCTGACCAGCCACGGATCGGTGGACGCCGCGCGGATCGAGCCGATCTCAAGCTGCGTCTGCCAGCGGTCGAGCACGGGCGCGGTCGGCTTGGCTGGCGCGCAAGCGGCTGCGGCGCCCGCGAGGGGCGCCTGACCGGATTGCTCGGAGGCCGGATTGCCGCTCACACCGGCTCCTCCCAGTTTGCGTTGCGGCCGAGCGAGGCGGCCACGCGGCGCCAGCGGGTCTGCAGGGTGGCGTCGATGTCGCCGAAAGGCGTCTCGGCGCGGCAGCCGCCGCGCAGAATCGATTCATCGGCCAGCACGCGCCAGTGGCCTTCCTTCAGTTCGTCGGCCAGGTGCAGGCGAATCAGTTCGATATCGTCCGGATTGGCCCACAGGCGCATCTGGCCGCCGGCGGTCGGATTGATGTGCAGGACGTCGCGAACCGCGTTCACGACCGTCTCGGGCTGTTCGGCGAGGGTGGTGCGAACCACTTGCTGGGCAATGTCCAGGGCCAGCGTCAGCAGGCTCTGGCCCATCTTTTCTTCCAGCGCGCCGATCGACACGGCGCAGGCTTCGACCAGCGTGTGCAGGCGTTGCGCCTCGGCGGCGCCTTGTTCGCGGCCCTGGGCCAGGCCTTCCGCATGACCGGCTTCGCGGCCGGCGGCAAGGCCGGCCTCATAGCCTGCCTGCTGGCCGGCTGCGTGGCCCGCGGCGTGGCCGCGCGCCAATCCTTCCTCGTGTCCTTCCGCGATGGCCTGGGCGCGCAACTGCGCCATGACCACGGCGGGATCCGGACCCGGATCGGGTTCGGGCTCGGGCTCGACTTCGACGGGCGCCGGCTCGTCGAACGACAGCATCTGCCAGCGGCGCCAGGCGGCGCTGCGCGAGATGAGCGTCGCCGCGCCGTTGTCCGCGTCAGACATACGCGTCGTCTCCGGAATTGCCCAGCACGATCTGGCCGCTTTCCGCCAGGCGGCGGGCGATCTGCAGGATCTTCTTCTGCTCGGTCTCGACCTTCGACATGCGGATCGGGCCCTGGGCTTCCAGGTCCTCGCGCAGCATTTCGGCCGCACGGCTGGACATATTGCGCAGGAACTTGGCGCGCAGCTCTTCCTGGGCGCCCTTGAGCGCGACCATGAGCGTGTCGTTGTCGATTTCCTTGAGGATGAGCTGGATGGCCCGGTCCTCGACGTCGAGCAGGTTGTCGAAGACGAACATCTCGTCGATGATCTTCTGCGCCAGGTCGTTGTCGCGTTCGCGCAGGCTGGCGACCACGGTCTCTTCCTGCGTCGAGTTCATCATGTTCAGGATCTCGGCCGCGGTGCGCACGCCGCCCATCTTGCTGCGCTTGGCGCCCTGGCCGGCCAGCACGGAGTTCAGCACTTCGGTCAGCTCGGACAGCGCCGCCGGCTGCACACCGCCGAACGTGGCAATACGCAGCATCACGTCGTTGCGCAAGCGGTCCGTCAGCAGGGCCAGCACGCCAGCCGCGCGGTCGCGCTCTAGGTGCACCAGGATGGTCGCGATGATCTGCGGGTGCTCGTCGCCGATCAGCTCGGCCACGGTGTTCGGATCCAGCCAGTTCAGCGCGTCGATGCCGCTGCCGCCGTCGCCGGCTTCCAGGATGTCCTCGATCAGGCCAGCCGCGCGGTCGCTGCCCAGCGCCTTGGTCAGCACGCTGCGGATGTAGTCGTCCGAGCCCAGCGTCACGGCCATGAACTGGTCGGCTTCCTGGCGGAACTCTTCCAGCACGACGGCGACGTCGTTGCGCGTGACCTGCTTCAAGCTCGCCATCGCGGCGCCGACCTGCTGCACTTCACGGGCGCTCAAGTACTTGAACACTTCCGCCGCGGCGTCTTCGCCCAGCGACATCATCAGGACGGCGCTGCGCGTCATGCCGTCCATTGGCAGGGAATCATTTTTCATCTTTGGTCATCCAGGTGCGCAGGACCATCGCGACGGCGCGCGGATCCTTGTTGGCCATGGTGCGTGCGCGCTCCAGGTTGTCCTGGTAGCGGTCGGTTTCCTTGGCGCGGGCCAGATCCTGCGCCTCGCGGACGGCTTCGACGCGTTCGGCTTCGGCCACTTCCGGGTCCACCGGCGGGTACAGGTACTCCGAGAGCGAGCGGCGAACCTTGCGGTACAGCCAAAGGGCCAGGACGCCACCGACCAGCCACATCAGGATCGTCTTGAACAGCGAGATCATTTCCGGATCACGCCACATCGGCAGCGGCGGCGGGCCGTCGTTGAACTGGCTGTTGACCAGGTTGAGCGAGTCGCCACGGCCTTCGGAATAGCCCATGGCTTCGCGCACCAGGTTGGTGAGCTTGTTCAGTTCCTCGGGCGGCAGGGCCTGCAGTTCGCCGTCCTTGTCGCGCACGTAGTTCACGACCACGGCCACGGACATGCGCTTGAGGTTGCCCGTGGGCTGCTTGATGTGGCTGATGGTGCGGTCGACTTCGTAGTTCGTCGTCGCGTCGCGGCGTTCGTTCAGGTTGGCAGCGGGGGCCTGGGTGCCGGTCTGCTGCTGTTGTTGTTGCTGCTGCGCATTGGGCTGCGGCGGCTGGCCGGGGCGGGGCGGCTGTTGCTGCGGCGGATTGGCGATCGGCGCCTGCGCGTTGGCGGGCGCCTGGTTCGACAGCGCGCCGGGCACGCCCTGGGCGGGGCCGACGCCGCGCTGCGCGGAATCGCTGGTCTGCTGGCTGCGCACGGCTGCCTGGCCAGGTTCCTGGTTGGGACGGTAGACCTCGGATGTTTCCTCGCGGCGCGAGAAGTCCACGTCCGCGGTGGCCTGGGCGTGCACGTTGCCGGGGCCGACCAGGGGATTCAGGATGGTGAGGATGCGCTCGACGGTGCGCTGTTCGATCTCGCGCACGAAGCGAAGCTGGTCGGCGTCCATGCCGCGGCCTTCGCCCAGCGGGGAGGACAGCAGGCGGCCGTTCTGGTCGACGATGGACACGCTTTCGGCGGTCAGTTCCGGCACGCTGGAAGCCACCAGCCAGGAAATCGCGGACACCTGCGAGTCGCTCAGGCTGCGGCCCGGGTACAGGTTCAGCAGCACGGAGGCGGTGGGCGCCTGGCGCTCGCGCACGAACAGCGACTGGCGCGGCATGGCCAGGTGGACACGGGCGTGCTGCACGGTATGCATCGCTTCGATCGAACGGGCCAGCTCGCCCTCCAGACCGCGCTGGTAGTTGATCTGCTCGGCAAACTGGCTGGCGCCGAAGCGGGCGTTGTCCATCAGCTCGAAGCCGACGGAACCGCCGCGCGGCAGGCCTTGCGATGCAAGCTGCAGCCGGGCGTCATAGACGCGGTCGGCGGGCACGAGCAGCGCGGTGCCGTTTTCGTTGTAGCGGTAGGGAACGTTCATCGCGCCCAGGGCGGTCACGATGGCGCCGCCGTCGCGGTCGTCCAGGTTCGAGAACAGAACCTTGTACTTCGGTTCGCTGCTCCACATGGCCACGGCGACGATCACCGCGACAAGGGCGGCAGCGGCGCCGATCAGGACGGGCTTGGGAAGCGCGCGGACCCGTTCCAGCACGGGGAACTTGGCCAGAAGCGATGAGCTCAGGGTAGCCTGCTGATTCATTGACGGCTCCCGCTGGCTTCGCGGAGCAGGGAAAATGACTTCATGTCTGGGTAGGGCCGATTACACATGCAACGTGCTTCTGGTCTGGGGAGAGCGTGGATTATTGCCCCTGAGACAGCGATCCCAATCGATGAAAACAGCCGTTTTTTGGCGTTACTTAAGCCCTATGTCGATGACGAGACGCAAAGCGGGGCCGTATCCCCGGCAAGGGGTATCCGCATTCGTTGAAATGTCGGGTTTTTTGGCGGTTCTTATCGGCTATGGACCGGTCCGATCGGCGTTACGCTGCGTGTGCACTTTGGCGTAATCCCCCACCAGCAAGGAATAGGTAATGGCTGTATCAGGCTTGTCCGGCATCGAAGGCATGCTCCAGCAGATGCGCTCGGTCGTGAGCAAGGCGGAGACCGGTAATCTGGGCGCCGGTGACGCCGTGGCGCAGCCCGACGGTTTTGCCGCGGAACTGCAGCGCTCCATCCGTCGCGTGACCGCCGCGCAGAACGCCGCCAGCAATCAGGCGAAGGCGTTCGAACTGGGGGCGCCCGATATCTCGCTCAACGACGTCATGATCGACCTGCAGAAGGCCAGCCTCGGCTTCCAGACGGCGGTCCAGGTGCGCAACAAGCTGGTGGCGGCCTACAAGGAAATCTCGTCGATGGCCGTCTGAGGCCCGCGACCCGTCAAAAGGCCTTCCCGCGGGAAGGCCTTTTGCGTTTCAACGTCAGTTGCGCTGCGCGCCTTTCTCCAGGCGCCACACCACCTGCTGCAGCCAGTTTTCCTGGCGGGCGTTCAGGTTCATGAACAGCGCGCCGACGTGGCTGACCGGGGGCTCGCCCGTCAGCGATACATGCTTGGGCGCTGCGCCCTCGGCGCTGCTGTCGGCCGAGATCATCGGCTGGCCCGACACCGGATAGATGTTGCGCACTTCCAGGTCGGCGCTCAGCTTGCCGAGTTCGCCGAAATCCAGCTCCACGTCTTCCATCACGTCGCCGCACTGGGGCAGCTCGCCCACGGCCAGGCCCACGCGCAGGCCCACGCCGTCCACCGAGATGTCGCGCACGGTGAATCCCACCGGCTTGTCCGGCGCCGCCGGTTGCCACGTGGCCATGCAGCGGTTGGCGCTGGAGATCATCGACGCGCGGAACATCTTGCGGCGCTGGATGCGGGCAAGCCGGTCGGGAAACGGGGACATCAGCGCCGCGCTGCCGTCATCGAAATGGATGACGTCGGGGCGCTGGACACGAAAGCGGATCTGTACGCCGCCATAGGCAGTGGCATTGAAGTGGAAATTCGTGCCGCTCAGCAGTCCCATGCTGTCGGACTGTTCAAAATCCGCGCCGTCGTAGTCGCGCGGCCGCCAGAAAAATTGGCGGGTCTGCTTGTCCGCGCCCAGAATCAGCACGGCGATCTCCCGGTCCGCGGCATCGCGCACCAGGATGTGGCTGTCGGGGTGCGTCAGCTCGAAGAGCGCTGAGCGCATGTCTTCCGGCCGGGTCAGCAGGAATTCCGGATCGGCGGCATCCAACACGGTGATCGTCCTTAGGTAGAGATTTCGGGCCGCGCGGCCTGGGGGATGTCGCGCGATTCCAGGCGGTACAGCCAGGCGAGCAATTCTGCCACCGCGACATAGAGTTGGGGAGGAATATGTGCGTCCAGGTCGACCTGCATGAGCAGGCCCACCAGTTCGCGCGATTCGTGCACGTACAGCCCGTTCTCCTCGGCCGCCCGGACAATCGTGTCCGCCAGCTGGCCATAGCCCTTGGCGACCACGCGCGGCGCGCCGTCGCTTTCGTCGTACGAGATGGCGACCGCCGCGTTGCGGTTGGCGTTCGGGCCGGCGTCCGCGGGGGAGGAGGGGGTATTCATCAGAAATCGGTCGGCATGACGGGACGGGGTTCAACCACGTTGACCGTCAGATTGCTTAAGGTCAGGCCGGCGGCCAGGAGGCGCGAGCGTAGCATGTCCGAGGAATCGTTGATCTCGGCCGCGCTATGCGGCGCAATCAGTTGCAGCACGATCTGGTCGCCGGCGAGGTTCAGGCGGGCGTCCACCAGGCCAAGGCGCGGCAGGTCCAGCTTCACGCGGGTGGCCCAGGTCGGCACGGCCGACTCGCGGTCCTCGCCGTAGGGGTCGCGCTCGACTTCCCACTCCATCTGCGTGCCGGGCCAGGCTTCGCCCTGCCAGTTCAGCGTCTGGTTGGCCAGCACATCGAGCTGCTGGCGCACCAACACGGTCAGATCCTGATGGATGCCGGTAATCGGCGTACCGGGAGCGTTCGTGGAAGACGACGTGCCCGAGGCCGAAGGCGCATCCGCGCCGGCACCCGAGCGGCCGGCGCCGGCGGCTTCGCCGCGGCTGCGCGCCTGGGTGCTGGCGTGCGCGGCGGTGTCGCGCGACATCCTGGCCTGGGGCTCGTTTTCCAGCGTGGACGGATTCTTGCGCCCGAAGACCATGTCGGTCAGGTGCGATTCGTAGAACAGGCCGCTGGTCTGCAGGGCATTGCGCAACGCCTGTCCAAGGGCGCGGGCCGACGGGCCGCCGGCAGCCAATGAGGCATGCGATGCGGCTTGGGATCCTTTCGTGCCGCCGGCCTGGTCTGCCGGCAGCCCGGCGCCCAAATGCCCGGCGCCCGGCCTGGCGTTGCCATGGGCGGCATCCGCGGTGGCAGTGGCTGAAGGCGTGGCGGTGGCGGCCGGCAGGGTGGTCGACGCCGGAAGCTGGGCCGTCGTCGCGGCGGCCGGCTGGCCGGGCTGACCCGCCTGCGCGGGCTGGCCGGGTTGGCCGGCCGGGGCCGCGGGTTGGCCGCCTTGCGCCGCGCCGCCCGGTTGCTGCCCGCCCTGCGCGTCGGCGCTCCACAGGGGCGCGCGCCCCTGCACGGCCGGGGCCGCTTCCGGGTATTGGGCGAGCAGGGCGAGGATGGTGCGTGCGGTCGTGCCCAGCGTGGTCGGCGCCGAGGCGGTGGTGTCGCTGCTGGTGACCAGGCCGCGCGCGGCCAGCGCCAGCGCGGCGGCGGTTTTGGGGTCGACAACAGTATTCTGGCGGTCGCCTCGGGCGCCGCCAGTTTGTATGCCTTGCCGGGTATCGCGGGCCGAGCCGTCAGAGGGCCCGGCTTTCTCCGGGCTGCCAGGCTGGCTGACCGCGTCGGGTCGCGCGCCCGAAATCTGGTTGGCGTTCGCGGCGGACATCGTCGTGCCCAGCACGGCGTCCAACCGCTGCACCAGGACGTTGCCAAGCGCGGCGGGACCGATGCTCATTCTTCAGGCGCCTGGTTGCCGTAGGCGGACAGCAGGGTCTGCTGGCGCTTCATGCGTCCCAGCAACTCGCCCAGCCGCGCCAGTTGGGGCAGCGCGAGGTCGCGCGTCATGGCATCGTTTTCAAGAATGCGCACAAGCAGGTCGTACTTCATGCTGCGGCCCGCTTCGTCCAGCGGGCTGGTGGGCTCGGCGTGGCGCAGCCGCTCGACCTGCTCACAGTAAAGCTGACCGTGCATGAGCGCGGTGTCCCAGTCGCCGGCCTGGGCGGCCGTCAACATCTCGCCCGTTGATAGGGCGATATCCTGATAACGTTCCAGGATGGCGGAGTACTGGGTGAGGGACGTCATAGAAATCTCGGGCGAACGATGGCTGGCAATAGTTGTTGTAGGGGCCCCATCAAGGCGTCGCGCCCGGGGCAGGCCGATCGATGGATGTCTGCCAGGCGTCGGCCAGATCCGCCAGGAGGCGGTCCGCGATGTCGAGCTGCTCGACGTCTGCTTTCAGGTTCGCCATGAGCAGCGTGCGTGCGATGTAATCGTAGAGCCGGCTTAGGTTGGCGGCAATCTCGCCGCCAGCGTCCATGTTGAGGCCGGTCTTCAAGCCTTCGTCGACGATCCTGATAGCTTTTGTGATGGCTGCGCCGCGTTCGGCTACGCGCCCTTCCTGCAGATGCAGGCGCGCTTGGCCGATCGCCGCCCGCGCACCTTGATAGAGCAGGGTGATCAGCCTTTCCGGAGTGGCGCCAAGAACCTGCGTTTCTACGCCGATTTCGGCATAGGAGCGTACGGAATAGGAACCGGTCGGGCGGCGGGCGGCGTAAGTCATGAAAGCATCTTCTGAGTTTAGTTGGACTTGTTCATTGCAGTGAACTGTTGCGTCAGATAGTTTGCGGTGACCGTCTGCTGCGCCACGAACTTTTCCAAGGCGACGAACTGGGTGCGCATGACGTCCATGGATGCCGTGCTGGCAGCCTTCGCCCGGGCCATCTGATCCTGGACGTCCTTGATGGATTTGGCGAGCCCATCCTTGCTGTGCTTTATCGAACCCTTGTCACCCAGGATGGACTGAATGGCCTCGTCGAACTTGGCGGCAAGTCCGTTGGTCGAGGTCATGATGCGCTTGACGTCGGCGGGATTGGATGCCAGCCCTTCGCTGAGCTTGTCCTGATCGAGCTTTAGTTGGCCGTTTGTCGGATCCAGGGTAACGCCGATGTCGGCCAGTGAACGAAGCGATCCTTCCGAGGTAACGACCTGCAGGGCGCTCGACAATGAAGACTGGATGCCTCGCGTGGTGCTATCACCGGTCAGTGCCTGATTCGTTGCGGCAGCAGCGTCGAAGGCCGTCAACTTGGATATGGTGTTTTGCAACGCGTTATATGAGTTGACAAACGCTTGGACGGCTTTGGTGGGAACCGAGGCGTCGTGCTGCAGCTTCAGATTTACTACCTTGCCGGCTTCGGTTGTTTCCGTCAGGTTAAGCGTAATGCCGTCGATCGCAGAGGTAACCTTGTTGCTGGCGCTCTTGATGGCGATGCCGTTGATGTCGATTTCCGCGTCCGAGGCGACGGTTTGCTGCTTCATCGGCGAAGTCGTCGCCGAGTCGTAACTAAGAAGGTCTTGCAGCTTTTGATCGCCTGTTACGGTAATGGATTTTACCGACGCTTTCTCCCCTGTTTCCTTGGCGGAGAGCATCAGGTAGCTGCCGCTTTCGTTGGTGACGATGGAGGCACGAACAGGCGCCTCATCGTCATTGTTGATGGCTTTGGCGATGCCATCGAGCGAAGTGTCGCCCTTCAGGTCGATTGTGTGCTTACCGCCGCCGGTCAATTCGATTTCGAACGAACCCGTAGCGCCATTGCTTTCCTTGCGGCCTACCGCGGTGCTCGACTGCAAGGTTTGAGCGGAGGCCAATTTGGTCACCGTGATCGCATACTCGCCCACTGACGCGCCATTTTCTCCGACAGTGGCGGTCAACCCGTCACCGACCACTTCGGCTTTTACGGCATCCAACGTGGACGTTTTGCCAAGCGCGGCAGCCGCCTTTTGCAAGGCCTCCACAGCACTTTGTACCTGGCCGAACGCGCTGACCTTGGCCTCGTAACTGGCTTGGCGAACGGTGTACAAACTCAGTTTCTTGTCTTCAGCCGCTTGCAGCTTTGTGAGGATCTCCTCCAAAGGGAGCCCAGACGTTGAACCGAGATTGGTGATGGTAGCCATGTGAAATCCTTCCTAGCGATGCAATTCTGTCAAAAATGTGGGTCTGGCTATTGATCGGGTAGAGGCATAAGCCGGCCTTAATTCGGCCCTTCTCGTGCCGAGTTTTCCCTAGCCCGATGGCGAATGGTTACTTAAGCGCTTGATCACGCTGCGGTTTTGATGCCGTTGCCCTGCATATTCACGATCATCTTGGCAATTTTTAGGACCGATTCACTCGGGATGGTGCGGATCACGTCTCCCGAGTCCGCGTCGACCACCGAGACCACGACCTGATGGACATCCGGATCGATCTCGAACTGAAGGTGGGTCGACCAGGCCCTCATCTGCTCGTTGATCTCATCCAACGCCTTGTCCAGCGGCAATTTCTGCGCATTCGCCTGGTCCGACGTGGCACCGCCCGAGGCGCCGCTGTCGGCGCTGGCCGTTGCTGGCGCGGCGGTGGAGGACGGGTCCGGCGTGGCGATAACGGTCGAAACCGGTAACGACGCGAACGCTGCGGGGGCTAACGGGGTTACGGCCATGATCACTCCAACGGCGAGGGGGGCGTCTCGGAGAACGCGCTGTTTTCAGGAAATTCTCAGTTACCATAACGGCACCCTCGCAGGGAACTTTAGCCCCGCGCATATGGATGGTTCACGTGCTAAGAGTTTGGATCGGGCGATGAGTGTCAAGACGGCGTTGCGAGTGATCGAAATCATCGAAACCTACGCCCGCGAGAAGCGCGCGCTGCCCCTGTCGGAGCTGGCCCGCCTGCTGGACGTGCCGGTCTCCAGCTGCCTGGCGCTGATCCGCACGCTCACCAGCCTTGGCTATCTGTATGAAACGGGCCGGCGCCAGGGCTATTACCCCACCGGCCGGCTGCTCGCCATGGCCCAGCGCATCGCGCGGGCGGATCCCGTTCTGGACCGCGTCTATCCCAGCCTGGTTGAACTGCGGGACGCCACGCGAGAAACCGTCGTCTTTGCCAAGCTGTCGCCCGACGGCCGAGTCGTCTACCTGGATGTGCTGGATTCGCCGCATACGATCCGATACGCGCCCGTTGCAGGCGAGTTCAAGGATGTTCACGCCAATTCGCTGGGAAAGGCGTTGCTGTCACTGCTGGACGAACCCGCGCGCGACGCCTTGCTGGCCGACATTCCCATGACGCGCTACAACGACCGCACCCTCGTCACCCGCGAGGCCCTGCTGGCGGACCTGGACGCCGCGCGGCAGAGGGGGTGGTTCATGAACAGCGGCGAGTCCATCGCCGACGTGGGCGCAATCGCCTGGCCGGTCACGCTGTCCGGTGAGCACTACGCCATTTCGGTTGGCGGCCCGATCTACCGGATCGAGCCGGAGCAGGAAACCTACGCCCGCATCCTGCGGGCGGCCTGCACGGGTCTGGAGCAGCAGGCCTGATCCGCGCCGGCCTGCCGCTGCCCGTCGTTCAATAGGATTTGGGCAGGCCCAGCACCTTTTCCGCGATGAAGCACATGATGAGCTGCGGGCTGACCGGCGCGATGCGGGGGATGAAGCTTTCGCGCAGCAGTCGCTCCACGTGGTACTCCTTGGCATACCCCATGCCGCCCAGCGTCATCACCGCCGTCTGGCAGGCGTTGTAGCCGGCCTCGGCCGCCAGGTACTTGGCCGAATTGGCGGCGGGGCCGCAGGGCTTGCCCGCGTCGTACAGGCTGGCCGCCTTGAACACCATCAGGTCCGCGGCCTCGAGCTGCATCCAGGCCTGGGCGAGCGGATGCTGGATTCCCTGGTTCTTGCCGATGGGGCGGCCAAACACGGTGCGCTCGCCGGCGTACTTGACGGCCCGGTCCAGCGCCGCCCGGCCGATCCCCACCGCTTCGGCGGCGATCAGGATGCGCTCGGGGTTCAGGCCGTGCAGGATGTATTCAAAGCCGCGGCCTTCCTCGCCGATGCGGTCGGCCACCGGAATCCGCAGGCCGTCGATGAACAGCATGTTCGAGTCCACGGCCTTGCGGCCCATCTTCTCGATCTCCCGCACCTCGATCTTTTCGCGGTCCAGGTCGGTATAAAAGAGCGACAGGCCCTGCGTGGGCTTTTCCACCTCGGATAGCGGGGTGGTGCGCGCCAGCAGCAGCATCTTGCTGGCCACCTGCGCCGTCGAGATCCAGATCTTGCGGCCATGCACCACGTACTCGTCCCCCTGGCGCACGGCGCGGGTGCTCAGTTTGGTCGTGTCCAGCCCGGCATCGGGCTCGGTGACCGCAAAGCAGGCCTTCTCACGGCCGGCAATCAGCGGTTCCAGCCAGCGGCCGCGCTGCTCGTCGCTGCCAAAGACCACCACTGGATTCAGCCCGAAGATGTTCATGTGGACGGCAGAGGCGCCCGTGAAGCCGGCGCCCGACGCCGCGATGGTCTGCATCATCAGCGCAGCTTCGGTCATGCCCAGGCCCGCGCCGCCGTACGCCTGCGGCATGGCAATGCCCAGCCATCCGTCACGCGCCAGGTCGGCGTGCAGGGGTTCCGGAAAGCCGCCCTCGCGGTCCCGTTCCAGCCAGTACTCGTCGGGATAGCGGTCGCAGATGCGGGAAACCGCGTCGCGCAGCGCCAGTTGATCGGGGGTGAATTCAAAGTCCATCGTTGTTTCCGTCCTGGGTAATGCCACGGGCAAGCATGGCGTCGATCTGTTCCTGTTCGTAGCCCGCCTCGGTCAGCACCTCGCGGCTGTGCTCGCCCAGCCGCGGGGCAGCGCGCCGTATCGAGGTCGGCGTGCCCGCATAGCGGCCCAGCGTCCCGGTGGTGCGGATGCGGCCCTCCGATGGGTGGTCCATTTCCTGGATGAAGCCGGTGGCGGTCAAGTGCTCGTCCTGGATCAGGCCGTCGATGGTGTAGAGCTGCGAGGCCGGAATGTCGGCGCGCGCCAGTTCCCGCAGCCAGTCGTTGCTGGGACGGGTGGCGATCACCTCGGCCACGAAGGCATAGACCTCGCTGATGTGCGCGGCGCGCGCGCCATGCGTGCAGAAGCGCGGGTCTTTCGACAGCTCGGGCCGTCCGATCAGGTCAAAGAAATTGCGCCAGTGCTTGTCGTTGTAGATCAACAGGCAGATGTACCCGTCCGACGTGGCGTATGGACGGCGATGCGGGGCCAGCAGGCGCGCGTAACCGGTGGGCCCCATCGGCGGCTCGAAGGTCGCGCCGCCCAGGTGGTCGCCCAGCACCAGGTGCGCCATGCCCTCGAACATGGGAATCTCCACCGGCTGCCCGCGCCCGAGCGCGCGGGCGCTCAGCACCGCGGACACCAGCGCAATGCCGACGTGCAGACCCACCGCCCGGTCCGCCAGCGTCAGCGGCGCGTAGCGCGGCACGTCGCCGCTTTGCTGCGCGGACAGCGCGGCAATGCCGGTCTGCCCCTGGATCAGATCGTCGTAGGCGGGGCGGCCGGCGTAGGGGCCGGCCTCGCCAAACCCATAGGCGCCCACATAGACGATGCGCGGGTTGCGCGCCGTCACCGCTTCGTACGACAGGCCCAACCGCGCCATCGCCTGGGGGCGGATGTTGTAGAGCAGGGCGTCGCAGCTTTCGGCCAGTTTCAGGCAGGCCTCCAGCCCCTCGGGGGTCTTCAGGTCCAGCACGATCGAGCGCTTGTTGCGGTTCAGGTGCAGGTAGATGTGCCCCATGCCCGGGTTGCGCATGGGGCCGACGGCCCGCATGTTGTCCCCGGCCGGTGACTCCACCTTGATGACGTCCGCGCCCAGGTCCGCCAGAACCTGGGTCGCGTAAGGACCCATCACCACCGAACTGAGGTCCAGAATGCGCACGCCGGCCAGCGGTCCGGCAACCGGCGTGTCGGGCAGGGGCTGGTCGATCATTGCTGCTCGATCCCCGCGTCACGGATCAGCTTGCCCCACAGGTCGCGCTGTTCGCCGACGAACTGGGCGAAGGCCTCGGGCGTGCTCGAGAAGGCGTCGAACCCCAGTGCCGCCAGGCGCTTTTTCACGTCGGGCTTTGCCACGATCTGGTTGATGGCTGCATTCAGCTTGGCCACGATCTCGGGCGGCATGCCGGCTGGACCGAAGTAGCCGTTCCAGGAGTTCAAGTCGAAGTCGGGCACGCCCGCTTCGGCCATCGAGGGCAGGTCGGGAATGATGGCGCTGCGCTCGGCGGTGGATACGGCCAGGGCGCGCAGCTGGCCCGACTGCACGAAGGGCAGGCCGGAGGTCAGGTCCGTGAACATGAAGTCCACCTGTCCGCCGACCACGTCGGTCAGGCTCTGCGGCGTGCTTTTATAGGGCACGTGCAGGATGTCGATCTTGGCGCGGTTGGCCAGCGTGGCGCCCGCGACGATGCCGGTGCTGTTGCCGCTGGCGTAGGTGATGCGGCCCGGGTTCTTCTTGGCGTCGGCCACCAGGTCACCCACGGTCTTCCAGGGGCGCTTCGGGTTCACGACCAGGATGAAGGGCAGGTTGCCGCCGCGCGCGATCGGGGTGAAATCCTTGACCGGGTCATACGGCACGTTCTTCATCAGCCAGGGGGCGGCCGAATGGGAAGTATTGGTGGTGACGAACAGCGTGTAGCCGTCCGGCTTGGCGCGCGCCACGTAGTTGGCCGCGATCGTGGCGTTGGCGCCCGGCTTGTTCTCCACCACGATCTGCTGGCCAAGGAGGGTCGACAATTCGGCCCCGAAGATCCGGCCCACGGCGTCCGTGCCCGATCCCGCCGGGAAGGGCACCACAAGGGTAATGGGCTTGTTGGGGTAATCGGCGGCGTGGGCGGGGCCAGCCGCCATCATGGCGGCGCCGCTGACCAGCGCGGCGCCAAGCAGGCGTAGGGATTGCATGGGTGTGTCTCCTGTCTTTATTGGAATGAGGCGCGGCTCTATCGGCCGCTGCCTCGCGCGAAGCGCCGCGTCAAGCGGCTGGGGGTTGCGCCGGAAAATCGCGGATCACGCGATCGGGTGATTCTTCGTAAGGCGGCGTGTAGATCACCAGCAGGCGGGCCGGCTCATCACTCGTCACGGTGAAAACGTGGGGGATGTCGGGGGGGAAGTAACAGCAGTCGCCGGGGCCCATGTCGGCCCATTCGTCCTGCACCTGCGCGCGGGCGGTGCCCGAAATCAGGTAACAGACCTGCTCGATGCCGGGGTGCGCGTGCGGCAGGGCGCCTTTGCCCTTGTCGATGACGCCCAGCAATACCTCCACGCCGCGGGCGCCGACGGTGTCCGGGCTGATCAACCGGCGATTGAGGGTGCCGGTGTGGTTGGCGGGGCTGTAGCCCGGCACGTCGGCTTCACGCACCAGCCATTTGGGAGTTGAACGCTGCGTCATGTCTCTTCCTATTATTTTCCATACATGAATTTATTTTTACGTATGAGAAAAACATGGGCAAGCACTTTCTGACGGCGGATACCGTGCCACACCCTAGGGGATTAGGGAAAACACCGGGCGCAGACTGCTAAAATCGCAGGCTGATTTCCTTTCGCGAACCCGCCTCATGTCTTCTGTCCGCACGCCTGACGCCGCCGCCAACCTGTCCGATTGGCTGCAGTACCTGGAGTCCATCCACGCCTCCGCGATCGACATGGGGCTGGACCGGGTGCGCCAAGTCGCGGACCGCATGCAACTGTCGCTGCCCGGCGTCAAGTTCGTGGTCGGCGGCACCAACGGCAAGGGTTCCACCTGTGCCATGCTCGAGGCCATCCTGCTTGCGGCTGGCTACAAGGTGGGCCTGTACACCTCACCGCACCTCATCGACTTCAACGAGCGCGCCCGCGTCAACGGTCAGATCGCCTCCGATCAGGACCTCATCACGCAGTTCCAGGCCGTCGAAGCCGCGCGCGGCGATGTGTCGCTGACTTACTTCGAATTCACCACGCTGGCCATTCTGCGCCTCTTCTCGCAGTCGCGCCTGGATGCCGTCGTCCTCGAAGTCGGCCTGGGCGGACGCCTGGATGCCGTCAACATCGTAGACGCCGACTGCTCCATCGTCACCAGCGTCGACCTGGACCACACCGACTGGCTGGGCGACACGCGCGAAAAAATCGGCTTCGAAAAAGCCCACATCTACCGCAGCGGCCGACCGGCCATCTGCAGTGATCCGGTGCCCCCGCAGTCGCTGCTGGATCACGTCGAAGCCATCGGCGCGGACCTGTGGCTGTTCGGACGCGACTACAACTATTCGGGCGATCGCCAGCAGTGGGCGTACGGCGGGCGCGAACAGCGCCGCAGCGGGATGGCCTATCCGGCCCTGCGCGGCGCCAACCAGTTGCTCAACGCCTCGGCGGCGCTGGCCGCGCTGGAATCCGTGCGCGACCGGCTGCCCGTGCAGCAGCAGGCCGTGCGCCTGGGGTTGTTGCAGGCCTCGCTGCCCGGCCGCTTCCAGATTCTGCCGGGCCAACCCACGGTCATCCTCGACGTGGCGCACAACCCGCATGCCGCTGCCGTGCTGGCGCAAAACCTCGACAACATGGGCTTTCATCCGTACACCCACGCGGTGTTCGGCATGCTGAACGACAAGGATCTCGCCGGCGTGGTGGCCAAATTCGGCTCCCGCGTCGACTACTGGTATTGCGCCGGTCTTCCGGGACCGCGTGGCACCCCCGCTCAGGCGCTCGCGGACCAGGTCGCCGCAGCCCTCCCGCCGCTGCCCGCCAGCAGCGAAAGCCCCAACATTCAGCCCTACGCCGATCCCGCCCAGGCCTTTGCCTCAGCGCGCGAACGGGCGGGGGAGAATGATAGAATCGTGGTATTCGGATCGTTTCTCACCGTAGCCTCCGTTTTGCAGGCTCTGGGTCGCAAGGCATAGGCAAATCGGGCCATTCGCGTCATGGCGGCCCCGCCGCTTCAATGCCGCAAGGCGCCGCAAGGAATTCTCTTCCATGGGTTTTTTCAAACGCAAAGATCCCGCCGAGCAGGCGCAGGCCTCCAAACGGGCTGCCGTGCCAAGCGAGGTCCAGGCCGCCGAGTTGCGTGGCCGCGCGCGTCGCAGGCTCGCGGGCGCCGTAGCGCTGGTGCTGGCAGCCGTCATCGTCCTTCCCATGGTGCTGGATTCGCAGCCCGCCCCGGTCGACGACAACATTCCCATCAAGGTGCCGGAACGCAATACGCCGTTCCAGCCGCAAGTCTCCGAACCGCAGGCCGCTGCCCCGGCCGAACCGACCGCGCCCACCGACCCCGCCGCCGTGCCCACGCCGCCTGGCGTGACGTCCGTGCCGCCCGTGGCCGCTGCGTCCAACACGCCACACGCCGCAACAAACACCACGCCGCACACCACCGCGCCCGCCGCACAGCCGGTCACGCCTGCTGTCCCGCCGGTCACGCCGCCCAAGCCCGAGGTCAAACCCAAGCCCGAGCCCGCCAAACCCGCGACGCCCGCCAAACCCGATTCGCGTTCGGACGACGGCGCGCGCGCCTTGGCGCTGCTCGAGGGCCGCAACGCCCCGGCGTCCACGGCCAAGCCCGACACGCCCAAGCCGGCTGCCTCCAAGGGCAATTTCGTGCTGCAGATCGCCGCGTACACCACGTCGGAAGACGCCCAGTCGCGCCGCGGCAAGCTACATCAGGCCGGCGTCACCAATGCATTTGTCGAGCAGGCCAACATCAATGGCAAGCAGCAGTTCCGTTTGCGCGTGGGGCCGTTCCCCTCGCGCGAGGCGGCTCAGGCGGCCCAGGCGCGGTTGCGCACGCTGGGCTATGACAATGGTTTCATTGCCGCCCAATAGTGACCGGCTTCGACTTCGTCGTGCTGGCCATCCTGGTGGTATCGGGTGTGCTGGGCCTGGTGCGCGGCCTGCTCAAAGAGGTGCTGTCGCTGGTCGCCTATCTGCTGGCCTTCGTGGCCGCGATATGGTGGGGCCCCACGGTCTATACCTGGCTGGAGCCCTATATTGAAACGACGCTGCTGCGCATGGGAGTCTCCTACGCGGCGGTGTTCATCATCGTGTTGCTCGGCGTGGGGTTGGTCAATATGACGCTTGCCGCCCTGATCCGCAGCACCGGACTGAGCCCCGCCGATCACGGGCTGGGCGGAATGTTCGGGCTGGCCCGTGGTCTATTGATTGTGCTGGCGCTGGTCGCCGCCGCAGGGTATACGCCGCTGCCGCAAGAGCCATGGTGGCAGGACGCCATGTTTTCGCATTCGGCCATCGAGGCCATCAAACATATCAAGACGTGGCTGCCGCCAACCCTGGCGACGTGGCTGCCGTACTGATTAGCTTCAAATCAACCAGGAAATCTCACCATGTGTGGAATCGTAGGGGTCATCGGGCGCGGGCCGGTCAACCAGCTGCTCTATGACAGCTTGCTGCTGTTGCAGCATCGCGGGCAGGACGCCGCGGGCATTGCGACGTCGCAAGGCAACCAGTTCAATATGTACAAGGCGCACGGCCTGGTGCGCGACGTGTTCCGCACGCGCAACATGCGCGCGCTGCCCGGCACGTCCGGCGTCGGCCAGGTCCGCTATCCGACCGCTGGCTCCAGCGCCAGCGAAGAAGAGGCCCAGCCTTTCTACGTCAACGCCCCGTTCGGCATCATGTTGTCCCACAACGGCAACCTGACCAACTGGCGCGAACTGCGTGAATCGCTGTACCGCGTCGACCGCCGTCACATCAACACGAACTCCGATTCCGAAGTCCTCTTGAACGTGTTGGCGCACGAGCTGCAATCGGCCGCCAACGGCGTGTCGCTCGATGACGACGCCATGTTCCGCGCAGTTGCCGCCTTGCACAAGCGCGTGCGCGGCGCCTACGCCGTCGTAGCCCAGATTTCCGGCTACGGCCTGCTCGCCTTCCGCGATCCCAACGGCATCCGTCCGCTGTGCATCGGGCGCCAGGAAACCGAAGAAGGCGTCGAATGGATGGCCGCCTCGGAATCCGTGGCCCTCGAAGGCAGCGGTTTCACCTTCGTGCGCGACGTCGAGCCCGGCGAAGCCGTCTTCATCGACCTGGACGGCCGCATGGTCGCCCGCCAGTGCGCCGACAATCCGCAGCTCGTTCCCTGCATTTTCGAGTACGTCTACTTCGCCCGCCCCGATTCGATGATCGACGGCGTGTCGGTGTACGACGCGCGCCTGCGCATGGGTGAATATCTGGCCGACAAGGTTGCACGCAACATGCGCCTGGGCGACATCGACGTCGTCATGCCGATTCCCGATTCCTCGCGCCCGGCCGCCATGCAGCTTGCCGCGCGCCTGAACCTGGACTATCGCGAAGGGCTCATCAAGAACCGCTACGTGGGCCGTACGTTCATCATGCCGGGTCAGGCCGTGCGCCGTAAGTCGGTGCGCCAGAAGCTCAATGCCATCGGCATGGAATTCAAAGGCAAGAACGTGCTGCTGGTGGACGACTCCATCGTGCGCGGCACGACCAGCCGCGAAATCGTCGACATGGCCCGCGCCGCCGGCGCCAACAAGGTGTACTTCGCCTCGGCCGCGCCTCCGGTGCGCTTTCCCAACGTGTACGGCATCGACATGCCCACGCAAAGCGAACTGATCGCCACCGGCCGCACGGACGAGGAAATCGCCCGCGCGATCGGCGCCGACAGCCTGATCTACCAGGACCTGCACGACATGCAGCAGTCGGTCCGCGACATCAATCCCAAGCTCACGCGCTTCGAGGCATCGTGCTTCGACGGCCAGTACATCACCGGCGACATCACGCCCGAGTACCTGGCCCGTCTGGGGCAGTCGCGCTCCGAGCCCGGCAAGGACGAAGACGCGGGCGGACTGCGCTTCAACATGGGCTACACCTCCGACGACGCCTGATTCCTGCGGGCGTCTCGCGCAGACAAAAATGCCGTCCCTCGGGACGGCATTTTTTTCGCCGGCGGCGCACGCAATGGTCAGCCTTGCGCTTCCCACAGCGGCGTGCGCGTGGCCTCCAGATGTGTCAGGTACAGCCGCAGGTCGAACTCGTACTGGTGATAGTGCGGTTCCATGCGCAGGCACATGTTGTAGAAGGCCTTGTTGTGGTCCTTTTCCTTCAGGTGGGCCAGCTCGTGCGCGGTGATCATCTTCAGGAATTCGGCGGGCACGTTCTTGAACAGCGTCGCCACCCGGATCTCGTGCTTGGCTTTGAGCTTGCCGCCCTGCACGCGCGAGATGTAGGTGTGCTGGCCCAGCGCGTGCTGGATCACGTGGATCTTGCTGTCAAAGGCCACCTTGTTGATCTGATCGCCGTTGCGCATGTAGGCGTTCTTCAGGTCGGTCACGTACTGGTACAGCGCCTTGTCGGTGCGCACTTCATGTGCGCCGCCCGGATACCGGGCAAGCAGGGCGGCGCCCAGCTTGTCCTGGTCCAGCAGCTTTTGCGCTTGCGCCAAGAGCGGTTCCGGATAGCCGGAGAGGTATTTCAGGGTCTGCACGATCTCAATGCGGCGTTCAGGCCGAGGCGCCGCGCCGGAACACCACCGGCAGCGCCATGAAGAACAGGATCACGAAGAGCGCCAGGCTCCACAAGGCGTACTCGACGCCCAGCACCGGCACCTTGGCGTCCATGCAGGTGGCATAGATGCCGAACAGCGACGGGATGGCGCTTTCCAGGCCGATGCCGGTCATGAAGCGATCGGCAAATGTCTGGTCGCACGACAGCATGTTGGCGGCAACGCTGTACTGATACCAGGCGGCCACGATGCCGGACAGCGACAAGAGGGCAGCAAGAAAGCCGCAGATCCGCGTCAGCGCGCGTCCGCCGCCAAAGCCGCCGATCAGCGCGACCACGCCGATCACCAGGTAGATCAGGCGCTGCATCACGCACCAGGCGCAGGGCGGCATATCGAAGACGTGCTGGGAAACGAGGGCGATGCCCACCGCGCCAAACGAAAAGAGGGCGATCAGGCGGAGCAGGCGTTCTGAGCGAGAGGTCATTGTTGCGTTGGAATAAGTTGGTCGAAGCCGGCGCGGCGGCCGGACATGCTTAGGCCTTCGGGACGGGAATTGGTTGCATCACCTGGGTCAGCACGCTCAGAAGCAGCTCCCGCGCGCCTTCCCAGAAAATCTGCACCCCCAGGCAAAGCATGATGAAGGCGGACAGCCGCATGAAGACCGCCGTGCCGTTGTCCCCCAGGCGATGCAGCATCTGGGCCGCAAAGCGCAGGCAGACGTAAAGCGTCAACGAAACGACGATGATGCCGGGAATGGAGCCCGCCAGCCGCACCAGGCTCCAGGCGTGGTTCGTGTCCCGCAACGAGACGCCCACCGTGATGGCGGCCGCAATGGAGCCCGGGCCGCAGCTGATGGGAAAGGTCAGCGGATAGAACGCGCGGGCCTTTGCCATCTCGGGCGTGAACGACTCGGCCATGCGCGCCACCCGTTCGGTGTCGGCATCCGGCGAGTTCACCAGCCGCCAGGCGCTGGCGATCACCAGCATGCCCCCGCCCACGCGCACGATCGACAGCGAGATGCCGAAAAAACTGAGGAGCACGTTGCCCGCCACCATGGCCACGATCAGCATCAGGCACACGTTGATCGCAACCCGCTTGGCCAGCACCACCCGCGTGGCCGAGGACGCGCCCTCGGTCAGCGATAGGAAGATGGGGGCGATCGCAGGCGGATTCAGGAACGGCAGCAGGGTCGCCAGCGCGAAGAAAAAGCTGCCACCGAAAATGCGCAGATAGTCGTTGAGCTGCATGTGAGCAAGCGTCGCCTGGCCGAAAACCCGGATTGTATGCGTTCCGGGCCGGGTCTGGCGATGCGGGCTCAGGCGGCGCGCTGCTGGGCCTCGTCGCCCGAAAGCGCGTCCAGGATGTCGCGTTCGAACTGCATCTGGCTGCGGGGGCGCGCCAGCGCGGATCCGTCCACGATGAACACGTCTTCCACGCGGTCGCCCAGCGTCATGATCTTGGCCATGAGCAGGTTGATCTCGTGACGGGCAAAGACGCGCGCCAGGGCGTGCAGCAGCCCGGGGCGGTCCGTCGCCGTGACGGACAGCCGCCACGACGTGCTGCGTTCGTCCGGCTGGAGTTCGGCCTGGGGCATGACTGGAAACACGCGCGACACGCGCGACTGCCGGCCGCGTCCGTACCAGCCGCCGCGGCCGGGCTGGGCCTGCGCGGCCGTCTGCGGATCCTTCAGGCGTTCGGCCAGTTCGTGTTCAACCAGCGTGGCCTGCGCGCGCAGGTCGCTCGCGCCCTCCGGCAGCAGGACGATGAAGCTGTCCAGCGCCCAGCCATGGCGGGTCGTGTGAATGCGCGCATCCTGAATGGATAGCGACTTGGCGTCGAAATAACCGCAAATGGCGACGAACAGGTCAGGCGCGTCGCGCGTGTACACCATGATCTGCAGACCTTCGCCCTGCTCGGTGGGGCGCGCCTTGACCACGGCTTTGGCTGGCGCGACCTGGTGGTACAGGTGGCGCGTGTGCCAGGCGATGTCGGACGCGTCATGGCGCAGGAAATACGCCACGTCCAGCTGATTCCAGAACGCTTCGCGCGCGTCGTCGCGCAGTCCGGCCAGCCGGGTCAGCCGCGCCGCTTCTTCCTTGCGCTCGGCCAGGACGGTGTGGGCGTCGGCATGGGCGCCGCCCAGGGCCGCCAGCGTCAGCTTGTACAGGTCTTCCAGCAGCTTGCCCTTCCAGGCGTTCCAGACCTTGGGACTGGTGCCGCGGATATCGGCCACCGTCAGCAGATACAGCGCGGTCAGGTGGCGCTCGTCCTTGACCGTGGCAGCGAACGATTGCACGACCTCGGGGTCGGACAAGTCGCGCTTTTGCGCCACCGCCGACATCAGCAGATGCTGGCGCACCAGAAACTCCACCAGCTTCGCGTCCTCCGGGTCCATGCCGTGCTCCGCCGCGAACTTGCGCACTTCGCGCGCGCCCAGTTCGGAGTGGTCGCCGCCGCGGCCCTTGGCGATGTCGTGAAACAGCGCCGCCACGTACAGCAACCAGTGCCGGTCCAGGCCGGCGATCAGCTGGCTGGCCAGCGGGTACTCCTGTGCGTGCTCGGGCATGGTGAAGCGGCGCAGATTGCGCACCACCGCCAGCGTGTGCTGGTCCACCGTATAGGCATGGAAGAGATCGTGCTGCATCTGCCCGACGATGCGGCGAAACACCGGCAGATACCGCGGCAGGATGTTCAGCATGGTCATGCGCCGCAACTCATGGACGATGCCCCGCGGCTGCTGCAGGATCTGCAGGAACAGCTTGCGATTGACCGGGTTGCGGCGGAATTGCGCGTCGATGCGATGGCGCGAATGCCAGATGGCGCGCAGCGTGCGGGCCGACATGCCGGTCAGCTCTGGGTGCTGCTGCATCACCAGGAAGGCGCGCAGCAGCAGCGTGGGATTGCGCTCGAAGCCGTCGTCCCGAATGATGTCCAGGCGGTCGCGCAGGTTGCGGAAATCGTCGTCGATGTCCCGCGCGTCGCTGTCGGGGCGCGGGAATAGCCGTTCCTCGATGTTCTGCACCAGGATGCCGTTCAGCTGCGTCACCAGCCGCGCCGCCCAGTAGTAGCGCTGCATCAGCAGTTCGCTGCCACGCCGCGTGGCGGTGGCGTGAATGCCATAGACCTCGGCCAGTGCGGGCTGCAGATCGAACAGCACCCGGTCTTCGCGCCGGTTGGCCAGCAGGTGCAGTTCAATGCGCAGGCGTTTGAAGGCCTGCTCGGCCTTGCGCAGGTCGCGCGCCTCGGACGAGGTCAACAGGCCCGCCTGCGCCACCGAACGCCAGTTGTTGCCAAAACCGGCGGCGCGCGCCATCCATAGAATGACCTGGAGATCGCGCAGGCCGCCCGGCGATTCCTTGCAATTGGGCTCCAGCGCGTACGGCGTGTCGTGGTAGCGCGCATGGCGCTGCTGCATTTCCACGCGCTTGGCCAGAAAGAACGCTTGCGGATCGAGGCGGGACTTGGTCGCTGCATCGAATTTGCGCATCAGCACGCGGCTGCCGGCCAGCCAGCGCGATTCCAGAAGCGCGGTCTCTACCGTGATGTCCGCGTCCGCCTCGCGCTCGCAGTCCTCGATGGTGCGCACGCTGTGGCCGGGCTCCAGTCCCAGATCCCACAGCGAAGCCACCAGCTTTTCGATCGCGCTTTCTTCATCGGGCGTTGGCGCGTGCGGCAGCAGGATCAGCAGGTCGACGTCGGAATGGGGGTAGAGCTCACCCCGGCCATAACCGCCCACGGCCGCCAGCGTGGCGCCGATCGGCAGCGGGCAATGCTTGACCAGGTCCCGCAGCGCGGCGTCCACGATGCGGCGCAGCTCGGTCAGCAGAATGTCCGGCCGTTCGTGTTCCCGGAACTGGGCCACCACGGCCCGCCGGGATTCCTGAATGCGTTCGCGCAACTTGCTGAGGATTTCGGCGGTCATGGGTGGCTGCGGGTCTTCAGACGGCGGGGATGACGATGGGTTCGGTGATGAACGCGGGCGGCTGGGGCATGCCGGGCGAGAGGGTCAGGACCTCGTAGCCGGTTTCCGTCACGCAGACGGCGTGTTCCCATTGCGCGGACAGGCTGTGGTCGCGGGTGACAACGGTCCAGCCGTCGGCCAGTTGCCGGATCTCGCGGCGGCCGGCGTTGATCATGGGCTCGATGGTGAACAGCATGCCGGTCACCAGTTTCACGCCCGAGCCGGGCTTGCCGTAATGCAGCACCTGCGGATCTTCATGGAAGCGCTCACCGATGCCGTGGCCGCAGAATTCTCGGACGACTGAGAAGCCGTTCGACTCGGCGTGCTTCTGGATCGCATTGCCGATGTCGCCCAGCGTGGCGCCGTTCTTGACCTGCTGGATGCCCTTCCACATGCACTCGAACGTGATGTCGGACAGGCGCCGGGACAGGATGGACTGTTCGCCCACCGCGTACATCCGGCTGGTGTCGCCGAACCAGCCATCCTTGATGATGGTGACGTCGATGTTCAATGAGTCCCCGTTTTTCAGGACCTTGTCGCCCGGGATGCCGTGGCACACCTGGTGGTTGACCGAGGTACAGATGGCGCCGGGGAAGGGCGGGTAGCCCGGGGGCGCGTAGCCGACCGTGGCGGACTTCACCTTCAGTTCGTCGGTCAGGTATTCCAGGCACAGGCGGTCGAGTTCGCCCGTGGTGACCCCCGGCTTGACGTGCGGGGTGATGAAATCGAGAACTTTGGCGGCGTCCTGGCAGGCGGCGCGCATTTTGGCCAGGTCGGCCGGATTGGTGATTGTGCCCATGGAATGCTTGCGACGAGTCGCTTGAATGTCTGCTTGAAAGAATAGTAGAATTATAGGCTTCCCTAAAAATTTGGGGAGCAATCGGGTTACCGGCAAGAAGGGTTGGGGCGAGAACATCCAGGTGAGAACATCATCAGGGATGGGAACATCCCGGCCCCCAGCCAAACCCGGCGGGTGCTGGTTTTTAGGTCCAGAGCACACCTGGCAGGAAATCTGGTTTCGCGCGGGTCCTTCCTGGGACCTTGCGGCAAGCCCTGAAGTTTCACCGCAAGCGAAGGTTGTGGAGCGAATTCGGGCAGGCTGCTGGGGGAAGGGAAAGCCTCGGGCGTTACACGGAAGTCCGGCTGGGCAGGCTGTGGACGTGAATGCCGACACTGGCTGGGCGCGGTGTGCTTGCAAGCCCGGAAGTGTTTTCGAGCGGCGATGCAGGTTCGGTATGGGCGCTGGATTAAGTTCTTGGAAACATGCTGAAAAGCGTGTCCTGAAAAGGATCCTTAAGAACTGCCACAGTGGCCTGATGCGCGGGCTGGCCTTGCGGCCAGGTTTGCGAAGAACTGGATTTCGCCGCCAACAAAACAATTCCGGGTGCGTCTCGAAGAAACTTCCAGGAACCTTCCTGGAGTGTCGGACAGACGCAATGCAAGTCTCTTGTCGTGTGGCGGCCGTCTGGGTTTATCGCGGCAGCGTAGTAGAAGTCGTAAAAGGCGAGCCGCTACAGGCAACGCGCCTGGAGCGTCGTAGTTATTGCGGCAGTGATCGGCCGGCCCGGTTAAAATCTTTGTCATCCCGCGTTTTTGCGGGAAATCGCGCGCAACACCACCCAGGGTGTCAGCAGGATGCTGATGCAGGTGCGGCGCAAGAAACCAACCCTTGGAGAATTAAATGTCTTTGATGCGCGAAATGCTGGAAGCGGGTGTCCACTTTGGTCACCAGACCCGTTACTGGAACCCCAAGATGGCTCAGTACATCTTCGGTCACCGCAACAAGATTCACATCATCAACCTCGAAAAGACGGTTGATAAGTACCAGGAAGCCACCAAGTTCGTGAAGCAGCTGGCTGCTCGCGGCGGCAACATCCTGTTCGTCGGCACGAAGCGCGCCGCTCGCGAACTGGTCGCCACCGAAGCCGCTCGTTGCGGCATGCCCTTCGTCGACGCCCGTTGGCTCGGCGGCATGCTGACCAACTTCAAGACGGTCAAGACCTCGGTCAAGCGCCTGAAGGACATGGAAGTCGTCGTCGCCGAAGGCGGCGCCGAGCGCATGATCAAGAAGGAAGGCCTGCTGTTCCAACGCGAACTGGACAAGCTGAACAAGTCGATCGGCGGCATCAAGGACATGAACGGTCTGCCCGATGCCATGTTCGTGATCGACGTCGGCTACCACAAGATCGCCATCGCTGAAGCCAAGACCCTGGGCATCCCCGTGGTCGCCGTGGTTGACACCAACCACTCGCCCGAAGGCATCGACTACGTCATCCCCGGCAACGATGACTCGGCCAAGGCCATTGCGCTGTACGCCAAGGGCATCGCCGACGCCGTCCTGGAAGGTCGCGAGCAAAACCTGAACGGTCTGGTCGAAGAGCTGGGCGAAGGTCAGGAAGAGTTCGTCGAAGTTCAAGACAACCAGGCCTAAGCCGGTTGTCATGTCCGGCGGTTAAGGTCTGGAGGCGGTGCCAATACTGGCCCGCTTCCGCCCCGCCGGCGCTGCGAAGCTGGGCTCCCATCTTCCAGGCCCGCCCAGTGCGGGCGTCCCATCGAATCAAATCACAGCCCCGGCCCGCCGGGGCGTGTCTTAGCAAAATTTGGAGCAAACATGGCTGAAATTACCGCTGCCCTGGTCAAGGAACTGCGCGAAAAGACTGACGCGCCCATGATGGAATGCAAGAAGGCCCTGACGGAAGCCGAAGGTGACCTGGCCCGCGCCGAGGAAATCCTGCGCGTCAAGCTGGGCAACAAGGCCAGCAAGGCCGCTGCCCGCGTCACGGCCGAAGGCCTGATCGGTCTGTTCATCTCCGCCGACGCCAAGCAAGGCGCCGTCATCGAAATCAACTGCGAAACCGACTTCGTCGCCAAGAACGACGACTTCGTCGGCTTCGTGAACAAGCTGGCCGAACTGGTCGCCACGCAGAACCCGGCCGACGTGGCCGCGCTGTCGGCGCTGCCGTACGGTGAAGGCACGGTCGAAACCACCCGTACCGCCCTGATCGGCAAGATCGGCGAAAACATCTCGATCCGCCGCTTCGAGCGCATCCAGACCGCCAACTCGCTGGCCAGCTACGTGCACGGCGGCAAGATCGGCGTGCTGGTGGAATACACCGGCGCCGAAGAAGTGGGCAAGGATCTGGCGATGCACATTGCCGCCACCAAGCCCAAGGCCCTGAACGCCGACGGCGTGAACCCGGCCGACATCGCCGCCGAGCGCTCGGTTGCCGAGCAGAAGGCAGCTGAATCCGGCAAGCCCGCCGACATCGTCGCCAAGATGGTGGAAGGTTCGGTCGCGAAGTTCCTGAAGGAAGTGACGCTGCTGTCGCAGCCGTTCGTCAAGAGCGACAAGCACACGGTCGAACAGCACCTGAAGGAAAAGGGCGCCTCGATCAGCAAGTTCGTGCTGTTCGTCGTCGGCGAAGGTATCGAGAAGAAGACCAGCGACTTTGCCGCTGAGGTTGCCGCTGCCGCCGCTGGCGCCGCCTGACCTCTAGGTAGTGCTAAAAGGCCGGCGCTAGATTAAATTCTAGTCCGGCCTTTTTCGCCGCATGGGCCCCAAAAGGCAGACGCCTCCGGGACATCCAACCCGCCACGCGGGCGCGGCGCTGGGGGTCAACCCCATTCTTGTCTTACACTTTCGTCGGATTGTTCTTCGGGATATCACCTATGAGCAGCAGGGCATACAAACGGGTTCTTCTCAAACTTTCCGGCGAGGCGCTGATGGGCGACGATGCTTTCGGCATCAATCGCTCCACCATCGTCCGTATGACCGATGAGATCGCTGAAGTCGCCGCCGCAGGCGTCGAACTGGCCATCGTCATCGGCGGAGGCAACATCTTCCGTGGCGTCGCCCCGGGTGCGCAGGGCATGGACCGCGCCACCGCCGACTACATGGGCATGATGGCCACCATCATGAACGCGCTTGCGCTGCAGGACGCGCTCAAGCACAAGGGTATCGACACCCGGGTACAATCCGCGCTGAATATCGATCAGGTCGTCGAGCCCTACATCCGGCCGAAGGCTTTGCGCTACCTCGAAGAGGGCAAGGTCGTGATCTTCGCCGCGGGCACCGGCAACCCCTTCTTCACCACCGATACGGCCGCGGCATTGCGCGGCGCCGAAATCGGCGCGGAGATCGTGCTGAAGGCCACCAAGGTGGATGGCATCTACAGCGCGGATCCCAACAAGGATCCCACCGCGACGCGCTACGCGCGCATCAGCTTCGACGAGGCGATCGTCCGCCGACTGGAAATCATGGACGCCACCGCCTTCGCGCTGTGCCGCGACCAGAAACTGCCGATCAAGGTGTTTTCGATCAATAAGTCCGGCGCGCTCAAGCGAGTCGTGAGCGGCGAGGACGAAGGCACGTTGGTACACGTTTAAAGAAAAAGGAAATTCCATGAGCGCAGCAGAAATCCGCAAATCCGCCGAGGCCAGAATGGCCAAGTCGCTTGATACGCTCAAGACCAACCTGGCCAAGATCCGCACGGGCCGCGCCCACACCGGCATCCTGGACCACGTGCAGGTCGAATACTACGGTTCGCCCGTGCCGGTTGGCCAGGTCGCCAACGTGAACCTTGTCGACGCCCGCACCCTCAGCCTGCAGCCGTACGAGAAGCACATGGCCGGCCCGATCGAAAAGGCCATCCGTGAGTCCGACCTGGGTCTGAACCCCATCTCCATGGGCGACACGATCCGCGTGCCGATGCCCGCGCTGACCGAAGAGCGCCGCCGCGACCTGACCAAGGTTGTGCGCAGCGAAGGCGAAGACGCCAAGATCGCGGTGCGGAACCTGCGCCGCGAGGCCAACGAAGCGCTCAAGAAGCTGGTCAAGGACAAGGAAATCTCCGAGGACGACGAGCGTCGTTCGCAGGATGATGTCCAGAAGCTGACGGATCGCGCCGTCGCGGACATCGACAAGATGGTTGTCCAGAAAGAAGCCGAAATCATGACCGTATAATCCCAGCACGCCACGAGGCGCCGCATTGCGGCCCGCGTGGCGTCAGGATTTCGTTGCACATGCGCCGTCCCGTCCATTGCCTCGCGGTACTTCCTCGTAGCGATGGAAACGACGGCGCAGGTTTTTTCCCGAATTCGTCTTTTTCGCCGGTCCGCCGCGCGCAGTCCCCAAACTAATGGCAACCAGTTCGACTCAGGCGGTCCCCGATATCCGTGACATCCCCGAGCACGTCGCCATCATCATGGATGGCAACGGCCGCTGGGCGACCCGGCGTCTGCTGCCTCGCACCGCCGGCCATGCCAAAGGCGTGCAGGCGGTCCGCCGCGTGGTCGAGGCCTGCGGACGCGCGGGCGTGCGCTACCTGACGCTGTTCGCGTTCAGTTCGGAGAACTGGCGCCGTCCGGCCGAAGAAGTCTCGCTGCTGATGCGCCTGTTCGTGCAGGCGCTTGAACGAGAAGTCGGCAAGCTGCAAGAGCAGGGCGTGCGCCTGCACGTGATCGGCGACCTGAGCGCTTTCGAGCCGCGCCTGCGCGAGCTCATTGCCGCTGCCCAGGAACGCACCGCGCACAACGACCGCCTGCACCTGACCGTTGCCGCCAACTACGGCGGCCGCTGGGACATCCTGCAGGCCACCCGCGCCATGCTGGCGGCAGAGCCCGACCTCGCAGCGAATCCCGACCGGGTGGACGAAGAGCGCCTTTCCAGGCATCTTTCCATGGCATGGGCGCCCGAGCCCGACCTGTTCATCCGCACGGGCGGCGAACAGCGCATTTCCAATTTCCTGATCTGGCAGATGGCCTACGCGGAGTTCTACTTCACGGACCGCTACTGGCCGGATTTCGGCGCCAATGAACTCATGGCCGCCTTTGATTGGTACCGCACGCGCGAGCGCCGCTTCGGCCGCACCAGCGCCCAAGTCAGCGAAGCCGCCGCAAAGTAGGCGCATCGCGACGCGCGCGTCTTTCCAGGCAGCACAAGAGGAGACCGTCACATGCTGGGCCAGCGTATCGTTACCGCCGTCGTTTTGTTGGCCATTCTGGCCGCCGCCATGGCGAGCGCCAATCCGTGGTGGTTCGTCGCGTTACTGGCCCTTGCGGCTGCGTGCGCCAACTGGGAGTGGCTGCGCCTGACGCTGCCGCAACCGCCTTCCCCCGTCATCTCCATCGGCGTTGCCGTGCTGCTGTTTGCCGGCATGCTGGTGCTGACGTCCGCCTGGCTCGCGGGCGACCGCAGCGGCGCCGGCGATCCGGGCTGGGTGCTGCGCTATCTGGTTCCTGCCGTCTCGGCCGTCTGGCTGTTTGGCGGCGTGGCCGCCGTGGTGCGAGGGCGTTCCGATGCGCCGCCGGCCAGCCTGGCCTGGTCGGTCTTCTCGGTGCCGGCGGCGTTTGCCGCCTGGGCGGTCCTGGCGCAGATGTACGTGGCGCGCGGCGCAGTGTTCGTCGTTTCGTTGCTGGCCCTCGTCTGGGTGGCCGATATTGCGGCATATTTTGCCGGCCGGGCCTTCGGCAAGCGTAAACTGGCTCCGCGAGTCAGTCCGGGCAAAACCATTGAAGGCGCCGTTGCCGGCGTCCTGGGCGCGGTGGTGTGGATCGGGCTGTCCAGCCTGTGGGACGGCACCTTCGGCCATGCGCTGGTAGAACGCTGGACGTTCTGGCTGGCCCTGCCGATCGCTGCGGTGCTTGGCGTGCTGTCCATTGTGGGAGACCTGTTCGAGTCGCTGCTCAAGCGCCGCGCGGGCCGCAAGGATTCCAGCACGCTCCTGCCTGGTCATGGCGGCGTCTATGACCGCATCGATGCGATCCTGCCCGTCGCACCGTTCGCGCTACTTTTGTCTGGAGTCTTGTTTTGACGGCTTTTCAACGTGTCGTCGTGCTGGGGTCGACTGGTTCGATCGGTGAAAGCACGCTGGACGTAATTGCGCGCCACCCGGAGCGGATGGCGGTTTACGCACTGTCGGCGCATAGCCGGATGCAACGGTTGGCCGAGCAGGCTTTGGCCAGCCGTGCCGCAGTCGTGGTGGTGCCAGACACCGCCGCCCGTCAAAAATTCATCGATGCGTGGCCAGGTGGCCAGCCGATGCCCGAGATCCGCGTCGGCGCGCAGGCGCTGGCCGACACCGCCGCGGACCCCCAGTGCGACGCCGTGATGGCCGCCATCGTCGGGGCCGCGGGCCTGCCTTCGGCATTGGCCGCGGCGCGCGCTGGCAAGCGCGTGCTGCTGGCCAACAAAGAGGCGCTGGTTGCCGCCGGCACGCTGTTCATGCAGGCAATTCGCGACAACGGCGCCGAATTGCTGCCCATCGACAGCGAACACAACGCCATTTTTCAATGCTTGCCGCATCAGGGTCGCGCCGACGCGCCCCATCTTCCCGCCAAGGGTGTGCGGCGCCTGCTGCTGACCGCGTCGGGCGGCCCCTTCCGCGGGCGCGACCTCCAAGACCTGCACGACGTCACACCCGAGCAAGCCTGCGCTCATCCCAACTGGAGCATGGGCCGCAAGATCTCCGTTGACTCAGCCACCATGCTGAACAAGGGCCTGGAAGTCATCGAAGCCCACTGGCTGTTCGCGATGCCCGCGGATCGGATCGACGTGGTGGTGCACCCGCAGAGCGTCGTGCATTCGATGGTCGAGTACGACGACGGCTCCGTCCTTGCGCAACTGGGCCAGCCCGACATGCGCACACCCATTGCCTACGGCCTTGGCTTTCCCGATCGCATCGAAAGTGGCGTCGGGCCGCTGGACCTGACCCGGCATGGCCGTCTCGACTTCGAAAAGCCGGATCTGGCCCGGTTTCCGTGTCTGGCCCATTCGTTCACCGCGATGCGGGCGGGGCAGGGCGCTTGCGTGGCGCTCAACGCCGCCAACGAGGTTGCCGTCGAGGGCTTCCTGGAAGGCCGGCTGGCCTACACCTGGATCCCGCGAGTCATCGAGGCCGCGCTCGAGTGGCAAGCACGGCAGGCATCTGTTACCCTCAGCAGTCTTGACGACGTACTTGCGCTTGACGCCGAGGCGCGCGCATTTGCGGGCAACCTCGGACTGGCCTGATAGCGGGCCGCGCCTGCCTCTGATTTCCTAGATTCCGACCCCATGCTTTTCACCCTGCTGGCCTTTGCCGTAGCGCTTGGCTCACTGATCATTTTCCATGAGCTCGGGCACTATTGGGTTGCCCGCCTGTGTGGCGTGAAGGTCCTGCGTTTCTCGGTGGGCTTTGGCAAGGTCATTCTGCGCCGCACCGACCGGCACGGCACCGAATGGGCCGTTTCCGCGCTGCCGCTTGGCGGTTACGTGAAGATGCTGGACGATGCGCCGCCCGGCGCCTCGCCTGCGGTTGCGGCTTCCGCTTTCAATACCAAGCCGGTGGGCCAGCGCATCGCCATCGTGGCGGCTGGCCCCATCTTCAACCTGATTCTCGCGGTGTTCCTGTATGCGGGCCTGAACATGGCCGGCACCGAGGAGCCCGTCGCCATCATCGCGCCGCCCGCGGCCGAGACGCCCGCCGCCCGCGCCGGCCTGCTGGCCGGTGATCGCATCCTCTCCATCGACGGCGCGGAAGTCGCTTCGTGGTCCGACGCCCGCTGGCGCCTGATGGACGTCATGTCCACCGGCGGCCGCGCCAGCATCGAGGTCAGCACCCCGTCCGGCGCAGTCCAGCGGCGCGAACTCGATCTCCCCCCCAATACGATGGACCCGGCCGAGGGCGATCCGCTCGCCGCCGCCGGTGTGCGTCTGGCCCAGCCCAAGCCCGCGGTGCGCGCCGTGATCGATGGCGGCGAAGGGCAGGCCGCTGGCCTGCGCGCCGGCGATCTGGTCGTGGCCGTGAATGGCCAGTCGGCGCCCGATACCGGCGCCCTCGTCAAGCAGATCCAGGAAAGCGCCGGTAAGCCGCTCGCCCTGACTGTCGTTCGCGACGGCGCCAACGTCACCCTGAACGTCACGCCGCGTCCCGAAGTCGTCAACGGCCAGGAGATCGGGCGCGTGGGCGTGCAACTGGGTGGCAACGTGCCCATGGTGACGGTGCGCTATGGCGTCTTTGACAGCCTGTGGCGTGGCGCCGTCCGCACCTGGGACACCGCCTGGTTTTCGCTGCGCATGATGGGCCGCATGGTGACGGGCGATGTGTCGTGGCGCAATGTCAGCGGTCCGGTCACCATCGCCGACTACGCCGGCCAGACCGCCCGGATCGGTATTGTTGCGTATATCGCTTATATCGCATTGATCAGTATCAGCCTGGGCGTTTTAAATTTGCTTCCCATTCCTATGTTGGATGGTGGCCATCTGCTGTACTATCTCGTCGAAATTGTGCGGGGGAGCCCCCCGCCTGCGAAATGGATCGACATCGGACAACGCGCCGGCATAGGTATATTGGCAAGCCTCATGGGGCTTGCGCTGTTCAACGATTTCACGCGTTTGTTCACTTGAACGCGATTTAGCATAAAATCCCCCGCCATTTGCACGACCGAGGATACTCAAGGATGTCTTTTCGCCGGATGTTTCAACACAAAAAGGGTCTATTGCCGGGTCTCGTTGCCGCATTGATGTTGCCGGCCTTGGCCCACGCCTTCGAACCCTTTGTCGTGCGGGATATCCGCGTAGAGGGTATTCAGCGAACCGACGCCGGCACCGTCTTTGGTTATCTCCCCGTCAAGGTCGGCGAGAAATTCACCGAAGAAGAAGCGACGGAAGCCATTCGCCGCTTGTATGGCACGGGGTTTTTCACCGACGTTCAGATCCAGACGGACAATAATGTCGTCGTTGTGGTCGTCCAGGAACGCCCGACCATCGCTTCCGTCAATTTCAACGGCATGCGCGAGTTCGATTCCAAGGCAATCACCACCTCGCTGGGTCAGGTCGGTTTTGCGGAAGGCCGCATTTTCGATCGCTCCATGCTCGAGCGCGCCGAATACGAACTGAAGCAGCAGTATCTGTCCAAGGGCAAGTACGGCGTCGAAGTCACCTCCACCGTCACGCCGCTGCCGCGCAACCGTGTTGGCGTCAGTTTCGACGTGTTTGAAGGCTCGGTCGCCCGCATCCAGGAGATCCGTTTCGTCGGCAACAAGGCCTTCTCTGAAAGCGACCTGCTGGACGAATTCAAGCTCACCACCCCGGGCTGGCTGACCTGGTACACGGATACCGACAAATACTCGCGCGAAAAGCTCGAAGGCGACCTCGAACGCCTGCGTTCGTTCTACCTGGACCAGGGTTACCTGGAGTTCTCGGTCGAGCCGCCGCAAGTCACCATTTCGCCGGACCGCCAGGACATCCGCATCACGATCACCGTCCACGAAGGCGAGCCCTACAAGGTGCGCAGCGTGAAGCTGGCCGGCAACCTGCTGGGCCTGGACAAGGAAATCAACGATCTGGTGCAGATCAAGGCTGGCGAGACCTTCTCGGCCGCCAAGACCAACGATTCCGCCAAGGCGATCACCGACTACCTGGGTGAACTGGGCTACGCATTCGCCAACGTCAACCCGAATCCGCAGCTCGACCGTGCCAAGCACGAAGCCGACCTGACGTTCTACGTCGATCCGAGCCGCCGCGTCTATGTGCGCCGCATCCAGATCGGCGGCAACACGCGTACCCGCGACGAAGTCGTGCGCCGCGAAATGCGCCAGCAGGAAGCCGCCTGGTACGACGCCGCCGACATCAAGACCTCGCGCGACCGCGTCGACCGCCTGGGCTACTTCAGCGAAGTCAACGTCAAGACCGATCCGGTTCCGGGCTCTCCCGACCAGGTCGACGTCAACGTGGACGTGAAAGAAAAGCCCACCGGCATGATCAACCTGGGCGTGGGCTACGGCTCGTCCGAAAAGGCCATTCTGTCGGCCGGGATCAGCGAAGACAACGTCTTCGGCAGCGGCACCAACCTGACGCTGCAACTGAACACCAGCAAGACGAACCGCGCCGTGGTGCTGTCGCACACCGACCCGTACTGGACCAAGGACGGCATCAGCCGCACCACGTCCGCGTACTACCGCGTGACCGAGCCCTGGAACAACAACGACGGTGATTACCGCGTCAAGGCCATGGGCCTGGGCATGAACTTCGGTATCCCGATCTCGGAGTACGACCGCATCTTCCTGGGCGGCAACTTCGAACGCAACCAGATCGACCTGTACAACAACTCGCCGGCGGCCTACGAAAGTTTCGTCGACCAATACGGCGATGCGACCAACTCGGTGATTCTCAGCGCTGGCTGGTCCAAGGACACGCGTGACAGCGCGCTGGCGCCGACCAAGGGTTCGTACACGCGCCTGAAGGCCGACCTGTCGACTATCGACCTGCAATACACGATGCTGACGGCGCAACAGCAGTATTACGTGCCGCTGGGCGGCTCGTACACGCTGGCGCTCAATGGCATGGTCGATTGGGGCCAGAGCTACGGCAGCAAGGATTACCCGGTCATCAAGAACGTCTATGCCGGCGGTATCGGCACCGTTCGCGGTTACGAGGGCTCGTCGCTGGGGCCGCGCGACGTCAAGACGGGCGACTACCTGGGCGGCACGCGCCGCATCGTGGCCAACGCCCAGCTCTACCTGCCGTTCCCGGGCGCATCGAAGGACCGCACACTGCGCTGGTTCATCTTCAGCGACGCCGGTCAGGTGTCGGCCGGCAGCGGTCTCTCTTGCACCCGCGGCCGCGACAACACCGAGATCGAGGATCCGTGCGGCTGGCGTTTCTCGGCGGGCGTGGGCCTGTCGTGGCAATCGCCGATGGGCCCGCTGCAGCTGTCTTATGCGCGGCCGCTCAATTCCAAGCCGGGCGACGACAAGCAAAGCTTCCAGTTCCAGATCGGGACCGGATTCTAAGCAAGGCGTTACTCTTGAAAACAAGGGCAGGGCCGACCGGCCCAGCGTCCTTGCTGTTTAGTGGCACAATACACACTTTGGCTTTGCCTTACTGGAAGGTGAGATTTTCATGATGTCTGATTTCGCACTTAAATCATCGAAGACGCTGGGCGCGAAGCGCCGTGGCAAGCTGGGCGGCTCCATTGCCCTGGTGGGTGCGCTCATTCTCGGTTCGGCTGCCGCGATTCCCGCGCAAGCTCAAGGCACCAAGATCGGTTTCGTCAATACAGAACGCATCCTGCGCGAATCGGGTCCGGCCAAGACTGCCCAAAGCAAGATCGAAGCCGAATTCAAGAAGCGCGACGACGAACTCCAACGCCTGAACACCAGCCTGCGCTCGCAAGCCGAGAAGTTCGACAAGGACGCGCCCGTCCTGTCGGAATCCGACCGCGTCAAGCGCCAGCGCGATCTGGCCAACCTGGACACCGACCTGCAGCGCAAGCGCCGCGAATTCCAGGAAGACTTCAACCGCCGCCGCAACGAAGAGTTCTCGGGCATCGTGTCCAAGGCCAATGACGCCATCAAGCGAATCGCCGAACAAGAAAACTACGACCTGATCATCCAGGACGCAGTGACGGTCAACCCCCGCATCGACATCACCGACAAGGTGATTCAGAGCCTGGGCAAGTAAGCGATTCCCGTCTAGTCATGCCGGTTTTACTGGATCTTGCCCGCGCGCCGACACTCGAAGCAATGTTGAGCGCCGCCAATACCCAGGGTATCGACTGGCGTATCAGTGCGGTTCCCGGCGCAGACCCCATGCGGGTCTGCGGCATCGGGACCTTGTCTTCGGCCGGTTCCCAGGAAATCTCTTTCCTGTCCAATCCCCGCTATCAAAGCCAGCTTGGCGCAACCGGCGCAGGGGCGGTCATCGTCTCGCCCGACGTCGCCGAGGCGCTTGAAGCCCAGGGTAACGACCGGCCGCCGTTCGCATTGGTCGTCTGCAAGCATCCCTACCTGCTTTTCGCGCGCCTCGCGCAGTGGTTCGACACTGCCCGCAGACCCGCCTTGCCCGCTGAAACCCATCCCTCCGCCGTGATCGCGCCCGACGCCATCATCGAAGAGGGCGTGCGTATCGGCCCTAACTGCGTCGTCGAATCCGGCGCGCGGATCGGGCGCGGCACGGTGTTGGGTCCTGGTTGCGTCATCGGCGCCGGATCGACCATCGGGCCGGACGGGCGTCTGCATGCAAACGTCACGCTGTACGAAGGCGTCAAGATCGGCGCCCGGGTCATCCTGCATAGCGGATCGGTGCTTGGCGCCGACGGCTTCGGCTTTGCGCCGGATCCTTCGCTGGGCAAGGGCGCCTGGGGCAAGATTCCGCAGTTTGGCGGCGTGTCCCTTGGCGACGACGTCGAAATCGGCGCCAACACGACTGTCGACCGCGGCGCACTCGAGGACACTGTCCTGGCGGACGGCGTGAAGCTCGACAACCAGATCATGGTTGGCCACAACTGCCGCATCGGTGCGCATACCGCGATGGCGGCATGCGTCGGCGTGGCCGGGTCCACCACCATCGGCGAACGCTGCACCATTGGCGGTGCAGCGATGCTTTCGGGCCACCTGGTGCTGGGCGATGACGTGCATATCTCGGGCGGCACGGCAGTGACGTCCAATATTTCCAAGCCTGGCCGCTACACCGGGGTCTTCCCGTACGCGGAACATGGCGAATGGCAGCGCAATGCCGCCGTGATACAACAGTTGGCGCAATTGCGCCGCCGCTTGCGCACGCTGGAAAAGGACTAGGGCGCGTTCGCCGCCCTGGCGCGCGCGCGCCGCCACCTTATTTAATTTCGCAGGAACGTAGAGAAAAATGGAACTCGACATCAAGGGGATCATGGAGAGGCTGCCGCATCGCTACCCGATGCTGCTGATTGACCGTGTTGTGGAAATGGTGCCTGGCAAGTCCATCGTCGCCATCAAGAACGTCTCGATCAACGAGCCGTTTTTCAACGGTCACTTTCCTCACCATCCGGTGATGCCGGGCGTGCTCATCGTTGAAGCCATGGCCCAGGCCTCGGCGTTGTTCTCCTTTACGGACGAGAACGGCGGCCTCAAGTGCGAAGGCGCCAAGACCGCCTATTACCTGGTCGGTATCGACGGCGCGCGCTTTCGCCGCCCCGTCGTCCCGGGTGACCAACTGCGCATCGAGGTCGAAGCTGAACGCCTGAGCCGCAGCATCTGTAAGTATCAAGCTCGCGCGACGGTCGATGGCCAGGAAGTGGCGTCGGCCAAGTTGATGTGCGCGATTCGCAGCCTGGAAGAGTAAATGGCAGGAAACATCCATCCCACCGCTGTTGTCGATCCGGCGGCAAAAATCGACCCGACCGCGGTCATCGGCCCGTTCGCAGTGGTGGGGCCCGAGGTGACCGTCGGTGCGGGGACCGAGATCGGCCCGTACTGCATGATCGACGGTGTGACCACCATCGGTCGCGACAACCGCTTCTACCGCTATTGCTCCATCGGCGGGATGCCGCAGGACAAGAAGTACGCGGGCGAGCCCACCCGCCTGACCATCGGCGACCGCAACACGGTCCGCGAATTCGTCACGCTGAACACCGGCACGACGCAGGATGGCGGCGAAACGACGCTGGGCGACGACAACTGGATCATGGCCTACGTTCACGTGGCCCATGACTGCCACATCGGCAGCCACACGATCCTGGCCAATTCGGTGCAGCTTGGCGGCCACGTCCACGTGGGCGACTGGGCGATCATCGGCGGTCTGACCGGCGTGCACCAGTTTTCGCGCGTGGGCGCGCACACCATGACGGGCGGCAACAGCTCCCTCATGCAGGACACCCCGCCGTTCGTGCTCGCCGCCGGCAATCCGTGCCGCCCGGTGGGCGTCAACGTCGAGGGCCTGAAGCGCCGCGGCTTTTCCGCAGCCTCCATTTCGGCCCTGCGCGAAGCCTACAAGATCATTTACCGCCGTGGCTTGTCGCTGGATGCGGCGCGCGCCGAACTGCGCGAGCGCCAGCAGGCCACCCCGGAAGCTGCGGAACACCTGCAGATGCTGCTGGATTTCCTGGACGTCGCCTCCCGCGGCATCATCCGCCCATGAGCACTCGGATCGGCATGGTGGCCGGCGAGCCTTCGGGCGACTTGCTGGCCGGCCGCATCATTGCCGGTCTGCAAGCGCGCGACAACGGCGTGCTTTGCCAAGGTATCGGCGGGCCGCAGATGCAGGCCCGCGACTTTGAGGCCTGGCATCCGATGCACGCGCTGACCGTGTTCGGCTACGTGGATGCGCTCAAACGCCTGCCCAGCCTGCTGGCCACGTACCGCGACGTCAAGCGCCGCTGGCTGGCCGAGCCCCCCTCTGTATTCGTCGGCATCGATGCGCCCGACTTCAACCTGCGTCTGGAGCACCAGTTGCGGCAGGCGGGTACGCCGACGGTGCACTTCGTCGGCCCCTCGATCTGGGCGTGGCGCTACGAACGCATTCACAAGATCCGCGAATCGGTATCGCACATGCTGGTGCTGTTTCCGTTCGAGGAAGAGATCTACCGCAAGGAAGGCATTCCGGTCACATACGTGGGCCATCCGCTGGCCGGCGCCGTGCCCATGCAGCCGGACCGCGCAGCCGCCCGCGAGCGCCTGGGCATCGATCAGAACGCCCGCGTGCTGGCGATCCTGCCTGGCAGCCGGTCTTCCGAGATCCGCCTGCTGGCGCCGCGCTTCCTGCAGGCGGCGCAGCAACTGCTGAAGAAGGATCCGGCCCTGCAGTGTGTCGTGCCCATGGTCAACGACCAGCGGCGCGCGGAGTTCCTGGAAATCCTGGCGCAGCACCCGGTGCCCGGGCTGCGATGCGTCACCGCGAACGATGTGCACGGCGAGGGCGGCGACCGCAAGGCGCCCGTGGCCTGGTCCGTCATGGAAGCCGCCACGGCGGTCCTGGTTGCCAGCGGCACCGCCACGCTCGAGACGGCGCTGTTCAAGCGGCCCATGGTCATTTCGTACGTGTTGTCGCCGTGGATGCGGCGCATCATGTCCTGGAAGTCCGGCCAGCAGCGTCCGTACCTGCCGTGGGTGGGCCTGCCCAACGTGCTGCTGCGCGATTTCGTGGTTCCCGAGCTTTTGCAGGACGACGCGACGCCCGATAAACTGGCCGAAGCGACCTGGCAGGCGTTGACCGACGACGCGCTGATCGCTCGTGTGGAGGCCCGATTCACCGCCATGCACCAAGACCTGTTGCGCGATACGCCGGCGTTGGCCGCGCAGGCGATCCTGGAGGTGGCCGATGGAGCAGCCTGAGCTTTTTGTGGCGCCCGAACAGCCCGCGTTGCTGACGGCGGGCGTTGACGAGGCCGGACGCGGCCCGCTGGCAGGCGAGGTCTATGCCGCCGCCGTCATCCTGGATCCGTCGCGCTTCATCGACGGCTTGGCCGATTCCAAGGTCCTGACCGCGGTCCGCCGCGAGGAACTGGCGCTGCAGATCAAGGAGCAGGCGCTTGCCTGGTGCATCGCCAGCGCCACGGTCGCGGAAATCGACACCCTGAACATCTTGCGCGCCACCATGCTGGCCATGCAGCGCGCGGTCCAGGGCCTGGCCACTGCGCCGCAGTTGGCCCTGGTGGACGGCAATCAGGCCCCCAAGCTTCGTTGCACCGTGCAGACCGTCATCAAGGGCGATGCGCTCGTGCCGGCGATCTCTGCCGCCTCCATTCTTGCCAAGACCGCCCGGGATGCGGACCTGCTGCGTCTGCATACGCTGTATCCGCAGTACGCGTTCGATCAGCACAAGGGCTACGGCACTGCGCTGCATCTGCAACGGCTGCGCGAGCACGGCCCGTGCGCCGAACACCGGCGCAGCTTCGCGCCCATCAAGGCCTTCGGCCTGGTTTCATGAAGCACATCAGTTCCCGGGACAACCCGGCGGTCAAGGCGCTGGTCAAGCTGGCCGGCACGGCCGGCAAGCGCGGCGCGCCCGTGCTGCTGGACGGCGTGCACCTGTGCCAGGCCTGGTTGCAGCACTTCGGGGCCCCCGATCGGGCGATCTTCGATGTGGACCGGCTGTCTCAGCCGGACATCGCAGCGCTAGCCGCTGCGGTGCCCGACAACGTCAGCCTCGCATTGGATGCGCGGCTCATGCACGCGGTAGCCGCAGTGGAAAGCGGGCAGGGCGTCGCCTTCCTGGTCACGCCGCCCGTTCCGGCGCTGCCTGAGCAGATGGATGACACCTGCGTCCTGTTTGACCGCATCCAGGATCCCGGCAACGTGGGCACGCTGTTGCGTACGTGCGCCGCGGCTGGCATCAAGCGCGTGTTCCTGGCCACGGGGACGGCGGCGGCCTGGTCTCCCAAGGTGCTGCGCAGCGGCCAGGGCGCGCATTTTGCCCTGGACATCCACGAACACGTCGATCTCGAGGCCTTGCTGCCCCGCTTGCGCGTGCCGCTGGTGGCGACCGCCCTGGACGGTTCGCGCGACCTGTTCGCGGACCAATTGCCTGAACAGTGCGCATGGGTATTCGGCCACGAAGGCCAGGGCGTGGCGCCCGCGCTGTTGGCGGCTGCCAGCCTGAAGGTGCGGATACCGCACGACGCCGGGGCCGTGGAGTCACTGAATGTCGGGGCCGCCGCCGCGATCTGCCTTTTCGAGCAGCGGCGGCAGGCAAGCCTGCGCCACCCCGCCTGATTCCCCGCAGGCCCCCGCTTTTCCGTCGATTGAAGGGTGATCCATCCTCTTATACTGCCGCGCTCGTGCAACACAGGGCCGCGCGGAGGATGGACGCTGCCCGCCTATCTGAAACCCGGGGAGGGGATACGTGAAGAACTGGATCAAACTCAGCTTGGCCGCGCTGGGCGCTGCAACCTTGCTGGCGGGCTGCGCCGGACCGCGCTACGCCGACGTGTCGGCAAAGATCTCCGCGCTGGAACCGGGCGAAGGACGGATCTATTTCTACCAGCCCAAGACGGCCAATGGCGGCAAGGTTGGGCATCCGGCGATCCTCGTGGACAACGTCCGCGTCGGAAAATCCAAGGCGGGCCACTTCTTTTTTGTGGATCGCCAAGCCGGCACGGTCGACGTGATCACGGCGACCGACCGCAAGGAACGCAAGGACCCGCTGGTGGTGCCGCTCGCGGCGGGACAGACCCAGTACGTAAGGGTCGATATCAACGGCGGGAAGCAGGTTCTGCGACTGGAAGAATCCGCCGATACCGCGCAGCAAACCTTGTCCGAGCTCCGTTATTGGGGAGCCGGCCACCGCGAGCGTGAGGCGCTGCGCTATTGACCATGTGACACGTTTTGTAGATTTCTGACGCACCCCTATACTTACGCACTTCGTTCGTAGCCGGGGTAAGCATGGTCTGGTCGGTAGTTCCGAAAGTCGCGGGCCTGGCCCGCGTTGGCAAATTTGCAGCGTTGGCGGTTGCGGGAATGCTGTCCTTGAGCGCCTGCATGTCCGTTTCCACGCAAAAGGTCAGCCTGGTTCCCGTGGCGGCTTCGGAGCCGGCAAGCGTGATTCAGTTGTCGCGCATGGTTAGTGCCCAACTGCCGAACGACAGCGTCGTCAACCTGCCTGCGGCATCGCAATGGCAACGCGTGGGCGCCTTGGTGCAAGGCGATGTCTACCGTTCGCTCGGCGGGCTGTTCACGATCCAGACCCGGCGCCAGGACGAGGCCTACCTCGTGGCGTCCTCCGGAAAGCTGGTCGGATTCTTCCTGCCCGGCGAAACGGCTTATGTGCCGCTCAATCGCCCCGTCACCCTGCCCGTGGAAATGCGTCAATGAAGATCTGGCTGAAACTGGCGGCGACGGCCGCGACGGTGGTTGCGCTGGCCGGCTGTGCCGGCGCGCAGTACCAATCCTTGCAGGGACGCATGCCGCCCGTCGCGCAAGGCAACGGGCGCATTTACTTCTATCAACCCCAGACCTCGCCGGTGGCCTCGGCGCAGCAGAAGCTGCGCGTGAACCGCGATGTTGTCGGCCGCAACAAGCCGGGCAGCTTCTTTTTCGTGGACCGTCCGGCGGGCAATTACGTCGTGACCAACCTGTACTGGACGGGCGATGGGGTCAGCTTCAAGCTCGATCCCGGCCAGACCCGCTACGTGCGCATCACGGCCGAGTCGCTGGGCAGCACTGGCGCGGTGGGCAAGCTGTCCATGGAACTGGTGGATCCCCCGGAAGTTGCCGAGGCTGAGCTCTTGAAGACGCGCTATTGGGGCGCGGCTTCTTCCGAGCAGATTCCTGGCTTGCGCTAGGTTTGAACAGTACAGAAACAGCAGAGTACGCCAATGACCCGCAGCATCAAGATGATCGCCGCCGCCGCGCTGGGCGCCGCCCTGTTGGCCGGTTGCGGCGGTCCCCGCTACAAGGACGTGGCGGGCACCATCCCGATCATGGTCCCGGACACCGGCCGCATCTATTTTTATCAGCCGCCGGCGCCGATTGGCGTGGTGTCGAATCAGCCGTATCTGCGCGTCAATGGCGTGAAGGTCGGCCGGTCCAAGCCCGGCAGTTTCTTCTACGTGAACCGCCCCGCAGGCAAGTATGAGATCGATACGCTGCGCGATGGCGAGTCCCTGTCGTTCGATTTGGCGCCGGGACAGACCCGGTACGTGCGCCTGAGCATCGAAGGCGCCACCGGCAACAGCGCCAGTGTGGGCCGGCAGGACATGCGCCTGGAAGCATCCGAAACGGTGGCTCAGCAGGAAATGTCGCCGCTGAAATATTGGGGCGCGGGATCGCGCGAACGCGTGAAGCTGCGTCCCTGATTTTCCCGCTGGGGCAAGCAGGGCGCGCCTTGGCGCGCCCTTTTTTTATCCGCGATCCAATCCGACTTCCTGCAGCACGGTGGTCGCGATCTCTTCGATCGACTTGGTCGTGCTGGACAGCCACGAAATGCCCTCGCGGCGCATCATGCGTTCGGCTTCCGCCACTTCGTAGCGGCATTGTTCCAGTTGCGCGTAGCGGCTGTTGGGGCGGCGCTCGTTGCGGACTTCCGCCAGGCGTTCCGGCTGGATCGACAGGCCGAATAGCTTGGCTCGGTGCGGCGCGATGGTCGAGGGCAGGGTGCCGCGTTCGAAGTCGTCCGGCGTCAGCGGGAAGTTGGCCGCCTTGATGGCGTACTGCATGGCCAGGTACAGGCTGGTGGGCGTCTTGCCGCAGCGCGAGACCCCGACAAGAATCACGTCGGCCTGATCCAGCTGGTTCACGAACTGGCCATCGTCATGCGCCAGGCTGAAGTTGATGGCGTCGATCCGGTTCCGGTATTTTTCGGAATTGGCCTGCATGTGCGAGCGGCCAATGGAATGGCTGGACTTCAATCCCAGCGCTTGTTCGATGTGACTGACAAACGTGCCGAACAGATCCAGGAAAATGCCGTTCGCCTGTCGAACACGGGACAGGATTTCCGGGTTGACCAATGTGCTGAAAACGATGGGTGGAACGCCCGCGTCCTGGGCGCTCCGGTCGATCCGCATGGCGACTTCCGCGGCCTTCTCAAGCGTGTCCACGAAGGGCAGGCGAATGGGCTTGAAATTGACCTCCTCGAACTGCGAAAGCACAGACTGGCTGAACGTTTCCGCAGTGATGCCGGTACTGTCGGAAACGATGTATACCGTGCGTACGATAGGGGTAGATGTCATGTGTAAAAAATTCCAACCAGGCAGATGGCCGGACGTACTCCACCGAGTACAATCAGGCCCCTATAAGTCACCCCAAGGGCGGTCCAAGGCCAGTTTGGTCAGCGTCTGAAATCGGGTCTGCAAAGCCCGGAAAACGCGGTTTTTCCGGCGGCAAAAACAGCACGATTCAGCCATTGACCAAACTCGCTTTCATTCCATTGTAAAAGGTGACTTCAATGTCGTATGTTGTTTTGTTCGAGCAGCTCCGCATGACGGACGTGGACTCGGTAGGAGGCAAGAACGCATCTCTTGGCGAAATGATCAGCCAGCTGTCTGGCGCGGGTGTCCGCGTGCCGGGCGGCTTTGCCACGACCGCTGATGCCTTCCGCGATTTCCTGAAGGCCTCCGGCCTGGACAAGCGGATCGCTGAACGCCTGACCACGCTGAACCCCGAAGACGTGCGCGAGCTGGCCACCGCCGGCGCGCAGATTCGCCAATGGATCGTCGACGCGCCGTTCTCGCCCGAGTTCGAAGCGCAGATCCGCGAAGCCTTTGCCAAGCTCGACGCTGATGGCAAGGGCTCGTTTGCCGTGCGCTCCTCCGCCACGGCCGAAGACCTGCCCGACGCCTCGTTCGCCGGCCAGCAGGAAACCTTCCTGAACGTCGTGGGCATCGACGACGTGCTGGACAAGATCCGCCACGTGTTCGCGTCGCTGTACAACGACCGCGCCATTTCCTATCGCGTGCACAAGGGCTACGCCCACGCCGACGTCGCCTTGTCGGCCGGCATCCAGCGCATGGTGCGTTCCGACAAGGGCAGCGCCGGCGTCATGTTCACCATCGACACCGAATCGGGCTTCCAGGACGTGGTGTTCATCACGTCGTCGTACGGCCTGGGCGAAACCGTCGTGCAGGGCGCCGTCAACCCTGACGAGTTCTACGTCTTCAAGCCCACGCTGGAACAGGGCCACTATCCCATCGTCGGCCGCCGCATTGGCTCCAAGCTCATCAAGATGGAGTTCGATCCCGAGCGCCCCGAAGGCCGTGCCGTGCGCACGGTGGATGTGCCGGTGTCCGAGCGCAACCGCTACTCGCTGACCGACGACGAAGTCAACGAACTGGCCCGCTACGCCGTCATCATCGAAAAGCACTACCAGCGTCCGATGGACATCGAGTGGGGCCGTGATGGCGTCGACGGCAAGATCTACATCCTGCAGGCGCGTCCGGAAACCGTGAAGTCGCAGCAGGGCGCCAACGACGTGCAGCAGCGCTACCGTCTGAAGGCGACCGGCCAGGTCCTGATCACCGGCCGTGCAATCGGCCAGAAGATCGGTTCGGGCCCGGTGCGCGTGGTGGGCGACATTTCCGACATGGACAAGGTCCAGCCGGGCGACGTCCTGGTTACCGACATGACGGATCCCAACTGGGAGCCCGTGATGAAGCGCGCCTCGGCCATCGTGACGAACCGCGGCGGCCGTACGTGCCACGCCGCGATCATCGCGCGTGAACTGGGCATTCCGGCGGTGGTGGGCTGCGGCAACGCGACCGACCTCCTGAAGGAAGGCCAGGCCGTGACCGTGTCGTGCGCCGAAGGCGACGAAGGCCGCATCTACGACGGCCTGATCGAAACCGAAGTCGAGGAAGTGCGCCGCGGCGACATGCCCGCCATCGATCTGAAGATCATGATGAACGTCGGCAACCCGCAACTGGCTTTCGACTTTGCCCAGATTCCGAACGGCGGCGTCGGCCTGGCTCGCCTGGAATTCATCATCAACAACAACATCGGCATCCACCCGAAGGCGGTCCTGGACTACCCGAACGTGGACGGCGAACTGAAGAAGGCCGTGGAATCGGCCGCTCGCGGCCATGCCAGCCCGCGCGCCTTCTTCGTCGAGAAGATGGCCGAAGGCGTCGCGACCATCGCCGCCGCCTTCTATCCGAAGCCGGTCATCGTGCGCATGTCGGACTTCAAGTCCAACGAATACCGCAAGCTGGTCGGCGGCTCGCGCTACGAGCCCGAGGAAGAGAACCCCATGCTGGGCTTCCGCGGCGCGTCGCGCTACATCGCCGAAGACTTCGCCGAGTGCTTCCGCATGGAATGCGAAGCGCTCAAGAAGGTGCGCGATGAAATGGGCCTGACGAACGTCGAGATCATGGTGCCGTTCGTGCGCACGGTGGGTCAGGCGGAGAAGGTCGTCAATCTGCTCGCCAAGCACGGCCTGGCGCGTGGCGAAAACGGCCTGAAGCTGATCATGATGTGCGAGGTTCCGTCCAACGCCATCCTGGCCGACGAGTTCCTGCAGTATTTCGACGGCTTCTCGATCGGCTCGAACGACATGACCCAGCTCACGCTGGGCCTGGACCGCGACTCGGGCATGGAACTCTTGGCCGCCGACTTCGACGAGCGCGACGAGGCCGTCAAGTTCATGCTGCGCCGTGCGATCAAGGCTTGCCTGGCCGCCAAGAAGTACGTCGGTATCTGCGGCCAGGGGCCCAGCGACCACCCGGACTTCGCGCAATGGCTGAAGGACGAAGGCATCCTGTCGATGTCGTTGAATCCGGACACCGTTGTCGATACGTGGCAGCGTCTGGCCAAGAACTGATTGGCTGGTTGAAGTAAAAGCCCCGCGTCCTTTTTGGGACGCGGGGTTTTTTTTATTCTCCGTGGGAATAGGCCGCAGCCGCGTTAAGGAAAAAGCGCTCGTTGAGTGTCGGCGACAAATGCTTTCTTCAGATGACCCGATCAAAGTAAGAGTCCTCTGATATCCATAGATAGGATCGTGTGACGTAATGGACCCATATTTCATTCGCGTCCATTGCGAGATTCTTCATTTGCAGCGGACGCGTTTTTATAGGCGGACCGCACGCTCCTGGCGGGTGCGAAAGGTCTGTCGATGCGGGAGCACGTCATTCCTACCCAATCCGATCTGCAGTTCACTTTCACCATCGGCGACGAGTCATTTGAGGTCGTCGAATTTACGCTGCAGGAAGGGTTGTCGGAGACCTTTCTGCTCGAAGTGGACCTGGCCAGCGCCAACCCCGCTCTCGATTTCGGCGCAGTCCTGGACCGCGCCGCACTGCTGACCATATGGCACGGCGAGACGCCGGTGCGGTACGTGCACGGCGCAGTCTCGTCGGTGGTTCAGGGCGACACGGGCTTTCGCCGCACGCGCTATTCCGCCATCGTCGAGCCGCGCCTGTCGCGCCTCAAACTCGGCTCTGACTGGCGCATCTTCCAGTCGCTTAGCGTCCCGCAGATCGCCGAAGCGGTGCTCAAGGCGCATGGCCTTACCCAGGATTACAAGCAGCGCAGCACCACCGAACACCAGGCGCGCGAATACTGCGTGCAGGCCGGCGACACCGACTATCACTTCGTCGAGCGCATCATGCGCGAGGAAGGCTTCTTCTATTCCTTCCGCCATACCGCCGAGGGCCATCACCTGGTCCACAGCGACCGCCTGTTCATCCATGGCCGCGTCGGTGATGAGCCGGTGCAGTACAACCCGATCCCCGGTGGTGACCAGCCGCAGCCGGCGCTGCGCCGTTTCTCGTACACCGAGAACGTGCGCACTGCACGCCAAACCCAACGCGACTACACCTTTCACCATCCGCGCTATACCCACCAGCACAGCCGCGATGGCCGAGATCTGGACCATCAAGGCCGCCGTTACGAACGCTATGACTACCCCGCTCGGGCCAAGTTTGACGAAGCCGGCAGACCTTTCGCTGAGAACCGCCTGCGCGGCCATCGCCGCGATGCGCGCGTCGCTGTTGTTCAAGGTGATGACCCGCGGCTGCAACCGGGCATTTCATTCACCCTCGCCGGTCATCCGCGCGACGACCTGAACCGCGGCTGGCGTCCGGTACGCATTGTCCACCGCGGTGTCCAGCACACGAGTCAGGCCGAGGACAGTGCACAGGCCCAGCTGGGAACGCACTACAGCTACGAAGCCGAACTGGTCCCGGACGACGCCGAGTGGCGCGCGGAACCGCTGCCCAGGCCCCGCATCGACGGCCCGCAGAACGCCATGGTGGTCGGCCCTCCCAATGAAGAGATCTACACCGACGAATATGGCCGGGTGAAGGTCCAGTTCCCGTGGGATCGGCTCGGCAAGGAGGACGAACGCAGCTCGTGCTGGATCCGCGTTTCACAGGACATCGCCGGCGCCACCTGGGGCCACATGACCATCCCGCGCATTGGCCAGGAGGTCATCGTCTCTTACTTCGATGGGGATCCGGACCAGCCCGTGGTCACCGGCCGCGCCTACAACCGCCTGCAATTGCCGCCCTACGAGTTGCCGCGTCACAAGACGCGGATGACGATCAAAAGCAAGACCCACAAAGGCGAGGGATACAACGAACTGCGCTTCGAAGACGAGAAGGACCAGGAAGAAATCTACGTCCACGCGCAGAAGGACCAGAGCATCCACGTCAATCACGACGAAACCACGTTCGTGGGCCATGACCGCATCGAACAGGTCGAGCACGACGAGACCATCACGATCGGCCGCGACCGTAAGGAAACGGTGGGCAACGACGAACAGGTCACCATCGGCCAGGACCGGCGGCATGACATCGGGCGGGATGTCTTTTTGACTGTGGGGCGCAATCACACGATCCACACCACCAAGGACCGAACTGAGGAAGTGGGCAACAACCGCCGCGACAAGACCGCAGCGAATCATTGGGTGAGTATCGGCGGACACCATGAGCATACGGTCGAGGGGCACTCGGAACTGCAGGCGGGGCAGGCAATTCGGCAGCGCACGAAGGTTTTTGAGAGCCAAGCGGCAGAGAGCCTGACTATCAAGGGGCCGGGGGGAACCATCCGAATCGGCGCGTCGGGTATCACGCTTGATGGAGTCGCCATTCTCATCAAAGGTCCGATCACTCAAAAGCCCGGTGGCGGCACGAACTCAATCTCTATCAATGGCACGCCGGAACCCGGTGAACCCGTCTGTGTGGGATGCCTGCTGAAAGCCATCGCGGAAGGCCGCAGCGTCGTGCGGTTCGAGGGATAGACCGCACATGAATCCCTTTTCTGAAAGCGTCGTGAACGAGCTGCGTCGGCTCCCCGGTCATGGACTGACAGCCATCATTGAAATGGCTCGTCTGAAGACTGATGCCCGAAGGCAGCTGATGGAGCGATTTTCCGGCTGGCCGCTACTGCAGCAGCGAGAGTTGGAAAATCTCCGCGAGATCGGGCCATGGTTGTTCGGGACTTCCGCCCAGAACAACCTGCAAGGACAGTACGACTTTCTCTGCGACGCTGCCGACATCGCCGGAGACGCAATCTGTGTGTGGCTGACCAGCGCCATGGCCCCGCCTCAGCTGGCCGAGCACCTTGGCCATGCCACGACAGCGAAGGGCCCAGATGGCGCTACCTATCTGCTGCGCTTTCATACGGAATTGGCATTTCCCGTGCTGCATGCGCGCCGGGATCTGCCAGGAATCGCCGACTGGCTGGCGCCGGTTCAATCATGGTGGATCGTATTTCCTCATCGAGAACGCAAGGCCTGGAAACACTTCACAGGTCACGGTTCAACCAAGCCGTATCGCTCGCCCGCCATTGAACTGGACGAGACATGCTGGGAGGCGCTCGCGGGCGACCCGCTCACGTACCGTTTGGCGGACCAGCTCCGGACGCCGCTTGAAAAGAAGGGCGATCGCGAAAACTGCCACGTCACCCGGCTTGGAATCGTTCATGACTTGCTGGCTCAAGCGGATCGCATCGGTTTGAGCCGACAGAGCGACCGAATTGACTACGTGACCCTGATGGCATTGCAAGGCAAGGCGCTAGAGGGTTCATCGGCATGGAACGACGCATTGCAGGAAGCGAAAGCGCTGCGCGCACATCTGGCGCAGGCTCTGCAAGTGCGCATGCACAGAAAGAACGGTTGAGGACTTCGATGTTCGGTTGGAACGACACCTTTAATGAATGTGCGGAGAATCGCACGCTTCTGGATGGAATCTTGAATCGTGGGGCGGAGGTAACTTGCACTCGCAGCTTCACCATACTTCCGCTACGGTACGGCGCCGTGGGGGGTAGCGCCGAACAGCGCAAACTTCTTCCGTCTTTGCCCGAGCATTTGAATAAGCCAAGCAGAGTGGGGAGTCTGACCGAATCCACTTACGCATTACGTTCGCTACGCCAGGGATTTCTGTATGTCCTCGTGCAGCGCGTGAGCGCAGGGACGTATGAATGGCATAGCCAGTACCGGGTATCGGAAGCCGGAACGCTGACTTATATGGATGCTGAGGAGCCGTGGAAGCGGAATGCCCCAGTTGTCCCGGGCATGGATGTATCTCCTGGCTGGAGCTGGATGTTCAAAGTCCATGACGTCGACGACATCAAGGACCTTCGCCTGCTCTTTAGCCCATGCCCTTTGACCAAGGAAACGTTGCGCAGGTATCGCTCGCTCCCGGCAAGCAGAGATAAGTTGGTGGCGGTGGACATCGCCAAACTTGCGTCGCTACGTCCCGAGAACATGGATTGTGTCCGCCCGCAAGACGGCGTGCTGACTTTTGATGGGCTCGATTGTGTAGCGGACTTCGCGGCTGTGAACCAGCCCAGATTGAGCACGCTGCTTAAAGCGCAGGCGTTTAACCCTCTTGCGCCGCCCCTGCAGGCCACCCAGGCAGAAATGCGACCCACAGCCACGCATAATCGGTTTCGAGGCGCGGCCATCGTAGTGGATGACGCTATCGGTATTACTCAAGAGTTGAACGCCTGGCGAAATGCGAGTGTCGACGCACTCGATGCATTCATGACATATGAGGACGGCGAAAGGCTCACCAACCATCGCAAGTTCACGATCGCATTCGGCATTGAAAACATCAGAAAACTTGTAGAAGACGAAGCCGAAAAGCTCTACTACAAAGAGCAGTGGGACTACGGAGTGCGTTACTCGGACCGCGGGTATGAGATGAGCAATAGCCACATGGTCCCGCAATCGGTGCGCGGCTACTACAACTATCGCAACCCCCAGCATCAGCGGGAGGTTCAGGAGGCCGCCGCCAGGCGGCGGCGTGCCAAAAGTTGGAGCAAGTATGCCGACTATATCGATGAGGATATGCGTCAGGATTTCCTGAAGCGCTACCGAGACGAAGTCAGCAAAGCGGACGCGGCCAAGGACGCGCGGGCCTCGGATCACCTTCTCTGGTTGCAGAGCGAACCGCTTCTCGACGCACTCGACACATTTGACCGCAATGATACCGAGCAGGCCCTGCTGTTTGAAGACCAAATGGGAAAGGCCGTCGTCGGCATGAACGCCACAGCGATCGGCGAGGAACTGCTCGATCGCTGGCGCGAGGCGGGGGTGTCCCGAGAAAACTTGTTCTGGCGGTCGTTGGCGCAGAACCAGGAGAGCATGGAAAGCGAAGTGAACCAACTCTTCGGCGAGAGCGAGACGCTGAAATCTGTCGATCCCGTCGCGTTGCAGAACCGGCTAAAGAAGCTGGCTGACCTGTACGAAAAGAGCCACGCCATGCTCGATTTGCTGGCAGATGCCTCAACGGGCGGAGGGCCGCCATCCGGCTATCTGGTCGGCGGTGCAATGCTGATCAACACGCTAGGCAACTCAATGTTCCAAAGCAAAACTGCTGCCGCCATTGTGGACGGCCCATTCAACAAGGTCGCGGCGTCAGTGCTGCTCGCGCGCCTGGGTCGTTATGCGCAGCATTATCGTCTTGAATTGCGGAACGGCGAGTCCCTAAGTCGGGGAACAGTGGCACGAATGGATATCTCTGCCACGCAATCCTTCAACAGCGCCCTCCGGGCGGGCAAGAGGGGACCGATGACCGAAATTCGCATTGGCAGCGCGCTGGTGTTCTTGGAGGTCTGGAATCTTCATAACAAGCTGCGTGCGGTAAATAAGCGAAGCAGAGAATACGTCGAAGTTGTGGCCGCGCTGGCCGCGTTCACCGCGGTCGGCGTCGAAGTGGGCGCTTGTGCTGTCGGTCTTGCAGAGAAGAGCAGCAATGCTGCCGTTCAGCGAGGCGCCAAGGCGTTCGGAGGTGGATTGCGGCTAACCGCGGGGCTTCTAGCGGGCTCGGCGGGAGTGGTCGGTGCACATTACGACTATTCAGATTTTTCAACCCTTTGGAGAATGGGCAGTCGCTCTATCTCGACCTTTTATCTTCTACGAGCTACAGCGCAGACGGGGGCAGCTGCACTTTCCGTGACAGTGGGTTTAGGAAATGCAGGTCCGTACTTTGCGTACTTGGTCAGCAAGCATGGAACTAAGCCAATTTTTGGCAGGGTGGCTGGTTTGGGCTTGCGCGCATCTGCAGCAATGGCATCCCGCATGGTGCCCATGCTCCGAATATTCTTTGGCGTCAACGCCTTGATCCTTGCCCTGGTGTTAGTTGAAATATTTATTCTGCCAAACGACCTCCAGCGCTTTCTGGCGCATAGCTCATTTCGAAAAGATCGTAGCAAGGGCATCGTGGCTAGCGAAGAGGAAGAAGTCGATATTTTGCAACGGTCAATAAAGGTATCACTCTGATGTATATGTTGGAGCTGGGCTTTCAATGGTCTAAGAGTCTTATGACTTATGAAGAGGCTACGAAAGAATTTAATGAGAAACAACGGCAGCCGGGACAGGACGAACTTGATGCCCCTGAGGGAGTCTTTGAGTCAGTTTCTGAAAGCGTCTTCGTCAATGACTCTCTCTATGGTCACAATGACACCTATATTGATGTTCGTACGCCTAATGATGAAAAGAGGGGGGTAATCACCTTTTTTTATTGCGTGCTGGGAGGGATGCTTGCGTGGGCTGCAATGGGAACGATATGGTTTGCAGTCAGTGATCTTCTTTCACCAATTCGCCAACTTGATTGGGAATTCTACGTTTTTGGCCTCGTTTTAAATCCATTGATTGCCCATGGCGCGCTTTACCTATTCTGGAAGTACTCTTCGAGAATTGTCCGGTTGGAGTTATTTACCGCTCGCCGTGTCATGGTTCGCTTTAACCGCGTTACTCGTAAAGTCTACCTATTGCGTCCCAAGCATCTAGGCGGCATTTGTGTCATGGATTGGGACAAGACCGAGGTGCTCATCGACAAGAGCATGAGCGAACTGGATGGCACCGGAGGTTTCGTCATTTTGGTCTGGGACAGGGGCGATGGTGTGGATTTGCAGGGAACTTCTACAGACAACCTCGAAGTCACTTTCGTGGGTAAACCCACTCGCAATGCCAGCGAGCTCCTCGCGTTTTGGGAGTACATCCGCCGCTACATGGAGGACGGCCCCGCTGCCGTGCCTGCGCCGAAAAGGCTTATCAACAAGTTCCCCTGGCCCTGGCTTTCGTTCAAAGCGGCCTGGGGCTTGGATACCCACTTCCTGCGCCACAGCGGCTTATGGGTGTTTGTCGTAGCGAACCTGTTGATGTTGCCCGCTATCCTGATTCATGCTGCCGGCCACTGGCTTTCGCTGCTGCTTTGCTATGAACCCAGATTTCCCCGCGACATCGAAGAGGCGGGTCGATGATTCCCTGCATGTGCCTAGCGCGCCGAGATGTTTGCGGTGGATACCTCCCCAATTAAAAGACCGCGGAGGCGGATTACTGATGTACTTATTGGAGCGCGGTTTTCAATGGTCCCGAAATTTGATGAGCTACGAGGAGGCGACTGAAGAATTGAAAAAACAAGAACGCCAACCAGGGCAGGCGGAGATCCATGCTCCCGAAGGCGTCGGAGAGTCGGTCTCGGATGTAGTGCTTGATAACGATTCAATTTATGGTGGCAACCAAATTTATCTCGACGTCCGTACTCCTAATGACGAGAAGAGAGGAGTGATCACCATATTTTTTGCTTGCTTTTTCGGATTTTTTCTTAACGGCTTATTAAGTACCCTATATATATCCACGAAGAAAATAATTTCGGGGGAAAAATATTACGGAGGGGCGTTGAGTGGGAGCGACTACTTCTTCTTGTTTTTGTTTTCGGTGTTGTGGTTGATCTTTCTGGTAGCGTTTTTGAAGTATTCGATTCGATATTTAAGGCTGGAGTCTCTCACTGCACGCCGAATTGTCGTTCGGTTCAACCGAATCACGCGTCAAGTCTATTTGCTGAGGCCCCAAGATTTGGGAGGACTTCGAATCATGGACTGGGACAAAACAGAGGTGGTCATTGACAAGAACATGAGCGAGTTAGAAGGAACAGGCGGCTTTGTCATCTTGGCTTGGGATAAGGGAGATGGCGTCGATTTAAGCGGCACGCCTACTGATAATGTCGAGGTCACTTTTGTCGGTAAACCTACTCGCAACGCCAGCGAGCTCCTCGCGTTCTGGGAGTACATCCGCCGTTACATGGAGGACGGCCCTGCTGCCGTGCCGGCGCCCAAGAAGCTCGTTAGCAAGTTCCCCTGGCCCTGGCTTTCGTTAAAGGCGGCTTGGGGTTTGGACACCCAATTCCTGCGCCACAGCGGCTTATGGGTGTTTGTCGTAGCGAACCTGTTGATGTTGCCCGCCATCTTGATCCATGCGGCCGGCCACTGGATTTCGCTGCTGCTTTGCTATGAGCCCCGATTTCCCCGCGACATCGAAGAGGCGGGGCGATAGTCCTGAAGCTGCTTTCAGCGTGCCGAGGAGTTTGAGACCTGGCAGAGGGACGATCAGAATCACTTCCACCTGCCTGAAAAAGTGGTGGCCTTTGGGGCGGCTTCGCGGCAGTTGGAGGGGCCCGGACTGGGCCGTCCCGGATCAGGCGGCCCGGGCTTCGCGGGCGATCAGTTCGCGTTTGCGGTCGATGCCCCAGCGGTAGCCCGCCAGCGAGCCGTCGGTGCGCACCACGCGGTGGCAGGGAATGGCCAGCGCGATGTTGTTGGTGGCGCAGGCGCGGGCGACGGCGCGCACGGCGGCGGGTGCGCCGATGCGTTGGGCCACTTCCGAGTAGGTGGCGGTTTCGCCCAGGGGAATCTCGCACAGGGCCTCCCAGACCTTGCGCTGGAATGCCGTGCCGCGCACGTCCAGCGGCAGGTCCAGGCCGCGCGCCGGATCTTCGACGAAGCCGACCACGTCGGCCACCCAGCTTTCGAATCGGGGGTCGGCGCCGATCAGTTTGGCCGCGCGGAAGCGGTCCTGCAGGTTCTGGACCAATCGGTCCGGATCCTCGTCCAGCGCGATTTCGCAGATGCCGGTACTGCTTGCGGCCACCAGGAGCGCGCCCAGCGAGCACTGCGCGACCGCGAACCGGATATCCACGCCTTCGCCGTTCTTGCGGAACGCGGTGGGTGTCATGCCCAGGATGGCGGGGGCGGCTTCGTAGAAGCGTCCGCTGGAATTGAAACCGGCGTCGTACATGGCGTCGGTGACGCTGGCGCTTCCTTCCAGGCTTTGGCGCGCGCGGCTGGCGCGCAGGGCGTTGGCGTAGGCCTTGGGTGTGATGCCGGTGGCGGCCTTGAAAATGCGGTGGAAATGGAAGCGGCTCATGCCGGCCTGTTCGGCCAGCGCCGACAGATCGGGCGGCTGCTCGGCTTCCAGGGCGCGGCAGGCGCGTTCCACGGCGGCGGCGTGCTGTTTGCTCAAGGGGGCGGCGACGGGGCTCATAAGGGACTCCTGGCTTGCGCGTGGTGTTTTACGCTTGGCACTATCGTCTCAAGGCAGGCCGGCTCCCGCACTCCGCTTGTTGCGGCGGTCCCTGACGCGGCCGCCGGGGCCGCGCCGCAGGGGCCTCAGGCGCCCGGCGCGTAGGTATCCAGAAAGCGGCGGATCAGGCCGGCCGCCACGGGCGTCGCGCGCACGTTGGCGGACAGCCCCGGTACGTCAAGGTTTTCGGCAGCGTAGCGGCGGCCATAGCGTTCGAGGTGGGCGCGGATGAAGTCCGGTCCGAACTCGGGGTGGAACTGGGTGGAAAAGACGTTGCGGCCGATGCGGATCATCTGGTGCTCGTCCAGATCCGAGCGCGCCAGCACCGCCGCGCCTGCGGGCAGTTGCAAGACGGTTTGCGCATGCAGCATCTGGGCGGGGAACGTGGTCGGTACGCCGGCCATGAGCTGATCGCCGCCGGCCGTCGGCAGCAATTCTACGGTCTGGGTGCCGACTTCGCGGCCCGCGGGGTTGTAGCCGACCTTGCCGCCGAACGCGTGCGCCAGCAATTGATGGCCGTAGCAGACGCCAAACATGGGCAGGCCGGCCTCCAGGGCCTCGCGCAGCCAGGCCGCGGTGTCTTCGCTCCAGGGTTCCTTGTCGGAGACCATGGCGGGCGAACCGGTGATCAAGGCGGCGCGGTAATGGGAGGGCGACTGCGGACGCTGGCCTTCGTAGACCGCGACGATGTCGACGGCGCTGGCGGCCAGACCAGCCGCCAACATGATCTGTTCGGCATAGCCGCCGAACTGGCTTTTGAGCGTGTCGTCCGGATCGCCGGTGTGCAGGATCAGGACGGGGAGAGCAGAAGGAGTTGCAGCGGTCATAAAAGCATGTGCGTGGAAAAGGGCGGCGCGGGGGAGCCTGCGACCCGGCGCGCCAGGGGCACATCATAATCTACCGAAAATATTCCCGTCGGCGCACGACATGTCCCGCTCCGTCCCGGAAATACGTACAATCCGCCCAGACACTCATCCTTACAGACGATTCTCGAGACTATGTGGATTTGGCTGGGATTGGCCGCGCTGGCACTCATCGGCGAGCTGGCGACAGGAACCTTCTATTTGCTGCTGGTCGCGTTGGGGCTGGCGGCAGGCGGCATCGCCGCCTGGCTGAACGCCGGCCTGCAATGGGAGCTGGTGGCGTGCGGCGTGGTGCTGCTGCTGGGACTCTTGGTGCTGCGCAAGACCCGGGTGCTGAAAAAGCGCGAGGTCAATTCGGCCCGCAACGCCGACGTCATTCTCGATATCGGCCAGACCGTCACGGTCGAGGCCTGGTCTGACAGCGGGACAGCGCGCGTCTGGTACCGCGGCGCGCATTGGCAGGCCGAGCTGGCCAAGGGGCACGCCGCCCAGCCCGGCGAACACACCATTACCGAATTGCGCGGCTCGATCCTCGTGCTGACTCCCAAGCGCGGCGGTTCGGCATAGCAGAACGCGCCCGCGCAGCGCCGCGGGCAATCGCTGGAATCCTGGCCGGCATGGCGGGGCAAGCCGGCGCATCCATTCGAAAAGAGGCTACACACCATGATCGATACTTCAACCATCGTGCTGCTTGTCATCGTTGCACTGGCAATCCTGATCGTCGTCAGGGCGATCGCCATCGTGCCGCAGCAGCATGCCTGGGTGGTCGAGCGGCTGGGCAAGTTCGACCGCGTCCTGTCGCCGGGCGCCGGATTCGTGATTCCGTTCATCGAACGCGTGGCCTACAAGCATTCGCTGAAGGAAATCCCGCTGGACGTGCCCAGCCAGGTTTGCATCACGCGCGACAACACGCAGCTCCAGGTCGACGGCGTGCTGTACTTCCAGGTCACGGATCCGATGCGCGCGTCGTACGGCTCTTCCAACTACATTTCGGCAATCACGCAACTTGCCCAGACGACCCTGCGTTCGGTCATCGGCAAGATGGAACTGGACCGCACCTTTGAAGAGCGCGACTCCATCAACAGCAACATCGTGTCGTCGCTGGACGAGGCAGCGCTGAACTGGGGCGTGAAGGTACTGCGCTACGAAATCAAGGACCTGACGCCGCCCAACGAAATTCTGCGTTCGATGCAGGCGCAGATCACCGCCGAACGCGAGAAGCGCGCGCTGATCGCCGCCTCGGAAGGCCGCCGCCAGGAACAGATCAACATCGCCACCGGCGAACGCGAAGCCGCCATTGCGCGTTCCGAGGGCGAGAAGCAGGCGCAGATCAACCAGGCGCAGGGCGAGGCCGCCGCGGTGCTGGCGATTGCCGAAGCCACCGCCAAGGCCATCACGCAGGTCGCCGATGCCGTGCGCCAGCCGGGCGGCATGGAAGCGGTGAACCTGAAGGTCGCCGAGCGCTACGTAGAGGCGTTTGGCAACGTGGCCAAGGAAGGCAATACGCTCATCCTGCCGGCCAACCTGTCCGACGTGGGCGGCATGATCGCCTCCGCCATGACCATCGTGAAGTCCACGCGCAACACCTGATTCCGCGCCTCGCGGCGCGCCGCCCATGATCGCTCCCGTTAATTTGCTTCTGATAGCAGCGCTGGCGGGAGTGCTTTCCCTTTGCGTGCTGGGGTCGCTGGCGCGCAGCGGCATGGCCGGCATCCGCGAAACCATCCGCGCCAACCTGCTCACGCTGTTGGCGTTTTCTACTTTTGCGCTGCAAAACACGAAGGCGCCGCTGTGGGCGTCCATCCTGGTGCCCAACACGGCTATCGCGCTCGCCCTTTGCGCGTACTACGCGGGCGTGCGCCGGCTGCTCGGGCTGACGGTGCCCCGGCATCTGATGACGCTGGGCTGTGTGGCCGCGCTGTCGGTCGTGGCGATCTACACGTACGTGGACTGGCAGGTGGGGCCGCGCATCGTGGCGATGTCACTGCTGCAGATGGGGTTCATGCTGGCCGTGGCCATCGTCGTCCAGCGCAACATGCCGGCGCACCGTTCGCGCTACAGCTACCGTTTCGTGTGGGTGGTGACGCTGATCTCAGCCTTGGTCTGCGCGCTTCGCGCCGCAGTCTATCTGGTCGAGGTGGACATGGTGTCGGCCTTTCTGGAGCCCTCGGTGTGGAGCGTCGCCTTCCTGACGCTGGGGGTGTTGATCATGCCTTGCCTGACGCTGGGCACCATCATGATCATCCACGACCGCATGCTGGCCGATCGCGAACAAGAAGCCAGCACCGACTTCCTGACCGGCCTGATGTCGCGCAAGGCTTGGTGGCTGCAGGCCGAGCGCTATTGCGCGCAGGCCCTGCGCATGCGCCGTCCGCTGACCTTGCTGCTGCTGGACATCGATCATTTCAAGCGCATCAACGATACGCACGGCCACGCGGCCGGCGATGCGGTGCTGCGCCATTTTGGCCTGCTGGCGACCGCCACGCTGCGCACCGGCGATCACGTGGGCCGGGTGGGCGGCGAGGAATTCTGCGTGCTGTTTGCGGACATGCGCAGCGACGCGGTGCTGGAGGTGGCCGAGCGGCTGCTGGATTCCGTGCGGCGCACGCCGTGTGCGCATGGCGGCAGCACGATTTCGTATACGTTCAGCGCCGGCGTCGAGGACTGGATACCTGGCGAGAACCTGCAGGTGCTGTTTGAACGGGCCGACCGCAAGCTCTACGCGGCCAAGTCGGCGGGGCGCAACCGCATCGTGGGCGCCGGCCACGAGGCCGAGCGCCCGGCGCAGCCGGTGGCGGCGTAAATCAGTCGTCCTTGCTGCGACGGGGAGCGCGGGTGTCGTGCTTCATGATGCGTTCTTTTTCGCGCGCCCAGTCCTTTTCGCGCGCGGTGTCGCGCTTGTCGAACTGCTTCTTGCCGCGGCCCAGCGCGAAATCCAGCTTGATGCGCCCGTTCTTGTAGTGCAGGTTCAGCGGCACCAGCGTATAGCCGCGCTGCTCGACCTTGCCGATGAGCTTGCTGATTTCTTCCGCCTTGAGCAACAGCTTGCGCGTGCGCATGGCGTCCGGATGGATGTGCGTGGAGGCCGTGGGCAGGGGGCTGACGTGCATGCCGAGCAGGAACAGTTCGCCCTCGCGCACGATGACGTAGCTTTCCTTGAGCTGCACGCGGCCATCGCGGATCGCCTTGACTTCCCAGCCTTGCAGGACAAGGCCAGCCTCGTAGCGGTCTTCGATGAAATAGTCGTGCGTGGCCTTGCGGTTGTCGATAATGCTCATAAAGCCTTCTTGCTGGGATTCTGCGAATCTGGCTATCCGGCCGATTGCGGGTTGTTGCGAACGGGGATTGCTCGTTATTCTGCGCGATGTGCCGGTAAAATCTTGCCATTCTAGCCATTTGCGATAGTCGATGCACAAAGTACAACGATCCGTCCTGGTGCCTTACAGCGCCGCCCAGATGTTCGACCTGGTTGCCGACGTGGAGAAGTACCCCGAGTTCATGCCGTGGTGTGGCGGCGCCGAGGTGCAGACCCGCGACGAACACGGCATGCAGGCCTCCATCCTGATTTCCTTTGCGGGCATGAAGCAGCGCTTCACCACCCGCAATACCCATGTCTATCCCGAGCGGATCGACCTGGAACTCGTGGATGGTCCCTTCTCCAGCCTGGTGGGGCATTGGGTATTCCAGCCGCTGGCCGAAGACGCCTGCAAGGTCCTGTTCACCATGGAATATGCGTTTTCGAACCGGCCACTCGAAATGGTGGTGGGGCCGGTCTTCAACCGCATTGCGACCAGCTTTATTGATTCCTTCACCAAACGCGCGCAGGCCAAATATGGCGAATGAGGCGTCCGCGGCAGGGCAGATCGGCGTCATCGTCTGCTACGCCTTGCCCGGCCACGTGTGGCAGCGGGAGGTGCGCCTGCCCGAGGGCGCAACCGTCGAGGACGCGCTGGCTGCCAGCGGGTTTGGCGAGGCGTTTCCGGTCGTCAAACCGTGGGAACGGGGCGTGGGCGTCTTTGGCCGCGCTACTGAGCCGCACGCATTGCTGGCCGACGGCGACCGCGTGGAAATCTATCGCGGCCTGACCTTCGACCCCAAGGAGTCGCGCCGCCGCCGCGCCGAGCACCGCCGTACCAAGACCGCTCGGAACGGCCGCGTCCGGCCGGCCGGTTTGCTGTAGCGCACTGAGGGGCGGCCGTTGCCGCCGCCCCGTCCCGGCACATTGTCATCAATAAGACAAAGCGCCCGGCCGCTTCGGGCGTAACATTAAGCCAGGTTCATGCTTACGTTTACGTCAACGTCATGTCAAAATCGACGGGCTGGCGTTCACGAGACGGCAGCAACGCCACCAGACAATACCGACTACATCAGGAGACAGGCTGTGGACTTGGAACTGACCGACGAGCAGCGCGCGTTCGCGCAGGCCGCGCGCGATTACGCAGAGGGCGAACTGGCTCCCCACGCCGCGCACTGGGACGCCGAGGGCATCTTCCCCCGCGAAGCCTTCGCCCGGGCGGGCGAGATGGGCTTTTGCGCGATCTACGCCAGCGAGGACATCGGCGGCCTGGGCCTGCCGCGCCTGGACGCCACGCTGGTATTCGAAGAAATGGCGGCGGTGGACCCGTCCACCACGGCGTTCCTGACGATTCACAATATGGCGACCTGGATGATGGGCAAGTGGGGCCAGCCGGGTCTGCGAGACGCCTGGGGACCCTTGCTTGCCAGCGGTGAAAAGCTGGCCTCCTATTGCCTGACGGAGCCGGGCGCCGGCTCCGATGCGGCATCGCTTTCCACGCGGGCGCAGCGCGACGGCGACAGCTACATCGTCAACGGCGCGAAGGCCTTCATCTCCGGGGGCGGCGACACGGACCTGCTGGTCGTGATGGCCCGCACCGGCGGCGAGGGCCCCGCAGGCATCAGCGCCTTTGCGATCCCGGCCGACAGCGAGGGCATCGGCTACGGCCGCAAGGAAGAGAAGATGGGCTGGAACAGCCAGTCCACACGCCCCATCACCTTTGAAAACGTCCGCGTGCCGGCCGCCAACATGCTGGGGGTGGAGGGCGAGGGCTTCAAGATCGCCATGAAGGGCCTGGACGGCGGCCGGATCAATATCGGAACCTGCTCGGTGGGCGCCGCGCAAGGCGCGCTGGACGCCGCCCGCCGCTACATGGACGAGCGCCGCCAGTTCAACCGCCGCCTGGCCGAGTTCCAGGCGCTGCAGTTCAAGCTGGCGGACATGGCCACGCACCTGGTGGCGGCGCGCCAGATGGTGCGGCTGGCGGCCTGCAAGCTGGACGCCGGCGCGGCCGATGCGTCCACCTACTGCGCGATGGCCAAGCGCTTTGCAACCGACATGGGCTTCCAGATCTGCCTGGACGCGCAACAGATCCATGGTGGTTATGGTTACCTGAAAGACTATCCCTTGGAGCGTCTGGTGCGCGATACTCGCGTTCATCAGATTCTGGAGGGCACCAACGAGATCATGCGCGTGATCATTGCCCGCCAATTGTTGGAAAAAGGAGCCGACATAAGATGAATGCACCGGTGTTGTTCGAAGAAAGATCCGCTGCCAATGGAATGCGTTTCGGCATTGCGACGCTGAATGCGCCGCAAACCCTGAACGGCCTGTCGCTCGAGATGGTTGACCTGCTGGCTGACCGTCTGGACGCGTGGGCGCGCGATCCCGGTGTTGCATTGGTGGTGTTGCAGGGCGCGGGCGACAAGGCGTTCTGCGCCGGTGGCGATTTGCACGGCCTGTACCGCAGCATGAAAGAGAACGCGGGCAAGCCCGGCTGGAGCAACGCCTATGCGCGCCGCTTCTTCGAGCACGAATACCGGCTGGACTATCGCATTCACACCTATCCCAAGCCCGTTCTGTGCTGGGGCCACGGCATCGTCATGGGCGGCGGCATCGGCTTGATGATGGGCGCCAGCCACCGCGTGGTCAGCGAGACCTCGCGTCTGGCGATGCCGGAGGTGTCGATCGGGCTTTTCCCGGACGTGGGCGGAAGCTGGCTGCTGAACCGCATGCCGGGCCGCAGCGGCGTGTTCCTGGCGTTGACGGGCGCGCAGTTGAACACGTCCGACGCCTTCTTTGCGGGGCTGGCGGACTTCCGCCTGAACAGCGCGGACTGGCCCGCGCTGCTGTCCTCGCTGGAGCAGCAGCCGTGGGCCGGGCAGGCCGCGGGCGCCGCCGAAGACGCCATTCCGCCGCGCTCCATCAACGACGGCCTGCTGCGCCGCGCGCTGACCGCTCTTGAACCGTCCACGCCGCTGGAACCCGGGCCGTTACGCCAGCACTCGTTCGTCGTCAACAACCTGTGCAACGGCAATCGGCTGGACGACATCTACGAGGAGCTGTCTTTCCTGAAGGACCACGAAGACCCCTGGTTGTCGCGCGCGGCCAAGACCATGTTGGCGGGTTCGCCCGGATCGGTGCGCCTGGCGTTTGCGCTCCAGCAGCGCACGCGTCTGCGGTCGCTGGATGACGTGTTTCGCGTCGAATACATCGCCGCGCTGGCGTGCACGGCGCATGGCGATTTTGCCGAGGGCATCCGCGCGCTGCTGGTGGACAAGGACAAGAACCCGCGCTGGAACCCGGCCGTCATCGACATGGCCACCGACGCCTGGGTGCAGAAATTCTTTGAGGAACCCTGGCCGGAGGGCGAGCCGCATCCGCTGGCCGATCTGGGGCAGGAAGGGCGCTGAGCGGGCCCTGACAGGGCGGCCGGCTCGCCAACTGGCCCCTGGTCCCCGCATGCCGCGCAGGTCACGCAGTTACGCAGTTTCGCAGGTCACGATGAATCCATACCTACAGCAATAGCAACAGGAGACAAGACATCATGAGCAGCATCGCGTTTATCGGTTTGGGCAACATGGGCGCGCCCATGGCATTGAATCTGGTCAAGGCCGGCCACAGCCTGAAGGTGTTCGACCTGGTGCCGGCGGCCATCAAGCTGCTGACCGACGCCGGCGCGACGGCGGCGGCGTCCGCGTCGGAAGCGGTCGAAGGGGCCGAAGTCGTGATCTCGATGCTGCCGGCCAGCAAGCACGTCGAGGGCCTGTACCTTGATCAGGATCTGCTCGGCAAGATCGCCTCGAGCGCCCTGGTCATCGAATGCAGCACCATCGCGCCGGATTCGGCGCGCAAGGTAGCCCAGGCGGCCGAGGCGCGCGGCATCGCCATGATCGACGCGCCGGTCTCGGGCGGCACGGGCGGCGCGGCGGCGGGCACGCTGACGTTCATCGTGGGTGGCGCCGAAGGTTCGCTCGCGCGCGCGCGCCCTGTGCTGGAAAAGATGGGCAAGAACATTTTCCACGCGGGTCCGGCGGGCGCGGGGCAGGTGGCCAAGATCTGCAACAACATGCTGCTCGGCATCCTGATGGCCGGCACGTCCGAGGCGCTGGCGCTGGGCGTGGCCAATGGACTGGACCCGAAGGTGCTGTCGGACATCATCGCCAAGAGCTCGGGACGCAACTGGGCGACGGAGCTCTATAACCCCTGGCCGGGCGTCATGGAACATGCGCCGGCGTCCAAGGGATACGCCGGCGGCTTTGGCGTGGACCTGATGCTCAAGGACCTGGGTTTGGCGGCCGAGGCGGCGCTGTCGGCGCGCGCGTCGATCCCGCTGGGCGAGCTGGCACGCAACCTGTATTCGCTGCACAGCGGCGGCGGCTCCGGCAAGCTGGACTTTTCCAGCATCGTCAACCTGGTCAAGCGCGAGCAGGACTGACGTGGCGCCGTCCCCCGCAGTTGCGGACCCGGCCGCGCGGGTCCAGGCCAGTTTCGGCCAGCAAAGCATCATGGCGCTGCTGGGCGCCAAGCTGGACACGGTCGAGCCGGGCAGGGTGGACATCGTTCTGCCTTACCGCGCCGACCTCTGCCAGCAGAACGGCTTTCTGCACGCGGGCATTTCCACCACCATTGCCGACAGTGCGGGCGGCTATGCCGCGTTCACGCTGTTCGGGCCGGATGAGGACGTGCTGACGTCGGAGTTCAAGATGAACTTCCTGGCGCCCGCCAAGGGCGACCGCTTTGTCGCGACCGGGCGCGTGGTCAAGCCCGGCAAGCGTCTTTCGGTCTGCCAAGTGGAGATGCACGCGTACGACGGCGAACATGCCACGTTGTGCGTGATAGGCTTGCTGACCGCGGTGCGCGTGACGCCGCGATGAATTTCGCGCGGGGCGCGCCGGGCCACTGGCCGGGCGTGCCCCGCGCTTGTCGCGCCTCGCATGGGTTTACCGGCAATGCCAGCAAAAGAACATCATCGAATTTTCCGCAGCAACTGGCTGCGCGCCGCAGTGCTGGGCGCCAACGACGGCATCGTCTCGACAGCCAGCCTCATCACCGGCGTTGCCGCGGCCCAGGCCTCGCACGGCGCCATCTTGACTTCCGGACTGGCGGGCCTCGTGGCCGGCGCATTGTCGATGGCGGCGGGTGAATACGTGTCGGTGCGCACGCAGGCCGATACCGAAGCCGCCGACCTGCGCATGGAGCAGCGCTCGCTCAAGCGCAATTCCGGCGAAGAACTGGCCGAGCTGATCGATATCTACGTGGCACGGGGGCTGACGCGCGAGCTGGCGGAACAGGTGGCGCGCCAGCTCACCACCCATGACGCGCTGGACGCGCACGCACGAGACGAATTGGGCATCTCGCTGCATAACCGTGCGCGGCCGGTGCAGGCGGCGCTGGCGTCGGCCGCGTCGTTTGCCGGGGGCGCCGCGGTCCCGCTGGCGGTGGCGGCGGTATCGCCCGGACCGCATCTGATCGGCTGGGTTATCGGCGCGTCGGTGTGCTGTCTGGCGGCGCTGGGCACCATGGCCGCGAAGGCGGGCGGCGCGCCCAAGCTGCCCGCGGCATTGCGCGTCACCGTGCTGGGCGCGGCGGCGATGGCCGTGACGGCCGGCGTGGGGGCGCTGTTCGGGGTGGCGGTCTGACGATGACCGCAAGGCCTGCGCGCGCGGGCTTTAGCGCGGGCTGGCCCGGACGGGTCAGGGATTGATCGAGTACGGCAGCGGCGCCGCCGCGATGCGCGGACCGTCGGCGCTGGCCAAACGCAGATCGCCTTCGGGCAGTGCGGCCAGCGTGGTTTCAAACAATACTGACACGACGCCGGCATCGCTGGCGGCCTGCACGACGCGGCCAATGGCCTCGCCGGGCTGCGCGGCGTCGAACACATCCACCCCCGCGAGCGCCGGACCTTTCAGGCCGGCGTCGGCAATGGTGCCGTAGGCCATGCGCCGTTTGACGGTGCCCCGGTAGTGGCTGCGCGCCACGACTTCCTGGCCGGGATAACAGCCCTTGGTGAAGCTGACGCCCTGGATCAGGTCCAGATTGACCGTTTGCGGAATGAAGACGTCCTGCGTGGCCGCGGCGATCCAGGGAATGCCGGCCGCCAGGTCGCCGGCGTGCCAGTGCGCGGCCGGCGCCAGTCCCAGCGCCTGCGTGAGCGCGCCGGATTGTTCCAGCTGCGCGTCCGAGGCGATCCACCACCAGCGCAGGCTGTCGTCGGCCGACGGCGCGACGATCCACGTGCCGGACGGCAGGTCGGCGCGCTGCCAGGTGGCGCGCGGCAGGGCGCCCGTCAGGGCCTCCAGCGCGGCGGCCTGTTCCGAGGTGGCCTGCACCCCGGCCACATGCAGCGGCGCGGCCGCCAGCTTGACCTTGGCGCGCAGGACGAACATCGACAGGCGCTTGATGAGGGCCTGGGAGAGGTCCTGCCGGACCATGCCGTAGAACTGGGGCGCGTCGTCGGCATCACCCGCGCCGCGCCACATGACCAGCGTGGCCAGCAGGCGGCCCTTGGCCGTGCAATAGCCGGCCAGCCGGGCGGCGTCCGGGGTCAGGCCCGTGACGTCCTGCGTGAGCTGGCCGTGCAGAAACGTGAGGGCGTCGGCGCCAGCGGCGGTGAAGACCGCCAGATCTTCCAGCGGAGCGCATTGTGCGCAACCTTCGGCGCGGACGGGAATCGAAGCGTAATAGGCGTGCATGGCGGCGGGGTTATCGCGTCATCAAAGTGCTGATGATAGCCCCGATCCCGGCACGGCCCTGCCATGTCCCCGATGTCCAAAGGGGCGCGCCGCGCGATCCGGCCCCGGTTGTGTCCCGGGTGAGGCCCGCGATCCATTAAACTTCCGACACTTATGAAGATGCGACTCCGAAATTTCGTCCTGTGGTTCCTGCTGCTCATCGTCCTGGCCGTTGGCGGCGCGGTGGGCGCCGCCTATACCTGGATGCACCGCCCGATGACGCTGGCGGCCGACAAGATTGACTTCGTGGTGGATCCGGGCAGCAGTCCGCGCACCGTCGCGCGTGCGCTCAACGCGGCCGGCGTGCCGATGTGGGAGCCCGGTTTCGTGTGGATGGCGCGCCTGTCCGAACGCGACAAGCTGATGAAGGCGGGCGGTTACCAGGCGATCAATGGCGATACGCCGTGGCTGCTGCTCGAGCGCCTGGCGCGCGGCGACATGACCCAGCGCCAGATCACGTTCCTGGAAGGCTGGACCTATCGGCAGATCCGCCAGGCGCTGCGCGAAAATACGGACGTCAAGCAGACGCTGGGTGAGGTCAGCGACGAAGAATTGCTGGAACGCCTGGGCTCGACCATCAAGCACCCCGAAGGCCTGTTCTTCCCCGACACCTACATCTTCACGCCGGGCAGCACCGATTTCGACCTGCTGCGCCGCGCCTACCAGGAAGGCCAGCGCATCCTGAACGACACCTGGGACAAGCGCCAGCCCGACGTCGCCGTCGCCACGCCCTATGAAGCGCTGGTGCTGGCGTCCATCATCGAAAAGGAAACCGGCCACGGTCCGGAGCGCCGCCGCGTGTCGGGCGTGTTCACCAACCGGCTGAAGATCGGCATGCTGCTGCAAACTGACCCGACCGTGATCTACGGCATGGGCGAGGCCTATCAGGGCCGCATCCGCAAGCGCGACCTGCAGACCGACACGCCCTGGAATACCTACACGCGTCCGGGCCTGCCGCCCACGCCGATCGCCGCGCCGGGCCGGGCAGCCTTGCTGGCCGCCGTGCAGCCCGAACAGCACAAGTTCCTGTATTTCGTCTCGCGCGGCAATGGCACGAGCGAGTTCTCGGCCAATCTGTCCGAGCACAACCGCAACGTTGCCCGCTACATTCTCGGTCAGGGCCAGCGTTCCACGCCTGCGCCAACCCCTGCGCCCGCCGCCGCGCCGGCAACGCCCGAACCCGAATCAGCACAAGGACAAGATCAATGACCTCACGCGGACGTTTCATTACGCTGGAGGGCGTGGACGGCGCGGGCAAAAGCACGCACACGGACTGGATCGCGGACTTCCTGCGCGGGCAGGGCGTGGAGGTCGTGTCCACCCGCGAGCCCGGCGGCACGCCGCTGGGCGAAAAACTGCGCGCGCTGGTGCTGAACGATGCCATGGGGCTGGATACCGAGACGTTGCTGATGTTTGCCGCCCGCTGCGAACACGCGCGCCAGGTCATTGAACCGGCAATTGCGCGCGGCGCGTGGGTCGTCTGCGACCGTTACACCGACGCCAGCTACGCCTATCAGGGTGGCGGCCGCGGCCTGGGCGCCGAGCGGGTCGCGGTTCTGGAAGACTGGATGCGCGCCGGCCGCCCGGACCGGACCTGGCTGTTCGACGTGCCGCTTGAAGTCGCGCGGGCGCGGCTGGCCGATGCGCGCGAGCCCGACCGCTTCGAGCGCGAAGGCGCGGCGTTCTTCGAGCGCACCCGCGAGGCCTATCATGCCCGCGCCAAGGCCGATCCCGACCGCATCCGCGTCGTCGACTCCACCCGTTCCATCGCCCAGATCCGCACCGAGCTCGAGGCGGGCCTGCGCGAGCTGCTGGCTGTTCCTGCATGAGCGCGCCCCAGTTCCACCCCTGGCAGATGGAGACGGCCCGCGCGTGGCTGGGCAATCGCGACCGGTTCGCGCACGCCTGGCTGGTGCACGGGCTGGCCGGCATCGGCAAGCTTGATTTCGCCATCGCCGCGGCAGCCAGCCTGCTGTGCGAGACGCCCGAGAACGGACTGGCGTGCGGCCACTGTGCCGCCTGCAACTGGTTCGCCAGCGGCAATCACCCCGACCTGCGCCGTATCCGTCCCGAGGCGGTGGCCGTGGAAGAGGGCGCGGACGCGGCCGAACAGGCCGAAGACGCCGAGCCGGCGGCGGGCGCCGCCAAGCGCGCGCCTTCCAAGGAAATCCGCATCGACCAGATCCGCTCGCTGGAGTCGTGGTTCAACACCGCGACCCACCGCGGCGGCTGGCGCGTGGCGCTGCTGTATCCGGCCCATGCGCTGAACGTCGTGTCGTCCAACGCCTTGCTCAAGGTGCTGGAAGAACCGCCTCCCCATACCGTCTTCCTGCTGGTCGCGGACGCGCCGGACCGGCTGCTGCCCACGCTGGTGTCGCGCTGCCGCCGCCTGCCGCTGCCCGCGCCAGACGCGGATACGGCGCTGCAATGGTTGCGCGACCAGAACGTGGAACCGGCGCGCGAGTGGCTGGCCGCCGCGGGCGGCGCGCCGCTGGCGGCGTTGCGGCTGGCGCAATCGGGCGATTCCGCCTGTCCGCCGTGGCTGGGTCAGCTGGTCAGCCCCCTGGCGAAAGGCCAGACGCCCGATGTCGGCACGCTGGCCGAATCCCTGGAAAAGGTGGCGGCGGCTGAATGGATCGATGCCTTGCAAAGGCTCTACACCGATCTGATGCTGGCCAGCGCCGGCGCGCCGGTGCGCTATTTCCCGTCACTGCAAGCCGGCGTGGCGCAGGTTGCCGCCCGTATCAATCCCGCGCGCGTGGCCGAATCGGCCCGCTGGCTGACGCGCCAGCGCGCCCTGGCCACGCACCCCCTGAACGCCAAGCTGTTCGCCCACGCCACCCTGCAACGCGTGGTGCTATCCTGCCAGGCGTAAGCCCTACCAGACTCTCCATGTACGTCGATTCACACTGTCATCTGAATTTTCCCGAGCTTGCCAACGATCTGCCGGCCATTCTTGACCGCATGACGGCCAACCAGGTCACGCACGCGCTGGTCGTCAGCGTCAACATGCCGGAATGGCCCGGCCTGATGTCGCTGGTCGAGCCCGAGCCGCGCCTGTGGGCGTCGGTGGGCGTGCACCCCGATTACGAAGACACGCCGGACCCCACGTCCGAAGAACTGGTGCGCCTGGCCGAGCATCCCAAGGTCGTGGCCATCGGCGAAACCGGGCTCGACTACTACCGCTTGTCCGAGCCGCTGGACTGGCAGCGCGAACGTTTCCGCCGCCACATCCGCGCCGCGCGCGACGCGGGCCTGCCGCTGATCGTGCACACCCGGTCGTCCGCCGAGGACACCGTGCGCATGCTGGCCGAGGAAAAGGCGGCTGAGGCGGGGGGCGTCATGCACTGCTTTACCGAGACCTGGGAAGTGGCGCAGGCTGCGCTGGACCAGAATTTCTATATTTCGCTGTCTGGCATCGTGACGTTCAAGAACGCGCAGATCGTGCACGAAGTGGCCGCCAAGGTCCCGCTGGACCGGCTGCTGATCGAAACCGATTCGCCGTACCTGGCGCCGGTGCCGTTTCGCGGCAAGCTCAACGATCCGTCCAAGGTGATCCACGTGGCCGAGAAGATCGCGGATCTTCGCGGCATCACGGCAGCCGAGGTTGCGCGCGCGTCCACCGACAATTTCTTCAAGCTGTTCAGCAAGATCAAGAAATAGGTCATCCCGATTCACTGAATCCGCATTCAAGGACAGCCATGGCCATCCGCATCGCCTCCGCCCACAAAGCCTTCCTGTCATGCGGCCGCGCTGGCCGCGCTGGTCTCTTGGCGCTGGCCATTGGCCTGGCCGCGCCCGCCGCGCAGGCCGCCAATCCCACCGACTGGTGGGTCTACGTCGCCAACGATTACCCTGACGACATCCGCGATCTGCTGGCGCAGGGCTCGGACCCCAACGTGCGATACAAGAACGGCCAGCCCGCCATCATGCGCGCCGTCGTGGACAACGCCTGGAAGGTCTTCGACGTGCTGGCCGCGGACAAGCGCACGGACGTCAACGCCGAGAACCCGGCGGGCGAGACGCCGCTGATGTACCTGGCCATCGCCGGACAGACCGAGCGCGCCAAGAAGCTGATTGCGCGGGGCGCGCAGGTCAACCGACTGGGCTGGACGCCGCTGCATTACGCCGCGTCCAAGGGGCAGATGGAAATGGCGCGCCTGCTGCTGGCGAACAAGGCCATGGTCAATGCGCCCGCGCCCAATGGCGAGACGCCGTTGATGATGGCGGCGCTGTCCGGCCGCAAGCCCATGGTCGAGCTGCTGCTCAAGTCCGGCGCCGACGTCACCACGCAGGACACGAAGGGGCAGAATGCGGCCGCGTGGGCGGCCACGGGCAAGTCGGAGTCGCTGGCCGCCGAGCTGACGGCCCTGGTTCAGAAGGAAGAGGACGCCAAGCGCAAACGCCGCGCGGCGGCGCAGGGCGCACCGCAGGGTGCGGATGCCGCGCCCGCGGCCGATGTGCCGGCGGCGGTTCAAGCGCCCGCGGCGTCGCAGACGCCAGCGCCGGCCGCTGCGGCGCCCGGTGGCGGTGTGAAGGGCGTTTCCGGTGTCGGACTGTCCGATTACGAGAAGCCCCCCGCGCCGTGACGGACGCCCGGTAGGCGCTGGAACCTCCAGCTCCAGTCCCACAAAACCCGCCTACCGGCGGGTTTTTTTACGCCTGAAATTCGGGGTTTTCCCTTGCGATTCTCAAAGAGTGGGAAAAATCAGAAGTGAAACCGCCACAAATTGATAATCTCACTCCGATATTGCTGGGAGTTGAATCGTTATGTCGGAAACGTCTGTCGGGGCGGGCGCGGATCGCGTCTTGTATGTGCTGGCCACCCTGGCCCGGCATGACGGCCCGCTGAGCATTGCCGCGCTGGCCGACAAGACGGGCCTGGCGCAGAGCACGCTTTACCGGCAGATCGCGCTCCTCAAACGCTGGGGATTCGTCGCCGAACACGAAGGCGAGTATGGCCCCGGCCCGCTGTGCGTGCAGCTCGCGTGGGGCTTTGACCAGTCGTCGTTCCTGATTCATGAAGCGCAGCCCGACATGGCGGCGCTGGCCGCATCGTCCGGCGAAACCATCGGTCTGCTTGTCGCCGTGAAGGACCAGGCCGTATGCCTGGACATGGTGGAAAGCCAGCATCCGCTGCGCTGCTCGTTCACGAAGGGCCGCGGGCTGCCGCTGGCGCGGGGCGCGTCGGCCAAGTCGCTGCTGGCGTTCATGCCGCAGGCCCGCCTGCAGGCCGCGCTGGCCTACCTGGCCGACGAGGCTGGCGTGGATGCCGCCCGGTTGACGGGCGAGCTGGAAGCCATCCGCGCGCAGGGCTATGCCGTGACCGACAGCGAGGTCGACGCCGGCGTCTGGGGGGTGAGCGTGCCCATCTTCCAGCGGCCGAACCAGGCCGTGGCCTCGATCACGCTGATGGCGCCGTCCACGCGCGCCGCGCAGCATCCGGACGCGCTGATCGACATGACCATCGCCGCCGCCCGCCGCATTTCAGAGCGTTTGAAGGCCGCCTGACGCCGTAGAGCCTGCCGAATCCGATTTTCCGCCTTACTGCTAAGCCCGTTTCTGGCCGCAACGATCGTCGTACCCACCGTCGTACCACCTGTCGCATCCACCTCCATAGGACCCCACCATGACCACTCGCCGCACTCTGCTGTCCGCCGCCCTGACCCTGAGCCTTGCCTGGGCCGCCGGCGCCGCGCACGCTCAGGAAACCATCCGCGCCGTCACCGACGCCACCTTCCCGCCGATGGAATTCGTCAAGGACGGTAAGCGCACCGGCTTTGACATCGAGCTGGTCGAAGCGCTGGCCGGCGCGATGGGCAAGAAGGTCGAATGGATCGACATCGACTTCAAGGGCCTGATTCCGGCGCTGCAGGCCGGCCGTGCCGACATCGCGGTGTCCGCCATCTACATCACGCCCGAGCGCAGCAAGGTCGTGGATTTCACCGACCCGTACTACGCGGGCGGCCTGGTGGTCCTGACCAAGGCCGACGGCCCCATCAAGACGATCAAGGATCTGGAGGGCCGCAAGGTGTCGGTGCAGGTCGGCACGAAGTCGGTCAACTACCTGAAGGAGCATTTCCCCAAGGTGCAGCGCGTGGAGGTCGAGAAGAACCAGGAGATGTTCAACCTGGTGCAGATCGGCCGCGCCGATGCCGCGGTGACGGGCAAGCCCGCCGCCAAGCTGTTCGCGCAGAGCACCAACGGCCTGACCGTGCTGAACGAGCAGGTCACGACCGAGGACTATGGCATCGCCGTGCCCAAGAACAAGCCTGAGCTGACGCGTGACCTGAACGCCGCGCTGCAGAAGCTCAAGGCCGATGGCAGCTACCAGGCCATCGTGAACAAGTGGTTCGAGGCGCCCGCGAAATGAACCTGGAATTTTCACCCGTCTTCGCCGACTTCGACGCGCTGATGCGGGGCGCGCTGGTCAACATCGAGGTGACTGCAGGCGCCTTGCTGCTGGGCTGCGTGATGGGGCTGCTGGTCGGGATCGGCCGCCTCAACCCGCAGCGCCGCATCACGTATCACCTGTGCAGCACGTACCTGCTGTTCTTCCGGGGCACGCCGCTGCTGGTGCAGTTGTTCATCTGGTTCTTCGGCTTGCCGCAGTTCGGCGTGACGCTGCCGGCGTTCGCTTGCGGCGTGCTGGGCCTGGGCATGTATTCCGGGGCCTATGTGTCGGAGATCGTGCGGGGCGCGATCCAGTCGGTGGATCGCGGCCAGACGGAGGCGGCGCGCTCGCTGGGCATGTCCTCCGGCCAGGCGATGCGCATCATCATCCTGCCTCAGGCTTTCGTGCGCATGATTCCGCCGCTGGGCAACGAGTTCATCGCGCTCATCAAGAACTCGGCGCTGGTCTCGCTGTTGACCATTCACGATCTGATGCACGAAGGTCAGAAGATCATCAGCGTGTCGTACCGCTCGCTGGAAACCTATCTGGTGGTGGCTTTGATCTATCTGGCGCTGACCACGACTGCCATGGTGATTTTGCGCAAGATCGAGCATCGTCTGCGCGCGGGAGGAATGGTCCAATGAGCCTCATCATCGAAGGTCAGGAAATGATCCGCATCCGCGGCCTGCACAAGTCCTATGGCGATCACGCTGTTCTGCGCGGCATCGATTTCGATGTGCTGAAGTCGCAGGTGGTGGTGGTCATCGGACCCAGCGGATCGGGCAAGAGCACCTTGCTGCGTTGCTGCAACGGGCTGGAAGTGGCGCAGCGCGGCACGGTCGATATCTGCGGCCAGACGCTGCAGGAAGATGGGGCGATGTTGCCCGAAGCCGAACTGAACCAGTTGCGCACGCAGGTGGGCATGGTGTTTCAGGGCTTCAATCTGTTCCCGCACCTGTCGGTGCTGGACAACGTGACCGTCGGCCCCCGTACGCTGCTCGGCATGGGGCGTGAGCAGGCCAATGCGATGGCGTCAGACCTGCTCAACAAGGTTGGCCTGTCGCAGAAGATGGCGGCCATGCCCGCCAGCCTGTCCGGCGGCCAGAAGCAGCGCGTGGCCATTGCGCGAGCGCTGGCGATGCAGCCGCAGGTGATGCTGTTTGATGAGCCAACCTCGGCGCTGGACCCGGAATTGGTGGGTGAAGTGCTGCAGGTCATGAAGCTGCTGGCCCGCGAAGGCATGACCATGATGGTTGTGACGCACGAAATGGGCTTTGCCCGCGACGTGGCGGACGTGGTGGCCGTGATGGACGGCGGCGTCATCCTGGAATCCGGCCCGCCGGAGGTGATCTTCAGCGAGCCGCGCGAAGCCCGCACCCGCGAGTTCCTGCAAGCGGTCCTGAGCGCGGGCCCGGGGGCAGCAGCATGAGCGCGCCGCAACTGGACAAGAGCCTGTGGAAGGCGCGCGACGACAGCGCGGAACAAGGCGACACGCGCCGGCTTGCGCACATCGTCGAGGTTGAAGCAGGGCAGGCCGAACCGGGCGAGGCCGTGGTGCTGGGCTTTGCCTGCGACGCAGGCGTGGCGCGCAACCAGGGCCGGGTGGGCGCCGCCGCGGGGCCTGCCGGCATCCGTAAATATCTGGCGGGCCTGCCGGCGCATGGTCTGACGCGTCTGCTGGATGCCGGGGATGTCGAATGCCACGGCGACAAGCTGGAGGATGCACAGGAGCGCCTGGGCTTGCGTCTGGCCGAACTGATGGGCCGGGGCGCCCGGCCGGTCGTGCTGGGCGGCGGGCATGAAATCGCCTGGGGCAGTTTCCAGGGATTGGCCCGCTGGCTGGATGCGCGCGGCGACGCCGGCGCCGTGCTGGTGCTGAACCTGGACGCGCACTTCGATCTGCGTACGGGCCGTCCTGGCAGCTCCGGCACCCCGTTCGACCAGATCGCGACAGACAGCGAGGCGCGCGGGCGCGACCTGCAATACGCTTGCCTGGGCGTCTCGCGGCTGGCCAATACACCGGCGCTCTACGCCCGCGCCGCGGAAATCGGGGCGGTGTGGATCGAAGACCGGGAGATGCAGGAGCGCCACTTGGAGGCGCGGCTTGCCGATGTGGACGCGCTGCTGGCCAAAGCGCAGCACGTGTATCTGACGATCGATCTGGATGTGCTGCCCGCCGGCGTGATGCCGGGGGTGTCCGCGCCGGCGCCTTATGGCGTGCCGATGTCTGTGATCGAGGAGATCGTCCTGCGGGTCAAGGCAAGCGGCAAACTCCGGCTGGCGGACATGGCGGAGTTCAACCCCAAGTTCGACGTTGACGGCCACGGCGCGCGCGCGGCGGCGCGATTGGCCTGGCAGTTGTTGTCGGCGTGATTTGACGGTGGTGAGGTGTCTGAGACCCTTGGCGCGGTGGTGCAGGCTGTAGACCGTCTCCCCAGGGTGTCAGACACCGGGGTGATGTCTGAGTGACTGCATAGGCGTGAATGTGAAGGGCGGTCTCCCAAAGAGGCCGCCTTTTTTTCGCCCTGAGTAGCCTGGGTGCAGGCTGGACGCCGCCACCTTGCGGGCTTAGGATAGGTGCAGCTTCCGGGCCCACTGCGACCCGTTCGGTATCCGCAACGTTAATGCGTCCCTATTTAAAATATTTAAACTTTAAATAGGGACGCTATGACTTTCGTGGATAAAATGGCGCAACTTTGTCAGGAGAGCATGCTCATGTCTCAAACTCCCACCCATGCCTTGCCGTCTTATCTGAATGCCGAGGACCTCGGCCCCTGGGGTAATTACCTGCAACAAGTCGACCGGGTCACGCCGTACCTCGGTTCCCTGAGCCGGTGGGTCGAGACGCTGAAGCGTCCGAAGCGCTCGCTGATTGTCGATGTGCCGATCGAACTCGACAACGGCACCATCGCCCACTTCGAGGGCTACCGCGTGCAGCACAACGTGTCGCGCGGCCCGGGCAAGGGTGGGGTGCGTTTCCACCAGGACGTGACGCTGTCCGAAGTGATGGCGCTGGCGGCCTGGATGTCGGTCAAGAACGCGGCGGTCAACCTGCCGTACGGCGGCGCCAAGGGCGGCATCCGTGTCGATCCGCGCAAGCTCTCCGCCTCGGAACTCGAACGCATGACGCGCCGCTACACCAGCGAAATCGGCGTCATCATCGGACCCTCCAAGGACATTCCCGCTCCTGACGTGAACACCAACGCCCAGACCATGGCCTGGATGATGGACACGTACTCCATGAACGAAGGCGCCACCGCCACGGGCGTGGTCACCGGCAAGCCGATCGCGCTGGGCGGCAGCCTGGGCCGCGTCGAGGCCACCGGCCGCGGCGTGTTCGTTGTCGCGTGCGAAGCCGCGCGCGACCGGAACATCGATGTGGCCGGCGCGCGCGTCGTCGTGCAGGGCTTCGGCAACGTGGGCGGCACCGCCGCCCGTCTGTTCCACGAAGCCGGCGCCAAGGTCATCGCCGCGCAGGATCACACCGGCACCGTGCACAACGCGGCTGGCCTGGACGTGCACAAGCTGCTGTCGCACGTGTCGCAGACCGGCGGCGTGGGCGGCTTCTCGGGCGGTCAGGCGCTGGACAAGAACGAGTTCTGGACGCTGGAAACCGAGTTCCTGATCCCGGCAGCCCTGGAAAGCCAGATCACCGTCGATAACGCCGCCAAGGTGCGCGCCAAGATCGTGGTCGAAGGCGCCAACGGCCCGACGACGCCGGAAGCGGACGACATCCTGGCCGAGAACGGCGTTTACGTCGTGCCGGACGTGCTGGCCAACGCCGGCGGCGTGACGGTCAGCTACTTTGAATGGGTGCAGGATTTCTCCAGCTTCTTCTGGAGCGAGGAAGAGATCAACCAGCGCCTCGAACGCCTGATGCGCGAAGCCTACGCTGCGGTGGCGCAGGTGTCGCGCGAGCACAAGGTGACGCTGCGCACCGCCGCGTTCATCGTGGCTTGCACGCGCATCCTGCAGGCCCGCCAGGTGCGCGGCCTGTATCCGTAAAGACTGAATCGGCGATGCGCCCTTGGGCGCGTCGTCGAGGAGGCAGAGAGAGACAAAAAAAGGAATCGCTCCGCAAGGAGCGATTCCTATTTGTGGCGCCAGAAAATGCCGGACGGATGTCCGGCGTTTTCGTTTGGGGACGCAGGCCGGGGCTGCGGCTTCACGACGCGCGGCAGCAGCTCCGGTTTTACGACGCCGGCAGCAACTCCGGCTTAAGGATGCCGCGCAGGTCCTGGTACGAAATCGCCAATTCAGGCTCGCCGTGCGAATACGGCGCGATCGAGTAAGCGTCGTACTTGACCACGATGCCGTCGCGCGTGAGCGCGAAGTTGTCGCTTTCCTGGAACGGCCACATCTTGTTGTAGGCCGCCGGGTCGCGCTTGGCGTCCGGATTGCCGGTCAGCCATTTGGCGTGCGCGCGCTGCAAGGCCGCGACGTACTCGGCGCGGCGTCCCGGGATCAGCGCTTCGTCCAGACTCATCACGCGCCCGCGGCTGCGTTCCCAGTTCAGATATTGCGTGGCCGGGATGCCGTGCGCGGCGCCGGTCAGATACTGTTCAGTGTGCAGTTCGATGGAGACGACGTCGCCCACCGTGTCCTTCACGTTGGCCTTGAAGTAGGTCGCGTCGCGCGGGCGCGCCGTGGACCAGAAATACGTCGTGTATTCCGACAGCGTGTCGTAGGGGCCGCGCCGATTCGCGTCGGTGCCGGTCATGTAGGCGAGCACGTGGTCCACCAGCGCGGTCAGCTTCGGGATGCCGGGGAAGGCCACGCTGTCGATCTCGATGCGCGGGCAATCGCCCTCGCAGCCCGGCTTGCTGGCGGCCCACTTGATGCGCTCGGTGGACAGGTCGCCAACCTTTTCCGGCGTGGCCGTTGACTGGGCACCCGGGTCCGCCAGCGTGATGTTCGACGGGGGCGTGCTGCTGCAGCCGGCGAGGGCCAGCAGGGCGGCGCCCAGGAACAGACCGCGTTTCGCGCCGGGCGGCGTGAATGTGCGATTCATGCAATTACCTCCAAAAACCGAGGCGCCGTCAGGGCACGACGCCTGTCCACTCGGCGCGGGAGAACTTTTCGTCCGCCTGCGCCTGAGCGCGCGCGAGCGTCTCGCTGCCCACGCTGCCCGGGGTCAGACGGTGCAGGCCGGCAAAAGTTTCCACCATGCGGTCGATGATGACCTCGCGCGCCAGGCCGGTCTGCGTGCGCAGAGGGTCGACGCGCTTCTTGGCGCTGGTGGTGCCCTTGTCGGAAAGCTTCTCGCGGCCGATGCGCAAGACCTCGACCATCTTGTCGGCGTCGATGTCGTAGGACATGGTGACGTGATGCAGCACGGCGCCCGCGCGGCGAGCCTGCGCCGCGCCGCCGATCTTGCCGATGTCGGAGGCGATGTCGTTGAGCGGCTGATACCAGGCCTTGATGCCCAGGCCCTGCAGCGCGGTCAGCACCCAGGCGTCCAGGAAGGCATACGACTCCTGAAAGCTCATGCCGTGGACCAGCGCCTGCGGGGCGCTCAGCGAATAGGTGATGGAGTTCCCGGGCTCGATGAACATCGCGCCGCCGCCGCTCACGCGCCGCACCACCTCGATGCCGTGGCGCGCGGCGCCGTCCGGATCGACTTCGTTCTTCAGGGATTGGAAGCGGCCGATCACGACGGCCGGCGCCGACCATTCCCAGATGCGCAGCGTGGGCGGGCGCTGACCGGCGCCCACTTCGTCGGTAATGACCGCGTCCAGCGCCATGTGCAGCGCGGGCGGCTGCGGGCCTTCGTGGATCAGTTGCCAGTCGTAGTCGTTCCAGTCGGTGCGGCTCATGCGAGCGCCCTCCGCAGCACCACGGCGATGGCTTCGGCCGAGAAGCCGAACATTTCGGCGTCGGCCGGCAGGGCCGATTGCACGGCCACTGCCAGCTCCAGTTCGCCGGCGTCGGCGGGCATGCCGTTCAGGCCGCGGTTGATGGCTTCAAGGGCTTCGGGCGGTTCAAGAAAAAAGTCGCCGCTGATGCGCACGTCGGCCAGACGGCCATCGCGCACTTCCAGATCCGCGACGACCAGTTTGCCGCCGGGGACTTTGTATTCGCCATGCAAGGGCATTGGGCGCTCCTTTCGAAAATCAGAATCAGACATTACAGGCTGAGCTTCATGCCGTCGTGGCTGGCCTTGAAGCCCAGGCTTTCGTAGAACCGGCGCGCATCGGGGCGCGCGCGGTCGGTGGTGAGCTGGACCAATCCGCAGCCCTGGCTGCGGCACTGTTCGATGGCCCATTCGAACATGGCGCGGCCCAGGCCCGCGCCGCGGAATGCCGACGCGATGCGCACGCTTTCGATCTGGCCACGCCACAGGCCCAGCCGCGACAGGCCGGGTATGAACGATAACTGCAAACAGCCCACCAGTTGTGAATCCTGCTCAACCACGGCCAGGAATTGATTGGAATCCTGGTCAATTGCCTCGAAGGCGGCGACGTAGCGCGGGTTCAGCGGGATGGACGCGTCCTCGCGTCCGGCGCCCAGGTCGTCATCGGCCAGCATGGCCACGATGGCGGGCAGGTCGGCCGCGCGCGCGCGGCGAAAGACGCGTTGCGGTGCATTCATGGCGCGCTCCTTGGGCGTTAGCGGACGTGTTGGGCGGTCTGGCCGAACAGGATGCGGCGCGCTTCGTCGTCGCTGAGCGGGGGCGTGGTGTTGATCGTGTCGGCCAGCGCGTACGCGCGTTGCGTCGCGGGGCGCGCGCGAATGGTGTCGAACCAGCGCTTGAGGTTCGGAAAGTCGTTCAGGTCCTGGCCCTGCTTGGCGTGCGGCACGATCCACGGGTAGGCCGCCATGTCGGCGATGGAATAGTCGCCGGCAACGAATTCGCGGTCGGCCAGGCGCTTGTTCAGCACACCGTACAGGCGATTGGTTTCGTTGACGTAACGATCGATGGCGTAGGTAATGCGTTCCTGCGCATAGCCCGAGAAGTGGTGGTTCTGGCCGGCCATGGGGCCCAGGCCGCCCATCTGCCAGAAGAGCCATTGCGACACTTCAGCGCGGCCGCGCACGTCGGCGGGCAGGAATTTGCCGGTCTTTTCGGCCAGGTACTGCAGGATGGCGCCGGACTCGAACAACGGGATCGGCGCGCCGCCATCGGCGGGCGCCTGATCCACGATCGCGGGGATGCGGTTGTTGGGCGCGATGGCCAGGAATTCGGGTTTGAACTGGTCGCCGCGGCCGATGTTGACCGGGTGGATCTTGTACTGCAGGCCGGTCTCTTCGAGGAACATCGTGATCTTGTGGCCGTTGGGGGTAGTCCAGTAGTAGAGATCGATCATGGGGTGTCCTGTTCGTCATGGCGCCGCGGGCAGCCGCCCGCGGATGGGAAAGGCCATGATAGCGGCGCGAACCGGACGCACGCCTGAATAACCGGGGACCGGGTGCGGGTTTGCCCTAGACCGCACCGGCCCGCGGGCTGCGCGGCAGGCGCCAGGTCCAGTTCAGGCTGACGGCGGCGGCGGCCAGGAAGATCAGCGCCACGCCCGCCACTTGCGTCAGATCCATGCGATGGCCGTAGACCACGAAGTCCAGCAGAATGGCGACCGCGGGATAGATGAAGCTGAGCGCGGCGGTGGAAGTGGTGGGCAGCTTCTGGATGGCCGAGTACATCAGGATGTACATCAGGCACGTATGGATGAGACCCAGCGCCACCAGATACCCCCATTGCACGGGTTGCGCGGGCAGGGCGTTGAAGTCCGCCATGGGCAGCAGCATGACCGCGCCCAGCGTCACCTGCACCAGTGCCAGCACCTGCGGCGGGATGCCTTTCAGGCGCTTCACGATGATGGCGGTGATGCCATAGAGCGCGGCCGCGCCCAGTCCCAGCATCAGTCCCGACAGATACGCGCCGCCGCCCGCCGCGCCCGCATCGCCCAGACGCAGCACCAGCAGCAGGCCCGCAAAGGCCACGAGCGACCACGCGACCTTGCCGCGCGACGGACGCTCGCCCAGGAAGAGCACACCCAGGCCGATCAGGAAAAACGGCTGCACGTTGTAGACCGCGGTGGCCAGCGAAATGGACGCCAGGCGGTAGGCCGAAAACAGCAGCACCCAGTTCAGCACCAGCGCCGCGCCGGCGATCAGCGCCAGGGCCAGCGTCTTCGGGGTGAACAGGCCGGGCTTGAGCAGCCCGCGCGCCCAGCAGTACAGAAAGAGCGACAGCGCGCCGAACACACAGCGGAAGAAGACGACGTTCCAGGCGCTTTGCCCGGACTCCAATACAAAAACGCCCAGGGTGCCCGACAGGGTCATGGCGGCTGCCATTTGCAGCAGGCCCGTGCGTTCGGTTGAGGGGATCATGATGGTTCTCCGACAGGCCGTCTGGCCAGGAATTTGATGGAGAAATTATCCCAGGCGGTTCAATCTGCTTATATGATCATGCGGTGGTAGTTTTGGGTTTCAACCTTGCTTTGGGTGGAATTTATGCAGAACGACCTAAAAAATGAAAGTCCGGTTCTGGATGGGATCGACCGTCGTCTGGTAGAGATGCTGTCAGCGAATGCGCGTACCACCACGGCCGATCTGGCGCGGCAGGTCGGCATGTCCGCGCCCAGCGTCGCGGACCGCATGCGGCGGCTTGAAGAGTCGGGGGTGATCCGGGCGTATACGCTGGATGTGGATCCGGTGGCGCTGGGCTACACGCTGGAGGCCATCGTGCGCATCCGGCCGCTGCCCGGGCAGTTGCGCCACGTGGAGGGCCTGATCCAGCAGATTCCGGAATTCGTGGAGTGCGACAAGGTGACGGGCGATGACTGCTTCATCGCCCGCATGGTGCTCAGGTCGATCACGCATCTGGACGGCATCCTGGAGCGCGTGACCGAATTCGCCGAGACCAACACCGCCATCGTCAAGGCGCACACCGTGCGCCGGCGGCTGCCGCCGTTGCGCTAGACGGGGGCGGACAGGGCCTTGGCGATGTCTTCGCGCAGGCTGGCGGGCGTGTCGGTGGGCGCATAACGCTTGATGACGCGGCCGTCGCGTCCCACCAGGAACTTGGTGAAGTTCCACTTGATGCCTTCGGTGCCGAAGACGCCGGGCTTTTCGCCCTTGAGCCATTGGTACAGCGGGTGGGCGTTCGTGCCGTTGACGTCGATCTTGGCGAACAGCGGGAAGGTGATGTCGTACTGCGTGCTGCAGAAATTCTGGATCTCGGCCTCGTCGCCGGGTTCCTGGTGGCCGAACTGGTCGCAAGGAAAACCCAGCACGGTCAGCCCGTCGTCGTGGAACGACCGGTAGAGATCCTCCAGGCCGGCATACTGCGGCGTGAATCCGCATTTGGAAGCAACGTTCACCACCAGCAGCACGCGGCCGCGGTACGTTTCTAAAGACTGTTCCGTGCCGTCGATGGCGCGGGCGGAGAAATCATGGATCGTGCTCATGCGGGCTCCTGAAATCGGGCGTCCTTGCGCAGCGGCGCGGGCGCGAGGGCAGACCTGCGAGTGTAGCGCCGGACAACCGCGTGGGGGCTTTCGCGCTGTGCCGCCAAGCCCGTCCTATGATGCGGTGTTGCCGAAGACCCGGTGTGAAAGGAGCCCCGCATGGAAGGAATGATCGAGCGACTTGAGGCCATGCTGGCCAAGGGCACGGACAACCTGTTGCTGCGGTTCTCGCTGGGCAAGGCCTATGCCGAGCAGGAAAGCTTTGCGGAGGCCGTCACGCATCTGCGCGCGGCGCTGGCGTTCGACCCCACGTATTCCGTCGCCTGGAAATGGCTGGGCAAGGCCTGCCTCGGGCTGGGCGACAAGCCGGGCGCACGCGCCGCGTGGGAATCCGGATTGCAGGCGGCTCAGGCGCGGGGCGACCAGCAGGTCGTCAAGGAATTGCAGGTATTCATCAAGCGCCTGGATAAGGAAGCGGCAGCGGGCGTGTGACAACTGCGCCGCTTTTTCCGCATGCGCCCCAGACTTGTGTCCAGCTCGGTCGCCGACCGGTCAGTTGCGCAGTCCAGCCTGGGCCGGGCGATTGCTCGTGATGGCGAGCGGCGTTGGCGGGACAGGAAGACGCATCCTTGATTCGGCGACGACGGGAGGGGGCGGTGCGCTGGAAACGCGGAACACTTCGATGGCGTGTCGCAACCGCGCGCCATCCGTGCGCAGGTTTTCCACCGCCTGCGACGCCTGCTCGACTCGCGCGGCATTGCCCTGCGCGGCGCTGTCGGTTTCGGTGATCGTGCGGCTTACGGTGTCGATGCCCGCGTGCTGGTCGGTGGACGTGGCGGCGATCTCGTTGATGATGCGCGTGACCTGCTGCACCGAGTCCACGATGTCGCGCATGCTGGCGCCAGCCCGTTCGACGTGCCGCACGCCTTCGCCGACCCGCGCGTCCGAGCTTTCGATCAGCGCCTTGATTTCGCGCGCGGCGGTGGCGCTTTTCTGTGCGAGGCTGCGCACTTCGCTGGCGACCACCGCGAAGCCCTTGCCGGCCTCGCCGGCGCGCGCGGCTTCGACGGCGGCGTTCAGCGCCAGGAGGTTGGTCTGGAAGGCGATGCCGTCGATGATGCCCACGATCTCGGCGATGCGCGACGAGCTTTGGACGATGCCCTGCATCGCCTGCGCGGCCTCGTCGACCACTTGGCCGCCACGCCGCGCAAGGTCGCTGGCCTGGTTGGCCATGGCATCGGCGTCCAGCGCGTTTGCCGCGTTCTGCTTTACCGTCACCGCCAGTTGTTCCATGCTGGCCGCGGCCTCTTCCAGTGACGCGGCCTGACGTTCGGTGTGGGCCGACAGATCGGCATTGCCGTCCGCGATGTCGGCGGCCGATTTCAAGGCGTTTTCGATGCCGGCATGCACGTCGCGGGTGATGCTGACCAGGCTTTTGCGCATGACTTCCAGGGCAAATCTCAGTTCGCCGATTTCGTCCTGGGCCAGGGGACCGGAGAGCGGGGTGCTCAGGTTGCCCGCCGCGATCTGGCGCGTGAAGTCCGTGGCCGCGCCCAGCAGCCCGCCGATGGACCGGGCAAAGCCCCAGCCCGCCGCGAAGATCAGGCCCACGCCGCCTGCGGTCAATGCCGCGGCAACATACAGCGCCTCGGAAGAGAGGCGCGTGTGCAGACCGTAGATCGCCGCTGCCGCCGCGGTCAGAAACAAGGAGGCCGACAGCACCGCCCACGCCAGCATGCGCGAGCGCACGCCGGTCAGCCGGCCGCGCGTCAGCCGGGCCAGGACGCCGCGCCACCCCGTGGGCCGGACCTGGCCGGCGTGCAGCCGGATGCCAGGCGCCGTGCCCAGACGCAGGCTGTCGTAGGCGGCTTGCGCGGCCTCGATCTGCGCGCGGGTCGGCTTGACGCGCACCGAGGCGTAGCAAACGGTGGTGCCGCGCTCGATGATGGGGGTGACATTGGCCAGCACCCAATAAAAGCCGCCGTCCTTGCGGCGGTTCTTGACCATGCCCGTCCACGGTTCGCCGCGCTGGATGGTGCGCCACAGGTCTTCGAAGGCGGCGGGCGGCATGTCCGGGTGGCGGACGATGTTGTGCGGCGAGCCGACCAGTTCCTCGCGCGAGAAACCGCTGACCTCGACGAAGGCGGGATTCGCATAGATGATCCGGCCGCGGGAATCGGTGCGGGAGATCAGATACTGCTCGTCGCGTAATACGGTTTCCCGGTCGTTGACCGGCTGATTGTTGCGCATGCGTCGCTCGTCCTGTGATGGGCGAGGGCATCATCCGGGACGGGCCCGCTGGCGGCAATGACGTACGTCAATGCCGCCAAAGGTTCAAGACGCGCTACGCAGCGGGCAGATTGCCGAAGGCTTCCAGCGCCCGCAGCCGGCTTTGCGCCAGATCGACGATCGGCTCCGGATACCCTGCGGCGGCGCGCTCCATCGGGTTGGGGTCGTGGATCGCCTTGTCGTCCAGATGCGCCAGTTCGGGCAGCCATTCGCGCAGGAATGCGCCTTTCGGATCGAACCTGCGCGATTGGGACAAGGGATTGAAGACGCGGAAATAGGGTACGGCGTCGGCGCCCGTCGAGGCGCTCCATTGCCAGCCGCCGTTGTTGGCGGCCAGGTCGCCGTCCACGAGCTGACCCATGAACCAGGCCTCGCCCAAACGCCAGTCGATCAGCAGGTTCTTGGACAGAAACATGGCCGTCACCATGCGCAGCCGGTTGTGCATCCAGCCCAGCGCCAGCAACTGGCGCATGGCGGCGTCCACGATGGGAATGCCGGTCTTGCCCTGCTGCCAGGCCGCCAGGTCGTCGGGCGCGTCGCGCCACGGCACGGCGACGGTTTCCGGCTTCATGGGCTGGTGCATGGACAGGGCGGGAAAGGCGGCCAGGAGGTGCTGGTAGAACTCGCGCCACAGCAATTCGTTGATCCAGGTGGCGGCGCCGGCCTTGCCGCTGTCGATCTCGCCCTGGTTGGCCGCCAGCGCGGCGCGCAGCGCCTGACCGGGAGACACGACGCCCGCGGCCAGGTAGGGCGACAGGCAGCTGGTTGCGGGCAGCGAGGGGAAATCGCGCTCGTCCTTGTACGCAAAGATCGCGTCGTCGGCAAAGGCGGTCAGCCGGTCGCTGGCTGCGGTTTCGCCCGCCGGCCACAGCGCGCGCACCGCGTCGTTGGGCGCGTCGAACCCTTTGAACGATTCCGGCAGGGGATCGGACTTCCAGCGCGGCGGCGTCTGGGCGCGCGGCGCGGCAATGGGGCGCAGCGGCGCGCTGCGCAGACGCTCGCGGCAGGTGCGGGCGTAGGGCGTGTAGACGCGGTAGCACTCGCCCTTGCCGTTCAGCACGGTGCCGGGACGCAGCAGCGTCGCGCCATGATGCAGGGTCCAGTCGACGCCGATGTCCGCCAGGGCGTTTTCGACCGCGTCGTCGCGGCGACGTTCGTTGACGCCCCATTCGGCGTTGGCGTGGACCTGTTCGATGGCGTGCTCCTGGCAGAACCCGGCCACGGCCCGCGGCGCGTGGCGCCAGTCGGCCACGGTCACGAGTTTGAGGGGAATGCCGGCCTGCGCCAGGTCGCGGGACAGCTCACGCAGGTTGCGCAGCCAGAAATCCACCTTGGCCGGGGCGTCGCCATGCTGGCGCCATTGACCCGGCGCGGCCAGGAAAAGGGCGGTGACCGTGCCGGCCTCGGCCGCCGCTGCGAGCGCGGCGTTGTCGTGCATGCGCAGGTCGGTGCGCAGCCAGAGCAGCGTATTCATGGGAGGGCTCCAGGGACGGGCCGGGCAAGGCGGGCCGGCGAGGCTGCGATTCTATCCCGAGCCCGCGCGCGGCCTCGCAGGCGCATGGAAGACGATGTAAAAACTACGAGGAGATGTGACGGGTGTTGCGGTGCAACCCGCTGCGCCGCGGCCTCGCAAGGGGGAGAGCCGAGCGGGCGTCCGGGCGGCCGAGACGCCAGAATTTGCCGTCAAACCATGAAACACGCTGGCGCGCGGGGCGTATTGACGCACGCGGAACCCCGCCATGTAATGCAAATAAACGACTAGAGCAGGCAAACGCTATGGGAAACCTGATGGACTTCCGACCGTCCTTTCTGAAGGGGCGCACACCCGCAGGCAAGACGTCCCGCGATGTATTGCAGAAGCTCTGGCAATCGGTCGATTTGCCGGCGGAGTCGCTGGAGCACGTGGTGCTGACGGGCGCCGATCCTGTCGTCCCATCGTCATTTGCCGTGGGTACGGCGGCGCAGACCAGCATGGCCGCCGCCGCGCTGGCCGCTGCCGAGGTCTGGCATCTGCGCGGCGGCGCTCGGCAGCAGGTCAGCGTCGACATGCTGCATGCGGCGCAGGAGTGCCGCAGTCACTTCACGATCAACGGCGTCACGCCCAATATCTGGGATCCGATTACGGGCGTCTATCGTTGCGGCGACGGCGGCTGGGTGCGCATCCATGCCAATTTCGCGCATCACCGTGACGGTGCGTTGGCGTTGCTGGGCTGCCCGACGGGCGACGGCGCGACGCGCGAGGCCGTGGAACGCGCGCTGAGCCGCTGGAAGGCGCTGGATTTTGAACAGGTCGCGGCCGATGCCGGCATGGTGGTGTCCGCCATGCGCTCTTTCGAGGAATGGGACCGCCACCCGCAAGGGCAGGCCGTCGCGGCGCAGCCGCTCCTGACCATCGAACGCATTGGCGAGGCCGATCCGCGCCCGCTGCCCAAGTACGCGCAGATTGCGCGTCCGCTGCAGGACATCCGTGTGCTCGACCTGACGCGCATCATCGCCGGACCGGTGTGCGGCCGCGCGTTGGCTGCCTATGGCGCCGACGTGATGCTGGTCAACAGCCCCCAGCTGCCCAATATCGACAACATCATCGACACCAGCCGCGGCAAGCTGTCGGTGCTCGCCGACCTGGACACGGCCGATGGCCGCATCGCGCTGGGCAATTTGCTGCGTAGCGCGCACATTTTTGTGCAGGGTTACCGTCCGGGCGGGATGTCCGCGCTTGGATTCGGTCCGCTGGACGCGGCGCGCATCCGTCCCGGCATCGTCTACGTGTCCTTGAATGCCTATGGCACGACGGGTCCGTGGGCCAACCGGCGCGGTTTTGATTCCCTGGTGCAGACGGCTACCGGCTTCAACCACGCGGAAGCGCTGGCGGCTGGGCAGGCGGCGCCCAAGGCGTTGCCCATGCAGATCCTGGATCATGCCTCGGGTTACTTGATGGCGTTCGGCGCGCAGGTCGCGCTGGCGCGCCAGGCGACCGAAGGCGGCAGCTGGCACGTGCGCGTGTCGCTTGCCCAGATGGCGCACTGGCTGCGTGGCCTGGGCCGGGTCGATGGCGGGTTGGACTGTGCGATGCCCGGATTTGACGGTCTGATGGAAACGTCGCCGTCGGGCTTTGGCGAACTGGTTGCCGTACGGCATGCGGCGCGCTTCTCGGAGACGCCGGCGCGGTGGATCCGGCCGTCCAGCCCCCCGGGTACGCATCCGACGGTCTGGCCGTTCAATTAAGGCGGGCAGATTAAGGTGGGCAGTTGGCGCGCGCGGTGAGCGCGTGCCATTGCCTTATTGCTTTGCCTTCCAGGCCCGCAGCGCCCGCATCGTGTTCGTGACGTGCGATTCGGGACTCATGTCCGTGAATTCATACAGGATCTTGCCTTCGGGCGAGATCACATACGACACGCGCTGCGCGTATTCCGGCCGTCTGTCGTGCACGGCGTCATATGCCTTCATCACTTTGCCGTCGCTGTCCGCCGCGACGGCAAATTTGTTGCGGCATTCGCTGACCGAGAACTTCTTGAGCGTGTCGATGTTGTCGGTGGATACGCCGATGATGGTGGCGCCCAGTGATTTGTATTCGTCGGTGGCTTCCGCAAAGTTGTGGGCTTCGATGGTGCAGCCCTGCGTGAAGGCCGCCGGGAAGAAATACAGCACCACGGGGCCTTGCTTGAGCGCTTCGTTCAGTTTGAACGTGTATTCGTTGCCGCCCAGCGAAGCGGGCACGCTGAAGTCCGGTGCGGGCGCGCCGACGGGCAGCGCGGCATGCGCCGCCGTGCCGGCCAGCAGGCCGCATACCAGGAACCAGGGGGCAAGGCGCTTCATGGGAGTCTCCAGTTGGAACCGCGAAAAAGCCGCGGCAAGTTGCCTACTGTAGCGGCGCGGCGGGCGAGGGTCCAGTTCATCCGCCATCAGGACCGCCGCGGCCATTGCCGCGGGATTGGTCGCGCTGTTGCTGCTGTTGCTGCTGGCGCTGCTGTTGCTGATCGCGCTGCTGCTGTTGGCGCGCCTGCTGCGCCTGCTGGTCTCGTTGCTGTTGCTGGCGGGATTGCTGCTGTTGTTGCTGTTGCTGCCGTTGTTGCTGCTGCTGTTGCCGGGCCTGCTGGTCGCGCTGCTGTTGATGGCGTTGCTGTGTCTGCTGCTGGTCACGCTGCCGTTGCTGATGCGCCTGCTGTTCGTGCTCTTGACGGTCCTGCGCCATTTGCCGCGCGCGGTCATCGCGTTCGCGTTGCTGGCGTGCCTGTTGATCCTGCTGCCGCCGCTCGCGAAGGTCCTGCTGGTTCTGCTGGTCGCGCTGCAATTGCTGGCGTGCCTGTTGGTCGCGCATCTGCTGTTGGCGAAGCTGCTGCTGCGTCTGCGCGTCGTTCTGCTGGCGGTTGCGGTTCTGCTGCTCACGGGCTTGCTGCTCGCGAGCTTGCTGCTGGCGCTGCTGGTCGTTTCTGAGCTGATCGCGCGCCTGCTGGTCACGGACCTGCTGCTGGCGATCCTGCGCCAGGCGGTCCTGCGGCAGGCGGTCCTGCGGCAGGCGGTTTTGCGGCGGGCTGTTGCCCTGCACGCGGCCATCCCGGCCCGGTCTGCCGTTGTCGGCATGATCCAGATATGCCTGCGGCGGCCATCCCTTGTTGTGTTCGTAGAACTGCGCACGGTTGCCGCCCGCGTCGCGCACGTAGCCGCGCTGCACGTCCGTGGGTCCGGAGTGGCGGTCGTGGCGCGCGGCCAGTTCGCGCGGGTCAGCGTTGCGGCGCACGCCTTGCGGGCCACCGTGATAGCTGACACGGCGGTTGTCCACGTTGTTGACGACAATGTCGCGGTGGTAGACGTTGGTCACGCGCGTCACGTTCACGTTCGTCACGGACCGGTTGTAGTAGAAGCGGTCGCGCTTCCAGTAGCCGCCGACGTACCCCAGGCCCGTATAGCCGAAGCCATAGTTGATCCCGCCGTAAAAGCCCACGTGCGGTCCCCAGTAGCCCGCGTTCCAGAGATACACGCCGTTGGAAAAGCCCCAATAGCCGGGCGTCCAGAGCGCGCCCTGATACGGCGCCAGCACCCAGGCGCCAGGCACCCAGAAAAAGCCGTAACGGTTGCGGCTCCAGTAGCCCGGCACCCACAGATAGCCATCGGAGGGCGCTGGTGGCTGCACGTACACCGGCAGGGGCGGCGGCGGTTCCGGACTGCGGTCCACCAGCGCCAGGTTCGCATTGGCAGGGTCGCCCTCGTCGTAGGCCGGCTGATAGGCGGACGAAACCGGCGCCTGCTGCGTGGAATAGACGTTCGGGGCCGACGGAACCGGCGCCTGCTGCGTGGAGTAGACGTTCGGGGCGGACGGCGCCGGTACCTGCTGCGTGGAATAGACGTTCTGCGCGGCAGCGGCCGCGCTGGCCGCCAAAAGGGCTGCGGTGGCCAAGGGGCGCAATCGGGCGATCTGGAAGGAAGGGCTCATGAGAATGTCCTCTGCGCAGCAGGTCCGCGGTTCAATAGCCGCGATAGTAATAATGCGGGGCGGGATACGCCGGGTAGTAGTAATAATGCGGCGTGTAATAGACCGGCGCGGGCCGGTAATAGGCTGGCCGCGCCGGCACGACCACGCAACCGCTCAGGGCGCTCGCCATCGCCATCAACAACAACACATGCTTTTTCATCTTGCGGCTCCCGCCGGGCGCAAGGCGCGAGATGCGCCTTTCCTGCGCTCATGGGAATTAGGCCACGGCGGCAGGGGCGAGTTCGGGACTGTAATGGTTCCGAAACAGCTTTCGCGTGACCAGTGATTGCGGGTGCGTGACGGTCGATGTCGTTCGTATCAATGTCCGCAAAAGCGCGGGATTTGCGTCGCAAAAAGAAAGGGGACCGCGTGGTGCGGTCCCCTGTGGCCTTGATCGCCCGCGGCGATGCGCGGCGGGCGGGACGGGCGGTCAGTTCCAGCGGCCGCCGTTGCCGGCCAGGCTGAAACGGCCGGCGCCCATGAAGGCGATTGCCAGGCCGGTGAAGAGGAACATGCCTTGCAGTTCCAGCGCCCAGCCGCCGTTGTTGGTCATGCCGCCGATCTGGCCGGCGTGCGCCAGCAGGATGGCAACCACCATGTTGATCGCGATGATCAGGCCGCCCAGACGGGTGTAGACGCCGATGATCAGCAGGACGGGGGCAATGATTTCGCCCACGTAGACGCCGTAGGCCAGGAACCCGGGCAAGCCGTGGGAGGACAGCATGCCGCTGATGCCGCCGACGCCGCCGCCGGTCAGTTTGGCCAGGCCGTGGAGCAGAATCAGAATACCGAGGGTCAGGCGCAGGATCAGCTTGCCGGTGTCATCGGACTTGATCATGGTGAGTTTCTCTTTTGATGGTTAAGGGGGACGGTGCGCGAGTTGGAACGCACCGCTTGCCTTTGGTTCCATGCACGCCGCGCATTCGAACAAAGGAGCATACCGGCGTGCAAGCGGCGCCATTATGGCAAAGCCCGTGCAAAATCCACAAGCTTTGCGCGCCGTCGGTTGCCGGGCGCCTGCCCACGCCAGTTAAGATGTGTCCCCAATGAACATGCAGCTGAAAGTCTCATTGGCGCACACTCCCCACGGCAGGCGTGCGCCCCAGCCAGATCGCCCGTCTTCGTCCATGCCTTTGACGGTAAAGGACCCGTGCCGCGTCCTGCCCCGGTCCAGGAGCGACGAAGCATGACCGAGCTGGCTTACGCCTATCTTGCCCCTTCCGAAATCGCCCAGCGGCAGGGCCAGGCCGACCTGAATCTGGCCACCAGCGGCGGTCTTGCGCCGTCGGGCGCGGTGGCGCATCCCTTCTTCTTTTCCGGATTCGTCGCGCATCCCGCCGTGGTGGCGCAAGCGCTGCTGATGCTGGCGCGGGTGGCGCGCACGCGCTTCTACGTGCCGCCCAACACGCTGGCGGCGGTGCTGCGGGCGGCGGATCCGGTAGTGACGTCCACGGCCGAGGGCCTGCGCTTCGAGTCCTTCAGCGTGTGCTGCGGCGTGTATGCGCGGCTGGACGTGGACGCGACGGCGCTGGACGCCACGCACCTGGCACCGGGCGTCACCAACGTGGACGTGAATCCTCCGTTGCGCCAGGCGCTGGCGGGGCTGCGTCCGTCGGAGCCCCTGCACCTGAACGTGGGCAACGAGGCGTTGCGCGTGACGACGCAGGCGGGGGAGGTCGTCGAAGAGAAAGTGCCGCTGCCCGCGCGCTGGCTCAAGGGCTTTGCCGAGACGCAGATGCTGTCGTCGGACATGGCTTGCCGCCATGTCTTGACGGGGGCGGCCTTGCGCCAGTTCATGCAGGCGTTGCCCCGGTCATCGGCGACCAAAACCGTGATGTGGGCGACCCAGGCCGCCCGCTCGCTGCGGCTGGCCACGCAGGCGACGCCCGGCGCGGTATGCGTGGCCGGGCCGGAACGGCTGCGCGTCCTGGAACCCTTGCTGCGGCATGCCACCGCGCTGCGCGCGTACGGCGCGGATGCGGTGACGGGGGCGCTGCCGCAAGCCAGCGCCTGGGTGCTGGAGCTGCCCGGCGCACGGGTCACGCTGGGCCTCAGCCCGGAGAAAGCGCGTGGTTTCTCGGGCGAGGGGGCGGTGCTGCACCGCGTCGCGGGCGGGGATGCCAATGAGGATGCGGCGTTCGTATCGACGCTGCTGACTTTTGAGCCGCGCATCGACATTGCGCGGCTGGCCGAGCGGGCCCTGTTGCCGGAATCGCAGATCCTGTCCGCGCTGAGCGTGCTGGCGTCTTCGGGACAGGTGGGGTTCGATCTGGCGGCCGGCGCGTATTTCCACCGGCCGCTGCCGGTGCAGGCGGGTCTGCTCGATACGCTGCACCCGCGGCTTGCCGACGCACGCAAGCTGGTGGCCGGTGGTGGTGTCCGGCATGAAGGCGAGGGGCAATTCTCAGTCCAATCGGCGCAGCAGCGCTACCGGATTACGCTGGGCGCCGAACCCGTCCTGGATCGCTGCACCTGCCCCTGGCACGCCAAGTATCAAGGCACGCGCGGGCCGTGCAAGCACACGCTGGCGGTACGCATGTTTCTTGACCCACTCAATGCAACTGGAGCCGACGCATGACCCTGAGCCTGACCGAACGCCGTGCGGCGCTGCGCGGGGCCGCCGGCGGCGACGCGGCGGATGTTGCGTCTTTTGCACGCGCGCTGGATGGCGCGAACGAGGAAGACCGCGCCGCGCTGGCCAAGGTCTTGCCGCCGTCCCGCCTGTTCAGCGCGGAGGGCCCCACGCCGCGGGCGTGCTTTGTATTGGCGGCGCTCGGCAAGCCCAAGCTCGTGGCGGATACGCTGGCGCCGGCGGACATGGTGCGCAAGCGCGAATATGCCACGCGACATGGCGAGATAGCGGCGGCTGTCGTGGACGCGGCAGCGGGACGGGACGCGCCGTGGCGCGCCGCGTTCGTCGAATTGCTGGCGGAGCAGCGCTGGTGGGCCGAGCATCTGGCATGGCCGGTGTGCCACGCGCTGGTACGGTTGGACGGCGATGCGCCGTTATCCGCGGCCTATCTGCGCTGTTTCGTGCAACAGGTCAGCGCCATCGGCGGCGACGGCCAGCTGGACGCGGACCACGGCAGGCTCATGGCCGCCTATCTGCAGGCCCACCCCGATCAGATCGAGCGCGAGTTCTGGGCCCTGTTCCGGGTCGAGGGCATGGGCGCCGATTATTTACTCATGGAGCGCACCGGGCCCGCCTGGGACGCCGCCGTCCTCACGCTTTGCCAAGACAATCCGGCGTTCCGCGACCAACTGCTCGCCGAGTCGCTGGAGGCGCTGCTGCGCGATTTTCCAGCGAAGACCATTGCCTGGTATTTGCGCATGCATCGCCTGGCCGATCCGGCCGCGCATGAGGTCGCGGCCCGCCAGCATACGTATTTCGCCGTGCTCGGCACGGCGCCCAGCACGGCGGTCGGCCTGGCCCTGGACATGCTCAGGCGCGCCGCCGGACAGCTGGACGTGGACGCGATGATCGAGGCCGGGTCCGCGGTCCTGACCCGTTCGGAGAAGAAGCTCGTCAAGGCCCTGCTCGGGCTGTTTGCCGCGCTGAAGACCGATGCGGGCCAGCAGGATCGCATGTCGGAGATGGTGGGCGAAGCGCTGGAAGGCATGGCGTTGGACCTCGCGCCGCTGGCGCGCAAGCTGGTGACGCCATCCAGCGAGACGCAACCGGCCGAGGCCAGCGGTCATGCGAACGGTCAGACGAGCGGCCAAGCGCGCGCCAAGGTTGACGGTGAACGTGCATCGCAGGCGATCGCGATGCCCGGGCCGCGCCGTAAGCCGCTGCCGGATCTCCCCGATCAAGCGCCCGGCATCGGCGGCGACGATGCATTGCACGCGCTGATCGCCGCGCAGTTCGAGGGCACGGGGCACGGCGCCGACTTGCCGCGCATCGTCGATTACCTGGCCAGTCGTCCGCACCAGCCGCTGCCCGAGGCGTTGCAACACCGCGCTGCCGAGATCATCGATTCGGTGTGGGAGGAACGCGCCGCGTCGCCGCGACGCCTGCTGGCCGCCGCGCTGCTGGGCAGGGAAGACGTCAGTTTTCGAGGCTACGCCCGTTATGTCGTGGCCATCGCGGGCAAGCCGGATCCCGTCGGCGTGGCCTTGCAGGAACAAATCGTTTCCAGCAGCCGCTACGACGCGGAAACCGGCGACTGGAAGTCCGATGAAACCTGGACCTCCCGCTGGGGCTATCAATACCTGCCCACGCATTCGCCGCTGGCCTTGCTGGCCGGCGTCTTTCACGATCTGCGGTCGAGCCGGGCGCAGGGGAAGTCGTTCAGTCCGCCAACGGTCGTTCCCGCGCAGCGTTTCGTGTGGGAGCGCGTGCTTGCCGAGCCGGGCGATGGCACGTTTTCGCGCGACCTGGCCGTGTTGGGCGATGGCGCCAAGCCGTTCTGGATGGCGGGGGACGCCGCGGCCTGCGCGTCGCCGGCCCTCGATGTTGCCGACGTGCCCGCCGAATTCACGTTCCGCGCCCAGGAGGCGCGCGAGCAGGATGGTTACGACCAGGTCGTGCAATGGACAGCCTGGCTGCTGCAATCCAACCCCGACACGCTGGCCGCGCATTTCCATCCGATGCTGTGCGCGGCGGTGCAGGTCATCAACGTGCGCGGCGTGGGGCCGCTGCTGACGGCGCTGGGCGCGTCCCGGTTGCCGCCCGGCGAGCCCGTGTACTCGGCTTTGGCGCTGGCCGCCTCGGGCAAGATGGCCGAGCAGCGCGCACAGGCGGCGGAGGCGATTGCGCGGCTGGCCGACGCCGGCCTGCTGGATCCCGCGCCGTTCGCCGCGCAGATTGCGGCGCACCTGGCGCAGGGCTTCGCCTTGGCCGGACGGCTCGCACAGACGTTGGCCGATGCGGCATCCATCAGCGCGCTCGCTGGCTGCCGGGCGCTGCAGACGCTGGAAGCGCTGCTGCCGCAGTTGCTCGACGCGGAAGGCAAGCCGCTGGCCCAGGCCGGCAAGCTCATCGAACTGGCCGCGCGACTGTCCGACGACTACGGTATGCCCATCGCCTTGCCCGCCACGCTGGCGGCGCGGCGCAAGGGCGCATCCGTGCTGGCGGTAACCCTGCGCAGCCTGGAAGCCGTCACACCGCGCGTGACACCTCTGGCCACAACCGCCGCTGCCGCCGCGCAGCGGGCTCTCGAGGAATGACCGTTCGCATGACCCCCTACAAAAACCTCTGGGACTACTACCGCGATACGGCGCGGCTGATCGAGGAGGGCGCGACGTTGCGCTCGCTGTACGACGCTATGCTGGGCGTGCAGTCGGAAGATATGCGCGCGGTGCAGGCCTCGCCCAAGCGGCTGCGCGAGATGGCGCAGGGCTGGTCCCAGCGCCCGAATTTCTTGCCGATCCGCCTGAACGAGGTGTTCAACGGGCTGCAGGTCGACCAAACGGATGACTACGTGCTGGCGATGGTCGGCGGACTGGGCGGGCGGCAGGAACAGGAAGTGCGTCTGTTCATGCTGCGCCACGACCACGCGCTGCGCGATGGGGCGTTCTGGCGGATCTTCGAGGTGGAAGGCGGCGGCGAGATCTCGCTGGCGAACATCGACAAATTCTCGCGCGAGGAATTGAACTGGCACAACACGGTTGTGCTGCTGGCCAACGAAGGCACGCTGGACCGTCGCCGCGTGCTGCGCAGCTGCCTGGAGGCGCTGAACCGGGATTTCTCCGCCTATCGCGCCGGCTGGTTCTCGCGGGTGTACGCCACGCTGGCCCCCGCGCCCGACGAGGCGGCGGCAGACCAGCCACTACTGCGCCAGAGTCTGGGCTCCTCGATCACGGCCACCGTCGCGCTGGCCGTAAAGCAGTTTGAAGCGCTGCACAAGCATGGCCTGCTCGACGCCGCGCCGTTTGTGGACGCCTGCGGCGGCGCGTTCTCGGGCTCGAAGGCGGCGGCGCTATCGGTGTTGCGCATCCTGGAAGCGCTCGGTGCACAGGCGCGTGCGGAATCTGAATCCGTGGCGCAGGCGCTGGCCTTGGGCCTCGCGCATCCGCATGCCGACGTGCAGCGGGCGGCGGTGAAGGCATTGGCGAAGTTGGGCCGGATGGACCTGGCGCAACAGCAACGCGACGCGCTGGCGCCGGCGGTGGCGGTCCTGGTGCCGGATGGGGCCGCTGAGGATGCTGATGCCGCCGGGGCCAACGGCGCGGCCGATGCCCTGCCCACAAGTGGGACCGGCCTCGCGCAAAGCGCCAATGGTCATCTGCAGTCAAGCACGTCTTCCGGCCTGCCGCTCCCCGTACCGCTGCGCCCGTGGACCGACGCTGACGCCCTGGAACGCTATGCGGCGCTGCTGGAATCGCCCGCCGACGTGCTGGAGTTCGAACTGGCGCTGGCGTGGCTGGCGACGTCCGGGCAGGTGGCTGCCACCGTCGCGCCCCTGGCCAAGCGAGCGCGCCAACTGGCCGAGCGCGACGCCCAGCACTACGCGGCGGCGCTGCTGCTGGCGGCGCACGATCCCGAGAGTCCCTTCCTGCCGCAAAAGTATTGGCAGAAGACCACGAGCCAGGTCGTCAACGGCGAGTGGGTGTATGAAAACGTGGGCGAACCCCAGCCGCTGCCGACCGCTGAACAATCCTCCCTGCTGCCCAGCTTCATCACCCGCCTGCGCGAAGTGGCCGGGATCGTGCAAGGCAAGGCGCCGCGCCGGCCGCTGCTGGCCACGCCTACCGACACGCAGGGCTGGATCGACGCCGATGTCCTGCTGGCCCGTTTCGAGGCCGGCAGGGTTAGCGGCGCGCCGCTGCCGGTGGATCTTGTTCAGGCCTTGCTGCGCGTGCATCCCGAGCACCGGGCGCGGGTGGTCCAGGCTACCGGCGGCGCATGGCCGCAAATCACCGACACGGTGCGGATCGCGTGGCACAGCCGCGGATCCAGCACCTTGAAGGCCGATGGCTCGCCGCAGTGGGTGTGGTGGAGTCCGGTGGTCCATGCCGAGCCCGCCGAGGCGCCCACGGCCTCGCAGCCGGCGCTGATTCCCTCGGGCCCGCCGCAGCACCAAGAGGGCGTCGATGCCCACGCGCTGGTCTGCGCCGAACTCGGCCTGGCCAATCCGGCATCGACCCTGCCGCTGGCCGCGGCCAGCATGGAGATCATGAACGTGGCGGCGGGCGACGAGGCCGAGCATCGCGCGCCCGCCGTCCTGCGCGCTCTTGCGCAGCATCCGGGCGCGTGGCAGCCGGAAACGGTTCAGTTGCTGGCGCTGGGCATGGCGTCCAAGCAGGCCGAGGTGCGCGCACAAGCGGTGGAAGTTTTTGCGGCGGCGATTCCCCAGCGCATGGACGCAACGGTAGCTGCGCAAGCCTACGCCGCGTGCGCGCCGGCTATCGTGCTGACGCGCTGGGCCGCGTCCTTCGCCGACGCGGCGACGCTGGCGCCCGCCGCCGTCATCGCCGTGCTGGGCGGCCTGCTGCCGCGCCTGGATCCCAAGACGCGCGGGATCGGATCGCTGCTCACGGTGCTGCTGGATGAGTCACTGCGCCATGCGCAGCCGGTTGCGGACGCGGCACTGCGCGGCTGGCTGGCGGGCTTTACCGGCGCGTCCGCCGCCGCCAAGGCCGCCAAGGCGCTGCTGGCGCTGAAGACGTCATAGCGCGCGTCAGTGTCAGCCGGGGCGCCGCCTTCCGGGCGCTTGCTCGGCGCGCGCCACGGATGTTGGCGTCCGGCCGTAATAGCGTTCGAACGCCGCGCTGAAGCTGGACGCGTGCTGGAAGCCCACCCGGTAGCCTGCGGTGGATGCCGGCACGCCTGATTCCAGAAGCTCGCGGGCCTTCTGCATGCGGATGGCGGTCAACAACCGATACGGGCTGGTGCCGAACAATTCACGAAAACCTTGCTTGAGCTTGAACTCGTTGGTGCCCACGGCTGCGCACAGGTAGGCGATGCTGAGCGGGCGATCGAACTGTTCCAGCATCAGGTCCCGGGCGCGCAGGATCCTGTCCTGGTCGTTCGAACGCAGCTTTCCGGCCGCCGGGGGATGTTCGGTGAACGGAGGGGTGAACGGGCGGACCTGTTCAGACAGCAGCCCGAGCGCGGCCACGTAGGTGTCGAGCAGATTGCCGTTCTGCCGGTGCAGATGAATCAGCGATTCGGCCAGCCGTTGAATCGCCGCACTGTGTCTGCCCTGAAACAGCGGGTGCGCCCGGACGCCGCCCGCATCGTCCAGCAGGCCGGACAGGCCGTAGCGGTGCAGTAGCGGCGCATCGGCAATCAGGCGCAATTGCCGAATGGACCGGTTCGCCGGAAAGCGGCGTTCGCCACGCTGGCTGCCGTAGGCAGCGATGGTGCTGTGCCCGGCCACAAAGTCGATTCGCTGGCCATCCGCGCCCAGATTGCTGGATTCTCCCTCAAGCGCAATCGCCACGATCAGGCCGGGCGGGCGTTCGTCCCTGCGCGCCTCCAACAGATCGTGCGCGGGGCGATAGTCGGTATAGGCCAATGTCAGGCCCTCGTCGAACCGCAGGAAGTCGGTGTGGCATACCCCCAGGTCTGCCGGCAGCCGGTAGCGTTGCCACGGCGATTGTCCGATGCGGGCCGGCGCGGAAATGTCCGCCGCCGTGAGGCGGTAATTCATGGGAAATCCTTCACGCCTTGAGGGGCGGCGGGGCGTTGGCGACGGAATGCCTAAGCAAGAATCCGGATCGCCAAAGCATCAATGATTTGCATTCGTATCGGGATTCTATATTGGTTGCCGGTGACCGCAGGCCCGCGCCGTGAGGCGTTTCGCGGGATGGAAGGCGCCATTCGATTGAAGCATTCAGGAGTGCACGCATGAAGCAGGTTGAACTTTCGCCGCAACCCGATGGGGCCGCGGCCCGCCGTCCCATTTCAGCGGGCACCGTCCGCGCGTCGCGCGAGGCGTCGCTCGGGTTGCTGTGGATCGGCTTCGTGCTGATCGCACTGAACCAGCGTCTGCTGTTCGCCGCGATCGGGCCGCTGCTGAAAAACCTTGAACTCGGCTTCACGTCGACCTTGCTGGTGACGACGTTGCCGGTGGCGTTGCTGGGCCTGTTCTCGATTCCCGGCGTGAAGCTGCGGCAATGGTTGGGCGAAGAGCGTGCGCTGTTGCTTGCGCTGGCGTTGTTGATCGTGGGGTGCGGTGCGCGCGCGTTCGGGGAGCAGGCGCTGATTCTGGGCACCGTTCTGGGCAGCGCGGGCATCGCGGTGATGAACGTCATCATGCCGGCGCTGGCCAAAAAGCGATTTGGCCCGGCGCGGATGGGCATGGTGATGGGCGTCTACGCGCTGATGCTCGGGGCGGGCGCCGTGTTGGGCGCAAGCGCTTCGTTCCCGTTGTTCCAGTGGCTGGGCGCGGACACGGCGTCGGCGTATCGATCGCTGGGGCTGTGGGCCATTCCCGCCGTGCTGGCCTTGATGTTCTGGCTGCCGCAATGGCGGCAGAGGCATGACCCGGCGGGCGGGCCAGGGCTGGCGGCAGGCCATGCGGTAGCGCCGGTCAACGTGTATCGCAACCGCACCGCCTGGTCGATCACGTTGTTCTTCGGACTGCAGGTGATGAACCTGTTCGTCTTCCTGCCGTGGATGCCCACGATGCTGCAAGACCGGGGCGCGACGCTCGCCCGCGCGGCGCAGGTTTTTTCGGTGTCGCAGGTCAGCCTGATGGTCGCCAGTTTTGTGATTCCGTTGCTGGCTTCCCGCACGGGGGATCAGCGCCGCTACATCGCCCTGACGATTCTGCTGTGTCTGGCAGGCGTTGTGGGACTGATGGTTGCTCCGCCATCATCGGCGATCGGGTGGGCGCTGCTGTTGGGCTTTGGCCAAGGGGGCGGCGTGGCGCTGGCTTCGTTCCTGTTCGTCGCCAAAGCGGGCAGCGCCGATGCCGCGACGCGCATCTCGGCCATGGCGCAGACGGTCGGCTACCTGATTGCCGTCACCGGGCCGCTTGCGATCGGCTATCTCTACCAGCGCACCGGGGATTGGAGCGTGCCCACGGTGCTGCTCGTGGGGGCGCTGTTGGTGGAGCTGGTGGTGTGCGTGCCGGGCGGAAAGAACGTCAAGGTGTAAGCCCGCCTTCAATCCGCCTCGGCAGCAAGGCGCTCAAAACTCTTCGAGGAAGCGCATGCGAAAGCGCCGTCCCTTGATGTTGCTGTTGGAGATGCGCGAGAACGCCTGCTTGGCGATCTGCCGGTCCAGGGCCACGTACGAGTTGAACTCGGTAATGTTGATCTTTCCGACCTGCTCGAACGTCAAACCGCCGTCGCCGGTCAGTGCACCCAGCAGGTCGCCGGGACGCAGCTTGTCCTTCTTGCCGCCCTGGATGTTCAGCGTGACCATGGGCGCGCGCAGCGGGCGATCGGCCTTGGGGCGCAGCGATTTGAGGTCAGCCCATTTGAGCGGCGCGCCCTGGTATTGCTCGATCAGGTTGGCCCAGCGCATTTCCTCGGGCGAACACAGGCTGAGCGCCAACCCCTTCTGGTCGCCACGGCCGCTGCGGCCGATGCGGTGCACGTGGACCTCGGTGTCCTTGGTCACGTCCACGTTGATCACCGCGCCCAGGTTCTGGATGTCCAGACCGCGCGCGGCCACGTCGGTGGCGACCAGCACGGCGCAGCTCTGGTTGGCGAACTGGATCAGGATTTCGTCGCGTTCGCGTTGTTCCAGGTCGCCATTGAGCGCCTGCGCGCTGATGCCTTCGGCCTGCAGGCGTTCCACCAGGTCATGGCTGCGGATCTTGGTGTTGCAGAAGACCAGCGTGGAAACCGGCCGGAAATGCGCCAGCAGCTTTGCCACCGCATCCAGGCGTTCACCTTCGTTGATCTCGTAGAAAATCTGCTCGATGCGGCTGGCGTCGTGCTGCGCCTCGACCTTGACCTCGGCGGGATTGCGCAGGAACCGTGCGCTGAGCTTGCGGATGTTGTCGGGGTAGGTGGCCGAGAACAACAGCGTCTGGCGCTTGGTGGGACAGTGCGAGGCAATGGCGACGATGTCGTCGTAAAAGCCCATGTCCACCATGCGGTCTGCCTCGTCCAGCACCAGCGTGTTCAGGCCCGACAGGTCCAGGCTGGCGCGCGCCAGATGGTCCTGGATGCGGCCGGGCGTGCCCACCACCAGATGCGTGCCGCGCGCCAGCGACTCGGCCTGCGGCCGGGCCGCGGCGCCGCCGCACAGCGTCAGAATCTTCACGTTGGGAATCAGGCGCGCCAGCCGGCGCAGCTCTTGCGCAACCTGGTCGGCCAGTTCGCGCGTGGGGCAGACCACCAGCCCTTGCGGCGCCAGGCGGTTCACGTCCAGATTCTGCAGCACGCCCAGTCCGAATGCGGCGGTCTTGCCGCTGCCGGTCTTGGCCTGGGCGATCACGTCGCGCCGTTCAAGGATAAGCGGCAGGGCCTGCGCCTGGATGGGCGTCATCTGTTCGAAACCCAGGGTTTTCAGGTTTTCGAGCAGGGGCGGCAGGAGGGGGAGGGAGGAGAAGGCGGTGTCGGTCACGGAGGGGCGGATCCCGCAAGGGATCGGAAAAAGGCTGAGTTGCGCGTTAGTGTAAAGCCTGAGTCGGTATGATCTGCCGACGGGCATGGCCGGCTGCGGGGCGGGCCTGTCCCGATAATCAACGGCAACCGATGTCAGGGTGGATCATGTTCGACAAGTTGAAGGCGCTACGAGAAGGCGCGGCCGTCAAGGCAAAGGCGCTTACCAGCCGCACGGCCGGGGCGCTCGAAAGTTCAAAAGCCCACTTGGGCGACGCCGCCGCGAGCGCCCGGGCCAAGGGCCTTGAGCTGGCGGGCGCCACGGCGGAAAGAGGCAGGGAACTGGCCGGCGCCACGGCCGAAAAGGGCCGCGAACTGGCCGGCGCCACCGCGGAAAAGGGCAGCGCGCTGGTCGAACAGAATTGGCAGACCATCGAGCGCGTGACGGTCGATGGGCTGCTGAGCGTCTCGGCCGAAAAGCTCAAGGACGACGCGATGGTCAAGGACGTGCTGGAGCGCGCTTACGAGGCGCTGCCCACCGTCATCAGGCTTGTCCTGCCTCGGGAACGCTACCTGGAAATCGTCATTCAGAAAAAACAGCCGCTGCTCGCCAAGATCGAGGGCGCGCGAAACCGTCGGCAGGAGCGGGCCGAGGCCGGCGCCGCGCGCAAAGACCAGGACGGCTGACCGCCCGGGCTACGCGGACGCCTCATACGTCCCCGCCAACGCCCGCGCCGCCTCCTGCATGCGCGGCAGCCACGCCCGGGCGCCGTCGATCGACAGCCTTGCCACCGGCGCATGCAGCGCCACCGCCGCGATCGCCCGCGAGCCATGCAGGATGGGCACCGCCATGCAGACGATGCCCAGCAGGAATTCCTCGCGGTCGAAGCTGGCGCCTTCCTTCTTGATGACCCGCAGCTCCTCTTCCAGCGACGCCACGTCGCACAGCGTGTTCGGCGTATAGCGCGGCAGTTGCGCCGCGGCCAGCATGCGCTGGCGGGTTTCGCGGCGCATGTAGGCCAGAAACAGCTTGCCGCTGGCCGAACAGTGCAGCGGCACGCGCGATCCGGATTGCAGGTTGACGCGCAGCGGCCAGGCGGTTTCCACGCGATCCAGGTAGATGACCTCGTCGCCGTCGAGCATGGTGCAGTTGCAGGTCTCGCCGATCTCGTCGACCAGGCTGTCCAGGATGCGATGGCGCTCGCCGCGCAGCGGCGAATTGAGCAGCGTGTCGCGGGCCAGCGCGCCCAGGCGTGGGCCGCTGACATAGCTTTTGCCGGCCGGTTCGCGCAGCAGCATGCCGGCATCGACAAGGCGCGACAGGATCCGAAGCACGGAAGGTTTGGGCAGGCCGGTGGCGTCGGTCAGCTCGGCCAGCGAGACGGGCTGGGCCGAACGTGCCACTTGTTCCAGCAAGGTCAGCGCGCGCAGGGCGGCGGAGGATTCGTCTTTCATCTTTCAATAATTGAGATTTCAGCGAACGGCCGACCATCCTCGCACAGAAATTGCAGAAAATGGAATGCCCGGGGGTGGGAAGCCGCGGGTTTCTGGCGCAGTATCGGATCACACCGGCCAATCAGCAATCGGACAAGCGCCGGCACGCCAGGAGAGAGACCATGAGCAGCAAGCAACACATGACCCCCAGCGAAGCGTTTGTCGAAACGCTGGTCGCGCAGGGCGTCAAGGATGTTTTCGGCATCGTCGGTTCGGCCTTCATGGATGCGCTGGACCTGTTTCCCGCGGCCGGCATCCGCTTTGTGCCGACGGTGCACGAACAGGGCGCGGCGCACATGGCCGACGGCTATTCCCGCGTGACCGGCCGGCACGGCGTGTGCATTGCACAAAACGGCCCCGGCATCACCAACTTCGTGACCGGCGTGGCGGCCGCCTACTGGGCACACAGCCCGGTCGTGGCGATCACGCCCGAGACCGGCACGGCGGGCATGGGGCTGGGCGGCTTCCAGGAAACCGAACAGCTTCCGATCTTTTCGCGCATCACCAAATACCAGGCGCACGTGAACCGGCCGGACCGCATGGCGGAATTCACCGCCAAGGCGTTCGACAATGCGATGGCCGAGCGCGGCCCCGCGCAGCTGAACATTCCGCGCGACTATTTCTATGGCGAGATCGACGTGGCCATCCCGGAGCCGCGCCGCATCCGTCGCGGCCCCGGGTCGGAAGAGGACCTGGAAGCGGCGGCGCGCATGCTGGCTGAGGCCAAGTTCCCGGTCATTGTGGCGGGCGGCGGCGTGCTGTTCTCGGACGGTCAGGCCGAATGCGTGGCGCTGGCCGAGCTGCTGGGCGCGCCGGTGGTCACCAGCTATCTGCATAACGACGCCTTTCCGGCCAGCCATCCGCTGTGGTGCGGCCCGCTGGGCTACCAGGGCGCCAAGGCGGGGATGAAGCTGCTGTCCCAGGCGGACGTGGTGCTGGCGCTGGGCACGCGGCTGGGACCTTTCGGCACCTTGCCGCAGCACGGCCTGGAATACTGGCCGCAGAACGCGCGCATCATCCAGGTCGACGCCGACCACCGCATGCTGGGCCTGGTGCGGCCGGTGTCGGTGGGCATCTGCGGCGACGCCAAGCCGGCTGCCGCCGCGTTGACGGCCAGACTGCAGGCACGCGACGTCGCCTGCACCCGCACCAAGGAAGGACGCGCCAGCGAGATCGCCGCGCAGAAGGCCGAGTGGGAACAGGAACTGGACAGCTGGTCGCACGAGCGCGACGACTGGAGCCTGGACATCATCGAGCAGGGCGGCGGCCGCATGCACCCGCGCCGCATGCTGCGCGAGCTGGAACGCGCCATGCCCAAGCACGTGATGGTGTCCACCGACATCGGCAACATCTGCTCGGTGTCCAACAGCTATCTGCGCTTTGACGAGCCCAATTCCATGCTCGCGGCCATGAGCTTCGGCAATTGCGGCTATGCGCTGCCCGCGCTGATCGGCGCCAAACTGGGTCGGCCCGACCGCCCGGCGGTGGCCTACGTGGGCGACGGCGCCTGGTGCATGAGCTTCCAGGAATTGCTGACCTGCGTGCGCGAGCAGATCCCGGTGACCGCGGTGGTGTTTCACAACGGCCAGTGGGGCGCCGAGAAAAAGAACCAGGTGGACTTTTATGGCCGCCGCTTCGTCGGCAGCAACCTGCTCAATCCGAATTTCTCGGAGCTGGCGCGGGCCATGGGCGCCGAAGGCATCCGCGTGGAACATGCGGATCAGGTCGGCGCCGCGCTGCAGGCCGCGTGCCAGGCGCAGCTGGAAGGCAAGACCACCGTGCTGGAAATGATGGTCAGCCAGGAGCTGGGCGATCCGTTCCGCCGCGACGCGCTCAAGCAGCCGGTGCGCTTCCTGGACAAGTACCGCAAGTACGTGAACCAGCCGTTCCAGGCCGGCGAGGTGCCGCTGCCGATCGAGCCGGTCGGACGCTGACCGGCGCGCGCGGCGCGGGCCGGGGCGTGTGTTGACGCCCTGGTCCGCGCCGGTCATTCACCCGGCCGCCGCACGCGCGGCCGCGGCAGGAGCGAAGACATGGCTTTCGACCGTTTGTTCGAGCCGCTGCGCGTTGCCGCGCTGGCGGCGGGGCGGCTGCGCACCGCGGTGGCGTATCCGCTCTGTCCCGTCAGCGTGCGCGCCGCCGCGCAGGCCAGCGAGGCCGGCTACATCGAGCCGGTGCTGGTCGGGCCGGCAGCGCGCATAGCCGCGCTGATGGCGCAGGAGGGCATGCGTGCGGGTTCCATGGAAATCGTCGACGCGCCGGACGACGAACTGCTGACCGCGCGCGCCGCCGCGGCGCTGGCGCGCGATGGGGCCGTCAGCATGCTGATGAAGGGCAGCCTGCACACCGACCACTTCATGTCCGCCGTGGTGACGCGTGAATCGGGCCTGCGCACCAATCGGCGCATCAGCCACGCCTTCGTGATGGCGGTGGCGGCCTACCCGAAGCTGCTGATCCTGACGGATGCGGCCGTCAACATCGCGCCGTCGCTACAGGAAAAGGCGGACATCGCGCAGAACGCGATCGACCTGGCGCGCGCGCTGGGCGTGGAGCGGCCGAAGGTGGCCGTGCTGTGCGCCACCGAATCGGTGAACCCGGCGATGCCGGCCACGCTGGATGCCGCGGCGCTGTCCAAGATGGCGGACCGAGGGCAGATCCGCGGCGGCGACATCGACGGGCCGCTGGCGTTCGATAACGCGATCTCGCGCGAGGCCGCGGACCAGAAGGGCATCGTATCGCGCGTGGCGGGCGATGCGGACATCCTGCTGGTGCCGGACATCGAGGCCGGCAACATGCTCTACAAGGAACTCACGTGGCTGGCGGGCGCCGGCGCGGCGGGCCTGGTGCTGGGCACGCGCGTGCCGGTGCTGCTGACCAGCCGGTCCGATTCCATGGAGGCGCGCGTCAACAGTTGCGCCGTCGCGGCGCTGTATGCGCACGCGCTGGGCGGCTGACCGCGGGCCAGCCTGGCACCACCAAGTCCAGCGGTTTGGTACTAAGCGCGCATCCGAGGGATGACTACGCTAGACCGCAAGCCATCCTTGAATGGTTCACGCGACAACATCAAAGGGGTAGCACATGCGCAGCGCAAGACTAGGCCTGGCCACGATTCTGTCGGTGTTTGCAATGGCGGGGGGCGCCGTCGCGGCGGATGCGCCCAAGGCCGGCGGCACGCTCGTCATCGGCTCCACGCAGGTGCCGCGGCATCTGAACGGCGCGGTGCAATCGGGCACCGCCACCGCGCTGCCCAGTGCGCAGCTCTTTGCCAGTCCGCTGCGCTACGACGCGGACTGGAATCCGCAGCCTTATCTGGCCGAGTCGTGGGAACTGGCGCCGGACGGCAAGTCGCTGACGCTGCATCTGCGCGGCGACGCGATCTTTCATGACGGCAAGCCCGTGACGTCCGAGGACGTGGCGTTCTCGATCATGGCGGTCAAGCAGAATCATCCGTTTCAGACCATGTTTGCACCCGTCGAAAGCGTCGAAACGCCCGACGCCCGCACCGCCGTGCTGCGCATGAGCAAGCCGCATCCGGCCATTCTGCTGGCGCTGTCGCCGGCGCTGATGCCCGTGCTGCCCAAGCACATCTACGGCGACGGGCAGGACTTGAAGACGCATCCGCGCAACTCCGCGAACGTGGTCGGCTCCGGGCCGTTCATCTTCAAGGAGTTCAAGCCGGGCCAGGAGATCGTGCTGGAGCGCTTCGACAAATTCTTCATCAAGGGCAAGCCGCTGCTGGACCGCGTGGTGGTCAAGATCAATCCCGATGCGACCAATCTGCTGATCGGACTGGAGCGCGGCGACATCGGGGCGCTGCCGTTCATGACCGAGCCGACGATCCTGCGCCGCGCCAAGGACAATCCGTCCATCGTCATGACCAACAAGGGTTATGAAGGTATCGGCGCGCTGAGCTGGCTGGCGTTCAATACGACGCGCAAGCCGCTGGACGACGTGCGGGTGCGTCAGGCCATCGCCTACGCGACCGACAAGGGTTTCATCACCAAGGCGCTGAACGCGGGCTTTGCCGCGCCGGCGCATGGTCCCATCGTGGGCACCAGCCCCTTCGCCAGCGACGACGTGAAGAAGTACCCGCTGGATCTGAAGCAGGCTGAAAAGCTGCTGGACGAGGCCGGCTTCAAGAAGGACGGCAAGGGCGAGCGCATGACGCTGACGGTGGATTACATGCCGGGCAGCGACGTGCAGGGCAAGAACGTGGCGGAATACCTGCGCAGCCAGTTGAAGAAGGTAGGCATCAACGTGCAGGTGCGCGCGTCGCCCGACTTTCCGACCTGGGCCAAGCGCATCGCCGGCAAGGACTTCGACATGACCACCGACATCGTCTTCAACTGGGGCGATCCGGTCATCGGCGTGCACCGCACGTATATGTCGTCCAACATCCGCGACATCATCTGGACCAACACGCAGTCCTACAAGAATCCGAAGGTCGATGCGCTGCTGGAACAGGCGGGCACCGAGACCGACGCGGACAAGCGCCGCGCCTTGTATGCGGAGTTTCAGCGGCTGGTGACGGAGGATGTCCCCATCGACTTCCTGACCGTCATTCCGTATCACACGCTGTCGTCCAAGAAGGTGCAGGGTCTGCCGTCCGGCATTTGGGGCCTGTTGTCGCCGCTGGATGAAACCTCCGTGCAGTAGCGGGAGCCGTCATGCTGCGATACCTCTCGCGCCGCCTGCTCTACGCCGCGATCCTGCTGCTGGCCGTGGTGACGCTGAATTTCCTGCTGATTCATATCTCGCCGGGCGATCCCGTGGAAACCATCGCGGGGTCCATGGGCGGCATCAGTGAAGACCTGCGGGCCCAGCTTCGCGTGCAGTACGGGCTGGACAAACCGTTCCTCACGCAGCTCGGCATCTATCTGGGGCAGGTCGTGCGCGGCGACCTGGGCTACTCGTACTTTTTCAACGTGCCGGTCGCTCAGCTGATCTGGGATCGTGTACCCGCCACGCTGCTGCTGGTGGTGACGTCGGTGACCGTCGCGTTCCTGGTCGGCACGCTGCTGGGCACGCTGGCCGCCAAGAAGCCCAACGGACTGCTGTCGCAAGGCATCACGCTGCTGTCGGTCGTGGGCTATTCGGCGCCGGTGTTCTGGACCGGCATCATCCTCATCATCCTGTTTGCTTCGGTGTGGCCGATCTTTCCGGTGTCGGACATGCGGTCGGCGGGCGGTCCGCAGGACGGCTGGGCGGGAGCGCTGGACGTGCTGCACCATCTGGTGCTGCCGGCGTTCACGCTGGCGTTCGTGTACCTGGCGCAGTACAGCCGGCTGGCGCGGGCCAGCGTCATGGACGCCTTGCAGGCCGACTACATCCGCACCGCGCGGGCCAAGGGGCTGCCGGAGAACACCGTGCTGTACAAGCACGCACTGCGCAACGGTGTGCTGCCAGTGGTGACCATGCTGGGCCTGCAGTTCGGCAACGTGCTGGCCGGGGCGATTCTGGTGGAGACGGTCTTCAACTGGCCCGGATTGGGGCGTCTGGCGTTCGACTCCGTGCTTCGGCGCGATTATCCGACCTTGCTCGGGATCCTGCTCTTTGCCTCGTTGCTGGTCGTGGTGATGAACCAGCTCACCGATCTGGCGTATCGCCTGATCGATCCTCGGATCAAGACATCATGAGACCCGCACCGATTGCATTACCCGGCGCGGCTGGCGCAGACGCCCGGCCCAAGCCGCCGCCCCGGCCCACCTATGAGGCGCTGCGCGTGTTCGCGCGCAACCCCAGCGCGCTGGCCGGCGTGCTGCTGCTCGCGACGATTCTGGCGATCACGATCTTCGGGCCAATGCTGATGCAGGCCGACCCGTTCGAGATTGCCGCGGCCCCCATGGAGCCGCCCGGCGGCGAGCTGCTGCTGGGATCCGACTACCTGGGCCGCGACGTGCTGACCGGCATGATCTACGGCGGCCGCGCGACGTTGCTGGTGGGCGTGGTGGCGGCGGTCCTGTCCATGGCCATCGGCATCACGGTTGGCGCGCTGGCGGGCTATTACGGCGGCTGGGTCGACGAAACCCTGATGCGCATCACCGAGTTTTTTCAGGTGCTGCCCACGTTGCTCTTTGCGATGGTGCTGGTGACGCTGTTCAGCCCGTCGCTCGCGACCATCGCGGTCGCCATCGGCGTGGTGAGTTGGACGGGCACGGCGCGCCTGGCCCGGGGGGAGTTTCTGCGGCTCAAGCGGCGCGAGTATGTGCTGGCCGAACGCGTGATCGGCGCCGGGGACGCGCGCATCATCTGGCGCGTCATCCTGCCGAACGCGCTGGCGCCGCTGATCGTATCGGCCACGCTGGCCATCGGCACGGCCATCCTGTTCGAGGCGGGGCTGTCGTTTCTGGGCCTGGGCGATCCCAATGTGATGAGCTGGGGCTTGATGATCGGCAGCAATCGCCCCTACATCCTGACCGCGTGGTGGGCGGTGACGCTGCCGGGCGCGGCCATCTTCCTGACGGTGCTGGCCGTCAGCCTGATTGGCGACGGGCTGAACGACGCCCTGAATCCGACATCGCGGGGCCGGGCATGAACGCCGCCGACATGGCCCCCGTGCTGGAAGTGGACGGCTTGAGCCTGGCGTTCCGCACGCGTGGCCGCGAGGCCGAAGTGCTGAGCGACGTGAGCTTCGACCTGCGTCCCGGCGAAACGCTGTGCCTGGTGGGCGAATCGGGCTGCGGCAAGAGCATGACGGCGCTGGCCATCATGCGGCTGATTCCGCCGCTGGCGCGCGTGGGCGCCGGTCATGTGCGCCTGCGCGGCGCCGACCTTGCCATGCACGACGACGAGGCGATGCGCCGGGTGCGCGGCAATAACATTTCGATGATCTTCCAGGAGCCGATGACGGCGCTCAACCCGGTCTACACGGTGGGCGACCAGATCGGCGAGCCGCTGCGGCTGCATCAGGGGCTGTCCAAGCGCGAGGCGCGCGAGCGGGCCATCGAGATGCTCAAGTCCGTGGGCATTCCGCTGCCGGAGCGCCGCGTGGACGATTATCCGCATCAACTGTCTGGCGGCATGCGGCAGCGGGTGATGATCGCGATTGCGCTGGCCTGCGACCCGGACGTGCTCATTGCGGACGAGCCCACGACGGCGCTGGACGTGACGGTGCAGGCGCAGATCTTCGACCTGTTGCGCGAGCAGCAGGCGCGCCGGGGCACGGCCGTGCTGCTGATCACGCACGACATGGGCGCGGTGTCCGAGATGGCGGACCGCGTGGTGGTGATGTACGGCGGGCGGGTGGTGGAGCAGGGCAGCGTCGGCCAGATCCTGGCGCAGCCGCGCCATCCGTACACGCAGGGCCTGATCGCCTGCTTGCCCGAACTGGACCGCGAACCGGATGACGAGCGGCCCGACCTGCCGGAGATTCCGGGCGTGGTGCCGTCCGTGTGGGAGCGTGGCGTCGGCTGCCCGTTCGTTGACCGCTGCAACCGCGCCATGGCGCGCTGCAGCCGCGAGTTTCCGCCCATGACCGTGCTGGACGGCGGGCAGGGCGTGTCCTGTTGGCTTTACCCGGAGGCATCGCAATGACCCAGGCGCATTCGTCATCCCTGTTGTCGGTGCGCGACCTGTCGGTGCATTTTCCGGTGGGCGGGCGCGGGCGCGATGGCAAGCCGGTGGTGGTGCGGGCGGTGGACGGCGTGTCGTTCGAGCTTGAGCGCGGCCGCACCCTGGCCATCGTGGGCGAGTCAGGCTCGGGCAAGACCACCACGGCGCTGTCGGTGCTGCGGCTGGCGGACCCCACCGGCGGCAGCATCCATTTCGACGGCAGCGATCTGACCGCCATGCGCGGCGCGGCGCTGCGCCGGATGCGGCGGCGCCTGCAACTGGTCTTCCAGGATCCGTATTCGTCGCTCAATCCGCGACAACGCGCCGAGGAAATCGTGCGCACGCCGCTGGACCTGATGGGCATCGATCCGCCCGGCGGCCGCGAGGCGCGCGTGGCGCTGATGTTCGAGCTGGTGGGGCTGCGGCCCGAACAGCGGCAACTGTTTCCGCATCAGTTCTCCGGCGGGCAGCGCCAGCGGCTGAACATTGCGCGGGCGCTGGCCAGCGCGCCGGACCTGATCGTCTGCGATGAACCCGTGTCGGCGCTGGACATCGCCATTCGGGCGCAGATCCTGAACCTGCTGCGGCGCATCCAGCGCGAACAGGGGCAGTCGTTTCTTTTCATCTCGCACGACATGGCGGTGGTGGAGCACGTGTGCGACGACATCGCCGTGATGTACCTGGGCAAGATCATCGAGCGGGCGTCGCGGCGCGCGTTCTTCTCGCGGCCGTTGCATCCGTACAGCGTGGCGCTGATGTCTGCCGTGCCGACGGTCAAGGGCGGCCGCGAAACGGCGGCGCGCCGGGTCAAGCTGACCGGCGATCCGCCCAGCCCGGTCAACCCGCCGCCCGGCTGCCGCTTCGCGGGGCGATGTCCGGCCGCGCAGACGCTGTGTTCCACCCGTGAGCCCGAATTGCGCGAGGTGGCGCCGGCGCATCACGTGGCCTGCCATTTTGTCGAGACGCGCGATGGCGTGACGGTGTCGCCGTTGCAGGGCTGATCCGCGCGTACCGAATTCACCGACTGACAAGGAATCCCCGATGACCCAGCCTTCCGGCCAGACGACGCTTTATGTCGCCCGATCCATCCTGACCATGAACCCCGCGCAGCCGCGCGCCACGCACGTTGCCGTGCGCGATGGCCGCATTCTTGGCGTGGGCAGCCGGGAGGATCTGGCCGGCTGGGGGCCGGCGCAGGTCGACGACCGTTTCGCCGATAGCGTGCTGATGCCGGGCCTGGTCGAAGGCCATTGCCATCTGCCCGAGGGCGGCATGTGGAAGTTCGTCTACGTGGGCTTTTATGACCGGCGCGGACCGGATGGCAAACTCTGGTCCGGCCTGAAAAGCTTTGCGGAAGTGGCGGCGCGGCTGCGCGACGCGGAGGGCGCGCTGGCGCAAGGCGAGACGCTGATCGGCTGGGGCTTCGATCCCATCTTCTTCGGCGGCGAACGCATGAGCATCCATGATCTGGACGAAGTGTCGGCGCAACGGCCCATCGTGGTCATGCACGCCAGCATGCACCTCATGAACGTCAACTCGCCCATGCTGGCGCGTGCGGGCATCGACCGAGACACCGATATCGAGGGCGTGACCCGCTTGGCGGATGGCAACCCCAGCGGCGAGCTGTGCGAGTTTGCGGCCATGTTCCCGGTCATGCGGCTGATCGGCAGCCCGTTCCGCACGGTCGGCCTGACTGAAGATGGCCTGCGGATGTTCGGCAAGGTGGCGCAGTGGGCGGGCGTGACCACCGCGACGGACCTGGTCAACGAGTTGAATGATGAAGGTCTGGCGACGCTGGCGCGTGTGACGGGCGAGGCGGATTACCCGGTGCGCATCGTGCCCGCGGCCTCGGCGCTGACCTACGCGGGCAACGCGGCGGGCTGCCTGGAAAAGCTGGCGGCGGCGCGGCGGCTGAATCACGACAAGCTGCATCTGGGCATGGTGAAGCTGGTGGTGGATGGATCCATCCAGGGCTTCACGGCGCGCGTGCGCTGGCCGGGTTACTTCAACGGCGCGCCCAACGGCATCTGGGTCATCGCGCCGTCCGAATTGGACGCGATGGTGCAGACCTATCACGACGCCGGCGCGCAGCTTCACATCCATACCAACGGCGACGAGGCCACGCAGCTTGCGATTGAAGCCGTGGACCGCGCGTTGCAGCGCACGCCGCGGCGCGACCATCGCCACACATTGCAGCATTGCCAGATGGCCGACGCGGCGCAGTTCCGCCGGATGGCGAGCCTGGGCATGTGCGTGAACCTCTTTGCCAATCACATCTACTACTGGGGCGACGCGCACTATGCGCTGACGATGGGGCCGGACCGCGCCAACCGCATGGACGCCTGCGCGTCGGCGGCGCGCGCCGGCGTGCCGTTCGCCATCCATTCCGACGCGCCCATCACGCCGCTCGGACCGCTGTTCACGGCGTGGTGCGCCGTGAACCGGCAGACGGCCTCGGGCCGCGTGCTGGGCGAGTCCGAGCGCATCGGCGTCGACGCCGCGTTGCACGCGATCACGCTGGGCGCCGCGTACACGCTGCACATGGACCATCTGGTGGGCTCTATCGAGGTCGGCAAGTACGCGGACTTCTGCGTGCTGGCGGACGATCCGTCCGAGGCCGCGCCGGAATCCTTGAAGGACCTGAAGGTGCTGGGCACGGTCATCGGCGGGCGTCCGCTGCCGTTGCAGGAGGCATGACGTGGCGCGCATTCCGCTGACGGTGGTGGGCGGCTTTCTGGGCGCGGGCAAGACCACCTTGCTGAACCACGTGCTGACCGCCAGCCCGCGCCGCGCGGCGGTGCTGGTCAACGACTTCGGGCCTGTCGACATCGACGCGGGTCTTATCGCGGATCGCGCCGACAACGTGATCCGGCTGGCGAACGGTTGCGTCTGCTGTTCGATGGCGGGCGGAATGGATGACGCGCTGGCGCGGGTGCTGGCGCTGGATCCTTTGCCGGAATGGATTGTCATCGAGGCGAGCGGCGTGTCCGATCCTGGCCGTATCGCCCAGGTCGGGATGGCCGATCCCTTGTTGCAGCTGGAAGGGGTGGTGGTGCTGGCCGATGCCGGCGCCATCCGCGAGGGGGCGGCGGATCCGCTGTTGGCCGATACCGTGCAGCGGCAGCTTCGCGCGGCGGATCTGCTGGTATTGAACAAGATTGATCTGGTGGCGCCGGATGCATTGGCGGTAGTGGAGGATTGGCTGCGCGAGGCGAGCGGCGGCGCGCCCGTGGTGCGGGCGAGTGAGGGGCGGGTGGATTTGGGGGTGTTGATCGGCGGGGATGAAGGGACGGCGAGTGGGCATGAGGTGGGGCATGGTTGCGGCCATGGCGACAGGCACGGCGATGGTTCTGTCTGTGGCCACGGTCATGGCGGCCGCGTTGTCAGTGCCCACGGCGACGATCTCGGCGGCGTTCGCGTGGGCGGACACATGCCGCAGCATGTCGACCCCTCCGATCCCGCCCATCCCTTCCAAAGCTGGCTATGGCGCGCGCCGACGCTGTTGGATGCCGACACGCTCGCGGAGCGCCTGAAGCGGTTGCCCCGCGACGTGCTGCGCGCCAAAGGTTGGGTCCGCACCAGCCGCCACGGTTGGGTGCTGGTGCAATTCGCGGGGCGGCGCGTGCGCTTTGACACGCTGGCGCGTGCGCCGGCTGATCAACGCGAACCATCGCTGGTCGTGATCGGTATGCGCGGCGTCACCGACATGCCGGCGATCACGGCGCATCTGGACCTGGCGGCGCTGCACGATGTCGATGTCGACTTCGCACCGGACGCGGCCCGCGCCGTGCCGCTGCGCTAGTTCTGGTGCAAGCGATTCCCCGCGTCTGGTCCTACCCGCGCGCATGCCGCGCACGTACCTTGAAGGTTCAGCGTGGCGCATCTCGCGCCGCGCCAGCGAAGGAGAGTAGGCAATGCAACAGACCGTCACCGTGGAAATGCTGGCCGAGTTTGCGGCCGCCTGGAACCGGCACGACATCGACGCCTTGATGTCATTCATGAGCGAAGACTGCGTGTTCGAGACCGTCGGCGGGCCGGAGCAGTACGGCAGCCGTCATTCCGGTCCGGAGGCGGTACGCGCGGCCTTTGCCGCGGCCTGGAAGAACTTCCCGGACGCGCAATGGGAAAACGGCCGGCACTGGGTGGCCGGCGATCGCGGCGTCTCCGAATCCACGTTTCGCGGCACGGCCGCGGACGGCTCGCGGGTCGAGGCCGACATGGTCGACGTGTTCACCTTCAAGGGCGGCAAGATCCAGGTGAAGAACGCCTTCCGCAAGCAGCGTCCGGCCTTGCCGGCACGGGCCTAGCCACCATCATGGATACGCAAATGTCGGCCGGAATCTCCCGTCCGGCGCCCGCGTCCGGCGCCGCCATCAACGCCTACAACCCGGCTTACGATCCGCTGGTCTCGCCGCCCGGCCAGGGCCAGGACTACGCGCCCACCTACTGGGTGGCGACGGCCGGTACGCCGCCCGAAGACGATGGGCCGATCAGCGGCGACGTCGACGCCGACGTGGTGATCGTTGGCTCGGGCTTCACGGGCCTGTCGGCGGCATTGGCGCTGGCGCGCGATTTCGGCGTGAAGGCTGTGGTGCTGGAGGCCAATCGCGCCGTATGGGGCTGCACCAGCCGCAATGGCGGCCAGGGCCAGAATGCGTCGGGACGCCTGTACCGCTCGCAGTGGATCGAACGCTGGGGATTGGACACGGCCAAGCGCCTGGACGCCGAGATCCGCGAAGGCTTCGAGTATTGGAAGAGCCTGGTCGCGCAGGTGGATTGCGACGCGCAGCCCGGCGGCCATCTGTACACGGCGCATCGCCAGAAGAAGATGGCCTTTCTGCAGAACGAAGCGCGCGTGATGCGCGATGTCTTTGGCTACGACACGAAGATGCTCAGCCGCGCTGAATTGCGCGAACGGTATGTGGATGATCGCGAGGCCGTGGGCGCCATGCACGAGCCCGACGGTGTCGGCGTGCATCCGCTCAAGCTCGCCTACGGTTATCTGCGGCAGGCGCGGGCGCTGGGCGTGCGCATCCATCCGTCCAGCCCCGTGCTGGGCTGGCAGGTGGAAAACGGCATGTACCGGCTGCAAACCCCCGGCGGCACGGTGCGTGCCCGGCGCGTGGCGTTCGCCACCGGCGGCTACACCGCGCAGGGCGTCAATCGGCTGCTGGACAACCGCATCATGCCGGTGCTGTCCAATTCGATGGTCACGCGGGTGCTGTCGCCGGACGAGCTCGAGGCGGCAGGGTTAAAGAGTACGGTGTTCATCACCGACACGCGCACGCTGCGGTTCTACTACCGCCTGCTACCGGATGGCCGCATGCAGATCGGCAGCCGCAGCGCGCTACGCGGCGCAGACGCCGAAAACCCGCGCCACCTTGCGCTGCTGCGCGAAGGCCTGGCACGCAAGTTCCCCGCCCTGCGCGGTGTGGATGTGGCGTATTCGTGGTGGGGCTGGGTAGACGTCAGCCACGACATGATGCCGCGCGTGACGCAACCGGATCCCGCGCAACAGGTGTATTACGCCTTCGGCTACGGCGGCAACGGCGTGGCCTTCTCGGCCCACGCGGGCAGGCGGCTGGCGCAACGCATGATGGGCAAGGACGGCATTGCGTGGAACCTGCCGATCTACGACACGCCTCTGCCCGGGCATCTCTTCGCGCCGTTTCGCCGCATTGGCCAGGGATTGCTGTACCGCTGGTACTACTTACGGGACGAGTTGCTGTAGCAGTGCGGGGGCGTCAGTCCCTACGCTGATGCAGGTGTCTGACACCCTCTGAGATGGCCTCGCAGGATGAAGATGTTCTCACCAGGGTGTCAGACACCGTCAAAATGCAGCGGGTGTCATACACCGTCAAGCACGAGATCCTGCGCCACGCGCCGCTGCGCGTCGACCACCTTCGCCAGCCGCGCAATACCCGGTTCGATATGCTCCGGCCGGATCGACGTAAACCCGACGCGCAGGAAGTTCCGGGGCGCGTTGGCGCCGTCCATGAAGAACACGTCTCCCGGTTCGACCACCACACCTTCGGCTAGCGCCGCCTCGGACAGCGCGACCGCATTGAGCCACGGCGGCCCTTGCAGCCAGCACGATGACGAACCGGTGATCGGAATGGCCGTGAAGTCTGGCAGATGCCGCGCCAGCGCCTGCGCCAGTTCGGCGCCGCGCTTCTGGTAGGCCTGCGACTGGCGGCGTAGCAGCGAATGGTGGTGGCCCAGCGAGATGAAGAGCGAGAACGCGCGCTGGATGTATGCGGACGGGTGGCGCAGCATCAGGCGGCGCAGCGCGCGCAGTTCGGCGGCCAACTCGCGCGGCGCGACGATGTAGCCGATGCGCAGACCTGGCGCAAAGGACTTGGCCAGGCTGCCCACATAGATCACGCGCCCGTCCCGGTCCAGGCTTTTCAGCGCGGGGATCGCGCCTTCGCCCCAGCGGCTTTCGCTTTCGAAATCGTCTTCGATGATGAGGCTGTCGGCCTGCCGCGCCAAGGCGAGGAGCGCAGCGCGGCGCTCCATGGACAGCGTGACGGTGGTGGGGCACTGATGGCCCGGCGTCACGAAAAGGTAGTCGCATCCCAGCAGTTGCGTGCCCGTGCGCAGGCCCTGTTCGTCCACGGGCAGCGGCAGCAGATGGCGCGTGTGGCTGGCGAAGATGTTGCGGGCGTCCGGGTAGCCGGGGTCTTCCATGCCGACCACGGTGTCCTCGTTCACCAGCAGGTCGGCCAGCAGATAAAGCGCGTGCTGCGCGCCCACCGTGATGACGATTTCCTCGGCGTCCGCCCATACGCCGCGGCGCGGCAGCACCTGCGTGCGGATTTGTTCGATGAGCGCCGGGTCGTCATGCGTGATGAGGTCCGGCGCCCAGCTGCGGATGTCCAGCACCGACAGCGCCTTGATACAGCATTCGCGCCATTCGGCGGTGGGAAAGAGGTCCTGGTCGAACTGGCCGTAGACGAAGGGATAGGGCTGCTTCTGCCAGTCGCGCGGCTTGGTGATGTTGCGTTGCCGCGAGGGGCGAAAGCGCAGGCGTTCGTCCCAGCGCACACCGCCCGCTTCGGGCACATCCGCCGGTGTGGCGTCAGTCGCGGGCCCCGAGTGGCCTTCCATGACGGTGTCGCTGACGAAGTGGCCGCTGCGTTCGCGCGACACCAGATAGCCTTCGCACACGAGTTGCTGGTAAGCGAACACCACGGTGTTGCGCGCGATGCGAAGCTGGTCAGCCAGGTAACGGCTGGACGGCACCGGCATGCCGGGCGGCAGGTGGCCGCTCAGGATGGCCGACACCAGCATCTGGCGCACGCGCCCCTGCAGGCTGAGATTGGGCGCGCTGGCCTTTTCGAACAGGCGTTCCCACAACACAGGCTTGAGCATCGAGGCCTGGCTGGACATGGCTGGCTCCTTTTGACTGCGGACACCCCGCGCGCCGCACTGCCGCGCCCGGGGTGTCCGAGTCTCAGAATAAAGGAGCCGGATGGGGGAAGGAATGGGGGATTGCCCTGTCAGATTCGTCCCTTCCACGGGATGGCGAAACGTTCCAGATAACGCACCAGCAGGTCGAAGGCGAACGCAAAAAGTCCGATCACGATGATGCCCATGATGACCGTGTCGCTGGCCAGGAACTGTGCGGCGTTCAGCACCATGAAGCCCAGGCCCCGGTCGGCGGCCACCATCTCGGCCGCGACCAGCGTCGTCCAGCCGACGCCGATGCCGATGCGCATGCCCGTGAATATTTCGGGCATGGCCGCCTTCAGGATCACGTGCCAGACGATCTGGCGGCTGGTGCCGCCCATCGCGTAGGCGGCGTGGATCTGCTCGATGGACACCGAGCGCACGCCCGCGCGCGCGGCGATCGCCATGGGCGCGAAGATGGCCAGGTAGATCAGCAGGATCTTCGGGAACTCGCCGATGCCGAACCAAATGATGATGAGCGGCAGATAAGCCAGCGGCGGCAGCGGGCGGTAGAACTCGATCGGCGGATCGAAGACGCCGCGCGCGTAACGGTTCACGCCCATCAGGATGCCGACCGGAATCGCCGTGACGCACGCCAGGAAGAACGCGCCGAACACGCGGCCCAGGCTGGCGAGCGCGTGCTCGGTCAGCGTGGAGTTGGCCACCCCTTCGGTCATGGCAAAGACGAACTTGTCGTAGACGGCAATCGGCGACGGCAGGAACAGCGGCCGCACCCAGCCGGCGCTGGTCACCAGGAACCACAGCGCGATCAGCGCCAGGCTGGTCAGCAGGCTGATGTGGCCGCTGTAGCCCGCGCCCGGCGCGCCATACACCTTGCCCGGCGCCGCAGGCGTGTGGCCGATGCGGCGCTTAGGCATGGAGGGCGTGCGGGGAGGCGGCGCGCTCGTCCCCGTAGATGATGCCGAGGACTTCTTCTCGCATGGCGATGAAGTCGGGACTGGATTTGATGCCACGGCCATCGCGGGTCTCCAGGTAGCGCCGGTTGAAGGCCGGCTCGAACGTATGCGTGATCCGGCCCGGGCGCGGCGACATGACGATCAGCCGCGATCCCAGGAAGAGCGCTTCTTCCACGCTGTGGGTGATGAAGAAAAACATCTTGTTGGTCTGCCGCCAGATGTCCAGCAGCAGCTCCTGGATGGTTTCCCGGGTCAGCGCGTCCAGCGCGGCCATGGGTTCGTCCATCAGCAGCATGGCGGGGTCGCAGGTCAGCGCGCGCGCAATGCCCACTCGCTGCTGCATGCCGCCAGACAACTGATAGATCATGTGCCGGTGGAAATCCTGCAGGCCCACCAGTTCCAGATTGCGGCGGGCGCGCGCGCGGCGGGTCTCCTTGTCCACGCCTTGCAGCTTCAGGCCGAATTCGGTGTTCTCCAGCACGTTCAGCCAGGGCAGCAGGGCGTGCTTCTGGAACACCACGCCGCGGTCGGCGCCCGGCCCGACGATGGGGTTTCCGCCCAGCGTGATCTCGCCTTCGGTCGGCGACAGAAAGCCGGCCAGCAGGCTGAGCAACGTAGTCTTGCCGCAGCCCGACGCGCCCAGCGCGACGACGAATTCGCCGGGCTGGATGGTCAGGTTGACGTCGTGCAGCGCGATGACGGGGCCGCTGTCGTGCAGGCCGGGATAGGTGACGCTGACGCCTTCCGCGCACAGGCGCTGCGCGGCGGGTGTGGACTGCATGGTCATGCTGTTCCCCCTGATCGTGGTGGCGAGGCCTGCGGTTGCGGGCCCCGCCATGACGCTGCGGCCGGCGCCGGGGTGGCGCCGGGCCGGACGGATTACTTGATGGCCGCCTTCGCGTACTGGTCCGTGACGAACGGGCTGTAGTCGTCCAGCGTCTTGTCGATCTGCTTCTGGTCCTTCAGGAACTTGGCGCTGGCCGCGAAGGCGCGCGCGGCGCCCGACTCCTTGCCGCCGCCCAGCCAGGTCTTGGAGGCCTGTTCTTCCACGGTCGGGAAGACCAGAAGGCCCAGCGCCTCGACGATGTCTTCCGGCTTGCCGCCGATGAGTTTCACGATGCCCTTGACCTGCGGCGAATCCGCCGTCCACTTGGCGCTGTTGGCGCGATAGTCCGCGTAGGATTTGGCCAGGACGCCCGTGAAGGCGGCCATGAACTTCGGGTTCTTCTGCGCCCAGGCCTTGTCGACCACGATGCCGTCGAAGGTCGGCACGCTGGCCGCGCCGATCTGTTCGGAGTCGGCGATGATCTTGCCGGTCTTGGCGATCTCGGTCAGGGCGGGCGGCCAGACGTAGGCCGCGTCGATGTCGCCGCGCTGCCAGGCGGCCACGATTTGCGGCGGCTGCATGTTCAGGATGCGCACGTCGCGGGGCGGCACCTTCCAGACCTGCTCAAGCCCGACCAGCAAATGAAAGTGCGACGTCGACACGAACGGCGTGGCGACGCGCTTGCCCTTCAGGTCGGCGGTGCTGTTGATGCCGGAACCGTTGCGCGCCACCAGCGCTTCGGATTTGCCGATGTTGTCCAGGATCCAGAAGAGCTGCATGTCCACGCCACGCGTGGCCGCGGAGGTGATGCCGGTCGACCCCAGCACGCCCACCGGCACGTTGCCCGAGGCCAGCGCGGTGGAGATGTCGCCGCCCGAGGTGAACTGGCGCCAGTCGACCTGGTAGCCGGCTTCTTTCAAGGCCTTGTCGAAACTGCCATCCGCGATCGCGGACAGGAACGGCCCGACGATGAGCTGGTAGCCCACCACAAGTTTGGTCTGCGCGTAGGCGGGCGCAGCCAGTAGCGCGGCGGCCAGGCCGGCCAGGGTGCAGCGGCGAATCAGGCGGTATATCGCGTTCATGGAGATCTCCGGGAGAGAACGGCCGCGCCCCGGCGCGACCGGCTTGCTGGTGCCAGTTTGCCCGGATGGGACCAGAACGCTAGAGCCAGATGTCCGGTTCAGTAGGTGCCAAAAGCAACCGGGCCCGCCGGCTGCGGCGCCGATGCCCGAACGGGCATGGTCGTCGCAGCGGGCGGGCCCGCGATATGGGTCAAAAGGATTAGATCGCCGTTCAGCGAATCAGGCTGAGAAACTCCGCACGCGTGGACGGGTTTTCGTGGAATTCGCCCAGCATCACCGACGTGACCATGGAGGAATTCTGCTTTTCGACGCCGCGCATCATCATGCACATGTGCTGCGCCTCGATCACGACCGCGACGCCAGCCGCGCCGGTGACGCTTTGCACGGCTTCAGCCACCTGGCGGCTGAGGTTTTCCTGGATCTGCAGGCGGCGCGCGTACATTTCAACGATGCGGGCCACCTTGGACAGACCCAGCACCTTGCCGGCCGGCAGATAGGCGACGTGCGCCTTGCCGATGAAGGGCAGCATGTGGTGCTCGCACAGCGAGTACAGCTCGATGTTCTTGACCAGGACGATCTCGCGCGTGTCCGACGTGAACAGCGCGCCGTTGACGATTTCGTCCAGGTTCTGGTCGTAGCCGCGGCACAGGTGGCGCATGGCCTTGGCGGCGCGGGCGGGCGTGTCGGCCAGCCCTTCGCGGGACGGATCTTCCCCTAGTGCTTCGAGAATGGCGGTGTAGTGCTTTTCCAATGACATGGGGACTCCTGGCGGCGCGCCCTCTGGCGCGCGGTGATGCAAAGGGTGATGCGTGGGGTAATGCCTAGCGTAATGCTTGGCGTAATGCGTAGGTGTCGCAAGTCTACCTCAGCGGGGCGGGGGGGCCGCGGGCTTACCCGCGGCGTGTGGGGGTATTTCCCGCGTTCAAACCCCCCGGTTTTCGACCGCGTACTTGATGAGTTCGGCCTGTCCGTCGATGCCCAGCTTGCGTTTGATGTTCAGGCGGTGCGTCTCGACCGTGCGCACCGACAATCCCAGCGTCTGCGCGATCTGCTTGTTGGCATGGCCGTCGGCGATGTGGCGCAGCACGTCGCGTTCGCGGTGCGTCAGCAGCGTGGCCAGGGCGCTGGCCTGCGACAGCCGTACGGCCGCCGCGGCGCTGAAGTAGCTGCGGCCGGCCATGACGGCGTCGATGGCGGTAATGATTTCCTGCGCGGGCTCATCCTTCAGCAGGTAGCCGCGGGCCCCGGCCTTGACCGCCTGCACCATGTATTCGGGGTTGTCGTGCATGGACAGCACCAATACGGCGATCTGCGGATAGCGCTCGTGCAGCAGCGCCGTCAGTTCCAGGCCGCCGACACCGGGCATGTTCAGGTCCATCAGCACCAGATGGGGCAGGGTGCTGCCGTGGGGATCCTCGGCCATGCAGGCGGCCAGGAAAGCCTGGGCGGCGGCGGCGTTGCCCGCTTCGCCCACCACCCGCAACTGCGGCACGGTTTCCAGGCGCAGGCGCAGGCCGTCGCGCACCAGGGGATGGTCGTCGATCAGCAGGAGGCGGACGGCATCGGGTTTGTCGGTCATGCTTGAGAAGGCGTCGGAAGGGGGGCGCCGGCGGGCGGCAGGGGAAGCCAGGCCTGCAAGGTCGTGCCTTGCGCGGTGGAATGAAAGGTCAGGGTGCCGGACAGCGCGCTCATGCGTTCGCGCATGTTGCGCAGGCCGATGCCGCGATGCGGGTCCTGCTGGACTTCGGCGTCGTCAAAACCGCAGCCGTCGTCGCTGATGGTCAGGCGCAGGTCGCGCGCCGAATACGCCAGCGTCAGGTCGGCGCGCGTGGCGCGGGCGTGGCGCATGACGTTGGTCAGCGCCTCTTGCGTGACGCGGAACAGCGCGGTCGCATAGGCGTCGGGCAGCTTCACCGGCTGCCCGACCGTGCGCAGGTCCACGGCCAACGGCGGCGCGCCGTCCTCGCGGCGGATGGCGAATTCCCGGCCCAGATGCTCCAGCGCGGCGGGCAGGCCCAGGTCATCCAGCAGGGTGGGGCGCAGATTGTGCGAGATGCGCCGGACCTCGCCGACCGCCATGTTCAGCCGGTCCAGCGCGCCACCCAGCGGCGTGTCGATGTGCGCAAGCACGTGCGAATCGTCCGTGTGCGACTGGCGCAGCCGCTCGCGGGCGGCCTCCAGCGATAGTTTGACCGACACCAGCACCTGGCTGATGCCGTCGTGCAGCTCGCGCGACAGGCGGGCGCGCTCGTCTTCCTGAGAGCGCACGATCTGGCGGGCCATCAGGCGCAGCTTGGCGTCGGACTGGCGATGGTCGCTGATATTGAGGGCCAGACCACAGGCCGCCACGCCCAGGATGGAGACGGCGGCAATGCCCGCCACCCACGCGAACATGTTGCGGATATTGGCCTGCGCCGCGGCGTCGATGCGCACCAGCGCCTCTTGCACGTCGTCCAGATAGATGCCGGTACCCAGCATCCAGCCCCAGCGCTCCAGCACCACCACGTACCCCAGCTTTTCCACGGTCTGGTTGCTGGACGGCTTTTCCCAGAGATAGTGCACCACCTCGCCCTGCTGCCCGCCCCGCCGCGCCGCCGTCAGCAGGTTCTGGATGACGGGCTGGCCCTTGGTGTCGCGCAGGTTCCAGAGGTCTTGCCCGACCAGTTCGGGCTGGCGCGGATGCATCAGGTTCTTGCCGTGCAGGTCGTAGACGAAAAAGTACCCGTCGTGGCCGAACTCCATCTGCGCCAGCAGGTCCAGGGCGCGCTGGCGCGTGGTCTCGTCGTCGCCCGCGGCCTGCAGCGGCGCGATGGCGCTGTAGGCAAGGTTCACGTAGTGGCGCAGCTCGCCTTCCTTGCTGGCCAGCCAGGCGGTTTCGACCACCTGTTTTTCGCGCTGCGCCAACTGCAGTCCCTGCACGTAGACGGCGACCGTGATGGCGGCGACGGCCACCAGCAACGGAACCGCCGCAAGCAGCAAGATTTTGAGACGCAGCTTCATAAGGATTTGTATCAGGTCGGAGCGGATTTGCTGCGACGCATCAACCGGAGTGGTATCGAGGCGGAAACGCGGAAACTTCGGGGATTTTACGATTTCCACGGAAATTTGCTGCGGCGCATGACGTAGTAACACGTAGCTCGCTTGCGTAGTTTCGCGCTTGTTGGCGCGCTGGCCGCAGCGCAATACTGGCGCCCGCGTCGACCGGACGCAGCGTGGACGCGTGCGTCCGCCACCCCACAACAATGAGTCTGCCTTCCGCGGGACGAAAAAAGCGTTTCACGCCAAGAGCATGGCGGGAGGCAAGAGGAGCACTTATGCACACCAGCAGTAAGGGACTGGGTCAGCACCTGGTCTGGCTGGCGGTTGCGGTACTGGGCGCGTTTGCGCTGGGCACCGTGGCGCTGGCCAGAGGGGAGACCATCAACGCGCTATGGGTGGTGATTGCCGCCGTCTGCGTCTATCTCATCGCCTACCGCTACTACAGCCGTTTCATCGCACGCAAGGTCTTCCAGCTTGACCCGACGCGCATGACGCCGGCCTGGAAGTACAACGACGGCCTGGACTACGTGCCGACCAACAAGCACGTGCTGTTCGGCCACCACTTTGCCGCCATTGCCGGCGCAGGTCCCCTGGTCGGCCCGGTGCTGGCCGCGCAGATGGGCTACCTGCCCGGCATGCTGTGGATCCTGGCCGGCGTCGTGTTCGCCGGCGCCGTGCAGGATTTCACGATCCTCTTCATCTCCACCCGCCGCGACGGCCGCTCGCTGGGCGACCTGGTCAAGTCCGAACTGGGCAAGATCCCGGGCGTGATCGCGCTGTTCGGCGCGTTCATGATCATGGTCATCATCCTGGCCGTGCTGGCGCTGATCGTCGTGAAGGCGCTGACGCATTCGCCGTGGGGCACCTTCACGGTGGCCGCGACCATTCCCATCGCGCTTTTCATGGGCGTGTACCTGCGCTACATCCGTCCGGGCAAGATCGGCGAGGTCTCCATCATCGGCTTCGTCGGCCTGATGGCGGCCATCACGTTCGGTCAGGACGTGGCCGCGCATCCGGTCATCGGCCCGATGTTCGACTTTGACGGCAAGGGCCTGACCTGGATCCTGATCATCTACGGCTTCATCGCCTCGGTGCTGCCCGTGTGGCTGCTGCTGGCGCCGCGTGACTACCTGTCGACCTTCCTGAAGATCGGCACGATCGTCGGTCTGGCGATCGGCATCGTGGTGGTGGCCCCCGAACTGAAGATGCCCGCGCTGACGCAGTTCGTCGACGGCTCCGGTCCGGTGTGGTCGGGCAACCTGTTCCCGTTCCTTTTCATCACCATCGCCTGCGGCGCGGTGTCGGGCTTCCACGCGCTGATCTCCTCGGGCACGACGCCCAAGCTGATCGAGAACGAAACCCAGGCCCGCTACATCGGTTACGGCGGCATGCTGATGGAATCGTTCGTCGCCATCATGGCGCTGGTGGCGGCATGCGTCATCGAGCCGGGCATCTATTACGCAATGAACAGCCCGGCGGCCGTGATCGGCACGACGCCGGAACAGGTGGCGCAGGTAGTGTCGAGCTGGGGCTTCATGATCACGCCGGCCGATCTGGTGCAGACGGCCAAGGACGTGGGCGAAAGCACGATCATTTCGCGCGCCGGCGGCGCTCCGACGCTGGCCGTGGGCATGGCTCACATCCTGCATCAGGCGCTGGGCGGTCCGGGCATGATGGCGTTCTGGTATCACTTCGCGATTCTGTTCGAAGCGCTGTTCATTCTGACGGCCGTTGATGCCGGCACCCGCGCGGGCCGCTTCATGCTGCAGGATCTGCTGGGCACGTTCGCCCCGTCGCTCAAGCGCACGGATTCGCTGCCGGCCAACCTGATCGCCACGGGCCTGTGCGTGGCGGCGTGGGGCTACTTCCTGTATCAGGGCGTGGTGGATCCGCTGGGCGGCATCAATACGCTGTGGCCGCTGTTCGGCATCGCCAACCAGATGCTGGCCGCGATCGCGCTGACGCTGGGCACGGTGGTGCTGTTCAAGATGAAGCGCGACCGCTATGCGTGGGTGACGGTGCTGCCGACGCTCTGGCTGCTGGCTTGCACGCTGACCGCCGGTCTGCAAAAGCTGTTCCATTCGGACCCGCGCGTGAGCTTCCTGGCCCATGCGGACAAGTACAACGCGGCGATTGCCGAAGGCAAGGTGCTGGCGCCGGCGAAGTCGCTGAGCGAGATGTCGCGGGTGGTGATGAACGACTACATCAACGCCGGGCTGTGCGCGATCTTCATCTTCGTGGTGGTGAGCATCGTGGTGTTCGGCTTGAAGTCGGTGCAGCGCGCCCGCAACGAAAACAAGCCGACGTCCCGCGAAACGCCGTACGAGTCGCTGCCCGCTGCTGCTGCGGCTGGCGCCGACTGACCTTCATCCAGGAGAAGCCGCATGCTGTTCAGCAATATGACTTCAGCGGCCGGCGCCGCCGGCCGGTATCTGGGGCAGACGCTCCGGTTGATGGTGGGCGTGCCGGATTACGAGACGTATGTCGAGCATATGCGGCGCACGCATCCTGAGCAGGAGCCGATGAGCTATGAGGATTTCTTCCGGGAGCGTCAGGAGGCGCGATACGGGGGGAAGAAGCGGATTGGGTGCTGCTGAGTGTTTTGGATGGAAGGCCTTGCTGATGCAGGGCCTTTTTTCTGTGGGTGTTGTTAGGCAGTTCGTAGGGGGCGATTATCGTGCGCGTTATGTTCTTCGTAGGTTGCATTAGTTCTTCGTAGGTCGCCCGACGCCGCGGTCACCGTGGGCACGATCGCCCACGATTGCGGTCCGGAGCCTTCGCTCCGGACTGCCCCTTCGTCATCTTCGTCCAGGCCTTCGGCCTTCCCTTCAGATTCCCTCGGGCGCATCGACGGCGATCGCGCCCACGGTGACCGCGACGCCGTGCTGCCAGGGTCTTTGGTATGCGCGCTGCAAGACCTGTGGACGGGGCAGGGGATCTGCGGGGCCGCCGAATTGCTGCCGCCCGGGCGGCGGCAACCCGGCGTATGGGCGGTGGGACGTCGGGGCGATGTGCGCTTGCGCGCTGGCGGGGAGGTGATTGCTAATGGGCGCTCCAACACGGGGGGGGCGATGATGGGCGGCGCGCGGCGACGGCCAGCGTCAGCTTGCCGACCCGTTCGCGCGCCGCCCATCGGGCACTGGGGTTCACTTGGCGATGACTGGCAGGCGGTGGTTGCTGCTGATGGTGTCAGACACCCGAATCGGTCTTACGAATGTGGCGGTGGTTGCAGCTGTTGGTGTCTGACACCCTTGGAAGAAGGGGTTGGCATGACGGGCATCTCGCCAGGGTGTCAGACACCTGACCCAGATCCAGCCACACGCGAAGCGTCATCCCCACGACGCAAGATGCTGCGTAAGCCCCCAAAGGCCGCCCGCGCGGCCGGCCGGGGGCGGGCACCGCAAGACGCTTCTCTTCCACCCCGCCGTGTGCAAGAACCTAAAGAACCCATCTCACCCCAGCGCCCGTAAAGATTAGGCAATCAGAGCCCGGTGTGGCGTGGGCCTGGGGTGGGCGGGGCGTTCAGATGCGCCCGACGGAAACTGAAGGGAGCCGAAGGCGGACGAAGTTGAGGACGGGGCAGTCCGGAGCGAAGGCTCCGGACCGCAATCGGAGCCCCGCCCACCCCAGGCCCACGCCGCGCCGGGCGTCTCAAGAACCCTAACCTTCGCCAGCGCTAGCTATCCCCAGCCAACCACCGCAGACTACGTTCACGCGACCTGCCGCCGTCTGACCTTCTCCGCGTACATCACCAGCGGCACTGCTCCGGCCGCGCATATCGCCATGACCAAGAATCCGCCAGGTGCATAGGCCCGGTACAAAGCGCCTCCAATCTGAATGCTGGCGAACATGAACACGCCGCCCGACAGCAACGCATACAACGCTATCGCGGACGTCTTGCAGGCTGCCGGAACGTGGCGGGTGATGTACCACATGATCGCGGCGTTATTGCCCGCCAAGGTGAAGCATTGCAGTAGTTGCAGGCCTGCGATAACCGAAGGATCCGTGGTGGCGGACAGTCCCGTCCAGCGAATGGCGGTCATGACGGCCGAAGCCAGAATCAGCCACTGCGCACCCGTGCGAGCCAAAATGCGAGGCGCCAGAAAAAAGAACAAAACCTCGCTCGCCACACCCACCACCCACAACAGCGAAATCATCGCCGTCGACAACCCGTTCGCGGTCCAGTGCAGCGTCGAATAGGAATACAGGAAGCCATTGCTCGCCTGCACCAGCGAAGCCGCCGCGATGCACAAGAGAAGCGGACGATCCCGCAAGACGTCGCGCATTGGCAGGCGCGTGCGATCGGCCGGGGTTTCGTTGGCCGCGGGCCGTGCCGCCCGAGGCAGCAGGCGCACGCACGCCAGGCACGCCATGATCAGCAGGATCGACAGCCACATCACCCAGTCCGTGTCGAACGTCTTGATCAGATAGCCGCCCGCCACCGTCACCGTGGCAAATCCCAGCGACCCGCACGCGCGCATCACCGTGTAGGAATTGCCTTGTCCACGCCCGCTTGCGATGGCCATTCGGTCCATCAGCGGCAGCACTGCCGGGAACACCGCGTTCAGCAGCAGCGTGATCGCCAGCAGCCAAGCTGAACTCTGGCTGAACGGATAGCACACGAAAAGCACCAGCGACGCCGCCAGCGCTGATGCAATTAGCGCGTGAGCCCGGCCCGTCTGGTCCGCCACGTGCGCCACGATCGGCGTCGACACGATCTTTGGCAGAAACGACGTCGCGACGATCAGCCCGATCAGCGCCGGGTCCAGTCCCCGGCTGGCGAACCACAAAGGCAAGAACGGGATGCTGACGCCTTGCAAGCCGTAGTACAGGAAATAGAACCCGTGTAACGCGATGGCGCCTTGCCTGGCGTCGGGATTGCCGCGCATGGTGGTGAAGGAAACTGGGAGATGCGAAGCGGCGTAGCATACTCCTTCGTCGCGCCGGGCATTGGCAAAGCGCAGCCGGAGATTTACGCTGTGCCTCGCGGCCGGCTGCAAGTGCGCCGCGAACGTGTTTTCCGATTTCTAACCAGGAGCTGCGATTCATGGCCAAGAAACTGAATGAGAAGACCACCAAGGCGCTGAAGGACCGCCGCAAGGCGCCGCTGGCGACGCCCACCGATCTGGCGTCGGACGCCACCCGCGACATCTCCGCGGCGCTGAACCAGATACTGGCCGACGTGTTTGCGCTGTATCTGAAGACCAAGAATTTTCATTGGCACGTCAGCGGTCCCCACTTTCGCGACTACCACCTGCTGCTCGACGAACAGGGCGATCAGCTCTTTGCCATGACGGATCCCATCGCCGAACGCATCCGCAAGATTGGCGGCACCACGTTGCGGTCCATCGGGCATATCTCGCGGTCGCAGCGCATTGCCGACAACGACGCCGACTACGTGCAGCCGCTGGACATGCTGGCCGAACTGCGCGAAGACAACAAGGTGCTGGCCGCGTCGCTGCGTGAAGCCCACAACGTGACCGACGAGCATCGCGATATCGCCAGTTCCAGTCTCATTGAAAACTGGATCGACGAGACCGAGCGGCGCACGTGGTTCCTGTTCGAAGCCAGCCGTCAGGGCGACTCGACGGGGCATTGAGCCTGGCCGCCGAAGCGGCGGTTCAGTCATACCGTTATCGTCGTACCAGTGCCGCCCGCCCGGCAGCGCGGGCGGGTTGGCGGGGTCAGCCGGGGTCGTCCAGCAGCGCGCTGATTTCGATTTCGGCCCAGCTGCGGCCCGGCAGGCTGGTCACGCCCACCGCGCTGCGCGCCGGACGCGGCATGTGCGGGAATGCGGTCTCCAGCACTTGTGATGCGCCGTCCAGCACCGCGCTGTGGTCTTCGAATTCCGCCTCGCTGCGCAGATAGCCGCGCAACTGCAGGACGGCGCGCACGCGGTCCAAGTTGCCGCCGCAGGCCTGGCGCAGGGCGCTCAGCGCGCTCAGTGCAGCCTGCGCGCATGCCGCGCGGGCCGCGTCCATATCGGCGCCATGCCCGCATATACCGACGATGGGTGTGCCGTCCCGCCGGCTGGCCTGGCCGCTGACGCACACCAGCGTTGCGCCGGTCACGACTGCCAGGTGGTAGGGCGCATAGGCGCCGCGCGGAACGGGCGCGGCGGGCAGGCGCCAGCCCGCCGCGATTAGCCGCGACTCGGCCGTACAGAGGCTGCTTACCGCATCCATTGCGTTTCGCCGCTCAACCAACACCCGGGGGCATCTGCGCGCCGGCGCAACTGGATGGCCGACGGCGAGCCCATGGCCACGCCCTGGCGGACCGTGTATACCCCGTCCGCCGGCACGCTGCCCGTCTCGTTCAGGTAGCCCCACAAGGCCGCGGCCGCAATGCCGGTGGCGGCATCCTCGGGGTAGCCGGACGCCTTGGGAAATTGCCGCGCGCTGGCGCCGTCCGCGCTCAGCGCATAGGGATAGAGGCCGGTCGAGCCGATGGCTTCGCAGATGTCCCGCATGGCATCGAAGTCCGGCGCCAAGGCATCCAGGTCGGCCACGCTTGGCATCCGCACCAACGTCTTTACGCGGCTTGTGCTGGCATTGATCATGTGCAGGCCGGGCAGATCGGGGTCGATGCGCAGCACGGCGGCGATCGCGCGGCATTGCGCTGGCGTGAGCGCCGAGGTGGCAACGGCAGGTTGCGACACCCAGGCGCGATTGCCGGCGTTGTCCCACTCGATGTCCACGCTGCCGCTCAGGGTCTGAACCCGTGCGCGCGGCGTGCTCCAGCGTTCCCACTGCCGCAGGGCCCAGAGCGTGCCCACCGTTGCGTGGCCGCACATCTCCATTTCGTGGCCGGGCACGAAAAATCGCAGTTGGCACAGGTGGTCATCGCGGTCGGCCGGCACCACGAAGGACGACTCGTGGCCGTGATGCGCGGCCAGGGCTTGCATGTCGCTGGCCGACATGCCGCGCGCGTCAAGCACGAGCGGCACCGGGTTTCCGCCTTGCAGGGGCTGGGACGAATCGACGAATACGCGCAGCAGGGCCGCCTGGCCGGCGGGAGGCTGGGCGGGGGGCTGGTTGGGGTGAAGGTCAGTCAAACTGGACTCCGGTCTTGGTGATGAGGTCGCCCCAGAAGGCGAGGTCGTGTGAGACGGTTTGGGTCAGCGCCTCGGCCGTGCCGGGTTTGACGTCGACGCCCTTGGCGGCCAGGTCGGCGGCAATGGCCGGGTCCCGCAGCGCCGTGTTCAGGGCAAGGTTCATCTTTTCCACGATGGCCGGCGGCGTGCCCTTGGGAAAGGCCAGGCCATACCAGAGCGATTGCGTGTAGGCCGGCATGCCCTGGGCCGCGAACGTGGGGACGTTGGGCAGGATGGGGGTGGCGCTGGTGGTCGCCACCGCAATCAGCTTGCCGCTCTGCACGAAGGGCGCCAGGCCCACGGGATTGTCGAACATGATGTCGACCTGACCGCCGATCAGATCCGTGTAGGCGGGCGCCGCGCCACGATAGGGAACGTGCGTCAGATCCAGTTTCTCGTCCTTCTTGAACATCTCGCCCAGCAGGTGCGACACCGTGCCGGCGCCCACCGAGGCATACGTGCCGACGCGGCGCGCTTTCAGCGCCCCGACCAGTTCGGCAAGTGTGGCTGCCTTCAGGGCGGGCTGCACCGCCAGCACATAGGGCGACGTCCCGATGAAGCCGATGTAATCCAAATCCTGGGCCGGCTTGTACGGCAGATTCTTGTACAGGTGGGCGGCAAGCGCGGTGGTGCTGGTCGTGACCGCCAGCGCGGTGTAGCCGTCCGGCTTGGCGCGGGCCGCTTGGCCGGAGCCCACGGTTCCGCCCGCGCCGCCGGCATTCTGGATGATCACGGTCTGCTTCAGTTCGCGCGTCAGCGCCGGCTGCAACGTGCGCACCACCAGGTCCGTGCCGCCGCCGGCCGGGAAGGGGACGATCAGGGTAATGGGCTTGTCCGGCCAGGCGGGCTCGGCCAGGGCGCTGGCAAGCGGCAGGGTAAGGAGGGCGGCGGCAAGCAACGCCGACGGAAGTGTGCGAATCATGGATTTCCCCTTGTGTGTTTGTCGAATGACCCAGATCGTAAGAAGCGGGCGTGCCGGCGGCGAACCGCGGCGCGACAGTATCTGATCCCGGGCGCGACAAGGGAATCGTCCTGCAGGCGCCGGGCTTGCATGAAACCCGCCGCGCGCCGATACTGCCCAAACGCCCATTCATGCCGCTGCCGGGCGTCCCCCGGCGGTTCATACGCCCCGCACGTTCCCATGTCGCGTTCCGTCCCGCTTTCCTCCAAACAGGACCTCATCGCCCAGACAGGTTTCGCCCTGGCGGCCAGCCGGCAGCCGCGCTACGCCTTTCATTGGCACGAGCACGACTGCGCCATGCTGCTTTGGCCCCGGGCCGGTGCGCTGGATAGCGCCTGGCGGGACGAGGCCGGCGCGCGCCGACGCTGCCGGCTGGTCCGTGGCCAGGCGTTGTTGCTGCCGTCGCATGTCGAGCACAGCACGCGCGCCGAAAGCATCTCGCAACAGCACGGCGAACTGTATCTGGCCCCCGAACTGCTGCGGGCCTGCCGGGCGGGGGGCGTGCTGCAGCTGGATGGCGCGGCGCAGGCCATGCTGGACGCGCTCTGGAAGCCTGCGTTGTCGGCCGCGGCGCTGCCCATGCTGGTGGCGGCGTTGATTACCCAGCTCGACGCGACGCACCGGATTCACGGGCAGGTCGGTGCGCCGCAGGCGCCGCTGCCGTTGGCGCGCCAATGGTTGGACCTCTTGCGGGAGCGACTGGAAGAAGGGCAGCCGCTGCCGGCGATCGCGGATTCGGCCAGTGTGCTCGGCGCCACTACCCGCACGCTGCAGCGCGCCTGCATGGAAACCTATGGCCAGTCGCCCATCTCGTTACGACGCATGGTCCTGGCACAGGCTGCGCGTCAGCGGCTCGCCATGGGCGAGCCGGCGGCAAGAGTCAGCGCCGAACTGGGGTTTTCCAGCAGCGGACACCTGGGCCGGCTGCTGCGCGCGGTCGATCCCTCGTCAGAAACCGGCATCGCCACACAAGCCTGAACGGGCAGTCAGGGGACGGCGCCCACGCCGGATTCGAACATTGCCTTGCCCGCGCCGCCCTCGGCCGGCGCATGGCCCGGAATGGAAGCGATCAGTTCCCGGGTGTAGTCGCTGGATGGCTGCAGAAACACGTCGCGCGCCGCGCCGATCTCCACCACCTTGCCGCGCTGCATGACAGCGATGCGATGGCACAACCGCGCCGCAACGCGCAGGTCGTGCGTGATGAAGATCATGCTCACGCCCAACCGCTCCCTGATCGATTCCAGCAGGTCCAGGATCTGCGCCTGCACGGAAACATCCAGCGCGGAGACCGCTTCGTCGGCAATCAGGATTTCCGGCTCCATCATCAGTGCGCGTGCGATTGACAGGCGCTGGCGCTGTCCGCCCGAGAACTCATGCGGAAACCGGTCCAGCGCGCCCGGATCCATGCTGACGAGTTCCAGCATCTCGATCATGCGGGCGTGAACCTGCGCGGGTTGCGCCCCAAAGTTCAAAGGGCCCTCCGCCAGCGTGCGGCCGATTCTGCGGCGCGGGTTGAACGAGCGGAAGGGGTCCTGGAACACCATCTGCACGCGTTTTCGGTAAGCACGCGCCTGCGGTCCGGACAGCCTGCCGACCGCTTGCCCATCGATGAAAATCTCGCCAGACGTCGGCGCGGCAAAGCGCGCCAGGCACCGGCCCAATGTGGTCTTTCCCGAGCCAGACTCGCCCACGATGCCCAGCGTCTCGCCCCGCGCCAACTGCAACGACACGCCGCCCAGCGCATCGACGCGGCGGCGCCGGGATTTGAACAGGGACCGGGTTTCAAAGCGCAAGGTCAGGTCGCGCACCTCCAGTGCTGGCAGGTCTGCCGGCGCCAGGGGCTTGGCGCGGAAATCGCCGCGCGGGCGCGCTGCCAGCAGGCGCTGCGTGTAAGGGTGGCGGGGGCGCTCCAGCACATCGGCGGCAGTGCCCTGTTCGACGATACGCCCCGCCTGCATCACGACGACGCGGTCGGCAATCTCCGCGACGACGTCGAAGTCGTGGGTGATGAACAGGACGCCGTTGTCGTGGCGGCCCCGCAGGTCGTTGAGCAGCCGCAAGACCTGCGCCTGCGACGTCACGTCCAGCGCGGTAGTCGGCTCGTCCGCGATGATCAAGCCCGGCTCCATCGCCAGCGCCATGGCGATCATCACGCGTTGGCGCTGACCGCCCGACAGCTGGTGCGGGTAGGCGTGCTGCAGCTTTTCTGGATGGGGCAGGCGCACATCAGACAGCAGGGCCAGGACGCGGCCGGCCACCGCCTCGCGCCCGAGCGTCTTCGCGTGGAACTCGAACACCTCCGCGATCTGGTCGCCCACGCGCATGAGCGGATTGAGCGCCGTCATCGGCTCCTGGAAGATCATTGCCATCCGGTTGCCCCGCAGCTTTTGCAGCGTGTCCCGGCCGGCGTGGGTGATGTCGCGGCCCGACAGCGCAATCTGGCCGCTTTCCAGCGTGAGTGTCCCTTTGGGCAACAGGCCCATGATGGCGCTGGACGTCACCGACTTGCCGGACCCGGATTCGCCTACGATGCAGACGATTTCGCGCGCGCGGACGGTGAACGACACGTCGTCCACGGCATATCGGCGATCGCCGCTGCCGGGCAGACGCACCTTCAGGTTGCGCACGTCCAGGATGGGGGAGTCGGGCGCGCCGGTCGCCGGGGCCTGGGGGAATGCTGTGTTCATGGCGTCAGCCCTTCGATTTGCGGGAGAGTCGGGGATCCAGGCGGTCGCGCAAGGCGTCGCCGAACATGTTCACGGCAAGGATCAGCAGGGCCAGGAACACGCCCGGATACAGCACGATCCAGGGCGCGCGCTGGAAGAATGGGCGTCCCTCGGCGATGATGCTTCCCAGGCTGGGGATCTCTGGCGGAAAGCCCAGTCCCAGAAAACCCAGCACGGCTTCGGTCAGGATGGCCGCTGCGCAGACGAAGGTGGCTTGCACCACCAGCGGGTTGATCGTGCTGGGCAGAATGTGCCACCACAACACCTTCAGGGCCGGCGTGCCGGAACCGAGCGACGCCTCGACATAGGGTTCCTCGCGCACCGACAGCACGACGCCGCGCACCAGCCGCGCCACGCGGGGAATCTCGGGAATCGAAATGGCGATGACCATGGTCACGATGTTGGCGCCGCCCAGCGCGACCATCGCCACCGCCAGGAGCAGGCCGGGGATCGCCATGATGCCGTCCATCAATCGCATCACGGGGGCGTCGAGCCGGCGGACATACCCGGCGGCCAGTCCGATGACCAGGCCTGCCGCGATGGCAATGGCGCTGACCAGCGCTGCAAGCGTGATCGACAGGCGGCCGCCGTAGAGCACGCGGGACAGCAGGTCGCGGCCGAGAGAATCGGTGCCCAGCCAATACACATCGGAAGAGGGCTGCAGCCGCGCGCGCGGCGCGAGCGTGCCGGGGTCGTGGGAAGTGAGCCACGGCGCGCCCACGGTCAGCGCCACCAGCAGCAGGAGCAGCAGCAAAGAGCCGAGCATCACAGGGTCGTGGATCAGGGCGGTGATGGCCTGACGCAGCCGCGATGGCGGTGCGGCGGGCAGGAGGGTGGCGGGAAGAGTGGGGGGCATAAGTCAGCTCCGGATCGTCGGCGGTTCAATAGCGGATGCGGGGATCGAGGACGACATACGCCATGTCGATCAGCAGGTTGACGAAGACGTAGATGAACGAGAAGAACAGGATGGTTCCCTGCACCACGGGGTAGTCCCGGGCAAGCACGGAATCCACGATCAGGCGGCCGACGCCGGCGATGTTGAAGATGGTCTCGGTCACCACGACGCCGCTGATCAGCGTGGTCAGCGCCACCCCGACAATCGTGACGATGGGAATCGCGGCGTTGCGCAGCGCGTGGCGAAACAGCACGAAGCGTTCGGTGACGCCCTTGGCCCTGGCCGTGCGCACGAAGTCTTCGCCCAGCACATCCAGCAGGCTGGCCCGCGTGATGCGCGTGATCAGCGCGACGAACACCATGGCCAGCGTCACGGTCGGCAGCAACAGGTGCTGGGCATACCGGCCGATGCCTTCGTCGAGCGGCGAGTACCCCTGCACCGGCAGCCAGTCCAGGTGGACCGAGAACACCAGAATCAACAGATACGCCACGACGAATGCGGGCATTGAAAACGCCAGCACGGCGCCGGCCATGATTCCGCGGTCCGCCAGGCCCCGGTGGCGCCACGCCGCCAGCACGCCCAGCGGAATCGCCGTGGCAATGGTCAGCAGAATCGCGCACGCCGCCAACGAGAACGTCGGGCCCAGCCGCGCCGTGATCAGCGCGGTCACGGGCTGCCGCGATTGGATGGAGCGGCCCAGGTCGCCCTGAACAAGCGCGCCCATCCAGCGCAGGTATTGCGTGCCCAGCGATTGGTCCAGGCCCATCTCCGTCCGGATCTGGGCGATGGATTCCTCGCTGGCCATGTCGCCGGCGATGACCCGCGCGGGATCGCCGGGCGCCATGCGCAGCAGCAGGAACACCACCGTGGCGACGATGAGCATGACGGGGATCGCCGCCAGCAGGCGTTTGATGATGAGTTCAATCATGAATATGCCTTTCCATTGCCCGGGCCGGTCCGGGGGCGGCCGGCCGGGCCGAGACGTTGCGCGCTACCAGAAGAGGGGAATCTGCGCGTCCGTCATGCGCCCCAGTTTGGCGGGGTTGTATCCCTTCACCTTGGAGTACGTGCCCAGCGGGATGAAGAACACCTGCTCGTAATTGAGCTTCTGGATGGCAAGGGCAATTTCCTTCCGTCGGGCCGCATCGCCGGTCTCGGCGAACTGGTCGCGCAGGCGCTCCATCTCGTCGCTCTTGGTCCAGCCGATGTAGCCGGCCTCGCCGCGCCCATCCAGGTTGGGATTGGTCAGCGGGTTCATCAGGTCCAGGCTGGTAAAGCCCGTCTGGAAGATGCTCCAACCGCCTTGCGCCACCGGATCCTTCTTCGAATAGCGGGACAGCAGGGTGGCCCAGTCCATGGACTGGATCTCGACATTCATGCCGATCGTCTTGAGCGCCTGCGCGGTCACGGACGCCAGGCTGGAAAGCACGGGCAGATCGGTCGGGTGCAGGATCACCACCTTGCTGCCGTCATAGCCGCTTTCCTTGAGCAGCGCCTTCGCGTGCGCCAGATCGGGCTCCTTCGTCTGGGTGGCGCCGTCTTCGGAGGCGTACGGAGAGTTGCAGCTCAACACCGCGCCGCACAGGCGGTACATGGTGTCGTCGCCGATCTGCGCGGCCAGGTAATCGCCCTGGTAGACCGCGGCCAGCACGGCACGGCGCACCTTGGGATTGTCAAAGGGCGGCTGCAGCCAGTTCATGCGCATCGTGAAGATGTTGGTGCTGTCGCCATAGGATTTGAGCGCCACGTTCTTGGCGTCCTTGAGCTGCGGCAACAGGTCCGGCGGTACGTCTTCCACAAAGTCGATCTCGCCGCGCCGCAAGGCGTTCACGGCAGTCTGCGAGTCCGAAATGCTGACCAGCTCGATCCGGTCCGCGACGGCGACCTTGCCGCCGGCAAAGCCGCTGGCGGGTTCCTTGCGCGGCACATAGCCGGTGAACTTCACGTACGTCGCCTTCACGCCGGGCTGGAAGTCCGCCGCCACGAATTTGTACGGACCCGAACCGATCACCTCGGTGATCGGCTGAGACACCGGCACCGCCGCGATGCGGCTGGGCATGATGAAGGGCACGGGCGAGGCCGGTTTGGCCAGCGCTTCGATCAGCATGCCGAACGGCTGCTTCAGGTGGAACACCACCGTGCTGGCGTCGGGGCTTTCCAGGCTGCGGGTCGCGGCCATCAGGCGCAGGCCCAGGACGTCACGCTGGCCCCAGCGCTTGAGCGAAGCGACGACGTCTTCGCCCGTTACCGGCGTGCCGTCATGGAACGTCAGGCCTTTGCGCAGCGTCAGGGTGACGGTGAGCCGGTCCGCGCTCTCCTGCCAGCTTTCGACCATTTCGGGCTGGGGCTTGCCGTCGGCATCCAGCGCAAACAGCGTGTCGAACACCATGTAGCCGTGGTTGCGGGTGATGTAGGCATTCGTCAGGATGGGATCGACGACGCGTAGCGGCGCCTGCATGACGATTTTGGCGGTGGTCTCGGCGTGCAGCGCGCTGACAGGCGCGATTCCGATGGCGCAGACAAGGGTGGGAGCAAGAACGGCGGGCGCGCAAAGGCGACCCAGTCCGGGAAGCGTGAATTTCATACCGGTACCTTCAGAGTGAGGGTGGAACAGGCGAAATGGACGGGGCTCGGCCGCGAGCCCGTCTGGTCAGCCGAACTGCGGTCTGCGCGCGGCCCACGGGGCCACGCGCTCAAGCTGCGCCGAGAGTTCGAGGAGGATGTCTTCGCGACCGAAATGGCCGATCAGTTGGGTGGCCACGGGCAGACCCGCGTCTGTCCAGGACAACGGCAGGCTGGCCGCGGGCAGGCCTGCGCCGTTGATGACAGGGAGGAAGGTGGAATACGTGGCGGCGCGCGCGCGGTACTCGCGAAAGCCGAGACCATCGGACGTGTTCAGCGCAAGGTAATCGAGCTTGCACGGAAGCTGCGCCAGCGTGGGAGTGAGCAGGACGTCCAGGTCCGCCATGGCGGCAGCAAAGGCGCGGCCCACGGCATGAAGGCGTGCCACGGCGTCGATGTAGGACGCCGCGTCCAGGCCCTTGCCGACAAGGTATCCGTCGTGGATGACCGATTCCAGGTCGTTCGCGTGCAGGTTGCGGCCCAGCGCCTTCAGGCGGCCTTCGACGGCAACCACGATGTTGCTGGCCAGGATGCTGCCGTGGGCGTGCACGAATCCGTCATAGTCGATGTCGGGCAGCGTGGCCTCGAACACGTCATGGCCCAAGCCTTCCAGCAGCGATGCCGTGTGCGCGACGGCGGCATCGCACTCGGGGGCGATGGGAATGCCGTTCCACGCAGTGCGCAGAAAGCCGACGCGCAACGGCCGCATGACGGGTTCGCGAACGGCCTCCAGGAATGCGCGCGGCTTGGGCGGCGCGGCATACGGCGCGCCGGCTTCATAGCCGGAAATCATGTCCAGCGCCGCCGCCGTATCGCGCACGGAAATGCTCAATACGCCGTCCGTCGCCATGCCCGCCCATCCTTCGCCTTTCGCCGGACCCATCGGCACGCGGCCTCGTGAGGGCTTCAATCCGAACACGCCGCAGCACGCGGCCGGAATCCGGATGGAGCCGCCGCCGTCGCTGCCGTGGGCGACGGGCACGATGCGCGCGGCGACGGCGGATGCGGCGCCGCCGCTGGAGCCGCCCGCGGAGCGGGTCCGGTCCCAGGGATTGGGCGTGGCGCCGCCGTTACGCACGGCCTCGGTGGTGCCCGCCATGCACAGTTCGGGAACGGTGGTGCGCGCGAACGGGATCAGGCCCGCCGCCTCAAAACGGTCGGCGACGGTGGCCGCGTAGGCGTAGGTCGAATCGTTGAACAACGCCGAGCCGATGCTTGACGGAAATCGCTTGTGGGCGAAGCCGGAGTCCTTCAGCAGGAAGGGAATGCCGCGAAACGGGCCGCGCGGCGTCCATCCGGCGGCGATGCCGCGCGATTCTTCGTAGCGCGGATAGGTGAGGGCGTTCAGGACGGGATTGCGCTGCTCGGCCAACTTGATGGCGCAATCCATGAGTTCTGCGGACGAGACTTCGCCGCGTTCAAGCAATGTGGCCAGAGCAAGGCCGTCCAGGCGCTCGTACTCGGTGGTTTGCATGTTTCCCCTTCTTTGCAATCTGAGCGATTCACGGCTTTCTTGGTGAAGCCGGGGCCGTGGACGCGGGGGGAACTTGCTGGGCGTGGTGTTCTCTTGGCCCGCGTCAGTCGGCAAACCCAAGTCTATGGATCGCAGCCGCCAGGGCCAAACCAGGATGCGACAGCGCGGCTATCCCAAATGCGACACGAACGCGGCCTACCAGTTGACGCGCGCCGTCAGCGTGATGTTGCGCTCGTCGCCGTAATAGCAGGTGTAGGGGCAAGCGGCCACATAGGTCTTGTTGGCCAGGTTCTTCACGTTCAGCGCGAACTGCCACTTGTCCAGTTGATAGCGCACCGCGGCGTCGTACGTGGTGTACGACGGAATCGGTAATTCGTTGATTTCCTGGCGGCCCACATAGCGCACGCCCACGCCCGCGCTCAGGCCCGGCACGGACGAAAACCGGTAATCCATCCAGAGCGATGCCATGTTGCGCGGGACCGATTCGGGCCGCGATCCTTCGTTGCCGAAATTGCTCTTGACCACGCGCGCGTCCGTCGTTGCCAGGGCGGCCACCAGATCCAGTTGGCGGTTCAGGCTGGCCCGGGCCTCGATTTCCGCGCCTTTCGAGCGGACTTCGCCCGTCTGCACCAGGAACCCCACGTGGTTGGGGTCGCCGGTCAGGACATTGCGTTGGGTGATTTCGTAGAGCGCGAACGTGATCGACGCATCCACGCCCTTTGGTTCGTATTTCAATCCGATCTCGTGCTGCACGCCCGTGGTCGGCTTGAAGGGATTGGCGGCGAAGTCCAGTCCCGTCACGGGCTGGAACGACTTGCTGTAGCTGTAATAGGGCGCCAAGCCATTGTCGAACAGGTACATCAGGCCGACGCGCGGCGTGAAGGCGTGGGAGTTCTGTGCGCCCGTGCCCGGGGTCGACTCGGTACGCACGGAGTCGTAGCGCCCGCCCAGCAGCGCGATCCAGCGTTCGTTGAACTTGATCTGGTCCTGCGCGTAGAAGCCCAGTTGGCGCGTGCTGTCTTCGCCATAACCGGTGGGGCCGAGGTCCGGCCGGGCGCCATAGACGGGGTGGTACAGGTTCAGCGGCGCGATGGAGCCGGATTTCTGGGAACGCGAGAACTCGTTCTTGCTCCAGTCGATGCCGAACAGCAGCGTGTGTTCAAAGCTGCCGTGGCGCAGCTTTCCCAGCAATTGGTTGTCCACGGCCAGCCCCTTGTCGGTGTCGTACCGCGTCAGGGCATAGCGGGTGGCCAGGGCCGGGTCCGACGCGTCCACGCGCGTGTCTACCCCGGCGTACTGATTGTCGGCCCGCTGCTTGTAGGTCAGCAGATTCTGGCGCACCTTCCAGTCGTCGTTCAGCTTGTGTTCGAGCAGGTAGCCCAGCGTGGCGCCCTTCGTGACATAGCGGTCGAAGTCCGGTTCGCCAACGAAGCGCGTGCGCGAAATGCGGCCATTGGGGTTGGGCAGCAGGGTGCCTTCCAGAGGTTTGCCCACATCGTATGGGCTATCGGTGCGGCTGTAGCTGGCCAGGAACGTGATCAGCGTGGCATTGCTGATCTGCCACTCCAGCGCGCCGGCCAGCGAGGTGCGGTCGTTGTTGATGTAGTCGACCATGCTGTCGCTGTTGCGCGCCAGTCCGGTCAGGCGATAGCGGACATTGCCGTCCTCGGTGACCGGACCGCCCAGGTCCATCGCGATCTGCTTCTTGTTCCAGCTTCCGGTCTGCAATTCGATCTCGCGCAGCGGCTCCGCCGTGGGGCGCTTGCTGACCAGGTTGATGATCCCGCCGGGCGCGGCCTGGCCGTACAGGATCGAGGCCGGTCCCTTGAGCAGCTCGATGCGTTCGAAGTTGTAGGGCTCGATGGCGCCGCTGAGCGAGTTGATGGGGAACTTGGTGCCGTTCAGGTACAGCGGGGCCGCGCCGGTAACGTTGAAGCCACGGATCGTGAAGCCCGTGCCGATGTGCCTGAGCGCCCCGCCTTCCAGCGACTGGACGCTGGCGGTGTAGCCCAGTGCCTGGTCCAGCGAGTCCGCCGCCTGCGCGATGACCTGGTCGCGCGGAATCACCGACACGGACTGGGGCGTTTCATGCAGCGCCGTGTCCGTCTTGGTGGCCGTTGCGCTGCGCCGGGCCACAAATCCTTGCACCGGGCCGAAGGCGGATTCTTCGGCAGCGCCTGTCACCGTCACCGCGGGTAGCGTCTGCGCGGCATCCTGGCCCGGCTGACTGCCGGGCACCGGACGCAGGATGTAGCCGCCATTCGGCTGTGGCCGGGCAGCCAGTCCGGTGCCGGTCAGCAACCGGGCCAGCGCCTCGGGCGCGTCAAAGCTGCCCTGCAAGCCGGGACTGCGCTTGCCCGCGATGTCGCTGCCCGAATAGGACAACATCAAACCGCTTTCGAGGGCGTAGCGGGTCAGGGCGCTTTCCAGCGACCCGGCGGGGATCGCGTAGCTTTTCGCGCCGGCCTGGGCGTGTACGGCATTCGTCCCGGCCGACAGGGCGATGCCCGATGCCGTGAGCCAGAGGGCGCGGCTTGCCGCCAGCGCGAGGGTATTGCGTGCGATGAGGCGCGCGGCGCGCCGAGACTGACGGGAGTGCATGAATGGTCCGGTTTCCGGTTGAAAAAATGTGGCTTCTACTAGGTTTGCCACTTGGGAAACGGAAACCCCTCATGTTGGCGCGAAAAATTTTTGGGGCCGATGCGCGCCGCGGCGCTAGGCGCCGCGCAGGCGCACGGTGATCCAATAGCGCGTCACCTGGTCGACGTCGATCGGATGCGTCCGCCGCAGCATGTCCAGCACCCGGTCGGTGTCGTCCAGCGGATAGATGCCCGAGACCTTCAAGCGGCCGGCATCGGGGTCGCAGGCCAGCCGGCCGGGCATATACCGGGCAAGCTCCGCAATGAAGTCGGACAGCGGCATGTCCTGCGCAACCAGCATGCCCACGGACCATGACGCATCGCGCGGGTCCGCCGCCCGCGTGAGGCCGACGGCGTCGCGGGTGAACGACGCCTGTTCGCCCGCGTGAATGACGCGCGGCGCATCCGCTTGGTGTTCGGGGCGAATTTCCACGGCGCCCTCGAACACCGCGACGTGGCTGCGGCCTGGGAACTGGCGCACGCTGTAGCGAGTGCCCAGGGCCCGCACGCGGCCTTGCGCCGTTTCCACCAGAAAAGGACGGGCAGGGCGCCCGGCCTGGGATGCCGGGTCGGGCGCGGTGGCGATCAGGATCTGGCCGTGCAGCAGGCGGACCAGGCGCTGCGAGCCGTCAAACCGGACATCGATGGCGCTTGCCGTGTCCAGGTCGATGCGGCTGGCGTCGGCCAGCAGGATGCTCGTGCGTTCTCCGGCCGCGGTGTGGTGATCGGACTGCCAGTCCTGCCAGCTGCGCCACAGGTTATCGCGCGCCAGCCAGGCGCCGCCGCCGGCAAACAGCGCCACCGCCAGCGCCTTGACGGCCTGGCGCCGCGCGGGACGGCTCCGGCTCTCGCGCGTCAGCGCGCCGCGTACGAGCGGCGTGTTCAATCCGCGCAGTTGCTGGCCAAAGGTCTCGATGTGCCGCCAGGCGCGCTCGTGGTCGGGGTCTGCCTCGCGCCAGCGCCGGCAGGCCTCGCGCGTGGCGTCGCTGGCGTCGGGCGCCTGCAGGGCGACCAGCCAGTCCACGGCGCGCAGACTGACGCTGGCGGGCAAGGGCGGGCCCTCAAGCTGGGGGAAGGCCGTCGGGCTCGAGTCCGCGGGCGAGTTGGGCATGAGTAAGGGGGCGTTCTTGGAACAGGGGGCTGCGGCCGTGCCGATGCTCAGGCGCCGAAGAAGCAAAGGTGCGCGGCTTTCGCGATATGGCGCTGCACGGTGGCCAGGGAGACGTTCAGCGTGGCGGCGATGTCGGCCTGTTTCATGCCTTCCAACTGAGACAGCAGGAACGCCCGGCGCACGGGAGCGGCCAGCGTATCCAGGCGGCGGTCCAGTTCGACCAGGGTTTCAAGCAGGATGGCGCGCGTTTCGGGGCCGGGTGTTTCAAGCTCGGGCAAGTCGGCCAGGGTGGCCAGGTAGGCTTCTTCGATCCTGCGGCGCCGCATGAAATTGGACACCACGCCTTGGGCCACGGTGGTGAGCAGCGCGCGCGGCTCGCGCACCTCGACGGTGTCGCCGCGGACCAGGAGGCGCATGAAGGTGTCGTGCGCAAGATCGGCGGCATCGGATGAATTGCCCAGCCGCCGCCGCAGCCATCCTTTCAGCCAGCCATGGTGATTCGCGTACAGGACATCGATGCCCTGTTGCGGCACTGCAAACTCAGTCGCGGACATCCTGTCCTCCAGCGCGTCGCGGGGCTGGAGAATACCGGCACCGTGAAAAATGAGAATCATCCGCATTCTAAGAGAAGCCGCGATGTGGCGACAAGCGGCAGCGCACGACTCGGCAGCCGCCCGCCTGAGCACGCTGTGGCGCGTGCTCAGATGGTGCTTTCACAGGCCGCGGATATCAGCTCTGCCTGGCGAACCCGCCCGCCGCCCATTCCGACGCGCGCTGCACGTTCAGCTTGTACGTCGGCGGCACGCGGATCTGCGCGAGCTGATCGCCGAATTCGTCGTAGGCGCTGAGCGTGGCATAGGGTTCGTCCTCGTCGGGCACGATGTCCAGCTTGATGGTCAGGCGGCCATCGTCGGTGTCGATCTTTACGCTCTTGTGCAGCGTGGCGTGCAATTGCTGTTCGTGGCGGCGCAGGACTTCGTTGGCGGTCTTGACCAGCGTGATGAAAGCAGGCGAGTCGAGCGGTTTCGGGTTCTTCTTGTCGCGGCCCATGGTCCAGGGGCCCACCAGGGCGGGTTCGGCCTCTCCGTCCTTGGTCATTTCGACGGCCCAGCCGTCGTCGTCTTCGTTCTTGATGACGCGCGCGGTCCAGCCGTCGTCGCGCCAGAGCCTGGCTTCCTGTTCCTTGGGCGCGTCGGAAATGTCGGTGTCCGGCGTGGAAGTGTCGTTCACTGCGGTACTGCTCCTGGATTCGTTGATGCGCGGCGATGATGCCGCAGGCCTTGAGGGCGGCCCTGCACTGTAGCCTAATGCGCGGGCAGGGCGGGTGGCACGGGTGGGACGGTTGTCACGCAGGCCGGGGCGCGCCGCGGCGGCTGCGGCCGTACGCCTTTGCCGCGCCCGCTAGATCGCGCACGACTCGGCCCAGGCACGAAACTGCGTGAGCTCGGGCGAGGGCCTGCGGTAGTCCTCCGGCGGCAGCACGAAGTAATAGCTCTGCGCGCCCAGATCCACCGTCAGGTCGAACGGCGCAACCAGCCGGCCTTCGTCCAGTTCCTTCTGCACCAGGGGCTTTTGCGCAATGGCCACGCCGTACCCTTCCAACGCGGCCTCGTAGGCCAGCGCGGAGGATTCGTAGCGCAAACCGCGCGACACATCGATCTCTGTCAGGCCGGCCGCCCGCAGCCAGATTTCCCAGTAGTCGGGCCGCGCCAGCGTATGCAGCAGGATCTCGCCTTTCAGGTCCGCGGGCGTGCGCAGCCGGGCGCATTTGTCGGGGATGCAGACCGGCAGCAACTCATTGACCATCAGCTTGTGGCTGACGAGACCCCGCCAGCGGCCATCGCCCATGCAGATGCCGGCGTCCACTTCCTCGCGTTCGAAGTCCGGCGCGTCCACGGCTGTGTGGAGCTTGACGTCGATGTCGGGATACTGGCGGTGAAACCCGGAAAGGCGTGGCAGCAGCCAACGCATGGCCACGCTGTGCGGCGCCTTGATGACGAACTGGCGCCGGCGGGAGCGCTCGCTCAGTTCGGACGTGGCGCGCTGCAGCCCGCCGAACAGGCGCGCGATATCGGCGTGATACCCCGCGCCCATCGAGGTCAGCACGATGCGGCGGTGCTGGCGCAGGAAGAGCCGAAGTCCCAGATGTTCTTCCAGCAGGCGGATCTGGCGGCTGACGGCGGCGGGCGTCACGCTGAGTTCTTCGGCCGCGCTGGTGATGCTGCCCAAGCGGCCGACAACCTCGAAACAGCGCAGCGCATTGAGCGGAGGCAGGGCGGTCATCGGGGTGGTTCAGTTAACAAAAAGTTAAGTGTGCCATAGATAAAGTCGTTTGAACCCTGATGCCCAAACGCCCAAGATGGCACGGCCGCCCCGACTTCGCGGTGCAAGAACAGCCACAGAACAGCCAAAAGAAACAGCCATAAGGGGAAATCCATGTTTAGAACATTGGCTCGACGGATCGGAATCGTTGCCCTCTGCGGCGCCGCAGTGCTGGCCGGACCCGCAACGGCCGCCGGCTATCCGCAGCGTCCCGTCAGCATCGTGGTGCCGACCACGCCGGGCGGAACCGCCGACATCCTGGCCCGCCTGATCGGCCCGCGGCTTGCCGAACGCTGGGGGCAGCCTGTCGTGGTGGAGAACAAGCCGGGTGCGGGCACGCTCATCGGCGCCGACTACGTGGCCCGGGCCAAGCCCGACGGCTACACCTTGATGCTGACCTTCAACGAACTGGCCACGCTGCCGGCCTTGAACCCCAACGCCAAGCTGGATGTCGAGAACGGCCTGGCGCGCATCGGCAAGATCGGCAGCCTGCCGGTGCTGGTCCTCACGCGCCCGGGCATCGACGATGCCGATCTGGCCACGCTGATCAAACGCTTTCGCGCCGAACCGGGCAAGTACACCTACGCGTCCAACGGCTCGGGATCGTCGCTGCAGCTGTTCACCGAGATCTTCAAGCGCGAGGCCGGCGTGGACGTGATGCACGTGCCTTATCGCGGGGCGTTGGAGGCGTCGATGGCTGCCATCGGCGGCGAGGTCGATCTGCTGGTGCAGTTCGCCTCGGGCAACGTCATCAACCACGTAAAGGCCGGCAGGCTCAACGCCTACGCCGTGGCGTCGCCGCAGCGTCTGGAGGCCTTGCCCGCCGTGCCCGCTGCGGCCGAGGCGGGCCTGCCGGGGCTGCGGTTGGAGGCCTGGTACGGACTGTTCGCGCCCGCCGGCATTCCCGACGACATCAAGGTGAAGATCAACCGCGACCTGAACGAGGTGCTGGCCGAGCCCGCGATCCAGGAACGCCTGAAGGGCATCAATCTGCTGGTGCAGCCGGGCACGCCGGCCGAGTTCGATACGTTCTTCCGCGCCGAATATGCCCGATGGAGCGCATTGATTCGGACCCTCGGCATCAAAAGCAGCGAATAAAAGCAGCGAATAAGACATCGGAGCCACACCTTGACCTACGATCCCAGCACCCACACCGCGCTGACGTTTCATGACGCCCGCGCCAACTTTGCCGAACGCCGCGACACGCCACGCGATTACCTGGAACGCTGCCTGGAAGTGATTGCCGCGCGGGAGGGCCAGCTCAAGGGTTGGGTCGTCCTGAACGAAGCGGGCGCCCGCGCCGCCGCCGACGCCAGCGTCCAGCGCTACCGCGACGGCCACCCGCTGTCGGCGATCGACGGCATGCCCGTCGGCATCAAGGACCTGATCGAAACGCGCGACATGCCCACGCAAATGGGCTGCGCGGCGTTCGACGGCAACTTCCCCAAGAACGACAGCGCCGTGGTGCGCGCGCTGCGCGACGCCGGCGCCATCATCCTGGGCAAGACGGTCACGACGGCGCTGGGGTTTCTCGACCCCGGTCCGACGACCAATCCGTTCGACCCCCGCCGAACGCCGGGCGGATCGTCCAGCGGGTCGGGCGCCGTCGTGGGCGCCAACATGGTGCCCATGGCCATCGGCTCGCAGCTCGTGGGCTCCGTGCTGCGGCCGGCCAGCTACAACGGCAATTGGGCCTTGAAGCCGACGTTCGGCGCGCTCAATCGTGGCGAACGTCTGGGCCTTAGCCAGGCCCACATCGGCATCCATGCCAATTCCGTCGAGGACATGTGGACGGCGGCTGCGGAAATCGCCCAGCGCGCGGGCGGCGACCCGGGGCATCCGGGCTTGTATGGTCCGCTGCATCCGCCCTCGGCCCAAAAACCCACGCGGCTGGTCGCGTTGGAAACCGAGGGCTGGGCGCGCGCGGAACCGAATGCCCGCGCGGCGTTTGAGGCCAGCCTGGAGGCGCTGTCCGGGCAAGGCGTGACGATCATCCGGCGTGGCGACTCGCCGCTGGTCGACGCGCTGGAGCGCGCCATCTCGCAGGCGGCACCCCTGTCGCTGCGGTTGATCTCGTGGGAGCAGCGCTGGTCGCTGGCCAATCTGGTCGCCAACCATCCCAATACGCTGGGTCCCAGCCTGGTGCGGCAACTTGAAAGCGGGCGCGGCATGACGCTGGCCGAGTACCGCGAATGCCTGCTGCTGCGCGAGCACGCGCGCCAGTGCCTGGCGGCCCTGGCCACGCAATGCGATGCGCTCGTCAGCCTGAATGCCTGCGGCGCGGCGCCCATCGCCGCCGACATCCGCGACAGCAAGTACCCGACGGGTGACGTCTCGTTTGCGTGCGCGTCGTCACTGCTGGGCGCGCCCGCGATCAACGTGCCGTTGATGGCGGTCGATGGCTTGCCGCTGGGGTTGCAGGTGATGGGGATGGCGCACGGCGACGCAGCGATCACCGGCATCGGGACCTGGATCTTTCAGTCCTTGCGGCGGGCGGGCTGATCCGCCGCCGGCGGGGCCGGGACGGGGCGCTGGGTCAACACCTCGTCCACGGGATTTCGCCCACCGATCAGGCAGGTTGAACCTGCGCGCGATGGCGGACCGCGTTGTCCAGGTCGGCAATCGGCGCAAGCAGGCCGCGGTCGAATTCCCCCTGCGGCTTGCCGGCGTGCAGTCTGGCCGGCCAGTCGGCATGCGTGAGCGCGCCGCGTCCCAGCGAAACGAAGTCCGCCTCTTGCCGGGCCATCAAGCCTTCGGCCCGCGCCACGTCATGCAGCGACCCATTAGCCAGCACCGGCACGGAGACATGCCTGCGCGCCAGCGCCGCCAGACTGGGGCCGTCCTCCCCGAACGCAGGACGCCAGGCCTCGAACTCGGTGGTGTGCAGGTAATCGATGGGCTGCGCGCCCAGTGTGCCGAAGATCCGTGCGGCCTCGTCCTGGCCGCCCGGCCACTTGTGGGTGAAGTCGTTGACCTTGCCCTGCGAGCTGCGCACGCCCACGACAAGGCCCGCCGGCGTCGACTGCCGCACCGCCTGGATCACGTCCAGAGTCAGACGCAGGCGGTTGTCCATGCTGCCGCCGTAACGATCCTCGCGCAGATTGGTGTGGGCGCCAAGAAACTGGTCCAGCAGGTAGCCGTTGGCGCCGTGTATCTCCACGCCGTCAAACCCAGCCTCCTGCGCCCGGCGCGCCGCCCGCGCAAAGCCGTCGACTGCCTCGGCGATCTCATCGATCGTCATCGCTTCCGGCATCCGGTACGGCCCCTGGCCGCGGTAGAAGGTCATCTGCTGTCCGGCCGGCTGCACCGCCGAAGGTCCCTTGGTCCCGGACCGATGCGGATTGCCCTGCGACAGCGCGCCCGCATGCATGAGCTGCGCAATGATGCGTCCACCCCGCGCATGCACCCGGTCCACCACCGGCCGCCAGGCCTCGCGCTGCGCGTCGTCCGCCAGACCGGGCTGGAACAGGTAGCCTTGCGCATGGGCCTTGTCCGTATAGATGCCTTCGGTGATCACCAGGCCAAAGCCGCCGGCGGCGAAAGCCTCGTAATACTGGGCCATCTGCGCGGTGGCGTGGCCGTCCGCCGTGGCGCTGACGCGTGTCATGGGGGCGACGGCCAGCCGGTTGGGCAGGTTCAGCGCGCCCACGCGCAGCGGCGTGAACAGCGTGGCGGGGGGCGTCGGCGCGTCGTGCTGCAGACGATTAAGTAGCGTGGTCATCTCACTTGCCCTCCGGTTGGCGGACCGCGGCGATGGCCTCGATTTCGATCATCGCGGCCGGGTCATACAGGGCCTTGATCTCCGCAATGGTGTCAGCCGGGTAGGGCGCCGAGAAGAACTTTCGGCGCAGCGCCACCACGTCGTCGAAATGCCCCATGTCGGTGACGAAGATCGTGACCTTGATGACGTCTTTCAGGCTGGAGCCGCCGGCTTCCAGCGCACGGCGCAGGTTCTGGAAAGCCTGTTCGCCCTGTGCGAGAAACCCGCCGTCCACGATCTTTCCGTCGTCGGCGGCGCCGGCCTGACCCGAGATGAACAGCAGATTGCCGAACTGGATGCCCTGCGACAGCAGGAAGGGCGCGTAGTTGTCGGGCTGGGTGATGACTTGTTTGAGCATGATGCGAATTCCTTCATCTATGGCCGGTGGGGTGGATTAGTAGGGAGCCGGCCGGTGAAGAGAATGTAGAGTCGCGGCGAAACGGTGACAAAGGTTCGTTTGTCAGCTATAAGACGAGAAAAACTCATCCATGTACCCGCCGCCAATGCAACGCCGATCCCTTCCGCTGTCCGCGCTCCGTGCCTTCGAAGCCGCCGCCCGCCTGGGCAGCTTCAAGGCCGCTGCCGAGGAACTCGCCGTCACCCCGACCGCCGTCAGCCACCAGATCCGTGCGCTGGAGGCGGGCACCGGCCTCGCGCTGTTCGACCGCCAGGTGCGCAAGGTCACGCTGACCGAAACCGGGGCGCAGCTATATCCCGTGCTACGCGACGGCTTTGACAAGTTCGAGGCCACCTTGGCGCGCCTGACGCAGCAGCGCACGCGGGCGCAAGTCAGCATCTCGGCAACCAACGCCTTTACCGTGAAGTGGCTGGTCCCGCGCATGGCCGATTTCCGCCGCCTGCATCCCGATATCGACCTGCAATTGCAGGCCACCGACGACCTCGTTGACCTGCGCTCGTCCACGGTCGACATCGCCATCCGCTATGGCCGCGGGCCGTATCCCGGACTGGTGACGCAACCGCTGTTCACCGACCGGTTCGCCCCGGTCGCCAATCCGCGCCTGGGCGTCGTGTCGCCGGACGATCTGGCGCGGGTGCCGCTGATCCGCTTCGACTGGAAACGCGCGCAACCCGAGAATCCAACGTGGGAGCGCTGGTTTTCAATAGCTGGGCGCCCGCTGCCGCCCGAGGGCGGGCAGTTGCGGTTTTCAGATGAAGGCCACGCGATACAGGCGGCCGTGGCGGGGCACGGGATAGCGTTGGTCAGCTTGGCGCTGGTGGACGATGAATTGCGGGCCGGGCATCTGGTGCAGCCGTTCGGGCCCGAAATCGACGGGCACACGTATCACCTGGCGATGTTTGGCGAGCGGGACGTGTCGGTGGCCGTGCAGGCGGTGGCGGAGTGGCTGCGGGCGCAGGTGTGATGGTTTGACGCGGTTCAACAAAGCGCGTTGCTGAAGGCGGTGCCGGCGGCTACAGGGTGATGCGGGCCGCATCCGCGTGCCGGTTATCGGCACGGGCAGATGAGGCTGGCTTGCGCCGCAGTTCAACCACCTGCGCCGCGCCCACGGCGCGAGCGCGCAACTGGCCACAGCCGCCTTCCACGTCCTGTCCGGCGCTGTTCCTGACCTTGGCCAGCACGCCACGGCCGTGCAGATAGCGGACGATCTCGCGGATACGCTCTGCATCAGGGCGCTGGTAGTCATCGCCTTCGAGGCTATTGAAAGGGATGACGTTCAGGACGCCGTACTTGCCCTTGAGCAGCCGCACGACGGCATCGAGTTCGTCGTCGCCGTCGTTGATGCCCTTGAGCAGGGTCCATTGATACTGGATCGGGTAATCGGTGTCGCGAGCGTATTGCTCGCCCAGTTCAATCAGGGCTTCGGGCGCGATCTTCGGCGCGCGCGGCAGCAGATGTTCGCGCAGATCGGCTTTGGTCGTGTGCAGCGACAACGCCAGCGCGGGTTTGACGCGTTGTTTCGGCAGGGCGTCGAACACACGCTGGTCGCCCACGGTCGAGAACACGAGATTCTTGTGGCCGATATTGCCTTCCGTGCCGAGCAGGTCGATGGCTTCGAGCACGTTGTCCAGGTTGTGCGCAGGTTCACCCATGCCCATGAAGACAACCTTCTTTACCGCACGCTGACGCCGCGCCAGCACCACTTGCGCCAGGATTTCCATGCTCGTGACCTGACGGATCAGGCCGCTCTTGCCGGTCATGCAGAAGCGGCAGCCGACCGCGCAGCCCACCTGCGTGGAAACGCAAAGCCCGTCGCGCGGCAGCAGCACGCTTTCGACCATCTGCCCGTCGGCCAGCTCGACAAGCAATCGCGAGCCGTCGCTGCCGGCGTGTTCGGAGCGTATTTGGGCAAGGCCGTCCAGTTCCGACGTCAAGGCGGGAATGGCATCGCGCAGCGCGAGAGGCAGGAAGTGCTCGGCGCTACGCCGCCGCGTCCCGGTATCGAGCGCCTGCCCGTTCAGCCAGACGCGCACGACCCGGCCACGGTGAACGGGCAGGGCGCCTAGGGCGGTGAGGCGATGGGTGAAGTCGGAAAAGCGCATGGGGGGCGGATTTTACTCCGCTCGGGGGAGGGCGAGGTATTGCCGGACGCAGGCGATGGAATATTTACTGCTGGCGCGACCGCCGCAGTCGACACAATGCAGCACACCCAATGAAGTTCATTGGGTGTCGAGGTCGTACCTGGCTACCGATGCAGTCCCGTAGGTGTCAACCTACGTGAGACGGGTTGCACATCAAAGATCAATTCAACGGGTTCTAATCTACGCCGTTACTGAAAACCGAGATTGCGAAGCGGCAGCGGAAGTTGTCTTTAAATCCAAGATCTCCCCGCCCACAGCCTTGGCTATTAGTCCCGCACGAATCGTTCCCAAATTGTTAGAGGCATCACTCGGAAGATCCAGCCCTTTCAGTTGTTCGGCGTATTGGTCGGTAATCTCTATGACGCCGGACTTATAAATTGTCGCAACGCGCTGGTCGCCCTTCATAACAACCTTGACTGCATTCTGGGGCGAGTTATCGGCTTGAATGCGAGCCATGCCTCGTTCTACTGCTTCCGCTTTACGCAGCGCTTCAGCGGAAGCCTCCAAATTATGAGCAAAGTTGGCGGACGGTTTGACCAGCGGAAGATTCAGGTCCGCAATGCTGCGCGACTTTGTCGTTAGAGATATGCCTTTGGAAATGTCCATAAAACGAATCGCCCTCCTAAATATTTCCAATCACTGAAAAAGCAGTCCGACTGTTGAGCCAGCCTGATCCAGCAGTCGATTCTACGAATCCCTAAAAGGAGTTAACGCACGAAGTAACGACCAACCTTATGGCTATTTGTGTCATTGCGCCTGGGTTCAGAACAACGCGGCTATTTCTCCTTCGCGCTCACCAATACCGGCTTATCCCGCCACGAATCCGGAAACGTCTTCGCCAGATTCTCCACCTTCGGCACATCGTTGATCACGATGTACATACTGTTCGGGTTCCGCACCAGATAGTCCTGGTGGTAATCCTCCGCGGGATAAAACGCCTGCAGCGGTTCGATGGTGGTGGCCAGCGCCTTCGGATACACCCCCGTTTTATTCAACTGCGCGATGTACGCCTCGGCCACCTTGCGCTGGCTGTCATTGGCGGGAAACACGGCCGAACGGTACTGCGTGCCGTGATCCGGCCCCTGGCGGTTGAGCTGGGTCGGGTCATGCGCGACCGAGAAATAGATCTGCAGCAACTGCCCGTAGCTGACCTGTTTGGGGTCGTAGGTGATTTCCACCGCTTCCGCGTGGCCGGTGCGTCCGCCGCTGACGGCGTTGTAGTTGGCGGTGTTGGCTTGGCCGCCGGCGTAGCCGGACACGGCGTTGCTGACGCCCTTGACGTGTTGGAAGACGGCTTGCACGCCCCAGAAGCAGCCGCCGGCGATGACGGCTTTTTCCTGCGTGGCGGTTGCCGTTGCCGCATTGGCGGGCTGTTGCTCGGCGGGCGGGGGAATGATGAAGGCGCGTTCCGCGGCGGGGGCGGCGGTCGAAGCGATCAGGCCGCCTGCGGTGGCAAGCACGGCGCAGAGGCGGCGCAGGGTGGGGTGCGTGGACATGGTGTCGGGTCCTTATAGCGATGCGGTGGCGAATCAGGCTTGCGGGGCGAAAGTCATCGCCACGCCGTTCATGCAGTAGCGCAGGCCGGTGGGGCGGGGGCCGTCGTCGAACACGTGGCCCAGGTGGCCGCCGCAGTTGGCGCAATGCACGGCGGTGCGGGTCATGCCGAAGCTGCGGTCGCGGGTTTCGCCGACGGCGCTGGGCAGGGGCTGCCAGAAGCTGGGCCAGCCGGTGCCGCTGTCAAATTTGGTCGACGAGGAAAACAAGGGGTGTTCGCAGCCGGCGCAGGCGAACGTGCCTTTGCCGTGCTCGTCGTTGAGCGGGCTGGAGTAGGGCCGCTCCGTGCCGTCGCGGCGCAGCACCTGATATTGCTCGCGCGTCAGGCGCTCGCGCCATTGGGCGTCGGTGAGCGTGTAGGGGAAGGTGGCGGCGGGCTCGGCGGCTTGCGCCGAGCCGCTGCGCGTGACCAGCAGCGGGGCGATGCCAACGGCGGCTGCCGCGGCGCCGCCCAGGCCAAGGAAGTGTCTGCGTGTGAGGTTCATGGCGGGTTCCGTGCGGGTTTGTTCGAGCCAGGGGCCGGCGGACGCGGCCCCGGCGCGGGTTCACTTTTGCATGCCGTCCTTGCTCATCCCGTCCTTCGACATGCCGCCTTTCGACATGGAGTCCTTCGACATGGACCCCTTCGACATCGAATCGCGGGACATGGAGTCCTTCGACATTGACCCCTTCGACATGCCATCGCGCGACATGGAGTCCTTCTTCATGCCGTCGTGCGACATGCCGTCCTTGCCCATCGAGTCCTTCTTCATGCCGTCCTGCGCCGGCGCGTCCTTCGACATGCTGTTCTTGCTCATGCCGTCCTTCCCCATGGTGTCGGCGGCGTGGACGGCAGTGGCCCCGAGGGCCAGGCACAGGGACAATGCGGCGGTGGTGAGTTTGTTCATGATGCGTTCCTTTTGACAGTGGAAAAAAGCGGGAAATCACCTAGCTGCCGCCGAACCAGTTGTAGCCCTGGTCCTCCCAGTAACCGCCCGGGTAGGTGTTGGTGACGAAAATCGCCTGGATATGCTTGGGGTTCTTGTAGCCAAGCTTGGTGGGCATGCGCAGCTTCATGGGAAAGCCGTATTCGGGGGGCAGCGTCCGGCCGTCGTACGTCAGGGCCAGGATGGTCTGCGGGTGCAGCGCGGTGGGCATGTCGATGCTGGTGTAGTAGTCGTCGGCGCACTTGAAGCCGACGTACTTGGCGGACAGGTCGGCGCCCACGCGCTTCAAGAACGTGGAGAACGGCACGCCGCCCCATTTGCCGATGGCGCTCCAGCCTTCGACGCAGATGTGCCGCGTGACCTGGTCGACCTGCGCCATGGCGCGCAGCTCGTCGAGCCGCCAGCGGCGCTTGTCGGCCACCATGCCGGTGACTTCCAGCCGGAACGATGCCTCGTCCACCTGCGGCACGTCGTCGATGCCGTAGAAGGCATTGAAGGGAAATGGCCGCGTGATCATGGACTCGGGATAGGTCGGCGCCAGCTTGGCTGGGTCGAAGATCCAGCCCTGCACGCGGTCATTGAAGCGGGAGACGGCCGACAGCGCCTGTTCGACGCTTTCGTCGTCGGACAGCGAGCATCCGGACAGCATGGCCAGGCCGCCCAGCGTCAGGCCGCGGCGCAGGAAGGCGCGGCGCGAGGGTTGCTCGACGCGCTTGTCCAGCAGTTTTCCGGCTTCGCGCAGGATGGCGGATGCGTCCAGACTTGGCAGGAGGCGGCGTTTTTCGGTCATGGCGGGTTCCTTATTTGCCGCGGATCATGGTGAGCAGGCTGCGGGGCACCAGGGCGACCATCGCCAGGTGCACGGCGACAAAGCCAGCCAGCAGGGCCATCGCAAAGAAATGCACGCGCCGTGCGGCCTCGTAGCCGCCCATCAGGTCGCGCAGCAGGTCGAATTGCACGGACTTCCACAGCACGAGCCCGGACAGGATCAGCACGGCGATGTCGGCCATGACGAAGAGGTAGGCCAGGCGCTGCACCTGGTTGTAGCGGCGCGGGTCGGCGTGCGAGAGTCGGCCGCGCAGCGCGGCCAGCAGGTCGCGGACCACGCCGCCGGGGCTGACCGGCAGGAATTTGCGCCAGAGGCGGCCGGTTGCGACGTTCAGCGCCAGGTACAGCAGGCCATTGAAAAACAGCAGCCACATGCCGGCAAAGTGCCATTGCAGCGCGCCGCCCAGCCAACCGCCCAGCGTGATGCCGTTGGGAAAGGTGAAGTCGAAGAACGGCGCGGCGTTGTAGATGCGCCAGCCGCTCATGATCATGACGACGACGGCCAGCGCGTTCAACCAGTGCGTGACGCGCAGCCAGCGGGGGTGGATGACGGGGGAAATAGCCGGAGGCACCGGCTGGCGGGCCCGTTTTTTCGCGTCGGACTCGGGGGCGGCGGACTGTGGCGCGACGGGCGACAGCGCGGGCGCCGGCGTGGCAAGCGGCGTATTGTTGAGGGCGGGTCGGGCCAGCATGGCGGTCTCCGGTGGGCTGTCGATGGAGGCATTCTTCCTCCTGGCCCATACCGAAGTCCTCACGCAAAGTTAAATTAATTGTGAACTTTGCCCCACGCCGATTGGCGACAATAGGCGCATTGATCACGCCCCAGGTTGCCCCATGGATACGCCCCGCCGCGTACTGATAGTTGAAGACGACGCCCACATCGCGGAACTGCTGCGCCTGCATCTGCGGGACGAGGGCTACGCGGTCGAGCACGCGGCCGACGGCAACGAGGGCATGCGCCTGCTTGAAGACGGCGGCTGGGACGCGCTGGTGCTGGACCTGATGCTGCCCGGCATCGACGGGCTGGAAATCTGCAAGCGGGCCCGCGCGATGGCGCGCTACATCCCCATCATCATCACCAGCGCGCGGTCCAGTGAGGTGCACCGTATCCTGGGGCTGGAACTGGGCGCGGACGACTATCTGGCCAAGCCGTTTTCGATGCTGGAACTGGTGGCGCGCGTGCGGGCGCTGCTGCGCCGCAGTGACGCCATCGAGCGCAATGCGCGCCAGGACGCGGGCAGCCTGGCCGTGCATGGCGTGTCGATCGATCCGATTGCGCGCACGGTCGATGTCGACGCGCGCCGGCTGGACCTGACGCCACGCGAGTTCGATTTGCTGCATTTCTTTGCGCGGCATCCGGACAAGGTGTTCTCGCGCATGGACTTGCTGAACCAGGTGTGGGGCTACCAGCACGAAGGCTATGAGCACACGGTCAATACCCACATCAACCGGCTGCGCACCAAGATCGAGGCCGACCCGTCCAACCCGCAGCGCATCCTGACGGTCTGGGGCCGCGGCTACAAGTTTGCGGCGGCGCCCGGAGCGCAGCCATGAAGCGTTTCACGTTGACTCAGCGCCTGTCCGGCGTCTTTGCGCTGCTGCTGTTGGCGTGCTGCGGCGCGTCCGCGTGGCTGCAGATCGCGGCCAACTCGCGCTACGAGCAGGAGGTCGTGCAGCGGTTGTCCAGCGGGCTGGCGCAGCACATCGCCGGCTCCACCGAGCTGATGGACGCGGGCGGCTGGAAGCCGGATGCCGTGCGCTCGATGTTCGACATGCTGATGACCGTGAATCCGGCGGTGGAGGTCTACCTGCTGTCCAACGATGGCCGCATCGTGGGCGACGCCGCGCCGCCCGGACAGATCAAGCGCGAGCGGGTGGATCTTGCGCCGGTCAAGCGTCTGCTGGCCGGCGGCATGCTGCCCATCACGGGCGACGATCCGCGCAGCCTGGACGCGCAAAAGGTGTTCAGCGCGGCGCCGGTGCGCGTCGATGGCCGCGAACAGGGCTATGTCTACGTGGTGCTGCAAGGCCAGGCGCACGATGCGCTGGCGATGGACGTGTCGCGCACGTCGGTGTTGCGCACGACGCTGTGGTCGATTGCGCTGGTGGCCTTGCTGGGGCTGGTGGCGGGCTTGGCGGCGTTTGCGCTGATCACGCGGCCGTTGCGGTCGCTGACGCGCGCGGTGCGCGCCTTTGACGGCGACGACGGCCAGGCGCTGGCCGCGCTGGAACAGCCGGCCGATCAGGCGGCGCGCAACGGCGACGAGATCGCGGTGCTGCGGCGCACGTTTGCGCAGATGGGCCGGCGGATCTCGGATCAGTGGCGCGAATTGACGCGGCAGGACCAGCAGCGCCGCGATCTGGTCGCCAACATTTCGCACGACCTGCGCACGCCGCTGACGTCGCTGCATGGCTATCTGGAAACGCTGCGGCTAAAGGACGAGACGCTCGATCCGGCCGAGCGCCGCCGCTATCTGGACATCGCGCTGGCGCAAAGCCGCAAGGTCGGCCGGCTGGCGCAGGAACTCTTTGAACTGGCGCGGCTGGAGTCTGGGCTGGTGCGGCTGGAGCCCGAGACGTTTTCGCTGCCAGAACTGGTGCAGGACGTGATGCAGAAGTTTGAGCTGGCCGCCGAGGCGCGCCAGCAGCATCTGACCACGGACATCGCGCAGGCGCTGCCGCCGGTGCGCGCGGACCTGGGGCTGATCGAACGCGTGCTGACGAACCTGCTGGACAACGCGATCCGCCATAGCCCGCCGGGCGGTCAGATTGCCTTGCAGCTTGGCCTGTCGCGCAACCGGGTGCAGGTGCGGGTCAGCGATTCCGGCGAAGGCATCCCGCAGGCGCTGCGCGCCGGGCTGTTCACGCGGGCCTCGGCGCTGAACCGCGGGCCGGGCGAGGCCGGGGGGCTGGGGCTGGTCATCGTGCAGCGCATCCTGCAGCTGCACCAGAGCGAAATCCGGCTGGTGGATGGGGCTGAGGGCGGGGCGGTGTTTCAGTTCGAGCTGGCGACGGCCGCTCAGGGATAGGCAGTCTTAATCCGCGCTTTGCTCCCGCAGCCGGCTGACGACGCCTTTCACGGCATCGACTTCCAGCATGTCGCCCGTGGCAACCCCTTGCAGCACCCCGTGGACGCTGACGACAGCCGGAACACCGAACTCGCGTGCCACGATGGCGGCGTGCGACAGGTAGCCGCCGACCTCCATTACGACAGCGCCGGCGCGTAGGAAAAGGGGCGTCCACGCGGGATCGGATGATGCCGCGACCAGAATGCCGCCGGCGGGCATGGACAGGCCTTCGTCCGGCGTGCGGGCGACGAACGCGCGGCCACGTGCGCGGCCGCCGGCCACCGGCGTGCCCCGCCAGGAATCGCGCGGTGCGGCCGCATCAAGCGCGGCTTGCGGCTCGGGCGGTGCGGCGTGGTCGGCGAATTCGGTGATGACGTCGAGATCCGGCAGCGCCGTCCATACCTGCAATTGCGCACGTCTTGCGGCGGCGCGCCGGCCCAGCGCCGCGGCATCCATCCGGCCATCCGCCAGCGCAAATATCTCGGCCGCGTTCAGATGGAAGACGTCGTCGGCGTTTGCCAGCCCGTTCGGGCCCACGTTGCGGCGTCCCAGCTCCAGCGCGCGCTTGCGGGCCACGGCCAGATAGGCCACGAGCACGCTACGGGCGGCCTCGCGCTGGTTGCCTTCCACACGGGATGCCGTGAGCAGCTTGGCGGCCAGCGGACGCTGCCAGAACGGCAAGGCGCGGCGCACGCGTTGCCACGCCTGCCGCGCGGCGTCGTCCTGGCGGGCGCGCAGGGCGGTGGGATTGGCCCCGATCAGATTCAGGATGCTGTCCAGCAGATAGCCGGGCGCCTCGCGCCAACGTGGATTGCGCAAATAGGTCTCGTAGACCGCGCGGTGGCCGTAGCGATGCAGGAAGTCGGCAAAAGCCTTTTTGAACGGACTGTCATCGGGCAGTGCCTTTGCCCATGCGGCGTCGTCGCGGTTCGGCGCGCGCAACCACGCCAGGGCCTGGGCGTCATGTTCGGCCCATTGCGCCAGCGCCATGAGCGCATAGCCTTGCTCGGCGGTCACGCTGGGGTCCCCGCCCGCCATCAGCGCGGCGGTCAGCGCGTGGCCTTCGCCGGGCACGGCCTTTTCCACCATGTCGAGCAGCTTGGACAGCGCGCCACCGCCCGAGCCCTGCAAAAAGAACAATTGATCCGCGGCCAGCACGGTCTGGAACTGTTCGCGCAACTGCGCGCCCAGGGCGGCGTCGGAGGCGGGCAGCGGCGCATCCAGCCATGCCTGCGCGCGGGCCAGAAGCCGGGGCAGGTCGGCGGCGGCCTGTCGGCGCAGGGGCGCGGCCCGGCGCAGATAGCGCACGATGCGCAGCCCGTGCCGCATGCGCTGCGCGGCGCTGACCGGTGGCACGCGGATTTCGGGCTGCGCACCGCCCAGCAACGCGTTCATGTCGCGGGGGCTGACGCCCAGCGCGTCATGGCCCACCCATTGGATGACCGAGGCATTCAGGTAGGCGCGTCCCTGGAATAGCGCCGCAAGCGGCACGCCGGGCAGCGTGGCGTAGCCGCTCAACTCGAAGCCGCAGGTCAGCATGCGCTGCGCCATGACGCGGCCCGCATCCCATTCCAGGGCCGACATGGCATGCGGCAGGACCTCGCGGGTATTGCCGCGCGACCAGTAGTCTGGCTGGTCCAGCAGCGCGGGATAGGTGTGGCGCGCCGACGCGGTCACCGGCCGCGCCTGCACGATCCAGAACCGGTCGCCGTCCCAGGCCCATTCAAGGTCGTACGCCGCGCCGCTGTAGTCCAACGCCCGGGCCGCATCGCGGGCAATGTCGCCCAGTGCTTCGGCCTGCGCGACCGTCAGCACGGCTTGCGCGGCGCGTGCGGCGGGCGTGTCGGTCAAGTGTGTGCCCGCGCCGCTGGCGGCGGGCTGCGTGGCGTGACGCTTGGCGCCGATGCGCCGCGCAATCACCGGCCAGGCCTGGCGCAGGTAGTCTTCACGCAGGCGGTATTCGTCGCCGTCCGCCTCGCCGTTCACAAGGGATTCACCCAGGCCCCAATTGGCGTGGATGACCATCTCGTCGTGGCGGCCCGTGGCCGGGTCGATGGTGAAGGCGATGCCCGACGCCTGGGCTTCGATCATCGGCATCACGACGACCGCCATGCCGCCCGCACCGTCTATCGGCAGGCCGAGGCGCTGCCGGTACGCCTGCGCCTGCGGTGTCCACAGCGAATCCCAGATGCGGCCAAGCGCCTGCACGGCGGCTTCGGGTCCGCGCACGTTCAGGAGCGACAGATGGATGCCGGCGAAAGACGCGCCGGCGGAGTCCTCTTGTGGCGCCGACGAGCGCAATGCCAGGGGACGGTCCAGCCAGCCGCGTGCGTGCAGCGCCTGGAATAGGGCGTGCGCCACGGCGGGGGGGACGTCCTGGCCGAACTGGTGTTGGGCGCTGGCCTGGGCCGCGAGCACGAAGCCGTCGGGCACCGGCACGCCCAATTGCGCCATGCGGCCCAACTGCCAGCCTTTTCCTCCCGCGGCTTGCGGACCGGCCTGCGCCGCGGCCGCCCAGTCCAGCACCAGGGCGCTCACGCGGCGCTCCCCGCCACGCCATGCACAAACAGGGCAATGGCGGCGTCGAATTCCTGCTGAAGCGACGCGCCGGGCTGGTCCAGCCAGCGCAGCAGCGCGCCCAGGTAGAGGAATTGCAGGTGATGGGCCAGCAGTTCTGCGTCCATGTCGGAGCGGGCCTGGTGGGCGGCCTGGGCGTTCTGGATCAGCGCCGCAAACACGCGGTGCAGGCCGCTGCGCGGGTGGCGCTCGTCGTTTTGCGTGCCTGCGTGCATCGTGGCAAAGCGGTAGCGCAGATACGGGCCAAGGTAAGCGCGGTGCGATTCGGCCCAATCCGCCGACGCATGCAGCAGCCGCGTCAGCCGTTCGGCGAAGGTGGGCAGCGTTTGCAACGCGGGCCATAGTTGCGTCAGCGCCCCGGCCAGCTCGCCATGGAAGCGTTGCGCCAGCAGCGCCTCCTTGACCGGAAAGTGGTTGTAGAGCGTGCCCTTGGAGACGTCGGCCTGCGCGGCAATCTGCTCCATCGTGACGGCGTCGTAGCCGAGTGCTTCGAACAGGCGCCAGGCGGTCTGCGAGAGGTGGTCGAGCGTTTGCTGGCGCTTGCGTTCGCGGCGGCCGGTGTCCGTGGCGTCCGCGCCGGGAAGAAGGAACTGGGTGTCGGGCATGTTCGGGAAATTATTAAACGATGTTGAAAATTATACGACGTCTAATAATTTTGCGATGTTGGGGCGCGGGCGGCGGTCTGGTTGCCAGCTGCGCCCGGCCAAACAGCGCATGATCGCTTTCGCCGGTGGGCTACGGCATCACATCGCCGCAGCGACCGGCTCCGGCTTCACCCGCACCGCCTTCAGCACCCCGACCATCAGGCAGCCGATCCCGACCAGCGTCAGCGGTTCGGGCATGGCGCCGCGCAGCATGAAGGCGTAAGCCAGCGCCGCCAGTGTTTCGAACACGATGAGCTGGCCGGCCAGCGCGGTCGGCAGCCGCTGGCTGGCTTCGTTCCAGCACAGCGTACCCAGCCACGACGCGAACAGGCCGATGGCGATCATCAGTCCCAGAAAGACGTCCGGACGAGGACCCAGCGGCATGTCGAACGGACTGCCCGCGGCCGCCATGCCTGCCCACAGCACGGCGTAGCCCGCCAGCGCCAGCGGCAGCGTGGCCACCCCCTGCGCGGTCGCCCAGGTGCGGGGACTGCGGCCGGGATGGTTGCGCAGCCAGTCGGCGTTGCGCAGCGGATACCAGGTCCAGCAGGCGACCGCGACCAGCGCGAGCAGCGCGCCGATGGCGTAGCGCGAGAGGTCGGCATCCGCGTCCTGGCGCAGCGCCTGCAATTCCACCTGGTTGACGCAGGCGATGCCCAGCGCGATGAGCGCGAGCGACGGCGCCAGCCGCTTCCACGGCAACCGGCCATCGCGGCGCGCATTGCGCAGGTTGGCGCTGATGGCGATGACCACGGGCAGCGTGCCGATGATCATCGTGGGCACGGGGCCGCCCGCGCGCTGGATGGCGCTGGCCAGGCACAGGTAATACAGCAGGTTGCCGATGGCGGCGAGCTTGAGCGCCTCGATCCAGTCCGCGCGCGTCAGAAGGCGCAGGTTGCGCCGGTCCAGCCAGGCGAGCGGCAAGGCGATCAGCCCGAACGCCAGATAGCGCGCCACGGATTGCAGGGCGGCCGGGTATTCCGGCAGCAGCAGGGGGCCGACGAACACCAGCCCCCACATCAGGCCGGCGGCCAGGGCGTAAAGGGTTCCAGCCCACATACATCGCTCCAGATCATGAATGCGGGCAGTCTAGCCAGGCGGACGGGGGAAATCTTGTACGAGATTGCTCTGCGGGTGAGCGTTGCTGGGGCGTCTGCCGGATGCGGGATCTCGGCGGGGCGCAGCTAGCCGCGCGCCGCTAACCGCGCGCCTGTCTTTGATACCGCGCGGGCGTAACGCCGTAGCGGCGCGAAAACGCGCGCGTGAGATGCGCCTGGTCGGTCAGTCCGGCCGCCAGCGCGACCTGGGCCGGCACAACCCCCGCCGCCAGCAGGCGTTTCGCCTCGTACAGCCGCAGCGCCATCAGCATCTGCTGCGGCGTGGCGTGATGGTGGGCCTGGAAACTGCGCAGGAAATGGAACGGGCTCAATCCGGCCACCGCCGCCAGCTCGTCCAGCGTCAGACGCCGTGAAAGGTTCGCGCGCAGGTAGTCAATGACCTGCGAGAATCGCGGCGCGCCTTCGGTGGCGGCCGGTCGCGGCACGCCGGCATGGCGGCGGAATTCGCCCAGCAGCGCGTGCAGCGCGCTGTCGAACGCCAGCGGTTCGGACGCGTGCCACAACGCATCCAGCAATGCCGTGACGCGCTGCGCGCCGGCGGGGTCATGGCCGACCGCCGCGCCGAACCACCAGCCGGATTCGCCCGTGACCCGCGCGGCGACGTCGGGGTCGATGTAGGCCATGCGGTATCGCCAACCGCCTTCGGTTTCGGCGCGCCCGGTGTGCAATTCGTCCGGATTCATCAGCACCAGCGATCCGGACGGCGCCAGGTGGTCGGCGCCCCGATAGCGGAAGCGCTCGACGCCGGATTCGATGGCGCCCAGCCCGAAGGCCTCGTGCGTGTGCGGTTCGAAGGCGTGGCGGATGATGTGCGCGCGGTACAGCTCGACGCCGGGCTGGTGGGCGACGCGGCGGAACTGTGCGCGGTCGTTGGGATGGTCGAACGCCGCGGGCACGCCCGTGATCGGGGGTGCGGCCGGATCGGGGATGGCGGCGTTGCGTGGCATGCCTGGAATTTAAGCACGCCGAGTCTGGCCCCCTCAATCGCCGCTGACGTCTCCCGTTTCCCCGGACATTTCCCCCGCGCGCGCCAGCAGCAACTCGCGTTCACGGGCGTTGCGGGTCATGCCGGCCGCGCGTTCGAATTCGGCGCGGGCTTCGGCCTTGCGGCCCAGCCTGGCCAGCAGGTCCGCGCGCACGCTGGGCAGCCAGTGGTAGTTCGCCAGCGATGGCTCCGACGCCAACTGATCGGCCAGATCCAGGCCCGCCTGCGGACCGAAGGCCATGCCGATCGCGACGGCGCGGTTCAGCGCCACCACGGGCGACGGCGCGGCCTGGGCGAGCGCGTCGTACAGCGCCACGATCCGCGTCCAGTCAGTGTCCTCGGGCGAGCGGGCCCTCGCATGGCACGCGGCCAAGCCGGCCTGCAGCGCATAGGGGCCTCGCGCGCCGCCCAGCGCATCGGCCCGGTCCAGCGCCGCCAGCCCGCGACGGATCAAAAGCGGATCCCAGCGGCGGCGGTCCTGCTCCATCAGCAGCACCGGCCGGCCCTCGGCATCGGTGCGCGCGTGCAGGCGCGACGCCTGCAGTTCCATCAGCGCGACCAGGCCATGCACCTCGGCCTCCGCGGGCGTCAATTCGGCCAGGATGCGGCCCAGGCGCAGCGCTTCATCGCACAGGCCCGGCCGCATCCAGTCGTCGCCCGAGGTCGCGGAATAGCCTTCGTTGAAGATCAGGTAGATGACTTCCAGCACCGACGCCAGGCGCGGCGCGCGGTCGGCGGCCGACGGCACCTCAAACGGCACGTTGGCGGCAGACAGCGTGCGTTTGGCGCGCACGATGCGCTGCGCGATGGCCGATTCCGACGCCAGGAACGCGCGGGCGATCTCGGCCGTCGTCAGCCCGCCCAAGAGGCGCAGCGTCAGCGCCACGCGCGCCTCGGTGGACAGCAGCGGATGGCAGGCGGTAAAGACCAGCCGCAGCAGATCGTCGCCGATGTCGTCCTGGCGCGCCGCATCCAGCGCGTCGACGAAGTCGGGCTCCACGTCGGCCTGCAAGGCCTCCAGTTCGTGGCCGATCTGCTCGTGCTTGCGGGTGTGCAGGGCATCGAGCCGCAGCCGGTCGCGCGCGCGGTTCTTCGCGGTGGTCATGAGCCATGCTCCGGGATTGTCCGGCACGCCCGTCTGGGGCCAGCGCTCCAGCGCCGCGACCAGCGCATCCTGGGCCAGCTCTTCGGCCAGTCCCACGTCGCGCACCAGGCGCGCCACCCCCGCGATGACGCTGGCGGCTTCGATCCGCCAGACCGCCTCGATGGCGCGATGCGTGGCCGCCTGCGTCATGCGCCGGTCGCTTCGCCGGGCACCATGTAAGCGAACTCCCAGATATGCCCATCCAGGTCCTCGAACCCGTGCGCGTACATGAAGCCGTGATCCTGCGGCGCGCGCGGCGCCGTGCCGCCGGCCGCCACGGCCCGCGCGACCAGGTCGTCGATCTCGGCACGGCTTTCGCAGGACAGGCAGACCAGCACTTCCGTGGTCTGCTTGGCATCCGCCACCGGCTTGCCGGTAAAGCTCTGGAAGAAGTCCTTCACCAGCAGCATGATGTAAAGGTTGTCGCCCACGACCATGCAGGCGCCCTGGTCGTTGGTGAAGTCGGGGTTGAAGGTGTAGCCCAGCTTCTTGAAGAATTCCTGGGACTTCTGCATGTCGTTGATGGCCAGATTGACGAAGATCTGCATGTGCATGGCGTGTCTCGCTTGGATGTTCAGGGGTGGTCGTCGTGAAACTCAGAGGCTGGGAGACGGCATCTGGCGGAAGCGCTCGACTTCCTTGCTGGGCTCGAAGTCATCCAGTTCGAATACCTGGCGCACCTCGATCTCGCAGTCCAGGCCGGGGAAGGGCGTGGGAAACCGCATCGCCCATTGCATCGCTTCTTCGCGGGAGCGCACCTGGATCATCGTGTAGCCGGCGATCAGTTCCTTGGTTTCGGCGAACGGCCCGTCGAGCAGCTTGCGTTCGCCGCGCTCGTCGTAGCGCACGCGCCAGCCTTTTGATGTCGGGTGCAGGCCGTTGGCGTCCAGCAACACGCCGGCCTTGACCAGGGCTTCGTGATAGGTCGCCATCGAGGCAAGCAGGCTGTCGTCCGGCATCATGCCGGCTTCGCTGTCGGGCGTGGCCCGGACGATGATCATGAATCGCATCTGAGGTCTCCTGGGAGGGAATCGCAAGGCCGATAGGGGCGCTTGTACAGGTACGACGAACGGCGCGGGGTCAGATCGACAAGCAGATCGCCTGCCTAGGGTAAACGCCGAGTCAATCGGATGTATCGCCGCCCTAGCACCCCGTTACGAAGGTCCAGGCCTTGTTGCAGGCGGGTCCCATACACTCGCAGCGTTCCTGACCACCCTGAAGCAACGCCATGAAAGTTCTGTGCAGTCTTGCCCTCATCGTCTTCGTGCTGTCCGGCTGTGCCGTGTACACCCCGCAAGGCTCCGTTGTCGTCGATCCGCATGACGGCGGCGGCCGTGGCGGCTTCTGTCCGCCCGGACAGGCCAAGAAGGGCAATTGCTGATCTGGCGGCGGCCGGCCGCCACGTGCGCTACATGAAGCAGGGGCCCAGCTCCCTGACCTCAACCGTGGCCCATTGCGCGGCCGGGCATTCGGCGGCCAGCGCCAGCGCTTCTTCGCGCGACTCGCAGGTCAGAAGGAAGAATCCGCCGATCATTTCCTTGGCCTCGGCATAGGGGCCGTCCATCAGTTGGCGGTCCCCGTCGCGCACGCGCAGGCGCACGCTTTCGGCATCGGACTTGAGGGATTCGGCGCGCGTGAGCAGGCCGCGCGATTGCAGGGATTCGGCGTAGCGCACCATCTGCGCATAGGCCTCGCGCCCCTCTTCGGGCGTGCGCTGGGCGCGCTGGCCCACCGGTTCAACGATCAGCAGCATGTACGGCATGGAGACTCCCGGGGCGGACTGCGGTCGCCGCGAGCGGCGGGTCCGCTAGGTTAACGCCGATCCCGGCGTCCGCGCCATGCCGGAAAAAGCGCCTCAATCTTCCTGGAAGATCGATTCGATGGACGTTTCAAACACGCGGGCGATGGCGAAGGCAAGCGGCAGGCTGGGATCGTAGCGGCCGGTCTCGATGGCGTTGACGGTCTGGCGCGAGACGTCCAGGCGTTCAGCCAGCGCGGCCTGGCTCCAGCCGCGCGCGGCGCGCAATTCGCGGATGCTGTTTTTCATCGATGGCGCAGCGTGTCGACGATGGTGGTAAACGCCCAGACCCCGCCCATCAGCGGCCAGACCACGAACATGCTCAGTTTGGGGAAGCCGGCGATCTCAAGAAAGCCATACGTGAACGTGACGCCGGCGGTGACGGCGGCGGCGATCGCCAGGTGTTCCAGCGTGGTCTTGCGGATGAATTCGTCGGACCCGCGCACGGCGCGCACGACGGCCCGCAGCGCCAGCAGAAACGCCAGCATGGGGGTGAGCAGCACCACGGTGCGCAACGCGCCGGGCTGCATGTCGAGGCTGAGGCGCAGCGCGCCGACCAGCAGCACGGCGTACAGCGCCATCGAGAAGCCCAGTTCCTTGAAGTAGCGGCGCTTGGCCTGGAGTTGATTCATGGGAATGCCCTTGTTGATGTAAAGCGTGCTTGACATTCTGGCGGGCGCGCCTCGGTGTGTCAAGTGTCCTTTACATCTCCGCTGCAGGGCAAACCGGCAATAAAAAACCGGCTTGCGCCGGTTTTTTGGAACGAAAGGGATCGCGGATCAGGATTGCGCCGGAGCTGCATTGGCGGGCGCCTTCATGGCGTTCGCAGGCGCTTTGGCGTCCGGCGTGGCCGCCTTCGCCGTGGACGGCGCTGCATCCGGCACGGCCGGTTTCGCCACGGGGGCGGCGGCCTGCGACGCGATGGCGGGCTTGCCGGCGGCGGGCGTCTGCGGAGCGGCGGCGGTCTTGGCCTGCTGCGGCGTGATGTCCATGATGAGTTCGACGCGGCGGTTGGCGGCGCGGCCGGCTGCCGTGTCGTTGGACTCGATCGGCCGCGTCTCCGCGTAGCCCACCGCGCGCAGCCGCTGCGGCGTCACGCCATCGCGCACCAGCTCGCGCAGCACGCTGGTGGCGCGGCTGCTGGACAGCTCCCAGTTCGAGGCGAACTGCTTGGTCAGGATCGGCACGGGATCGCTGTGGCCTTCGACCGAGACCTGGTAGTCGTTCTTGTTGAGGATGCCGGCCAGGCGCTTGATCACGTCCAGGCCTGCCGTGCTGAGCGTGGCCTGGCCCGAGGCGAACAGCAGTTCGTTGCTGATGCGAAAGCTGACCGACTGCTCGTTGACGATCACGTCCACTGAATTGCCCAGGTCCGCCAGGCCCAGCGATTCCTTGGACGGCGCGGTCAGCGGCGGGGCGGCCTCGGCCACCACGACTTCGTCGTCGGCCGGGGCGGGTGGGGCGGCCGCCGTGGCCGTGGCGGGCGCGGGCAGCTCGGTCCAGCTGGCCGGGATCTGCACCGTCTCAAATTCGGAATACTCGCCGTCGTACTTGGGCAGGCCTGTGGAGGCCAGCGTGCCGACCAGTTCGACGGGCTGCTCGGATTTGCCCGTGGCGCCGCCGTGCATGGTGACGGCCAGCATGACGACCAGCATCGCGAGCAACAGCGTGATGAGGTCCAGGTAGCTCAGCAGCCAGTTCTCGGAATCCTGTTCAACGGCTTCTTCGACGTGCCAGCGCGCATAGCGATCCTGGCGGTCACTATTGCTGGGCCGCCAGCCGCTCGCGGCGGCCGCCTTCTGCGCGCGTAGCTGCGCTTGGCGGGCCTGCTCGATCCGCTGCGCAAGGGAAGGGGAAATCAGGCTCATTGACGCGCGGCAGCGGGACGGGCGATGGACACGGGTGCGGCGCTGGTGCCAGTGGCGGCGGTTGCACCGGGCTTGACCTGGCCTTCTGTCTTGGCCTTGGGCTTGGCGTCGGCGCCGCCGTCGTAGATTTCGTCTTCGACGTGCATGACGAAGGAATTCAGCGTCTCACGCACCATGGCCGGGCCGCGCTTCTCGCACATCATCGAGATGCCCTGCAGCACCATGTTCATGGACTCGACGCGGCGCGCGGTGCGGCGTTCCAGCTTCAGCGCGATCGGCTTGCAGACCAGATTGGCCAGCAGGATGCCGTAGAACGTGGTCATCAGGCCGATGGCCAGTTGCTGGCCGATGGTCTGCATGCTGCCGTCGCCCAGGACGGCCATCAGGTTGATCAGGCCGACCAGCGTGCCCAGCATCCCGAAGGCGGGCGCGAAGGTGGCCATGACGCGGAACATCTGGGCTTCAGCCTGTTCGCGGGCGCGCAGGCGGGCGACGCGCCACTTCAGCAGTTCGATGATCTGGTCTTCAGGCGTGTTGTCGATGATGAGCTGCACGCCCGTGCGCAGGAACGGGTTCGAGACCTTCTTGAGCTCGTGTTCGACCTTGTGGACGTCGGCGTTCATCCAGAGCTGCGCCATCGACACCAGTTCCTCGATGTCGCGCTGCTGGTCGTGCTGGTCGTTGCGGAACACCGTGCGCACCAGCTTGAACACGCGCACCACTTCCTGAAGCGGGTACGCAATGAACAGCGCGGCGCAGGTGCCGCCCAGCACGATCGCCAGGCCCGGCAGGTTGAAGTACAGGCTGGCATCGTTGGCGGACAGCGCCACCACGATGATCAGGGTGAGCAGGCCGACAACGGCGCCGATGACGGTAGACGGATTCATGGATCTTGCCCGAGAACATGGCATCCCACGCGCGGAATGCCGGATTGTCGGGAATTCTAGCCAGCGCAAGCGCCGGTCAATTCGCCGGAAAGCGGGGCGAAATAGGCGGTAAGCGCCGGCTTAATCAACCTGTCATGCGGTCGGCGCGGCAGCGGTTCTCGGGCGCAAATCGGGGACGGCCTAGGGTTGCCGCGCGGCTGCCTGCTGCGCCAGCCATTCCTCGCGGGTGATTTCCCAGATTTCGGCGGGATGCCGGCCGCTGACGAAGCCGCGCTCCTCGGTGCCCACAAGCCGCATGCCGCTGCTTTCCGAAATCCGCCGCGAGGCGGTGTTGGCAACGGCCTTCGGCGCGCGCAGCACGGGTTTGCCCAGCACGTCGAACCAATACGCCGTGACGGCCGCGCTGGCTTCGGTCATGTAACCCAGCCCCTGATGCGCCGGATCCAGCCAGAACCCGCGGTTGTTGCCGGGCTCGTCGTCCATCAGGCTGACGACGCCGATCAGCTGGTCAGGCTGCGCGCGCGTGCGCACCGACCAGTGCCATTGCGTCCCGCGGCGCATGGCGGGCAGGGCGGCGTTTTGCAGGAACTGGCGCGCGCCATCGGCCGGGTACGGCCAGGGCACCCTGTCTGCCAGAAAGCGCACGACTTCCCATTGGGCAAACGTGCGCTGGATGGCATCGGCGTCGTCCAGGGACAGGGGGCGCAGCACCAGGCGGTCGGTGGCAAGTTCGGGCGGCGGCAGGGTGTCGGGCATGGCGGCTCGGGGCGGATGAAGGGGGAGACCAAGCGGAAATGTATATCATGGGCGAATTCTGGCGGTGCGGGGCCTGGTTTGGCCTTCCGACCGCGGCATTGGAGAGAACATGAACAACCCCAACGAAAACGTCAGCATGGCGCTTTTCTGCGACTTCGAGAACGTGGCGCTGGGTGTGCGCGACACCAAATTCCAGAAGTTCGACATCCGGCCGGTGCTCGAGCGCCTGCTGCTCAAGGGCAGCATCGTGGTCAAGAAGGCCTATTGCGACTGGGAGCGGTACAAGGAATTCAAGGCGCCCATGCACGAGGCCAATTTCGAGCTGATCGAAATCCCGCACGTGCGCCAGTCGGGCAAGAACTCGGCGGACATCCGCCTGGTCGTGGACGCGCTGGACTTCTGTTATACCAAGTCCCACGTCAACACCTTCGTCATCATCAGCGGCGACTCCGACTTTTCGCCGCTTGTGTCCAAGCTTCGCGAGAACAACAAGAAGGTCATTGGCGTGGGCGTCAAGCAGTCCACCTCGGACCTGCTGATCGCCAACTGCGACGAATTCATCTTTTATGACGACCTGGCCCGCGAAGGCCAGCGCACCGCCGAAGCCCGCCGCGACAACCGTGGCGCTACCGCCCAACGCCGCTCGCCCGACGAAGAGCGCCGCCGCAAGGAAGAGCAGGACGCGCGCAAGACACGCGCGGTCGAGATGGTTGTCGAGACGTTCGAGGCGCTGATGGCCGAACGCGGCGACAGCGGCAAGATCTGGGCATCGGCCCTGAAAGACGCCCTGAAGCGCCGCAAGCCGGATTTCAACGAGTCCTACTATGGCTTCCGCGCGTTCGGCAATCTGCTGGAAGAAGCGCAGTCGCGCGGCTTTCTTGAGGTGGGGCGCGAAGAAAAGTCCGGCACGTATGTGTACCGTGATGGCTCTGGGGACGCGCCTTCAGACCCGTCTGGCGACGCGAATGGCGCGTCGAGCGCTGACGCGTCGGCCGATGCCGGCGAGGCACCGAGCGCTGGCGGCCGGAACAGCCGCAAGTCGCGCGGTGGCCGCAAGACGGCAGGCGGCCGGACGGCTGGCTCACTCGGAGAGGGATCGGATCGGGAAGCGACCGTGACTGCGTCGGAGGGTTCGGCCGAGGTTGCGGATGCCTGGAAACAGCCCGACGCGCCGCAGCAGACGGAAGGCGGCACGGTGGTGGATGTGTCGCAGGCGCCGGGTCAGATTGCTGGCGAGGATACTGCCGACGGCTCGTCGCCATCGCGCGGCGCCAGGCAGGCGGACAGTGGCCGGCAGGGCCGCTCGGGCCGCCGGGGGCGCGGGTCGAGAATGGGTGACGATGCCCGGCAGTCCGGAAATTCCGGGTCGGGTGAAGATGCCGTTCAGCCGCGTGCGCCGGTCGAGGGGCAGGGGCCGTCCGAAGGGCAGGCTTCGGCTGAACCGCAGGAATCGTCCGTGCGCCAGGCGTCCTCCGAACGACACGCTTCGGCTCGCAAGCGTGAAGATGCGGCGCCGCCCGCGTTCACACGCCCGGTTCCCCCGCCGCCGCAGTCAGCCCTGGTGTCCGGCCCGCCACCCGTCGTGAATGTCGCCGATTGGACGTTCGTCGCGCCGCCAGCAAAGACCGAGCGGGAACGCGGCGGCGAGGCGCCAGATCCCTTCGCCGGCGCGCCGCGACCGTCCGCTCCCGAAGCGGCTCCCACCCAGTCCGCCGCCAAGCCGGCCCGCAGCGCCCGCAAGACCACGCCCAAGACGCAGGCCAAGCCGGAAAGCGCGTCCGCCCACACGGAGCCCGCGACAGCGCCCGCCGCCGAGACGGGGACGGCGGCCAAGCCGGCGCGCAAGACAACGGCCCGCAAGACGGCGCCGCGCAAGACCGCGAAGAAGACCGACCCGGCTTAAGTTCGCGGATTGCTGCCGCCGACCCCTGACACCGCCGTCCCATGCGCTCTGTTCTGATCAGCTCCTGCCTCCTGGGCAATCCCGTGCGGTACGACGGGCGCGGCGTGCCTCACGGCGATGCCGTCCTGGCCCGCTGGCTGCAGGAGGGGCGGGTGGTGGCAGTCTGTCCGGAAGTGGCGGGCGGCATGCCGATCCCAAGACCCCCGGCGGAAATCGAGCCGGGCAGAAATGCGGCCTCGGTGCTGGCGGGCGGCGCGCGTGTGGTGGCGGTGACGGGCGAGGACGTGACGGCGTCTTTTCTGCACGGCGCGCACGAAGCGCTGGCGGCCGCGCAGGCGCGAGGCATCCGGATGGCCGTGCTGAAGGAGGGCAGTCCGTCCTGCGGCAGCGGCTATGTCTACGATGGCCATTTCGCGCGCCGCCGTCAGCCCGGCATGGGCGTGACGGCGCAATTGCTGCGCGGCGCAGGGCTGTACGTCTTCAGTGAACACCAATGGGCCGAAGCGGCGGCATTCCTGGCCGAACTGGAGGCAGGCGATGCTCGCTGAGGTTGGCGACTGGTTGGTGCTGGCCGGGGTAGCCGGATGCGGCTACCTGGTCTGGAAGGGGGCCGTTCGCGCCCATCGCGGCGTCGCCTTTGCCCGTGTGGCCGCGCTGGGAAGCCTGGGCCTGTCCGCCGTCTTCTTTTACGCCTGGTACGCGCAGTATCTGCGTTGGGAGTTCAACGAGTTGGGCCGCTACTACGATCCCATTGAGCAGGTCGTCTACACCGATTCCGGGTTTGTCTGGGTGCTGCCCGCGGGTGTGCTCTTGGCCGCCGGCTTGATATTGGCCTGGCGCGGCTGGCGCCGCTGAAGCGTGATGGCAATCGCGCCGGCATGCAGCAAGCGCAGGCCAGCGCGTCAGGACAGCCGGATGTCCCCGAGACCGCGCCCGTCAGTTGGCGCGATATCCGCGGCTGGTCATGCAGGAATCCAGCGCGCGGTTGTAGGTATCCACCATGATCTGGGTGGTCCACTGAGTGACGGTGGCGGGATCGTAACCGCTCTGGTTCATGGCCCAACGCTGGCAGTCGGTGGTGGCGCTCACTTGGGCGACATTGACCGGGGGCGCGGACTCGTATTGCACGGGCGCGTACTGCGGCACCGGCGTGGAATAGGCAACCGGCGGCGCTTCGTAAACCGGTGTTTCGTAAACCGGTGTTTCGTAAACCGGGGCGGAGTAAACCGGCGCCGCTTCATAGACCGTCGTGCCGTACACGGGTGCGGCGTACAACGGCGGGCTCGTATAGCCGACGCCTGAGGAATAAACCCCGGTCTGCACGTAGGAAGGCCCCGAATTGGCCGCCAGCAGCAGCCCGACCGTCGCCAGCGCAAAAGCGCCGCCTATCCACCAGCCGCTGGAACTGCTGCCACCGCCGCCGCCATGATGATGGTGATAGCCGCTGCCATAGCCGCCACCATAGCCGCCCCAATTCCCGCCACGCCCGCCAGCCACTGCTGGCCCGCCGGCAACTGCCAGCGCCAACGCCGCAATGGCCACCCGGCCTGTAAACCGCTTCATGATCTTGCTCCTAAGCCGACCGGCGGCGGCACTGCGCCAGACGCCGGACGATAGGCGTACTTTACTGCTCGCGCGAGCCAATTAAGTGTCTCAAGCGATACGGGGATTTCAACTGATTTCAACCCTGTGACGAGACGGCAAGCGGGAGTCGCCGCCTGGACCGAAGTGCGACTATTTGATCCTGTTGTAGTGGCGGAAAGGGAGGATAGGTAGTATTTTTCCGCGATGATCATGGCACTACCCGATTCGGCACCGCAGGACAGGCGTCTCACCAAGGGAGAGCGCACACGGCTACACCTCCTGGCCGTCGCCGCGGCCGAATTCGCCGAACGGGGTTTCCAGCACACCCGCGTCAGCGACATCGTCGCCCGTGCGGGCGTCACTCAGCCCGTGTTCTACCAATACTTCACCAGCAAGCAGGCGGCCTTCGACGAGCTGGTGGGGCTTTTCGCCCAGCGGCTGCGCCGGGCGATCAGCGAGGCACGGCTTCCCGGCCACCTCCAGGGCGAAGCCCTGGTCAACCGCATCCGGCAGGGTATCGGCACGCTGCTTGCCATCCTGCAGGAAGACCCAAACCTCACCCGCATCGGCTTTTTCCAGGCCGAGGCGGCCGAGGCGCTCAAGGATGAACTGGTCATCCTGATCGCCGAGAACGTCAGGGCGGAGCAGCAGGCTGGCCTTTTCCGGCCGGAGATTTCGCCCGAGTGGTTCGGCCAGTCGCTAATTGCCATCATCGAACGTTTCACGCGCCAGATGCCCGACGCGGTCAGGCAGCAGGCGGTGGCGGAGTTCATGACGGATCTGCTGCTGGATGGGATGCGTAGGCGGTAGGAAGGCCTAGGTTGTTTCATCAAAGCCGCACAGCCGGTCGATTTCCTTGGGGAACTGCGTGTAAGGCACGTTGAACTGAATGAAGGCCTCAACACTGTCCGGATACGCTTCAATCAGCAGCAGAATTATCCATAGCGGGATGGTGATAGGTGCCATCAACATGCCATAGGGCTCGGCCAACCTGCGGCACAATCCGGCATACCACTTCCGGTATGGTTGAAGGGTTTCCTGTCTGCGGCTTAGGCGAGGAGGCAGCGGCGCGGGTTCTGGCAAGCCTTCAGGGCCTTGGGCCATGAAGGCTTGAAGATAAGCCCACAGCGCCTTGGCTGACCGGTCTCCGTCGAACAGGCCGAGGTTGCCGCATGCAACGCAAATCTCCGTTGGCGGGCTCATACCGCGGTCAACGCCAATTAAGTACAGCGGATGTCGGCTGGTGTAGCCGCTAGTGGAGACGACGGGGATATAGCCGGCCAAAGCCTCTATGTGGTCCCAATCGAGCGCGTGGAGGCGCTTCTGCGGCAGGGACACGAAGTACAGCTTGCGAGTATCGCGGTGAATCCGGATAAAAGCTCCCCGACTTCGATGCGCACCGCTGGCAATATAAAAAACAAAGGCGAGCCCGATCGAAACCGGGAGTCCTGAAAGCATGATTAGGACCGTTTCCAAGTCCACCTCGGCGGGCCCCAGAGCAAGCAAGACTGACGCAAAAATAATGGCGAAAACCAGAGCGGACATGCCAATGTAGCCCGCAGCGCCGCTCCGAATGTAGTTTGGGTATGTTTCGAGCTCGACACATTTGTCGTTGATCCACCTCACCCCGTCCGGCTGAGGCTCGTGGCCGGCGCAACTGCCGATACTCAGCGGTGTCCCACCGAAACGCAGATTCTTTGGAAGGCGCTTGACTTCAATCGTCACTTTGGACCCTCGACGGGTTCAAGCTTGGCGGAATCGATAGGGTCTGAGAACCATCCCCCCGACGAGAATACGAGCGCTTTCGGAGCATCCGGTTGCCGTAGTGCGAGATTAGGCTGACGGTCGGTGGAATCCGCGCTTGATTTGCAGAACGTCGTTCTCAAGTGTGACGCTGTGAGCGCCGTTCAGAAGAATCCAGCGGCGGGTTCCGCGTTCAAGCGCGGTCCAATCGAGGTATGGCAATGCATTTATCACCCGACGCGTCCAGCGGGACGCGTCGGCCATCAAATCAGTCGCTGCACCCGCCATGTGCGTGTCACTCGTCAATTGAACGAAAAGCCGTTCAATTTAAGTCGGGACCGTCCCCCTGGAAATATGAATAGTTCGAAAGCTCAGAGGAGCACGTCTGATTTGGCAGGAAGTTGGATCAGGAGCGCTTACTCCACACGCGCCCCGGAAGCCGCCACTACCTTCCCGGCCGCTTCATAATCCGCCTTCAGCAAGTCCTGAAACTGCGCTGCCGACTTCGCTTCGGCTTCGACACCCAGCGAGGCCAAACGCGACTGCACCTTGGGGTCGGCCAGGACCTTATTGACCGCCGCGTTGATCTGGTCGCGGTCCGCAGCGGAAATGCCGGCCGGGGCCAGCAGGCCGAGCCAGGAATCGAAGGCGTAGCCGGGCAGGCCGCTTTCGGCGACGGTGGGCAGGTCGGGGGCGAAGCGTGAACGCGTCTTGCCGGTGTAGGCCAGGAACGTGACGCGCGGGTCGTTGCGATAGGCGGTCACGCCGATGGTGGCGGCGGTGACGGCCTGGACGCGGCCGGCCAGCAGTTCGGTCACGGCGTCGCCGGTGGACTTCATGGGGATGTGCTGCATCTGCGCGCCAGCGGCGGTCAGGAACGACGCCATGCCCAGGTGCGAGGCGCTGCCGTTGCCGGCGGACGCGTAGTCGTAGGCGCCGGGCTTGGCCTTGACGGCCTGGATGAATTCGGCCGTGTTCTTGGCATTCAGCGAGGCCGACACGAGGATGATGTAGCCGGTGTTGCCGATGTAGGCGACGCCCGTGAAGTCCTTGTAGGGGTCATAGCTCAGCGTCTTATAGAGATACCCGGCGATGTTGTGGCTGGCCGCGGCCAGCACCAGGGTGTTGCCGTCGGGCTTGGCGCGGGCGACCTGGGCGGTGCCCACGGTGCCGCCGGCGCCGGCGCGGTTTTCGATCACGATGGAGGCGTCCAGGGCGCGGCCCAGTTCGTCGCCGATCGCACGCGCGATGGTGTCCTGGACCGCGCCGGTGCCGTAGGGTACGACGATGCGGATGACGCGTTGGTCGGCCTGCGCGGCGCCCATGCCGGCGACGGCCAGAGCAAGGGCGAGCAGGGTGTTGCGGCGTGCAGCTTGGAATCGGGTGGTCATGATGCGGACTCGTGGTTGGGCGCGCGCCTGTCGGAATGCGGCGCGGGCATGGCGGCGTTGGACTCTAATCACTTCAGTGGTCAGGACCAACGAATTAATCGCCGCTTGTTTATTGCTTCCAGCGATAAGGCCAGGCCACTGATAAAGGGGACAGACCATGGGCTTTATCATGTGGCCATCGCCCAAGCCGCGACCCCAAGTCGCCGGCTCCTTTTTTTATCCGGCGTCCATGCCCTGATCGCACAGGAGATTTATTAGTGGTTCGATCCGCAACGACAGCATCCCGATCCCTTCCATCCCGCCACCATGCCGCCGTTTCCTGGCGGCGCAGACGGGAAAGGCCCTGGCTGGCGGCCTGGCTGCTGGCGGCGATGCTGAGTTGTTTATCGTTCCTGTGGCATGCCCCGGCCATGGCGGCATTTCCATTGCTGACCCCGGCTGCGGCAGCTGAGCCGGCCCCCGCAGCCTCGACGCTGACGCCCGCCGCGCTGGCCGATTTGCTGGACAATCCCCAAGCACGCCAAGCCCTGATCGACCAGCTTCGTGCGCAGGCGGCGGGAGACAAACCTGCCACCCCCGGCGCCCCGCCATCCAAAACCACAGCGGCGAAGCCGACGCCCGCCACGCCGGCCGAGCCGACGTTGCAGGAGCGCATGGCCAACGGCGTTCAGCGGTTCCTGACCGGCGTCGCGGCCGACATGGGGCAGGGCGTTGACGACATGCGCGCGCTGGCCTCGGGCCAGAACCTGCGCATGGACAGCGGCGAGGCGCGCAGCGCATTGCTGCCGTTGGTACTGGCCGCCGCGGCGACCATCATCGCTTTCATCCTGCTTCGCATGATCGCCATGCGGATCTACACGCGGATCGACCATTGGGTGGCCGAGCACGGTTGCGAAACCGGCGCGGCGCCCGTGCGTGGCAAGCCGGCGTCGATGAAGGTGCTGACGCGCCGCGCAGGCGCCATTGTGGGTGCGCTGGCGATCGACGTTGCGGTCGTCTTGCTGGCCGCCATGGCGGGTGGCGCGGCGGCGTTGTGGAGCACGCCGGGGCGCGGCACGCTGGACGGGCTGGCCTCGCTGTTCCTGCAGGCTTTCGTCGCGGTGGAGATCGTGAAGGTGCTGATTCGCACGGTGTTTGCCGTGCGCCATCCGCATCTGCGCCTGTTGCCCATGTCGGACGAGCTGGCCAAATACTGGAACGCGTGGCTGGTGCGTATCGTGGCGGCGGCGGGGTACGGCACGCTGGTGGTCGGTCCCGTGATGGCGGCGGCGTTGTCGCCCGCATTGGGCCGGTTGACCACGATGCTCATCATGCTCGCGGTGTACGTCTACGCCGTGCGCGTCATCTGGCATAACCGGCATGCCGTGCGCGAACGCCTGGACCGCCGGGCCGCGGGCGCGGCCACATTCATGGGATCGCGGCTGCGGCTGCTGTCGCGCATCTGGCATGTGCTGGGCATCGTCTACTTCACGATCCTGTTGGTCGTCAGCCAGGTCGACCCGACCGACGCGTTGCCGTTCATGGCCCGCGCCACGGCGCAGACGCTGCTGGTCATCGGCGTGGGCAGCCTGCTGATCCTGCTGCTGAACGCGGTGCTGGCCAAGCCGATCCGCCTGTCGGACGACCTGCGGCGGCGCCTGCCGCTGCTGGAGGCGCGCGTCAACGCCTACGTGCCGGCCGCACTGAAAGTGGTGGGCTGGATCATCCGCATCGTCATCGTGCTGCTGATCCTGGACGCGTGGCGGGCGTTCGACCTGTCGCGCTGGCTGGCTTCGGATGCCGGCGCGGCCGCGATCAAGGTGGTGCTGAACATCGTCATCGTGCTGCTGATCGCGATGCTGGCCTGGACCGTGATCGCCAGCATCATCGAACACCGCCTGAGCCAGAGCGAAGAACGGGGCATGCCCAGCGCGCGCGAGCGCACGTTGCTGGCGCTGTTCCGCAACGCCGCGCTGATCGTCATCGTGACGATGACGCTGATGGTGCTGCTGTCGCAGATCGGCATCGACGTCGGTCCGCTGATCGCGGGCGCCGGCGTCGTGGGCTTGGCCATCGGCTTTGGCGCGCAGAAGCTGGTGCAGGACATCATCACCGGCGTCTTCATCCAGCTTGAGAACGGGATGAACGAAAACGATGTGGTGCAAGTAGCGGGCGTTTTCGGCACGGTCGAGAAGATGACCATCCGCTCGGTCGGCATCCGCACGCTGGACGGCGGCTACCATCTGGTGCCGTTCTCGTCGGTGGACGTGGTGGCCAACCACATGCGCGACTTCTCTTATCACCTGGGCGAATACACCATCGCGCACCGCGAAAGCGTGGACGACGCCATCGAGCATCTGCGTGCGGCGTTTGCCGAGCTGATGACCGATTCGGTGCTCGGACCCGAGATTCTGGAAGACATGACGGTGGCGGGCGTCACGGCGGTGAACGACAAGGGCGTGACCATCCGCATCCTCATCAAGACCACGCCCGGCATGCAGTGGGCGGTGCAGCGCGGCTACAACCGCCTGCTCAAGAAGCACTTCGACGCCGCGGGCATCGAGCTGCCGTACCCGCACACGGTGGTCTACTTCGGGCAGGACAAGCGCGGCTTCGCGCCTGCTGCCAACGTGCACGTGCAGGCCGAGCGTTCGGACGAGGGCGACAGCGCGCGCGCCGCGGGCCATACGCGCCGCCGCCTGAAGCCGGAAGCCAGCAACGAGGATTCGGCCGAGGTGCTGGGTAATGAGCTGGAGGCACGGGCAGAGGCGGAAGCGGAGGCCGGAGCAGGGGCCACAGCAGAGGCCGAAGCCGAACCGGCCCGGACGGAACCCCGCCGCAGCTGAACACGGCGGCGAAAACTGACGCTGGGCGCCGCCTGCGTGGCGGCCGCCTTCACGCCCGCAAGGGCGGGCGCGCAGGATTGGCGTGAACGGCTTATCGGCCCGTCTGCACGCCCGCGGCGTTCAGGCGTTCCGTGACGGCCGCGTAGCCGACGCGCGTCATGTTGGTCTTGCGGATCGCCTGGTCGCAGGCCTTGCGGTCGTCTGGGCAGCCGGCCTTGGCGGGCATGTCGCCCGCCACCACGAAGTAGTCGATCACGAACTTGGCCACGTACTTCTTCGCGGGCTTGCCTTGCAGGAATGCGGCGATGTCAGCGCGAAAGTCCGCAACGGTCTTCTCGGCGACGGGCGTCCAGTTCTGGCACTGCGAGAACGTGGCGACGCCATCGGCAAAGGCGAGCTTGGCGCAGGTCAGCATCAGCGCGTCTGCGGGCTTGGCGCCTGCGGGCAGCGCGGCGCGGACCGTGGCCCCGCGCGTGCCGGCGAACGTCACAACGCCGGCCTTCACCGCCGCCGCGTCGATCGTCACCTTGAATACGAAAGGCTCTTCGACCACGGCCGGCGCCTTGTCCGTCGGCCCCTTGGCGTACACATCCGAGATGTCTGCGGGGTCCACACGCGATATGTCCATCATCCGGCCCAGCAGGCGCCAATCGGCCCGGAGCAGCGCATCGTGCTCTTCGCGTATGCCGTATTCGAGCACGGCCCGTTCGATCTCGGTGGGTGTGTACGCGGCGTGGGCCAGCGTGGGCAGCAGGGCGGTGGCAAAGGCAGCAAATGCGACGGGAAGCGACTTCATGAAGACTCGGCGATAAGAAAAGGTCCGCAAGGGTAACCGAGATGCGCGACATGAGATCGGGTGAATAAGCGGCTTGCGGTATAAACGAGCACCATCATTTCTGAGCAAGGGAGTCTCGTGTCCAGCACACTCGGAGCAGGTCGTTTCATCGCCGCGACCGTCGGCGCCATCAGGCAGCACGGCCGCACCATGCTGGCCGCCGCGCCCTGGTCGTTGGCGGTGTTCACGCTGACGTTGCCGTTCGCGCTGATGACGTCCCGGTTGTATGGGCTGGTGGATTGGCTGATCCTTGTGCTGGCGCTTGTCTGTCTGATTTCGTTCGCGCGCACGACGTACGCCTGGCATCGGGTCATTCTGCTTGGCGAGAGCGCGCATGCGGCTGCGCCGCGTGGCGGCAGCCCGGAGGCCCGGCATCTGGTGCTGCTGGGCGGGCTGACCATTGCCGTCATGGCGCTTGCCCGCGCCACCGGCGATCTGCCGTATGTGCTGTACATGCTGATGGGTGGGGCCAAAGAACCGCTGTTCTACGGCGTGCTGATTGTGTTGCTGGTGGTGGTGTGGGTGCCGGTGTTGTACGGATTGGCTGTCTACGGACTCTGCCTGCCTCGCGCTGTGGTCACGGGCGCGTATGGCTTTGGCGAGGCGCGCGCCGCGATGCGTTATCCGCGCTGGCCGTTGATGCTGGGGTTTCTTGTGTTGCTGATCCTGGCTGCGCATGCCACCAATGATCTGCTTCCGCTGATGTATGACTACGTGGGCGTGCAGGCGCTGCAGGGCGTGTTGAGCGCGGTGGCGTGCGTGGCCATGACTTTCGTGCTGACGGCGATGATCGCCGTGGCGTATCGGGATTCGGCGCTGCCCGAATAGCGCCTGTCCCGCGCACGCCGGCAACCTCCAGCCGGCATTGGTGCGCATCGCACAACATCGTGCTTCCCGCGCCGTGTCTACCGCGCTTGCGGGCCCAGACCTACGATGCCCTCACTGTCTCTTCCGACCTTGAGGATTCCCATGAACGACTCGTACAACGCCGCCCGGCGCACGCTGCTTGCCGGCAGCGCGCTCCTGGCTGGCAGCGCCTTTGCCATCGGCGCACAAGCAGCCCCGCAGCGCAATTCCCAACCCCAACGGAGCACTCCCATGAACAGCAACACCTTCGTCACCAAAGACGGCACGACGCTGTACTACAAGGACTGGGGCGCCGGCCCGGTCGTCACGTTCTCGCACGGCTGGCCGCTTAACGCGGATGCGTGGGACGGGCAACTGCACTTCCTGGCGCGCAACGGCTTTCGCGTGATTGCGCATGACCGCCGCGGCCATGGGCGTTCGTCGCAGCCGTCAAACGGTAATGACATGGACACGTACGCCGACGATCTGGCGCAGCTGATCGAGGCGCTGGACGTGAAGAACATCGCGATGGTGGGCCACTCCACCGGCGGCGGTGAAGTGGCGCGCTATATCGGCCGCCACGGCACGAAGCGCGTGTCGCGCGCCGTGCTGATCGGGGCGGTGCCGCCGGTGATGCTGAAGTCGGCTGCCAATCCGGAAGGCCTGCCGCTGTCGGTGTTCGACGGCATCCGCGACGGCGTGGCGGGCGACCGCTCGCAGTTCTACAAGGAGTTGGCCGTGCCGTTCTACGGCGCCAATCGCCCGGGTTCGACGGTGTCGCAGGGCCAGCTGGACCAGTTCTGGCTGTGGAGCATGCAGAGCGGCCAGAAGAACGCGTACGAGTGCGTCAAGGCCTTCTCGGAGACGGACTTCACCGAAGACCTGAAGAAGATCGACGTGCCCACGCTGTTCATGCACGGCGAAGACGACCAGATCGTGCCGATCCATGACTCGGCCAAGAAGGCCGTGCGCCTGGTGAAAAACGGGCAGGCGATCTACTACCCGGGCGCCCCGCACGGCCTGACGGCCACCATGCAGGACCGCATCAACGCCGATCTGCTGGCTTTCCTGCGCGGCTGACGCGCGCGCCGCTATGCAACCACCCGGCGCGAGGGCGCCGGTTTCCGGCCGGCCCATCCGGCCTTCAAGGAGATTCCGCCATGTTTACCGCAGACACTTTGGACCCCATTACCCACCAGGCCATCGATCTGGTGCCGTCCCGTTACGCCGTGCAGGTGGGCGACATCGATGCGTTGGTCGTCAGCGACGGCGTGCTGCCGCTGCCCACGTCGACGATGGCGACCAACGCCGATCCGGCCGACCTGGCCAACTGGCTCGACCACATGTTCATGCCGCCGGACGCCTTCGATTGGCCGCTGAACGTAATGGTGGCGCGCAGCGGCGATCAGACCATCCTTATTGACGCGGGGCTGGGCGGCCAGTTCTCGGGCTTTCCGCGCGCGGGCCAGTTTCCGCAGCGCCTGCAGTCGGCCGGCATTCCGCTGGAGACCGTGACGGACGTCATCATCACGCACATGCACATGGACCACGTGGGTGGCCTGCTGGTCCCTGGCGTGAAGGAGCGCCTGCGCAAGGACGTGCGCATCCACGTCAATGCGACCGAAGTCGCGTTCTGGACCTCGCCGGACTTTTCGCAGACGGTCATGCCCAAGCCGGTTCCCGCCGTGCTGCGCTCGACGGCGACCAGCTTCTACGAGACGTACCGCGACCAGATCCAGGTCTTCGAGGATCGCAAGGAAGTGGCGCCCGGCGTGATCGTGCGCCTGACGGGCGGGCACACGCCCGGCCACTGTGTCGTGGACCTGGTCTCCGGCGGCGAGCGCCTGATGTTCGCGGGCGATGCGATCTTCCCGGTGGGCTTTGACCATCCGGAATGGCACAACGGCTTCGAGCACGACCCCGAGGAGTCGGCCCGTGTGCGCGTCGCGCTGTTCCGCGAGCTGGCGGGAAACAAAGGCCTGCTCGTGGCGGCGCATCTGCCGTTCCCGTCAGTGGGCCGCGTCGCCGTGGATGGCGATGCGTTCCGCTGGGTGCCGGTCATCTGGGACTTCTGATCTCCGGCGTGCCGCCCGCGCCCAGGTCCCAGTACAGCCCGGTCATCAACCCGAGCGCCTGCCGCAGCAGTTCCGGCGGCAGGTGCTCGTTGGGCGCGTGCTGCGAGCAGCCGGGGTAGGAGTGCGGCACCCAGATCGTGCGCAGGCCCAGCACGTCGGTGAAGATGTCGTTGGGCAGCGAGCCGCCCAGGTTGGGCAGCAGCGCGGTCTTTTCACCCGAGGTGCGTTCCAGCGAGTCCACGGCCCAGCGCACCCAGGCGTCGTCCGGGTCGATGCGGGTCGCGCGGAACATGGATTCGCGCGTCAGCGAGATCTGCACCATCGGAAAGCCGTGGCTGTCCAGGTGGCGGCGCAGCGCGGGAATCAGATCGTCCGGGTCCACGCCCACCACAAAGCGCAACTGGCAGCGCGCCCACGCGCGGGGCGGGATGGCGTTGACGGGCGTGTCGGGGTTGCCGGTCTTGTAGGCCAGCACCTCGAACGAACACCAGCCGAACACGCGCTCGGCGGGCGACAGGCCGGGCTCGCCCCAATCGGGTTCGATCTCGGGGCCGTCCGTGCCGCCGTCGACCTGGCAGTCGGCCAGCGCGCGCCGCACGGCAGGCGGCAGTTCCTTCGGCACCCATTCCGGGATGCGGATCTGGCCCACGGGCGAGGCGATGCTGGCGATTGCGTGGGCCAATTGCAGCCCCGGGTTGGAGATCAGTCCGCCCCAATTGCCGGAATGATGGCCCCCGGCGCGCGCCTCGATCGTGAGGTCGAAGTTCAAGCTGCCGCGCGCGCCCAGGAAGATGGTCGGACGGTTGGCGCTCAGGCGCGGGCCGTCCGAGGCGATCAGCAGGTCGGCCGCCAGCAGGTCGCGATGTTCGGTGCACAGTTCGCGCAGGCCCATCGAGCCGGTTTCCTCGCCCATCTCGATCAGGTATTTGGCATTGAAGCCCAGCTTGCCGCGCGTCTCCAGCACCAGCCGCAGCGCCTCCATGTTGATGGTGTGCTGGCCCTTGTTGTCGGCGATGCCGCGGCCGTACCAGCGGCCCTCGGCCTCGGTCAGCGCCCACGGCGACAGGCCTTCCTTCCATTCGCGTTCCAGGCCGCGAATCACATCGCCGTGGCCGTAGCCCAGCACCGTGGGCAGGGCCGGATCCTCGATCCGCTCGGCGTACAGGAACGGCGCCAGCGCTTTCGGGTGCGTGAGCGTGCGGCAGGTGAAGCCCAGCGCTTCGAACGCCGGGCGGATCTCGGCCTCAAGGTAATCCGCCAGCACGGCGGCGCGTTCGGGGTTCTGGCTCTCGGTGGGCAGCGCCAGGCGGCGCGCCAACAGTGCGCGGAAGGCGCCGGAATCAAAGCAGTGTTCCGCCTGGGCGATGGCTTGTGCGCGGGTCATGGCTGGGTGGCTCCATTGGAAGTCGATGGGACGGGCGGATAGAGGTGGCACGCGACCAGCGCGCCTTCCCGCACGGTCAATGCGGGCCGTTCGGTCTTGCATTGCGCCATCGCGTGTTGGCAGCGCGGATGGAACGGGCAGCCGGACGGCGGATGCAGCGGGTCGGGAAACGACAGGCCCAGCCCCATGTCTGGGATGCCCAGCCCGGGCTCGGGCGTCAGCACGGATGCCAGCAGCGCCTGCGTGTAGGGATGGCGCGGGTCGTGAAACAGCCGGGCGGTGGGCGCGGATTCCACCACGCGGCCCAGGTACATCACGGCCACGTGGGTGGCGATGTGCTCGACCACCGCCAGGTTGTGGCTGATGAACACATACGTCAGATTGAAGTCGCGCCGCAGGTCCATCAGCAGATTCATGATCTGCGCCTGCACCGACACGTCCAGCGCGGACGTGGGTTCGTCGCAGATGACGAGCTCGGGCTGCATCACCAGCGCGCGGGCAATGGCGACGCGCTGGCGCTGGCCGCCGGACAATTGGCCGGGCGTGTTGTGGGCCAGGCGCGGCGGCAGGCCCACGCGCTCCAGCATGTCGATCGCCTTGTGCATCTTGGGATTGGGGATGCCGTGCACCTCCAGCGGCAGCGACACGATCGAGGCAATGGAGCGGCGCGGATTCAGCGACGAGTACGGGTCCTGGAAGATGGGCTGCACGCGGCGGGCGAGGGCGCGCCGGTCCATCTGCCGGATGTCCTGGCCGTCGAGGCGGATGGCGCCTTCGGTCGGCGGCGTCAGCCCCAGCAGCATGCGCGCCAGGGTGGACTTGCCGCAGCCGGATTCGCCCACGATGCCCAGCACCGCGCCCCGGTCAACCGCCAGGTCCACGCCATTGACCGCGTGCAGCGTGGACCGCGGGCGGAACATCCCCGCGCGCACCGTGAATTGGCGGCTGACGCCATCGGCTTGCAGCAGCGCGCTCATGCCGGCACTCCTTCGGCGCTGAGGATGCAGCGCCATTGCTGGCCAGTCGCCTGGCCGTGGACGGGGACGGCCTGCCGGCATTGCGGCTGCGCGTAGCGGCAGCGGTCGGCGAAGGCGCAGCCGCGCAAGTCGCCTACCAGCGACGGCACGACGCCGGGAATGGTGCCCAGCGCCTCGCCCGGCGCCGTGCGGCCGGGCACGGGGATACAGCCCAGCAGCCCTTGTGTGTAGGGATGATGCGGTGTGGCGAAGATGTCAGCCACGGGGCCTTCCTCGACGATCTGCCCCGCATACATCACGGCCACCTGCCGCGCGATGCGCGCAACCACGCCCAGATCGTGCGTGATCAGCACCATCGCGATGCCCAGTTCCGCCTGCAAGTCGGCCAGCAGCCGCAGGATCTGCGCCTGGATCGTGACGTCCAGCGCGGTGCTGGGCTCGTCGGCGATCAGCAGTTCGGGGCCGCACATGAGCGCCATCGCGATCATCACGCGCTGGCGCAGCCCGCCGGACAACTGATGCGGATATTGCCCCAGCCGCTGGCCGGCCGACGCGATGCCGACCTTTTCCAGCAGCTCCACTGCGCGGTCCCGCGCCTGCTGGCTGCTCGCCTTGCAATGATGGATGTAGTGTTCGGTGAGCTGTTCGCCGATGGCGTAGGCGGGGTTGAGCGCCGTCATGGGCTCTTGAAAGATCATCGCCATCTTGCTGCCGCGCAGCGCGTTGACGCGCCGCCCGCGTGCCTTGGACAGGTCTTCGCCCAGCACGGCCAGCCGGCGCGTGCTGCGCCGGGCGGCCTTGGGCAAGAGACCCATGATGGCCAGCGAGGTCATGGACTTGCCGCAGCCCGATTCCCCCACGAGGCACAGCGTTTCGCCGCGCTTGACCTGGAATGACACGTCGCGCACCGCGTGCAGCGGCCCGCGTGGCGTGGCGATGTCGACGGTCAGGCCCTGGACGTCCAGGACGATATCGGTGCCGTTCATGCTCAGGCCCTCTCTTCAGGCGTCAGGAGTTGATGCAGTCCGTCGCCGGCCAGGTTGATCGCGAAGATCAGCAGCGCCAGCGCCGACCCGGGTATGGCGATCAGCCAGAACGAGAAGAACATGTAGGCCTTGGCTTCCGAGATCATCAATCCCCACGACGGCAGCGGCGGCTGCACGCCCAGGCCCAGGAAGGACAGCGAGGCTTCCAGCAGGATCGCGCTGGCGGCTTCCAGCGTGGCAATCACGATGAGCTGCGGCACGACGTTGGGCAGGACCTCGCCCCAGACGATGCGCCAGGTGCTGGCGCCCGCGGCCTGCGCGGCGGCCACGTATTCCAGCGAGCGCACCTGCTGGGTGGCGCTGCGCATCACGACGGCGTAGCGGTCCCACTTGAGCAGGCCCAGCACCAGAATCACCACCCACAGCGAGCCGCCGACGATCGCCACGGTGGCCAGCGCCACCAGGATCACGGGCATGGACAGCCGCGTGGTGATGAGGAACGACACGGCCATGTCGACCTTGCCGCCGAAGTAGCCGGCCGCCATGCCCATCGCCGTGCCGATGAGGCCCGAAATGAGCGCGACGCTGATGCCGATCAGCAGCGAGATGCGCGCCCCGTAGAACAGGCGCGACAGGTAGTCGCGTCCCAACTGGTCGGTGCCCAGCGGATGCAGCCAGGTGCCTTTCTCGTACCAGACAGGCGGGACGGTGCGGTTGGCGAGGTCCTGGTAATAGGGATCGTGCGGCGAGATCCACGGCGCCAGCAGCGCAATCAGCACGATGACGAAGAGGATGCCGCCGCCGGCCAGTAGCGCCTTGTTGCGCCGCAGGCGGCGCCAGCGCAGCGTGGACGCGGATAGTTCCAGCGGGGCCGCGGCGGGAGTGGCGGGTGTGAGCGTAGGCGTGTTCATGTCAGGACACCCGGATGCGCGGATCGAGCCACGCGTTGGCCACGTCGGCGGCAAGCGTCAGCAGCACGTACAGCACCGACAGCAGCAGCACGATCAGCTGCATGACCGGATAGTCCTTGTACGTGATGCTTTGGTAGGCCAGATACCCCAGGCCGTCCAGCGCGAAGATGGTCTCGATGACCACCGAGCCGCCCAGCAGGTAGCCCAACTGCACGGCGGCCAGCGCGACCACCGGCACGATGGCGTTGCGCAGCGCGTGCTTGAAGATGACCTTGCGCGCCGGCAGGCCCTTGGCCCGCGCGGTGCGGATGTAGTCGGCGCCCAGCACCTCGATCATGCCGGCGCGGATCAGGCGCATGAAGGCGGGCGCGACGTAGTAGCCCAGCGCGATGGCGGGCATGACGAAGTGCTGCCACGTGCCGCTGCCCGACACCGGCAGGATGCGCAGGGATATCGAGAACAGCATGATCAGGATCAGCGCGAAAAAGAAGTTCGGCAGCGCCTGGCCCAGCACGGCGATCGCCAGACAGACGCGGTCGATCAGGCTGCCCTTGTACAGCGCGGCCAGCACGCCCAGCGGGATCGAGATGAAGAGCGCAAAGGCGAGCGCCGCCATGCCCAGTTTCAACGTAGTCGCCAGCTTGGACAGGATCAGCGGCCCGGCCTCGGTCTTGAAGTACACCGAGGTGCCGAAGTCGCCCTGCAGGATGTGCCAGAGCCAGTCGGCATACTGGACGATGATCGGGCGGTCCAGCCCGTAGGTCTTGCGGATCATGTCGATGTCGGCCTGCCGCGCGCCTTCGCCGGCCAGCGCCAGCGCCGGGTCGCCCGACAGGTGCAGCAGCAGGAACGCCAGGATCGACACGGTCAGCGCCACCAGCGCCGCCAGGCCCAGGCGCCTCAGCGTGAAATAAAGCATAGGACTTCCTCTCTGTTCAGCAGCGCCGGGCGTTTGCAAAGCCCGCCCGGCGCGGACCTCGCCTTACTTCCAGCTCATGTCCCAGAAGCGCACCAGCTCGTCCGAGTAGGGCTTGAAGTTCACGTCCTTGGTGGCGACGTAGTAGGCGGGCAGCGTCCACAGCGGCACCGCGTAGGCCTTTTCCGCGATGATGTCCAGCGCCTCCTTGTAGGCGGCCTTGCGCGGCCCGGGTTCGATGGTGGTATCGCCCTTTTTCAGGAGGTCGCGCACCTTCGGGTCGCGGGTGATGTCGTCGCTGCCGAAGGCGAAGTACACCGGCGTGGACGCCGACACGTCGTTCACCAGGTTCGAGCCCCACGTCTGGTGCGTGAGCGACGCCTTGTTGGCGCGGATCATGTCGCGCATCGCGGCGTACTGCAGGAAATTCAGCTTGGCGCGGATGCCGACGGCCTGCAGGTAGTTGATGATGGCTTCGGTCTGGTTGCGCTCGCGGTACGCGACGATGTCGATGTCAAAGCCGTTGGGATAGCCCGCTTCGGCCAGCAGCTTCTTGGCCTGCGCGGGATCGTACTTGTAGGTCGGCGCGCCTTCCTGCGTGCAACCCACTTGCGACGGCGTGCAGATGGTGTTGATGAGCCCGCCGCCTTCGCCCACGATGTTCTTGAGCATCGCGTTGCGGTCGATGGCGTGGATGATCGCGCGGCGCACGCGCTCGTCCTTCAGTTGCGGCGCCGGCGTGCCTTCCAGGATGTTCATCTGCATGAACACGATGCGCATGGTGTTGCCGGTGACCATCTGCAGGTTCGGCATGCCGCCCAGCTGTTCGGCCTGGTCCTTGGGCACGCTCATGATCAGGTCTTCGCCGCCCGAGATGACTTCGGCCATCTGCGTCTGGCGGTCCGGGATGAAGCGGATGACGACCTTGCCGATCTTGGGCTGCGCCTTGGGCGAGTCCTTGAAGTAGTCGGCGTTGCGTTCCAGCGTGATGGACTTGCCGGGCTGGTAGTCGACGACCTTGTACGGCCCCGAGCCCACGGGCTTGGCGTTCATGCCCTTGGGGCCGACCTCCTGGTAGTACTTCGCCGGGTGGATGGCGACGGTGGTGGACAGATATTCCTTGGCGCCGGGGAAGGGCTCCTTGGTCGTCAGACGCACCTTGTACTTGTCGATTTTCTCGACCTTGTCGATCCACGACACGTTCTGCTGCGTGACCGCCTTGTTCTTCGGATCGGCCACGAAGTTCAGCGTGTAGACCACGGAGTCGGCGTCGAACTCCTCGCCGTTGTGGAATTTGACGCCTTCGCGCAGCTCGAATTCCATGGTCTTGTCGTCGACCTGTTTCCAGCTTTTTGCGAGCTGGCCCTTGTACTCGTTGGTGACGGGATCACGGTAGAGCAGGGTGTCCCACACGTTGGCGGCAATGATGACGCCGATGCGGACGTTGTTGAAGTACGGGTCGACGCTTTCCGGCGCCTGGTCGTAGGCCATGCGCAGGGTGTCGTCTTTCTTGCCGGCAAGCGCAGGCTGGGTGGCCAGCGCGGCGCAGGCAAGCAGGGCGGCGGCCAGCGCCTTGAGCGGGGTGGAACGGCGGGAGGACAGCGCAGGTGCAGCGGGTTGGATGCAGCAAGGTGTGAAGCGACAATCAGCCATGGTGAAGGCTCCTCTTGATGACACTACATGTGTTGCGTATCTATCGTCTCGCTCCGGCTCTTGAGCGCCGCGTCGCATTTGCGTTGCAGGTGCTGCCGCATGATGGCTGCCAGCCGGTCCGCGTCGCGCGCGGCAAGGGCCTCCGCCATTTCTATGTGTTCGCGCATCGCCAGATCCCACTTCTGGCGGTTCTCGTTCGAGACGAAGCGCAGATTCTGGATCCGCGCGTTCTGCGCGTCGTAAAGCTGTTTGAGCAAACTGTTGTGCGCCGCCAGGCTGATGCGTTCGTGTATCTCGCGGTTGACGCGAAAGTACGTCGGCAGGTCGTGGCGTGCGTGGCTGGCCATCATTTCGTAGGTCAGCGCGCGGATCTCGGCGATCTCGACATCCGTCGCGCGCTCGCACGCAAACCGGCACGACATGGCCTCCAGGCCGCCGATCACTTCGAAGGCCTCGCGGATGTTGGCTTCCGACAGCGCGACCACCTGAGCGCCGCGGTTGGGTTCGATCTGCACCAGGCCTTCGGCGGCCAGCACGCGGAACGCCTCGCGCAGCGGGGTGCGCGACACGCCAAGCAGGTCGCACAGCGCGCGTTCGTTCAACCGGGTGCCGGGCGGGAATTCGCCCTGGATGATGCGTTCGCGTAGCGATCCGGCCGCCGAACCCGCCAGCGTGCGTCCGTCGCCGGCGGCGCGGATGGCCGTCGGGGCGGAGTCGGGCAAGAGATCGGGCGAGGCAACAGCCTCGGCGTGATCCGGCGAGAAGCTAGGATCGCTGCGCATTGGTATACAAAAATTCCCCTTGTTTTCGCAGACTATAAACCCGTCTTTGCTGCGGTTTTGATGGGTGTATACCCTAGGTTATCGACGTAAAAACAATGGGATAGAGTGACGCATGCCGCAAGTCCGCCAGGCCGCCGAACGCTGCCTGACCGCCGCGCAAAGTGCCTTGGTATACAAACCGTCCACATTGGGGCCACGCATGCTCTCGCTGAACACCCACCCGTCCGGCCGGCATTTCCTGCAGATTCCCGGACCCACCAACGTGCCCGACCGGGTCCTGCGCGCCATCGACCTGCCCACCATCGACCACCGCGGACCCGAGTTCGGTGAGCTCGGCAAGGCGGTGCTGTCGGGCCTGAAACCGATCTTCCAGACCGAGTCGCCCGTCGTCATCTTCCCGGCGTCGGGCACCGGCGCGTGGGAGGCGGCGCTGGTCAATACGCTGTCGCCAGGCGACCGCGTGCTGATGGTCGAAACCGGCCACTTCGCCAGCCTGTGGCGCAAGCTGGCCGGGCGGCTGGGGCTGGAGGTGGACTACATCGAAGGCGACTGGCGTCATCCGGTCGATGCCGGCGTGATTGGCGCGCGGCTTGCGGAGGATTCGCAGCACCGCATCAAGGCAGTGTGCGTGGTGCACAACGAGACCTCCACGGGCGTCACCAGCGACATTGCCGCGGTGCGCGCCGCCATTGATCAGGCCGGTCATCCGGCGCTGTTGATGGTCGACACGATTTCTTCGCTGGGCTCCATCGACTACCGCCACGACGAATGGGGCGTGGACGTGACGGTGGCCGGTTCGCAGAAAGGGCTGATGCTGCCGCCGGGCCTGTCGTTCAACGCGGTGGGACCGCGCGCGCTGGCGGCGGCCGAGACCGCGCGTCTGCCGCGGTCGTACTGGGATTGGCGCGAGATGCTCGGGCCCAATGCGAAGGGCTATTTTCCGTACACGCCGTCGACCAATCTGCTGTACGGCTTGCATGAAGCGCTGGCCATGCTGGCGGCCGAAGGCCTGCCGCAGGTGTTCGCGCGCCACGAGCGCCATGCCCGCGCCACGCGGCTGGCGGTGGCGGGCTGGGGGCTGGAGCTGCTGAGCGCGGACCCGGCTGCGCATAGTCCGGCCTTGACCGCCGTGCTGATGCCCGAGGGCCACAGCGCCGACGCGTTGCGCAAGGTCATCCTGGATCGCTTCGATATGTCGCTGGGGCAGGGGCTGGGCAAGCTGTCCGACCGCATCTTCCGCATCGGCCATCTGGGCCACTTCAACGATCTGACGCTATGCGGCACGCTGGCGGGCGTGGAGATGGGGCTGGCCGCGGCCGGCGTTCCGCACCGCTCGGGCGGGTTGCAGGCGGCCATGGAATATTTGACCCGCGCGCCGGAACGTGCGGGGCAATGAACACACAACAACGAGGGAACCGATGAATACGCTCATGCAGCAGGCGATCCAGTTCGCTAACGACCACGAATCGACCTGGGACCGCAGCGTCAAAGGCAATTTCGGCGTGCACCTGAACGACCCGCCGCCGTGGAACCGCCTGCTCGGCCCCATCCATGACCGCGGGCCGGTGTCCGGCGTGGTGGTGGTGGACGGAAAGACGGTGGCCGAGTGGGGCGAACCGGACCGCGCCGACCTGACGTTCAGTGTCGCCAAGCTGTACCTGGCCATCCTGGCCGGCGTGGCGCATGACCGCGGCCTGCTGCCGGATGTGGACGAGCCCGTCGGCAAGCGCGTGCCGGGCATCGGCTTTGACGAAGGCCGCAACGCGTCGATCACGTGGCGCCATCTGCTGCAGCAGACCAGCGACTGGGAAGGCGAGCGCTTTGGCGTGTCGGACCAGGCGGACCGCTACCGCGCCGTCACGTTCGGTGTGCCGCCGGACGGCAAGAAGGGCGATGCGCGTCCCTTGCAGGAACCCGGCACGTATTGGGAATACAACGACGTGCGGATCAATCAGCTGTCGTACGCGCTGCTGCATCTGTTCCGCAAACCGCTGCCGGAAGTCTTCCGCGAGGCCGTCACGCGGCCGATTGGATGCAGCGAAGACTGGCAATGGGTCGGCTACGACAACGCCTGGGTCGAGATCGACGGCCAGCGCATGCCGTCTGTGCCCGGCGGCTCGCACTGGGGCGGCGGCATGTCCATCAGCGCCAAGGACCAGGCGCTGATCGGCCAGATGCTGCTGAACGACGGCCAGGCCAATGGCCAGCAGATTCTGTCGCGCGAATGGCTGCAGGCAATGCGCACTCCGTGCGACATCGCGCCGTACTACGGATACCTGATCTGGCTGAACCACGAAGGCAAGGTGTTTCCCAGCGTGCCGTCGTCCAGCTTCTTCGGCGTCGGCGCGGGCAGCTCGTTCACGTGGGTGGAACCGGAACGCAAAATGGTCGTGATCGTGCGCTGGCTGAACTCAGCCCATGCCGACGCGCTGTTCGGGAAGATCCTGGCGGCGGTGGACGCGGGGGTCTGACATCCGTAAGACTGATTCCGGTGTCTGACACCCCAATCGTCGTCCGGGTTTTGCGGCATGTCAGGTTTTTTCGGGCAAGATGTTGCGTTCGGCCGCGCGGTGCCGCGTGGCCACGCCTGACATTCTCATCCGATCAAGGAACCACGCCATGAATTACCGCCGACTGGGAACCAGCAATCTCCGGGTATCGCCGCTCTGCCTGGGCACCATGATGTTCGGGGAGCAGACGCCCGATGACGAGGCCGCGCGCATTGTCGCGTCGGCGCGCGATCATGGCTTGAATTTCATCGACACCGCCGACGTCTACAACGAAGGCCGGTCGGAAGAGGTCGTGGGCAAGCTGCTCAAAGGCCAACGCCACGACTGGGTGCTGGCCAGCAAAATCGGCAATCCCGTCGGCAAGGGACCGAATCTGGCGCATTACTCGCGCCAGTGGCTGATCCGCGGCGTGGAGCAGAGCCTGTCGCGCATGGGTACGGATTTCATGGACATCCTGTACCTGCACCGCGACTACCACGAAGAAAATCTGGAAGAGGCGCTGTGGGCGCTGGGCGACCTGATCCGCGCGGGCAAGCTGCGCAGCTTCGGTCTGTCGAACTTCCGCGGCTGGCGCATCGCAGAGGTGATGCGTCTATGCGAAAAGCTGGGTGTGCCGCAGCCGGTGGTGTGCCAGCCGTACTACAACATGCTGAACCGCGGGCCGGAAGTCGAGATCCTGCCGGCGTGCAAGCATTACGGCCTGGGCGTGGTGCCGTACAGCCCGATCGCGCGTGGCGTGCTGACGGGCAAGTACCTGCCGGGCCAGGCGCCCGCGGCGGATACGCGCGCCGGACGCGGCGACCGCCGCATCCTGGCCACCGAATTCCGTGAGGAATCGCTGCAGATCGCGCAGAAGCTGGTGCAGCACAGCGCGGCGCGCGGCGTGCTGCCGGGCCACTTCGCCACCGCCTGGGTGCTGGCCAATCCGGTCATCACCGCTGTTATCGCGGGCCCGCGCACGCTGGCGCAGATGGACGATTACTACGCGGCGCTGGACGTGACGATCACGCCCGAGGACGAGACGGTCGTGAACGAGTGGGTGACCCCGGGCCACGCGTCCGCGCATGGCTACAACGATCCGAGCTATCCGTTCTACGGCCGCCCGGTGACGGCAGCGTAAACAGGCGCGGGGCCGCGCACGGCCCCGCGTAACGCCCGCCCCGCGTTAGCCCCGCCTTACCCCCGCGCGGCCGCCGGTTCGGCCGCGATGCCGTGCAGCATCATCTGTTCGGCCACCTGCGCGATGCCCATGCGCGCAATCCGTCCGCGCCGCTCGGCATCCACCATGCTGGTGATGATCGCGATCAACAATTCGCTGAGCGCGGCCGCGGTCATGTCCACGCGGAACGCACCTTCGCGCTGACCGCGCAAAAAGAACGCGTCCAAGGTTTCCTGATAGCCGGACCAGCTGTTCATGATGTCCGGCTCCAGCTCGGTGTCGGGCTTCCAGTTGTAGATCAGGAACGCCGTCAATTCCTTGTGCGCCAGGTGCTGTTCGATCAGGTTGCGCAGCGCCGTGCGGGGCGGGGCGGTTTCCAGGTGCGAGTCCGCCAGCGCCTGCTTCATGACCTGCGCGCAATGCGTCATCAGGCGCAGCACCAACTGGTCCCGCGTCTTACAGAACCGGTACAAGGTCGCCTTGCTGACGCCGACCGCCTTGGCCAGCTCCTGTAAGGTCGCGCGCGGCTGATCCACCATCGCAAGCGCCAGCGCGACCAGCAGCCGTTCGTGGCCTGCCTCTTCAGACATTGCCTCCTCCCCATTTGTGGTTATCCCTGGGCCGGTATTGGATCATGGGCGATTCACTTTGTACAAACTTCCGCGGATTTATCAAGTAAAGACTTGTGAACCGTCAGATTTAAGCCTAAAAGCAGCAAATGAATCAATATTGATTCAAATCGTCCTTTCAGGTAGCATCAGCGTCTCTTTGAATTCAGAACGCGCTGCGCGGGGGTAGTAATGAAGGTGAACAAAGCATGGCAGCTGCCCCTGGCGGTGTTGGCGACGGCAATCCTCCTGGCCGGTTGCGGCGGGTCCGACGGCGGTGAACCGCAGGCGGCGGGTCCGCGTCCGGTGCAGGCGCTTGCCGTGCAGCCGCAGCGCTACACGTTGACGAGCGAACTGCCCGGCCGGGTCGAGCCCATGCGCGTGGCCGAGGTCCGTGCCCGCGTGGCCGGCATCGTGCTGAGCCGGGAGTTCGTGGAAGGCGCCGACGTCAAAGCCGGCGATGTGCTGTTCCGCATTGATCCGGCGCCGTTCAAGGCGGCGCTGTCGCGTGCGCAGGGCGAGCTGGCCAAGGCGCAGGCCGCCGTGTCCGACGCGCAGGCCGTGGTCAAGCGCTATACGCCCCTGGTCAAGATCGAAGCCGTCAGCCAGCAGGACTTCGACACGGCCAACACCACGCTCAAGAGCGCGCTGGCCGCACGCCGTTCGGCCCAGGCCGACGTCGAGACCGCGCAACTGAACCTGGACTACGCCACCGTCAAGGCGCCCATCTCGGGCCGCATCGGGCGCGCGCAGGTGACCGAAGGCGCGCTGGTGGGGCAGAACGAAGCCACGCCGATGGCGACGATCCAGCAACTGGACCCGGTCTACGTGGACTTCAACCAGCCCGTCGGCGACATGCTGCGCATGCGCGCCGCCATGCAGAACGGCAGTCTGGGCGAGGGCGCCCGCATCGCCATCACGATCGACGGCACCGACCAGCAGCGCGAAGGGCGCTTGTTGTTCTCGGACATTGCCGTGGACCGCAGCACCGGCCAGGTGGCCCTGCGCGGTGAGTTCGCCAACCCCGACGTGCTCCTGCTGCCGGGAATGTATGTGCGAGTGCGCACGCATCAGGGCGTGGATCCGGAAGCGATCCTGGTCCCGCAGCGCGCCGTCACGCGCAGCACCGATGGCAAGCCGCAGGTGCTGGTGGTCGGGGCGGACGACGTCGTGGAGTCCCGCGCGGTGCAGACCGGCACGATGCGCGGCGGCGATTGGCACATCACCGAGGGCCTGGCCCCCGGCGACCGGGTCATCGTGGGCGGCGTCAGTGCCGCGGTGCCCGGCCAGAAAGTCAGCGTGACGCCCGTGAACGAGCCCAAGGTGGCCGCCGCCGGCGATGCTGCCGCGTCCGCCAAGCAATAAGCGGCCCTCATGAATCGCGCGCAAATCCGAGGTTAGACCATGTCCAAGTTTTTCATTGGCCGCCCCAATTTCGCCTGGGTGGTGGCCATCTTCATCTCGCTGGCGGGGCTGCTGGCGATTCCGTCGCTGCCCGTGTCGCAGTTTCCGGTGGTCGCGCCGCCGCAGGTGACGATTGCCGCCACCTATCCCGGCGCCTCCGCGACCGTGCTCGTCGATTCGGTGACCAGCGTCATCGAGGAGGAGCTGAACGGCGCGAAGAACATGCTGTACTACGAGTCGTCCAGCAGTTCGAGCGGCAGCGCGGAAATCACCGTCACGTTCCAGCCGGGCACGGACCCGGACCTGGCGCAGGTCGACGTGCAGAACCGCATCAAGAAGGCCGAGGCGCGCCTGCCCACGGCCGTGACGCAGCAAGGTCTGCAGGTCGAGCAGGCCAGCTCGAACTTCCTGATGATCTACGCCCTGACGTACAAGGGCGAGGACGCGCACAAGGACGTGGTCGGCCTGTCCGACTACGCCGCGCGCCACATCAACAACGAGATCCGCCGCGTGAACGGCGTGGGCAAGGTGCAGTTCTTCGGCGCCGAAGCCGCGATGCGCGTGTGGATCGATCCGCAGAAGCTGCTGGGCCTGGGCTTGTCGGTGGCCGACGTCAATGCGGCCATTGCCGCGCAGAACGTGCAGGTGCCGGCCGGCAGCTTCGGCAGCCGACCCGGCGCGCCCGAACAGGAGCTGACCGCGACCCTGGCCGTGAAGGGCACGCTGGACAATCCCGAGGAGTTCGGGCGCATCGTCCTGCGCGCCAACGCGGACGGCTCGTCCGTGCGCCTGGCCGACGTGGCGCGTCTGGAAGTGGGGCGCCAGAGCTATGACTTCGAAACGCGCCTGAACGGCAAGAAGTCGGTGGGCGCGGCGGTGCAGCTTGCGCCGGGCGCCAACGCCATCGACACCGTCAAGGCCGTGAACGCGCGCCTGGAAGAATTGTCGGCCTCGTTCCCCGAGGACGTTGAATATTCGGTGCCGTTCGACACCTCCAAGTTCGTCAGCGTGGCCATCACGAAGGTGGTGCACACGCTGCTGGAAGCGATGGTGCTGGTCTTCCTGGTGATGTTCCTGTTCCTGCAGAACTTCCGCTACACGCTGATTCCGACCATCGTGGTGCCGGTGTGTCTGCTGGGCACCTTCGCGGTGATGTCGGTGCTGGGCTTCTCGGTCAACATGATGACCATGTTCGGCATGGTGCTGGCCATCGGGATTCTGGTGGACGATGCAATCGTCGTGGTCGAGAACGTCGAACGCATCATGGCGGAAGAGGGGCTGTCGCCGCGCGAGGCCACGGTCAAGGCCATGGAGCAGGTGTCCGGCGCCATCGTCGGCATCACGCTGGTGCTGTCTGCCGTGTTCCTGCCGCTGGCCTTCATGAGCGGCTCGGTCGGCGTGATCTACCAGCAGTTCTCGCTGTCGCTGGCGGTGTCGATCCTGTTCTCGGGGTTCCTGGCCCTGACGTTCACGCCGGCGCTGTGCGCCACGTTCCTCAAGCCCATTCCCAAAGGCCATCACGACGAAAAGAAGGGCTTCTTCGGCTGGTTCAACCGCGTCTTCAACCGCCTGACGGGCCGCTTCGAGGCGCTGAACACGCGCCTGGTGCGCCGCACGGGCCGTTACATGGTCATCTATGCGGCCATCGTCGCCGTGCTGGCCGTGCTGTACGTGCGCGTGCCCGAATCCTTCGTTCCGCCCGAAGACCAGGGCTACGTCATCGTCGACGTGCAGTTGCCGCCGGGCGCGACCCACATGCGCACCGACAAGGTGGTGGCCGACGTCGAACAGCACCTGCTGTCGCTGGATGCCATGGGCGATGCGTTTACCGTCATGGGCTTCAGCTTCTCGGGCACGGGCCAGAACGCGGGCATCGCGTTCCCCACGCTCAAGGACTGGTCCGAGCGCGGCGAAGGCCAATCGGCCACCGACGTGGCGGACAGCGTCAACGCGAAATTTGCGGTGATCGACGACGGCGCGGTGATGGCCGTCAACCCCCCGCCCATCGAAGGGCTGGGCAATTCGGGCGGCTTCGCGCTGCGGCTGCAGGATCGCGGCGGCCTGGGCCGCGCGGCACTGACCGACGCACGCAACCAGCTGCTGGCGCAGGCCAACAGTTCGCCCGTGATCGCCTACGCCATGATGGAAGGCCTGGCCGACGCGCCGCAGTTGCGCCTGGACATCGACCGCGAGAAGGCCGAGGCGCTGGGCGTGGGCTTTGACGTCATCAGCACGGCGATCTCGGCGGCCTACGGGTCGGCCACGGTCAATGACTTTGCCAACGCCGGACGCCTGCAGCGCGTGGTGGTGCAGGCCGACGTGCGCGATCGCATGACGCCGGAGAGCATCCTGCAACTGAACGTGCCCAACAAGACCGGCGGCATGGTTCCGCTCAGCGCGTTCGTGAAGACGGACTGGGAGAACGGCCCCGTGCAGATCTCCCGCTACAACGGCTATCCGGCCTTCAAGATCGCGGGCGACGCGATGCCGGGCAGCAGCACCGGCCAGGCGATGGCCGAGATCGAGCGCATCGTGGCAGGCCTGCCGGATGGCATCGGCTACGAGTGGACCGGCCTGTCGTACCAGGAGAAGTTCGCCGGCTCGCAGGCGCCCATGCTGTTCGCACTGGCATTCCTGGTGGTGTTCCTGCTGATGGTCGCGCTGTATGAAAGCTGGTCGATTCCGGCGTCCGTGATGCTGATCGTGCCGATCGGCGCGCTGGGTTCGGTGCTGGCGGTGACGGTGCTGGGCATGCCGAACGACGTGTACTTCAAGGTGGGGCTCATCACCATCATCGGCCTGGCGGCCAAGAACGCCATCCTGATCGTGGAGTTCGCCAAGAGCCTGCGCGAGCAGGGGCATTCCCTGGCCGACGCCGCCATCCAGGCCGCCAAGCTGCGCTTCCGCCCCATCGTGATGACGTCGCTGGCGTTCATCCTGGGCGTCGTGCCGCTGGCGCTGGCCACCGGCGCGGGCGCGGCCAGCCAGCGCGCGCTGGGCGTGGGCGTGATCGGCGGCATGCTGACCGCCACGCTGCTGGGCGTGATCTTCGTCCCCATCTTCTTCGTGTGGGTGCTGTCGCTGGTGCAGCGCAAGCGGGGCAAAGACTCGCCCAAGTCCAAGCCCACCCCCGACGCCACGCCGCGCACGGTGCAGGAGTAATTCATGTTGCAGACCTTCTTTCCCTTGCGGATGTCCGCGCTGCTGCTGACCGCGGCGCTCGCGGGCTGCTCGCTGGCGCCTGTCTATGAACGCCCGGCGTCGCCCCTCGGTGACAACTGGAGCCTGGCGTCGACTGGCCCCGGCGAGTCCGCCGCGGCCACGCTGGACTGGCAGTCCTTCGTCACCGACGACGCCTTGCGCAAGCTGGTGGAACTGGCGCTGGCCAACAACCGCGACCTGCGCCAGTCGCTGCTCAACATCGAGGCGGCCCGGGCGCAATACCAGATCACGCGCGCGGACCGGCTGCCCGGCATCAATGCGCAGGGCACGGGCACGCGCCAACGTGTTCCCGGCGATCTGAACGCCACGGGCGAGTCGGCGGTGCAAAGCAATTACCAGGCCGGTCTGGGTCTGACCGCCTTTGAACTTGATCTGTTCGGCCGCGTGCGCAGCCTGTCGGACGCCGCCCTGCAGGAATACCTGTCGACCGAGGCCACGGCGCGCAGCGCGCAGATCAGCCTGGTGGCCGAGGTGATTCAGGCCTATGTGGCCCGCGACAGCGCGCAGCGCCGCCTGGATGTCACCCGCCAGACGCTGGCCAGCCGCGAGTCGTCGCTGGAACTGATCGTCAAGCGCCGCCAGGCGGGCACGGCCACGGCGCTGGACTACCAGGAAGCGCTGGGCCTGACCGAACAGTCGCGCGCGGAAATGGAACGCATGGACCGCGAAGTCCGCCAGGCCGGCAATGCGCTTGGCCTGCTGGTGGGGATCAGCGACCTGTCGCCGTACCTGCCGGTGCGCACGGCCGATGCGCCGATGCTGGTGCAGGAGATCGCGGCGGGCGCGCCGTCGGCGCTGTTGGAGAACCGGCCCGACATCCTGGCCGCCGAACATCAGTTGCAGGCCCGCAATGCCAGCATCGGCGCGGCGCGGGCGGCGTTCTTTCCCAGCATTTCGCTGACCGGGCTGTTCGGCAGTTCCAGCGCGGACCTGTCGGGCCTGTTCGAATCCGGCCAGCGCGCCTGGTCGTTCGCGCCGCAGATCACGCTGCCGATCTTTGCCGGCGGGCGCAATGTGGCCAATCTGGATCTGGCCAGCGTGCGCAAGGATATCGCCGTGGCGCAGTATGAAAAGACGATCCAGACGGCGTTTCGCGAGGTGTCCGACGCGCTGGTGGCCACCGAGACGCTGCGCCGCGAAGAGGCGTCGCGCCTTGCGCTGGCGCAGTCCAGCCAGATCGCCATGCAGTTGTCCGAGGCGCGTTATCGCGGCGGGGTCGACAGCCACCTGCGCTATCTGGACGCGCAGCGCAGCGCCTATACGGACCAGATCACCTACATCGACGTCAGCGCGCAGCGCCAGGCGGCGCTGGCGACCCTGTTCAAGGCGCTGGGCGGCGGCTGGCCGGCCCAGCAGCCGCCGCAGGCGGCGCTGGACTGAGCGGGGCGGGCTGCGCGGGTCTGTTGCACGCCGAACCGTCCCGCCGTCCGCCTACGCCTTGCGCAGCCCGGCCCCCTGCATGGACGGCTGGCCCGCGCCGTCCAGCTCCACCGGCTGCTTGCCGCGCCCGATCAGCCACGCGCAGAACGCCGACACCACGCCCGCGAACAGCACGTACAGGCAGATCAGCCATGGCTGCCCGCCGCCGGTCTTGAGCAGCGCGGTCGCGATGATGGGCGTGATGCCGGACGCGAAGATGCCCGAGAACTGGTAGACGAAGGAAATGCCGGTGTAGCGGACCTTGGCGTCGAAAAGCTCGCAGAACAGCGCGGCCTCCGGTCCGTAGATGGCGGCATACAGGATCCCGAACGGAATGATGATCGCCAGCCAGATCAGCATCACGTTGCCGCCGCTGTTGATCATCATCCAGAAGCCCGGGAACGACGCCGCGGCGGTGATGAGCGATCCCCAGAAGTACACGCGCGTGCGGCCGATGCGGTCGGACAGGCGCCCGAAGAACGGGATGAAAAAGCACATCACCAGCGCCGCCGCCATCACCCCGATCAGCGCCTCGGTCCGCGTGATCTGCACCGACTGCGTCAGGAACGAGATCGAGAACACGCCAAAGACGTTGAAGAACACGCCGTCGATATAGCGTGCGCCCATGCCCTTGACGACGTTGCCGGGATAGCGCCGCATCATGTCCATGAACGGGATGCGGCTTTCGGCGTTCTGCGCCTTGACCGCCGTGAACTCGGGCGTCTCCTTGATGTTGAGCCGGATGTACATGCCCACGGCCACCATGGCCGCGGACGCCAGGAAGGCGACGCGCCAGCCCCACGCCATGAATTGCTCGTCGGTCAGCAGGACAGACAGCAGCGCCACCGTGCCGGATGCCAGGCACAGCCCGATGGCCAGCCCGATCTGCGGCAGCGACGCATAAAAGCCTTTTTTCTCCGGCGGCGCGTACTCATAGGCCATGAGCACCGCGCCGCCCCATTCGCCGCCCAGCCCGATCCCCTGGAACACGCGCAAGAGAAGCAGCAGGATGGGCGCCCAGATTCCGATCATGTCGTATGTGGGCACCAGACCGATCAGGAAGGTGGCAATGCCCATGATCATCAGCGTCATCACCAGCATGCTCTTTCTGCCGATGCGATCGCCGAAGTGGCCGAAGATCAGCCCGCCCAGCGGCCGGGTGACAAAGCCCACGGCGAAGGTCGTGTACGCCAACATGGTCGAGACCAGCGGGTCGCCGGTCGGAAAGTACAGCTTGTTGAATACGATGCCGGCGACGACGCCATACAGGAAAAAGTCGTACCACTCGATGGTGGCGCCGATCAGCGAGGCGGTGACGACTTTGCGCACCGCCGCTTCGTTTTGCTTGGCCATGTCCAGTCTCCTTTGGTGGGTCGGCCGGGCAATCTGCGCTGCCGCGGCCGGGTCTGTCTGCGATATGGAATTCCTAACCGGGGTCCGTCATTTCCATCCGGGCGGGCGTGCGCACGACTTGCGCGCGCGCCTGCCGCACGTCTTGCAGCATGAAATCCGCCGCGCGCTCGGCCAGCATCACGACCGGCGCGTTGGTGTTGCCCGAGACCAGCGTGGGCATGATCGAGCAATCCACCACGCGCAGCGCCGACACGCCGTGCACACGCAGGCGTTCGTCGACGACGGCAAGCGGATCGCTGCGCGGACCCATCTTCGCCGTGCCCGACGGGTGGAAGATGGTCGCGCCATATTCGCGGCAAAAGTGCAGGATCTCATCGTCCGTCTGCACGTCCGGGCCGGGTCGGAATTCCCGTTTCATCAGACCGGACAGCGGCTCGGTCGCGGCGACCTGGCGGGCATAGCGGACGGCGGCCACCGCCATGCGGCGGTCCAGTTCGGTCGACAGGTAATTGGGCTGCATGGATGGCGCCTCGAACGGATCCGTGCTGCGCAGGCGCACCCGGCCGCGCGAGGTCGGCCGCAACTGGCACACCGAATACGTGCAACCGGAAAACGGATGCACCTTGCCGCCGGCCATGTCGGCCGACAGGGTCGCGAAATGGAACTGGGTGTCGGGCGTGCGGCTGGCCGGATCGACGCGGCAGAACAGGCCGCCCTGATTGATGCCGACGGCCAGCGGACCGCTGCGCAGCAACAGCCATTGCAGCCCCATGCGTAGCCGGCCGGTCAGGCTGCGCAACTGGTCATTGGTGGTGATGGGGCGGGTGGTCTCGTAGATCAGGCGGATCTGCAGATGGTCCTGCAGGTTCTCGCCCACGCCGGGCAAGTCGCGCACGACGCCGATGCCGAACTCGCGCAGCAGGCTGGCCGGGCCGACGCCCGATAGCTGAAGCAGCTGCGGCGATTGCAGGGCGCCCGCGCACAGCACGACTTCGCGCCGGGCGCGCAGCGTGCGGACCTGGCCGCCTTGCCGGAAACGCACGCCGCAGGCGCGGCTGCCTTCGAACAGCACCGCCATCGCGTGCGCGTCGGTCTCGATGCGCAGGTTGGCCCGGTCCTGCGCGGGGCGCAGATAGGCCACGGCGGTGGAGCAGCGGCGGCCATTGCGCGTGGTGAGCTGGTAATAGCCCACGCCCTCCTGGTCGCCGTTATTGAAGTCGCGCACGTGCGGCACGCCCAGCTTGCCCGCGGCGGCGATCAGCGCTTCTACCAACGGATGCGGCGTCTTGATGGACGTGGCGTTCAGCGGCCCGTCCGTGCCCCGCGTGGGGCCGGGTCCCAGGTCGTTGTTTTCCAGCTTGCGGAACCAGGGCAGGCAGTCGTCCCAGCCCCAGCCCGTGTTGCCGGCAGCGGCCCAGGCGTCGTAGTCCTGCCGCTGGCCGCGGATGTAAATGAGGCCGTTGATGGCGCTGGATCCGCCCAGCGTGCGGCCGCGCGGCCAGTAAATGCGCCGGTCCAGCATGTTGGGGTCCGGGTCCGTATAGAAGCCCCAGTTCACCACCTTGTGGAACATCGTCTTGCCATAGCCGATGGGAATGTGGATCCAGGGATAGGTGTCCTTGGGACCGGCCTCCAGCAGGCACACCGTGTGCGCGCCGTCCGCACTCAACCGGTTCGCCATCACGCATCCGGCCGAGCCGGCGCCCACCACGATGTAATCGACGGTATCGGACATATCCGCGCGGTCTCCCTTATATTGTTCGGCAGGTCCGACCGGCTCGCGCTCCGCAATGCGGACCAGGCCGGCATCTGAGGCGATTCTAGGAAGCGCGCGCACAGAACAAAGCACAACACGCGCTGGGGCAGACAAATGGAACAGAACATGCAGCTTCGGTTTCAAAATCGCAGTGCAGCATCGGAATCGGCCGCCGACGGCCGGTCCGATGACGCGGGCGGGCAGCAGGAGGCCGCCCGTTCGCTGCGGGCATTGCTGGTGCTGGATCACCTGGCCCGGGCGCAGCATCCGCCCACGCTCGCGCAGCTGGCGCAGCGGCTGGACATGCCCAAGACCACGCTGATGCGCCTTTTGGCGGCCATGCAGCGCGCGGGCTTTGTGGCCGCGACACCCACTGAAAACGGTTTCGTGCCGGGTCCGCAAGCGACCTCGCTGGCGCTGGCCACGCTGCGCGCCAGCGCCTTCACGCGGGCGTGCCGCGCGGTGCTGACCAAGCTGGTGGGCACGTTGGGGGAAACGTGCAACCTGACCGCGCCCGACGGTGACCAGGTCGTCTACATGGAGCGCGTCGAAACGTCCGAGCCCCTGCGCCTGTTCTTTGCCGTGGGCAGCCACGTGCCCATGCACTGCACGGCCAGCGGCAAGCTGTTTCTGGCGTCGATGAATCGCCTGGAGCGTGGCCGCGTGCTGGCGCGCCTGCCGCTCACGCGCAATACGCCGCGCACGCTGACCGACCCGGCCAAGCTGGAAGCCGAACTCGAGAGGCTGGCGGTGCGCGGCATCGGCATCGACAACGAGGAGTTCGTGCGCGGCATGAGCGCGGTGGCGGTGCCGGTGCGCGACGGCGAGGACCGCGTGGTGGCGGCGGTGGCCTGCCATGCGCCGACCGCGCGGGTGATGCTGGACGATCTGCTGCGCGCGGTGCCTGTGCTGCAAGGCGCGGCGCAGTCGCTGCACGAGGTGCTGGCGGCGCACCGGCCGGGCGGTTGAAGCGAGGCGCTTGGTTTAGATTCGGGCCTCGATCCGCGGCCGGCGCGCGGCCAGCACGCGCAAGGGCGCCATGGGAAAGGCCGGCGCATCGAAGCCGCTCACGTCCGTAAAACCTGCGTCGAGCAGCATCCGGTTCAGGTCTCCGTGGCGCGTCACCCGCCTGCCCAGCAGCATCATGGGCAGATAGAACGCCATCACGCGGGCGGCCGCAAGCGCGTCGGCCGGGACTTCGGCATGGGCCATCACCAGCAGCCCGCCGGGCGCCAGCGCGTCGCGCATCTTGCGCAGCACGGCCACCGCGTCCGGCACGAAATGCAGCACGGACGAGCACCAGATCAGGTCGTAGTCCTGGCCGATGGGATCACGCGCCAGGTCGCCGCCCAGCACCGCCATGCGGGCGGACAGCCCGGCGCGTTCGATGTTTTCCTGCGCCACGGCGGCAGCCTCGGGCCAGTCGAAGACGACGCCGGTGGCTTGGTCGTGGGCTTGCACGAGGTCGATGCCGATCAGCCCAGGCCCGCCGCCCAGATCCAGGATGCGCCGGGCTTGCGCCGCGCCGGGCACGCAGCGAATCGCTTCACGCGCCGCCGCCACCGCCATCGCGCGCTGTTCCTGCGCAATCTGCACGCGCGCGGCCTCGGCCCAGCCTTTGGCGTCGGTCTGCACATAGGGATCGGGCGCGGGGCCGTCCGGATTCAGGAGTTCGGCCAACTGATCGCCCACATGCGCCAGCGAACGCCGCCGGTGGCGCCACGCGTCCGCGCAATAGCCGGGCTGATCTTTGCAGAAATGCTGGCGGGTGTGCGCCTGGCAGACGTAGCGCGCGGGCGTGCCGTCGATGCGATGCAACAGGTCCAGGCTCCACAGCATGTCGAGCAGGCTCGCGGTCTGCCACGGCCGCAGGCCCAGCGCGTCGGCCGCCTGCGCGGCGCTCGCGGGCTCGATCAATCGTTCGAACACGCCAAATTGCAAGGCGGCGTCCAGGGCCGCGGCCTGTACCGGCGCGGCGGCAAGGTTCCAATAAGGTTGCAGCGGATGGGTTTGGTCTGAATGCATGAGTCTTCCTGATCGGGCGGCCGCCATCGGATCGCGGCCGTTCCACGATGGTATTGCCGGATGAGAACTACTATCATTTGATCTTGTATGCATTCCGGATTCATTTGTATTGAAAACCATGGTCACCCGGATTTCCTCAACGCTTGCCACGCCAGCCGGCACGCCGCGGGCCGGCTGGCGGCGTCATGCGCTGCCCGCCGATCTTGGCGCCTGCCATACCGACCGGCTCGACCTCGAAGACGGTCTGACGCTGGTGCATTCGCACTACGCGCCCACGCGCGATCTGATTGAGGAGAGCGCCGCGGGACATGATGGCCGGATGCTGGCCATCACGCTCGCCATGCAGGGCGTGTCGTCGTTCCAGGGCGCGGACGGCGCCGGCCTGGAGTTCCGCGGCGGCCGCACGACGGTGGCCGCGTTCTCGCGCGGCGCCGGCGAGCGCCGCTATCTGGCCGGCTGCACGGTGTCGCAACTGCGGCTGCTGGTCGGCGAACGCGTGCTGCGGCGCTATGCGGGCGACGAACGCGCGCGGACGCTGCTGGGCGAAGGCGGCGTGCGTTGCCTGCAGCAAGGGCAAACCAGTGCCGGCCTTGCCGCGGCGGGCGCCGAACTGGCGGACGGCGGCGACCCCTTGGACACGCACATCCGCGCGCTGACGCTGCTGTCGCGGCAATTGCGCGCGCTGGCGCCCGCGCCGCAGCCGGGCCGTTTCAGCGACGCCGACGAGGCGCGGCTGGAAGCGGCGCACACGCTGATGCGTGAGCAGATGGATCGCGACCTGACCGTGCAGTACCTCTGCATGGCCACCGGCTTGAATGAATTCAAGCTGAAGGAAGGATTCCGCAGGCGGTACGGCACCAGTCCCCACCGGCTGCTGACCGAACTGCGCATGCAGCGCGCCTGGGCGTTGCTGGAGACCGGCTGCCAGGTTGCGCAGGCCGCATATCGCGTCGGGTATCGCCATCCGGCCAACTTCAGCGCGGCGTTCACACGCTTTTATGGCCGCCCGCCCAAATCCGTCTTTGGCCCGCGCGGCTGAGCGCCGGGATGATCAGTGGGTCATGCGGCCGCCGCTTACCATCCAGCGCGTGCCATACCGGTCGACCAGCGCACCGTAGGCTTCTGCCCAGAACGTCTTTTGCAACGGCATCGTGACGCTGCCGCCCTCGGCCAGATGGTCGAACACGCGGTGCGCGTCCGAGACGGTGGGATACACCAGCGCCAGCGCCACCCCCCGGTTGCCGGGGTAGGGATGGCCGGCGGTGGCATCGCTGCCCAGCAAGGTCTGTTCGTCCAGCGTCAGGCGGGCGTACATGATGCGCCCGGCGTCCTCGTCCGAGAGCACCGGCATGGCGGCATCGGGCGGCGCATCGGCGTAGCGGATCAGCGCATCCAGGCGGCCGCCCAGCACGCGTTCGTAGAAGCGCATGGCCTCGGCGCAATTGCCGTCAAAACTGAGATACGCGGATAACTGGGGCATGATGGCTCCGTGCGGGGTGGTATGCGGTGCGTCCGCATGGCCAAGGCGGGCGGCGCAAGCCTATGATGGGAGTCTGATCCGTTAACGGCCGGGAGACAATCAATGCAACTAGGAAGCTGCCACTGCGGACAAATCGCCTATGAAGTCGATGGCGATGTGTCCCAGGTGCTGGAATGCAATTGCTCGCACTGCAGCCGCAAGGGCTATCTGCTGTGGTTCGTGCCGCGCGCGGCCTTGCGCATCACATCGTCCACCGAGGCCATGTCCACGTACACCTTCAACAAGCACGTGATTTCGCACCATTTCTGTTCCAACTGCGGCTGTGCGCCATTCGGCTTTGGCGTGGGCGCCGAAGGCAAGGAGACCGCGGCGGTCAACGTGCGTTGCCTGCAAGACGTGGATCTGACCGCGCTGACCCGCATTCCGTACGACGGCCGCAACACCTGACTGGCCGGCTGCGGCCCATGATAGGGCAAAGCGGGGCCGCCGCGGCACAGCGGGGCCGTAACGCGTTTTTTCACAATGGAGAGGGACAATGAGCACGGTAAGGCTCCTGAGCGATGACGAGATCCGCAGAAATCCCGAGGCATGGGCAGTGTTCGAGGACATCCGCGCCACGCGCAAATCGGACTTCGTCAACAATTTCTGGCGGGCGCTGGCCAACGATCCGCCGCGGATGCGCAGCGTCTGGGAGCAGCTCAAGACAGTGATGATGGCCGAGGGCGAGCTGTCGCCGCTGGTGCGCGAAATGATCTACATCGCGGTGTCCACCGCCAATGGCTGCTCGTATTGCGTCCACTCCCACACGGCCTCGGCCCGAGCCAAGGGCATGACCGATGGCCAGCACGCCGAACTGCTCGCGGTGATGGCGATGGCGTCGCAGACCAATGCGCTGGCGACGGCGCTGCAGGTGCCGGTGGACGATGCCTTCCACGTGAAATGACCAGGAGGCGGCCATGTCGCTGATTCCTTTGTTTCCGCTTTCCAATGCACTGTTTCCCGCGGGGGTGGTGCATTTGCGCATCTTCGAGGTGCGCTACCTGGACATGATCCGCCGCAGCATCGCCGACGATACCGAGTTCGGTATCGTGGGCCTGTTGGCCGGCAGCGAGGTCCGCTCGCCCGAAGGCGTCGAGACGCTGTCGCCCGTGGGCACCATGGCGCGGGTCGAAACCTGGGAGGCGCCCATGCCGGCATTGCTGGAAATCCGGTGCCGGGGCGCCTCGCGCTTTCGGCTGCGGTCCAGCGAGGTGGCAAAATACGGCCTTTGGATGGGTGAGGCCGAGCCCATCGCCGATGACCCGCCCACGCCCGTGCCCGCAACCATGCAGGCCAGCGCCGATGCGCTGGGCCGGCTGGTGGCGCAGTGGCAGCAGGACGGCGTGCCCGCCGAAAGAATGCCGCTGGCCCCGCCGTTCCGACTGGACGATTGCGGCTGGGTGGCAAACCGCTGGTGCGAACTGCTACCGCTGCCCCCGGACGACAAGGCAACGCTGCTGGCCCTGACCGATCCCGTGGCGCGCCTGGCGGCCATCCAGGACGTGCTGCGCGGGCAGGGGCTGGCGTAGGGCGCGGCCCGACTTTATTTGGACACCATGGAAATCAGAGTAGACGAAGGCCTGCGCGCCTATATAGACCCGCTGACCGAGGACGAACACGCCGCGCTGGAGCGCAGCCTGCTGGCCGAAGGCTGCCGCGACGCCCTCGTGCTGTGGGGCGACCTGCTGGTCGACGGCCACAACCGCTACGCGCTGTGCCGCAAGCACAACATCCCGTTCCAGACCATCCAGAATCCGCACTTCAAGTCCATCGAGGACGTGCATCTGTGGATGATCGAAAACCACCTGGGCCGTCGCAGCGTGTCGGACTTCCAGCGGGGCGTGCTGGCGCTGCGCAAGAAGGAAATCCTGCTGGCGCGCACCGGTCCGGAAGAGGGCGCGGCTGCGGGTGACGGGGCGCCTGAAGGCTCGCAGGCGGACAGTTCCGCCACGGACGATTCCCCGCCCTGGGACGAGGACGCGCCCGGGGCCAGCGCCGCGCCGATGCGCGGTCATGCCAATCCGGACTGGAAACCGGCCGTCCCCAGCCGCCAGGCCCTGGCGCGCGCCGCCCGCATCAGCAGCAATACGCTCGGGCAAATCGAAAAGATCCAGAAGTCCGCGGCGCCGGAACTGGTGCGCGCGGTAAAGGAAGGCGCCATCTCCATCAACGCCGCAGCCGCCGTGGCGTCGCTGCCGGCCGAACGGCAGGCCGCCGCCGTTGCCGGCGGACGCAAGGAACTGCAGCAGGCCGCCCGCGAGGTCCGCCAGGCCAAGGCGCCGCCGCCGCGCGAGGCGCCGCCCGAAGAGCCCATTGAAGACATCGCGGACATGCCGGCCGAGATCGCGCGGCTGCGTCAATTGCTGGCCAAGCTGACCGACGAGCGCGATCAGCTCAAGAAGAAGGTCATGCACCTGACGGTCGCGTTGTCCGAGGCGCGCGGTGCGTCGGGCGGGGATGACTGACCGTTGATGCAGGAATAAGGGATAACCCTTAAACCGCGTAATCCACGAAAAAAATTCGTGGATCGCTGGGAATTTATATCGTTTTGAGGAAAGGCTTGCGCGGCTTTGTAATGCAGGTTCGCTTCAACGCTTCCTGCATTCACACCTGACTTTCCTTATGAATCCCATCGGTTATCGCATTCTTTCCCGGCCCGAGCCGGCCGTCGCCGCTGACGTGCTGGCCGGTTTCGCCAGCATCGGCTCGGCCCAGATCAGCGACTGCATGAATCGCCTGTACGGCGTGTCGGGCCTGCGTCCGCTGCATAACGGCGCGCGCCGCACGGTAGGCGTGGCCCTCACCGTCAAGACCCGTCCGGGCGACAACCTGATGATCCACAAGGCGATTTCGCTGGGCGGCGCGGGTGACGTGATCGTTGTGGACGGCTCGGGCGACACCAGCAACGCGCTGGTGGGCGAACTGATGATGATGGACGCGCAGTCGCGCGGCATCGAGGGCTTTGTGATCGACGGCGCGGTGCGCGATGCGGACGTGTTCGCCCAGGGCGAATTCGGCTGCTTTGCCCGCGACGTGTCGCACAAGGGCCCCTACAAGGACGGCCCGGGCGAGATCAACGTGCCCGTGTCGGTCGGCGGCCAGGTGGTCAACCCCGGCGACGTGGTCGTGGGCGATGCCGACGGCGTGGTGGTGATCCCCGCCGAACACGCCAGCGCCGTGCTGGCGTTGGCCCTGAAGAAAGAAGCCGACGAAGCCGTGGCCAAGGAAAAGCTGCGCGCTGGCACGTACACCAAGCCGTGGCTGGAAAAGACGCTGGCGGAAAAGACGGGGGCGGCCAAATGAGCATCGTTGCCGACCGCATCAAGCGCATCAAGCTGTCGCCCAGCGTCGCCGCGCGCGCCATCATTGCCGAACTGCGCGAGCAGGGCCGCCGCATCATCGACCTGACCATTGGCGAACCGGACTTCTCGACGCCCGAACACATCCGCCAGGCCGCCACCGCCGCCATGAACCGCGGCGAAACCAAGTACCCGCCGGCGCAGGGCACGGTTGCCCTGCGCAAGGCCGCGGCCGCCCATCTGCTGGAAGCGACCGGCGTGGAATACCCGGCGTCGCGCGTCATCGTCAGCACCGGCGCCAAGCAGGTGATCTTCAACGGCCTGGCCGCGACGCTGAACGATGGCGACGAAGTGCTGATTCCCGCACCGTTCTGGGTGTCGTATCCGGACATGGTCCTGGTCAACGGCGGCGTGCCGGTGGCCGTGGAAACGTCACCCGCCACCGATTACAAGGTAACGCCCGACGCGCTGGAACGCGCCATCACGCCGCGCACCAAGTGGCTGATGATGAATGCCCCCAGCAACCCGACGGGATCGGTCTACACCGCGGACGAGCTGCGCGGCCTGACCGAGGTCCTTGCGCGTCATCCGCACGTCTGGCTGATGACCGACGACATCTACGCGCGCCTGAACTTCACCGGCGAGCCGACGGTGCATCCGCTGCAAGTGGCGCCGGAACTGGCCGCGCGCACGCTGGTCGTCAATGGCGTGTCCAAGGCCTATGCCATGACGGGCTGGCGCATCGGTTACGGCGCCGGTCCCGACGAACTGATCAAGGCGATGGCGATTCTGCAGTCGCAAAGCACGTCGGGCGCCTCGTCGGTCAGCCAGGCGGCCGCGCTGGAAGCCCTGACGGGTCCGCAGGACTGCGTTGTTGAATTCGCCAAGGTGTTCCGCGAACGCCGCGACCTGGCGATCGCTGAATTGTCCGGCGCGCCGGGCCTGGACATCGTCGTGCCGCAGGGCGCGTTCTATGTCTTTCCGGACTGCTCGGGCCTCTTGGGCAAGCAGACGCCCGCTGGCGACGTGATCGCCAGCGACACGGACCTCACGCATTACCTGCTGCGCGAAGCCGGCGTGGCGGTCATCGACGGCCATGCCTACGGCGCGCCCGGCACCTTCCGGTTGTCGTTTGCGGCATCGCTGGACGATATCCGGCAGGGATGCGCCGCCATCCGCGAGGCCTGCGCCAAGCTGGCCTGACGGCCACGCTTTCGCACCGATACGGCGTCATCGCCAGTCTGTACACCTAACAACCATTCAAGGGGAATGAACCATGAAGCGTCACACTCTCTTCGCCGCCTGCCTGGGCCTGGCTTCGCTGGCCGCGGGCGGACTTGCCCACGCCGATCAGCTTGACGACATCAAGGCGCGCGGCGAGCTGGTTTGCGGCACGCTGGGCACGTCGCAGCCGTTCAGCTTCCAGGACGGCGCGACGCGCCAACTGGTGGGCTATGACGTGGACGTGTGCAAGCTCGTCGCCGACAAGCTGGGCGTCAAGGTCAACTACAAGCTGCTGTCGGTGGCGGCGCGCGTGCCGGAACTGAACGAAGGGCGCGTGGACATCCTGGCGGCCAACCTGGGCTATTCGCCCGACCGCGCGCAGCAGATTTCCTTCAGCCACGCGTACTACGTCAGCCCGCAAAAGCTGATGGTGCGCAAGGATTCGGGCCTGGACTCGATCGAAGCCCTGAACGGCCGCCGCATCGGCGCCACCAAGGGTTCCAGCTCCGAGCGCGAGATCAAGCGCATTCTCGACAAGTCGCAGGTCATTGGCTATGGCGACAGCTCGGCCACGTACCTGGCGCTGCAGCAGAAGAAGGTGGACGCGCAGTTTGCCTCCGAGCTGGTGCTGGCGCGCCTGGTGCTGCAAAGCCCGCCCACCGCGCCGGTCAGCGTCATTGCCAAGGCGGTGTTCGATGAACCGTGGGGCCTTGGCGTGCGCAAGTCCGAGCCGCGTTTCCTGGAAACGGTGAATCAGGCGCTGGACGAGGCCGAAACCTCGGGCGCGGCGGCCAAGCTGTTCGACAAGTGGTTTGGCCCCGACACCCCCTACAAGCTGGAGCGCGGCTTCAAGATCGGCCCGATCGCCGGCTAAGGGGCCGACCCGAGCGCTGCCGTTCGCCAGTTCCCATCACGGCTTCCCGCGTCTTGCAAGGCGATGCGCGGGAAGCCGTGATGCTTGGCGTTGCGCGCCCGAACGCAGGAGATTGACAGGTTTATGAGCTTTCTAGACGCTTCCCAATACCAGCTGCTGCTCAGCGGCATGGCGGTCACCGTGCAACTGTTCCTGGTTGCATGGGTCATGGCGTTTTCCATCGCGGTGACGCTGGTGGTGGTGCGCGCCACCAATCTGGCGCCGTGCCGCTGGCTGGTCGACGCCTATGTGGAATACCACCGCAACGTGCCGCTGCTCGTGCAGGTGCTGTTCTGGTACTTCGGCATGCCTGAGCTGCTGCCCGAAGGGTTCCGGATGTGGCTGTACGCGCACAACGCCGAAATGTCGCTGGCCGCGATCGCGCTGGCGCTGGGTTCGGCCGCCTACATTGCCGAAGACATCCGCAGCGGTCTGCGCGCCATTCCCGGCACGCAGTTCGAGGCCGCCCGCGCGCTGGGCGCCAGCTATCTGCAATGCATGCGCTTCGTCATCGTGCCGCAGGCGCTGCGCATTTCCATTCCGCCGCTGGTCGGCCGCGCGCTGCTGCTCTTCAAGAACACCAGCGTGGCCATGGCGATCGGCGTGATGGAGCTGACCTACCAGGCGCGGGAAATCGAAAACGAGACCTACCGCACCTTCGCCACCTTCGGCGCGGCGACGATCATGTACCTGCTGGGATCGTTCCTGATCATGGCGCTCGGATCGCGCATCTACGCCCGTTATCGTCTGAACCGCGGAGGCCATGGTGCTTGATCTCCTGATGCAATACTGGCCCACGCTGCTCGTGGGCCAATACCCCAACGGCCCGCTGGGCGGACTGGCGCTGACGCTGATCCTGGCTGCGCTCGGCCTGGCAATGTCCCTGCCGCTGGCGCTCCTGGTCGCGCTGGCCCGGGTAAGCCCCTACGGGTGGCTGCGCTCGGCCAGCAAGGTGCTGGTCAATGTGGTGCGCGGCATGCCGCTGCTGATGCTGATCTTCTGGGCGTACTTCGTGGTGCCCAAGATCACGGGCCAGGTGGTCAGCGGCTTCTGGACGCTGATCTTCGCCCTGGTGGTGTATGAAAGCGCGTACCTGTCCGAGGTGATCCGCTCCGGCATCGAGGCGGTGCCGCGCGGCCAGATCGAAGCCTCGCGCTCGCTGGGCGTGGGGTACTGGACGACGATGCGCAAGGTGGTGCTGCCGCAGGCGCTGTTCAACGTGCTGCCCAGCATGACCAGCCAGTTCGTGTCCACCATCAAGGAAACCTCGCTGGGCTACGTCATCAGCGTCAACGAACTGACTTTTGCCGCCAACCAGGTCAACAACCTGGTGCTGACCCAGCCGCTGCAGGTGTTCGGCATTCTGGCCATCATCTACTTCATCGTGTGCTTCAGCCTGAGCCGCGGTTTGAGCTGGCTGGACCTGCGCATCCGCCGCACGCGGGCCATGGCTTAAAGGAACAAAAACATGATCAAACTCGAGAAAGTGAACAAGTGGTACGGCGAGCATCATGTGCTCAAGGATCTGGACCTGTCGGTCGCGCGCGGCGAAGTGCTGGTGGTGTGCGGGCCGTCGGGGTCCGGCAAGTCCACGATGATCCGCACGATCAATCGCCTGGAACCCATCGAAAAGGGCCGCATCCTGATCGATGGCGCGGACATCTACGGCAAGGGCGCCAACCTGAACGCGCTGCGCCAGAAGATCGGCTTCGTGTTCCAGCAGTTCAACCTCTTCCCGCACATGAGCGTGCTGGAAAACGTGATCTTCGCGCCCGTGAACATCCGCAAGCAGCCGCGCAAGGAAGCGGTGGAACTGGCGCGCAGCCTGCTCGACCGCGTGGGGCTGGCCCACAAGATCGATGCCTATCCGGGATCGCTGTCCGGCGGGCAGCAGCAGCGCGTGGCGATCGCGCGCGCGTTGGCCCTGCAGCCGCCCGTGATGCTGTTCGATGAGCCGACCAGCGCACTCGATCCGGAAATGGTGGGCGAGGTGCTTCAGGTGATGAAGGGCCTGGCCAAGGACGGCATGACGATGGTGTGCGTGACGCACGAAATGGGCTTTGCGCGCGACGTGTGCGATCGCGTGGTGTTCATGGACGCGGGCGAAATCCTGGAGATGGATACGCCCGAGCGCTTCTTCAGCGCGCCGGCGCATCCGCGCGCGCAGCGCTTCCTGGCGGACATCCTGCATCCGCGGGGTTGATCCGGGCCGATCGGCCGCGGTGGTAATGTCTGGGGTTTCCATGCGCTTTTCTTCGACCGCGGCGATGTACACCCTCAAGCAACTGGAGGCCTTCTACTGGAGTTCCGAACTGGGCAGCTTCAGCGCGTCGTCGCGCAAGCTGCACACCACCCAATCGGCCGTGGCCAAACGGGTGGGGGAGCTCGAGGCCTTTGCCGGCTCGCCCCTGTTCGAGCGGCGCGCCAAGAAACTCCTGATGACCCCGCAGGGCCGCAAGCTGTTCGAATTGGCCAGCCAGATGCTGGAGCTGAACAGCCGGATCGTCCAGAACATGGCCGATCCGGCCAGCTTCGAAGGCGTGGTGCGCCTGGGCGTGACCGAACTGGTCGGCATGACCTGGCTGGCGGGGCTGATCAAGCAGATCAGCCAGCGCTACCCGCGCGTGCAATTGATGCCCGAGATCGATGGCGGCATCACCCTTTACGAGCGGTTGGAGCAGGACGAACTGGATCTGGCGATCATGCCGGGCCCGTTCTGGGGTTACCAGTACGATTGCACGCACCTGGGGGCGGTCACCAATGTCTGGATGGCCAGTCCGGCGCTGGACATCGATTTTTCCGCCGCGCTGACGCCGCAGGACCTGGCGCCGTATCCGGTGATTTCCCAGCCCACCAATTCGGCGCTATCGCACCTGTATGACGCGTGGTTCGCGGAGCAGGGGATGCCGGTCAAACGGGTGCTGACCTGCAACAGCCTGGGCATGATGGCCCAATTGACGATGCTGGGGTTGGGTATCAGCTATCTGCCGGGCGCGTACTTCGCGCCGCTGGTGGCCCGGGGGGCGCTGTGCCAGCTGAATGTGCAGCCGGACCTGCCGACCATCAACTACTACGCGGTGCACAAGAAGAACATCGTCAATCCGGTGGTATCCCGGGTGATCGACATTGCGCGCGAGGAATGCGCGTTCGAGGTGGCGGGGGCGTTTCTGCCCCATGTGCCGCCGGCGGCGCGGCCCATCGAGGCAGAAGGCGAGGGGCCGGACCAGGGTCCGGCCGAGGGGCGGATTTAACCGCAGCGGATCGCCGTCATCACATCCTTGTCGTCGACGATGAGGTTCAGGCGGGTGTTGTTGTATTCCATGGTGACAAGCTGGCCCGGGCGCAGCATGCGCGCGGTGGCGCTGCCGCTGCGCGTGCGCATGTCTTCCATGAGGGAGGGCGTGGCTTTCTGGCCGATCTGCGATTGCAGGGCGCCAGCATCGCAGCTCTTGCCGGTGCTGCTGCCGGGCATGGCCGAAGACGAACCGTAGGAAGCGCCGGCGCCGGTGCTCGATGAAGAGGACGCGCTCGAATCGCTGGAAGCCGGCGCGCTGGACGTGCGCGAACCACCGGTATTGGCGCACGCAGCCAGGCTGGCAACCAGCAGGAAGGGGATCAGCTTGCGGATCATGTAGGACTCCTTACAACGAGCGGACAAAAAGCCATGATAGACCAGCGGCGAGGCGCTGTGCTCAAGGTGCCGCGGGCGTGTGCAACCGGGCAACAGCGGCGGGCTGCTGGCCGCGCATCCTCAGTGGAAATCGCGGCTCTGCGATGTCAGCCCGCCCAGCAGGTCGGACATGTCGACCAGCCGCTGCGCGATCAGGTGGCGCACGCCGTCCACGCTTTGCCAGGATCCGAACACCCCCAGCAGGGTGGCGCCCAGCAGTTCGCGGCGCTGGCGTTCGATCAGTTCGGGCCGGACCACCACGTTGACCGGGCCGGTCTCGTCTTCGAGGGTCACGAAGATGACGCCCTTGGAGGTCTGGGGGCGCTGGCGCACGGTGACGATGCCGCAGGCGCGCGCGACGCGCTTGTTGGGATAGTCGTTCAGCACCGAGGCGGGCTGGAAGTTGCGTGCGGCCAGTTGGGGGCGCAGCAGCGATACGGGATGGCTGTGGAGGGTCAGGCCGACGCTGCGGTAGTCGGCGGCCACGGTCTGGCTCTCCGACGGGGCGGACAGTTGCGGGGCCTGGGCGTCCACGATTTCGGCGTCCCGCAGCAGGTCGCGGCTTTGCACGCTGGCCGCGGCCTCCCAGCTGGCCTGGCGCCGGTGGCCAGCCAGGGTGCGCAGCGCGTCGCCCGCGGCCAGCGCGTTCAGGTCGTGGCGGTTCAGGCCGGCGCGGCGGGCGAGGTCGGCGGTGTTGGCAAAGGGCGCGTCGGCCCGGGCGGCCTCGATGCGGCGGGCGGTGTCCTCGCGCATGCCCTGCAGCAGGCTGAGTCCCAGCCGCACGGCGGGGCGGGGCGTCGATACGCCCGACGTATCGACGCCCGACGCCTCTGCGGACGGTGCGTGGGGGTGAGGGCGGCGGCGGGCGCCCGGATGCCCGTCGGGCAGCGTTTCCAGCACGGAATCCCAGCCGCTCACCGTGACGTCCGCAGGCAGTACGCAGACGCCGTGGCGGCGCGCGTCCTGCACCAGTTGCGCGGGCGCGTAGAACCCCATGGGCTGGGAATTGAGCAGGGCGGCCAGAAAGGCTTCCGGTTCGTGGCGCTTGAGCCAGGAACTGGCATACGCCAACAGGGCGAAGCTGGCGGCATGGCTTTCCGGGAAGCCGTATTCGCCAAACCCTTCCACCTGGCGGAACAGGGCTTCGGCAAAATCCAGCGTGTAGCCGTGCGCCAGCAGCCCGCCCACCAGCTTGACGCGGAACTTGTCCACGCCGCCCTTGCGCCGCCAGGCCGCCATCGACCGGCGCAACTGGTCGGCCTCGCCGGGCGAGAAACCGGCGGCCACGACGGCGATCTGCATGACCTGTTCCTGGAAGATGGGCACGCCCATGGTGCGGCTGAGCACGCCGCGCACTTTTTCGCTGGGGTAGGTTTCGTCTTCCTTGCCCTGGCGCCGCCGCAGGTAGGGGTGGACCATGCCGCCCTGGATCGGTCCCGGGCGCACAATGGCCACCTGCACCACCAGGTCGTAGTATTCGCGCGGACGCAGGCGCGGCAGCATCGTCATCTGGGCGCGCGATTCGATCTGGAAGACGCCGATGGTGTCGGCGTCGCAGATCATGTCGTAGGTCGGGGTGTCGCCTTCGGGGATGTCCTGCAAGGCCAGCGGCTGGCCGCGGCGCTGGCTGGCCAGTTCAAGCGTGCGGCGCAGGGCCGACAGCATGCCCAGCGCCAGGACGTCGACCTTCAGCAGCTTCAGGGCGTCCAGGTCGTCCTTGTCCCATTGCACGACGCTGCGGTCTTCCATGGCGGCGTTCTCGATGGGCACCAGCCGCGAGAGCTTGCCGCGTGAAATGACGAAGCCGCCCGGATGCTGCGACAGATGGCGCGGAAAGCCCATCATGGTCTGCGCCAGCGATGCCCACTGGCGCGCCACCTGGGATTCCGGGTCCAGGCCGCAGGCGCCCAGCGTGCGCAGCATTTCCTTCTTGCCGTCCCACCATTGGTGGGCGCGGGCCACGGCGTCGATGACGCCCGGGTCCACGCCCAGCGCGCGCCCCGTATCGCGCAGCACGCTGCGCGGCCGGTACGAGATGACCACCGCCGTCAGGGCGGCGCGGTCACGGCCGTATTTGCCGTAGATGTACTGGATGACTTCTTCGCGGCGTTGGTGTTCGAAGTCGACGTCGATGTCGGGCGGCTCGTTGCGTTCCTTGCTGATGAAGCGTTCGAACAGGTTGTTGCCGCGTTGGGGGTCCACCGCCGTGATGCCCAGGCAATAGCACACGGCGGAGTTGGCGGCCGAGCCCCGGCCCTGGCACAGGATGCCGGCCTTGCGGGCGAACTGCACGATGTCGTAGACGGTCAGGAAGTAGGCCTCATAGTTGAGGTCCGCGATGAGCTCCAGTTCCTTGTCGATCTGCGCCGTGACGCTGTCGGGCACGCCCTGGGGAAAGCGCCGGTCCGCCCCGGCCAGCGCTTCCTGGCGCAGGTAGCTGGCCGGCGTGTGGCCGGGCGGCACGATCTCGTCGGGGTATTCGTAATGCAGCTCGTCCAGCGAAAACGTGCAGCGGCGAGCCACCGCCAGGGTCTGCGCCAGCGCCTCGGGCGGATACAGGCTGGCCAGCCGCATGCGGCTGCGCAGGTGCTGTTCGGCATTGCCCGAGAGTTCGTAGCCGCATTGCGACACCTGCTGGCGGGTGCGGATGCCGGTCAGCGTGTCGTGCAGCGGCTTGCGCGAGCGGACATGCATCTGCACCTGGCCGACCGCCACGATCGGCAGTTGCGAGGCCTGGGCCGCGTGCTCGACGGCGGCGCGATGCAGGTCGTCGCGCGACTGGTGCAGCAGGTTCAGCCCCACCCACGCGCGGCCCGGAAAGACGCGCGCCAGCCAGCGGGCCTGGTCGGCCATGCGGTCGGCGTCGGTGCCGTAGGCGGGCGTCAGGATGGCCAGGCATTCCGGCAGACTGCGCAGGTGCGCGTTGCCGGCCGGCGGATCGGCAAGGTCTTGCGGGGAAAGCCGGTACTCGCCCTTGGGCGCCCGGGTGCGGCCCAGCGTGATGAATTCCGACAGGTTGCCGTAGCCTTCGCGCGTCTGCGCCAGCAGGGTCAGGCCGAGCGGCGCGGCGTCGGGCGCGGCGCGCAGCTGGAACGTGGCGCCGACGATGAACGGCAGCTTGAGGGTCTTGGCTTCGGTGTGGGCCCGCACCACGCCCGCCAGCGAGCACTCGTCGGTCAGGGCCAGCGCGGCGTAGCCGAGCTCGGCGGCCCGCGCGGCCAGTTCCTCGGGGTGCGAGGCGCCTTGCAGGAACGAAAAATTGGACTGGCATTGCAGCTCGGCATAGCCGGGCAACTGGGCCAGGACCTCGGCCGGGTCCAGCGGATCGGGGGCGTCGTCGTCCATGCGCATGTCAGGCGTACAGTCCGTGCAGGAACCAGCGCGCGTCCTCGGCGTCGCGCTCGCGGTAGATCCAGTAGCGCGCGCCGGCCGCGTCTTCGGCGACGAAGTAATCGCGCACGGTCAGGGCGGGGTCCCACCAGCCGCTTTCGATGCGTTCGGGGCCGCGCATCAGGCGCAGCGCCTGGCCGGCGTAGTGGGGGCGATGACCCGACAGCTTGAGGGGCTGCGGGGTTTCCAGCAGCCAGAACGGGCGGTCGAGCAGCGGCGGCAGGGGGGCGGGACGTTCGGGCGCGGCCAGCGCGTCGCCCCACGCGTTGGCGGCTTCGGGACGGTGGTCGGCGGTGGGCTGGGCATGGCGCACCCGGTCGCGGCCCAGCCGCGCCGCCAGCAGGTCCAGCAGCCGCGCGTGGTCGGCGGCGGTGCCGCCCGGCTCGGGAAACAGCGTGGTGCTGGCGGCGGGCTGCTCGACGGTGTCGGGCGCGTGCAGCGTCACGGCGATGACGGGGGCTTCCAGCGTGAAGTGGTTGAGCTTTTCGCGCAGCAGATGCAGCAGCTGCTGCGCCTGCCAGATGGGCTGGGCCAGGGCCACTTCGAGTTCGGTGGGCGGGCGGGCGTGGCGGCCGCGTTCGTGGTCCATGCTGAGCACCACGCGCTGCACGGCCAGTTGCCGGGCGGTCAGCCAGCCGCCCAGCTGCTCGGCCAGCCGGCCCGCCACGGCCAGCACGGCGCTGGTGTTTTCCATATAGTCCATGAGCTCGATCCGCCGCGAAAACTGGTTGGGCGGTTCGAGCCAGCGGTAGAGTTCGGGCAACTGGCCGTAGGCGGCATCCAGCGCCTGCAGCAGGTCGGGCGCGCTGCGCCGCTGCAGGCCCGCGCGGGGCAGGGCGCGCAGGTGCGCCAGCGTGTGGCAGCCGATGTCGTCCAGCCAGTTGCGGCGGTCTTGCGCCTGGGGCAGCAGCGACAGCGGCAGGGCATCGAGCCGCCGCGCCAGGGTGGGCAGCTTCAGTGTGCGGCGGGGGACGCGCCGGCCGGCGCGCCGCGCCAGCAGCCAGGCGCCCTTGGCCGTGGGCGCCATGCCCAGCGACACCCGCAGATCCAGCGCCCGCAGCGTGGCGGCCACCCGGCGGCTCAGCGCCCGCGGCCCGCGGAAGAACATCAGGCTGGCGCCCACGTTCAGCAGCACGGTGTCGCCGTCGGCCAGGGCGATTTCGGGGGTGTACTGCAAGAGGGCCAGCGCCGCGCCCTGCAGGGCCTCGGCCTCGGCCAGCGCATTGCGGGGCAGCAGTTCCACGCCGGGGGCGATGGCCGCCGCGCCCGCGCGGCGCATGCCGGGCGTCACGCCGGCCTGGCGGGCGGCGGGTGTCAGGGCGGCGACCCGTTCCTGATCCAGAACGGCGAACGCCTCCTGTTCATGCGGCCAGTGCGGGCGTAGGGCGTCCAGCGGCAGGCAGCGCAGGTAGGCGGCGATCCAGAGGCGCATGGCGGGGCGAAGAGGGGGTAAGCGCGCCGGGCTCCAGGCCCACGTACAGCGGGGTGTCGCAGACAGGCCCCCGGCGCTTCAGGATATGGACGGACAGGCCGCCGGGCGCGGGCGCCAGCGCCAGCCGCAGGGCGGCGGGCGTGGCGGTCTGCGCGGCGCGGGACGGGCGCACGGCGATGAACAGCAGGTCGCTGGCCTGGGCGGCCAGATGCAGGCGGCGCAGGGATTCGGGGCGCACGTGGGGCAGCCAGCAGATCAGCGCGCCGCAACTGGCGTTTTTCAGGATCTGTTCGCTGGCCCACAGTGCATCGACCGGCTTTTCGGGCGCCACCCAGAGCAGTTGCCGGGGATCCAGCCGCCAGCTCATCCAGCTGGCGATGTGCGGCACGTGCGGCGGCTGCACCAGAGCGATGGGCCGCCGCGTTTCCAGTTGGGCCAGCGCGGGACGCAGCAGGCGGATTTCTCCGATGCCGGGATGGGGGGTGAGCAGTTCGACGAGCGATCCGAGCGGCCAGCCGTTATCCGGCAGCTCGGCCGACAGCGCCGCATGCCCGGTTGGCAGGGTGCGTGCGGCGCCTTTGGCCAACTGCGTGGCGCGCCACAACGCGGGATGGATGTGTTCGGGGGACTGCATGGCGAAAGCGCCTGGGGCTCAATACCTGTATGAATATACAGTATTGTACCGGGCTTTGCGCCGGCCGGAGGTATCGAAAAGTGCCCCCGAAGAGGGCCCCCCGAAAAGTGCTAGAACCGCATGTCCTGGTATTTCACCCAGCGCGAGCCGCGCAGCAGCCGGTGGCCGATCCACAGTCCCAGGAACAGCGGAATGGCCAGGTACGTCGACACCACGCCGATCCAGTCGATGCGCTCTTCCAGGAACGCCTGGTAGTTCTGTCCCAGCGTGACCACCAGACACAGCACGAACGCCAAGAGCGGCCCGAACGGAAAAAGTCCCGCCTTGTAGGGCAGGTTGGCGGTGTCGTAGCCGTGCTTTACATAGCCCTGGCGGAAGCGGTAATGGCTGACCGCAATGCTCAGCCACACGATGAACTCCGTCATGCCCGCGAAATTGAGCAGCCAGATGTAGACGGCCTTCGGGCTGTACACCACGCTGAACAGACACAGGCACGCCAGCAGCGTCGTGGCCAGCAGCGCATACAGCGGCACGCCGCGCGGGGTCAGCCGCTTGAAGAGCGCGGGCGCCTGGCCCTCGGCCGCCATGTTGAACAGCATCCGCGTTGCCGCATACATGCCCGAATTGCCGGCCGACAGCACCGAGGTCAGGATCACCGCGTTCATCACCGTGGCTGCCGACAGCAGGCCCGCGTGCTCGAACACCAGCGTGAAGGGGCTGACGGCGATGTCCTCGACCTCGTTGCGCAGCAATTGCGGGTCGGTGTAGGGCACCAAGAGGCCGATGATCAAAATGGCCAGCACATAGAACAGCAGGATGCGCCAGAACACGCTGTTGATCGCGCGCGGTACGTTGCGACGGGGGTTTTCGGATTCGCCGGCCGCCACGCCCACCAGTTCGGTGCCCTGAAAGGAGTAGGCCACCACCATCGCCACGCCCACCCACGTCGCCGCGTTGCCGACGAAGGGCGCGTCGCCCACCTTCCAGTTGTCCAGGCCCACCGGCCCGCCGCCGTGGATGATGCCGGCCAGCATCGCCACGCCCACCACGATGAAGCACAGCACCGCCACCACCTTGATGATGGCGAACCAGTATTCCGCCTCGCCGAAGCTGCGCGCCGAGAATGCGTTCAGCCCGAAGGTCAGCGCCAGGAAGGCCACGCTCCATATCCATCCTGGCGTGTCCGGCAGCCAGTACGCCATGACAAGCTGCGCCGCCACCACGTCCACCGCCACCACCGTGGCCCAGCTGACCCAGAAATTCCAGCCCAGCGCAAAGCCGAAGCCCGGATCCACGTAGCGCGACGCATAGGTGCAGAACGAGCCCGACACCGGCATGAACGTGGCAAGCTCGCCCAGGCTGGTCATGATGAAGTACACCATCAGGCCGATCACCAGATAGACCATCAGCGCGCCGCCGGGACCCGCTTGCGCGATGGCCGCGCCGGAAGCGACGAACAGGCCGGTGCCGATGGCCCCGCCCAGCGCTATCATCGTGAGGTGGCGCGCCTTCAGCACGCGGTGCAGCTGATTGTTGCTGGCTGTATTGCTGGCAGTGTTGGTGGCAGTGCTGCTGGCAGGCGCGGCTGCGCCCGAGTCGATGTTCGGTGTGTGCATTACAAGGTGTATTGGTGGCCAGCGTCATCGGTACGATGCCGGGCGCGGCGCATTTTACAATGCGGCATTCGGGGCGCAGTCCCACCGTCCCAGGCCAGCACGGAGCAGTTTCATGGCGTCTTCCAGTTCTATCGAATTTCTTCCCGACCCGGGCGTCGACGTGCGCCAGCTCTTCATCCTGCTGCACGGCGTGGGCGGATCGCCCGCCAGCCTGGAGCCCCTGGCCCAGGCGGTGCGCGCGGCCTTTCCAACCGCGGCCGTGCTGATCCCCGAAGGTTTCGAGGCCTTTGACGGCGGCGGCGCGGGCCGGCAGTGGTTCTCGGTGCGCGGCGTCACCGAAGACAACCGCGCCGAGCGCGTGGCCCAGGCCATGCCGCAGCTGGAAACCTATGTGCGGCAAGCCCAGGCGCGCTTCGGCCTGCTGCAGTCCGACACCGCGGTGGCCGGCTTTTCGCAGGGCGCCATCATGGCGCTGGAACTGGTGCAGGCGCACGACGGCATGGCCGGCCGCGTCATCGCATTCTCGGGGCGCTACGCGCAACTGCCCAAGAACGCCCCGCTATACACCACGATTCATCTGCTGCACGGCGCCGACGACGCGGTCATGAGCGTGTCGCAGGCGCAGGCGGCGCAGGCCCGCCTGGCCGAACTGCACGGCGACTCCACCATCGACATCGCCACCCATGTCGGCCACGAACTGCATCCCGCCCTGATCCAGCGCGCCATCGTCCGCCTGCAGACCTGCGTGCCGCTGCGCAGCTGGGAGGCCGCGCTGGGCCTGAACCAGACGCCGCCGGACGGCACGACGGTGCATTGATGGGAGGTTTGCCCCAACGCGCGGCCGACGCCGTCGGCGGCGCGCAAAGCATCTTCCGCGTGCTGCGCATTCTTAAATACGTCGGGGCGGCGCCCGCGCGCGGCGTGGGCCTGACCGACGTCGTGCGCGATGTCGGCCTGACGCCGCCCACCGCGCACCGCATGCTGTCGGCCTTGCTGCAGGAAGGCTTTCTGTCGCTCAATCCCCGGCTCAAGACCTACAGCCTTGGCCGCGAGTCCTACATCCTGGGGCTGGCCGCCGAGAGCCGGCACGGCATCAAGGCCATCGCCGAATCCGCCGTGCTCCGGCTTGCGCAGTCCACGGGCGACACCAGCTTCCTGTCGGTGCGCTCGGGACACGAAGCGGTTTGCGTCGACCGCAAGACCGGCGACTTTCCCATCAAGATCCTGACGCTGGAAGTCGGCCACCGCCGCCCGCTGGGCGTGGGGGCGGGCAGCCTGGCGCTGCTGGCGTTCCTGCCCAACGACGATATCGATCGCGTCCTGGCGCGCTATGACGCCAGCGCGGCGCCCGATCTGCCGTCCACCGACATGCTGCGCGAGGACATCGCCGCCGCGCGCAAGAACGGCTATGCGCTCAACCCGGGCCGCATCATTCCCGACATGCTGGGCGTGGGCGTGCCGGTGTTCGACCGCGAACAGCACGTGGTGGCGGCATTGAGCGTGGCGGCGATCCGCTCACGTCTTTCCGGCGCGCGCCTGACCGATGTGGTGGCCGCGTTGCAGCGCGCGGCCTCGGAATTGTCGGCGGATTTGGCGCCGCGCGTCTGACCGCCGCGCGGCGCGCGCAAGCTCGCGTGCGGCGCATCAGTTAGAAACCCGCTGCGCGTCAGCGCCCCGCGCAGGCCTTGCCGCCATCCACCGGCAGGCAGACGCCGGTGATGTACTTGGCTTCGTCGCTCGCCAGGAACAGCGCGGCGTGGGCGACGTCCCACGCATCCCCCATCCGCCCCATCGGACTGGCGGCATTGCGCCGCCGCCGCATCTCCTCGACGTCGTCGAATTGCCCCGCGATCTGCTTGTAGATCAACGGGGTGTCGATGACGCCGGGCAGCACGGCGTTCACGCGGATGTTGTCCGGCGCGTAGCGCACCGCCAGCGACCGCGTCAGATGGTTCAATCCCGCCTTGGCCGCGTAGTACGAGGTGTACGGATACGAATTGACCTGGATCGAGGCCAGCGACGAAATGTTGACGATGCTGCCCGAGCCCTGCGTCAGCATGGCGGGCAGCACATGCTTGCAGGTCAGGAACACGCCGGTCAGGTTGGTGTCCAGCACGCGATGCCAGCTTTCCTCGCTGGCTTCGATGGGATCGCCCATTTCGGTGATGCCCACGTTGTTGTGCAGCACGTCGATGCGTCCGGCGGCCGCCAGCACGGCGGCGACCGCGGCCTGGATCTGCGCGGAGTCCGTCACGTCGGCGGTCAACGCCTGGCAACGGCCGCCTTCGGCTTCGATGATGGCGCAGGTTTCGCGGGCGGCGTCTTCCCTCACGTCCACCGCGAAGACCCGCGCGCCTTCGCGCGCATACAGCGCCGCCGCGGCCTTGCCGTTGCCCCAGCCCGGACCGGACGACCCCGCGCCAAACACCAGCGCCACCTTGTCTTTCAGCCGCTCGCCCATGTCATTCCGCCGAGATGTGGGCGAAGTCGGCCACCTTCTTCCACTTGGCCACGTCGTCCTCGATCATCGCGGCAAAGGCCTCGGGCTTGTCGGCGACGACATACGCGCCCACACCCGCGTACTTGGCCTGCACATCCTTGTCCGCCAGCGCCTTGCGCGACGCGTCGTTGAGCTTGGCCAGCACGTCCTTCGGCAGGCCCGCGGGGGCCAGCAGGCCGTTCCACATTTCCGCGTCGTAGTCGGGCAAACCGACTTCTGCGAAAGTGGGCACGTCCGGCAGTTGCGGCAGGCGCGACTTGGCGGCCACCACGATCGGACGCAGGCTGCCCGACTGGATGTGCGCCATCGACGACGCAGCCGTATCCCACAAGATGGGCACCTGACCGGCGATCACGTCGTTCAGCGCGGGACCGGTGCCACGGTAAGGCACGTGCATCATGTCCAGGCCGGACAGCGACTTGTAGTACTCCATCGCCATGTGCGTGGCGCCGCCGTTGCCGGACGACGCGTACGAATACTTGCCCGGCGCGCCCTTGATCAGCGCGGTGAACGACGCATAGTCCTTGGCCGGAAAATTCTTGTTCACGACAATCACGCCCGGCACCCGGATGATCTGCGTGACCGGCGTGAAATCCTTCACCGCGTCGTAGGGCAGGTTCTTGTACACGGCGGGATTGGTGCCGTTGGTGCTGGACGTGCCCAGCAGAAGCGTATAACCGTCCGGCGCGGCCGAGGCCACGGCGCGGCTGCCCACGGTGCCTCCCGCGCCGCCCCGGTTTTCCACCACGACCGGTTGGCCGATCTGCTTGGCCAGCGCCTCGGCAAAGATGCGGCCGACCACGTCGGACGTGCCACCGGGCGGGAAGGGCACGATCAGGCGGATGGGGCGGTCGGGGTAGGTGGCCTGCGCCGCGGCGGCGCCGGCCAGCGACAGCGTTGCAGCGGCGGCCGCCAGCTTGATCCAGGTTCTGCGCTTCATGATGGGTTGTCTCCTTGCTTGATTTTGTTGTGTGTCGAACCAGGCGTTGCGCGCTGCCGTCAGGCGATGCGGTCGCCCGGCTTGATCTTGGCCGCCCGGCTGTCCACGCCCGGCAGCATGTGCGCGGGGTCGCGCGTGACCACCACATCCAGGATGGTGGGGCGGTCCTTGCAGGCATACGCCTCTGCCAGCGCGGCCGGCAGCTCGGCGGGATCCTCGACGCGGATACCGTTGCAGCCCAGCGCGCGCGCCACGTTGGCGTAATTGGTGTCGACCAGATCCGAAGACTGGTAGCTGCCCGCGCCGTACATCAGGTGTTGCAGCGCCTTGATGTACCCCGACGCCGCGTTGTTGACCACGACCAGCGTGAAGGCAAGCTTCATGCGCACCGCGGTTTCCAGTTCGCCGAGCGACATGTTGCAGCCGCCGTCGCCCGTCAGGCTGACCACCTGGCGTCCGGGCGCCGCCGCGGCCGCGCCGATCGCGCCGGGGATGCCGTAGCCAATGGAGGCAAAGCCCCGGTCCGGCACGAAACCCCGGCCCGCGCGCTTGGTGTCGAACAGCAGGCCGCCCCAGTGCGCCGCGAAGCCGCCGTCCGCCACCAGGATGCCGTCTTCCGGCAGCGAGGCATTGATCTCGTGCATCAACCGCGCCATGCCCACGGGCCGGTCGGCCGACGTCAGCTTGGCGTTCACCGATTCGCGCCAGGTGTGCATGGCCTGGCCGACCTCGTCTACGTAGCTTTGGCGGGCAGGCTCGCCGAGCGCCGCCAGGCGCGCGTCCAGATCTTCCAGCGTGGCGCGCACGTCGCCCCACAGCCGCAGGGCGGGCGTGGTGGTGCGGTCGAATTCCTCGGCCACGATGTCCAGATGAATGATCGGCGCGCCCGCGGCCAGCAGGTCGTAGCGGCGCGTCGCCACTTCGCCCAGCTTGCAGCCGACGACGAACAGGCAATCGGACTTGGCGATCAGGTCGTTGGCAATGCGGCTATAGCGGCCGAACAGACCCGCGTTCAGCGGATCGCTGCAGGCGATCGCGCCCTTGCCGCTCATCGTGTGGGCGACGGGGATGCCGAACTTGCGCGCGAAGGCCTGGACCGTCTCGGCGGCATCGCTGATGTGCACGCCGCCGCCGCACAGCATCAGCGGGCGGGCGGCGCCGGCCAGCATGCTGGCGGCTTGCGCCACGTCCTCGGCCGACGGCCGGCAGCGCAGCGCGGGCGAGCGCCGGTAGTTGGGGCTGGAATAAAAGTCGTCGGCGTCAAAGGCATGGACGGCGTGCGCGATGTCTTCAGGCACGTCCAGCACCACGGGGCCGGGACGTCCGCTGGTCGCCACGGCAAAGGCACGACGCACCAGTTCGGGAATGCGCTCGACCATCTCCACGCGCAGCACGTCTTTCACGACCGGGCGCAGCACTTCCAGTTGCCTGGCCTCCTGCGTCATGTTCTTCCACGAATGCATCCGGTGCGAGTCGCCAACCAGCGCCACCAGCGCCGTGCCGGCGTTGTAGGCTTCGGCCAGGCCGGTCACCAGATTGGTCGCGCCCGGACCCAGCGTCGCGTCACACACGCCGGGGCGGCCGCTGACCTTGGTGTAGGCGTCGGCGGCAAACACCGCGCAGCGCTCGTCGTTGATCAGGTTGTGATTGAGCTTCAGGCGGCGCGCCGCGTCATAGAACGGCAGCAGCTGAAAGCCGCCCATGCCGAACATCAGGCCGACCTCGTGCGCCGCGAACATGCGGGCGATGGCTTCGCCGCCGGTGATTTCCAGTTTCTCGGACATGCGGGTGATGCTCCTAGTAGGTGTCGCGCCCGCTCAGCAGGGCGTCGATAAAGGTTTTGAGCGGTGTGCCGACGCGGCAGCCCAGTTCGCGGGCGCGGGCGTTGGCCGAAGAGATGGTTCCTTCCTCGTAGCAGGAACGGGCGTCGCCGATGCGGGCGGTGTGCGCGGACACGGTCAGGGCGGCAATGCCGCGTTGGTCAAGCAAAGGCAGGCGGCCGATCCCGGCGCTGTCCTTGCCGATGCCCGCGTCGTTGAACGTGACCAGGCGCGGCGACGCCCGGACGCCGTCCGATTGCAGGCCGGCCAGCCGTTCCCCGTGCGAGGCCGTGATGGCGATCAGGCCGTCGTCACGCGAATCCACCAGCGATACGGAGTCGGCGCCGACGACCAGTGGGGCGCCGTCCGGGCCTGTCTTGAATACGATGCGGGATTCCTTGACGTCGGCGGGCGGACGGGCGTCGGGCGAGGCGTGCGCCAGCCTCACTGTGGCCTCGGCTACGGTCATGCCCGGTTTGCAGCCCAGGTCTTGCGCCAGCGCGTTCACAAAGCTGATAACGCCGTGCCGCGCCATGTCCGCGCCGTCACCGATGCGGCAACTTTGGTAGCTTGCGGTAGCGGCGGGCACGCCCCAGTGTTGCAGATCGTCCAGGCCTGCAATGCCGGCTTGCATCCAGCCCACACCGGCGTCGTTCAGGACGACGGCCAGCACGCCACCGCGCGCCGCGCAGTAGGCGGCATAGCTGCCGCCATGAGACCCGGCGATCACGACGCGGCCCGCATCCTGCGGCGTCAACTTGGTGATGCTGTCCAGCACGCGCGCGTCACGGGCGCTTGCAGGTTGTTCCATATTATGAATTGTCCCCGTCCGCGAGCATCGTGTCCGGCCTGACCGGGATGATGCTCTCGAATCGTCTGATGTAGTTATTGGCTTGGGACGATTCTAGGAGCGGGGGTTTGGGGATAGCAATGTCATCCCCATAATATGGAAATCAATTTTTGGCGGAGGACTCCTCCCAGCCGCCGCCCAGCGCCAGGAACAACGCAATCTGGTCGCTGCTCAGATCCGCCTGCGACGCGGCCAGCGCGCTTTCATTGGTGGCCAGCGTGCGTTCGGCGTCCAGCACCGTCAGATAGTCCGTCTTGCCGTACTGGAACAGACGGCGTGCCTGCGAGGCCGCTTCCGCGCTTTGGTCGCGGGCCGCGCGCAGGGCGGTATCTCGGTCCAGTTGGCGGGCGTACACGACCAGCGCGCTTTCGGTTTCGCGCAAGGCGTTCAGCACGGCCGCGTCGAAACGGGCGGCCGCGGCCTTGGTGCTGGCTTCGGCTTCGGCGATGCGGGCCTGCGCGGCGCCGGTGTTGGGGACCGTCCACGAGATCAGTGGGCCCACGCTCCAGCTGAAGGTGCCGCGGTCGCCGAACATGGCGGCCGGGCCGCCGGATGCGGCGGACAGGCCCAGCGTGATCTTGGGGTAGAGGTCGGCCGTGGCCACGCCGATGCGGGCGGTGGAGGCGGCCAGCGTGCGTTCGGCCTGGCGGATGTCGGGACGGCGGCGCAGCAATTCTGCGCCGTCGCCGACGGGGATGGTTTCGGTCAGCTTGGGCGCGCTGGCGCATTGCAGCAGGACTTGCGGAATCTGGCCCGGCGTCTGGCCGGTCAGCGCGGCCAGGCGGTACAAAGCAGTGCGCTGCTGCGCCTGGAACGGCGGTAGGTTGGCCTGCAATTGTTCGAGCTGGCTGCGGGCCCGCGTGACGTCCAGCGCGGTGCCGCGGCCGGCGCGTTGCAGGCGGCTGACGGCGTCGACCGATTCCTTCTGCACCTGCACGGAATGCTGCGCGGAGGCAAGCTGCATGCCCGCCGCACACATGTTGGCGTAGGCGCGCGCGGTTTCGGCCGCGACGGTGACGCGGGTGGCGTCGTACGCAGCCTGGGCGGCCTGCGCATCGTCGGTGGAGGCTTCCACGGCGCGGCGGATCTGGCCGAAGAGGTCCAGCTGATACGACACGCTGGCGCCGGTGGAGTACGACCAGCGGTTGGGCGGATCGATGCCGGGTTGCAGTTCCTGCAAGCCGGACACGTGGCCGAACGTGGGCGAGGCATTGACGCCGATCGTCGGCTGCTGCTGCGCTTTCGTTTCCTGCAGCGCGGCCTGGGCGCGTTCCAGATTGGCGCTGGCCACGCGCAGGTCGGTGTTTGCGGCCAGGGCCTTTTCCACCAGGCCGTCCAGCACGGGGTCGTTGTACAGGCGCCACCAGTGGCCGGGGACTGCCTCTTGCCGGTACACGCCGGCCTGCGCCTCCACAAAGGAGGATTGCGCGCTCGGCCGCTGGGAGACGGCATCCGGCGGCACCTTGTAATCAGGGCCGACGGCGGCGCATCCGGCCAGCGCGAGGGCCAGCGTCAGCGGGAGGAGGAGTCTGGTGTTCATGGCAGGTACGGCTTGGCGTCGATAAAGGTTTGAGGATTTCCGCAAAAGTGGGTCGGTGCGCGCTGGCGTCAGGACGCGTGCGGCGCGGCGGCGGCGGTCTGTGCCGGGCGGTCGTCCACCGAGACAGTGGCGGTCTGGCCGGCGACCAGCCGCACGCCGTCGGGCACTTCGTCGATCTTCACGCGCACGGGTATGCGCTGCGCAAGACGGACCCAGTTGAAGGTCGGATTCACGTTGGGCAGCAGATTGGCGCCGGTGCTGCGGTCGCGGTCCGCGATGCCCATGGCGATGCTTTCGACATGGCCGCGGATGTGGCGCGGTTCGCCCATCAGCGTCACGGTGACGGGGTCGCCTTCGTGGATGCCGGGCAGCTTGGTTTCCTCGAAGTAGCCTTCGACGTAGAACGATCCGGCGTCCACCAGCGCCATCACGCCGTGGCCGGCGGTGGCGTAGGATCCGGCGCGCAGGTCCAGGTTGGTGATGCGGCCATCGCTGGCGGCCAGGACTCGGCTGCGTTCCAGGTTCAGGCGGGCGGTGTTCAGTTGCACCTGCGCCTGCGCAAGCGCGGCTTCGGTCTGCTGCACCTTGGTCTGGCTTTGTTCCACGGCTTCGGCCGCGACAAGCTGGCCCAGCGAGCGGTTGCGCTTGGCATCGCGCAGCGCCTGGTCGTGCGCAACCTGCTGCGACCGCACCGAGGCCTGGGCCTGGTCGTACGCCAGCTGGAAACGGGCGCGGTCGATCTCGAACAGCACGTCGCCGGCCTTCACGTCCTGGTTGTCGTGCACCGGCACGCTGGTCACCAGGCCCGAGACGTCGGGCGCCACCTGCACGACATAGGCCTTGACGCGGCCATCGCGGGTCCAGGGTTCAACTTCATAGTGATCCCAAAGCTGCCAGCCGGCGTAAGCGGCGGCGGCGACGACGACGGCCGTCACTGCGAACTTGCCGATAGCAGCAGGGCGTAGGGCATTGGGGAGTTTCATACCTATCTCTGAAGAAAATGCGGGGAAATGAGGGAGACGCCGTACAGCAGCACCACAAAGAGCGCCAGATCAAACAGCGCGGGGTGCCACACCAGGCGATACAGCCCGGCGCGCGCCAGCACGCGGCGCACGCCCCAGGCCACGGCCAGGGTGACGACGCCCAGCACGAGCAGCCAGGGGAAATAAATGCCGTAGAGATTGAATTCGCCAATCATGATGCTCGGCCCTCCAGGGTCGGATGGGCGGGTTGATAGTCGGGCGCGTCGGGAAAGAAGGCGCGGCGGATGCCGACCAGCGCCACCACGGCGCGGTCGCGCGCATGCGGGCCTTGCGGGGTGGCGGCCACACTGCACAGCGCGCGGTCGATCTGCGCCAGGAATTCCGGCGTCTTGTCCTGCACGCGGCCCGACGAACGGATCTTGAAGAACTGCGCCAGGCTGTTCAGCACCGGCTGGATCGTGGGCTCGGCCATCGGCAGATGGCGGCGCGCACGCTGCAGCTCGGTGATGTCGCGGCCCACGCGCAGGTCCTTCAGCGCATCGGCGGCCACCAGGTCGTCGGGCCGCTTGGCCAGCGCCAGGCGCGGCTGCAACAGGCCGATGCGGTCCAGCATGCGGGCGGTGTAGGTGTGGCGCGACGGCGCGCGCGGCGAGCTGGCCAGCGTCGCCAGTTCCTTCCAGTTGGCGGCCTGGATGCGGCGCGCGCTCCAGTCGACGCTGACGGTGCGGAAGATGGCGGCAATGATCGCGGCCGTGGCCACGCCCATGCACTGCGCGACCTGCGTGTCGATGAACGACACGACGTCGGCGGTGTTGGTGTCCTGCAGCGCCATGGTGCCCAGGAACCCGAACAGCATGGCCATGGCCTTGCCGGTGCTGGCCGGGCGGGCGATAAACACGCCCAGCACGAAGGCGGTCGGCAGCATGGACAGCGCCAGCATCTCGAACGAATGAATGGCCGGCATGATGCCCAGCAGATACAGCGCCGACAGCGGAATGGAATATACCGTGTAGGTCAGGAACTGCATGATGCCGGGCACGGGATTGTCCTGCGACGCAAAGAAGCAACTGAAGATCGCGGCCATCAGCGCGGCGGTCGCGCCGTTGCTCCAGGCCGTGCCGATCCAGAACGCGCAGCACACCGAAATGGCCAGGCCCGCGGCCAGCGCCGACAGCAGCGCCATGCCGTGGTCGCGGTGCAGCGCCGAATTCGGATCGCGGGTCGTGCGCGGGGCGCGAACCGGCGCGCCCTGCAGACCGGCGCGGATATCGCGGCGCAGCGCCAGGCATTCGTCATACGTGTCGATCAGTTCGCGCAGGCGCGCCATCAGGCTGGCCAGCAGCGCGTCGCGCCAGGTGGAGCGGCTGTCGATGCCGGGCGTCAGCCGCGTCACGGCGGCGCGCAACTGGACAGCGGTTTCATGCGAGGCCTGCGGGCCGGCGTTGATCCATTCCGAGATATCGGAAAGCAGCGACTGCACGGGTTCGGGCAGCGTCTGGCCGTTGGCCTGCAAGGCGCGCATGCGGTCTTCGACGGCGGACACGGCCGGCGTCAGCGCCGCGATCTGGTCCTGCATGGCGCGCACGGCGCCCGCGGTCCAGCGCAGGTTGCTGGTGTCGAAAGGGACGTGGGTGGATAAGAGGCGCAATTGCGTGATGTCGTTGGCCAGCTCGCGGCGGTCCTTGTCGCGCTGCTCGGCGGCCTTGCCGCTGAGCGTGTCGTGCATCCAGTTGCGCGCATCGCGCACGGCCTTGTCCAGTTGCAGCGTCAACGCGGGCGCCAGGCCGCGCGGCAGCACGATGCTGTGGATCAGCGTGGCGCACACGATGCCCAGGCTGATTTCCTCGACGCGGGCCAGTGCCGTGTCGAACACCAGCGATGGGTCCGTGACGCTGGGAAAGCCGATCATCGCCGCGGTGTAGCCGGCCAGCATGAACAGATAGGACCGCGGCGTGCGGTCCAGCACCGACATGTACAGGCAGGCGCCCACCCACAGCACCATCGCGCCGGTCATGACGACGGGCGAGTTCGACAGCCGTGGCACCATGTAGACCGTGGCTGCCGAACCGAAGAAGGTGCCGACCAGGCGGTACAGCGCCTTGGAACGCACGGCGCCGGACCAGGGCTGCGCCACGACGTAGGCGGTGGTCATGGCCCAGAACGGACGCGGCAAACCAATGCTGTAAGCCAGGTAGAGCGCCATGATGGCGCTCAGGTAGCTCTTGAGCGAAAAGATGGTTTCGCGGACGTTGGGCAGCTTCATGGCCGCGCGTCCTCTTGCGCACCGGCGCCGCTGCGGCCCAGCGACACCTTCAGGGCGTCGAAGACACGCAGGCAGGCCTGCAGATCGGATTCGCTGACGTCGTGAAAGATGCGGCGGCGCAGTTCAACCAGCACGTCTTCGACCTGCGCGCGCAGCGCGTGGCCGGCGTCGGTCAGGTGCAGCGTGCGTGCGCGGCGATCGTGGGGGTCTTCGCGGCGTTCCATCAGGCCGGCGGCCACCAGTTGATCCAGCACGCGCACCAGAGAGGGGCCTTCGACACCCAAGGCTTCGGCCAGCGCGCCTTGGCGAACCCCGTCGCCAAGACGGCCGGCCAGAATGACGGGCCACGCAGTCGCTTGAGAAAGACCATAGTCGGCAAGCGCTTTATCGGCAGCGCCGCGGTAGGCGCGCGACAGCACCATCAGGTTGGCGGTGGTGGCCATGAGCTGGGAGTCGGATGGAGTAAGCATGAATTCGATTGTATCCTATCTATTAGCTTACTAATGATTGAAAATGGCGACTATCTCGATAGATTTTTCCAATTGGGGAAATCGCAGGGCGGTTTTCCATGGCTGGAAAACAGGGCCGGAGACGGGAATGCGACTGGCCGTGTAAGACGAATTCAGGTGTCAGACACCCCAGCCAAATGTAGGACGGAATGAGGTGTCAGACACCGGGGGCGAGCAACCAGTGTTCGGGAGACTGAAACCCACCACCCGGCCAGAATCAACCGTTGCAGTCGGCCCAGCAGTTCGGCGTTTCGTACAGACGCACACGCGTCAGGCGCAGTTCGGCACCGTAATGGCCGTGGTATTGCGGCGCCAGCGTCTCGAAGACGATGGTCGCCAGGTTTTCCGCAGTGGGAATCCGGTCGAGCACGACCGTCTTGTGGCCGGGCAGGGAGTCCAGGAAGCCACGCACGGCGTCGTCGCCCTCATAGACCAGGAACGCGTGGTCCCACACATCCACGATGTGCGTCTTGGCGATGTGCTTGATCTCGGAGAAGTCCATGACCATGCCGTTGTCGGACTCGCCGGGCGCCTGCACGATGTCACCCGTCAGGGTGATTTCCAGCACGTAGCGGTGGCCGTGCAGATTGCGGCACTGGCTGCGGTGGTCGGGGATGCGGTGGCCGGCGTCGAACTCGAGCCTGCGGGTCACGGAAATCATCGCGTGCTCCGCAAGGCGTGGGGGTAAATCATGGAATGCCTATGTATTTGTGGGTTTGCAGGCTGAGCCGCCATTGCGGATGCTGCATGCAGTATTGGACGGCCTGCTCGGTGTTGGCCGCGCGCGCCGGTCCGTCCATGGGTTGCAGGAAGAAGTGTTCGAAATCCAGATGCGCGAAGGCATCGGGCAGGGCGTTCAACTGCGGGTAGACCAGCTTGAGCTCATTGCCGCGTTCGATCACGACCGGGGCCGTGCCTTTGGGGCTGACGCAGATCCAGTCGATGCCGGCAGGCGGCTTGATCGTGCCGTTGGTTTCGATGGCGACGGTAAAACCGCGGGCGTGGATGGCGTCGAGCAGCGGCGCGTCCAGTTGGAGCAGCGGCTCGCCGCCCGTGAAGACCACGTAACGGTTGCCGGCGTCGGGGCCCCAGGCCGCGGCAATGGCATCGGCCAGCCGTTCGGCCGTGGCGAACTTGCCGCCGCCGTCGCCGTCGGTGCCGATGAAATCGGTGTCGCAGAAGGTGCAGGCGGCGCTGGCACGGTCGCTTTCGCGGCCGGTCCAGAGATTACAGCCCGCAAACCGGCAGAATACCGCCGCGCGGCCTGCGTGGGCGCCTTCGCCTTGCAGGGTCTTGAAGATTTCTTTGGCGGAGTAAGTCATAGGAGATGCGGGCGGCAGGGCGCCACGGAATTCGAGCAAAAGCGCACTATTTTACTTGGCGCGGCCAATATCCGCCGAAAGACCCTGCAAGACGGGGTCTGCCCCTGTAGACTTCCCGCCTATGTTTCACGTCCAAGACTCGCTTTTTATCGACGAGCGCGACCTGACCTTCACCATGATCCGTGCGCAGGGCGCCGGTGGGCAGAAAGTCAACAAGGTGTCCAGCGCCGTCCACCTGCGCTTCGATGTGCGCGCTTCCCGCCTGCCGCCCGAGGTGCAGGATGCGTTGTGCGCCGTCAGCGATCATCGCATCTCGAAAGAGGGCGTCATCGTCATCAAGTCGCAGTCCTTCCGCAGCCAGGAAAAGAACCGCGCCGAGGCCATCGAGCGCCTGGTGGGCATGGTGCGGTCGGCCATCCAGGTCGACAAGCCGCGCCGCGCCACCAAGCCGACGCGCTCGTCGCAACGCCGGCGCGTGCAGCGCAAGGTGCTGCACGGCGAGGTCAAGCGGCTGCGCGGCCGGGTGCAGGGCGACTAGGGCGCATCATGGCCGACGCGCGCCGCCGCTATCTGGTCACGCTGGCCGGCGTGTTCGCCGTCATCTGGGTGGCGCTGGCCATCGACCCGCACGACCGCTCGGCCTGGGCGCTGGAGAACGCGCTGGTGCTGGGCCTGGGCGCCGTGCTGTTTGCCACGCGGCGCGCGTTCGTGTTTTCGCGCGTGTCGTACACGCTGATCTTTTTGTTCCTGTGCCTGCACGCGGTGGGCGCGCACTATACGTATTCGCTCGTGCCGTACGACGAGTGGTGGCGCGCGTTGACCGGCCACAGCCTGAACAGCCTGCTGGGCTGGGAGCGCAACAATTTCGACCGCGTCGTGCATTTTTCGTACGGCCTGCTGCTGGCCTATCCGATCCGCGAGATCTTCCTGCGCGTGGCCGAGGTGCGCGGCTTCTGGGCATACTTCCTGCCGATGGACGTGACGCTGTCGACGTCGGCGCTCTACGAATTGATCGAGTGGGGCGCCGCGGAGTTCTTTGGCGGCGACCTGGGCGCGGCCTACCTGGGCACGCAAGGCGATATCTGGGACGCGCAGAAGGACATGGCGCTGGCGGCGCTGGGCGCGGTGATCGCCATGGCCATCACCGCGCTGGTCAACTGGAAGGCGCAGCGCGACCCTGCCCGCGACTGGGCCGACAGCCTCAAGCCAGATCGCCGGCCAACGGGCCGCCAGACCGGAGCCGAAAATCCTTGATGTCGGCAGGGGCATGACGATATATCGGATAAACCCGATATATGATTCGATAAATTGCGATATACCAATATGACCGCAACTTCCTCACCTTCCGACCAGAACGCCGCGCAACCCGCGATCGACGCCGACGCCATCCTCAAGGCGCTGGCCAATCCGGTTCGCCGCGACATCCTGGCCTGGCTGAAGACGCCGCATGCGTATTTCGAGGAGCGCCCGGGCCACACCTTCGAACACGGGGTGTGCGCGGGCCACATCGATGATCGCTGCGGCCTGTCACAGTCGACGGTGTCGTCGCATCTGGCCGTGCTGCAGCGCGCCGGCCTGATTTCGGCCACCAAGGTAGGGCAGTGGGTCTTTTTCCGTCGCAATGAACCCGTGATTGCCGCGTTTCTGCGGCAGTTGAACCTGGATATGTAGCCCGTCTGCCATACCCGCAAGCGCCCCATTGCCGGGACGAAAGGATTTTGCATGAACCCCCTGTTTGAACCGCTGAAAGTCGGCGACCTGACCCTGCGCAATCGCGTCGTGATGGCGCCGCTGACCCGCCAGCGCGCCAGCGCCGGCCGCGTGCCCAACGACCTGATGGTCGAGTACTACACCCAGCGTTCGGGCGCCGGCCTGATCCTGACGGAAGCCACGTCGGTCACGCCGCAGGGCGTGGGCTACGCCGACACGCCGGGGCTGTGGTCCCCGGAGCAGGTCAAGGGGTGGCGCAAGGTGGTCGACGCCGTGCACGGCAAGGGCAGCCTGATCGTTGCGCAGCTCTGGCACGTGGGCCGCATTTCAGACCCGATGTTCCTGGACGGTGAACTGCCGGTCGCGCCCAGCGCCATCGCCGCCAAGGGCCACGTCAGCCACGTGCGCCCCAAGCGCGAGTACGTGACGCCGCGCGCGCTGGAGACCGCCGAGATTCCCGGCGTGGTTGAGGCCTATCGCCACGGCGCGAAGCTGGCGATGGAAGCCGGTTTTGACGGCGTCGAGGTGCATGCCGCCAACGGCTACCTGCTGGACCAATTCCTGCAGGACAGCACCAACCACCGCACGGACCAATACGGCGGCTCCATCGAAAACCGCGCCCGCCTGCTGCTGGAAGTGGTCGACGCCTGCGTGGCGGTGTGGGGCGCTGGCCGCGTCGGCGTGCATCTGTCGCCGCGCGCCGATGCCCACGACATGGGTGATTCGGACCTGCCGGGCCTGTTCGGCTATGTGGCACGTGAACTGGGCAAGCGCGGCATCGCGTTCATTTGCGCCCGCGAACACGAAGCGCCCGACAGCCTGGCGCCGATGATCAAGGCCGAGTTCGGCGGCGTGTATATCGCCAACGAAGGCTACACGCGCGACACGGCCGAAGCCGCCATCGCGGCCGGCAAGGCCGACGCCGTGGCGTTTGGCGTGCCGTACATCGCCACGCCCGACCTGGCCGAGCGTCTGGAACGCAAGGCCCCGCTGAATACGCCGAATCCGGCTACCTTCTACGCCTCCGGTCCGGAAGGGTATACGGACTACCCGGCGCTGGCGGCCTGAACCGCCGGCCGTTCATAGCGCGGCGCGCATCGGATAGGTGAACAGTCCGAAGTGCGCCGCGTTCAAGCCCAGATGCGCCAGCACGGCGGCGCCCAAGCCGCCGTAATGGTAGGCCGCGCCATACGCCGCGCCCGCCATCCCCGCCAGCAGCATCCATTGCCAACCGCCCGCGTAATGGGCCAGTCCGAACAGCACGGCCGCCACGGCCACCGCAGCCCACGCGCCCCATGCGCGATGGCGCCACCACTGCGCCAGCCGCTGCTGCACATATCCCCGGAACAGCGCCTCTTCGGCCAGCGTCACCAGCAAGGCATTGTTGATCAGCCAGATCCAGCCTGACGCGGGCCACTTCGGCGCCCACGCCACCACGCCCAATGCCAGCGCCAATCCCAGGCAGGCCGCCACCGCGGCGGCGCATGCGAGGATCGCCGCCTGCAAGGTCAGACGCGCATGGGCTGCGGCCATCGGCGGCGCCAGCACCAGCACCACCCAGAACCCCACGAGCGGTTTGTCCAGGTTCAGATACATGCTGAACGGAACCGCGTCCAGACTGAGCGGCGCGGGATCGATCACCCGCAGGTTGTGAAAGCCGGGCAGCAGATGCGCAAAGAGCAGCACGGCCACGATCACGAAAAGTCCATGCCCGGCCATGCGCGCGGCCGGCCCTGCGTGCGATCGCACCAGCGCCGCAGCTACCAGCAGCAGCGCGGGCCCTGCGAGCGCAACGAGGTCGGCTGTCCCGTCGGCCAATGCCCAAGCCCATGCCACCGCTAACGGAACAAGCGCCCAACGGCGTGTGAAGGGTGGCCAGAGCAGGGCGGCGGCCAGGAACAGGGCAAACCAGGGCATGACGTGCGGCATTTGGCGGGCGGCAAGGTATCGCAAAGCGCAGAGTGTAAGCGTGGTGTTCGCCAACCGTGCGGCTGACGCCGAGGGCGTGTTCGATGCTGTCCGCGCCACGCTTGATACCCGAGCCGCCCACGCCACCCCCCAGCAGCGGCTTTGCCTTGCCCGGCTTTTCAGGCGACCATGCGGCAGCGGCGGCACACGCCCCGCGCATCCGGCGGCTCTTACGCCGCCAGCAATGGAGTCAGGAATGAAGACAATCGCGTGGTTGATGTTGGCGGCGGCGCTACTGCCGTTCGTGTCCACGATCATCGCCAAGGCAGGCGGCAAGAAATTCGACAACAACGATCCGCGGGCCTGGCTGGCCCGGCAGGACGGTTGGCGGGCGCGTGCCAACGCCGCGCAGGTCAACACGTTCGAAGCGTTGCCGTTCTTCTATGCCGCCGTGTTGTTCGCGCTGTACAACCAGGCGTCGCCCGCGCACGTCGCCACGCTGATGGCGTGCTGGCTGGGCACGCGGCTGGGCTATCTGGCGATGTACCTGGCGAACTGGGGTGCGCTGCGCTCGCTGGTCTGGACCGCGGGCGTGGGCTTTGTCATAGCGATTCTGTTTGCGGGCGTCTGACGCGTCCGGCGCCGTTGAGCAGGGGCGCGCCTTTACCAGCCGCGCCCCAACGCCATCACTTCCATTCAAACATCGCGCGCGCGGTGCCCGAGCCTTGCACGGTGACCTCGCGCTCCTGCGCCTTGCCATCGAACGTGGCCGAGATCCGGTAGTTGCCCGCCGGCAGCTTCACCAGCATGTAAGGCCCCTGCGCGGTCGTCTGCAGCACGGCCTTGCCTTGCGCATCCCGGATCGTGACGGTTACGTCGGCCACGTAATCGGCCTTGCCCCCGCGTTGCGCGGCAAAGGTCAACGCCAGCGGATAGCTGCTGGACGCGGCCTTCATGGCTTCGGATTCGTCGATGCCGATGCCGCCGCTGACGTATTCGATCGTGCCCTGGTGCTGCACGGGCGGCATGGCCGCCTGGGCGGTGGACAGGACACCGGCTAGCGCGATGCTGCCCAGGGCCATGGCGGCGGCCATCGTGCAGCGTTCAAAACGTTTGTTCATGGAGTTCTCCTGCAGAAAAACCGGCGCGGCAGCACGTTGCGGCTGCCCACGCCGGTAGCTTGCAACCATTCGACGTGAGCGCGCAAGGTGAGTTCGCGTCCGTCCGCCTCGGAAATCAACCGTTTGTATCAGGCGCCGCGCATCATGCGCCGCTGCCGGCCGCGTGCCAGGAAAACGTCAGCTGGCTGACGCCGCTGACCGAGCCGTCCGGGGCGAACCGCCGTTCCTCCAGTTCACCCGCGCCGTCGTCGTGCAGCGCCATGACGCTGGAACTGCGCGTGCCATAGTCGGGGCTGACGATGAACGGGCTGCTCAACAGGCGTTCGCGCGCCAATGGCAGGCCGGTGGCCGGCAGGTCGGCTTCGTCCGCCGGGCTGCGGTCGCCAAGCGCCATGAACAGCGCGGGCAGGTCGGGCTGCGGCTGGTGGTGCAGCACGGCCGAGAATGCGGCCTTGGTGCGCGCCAGCTTGGGCCACGGCGTGTCCAGCAGGTGATTGGACAGCGCGTAGACGCCGGGCGCCAGCGCGCGCGGTCCGCCGTTGCGGTTGCTCAAGTACCAGGCCTGCCGCGCGTCGCCCACGATCAGGTTGAAGCCGTTGTACGCCTGGTCCATGGCATGCACCGACTCAAGGTAGGCCTGCGGCGTCATGGCGCCGCGCAGAAAGTCCTCGACCAGCGCGCCGCGCGACGGGGCGTTGTCCAGGTGCCGGCCGGGCTCGCGGAAATTGGTGACCAGCGCATAGCGTCCCTGCGCGGTCGCGCCCATCCAGGTGCCGCCCGCCTGGCCATCGCGCCCGGCGTAGATGGCCGGCGCGTCGGGCCATTGCGCCGCGGGGAGGGTGGGGCGCGCATGGAATTCGTCGCGGTTCGCGGCGATCAGTACGGGGATGCCGGGCAGCGTGTGCAGGGCCAGTACGGCAAGACACATGATTCAGACCTGATGAAGGGTGGATGGGGCGGCAGGCCGGCCGGGCGCCGCCGTGAAGTCGGGACCGGCCAGCGTGACGCGCAAGGCTTCGATCTGCGCGGCCACGTCCCGCAACAGCGGTGACGGCGCCACGATGGCGTCAAGAGGCACGGGCAAGCCTTGTTCGACGGCCGCGGCAATGCTGTCCAGGGCGGCGGCCAGTTGGGCGATTTGGGCGGCGGCCGGTGCGTCCTGACCGGCAGGCAGCGACCAGGCCGTGTCCGAGATGGCATTGGCCACGCGCTCCAGCGCCACTTCCACCGGCCACCAGGCCAGTGCGCGGCGGCTGACGAGGCGGGGTTCGGACAGCCCGCGCTGCAGGGCGACGCGCAGATCCGACAGGCGCGCGTAGGCGCGGGCGCGCAGGTCGTGCCGGCTGCCGGGATCGGTCTGAAAGACGGTGTTCAGGTAGGCCGCCAGCGTGGACGTGGCGGCGGACACGGCATGGTCCAGGTTGCTGCGTTCGATGCGGATCCACGGCAGGTAGCCCACCAGCAGCACGATGGCCGCCGCCACGCCCACGTCGACCAGCCGCGCCAGCGCAATGGCCCAGCTACCCGGCTGCAGCGCCCCGATCAGCAGCATGAGGATCGGCACCAGAATCGCCGAGAACAGCCCGTAGTTGCGCCGTATCGACCACGGCAGCAGGGCGGCCAGCGCGGCAACGGTGAGCAGGCTGGCCAAACCGCCGCGATCGAGCGCAAGCACCGTGGCGCTGATCGCCACGCCGACCACGCTGCCCGCGCAGCTTTGCAGCGCGCGCGCGAACACCGAGCCGAAGTTGGGCTTGAACACCACCACGACGATCAGCGGCACCCAGTAAGAGCGCGGCAGCGCGGCCGCCAGCGCAACGGCCTCGGCGGCGACGAGGCACAGACCCAGCCGGATCAGGTAACGCACCGTCGTCGGCCCGGGCCGGTACGTGCGGATCAGCACGCGCCACGGCGTGCGCGCCGGTGCGGGCTGCAGGTCGGCAAAGGCGTCGGCCTCGGTCGTCTGATTGGCCCGGGCGCCGTGCAGCAGCGGCTGCACCTGCTCCAGCGCCTCGGCCAACTGCGGCATGCCCGCGCGGTGCAGCGCGGCGATGTCGTCGCGCGCGTCCGGCTGGGCATCGTTCTCGACCCGGTCGGCCAGGTGGTTCATGACGCGGGCGCATTCGTCCGGCAACACGCGGCCGGCGCGCGCCAGCGCCAGCGCGGCGTTGGTGAGCGGTGTGCAGGCCTGCAATTGCGCAGCCAGCCGCGCCAGCCGGGGTGACGGGCCCGCCGACCGGCCCCGCGCGGCCAGGACGGTGTCGTAGGCCGTCGCCATGGCGGCTTCCATGTCGCGGCGCGCGGCCATCACCCGCGACGTGCCGATGGCCGCAAACATGGCGGCCAGCTTGCGGTAGGCCTGCGCCACGGCGGCCCGCTCCGGCGCGATGGGATTGACGACCCAGCCGGACAGCGTCAGCGCCAGCCCGAACAGCCCGCCCACGCCCACCAGCACCGGCGGCAGCCAGGGTGGCAGCGTAGGCGTCAAGCTGGAGCCGACGATGACGTACGTGGCAAATTGCAGCGTGGCGACGGCGGCGATGTTGTTGAAGGTGCCGACCAGGCTGGCCGCCAGCACCAGCAGCGTCATTGCCGCGGACGTCCACAGGCCGTGGCCGGACAACAGGTTGCCCAGCAGATAGCCGAACGCGCCGCCGAACACCGTGGAACCGATGGACAGCGCGCGGTTGCGGTAGGGGCCCCCGTTGTCGCCCGTGATGGCGGGCAGCGCGCCCAGCGCCACCAGCGCGGCCGCTGCGCCCTGGTCCAGCGCCAGGCCCACCGCGGACGGCAGGCCGATGGCCAGGGCGGCCCGCAGCATCACCCAGGGGTTTACCGGGGACGGTTCCATGTGCGCCAGGCTCATCAGCCAGCGCATGTTGGAGGCGCGCGCGCCGTGGCTCGTCAATGGGCGGGGCAAGGTGGCCTCATGGGCGGCGCGGGTCAGGCCTTGATCAGCGGCGCCTCTTCGGGCGCGGCCAGGCGGAAGTAGTCGTCGGTGTTCAGCAGGATGGACGCGTCCAGGCGTCCGGCGTTGAACACGATTTCGTCGTGACGCTCGCGCAGGCTGGGATCGACCAGCAGGGCCAGATCGGGATTGAAGCTGAAGGGCGGGATGGCGCCGATCTCGCAGCCCGTGAGCTCGCGCGCCAGGTCCTGCGACGCCAGCGAGGCCTTCTTGCCGCCGGCCGCGCGCGCGATGGCGTCCAGGTCGGCCTGCTTGTCCGCGGGAAAGACGGCAAGCACGTTCTTGCGCTGGTTGGACGAGATCTTCACGCGGCAGACCAGCGCCTTGGCGCCCTGGCTGACCTCGGTGCCGCGGATGGCGGCCACTTCGACGGACTTGCCGGCGGCAACGTGTTCGAGCAGGCGGTAGCGCGCCTGATGCTGGATGAGCAGGGCTTGCAGGCGTTCAAAGACTTCCATGGGACTAAAGGGGCAGTGGCGGGCCGGGAGTCGGCCTTGTACGCGGAATCATACGCCCGCCGCGCGTCAGATTTCCCCAGTGAACGCGTAGCCCCAGCCCCAGACGGTGCGGATGGGCAATTCCACGTCGACGTCCTGCGCCTTGCGCCGCAGGCGGCTGACGACGACGTCCGTGCGGCGCACGGATTCGCGGCCCGAATGCGGGTCGATGCCCGGCGGATCGCCGCGCGGCATGCGCTTGTCCGGCGCGCCGGTCAGCTTGAGCAGGAACTCGCGCTCGGCCTGGGTCAGCGCCAGGCGCGTGCCCTGGGGGCTGACCAGCGTCCAGGCGGCATCCAGGAATTGCCACTTGCCGGTCGGTTCGGCGGGCGCCACGGGCGGTGGTGCGGTTCGCGCGTCGGCCTCCGCCGCGCGGCGGCTGGCGGTGGTGGGGACGCGTCGCACCAGCGCCTGCAGGGCGGCGGCGATTTCGCCCGTGACAACCTCGGGAGAAAAACAGGCGTCGGCGCCGCAGTGCAGGCCGAGAATGCGGTTTTCAGGGGTATCGAAGGCGGAAATGGCAACGATACCGGCGGTGGTGTCCATGGCGCGCAGACCTGCGACGGCCATGCAGAGATCGGTAAATTCGGCTTGCATCACGAGCAGCGGGGTACGGCGGGCCTGAAACAGGCGGAACAGTCCGTTGGAGTCTTCGCAATGGCGCGGCGAGAACCCCATTTCGGCCAGTTCGTCGCTACGGCGCACGCGCTGGCCAGCGTCGGGAGCGAAGACGATCAGGTCTAATAGGTCATTCATGAATCGTTGTAAACATCATGCAGCTTGAGCGCTTGCATGATGAACGGATACGACGGTTTCCCAAGCCGCGCACAACGACACTTTCCTACCCGAATTCTCGGCCATGGACCCGCAGAGTGTCTTTTGCGGGCTTACGGAGCGGCCGCGACCGCCTCATTCCACCAGCCGCCGCCCAGCGCTTGTAACAGCGCGGCGGTGTCGGTGTAGCGCGCGGCATCCGCCTCGATGCGCGAAATCCTGGTCTGCAACACCTGCCGCTGGCTGTCCAGGAGGCTCAGGTGGCTGATGCCGCCGGCCTGGTAACGGCCCGCCGCGATGCGGCCGGCCTCGTCCGCGCGGCGCCACGCGTCGTCGTAGGCCGCAAAGGCCTCGCCGTCCGTCTGCAGCGCGCGCAACGCATCGGCCACTTGCCGGAAGCCATCAAGCACCGTCTGGCGAAATGATGCGGCGGCGGCGTCATACGCGGCCTCGGCGGACCGCTTGCGCGCCCGCAGCTCGCCACCATGAAAAAGGGGCTGGACCAGCCCGAGTCCCAGGTTCCACACGTTGACGCCATCGGACAGCTCGTTCACGCCCGTGCGTTGCGAGCCGAAACTGGCGGTCAGCGTGAACTGTGGATACAGGTTGGCCGTGGCCACGCCCACGTCGGCCGACGCCTTGTGCCACAGGGCTTCGGCCGCCAGGATGTCGGGCCGCTGGCGTGTCAGCGCCGAAGGCACGCCCGTCGGAACGTCGGGCGGCAGCGTCAGGTCTGCCAGACGCAGCGGCGGCGATTGCAGGGTGGCCGGCAGCACGCCCAGGTAGGTGGCAAGCTGGTGGGTCACCTGGGCAAGCTGGTATTCGAGCGGCGGGACGGTGGCACGGGTCTGCGCGACCAGCAGCTCCTGGTTGCGCAGGTCGGCCAGGGCAATGCCGCCGGCATCCAGGCGCTTACGCATGATGTCCTGCTGGCTGACCTGCGCCGCCAACAGGTCGCGCGTGGCGGCCAGCCGCTCGGCCAGATCCGCCTGCCGGATGGCGGCGGTAACGACATTGGCCGCCAGCGACATGCGTGCCGCCTGCAGCTCGTGCGCCTGGTAATCCATTTGCGCGGCCAGGCTTTCCAGCGCGCGGCGGTTGGCGCCGAACACGTCCAGCGTGTAGGACACGTCGATCGAGGCGTTGTAGAGCGTGAAGGGCGGGGGTGGCTCGGCCACCGGCACGCCATAGGCGGCGGGATCGACCTTCTTGCGGGCCGCGGACAGATTGGCGTCCACCGCGGGCAGCATGCGACCGCCGGTGTCTGCGGCCAGGTCTTCCTGCGCCTGGCGCAAGCGGGCGCGCGCTTCAATCAGCGTGGGGCTGGCGTCCAGCGCCTGCCGCACCATGCGGTCCAACGCGTCCGACCGGAACAATTGCCACCACTGGGCGGGAATGTCGGCGCCCGGTTGCAGCCGCTGCTGGCCCGCAGGCAGCGCGTCCTGTCCGTTAGCCGTGTAGGCAGCTACGTCCGGCGCGGCGGGTTTATCGAAGTCGGGACCCACCGCGCAGGCCGACAGCAGCGCGCACAGCGCCATCGAGGCCAGGGGGCGGGAAGCGGGCATGAAGGGGGGGCGGGACATGGGCTTCAATCCAGGGTGCGGCGGTAGAACTTCACGGCGGCGGTCATGACGATGACGGTGAACAGCATCAGGGGCCAGATGTTGGGCCACAGGTCCCACCAGCCATTGCCCTTGAGCAGGATGCCGCGGATCAGCCGGTTGAAATACGTCAGCGGCAGCAGGTTGCCCAGGTGCTGCGCCCACATCGGCATGCCCTGGAACGGAAACATGAAGCCGGACAGCAGCATGTTCGGCAGGAAATAGAACATGGTCAGCTGCATGGCCTGAAGCTGGTTCTGCGCCAGCGACGACAGCGTGATGCCGACCGTCAGGTTCGCCGCGACGAACAGCAGCGCGGCCAGGTAGACCGACAGCAGGCTACCCATGATGGGGACGTGGAAAACGAAATGCGCCGCCGCAAGAATGATGCTCGCCTGGATCAACCCGATGGCGATGTAGGGCACGATCTTGCCGGTCATCACCTCGATCGGCCGCACCGGCATCGCCAGCAGGTTTTCCATGGTGCCGCGTTCGCGCTCGCGAGTCATGGCCAGCCCGGTCATCATCACCAGCGTCATCGTCAGGATCACGCCCATCAGCCCGGGCACGGTGTTGTATTGCGAGATCTGCTCTTCGTTGTAGAGCTGGTGGATGCGCACGTCGAAGGCCGGCTGGCCGCCCGCCAGGCTGGCAAGCGGTCCGGTCAGGTCCTTTTGCGCGACGGCCTGTGTAAGCTGCGTGGCCGCGCCCAGCGCCATGCCCGTCGCCATGGGATCGGTGGCGTCGGCCTCGATCAGCAGCGCAGGGCGCTCGCCGCGCAGCAGGCTGCGCGTGAAATCGGGCGGAATGGTCACCACAAACAGCACGCGGCCCTGCGCCAGCGCGGCGCGGCCCGCTTCCTCGGTGTCCAGTTCCTCGACGATGTGAAAGTAGTCCGACGAGCGCATCGCCGCGATGAAGCTGCGCGTGAACGGGCTGTGGTCCGCCGCGATGATGGCGGTGGGCATCTGGCGCGGATCGGTGTTGATGGCGTAGCCGAAAAGCGCGAGCTGCATGATCGGCAGGCCCACGATCATGCCGAAGGTGATGCGGTCGCGGCGCAGCTGCAGGAACTCCTTGAGCACCATGCTCCACCAGCGCGACCACGAAAAGCCGTTCGGGCGCGCGGTCATGGCTTGCTCGCAAAGTTGTCGGTGGACTGGTTCATCAGGTAGATGAAGACGTCCTCCAGGCTGGTGTCGATGCGTTCCAGGCGCAGGTCCTGGCCGGCGATGGCCGCGCGCAGCGTGCTTTCCAGCGTGGCCGCGTCCCGTCCGCTGACGTGCAGCGCGGACCCGAACGCGACCGTCTGGTCGACCCCGGGGGCGCTGCGCAACTGCTGCCCGAGCGGCACCAGGTTGACGCCGTGGATCGCCCAGGTGGTCAGCCGCTGCTCGGCGATGACCTCGTCGGCGGTGCCTTGCGTCAGCAGCTTGCCGTACGAGATGTACGCCAGCTTGTGGCAGCGTTCGGCCTCGTCCATGTAATGCGTGCTGACCAGCACCGAGATGCCGCGCGCCGCCAGTTCATGCAGCTGCTCCCAGAAGTCGCGCCGCGCCGTCGGGTCCACGCCGGCCGTGGGCTCGTCCAGCAGCAGCAGCTTTGGCTGGTGCAGCAGGCAGGCGGCCAGCGCCAGGCGCTGCTTCCATCCGCCCGACAACGACCCCGTCAGTTGCCCGGCGCGCGTTTGCAGCCCGAGGTCCTGCAGGGCGCGGTCCACGGCTTCCTTGCGCTGGGGCATACCGTACATGCGGGCGACGAAATCCAGGTTCTCGCGGATGGTCAGGTCTTCCCAGTACGAGAACTTCTGCGTCATGTAGCCGACGTTGCGCTTGATCTCGGCGCTGTCGCGCAGGATGTCGTAGCCCAGGCACGTGCCGCTGCCGGAGTCCGGCGTGAGCAGGCCGCACATGAGGCGGATGCAGGTCGTCTTGCCGCTGCCGTTGGGCCCCAGGAAGCCGAAGATCTCGCCTTCGCGGACCTGCAGCGACACGTCGTTCACGACGTGCTTGTTGCCGAAGTGCTTGTTCAGGCCGCGCACGTCGATGACGTTGCCGCCAGCGCTGGGCGCGTTCATGGCAGGGTCGCCTCCACCGGCTGACCCGGATGCAGCCGCGCCGCCGCGTCGGGGGCGGGGCGGGCTTCGACCATGTACACGAGCTTGCTGCGGCTTTCGCGGCTGTAGATGACGGGCGGCGTGTATTCGGCCTGGTCCGACACGTAATCGATGCGCACGGGGATCGGATCGCCGCAGCCGTCGCAGCGCAGCGTGGCTTGCTGGCCGATCTTCAGCGACCCGACCACCGTCTCCGGCACGAAGAACCGCACCTTGATGTTGCCGGGCGGCAGCAAACTGACGACCGGGCTGCCCGCCGGCACCCATTCGCCCACCCGGTACATCGTGTCGAAGATCCGCCCGGCGGCCGGCGCGGCCAGCCGTTTCTGGTTCAGCGTCCACTCGGCCTGCGCCAGCGCGGCGTCGGCGGCTTCCACTTGCGAGGCCTGCGCGCGCCGGGCTTCGTCGCGGCCGGGCAGCCGGTTCACTTCGACCTGGGCTTGCAGTTCGCGCACGCGCGCCGCGTCCGACTGCGCCTGCTCGCGGCTGTCATCCAGCTGCGAACGCGCGATGCCGCCGATGCGGAACTGGGCATTGTCGCGGGCCAGCTGCGCGGCGGACCGGCGGCTGGCGGCCTGCGCCTGCGCCAGTTGCGCCAGGCTGACATCGACCTCGGGCGCCCGCTTGCCGGTGGCAATGTCCTCCAGTTGCGCGCGGGCCGCGGCCACTTCCGCCTGCGCCTGATCGCGTGCCGCGGCCTCGCGCGTGGCGTCCAGCGCGTACAGCGGCTGGTTGGCGTCGACCTGCTGGCCGCGCCGCACCGCCAGCGTATCCAGGCGGCCTGGTTCGGACGAGGCGACATACACGTAATCGCCTTCGACATAGCCCTGGTAGAACGGCTGGTCGTTGTTGCCGCAGCCGAACAGCGGCAGCAAGGCGAGGGGGGCGGACAGGCGGCGTAGGGTGCGCATGGTCAGCGTCCTGGAGTCGGAGCAGAGGGAGAGGAGGGCGGCGAGGGCTGTGCGAACAGGCCGCCGGTCAGCATGGCAATGGCGTGGGCGGCAATCGCCTCGTTGCCGATGGACTGCGCCACCGGGTCGTCCTGCCAGATCCGGCGCCACAGATTGGACGTGGCGAGCGGCAGCAGGGTCAGGCCCAGGATGGACAGGAACACCAGGCGCGGCTCGACCCCCGGCGTGATGGCGCCCCGGCGCTGGCAATCGGCGATCAGGCCGGCGAACGCCTGCAGCCGGTCCGACGGCAGATGGCGCAGCACGCGATCGCGCAACTGGCCGCCTTCATTGACGACTTCGTGCATCCATAGGGACGGCAGCCAGGGCTTTTCCGTGGCGCTTTGGACCACGCGGCCGACCACTTCGGTGATGAAACCACGCGCGGCTGCGGCGGGGTCGGGCGGAGTGCCGGGCCCGTTGGCAGGGGCGCCATCGATAGCGGCCCCACCAATAACGGCCCCACCGCCCTCCAGCGGCACGGGCGCCCAGACAAATCCGATCACGGGCACGATCCGTTCCAGCACCACCGCGTCGATCAACTGATCCCGGCTTTTGAAGTAGTAATGCAGCATCGCCGGCGTCACGCCCGCGCGCTGCGCAATGTTGGCGATGGTGGTGGCGGCGACGCCCTGGGCGGCGAACAGTTGCGTGGCCAGATCCAGCAAGTTGGCGCGGGCAGTGGCGTTGTCCGGGCGCGGCGGGCGGCCGGGGCGTCGGGCGGGAGGGTGAGCGGCGGAAGACATGCGGCCGATTCTAATTAAAGACTTAATTAATTAAAAGAGGGTTCGATCAACAGGGTTACCGCTCGGCCTCGCTGCCGTCGATGGTGTAATGGGCCGGTTCCCCACCTGCCGCCCGGGGTTGTCCGCGAGGCCCGGCCGGCGCCACGAAGGAGACCGAACCTCATGCCGCAATCCGCTTCGACCAACCGCCGCATCGTGCTGGCGGCACGCCCGCACGGCGAGCCTACCGACGCCGACTTCCGCCTGGAAACCGGCGATATTCCCCAGCCCGGGCAGGGCGAGGTGCTGCTGCGCACCGTCTATCTGTCGCTCGACCCCTACATGCGCGGCCGCATGAGCGACGCGCCGTCCTATGCCGACCCCGTGCAGATCGGCGAGCCGATGGTGGGCGGCACGGTGACGCGCGTCCATGCCTCCAACAATCCGCAATTCCAGGTGGGCGAGTGGGTGCTGGCCCAGACCGGCTGGCAGGATTTCGCGGTGTCCGACGGCGCCGGGCTGCTGCGCCTGGGCGCCAACCCCGAAAACCCGTCCTGGTCGCTGGGCGTGCTGGGCATGCCGGGCTTTACCGGCTACATGGGGCTGCTGGACATCGGCCAGCCCAAGGCCGGCGAAACGGTCGTCGTTGCGGCGGCCAGCGGCGCGGTCGGCGCCGTGGTCGGCCAGATTGCCAAGATCCACGGCTGCAGGGTCGTCGGCATTGCGGGCGGGCCGGACAAATGCCGCTACGTGGTCGAGGAACTGGGCTTTGACGAATGCGTGGACCACCGCCAGCCGGACCTGCCCGGGCGCCTGGCAAAGGCGGCGCCGCAAGGCATCGACGTGTACTTCGAAAACGTGGGCGGCGCCGTCTTCGATGCCGTGCTGCCCTTGCTGAATCCGCGCGCGCGTATTCCGGTGTGCGGGCTGATCTCGGCCTACAACGCCACCAGCCAGGCCGAGGGCCCGGATCGCCTGGGGCTGCTGATGCGCACCATTCTGACGAAGCGGCTGCGGATGCAGGGCTTCATCATCTTCAACGAATACGCGCATCGCTACGGCGAATTCCGCGAGGCCATGCAGGACCTCATCAAGCAAGGACGCATCAAGTACCGTGAAGACGTGGTCGACGGCCTGGAGAACGCCCCGCGCGGGCTGATCGGGCTGCTCAAGGGCGAAAATGCCGGCAAACGCATTGTGCGTGTCGGCCCTGACGAATGGAGCGCTACATGAACATCCTGATCGTGCTGACTTCCCACGACACGCTGGGCAATACGGGCCGCAAGACGGGTTTCTGGCTGGAAGAGTTTGCGGCGCCGTACTACGCGTTCCTGGACGCGGGCGCCAAGATCACGCTGGCCTCGCCGCTGGGCGGCCAGCCGCCGCTGGATCCCAAGAGCGACGATCCGGACGCGCAGACCGACGACACGCGCCGCTTTCAGAAGGACACCGACGCGCAGCGCGTGCTGGCATCCACGCGCCGGCTGGCCGAGGTGCAGGCATCGGATTACGACGCGGTCTTTTACCCGGGCGGCCACGGTCCGCTGTGGGACCTGGCCGAAGACGCCAAATCGGTGGCGCTGATCGAGACCATGCTGGCCGCGGGCAAGCCGGTGTCGGCCGTGTGCCATGCGCCGGGCGTGCTGCGCCACGCCAAGACGGCGGACGGCAAGCCGCTGGTGCAGGGCAGGCAGGTCACCGGCTTTTCCAATGCGGAAGAAGCCGCCGTGCAACTGACCGATGTGGTGCCGTTCCTGGTCGAGGACGAGCTGAAACAGCTGGGCGGCCTGTACAGCAGCGGTCCGGACTGGCAGTCGCACGTGGTCAGCGATGGCCTGCTCATCACGGGCCAGAATCCCGGCTCGTCGGTGGGCGTGGCCAAGGCGCTGCTGGAACGCCTGAAGACCTGATTGCCGTTACGGCAAAACGGCGGGAAAGCGGAGTCCGGCCCCGCGCCAGCGTGCGGCGGCCGGAGATCGTTGCGGATTGTGTCAGAATCCCGGCTTTCCGATATGCGCGCGCCGCGATGCCGTTGCGGCGCGCAGATTTTCCAATGCCCCCCCCCGACGTACCCGAAATCCCCGCAGGATCCTATGAAGCGGCGCTGTTTGCCGCGATACAGGCGCGTGACCCGGCCACTGGCCGGCATTGCAATAGAGTGGCTGCGCTGAGCGTGGCGCTGGCCCGGGCCTGTGCGCTGCCCGAGCACGAGGTGGACGTCATTACCGTCGCCGCGCGGCTTCACGACGTGGGCAAGATCGGCACGCCCGATCGCGTGCTGCACAGCCCGCACCGGCTGGTATGGGAAGACTGGGAAATCATGAAAGCGCACGCCGCCGCGGGCGCTGCCCTCATCATGCAGACCGCGATGCCGCAGCGCGAGACCATTGCGCTGGCGGTGCGGCACCATCATGAACACTTCGACGGCTCCGGTTATCCGGACGGCCTTGCCGGCCACGCCATCGCGCTGCACGCGCGGATCATCTCGGTGGCCGATTCCTACGATGCGCTGGGCGATGCGCGGCCCTACCATCCGGCGCGCTCGCACACGCAGATCATGGACATCCTGAATCAGGAGGCGGGATCGAAGTTCGATCCCGACCTGCTGCGCGTGTTCGAATCGTTGATCCGGGAAAGCCGCCTGCGCGTGCCGTAGCGGATTACCTTAGCGGATTACTTCAGACGGTAGGTCGCCGCGACGGTGGCCAGGTCCTGCAGCGTGCGCTGCTGCCAGGCCGCGTCGTGGCCCAGTTCCTCGGCCAGGATGCGCGCGACTTCCGGCGCGGCCAGCATCGCGGCCTCGGCATCCAGGAACAGCGCGCGGTTGCGGCGCGCCAGCACGTCCTCGGCGCTGCGCGCCAGTTCAAAGCGCGCCGCGAAACGCACGTGCGCTTCGGACAGGCCGCTGGCCTTGACCAGCATGCGCTGCGCGCCGGGCAACGCCTGCAACGTCGCCAGATCGCTCCCGTAGTAGCTGTCCGGCGTGCCCGCGTGTTCCTGCGACGGCGCAAGACCATTGGCGCCATGCAGCGGCAGCGATTCGGTGCGGCACGAGGCCTGCGTCAGCAACTGATGCTGGATGGCGGTGTCGACCACGTCCTGCGCCATGCGGCGGTACGTCGTCCACTTGCCGCCGGTGACCGTCACGAGGCCGGCCTTGGACACCAGAATCGTGTGCTCGCGCGACAGCTTCTTGGTGGAGGCTTCGCCGGTCGCCTTGACCAGCGGACGCAGGCCGGCCCAGACGCTGGTCACGTCGTCGCGCGTCGGCTTGCGGCTCAGATAGCGCGCGGCGGTGTTCAGGATGAAATCCACGTCCTGCGCGCCGGCGTCCGGGTCCAGCGGCAGATCCTGGCGCGGCGTGTCGGTGGTGCCGACGATGGTGTGGCCGTTCCATGGCACCACGAACAGCACGCGGCCGTCGTCGGTCTTCGGAATCAGCACGGCGCGCTTGCCCGGCAGGAAATCCTGCGGCAGCGTCAGGTGCACGCCCTGGCTGGGCGCGACCATCGTCTGCGCGTTCTTGTCTTCCATGCGGCGCACGGCGTCCACCCACACGCCGGTGGCGTTGACCACGCAGCGCGCGCGCAGCGTGAACGTTGCGCCGCCGATCACATCCTGCACGGTCACGCCGTCGACCTTGCCGTGGGTGGTGGTCAGGCCCGTGGCGCGCACGTAGTTGACCGCCGTGCCGCCCAGGTCAAACAGCGTGCGCATCAGGCTCATGGCCAGGCGCGCGTCGTCGAACTGACCGTCGTAGTACAGCACGCCGCCCTTCAGGCTGCGCCCGCTCACGTTTTCGGCAAGGGTGGGGGCGTTGGCCAGCGTTTCGCGGCGCGACAGCCAGCGGCTGGGCGCCAGGTTCAGCTTGCCGGCCAGCATGTCGTACATCTTCAGGCCGATGCCGTAGAACGGCTGGTCCAGCATGGTGTAGGCCGGCACCACAAAGCCCAGCGGCCACACCAGATGCGGGGCGTTGCGGTTGAGCAGGCCGCGTTCGTGCAGCGCCTCGCGCACCAGGCTGACGTTGCCTTGCGCCAGGTAGCGCACGCCGCCGTGCACCAGCTTGGTGGCCTTGCTGGACGTGCCCTTGGCAAAGTCGGCGCCTTCGATCAGCAGGGTCCGGTAGCCGCGCGCGGCGGCATCGACCGCCGTGCCCAGGCCGGTTGCGCCGCCGCCGATGACGATGACGTCCCAGGAATGCGTGTTGTCCAGCGTGTTCAGAAGACGGCTGCGGTCGGGCGGGGTGACGGAGGCGAGGGGTTGGTTCATGTTCTTTGGGGGCGGCGGGGCCGCGAGGTAAATGCGTCGATATGCTTGCCGGCAGGGCTGGGCGCACGATGCGGCCGCAGCGGGGCGCGGGTCGGGGTCAGGGTGTGGGTTTGGGGGCGTGCGGCGCGGCGGCGACATCGCAACGCACGCCGGAATCCAGCAACACTTGGGCCAGCGGTTCCTGCGGATGCGCATCGGTGAAGAAGCGGTCGATCTGCGAGATATGCGCCAGTTCCACCATGGCCTGGCGCTTGAACTTGCTGCTGTCGGCGGCCAGCCAGACCTCGCGCGACTGCTCGATGATCGTGCGCGCCACGCGCACCTCGCGGAAGTCGTAATCGCGCAGGGTGCCGTCGGCCTCGATGCCCGAAATGCCGATCAGGCCGATGTCGACCTTGAACTGGCGGATGAAATCCATCGTGGCTTCGCCGACGATGCCGCGGTCGCGCGAGCGCACCACGCCGCCCGCGACGATGACTTCGCAATCCGGGTTGTCGGACAGGATGTCGGCCACGTGCAGGTTGTTCGTGATGACGCGCAGCCCGCGATGGCGCAGCAGCGCGCGCGCGATGGCCTCGGTGGTGGTGCCGATGTTCAGGATCAGCGAACAGCCGTCCGGCACGGCGCGCGCCACGGCTTCGGCGATGCGTTGCTTGCCCGCGGCGTGCAGGCCCTGGCGCTTGCGGTACGCAATGTTCTCGATGGTGGACGCCTCGATGCGCACCCCGCCATGAAAGCGCGACAGCAGGCCGGCTTCGGAAAGGATGTTGACGTCCCGCCGCACGGTCTGCAGCGTGACGTCGAAGCGTTTGGCGAGTTCTTCGATCGAGGCCGAGCCCTGGGCCCGCACCATTTCGATCAGCGCGCTCTGTCGTGGATTCAGTGTCATGATCGAATGATAAAACAACAAAAGCGAAAAATAATGACGCACCGCAAGATTGTTTTTTGTTCGCTTCTTCAGTAAAACGCACAAAAAACGAAAGCCATCTGAAAGAGTATGCTCATCGTGTTGCGCCCGCGCGGGAATGCGGGGGGCGCACTAGCTGGGACGCTGTGCCGAATACCGAAGTCCGTAGAAAACAGGGACATATAAGTAGGTTGAGGAGACTAGATGCAGCTGACCTTGGACGGGATAGCTTTGCGGGCCGGCTCGCAAATGCACCTGTATCCCATGAGCCTGGCCCCGGTTCCGGGCGCCATGACCGTCCTGCTGGGGGCCACCCTGGCCGGCAAGACCTCGCTGATGCGCATCATGGCCGGGCTGGACCGGCCCTCGGAAGGCCGCGTGCTGGCAGATGGCGCCGACGTCACCGGCGTGCCGGTCCGCCAGCGCAACGTGGCGATGGTCTATCAGCAGTTCATCAACTATCCGTCCATGTCGGTCTACGACAACATCGCCTCGCCGCTCAAGCTGCGCGGCGAGCGCGACACGCGTGAAAAAGTCCACGCCATGGCGGCGCGGCTGCACATCGACCATCTGCTGGACCGCTATCCGTCCGAGCTGTCGGGCGGGCAGCAGCAGCGGGTGGCGCTGGCGCGGGCGCTGGTCAAGGATGCCCCGCTGATCCTGCTGGACGAGCCGCTGGTCAACCTGGACTACAAGCTGCGCGAGGAATTGCGCGACGAACTGTCGGAATTGTTCGCGCTGGGACGCTCGACCGTGGTCTACGCCACCACCGAACCGGGCGAGGCCCTGTTGCTGGGCGGCCACACCGCCGTGCTCGACGCGGGCGAGCTGCTGCAATACGGCCCCACGGCCGAGGTCTTTCACCGGCCCAATTCGATCCGCGTGGCGCGCGCCTTCAGCGACCCGCCCATGAATCTGTTTGCCGCCCGGCGCCACAACGGCGGTTTCGTGCTGCAAGGCGACGTGGCGGTGGATCGCGCGCTGCCGGCGGGCGGGGACGCCGAGATCACGGCCGGCCTGCGTGCCGGCGCGCTGGATGTGGAATCGCGGCCCGGTCACGTCGAGCTGCCCGGCCGGGTCAAGCTGGCCGAGATCTCCGGGTCCGACACCTTCGTGCACGCCGAGACGGCCGCCGGCGACGTGGTCGCCCAACTGCCCGGCGTGCACCGCTACACGCTGGACGAGCACGTGCGGCTGTATTTCGACCCCGCGCAGACCTACGCCTTTGGCCCGGACGGCGCGCTGCTCGTGGCGCCCCGGCAGCCGGCGGGGGCGGGGGAGGTGGCCTGATGGCGCAGATCGAGCTGGACCTGTCCCATTCGTACGTCGCCCATCCCAAGTCCGACGACGACTACGCGCTTTTGCCGTTGCAGTTCACCTTCCGCGACGGCGGGGCCTATGCCTTGCTCGGGCCTTCGGGTTGCGGCAAGACCACGCTGCTCAATTGCGTGTCGGGTCTCTTGCGGCCCTCGCATGGGCGCATCCTGTTCGACGGACAGGACGTCACCGACAAGACCCCGCAGGCGCGCAACATCGCGCAGGTGTTCCAGTTTCCGGTGGTGTACGACACCATGACGGTCGCCGAGAACCTGGCGTTTCCGCTGCGCAACCGGGGCGTGCCGCCCGAGCGCATCCGCGAGCGCGTGGGCCGCATCGCCGAAATGCTGGAAATGTCCAATGTCCTGGACCGCCGGGCCAGCGGGCTGACGGCCGATGCCAAGCAGAAGATCTCGCTGGGCCGCGGCCTGGTGCGCAGCGACGTGTCCGCCATTCTCTTTGACGAGCCGCTTACCGTTATCGACCCGCAACTCAAGTGGGAGCTGCGCCGCAAGCTCAAGGAGATCCATCACGAGTTCAAGCTCACGCTGATTTACGTGACCCATGACCAGACCGAGGCGCTGACCTTTGCCGACCAGGTCATGGTGATGGCGCGTGGCCGCGCCGTGCAGGTGGGCAGCGCGGATGATTTGTTTGAACGCCCCGCGCACACCTTCGTGGGCCATTTCATCGGGTCGCCGGGCATGAACTTCCTGCCGGCCCAATGGCGCGATGGCGCGCTGATGGTGGGCCAGCACCGGCTGGACGGCGTGCCGGGCGAACTGGCCGCCAAGCTGGAAGGCGCCGGTCCCGTCAAGCTGGGCGTGCGTCCCGAATACCTTCGGGTTGCCGATGCAGGCGCAGCCGGCGCCGTGCCGATGCGCGTGGAACGCGTGCAGGACGTGGGCACCTACACGCTGCTGGTGGCTGATTTTGAAGGCACGCCGGTGCGCGCCCGCCTGGGCAGCAACGTCGTGGCCGGCGGCAAGGACGCCACGGTGTGGCTGACCGTGCTCAATCCCCACACCTGCTTCTACCGCGACGAGGAGCTGATCCGATGAAACCCACCGATCACCGGGCCTGGTTCCTGGTCATGCCGGTCGTGCTGTGCGTGGCGTTCTCGGCCATCCTGCCGTTGATGACCATCGTCAACTACTCGGTGCAGGACATCATCTCGCCCGAGCGCCGCGTGTTCGTCGGCACGGAGTGGTTCGCCGCCGTGCTGCAGGACGACGAGCTGCACGGCGCGCTGTTCCGGCAGATCGGGTTTTCGTTTGCGGTGCTGCTCATCCAGATCCCGCTGGGCATCCTGCTGGCGCTGTCGATGCCGGCCAGCGGCTGGCGCGCGTCGGCCGTGCTGGTCATCATCGCACTGTCGCTGCTGATTCCGTGGAACGTCGTGGGCACCATCTGGCAGGTGTTCGGCCGCACCGACATTGGCCTGCTAGGCGCCACGCTGTCATGGCTGGGCGTGGACTACAACTACACGGGCAACGACTTCGACGCCTGGGTCACCGTGCTGGTGATGGACGTGTGGCATTGGACGCCGCTGGTGGCGCTGCTGTGCTACGCGGGGCTGCGCGCCATCCCGGACGCCTACTACCAGGCCGCGCGGATCGATGGCGCCTCGCGCTTTGCCGTGTTCCGCTACATCCAGCTGCCCAAGATGCGCGGCGTGCTGATGATCGCGGTGCTGCTGCGGTTCATGGACAGCTTCATGATCTACACCGAGCCCTTTGTGCTGACCGGCGGCGGCCCGGGCAATGCCACCACCTTCCTGTCGCAGTACCTGACGCAGAAGGCGGTCGGGCAGTTCGACCTGGGGCCGGCCGCGGCGTTTTCGATCATCTACTTCCTGATCATCCTGCTCTTGTGCTTCATCCTTTACAACTGGATGCTGCGCGCGGGCACCACGGGCGGTTTCGACGAGGAGCGCGGCAATGCGTGAGAAAACCACCTGGTGGCGCGCCGCCTTCCTGACGCTGTATCTGGTGTTCGCCATCCTGCCGCTGTACTGGATGCTGAACATGTCGTTCAAGTCGAACACCGAGATCGTCAGCACGCTGACCCTGTGGCCGCGCGACTTCACGTTCGAGCATTACCGCACCATCTTCACCGATCCGGCCTGGTATTCCGGCTATATCAATTCGCTGATCTATGTGGTCATCAACACGGTCGTCTCGCTGGCCGTGGCGCTGCCGGCCGCCTACGCGTTCTCGCGCTACCGGTTCATCGGCGACAAGCACGTGTTCTTCTGGCTGCTCACCAACCGCATGACGCCGCCCGCCGTGTTCCTCTTGCCGTTCTTCCAGCTCTATAGCTCGTTCGGCTTGATGGACACGCACCTGGCGGTGGCGCTGGCGCACCTGGTGTTCAACGTGCCGCTGGCGGTGTGGATCCTGGAAGGCTTCATGTCCGGCGTGCCGCGCGAGATCGACGAGACCGCCTATGTGGATGGCTACTCGTTCCCGCGCTTCTTCCTGACGATCTTCCTGCCGCTCATCAAGTCGGGCGTGGGCGTGGCGGCGTTCTTCTGCTTCATGTTCAGCTGGGTGGAACTGCTGCTGGCGCGCACGCTGACATCGGTGAACGCCAAGCCCATCGTCGCGACCATGACGCGCACCGTATCGGCCTCCGGCATGGATTGGGGCGTGCTGGCGGCCGCGGGCGTGCTGACCATCGTGCCGGGCGGCATCGTGATCTGGTTCGTGCGGCACTACATCGCGAAGGGCTTCGCGATGGGCCGCGTGTAGGCATCGGGCATACAGGAGGACGCACTCATGTTCAGCTGGATGGTCTGGACCACCCCGGTTGCCGTGTTCTTCAGCTGCATCGTGCTGATGCTGGTGGGCATGACGATCTGGGAACTGAAGTCGCCTACGCAGGAGCGCAAGGGGTTTCTGCCCCTGCGCACCACGCGCGGCGACCGGCTGTTCATTGGTCTCATGGCCGCGGCGTGGCTCAACCTGGCGTTTCTGGGGTTCGGCCAGAAGGCGGTCGAGTGGTTTTCGCTGGATCAGCCGCCATCGGTATGGATCAGCTTCGTGCTGTCCATGCTGCTGCTGGCGTTCATCATGAAAAAAGGGTGAGAGAAGGGCGCCAGACCCTTCGTTGGTTTCGGGCAGTCAGGTAAAGGACTATCGGCCAGCGTCTTCCCCGGCCAGCGGTCCGCAGCACGATAGGGGAAGACTTATCGAGGAGACAGGTCATGAAATTGCGCATGCACGCCATGGCGGCCGCTATCGCCCTGATCGGAACGTCAGGGGCTTGGGCCGGCGAGCCGGAGGCAAAGAAGTGGGTCGATTCGGAGTTCCAGCCTTCGTCGCTGTCCAAGGAACAGCAGATGGCCGAAATGAAATGGTTCATCGACGCCGCGGCCAAGCTCAAGGCCAAGGGCGTCAATGAAGTCAGCGTGGTGTCCGAGACCATCACCACGCACGAGTACGAGTCCAAGGTGCTGGCCAAGGCCTTTGCCGAAATCACCGGCATCAAGGTCAATCACGACCTCATCCAGGAAGGCGACGTCGTCGAAAAGCTGCAAACGTCCATGCAGTCCGGCAAGTCCATCTACGACGGCTGGATCTCCGATTCCGACCTGATCGGCACCCACTACCGTTACGGCGCCATCCTGCCGCTGTCCGACTACATGGCCGGCGCCGGCAAGGATTGGACCAACCCCAATCTGGACCTGAAGGACTTCATCGGCACCAAGTTCACCACGGCGCCCGACGGCAAGCTTTACCAGTTGCCGGACCAGCAGTTCGCCAACGTGTACTGGTTCCGCGCCGACTGGTTTGCGCGGCCGGACCTGAAGGAAAAATTCAAGGCCAAGTACGGCTATGACCTGGGTGTGCCCACCAACTGGTCGGCGTACGAAGACATTGCCACGTTCTTCTCGAACGACGTCAAGGAGATCGATGGCAAGCGGGTCTACGGCCACATGGACTACGGCAAGAAGGACCCGTCGCTCGGCTGGCGTTTCACCGATGCGTGGCTGTCGATGGCCGGCGCGGCCGACAAGGGGCTGCCCAACGGCATGCCGGTCGACGAGTGGGGCATCCGCGTGGCCGACGACAAGTGCACGCCGGTCGGCGCGTCGGTGTCTCGCGGCGGGGCCACGAACAGCCCGGCCGCCGTGTACGCGCTGACCAAATACATCGACTGGATGAAGAAGTTTGCGCCGCAGCAGGCCATGGGCATGACCTTCTCGGAAGCCGGCCCCGTGCCAGCGCAGGGCCAGATCGCCCAGCAGATCTTCTGGTACACGGCCTTCACCGCCGACATGACCAAGAAGGGGCTGCCGGTCGTGAACGACGACGGCACGCCGAAGTGGCGCATGGCGCCGTCGCCTTACGGCCCCTACTGGAAGGACGGCATGCAGAACGGCTACCAGGACGTGGGCTCGTGGACCTTCTTCAAGTCCACCAATCCCGACAAGATGGCGGCGGCTTGGCTGTATGCGCAGTTCGTCACGTCCAAGTCGGTGTCGCTCAAGAAGTCCATCACCGGCCTGACCTTCATCCGGGACAGCGACATCAACAGCGAGTTCTTCACCAAGAATGCGGCCAACTACGGCGGCCTGATCGAGTTCTACCGCAGCCCGGCGCGCGTGGCATGGACGCCCACCGGCACCAACGTGCCCGACTATCCGAAGCTGGCGCAGCTCTGGTGGAAGAACGTCGCCACGGCCGTCACGGGCGAAAAGACCCCGCAGGCGGCCATGGACAACCTGGCCAACGAAATGGATCAGGTGATGGCGCGGCTTGAGCGGGCGGGCATGGCGCAGTGCGCGCCCAAGCTCAATCCCAAGAGCGATCCGAGCAAGTGGCTGTCGGATCAGCACGCGCCGTGGAAAAAGCTCGCCAATGAGAAGCCCAAGGGCGAGACGATTCCCTATGATCAGTTGCTGTCGGCGTGGAAGGCGGGGAAGGTGCGGTAAGCGGCGGGCTTAGGGCGCCGCTCGTTGCGACACCACCCGCGACGCCACCCGCGACGCCACCCGAGGCGTGACCCGCGCCGCCATCGCCAAGGACGCGGAGGCGCCATCCAGGGGCCGAAATTCCGCGGGCAAGGCGCTGGCGGCGCCCGCCATCCAGGGGTGTGCAAATGCCACTACGTCCGCGCCGCCTTCCCAGGCGGCGCGGGCCGCTTGCGCGACGGCGGCAAGACATGCCGCCGTCTCGCCGCGCTTGAACAGATCCCAAGTCTGGGGCACCAAACGCACATCGACCGTGGCGCCTGCTGGCCGCGCATGTCGTTCGAACATCACGCGATTGGCCGCGACGGCGGATTCCGCGGCGCACAGCACGACGATGCGCGTGCCTGCGCGGGCTGCGATTTCGGCCAGCGCCTCATCCGCGCGGATGACGGGGACGCGTATGCCCTTGATGCCGTCGACGACAGGACCGAGCGTGGCGCATGTGACAATCACGGCGTCCGCGCCGGCCGCCAACGTCTGCAACGCCGCTTCGATCTCGTCCTTCAGGCTGTCGGGTATTGCGCTGGCCGTGGCCTGCGCCTGATCAACGGCAATCCTGAGCGCCGGCCGCACGTCGTGGCGCAGCGCGCCGGCTGTCAGTCCCGCGTCGCGGGCCGCCTGCTCGAAAACCGCCGGGTTGCTGTCGATGGTGTGCAATAAGGAGATCTGCATGGGGTAAAACCTTGGGGCCTCGTGGATGTCGAAGCGGCATTCTGGTGCCGGCCGAAAACGGCAACAAGACAAGCCCGAATACTGGTATTGCCGATACCCCGCGTGGCCCGTCGATTTCAACGCTTATCCTCAACTCGTCCGCATGACCTTCGCCTTCAACTTTCTGCACGTTCTGATTCCAGCCGTCCTGGCACTTGCTGCCGGCGTTGCGAATGCCGCCGGCTTCCAGCGCCTGAATCTGCCCATGGACCTGAACGGTCCCGGCCTGCAAGGCGCGGTCTGGACGCCTTGCGCGGAACCCGCCGGCGAGATCAAGGTGGGCCGCGTCGCCATCCAAGGGGTGCAGGGCTGCAAGCTGCCGGAAGGGCGCTACCCGCTCATTGTCCTGTCGCACGGCTCGGCGGGCTCGTATCTCAGCCACCACGACACCGCGGCCGCGCTGGCCGACGCGGGCTTCGTGGTCGCGGCGATCAACCACGTGGGCGACAACGCGCTGGACAAATCGCGGCAGGGTTATCTGTCGATTTTTTCGACCCGGCCCCGCGAAATGCGCCGGCTGATCGACTACATGACGGGCGTGTGGCCGGACAAGGCCAGCCTTGATGCCGAAAAGATCGGCTTCTTCGGGTTTTCGCGCGGCGGGTATACGGGCCTGGTGCTGGCCGGCGCGGCGCCGGATCTGGCGGCGGGGCTGGCCATCTGCGCTGACCAGCCGTCGCTGCCGATGTGCCGCGACATCGCTGCGGGCAAGGTGCCGCAGCAACCGTATCCGGCGGACGCGCGCATCAAGGCGGCGGTCATTGCCGATCCGCTCAATGTCTTTTCAGAAGGCGCGCTCAAGCGCGTCACGCTGCCCATTCAGCTGTGGGTGTCGGCGCGGGGCGGTGAGGGCGTCAGCCCGGCCAGCGTCGAGGCGGTGCGCCAAGGGTTGGGCGCCGCGCCGGATTACCAGATGGCCGCAGGCGCAGGCCATTACGTGTTTCTGGCGCCGTGCTCGGCCGACCAGGCCGAAGCGCTACCCGGCATTTGCCGCGACGAGGCGGGCGTTGACCGAAGCGCATTCCATCAGGCGCTGAACGCCCAGGTGACGGCATTCTTCAAGGCGCGGCTGCAATAGCCGCGCGCCCGATCAGTGAATGACGCGCGCCGCCCGGCGCGCATGCTTGATTTCATACATGCGCGCATCGGCCAGCCGCACGGCGGCCTCCGCGTCCAGGCCGGCGGGATCCAGCGCCACCACACCCGTGCTGGCGCCTTCATAGGCAACGGTGGTGTCGCCCAGTTTGTATCGCCCCATCGTGGCGGCCAGGATGCGCTCTTCCATCGCGCGCGCGGCTTCTTCGGCCTCGGCCTGCGGCGTGATGCCGCCCGTGTCCGACCGCTTGCGGGCCAGCGCGGGGCCGGGCCCGATCAGCACGAATTCGTCGCCGCCCACGCGTCCCACCATGTCCGACCCCCGCAGCGCTGCGGCGATGCGCCGTGACGTTTCCTGCAGGAAGATGTCGCCCGCCTGGTGGCCGTACGTGTCGTTGATGCTCTTGAATCCATCCAGGTCGATGACACCGACCAGGACGGTGGCCTGTTCGCGCACGGCCCGCGCCAGCAGACGGTCCAGGGCCTCGAAAACCGCGCGGCGGTTGGGCAGGCCGGTCAGCATGTCGGTCAGCGCATAGGACATGAGCCTGACATTGGCCGAGTGCAACTGTTCAACGAGCATTTCGCGTTCGATGAAACTGGCGATCACGCTGGAAAACAGCTTCAGCACCGCTTCGGCCTGCGGGCTGATGTCGTGGCGCCGGGCGCTGGCCGCGCACAGGGTGCCGTACAGGGCGCCGTCATCGGCGCGCACGGGCGCACTGACGTAGGTCTGTATGCCAAGCTGCCGGGCCGCGTCCGAATCTGGCCAGCACTGCGCGACGTCGCTGGTGCACATGCGGCCTTCGTCCAGCGCGCGCTTGCACAGCGTGTCATCCCAAGGCACGGACAGGCCTTCCGGAATCTGCAGTTGCCCCACGTTGCGCGCGTAGCGCACGTGCTGCAGATCGGCCTTCAGGTCGATGGAGGTCAGGTAAGTGGATTCGAGTCCGGTGACGGCGCCCAGCATGTCCAGCAGCGGGCGGGTCAGTTGCTCGACCGACTTGGCGGCGGGCAGGGTGGTCGAAAGTTCGGCGAGGATGGGATCCAGCACGGCTACTCCTGGATGCATGGTCGGATGAACTTGCGGCCCGAGCTCCATGCCGGAGACCGGGCCGCCAATCTCACCATTATGCACGGCCTTGGACCCAGGCTGAAGACCGCTTATGCCATCACCAGCGACCGGTGCGCGCACACGCCCGCCATGACGCCCGATGCGCTGGCCAGCGTGGCATTGGACATCGGCGTGGATGCGTCTCCCGCCGCGAACACGCCGGGCACAGTGGTCTGCTTGAGTTCGTCCACCCGGATGACGGGTCCCTGAGGCCCCTCGTCGAACGCGCACCCCAGCTGTTCGGCAAGCGGACTGGCCATGTGCGCCCGGCTGGCGACGAACAGCGCGCGCAGCGGCAGCTCGCGGCCATCGGCCAGCACCACGCCGTCCAACGCAGGCGCTTCGCCCAGCAGCGCGACCACGGGCGTGCGCTCCACGTGGACACCGCGCGCGGCAAGATGCCGGGCTTCGTCGGGCGTCGGTTCGAACTGCGCCTGCGTGAAATACGTGGTCGGGCCCCAGTCGGGCAGCATCATGGCCTGATGGGCCGACATCGGATGCGCGGCCAGCACGCCCAGCGGATTGCCGGCCACTTCATAGCCATGGCAGTACGGGCAGTGCAGCACGGTCTGGCCCCAGCGCTCTTGCAGTCCGGGCAGCGGCGGCAGTTCGTCGCGCATGCCGGTGGCCAGGATCAGGCGCGCGCCGTGCACCTGCTGGCCGCTGGCCATCGCGACGTCAAAGCCGCCGTCCTGCGGCAGGGCTTCAATGGCCTCGTCGTCCAGAAACGCAACGGTCGGATAGCGGGCAAGTTGCGCTCGCGCGGCGGCCACGATCTCGTGCGGCGGCACGCCGTCCTGGCCCAGGAACCCGTGCGCGTGGGCGGCATAGCGGTTGCGGGGCCGCGCCGCATCCACCAGCAGAACCTTCCGGCGGGCGCGCGCCAGTTGCATGGCGGCGGAAAGGCCGGCAAAGCTGCCGCCGATGATGATGACGTCATAGTGCATGGAACGATCCTCTCTCAGGGGTTTCGATACTTGATAAGTTGCATGATAGGAGCGCAAGCGTTCTTATGCAACTTATGTTGTTGCGTTCTTCGCGATGGCGACGGGGAATGCCGCTTGCTGGAACTTGCGCCGCCGCCGAGCCGGGTTGCGCCGGTCCCCCGCGCGGGACTACCCTGAATTCCTCTACACCGGCAGCCGTCCACACGCGCCGGCCGCCAAGGAGACTGGCATGCAGCACACGACTGACCTGAACGGCCGCGTGGCCGTGGTGACAGGCGCGTCTTCAGGCATCGGACGCGCCACCGCGATCGGCCTGGCCGAAGCGGGCGCGCGGGTGGTGGTGAACCACCGGGCGGGCGGGGACTCGCAGGCCCGGGGCGCGGCGGTGGTGGAAACGATCCAGCGCAGCGGCGGCACGGCGGTCGCAGCCGCGGCGGACATCAGCCGGGAAGCCGACGTCGACCATCTGTTCGAGCAGGCCGTGCAGCATTTCGGCCGGGTGGACATCCTGGTCAACAACGCGGGCGTCGAGCACCCGTCGCCCATCGCCGACATGACGCTTGCGGATTGGCAGCGGGTCATCGACGTCAATCTGACCGGCCACTTCCTGTGCGCGCGGGCGGCGGCCCGGGCCTTCAAGTCGCAACCCCCCGATCCCGCCCGGCAGAATCGTTCCGTGGGCAACATCCTCTTCATCAGCTCGGTGCACGAAGTCATCCCGTGGGCGTTCCAGGTGAACTACGCGGCGTCCAAGGGCGGCATTTCGCTGCTGATGAAATCGCTGGCGCAGGAGCTGGCGCCCGACCGCATCCGCGTCAACTCCATCGCGCCCGGCGCCATCCGCACCGCGATCAACCAGCCGGCGTGGGACACGCCGCAGGCGCTGGCCAAGCTGCTGGAACTCATCCCGTACGGCCGGATCGGCGAACCCGAGGACATCGCGCAGGCGGCCGTGTGGCTGGCAAGCGATGCATCCGACTACGTCACCGGCACCACGCTCTTCGTGGACGGCGGCATGACGCTGTACCCCGAATTCCGCGGCGCGGGCTGAGGCCGGCATGTCCAAACCCCTGGAAGACTACGGACTCATCGGCAACATGCTGTCGGCCGCGCTGGTGGCGCGCGACGGCTCGATCGACTGGCTGTGCCTGCCCCATTTCGATTCGCCCGCATGCTTTGCCGCCTTGCTGGGCGATCAGCGTCACGGGCGCTGGCTGATCGCGCCGCACGGCAAGATCCGCGCCACGTCGCGCCGCTACGTGCCCGATACGGCGGTGCTGGAGACCCGTTTCGAGACCCGCACGGGCTCGGTGCTGGTGTACGACTTCATGCCGCTCAGCGATGACGACGAACGCGTGGACGTGGTGCGCATCGTGCGCGGCGAGTCCGGCCACGTGCAGATGGACATGGAGCTCATCCTGCGCTTTAACTACGGCCAGAGCGTGCCGTGGGTGCGGCGGCGCGATTACGGGCTGAACGCCATTGCGGGGCCGGACGCGGTCGAGCTGCATACGCCCATCGAGCTCGAAGGCCATGACATGAAGACCACGGCGCGCTTTTCGCTGCATCCGGGCCGCGTCGTGCCTTTCACGCTGTCCTATCACCGCTCGCACCGCACGCCCCGGTTCGTGCCCGACCGCGTCGAAAGCATGGACCGCACCGTCTCGTGGTGGCAGGAATGGGCCAAGCGCTGCCACTGGGACGGGCCGGGGGACGGGCGCCGCGACGCGGTGGTGCGCTCGCTGATCACGCTGAAACTGCTGACCTTCCAGCCTACCGGCGGGATCATCGCCGCGCCGACAACATCGCTGCCCGAAGCGCTGGGCGGCAGCCGCAATTGGGACTACCGCCATTGCTGGCTGCGCGACTCGGCGCTGACGCTGTACGCCTTGCTCAACGCCGGCTACCGCGAAGAGGCCGAGGCGTGGCGCCAATGGCTGCTGCGCGCAGTGGCCGGGCACCCCGATCAGTTGCAGATCATGTATGGCATTGCCGGCGATCGCTGGCTGCCCGAGCTGGAGATTCCCTGGCTGCCCGGCTACGAGGACAGCCAGCCGGTGCGCCGGGGCAATGGCGCGGCGGGGCAGAGCCAGCTCGACATCTACGGCGAACTCATCGATACGCTCTACGCCGCGCGCGTCGCGGACCTGGCGCCGCTGGCCGAAGCCTGGCGCTTGCAGAACGTGCTGCTCAAGCCGCTGGAGCAGCGCTGGCGCGAACTGGATCACGGCATCTGGGAGGTCCGGGGCGAACGGCGCGCGTTCACGCATTCGCGCGTGATGTGCTGGGTGGCGTTCGACCGGGCGGTCAAGGCGTGCGAACGCTGGGGCTTGAAGGGTCCGGTGGATGCCTGGCGCCGGCTGCGCGAACGCATCCACAAGGACATCTGCGAGCACGGCTACGACCGCACCCGCGGCTGCTTCGTGCAGAGCTACGGATCGCCGGCGCTGGACGCGAGCCTGCTGCTGATTCCGCAGGTGGGCTTTCTACCGGCGTCAGACCCCCGCGTGGCGGGCACCGTGCACGCGATCGAACGCGAACTCATGCACGGCGGCCTGCTGCGCCGCTATTCGGTGGAGGACACCGACGACGGCCTGGAGGGCGAGGAGGGCGTTTTTCTTGCCTGCAGTTTCTGGCTGGCGGACGCCTACGTGATGCAGGGCCGGCTGGGCGATGCCGAGCGGCTGTTTGACCGCCTGCTGTCCCTGCGCAACGACCTGGGGCTGCTGGCGGAAGAGTACGACGTCGTGCGGCGCCGGCTGGTCGGCAACTTTCCGCAGGGTTTCTCGCATATCGGCCTGGTCAACACGGCCTACAACCTGAGCCGCGCCATGGGACCGGCGCAGCAGCGCGCCGAACAGGACGCGCCACGGGCGTGAATGGGGAGGCGCGCCTCGGGCTCGGGGGGCGCGCGGGTGTATTCTCGCAATCACACGGCGCCGCCCGCCCGGCGCCGGTCATGCACATCACGTAGAACGCGCACATCACATAGAACGCGCGCCGCGGCCCGCCCGCCGGTGCGCCGCACCAGGAGAGACAAGCATGCTTTTGACCGACGAACAGCAAAGCGTCCAGGAGATGGCGCGCCGGTTTGCGCAGGAACGCCTGGCGCCCAACGCCGAACGCTGGGATCGCGAACACCACTATCCCGCCGACGCCATTGCCGAGATGGCGCAGCTCGGTTTCTTCGGCATGCTGGTGCCGGAAGCCTGGGACGGCAACGACAGCGGCTATATCTCGTACGCGGTGGCGCTGGAAGAAATCGCCGCGGGCAGCGGCGCCTGCTCCACCATCATGAGCGTGCACAACTCGGTGGGCTGCATGCCCATCCTGAAGTTCGGCAACGACGACCAGAAGGCGCAGTTCCTGCGGCCGCTGGCGCGCGGCGAGCATATCGGCGCGTTCGCGCTGACCGAGCCGCAGGCCGGCTCCGACGCCAGCAGCCTGCACACCCGCGCGCGGCGCGATGGCGACGACTACATCCTCAATGGCGCCAAGCAGTTCATCACGTCCGGGCGCAACGGGCAGACGGTCATCGTGTTCGCGGTCACCGACCCCGACGCGGGAAAGCGCGGCATCTCGGCGTTCATCGTGCCCACCGATACGCCGGGGTACAAGGTGCTGCGGGTGGAAGACAAGCTCGGCCAGCACGCGTCCGACACCTGCCAGATTGCCTTCGAGGACATGCGCATTCCGGCCGCCTGGCGGCTCGGCGAAGAAGGCGAGGGCTACAAGATCGCGCTGTCGAACCTGGAAGGCGGGCGCATCGGCATTGCGTCGCAGTCGGTGGGCATGGCGCGGGCGGCCTTTGAATGCGCGCGCGATTACGCCCGCGACCGCCAAGCCTTCGGCAAAGCCATCATCGAACACCAGGCCGTGTCGTTCCGGCTGGCGGACATGGCAACGCAGATCCACGCCGCCCGCCAGATGGTGCTGCACGCCGCGGCCTTGCGCGAAGCCGGCCGGCCCGCGCTGACAGAGGCGTCCATGGCCAAGCTGTTTGCGTCCGAGATGGCCGAAAAGGTCTGCTCGGCGGCGATCCAGACGCTGGGCGGCTACGGTTACCTGAAGGACTTTCCGGTCGAGCGCATCTACCGGGACGTGCGCGTGTGCCAGATCTACGAAGGCACCAGCGACATCCAGCGCCTGGTGATCGCGCGCAATCTGTAGCCGGGTCGCGCAGCGGCTCGCTATTTGTGGGCCGCTGCGGCCGCGCGGCGTTCGCCGGCCCGGCGGCGCGCCCACACGGTGTAGACGACGAGGTTGCCCACGATCAGCAACGCCGCCAGCAGCATCTGCGTGGACCGGGTGATGCCCTCGGGATAGATGATGCCCAGCACATAGTGCTCGATGAAGCCGCCCGCGTAGCCTTCTTGCCCCGCGCGTTCGCGCAATGACACTTCAAGCGGCGTCAGCGGACAGATCCAGCCCATCCCAATCACCATCGCGCCCCACGCCAGCGCGGGCAGATGCCAGAACGCGATGCGCGGTTTCCACAGCGTCAGCAAGCCGCCAAACACCACGAACGCGACAAACAGGCCGTGTACGACGAGCACGAGGTCGGCAAGGATGCGATAGGTCATCGTTGAAATTCGTTAATAGCAGGGTCGCCGCAAACCGGCGAGAGGTGCATTAAAGCGCATGCATGCACGCAGCGTGCGCGGCATTGGCAACAAGGCAAGACGCCGGGTGACCGAATAGAATGCGGGCGTGTTCAATCCAAGATACTCCCGGAACCCACGCCATGCACGCTTCGATCATCGCCGCCATCCAGGACGCAGAGGAACGGCTGCGCCAGGCCATGCTGTCCTCGGACATCGCCGCGCTGGAAGCGCTGCTGGATCCGGACCTGCTGTTCGTCAATCACATGGGCTGGACGGTCACGCGCGAGGATGATCTGGCTGCGCACCGCGGCGGGCTGCTGAAAATCCACGCGCTGGACCTGTCCGAACAGTGCATCCTGCCGCGCGCCGATTGCGCGGTGGTGTCGGTGCTGGCCCGCATCGCGGGCAGCTACAACGGCGTGCCGGCCAACGGCACGTTCCGCTTCATGCGGACGTGGGCGCCCGCTGTGGCGTCCGGTGCAGAGTCCGGCGCATGGCGCGTCATCGCGGCCAGTTCGGTGATGGTGATCTGAAACCGCCCGGCGGTCTTCAGACTTTCAGGTCGCGCAGCAGCTTGGTCAGTTCCGGGGCGGTCATCAGGGATACGCCCTGCGCCTTGGCATATTGCAAGGCGTTGTCGGACACGTCGCCCAGCGCGACATAGATGGCTTCCCGCGCGCCGCGCTTTTCGCGTACGGCTTGCAGTTCGCGCAGCGGTTCCACGCCGTGTCTTGCCGCCTTCCAGCGCTTGGCGCTGACGATGGCCACGTGGCCGTCCTTGCTCAGCGCGAAATCCGCGCCGGGCGCCTGCAGGCGCTCGACCTCACAGCCGTCGCGCCGGAAACCGGCCTCGACGGTCTTTGAAAAGTCCGCCCACGACATGGCGGCAACGGTTTCGGTCACCGCCTGCACGCGGGCGCCGGACGGGGCGCGCAACTGCTTGTAGGCCGCCATGATGGAAATCACGGCGAACGGCACCGCGGCAAAAACGCCCATCGCGGCATACTCCAGCGGCAGCGCGGCAAAGCCGCCGGCGCTGAGCAGCACGGCTACGCCGGCACTCATCCACCAGGGCGAGCGCAGCAGCACGGCAAAGATGGAGTTCTGGGACATCTTGAATTTCATGGCAGCTCGCGGCGTGTGGGGATCAACAGGAAATCAGGCGCTGTCGCCGTCGTCTTCGGGGGCGCCGGCAAAGGCGCGAACCACGATGCGCACGCCGCCACAGGTCACGATCTGGCCATCGCGGATCTTGGCCGTCTTGCGCGTTTCGACCACGCCGCCGACGCGGACCTGGCCGTCGGCCACCAGCATCTTGCCGGCGCCGCCGCTGTCCACGACGCCGGTCGCCTTCAGCAGCTGGTTGATTTCAATGTAGGGGCTGCCTTCGGCAAGCGTGAATTCGATGATGGACATGAGGCGTGGGTCAGGGATTCGGGGTCAGACGGGGCCGTTGCCGGGGGGGCGCGGAGCGACCGGGTTGGCCGGGTTGCCGGCAGCGGCGGTCTGGCCTGCGGACGGGGCGGCGGACTGGGCCGCAGGTTGGGCGACGGGCTGGGTCACCGGCTGGGCTACGGGCTTATCCGCGGCCGCGTCCGGGCTGGCGGCCGGCATGGGGCGGATGCCGCCCGTTTCAGCGCGCGCCATCCAGGCGATCAGCGACGAGCGCATGGCTTCCTCGACCGACATCTGGATGGGCTGCACCCATTCTTGCGGCACAAATACGGTATAGCCGCCAATCATGTAGCCCATCGGCAGGTAGACGGCAACGCGATCTCCCTGCGTAAACCCTTCTGGCAGGCCATCGGTGCCGCGGCGCGTCACCAGACCCACCAGCTCCAGCTGCTGGCCCGGGATGCGCAGGACAACGACCTGCTGTGCCGTGTTTTTGGAACTGGGCGAAAAATAATCCGCAAAGCTCTTGAGCGACGAATAGATGCTCTTGACCACCGGCAGGTTGGTGAAGGGCATCTCGACCAGCGTCAGAAAGCGCTGCACGCGCTGCTTGGACACGAGGTAGCCGATGGCCAGAATGCCCAGAATGCCCAGCGCCAGGCCCATGCCCGGCACATAGAAGCCGCCGATGAAGGGGCGCAGGAAGGTGAGCGCCACGCCTTCCGTCCAGGCCAGAAAGAGGTACAGCAGGTAGATCGTCAGCGCCAGCGGCAGGACGGTGATCAGGCCGCGGAAGAAGTATTTATAGAGACGGGTCATAGGCAACATGCAAAAAATAGGGTCGGACGCGCATCGGCGCGCCGGGGAGGGCCGCAGCATAGCAGCCGCCGACGGGTTTTCCGGTAACAAGGCGGGCGCCGGCCAGCGGCCGGGCTGGTCGCATCCCTTCTTTTAGTGTGAACAGGTGCTAGCGGTCCACCGGCAGAAAGAGCGTCTCCTTGATCTCCTCCATCACGATGTAGCTGTGAGACTCGGCGGACGCCGGCAGCCGTTTCAGGATCTCGCCCAGAAGACGGCGGTATTCATTCATTTCGGTCAGGCGTGCCTTGACCAGATAGTCGAAGTCGCCCGACACCAGGTGGCATTCCATGACCTCGGGCACATACAGCAGTTCCTGCTTGACCTTGTCGAAGACGTCGCCCGACTTGGCCGACAGCTTGATCTCCAGGAAGACCAGCAGATTCTTGCCGAGCGCCGCCGGATTGACGCGCGCATGGTAACCCGTGATGACGCCCTCGCGCTCCATGCGCTTGATTCGGTCGGAGCAGGGGGTGGCCGACAGGCTTACGCGATCGGCCAATTCCGTGACCGAAATCCGGCCTTCGCGCTGCAGGATATCGAGGATTTTGAGGTCAATTCGGTCGAGGTCGCGCATTTCACTTTCGCCGTTCGAAAAACAAGGTTGGTCCGAGAAAAACCACTGACGAAGCAAAATCTTCAGTGCTTTTCACTCCCGAAGGGGTCATAGACTACCGAAATTCCTAGTCAAAACCAAATACTGGAAAGAATCATGCATGTGATCGTCCTTGGCAGCGGCGTCATCGGCACCACCACCGCCTATTACCTGGCCCGGCAGGGCGCCAAAGTGACCGTGCTGGACCGCCAGCCCGCCGCGGCGCAGGAGACCAGCTACGCCAATGCCGGGCAGGTGTCGCCGGGCTATTCCACGCCCTGGGCAGCGCCCGGCATTCCGCTCAAGGCGTTCAAATGGCTGTTCCAGAAGCACGCGCCTTTGGCGATCCGCCTGGACGGCAGCCTGTTCCAGCTCAAATGGATGGCCGCCATGCTGGCCAACTGTTCGGCCGACCGCTACGCCGTCAACAAGGAACGCATGCTCCGCCTGTCCGAGTACAGCCGCGATTGCCTGCGTGAACTGCGCACCTCCACCGGCATTCACTACGAAGAACGCACCCGCGGCACGCTGCAGTTGTTCCGTACCGAAGCCCAGATGGAAGCCGCGCGCCGCGATATCGCCGTGCTCGAAGAGGTGGGCGTCCCCTACGAACTCCTGGACCGCCACCGCCTCGTGACGGCCGAACCCGCGCTGGCCAATTCGGCGCACAAACTCGCCGGCGGCCTGCGCTTGCCCAACGATGAAACCGGCGACTGCCAGCTTTTCACCCGCCGGCTGGCCGACATGGCGGCCGAGCTGGGCGTGGAATTCCGCTTCGGCGAAAGCGTCGCGGGCCTGAACACCGCCGGCGGCCAGATCACCGGCGTGCGCGTCGGCAACGAAGTCCTCACGGCCGACCGCTACGTGGCCGCCTTCGGCAGCTACACCCGCGCTTTCCTCGAACCGCTTGGGCTGGACCTGCCGGTGTATCCGGTCAAGGGCTATTCCCTGACCATCCCCATGAAGGACGAGGCCGCCGCGCCGGTGTCGACGGTGCTGGACGAAACCTACAAGGTCGCCGTCACGCGCTTTGACCAGCGGATCCGCGTGGGCGGCATGGCCGAACTCTCCGGCTTCGACCTGCGCCTGAAGGACGCGCGCCGCAAGACGCTGGAACTGGTGGTCAACGATCTGTTCCCTGGCAGCGGCCACGTGGCCGAAGCCGAGTTCTGGACGGGCCTGCGTCCCATGACGCCGGACAGCACGCCGGTCGTCGGCGCCACGCGCTACAACAACCTCTACCTGAACACCGGCCACGGCACGCTGGGCTGGACCATGGCATGCGGGTCCGGCAAGCTGGTCGCGGATCTGGTCATGGGGCAGCGCCCCGCGATCAGCACCGACGGACTCGGGCTCTCGCGCTACGACCGCCGCGCCGCGTCCCGCCAGCAACTCGTGCTGGATGGCAAGCGCGCCTGAGCTGGTCATGAACTGCGCCTGATCCGGCGCACGCGCCGCCAGCGGCGCACCCACTAATGCGCCGCCAGCGGCGCACTCCCGACGGGCCGCTTCGATGCGGCCCGTGTCTGTTTTGCGTGTGCTGAATTGAGCACGGAGCCGGCGAAACGGCACGTATCTTTATGCCAAAATCGCCGCATGACCCATTTCCTGCACACTGCCGACTGGCAGATCGGCCGCCAGTACGGCCAGTTTGAAACCGACGATGCCGCCATGCTGGCCGAGGCCCGTTTCGAGGTCGTCGCGCGCATCGCCACCCTGGCCGCAGAGCGCCGCGTGGACGCCGTGCTGGTCGCCGGAGACGTCTTCGACACGCAAGCCGTGTCCGATCGAAGCATCCGCCGCCTCTTCGCCGCCATGGCCGGCTACACCGGTCCCTGGGTAATGATCGCGGGCAATCACGACGCGGCACTTGCCGACAGCGTCTGGAGCCGCGCCATGCAACTGGGCTGCATCCCGGCCAATGTGCACGTGCCGCTTACGACCGGCGTGGTGGACCTGCCGGATGCCAACATCGCCGTGCTCGCCGCACCGCTTACGCAGCGCCATACCTACGACGACGTCACCCAGGCTTTCGACACGCTGGAATCGCCAGCGGGGCGCATCCGCGTGGGCCTTGCCCACGGCAGCGTTGCCGGCCGCCTGCCCGACACGATCGACGCCACCAATCCCATCGCACCCGACCGCGCCGACCGCGCCAGCCTGGATTATCTGGCGCTGGGCGATTGGCACGGCTGCCTGTCCATCGACGCGCGCACCTGGTATGCCGGCACGCCGGAACAGGACCGCTTCCGCGGCAACGAGCCCGGCTACGTGCTGGACGTGCGCATCGACGCGCCGGGCGCCGCACCCGTGGTCGAACGCATTGCCACCGGCAAGTTCCGCTGGTCCGCCTGGACCGAAACCCTTAGCCTGCCCACCGATGCCCAGGCGCTGGCCGAGCGCATGGCGGCGTTGCGGGCCGACGACGTCCTGCGCCTGGACGTGCAGGGCCACGTCAACCTGGAAACCTGGGACGCCCTGCAAAAGGCGGTGGCCGAGGCCGCCGCGCAGGTGCGCGCCTTGCTGCCCGACTTGTCCGGCGTGCGCCTGGAACCCGACGAAGCCGACTTGGCCGAGTTGCGCGCCAGCGGCTACGTGGGCGAGGTCGCCGCGCAATTGCAGGCGCTGCAGGCGGACGAAGACCAGTCCGCCGTGGCCAGCGAGGCCCTACGCCTGCTGCTGCGGTTCCAGCGCGAAACCGCCACGCCGGGAGCCGCCAAATGAAGATCTCCCGCATTGCCCTCGAAGAATTCCGCAAGTTCCGCCAGCGGCTGTCGCTGGACGGACTGCAAGACGGGCTTAACCTCTTCGTCGGCCCCAACGAGGCCGGCAAGAGCACGGTCGCGGCCGCCATCCGGGCCGCCTTCCTTGAACGCTACAGCACCAGCAAGGTCGCCGATCTGGCGCCACGCGGCGAATCGGGCGCACGCCCTAGTGTCGAAGTGGCCTTCACACACGCCGATCACGCCTACGTACTGAAAAAGCAATTCCTGTCCAAGGCCCGCTGCGAACTCTTGGTGGATGACGGCGCGCAGCGGCTGGACGGCGAAGAAGCCGAAAACGCGCTGGCCGTCTTGCTGGGCTTTGAAATGCCCGGCCGCGGCCAGAGCAAACCTGACCTGGCCGGCGTGCCGGGCCTGCTATGGATCCGCCAGGGCGACGGCCAGAACCTGCACGAAGCCGCCGGCTTTGCCGGCTCGCATCTTCGCGATGCACTGACGCAGCTCTCCGGCGAGCTGGCCTCCGGAGACGGCGACCGGCTGTTCGACCGCGTGTCGGCCGAGCGCGCCGCGCTGCTGGACGCCCGCAACGGCCGTCCCAAGGGCAGCTACAAAGACGCCGAGGACGCGCTTGCGCGCGCCATGACCGAGCGCGACGAGTGCGGGCAGGCCATGGCGCAACTCAACGCCGACGTCGACCGCCTGGCCGAATTGCGGCGCGATCACGAGCGCGCGCAGGCCGCGCAACCCTGGAAGGATTTCGAGGCCAAGGCCGTTCAGGCCCGCGCGCGCCTTGCCGCCCTGGCCAAGGAACGTGAAGCCTTCGACGGACTGCAACGCGAGCAGGCGCAGGCCGCCCAGACCCTCGCGCTGCTGCAGGACCAGGTCCGGCGCGATCAACAAGACGAAGCCGATTACCAATCGCTGTTGCGCGACGCGCGCGCGGCGCACGCCCACGTGCAGGCCATGCAGGAACCGCTGGCGCGCGCGCTGCAGCAGCGGCAATCGCATGCCGCGGCGGTCGAGGCCGCGCGCCGGCGCGTGGCTCGGCTTCAAGTGCTGGCCGACCGGCGCGACCTGGACCGGCAACTGGCCCAGCTCACGCCGGAACTCGAACGCCTGGACGGCGCCCTGGTCGCGGCCACCCACCTGATCCAGCAAGGATCGGCGTTGCGCACCGAGGCCGTCCAACTCGAGATCTCCGATGCCGAGATCGAGGCCCTGCGCAAGGCCGGCCGCGAGCTCGGAAACCTGCAGTTGCAGCAACAGGCGGTCGCCACGCGCTTGCGCTATCGACTTGATGCCGGCGCGCAGGCGCTGCTGGACGGCAAGGCCGTCAGCGGCGCGGGCGAAGTCCTGCTTACGGCTGCCGCCGAACTCGATCTGCCCGGTGTGGGCCGCCTGCAAATTGAGCCGGGCGGGCAAGACCTGCCGGCCCTGCAGCGCGAACTGGCGCGCGCCGAGTCGGCAAGCGCCGCGTTGCTCAAGCGGGCGGGCGTCGACACGCTGGCCGACGCGGAACAGCGTCACGCGCGCTACACCGCCTTGCAGCGCGAACTCGAAGGCATGCGCAAGACGCTTGCCATTCACGCGCCTCGCGGTGTGGATGCGCTGCGCACCCAGCGCGACGAGGCGCTGGCGCGGCTGGCGCAGTTGCAGGAACGGCTGGCCAAGCTGCCGCCCGCGCACGCAGCCGAAGACGGCCTTCAGGTTGCCGACGCCGACGGCAGCACCGACGTCGACGTCGACACAAGCGACGACGATCTGCCCGACGCCATCCAGGCCCTGCGCGAGGCCGAAGCCGTCGCCGCGCAGGCGGAAAAGGCCGTTGCCGACGCGCAGCGCGCGCTGGACGCCGACACGGCGCGTGCGCAGCTGCTGGAAGGGCAGGCGGCCGCCCGGGGCGCCGAATTGCAATCCGACGACCGCACGGCACAACGCCACGCCCGCGCCGGCCGTCTTGCCGAAGTGCGCAGCGCCCACGATCAGCTCGACCTGCGCGTACGCGAGGCTCGCGCCTCGCTGGCCGAACACCGGCCCGAACTCGCCGAACAGGACGTGCAGCGGTTCGAAAAATCCGCCGCCATCGAACGCGACGCCCAGCACAAGCGGCACGGCGACATCCTGCAATTGCAGGGCAAGCTGGACCAGGCCGGTGCGCAAGGCCTGGGCGAACGCCTGTCCGAAGCGCAGGCGGCCTGCGAGCGGCTGCAACGGCGCCGTGACGAATTCACAAGGCGCGCCGCCGCACTGGATCTGCTGCAAAAGCTGCTGGCCGACAAACGCGCCGCCGCCACGCAACGCCTGCAAGCGCCGCTCGCCCGCCGTCTCAACCACTATCTGGCGCTGCTCTTTCCCGACGCCGCGCTGCGCCTGGACGATGCGCTGCTGCCCGCGGCGCTGCGCCGGGGCGACGGCGAAGACGCGCTGGACGCCCTCAGTTTCGGCACGCGCGAGCAATTGGGCATCCTGGCCCGTTTTGCCTACGCCGATCTGCTGCGCGAGGCCGGCCGGCCTACCTTGCTGCTGCTGGACGACGCCCTGGTCCATACCGACGACGCCCGGCGCGACTTCATGAAGCGCGCACTGTTCGACGCCGCGACACGGCATCAGATCCTTATGTTCACCTGCCACGGCGAGGCCTGGCGGGACATGGGGGTGGAACAGCGCAGGATTGGTTAGCCTCACACCGGTCAACGCAATCGCTTGACGCTGCGGCCATGCATCGGTAGTCTGCCCGGATGCCTGCTTACACGCCTCTCGCCATGCTTGCCCGCGCCGTCCGCGCGGGTCTTGCGCGCGCGCGCGTGCCGGCTTTCTTCTGCGCCGGTTCCCCGCCGGCTGTGTCTCCTGTCAAGAACGCGGCGCCGCCGCCGCCCGCATCGCCGCCCCGCGGCGTTGTGTCGGGCGTGCACCCGCCTGTGTCAGCCGTCCTCGGCTGACCCGCCGCATTTCCGTCTCCCACCCGAACTCCTGCGCCGCGCCGCAAGCTGCATGACGCCTTGACGTCGCCTGCCGCGCTCGCGCATGGACGCGCCTTGCCGCGCCCCGGGCCGGAGTCTGTACCTCATTCAGACAGGTGATACCTCATGTTCATCAACCGAAGCGCGTGGACTGCCCGCGCGTCCACTACCTTGTTCGTGCTGCTGTGGAGCGGCGGCGCGATCTTTGCCAAATGGGGGCTGTCGCATGCCTCCGCGTTTGGGTTTCTCTTGTTCCGCTTCCTGCTTGCGCTGGCGGCGCTGATGCTGATTGGCGCGCGGCGCGGGCGTTGGTTGCCGCAACCCGGCACCCGCATGCAGGTCGCCGCGACGGGGGCGCTGCTGATCGGCAGCTACTCCATCTGCTATCTGCTGGCGCTGGACCACGGCGTGACGCCGGGCGTGCTGGCGACATTGCTCGGCGCGCAGCCCATCCTGACGCTGGCGCTGACGGAGCGCCGCTTTGCGCCGGCGCGGCTGGCGGGGCTCTGCCTGGCGCTCGCCGGGCTGGTGCTGGTCGTGTACCAGAGCATCGCGCTGACGCGGTTGTCCGTCGAGGGCATCGTGTACGCCTGCGCCGCGCTGGCCAGCATGACGGGCGGCGCCATGCTGCAAAAACGCGTCCAGCAGCCGCCGATGGACGTGATGCCGCTGCAGTACGCGATCAGCCTCGTGCTCTGCCTGCTGTTTGCGCCATTCCAGCCGCTGCACGCCGACTGGAGCGTCGGTTTTATCGTGCCGTTGATCTGGATGGGCCTCGTGATCTCGGTCGGCGCCACGCTGCTCTTCTACCGCATGATCCAGGCGGGCAACCTCGTCAACGTGACCAGCCTGTTCTATCTGGTGCCGGTGGGCACTGCGGCGCTGGATTACCTGATCCTGGGCAATCGCCTGCCGGCGCTCAGCCTGGCCGGGATGGCCGCGATCCTGACCGGGCTGATGCTGGTGCTACGCCATCCCGCCACGCGGTGATGCCCTCAGCCTCGCTGTCCGCCGGCGCAACCATCGCGATTCGCCGCACCCACATCCATCCATCCGTTCCATGGCTGGCTGGAGGGCGCGGCGTCTGCGCTATCCGCACCCTCCGGCCCCGCCCAATACCCGCTCACGAGTTGCGCGGGCCGCGTCTGCGCGACAACGCGCGCGCACAGATCCCACGCGTCCAACCGCACGCTCAGGCCGGCGTAGACGCCGTGTCCCGCGCCAGCCTCGATGACGCCGGCTGCCTGCGCGCCTTCGCCCGCCCGGATCGCGCCCTCGGCGCGAATGTCCTCGCCGGCGATCAAGCCCCATCCGCAGGCGAGGTGTTCGCCCGACTGAATCGACCCGCCTGCCTGGATGCCGCAGCCGGCATTGATTTCCTGTTCCGCGCGCACGCCGCCGCCTGCCTTGATGCCTTGCCCGCATTTGATGGCGCCTTGCGCGCCGATGTCCTGACCGGCATGCAGGTGGCCCGTCACGGCCAGGTCCTGTCCGGCGCAGATGTCCCACTTGGCGCGCACATTGCCCCCGCAATCCAGGCGCGTCGCAATCTCGATGCCCCAGTCCGCCGCCACGTCGCCGCCGGCGCGCAGGTTGCCGCCGCTGGCGATGTTGCCGCCGGCGGTGATGTTTTCACCGGCGACGATCGACTCGCCCGCGCGGATGCCGCCGCCCGTAATGAGGCTGCGGCCCGCGCGCACTACCGTGTCCACGTTGATGCCCATGCGGACTTCCAGCGTTCCGGCAAACACGATGGCGGTGGCATCCAGCGTGTCCAATCGCAGCACGGCGTCGGTCGGACCAAACTGATCCAGCAGCCAGCAGGCGTCGCCGACACGGCCGTCGGCGACCAGGGCATCGAGCACGGCCTGGTAGTCCCCCTGGCCGTTGTGGTCGCGGAGGAACCATTTGTAGCCGCCCGCGCAGGGGTTCTTGGCTTTGACGAATTTCTTGGTGAGTTGCATGGCGCTGAATCGAAATTGCGGTGCGTGGCCGCCGCGCAAGCCGGAAAGGGCGTGCGAAGGGCGAAATGGAGACGAACGCCCGCCACGCGGCAGTGCGCCCGCCGGCCGGTTCCAGGCTGCGGGACGCGCGGATGTGCGCAGGCAGCCGGCAACGGGCCGGAGCAAAAAATCAGAAAGGGGAAGGGCGGGCGATTAGCCGGGCTTGGAACGCGCGTAAGCGGAACGCGCGGCGACCTCCTGCGAACTCAACAGCGTTGAGCGCAGGGCGCAGAGAGCGCAGGTGACGCAGGGAAGGGAGGATATGTCGGATTGCACGGGCCAGATGCTACCACCCGGGCAATCGCCGTCAAGCGGGTACAGATGCAAACAGGGGCGCCAACCGAAAACCGCCGGCCCGCGCCCCTCTCGTCAGATTGCGATCAGTTCGTCAGGACGATATTGCGGTCCTTGGCGATGCGCTGGCGCAGTTCAAGTTCGCGCTTGATCTGCGCGGCATACTCGGCCGGCGTGTTGCCGTCCACAATCGATCCGCCATCGGCCAGGCGCTGGGCGATCTTCGGGTCCTTCAAGGCCTTGACCGCGGCGGCGTGCACGCGGTCAACCACGGCTTGCGGCGTACCGGCCGGCGCCACCAGGCCGTACCACGCCATGTTGTCCATGTCGGGCAGGCCCCCCTCGGCGAACGTCGGCACGTCCGGCAGGGCGGGCAGGCGCTTGGGCGCCGCCACGGCCAGGGCGCGCAGCTTGCCGGCCTGGATGTGCGGCATGGACGAGGGCAGGTTGTCGAACTGCACGTTCACCTGGCCGGCAATCACGTCGTTCAGCGCCGGGCCCGATCCGCGGTAGGGCACGTGAACCATGTCGGTCTTGGTCAGCGACTTGAAGAGCTCACCGTCCAGATGGCTGATGCCGCCCGCGCCCGACGACGCGTAGCTGTACTTGCCGGGGTTGTTCTTCAGCAGGGTGATGAATTCGGCCAGGGTCTTGGCGGGCACGCTGGGGTTGACCGTCATGACGTTGGGCACGTTCACCATGTTGGTGATGGGCGTAAAGTCCTTGAGCGGGTTGTACGGGTTCTTGGGATTCGTGGCCGGATTGGTGGCCATGGTGCTGACCGTGGCCACGCCCAGCGTGTAACCGTCGTTGGCGGAGCGCACGAGGGCATCGGCACCGATCGAGCCCCCGCCGCCGGCGCGGTTTTCCACGACGACAGGCTGGCCGAGCTCACGGCCCAGGCCCTCGGCCACGACGCGCGCCACGATATCGGTGGTGCCGCCGGCCGCAAACGGGACGATCAGGCGGATGGGTTTATTGGGGTAGGGATCTGCGGCCTGGGCAGCGGAGGTCAGGCAGGCGCCGGCGATGGCGGCGGCCAGGACGGCCTTGGCATGTGACAACACGTTCAAGAGTCTTCTCCATATTGTTGTTCCGAGCTGGCCATCTTGCCGGGCCAGCTTCGGTGAGGCGCGCATTGCCGGGGTGTCGCAAGCCAACGCCTCGTGGCCGCATTCCACACAGGTATGTCCCCATGGTCAACTCGGGATTGTCCCTGTCACGAGAAATCGCAAAATTTCTAGTGCGCCCAAAAAAAGCGCGAAGATGACAGAAGTTACAGGAAAAAGTCAGTCTGACAGGCAGTTGAACACAAATAAAGAAGCTTTCGATGCGCAATCGCTGCGCAGTCATCTTGCTGTCATTAGCTGGGTACGTACATAAATTCCTGCATAACTTACAAGAATCTGATATTTTTCGGCTGAGATTCTTGCCCGGTCTTGCAAGAAAGCTATTGCGTTTGTTTCTGTCTGCGCCGTTCAATTGGCGTTGGTTGATGTCCCCTCGGGGCAACGTGTAGTGCAGCGACGCACCGGGCCAAGGGTTCCGTCCGTTTTTCAATCCCCGGTCTGTTTCGTCTCTCGCTGCCTCGCGCTGGCGGGAGGGGGCCCGGACATTTTCGGAACGCCATGTCGCTGATCCTGATCCTCGCTCTGCCGTTCGCCGGCAGCCTGTGCGCCGCGCTGCTGCCTTCCAACGCCCGCAACGCCGAGGCGTGGTTGGCTGGTCTCATCGCCCTCGCGTGCGTGGTTCTGATCGCGACGCTGTATCCGGACGTCGCCAACGGCGGGGTCATACGGGCAGACATGCCTTGGGCGCCCGCCCTGGGTCTGCAATTCACCCTGCGCATGGACGGCTATGCGTGGCTCTTTGCGCTGATCGTCTCTGGCATGGGCGCGCTGGTCGTCCTGTACGCGCGCTATTACATGTCGCCGGAAGATCCGGTCCCGCGCTTCTTTTCCTTCTTCCAGGCCTTCATGGGCGCCATGCTGGGCGTGGTGCTGTCTGGCAACCTGATCCAGCTCGTGCTCTTCTGGGAAATGACCAGCCTGGCGTCGTTCATGCTGATCGCCTACTGGCACCATCGCCTGGACGCGCGGCGGGGCGCGCGCATGGCGCTGACGGTCACCGGCGCGGGCGGTCTCTGTCTGCTGGCCGGGGTGCTGATCCTGGGCCATATTGTTGGCAGCTACGACATGGACCGCGTCCTGGCGTCTGGCGACCTGGTCCGCGCCGACCCCTGGTATCCGGCCGTGCTGGTGCTGGTGGCGCTGGGCGCGCTGACCAAGAGCGCGCAATTCCCGTTCCATTTCTGGCTGCCCAACGCCATGGCCGCGCCCACGCCGGTCTCCGCCTATCTGCACTCGGCCACGATGGTCAAGGCGGGCGTCTTCCTGCTGGCGCGCTTCTGGCCCGTGCTGTCCGGTACCGACGAGTGGTTCTGGATCATCGGCGGGCTGGGCCTCATCACCCTGGTGCTGGGCGCCTACGCGGCGATCTTCCAGCAGGACATGAAGGGGGTGCTGGCGTATTCCACGATCAGCCATCTGGGCCTCATCACGCTACTGCTGGGATTGAACAGCACGTTGGCCCTGGTGGCCGCCATCTTCCACATGATCAACCACGCCACGTTCAAGGCGTCGCTCTTCATGGCCGCAGGGGTGGTCGATCACGAAACAGGCACGCGCGATCTGGGCCGACTGTCGGGGCTGTACAAGGCGATGCCCATCACGGCCACGCTGGCGATGGTGGCTGCCGCCTCCATGGCGGGCGTGCCGCTCCTGAACGGCTTCCTGTCCAAGGAAATGTTCTTCGCCGAAACCACCTTCGTCAGCGCGGACCGCTACGTCCAGCTTGGCCTGCCGCTGCTCGCCACCATTGCCGGCGCGTTCAGCGTCGCGTATTCGCTGCGCTTCATTCTGCAGGTCTTCTTTGGCCCGCCGGCCACCGACCTGCCGCGCGAACCCCACGAGCCGCCGCGCTGGATGCTGCTGCCCAGCGCGCTGCTGGTTCTCATGTGCCTGCTGGTGGGCATCGTCCCCGGCCTGACCGTGGGCCCGTTCCTGGCTACCGCTGCGCAAAGCATCCTGGGCGAGAACATGCCCGACTACAGTCTGGCCGTCTGGCATGGCTTCAATCTGCCGCTGGCCATGAGTCTCGTGGCCACGACCGCGGGCGTCCTGCTGTACCTGGCGCTGCGCGCCCATCAACGCGCCAATCCGGGCCGGGTGCCGTTCATTTACCGCCTTGACGGCCGCCGCACCTTCGAGGCGCTGCTCGATGGCTCCAGCGTCGCCGCCGCCTGGCTGCTGCGCTGGGTCTCGTCCACGCGCCTGCAGGTGCAGATGGTGCTGATCCTGGTCGGCACGCTGTTCGTCGCGTGGCTGCCGCTGCGCGCGGGCGGCTGGCTGGACGGCGCGGTGCGCCTGACGCCGGTCGATCCCGTCTTCGCCCTGCTGTGGATCGTGGGCGGGACCTGCGCGCTGGGCGCCGCGTTTCAGGCCAAGTATCACCGCCTGGCCTCGCTGGCGCTGGCGGGCGGGGCAGGGCTCATCACCTGCCTGACCTTCGTCTGGTTCTCCGCGCCCGATCTGGCCCTGACGCAACTGTCGGTCGAGGTCGTGACGCTGGTGCTGTTGCTGCTGGGCCTGCGCTGGCTGCCGCGCCGCATCGTGCAGGACGACGAGGAAAGCCTGAAGGCCACGCTGCAGGCGCGCGGCCGCCGCCTGCGCGACCTGCTGCTGGCCGTTGCCGCCGGCACGGGCATGTCGGCGCTGGCCTATTCGGTGCTGGCGCGGCCGCAGACCAATCCCATTTCGTCCTACTTCGTGGATCGCGCGCTGCCCGACGGCGGCGGCACCAACGTCGTCAACGTGATCCTCGTGGACTTCCGCGGCTTCGATACGTTTGGCGAAATCACCGTGCTGGGCATCGTGGCGCTGACCGTCTACGCGCTGCTGCGCCGCTTCCGTCCCGCCGCCGAGAGCGCCGACATTCCGCGCCAGCAGATGGATCAGGACGGCGGCATCCCGGACGCGCCCGACATCAAGTCCGTGGTGCCCGGCGGCTCGATGATGGTGCCCGCGGTGCTCGTGCGCCTGCTGCTGCCGATCGCCGCGCTGATCTCCGTCTACTTCCTCTTGCGCGGCCACAATCAGCCGGGCGGCGGTTTCGTGGGCGGCCTCATTTTTGCCACCTCCGTCATCCTGCAATACATGGTGGGCGGGGTGTACTGGGTCGAATCCCGCAGCCGGCTGAATCCGCAGAACTGGATCGGCATCGGGCTGCTCTGCGCCGGCATCGCCGCCGTGAGCGCATGGCTGGCGTACAAGCCGTTCCTGGCCGCGCTGGCATGGGACGTCGCCTTGCCGCTGATCGGCCATGTCCACGTGTCCAGCGTGCTGCTCTTTGACCTGGGCGTCTACATGCTGGTCGTGGGATCCACCGTGCTGGTGCTGGTGGCGCTTGCCCACCAATCGCTGCGCGCGCAACGCAAGGCCGCCGCCGAGCTCCAGGCGGCCGCCGTTCAAACAGGAGAAGCCTGATGGAATTGATATACGCTGCCGCGATTGGCGTGCTGGCGGGCTCGGGCGTGTGGCTGCTGCTGCGGCCCCGGACGTTCCAGTTCATCATGGGCCTGTCGCTCGTCTCCTATGCGGTGAACCTCTTCATCTTCGGCATGGGCCGGCTCACGTCCGGCCGGCCGCCGGTGGTGGATCCGGCCATGGCGCATGATCCTTCCTGGTATGCGGATCCGCTGCCGCAGGCGCTGGTGCTGACCGCCATCGTGATCGGCTTTGCCACCACCGCGCTGTTCCTGGTTGTGCTGCTCGCCTCGCGGGGCCTCACGGGTACCGACCACGTTGATGGACGGGAGTCCCAATCTTGAGTTTCTGGCTTCAACATCTTCCTGTCCTGCCCATCATCATTCCGCTGGTCGCGGGCGCGGCGATGCTGCTGCTCGCCGATACCAGCCGCTATGCGCGTGGCGGGATCGCGCTTTTATCGACGCTTGCGCAGCTTGCGGCCGCGATTGCCCTGCTGGTCGTGGCCGGCGGGGGCGTTCCCGGCGTCTGGGAAAACGGGGTAGGGGCCTACCTGGTGGGCGACTGGCCGGCGCCGTTCGGCATCGTGCTGGTGGTCGACCGCCTGGCCGCCGTCATGCTGACGCTGACCGCGGTATTGGGACTGGCCACGCTGGTTTACGCGCTGGCCCGGTGGGACCGCGCCGGCGTGCATTTCCATACGTTGTTCCAGTTCCTGCTGATGGGCCTGAACGGCGCTTTCCTGACGGGCGACCTGTTCAACCTGTTCGTCTTCTTCGAAGTGCTGCTGGCGGCGTCCTACGGCCTGCTGCTGCACGGGTCCGGGGTGGCGCGCGTCAGCGCGGGCCTGCAGTACATCGCCGTGAACCTGGTGGCCTCGTTCCTGCTGCTGATCAGCATTGCGCTGATCTACGGTGTGACGGGCACGCTCAACATGGCGGACCTGGCCCTGCGCGCTGGCAACCTGGCGGGCGCCGAACGCATGCTGTTCGAGGCCGGCGCCGCCATCCTGGGCGTGGCCTTCCTGGTCAAGGCGGGCGCCTGGCCGCTCAACTTCTGGCTGGTCAAGGGATATGGTTCGGCCGGCGCGCCGGTCGCGGCCATGTTCTCGATCATGACCAAGGTCGGCATCTACGCGCTGCTTCGCATCGGTTCGCTGCTGCTGCCCACTGGCGCGCCCGCCGCCTTCAGCCTGGACTGGATGTTTGCCGCCGGGCTGGCCACGCTGCTGTTCGGCGCGCTGGGCCTCCTGGCCACGCAGCAACTGGAAAAAATGGTCGGCTACTGCGTCATCGTCTCCGCCGGCACGCTGCTGACCGCGCTGGGCATGCCGGGCGTCACGCTGACGGGTCCCGCGCTGTTCTACCTGATCAGTTCCGTGCTGACCACGAGCGCGTTCTTCCTGCTGGCTGAGCTGATCGAACGCACCCGCAGCTTCGGCGCGAACGTGCTGGCCGTGACGCTCGACGCCTTTGACCTGGACGATCCGACGTCGGTCAACCGCTCCGACGACGTGGTCGGGGTGGCGATTCCCGCGGCGATGGCGTTCCTGGGGCTCGCGTTCATTTCGTGCGCGTTGCTGGTGACCGGCCTGCCGCCGCTGTCCGGCTTTGTCGCCAAGTTTTCGCTGCTGTCGGCCGCGGTATCGGCGGCCACCGAATCGGCCCCGCCGATGGACGCCTGGCTGCTCGTGGCCGCCGTGCTGGTGTCGGGCCTGGCCGGCTTGATCGGCCTGGGCCGCACCGGCATCCGTATCTTCTGGGCCAGCGACGACCGCAGCACGCCGCGCCTGCGCGTGATCGAGGCAGGCCCGGTTGCCGTGCTGGTGCTGCTGTGCGTGTGCCTGGCCGCTGGCGCGGGTCCCGTGTCGGCCTACCTGGACGACGCCGCCCGCTCGCTCGACCAGCCCGCGTCCTATATCGACGCCGTCATGTCCGCGCAGACCGTGCGCGGCGTCAAGGGAGGAAGCTGATGCGCCGCCTGTACTTCCTGATCCTGCCCACGCTGCTGTTTGCGCTGTGGCTGCTGCTCAATGAAAGCGTGTCGCCCGGGCAGATCGCCCTGGGCATCGCGCTGGCGCTGTGGTTCACATGGGCCGCCTCGCGCCTGCGCCCGCTGCATGCGCGGCCGCGCCACCTGTGGAAGGTGATCCCGCTTTTCCTGCACGTGACGTGGGACATCATCAAGTCCAACGTCGCGGTGGCACGACTGATCCTCAATCCGCGCCGCAATGAATTCTCGCCGGGATTCATCCTGATCCCGCTCACCATGCGCGACCCGCATGGCCTGGCGATGCTGGCCTGCATCGTCACCTATACGCCCGGCACGGTCTGGGTGAACCTGACCGAAGACCACGCGCTGAAGCTGCACGTGCTTGATCTGCAAAACGAAGACGAGTGGATCGAACTGGTGCAGAAGCGCTATGAGCGCCCGTTGATGGAGATGTTCGAATGAATTCCGTACTGTATTGGGCGGCGTCCTTTGCCTTGCTCTGCTTTGCGCTGGGCATGGTGTTCGCCACCGTCCGCCTCGTGCGCGGCCCCACCGCCCAGGACCGCGTGCTGGCCCTGGACACGCTGTACATCAACGGCATGCTGACGATGCTGGTGTTCGGCATCCGGTCCGGCACGTCGGTGTACTTCGACATTGCGTTGCTGATTGCGCTGTTCGGATTCGTGGGCTCCACCGCGATGGCGCGCTTCCTGTTGCGCGGCGAGGTCATCGAGCCATGATGGACGTCGATATCCCGCTGTGGGCCGGCATTCCCGCCACCATCCTGCTGGTGCTGGGTGGACTGCTGGCCGTGACCGGCTCCGCCGGCCTGCTGCGTTTCCGCACCTTCCAGTCGCGCATCCACGCGCCCACGCTGGGCAACACGATGGGCTGCGCCTGCGTGCTGGCGTCTTCGATCCTGGTGTTCTCGGCGCTGTCCGCGCGCCCGGTGTTTCACGAAGTCATCATCACGCTGCTGCTGATTGTGTCGTCGCCCGTCACGGCGATGCTGCTGATGCGCGCGGCGACGTACCGCAACCGGCTTACCAAGGCTGAAGCGGACAGGGACGCGCGTTGATTTAAAGCCGTCCCCGTTTTAGCGGCGTTGAAACGTAACCTTACGAATTCACGTCGCTGGTTATGTCCCCCATCGCGCCGGCGTGGGATAGTGAGGACAGTTGACGGCGCGGTGAATCCGCGCCGTCCGGGTTCAATCTCTTCAAAAGGAGCTGACCATGAATACTGTTCCCATGCCTTCGAAGCGCCTTGCAGCCATCCTGTGTACTGCCGGCCTGATGCTCGCCGCCGGCGCGGCGCAAGCGCAATCATCCGGCGCCTCCGCGCAGTCCAGCTATCAGCAGGACGTTGCCGCCTGCAAAAGCGGCAGGACCGGGCAAGCGCTGGATACCTGCCTTCGCGAAGCCGGCGCGGCGCGCCAGGAGCGCAGCCGCCAGAACCTCCGCGAAGAAAGCCCCGAACAGCTGCAGCAGAATATGGTGGCGCGTTGCAACCGTCTGCCGGAAACCCAGCGCCAGAATTGCGTTACGCAAATGACCGCGCCGGGCAACGTGCGCGGTAGCGTACAGGGCGGCGGCGTGCTGCGCGAAACCGTGATCCAGGTGCCCGCCGGCACCGCCCCGGGCATGGCCCCCGCGCCGGGCATGGCGCCGGCTCCGGGCATGGCTCCCGCGCCGGGCACCGAAACGATGTCTGCGCCGATCCGCCAGTAAGCTGTGGCGTGAAGCAGGGCGCTTGAAGCCTGGCGCTCGATGTCGGGCGCACGCAGTCGAGCGGACGAAGCAAGTGTTGACGCAGCCCGCGGCCTGACGCGCCGCGCGGCTTCCAAGGCGCAGCCGCTGCCGCAATCAGGCAAAATGGCGGCTGTCGCCTTTTTTCACGCATATTCATGTCCGACGTCATCGCCCTGATTTTCGATTTCGACGACACGCTGGCCTCGGACAGCACGTCCGGTTTCCTGGACAGCATTGGCGTGGACACGGCCGCCTTCTGGAAAGAAGAGGTCGACCCCCTGCTGTTCCAGCAGGACTGGGATCCCGTCCCCGCCTACCTTTACAAGATGATCGAACTGTCCCGCCAGGGACGGCACGGGCTCATTACGCAGCAGCGCCTGAAGGACTGGGGCGCGCGCCTTGACCTGCACGACGGCGTGGCCACGCTGTTCCAGCGCCTGCGCGCCGCGGTCCGGGCCGAGCACCCGCAGGTGCAGCTCGAGTTCTACCTCATCTCCAGCGGCATCGGCGACGTGGTGCGCTCGACGCCCATCGCGCATGAATTTACGGAAATCTGGGCATCCGAATTTGTCTATGGCGACGATGGCGGCATCGCGTTCCCGCGGCGCGTCGTCAGCTTTACCGACAAGACTCGCTACCTGTTCCACATCCAGAAGGGCATCATCGGCCGCGAATTCCGCAACAAGCCGTTCGAGGTCAACCGCAAGGTTCCCGAGGACCGGTTGCGCATCCCGTTCGATCAGATGGTTTTCGTGGGCGACGGTTACACCGACATTCCGTGCTTTTCGCTGATCCGCCGCGCCGGGGGCTTTGCCTTTGGCGTCTGGGATCCCAAGCACCGCGACAAGCGCAGCCGAGCCTGGGGCTTCATCGAGGAAGGGCGCGTGTCGAATCTGAATCAGGCCCGCTACGACGAAGAGGCCGAGCTGTATCAATGGCTCGAAGAAGCCGTCACCAGCCTGGCCGGCCGCATCGCGCTGAAATCGCGGGTGTACCGTGGCTGAGCTGGCCCCGGTGGCTGCGGTCCCGCCCTGGACCGAGCAGGACGCGCGTTTCATGACTCTGGCCCTGGAACAGGCCCAGGCCGCCTACGACATCGGCGAGGTGCCGGTGGGCGCGCTGGTCGTATCCGCTCAGGGCGACATCCTGGGCAGGGGCTACAACCGCACCATCATCGACCACGATCCCACGGCGCACGCCGAGATCGTCGCCTTGCGCGGCGCCGCGCGCCAGCTTGAAAACTACCGGCTGCCCGGCATCACCGTTTACGTCACGCTGGAACCCTGCGTCATGTGCATCGGCGCCATGCTGCACGCGCGGCTTGCCCGTGTCGTGTTCGGCGCCTATGACCCCAAGACCGGGGCCTGCGGCAGCGTGCTGGACGTCGGGTCCGTGCCCAAGCTCAATCATCACACTTCAGTCACCGGCGGCGTGATGGCGGAACCCTGCGGCAATCTGCTGCGCCGGTTCTTCCGCGAACGCCGCGCCAAGGAAACCATCGCATGAGTACCCCCAAAGCCGCCAAGTCTGCTGCCAAGCCCGCCGCCAAGGCGCGCCGCGCCAAGGCCGCTGCCACCCCGGTGCACGATCATCCGCACGATCACGGCCCGGACTGCGGCGACGCATGCGGCCACGACCACGATCACGACCACGCGCATCACCACGGCCCCCAGCCGGACGCCCGCGGCATCTACCTGATTTCCCCGTCGTCCGCCGTGCGCGACCCCGCCACCGTGGCGCTGGCGCGTGAACGGCTGGAGCAGCAAGGGTTCAAGACCGCACTGGACCGCACGGCGCTGGCTGAGCACCAGCGTTTTGCCGGCACGGACGCCCAGCGTCTTGCCAGCCTGACGCGCGCCGCGAAGCAAAAGCTGCCGATCGTCATGGTGACGCGCGGCGGCTACGGCCTTGGCCGGTTGCTGCACGCCATCGACTGGAAGGCCATGGCCGACAGCGGCAAGCGCTTTGTCGGCATGAGCGATTTCACGGCGTTCAATCTGGGCCTGCTGGCGCAGACCGGTGCGGTCAGCTACACCGGCGCCACCGCGGTTCAGGACTTCGGCGGCAAGAAGGTCGATGACCTGACCGAGGCGCTGTTCGGCGAACTGATGCGCGGCGAACTGGAGATTCTCAGCTTTGAAACGCAGGACGCCGACCCGGTCGACGCGCGCGGCATCCTGTGGGGCGGCAACCTTGCGATGCTGACCTCGCTGCTGGGCACGCCGTACATGCCGAAGATCCGCGGCGGCATCCTGTTCCTGGAAGACGTGGCCGAGCATCCGTACCGCGTCGAGCGCATGCTGATCCAGCTTTGGCAGGCCGGCATCCTGGCGCGCCAGAAAGCCATCGTGCTGGGCCGTTTCACCGACTACAAGCTGGCGCCGCACGACAAGGGCTACGATCTGCACGAAGTCGTGGCCTGGCTGCGCAAGACGGTCAAGGTGCCGGTCATCACCGGCCTGCCGTACGGCCATGTCGCCACCAAAGCCACCTTGCCGATCGGCCAGAAGGTCGGCATCGCCACCGAAAAGGGTCTCGCGCACCTGGTGCTGGACGAGCATCACCACTGAGGCGGGGCGGGCGGTCGGGCGCTCCCGCAGCGCCGCGGCCCGCCAATATAAATAAGGGCCGTAGCCCGTTTGCTACACTAGCAGGTTTTCCCGCATGCGCTTTCGGGCGCCTTCAAACGTACATACACCGTGATATCCACCGCCAATCTCACCATCCAGTTCGGTCCCAAGCCCCTTTTCGAGAACGTCAGCGTCAAGTTCGGGGAAGGCAACCGGTACGGGCTGATCGGGGCCAATGGGTCCGGCAAGTCTACGTTCATGAAGATCATCGGCGGCGACCTGGAACCCTCCGGCGGCAACGTCGCGCTTGAACCCGGCGTGCGCCTGGGCAAGCTGCGCCAGGACCAGTTCGCGTTTGAAGACGTGCGCGTGCTGGACGTCGTGATGATGGGCCACACCGAAATGTGGGGCGCCATGTCCGAACGCGACGCGATCTACGCGAACCCGGAGGCGACCGAAGACGATTACATGCGCGCGGCCGATCTGGAAGCGAAGTTCGCGGAATACGACGGCTACACCGCCGAAGCCCGCGCGGGCGAGCTGCTGCTGGGCCTGGAAATCGCGGTGGACCAGCACAACCTGCCCATGCGCGAAGTCGCACCGGGCTGGAAGCTGCGCGTGCTGCTGGCGCAGGCGCTGTTCTCGAATCCCGACGTCCTGCTGCTGGACGAACCCACCAACAACCTGGACATCAACACGATCCGCTGGCTGGAAAACGTGCTCAACGGCTACCAGAGCACGATGATCATCATCAGCCACGATCGTCACTTCCTGAACCAGGTGTGCACGCACATGGCCGACGTCGACTACGGTGAAATCCGCGTCTACGCCGGCAATTACGACGACTACATGCTGGCTTCCACCCAGGCCCGCGAGCGCCTGGTGGCCAACAATGCCAAGGCCAAGGAACGTGTCGCCGAACTGCAGGACTTCGTGCGCCGCTTCGCGGCCAACAAGTCCAAGTCGCGCCAGGCCACCTCGCGCCTGAAGCAGATCGACCGTATCAAGGCCGACCAGGTCGTGGTCAAGCCCTCGTCGCGCCAGAACCCGTACATCCGGTTCGAGCAGAACAAGGTCATGCACCGCCTGGCCGTCACCGTCGAAAACCTGACCAAGGCCTACGACGCGCCCGTCATCACCAAGTTCTCGGCCATGGTCGACGCCGGCGAAAAGATCGCCATCATCGGCGCCAACGGGGTTGGTAAGACCACGCTGCTGCGCCTCTTGGCCCAGGACCTGCAACCGGATTCGGGCACGGTCAAGTGGTCGGACAACGCCGACCTCGGCTACATGGCGCAGGACGTGTCCGACCAGTTCCAGCAAACCGACATCAACCTGCTGGACTGGATGGGCGACCACCGCCAGCCGGGCGACGACGACCAGTCGATCCGTTCGGTGCTGGGCCGCCTGCTGTTCTCGGCCGATGACCTGCCCAAGGCCCCGAAGGTGCTGTCCGGCGGCGAAAAGAACCGCATGACGTTCGGCCGCCTGATGCTGGGCCGGCACAACGTGTTGCTGCTCGACGAGCCGACCAACCACTTGGACATGGAATCGATCGAATCGCTGCAGTTCGCGCTGGAAAAGTACGAAGGCACGCTGGTGTTCGTGTCGCATGACCGCGAATTCGTGTCGGGCCTGGCCACGCGCGTGATCGAAATCCTGCCCTCGGGCGAGATCGTCGACTACCGCGGCGGGTACGAAGACTACCTGTCCTCGCGCGGCATCGAGGCCTGATTCCGCACGGCGGGTCATGAAGCGGCGCACGGGTTCGTGCGCCGCTTCTTCATTTGGACCGCGCCCGTAGTTCATTCCTTCCGCCGGGCCCGCCATGGACAAGCATTCAGCCGCACGCAATCTGCGCTGCGCTATCATCGGGCCCGACCCTGGCGGCTGTCCGGCCAGGCTTCTTTTTGTCCCCACATGTCCCCCTCCAAGCATGACGCGCCCGATGGCGCGCAGATCGGCACGTTCACCCTGACGGCCCGCATCGTAGCCATCGCCTTCTTCACCTTCATCTGCTACCTGGCGATCGGCCTGCCGCTGGCCGTGCTGCCGGGTTACGTGCACAACAACCTGGGTTACGGATCCGTGCTGGCGGGCCTGGCGATCAGCGTGCAGTACGTGGCGACCTTGCTCAGCCGCTCGCACGCCGGGCGCATGGCCGATACGGTCGGCCCGAAGCAGACCGTCGTCATCGGCATGGCGGCTTGCGCGATCAGCGGCATCTTCCTGCTGCTCGCCTATGCCTTTGAGCGCACCGCGTGGCTCAGCCTGGCGGCAATCATCCTCAGCCGTCTGGCGTTGGGATTCGGCGAGAGCTGGGTCGGCACCGGCTCGGCCACCTGGGCCATCGCGCGGGTAGGGCCGCTGCACACGGCCCGCGTCATTTCGTGGAACGGCATCGCCACCTATGGCGCGCTGGCGCTGGGCGCGCCGCTGGGCGTGCAGCTCGAAAAACACTGGAGCATGGGCGCGCTGGGCGGCGCGGTGCTGCTGCTGGGACTGGGCGGATTGGGCCTGGCCATGATCCGTCCGGCCGTCGCCATCGTGGGCGGGCACCGGATGGCCTTCAAGAGCGTGGTGCTGCGCGTGTTTCCGCACGGGGTGGCGCTGGGTCTGGGTTCGGTGGGTTTCGGCACGTTGGCCGCTTTTGTCGCGCTGTATTACGCCAGCGTCTCGTGGGACGGCGCCGCAAGCGCGCTCAGCGCTTTCGGCGGCGCCTTCATCGGCGTGCGCCTGCTGTTCGCCGGCACCATCACCCGGTATGGCGGGTTCCGGGTCGCACAGGTGTCGTTCGTGGTCGAAGCGGCCGGCCTGTTGCTGTTGTGGCTGGCGCCCAACCCGGGCATGGCGCTGCTGGGCGCCGCGCTGACCGGCTGCGGCTTCGCACTGGTGTTCCCGGCCATCGGCGTCGAGGCCGTGGCGCGCGTGCCGGCCGGCAGCCGCGGCGCCGCGCTGGGCGCCTATTCGGCCTTCCTGGACCTGGCGCTGGGCGTCACCGGCCCCATCGCGGGCTACATCTCCAGCGGCTTCGGCTACCCCGCGATCTTCCTGGCCGCGTCCCTGTCCGTCACGCTGGGCTTCGTGATTGCCTTTGGCTTGCAGCGGGCCGCCAGCCGGCAGCCGGCGGCTGCCTGATCGTTATTACGAAAAGAAGTAAAGAAATTCAATATTGATTGTTTGGATTCATATAACGAATTGTTAGATTTGAGGCTCGTTTTCACGCGCGCTGACGATTCGTTCCATGAACCTGACTTTCGACCACGTCCACAAGCACTTCGGCGACCTGCCCGTCGTCGATGGCTTCACCAGTGAATTCAAGACCGGCGAGCTGGTCGCGCTGGTCGGCCCCTCCGGCTGCGGCAAGTCGACCTTGCTGCATCTGGCAGCAGGGCTCGAAATGCCCACCCAGGGCAATGTGCTTGCCGACGGCAACAAGGTCACCGGCCCCCATCCCAGCCGCACGCTGGTGTTCCAGGAACATGCCCTGTATCCCTGGCTGACGCTGGAGGACAACGTGGCGCTGGCCCTGGAATTCCAGAACACGCCCAAGAAGCGGGCCCGCGAAGCCGCACGCGAGTGGCTGGCGCGCGTCAGCCTGGAAGGCTTCGAACACTACTATCCCCATCAGGTGTCCGGCGGCATGCGCCAGCGCGCCGCGCTGGCCCGCGCATTCATTGCGCAGCCCCAGACCATGCTGATGGACGAACCCTTCGGCGCGCTGGACGCACTGACCCGCCTCAGTCTGCAGGACGTGCTGCGCCAGCTCATCGCGCAAGAAAAGCCCACGGTGCTGCTGGTGACCCACGACGTGGACGAGGCCCTGTTCCTGGCCGACCGCATCGTCGTCTTCAGCCCGCGTCCGGCGCGGGTGCTGCGCGAATTCAATCTGGCCCACCGCGTCAAGACGCACGACCTGTCCGACCTTGCTGCCGAGAAGCGCGAAATTCTGCGCCTCCTGGGCATCGGCGTCGGCGGATCGGACGCGCATGCGGACATCGCGCTGGCTGCCTGACCTTCTTCCCGCAATACCCACGGCCACGCCCGAGCGCGGCCGCTTTTCGAATTTCCTGGAGTTCCTTTGATGAAACTGAAGCAATGGTTGTCCCTGCCGCTGGCCGCGGCGCTGCTGGCGGCGGCCCCCGCAATGGCCGCCGAGAAGTTCCGCGTAGGGTACTTGCGCGTGATGGACGACGCGCAGGCGATCGTCGCGCAAGAGGGCGGCTACTACAAGAAGGCCGGCCTGGATTCCGAACTGATCGAGTTCAAGTCGGGGACCGACCTCATCAAGGCGATCGTCGGCGGCCAGCTGGACATCGGCGTGCTCGGTTTCACCAACGCGGTCGCCTGGGCTTCCAAGGGCGCGGACCTGAAGGTCGTGGGCGGCGCGCAGCAGGGCTATCACTCGCTGATCGTGCGTGACGATTCCGGCATCAAGGACATCGCCGGTCTGAAGGGCAAGACGCTGGCCTCGCAAGCTGAAGGCAGCACCGCCGACGTGGTCCTGAAGGGCGTCGTGCTCAAGCAGGGCAATCTCTCCGCCGACGATGTCAACGTCATGGGCGTGAGCCCGGCCGTGGCCGTGCAGTCGCTGGTGGGCAAGCGCGTGGATGCGGCCTTCCTGTTCGAACCCTACGACCGCATCGCCCAACTGGTCGCGCCGGTCAAGCAGATCTACGAAGTGGGCCAGGCCTGGCCGTTCCCGTGCATGGTCGTCATCACCTCGGGCGAAACGCTGGCCAAGCGCAAGGACGATGTCTGGAAGGCGCTGGACGCGCAGAACCAGGCCATCACGCTGCTGCAGAAAGAACCCGAGCAGGCCTCCAAGCTGATCGCGTCCTACTTCATCGCCGAGCCCACGCTCAAGACGCTGACCCGTGGCGAACTGCCGCGCGAAACCGTCATCACCGAGGCCATCAGCACGCAGGTGTTCACGCCCAAGCTGACGGAAAAGGACACGGCGCGCATGCAGGAAATCGCTGACATCCTGCAAGCCCAGGGTTCGCTCAAGACGCGCGACGGCAAGCCGTACGACGTCTCCAGCATCGTCGACCTGTCCTGGCAAGAGGCTCGCAAGCTTTGAGCGCATCTACCCGAGTGACCGGCGCCCGCAAGCATCTTGCGGGCGTTTTGGGCGTCCTGTTCATCCTGGCGCTGTGGCAAATGGCGGCGTTCGCGCTGCCCGACTTCCTGATGCCGGGCGTGCCCGCCGTCGTCGAGCGGCTGTTCGAAGACCTGGGCAAGCAGTCGTTCCACCAGAGCCTCATGGGCACGTTGGGACGGCTGGGCGCGGGTTATGGACTGGCGTTGGCGGCCGGCGTGGGCTTCGGCCTCGTGGCTGCCGTGCTGTTCTTCTTTCGCGAAGTCCTGCGCAGCGCCATCGTCATCCTGCAATCCATTCCGTCCATCGCATGGGTGCCGCTGTTTCTCATCGTGATGGGCTTTGGCAACACGCCCATCATCGTGGTCGTGGCGCTGTCGGCGTTCTTTCCGGCCGCGCTCAGCGTGATGAACGCCACCGAATCCGTGCAGCGCGTGCACGTGTCGGCGGCGCGCGTCATGGGCGCGACGCGCTGGGGGCTGATCAAGCGGGTGTACCTGCCGGCCGTCATGCCCGAGCTCATCACCGGCGCGCAGCTGGCGTTCGGCAACGCCTGGCGGGCGCTGATCTCGGCCGAAATGCTGATCGGCTTCGGCAAGGGGCTGGGCCGGTCGCTGGCGTACTCGGGCGAAATCGCGGACATGACCGGCGTCATGACCAACATCCTCGTGATTGCCGTGCTGGCCGCGCTGATCGACCAGTTCGTGCTTGAAAACCTCAAGCATCGCTTGCTGCGCTACCAATACGTCTGACGTTCTCATCATGATGTCCCGCATGCGTCCATTCGTCCTTGCCGCGGGCCTGCTGCTCGCGGGCCTTGCGCTGGCGCAGCCGGAGACCTTTCCGGCAGCAAAGGCGCGCGGTGAACTGGTCGTGGGCGTGCCGTATCTGGCGCCGCCGCCGGTCGCGGGGGCGAAGATCCGCACGCCCGAAGGCCTGGATGCCGCCATCACGGAAAAGCTGGGCGCCAGCCTGAAGCTGCCCGTGCGGCTGGTTCAACTGCCGGCCGCCGACGCCGCTCGGGCGCTCAAGGCGGGCGAGGTGGATCTGGTGCTGGCCGACCGCGCCGACGGACAGCCGCAGACCGTTGCAGTGCAAGCCACTGGCTACGCCGCGCGGCCCAAGGCCGTGATCCGCACCGACACTCGGATGCGCAAACCCGCCGATGTGCAAGGCCGCAGCGTGTGCATGGCCGAAGCCGCCACACAGGCGCAAGCGCTGGCGCAAAGCTGGGGCGCAACCGTCAAGACCTACCGCGTGCCGTCGGACGCGCTGGTCGCCGTGCGTGAAGGCGAGTGCGACATCGGTCTGGTCGACGATGCCGTCTGGGAGCCGCTGATGCGCTTCCCGGAATGGAAGAAGTTTTCGTCGACGCTGACCGCCGATGGCGCTCGCCAGGAACGGGTGTGGCTGCTGTCCGCGCAGGACGACGCCTCGCGCGCCTGGCTCGGCCAGGAAATGCGCGCCTGGGACCGCGCCGGCGCCTGGAAGGCCATGACCACAAAATGGGCACGGGACGTCGCCTTCGACGTCTATCTGGATCAGGAAGTCCCTGACTGCCACGGCTAGCGCGCCAGCGGCGTCTGCCGATCCGCGCACTTACAATGCCGGGCATGACGCACACGCTGACCGCTCCCTGCACCTTTCAGGAAGACATCAAGAAAAGCCGCTTCGCCGCGTATGCCGCGCCGGTCGCCACGATCGACGACGCCATGCGCTTCTTTGCCGAGCACAGCGATCCCGAGGCCACGCACAACTGCTGGGCCTATCGCATCGGACAGGAATACCGATTCAATGACGATGGCGAGCCCGGCGGCACCGCGGGCCGGCCGATCCTGCAGGCCATCGAAGGCCAGGACATGGATCGCGTGGCGGTGCTGGTGGTGCGCTGGTACGGGGGAATCAAGCTCGGGGCGGGCGGACTGGTGCGGGCCTACGGCGGCTGCGCGGCCAATTGCCTGCGATTGGGAGAACGCACGGAGATCGTCGACCTGGCGACGGTGCGCTGCGCCTGCGGCTTCGGCGAGATGGCACTGCTGAAATCACGTCTGGCGCAGGCAGGCGCCGCCATTCAGCAGGAAGACTACAACGCGGACGGCGTCACGCTGACGTTCACGGTGCCGCGCGCGGGCCTGCATGAATTGGAGGTCACCGCGGCAAACATTACGCGCGGCCGATCCGCATGGGAAGTCGTTTCGTAGCCGGACCGCGCCCGCGCCGGTCGGCCTGAGCTGCAGCGGCGGGAGGCAATCGTCCCGGTGCAAAAGGAAGGGGCCCGATCCGGGCCCCTTGCTGTTTTACGCGTCCTGGCTGTCTTGCGCCGCGGCGATTTCCTGGTGGACCTTTTCCATGTCCACTTCCTTGATCTTGGCGAGCAGTTCATTCAACTGACCGCCGGACAGGGCGCCCGGTTGCGAGAACAGCAGGACCTTTTCGCGGAAGACCATCAGCGTCGGAATCGAGCGGATGCCCAGCGCGCCGGCCAGTTCCTGCTCGACATCGGTATTCACCTTGGCGAACGTGACGTCGGGATGCTCGGTGGCGGCCTGTTCGAACACCGGCGCGAAACCGCGGCACGGGCCACACCAGGGCGCCCAGAAGTCGACGATGAGGGTTCCGTCGGGCGTGATGGCTTCCTGGAAGCTGTCTTTGGTGAGTTCAACAATACTCATGAGAAATCCTTGCCGCGTGGGCGGCGAAAAGCGGTGGCGGAGACACCGGGGGCCTGCCCCGGCGCTGATTCGGCAACGCGTATTGCCAGGCCCTGAAAGCCCATAGTAGAGCCGGTCCAGGCCGCGTCGCAATGGTTGGCGCCGTCAATGGCGCAGAATACGGCCCTCAGGCCGCCGATTTCGTGGAGACGCCCGAGCCGTTTTTCAGCGAGGCAACGATCTCGAAAGAACGCAGGCGGTCTGCAATGTCATAGAAGTCGGACACGATCATGACCTCGTCGGCCTGCGTTTCCGCGACCAGGGCCTCGAGTTCGCGCTTGACGGTGTCCGGGCCGCCCACGATCGAAGCGCCCAACCTCTGATTGACCGCCTCGCGCTCCCATTCGTTCCACACGCCGTCCATGCTTTCGACCGGCGGCTGCAACTGCAGGCGATGGCCGCGCACGAGCGACAGGAATTTCAGTTGCTGCGTGGTCGACAGAAAGCGCGCGGCCTCGTCGGTTTCGGCGGCAATGACCGGCACGCCGATCATCGAGTAGGGGCGCGCCAGCGTCTCGGACGGCTTGAACAAGTGGCGGTACAAGCGCATCGCGGCCATGCCTTCCGGCGAGAAGTGTCCGGCAAACGAGAAGGGCAAGCCAAGTTCAGCCGCCATGCGCGCGCTGAAGTCGCTGGAGCCGAGCAGCCAGATCGGCACGTCCAGGCCTTCGCCGGGGATGGCGCGCACGGGCTGGCCGGGGCGCGACGGGGCCAGAAAACCGCGCAGCTCCTCGACCAGGGCTGGAAATTCAAGACCGCTGCGCGGACTGCGGCGCAGCGCCTGTTGCGTGGCGCCGTCGCTGCCGGGCGCGCGGCCCAGGCCCAGGTCGATGCGGCCGGGGTACAGGGTTTCAAGCGTGCCGAACTGTTCGGCGATGATCAGCGGCGCGTGGTTGGGGAGCATGACGCCACCCGAGCCGACGCGCAGCGTGCGGGTGTGGCCGGCCACGTGGCCGATCAGCACAGCCGTGGCGCTGCTGGCGATGCCATTGATGTTGTGGTGCTCGGCCAGCCAGAACCGGTTGTAGCCCAGCTGCTCCACGTGCTGCGCCAGCGCGACCGTATTGCGGAACGCGTCCGCGGCATCGCGCCCCTGCACAATCGGGGCCAGGTCCAGCACGGAAAAGGGGATGTTCGCCAGGGCGCTCATGCGTGCGCCTCCGCTGCGAAGGAACAGGCCGGCAGCGCGGAAATGAAAGGGGAAGGGCGCAAAATGTACTCCATATGCTGATCTACATGGGGAGTGTATCGGCGAATTCAACCGCGCCCGCCAGCAACCATGCCCTTGGCCGGGTTGATTGATTTTTCCGATCCCTACAATAGCAGCCGGACTCGCGGCCTGGAATTGCCGCGGCTTTGTCTTTCACGACACAGGAGACGCGCATGGGCGCCAGCGGCAACAACAACCAGATCGACAACATCGAATTCAACGTCGCGGACATCGCGCGCAGCAAGCGCTTCTATGGCGAGGTCTTCGGATGGACGTTCACGGATTTCGGCCCCACGTACACCGAATTCACGGACGGCCGCCTGAGGGGCGGATTCACGACGGGCGAGGCAGTGCGTCCGGGCGGTCCGCTTGTAATCCTGTACGCCGACGACCTTGCCGCGATCCGGCAACGCATCACGGCCGCGGGCGGTCGCATCAGCCGTGACGAGTTCACCTTTCCGGGCGGCAGCCGCTTCCACTTCACGGATCTGGACGGCTACCAACTGGCGGTGTGGACCGCCGCCAAATAAAAAACCGCCGCAAGGCTTGGCCCGCGGCGGCATTTCATGAACAGCGCGTTGGTCCGCTTACTCCGGGAAGAACGCGTAGCGGATCACGAACAGCACGGCCACGAGCCACGTCGCCGGGTGCACGTCGCGCATCTTGCCGGTGGCGGTCTTGAGCACCACGTAGCTGATGAAGCCGAACGCAATGCCGTTGGCGATGGAGTACGTGAACGGCATGACCAGCGCGGTCAGCGCGGCCGGCGTGGCTTCGCAGACGTCGTTCCAGTCGATGTCGATGAGCTCGCGCATCATCAGGCCGGCGACATAGAGCAGGGCAGGTGCGGTGGCGTAGGCCGGCACGGCGCCCGCCAGCGGCGAGATGAACAGCGCGGCCAGGAACAGCAGGCCCACGATCAGTGCGGTCATGCCGGTGCGCCCGCCAGCCTGCACGCCGGAGGCGCTTTCGACGTAGGCGGTGGTGCTGCTGGTGCCCAGCATCGAGCCCGCCACGATGGCGGTGCTGTCCGCAAACAAGGCGCGGCCCAGGCGATTGGGGCGGTCTTCGGGCACCAGGCCGGCGCGCTTGGCCACGCCCACCAGCGTGCCGGTGGCGTCGAACACTTCGACCAGCACGAACACCAGAATCACGTGCACAAAGCCGGAATGCAGCGCGCCCATGATGTCCAGCTTGAAGAGCGTGGGCGACAGGCTGGGCGGCGCCGAAAAGATGCCCTTGAACTCGTTGTAGCCCATCACCATCGACAGCACCGTGACGACGATGATGCCGATCAGGATGGCGCCGCGCACGCGCAGTGCGTCCAGCGACGCGATCACGAAAAAGCCCAGGATGGCAAAGAGCGGACCGTGCGTGGTGAGGTTGCCCAGCGTGACCTTGGTGGCCGGATGCGCGACCACGATTCCGGCGCTGGATAGCGCGATAATGGCCAGAAACAGCCCGATGCCGGCCGCAATGGCGCTGCGCAGCGAATGCGGGATGCCCTTGACCAGCCAGACCCGGATGCCGGATATCGTCAGGAACAGGAAGATGATGCCCGAGATGAACACCGCGCCCAACGCCTGTTCCCAGGTGTAGCCCATGGTCTTGACCACGGTGAAGGCAAAGAAGGCGTTCAGGCCCATGCCCGGCGCCATGCCGATCGGCCAGTTGGCGATGAACGCCATCACCAGCGAGCCCAGTGCGGCGGCCAGGCAGGTCGCGACGAAGACCGCGTCTCGGTCCATGCCCGTCGAGGACAGGATGTCAGGATTGACGAAGATGATGTACGACATCGTCAGGAATGTCGTCAGGCCGGCCACGACTTCCGTTCTTGCGGTCGTGCCGTGCTCACGCAGCTTGAATAGCTTCTCCAGCATTCGAGTCCCCAGGGTTTTTGCAGGATTTTCAGGTTGTGGCGGGCGGGGCGGAAAGCCCCGTCCCATTCAAGAACCTGCGTATTTTCGCATCAGTTGTAAACTCTGCCGCCATGATCATTCTCGGCTTTGAAAGCTCCTGCGACGAAACCGGCGTCGCAGCCGTCTGTACGGAACGCGGCCTGCTCGCGCACGCGCTGCACACCCAGATCGCCATGCACCAGGAATATGGGGGCGTGGTGCCGGAACTTGCCTCGCGCGACCACATCCGCCGTGTGGTGCCGCTGACTCGCCAGGTGCTGCAAGACGCGGGCCTGCAGATGTCCGACATCGGCGCCGTGGCCTATACGGCCGGGCCGGGTCTCGCCGGCGCCTTGCTGGTCGGCGCCAGCGTCGCGCAGTCGTTCGCCTGGTCGCGCGGCTTGCCGGCCATCGGCATCCATCACCTCGAAGGCCATCTGCTGTCGCCGATGCTGGCCGATCCCCGGCCCGAGTTTCCCTTCATCGCCTTGCTGGTGTCCGGCGGACACACCCAGCTCATGCGCGTGGACGGCGTGGGCCGTTACGAACTGCTGGGCGAAACGCTGGACGACGCCGCGGGCGAGGCTTTCGATAAATCCGCCAAGCTCATGGGCCTGGGTTATCCGGGCGGACCGGCGCTGTCCCGGCTGGCCGGCAGCGGCGACGCCTCGCGCTTTGATCTGCCGCGCCCCATGCTGCACAGCGGCGACCTGGACTTCAGCTTCAGTGGTCTGAAAACGGCCGTGCTGACCCGCGTCAAGGCGGCCGAGCAAAATGGCGCTCTGGACGAACAGACCCGCGCGGACCTGGCTGCGGCCACGCAGGCGGCCATCGTCGAGGTGCTGGCGGCCAAGTCCATCCGCGCGTTGAAGCAGACCGGGCTGCGCCGGCTGGTCGTCGCTGGCGGGGTGGGGGCCAACCAGCTCCTGCGCGCCAAGCTCGATGCCGCGCTCAAGCCGCTCAAGGCGCGCGCGTACTTCCCGCCGCTGGAACTGTGTACCGACAACGGCGCCATGATCGCGTTCGCGGCGGCCGAGCGGGTGAAGGCCGGGTTGGCAACGCTGGACGCCAGCGCTCACAGCTTCACGGTCAAGCCGCGCTGGGATCTGGCCGATATCGCCTGAAATGAAAACGGGCGGCCAGGCCGCCCGTGTGTTCCACCCATCTGATCGCCCCCATCGCGTGGGGATTACTTCTTCTTGCTGCCGATACGGCTTTCGGTGCCCTGGATCAACCGGGCGATGTTGGCGCGGTGGCGGTAGAAAAGCAGGATGCCGATGATCGCCAGCGCCACGCCCAGGGCCGGCTGCGCCTGCCAGGCCAGCCCGGATCCGAACACGTAGTACACCGGGGCGAAGAACGCGGCCACCAGCGAGGCGAGCGACGAATAGCGGAAGAAAATGGCGATGATCAGCCAGGTTGCCGCGGTGGCGACGGCCAGCCAGGGCTGGATTGCCACCAGCACGCCCAGCGCGGTCGCCACGCCCTTGCCGCCCTTGAATCCCAGAAACACGGGGTACAGATGGCCGATGAAGGCGGCCAGCGCCACGCAGGCGAGGGCGACCGGGCCGATGCCGGGCGCCAGCCTCTCGGCCAGCCAGATCGCGAACCATCCCTTGGCGGCGTCCCCCAATAGCGTCAGCGCGGCGGCGGTCTTGTTGCCGGTGCGCAGCACATTGGTCGCGCCGGGGTTCTTGGACCCGTAGCTGCGGGGGTCCTGCAGACCCATCAGCTTGCTGACCACCACGGCGAACGGCACGGAGCCGATCAGGTAGGCCAGCACGACAAGCGCGACGGAAATCGCCAGGGAGGGTTCGGTTATCGCCATGGGAAGGGAATCCGTTGTTGTAGTAATGGCTGCGGATTCTACCCCGGGTACAATCCGCAACGTCACCCGCGTTTTATTTTCTTTCGGATGCACAATGCGAATTCTGGTTTCGAACGATGATGGCTACTCGGCCCCCGGCCTTGAAGCGCTGGTAGCGGCGCTGGAGGGGCTGGGCGATTTGACCGTCGTCGCGCCCGAGACCAACCACAGCGGCGCCTCCAACTCGCTCACGCTGAACCGGCCACTGTCGGTGCGCACCGCCTCCAACGGCTTCATCGCCGTCAACGGCACCCCGTCCGATTGCGTGCACGTCGCGCTGACCGGTCTCATGGATACGCGTCCCGACCTGGTCGTGTCCGGCATCAACAACGGCGCCAACATGGGCGACGACACCCTCTATTCGGGCACCGTCGCCGCCGCCAGCGAAGGGTATCTGTTCGGCATCCCCGCCATCGCGTTCTCGCTGGCGGAAAAGGGCTGGGAGCACATCGACTCGGCCGCGCGCGCCGCCCGCCAGGTGGTCGAGCGCCATCTGGCCCAGCCGCTCGCGGCACCGGTGCTGCTCAACGTCAACATCCCGAGCCGCCGTTTCGAAGACATGCACGGGTTTGCGGTCACGCGGCTGGGCAAGCGGCATCCGTCGCAACCCGTCGTGCGCACCACCACGCCCTATGGCGACACGGTCTACTGGATCGGACCGGTCGGCCTGGCCGCCGACGCCACGCCCGGCACGGACTTCCACGCCGTCGAGCAGGGCATCGTGTCCGTCACGCCGTTGCGCCTGGACCTGACCCAGCACAGCCAGCTTGACGAGATCCGCACCTGGGCAGAGCCGCTATGCGCAAACGGATAAGCCAACCGGACATCACGCCCGGCGCCGGCCGCAGCAGCCCGGCCCGCCACGACGCCGGCCGCCTGAGTCCGGGCTATACGCCGGCCAACAGCAACACGCGCATCTCGGCCGCCACCTTGCAGCGGCAGGCGCAAGCCCCGCTGCCCCAAGCGGGCGGCAACCTGGGTTTGAACTCCGAACGGCTGCGCCAGGCCATGGTGCAGCGCCTGCGCACGCAAGGCATCACCGACGAACGCGTGTTGAATGCCATGGCCGCCGTGCCGCGCCACCTGTTCGTGGACGAGGCCCTTGCCAGCCGCGCGTACGAAGACGCGGCCTTGCCCATCGGTCACTCGCAAACCATTTCCCAGCCATGGGTTGTGGCGCGTATGATCGCGGCTGCTTGCGAAGACCGCGCACCCACCCGTGTGCTCGAGGTCGGCGCCGGTTGCGGATACCAGGCCGCGGTGCTCGCGCAGTTCGTGCGCGACGTCCACACCATCGAACGCATACGCGGGTTGTACGAGCTGGCGCGCGAGCATTTACGCGCCTTGCGGCTCACCACAAGGATCCGGCTCATCTATGGAGACGGCACCTTGGGGCTGCCCGGCGTGGCGCCGTTCGATGCTATCGTTGTGGCTGCCGCAGGTCTGGCCATCCCGCAAGCGCTGCTGACGCAGCTTGCTCCGGGAGGCCGTCTCATCGCTCCCGAAGGGGGCTCGAACCAGCGCCTGGTTCTGATCGAACGCACGGGCGCGGCAAGCTGGAAAAGAACCGAACTAGAGGCCGTGCGCTTTGTGCCGCTACGGTCCGGAATACAATCTTGAGCGACAGGAGAAACGTATGCTCAACGGGCAGTTGCAACTGACCGATATGAATTTTGGCGCGTCCATGACGCGCCTTCGCCGCCCGCTCTTCGCAGTGGGGGTCCTCAGCCTCGCCATCCTGGCCGGCTGCGCATCCAAAGGTACTCGTGCCCCGGTGGTCGACATGACCGGCGGGCAACCCGCGCCGACGGCCACGTCCGGCAGCTATGTGGTCAAGCCGGGCGACACGCTCTACAAGATCGCCCGCGCCAACAACGTCGACATCGAAAACATCAAGCGCTGGAACAACATCAGCGACCCCAACCAGATCTCGGTGGGGCAGGTGCTGCGCATGTCCGGCAGCGCCACCGGCGGCGGCGCGCAGACCGCGCCGATCGCCAGCAACCGGCCGCAGCCACGTCCGCTCGACCAGCCCGAAACGCCCGCGGCCACCACGCCCGCACCTGATGCCACGCCCACGCCGCCTCCGGCGCCGGTCGACACCAAGCCGGCCACGCGTGCGGCCGACGCAGGCGTCATCAACTGGGCCTGGCCGGCCAACGGCCAGATCGTGCAGGCCTTCAATGCCAGCAGCAAGGGCATCGACATCGCCGGCGCGCTGGGCGACCCGATCACCGCCGCGGCCGATGGCCTGGTCAAGTACAGCGGCAATGGCGTGCGCGGCCTGGGCAACCTCATCATCGTCGAGCACCAGAACGGCTTCATCACGGCCTATGCGCACAACCGTGCGCTGCTCGTGAAGACCGGCCAGACGGTCAAGCGCGGCGCCAAGATCGCCGAACTCGGCCAGAGCGACACCACCTCGCCCCGCCTGCACTTTGAAATCCGCCGCCAGGGCACGCCGGTGGACCCGATGCAATACCTGCCGCCCAAATGACGCCCACCCTGGTATTCGACCTCGAAACCATCCCCGACGCCGACGGGCTGCGCAAGCTCAACGGCTGGGGTGCCGACGTGCCCGACCACGAAGTGGTCGAGCGCGCGCTGACCGCGCGGCGCGAGGCCGTGGGCCACGATTTCCTGCCGCTGCATCTGCACAAGGTGGCGGTGGTGGGCTGCGTGTTCCGCGACGACCAGGGCTTTCGCGTCAAGACGCTGGGCCAGCCCGACGATCCCGAAGCGGCCTTGCTCGCGGGCTTCTTCAAGACCATCGAACGCTACACGCCCAAGCTCGTCAGCTGGAACGGCTCGGGCTTTGACCTGCCCGTGCTGCATTACCGCAGCCTGATCCAGGGCGTTCCGGCGCCGCGCTACTGGGACATGGGCGAAGAAGACCGCGACTTCAAGTTCAACAACTACATCTCCCGCTACCACACGCGTCACGTCGATCTGATGGACGTGCTGGCCAAGTACAACGGCCGCGCCAATGCGCCGCTCGACGAACTGGCCAAGCTTTGCGGCTTTCCCGGCAAGCTCGGGATGGACGGCAGCAAGGTTTGGGAGGCATGGAGCACGGGCCGCGCCGACGAGGTGCGGGCCTATTGCGAAACCGACGTGGTCAATACGTGGCTGGTGTTTTGCCGCTTCCGTTTCCTGCGCGGTGAACTCGACCGCACCGCCTACGAGGCCGAAATCGCGCTGGTGCGCGACACGCTCTCGGCCAGCGATGCGCCGCACTGGAAGGAATACATGGCGGCCTGGGACGCGGGCTGATCCGCGCGGGCAACCAGCCTGAACCCTTGCCAATGCGTAGGGGGCAGGGCACGCCGACGGGGCCTTCATGGCCCCGTTCTCGCGTCTGCAGGGCAAGCAATCGACTGAAACAAGACGGCCGTAAACGAAACCTGGATGAAACCAGGCGGATCGCACAATGGCCTCGCTTTCTTCACTTTCAGGAGACCTTCATGTCCCGATTCGCTATCCGCTCCAATTTGGCCGTCCTTGCTATCGTCGCCGCGTCGAGCGGTTTCGCGGCTGGCTCCGCAATGGCTGCGCCTCCTCCTCCCGCCGAGGGCGGTCCGGCCGCCATGCACGAAGGCCATCGCGGCGGTGGTTTCCACAAGGGCATGCGTGACGGCCTGCTCATCCCCGGTCTGGGCCCCGTGTCCAAGGCCCAGGTTGCCGAGCTGAAGCTCGACGCCAAGCAGGAAGCCCTGTTCAAGACCGCCCAGGAAGGGCAGCGCGGCCTGCACGAAGCGATGCGCGCCGACGGCGGCAAGCGCCATGACCTGCTCAAGTCGCAGCTCGACAGCGGCAAGCTCGATCCCCGCGCGCTCATTGAGCAGTCGGAAAAGCGCCGCGACGCGTTCGGCCCGCAGGCCAAGCAGGTGCGTGACCAATGGCTGGCCGTCTGGGATAGCCTGAACGACACGCAGCGCGGCCAGGTGACCAAGATCGTCAAGGAGCGCGAAGCCCGCATGGCCGAGCGCCACGCCAAGATGGAAGCCCGCCATGGCGAGAAGGGCCGTGCCGGCAAGCCGGGTGCCCCCGCGGCTGGCGACGTTCCGCCGCCCGCACCGCCCAAGGCCAACTAAGGCTAGCTAGGCCAACCCAGGCCAACGACAGCCAACTCCAACCCCGGCACGCCGCGCGCGTGCCGGGGTTTTTTGTCGTCCCGCCCCAATGAACCCGCGGCTGCGGATTCCCCGTTTTGACGCATCCGCCCCGGCTGCGCCCCACAACAGGGCACCAGCGTGGTGCATGGCCGTGCGCCACCGCGCGCGGGACGGGCGCTGTCATCGCGCTGTCATGGCGTCGAAACCTGGCATGGACATTGCTTGAGAGAAGGTGAGCCGGCAGTACCCCTGCAGCTAGGCCGGCCAGCCGGATGCGCCATGCGCCGTCCGCTTTTTCGACAATCCGATCAGGACTCTCGCACCATGAAGAAGACGTTGCTAGCCTTGCCTTTTGCGCTTGCTGCTTGTTTTGCAGGGGTGGCGCAAGCCGAACCCACCGATCTGGGGGGCGGCTTCTCGCTCAGCGGTAATGCCACCATCGTCAGCGACTACCGGTTCCGGGGCTATTCCCAGACCGACTTCCGTCCTGCCGTCCAATTGGGGTTCGATCTGAACCACAGCTCGGGCTTCTACCTGGGCAACTGGAACTCCAACGTCTCCAGCTTCGTTTTCACCGACGGCAACCTGGAAATGGACTTCTACGGCGGCTGGAAGGGCGATGTGGGCGGCGGCTTCACGCTGGATGCGGGCGTGCTGCACTACTACTATCCCGGCTCCAGTTCCCCCAAGGGCGGCAACTACAACAACACGGACCTCTATCTGGGCGCGTCCTACGGCAACTACAGCCTCAAGTATTCGTATACGCCCAGCGACTTTTTCAGCACGCCGGACAGCAAGGGCACCTGGTATCTGGACGGAACCGCCACGTTCGACCTGGGCGACGGCTGGGGACTGCTGGGCCACCTCGGCTACCAGAAGCTCAAGAACCAGACCAACATGGACGGCGATTCCATCGGCCACTACGTCGACTACAAGGTGGGCGTGACCAAGGACCTGAAAGGCTGGATCCTCGGCCTGGCGGCCGTCGGCGCCACCAAGGACAACTGGCTGCCCACCAAGTACGGCCACCCGTCGGGCCGCATCGGCGCCGTCTTCTCGGTGGCGCGCTCGTTCTGATGGCGGTTGCGGCGCCCTGAACGGCGCCGCTCCGGCCCCATCAACGCCGATTTCCGGGATTGCACGAAGACCTTCTACAATCATGGGTTGCGTGCAATTCTGGACTGCGTGAGATGTCTGACGTTTTGAGTATCGAATCCCTGGACCTGGAAGCCAGGGGGATCGCCCGTCGCGACGGGAAGGTCATTTTCGTGGAAGGCGCCTTGCCGGGCGAACGGGTCACCGCGGTCACGTTGCGCCGCAAGCCTTCCTATGAAACCGCCCGTGTCGACGAGGTGCTGCGCCCCTCATCGCAACGCGTGGTGCCTCGCTGCCCGCATTTTGGCGTCTGTGGCGGCTGTGCGATGCAGCACCTGGAACCCACCACGCAGGTGGCGATCAAGCAGCGCGCGCTCGAAGACACGTTCTGGCATGTCGGCAAGCTGCGCCCGGCGCTGATCCTGCCCCCGCTGCAGGGTCCGACCTGGGGCTACCGCTATCGCGCGCGCCTGTCGGTGCGTGTGGTGCCCAAGAAGGGCGGAGTGCTCGTGGGCTTTCACGAGCGCAAGAGCAGCTTCGTGGCCGACATGCGCGAATGCCATGTGCTCCCGCGCCACGTCAGCAATCTGCTGATCCCGCTGCGCGAAATGATCGCGTCCATGTCCGCGCCCGACCGCATGCCCCAGATCGAGGTGGCGCTTGGCGAAGGCGTGACGGCATTGGTGCTGCGCCATCTGCTGCCGCTGACCGACGGCGACATTGCCATCCTGCGCGCCTTCGCGGCCAAGCACGACGTGCAGTGGTGGCTGCAGTCCAAGGGGCCGGAGACGGTGCACGCGCTGGAGCCCGAGCACAACGACGCGCTGTCCTACACCATGCCGGAATTCGGCCTGCGCATGCCGTACCGGCCCACCGATTTCACGCAGGTCAACCACGCCATCAACCGCGCGATGGTGTCGCGCGCGCTCAAACTCCTGGACGTGCAGCCCACCGACCGCGTGGCCGATCTGTTCTGTGGCTTGGGCAACTTCACGCTGCCGCTCGCCACGCAAGGCCGCGAAGCCGTGGGTGTGGAAGGCAGCAAGGCGCTGACCGATCGCGCCTTCGATGCGGCATCGCGCCACGGCCTGGGCGACCGCACCAGCTTTGCCACGCTGAACCTCTTTGAAGTCGACGCGACCTGGCTGCGCAGCCTGGGCTACTTCGATCGCATGCTGATCGATCCGCCGCGCGAAGGCGCCCACGCGGTGTCGCAAGCGTTGTCCGACCTGACGTACGAAGAGCGTCCGCGCCGCATCGTCTACGTGTCCTGTAATCCCGGCACCTTGGCGCGCGACGCATCCATCCTGGTCCATGAAGGCGGCTACGTGCTCAAGAGCGCGGGCGTGATCAACATGTTCCCGCACACGGGCCACGTCGAATCCATCGCCGTGTTCGAAACGTTGGACGCCGCGGGCGTGCTGGAAGCGAAGGAACGCGCTCGTCAGCGCGCGATCCAGGCAGCGGCCGATGCGGCTGCCGCCGAGGAAGCCAAGCTTGCCGCGGCGGCTGAAAAGGCGGCGGCCAAGCAGGCGGCCACCGAGGCCTACGAGGCCCGCGTCGCCGCCGAGGCGCAGGCGGACCAGTAAACGGCAGCGGCGGGCGTTTCCCGCGGCGGGCGTATCCCGCCGCGTGGCTGTAGTGCGACGCATGTAGTGCGTACGTGTTCTGCGTACATGTACTGCGCACATGCAGTGCGAACATTCAGTGCGAGCAGCCCAGGTTCTCGAGAATGGGGCAGTCGGGCCGCTCGTCGCCATGGCAATGCTGCGCCAGATGCTTGAGCGTGGCGGCCATTTCGCGCAGCGCCTCGGCCTTGCGCTCCAGTTCCTCGATGTGCTCCAGCGCAATGCGTTTGACGTCCGCGCTGGCGCGGCTGCGGTCCTGCCAAAGGGCCAGCAGCTCGTTCATCTGCTCCACGGAAAAACCCAGATCGCGCGCGCGGCGCACGAAGCGCAGCGTGTGCACGTCGTGTTCGCTGTAGACGCGGTAGCCGGAATCCGTACGCACGGCCGGGCCGATCAGGCCGATGCTCTCGTAATAGCGGATCATCTTTGCCGAGATGCCGGACTCCTTGGCGGCTTGTCCGATGTTCATGCTTGCCTCCCGCGCGGACGGAATGCCTTCAGGCGCAGCGCATTGCCCAGCACGAAGACGCTGGACAGCGCCATCGCGCCCGCCGCGAAGATCGGCGACAGCGACAAGCCGAAAGCCGGATACAACGCGCCCGCGGCCAGCGGAATCAGCGCCGCGTTGTAGGCGAATGCCCAGAACAGGTTTTGCCGGATGTTGGCCAGCGTGGCGCGGCTGAGCGCGATGGCGTTGGGCACGCCGTGCAGGTCGTCGGCCATCAGCACGACGGACGCCGCCTCGATCGCCACGTCCGTGCCGGTGCCGATTGCGATGCCGGTGTCCGCCGCGGCCAGCGCGGGCGCATCGTTGATGCCGTCGCCCACGAACGCCACCTTGCGGCCGCCTTCGCGCAGCGTGCCGATAGCCTCCACCTTGCCGTCCGGCAGCACCTCGGCGCGCACTTCGTCGATGCCCAGTTGGCGCGCGACCGCCTGCGCGGTGTGGCGGTTGTCGCCCGTGATCATGGCGGTCTTCAGGCCCTGCGCGTGCAGTGCGGCAATGGCGGATACGGCCGAGGGCTTGACCGGGTCCGTCACGGCCATCATGGCGGCCGCCTGGCCGTCGATGGCGACGTAGATCGGCGTCTTGCCTTCGTTGCCCCAGTCAGCGGCACGCGCGCCGAATGCGCTGACGTCGACGCCGCGTTCGGCCATCAGGCGCGCCGCGCCCGCCAGCACCGTGCGGCCCGACACTGTGGCTTCGACGCCCGCGCCGGTGATCGCGGCAAAGCCTTCGGCCGGCAGCAGTTCTATCTTGCGTTCGGCAGCCGCGGCCACGATGGCCAGCGCGATCGGATGCTCGGAGCGCGCCTGCACCGAGGCCACCCACTGCAGGACCTGTTGCGCATCCTGGCCCGGCGACGGCTCCAATTCGGTCAGCGTGGGTTTGCCCAACGTCAGCGTGCCCGTCTTATCGAAGGCCACCACGTTGACGTCGCGGAGCGTCTGCAACGCGTCGCCCTGACGGAACAGCACGCCCATCTCGGCGGCGCGCCCGGTGCCCACCATGATGGACGTAGGCGTGGCCAGTCCCATCGCGCACGGGCAGGCAATGATCAGCACGGCCACCGCGTTGACCAGCGCATGCGACAGCGCCGGCTCGGGACCCAGGAAGAACCACGCCAGGAAGGTGAGCAGGGCGGCCGCCATGACCGCCGGCACGAACCAGGCGGTCACCTGGTCCACCATCGCCTGGATCGGCAGCCTCGCGCCCTGGGCGGCTTCAACCATGCGGATGATCCGGGCCAGCATGGTGTCCGAGCCGGTGTGCGTGACGCGCAACGTAAAGCTGCCCGACGTATTCAGCGTCCCGCCGGTGGCCTGCATGCCCGGCTGCTTTTCCACCGGCACGGGCTCGCCCGTCAGCATGGATTCGTCGACGTACGAGCTGCCTTCGATGATGTCGCCGTCCAGCGGAATCTTCTCGCCCGGCCGCACCATCACGATGTCGCCGGTGCGCACGCGTTCGATCTCGATGTCCTGCGCCTGGCCGTCGCGCAGCACGCGCGCGGTGCGTGGCTGCAAGCCGATCAGCCGCTTGATGGCCGCGCCGGTCTTGCCCTTGGCGCGCGCTTCCAGCATGCGGCCCAGCAGGATCAGCGTGACGATGACCGCGGCGGCCTCGAAATACACATTGCGCGCCGCGTCTGGCAGCAACCCCGGCGCAAAGGTGGCGACAACCGAATAGCCCCAGGCCGCGCCCGCGCCCAGCGCCACCAGAGAATTCATTTCGGGCGCGCGGCGCCACAACGCCACAAGCCCCTTGGTGAAGAACTGCCGTCCCGGCCACACCAGCACGGCGGTGGTCAGCACGAACTGCAGCAGCCAGCTGTTCTGCTGGCCAATCGTGTCCAGCACCCAGTGGTGCATGGCGGGAATCAGGTGCGATCCCATCTCCAGCGCAAACACGGGCAACGTCAGGACCAACGCGGCGATGAATGCGCGTTGCAGGCGATGTGCCTCGGCGTCGCGCGCCTGCGACTGCCGTTCGGCGTGGTCATCCTGGGCGGCGATCGGACGCGCCTCGTAGCCCATCTTGCCGACGGCGGCGACCAATGCCTGCGGCTCGGCGGCAGACGGATCGAACGAGACCCGCGCGCGCTCAGTCGCAAGGTTGACTTGCGCTTGCGCAACGCCGGGAACATTCGACAGGGCTTTTTCCACGCGCTTGACGCATGATGCGCAGGTCATGCCTTCGATGGCGAGTTCCAATTCGGAAAATGAGGACGAGCGTGCTGCGTGCATGACTATCTCGGTCTGGATGGGAGCGCCCAGTTTCATCCTTCCCATTATGGGAAGGTCAAGCGCCATTCTACGCTTGACCTTGACATGATGGGAACGTTTAACCTGCCGGACATGGTGGCTCAAGCGCCGCCCGTCAACCTTCTGGAGAAAACCATGAGCATCGCCTTCCAAGTGCCCGACATGACCTGCGGCCATTGCGTCAAGACCATCACCGGCGCCGTGAACGAGGCTGTTCCGGGCGCCGTGGTAGTCGCGGATCTGCCCACGCACCGCGTCACCATCACGGGCACCGACCAGGCCGACAAGGTAGAAGCCGCCATCCGCGACGCAGGGTACGAGCCGGCGCGTGTGTGAAGACACGCATCCCGTACTGTGATAGCGTCAATCTTTCGCTATGAATTAACTTATGAGCTTTAGCTATCAATCAATTAAATTAATTAAATTGGATTGGTTGATAGTTGAGATTTATGATTCTTTTCATGGCGGGCCAGAAACCCGCCACTTAAGTTAGCAAACCAAGGAGAGAATCGAATGCTGCAAAACCGCGAAGGCCAACGTGTTCCGAATGTGACGTTCCCCGTTCGTGAGGACAACACGTGGAAGAAGGTCACGACTGACGACCTGTTCAAGAACAAGACCGTCGTGGTCTTCTCGCTTCCCGGCGCTTTCACGCCGACCTGCTCGTCCACCCACCTGCCGCGCTACAACGAACTGGCTCCCGCCTTCTTCGCCGCCGGCGTGGATAGCGTCGTCTGCGTGTCGGTCAACGACACCTTCGTCATGAACGAATGGGCCAAGGACCAGGAATCGGCCAACATCACGCTGCTGCCCGACGGCAACGGCGCCTTCACCGAAGGCATGGGCATGCTGGTCGACAAGAGCGACCTGGGCTTCGGCAAGCGTAGCTGGCGCTATTCCATGCTGGTCAAGGACGGTGTCGTCGAAAAGATGTTCATCGAGCCGGAAAAGGAAGGCGATCCGTTTGAAGTGTCGGACGCCGACACCATGCTGGCCCACTTTGCGCCGTCGGCCAAGAAGCCCGACCAGGTCGTGGTGTTCTCCAAGCCGGGTTGCCCGTTCTGCGTCGAAGCCAAGGCGCTGCTGGACAGCAAGGGCTACGCCCCGATCGAGATCCCGCTGGAAAACAAGGTCCGCGGCCGCGTGATCGGCGCCGTGTCCGGCAAGGGCACCGCTCCGCAGGTGTTCATCAACGGCGCCCTGATCGGCGGCCTGGAAGACCTGAAGGCGCATTTCGCCTGATAGACCGGCGAGACGGCCGGGCAGGGGGCATGGCCCCCGCCCGGTCACCCGGACGCGCGGCGGTTGATTCCGTACTGGCCGCCGCGCTGGCCGCCGCACTTTCCGGCGCATGGGCCGGCAACGTTGCCGCCGCGCCATTCCCGCAAGTTTCCCTTCTTTCGCGCCCTCGCACCGGCGCCGTGCGTCCGCAACAAGGACGCAGGACGGCGTTCGCCTCGAGGGCACGCAACAAGGCGGAATTTGCCTTCACATTCTGATCATTACGCGACAAACGGGGGACTCCCAATCATGAAGACGCTGCATACCGACATTGCTGTCATCGGCGCCGGCACCGCAGGGCTGGCCGCTTATCGCGCCGCCAAGGCGGCCGGCAAGCGCGCGCTGCTTATCGAAGGCGGCCCTTATGGCACGACCTGCGCCCGGGTCGGCTGCATGCCGTCCAAGCTGCTGATCGCGGCGGCCGAAGCGGCCCACGCGGCAGCGCACACCGATGCGTTCGGCGTGCACGTCGGCGGAGAGATCACGGTCGACGGCGCCGAGGTCATGGACCGGGTCAAGCGCGAGCGTGACCGTTTCGTGGGCTTCGTGGTCGAGGGCGTGGAGAACATTCCCGCCGAAGACAAGGTGCGCGGCTATGCGAAGTTCGTGTCCGACACCGTGCTGCGCGTGGACGACCATACCGAAATCCAGGCCTCGCGCGTCGTGATCGCCACCGGCTCGCGCCCGTCCGTGCCGCCGCCTTTTCGCGCGCTGGGCGACCGCCTCGTCGTGAACGATGACGTGTTCGCGTGGGACGACCTGCCGAACCGCGTCGCGGTCTTTGGCCCCGGCGTGATCGGGCTGGAACTTGGCCAGGCGCTCGCCCGCCTGGGCGTGGAAGTGCGCGTGTTCGGCATGAGCGGCAGCCTGGGCGGAATCAGCGATCCGCAGGTGCGCCAGACTGCCCGCAAGATCTTCCAACGCGAGTTCTACCTGGATACGGACGCCCGCGTCCTGGAGACGAGCCGCGTCGGCGACGAGGTGGAAGTGCGTTACGTGGCGCTGGACAACAGTGAGCGCACCGAACGCTTCGACTATGCGCTGGTCGCCACGGGCCGCCGCGCCAACGTCGATGGCCTGGGGCTGGAAAACACGTCGCTGACGCTGAACGCGCAAGGCGTGCCGCAGTTTGACCGGCTGACGATGCAGGCGGGCAGCTCGTCCATCTTCATTGCTGGCGACGCCAACGCCGACGCGCCGCTCTTGCACGAGGCCGCCGACGAAGGCCGAATTGCCGGTGAAAACGCGGCGCGCTTTCCCGAGGTGCGCCAGGGCCTGCGGCGTGCGCCGCTGGGCGTGGTGTTCTCGGATCCGCAGATCGCGCTGGTCGGCGCGGGGCATGCGAAGCTGGTGCCCGGCACGTTCGTCACCGGCGCGGTCGATTTCAGCGACCAGGGCCGTTCGCGCGTCATGCTGAAGAACCGCGGCATGCTGCACGTGTACGCCGACATCGAAACGGGGCGCTTTCTGGGCGCCGAGATGATCGGTCCCAGCGCTGAGCACATCGGTCACCTGCTGGCCTGGGCCGTCCAGCAGGAGCTTACGGTGGCGCGCATGCTGGAAATGCCGTTCTACCACCCCGTGATCGAAGAAGGCCTGCGCACCGCGCTGCGTGACGCCGCCTCGAAGCTGGCGCTGGCGCAGGAGGCCTTGCGCCAGGCCGACGTCGAAACGGTCTGAGCGCGGCGGATGTAAAAGGGCCGTGAACGCAAAAAGGGCCGCGCCATGAAGGCGCGGCCCTTTGTCGTTTGCGCGGCGGCATTGCCCCGGCGAGGGGGTGCCGCGTCAGTCGTCCGACTGCTTCTTCGGAACCGGGAACGGATTCTCGCGGTATTGCAGCGTGAAGCCGGCCCGCTCGTCCTGCGCCAGTTCGCGGGCCAGATACGGCATGGCCTTTTTCAGCGCGTCGTGCAGCGTCCAGGGCGGATTGATGAGGAACATGCCGCTGCCGTGCAGACCATAGCCGTCGATGGTTGCCTTCTTGACCGTCAGGGTGGCGTGCAGCCAGCTCTTGACCTTCAGGTTCTCGAAATGGCGCGCCATCTCGCTGGCCTCGCGCCGTTGCACGAGGGGATACCAGATGGCATAGGTGCCGGTGGCAAAGCGCTTGATGCACTCCTTCACGGTAAGGAGGGTGCGGCGGTAGTCGTGCTTGTCTTCATAAGACGGGTCGATCAGCACCATGCCGCGCCGCGTGGGCGGCGGCAGCAGCGCCTTGACGCCCTCGAAGCCGTCGTCGCCGTAGATCGTGGTCTGGCGCTGCGCGGCGCGGCCCTGGTGTTCCAGGTTGCCGACCAGCGTGTCGATTTCGGTGGGGTGCATCTCGAACAGGCGCAGGCGGTCGGACGGGCGCAGCGCGTCCAGCGTCAGCCAGGGCGAGCCGGGATAGCGGCGCAGCCGGCCGTTGGTGTTGTAGTCGCGGATGCGCGCAACGTAATCGGCCAGCAGCGGCGGCAAGTCCTTCGCTTCCCACAGGCGGCCGATGCCGTCCGCGAACTCGGACGTCTTGGCTGCCCAATCGCTGTCCAGGCTGTAGAGGCCGGCGCCCGCGTGGGTGTCGATGACCCAGTACGGGGCGTCTTTCTTGTTGAAGTAGTCCAGGGTATGGACCAGGATGGCGTGCTTGAGCACGTCGGCATGGTTGCCGGCGTGAAAGGCGTGGCGGTAGCTGAACACGGGGCTTTCTGCCTCAGGCGGCGGGCCGGATGGCGGCCAGCTCGTCGGTGAAAATGCCGTCGATGCCCCAGTCGAGCAGCAGTCGCGCGCGCTCGGGGTCATTGACGGTCCAGGCCGCGATCCGGTAGCCGGCGGCGTGCACGGCGTCGATCAGTTCGCGGGTGGCGTCCTTCTGGTTGATGTTGAGCGCCACGCACTCGTATTTGGCAAGGCGGTCGCGCCAGTCGGCCGGTACCTTTTCCACCAGCAGCGCGCGCGGCAGTTCGGGCGCGGCCTGGCGGGCGGCCTCCAGGGCTTCCTCGGCAAACGAGGACAGCAGCGGCGCCGTGTCCGCGCCTTGCCACAGATCGCGGGCCGCCAGGGCGACGGCGCGGCCGGTTTCGGCCTCGCGGCCGGGGCAGGGTTTGATCTCGACGTTGCTGGCGATGCCGTTGGCCAGCGTGTAGCGCGCGACGGCGGCAAAGGTGGGGAGCGGTTCGCCGGCGTAGGCCGCCGAATGCCAGCTTCCGAAATCAAGCTGGGCCAGCTCGGCGTAGGTCTTGGCGGCGGCGGGGCCTTTGCCGTTGGAGGTGCGGTCGACGTCGTCGTCGTGCATCAGCACCAGCACGTTGTCGCGGCTGAGCTTGACGTCGTATTCGAACATGGTGAAGCCGTGTTCGGCGCCGACGCGCATGGCGGCCAGCGTGTTCTCCGGCGCCAGACGGCCGCCACCGCGGTGCGCGATGTGGCGGGAGTAGGGCCAGGAGGGAAGGTTTGCGGTCATTTGGTGCTGCTTTGGGGTTCTTTTGAGACAGGTTGCAAGGATACCTTGTTCTGCGAGACGTCCATGATCATGCGCGTGGCCAGATACAGGCGCGGCACGATGCTGTTGACCAGGATGTACTCGGCGTCATTCGAATGCGCGCCGAATCCGCTCAAGCCCATGCCCTCGATGACCGGCCCGCGGGCCTTGAGCGCCGCGAAGGCCGCGTCCGTGCCGCCGCCGCTGGCCCGGTCCACCACCTTCAGCGGCAGGTCGAGCTCCTGGTAGATCTTCACGCCGTGCTGGGCAAGGGCGCGCGACGCCGCCGTCGCTTCCAGCGGCGGGCGGCGGACCTCGAATTTCACGCTGACCTTGGACTCGGGCAGCAGTTTCTTCTGGACGCGTTCTTCCAGCGTGCGCGCCAGGGCGTCGAAGTCGGACACGCGCAGGGCGCGGGCGTCGCCCTGCGCGGTGGCCAGCCCGGGAATGACATTGCGGTTGGTGCCTGCCTGGGCGACGGTCCAGTTCAGCTTCAGCCCCTCGTCGGGCTTGGAAAGATCGTCAAGCTGCAAGAGCTGGTGCGACAGCTCGTAAAGCGCATTGACGCCGCCCTCCGGCCGGGCACCCGCGTGCGAGGTCTTGCCCTGCACGGTCAGGTACGCCGCGCCGATGCCGCTGGTGGCCAGCGTCAGACGCGGTTCCATGCCGCCGCCCTCGAACGAAAAGACCGCATCCTGGTCGGCGCCCAGACGGGTGATCGTGCTGCGCGCGCCCGGCGAGCTGATTTCTTCGTCCCCGTTGATCAGCACGGTCAGCGTGCCGTAGTCGGAAAAATTCAGGGTTTTCAGAAGCGCGATGGTGTGCAGAATGGCCGCCACCCCGTGCTTGTCGTCGGCGATTCCCAGGCCGTACGCCTTGTCGCCGTCGATCCGGAACGGCTGGTCCTTCAGCATGCCGTTGCGGTACACGGTGTCCATGTGGGCGATCAGCATGATCTTCTTGCTGCCGCCGCCCTTGAATTGCGCGTGGACCATCGGCCCGACCTTCTCGGGGGTGTCGTCCAGCCGGAACACGTCGGTCGGCGCAATGATCTCGACGGTGCCGCCAAGCGCCTTGAGCCGGTCGCGGATCAGTTCGGCGATGCGTTCGACGCCCTCGACGTCCTTGCTGCCCGATTCGATGTTGACCAGATCGCGCATGGTGTCGAGCATCGCCTGCTGCTGGCCCTTGGCCGCGTCCAGCACATTGGTCACCGGGGCGGCCTGCGCGGCGTGGGCGCTGCCCACAAACGCCAGGGCGGCACAGGATTTCAGGATAAGCAGGCGGGAAGGCATGAACGGCATCGTCGGTGACCTTTTTGCAGGCGGGAAGGGGAACCGGCCGTGCGTCGGCCGGGCGGGCAGGCCCTGATCTGCGGGCTAACCCCAGGCCACGATACGAGCGCGGCGCGGGGGCGGTAATGGGGGATTCCCGGGTTGACGGACTCCGCCATCCGTGGGGACGGATGGCCCGCGAAGCAGCGCATTGCCCAATGACTGCCGCAATGACCGCGCGATGAATGAGAAATGGTAAAATCCGCCCCGCTGAACCCGGTTTGAACCGGTATGGGAATAGAGGCGAATCGATTTCGCCTTTTTTTATGCGTTTTCGTGCGGCCCCGGGCGTCTACCCCCGGAGCGCGGCAACAGGGATTCCATGTTCGAATTTATTCGCAGCCATCGGCGCTGGATGCAGTTCATCCTGCTGATCTTGATCGTGCCTTCCTTCTTTCTGGTCGGGATTCAAGGCTATGACAGCTTCATGAGCCGGGAGCCCGAGCTGGCGACGGTGGCTGGCCAGCCGATTTCCCGCGCCGAGTTTGATCAGGCGCACCGCAACCAGCTTGACCAGTTCCGCCAGCGCCTGGGCGCCCAGTTCGATCCGGCCGTGATCGATACGCCCGCGCTGCGTGAAGGCCTGCTGAACCAGCTCATCAACCAGCGCCTGCTGGCCAATGTGGCTGCGGACAATCGGTTCTCGGTATCCGACGAGACGCTGCGCAACACGATCGCCGCCATCCCCGAAGTCCAGGACAACGGCCGCTTCTCGCCAGAGCGCTATCGCCAGGTGCTGGCCGCGCAGGGCATGTCGCCGACGTCGTTCGAAGCCGGCCTGCGCCGTGACCTGGCCATCGCCCGCGTGCTTGAGCCCGTCGGCCAGTCGGCCCGCGCGCCCGCCGAAGTCGTGGCCGCCGTCGATTCGGCGCTGACGCAGGCCCGCACGGTTCAACTGCGCAACTTCTCCGCAGCCGACTTCCGTTCGCAGGTCACCGTTACGCCGGCCGACATCCAGGCCTGGTACGACGCCAACAAGCAGCAGCTGCAGGTGCCGGAACAGGTCCAGGTCCAATACCTGGTGCTCGACGAAGCCGCCGCCACGCAAGGCGTGCAGGTCAAGGACGAGGACCTGGCTGCGTATTACGAACAGAACAAGAACCGCTTCGGCCAGCCCGAGCGCCGCCGCGCCAGCCACATCTTCTTCGAGCTGCCGTCGGGTTCGGAAGACGCCCGCAAGGCCGCGCGTGCCAAAGCGGAAGACGTCGCCAAGCAGGCCGCTGCCGATCCCGCCAAGTTCGCGGAACTGGCTGCCCAGAATTCCCAGGACTCCGGCTCGGCCGCCAAGGGCGGCGATCTGGGCTGGATCGCCCCGGGCGCTCAGGCGGGTCCGCTGGACAAGGCCATCTTCGGCCTCGCCCAGAACCAGGTGTCCGGCGTGGTCGAAAGCCCGTTCGGCCTGCATATCCTGAAGGTCACTGAAATCAGCCCTGCCGCCATCAAGCCGCTGGCCGAGGTCAAGGACCAGATCACCGCCGAAGTCCGCAAGCAGATCGCCGCGCAACGCTTCTCGGAAATGGCCAGCCAGCTGAACAAGCAGGTCTACGACCAGCGCGACAGCCTGCAACCGGCCGCCGACGCCGTCGGCCTGAAGCTGCGCACCGCCTCCGGCGTGACCCGCGAGGGCCTGCTGCCCGCCGAAAAGGCCGGCCCCGGTTCCGCCGCCGACAGCCCGGACGCCGCGCTGCTCGACAACCCGCGTGTGCGCCAGGTGCTGTTCTCGCCCGACGTGCTGCGTGAAAAGCAGAACTCCGGTGTGATCGAACTGTCGCCCGATACGATGGTGGCCGTTCGCGTCGCCGCCGTTGAGCCGGCGCATGTGCCGCCGCTGGACAAGGTCAGCGAAGTCATCCGCGGCAAGCTGCTCGACGAGCGCTCGGCCGAAGCCGCCAAGAAGGCCGGTGAAGCGGCGCTGGCCGCCAACAAGGCCAATCCCGCTGCCACGGAAGGCTTCGGACCCGCCATCACGGTAACTCGCCAGAATCCGCAGGATCTGTCGCGCCAGGTGCTGGACGCCGTCATGCGCCTGCCGTCGGGCACGCTGCCCGCCTTCACGGGCGTGCAATCTGGCGTGGACTACACGCTGGTGCGTCTGGAAAAGGTGGAAGCCGGCAAGGCCGAAGCCGCCGACAAGGAACGCCTGGCGCAGCAACTGGCGGGCGCCTGGGGCCAAGCCGAAAACGAGGCCCTGATCCGCATGCTGCGCGAGCAGTACGAGGTGAATATCACGCCCGCCGCCGCCGATGTGATCCGCGGCGACCAGGCCCAGGCCGCGGGCTGATCGTCCTAGAAAACCCTCAGTTCAACATTGGCCGCAGCGCCGGCCACACGTTGTCCAGCAATTGAGGCTGGGCATCCTCGTTAGGGTGGATGCCGTCAGCCTGAAACATCGCCCGGTTCGTTGCGATACCTTCCATCAGGAAGGGCACGAGCCGGGCGTTTTCGTTTTTGGCCACATTGGAAAACACCGCGGCAAAGCGCTGGGCGTAATCCCGTCCGTAATTGGGCGGAATCTGCATCCCGACGATCAGCACGTCGGCATCGGCCTTGCGCGCCGCCTGGGTCATGGACCGCAGGTTCTGCTCGGTCATGTTCAGGGGCAGGCCGCGCAAGGCGTCATTGGCGCCCAGTTCCAGCACCACGACGGCCGGCGCGTGCTGGCGCAGCAGAGCGGGCAGGCGGGCCACGCCGCCGCTGGTCGTGTCGCCGCTGATGCTGGCATTGACGACCTGGAACTTCGGGTATTGTTCGGAGATCCTCGCGGACAGCAGGGGCACCCAGCCTGTGCCGCGTTTGATGCCGTACTCGGCGGACAGGCTGTCGCCCACCACCAGTACGGTGCGCGGCGAGGAACCCTGGGCCGCAGCGGCGGTCTGAGCGTGGGCGGGCGCCGCCACGGCGGTTGCGAAGGCAGTCACAAGAAGCAGACGGGAAAATAGGCGCATGGATAGCAATAACTCAATCGTGGTGAAAGGGCTGGGCAAGCGGGTGGCCGATGCCGGCGGGTCGCTTTCTATCCTGGAAGGAATTGATTTTACGGTCGCGGCGGGTAGCGCCGTGGCCATCACGGGTAGTTCGGGCTCGGGCAAGTCGACTCTGCTGGGACTGCTGGCCGGTCTGGATGTTCCCAGCGTGGGCAGCGTACACCTTGCGGGGCAGGACCTGTTTGCCCTGGATGAGGACGGCCGCGCGCGCCTGCGGGCCAATCACGTCGGCTTCGTGTTCCAGTCATTCCAGCTGCTGCCCAACCTGACCGCGCTGGAAAACGTGATGCTGCCGCTGGAACTGGCCGGGCAGTCGGCGCGCGAGGCCGCGCAGGCCATGCTGGAGCGGGTTGGGCTGGGCGCGCGGCTGCACCACTATCCGCGCACGTTGTCGGGCGGCGAACAGCAGCGCGTGTCGCTGGCCCGGGCGTTTGTGGTGCAACCGGACCTGCTGTTTGCCGACGAACCCACCGGCAGCCTGGACGCCGCGACCGGCGTGACGGTCATCGATCTGATGTTCGACCTGCACCGCGAACACGGGACGACGCTGGTGCTGGTCACGCACGATCCGCAACTGGCGGCACGCTGCGGGCGGCAACTGGTGTTGGCGGCCGGCCGCATGGTGACGGACGATTGAGACGAATACCCATTGCTGCCGCAAAGGTGCGGGAGTAGGCTGATTGGCAAAGTAGTCGGCAGGGATGCCAACGCTCACGCAGCGGCTCGCGCCATGCAGTGGGTCGGACGGTGCACTGGACTCGGCCGTCGCTATCTCTATCGCTTCTCAGCCAGGGAGTCGCCATGTCGCGTCGTGCAACTATCCGTGCGTGCGTGTTTGTTGCTTTGACGGTGCCCGCGCTTGCCAATGCAGGCGGTGGCGTCATCGGCTTTATCGGGGCCGTCGTGGAACCGGCGGTCTGCACGCCGCGCGTGACGCCGGCAAGCCCCGGTGGGCTTCCTCGAGTGGCCTGCGCGCCTGATTACCGGGGCCGCGCACTGCAGCCGGCGCTGCGGGTCAGGACCTCGGTGCGGGAAGTGCCCGCCCCGGCCAACGCCGACGCGCGAGGCTCGGGCAAGCGCTATGTGGTGACGCTGGACTATCTGTAGGACGGGCGCTGTCCCGGTGCGCCAGGACAGCACGAGCAATGGGGGCAGCCGGCCTTGCCGGCCGGCGGTCAGGCCAGGTTGCGGATTTCCACCACGGGATCAACGTCGGCGGCATAATCCACGCCGTCGATTTCAAAGCCGAACAGCCGCAGGAAATCGCGCTTGTAGCCCGCAAAATCGGTCAGCGCATAGAGGCTGCCGGTGTCGACCTGATCCCACAGCGCCTGCACGCGCGCCTGCACCTTCGGATCCAGTTCCTTGTAGTCGGCGCGCAGCCGGCCTTCGTCGTCCAGGATCGGCGACGGGCCGCACAGGCTGTCGCGATAAAGCCCATATACCTGTTCGATGCAGCCCTCGTGCGTGCCGTCTTCCTTCATGACCTTGAAGAGCAGCGACAGGTACAGCGGCATCATCGGGATGGCCGAGCTGGCCTGCGTCACCACGGCCTTCAGCACCGATACCCGCGCGTCGCCGCCGCGTGCTGCCAACTTGGCGCGGATGTCCAGCACGCGCTGGTCCAGGTCTTTCTTGGCCGCGCCGATGGAACCGTTCCAATAGACGTCGTGCGTGATCTTTTCGCCCAGATAGGTGAAGGCGGTGGTGGTGGCGCCGTCGGCCAGCACGCCGGCCTCGAGCAGCGCGTCGATCCACATCTGCCAGTCTTCGCCGCCCATGACCGCGACGGTGGCGTCGATCTCGTCCTGCGAGGCGGGCTCAAGCACGCCGTCCTTGATGAGTTCCTTGTCGGTATCCAGGCCTCGCAGCGTCACGGACTTGCCGATGGGCTTGAGCGTGGAGGTGTAGACCTGGCCCGTCTTCGGGTGCGTGCGGCGCGGGGCGGCAAGGCTGTAGATGACCTGGTCGACCTGACCCAGGTCCGCCTTGATGGCGGCGATGGTCTTTTGCTTGATTTCGTCGGAGAAGGCGTCGCCGTTGATGCTTTTGGCGTACAGCCCTTCGGCTTCGGCAAACTTGTGGAACGCGGCGCTGTTGTACCAGCCCGGCGTGCCCGTCTTGCCGGCGTCGCCCGGCCGTTCAAAGAAGACGCCCAGCGTCTGCGCGCCACAGGCAAAGGCCGCGCTGATGCGCGCGGCCAATCCATATCCCGTGGACGCGCCCAGGATCAGCACACGCTTGGGGCCCCCGGACACCGGTCCTTGCGCCTTCACGTAGTCGATCTGTTGCTTCACGTTGGCTTCGCAGCCGGCAGGATGGGTGGTGACGCAGATGAAACCGCGCACGCGGGGCTTGATGATCATGGGAGCCTCTTGTTGGGAATACGCCAGGAGCCGATGCCGAAATGGGAATTAGGCGAAGCGCATTGTACGGGAGGCGGCCGGCTCGCAATTTCGAATCTGTCGCCGTTCGAAGCCGGGCCTACGTGCCGCGGGCAGTCCGCGCCGCCGCGGCGCTTTGCGCGCGGCCCCGGCGCCATTCGATCATGCCGATCCCCACGCCGCTCGCGCAGATGATGGCGATGCCCAGCCAGGTGAGCGGGTCGGGGAAATGTCCCCATACCAGCCAGCCCACCGACGTGGCGCTGATGATCTGCAGATAGATGAACGGCGCCAGCGTGGACGCCGGCGCGCGGCGGTACGCGGCGATCTGGAACAGGTGGCCCACGCAGCCCGTGATGCCGGTCGAAATCAGCACGGCCCAGTCGAACGCCGACAAGGCCTGCAGGAAAGGCAGGGCGGGCGGCAGGATGAAGGGCAGGGCAAGGGTAAGGCAGATCGTGCCCACCGCGCCGCTCCAGATCAGCGAGGTGAACGGATCGTCGCCGGCGACGCGGCGCGTGGCAATGAACTGGGCCGTGAAGCAACAGGCCGTCAGCAGGCCGAAGATCGTGCCGACCGGATGCAGGCCGCCGCCGGGGCGGATGACGATCAGCACGCCAACGAAAGCGATGCCGGCTGCGACGAAGCGCGACATGCGCGCGGGTTCCTTCAGGATCCAGGGCGCCAGCGACAGCACGAGCAGCGGCGCCAGGAAATTGATGGACGTGGCCTCGGCCTGGGGGATGTAGCTCAGTGTCGTGAAGAACATGAGCGTGGCCAGAAACATCGAGCCGCCGCGAATGAGTTGCTCGCGCGGCTTGGTGCTGCGCAACACGCGCATGCCGCGCGCGGGCAGCACGAGCGCCAGCACCAGGACCAGATGGATGGCATAGCGGAACCACGACAACACGAGCAAGGGTACGCCCGCGTCCATGACCCACTTGCCGCTTGCGTCCAGGCAGGACAGCGTCCACATCGACAGCACCAGCAGCAGCACACCGATCATCGGGCCGCGTGCGGCGGTCGCGCCGGGGCGCGGGCGACCGTTATCGGCCGGGGACATGGACGGTACTCCTTTCAGCGTGCACGGGGCATGGCCCCTTTGGGGCGATGGGCGGCTGACATGATACGCTCATCGCGCCGGGGGAAAAGGCCAATGATAGAACTACGCAACGTCGAAACATTTTTCTGGGTCGCCACGCTGGGCAGCTTTCGCGCCGCGTCCGACAAGCTCAACACCACGCAGCCTGCCGTGTCGCAGCGCATCGCTTCGCTGGAGGCCGACCTGGGCGTCAAGCTGTTCGAGCGCGATGCGCGCGGCGTCAAACTGACCGCCAAGGGCCACGAACTGCTGTCGCACGCCGAGCGCATGCTGCAGGTGCGCCGCGACATGTTCGAAGCCGCGCGCGAGCAGAACGTCATGTCCGGCACCGTGCGCATCGGCGTGGCCGAGACCATCGTGCAAACCTGGCTGCCCGCGCTCATCGAGCTGATCCACACGACCTATCCCGCGCTGGTGCTGGAAATCGAGGTGGACACGACGCATGTGCTGCGTTCGCACCTGATGTCGCGCCAGATCGATCTGGCCTTCCTGATGGGCCCGGTGCTGGAGGCGCGGGTCGAGAACCTGCCGCTGTGCACCTATCCGCTGGCGTGGGTCGCCAGTCCGATGCTGGATCTGGGGCCCGAGCCCCTGACGCTTGCCACGATCGGCAAGCTGCCGATCATCACCTATCCGTCCAACAGCTCGCCTTACCGCGTGGTGCGCGACATGCTGACGCGGGCGGGCGTCACGTCGCCGCGCATGTATGGCAGCGCGTCGATGTCGATGGTGGTGCGCATGACGCAGGACGCCATCGGCACCAGCGTCATCGCGCCCGTGTTCCTGGGCAAGGAGCTGGCGCGCGGCGAGTTGCGCATCCTGCAGGTAGAGGCCGACCCGCTGCCGGAACTGAGCTTTACCGCAACCTGGGTGCAGGGCCCCGACAGTCATGCGGTGCGCGTCATTGCGCAGCTGGCGCAGAAGGTTGCCGCGCAGACCTGAGCGGCACAAATCCCCGTAGGTGTTTTCCCGAGCCGGAGGCGCCGCCGGCTGTCTTGCGGCGCGCCCGCGATGCCGGCCTTCGCGCGCGGCAGCTGGGCGCAAAGCCGCGCCGATGCGTCGTTTGCGCGAAATGGCGCCGCGCCGCGCCGCGAGACCCAAGAAAAATTTATACCCCCACATCGGAACATACGATTGGACGGTCGCCACCCCTGACGATGCAATGGCGCTCATAACGGTGTAGCGGCTGGATACACATCCGTGACCACCGATTCCTACAGGCGCGCGACCAGGACAACGGGATCCCGCGCGACACACGATCCCGCAGCCAGGAGTTTTTCCATGAAGAAGTCCCTTGCTTTTGCCGCCATCGCCGCCAGCCTTCTGGCCGGCGCCGTCCACGCCCAGGACCTGCCCAAGACCCACTTGAAGATCGTGGGCGGCCTGTCGAACCTGACCGCCTATAACGACTACGAAAAGCCGTTCTGGACCAAGACCATTCCCGAGCAGTCCAAGGGGCAGGTCACGGCGGAGATCAAGGGCTTCAATGAAATGGGCTTGAAGGGGCCCGAACTGCTGCGCCTGATGTCGCAAGGCGTGATCGAATTCGGCACTGCCACGCTGTCCTACTTTGCCAGCGACAATCCGATCAACGAGGCCATCGACCTGGCCGGCCTCGCGCCCGACGTCAAGACCGCGCGCGCCGTGACCGAAGCGTTCGAACCCGTCTATGCCAAGCTCTACGGCGAAGGCAACAACGTCAAGCTGCTCGGCATTTCCACCTATCCGGCGCAGGTGCTGTTCTGCAACGCCGAGATCAAGGGCCTGGCCGACATCAAGGGCAAGAAGGTTCGCACCAGCAGCCGCACCACGGCCGAGTTCGTCGAGGCGCTGGGCGGTTCGAGCGTGACGATGGCCTTCGGCGAAGTCGTCCCCGCGCTGCAGAACAAGGTGGTCGATTGCGCCATCACGGGTTCGCTGTCGGGCTATTCGGCCAAGTGGTACGAGGTGTCCACGCATCTGGTCGCGCTGCCGATCAACTGGAACCAGCAGATCCATGCCGTCAACCAGAAGGCCTGGGACAAGCTGGATCCGAAGGTGCGCACGTTCCTGCAGGACAACGTCAAGACGCTGGTCGACAACATCTGGGATGCCGCTGCGCGCCAGACGCAGGAAGGCTATGACTGCAACACCGGCGCGGCCGCATGCCCGTTCCCGGTCAAGGGCAAGATGGTCCTGGTGCAACCCTCCGACGCCGACAAGGCGCTGCTCAAGAAGGTGGCGCAAGAGGCCGTCCTGCCCAAATGGGCTGCCCGCTGCTCGGCGCAGTGCGTGAAGGACTGGAACGCCACCGTCGGCAAGACGCTGAACCTGACCGCCAGCAAGTAAGTGCCAGGATGCGCCGGCCCGCGGGCCGGTGCAGATTCCGGCCGGTGATGACGCGCGGTAGCCCGTGACCTTTGCATGAGGTCCGCGGCGCCCGCACGCGATCACGGGCCGTGCCACCCGAGGTTCCATCCATGACTCAAACTGAACACTTCCGTCTGCTCGGCGGCCTGTTGCGGCGCGCGGAGAGCTTTTCCCGCGTGGCTGTGTGGGCCGGCGGCGCCCTGACAGTGGCCAGCGTGCTGCTCATTTCCTTCGACGTGCTGGCCCGCAAGTTCCTGGGCTTCACGACCGGGGGCGCGGACGAGCTGTCCAGCTACGCGTTTGCCATCAGCACCTCCTGGGCGCTGGCGTTCGCCACGCTGCAGCGCGCCAACGTGCGCGTCGACGTGCTCTACCAATATTTGCCGGTGCGGCTGTCGGCCGTGCTGGACTGGATTTCCATGGTGGCGATGGCCGTCTTCATGGTGTTCCTGACGTATTACGCCTACGACGTCGTGGTGACGTCCTGGACGCAGAAGTCGGCGGCCAACACGCCGCTCGCCACGCCGCTGTGGATTCCGCAAGGATTGTGGGTGCTGGGCCTGGCGTGGATGTGCATCACGGTCGCGCTGATGCTGGCGCGGGCATCCGCCGCGCTGGTCACGGGCGACATTGAACTGGTCAAGCAGATCTGCGGCGTGCGTTCGGCGCAGGAAGAGGCTGACGAGGAAGCCGCCGCCGGCGAGCGCATGGTGAAGGGAGACGCCGCATGATTGCCACCGCTTTGACCCTGCTGCTGGTCCTGATCGGTCTGTCGATCCCCGTGGGCGCCGCGCTTGGCGTGCTGGGCCTGATCCTGGACCCCATGTTCTCGATGCTGCCGCTGACGCGCGCCATCGGCGAGATTTCCTGGAGTTCGAACAACGAGTTCCTGCTGGTCGCGATTCCGCTGTTCATCATGCTGGGCGAGGTGCTGCTGCGCGCCGGTTTTGCCGAACGCATGTATAGCGCGATGAGCCTGTGGCTGTCGTGGCTGCCGGGCGGGCTGATGCACGCGAACATCGGCGCTTCGACGCTGTTCTCGGCGACCTCCGGCTCCAGCGTGGCAACGGCCGCCACCGTGGGCACCGTCGCCATTCCGCAGATTCGCAAATACGGCTACAACGAGCCGCTGTTCCTCGGCAGCCTCGCCGCGGGCGGCACGCTGGGGATCCTGATTCCGCCGTCGATCAACCTGGTCATCTATGGCGTGCTGACGAACTCGTCGGTGCCCAAGCTGTACCTGGCCGGCATCATCCCCGGGTTTGCGATGGCGGCGCTGTTCATGCTGACCGTCGTGATCGCCTGCGTGGCCAAGCCGTCGTGGGGCGGCAAGAAGATCCGCGCGACGTGGGGCGAACGCATCGCCAGCCTGGTGCATCTGGCGCCGCCGTTGGGCATCTTCTTCCTAGTGGTCGGATCGATCTACGCGGGCCTGGCAACGCCGACCGAGGCCGCCGCGCTGGGCGTGCTGGGGGCGTTCATCCTGGCCGCGTGGTTCCGCCGCCTGACGTGGTCGATGCTGCGCGAGGTGCTGGAAGGCACGATGCGGTCCACGGCCATGATCATGCTGATCGTCATCGCCGCCAGCTTCCTGAACTTCGTCATGTCGGCCACGGGCCTGACCGACGCGCTGACCAAGTCCATCACCGGACTGGGCCTGTCGCCCGGCTGGATGCTGCTGATCGTGGTGATCTTCTACCTGGTGCTGGGCTGCTTCATGGAGACGCTGTCCATGATGATCACGACCATCCCCATCGTGGCGCCGATCATGATCGGCCTGGGCTACGACCCGATCTGGCTGGGCATCGTCATCATCGTGCTGGTCGAGGCTGCGCTCATCACACCGCCCGTCGGCCTGAACCTGTTCGTCGTGCAAAGTCTGCGCAAGAGCGGCTCGATGAGCGCCGTGATCGTTGGCAGCCTGCCGTTCGTGGCGGCCATGTTCGTGATGCTGGCGCTGCTGGCGTTCTGGCCCGACATCGCGCTGTGGTTGCCGCGCGTCTTCGGTTGATAGCTCTTTGATTCCGGCGCGGCCCGTCGGCCGTGCCGCTTCCCACACCTTCTTCGCAGGACTGATATGAAAGCCGTATTCAAGATCGACGACGCCAATCCCCGCCAGGTGGAAGTGGCCTTCAACAAAGTGATCGTGGCGGGCTGGGCCGGCCGCGATATGGCCGCCATCGAACACCATATCGAGGAACTGGCCGCAATCGGCGTGCCGCGTCCGAGCAGCGTGCCGCTGTACTACCGCATCGCCGAGAACCAGCTTACCCAGTCGGCCGACGTGCAGGCGCTGGGCGAGGAATCGTCGGGCGAGGTCGAGACGTTTGTCTTTGCGGTCGATGGCGAGATGTACGTCAGCATCGCGTCCGACCACACCGACCGCAAGCTGGAGACGGTCAGCGTGGCGATGTCCAAGCAGGTCTGCGTGAAGCCCGTGGGCACCGAGGCCTGGCGGCTTGCGGACGTGGCGGCGCACTGGGACGAGCTGATCATCCGCGCCTACATCGTCGAGAACGGCGAGAAGGTGCTGTACCAGGAAGGCCCGCTGTCCACGTTGCGCACGCCGCAGGACCTGATCGCGGGCTACACGGGCGGCGGCGCGATCCTGCCGGAAGGCGCAGGCATGACGTGCGGCACGGTGGCCACCATCGGCGGCATCCGCCCGGCCGCGGATTTCACGATGGAACTGCACGATCCGCGCCTGAACCGCACGCTGCGCCACCGCTATCATGTCGAGTCGCTGCCCGTGGTCGCCTGAAGGCCGCCACGCTCGGCACTGAATCCGGGCGCGTTCCTTGCGAAGGCGTCCGTCCGAACACTTACGCCGCCAGGCGGCATTAGGACAATGATGGTTTCGACCTTGAATGATCTGACCTCGGCCCTGCGTGAGGGCCGCAGCACCTCCGTCGCGCTGACCGAAGCCGCGCTGGCGCGGGCCCAGGATCCGGCGGGCGAGGGCGCTCGCGCCTTCACCAAGCTCTATGCCGACTCGGCGCTGGCGCAGGCGCGCGCGTCGGACACGCTGCGCGCGGCCGGCATCGTCCGGTCGGCCATCGAAGGGCTGCCCATCAGCATCAAGGACCTGTTCGACATCAAGGGCGAGACCACGATGGGCGGCTCGGTTGCGCGCGAAGGCGAGCCCGCCGCCGAGGAAAGCGCCGAGGTCGTGCAGCGCCTGATCGCCGCTGGCGCCGTCATCATCGGCCGGACCAACATGACGGAATTCGCCTATTCGGGGCTGGGCATCAATCCGCATTACGGCACGCCGCTCAATCCGTACGACCGCGCCACCGGCCGCATTCCCGGCGGCTCGTCGTCCGGCGCGGCGGTGTCGGTTGCGGACGGCATGGCAGTCGCGGGCATCGGGTCGGATACGGGCGGCTCCGTACGCATTCCTGCCGCGCTGTGCGGCCTGACCGGGTTCAAACCCAGCGCCTGGCGCGTGTCGATGCAGGGCGTGCTGCCCCTGTCGGCGAATCTGGATTCCATCGGTCCCATCGCCGCCAGCGTGCGCTGCTGCGCCGAACTCGACGCCATCCTGTCGGGCGAGGCGGGTCCTTTGCCGCAGGCGCTGCCGGTGCGTGGCCTGCGCCTGGCCATTCCGACGACGCTGGCGCTGGACGCCATGGACAAGCATGTCTCCGACACCTTTGCGGCGGCGGTGCAGCGGCTGGAAGCGGCCGGCGCGCTGATCGACCGGATCGACATTCCGGAATTCGCCGAACTGGCCGCCATCAACAGCAAGGGCGGTTTTACTGCCGCCGAGGCCTGGGCCTGGCACCGCGACCTGATCGCACGCGCGGGCAAGCGCTACGATCCGCGCGTGGTGTCGCGCATCATGCGCGGGCAGGACATGACGGCGGCCGATTACATCGAACTGCTCGACGCGCGCGAGGCGTGGGTGGCAGCGGTTGACCACCGCATTGCCGGGTACGACGCGCTGATCATGCCCACGACGCCCATCGTGGCGCCGCCTGTCGCGGACCTGCAGGGATCCGACGAGGCCTATTACGCCGCCAACGGGCTCATCCTGCGCAATCCCACCCTCATCAACTTCCTGGACGGCTGCGCGCTGTCCTTGCCCTGCCACGCGGCGGGTACGGCGCCCGTGGGCCTGATGATCGCGGCCAGCAATGGCGCGGACCGCCGCGTCCTCGGCATCGGCCTGTCGGTCGAAGACCTGTTCGCCGCCCGCTGAGCGGCGCTTACCCGCAACGAGAGAACCCATGCCAGACGCCGATAACGTTAGAACCAGCCTCGCGCTTGCCCGCCAGGCGCGGCTGGATGCCCGCAGCGGCCGCCTGACCGGTCCCACGGCGAATCTGGCGCCGGGGCATGTTCAGGCCAACCTGGCGATCCTGCCGCGCGCGCTGGCGGCGGATTTCCTGCATTTCTGCCAGCGCAATCCCAAGCCGTGCCCCTTGCTGGCCATGTCCGAGCCGGGCGACCCGGCGTTGCCCGAGCTCGGCGCGGACATCGACATCCGCACCGACATTCCGCGATACCGCGTCTGGAAGGACGGTGAACTGGTGGCGGAGCCGACTGACGTGCGCGACCTGTGGCGCGACGATCTCGTGTCGTTCCTGATTGGCTGCTCGTTCTCGTTCGAGGAGGCGATGCTGGACAACGGCCTGCCCGTGCGCCACATCGAGCAGGGCAGCAATGTGCCCATGTACCGCACCAACATCGCGACGCAGCCGGCCGGCGTGTTCGGCGGTCCGCTCGTGGTGTCGATGCGGCCCCTGAAGGCGGCAGACGCGATCCGGGCGATCCAGGTGACGTCGCGGTTCCCGTCGGTGCATGGCGCGCCCGTTCACATTGGCGATCCGTCGCTTATCGGCATCGCGGACATCGGCCGCCCCGATTATGGGGATCCGGTGGAGATCCGCCCGGGCGAAATGCCGGTGTTCTGGGCCTGCGGCGTGACGCCGCAATCGGTGGTGGCGGCGGTGCGGCCCGAGTTCTGCATCACGCATGCGCCGGGCCACATGCTGGTCACCGACCTCATCAACAGCCGGATGGCGGTGTTCTGATCGGGGTGGTTCCGTGGGTGGCCCGTGGGCGGCCCGTCGGCGGGCCGTCAGCGCGGTTGCATCAGCGCTGTTGCATCAACGCCTTCACGCGCTGGTCATAATCCGGCGGGAACGTCCAGAAGCGCATGCCTTGCTGCGTAAAGCCTTCCTGCAGCCCACGCTCGGCCGGCGCCTTGTGCCACAAAAACTGCATCAGCACGTCGCTGCTGACCCACGCGTTGCCGAACCAGAAGCTGTGGGCGCGGCGATTCATATCGGGAATGGCGCGCGGATCGACCCAGATCATGTCGAAGTTCAACCGCTGCGACGCGGCGTTGATGAACTCTACTTGCTCCTCGGTCAGGTCGTCCGCATTGGGACGGCCGGCGCGGGACGCCCGCTGGTGGCGTGCCGCAAACCGTAGCGCGCGATCACCCAGATTGGCGCCCAGGCTCACGCGTTCGGTCAGGTCGATGTATTGCCGCAGGTCCGTCACGAAACGGTAGGTGTCTTCGTCGGGCGCCGCGAAATAGATCTGGCCCAGACGCAGCCGTGCGCGCAGCGCCTCACGGCTTTCGCCGTCGCGGGGTTGCGCCAGCGTGGCGAGCCCTTCACTGGCGATGCGCGCGCCCGCGCTGAACGCCAGCACGTTGATGTGCTCGGCATTCGTGTTGCGCGCAAGCAGTTCCAGGAGGCGTGCGAAGGCGGGCACTGACGCCCGCGCGGTTCGGACATCCGTGGCATAGGACAGCAGGCTGCCGGCCGACGGCCAGAGAAAGGCCAGCACGACTGCCTGCCGGCCCGTGAAGTGATGAAACTGCGCGGCCTGCGCGGTGCCGCGCCAGACCGCGTTGTTAAACCCGTGCACGTAGACGATCAGGTCCCGGTGGCGGCTGACCGCCAGCGCGTCGTTGATGAGCGCAAAGTAAGCCTGCGCCTCGGGCGAGGTCTGCGCATCGCTTTGCGGCGTGAGGGCGACAAGCTCTTCCATGCGCTCCAGGCTGAGCACCGGCCGTCCGCGCTGGCTGCCCGAGGCCGACAGTTGGCGCAACTGATCCCAGTCCAGCGTGCCGTCGCCGATCTGCACCTTGGCCACGCCCATGCGCAGCGTGTCGCTGGGAAAGATCGAGTAGAAGGGTTGGCGCGATTCCAGGAAGACGGCGCGGTTCGTGGCGTAGAGCAGTGGAATCGAGGTGATGTCCGCCGTGTCCTTGTGCGCGAAGGGGTCGACCTGGCCCGTCGTGAACTTGACGGGCGTGGGCATCAACTGCACCGGCGAGGAGCAGGCCGCCAGCAACGTCATGGCCAGCGCGGCCAGCACGGCACGGGCGGTTCGCAATTGGCGGACCGGCGGCGCAAGCGAGCGGACATCGAGAAAGCGCATGCGGTGGGCCCGGATCAGGTGGGAGGATTGGCGCGGCGCGGTCGCAATCGGCGACGCGCGCTGCACCACCGTCATTCCATTGAAATCGGCAAAGGCACGCGAGGATTGTCGCCGTGGTGGAGGCGGTGAGCAAGGGGGAGGGGGAAGCGGTGCTGCGGGGCGCCGCCCCGGTTGGGGACGCGGGGCGGCGGGTCAGGCAATGGCCCGTGAGGGGGCCAAGGCCTGGGGGGAAAGACTGTGGGTGTCAGACACCCGAGGGTTAAAAGATGTGGCGGTACCCCACCGCGGCGCCGAGCTGATTGCTCTTGCCCGCGATTTCGCCGCTGGCGGCGTCGCTGACCTTGTTCCAGTCGACGGTGCCGTACAGTTGCGAGCGCTTGGACAGCGAGTATTCGGCCACGGCGACCAGCGCGTAGCGCTTGCCCTTGTCGCCTTCGACGACCACGTTCTCGCTGCGGTCGTAGTAGGCGGCGCCCGTGATGGCCCAGCGCGGGGTGGCCTGCCAGGTCACGCCGGCGAAGTAGCCGTTGTCCTTGCGGTCCAGGCTGGCGGTGGTGGTGCCGCCCATGACGCCGTTGACCCAGCCCGTTTCGTCGCGGCCGTTGAAGTAGCCCGCGAAGACCTTGGCCGACTCGAACTGGTAGGACGCGTTCAGGTTCCAGGCGCGCTGGCGTTCGTCCGAATCGGTGGCGGCGTAGGTCTGCTGCCAGGCGGCGCCCAGACCAAGCTGGCCGATCGTGTAGCGCAGGCTGGCGCCATATTGCTGGCCGGCCTTGCGGTCTTCCCAGTCTTCGCCGTTTGCCCAGGACGCCACGACGGCCAGATTGCCGAACGTGTTGGCGTACTTGGTCATGTTGTTGGTGCGCACGCGCGACATGGCGGCGGGCAGCCAGGCATTTTGATCGTAGTTGCCGACGGTCAGCGGGTCGAAGTAGTCGGCCAGCAGGTCGAACATGGGGGTGTTCTGCAGACCCAGGGTCAGCGTGCCGATGCTGCCGCCGTCGAGGCCGACGTAGGCCAGGCGGCTGAAGGCCTTGGACGTGTCCGAACCCCTGCCGTTCTGCAGATTGATGCCGTTTTCCAGGCGGAAGAACGCGCGGTTGCCATTGCCCAGGTCTTCGGAGCCGCGCAGGCCCCAGCGGCTATTGGAGATGGCGCCGTTTTCCATGGAGATGCGGCTGCCGTCTTCGCCCACGGCGCCCGAGCTGGTGCTCAGGTAGCGGATGCTGACGTCGGCGATGCCGTACAGGGTGACGCTGGTTTCGGCGCTTGCCGCGCCGGCGGCCAGGCCAAGGCTGGCCGCGGCCAGCGATAGAGTGATGCGTTTCAAGTTGGACTCCTCCAGGTGTAGCTGATTTGTGATTGCGCCGCGCGGGTGGCGAGGCTTGCTGCGTCCGGCGGTTTGCCGGGCGCCTGACCGCTGCACCGACGCCATGGGTTGGGCGCGGGTCCGGAGCAGAGGTCAGCGTGCAAAGTGCGTCATGCCGGTGCAGCACACGAGCGCCTGGGGATTCTATGTAAGTTGGGGGACGGGGAATATCGAAAATATTCGGCGTTTTCCCGGGTTTACAGGCCGATAAGCCCGCGCCGCCCCGGGGAGAGGACGATCGGAAAAGAAAAAACCCCGTTCGTTGGAACGGGGTTCGTGTGGCGCGGACGCGACGTTACAGCGTCATGTGCAGCGGCAGCCAGGTGGCGATGCCGGGCACCACATAGAGCAGCAGCACGGCCGCGATCATCAGGAAGAACATCGGCAGCGACGCGCGCGCGATGTAGGGCAGTTCCCGCCCGCTCATGCCGGACAGCACGAACAGGTTGAACCCCACTGGCGGCGTGATCTGCGCCATTTCCACGACGAACACGATGAAAATGCCGAACCAGATCAGGTCGATGCCGGCGGCTTGCACCGTCGGCAGCAGCACGCCCATGGTCAGCACCACGATCGAGATGCCGTCCAGGAAGCAGCCCAGGATGATGAAGAACACCATCAGCGCCATGATCAGGCCGAACTGCGACAGACCCAGTCCGCCGATCCATTCCGCCAGCGCTCGCGGCAGGCCGATATAGCCCATCGCCAGCGTGAGGAACTGCGCGCCCGCCAGAATCAGCGCGATCATGCAGTACAGCCGGGTGGCGCCCAGCAGCGACTGCATGAAGGTGGATCTGTTCAACGAGCCCTGCAGCGCCGACAGGATCAGGGCGCCCACCACGCCGACCGCCGCCGCTTCCGTGGCGGTGGCGATGCCGGTGTAGATGGAGCCCAGCACCGCGCCGATCAGGAGCAGCACCGGAATCAGGTGGCGCGAACGCGACAGCTTCTGCATGAAAGTCAGGCCGGGATCCGCCGCCGGCACTTCGCCGGGATTGCGGATGGCCCACCAGGCAATGTAGCCGCTGAACAGCAGGGCGAGCAGGATGCCCGGTACGATGCCCGCGATGAACAGCTTGGCGATGGACACATCCGCCGCCACGCCATACACGATCATGATGATCGAGGGCGGGATGAGCAGTCCCAGCGTGCCCGCGCCAGACAGCGTGCCGAGGATCTTTTCCTCGGGGTAGCCGCGGCGCGTCAGTTCGGGAATGGTCATCTTGCCGACCGTGGCGCACGTGGCCGCGGACGAGCCCGACACGGCGGCAAAGATCGCGCAGCCGATCACGTTCGTGTGCAAGAGGCGGCCCGGCAGCCGGTTCAGCCAGGGCGCCAGCCCCTTGAACAGGTCTTCGGACAGCCGCGTGCGGAACAGGATCTCGCCCATCCACAGAAAGAGCGGCAGGGCGGTCAGCGTCCAGCTGGACGAGGCGCCCCAGATCGTGACGGCCATGGCGTCACCGGCCGGACGGCTGGAGAAGATCTCCATCCCGATCCACGCGGTGCCCGCCAGCGTCAGGCCGACCCAGACCCCGCAGCCAAGCAGGACGAAGATCGAGACGACCAATAAGGTAATGACGAGAAGTTCATTCATGGGTTTGCTGCGAGGTGGCGGCGGCGATGCCGCGCGAACGGCGGACCAGTTCATCGACGAGGGCGACGAAGAACAGGATCGTGCCAGCGGCCATGGTCGTCTGCGGAATCCAGAGCGGCGTGGCGTCGTTCGACGTGGAAACGTCGTTGAACAGCCAGGAGTCGTAGGTCAGTTTGATGCTGAAGAAAGCGAAGGCGGCGGCCAGCAGGGACCCGACGGCCAAGGCAAAGATGTCCAGCCGGCGGCTGCCGGCGGGATTCAGCGAATTCAGCAGCAGCGTGACGCGGATGTGCTCGCCGTGCTTGAACGTGCTGGCCAGGGCCAGGAAGCCGGCGGCGGCCATGAAGTAGCCGGCGTAGGCATCGGTGCCGGGGATGTGCAGGTCGAGCTGACGGCCGAGAATGGCCGCCAGCACCGAGACTAGAACGCCTATCGTGCACAAGCCGGCCAGAAGGCCGGCTGCGCCGTAAAGACCATCAAGAAAACGGCGCATGGCGATATCACTGCTTCTTGTAGGCGTCGATCATGGCCTGGCCATCAGCGCCAGACTTCTTGAGCCAGTCTTCAAGCATGCGCTTGCCGATCACGCTCAAGCCTTCCTTGAGCTCGACCGTGGGCTGGATGGTTTCCATGCCGTTCTTGGCGAGCTCGGCCTGATACCACTTGTTCTTTTCCTGCGACAGCTTCCAGCCGCGTTCCTCGGCCTGCGCGCCGGCCTTCTTCAGGGCTTCCTGCGTGGCCGGATCCAGCGCGTCGAACGCCTTCTTGTTCACGATGATCGCGTTCTTGGGCAGCCAGGCCTGCGTGTCATAGAACTTCTTGATGTACTCGTACGTCTTGGTGTCGTAGCCGGTGGAAGCCGACGACATGTAGGAGTCGATCACGCCGGTGGCGAGCGCCTGGGCCAGTTCGGCCTGCTGCACGGTCACGGGCTGCGCGCCGACCAGTTCGGCGATCTTGGCCGTGACGGGGCTGTAAGCGCGCCACTTCAGGCCCTTCATGTCGTTGATCTGCTTGATGTCCTTGTTGGCGAAGATGCCCTGGGGCGGCCATGCCACCGCGTACAGCAGGGTCATGCCTTGCGAGGCCAGCTTCTTTTCCAGGAACGGCTTCTGGGCCTGGTACAGCTTGAACGACGCGTCGTAGCCGGTGGCCAGGAAGGGCAGGCCGTCCAGTTCGTAGATCGGGTCTTCGTTGGCAAAGTTGGTCAGCAGGATCTCACCGATCTGGGCCTGGTTGCCTTGCACCGCGCGCTTGATTTCGGGCGCCTTGTACAGCGAGGCATTGTTGTGCAGCGTGATCTTGAGCTTGCCTTGCGACAGCGAATCGACGTCCTTGATGAAGTTCGTCAGGTTCTCGACGTGGAAGTTGCTGGCCGGGTAGGCGCTGGGCAGATCCCACTTGGTCTGGGCCTGTGCGCCCGCGCTGAATGCCAGGACGATGCTGCCGGTCAACAGCGAGATTTTCTTGTACATGTTGGTCCTTCTTTGCGAATGATGAAGACGGGTCTGGCCCGATAGGCATTGCGAAAAAAAGAGGGCTCGGCGCGGCGTCGCGCCGCCTGAGTGCCGTGCCATTCTATGTTGCTGTGCGGTAACAAAGCGCGGTAAATCGCCGTTTTACGGGTAATTCCTAGGGGGCGATGTTGTTCATTGGTTGAAGGTTCAATGAAGCCGCGAAGTTTGCGTCGCGCGCTGACGGCAAGCCGTCCGGCGGACGGCTTTTCTTCTAAGATTGCGCAATCGTAGATGCTGTGTAGAGGGTCGCGTGAATTTCGTTTTTCGCCGTGATGAGTTGCTGGTCGAAGCATCGTCCAGCGTGTTGCCGGATACGGCGTTGTGCGAACGGATTGGTCTTGCCGCCGCGGCCCTGCAGCCGGTCTGGATGGAGACGGGGTCGCCTTATCGCACGGTCTGTGTCGACCCCGGCCTCGAAGCGCCCGAAGGCTACGCATTCAAGAAGCTGCGTTCGCTCTTTGGCGTGTTCGACGATGAATCCATGGCGCTGGCCGGCCGCGCCTATCAGATCGCCGAATGGGCGCGCACCCACCGGTTCTGCGGCGCCTGCGGCACGCCCGCCGAGCGCGTGACGCACGAATTCTGCCTGCGGTGCCCGGCGTGTGGCCTTTCCGCCTATCCCCGCATCTCGCCGGCCATGATGGTGCTGATCCGCAAGGGCGACAGCATCCTGCTGGCGCGCCATGCCAATGGCCCGGCCGCGCGCTACACGGCGCTCGCCGGGTTTGTGGAGCCGGGCGAAAGCATCGAGCAGACGGTCCATCGCGAGGTCTACGAGGAAGTCGGCCTCAAGGTCGGCAATCTGCAGTACTTCGGCAGCCAGCCGTGGCCGTTCCCGCATTCGTTGATGGTCGCGTTTACCGCGGACTACGTATCCGGCGACATCCGCATCCAGGAAGACGAAATCGCCGATGCCCGCTGGTTCGGTCCGGGTGACGAAATGCCCGACATCGCGGCCAGCATCTCGATCGCCGGCTGGATGATCCGGGCCAATCTGCCGATGGGGTGGACCGCGCCTTAAGGCCGTTTCGCCACCTGGGGCGCTAGGGTATTCCCTCGAAACGAGGGATTTTTTGCCGCTACTGCGTATTTTTTATTGATGAAATGTAGATAAATTATTAGTATTTCGCTCAGTTAAAACTCGGGTTTCGCCTCTATGACCCCCACTTTGATTGCATCGTCGGCGCATCTTGCCGGCGGCAGCGCGCCCGATCTTTCCGAGGTGGAGTTCGGCCTCATGATCGCCAGCCACGCGTTCGACCGCTGGACCGTGCGGTGCATGGCGGCCGCGGGCCTGCCGGATCTGACGCCCACCGATGTGATGGTGTTTCACCATGTCTACCACCGCGAGCGGCCCAAGAAGCTGGCCGACATCTGCTTCACGCTCAACGTCGAAGACACCCACATCGTCAGCTACGCGCTGAAGAAATTGGACCGGCTGGGCGTGGTGCGCGGCGAGCGCAGCAGCAAGGAAGTGTTCTACAGCGTCACGCCCGAAGGCGCGGCGATCCTCAAGCGTTACGGCGAAATCCGCGAGCAATGCCTGACCGCCGGCCTGGATGGCCCGAGCGGGGGCGGCCTGGAATTCAGCCGCCAACTGGCGCACACGCTGCGTGCGTTGTCCGGCCTGTACGACCAGGCCGCCCGCGCCGCCACATCGCTCTGAACCCAACATGCGGGGCAAGGCCCCGATCTGTCAGCAACCCGACCGTGGCCGAACGCGCCCCGGCGATCTCTTGTTTTCAAGGACACCTATGAAGTGGCAATTCTGGATTGACCGTGGGGGCACCTTCACCGACATCGTGGCGCGCCGTCCCGATGGCACGACCACCACCGCAAAGATGCTGTCGGAAAACCCCGAGCAATATCGCGACGCCGCGGTCGCCGGGATCCGCAAGCTGCTGGGCATCGCGCCCGGCCAGCCCGTGCCCGCCGACCAGGTCGAGTGCGTGAAGATGGGCACCACGGTGGCCACCAACGCGCTGCTCGAGCGCAAGGGCGAACGCACCTTGCTGGTCACGACGCGCGGTTTCCGCGATGCGCTGCGCATTGCCTACCAGAACCGCCCGCGGCTCTTCGACCGCAACGTGCTGCTGCCCGAGATGCTGTACGAATCCGTCATCGAGGCCGACGAGCGCGTCGCCGCGGACGGCGAGGTGATCCGTCCGCTGGACGAAGCCGCGCTGCGCCGCGACATGCAGGCGGCATACGACAGCGGCATCCGCGCGGTCGCCATCGTCTTCATGCACGCGTGGCACGCCACCGGCCATGAAGCGCAGGCTGCACGCATCGCCAACGACATCGGCTTCACGCAGGTGTCCGTGTCGCACGAGGTCAGCCCGCTGATCAAGTTCGTCTCGCGCGGCGACACGACCGTGGTGGACGCCTACCTGTCGCCCATCCTGAAGCGCTACGTCGATCAGGTGGCCGGCGAATTGCCGGGCATCCGCCTCATGTTCATGCAGTCCAGCGGCGGCCTGACCGACGCGCACCGCTTCCGCGGCAAGGACGCTATTCTCTCGGGCCCGGCCGGCGGCATCGTCGGCATGGTGCGCACCAGCGAAATCGCCGGTTTCCCGAAGGTGATCGGCTTTGACATGGGCGGCACGTCCACCGACGTGTCGCACTACGCGGGCGAGTTCGAACGCGAATTCGAAACCCAGGTGGCCGGCGTGCGCATGCGCGCGCCGATGATGAGCATCCATACGGTGGCGGCCGGCGGCGGCTCGATCCTGCATTTCGATGGCGCGCGGCTGCGCGTCGGCCCCGATTCCGCGGGCGCCAATCCGGGACCGGCGTGCTATCGCCGCGGCGGTCCGCTGGCGGTGACGGACTGCAACGTCCTTCTGGGCAAGATCCAGCCCGATTTCTTCCCCAAGGTATTCGGACCCGAGGCCAACGAGGCCCTGGACCGCGATGCCGTGGTCGAACGCTTTTCCGCCATGTCCGACGAAGTGCGTGCCGCCACCGGCCGCGAGATGTCGCCCGAACAGCTTGCCGAAGGCTTTCTCGAGATTGCCGTGGGCAACATGGCCGAAGCCATCAAGCGCATCTCGGTGCAGCGCGGCCATGACGTCACCGAATACGCGCTGACCGTATTCGGCGGCGCCGGCGGCCAGCACGCCTGCCTGGTGGCTGACGCGCTTGGGATGACGACGGTCTTCGCGCATCCGCTGGGTGGTGTGCTGTCGGCCTATGGCATGGGCCTGGCGGACCAGACCGACATGCGCCAGAAGACGGTCGAGAAGGTGCTGGACGCGAGCCTGATGGGCGAGTTGAAGGACGAACTGGATGTCCTGGCAGGTCAGGCTGTCGGCGAACTGCGCCGCCAGCACGTCGCCGAGGCCGACATCACGGTGCAGCGCCGCCTGCACCTGAAATACCGCGGCACCGATACCGCGCTGGAAGTGGCTTACTCGGACCTGGACCAGGCGCGCGCCGACTTCGAGGCCGCCTACCGCCAACGCTATTCGTTCCTGATGCCCAACCGCGAACTCGTGGTCGAGACCATCTCGGTCGAGGCGACGGGCGGCGGCGAGCGCGTCGGCGAAGCGTCGACGTCGCGCACCCGCGAGGGCGCGTTGTCCGCCCGCCGCGTGGTCAGCATGTACAGCGCGGGCGCCTGGCGCGACACGCCGCTGTACGTGCGTGAAGACATGGCCGGCGGCGACGTGGTCGCGGGCCCGGCCATCATTTCCGAGCCCAACCAGACCACGGTCGTCGAACCCGGCTGGCAGGCCGAGCTGACGGGGCAGGACCACTTCGTGATCCGCCGTGTGGAAGCGCGCCGCGAACAGCGCAAGATCGGCACCCAGGCCGACCCCGTCATGCTTGAGGTCTTCAACAACCTCTTCATGTCGATCGCCGAGCAGATGGGCTACCGCCTGCAGAACACCGCGTACTCGGTCAACATCAAGGAACGTCTGGACTTCTCCTGCGCCATCTTCGACGCGCAGGCCCGCCTGATCGCCAACGCGCCGCACATGCCGGTGCACCTGGGTTCCATGGGCGAATCCGTGCGCACGGTCATGAATGCCAACGCCGGCAAGATGATGCCCGGCGACGCGTATGTCGTGAACGATCCGTACCACGGCGGCACGCATCTGCCCGACGTCACGGTCATCACGCCGGTGTTCGACAAGGCCGGGCGCGAGATCCTGTTCTACGTAGGATCGCGCGGCCACCATGCGGATATCGGCGGGACCACGCCCGGGTCGATGCCGCCGGATTCCAAGACGGTCGAAGACGAAGGCGTGCTGTTCACGAACTTCCAGCTCGTCAAGAACGGCGAGTTCCGCGAAGCCGCGGCGCGCGGGATTCTGGGATCGGGCCGCTGGCCGGCACGCAACCCGGATCAGAACATCGCCGACATGCACGCGCAGATCGCCGCCAACGAAAAGGGCGTGCAGGAACTCTTGCGCATGTGCGACCACTTCGGCCTGGACGTCGTGCGCGCCTACATGGGCCACGTGCAGGACAACGCCGAAGAGGCCGTGCGCCGCGTGATTTCGGTGCTGAAGGATGGCAGCTACGAGTACCCGCTGGACAACGGCGCGGTCATTCGCGTCGCCGTGCACGTGGACACCGAGGCGCGCAGCGCCGTGGTCGACTTCACGGGCACCTCGGCGCAGCTGGACAACAACTTCAACGCGCCGGGTGCGATCGCCGTGGCCGCCGTGCTGTACGTGTTCCGCACGATGGTCAACGACGACATTCCGCTGAACGACGGCTGCCTGGTGCCGCTGTCCATCATCGTGCCGGAAGGCTCGATGCTGCGCCCGAACCCGCCGGCCTCGGTGGTTGCGGGCAACGTGGAAACGTCCATGTGCATCGTCAACGCGCTGTACGGCGCGCTGGGCGTGCTGGCCGCCAGCCAGGGCACGATGAACAACTTCACGTTCGGCAATGCGCGTCATCAGTACTACGAGACCATCTCCGGGGGCACCGGCGCCGGTCCCGTGCGCATCGATGCGGCCGGTCCACACGACGAGGGTTTTGCGGGCACGTCGGTCGTGCAGGCGCACATGACCAATTCGCGCCTGACCGATCCGGAAGTGCTGGAGTTCCGTTTCCCGGTCCGTCTCGAGTCCTACGAAATCCGCAAGGGATCGGGCGGCAAGGGCCGGTATGCCGGCGGCGACGGCGGCGTGCGTCGCGTCCGTTTCCTGGAAGACATGACCGCGGCCATCCTGTCCAACAACCGGCGGTTTGCGCCGTTCGGCCTGGCCGGCGGCGAGCCGGGTGCGATGGGCCGGAACACCGTCGAACGTGTGGACGGCACCATCGAGGAACTGGGTCCGCAGGACAGCGCCCAACTGCGCCCGGGCGATGTGTTCGTCGTGGAAACGCCGGGAGGCGGCGGCTTCGGCGCGCAGTAATGTTCGCCCCGATGTCCGGCCCCGATCACTCGGGGTCGGACATCACGTCGAGCGCGATATCGGGGCGCGCCTTGCGGTCGTAGACGCGCAGGGCGACCGCGTCATCGGTGATCTCGAACATTGCCGTCGCCAGGGTGTTCTCGTCGTCGGGGTCGTCCTTGGCGGTGCGCAGGATCGGCAGCTTGCCTTCGGTATCGAGCAGGGCTGTCAGCATGTCGGCGCTGCCCGATTCCGGCAGCCACCCATCCACCAGGCCTTCGATCCGGTTCTGCCGCGCCCGCGACGAATCGGTGATGATCTGCGGCTGGCCCCGGGTGGCGGCGTGCACCATGTGGTTGGCGTGCCCGTAGCGCCGGCCGATGTCCAGTACGGACACTGAACCCGGCGTGACCTCGGCGCTGAGCAGGCGCGCATCTGACGCCGCGCCCAGCGTGTGATGAAAGCCGCCGGCATGGGGCAGGTCGCGCAGCAGCGCCACCGCCTCGTCCAGCGTGGCGCAATCCAGGACCGCGCGCGCCACGAACATGCGCGGCACACCCGCATGCCGCTGCCTGGTACGCAGGTTGTTGATGGTCTGGACCAGACCTGCACGATTGGCGGCGAAGGTGTGGCCGGGCAGGGAGCCCGGGTAGTAGAAGCTGAGGTAACCCGGCGCGTCCTCCAGCGCGACGTCCACCAGATGGCAGCGGCCATACAGATACGGATCGCCGTCCTCGTTGTGGCCGATCCAGCGCGTGCCGTCGGCGGTGCGGAGGGCGGCCGACGTGCATCCATCCGTGCTGCTGTGCAGCAGATCGCCGCGGCAATGCCATAGCAGCACATCCTTGATCGGCATGCGCAGACCTTCGGCCAGGCCTTCGAGTTCTTCCCAGATCTGCGGCAAGGCGGCCTCTGCCTGCTGCGCAAGCTCATCCACGAAAGGATGGCCCCGCCACGGCCGCAGCGCTTCCCAGGTGCCGCTCTGTTTCAGATACGACCCCATGACGGGGCGGGCCAGCTTGCCCAGCGCCAGGCCGACCTGGCGGCGGTTTCCAGCGATGCGTACGTATTTGCAGGCCATCGAAAACCTCCGGATGTCTCGCGGATTGTAAGGGGTCCGTCCTTCCGCCGGGCTCCACCCGATGCGTTAAGATCGTCGATAAGTTGCGCCGGCGAACCCGGCGCAGCCCAGGAATCATGCCCTTACAACAAGCCCGGGGTGCCTGGCGCTCCCCAAGAGGAGAGTTTCATGATCAAACGTAAAGTCGCCGCCGCAATGGTGGGCCTGTCCCTGACCCTGTTCGGCGCCGCCTCGGCCGCTCAGGCCCAGGGCAGGGAATTGGTGGTGGCCACCGATACCGCTTTCGTGCCGTTCGAATTCAAGCAGGGCAACACCTATGTCGGCTTCGACGTCGATCTGTGGGCGGCCATCGCGAAGGAACTCAACCTCAAGTACAAGCTGCAGCCGATGGACTTCGCGGGCATCATTCCCGGCCTGCAGACCAAGAACATCGACGCCGCGCTGGCGGGCATCACCATCCGCGACGACCGCAAGAAGGTCATCGACTTCTCGGATCCCTATTACGAAAGCGGCCTGGCCATCCTGGTGGGCGAAAAGAACACCGACATCAAGGACGCCAAGTCCCTCTCCGGCAAGACCGTCGCTGTCAAGACGGGCACCGCGACCGTGGACTTCCTGAAGGCCCAGGTGCCGGACGCCAAGCTCAAGCTGTTTCCCAACATCGACAACGCGTACCTCGAATTGGCGACCGGCCGGGTCGACGCCGCCGTGCATGACACGCCCAACGTCCAGTACTACGCCAATACGGCCGGCAAGGGCCGTGTGAAGGTGGTCGGCTCGGTCAAGAGCGGCGACTTCTACGGCATCGCCTTCCCCAAGGGCAGCGAACTGGTCCCCGAGGTCAACAAGGCGCTCGCCAAGCTGAAGGCCAGCGGCGAGTACGACGCGATCTACACCAAGTGGTTCGGCAAGAAGCCCTGACCGGCTCGGCAAGCGGTACTTTTCAAGGACGCGCCACCGCTCCAGGTCGCGAGGCGCGTCCTCCATGATGCGGGCGCGCTGCTGCGCGCCATAGGGGGATGATCGTGGAGTTTGACTGGGCTGTCATCGAGGACGCGTTACCCAATCTGCTGACGGGTACGCTCATGACCATCAAGATCACGTTCTGGGGCCTGGTGGGCGGCTTCCTGCTCGGCGCGCTCTCAGGCGTGACGCGGGCCTACGGGAACGCGATCGTGTCGGGCATTGCGCAGGTCTATGTCGCGGTCATCCGCGGCACGCCGATCGTGGTGCAGGTCATGTTCATCTACTTTGCGCTGCCGCTGCTGGCAGACATCCGGGTCGACGCCGAATTCGCGGCGATCGCCACGCTCATCATCAATTCGGGGGCGTACATCTCGGAAATCGTGCGGGGCGCGCTGCTGTCGGTCCACAAGGGCCTGAAGGAAGCAGGGCAGGCCATGGGCCTGCCTTTTCACAAGATCCTGCTGCACATCATCGGCCCGGTTGCGTTCCGGCGGATGATTCCGCCGCTGGGCAACCAGTGCATCATCAGCCTTAAGGATTCGTCGCTGTTCATCGTGATCGGCGTGGCGGAACTGACCCGTCAAGGGCAGGAAATCATGGCCAGCAATTTCCGGGCGGTCGAAATCTGGTCCGCCGTGGCGATCATCTACCTGATCCTCACGGGCCTGATGGCGTTGACCCTGCATCTGGTCGAAAAGAGGATGCGCATCATATGAGCATGGTTGAATTTCATAACGTCACCAAACGCTTTGGCGACTCGACGGTGCTCAACGGCATCTCGCTCAATATCGACGCCGGCGAAGTCGTGGTGGTGGTCGGGCCGTCGGGCTCCGGCAAGTCCACCTTCCTGCGCTGCATCAACGTGCTGGAAACGATCAACGACGGCGATCTGCTGGTCGATGGCCTCAGTGTGAAGGGCGACGCGGCGACGGTACGCGAGATCCGGCGCGAGGCCGGCATGGTGTTCCAGCAGTTCAATCTGTTCCCGCAGATGACGGCGCTGGAAAACGTCATGTTCGGCCCTGTCCACACGCGGGGCCAGGGCCGCGCCGAGGCGCGCCAGCTTGCCGAAAGCCTGCTGGCCAAGGTGGGCCTGGCCGAACGCATGAATCACTATCCGTCGGAGCTTTCCGGGGGCCAGCAGCAGCGCGTGGCGATTGCCCGCGCGCTGGCGATCATGCCCAAGCTGATGCTGTTCGACGAGCCCACCTCCGCGCTGGATCCCGAACTGCGCCACGAAGTGCTGAAGGTCATGCGCGACCTGGCCGAGGAGGGGATGACGATGGTGGTCGTCACGCACGAAATGGAATTCGCGCGCAAGGTCGGCAGCCGGTTGATCTTCATCGACGCCGGCAAGATCGCCCACGACGGGCCGCCCGAAGAGCTGCTGAGCAATCCGCCCAGCCAGCGCCTGAAGGACTTCCTGCAGCACGTGACCTGACGTGAAAAAGGCGTCCGGCTTGTGGGCGGACGCCTCTTTTGGTGTGCGCGGTAAGGGGGGGCTCAGCCCTTCACGCGGACGATCTTCTGCACCTGCGGCACGTGCCGGATGGCGCGGATGACCTGGGCCAGGTGTTTGCGGCTGTCGACCTGAATGGTCAGGTGCAGCGACACGGTGGACACGGCGTCGTCGTGCATCGTGACGTGCACGATATTCGCGTCGGCGGCCGTGACTTCCGCCGCCAGCCGGCCCAGCACGCCGCGCTCGTTGCGTGTGACGATGTCCAGGCGCGTCGCCAGGTGCTTGGCCGTCTGCGCGTCCCAACCCACGTTGATCCAGCGCTCCGGCTCGCGCAGGCGCTGGCGCAACGCGACGGGGCAATCCGCCGTGTGCACCACCAGTCCATGACCCATGCGCATCCCGGCCACGATGGGATCGCCGGGCAGCGGGCCGCAGCACGGCGCAAGTTGCACCGCCTGGCCTTCGTTGCCCTGGATCAGGATCGGCGCGCTGCGCGCAGAGGTCAGCTCGTCCACGGCGGCGGCCGTGGTGGCGACCAGTTGGTGCTCCGGCGCAAAGCGGCGGGCCACCACCGCGGCAAGCCGCTTGCCCAGCCCGATGTCGGCCAGGATTTCCTCGCGCGAACTGGCGCCGGTGCTGCGCGCCAGCTTCTGCCAGCCCGGATCGTCGGTGGCGGGCAGGGGCATATGCAGTTCCTGCATCGCCTGGGCCAGCAACCGTTCGCCGAAAGCCACCGATTCTTCGTACTTGACGGTACGCAGATAGTGGCGGATTTCAGAACGCGCCCGGCCGGTACGCACGTAATTCAGCCATTGCGCATTGGGCCGCGAGGCCGGCGACGTGACGATCTCCACGGTGTCGCCGCTGCTCAGTTCGGTGCGCAGCGGCACGAACTCGCCATTGACCTTGGCCGCGACGGCCTGGTTGCCGATGTCGGTGTGGATCGCGTAGGCGAAGTCGACCGGCGTGGCGCCACGGGGCAGCGAAATGATCTTGCCGCGCGGCGTGAACACGTAGACGGCATCCGGGAACAGGTCGACCTTGACGTGCTCGAGGAATTCGCCGGAATCGCCGGTCTGGCTCTGGATGTCCAGCAGCGATTGCAGCCACTGGTGCGTGCGCTTTTGCAGGTCGTTGAGCGTCAGGTCCGCGCCCTTGTACAGCCAGTGCGAGGCAACGCCTTCTTCGGCAACGTGGTGCATGTCGCGCGTGCGGAACTGGAACTCTACCGGCGTGCCGTACGGACCGACCAGCGTCGTGTGCAGGGACTGATAGCCGTTCACCTTGGGGATGGCGATGTAGTCCTTGAACTTGCCGGGCACCGGACGGAAGAGCTGATGCAGCGTGCCCAGCGCCAGATAGCACTCGGGCAGCGTGTGGACTACGACGCGAAAGCCGTAGATGTCCAGCACGTCCGAGAAGGACTTTTTCTGGTCGACCATCTTGTGATAGATGCCGAACAAGGTCTTTTCGCGGCCGCTGACTTCGGCCTCGATGCCGGCGGCGGGCAGGGCAGCCCGCACGGAGTCGGCAATTTTGGTGATGACCTCGCGGCGGTTGCCGCGCGCGGCCAGGACGGCCTTGTACAGCACCTGGTAGCGGTTCGGGTGCATCGCGGCAAAGCACAGGTCCTGCAGCTCGCGGAACAGCAGGTTCAGGCCCAGCCGATGCGCGATGGGCGCATAGATATCCAGCGTTTCCCGGGCGATACGGCGGCGCTTTTCGGGATTGACCGCGTCCAGCGTGCGCATGTTGTGCAGCCGGTCGGCCAGCTTGATGAGAATGACGCGCACGTCGCGCGCCATCGCCAGCAGCATCTTGCGGAAGCTCTCGGCCTGTTGCTCGGCCTTGGTGGCGAAGTCCAGGCGGTCCAGCTTGGACAGGCCATCGACCAGCTCGGCGACTTCAGGTCCGAATTTCTCGGCCAGTTCGTGCTTGGCGATGCCCTGATCTTCCATCACGTCGTGCAGCAGGGCGGCAGACAGCGCGTTGACGTCGAGCTTCCAGCCCGCGCAGATTTCGGTGACGGCGATGGGGTGAGAGATGTAGGGCGAGCCGCTGGCGCGGAACTGGCCCAGATGCGCCTGGTCCGCGAAGCGATAGGCTTCGCGCACGCGCTCTACATCGTTCTTGTCGAGATAGCTGCCGATGATTTCGGTCAGCGGCGCCAGCGAGGCGACCGGGGATCCGGTCGCGTCCGCCGCTTCTTGCGCGGCGACGGACGGTGGCGTGGGGGAATTCTTGTCTTTCTTGCCCGTGCGGCGCCCGAGACGGGAGCCGGCACGCAGGGCGGCAAGCAGACCAGATGAAGCGTACTTCAGCCCGGGAAAAGCCATGCTTGCAGCCCCCCGGCGCGTATCAGGTGGGAACTTTACGCAGCATTTCCACGCCGGTGAGTCCGCCAGCGATTTCGCGCAGTGCCGTGACCGTGGGCTTGTCCTTGCTGTCCAGGCGCGGGGCATGGCCTTGCGCCAATTCACGGGCGCGATACGTGGCGGCCAGCGTGAGCTTGAAACGATTGGGGATTTGATTCAGACAGTCTTCGACAGTGATGCGAGCCATTAGGACACCTGGTGCTGATGGATGATGGGGAGAATGCGTTCGGCTCAGTGTTCGGCCGGGATGCCAAGTTGCGCAAACAACTCGGCATGACGGGCGGCCTGAGACGAAAAACGCAGCCGAGCAGCGCTGACGATTTGGGTCAGCTCCGACAGGGCTACGCTAAATTCTTGATTAATAATAACATATTCGCATTCAGGCGCGTGGGCGATTTCGCCGCCCGCGGCCATCAGGCGGCGAGCGATGACTTGCGGCGCATCCTGTCCGCGCGCCTTGAGGCGGCTTTCGAGTTCGTCGATGGACGGCGGCAAGACGAAAATGCCGATCGCGCGCGGAAAGCGTTGCTTCACCTGGCGCGCGCCTTGCCAGTCGATTTCCAGCAGCACGTCACGTCCCTGGCTGGTCGCCTCGTCGATGCGGTCGCGCGGCGTGCCATAGAAATTGCCGTGGACTTCGGCCCATTCCAGCAGGTTTTGCGCTTCGCGCATCTGCTTGAAATCGTCGATCGAGACAAACCGGTATTCGCGGCCGTCTTCTTCGCCGGGGCGGGGTGCGCGCGTGGTGCAGGAAATGGAAAGCAGGATGGAGGAGTCCTGGGCAAGCAGGGCCTTTACGAGGCTGGACTTGCCGGCGCCGCTGGGCGCGACGACCATGAAGACGTTTCCGGGAGTGGCGTGCATGAATGAATGTGACCGGCGTGTGATGCTGAGACTCGAAGAATAGCAAATCGCGCGGTTGGCCGCGCGCGCCGCAGGCCGGTGAATCTGCGCTGGCGCAACGGCGTGTTGGGTGCGAAACGGGCGAGCGGGTCATCCCTTTGGCGGGAATGTTGAAAGTGTGTCGCGCTTGGAACCTTCGCTTGCAGCATCCGTAAGACGATTCGGGTAGGATTTCGCGCATTCATAAGACGGAGAATCCGATGAACACGAACGAGATCGATCCGCCCCGCGTCGCCCTGGTCACGGGCGCCGGCACCGGCATAGGCCGCGCAGTCGCGCTGGAATTCCTGGCGCAAGGTTACCGGGTCGTGCTGGCCGGCCGCCGGCGAGAGCCGCTGGAAGCCACCCGCACGGCCGCCGGCGAAGACGGTCTGCGGGCCCTCGTGGTGCCGACGGACGTGTCCGATGAGCAGGCAGTCCGGGATCTCTTCGATACCGCCCAGCGCGAATACGGCCGCCTGGACGTGCTGTTCAACAACGCCGGGCGCGGCGCGCCGGCCGTGCCGATCGAGGAATTGCCGGTTGCCGTCTGGCGCGAGGTGGTCGACACCAACCTGACGGGCATGTTCCTGTGCGCGCAGGCCGCGATCCGCATCATGAAGGCGCAGAGCCCGCGAGGCGGCCGCATCATCAACAACGGCTCGATTTCCTCGCACGCGCCGCGGCCGTTTTCCATTGCCTATACCGCCACCAAGCATGCGGTGACCGGGCTGACCAAGTCGATCTCCCTGGATTGCCGGGCGTACAACATTGCGTGCGGCCAGATCGACATCGGCAACGCCGCCACGGATATGACCGAGCGCATGGCAGCCGGCATCCTGCAGGCCGACGGCAGCACCAAGGTCGAACCGCGCATGGACGTCGCGCACGTGGCGCAGGCCGTGGCCGCCATGTCCCGTCTGCCGCTGGACGCGAACGTGCAGTTCATGACGATCATGGCCACCAACATGCCGTTCGTGGGCCGAGGCTGAGCGTTGCCTTCAGCAACGAAACCGCCGGCACACGCGTGCCGGCGTTTTTGCGTTCATCCCCTGGCGCCCGCCGGGCGCCGTCCGCCAGCCTTGCGCTTAGCGCGAAGCCTGCGCCAGCAGTTGTTTGGGCGGGGTATCCAGATAGGCGCGGGCGCCAAGATAACGTTTGGACCAGTAGGCGGTCTTCATGTCGTCGACGCGCACCTTGGTGCCGCGGCGCGGGGCATGGACAAACTTGTTCTGGCCAATATAGATGCCGACGTGCGAGGTAACGCCGCGTCCGCGGGTGGCGAAGAACACCAGATCGCCGGGGCGCAGTTCCTTCTTGGCGGAGACGGTCTTGCCTTCGCTGCGCTGGGCGCGCGCGGTGCGCGGCAGCTCCAGGCCCGCGATTTCGCGGAAGACATACAGAACGAGACCGCTGCAATCGAAGCCGTCGGCGTCATCGCCGCCCCAACTGTAGGGCGTGCCGATGGCTTCCAGGCCGGCCTGCACGACGCGCTCGCGCAGCGTCAGGACGGTGGGCTCTTGCGCGAGGCGTAAGCCGCTGAGGGTGGGGCGGGCTTGGTCGGCGGCCAGCGAGGCTTGAGCGGCGCCGGGGATCCAGGAGAGCGTCAGGGCCAGCAGGGGCGCTGACAGAAATGCGGGCGTGCGGAATTGGGCAAAGCGAAACTTTCGCGTGGGCGGCGTCATTACGTCACTTCAGAAATCGGAGTGGGCGGCATGGCTTTGCCTGAGAGGCAAGCCGGCGGAAAGGGGAGCGGTTTACAGGCGGAAAGCAAGAAACGCCTCAAGATTATAGTGTAATAATGTTTCATTACATTTGTAGTGCAATGCAGCATTATCTTGGGCCCACTGTTACGGCCCGCCCACCGCATCACGTAACAGCCGTGCCACGCATGGCGTCCCTGCGGCGCAACCAGCGCGATACCCACGCCGGCGTGCCGGATGACATTTCATTGCCCAACGCCTCGGGCATAATCGACCGCATCGGCCCCCGGTGTTGCCGCCGTGCAAGGTCGATGCAGCCAAGACAGATAAGAAGGCGGAGTAGAGCTCAATGATGAACGCAGTACACCCTTTGTCGTCCATGAACCGGCCCGAGGCCCTGCCGTTTGAACCCTTCCAGGACGCGCTGTCCGCCGTCGACCGGCTGGCGGAAATCTATGCGCGCAATACGGCCTTCCTGCGTACCGCCTTCCGCGAGGTCCTGAAGGGCACCGGCAATGGCAGCGCGCGGTTCCGCGCCTACTACCCGGCCATCCGCATCGTCGTGGAAACCTACGATCCCATCGACACCCGGCTTTCGTATGGACACGTGGCCGAACCGGGTTATTACCAAACCACCATCACGCAGCCGGTGCTGTTTCGCGATTACCTGATCGAGCAGATCGGCCAGTTGTTGCAGAACCACCGGGTAGCGGTCGAAGTGGGCGAGTCCGATTCGCCGATTCCGCTGCATTTCGCCTTTCCCGAGGGCGCCTACGTGGAAGGCGAACACCTGGAGGCCCTCAAGCGGCCGCTGCGCGACCTGTTCGATGTGCCGGATCTGGCGGTCACGGACGACGCCATCGTCAACGGATCGTGGCGCGGCAAGGACGGCGAACCCAAGCCGTTGGCACCCTTTACCGCGCAACGCGTGGATTATTCGCTGCACCGGCTGCAGCACTACACCTCGACCGCGCCCACGCACTTCCAGAATTTCGTGCTGTTCACCAACTACCAGTTCTACGTGGATGAGTTCTGCGCCCGGGCCCGCGCGTTGATGGCCAGCGGCAACGAAGACTACGAAATGCTGGTCGAACCTGGCAACCGCATCACGCGCCGCGGCGAAAGTGGTCCCGGCGACGAGGCCCAGGCGGTGCGCCTGCCGCAGATGCCGGCCTACCACCTAGTGCGCGGCGATCATTCCGGCATCACCTTGGTCAACATCGGAGTCGGGCCGTCGAATGCCAAGACGATCACCGACCATATCGCCGTGCTGCGGCCGCACGCCTGGCTGATGCTCGGCCATTGCGCGGGCCTGCGCGACTCCCAGCGGCTGGGCGATTATGTGTTGGCGCATGGATACGTCCGAGAAGACCACGTGCTGGACGACGATCTGCCCACCTGGGTGCCCGTGCCGGCGCTGGCAGAGGTGCAGGTGGCGCTGGAGCAGGCGGTCGAAGAGGTGGCCGGGCTGTCCGGCTGGGACTTGAAGCGCATCATGCGCACGGGCACCGTGGCGACGATCGACAACCGCAACTGGGAGCTGCGCGACCACGTCGATCTGGTGGAGCGGTTTGCGCAGTCACGCGCGATTGCGCTCGACATGGAGTCGGCCACGATCGCGGCCAACGGCTTTCGCTTCCGGGTGCCTTACGGGACCTTGCTGTGCGTGTCCGACAAGCCGCTGCACGGCGAACTGAAACTGCCCGGCATGGCCAGCGCCTTTTACCGGCGCCAGGTCAACCAGCATCTGGAAATCGGCATCCGGGCACTGGAACGGCTGCGCGACATGCCGCCGGAGCGGCTGCATTCGCGCAAGCTGCGCACGTTCATGGAAACGGCGTTTCAATAAAGCGGCCGCCACCGGGAGCCTTCGGGGGCGGATCCGTCCCCGGCGCCCGGCGATTTTTCATGTCGGGGCCGATTGCGCTATTCTCGCGCGTTGCTCGGTAATCCCAGGGCGTTTGCGGACCGTTGCGCAAGCGCCATCCAGACGTGAAGGAACGCATTTTGGCACCATCGGAACACGATGATCGTCGCTCAGGCGGCACGCGCAACGCGCAGGCGGACAGGCCGTCCGAATTGCGGCGCACGCTGTCGGCGCGCCACCTGACCATGATCGCGGTGGGCGGGTCGATCGGCACCGGGCTATTCGTGGCTTCGGGCGCGACCATCGCCAAGGCCGGCCCCGGCGGCGCGCTGCTGGGCTATGTGCTGATCGGCATCATGGTCTATTTCCTGATGACCAGCCTGGGCGAGCTCGCCGCCGCCATGCCCGTGTCCGGCTCGTTCTCGACCTATGGCGCGCGGTACGTCGAAGACGGTTTCGGCTTCGCGCTGGGGTGGAACTACTGGTACAACTGGGCGGTTACGGTGGCGGTCGACCTGGTCGCGGCGCAGCTCGTCATGGCGTACTGGTTTCCCGACGTGCCCGGCTTTTATTGGAGTGCGCTGTTCCTGGCGATCACTTTCGGACTGAACGCCATGTCCGCCCGCGGCTTTGGCGAGGCGGAGTTCTGGTTTGCGCTGATCAAGGTCATTGCCGTGCTGGCCTTCGTCACCATGGGGGTGATGATGCTGCTGGGCATCATCCGGGGTGGCGAGACCGGCGGCCTGGCCAACTGGACCGTGGGCGACGCGCCGTTTGCGGGCGGCTTTGCCGCGCTGATCGGCGTCGCAATGGTGGTGGGTTTTTCATTCCAGGGCACCGAACTGATCGGCATCGCAGCGGGAGAATCCAAGGATCCGGCGCGCAATCTGCCGCGCGCCGTGCGTCAGGTGTTCTGGCGCATCCTGCTGTTCTACGTGGCCGCCATCCTGGTCATCGGCCTTTTGATTCCCTATACCGACCCGCACCTGCTGCGCAACGACGTCGAGGACATCAGCGTCAGCCCGTTCGCGCTGATCTTCGAACGCGCGGGGCTGCTGGGCGCCGCCTCGGTGATGAACGCCGTGGTGCTGACCTCGGTGCTGTCGGCCGGTAACTCGGGCATGTACGCGGCCACGCGCATGCTCTACAGCCTGGCCCGCGAAGGCAAGGCGCCGCGGATTTTCGGCCGGATTTCGCGCAGCGGCGTGCCCCTGTGGGCGCTGCTGGCCACCACCATCGTGGCGGCGCTGTGCTTTTTCACCTTCATCTTCAGCCCCAACGACGTCTATATCTGGCTGCTCAATACGTCGGGGATGACCGGGTTCATTGCGTGGCTCGGCATCGCCATCAGCCATTACCGCTTCCGCCGCGGGTATGTGAAGCAGGGCAACAGCCTGGCGGATCTGCCGTACGTGTCCCCGTTCTTTCCGTTTGGTCCGATCTTTGCGTTCGTGCTGTGCCTGATCATCACGCTGGGCCAGAACTACCAGGCGTTCCTGGAAGACAAGATCCAGTGGGGCGGCGTGGTCGCCACCTATATCGGCATTCCGCTCTTCTTGCTGATCTGGGCCGGCTACCGCCTGACGCGCGGTTCGCGCTTTGTCAGCTATCGCGACATGCGCTTTCCGGACGCTCGCGCCCGCAGCGACTACCTGGATTCGGCGCTGCGCGGCGAGCCTGCGGCGGGCGAGGTCCGGTAAGGGGTGGCCACTAAGCAGATGGCCGCCAGGCGGGGGTAGCAACCCCCCGCGGGCGCCGCGCCGATTATTCGATGTTCTGCGCCTGCTCGCGCATCTGCTCGATCAGCAGCTTCAGGTCCATGGCGGCGCGGGTGACTTCCATGCTGCCCGCCTTGGAGCCCAGGGTGTTGGCTTCGCGGTTCATTTCCTGGAACAGGAAGTCCAGCCGCTTGCCCGCGCTGCCGGCGTTCTTCTTGCCAGCTGTGGGCTTGCCGCCGCCGTCGGACAGCAGGTGGCGCAGTTCTTCCAGGTGCGAGCGCAGGCGGGACAGCTCCTCGGCCACGTCGATGCGCAGCGCAAAGAGGTTGGCTTCCTGCGACAGGCGTTCGGACAGTTCCGCGCCGGAGATATGCGTGAATCCGCCGGGGAAGGCGGACTCGACGCTTTCGCGCAGCTTGGCGGCCTGGCGCTCGCGGTGGTCGGCCAGCAGTTGCGGCAGATGCGCCTGCACGATGTCCACGACCCGCGCGACGCCGTCGGCGCATTCACGCATCATGCCGGCCAGGCGTTCGCCTTCGCGCTCGCGGCCTTCTTGCAGCTGGGTCAGGGCCTGCTGGGCAGCCTGCAGGCATGCGGCGCCCCAGATCTGCGGATCCAGCGCGTCATTGCCGCGCTGGCCGGGCCAATTGAACAATTCCGCCAGTCGCGGGGACGCGATGTCCGGGATGATGCGGCGCGCGGCCTGTAGCTGTTCGGCCAGGCTGTCGAGCCAGGCGGGATCCAGCTTGGACAGATCGGCATTGGCCGCACGGGTGAAGGACACGCGGATTTCGACCTTGCCGCGGGCCAGATTCGCGGTCAGCAGTTCGCGCAGGGGCGTTTCCACGTGGCGCAGTTCATCGGGAAGGCGGAAATACAGGTCGAGAAAACGGCTGTTGACGCTGCGCAGTTCTATGGCGAGAGTGCCTTGTTCTAAGTCTGCTCGGGCGTTGCCGAAGGCGGTCATGCTGCGGATCATGGTGTGCGAGTCCTGGTGATTCTTGGAATGGAAGCCGGTTGCGCCGGGGCCCGCGGCGCCCAGGTCCTGGGCAGCGGGTCTGTGTTTTCAACCGGATACATCGCGGCAGGATACTCCAAGCGTGATTTTCCGGTGGCGCCTGCCCGTACAATGCCGCGAATCTAAGTCAAGTCTGGAGCCTGTCGTGACCACCATCCCCACCCAAGCCCGGCCGTCGGGCCGCACCGCCGACCAACTGCGTCCGTTCAGCCTGGAGCGCGGCTTTACGCGTTACGCCGAAGGCTCCGTGCTGGTGAAGGCAGGCGACACCCACGTGCTTTGCACGGCAAGCGTCCTGGACAAGGTACCGCCTTTTCTCAAGGGCAAGGGCGAAGGCTGGGTAACGGCTGAATACGGCATGTTGCCGCGGGCCACGCACACGCGCGGCGATCGCGAGGCCGCGCGCGGCAAGCAGAGCGGCCGCACGCAGGAGATCCAGCGCCTGATCGGCCGCAGCCTGCGCGCCGTGTTCGACATGAAGGCGCTGGGCGAACGCACCCTGCACCTGGACTGCGACGTGCTGCAGGCCGACGGCGGCACGCGTTGCGCCAGCATCACCGGCGCCTGGGTGGCGGCGGCCGATGCGGTCGGACTGCTGATGAAGCGCGGCGACCTGGCGGTCAGTCCGATTCGCGACGCCGTGGCTGCGGTGTCGGTGGGTCTGGTGCGCGGTCAGGTGGTGCTGGACCTGGACTACCTGGAAGACTCGGCGTGCGATGCCGACGTGAACGTCATCATGACGGGCAGCGGCGCCTTCGTGGAAGTGCAGGGCACCGGAGAAGGCGCGACGTTCACGCGGGCTGAGCTGGATACGATGCTGGTGCTGGCGGAAGGCGGTATTGCCAATCTGGTGAACGCGCAGCGCGCCGCGCTGGCGTGAGCTGGGCGGCGTTTGACGCCGTCCCCAGCAAAGCAAAAAGCCGCGAAGTGCGGCTTTTTTTGTGGGCGACAGGTTGAACGCGGTGCGGATTATTTCGGCAGCAGTGCTTCTACCTTGCCCACTTTTTCCAGCCCCCAGATCGTCGAAATCAATTCGCGCAGTTCCTTTTCCGTTGCCGCGTCGGCGTAGCGGCCCAGGCTGAGCGTCTTGTCTTCGATCTCGGGGCGGCTGAGCGTGTTGCCCGGGTCGCCCTTGGGTTCGTCGACGCGGCCATGCAGCACGCGGCCGTCGCGGGTGTAAACCGTGACCTTGCCGATCCAGCGTTGCGGGTAGGCGCCGTCGACTTCCGCGTCGAGTGCCATTTCCACCTTGCCGCGGAAGGCGGCGACGCCCGGGTCGTCCAGGCCTGCGTCGAATTCCGCCAGACCGGCGCGTCCCTGGCGTGCGATCAGTGCCAGCACCGTGCCCATCGAGAACTTGGACTGGTGCACTGTCTGCGGATTGACGACCGGCCCGAGGACGTCGATGGCGCCCTGATGGACGTGCGCCACGACGCGCTCGACATCGTCCTCGGTGAGGTGGTTGTCGCGCAGCGCCTGTTGCAGCGCGTCGGCGGCCGGGTGCGTGTGGCGGCACGAGGCATGGAACTTGAATGAGGTTTCGGCCAGCGCCCAGCGCTGCCCCAGGCGGTCGCACAGGCGGCTGGGATCGGCGTCCGTGGACATGCCGGCCGCCATGCCCTGCGGGCCTTCCAGGATGTGGCGCGCACCCGTAAAGCCTTCGCGCGCCAGGTAGGCGGCGGTGATGCCGTCCGCAGCCGCTTTGGCCGTGTGCAGTTGCTTGGAATCGGCGGCGTCGCGCAGGAATTCCCACAGGCCGGCGGCTTGCGTGCCGGCCGAACCCAGCGCGTGCAGCATCCGTTCCGGGGACAGGCCGAGCAGCCGGCCGGTGGTGACCGCGGCGGCCAGCGTGCCCGCTGTGCCGGTCGTGTGGAAGATCTTGTAGTGCGAGCGTCCCAGGAACTCGCCGACGCGAATGCCGACCTCGTAGCCGGCCACGGCGGCGGTGAGCAGATCCCGGCCCGAAGCGCCCAGCGCCTGCGCCACGGCCAGGGCAGGGGGGAACACCACGGCGGCGGGATGAAAGACCGAGCCGTTGTGCACGTCGTCCTGTTCCACCACGTGCGCCGCGGCAGCGTTGACCATCGCGGCAAAGAGCGGCGTGGTGCGGCGGCGGGTGATCAGGACTTCGCTGGGGCCGTCCGCCGGACCCATCGCGGCGGCATAGCGGTCGATCGCCTGAACCGCGCGGGCCGACGCGCCAGCCAGGATGGAGGCCAGGCAATCGAGCAGCAGGTCTTCGGCGCGGCGCAGCACCGGGGCGGGGATGTCTTCGTAGCGCAGGTTGGCGGCAAAGGCCGCGAGTTCGGCGCTCAGGTGCGGGGTGTCTTTGTCTGCGGTCATGTCGGAAGTTGGCGTGTCAGAAGGAGCGGGGCAGGCCCAGGATGTGTTCGGCGACGTACGACAGGATCAGGTTGGTGGAAATGGGCGCCACCTGATAAAGGCGCGTCTCGCGGAACTTGCGTTCGACGTCGTATTCGTTGGCAAAGCCGAAGCCGCCATGGAACTGCAGGCAGGCGTTGGCCGCTTCCCACGAGGCATCAGCAGCCAGCAGCTTGGCCATGTTGGCCTGAGCGCCGCAGGGCTCGTGGGCGTCGAACAGCCGGCAGGCCTCGTAGCGCATCAGGCTGGCCGCTTCGACGTTGATGTGCGCGCGCGCAATGGGAAACTGCACGCCCTGGTTCTGGCCGATGGGGCGGCCGAACACCACGCGTTCCTTGGCGTAGGCGGTGACCTTGTCGACGAACCAGTAGCCGTCGCCGATGCACTCGGCGGCGATCAGCGTGCGCTCGGCGTTCAGGCCGTCCAGGATGTACTTGAAACCCTTGCCTTCTTCGCCGATCAGGTTTTCTTCGGGGATTTCCAGGTTGTCGAAGAAGAGCTCGTTGGTCTCGTGGTTGACCATGTTGGGAATCGGGCGGATCGACATGCCGTGCTTGACCGCGTGGTGCAGGTCGACCAGGAAGATCGACATGCCCTCGGACTTGCGCGTGACCTGGTCGAGCGGCGTGGTGCGCGCCAGGAGGATCATCAGGTCCGAGTGCTGCACGCGCGAGATCCAGACCTTCTGCCCATTGATGACATAGCGGTCGCCGCGCTTGACGGCGGTGGTCTTGATCTTGGTGGTGTCGGTGCCGGTGGTGGGTTCGGTGACGCCCATCGACTGCAGGCGGAGTTCGCCGGCGGCGATGCGGGGCAGGTATTCGCGCTTCTGGGCTTCGGAGCCGTGACGCAGCAGCGTGCCCATGTTGTACATCTGGCCGTGGCAGGCGCCGGAGTTGCCGCCGCTGCGGTTGATTTCTTCCATGATGACCGACGCTTCGGTCAGGCCCAGGCCCGAGCCGCCGTATTCCTGCGGGATCAGCGCCGCCAGCCAGCCGGCTTCGGTAAGGGCGCGGACGAAGTCCTCGGGGTAGCCGCGTTCTTCGTCGACCTTGCGGAAATATTCGGAGGGGAACTGCGCGCAGAGGTCGCGCACGGCTTCGCGGATGTCCTGGTAGGCGTGGGAGGCTTGGTGCATTTGGCTGACTGTTCTGTTTGAAGGATTGGTTCGGTACAGGGTCGAATGTGCCGCAAGGGCGCGCACGTGCCAATTCACAAATCATTAATACGGGGTTCCTGAACGCAAAAGCGCACCTTCATGACGGCAGTACGTCATGTCCCCGCCAAGGTTGTGTCAAGAAATTGCCAAACTGCATCTCCATAATCCGTGTCACTGCCGCGAAGGCGGCCAAGGCTATACATGGATGGATATGCGGAAAAATCTGAGGGTCACGACGGCGCTATCGGCCATTCTTGCGTTGTTCGTCGTGCTGTTCGCCGTTGCAGCGGCGGCGGGCATCACGGTTTTGCGCGACAACCGCGCGGATATCGAGGCCCTGGGACGGGGCAGCATCGAAAGGGCGAGCGATCTTGCCGACATGACCAGCCGGCTGTTCCAGGCGCGTGCGGCGCTGACGGACGCCAAGACGGCGATGGAGGGCGGGCTGGAAGAAGCGCGCAATACCTCGCTGGCACAGGCCGATGCGCTGCTCAAGCAGGCGGCCGCCAGCCTTGCGCGCTTGCGCGCCAACCCCGACGACAGCGCCCAGGGCGCGCCGCTGTTCGGTCAGGTGTTGACGGCTTACGGCACCTTTGCGGACCAGACGCTGGCGCCGATCAGCAAGGCGATCCAGGGCTGGAACGGCATCGAGGTCAATCGGCTGACGGACAAGGCGCTGCCCGCCAGCGGCGCGGGCTACGTCAAGCAGGTCGAGGCCTACCAGGCCTACGCCCGCGAGCACGGGCAGCAAGCGGTGGCCGGCGCAAGCCGTACGCTGGAACGCGTGATCGTGGTGGCGGCAGCCGTGCTGGGTTTCGTCCTGGTGCTGGCCATCTTGATCCGGCTGGGCTTCCGCCGCAGCATCGTGCGGCCGTTGAACGAGGCGGGGGCGCACTTCGACCGCATCGCGGATGGCGATCTGACGCAAGTGATCACGCAGCGCGGCGACAACGAGATCGGTGTGTTGTATTCGGCCATGCGCCGCATGCAGACGGGATTATCGGCCGCGGTGGCGTCGGTGCGGCTGGGCGTGGAGGAAATCCATACCGGATCGGGCGAAATCGCCGCTGGCGGCGCGGATATGTCGGACCGCGCGGCCCGGCAGGCCGGCTCGCTGCAGGAAGCGGCGGCCAACATGACGCAGCTGGCGCACACCGTCCAGATGACCGCCGGCAACGCAGACCTGGCCAGCCGACAGGCGGTCAGCGCCACGCAACTGGCGCAGCGCGGCGGCCAGGCCGTCGATGAAGTCGTGCACAGCATGCAGGGCATCGCCGACAGCGCGCGGCGCATCGGCGAGATCGTCGGCGTGGTGGACAGCATTGCGTTCCAGACGAACATCCTCGCGCTCAATGCGGCCGTGGAAGCGGCCCGCGCGGGCGAGCAGGGCAAGGGCTTTGCCGTGGTGGCCGGTGAAGTGCGGTCGCTCGCGCAGCGCAGCGCCCAGGCGGCACGCGAGATCAAGGGGCTGATCGAAGACTCGGCCGCGCGCGTGGATGCCGGCGTGCGCCACGTGAATCTGGCGGGCGACACCATGCGCGACATGGTGGCCTCCGTGGACCGCGTGACGCAGATCGTGGCCGAGATTTCCAGCGCCACCGCCGAACAGGCGGCCGGCATTGCGTCGGTGAACGACGCGGTGGCCGATATCGAGCGATCCACGCAGGAAACGGCCGCCATGGTCGAAGAGACGGCCGCTGCCGCGGCGGCGCTGGAAGCCCAGGCGCAGGGGCTGCGCCGGGCCGTGGCCAAATTCCAGATTGCGCAGGGCGCGCAGGCAGCGGCGCGCGAGGCCTCAGCCGGTGAGCTCCGGCAGGACGGCGCCAGTGTAGCGCTCGGCCACGAGCGACAGGTTCCCGTGCTTGACCTTGTGCTTGACATGGGCGGCCGCCGAGGCGATGTCCTCAGGGCGGATGCGCTCGCATAGCGAAGGCGTGACGGTCAGGGCGCCCACGCCCAGCGTCACGAACGGAAAGAAGCGCGGCACGCCGTAACGGTCCTCGGCCTCGATGCCACCGTTGCGGCGGCCCTGTTCGTCGTACAGGGACATGGCGCCGTCGTTGAACTCGGCAATGATGCGCTCGATGCGCGCCATCCAGTCCGGGCTGCGCAGCAGCACCACGAAGTCGTCGCCACCCACGTGCCCCACGAAATCGCGCTGCGGATCGCAGTGACGCTTGATGACGTCGGCGGTCAGCATGATCATGTCGTCGCCGCGCCAGTAGCCGTAGACGTCGTTGAAGGGCTTGAAATTGTTCAGGTCGCCGTAGCAGATCGTGAAGTCCGCAGCGTCTTCCAGAAGCGTGGCGATGTGCCGGCTGATGGGGATGTTGCCGGGCAGGGACGTCAACGGATTGGCATAGCGCGCCGCCTCGATGCGCATCTCGGTCACCGAGCGCACCAGGGTCTCGCCCGTGGCCAGGCCGTCGTAGCGGCCGTCGCGCGTGATGATCAGTCCGTCCATCAGGTAGCGCTGGTCTTCGGAAATCAGCACGTGGCTCAGCTGGTCGATGGACACGTTCACGTCCACCAGCACCGGCTCGGCGTTCATGAAGGTCGAGCAGGCGTCGCGGCCGAAGAGCTCGCGCGTGTAGCGCTGGGCGTAGTGTTCGGAAAAGTCCCTTCGGTTGATGATGCCGACCGGCCGGTTGTCGGCGTCCACTACCGCCACGGCGTGCAGGTTCTTGTGCTCGATGAAGAGACGATGCACGTCATCGTTGGTGTGCTTGGTCAAGAGAGCGGCCGGCGCCTCGACCCGCAGACTGATGGCGGTGCCGCCGGCGGCGCGCTGCGACACCGGCGCCGACGTGCGCGAGCGCAGCGAATCGCGCAGCGGCGGCGTCAGCTCGGTCAGCAGGGTTTCGTCGGGCATGCCCAGGAACCACCCCTGCGCGTAGCGGATGTCCAGCTCGCGCACGACGGCAAGGTCCTCGGCGGTTTCGATGCCTTCGGCGATGATCGACGTGCCCAGATGCTGCGCCACCTTCAGGATGGCGCGCACCATGTTCTGCTTGCGCTCGTCGTGGCCGATGCCGTCAAAGAAGTACCGGTCGATCTTGACCAGCTCGGGCTGGGTTTCAGCCCAGAGCTGCAGGTTGGAATTGCCGACACCGTAATCGTCGAGCGCGATGCGCATGCCGGCCTCGCGCAGGCAGGCAAACGCCTCGTGAAGTTCGCCCATGCGGTCCGACAGCGGATCCTGCTCGGTCAGTTCGACGACGATGCTGGCTGGTTCCAGCGCGCAGTCCTTGAGCAGCCGCTCGGGCATTTCGTGGCCCCAGAGCGTCCAGTAATGGAGCAGGGCGGAGCCGGACAGGTTCAGGAACAGCTTGCCGCGGGCGTCATTCTGTTCGAACCCCCGCGCGCCTGCGCGGAAGCTGGCCAGTTCAAGCTGCGGATGCAGCCCCTGGCGTCGCGCTTCGGCGAACAGGGCGTCGGGAAAGTGCAGGGGGGTGTCGGCGGGGCCGCGGATCAGGCTTTCGTGACCATAGATCCGGCTGTGCGACAGGTCGACCACCGGTTGGAAGCGCGGCCGCAACAGTCTTTCGCGCAGGATGCCAGCAAGGCTGGCGTGCGCGGGCACTCCGCCCGGGGGATAAAGGAGAGCACGGGCCGCAGCCGGCCGTGGCAAAGCGTGAATGGAGTTCATCGCCGGGGCATTGAGATACGATCAGTGACAAGATAGGTCATATTGACAACAAAATATGTCTGCGGTGTTGCGACAAATCGTGACGTGCAATCTTCAGTCGCTGTTACAAAAGTGTCAACAACGAATTCACACGTCCGTGGTACCCGCGCCAATATTGTGGGATGCCCGCCTGCGACCGGCCCGGCCCTATACAATCCGCCCTATGACTTCCCCCAAGATTCCCGACTCCCTGCGCCGCGTTGTTTTGGCCTCCAACAATGCCGGCAAGCTGCGCGAGTTCTCCGCCTTGTTCGCGCCGCTGGGCATCGAGCTGGTGCCGCAAGGCGAGCTCGGCGTACCGGAAGCCGAAGAGCCGCACGTCACTTTCGTCGAGAACGCGCTGGCCAAGGCGCGCCATGCCAGCCGCCTGACCGGGCTGCCCGCGCTGGCGGACGATTCTGGCCTGTGCGTGGCCTCGCTGGACGGCGCACCTGGTGTGTACTCGGCGCGCTATGCCAAGATGCACGGCGGCGAAAAGTCCGATGCGGCCAACAATGCGTTGCTGGTGCGCAACCTGGCGTCCGTCGCTGACCGCAGCGCCTGGTATGTCGCCGTCCTGGCGTTGGTGCGCTCCGAGAACGACCCGCGTCCGCTGATCGGCGAAGGCCTGTGGCACGGCGAGATCATCGACGTGCCCGAAGGCGCCAACGGCTTTGGCTACGATCCGCACTTCTACCTGCCCGACATGGCGCTGACCGCCGCGTCGCTGGATCCCGACGAAAAGAACCGGGTCAGCCATCGCGCCCGGGCGCTGCGCGAGCTGCTCAGCAAGCTGAGCCACGCTTGACCACGGCGCCGCCAGGGCGCCAGGAATTTTTTGCATGTCCATCACCATACCCATCCGCAACGACATGGGCGCGACCAAGTCGCGCCTCGTTGTTCCCGCCGGCGCCACGCTGACCAGCCTGCCGCCGCTGTCGGTCTACGTCCACGTGCCGTGGTGCGTGCGCAAGTGCCCGTATTGCGACTTCAACTCGCATGCAGCGCCTGGCGAGATTCCCGAACGCGCCTATCTGGATGCGCTGCGCAGCGATCTGGAACAGTCGCTGCCGTCCATCTGGGGCCGTCAGGTGATTTCCGTCTTCATTGGCGGCGGCACGCCCAGCCTGCTGTCGGCCGCCGGCCTGGACGAGCTGCTGGCGATGCTGCGGGCTTATCTGAACCTGTTGCCGGACGCCGAGATCACGATGGAGGCCAACCCCGGCACGGCCGAGGCCGGCCGTTTCCGCGACTACGCGGCCAGCGGCGTGACGCGGTTTTCGCTGGGCATCCAGAGCTTTGACGATGCGCAATTGAAGAAGCTGGGCCGCATTCACGATGCCGCGCAGGCGCGCGCGGCCATCGAGATGGCGCAGCAGGCGGCGTCCCGGGTCAATCTGGACATGATGTTCGCCTTGCCCGGCCAGACGCTGGAGGCCTGTACGGCCGATCTGCGCGAGGCGATTTCGTTCGGCACCGAGCACCTGTCGCTGTATCACCTGACGATGGAGCCGAACACGGTCTTCGCGAAGTTTCCGCCCGAAGACCTGCCCGACGACGACACCAGCGCCGCCATGCAGGACGCGGTGGAAGCCGAACTGACCGCGGCGGGTCTGGCGCGCTACGAGGTGTCGGCGTATGCCAAGCCGGGCGCCCGCAGCCGCCACAACATGAATTACTGGGAGTTTGGCGACTACCTGGGCATTGGTCCCGGCGCGCACGGCAAGCTGTCGTTTCACGATCGCATCGTGCGCGAAGCGCGTCTGCGCGGTCCGGATTCCTGGATGCAGGCCGCCATGGCCCGCGACGGCAGCCATCTGGCCGAGAGCCGCCAGGTTGGTCCGGACGAGCTGCCGTTCGAGTTCATGCTCAACGCCTTGCGCCTGAAAGACGGCGTGGCCGCCACGGCGTTCAATGAACGCACCGGTTTGTCGCTTGCCGCCATTGCGCACCAATTGGAGGCAGCCTCGAAACGGGGCCTGCTCGACGCCGATCCCACGCGCCTGCGCGCGACGCCTCTGGGCTGGCGCTTCCTCAATGACCTTCAGGAAATGTTCCTTTAAGGTGCAGGCACCAAGATGGGGCGGTCATGCCCCACCTTTTGCACCATGGTGGTGCTACATTCCCTCAAGCCTCACATGCCTCCCCCGGGAATACCGGGGCTATACCTGGCACGCTTATTGCTTCCCTCTTTTATGCCAGTCGACGGGCAAAGCCCTCGACCCTTTTATCTAATGGAGATGACATGGCAAGCCCGAAAGACGTCCTGAAACAGATCGCCGATAACGAAGTGAAATTCGTGGATTTCCGCTTTACCGATACGGTTGGCCGTGAGCACCACGTTTCCGTGCCCACCACCGCGATCGATGAAGACAAGCTGGAAAGCGGGCAGGCTTTCGACGGTTCGTCGATCCCGGGCTGGAAGGGCATTGAAGCCTCCGACATGCTCCTCATCCCCGACTGCGCCACCGCCAACCTGGATCCGTTCCGCGAAGAGCCGACCCTGATCCTGTCGTGCGACGTGGTCGAACCGTCGGACCTGAAGGGCTATGACCGCGACCCGCGTTCGCTGGCCAAGCGCGCCGAAGCCTACCTGAAGTCCTCCGGCCTGGGCGACACCGCCTACTTCGGTCCGGAACCCGAATTCTTCGTGTTTGACGGCGTGACCTGGAACACCGACATGTCGGGCACGTTCGTCAAGATCAAGTCCGAAGAAGCGCCGTGGTCCACCGGCCTGGAATTCGAAGGCGGCAACACCGGCCACCGTCCGGGCGTGAAGGGCGGCTACTTCCCCGTTCCGCCGGTCGACTCGTTCCAGGACATGCGTTCGGAAATGTGCCTGCTGATGGAACAGATGGGCGTGCCGGTTGAAGTGCACCACCACGAAGTGGCTGCCCCCGGCCAGCTCGAAATCGGCACCAAGTTCAGCACCCTGGTGCAGCGCGCCGACTGGACGCAGATCGTCAAGTACGTCGTGCACAACGTGGCCCACGCCTACGGCAAGACCGCCACGTTCATGCCCAAGCCCATCGTTGGCGACAACGGCTCCGGCATGCACGTCCACCAGTCCATCTGGAAGGACGGCCAGAACCTGTTCGCGGGCAACGGCTACGCCGGTCTGTCCGAGTTCGCCCTGTACTACATCGGCGGCATCATCAAGCACGCCAAGGCCCTGAACGCCATCACCAACCCGGGCACGAACTCGTACAAGCGTCTGGTCCCGCACTTCGAAGCGCCCGTGAAGCTGGCCTACTCGGCCCGCAACCGTTCGGCTTCGATCCGCATTCCGTACGTCGGCAACCCGAAGGGCCGCCGCGTCGAAGCGCGCTTCCCGGACCCCCTGGCCAACCCGTACCTGGCTTTCTCGGCCCTGATGATGGCCGGCCTGGACGGCGTCCAGAACAAGATCCACCCCGGCGATCCGGCCGACAAGAACCTGTACGACCTGCCGCCGGAAGAAGACGCGAAGATCCCGACCGTCTGCGCGTCGCTGGAAGAAGCGCTGGAATCCCTGGACAAGGATCGCGAGTTCCTGACCCGTGGCGGCGTGTTCAGCAACGACATGCTCAACGCCTACATCGACCTGAAGATGGCCGATGTGACGCGTCTGCGCATGACGACGCACCCAGTCGAATTCGACATGTACTACAGCCTCTGATGCTTTGAGGCCGTGGCTGGGGGGCGCGCGATGAGGTAGGCAGAAACCTTGCCCACACCACGCGCACCACCAGGTAGCCCCCCGACGACTTGCCCGCCCGGCCCCGCGCCGGCGGGCAGGGCGCCGGGCCGGCGCGCCCGTCGCGGACGCGTTCCGCTTTCCCCTGTCCATTCGGGTACGTTGAAAATGAATGTTGAAGCTCTCGATCTGCTAGCCACGTCAGTTTTCCTGGTCAACGAGCGCGGCCACATCGAATACGCCAACGCAGCCGCCGAGGACCTGTTCGGCCGATCGCGCAAGCAACTGGGCGGGCATTCCGCCGCCACCCTGTTCGACAACCCTGAAAATATCCAGTCATCCATCGACCGCGCCGCGGGCGGCAGGTACGCCGACGTGAGGCAACTGGCCTCGTTGCGCCGCGCCGCCGAATCCGTGGAAGTCGCCGTGACGACCGTGGGACTGACCGGCCAGCGTTGGCCGGTGCTGATCGAGACCCGCGAAATCGAGCAACGCGTGCTGGCCGACCGCAACCACCGGCTGGTGGACGAGATCGAAGCCCACCGCGAACTGCTGCGCAACCTGGCGCATGAAGTCAAGAATCCCCTGGGCGGATTGCGCGGCGCCGCGCAACTGCTGGAAGCCGAGCTGCCCAGCGCAGCCCTGGCCGAATACACCCAGGTCATCATTTCCGAAGCCGACCGCCTGCAGGCGCTGGTGGACCGCCTGAGCGGCCCGCAACGTGTGCCACTTAATGCGCGGCCGGTGAACATCCATGAAATCTGCGAGCGCGTCTGCGCGCTGATCCAGGCCGAGTTCCGCAACGACGTCACGATCCAGCGCGATTACGACGCCTCGGTGCCGGACCTGAAGGGCGACGCCGCCCGTCTGATGCAGGCCGTGCTCAATGTGGCGCGCAACGCCGCGCAGGAACTGGTGGCGCGCCCGCAAGGCCCGCAGACCGAACCCGGCGTGGTGACGTTACGTACCCGTGTCGCGCGGCAGGTCATGCTGGCGCACCGGCAGCACCGCCTGGCGCTCGTGCTGTCCATCATCGACAACGGTCCGGGCGTGCCGGACCACATCCGTGACCGCATCTTCCACCCGCTGGTCACGGCCAGGGCTGGCGGTACCGGCCTGGGCTTGAGCCTGGCGCAGGACTTCGTGCAACAGCACGGCGGCATCATCGAATTTGAATCCCGACCGGGGCGCACCGAGTTTCGCCTGGTCCTTCCGATGGAGCCCGCAAACTGATGAAACCCGTATGGATCGTCGACGACGACCAGGCCATCCGCTGGGTCCTCGAAAAGGCCCTGGCCCGCGCTGGCGTCACCACCCGCAGTTTTTCCCAATCGGCCGACGTGCTCGAGGCGCTTTCGCGTGAGACGCCCGTGGCGCTGGTGTCCGATATTCGCATGCCCGGCGGCAACGGCCTTGAGCTGTTGCGCCAACTGAAGGAGCGGCATCCTGGCCTGCCGGTCATCGTGATGACCGCGTTTGCCGACCTGGACAGCACCGTGTCCGCCTTTCAGGGCGGCGCGTTCGATTACCTGGCGAAGCCGTTCGACGTGAACGAGGCTGTCGCGCTGATCCAGCGCGCCATGCAGGAATCGACGCAACCCGAAAGCCCGGACGGGCAGGGCGAAGCCGCGCAGAACAACGAGCGCTGGATGATGACGCAATCGTCGTCCACCGCCATGCAGGAAGTCTTTCGCGCAATCGGCCGGCTGGCGCAGTCCAAGGTCACCGTCCTGATCACCGGCGAATCCGGCACGGGCAAGGAACTGGTGGCCCGCGCGCTGCACGGCCACGGCGTGCGCGCCAGCGGCCCGTTCGTGGCGCTGAACGCGGCGGCCATTCCGCGCGACCTGCTGGAGGCCGAACTGTTCGGCCACGAGCGCGGCGCGTTCACCGGCGCCAATAACCTGCGCCGCGGCCGCTTCGAAGAGGCGCATGGCGGCACGCTGTTCCTGGACGAAATCGGCGACATGCCGATCGAGTTGCAGACGCGTCTGTTGCGCGTGCTGGCCGAGGGCAGCTTCTACCGTGTCGGCGGCGCGCAGCCCGTGCGCGTGGACGTGCGCATCGTGGCCGCCACGCACCAGCCGCTGGAGCAGCGGGTCGAGCAGGGCCTGTTCCGCGAAGACCTGTTTCACCGCCTGAACGTGATCCGGCTGCGGCTGCCCCCACTGCGCGAGCGGGTCGAGGACATTCCCGCGCTGGCCCAGCATTTCCTGACTGCCAGCGCGCGCACGCTGGGCGTGCCCGTCAAGCGGTTGACGCCCGAGGCGCTGGCTGTGCTGACCAAGTTCGACTTCCCCGGCAACGTGCGCCAGCTTGAGAACTTCTGCCATTGGCTGACGGTGATGGCGCCGGGCCAGACGGTGGACCGCGCCGATCTGCCGCCCGAGATTCGGGCCATGGAACACCAGCCGCAGCCGGGCCTCGCGCCATCGCGGCCTCCCGTGACGGTGGCGGGCGTGGGCACGGTCGTGCAGGCCGGCGCTTATCCGTCCGAACCGGCAGAGGATGGCGCGCCGCGCAACTGGCAGGATTCGCTGCTGCGCGATGCACAGTACCGGCTCGAGCGCGGTGAGCCGGCGGTCATGGCGACGCTGACTCGCCAGTTCGAAAAAATCCTGCTGCAAAGCGCGCTGGATGCCAGCCGCGGCCGCCGTGTCGAAGCCGCATCACGCTTGGGAATCGGCCGCAACACCATCACGCGCAAGCTGCGCGAGCTGGGTATCGAAGACGAATAGCCGATCGGACGCCTGCTCGGCCTACATCCCGAGCAGGCTCTCGCACAGGCGCGGCGACTTCAGTTTCTGCAGCCACCACTTCATGGCTTCGCCCGGCGGCTCCGCCCGCCAGGCGTAGGCCACGTGTTCCGTCAGGGACATGCCTTCATCCGTTTCGCACACCACCAGCAATCCCTGCGCAAGATAAGGCGCGGCCAGCGTCAGCGGCAGATAACCGCAGCCCAGGCCGCGCACCTGCGCGTCGATCTTGGCCTGCATCGACGGCATCACCAGCGTCGGCTGCTCTGACAGAATGCCGCGCGATTGCACGGGCAGGTTGCGCGAGGTATCGGCAATCACCACGGCACAGTACCGCGTGATGTCCGCGCGGCTGAGCGGCTGCGGCAGCGAGGCCAGCGGGTGATTCGCCGCCACGCAGAACCCGAACTGCATCACGCCGATCGCCTGCGAGCGGTACGGGCCCGTGGGTTCGCCCGCTGCTCCCGCGCCGATCACCAGGTCGGCGCGGCCGGACGTCAGGGCATCCCAATTGCCGCTCAGCACCTCGGTGGAAAAGCGCAGCGTCGTGGCGCTGCCCACCGCATGGAATTCGTCGATCAGGTCGTAGATGGGGCGCCACGGAATCACGGCGCTGACGGCGATGCGCAACTGCACTTCCCAGCCTGTGGCGATGCGCTTGACCCGGCTGGCCAGCTCGTCCAGCGACTGCAACAGATGCCGCCCGTCCTTGAGCAGCGCCTCGCCCGCCGGGGTCAGCAGCGCGCGATGCCCCGAGCGGTCGAACAGCAGCACGTCCAGCCCGTCTTCGAGCTTGCGGATGGAATAGGTGACGGCGGAGGGCACCTTGCCCAGTTCGCGCGCCGCCTTGGCAAAGCTGCCGTGGCGCGCGATCGCGTCGACGAGGACAAGAAGTTCAGGGGTGATGGGCTGCATGACGAGGCGGCAAATGAGGGTATTCAAATAATTTGAACGAAGTCATCAAAATATAGCGCCAAAACGAAGCGGCAGGGCGCGCAGAATATCACTCATGCCGGGGTTGCAGACAAACGGCAAGGCAGAAAGCCAAGCCAGGATGCACCCCCTAATCATTCATATTATTGAAACAGGAGTTCAAGATGCTTACGATTCGCCGCGCTGCTGAACGGGGTCACGCCAACCATGGATGGCTCGATTCGTTCCATACCTTCTCCTTTGCCAACTACTACGACCCGGCTCACATGGGCTTCGGCGCGCTGCGTGTCATCAATGACGACCGTATCGCCGCCGGCCGCGGCTTCGGCACGCACGGCCACCGGGACATGGAGATCATCACCTACGTGTTGAACGGCGCGATCGCCCACAAGGACAGCATGGGCAGCGGCTCGGAAATCCAGCCGGGCAACGTCCAGCGCATGAGCGCCGGCCGCGGCGTGATGCACTCCGAGTTCAACCCCCGGCCGGATGCCGAAACGCACATGCTGCAGATCTGGATCGAGCCAAACGTGACCGGCATCGCGCCGGAATACGAAGAGCGCGCCTTCAGCGATGAGCAAAAGCGCGGCCGTCTGCAAGCCCTGGTGACGGGTGACGGCGCTGACGGGTCGATGAAGATCCATCAGGACGCCCGTCTATACGCCGGTCTGTTCGACGGCGACGAGTCGGCCTCGCTGCCGCTGGCTGCCGGCCGCCGCGCCTGGGTCCACGTGGCCCGCGGCAGTGTGACGGTCAACGGCGCCGCGCTGAATGCCGGTGACGCCGTGGCGATCACCGACGCCGGCAGCGTCGACGTGTCGGGCGGCAAGGACGCCGAAGTGCTGGTGTTCGACCTGGCCTGACGCCAATCACCGGGCGGATCTGGAATCCGCCCGGTGTCACACATTCCCCCCATTACCGGCCCCGAGGCCATTAAGATGGCCCCAGGCCTACCCATTGCGGAGCATTGCACCATGTCGACCCTGTCCCAAGCCGGCGAAAGCCAGATCGAAACCGTTGTGGTGCCACGCACCAGCGACCTGGGCGGGTTTTCCGTCCGCCGCGCCATTCCTTCCATGCAGCGCCGCAGCGTCGGTCCGTTCGTCTTCCTGGACCAGATGGGACCGGCGGATTTCGACATTGGCGCCGGCATCGACGTGCGGCCGCACCCGCATATCGGCCTGTCCACCGTGACGTACCTGTACGAAGGCTCCATGGTCCACCGCGACGGCGCGGGCCACACGCAGACCATTCTGCCGGGCGAAGTGAACTGGATGACCGCCGGCCGTGGCATCGTCCATTCCGAACGCTCGTCGCCGGAAAGCCGGCTTGCGCCGCAGCGCCTCTGTGGACTGCAGATCTGGGTCGGGCTGCCCAAGGCGCACGAAGAAACCGATCCGGGGTTCACGCATTACGGGCTGGATGCGCAGCCGGTGATCGAGGGCGAGGGCGTGCGCGCACAGGTGGTGGCCGGTTCGCTGTTCGGCAAGACCTCGTCGGTCAAGACGCTGTCGCCGCTCTTCTACGGCGACCTGCAACTGCAGGCCGGCGCGACCACGGTGCTGCCGGCGGAGCATGAAGAACGCGCCGCCTACCTGGCGCAAGGCGAGGTGGAAATCGACGGCCAGACCTACGAGAGCGGGCGCCTGGTTGTCTTTGCCCCGGGCAAGCCGGTGCAGATCCGCGCCAAGACGGCCGCACGTTTTGCAGTGCTGGGCGGCGAGCCGCTCGACGGTCCGCGCTTCGTGTGGTGGAACTTCGTGTCCAGCAGCAAGGACCGCATCGAGCAGGCCAAGCAGGATTGGCAGCGCACGCGCTTCGATCAGATCGTGCCCGGCGACGAAACCGAGTTCATCCCGCTGCCGGAAGCCCGCGCCTGAGCGGGTGGGATGACAATGCGTGATGGGGTGGCGCCATGCCACCCCATGATCGTGTAACTTTTATTGTTTATTTTTGAGGGTTACACTGGCGCCGGAGATCACCATGAACACCAGCCACGCACCCGAATTTCGAGAATTGGGCGACCACGTCGCCCTGGACATGATCAACACCGTCGAGCAGAGCAGCGCCGGGCCGGTCGACCGATGGCAATCGGACGCGGACGTGGCGGGCTGGCTGGCGCTTGCGGGTGTCGGCGCCGCGCAGGGCGCCGCGCCGGGCGCCGCGCCGGCCGGTCTGCTGGAAAGCGCGCGCGGTCTGCGCGACACCGTCCGGGAGCTGGTGGCGCAGCGCAAGGCGCAGGCGCCCCTGGCGCTTTCCGCGCTGAATCGCGCGCTGGCAGCGGGCGGCAGTCACCTCGAGCTTGCGCCGGTGGATGACGGCAGCCTGGTGATGTCGCGCCGGTACCCCTCGCAGACGGCGGCGCAATGGCTGTTGCCGGTGGCGGAGGCGGCAGCCGATCTGCTTGCGCATGGCGATTTTGGACTGGTGCGCAAATGCGAAAGCGATGCGTGTTCGCTGTGGTTCTATGACCGGACGCGGTCGCATAAGCGGCGCTGGTGCAGCATGGCGCTGTGCGGCAACCGGCACAAGGTGGCGGCGTTCCGGCAGCGTGAGGCGGCCGACGCCAGCGCCAAGGCGAAATGACACGGATCGATGGTTCTCAGCCCGGCTCATGCCGGGCTTTTTCATGGCTGGCGCCGAGGTGATGCGGGAATAGGGCACGTCGCAACGGCACGTTGCAGCAGCGCGTCGCACGCCAAATCAATTTGAGGTAACCATTAAAGTTGATGTTGACAGGTTACGCAAAATGCGTAGACTGTGCCGTGAAGCTTCGCAACCCCATCGACATTCCTTGCCCGCATCCCGGAGACCGTCATGAACGCCCAGCCCGACAACACCGTCCATTACCGCCACGCTCAGGCCGACGGCTTGCGCTTTTTTTATCGCGAAGCCGGCGATCCGCAAGCGCCCGTGCTTTTGCTGCTGCATGGGTTCCCCACGTCGTCGCATCAGTTCCGCACCGTCATCCCGCAGCTGGCCAGGCACTTTCGCGTCATCGCGCCCGATCTGCCCGGATTCGGCTTCACCGAAGTCCCGGCCGATCGCGGCTACCGCTACACCTTCGACAATCTGGCCAAATCGCTGGAAGCGTTTGTCGACGAGCTGGGGCTGACCCGCTACGCGATGTATTTCTTCGACTACGGTGCGCCGACCGGATTGCGGTTGGCGGTGGCGCATCCCGAGCGCGTGACCGGCCTGGTTTCGCAGAACGGCAACGCCTATCTTGACGGCCTGGGCGACGCGTGGGCGCCCATCCGCGCCTACTGGAACGATCCATCGCCTGCAAACCGCCAGACCATTCACGACGCCATCCTGAATTTCGAAGGCACGAAGTGGCAGTACGTGCACGGCGTGGCCGACCCGGACAGCGTCGCGCCCGAAGGCTATACGCTGGACGCGGCCCTGCTTGAACGGCCGGGCAACAAGGACATCCAGCTCGATCTGTTCCTGGACTATGCGAACAACCTGACGCAGTACCCGGCATTCCAGGCGTTCTTCCGTCAGGCCCAGGTACCCACGCTGGCGATCTGGGGCCGCAACGATCCGTTCTTCATTCCGCCGGGTGCAGAGGCCTATCGCCGTGACAACCCGGATGCCGTGGTCGAACTGCTGGACACCGGCCATTTCGCGCTGGAAACTCACGGCCAGTACATCGCCCAGCGCATCATCGATGTGTTGGGACGCTGACCGGCAAGGGCGGCCCGACGGCCCGGCCGCCCGGTCTTCACGGCAGGAGCCCGCATGACGCGCCACTTTGATGATCTGCAACTGGGCAGCATCGAGATGTTCTGTCTGGCCGCGGAACTCAGCAGTTTCACCGCGGCCGCCAACGCCGCGGGCGTCACGCCGGCGGCCGTCAGCCGCAGCGTCTCGCGGCTGGAGGCGCGGCTGGGCATCCGGCTGTTCGTGCGTAGCACCCGGCACATCCGGCTTAGCGACGAGGGCCGCGCCTACTTCGAGCAGGTGCGCCCGGCCATTGCACAGCTGGTCGACGCCGAACGCCAGGTGGGCGGGCAGGGCGCGGCCGGGCGCCTGCGCATCAGCTTGCCCACGCCGTATGCGCATTACCGCGTCCTGCCGCTGTTGCCCGCGTTTCGCGAGCAATATCCCAACGTGGACGTGCACGTCCACATCAGCAACCGCAATGTCGATTTTGCCGACGACGGCTATGACCTGTCGGTGCGTGGGCGCGCGCCCGACGACTCGGCGCTGATCGCGCGCAAGCTGGAGGACGCCGAGCTTGTGGTGGTCGGCGCGCCCGAGTACCTGCGCCGGCGCGGCACGCCGCAATCGCTTGAGGATCTGGCCGCGCACGAGTGCATCCAGTTCGACCGGCCCAGCAGCGGGCGCCGCATTCCGTGGACGTTTCAGGTGGACGGCGAAGCGGTCGACATCGTGACCGACGGCGCCTATGGCACGGGCGAGGACGTGCTGGGCGGTGTGACGTTGGCCCGAGCAGGCGCGGGCCTGTTCCAGACCTATCGCTTCGTGGTCGAAGACGACCTGCGCGAGGGCAGGCTGGCCGAGGTGTTGCCCCAGCATGGCGGCAGCACCCGGCCGTTCGTGTTGCTGTACCCGCATGCCCGGCACGTATCGCGCCGAGTGCGGGCGTTTGTCGATTTTCTGGTCGACAAGCTGGCGGACTGAGCCGGGTCAGGCGCCTTTTAACTGCGCGATGACCACCAGGATCACCGTCGCATTGCCGGGCTGCTGCGCGACCGAATTGGCGGTGCGCGCGTGGCCGGCCTTCTCGCCAAGCACTCGTGCAAACAGGCCCGATGCGCCATCCAGCACGGCGGGCTGATCCAGAAAGCCCGGCGCGCTGGCGACATAGCCTTCGACGCGGACCAGATGGTCCAACCGGTCGAGGGTGCCGGTGTGCTGGCGGATCTGCGCCAGCACGTTGAGCGCGGCCAGCTCGGCGGCCTGCCGGCCCTGATCGACGGTAAGCTCCGCGCCGACGCGGCCCTGCCACGCCACGTGCCCATCGCGCAGCGGCAATTGGCCCGAGATAAAGAGCAGGTCGCCCGCCTGGCTGACGGCGGTGTACTGGCCCAGCGGCTGGGGCGCGGGCGGAAGGGTCTGGCCAAGCTCGGCCAATCTGGCGTCAATGGACATGGTGGGTCTCTCGGTGATGGGACGCCCGCCGCGCGGCGGGCGTCCGTGTGGGTTGCTACCAGTGGCCGGCGGCGGCGCCGCCATCGACCGGAAGGATCGCGCCGGTGGTGTACGCCGAATCGGTCAGGTAGGTGACTGCGCCGACAATGTCCTCCACCTTGCCCATGCGGCCGGCCGGCTGCAACGAATTCAGGAAGCCGAACGTGGCCGGGTCGTGCATGGGCGTCTCGATGATGCCGGGCGCCACCGCGTTGACGCGGATGCTCCGGTCCGACAGTTCGATCGCCAGGGCCCGCGTGGCGTGGTTCAGGCCGCCCTTGATCAGCACCGGCAGCAGCGCCGGGACGCGGCTGCTGGGCTGCATGGCGATGCTGGCCGTGATGTTGACGATGTGGCCGTCGCGGTATTCCGACATGTGCGCCGCGGCCTGCTGCGTGATGTGGAAAAAGCCCTTCAGGTTGGTGTCGATGATGCGGTCCAGGTCGTCGTCGGTGTAATCGCCCAAGGGCTTTGGAATGAAGATCCCGGCGTTGTTGACCAGTACGTCGATACGGCCGAACCGCTCGGTGGCCTGGCGCACGATGTCGCGGGCGGTGCTGGCCAGGGCGATGTCGCCGGCCACGGCCAGGAAGCGGTCGGGCAGGCCCAGGCCAAGTTGGCCCAGGCGTTCAGCGGCGGCGTTCAAGCCGTCCAGGTTGCGGGCGTTGCCCACCACGTTGTCGCCGCGGCGCAGGTATTCCTGCGCCAGGGCAAATCCGATTCCGCTGGACGCGCCCGTGATCACTACAGTCTTATTCGACATTTCAATACTCCGGTTTGGCATTTGAGGGTGCCTGCGCGCTCAGACAGTGAGACGAACTATAGGAGCGGGCGGCCCGGCGATAAACGCCCGCGGCGGAACATGAATTGATACCTGGCGGAACAAGCTGGCGGGATCGCGCTGTGCGACGCCGCTGTCCGGCGATAAGATGCGCTACCCGTGCATAACGACAAACGGGAGGGAGACATCATGCATCGCTACACCCACAATGCGCTGCGCGGCCTGGCCGCGCTGGCGTTGATCCAGGGCGCCGTGTCCGCGCACGCCGCCGACTATCCGGCCAAGCCCATTACCTTCATCGTGCCGTACACGGCTGGCGGCACGACCGATCTGGTCGCGCGCACGGCGGGTCAGAAGGTGGCCGAGAAACTCGGGCAGCCGGTCATCGTCGAGAACCGTCCGGGCGCGGGCGGCAACATCGGCATGGACGCCGTCGCGAAGGCCGCGCCGGACGGCTACGTCATCGGCTTCGGCGCAATATCCACGAACGCGCTCAATCCGTTCGTGTACCCGAAAATGCCGTTCGACCCGACCAAGGATTTCACGGGGATCAGCATGCTGGGGGCTTCCTCCGTGGTGCTGGAGGTGGGACCGTCGGTGAAGGTGGACAGCGTCAAGGATCTGGTCGCCTACGCCAAGGCGAATCCCAATACGTCTTACGGCACGCCCGGCACGGGCACGTCCATGCACCTTGCGGGGGTGATGTTCGACCAGCTGACCGGCGCCGGCATGCAGCACGTGCCCTACAAGGGCAGCGCCCAGGCGTTGAACGATCTGCTGGGCGGCCACCTGCCGGTGATGTTCGACAACCTGCCCGCGTCGCTGCCTCACATCAATGCGGGCAAGGTCCGCGCGCTGGCGGTCACCGGCAGCAAGCGCGCGCCGGCGTTGCCGGACGTGCCGACGCTGGCCGAACTGGGCTATTCGGGCGCGGTGGTGGATCCGTGGTTTGCGGTCTATGGCCCCGCCGGCATGTCGCCCGACGTGACGCGGGTGCTGAGCGACGCCTTCCAGGCGGCGCTTGCGATGCCGGACGTCAAGGACAAGCTGGAGAAGGCCGGCTTCATGCCCTATGGCTCGACGCCGCAGGAAGTCGAGCGTCTGACGCAAAGCCAGCACGAGGCCTTCAAGGCCTTGTCGCAGAAGGTGAAGCTGTCGGCGGATTGATACGCGGGGCGGGGCCCGCGCGCCCCGCGGGTTCCGCTATCGGCCGCGTGCCAGCGCCTGCTCGCGCTGTTCTTCAAGTGCCTCGCGGCGGATGAAGTCGCGCACGAACGTGTCGGCCGGATTGTGGTGCAGGTTGTACGGCGTGTCCCACTGCGCGATGCGGCCCTTGGCCATCACCCCGATGCGGTCGGCAATGGCGAACGCTTCGGCCTGGTTGTGCGTGACCAGGATCGCGGTGTGGCCCGTGGTCTTCAGGATCTCGCGCACCTCGAAGGCCAGCCGTTCGCGGGTGTCCACGTCCAGGTTCGAAAACGGTTCGTCCAGCAGCAGCAGGTCGGGCGAGGGCGCAAGCGCGCGGGCCAGGGCCACGCGTTGCTGCTGGCCGCCGGAGATCTCGTGCGGATAGCTGTTGGCGGCGTGCGCCAGGCCGACGAGTTCCAGCATCTCTTCGACGCGGCGGGCGCGGTCCGGACGCGGCAGCTTGCGCAGGCCGAACGCCACGTTCAGCGCCACGGTCAGGTGCGGAAACAGCGCGTAGTCCTGGAACATCATGCCCACGCGGCGCAGCTCGGGCGCGACCTGTTCGGTGGGCGACGAAATGACCGTGCCGTCCAGCAGGATGCGGCCGGCGCGCACCGGCTCGAAGCCGGCAATGGCGCGCAGCACGGTGGTCTTGCCGCAGCCGGACTCGCCCAGCAGGCAGCCGATATGGCCGGCGGGCAGGCCCAGCGACAATTCCTGCACGATGGGCTTGAGGCCCGCGGGCGTGTCGTAGGCGAGGGAGATGTGGTCGATTTCTAGCAGATCGGGCACGGTGATCAATGTCCCATTTTCAGATTGGTGCGCGCCAGCAGGATGACCGGCAGCAGTCCGGCCAGCACGATGGCCAGCGCGGCCACGGCGCCTTCTTCGTACGTGCCACGCGCGGCTTCCGCGTAGAGCCACGTGGCCAAGGTGTCGAAATTCATGGGGCGCAGCAGGAGGGTGGCGGGCAGTTCCTTCATGGCGTCCACGAACACCAGCAGCGCGCTCGCGGCCAGCGCGGGACGCAGCAACGGCAGGTGGACGCGGCGCAACGTGCCGCCCGACGTCTCGCCCAGCAGGCGCGATGCCTGCTCCAGCGACGGCGGAATGCGCGCCAGACCGGCTTCCAGCGCCCCGGTCGAAATCGCCAGGAAGCGGATTGCATAGGCGCACACCAGCGCGCCCATTGAACCCATCATGAACAGGCCCGTGCCGCCGAACACGCGCGCGACCGCGGTGTCGATCCACACGAACGGCGTCAGCAGGCCGATGGCCAGCACCGTGCCGGGCACCGCGTAGCCCAGGCTGGCGATGCGCGCGCAGGCGCGGCCCGGGTTGAAGCCGGCGCTTTCGCGCAGGGTGCGGCCCGCCCACGCAACGATCAGCCCGCACAGCAAGGTGACCACGGTGGCGCTGGACGCGACGATCAGCGTGTTGCTCAGGCCACCAATCAACTGGTCGGACACGCCGCCCACCAGGTGAAGCCGCTTGTAGGTTTCAACGACCAGATACAACGCGGGCGCGACGAATCCGATCAGGACGGGAATCCAGCCCAGTACGGCGGCCACGGCGGCCGCCGCGCCATGCAGCCGGCGCGGCTGCATCGGGCGCATGCGCTGCGTGTTGGCGTAGCGCTGCCGCTTGCGGCCATGGCGTTCAAGCAGGATCAGACCAATGACGATCGCCAGCATCGTCAGCGCGATCTGCGCCGCGCCGGCCAGGTCCGAACGGGTCACCCAGGTGGTGTAGACAGAGACGGTCAGCGTCTGCACGCCGAGAAATTCGGAGGCCCCGATGTCGTTCAGGGTCTCCAGCAGCGCCAGGCTGACGCCCACCACGATCGCCGGACGGGCCAGGGGCAGGGCGACGCGGCAGAACACCGCCACGCGGCCCGCGCCCAGCGTGCGGGCGGCTTCCAGCAGGCTGGCCGCCTGCGTCATGAACATGACGCGGGTGCTCAGGTAAACATAGGGATACAGCACGAAGCCCAGCACGAAGATCGCGCCATAAATGGAGCGCAGGTCGGGCAGGCGGAATTGGCGCGGGCTGTCGAAGCCCAGCATGGCGCGAATCGCCGTCTGGACGGGCCCGATGGGATGCAGCAGGTCCAGGTAGGCGAAGGCGATGATGTAGGTGGGTACCGCCAGCGGCAGCAGCAACGCCCAGGTCAGGATTCGGCGCGTCGGAAACTCGTACGCCGTCACCAGCCACGCGGCGCCGGTGCCAAGCAGGGTCACGACTATGCCCACGCCCGCCAGCAGCATGACGGTATTGGCGAAGGCTTGCGGCAGCACATAGCTGGCCAGGTGCTGCCAGTGTTCCAGGCTGCCGCCCATCGCCCACCAGCCCAGCGTCAAGACCGGCGCAAGCACCGCCAGCGCGATCAGGGCCGCGCCAACCAGCCAGCCGGTTCCGCGTTCAGACCAGCGCAGCCGCAGCGGCCTGGGCAAGGATTCTGTATGCATGCTTCAAAGTCGGTTGCATCAATGGCAAGGCCTGCTCCCCCAAAAAAGCGGGAACAGGCCCTACGCTTCGCGCCCAATCGAGGGCGCGCGCGTGTCACTACAGCAGGATCACGCCATGCCCCGGGGGCAAGGCGGTCCGCAGCTTATCAGTTGTCGAAGCCGACCTTGTCGACGAGCTCGCTGGCTTGCTTGCGATGCTTGGCGATCTCGGTCAAGGGCAGGGGATCGACCTTCAGTTCGCCGAAGCTGGCAATCACGGGGTCCAGCTTCACGCCCTTGCGGACGGGGTATTCGTAATTGGCCTGCGCGTACAGGGCTTGGGCCGGTTCCGACACCAGGAAGTCCAGCAGCTTGACCGCGTTGGCCTTGTTGGGGGCGTGCGCCGCAACGGCCGCGCCGCTGACGTTCACGTGCGTGCCGCCGCTCTTGGCATTGGCGAAGGTCGGGCGGATGACCTTGATGGCATCGCCCCACTTGCGCGCGTCGGTGCCGGGTTCGGCGTTCTTCATGTGGCCGACATAGTAGGCGTTGGCCAGGCCGATGTCGCAGATGCCGCCCAGGATATCGCGCGCCACGTCGCGGTCGCCGCCGGCCGCCTTGCGGGCCAGGTTGGCCTTCACGCCGCGCAGCCATTTTTCGGTGGCTTCGGCGCCGTCATGCGCGATCATGGAGGCGACCAGCGCGGTGTTGTAGGGGTGTTGGCCAGACCGGATGCAGACCTTGCCCTTCCACTTGGGATCGGCCAGGTCTTCGTAGCGGAAGGATTCGAGCTTCAGGTCCTTTTCGACATACAGCACGCGGTCGCGCAGCGACAGGGCGTACCATTTGCCATCGGCGCCGCGCAGGTTGGCCGGAATGACCGAATTGAGCGTGTCGGACTTGACGGACTGCGTCACGCCGCCGTCCACCAGATCCAGCAGGTTACCGATGTCCACCGTCATCAGCACGTCGGCGGGCGACTTGGCGCCTTCGGCCTTGACGCGTTCCAGCAGGCCGTCCTTGACGAAGACGGTGTTGACCTTGATGCCGCTTTCCTTGGTGAAGGCGTCCAGCAGCGGCTGGATCAGCTTGGGTTCCCGGGTGGTGTACAGGCTGACTTCCTCGGCGGCGTTGGCCGACACGGTGAAGGCAGCGGCGCCGGCGAGCGCCAGCGCGCGCAGCAGCGAATTCAATTGGGGACGCTTGATCATGAAGGAACTCCAGCTAGGGCCGAAACGAAGGTTGCCGCGTGCGCCGCCTTATATGGCGACGCACCGCCGCGAAAAGCGGTCTGGTAACGAAAATGATTATCAAGTGAGAAGGCGACGATAACAGGAAGCATTGGGCCGTTCAACTATCAGTAAGCATAGGGTTCAAGACGTTGATCCCCGTCAAGTTGGAATAAGGGTATTACGGAATAATGAGAGCAATTATCATCAAGACCCTGTAGAATAGGGACAACCCTAATGCCGACCGCGGCCTTTTTTTGCGGCTCGGAATGACCCTGCGGCATAGCCGGGCTTCGCCCGGCCACCGCCCGCCCTTACTGAATACGACATGGCTGCTTTCAACACTGAGCGCGTACTTAGCGTGCACCACTGGAACGACACCCTGTTTTCCTTCACCACGACGCGTGATTCGGCCTTGCGGTTCCACAACGGCCACTTCGTGATGATCGGCCTCGAAGTTGAAGGCAAGCCGCTGCTGCGGGCCTACAGCATCGCCAGCGCCAACTACGAAGAAAACCTCGAATTCCTCAGCATCAAGGTGCAGAACGGCCCGCTCACGTCGCGCCTGCAGCACCTGAAAGAGGGTGACACCATCCTCGTCAGCCGCAAGCCCGTCGGCACCCTCGTCGTCGACGATCTCAAGCCCGGCAAGCACCTGTTCCTGTTCGGTACCGGCACCGGTCTCGCGCCCTTCATGAGCATCATCAAGGACCCGGACATCTACGAACGCTTCGACAAGGTCATCCTGGTGCACGGCGTGCGGTGGGTCAGCGAGCTGGCCTACGCCAACTACATCGAAAACGAACTGCCGAACAACGAATTCTTCGGCGATATCGTGCGCGACAAGCTGGTCTATTACCCCACCGTGACGCGCGAGCCTTTCCGCAATCAAGGCCGCATCACCGAACTGCTCGAAAACGGCAAGCTCTGCGCCGACATCGGCATTCCGCAAATCAATCCCGAAACCGATCGCGCCATGATCTGCGGCAGCCCACATATGCTGGCCGACATCAGCGCCATGCTCGACAGCCGCGGCTTCGCCGTGTCGCCGGGCGTGGGCCAGCCGGGTGACTACGTCGTCGAACGCGCCTTCGTGGACAAATAAGCCAAGCGGTTTCGGCTTCGTGGTTTCAACAAAAAACCCATCGCATGTGCGATGGGTTTTTTGCTTTGGCAGCCAGTGCCGCAGGGGCGCTCGGCTTACTCCGGCTGTATGCCCGCCTTCTTGATGATGTCGCCCCACTTCTTTGATTCCGCTTGCTGGAACTTGGTCAGCTCGTCGGGCGTGGAAGAGGCGGCGTCGGTGCCGGTCTGCGCGTAGAACTGTTGGGCCGGCTTGGCCTTGGTGGCGTTGACCAGCAATTCGTTCAGGCGCTTGACCACTTCGGGCGGCGTGCCGGCCGGGGCGTAGGCGGCGAACCAGTAGCCCATTTCGTAGCCGGGGACGCCGGCCTCCGAAATGGTCGGCACGTCGGGCGCCAGCGGCGAGCGTGCCTGGCCCGTGACGCCCAGCGCGCGCAGCTTGCCGGACTTGACTTGCGGCAGGCCCGTGGCGGTGTCGGTGATCATCATGTCGATCTGGCCGCCCAGCAGGTCGGTGACGGCGAGCGGGTTGCTCTTGTAGGGCACATGCAGCAGCTGCACGTTGGCCATCTGCTGCAGCAACTCACCGGCGATGCGGCTGCTGGAGCTGCCGCTGCCAAAGCTCAGCTTGCCCGGCGACTGCTTGGCCTGAGCCAGGAATTCGCCCACCGTCTTGGCGGGCGAACTGGGATTGACGACCATGATCTGTCCGCCCTTGCCCAGCAGCGTGAGGGGCGCGAAATCCTTGACGGGATCGTAGGTCAGCGACTTGTACAGGTGCTCGTTGGCCGCATGCGTGGTGTTGGTGGTGATCAGGACCGTGTAGCCGTCGGGCGCCGCGCGCGCGCCGGCTGCCGCGCCGATCATCGCGCTGGCGCCGGGCTTGTTCTCGATGACGACGGCCTGGCCCGTCTGTTCGGTGACGCCCTGGCCGATGGCACGGCCGATCTGGTCGGTGGCGCTGCCCGCGGCAAACGGGACGATGAAGGTGATGGGCTTGGTCGGGAATTGCGCCATGGCCGATAGGGGCAGGGCGGCGGCCAATAGCAGGGCCAGCCGGCCCTTGGTCGTGATGCGCATGTGTGTCTCCTGTGGTGTTTTTTTATCGGAACTGAAATCAGGCGGCCGCTGGGCGGTCGCCGGGTATGTCTGGCAGACGGCTCGCCAGCTCGGGGCTGACCTCCACCGTCATGTCCAGCAATCTGAAAGACAGGCTCTTGCCGTGCGTGTCGAGGTTCAGCGCGTCGTTGACGCCGCCGTCCAGCACGCCCTCCAGCACGAAGTTCATGGCGTTGAGCATCGGCAGCGAAAACCGCGTCACGCGCTTGGGATGGCGGTAGGCGAACCACTGTGCGACGCGCGCTTCGGTCACTTGCGCGGCCAGCACGTCATAGCATTCGGGGTCCCAGGCAATAAGGCTCAGGTTCGAGATATCGCCCTTGTCCCCGGAGCGGCTGTGAGCCAGCCGGTACAACGGCACGGCGAGCAGGGTCTGGTTCATGGCGCGATCTCCTCCAGGAAGTTCCAGCCGCTCTTTACGGCCTCGCGGGGAATGGTGCAGGACATCATGTTCAGGCGCGGGCGCAGGGCGGTGCGAACGCCGCCGCCGCCGGCCGGGCCGCAGGTATAAAGCGCGGTCACTTCGCGCAGCACGCGTTCGGCCTGCGCGCGATCGGCGTTTTCGGTGGCCAGCCGCAGCCGCACGTCGCGGGCGTGGCTGTCGGGCAGCGCGCGGCGCATCTCGCCCGCGTCGTCGCCCAGGATGCTGATGGCGCCGATCAGGTCGGCGCGTAGTTTGAAATCGGCGCCCAGGCGCTTTTGCACGATATCGGCGGCCAGCCGGGCACGCGCCTCGGCCTGCACGCCCGCATACGAAATCTCCGCTTCCGCCAGCCAGCCGCCGCGATAGCAGACATTGACCTTGAGCTCGGCGGGCCGGGCATGGCCCGTGATGCCATGCACTGCAACCCGGTTGCCGCCCAACTCGACGACGCGCGCCTGGCTCAGATCCGCCACCACGTCCGGGGTCAGGTAGCGGGCCGGATCGTGCACTTCATACAGCAATTGTTCCTTCACGGTGCGCGCGTCGACCGCACCGCCCGTGCCGTCGGCCTTGCCGATCACAAATTCCCCGTCGGCCTGGATCTCGGCGATGGGAAAGCCGGCCGCATGCACATCCGGCACTTCCTTCAGCCCCGGCACGCAGAAATAGCCGCCGGTCACCTGCAGCCCGCATTCGAGCATGTGTCCGGCCATGGTGGCGCGTCCCAGACGCGGCCAGTCGGCGGGATCCCAGCCGAAATGCGCCAGCGCCGGACCCAGCGTCAGCGAGGGGTCGGCCACGCGGCCGGCAACCACGATCTGCGCGCCGGCGGCCAGCGCCTCGGCGATTTCGGTGGCGCCCAGATAGGCGGTGGCGCTCACGATGTCCAGGCCGTCCAGGGCGGCGCCCAGGCGCTGCGCCAGCAGGTCGCGATGCTCGGCGCCGTTCAGCGCGTCGCCATGCACGACGGCGATGCGCGGGGCGGGCAGGCCCTGTTCACGCGCCAGTTCGGCAATGCGACGCGCGGCGGCGGGCGGGTTGGCCGCGCCGAAATTGCTGACGATGTTGATGCCGTGGCGCAGGCAGTCCGCCAGGATCGGCCCCACCAGTTCGTCCAGCAACGGCTCATAGCCACGGCGGGGATCGTCGTTGCGCGCCAGCTGCGCCAGTGCCAGCGTCCGTTCCGCCAGCGTCTCGAAGATGAGCGTGCCGCCGCCTTGGGCGGCCAGTGTGCGGACCACGGCCGCGGCGCCATCGCTGCGGTCGCCGGAAAATCCGGAGGCGCAGCCGATGAGCAAGGGAGATTGAGACATGAGCAGTCCAGGCGCGTTCAAGGGGTTGGAACGACTATAGGCAAGGTGCGATCATCCGTAAAATAGAAAAATCGGATTGATTAATACAAGAAAGCCATGAATCTATCGTCCCGCCAGTTACGTGCCTTCGTGGCGCTCGCCGACGAAAGGCACTTCACGCGCGCCGCCCAGCGCAGCCACCTGACGCAGCCGGCGTTCAGCGCCCTGATCCGTTCGCTGGAAGACAGCGCCGGCGTGCGGCTCTTTGACCGCAGCACGCGGCATGTCGAGCTGACTGCCGAAGGCCGTGTGCTGGATGCCACGGCGCGGCGCCTGCTGGCGGACATGGACCTTGCGATGGGCGATCTGCGGGATCTGGCTGACCGGCGCCGGGGCAGGGTGACGCTAGCCGCGCTGCCGTCCCTGGCGGCGGGTTGGCTGCCGAATCTGCTGGCCCGCTTCCGGGATGTTCATCCGGGCATCGCGCTTGACCTGCGGGATGCCTTGCTCGATCCCTGCCTGGACATGGTGCAAAGCGGCGTGGCCGATTTTGCCGTGGCGTCGCGGCGGCCCGACATGACCGATCTGGATAGCGAATTCCTCCACGCGGATCGCTACTTTCTGGTGTGCCGCGTGGACCATCCCTTGGCGGACCAGCCGCGCGTGCGGCTGCGCGACGTGTTGCGGCACCCGATCATCCAGCTTGCACGCGGCAGCAGTGTGCGCAAACATCTGGATGAAGCGCTGGGCGCCGAGGCCCCGTTGCCCGTTTTCGAGGTCGAGCACCTGGCGACCGTCACGGGTCTGGTGCGGGCAGGGCTAGGCGTGTCGGTGGTGCCCGCCATGACGCTTTTCCATTTCCGCAGCGACGACCTGCGCGTCGTGCCGCTGGCGGGCCGCGCCTTGACGCGGCCGCTGTATCTGGTGCGCCGCAAGGGCCGCAGTCTGTCGGTGGCTGCGCAGGCGCTGGCCGAATTGCTGATTGCGCACCGGGGCGATATCGGCGGCGCCGGGCATCCGCCGGCTGCGCAGGATCAGTCCTAAACCCGCATTACGGCGAACCGCTACTTTCGCAAAAGTCTATTGCTGGATAAACTCCGATAGTTGTAGCTTCTATCCGTCACCAGAAGGATTCCGCCCATGAGCAAGCAAATCATTCATACCGACACCGCGCCCGCCGCCGTCGGCCCTTACTCGCAAGCGGTTGCCGTCAGCGGCACCAAGACTGTCTATCTCTCGGGCCAGATCGGCCTGGAGCCCGGCACCGGCGACCTGGTTTCTGAAAACTTCGACGCGCAAGTGCGTCAGGCTTTTGCCAACATGCAGGAAGTCATCAATGCTGCGGGCGGCACGCTGGAAAACGTGGTCAAGCTCACGCTTTTCCTGACCGACCTGGGCAAGTTCACGGCGGCCAACGCCATCATGGCCGAGATCATTCCCCAGCCGTTCCCGGCGCGCTCCACGATCGGCGTGGCCAGCCTGCCGAAGGGCGCGCAGTTCGAAGTCGAAGCCATCATGGTCCTGTAAGGCGCGCCTGGACGTTTCATTTCAGGGGTTCGTTCCTACATGACGGCCGCAGCCGTGGCCTCCAAGCGTACCGGCGCCGACAAGAACGGCGCCGGCAAACCGATGACGGATACGGAGCGCAAGCTTCGTAACCTGGGCTTGGTGCTGCCCGAGGACTTCGTGCTGCACCTGCCGCTGCGCTACGAAGACGAAACGCGGGTCATACCGATCAGCGCCTTGCGTCCGGGCTTTGCCGGCCAGGTCGAAGGCGAGATCACCAAATCCGAGGTCCTCTACCGGCCCCGGCGCCAGCTCACCGCCACCTTGGCGGACGAGAGCGGCGAACTCCAATTGCGCTGGCTGAACTTCTATCCCAGCCAGCAGAAACAAGTGACCGTGGGCAAGCGGTTGCGCGCCCGCGGCGAAGTGCGCGGGGGCCTGTTCGGCCGCGAGATGGTGCATCCGCGGCTGACCAATGCGGATTCGCCGCTGCCCACCGCGCTCACGCCCGTCTATCCCACCACCGAAGGGCTGCCGCAGCCGGCGTTGCGGCGGGCCATTGCGCAGGCGCTGAACACCGCCGACTTGTCGGACACGCTGCCTGATGCGGCGCGTGCCCGCTACGACCTGCCCCCGTTCGAGCCCGCGATCCGCGCGCTGCACACGCCCGCGCAGGGCGAATCCGAACAGGCCCTGCTGGACCGTGTGCATCCGGCTTGGCGGCGCATCAAGTTCGACGAGTTGCTGGCGCAGCAGCTTTCGCTCGCCGCCGCGCGCGCGGCGCGCCGCATCAAGGAAGCCGAATCGCTGCCCGTGCAAAACGGGGCAGGCGGGCTGGTTGCACGGTTGTATGACACGCTGCCGTTCAAGCTGACGGGCGCGCAGCAGCGCGTCGTGCAGGAAATTTCGGCGGACCTTGCCAAGCCTTATCCCATGCACCGCCTGTTGCAGGGCGATGTGGGCAGCGGCAAGACCGTCGTGGCGGCCCTCGCGGCGGCGCAGGCCATTGCGGGCGGGGCGCAGGTTGCGCTGATGGCGCCCACCGAAATCCTGGCCGAGCAGCACTTTCGCAAACTGTTGTCCTGGCTGCAGCCGCTGGGCGTGAACGTCACGTGGTTGAGCGGCAGCCTGACCGCCAAGGCCCGGCGCGAAGCCGTGGCTGCCGCCGCCGATGGCAGCGTGCAGCTTGTCGTCGGCACGCAGGCGCTGATCCAGGACCATGTTGAATTCCACCGGCTGGGCCTGTCCATCGTGGACGAACAGCATCGCTTTGGCGTCGGCCAACGCCTTGCGCTGACGCGCAAGGGCGAAACCGTGCGCGGCCGCATCGTGCCGCACCAGCTCAACATGAGCGCCACACCCATCCCGCGCACGCTCGCCATGACCTTCTTCGCGGACCTGGACGTGTCCGTGATCGACGAACTGCCGCCCGGCCGCAGCCCCGTGGTGACCAAGCTGGTCTCGGACGCGCGGCGCGAAGAGGTCATCGCCCATATCGCGCAGGCCGCGCGGGGCGGCCAGCAGGCCTATTGGGTCTGTCCGCTGGTCGAGGAAAGCGAGGCCCTCGAATTGCAAACCGCCGTCGACACCTACGAAGGCATGCGGACCGACCTGCCGGATCTGCGGATCGGCCTGGTGCATGGCCGCCTGCCGCAGGCCGAGAAGGCCGCCGTGATGCAGGCCTTCCGCGACGGCGAGATCGACCTGCTCGTCGCCACGACCGTCATCGAAGTCGGCGTGGACGTCCCCAACGCGTCGCTGATGGTGATCGAACATGCCGAGCGCTTCGGCCTTGCGCAGCTGCATCAGTTGCGCGGACGCGTGGGGCGGGGCACGGCCGAGTCGGTGTGCGTGCTGCTGTATCAGACGCCGTTGTCCCAGGTCGCGCGTGAGCGCCTGCGCGCCATGTTTGAAACGTCCGATGGGTTCGAGATCGCCCGGCGCGACCTGGAACAACGCGGCCCCGGTGAATTCCTGGGTACGCGCCAGTCGGGCATGGCGCTCTTGCGCTTTGCCGACCTGGAAACCGATGCCGCGATTGCCGAAGACGCACGCGACGCCGCCGCGTGGCTGCGCGCCGAACATCCCGCCGTCGTCGAGGCGCATCTGGCGCGCTGGATGCGCGGCCGCGAAGACTTCCTGCGGACCTGACATGCGGCCCGTCAACACTCTTGAATCCTCAAGCGCCGGCCACGGGGCCGGCGCCATAACCCCGGGGGCGTAGTCCACCATGACTCTCACCGAACTCAAGTACATCGTCGCCGTTGCCCGCGAGCGGCACTTTGGCCGCGCGGCCGAGGCCTGTTTCGTCAGCCAGCCGACGCTGTCCGTGGCCATCCGCAAGCTGGAGGACGAACTGGGCGTGACCCTGTTCGAACGCGGCGGCTCCGAAGTCGGCGTCACGCCCATCGGCCAGCGCATCGTCGCGCAGGCGCAGAAGGTGCTCGAGGAAAGCGCCAGCATCAAGGAGATCGCCAGGCAAGGCCACGATCCGCTGGCCGGCCCGCTGCGCGTTGGCGTCATCCACACGATCGGGCCGTACCTGCTGCCCAAGCTGGTGCCCGTGCAGATCGGCCGCACGCCGCAGATGCCGCTGTTGCTGCAGGAAAACTTCACCGTGCGTCTCGTGGAGTTGTTGCGCCAGGGCGAGATCGATTGCGCCATCATGGCCTTGCCGCTGCCCGAAGCCGGCCTGGTCATGCAGCCGCTCTATGACGAGCCCTTCGTGGTGGCTGTGCCCAACGACCATGAACTCGCGCAGCGCAAGTCCATCGACGCGCAGGACCTGAAACAGCAGACCATGCTGCTGCTGGGCAGCGGCCATTGTTTCCGCGATCAGGTCCTTGAAGTCTGTCCCGAGCTGTCGCGCTTCTCGGCCGCCAGCGATGGCATCCAGCGCACCTTCGAAGGCTCCTCGCTCGAAACCATCCGCCACATGGTCGCGGCCGGCATCGGCGTCACGGTGCTTCCGGTCACTGCCGTGCCCGAAAACCCGCCCGCCAACAGCCTGTTGCGCTACGTGCCGTTCGAAGGCCACGTACCCGAGCGCCGCGTGGTGCTCGCATGGCGGCGCAGCTTCCCCCGCCTGGCCGCCATCGAGGCGCTGGCGCAGGCCGTCTATGAATGCGAACTGCCGGGCGTGAAGATGCTGGCCGGCGAAGCGGCGGCCGTGCAGGATTGAAGTTCAGGCGACCGCCCATGCGCGGGGCGTCCCCACGCCGCGTCAATCGGTCGCAGCCCATAGTGAGAACAGCCCCGCCATAACGGCCGTTCTGTCGTGTTTGCAGTGGTATTCTTATTTCCGCCTTTTTCCATAGGAGCTAGCAATGGCCAAGTCCACCAAGAAGACCTCGAGCGTTCCGCGCATCAACATCGGTATTTCGGACAAGGACCGCGCCGCGGTTGCCGGCGAACTGTCCAAGTTGCTGGCCGATTCGTACACGCTGTACCTGATGACGCACAACTTCCACTGGAACGTCACGGGGCCCATGTTCAACACGCTGCATCAGATGTTCATGACGCAGTACACCGAAGAATGGAACGCGCTGGACAGCATCGCCGAGCGCATCCGCGCGCTGGGCCACTACGCGCCGGGCACGTATCGCGAATACGCCAAGCTGTCGTCGATTGCCGAACCGGAAACGGTGCCGGACGCGCTGGAAATGGTGCGCCTCTTGGTCGACGGCAACGAATCGGTCGCCAAGACCGCGCGCGCAGCCTTCGAAAAGGCCGACGCCGCCAACGACCAGCCCACGGCCGACCTGCTGACGCAGCGTCTGGACGTGCATGAGAAGAATGCGTGGATGCTGCGCAGCCTGCTGCAGTAATAATTTTCTTAACTTCGCATACAATGGCCGGCCGTCTCACCCGCAAGGGGGGACGGCCGGATCTTTGTGAACACCGACAATGGCCGCCGCAAGGCGGCCATGTCTATACGACGTGCCACAGATAACGCCCCAGACGCTACCTTCTGTCATCCTCGCTTTTGCCGCGGTTACGCCGCGTCGGCTTCGCGCGCCGGTTTGCGATCAGCGAGCATCCCACTACCTACGCTCGGGACCAGTCTGGACAGGCAGGTCATGAGTAACACCGTAGTTCGTGAACCCGGGTTTCCAAGGTGCGTGCTGATCACCGGAGCCACCGGCGGCATCGGCGGTGCGCTTGCGCTGGAGTATGCGGCGTCTGGCGCCAAGACACTCATTCTGCAGGGGCGCAACAGTGCACGCCTTGCCGAGCTGCGAGAAGCCTGCGAGCGCCACGGCGCGCGAGTCGTCGCGCATGAGTGCGACGTCCGCGATCACGACGCCTTGATGTCCTGGCTGGCCGCCATCTCCGAGGCCGAGATGCCGGAACTCGTCATCGCCAATGCGGGCGTCAACATCAACACCGGACCCGAGCGCCAAGGCGAGGATTGGCAGGATGTGCACCGGCTGCTCGATGTCAACGTCAAGGCGGTGTTTGCCACGGTGCACGGCGTGCTGCCGGCCATGCGCAAGCGAGGCTACGGCCAGATCGCCCTTGTCAGCTCCCTGGCCGCCTGGCGCGGCCTGCCCGAAACCCCCAGCTATAGCGCAAGCAAAGCCGCCGTCAAGGTGTATGGCGAAGCCATGCGCGATGCGCTTGCGGAAGCAGGCATCCGCTTCAACGTCATCATGCCCGGCTACGTCGAATCACAGATGTGCTTCGACATGCCCGGCCCCAAGCCGTTCTTGTGGAAGGCGGACAAGGCAGCCCGGGTGATCCGCCGTGGACTGCAAGCCAATCGAGCGCGTATCAGCTTTCCGTTTCCCTTGAATCTGGGGTGCTTTCTGCTGTCGGTGATTCACCCCGCGGTGTCCGGATGGATATTGAAGAGAGTGGGTTACGGTGATTGAGGCGTTCTGGATACCGCTGCTGCCGCCGTATTTGATTGGGTTGGCCTTGTCGTGGGCGATTGAAGCCATGCTGACGCCGCGCCCCGTTGCCCCGTGGCGCCGGCCCGCTGCGGCCAACGCCGTGCACGTGGGGGTCTGGACGCTGGCTTTTGCGCTGGAACTTGCCTTGTTCCGGCGGCCGTACTTCGGCGTGGCCAACGTGCTTGCTATCCAGCTGCTGATCGTGCTGGTCAACAATTCCAAGTACCGCGCATTGCGTGAACCGTTCGTTTATCCGGACTTTGAATACTTCATGGATGCGATCAAGCATCCTCGCCTGTATCTGCCGTTTTTCGGTCTGGCACGTGCGTTGGCTGCGGGGGGAGGGTACGGTGCGGCGTTGTGGGCTGGGCTGGCGTTGGAAGATTCAGTCACGGCGGGCGCTGGAATATGGCTGGTGTCGTTTGCTGAATTGCCGCAGGAGCATATGTTCGATGCCACGGCGCCGGTTGTGCCGTTTTTTGGGCATACGTTCGGTCTGGCGGCCGCAGGGTTCGTTCTTACAGTGATCGCGGGTGCGCGCAATTCCGTCCACTTCGAGGCCGTTGACGATCTGCGCCGCATAGGTTTAGCCGCCGCGCTGTGGGCCTACGGTTGTGCTGAACACAAACCCCTCACTGACATGCGCCGCAACGCGCCTTTTGCCACCGCCTCATCGTTGCTTTCCGAATCAAAGCCGTTTTGCGACCTCGTAGTCATCCAAAGTGAATCTTTTTTTGATGCTCGGCGTGCGTATCGGGAAGTGCTACGAAATGACATTTTAGAAAATTTTGACCAGCTAAAGACCGAGGCTGTTGCACACGGACAACTGATAGTTCCTGCGCGCGGCGCGAATACTGTTCGCACCGAATTTGCATTCCTGAGCGGGATGCCGGCAAAGGAACTCGGTATTCACAAATTCAACCCCTACCGCAAGCTGGCAGCGCAGGGGTTTCCAACTATCGCGTCCTGCCTACAAAAGCTCGGCTACCGCACGGTCTGTATACATCCTTTTCATCGCGGGTTTTACGGACGGGATAGGGTGCTTCCCGCTTTAGGGTTTGATGAATTTATCGGAATAGAGGAATTTCGGCACGCGCAACGATATGGTCCGTATGTGAGCGACCAGGCGCTAGCGAAATATGTCGTTGATACTTTGCAACAGCACGCGGGCGGTCCGATCTATATCCATGTCATCACTATGGAAAATCATGGCCCTTTGCATCTGGAAAGTGTCGATAAGTTCGATGCGGCGGGAGTCCTAAATGGACCGATGCCGCAAGGGTGTGAAGATCTCGTGGCTTACGCCAGACACCTGAAGAGCGCGGACTTCATGTTTGCAACAATTAAGGCTGAATTGACTGGTCGGAGCAGACCTTCGTCGTTGTGTATCTACGGAGACCATTTGCCGATCATGCCGACGGTCTACTCGACCTTGGGCGACTGGGAAGGAGGGACGGATTATCTTCTCTGGAACTCGGTTAGGCGTGGCCGTTCCCTCGAAGTGCAAACCGAAGTGCAGCAGCTTGGAACTAAGTGTCTGATGTCCTTGGCAATTTGCCCAGAAAGGGGTACCCCAAGTCGTTAAACGTAACTAAGGGATATAGCAAGTTGTGAATAAATTCAAACAAGTGTGAAATAAGTTGTCATGAACGCACGGTGTGAATGTAACGATATGCTCGCAAATCCGGTACAATGCCTGCGCCGGTAAGCAGAGCTCGGGTAGAAAGTTAAAAAATGCAACTATTCATGAAGGGTTGCTAATCAGCGGTGCAAAACTTTAGATGACATATTTTGACAAACTGAAATCAAGTCGCCTTGTTGTGTGGCTGGTAGGCGTACCGATGCTGTTAGCGATTTTGTATTACTCGTTTTTCGCTTTGGACCGCTATGTAAGCACAGCTCAAGTCGCTGTCCGGCAGGTGGGAAATAACGAGGCACCTCAGATTCCAGGTTTGGCCGTTATGTTGAGCGGGCTAAATCCAACTTCGAGAGAAGAGACTCTATATCTCCGCGAGTTCCTGACCTCGCAAGATATGCTTAACGTGCTGCAACAGAAAGCTGATTGGGCAGCACATTACTCAGATCGTTGGCGTGATCCGATGTACTGGATTTCAAATGGTGCGCAACGTGAAGACCTGCTTAAATACTATCGCCGTTTGGTAACTGCACACTTCGACGAGCAGACCGGTCTTCTTAATGTGAGTGTTGAAGCCTTCGAGCCTGACTTTGCAGAAAAAGTTCTTCAAATCATGCTAAGCGAGAGCGAGCGCTTCGTTAATGAGTTGTCGCACCGCATGGCGCGTGAACAAATGGCCTTCGCTCAAAATGAGTTGGCTAAGGCACGAGCCACTTACGAGGACCGGCGAGACGATATGCTGGCCTTTCAAAGCACAAATAGCCTGCTGGATGCAGAGGCAACGGCCAAGGCGCGTGCAGAAATTATTGCGGAGCTTGAAGGCAATCTAACGAAAGAGCGAACTGCTTTAAAGGGCTTGCTTGCGACGCTCAGCGCAAACACGCCCCAGGTTCGCCAGCAACGAAACCGGATTCAGGCGCTTGAGCAACAGCTAACTGCAGAAACTCAGCGATTAGTGTCGGAAAAGGGCGGAGATAAACTTAATGTAGTTGCATCCCGCTATAGAAATCTGACGATTGATGCCGCAATCGCGGAAGAGGCGTACAAGTTTGCGGTGAGCTCGGTCGAGTCGGCACGCATCGAAGCGAGCAAGAAATTACGTAGCCTCGTTACCGTTGTATCCCCTAATGCACCGGACAGGGCGATATATCCAGAACGCGCCTATAACCTTGTCACAATTTTTATTGCACTACTACTGTTGTTTGGTATTGCAAGGTTCGTAATCGCCACAATCGAAGACCACCGCGACTAATCGCGCGCAACTGAAAAATGAAAGCCTATTTGTCTCGCACTGTTGTTGTTGCAGCTGGACTTTGCTTGCCCTTATTGCTTGCGGGGTGCGGAAGTTTATTGTCTGCTGCGGGGCCCTCGCGTCACGCGGTAATGACGAATGAAGAGTCCCAAGACTACTCGCTCGTGGATCTTAGTGCACAAACTATCACTCCATATATGCGGCTGCCAGTCTCGGAGATGGACTCCGCAGTAGCTTTGCCGTCGGTGCCGGATGTCCGCTTAGTGGCAGGTGACGTCCTGCGAATAATGATCTCTGATAGTGCCGTGGAGGGCGCAGTGTTTGCACCGCTAGCTTCTGGCGGCACTGTGTTTGAAAACGTACGCCTCGACAGCAAGGGGACCATCTCACTGCCATATGTAGGCCGCGCGAAAATTGCGGGGATGAGCGTGGTGGAGGTCGAGAACCTTGTGCGGCAGAAGCTGAAAGGTATCACTAGCGATGCCCAAGTTCAGGTTGCGCTTACGGGAGACCTGTCGGGATCAGTGTTGGTCGCCGGCGCGGTAAAGACCCCTGGTCGATTTTCTGCTTTGCAAGGTCCACTAACCCTTCTTGACGCAATCAACCAAGCCGGAGGACCTCTTCTTGAACCCCATCTTATTAAAGTCGTCGTTCGCACAGGAGAGAGATCCTATCAATTCAACTACCAGGATCTGTTGTCCGGCAAAAACCAGGTAGTCCCGCCTGGCGCGGAAATCGTGCTTGAACGCGCGCGAAAGCGTTTTGTTGCAATGGGGGCTGTCGGTGATCCAGGTCTGCACGATCTGCCGTCCAACAATCCCAGTTTGCTGGAAGTGCTCGGAACGGTAAAGGGGTTAAACGAGGCCAAAGCGGATGCAGCAGGGGTGTTCGTATTTCGGTTGAACGATGAGAAAGATGAAACCACTGGCGAAGTCGTGAGCAGAGCGCAGGTGTTTAGGTTGAACTTGAAAACGCCCGCTGCAATGTTCATCGCGCGACAATTCCTGGTTCAGCCTGAAGATGCCATCTATGTTACTAATGCAGCTGTGTACGAATGGCAAAAAATCATATCTCCTATTGTCCAGGTGCTAGTGCTAGGCCGCACTGTTAACGGGCTTTGATATGTTAGTGCGATCCCCGGGAAAGATCTCGCGTACCGTTATTTTCGCGCTGATATTAAGAGAGATGAGAGGAAGGTTCGGGGCTAACCGGCTTGGCGCCTTTTGGTTCGTCTTCGAGCCAATCGCTCATGTTCTCGTGCTTATGACTGTGTTTATTGTCATTCGCGGAAAAACGCTACCGGGTTTTGACTATGCAGTGTTTCTTGTGACGGGCATTGTTCCATATATTCTGTTTAAAAATATTGCGTTGAAGGGAATGGAAGCGGTTAGTGCCAACCGTGCGTTATTTTCTTATAAACAAATAAAACCGTTCGACGCTATCGTTGCCCGCGCCATCGTTGAGTTTTCATTGATGGCATGCGTCTATTTTTCATTAAATTTTGGACTTGGCTTTTGGGCAGGGCTAGACGTGGCGATTCATAGCCCTTTGCATTGGATGTTGGTGCTCGGAGTGGGTTGCGTCTTGTCGTTTGGCCTGGCGCTAATTCTCTGTGTAGTGGCCGACGCTTTTCCTGAACTGAAAACCTTCCTTCGGATTATGTTTCTACCTCTCTATTTTTTGTCTGGGGTAATTATCCCCTTGTGGCTATTGCCGAGACAAATTCTGGATTGGATGACATGGAATCCTTTTTTGCACATCATCGATGAACTCCGAGTAGGTACCTTCGAGCATTATCCAGACGTTGTAGGTATAGATCTCACGTATGCAGCAAAAATATCTTTGATCATCCTTTTTGTCGGAATGGTTTCATATCGTGCGCGTCGATTGCAACTTGTTGCAATGTGAATGTCTATAACAACATGATCGAGTTGAAAAACCTAACGAAGTCGTATCGAACTAATGCCGGCAGGCGCTACGTGTTCAGGGATCTGAATTTAGTGATCCCCTCGGACAAGAACATCGCGCTGATTGGGAAGAATGGGGCCGGAAAATCTACTTTAATGCGGTTGTTGGGCGGTCTCGATATGCCTGATAGCGGCAAGGTGGAGACAGAGAAAAGCATCTCATGGCCGGTCGGGTTATCGGGCGGTTTCCAAGGGTCGATGACCGGCCGCCAGAATGTGAAGTTCGTGTGCCGTGTGCATGGGGCCGAAGGCGAAACAATGTCTCGTCTTGTGCGTTATGTAGAAGAATTCGCCGAAATTGGTAGCTACTTTGATCAACCTGTAAAAACGTATTCGTCGGGTATGCGGGCGCGCGTCGCGTTCGGGCTCAGCCTTGCAATCGATTTTGATTACTACCTTGTTGATGAAGCAATGTCGGTTGGAGATGCTCATTTTCGAGAAAAAGCTGTTCAAGCGTTTCGCGAGCGAACAGGCAGGGCAAACATAATCCTAGTCACACACGGAATGAGCCAAGTCCGGAGAATGTGCGACTTAATCTTGTTGGTGAAGGACGGCCGCGTTCTTCAATTTGAAAATGTCGAACAAGGAATTGCCGCTTATGAAGCGGGCTAGCATTTTTGCAGATACTGAAGGAGGTTCTTGGTGAAGCTGTTGACTGTATTTGGGACTAGGCCCGAGGCCATAAAAATGGCTCCCCTGGTCAAGTTGCTTGAACGAGAGAAGGGCTTTGAAAGTAAGGTCTGCGTAACTGCTCAGCATCGTCAAATGCTTGATCAAGTCCTCAGCCTTTTTGGTATCGTGCCAGACTTCGATTTAAATGTCATGAAGCCAGGCCAGACTTTGGCAGACATAACAGCAAATATCCTTACGACTCTTTCCCCAGTGATGGACGAGTACCAGCCTGATTTGGTCCTGGTCCACGGCGACACTTCAACAACTCTTTGTGCCAGTCTGGCTGCGTTCTACAGCAAAGTCCCCGTGGCTCACGTGGAGGCAGGACTGCGCACCGGAGATCTGCAATCACCTTGGCCAGAAGAGGCGAATAGGAAGCTGACAGGCGCGCTTGCGAGCTTGCATTTTTGCCCAACCGTGGGTTCGCGAGCCAATCTGCTCTCAGAAGGAGTCGCGCAATCCGCCATCCACGTCACCGGGAATACTGTAATTGACGCGTTGCTCTGGGTTAATCGCAAGCTCGAAAGCGATGCACCCTTACAAACATTTACCCGGAGGCAGTTTTCCTTTCTCAGGGACGAGTCTCGGTTGGTGCTGATTACGGGGCATCGACGGGAAAACTTTGGCCGTGGTTTTGACGACATATGTCGCGCAATTGCTGAGTTGGCAGCTGAGTATCCAGACGTCGATTTTGTCTATCCTGTGCACCTGAACCCAAACGTTCGCGAGCCGGTGAATCGCTTACTGAGTGGGCTGTCCAACGTCCACCTGATAGAACCTCTTGAATATGTACCGTTTGTCTATCTAATGAGTCGGTCCTATCTAATTATGACTGATTCCGGTGGAATCCAGGAAGAAGCTCCTTCGCTTGGAAAGCCAGTACTCGTCATGCGGAATACCACCGAGCGACCTGAAGGGGTTGAAGCCGGAACAGTCCGTCTCGTGGGAACTAAGAGCGAAGAAATAGTCAAACAGGCGAAGTTGCTTTTAGAAAATGGAACGGATTATTCATTGATGAGCAACGCTCATAATCCCTACGGCGACGGCAGCGCCTGCGAAAAAATAATTAGCGTTCTAAGAAATTGGAAATAGGCGTTTTATGCAAACTACAAATGTAAAATCTGTTTCGGTTGTTGGCCTTGGCTATATTGGTTTACCCGCCGCCGCGATGTTTGCTTCTCGCAAAGTGAAGGTTATCGGCATCGATGTGAACCAAGACGCAATTGATACAATCAACAGCGGAAAGATTCACATCGTTGAACCGGAGCTTGACCTTCTTGTCCATGCTGCGGTCACCGAAGGTTACCTTCGAGCGACCAGCATCCCGGAGCCCGCGGACGCGTTCGTGATCGCGGTGCCTACTCCATTCAAAAAAGATTATGAACCGGACCTGAGCTACATTCGGGCCGCGACTATGTCGATTGCACCAGTCCTCAAGAAAGGTGACGTCATTATTTTAGAGTCGACATCTCCGGTCGGAACCACTGAACAAATGATAGGTTGGCTGGCGGAAGCGCGCCCTGATCTTCGGTTCCCCACTTCCAGCGTGGCCGATCCCGATGTGAATGTTGCTTACTGCCCTGAACGTGTCTTGCCCGGACATGTGGTGCGAGAGCTTGTGCAGAATGATCGCATTATTGGTGGGGTGACGGCGGCCTGCAGTCAACGAGCAGTTGAGGTATATCGGGTGTTCGTGGCTGGCGAATTGTTGGTTACCGACGCGAGAACTGCTGAGATGAGCAAGCTCACTGAAAACGCTTTCCGCGATGCGAACATTGCATTTGCAAATGAATTGTCGTTAATTTGTGATCGGCTCGATATTAACGTTTGGGAATTGATCAAGCTCGCAAATCATCATCCTCGCGTTAACATTTTGCAGCCTGGCCCTGGGGTGGGCGGTCATTGTATTGCCGTCGATCCGTGGTTCATTGTACATAGTGCCCCAGAAGCGGCAAAATTGATTCGGCAAGCTCGAGAGACCAATAATGCCAAGCCGCGCTGGGTGGAAAACAAAGTTGTTGAGGCAGTACGAGGCTTCGCCTCCCGGCACGGTATTGAACAAACTGCAGTTAAGATCGGGTTCTTTGGCTTAGCGTTCAAGCCCAACATTGACGACTTGAGGGAGAGTCCGTCGCTGGATATCGTTATTACGCTCGCCAAAGAGTACCGTGGACAAGTAACAGCGGTCGAGCCAAATATCACCGAACTTCCAAGCCGATTGAAGGATTTGGGAGTGAAACTGCATGACGTTCAGACGGCATGCGAAGAGTGTGATGTTCTTGTGATGCTGGTCGATCACTCCGAGTTCTTGGAGTTTAAGCCCGACTTTAGAGATGACCAAATTCTCGTTGATACCAAGGGTATTTGGCTAAGCTAAATTTGTTGATTATGAAAAGCCGAAATAGGGGGGTGACCCCCTATTTTAATTTTGAAGGATGCAGGAGTTCGTCGTGTTCTTGATTAGAAAACTAAAAAAAACCATTCGCGCTTTTTTGCTATCGAGACGCAGGCGCATATCGATTGTGCGGTTAAACGCAGCCGATCGCATCTTGAACAACAGAAAAATTGTCTTCAACATGGAGCGAACCGATCCAAATGAAGGTTTTATAATATCTGGTAGGATCTTAACGCAGGAAAATGACGTCGCAAGAGCCGCTATTCTTGCAGTCAACATGTTCGATAGCAATAAGAAGAAGATTGTATCGGGGGAAACGCTTATAGGGTTTTCCGATTCAGCGAAATATGGAAAGTACAAGTACCTTCCTGGAACTGCACTCGGTCAGCGATTTCATTTTTTTCTTCCCGTCCCAGCGGAGACTCGGGCATTAAAGCTAGAGATTCATGCGAAAGGCGGTGCGAATGCTATCCTCCTTGCAGGCGCAACAATCGAACGCGTCTCGGACATTTCGATAGCCGAAGCTGCAAATCTCGTTGAGAAAATCGGCGTTTTGGTTGCGCGTAGTCCCAATCGTACGGCGGCCGACTTTTCTTTACACGAGGTGCTCAGTCTCGTTAGCCAAGAATATGGCAAGCTCTCTTCAGTGCAACGGTATTTACTTTTGTGCACGGCATTCGGGCACTACGCGGAAACCAACGCACCCATCGCACCCATGATTGGTTGGTGTTCTTATCGATTGATGCCCGACTTCGAGCTGGCGAACAAAGTGCGTGCAATGCTGGTGGAGCAAGGATGTCTATACTTGCTTCGAGATTTTATTGAAGAGGTGAACGAAGATCCACCTTTTGGATGGAAGCATGCATCCCGTAGAGTTGTCGCAGACATTCGCAATTTCGAACATGGGTTCGATATGCCGACCGTTGCGGAAAACTGCGACTACGAACCCAGTTCCCGGGTTTTTTATCTTCTACATAACTCTTTGCCATACAACTCCGGGGGCTATGCGACCCGCACGCATGGTTTATTGACCGGCATAAAGAATTTAGGTGATTTTGATCCGGCGGGGTTTTCTCGGCCTGGTTATCCCTCCGATCATAAAAAGTATATAAGCCAGCCACTTCCTCCGGTTGTTCCTCGGAGTGATTCTGTGGATGGCGTGGAATATTATCGCGCGGATCAGTCGATTCGAAAGAGCAGCTTGACGCTGGAGGAATATGTCGAAGTATTCGCCAAAGAACTGGAGCAGCGAGGCCGTGAGCAACGAGTTCGCCTTATTCACGCAGCGTCGAACTATCCAAATGGGCTCGCGGCGAGCGTAGCCGCTCGTCGATTAGGTATACCGTCTGTATATGAAGTTCGTGGGCTTTGGGAAGTTACGCGAATGTCGCGCCAACATAACTGGGAGCATTCCGATTACTGCAAGTTTATGGCAAAAATGGAGGCTGAGGCATGCCGTCACGCCGACCATGTTATAACGATTACTGAAGCTCTAAAGGATGTAATGGTCGAGCGCGGCGTCGACCGCGAAAAGATCTCTGTGGTCCCTAATTGTGTGCATGTGGAGTTATTCACTCCTTCGAGTAAAAGGGACGAGGAACTTGTCGCACAGCTCAATATCGCTCCCGCGGATGTCGTGATCGGATACATAGGTTCCGTCGTGAATTACGAAGGGTTGTATGACCTTCTGCGAGCTGGCAAAAAGCTGTTAGATGACGGGATGGACCATTTCAAGATTCTGATCGTTGGTGACGGTGCCGTGTTACCAGGCTTGAAAGATTTGGCGGTTTCACTCGGCATAACGCGAAACGTGATATTTACGGGGCGCGTGCCGCATGCCCTTGTAAATAGATATTACTCGCTCGTTGATATAACTCCTTTTCCCCGGGAACCGTTCCAGGTATGCGAAATTGTCTCGCCGCTCAAACCATTTGAAGCGCTGGCTTGCGGTAAGGCAGTACTGGTTTCGAGTTGCGCAGCGTTGACAGAAATTATTGAACACGGCTCAAACGGGTTGGTTTTTCAAAAGGGAAGCTACGAAGATCTGGCAGAAAAACTGAAGCTTTTAATCAACGATCAATCGTTGAGATCCAGCCTAGGAGACGCCGGCCGTGCCTGGGTTATGAAGCACAGAGATTGGAGTAATTCTGCTCGCATCGTGCATTCAATATATAAAAAGATCTGCAATAAATAATGTCACAGGGGTTAAATAACGCATGATACCGCTCGCCTCGTTCTTGCATAGAATTTTTCCCTATGGCGCTTACGATGATAACGCCGAACTTATAGTAAAACGAAAGCTTTTCAAGCCGCGGAACGACTGCGAGCCTTTCTTCTTGAAATGCCCCGTTAATTGGGAGGCGTCGGATCGTTTAGAGGATAGAAACTGGAGGATGCAACTTCAGGGCTGGACCTACTTTCACGCCGTGATGAATATGTTCGATCAATTTGGCGATAAAGAAGAGTTGGTTCGAATTTTTTTTGAGCTCTCGCGTGATTGGTATTCTGTATATGGTGAGGATCCCGAGGATATAAAGACAAGCAGAATGCCCGACAGTTATGCGTGGTATGACATGTCCGTCGGATTTCGGGCTCTCGTTATTGCTTTTTTTATTGATAGGATTTCGTTTTACAAGATATCCGTGCCCGAAGCGGATCTAGCTTTTCTTCAAATAGTTGGTCAAAAGCACCTTCGCCACCTGAGTCAGGAAAAAATCTTTAGTCTTAACAACCATGGGATTTTTCAGATTCAAGGGTTGGTCGCCTTAGTCCAACTGCTTGACAAGGTCGACAGAAAAGACGAGATCTTGTCTTATGGCATTCGAAAAATGGAGGAATTGGTCCGAAGTCAGTTTGGCGAAAATGGAATCCATTTGGAGCATTCTCCCCATTACCATTTTTATGTTTGCTCGACTTTTGAAGCGGTTATCCAGGCAGGTTGGTATAAAGATAGCGAAATTATTTCAGCTCGGATTTCGAAGGCGTTGGAACGGAAGCGCTGGCTAGTAGACCCGCTTACGCGACCGATTTGTGTCGGTGATTCCATCCTCACCCCCCAGCAAACGGCAACGTTCTTATTGCAGCCGCACGATAACCACAATGACGAGGTCGTGATCAGCGATTTCCATGACAGTGGCTACGCGGTCGTTCGTTCTCCATGGAAGGAAAAGTCCGACGTCGCATCCATGTTGTTTTTGACGGCGGCCTATCACTCGAAGTCGCATAAGCATCGTGACTGCATGTCGTTCGACTGGTTCGATCGCGGCGATCGTATAGTTTGTGACGGTGGGAAATATGGATATAAAAGCGACAAGTACAGAAATTACTTTTTGAGCGCTAGAGCGCATAATTCTGTTGAAATAGAGAACTTCGACATAATCAAGATAAAACCGTATGGATCGGCAGTACGGGATATCAAGAAAGTGGCGAAAAATGTGTATTGTCTTTCTGCATCCCTCGAGTACCCGGCAATCAAGCATAGTCGGCAGATCTACTTTTGCCCCGGGCGGTGGGTTGCTGTTTACGACGATCTCGCCTTTCAACGCGCCAGAAAATTTACGCAGTGGTTCCATCTAGCGGCGGGCTTTGACGTAAAGTCGATTTCGGGAAATAAAGTTGTCGCGGCCGATAAAAATCGATCTGTGATAATTCAATGCCTGGACAACGATTTAGAGGTGAGTGGGTATCACGGTGACGATGTCGATATCAACGGCTTTGTGTCGGAGAAAGACTATAAGTTTGATCCCGCGTGGGCAATCGGATTTTCCGCAGTTGATAAACAACGTTCGATCGTTACGACACTGGCACTGGGCGAAAAGGAGCACATTGAGGTCCAAGATTTTGTATCCAATGGTTTTTCGTTTTCTGCCGATGTATGTGCAGAGGGTTCGGACGCCGGCACAAATGGCTTGGAAACTTTCGTCTCCCGAGGCGTTGATGATCGCTCAATACCGGACGATAAGAAAGCTGCATCGAGGATGCTCAAGGGGGTCCCACACTTCACAATCGATGAGGATTCATTCGAGCTAAAAGTAGGGCCGGCAACATACACCATTGAAAGAAATGGACTGAAGTTTCATTTTTACGCCAATATCTCACGAGCCCATGATCTTACCGTGCTGCTACCGGGGGCAATAAATCGTGAAAAGGGCCTAGTTGATTTTCAGCGCCATAGTTGGGCGAAAGAGCTTGGCACTAATGTCATTTCATTCTCTGACCCCACAATTTTGCACGAGAATGATATTTCTATTGGTTGGTTTCAGGGAAATGAAAATGCTTTTGCGATAGATCTGCTTGCTGAGCTGATAGATTCGTTGCTCAAAGAGAACAGATTTGATCCCTCACGGATGACTGTCCTAGGCTCTTCAGCTGGAGGTTTTGTCGCGCTCAAGCTGGCGAGCAGATTTCCGGATGCGCGGTTCGTCGCTATAAATCCCCAAATCTTCTTGTTTAATTATGTGCAAAGCCATTATGAGCGCATGATGCTTGCGTGTTATCGGAGACAGTCGCTGGCCGAAAGCGCCACACGCTATCGGGATCGGATTGTGGTTGAGGTGCCCTCGGCGCATCGAAGCGGTCGGATTTTCATAATTCAGAATACTATGGATGAAAGACACTACGAGCTTCATCTAAAGTTGTTTCTGAAGCAGCTCAATAAAAATGACTATTATGTGGTTAATATAGAGAGTGCGAAACGGAGCGAGGTCAAATCTCTTAATGTGCTGCTGTATGAGGATCATCTGTTGGGACATTCCCCTCCCAATAAGGAAACAACCCTCCGGTACTTAGCTATTATTGATAGTCTTTGATTTGCGCATCTTGGTATTGCGGGGAAATTGGTTTATGATCAGCGGGCTCGCCGTGTCGCAAGTGGGCGGTTAAGTTTCACCACTCAGAATACCGGCGAGCTTCTTTTACTACATATGCTGATGCTCAAGGGGCTTAGGTAGTGTGCATGCTAAGCGAGGTTCGCTCTAGGTCATCGCCACTTTGTAAGAGTGTGGATGAATCAATTATTAAAAATTGTGTGCTACCTACAAGGTGAATCGTTTGTTTAAAACGATTCTGGCCGTTAGCAGCGTCCTCAGGTCGGCTTTCACGCGGTGTTAAACCGTGTTCCCGGGATGTCTCTAAAGGCATTCCGTTTGTTTATCCGCATCGCCATACCGATACGAAACAACCCTCCCGGTATTGACTCCCGTAAATTCATATGCGTAACTAACTTCGACATTTGCCTGCGCGCAACGATCGAGGAGAATGCGTTTTTCTCGCTGCTGTTCCTCGATGGCGATTCCGGAAGAGTATTGGTCCTCCTCAAATGCGCGCAGCCAGAATTTTGAGTGATCTGGGTAGTCGTAGTAGTGAAATGGCTCAATGATACGCACGAGATTGAGGAAGGAATTGCGATATCTCTTATGCCATAGCTTCTGCCTTGCATAAGTTGGATCGATCTGACTGGCAAGTTCTATGATGGCGCAAGTGTGGTTTTTATGTGCGAACTTGTCCACTTGGGGCGGGGTCTGCGCAATGGCTTCGCCAAAGGCGGACTCCACTTCAGTCACGAGATCTTGTACATATTTTGAATTCTCAAAGTAATATCCAAGGTTGAAGTCGCATTCCTCTTGATTGGCCAAACACGCGAGCGCGTACGTAAAGCATTTTCGGCATTTCAAGCACCATTTTCCTCCCAACCTTTCGCACATATAAATATTCGAAAAGTACTCCGGGTAGGTGGAGGAGAGCAGCTTAAACGCGGGGACCGGCCCTATTCCATAGTTAAAATTTCGCACACTGAAGGCGCGTTTTAGCGCTAAGCCGGTAACGCTTGCATAGGCATTGACAGCTGCCGGCCTGACCAGAGCGAAGCGTGCTCTTTTTGTCGAGTCATTGCCGAAGTGAAACTCACTGCCATCATACCCGTGCGCAGCTTGGACGTATTTTCCCGCTGCGAGCGCTGGTGCCATCAACCCAGGGTAGAGAGCGAAATTTGCGGACTTTCCAATTTCTCTGCTTTCGATAATTCCATGGAAGTTGCTTTCAACGAAGCGAATGTCGAACCCTTTAGCCTTCAGGGTTGCAAGATGTTCGGAGATTATCTTTTTTTTGCGCGGCAGGTTTGCTAAATCGGCATCCCACACAAGTCGGAATAATGTCGTGTTCTCGGCACCATACAAATCCGCATGAATTGCTGCAGATAGTGAGGAGTCTTTGCCTCCGCCGTAGAAAAGTGCGTGCGTCATAGCGCCAGGACGTCCGAACTGAAATGAAGGACTCTCAGTTGTACCTATGTGAACTGAAAAGTTGGATATATCGAAGTACTTTAAGACTTGTGCTGGAATGCTTTCATTGGATTTATAGTTAAAAGTTACGGAAATTGGATGTTTATACAACGTCGCATAGCACGGTATGATCACGCTGCAAAACATATACAGCGCTATATCTGCATCGATTTTGGCAGCTCCGTCGAACTTTATTTGCAGGTTCCGTTCTTTAAAAACGCCATTTAAGGTTTCCGAATTTTCCCAGAATAAATTAATCGTCCCGGAGTCGTCCATGTGAAAACCAGTAAAGCTAATTTGGTCCATGCTTTATATAAAAATTATTTATGTTTAATGGCAATTTGATCTGTTCAAAGGCCGACCGTGGTTTTAATAATTTCGAAGCGCACATCCCACGAGTGTCGTTTTTCGACTTCTTCTGCACCGGCTCTCGCACGCTCCTTATCTCTCTTGCTAGGCCCATACTGAAGAAGACGTTTAATGATTTCCTGACAGTCATCGATGTCCTGAACGATATGGCAAAAGTCCTGGAAGTATTTGCTTACGGCCAAACTGGGATTTGTTATCGCAATGCCCCCGCATGCGAGAATCTCGACAAGGCGACGGGAGTACATAGTTGGAGAGTCTTCGACGGTGTTGACGTTTAGTGAGATCAAATGCTGACGGTAGATCTCTGCTGTCGCACTGTAAGGAACAGCTGGGCTGACGATTAAACCGGTATGGGCGGGGTAGCGGTAATTTGTCGAATGACGATTAGAGTTTCGGTCATATACTGTGAGCGGCATGCCAGATTCTCTGCATGCAGTAAACATCATTTCTTGCCACGCACGCCGACGAGTATGAATGTGACGACTGTAGCTACCCACGAAATTGGCACCGCGGATCCGGAAGTCAAAGCCTCTAAAGTAATGAAATTTTCGTTCTACAGCAAACGGCAAGGTTGCTACTGTGGCCCGGCCTTTGGTCGCTGAGATGTAAAGGGGAATACAGTTCTCGTCGACGGTGAAAATATGGTCGAACAGACACGCACTGTCGATGAAACGGTCGAAGTGGACTGCATCCTCTTTGTTCCAGAACACGGTGGGAATACCCAGGTCACGGGCATAGTCCACGACCCTACGCAGTGCCGCGTTGCTTCGTTTGGGGTGGTCGGGATATGAGGCGACCTTATATTTCCAGCGATCCCGCGTACCTTGCCAGGCAGACTCAACGAAGAGAATGTCAGGCTTTCCGTAACGCAGCATCCAGCGATAGTTCCATGGGGTAATGGGTGAGATACGATAGCGTTCGTTAAAGCAGCAACTGGTCAGAGAATCGGCAATTAGAGCTATCTTCATTTCTTCTTATCTTGTGCTATTGAGTCAAATTCCATTTGAGGAATTGGCGCAGATATGTGTGCTGAATCCTTGTCCAATACGCTAGCTCGGAGCAGACGTGGTAGGCTATGACGAATAGCTTTTTCTATAGCCGAACTTGAGTAGAATCCACCATTAATTTGGGTAAGATTGATTACGGCGTTTCGAAAATTATGGAAGAGCTTTCCATCGGGCGGCAAACCTTCTTTCCAGAATGAATCGAGTGGCCCTTGAAACGTAAGGCCAACTAGGTCGTATATTGCCCAACCCAAAACTTTGGTAGGGCAGCCATGGATCAATGACGAACTACCCACCGTGCTATTGACTGTAACAACGCCCCGTGTTGCGCTTAACAATGCGGGCAGGTTACCGCTTTCAAGATAGAACACTCGATCAGAAATTCCGTAGGCCTTTGCGCTTTCACGGACATATTTTTCGTAATTGACCATTCCAGGATCAAGCGGATGAATTTTTACCGCGAGTCGACTATGTTCGGGAGCTTTTGTAGCAAACGATTCTAAGACGGTTTTAACGGCATGCGTCATGCTTTGAAATGGGGAATGGTGCAAAATTTGCGCGTCCGAATCGAGCTGGAGCGGCAAAAGGAAGAATGGATGTTTTTCAGCTTCGGCGATTAGCTTTTCTTCAATACGTCTGGACTTGCGCGCAAGGCATTTGACTCGAATTCCCCGCGACACATATCCCAAATATTCCGTCGCAGGAGCATAAGGCACATGGCTCTTCACGCCGGGATGTAATATTGGATTAAGGCCTGCCCAGAAGTTGTATCCGACATCGTAGGCAGCTCGAAGCCAGAAGGGCGCCGAGAACGCTTCGCCATTATCGTAATGCGGTAGAGTTTTGGCCTTCTGTCTATACCAATCCGGATCACGTGGCAGGGACGAATTTGCGTTGACGCCACCCTGTTGCAACGTGACCCAAAACGGCCGGAAATAGCCTTCTTCGTAGACGTGAACTTGTATATCTCGTCGTTTCGCTAGCTCAATGGCAGGTCTATGTACGGGCCGGCAATCACCGAATAGCACGATGTCGGTGATGGAGTGTTGGTCAAACTCGCACTGATAAAAGGCGTCGAGTCTGTCCATTGTTCCGCGGTAGGACACTGCATTTTCAGAACGCCAGTATAGAGTGTCTCCGACCGTAAAGTTGACTTTACGAACGTAATGGCCCGACTTGCGGAGGGCACGGCCCAGACGTCGAAAAAACGGAGAGCGAACACCCTGTAAAAACAGAAAGCGCTGCGTATAGTTCATCGCGTCACCGTGAATCCGGCGCGGATCCAAATTGCGATCTTTTTCCACTGCCTTTTCCAATGTGACTGTCGGGATGGTGCATGCACACCATAGCGCGATTGGAGCTTGCGAGCCTTAATCAGATAACGTAGTGTCGCCTCGCAGGTGGTATAACCATTTAGGCATCTATCAAAATAAATCGGGTAATGCAACAAAGCTCCCGCAACTAGATCGTCTAGCGTGAGTTTTCTTTGGCGGCGAGCGGCGGCCATTCGATCTGTGGTGAGGCCCCATCCAGCATAGAATGGCGTTCCGTACGTAGTTACGGACTTACCGCGCAGAAGCGCATCAAAGCCGCTCAAGGAGGTTATCGTATGGACCTCGTCGCATGCTTCGATGCAACTAACGATCGAAGATTTTGACTCGATGGTATTAGCAAATGCCAAAGCCGCGCTTCGGTGGAGACGACCGATGCGGTTGTTAGCCATGACATCGGGATGAGGCTTGTAGACGATGTAAGCCGCTGGAGCAGCGAGCCTTACCGCGCGCAGGAGCTGCAAGTTGGTCTGCACGTGCTGAGAACCATAGCGTACCGATGCGTCGTCCTCAACTTGGCCGGGCACCAAAATCGTATAACGATCAGGATCGCTCCACGATGGGATCTCGTCAGGTTCTACGTTGTACTTCGTGATGCCATTGGCGACGATCATTTCCCGGACTAAGCGCGATCGTTTGCGATCCTCATCGGTGAACTCCCGCACGTTCAGCATGTCTTCCAAGTCGCTGGCTTGTCTCGGGTCAAAATACAGTCCTTGACCGTCCAAGACGAGGGCGCTCGGAGGAACGAAGTCGGATCCCAGTCCCACGGAGCGCACAAAGCCATCTTCCATGCGCAGCAACTGCGCGCCACTGGCCTGCGCCAAGACTTTTACCGGCGGTGGCGCATCCGTGCCCCACACAACCAGATGATCGGCAGGCGAGGGCTTTAGCGCGGCCGCAGCGGTAGCATCTTTAACAAAATTCGGTGCCTTACCGTTGAATCGGAGAAAAGGTTCGACGTTTTCCGCTTTCCAGCGGCGGTATCCGATCGCAATGGTGCGGCCGGAATGACGGTGATGTGAGCGTCGCTGGTGCGCGAGCCATTCGATGGCATCGAAGATCGAGCCAATAAGGCCGGTGGTTGGATCGAGATAGCGGGTGTAGTGCATGTATGCCGCAGCGAACAATTCATTCACAGTACGACGTTTTGTGCGTCGCTCACATATAAGCGCGTCGTGCGTGCAACCCCAACCTGCATACCAGGGAAGCCCGAAGCAGTGGACTGGCAGACCTCGCAGCAAAGCTTCGAATCCCAAATGCGACGTGACGGTATAGACCTTGTCGACATGTTTAAGGAGGCTGGCAGGCGATATCGGATCTCGGAGCATGGTGCAACGTTCGTCGCTTGCAAGCTCTGAAAGATATCCACTTTTGGCGCCGCTGCTCACCTCAGGATGAGTTTTTATGTAGAACGTAGCCCCTGGGTTGTCTCGTCTTGCGGCCTCGACCATTTCGTTGAATGAATGGGCGTTGGCCAATCCATACTTGACGCTGGCGTCGCCGCGAGTCTGGTCGATGATCAGGATGCGCGGCCCGCTCGCACGGCCTGGGAGTGAATCGATATCTGGCGCGTGGTTGTACTTGCTGAGGCCCTCCGCCAGAATGCGCTCCAGCGCCATTGCGTGGTCGGTTCCCGGCCCTCGCAGAATGTCCGAATCGGATTCCAGTAACGCTTCTAAGTCCGAAGGTCGATCAGCTGCGTAGTAGATTCCTTGACGATCTAATACCAGCGACACTGGCGGAAAGTCTCTTCCAGGTGCATACGAGCGAAGAAAGCCGTCCTCCAGGTTTATGAATGGGACGCCAAATTGATTGGCGAGTCGGCGCGGGAGACGGGTGGAGGGTCGAAGGCCCCATCCATACAAAGCACTCAATTTGCGCACACCAAAAAAGTGGCCTACGCTCAGATGCGTCACGCGGTGCCCCAGGAACGTGTCGAGATAAGGCAGTCGAGCGAGTTGGCGGGAAAACGTGGAGAACGACATGGTGATGTGAATAATTCAGCGCAATGCGGACGACAACACCCGGATCGTTTCTTGAATTTGCGCTTCCGTATGCATACAGGAAATGAAAAACCTCAACCGCGCAGATTTCTCCGGCACCGCCGGATACAGGATCGGTTGCACGTTGATCCCTTGCTTGAACAATTCAGCAGACAATCGCGTCGCCTTCAACGAGCTCCCCGTAATCGCCGGGACCACCGCCAACCCGGTACTCGTCCCGGTATCAATCCCCGCCGCCTTCGCCTGCTCCAGAAAAAACTTCCCCCGCGCCTGCAGCGTCGCCACGCGATCCGGCAGTTCCTTCATCCGTCGCAACGCCGCCAGTGACGCCGCCGCCACCGTCGGCGGCATGCCCACGCTGTACAAAAATCCCGGCGCCAAAAACTTCAAATGCTCGACCAGCGCCGTTTCACCCGCGATATACCCGCCGCACCCAGCCAGCGTCTTGCTCAGCGTGCCCATCCAGATATCGACGTCCTTGCCGTCCATTCCGAAATGCTCACGGATGCCATAGCCGCGCGCGCCCATCACGCCAAGCGAATGCGCTTCATCCACCATCAGGAAGGCGCGATGGCGTTGTTTGACTTCGACGAAACGGGGCAGGTCCGGGTAATCCCCGTCCATGCTGTAGATGCCTTCCAGCACGATCAGCACGCGTTCGAACTGGTGCCGTTGATCCCGCAGGATGGCGTCTAGCGCTTCCCAGTCGTTGTGGCGGAAGGGCAGGCGGCGGGCGCCTGACAGCTGAATTCCTTGCAGGACGCTGTTGTGGATCAGTTCGTCGTGCAGGACAAGGTCGCGCGGGCCGAACAGGTAGCCGATCGTGGAGACGTTGGTGGCGTGGCCGCTGACGAAGGTGATCGCGTCGTCCACGCCATAAAGCGCCGCGAGTTCGGCTTCCAGTTCGCGGTGCACGGGGCGTTCACCGGAGACCAGGCGGCTGGCGGATACCGACGTGCCGTAGCGATCGATGGCGGCCTTGGCTGCGGCGATCACGTCCGGGTCGCCGGACATGTTCAGGTAGTTGTAGCTGGCGTAGTTGATGTAGCCGTTGCCATCGATCTGCGTGCGTGCGCCGGCGGTGCCTTCGTGCAGTTTGAAGAACGGGTTCTTCACGCCCAGGCGGCTGGCGCCATCGTTGATGATGCGCAGTTGCTGATAGCCGGGATGCAGGTGGAACCGATAGTGTTCCTCCGGGATCTCGGCCTTCTTCTCGGCGGGGCGCGCCAAGGCGGGCCCGCCGGGCTCGGCGGCTTGGCGCAGCTTGCGCTCCAGCGCTTGCTGGATGAGTCTGTCCTTGATGCCGGCCGCAAGGCCGGGCAGCTTCTTCACGGTGCTCACTTCAGTCCTACTGGATCATGCGTTGCTTGGAGAGGCTTGCGCCGAGTTTGATCTCGTCGACGAACTCCGTGACCGAGATGGAGGTGACCTCCGCAGCGTGGCTCGCGACCACCTGTTGCACGCTGACGGTGACGGCGTCTGCAGCGTCGGCGTCGTGTTCGTCGCGCAAGAGGAGCACGAGCTTTTCGGCGAGTTTGGCCGGGGTGGGGCTTTCGCTCAGCGCCATGACGGGCAGGCGGATGCCGAAGCGGTTCTCCAGCGCGACCACCAGTTCCACGCCCATCAGCGAATCGAGGCCCAGGTCATAGACCGACCGGGTGGCTTCGATCTTGTCGGGCGCCACGCGCAGGATTTCCCCGATCTCTGCCTTGAGCATCTCGGTGAAGCGTTCGTGCAGGGCCTCGTCGTCGAGCGTCGCGAGCAGTTGGGCGATGTCGTCTGCGCTGCCATCGTCCTCGCCCGCGTCGGCGCTGCGGCGGGCGATGTCCGAGAACTTGGGCAGGCCGGCCGAAGGAAGGAAGCGGCTCAATGCGCGCCAGTCCAGTTCCAGCACGCCCAGTCCGGATGCGTCGGACGCCAGCATGGCCTCCAGCGCGTCCAGCGCGATGTGGGAGGCGAGGGCGCCGCCGCCCATCCGGCTCTGGAGGGCGTCCTTGATTTTCTCGTTGCGGGCCAGGAAGCCGACATCGTCGATGGCGCCCCAGCGCACGCAGGTGGCGGGCAGGCCTTCGGCGCGGCGCTGGGCGGCCAGGCGTTCAAGCCAGGCGTTGGCGGCAACGTAGTTGCTCTGCCCCGGGTTGCCGAACAGGGTGGTGGCCGACGAGTAGAAGATGAACAGGTCCAGCGGCAGGTCACGCGTGAGTTCGTGCAGGTGCTGCGCGCCCAGCACTTTGGCGGCCAGGGTGCGTTGAATCTGTTCGGGCCTGGCGCTGCGGGCGAGGCCGTCGTCGATGACCACCGCGGCGTGGACCACGCCCTTGAGCGGCGGAAGCGTGGCCGCGGCTTGCTGCAACAGGCTGGCCAGCGCGGCCCGGTCGGTGACGTCGCAGGCGGCGGCATGGACGCGTACGCCCTGGGCTTCGAACGCGGCGATGGCCGCCTGGGCGGTTTCGCTGGCGGGGCCGCTACGGCTGATCAGGACAAGGTTGCGCGCGCCGCGCTCGGCCAGCCACTGCGCGGTTCGCAAGCCGAAGCCGCCCAATCCGCCCGTGACGAGATACGTGGCGTCGGCCGGCAGTGCCAGGCGGTCGGTGGCCGGCGCAGCGGGATGATGCACGCCGCTGATGCCGTTGCGGTAGGTGACGACGATCTTGCCGATCTGTCTCGCCTGCTGCATGTAGCGGAAGGCGTCGACGATGTCGTTGGCGTCGAAGACGGTGTAGGGCAGCGGGTGCAGCGCGCCCTGGCGGAACAGGGCCATCATCTCGCCGAACAGGCGCTGCGTGAGGTCGGGCCGCTCGTTCATCAGCTGGTCGGCGTCGATGCCGAAGTAGCTGATGTTGTTGCGGAACGGACGCAGCCCGATGCGCGTGTTCTCGTAGAAATCGCGTTTGCCCAGTTCAAGGAAGCGGCCAAACGGCTTGAGCACGCGCAGGTTGCGGTTGATGGCTTCGCCGGCCAGGGAGTTCAGGACGACATCCACGCCGCGTCCGCCGGTGTCGGCCAGGATCTCGTCGGCGTAGGACAGAGAGCGCGAATCGTAGATGTGACGCACGCCCAGCAGACGCAGGAGGTCGCGTTTCTCGTCGGACCCGGCGGTGGCGTAGATCTCGGCGCCCAGGCACTGGGCGAACTGGATGGCCGCGATGCCGACGCCGCCCGCGGCGCCGTGAATCAGGATCTTCTCGCCTTCTTCGAGGCGCGCCAGGTGGTGCAGCGCGTAGTAGACGGTAAAGAAGGTGCTGGGAATGGTGGCGGCGGCTTCGAACGAGAAGCCGTCGGGAATGTGCGAGATGGCGCTGGGACGGGTCAGCACGCGGTCGCCAAAGCTGGCGGGTCCGAAGCCCACGACAGCGTCGCCGACGCTATAGCCGGCAGCATCGGGTCCGACGCGGGTAACCGTACCGGAGAATTCGAGGCCCAGGGTAGGACCGGCAAAGCCGTTCTCGATGGCTTCGTCGGACAGCAGGCCCAGCGCGTACATGACGTCGCGGAAGTTCAGGCCGGTGGCTTCGATGCGTACTTCGAGCTCGTCGCCGGCCGGGGCCGGCGCGGGGCACGATTCCCAGCGCAGGTTGCGCAACTGACCCGGGAACTCGAAACCCAGGCGCACGGCTTGCGCGGTGGCGTCTTGCGCCGTTTGCGGAACCGGACGCGCGGCGAGTCGCAGCCGCGGCACATAGCGTTCGCCGTCCGGCGCGAGGAGGATTTCGTCCTCATCGTCCGGGGACGTCAATTCCCGCGCCAGGGCGTCGGCCATGTGGCCGGCCTGGGCCAGCGGCACGTCGACCATGCGGATGCGGTAGTTCGACGCTTCGTTGGCCAGCGTGCGGCCGTAGCCCCACAGCGATGCGTCGTTCAGGGCGTGCATGCCGGCAGCTTGCGGCGCTTGGCGCAGGTACTGCGCGGCATCCGCCGTGATAAGCCAGACCGTGGCTTGCACCTGGGCGCGTTCGCACGCCTGGATGGTGGCAGCCGCCATCGCGCAGCGGCGCGTCTGCTTGGCAAGTAGCTCGTCCGGCGTTTCGTGCGCATCTGCCCAGGCCAGGCCGGCCAGGTGCACGATGTGCGCCACCGGCGCCGACGCGTCGCCCGCAAGCAGGGCGTCGAGGGCATCAGGCGCGGCGTCGGTCACGAGGCGGACCTGATGGCCGGCAGCGTTCAGGCTGGCTTCCAGGGATTGCGCCAGGAAGGCGCCATGCTCGGGATTCCGGTCGGCAAGAATCAACCACCGCGCCGGCGTGGTGGCCGCAGGTTGCGCCGGTGCGGCGGCCTGGGGGGCATCGAGGCGGGCGGTCAGCAGGTAGGCGCCGGTCGCGAGCGATTCCGTGAACCCCAGCGGCGCATCGCATTGCAGGCCAAGCGCCTGCAGCTCTTCCTGCCAGAAGCGGGCGGGTTGCTGCGTGGAAAGCTGTTCGCCCTGTTCGCTGGCCTGCCACCACTGGGGGTGGCCGCCGAAAACGAAGTCTGCCCACGTGGCAGGATGGGCGCCGCAGAACAGCAGCTCGCCGCCCGCCCGCAAGCTGGCGCGGGCGTGCTTGAGCGCGGCGCGGGCCGCTTCCAGCGTGTCGAAGTCGCAGTGGAAGATGACAAGGTCGCAACGCGCGACGGCGGCATCGCCGTCCTTGGCGATGCGCTCGGTGCGGGCGTTGGGATAGCGCTCGGATTGCTGGTGGCCGACGTGGTCCAGCAGGTCGGCATCGGTCGATGCGAAGCAGAAATCGGCCACATTGAAGTCGAGCGCGTCGCAGCAGCTGAAGCTGAACAGCGGCGCAGCCTGGCCGACCTCCATGACGGCCAGGCGCTGGCCGGGCAGGCGGGCCGCCAACGCCTGTTCGAGCACGGCGCGCAGCGCCAGTCCCAGGCGTTGACCGCTGGCGGCTCCCAGCACGCTGCGCAGGATGGTGGCAGGGGTAGTGGCGCGGGGGCAGATTTGATCGACAGCCGCTTCGCCACGCAGCAGGGCGGGCAGGTGCAAGCCGACGCGTCCGACCGCGTGGACGATTTGCGCGTAGTCAGGATATTCGCGCAGCAGCGTGTTCCAGATGTCGGAGGCGCCACCTTCGCCGCCGTCATCGGCAGGCAGGTCGATGCCCGACGTCCGCACGTCGACGTGGCCAGCCGACGTCAGCCGGCCGATGACGTTCTGCAGCAGCGGCGCGGATTCCGGCGTGTGACGGCCCAGCTCGGTGATCAGCGCCTGCGGCACATGCTTGCCGTCAGGGGCGATGACGCGCAGCGCGTCCACTGCGAAGCTGTCGCACAGGCTTTCCAGCAGCGGATCGACTTCGTCCGCGTAGCGCGCATGCGCGCCGCCAGCCATGCATTCGGCAACGGCGCCCGCGAGCGCGGCGCGCAGGCCTTCGTGGCTGACCGGATTGGCGCCGAACGGGTCGTGCGGGCGCGGAATGGCGACGGTGTCGAGGAAGCTCAGGTGGTCGGCTGCCGCCTTGCGCAGGCGGATGCTGCGGAAACGCGCTTGCTCGACGGCGGCGATCTGCACGCCTTCGGCGTTGTAGATCTCGAAACTCGCGGTGAGCGAATGCGGGGCGCGGCGTTCCAGCCGCACGCGCGCGGCGGCGGGCTGACCGGCGTTGGCACGCAGGCTCAGACGGCCGATCTTGGACGGTACGTAGGCGATGCCCAGGCCCATCGCGGGGTCGTTCCTGAGCAGTTGGATGATGAGCTGGAAGGTGCAGTCCAGCAGGGCCGGGTGCAGGTGCGTGGCGTGCAATTCCGCAGCCAGGGAGGCGTCGGCTTCAAGCACGGCGAGCGCGCTGGTTTCGGATTCGATCCAGCCGTGGCTGACGGCGCGGAACGCAGGCCCGTAGTCCAGCCCCACCGCGCGAGTCAGCGCGGTGTGGCTGTCGCCGGTGAAGTCGGGAGCGCGCTCGGGCAGCGTCAACTCGGGCTGTGTCAGTCGCGTCAGGCGAGGCTCACGCAGCAGGCGGCCGCTGGCGTGCCTGACCCACGGTTCCGTGCTGCCGGTGTCTTTGGCGTTGATGCGGAAACGGCCGTCGCTGTCATCGAGATGCAGCCGAAGCAATTTGCTGGGCGCGGCGTTGAGCAGCAGCGGGGCGTGGATTTCCAGGTCTTCGAGTTCGGCGCAGTCTGCGCTGCCGGCTTGCCACCGCAGCGCGGCGGCAAGGGCGATTTCCGCAAAGCCGGTGCCGGGGAAGACCACGGCGTCGCCGACGACGTGGTCAGCCAGCACGGGGTGGGATTGCGTGTCGAGCTGGTTTTCCCAGCTGTGCTCATGCTGCGGCATGGCGTAGCCCAGCAGCGGGTGCGCCAGGCGTCGCGTGAGCTGGCCCAGCGATTCCGAGGTGACCGGGTGCCAGTGGCGCTCGCGTTGCCAGGGATAGGTCGGCAGGTCCACGAACGGGCCAACCCATGGGAAGAGCGAGGGCAGGTCCAGTTGGCCGCCGCTGACGATGACTTGGCCGGCGGCGTTCCAGATCTTTTCCGGATCGTCGCCGCCGCGCGTGGCGGTGCTGAGGACACGGCCTTGCATGTCGGCAGTCTTGAGCGTGTCGTTCAGGTAGGACCGCAGCACCGGGTGCGGGCCGACTTCGACGTAGACGTTGCGGCCTTCGGCGGCCAGGACATTCGCGGCTTGCTCGAAGCGCACGGCCTCGCGCACGTTGCGCCACCAGTAGCCAGCGTTGAGCTCTGCGCCGTCCAGCAGCGTGCCGGTAACGGTGGAATAAAAGGGCACTTCGCCCGCACGCGGCTGAATGTTCGCCAGCGATTCGCGGATGCCGGCTTCGATGCTGTCCATGGCCGGGCTGTGAAAGGCGTAGTCCAGGTCCAGGCGGCGATGGAACAGGGATTGCGCGGCCAGCGCGGCCTCCAGGACGCCAAGCGCATCCGGCGAACCGGCCAAGGTGGCGCCGCGGCTGCTGTTGAAGCCGGCGACGCAGACGCTTGCGCTCAGGTTGTGCTGGGCGATCAGCGCCAGGGCTTCCTCGCCGCTGATGCCCACGGCCGTCATGCGGCCGAGACCTCGGGTCTGGCCTTGCAGGCGGCTGCGCTGGAAGATGACGTGGACGGCGTCGGCCAGGGTCAGCGCGCCACACGCCCACGCGGCGGCGACTTCGCCGACGCTATGGCCGATGACGGCGCACGGCACGACGCCGCGCTGCGCCAGCATGCGGGTGATGCCCACCTGAAGCGCGAACAAGGCGGGTTGGGCGACTTCGGTGCGTTCGTAACGGTTGGCGCCGTTCTCGCCGGCCAGTTCCTGGCGCAGGGAGAAATCGGCGTATGCGGAGAAGAGCGCGTCCACTTCGTCGACGGCGGTGGCGAATACGGGATCGGCCAGCAGGCGACGCCCCATGTTGGTCCATTGCGAACCGTTGCCGGAATACACCAGCACCGGGCCGCTGGCCTCGGGCACGACACTCCCGGCAACGACGTTGGCGTTGGCCTCTCCGCTTTCCGCGAACTGCTGAAGCACGTCAGCCACGGCGTTGCACTGCGTGCCAAACACCACGGCGCGCTCGTTGTGCCAGTCGCGGCGCATGGCGGCGTGGTAGGCCGCGTTGTAAAGGAACTTGGCTGGCTGGCCGCGCAGGGCCTCGGCCATCTCGCCAGCTGCGGCCCGCAGCGCCTGGACTGATTTGCCCGACACCACGACCGGGATTGGGGCAGTCTTGGCCATCTTCCCTTCGGCGGTCGCGCCGCGCGGCGGGGCGCTTTCCAGGATCACGTGGGCATTGGCGCCGCCAAAGCCGAACGAGTTCACGCCTACGATCAGTTTGCCGGCAGGCCGCAGCTTGCGGTTCTGGGTGACGACGTCCAGGTTCCAGTCCTGGAACTGGATTCTTGGATTGAGCGTCTTGATGCCGATGGTGGCGGGCACCTCGCGGTGGCGCAGCACATACAGCGCCTTGACCAGCCCGGCGACGCCGGATGCGGCCTCCAGGTGGCCGAGATTGCTTTTCACCGAGCCGATGGGCAGCGGCGCGTCCTTGCTCCGTTGCTGGGCCAGCGCCAATCCGATGGCGCGGGTTTCGATCGGGTCACCGACCGCGGTGCCGGTGCCGTGGGCTTCCAGGTAGTCGATCTCGGCAGGCGAGATGCCGGCCTGCTCATAAGCCTGGCGCATCAGGGCGGCTTGCGCGTCGGCGCTGGGGACGGTCAGGCCGGATTTGCGGCCATCGGTATTGACGGCCGTTCCCGCAACTACCGCCAGGATGTTGTCGCCGTCGGCGATGGCCTGGTCGTAATCCTTGAGCAGAAACAGGCCGCCGCCTTCGGAGCGGACATAACCGTCGCCCGAGGCGTCAAAGACGTTGCAGCGGCCGCGCGGGGACAGCATGGACGCCTTGGAGAACGTAATGAACCCGTACGGATGCAGGTGCAGGCTGACGCCACCGGCCAGCGCCTGGCTGCATTCGCCCGATTGGATGGCACGGCATGCCTGGTGAAAGGCCACCAGCGACGACGAACATGCGGTGTCCATCGCGATGCTGGGGCCGCGCAGGTCCAGGAAGTACGACAGGCGGTTGGCGGCGATGCTGGCGGTGTTGCCGGTGGCCATGGAGGCGTCGACGGCGCCCAGATCCTCGGCAATGCGGTAGGCGTAGTCGGCGCTGGCAATGCCGATGTAGACGCCACAGTCGGAACCGCGCAGCGTCGATGCGGGCACGCCGGCGTTCTCCAACGCTTCCCAGCTCATTTCAAGCAGCAGGCGCTGCTGCGGATCCATGAGCGCGGCCTCGCGCGGAGAAATGCCGAAGAATCCGGCGTCGAACCCCGAAACGTCTCCGATGGAGCCGGCGGCAAAGGTATAGGCCGTGCCGGGGTGTTCCTTCGCGGGATGCAGGTAGGCATCCGCTGACCAGCGATCCTCATCGACTCGGGTAACCAGGTCGCGGCCTTCCAGCAGAGCAGGCCAATAACTGTCATTGGTGGTGCTGGGGAATCGGAACGACAGTCCGATAATGGCAACGCGCTTACGCATGCGGAGTCCTTCTGGGCCGACCGGAAGGCGGCGGGTGTTGAGCTGAATGCGATGGGTGTGAAGCCCGATTCAGCATGCTGAATCAAACTTATGACCGGCGTGGCCGCCGTACACGATCAGGAGAATGGGATGGCCCGGGCCGGGAGTTCAGGCGCGGGCAGTGGATCCCAGGATGAGCGGACGGTTCCGGCCCGCGTGGGGAGGCAGGGTGGCGATGCTTGCGCGCGCTCGGCACAGATGTCGTCCGAGCGTAATGAGATTGCTCTGCATTTTCGTTTTTTGTGGCGGCCTTGCCGGTATCGCGACCACGCCCTCCGCTCTTCGATCAAAATGTAAGCGGGGTGGGGGCGTCGCAGCCGCCGTAACATTTAGATAAGACGCCCATTTTACTATATGTGTCGGATTTGTCCGAACCAGCGCCTGCACGTCCACATTGCCCGCGGCAGCATTAATTCGAAACCGCGCTTTTACTGTGCGGTAAATCGACGCGCGGCAGCTTAACAATTAGTTGTAACGAGTTTTGCTCGAAATCGATCAAAACGATTCAGAAATAAGCCGTGATGACAATTGGTTGCGCGCAACGCGTGATTGAATCGCTTTATTAACCTGTGAAGCGCCACGTCGCATTGCGTGACTATTTATTACTAGACACCACTTTATGCGTCGAAATCAGAGCGGCGGTGCATCCCCGCCACGTCCTGAGGGCGCGCGAAGGCGGTCGCGCCACCCGTGGCAAACGGCTTACAAGTCGTACGCCGGAATGGGCGGAATGCGCTTAGCCGGCGGCGGAATGCGCCACGATGCTCGGCGGCGTAGCGCGCCCAGCAGTTTCAGCCCCTGCGGCCAGTCGGCCAGGCCGCTGTCCGCATTGATATGGCCGGCGCCGGGCAGGACCACGACGCGGCTGCCCCAGTCCGCCGCGAAGACGCGCGCGCGTTCCAGCGCGCAATAGGGATCATTGTCGCTGGCGACAACGACGCTCTGGAAAGGCAGCGGCTGGCGCGGGATGGGCGCGAAGCCGCGCAGGCAGTCGGGCATATCGGCGCGTTCGACGTCGGCGGGCGCGACCAGCAGCGCGCCGGCGACCTTGGCGCGCAAGGGGACCGGGAGGGCGGCGCTGATCAGGCAGCCGAGGCTGTGCGCGACAAGCAGGACCGGGCTGCGAGCGTCGTCGACCTCGGCCGTCAGGCGGGATATCCAATCGGCCGCGCAGGGGTTTTCCCAGTCGTGCTGCTCGATGCGCCGGGCGTTGGGCAACAGGGCCTGCCACCGGGACTGCCAGTGGTCGGGGCCGGAGTTTTTCCAGCCCGGGACGATAATCGGTTGGAGTCTCATGCGGCACATGATGCCGCCGCCGTTTAGTAACTCAAACGAATTAATGGTCTTTTGCATATACGGCGTTCGGAATAAGGCGGGGTGCCTTGAGCGATGCGGCAGTGCATCACAAAACCCCGGAAAACCCTGCGCCAACGCGCCCAAAATCCGAGATATTTCAGTGTATGCTTGCCGGGCAAATGCACCGCCAACGGGCGTGACATCTACGTTTCCGGCCGTCAGCCCGTTGACGGATCAACGATTAAAAGTCATTCGAGGAGTCCACTCATGAAGCCAGTTTTCCGTCTGACCCCGGTCATTGCAGCGCTGGGCGTCGCCGCTGGTTTGACGTTTGGCGCGGCCGCGCACGCGCAGACGATCAAGATCGGCGTTGTCGGCCCCACCACCGGCGCGGTCACGCAGTATGGCGATATGGTCCGTGAAGGGGTCGATACCGCAGTCGAGCGCATCAACGCCGCCGGCGGCATCAATGGCAAGAAGCTGGAAACCGTGGTCATCGACGACGGCTGCGAACCCAAGCAGGGTCCCAACGCCGCCAACCGCGTCGTCAACAGCAAGATCGGTTTCGTCGTGGGCCACGTGTGCTCGGGCGCCACCATCGCCGCCGCCGACATCTACAACAACGAAGGCGTGGTCATGGTCACGCCTTCGGCCACGTCGCCGGCCCTGACCGACGGCAAGAACTACGAGTTCATCTTCCGCACCATCGGCCGTGACGACCAGCAAGGTCCCGCCGCCGCCAAGTTCATCGTCGACAAGATCAAGCCGAAGAAGGTCGCCGTGCTGCACGACAAGCAGTCGTACGGCCAGGGCATCGCCACCGCGGTCAAGAACGACCTGGAGAAGGGCGGCGTGGCCGTGGCCGTGTTCGAAGGCATCAACGCCGGCGACAGCGACTACTCGGCGGTCATCACCAAGCTCAAGAGCCAAGGCGTGGACTTCGTCTACTACGGCGGCTACCACCCCGAAATGGGCCTGCTGCTGCGCCAGGCGGCCGAGCAGGGCGTGAAGGCCAAGTGGATGGGTCCGGAAGGCACCGGCAACCCGGACATCAACGCCATTGCGGGCGACGCCGTCGAAGGCATGCTGCTGACGCTGCCGGCCGACTTCACGCAGAACGCCGCCAACGCCGACATCGTCAAGGCGTTCGAGGCCAAGAAGCGCAACGCCAGCGGCGCGTTCCAGATGACCGCCTACGCGGCCACGCAGGTCATCGCGGACGGCATCAAGGGCGCGGGCTCTGACGATCCCACCAAGGTCGCCAAGTACCTGCACGCCAATTCCTTCGACACGCCGATCGGCAAGGTGTCGTGGAACAAGCAGGGCGACCTGACGAACTTCCAGTTCGACGTGTTCACTTGGCACAAGGACGGCTCCAAGACCGTCTACAAGTAAAACGTAGCGCGGTGGGCCGCCACAGGCTCGCCGCACGCGAACGGCGCGTGTCGGGTGCGGGGCCCATCAGGTCCCACGCATCAGGCGCCAAAAAAGAACCGGGCCGCAAGCTGATCGCTTGCGGCCCGGTTTGTTTTTGCGCTTGGTGGGGGCAGGGGGCTGACGCCCCGCCTATTACAGACCCTGGACGCGGCGGCCGGTGTCGGCCTCGAACCAGTGCAGGGGATGGCGGCCGTCCGGCCCCACGTTGACCTGCATGCCGACCTTGGCCGACGACTCGGAAAGCTGGCGCGTCGTGCAGCGCACGACCAGCGTGCTCTTGCCGCAGCGGCAGTGCACGAGCTGTTCCGAGCCCAGGGTTTCAACCATTTCGACTTCGGCCGGAATGCCCTGGGTGTTCAGCAGCATGTGCTCGGGGCGCATGCCCATGATGATCTTGCGGCCGCGCACCTGCGACGGCACCTGCAGCGGCGAGATCTCAAGGTGGTTGCCGTCAGCGGTCTGCACCGTGCCGTCGCCCGCCACCTGGACTTCCATCAGGTTCATCGGGGGCGAGCCGATGAAGCCGGCCACGAACGTCGAGGCGGGCTTTTCAAACACTTCCATCGGGGTGCCGATCTGTTCGGGAACGCCCTGGTACATGACGATCATGCGGTGCGCCAGCGTCATGGCCTCGACCTGATCGTGCGTCACGTACAGGCTGGTGGTGCCCAGGCGGCGATGCAGCTTCATGATTTCCAGGCGCATCGCCACGCGCAGCTTGGCATCCAGGTTGGACAGCGGCTCGTCGAACAAAAACACCTTGGGTTCGCGCACGATGGCGCGGCCCATCGCGACGCGCTGGCGCTGGCCGCCCGAAAGCGCGCGCGGACGGCGGTCGAGCAGGTGGCCCAGTTCCAGGATCTGCGCGGCAATGTCGACGCGCTTCTTGATCTCGTCCTTGGAGAACTTGCGGATCTTCAAGCCATAGGCCATGTTCTCGAACACGGTCATGTGCGGGTAGAGCGCGTAGTTCTGGAACACCATGGCGATGTCGCGCTCGGCGGGTTCCAGGGTGTTGACGACCTTGTCGTCGATGACGATGTCGCCGCTGGTCACGGTTTCCAGGCCGGCGACCATGCGCATCAGCGTGGACTTGCCGCAGCCCGAGGGGCCGACGATGACGATGAATTCACCGTCCTTGACGTCCATGTCGATGCCATGGATGACCGGCACGTTGCCGGCATAGGTTTTCTTGACGTTACGGAAGCTGAGAGTAGCCATGAGTTATTCGTGTTCAGAGTCGTGTTCGGATGGGCGCGGGCGGGGTGGAATCACTTTTCAGTGTCGACCAGACCCTTGACGAACCATTTCTGCATCAGGATGACGACCAGCGCCGGCGGGATCATCGCGAGCATGGCGGTGGCCATGGTGATGTTCCATTCGGTCACGCTGTCGCCGCCGCTGATCATCCGCTTGATGCCGATGACGACGGGGTACATGTCTTCCTGCGTGGTGACGAGCAGCGGCCACAGGTATTGGTTCCAGCCGTAGATGAACTGGATCACGAACAGCGCGGCGATGCTGGTCTTGGACAAGGGCAGCAGCACGTCGCGGAAGAAGCGCACGGGGCCCGCGCCGTCGATGCGCGCGGCCTCGATCAGCTCGTCCGGCACCGTCAGGAAGAACTGGCGGAACAGGAACGTGGCCGTGGCGGATGCGATCAGCGGCAGGGTCAGGCCCGCGTAGCTGTTGAGCAGGCCCAGATCGGCCACGACCTTGTAGGTGGGCGCGATGCGGACTTCGACCGGCAGCATGAGCGTGACGAAGATCATCCAGAAAAAGAACATGCGGCCCGGAAAGCGGAAGTACACAACCGCAAAAGCCGACAGCAGCGAGATCGCGATCTTGCCGATCGAGATCGCCAGCGCCATGATCAGGCTGACGTACATCATGCGGCCGACGGGCGCGCCCGACGAACCGCCCGACGATCCGCCGAAAAGGGCCTGCATGTAGTTGTCCACGAAATGCGGACCGGGAATCAGGGACATCGGCGCCTGAGCGACTTCCTGCGCGGTCTGAGTGGACGCGACGAAAGTGACGTAGAGCGGAAATGCCACCATCGCCACGCCGCAGAGCAGAATGACGTGGGCCAGAATATCCAGCCAGGGACGGCGTTCAACCATTGTTATCAGCCTCGGACAAAATCAATACTGCACTTTGCGGTCGACGTACCGGAACTGTACGACCGTCAAGGCAACCACAATGAACATCAGGACGACGGACTGGGCGGCGGACGAACCGAGGTCCAGGCCGCGGAAGCCGTCGCTATACACCTTGTAGACCAGGATCGAGGTCGACGTGCCCGGACCGCCTTGCGTCGTCGTGTCGATCACGGCAAACGTGTCAAAGAAGGCGTAGATGATGTTGACCACCAGCAGGAAGAACGTGGTGGGCGACAGCAGCGGGAAGACGATGGTCCAGAAGCGGCGCGCGGGGCTGGCGCCGTCGATCGCGGCGGCTTCGATGAGCGAACGCGGGATCGATTGCAGGCCGGCCAGGAAGAAGAGGAAGTTGTACGACACCTGCTTCCAGACGGCCGCGATGATCACCAGGGTCATCGCCTGGTTGCCGTCAAGGCGGGGGTTCCAGTCCACGCCCGACTTGCGCAGGGCCACGGCCAGGATGCCGACGGAGGGCGAAAACAGGAACAGCCACAGCACGCCGACGACGGCGGGCGCCACGGCATACGGCCAGATGAGCAGGGTCTTGTAGAGCCCGGAGCCACGGATCACGCGGTCGGCCATCACGGCCAGCACCAGCGACACGCCAAGGCCAACACCGGCCACCAGCACCGAAAACACGGCGGTGACGCGGAAGGAATCCAGGTAGCTCTGTTGCGAGAACAGTTCCATGAAGTTGTCCAGGCCGACGAACTGCGAGGACAGACCGAAGGGATCTTCAAGGCGCATGGACTGCCACATGGCTTGTCCGGCGGGCAGGAAGAAGAACACCACGGTAATGATCAGCTGCGGCAGGAGCAGCAGATAGGGCAAGGTCTTGTGCCCGAATACAACGCGTTTTTCCATAGGGGGAACCCAAGGTACAGAAAAGCGGCGGTTGAAATAACCGCCGCCTGAAACCGCCAGCGCGCGTGCCGCGCGAGGCGCCCGGAGCCCGAAAGCACCGGCACTCATAAAAACACGATAGGCTTAAAGCCCCAGAAAAACCAGGGCTTTAAGCCTCGTAAGTCCTTGTCGCAACATGGAAAATGCCGATTGACAAGGCGGTCAGATCACGCGAAAGGGCGTTACTTTACACTCTTCTCGAACTTTTCCAGCAGCTCGTTGCCGCGCTTGACGATGTTCTCGGCGCCGTCCTTGGGGGCAACCTTGCCCGAGACGATGCGTTCGATTTCAGCGTCCTCGATCTCGCGGATCTGGGGCAGGAAGCCCAGGCGCAGGCCGCGCGATTGGGCGGTCGTTTCGACGTTCAATTGCTTGACGCCGACTTCGGTGCCCGGGTTCTTGTCGTAGAAGCCTTCCTTCTTGGTCAGCTCGTAAGCCGCCTTGGTGACGGGCACGTAGCCGGTCTGCTGGTGCCAGCGGGCGGCGATTTCGGGGCTGGCCAGGAACTTGAAGAACGCGGTCACGCCCTTGTAGGTTTCGGGCTTCTTGTTGGCGAAGACCCACAGCGATGCGCCGCCGATGATGGTGTTCTGCGGGGCGCCTTGCACGTCGGCGTAGTAGGGCAGCGTGGAGGTGCCGAATTCGAACTTGGCGTTCTTGGCGATGTTGGCGCGCAGGCCGGACGAGCCGGTGATCATGGCGCACTTGCCGCTGATGAACAGCGAGTTGGGCTCGTCGCCGCGGCCGCCGTACATGAAGATGCCTTCCTTGCCGAGCTTGGCCAGGTTTTCAAGGTGACGCACGTGCAGCGGGGTGTTGATGGCGATGCGCGCATCCAGGCCGCCGAAGCCGTTGTCCTTGGTGGCGTACGGCACGTTGTGCCAGGCCGAGAAGGTCTCGAGCTGGGTCCACGACGGCCAGGAGGTGGTGTAGCCGCATTCCTGGCCAGCGGCCTTCAGCTTCTGGCCGGCAGCGGCCAGTTCTTCCCAGGTCTTGGGGGGATTGTCGGCGTCCAGGCCAGCCTTCTTGAAGGCGTCCTTGTTGTAGTAGAAGACGACGGTCGAGCTGTTGAACGGCATCGACACCAGCTTGCCGTCGGCCGACGAGTAGTAGCCAGCCACGGCGCCGATGAATTCCTTGGGGTCGATCGGGTTGCCGGCTTCTTCGGACATCTGCTGCACCGGCTTGATGGCGCCCTTGGCGTACATCATGGTGGCGGTGCCGACTTCGAAGACCTGCAGGATGTCCGGCGCGTTGCCGGCGCGGAACGCGGCGATGCCGGCGTTCATGGATTCACCGTAGTTGCCCTTGTAGATGGCCTTGACCTGGTAGTCGGGGTTCTTCTTGTTGAATTCCTCGACCAAGCCGTTGACGCGGTCGCCCAGCGCGCCTTCCATCGAATGCCAGAACTGGATCTCGGTGGCTGCTTGCGCGGAAGCGCCGGCGAAAGCCGTCATGATGGCGGCAAAGGTCAGTGCAATACGATGGGATCGCATAAAGGGTTCTCCAGTTGGGCGTGTTGCGCACGGGTTGTCCGGGCGCATGAAACACGACACCTTATGAATTGTTTGTGACAAAACCGTGACTTTCACATCACTACAAACGCCTGTCAAATTGCGCGTTTCAGGCGCGAACGAACATTTTTGGCGTTTTTGCTGCGGGGAAGTGACCGTTTACAATCGCCGCCTATGAAAAACGAACTTTCGATTGCGTTCACCGGCGGTGGGGGCAGGGCGCGAGCCTTGGCCGCGCGCCCGGTCGGCAAAGTATGCGCCGCCAGGGACGTTCATGTCATTGACATAAACCAGCATGCAACGCGCGCCTCGCAGGCGGGGCGGGCGACCGGCGCGCGAGCCCGTCATGGCTGCAAGTCGCGGACCGCCGGGGCCCTGTTCGCGCGCGCGACACGGAACATGCAAGGTGTTGCGGCTTCGACACGTCAATGGTTGCAAGACGACGTCGCGATCGCGCGAATGGCCGCTGTCGGTGCGGTGCCGGGGATGGTCGGAGCGTGCCGCCAATGATGCCGACCGCCGCACGCTTTCCCGCGATGACCCGCCTGCAATTCGGCATTTCGGTGCTGTGCATGCTGGCTGTCGTGGTCGGCTCAAATATCCTGGTGCAGGTGCCGCTCAACGACTGGCTGACATGGGGCGGGCTGTCCTATCCGGTGGCGTTCCTGGTCACGGATGTGCTCAACCGCCGTTTCGGCCCGGCCGCCGCCCGGCGCGTGGTGTGGTTTGGCTTTGCCGCCGCGCTGGCCGTGTCCGTCTGGGTGGCGTCGCCGCGCATTGCGCTGGCCTCGGGGCTGGCTTATATCTGCGCGCAGCTCGTCGACATCCAGGTGTTCGACCGCCTGCGTGACCAGCGCTGGTGGCGCGCGCCGCTGGCGTCCGGCGTGCTGGGCGCCATATTGGATACGGCGGTGTTCTTCAGCGTGGCATTCGCCGCAACCGGGTTGCCTTGGGTCACGTGGATGCTGGGCGACCTGGCGATCAAGCTGGTCGTCAATATCAGTATGCTGGCGCCGTTCCGTGCCCTGATGTGGAACCTGGCAAAGCCTGCGAACGCCTAGCCGCGTTGCGGTCCGTCTGCGCGATGCCATGACCGCGCGCGTCCGATGCTGCTTTAAGCCGGCCGCGCGTTTTTATTAATGCGCCAGACATTATTTGCGCGGGACGCAGTAAGTCCGGCGTAAGTACTGTATTTAAATGCATGTTTAAACGCCGTATTAATGCGTTTTCATATAAATCGGCTAACCATAAATCCCAGCAAAGCGCCAGCGAACAACGTAGCCGGAATTGCGTTTTCTCCAATGAATTCACCGCATTACGCGGGCTATCCGTCACGAATAAAAGCCCCGCTTGAAATATTGGGGATTACACGCAGTGACAGTATGACGGCTTGCTTTCAGAATACCGCCCACACCGTGTTTTTGCCCAAGAAGCCGGCGACGGGCAATGCGGACGTAGGGGTACTCTCCCGATAAACCGTGTTGGACAGAGCCGCTCAAAACCTCGCTGGAGAACTCCGCATGAAGTTTCTGAATCGCCTTACCCCGGTAGCCATGGCGCTTGGGGCACTTGCCTTGGCTGGCGCCGCGCACGCCGCCGACACGATCAAGATCGGCATTCCCCAGCCCATGACCGGTCCCAACACCCAATACGGCGACCAAATTCAAGCCGGCGCGCTGACCGCCATCGAAACCATCAACGCCAAGGGCGGCGTCAAGGGCAAGAAGCTCGAACCGATCCTGATCGACGACGGCTGCGAACCCAAGCAGGCCGTGCCCGCCGCCAACCGCGTAGTCAACTCCGGCGCCAAGTTTGCCGTGGCCCATGCGTGCTCGGGCGTCACGGTCGCTGCCGTGAAGGTCTACGAGGAAGAGGGCATTGTCGGCATCACCCCGGGCGCCACGTCGCCGCTGGTCACCGACACCATCAAGCCGCATTTCTTCTTCCGCACCATCGGCCGCGACGACCAGCAGGGTCCGTACGCCGCCGGCTACATCGCCAAGACCTTGAAGCCCCAGAAGGTTGCCGTGCTGCACGACAAGCAGACCTACGGTTCGGGTGTGGCCACGCAGGTCAAGGACGCGCTGGCCAAGGAAAAGGTCAACGTTGCGCTGTTTGAAGGCATCAACGTCGGCGACAGCGACTACTCGGCCATCATCACCAAGCTGAAGTCCTCGGGCGTGGACCTGGTCTATTTCGGCGGTTATCACCCCGAGCTGGGCCTGCTGCTGCGCCAGGCGCGTGAACAGGGCCTGAAGGTCCAGTTCATGGGTCCGGAAGGCACGGCCAACCAGGATCTGGTGGCAATCGCCGGTCCCGCCATCGACGGCCTGCTGGTCACGCTGCCGGCCGACTTCACCAAGCTGCCGGGCAACGAAAGCATCGTCAAGGCCTTCAAGGACGCCAAGCGCGATCCGGACGGCGCCTTCCAGATGCCGGCCTACGCCGCGGTCCAGATCCTGGCTGACAGCATCAACGCTGTCGGCGAAGATCCGGCCAAGGTCGCCGACTACATGCACAAGACGACGTTCAACACCGGCATCGGCAAGGTCGAATACGATGCCAAGGGCGACCTGAAGGACTTTGAGTTCGCCGTCTATAAGTGGGACAAGGACGGAAAGAAGACCCAGCTGTAAACTCGCGATCCCGCCGGCGTGTTGCCGGTGTGTAGGGCCTGCTGTCTTCGTCTAGCCGTAATCCGCGTAGCGATGCGCCAAAAGCGCTGTGCGGCCGGCAAGGCGGCGCCGGCAGGCCCTTTTAGAATACGCCCAGGTTTCCGGCTCCGGGTCTCACTACCGGAGCCGGAACTATTTGGAGCATTGGAATCATGTCCGACCTCATACCCCAACTTACCCAGCAATTCTTCAACGGATTGTCCCTGGGAGCGATCTACGCGCTGATTGCCATCGGCTACACAATGGTCTACGGCATCATCGGGATGATCAATTTCGCCCACGGCGAAATCTATATGATCGGCGCCTATGTGGGCCTGGTCACCTTGACGGCTATCGGCACCAACAGCGGCTTGCCGACCCCCTTCATCATCGCGGCCATGCTGCTCGTTGCCATTACGGTGACCGGCATCTACGGCTTTTCGGTCGAACGCGTGGCGTATCGGCCGGTGCGCGGCAGTCCCCGTCTGGTGGCGCTGATCTCCGCCATCGGGATGTCGATCTTCCTGCAGAACTGGGTGGCCCTCGGCCAGGGCGCGCGCGACATGGCCGTGCCCTCGCTGGTGTCGGGCGCCGTGCAGTTCCACATGGGATCGGACTTTGACGTGACCGTGCCGTACTCGCGCCTCATGATCATCGTGGTGACGGTGGTGCTGATGATCGCGCTGACGCTGTTCATCAAGTATTCCCGCATGGGCCGCGCCTCGCGCGCCTGCTCGCAGGACATGCACATGGCCAACCTGCTGGGCATCGACACCAACCGCGTGATCTCGTTCACGTTCGTGATGGGTGCGATCCTGGCGGCGGTGGGCGGCGTGCTGATCGCCATCACCATCGGCAAGCTCAATCCCTTCATCGGCTTTCTGGCCGGCATCAAGGCCTTCACGGCTGCGGTGCTGGGCGGCATCGGCAGCATCCCCGGCGCGATGCTGGGCGGCGTGCTGCTGGGCCTGGCGGAAACCTTTGCGGCTGCCTATATATCGTCGCAGTACAAGGACATCGTGGCGTTCTCGCTGCTGGTCCTGATTCTGCTGTTCCGTCCCACCGGGCTGCTGGGCAAACCTGAGGTGGAAAAAGTCTGATGTCGACCAACAATCTCAAAAATGCCACGATGGCGGCCGTGCTGACGGCGGTCATCGTCACCCCGGTCTTCGGCCTGCAGCTCATCCGCCAGGGCGCGCGCACGTCGATGGAGTCGAACTGGTCGCTGGTGGCGCTGGCCGCGGCGGTGGTGTTCGTGTTTCAGCTGTTGCGGCCGTGGCTTGCCATGCCGTTCAAGAAGTTGAAGACCAGCCTGCCGACGCTGTCGTCGGCGCCGGCCCGCAACCACAAGCCGCTGATGCTGCTGCTGCTTGCTGTTGCGGTGATCTGGCCGTTCTTCGCGGGCCGCAGTTCGGTGGACATCGCCACGCTGGTGCTGATCTACGTGATGCTGGGCCTGGGCCTGAACATCGTGGTGGGTTTTGCCGGGCTGCTGGATCTGGGCTTCGTGGGCTTTTACGCCGTCGGCGCCTACACGTATGCGTTGCTCTATCACTGGGGCGGCTGGAGCTTCTGGGAAGCGCTGCCTTTCGCGGGTGCGATGTCCGCACTGTTCGGTTTCGTGCTGGGATTTCCGGTGCTGCGGCTGCGCGGTGACTACCTGGCCATCGTGACGCTGGGCTTCGGTGAAATCATTCGCCTGCTGCTCATCAACCTGAACAAGATGACGGGCGGTCCGGACGGTATTTCCGGCATTCCGAAGCCGACGTTCTTCGGCCTGGAAATGACGCGCCGCCCCAGCACCGAGGGCGGAACGACGTTCCATGAATTCTTCGGGCTGACGTTCCAGAACCAGGACATGGTGATCTACCTGTACATGATGGCGCTGCTGCTGGCACTGGTGACGCTGTTCGTGTCGACGCGCCTGATCCGCATGCCGGTCGGCCGCGCCTGGGAGGCGCTGCGCGAGGACGAGATCGCCTGCCGTTCGCTGGGCCTGAATCCCACGCGCATCAAGCTGTCCGCGTTCACGCTGGGCGCCATGTTTGCCGGCTTTGGCGGCGCGTTTTTCGCGGCGCGCCAGGGCATGGTGAATCCGGAGTCCTTCACGTTCATCGAGTCCGCGCTGATCCTGGCCATCGTGGTGCTGGGCGGCATGGGTTCGCAGGTGGGTGTGATCCTCGCTGCCATCCTGCTGACCGTGCTGCCCGAACTGGCGCGCGAGTTCGCCGAGTACCGGATGCTGATGTTCGGTCTGGTGATGGTGTTGATGATGATGTGGCGTCCGCAGGGGTTGTTGCCCATGAAGCGTCCCCACGTGGAGCTGGCTAAATGAGCGAGGCATTGCTGAAAGTCTCCGGCCTGACCATGCGGTTCGGCGGCCTCTTGGCCGTCGACAGCGTGGGTTTCGAGGTCATGTCCGACGAGGTCTTTGCCATCATCGGCCCAAACGGGGCCGGCAAGACCACCGTGTTCAACTGCGTGGGCGGCTTCTATGCGCCGACCGCCGGTGAAATCGTCATGGACGGCAAACCCATCACGGGTCTTGCCAGCCACAAGGTGGCGCGTCATGGGCTGGTGCGCACGTTCCAGAACGTGCGCCTGTTCAAGCAACTGACGGTGCTGGAAAACCTGCTGGTCGCGCAGCATACGCAGGTGGAATCCCGGCTGCTGCCGGGTCTGCTGAAGACCAAGGGGTATCGCCAGTCCGAATCCGAAGCGCTGTCGCGGGCGGCGCAATGGCTGGATTTCATGGGCCTGCGCGAATTCGCCAACCGCGAAGCCGGCAACCTGGCCTATGGCCACCAGCGGCGCCTGGAAATCGCGCGCTGCATGATCACCAAGCCGCGCCTGCTGATGCTGGACGAGCCGGCCGCAGGCCTCAACCCCCAGGAAAAGCGCGATCTGCAATCGCTCATCGACCAGCTACGCCGCGAATTCGGCGTGGCCGTGCTGCTGATCGAGCACGACATGAGCCTGATCATGGGCATTTCGGACCGCATTCTGGTCATGGAACACGGCAAGCCCATCACGACCGGCACCCCCGAGCAGGTGCGCAACGACGAGCGCGTCATCAAGGCGTACCTGGGGGAGGAATGATGCTGAAGCTGGAAAACATACACACGTACTATGGCGCAATCCAGGCGCTGAACGGCGTGTCGGTGGACGTCAACCAGGGCGAGATCGTCACGCTGATCGGCGCCAACGGCGCCGGTAAGACGACGCTGCTGATGACGGTCTGCGGCAATCCGCGGGCGCGCGAAGGCAAGATCACGTTCGAAGGCGAGGACATCACGAACAAGGACACGCACCACATCATGCGCAGTGGCATTGCCATTTCGCCTGAGGGCCGGCGCGTGTTCAAGGACCTGACGGTCGCCGAGAACCTGATGATGGGCGGCTTCTTCTTGAAGCGCGACGAGATCGAGGCCGGCATCGACCACGTCTACGGTCTGTTCCCGCGCTTGAAGGAACGCGCCAGTCAGCGCGCGGGGCTGATGTCGGGCGGCGAACAGCAGATGCTGGCCATCGGCCGCGCGCTGATGACCCGGCCGCGCCTGTTGCTGCTGGACGAACCGACGCTGGGCCTGGCCCCGCTGGTGATCGCCCAGATCTTCGACATCATCCGCGAGATCCGCGAGCAGGGCGTGACTGTGTTCCTGGTCGAGCAGAACGCCAACAAGGCGCTGGGCGTGGCGGATCGCGGCTACGTGCTGGAAAACGGCCGCGTGGTCCTGCAGGACACCGGCGCCAACCTGCTGGTCAACGACAAGGTCCGCAAGGCGTACCTGGGCGGTTGACCTCTTCCCCGCGAAGGAAGTGGGCGCATCGAAAGATGCGCCTTTTTTTTAAGCAGCGATGCGTTCGGCCGGCTGGTCGGCCTGGTAGTGCGCGATGGCGGCGCGGGCGAGGGCGTCGATGGAGTCGGTGAGGGTCACGCCCAGACTGGGGCGCAGGGCGTGCGGGACGGCCAGGGGCAATTCGGTGCAGCCCAGCACCACGGCGTCGGCGCCGCGGGCCTTCAGGCGGGCGATGCATTCGGCGGCGGGCGCGAAGGCGTCTTCGAGCTGGTTGCCCTTGACGGCGCGGATCGAGCCCATGCAGAAGCGTTCGACTTCGTCGTCGTCAGGCACGATGCACTCGTAGCCCTGGGCTTCGAGGTGGCGCTGGTAGAGACCGAGCTTGAGCGTGGCAGCAGTGCCCATCAAGCCGATGCGGCCGCTGGGCAGGCCGAGCCGGCGCAGGTCTTCGATGACCGCTTCGATGATGTGCAGCACCGGCAGTTGCGTGGACGCGGCGATCTCGTCGAACCACAGGTGGGCGGTATTGCACGGAATGGCGATGAGCTGGGCGCCGGCCTGTTCCAGGAAGCGCACGCCGCCGACCATGTAGGGCAGGGGACTTTCGCCGCCGGCCATGTAGGCGCTGGACCGGTCGGGAATGCGGGGATCGTTGCGCAGCAAGGTGGGGATGTGTTGCTGGTCAACCGTGGCGGGCGTCAGCGCCGCCAGGCGGAGGGCAAAGGCCGCGCCGGCCATGGGGCCCATTCCGCCCAATACACCCAGGTAGCAGCCCTGGGAAAACGTCTTCACTTTAAGTACTCCGTGCTCATGCATCACCGGGCGTCAGGACATGGCCCGGGCGTTCGGTGCCCGTCCGTTCCCCGTCCCAGACCTGCCTGCCGTTGACCCACACGGCGTGGATGCCCCGGCTTGCCTGAATGGGCGCTGAAAAAGTGGCCACGTCGGTAACGGTGGCGGGATCGAACAGCACCAGGTCAGCATGATACCCCTCCCGGAGCAGGCCACGCCCGGCGACGCCGTACTGGGCCGCGGCCAATCCGGTCATCTTGTGGATGGCGGACTCGAGCGACAGCAGGCTCTGCTCGCGCACCATCGTGCGCAGCACGTTGGTGAACGTGCCCCATTGGCGGGGGTGCGGATGCGGGTCGAAGGGCAGGCCGTCCGAGCCGACCATGGTCAGCGGATGGGCAAAGATGCGTTTGACGTCCGACGGGTCCATCAGGAAGTAGATGGCGCCGGCCGGGGCCAGCCGGGCGACGGCGGCTTCGTCGTCCAGGCCAAGTTCGGCCATGACGTCGCTGAAGTCGCGGCCCGTGGCCTCGGGATAGCCTTTGGACCACGTGATCATCGTGCGGCTGGCAAGCCGCGCGCGGTCCAGCCGCAGCATGGTCGACGTCGCGGGGTAGGGATGGCAGTCCAGGCAGACGGGCTGCGCGGCCGCGGCGCGGCTGATGAGGTCCAGCGTTTCGCGGGTGCGGCCATGATTGCGTTCGCCCGCCAGCTTGTGATGCGAGAACACCACGCGGGATTCGGTTTCGCGGCCGATGAGCAGCGCCTCTTCCATGGCGGGCACGATGTGGTCGGCCTCGTCGCGCAGGTGCGTGGCGTAGATGCCGGCGCGGCCGCGCAGCGGTTGGCACACGTCGATGATCTCGTCCGTGGGCGCGGCGCTGGCCGGCGGGTAGAACGTGCCGGTCGACACGCCGAACGCGCCTGCATCCAGCGCTTCCTGCATCAGGTCGCGCATGGCGGCCCGTTCCGCGTGGTTGGCCGCGCGCGAGGTGTCGTCCATGACGGCGACGCGCAAGGTGGTGTGACCCACCAGGGGAATCACGTTGACGGCGGCCGGCGTGTCGCGCAGGGCGTCCATCCAGGCGCGGAAGGTGCCAAAGCGAAAGAGTTCCGGCGGACCCAGCAGGTCGAGCGGCTGCGGAATCTGCGTGCGCGCCAGCGGCGCCAGGCTGATGCCGCAGTTGCCGGTGACGACCGTGGTGATGCCCTGCGACACCTTGGGCAGCATGTCGGGATGCGCCAGCAGGTAGCCGTCGTCGTGGGTGTGCGAGTCGATGAAGCCCGGCGCCAGGACCTGGCCCCGGCCGTCGATGACCGGCACGCCCGCGGGATGGGCAAAGCTGCCCACCGCCGCGATGCGCCCGGCGCGCACGGCCAGGTCGCCCTGGGTGGCGGGCCCGCCCGAGCCGTCAATGAGCGTGGCGCCCGCGACGATGAAGTCAGCCTGCAAGGTGTCTGCCGTCATGAAGAATGCTCAGTCGAGTTTTTCGATGCCGGCGTTGTCGATGATCTGCTGCCACTTGGCGGTTTCGCGATCGATCAGCTGCTTGAAGTCGGCGGGCGAGCCGGTGGCCGGTTCCGCGCCCAGTGTGGCCAGGCCCTGACGCACTTCCGGCGCTTGCAGCGCCTTCTGGATGGCGGCGTTCAGCGTGGTCACCACGTCGTCGGGCGTACCCTTGGGGGCGACCACGCCGCCCCAGGCGACGGTCTCGTAGCCCTTCAGGCCGGACTCGTCCAGCGTGGGCACGTCGGGCATCAGCGACAGGCGCTTCAGGCTGCTGACGCCGAGGGCGCGGACCTTGCCGCTCTTGACCAGCGGCGCGGCCTCGGACGTGTTGACGAACAGGTAGTCCAGGCGGCCGCCCAGCAGATCCTGGATGGCGGCGGGGCCGCCGTTGTAGGGGATGAACATCACGTCCAGCTTGGCCATGCTCTTGAAGAGCTCGCCGCCCATGTGGCCGGTGGTGCCGACGCCCGATGCGCCATAGGACAGACGGCCGGGCTCCTTGCGGGCGCGGTCGATGAGTTCCTGCACGCTGTTGACGGGCGATTCGGCCGGGACGATCAGGACGTTGTACAGGTCGAACATGTGGGCGACCGGCGTCAGGTCCTTGTCCACGTCGTACGGCAGGCGCTTGAACAGCGAGCGGTTGACCGCCAGCGTGTTGATGTTGCCGTAGCCGACCGTGTAGCCGTCGGGCGCGGCTCGCTTGATGAGCGCGATGCCGATGTTGCCGGCGGCGCCGGGGCGGTTTTCGACGACCATCGTGGCGCCGGTGTCGCGGGCGATCTGCGTGGTGATCAGGCGCGACAACACGTCGGGCGAGCCGCCGGCGGCGGACGGGACCACGAAGGTGATGGGCTTGTCGGGATAGCCGGCGGCCGAGGCGGCGCCGGCGAAGGCGACGCTGAGCGCCGCCATGGAAAGACTGCGAAGGAGCGTGCTGCGCATGGTGGATTTCCCCTGGTTTTGTTTTGTGGAGCGGGCAGATTACACCCGGCCATGCGGCACTGCGTCATCGAAAAATGTCTCAAACCTATAATCCCTCGTTATTGGAAAAGGGGAAAAAAATGGAAGCCGATGGGTATGCCGACGAGGCCGGGCCAAGCGCCGGGCGGCCGCTGAACCTGCGCCAGATCGAGGTGTTCCGCGCCATCATGATGGCCGGCTCGATCAGCGGGGCGGGGCGCATGCTGCATGTGTCGCAGCCGGCCGTGAGCCGGGTGCTGGCCCTGACGGAAAGCCGGCTGGGCTACCGGTTGTTCGAGCGCGTCAAGAGCCGGCTGTCGCCCACGGCCGAGGCCCGGCGCCTGTATGCCGAGGTCGAGCAGGTGTATGGCGGCATCCAGCGCGTGAACGACCTGGCCGCCAGCCTGGGGCAGTCGGGCGCAGGCATGCTGAAGATCGTGGCAAGTGCCAGTTTCGGGCAACGCCTGATCCCCATGGCGCTGGAGCGATTTCGCGGACGCAATGCGGGCGCGCGGGTCGATTACCGCAGCGTGACATTCGACGAGCTGGCGGCGTACTTTCTGTCGGGACAGGCGGATATCGGCATTTCCATGCAGCCGCCGGATCATCCGAACCTGACGTCGGTCCGGCTGGCGCGCGTGCCGGTGGTGTGCGTGCTGCCGCCCGGGCATCCGCTTGCCAGCCACGATGCGGTGCGGCCGGAGGACTTTTCGTCGGCGGCGTGGATCGGCTATCCGCGCGATACGCCGCTGGGACGCGCGCTGCAGCCGTTCTTTGGCGAAGGCCCGCACTGCGCGGCGGCGATCGAGGTGCATTCGCCCGTGACCGCCTGTTCCTTCGTGCAGCAGGGCCTGGGGCCGGCACTGGTGGATGCCTGGTGCGTCACGCCGGATCAGGCCGCGCACATGGCGCTGCGTCCGATTACGCCCGAGGCCAGCGTGGACATCTGGGCGACGCATTCCAATCTGAGCGCGCCGCCCTTGCTGGCGCGGCGTTTTCTGGCCGCGGTCAGGAAGATCCTGGAGAGCGAGGCGCTGCCCGGCGTGACGCCGGCGTAAAACGCCAGGGCGCCAGCGGGGCAGTGGGGGCGATTACAGCCCTTCGGCCTGCAGCGCGGCCTTGACGCCGGCGTTGGCCTGCATGCGCTCGAAGAACGCGGACAGGTTGGACAGACCGGTCAGGTCCACTTCCTTGGCGTGCGCCCAGCGCAGCACGACGAACAGGTAGGCATCGGCAACCGACGGGGCGGCGCCCGCCAGATACGGCTTGCCGGCCAACTGCGTGTCCAGTTGCGCGAACAGCTTGGTCAAGAGCGCCGAGGCCGACGCGGCCAGTTCCTTCTGCGCGCCTTCGTCCTTCACGTAGCGCTGCGCGCCGAAGAGCAGCGAGAACGTCTTGTGCACGTCGGAATTGATGAAGCCGACCCAACGGCGCACTTCGGCGCGCGAACGCGCGGAGCCGTCGCCCAGCAGCGTGCTTTCGGGCGCCAGTTCAGCCAGGTACTCCAGGATGGATACGTTCTGCGTCAGGGTCCAGTCGCCATCGGTCAGCGCAGGCACGGCGCCCATCGGGTTGATCCGCAGAAACTCGGGCTCCTTGAGCGCCTCGCGGCTGAGTTTGTGCGTTTCATACGGCTTGCCGATCCACTCGAGCACGATGTGGGAAGCGAGCGAGCACGCGCCGGGCATGTAGTACAGTTTCATCTGTCGGAGACTCCTGGAAGGAAGAACGGGAGATCTCCCGTCCGTGGGCGCTATGGTACGCCAACCGGGTATGCCATTCGCGAGTGGTCCCGCGTCTCTCTGTCATGCCTTCCGCGCCCGCTTTTCAAACTGTCGCCGCCGGAGATGTCCATGCAGTCACGCACCGCCGCGAGCACGCGCGCAATTCCCTTTCTCTTGTCCTTGACCCTGGTTTGCGCCGCCGCGCCCGCGTTCGCGCAAGCCACGCAGGAACCGCCGTCGGCGCCTGCGCGCGTGATGCCCGTTGTCGGAGGCCTGGATCATCCCTGGTCCATGGCGTTCCTGCCCGACGGCGGCATCCTGATCACCGAACGACCCGGGAACCTGCGGCTGTTGCGTACGCCCGGCGGGCTGTCCAAGCCGCTGACCGGTGTGCCCAAGGTGGCCGCGCGCGGCCAGGGCGGTCTGCTGGACGTGGTGCTGTCGCCAAACTTTGCGACCGACCGCTACGTGTACCTGTCCTATGCGGAGTCGGACGGCGACAAGAGCGGCACGGCCGTGGGACGAGGCCGGCTGGCCGACGATGGCAGCGGGCTGGAAAACTTCAAGGTGATCTTCCGCCAGGAACCCAAGCTGTCGTCCGGGCTGCATTTCGGATCGCGCCTGGTGTTTGACGGCAAGGGCTACCTCTACATTGCGCTGGGCGAGAACAACCAGCGGCCCACGGCGCAGGACCTGGACAAGTTGCAGGGCAAGGTTGTGCGGCTCAAGGCCGACGGCGCTCTACCTGACGACAATCCCTTCGTGGGCAAGCAGGGCGCGCGCCCCGAGATCTGGTCGTACGGCCATCGCAATCCGCAAGGCATGGCGCTCAATCCCTGGACCGGCGAGCTTTGGGAAAACGAACACGGGCCGCGGGGCGGCGACGAGGTCAACGTGGTGCAGCCGGGCAAGAACTACGGCTGGCCGCTGGCGACGTACGGCATCAACTATTCGGGTCTGAAGATTCCCGAGGCCAAAGGCGAGACGTTGCCGGGCATGGAGCCGCCGGTCTACTGGTGGCCGAAGTCGCCCGCCATCAGCGGCATGGCGTTCTACAACGCCGATCGTTTTCCGGCCTGGCGCAATTCGCTCTTCATCGGCGCGCTGGGCAACCAGAACCTGATCCGCCTGACTGTCGACGGCAATAAGGTGGTCGAGAAGGAAACGCTGCTGGCCGACCGCAAGCGCCGGATCCGTGACGTGCGGCAGGGGCCGGACGGTTATGTGTATGTGCTGACGGATGCTTCGCCGGGCGAACTGCTGCGGGTGGCGCCGGCTGAAACGGGAGGGTGACCGTCATGAAGACCTATGAACTCATCGGGTCCGCGGGCTGCGGCTCCGCCATCGTCGAGATGGCGCTGGTGCTGGCCAACGTGCCGCACGTCCTGACGGACGTGCCGTACCTGAAGCCCGGTCCCGAGCGAGACCGGCTGCTGCATCTGAATCCGCTGGGGCAGGTACCCACGCTGATCCTGCCCGACGGCGAGGTCATGACCGAAAGCGCGGCGATGATCCTGCACCTGAACGACGTGGCGCCGCAGGCTGGTCTTGCGCCCACGGCGGACAAGCCGGAACGGGCGCGCTTTCTGAACCTGCTGGTGCGGATCGTGGCGGCGGTCTACCCGACCTTCACGTACGGCGACGATCCCGCGCAGTGGACGACGCCGGGCGATGCGGTGGACCTGCTGCGCGAGCGCGTCCACACGCGCCGCGCCGAGCTGTGGCAGGAACTGGAACGCCAGGCCGGCGCGCCGCACATGCTGGGGCGCCGCTTTTCGGCGCTGGACCTGTATGTGACGGTCATGACGCATTGGCGCCCAGGGCCGTCGTGGTTCGGTGCGATGTGTCCGGCATTGACCGCGGTCGCGCGCGAAGCCGCGTTGGAACCGAACGTGGCCCGCGTGCTGCAGCGGCACTTTCCGCCGCCCACCGAATAGCGCGGGCGGCATGGCAAGACAGCGTCAGGTCGTGGCACGCCGGCGCGTCTTCCCGCGTGCCTCGCGCACGGCGATGTACACGCCGCTGCCTGCAATGAACACGGCGCCCAGGTACGCATAGGCGTCGGGCGCTTCGCGCCAGAAGATCCATCCCAGAATCGTGGCCCAGACCAGGCCCGTGTAGTCGAAGGGCGCGACGACAGAAGCCGGGCCGATGCGGAATCCCTGCGTGATGAGCGCCAGCCCCAGCGTGCTGAACAGCGCGACGCCACCGAAATAAGGCAGGTCTTCCATGGCCGGCGCGCGCCACACCCACGGCAGTCCGATGGCGCTGCAGACCAGTTGGCCCAGCACGATGTAGAAGGTGGTGGTCAGCATGCCTTCGGCGCGGTTGATGCCGCGCGCCGTGATCATCATGACGGCGTAGAGCAGGGCGGTGGTCAGCGGCAGCAGGGTGGCGGCCTGGAAGGCCTGCGTGCCCGGGCGCACCACGATCAGCACGCCCGCAAAGCCCGCCAATACCGCCAGCCAACGCTTGCCGTCCACGCGCTCCTTCAGGATCAGCACCGACAGCGCGGTGACGAACAGCGGCGCGGCAAACGCGATGGCGGTCGCTTCGGCCAGCGGCAGCGCCTGCAGTCCCAGATAGAAGCAACAGGCCGAGACCACGTTGATCGCGCCGCGCGTCAGGTGCAGGCCGGGATGCGTGGTGCGCAGCACGCGGCGTCCGCCCAGCCACAGCGCCAGCGCGGTTACGAAAGGCAGGGCGATCAGCGCGCGCAGGAAGAGGATCTGCAACGGGTTGTAGCTGGCGCCCAGCCACTTGGCATTGGCGTCGCTGAGCGTCAGAAAAAAGATGCCGCCCGCCACGCAGGCGATGCCTGCGGCGGCGGAATGTTCACGGACGGCGGGTAATGCGGTGCTTGGGGACATCTGAAACCTGCAAGGGCGGCGGTTCCTGCCGCCGGTGGGTGAAGAACGGAAAGGCGAAGAACGGAAGGGCGTCTCAGCTTTGCGCGCGGTAGGCAGCAATGGCGACCATCGCCCACGCGGCCAGGAAGGCCGTGCCGCCAAACGGCGTGACCGCGCCCAGCCACGTTGTGCCGGTCAGCGTCAGCACGTACAGGCTGCCCGAAAACAGCACGATGCCGACGAACATGACGACGCCCGCGGCCGACAGCAGCGGCGACCCGAAGCGGGCGCCCAGCAGCGCGATGATGAAGATGCCCAGCGCGTGGACCAGGTGGTACATGACGCCGGTCTGCCACACGGCCAGCATGTCGGGCGTCAGGATGCGCTTGAGCCCGTGCGCGCCAAACGCCCCGGCGCCCACCGCCACCATGAGATTGATCGCCGCGAGTATCGTGAGCTGCCGGTCCGTCATTGCGTGTCCTTGAGAGAAATGCGAGGGGGGATTTTGTCGCCGCCTATGATAGGCCCAAAAATGGTGCACGACTGATGGTGCCCGGCCGGCCGCCACGGTTCCTGCCCTTGCGCGTGGATTTCCAAATGGGATATTATAAATTCAATTTGGTAATTCAGCCGCCCCATGCCCTGGCCGGTTCCTCCGGCTGGCTGTTCGTCCAAGCGGCGCCCGGAGCAGATCATGACCATCGCCCTGACCGATAAATCTCCCGCCAAGCGCGGCGCCACCGTCAAACGCCCGCCGCGCCCCAGGCAGCTTTTTCGCGGCCTGATCGACAGCCCGCTCACTGACATTGCCCGGGACGTGCACCGCGGACTGCCCGCGCAGATGGTGGACGATGCCGCCGATTACCTGCAGGTGCCCAAGTCGGAAATCATGGCGATTACCGAGGTCAAGGCGGCGTCGCTGTCGCGCTGGACGCGCGAAGGCCAGGCGCTGCCGCTGGGTGAATCCGACCGGCTTGCCCGCGTCGCCCGGGTGGTGCGCGTCGCCCGTCAGGTGCTGGGCAGCGACGAGGAAGCGGTGCTGTGGCTGAACACGCCCGTGCCCGCGCTGGGCAACGTCAAGCCGTTGTCGCTGCTGACCTCGGATGCCAGCAGCCGCATCGTCGAGGACACGCTGGCCCGCGCCGCTGCGGGCGTCTACGCATGACCGATTACGTTTCGCTCTGGCGCATTGGCACCACGGCGGGCAAGTACCGGGCGGACGATCTCTCCGGCGCCGGAGCGGCTGCGGTGGGCGGACGCTACAACAGCCCGGGCACGCCGGTGGTGTATGCCTCGGCCAGCGTGGCGCTGGCGGTGCTGGAAACGGTGGTGCATTTTGCCGCGCGCGCGTCCGAGCACGCCAACCGGTATCTGATTGAGCTGGCCGTGCCCAATGGCATTTTTGAGGCGCGCCAATCGCTGTCGCTGGCGCAGCTGCAGGACGACTATCCGTTCTGGGATGCGGTGCCGTTTGCCGAGGCCTCGCAGGCCGTGGGCGACAACTGGGTGGCGTCGGGCGTGTCGGCGCTGCTGGAATTGCCCAGCGCCATCGTGCCGTACCGTGGCGTCCCGGACTGCAATTTCCTCATCAATCCGGCGCATCCGGACGCCGAGGATATCGTGGTGGTGCGGCGCGAACGCTTCATCTACGATCCGCGATTGCGGCCGGGGTAACCATCCAATAGCAGGCGTCAAAACAAACGCGCCCGATGCCGGGCGCGTTTGTTTGTTGATTGCAACGCTGGCTTCAGTCGACCGTCAACACGGCCCGGCCCACGACCTTGCCTTCACGCAGCGAGGTTAGTACGCGGTCCGCCTCGGCCAGCGCGTGGCGGTGCACCGGCATCGGCGGCACCTTGCCCGCCCGCACCAGTTCCATCAATTCCTTCAGTTCGGCCAGGTTGCCGACGTAGCTGCCGATGATGGACAGCGCCTTCATGGGAATCAAGGCAATGGGCCAGGTGGAGCCGCCGCCGAACAGGCCGACGATGATGAGCTTGCCGCCTTTGGTCAGGAAATCGAACGCGAGCGACGTGGTGGCCGGCGCGCCGACCAGATCGATTGCGGCCCGCACCGGCTTGCCGCCGGCGGCCTGCATGATCTGCTGCGCGGCATCGGGCGCGGCGCCGTCGATGGCCGCCAGCGCGCCCGCATCCAGCGCCGCCTGGCGTTTGGCCGGGTCGATGTCGACGACGATGGCGCCCGCGCCGCCCAGCGCCTTGATCAGCGTCAGGCACATCAGGCCCAGGCCGCCCGCGCCGAAGATCACGACGGGATGCTCGCGGTAGATGTCGGCGCCGATCTTCTGCAGCGCGGAGTACGTGGTGAGCCCCGAGCATGCGTACGGCGCGATCTGCGCGGGGTCCAGGTCGCCGATGTCGATGAGGTAGCGGGGATGCGGCACCACGATGTGGTCGGCATAGCCGCCGGCGCGATGCACGCCCAGGCAGGCGGGCGCGGTGCAGTGATTCTCCATGCCGGCCGCGCACGACGCGCACTTGCCGCAGCCGATCCACGGATAGACGAGGTAATTGCGGTCGGTGGCAAGGCCTTGCGCCTCGGGGCCGGCCGCCACGACGGCGCCGACCGTTTCGTGGCCCATGGTCAGCGGCAGCGACACGCCGCGGTCCTTGAGCGACAGGGTCCGGCCCTGGCCGAGGTCGTAGCCGCCTTCCCACAGATGGATGTCGCTGTGGCACACGCCGGCCGCGCGGACCTTGAGCAGCACCTGCGACCCTTGCGGGGTGGGCGTGGGCTGGTCCATTTCCTGCAGCGGTTCGCGGAAATTGACGACGCAAAAGCACTTCATGGTTGTCTCCTTTTTATTTCTTGACCAGGGGGCATTCGCTGTCGGCGAGCGACACGAAGACCTTTTCGCCCGGCACCGTGGACAGGATGCGGTAGTAGTCGTTCGGATGCTTGGATTCGGCGGGCTTTTTCACCTCGACCAGGTACAGGTCCATGATGACGCGCCCATCTTCGGGGCGCACCCGAGCATTCTTGATCAGTTTGGTGGTGATGGGCAATTCGCGCATCTTCTGGTTGACCACCGCCGCGTCGAAGGTGCCGGCGGCCTGCGCGGCCTGCAGGTAATGCGTGGTGGCCACGTAGCTCAGGGCCTGCACGATGGACGGTGCGCGCGTGACGCCCATCTTCTTTTGCCAGCGCTGCGTCCAGGCGCGCGTGTCCTCGTCGGCGTCCCAGTAAAAGCCGGTGGGGAAGGTGAGCCCCTGCGCAACGGGCAAGCCCATCGCATGGACGTCGTTGATGAAGGTCAGGAACGTCAGCATCCGCTGCTTGCCGCCCGCCAGGCCAAACTCCTGCGCCTGCTTGATAAGGTTGACCAGATCGCCACCGGCGCTGGCCAGACCCACGACGTCGGATTTGGAAGACTGCGCCTGGATGAGGAACGAGGCAAAGTCCATGGCGCCCAGCGGGTGGCGCGTGCTGCCCACGACCTTGCCGCCCGCGCCTTCGACGAAGCGTGACGCATTGCTCTCCAGCGATTTGCCAAAGACGTAATCGGTGGTGATGAAGTACCAGCTCTTGCCCCCGCTTTCGACGACGCTCTTGACCACGGCATTGGCCAGCGCGTAGGTATCGGGCGCCCACTGCGTGCTGAGGTTGCTGCATTGCTTGCCGCTGAAGTCGCCGGCAAAGCCGCCGCTGATCAGCGCCGTACCGCCTTTTTCGCGCGCCACGCCCTGCGCGGCCAGCCCGGCCGAGCTGGCGCCGCCGTCCACCACCGCGACCAGATTCTGCGTGTCGAACCAGCGGCGCACCAGCGCGGACGCCACGTCGGCCTTGTTCTGATTGTCCGCGCCGACGACCTCGACGGTCTTGCCGGCCACCTTGCCGCCGAAATCCTCCACGGCCATGCGCACGGCCGTCTCGGACCCGAGGCCGCCAAGGTCGGAGTAGATGCCGGAGCGGTCGTTGGATACGCCCAACCGCACGACGTCGGTCTGGGCTTGAGCCGCGCAGGCGGCCAGGGTGGCGGCTAAAGCCGCCAACACGGGTTTGATACGCATCTTTCTGTCTCCCAGCCCTGAACGGGCCGTTTTATTGAACGTTATGGATGACGCGGCAACTCGGGAAGGCGGCGCCGGTGCTCCAGCCGGCTGAAATTTATTTCACATTGGTGAATGCAAATTCCTGTGCAAGAATTTAGGTACCTGCACATGAAAAGTCAACACGGTGGAACACCCTAGTCCGGGTGCCGAAACCCCGTTGCCACGAAGGAGGGCCGACGCCGTGGAAGTGAAACTTGTCGCTCGCACGCTGGAGTTGCTGGAGCTGTTTGCGCAGACGAAACGGCCCATGCCGCTGACCGAGCTGGCCCAAGGGCTGGGCGCGCCGATGTCGAGCTGTCTGGCGCTGGTGCGCACGCTCGTGGCGCGGGGGTATCTGTACGAAGTCCGGCGCCGCGCCGGGTATTACCCCACCGGCAAATTGCACGGCCTGGCGGCGCAGATCCTGGCGGGCGACCCGTGGCTTGAACTGGTGCGGCCGCGTCTATCCGCACTGCGCGACGCCGCCAACGAAACCGTGATGCTGGGCAAGATCCAGGATGGCGCCGTGGTGTTCCTGGACGTGGCGGAGTCCACCCAGCCCGTGCACTACGCGGCGCGGCCGGGTGAGCGCCGGCCGCTGCACACCAGTTCGGTCGCCAAGGCCATCCTGGCTCGCCTGCCGGCCGCCGAGCGCGACCACGTGCTGGCGGCGGCGCAATACACGCGCTACACGGACCGCACGTTGACGACCCGCGAGGACCTGCTGGCTGACGTGGACACGGCTGCGGAACGGGGGTGGGCGTCGAACGTGGGAGAGAGCGTCGCGGACCTGACGGGCCTGGCCGTCGCGCTGGATCTGGGCGGCGAATGGTACGCGCTATGCGTGGCGGGGCCCACGCCGCGCGTCTGGGCGCAGCGCGAGGAGAACCTGATGCATCTGCGCGAAGCGGCCGAGGCGATCCGGCGCGATCGCGAGGGATAAGCGGACGGCGTTATCAGGGCCCGCGGCGCACCAGCGTGGATTTGCCAAACAAGCTCTCGATCAGATCCACCGCCAGCTCCGCCGTGCGGTTGCGCACGTCCAGCGCGGGATTCAGTTCGACCACGTCCAGCGAACGCATGAGGCCGGTGTCGGCAATCATTTCCATGCAAAGCTGCGCCTCGCGGTAGGTGGGGCCGCCCATCACGGTGGTGCCCACACCCGGCGCGATCTCGGGATCCAGGAAGTCCACGTCGAAACTCACGTGCAGGTGCGTGTCGGCGTCCAGGCCAGCCAACGCGGCCTGCATGGTGGCGCGCATGCCCATCTCGTCCAGATACCGCATGTCGAAGACCTCAAGGCCGGCGTCGTGCAGCAGACGCTTTTCGCCGGGGTCGACGCTGCGGATGCCGATCTGGCGCACGCAGGACGGTTCGATGTCCGGGCACTCGCCCGACATGCCGGTCAGCGGCTCGGGGCCGTTGCCGCACAGGCAGGCCACCGGCATGCCGTGCAGGTTGCCGGTGGGCGTGAGCGTATGGGTGTTGAAGTCGGCGTGCGCGTCCAGCCACAGCACGCGCAGCTTTTTGCCGGCGGCGCGGCAGTGGCGCGCGACGGCGCTGACCGAACCGATGCCCAGGCTGTGGTCGCCGCCCAGCAGGACGGGCAGACGGCCTTCGGCCAGTTCTTCGTACACGGCATCGTGCACCGCCTGATTCCACGCGGTCACTTCTTCCAGGTGACGATAGCCGTCCACCGGCGGCAGCCAGGGATTGGCGGGGCCGTACAGGTTGCCGCGGTCGCGGACCTGAAAGCCCTGGGCTTCGATGACCGGCCCCAAGTCCGCGACACGGAGCGCTTCGGGTCCCATCGACGCGCCGCGCGCGCCGGCGCCGATGTCGGTCGGTGCGCCGATCAGGGTGACTTGGGTGGGCAGGGTGGGAGTGTTCGTCATCGTGTTCGTCAATTCGGATGCTCCGTATTGCAGTGTTCAGGTTGCGGGGCGCGGGATCACGCGGCGGACAGCACCGCCGCCAGCTGGTCGCACGCCCAGTCCACCTCGTCGCGCGTGACGATCAGGGGCGGCGACAGGCGCAGGGTATGACCGTGCGTGTCCTTGACCAGCAAGCCTCGCGCCTGGAGCCGTTCGCACCAGAGGCGGGCGCCGCCGGCGTCCGGCTCCAGTTCCACGGCCAGCATCAGGCCGCGTCCGCGCACCTCGCGCACAGGGCCGGGCAGCGCGCGCAGCCGCTCCAGGAAATGCGCACCCACGGCGGCGGCGTTCTCGATCATGCCTTCCTCGGTCAGCACCCGCAGCGCGGCGCGCGCGATGGCGCACGCCAGCGGATTGCCGCCGAAGGTGCTGCCGTGCTGCCCGGGCTGGAACACGCCCAGCACGTCGGCATTGGACAGCACGGCGGATACGGGATAGAAGCCGCCCGACAGCGCCTTGCCGATCAGCGTGACGTCGGCTTCGATGCCTTCGTGCTCCTCGGCCAGCAGCTTGCCCGTGCGCCCCAGGCCGGTCTGGATCTCGTCCAGGATCAACGTGATGCCGCGTTCCGTGCAGCGTTGGCGCACGCGGCTGAAGTACCCGGGCGGCGGCATCACGACACCAGCTTCGCCCTGTATCGGTTCGACCAGGAACGCGACCGTGCGGTCGGAAATGGCGTCATTGAAGGCGTCGAAGTCGCCAAAAGGCACGACCTTGAAGCCGGGGGCGAACGGGCCGTAATGGCCAAAGGCGTCGGGGTCGGTCGAAAACCCCACGATGCCCAGCGTGCGCCCATGGAAATTGTTGGCGCACACGATGATCTCGGCTTCGCCTTCGGGCACGCCGCGCACCTCGTAGCCCCATTTGCGCACGGCCTTGATGGCGGTTTCCACGGCCTCGGCGCCGCTGTTCATGGGCAGGATCTTGTGGGCGCCGGTCAGGCGCGCCAGGTCTTCGTAGAAGCCCGCCATCTGGTCATGGCGGAAGGCGCGCGACGTGAGCGTGAGCTTTTGGGCCTGCTCGGTCATGGCGGCCAGGATGCGCGGGTGGCAATGGCCCTGGTTGACGGCGGAATACGCGGCCAGGCAGTCCAGGTACTTGCGCCCGTCGACGTCGTAGACCCAGACGCCGCTGCCGCGCGCCAGCACGACATCCAGCGGATGGTAGTTGTGCGCGCCCAACTGGTCTTCGATGTGGTCGCGGCGGCTGGCGGCGGACTGCGCGCCGGGCTGGGGGGTCATCACGGCACTCATGCGCGTCTCCCGAGGGCGTATTGGGGCCATCTTAGCGCCGCCGGCACGGCTTGGCATTGCCATTGCATGACAAAGGCCTTTCCGGGGGCGGCGCGCCGGGTGCTGCACAATAGCGCCTGTGCCGGACCGTCGTCCGGCGTTCCGATTCTGTGGATGGCTGACATGCTTGTGCACCAATTGCTTAACAAACTGATGCGCGGCGCCGCGGTGGCGGCGCTGGGATTGGCGGTGGCGGGGCCCGCGGTGGCGCAGGAACAGCCCCTGCGCATCGGCGTGATTGCCAGCGTGGCCAACGAAGCCACCGAACTGGCTATCGCCCAGGCCAAGCAGCAGGGATTGGACGTCAAGCTGGTGGAATTCAATGACTGGGTGCTGCCGAACATTGCCGTGGCCGACGGCTCGGTGGACGCCAACTTCTTTCAGCACGCGCCGTTTCTAGAGCTCTTCAACCAGCGGCGCGGCGCCAACCTGCAGCCCATCGCGTACGGCTATTCGACCACCATCGGGCTGTTTTCCAAGAAGCTGAAGAAGGGCGACCCGGTGCCCGAGGGCGCGACCATCGCGGTGCCGAACGACCCGGTCAACACCGGCCGCGCCTTGCTGCTCTTGCAGACGATGGGGCTTATCACGCTCAAGCCCGGCGTCGCCCATCAGGCCACCCTGCAGGACGTGGTGACCAATCCCAAGAAGCTCAAATTCGTCCAGATCGAAGGCTCGCAGTCGGCCCGCACGTTCGATGACGTGACGGCGTCGGTCACCTACACGACGTTCGCCAAGCAGGCGGGGCTGAACGAAAAAGATGGGCTGGCCTTCGACAATACCGATCCGGACAGCATCCGGCGCTATGCCATCCGCTGGGTGGCCAAGCCCGAGAAGGCGCAGGATCCGCGCCTCTTGAAGTTCATCGCCATCTATCAGAACTCGCCCGAAGTGAAGGCGACGCTCAAGCGGCTGTACGGCGATCTGATTTCGTTCCCCTGGTAAGGCATTAACCGGTCGGCAATCGGAATAAAATCAGGGTTTGCCCCGACAAACCCTTCTTATCAAAGGCCGGCCGCGCTGCGCGCCGAACCTGATTCCAATGTCTGACCTCGATGACCGCGACCGGAAACTCTTGACGCTGCTGGCCGACGACGCCACGCCCAGCTATGCGGAGCTGGGCAAACAGCTCAACCTGTCGGCGCCCGCGGTGCACGAGCGGGTCAAGCGGCTCAAGCGTGACGGGCTGATCAAGGGCATCGCCGCCAAGCTCGACGGCGCAAAGATGGGCCGGCCGCTGCTGGCCTTTGTGCACGTGGACACGATCAACTGGACGATCACCCAGCAGGTGCTGGGCTTGGCCGAGCTGAACGAGGTCGAGGAGATCCACACCATCACCGGCAAGAGCGCCATGCTGTTGAAGGTGCGCGTGCGCGATACTCAGGCGCTGGAACTGCTGCTGGCGCGCATCCACCAGATCGAAGGCATCTCCAACACGACCAGCGATATCGCCCTGACCAGTTATCTGGAGCGCGGGCCGCTGCCTGAGGCCGCCTGACCGCAGGCCGCCTGATCGCGGGCCGCCTGACCGGTGGTTCAACGGGCAGGGGCGGCGCGCAGGCGCAAGCGCGTGATTTCCGACGGCGCCCACAAGCGCTTGGGCGGTCCCCAATAGCCGGTGCCGCGGCTCGTGTAGACCCACATCTGTCCCAGCCGATGCAGCCCCGCCGTAAACGGTTGCTGGAACCGCACGAAGAATCCCCACGGAAAGAACTGCCCGCCATGCGTATGGCCGGAGAGCTGCAGCGTGTAGCCCGCGGGCTCGGCCGCCGCCGCGCTGCGCGGCTGATGGGCCAGCAGGATGCGCGGAAAGGCGTCGGCCGGCGCGCCGGCCAAGGCCGCCTTTGGATTGCTGCGTTGCTGCGGATCGAAGGCCCCGGCGCTGAAGTCGGTGACGCCCGCGACCACAACGGGCAGGCCTGACGGATGGATCACGGCATGTTCGTTCAAGAGAACGCGCAGTCCAAGGCGGCGGAACTCTGCAATCCAGGGGCCCGCGCCCGAATAGTATTCATGGTTGCCGGTGACCAGGTACACGCCGAACGGCGCGCGCAGATCGCCCAGCGGACGGGCTTGCGCGGCAAGCTGCTCGACGCTGCCGTCCACCACGTCGCCGGTGATGGCGACCATGTCGGGCAGCTGTTCGTTGACCGCGTCGACAATGGCCTGCACATAACGGCGCTTGATGGTCGGACCGACGTGGATGTCGCTGATCTGCACGATGGTAAAGCCGTCCAGGTCTTGCGGCAGGCCGGCGATCGGCACGTCCACCGTGACCACGCGGGCGCGACGCCGGGCGTTGTAAAAGCCCGCCAGTGTGCCCGCCAGCGACAGCCCGATGACGGTCCACGCGCCGGCGCGCCGCAGGGCGATCCACGGCAGATCGGCGCCGGCGGCCAGATTGCCCAGCCACAGCAGCAGCATGAGCGCGTCGCGCAGCACGGTCAGCACAAAGAGCGACGAGAACAGCCCCATGGCCAGCAGGCCGACCCAGGCGATGCGGTCACCCCACGGTGGATTGACGGAGGAGCGCGCCAGCATGCCCATCGGGATCAGCACGCACGACAGCACCAGAAAGAGGATGGCGGCGGCAGTGCCGTCACCGCCAAGCAGGAGGTCGGGGATCAGGCGGGCGCCGACGTACACGTGGGCGAGGGCGCCCAGGGTCAGAAAGCGCAGAAAGAATGAAGATTGGCGCAGGGACACGGCGGCGGGCGGGCGCGCCGCAGCGGACGCGCAGGGAATCAGGGAACCGCCATTCTATGCTCGGGCGGCCCCAACACTGATAAACGTGGCGCTGCGCGTCCGCCCGGCGCAGCACAGCCGTATAGCGCGGCGCCCTCAGGCCGGCAGCTCGCCTTCGCGGCAGATCAGGCTGGCGTCCATCTCGTCAAGGCGGTTGATGCCCAGCATGGCCATGTTGCGGTCGACCTCGGCGCGCAACAATCCGATGGCATGCGCCACGCCTTGCTGGCCGCCTACCGCCGCGGCGTAGTTGAAGGGCCGGCCCACGAACACGCAGCGCGCGCCCAGGGCCAGCGCCTTGAGCACATCACTGCCACGCCGCACGCCGCTGTCCATCATCACCGTCATCGCGCCGGCCTGGGCGACCACGCCCGGCAACGCGCGCAGCGGCGAGATCGCGCCGTCGAGCTGACGCCCGCCATGATTGGACACGATGATGCCGTCCGCGCCGTGCTGCCGCGCCAGCGCCGCATCGCGCGGATGCAGGATGCCCTTGATGACAAGCGTGCCCGGCCATTGCCGGCGGATGCGCGCCACGTGTTCCCAGCTGAGATGGTCGCGCGCCGAGAAGTCGCGCAGCACCGACGCGGAGACGATGGGGGCGCCGCGCGTGGCGAAGGAATTTTCGAAGTGCGGCATGCCATGCGCCAGCAGCGTGCGCAGGAACGTGCCGGCCAGCCAGCGTGGGCGCGCCAGTCCGTCCAGGGCCAGGCGCAGGCTGGGCTTGAGCGGCGTCGAGAAACCGGTGCGCACGTTGTTCTCGCGGTTGGCGGACACGGGGATGTCCACGGTCAGCACCAGGGTCTCGAAGCCCGCGTGGCGCGCGCGTTCGATCAGCGCGTCGATCTTGGCGGGGTCGCCGGGCAGGTAGGCCTGGAACCAGGTGCCGGGCGCCTCGGCGATGACGGCTTCAAGCGGGATCAGCGACGTCCCGCTCAGGATAGCGGGCACGTTCTGCTCGCGCGCCGCGCGGGCCAGCACGATATCGCCGCGATAGGCCGACAGCGCGCTGATGCCCATGGGCGCGATGCCGAAGGGCGACGCGTAGGTGCGGCCAAACAGCTCGGTCTGCTGCGTGCGGCGGGACACATCCACCAGCACCCGCGGGGTGAACGCGTATTGGTCGAAGGCCTTGCGGTTGCCGTTGAGCGATTGGTTGTCTTCGGCCGCGCCGGCGATGTAGCCGAAGATCGGACGCGGCAGCCGGCGGCGCGCCGCGGCTTCGAAATCGTCCAGGGACAGCATGCGCCCGAGCACGCGGGGCAGCTTGGCGGCGGCGCCAGGGGTGACGGGGGTGGCGTCAGGGGATGCGGCGGGCAGGGCGGTGGTAGTCATGGCGGGCCGGTAAAAGCCCGTAATCTAGCAACGCCTGTTGAACGCAGAAAGCGAATAAAACAGAAGCAGCCCGTTCGCTTGCGGCGAACAGGCTGATCAACCGGGCTTCAGGCCTGCGTGGGCAGCGCCAGCAGCTCGCCCATGCGCACCGGGCCTGTCACCGAAGGCGTGTCGGCCCAGCGGATCTTGTCCGGCCCGAACAGGACGATGGCCGTGGAACCCAGCTTGAAGCGGCCCATCTCGGCGCCCTTTTCAAGAAAGATGGGGGCGCGGGCGGCGGCGTCGTAGCGAACCGACTTGACCCGGCGCTTGAACGGCGTCACCAGACCGGCCCACACGGTTTCGATGGACGCCACGATCATCGCGCCCACCAGCACGACGGCCATGGGACCGTGTTCGGTGTCGAAGATGCAGACGACGCGTTCGTTGCGCGCGAACAGGCGCGGCACGTTGCGGGCGGTCAGCGGATTGACGGAGAACAGGCGCCCGGGCACGTGGACCATTTCGCGCAGCGTGCCGGCGACGGGCATGTGAACGCGGTGATAGTCCTTGGGCGACAGGTAGATGGTGGCGAACTGGCCGCCCTGGAACGGCGCGGCGCGTTCGGTGTCGCCGCCCAGCAGGTCGGCAAGCCCGTAGCTGTGGCCCTTGGCCTGGAAGATGCGGCCTTGTTCGATGGCGCCCATCTGGCTGATGGCGCCATCGGCCGGACACACCACCGAGCCCGGTTCTTCGTCCAGCGGACGCGCGCCGTCTTTCAGCGCACGCGTGAAGAAGTCATTGAAGCAGTCGTAGGCCAACGGGTCTTCTTGCAGCGCCTCGCTCATGTTCACGCCGTACTTGCGGACGAAACGCGAGATCATCCAGTTCTTTACCGCGGGTTCGCGGCAGTCCGATGCGTATCCGAAGAAGCGCGACACCAGGTGGTGCGGCGCGAGATACTGGCTGGCAAGAAATAGTTGGTCTTTGATAGGCATCTATGGCGCTAAAAAACGCGTCCCGCATACAGCGGGACGTGGTTGATGGTTGCCGCGCGGGCCAGGTTGACGCTGGAGTCCGGCAATTCGGCGCGATTGTAACGCGGTTGCGCGCGCGCGGCGCGCAAAAACGCGTCAGGCCGCCTTGGCCGCCAGCTTGGTCTTGTAGAGCCAATCCTTGTAGTCGTCCAGATCGCCGTCGAACGGGTTGACCTTGCCATCGGCGACGATAATGAACTGGTCGGTGGTGGCGCGCAGCAGGTGGCGGTCGTGCGATACCAGAACCAGCGTGCCCTCGAACTGCGCCAGCGCATCCGTCAGCGCCTCGCGCGTTTCCAGATCCAGGTGGTTGGTCGGCTCGTCCAGCAGCAGCAGGTTGGGGCGTTGCCACACGATCAGCGCCAGCGCCAGCCGCGCCTTTTCGCCGCCCGAAAACGGCGCGATCGAACTGGTGGCCATGGCGCCGTTGAAATTGAAGCTGCCCAGGAAGTTGCGCAGTTCCTGTTCGCGCACGGTCGGCGCGATCTTGGTCATGTGCCACAGCGGCGATTCATCGTGGCGCAGCATCTCGACCTGATGCTGGGCGAAGTAGCCGATGGACAGTCCCTTGTTGAACTGCGTGTCGCCGGCCAGCGATTCGATCTCGCCCGCGATGGTCTTGATGAAGGTCGACTTGCCCGCGCCGTTGATGCCCAGGAGGCCGATGCGCTGGCCCGCCTGCAGCGAGAAGTTGATGCCCGACACGATGATCTTGTCGGACACGGCTTCGGTGGCCTCGTCTTCGATGCGATAACCCGCGCTGACCTTGTCCATCGTGAGCAGCGGATTGGGCGCGCGCAGCGGCTCGCGGAATTCGAACGAGAATTCGGCGGCAGCGCGCAGAGGCGCCACTTCTTCCATGCGCGCCAGGGCCTTGATCCGGCTCTGCGCCTGTCGCGCCTTGCTGGCCTGCGCCTTGAAACGGTCGATGAACGATTGCAGGTGCGAGCGCTGGCGCATCTGCTTTTCGATCATGCCCTGCGCCAATTCCAGTTGCGCGGCGCGCTGACGTTCGAAGGACGAATAGTGGCCCGAGTAACGCTTGAGCTTGCGCTCGTCGATGTGGACGATCACGTTGACCACGCCGTCCAGGAAATCGCGATCGTGCGAGATGACGATGAGCGTGCCCGGATACCGCTTGAGCCAGTCTTCCAGCCAGATGATCGCGTCCAGGTCCAAGTGGTTGGTGGGTTCGTCCAGCAGCAGCAGATCGGACGGACACATCAGCGCCTGGGCAAGGTTCAGGCGCATGCGCCAGCCGCCCGAAAAGCTGGTGAGCGGCAGTTGCATCTGCGCCTGCGTGAAGCCCAGGCCGGTCAAGAGCTGCTCGGCGCGCGAGTGGACCGTGTAGGCGTCGGCGTCGGCCAGCGCGGCATAGATGTCGCCCATGCGCAGGCCGTTCTCGGCGCTTTCCGGTTCGGCTTCCAGCGCGGCCAGTTCCGCTTCCAGCTTGCGCAGCGTGGTGTCGCCGTCAATGGCGTACTCGATGGCGGGGCGGTCGAGTGCGGGCGTTTCCTGCGCGACGTGGGCCACTCGCCAGGCCGCGGGGTAGTCGAGGTCGCCCTGGTCGGCGTGCAGCGTGCCGCGCAAGAGGCCGAACAGACTCGACTTGCCCGCGCCATTGGCGCCGATGAGGCCGATCTTGTCGCCGGGATTCAGAAGCAGGTCGACCTTGTCGAGCAACGGCTTGACGCCGCGCATGAGTGAAACTTGTTGGAAACGGATCATGGATGTAGGGCTGGATGGCGCGGTGCGCGCGCGGCAAGGCACCCGCGAAGGGCGCGGTGCGGGAAAGCGGTAACCGGGGCGGGATGGCGCGCGTATCGTGCGCGCCGGCGCGAAGGAGGATCGGATTAAAGCGGGCCCAATCCGAACGAAGGGGGGGATTGTACCCGGCCGGGGAGGTCCGGCCGGGGAGGTCCGCCTCCCTACGTCGCCTGAATCGCCGCCGCCAGCGCCAGCACGCGTTCGGCCTCGCTCGCGTGCAGGTTCTCCACCAAGGCCCCGTCGACCACCGCCACGCCTTTGCCTTCGGCCTGCGCGGCCTTCCAGGCGTCCAGACGTTTGCGTGCCGTGTCGAGTTCTTCAAGGGTCGGCGCAAACGCCGCATTCGCCGCAGCGATCTGCCGAGGATGGATCAGCGTCTTGCCATCAAAGCCCTGGTCGCGTCCTTGCCGGCAGGTGTCCTGCAGGCCCGCGTCATCGTTCAGGTCCAGATGCACGCCATCCAGCACAGCCAGGCCGTGCGCCCGCGCCGCCATCACGGCCAGCGAGCGCGCCAGCAGCGTCTCATTGCGCGAGGGCGTGTGGCGGGCATGCAGGTCCTTCACCAGGTCAGACGTGCCCACGACGATGGCGGCCAGCCGCGCGTGGCCGCCGGCAATGGCATCGAGCCGCAGAAAGCCCAGGGGCGTTTCCGCCATGGCCCACAGCGGCAGGTCCGCGGGCGCGCCGGCCGCATCGAGCGCCTGCGCCAGCGCCGCCAACTGGGCGGGGGTCTCGACCTTGGGCAGCAGCACGGCATCGGCGCCGGCCTGTGCGATGGCACGCACGTCGTCCAGCCCCCACGGCGTATCCAACGCATTGACGCGCACGATGCACTCGCGCCGTCCGTAGCCACCTTCGCGCAGCGCGGCGGCGACCTGCGCGCGGGCCTGCGCCTTGGCGTCGGGCGCCACCGCGTCTTCCAGGTCGAGGATCAGCACGTCCGCATCGAGCGTGCGTGCCTTGTCCAATGCGCGCGCGTTGGCGCCGGGCATGTAGAGAACGGAGCGGCGAGGGCGGATAGGGGCATTCATGCGGGCGGTCTCAGAGTTTGGGCAAGCTGCCAACAATGGTGACGGGCGTGGTGCAGACGTAGCCCACACCATAGACGGTGCGGATGCCCAGGTCGCCGCCGGCCAGCTCGCGCAGCTTGCGCCGCAGCCGGTGCATGTGGGCGTCCAGCCGGTGCGTGTCGTAGGCCTCGGCGCTGGCGCCCAGGGCTTCAACGAGGCGGGCACGCGACAGCGGCAGGGGCGCGGCCTGGATCAGCGCGCCGATCAGGCGGCTTTCGGTGTCGGTGATGTCGACGCTGACCTGGGTGGGCGAGGTCAGCGTGCGGCGCGCGGGGTCGAAGCGCCAGGCGTCCGATTGCGCGTCCTCGGCGTCGGGCGCCGACACGACGCGCAGCCGCCGCGACAGGGCCACCAGCGTGGCGCCGAGTTCGGCCAGGTTGACGGGCTTGGTCAGGTAGTGGTCGGCGCCCAGGCTCAGGCCCGATACCTTGTCTTCGCTCAGGAGCCGCCCGGTGAGCATGATGATGCCCATTGACGGATAGGTGGTGCGCAGATGCGACACGCGCGCCAGCCCGTCGCCGTCCGGCAGCATGGCGTCCAGCACGAGGATCGCGGGCGTGACGGTGAGCAACAGCTTGTCCAGCTCGGCCAGCGAGCCCGCGGTGAGGATGGCTTTGTCCAGGCCCAGGTCCTGGATGTACTCGGCGATGGAATCGCGCCAGTCCCCGTGGTCGTCGACGACGATGATCGTCACGGCGCGGCGCGCTCTCGCGGTCCTTGGGCGAACAGGTGTGTTCTGGTCATGCTGTGAATTCTTTGAGGGCCGCGTTCGCGCGGAAAAATCAGGGGACGACGGTGTGCGTCTTCAGCCTACGTGCGCGCAGAATATCATTCCCGCCGATGCGGCGGCGCGGCATGGATCAAGGATGCGATCCAGACGGCGGGCAAAAATCGATTGGTCAATAATTGCGCACCCCGGTGCGCATCGCCCGAAAGGCCATCAGCCGGGCGTTTGGGTTTTTCTTATCCACAAATTCTGTGGATAAGAAAAACCAGCGTGGATACCGTCCCGACTACGAAGGGAGTAATTCGACCGGCACGCCATCGGGCACTTTGCGCATCCGATCGCGTTCAATCCGGGCCGGCGCAAAGCGCGTTTTGCGCGCAGCAGCATTTTGCAGCAGCACGGACAGCACCGAACCCTTGTCCTGGATCCATCGCGTCTTGCCACGCAGCAGCTTGGTCGCGTTCTCCGCGGTGCCCAACCGGTACGACATGGCGTTGATCTCGATCGAGGATTTGCCGTTGAATAGCGACTCGTCGATCTGGGTGATGGCGGCGGCGTCGAGGTTGTTGCTTTCGTGGTCGATACGGTAGACGTACTTCAGGCCGTGAAACGGGTCTTCGACGACGATGAGTTTTTCCGACCCGGACACGTCGGACAGCATGCCGATCACGCGCGATTCGACCATCTGGTTGCCGCGTTGTTCTTCGGTGTAAATGAAAATGCTGTGCCGCACGGGGGCGGACTGGGCCGGCGCGGCCCCTACAAGGCGAGAACGATCCATACCTGAACGAAAAGAAGCGGGGAGGGGGCGCAAGGCCCCCGGGAGACGCGCATGATACCAATTGTTTCAGGTCTGCGCTGTAACAACTGACGCCGGCGGCCCCCGCGCCGGGGAATCAACCGCGCGTGGCCAGCTTTTCGCGGCGCTGGCGCACGGCCAGGGCCAGGGCGGCAAGCACCGGCTCGGTCTGCGTCCAGCCCAGGCAGGCGTCGGTAATGGAGACGCCGTGACGCAGCGGCTCGCCGGGCTTGAGGTCCTGGCGGCCTTCTTCGAGGTGGCTTTCGATCATGACGCCCGTGATGCGGCTGTCACCCTGGGCCAGTTGGGCGGCGATGTCGTTGGCCACGTCGATCTGGCGCAGGTGCGACTTGTTGGAATTGGCGTGCGAGCAATCGATCATGACCTGTTCGCGCTGGCCGGCCTTGCGCAGGGCGTCGCAACAGGCTTGCACGCTGGCGGCGTCGTAGTTCGGGCCTTGCTTGCCGCCGCGCAGGATCACGTGGGTGTCCTGGTTGCCGCGGGTTTCGAAGATGGCCGCCATGCCCATCTTGGTCATGCCCATGAATGCGTGCTTGGCGCTGGCGGCGACCATCGCGTCGGCAGCGATCTGCACGCCGCCGTCGGTGCCGTTCTTGAAGCCCAGCGGGCAACTCAGGCCGGAGCTCAGTTGGCGGTGGCTGGGGCTTTCCGTGGTGCGTGCGCCGATGGCGCCCCACGCGATCAGGTCGGCGATGTACTGCGGGCTGAGCAGGTCGAGGAATTCCGTGGCGATGGGCAGGCCCAGGCCGCCGATATCCAGCAGCAGTTCGCGGGCGCGGCGCAGGCCTTCGTTGATGCGGAAACTGCCGTCCAGGCGCGGGTCGTTGATGTAACCCTTCCAGCCGACGGTGGTGCGAGGCTTCTCGAAGTACACGCGCATGACGATCAGCAGGTCTTTCTTGTGCTCGTCGGCGGCGATGCGCAGCTTGCGCGCGTATTCCATCGCTTGCGCGTGGTCGTGAATGGAGCACGGGCCCACCACCAGCACCAGCCGGTCATCGCGGCCATGCAGCACGTCGGCGATCTGCGCGCGGCTTTGCTCGACGAGGTTCTGGATGTCGGCCGACACGGGCAGTTCATCCTGCAACAGCGCGGGTGAAATCAGCGGGCGCACGGCGCTGATGCGGGTGTCGTCGGTGCGCGTGTTGTCCTGGGTGGCGTCGGCGGCGCCGACCTCGCGGTCGTGCAGGGGATCGTCAATGCGGGTCAAGGGAAGCTCCGTGCCGGTAAATGCGGGAAAGTCCGCCATTATCGCACCCGCGGACGGTGGAGGCGGATGGGTGGCTGCGGCAACTGAATTAACCCGTTATCGATAAAGACATGTTTCGCGTGGATGCCTTAGCATTGATTCACGCTCTCAGTTGGCCGGCGCAACCGGCCCGCGGCAGGCGCAGGCTGGGGCCGCGTGCGGCTTCTTTCCGTGTGTACAGGTTCAGGACGGTCAGCAATGCCAAAACCCGATGCCGGAGCGTCTCGACGAATTCTTCTCGTCGAAGATCATCCTGTCGAACGCGCCTACCTGCAGAACATGCTGCTGGCGTTGGGCTACCGCCGCGTGGCGGGGTTGGCAAGCAGCATCGAGGCGGTTGGCGCGATCACGCGTCAATACCATGACGTGTTGATCAGCGACATCGTGATGGGCGAAGGCGACGGCACGCGCCTGCCCAACGACCTGCGCCGGCTGGTGGATGCGGGGCGTCTGAAAAGCATGCCGCCGATCATCTGGATCAGCAGCCTGAGCGACGAGCTGCTGCAGTCGCATGTCCGGCTGGCCCTGCAGGCCGGTTGCCCGTCGGCGCAGGCGCTGTCCAAGCCCGTGTCGCGCGTGGCGATGCAGCAGGCCATCAAGAATGCGCTGCACAGCATCGACGACGAATCCACGTCGCCGGACAAACCCAAATCCGTGCGGCGCGAGGTCATGGAAGCCGCGCTGAGCCAGGCGCTGCTTTCCGGCAACGGCATGAGCGTGGTGCTGCAACCCCAGATCAGCCTGTCGACGGGGCGCGTGGTCGCGGCCGAGGCGCTGTCGCGCTGGGTCGACCCCAAGCTGGGCGCCATTTCCGCCGCCGACTTCGTGCCGGCGGCGCATCGGCTGGGCATGGACCGTATGCTGTTCAGCCGCGTCACCGACCGCGTGCTGAGTGTGCTGCGCCAGATGCAGGACGAGGACATCGCCGTGCCCATTGCGATCAACGCCTCGGCGTCCACGCTGTGCTCGCGCGACTTGCCTGGCCTGCTGGAGCAGAAGGTGGGGCAGGCGGGTCTGCCCGCGCGGCTGATCAAGGTCGAGCTGACGGAGGACGAGCCGGTCAACGACTGGCTGGCGCTGTCGTCGACATTGAACCTTCTACGTGTGCGCGGATTCGAGCTGGCGATGGACGATTTTGGCGCTGGCATCGCGTCGATGCGCCTGTTTTCCGCCATGCCGTTCAACGAATTGAAGATAGACCGCGACTTCATCGTGCATATGCACCGCGAGCCCGCCTCGCGCGCCGTGGTGGCGGCCGCAATCGAGATGGGGCGAGTGCTCGGCCGGCGCGTGGTGGCCGAAGGCGTCGAGCAGGAGCGCGATGTGCAGCTCCTGAGCGAACTGGGCTGCGATGTGGCGCAGGGCTACGGAATTTCCGTGCCCCTGGAACCCGATGCGTTCATCGAGTTCTGCCGCACGCACTGAGGGTCATGGGTTGAACGTCACAGACCGAACACGGCGATGTCGCCCGGATAGTCGACCGAAAACTTCAGCACGGTCTCGCGCGACTTGCCCGGTTCCAGCTCCCAGTCCCACACCAGCTTGCCGTCTTCTTCGCGCTTGATGTCTCGCTCGGACGGCGACAGCAGCTTGACCACGATCTTCTCGTTGCGCGAGATGGGCAGACGATCCGCGAAAGACACCTTTTCCGTGGTGGCCTTGTTGTTCTTGACGGTGATCTTGTACTCGTAGGTGACGCGCTTGCCACTGCCCGAAAATCCGGTGCTTTCGGTGTAGCGGTTCACCAGTTGGCGCTTGATGGAGATGCCATCGTCGGCGCCGAGGGCCAATTCCAGCTTTTCGCCGGGCATCACGGCCTTCATGGCGCCCGACGCGACAAAGGCATCGTCCAGGAAGGTATTGAGCGGGCCCGCCAGGAAGGGAAAGTCGGTGTTGTTGCTGGCTTGCGCGGTCAGGTAGACGGTCTCGCGCAGCCCCGGCGTGGATTGGTATTGCAAGGCGGCGGGCAGCCTGGCCGTGGCAATCGCGACGCGCTGCGTGGTGTTGTCCGACAGCAGCGTGGCGGGATTCTTGATCTGGAACGACGCGCTGGTCGCGGCATTCTGGACCTGGGCGGTCGAGACCTCTATGACTTCGGGCTCCGGCTCGGGCAGGACGGCGCTGTCTTCCATTGCGCTGGCGCGCGGCGCGCGCTTGGCGTGCATCTCGGCCTGGACGGCAGCCGGAGCCGGCGCGGCAACGGGCCGGGGCGGCGGGGGCGGTGCGGCCACGTCGATGATCCACGGACGCAGCGTCGGCGCGCCGCCGCCCAGCGACGGCCGGGCGGTGGACAGCGTCAGCTTCACGTTCTTCCAGTCTTCACCGGTGTTCTGGCGGATGACGCCAAAATAGCCCAGATCCACATTGCGATCGGCCGGGCGCAGGCGCGCGTCGTAGGCAGGCGTCCAGCGCGCGCCGGCCACGGCGTACGACAGCGCCAGATCCAGCTTGCCCGCACGCGCCATGTTGACCCGCAACGTCACGGTCTTGGTGCGGCGGCCCGATTCGCCGCGCACCAGGCCAAGCTGGGTCTGCAGCGCCGTCATTTCGCGCTCCAGCTCGGTCTTCTGTTCGGCCACGCGCCGCAGGCCCGCCAGCGTCGTGGCCAGCGACTCGGCGCTGAGCGTCTGGATCGCCTTCAATTCGTCGAGCGTGAGGCGGGCGCCGTCCTTGGCCGGCTCGGTGGCCCCGCGCTGCATCATCAGGATGAGTTCACGCTGGTTGTCCAGCACCGCGGCTTCGTCGTCCAGCGCGGCCTGGCGGCTGACCAGCTTGTCGATCTGCGCCTCGATCTGCCGCACGCGTTCGTTCGCGGTCGCGGCCTGATAGACGTCGCTGACCTTGACGTCAAGCAGCGTGGCCTGGCCGGTGCTTTTGGCGGAGACTTGCAGCGAGTTTTCCTGTAGCGACGCCGGCAGGTTTTCCAGCATCAGCTCGTGTTCGCCTGCGGCAAGCTCGCTGCTGGCGGCGCGGGTGACGACGGCGCGGTCCTGATAGACGGTGACGGCGCCAATGGAGGAGGGCAGCGCGGCGGCGGCAGCCAGGCCGGGGATCGTTGCAAAGGCCAGGGCCAGAAGGGTACGTCTCACGGGAGCACCTTTATGAAGTTGAGCGCGGCTGACACCGCGTCTCCCACGGGGACGCATCGCCGGCAAGCGCGAGAGTCTATCCCCGGCGCCGCCTGGACGGTTTACAGAAAATGACAAACGCGACAGGCGGATACGGCCTGCCGCTGGGTTCACTCGCGTTCGGGATGCGCCAGCCGGCGCAGCATGCCGACAGCGTTTTCCGCGGCCACCGATCGGTCATGGCGGCGGTAGGCCATGTCCAGCAGCGCGTGCGGCGCATCGCCCTTGATGGGGCGGTACTCGATGCCTTGCGCGCCCATGTGGCGCATGGCGGCAGGCACGATGGAAATGCCCACGCCCGCCGCCACCAGGCTGACGATGGACGCCATCTGCGGCGCCTCCTGGATGACGCGCGGCGCGAACCCGGCACGCTGGCAGGCGGATTGGATGGCGTCGTACAGGCCCGCGCCAATCGGCCGGGGATAGAGGACAAAGTCCTCCTCGGCCAACGCCGCGATGGGGATGGCGCGCTTGCGGCTGAGCGGGTGATCGGGTGGCAGGGCGATCAGCATCGGCTCGTCCAGCACGCGTTCGGATTCGAATTCGGCATCCAGCACGTAGGGCGGGCGCACGAAGGCGACATCCACCTCGCCGGCGCGCAGCCCGCGCAGCAGCGTGACGGTGTTGCTTTCGGTCAGGGTGATGCGCACGTCCGGATAGCGGTCGCGGAAGGCGCGGATGGCGCGGGGCAAATAGGGGTGGAATACGGCCGATGCCGTAAAGCCGACCGTGATGGCGCCGCGCTCCCCGCGGCCCAGCCGCCGTGCCGTATCGACGGCGCGGTCTGCGCTGGCCAGGATGGCGCGCGCGTCGTCCAGGAACTGAGCGCCGGCCTCGGTCAGCGCAATGCCCCGCGGCAGACGCAGGAACAGCGGCGTGCCGATCTCGCGCTCCAGTTGCTGGATCTGCTGGCTGAGCGGGGGTTGGCCGATGCCAAGGCGCGCGGCCGCGCGCGTGAAGTGCAGTTCTTCGGCAACGGCGGTGAAGTAACGCAGGTGGCGCAATTCCATCGTTTTTAAATATGAACGGGTCCGGTTTCATATATTGGACATATGCAGGGGAAAAGTCTACCTTGTCTTCACGGGCTCATGCCCGGCGTTTTTCGAGAATCCCGATGTCTACCCCATCTGCAAGTCCCGCCACGAAACCCGGCGCCCCGGCGCCGGAGTATCTGGCGCGCGGCACGCCGGGACTGCGACGCGCCCAATGGGCGCTCTTTGCGGCCGGCTTTTCCACCTTTTCCCTGCTGTATTGCGTGCAGCCGCTGATGCCGCTGTTCACGCACGCGTTCAACGTGTCGCCGGCCCAGAGCAGCCTGGTGCTGTCGCTGTGCACGGGGTTACTGGCCATCGCCATCTTTTTCGTGGGTCTGTTTTCCGCCGCCTTGCCGCGCAAACGCGTCATGGCGTGGTCGCTGTTCGCCTCCGCCATCCTCGGCACCATCGCGGCCGTCGCGCCGGACTGGCAGAGCCTCCTGGCGCTGCGCGCACTGCAAGGCGTGGCAATGGGCGGGGTGCCGGCCGTGGCCATGGCCTATCTGGCTGAAGAGGTCGAGCCCGGCACGCTGGGCCTCGCGATGGGGCTGTACATCAGCGGCAGCGCGTTTGGCGGGCTGTCTGGGCGCGTCATCACCGGCCTGGTGTCCGACCATTTCGGATGGCGCGCGGCGATGGGCACGCTGGGACTGCTGGGCATCGTTGCGGCCATGTTGTTCGTGTGGCTCCTGCCGGCCTCGCGCCGCTTTACCCCGCGCCGCGGCCAGGGATGGACGGGCGTCTGGGCGGATGTGCGCGAAGGCGCCGGCGCGCACCTGAAGAATGGGCCGCTGTGCGCGCTGTTCGCCATGGGCGGGCTGCTGATGGGCGCGTTCGTCGCAGTCTACAACTACGTGGGCTTTCGCCTGCTGCTGCCGCCGTTTTCGCTCAGCCAGACCTTCATCGGGTTCATCTTTGTCGTCTACCTGGTGGGCATCTTCGCCTCGACCTGGTTCGGCCGCCTGGCCGACCGGCACGGGCGTGGCGCGATGCTGGCCGCCGCCTCAAGCCTGGCCCTGGCGGGCCTGTTGCTGACGCTCTCCAACTCGCTGCCCGTGCTGATCGCCGGAATCGTGGTCTTCACCTTCGGCTTTTTCGCGGCGCACGCCGTGGCAAGCGGCTGGGTCGGACAGATGGCGCGTGGCTACAAGGCGCTGGCCGCCTCGTTCTACCTGCTGGTCTATTACGTGGGGTCAAGCGTGCTCGGAGCGCTCGGCGGCCAATTCTGGACGGCCGGCGGCTGGCACGGCGTGGCCGCGATGGCGGGCGGATTGCTTGCCGCCGCACTGGTGATCAGCGCGGGTCTTGCATGGCGCACGGGACGGCGGCATGCCACGGCCGGCGCCGCCGGTCCCGCCTGAACGCTCCCGTTTTTCCCAGGAAGGGTAGCGTCGCGTTACGCAGGGTTGCGCCACGCGCGCGTCTATCGCGATACATTCTGTATTGCGATAGGGGGAACCATGCTGACCAAGCAAGACCGCGTGTCCCTGCCATGGACCGACACGCTATCTCGTCTTGAAGACGAACGCATCATGCTGGAGCGCATTGCTGCCGGCGTACCGATCCGGCAGGTGCTGGAGCACGTGCTTCACGCCATCGAGGCGCAATCGAGCGTGAGACTGCGCGCGTCCATCGCGTTGGTGGACATCGCGGGGACCGAATTGCGGCACGGCGCCGCGCCCGGCCTGCCGGACGCGTTCAATGCCGCCGTGGATCGGGTAGCCATCGGGCCGATGGCTGCCTCGTGGGGCGCTGCGGCGCACTCGCGCTCGGCCGTCTACACGGACGACATCGCCAACGACCCGCGGTGGGCGCCGTGGCGCGACCTTGCCTTGGCCAATGGCCTTCGCGCGTGCTGGTCCACGCCGATCAAGGCGCCTGACGGGCGGTTGCTGGGCGTGTTCTCCAATTACTACGACGAAAGCCGGCTGCCGTCCGCGCAGGATATCGACGCGATCGCGCTGGTCACGCGCAGTGCGGCGCTGGCAATCGAACGGCATCTGCTGGACGTCGCGTTGCGCCGCAGCGGCGAACGCTGGCGCGCGATGTTCGACGGCATGCAGGAAGCGTTTTTCCTGGCCGAGGCCCTGCGCGGCGATGACGGCCGCATCGCGGACTTCCGCTTTCTGGAGGTCAACCCCGCTTTTGAACGCCAGAGCGGCATGCGCGAAGGCGACACGCTGGGCCACACGCTGCGCGAGATGATTCCCGGCGTGCCCAGCCAGATCCTGGATACGTTCGCGCAAGTCGTGGAAACGGGCGAGCCTGCCCAGTTCGAGTTTGCGGTGCCGGCGCCCAAGGATGCCTGGTACGAGGCGCGGGCCCGCAAGGAAGGCCCCGATCGCATCATGGCGCTGTTTCTAGACGTCACCGCGCGCAAGGCCGCCGAGACCGAGCTGTGGGAAGGCCAGCATCGCAAGAATTTCCTGCTGGCGCTTGGCGACCGCATGCGTGAACTGCATCTGCAGCCTGCGATCGAAGAGACCGCCTGCGCGGGACTGGGCCAGCATCTGTCGCTGGGCCTGGTGGCGGTGCTGGATTGGGCCGGCGATGGCGCGGCGCCGGTGGTGTCGACGAGCTGGCGGTCCGAGACCGACCTGGCGAGCCAGGACGCATTGGCTACAGACCAGTTGGGAGACGATTTCTTTGAGGCGGTGCGCAAGGGGCGCACGACCTATTTGCAGCCGCTCGTGGCGCAAGAGGGCGGCGACATCCGCCCGTCGGCCATCGTCGTGCCGATGCGCCGCTGGGCGCGGCAAGGCGGTGCCCTGGTGGTCCGCCCGTTGTCGACCAGCCGGCTCAAGCCCGCGGACCTGGCCTTCATCGAGGAAGTCGCGGAACGGATGTGCGACGCCGTCGAGCGCTCGCAGTATGCGCGCATGCTGGAGCAGCGGGTGGAACACGCCATCGCCGAGCGCGACCGCATCTGGCGGATGTCGCCCGAGCTGCTGGCTGTGATCGACGGCCGGGGCCGGTTCGCCAGCGTGAATCCCGCCGTGCAATCGATTCTGGGGTGGAGTCCCGATCAGTTCCTGTCGATGGGACTGGCCGAACTGATCCACCCGGATGACCTGGACGCCACGCGCGCCGCCTGGTCGCATCAGGCGCAGGCTGAGGGCGCACAGCCCGCCCGCCACCTGGAAAACCGGGTGCTGCGCCGCGAGGGCGGCTACAGCTGGATCACGTGGAGCATGTCGTGGTCGCAGGACAGCCTGTACGTGGCGGGGCGCGACGATTCGGACTTGAAGGCGCAGGCCGAGGCGCTGGCCGATACCGAGAATGCGTTGCGCCAGGCGCAAAAGATGGAGGCGGTGGGGCGTCTGACCGGCGGCATCGCGCACGATTTCAACAACATGCTGCAGGGCATCACGGGCGCGCTGTACCTCATTCAGCGCAAGCTGTCGGCCGGCGCGCCGGAACAGGCGCAGCGCTTCATCACGGTGGCCATGGATTCGGCGAACCGCGCCGCGCATCTGACGCAGCGCCTGCTTACCTTCTCGCGGCGCCAGCCGATCGACCCCAAGCCGTTCAGCGTCGAGGCCACGCTGCATTCCATGACGGACCTGTTCCATCGCTACACCGCCGAGCGCGTGAAACTGGTCTTCGATCTGGAACCGGATCTGTGGCCCGTCAACTGCGACAAGAACCAGTTCGAGAATGCGATGCTCAACCTGGTGATCAACGCCTGCGACTCGATGCCCAATGGCGGCGTACTGACCGTTGCCGCGGCGAACACGCACCTGGATGCGTCATCGCTGCGCCAGAGTCCGGACGTCAAGCCGGGCGCTTTTGTCGAGGTCACGGTGTCGGACGTGGGATGCGGGATGTCGCCCGATGTGCTGGCGCATGCGTTCGATCCGTTTTTCACCACCAAGCCGCTGGGCGAGGGCACGGGGCTGGGTCTTTCGATGACCTATGGTTTTGCCAAGCAGGCGGGCGGCAGCGCCGTGCTGGAAAGCGCGGAAGGCGTCGGGACGTCGGTCCGCCTGTATTTGCCGCGGCATCAGGGTGTGCCGGAAATGGCCGCCGATGCGCCGCGGGCAACCGGCACCCAGGCGGCGTCGGCCGGTCAGGCCTTCGTCATCGTCGTGGAAGACGATACGAACGTGCGCGAAATGGTGCGCGAGTCGCTGGTCGACATGGGCCTGCATGTGCTGACAGCCGGCGACGGCGAGGCGGGCCTGGAACTGGTGACCTCCACGCGCAACCTGAGCCTGCTCGTGACGGACGTGGGGCTGCCCAACCTGAACGGCCGCCAGTTGGCGGACGCGGCGCGCGTGGCGCACCCCGGCCTGCGTGTCCTGCTCATGACGGGCTATGCGGAAAGCGCGGCCAGCGCGGGCGGGTTTCTCGAAGACGGGATGGAACTGATCGTCAAGCCGTTCTCGTTGGACGCGCTGGGCGAGCGGGTGCAGCGCATGCTGGAGCAGAGCGCGGGCCCGCAGCGCGCGAAGTAGGGGTCGATTGGGGGGTCAAGTGTTTCAACGGCAGGTAAAAAATGCCCCCCATTGCGGACTACCGCAGGGGAATTAGGTAAAGCGTGGGGCAGGCACGGGGCTTGCGACTAGGTTGAAGCATTTCAACCAAGGAAGGAGCTACGCTATGAAATACCGTGCCATGACTTGCGCGTTTGCCATGATTGCCGGCCTCGCTGCCGGCGGTGCCTATGCCCAATCCACGGGCCGCAGCACGCCCCCGACCTCGCCGTCCACGACGCCGAATGATGGGGCTGCCGTGCCGCCCAATACCCAGGTGCCTCCGGGCCAGATTCCGCCGGCCCCGAATGCGGGTTCCCAGACCGGCACCACGCCGCCGAATCTGGACAAGAGCGGTCACATGAAGTCGGACAAGCATGGGTCAGAAATGCCCAATCGCAAGCGCGAAGCCAATGACAATGTGCCGAATACGCCGGCCGGCGGCGCCGCGCCTCCTCCGGGATATCCGAACACGGGCGGCAGCAAGTAAGCAGCCCACCCAAAAAGGCTTCCGCGAGGAAGCCTTTTTTTATGGGGCGTAGTGGGTGTTGCGCAAGTCTCAGACATCGTCCCCACGCAAGCCATATCGGCGACGGTTCATGCCGGTGCCGATACTCAATGCTGGCGGCGCAGTTCGGCCGGCGGCACCCGCAGTTGGCCGCGGTACTTGGACACCGTGCGGCGGGCAAGCAGGATGCCGTTGGACGCCAGTTGCTGCGTCAGCGCCACGTCGGATAGCGGCATGGACGGGTCTTCGGCTTCGACCATTTCCTTGATCAGCGCGCGGACCGCCGCCGCGGAGCACGAGCCGCCCGATTCCGTGGCGAGCTCGCGCGAGAAGAAGTGGCGAAACTCAAAGACGCCGCGCGGGGTGGTCATGTATTTACTGACCGTGGCGCGCGACACGGTGGATTCGTGCATGTTCAGGTCGTCGGCCACCTCGCGCAGCATGAGCGGGCGCAGGGCCACTTCGCCGTATTCAAAGAACATCTGCTGGCGCTTCACGATCGCTTCGGCCACCCGCTGGATGGTCGTGTAGCGCTGCTCGACATTACGCACCAGCCAGCGCGCCTCTTGCAGTTCCTGCGCCATGGGGCTGCGGTCATCCAGCCGCGCGCGGCGGAAAAGGTCGGCATAGGCGCTGTGCAAGCGCGCGCGCGGCATGGCGCTGCGGTTGGGCAGCACGCGCCAGCGTCCCTGCCATTTGTCGACGAACACATCCGGCACGACGTAGACCGGCGCATCGCCGCTGTAGCGGCCGCCGGGCTTCGGATCCAGGTGCCGGATGAGTGTGCAGGCGTCGCGCAGGGCGTCGTCCGAACACCCCAGCGCGCGGCGCAGGCCGGCGTAATCGTTCTTGCCCAGACGCTCCAGATGATCCTGCACGATACGCTCGGCCAGCGCCCGGATGCTTTCGTCTTCGTCGGGTAGCGCCGCCAGTTGCAGCGTCAGGCATTCGCGCAGATCGCGCGCCGCGATGCCGGGCGCGTCCAGCTGCTGCACCAGGCGCAGGGCCGCCATCCATTCGCTTTCGTCGGGAATCGGGTTGATGTCTTCATCGGCTGCGGTGCAAAGCGTGTCCAGTGGCGCCCGCAGATAGCCGTCGTCGTCCAGCGCGTCGACGATGAATTCGGCCAACAGGCGGTCGCGCGGCTGCAGGTTGTAGTTGCCCAGTTCGAAGGACAGGCGATCGCGCATCGACACGTTGGCGCAGGCCCATTGGCCCAGGTCACTGTCGCCGCCGGACGGGGCGTGCGTGGGGTAGTCGCCGGAGTAGGCGGGCGCGTCGGGCGGCGGCTCACCGACGTCCGGGCTTTCCGACGCCGCCACGGGCTCCGGCGCGGGCTGTCCATCGGCCTCAGTGGTCTCGCCGCGGGCGCCCGGTGCGGCCGAGGCCGCCTCGGGCTCCGACTCGTCCGGATCTTCAAGAAATGGGTTGGTGGCAAGCGCGTGTTGCACCGCCGTCGTGAACTCCAACGCCGACATCTGAAGCAGCTTGACGGATTGTTGCAGACGCGGCGCCAGCGTCATTTGCTGGCGCAGGCGAAGTTCTTGCATCGGGTGGCCCAATCGAGTCTCCTGAAGGGGCAGCCGCCGGAAGGCGGCTCATTCCTCTTGTAGACGCAAAGATCGTGCCAGCCTTGTGCGCGGGGCGAAGCCGCGTCGGGAACGCGGCGTGCTGGGAGACTATTACAAAGGGGGTGGTAAGAACTGCTCAGGCGGCCGCTTCGGGCTCGTCCTTTTCATAGACATCCAGACGGTTGTACAGCGTCTTCAGACTGACGCCCAACGTCTCGGCAGCCAGGCGCTTGTCGCCGGCATGATGCGCCAGCGTGGCCAGGATGAACTCGCGCTGGGCGCGGCCGAGGGGCATGCCCACGGGAAAGTTCAGCGATCCTTCGCGCATCTGGGCCTGATTGGGGCCCCGGTTGCGCGACAGCAATTCGGCGTCCAGCTCGGTATCGGCCATGATGTAGGCGCGCTGGATCACGTTGCGCAGCTCGCGCACGTTGCCCGGCCAGTCGTGCGCCTTGATCGCTTCCAGCATGTGCGGGGAAAACGTCTTTTGCGTCCCGTGCTGGGCATTGAGCGTGTCCAGGAATTGCTTTGCAAGCAGCAGGGCATCGTCGCCGCGCTCGCGCAGCGGCGGCACGCGCAGCGGAATCACGAGCAGGCGGTGCAGGAAATCCTGACGCAGCCGGCCGTCCGCGACCGAGGCGGCCGGATCCCGGTTGCTGGCACAGATGACGCGCACGTTGGCGCGCAGCACATCCGTGCCGCCCACGCGCTGATACGTACCCACTTCCAGCACACGCAGGAAGTGCACCTGCATGTCCGGCGGCATTTCCGTGACTTCGTCCAGGAACAGGGTGCCGCCGCTGGCAAATTCAAAATAGCCGGCGTTCTGGGACACGGCACCGGTGAAGCTGCCTTTCTCGTGGCCGAAGAGTTCCGCATGCGCCAACGATCCGCTGATCGCGCCGCAGTTGACCGCCACGAAGGGCTGGTCGCGGCGATCGCTCGCATCGTGGATGGCGCGCGCAACGATTTCCTTACCCGCGCCACTTTCACCGATAATGAACACGCTTGCATCGGTGGCGGCGGCAAGGGAGATCTGACTCCCCAGCTTACGCATTTGCGGCGACATGCCGCTGGTGTCTGCGAAAACGGAAGTGGGCGAAGGCGCGGTAGCGCGCGTAGCGGTATTTCGACTGGCCATACATGATCCCTAGTCCCGGAAGCGGGCCTGCAGCTCCATCGTAGAGGGCCGGCTGCCGTCTGATTGCGACGAGTTGCAAGTATTGGAAAACGTTGGTCGAAACGGGCAAATATTTGCGCCGCCCGACCCCATAGTGACTATTCTCACAGTTATAGAAGGGATACGGAGATAGCATGCCTCACCTGCTGATCGTCGATGACGACGATGCGATTCGGGAAACACTGGCCGAAATCGGCCGCGATAGCGGGTTTTCGGTGGCCTTGGCGGCCAGCGTCAAGGACGCCCTGATCCAGCTCGAACGGCAAGCGCCGGACCTGGTGCTGACGGACGTCCGGCTGCCGGGTGGCAGCGGCATGGACATTTTCAAGAACGTTGCCGCGAGCAGCGCTGAAGTCGTGGTGATGACCGGGCACGGTACTGTCGACAACGCCGTCCAGGCCTTGCGCCTGGGTGCGACCGACTATCTGGTCAAGCCGATCTGCATGGAGCGCCTGGAAGAAATCCTCAAGCGCATCATGATCAATTCGGGCGGCGAGTTGCCCGGCACCCCGTTCGAGGAACCAGGCCGTTTTGGCAAGCTGTTTGGCAAGTCTGAACGGATGCAGACGCTATACCGCCAGATCGGGCGCGTGGCGCCCACCACGGTCACCACCTTGCTGATCGGCGAAAGCGGTACCGGCAAGGAACTGGCCGCCCATGCCATCCACGAACTCAGTCCGCGCCGGCAGCGGCCGTTTATCGCGGTCAACTGCGGCGCGATTTCGCCCAACCTGATCGAAAGCGAAATGTTTGGCCACGAGCGCGGCAGCTTTACCGGCGCCGACCGCCAGCACAAGGGTTACTTCGAACGCGCGGACGGCGGCACGCTGTTCCTGGACGAAGTCACGGAGATGCCGCTTGACTTGCAGGTCAAGCTGCTGCGCGTGCTGGAAACCGGGCAGTTCATGCGCGTGGGGACCAACCGAGAGATCGCGTGCGACATCCGCGTGGTGGCCGCCACGAACCGTAATCCGGAACAGGCCGTGCAGGAAGGCAAGCTGCGCGAAGACTTGTACTACCGGCTGAGCGTGTTTCCCATCGAGCTGCCGGCGCTGCGCGATCGCGGCAGCGATATCCAGTTTCTGGCGCAGCGTTTCCTGCAGACGCTCAACGAAGAGTCCGGCAAGACCAAGGCGTTTTCGCCCGATGCGGCTGCGGCGCTCGAGCAATACGAATGGCCGGGCAACGTGCGCGAACTGAAGAACTTCGTTCGCCGCGCGTTCATCATGGCGGATGGCGACGTGCTGGATCTGGAGATGCTGGTGCCGCAGGTCTCGCCCGGTGGCGAGTCGCCTGGCGGCCAGGTCAGCGTGCCCGTCGGCGAGACGCTGGCCGAGGCCGATCGGCGTCTCATCCTGGCAACGCTTGAGCGCTGCAACGGCGTCAAGAAGCAGGCGGCTGCCGTGCTGGGCATCAGTCCCAAGACGCTCTACAACCGGCTGGAGGAATACGCGGCAGCGGGTTATCCGCTGCCGAGCGAGAATTCACGGACGGGCGGGCCGTCCCGGGAATCCGCTTAAGACCGCTTATTTGTTGTAGCGGGTCTTCAGGTCGGCCATGCAGGCGTCCTTGGCATTACCGGACATGGCATCGCACTTTTCCTTGCCGACTTTATAGTCGGCATCGTTGCGCGTTTTTGCCGCGTCATGCGAGGCCTCGGCCTTTTCCTTCGCGGCCTTGGCGTCTGCCTTGGCCTTGTCGCGCGTGGCTTCGGCCTGTTGTTGGCAGACGTCCTTCTGGTTGCCCTTCATGCCGTCGCATTGCTTCCTGTCCATCTTGTATTGGTTGTCGATCTGATCATCCGTGCGCATGCCGGCGGCGCCAGTCTGCGCGGAGGCCTGGAACGCGAGAACCGAAAAGCACAGGGCAAAAGCGGGGCAAATCGTTTTGGACAGCTTCATGACTGACTCCTTTGGAAAGTGGTCCCGATAGTTGGCGGACCCGACAAGGGTCAGAGCAAGCGCCGTGCCCGGCGCCGTCAGGCACGGCGCTTGCGCATAGCGTGGCGGCCCGGCCGCCATCCTCGGCGGGGCGCGCTTCAAGGAGAGCATTCATGACGACCCAACACGAACAGCAGCCCGGAAAGTCCAAGGCCAACACCCCGAAGGACGACACGGACGCGTCCAACCAGAGCGGGCAGTTCGGAGCTGACAAACCGACCAACAAGGATGAGCCCTACAAGCGCGAATCGGACAAGGCGCCGAACCGCAAGGGGGCCGAGTATGAAGAGGGCGGACAGTATCCAGGCAAGCGGCCCGCAGGGCAGTGACGCGATTGTCCCCGCGCAATGGTGCCGGGCGGGCGCCTACGTTGAATACGTTCAACGGGGCGCTTCGCTCAGATCATCGGCCAGGCGGAACAGCAGCACGACGCAGTACAACGCCGCAATCCCGATCAGGGCATAGACGACACGCGCCGCCGCGGCATGCGGCAACATTTTCGCAATTACATCCAGATTAACGGCGGCGATCAAGCCGCTGTTCAAACCGCCCGCCACCACGGCGATGAGCGCCGTCCAGTCCAGCGCGGACAGGCTGCGCCTGGGGCTGTCGCGGCCATCTTCCGTGAATGCCAGCGGTACCGGCGTTGGCAACACGTCTGTCAACGGCTCCCGCTCATCGGGACGGGCATCGGCAAACACCTCCTCACTACGGGAAATTTCCATCGTCTTTCCTCTTTGGGGCGGCGCGGGGCGTTCAGGGATCCGAGCCGTTGATGCGTAGGAGCTAGCCGCCGTTGCGGACCGGGTCGGGCGCATCGCGCGAGATGCCGGCTTCGTCGGCGTCCGTGATGCGATCGGTCGCGACGTCCGCGCCGTCGTCGTCCTCGAAGTCCGGTTCCACGCTTTCGCGTTCGCCGGTCGCCTGGGAATCGCTGTCGGTGTGCCGGCGGTCAAACGGCAGATCGCTGGCGGAATCCGAGGAGTCGCTGGGACCCAGGTCGGGCCGGCCGCTGTCGTCGGGGTTAAGGTCAGTGTCGGGAATACGGGGCATGGCAATCTCCGGATAAGGACGGGTGCGGACACGCAATGGTCGTGAGCGTTGCATTTCGTCGCGGCATGGCAGCAAGCGCCATGCCGAAGGGGAGGATCAACCGCGAGAACCGGACGCGGTCGGAGCGGGGCAGGTATGGAAGTTGCTCCTGCTTGGGGAATTTTCTACCGGGAGATCGTCATGTCCTTGATTGTCGCTGCACGGTTCCAGACCTTCGACGAAGCCACGCTGGCCGCCCAGAAGCTGTTTGCCGAGGGCTATACCGAGGACGACATCCACACGTTCTACGTCAGCATCGCCGGCGAGCACGGGCGCTTTCCGCTCGGCGGCGACCGCGTCGCGGACCCGGACGCCAAAGGCGGGCATTTCGGCGCGGTCGCCGGTGCGTCGCTGCTGGGTCTGGTGTTTGCCCTGGTGGCGGGAATGATTGCCGCGCAATTTGCCGCGTCGATCTTCATCACCATCGCGGCGGCCGGTGTGGGCGCCTATATCGGGGCGCTGGCGGGCGCCATGTGGGTGATCGGCCGAAAGAAGCGCGTGCGCGCGGCGCCCGGCGAACCCGAGAAATCCCACCCGCCGGTGCGACAGGCCGGGGTGATGCTGGCGCTGCATGTGGAAATCGGCCGCGAGCAGCAGGCGCGCCAGATCCTGCGCGCGGCGGGCGGCACGGATATCGAGCGGGCGAACGGCCGCTGGCAGGATGGCAAGTGGCAGGATTTCGATCCGCTGGATCCGCCGCGCCGCGTCGAAGCGCCCACTACCGCGAACTGAAGGCCAAGCGGCCGCTCACGGAGACAGAACAATGAAGCCATTTACCATTCCCTCGCTGGCGGCCGTGGCCGCGGCGGTTGTCCTGGCGGGCGCCGGCCATCTGAGCCACGCCGCCGAACTGGCTGCGTCCGACGCCCGATTCCTGCAGGCCGCGTCGGGATCAGGCCTGTTTGAAGTGCAGGCCGCCGAGTTGGCCGGCAAGCGCGCGCAGGATGCACAGGTGCGCGCTTTTGCGGCGAAGATGCTGGAACAGCATTCCGCCGTGAACAAGGAACTGAAGGCGCTGGCTGCCTCGAAAAACGTGTCGCTGCCGGATCAGCCGGCCGAGCCCGAACGCGCGACGCTACATGAGCTGGGCGGCAAGACTGGCGCGGCATTCGATCAGCTTTACATCCAGAAGGCCGCCGTCGACGCGCACGCCACCGCGAACCGCCTGTTCGAGACGGCGGCGAAAGCGTCGGAGGACGCGCAGGTGCGCGACTTTGCGGTCCGTACCTTGCCGATGCTGAGCGACCACTATGCAATGAGCCGCGCGCTACAGCGTGAACCGGCCGTCAATGGCGAAAAGATCCACCCCGCGCCGAAGGGCGAAGCGCCGCCAGTGTCTCCAGCGTCGCGCGCCGCCCCGGCTTCGGTCGTGCCGGAAAAGTGAAGACCGAAGCGGGGGATGCCGGCGTGGACGGTGATGCAGGTGCTCAGTCGCCCGCGCTGCCGGTGATCGGCAGCACGATCCCGGTGATGTAGCTCGAGCATTCGGGCGATGCCAGAAAGACGTAGGCCGGCGAGATTTCCTCGGGCTGCGCGGGGCGACCCAGATCGGTCTTTTCGCCGAACGCCTTGATCTCTTCGGCGCTTCGGTCGGCCGGATTCAGCGGCGTCCACACGGGACCAGGCGCCACCGCGTTCACGCGTATCCCTTGCTCGGCAAGATTGGCGGCCAGCGATCGGGTGAAGGCATGGATCGCGCCCTTGGTTGAAGAATAGTCCAGCAGCTTGGCGCTGCCGTTCAGGCCCGTGACCGAGCCCGTGTTGATGATGGCGTCGCCCGCCTTCAAGTGTTCAAGCGCCGCGCGCGCCATGTAGAAATAGCCGGTGATGTTGGTGCGCAGCGTCTTGTCCCATTTCTCGTCGCTGATTTCCGGCAGCGTTTCGGTGTGCAGCTGGTACGCGGCGTTATTGACCAGGATGTCGAGCTTGCCGAAGTGCTTGGCGACCTGCGCCACCGCTTCGTTGCAAAAGGCCGCGTCCTGCACGTCGCCCGGGATCAGCAGGCATTGGCGGCCCTCGGCTTGCACCGCGCGGCTGGTCTCCCTGGCGTCTTCGTGTTCGTCCAGGTACAGCACCGCGACGTCGGCGCCTTCGCGGGCAAACAGGACCGCGACGGCGCGGCCGATGCCGGAGTCGCCACCGGTGATGATGGCCACCTTGTCCTGCAGCTTGCCACTGCCTTTGTAGCCGGGCGCCTGGTACTGCGGTTTGAGCACCATGTCGGCTTCAACGCCTGGCTGTTCGTCCAGGTGCTGGCCCGGCATGGGCGGCGTGGGATGCGGGCGGTCGCCGGTCTGGGCGCTTTTGGGTGTGCTCATGTTCTCTCCCATTGGGCGGCGCGGGATGCGCCTTGCGCCCGGGAGTCAAGCAAACGCCGTTCCCGGCGGCCGCGTCGAACCGTCTACTGGCGCCCGACAATGATGCCGAGCAGAAACGCCGCGCCCGCCGCCAGCCCGACCGCCTGCCAGGGGCGCGCATGGATATATTCCTCGGTGCAATCCAGGGTTTCGCGCATGAGGTCATGCGCGTTGTCGGACGCGTCGCGCAGGCTTTGACGCGTGGCTTGAAGCTGGTCGCCCAAGCGCGCCTTCAAGGCCTCAAGGTCCGTTGCCGAGCTGTCGCTGAGCGTGGCTTCCAGCTCGTCGATCCAGCTTTCCGGATGCCGCGAGCGCCGGTAGGCGCCACGATTGTCGGGGCCGTTCTCGGGGAAGTCGGAAGGCATAGGGGTGTTCGTCGTGGCCATCGAAAGCTCCTTGACTGTCGGGCGGAAAATGCGCCGTCGCGGCCGGCCCGGGCGGCTGCGTGGCGGGGCGAGGCTTACGCCTCGACCATGTCTCGGCATGCCAGCGTGCAGGCGATGCACGCGCCTGCGCAGATCTGGCATTTTTCGGATTCGTGCGTGGAGCACTGCCTGGCGCAGGCGTCGCAGACCAGCGCGCACAGGGTGCACAGCGCCTGCGCGAACTCGCCTTCGCGGGCCAGCATGGCCGCGCATAGCCGGCAGACCGCCGCGCAATCGGTGCACAGGGCGATGCAGGCCCTGAGCTGCGCCGGGTTCTGCCGCAGGCAGCTGGCGGCGCACTGGTCGCACGCCACTGCGCATTCGTAGCAGGCTTGCACACATTGTTCGAAGTTTGGGTCTCGCATTGCATCTCCTTGTGAGCGGCCGAGGCCGCGCAGCCACACAAGGGCAGGGCGCCCTGCGGCACATCCGCTTGCAATTTGAAGGTCTTGACAGTTTTTCCCGCGGGCGAGGGGCCGTAGGATGAAGGTTCGCAAAGGCAGGAGATCACCATGAAACCTTCGTCCGCACCCAAATCCACCCCGTCGGCGCGCGCCGACAAATCCACGCAGGACAACGCTAAGATACTGCCGCCGGGCGGTCCCGTCGACGTGCCGAATCTACCGGATAAACCCGACGCCGACACGCCCGATGAGGCCGCGCGCGACAAGCGCGAAGTGGTCGACAACAAGACCGAGTCGAACTGGGCCGACGGCTCTGCACCGCAACCTCGCGCCAAGAACGCGCGCTCGTCGATTTTCTGATTAGTCATCGGCCGCCTGCTGGTCGTGCAGGAACGCGAGCAGGCGCCGCTCGTCGGCGCTGAGCCCGCGAGGACCCGCCGGGGCGGCCTTGCGGGCCGGTAGCGTGCCGGTCAGGTAAGCCTCCATGATTGCCGGGTGCACGTAGCACGCGCGGCAGACGGCCGGCGTATTGGCCAGGCGTTTCGAGACCTGTTTGATCACGTCGACAGCCTCCTGCCTGGCGCGGCGCTCGTCGTCGGCCTGGCGCCCCTGCAGCGCGGCATAGGCCATCACGGAGCCGGCCCAGGTGCGATAGTGTTTCGCCGTGTATTCGCCGCCGCCCGCGTTGCGCAGATAGGCGTTGACCGCGCCCGAATCGACCGGGTGCTTGGCGCCGTCTCCATCCAGATACTGAAATAGCTGTTGGCCGGGAATGTCCAGGCACTGCTTGATGATGCGCGCGACCCGCCGGTCCGTGACTGTCACGTCGTGCGGCACGCCGCTCTTGCCCTGAAAACGGAACCGGAAGCGGCTGCCGGCCACGGTCGTGTGCCGGCGTGTCAGCGTCGTCAGGCCATACGATTTGTTGGCTCGCGCGTATTCGCGTCCGCCGATGCGGATCAGCGTGATCTCCAGCAGGCGCACCAGTACGGAGATCACCTTGTCCTGCGTGAGGCCGGGGATTTTCATGTCGCGCTCGACCTGGCGCCGGATGCCGGGCAGGGCGTGACCGAATGACAGCAGGTTTTTGTATTTGGTGGCGTCGCGCACCGCCGTCCAGTCCTGGTGGTACCGATACTGCTTGCGGCCCCGCGCGTCGCGCCCCGTGGCCTGCAGATGCCCATCCTTCAGCGGGCAGATCCACACGTTTTCGTAGGCCGGTGGAATCGCCAGGGCGTTGATGCGCTGGATTTCGGATTCGTCGGTGACGCGAGCGCCTTTCTGATCCAGGTAATGAAACGTATGGGCGTTGACCCGCACGCGGGTGTAGCCGGGTTGCGTGTCATCCACATAGGTCAGCGCCGCCTCTTCGACGGGCAGCGGATCCGGGTCCTTTTGCGTGCGGGTGCTCATTCAATCTCCGGGTGCGCGCGGTAGCGCCCGCACCCAGCATGCCGCGTTCCCGGCCAAGCCGCGGCGGGCGGCCGCCGGGTTTGGGCACGGCGCTTGCTGAAGAGCGGGTTGGCAATCGTGCCGCCGTCACCCGCACCGGGCCGGCAGCGCCGCCAGCGAGAGAATCTTCACAGGAGAGTGCAATGCAAACCGTCCTGCAACTACATGTGCCGCCGAAGCCGGATCCGATTCCGCCCGGCTCGCCGCCGGGCGATCTGCCCGTGGATCCGGATACCGATGAGCCGGACGTGGATCTTCCCCCGCTGTCCCCGCCCGTCAAGGAAATCGTGCCGCCGAAAGACGCCTGACGCTACGCCCCTGAACAACTCGAATCAACAAAAACCAAGGAGTCATTATGTCGACCATCCTGCTGATCATCCTGATCCTGCTGCTTATCGGCGCCGTGCCCGCTTGGCCGCATAGCCGCGGCTGGGGCTACTACCCCAGCGGCCTCTTGGGCATCGTCGTCGTGGTGCTCATTGTGTTGCTGCTGATGGGACGCATATAGCGCCATGACACGCTGAGGGCCGCCGGATGCTGCTTGCGTTCGGCTGGCTGCCGTCAGGATGGACGCCCAAGGGCGCCCGTCCTGGCGCGTACGCCGCGTCGGGCGTAAGATTTGCGGGTTTCAGCAGCAACCTACCTAGACCCGCAGCCCCGACATGAGCATCCCCTTACTGATCCTGATCGACAGCGTTCAGGACTATCTTCCCGTCATCGAATCCCAGGGCTTTCGCCCAATCGTCGCCACCACCGACCAAACACGCGCCCAGGCCATCCAGGACCATGGCGCCGAGATCCGCGCCGTGCTGACCCGCGGCGCCACCGGCTTGCGCGCCGACGAAATGGCCGCGCTGCCGCAATTGAGCATCGTGTGCTCGCTGGGCGTTGGCTATGAAAATATCGACCTTGCGGCGGCGCACGCGCGCGGCATCCAGGTCACGAATGGTCCGGGCGCCAATGCCGTGTCCGTGGCCGACCACGCGATGGCGCTGCTGCTGGGCGCCGCGCGCCGGCTGCCGCAGGCCGACGCCTGGGTCCGGCAGGGGCACTGGAGCGGCTTCATGGGTCCGCAGGTCAGCGGCAAGCGACTGGGCATTCTGGGCCTGGGCACGATCGGCCTGGAAATCGCCCGCCGGGGCGCGAACGGCTTTGGCATGAGCGTGGGGTACTACAACCGCCGCGCCCGACCGGAATCCGGCTATACGTACTTCGACAATCCGCGCGCGCTGGCGGCTGAGTCCGATTTCCTGGTGGTGGCTACGCCCGGCGGCGCCGGCACGCATCATCTGGTGGACGCCGGCGTGCTGGAAGCGCTGGGTCCGGACGGGTATCTGATCAATATCGCGCGCGGCAGCGTGGTCGATACGGACGCGTTGATTGCAGCGCTGGCTGACAAGCGCATCGCCGGCGCGGGACTGGATGTGGTGGACGGCGAGCCGACCATTCCCGATGCGTTGAAGCGGCTGGACAACGTGGTGCTGACGCCGCATAGCGCGGGACGGTCGCCCGAAGCGGTGGCGGCAACCGTTGCCCTGTTTCTGGAAAACGCCACGGCGCACTTTGGCGGCAAACCTGTTCTGACGCCGGTGCGCGACGCGCAGCTCGTGGCGGCGTGAAGCCGCTCGGCCGCCTCGTCAGTGCGAGAACATGATCGGCACGGTCATGCTCTTCAGAATGGACGCCGTGGCGCCGCCCATGGCCCATTCCCGGAACTTGCTGTGGCCGTACGCACCCATGACGATCAGGTCGGCGCTGTAATCCGCGGCGGCATTCAGGATGGTGCTGCCGACGCCGACGCCCTTGATGTCGCGGCGCACGTGGTCGGGCGCGGGAATGCCGTGCGCCACGCAGTAGGTGGCCAGGTCTTCGAAGGCGATGGATTCGACGTTGCGGGTGGCCGCGCCTTCGTCCATGGTCAGCACGACCACGTGCGAGGCGCCCTGTAGCAGCGGGGTGGCGTCGGCCAACGCGCGGGCGGCTTCGCGGCTGCCGTCCCAGCAAAGCAGGACGCGATCGCCGACGACCGGGAATTCGCCGCTGGACGGCACGACCATGACGGGGCGGCCCGCGGTCAGCAGGGTTTGTTCGACGAATTCGTTTTCGTGCGCGGCCTCGACGTCGTCGCGGTTTTGCTGGCTGACGATGATGAGGTCGCTGGCGCGGCCGTGCAGGGCGACGGTGGCGCTGGGCGAGGATTCACCGGCACGGACGACGGCCGGTACGTCTGCGATGGCGGCGGCTTCCAGAAAGGCGTTTTGTACCTCGCCCCGGTTCTGGGCCTGCAGGTTTTTCATGATGTTGAGCGAGCGCGACATCATGACGGATTCGCCGTAGTAATACTGTGGCGGCGCGGAGCTGGCGTAGACCCCCACCAGTTCGGCCTTGTGGCGCTTGGCCAGTTCCAGCGCCAGCGCGGTGCGGCGCTTGCAGTCAAACCCGTGGTCCAGGTGGACGGAAATGCGGCGGTACATGGAGGGCCTCCTTGGTTAAACAAGCCATGTCCGTATGGTTGCCGTTTAACCGGAGCGCTCCATTGATGCGCGTCAAGCCGGTTGGAGTTTCACCCCGCCGGCTCAATGCAAGCCGCTATTGCGGCGCCGGGTCGCGTTGCACGCGGTCGCGCAATTGGCGAATCTGCCGCGCCTGCTGCGCGATGCGGTCGAGCGGCGCGGCCAGCGCCGGCTCGGCGGCGGCGATGACTGCGGGCACGCCCAGGCCGCGTGCCTCGTGCATGGGGGCGGGGCCTTCCGGATGCAGTACGTGTGCCAGCACGGCGCCGTAGTCCCGCAGCGCGGCTGCTTGCGGGGACTCGGGCGGCAGCGCTGGCTGGATTTCCAGCACGGTGCCCGCGGCCGTGATGCGGCGCATGGCGTTGAGCAGGTTCACGGCGGTGTCCACGTTCCGTTCGCGATGCACCGGATTCTGCTGGAGCCGTTGCAGGGACGCCTCGGCGTTGTCGGCCGACAGGCAGGCAAGCCGACGCAGTCCCACAATGTCGCGGGAGGCGTCGTCGCCGCTCTTGTCCTGCGCCAGGGCCAGCGCGTAGTCCGCATGCCGCTGAAGCGCGCGGGTCAAGGCGCCGGCCAGCTGCCGCGGCTCTTTTTCCGGCCAGACCAGAAAGCCCACAAGCAGCGCCAGAATGCCGCCCAGCACGCTGTTGAACGCGCGCAGCGCGGCCAGCGTGGGTTCGTAGATCTCGGGCTGCTGGATGTGGCTGACCAGCACGAACTGCGACGTCAAAAAGAAGGTGAAAAGCGCGTAATGGACGGTGCGCGCGGCGAACGTGCCCAGCGCGATGGGCAGGACCGCGAGCGCCACGGATAGGGGCGTGGTGAGAAAAAGTCCCAGCAACGAGGCGCCGATGGCGCCGGCCACGCTGCCAACCACGCGCTCGACCGTGCGCTGCCAGGTCGTCGCAAAGTAGGGCTGCAGAATGAAGACCAGCGTCAGCGACATCCAGTAGCCGTGGTTGACGGCGAATGTCTTGGACAGCGCCACCGCAATGGTGGCGCCCACGCCGACCCGCAGCGCATGGCGAAAGGCGTCGGATTCGAATCGCAGGTTCTGGCGCAGCGTGCGCCAGGCCTGCCGCGCGCCGCTCGCTTCGCTGGCGCGGTGCGCGGGCGCGGCCGGGGCGGCGGCGAGGTCGAACAGCGATTGCGTGACCGCCTGCGCGGTGTGCAGCAGACGGTCCAGCACCGGCACCACGGTGGCAAGGTCCGGCGCGTACGCCATGGCGCCGCCGCGCAGGTCGCGCAGTCCGGCGTTGTAGTGCGCCAGGCGCTCGTGCAGGCATTCGGCCTGCTTGGCGTCGCTGACGTCGGAGGTGCTGGCGATGGCGTTGCAGACGCTGGCGTAGCGATGCAACGCGTGCGACAGGTGCGCCCCGGCGCTGCGGCCCAGCCAGCGCGGGGCGTTGGATTCCAGCAGGTCGGCGGCGGCGACCAGTGCGATGAAGCTGTCCTCGGCACTATCCAGCAGGTACAGCAGTTGATGGGCGCGGGCCCGGCGCGACGGGCGGGCGTCGAGCACCTCGCGGATCCGGACGCGGGCGGCTTCCAGGGCGGCGCGCTGGGCGCTGCGCTGGGGCCGGACGACGGCGCTCCAGGCCTGCGGGCCCGCCGCGGGCGCCAGGCCGGAGTACATGCGGGCCAGCGCATCGGAGAAATCGGCGAGGCCCCGGTAGCAGTGGGCGACCGCGTGGGTCGCGTCCTTCCAGGGCCGGCGACGCCAGACGAGCGCCGTCATCAAGATCGCCCACGCCGCGCCAGCCAGGAAGAACAGCGTGTACCAGAGGCTTTCCTGGAGCGTCGGCGCCGGCAGCTCGGCGGCCACGACAAAGCCGGCCGACAGCAGCGTGCCCACGATGGCGGCAGCGGGGCCCAGCACCCGCAATAGCCCGCCGAAGGTGCAGCAGACAAAGGTCAGCGGCAGCAGCAACCACAGATGCGACGCGCTGGCGCTGGCCAGCAGGCAGAACAGCGCCCCGATCAGGCCCAACGCCAGCATCGAGCCGGCGCGCTTGCGCAAGGGGCCGCCGGGGTCGCCGAAGCAGGCCCAGAACGCCGCGATGGCGGTCCAGCCCAGGCGCGGCTCGTGAATCAGCACGGCTAGGATGACGGGGGCCGCGCTGATGGCGGCGGCTTGCAGGGCATCGAGCCACAGGACATTGCGCAGCGAGGCGCGCCAACGGGTAAGCAAACTAGTCACGCGGATGAAGTGCAGCGGGAAAGGGGCGGAGCAAGGCCGAAAGACGGCAACCCTACCATGTCGACAAGACAGTGGCGGGCGAATGCGGGGCAAGCCCGGCAACCGGCCCGCAACGGGCAAACGAGTCGCCCGCAAAGCCGCGCCAAACATGAATTTGCGCACCTTAACACTGATGGTTACATATGTGTGACTTTATGGCGCGGAGGGCGCAGAATGCGTCGATATCGTGTCCCGATCTGCGCCCGGACAGCGCAGGCAAGCCGTCGGGGCACCACCGGAGCAAGCCATGTCAAATACAGAGTCTTGCCAAGATCCCGTGGTCAGCGACGCGGAAATCACTGCCATGATCACCGGCAGGGACGGGCTGCGAGTGCTCCTGCAGCCGCAAGTCGACCTGCTGACCGGTCGCATCGTTTCCGCCGAAGCGCTGGTGCGCTGGCAGCACCCGCAGCTGGGCATCGTGATGCCCAGCGATTTCATCCCTGCGGTGAATCGGCTCGGGCTGGACTGCATGCTGTTTGAACGCGTGTGCGTGCGGGTCATCGACGCGCTCCAGACGCTGCGCCGCGTGGGCGTGGCCGTGCCGCTGGCGATCAATGCGCCGGCCACGACGCTGTCGGAAATGCGCTGTGTCGACTTCCTGCTGGACCGCGTGCGGGCCGCGGAATTGCCGCCGTCGCTGGTGCGTGTGGAATTGACGGAAGACGAGCCCATACACGACCTGGACGTGCTGCGCGCGTCGCTATTGCGTCTGGAAGAGGCGGGCTGCGAAGTCAGCCTGGACGACTTTGGCACCGGCCATGCTTCGCTTAAGCTGCTGTCGGCGCTGCCGCTATCCGAAGTGAAGATCGACCAGTATTTCGTCACGCGCATGCGCCGCAGCGCCGTGGCCTTCGAAGTCCTGCGTACCGCCGCGGAACTGGCTACCCGTCTGGGTTGGCGCGTGGTCGCCGAAGGCGTGGAGAACGTGGCCGACATTCCCGCCCTGCGCGCGGCGGGCTGCCGCTACGGGCAGGGCTTTTCATTGGGCCGTCCCATGCCGCTGGACGAACTGATCCTTCGCCTGCGTACGCAGCGCGACGGCGGAGAGCCGCTGGCAGCGCCTGCCGCCTACGCGTCGTCGTGGCTGGACGCGTTCGATGGTTCCGGCCAGGATGCCGAATCGAGCCGCGCCGCCGTGCATACCGCGCTGCTCTAGCGCTCGTGCAACGGTAGTTTTTACCGATCGGGGCGGCTTTTTCCGCCTTCGCTTCCGTCCCCCAGAAACCATGTCTGGCGCTTCCCGGCGCAGGGGGTGTCAGGCACGCGGGTTGCTCTATGGTCCATGCGGAATATCTCCGCCTACTAGGAGACGTGTGATGGCCAACCAGAATCAACCCGACCAGCAGAAGCAACCGCAAAAGCAGCAATCCCAGGAGAACCCTCGGGACCGTAACCAGCCGGGTCAGCAGCCCGGCCAAGCTGGCGAGAAGATGGAGAAAGACCGTAATCAGCAAGGTCAGACTTCGGATCAGCAAAACAGGAATCAGCGCTAAACGCGCTGACTACGCCGGCCGCGTGACCAGCGCGCGGCTCAGCGCGTAGTGCCTGACGGCCCCGGCCGCGTTCGCTCTCCGTGGCGCAGCCGGGGCCGAATTACGTCTGCAACTACGCCGACAGGCACAGCACCGCAGGTCCGTCGCGCAGCAGTTCCGTGATGGGCAGCAGGCCGCCCGCATCCGTGCGCACACGGCGGCCGGTCAAGGCGTCATGCAGCGACAGGCCAGGACTGCCTGCCGGCAATTGCAGCGTCGTGCCGGCCCAGAACGCGCGCGCCCCAGCCGCGTCGCCAAGCGCATACCCGGCCAAATGCAGGGCACAAGTCCGTGCCGCGACGATGAGGGCCGTCTGACCATCGTGTTGCCGCACATACGCCAGCACGTGGCCGGCTTGGGCGCCTTCGGCCGCGACCGAGTGGAACTGCCCACCCGTGAAGGGCGCAGGGGTGCGCTGGCGGGCCAGAAGCAGCCGGTGGATCAGCGCCTGCTTGACCGCGCCGGTGCGCCACGCCGATTCGGACAGGTCTATTGCCACATCGCGTGATCCGTCAGCGAGCAGCTTCGCACGCAACGCGTAGTCGACCGGCCTGCGGTTGTCCGGATCGACCAGGCTGAAATCCCACAGATCGGTTCCCTGATACAGATCCGGCACGCCGGGCAAGGTGTTGCGCAGCAGCGTCTGCGTGAAGCTGTTGACCATGCCCGCGGGCGCAATCTCCAGGGCGAAGGCGGCAATGCTGGCCAGCACGCGGCGGCCTTCGGGGTCGCCGCCCAGCCACGCCAGGCATTCTTTTGCGGCAGCTTCGTACGTAGGATCCTGATCGGTCCAGCTGGTGTGCAGCTTGGCCTCGCGCAGCGCCTTTTCCTGCCACTGGCCGATCCGGTCCAGCCACGCTTGCAGGGCGTCGGGCGACCAGTCGGGGGGATCCGCACGCCACTCGCAGGGCCAGGCGCCGATCAGCGTCTGGATGAGCATGTAGCGGTCTGCCCGCGTCATGCCGCCGGGCAATGCGTCGATCCAGCCGCGCGCGGCCTCCTGCCAGCGCTCGGGCATTTCGGTCAGAACGGCCAGCCGCATCCGTGTGTCTTCGCCGCGCTTGTGGTCGTGCGTGGCGGTGGCGAGCATGGCGCGGGGATGGGTGCGTGCGCGGGCCGCGCAGGCGGCATGGAAATCTTCGGCCGATAGGCTGAAGCACGCAGGCGACGCGCCCACCTCGTTGCGCGACAGCAGCGGTCCGTAACGGTAGAAGAGCGTGTCTTCCAACGCCTTGGCGGCCAGGGGCGGGGTCAACTGCTGGAAGCGGCGCAGGGCGGTGGGATGGTCCGTTTCGCCGTTGAGCCATTGCGCGAGTTGCGCCAGCAAGGTGGCGTCGGCCGAGCCTTCGCGGGCCGCCATCGCCGTCGCGGCGCCTTGAACCGCGACCTCTCGCTGCTGCGCGTCGGCCGGATTGCGGCCCTCGTCCTCCGCATAGGTGCGGTAGACGGGAAAGGCGGCCAGCAGGGCGCTCAACGCGCGGTCGATCGCCGTGGCGGTCCAGTCGCGCGTGCGCACATCGCGGGCGGCGATCTGTTCCAGGCAGCGCACGAGCGCTTGCCGTTCCGCCGGGAAATGCCGGGCAAGCATGCGCACCCGCGCCGCGCGCAGCTGCTCGGCGGCGTCGCGGTCGTCGCCGGTCAGGGTGCGCCAAAACGCCTGCAGCGGCGCCTCGGCCTGCGGGTCGTGCAGCACCGCGCTTACCTGATCCATGAAGTCGTAGCCCGTGGTGCCGTCGGTCAGCCATCGCGGGTCCAGCGCCTCGTCATGCGCCAGGATTTTTTCGACAACCAGGTAGGGCTGCTCCTGGCGCAGCGCCGCGGGACGGTTGGCGTTGGCGTCGGCAAGCCGTGCCGACAACCGGCGCAAGTACCCGCCCGGCGTTGCCAGGCCGTCGATATGGTCGATGCGCAGACCGTCCAGCACACCCTGGGCGTACAGCCGCAGGACCAGCGCGTGCACGTCGTCGAACACGCCCTCGTCCTCGACGCGCACGCCGACGAGTTCGCTGATTTCAAAGAAGCGCCGCCAGTTGATCTGGTCCGGCGCGGTGCGCCACCACGCCAGACGGTAGTGCTGGCGTTCCAGCAATTCATGCAGGCGCTGCCGTCCGGCGGGTTGCGCGGGGTCATGTTCGCGCAGCCACGCCTGGCGCTCCGCGCCGCGCGGCACGGACGACGGGGTCAGCGGAAAGCGCTGTCCATGCACGTCCAGCTCGGGGGACGACGCGCCGGTGTCCCATTGCGGCGTGATGGCGCCGTGTTCCAGCGATGCGCCGTACGGGTCGCCAAGGATGGGCAGCAGCACCTTGTTGCGCAGCGCCGGCGTGAGCGGGTTCCATTCGATATCGAAGTAGGCCGCGAATGCGCTGGCGGGACCATGGGCCAGTACGTCGCGCCACCAGGCGTTGGCGGGATTTGCCGCCATGTGGTTGGGCACGATGTCCGCGATGAGGCCAAGGCCGCGCGCCCGCGCGGCGCTGGCCAGGCGGAGCAGGGCGGGCTCGCCGCCCAGTTCGGGGCTGACGATGGCGTGGTCGATGACGTCGTAGCCGTGGGTGGAGCCCTGCCGCGCGCGCGTGATGGGCGATAGATACAGGTGACTGACGCCCAGGTCTGCGTAGTAGTCCACCTGCGCGCACGCGTCGTCGAGCGTGAAGCCTGCGTGCAGCTGCAGGCGGGCGGTGGCCTGCGGTGCGCTCAAGATTGTCTCCTTCCGGCGCGCGCGGCATCCAGACGGGCCTGCGCGGCGGGGTCTGCGAAGGTCGCGCGGATGCTCAACGGCAAACGCTGGCGCCAGTTGGGATGGGTGTCGATGGTGCCGGGCAGGTTCGGTTGATCCAGCACGCCCGCAACGTCCTCCATCGGCACCAGCAGCAGCGGGCAGGGACTGGAGGACACGAAGCGCAGCAGCTCGGGAACCGGGGCCTGGCCGGGCGGCGTTTCCGCCTTCGGATCCAGGGCGCGGGTGAGCGCTTGACGGTCCTGCGCGCGGGCGGCGCGCAGGCTTTGCTCGTCGTCGTCGTCGCCCAGCAGATGCAGTTTGACGCGCCAGTCGATGTCGCGCTCTTCCCACCAGCCGCGCAGGGTCGGCAGATCGTGGGTGGTGGTCATGGCGGCGGCGTTTTCGGGCCATTCGGCCGGCGGCGTGAAGCCGGCGGCCGCCCGCGCGCCGGAGGCATCCGCGCCCTCGGCGACGGCTTCTGCCGCATCCGCGACCGGCGGTGCGTCCACCGCCTGGCGCATGAACCACAGCACGTTCATGCCGAGCACGCCGTTGTCGTTCAACCGGTCGTCGAAGCCTTCGGGCACCGTGCCCAGGTTTTCGCCGATGGCGCAGGCGCGGTGGCGCCAGGCCTCCAGCGCGATCAGCGCGAGTATCTCGTCCAGCGGGTAGCGCAGATAGGCGCCGTCGGCGGGCGACGCGCCTTGCGGCACCAGCCACAGGCGCGCCATGCCCAGGATGTGATCGATGCGCACGCCGCCGGTGTGGGCCAGCACCGCGCGCAGCATCTCGATGAATGCGGCGTAGCCGTTGGTGTGCAGCGCGCGCGGAGAAAACGCGGTGAGGCCCCAGCCCTGTCCGAGCGGATTGTAGATGTCGGGCGGCGCGCCCACCGACATGCCGCGCATAAGGTCGGCCTGCCGGCTCCACGCATGGCTGCCGTCCGGACTGGCGCCCACGGCCAGGTCGGCAAGCAGGCCCAGCCGCATGCCGGCCTCGCGGCCCGCCGTGTGTGCCGCGGCCAGGTTTTCCGCCGCGAGCCATTGGGCAAACTGATGAAAGTCCACCTCAAGCGCGTGATCCTGCGCGAAGCGTCTGACTTGAGAAGAGGCCGGATCGCGTAGGGCGGCCGGCCATTTCTGCCACGGCGGGATCTTGCCGTCCGGTGCGCGGTGCGCGGCATGCAGGGTCTCGAAGATCGCGTGGTCGCGCAGCGCCTGGCCACGGTCTACGCAGAACTGCGCATAGCGTGTCCGCTGGCTGGCGGCGCCGCTGCTGGCAAATTCCGCATGCAGGGCGCGCAGCAACCGCAGGCGGATCGCCGCGGCCGCCGGCCAGTCGATGAGATCCAGCCCGTCCAGCGCGTTCAGTTCGGCCGGCGCGACGCCGGACAGCGCGCGCACCATGGCGTCCTGGCCCAGCACCGAGGCGGGCGCCGCAAACAGCACATTCAGGAAGAGGCGGTTGGACGGCGAGTACGGGCTGGACCGCTCGGGCTGCGCCGTGTACATCGCGTGGACCGGGCTGATGGCCAGCATGTCCGCGCCTTGCTCGGCGGCGGCCACCGCCAGTTCGCGCAGCGCGCCGAAGTCGCCGAAACCGTGCGTGCGCGGCACGGCGGCGCGCGCGTCCTGGCGCAGGCTGTAGACCTGAGCGGCCAGACCCCAGCAGCGCGGGCCGGTCACGCCGGTCAGGTCGGCCAGGCTCGGGGCCTTCTGCGGTGCAACCGCCAGCGTGGCCTCGGCCGATGTGAGCAGCAGGCGATGGTAGCCGGGCTCGTCGGGGGCGATCATGAAAGGCACGCGGTCGGCGCCGGCCTGGATGTGGCCATCCAGGATGCGGCCGGACTCGCACAGGATGCGATACGGCCCGCGCGCGGTCTTGGGCAATACGGTGCGGGCGTTGCAGCGCGTCACCAGCATCGGCGGCAGCGCATCGGCGGCCTGTTCAGCCAGCCGGCGGCGGCTGTCCTCGATATCGCTCGCCGTGGCGGCCGGCAGGTCCATGGCCGCCAGCAGCGCGCGCAACGTGTCGGGCGACACCTGTTGCGGCCGCTGGCGCGCGTCCGACCAATGTTCCGCGATGCCGGCATCCAGAGCCAATGCGGATAAGCCGTCCGGCTCGGGCTTGGAGCGCTTCATGCCGGTTCCTCCAGCAGCCAGACGGTGCAATCCGGACACAGCTCACCTTGCGCAAGGCGGTCGCGCCCGCCTGCAGGTGATTCGAAGAGCAGGGTGGCGAAGACGTCCGGCCCGGGCATGAGCGATTCCGGCACCGTCTGCGGTATGGGTCCCAGATTCGTGTAGACCGTCAGCCGGGCGCCATCGGCCAGCTCCCAGCGGGCGAACACGCTGCGGTCGCCCACCGCCGAAGCGCCCAGGCTGACCGCGCCTGGCAGGCGTGGCGCAATCGACCGCGCCCGCAATTGCAGCAGCGCCGAATAGTCGCGCATCCACTCCGCCGCATCCGGCTCGTCCTGCCAGGGAGAGCTGGCGTGGTAAGTGGATTCGTCGTTCGGGTCGGGCAACTTCGCAGCGGGCGAATCGCCCGCGAATTCGGGAAAGGCAGAGAATTCGCGCTGCCTGCCGTCGCGCACGGCCTGCGCCAGTTCGGGATCGGTATGGCTCGTGAAATACAGGAACGGGGTGCGCGATCCGCGTTCCTCGCCCATGAAGATCAAGGGGATCTGCGGCGAGAGCAATTGCAGCGCCACGGCCGCGCGCAAGCGCTGGGTATTGTCGACCAGCGCGATCAGCCGTTCACCGCGGGCGCGGTTGCCGGTCTGGTCATGGTTCTGCAGGAACAGCACGAAGGCGGTCGGCGGCAGGTCCGCGCTGCGCTCGCCGCGCGGCTGGCCGCCGCGATAGGCCGAGGGCTGGCCCTGGTACACCCACCCTTCGGCCAGGCAGCGCGCCAGCGCCTGCGCGGGCGCTTCGGCGTAGTCGGCGTAATAGCCGCGCGATTCGCCGGTCAGCAGATGGTGCAGCACGTGGTGCGCATCGTCGTTCCATTGCGCCTCGAAGTCGCCGCGCAGCAGGCTGGCGCGGTTGTCGTCGTTTTCCACGACCAGATGCACGTGGCGCTCGGCCGAGACCCCGTCGCGCACGAAGCGGGCCATTTCGTGCAGCCACTCGTGCCCGGCGATGGCATGCACGGCGTCCAGCCGCAGGCCGTCGAAGCGGTATTCGGTCAGCCAGTACAGCGCGTTCTCCTTGAAGTACGTGCTGACGGCTTCCTGGCGAAAGTCGATGGCCGCGCCCCACGGGGTGTCTATGTCGGTGCGGAAGAAGGGCGCGGCGTAGCCGGACAGATAATTGCCGTCCGGGCCGAAGTGGTTGTAGACGACGTCCAGCATCACGCCCATGCCATGGCCATGCGCCGCGTCGATCAGGCGCTTCAGGTCGTCTGGCGAGCCGTACGCCGTATCGGGCGCGTACGGCAGTACGCCGTCATAGCCCCAATTCCGTTCGCCCGGAAAATCGGCGATGGGCATGAGTTCCAGCATGGTGATGCCCATGTCCGCCAGTGCCGGCAACCGGGAGATCAGGCCCGAGTAGCCGCCGGCCAGACCCGCGTGGACCTCGTAGATGACCGTTTCTTCCCACGGGCGGCCGGTCCATTCCGGGTGGCGCCAGCGGTACGCGCCCGGCTGCACGACGATGCTGTCGCCATGCACGTCGCCGTCCTGCAAGCGCGAAGCGGGATCGGGCATGACGGTGTGCTCGTCCAGCCGATAGTGGTAGCGCGTGCCGGGCGGGCAGTCCACGTCGGCCTGCGCGTAGCCGTCCGGGCCGGGCCGCATCGGAATGGGCGGATGGCCCTCGACCTCCAGCGCTAGGCTGGGCGGGGCGCTGGGCGCCCATAGCCGAAAGCGCGTGACGCCGCTTTCCAGCGGAATCGCGCCATAGGAATACGAATGCGTCATGGCGCGTCTCCGGATTCCTCACGCTGGGCCAACAGGACCAGACTGTGCGGGGCGACGGTTACGGCCGGCTCGTCCCACGGCGCGGGCGCGGCGGGCTTGTCCGAATCGAGTTCCAGCGACCACGCCAGCCCGGGCTCCGGCAGCGTGAAGGTCACCGCTTCGTGCGTGGGGTTCATCAGCAGCAGCGTCACGTCGGCGCCGCCTTCGGGGCGCTGCGCGGCGCGGCGCAAGCCCATTACGCGTTCCTGCTCCGCTTCCCAGGCCGGGCCGTCCAGTTGCGCGCCGGAAGCGTCGAACCAGGAAATCGCGGGGATCCCCGGCACGATCTCCTGGCCGGCATCGCCGTAGCGGGCGCTGCGCACGCTGGGATGCGCGCGGCGCAACGCGGTCAGGCGGCCAACATAACGGCTGAGCGCGCGGCCGGCGTCGCTTTGCGCCTGCGTCCAGTCCAGCCACGAAATGGCGTTGTCCTGGCAGTAGGCGTTGTTGTTGCCTTCCTGGCTGTTGCCGAATTCGTCGCCGGCCAGCAGCATCGGCGTGCCGTCGGACAGCATGGCCGATCCCAGCAGCGCGCGCTGCACGCGGCCGCGCGTCTCCAGGATCTGCGGGTCGTCGGTGGCGCCTTCGGCGCCCCAGTTATGGCTGAAGTTCTCGGAATGGCCGTCGTTGCCGTCCTCGCCGTTGGCCTCGTTGTGGCGGCCGTCGTAGCTGACGATGTCGGCCAACGTGAAGCCGTCGTGCGAAGCCACGTAATTGATGGTGGACCAGGGTCGGCGATGGCGGCGGTCGAAGATGTCGCGCGACCCGCACAGCCGGGCCGCCATGTCGCCGCGCATGCCCTCGTCACCGCGCCAGAAGCGGCGGGTGGTGTCGCGGAACTTGTCGTTCCATTCCGCGAACCCGGGCGGATGGTTGCCGAGCTGATAGCCGTCCGGGCCGATGTCCCACGGCTCGGAGATCAGCTTGAGCTTGGACAGGACCGGGTCCTGCAGGATGACGTCAAAGAACCCCGAGCCGGGGTCGTAGCCGTTGCCTTCACGCCCCAGCGTCACGCCCAGGTCGAAGCGAAAGCCGTCCACGCCATACGAAGTGGCCCAATAGCGCAGGGAGTCGGTCACCATCTGCAGCACGCGCGGATGCGACATATTGACCGTGTTGCCGCAGCCGGTGTCGTTGATGTAGTAGCGCTCTTCGCCCGGCATGAGGCGGTAGTAGCTGGCGTTGTCCAGGCCGCGCCAGGACAAGGTCGGCCCCATCTCGTTGCCTTCGCAGGTGTGGTTGTACACCACGTCAAGAATGACCTCGATGCCTGCCGCGTGCAGGCGGCGGATGGCGAGCCGCAACTCGTTGGGGTGCTGCATCAGGTAGCCGGGCTCGGGCGCGAAGTACGATAGCGTGCTGTACCCCCAGTAATTGCGCAGGCCGCGTTCGGTCAGGAAGTGATCCTGCAGGAAGGCATACACCGGCAGCAGTTCCACCGCCGTCACGCCCAGGCGTTGCAGATGCTCGATGAAATGCGGATCGGCCAGGGCGGCGCAGGTGCCGCGCAGCGGCTGGCGCAGGTCTTCGCGCTGCATCGAGGCGCCGCGCACATGGACCTCGTAGATGGTGGTGTCGTTCCACGACGTGCACGGCGCCTTGCTATTGCCCCAGTTGAACGGGACTTCATCGGCCACGATGGCCTTGGGCATGGCGGGCGCGCTGTCGCGGCGGTCCAGGGTCAGGTCAAGCCGCGAGTGATTCATGCGGTAGCCAAAGAGGGCGGGGCTCCAGTGCAGCGGTCCGCTCAGTTGGCGGGCGTACGGGTCCAGCAGCAGCTTGTGCGGATTGAAGCGGTGCCCGTTCTGGGGATCGTACGGGCCGTGCGCCCGGTAGCCATACAGCAGGCCGGGCTGCGCATCCGGCAGGTACCCATGCCAGATTTCATCCGTGCATTCGGGCAGGTCGAAGCGCCGCAGTTCCTTGCGGCCCTTGGGGTCGAAGATGCACAGCTCGATGCGGGTGGCGTGCGCCGAGAACACGGCAAAGTTCACGCCGAGGCCGTCGCTGGTGGCGCCCAGCGGTGTCGGCTGGCCGCCGGTGATACGGGTCAGTTGGGACGGATCCATGGATTCAGCCTTCGTGCATCAGGAAGAGGGTCGAAAGAGGCGGCAGGGTCAGCGACAGGGCCTGCGGCTGCCCATGGGCAGCCATGTCGCCGGTGTGAGTCCCGCCCTGGTTGCCCTGGCCGGACCCGCCGTAATGGGACGCGTCGGTGTTCAGCCGCTCGGCCCAACGGCCGGCGCGCGGAACGCCAATGCGGTAATCGTGCCGGGTGACCGGCGTGAAGTTCGACACCACCAGCACCTGCTGCTGACCATCCGTGCGGATGAAGGCAACGACGCTGTTGTCCTGGTCGTCCAGGATCGTCCACGCGAATCCCGACGGATCCGCATCCCGCGCATGCAGGGCGGGCACGTCGCGGTACAGCCGGTTCAGGTCGGCCACCAGGCGCTGAATGCCCAGGTGCCCGGCGTTGTCCAGCAGGTTCCAGTTCAGCGTGGCGTCGTGGTTCCATTCGGTGGGCTGGGCCAATTCGCCGCCCATGAACAGCAGCTTCTTGCCGGGGTGGGCCCACATGAAGCCGTAGTACGCGCGCAGATTGGCTTGGCGGGTCTGCGTGTCGCCCGGCATTTTGCCCAGCAACGACCCCTTGCCGTGCACCACTTCGTCGTGCGACAGCGGCAGGATGAAGCGCTCGCTGAAGGCATACACCATGCCGAAGGTGATGTCGTGGTGGTGGTAGCGGCGATGGATGGGATCCTGCGACAGATAGCGCAGCGTGTCGTGCATCCAGCCCATGTTCCATTTGTAGTGAAAGCCCAGGCCGCCCTCGGACACGGGCGCCGTCACGCCGGGCCAGGCGGTGGATTCCTCGGCCACCATGATCGCGTCCGGCACCTCGGCGCGCACCGTGTCGTTCAGTTCCTGCAGGAATTGAACGGCCTCCAGATTCTCGCGGCCGCCATAGCGGTTGGGTATCCATTCGCCGGGCTGGCGGCTGTAGTCGCGATAGAGCATCGACGCCACGGCGTCCACGCGCAGCCCGTCGATGTGAAAGCGCCGCAGCCAGTGCATGGCGCTGGCGATCATGAAGGCCTTCACCTCGTTGCGGCCCAGGTTGTAGACCATGGTGTGCCAGTCGGGGTGGTAGCCCTCGCGCGGGTCCTCGTATTCATAGAGCGAGGTGCCGTCGAAGGCGGCCAGCCCGTGCGCGTCGTCCGGGAAGTGCGCGGGCACCCAATCCAGGATGACGCCGATGCCCGCGGCGTGGCAGCGGTCGATGAAGCGCGCGAAGGCTTCGGGCGGGCCGTAGCGCGCGGTGGGCGCAAACATGCCCAGCGGTTGATAGCCCCACGAGCCCCCGAACGGATGCTCCATGATCGGCATCAGTTCAAGATGCGTGAATCCCATGGCGCGGGCGTAGCCGGGCAGCTTGTCGGCCAGCTGGTCCCAGCCGCAGACACCCGATTCGCAACCTGCCCAGGAGCCGGCGTGGACCTCGTAAATGGAGACGGGCGCATCGGGCGACTGGCGTGCGCCGCGCCCCTGCATCCAGTCGTCGTCGGTCCAGGTGTAGGGCGCGGGATCGTCCACGATGGAGGCCGTGGCCGGCGCCATCTCGCTGCGCCGCGCCATCGGATCGGCCTTCATGAACTGATTGCCGTTGCGGTCGGTGATGGCGAACTTGTAGCGCTCGCCGGGGCGCACGCCCGGGATGAAGATTTCCCAGACGCCGGCCGCATGGCGCAGCCGCATGCCGTGCCGGCGTGCGTCCCAGCCGTTGAAGTCGCCCGCCACCGCAACCCGCCGGGCGTTGGGCGCCCAGACCGCGCAGCGCAGGCCGGTCACACCGTCGACCTCGACCAGATGCGCGCCCAGCGCCTCGCCAGCCTCGTGCCAGGCGCCTTGCGCCAGCCGTTGCAGCGTGCCGTCGTCGAGCAGCGCGCCGAAGGCGTACGGGTCGGCGGTGGTCTGCTCGGCCGCCGGCCATTGGATCGCCACGCGGTAGGAGGCCCCGTCGCCGGCCTGCGCATACGGCACGCGGCCGATGAACAGGCCCTGCGCCTGTTCCGTCAGGGCCGTCCGGTCGCCGTCCGGGTCCAGCGCCTCCACTGCCGACGCACCGGGCACGAAGACGCGCAGCCAGCCGTCGTGCGGCCCCAGCACGCCGAACGGATTGTCATGCAGCCCATGGGCGAGCGCGGTCAGTTCCTGCGGATCGATATGACCCTCCGCCAGATCGGCAGAGGGGAAAGAGGCGTGGGCTCCGCTCATGGCGTTTTTCCTTCGGCGTCGATGGCGGCGGAAAGTAGGACGCTGCGCGCCAGTTCCGTCAGGGCGCATAGCGGAATCGAGATCCAGTCTGGACGGTGGGCGGCTTCGTAGCTGACTTCGTAGGCGGCCTTTTCAAGCTGCGCCAGCGTTAGCAGCGTGTTCTCCCGGTCAGAACCGTCTGCCAGGTCGCCGCCGCGTGCTCCGCGGTAGCCCTGCAGGAAGGCGTCGCACGCCTGCTGCCGGAAGCGCGACAACAGGGCGTCGCGCTGTTCGGCCGGCGCCACCGTCGGGGCCGGCACCTCGTCCGCACCCGCGTTGGCGTCCAGATGCGCGCCGCCGATGAGATCGGTGCGGGCAATGGACGCGGCGGCATAGTCAAACGAGCGCAGCATGCCCGCCACGTCCTTGTAGGGGGACGACAGCGCGCGCCGCGCCTCCAGGCTGCTGATCGGTTCGCCCTCGAAGTCGATCAGGTAGGCGTCGGTCTGCGCGACCAGCACCTGGCCCAGGTGGAAGTCGCCGTGGATGCGCAGCCAGGGCGAGCCGGCTTCGGCCTTCGCCATGGCGGTGACCCGTTCGGCCAGGCGCGCATGATGCTCGAAGAACCATTCGGCGCAGGCGCGCGACGGCTCTTCCAGCTTGTCCAGCGCGGCCCGCAGGTTTTTCTCGGCGCGGTCCAGCAGCGCGCGCACCTGTTCGGCCCGCGCGTCGGCGTCGGCCTCGCTGGCCGGACGCGACTGGAAGCCGGCGTCATCGGTCGGCGCCGCCAGCACTGTGTGCATCTGGCCCAGGCGCTCGCCGATGGTCGCGGCCATCACGGCGTAGCCCTGCAGCGTTTCCTCGTATTCCTCGGGCGACGTCCCCACCAGCAGCGCGTTCGCCAGCGTGCGCTTCAGGAAGTCCAGCGTCCAGCTCCACGCATCGCCTTCATTGGGCACGAACCCGTGCGCCACCGCCAGCGTGTGCACGACGCCGTCCGTGTCCACGCGCTGCACTTCGCCCAGCAGCGGCGGAATGTTGCCGTAGCCCGCGCGGGTCAGATAGCGCGTCATTTCCGATTCCGGAGACAGGCCGGGCTGCACGCTGCGGATGAGCTTCAGGATCACCGCGTTGCCGACGATGACCGAGCTGTTGGACTGTTCGCCCGACAGCCAATGCATGTCCACATCGCCCTCGAAGTCCATCTCCTTTAAGCCCGCCTCCGGCAGGAAGCGGATGACGCCCGGCTTGTCGCCAGGCTTGCCGCCGCTGCGGCCGTCCAGCTCCGCGCCGGCCTGCATGGCCTTGAGCGTGCTGCGCACGAACCCCGGCTGCAGGAAGGCGTCGGCCAGCACGCCGACCTCGGCGCCGCGGCGCACGCGCGCAATCGCGTACTGGATGACGGCGGTTTCATCCCAGACCAGCACGAAGGGCGCCTGGGCCCGGAGGCCCTTGACGCCGTCCTCCGGCTCGATCTCGGCCCAGTAGTATTCGCCGTCCGCCGACGCGAACGGGGTGGCATAGGCCAGCCGCGCACGCGAGGGCGGCTCCGCACCCGGGTACCAGCGCTGGCGCGCCAGATACTGCGGCAGGATCTCGCGTTCCAGCGTGGCGCGCGAGGCGTCGGTCAACGCCGCGCCGCCGCGCGTCTTGAGCACCAGCGTGATCAGCTCGGGCATCTGTTCGGGCGCCGTCGCATGCCATCCGGGCGGCGCGGCATCCTGGCTCAGGTCCATCCAGTAAAAGCCATAGGGCGGCAGCGTCAGCAGATACGGCAGTTCGCCGATCGCGGGGAAGGGCGTGCCGCCCAGCATTTCGACCGGCACCCGGCCATTGAACTCCTGCATGTGCAGCTCGACGGGCTGCGCCGCGTTCGACAAGTTGGCCACGCACAGGATCGTGGTGTCTTCCCATTGCCGCAGATAGGCCAGGATCTTGCGGTTGCCGGCAAAGATGAAGCGCAGCGTGCCGCGCCCGAAAGCATGGCTTTGTCCGCGCTGGGCCAGCAGGCGCCGCGTCCAGTTCAGCAGCGAATGCGGGTCGCGCTGCTGCGCCTCGACGTTGACGGCCTCATAGCCGTACAGGGGGCCCATCAGCACCGGCAGCGGCAGGCGCTCCGGATCCGCGCGTGAGAACCCGCCGTTGCGGTCCGGCGACCATTGCATCGGCGTGCGTACGCCGTCCCGGTCGCCCAGGTGAACGTTGTCGCCCATGCCCAGCTCGTCGCCGTAGTACAGCACCGGCGTACCCGGCATCGACAGCAGCAGGCTGTTCATCAGTTCGACACGGCGGCGGTCCCGTTCCAGCAGCGGCGCCAGCCGGCGGCGGATGCCCAGGTTGATGCGGGCGCGCGGCTCGGCGGCGTAGACGTTCCACAGGTAATCGCGTTCGCGGCTCGTCACCATTTCCAGCGTCAGCTCGTCATGGTTGCGCAGGAAGATGGCCCACTGGCAGGTGGGCGGAATGTCGGGCGTCTGGCGGATGATGTCGGTGATCGGAAAGCGGTCTTCCTGGGCGATCGCCATGTACATCCGCGGCATCAGCGGAAAGTGGAAGGACATGTGGCACTCGTCGCCCGCGCCGAAATACTCCTGCGCGTCCTCGGGCCACTGGTTGGCCTCGGCCAGCAGCAGGCGGCCCGGGTACTCGGTCTCGATCACCGCCCGGATCTGCTTGAGCACGTCATGCGTCTCGGGCAGGTTCTCGTTGTTCGTGCCTTCGCGCTCGACCAGATAGGGCACGGCGTCCAGCCGCAGGCCATCCACGCCCATATCCAGCCAATAACGCATGACGGACAGCACTTCCTTGAGCACCTGCGGATTGTCGTAGTTCAGGTCGGGCTGGTGCGAGTAGAAGCGGTGCCAGAAGTAGGCGTTGGCCACCGGGTCCCAGGTCCAGTTCGACTTTTCGGTATCGCAGAAGATGATGCGCGTGCCGGCGTAGGCCTTGTCGTTGTCGGACCACACATAGAAATTGCGCGCGGCCGAGCCGGGCTTGGCCGCGCGCGCCCGCTGAAACCAGGGATGCTGGTCGGACGTGTGGTTGACCACCAGCTCGGTGATGATGCGCAGGCCGCGGGCGTGCGCGGCCCGGATCAGCTTGCGCACGTCGGCAATGGTTCCGTAGTCCGAATGCACGCCGCGGTAGTCGGCGATGTCGTAACCGTCGTCGCGGCGCGGCGACGGGTAGAAGGGCAGCAGCCAGATGGTGTTGACGCCCAGGCTGGCGATGTAGTCCAGCTTGGAAATCAGGCCTGGCAGGTCGCCGACGCCGTCGCCGTTCGAGTCAAAAAAGGATTTGACGTGCAACTGGTAGATGACGGCGTCCTTGTACCAGAGGGGATCGTCCTGAATGGGTTGGGCTTTACTCATCATGGCGTTGGGCGCGGGCTTCATCCATGCAGCGAAAGCCGCCACACGCGATAAGGTTGGTCGGGGGTCAGCGTCAGATTGCGGTGCTTCTCGTGCCAGGTCTCTCGGGTTTCGGTCAGCAGATCTTCGGCGGACAACTGGCCGGCATCGGCCTCGCCAAACAGCCAGAACGGCGCCTCGACCCGCGTTTGCTGCGCCTGGAACGGATCCAGGCTGATGACGGCCAGCACCACGTTGCCGTGGCCCGGCGTGGACTTGTAGAACGCCAGCACACGGTTGTTGCTGCTGGTGGTCAAGGTCAGCCCGCGATGTGTCTGCAACGCGGGGTTGGCGCGCCGGATCTGGTTCAGGCGCGTGATCTCGGCGCGGATGTTGCCCGGCGCGTGCCAGTCGCGCTGGCGCAGTTCGTACTTCTCCGAATCCAGATACTCTTCCTTGCCCGGCAACGCCGCGCCTTCGCAAAGCTCGAAGCCGCTATAGACGCCCCACAGGCCGGAACCCAGCGCGGCCAGCGCCGCGCGGATCAGAAAGCCCGGGCGTCCCGAGGTCTGCAGGAAGAACGGATTGATGTCCGGCGTGTTCACAAAGAAATGCGGCCGGAAGAAGTCGGCCGCGGGCGGCGACGAGATCTCCTGCAGATAAGCTTCCAGCTCGGCACGCTCGTTGCGCCACGTGAAGTAGGTGTATGACTGAGTGAAGCCGATCTTGGCCAGGCGGTACATCATCTTGGGGCGCGTGAAGGCCTCGGACAGAAAGATGACGTCCGGATGCTTGGCCTGGACCTCGCAGATCAGCCACTGCCAGAACGGCAGCGGCTTGGTGTGCGGATTGTCGACGCGGAAGATGCGCACGCCGTGGTTCACCCAGAACAGCACCACGTCGCGTAGCGCGCGCCAGAGGCCCAGCTTGCGGCTGCGGCGGTTCTGGCCGCCGTAGAAGGACACGTTGACGATGTCCTCATACTTCTTGGGCGGATTCTCGGCGTAGCGCATCGAGCCGTCCGGCCGCCACGAAAACCAGTCCGGATGCTGGGCCAGCCACGGGTGGTCCGGCGAGCACTGGATGGCAAAGTCCAGCGCGATCTCCATGCCGTGCTGCGCGGCCGCGTCCACCAGGTTCAGGAAGTCCGTCAGTGTGCCCAGCGCGGGTTCGATCGCGTCGTGGCCGCCGCTCTGCGCGCCGATGGCGTAGGGGCTGCCCACGTCGCCGGGCTCGGCGCGCAGGCTGTTGTTGCGGCCCTTGCGGTTGCGCTGGCCGATGGGGTGGATGGGCGGCATGTACAGCACGTCAAATCCCATCTCGCGCACGTCGGGCAGGCGCGCGATCACGTCGTCGAAGGTGCCGTGGCGCCCGGGTTCGGCGGCCTGAGATCGCGGAAACAGCTCGTACCAACTGGAGTGGCAGGCCTGGGCGCGGTCCACCCAGACTGGATAGGCGATGGCGGTGACGGCTTCAAAAGGGTGGTCGTCCAGAGTGTGCATGGCGTGGGCCAACGCGGGATCGAGCAGCACGGCGACCTGCTCGGCCGTTGGCGGAACCGGGTGGGCCAGATCGGCGTCCGCGAAGGCGGCCAGGGCCTCGCGCACCGGCTCGGCGTCGGCCCCGGCGGGCGATCCGGCTTCAGCGCGCGCCAGGGCATCGCGCAGCAGCGCCAGCCCCTCGTGGATCTCCAGGCTCAGGTCGCGGCCGGCCTGGTGCTTGACCTCGATGTCATGCGAGAACGTGTGCCATGCGTCGAACCACGCGGCCACGACAAATTCATGCGCCCCGATGCGGCGAGGCCGGAAGGCTGCCTCCCAGCGGTCGTTCAGGCCGCGCGTCATGGACACGGTGTGCCAGCGGGCCTCGTCCTTGGCGCGCCAGCGCACTTCGGCGGCCAGCTGGTCGTGGCCATCCATGAAGATATCGGCTTGCACGACGATGCGCGCGTGGGGAATGGTCTTGACTGGATAAGCGCCGCCGTCGACGGCCGGGCTGATGTTCTCCAGGGCGACGCGCTGGCTGGCCAGATCGTCGGCCCGGGTGCGGTGATGGCGCACTGCGTCGCGCACCGGTTGTGTGGGCTGGAACATCAACATCGCGCAGTCGCCGCCCGCGAGGTGGCTGGCCTGTGCTTGCAATCCCGTGGGCGGCGTGAAGGGGACGAGGTCCGCCGGCGGCAGCATCGGCGCCAGGGCATCCCAATCCATCGCGGCATCCTGCGTGGCCGAGGGGTTGATCGCGAGCGCCAGCGTTGCGCCGTCGCCGGCGTCGCGCAGCAGTGCCGTGCAACTGCCGTCGCGTCCGCCCAGCAGACATAGCGGTCCCTTCAGTCGCGGTCCCGCGAACCAGGCGTTCACCGTTTCCACATCGGGCAGGCGGCGTTCGTCCTCATCCGTGAGCATGAGGCCATCGCCGGTGACGGCTGCGCTCCAGATGGCGCGTCTGCCGTCCTCCGACGGCCGCTGCGCGCCGGACTGCGGGGGGGCCGCGATGACGTCGCCAATGGCGCGCAGCCGGGCATCCTCTTCGGCCAGCCACGAGGACTTGAAGTCCCACCACGGCAGCGACGAGAACGCCGCGTCGAAGGCCGCGTCCCGCAGGCCCGCCAGGTCGGCGGGCGACAGGCCGGGCGTCCAGGCCAGCAGCCGCACGTCGGGGTTTTGTGCGCGCAGGGCGCCGCCAAGCTCGCGCCACGCGTCGGCGGGCAAGCGGTGGGGCGCCTGGAAGACAAGTCCCTTGACCCCGCTGCGGGCCCAGTCCAGCAGACGTTCGGTCCACGCCGCCAGAAATCCCGGCGGCAGGGCGCCTTCAGGCAGGTGCAGCACGCCGCGCTCTTCTTGCGTCAGCCGCGGGTCGCGCGCGGGCTCTTCATGTGTCGACCGGTACCAGCCCGGCTCGGCAGTCGACGCCACTGCGTTGCGGGCGCTGCGATCGAGTATCACATCCACGAACAGCGCCAGGCCGTGCGCCGACAACGGCGCCGCGGCCTGCGTGTACCACTGGGTGATCGGCGTTTCCTGTCCGTTCCACTCCGCCGTGTCCGCATTCTGCGCGGCGAGCGATCCCGGCTGCGGGCCCGTCAGCCACGGGGCGGGCACCAGCACGGCGTTAAAGCCGCGTTGCGCAAGCCGTTTGCTCAGGGCCTCGATGGCGGCTTCGCCCTCCGGCAGACCGTTACGGGCGTGGTACAGGCGTACTGGGGCGCGGGACGGCGCGGGGACGGAGGAGTGGGGCACCGGTATGGCTCCTTAAATGGCGGCCGGCATGGCGCCACCTGTGCGCTGCGGGCGGCGGTTGACGGCGGAGACGCTGGCCGGCTGCAAGGCAGGGGCGGGCGCCGCATCGCGGTACTCGGGTTCCACCAGCGACCGGTACAGGCTCGCGTACAGGCTGATCGCGGCGCGCCAGCCGAAGTCGGTATTCATCGCGTTGCGCTGCATCAATCGCCACAGAATGCCGTGGGCGCGCAAGTCGATTGCGCGCTCGATGGCGGCGCTCATGGCCTGCGGGGTGTCGCCTTCAAAGAGCAGGCCGGTGGCCGACGACATGGCCGACAGCGGCGCGCGCGGGCCGGGATCCTGGATGGTGTCGGCCATGCCGCCGACACGCGAGCCGATCGGCAGCGTGCCGTAGCGCATGGCGTATAGGGGCGTCAGACCAAATGGCTCGAAACGGCTCGCGTGCAGCAATATGTCGGAACCCGCGTGCAGGCGGTGGGCGATGCCCTCGTCGTAGCCAATGTGGGTGGCGCAGCGCCCCGGGTAGCGGCGCGCGATGTCTTGCAGCGCTTCTTCAAGCCGGTGGTCGCCCTGGCCCAGGATCGCGATCTGCAAGCTGGGGTGGCGCTCCAGCGCCTCCGGCAGCGCGTGCACCGCGACATCCGCCATTTTTTGCTCGGTCAGGCGGTTGCCCATGCCCATCAGGGTTGCGGCCGGATCCGGCCGCAGACCGAACTCCCGCTGCAAGGCCGCCTTGCAATGGATCTTGTTGGTCAGGTCGCGGACGGAATAGCGGTGGCTGCGCAGGTAAGGGTCGCGCGCAGGGTTCCACAGCACGTCGTCGATGCCGTTCGGAATCGGCAGCAGGTCGTCCGCACGGCTGCGCAGCAGCCCATCCAGCCCGCACCCGAATGCGGGCGTCATGATTTCGCGGGCGTAGGTATGGCTGACCGTGGTGACGCGATCGGCGAACCGGATGCCAGCCTTCAGGAAATTGAGTTGGCCCCAGGCCTGCGCGCCATCGTCGTTGCGGGCCCAGTCCGGCACCCCGAATTCGTCCGCGTTCGCCATCGGGAACAGGCCCTGGAACGCGAGATTGTGGATGGTCATCACGCTCTTGACGTCGGGCAGGTCAGCGGCACGCAGCAGCAGCGGCACCAATCCGGCGTGCCAGTCGTGCGCGTGCACCAGCGTGGGGCGCATCACGCCGGGCAAACCGCCCGCCACGCGCACCGCGGCGTGCGCCAGCGCCGCATAGCGCAATCCGTTGTCGGGATGTTCATTGCCGTTCTCGTCGGCATAGAGACCGCCGCGGTCATACAGGGCATCGTTTTCCAGGATCAGGTAGTCGATGCCGGACTGCGGGCATTTGCCTTCCAGCAGCACCGCCGGGCCACCCGGCAGGTCATCCAGCGTGGCCACCTCGCGTACGCGGTTCAACTTGGCCTTTACGCCCCGATAGGCGGGCAGCAACACGCTCAGGGGCATTCGCGCCTCGATCAACGCGCGGGCCATTCCGGTGATGGCATCTCCCAGGCCGCCCGTTTTGGCCAGAGGGAAAGCTTCTCCCGCCACGATCAGGGTTCTCGTCTTTGGCATGCTTGCTCCAGTTGATAGGCCGGTCGAGACGGTTGCGACTCGATTGCGATTCCGCCGAGGCCCGAGGCCCTTCCTTACGCAAGCGCTGTGCCCAAACCACGGGCCGTCAAAAAAATTGCGCAATGCAGCACAAATACCTGTCATCCAAATGATGGAAGGGCGTGGCGCGCGAGGCCGGTGGTCTGGGCGCTTTGTAATTTTTATCTGCGCACAACCCCCAAAATCCCATCGGGCCCGGGAACGGCGGTTGCTGCATGCAGTCGCTTTCAACGACGACCGCCGGGAGAAATGTATGGAAACAGTGTCGGACTTCGTGTTGAAGCGGCTGTCGCAGTGGGGCGTGCGCAAGGTGTACGGCTATCCCGGCGACGGCATCAACGGTCTGATCGGCGCCTTCGGCCGCACCGAGGAGCCGCTGGAGTTCATACAAGCCCGGCACGAGGAAAGCGCGGCGTTCATGGCTTGCGCGCACGCCAAATTCACCGGCCAAGTCGGGGTGTGCCTGGCGACGTCGGGTCCCGGCGCCATCCACCTGCTGAATGGCCTGTACGACGCCAAGCTCGATCACCAGCCGGTCGTGGCGCTGGTGGGCCAGCAGGCGCGCAGCGCACTGGGCGGCGATTACCAGCAGGAGGTCGATCTGATCAGCCTGTTCAAGGACGTGGCGCACGATTTCGTGCAGATGGCGACGACGGCCGAGCAGGCGCGCCACATGGTGGACCGCGCCATGCGCATCGCCCTGGAGCGCCGCAGCGTCACCTGCGTCATCTTTCCGAACGATGTGCAGGATCTGCCGGCCGTGCCGGTGCCGCCGCGCGAGCACGGCACGGTGCACACCGGCATTGGCGTCACGTCGCACGCCGCAGTGCCCGGCCCGGACGCGCTGCGCAACGCGGCGGACATCCTGAACCGCGGCGAGAAAGTGGCGATGCTTGTGGGCGCGGGCGCGCTGCAGGCGGGCGAGCAGGTCAGCCAGGTCGCCGAACTGCTGGGCGCGGGTGTGGCCAAGGCGCTGCTGGGCAAGGCCGTGCTGCCGGACAGTCTGCCTTACGTGACGGGCGCCATCGGCCTGTTAGGCACGCAGCCAAGCTGGGACATGATGAACGAGTGCGACACGCTATTGATGGTGGGCACCTCGTTTCCGTATGCGGAGTTCCTGCCGCAGGAAGGCCAGGCGCGCGTCGTGCAGATCGACCGAGACGGGCGCAAGCTCAGTCTGCGCTATCCCGTCGAGCTCGGCTTGGTGGGCGACAGCCGGCTGACGCTGGAGGCGCTGATTCCGCTGCTGGAACCCAAGAAGGCGCGCCGCTGGCGTGACCGGATCGAAAAGCAGGTCTCTACCTGGCGCGAGACCGTGCATGCGCGCGCCATGGTCGACGCCAAGCCCATCAATCCCCAGCGGCCATTCCTCGAACTGTCCAAGCGGCTGCCGCCGCAGACCATCCTGACGTGCGATTCGGGCTCGTCCGCGAACTGGTACGCGCGCAACGTCGACATTCAGGCGGGCATGATGGGATCGGTGTCGGGCGGACTGGCCACGATGGGGTGCGGCGTGCCTTACGCCATTGCGGCCAAGGAGGCCTATCCCGACAGGCCGGTCATTGCACTGGTGGGCGACGGCGCCATGCAGATGCTGGGCATCAACGAGCTCATCACCATCGCCCATCGCTGGAAGGACTGGCACAGCCCCACGCTGGTCGTCATGGTGCTGAACAACGGCGACCTGAACCTGGTGACATGGGAGCAGCGGGTGATGGGCGGCGATCCGCGTTTTGCGGATTCGCAGTGGCTGCCCAAGTTTTCATACGCGGAGTATGGCCGGATGCTGGGCCTGGAGGGCATCCGGGTCGACAGCCCCGACGATATCGGTCCGGCCTGGGACCGCGCGCTGGCGGCGGGCCGCCCGGTGGTGCTGGAGATGGTGACCGACCCCGAGATGCCGCCATTGCCTCCGCACATTCCCGCCAAGCAGATCGGCGCGTACTTCAAGGCGTTGCGCCAGGAAGATGCCGCGGCGGGCGGCGCCGCGCTGCGCGCCACGATCAAGCAGTGGTGGGCGGGTTGACCCGCCGGCCCGATCGATCTTCTCACTTCAGGAGGCCATGATGGCAACGACCGGAGAGACGAGTTCCCAACAGCCCGGGCAGGGCGGTCAGCAAACGCCCGACCATTCGCCCGCCGAACAACCCAAGCCGGACGTCCCCGAAAAGCGCAAGGACGAAAAGGGCCATTGGCCGCCGGACAGCATTCCCAATCCCATGCCGGGCGTGGACCCGCAACAGACGCCGGGCATCGACCGTCAATGATGGTCATGCAAGGCATGCGGTCTGCGGGCCGCGCTCCGCGTGCGCCGTGCCGCGGGGGGAGCGACCCGCTGTTTTTCAAGGAGAACACATGAACAAGCGAGATAGGCTGCGCGATATGTTTCACACGTCGGACACGTCTTCGCACGCGATGCGTGACCTGATTTCGGGCACCGAGGATCTGCTGCGCAGCACAGCCAGCTATAGCGGGTCCGAGATCGAATCCGCCCGCGACAAGCTCAAGCTTCGGCTGGACGCCGCACGCGACCAGGCCCGCGGCTGGGAACGCGCCGCCTGGGACCGGGCGCGCGAGGTGTCGCACGCCACGGATGATTACGTGCATGAAAACGCCTGGAAGAGCATTGCGGGCGCGGTGCTGCTGGGCGTGCTGGCCGGCATCTGCATGATGTCGGACCACGGCAAGCGGCGGTAACGCCCGCCGGGCGCATCACCCAAGCCGGGGCCGGCTCTGCAGCGTGCAGGGCCGGCCCCGGCATTTTTGTGGGGGCGTGATGTAAGAAATGCCGTTGGCTATGGTGCAAAGCGCGGCATTCAAGGTAGCAAAGCCGTGGCACACGGCTTGCTTGTGGCTTGGCGGCGTGGCGAGCCGTTCGCCGCGCGGGACGTTTCATTCAAGGAGAGACACCATGAACCAACCATTGACCGGTGCCGGCCACGTGCAAAGCGAAACCAAGATTGTGGGCGGTCCGAAGAGCGATCCCAGCGGCCCCGGACCTGAAATCATGGCGGCCAGCACGCTGGAAGGCAACGACGTGTATAACCCCGCCGGCGAATCCCTGGGCAGCATCCAGGAGATCATGGTGGACGTGCCGCGCGGACGCATCGCGTACGCCGTGCTGTCGCGCGGCGGCATCCTTGGCATTGGCGACAAGCTGTACGCCATTCCGTGGAGCGCGTTGACGTTGGATACCGACCGCAAGTGCTTCGTGCTGAATGTGGACAAGGACGTGCTCAAGAACGCGGAGGGGTTCGACAAGGACAACTGGCCCAGCATGGCGGACGAGACCTGGGCGCGCGGCATCCATCAGTACTACAACCAACCTCCTTACTGGTAAGCCGGACAGCGAGGACGGCATGCTTCGCGAAGGCAGATTGATCGCGGTTTCTCCGTGCTTGAACGACGCCGTCGTCAGTTGTGCGGGCCTGCTTGCGGCGCGTCCGGATAGCACCGTGCTGACGGTGTACTCCGGCTTGCCGCTGGCGCCCGAAGCCGGCAGCGCAGCGGATCACTGCAGCGGATTCAAGAACGGGCGTCAGGCCGTTCTTGACCGCCGCGCGCGCAACGAACGCGCCTTGTCGCTGCTGGGCGTGCGAGGTGTGCAGATGGATCTGCTGGACGACGCCTACCTGGAGAGCGGCGAGGAGGGACGCCTGACGGGCGCGTTGGCCTCGGCACTGTCCGCCCTGCGGCCACGCGTCATCCTGATGCCGCTGGGTCTGCACAGCGCGGCGCACGTGCGCGTGTCCGAGGCGGGCCTCACGTTGCGCGCGCTGTTCCAGCGCGTGGAATGGATCGCTTACGAAGAGGTTGCGGAAGCCGAGCCGGGAGCCGTCCAGGAACGCCTGGCGGATTTGCTTGGCCGCCGGATTCTGGCATCGCCGCTGGACGTTGGGGCGGAGGTTGACGTTGACCGCGCCCAGCAGCGCGCATTGGCCGCGCGCGGCAGCCTGGCGCTTGACCCGTCCGATGCCGCGCCGGTGAAGAATCCGGTCCCGGCTCCGAGTACGGCGCTGGGAGCATTGGCATCCCGTCCCGAACGTTATTGGCGCCTGTCGTGGCGGCGTGAAAAAGGTTGAGGCGTAAAGGCGGGTCAGGTGTAAACGGTGGTTGAGACATCCGGGCGTCGCAAACCGCCTCATCCTTTTCGAGCATTGATGAACGATTGCGCATCCCGGACGATGCTCAGGTTGCGCCGGCCGCCGCGCCTCGCTATGGTGCAAGGGATGCGGCGCCTTTCGCGCCGCCGTCCCGTACAACTTCGGAAACCACAATGAGTTCGAACGCAGCCGACGCGCGTGGCCGGTCACGCTGGGGCACCGCCCTGGCGATTTTGCTGTTGATCGGCGCGGTGCTCGCGGTGCTGGCGCTCGCCGCCACCCGTGTGGCCGAGCAGCGCATCGCCAGCATTCTGGGCCCGCGCAGCCAGGTCGGCAACGTGCAGGTCGGCCTGCAACAGGTAGTGCTGACCGACGTCACCGTGCCGGGCGCGTCCGGTCAGCCGGGCGCGCGTGCCCGGCGCGTTGAGCTTGAACCGGAGTGGACCGCCTTCCTGCGCCGCGAGGCCGTGTTCAAGCGGATCGTTGTCGAAGGCTTTGATTTCGCCGTGGTGCGCAGCCCCGATGGCGACATGCAGATTTCCCCCGCGCTGCAAGCGGCGCTGCGCGCAGGCGACGGCGATGGCAGGACGCGGCGCAACGGTCCGATCCGCGTGGCCGAGCTGATCCTGCGCGATGGCCGCCTGGATTATCTGGACGGCGCGGTGTCCAAACCGCCGCATCGCATTCCGTTCACGGACGTGCAGGCGCATCTGCAGCCCGTCGTGATTCCGGGCGATGGCACCGCCAGCGACATGGAATTCAGCGGCAAGGTCGAGGACAACCGCAACGGCGAAGCCACCGTGCGGGCAAAGGGCAAGCTGGTGGTGGGCGGCACGGATGCCGACATCACGGTGGCGGCGCGCAACATGGACATCCGCCATGCGGCGCCTTATCTGGCCGATAACGGCGCCGGCTCGCTGTCCGGCGGATCCATGGACCTGGACATGAAGACCACCATCGCGCGCCACGAGCTCAAGGCCTCTGGCACCGTCGCGTTGCACAACCTGAAATTCAGTGGCGACGGCAGCCTGTTTTCGTTGCCGCGCAAGGCGGTGCTGGCGGCCATGAAGGACAAGAGTGGCGTCATCCGATTTGAGTTCGCGCTGGCCGGCAGCCTGGACAATCCCAAGTTCTCGGTCACGCGCGGGTTTTCGGCGCAGGTGGCGCGCGGGTTCGGGCATGCCATCGGCGTGGGGGCGGAAGGCGCAGCGGAAGGGGTGGCGGGCGCCGTCAAGGAACTGGGCGATGCGCTGTCGGACATGCTGAGCCCGACGAAGCCCTGAGCCGCTTCGCTCGTCTTAGATACAGCGCTGGCCCGTCTACGGCGCCGTCCCGTCTACGGCACCGGCCGTGCCCGTCCCACACGCGCACCCATCACCATCTCCGTTACCCAGTTCACCAGAATCGACGTGTAGGCCTGTTGCGAAGCCTTGTCGGTCAGCGCATGGTCCGCGCCGTCCAATATGCGGTGCGTCAGCGAATGCGACCGCCGGAAGGCCGACCGGTAATTCATGATCGTGGAGTGCGGGATATAGACGTCGTGCTCGGCTTCCACAATCAGCACGTCGCCGGTGAAGTTGGCGCAGCACGACAGCGCGCGGTTGCTTTCGGGCTCGATGTGCGTGTTGCGGTAGGCGCGCAACGTCTCGCGGTTGAGCTGGTTCTTGGGCAGCATCCACTCGTCGTCGCGATACAGCGCGGGCACGTGCAGGCCCAGCCAGCGCACGCGGCGCAGGCCGCTCAGGATGGCGGCCAGGTAGCCGCCGTAGCTGCTGCCCACCACGGCCACCGAGCCGCTGTCCAGCGACGGGTGCGCCGCCAGGCGGTCGTAGGCCGCCATCACGTCGCGCAGGTTGTCGTCGCGCGAGACCTGCATCTGCTGGGCCTGGGTGGCGGCATGGCCGCGCAGGTCGAACGTCAGGCAGACGCAGCCGAGCGCGGCGATGCCCTTGGCGCGGGCCAGGTCGAACTTCTGGTCACCGCCCCAGCCGTGAATGAACAGCACGCCCGGCACCTTGCTTTCGGGCGTGAGAAAGGTGCCGGCCAGCCGCTGGTCCGCCACCTCGATGTCGATTGGGTCGCTAAAGGCGGCCATTATCGTCCTCCAGGATTCCCCCCGATTTGGTGATCATACCGACGGCGGAATCTTCGCCGCGATACACGTATTGCTCCGACGTGGGCGCCGGTTCGTCCGTGCCGTAGCGCTCGCGCGTGAAGGCGGACACCGACTTGAGCGACGGGGACAGCATGAACGCCTGCAGGGCGGACAGCTCCGCGATGCTGGCGCCGCCGGCGCGCCACGACTGTTCCAGCACGCCCGCGCGGGGCTCGCCGCGGGCATTCTGGCCGATCCCCACGTCGTAGTTGCGGCGCGATGCGAAAAAGTCGGGATACGCGGTGGATACCGCCGTGTCGTAGCGGCAGCTCAGGTCCACCGCCTGCCGTTCTTCGTCCGACAGGTTCAACGCCCGCAGTTCGTCGAACCCGCCGCGTGCGAAGGTCAGCGCAGAGCCGCCGTACACCGGCTCTCCGCTGTTGTCGCGGGTAAGGCTTTGCGTTCCCACGTACGACGCTTCCAGCTTGCCGATCCGGATCCAGCCCACGCTGTAGGTCGCGATCTGCGCCAGGTCCTCTTCCAGCACCAGTCCAAGCCGGCGCATGATGGCGGCGTCCTGGCCGTTCAGCGCGGCGCGCAGCGCCTGCGTGTCGCGCACGACGATCTGACCGCGCCCGGCGTTGGCGTCGGCCGGCTTCAGCCGCAGCGCGCCCGCCTGCAGCAGACGTTCGCCCGCGCGATGCGCATCGTCCAGCGTGAAGGCGGTGTACCCGCGCAGCACGACCTCATCCAGCTCGCCGGCCAGCGGCCGCACCCAGCCCTGCGGCGCTTTGGCCTGGGCGTCGACGACGCCGTGGGTGATGGATTTGGTCGCGACGAAGGCGTGCGGCGTCACGCCGCCGAACAAGTCGGCCGCGCGCGCGATGCCGAGCTTGGCCGCACGGGCCAGGCTGGTGATGCTGCGGTCGGGCACGTAGTAGGGCGGCGGCTCGCCGCGGTTGCGGGTCGGCCGGTAGTCCGGCACAAAACGCCGGCCCAACAAGGCTGCGATCCGCAAGGCCAGCGCCTCCTGCGAGGCGATCTCATGTTCGGACGCGCCGGTGCGCCGGGGGTAGGCGGCGACGGTGCCTGCTGAGTCGGGTTGGGGTCGATTCATGGCGGGCCTCATAGCAGGGGGCGAGCCTGGCCGGGGGGAGCGTCTTCTCCCTTGCGTTTACGCATGCCCAGCTTCAGCTCGATCAGGGGATAGGCCACCAGCGCCAGGCACAACGGCGCCAGCGCATACACCGCGCGGTACGCCAGCGCCGCGCCGAGCACTTCGGTGGGCGGAATCTGGGATCCCAGCGCGGCCACGAAGATCGCTTCGGTGGTGCCCAGGCCGCCGGGCACGCGGGTGATGACTGACGCGAAGCTCGTGCACAGCAGGATGCCGAGCACGGCGGGGTAGCTTGCCTTGCCCTGCAGCAGCACAAAGCAGATGGCGCCCATCAACGACCAGGACAGCGCCGCGACGGCGCATTGGGCCACCGCCATGCGCGCGTGCGGCAAGGTGATGTGGTGTCCCATCCAGGTGACGCTACGGCGCTTTGCCCGCGCACACGTCACCACGTAGGCGATGCCCACCGCCAGCAGCCCGAGACCCAGAAGGCGCAACATGCCGGATCCGATCTCCCAGCCTGCCGGCACCGGCACCACGCCCAGTGCGAACAGAATGCCCGCCAGCCACGCATACCCGATCCAGTTCGACGCGGCGGCAAACAGTGCGACGCGCGTTGCCACGGACTTGCGGCAACCCAGCCGTGTGTACAGCCGCAGCCGGGCGCCCAGGCCGCCCACCAGCACGCCCAGGTTCAGGTTCAGCGCGTAGCTCAACATGGCCACGCCCAGCGCCTTGGGCGCGGGCAGGTGATGGCGCGTGTACTTTTTGCCGAGCAGGTCCAGGCTGCCGTACGCCAGATAGCCGGCCACCACCAGGCCGGCCGCAATGGCAATGGTCTGGCCGGGGATCTTGCGCATCGCCACCCACACCTGAGGCCAGTCGACGGAACGCCCGAAGTAATAGAGCAGCCCAGCGACCACGATCAGCACCAGCACGGGCAGGACACGCTTGATTCGCGGCCAGCGGCGCCGCAGCGCCCGCATGGGAGACGAGTGCAGGATCTTCATGCCGTCTCCCTGCCGGTGTCCGCCGTCACGGATTGCAGGCGTGGCTTGTGGGCCGGCAGGCTGCCGGCCCAGGCGGGAAAACGCCGCAGAAAGTGGAACACCACCACGCCGAGCCACAGGCGGCGCAACCGGCGCCGTGAGTTCTTGGGCATCTCGACGGGGCGGCAGTCCTCTGCGATCAGCCGGTCCAGGCTTTTGCGCAGGGCAGCGTTCAGCGACGCGTCCCGCACAACGACGTTGGCCTCCAGATTGAGCGCAAGGCTCAGGGGGTCCAGATTGCTCGAGCCGATCGTCGACCAATCCTCGTCCACGCACGCCACCTTGCCGTGCAGCGGCTGTTTGCAGTACTCGTGGATCTCCACACCGGAGTCCATCAGGTAGTCGTAGAGCATCGATGCGGCCAGCCGGGCGACCAGCACGTCGGGCTCGCCCTGCAGCAGCAGGCGCACGCGTACTCCGCGGCGGGCGGCCTTCACCAGATCCCGCAACAGGTGGTAGCCGGGAAAGAAGTACGCATTGGCGATCAGCACGTCCGAGCGCGCCGAGCGTACGCCCGCGCGGTAGTAGCGTTCGATGTCGCTGCGATGGCTGACGTTGTCGCGCACCACGAGCCGGCCGCCGCCGTCGCCGGCGGGCAGGGGATCCATGCGCGCCGGCCGGCGCCGCAGCCCGCGCTTGCCCTTGCCCAGCGCGGCGCGTGCGTAGTCGGCAAGGTCGGCCGCCAGCGGGCCTTCCACCAGGACGGCGTAGTCCTGCTTGGCTTCCGGTCCGTAGTCGGGCAGGTGGTCCGCGGAAAAGTTGATGCCGCCGATGAAGGAGCGTTGACGGTCGATTGCAACGATCTTGCGGTGCATGCGCCGGAACACGTTCGTGCGTACGCCCAGAAAGCGCGGTCGCGGATCGAAGACGTGGAAGCGCACACCGGCCTCGGTCATCGCGCCGATGAAGTCATCGCTCAGTTCGTCGGAGCCGTAGCCGTCGACCAGCAGGTCGACGCTGACGCCCCGCCGCGCCGCGCGGATGAGGGCCTGCTGGATCTCTTGGCCGACGGCATCGTCGAACAGGATGAAGGTTTCCACCAGCACTTCGCTGGCCGCCGAGTCGATGGCCTCGACGACGGCGGGAAAGTACTCCGTGCCGTTTTCCAGCAGGGTGTATCGGTTGTTTTCGCGCCAGCCCAGGTTCATAGCGCAATCTCCGCGCAAATTGGCACATGATCCGAAAGGCGCGACCACACGCGGGACGCCAACGGCACCGGCTGCCAGTCGCGCACGTTGCGCACGTAGATGCGGTCCAGACGCAGCAGCGGCCAGCGCGCGGGAAACGTCCGCGCGGGCCGGCCCAAGCGCGAGGTAAATACCTCCGCAGTTCCGCAGTCGCGCATCAGCGCGTCGGCGCGCAGCCGCCAGTCGTTGAAGTCGCCGGCGATCAGCAGCGGCTCATCGGCCGGTACGTCATTGGAGACCAGCTTGCACAGGTGGCGCAGCTGCTCGCCGCGATGCCGCTCAAGCAGGCCCAGATGCACGCAGATCGCATGGATGGGTGAGGCAAGTGCAGGGGGCCGCAGCACGCAGTGCAGCAGACCGCGCCCCTCGTGGCCGTCCACGCTCACATCGTGGTTGTGGTGGCTTTCGATCGGGTAACGCGACAGGATGGCGTTGCCATGGTGGCCTTCGGGGTATACGGCATTCTGGCCGTAGGCAAAGTCCGTCCACAGCGTGTCGGCCAGGAATTCGTACTGCGACTGCGCCGGCCAGGACTCGTGGCGTCCGGCATGCGTCTGGTGTTCACCCAGGACTTCCTGAAGAAACACCACGTCCGGCGATGCGGTGCGCAGTGCCTCCCGCAGGTCGTGCAGCATGAAGCGGCGGTTGAAACTGGTAAAGCCCTTATGGGTATTGACCGTCAGCACCGTCAGCGTCGTGGTGTCGAGGGAATGCGATGCGGGCATGAAAACTCCGGCAGATGCGATCGGACGGGTTGAGCAAGCGGCGTGCCCGCGGCGTAACGAAACGTGTGAGGACACGACTTCCTTTGCCGCACGCGGCGCGGGGGACGCATGAGCAAATGAGAAATCAGCATTTCTCAAGCCCGGCAGCGCAGGCCTAAGATCCGCAGCTTCCAACCAGGCAGAACCAGAGTCCGATATGCGCACCACCCGCCGCGAGTTCCTGTTGTCTTCCGGGGCGCTTGCCGCCGCGATGGCATTCCCCACGTCGCTTCTGGCGCAGTCCGCCGCGCCGCGGCATGGCGGGGTGCTGAACGTGCATCTGGGGTCCGAGCAGCGGATCCTGAATCCGGCGCTGCGCGCCTCGACGGGCGTGTACATCGTTACCAGCAAGATCATCGAATCGCTGGTGGACCTGGACGCGGCCGGCAAACCCGTGGGGCAGCTTGCCACCGCCTGGACCGCCGACCCCGACGGCAAGACCATCACGTTCAAGCTGCGCGAAGGCGTGACCTGGCACGACGGCAAGCCGTTCACGTCCGCAGACGTCCAGTACAACGCGCTGGAACTGTGGAAGAAGCACCTGAATTTCGGCACCGCGCTGCAGCTTTATCTTGAGGCGGTCGACACGCCCGATGCGCACACGGCGGTGTTCCGCTACAGCCGGCCGATGCCGCTGGACCTGTTGCTGCGCGCGCTGGCGGATCTGGGTTACGTGGTGCCGCGCCACCTGTACGAAGGCACCAACGTGCTGGAGAACCCGGCGAACACCGCGCCGGTCGGCACGGGTCCGTTCAAGTTCGTGCAGTACCAGCGCGGCCAGTTCATCATTGCCGAGCGCAACCCGAACTATTGGCGCAAGGGCGAGCCCTATCTGGACCGCGTGGTCTGGCGCATCATCACGGACAAGTCGGCCGCCACCGCCGCGCTGGAAACCGGCCAGCTTCAGCTGAGTGCCTATTCGCAGCTGACGCTGGCCGACCTGGACCGCTTGAAGCAGAACCCGCAGTTCGAGGTGCGCAGCAAGGGGCTGGAGGCCAACGTGTTCAACAACACGCTGGAATTCAACTTCCGGCGCAAGGAGCTGGCCGACGTGCGGGTGCGCCGCGCCATTGTCCACGCGATCGACATCGAGTTCTTCATCGAGAACTTCCTGTACGGCCTGGGCAAGCCGGCGACCGGTCCCATTCCGTCCTCGTCCGAGGCGTTTTTCCCGGCGGGCAGCAAGCCGCCGTATCCGTTTGACGTCAAGCGCGCCGAGGCGCTGCTGGATGAGGCCGGGTACAAGCGCGGTGCCGGCGGCGTGCGCTTCACGTTGAAGCTGGTGCCCATCCAGAACGGCGAAGACGTGCCGCTGCTGGCGACGTTCATCCAGCAGTCGCTGGAGGCGGTGGGGATCAAGGTGGAGATCGTGCAGTACGACATCGCGGGCGCGCTGTCCTCGGTCTACAAGGAACACAACTTCGACATCGCCACGGGCTGGCACCAGTACCGCGGCGATCCGGCGGTGTCCACCACCGTCTGGTACCGCTCGGGCAGCCCGGCGGGCGCGCCGTGGACCAACCAGTATGGCTGGCAGTCGGACAAGGTCGACAAGCTGATCGACGACGCCGCGTCCGAAATCGACCCGGCCCGCCGCCGCGCGCTGTATGCGGAGTGGGTGCAGGCCGTCAACGACGAACTGCCCATCTGGATGGCGACCGAACGCCAGTTCTATTCGGTGGCCAGCCGCAAGCTGCAGAACGGCCACAACAATGCGCGCTGGCCCTCCAGCGACTGGCATGACGCCTGGTTGTCGGCGTAGGACCGCGGCATGGGGTTCCTGACTCTCGCGGCGCGGCGGCTTCTGGCGGCGGCGCCCGCGCTACTCATCATCCTGGCGGGCCTGTTCCTGCTGCTGCAGCTGGCGCCCGGCGACACCGTTGACGCGCTGGTGGCGCAGATCGGCGGCGCCGACCCGGCCACCATTGCGGCCATGCGTTCGCACTACCAGCTGGACGAGTCGGCCAGCGCGCGCCTGGGCAGCTATCTGTGGCGGCTGGCGCATCTGGACCTGGGTTATTCCGCCATCTATGGCAAGCCGGTGGCCGCTGTGATCGCCGAGCGTCTGCCGGCGACCCTGTTGCTGATGGGGTCGGCGCTGTCGTTCGCCTTTGCGGGTGGCATGGCGCTGGGCGTCATCGCGGCGCGGCGCGTGAACGGCTGGGCGGACGGGCTGATCTCGACGCTAGGCCTGGTGTTCTGCGCCACGCCGTCGTTCTGGTTCGGCCTAATGGGCATCTTTGTGTTTGCCGTGTGGCTGGACTGGGTGCCGGCAGGGGGGTTCGAGACCATCGCGTCCGGCTACACGGGCCTGACCCGCATCCTGGACATCGCGTGGCACCTGATACTGCCCACGGCGACGCTGGCGCTGATCTTCCTGGCCATCTACCTGCGCATCATGCGCGCGTCGATGCTGGAAGTGGCCTCGCACGATTTCATCCGCACCGCGCGTGCCAAGGGGCTGCGCGAAACGGCCGTGGTGGCGCGGCACATGCTGCGCAATGCGTTGCTGCCGATGGTGACGCTGCTGGGCCTGCAGGCCGGAACCATGCTGGGTGGGTCGGTCGTGGTCGAAAGCGTCTTCGCCTTGCCCGGCCTGGGCCGCCTGGCGTACGAGTCCGTCGTGCAGCGCGACCTGAACACTTTGCTTGGCATCGTGTTCGTGTCCGCGCTGCTGGTGATCGCCATCAATTTCATCGTCGACCTGCTGTATGCGCGACTCGACCCTCGCATCGTCCGGAGCTGAGCCATGGAAACGCTACGCCGTTACTTCCACAGCCCCGTCGCCGTGCTGGGCCTCGTGCTGCTGGCCGCCGTCTGCGCGGCCGCGCTGGGCGCCGACTTCTGGTATCCGCGCAATCCGCTCAGCCTGGCGGGCCGGCCGCTACAGTGGCCCGGCGACAACGCGCGCTTTCTGCTGGGCACCGATCAAGTGGGGCGCGACATCGCCGCCCAGATCCTGCACGGCGCGCGCGTCACGCTGGCCATCGGGCTTGCCGCGACTGTCGTGTCCGTGCTGATCGGCGTGGTGCTGGGCGCCGTGGCGGGCTATTACGGCGGCCTGGCCGACGACCTGTTGATGCGCGTGACCGAGGCCTTCCAGATCCTGCCCAACTTCCTGTTGCTGCTTGTGCTGGTGGCCGTGTTCGGGTCGGACCTGCGGACGGTGGTGCTGGCCATCGGGCTGGTGTCGTGGCCGCCGGTGGCGCGGCTGACCCGATCCGAATTCCTGACGCTCAAGACGCGCGAGTTCGTGCAGGCGGGCAGGGCGCTGGGGATGGGCGACCTGCGCCTCATCTTCCGCGAGATCCTGCCCAACGCCTTGCCGCCCGTGATCGTCTACGCCAGCGTCATCATGGCCACCGCCATCCTCTTGGAAAGCGCGCTGGCCTTTCTAAATCTGTCGGACCCCAACGTGCCGTCCTGGGGCAACCTCATCGGCGGCGGCCGCGGGGTGATCCGGGTGCAGTGGTACGTATCCGCCATCCCCGGCATTGCCATCCTGCTGACCGTCCTGGCGATTTCGCTGGTCGGGCAGGGGGTGAACGACGCTCTCAATCCCAGGCTGAAACGCTCATGACCGAACTGCTTCGCATCGAAAACCTTACCGTGGACCTGCCGCCTGGCGCCGACCGGCCGCATGCGTTACGCGACCTGACGCTGTCGGTCAGCCCGGGCGAGATCGTCTGCGTCGTGGGCGAAAGCGGTTCGGGCAAATCGCTGACCGCCGGCACCATCCTCGGCCTGCTGCCGCAAGGCGTAGCGGCCAGCGCCGGACGCGTGTTGTGGGAAGGCCAGGACCTGCTGAAGCTCGCGCCCGAGGCGCTGCGCCGGCTGCGCGGCCAGCGCATCGGCATGATCTTCCAGGAACCGATGACCGCGCTCAATCCGCTGCGCACCATCGGCGACCAGATCGCCGAGGTGTTCCGCACGCACACGCGGCTGTCGCGCGCCGTCATCAGGCAGCGCACGCTGGACCTGCTGGACTCCGTCCGGCTGCCCGACCCCGTCCAGGCGCTGGGCGCGTATCCGCACGAGCTGTCCGGCGGACAGCGGCAACGCGCGATGATCGCCATGGCGCTGGCGCTGGAACCGGCGCTGCTGATTGCCGACGAACCGACGACCGCGCTGGACGTCACGACGCAGGCGCAGATTCTGCATCTGATCCACGACCTGCAACGCCGCAAGGGCACGGCGGTCCTTTTCATTACGCACGATTTTGGCGTGGTGGCCGAGATTGCCGACCGCGTGGCCGTGATGCAGCGCGGCGAACTGGTGGAAAGCGGCCCGGCCGACCAGGTGCTGGAGCATCCGCGCCATCCCTACACGCGTGCGCTGATCGCTGCGGTGCCGCCGCTGGCGCCCGCGCCGGCCCGCGTCGACCTGGACGTAAACGCGCCCGCGATCCTGACCACGCAGGGGCTGTCCAAGACCTATCGCAAACGCGGCTGGTTCGGCCGGCCGGGCCGAGTAACGCACGCGGTGGACGACGTGACGCTGACGCTGCGGCGCGGCGGCACACTGGGCATCGTGGGTGAAAGCGGATCGGGCAAGTCCACGCTGGCGCGCACGCTGTTGGGGCTGCTGCCGCCCGATGGCGGCGACATCACGCTGGCCGGTGAGCCGCTGTCGTTCAAGGGCGCGCGCGCCCGCCGCGCGCATGCGCAGCGCGTGCAGATGGTGTTCCAGGATCCGTACGGATCGCTGAACCCGCGCCAGCGCGTCGGCGAGATCGTGGCGCAGGGTCCCATCGTGCACGGCACGCCGCGCCGCGAGGCGCTGGCCCGCGCGCAGGAGCTTTTTGAACTGGTGGGCCTGTCGCCCGATGCCGTGCGGCGCTTTCCGCACGAGTTCTCCGGCGGCCAGCGCCAGCGCGTCGGCCTGGCGCGCGCGCTGGCGATGCGGCCGCAGGTGCTGATCGCCGACGAACCGGTGTCGGCGCTGGATGTGTCCGTGCAGGCGCAGGTGCTGGCGTTGCTGGCCCGGCTGCGCGAACAGCTGGGCCTTTCCATCGTCTTCATCACGCACGATCTGCGCGTGGCCGCACAGGTCTGCGACCACATCGCCGTCATGAAGTCGGGCCGCGTTGTGGAAGAGGGCGTGTGCGCCGACGTGTTCAACAATCCCTCCCATCCCTACACGCAGGCGCTGCTGGCGGCCGTGCCGGGCCGCCGCTGGGACCCGGCCGCGGTCGCGACGCGGCTGGCCGCCTGACCCGGCGTTGCCGCTTTCATAGTTCAAGGAGTTTGAGTGACCTTACGCATCGATCACGTCGTCATCCAGGCGGGCCTGGATCTGGACCAATCAGCGGCGCGTTTCCGCCGGCTGGGCTTTCAACTTACCGACCGGGGCCACCACTCGCTGGGGTCGAGCAACCATCTGGCGATCTTTGGCGACGACTATCTGGAGCTCATCGGTGTCGAGCCGCCGAAGGCCGATATCCCGGGCGCGCGCTGGGAACATCCGCTCGGCCTCGCGGGGCTGGTGTTCAAGACGGCCAATGCCGACGCGACTTGGAAGGACCTGACCAACCGCGACGTGCCGCTGGAAGGTGACGGTGCGCGCAGCTTTCATCGTCCCGTCACCGCGGGCGGACAGACGCTGGGCGATGCGCGCTTTCGCACGCTGCGCATCCGCGCGGACCGGATTCCGAATGGCCGGGTGTTCTTCTGCCAGCACGAGACGCCGGAACTGGTGTGGCGGCCCGAATGGCGGCAGCATCCGAACGGGGTGCGCGGCATTGCCGAATACGTCTATGTGACTGAGGATCCCGCGGCGTCGGCCGAACTGCTGGAGCAGGCCTTCGGTCCCGGGGTGGTGCAGGAAGTGCAGGACGGCGTGGCGGTTGCCGCGGGCCGCGCCAGCGTTCTGTATCTGACGCCGGCGGGCATCCGGGTGCGCTTTGGCGTGGATGCCGCGCCGCTCTTCGCTGCCGGCGAACGCGCTGCGGCGCTGACGCTGCGCACCGATGCGCTGGCGCGCGTGCAGGAGGTGCTGGCCGCCGCGGGCGTGGCGCATCAGGCGCACAAGTCCCGCATCGTCGTGCCGCCGTTGGAAACCGGCGGCTTGATCCTGGCCTTCGTCGAATCCTGAGCCTGGGGGCAGGCGCGGCGCGGGCTAGTGGCCCGCTGATGCGCCCGGCTGCGTATAGCGGCCGACCAGCGTCGCGCTGGCCTCGTTCAGCCCCACGACGTCGACCTGACGGCCGGCCCGGCGCAGCTTGAGCGTCACCTTGTCCAGTTCGCCGACGGCCGAGATGTCCCAGAAGTGCGCGGCTGACAGGTCGATCACCACGCGGTCGACGCCCTCGTGAAAGTCGATCGCCGCCGAGAACCGCGAGGCCGACGCGAAAAAGATCTGGCCCGCATAGCGGTAGGTGCGCGTGCGGCCGTCTTCGGACAGCGACGTGTCCACGTCGAGCAGCCCCTTCACCTTGCCGGCAAAGAACAGGCCGCTCAGCACCACGCCCACCAGCACGCCTCGCGCCAAGTCATGCGTCCAGACCACCACGGCGACGGTGGCCAGCATGACCACCGATGACTGCCATGGATGCGAACCCAGGTTGCGCAGCGAACGCCAGTTGAAGGTGCCGATGGACACCATGATCATCACGGCCACCAGCGCCGGCATCGGAATCTGCGCCACCAGCGGGCCCAGCGCGACGATCAGGAACAGCAGGAAGACGCCCGCCACGCAGGTCGACAACCGCGTGCGGCCGCCGGCGCGCACGTTGATGACCGACTGGCCGATCATGGCGCAGCCGCCCATGCCGCCCAGAAAGCCGGTGACGATATTAGCGATGCCCTGACCCTTGCATTCGCGGCGCTTGTCGCTGGGCGTGTCGGTCATGTCGTCCACGATCTGCGCCGTCATCATCGACTCCAGCAGGCCCACCGCTGCCATCGTCAGCGAGTACGGCAGGATGATGCGCAGCGTCTCCAGCGTGAAGGGCACATCGGGAATCGCGAACGACGGCAGGGCCGACGGCAGCGTGCCCATGTCGCCCACCGTGTTGACGTCCAGCCCCGCAAAGATGGAAACCGCCGTCATCACGATGATGGCGATCAGCGGCGACGGCACGGCGGTGGTGAGCCGGGGCAGCAGATAGATGACGGCGAGCGCGGCCGCCACCATGGCATAGGTCACCCACGTGACGCCGATCAGCTGCGGCAGCTGCGCCATAAAGATCAGGATGGCCAGCGCGTTGACGAAGCCGGTCACGACCGACCGCGATACGTATTGCATCAAGAGGTCAAGGCGCAGGAAGCCGGCGGCGATCTGCACGACGCCCATCAGCACGGTGGCGGCAAACAGGTAGCCGACCCCGTGGTCGCGCACCAGCGGCGCGACCAGCACCGCGACGGCGGCCGTGGCGGCCGAGATCATGCCCGGGCGCCCGCCCATGAACGCAATGATGAACGCGATGGAAAACGAGGCGTACAGGCCGACGCTGGGGTCGACGCCCGCGATGATGGAAAAGCCGATGGCTTCAGGGATCAGGGCAAGGGCGACGAGCACGCCCGACAAAATGTCCGCGCGCGGATTGGCCATCCATTCGCGGCGAAGCTTGGAAAGAACTGACATCGATTGGCTAAGCAGAATTGAACAAGCGCCAGGCGTGGATCGCGTTGCCGGTGTGCGCGGCAGCCGAGTGCGGCAACCGAATTTGGCAACCGGACTTGGCAAATAAGGGGCGAACGCCCGTGGTGCTTGTGAGTTGTCCGAGGGATAGGCGCCCGGCCGAGCCACCCGGCAAGCCGGGTCCATCTGGGATCGCGACAGCGTCGCGGCAGCGCACCCATTGCGGGCGCGGCGGACGCGATTGTACTCCCTTGCGGGGTGACGCCCGCATGACTGCGACGGTGCTACCGCGGCGCCGGCGCGGGCCCCGCGTAATACGCCGCCAGCGCCTGGATCTCCGCGTCGGTCAGCCGTTGCGAAAACGCCCGCATCACGCCCACGTCGTCGTTTTGCCGCGAGCCATTGCGAAACGCATTCATCTGGTCGGTGAAGTATTCGCGCGACTGACCGGCCAGCCGCGGCAGCAGCGGCCCTTCGCCCATGCCGCGCAGTCCGTGGCAGTTGGCGCAGGCCGGCAGTGCGCGCGCGCCGTCGCCGTCGACGTCCAGCCTGCGAGCCGCCTCGCCGCCGAACTCTCCCACGTGCAGCGGCGGCCCGGCAAGCGTGCCGTAGTAGGCGGCCACCTGGCCGATTTCTTCTTCGGTCAGCGCGCGGGCAATGGTATTCATCAACGGCTGAACGCGCGTGCCCGCGCGGAAGTCGGCGAGCTGCTTGGCCAGGTATTCGCTGCGCAGGCCGGCAAGGTTGGGGAAGATGCCGCCCGTGGGCGTAATGCCCGCGGGGCCGTGACAGGCCACACAGGCCTGCACGGCGGCGCCGGGTTTGCCATTGGCGGCAAGCTGCTTGCCCGCTTCGGGATCGGCCTCGCGCAGCCACTTTTCCCAATCGGGGCGCGACGCGGTGAAATCGGTGGCGCTGCGTCCGGGCACAGGTTTCATCGGGGCGGGGGCCGCGCCCGGTGCGGCGGGCGTGGCCGTGGCTGCGCCTTGTGCCGCGGGCGTAGGGGCTTGGCCAGCCGCGGCTTGCCCGCCCGGGACCTGCGGCGCCGCGCTGGCCGCTTGCGGCGGCGGCTGGGGCACGGCGGAGGCGCGAATTGCCTCGTCCCCACCGGCGCCCATCATCTGGACGCCCGTGGCAACCAGCGTGATGACCGGCACTGCGATCATCAGTCCGAGGGTAAAAAAGATGCCTGTGCGGTTTTCGATCATGACGACACCAGCGGGCCCGGCGAACGCAGATAGTCCGCCTTGATTTTCTCAACGATCCAGTAGGCGGTGGCGCCCACGGTGCCGGTCGGGTTGTAGCCCGAGTTCTGCGGAAAGAGCGCCGCACCCGTGACGAACACGTTGGGCACGTCCCACGACTGCCCGTAGCGGTTGACGACGCTGGTGTTGGGATCATCGCCCATCGCCGCGCCGCCTGTCAGGTGGGTCGACTGGTAGGCCGTGGCCGAGAACGGCCGCTTGCGCGGGCCGGGCTCGGTGCGCGCGATGCCCTTCATGGCGCGTGCGATCTCATCGCCTTTCTCCGTCAGGAATGCCGACATGCGGATGTCGTTGTCGGGAAAGTCGTAGGTCACGCGCAACAGCGGCAGGCCCCACGCGTCCTTGTACGTGGGATCCAGGCTCAGATACCCGCCGCGCCACGGCTGCGCCGAGCCGGTGATCGTGATGTTGGCCGCATGGTTGTAGTGGCGCGCGACGGCCTTCTTCCATTCGGACCCCCACGACGGCGTGCCTTTGGGCGTCGGATGAAACCCGATGGGCGCGCCGCTGACCACCTGGATCTGCAGATAGCCGCCGCCCACAAAGCCCACCGGCCCGTGATCGAAGTTGTCGGCGCTGAAATCGTCCATCGTCACCGCGACCGCGCCGGCCCCCATGAACGGGTTGATGTTGACCGACTCATCAAAAAAGAGATTCACGCCCGAGGTGGTCTGGTGCGTGTAGTTGCGGCCCACGACGCCGGTGTTCGTGACCGGATCGAACGGCTTGCCGATGCCGGACAGGAGCAGCAGGCGCACGTTGTTGATGCCGAATGCGCACAGGAACACGATTTCTGCGGGCTGAAAGACCTCTTCGCCGGCCGCGTCCACGTACGTTACGCCGCGGGCGCGCTTCTTGTCCGGCGTCAACTCCACGCGCAGCACGTGCGCGCCGGTGCGGATCTCGAAGTTCTCCATTTTCATCGCCACGGGCAGGATGCAGACCTGCGGCGAGGCCTTGGCAAAGTGCTCGCAGCCGAAGTTCGAACAGAACCCGCAGTACACGCACGCGCTCATGTGCAGGCCTTCGGTATTCACATACGGCCGCGTACAGAGCGCGGACGGCTGCACGTAAGGGTGATAGCCCAGCTTGCGCGCGGCCTCGCCGAACAGCGCGGGCGCGTAGGGCACCTTCATGGGCGGATTGGGGTAGGGGCGCGAGCGCCATGGCTCGAACGGATTGCCGCCTTCCTGCTTTTCGCCCTTGATGTTGCCGGCCTGGCCCGACGCGCCGATCAGGTAATCGAACCGGTCAAAGTAGGGCTCCAGCTCGTCGTACGTCACGCCCCAGTCCTGACAGGTCAGTTCCTTGTCGAAGATGTCCGCGCCATAGCGTTCGGTGTAATGGCTGCGCATCACGAAGTCGGTCGGATCGAAGCGGTAGTAGGCGCCCGACCAGTGATTGCCCGCCCCACCCAGATGCGTGCCGGGGTAGGCGAACTGCCAGCGCCGCATCGGCAGCGCCTTCTGGTCCGTGTTGTTGCGGAACGTGTAGGTTTCGGTTGCGGCGTCCTGATGCAGTTCATGGCGCCGCGTGTATTTGAGTTCGTCGTGGACGTTGGGCCCCTGGAAATCGGGCGAGGGCCAACGCGCCTCGCCCCGTTCCAGCACCACGACCCGTTGCTTGGCGGCCGCGAGTTCCTTGCCGATGATGGCGCCGGTCCACCCGCCGCCGATGATGGCCACATCTACCGCAGGCAGCGTTTTAGCCATGCTTGCCTCCCGGCGTCATCCTGTGGCCCACGGCGTTGGCAATCGACACCGGCTGGCCCGCCCAGATCACGCCGTGGCGCTCGATGTCGTTGGAGAACGAGGCAAACGCGCCGGGAAAGCCCACGAGTTTCCAGCCCACCATGTCGGCGTTGCCGCCATACAGCGGATCCGAGAAGAAGCCTTCGATCGTGCCTTCGAGCAGCGCCTGGAAGAACACGCCTGACGGCAATGGCGAAAAATCCGGTTTGCCCTCCTGCATGTCGCGCAGCCAGGCGTCCTGCCGCGCGGCGTCCAGCTCGGCGAAAGGTTTGCCGTCCTGCTTGCGCGTGGCCGCGTCCAGCGCGGCGAGTCCGCGGCGGAACATCTCGGCCGGCGTGAACGACAGCTGATAGCCCTGTTCGGGCGTACCTTGTTCAAAGGGGCCTTGGCGATAGAGCTGACTGCCCGCGCCCCAGGCGCCGGCAAGCTGGCCGTCCAGGAACAGCGTCACGCCGGCCTCCTTGGCTCCCGGGCCCAGGTCGTCGGCGGGTATCAGCCGCGCGGCGATGGCGTCCATCGTCAACGCTTCCTGCGCGTTGAAAAATCTGAGCGTTCGATTGGCGGCGCCGCCTGTGGCGGCGGCGGCTTGCTGGGGAGTGGGGGAGGCAGGGTCCGGGGCGCTGATCGCGCGTGGGGCCCACGCTGCGCCGGGGACGCCAACGGCCAGGGCTTTGAGCAGCCCCCGCCGGCCGGGTACAGGTTTATCACTCATGGTCGCTCCCATGGCGGGGCAGGCACGCGACTTGCCCCTGGGTGAATAAGAGATCCCGCGTCAGCTCGTTGGGGCTCAGTGTGTCACCGTTGTCGACGAAGGAGCAACCATGAAACATCCGATTCTGTATCTGTGCGCTACGGCCATTAGCGGCTTGTTGGCCACCAGTGTTTCGGCGCAGCGCATTGAAAAAACGCTTGTTGCCCAGGCGCAGACGACCACGCCTGACAGCCGCACGAGCAGCCAATCCCATTCAGACCGCAAGGCAGGCACGCCGAACACGCCGGCGCAGCAGAAGTCCATGCCGCGACAATCCACGCAGGGAGAAAAGGGCGATCACGGCAAGCGCGATGCAACGCGTGCCGGATCTAGTCCGCGGCAGGACGACGCCGGCGCGGACACGCGCGGGGCGAAGGGAACACCGGGCAGCAATACGGGGTCCACGGGACACGGCGGCATGCCGGGGTCGGGCGCGTCGTCGGGTTCAGGCGGCACGGCGGATCCGCGCGGCCAATGAAGGTGGTGACATCCCCTAGTCGCGCGAATTTCCGATTCAGGTAATATTCAGGGTCCTGTAAGAAAGAGAGCGCGGCGGATATTCCGACTTTTTGCTGTCCCGGCAGCCTGGAGCCATCCGCCATCTATGAACGAAGACCCTCCTCCTAACAGGGCGCCGCGGATCTGCCGGCGCCCGTTATCTCCTCTCCATACTGCCGCGGCAAGGGCTGTCTCCCTGCGCGCCGCGTTCCCCAGCGCCACCGCGGCCACGCCGCGTCTCGGCGGCCGAGCGCCGCCGCGTCAGGCCGCGCCCGCCCGCGCGCCTGTGCAGTCTCTGCTGCGCGCTGCTGAAAAAACGCCTTCCCGCCGCCGCGCCTCGCTTGCGCGCCCGCTCACGTTTTCCGTGGAAACCTGATGATTTTCGATTGGATGTCCGACCCTACCGCCTGGCTTGGCCTGGCGACGCTGGTCGTGCTTGAAATTGTGCTGGGTATCGACAACCTGGTGTTCATTGCCATCCTGGCGGACAAGCTGCCGCCTGAACAGCGCAACCGCGCACGCCTGATCGGCCTGACGCTTGCACTGGTGATGCGCCTGGGCCTGTTGGCCAGTATTGCGTGGGTGGTCACGCTGACCGCGCCGCTCTTCACGGTAATGGGCGCGGAGATTTCCGGACGCGACCTGATATTGATCCTGGGCGGCCTGTTCCTGCTCTTCAAGGGCACGATGGAACTGCACGAACGCGTGGAAGGCAGCGCCAGCCATGACCAGGCGCAGAAACCGCAGCACGCCGTCTTCTGGCAGGTCATTCTGCAGATCGTGGTGCTGGACGCCGTGTTCTCGCTGGACTCCGTCATCACCGCCGTGGGCATGGTGCAGGACCTGAGCATCATGATGATCGCCGTGGTGGTCGCGATGGCCGTCATGATGCTGGCCAGCCGCCCGTTGATGGCCTTCGTGGGACGCCACCCGACGGTCGTGATCCTGTGTCTGGGCCTGTTGCTGATGATCGGTTTCAGCCTGGTCGCGGAAGGCCTGGGTTTCCATGTGCCCAAGGGCTACCTGTACGCGGCTATCGGCTTCTCGATCCTGATCGAGCTGTGCAACCAGTTGGCGCGCCGCAACCGCGCGCGGGGCACGCATGCGCTGGGCCGCCGTCAACGCACGGCGCAGGCCGTGTTGCGCCTCTTGCGCGGCGGCCGCGCCGGCCAACCCGTGTCCCAAGCGGATGAAGTGGTGGCGCTGGTCGACGGCGCGGGCGACGAGCCCGCCTTCGCGCCGGAGGAGAGCTCGATGATCGAGCGCGTGCTGTCCATCGGCGCGCGAGACATCCGCTCCATCATGGTTCCCCGTGGCGACATGATCTGGCTGGACGTTGCCGACACGCCCGACGTCATCGTGCGCAAGTTCGCCTCTGGCCACTCGCGCCTGCCGCTGTGCGCCGGCGACCCGGCCAACGTGCTGGGCGTGCTGCACTTCAAGGAAGTGCTGCCGATGCTGCAGAACCCCGGTCCGATCGACCTTGTGGAACTGGCGCGCGAGCCGCGCTACGTGATGGAAACCACGCCGGTGCTGAAGGTGCTGGATGAGCTGCGCGCTTCGCGCGACCACATGCTGATCGTGGTCGATGAACACGGCGTGTGTGAAGGCCTGGTCACGCCGCTGGACGTGCTGGAAGCGGTGGCGGGCGACTTGCCTGAGCATCAGGAAGACCTGCCCGAGGCCTTGCAGCTTTCCGACGGCTCATGGTTGCTCGGCGGCCGGCTGTCCGTGGACGAAGCCGCTCGCCTGCTGGATGCGCCGGCGTTGGCGGACGACTACCCCGATGCGACGCTGGCCGGCTGCCTGCTGCGCGCGGGCGGCCGGATCCCCGAGGCGGGCGACACCGTGCTGCTGCGTGACTGGGGCTTCGAGGTGACGCGCCGCGATGGCTTGCGCATCGACCAGGTGCATGCGCGTCCGCATCAGCCGCAAGCCAGCGCGGCAGACTGACGGGGCAGCGGGGCGGGTTGACCGCTTTAACTGTTGATACGGCGCCACGGCGCGCCTTAACTGCAGATGCGGCGCCACGGCGACCGGTTCACGGGGCAATAGCCCGGACACCGCGTCGCCACCGCCTTGCCGCTGACGCATTGCGCGTTCGGCTCGGTGAAGCCGTATTCCATGCTGCCGTAGCATCCGCACAGTTCCAGCACGGTGCCCGGTGGTAGCTTCTGCGGCTCGGCGGGCGCCTTGCCCGCCGGCTTGGCGGCACTGGCAGCGGTCGTCGTGGCCGAGTTCGCCGCGGATCGCGTCGCGGCAGTTGCCGCGGGTTTTTCGGCGGATTTTGCGGCAGACTTTTCGGCGGGCCTATCAGCGGACTTATCCGGCGGGTTTTCCGCTGATTTTTCCGCTGACGTCGTCGCGGGTTTTGCCGCTGCGCTACCCGCGCCAGCACTCAATCTTTCCTTCACGGCTGCCGCGCTCATGCCACAGCGTTTGGCGATAGTGGCCACGCTGCGTCCCGCGTCGGACATCCCGCGCAAGGTCTTGTCGCTGCATGCCGCCAACGCCCCGGCCGGAGCCAGGAAACCCAGCATCAGCAACGCGCACGCGAATGCGCCTGGTCTGCATAGCGTCATGACGCGCCTCCCGCACCTTGGTGCGCCAGGGCAGAACCACGCCCGGTTGGACCACGAGTGCGGGCTAGCGTAAAGCGCCTAAATCAAGGGTGTCAATGCGGCCCAAACGGATCGCCTGAAGGCATTGCGCCCTCGGCCGCGAGCGGGTTGGACAGGCGCCATCCGGATACCAGCCGGATGGCGCCGCGTGCGTCAGAAGTTCCAGCGCACGTTCAGGAAGCCCGCATTCTCGCGGCTGCCGTTGCCGAACTGGCCTTGGTAGCTCAGGCCAATCGCGGCATTCTTCGACACGGCCACTTCCGCACCCACTTCAGCCACTGCGGCGTTGCGGGCGATGGGCGTGCCCGCCACCGTGAACGCCGGCCCCGAGCCGAAGGCCATCGTGCGGTCGGGGTCCACGTCTCCCATGGCGTGGCGCCAACCGAGCGTGGCGCGCAGGCGGGCGGGCGCGCCCGCGATCTGCGTGTCGAGGTTCCCGCGCAAGCCGACGGTGGTGGTCGTGATGTCGTTGCTCTGGCTGTCCGCCGACAGGGCCGCGGAGCCGCCGTCTTCCGAGAACCCGCCCATGCGCTGCTTGATCCACGCCGCGCCGACAAAGGGTTCGACCGTCGCGTTGGGCGCAACCGGCATGGCGTAGCCCAGCTCACCGAAGATCTGCGTGGTGTTGCCGCGGTAATCCGCTTTCAGCTCCTGGCTTGCGCCGCCGATGGCCAGATTGCGCTTCGTCTCGATGTCCTGCCAGCTATACGACGCGCCGGCCATGACGTTCCACGCGTTGCCGCTGGGCTGGACGAACGTCTTGCCGCCGAACAGCGTGACGCTGTAGCTGTCGACGTCGGCCTTGGCGTTGCGGCTGTCCTGCCAGATCGTGCTGTCCTGGTAGCCCAGCGCCACGCCCACGCGCCAGCCGTCACCAACCCGGATGTCGCCGCCGGCCAGCACGCCGCCGGTGCGCTGGCGGTAGCTGGGCGCATTGCCGTCGCCATCCTGGCTTTGCCAGTTGCCCAGCACTTCGGTCCACACGTTGCGCTGGCACGAGAAGCGCTCGGCGTAGCCGCCTGCGCTGCGGCCCTGTTCGCCGCACGCCCCGGCATCGGTGCGGCCTTCGCTGCGCAGGCTGTCACGCAGGTGGTTCAGCGGCAGGGTCCGCACCGATTCCGAACTGCGCACAATCGCCGATGACAGCGAGGCGTGGCTGTCGCCTGACAACTGCTTGAAGGCCTCGGGTGCCTCGCCCTCGCTCAACCCCAGGATCGCCGAGTAGAGCGGGGAACCCGGGTCGATCTGCTCCAGCGCTTGCGCCACGGCGCTCTGGTTCGGCGTGTCCGTGACCGACTCGAAGCCGGTGTCGTTGCGCTCGAACGTCACGGTGACGTTGTTGGGGTCGTAGACCACCGCGCCATCCAGGAACGCGAGCTGGGGCAGGGAGGTCGTGGCGAAGGTGCCTTGCACGCCCTGGTCCGCCGTCAGCACCGTGTAGGCGCTTTCCTGGGTGATCGGGGTGGTGTTGGTCACCTGCAGCGCCCCGTCCAGCGTGGCGGTCCCGGCCACGTGCAGATTGGTCGCCCCGGCCGGTCCCACGTTGACCGCGAGCGTGGCGCCCGCGGCGTTGCTGAAGTCGTCGCTGACCTTCAACCCGCCGCCCGCTGCGGGCGAACTTACGACCGTACCCGCGTTGCTAAGCCCGGCGATGGTGCCGTTGCCGGCCAGCGTGGCGCCCGGATTGACCTGCACCGACGCGGGCAGCGTGGCGGGCGCTTGAGCGCTGCCAAGCAGCACCGTGCCCGCCGCAATGGTGGCGTTGCCGGTGTAGGTGTGGTCGCCATCGATGGTCAGCGTGCCGCCGCCTTGCTTGACGAGGCTGCCCGCGCCCGACAGCGTGCCGTCGAACACGCCGTCCGCGCCCTGGTTGAAGACGAGCGCCGCGTTGTTGGCGATGGCGCCTTGCAGGCTGGACGTGTCGCCGATGAGCGTGCCCGCGTTGACCTGCGTGCCGCCGCTGTAGGTGGACACGCCGGCCAGCGTCAGCGCGCCGGCGCCTTCCTTCACCAGTTGGCCCTCGCCGCTGACGGGGCCGGCCAGCACGCCGTCGGCCGCCTGGTTCACGCGCAGCGTGGTCCCGGCCGCCGTGCTGACCGCGCCGCCGATGCTGGCGCTGTTGCCTTCGAGCGTGCCCCCGGCGATCACGGTGCCACCGGTGTAGCCGTTGGCGCCGTTCAACACCAGGGTGCCGTCGCCCAGCTTGGCAAGCGCACCCGTGCCGTTGATTGGCTGGTTCAGCGTGAAGGTCTGGCCGGCGGCGACGACATCGATGCCGCCGCCCGCGCCATCCAGAGAGATGTTGCGCGCGGTCGTGGCAAAGGCCGCGTCCGCGATGCGCAGCGTGCCGCCATCGATGGACACTGCACCGCCGTTGCCCAGCTGGTTGTCGGCGCTGACTTCCAGAACGCCGCTGCGGATGGCGGTATTGCCGGTGTAGGTGTTGACGCCGCCAAGCACCAGCGTGCCGCCGTTCAGCTTCTCGATCCCGCCCGCGCCGGTGATGGGTGCGTCAATGGTGGCGGTGGCGCCGTTCTCCACGCGCACCGGCGTCTGCGCCTGTGCGATCGCGATGGCGCCGGCCGTGCCGGCTTGCAGCGTGTAGCCGTCGGTCAGGAACTGCAGGCCGGTCACGTTTTGCGTGCCGTCGACCGTGACCGTGCCGGCAACGCCCGAGAAAGCCGCGTACTTGCCGTTCCACGGGTCGGCGCTGGTGCCGGCCGTGTCCGTCCAGTTGGTGGCCGTGGCGTTCCAGGTGCCCGCGCCGCCCGCGATGATGCCATCGGGCGTGGTCTTCGCGCCGTTCCAGAACTGGATCTCGCCCGGTTGCGTTTGCAGCACCAGATTGATCTGGTTGGGCTGGTTCTGCAGCGTGAGGTCGGCAGTGGTCAGGCTGGAGGGCAGGGCGCCGAACTGCACACCGTTGTCGGTCAGCGTGCCGCCGTAGGCGAACAGGCGGTAGACGCCCGTGCCCAGGTTTCCGCCATCCGTGATGTTCAGCACGCCATCCAGCCGCAGGTTCTGCGCCACGGTCACCGCGGTCGTCGCGGAGTTGGGTGTGCCCAGCGTGAAGTCGAGTTGCGTGCCGTTGGACAACGCCAGGCTGCGCGCAAACGAGATCGGATTGCCGGGGGTGCCCGCAACGAGACGCGCGTTGTCCTCCAGTTCCACGTCCGCTACCACCGAACCCGAGCCGCCCAGATTGCCGCCCGGATTGATCGTGACGGAGCCGCCGGTCAGCGTGCCGTCGACAAGCAGCGTGCCGTTGTTGACGGTGGTGCCGCCGCCGACGTTGTTGTTGCCGGTCAGGGTCAGCGAGGCGTCGCCGTCCTTGGTCAAGGTGCCCGTGTTGTTGCCGGCGGTGTTGATGTTGCCGGCGTAGGTGCCGTCCGTGCCATTCTGATTGAACACGATGGCGCTGCCGTCCACCACGGTGATGTTGCCTTGCAGGCTGGTGGCGTTGCCGGCCAGCGTGCCGGCGTTGATCACCGTGCCGCCCGTGTAGCCGTTGGGTCCGGTCAGCGTGACCGTGCCCGCGCCGTCCTTGACCAGTCCACCGCCGCCGGTGATGGCGCCGGCGTACGTGCCGCTGCCCGGAGGCTGGTTGAACACCACGGACGTGCCGGTCGAGGTGGCGATGTTGCCGGTAAGGCTGCTGGTGTCGCCGACCAGCGTGCCGCCGGCGAGCGTCGTGCCGCCCGTGTACTGGTTCTGACCCGTCAGCGTCAGGGTCGAGCCGTCCGTCTTGACGAGACTGCCTGCGCCCGTGATGTTGCCGGCCAGCGTCAGGTCGTTGGGACCGGACACCGTCAATGGGGCGCCCAGCCCGATGTCGTTGCCCAGCGCGATGCCCGGCGCACCGGCCTGCAGCGTGCCGGAGCCCGCAACGGTCAGGTCGCCGGTGCCCAGCGCGGCATTGTTGCCCGCGACGATCGTCCCGCCGGCCAACACCGTGCCACCGTCATAGGTGTTGGCGTTACCCAGCATCAGTGTCGACGTGCCGTCCTTGGTCAGCGGACCCGTGCCCGACACGACGCCGTTCAGCGCCAGGTCGCCCGCGCCGCCCACCGTGACCGGGCCTTGGAGCTCGACATTGTTGGTCAGCGACACGCCCTGACCCAGCAGCGTGGTGCCGGCCGCCGCAGTCAGCACGCCTGTGCCCAAGGCCGTGTTGCTGCCGATGGCCAGCGTGCCGGCGTTGAGTTGTGTGCCGCCCAGATAGCTGTTGCCGCCCGACAGGGTCAACAGGCCCGCGCCATTCTTCACCAGGCCGCCCGCGCCATCGATGTCGCCGGACAGGCCGAGGTCGGCACCGGTGAGCGTCGTGGCGCCGGCCAGCGTAATCGCGTTGGCAGCATTGACCGGCACGCTGGCAGACAGCGTCGTGCCATCGGCCGCCGTCAGCCGTCCCACGCCCAGCGCCGTGTCGCTGCCCAGTGCAAGCGTGCCGCCGTTGAGCGCCACGCCGCCCTGGAAGCTGTTGCCGCCGTTCAGCGTCAGCGTGTCCGTGCCGTTCTTGACGAGGCTTCCCGGCCCGGCGATGTCGCCGTCCAGCGTGAGCGCCGCGCTGCCCGGCAAGGTCAGCGCGCCATTCAGTTGCACATCGTTCGCCAGCGCCACGGCCGCCGACGCGTCCAGCGCCGTGCCGTCGGCCGCGGTGAGCGTGCCGGTTCCCAGGGCGCCTGCACTGCCCACGGTGATCTGCCCGCCGTTCAACTGCGTGCCGCCTTCATAGGAATTCGCGCCCGCCAGCGTCAGCGTGCCGGGACCGGTTTTGATGATGCCACCCGCGCCCGAGACATCGCCGGACAGCGCCATGTCCGCGCCATTCGCCACCGTGACACCGCCCAGCAAGGTCACATCGTTTGCCAGGGCAACCGCAACGTCGTTGGACAAGGTGGTGCCGTCGGCCGCCGTGAAGAGGCCGGTGCCAAGCGCCGTGTTCGTGGCGACCTTGATCTCGCCGTTCTGCAGCAGCGTACCGCCCGCGTAGGTGTTGGCGCCCGCAAGCACCAGCGTTCCCGCGCCCGTCTTGGTCAGCGTGGCGGTGGGGTCCGCGCCCGATATCGTGCCGGCCGCGGTGTACGCGCCCTGCGTCACATCGATGGCGCCAGCGCCTTCCAGCGCAAGCTCGCGCGCGGTCGTGCCAGGCGCGGCGTTCGCATAGCGCAACGTGCCGCCGTCGAACACCACGCGATTGGCCGCGTTGCCCAACTGGTTGTCCGCGCTGATCTCCAGCACGCCGCCTTCCAGCCGCGTGTCGCCGACATAGGTGTTGGCCTGCGTGAAGACCAGCGTGCCGCCATCGCGCTTGGCGATGGTGGCTGTGCCCTGCAGGGTCGTGTCCAGCGTCGCCGTCGCCGACGGTTCGACGCGCAAGGTGGCCACGCCACTGGCATCGGGCAGCGCGTTCAGCGCGTCGCCGGTCAGCGTATAGCCGTCGGTCGAGAACTGCAGGCCCTGGAAGCCCTGCGCGCCAGCGAGTGTGACGGTGCCGGCCGTGCCCTCGAAGACGCCATAGCGGCTGTTCCACGTGCCGGGCGTGCCGTTGACGTCGGCCCAGTTCTGCGTGGCGGCGTCCCACGTGCCCGTGCCGCCTTGCCAGAACTGGATATCGCCGGCCTGGTTTTCGTTCAGCACATTCACCTGGCCGGCCACGTTGGTCTGAAGCGTGATGACGCCCGGCGGCAGGGCCCCCAGCGCCAGGTTCAGCGAGGTCGCCGCGCCCGAGTACGCAATGATGCGATACACGCCGACGCCAAAGTCAGGCGTGCCGTCGATGTTCAGCGTGCCGTTCAGGTCGACGTTGCCGTGCACGTTGATGAGGCTGCCGGCGTTGGGCGCGCCCAGTTGTGCGTCGATGAACGACGCGTTGTCCAGCGTCAACGATCCCAGCGTCAGCGCGCCCGGCGAGGCTGAACTCACCGCAATCCGCCCGCCGCTGTTCACATTGACGTTGCCGTTGGCCGTGCCGGTGCCGGTCAGGGTGGTCGCAGGGCCATTGACGTTGACCGTGTTGCTGGCCAGCATGCCGCCCAGGTTCACCGTGCCGCCGTCGATGTTGAAGACGCCGGTGTGGCTGCTGTTGCCGTTGAGCGCCAGCGAGCCCGCGCCGGTCTTGGCGATGGCGCCCGCGCCCGCGAGGTCGCCGCCGAAGACGCTATCGGTTGCGCCGCCCAACCCCAGGCTGCCGTCCACCTGCAGTCTGCCCGCCCCGGACAGGGATGCGATGGACTCGGCGCCCGTCAGTTGCAGCGCGGCGCCGTTGTCGATGCGCACGCCGGAGGCGGAGGTGAGGAGGTTGTTGCCCTGCGTGACCAGCGTGCCTTGCGCGACGCCGACACCGCCTGTCAGCGCATTGCTGCCGGCAAGGGTCAGCGTGCCGATGCCCGCCTTTTCCAGGTTGCCCGCGCCGCTCAGCGCGCCGGCATAAGTCCCGGCAGCGGCCTGATCGAAGGTGAGGGTGGTGCCCGCGCTGGCGGCGACCGATCCAGTGATGCTGTCTGTGTCGCCCGTGATCGCGCCGGCCTGGAGCTGCGTGCCGCCGGCGTACCCATTGCTTCCGGCCAGCGTCAGCGTGCCCGCGCCGGTCTTGACCAGCGCCCCGTTGCCGGTGATGTCGCCGCCGAGGGTCCAGTTGCCCGCGCCGTCCACGGTCAAAGTGCTGCCCAGCGCTACTGCGTTGGCCAGCGTCACGCCATCGGCCGCCGACAACGTCGCGGCGCCGGTCACGTCCAGCGCGCCGGTGCCGAGGGCCGTGCTGCTGCCCGCGACCAACGTGCCGGCCGACAGCGTCGTGCCGCCGGCGTAACCGTTGTCGCCGGACAGTGTCAGCGTCGCAGCGCCATTCTTGATGAGGGCGTTGCCGCCGGCGATGGCGCCGGTCAAGGTCAAATCCTGGCCGCCGTTCACGGTCAGGTCGCCGCCGGTCAGCGCAATCTCGTTGCCCAGCGTCGTGGCCGTCGCGGCGTCAAGCGCGGCATCGCCCGTGACCGTGAGGGCGCCCGTGCCCAGCGCCTGATCCGATCCCGCCACGATGAGGCCCTGCGCCAGCGTCGTCCCGCCCTCGTAGGTGTTGTCGCCCGTCAACGTCAGCGTGTTGGCGCCCAGCTTGCTCAGTCCGCCCGCGCCGGACACGGTGCCCGTCAGCGTTACGTCCTGCGCGCCTGAAACTTCCAACGGGCCTCCGTCCAGCGCGACGGCGTTGGCCAGCGTCACCGGCGTGGTGAGCGCCTGCAGCGTGGCTGCGCCGCCCACTGTCAGCGCGCCGCTGCCCAGCGACGTATCGCTGCCCACCTGCAGCGCGCCGCCGTCGATTTGCGTTCCGCCCGCGTAGGTGTTGGCGCCGGCCAGCGTCAGTGCTCCTGCCCCGGCCGCGGTCAGACCGCCCGCCCCGGAAATCTCGCCGTCAAAGCGCAATCCATTGGTCGTGTCCAGGTTCAACGCCTTACCCAGGACCACGTTGTTGGCCAGCGTCACCGCTTGGCTCGAACCGAGTGTGGCCGCGCCGTTCACCGTAAGGTCCCCAGTGCCGAGCGCCGCGTCGTCACCCAGGCGCAAGGCCCCCGCCGTGAGCGTGGTGCCACCGGCGTACGTGTTCGCGCCGGCCAGCGTCAGCGTCGAGGCGCCCGACTTGGTCAGTGCGCCCGCGCCGTCGATCAGACCGTTCAGCGTGATGTCGCGGTCGCCGGTTACGGTCAATGCCGCAGCCAGCGTCGTGTCGTTGATGAGGTTGAGCGCCGGACCGCCCGTCACGCCGGACAGGGCGGCGTCGGCGTTGACGAGGAGGGCGCCCGTGCCGAGCGAGCCGTCCTGCCCGACGCGCACGTTGCCGCCGTTCAACTGCGTGCCGCCTGCGTACGCGTTGGCGCCTGCCAGGGTCAGCGTCGTCCCCGCGCCGGCGGCAATCAGGCCGCCGTCGCCGCCGACGGTGCCGAGCAGCGTGGCGTCCTGCGATTGCGCCAGTGTCAGATCCGCGCCGGCGCCCACATTGATGTCATTGCTCAGCGTCAGGCCGGCCGTGCTGTCCAGCGCCGCGTCGGCCGTGACGGCCAACGGGCCCGCGCCCAGCGCGGCATCGTTGCCCAGCACGAGACGACCGCTGTCCAGCTGCGTCGCGCCGTGCGCGTTCACGCCGTTGAGCGTGAGCGTTCCCGCACCCGACTTGATGAGTGAGCCCGCGCCCGTGATCGCGTTGTTCAGCGTCAGATCGCCCGCACCGCCTGTCGTCAGGGCCGCGCCCAGTGCGATGGCGTTGTTCAGCGCAACCGTGCCGTCGGTCAGCAGGCTGGAGGTGCCCGCGACATTCAGCGCGCCCGTGCCGAGCGCGCTGTCGCTACCGACGCGGATTGCGCCGCCCGTCATGGTCGTGCCGCCGCCATAGGTGTTGTTGCCGGTGAGCGTCAGCGTGGCGGGTCCCGCCTTCGCCAGCGCGCCGTCCGCGCCCGACACCAGGCCGGTGAGCGTCAGGTCGTTCGTGCCCGGGTTGGTCAGCGTCGCGCCCGGGGCAATCGCCACGTCGTTGGCCAACGTCACGGCGGCCGTCGTGTTCAGCGCGCTTGTCCCGGTGACGTTGAGCACGCCCGAGCCCAGCGCGGTATTGCTTCCCGCGGCGATCGTGCCGGCCGCCAGCGTCACGCCGCCGATGCCGCTGTTGTCGCCGCCCAGCGCCAGCGTGCCGGCGCCCGACTTGGTGATGCGGCCCGCGCCCGAGAGCGTCTGGTTCAACGTGAACACATTGCCCGCATCGGCAATATCAAAGCCCGCGCCCGCGCCGATATCAATGGCGCGCGTGGTGCCGGTGTAGCCCGTGCCGGTCACGCGCAACGTGCCGCCAGCAAAGTTGAGGGCCGTGCCCGCCGCACCCAGGTTGCTGTCGGCGCTGACTTGCAACACGCCTTCGCTGATCTGCGTGCCGCCCGTGTATTCGTTTGTGCCGCCCAGCACCAGCGTGCCCTGGTCGCGCTTGTTCAGCGTGCCGGCGCCACGGATGACGCTGTTCACCGTTCCCGTCAGCGTGGGATCGACGCGGAACGTGTTCGGACCTGCTGCCAGACGGATAGCGCCGTCCTGCAGCGTGTACCCATCGGTGAAGAACTGCATGCCCGTCACGGCCTGCTCGCCGGCCACGGTGACCACGCCACCCGACGTGCCGCCAAAAACGGCGTAGTTGCCAGCCCAGCTCTGGCTCAGAAGCCCCGCCTGATTGGTCCAGTTCGTCGAGCCCGCCTGCCACGTACCCGCGCCGCCCGCCAACGTGCCATCCGCGAGCTGCTTGGGGCCATTCCAGAACTGCACGCTGCTGTCGCTGGTCTGCACCACCAGGTTCACCTGCTGGTTCACCGCGGTCTGGATCTGCAGATTCGACGGCACCGTGCCCGGCGGCAGGGAGCCGAGCGCGAGCCCATTGTCCGTGAGCTGGCCGGTGTAGGTGATCAACCGGTAGACGCCTTCGCCGAAGCCGCCCTTGTCGGTGACGTTCAGGTCGCCGTCCAGCGTCACGTTGCCATTGACCTGAACCAGCGTCTGCGGCGTGGCCGGCGGCGCGCCCAGCGCCACGTTGAATTGCGACCCTTGGTTCAGCGTCAGGCCGCCCAGCGTCAGCGTCTGGCCGGACGTGGCCGACAGCGCGCCGCCGGAGGCGACCGTCTTCAAACCGCTAAGAACGCCGGAACCGGCAAGCGTGGCGCCCGCGCCCACGTTCACCTGCGAACTGGCCAGGCTGCCGTTCATGTTCAATGCGCCCGCCGCGACATCGAACGCGCCGCTTTGCGTGCTGTTGCCGGCCAGCGTCAGCGTGCCGGTGCCGTTCTTGATGACGTTGCCCGCGCCGGACAGTGCGCCACCGAAAATCGAATCCGCGTTGTCCTGGCCCATCTGCACCGTCGCACCCGCGCCGAGGTCCAGCTGTCCCGTGCCGGCGAGGGATCCGAACGTTTCGCTGTCCGCCAGCCGCAGCACGGTGCCGCCGCCCAAGTTCACGGCAAGGCTGTCAGCCAGCGCCTGTCCGCCGCGCGTTTCCACCGTGCCGGACAGCAGGTTCAACCCGCCGGTGAACGTGTTGGTCCCGCTCAGTACCAGCGTCTGTCCGCTGGCCGCCACGTCGACGCTGCCTGAACCGCTGATCGCGCCGCCATAGGCGCCATCCACGCCCTGGGCAATCACGAGCTTGGAATCGTTCAGCACGCTCGCGCCCAGGCTGCCCGCGCCGGCCTGGACCGTTCCGCTTGCGATGGTCGTGCCGGCGTGGGTGTTGGCGCCCGTAAGCGTCAGCGTGCCCGGGCCGTCCATCACCAGACGGCCGGGGCCCGTGATCGCACCGGCCAGTCCGATGTCGTTCGCGCCGTTGACGGTCAGGTTACCCGTCAACGCGACGTTGTTGACGAAGCTGCGCGCCTCGGAGCTTTGAAGCGCGGCGTTGCCGCCGACAGCCAGTGTGCCGCTGCCCAGCGCGGTATCGCTCCCGGCAATCAGCGTGCCCGCGTTCAACAGGACGCCGCCGCCGTGCGTGTTGTTGCCGGCCAGTGTCAACGTGCCGGCATCGTTCAACGCGATAGCGCCGGCGCCGGAGAGGTTGCCCGACAGGTTCAGCGCCTGTCCGCCAGTGGCGATGCCCAACGTGTCGCCCAGGCGCACGTTGTTGGAAACGGTCAGGTTGCCGGCGGCCAGCGTCGCCGGTCCTTGGACGTCCAGAAGGCCGTCGCCAAGGCCTTGCGCGTTCGTGAGCGTCAGTTGGCCCGCATTGAGCAGGACACCGCCGGTGTGCGCGTTGGCGGCCGACAGGGTCAGGTCGGCGTTGCCGTTCTTGACCAGCGTCCCGCCGCCCGACAGCGCGCCGGCCAGCGTCAGCGCCTGGCTGCCGCCGATGGTGAGCCGGTCGCCCAGCACGAACTGGTTGCCCAGGCTGACGGGCGAGGCGCTGTCCACGGTGGTCGCGCCGGTCACGTTGATCAAGCCGGTCCCCAGCGCGTCGTTAGCGCCCGCGACGACTGTCCCCGCCGCAAGCGTGCCGCCACCGAAGCTGTTCGTGGCGTTCAGTGTAAGGACGCCGGTCCCCGTCTTCACCAGTGTGCCGCCCGCGCCGGACAGCGTGCCATTGAGCGTGAGGTTGTTGTTGCCGGCCACGGTCAGCACGTTGCCCAGCGCAAAGTTGTTGCCCAGCGCCACGCCCGAACCGGCAAGCGTGGTGGCGCCGCTGACGCTGACCGCGCCGGTCCCGAGCGCGCCGGACGCGCCCACGTTGACCGTCCCGCCGGCCAGCGTGGTGCCGCCGGCATAGGTGTTGGCCCCGTTCAGGTTCAACACGCCCGAACCGGTCTTCACCAGTGAACCGGCCGCACTGATCGGCCCGTTCAGCGTCAGCGTTTCCGCGCCGTTGAGCGTCAGCGCGTTGTTCAGCACGATCGCGTTCTGCAGCGCGACACTGGCGGATGACGCCAACGTCGATGCGCCGTTGACCGTAAGCGGCCCCGCGCCGAGGGCGGCATTGTTGCCCACGATCAGTCCACCGGCATTCAGGCGCGTTGCGCCATGCGAATTCGCACCGGTCAGCGTCAGGACGCCGGCGCCGCTCTTGACCAGCGCCGAATTGCCAGACAACGCACCCGACAGCGTGAGTGGAGACGCGTTGGCCAAGGCAAGATCGGCATCCAGCACGATGTTGTTGTTCAGGTTCGTGGCGCTGCCGGGCAGCAGCGACGACGCGCCGTACACGACCAGATTGCCCAGTCCAAGGGCGCTGTTGCCGCCCAGCGACAGGCTGCCTGCGCCCAGCCGTACGCCGCCAAGGTGCGTGTTCGTGCCGTTGAGCGTCAGGGTGCCCGTGCCGGACTTGTCCAGCACGCCAGGGCCTGAAATGGGGCCCGCCAGCGTCAGCGCGTTTGCGCCCTGAACGCCCAATCCGCCCGCGTTGAGCGCAATTGCGTTGGCCAGCGACAAGCCCGGCGTGGTCGGCGAGATGGCGCCGCCGGCGCCTGTCAGCGTGCCGGTGCCGAATGCGGTATTGCTGTCGAAGTTGACCAGACCGCCGTTCAAGGTGGCCTGGTTGCTGACGAGCTGTCCGTTGATCGTCCAGGTGCCGCCGTTCACGCGCAGGTTGTTGAAGTTCCGGTACACCGCCGCACTGGCCGTGCCGGTGCCGCCGACGCCGGTCGCCGCCGGATTCTGCAGCACCAGCGTGTTGTTGCCGTTCGCGCCGCCGTCCACGGTGCCGCCGCGGGCAAAGCCCAACGCGATGCTGACGTCCAGGTTCGCCACGGACAGGTCGACCCCCACGTCCGCGCCGCCGGTTGAAATGGTCGATCCGGTCACGGCGGTGAACGTGTTGGTGCTGTTCTGCCCCATGCTCACGCTGCCGTTGATCGTGCCCGCGTTCACGAACGTGTTGCCGGCAGCCGATCGGCCAAGGCCCACGCGCCCATTGATGACGCCGCCGGCTGCGTTGTTCACGGTGATGGGCGCGCCGCCATAGGCGGCAATCACGGGACTGGCGTTCAGCAGCGACAGCGACAGCAGTCCGGGCTTCAAGCCGATCGTGCCCGAGTTGTCGAGATTGATGGTGCCTGCGGCATTGCTGCGCAGAAAGAGGGCGGTTCCGTCCAGCGTGCTCAGGACCTGCAGGCCCAGCACCGACAGGCCCGCGCCGTACAAGGTGCCGCTGTTGTTCACGCGCACCGCGCCCGCGGTCGACGGACTGCCCATGATGGCGCCCGACGTGCCCAGCGCTGCCAGCGACAGCGTGGGATCGACCAAACCCTGATTGGTCAGCGTCACGTTGCGCCCCGTCAACGTGATGGCTGCCGCACCCGGCAGGCCGACCAATGGCCCGGCGGATTGCCCACCCGGTGTCACCAGCACCGAAACGTCGTTGCCGCTGTTGTTGACCAGATTCGGGTCGAGCAGGGTGGCCGCGTCATTGCAGATGATGGACGTGCCCGTGGTCGTGCAAGCCAGCGCGGCCGGCATGGGCAACAACAGCATCGCAAGGATGCGCCAGACGTAGTTCAGGTAAAGGGGGACGGGGGTATAGCCATGCCGGTGGCCAGATGTCATGTCAGCTCCAGGGACGGAAGGAGCCTTACCCGTTTTCGCATGCAACCATCCGCAAACGGACAAGGCAATGCTGCAACTTCAGGTATTCAGTCGGCGGTTGTTATTGGTGTCCCGTCCGCTGAATAAGGGCCAGTGTTGGGGCGAAGGCGGGCCGCGGCTGTAAACAATCTGCGTTAAGCGTAACTAGATAATTCGACATAATTGCGGATTATCTCTGTATGAAACCTACATGAAGTTACTGGTGTTTCAGTTTGAATTAATGCGAATTGATAATGTTGCGACGCGGTGAATTTTAATTATTCTTAAATCTGCGGACAAAATAGCGGCTTCGATACGGCTGTTGAAAGGCATTTAATTATTTCGCGTAAGTCATTGAAAAGACGTCTTTATGTTGAATATTGGGCTGCTTTTGTAAGTTGGCTGATTCATGGGTTAACTGCACTGTTTTATGAGCGCAGGAACGCCGATTGCTGACGCAACTCGACCTCAGTGCGCGATGCCGAGATTATCTCGACGAAATTCTCTGCAAAATCCCGACAAGAAAAGCCCCGAACTTCTCCTGAAATTCGGGGCTTGTTGGCGCGGCGCCTTCATCAAAAAGCAAGCAAGCGTAAATGCGCTCAGGCCGGCACGGCATCGTCGGCAATCTCGAATGCAATGCGGTTCACCGCCGCCTGCGCGCGCGCCCGGGCAGCCTCCAGCAAGTCCTGGCCCCGGGCCGTGCCTTCCACCGTGACGAAGGTCACCTGCTTGAGCCCGATGGTCGCCAGCACGTGACGCAGGTACGGCGTCAGGAAGTCCGGCTGCCGTGCCTCTTCACCGCTGAACGTGCCGCCCGACGAGATCGCGACATACACCGGCCGGTCCGCCAGCAGGCCGACCTTGCCCTGGGGCGTGATGTGAAACGTGTGGCGAACCCGGACCACATGGTCCAGCCATGCTTTCAGGGCGGAGGGCACGGTGAAGTTGTGCATCGGCGTTGCCAGCACGATGTGGCTGGCTTCGTCCAGCATCCGGATCAGATCGCCCGACGCGAGCAGCGAACCGTTTTCCGATCCGTCGGCTGCGGGCTCCTCTCGCGCCGCCAGCACAGCCGCATAGTCGCTGTCCGCATGGGTGAGGGTGGTGGCGTCGAACTCCACGATGTCCAGGCCTTCGGCAGGCCCCGTCTGCGCCAGCCGGTCGAGAATCAGCTCAGACAGGCGATAACTTTCCGATTCGAGCCCCCGCGGGCTGCACCGAATTCGAAGAATGCTCATTGGGAAGTTCCTTTCAAGGGTTTGCTGAACCGGATGGCACTGGTCAACAGGCCCTGCCGGAAATAGAAGCGTTGCGCCAGCGCATTGTTCAGCCCGGTATCGAGCACAAACTTGTCGCAGTCCGCCTCTCGTGCGAGCCGGTCCAGTTCGGCGATCAGCCGGGCGCCCCAGCGGCTGCCGCGCGCCGACGGATCCACCACCAGGTCGTCCACGTACATGAACCGCCCGTAGATCAGGTTTTCCTGATAGCGGTATCCCGCCAGCGCCACCGCCTGGCTGTCTCGCATGACGGCGAGCAGCCGGTAGTTCGTCTGGTGCATCCGGGCCAGGCGTTGGACGAAGTCATCCGCATGGGCCAGATGCGGACGCAGTTCGCGCATCAGCGGCAGGCAGGCCCGCCATTCTTCCGGGGTCTCCAGGTGGCGCAATGCCGGCTCAGTGGAGGATGTGTGCATGGATCAGTCCCTCAGGGTCGGGGCGCTGAACGTACGCCCACCGTGAGTACGAATCTTAAAAACCGCATGCCATAATTTGAAGGGCCATAAATGCGCTTACGGACTATGCCATGATTCCTGCATCACCCGACGGTCTGCAAACCGTCACCGACGCCGCCGGCAACCCGCTGTACCGCCAGATCTACGAGCGCTTCCGAAGCGCCATCGCCGAAGGCACCCTCAAACCCGGCGACCGAATTCCCTCGGCACGCGCGCTCGCCAAGGAAATTGGCGTGGCGCGCGGCACCATCGAAGTCGCCTACTCGCTGCTCGCCTCGGAAGGGTATATCCAGGCGCGCGGCCAAGCGGGCACCGTCGTCGCCCCCAACCTGCAACCCGTCGCGCGCACGGCGCCGACGGTCCGGGCCCGTCCCGCCGAAGCGGTGGAAGATCGCTGGCCGCGGCCGGCCGCGCCGCTGCCATTCCAGATGGGGCTGCCCGCGCTCGACGCCTTTCCGCGCAAAATCTGGGCGCGACTGGGCGCGCGACATCTGCGCAGCATGCAGCCGGCGGACCTCGGCTACCCGGATCCTGCCGGATTGCTTGGGCTGCGGACCGCCACGGCGGCCTACCTGCAGGTCGCGCGCGGCATCGAATGCACGCCGCGCCAGGTGTTCATCACGTCGGGCTACAGCCACACCATGCAGCTCATCATGCAGGCGCTCTTCAAGCCCGGTGATTCAGTCTGGGTGGAAGATCCCGGCTATCCACCCACGCGGGTGTTGCTGGCGCAGGCCGGCATGCAGGCCGTGCCGGTGCGCGTGGACGGCGAAGGTCTCGTGGTGGAGGCGGGCGTCGCGCAGGAGCCGCGGGCCAGAGCTGCCGTCGTGACGCCCGCCCATCAAAGTCCGCTGTGCCTGTCGTTGTCGCTGCCCCGACGCCAGGCCTTGTTGGACTGGGCCGAACGCAGCAGCGCCTGGATCGTGGAGGATGACTACGACGGCGAATACCGCTACGTCGGCCGCCCGCTGCCGGCACTGAAAAGTCTGGATCGGCAGGGCCGTGTGCTGTATTCAGGCACCTTCAGCAAGGTGCTGTTCCCCGGCATGCGGCTTGCCTATCTGGTCGTGCCCGAAGAGCAGGCGTCGCGCTTCGAGCGTCTGTGCATGCTGCTGGCGGGCGGGGCGCCGGCGTTGACGCAGGCCGTGCTGACATCGTTCATCAACGAAGGCCATTTCGCGCGCCATATCCAGCGCATGCGCCGCCTGTATGGCGAACGGCGCAACACCACGGCGGCAGCGTTGTCCGATGTGCTGGGCTCGCGTTTGCGCATCGATCTGCAGCCGGGCGGCATGCACCTGTTGGCGCGCCTGGAAGGCCACCAGACCGACCGCGAGCTGGCGTCACGCATGCTGGGCCATGGCCTGTATGCGCAAGCCTTGTCGCATTGGTCGGCGGCGCCCGATGCGCGCTCAGGCCTGCTCATGAGCTTCACCAACATCGTGTCGGCCGAGCAGGCGGAGCAACTGGCCGGCCGAATCCTGGAACTCATGTGACCCGCGCAAGGACAATGCCCGTCAGTGGCCTGGCATTGGGTGTCATGAACCCAGGTTAGGTATGGGCCATGATTCGCGTCGGGGTGGGCGCGGCAAGCGCCAAATCCTGACATTTATCCGATTGAATCCCGGCCGTGGCCCGGCTATAAGCTTGAAACCGGGGCCCGAAAAAATCGGCGCCCTGACTCCCAAGAAGCCCGAGCCGATGCCGCACCCATCCCCCCACGATGAACACGTCGACAGCAAGCCGGCTACCGGCGCGCGCGCCCAGACCGGCCGCGGATCCTGCCTTGAAGTGTTTCTGGTGTTCCTGCGCCTGGGCTTGACGTCCTTTGGCGGACCGGTGGCGCACCTGGGCTACTTCCGCGCTGAATTCGTCGACCGGCGGCGATGGCTCGACGACTACGCCTTTTCCGATCTGGTCGCGTTGTGCCAGTTTCTGCCGGGCCCCGCCAGCAGTCAGGTCGGCATGGCGATCGGCCTGCGCAGGGCTGGCTGGGCCGGCATGCTGGCCGCATGGATTGCGTTTACCCTCCCGTCGGCTCTCGCGCTGATCGGTTTTGCGATGGGGCTCGCCCACTATGGCTGGCTGTCCGAATCGGCGGCAATCCACGGTCTGAAGGTGGCGGCGGTCGCCATCGTGGCGCAGGCGGTCTGGGGCATGGGCAGGTCGCTCTGTCCTGACCGGCCGCGTGCCGCGATGGCCGTGGCCGCCGCGTTGCTCACCGTGGTGCTGCCGACTGCGATGGCGCAGATCGCGGCTGTCGTGTTGGGTGCGGTGGTCGGCGCCGCCTTCCTGCAATTGCCGCCCCGGCCTGTCCTGTCCAACGCCTCCTCGGGCGTGCCGCGCGCGGCGGGCCTGGTGTCGCTTGGCCTGTTCGCCGTCTTGATGGCCGGGCTGCCGCTATGGGCGCTGCTTTCGGATGGTGCGCTGGCCAGCCAGATTGCCGGCTTCTACCGCGCCGGCGCACTGGTCTTCGGCGGCGGACACGTGGTGCTGCCGCTGCTGGAAACTGCATCCGTTTCGTCCGGGATGGTGTCCAACGCCGATTTCCTGGCCGGTTACGGCGCGGCGCAGGCGATGCCCGGCCCGTTGTTCACGTTCGCGGCCTTCCTGGGCGCCATGTCGTCCGGGCCCTTGTCCGGCTGGGCGGGCGGCCTGGCGCTGCTGTGCGTCATCTTCGTGCCGGGCGCCTTGCTGCTCGCCGCCGCGCTGCCATTCTGGGATACGCTGCGCCGCCGGCCCGGCGTGCGCAACATGGTGGCCGGCGTCAATGCCAGCGTCGTCGGCATTTTGCTCGGCGCGCTCTATGACCCCGTCTGGACCAGCGCGATTCTCGGCAAGGCCGACTTCGGCCTTGCACTGCTGCTGTTCGCGTTGCTGGTCTATGCCCGCTGGTCCCCAGTGTGGGTGGTGCTGCTGGCCGCCGTCAGCGGCTGGTCGCTGGGCTGGCTGATCTAGCCGTTGCTCGCGTCAAGACGCCGGCCCAGCGCCGGAGACAAGAGCAGCAACGGCGCCACGATCACCGCGCCAATCAGCGCCATGGCCGCCTGCGGCGCCATTCCGCTATCCAGCAGCACGGTTGCGATCACCGCCGACCCGCTCATCTGGAACAAGCCATACACCGCCGCCGCGGTGCCCGCCCGGTCGGCAAACGGCTCCAGCGCCAGGCTCAACCCCGACCCCAACGCCAGCGAAAACCCCACGGTCAGCACCGCCACCGGCAGCATGAAGATCCACGCCGACAACGGCGCCCACAGCCACGCGCCCAGATGCAGGGCCGACGCCAGCAGTAAGGCCACCATGCCGACACGCACCATGGTGTAGCGGCCATACCGCGCGATGAACGCAGGCGCCAGGAAGAACGCCGCAATATTGATCGCCGCATTGCCACCGAACCAGGCCGAAAACCCCAGCTCCGAATAGCCGAGCTGTTGCACGAGCACGACGGGCGCGGCCGACACGAACACCAGGATCATGGCCATGCCCGCCATGCCGAAGCACGCAAAGTACAGAAACCGGCCGCTCGCAACGATGGGCGCATAGCGGGGCAGGCTGTACAGCGCGCCCGGCCGGTGCGCCGGCTTGGCCCGCGTCTCCTCGAAGCGCAGCGCAAGCAGCGCCGCCAGCGCCAATGCGAACACGGCCATGAACACGAACGTGCTGCGCCAGCCCGCATGCAACGCCAATACGCCGCCCACCATCGGGGCCAGCGCCGGCACCGTGCACAGCGCGCCGTTCAAGTAGCTGTAGACGCGCGCGCCGACGGCCGGGCTGAAGCAATCGCGCACGGCGGCAAACGCCACCAGCGACGCCGAACACGCGCCCAAGCCCTGCACGATGCGCGCGGCGTAAAACACCTCGAGCGACGTTGCCGCCGCGCCCAGCGCGGAGCCCGCCAGATACGCCAGCGCCCCGCACAGCGCCACGGGCCGCCGGCCATAACGGTCGGCTAGCGGGCCGATCAAAATCTGCCCCACGCCCACCGCGAAGATGAACAGGGTGATGCTGGCCTGCAGCGCGCCAATGGGCTCGTCAAACGCATGCGCCATGGCGGGCAGGGAGGGCAGATAGATGTCGATGGCCATTGGCGTGAGCGTGACCAGTCCCATCAAAAGACCGATCAGCCAGCGCTGGCCTCGGGGCGTCAAGGCAGACTTCATTGCAGGCTCTGGGCCCATTGCAGACCCGGGAAAACCCGACATTATCCATGATCGTGCGTGGCCGGGCTGGCGTAGAATGCCTTTCCCATGAATCCGTCCGCCTTGCGCCCTCGCATCGTCATCCTTTACTGCACGCAGTGCCAGTGGCTGCTGCGCGCCGGCTGGATGGCGCAGGAACTGCTCTCCACCTTTTCGGCCGATCTGGGCGAAGTGGCGCTGCAGCCCGGCACCGGCGGCATCTTCCAGATCACCTACAACGGCGATCTGATCTGGGACCGCAAACGCGACGGCGGTTTTCCGGAAGCCAAGGTCCTGAAGCAGCGCGTGCGCGACCGCCTGGACCCGGGCCGCCCGCTCGGGCACATCGATGGGCACAACGGTGGCCCAACCGGCCCCATCTCCACGCCCGATCGCTGAAGCCCGATCCCTGACGCTACCCGTGCGCCATAAAAGGGCTTGGCCTATCTGCAGGCTCAATCTACTCGGGGTACCTGCCATCTTGGTCCAGTCAATACGCCAATTCTTGGCTCTGTTGGGTCGGCATCCGCAAGCGTAATGTTGCGGTTATCAACCACAGCAGCAAGGAACTGGAATGACCCGCTTGAACTGGCAAGAAGCCGCACCCGAGGGCGCGAAGGCCCTCTTTGGCATCCACCACTACGTCACACAGCGCACGGCGCTTCCGGCGGAACTCGTGCATCTCGTGTTTTTGCGCGTCTCGCAGATCAATGGCTGCGCGCACTGCATCGACCTGCACAGCCGTGACCTGCGCAAAACCATGTCGGTCGAGAAGATCACGCTGGTGCCCGTGTGGGACGAGGTGCACCACCTGTTCTCCGACCAGGAACGCGCCGCGCTGGCCTGGGCCGAGGAAGTGACCCGCGTCAGCGAAACGCACGCGTCGGACGAAGCCTACGCCGCCGCGTCGGCCGCGTTCGCGCCCAAGGACCTGGTCGACCTCACGATCGCGATCGCCGCCATGAATGCGTTCAATCGGCTGGGCGTCCCATTCCGGGTTCCCGTTGCCGCCAAGGCATGACGATCTGAAGAACGCCAGCCGCACCTGGTCGGCGTTCCAGGTAAGCCTGAGCGATAAGCCAAAAAAAGGCCGGTCCTCGCGAGACCGGCCAAAGCAGCACTACCCCGAAACTTGCCTTGCAATTACGCAGCAGACTCCGCGTGCTTGAGCGCTTCGCGCGCCTTGCGCTGGCGCAGGGCCGACACCGCGAGCAACGCGATCAGTCCCACGCACGCCAGGATGAAGCCCAGGCTGATGGGCCGCGTCACGAAGATAGACAGTTCGCCGCGCGACAGCAGCAGGGCGCGGCGGAAGTTCTCTTCCACCATGGGTCCGAGCACGAAGCCCAACAGCAGCGGCGCCGGTTCAAACCGCAGCCGGATCAGCGCGTAACCCGCGGCGCCGAACAAGGTCACCATCCCCACGTCGAACAGGTTGTTGTTCGTGCTGTAGACCCCCACGCAGACGAAGAACAGCGCGGCAGGGAACAGATAGCGGAAGGGAACGGTCAACAGGCGCACCCACATGCCGATCAGCGGCAGGTTCAGGAGCAGCAGCAGCACGTTGCCGACCCAGAAGCTGGCGATCAGCCCCCAGAACATATCGGCGTGTTCGATCATCATCTGCGGACCCGGCTGGATGCCGTGGATGATGAGCGCGCCCAGCATCAGGGCCATGACCGGATCGCCAGGGATGCCCAGGCTCATGGTCGGAATGAAGCTGGTCTGCGTCGAGGCGCTGGTGGCCGCTTCCGGACCGGCGATGCCTTCGATGGCGCCGCGGCCGAAACGGCGCGGTTCCTTTGCAACCTTCTTTTCCGTCGCGTACGAAATGAACGACGCAATGGTCGGACCCGTGCCCGGCAGGATGCCGAACGCCGCGCCGATGGCCGTGCCGCGCACCAGCGCGCCGCGCGATTGCTTGATGTCGCCCGCTTCCGGACGCATGGACTTCAGGCTCACCTTCGCCGACGTGACCTTGCTGTCGCTGCCAATGCGATTGATGTTCTTCAGGAAGTCCGCCACGCCGAACAGACCCATGGCCAGCGCCACGATCTGCAGGCCGTCGGACAGTTCCAGGATGCCGAAGTGAAAGCGCATCGTGCCCGTGTTGACGTCCGTGCCCACCACGCCCAGCAGCAGGCCGACCACGACCATCGCCACGCCCTTGATCGCCGATCCCTTGGCCAGCGTTGCGCCGGCCAGCAGGCCCAGCATCATCATCGAGAAGTACTCGGCCGGACCGAACTTGAACGCGACGTCAACCAGCAGCGGCGAGAACAGGATCATCGCCAGGATGCCGACGGACGCGCCGCAGAACGACGAGAACATCAGCATGAAGAGCGCCGAGCCGGCCTTGCCGTTGCGCGCCAGCGGATTGCCGTCCAGACACGCCACGGCATGCGACGCGGTGCCAGGCAGGTTCAGCATGATCGACGTGATGCCGCCGCCGTATTGCGAGCCGTAGTAGATGCCGGACAGCATCACCAGCGCCGCGGTCGGCGTCATCGTGTAGGTCAGCGGCAGCAGGATCGAAATGGCGGCCAGCACGCCCATGCCCGGCAGCACGCCGATCAGGTTGCCCATGAACACGCCGAAGATGGCCCACATCAGGTTGTCCAGCGCGAACGCGACAGAGAACCCGTGCATCAGGTTATTGAAGATTTCCATGGATCAACCCCAGCGGAACAACGGAAACTGGAGCTGCAGGGCCCAGGAGAAAACCGCCACGCCAAGCACCGTGACGCCGGCGGCAAGGATGGCTGCGCTGCGCCAGGTGTGCTGGCGATCGCCCATGGCGGAGATGAAGACCAGCACGAAGGTCGCGGGCACCAGGCCACCGAACTTGCCGATCAGGATGAAGGACAGCAACCCGCCGATGATGCAGCCCCAGCCGCGCCACTCGGGCGGCGCCACTTCTTCGGCATCTTCCTCGACAACAACGGGCGAGGTCGCCGTCTTGGCAATAGCCAGGCCCAGAAGGACCAGCAGCACGCCCAGAATCGCGGGGAACATGCCCGGACCCATGCGATCAAGGCTTCCCAATGTGTAGGTTGACGCCTGCGCGATGGCGCCCAGGCCCAGCACGATCATCGTGCCCGCGGCCCACGCCTCGCGCCGTACGGCGCTGCGTTTTGATTGCATGGTCTTTTCCTCCCGTTGTTGTGCTTATGTCTGACTGCGGTCTGAACAAAAGCTGACACTGCAATGAATGCGGGAGTCTAAAAATCCAAACTTCCGTTCACCTTTCAAGGTTCGCGAAAGTTGCGCGCGGGTGTGCGTATGGCAACAAAACCGGGGGAAATCCCTAGGCTGTTTTCAAACGAAATGCGGGGGTTGCGCGCATGCGGATCACATGCGCGCATGGGCAAGGATGGGCACTACAGGCCCAGTTCCGACAGCCCCGGATGATCGTCGGGACGCCGTCCCAGCGGCCAGTGGTACTTGCGGTCCGCTTCCTTGATCGGCATGTCGTTGATGCACGCGTAGCGGTTGATCATCAGGCCGTCTTCGCCAAACTCCCAGTTCTCGTTGCCATACGAACGGAACCAGTTGCCCGAGTCGTCATGCCATTCGTAGGCATAGCGCACCGCGATGCGGTTGCCGTTGTAGGCCCACAGCTCCTTGATCAGGCGGTACTCCAGCTCGCGCGCCCATTTGCGCGCCAGGAACGCGCGCGCTTCTTCGCGGTTCGTGGCGAACTCGGCGCGGTTGCGCCAGTGCGTGTCCAGGCTGTAGGCCAGCGAAACCTTGTCGGGATCGCGGCTGTTCCAGCCGTCTTCGGCCAGGCGGACCTTCTGGATGGCGCTCTCGCGCGTGAAGGGAGGAAGGGGCGGGCGGACTTCGGAGGTTGTCGTCATGGCAAGGGCCTCAAGGACGGGGGGTGGAAAAAAGCAAGAGGAGGACGTGGACTCAGTGGGCCGCGTCAATCAGCGCCTGGGCGGCGCGTTCGGCGCTGTCGGTGATCGACGCATCGCCCGTGACCATGGCCACGGCAATCGCGCCGTCAATGAGTACCAACAGTTGGCGCGCGCGCTCATCGGCGTTCGGCAGGCCGGCGGCCTGCACCAGCGACTGCACGTGGGCAAGCAGGCGTTCCTTGTGGCGCCGGGCAACCGCGCGGATCGGGCTATCGGCGTCGCCGATTTCGCCGGCGGCGTTGATGAACGCGCAACCGCGAAAGCCGTCCGACGCGAACCATTCGCGCAGCGCATCGAAGATCGACAAGAGGCGGGCACGCGGCGACACTGCGCGGGTCGTGGCGTCGATGAACCACTGCATCCAGCGCTCGTCGCGGGCCGTCAGCGCCGCGGCCACCAGCGCTTCCTTCGTGCCGTAGTGGTTGTAGATGGTTTTGCGCGATACGCCGGAGGTCTTGACGATCAGGTCCATGCCGGTGGCATTGATGCCGCCGCCATAGATCAGATGTTCGGTGGCGCGCAGCAGCTTTTCCTGCACGTCGGAAGGGGAGGTAAGGGTGGAATCGGACATATGGAGAATGATCGTTCTATCTGCAATGGGCAGATGGTAGAACGATCATTCTCCGAAGTCAATCACCAGTTGTAGCGCAGCGTCGCCAGCACCACGCGGCCCGGACCGTAGAAGCACAAGTTGACGTTGTTGCACGAGGCGACGTAGGCCTTGTCGAAGAGGTTCGACGCGTTCAGGCTCAGCGTCGCGCCCTTCATCGCCGGGCTTGCGCGGCCCAGGTCATAGCGGATCGCGGCGTCGGCCAATGTCACCGACGGCACCTTCACGGCGTTGTCCAGGTCGCTGTAGGTGGTGCCCAGATAGCGCGCGCCCGCGCCGAATCCCAGTCCGGCCAGTGGTCCCGTGTCGATGGTGTAATCCACCCACAGCGACGCCATGTGCGCGGGCACGCCGGCAAATGGCACCTTGCCGATCTGTTCCGGGTAGTTGCTGGAAACCGTCGTGATGTCCGTGTACGTGTAGGACCCGACGATGTCCAGGTTGCGGGCCAGCGATGCCTTGCCTTGCAGCTCGAAGCCTTCCGAGCGCACCTTGCCGGTTTGCACCTGCGAATTCGCGTGTTCGGGGTCGCGCGTCAGCACGTTGCGCTGTTCGATCTGGAACACGGACGCCGTGATGAAGCTGTCGAACCCCTTGGGCTGGAACTTTACGCCCGCCTCGTACTGTTCGCCCTTGGTCGGACGGAAGGGCGTGCCGGCGAAGGTGGTGCCCGCCTGCGGCCGGAATGACGTGGCGTAGCTGACATACGGCGCCAGCCCCGTGTCCGACAGGTACACCATGCCGATGCGGCCGGTGAACGCGTTGTCATTCTGCTGCGTCCGCGTACCAGTCAGATTGTTGCGCGTGCTCGCCTCGGACCAGTCCATCCGGCCGCCCGCCGTCACAACGAGCTTGTCCATGATCTTGACCTGATCCTGCGCGTACAGGCCAAGCTGGCGCATGCGCTGGAACGTGTCGTTGTAGATGGGCGGCGCGTCGATCTGATAGCCGTAGACCGGGTTGAACGGATTGATCGGCGGCACGCCATCCATGCCGAATCCCAGCTGGGTGTCGAAGCTCGACTGCTGGTAGTCCAGCCCCAGCAGCACGGTGTGCGCGAATGCGCCCGTGCGGCCCTGGTACTGAAGCTGCGTGTCCACCGCAAGCGTGCGCGCCTTCTCGTCCGAGCTGAAGGCGTAGCGTTGCAGGGACTGGTAATCCGGCTCGCCATCGGGCAAGGTGCCCCAGCCCAGTTCCGAGATCAGCGCGCGGTAATGCGTGCGGTTCTGGTTGTAGCGGGCGTTCTGGCGCACCGTCCAGCTATCGTTGAACTTGTGCTCGAGCAGGTAGCCCAGCATCGCCTGGTCCTTGTCGTAGCGGTCAAAATCCGGCTCGCCCGAGAAGAAGCTACGCGAGATCCGGCCGTACGGCGTGGGCGTCAAGGTGCCCACGGATGGCAGCCACTGGTCGGTGGAGCCCGCGCGGATGCGCTGGAAGTTCGTCAGCACGGTGAAGTGCGTGGCGGCGCTGGGCTGCCACGTGAACGACGGCGCGATGAACGCGCGCTTGTCGCGCACCGTGTCCACCTCGGTATCGGCGTTGCGGCCCTGGCCGGTCAGGCGGTACAGCCATTGACCGTCTTCGGTCACCGGGCCGCTGAAGTCAAAGCCAAACTGCGCGCGGCCCGGATCGCCCGTCGTGAACTCCACTTCGTGCAGCGGGGTCTCGGTAGGCCGCTTGCTCACCTGATTCACGATCCCGCCCGGCTGGTTCTGGCCGTAGAGCAGCGATGCCGGCCCGCGCAGCACTTCCACGCGCTCCAGCGCATACGGATTCACGTCGTACGAGCCGTAATAGCGGGTCGCAAGCGCCAGGCCGTCCAGATAGATGCCCTGGTTGGACGCGGCCACGCTGAAGCCCCGCACCGTGATGTTCTGATGGCGCAGGTCGTCCGCCAGTTCGGCGCGCACGCCGGCCTCGTAGCGCAGCGCCTGCTCGGTCTTCTGAATGGCCTGCCACGTCATCTGGTCGCGGGTCACCACGGAAATCGACTGGGGCGTTTCAATCAACGGCGTATCGGTCTTGGTGCCCGTCATGCTGTACCCCGCAACAAATCCATCCACGGGGCCCCACGCGCGGCTCGACAACGGATTGGCCGCCACCTCGATCGGCGCCAGTGTGGAAACCGGCACCTGCGCCGCCGGCCGCAGCGCGAAGCTGCCGTTTGCCAGACGCTGAGCAGCCAGGCCCGTGCCGGACAGCAACGCGGCAAGCGCCTCGGCGGGCCGGTAGGCGCCATTGACGCCCGGGCTTTGCCTGCCTTCGACATCGGCAGCCGAATAGGACAGCATCAGGCCGGAATCGCGGCCGAATTGCAGCAGCGCGCCGGCGAGCGGTCCGGCGGGTATGCGGAAGTTGGCGGTGGCGCTCTGCGCTTGCGCCGCGCCCGGAAACGCCAGGACGGCGGGCAGGGCGCTTGCGATGCCCAGCGCCAGGACCAGGGCGCGCAGGGCCGGCCGCGGTTGGCGCGGGCTCTTGAAGGCGGGAAGACTCATTGGGATCTCGATGTCGTTGGGAGTGAACACAGGGACTTCAGCTCCTATGCCACGCGAGATCGGAAAACCCATCACGGAATCTGAAAATAATTTGCGGGGTTGGGAGAGGGGGGAAAGCGCCGACCCGCTCGGGCCAGCTTCAAGCCGCCGACCCGCGCGGGCCGACTGACACCCAATAGCGCGTCATCGACCGCATCGATACGGGCAGCGTCAGCGCCAGCGTTTCCAGCACCTTGCCGGTATCGCCCAACGGATACACGCCGGATACGCGCAGGTCCGCCACCGCGGGATCGCAGCGGATCACCCCGGGGCGGTATCGCGATAGTTGCGCCAGGAAGGCGTCAAGCCGCATGTCGTGTGCCGCCAGCACGCCATCGGTCCAGCTCAGATCGCCCGCGCGCGCCGGCTCAGGCGTCTGAACCTCGAACGCGGTGAACGCGGCCTGCGTACCGGCCAGCAGCTCGCGTCGGTTCACGGTCGCATTGGCCGGCGTCACGATCAGCGGCCCCGTCACGGCATGGACGAGGCTGCGCGCCGCCTCCAGCCGCAGCGCAAGCCGCGAGCCGGGCGTTTCGACCTCGCCGTGGCGGGTCTGCACGATAAACGGCGATGCCGCCGCGTCGCGGGCTCGCACCGCGTCCACCAGAATCTCGCCGCGCGTCAGGCGAATGCGCCGCCCATCGCCGGCGCCGATATCGATCGCGCTATCCGTGTTGAGCAGCACGGTGGAACCGTCGGGCAGCGTAAGCCGCCGCTGCTCGCCCACGCGCGTGCTGGCGTCGGCCAGCAGCGGCTGCCAGGGTTCGGTGCGCACGGCCCACCACGAGGCGCCCGCACCGGCCGCCAGCAGCGCGGCGGACTTCATGAAACGGCGGCGGCCGGTGGCTGCCGGCCGCGCCAGCGTCGCATGCGCCAACACGGAAGGCAGTTCCGCCACGTCGCCCGCGCAATGCTGCAGATGACGCCACGCGCGGGCATGTTCAGGGTCGGCCGCGATCCATGCGGTCCACGCGTGCTGCAGTTCGGGCTTGACCACATCGGCGCGCAGCCGCACGAACCAGTCGACGGCTTGCCGCGCCACCGCGTCGGCAATCGGCGCCGCGGGCGCAAAACGCGAGGGATCGGAAATGCTCACGTCGTGGTCTCCGGATGCCGCGTCAGAAAAAACACTGCAACAAGGCGCGGGCGACGTAGCGCTGCACCGTCGGCAGGGAGACGCCGAGCGTTGCGGCGATTTCGGACTGCTTCATCCCGTCTACCTGCGCCAGCAGGAACGCTTGCCTGACCGGCGCGGGCAGACCGCTCAGCCGCCGATCGATCTCGACCAGCGTTTCCAACACGATGGCGCGAGCTTCGGGCGAGGGCGCGTACGTCTCGGGCAGATCTGCCAGCGTGCGCAAATACGCCTGCTCGATGTCGCGGCGCCGGTAGAAATTGGCCAGGATGCCGCCGGCCACCGTCGACAGAAATGCGCGCGGCTCGCGGACGTCGGCGCGCGCATTTCCAAGAACACGCAGGAAGGTATCGTGGGCCAGATCGGCCGCATCCGCCGCGCTGCCCAGCCGCTTGCGCAACCACCCCAGCAGCCATCCGTGATGGTTGGCGTACATCGTGGTGATCGAATCCGCGGATCGTGGAGGAGGGGATTCGATCATGGTTGGCCCGGCGCGATGGGTATGGTCGAGAATGAGAATGGATAGCGATTATAGGGGCGGCGTTTGCCGATTGGCACGCACCCAGTACTCCTGCTTGCTATTTCTGTCAACTCCGTGCTAAAATCTTTTATCTATCGGCAAAAGCAACACTATAAAAACAACACTAAATTGCCGATAACTCTTCCCGGCGCCGCCTGCCTTCTGAATGCTCCCCCGCATCCGCGGCATTCATGGCCCGCCAGAATCTGTGCATGGTGCTCGGCGGGGGAAGCCATGTGCCTGTCCAGGAGCATGCTTATGACTCATCAATTGACTGCCAAGAAGGGAAGCTTCGAGATCCCCCCGCTGAATTGGAAAGCGCCCGAATCCAACAAGCAGTCCGACCGTCACGACGCGCCCTCCCGCAGCGCCGAGACCTCCAAGCAGGCCGACGTTTCACGCGTCAAGTCGTAATCCGGCAAGCCTCCGGGCCGTCAAGCCGGTTTCACCCCAGGGTGCGTTGCTGGACCTGATTGCGCCCATTCAACTTCGCCAGATACAAGAGTTCGTCAGCGGCCCGGAAAAGGCCGCTGGCGGATTCCGCATGGCTCCACGAAATACACGCCACCCCAAAACTGGCCGTCAGGCCGAACGTGACGCCGGTCTCTGACGTGACCATGCTCGCGCCAATGCACGCGCGCATCCGTTCCGCCATCTCCACCGCCTGCTGCGCGCCACGCGTGCGGCACAGCACCGCAAATTCCTCCCCGCCCACGCGCGCGACCACGTCCGACTGACGCCAGGTGGTGCGGCACAGATCGGCCACGGCCTTGAGCGCCAGGTCGCCGCTGGCATGCCCATGCGTGTCGTTGATGGTTTTGAAGTGGTCGATATCGAACAGAATGAAGGCCAGCATCGGCTGGCTTTCGTCCCAATGCGCGCGCGCCGCCTCAAACCGCTTTTCAAACGCGCGCCGGTTCAACAGCCCTGTCAGGTAGTCCGTCTCGGCGGTGTGCGCCAGATCCGCGATCAGCTTGTCGCGCTCCGCTTCCAGGCGCTTGCGCGCCGCGGCGTTTTCCTTGAGCACGCGTAGCGCATTGAACACCTCTTCGACTTCGCCGTGGTACTTGCCGGGAGGGATTTTCGCGGGCGTGGACCCGTTGGCGACCGATCCGATGATGCGCGTGGCCAGTGCAAAGGGCTGGATCACGCGCTTGCGGAATTGCACCAGCGCCGCTGCCAGCGCGGCCACCAGCAGCGTGGTCGCCGCCAGCGTCACGGCGAGCAACCGGGCCGCCGACACGCGATGCGCGTCGATGTGGCGTTCCATCTCGTCCAGCAGTACGTCGCGAAATTCCGTGATGGCGCCCATCAGCGGCACATACGCCGCGGCCAGCTCGCCGGTCGTCACCGATGCCTCGTCCCACTGCCGAGACACCTGCTCGCGCACCCGCTCCAGGTAGGCAAGGCCTTCCCCGAAGTAGCGCTGCTCCATCCGCGCATACACCTCGGACGCCCGCACATCCGGATGCGTTGCCATCCGCGCCCTGATCAACGCGTGCAACGCGTCGATCCTGCCGAGCACCCGTTCGATGCGGAACTGTTCTTCGGCGGTCAGCTTCCGCTGCCGGCTCAGCGCGGGCGTGTAGGTCGAGCCCAGCAGGCCGGCCTGTTCGCGCAGTTCGCTCGCCAGCAGTGCCAGCGTCAACAGGCTGGGCGCATTGGCTTCGCTGCGCATGACCAGGCCCGCGTTGGCGGCCAGGCTCGCCTGCCATTGGGGAATGATGCGCACCATGGCGCTGACGCCGTCCCATAGCATCTGCCCGGATAGCTGATCGCGCGGGGTGGCGATCAGCCGGTCAACATCCTGGCGCGCGTCAGTCAGCGCTTGGCGTATGCGTTGAATTTCGCTGCGCTTGGCCATGCCGTCCGCGCCGGGATGCAGCGCAATCAGTGCTTCGATCAGGCTGTCCGTCTTGCCACGCGCGGTGGCCAGGGATGTCATTACGGCTTGTGGCGCCGGTAGGGCAGACCCCAGCGCGGCGTTCATGGGACCGCGCTCGGCCGAGGAATGCTCCAGGACGCGGATCGTCGTCCGCACCGAGCCAAACGCTTGCCGTGCGTCCGACGCCGCGCCGTACGACTGCCAATTCTGATAGAGCAGAATGCTGGCCAACACCGACACCAGCAACAGCACGCCTACAGCCAGCGCGATGAAATGACGTTCCAGCGATTTTGGCGCGACGGCAGGGCGCAACATCTCGGCGTGCAGGTCCAGGCGAAGTCGAAGCTGCGCAGGATACTGTAAATGCCCCTAGCCAAAACGTTGTTTTGGCAGATTCCGGCCTATTTCAATTTATGTTGGCAAGAGTATTTCGCTGCAATGCGGTTGATTGCGCTTTTCTGCGAAAACTTGCAAGGGGCGTCGTGTCATGCCCTGGTCCGGAAACGCGGATTCACGCCTCGTGCATCACCACGCGGTTACGCCCTTGCTGCTTCGCGACATAAAGCGCGGCATCGGCCGCCCGGAACGTTTCGTCCACGTCCGGCCCGGTCGATGGCCATTGGGCCACGCCAGCAGACACCGTCACGTGGTTGGCGCCGTGCAACGGCCGCTGCGCGATGTGCGCCCGCAGCCGTTCGGCGACATTCACCGCCTCCGGCGCAGCCACGCCGGGCAACAGGATCAGGAATTCCTCGCCGCCATTGCGGCACAGCACGTCCGACGGCCGCGAACATTCGCGCATGATCTGCGCCATGTCGCGGATCACCTCGTCGCCCACGGTGTGGCCGTAGGTATCGTTGATCCGCTTGAAATGGTCGATATCCAGCGCCACCACCGAAAACGGCGTGCTGCCGGCCTGCATCTGATCCACCGCATCCTGCGTGCCGCGGCGGTTGCGCAGGCCAGTCAGCGGATCCGTGATGCTGGCCAGGTTCAGCTTGCCGATCTTGTCCTGCAGGCTCGTGAAGCTGGCCATCACGGCGCGCTTGAGCCGTTCGGCTTCGAAATACCAAGCTTTCACGGACTGGACCCGCTGCATCGCCACGGCCACGTCCTGATGTTCCACATTGGTGGCCAGTTGCGACAGCGGCAGCGAAATCATCCGGGCGCACCACCAGATGGCCAGCAGGAAGGCCACTGCCAGCGGCGCGGCATAGCCCAGCAACGCCCAGATCAGGTCGTGGATCGGTTCAAGCGTGATCTGCGCGGGGCGCTGCGCGACCACGCCCCAGCCGCTGATGGGCACCGGCGCGTATCCGGCCAGCATGTCCACGCCCTTGGTGTTGATGACGCGCATCGCCCCGGTATTGCCCTTGATCACCGATGTGACCACCGGATTCGTCAATACCGTTTCACCGACGCGCGTGGCATCCGTGTGATAGAGAAGCTGCCCGTCGCCGTCCACCACATACAGATACGATCCGTCGTGGTAGTGATGCTTGCCCAGCAGTTCATTCAATGCGCTCTCATTGCGCAGATAGATCGTGCCCCCGAGGTACCCCATGTAGGCGCCGTCGTTCGAAAAGATCGGGTGCGTGACGTTGATCAGCAGATTGCCCGCGATCGACACGTACGGCTTGCTGATCATGGGCTGGCGTTTGCTCAGGGCGGCGCGGCTGCCCGGACTGTCGACCTGTGCGCCCAGAAAGCTGCGGAAGGACGCCGTGGTCGCCAGGATGGTGCCGTCCGCGCCCACCACGCCCACCGAGTTGAAGCTGTCCGTCTGTTGCTGCACGCGCATCACTTCAGCGGCCAGCCGATCCGGCGATTCCATCAGGTCCGGGATATGCCGCGCGCTATATCCCAATTGCTGCTGCGCCGATCGCAGAAAACTGGAGGCGCCTTCCGCCAGTTTCGTGGCGTAGACACGGTTGGATTCGAGCGTGTTCTCGATCAATTGCTCCCGCTGCACGCGATAGCTTGCATACAGGGCATTGGCCGTGGCGGTGATGGCGCTGAAGACGGTAAGCGCAAGCACAAGCCCGCGAAGATTGATTTGCATGGGATCGAAACGGGCAGGGGACGAGCCGGCGCCCGGTCGCTCATCCTGGATCCGAAGGGAATCGGTCGGGATAAAGGCCGGAGCGCGGTGATTGTAAGGTCACTGCAAGCATTACGGCAGGTTGCGCGGATCCTGTAGGGCTGGCTCCTGCGGGTCGTCCAGCAGGCGCGCGGCGGGCGACTGCGCGGCCGCGCCGGCGCGAAAATACCCCATCACCGTCGCCACGCTGGCATGGCCGGTCATTGCCATCGTGTCGCCCAGCGGCACGTTGCGCCGCCCGGCTTCCGTGACGAATCCAGAACGCAGACTGTGCGCCGAGTACGCGCCGTCCAGCCCCGCCAGCCGGCTGCGTTCCAGCACGATGTCGCGCACGGCTGCGGCGGCCAGCGGTTCGCCCACGACATCGCCGCGCCTGACCCGCCGGAAGATCGGCCCTTGCAGGATCCCGCTTGCCGCCAGCCAGTCCGCCAGCGCCTCTGCAGCCCTGCCCAGGATCGGCTTCTGGTCCTGCGCCCGGACCGCGCCCGTCTGGTTGGTCTTCGAATGCGCCATCGTATAGAGATAGCCATCGCCCGTGCGCCGGGTGTTTTCCACCGTGGCACGTACCACCTCCGACCGGCGCCGGCCGCCGCTGGCCCAGGCAAACAGGAGCAGCGCCCGGTCGCGCTTGCCGCGCAACGTGTCGTCGCAGGTGTCCAGCATGGCCTCCAGCGGTTCGCGCGTCAGCGCCTCCTTGCGGGCGGGCGCCACGCCGCGGCGGGCATAGGCCCGGCGGGTCTTGGACACCAGCTCCCGCACGGCGGCGGTGCGGCAGGGATTCGGGTGCCCCAACAACTCATGCGCCTTCGACAGCACCGATAGACGCTGCAGCAGCGTGTTCAGGCTGGGCGCGCCCAGCCGGCCCTTCGCCTTCAGCCGCACCAGCTCGCGGTCCAGCGCCAGCGGCAACTCCCATTCCAATCCCGTCCCTGAAGACCGCTGCGCGTGGTCCACCACAAACTGAATGACCGCTGCCTCGGACAAGGGCAACGCGAAGGCGCGGCCATACCGCAACCCAAACCAGGCTGACCAGTACCGGATCGCCGCGCGGTAACTAGCTGCCGTGTTGGCGGAACTGCCTTCGCGCAGCAGATCGCGCACCGCCGCGTCCGCGTGGTTGTCGAGCATGTCCGGATCCAGCCGCGTCATCGCGGCTGTCAGCGCCGGCGCCGTGCCAGGCAAATCATTCATGTTTCCGCGCCCACGGCAGATGGCCGTCCTTTTGGTAATCAAACGATCAAATAATCCCGCCATGTTAGCTGGTAGGCATGGCGCTGCCGACATCCAGCCCTTGGAATTGGCCCGGGGCGCGGTGCTACGATTTCCGCACGCAATTCAACTTCCGGCGCTTGGGCCAACCCTAGCGGTACGTGTCCCGGCGGCGTTCCTTCAAGGAGCATTCCATGGCCGCAACCGTCGCAGATTATCTTGTCAACGTGCTTGCCGAAGTGGGGGTCCGCCGCATCTGGGGCGTGACGGGCGACAGTCTCAATGGACTGAACGACAGCCTGCGGAGGAAGGGCCAGATCGAGTGGATGCACACCCGCCACGAAGAGACCGCCGCTTTCGCCGCCGGCGCCGAGGCCGCGATCACCGGCACGCTGGCGGTATGCGCCGGCAGTTGCGGCCCCGGCAATCTGCACCTGATCAATGGCCTGTTCGACTGCCAACGCAGCCGCGTCCCGGTGCTGGCCATTGCCGCCCACATTCCGTCGTCTGAAATTGGGCTGGGGTACTTCCAGGAAACCCACCCCCAGGACCTGTTCAAGGAATGCTCCGAATTCGTTGAACTCGTCTCCAATCCCGCGCAACTTCCTGGGATACTGGCCCGCGCCATCAACACGGCGGTCGGCAGGCAAGGGGTGGCGGTCCTGGTGATACCCGGCGACGTGGCGCTCTCGGCCGCGCCGTCAGATGCGCCGGCGTCGTGGCCGTTGCCGCCCGCGCGCCCGCACATCCGCCCGGACGCAGCAGCAGTGCAGGAACTGGTCCAGCTGCTGTCCGGAGCAGGGAAGGTGTCGATACTGGCCGGCAGCGGCTGCGCCGGCAGCCACGACGCGGTCGTCGCGCTGGCCCAGCGGCTCAAGGCCCCCGTCATCCATGCGCTGCGCGGCAAGGAGCATGTCGAGTGGAGCAACCCCTACGATGTCGGCATGACCGGCTTCATCGGCTTTTCGTCCGGCTACCACGCCATGGAGAACGCCGATCTCCTGCTGATGCTGGGCACGGACTTTCCGTATCGCCCGTTCTATCCCAAGCGCGCAAAGATCGTCCAGGTCGATCGCGACCCGAGCGCTCTCGGCCGACGCGCACCACTGACGTTGGGCATTGCCGCGGACGTCGGCGAGACCATCGCCGCGTTGCTGGAGCAGCTTGACGAGCGCCAGGACAGCGCCTTCCTCGACGCCGCGCTCCGGCATTACCGGGAATCCCGCAAGGAACTCGACAACCTGGCCGCACCGGCGCCCGCCGGCCGTCCGCTGCATCCGCAGTACCTGGCCCGCCGCATCAACGAACTGGCCAATGACGACGCCATCTTCGCGGCGGATGTCGGCTCGCCAACCGTGTGGGCGGCCCGATACCTCACCATGAACGGCAAGCGCCGTTTGCTGGGCTCCTTCAATCACGGCTCGATGGCCAACGCGATGCTCCAGGCGATCGGCGCGCAGGCAGCGGCGCCGGGGCGGCAGGTGATCTCCATGTCCGGCGACGGCGGATTCACGATGATGATGGGAGATTTTCTGTCCCTGTCCCAGCTGCAGCTTCCCGTAAAGATCATCGTCTTCAACAACGGCTCGCTCGGCTTTGTCTCCATGGAAATGAAGGCCGCGGGGTTCCTGGATACGGGCACGGACCTGTCAAACCCCAACTTTGCCGCCATGGCCGACGCGGTCGGGGTCCGAGGCATCCGAGTCGAATCGTCGGAATTTCTGGACGCCGCCCTGCAAGAAGCGCTGGCCCATCCCGGCCCGGTGCTGGTCGACGTGCTGACCTCGGCGCAAGAGCTGATCGTCCCGCCCAAGATCAAGCTCGAACAGGCCAAGGGATTCGGCCTCTACATGCTGAAGGCCATCATGAACGGCAGGGGCGACGAGGTGATTGAGTTGGCCAGGACGAATCTGGGACGGTGAGGGGCGCGCGCTAGCGGGCGCTTTTGACGTGGTAAGTCAGAGCAGCGCAGCGGTCTTTGATCGCGGCTTTATCACGTCTGCCGAGCTTGCTTCGGGAAGCGCTTCGGGACGTGATTCCGAGCGCTCCTTCCCGGTTCCCAGGTTTTGCCGAGCGAGGCGTAGCCCAGCGCGTCCTTTCTCCGGTCGCTCCGCCCGCCAAGGCCCTGGCCGGGCGCTTTCCATCCGAAAATGTAGTTAATCATACATATGTTGTATGATATACAACGCATGCGCTTCATAGGTCGCGATAAGGTTCCATTATCGTGACTAATTCACCGCGTTAACCCGACCCAAACAACATCATGGCCACTGGAATCACCGAATCAGACGTCTGGACCGCCGCGGACGCGCTTTTGCTGGAAGGCGCACGGCCCACCATCGAGCGCGTCCGGCAGAAGATCGGCCGAGGCTCCCCCAATACGGTCAGTCCGCACCTGGAAACCTGGTTCCGCGCGCTCGGCGCCCGCATCCAGGATCCGCGCGCCTTCGCCGCGCCGCCCGCCGTGCCCGATCCGATCGCGCAGGCGGCTACGCATTTCTGGGAGGCGGCGCTGGCCGCGGCGCGCGCTGAACAGTCCCAGGCCTATCAGGAACGCTGGGAGGAACTTGCCAGCGAAGGGGAACGGTTCGCAGCGCAGGCCGAGCAGCTGGAACAGCGCGAAGCGCAACTGCTTGAGCGCGAGCGGGACCTGCAGGAAGCCCTGAAGGTCGCCACCGCCCAACTGGCCACCACGGAGGCCCGCCTGCAGGCAGCAGAAGCGCAGTTGCGCCAGCGAGATAAGGCGCTGGCCGCCTCACAGGACAGCCTGGAGGATGCCCGCGGCGCCAACAAGGCGCTGCTGGCCGACGCCGAACAGGATCGCGACCGCCACGCGCAGGCAATTGCCGCTTTGGAAGCCCGCCACGCCGCCCACGAGCGGCGATGGCTCAACGAACTGGATGCAGAGCGCGGCGCCGTAAAGCGTCTGCAAACGCGCCTGGATACGTCCCAGGCTGCCGCCCAGCAGCAGGCGGATCAACTGCGCGACGCGCTCGCCGCCGCGCAAGAGCAACATCGCGCGTCGGAACAGCAGGCGGCAGCCTTGCAGGCGCAAGCACTGGCAGACCAGCGCCAGCAGCAGACCGAAGCCGTCGCCGCCGCCAATGCGCTTCAAGCCAGCCAGGCGCGCGAATCCGACATGGCGCGACGCCTGGCCGCCGCATCCGAGCAGGTAAACGACCTGTTGGCGCAATTGAAGTCGCGGGACGCCCAGTTCAGCGACCTGGCCAATCGCCTGCTGGCAATTCAGGAAACGCCTCGGCCGGCGCCGTCGCCGCACCAACAGGACACATCAGAGGGCGCGCGTTCCGAGTAACCTTTTAGCCACCACGCCGCTGCGCAGTAGGCTGCTCTCTTTCCAGACCCTCAGGAAAAACCTTGCTCATCCGCGTACCGGAGCAGTTCGGCATTGGTCTCGATATTCAGCTTGCGCATGGCCGACTGTTTTTGCGTGCCGATGGTTGCCACCGACCGGTGAAGGCGCCGCGCGATCTCGGTGACGGAAAGGCCCTGCGCAAACATCCGGACGACCTCAAGCTCCTTGGGCGACAAACCCTTGCCCTTGCCGGCGCGCCCCATCGTCACATCGTTCTGGCTGAGCCGCTGGTTGATGGTGTTCGACAGGATCGGCCCGTTTTCGCTCAGCGCGCGGACGCAGATGGACACCAGTTCATCGATCGGTTCTTCCTTGCTGACGATGCCCGCCACGCCAACCTGGCGCAACTGGTTCAGGATGCCGCTGTTGGACAGCATAGTGAAGACCACGATGGGAATTTCCGGAAACAGGCGTTGCAACCGCTCAATCAGGCGCAAGCCGTCTTCGTCAGCGGACCGGGCGGCCATTGAAAAGTCGGTGACGATGAGATGGCAGGGATGATCCTGCACGGCGGTGACGAGCTCAAGGCCCGAACGTGCCGTGGCGACCACCGTGAAGCCGGGCACTTCGTTCAGGGAATCCGCAAGCGCGAGGGAGATGATGGGATGGTCGTCGGCGACGATGATCCGCACATCCTGGTCGGACGAAAGCTTCATCATGGTGCCGCCATCGTGTTGATGATCGAATGAGCCTGGTGTACCCGGGTGCCCGGACTGCGACACGGCGCGGGGAAGCCGTTCCATGGTTGGCCCCGCCAGGCTGAGAGCGCCACGATTTTCGGTACTTCCGTCGGTGACCATTTTATGTTCAAACTCCACTGAAAAGGCGAGGAGAAGCGGTTGGGCTGCAGGCAGAGAAATGCGCCAAACGGGCTGCCAGGGCTATTGAGAAAGCCGCAGAATCTACCGCCGGAAGCACACCTGATACATAGACAAGCTTCGAAAGCCCGTCGCCGTCATCCCAACAAGCGGACTAATTGAAGGCTAAATTTTGTGGGCTAGATCTTCGCCAGCGTGTCGCGCAGCAGTCTCACAACCGCGTGGCCTTCCGCCTGGGCCGCTGAGTCCAGTCCGGCGCTGCGCAACTGGTCTTCCAACGCCTCCAGGCGCTCGGTGATGGCTGTCATCTGCATGACGCTCAACGCCCCGCGCATCCGATGCAGCGTGCGGCCAAGCAGGCGCTGGTCGTTTACCTCCAAAGCCCGGACCATCTGCGCGATGTCCGTTTCCATCGTGCTGACGAACAGTGCGCGGTATTTTTCTGGCACGGCCGGCGCGGAATCGGGTTGTCGCGATGCCCGCGGCTGCGCTACGGCTTCGGCAATGTCGGCTGATTGCGTGCCGGTTCCCTGCAGATGCCGGCGCAACGTGGAAAGACTGATCGGCTTGACCAGCCACGACGTCATGCCCGCGGCCAGGCAACGCTCTTCTTCTTCGCGCATGGCATTGGCGGTGAGACCGATGACGGGAATGGTGGCGCCCTGGGCCCGCAACGCTTTGACGAGTTCATAGCCGTTCATGCGGGGCATGTTCACGTCGGTCAGAACCACGTCGTAACGCGTAAGCCCCCACAGCATCAGCGCTTCCGAGCCGTCAGACGCCATGGTGACCTCGCACCCGAGTTGTTCAAGCTGGTGCTGCAAAGTCGCTTGATTGATCGGGTTGTCTTCGGCTACCAGGATCGACAGGCCCAGCGGGGCAAGGGCGCCGATGTCAGTTTCCGGGGTCAATGCTTGTTCTCCGCGAACCGCGGCCAGGATGCCGGCGGCAATGTGGTCGAGGCTGTCTATGACGCGTACGGTGCGCGCGGTGGGTGGCTTGGCGCTTGCGCTGGCCAGCACATGGCGGCCGGGCCAGTCGTGCAGGTTGCCGTTGCCGGCGTACAGGGCGTCCACCAGAATGTCGTCCGGCGTGCCCGCAGGTAGGGGAGTGGGTGCCGGAGCTGCCTTGGCGCCCCAGCGCTTGAGCCATTGGCAGATGTTGTCGGACAGTTCGTGATGCGGGCTTCGGACATACACGTTCAGGCCGCTCAAGTCGGGCGGGCAGACTGGCTGACCGGCTGCCACTTGCAGCGGCAGGTCCAGCGAGAAACTGCTACCCAGCCCGAGTTCGCTGGTGACACTGATGCTGGTGCCCATCAGTCCGGCCAGCCTCGCACAGATGGATAGGCCGATGCCCGCGCCGCGTACCGTATGCGAGCCGCTGTCGATCTGATAGAAGGGCACAAATAGCTGCGTCTGTGCTTCCTTGGGGATGCCAATGCCCGTGTCTACCACTTGTAGCCTCAGATGCGTCTGGTCGGGCAGCACTTGCGCCACCGTCAGCCGAACGATCACATGTCCGGAATCGCTGAACTTGATGGCATTGCTGAGCAGGTTGCTGAGGATCTGGCGGATGCGCACGGCGTCGCCCGTCATCCATTCCGGCACGGCGACGTCCAGGCAGCAAAAGAGCAGCAGCCCCTTTTGTTCGGCCATCGCCGCGTAGGCGTTGGTGCATTCTTCGACCAGTTCGCGCGGATTGAAGTCCGAAAACTCCAGCGCGAGCTGCCCGGCTTCGATCTTTGTGATGTCCAGAACGTCGCTGATGAGCTGCAGCAGGATTGCCGACGAGCTTTGCATGCGCTCCAGGTGCTGGCGCTGTTCCGCGTCCAGCGTGGTGAGGCTCATCAGTTGCAACGTGCCCAGCACCCCATAGAGCGGCGTCCGGATCTCGTGGCTCATTGTGGCCAGGAAGGTGGACTTGGCTTCGCTGGCCTTGTCTGCTTCGCGCTTGGCGTCTGTCAGCGCCTGCTCGATCACGGCGCGGGCGCTGATGTCGGAAAAAGCACACAGCACGACGTCCTGGTGGTTGTAGCGGGTGGGCGCATAAGCCACGTACAACGGACGTCCATCCGTGGCCTGAAAGCTTGCAATCGTGCCTGGGCCGGCCGCCCCAAGCACCTGCCGCAGGAACAGGTTCGTCTGCGGCGAATTGTCCAGTTCCCGGCCGGCCTCGGCGCCCAGCCATTGCAGCGCCAGGCTGTTGCCAAACACGACTTCGCCGCCGGGCCGCGCCAGCACGCACAGCGCCACGGGCGCGGTCTCGATCAACGTGCGGCTGAATTCTTCCTTTTCGATGATGTCGCGTTGCGCGTTCGACGCCGGGGCAATGACGTGGCGGCTATACCAGCGCGAGGACACGATGCCGGTACCAAGACTGAGCAACAGCAGCAGGCCGGCGATGGCCGGCAGCCAGAGATTGTCCTGGAAGAAAGCGCCATAACTGACGCGATAGGTGCCGGTCCACACGCCCGACGGGTCGGTGATGCGCAGCACGATGCCTTCTGCCGTGTATTCAAGGCCGTCCTTGGACCCGGATGGGCCGGGAGGCTCGCCCAGCAGCAGTCCTTCGCTGCGGTGGGTCAGCCAGAATCCGCCATGCAGCGGCTTGCGCAGCGTCTTTTCAAAGATGTTGATCCGCTGGTGATTGAATTGCGTGGTCGCGTAAACGGCGGACGTTCCGTCCTGTCCCGTGGACCAGACCGACTGCGGCATGTCGGCGTAAATAAGGCCCAGCATGCTGCCGGCAAGCGCCTCCGACCGGAACCAATGCACGCGCACGGATCCCGGCGTTTCGCGATTTCCGGGAAGATCCTGCTCGATGAGACGTTCGCGCACCGTCTGCAGACGGCGCAATTCCGTTCTGACAGCGTCCGTGACGGCCAGGAAGGCTGCGGGGTTCAGGCGCTCATATCCCGACACGGCGCCCACGGCCGGCACGCTCATGCTGATGCTGTCCGCCTGGTTTACCAGAAAGATCGTGGAGGCGGGGTAGTACGACGCCGCCCAGAAGCTTGAGTAGAAGTCGGCCACGAATCCGCCCAGGTTTGCCAGCCGGCGTCCGGCGGTAGGGCAGTCTGACGCCTGCTCGCACGCCAGCGAGAACGCCATCTCGGCATAGGTGTGCTGGCCTTCGAAGAGCTGCATGCCGAAGCGCTCGGGCACGTCGGCCGCATGCAGGTTGATCGTCGTGGTCAGGCTTTCGGCGGGGAGCGACGCGCTGTGGGCCCGAAGCGTACCCAGGAATTGCTCCTGCGCCTGGATGTAGCCGACCAGGATGGAGAAGTCGAGCTTCAGGCGATCGCGCTCCTGATCGACGATACGGTTCAGCCCCCAATAAAGCGCACCGATCAGGACCAGCGCAAAGGGCAGGATGCCGAAAAGGGCAAAATTCAGCCAGCGCGATGTGCGGGTGATCCGGGCAAACGGAGTATCGGGCTTTCGCATGGCCGGCTCTTACCGTTGCAGAGGGTTCGTGGCCTGCCGCGCGCTGGCGAGCAGCTGGCTGAAGCGGTCGGGGTCGACGGCGGCTGAAATGAAATACCCCTGTGCGCAGTCGCAACCGATGCGGCGAAGTAAAGCAAGGTCGTGGGCGGTCTCGACGCCTTCGGCGGTTACCTGCAAACCCAGTTGCCGGCCAAGCTGCACGGACGACACGAGCGCTGCCGCCTGGCTTTTGTCATCGACCGCGCCGCTGACAAAGGCGCGGTCGATCTTGAGTTCGGTGAATGGCGTCGAAATCAGGCTGTACATGGAGCTGTAACCTCGGCCAAAGTCATCCTGCGCCAACCCGAAACCCTTCAGTCGCAACCGGCTGGCCCCCATATAGTATTGGCCTTGTACGGCCGGTGTCTCGTCCTCGAGCAGTTCGAAGGTGATTTCGGTCGCCGCCACGCCCTTATTTACCACCAGCACTTCGAGTTCGTCGGGCAGATCCGGGTCGTCCAGAAACTGAGTGGGCAGGTTGACGGAAACGGGTACCCGAAAGCCCATCTGGCGCCACGTCAGGTGCGCGTTCAGGGCGTCTTCCATGATGCGCAGCAGCAACGCCTTGTCCAGCCCGTACCCGCGTACGGCGGTGAGAAACGTATCGGGCGACAGGCAGCCGAATGCCGGGTGCAGCCAACGCGCAAGCGCCTCGGCGCCGACGATTCGCCCGGTGGTGAGCGATTGCTTGGGCTGGAACCAGGCTTGCAGGTGCCCCTGTTGCAGCGCGTCTTCGATCGAGGCGCGGTCCAGCGCGGCGCTTGTCTGGCGCCGAACGCGCGGCGGTGCCGGCTGGTCGCGGCAAAGCAGGCTGGCCAATTGGGAGGCGTGGTGCGAGGTAAAGGGCTTGGAAAATGAGCCCAGCACGGCAAGTCCCTTTTCCCTGGCCATCATGGCAACGCTGTTGATGATGCGGCGAAGACAGGCCGACACGATTGCCAGCATGGGAGGGCGTTGCTGCCGGGCGAGCCGGTCGATGAATTGCACGCCATCCATGCCGGCCATGTTCAGGTCGATCAGCACCAGGTGATACGACTGCCGCGCGGTCTTGGTCAGGGCTGTCTCGGCGGATGACGCCACGTCTGCCTGGCTAAACCCGGCCGACGCGAGCTGATCGGCCAGGTGAACGCATTGAAACGGATGATCATCCACGATCAGGACCCGGTACTCCGACAGCTTTCTCGTCATGCGGCTTCCTTGAAGGGCGTCAGCGCCTGGCACAATGCGGCAATCGGCAATGGCTTAAGCAGGACGGTGTTCATGCCGGCTTCCTTGCTGCGCTGCAGGTCCTCGGTGAATGCGCTGGCGGTGATGCCCACGATCGGGCGGGTGTAGCCCTGGCGTCGCAGTGCGCGGGCGAGGGCGTAGCCATCGAGCTCGGGCATGTGCAGGTCAGTCAGGATGGCGTCGAAATCAAGGAGTTCGGGCAGGGCCAATGCGTCGTTGCCGTCTGACGCCAGGACCACCGTGCAGCCCAGGTGCTCAAGCTGCTCTCTCAGGATCTGCCGGCTGACCGGGTTGTCCTCGACAACGAGCAGGTGCATGTCGAGCGCATCGCGCGACGGCTCCAGCGCGGCAGGCGCCTTGGTGGCGACGCTGTCCTGTGCCAGGCGGACCGCCGCGACGATGCTGGCCAGGCTATGGCTGTCGGCCGTCCAGGTGTTTCGAGTGGGCCGCGGCTGGACGCCCGGCGGTTGCGCAAATACCCGGGCACCGCTCCAGACTGCCGGCGCCAGATCGCGTGACCAGGTTTCCACCAGGACGCCGCCCTCGCGCCGGCCATGCACGGCGGCCTTGTAGGGCATTGCCAACGCGCCGCAGTGACGCAACCACTGGCACAGATTGGCGACCACTTCGTTGTTGGCGCCCCGCACGAAGACCGGCCTGGGATCCAGCCGAACGCCCAGGTCCTCATGGGCGCCGCCGACCTGCGGCAGGGTCAGTACGAGCGACATGCTGGTGCCCAGGCCGGGTTCGCTGACGGCGCTGAGCGTTCCGCTCATCATCTCTGACAGCCGCCGGCAAATCGCAAGCCCGAGGCCCGTGCCGTGGACATTCTGGTTGGAACCGGTTTCGGCACGGTAATAGGGCTCGAAGAGCCGCGCATGGTGTTTTGCCGAGATGCCCATGCCGGTATCGGCTACCTGGAACTTCAAGGTGGCGAAATGCGCGTCCTGGCTGAGTGTTTGCAGGCGCAACACCACCTGGCCCGAGCCGGTGTACTTGATGGCGTTGTTGACGAGGTTGTTGAGAATCTGGCGAACGCGGGTGGCGTCGCCCAGGACCCGCGCTGGCGTCGCCACGTCGGCCAGGGCATGCAGATGCAGTCCCTTGGCGTCGGCGCGCGCCGCATAGGTGCCGATGACGCTGTCCAGCAACAGAACAGGCGAAAACTCGGAGGTTTCGAGCTTCAGGTAGCCGGCTTCGATGCGCGACAGGTCGAGGGTGTCGTTGATGGAGCTGAGCAAGGTTGCAGAGGACTGCTGCATCGTTTGCAGATACTGCTGTTGCTGGCTGTCCATGGCGGTCAGCCCAAGCAACTCCAGCGTGCCAAGAATGCCGAACAGCGGCGTCCGGATCTCGTGGCTCATGGTGGTCAGGAACACCGTCTTTGCGTGGTTCGCAGCGTCGGCGTGCAGCTTTGCCTGGGTAATGGAATGCTCGACCCGCTTGAACGCGGTGATGTCGTTGATGCCGCACAGGAGGACGTTCTCTGCGCGATAGGTGATCGGGGCGAACGTCAGATAGAGGCACCGGCCGTCGTCCAGTACGTATTCGCGTTCGGTGCCATGGCTGTCTTCGGTCAGCAGTCGGGCCAACAGCGCCGGATCCTCCAGCAGCCAATCCCGGGCGAGCTCATTCGACAGCAGCGGCATGCCGTCGGATCGGCGCAGAAGGCACAGGCCCACGGGCGCGACTTCGACCAGTCTTCGATTCAGCGACACGCTCTCTGCCAGGGCTTCGTATTGGCGCAGGGCGGGGGCGACGAGTTTCTTGCGGATGTGCCGTATGCCGAAGATGACGGCCGCGCACAGCAGGAGCGCACCGCCCAGCGTGGCCTGGATGGCGTAGGACGCGTCGCTCAGGATCCGGCTGACCGGTGTGTAGTAGACAAGCCGCCAGCCGTCTTCGCCGACCGATTTGCTGAGAACGACGTAGCGGGGCAACAGGCCCGGCCCCCACCAGCCGAACGCGTCCTCGCGTCCGGCGTGCTGGCTCAATCCTGCAAGGATTTGCGGGTCGTCCGGGCTGTGTAGTACGGGCGCGCCATCCTGGTCATGCAGGATGTAGCTGCCGCCGCGCAGGGACGACAGGTCGATGGCCGCGTTGATGTCGCCGAGTTCCAGGCCGATCCACCCCGCGCGGGGTGTAGAGGATTCGACGGGCGTGTACAGGTACAGCGGATTGGCGTTGTGCAGCGGCGGTTTTAGCCAGGTGATGGCATTTTGCCCGCCGTGCGCCGCGTTGGGATCCGCCATGGCGAGTTCGCGAGCGATCCAGGATTGCGCGGCGTCGTCCAGACCCGTGCGTTGGCCTGAGCGCGGCGCGACGTACGTGGTCTGCCCATTGCGAGTGGAACTGAACAACAGTTGGGTCTGCGCGAACGCAATTTCGTTGAGGTCGCGCGGGGTGAGAATCAGAGCCCAGTCATAGGCGTTCGGTTCTTCGTGCAGGGGAAAGACGTTGATCTGCCCGGTGTTGCCGAAGTGCCGTGGGGTTTCGGAGGCGGGCGCGGCATCGGTATTGCGGACCAGGCTGGACGCCAATGAGCGAAGCAGCGACTCGCGCTGATCGAAGAAGATCTGCGCGTTGTACGCGGCGGCGTTCATTTGCCGGCGGTAGGTGGAAACCGTGCTGGTGAATGACCAGTAAAGCAGAAATGCAGCGGCCGCCGCGATGCAGGCAAGCATGGCGGCGGCGAAGAGGTGCAAGAGCAGCGTGGGGGCTCGGGGGACTGGCTGGACGTCTGGCGCGAGGGTGTTGGATTCCTTGACAGGCATGCGCCCATCGTAGGTAGGGCCCAGCACGGCGGATATAAGAATATTTAGAAAACGCGCCAATAACGCGGGCAAACGACGGCGCGAATCGTACTTTTACGATTGGTTTGTGAAATGGCGGTCCATAGACTTGCCGGCTTATGAACGCTATCAACCAGGCCGAATCCGCCTCACTCGTCAGCGAGCCGTTACGAATCCAACCCGTGCTGGACGCCAAAGGGGTCGTCCGCGAAATGGCGGTGGTCGGCGGTCGCAGCCGACACACCCCCGCGCTGCTCGCCAGTGCCGCCTCAGCAGACGCCTTGCGGCGCGCAGGACGTGTTTTCCGCGCCGCGGGCTGCCTGGCGACGCTGTCCATGGACCATCCGCTCAACGTCAACACCGACATTCTGCTTGCGCAGCAGCTATGCCAGGATCTGCGCATTGGCGCCGTGGCGGGCGACCAACTGCGCGAAACGCTGCAGGAAGCGCATCCCGGCCAGCCCATCTATCCGTGCGCCAAAGTCACGTACAACGTCCCCTTAAGCGATCGCCTGGCGCAGGGCGCCACGCTTTTTAACAGTTACCAGGAACTGCGGCCCGCGTTACGCGTGCGGCTGTTGCCTTCTGCGCAAGTCCCGTTCGGCACACTTCGCGCCACCGGGCTGCAGGTCGGCATTCCGGAAGGCATCTGTACCCGCCGCCCGTTGCAGGAACGCTTTTTCAGCTTGCTAGGGCAGGCTTCCCGCCAAGGGCTGAAGGTCCTGGCGCAGGACATCCGCAGAATCGATGACTTCAATTGGCTTCGCGCGCAGCCGGACGTGCTGTTTCAAGGCGAGGCCCTGTCCATCGCCCTGAGCCTGCAGTACGTGCAAGAGTGGCTCACCAGCGCCGGTTCCGGGTGGCGAGCCTTTCAGATGGGCGCATAAGTCAAAGCGGCATAGGCCGGTCTTCACGCCGGATCCGATTAAAATCCGCGCATGCTTCCTACTCAAGTCATTTTGGCGCTGCTGGTGCTACAGCTTGCGCTGCTTATTCCCCTGGTCGCCGTGGGCATCCAGCTCGTGCGCTGGTTACATTGGTGTTTTTTTGCCAATCCCCAGACGCGGGGAGAGCGCCCGCGATTCACAGGCCCGGTGCTGGCCCTGATTTTCAGCACGATGGCGGCTACCGACTTCATCGGCTTCGAACCCTTCCTGACCCTGTCGCAAATGAATCCCGTGCCGGAGGGCGCACGCGCCTACTTCACCGTGGCGATGCTGGCCCTCGCGGTCTGGTGCTGGGCTTATGCCGGCGCGATCCGCAGCCGGTTCCGGTCGATGCTGGGCGCTTCGTAGCCCCTGCGCCCGTCTTCGTCACACGGGTCGGCCCTTTGCGGGCTAGCGGCCCGGATAGACGCCCTGGAACGGTTCATTGTCGGGCTCGCCAAAATTGGACCGATGGTAATTGGCGGGGTCGGAATGGGTCGCGCGCGTGGCGTGCGATCCGTCGCTGCGGTGAGAATCCATGTAACTGCAGCCGCTCAAGACGAGTGCCAGCAAAACGCCGGCGAAAGCCATGTTTTTCATGGCGCACCTCCACAGTTTTTGACTGCGCCCCGGACCGGCGAACCCGGCCGGTCGCAGCGGCAAGCCGAGCAAGTAACGTTCCCATTCAGGTTCGCGCCGATTTCGGATACATTCGACTGATTGCGATGGCTGGCAGGGCGGGCGCCGCCGGTCCGCATCCACCGCAATCCGGGGCGGCAGCCCCGCCAGGAGACGCGTGTGATACCACGCCAGTCTGTCGACATCGCCCGGGTTCTGCTTGTCATCGTCATGCTGCTGGCCTTGATGGTCGGCAGCCTGTATGTCCTGCGTCCCTTTCTGCCAGGGCTCATCTGGGCCACGACCATCGTGGTCGCCACCTGGCCCGTGCTGCTTTCGATTCAGCGGCATTGCGGCGGGCGGCGTTGGTTGGCCACCGTGGCAATGCTCTTCATCCTGCTGTTTGTGATCGTGCTGCCGTTGTATCAGGCGATCTCGACGTTGGCGCTGCATGGCGGCGCCATCATGGCGGCGGTCAAGAGCCTGCCCGACTACGCGTTGCTGGCGCCTCCCGCGTGGATCGGCAACATTCCGCTGGCCGGTCCGCGCATCGCCCAGGAGTGGCAGACGCTGTCCGACGCCGGCGCCGGCGGGCTGCTGGCGCGCATTGAACCGTATCTGACCACCGCCGCGCACTGGCTGCTGGGTCACGCCGCGATCGTCGGCGTGTTCGTGATGCACATGCTGATCACCGTGATCATTGCCGGCATTCTTTACACCAAGGGCGATACCGCGGCCGATCTTGCCCGGCGGTTTGCCAATCGGCTTGCCGGCGAGCGGGGCGTGGCCGCGATCAGGCTGGCTGCCTCTGCCATCCGTGCGGTGGCGCTGGGCATCGTGGTCACCGCAGTGGTGCAATCGGCGCTGGGCGGTATCGGACTGTGGATTGCGGGCGTGCCGGCGGCGGGGGTGCTGACTGCGCTCATGGTGATGCTGTGCCTGGCGCAGCTCGGCCCGTTCCTGCCGATGCTGGGCGGAGTTGCCTGGCTGTTCCAGAACGATATGAAGCTGGCCGCCGCCGTGTTGCTGGTCTGGGCCATCGTGGTGGGCACCTTGGACAACCTGCTGCGGCCGCTGCTGATCAAGCGCGGGGTGAATCTGTCGATGCTGCTGATCCTGTCTGGCGTGCTGGGCGGCATGTTCGCATTCGGCATCGTCGGATTGTTCATCGGCCCGGTGATTCTGGCGGTGACGTCGACGCTGCTCAAGGCCTGGATCGATGAGGTGCCGCCGCCTGCGGACGTCTATCCGGACGAGGCGGCCTTGGAGGCCGACCATCCCGGCGGATCGCAGCAGAAAAGGGCGTAACATCCGTCTCAAGGTGCGGGCCATGTGGCCCGCTTTTCGCAATACCCGGCAACACCGATGACAAAGCTTTTTATCGAGGCGCCCGCAGGCGCGCCTGACCTTTTCCTTTACCGCTTCAATCCGCTGCACCTGGAGGGGGGACGATGAGCAACACCATGCGGCCCACCAAGCCCGGCACACTCAGCCTGACCTCTCGCCCCGCAAAGCGCACTGCGGCAAACCGCAGCGGACGTCCGACGCGATCGGAAGGATCCGCCGCGACGAGCAAACCGTACCCGCGTGACCCGGCAGCCCCCAGCCCGCGTGGCTCCGGCGCCGACCGGCCCGCGCGAAGTGCAGCCTCCGGGCGCCCCGAACGAAGCGCGACTTCCGCCCGCCCCGAGCGAGGTGCGCCGTCAGCACATCCCGGACGCCCCGCGCGTTCCGGCAGTGAAAGCCCCGGCCGTCCCGCCAGAGGCCCCGGCGCCGACCGAGCCAGTCAACCGGCCAAGCCCGGCATGAAACCCCGCGCCGCAAAGCCTGGCAAAGGCAGCAGGAGCGACGACAGCGGTAGGGCAGGCAGCGCGGCGGGTATGCGCAGCACGGGCGCCCGATCGGGTGGCCCGGCCAAAGGCATTGCCTCGCCCGCCCGCGCCACCCGCCCCGCGCGAGCCCCCGCCGCCCCAGACACCGATCGCCTGGCCAAGCGGCTCGCGGCCGAGCTGCCGTGTTCCCGGGGCGATGCCGAGCGCTACATCGAAGGCGGTTGGGTGACCGTCGATGGCAAGGTGCAGGAAGAGCCGGGTTTGCGGGTCGGGCCTTCGCAGGCGGTCAGCCTGATGCCCGGCGCGCGGCTCGAAGAAGGCCGTCCGGTCACCGTGCTGGTCCACAAGCCGGCCGGCATGTACGCCGACGACCAGCCGGGTTCGGCGCTGGACCTGATCCTTCCCGAGAACCTGATGCCCGGCGACCGATCCGGCCAGCGCTACCTGAAGCGCATGTTCAACGGCCTCAAGCTGGTGACTCCCCTGGAGCGCGCTGCGAGCGGTCTGGTCGTCTACACCCAGGAGTACGCGGTAGCTCGCAAGCTGGTTGAGGAAGGCCGCCACGTGGAGCAGGAATACATCGCGCAGGTCGAAGGCCAGTTGAGCGAAGCGGATCTCGCCCGCATGCAGCGCGGCATGGCCTTCGAAGGCCGCGCCGCCACGCCAATGAAAGTGAGCTGGCAGAACGAAAACCACCTGCGTTTTGCGCTGAAGTCGCCGATGCCGGGGTTCATTGAAGCCGTCTGCGAAGCCGCGGGTCTGCGCTTGCTGGCCTTGCGGCGTCTGCGGATTGGACGCCTGCCGATGGCCGGCCTGGCTGCCGGGCAATGGCGCTACCGCCTGGAGTACGAGCGATTCTGATGCGTCGACCCACCAGCTTCCAGATGGCCGATCCCGTGGTCGGACCGAATCCGCAAACGGGGCCGCGCGGTGATGCCGGGTATTTGGCCATCGGGCGTCCGGACGCCGAGCGCCGCCGGATCTTGTTCAGTGCTGGCGCGCTGTGTCTGGCCGGCTTGGGGCTGGCGGGGTGCGCAGGCGGGCGGCAAGGCTCATCGCATGCCTCGCCGAATGCCGCAGCACGGCGCGACACTGCGCCGCCGCCGTCGCACGCTAAACCGGCCGCCTCGCCTGTGCCCGCACTGCGGCCCGGTGCCAAGGTCGCCATCGTGGCGCCCGCGTCGGCGGCCTCGAACGCCAGCGACCTTGCCGCCGAGTGGCTGCAAGACCGGGGCTTCGTTCCGCTGGTCATGCCGGCATCGCGTACCCGGCTCGACGCCCCCTACGAGTATCTGGCCGGTACCGACGCGCAGCGTCTGGACGACCTGCACGCCGCATTCGCCGCGCCGGATATCGGCGCGGTGTGGTGCCTGCAGGGCGGTTTTGGTTCATGGCGGCTGCTGGACAAGCTGAACTTCGATTTGCTGCGCCAGCATCCCAAACCCTTCATCGGCTATAGCGACATCACGGCGCTGCATCTGGCCATGCAGCGCCATGCTGGTTTTGTGACGTTTCACGGGCCGATGCTGGCGCAGGATCTGGTCGCGGGTAAGCGCGAGCCCACTGAATCCCATCTGCTGGCCATGCTTGCCGGGCAGATCGGGCAGGGGGCCTGGATTCAACCTCCGCCGGACACGCGTGCGGTGGAGCTGGTCGCAGGCACGGCCAGCGGGCGGCTGGTCGGCGGCAACCTGGCGCTCATCGCCGCGCTGATCGGCTCGCGGCACGAGATCGACACCCGCGACGCGATCCTGTTTTTCGAAGACGTCAACGAGGCGCTGCCGCGCGTGGACCGGCTATTGAGCCAGTTGGCGGCCGCGGGCAAGTTCGACGGCGTCAAGGGCGTGGTCGTGGGCAATTTCACCCGCATCGTCGGGACGAACCTTGACGATGCGCAGGCGCAAAGCCTGTTGTATCCGCTATTGCTCGAGCAGTTTGGCGCGCGAGGCATTCCGGTTCTGGCCGGCTGGCCTAGCGGACACGGCGAGCCCAACCTGACGCTGCCGCTCGGGGCGCGCGTCACCCTGGACACAGGGCGGGCGGCCCTGCGGCTGGATCAGGCTGTGATTCGGTAACATCGATGCTGATCGCATGGATTGCCTCATTAATGGTGCATAATTTGCAGCTATGTATCATTAATGAGTCAAATGATCTCAACGGATTGACTCATTAATGATGCATTAAGGCGCTTACAGCGCTATTATTGCGTCATGAAAAAGAAGATCGAACCCAGTTTCGAGGCGGCCGAGGCCTTGGCTCGCCTGGGTGCGCACATCCGCACCGCGCGTCTGCGTCGCAACGAAACCGAAGCCACGCTGGCCAGCCGCATGGGGGTTTCGCGGGCCACCATCAACCGGCTTGAACGCGGCGATGGCGGGGTGTCCCTGGCGCTCGCGTTCGAGGCCTTGCTGCAGTACGGCTATGGTGACCAGGTGTTCGCGCTGGGCGATCCCGACCTCGACGGTGTCGGCAAGCGTCTGGACGCCATGCGCCGGCCCGCCCGGGGCAGCGGCAAGGCGCAACATTCGCATCGCGCCGATCCTTCCAGCCTGTAGCGCGGCGGTCGACATCGTGCCAGCCAAAAAGCATAAAACCGTCGAAAGCGAGCTTTTCGTCTACGTGGATATCCGCGGCGAGGCCGTGCTGGCCGGGCTCCTGACCCTGGACGACACCGACGAACACCACTTTTTCGCCGAATTCACGTACGTGCAGTCGTACGTGAACGATCCGCGCGCGTTTTCGCTGGATCCGCTCAACCTGCCCCTGACCGACGCCACGACCACCTTCCGAACCGAAAGCCGCTATCAAACGCTCGGGGCGATTTTCGACGCGGCGCCGGATGCCTGGGGCCGCAATGTGATGCGCGTGGACAATGCGGGCGCCCGGGTGACCGAGAACGAGGTTTTGCTCAAGGGCCGCGGCATGGGCGTGGGGGCGCTCTTTTTCAGCGCCCGCCAGTTGACGCCCAACATGCGCAAGACCTACCGGCTGCCTGAAGTCAGCCAGTTGGAGTCGTTGGCGGACCTGCTGACCGACATCGATCAGGGCATCAAGCCCAAGGGGCTGTACCGCGACATCCTGGGCAGCTCGTGGGATATCGGCGGCGCGCGTCCCAAGACGATCGTGCGGGACGCGGAAGGCGAGATGTGGATTGCGAAGTTTCCCCGCAAGGGCGAGTCCTACGACCGCCAGCGTGTGGAGTATGCCAACCTGCAGATGGCCCGCGCCATCGGTCTGAACGTCCCGGAGATCCGCCTGGCGCAAACGCACCTGGGCGCCGTGCTGCTGACGCACCGGTTCGACCGCGAGCTATTGCCGGTTCAACAAGGCGCGGACCCGGTCATCGCCCGGCGGCACTTCCTGAGCGGCGCCTCGCTGATCAGCCCGTCCGTGCACATCGGCAAGCGCGAACTGGACGGGCCGCGCGGCAAGGCCACGTATTCCTATGCGCGTCTGGCCGACGTGGCGCGCCGCATCTCGTCCAATCCCGTGCAGGACCTGCTGGAACTGTATGCGCGGATGGTCCTGAACGTTGCCGTTCACAACACGGACGATCACCTGAAGAACGTTGGCTTCCTGAAGGACGACGGGGCGCTCACCTACCGGATGTCGCCGCTGTTTGATGTGGTGACCCAGGAAGGGTCGGCCCGCCATTACCTGCACATTGGCGCCGACGGCCGCGACAGCACCTTTGCCAATTGCCTGACCGAGTACCGGCGTTTCGGACTTCGGTCGGAAGCCGCCGCCAGATCGGTCATCGGCCGCGTCATGGACGTGGTGCGCGAGCGCCAACGGTTCTACGAAGAAGCCGGCATGTCGCCGGCCGAGATCGCGCACGTCGAGGCCTCGTTGATGGCGTGGCGCCAGCCGTGGGAGTAGGGGGCGATCACGCCTCGTGCACGGCCTGCGGGTCGAAAGCCTGCCCGCGTTCGACCATGCGCGCGTGAAAGTCGCGGCTCAGTGCGGCCAGCGTGACCTTGCCTAGGCGCTCCAGAAGCAGCCGCTGGGCCTCTTCGAACGCGTCGTCCAGCGATGCATTCACCGCCTCTTCGACCAGGCATCCGGGGGACTCGCTGCGGTTGCCCATCGCAAAGATCTCGGGCGCGCCCAGGGCGTCGTAGATGTCGCGCAGCGTGACGTCGTTGAAATCGCACGAGATTGTCCATCCGCCGCCATGGCCTTTCTCGGAGCGGACCAGACCCTGCTCGCGCAGGCCGGCCATGATGCGGCGGATCACCACGGGGTTGGTCTGCATCACGCGGCCCAGGTCGTCGGAGGTCATGGGACCGGGGTGCTCGGCCATATGCAGCAGAACGTGCAGGACGCCGGAAAGCTTGCTGTCTCTTCTCATGCAACAGATGCTATTGCATGACGCCGGCCACGGTCAACGCGGCGTGGCCGTTCAAAGCCGCGCCGCGCACCACGCCAAAAGAAGGAATCAGCTCCGCTTGGCCCGCCATTCTCCCTTGCCGGCGGCGCTGCCGCTCATGGTGCGGCCGTTCACGACGCCCGCATAGCGCACGCCGTTGGCGGTGAAGGTGATCGAAGTGCCATCCAGCCGGGCGTCCGAGATCGGCACGGATCCCAGTTTGCCGGACAGCACCTGGTAGTGCTGATCGAGCTGCAGCGTCTCTCCGCCCATATCCCATTTGCCCTGAACCTTGGCCGGCACGATCCACAGGAGCGCCGTGCAATAGGTCTGGCAGTTCTCGGTGACAGTCTCGGACGCGTCCGGCTCCCAGTCGCCCATGCGGAAGGTATTGGACACAACCCGCGTGCCGGCCGGCAGTTCCAGAAGCTTGGGCCGCAGTTTCTCGTTGATGGTGGACAAGAGGAACATCGTGATCACATCGGCCTGGGACAGATCGGTGGTGAAGAGATCCTGCGCCACGAAGGTGGCACGGTCGGCCACGCCGGCGCGCTTGGCGTTCTGCTGCGACAGCGCGACCAGGTCGGGGTTGTATTCGATGCCTTGCGCGGTCAGGCCGCGTTGCGCGGCCGTGATGACCGTGCGGCCATCGCCCGAACCCAGGTCCATCAGCCGGTCCTTGGGCGTGACCTTGGCCATGTCGAGCATCTTGTCCACGAGGCTTTGCGGCGTGGGGACCCAGATGACGTCCTTGCCTTCCTGGCCGACGTCGGGCACATAGGCCTTTTGTTCGCCAGCCTTGGCGGGCGCCGCAGCGGTTTGCGCCATGGCGGCGGAGGCGCCCAGCAGCGTGAACGCCATCGCCGACGCCAGCATCGCGAGGCGCAGGCGCGGGGTGACGACCTGAGTAGCGGTTTTGGAAGATGCGTAATTTCGTGCGTTGGAGCGTTGCATGGTGAGGTTCCTTGGACGGGGGAGGGACGGGGACGAACCAGTTAGCCGGCGGCCTGCGCGGGTTTGAGCAGCCACATCAAGGGCACGCCGGCTGCCAGCACGGCCAGCCCGATCAGGGCGCCCGCACCGGCATACATGGCGCTGGAAACCACCAGCCCGGCGCACGTCAGCGTCAGCAGCAGGGGAGGCAGCGGAAAGAGCGGCACGCGGAAGGGCCGGGGGCGATCAGGATCCAGACGGCGCAGCCGCCAGACGGACGCGGCCACCAGCATCATGAAAAGCCAGAACACGGGCGCGGTGTACGCCACCATCGTCTGCACGCTGTTCTGGCTGAAAGCGCCCAGCGCCACCAGCGCCAATGTGATCACGCCCTGGACGATCAGGGCACTGACCGGCGACTCATTACGGGCGCTCCATCCGGCCAGCGCTTGCAGTCGCGGCACGTCGCGGCCCAATGCGTAGTACACCCGCGCGCCGGTAATGATGGTGCCGTTGATGGTGCTGAGTGCGGTGGCGCAAATGGTCAGGCTGAGCAGTGCCGCGGCATAGGGGCCGGCCGCAAGCTGCATCACCTCGGCGCCCAGCGCGGGCGTGTCCCGCAGTCCCTGCAGGCCAAAGATCTCCAGCAAGGCGATGTTGGTCAGCACATAGGCGCCGGTGACCACCGCCGTGCCAATCAGCAGCACCCGGCTCATGTTGCGCCCGGGGTCGCGCAGTTCGCCGCTGAGATACGCGGCTTCGTTCCATCCCCCATAGGTCAACAGGACGAACACCATGCCCATGCCCAGCAGGCCCGCGGTATTGCCCGACAGCGGCACGGGGTCCTGGGTCTTGAGCGCCTCGCCGCCCGAGGCCGTCAGGCACGCGATCAGCACGGCGGCCAGGGCGATCACCGTCAGCACGGTAAAGACCCATTGCATCCGCTTGGAATAGCGGGTGCCGATCAAGTTCAGGCCCGTCAGTACGACCACCGAGATGGCCGCATGCATGGCGGGTCCCTGCGCGCCGAGCGGCAATAGCTGGTTCGCGTAGTCCCCGTAAATGAAGGCCACGACCGCGATTGCGCCGGTCTGGATGACGGAGCAGCGTGCCCACGCAAACATCAGCCCGACGCGGGCGCCCCATGCCCGGGTCAGATACAGGTATTCGCCGCCGGCGCCGGGATACGCCGAACCCAGTTCCGCATAGCAAAGCGCGCCCACCAGCATGACGAGCCCGCCCGCGCACCACAGACCTATGTACATGGCCTCTGAATGGGCGTGCTGCGCGACGAGGGGAGGGAAACCGAAGATGCCGATGCCGATGACGACGCCCACCAGCACCATGGTTGCGTCCATGACGGACAGGCCGGTGGGCGCCCGGTTGTCCACGGTGTCAGAAACGGCGCTCATGGTTGCGTGCGCCATGGACATGGATCGGCAGGCAGGGAAGGGCCGTGGAAGGCCGGAAGATCAGGGGGGCGCGCGGTGGAGGTGGAGGGCAGATTCGCGAGGAAACGCGAGCGGAGCAATGACATGCAATTCTCCCGGGGGTGGACGCGCGGAGTCGAGCTAAAGGCAAATGTCGGCATATGCTGACAATTGCCTGAACATAAAGCGACCGTTACGGAATGGGGAAAGTTCCGCAGGGTTTTCCTGGGTGAATCAGCCTCGTGCGATCGATGCCAGGCGCATTTTTTTGCTAAAGCCATACATTATGAGTAGTAGTTAAAGCATTGATTAATAAGCCAGTATTTGTAGCCACAGAAGCATTACTTAAAGTGAAGTCTTAAAAGTGAATTCTCAGCAACGAGCCGACGTTTTATCCGCCGCCGCCCGCCAAATAAATTCACACCGACCGCTCAAACCCGCTGCTATCCTGTTTTTTCCCGCGCTCACGCCCGCGCCGCTGCCTCGCGGGCGGCCGACACGCCACCGCAACTTCAGGAGCATCGACATGAAGCTTTCTCAACGCGCGTTGATCGCCGCCCTGGCGATGACCGCCCTCGGCGGCGTCGCCCCCGCCGCCATGGCGCACCACGGCTGGTCATGGGCGGAATCCGAACAGATCACGTTGCAGGGCACGGTCGAACAGGTGCAGATCGCGCCGCCGCACCCCACGCTAAAGGTGCGGGCCAAGGACGGCGTATGGACCGTCGAGCTGGGCAACCCCAGCCAGACGAAGGAAGCCGGTTTCATCGAAGGGTCCGCCAAGCCCGGCGATGCGATCACCGCCGTCGGCAACCGGGACCAGGACGCCGCGGCCAAACGCATGAAGGCCGTGCAGGTGACGGTGGGCGGCAAGACCTACGACATCTACCCAAGCCGCATCAAGAAACCCTGAGCACCCGCGCCGGATGCCCGAACTGCTGCGGCTTGCGCTCGAACAGCTTGAATCCGTGCCGCCGGCGCTGTGGTTGCGCCGGTCCGGCGTCCTTTATCTGCTGGTCAACGCCGCGCATATTGGCGCCATCGGTCTGTTGATCGGGTCCATCGTGCCGCTGGATCTGCGCCTGCTCGGCATCCTGAGGCCGACCTCGCTGGCCGTCCTGGCGCCCGTGCTGGCGCGCACCGCCGCGACGGGACTGGCTTTGGCGGTGCTGACGGGCGCGTTGCTGTTTTCGGTGCGTCCGCTGGAATATCTGGATAATCCCGCGTTCCTGGTAAAGATGGCGCTTCTGGCGGCCGGCGCAGCCAATGCCTGGCTCGTGCACCGCGGCCGTGCGTGGGGCGGCGTCGAAAGCGGCGGGCCGCCCACGGGCAGGCTTCGTGTGCAGGCGGGCGCGTCGCTGGCGCTGTGGCTGGGTTGTCTGGTGGCGGGACGCTGGATCGGTTTTTTATAACTTCCGGTTCAGCAGTACGCGACACCCTGCGCATTTACATACAGCGCGAACAGGCATTGCCCGGTCACCATGAACAGCCGGTTGCGGCGCGCGCCGCCGAAGCACAGGTTGGCGCAGCGGTCGGGCAGGGCGATGCGGCCGATCGCGGTGGCATCGGGTGCAAAGACCATTACGCCGCTCAGCGCCGATCCCGGTCCCCAGCCGGCCCAAAGATTACCCTCGGTATCGCAGCGTATGCCGTCCGGAATCGCGTCAAAGTTCGCTTCGACAAAGGGGCGCCCGTCGTCCAGCGTGCCGTCATCCTGCACGGCGTAGACCAGGATGCGGTTCGGCGACGATCCGTTGTCGACCACGTACAGCAGCCGTTCGTCCGGCGAAAAACACAAGCCGTTGGGATTGTGGATGCCCCGGACCACGACCTGTAGCTGTCCCGTGCCGGGGTCCAGCCGATAGACGTGCGTCGGAAGTTCCGGATCGGCCTTGAAACCTTCGTAGTTGCTCAGAATGCCGAATACCGGATCCGAGAACCATATCGATCCATCCCGGCGCACCACCACGTCATTCGGCGCATTCAGGCGCTTGCCCTCGAACCGGTCGGCCAGCACCGTCAGCGTGCCGTCGTACTCGGTTCGCACCACACGCCGCTCGCCATGTTCGCAACTGATGAGCCGGCCCTGACGGTCGCGCGTGTTGCCGTTCACATACCCGGACGGCTGGCGGTGCACCGATACCGCACCCGTTTCCTCGTCCCACCGCAAGAGGCGGTTGTTGGGAATGTCGCTCCAGATCAGGCACCTGCCGTCCCCGAACCACACCGGGCCCTCGCCATACCGCACGCCCGTGGCCAGCCGTTCAACCCCGGCGTTGGTGAGCCGGATCTTGAGGAAACGGGGATCCAGCACCTCGATGGCGGGATCGGGATAGCGTTCGCTGGGTTCCCACATGAGACCTCCTACAGGCAGGTAACAGCTGGCGGGTGGCAAGCTGGCAGGGGGCAAGCTTGCCGGGATGGAACTGGCGCGTCCATCCGCCGATAGCAGCAAGCCGCCTGCCCGGACGGGTCCCGCATCCGTGCGGTTCACCTGAATCAGGTGAACCGCAGCGTTTCGGCATCAGTTTCCGGTGGGAAGGGAAAGCTTGAAACCGTCTTTGGCCAGGCTATCGCGGATGTACTGGAACCGCTCGTAACCGGACAAGGTCATCGGCCCGTCATAGCCTTCGCTTTGCATCTTGCGGGGCGGGTAGTCGATATACGTCTTCATCAGCGGCGCGACGGCGTCGTTGATCATGACCATCGTCCAGGTCCGTTCGGTGACGTTGCTCATGAAGATGTCGTAACGCTCCTGCGGGTCGGCCCACAGGTCGAACACCTGCGGCACCGTCGCGACATAGGACTCCGGGCCTTTCCAGCCCAGGTTCGTGTCCACGGCAAGCCCGCCGGTCACCGCGCCATCGTCGCCGCGCAGATTGAACACCGCCTTGTAATTGGCGACGCGCACCGCGCCCGGCGACAGTTCGTTCTCGGTGAAGTAGAACCACGACTTGCGGTCGCACTTGCCGGTGCCGAACAGGACGGGAGACATGTCATAGCTGTCGAAGATGATCGGCTTGTTCTCGCGGTCGTTCGTGGGCAGCTTCACGCCCGCCACCGCGGCAAACGTCGCCATCAGGTCCAGGCCGCCCACCAGGCTGTGGTCCTTGGCGCCCGCAGCGATCTTGCCCGGCATCCACGCAATCGCGGGAACCCGGTTGCCGCCTTCGCGCACCGTGCCTTTGGTGCCACGCAACGGCGTGTAGCCCGCATCGGGATAGACGTCCTGCCAGGCGCCGTTGTCCGTCGTGTAGAACACCAGCGTGTTCTTGTCCAGGCCCAGCTCGCGGATCTTGTCCATGATGCGGCCGATGCGTGCGTCCAGCTCCACGACCGAGTCCGCGTACTTGCTCTTGGACATCGACTTATGGATGTAGTCCGGATCCGGCATGTTGGGCTGGTGCACCTTCATGAAGTTGATGCTCATGAAGAACGGCTGCTCGGACTTGGCGTTCCGGTCCAGATAGTCCAGCGAGGCCTTTTCGACGTAGCGGTCAAAGAACGGAATCCCGACGACGCCTTCACGGCCATTGACCATGGGCGTGTCGACATACTGGCCGTTGATCTTGAATTCCTCGCGCGGTTTTTCACCGGCGTTGCCGGACAACGCGCCCTTGGTGACCCGCTGGAACATTTCGCGCACGTCGGCGGGCATGTCCGGAAACCACGTGGGATCCGCGTAGGTGTAGGCATTCAGGTGATAGAGGCCCGCGTACTTCATCTCGTCGTAGCCCTGGGCGTTGGGCAGGGCGTAGTCCGCTTCGCCCAGGTGCCATTTACCTGTGAAGAACGTCTTGTAGCCGGCGGTTTTCAGGACCGAACCGAGCGTCCACTCGGCCGCCGGCAAGCCGCCGCCCTGGCCTTGAAAAGCCACGGTGGTCATGCCGCTGCGATTGGGGATGCGGCCGGTCTGCATGGCGGCGCGGCCGGGCGTGCAGCTGGGCTGCGCGTAGAACGAAAAGAAGGTCATGCCTTCGGAAGAGAGCCGGTCGATATTGGGCGTTGGCATGCCGCGGCCGATGCCGCCGCCATACGGACCGAGATCGCCGAGGCCGGTGTCGTCGGAGACAAGCAGGATGATGTTGGGTTTGCGCTGATCCTGCGCGGAAGCGGGGGCACAGATTGCCGCTCCGGCCAGGAAAAGCGCCGCGGCACCGCAAGTGAGGGTTCGTTTGGTTGCCATTTTCAACTCCGCTGTGTGAGAGTGAAATCAACCGCACGAAGCTGCAAACCGTGCGGTTCACATTGGCCTACGTACTTGGGGGTGTTCAATCGGACGCGTAGTCTGAAACGCGCCGTCCGGGACGCGCAGTCCGCGGGATTTGAACTGCAATACTTTTCATCTTCCTTTCCCGCATGTCAACGAGATTCGATTGCTCGTCTTCCCATGCCCGCATGCCCGGTGCAGTCGCACTAGCGCAGTTGCGTTTTGCCGGCGCGCGGCATCCATGCTTATATTTCTGAAGCCCGTCGCGGGCCGGCCCTTTGGGAGATCACCATGGCGCTGAGCGATGTACGGGGCAATCCCGTTTCCAGCGATGATCCGGCGTCGATGGCCGCCTACGAGCAGGCGCAAAGCCTCTTTCACGGCTACTACGGCGACCCCTTGGGCGTCATCGACAAGGCACTGGCCGAGGATCCCGTTTTCGTCATGGGCCACCTGCTGCGCGCGGGCATGATGATTACCGCCAGCGACCAATGCGTCGAACCACTGATGCGCGAAAGCGTCGAGGCCGCCGAAGCACTCGTCGACATCGCCAACGAGCGCGAAAGGCGGCACACTGCCGCGGCGCGCGCCTGGCTGGATGGCAATTTCTCTACCGCGCTGCGACGCTATGCCGACATCCTGGCCGACTATCCCCACGACACACTGGCGCTGCAGGTTGGCCATATCGGCGACTTCCTGCTCGGTCGCTCGGCCATGCTGCGCGACCGCGTGGCCGGCATCCTGCCCGCCTGGAACTGCAAGATGCCCGACTACGGATACGTCCTGGGCATGCACGCCTTCGGGCTGGAAGAGACCAATCTCTACAGCGCGGCCGAAGCCCAGGGCCGGCGCGCGCTGGACCTGAACCCGCGCGACCCCTGGGCCGTGCACGCGGTGGCACACGTCCTGGAAATGCAGGGCAGGGTGGACGAAGGCATCGCCTGGCTGACTGGCCGCCGCGACGACTGGTCCAGCGACAACATGCTGTCCATCCACAACTGGTGGCACCTGGCCCTGTTTCATCTGGACCGCGAGGAGATCGCCGAAGTGCTCGCCATGTACGACGACCGGTTGCGCGAAACGTCCACCGGGCAGGTGCTGGACCTTATCGACGCGTCGGCCATGCTTTGGCGCCTGTTGCTGCGCGGGATCGATGTCGGTTGGCGGTGGCAGCAGCTTGCCGAGGTGTGGAAGGCGCGCGGCGGCACGGGTTACTACGCCTTCAACGACGTGCATGCCTTGATGGCTTACCTGGGCGCCGGCGACGACGACGCGGCGCAATCGCTCATCGAGGCCATGGAAGCCGCCGCGCAAGGCGCCGGCACCAACGCCATGATGACGCGCGACGTGGGGCTGCCGGTGGCGCACGCGCTGGTGGCATTCGCCCGGGAAGACTACGGGCTGACCGTGGATCTGTTGCGCGATGTGCGCCTCATCGCGCACCGGTTCGGCGGCAGCCACGCCCAGCGAGACGTCCTGGCGTTGACGCTGGTCGAGGCGGCGCTGCGCGACGGCGCTCGGTCCTTGGCAAAGGTGCTGACCGCCGAGCGCATGGGTCTCAAGCCCAACAGCGAGGGCAACCGCAAGCTGGCCTCGCGGGCTGCCTCGCTGTAGCGGCAGCCGAGATCCCGGCGACAGTGGCATGAGGGCGGGTGACGCAGTGCCGCAACACCTGTTGCGAACAATTCTTGGTATCATTTGGCGGTTCTCGCCGCCTGACCACACTCCGGCCGGGCGGCTTTTCCGTGTCATCGCGCTGCTTGCCGGGGCGTTTGAGCATGTCCAACCCCCTCCAGCCGCTCCAGCTTCTCTGCGAAACCCATTATGAATGGCTCTGCCAATGGTGGCGGCGTCAGCTCGGTCATGGCGACGAGGCCTCGGATTTCGCGCACGACACCTTTCTGCGCGTCCTGCGCAATCCCGAAGAAGTCCGCACGCTGCGGCAGCCGCGCGCCTATCTGACGACCATCGCCCGCGGTCTGCTGAACGATCACTGGCGCCGCCGATCGCTCGAGCGCGCCTGGCTGCAGGCCGTTGCCGCGATTCCGCCCGAGATGGAGGCGTCGCCAGAAATGCTGCTGGGCGTGCAGCAGGCGCTGCAGCAACTGGACCGCATGCTGGCCGATCTGGCGCCGCAAGCGCGGGAAGTGTTCGTGCTGTCGCAACTGGAAGGCCTGACGTACGCCGAGATCGCGGCGCGTACCGGGCTCAGCGACCGCACGGTGAAGCGGTACATGGCCCAGGGGTTCGAGGTCTGCCTGACCTTGCTGGAGCATTGATTCCATGGCCGCCGCCGAATCCAAACCCCTGGACGCCGCGATCATCCGCGAGGCTGCGCGCTGGCTGGTGCGGCTGCACTCGGGTGAGGCAGGGCCTGCCGATCACGCCGCTTTCGAACGTTGGCGTGCCGGCAGTCCAGACCGCGAGCTCGCCTGGCAGCGCGCGCAACGTCTGACCCAACACTTCAAGGCCGTGCCGGCCGCGCTGGGGGTGCCGTTGCTGACGCGCGAGGCGCGGGTCAGCCGGCGCACGGTGCTGCGCACGTTGGCGGCTGTGGGTTTTGCGGCGCCGGCTGCGGCATGGCTGGGATACCGCGTCAACCACCGGCAGGCGGGCGAATATCGTACGGCGGTGGGCGAAAACCAGGATCTGGTGCTGGCCGACGGCAGCCAGGTGTTGCTGAATACCGATACCGGCATGGACGTGCGGTATTCCGACGCGGCTCGCGTGGTGCAATTGCGCGGCGGCGAAGTCTATGTGCGCACGGCGGCCGACAAGGCGGCTCGGCCGTTTTATGTCCAGACGCCTCAGGGCCGTCTGCAAGCCCTGGGCACGAGGTTCGTGGTCAGGCAACTGGACGGCCGCGAGGCCATGACCGAATTGACGGTGCTTGAGCATCGGGTCGCCGTCACGCTGGCGAATGGGGGATCGACGCGGGTCTTCAACGCGGGAGAGTCCGTGCGCTTTACGGCGCAGGCCTTCCTGCGAGGCGACCTTCTGGCGGACACGCCGCAGCGGTCCGGCGCGGCGCCGGGGTGGACGCGCGGCGTGATCGAGGCCGACAACATGCGCCTGGATGCATTGCTGGCCGAAGTGTCCCGCTACCGGCGCGGCGTGGTGCGTTGCGATCCGGCTGTCGCGAGTCTGCGTGTGTCCGGGGTGTTTCGTCTGCAGGACACGGATGCGCTGCTGGCTGTCGTGGCCAACACCCTGGATCTGCGCGTGACGACGCGGACTTCGTACTGGGTGACGCTGGCTAGATAAGCCCCGTTGCGCCGTTTCACTTATTTACAACTGAACCGCTCCCTGCGTGTCCCTTTTGTCCCGGCTCATCCGGCATACCGCGCATTGATGACCTGAACGGGATGTGAACACGTGGCACTTCAAAACTCATCGCCCGCGCGCGCCGCAGCGCGCGTCCTGCGCCTGGCCGCACTGAGCCTGAGCCTGACCGCCGCTTTTGGCGCGTCGTCGTCCGCAGTTGCCCAACCGGTGCAGCAAGCCGGCGCGCAGGACTATCGCATTCCGGCGGGTCCGCTGGACCAGGCGCTTTCCGCCTTCGCCAAGGCGGGCGGCATCACGGTGTCGTTCCGTCCGGAAGACACCAGCGGACTGATGACGCAGGGGTTGAACGGCAACTATGCGGTGGATGCCGGTCTGGCCAAGCTGCTGGCTGGCACGGGCTTGGTCGCGGCGGCTCAAGGCGGGCAGGGCTTCGTCGTGCGCGCGGCGGCGCCGTCCGTTAAGCCGTCGGCACAGGCCGCCGAGCCCGCCGCCAGCGCCAGCACGCTGGAGTCCATCCAGGTCAGCGGCGACTGGCTGGGCACCGGGCTTGAGAACAGCGTGCAGACCTTCGGCGGCGCGCGCACGCTGCTGCGGCGCGACGAAATCCAGAACAGCGGCGCCACCAGCGTGGCGGACGCGCTGCGCCGCGTGCCCGGCGTGCAGATCAGCGGCAGCACCAGCGCCACGGGCAGTTCGGTGGGCCTGCATGTCGGCATCCGGGGCTTGAACCCCCGCAACTCGTTCCGCACGACGATGCTGCTGGACGGAATCCCAATGGCGATGGCGCCGTATGGGCAACCGAACCTGGTGATGTCGCCGACCAGCCTGGGCAACATTGAGGCCATCGACGTGGTGCGCGGCGGCGGCGCTGTGCGGTATGGTCCGCAGAACGTGGGCGGCGTCATCAACTTCAAGACCCGCGCGATTCCCAACACGCCGGGCCTGACCGCCGAAGCCTCGGCCCGCTACAACATCTTCAGCCACGGCGGCACCAATACCCAATACACCGGCTTTCTGGGCACGCAGTTCGACAACGGCCTGGGCGTGGCGCTGATGTATTCGGGCATGGACGGCGAGCAATGGCGCGACGGCAGCGACGATCGCTACAACGACGTGGCGTTGAAATGGCGCTTTGCGCTGACGCCCACGTCAGAGATCTACGGCAAGTTCGCGCATTACGACGTCAAATCCATGACGCCCGGTGGCCTGACCGTCGCCCAGTATCGCGATGATCCCTTCCAGAACACGCACCCGACCGACTACTGGAAGGGGCAGCGGGACCAGGTCGATATCGGCTACCTGAACTCGATATCCGACACGCAGGAGTTCGAGGCGCGCGTCTATCACTACGACAGCTCGCGCCAGAGTTCGCTGATCAATCCCGCCGCAAACCGGAACGACTACCAGCCGCGCAACAACCAGGTCCTGGGCATCGAACCGCGCTACACGCAGCGCATCGAATGGGGGCCGACGACGCACGACGTGACCATCGGCTACCGGTACGTCCACGAAACGGGCCAGGACCGGCGCTATTCCGAGTCGCTGACGACCGGCCAGCGCGTGGGCGTTCAGCAGGTGTTCGACAACGAAACCGAAGCGCACTCCGTTTACCTGGACGACCGCATCGCCTATGGCAACTGGCGCATCACGCCGGGCGTGCGCTACGAGCGCATCGAGACGCACCGCCAGCCCAACGGCACCGCCAACGACACGCCGTTCGACATGCGCAACAGCCGCGGGCTGCCGTCGCTGAACGTGGCGTATCTGGTCAGTGACGCGCTGACGCTCTACACCAACTACAACACGTCGTTCGGTGCGGTGCAGTACACGCAGCTCAACTCGATGTCGGCGACCAATCCGCTGAACCCCGAGATTGCGAAGACGGTCGAGGCCGGTCTGCGCTACACGGGCGAGCAACTGCACACGGAGTTCACGGTGTTCGATCTGCGTTTCGACAACCAGATCCTGTCGATTCCCGGAACGAACCCGGCGGTCTTCCGCAATCTGGGCGCGACGACGCACAACGGGGTTGAATTCGCCATCGACTACGACTTCGACCGGTCGGGTCCGCTTGCCGGCCTGAACGTCTACGCCAACTACACGTACGTGCGCGCCATCCAGAAATCGGGGGAGTTCGAAGGCAACGACGTGCCGTTCTATTCGCGGCAGACCGGCACGGTGGGCGGCCGTTATACGCGCAACAACTGGACGTTCAACCTGTTCACCACGGCACAAAGCAGCCAATACTCGGACACCGCGAACACCGGGCATGAGAATGCGGACGCGACGAACGGGCGTGTGCCGGGATTCAGCGTCTGGAATACGCAACTGGCGTACAAGGTGCCGCAATGGCGCGGCAGCGAAGTGGCGGTGGGGGTGAACAATCTGTTTGACCGCCGCTATTACACGCGGAATGTCGACACGAACGGTGGCCGCATGGTGGGCGCGCCGCGTATGGTCTACCTGCAAGCGCGATTGGCTTATTGATGCCTCGGCGCGTCTGGCTGGTCTGCCATCGCTGGGTGGCGCTCGTCTTGGGCGGGATCCTGATCCTGTCAGGGGTGACGGGGGGCTTGCTCGTGGTCGCGCGGCCGCTGGATCGGCTGTTGCATCCGGCCTATTTCGTAGCTGAGAGCATGCCGAATGATGGGGCCGTGCCACTGGAGACGGTGCGGCGCAATCTGGCGGCAACGTTTGGGCCGGATGCGTCGTTGACGTTCGATCCGCCCCGTCGGGCGGGTGATACGTTGCAGGTGCGGGTGCGCGCGGCTTGGCGGGGCACGGTCTATCTGGATCCGTCGACTGGCCGGGAGCAGGGCAGGCGGGCGGAGGACGAAGGCGTCGTCGCGGTCCTGTACCAGTTGCACAGCGCGTTGATGTTGGGGCAGACGGGCAAGGCGGTACTGGCGTGGGTCGCGTTGGCGTATCTGGTGTTGATGGCTTCCGGGTTGGTGATCTGGTGGCCGCGGAAGTGGCCGCCGTCGCTGCGCATGGTGTTCGATAAGGGAACGTTGCGGGCGTTGTTTGATGTCCATCGGCAAGGCGGGGCGATTCTGGCGGCTTTCTTGGCGGTGTCGGTGGCGACGGGGGCTTATCTGGCGTGGCGTCCGATCGGTGGGTGGATCACGGCGGCCAGCGGGCAGGCTCGCGTGGTGGCGCCGATGTTGGCGGGGCTGGCGGCAGGGTCGGCGGCGTTTGAGTCAGGAACGGCTCGGCCGCCAACCGGGATGCCGCCGATGCAGGCCGGGACGCTTCTGCCGCCGTCTCTGGATGCCCTTGCTGCGGCGGCTCAGGCCGAAATTCCGGATGGCGAGATCGGCTTCGTTCTCTACACGCCGCACCGCGATCGTCCCATGGCCATCCGGATGCGTGTCCCCGACGATCCGCATCCCAACGGGCGCTCCACCGTATGGTTGGACCCTCGCGACGGCAGAGTCCTGGCGGCGCACCGCTGGAATGAGCTGGATCTGGGCACGCGGATCAACTCGGTGATCTATCCGTTGCATACGGGGGAACTTGGCGGAGTGGCGGGTGAGACGGTCGTGGCACTGCTGGGGCTTGGGTTGGGTACGGTGGGGATCAGCGGGTTGTGGCTGTGGTGGCGGAGAAGGGCGGTGCGGCGGGGGTAGTCTCCGTAGGTCGCCCGACGCCGCGGTCACCGTGCTGCTAGGGTCTTTGGTTTGGGGCGCTGCAAGACCTGTGGTCAGGGCAGGAGATCTGCGGGGCCGCCGAATTGCTGCGGCCCGGGCGGCGGCAATCGGCATCGGGGCGGTGGGGCGTCGTCGACCGCGGTAATCGCGCCGACGTTGGTGTCTGACACCTGAATCAGTCTTACGGATCGATCGCTGACCTTAGTGTCTGACACCCTCTGAGACGCCGCCACAAGTTGCTGATCATCTGTCATGGGTGTCGGACACCTGCGACTAAACACCCTCGACTCGATCACCATTCGCGTCGATCACCGGCTCGCCGTCTTCCTTGTTGAAGGCGCCTTGTTGTGCCGAAGGCAGAATGTCCAGGACCGCTTCCGACGGACGGCAAAGGCGGGTGCCCAACGGCGTCACCACGATGGGGCGATTGATGAGGATCGGGTGTTGGAGCATGAAACCGATCAGTTGCTCATCGGTCCATGCTGTATCCGCTAATCCCAGTTCGTCGTATGGCGTGCCCTTTTGCCGAAGCACGTCACGCACCGGCGTGCCCATGGCGGCGATCAGCGACTTCAGCGTTGCGGCGTTGGGAGGCGTCTGCAAGTACTCGACGATGATGGGTTCCTCGCCGCTGTTGCGAATGAGCGCAAGGACATTGCGGGAGGTTCCGCAAGCTGGGTTGTGATAGATCGTGATCGAACTCATGGCATGCCCAGTCGGTGTTGAATGAAAAATCCATGCCGCCGGCAAGGCGACGCAGCGTCAAGTGCGCGCGGCGCCGGCTTCGTACCAGTCCTTGCTTCGATTCACGATCCGCACGACGAGCAGCATGACCGGCACCTCGATCAGTACGCCGACCACGGTGGCCAGCGCTGCGCCGGACTGGAAGCCGAAGAGGCTGATCGCGGCGGCGACGGCGAGTTCGAAGAAATTGGACGCGCCAATCAGCGCGGACGGGCACGCAATGTTGTGCTTTTCGCCGACGCGGCGATTGAGCCAGTAGGCCAGGCCGGAATTGAAGAACACCTGGATGAGAATGGGCACGGCGAGCATTGCAATCACCAGGGGTTGGCCGATGATGGCTTCGCCCTGGAACGCGAATAGCAGCACCAGCGTCAGCAGCAGGGCAGCCATCGAGAACGGACCGATTCGCGCCAATGCGGCGTCGAATGCCGCCTGCCCGCGTCGCAGCAACGCACGGCGCCACACCTGGGCCAGGACGACCGGCACCACGATGTACAGCCCCACCGAAACGAGCAAGGTGTCCCACGGCACGCTGATGGCCGACAGGCCGAGCAGCAGTCCGACGACCGGTGCGAAGGCAAACACCATGATCGTGTCGTTGAGCGCGACCTGGGATAGCGTGAAGACTGGATCGCCGCCCGTCAGCCGGCTCCAGACGAACACCATCGCGGTGCAAGGAGCCGCGGCCAGCAGAATGAGGCCGGCAATGTAGCTGTCGAGCTGGTCGGCGGGCAGCCATGCGGAGAAAACGTGGCGGATGAACAGCCAGCCTAGAAAGGCCATGGAGAACGGTTTGACGGCCCAATTGATGAACAAGGTCACGCCGATGCCGCGCCAGTGCTGCCTGACCTGGCCCAGTGAGCCAAAGTCCACCTTCAGCAGCATCGGGATGATCATCACCCAGATCAAAATGCCGACCGGCAGGTTGACCTGGGCGACTTCCATGCGGCCGATGGCCTGGAAAACGCTGGGGGCTGCCTGGCCCAAGGCGACGCCCAGGACAATGCACAGAACGACCCACAAGGTGAGATAGCGCTCGAAGGCGCTCATGGACGGGCGCTGGGGCGGCGCGAGTGCGGCGGGTGCGGTGGAGGACATGGGCTTTCTACAGGGAAGGCGGGTGCGGGGATTTCAGTCTGCCGGTGCGTGGACGCGGGTTGCAGAAAAGAAGGGCGGCGGGATAGAAGGGCGGCAGGAGAGGTTCGCTGGTTCAGCAGGACTCGCACGCATCGCCATCGGTGACTGCGCAAGGTGCACCTGCGCAGCAGTGTTCGGTCAGATAGCCCAGCAGACCGTTCATGCGCGAAAAGTCAGCGCGGTAGATCAGGTTGCGGCCTTGCTGCTCGATGGAGACCAGTCCGGCATGCGCCAACTCTTTGAGATGGAATGACAACGTATTGCGGGCCACGGCGAGCTGGTCGGCAAGCACGCTGGGAGTCAGGCCTTCAGGGCCGGCAACGACCAGGGCGCGGAACACGCGCAGGCGTTGGGCATGGGCCAAGGCGGCAAGGGCGAGGACGGCGTGATCTTCGTTCATGCGGCGAATAATACAACGATTGTTGAATTATTGAATAGTTGGGAATGCAGATGCCGGATAAGGCGGCGACCTCGGTGTCAGACACCCGCCGCGCTTTCATCCAGCAGCCAATCCCGGAAAGCGGCGACAGCAGGAATGGCCAGTTTGTCCGGCGATGCCAGAAAGAAATACCCCGCGCCGGTACTGAATTCCTCATCAAGTGCCGGCGCCAGCAGGCCTTGCCGTAATTCGTCCTCCACCAGAAAGGTCGGCAACAGCCCAACGCCCAGTCCCGACGCAACGGCCTGGATCAGGTGCGTGGTCAGCTCGAACTGCGCGCCCCAGCGCATGGTGCGCACGGGCAGGCCGTGGGCCTCAAACCAGCGTTGCCATACGGCCGGTCGGGCCGCGACTTGCAGCAGCACGTGCTGGGCGAGGTCGGCGGGTTTGCGAATGGTCTGGCGCCCGACGATTTCGGGGCTGATGACGGGGATGACTTGTTCGTTCATCAGCCGATGCGGGACCAATCCCGGCCAGTCGCCATCGCCCACGGCGATGACGGCGTCGATGCCGGCCAGGTCCAGGTCGAAACGTGTCACGCGGGAATGCAGGTGAACCAGGACGCCGGGATGGCGAGCATAGAAGCGGTGCAGCCTGGGCATCAGCCACTTTGCCGTAAACGTGGGCAAAGCGGCCAGGTGGAAGGCGCCGCGGCCGGTGCGGTGCGAGATGGCCTGGAGTGAGGCGCTGCGGATGCGCTGCAGGGCGGCAGCCAACTCCTTCTGGTAGCCCCGGCCCGCCTCGGTCAGTACGATCCGCCGCTTCTCACGGCGAAACAGCGCCACTTCCAGAAGATCTTCCAGCGCCTGCACCTGCCGGCTGACCGCGCTTTGCGTAAGCGCCAACTCGGCGGCGGCACGCGTAAAACTCAGGTGGCGGGCGCTGGCTTCGAAGGCCAATAGCAGGGACATGGAGGGGGTCAGGCGGCGCGGGTTCATTCAATTCGTGCATGAAATAAATGGCCCTCAATATAGCGGACTTGTCCAGGACCGCAGATTCTGCGCCGTAGAGATCAAGCCCGAGCTGAAGCAGTTCATTCATAAAGCGAATGATCTATCCAACAATTTTCCGTTTTTCCGCAACGGGCTTTGGCAAGAGAATGTCATCTACAGGGCGCACCTTGCGATCCATCAGGCGCTGGGTGGCGCGACGCGCTCAAGATAGGGCGGCCAGACTTCGGTTCTGGCCGATCACGCCTTTTTTCGTACGGAGGTAAAGATGGATTTGGGTATCAAAGACAAGACGGCGCTGGTGTTGGGCGGCGGCGGTGGCCTGGGCAGCGCGATTGCTCAGTCGCTGGCGCGCGAGGGCGCCAAGGTCGTCGTGGCCGATTTGAACCTGGACGCCGCGACGGCCACTGCCGACGGCATCAAGGCCCAGGGCCAGTCCGCCGTCGCGCTGCAATGGGATCTGCGCGCGTTGGATGCCTTTGACAGCCAGGTGGCGTGGATCGAAGCCAATGTCGGTTCCATCGATATCCTGGTCAACAACACCGGCGGTCCGCCGCCCACGCCGTCGTTTGGGCAGCAGGCGGATCTTTGGCGCGAACATTTCGAGGGCATGGTGCTGTCGGTCATCAAGCTGACCGATCGCATCCTGCCCGGCATGCAGGAACGGCAGTGGGGCCGCATCATCACCAGCACCTCGTCGGGCGTGATTGCGCCGATTCCGAATCTGGGTATCTCCAACGCGCTGCGCATGTCGCTGGTGGGATGGTCGAAGACCCTGGCACGCGAAGTCGGCAAGGACGGCATTACGTCGAACATCGTGCTGCCGGGCCGCATCGCGACGGCGCGCATCTCGTTTCTGGACGAAGCGCGGGCCAAGCGGGAAGGGCGCAGCGTCGAGGACGTCAGCCGCGAAAGCACCAGTGCCATCCCGGTGGGCCGCTATGGCGATCCGCAGGAATACGGCGACGCGGTTGCGTTCCTGGCCAGCGCACGGGCCAGCTACATCACCGGATCGACGATCCGCGTGGACGGCGGCCTCATCGCCAGCATCTAAGGCCTCGCGCCTGCCTCAATCAAATCATTGGAAAAACTGATCATGAAACTGACTGCCGACGCGAAAGGCGTGTTTCCCATCGCCCCGACGCCGTTCTTTGACGATGGCTCCGTCGACCACGCCTCGATCGACCGCATGATGGAGTTCTACCTGGCGTGCGGTTCGACGGGGCTGACCGTACTGGGCCAACTGGGCGAAGCGCCCAAACTGGACTTCACGGAATCCCTGGAAATCGCCTCGCAGGTGATCGGCAAATCGCAAGGCATTCCCATCGTGGTGGGCGTCTCGGCGCCCGGATTCGCCTCCATGCGTTCGCTGACGCGCGAGGTAATGGATCGCGGCGCGGCCGGCGTGATGATTGCGCCGCCCAACACCTTGCGCACCGACGATCAGATCGTCAACTACTACCACCAGGCGGTGGAGGCCATTGGCGACGACGTCCCGTTTGTGCTGCAGGACTATCCGCTGACGTTCTCCGTGCAGATGGCGCCCACGGTCATCCGGCGGATCGTGACCGATCTGGCTTCGTGCGTCATGCTCAAGCACGAAGACTGGCCCGGCCTGGAAAAGATCTCGGCGCTGCGCAAGTTTGAAGCCGACGGCGCCATGCGGCACATCTCGATTCTGTGCGGCAACAACGGCCTGTTCCTGGACTACGAAATGGCGCGCGGCGCCGACGGCGCCAATACCGGATACTGCTTTCCGGACATGCTGTGCGACTTCGTCAAATGGGTAGGCGAGGGCAAGACCGAAGAGGCCCATGACCTGTTCGACGCGCACCTGCCGCTGCTGCGCTACGAGCAGCAACCGGGTGTCGGGCTGGCCGTGCGCAAGTACGTGATGATGCGCCGGGGCATCCTGACCAGCGCGGCGCAACGCCGGCCGGGCAGTGCGCTGACCAATCAGGCGCGGACCGAGGTCGACCATCTGCTGTCGCGCCTGGCCAAGCGCGATGCGCGGGCGCGGGAGCTGGTCTAGGGCGTCGGTCGCAGCCGATCAGCCGCTTCCGCGATCCGTTGGGCGAGGAGGGCGGCGATCGGCTGGCGGCTGTCGGACGGGCGCTCGACCAAGCCGATTTCCCGGAAGAACGTGGCGTCGCCCAGGTCTTTGGCGACGACGCCTCTGGGCAGCGTCAGCGCCCTGCTGAGCGGCAGCAGCGCAACGCCCACGCCCCGCCGCACCAGTTGGGCGATGGCTTGCAGCTCGTCCAGTTCAATGGCCTCTTTGACCGACACCCGCGAGCGCCGCAAGAACTGGTCGACCAGCCGGCCGCCGAACGAGCCGCGGTCATAGCGGATAAAGGCCTCGTTCTCCAGCAGATCCAGCCAGTCGCGATGCGCCAGCTTTTGCGGCGCCAACAGCACGAAGGGCTCATTGAACAGCACGCGCCAGCGCAGATCGGCCGGCAGCGCAAAGGGCGGCTTGATCATGACCGCGATGTCGACCTCGCCGGAATCCACCTGGCCCAGCAGGTTGAGCGACAGACCGGGCACCAGTCTGATGCGATACCCTGGATTGACACGCCAGAACTCGGTCAGCGCATCCGTCAGGAACGTGACTTGAGCGGACGCAATCGACCCCACGCGGATCAGGCCCGTCTTGGGCGTACTGACATGCCGTCCAAACTTGCCGTAGACGGCCATCATTTCCTCGGCAATCGCCAGCGCTTCGCGTCCGTTGCTGTTGAGGTTGGCGGATCGTCCCGTCCGATCGAACAGCGGGTAGCCCAGCTCTTCTTCCAATCGCTGGATCTGCGCGCTGACCGCGGATTGCGTCAGGCCGATGTGCGCGGCCGCATTTGCAAAGGTGCCGTAGCGCACCACCGCCATGAAAGTCTGGAGTTCGCGCAGCATGTTTTTGATCGAAATTATTGATGGTCAGTTGGAAAATATATCGCTTTTATTGGACATAGCGCGGGCCTAGACTAGGCGCATTCAAGGTTCTTGTACAGCGTTGAGCGAATCGCAAGAGCTTCCAACCCGCGAGACGACGATGCTGTCCAACCTCCTTCGCGCAGTAAAGCCTTCCCCCACACTGGTCATCACCAAGCTCGCCGCTGACATGCGCCGGCGCGGCATTGACGTGATCGGACTGTCGCAAGGCGAACCTGATTTCCCGACGCCCGAGCACATCTGCGCCGCCGCGAAGCAGGCCATCGACGCCGGCGCCACGCGCTATACGGATGTCGACGGGACCCGCGATCTAAAGGAAGCCATCGTCCGCAAGTTCTGGCGCGACAACAGCATTTCGTACGATCCGGCGCAGATCAGCGTGGGCACGGGCGGCAAACAAGTCATCTTCAACGCGCTGCTCGCCACCCTCAATCCGGGAGACGAGGTCATCATTCCCGCGCCGTACTGGGTGTCCTATCCGGACATGGTGCGGCTGGCCGGTGGCGTGCCCGTCGAGGTCGACTGCCCGGCCTCGCAGGACTTCAAGATCACGCCCGAGCAGTTGCGCCACGCGATCACGCCCAGGACCAAATGGGTCATCCTGAATTCGCCCAGCAATCCCACAGGCGCCGGCTATACGCGCGACGATCTGGCCGCGTTGTCCCTTGAGCTGGCCCGTCATCCGCATGTGTGGATCATGACGGACGACATGTACGAGCACATTCGCTATGACGGGTGGCAGTTTTCGACGATCGCCTCCGTCGACCCGGCCCTGCACGATCGGATCTTGACGGTCAATGGTGTGTCGAAGGCCTATGCGATGACGGGATGGCGCATCGGCTATGCCGGCGGCCCCACCGCGCTGATCCAGGCGATGGCCACGATTCAGTCGCAAAGCACCAGCAACCCATGCTCGGTCGCCCAAGCGGCCGCGACGGCGGCGCTGGATGGCCCGATGGATTTCCTGCTGCCACGCAACCAGGCCTTCAAACAGCGGCGCGACAACTGCCTTCAAGCGCTCAATGCGATCGACGGCGTGCATTGCCGCACACCCGAAGGCGCGTTCTACTTGTTCCCGTCGTGCAAAGGGCTGATTGGCCGTACAACCGCACAGGGCAAGGTGCTGAAATCCGACGTGGACGTCAGCCAATTCTTTCTTGAAGACGCGCACGTGGCCGTGGTGCCGGGCAGCGCATTTGGCGCTGAAGGCTACTTCCGCATCTCATTTGCGACGTCGGACGAGCGGCTGGCGCAAGCGTGCAAGCGTCTTCGCGACGTCTGCGACACCCTTAACTGACAACGACGCCGCTCCGTGAGGGCGGCAGCCTGATTCCGGCGCGTTGCGCGCCAGTTTTGATTTCACCAGGGAGCAACACATGACGGTTTCCGACGAGGTTCAATTCAAGGCGCTGTCCGGCGTCACCACGGCAACACTGACCACCATTTTGTTGAAGAAGGGGCTGCGCAACGTCTGGATTCGCGGCGCCTTCCCCTTGGCGCAAGGCCTGGAACGCATCGTCGGCCGCGCGTTCACCGTGCGCTTCGTGCCTGCCCGCGAAGACCTGGCGACGCCGGAATCCTGGTCCTCGCCCAAGTCCAGCCGGGGCGCCATCGAGCAGATGCCCTCGGGCTGCATCGCGGTGGTCGACGCCATGGGCGTGAAAGACGCCGGCATCTGGGGCGACATTCTGTGTGCTCGCATGGCGAAGCGGGGCGTTGCGGGTCTAGTGACCGACGGCGTCGTGCGCGACCTGGCCGGCGTGCTGGGAACCAAGCTGCCCGTCTGGGCGAGCGGCGCGGCGGCGCCTCCGTCGGTGGCCGGCCTGACGTTCGTGGATTGGCAGCAGCCCGTCGCCTGCGGCGGCGTGGCCGTCTTTCCGGATGACGTGATCGTCGCGGATCAGGATGGCGCCGTCGTCATCCCGGCCGCGCTGCTGGCCGTCGTGGTCGACGCCGCCGTCGAGCAGGAACGCTTTGAAGGCTGGATCATGGACGAGGTCAACAATGGCGCCGTGCTGCCGGGCCTGTACCCGCCGAACGAAGCCAACAAGGCGAAGTACGAGGCGTCCAAGAAGCGCTGACGCTTGCCGGACATGGAAAAGGCGATGCCGGGGAACCGGGCATCGCCTTTTTTTGCGCTTTTGCGCGGGATCAGACCTGCGCGGGCTTGCCGATGGTGGCAACGAAGGCGCGCGCAATGTTCAGGCCCGCCGCGTCGGCGTCGGCAGCAAAGCGGGCCCGGTCCTCGGCCGCCTGCGTTTCCAGCCATCCCGGCGCAATGCGATTGACCCGCTCAGGATTACCGCGCGTCCAGTCGTGTACGACGTCGCCACTGGCTTCAAAGTGGAACTGCATGCCGTAAGTGGCTCGCCCCACGCGGAAACACTGATTCTGGACGGTTTGGGATTGAGCCAGAAGCAGGGCGGTCTTGGGCAGGGTGTAGGTGTCCACGTGCCACTGGAAACTGATGAAGCCGTCCTGCAACTCGGCAAAGAGCGGATCCGCGCGTCCATCGTCCGTCACGGTCAGCGGCGTCCAGGAGAATTCCCGCGCGACGCCCAACAGGTTGTCGGCGCCATAGGCGCGGGCCAGCACCTGCGCGCCAAGGCAAATGCCCAGCACCGACTTGCCGGCATCGCCGAATGCGCGCATCAGCGCGACCAGCTTGGGCAGGTAGGGATAAAGATGATCGTCCCGCGCGCTGGGCCAGCCGCCGGGAACGATCAGGGCGTCGAAGTCATCGAGCGCAATGTCGCCGAGGCCGTCGCGGTAGACGCGGAACCAGGTGATGTCGGCATGGGCTTCGTTCAGCGCGCTCAGCAGAAGGCCAAGCTGCGTGTTCTCCATGGTTTCGATGATTGCGACGCGCGGGGTCATGAGGGGTGCTGGATTGGGATGGGTTGGGATGGATTGGGGACGCTTGGCGCGCATCTTATCTGATGGCGGCCGGAGAACGGAACGGAAACGGCTATTTCGTACTTTACATAATACACATTATGCGTAGGACTGGTATGTTAGCGGCTGTTGCGCGCCATGTGAACTACAGCACATTACGACCTCAAAAACTATCTCTTAAATGGTAGCTTGTAGCGTTGCGCATTCAGACGGAATGCACCCATGCTCAAGCTGCTATCTGATAGTGGGCTGCCCCGCAATCTGCTGGGGCCGCTTCTCGTCGATCACATCGGCTTACCCCGGTACTGGGCTGCGGTGTGGTCAGCAATGTCTGCGGCTCAATTGGCCGAGTCAACGCACATCAAGAAGCTGCGGTGCATAGAGGCCTTGTACCGTCACGCCGACAACCTTTACGGTGAATCCTCGTTAGATGCAGCGTTGGGAACCTTCGATGAAGAGGCGTTAGCCAACATCTTGGAATCGTGGTTCGTGGTCATCCGCAACCAATCGGATGGTATGGCTGGCGATGAAAAGCGCTGGCGAACAGGTTTGACTTTCGTCACAACCGTTCTTACCTGGCTGTCTCAGAGTCACTCCGCTGACGACCGAAATCGGCCTATCACACTGAGGCTGCACCGTCTTTCAACACTTTACAGCCAGCTTCATGTGCGCAGGGTAACAGCGACCTCGTCTATGCGATCGTTGCCATCTGGCACAGTCGAGACGCTATACGAAATGCTGGATCCTGAATCAGCGAGCAATCCCTTCTTTCGCACACAAACTAGATGGCGAGTTTTTATCGCGTTCGTCCTTATGCTGCATCAAGGGCTACGTCGCGGCGAGGTTTTGCTATTGCCGGTGGATGCCGTAAAGAACGCTCACGACACGACGAAAAACAGGACTCGCCACTGGCTCAACATTCAAGAGAATGAGTATGTGAACGTCGGCGACGACCCTCGATATTCAAGACCTGGCATCAAGACCTCGTATTCAATTCGCCAAATACCGGTTAGCGGACTGACAGCAGGTTTGGTGCAGACGTACGCAGAAAACTATCGAGGTCGCCCGCGGCACTCATTTCTGCTCAATTCTCAAGCCGGCTTGCCTTTGTCGACAGAGGCTTTAACAAAAATATTCGCACTGATTTCACGCTCGTTACCTAGAACCGTCGTGAGGGAGCTAAGAGAGCGTACTGGCAAGGAATCTGTGACGCCGCACGATCTGCGTCACACCTGTGCAGTCATGCGACTGCACCAGTTGCTCAAACAAGGGGACGCAATGGACGAAGCGCTTCAGAAATTGAGGGCATTTTTTGGCTGGTCCAGAACATCCTCGATGCCCTCAAGATATGCGCGGGCGGTATTCGAGGACCGTTTAGCCGATGTGTGGAGTGACGCATTCGATGAACGTGTCAGTTTGCTGCGATCCCTTCCTAAGGGGCTCTAGATGATAACTAGAACACGATCGCGACGGGCCGTGCAGCAAGTTCAAGAGGACGTTATTGAGAAGCTCTGTTTCACGTTATCCGACCTACCCTCGATCATCCGCTATCGGGACGACTTTGACGATACGCTCCGAGCAATTCGAGCTCCTGTTGAGCTTCCCGCATTCGAACTATCGATCAATGGTCGTCGTGTCAACGTTGACTTCTCTGGGTGGGGCGAGCATTGCGCATTTATTTTCAAGCACGTGTTCGTCTTTGTTCTTGGAGAGGATCTAAGCGTATCCACGGCTGCATCATATATTTTTTCTGCCCACCACTTGACAGAAGCAGACGTAATGGCCCTTTTGCGAGCGGGCCCTACGGGCGTCGGCCCTGTCTGGGTAGACCTGCGCGCTCGGTGCCTGCCTGCCGGAGCGTACATCTGTGCGAAATACTTGCTCCACCTACTTTGCGTGCATCGCCTATTTGGGTGGTCGATCGAGCACCGCATGTACATCCGTACTGCCCTCCCCTTACCCGCTCGCGATCCTTACGCTGGCATTCGTTCTGGTGACGTGTTTCTCAGCGCTGGCGAGGAAGCAGCGATTCTGCGACATCTCGACGAAATAGCTTCAGTCTTGGCCACACCCTCGGCGCAGTCTCTATCATTCGACGATATTTGCGATGCCGGGATGCTGACCTGTGCCTACCAATTTGGCATGCGGCCGATACAAATTTCGATGCTTGCCGAGAGAAATGTACGGATTTGGCAAGATGTCCCGGAAGGCCCTCCCACGGTTCACCTGACCTTTCACATGGCAAAACAACGTAGCGATTCCAAAAGGATCCCGCTAACCCGTCGCCTCAAGCGCGAATGGTCGCCAATCTTTGTTGCCGTCAAAGCCCGTCGGGGGCTCCGAAACGATGCCCCCGTTGCTCGCTACTTCCCTGTTCAATCAAGTTATGAAGCCGGCTCGCGAATTGCGTCGCTTGTAAGGAAACTGATTAAATCGCAAGATCTTGGCTCAGCGACGGACCTACGGCACACGGCAGCCCAACGACTTGTTGACGCCGGCGCAAGTCACGAAGAACTGGCCGAGTTTCTAGGCCATTCGGATGCGCGGACGGGACTTGTATATTTTGCTACGTCAGCATCTCACGCTGAACGAGTGAACAGAGCTCTGGGCGCATCAGATATTTACCGGCGTGTGGCAAAAATTGCGCATGATCGGTTCATATCCCATGAAGAACTTACCCAACTCAAAGGCGATCAGCAGATTGCCGGCGTACCTCACGGCATTCTGATCGCAGGGATTGGCGGCTGCACGTCAGGCCAGCCCGCGTGCCCCTATAACCCGGTAATGTCGTGCTATGGCTGTGGGAAGTTCCTACCCTTGCATGACAAAACGATGCATGAGCATGTGCTGCTTTCGATGCGCGAGGTAGTCCTGTTCTTTGAACAGAGTTCCCGAGGTGACACACAGTCGCCCACCTATTTGCAGCTTCAGCGCACGATTGCGGGAATACAGGCGGTCCTCGCTGAGTTGGAGGACGAGAATCGATGAGCCTTCACTACTTGGCCTTCGTCGAGTTAGGCAAGGCCCTTGCTCACAAAAAGGAACTGCTGTGGGATATCCCCCTCGATAGCCTTGGTGCCGCTCGAGATCGCGTTGGGTGGAACCTTACGGCCCTCGTCGGAGATTCCCCGCCACCCACTCACTACCTGCGCAATCTCGGCACAGAGGTAGAAGCCCTGAAAACTGTTAACGCAGAGCGTATCGCTCAAGGCTTGCCCCCGCGTTCCAACGGGCCGCTCTCCGCCGCCTGGCAAAACCTGATCAAGGCGGCGGTCGCGGAGCAGTTGTTGTTCAGGCGGAATACCACTGGGCACGTGGTTCAGAACATCATGCGCCCGTTGCGGTGTTGATTTGCAGGCAGAGTTGACCCACTTTTACGTTTGATTTGCATCTAATTCTGACCCACCTCGTGAACACTATCCTGCTCGGTACCCGTGCAGGAGACAGGAGTGATCGACGTGGCTCTTCTCAGCATTATTCGCCGTTGGCACTTGCGTGATCATGTCTCTTTACGAGAGATTGCCAAGCGACTTGGCATATCGCGCAACACGGTGCGACGCTATCTGCGCTCGGGCACCATTGAACCAACCTACAGCCGTGCGGCTGGGCCTACCGTTCTAGACGGCTATGCGGAGAAGCTCTCGGCATGGCTCAAGGCCGAGGCCAACCGCACACGCAAGCAGCGACGCTCGCTATTGCAGCTGCACCAGGATCTCTGCGCTCTAGGCTACACGGGCTCTTACGACCGTGTTGCCGCTTTCGCGCGACGATGGCGACAGGAACAACAGGAACGATCTCAGACTTCAGGACGGGGCACGTTCGTGCCATTGACGTTCGCACCAGGCGACGCCTTTCAGTTTGACTGGAGCGAGGACAGTGCGGTGATCAACGGCGAGCGCACCAAGCTCCAGATCGCGCAGTTCAAGCTTTGCCACAGTCGCGCCTTCTTCCTGCGCGCCTACTGGCTCCAGACGCATGAGATGCTGTTCGATGCGCACCATCACGCTTTTGTGGCGTGGGGAGGCATCCCGCGTCGAGGTATCTACGACAACATGAAGACCGCTGTGGATAGGGTCGGCCGCGGCAAGTCACGCGAGGTCAACGCCAGATTCTCCAGCATGGTCAGCCACTATTTGTTTGATGCGCAGTTCTGCAACCCCGCGTCAGGCTGGGAGAAGGGACAGATCGAGAAGAACGTGCAGGATAGCCGGAGGCGGATCTGGCAACGCCTGCCCCACTTTTCGAGCTTGGAAGCGCTTAACGACTGGTTGGCCGACGAGTGCGTCAGGCTGTGGCAACAGATACGCCATCCGGCATGTGACCAGAGCATCTGGCAGATATGGTCCGAGGAACGCCCATTTCTGATGCCTGTCGGCCAGCCGTTCGACGGCTTTGTGGAACACACCAAGCGCGTTTCCCCCACATGCTTGATCGCCTTCGAGCGTGACCGCTATAGCGTCCCCGCGTCCTACGCCAACCTGCCCGTGAGTTTGCGGGTCTATGCGGATCGCCTCGTTGTCGTCGCCGAAGGTCACGTCATCGCGCAGCATCCTCGCCACATCAACCGGCGCCATGACCGTGGTGCCACTTTCTACGACTGGCGGCATTATCTCGCCGTGCTGCAACGCAAGCCTGGCGCGCTGCGCAATGGGGCGCCGTTCACCGCGTTGCCGGAAGCATTTCGCCAACTTCAGGCACTGCTGCTGCCTCACGCTGGCGGGGATAGAGAGATGGTGGAGATCCTGTCGTTGGTCTTGTTGCATGACGAGCAACTGGTCCTCGCCGCAGTGACCTTAGCGCTGGAGGCCGGTACGCCATCGAAGCAAACCATTCTCAACATCTTGAGCCGACTGCTCGACGGCACACCGCTACCGCCGCTGACGGCGCCCCAAGCGCTCTCGCTCACAGTCGAACCCGAGGCGAACGTCGGCCGCTACGACACCCTCCGCACTCAGGAGCCACGTCATGCAGCATGAACTCATGATCGAGCGCTTGAAGGCGCTCAAGCTGCACGGTATGGCTCAAGCGCTCACCGACCTCGTGCAGCAAGACTCTCCGGCATACCAGAGCTGCTCTCCCATCTTGAGCCAGCTTCTACGGGCCGAGCTTACCGAGCGGGAGGTGCGATCTATTGCCTATCAGATGAAGGTGGCCAAGTTCCCAGCATATCGAGACTTACAAGGCTTTGACTTCGGATGCAGCGAGGTCAACGAAGCCCTCGTCCGGCAACTGCACCGCGGCGAGTTCATCGAACCCGCTCACAATGTCGTACTAGTTGGCGGCCCTGGCACCGGCAAGACGCATCTGGCGACGGCCTTCGCGGTTCACGCCATCGAACACCTGCGTCGCCGAGTTCGCTTCTTCTCCACGATCGAGTTGGTGAACACGTTGGAGCTCGAGAAGCAGGCCGGCAAAGCTGGACACCTCGCCCACCGGCTCATGCACTCGCACGTCGTGATCCTCGACGAACTCGGGTATCTGCCATTCAGCCAAGCCGGCGGCGCGCTGCTGTTCCACCTCATCAGCAAGCTCTACGAGCACACAAGCCTCATCATCACCACCAATCTCAGCTTCGCTGAATGGGCGAACATATTTGGGGACGCAAAAATGACGACTGCTTTGCTCGATCGACTCACCCACCATTGCCACATCGTCGAGACCGGCAACGATAGCTACCGATTCAAAAACAGCAGCACACAGCCCAAAAAGGAGCGTAAAACAGCCAAATCTGTAGCAACCCCGACCCAATCAAATTAGGGCTGGGTCAGTTTTCGATGCAAACGCTGGGTCAGTTTTCAGTGCAAACCAACAGCTAGCGGCCCGATCGTCGCTGCCTTCCTCCGGATCCAGGCAGCCGAGGGCGACGCGGCTGCATATGAATACTTGCGCGCAGAAGCGGACGGATTCCACGCGACCCCATATGGTCATTGCCTGAACTCATTCACCGTAGACCCCTGCCCTAAGCATCTCGAGTGCTTCGATAGCTGCCGCCATCTCTCGGCAACAAATCTTCCGGAGCATCAGCAGAACCTCGTTCGGCTTGAAGGTAAGCTCAAGCTGGCACTGGATACGATCCGAGCCCGTCCGTCGACGAGCATCGGTTGGAAGAACCAGCTTGAGCATGCAGAGAAGCGCTTGGCGGGAGTACAGAAGCTACTCGCGACAAAGCCGGGCGAGCACCCCTTCCCCGAAGGCGTCGACCTCTCGCTGCCACCTCTACGTGGAGTGCTCGATGACTAATCGCGATGGAAAGGCATCGACCGCCGAGGAGCAGATGCGTGAGATCCTTGATGCGTTACTGGCAGATGATAGAGATATCAGTGCGCGGGCCGTTGCGCGGCTACATCCATCCATCAAAGCTGCCTCGTCGTTTACTCGCAACACATCTCGCAGTCAAATGCTTGCTGAATACCAACAGCGTCAGTCGGAGTACCGACGCTGGCGGGGCCGTGTCGCGAAGCGCTCCGGCGCAGACACTGCCGCGTCGCTTGCCGACAAGGACATCCGGATTGCCGAACTTCAGGCTACAGTGCAGTTGCTCACGGCGTCCCACCTGGCCATGCTACGTGTAGTTGGAGAACTCGGCGGCTTCAGCAAGTGGGCGAAATTTTACGAACATTATCGCGACGCACGCGACAAACTGGGCGACCTAGGTGCCCTGCCCTCAGTATCTGCACTAGACGTATCAAGAAGGGGAAAATGAGTTTCGTGAGCAATGCACTGAAGTGCCAACCTAAAGCAGCTCGTCTGATTTTTGTCGGCGATATACGAGACAAGCCGAATCCCATCAGCAGGCTGCCACGTTCTATCTATTGACCCTTGCTATTGAGATCTACGTTATTCGCGTGTTGCCGCTCCTGAAACGCCTCGGGGTAGCGTTCGCGCATAGCATCGAGCTTGCGTTGCGTGAGTTTCTCCAGCGCGTCAGCGGGAATGCCAAACACCGGCTCGGATAACTTCTTCACTCTAGTGATCACAACATAGTCGGATTTCATTAAAGGCCTCGATGTATTGGAACGAGGAAAGCGCGGGATGGCGCCGATTGCCTGCGCGCAGTTCATAGACTACACCTTAAAGGCCGGGAAATCACCGACGACGTCGAACTCGATTTCATTCACTCTCGAATTGGTAGTCCTTATTTCGCCACTTTGAAAGACTCAGATTCGTCAGAGCGTATCCATAAGCAAATCGGCTACTTATCTAGTTTGAGAGGGGCAGCCCCAGTCGCTCAGCGGCAAGGTGGTTAGCCGACTTGCTGCCAGTCATCCGCAACCGTTTTCCAGTCCACCTTGCGCTCGACCACCCTTCCCTCGCTGTCCTTCCCTGACCACACTGCCCAAAAATCGGGATCGTCCGATTTCGGCCGGTGTTGTTCGGGCAGCGCATTCATCTGCACCATTACCGGTAGCTCCGATGCCCAGCCAAGTAGGATGGCGTGACGAGAGGGCAGCGAGGGCAAGTCGCGCAGCAGGCCGCGCAAATTGTCGGGCACAAGCTTGTGCACCAACTCCTGGTCACGGTCATTGCTGATACGGTGCAACAAATAGCTGTTGCATTGAGATAGCACAGTAGGCGACAACTCGCTCGGGCGCTGCGAGGATAGCACCAGCCCCAACCCGAACTTGCGGCCTTCACGGGCAATCTTCTCGAACACCTGACAGCAGATAGCGGCTGAGTTCTGGTTTTCCGCATCGTCGTGGTAACGCTTAATGAAGGTGTGCGCCTCTTCCATCACCAGCACTGTAGGCAAAGTCTTGCCTTGATGTAGCTTGCGATAGCGCTGCAGCGCCTCCAGGGTCATACGAGCAATCACGGCGGTGATGATGTGTACAACCTCAGCAGGCACCAGCGAGAGATCAATGACGGTCACTGATCCACCGGATGCCCGGTTGTCGCCGATAAAGTTGCATAACCAGTCGTCCAGCGTGAGTTCTTGGGCGGCTCCCGAAACGATCTTCATACGGCTGTCCGACAGCAGGGTGCGAATACGCATCTGCATGGTCTCGACGTACTCAGAAACACCAAGCAGCTCAGCCGTAGCTTCCACGCTTCGTAGAAGCTGATCGCCGGTGAAGGGGCGTGGAACATCAGCGTCAATGGGCAGGATGTCAGTGTCACTGCCGCCGAAGGTAGCGTGAGCGGACTGGACCAGCAACAACAGTTCGTCGATTTCGCCTCGGGTGAACTCGTAGGTCGGGTATTGACCGCCGCGAGCATTGATCAATGTGGTGAGGTTGTCCCGCAGCGCACCAAGCTCGACCTTTTCGTCGACAGTGAACGTGTCTTGATCGGCTAATCCTTCCTGCCACTTTTTAAGTTTCTCCAAGAAATTCTTGGGATGTGGAAACCTAGCCCACGGGCTGCCAGCGTTGCGCTCCAATTGCAGGATACTGACCAAGGTACGCAGATAGCGGCGCATTTCGTGGCTGGGCGTAACCACAATAGCGCCGAATACGCCGTCACGAACCGACCGCAGCGCCTGCACGAGGGTTGGCCGTTGGGTCTTGGCGCTGGCTTGCGTAAATGCCGTCCATTCGGCACTGTTCCAGAACCACAGCGGGATCTGCAATTGCCCCACGCCTTCGCTGGGCTCGACAGCAAACACTCGCACCTTGCTCATATCGTGGAAGGTATTGCCGTACTCACCGTTGGGGTCGAGCACGATGAACCGGGCATTGGGGTCCATATCGCCACGGGCTTTACGGGCTTCGTCTATCGACCAACGGATCAAGCCCGCAACCGAGCAGGATTTGCCGCTGCCGGTATTGCCCAGCACCGCGAGATGGCGGCCAAACAGGCGGTCTGGGTCAATCCTGACCTCGGCATTGGCGGCCAGCGGGCTGGTGCCGATCAGCACATGGCGGTTGTCTCCGGACTCGACGATGGCGCGTAGCTGGTTTTGCGTGGGTAGCAGGACCGCATCGCCGACAGTGGGGTAGCTTTCGACGCCGCGCCGGAAACGATAAACGTCATTACGTTTGGCATCTTTGCTTTCATAGGCCAACACCCCCAGCGGGTTGAGGCTCATCTTACGCAGGGGATAGGGCAAGTCCACTAGGCCGAAGTCCTGCATACCCTTGCGTTTGGGATACTGTGAGCGCTCGATGGTTATCCACTCGACCTGTGCGACCAGATGCCCATCGTCGCTTGGTATCAGGACATAACCATTAATACGTGGGAATGGGCGGGGCGTGCCAGTGTTAAGCGCCACACCGTCGGGTGCCTCGATGTCAAGCAGCACCTTGATCTCATCGGGAGATACAAAGTCGATAGTGCCAATACGCAATGAGTCAGCATAGGCCAAGGGTGATAGGCTCATACTAGGTCGCTTCCCTCAGTAACATCAGCTCCATCCGCTAGACGCTTGACTGGCTGCGGCTCCGCGCCCAGACGCTGTTTGAGCAATTCGCTCATGCGGAAGGTGGTTTTGTCGATAGCTGGCTTAGGTAGGTAGTGCTCGGTCAAGGAGGTCAGGTCTGCCAATACAGGCCCAATCAACAGGCTGATTTGGGAAGGCCGGCCCAATTCCTGATAGGTCTGCATGATGCGGTCGAGCGGGTCGTCATAAGAAATCACCACCAGATGCGTCGAAGGGATGGTGAGCATGTCGCGGATAACACGATTGATATGCTCATCGCCAAAGCTGTAGCCGTAGGTCACCAGCGTGCTATTCGGTCGACACACCGCAGCCGCAAGGTCGCGGAACAACTCCACATAGGGGTAGTCAGCTGTTTCTCGGTCTTTGGCAGCATTGGGGTAGACCATCAACTCATGCGCGGTGGCTTCGCTCAAGCCCGGCACCTGCAAATAGGGTTCAACGCTGGCAGCCCCAAATGGCAATCCGATGCGACGTATGTCTTTGCCCGTTTGAACCCAGTCTACTGAGCCGTGCAGCTTGGTATAGCGCGCCACGCCTTCCAGATAGCGCGGCTCACCACGAATACCGGGCGGGTTGTAATGCATGTCCAGATCCAGCCGAGACGACCGGAAGATGGGCATCAGCTTGCCTAGGAACCGGTCGAGAAGGTGAAGCCCGGCGAGCTCGGCACCCGCCTCAATCAGACGGTCGTAGTTGGTGGTGAAAATGTTCAGCCGGTCTCGCACCCCAGTGCGGCTGGCAAAGCTCATCAGGAACGTGACAAGGGTATTGAACGCCTGCTCGCGCTTCTCTTGGTTGGCAGTGGCAATCCCCGCTTCACTTGCTAGGATCGATTGAGCAAAATCCAGCATGCCAGTTTGCAATTCTTCGCGGAGCGCCTGAGCCTCGTCACTTTTCTGGAGGATTTCCAGACCACGTAATAGCTCATTCGCAACGCGCAGTTGGTCTTCCAGATTGCCCTTCCGCCGACCTGCCTCCACTGCCGCATGCCTGGCGGCTTCAGTGATCTCGTCCTCGTATTGGCTAAGTGCCAGACTTCCCATGCCCGCAGCGCCTTTTCCGGCCGCCAGGAAATGCACGGCGTGGGTGAGCCCCGAGCCAGCGAGCAGCGAGAGGTGCTCTGACTGAAATAAGGACGTCAGCCAAGGCTCAATGCGGTTGCGCAGCTCCTTATGACCGAATTGTTCACAGTTTAGCCAAGAAGCTTGAGAGCCAACTCGCAATTTGAATGATTCACCATCCACCGTGAAAGACAGTGGCATAGGATCGTCGCGAGTCTTGAGCGTATTGGCCGACATTGTTTCTCCCTATAAACAGAGTTATGTTAGTTCAGTGAAAAGCGGCCATTTGTGATCGAACTCTAGTGGCGGAAATTGACCGATATCGATGCGCGTCCGCGACCAAAATTGGTACATCACTTCGACCAGCCCAACTCCCATTCAATGAAATTTCAGGAGTGTGCAGAGGTGAATAAATTCGGCGATATCAAGTCGACCAACTGAATTTGGCGCCCCTCATTCATACGCGATGCAACATGGCTGGAACGATGTATCTATTTAGCACAAAATATGTTAAAAGCCAATTTAATCGTCCGCAACTAGCCTTATGGAGGCCCTTTTAACAGGCATCTCGATATGAAAATAAGAAAAGTGATGAAAAAATCCAAGGTCTCGGAACTAGTCGCAGAAATATTCCAAGGAGACATAAGAACTTCGCCATTTCGGCCAGGCGAAATTTCTGATGTTCGAACAGCAACAGATGTAACCTCTCCAAAGCCCTTAGCGGATACCGGGATGTCTTATGACTGGAATGTCACTGATCTACGGAAAAAGATTGCTGAGTTTAGTAGTCAAGGTAAGCTATCTACAGAATTATTAAGGGTGATTTGCATCGATGGCTTGTGTGCGCCCATCGAGTGTGAGCTTCTAGATTATAAAGAGGATATAGATACAAGCACCTACGGAAAAGGGAAATTGGTCCTCAGAATTGTGAGCTTCTACAATTCCTATGGTGGCTACCTTATATTCGGTGTTCAAGAGACTGAGCCAGAAAGCAAGTTCGATGTCATCGGCATAGATCCCGAAAAACTGGATGTTGAGGCTCTAAAGGCGTCGGTGAAAGCGTACACTGGAGAGCGGATCCAAATAACAGCTCTTTCTTTTACGGAATACGACTCCAAGAAGCAGCCCAAAACAGTTTTGGTGTTGCACATCCCACAACGGGGACATGGAATTCCGCCTTTGCATTTTATCAAGGATGGCCCAGGCAACGATCAGAAAAAACCCTTGTTTATCAAGGACTCTGTCTATTGCCGAGTTGCCGACGAATGCATCGAAGCGAGAGGTCCAAAAATATTGGCTTTAAACTCGGAAAGGCGAATTCCTTACCTTTCTGACGGCGAAGTTCCCCTACCCCCTCAGTTTCGAATAAATCGACTTCCCCACAATCTACCCGACCGGAATTTCATCTGCGCGCGTTTTGTCGGACGCGATGCTATTCTCAACTCATTGTGGCGCTGGCTAGGTGACGATCTTTCTCACATGAAGGTCTTGGCGGGTGAAGGGGGACTTGGAAAATCCAGTATTGCCTATGAGTTCGTGGAACGAGTGTCGGAGAACCCAGGGGCCCCATTTGAGCAGGTTGTCTGGCTAACCGCAAAAGAGAAACAGTTTAGAGCCTTCGAGGATGAGTACGTAAACGTTCCGGAGCGTCATTTTACAAGCTATGAGCAATTGCTTCTCGCAATTTGCGACAAACTACCTTACACCTCAACTGAGCTTATGGGAGCCACGCTTTCCGAATTGAAGAGAATGGTGAAAGCCGGCCTGGCCGAGACTCCATCTTTAATAGTGGTGGACGATGTGGACTCTTTAAGCCCAGACGAGCAGAAACAGGTTTTGGAACTTGGAGGATTTATTGCGGCGAGTGATTCAAGGCTAATTTTCACCACGCGCTTTAATCAAAGTGTGTCTAACGACAATGTCATAAAACTTGATGGGCTTAACGCCGCTGATGAGTTTCCACAGTATCTCCAAAGCCTTCGAGAGCGAATTTCTTTCCCCGAACTGTCGGCTGCAAATATAGCCAAAATTCATGAAGTAAGCGGTGGCAGTCCGCTATTTGCGGAGTCTGTCGTCCGACTTTTACGTTGGCACTCGCCGAATGATGCAATAACGCAATGGCAGGGGGAGCGCGGTACCGCCGTCCGGGACGCCGCGCTTCGGCGCGAAGTTGAATCGCTTTCAATGGAGGCAAAGCGAATTCTCTTAACTGTGGCAAAGCTGGGAGAAGCATCGGTAGTGGAGCTCTCAGAACTGCTTGGTTACCACGGTGAGTTAGTCGAGCGTAGCCTGGTCGAGTTGGAGGCCCTATTTTTGGTCGCCGCTCCGGCACTAGCATCTATCCGTCGGTTTAGGGTTCCCGACAATACGCGTCGTTTGGTCATTGACCGCGCCTCCGATCTAATTACCGACAAGGCCAGATTAGAACGAGAGATTACGGAGTTTCGAAAACGAAGTGATCGATCTCCGACGCGTGATGCAAGGGTAGCGGCAGCGATATCACAAGCAGCAGCGCTCGTTCGTATAAATGACATTAAAACCGCAATGTCGACGATCAAAGATGCACGTCGGCGAACGCAGAATCACTTTGATCTAATCAGCTATCAGGCCACTCTTCATTTAAAGGAAAATCCACGTCATCCTGATGATGCTCGTCGACTGGCTCGTGAGGCGTACGTCGCCGGCTGCCGGAAAGATGAGGTTTTTTCATGTTGGTTTGAGGCTGAATGGGAGGTCGGGCATTATATCGGGGCCCTCGAAGCAGCGGAAGCCGCTCTTGAATGTAGAGCATCTGGAGCAATGGACTGGATGGTTCGAAAATCCGCCGCTCTTGCTAGTCGGGCTGGAGATTACGCAAAATCGAACGCATTTAGCACTGCAGTTAAAGTAATGTTTGAGGCCAGCAGCACATTGCGAGATATCATCTCCAAATCACGGGAAGACGGGGTTGTGGAATGGGAAGAGCAACAATCTAGGCAACACGATCAGATTTGGATCTGGGCCAACCTTGATGCTACTGGCTTGGTGAAAGCTCGAGGACAACTTGACACTCTTGAGAAGTTCTGGAAACTAGGCGACTTTAGAATAAATAATTTGCGTCGCGTCTTATCTGTGATGGATGGCGTGTATGCATCCCTGAATAAATCTGTCGGCAAATTGACAAGCTCCCAGCGCGACTTGGTCGCAGTTATTGCTCGAAAGGTCGAGGAAATTTACGACAGAAGATGCAAGGCATTTCCCGCGGATTCCCGACATATAATAATTCGAGAGAAATTGGATTCAATTACTTCAAAAGTCGACTTAGCACAGGGCTCATAAGTTCCTTGATAACTATGACTATGGTGGAAAACGACAACGTTGTACTTCGCTTAAATGACCAACTCCCAAAACATACTCAATAACGTACTCATCTCCAACAAGGACGCAGTTTCCATCCATCTAGATGCGTTGGATAACTTACTTTCCCGTTCGACGCCTCGTGTGCCGGAAGCCGTTCTCGCCAGCATCTCGCTTCGATTTCTAGCAGACGGTTCATTGAATCGCGTCGCCCATGCGGAGAATCTGAATTTGATTGTGCAAGCTCCTGATTTAACAGGCATCCCGTACGACAGCGCGCTACTGTTTGCCTGCGGTGGATACTCATTAGGTCAGATGAGCGTCTGTCCTCACTACACCTACCGCCAACCAGGACTGCACAGCCCATTTCGTCCACAATTCGAAGCCGAGCTCGCGGCGTCGCCAAAGGAACACCGGCTTAAAGAATACAAACTCAAGGAATTCTGGCGCCTTCCATGCTTAGCGCTTTGCGGCCGAATCCTCGACCGAGAGACCATCGCTCGATACGTTGCGAACAAATGTGGCGGGGCGCACCACTCGGTTGAGACGAAGGGCTTTGACGAGATCGACCTGCTGTTGACACAGTTAGGCCACGTGCTGCGACTGAACGGCGACGACATCTCCGTCACATTCCTCGAAACGTTGGGTACAGCGTCATTCCTGCTCAAGTCGCCAACCGTTATTACATTGCGGGAACGACTGAGATCACCGGATGCCAAAGCGCTCACCAACCTACCCAGACCTACCTAAATTATCCACGCCGCCCAGTTCGGCGCCTGCGAACATGCAGTTAAATGGCGAACTCCACACAAGTGGTAGGTTTTCTTAGCGGTAGTAGAGCAAGATCTTTTTGAATCGCCCCGAGTTTCCTAGACACCAAGTTTTCTCACAATTGAGGCGATTGACGTGCCCCCGAAATATCCGTACAGATCAAAACTAGAGTCAAGGTTGCTTGAGCCGCTTCAATACTTCAATCGCTAGGAGATCACGATGTTGTCGGTAGACGAATTCACTGTAGGCACCATTTGACCTGCACCCAGATTTAGTACGGCACCGACATGGAGTCCAGGGGTAAAAGACCTTTTTGCTGATGCGCCAGCACGAATTGCGCCGGGGTTAAATATCCGAGCGCACTGTGGGGCCGATCGGTGTTGTACTCGACCCGCCAGTTTTCGATCAAGTTTTTGGCCTGTCGCAAGGACAAGAACCAGTGCTCGTTAAGGCATTCGTCGCGGAACTTGCCGTTGAAACTTTCGATATAAGCGTTCTCCACCGGCTTGCCCGGCCGAATAAACGACAGCTTTACGCCGGCTTGGTAGGCCCAGGCATCCAAGGCTCTTCCTGCGAACTCCGGCCCGTTGTCCACGGTAATAGACCGCGGCAGCCCACGCATTTCAGCCAGCCGTTGCAGCACCGTGGCAACACGCACTCCCGGCAACGACGTATCGACCTCGATTGCCAGGCATTCGCGAGTGTAGTCATCGACGATATTCAAACAACGGAACCGGCGGCCATAGGCCAGGCCGTCGGCCACAAAGTCCATCGACCAACTTTGATTCGGCGCGGTCGCCGCTGGGCGAACCACGCGCTCGATCGCCGCGAGGCGCTTACGCTTGCGTTTGCGCACGCTCAACCCTGCCAGGCTGTACAGCCGCCAGACACGTTTGTGATTTGCTTGCCAGCCTTCGCGACGTAAGAGCACGTGGATCCTCCGATAGCCGTAGCGTCGTTTGGCCACTGCCATCTCTTTCATGCGCTCGGTCAGCGCAGCATCGCCCGTGCGCGTGCTCTCGTAGGCAAACAGCGACCGCGAAATTCCTACCAGCCCGCAGGCCCGGGTAACACCCATGCTGCGCGCGGTCATCAATGTCCTGACCGCCTCGCGCTTAGCCTGCGGGCTGACTACTTTCGGCTTAGCAGATCCTGAAGCGCCGCCTTGTCCAGCATCGACTCGGCCAACAGCTTCTTGAGCCTGTTGTTCTCCTGCTCCAACTCCTTGAGCCGTTGAGCGTCCGACACCGTCATACCACCGAACTTCGCCTTCCAGTTGTAGTACGTTGCCTCGGCGATACCGTGCTTGCGGCACAATTCTGCGGGCTTTACTCCTGCATCGGCCTCCTTGAGCACGCCGATGATTTGTTCTTCCGTGAATCGTTTCTTCATTGCCATTCCTTTGGGAACGGACTCTACATCGATTTCGTACTAATCACGGGGTGCAGGTCAGTATCAGGCCGCGCAAGAGCCTGGTGCGCCAAGCGCCCGAGCCGCTGACCGTGCCAAACCAGCTCAACCATGTATGGTCGATGGACGTCATGCACGATCAGTTGGCCGATGGCCGAAGCATCCGATTGTTCAACTTGATCGATGATTTCAATCGAGAGGCGCTGGGCATCGAAATCGACTTCTCGCTGCCGTCCGAGCTCGTGATCCGATCCTTGAAGCAGATTATCGGTTGGCGGGGCAAGCCGCTGGCGATACGCTGCGACAACGGACCGGAATATCTAAGCGCCGCTATTACCGCGTGGGCTGGGCAATGGGGTATCAAGCTCGAATACATCCAGCCGGGCTGGCCACAGAAAAATGCCTATGTCGAGCGATTCAACAGGACCGTGCGCTACGAGTGGCTATCTCAGTACCACTGGGAAGACCTGGATCACGTGCAGCGCGCCGCGACCGAATGGATGTGGTCCTACAATCACGAACGTCCGAATATGGCACTGGGCGGCTTCACCCCCAAACCGCGGCTAGCCATGGCCGCATAGCGTTCCTGCTTCTGGCAATCGCTAAGAATGGGGGGATAACCGTAGCTCATTGCAGCCCGATCACGACGCTGTCCAAGAAACCCAAGCGGATCACTAGTCGGGCCACCTGCCAACGCGGCTGATCGAGAAGAACGGTGCGACCTCTACCTTTGCGCCAAGCAAATCCTCCACCAGACGTCTTTCGAAACTCAACTCATCTGCTGCTATCGCACCTCGACCTTTCGTCGCGTTGTCAATAACTTCGAGCGCTTCATCTCCTTTGCCTTGAGTGAGGAGCACATGCGCCTTGACTCGAATGCTGAGAGATTCCACCTTTGTTGCCAATGCCGCGTCGACTGTCGATGCGGCGGCATCGATCTTTCCTTGGGCAAGCTGGATCGCAGAATAGAGGGCAAGGAAGGAAACCTTTTGCTTGAGCAAAGGAGCCTGATGCATGCCGGTCAAATCAGTCGCCACGGCCAGCTTTATCCAAGCCTCTGCATTTACAAAGTCGTCCAATCGCCAATAACACATAGCCAATTGGGCTGCCACACGTGCCTCGGGCCGAAGTTGGTAAGCAGTAGACAGAAACCCAACGGCCGCGTCGTATTCCCGAACCTCATAGGCGGCAACACCAACGTGCCATGATTGCTCGAACGGCTCGACCGCCTTGTCGCTATCGCGCAAATTTTTCTTCGCGAATTTGGCTGCGGCCTCGAGAATGTCGGCCGCCGCCTTCACGCGCTCGAGATCCGACACTCTATGCATCCCCTCTCCGGCATTGATCATATCTCCTCCTTGTTGACGAAACTAACCAAAGTTCTCCTCTCGCCGAATGTACTCGCAGTGACACGATGAAGTAACCCAGAGTCAAAGGCGAGCGCATCGCCAGGGGCGAGTGCGAACGAGAGCGTCTGACGAGACCACAGTCCCCCATGAACGCCCATCAATTCGAGCCTTCCACCGCGATCATCCTGCGACGATTGAAGCCCGATGACCAACGACAGTACGCGCCTAATTGTGTCTCCGGCACCACGATCTCTGTGAGGCGCAAAGAAATCTCCCGCTGTGTAGACATTGCAGTTCCATACAGTTGGAGAACAACCGCGGATCTGAAAGTCGTGCATCACATCATTGAGCCATGACCTCAATCTATCGTTGACCTCACGCGTGGCATCTACGCTCAATTTTCCAGACTTAGATCGTCGCTCGTACAAATCCGTGGTCACCTGGTCATCGAAATTCATTACCCGACTGGTCTCGACAGGGACGTCACACAGCAGACGAAGGGCTGAAATATCGCATGGCGAAAAACGCTGCGCGTAGAATTTCCAGGTTCTCAGCATAGAGCGATTCACTCGCAGGCGACAATAACGTCTTCGACGATGCGTGCAGCATCTTTCAGATCAAAGTCCCGAATGATCATCACGTGGGGCCCTACCGCTAGCTCTTCCAGGGACTGATTCCAAGCGTGCATGAATTCCACGAACATGCTCCGAGCAAACTCCATTGGAATCGAACCTTGATGATAGGCCTCCATAGCGCCTTTCAGACGTTCGCCCCGGTACAGACGATCCAGCCCACACTCGAAAAATGTTGGTTTGCCAGCGCGATTGACTATCCGGTCGAAGCACACGGCAGGATCCGCCAACAACAACACTACAAGATCGGGCTGGGGAAAGTGGTCAAGTAGAATTCGCCAGGCATGTTGAGGACCGCCCCGAAGTCGAATCGATGTTGCGGATGAGTAGACATACCGGTCCCAAATTCGTATCTGACCCGGCTCTTCTCTAGCATCAGAATACTCCATTTGAAGGTCCGCGTAATGCAGGCCACAGAGAGTTTCAGGCGTCATAGCTCCCGCATCGTTCATTGCGCTTGCAGCAGCACGAAGTTCAGCCCGCTTGAAGAGTGAAGACTCGATAGGATCTCTTCCTAAGGTCTTGAATCGATCGATCAAAAGACTTGTCAAGGAGCTCTTCCCTGAGCCATCGATTCCTTCGATAGCTATGATTTTTCTCAATTCGTTCCCCGTACAGACTGATGAGTATCGATCGCACTGCGGCGATGCCAACTTCACTTAACGGTATATCCAGGAGGTTACAAATTGCTCGGCGATCGGTTCGACAACGACTCAGAGTGCCAGTGTGATCGACAAAATAGGCGTACATACCGGTATCGCAAGGATAGTATGCACAGGAGGCACACGATTGAGTAAATAGCGTTTCAGTCGGACTCTTGTCGAGCAAATGAACCGTCGCGCCGTCATCGGTACGCCACACTTCCTCCGTGACTCCACTGCCTACGTTATGCAGGCCCCGCAGGGCATATCCAAGATCGCGAATCGTCTGGCGTGCTGTGAAGATACCTGTGTAGATGTTCTCATGCGCGCGGAATACATCATCCACCGTATCAAACACCGTTTGAAACTTTATGCCAACGTTTCGCTCCCGGGCAAATCGGACCATTTCCGAAATCTGAGGTCCGAAGTTGGTTTCCCGGGTTAGGACGCAATTGATTCGAGAGCTGATACCTTCCTCTCTCATGGTAGTCAACAGTCGATCGATTCGTGCGGGAGCACCTGGCCGGCCGCCACGCCTTGAAACCACCTCGCTCACAGAATCCAAGCTCGCTATAACTGTTAGGCGTTCAGCCGCGCCGGCCAGCTTGACTATCGTTGGGATTCGAAAGCCATTGGTGTTCAAGTGAACGCGAAGCGATGTGTGGCCGAGAAGGAGATTAAGCACCACGTCGATGTCCTTGCGAAGCGTTGGTTCGCCACCCGTAATGTTCACTTGCGAGCAGCCGCACCGCTCGAACAGTTGTGCGATTCGCAAGATGTTCATCGCACTTAGCGGCTTTTTTGTATTACTTGCACTTCCATCGCCACCTGGCCGACAATAGTCACATTCATAGTCGCAGCCCCAGGTCACTGCAATACGGACTTTGCGCAGCAATGGCGTTTGCTCTTGTGGTCTCATCTCTTTTCCCTTGACCTGCACCCCGTGATTAGTACGAAATCGATGTAGAGTCCGTTCCCAAAGGAATGGCAATGAAGAAACGATTCACGGAAGAACAAATCATCGGCGTGCTCAAGGAGGCCGATGCAGGAGTAAAGCCCGCAGAATTGTGCCGCAAGCACGGTATCGCCGAGGCAACGTACTACAACTGGAAGGCGAAGTTCGGTGGTATGACGGTGTCGGACGCTCAACGGCTCAAGGAGTTGGAGCAGGAGAACAACAGGCTCAAGAAGCTGTTGGCCGAGTCGATGCTGGACAAGGCGGCGCTTCAGGATCTGCTAAGCCGAAAGTAGTCAGCCCGCAGGCTAAGCGCGAGGCGGTCAGGACATTGATGACCGCGCGCAGCATGGGTGTTACCCGGGCCTGCGGGCTGGTAGGAATTTCGCGGTCGCTGTTTGCCTACGAGAGCACGCGCACGGGCGATGCTGCGCTGACCGAGCGCATGAAAGAGATGGCAGTGGCCAAACGACGCTACGGCTATCGGAGGATCCACGTGCTCTTACGTCGCGAAGGCTGGCAAGCAAATCACAAACGTGTCTGGCGGCTGTACAGCCTGGCAGGGTTGAGCGTGCGCAAACGCAAGCGTAAGCGCCTCGCGGCGATCGAGCGCGTGGTTCGCCCAGCGGCGACCGCGCCGAATCAAAGTTGGTCGATGGACTTTGTGGCCGACGGCCTGGCCTATGGCCGCCGGTTCCGTTGTTTGAATATCGTCGATGACTACACTCGCGAATGCCTGGCAATCGAGGTCGATACGTCGTTGCCGGGAGTGCGTGTTGCCACGGTGCTGCAACGGCTGGCTGAAATGCGTGGGCTGCCGCGGTCTATTACCGTGGACAACGGGCCGGAGTTCGCAGGAAGAGCCTTGGATGCCTGGGCCTACCAAGCCGGCGTAAAGCTGTCGTTTATTCGGCCGGGCAAGCCGGTGGAGAACGCTTATATCGAAAGTTTCAACGGCAAGTTCCGCGACGAATGCCTTAACGAGCACTGGTTCTTGTCCTTGCGACAGGCCAAAAACTTGATCGAAAACTGGCGGGTCGAGTACAACACCGATCGGCCCCACAGTGCGCTCGGATATTTAACCCCGGCGCAATTCGTGCTGGCGCATCAGCAAAAAGGTCTTTTACCCCTGGACTCCATGTCGGTGCCGTACTAAATCTGGGTGCAGGTCACCCTTACAAGATGAATCGACAAATGAAGTTCAATGAACATTGGGTCGTCGAAGGCGGAAGCCGCGCCCTTAATGCAAGTACGGTAACATCGGATAGAGATATATTTATCGTATTTGAGGGAAACACACTCGACCCAGATTTAAAGCAGGGACTCCTCCGGCATTTCAGCCTTTTAGATATCGAGGCCCGCAGCGCGAGTTTGCTTCGAGAAGCCTTGCAGACAATCGAGCACGGTGAACTTAGTCTCCAACAGGGCTTGCCGGCGGCAGATTATTGGACTTTACGCTTTGTGAGTCGACTGTGCCTCGGTAGAACGTTGGTTCCATGGGTTTCGATTCAAGCGGAAACTGCTCACGCCCGAGAATCTCTGCGCCGGGCGCTGCTTGCGTATCATTCGACCTTGTACCTGAACTGTTACCAGGATGTCTATGGTCTATTTGAGGGATTCCGAGTCGACGAAGCGGCACTCATGGCTGGAGACTTGATTTCAAGATGCATCATGGTCGCTAATCTTCATTTTGAACTTTGTGATCCCGCCACCAAATGGGCATTGATCCAAGCTCGACGAGTTCAAAACGTTACGACTTTAGCTGCGTCCGAGGCCTTAGTCCGGGCATGCAGGACGGGGGCGTCCCTTGAGGGCAACGGTTTACTTCTTGCCTGCAACAAATTGGTTGCCCACGCAATAACTAGCACGACTGCATCTTCCCTCGCGGTGCCAATGTGGGCTCACGCGGAAGGCGTTGCATCTTTCAAGCTACCAGCTTGCTTTTGCATTTCCGGTTTCCCTTCCTTTGCAGGCGCTATCAACGTCATTGATCGAAGTTCACGCTACCTGACATTGCGTGAACTGCGAGAGTTGGCGAATTCCGGAATCTTGTAGATGTTGACGTGCTCACGCGCCAGCCTTCTATGCGCCGAACGTGGAGGCCGATTACGAAGGCTACATATAGCTAGCCCCGCCACGCAGCTTGTTCTTGAACGCTTGACGAGTCCTCATTCTACGATCGACGCAAGCTCGAGGCAACATAACAAGTTCGGCTTGCTCGGCCTGAGAAGATGAGGTCATGCACGCCTCTACGAGCCTCATTCTTGGAGATCTTGCACGTCAACGCTTTTAGTGATCATTGTCTCGAACGTTGGGACAGGCCGGCTGACCTATCTGCAAGTTCGTAACTATTTCGATTCTTGCCCAGTGATCTTGACCGGTCACGCAACAGCACATGAGGAGCCGCCGGCGGAAACTCCGGAAACGTGTTTCGTGGTGTTGCTCTATGGTCGCAACACTTAAGCATTAATCACCGACGCAACAGCATTGGAGAGCGGGCTGTGGATAACTTCGCCCCCCCCCCCGCCCCCGGTCGAGACAAACGAATCAATTTCGAAGAGAAGGATTACCGCAACGTCACTCCCTACTTACCAAGAATGCGCAATTCATCTGTGGCGAGGCGGAGGATCCTCCTGCCGCCTCATGCCGGCCTCAATTGACCGGTTTGGCGTCGGGAAATTTCCAGCTGCCATCCAAGATCGGCTTCTGCGGTTTGTACAGACGCACCGTGTAGTTCCATCCTGGCACGATTGGCAGGCAGTTATTCGAATGTTGGCCGCAATCGCCAAAGTAGATCGTGTAGGAACCGTCACCCGCGGGGGTTGCGGTTACGTTGTTGAGCGAATACGCGTTTTGATCGTTCTTGGCAAAGAAGCCTTTTCCGTCATAGACACTGATTGACCAAAAGCCATCGACGGGAACGTCCTTCACCGTCAACGCGTATGGCGTCTTGCCGTCGTTTTTTGCCGGACTGTTGCCGACGTAGACGGCAGCCGATGGAGGATTGCCGCCCCAACCTACTGCCGCCCCGATCAAGTGATCAATGGGATCGACATCAGCCTGGTTGCCAAACATGCGTGGCGTGTTGCCGAGCGACCCCAACGTCTCAAGGGCATCTCGCGCCTTGGTTTGCGTGACGGGATCCCATTCAGGCAACTCGAGCTTGCCCATCGAGGTTTGGGTCATCTTGATGGCGTCTTGTGCCTGGTTGGCCAACGCAACATCGGCAGCATTGTTAGGGTCTGCAAATGTTCGGACGATCACATAGGCGTAGCGGGTGCCGACGTTCGCTTGTGTGTATTCGAACCGGCCCGGCCCATAGACGACTTCAGGAACGTAATGGTCCTGGGATATCACTTGCAGCGACATAAAGCGCTTTGCTGCGTCCGGCATTTCGATCACCAGGGGGCTGGCTTGAAGGTCAAAAACGCCCATGGAATAAAGCGTGTCCCGATTCATGCGCACCACGTCCTGCTTGTCGATGGAGGCAGGCGTCCGCACATGCGTCAACTTTCCCAAGCCGTCGGCCGACTCGACCCCTCGCTTGATGTACATGTCGGTCTCGGCGCGCACGAAATTGTGGACGTTGACGGCTTGCGGAGCGCTCACGGCTGTGGCCCCTATGCCACTAAGCATCAATCCTGCAAATACACGGTCGACTATCACTACCATTGGGGACGCTCCTGAATGAGAGAATTGGTCACTGCAACACGAAATCGCCAGGTTTCCAGCTTTTATCGAACGCCGCCGCTTCCGGACCGTAAATCCGAATATACGCAAACCAACCCTGGCCCGGATTCGTTTTGATCCATCGATTCTCCTGGCCAGCAGGCGCCTTGGGGCCGAAATGCAGTGTGAGCGGCTTGGTTTGATCGGCGTCCTTCAGCTCGAATAGCGAACGCAGAGCCGCTTTATCTTGCGTCGTCTGAACCTGCGAACGGGTCTTGCTGTCGTAGACCGTGACCGACCAGAACAACTTGCCGGGCACCGGCTGCGGCACCGTCAGGGTGTATTGTTTGCCGCCATCCAGATACGCGCCCTTGGCGTCGCGGGCGCCCAGCCAATACAGCGAACCTGCCCCAGGATCCCGGCGGAACATGGCGGGCGATGTGACGATGGCTTGAGCGAACCAACGGTCGCGGGCGTCGAGGTCAATTCCTGCCTGCGTTTCGAACTGAGCGCTACCAGGCACCAAACCGGCCCACTCCCACTGGCGGTCCGTCCACGCCTTGCGGTCCGGGCGGTCACTATCAAAGGCGGTGACCAGCATCTGGTCGCGACCTTGCCGCGCAGCCTGCGTCAGGGTCTCGCGAAGTTTCAGGTCCGGCTTGAAGGACTTGCCCTTTTCGATGCCGAGTTCTTCCAGCAGTCCATACATCGTGCGTTTGCTCGGATCCAATGGCTCCTCTTGGATGATCCGGTCCAGCACTTGCCAGAACTGAAAATTGTCCTCCCACTTGAGCGATGAGCTGTCGAGCTTCATTTGCGTGGTGTCCACTACCGTCAGCGGTGTATCCGGCTGTCCGTCGGCGCCGAGCGTGTAGATCTTCACCGCCCGCAGCGCTTCCAACGCCTTCGAAAGGTCACCGCCCGCCGGAAGTGCCCGGATGGCGAGCAGGTTCTTCAGTGACGGGGATTTGCCTACGTGGTAACCGGCGGGCACAGGTCCCGTGTATCCGGGCGGTAGCACGATATGTTTGCCCCCCCTTCCCTGCGTCCGGTCCAGGGAGGCCCAAGTCCTGGACCCAGCCCTGGTTGTGGTCGTTGACCAGGCCGATAAACGCACCCGGCGGCAGATCTATCACCATGGGACCCCGTGTGAGGTCCAGCACCGCTGACCCATACGGCGTGTCGGAGTTCAGTGTGAACCCGACTTGGCGCGGGCCAGTGGCGGCGATGCCCCATTGCTTGCCATCGGCGATACCTGCCGCTCGGTTACCGTTGAAGATGCCTTCCATCGATACCGTCGGGTACCAGAAGCGATAGGCCACTACGGCGCGTTGCAGGGTCTGGTCAGCGCGCGACTGCTGCGAGGTTGAAGGTGTGGGATAGCCCCGCTCAAAACGGTATGCGGGCTCATGGGCGTTCGCGGTGGCAACGCATGTCATGGCAAGCAAAGCAGCGCGGAAAATCATGGATGCTCCTTATGTCGATCAAGCGATTCGGTTTGAACCCATTTAGCCTTAAAGCTTGGTGACGGGTGGAGGCGCCCAGGCCCCTCTCTTGACCTCGTCCTTGGGAACGTAGGCGCGGAAGGTAAGTGAAAAAGGCTTGTCCGGCGGAGACGGAAGCCAGTTCGATTCCGCAACGCCGGCCACAACCTTTGGTCCAATTGCAATCTTCAGAGATCCGTCCGGCTCTCTTTTCAAATCGGAATCGCTGTTGAAGTTGTAGCGCTTCAAATCGTTGCTCACGACTCGATAGTCTGGAACGCCGACCAGAATTACGGACCAATAGGCATCGACGACCGATTGCGGCAGCTTGTCGGCCGTGAAATGGAGCACATAGCTGTTGGATCCGTTCAACGGCTTCTCGTCGGCATCGCGAGTGGCCACAAAGTAGACGACCTCATCGACCGTATTCGCCCAAATGCCTGCATAGTTGAGGACAGTTCGAAGCCGGAAGTCGCTTCCGTAGTTGCCCGTCTGGCCTCCCCCGACCCAATGGTTGCGGTAGGGTGCGCTTTTGGTGAACGCGTATTCGATGAATCGCGGGATGACCGTTACACGCAGCAGCTTGTCCACGGCCGCGCGCGCCTGCGGCGACGATGCCGCATAGCTCGCGACGGCACGCACCTGTTGCTGCATCCGCGCCGCCACGGGCGAGACGTCGAACGCACTATCCAGCTTGGAATCGACGTCGTCGAAGATTTCCGCGCCGATCAGGTCCTTATTGCCGAATGCCGGCAGAAACGGGGGGGCCGCAATCACGGGATTGCCAAGCGCGGCCGCCTTGAACTCCTTCTGCAGCTTTACCGCACCTTCCGGATCGCCTTTGAGTTCGACCCGACCAAGCATCTTCGCCTTGCGCGAGTGCAGCTCGATGCGGGCCACTCCCGCCGGCAGGCTTCCCTGCCAGCCCGGCGCGACCAAAGCAAACTGGCCGAAGGGTTTCGAGGGAAAGGTGCGCTCGTTGATGTTAGCGATGACCTCGCCCCATTCGTCGAGAATCTGTGCGGTGTAGTAGCGGTCCTTTATCTCAGGCACGGTCAACAAGACCGGTGTCCGCTCGTCGACGGCGAACCACGCCTCAAGATAGGCCACGTCGAAGTTCGGATTGACGAAATCCGCGGATCCGAGCGGGTTGTACTTGATCTGGTTATAGGCAAACCCGGCGCCGCCACGGTCTACATGCTCTTGCCGAATCACCAAGACCCGGCCAAGCAGGTACAGGTATGCCTGCTCGATCGAATTGTCGTCAGGGGGAACCGGCGAAGCCATCGTCCATTGCGCGGGAATGGCGGCCGCAACAGGTAGACATGCGAGCAACTTGCGGCGGATCAGATTCATCAAATTCTCCCTTCAGAGTTTTGTACTTACCGTCGACCTTGGCCGGATCGGGCATGGCTTCCAGCAGCACAGGCCGTCGGAAAGCGATGGTCCGCCAGCGCTAGCGGCTGGCCACCCCTCGCTCGCGCGCCTGCGCCACCTTCCATTGTTCGGGTGTCATCACCGTACGGAAACCGAGGTGCGACATGCCGTTCATCGGATCCGTGCCGCGACGGGCACTGGTGCGATAGCTGATGCAATAGGTGATTCTTTGCCATCCGGGCCGGTTCAGAAACGCTCTCTTCATGGCACTTTCCTCATGCACGATGTGACGGGAACTGCTGAACTGTTGACCCACGCAAATGATGCTGAACCGGACGTCTTTGGACTCTGCGCAGGTGTCCATGACGCCCGAAAGAACAGACCCGGGTGAACGCTTACCCGACCAGCTCGAAATCTTGCAGGGTGAACGTCGTCTCGTTCAGTGGTTCCGTTGGGTGAGGATCCAGTTGTTCTCACAGCCATCAGGGGCTGACGGACCGACGTAGAGCGTTACGCCACCGTCGGCATTTTTTTATCCCGTGGGTACCCCTGGACGGCAAGACGACCGCTGTGGACGCGGAGGCCGTGGCGGACAGAACTCCAGCACGGCAAACTCGGAGCGGGTGACCTCCCGACGCGAAACTTGCAACCTCTCACCAAAGCATTCAAGCCTCGTAGCCGCATAAACACTGCTAGCCAGCCGAGGCAACACATCGCATCACTGCGCGGTCATTTACTTCGCCTCAGGTCCGGAATTTTCCACTTCCCGCTCAAGATGTCGTCGTTGGGTTGATACATGCGCAAGATTAGGTAAAACGGACCGGCGGGCGCGGGCAGCCAGTTCGCGGCGTTCTCGCCGGCTGGCTCCTGATGCTGGATGCGGATAGTCATGGAGCCGTCCTTGTCTTTGACCAGCCCTTCGGTATCAGACCCCACCTTGTAGCGCTCTATCTTGTTGGCAACGAGCATCTTGTCGTCGGCGTTGTACATGGTCAGCGACCAGAAGGCGTTAACCGGCGGCAGTGTTTCGAAGGTCAACGTGTACTCGTTGCCGCCGGTCAGCGGCTTGCCTTCGCTGTCGGTGTAGCGGATGGGATACATCGCTTCCTTTTCGCCGTTGCCCCCGAGATACGGACCGGCCACGACGGCGCGCAGCGGATAGTTGTAGCCAAAACTATCCAGTCCGGTAACCCAGTCCCAACCGCTGCGCTTGGAGCTGGTGCTGGCAAGCGAGGCCACTGCCACAGACGGCGCATCTTCCAGCCCGCGGATCATTCCTTTGCGCACGGCAGGGTTCAGCTTGGACGGGTCAAAGCCAGATTTGGTCAGCCCTATCCTTTCGAATTGCGCGAACAGCGCTTCGTCTTCGACACGGACGGGGTTGGCCTTCACGGCCTGACCGAGGTGGGTCAGGAAGCCGAGATCGTCCGCATCGATGGCTGGCAATGGCGCCAGCGGCTTCTGATCTACACGAAAACCGGACTTCCCGGCTGCGCTCAATGGCGCGAGTTCGAATCCGCTCTGCAGCGCCTTCAGTTGTTCGGGCTTTTCCCCCGGTACGACGCGCAGGCGGCCCCAGAGCCAAATCTTGTCGGTACTGACATCCAGGCGCTTTGCACCGGCGGGCAGATCGCCCTTCCAACCCGGGGGCACCAGCGCGAATGTACCCGCCTTGGTGCCAGTGGCCCGTCGTCCAATGTAGTGCTGAAGCTCCTGGTACATGTTGAACACGTCGATCACGTAGTAGCGATCATGCGTATCCGGCACGGTGAGGATCCACGGCTCCGTCAGCTGCACGACCGCGCTCATGTAGTAGGTGTCGTTGTTGGCAGTCGGCATGTCCTTGGCTACCGGGGAAGCCAGCTCGGTTGCCCAACCGATGGTATTCATGGGCGCGCGATAACTCGTGGCCGGCTTCGGCGATGGAACGTCGGTGTATTCGCGCATGGCCCGTTCCATGCGCACCAGCGGATAGCCCCAGGTATAGGCAGAAACCGCCAGTTGATAGCCGTCGACTTCCATGCCCTTTTCCACCACATCGGGTGTGCCAGGCGTTGACAGAAGTTTGTCTGGAAAGGGAGCGGCCAACGACACGTTGACGCTTGCGAAAAATGACGCGCAGACCCATCCTGCCATCACCCCGTGGCGCAGGACAATCGCGGAAAGTCTGGCGGCGCAATGATGGAAGCCAGTGCTCATGCATGCTCCTGAAAACCTTGCTTGATCGGCTCACCTCCGAAACGGCAGCGTGACGGCAAGGCGGTCGTCCCCGTTGAAGGCGTGCGTAACAGCGTGAGGGTCTTAAATGCCACGGAGGGCTGCAAGAAGGCGAAAGACACCACCAGGGCATTGAAAGACTCTATCTGCAACCAATGTCCCCGTAAATGGGAATATCCATCAGTTCATCAACTATTCATGTGCACTCAGCCGCTGTCTTGCCCTGCGGCGCATTCCCCGGCAACCCTTCGTCTTCGGGAGAATGTTTCAAAAGCCAACCGCCAGCCCGACGAAAAGGCCCGAACATTCTGGCCAAACACATACCTGACCACCACACGAGTGCGAGATGCATCGCTCTGATCGATGCCGATAGTTCTATCCGCACGCGACACGCAAGGAGGGTCGACGGTCATGAAAGATTCCACGGTGTTGCGTCGCCCACTACATCAAGCGCGACGACGACGCCTGGTGCGTCCGTGCAACACCTCCGAGTACATCTGCAATTGAGCGGCACGCTGAGCGAATGACTACCAATCTCTAGTCCTTTAACGGCGGACCACCACCTTCATGGCCTACCGGTCGGCCATAAAGTTGTGTGACGGATCACGCCCCGCCCCGTGGCAATTCGGAAAAAGAACGACCAAATTCATGTCTGTGGACTGCTGATCCGCTGATCGTCAAAAGCTGACCGCCAGACCAACAGAAAAGCCGGACACGTTGTTGCCGAATACATACCGCCCGACCAGGCGGGTACGCGTAATGAATACGTCGTAGGCGCTGGAGTCCAGTTCCAGACCTGCACCCACTGACGTCAGCCGATCAAAGCCCAGAATCCCTTTCTGGTCGCCCAGGAATTCCGAGTGCGTCAGTTCCAGGACATATCGCAGCGGGCGTTGCAGTAGCACCACGCCGGTGGGCGCCCGATAGCGGGCCCATAGATTCGCGGACTGCGCGACCGCGCTGCCGCTGACCGCGGCGGAACTGTCGAAGCTTTTCAAGCGAATGTCGGAATAGCGCAGCTCGACATCGACCTCGTAGCCCGGCCGGTAATGTTCATAATCCAGCATGATCGAGCCGCCCAGCCCGTAGGCGTTCAGCGATCCCCGGTCCAGGAAGTCGATGTCCCGCCCTGTGCGTTGCCCCACGTACCAGCTGGCCGCGCGCAGATCGCTGGTGACATTGCCCAGGGCGATATTGAAGATGGGGCGAAGTTTCAACTCATCCGTGAGTTTGAAGTCCCAGCCGATTCCCCCCGTGGCCGAGACGCTGTTCCATTTGGTCGGAATGCTCCGGGTTTCGGCGCCTTGCGTTGCCACGAATGTGGGATCGTACCGGCTGCCCGCCAGCACGCCTTCCAGATAGACGGGAAACGAATCCGAAATCGTGTCCCCTCCTCCCAGCTGCGTCATGAAGAATTCAGTCGATCCCGACGTCGAGCCGCCGCCGCCGGTGATGTTGAGAGAGCTGGTGGTGATGTCCGGCACGATCGAGAACGACATCAAGGCGAGCACGCCATTTGCCCGCTTCTGCAGGTCGTCCTGCGTCAGACGCAGACCTTCCTGGCCAAACGCAAGGCCAGGAACAACGGCAAGCGCCGCCAGCGTGCATGCGCCAACGCCGCCCGTGGCCCGGTGGCGCGAAGCTTCGGATCCACTAGGCATACGCACCTCCTATTTGACGGCGGCGGGCGGATCGACCATCGATTGCCGCTGCGCAATCAGCAGCGCGTCGCTCTGGTCGATCCGTATGGTGCCGATGCGCGGGAATTCAAAGTCGATGATGATGTAGAGCGCCGCCGTCATGACGACGGCATACACGATCCGGTGGATCAGCGTGTCGCGGTTGGACGACGCCAGGTTCAGGCCGACCAGCACCGCCGCCACCAGCGCAAGAAACCCCAGGAAGGCATAGGTGGCAATCGGCGGATGCACCTTCTGCGCGACCGTTTGGGCGGATGCCACATCGAACATTTCATTGACCGCGCCGGCGTAAGACGCGGCAAATGGCGGAATGCTGCTTCTGGCCGCCTGCATGGATGCCGCCCAGATCTCCGTCTGCATCGCCGCCACCTTTGCGGCCACCGCGTCGCGATGCTCAAGGTCCGCGACATTACGGTAATAGTCGATACGCCCATCCACGTACCGGCGGAACTGCTCTCGCAAGGCGGGCTGCTGGCTTGCATCCAGCATATCAATGCGTAGCCAGGCGGTTCCGATCGCGTTGACTTCCTGGACCAGAAGATCGCGACGGTCCGCCATGCGCTGGGCCGCGCCGGAAAAGGTGAATGCCACCAACAGCCCCAGGAGGGCAAAGACTGAGCCTTCGATGATGGAGGCGCCCGATCCGCCTTTGGCGTCCGTGCCGGCACCAAGCCATTTACCGATCTGCATGGCGATCAGGAGCAGCACGAAGAATCCCAATGCCAAACCCGCAAGAACCAAGGAGTAATTCACTGCGGCACCCATTGTTTTGCACATCGTTGACGGAAATACTGCCGAGCGCTAGCGCACCTTTTTGAAGATTCAAAACACAATCGTCGCCGTTCCCATGAACGTGCGGGTGCTGTCGAGCCGATTCGTACTGCTGACCGTCGGCACCCAGCGCAGGCTGAGCGACAGTGACCGCTTGTCCGCCAGCTTCCTGTCGTAGGTCACGATCGGACCGAATGCCCAGTCACGTCCTTTGAAACCGTTGAGCCGGTCTGCCGTCGGACCCGTGTCGTCACCCAATTGCTGCTGCGTGCCCAGAATCAGGCCCGCGCTGACGCCATTGCTGAACTTCTTGCGCCCCATCACGTCCAGACTGAAGACAGGTGCGTTGCTGTAGTCCGTGGCGTTGTTGCGGGTATAGAACTGCACCCCTGCCACCGTGTCCAGCTGGAATCCCGACTCCGGGAAGATCTTCGTGTAGGCCACCTGCGGAATGAACGTCCAGTTGTTCAGGCTGGGGTTGGCCATGTTGTCGGCGTTGTACTTACCCGTCGGCGCCCAGATGTTCAAGCTCAGCGCCATGTGAGACGTTTCAGAGAAGTGGTAGCCAGCGATGATGGGCGAGAAATACAGGTCGAACAGGTTTGATGCCGTGTCGCTGTTCCCGACCGAGCGGCCGCCCGGTCCGGTTACCGTGGACCTCACCTTGGTCCAGATATAGGGCAAGGTGAAACTGGACGCGAAGTTCCAGCGCCCGGGCCCGGTGTCCCAGGTCTTCAATACGGTGGCCAGCGTGAACGCCACCTGGCCCTCCAGCCCCAGCGAGGTTCGCCCGCCCACCGGCACTTCACGGCTTCCGCCGATTCTGCCATCCAGATAGATTTGCGAGAAATTTACGGCCCAGATCGGTTCGGGCGAAACGATGCCCGCGTTTGGCTGCACGTTGGTTCCCGTGATCTGGCGTCCCAGCGCCCCTTCGGTCGCAGACGCGACGCCCGGCAATGCCAGTTGGGCAAGCGCCATCACTCCCAGGATTCTTTGCCATTCGGCGAACGTTTTTGGCATGCATGTGCTCCAGAACATGAAACTACTGAATCATCTTGACTCGGTGCCTGACATGAACCACCGCAGATAGGGGTTGTGACGTGCCAGTTGCGCCAGCGATTCCGCATGCCGGCCCCACTCCCGCCTGTCGCCCCGGTAGGCGGCCAGCGCACTTTGGTAGAAGAGATCGAGGGCGCTGCGCTCCTGGTGGATGTCAGCCTTGAGAGACGGATCGCCGGCGTCCAGCGGCGGCTCCCCTCGCAGAGCCATCAAGGCTGGCAGTGTTTGTACGATCTCGCGGGGCCGGACCCAGGCCGCGTACTCGATTCCAGGATGATCGTCGGTCACGGGCGGCGTCTGTCCCGCAAAGCGCGCCAGCCCTTCCCTGTCCGTTACCCAGGTCGCCAGCAATGCGGCGGGCGAGGCGACACCTACCTGCGCCAAGGCCCCGCGCAGTTCAGGATCGGCCATGCGCCCTGCTATCCGCGCGGCATCCAATGGCATCGGCTGCAGCGATCCGACGAGCAGCATCTCGTGCAATTCGGTCGTCCATAGCGAGGCATGGGGAAACACCGCGATGAAGCTCGCCACCAGCGCCCGGGTGTCGTCGAGGTTTTGCGTGGGCAGCGGCAGCCATTGCGCAACCACACCTTGGGGATTGAGGCGAGCGGCCGCCAGTTCGTAAAAATCCTGAGAGTAGAGGTTGACCACGCCCGCGGCCGACGGCGGCGGAGGCTCAAGCGTGATCAGGTCATAGCGTTCGTCGCTGGTCAGCAGTTCGCGCCGACCATCGCGCAGCCTGCGATCAAGGCCAGGATCCGCGGCCGCGTCATAGCTGCCCTTGAACAAGGGACCGGCCTGCAAGACGCCAGGCAGCAATTCCGCGACCACACGCCGCTCCAGACCCGGATACCGTGACAAGGCGCCCGCCGTGATGCCTGTCCCATAGCCAATGACCAGGGCGGAACGGGGTTCGCCTGCGTGGACCACCAGCGGCAGCAACGCTTGCAGCCGCATATACCGTAGCGATGGCATGGCGTCGCCGGAGTTGGAAACGCCCTGGATGTAGAGCCGCCGGAAGCGCCGTTCGCCTTCGCCGCGCTCGACGACCGCGACCGTCCCTCCCCGGCTTTCCTCGTAAAAGACCAGCTTGCCGTCCTTGGCGCCCGGCAGCAGCCGCGCCAAATGATCCGCCGGTAGCGCCCAACCCAGGATCAGCACGGCGCCAAACAAGGACATCGTCACTGCGCGGGCCATGGGCGCGCCAGAGCGCCAGGCTGCCGCGATGCCGATCGCGCAGGCAGCCGCGGCAAGGGCGACGAGAGCGTGCACCGTGCCCATGCGCGGCAAGAGAACGAACGCGACAAACAGCGTGCCGGCAATCCCGCCAAGCGTGTTCCCCGCCAGGACCAGGCCCGCACCCTGCCCTCGCCGGTCGGCAGGCACCGCAATGCGCAGCACGGCCGGAAAGGCCGCGCCAAGCAGCAGCGTCGGCAACAGCACGACCCAGGCGGCAACGACCGCGAAGCGGGCGCTCATGCCGGTCAGGCCGTTGTCGCTCCAGCGCCGTACCGCACTCTCGGCCAGCGACTGGGCATGGATGAGCCACGGCCCCAGGACCGCGACTTCCAATAACGCCACCACGCCCGCGCCGGCAATCAACAGTGCGAATACGTGCCACGGATCGCGGAACCGGTGTTCCCATCGTGCGTAGGCCGCCGCGCCCAGCGCCAGTCCCGCGAGATAGAGGGCCAGCACCACGGAAAACGCGAACGCCCGCGTGCTCATGAAAGGCACCACCATCTGGGACCAGAGCACCTCATAGCCCATTGCGACCGCGCCCGCCGCGGCATACAGCCCGATCGCCGCACGCGCTTCACCGGACAAACGCAATGGCGCAGCGGTCGCGTCTGACCGCGGGGCTTCGGCGGTCGGCGGCCGGTTCCGCCGGTCCAGCACCCACGCGCCCAGCGCGGCCGCCAGATTCAGGCCTGCCGCCGCCCAAGCCGTGCCGCGCACGCCCAGCGCGGGAATGAGCAGAAAGGTTGGAAGCAGCGCGCCGATGATGGCGCCGCCCGTGTTGGCGGCGTAAAGCGTGGCGCCTGCACGACCGATCCGCCCGGCGCCGGTGGCGCGCAACAGGACAGGCAGTGTGCCACCCATGAAAAAGGGAGCAAGGCCCACCACGACCATGACGGCAACCCAGGCGAGCCAAGGGTTCAACGACTCGGTCCGGGCAAAGGCCGGCGCGCCGATCGCCAGCGCGACCGTCACGGCAACGCCCATTACGGCAATCGCCACTTCGATGCCCGCGTAGAGCCGATACGGGAAGGCGGACCGGTCTGCCCGACGGCCCAGCACCCAACTTCCCGCAGCCAAGCCCAGAAAGAACGCGGCCACCGCAGCCGCGATTGCGTGCACTTCGACGCCGACGATCAGCGACAGTTGTTTTATCCAGAGGATCTGGAAAATCAATGCCGCTGAGCCGGACATGGCCAGCAGCGCCGCCGCAGGCCAAAGCGGCGACTGGGTAAGCGAGGCCGCGCCGGTCGCATGAATTGCCGCAATCGGGCGCGCGGATGCATTCATTGTGTTGTCCTCTTCCTCTTGTCGGTGCACCAAATCACCCGGCGCGAGCGCAGCCGCAAAGCCGCGCCCGCCCCTTACTGCCTACTTGCCCTGCCTACTTGCCCTGCTTCTTGGCCTGTTGCTCGAAGTACTCCTCGATCTTCTTGTCTACTTCCTTCTGCACCTGATCGGTGCTGAAGCTGGGGGGATTCTGACTCGGCGGCCATTCGACGAAGGTCTGGAGAAACTCTCCTGCCTTGGCCGATCCGATGAAGGCCAGATACGCGTTCTTCGTAATCCAGTCGTTGTACTGATCCGAGACGATATCGGCGCGCTCGTAGGGATCCATGCGCAGGTTGAACACCTTGGGCACGCGCAGGCACACAAACGGCTCCTTCCATACCGCGAACCCGCCAGGCGCCTTCTGTTCGCAGAAGACGACCTTCCAGTTCTCAAACCGCATGGCGACCAGCAGGCCGTCGTCGTTGAAGTAATAGAAGTCTTCGCGTGCGCTCTTGTCGCTCTTTCCCGTCAGGTAATCCAGTTGGTTGTAGCCGTCCAGGTGCACCTTGAAGTCGCGGTTCGCGCCGTCGGGGCGCCAGCCCTTGAGCAATCGATCCTTCACGCCATCGTCGCCGGCGGCCGCCAACAGCGTCGGGAACCAGTCCAAACCCGACACGATGTCGTTCCTGACCGAGCCGGCCTCGATGTGCCCCGGCCAGCGGATCATCGCGGGCACACGGAAGGCGCCTTCCCAATTGGTGTCCTTTTCGCTGCGGAACGGCGTGGTGGCGGCGTCCGGCCAACTGAACTGGTTGGGCCCGTTATCCGTCGTGTAGATCACGATGGTGTCCTTGGCGATCCCCAGGTCGTCCAGCTTCTTGAGCAGTTTGCCCACGTCCTGGTCGTGCTCCCACATCCCGTCGGCGTAGTCATTGCCCGGCATCCCGCTCTTGCCCTGGTGCTCGGGCCGGATGTGCGTGAACAAATGCATGCGGGTGGTGTTCATCCACAGGAAGAACGGCTTTTCGCTCTTTCCGTGTTTGTCCAGATAGTCCAGCGCCGCGCCAACGGTTTCGTCGTCAATGGTTTCCATGCGCTTGGTGGTCAAGGCGCCGGTGTCCTCGATCTTGCCGTCGGCCGACGCCTTAATCACCCCGCGGGGCATGTAGCTCTTGATCACGGGGTCCTTGGCGTTCTTCGGAAAGTACGGACGCTCGGGCTCTTCTTCCGCGTTCAGGTGATAGAGGTTGCCGAAGAATTCGTCGAACCCATGCTTGGTCGGCAGGAACTCGTCGCGGTCTCCCAAATGGTTCTTGCCGAATTGCGCCGTGTTGTAGCCATGGCTCTTCAAGGCTTGCGCAATCGTGATGTCGCGATCCTGCAACCCCACGGGCGCGCCCGGGATGCCAACCTTGGACAGGCCGGTGCGGCGCGGCGACTGGCCGGTAATGAAGGTGGATCGGCCCGCCGTGCAACTGTTCTCGGCGTAGTAGTCGGTGAAAATCGCGCCCTCTTTCGCGATGCGGTCGATATTTGGCGTTCGGTAGCCCACCAGGCCATTCGTATACGCGCTGATGTTGGCCTGTCCCACGTCATCCCCGAAGATCACAAGGATGTTCGGCTTTTTGCCGGACGATTGCGCCTGCGGGCTGGACTGGGCACTCTGGGCCTGCGCATGTGCGCCGCCCATCATCCCCAGTCCGCTCGCGGCCACCAGCGCCGCCCCTAACCATCGAATTGCTTTCATGACTGCTCTCCTCGCCCAGACGGGCATGTGTTCCCAAGTCAATCCTGCTCAAGGCTTTTCGAACGCGAAAATCCGCTTCCACTCCGTTTTCATATCGACAACCGTCCATCCGCTGCGCTGCGCTTCGTCCAATGCCCGGTCCAGTTTCCCGACGCTGGAGTTCCGGTCGTAGGCCCACTCGCGCTGCGCGTCGGTGTGGTGGACGATGCCGGCAAAGCGCTTTCCTTCGCCCGCTGTCGTCCACTGCAACATCTGCAGATCGCCATCGGAATTACCGAAGGCCAATAGCGGTCGACGGCCGATGTAGCGTTGGATGGCCACCGGCTTTCCTGGACCGTCGTTGTTGAACTCGAGCTTGTCCTGGCGCCAGAGCACCGGCTTGCCGCCGCGCATTTCGAACGTGGTGGTGAACCCGCTGCCGATAACTTGCTCCGGCGGCACGCCGTAGGCGGCCTGCGTCCAAGGACGCATGAATTCGGTTTCGCCGCCAGACACGATGTAGGTCTTGAAATCATGCGCGCGCAGGTAGTCCAGCAGTTCGCGCATCGGCACGAAGGTCAACGACGTAAAAGGCTGATTGAACCGGGGATGCCGCGCCGTCGCCGTCCACTGGGTCACGCTTTGCGTGAAGTCGTCCACGGTCATGCCGGTGTGCGTCGCGCCCATGATCGTCAGCAAACCCTGCTGCCCGGTTTTCGCCAAGGCTGCCTTGTCGCCGTCGATTACCGCCTTGAACGGCTGGCGCTTGGCCCACTCGGGATGCGCGGGCGCCATCTCCTTGACCCGGTCCAGGGCGAACAGCATTTCAAAATAGAGGGGCTGCTCGGACCACAGCGTGCCGTCGTTGTCGAACACCGCGATGCGATCCTCGTTTGCAACGAAGTCTGGACTGCCTGGTTGGGTCACGGCACGCACGAATTCCACGATCGCGGTGCGCGATGGTCCGTCGTTCCACGACGGCAGCGCCGCCTGCGCAGGCGGCGCCTTGTGCGGAGAGGCGCAAGCCGTCAACAGCAGCGCGATGAAGGCCGTTGCCAACCACGCTGCCCAACCTTGCCGTGCTTCAGTCGTTTGTTTCATCGTTGGCTTCCTTGCGCGTGCTGCGCGGTGGCTGTTTGTTCAGGGTGAAACGGGTTCAACTCGTCCGCCAGGGCATGCGCTGGCGCAGTGGCACGCCCTCTTCTCCAGCGCTGTCTCCACTGCGCCGATGCCCGCCACAGCATGCCCCGCCAGGCCGCGGTGGGCCCCGGTGTGCCGTACGCGTCGCGCAGCACCGCTGCCGCCGTCTGCCGGGAGTCCTGACCTAACGGCGCGACAGCCGCGCGCAAATCTCGCGCGCCCGACGCCACGCGCAGCCAGCGATAGAAGGCACCAAGCGTTGCGGTCTGCCGGCGCGCGTCATGCCGCCATGCGCGCCAGTGCCAGGCTTCGCTTGCACGCCGCGCAGCGGCCGCTTGCTTCGCACGCACGCGCAACGCCGCGGCAAGGCGTTGCCACCCGGGCCAGGTCAGCCACAAAGCGACGATGACGGCCAGCAGGCCCGCGCCCCACGCCAGCCAGGCCGTCGGGATGACCCAGCGCAGTCCATGGCGCAACTGGGCCAGGTCTTCCGACAGCGAGAATGGCGGCGTGACCGCAGGCGCCGGCGCCACGGTGAATTCCCGGCCGGGCAATTCCGATTTGGCCGGTTCGCCGGTCGCGCCATCGCGCCATCGCACGGTCAGCGGCGGCAGCTGAAACGTGCCCGCCGTTTGCGCAACGTAATCGGCGCGGTCGATCCGCTGGCCCCCGATGAAGCCGCCGCGGCCATCGTCCAGCGGGGTCACTTCCGGTTCGCGGGGGTAGCGTTTGAATCCTGGCAGGTCCGGCAGCGCGATGGCAGGCAGCAGCATCGCCTGCACGCCTTCGGCGCGCTGCGTGATGGACCGTGTGATCCGCCCACCCACGATCAAGGGATCGGGCGCTATCGAGAAGGCCTGGGTGACGGTCATTTTTCCGGCCGCCACGGCTTGCCCGGCGCCGGCTGTCTGCGGCAGCACCGAAAACGAAACGGGTTTGCTCGTCCCCGATGCCACCGGGCCGCCAGGGCCGACCTTGGCGGTCACCGGCAAGGCGGGCACGTGGACGACGCCCGCAGCTGTCGGACTCAGGACATAGGTGTAACGCACGCCGCTATAGGAAACCCCGTCGACGGAATCGCGCACCAATTCGCCTTCGCCCTGTGGCGGCGTCACCAGCACGCCCGGGATATCGAGCGGGGGCAACACCGGCGGTTGCGTGAACCAGGTCGACGTCAGCACTTCAAGCTCCAACCGCACTGTCGCGCCGACCCGCACTTCTGCTGGCGCCTGCACGATTGCTGTGACCCGCAAGGCCGGTGTGTCTTGCGAGATCGCGACGCCGGGCAGACCGAGCAGGCCGACGAGGCCAAGCAAGGCCAAAGCGCCCTGCATCATGAGCGAAAGCCCCCGCTGCACACCGCTCATGGGCGCCCTCCCGCCGCGTCTTCAACGGCGAACCGCCCGCGCAGAAAGCGCGTGGGCGACAAGGTCAGATTGCGCAACCAGACGTCTTCGGATGCCGCCTGGGCGGCCGGCGCGGCGACCATCTTGCCGGCCTTTGCCGTCTTGTCCGCGATCGTCTGGTCCGGCGGCTCGGCCTGGCCGCCCTGCTGTTCCTGGCTCATCGCCGCCAGCAGCCGCTCGACGATGCCCCGGTTGACGGTGGCGGCCTCCCAGCCGGGCGACATCGCCAGGGCGCGGTCGTAGGCGGCCAAGGCTGCGTCGTATTGCCTGAGGCGCGTCTGGGTATTGGCCACATAGAAGACGCCCTCCGGGGTTTCCACCTTCGAAAAAGCAGCCAACGCGTCGGCGTACTTGCCCGCCTGATAGGCGGCCCGCCCTTTCCAGTACGGATCCTGGAATAGCGTCGCGGCTTCTTCGAAGCGGCCGCTATCGAACGCCCGGCGGCCCTGCTGATCCGCCGTCAAAAACGCGTCGGCCAGCGGACTGGCGTGCGATTGCGCCGGCACGCCCACCGATACGGCAATCACGATCGCGGCCATCCAGGCCACATTCCAACCCCGCCGTACCGTCAACCATGCCAGCAATGCGAGGGGCCAGCAGAGCCAATAGCCCGCATCCTTCCAGTGAATGGCGCCGGACTGCGCATCCTGCACGGCCTGGAAGTGCTGCTGGGCGTGCAGCGTGATCCAGTCCAGGTCGTCGGGCGTGGCGGTCAGGCTGCCCAGTGGCGCGCCCGCCGCCCGGGCCAAGTCTTGCAGCGCAGCTTTATCCAGGCCCGATTGCCCCACCGCCATCACCAGCACCTGCAGATCAGCCGCTGCTTGCGCGCGCTGACGTACCGCGTCCTGGCTGCCGGCATCGGCGCCGTCCGTCAGCAACAGCAATGTGCCGCCGGCACGTTCGGCCGCCAGCACCTGAGCGGCCAACGCGATGGAGCCCGCCGCGTCCCGCCCTTGCGGGCCGATCAGATCCGACGCCAATGCCTGCGTGAACAGGTCCAGCAAGCTGGTGTCGTCGGTGGGCGGCAGCACCAGGTGGCTGCTGCCCGCGTAGGCGATCAAGCCTGTCTTGGCGCCAGCGCGGCGAGCAGCCAGATCCCGCACCAAGTGCTTTGCCGCTTCCAGGCGCGTGGGCGGAACGTCGGCGCCGTCCATGGACGGTCCCAGAGCGACGGCCACGATCAGCGGCGCCACATTGTCCAGAAATTCGGGCTGATCGCGATGCCATGCCGGGCCGGCGGCGGCGACTGAACCGATGGCCAGGATCAGCGCCAAGGCGTCGATCGGGCGCGGCCCGCGACTGCCGGGAGAACGCACGATCAGATAAGGCAGCAGCGCGGGCGAGATCCGGCTGGCGCGCCCCACGGCGTCCCCCTCTCCACGCCGCGCCCACCAGAGCAGCGTCGCCGCAAGCAGGCCCAATAACCACCACGGGCGCAGGAAATGGAAGGCGCTCAGGTCGAGGTCCATTCGCCCCCCTCTTCCGTTTGCGCAACGCGGGGGACCTGCGCGCGGCGAATCCGCCACGCGGAGATCGCTGCCACGCCATGCCAGGCAACCAGCAGGCAGAGGGCAAGCCCCAGCGGCAGCCAGAAATAATCGCGCTTGGGCTGATGCCGCAGGGTCTTTACTTCGCGCGGCGTGATGCGGTCCAGCGTCGCATACACGGACTGCAGGCTGGCCAGGTCTTCCGCCTTGAAGAACTGCCCGCCGGTGGCGCGCGCAATTCCCTCCAACATGCCGAAGTCGACGCGGTCCTCGCCCGTCGCGGCAGGATCGCCAATGCCGATGGTATGCACGATGATGTGGTGCTGTGCCGCCAACGCGGCGGCGCGCGCAGGCGGTACGGCGCTGCCGGTGTCATTGCCGTCGGTCAACAGGATCAATACCTTGTCCCGCTCTTTCGCGGCATCCAGCATCCGTATGCCCAGGCCGATGGCGTCGCCAATGGCCGTGTTGGGACCCGCCATGCCCACGGCCGTCCGATCCAGCAGCAACGTCAGCGCAACGTGGTCGCCCGTCAGCGGCGCCTGCGGATAGGCACTGGTCCCAAATACGATCAACCCCAGCCTGTCATCTGGCCGCTTGGCGATGAAGTCCGCCACCACGGCCTTGACCGCCGTCCACCTTGATTCGGGATGCCCCTGGGCGTTTCGGAAGTCAGCGGTGTCCATCGACTGTGAGATATCGACGGCCAGAAGGACGTCTCGAACCGCCTCGGTGTGCGTCAGCGGCGGCTCGACCCATTGCGGACGCGCAAGCGCCACCACCATCAGCAGCCAGACCACGATATTCAGCCAGAGCTGGCCAGCGCGGACCCGCACGCCCGGCCGCGACGGCGTTTGCCCGATGATCGCGGCAACGGAATCAAAGAACGGGACGCGCAGCGCGTTGCGTTGCTGTACATAGGCGGGCAGCCAGCGATACGCGGCCAACGCCAGCGGCGCAGCGGCCAGCAACCAGGGATACTCAAGCCTCCACATGATGCTTCACCATCCATTCGCGGCTGGCCCGGAACAACTGCGACAACGCCGCGCCGTCCAGGCCGCGCACCGCGTCGTCCGGCGCATAGGCCAGAAGCCGCATCAGTTCAGGCGCGTGTTCAGGAAAGCCCGCCGGCACGTCGTGCTCCAGGTAGCGGATCCACGGCTCGCCACTCAGTGACGCCACCGCGGCGCGCCCATCCGGCCGCTGGGCAGCCAGCGCCGTGCGCTTGAGCAGCGCAGGCAGGCCACGCGCCGCCAAGGGATCCGCCGCCGCGGCCTGAGCCAGTCGCCGCAACGCTTCCAGCGCCTGGCGCCGATACAGATTGCGATGACGACGGCGCCAGATGACCGCTGCCGCCCAGGCGCCGCCGGCCAGCAGCACGACGGCCAGAACGGCCCAGCCCCACGTTTCGGGCCAGTACGGCACGACCGCCGGCAACGGCAACTCGCGCAGTTGATCCAGACCCGGCAGCGCCTCGCTCATGCTGGGCTCTCCCTTTGCCGGGGCGCGGCTGCCGCCGTCGCCTGCCTGCCAAGTTCGCGCCGCAACTGAGGCAATTCGTCCTCTGCCGTGTTGATGGACAGCAACGGCACGCGGCTGCGGTGCAGCACATCCGCCACCCGGCGAAGACGGTCACCAAAGAAATTCGCCAGCGGCTCGCGTTCGCGCCGTTGGCCCACCGCGACTTCCAGCTGCAGTTCGCCCTGCGTGACCACCAGCCGACCGCTGCTTGGCAATTGCTGCGCCATGGGGTCGAACACCAGCAGGCCCAGCACATCGTTGTGCGCCGCCAGCAGGCGCAGGATGCGCAAGGTGTCGTCGTCCGCGCCGGCAAAATCACTGATGACGCAGACCAGGCAATCGTGCGGCGCGTGTAGGAGCGCGCCGCGCAGCGCACGGTTCAAGCCCTGCCCGGCCGGCGCATCCGGCCGCTCGGCGGACAGGTCGGCATTCGCCGACGCCACTGCAGCCAGGAATGCACGGATCCGGTCGCGGCTGCGCAAGGGCTTGAACGCCTTTACCCCGCCATCGTCGAACACCAGACCGCCGACGCGGTCCCCTCCCCGGTAGGCAATCCACGCGGCGATCGCCGCCAGCCGTGCCGCGACGGCGCATTTGAAGGCGCGCACCGAGCCGAAGTACATGCTCATGCGTTGGTCCACGACAATCATCGCGGGACGGTCACGTTCCTCGGTGTACGAACGCACGAACGGCTTGCCGTAGCGCAACGATGCGCGCAGGTCCAGGCGGCGCAGGTCATCACCGGCCACGTAACGCCGAAGCTCCGCAAAATCCAGCCCCCGGCCCCGCAGCCGGGACCCATGCGGCCCTGCCAGCACGCTGCTGAGGGGTTGGTTCGCCAGAAACGACAATCCGCTCGCCGCAGCCTCCAGTGCGATCAACTCGGACAGCGGCGGATGGACGGGGTGCGGCGCGCGATTCATGGGAGCCCCTACGCCGGCACGGCGACAACGTCCAGGAGACGATCGATGACCTGATCTGCCGTAATGCCGTCGGCCACGGCATCGTAGGAAAGGTGCAAGCGATGGCGCAGCACCGCGTGGGCCACCGCGCGTACGTCGTCCGGCGCGCTGAAGTCGGCCTCTTCCAGCCACGCATGGACGCGGGCGGCTCGGTCCAGCGCAATGGCGCCGCGCGGGCTGGCGCCGACTTGAATCCATCGGCCCAGATCCGCGTCATGGTCGGCGGGGCGACGCGTGGCGTTCACAAGGTCCACCGTATAGCGATCCACCGCCGGCGCCACGTGCACCGCCGCCGCCTCCATGCGGCAGGCGAAGAGCGTTTCCTGGGAAATGCGGGCCGCCTCGGTACGCGCTGCCGCGCCGTCGACTTGGGGCGCGCCGCGCAGCATCGCCAACATCGCCATTTCGTCCTCGGCGCCGGGATAGTCCAGCTTTATCTTCATCAGGAAGCGATCCATCTGGGCCTCTGGCAACGGATACGTACCCTCTTGCTCGATCGGGTTCTGCGTGGCCAGCACCATGAAGAGCTCGGGCATCTTGCGCGTGTTGCTGCCAACCGTGATCTGCCTTTCCTCCATGGCTTCGAGCAGCGCCGACTGCACCTTGGCCGGCGCGCGGTTGATCTCGTCGGCCAGGATGAGGTTGCCGAACAGCGGTCCGGCCTGGAACGCGATGCGATTGCGCCCTTCGGCGTCCTGCTGCAGCACATCGGCCCCGGTGATGTCCGACGGCAGCAGGTCGGGCGTGAACTGGATGCGGCTCATGTCGGCCGCCAGGTGCGACGCCAGGGCCTTGACCATGCGAGTCTTGGCCAGCCCGGGAAGGCTTTCGAGCAGCACATGGCCGTCGGCCACCAGTGCGATCAGCATTTGGCGTATCACCGCCGCCTGTCCCAGGACCTCCTGCGATATTGCCGCTTCCAAAGCCAGAATTCCATCGCGCTGCGCCATGCTTGACCCTCTTGTCCACTGCAAACGGGTTCGCTCACCGGGACGGATGCCCGGCAAGGGTTCAACGGCTGGCGACGCGTCCCGACTGACTTTGCGCCTGCTTCCATTGTTCAGGCGTCATCACCGTGCGAAAACCCAGGTGCGACATGCCGTTCAAGGGGTCGTTGCCCCGCCGCGCGCTGGCGCGATAGCTGATGCAATACGTGTCGCTGCACAGGAAAGAACCGCCGCGCGTGACGCGTTTGGGCGCCGAGGCGGGGACGTTGCCGTCGTCGGGATCAAAGCTGTCCGCGGGTCCGGCGGGGTCTTGTGGCGGCTGGCGGTACTGGGCCTGGATGCGAAACGCATCCGCGCGGTACCAATCCGCAGTCCACTGCCAGACGTTGCCCGCCATGTCGTAAAGGCCGTACGCGTTGGCAGGGAACGTGCCGACCGGCGTTGTGCCGACCTGGATCTTCTCGTCCTTGACCACCGGGAACGGCTGCTGTTGCTGCGTATCCCAGATGTTGGCCATGGGCTTGCCGCCGGGGCTGAGTTCGTCGCCCCAGGCATAGGTGGCCTGTTCGAAGCCGCCTCGCGCGGCAAACTCCCATTCCGCTTCCGTAGGCAGACGCTTGCCTGCCCACTTTGCATACGCCTGCGCATCGTCGTGGGAAACCTGGACGACGGGATGGTCATCCTTGCCGGCGATACTGCTACCCGGACCTTGCGGTTGACGCCAATTCGCGCCCGGAACGAACCGCCACCAGCGGCTGTAGTCACGCAACGACACTTCCGATTCGGTCCCGATAAAGACCATGGCGCCCGGCACCAGCAAGGTGTCGTCCGGACGCGGTGTGCCCGGGGGAAGCTGCACTTTCAAATCGTCCCACTTCGGCTTTTGCTCCGCCGTCGTCACATAGCCCGTGGCATCGACGAAACGGCGGAATTCCGCATTCGTGACATCGTGGGTGTCCATCCAGAAACCGGTGACGCGAACCCGATGCGCAGGCAACTCGTTCGGTTGCGAGAGTTTGTGGTTGTTGCCCATCAGGAATTCCGCAGGCGGAATCCAGGCCATGCCGGCCGGCCCCTGCTTGCCGTCGCCAAGCGTGGCCACGACAGCCGCGGGCTCTGGCGTCAAGCTGAATCCCGCAACATAGGCGCCCAGCGCGCTGGCGCCAAGAAGCACGCCGGCCACCGTCAATCCAACTTTCAGTTGCTGCTTCACGTGCCCCTCCGTACTGCCCGGTATTCAAGACGGGACGCCGGTGCGCCGGCGCATGGGTATCACGAAATGCCTGTCATATCTAAGTGGAAATGCACGCGGCGAATGCCGGCGGTGACGCTGAGGGTGTGCTGTCCAAGCGCGGGACAAGTCGTCCTGCTTGATGCGATATTCGTTTATCTTGCCGCATGTCGGCGGGGATTATCTATTACCTTTTGTTAGTGCCGGCCAATGCGCACTACGTCTTCCGGCTATTCCAGGCCGCATGCCTTCCCGACTAAGATCCTTATTTTTCAGCGACTTATAAAGGGGCTGCGGAGATGACCACCACCTACTTTGGCCTGACCGTCGTGAAAGACCGGCTCGTGCGCCTGGACGACATTCGCCGCCTTCCCTTCTTCTCGTTCTGGGAAGAAAGCAGCCGGGGATCGGCCCTTTGCGAAGGCGATGAGGGAGAGATGTTCGTGTACCTCAGCGACTGGGAAAGCTTCTCGGATCTCTTCATCAAGACGGGCAAGCACCGCCACAGCGAATAGCTGGCGCGCCCCGCCCGTCACTCGTGACGCACGGCCCTTCGAATGCTCCACCATTTGAAAATCGTCTGTTACGTTATAACATTCGATTTTTAAAACAAGACGCCTGTGCTCCAGAGGGAGACAACGGGCCGTCAGATGCGTCCGGCCAGGCATCCAGGGGGATTGCCGCAAACGCCCGCGCATTCATTCGGAGAAGTTCATGCGTTCTGACCTGTCGGGCGCCACTGCCCGCAGCAACCGCCGGCAGCGGACCAGCCTTGCCCTGATTTCGCTCGCCATCGCCCCACTGCAGGCTTTCTCGGCCGAAACGGCGGAATCGACGGACGATTCGACCCAGAAGCTCGAAACCATCACCGTCATCGGAACGCGCGAACGCCCTTACCGCGCTTTTGTGGCGCCCACTGCCAACAAGAGCGACACGCTGGTCAAGGAAACGCCCTTCTCCATCCAGACCGTGACGCGGGAATTGATCGAGGATCGCGGCGTCACCACGCTGGGCGGCGCAGTCAGCACGGTGCCGGGCGTGACCAGCCAGGTCGGCTGGGGCGGCAGCAACGACCGCTTTCGCCTGCGGGGCTTTGCGACGTCCGCGAATCTGAAGAACGGGTTTCGGCGCAGCGTCTTCGCGCCGGTCGACGAACTGGTGAACATCGAGCAGATCGAGGTGCTGAAGGGCCCCGCATCGGCGCTGTATGGCCGCTTCGAACCCGGTGGCGTCGTCAACATCGTGACCAAGAAGCCGCTGGACAAGGCGCAGACGGACATCGACTTCACGGCGGGCCGGTATGACTTCTACCGCGCCACCATCGACAGCACCGGCCCCTTGGGCGAGACACTGGGTTACCGCCTGACCGGCTCCCTGCAAAGCAATCACAGCTTCCGCGATTTCGTGGACAACCAGACGCAGTTCGTGTCGCCCGTGTTCCAGTGGACGCCCTCTTCCCGCACCACGGTCACGGCGGAATTCGAGTTCGGGCACAAGGAGGCGGCATTCGATCGGGGCTTCGGCAACAGCCCGTTGTTCCTGGACGTCCCGATTCACTACAACTACGGCGAGCGGGATGCGAAGCTGAAGAACGATAGCGCGCTGGCCAGTCTGGTGCTCGATCACAAGTTCGAGAGCGGATGGGACTTGCGCGCGGGTGTGCAGGGGTCCTGGGCGCGCTCCGACGCGCATTGGTATGCGTACGGGTTTCCGCCGGTCAGCGGGGCCGACACCAGCGATCCCATCGTCAATCGCCGGTTCCAGCGCAGCATCGACACGCAGAAGGACACGTCGGTGCTGGCCGAGGCGTCGCGGCGGTTCACCACCGGGCCGGTCGGCCATCGCGTCCTGATCGGCGCCGACTACAACTACGACGACTGGGACTTCACGGCCGATGCCTACATGAACCGCCTGGGATTTCCCGTCAACCTGCCGATCAGTCTGTGGAATCCGGTGCATGGCGTGCAGACCGGGCCGCTGCAGCATTACGATTCGTCGCGCTACACGAGCCACAACGTCGGCTTGTACGCGCAGGACGAAATGTCGTTCGGCAAGCAGTGGCGTCTGTTGTTGGGGTTGCGCCATGACCGCGCCCGCACGACGGGCGAGGCGGAGTATCTGGCAACGGATGGCGCGCTCAAGCGCTCGGACGATGCCTGGTCCCCGCGGATCGGCCTGACCTGGACGCCGCGCGAGGAAGTGTCCTTGTACGGGAGCTGGTCCAAGTCCTTCCTGACCGAGCCCGGCGGCGGCATGCTGCGCAGTGGCAGCCTGCCCGAGCCCTCGCGCGGCGAGCAGTTTGAAGTGGGCGCCAAGTTCAGCCTGCTGGACGGCCGCCTGGAGCCCACGATCGCGCTTTTCGACATCCGCCGCACCAATGGCGTGGTGAGCGACCCGGAGGATTTCAACTACGTGATTCAGGTGGGCGAGCAGCGCAGCCGCGGCTGGGAGCTGGATGTGCCCTACACCATCACGCCGCAATGGCGCCTGTTGGCCAGCTATACGCATCTGACGGCGGAGATTACCGAGGACAGCGACCCTGCCATCCAGGGCAATCTGGTCGCCAACGCGCCGCGCCGTTCGGCCAGCCTTTGGACGACCTACGACCTTGAAGGCTGGGCCCGCGGACTGCGGCTTGGCCTGGGCGCCACCTACGTCGGCGCGCGCCAGGCCAACACCGCCAACAGCTTTGAACTGCCCTCCTACACCCGCTGGGATGCCAACGCGATCTACCGCTTTGGGCCGGCCGATCGGTACCGGCTGCAACTGACGGTCCAGAATCTGACCAACAAGCGTTACTACGAATCAGGCGGCGCCTTCGTGCCCACCTATCCCGGCGCGCCGCGCACGGTCATGGTGTCGTTCGGGGTCCGGCTCTGATGGCACTGCTTGCGCAAGGCCTGGTGGCCGGCTACGACGGCCGGCCGCTGCTGGGTCCTTACGCGCTGGATGCGCCGCGCGGAGACTTCGTGTGCCTGATCGGGGCCAACGGCGCGGGCAAGTCGACGCTCATCCGCACGCTATGCGGCATGCAGCCCGCGCTGGCGGGAGACATCCTGCTGGACGGCCGGCCGCTGGCGGCGCAGTCGAGCCGTGAACGTGCGCGGCTCTTGGCGGTGGTGCTGACCGATCGCGTGGACACGATGCTGATGACGGGCTACGAGCTGGCGTGCCTGGGCCGTTATCCGCACATCGGCTGGGGCGGCAGGCTGCGCAAGGCCGACCACGACATCGTGCAGACCGCCCTGTTGCAGGCGGGCGCGATGTCGCTGGCGGCCAGGCTGGTGTCGCACATGTCCGACGGCGAGCGTCAGAGGATCATGATCGCGCGCGCGCTGGCGCAGCAGCCCAGGCTGCTGGTGCTGGACGAGGCCACCGCCTTTCTGGATCTGCCGCGCCGGATCGAACTGATGCAGTTGTTGCAGGACCTGGCGCATCAGCAACAGTTGAGCATCGTGCTTTCCACGCATGATCTGGAGCTTGCGTTGCGGTACGCCGATGCGTTGTGGCTCATCGACGGCAAGCGCCGCCTGCACACCGGCGCGCCCGAAGACCTGGCGTTGAACGGCGCGCTGTCGGCGGCATTTTCCGCCGATGGCCTGGCGTTCGATCTGGACCGGGGCGAATTGCGCGTGGGCCGTGGCGGCGCGATTCCGATACGCGTGAACGGCGGCGGCGTGCGGCGCGTGTGGGCGCAGCGCGCCTTGCAGCGCCTGGGTTACTGCGTGCAGGACGACGCCACGCCGGCCATCGACGTGCTGGACGATGGCTATGCGCTGTCGCTGGCGCCGGGCGGCGTCTCGCGGCACGGCACCTTGGCGGAAGTGGCCTCGGCGTTACGAATGGCGGCTGTTGCGCGGGGACAGGCATGACGGCAACGAGGCGGGCCATTCAGGCCTGCATGGCGGGCGCGCTTCTGGCGACGCTGCTTGCGGGGTGCATGCAGGTTTCCGCGCCGCCCGTGCAGGCGCTGCCCCGTCAGACGGTGGGGGCGGTCGGCCCTGCGCACAACCTGCAGGCCGCCTGCGTGGACGATTATCAACCCGGCGTGGACTACTTTCCGGACAAGGTGGCGTTCAGGCATTCGTCGCAGCTGCAGGTCGAGTACGGGCCGAACTTCAAGCGCGTGCGCTTCACGCCCAGCGTGGCCACGGGCGAGGTGCTGGACTTCCTGTTCGTCCAGTGCGGCACGCCGGCGCCGCCGCATGACCCGCACGTGCCGGTAATCCAGGTGCCTATCCAGCGGCTCGTGACCGGCAACTCGGCGATCCTGGGCGCGCTGGACGAGCTGGGCATGGTGGATGTTCTGGTGGGCTCGGAAAATGTGCGCAGCGCCACGGTGCCCGCCATCCGTGAGCGGATCCAGGCCGGACTGGTCCACGACATGTGGGGCTATGGCCACGCTAGCATCGAACAGGTCATGGCCGTCAAGCCCGACGTGTACTTGAGCTTTTATTCCGCCTATCCGGCGGCCAACATGCATCCGCGCCTGTGGGAACTGGGCGTGCGCGCCCTGCCGCAGGCGGACCACCACGAAACCCATCCATTGGGCCGGGCCGAATGGCTCAAGTTGCTTGCCCTGCTGGGCAACCGGGAAGCGCGGGCGAACGATCGCTTCGACCGCATCGAGGCGGAATACCGGCGGCTGGCCGCCCTGGTGCAGGACGTGCCGGCGCGTCCCGCCGTGATGTCGGGCTTTGCCGCGGGCCGCGCCACGTTCGAGACCTTCGGCGCGGCGAACCAGCGCGCACAACTGATCCGCGATGCGGGTGGCGACTATGTGCTGGGCGACGCCAGCCCCAGCAGCCTGGTGTACGTGCCCTTTGAATCGATCTACGCAGATGGCGCGACGGCCGACGTCTGGCTTGGCACGTTGGGCGGCCAGCCGGACATCGATGCCTGGACGCGCACGAATCCCTTGCATGGCTGGTTCCGGCCGGCCGCCACGGGACAGGTCTACGCCTGGGACCGCGGCTACACCGGCGCCTGGGCCAGTCCCTATCAGGACCAGAGCATGACCAAACCCCATGTGCAGCTGGCCGAAGCCATCAGCGCCCTGCATCCCGCCGTCCTGCCGATGGCTGACGGCCAGTATGAATTCCTGCGGAGGCTTCCATGATCCCTTCCGTTTCCGTGCCGGGTCAGATGGCCCTGCCCCGCCCTGTCCGCCGCGCGCCCGTGTGGTTCGCCTTCCCGCTGCTTGCCGCACTGATCGCGCTACTGTTCGTCGCGGAACTGACGCTGGGCAGCGTCGCGATTCCGCTGAAGGCCGTGTTGCAGTCGCTGCTGTCGGACACCACGCCGGACAACCCGGCCTGGCGCGACATCGTGCTGGGCTTTCGCGCGCCACGGGCCGTCAACGCGATGATGTCCGGCGCGGCGCTGGGGGTGGCCGGGCTGATGTTGCAGACGCTGTTTCGCAATCCGCTCGCCGATCCGTTCGTGCTGGGCATCGTGCACGGCGCACGCCTGGGCTGCGCGGTGCTGGTCACGTTCGCCGGCGTGGCGGGCAACGCTTTCCTGTTGCGCTACGGCCTGGTCGGCGACGTGGGCATGGCGGTGGCGTCGATCACGGGGTCCACCCTGGTCCTGCTGCTGTTGGCCCGGCGTTCGCGCAACATTGGTCTTGTGACGCTGCTGATCGTGGGGTTGATGCTGGGCTATCTGGCGGTTGGCCTGATCAGCGTGCTGATGCATTTCATCGACGAAACGCAGGCGCGCGCCTTCAAGGTCTGGGACGACGCCAGTTTCGCGGGCGCCACGCGCCAGCAGTTGCAGATCCTGGTGCCGGGTCTGCTTGCCGGCATGGCGGCGTGCGCGCTGCTGGTCAAACCGCTCAATGGGCTGTTGCTGGGCGAGCGCTATGCGCAGTCGATGGGGCTGCGCGTCGCGGCGGTCAAGCGCGGCGCGTTGTTCGCGGCGGCCTGGCTGTGCGGGCTGGTGTCCGCGTACTGCGGGCCGGTGGCCTTTTTGGGGCTGGTAGCGGCGCAGGTCGCGCGCGCGATCATGCGCACGGCGGACCACCGCGTGCTGCTGCCCGCCGCCGGCCTGACCGGCGCGGCATTGGGTCTAGCCGCGGATCTGGTGGTGCATCTGCCGTGGAGCCGTCACGTCTTTCACCTGAACGCGGTCATCGGTCTGGTGGGCGCGCCGGTGGCGCTGTACATGCTGTACCGCACCCGCGCGTTGCAATCCCGGCTTTGAACCAAAGAAAAAGGCGCTCCGAAGAGCGCCTTGATCCTTGGGCTTACCGCACCATTCAGATCTTGCCCGGCAATGCGTAAGCGATCACGTAGTCGCCACGATCGGGCGAGTTGCGGGCGCCGCCGGCCGAGATGACGATGTACTGCTTGCCATCGGCGGTCGACTTGTAGCTGATGGGCGTGCCCTGGCTGCCGACCGGCAGGCGGACCTTCCACACTTCCTTGCCCGTGCCGGCATCGTAGGCGCGCAGGTAGTAGTCCTGCGTGGCGGCGATGAACACCAGGCCGCCCTGCGTGGCGAGCGTGCCGCCAATGGTGGGCATGCCGATCGGGATCGGCAGACCCAGCTTGACGCCGAAGGGGCCGGTGTCCTGCACGGTGCCGACCGGCACCTGCCAGACCATCTTCTGCGTCTTCAGGTCCACGGCGGTCAGCGTACCGAACGGCGGGGCCTGGCACGGGATCTCCAGCGGCGACATGAAGCGCACCTTGGCGTTGATCGCGTAGGGCGTGCCGGACAGGGCCACGGGGCCCTGGATCGCGGCGGCTTCATTGCCGTCGCTCTTCTTGGCGTTGGCGCCGGCTTCGACCAGTTGCACTTCCAGGCCGACGCGCATGTCGTTGATGAAGAGGTAGCCGTTGACCGGGTCGATCGAGATGCCACCCCAGTTCATGCCGCCCAGCGAACCCGGCAGGTTCAGCGACGGATCCGTACCCGGCGGCGTGAACAGGCCCGTATAGCGCTTGGACTTGAAGTGAATGCGGCACAGCAGCTGATCGAACGGCGTGGCGCCCCACATGTCCGATTCCTTCATGTCGTTCGCGCCGATCGAAGGCATGCCGACGGAGAACGGCTGGGTCGGCGAGTAGGTTTCGCCGGGGATGTTGCCGGCCGGCACCTTGCGCTCTTCGACACGGGTGAGCGGCTTGCCGGTCTGACGGTCCAGCACGAAGATCTGACCGGCCTTGGTGCCGAACACCAGCGCGGGCACGGTCTTGCCATCGACGGGGAAGTCGGCGAAGGACGGCTGCATCGGGACGTCGAAGTCCCACAGATCGTCGTGCACGGTCTGGTAGACCCACTTCTCGCGGCCGGTGCTGGCGTCGACGGCCAGCACGGAGGCGCCGTACTTGCGGTCAAGCGCGGTGTGCTTCACGCCCCACAGGTCGACGGCGGCACTGCCGACCGGCATGAACACCGTGTTCGACTGCGCGTCATACGACATCGGCGCCCACACGTTCGGGGTCGAGCGTGCGTAGGTCTGGCCGTCGGCGGGCGCGGCCTGGTCTTCCGGATTGCCCGGATCGAAGGCCCAGCGCAGCTCGCCGGTGATCACGTCGAAGCCGCGCACCACGCCGCCAGGCATGTCGGTGCTGACGTTGTCCGCCACGCGGCCGCCGATCACGATGGTGGTGCCGGCCAGCGTCGGAGCCGAGGTCGGGTAGTACTCGCCCTTGTCGGCGCCCTTGCCCATGCCGGCGCGCAGGTCCACGCGGCCTTCCTTGCCGAAATCGGCGCAGAAGGCGCCCGTGTCGGCGTCCAGCGCGATCAGCTCGGGCGTCACGCTGTTCATCAGGATGCGGCGGCGGCAGGCGGCGCCCGCGTCCAGGCTCACGGCCTTGACCGGCGTCGCGCCTTCGACGGTGGGCTGCTCAAGCGGCGCATCGATATCGAAATAGGCCAGGCCGCGGCAACGCATCCACTTCTTCTGCTTGGCGTTGATCTCGACCTTCCAGAGTTCCTTGCCGGTCGTGGCATCCAGCGCGATCACGTTGTTGTGCGGGGTGCACAGGAACACGCGGTTGCCGATCTGCAGCGGGGTCTGCTGGTCTTCGGCGCCGCCGCCACCGGGGCTGACGGGCGTGTCGCCCGTGCGGTAGGTCCAGGCGACCTCAAGGTCCTTCACGTTGTCGCGCGTGATCTGGTCCAGCGCCGCAAAGCGGGTGCCGCCGGCGGTATTGCCGTAGTGCGCCCAGTCCTTCTGCTCCTGGCCGGGTGCGACGGGCTTGAGCGCCAGGGTCTCGCCTTGCGAAACCGGCGCGTGCGGCACGAACATGCCGGCCACGGTCGCGATGAAGGCCAGCGCCAGCACGGCGGAAGCAATGCGGGACGGCGCCGGATTGGCCGGCAGCTTTTGCGCGCGGCGCAGCAGCGGCTGCGACAGCGCAACCAGGATGCCGAATCCCACGAACACCAGGACGCGGGACACAAGCGGCCAGAACTGCAGGCCCACGTCCATGACCGCCCAGACGGCGGTGCCGACCAACGCCAGCGCGAAAAGCAGGCCGCCATTGGGACGGCGGCGGGCGATCTGGATGCCGGAGATGGCAAGCACCACACCGCAGACCACGAAATACCAGCTTCCATTCAGGGCCACCAGGCGTGCGCCGTGGTAACCGAAAAAGAGCCCGGCGGCCAGAATGCACGCGCCCAGCACAAACAGCCACGCTTTTGCGAGCGCGGACAGGTCTTTATGTTGTTGATTCATAAGGGATTCCAAAACGAGACGGCCACTCAGTCAGCAATGCGTCTCAATGACCGGCCCAGAGTATAAGGGTTTGTCCTAGGTCAAGGAACCCCGGAATCACAGCTTGATCTGGTTCGGGTTCAGCTGCATTCCGTAGGCAGCGCCCCATCGGTCGTACGAGCGGATCCATAGCGTCCCGCAGGCCGAGCACGAAAAATGCGCATGGCGGCGGCCGGCATGTTCCGGCGCCGTGGCGTCCACCAACTGGACGCCACGGTACATCAGACGCGGGTGCGCCTCGACTCGGCCGCCGTTCGCCAGCGCATGGCAATGCGTGCACAGCCCTTTCAACGCGTCACCATCTTGGGCGCCGGAGCATGCCTGCCAATATGGCCGCCAAGGCGATCAGCGCCAGCGGCCAATGACGAGAAGCGGCGGGATCCGGCGCGTCGGCGGTCTGGCGCGTTTGCAGCGCATAGCCTTCGACGACGGCGCCCTCGCCCGCCTGGTCGCCCGCCTGGTCGCCCGTCTCATTGGCCGTCTGGCCGCCCGGCGCTCGCGCCGGCGCCTGTTGTGCCCCCGGGGATGCGCCGCAGTCCGTTGCGGCGCAGGCGTTTGGCGCGGCTTGTTTGCTGTCCGCCAACGCCGCAGCCAATTCGCTGCGCTGCTGCGCGTCGGCCTTCCAGGCGCCCCGGTCGATGGCTGCCAGCAGCGTCTCGATCAGCTTCTCGCGCGCCGCCGGATTGCTGGCCTCGAGGTACGCTTTGAGGCCCAGGTCATGCTTGTCGTCGACATACACCTCCTTGACCTGTGCCCAATCCGCGTCGCTGACGAGGTCGGGCGTGGTCGTATCCCACAGCAGCAGATTGGCCGGCAGCTCGGCCATGTACCGGGCGCCGTTGTAGCCGCTGCCCTGCATCGCCTGGATCCACGCGGGATTGAGGTAACGGGTGGCCAGCTCGCGATTGAACGTACGCGACAGCGTTTCCATCCGCACTTCTCCCCGCCGCATGTTTCGCGTATCGGCCACGTAGTTGCTGATCTGGCGTCCGGTCTGCTGGCGCACCGCCATGCCGATGCCGCCCAGATACGCGGCCGGCATGCTGGTATCCAGCAGGCCATAGGCGTTCGAGCTGCGGCTGAAAACGGCGGCGTCCACGCCCGAGAGCTGGGCGGCGAAAGCCTCGGCGTCGGCGGCGCCCGAGTCCGTTTCCCCGTACGCATGGCCGAGCCGGTCCATATACAGGCGGGCCAGCCGTTCGTCGGTCCATTCGGCGCCCGCCTGAATGGCAAATTGGGTCGAGGGTGAATAGGCGCCGGGCGCGGTCGAGTAGATGCGCCGCGCGGCGCGGGTGGCGGCTACGTCCGGGGCGACGCCCGCCGCGATCAGAATGCGGCGCGTATTTTGTTCGCTCTGCCGCACCGGGTTGTCAGCCTCGGGCGCCGACGCCGCCAACCGCGCGGCCTTGGCAAGCATGGCGATCTTGTCGCGGAAATGATCGCGGTAGGTGCCCGACGTGGTGACGAGCACGTCGACGCGTGCCCGCCCCAACGCCGCGCGGTCTTCCAGCGCCACGTCGATCACTTCGCCCCGGGGATTCCAGACGGGCCGGGTGCCGAGCAGCCGCATGATCTGCGCTTCGATCATCCCTTCGTTCTGGGCGGATTCGCCCGACCACAGCACGAAGGCGACCTTGCCCGGCGCGCCGCCATGCTCGCGCTGATAGTTGGCGACCAGCTCGTCGGCGAGCTTCGCCCCCTGCTCCCAGGCCTGCTTGGTCGGCAGGCGGCGGGTTTCCGTCGTGTAGGGATTGCGGCCGGACGGCAGCGCGTCGGGGTTGCGAATGGCGTCTGCCATGGGTCCCGGGGTGACATAGCGGCCGGCCAGCGCGCCGATCACCGCGTCCATTTCCCGCGGCGCAGCCAGGATGCGCTCGGCGTACATTCGAATGCGGGTGGTGCTTTCCGCAGGCAGCGCGGACGGGTTCCCGTCCAGCACGGCGCGCACCGCGCCGATCGCGGGCGCATCGGCCGAGTCGCCCGCCAGCATCGCCTGCACCATGCTCGCCACGGTGTCCGGCGCAGGTGCCTGTCCCAGGATGTGACCGCCAATCGGCGTGACGGCGCTGTCCAATTCCTGCAGATAGGCTTGCAGAGCCGCCGCGAGCGCTGGCCAATCGGCCGTCCGCGGGTCCAGGTCGAGCGCCGTGGCAAACGGCTGCGCCGCCGCGCGCACCGCGTCCTGCGTGGCGGGGCTGGCCGCCTCAATCGCCTGCCCCAGCGCCTCCCGCAGCGCCTGCACTTGCGGCGCAGCCGGCAGACGGCCGATGGGCGGCATGAAGCCGATCGTCACGGCCTGCGTGCGGCGTTTGTTTCCAACGCCGCCGTTGGCCTGCAAGGGCGTGGGCTGGATGTGCGGCACGTTGCCGATCAGCGCGCCCACCCAGTCGTCGCGGCTGGGCCCCTGCTGTTTGCCGGGCATCAGCGACAGCTGCGTGAAGATGGGCAGATAGGCGTCGGCGTGCCATGCCTGCTGCATCCACAGATAAAACGCGATGTATTGATGGTGCGGCGCCAGCGCGCCCGTCGAACGCAGCGCCCGGGCATCCTGCTGGTAACCCCACACCGGATGCGGCATCAGCGCGACCTTGCCGAATCGCAGGATGGGCAACACGATTGCGCGCGTTCCAAAGGCATCGGTATGCACCATGAGCCGGCCGGGCGGCGGGCCCCACTGGGCTTCCGTCTGCGTGTGCAGCGCCTGCGGCAGGCGTGCATAGGCGCGCAGGTAGTCGGCTTCGGGCAGCAGCACCGCGTTGCCGTCGCGCACGCGCCGCGCCATCTCAGTCTGCGCGGCCTGTGTCTGCGCAGGTTCGCGCGCCGGCTGGGACGGATCCCACAGGCCGCCATCGATGTTGGACGCGTCGCGCGCCATCATCCGGGCAAGCTCGGCGGCGTCGGGCAGTTCGGCGTCACCCACGTCGTAGCCTTCGGCACGCAGACGCTTGAGCAACGCGGCCAGACTGGCCTGCGCGTCAAGATACGTATCCGGATCGCTGCCCACGTCCGCCTGGTCCGCGGCTTCACTGTGGAAGGCGACGACGATCCGCTTGTCGTAGTTGCCCATGCGATGCAGCCGGGCCCAGGCCAGCGCCCGGGCCACGCGCCATTCGATCTGTTCGGGGATCGGCACATGGCGCACCGCGCCGTCGGGTTGCACGGTCCGCGCGCCGACCATCATGGGCTCGACGATGCCGCTGACTTCGGACAACGCCAGCTGACCGCTGCGATCCGGCGCGAAGCCGCCGATGTCGCGCCGCCATTCGTCGGGGGTGCGCGTGTAATCGGTGGTGCAGCCCAGGATCGTAACGCCCAGCGCCCTCGCCTGCTCTACGCCGGCGCGATGGTCGCGGTAATCGATCTGGCTCGCGCACAGGATCAGGACATCGATGGCCGCGCGCCCATCCGGTCCCATGAACGGCTGCAGCGAATCGCGGCTGTCGCTGCGCCAGATCGGCACGGGCAGTCCGCCCTGCCGTTCGACTTGCGTGATGAGCGCATCGATCACGCCAGTGTTCTCGCCCAGTGCCAGGCTGCGGTAGAACAGGATGCCGACCCGCGGTCTGCCGGACGCGTCCGGCAGCCGCTGCTGCATCCATGTCAGGTAGTCCTCGCGCGATTCGAACGCCTGGACATGCGCCGGGTGGTAATAGGCGTGATCCGCGTATCGAACCGGCGGCTCGACGTCGCCCCGCATTCCCAGCAGGCGCACCCCCAGGTAGTTGAACAGCCGGACGTAATTGCTTACCGTGGCGTTGCGCCAATAGACGATGGCGTCCGGCACGCGGTCCGCCGGCACGTTGCCGCGCAGCCATTCCGACCCGTTGATCACCAGCACGCGCGTACGCGCGCCCGCCGCATCGAACTGGCTGCGGTACTGGGCGAGCCTCGGCCCGACGCCTTCGACCAGGACAAGGTCATACGCGCCGAGGTCCACGCCGTCGATACCCGGCAGTTGCCCCGCGCCGAGCCCGAACAGGTCGATCTGGAACTTGCCGGCCAGGCGCTGCACGGCCGCGCGCAGCGTGGTCGGCTGCTGGGCAACTTCGATCGACACCACGGCGATTCGCGGCGGCGCGGGCACCGCTAGCGCAGCCTGTACCGGCGTCATGCCAAGCATCGACAACAGCCAGACCATCAAGGCAAGCCGCGCGACGGCCAGGCATCGCTGCAACGCGGGGTAGTTGTTCAACTTGGATGTCATCACTTATTTGGGCGCCTCCGCGCCTTGTTCGGGAACGTAGACGACCTGGCCGTCGGGAAGCCGGTAGGCGGTGCCCAGGCGATGGCCCTGTCCCGACAGCTTCTGGTCGGTCACGCGTTCGACCTTGATCTGCTGCTTCTCCTTGCTTACCACCTCAAGCGTTCCATCGGCGGTGGTGCGCGTGAGCGTCCAGCTGGCGTCGTCGCTCAGCAGGTCGGTCGACCCCAGCACCGAAAACAGCGCCAATGCCATGGCGACGATGAAGGCAAGGCTCGCGTCGAACAGGTTGGCCACGCCGGCCAGCGGATCGTCATGGACCGCGCTGTCGCCGTGCCGCCGCGCAAACCGCATGCGCGGCTTCACGAGGCGGCTCCGTCGGCGGCCGCCTCATGGCGGCGCAGCACGCGCTCGGCATGCAGCCGGATCGCGTCCAGATCCTGCCGCTGCCACCCTTCGCGCACCATGACAATGACGTGCGCCACCACCCCGACGGCAATGCCCACGATGGTGGATGAGAACGCCACCACCATATGATTCGCCAGCGCGGGCAGGTCGCCCTGCGCCAGACCGCTGAGTGCGGCTGCCATCGGGATCAGGGTGCCGATCAGCCCGAGCGACGGCCCGCACCGGACCGCAAATCGGACCGCGTTGAGCGACCGGAGGCTGGCATGGTCGGCCTGGGCAAGCACCTGTTCGATCCGGATGTCCACCGGATCGGCGGCGGCCTGCGCCGCATCGTCGATGCGCGCCGTGTAGTGCGCCACGGCCGGCCGACGCCCGCGCAGCCGTTGAACCGCGCTGCGCGTGAACATGCCCAGCGCAAGAAGCGTCCATGCCACCAGGACGATGAGCAAGGCGATGATGGGTTGGAACAGCAGTTGCGCGATGCCTTCCAGCAGGGATTTGATCTCCATGGCTTACAGCATCCGCGTGTAGCGCAGGTAATAGGCGCGGCCCGGCATCACGTAGTCGGCCTTTTCGTAGTAGTCGCGGTCGAACACGTTAGCCACGTCAAAGCGCAGCGAATCCTTGGGCGTGACGTTCCAGCGCGCGGAGAGGTCGACCACGGTGAAGGGTTCGTTGCCGAACAGGCCGCCGCGCCCGCCGGTGTAGATGCTGCCCTGGCTGTTGTCGTTGTCATAACGCGTACCGACGTGACGCGCGGTCACGGTGGCCGACAATGCCCGGCCATTGCTGACCGTAAGCGACATGTTTGCCTTCCACTTGGCGACGTTGCGGATGGGCACGGGGCCGCTGGCGTCGAAGTCTTCCGCCTGGATCAGGCGTGTAAGGCTGCCCGACAGGCCGACGCGGTTGGCCGGCAGACCGAACCACTGCCCGGCATCGACCGCCAGCCGTGCCTCGATGCCCCGCATGCGCGAGTCATTGGCGTTTTCGTAGCTGCTGATCCGTTCCTGCGGGGTATTGCTGACAATGACCGAGCGGATTCGATCGCGGATGCGCGAGTCGAAATAGGTCAGGTCGGCGTCGACGCGGTCGTCGGCATAGCCCAGGCCCAGGTCCCAACTGCGATTGCGCTCGGGCTTGAGGTTTGCGTTGCCCATGCTGACGCGCCGCTGGGATCCGGCGTACTCGACGTTTTCGCCGGCCAGTTCGCTGCCCTGCGGTGGCGCGAACGCGGTGCCGGCGGACCCATGTACGCGCCAGAATTCATTGAGCTTGTACACGGCGCCGCCACGCGGGTTGAAACTGGTAAAGCGCGACGATCCCGGCGAGAACGTGTTCTTGTACGGCGTGGACAGGGTGCTCGATTCGATCCAGTCCATGCGCCCGCCCAGCGTCAGGATCAGGCGGTCCTCAAGCCAGCGGCTGCCCCACTCGGCAAAGATGCCGTTGCTGTCGCGCCGTTCATTCGGGCTGTAGGGCGCAAGCCGGTCGCCGCTCGCGTTGTAGCTGTAGCGATTGGCCTCCACGCGCTGCCAGTCGGTGCCGTAGGTCAAGGTGTGTCGCGGCGTCAACGTCCACACATCCTGCAGCTGCATGCCGACATAACGTGATTCGGTGCGACTGGAGCGATAGCGCGATGCCGCGGGCGGCACGGTGATGTAGTTGTAGTTTTCGCGCGAGGCATACACCACCGCCGTGATGAGGTGGTCGTCCGGCGAGACCTGCAGGCGTATATCGCCGCCCAACCGGTCCGTCTGGTTGGCGGACGCGTTGGGCGGATCGAAACTGACCGGACCCGGCGCGTTGTTGTTCAGGTCGGCCCAGTCGAGCGTCGCGTCGAGGCGCACGCGGTCGGTCAGGTCGCTGCCGATGCGGGCCTTGCCCGAGGTGCGCCGGAAGTCGCTGTTCGGCCGCTTGTCCCCGGCGCCGGTCCGAAAGTCGCCGTGCTGGTTCACGTAGCCCAGTGCCAGATCGAAGTCGGTGCGCTCGTCGATGGAACCGCCCAGCGCCAGATCCGTCTGCCGGGTGTCGAACGACCCATAACCCACGCTCACCGACCCGCCGATCGGCCCGCTGGAACGGCGCGTGATGATGTTGACCACCCCGCCCATGGCCGAGGCGCCGTACAGCGACGACGCCGGTCCTTTCAGGACCTCCACGCGCTCGATGCTCTCGGGCGACAGGGTCGTGAAGCTGGTCGAGCCGGACGGACGGCCATCGATCAGCACCAGCGTGCGGGGGTTGATCGTGAACTCGAAATTGGGCCGCAAGCCGCGCAAGCCGATACCTGCCAATCCATTCGGATACTGGATCACGTCCACGCTGGCGTTCTTTTTCAGGCGGTCCAGGAATGTGTTGCCCACCGTTTCATCCAGCGTGACGCCGTCCACCACTTCCATCGACGAGGCGACATCGTCCCGGCGCTGTTCATTGCGGGTGGCGGTGACGACCACCGGGTTCAGTTCCACCGGCTGCGGGCTGACTGCAACGCGTTGCGCGGACTGCGGGTTTGCGGGGGACACTTCGGCGCCTTGCGCGGCGCAGACGGCGCCCAGGGTGATCGCGGCCATGGCCGCGCGCGCGCCCCGGCGTTGCCGGCGGTTTTGGATCGCCGGGTGGTGATGCTTCTTCATTGACTTCTCGAATGGGATGAAATTTTCTGCGTGTCGCCGGGTGGCCGACTGGCGCGCATCGGCGCGCGGAGCCGCGACCCCGGCAAAGCGTCGTAATGTTATAACATCACATTCAACTTGCATATAGTTACGCGCCCGGTGGGCGCGTATGAACTATGCAAAGGGAGCGGATTGCCGACCGGACTCGGTTTCGGACGCCGCGCGCAGAACTCGCGCGGCCGGCGGCCGGTTATCGGGCCGGCGCGGCCATCATTCCTCGGTCTGACCGAGCTCGATCCGGTGCTGCGTGCGCAGCGCCTTGGCCAGCAGATAGCCCTTGTTGTGCTCGTTGGGATAGACGCCCGTCAGGCGGCAGCCGCTCACCCGGATGCCCATGTGTTCAAGCTGGGTGCGCTTGTCTGGATTGTTCGTGAGCAGTTCCAGATTGTCGACGCCCAATGCGCGCAGCATTTGGGCCGCCGGCGTGTAGTCGCGGTCATCCAGGCCGTGGCCCAGTTCCAGATTGGCGGTATAGGTGTCGTAGCCCAATTCCTGCAGCCGATAGGCGTCGATCTTGGAATACAGGCCGATGCCGCGCCCTTCCTGGCGCAGGTACAGCAGATAGCCGCCCTCCTGGCTCATGAGGCGCAGCGCTTCCTGCAATTGCGGGCCGCAATCACAGCGCAGCGAGCCGAAGACATCACCGGTCATGCACTCGGAATGCAGCCGGACGAGCGGTTGCGGGCCGGGCTGACCGAATTTGAGGGCGAGATGGTCGCGGGCGTCGGCCAGGCCGTGAAAGCTGTACGCCAACGCCTGTGCCTCGGAGCCGTCGGCAAGACGGATGGGCAACCGGACGGTGGCGCGGATGGTGGCTTCGGGCAGTTGGACCGCGGCGGGGGGCGTTACGGGATTCACGACAAACAGGTACGGGTATCGACTTGAGGCCGACAGAATACCGTATGCGCCCGCCGCACGCTCTTTACATCACGCGGACGCTGTCCACATCGAACTCGACGTTGTTGCGGTCGCGGTCCAGTTCGCCGCGCAATTCGACCTGGGTCTTGTCGTCGATCTTCTGGCCGGCGGGGAAATCGTCGTGGTCGATCTCGACGCGGATCTGGCCCGTGCCGTCGTCGAACGTGTAGTGATCGTCGCCGTCGTGCGAGACGATGCGGCCCCGCAGGATGGCGTTCTGGTCATCGCGGCCATTGGCCAGCAGTTCCTTGACCGTGGTGACGGCCACCGTGCTGGGGCCGCTATAACCTTGAGCCGCCGGTTTGCCGGTGCTGGGACCGGTGTAGCCCTGGGCATGCGCCACGCCTGCAACGGTAGCGCCGGCCAGCACCGCGCTGGCCAGGAACGTGCGGATGAAAGTGGAACGACGGGTGGTCTGGGTCATGGTGCAGCTCCTTGCGCGGATTGCGCTTCGTTGTTGAACATGGCGCCATTTGACGCGCCGAAGATGAAGCAGACCTTAGCCTTGGGCACGGACGCGAAATTTGTCGTCGTCAGGCCCCGGTGTCGATGGGCACGAGCAGCGTGACGCCCAGCCCCCGGCCGTCCAGCCCCGGCCCGAATTGCAATTCTCCACGGTGCATCTCGGCCACGCGCGCGACGATGGACAGGCCCAGGCCATTTCCCGGGACATCGGTGCCCAGCACCCGGTAGAACCGCTGCGTCAACCGTTCGAGATCAGCCGGGGCCACGCCGGGGCCGTCGTCTTTCACACTGAGCGCGACATATTGGCCCGCGCGTTCGGCAGCGACCTGCACCTGCCCGCCTTCGCGGCCGTACGACACCGCGTTGTGGATCAGGTTGCGCAAGGCGGTAAAGAGCGCGTCCCGGTTGCCGGCCAGTGCGGCCTCGCGGGCGGCAACCGTTATCGTCGTGCCATGCGCCGCCGCCGTGGGTGCGCAGGCGTCGGCGGCATCCTGCAGCAGGTTGGGCAGGTCCAGCCGCTCGCGGGGCATGGCATCGGCCGACTGCGGGTCCAGGCGGGCAAGCTGCAGCAGGTTTTCGACCAGGCTGGTCGTGCGCATCATGTCGGCGCGCAGGCGCTGCAATTGGGCGGCAAGCGCCGGGGCCTGTTCGGCGGGATGGCTGCGTTGCAGCACCTGGATCCGGGACGCCAGGGCCGCGAGCGGCGTGCGCAGCTCGTGGGCGGCGTCCGCCGTGAAGCGCCGTTCCGCTTCCAGCGCGTGATCCAGGCGGCCCAGCAGACGGTTCAGCGCCGCCGTGATCGACTGGACTTCATACGCCCTGCTCTCCTCAGCGACGGGCGACAGGTCCGTCGGCGATTTGGCTTCGATGCCGCGCGTCATGCGCGCAAGCGGCTTGAGCAACCGCCAGATCAGGAACCAGTTGATCAGCCCCAGCAGCACCCACAGGCCGACCAGCGGCCAGGCCAGCGATTCGAGCATGTCCCAGATGAGATCGGTGCGTTCGTCCATCTCTTGGCCGACCTGCGCCGAAAACCCCAGGGTGTCGTGATGGCGCACGTAGACGCGCCAGTCCTCGCCGTCGGCGCGCACGTCGTAATAGCGGTCGCCGCGTCGCTCGGGATCCACGAACGGCCGTTTGGGTGCGTCTTCGCCACGCAGCAGCACCTCTCCCGTGCGCGAGACCAACTGGTAGTCCAGGCGCAGCGCGGGTTGCGTGTCCGCCGGGGCGCGCTCGCCCGCCACGCGGCCAATACTGCCCTCGCCCAGCGCCAGGACCAGCCGCGCGCCCTCTTCCAGCCAGTCGTCGTAGGCGTCGTTGACCTCCTTGCGCGCGATGGCCAGCACGATGAGCGTGCTGACCAGTCCGACCAGGATGCTGGAGCCGAGCGTCGTGCCGATCAGCCGCCGCCGCAGGGAATAGCCGCGCGGGGGATTGGAGAGGGGCTTGGATGTCGTCATGCGCCAGCGCATGTCAGTCCGCCAGACGATAGCCCTGGCGCCGCACCGTCTTGATGAGATCCGCCGCCAGCTTGCGTCGCAAGTTGTAGATGTGCACTTCGATCGTGTTGCTTTCGACTTCGTCGCCCCAGCCGTACAGGGCTTCTTCCAGTTGCGCGCGGGACACGATGTGGCCGGGATGGCGGATGAGCGCGTGCAGGATGGCGAACTCGCGCGCCGTCAGCTCGACCTGCGCACCTTGGTAGCGGACCTGCTTGGCGGCAACATCGAGCGAGACGCCGCCGTGTTCCAGCGCCGGCGTGGCGTTGCCGTCGCGGCGGCGCAAGGCGGCGCGGATGCGCGCCGACAGTTCCTCCAGGTCGAACGGCTTGACGAGATAGTCGTCCGCGCCCAGGTCCAGGCCTTCGATGCGGTCGGGCACCGCGTCGCGGGCGGTAATCATGATGGCCGGCACATTGTTGCGCCGCGACCGCAGCCGCCGCAGCAGATCGTCGCCTGTCATGCCGGGCAGCCCGCGGTCGATCAGCACGCAGTGGTAGTCGTGCGTGGCCAGCGCGGTCTCGGCAAGATCGCCGCGCGTCACGCGATCGACGACGTAGCCGTCGAGCTCCAGCCAGGATTCGATCGACTCGCCCAGGGATACATCGTCTTCGGCCAATAGGATACGCATGCGCCGACTATACGCGACAGGATGAAGTGAATCTTAAGGCGCCCGGCGGGCCGTCAATCCGGCAATTCATAGCTGGTGCTGCGTCCGCCCGCGGGGGACTTGCGAAGCATGTTGCGATTCAGGAGATCGGTGATGTCGCGCAGTGCCGTGTCGGGCGAACATTTGGCGATGGCGGCCCACTTGCTCGTGGTCAGTTTGCCTTCGAATCCATCCAACAACCGGTTCAGCAACTTTGCTTGGCGTTCGTTCAGCGGCTCAGCCCCCCACCGCTGCCAATAATGCGACTTGGCCAGCACCTTATCCAGGACCTCATGCGCCTGATCCACCGCCCGGCGCAACGTCGCCAGAAACCAAGCCAGCCACTCCGTCACATCCATGGATTGCTTCTGCGTGTTTTCCAGGATCGTGTAGTAGGCGTTGCGCTCGCGCTGGATCTGGGCGGACAGACTGTAGAAGCGTTGCGGACTGCCGTCTGCCCGGGCGAGCAGCAGATCGCCGATGGCCCGCGCAATGCGGCCATTGCCATCGTCAAATGGGTGCACGGTGACGAACCACAGATGGGCCAATCCGGCCTTGAGCAGCGGCGGCGTCATCGAACGGCCCGCTGCGGGCTCCGGCGCATTCAGCCATGCCAGGAATGCGCGCATGTCGGCGTCCACCCGCGTTGCCGCAGGCGCTTCAAAGTGCACACGCTGACGGCCAAGGGGACCGGACACGACTTGCATCGGGCCATCGGCGTCGGTGCGCCACGTCCCCACGTTGATGCGGGACATGCCGGAGTAACTGGTGGGGAATAATGCGGCATGCCAGCCGAACAGACGCTCCCGCGTGACGGGCGCATGGCAGTTGCCGGTCGCGTCGAGGACCATTTCGACGACGCCCTCTACGTGGCGATCGACCGGGGCCAGCGCGCCGATATCCACGCCGATGCGTCTGGCAATGGAGGACCGCACCGAAGCCACGTTCAGCACTTCTCCTTCGATTGCGCTGGTCTTGACGACGTCCTCTGTCAGCGCGCCGAGGCTCGCTTGGTCGCGCAGCGGCATGCCCACATCGCGTAGCCGCCCCATCAACATTCCTTGGGCGAGGCTGACGTCGGCCAAGGGTCCAGCCAGCGCTTCGAGGTCGAAGCGCCATTGCGGCCAGTCAGGGGCCTGCCAGATGTAAAGATATTCTCCGCGTGTCATGCGGAGATTATGGCGGCTAATCTCCGCACTCGCAATCTATTCTCCGCAAACTCTGCGGAGAATAATCACCCTAATCACCGCATCCGGCCAAAGCCCGCCGCCAGATGCCGCTCCCGCCGCGTCAAATACCACCCACGCGGCTGACGCCGCCCTGCGTCACGATCTGGACGCGCTGGCCGGTGGAAATCGGCACATCCGCTTCCTGGGTGATGACGCGCACGTCGCCCGAGTCCAGGCGCACGGTAATTTCCAGGCCCGCCCGGCGCGCGCTGGCGTTTTCGATGGCGTTGCCGGCCATGGCGCCGCCTACCGCACCGCCGACAGTGGTGATGCGGCGTCCCGAGCCCCCGCCCACGGCGCTACCCGTGACGGCGCCCAGCGCGCCGCCGGCGATGACGCCCAGGCCCGAGGTCTGGCTGGCCTGGATGGTGACGGGCCGCACGCCGATCACATAGCCAAGGGTGACGGTCTGGGCGCGCTGCGCCTGGTCGAAGGTGTAGACGCGCGAGGATGCGGACGGGTTGGCGCAACCGGCAAGGATGGCCGCCAGGCCAAGGATGCCGCCTGCGGCGATAAGGGTCAGGGGGCGACGCGGGATGGCCTGCTGAGGCTTGTGCATGATGGGTTCTCCGGAACGGCGGAATGGGAAATGCCGGGCCTAGCGCGGCTGCGCCGGCGTGGCTGCGGGCGCGGGCGCTGCCGCGGCGGGCGGCTGGGCGCTGGTGCGCATGAACTTCCCATTGGCATCGAAGCCGCCTATCGCGCGGCCGTTGAAGAACACGACGCGCCGCGCGGTCCATTGCGGCTGGTCGGGGCCAGCCTGGTCGTAGCCGGCCACTTCAAAGTCATACTGCCAGGCGGACACCGGTTTGCCGTCCTCGCCCACAACCGTGGTCTTCTTCACGGATTCGGCATATCCCTTGTCGCGATAGCTGACGTATCGGGTGGGCGGCATGGAATCGCGTAGCGTCGACATGTACTGGTACAGGTCGTCGTCACTGGGCGGCGTGCCGTACTTGGCCAGATCGTTCTTCGTCGCGACCGTGCCGGCGCAGCCGGCCAGCACGCACGTGGACAGGACAAGGAATAACCTTTTCATCGGGATTGCTCCTAAGTACGCGTTCGCGCCCAGACTGCGGACGCACGGCGGCTAACCGGGTGGCGCTTGGGGAATATTTCAGGGGGGGGGACCGGCGGGACGGCCGGTGGCCCCACGGAAGGCGGAACGCAGCAGGCTGAGCAGAAAGCCGCCTGTGAGCATGCCCAGGATGTAGACGCCGATGACGAGAACCGACGCCGGCAAAGTGAAGGTGGAGGTCCAGAGCGTCAGGGTGACGGATTCGAAGTTCTGGATCTTGAACGACAGAACCATCGCCGTGAGCAACACGATCAATACGATGTACAGGTATCGCATGGGGCACCTTTCGTATTCGTTGTCGAACCGCCCCGAAGCCGCCTTGGGGCCCGTCGTGCGGAAAACTATGCCACTCATCCGGCACGAAAACAAGAAAAACAGGGCCACGCGCCGGCCATTGTTCACTGCCGCAAACAGGAACAGAATGTCTCTCGCCGCGAAAACGGCATGTGTGGCCGGCCCAACATCGAGTAGCCGCGTCCCGCGGTCTATCGTTGTGGGCTGCTTATAGGGGACACCTCATGGAAGCGATCAAGGATTGTTGCATGGCTGGGCACCCTCTGGACCTGGGGCGGCGCGGCTGGTTGAAGGCCGGCGTTGGCGCGGGCGCGGCAGCGATGGCCGGCGTGGCATTTGCGCCCGGCGGCGCGCAGGCCGCATCGCTCACGCAGGCGCAGCGCGACGCGATGACGCCGGACCAGGTGATCGACATGATGAAGCGGGGCAATGCGCGCTTTCGCACGGGCAAGCCTCAGAAGCACGACTATCTTGCGCAGAAGCGCTCCAGCGCCCTGGGTCAGTTTCCGGCGGCGGTGATCCTGAGCTGCATCGACTCGCGCGCGCCCGCCGAGATCATCCTGGACACGGGCATCGGCGAGACCTTCAACGGCCGCATCGCCGGCAACATCTCCAACAACGATCTGCTGGGCAGCATGGAGTTCGCCTGCGCGGCGGCGGGCGCCAAGGTGATTCTGGTGATGGGCCACACTGCCTGCGGCGCGGTGGCCGGGGCGATCGACAATGTCCAGCTCGGCCATCTGACCGGTTTGCTGGACGTCATCAAGCCGGCGGTCGAGGCGACGAAGTACACAGGAGACCGGAGCGGCAAAAATGGCCAGTTCGTGGACGCCGTGGCGCGGACCAACGTGCTGCACACCGTCGAGGCCATACGCAAGAACAGCCCGATCCTTGCCGGCCTGGAAAAGGAAGGAAAGATCAAGATCGTCGGGTCAATGTACGACTTGAGCAACGGCATGCTGACGTTCCTGGCATAGCCATCCCCCTCAGAAGACGCACCCGCGGGCGCGCTGCATCGCTGCGCGCCCGTCCCGCCTTCAGCGTGTCCGGCTCAGGCTATAGACCGAGGCCGGCGGCAGGTTCATCGGCACAAAGCGCACCCGCCGCGCGTGGAGTCCACACGCGTCCAGCACCCCCGCCGAGATCGGGCATTTCACGCCATAGGTGAAAAAATGCATGGAGCCGCCCGGCGACATTGCCTCGAAGACGGCGGTCAGCAGCTTATGGTGATGCGCGCCGCTCATGTTCCGTAGCGGCAGGCCGCAAATGGCCGCGCTGATCCCGTGCAGCTCCGGATGGCTGTCCCGCGACAGATCCTGCGCCGGCACCTGCAGGACGGCTGCTTCGGGAAACTGGCTGCGCAGGCTGGAACTCATGTCGGAGTCCTGCTCCACCAGAACCAGGCTGGACGGCGCAATGCCTTTACGCAGCATTTCCCGGGTGAACACGCCCGTTCCGCAGCCCAGTTCGAGGACTTTACCGGCCCGCGGCTGGATCGATTCCGTGATGGCAGCGGCCAGCGCCGCGCTGGAAGGCGCCACCGCGCCAACCGCCGCCGGGTTGGACAGCAGCGCCTTGACGAACTGCTTGCGTTCCTTGAGCCAATTCATGGCCGGGCCGGCGTGGGACTTGTGCCGGGCAAGGGTCTTGAGGGGCGGCATGGAAAACATCGAAACGTCTATCTCCGGGGCGACATGGTCAGAGAGACCTTACCTGCGGGCGGCGGGCGCGACCGGCAACGGTGCGTAAGCGACCCTGTCAAATGAAGAACGGCGAAAAGGATCGAAGAAGAGAAGGCGCGGCGCGCCGGAGTGTGCAGCGCCGATTCTGCCGCATGCAGGCGACTGCGGCTATCGCCCAGACGAGAGACATCCAAAAGATGGGCGCCGGCAGGAAAGCGCAATCAAAACCCGAACCCGCGGCCCCCAACGAAAAGGCCGCATCCGAGGTGACTCGGATACGGCCTGTTTCTAGTCAGGCGGGGCCTGACGCGGACTTAGACGCCCACGACCGACACGGCCTTGGTGACCAGGTACGCCTCAAGCGCCTCGGGACCACCCTCGGAACCGTAGCCGGAATCCTTCACGCCGCCGAACGGCAGTTCAGCCGAAGGCGTCGCGGGCTGGTTGACCCAGAGCATGCCCACTTCAAGGCGGCGCGACAGCTCGTGCACCGTCTTGATCGAGCGGGTGAAGCCATATGCAGCCAGGCCGAACGGCAGACGGTTGGCTTCGCGGATGGCTTCGTCCAAGGTTTCGAAGCTGCGGATGGCCGCGATGGGACCAAACGGCTCTTCGTTGAAAATATCGGCCTCGAGCGGCACGTCGGTCAGGATGGTCGGGGCGAAGAAATTGCCCGCGCTGCCCACGCGCTGACCACCGGTTGCCACCCGCGCGCCCTTCTCGGCCGCGTTCTTGACGATCTTGTCCATGGCGGCCAGGCGGCGGTCGTTGGCCAGCGGGCCAAGCGTGGTGCCTTCGGTCAGGCCGTCGCCCAGCTTCAGCTTTTCGGCATGGGCCACGAAGGCCTGCTCAAAGGCGGCCTTGACGTTCTTGTGCACCAGGAAGCGGGTCGGCGAGATGCAGACCTGACCGGCGTTGCGGAATTTCGCGCCACCCGAGGCCTTGACGGCCAGTTCGACGTCGGCGTCCTCGGCCACGATCACGGGGGCGTGACCGCCCAGTTCCATCGTGACGCGCTTCATGTGGCGACCGGCCAAGGCGGCCAGTTCCTTGCCGACCGGCGTGGAACCGGTGAAGGTGACCTTGCGGATGATCGGGTGCGGGATCAGGTAGCTGGAAATCTCGGCCGGCGAGCCGAACACCAGGCCCAGCACGCCCTTCGGGATACCGGCGTCGACAAAGCAGTTGAGCAACGCGGCCGGCGAGGCCGGGGTTTCTTCCGGCGCCTTCACCAGGAAGGAGCAGCCCGTGGCCAGTGCCGCGCCCAGCTTGCGCACGATCTGGTTGACCGGGAAGTTCCACGGCGTGAACGCGGCGACGGGGCCGACCGGTTCCTTGATGACCAATTGCTGGGCCGCCGGGTTGCGCGACGGCACGATGCGGCCGTAGACGCGCAGCGCCTCGTTGGCGAACCAGTCGATGATGTCCGCACCGGCCAGCACTTCGCCGCGCGCTTCGGCGAGCGGCTTGCCCTGCTCCTGCGTCAGCAGGCGTGCAACGTCGTCCGCGCGCTCGCGCAGCAGGACGGCGGCCTTGCGCATGACGGCGCAGCGCTCGTGGGCAGAGGTGTCGCGCCACGTCTCGAAGCCGCGTTGCGCTGCCGCCAGCGCCGCGTCCAGGTCCTCGCGGGAGGCGCTGGCCACTTGGCCGATCTTCTGGCCGGTGGCGGGGTTGACGACGTCGATGCGCGCGCCGCCGCGGGCCTCGCGCCATTCGTTGTCGATCAGGAGAAGAGTATCTGGGTAACCGTTCATGAATGCTCCGTGGTTGAAATGCGGCCGTCACGTGTCAGTCGATTCGGGCAAGCGCGGCGAGAAACGCCCGGCGCCTGCCGTATCGTAAGTGTTTGGGCAGGAGACGGGAAGTGGGCCGTGCGCGGACCGTCCGGCTGACGGGCAAGGGTTGGGCACGCTGCTTGCTGTAGGCGTTGCGCCTTTCGTCACCCACTCTCACTGCGGAGGCTTTTCATGAGCTCACCGGAACCCGTTCTGACGCCGACTCCCGCCGGCACCCGCCTTGTCTCCCTGGGCATTGCGCCCGTGGCCCGCAGCGCAGACGCCGTCACCCGCCCGCGCTTCAGCCCCAAAGCCGCCAACGAAGAAGTCCTGCCTGACCCGCTGACGGCCCGGCGCCACGCCGAGACCGACGCGCCGGTACGCGTGCCGCTGAGCGCCTGGTTGTCGCTGGCTTTCTACGCCATCGGCACCGCCCTGCTGTTCAGCCTGGGCGTGGCGTACCGCCTGTTCGCATGACCGGCTCCGGTCAGGCAACCTGGGCGAGCGCCTCGCGCGTCACCTGTACCAGCTTGCGGTCGGACAGCCGATAAGCCGTGAGCGGGCCGCCCGTCACGCAGCCCGTGTCCAGGCACACGGCGTCCGAGCGCACGAGCAAGCCCAGCGTCGCCCAGTGGCCGAACACGATGGTCTTGTCGGCGCCCGCCCGCCGCGGCAGGTCGAACCAAGGCAGGGTTTCGCGTGGCCAGCGCCCGGGCGTGGACTTGGCGCCGGGCGCCAGCGACGCGTTGCGGGTGCACAGCCGCATGCGGGTGAACGCGCTGACGATGAAGCGCAGGCGTTGCTGCATGTCCAGCTTGGCGCTCCAGGCAAGCGGCGCGGCGCCCGATAGCGTTCGCATGTGGCGGCGCCATTCGCTGTCCCGAAGCATGGCCTCGACCTCCCCGGCATGCGCCAAGGCTTGGAGCACGTCCCATCCGGGATACAGGCCCGCATGCACGAGGACGTGACGGTCCTGCACGTGGATGAGGGGTTGCGCGCGTAGCCAATCCAGCATCAGCTCGGCATCCGGCGCGTCGAACAGATCGCCGAGGGTGTCGCGGGCGTCCGGCCGCAGACATCCCGCGGCAACGCCCAGGGCGCGCAGATCGTGGTTGCCCAGCACTACGGTGGCCCGGTCGCCCAGGGACATGACCCGGCGCAGCGTCTCCGCGTTTGAGGGCCCCCGATTGACGAGGTCGCCGACGAACCAGAATCTGCAGTCAGGGTCGCCCGCGATCTCCGGGCTGGCCAGCAAGGCGTCCAGCGACTGGCAGCAGCCATGTACGTCGCCGATTGCCCAGATGGCGGGCCGCTGTGTATCCGGCGCGTCTTCCGTTAGCGGCGGATCGCCGGCCAAGGTCGCTGCGGGGGTGATGGGGAGTCGGCGGATTGGCTGTCTTACCCGTCTGCGTAGCATGTACTGTCCTTCTCGCTGGCCATTTGCTGGCACGAATCAATGGTTTCGTGCCGGCAGGCCAGCAAGCCCCATGCCCATGTAAACGTTTGCATCCGGGGACTAACCCTCCTTCTTGCGGCGCCCCCAAACGGATTCCTGCCGATAGGAATCCGCCTGGCACAGCGTGCGGTAGAACATGGCGCCCGCGCCGATGAAGTTGCCCAATTCCTTTTCGGACAGCTTGGGCGCGACCCCTTCCAGGTATCCCGCATAGAGCGAAAGCACCCGATCCCACTCGTCCAGCCGGGGAGCGGGTGCGGAAACCGAGATCATCAATGCCAAAAGCTCATCGCGCTGCATGGTTTCCTCCCGTGACAGACGCCCCGCCGGCCGTCAGCCCTTGGTCATGTGGGTCAATACCCGCCGACCATCCGCCCTGCGGTGCAGGAAGGCCATCGTGATATGACCCACGGCCAGCGCCAGCAGCGTCCAGCCCAGCAGTCCGTGCCAGGCGTTGCCGAGTTCGACCAGGTCTTCGATCTCCTGATCGCGGGGGCTGAAAATCTGGATGCCGAAGGCGGAATAGCCCCTGCCCCGCCCATAGGCCCGCAATAGCGCCAGCGTGGGAATGGCGATCATCAGCAGATACAGGACAAGATGTCCGAAGCCCGCCAGCAAACCGCTGTCGGGCCGCTTGCCCCAGTTGGCAATGGCCCACGCGCCGCGCACGAGCACCAGGATCAGCAGCAACAGGCCCAGCGACGTATGCGTGGCCCAGAAGAAATCCTCGATCGGCGTGTCCGGCAGGAATTGCCGCGATGCCGCGCTGGTGAACTGCCATGCCAGCAGCACGGCCATGAGCCAGTGCAGGACGCGGCTGACGATTCCATACCCTTCCGGATGGTCCTTGACGCTTGAGGCGGCGACGCGGGGTGGCATAAGGAGCCTCCTTCGGAGATCCGTGCTGCACAAGGAAAATCCTGCTCCGAGCATTGTGCCAACGCGCCGGGGGCCGAATGCAACGATTTGCAATTCCCGACAGCCGGCCGGGCAGGTGCGCACGCGTACGCATCATGGCTTGAACTCCATCGCCGACATGGCGGCCGTTAGCGATTGCGGCGTGTAGTCGTCCCAGGGCGTGTTGCCCATATCCAGCCGGGTGTGAACATCCTGGATCGTCCAGTGCGCTCCGCTCGTCAGCTTGTCCAGCTCGTCCCACGTGACCGGGACCGAAATGCCCAGGCCCGGCCGGGCGCGGGCAGACCACGCGCATACCGTTGTCGCGCCGAAACCGTTGCGCAGGTAGTCGGCGAAGATCTTTCCAACCCGGTTCTTCGGGCCGCTCTTGGCCACGAACAGTTGCGGCAGCGTGCGGGCCAGGTGCTGGACGATCGCCTGGGAAAAGCGCTTTACTGTGTCCCAGTCGTACTGCTTGCGCAGCGGAACGACCACGTGCAGCCCCTTGCCGCCGCTGGTCTTTAGCCAGGCTTGCAGGCCGATTTCCTGCAGCAGCACGCGCACCAGGTTGGCGGCCTGCTGCATCGCCGGCCATTGGACGCCCTCGCCCGGGTCCAGATCGAGCATCATGCGATCCGGCTTGCCGATGGCGGTCTTGACGGCGTTCCAGGTGTGGAACTCGACGACGTTCATCTGCACGGCAGACAGGATGGCCTCTGCCGTCGGTACTTCAAGCAGCGGCGGATGATCCGGATCGAGCTTGGCAGGCAAGGGTTTCACGCCGGGCATGGCGGCTTCAAGGTGCTTCTGGAAGAAGAACTCGCCCTGGATGCCGGCGGGCGCGCGCAGGAATGACACCGGGCGCCCCTTCAGATGTTCCAGCATCAGCGGCGCGATCAGCCCGTAGTAGCGCGCAAGGTCCAGTTTGGTGAGCTTGGTGGACGGGTCGATGACCCGGTCCGGATTGGTGAGCTTGCCGCCCTTGGCGCGGCCGGTTTTGCTGGTGGGCGTGGATTTGGCTGCGGATTTGGTCGCCGACGAAGCCTTCGAAGCGGATTTGCGGGTGCCCGCGTCGCCGTCGATGTCCTCGACCGGCACCGCCTTCTCCCGCGAGATCGCCTTCACCGGCTTGTCCTGCCGCAGGCCCCGGAACACGGAATGACGGATGTGGCCGCCGCTCGTCCATTCGCCGAACGACACTTCGGCGATCAATTCCGGTTTGACCCAGCGCACGCCGCCGGCGGCTGGCGAATTCGCGACCGGCTTCTTGTCCGTCTCGATGGCAGACAGGCGCTTTTGCAGCGACACGAGACTGGCGTCGTCAAAGCCCGTGCCGACCTTGCCGGCATAGCGCAGGCTGCCATCCTGCTCCGTGACCGCCAGCAGCAGCGCCCCCAGTCCGGCGCGGCTGCCTTTGGGCGCCGTATAACCGACGATGGCAAACTCCTGACGCCGGGCGCACTTGACCTTGACCCAGGTGTCGCTGCGGCGGGACACATAAGGCGAGGACAGGCGCTTGGCCATGATGCCCTCCAGTCCCATCCGGCACGCGGTTGCCACCAGATCCGACGGCGCGGCCTCAAAAGCTTCGCTGAAGCGCAGATGATCGTCTTCGGCCGTGTCCATCAATTGCTGCAGTAGCGCCCGCCGCACGCTCAGCGGCTCCTGGCGCAAGTCCCGCTGCCCGATGAACGGCAGGTCAAAGGCGTAGAACACGATGTCCTGCGTCCGATCGTTGTCGAAGGCGTTCTGCAGCGACTGGAAATTCGGAATGCCTTCGCGGTCCAGCATCACGATTTCCCCGTCGACCCACGCCCATTTGGCGGGCAACTCGCGCAAGGCCTCGACCAGATGCGGCAGCTTGGCGCTCCAGTCGTGGCCGTTGCGGGTGAACAGACGGACATCCTTGCCCTCGATCCGGGCGACCAGCCGGTAGCCGTCGAACTTCATCTCGTACAACCAGTCCGGCGCGTGCTTCGGCACGCCGTCCACCAGCGTGGCTAGCTGGGGTTTCAGCTGCGCGGGCAAGTCGGCGGCTACGCCTGGCAAGGCGGGCTGGGCGTTTGACTTGGACGTGGGCTTGGCTTTCGCGCCCTTCCCCGTTTTGCGCAGCGGCACCACGCTGTCCGGCATTTCGTCCACCACGCTGAACTCCCGCTCTGGCCGCGAAAAATCGTCGCGGTCCTTGATGAGCAGCCAGGGCGGCTGTTTTTCGGACTCCTTGCCCTTCAGGCGGATCAGCGCCCAACGGCCCTGCATCTTGACGCCCTGCAGGTCGAACTTCAGATGGCCTTCCCGGTAGCCTTTGCGCGGATCTCCCACGGGCATCCACGTGCCTTCGTCCCAGATGATGACCTTGCCCGCGCCGTACTGGCCCTCGGGGATCTGCCCCTCGAACTGGTTGTAGGCGATCGGGTGGTCCTCGACCTGGACCGCCATGCGCTTGACGGCCGGGTCGTAGCAAGGTCCCTTGGGTACCGCCCAACTCTTCATGGCCCCGTCCAGTTCCAGGCGAAAGTCGTAGTGCAGCCGGCTTGCCCAGTGCTTCTGGATGACGAAGGCGCGCGCGTCCTCGTTGGCCTCGCCACCCTCGGCGGGCTCCGACGTGACCTCGAAGTTGCGCTTTTCGCGGTACTTCTTCAGGGTGTCAGCCATGGTCAGGCCGCCTTGCGCGCTTTGCTCGCCGTTTTGTTTGCCGTTTTGCCAGAGGTTTTGGCCGCCGTCTTGGTCGTCGTCTTCGTCGTCGCCTTGCTGGCGGTCTTGCCTGTCGCCTTCGTGGCCGTCTTGCCTGCGCTCTTGGCGGACTTGGCCGCCGTCTTGCCGGCCGGCGCCTTGGACGCGCCCTTGCCCCCCTTCAGGCTGCGTTGCAGCAGCTCGGTCAGGTCAATGACGTTGTCGGCATAGGCGGGCGACGATTCCTGCGGCTCGATGACCGTCTCGGTCTCGCCAGCGTTCGCTTTTTGCTCGACCAGCTCCATCACGGCGGCTTTGAATTCGTCCTTGTACTGTTCGGGATCCCATTCGCCGGACATGTCGTCGACCAGCATCTTCGCCATCTTCATTTCGCTGGCGTTGGGCGTCATGTTCTTGGCGCCGGCCTTGGGAAGGTCCAGCCCTTCCACCGACTTGACCTCGTCGCCCCAGCGCATCAGGTTCAGCACCAGCGCATCGCCCGACGGGATCAGCGCGGCCAGGTGCTGCTTGGTCTGGATCACCACCTTGGCGATGCCGATCTTTCCGGTCTTGACCAGCGTGTCACGCAGCAAGGCATACACCTTGTGCCCCTTATTGATGGGCGCAACGTAGTAAGGACGCTCCAGATAGACGAACGGCACGCCCCCGGCGTCCACGAACTGCTGGATCTCGATGGTCTGGGTCGTCCGGGGATAGGCCTCGGATATCTCCTCCGGCGACACGATGACGTACTTGCCGTCCTCGTACGCCACGCCCTTCACGATGTTTTCCTTGTCGATTTCCTTGCCGGTGCGCTTGTTGATGCGCTTGTAGCCAACCGGGTCCATCGAGCGCTTGTCCAGCCAGTCGAAATCGACGCCGGACTCGGTCGTGGCTGTGTGCAGGCCCACCGGAATGTGGACCAGCCCGAAGGAAATCGCCCCTTTCCATATGGTTCTTGCTGCCATGACGGTCTCCTGCGCGTGATCAGCCCAGGCGTTTGACGATCCGGGCGACGCGGGCAATGCCGCCGGTTCCGCTTGCCGCGCGGCCGATCAAGGCGGTCCCGGCGGCGGTAATGAGGGTGCGCCGCAAAACGCTGCGGCTGCGCATGCCCGTCAGCATGAGCAGCGCGCCCACGCCAAACACGATCAGGTGTTCGCCGGGAAAATCGGGCCTGCGGGCGTCAATATCCTTGATCTGCGCAACCAATGACCGCGAGCGCGGCTCGCGACGGCGGGGTTCGGCGACGGGTTCGATCTGCATGCGGCCTCCTGCGGGTGTGGATGAGGACACGCGGTGCGGGGCGGGCTGCCCCGCGCCGCCTTACTTGGCGTACTTGAATTCGGGCAGCGCCTTGAGCGTGTCCTTGGTGGCGTCGGGTAGCTGGAACTGATCGCCGGCAATCTGCATCTTCGACAGCGGGACCGTCACCAGATGGTTGCCGACCCCCAGCAGCCCGCCCACCGACAACACCGCATACGGCGCCCAATCGGGCGGACCGATGATCAGGTCATCCACCGTGCCGAGCTTTTCCTTGTTGCCGTTGTAGACGGTCGCCCCAATGATCTTCGAGGCCCGGTAGCCGGCCTCGACCTTGGCGACATCGACACGGACCTCGGTCACGGACTGCGGCGTGCCCTGCGCCCATCCGGTGGATACGGCGCCAGCGGTGCCCAGCAAGACAGCCACGCCCAACATTGCGGTCTTAACGATCATGATCGGATCTCCTCGGGGGTCTCTCGGTGGTCAGGACGTGCGCTGCGACTCGGCCGGATCGGGATTGGATTCGGAAGCGTCGGACGGCTCCATATCTTCGGCGCTGACTTCGTTGCCCTGGGCGTTATCGCTGGCGTCCGACGGCTTGACCGGCGGCGCGCCGCCGGGGGCCGCCGATCCGCCCGCCCCTCCACCTGCAGGACGCACCGGCAGGTCGTCCGGCGTCGAAGTCGCTTCCACGGCGTTGTCCTGGGAAGCTGGCTGCTCAACGGAATGTCTTGGTTCCATTTTCGTCACCTTGGAATAACTGCGGCCAGCGGAAACGTGGCCGTGGACCCCGACAGCAAATACCGTTCCCGGATAAAGCGCCCCGCCCCATCCGCCCCATGGCACGGCAGACTGCGGCACCAAATTTCCATTGGTAACGCGGTCCCAAACCGCCCAGAATCGGCAATATATTCAGATCACAGGTGGCGCCTTCGTGCGCCGTTCATTCGTGGCAGGAAGACTTCCGGAGCGCGACGATGAGCGACAAGAAAAAGCAAAAGGCCTCCCCCGAGGCAACCGGGACGGCCAAGCTATCCAAGAAGCAGTACGAAAGCGAACTGGCGCAGCTGCATGTCGAACTGGTCAAGTTGCAGCAATGGGTCGTCGATACGGGCGCCAAGGTCTGCATCGTGTTCGAAGGGCGCGACGGCGCCGGCAAGGGCGGCACCATCAAGGCCCTGACCGAGCGCGTCAGCCCCCGCATCTTTCGCGTCGTGGCGCTGCCCGCCCCCACCGAGCGCGAAAAATCCCAGATGTACATGCAGCGTTACCTGCCGCATCTGCCGGCTGCCGGCGAAGTCGTGATTTTCGACCGTAGCTGGTACAACCGGGCGGGCGTTGAGCGGGTCATGGGTTTTTGCAGCCAGGCGCAGGTCGATGCCTTTTTGAAAGCCGTGCCGCTGGTCGAACGTGTGATGATCGACTCCGGCATCCTGCTCTTCAAATACTGGCTGGAAGTCACTGAAGCCGAGCAGACGCGCCGGCTGCAGTCGCGCATCACCGATGCGCGCAAGACCTGGAAGCTGACGAAGATGGATCTGGATTCGTACAGCCGCTGGTACGACTATTCGCGTGCGCGCGATGACATGTTCAAGGCGTCGGATACCGCCATCTCGCCCTGGTACGTGGGGCGTTCCGACGACAAGAAGCGAATCCGGCTGAACATCATTACCCATCTGCTCGAGCACATTCCCTACACCGTCGGCCCCAAGGAAAAGATCACTTTGCCCAAGCGGCAGAAGGCCAAGGGTTACACGCAGCCGGAGCATCCGTTCCGGTACGTGCCTGAAAAGTTCTGACTTCCGGAGATTCCCGCCATGGCAGCGCTGCTCATCAATCAGGTCGAAGACACCACCAGCGACGAAGAAGTCCGGGCTTTCCTGGTGAAGTATGGCTTTCCCGCCCCGGATGGCGTGAAGCGGGTGCCCAGCGAAGGCGATCGTCCGGCGGTGCTGGTCACGTTCGACGGCGTGACGGAACCGGAGCTGCAAGCGCTGCTGCCCCGAATCCATCAGATGTTCTGGAAAAATCACACCATCTCGGCGCTGGTGATGCGCGCGCCGATCGAGTAACGGGCGCCGTCATTCCGCGGCGCCCGTCCTCGCGTGTTGCCACCCGGGTCTTACCAGCTCGTGCGCGGCCGGTAGGTATCTTTTACATATTTGGCCAATTCGGCCTCGACGGACGACATCAGAACGGCTGGCGGACGCTCCGGGTGCAAAAGTTGCTGCGCTGCAGCAAGCGTACGCAGCGCGCAGCGTTCGCCATTGGTCATGGGCTGGGGGGTGGACAACGTGGGCGTGTAGTTGAAAACTTCCATGATGCTTCTCCATAAGACAAGGAATGACCCTCACCCCCCTTTCAGCAAGTAGCGTGCCCAACCCCGTTTCGGTCAGTATCGGACGCTGACTCGCGCCCAGACGCTGCGCCCTGGTTCGTTCACCGCCGTCCCCGCGGGATAGCCAAAACCGGCGTTCCCCGCCAGATTCAGGTGTTCGCTGTAAGTCTTGTCGAACACGTTGTCCACGCCCAGCGACAGTCGTACCTGCTTGTTCACGACGTAACCGGCATTGAGGGAAAAAACGCCAAAACCGGCGCTGGGACCGAAATCCTTGCCCACGACGTTGCCTTCGTTGAGCGCATACCGCTTTTGCGGCGCCACGATGCGCCACAAGGCGCCCGCCGACCACGTGCCGTCGTCGTAAGCGGCGGTGAGCTTGGCCTCCAACGGCGGAATCTGGGGCAGCGCCCGGCCGTCGCTGCGGTTCTGCCCCCAGGCGTAGGCCAACGTGGCGCCCAGCTTCCAGCTCGGCGACACGGCATAGGAAGCGCCGAATTCCCCCCCAAAGATCCGGGCATCCACGTTCGTGGCCTGAGAGGTGGCGCCCATCATCCCGCCGGACGTGTAATTGAAAAGGATGAAGTCCTGCACGTAGCCCGCATATCCGGAGAACCAGGCGTCCAGCGTTTCGGTCTTGTACTGTGCGCCGAAATCAAGCTGAGTAGTTTTTTCCGGCTTGACGCCCTGGAAGGCGTTGACCGAGCCGGCCGGCCCGCGCTTTGGTGAGAACAGCTCCCAGTAGTCCGGGAACCGCTCGACGTGGCCCAGCCCGACGTAGAGCGTGGCGGGCAGCGAATCCAGGTCTTTCTCATAGCGCAGGAAGCCGCTGGGCAGCGTATCGTTGCGGCGCTCGCCCGCGGTGGGATTGGGCATGGCCATCATCATGCCGCCGGTGGTCTGCCGGAAATCCTTGACCGACGCCCAGTCGACGCGGGCGCCGCCGATGATGCGGCTGCCGGGCGCGGCACGCCAGGTCAGTTCGCCAAAAACGCCCGTGTTGGAAAAATCTGCATCCTTGACCCACGGCTGGCTGCTGTAAGACACGGTGTCCGTGCCGCTGCGGGCGCGGTGGCGGCTTTGCTGGAAGTCCATCCCCGCCTCCAGGCTGGTGTCCTGCGACAGGGTCCAGGTGGTGGCAACGCGTCCGCCCCAGGTCGCGCGGTCCACATCCGAGGCCATGGCCATCGCCATCGCGCTGGACGGATCCGGCGCGCGCAGCGTGTAGTTGTCCATGACGTGGTCGGCGTAGTTGTAGTACAGCTGTGCCTCGACCTGATTCAGCACGGGCCCGAGGTTCCGCTTTTCAAAGCGCAGTCCAAAACTTTCCCGCTTGAACTGCGAGCCGTCCATGCCGCGGCCCGCATAACGGGCCTCGCCGTCGCCCGTCCCGGCGGTCAGTTCATACAGCGTGTCGGCATCCGGCGTGAAGCCCAGCGTGACATCCGCATTCCATTTGTCCCAGCGCGACGGCACGGTGTTGCCGTCGCCGTCCTTGTAGTCCTGCGAATGCGAGTGGTTGGCGGTGATCCGGGTATAGACCTTTTCGTTGCCGATGGTCAGGTCCGCCGTCTGATCGTTGCGGCCGAACGAGCCGCCTGTCAGGCTGCCATCAAAGCGCACGCCCGGCTCGTCAAACTGAGGCGTGTCGCGGTCGAAGCGGACGGTGCCAGCCGAAGCGCCCGGCCCCCACAGCACGGTCTGCGGTCCCTTGATGACAGTGAGCTGGTCGAAGTTCTCGGGCGAAATATACGAGCTGGGCGCGTCCATCCGCGACGGGCAGGCGCCGGGCATGGAGGTGCCGTTGGTCAGGATGTTCAAACGCGAACCGAACATGCCGCGCAGCACCGGATCGCCATTGGTGCCACCGTTGCGGATGGCCGAAAACCCGGGAATGGTCTTGAGATAGTCGGTGCCGTCGCTGGCCGGCAGCGGCTGGCGCGGCAGCTTCGGATCGGTGGTGAAGGTCAGCGGCGCGCTGGGCGCCACGCCCATGATGACCACCGGATCGAGCGTGGCCACGCCATCCTGGACGGGTTGCGCGGCAGCGGAAAAAGTGGCGGCCATGGCGGCGGCCAGGCAGGTCATGCGAAGGAATTGCTGTTGCTTGCACATAGGGAATCTGGACCAACTTGGAGTGTGTGTCGGAGGCCGTGCATACGCGTGCCGAGCCACCCGAACCCGGGAACGGGTCCGAGCCACAAGCGGCGAGGCGGACAGGCGCTAACCGGCGGCGGCGCACCCGTCAACCGTGGGCGCGGCGCTGCAAACCGGTGATGCTGAGAGAAATGCCGTCAGGCGACGGATGGCGGCGCGCGCGGCTGCTGCTGCAGGCGGGCGTGCGCACTGGTGAAGTGAGGAACGTCGGCGGCGGGCGCCGTATCGGGCTGCGCCAGCGTGGGCAGCAGCCAGGCAAGCAACCACAATCCGGGCAGCGTGGCGCCGCCCAACATGGCGCAGCCGGCCACGCAGCAATGCGGCATGGCGCCGCTGTGCTGCTCGACGCCCTGTGCAGCCCCCTCGATGCCGATGGTGACAACGCGCGGCCCGCTGGCCGTGCAGATGATGGTGGTGGCGCCGGCGGCACCGGATATTCCGCCGGGACCGGGCGCGGCGAGCGCCGCGGAGGCAATCAGCGCCTGAAAGACGAACAGGGCCGCCGCGAACAGCGAAACCCATCGTCTAACCGTAGTGGCGCTTCTGTACATCAAATCCCCTTGACGCCGCAGATGGTAGCGCGGATCCGGCCCCGAATCCGGGCCGGCAACGCCCATCTGCATCGCCCGTTGACGCACATCAAGCGCGGCGGGCCGCCGTCCAGCGCAACACGTCAATCACCAGGAACACGGCCAGGCTCACGCCCATCACCGGCAGGCTCCAGCCCAGCGCCAGCGCGATCACGGCCACACCGATCCGCCCGGGCCAGGACAGCTCGCGCCAGGCATGGGTCAGCGTCTGCGCTGCCGCGCCCGCGGCCGGCCGGCGCAGCCACCACATCCGGTAGCCCAGCACGATCATCGTCGTCAGTGCGATGCCGATGGCGGCCATCAAGAGCTGATTGGGCCAGCCAAACAGGATGCCCATGTGCATGTCCACGCCCCAGCGGATCAGCTTGGCGATGAGCGGGAAGGTATCGAAGTCCGCACGGCTGGTGATGGCGTAGGTGTTCGGGTCCACGGCGATGGTGTCGACCTGGGTGGGCCAGGAACGGTCCACCTCGCGCACCAGCCAGGCCTGGCCCTCGCCTCGCGGCGGGCGGATTTCGAGCTGGCTGCTGTCGATGCCGCCTTGGCGCGCGGCCTGCAGCACGTGGTCAAAGCCCGATGCCACATTGTCCGGCGCCGGCGCCATGGCGGCATGGTCGTGGCCTCCGTGATGATGGGCGTGCTCGCCGCCCGCCGGCATGGCGGGCATCCCGGCGCCGGGCAGTTTCAACGACACCGCCGGCGTGATCCATCCCAGTTGCGCGCGCAATTGGTCCACGCGCGCACCGGCCCAGTTGGACCACGTCAGCCCGGTGGCCGAAAAAAACACCAGGCCGATGCCGATCCACAACCCCAGCAGTCCATGCCAGCGTCGGGCGCGCAGACGCGGGCTGCGTGATTCCACCGCCTTGTCGCGCCCGCGCCGGGCAAACCACAGCACCAGCCCGCCCAACGTCGCGATCCACAGCCACGACGCCGCCAGTTCGCTGTAATTGCGCCCCAGGTCGCCCAGCATCAGGTTGCGGTGCAGGTAGTCCAGCTTGGTCCGGAAAGGCAGCGTGCCGCTGGTGCCGTAGACCACCATGTCGCCCTGAATCTTCAGCGTGACGGGATCCACGAACAGCGCACGGGCTTCGGAGTCGCCCAAGCCCGGCTGCGTGAACATGACGCGGGTGGTTTCGCCCGGGCCGGGCGCGGGCCGGACCGCGAACAGGCGCGGGCCCGGTCCGATCTGGTTCTGCGCGGCCTCGACCTGCGCCGCCAACGGCTGCGCCGCGCCGGTGGAGGTGGTGCGCAACTGGTCGGCGTAAATCAGGTTTTCCAGCTGCGGCGTCAGCACGAACAACGTGCCGGTCACCGCCGCGACAAGGATGAAGGGGCCGACGAAGAGGCCTATATAGAAATGCAGCCGGGTGATCAGCGCGAGGAACGCGCTGCCGCTTGCCGCCCGGGGCCGCGCGGACGCGGCGGGGCTAACCAGGGTGTCAGTAGACATGATGATCTCGAAAACAACGGACGCCGCCTGCAGCAGGCGGCAATCGTGCGCGCGGGGCGCACGGCGACGAATGTCATCCGGTGATTCGAGGCGGGGCGCGCTGTCCCAGCGGCGGGCCGGCGGCCGGCATCGGCGGCCGCGGACTGTCGGTCAGCCGGGGGGTCTGCGCCCACCAGCCGAGCAGCGCAGGTACCAGCGTGACGGCGGGCGGCACGAGCAGCGGCTGGTGCGCGCTCAGTCCGAACGGGCACTCCTGGCCGGCGCCGACATGATTGGAAGAATCATGGTGCCCATGATGGTCATGGGCGGCATCGGCGTGGGCGGTGTGCGGATCGGCCAGACTCGCCATGCCAGGAAACATCCCGCCGCCCGCGGCACAGAAGCCCAGGGCCAACCGCCCTTGCTTGAGCGCCTGCACATCGGGCATGTATCCGACCGGCACGAACGCCCGAGCTGCCAGCAGAAGCAGCAGCAACAGCCGCGCAAAGGTGGCGGCACAGGCTGGACGTAAGGACGGACAGGAAAATCGGACGTGCATGCAGGGCATCCGGGCGCCGGCCGATTCCGGCGCCAATCCGGCATTTTAAACACCGGGCGGGCAATCCTGGCCCCCGACGGTGGGCGCCGGCGGACTTGGCGCCAGCCGGGCGTAACAGGGACAGGCTTCAGACGGGCGGCCCTGCGCCGCGCAACAACGCGCGCGCGACCGCGCCGATATCAGGGGTAACAAGGACAATTGAGAACTATTATTGCTAGAATTCCGCCTGACGCCTCCCTTAAACGGGTCCAGGCAACCCTTTTTCGTCTACCGGATAGCTTTTGAATGGCCAAGCCATCGCGCTCCAAATTATGGTTTCTCGTCCACAGTTGGCTGGCCTTGCCAATCTGGATCTTCCTTTTCTTCATCTGTGCGACCGGAACCATCGCCGTCATCAGCCAGGAAATCGTCTGGCTCATCAATCCCGCCGTTCGCGCTCAGGCGCCCGATGCCGATACGCCTCGCATGGGCTATCAGGCCCTGATGGACGCCATCGCCAAGCAGGAACCCGAAGCCTCGGTGCAGCGCCTGTCCTGGCCTGAAGAATCCCAGTTCGCCCTGACGGCCTCCGTCGGCTATCCGGGCGCACGCTTCACGTCCATCTACGTCAACCCGTACACCGGGCACGTGCAAGGTCCGGCCCTCGGCTTCGACCTGCGCCAGTTCATGCGTGCGCTGCACGGCTGGCTGCTGATCCCGTTCAACAACGGCTATAGCTGGGGCTGGTATCTGGTTTCGCTGCTGTCGCTGCCGATGCTGCTGTCGCTGATCACCGGCCTGGTGGTCTACAAGCGGTTCTGGCGCGCCTATTTCCAGAAGCCGCGGCTGCGCTTCGGCCAGGGCTCGCGCATTTTCTGGGGCGACTTCCATCGTCTGTCGGGCCTGTGGTCGGTGTGGTTCATCCTGCTGATCTCCGTCAGCGCGATCTGGTTCCTGGCGCAGGCAATCCTGTCCGATACGGCCACCACGATTTCGACGCAGGGCGTGCCGGCTGTCGTCGCGCGCGATCAGGTGCCGACGGTTGCCGCCGGCGAATCCGTCAAGCGCCTGCCGCTCGACCAGATCGTCGCCGTTGCCGAGCGCGAGCTGCCCGGTCTGGAAACGCAGCACGTGTTCTTCCCCGGTAACGCCTATGACCCGATCACCATCTCGGGTCGCGGCGCTTATCCGCTGATGTTCCAGTACGCCAAGATCAATCCGTACAACGGCACGGTCGAAGAAGTACGCCGCCTGTCCGACCGCAATGGCCTGGAGTTCTTCACCGAATCCATGCGCCCGCTGCATACCGGCGACTTCGGCGGCTTCTGGTTGAAGCTGGTGTGGTTCCTGTTTGGCCTCTTGTTGACCATGATGTCGCTTAGCGGCCTCCTGATCTGGACCAAGCGCACCGCGCAAGCCACTGCCAAGGCCCTGCGCCCTGCCCGCGCAGATCGTACCGCCGCCCGCGAGGTGACCGAATGAGCAAGACTGCCACCCTGGACGCCGCCGCGGCCAAACCCAGCTTCTGGCGCCGCTGGCGCTTCCATCTGAGCGCCCTGCTGCTCATCCTGCCCATCATTTATGTCCCGAAGTATTTCGACAACCTCGCGCTGTCGCGCGGGCTGATGGGATTGGGCCAACGGCCTGCCGGCGACGTGCAAGTGGGACCCTGGAAGCTGCAGTTCGCCGAATGGAAGGTCGAACCGCCCCAGTCCGACCCCGCCGGCATGGTCAAGACCTTCACCATGGCCCAGTGCGCTGGCTGCAGCGACCAGATCCGCGCCGTCTACGTCCGCGTGGGCAAACCGCGCAGCCTGCGCGCCGCAGGCTCGATCTTCTTTGGCAGCCCGCATCGGGCGTTTGCCACCGTGCCGATTCCGCCGCGCACCGCCCCGGACGCCGAGCTCTGGGTCACCGCCGAAGGCTGGGACGGCTCGGTGCACCAGGCAGCCTGGCCGCTGGACTCGGCCTCCCCCGCCACCGTCGCGTGGCTGAAGAAACAAGGAGCATCGCGATGAATGCGATTTTTGCGAACAGCCTTCGCGCCGCCCTGATGGGCGCGCTGTTGACCGCCAGCGCCACCGCGTTGGCGCACAATCCCATGGCCGAATGCAAGGCCGATGGGAAGGAACAGATCCAGTGCACCGGCGGATTCTCCGACGGCAGCGGCGCCGCCGGCGTCACCATGGACGTGATCTCGTACGACGAACAGATCATTGTTCCGGGCAAGCTGGATGCGGATTCCAAGATGTCGTTCAAGCGGCCCAATGGCGAGTTCTACGTGCTCTTCGACGCGGGCCCCGGCCACGTCGTCGAAATCGACCACGTCGACATCCAGTAAGCCCCGGCCCTGCGCAGTATGCATACACAAGTCATCCGACCCGCCGGCGCCGGACATGAAACCCTGGCGGTGCTGGGCGCCTGCCTGGTCATCGTCGCGGCCGCCGCGGGTTACATCGGCCTGCGCGAAGCGCCGCCCGAGAGCGCGCCGCTCGCCGCCACCCAGATCGATGCGCGGCGCGACCTGACGCCCGCCGAACAAGGCATCTACGCCGACCTGCGCGTCGCCTACGAGGAAATCGGTTTCGCCCTGCAGGCCGGCGAGCCCCTGCCTTCCGTGGCCGATCTTGCCGCGCAAGGTCTGCCGCCTTTCGTGGCCGACAACAGCACCGCCGCGCGGGGCGGCCACGTCTGGCGGCTTCAGCGCCAGGCCGGCAAGGCGCTCTACGTGGGCCAGACGGCCGATGCCGCGCTGGCCGGCTCGTTCGTGCTGCGCACCGAAGACGGCCACGCCAAGGACGCCCATGGCCATGACCATGGCGCCGACGCCCAGGCAGATGTCTGGCTGGCCCGCGATGCCGCGGCGCGCGTGCCCGACGCCGCCGACGACGCGGCCCTGGCGGCCGCGGGGTGGCGCCAGGTCGTCGCCCAGTTCGACGCCGGCGTGACCCGCCAGAACAAGCCCTGATCGGGCCCCTCCCTTTCGTCTTCCGACACGAGCCTACGGATTTATGTCTGCCTTTTCGTCTTTCTCACAGCTCCTGCGCCGCTGCGCCGCGCCGATCGCCGCGCTGGCGCTGCTGGCCGGCGCGTTCGCCGCGCCCGCCCACGCCGAAGAGGCCAAGCGCCTGAAGATCGGCGTGACGCTGCATCCTTATTACAGCTACGTCGCCAACATCGTCGGCGACAAGGCCGACGTCGTGCCGCTGATTCCGGTCGGCTTCAATCCGCACGCCTACGAGCCGCGCGCCGAGGACATCAAGCGCATCGGCACGCTGGACGTGGTCGTGCTCAACGGCATCGGCCACGATGACTTCGCGGACCGCATGATCGCCGCCAGCGAAAAGCCCAAGATCCCGGTGATCGAAGCGAATGCGCAAGTGCCGCTGCTGGCCGCCGTGGGCATGGCCGCGCGCGGCGGCGGCGATTCCGGCAAGGTCGTGAATCCGCACACGTTCCTGTCGATTACCGCGTCGATCGCGCAGATCAATACCATTGCGCGCGAACTGGGCCGTATCGACCCGGCCAACGCGCAGACCTACACCGCCAATGCGCGCGCCTATGGCCAGCGCCTGCGCAAGCTGCGTGCTGATGCGCTGGGCCAGCTTGCAAAGGCGCCCAACGCGGACCTGCGCGTCGCCACCATTCATGGCGCCTACGATTACCTGTTGCGTGAATTCGGCCTGGAAGTCACCGCCGTCGTCGAACCGGCGCACGGCATCGAGCCCAGCCCCGCGCAGCTCAAGGGCACCATCGAGCAATTGCGCGCGGCGGACGTCAAGGTGATCTTCTCCGAGCTGAACTTCCCGTCCGCGTACGTCGAGACGATCCAGCGCGAGACCGGCGTGAAGCTGTATGCGCTGTCGCACATCTCGTACGGCGAATACAGCCCCGAGCAGTTCGAAAAAGAAATGAAGCAGAACCTGGCCACCGTGGTGCGCGCCATCGAAGAGGCTGGCGCGTGACCGCCGCCGTGACAGCCCATCCGGGCGCACTGGGTCCCACGCTGACGTTCGACCACATCTCCCTGACGCTCGGCCGTACCGACATCCTCAGCGACGTCGCCTTTACCGTCGCGGCCGGCAGCGTGCATGCGCTGGTCGGCCCCAATGGCGGGGGCAAGAGTTCGCTGGTCAAGACGCTGCTGGGCCAGATGCCGCATCGCGGCAAGCTCAGCGTGGCGTGGCCGGGCGACCGGGCCGGCATCATCGGCTATATCCCGCAGGCGCTTGAATTCGATCGCGGCCTGCCCATGACCGTCAACGATTTCATGGCCGCGATGTGCCAGCGCAAACCCGCGTTCCTTGGCCTGTCGCGCACGAAGTCCAAGGAAATTGGCGACGCGCTGGAACGCGTCGGCATGCAGGACAAGCGCAACCGCCGCATGGGCGCCTTGTCGGGCGGCGAGCGCCAGCGCGTGCTGCTCGCGCAGGGACTGGTGCCCAGCCCTTCGATGGTGGTGCTGGACGAGCCCATGTCTGCGCTCGATGAAGCCGGCGTGCGCGTGTTTGAAGAATTGCTGGACAGCTGGCGCGCGCAGCGCGTGACCGTGCTGTGGATCGAGCACGACCTGGAGGCCGTCGGCCGCCTGGCCGACCGTGTCACCGGACTGAACCGCCAGGTGCTTTGCGACGGTCCGCCCGCGCAGGTGCTGACGCCCGACCGCCTGCTTGCCCTCTTTTCGACCCGTCCGCGCGTTGGCAACCAGCCGCAGGAGCGCGCCGCATGAACGCCTTTTTCGACAACCTGCGTCAGCTCATCCAGAGCGCGGCGGAATCCGGCGCGTTGCCGGAATCGCTGGCCTTCGGCTTCGTCATCAACGCGCTGCTTGCCGGCCTGATCATCGGACCCGTGCTGGGCGGCCTTGGCACGCTGGTCGTGGTCAAGCGCTTTGCCTTCTTCTCGGAAGCCGTGGGCCATGCCGCGCTGACCGGCGTGGCGATCGGGATCCTGCTGGGCGAGCCCTATACCGGCCCGTACGGCAGCCTGTTCAGCTATTGCCTCATCTTCGGCATCCTGCTCAATTTCCTGAGCAACCGCACGCGCCTCACGCCTGACACGCTGATCGGCGTGTTCCTGTCGGTGTCGCTGGCGCTGGGCGCAAGCCTGCTCCTGGTGCTGTCCGGCCGCATCAACATCCACATCCTGGAAAACGTGCTGTTCGGCTCGGTGCTGACCGTCAACAGCAACGATCTGTCGGTCCTGACGTGCGTGGCGATCCTGGCGCTGGCGCTGGCGTTGCCCAACTACAACCGCCTGATGCTGGCCAGCTTCAATCCGCAGCTCGCCGCCGTGCGCGGCGTGCCCGTCAAGGCCATGGACTACCTGTTCGTGATCCTGGTGACCCTGGTCACCGTGGCCTCGGTCAAGGTGATCGGCGCCATCCTCGTCGGCGCGCTGCTGGTGATTCCGGCGGCCGCCGCACGGATGCTGGCGCAGTCGCTCAAGGGCTTTTTCACGATGTCGGTGCTGTTCGCGCTGTTCAGCACACTGGCCGGCATCATGCTTCCCATCGAGCTTGCACTGCCGATACCTTCCGGCGCGGCCATCATCCTGGTCGCGGGTGTTCTGTTTGGGATTTCGGCCCTGGCCCGCGGCCTGGTCCCTGGTCTGAAAGGAAATGCAGCATGAGTTTGAAGTCAGGTTACGTCACCCTGCGCCGCGCCGCCCTGGCAGTGGCGATGGCATCGGCCCTGGGCGCCGCCGTCACGGCCCACGCCCAGGAAGCCGCCAAATCCGGCCGCGCCGCGCGCGCCGCGCAGCCTGAAGCCGCCACCGCCGCAACGGGCGCCGTCACCGTGCTGGCCGCGCATCCCGTCGTGTTTGCGCTGACCGACAGCCTGGCCAAAGGTAGCACCATCCGTGTCGAGCGCGCCGCGCCGGCCAACCTGCCCGCCACCCGGCTCACGTCGTACTTCAGCGGACGCGGCGGCGCGGCGCTGCAGAAGGCCGCCGCATCGGCCGATGCCGCCGTCGGCCTGCGCTCGATCTGGCCGGACGATCCCCTGTACGCCAACGCGCGCCGCACCAACATCCGCATTGTGGAAATCGACGCGGCGCGTCCGCTCGATGGCGCGCTCAATGGCATCGCCCTGCAAAGCGACACGCGGCCCGGCGGCCAGTTTGCTGCCTATCCGTGGCTCAGCATCGTCAATCTGGGCCGCATGGCCGACATCGTCGCCGCGGATCTGGGACGCCTGTCCCCGTCCGACGAAAAGCGCATCGGCGAGAACCTGGCGCAGATCAAGCGCACGCTGGTCGAATTGAACGCCAGCAGCCAGGCCGGATTGGCGCAGGCCGAGAACGTGGCCGTCATCAGCCTTTCCGAGCGCCTGCCCTACCTGATCGCCGAGTTCAACCTTGACCTGGTCGACACAGTCGCGCGTGACGACAAGGACTGGACGCCCGAGGCGCTGACCGCACTGACCGCGACGATCAAGGACAACGGCGCGGCCGCGGCGCTCCTGCATCGCGAGCCCACGCCAGAACTGCGTCAGGCCATCGAAGCCGGCGGCGCCAAGGCCGTCGTGTTGGCCACCGACGGGGCCGACCCCGTTGCCGACCTGCAGGCCAACGCGAAACTGCTGTTGCAGGCCCTGGCGCCCGCGGCAGCCAAGACCGCCGCAGCCAAGTAGACCTTCCGCGTAAACGGCGCCGGGCTAGCCGGGCGCCGGGCTAGCCGGCGCCGTTTGCCGCATCGGCCCGCAGCGCCGCTGCCGCGTCTTTCAGGCATCCGATCAATTGCGCGCTGGTCGCGGGCAACGGGGCTTCACGCAAGGTGATGATGCCGACCGGCGGCAACGCCAATTCCAACGGCACGTCCAGGATCCGGCACAGGCCCTGGTTCTCGAAACTCCGTGCAGCCGACTTCGCCAGAAAGCCCACCGCATTGCGCTCACGGATGAAGGTCAGCGTGGACAGATAGGACGAGGTCTCCATCAGATCGGACGGCGGTTGCAGGCCGCGATGATGGAACTGCTGCTCCAGCTTCACCCGCAATGACGCCCACGGCGGCGGCATCACGCAGGGCAACGCCGCCAGATCCGCCCACCCCGGCGCACTGCGGCCCGCCACATCGCTGCCGGGCGCCGCGACCACGACCATCGGCTCTTCGAACAACGCCTCGGCATGCAGGTCCGGCGCGGCGTAGCCCGGCTCCAACCTCCCCACGAACAGATCCAGTTCGCCCAGGCGCAGCTTGGGCAGCAGATGCGTCAGATCGCCCTCTTCGATCAGGACGGTCGCGCGCGCCGATCGCAGCTTCAAGGCATGCACGGCCCGCGCGAGCAGCACCGGCAGCGCGACCGCCATCGCCCCCACTCGCGTCTTGCCGGCCGCGCCGCTGGCGGTGGTGTCGATCTCATCGCGAGTGCGCTCATACTGCGCCAGCACGCCGCGCGCAAAGCGCACCACCGCGGCGCCTGCGTCCGTGGGTTCCGTGCCGCGCACGGACCGCGCAAACAGCGCGAGACCCAGCATGGACTCCACCTCTGACAGCATGCGAGACACCGCCGGCTGGCTGACCGCCATGAATTCAGCCGTGCGCCCTACATGCCGGAACTCGTCCAGCGCCACGAGCAATTGGAGGTGACGCAGCTTCAGGTTTGAGCGGAACACGCGGTCCAGGTGCGCCATGCGGCCCCCCTATACATATCAGTGTTGTTATCTATTGATGAGGCAATTCTATTGGATAGTTATATATAAGCTCACGAGAATAGATCCGGGCGACCTTGTAGCCTTGAGGGTGCTCACAAAAAAACCACATCGGAGACAAACCATGAGGCACATCCCCACCCCTGACCGGGACAGGCGCAGGTTTCTGGCGGGCGCCGCCTGTCTGGGCGCAATGGCCGGCGCCGGCGCGGCCGGCCTGCTGGCCCCCGGCCTGGCCCGCGCCGCGGACTACCCGCAGCGCCCCATCACCTTCATCTGCCCCTGGCCCGTCGGCGGCACGGCAGACCAGTCCATGCGCGCGCTCTGCCAGGTGGCGTCGGGCGTGCTGGGCCAATCCATCGTGGTGGAAAACCGCGCGGGCGCCTCGGGCATGATCGGCACGAAGTCGCTGTCGCAGGCACAGCCCGATGGCTATACCATCGGCCAGATCCCCATCTCGGTGGCGCGCTTCTCGCAACTGGGCCTGTTGCAGTTGGATCCGCGCAGCGAGTTGACCTATTTGGCGCGTACGTCGGGACAGACCTTCGGCATCGCAGTGCTTGCCAGTTCGCCGTTCAAGACGTTGCAGGAGGTCGTGGCTTATGCAAAGGCCAATCCCGGCAAGCTGACATACGGCCACGCCGGCATTGGCGGGGCAACGCACGTGGGCATGGAAGAGTTCGCCATGACGGCCGGCGTGCGTTTCAATGCGATCGCCTACAAGGGCGGCGCGGCCGCCCTGCAGGACGTGCTGGGCGGGCAGATCGACCTGCTGGCGGATTCAAGCTCCTGGGCGCCGCACGTCGAGGCGGGCAAGCTGCGGCTCCTGGCGACCTGGGGCGAGTCGCGGGCCTCGCGGTTCAAGGATGCGCCCACCCTGAAGGAACTGGGCTACGACGTCGTGGTCGAGGCGCCCAACGGCATTGGTGCACCCAAGGGACTGGATCCCGCCGTCGAACGCAAGCTGCGCGAGGCCTTTCGCACCGCGGTCAAGAGCGACGCATTCAAGCAGGTGGCCGACCGTATCGATGCGCCGGTCATGTACCTGGACGGCCCGGACTACCAGGCGTATGTGGCGTCGGTCTATACGCAGGAGACTGCGCTGATCGCGCGCCTGAAACTGAAAGAAATGCTGCAGAAAGGCTGATTCACGGTGACTTCCAACCCCTTGATCCGGCTGCACGCCAACGACAATGTGCTGGTTGCCCGGGAAGCCCTGGCCCTCGGCATGCACATCCCGGCGCTGGGCCTGCGGGTGCGCGCGCAGGTGCCGGGCGGCCACAAGATTGCCGCCTGCCGCATGCCGAAGGGCACGCCGGTGCGCAAGTATGACGCCATCATCGGCGTGGCCGCGCGCGACATCGAAGCCGGCGAGCATGTGCACGCGCACAATCTTGCGCTCGCCGACTTTGAGCGCGATCCCGGCTTCTGCCGCGACGTGCGGCCGGTCGACATGGTGCCCGAGGCCGAACGCGCGACGTTCCAGGGCTACGCACGGGCCGATGGCCGGGTGGGCACGCGCAATTTCATTGGCATCCTCGCGTCGGTGAACTGTTCCGCGACGGTCATCCACCACATCGCGCAGCACTACACGCCCGAACGCCTTGCCGCGTTCCCCAATGTGGACGGCGTGGTGGCGTTTGCGCAGACGAGCGGATGCGGCATGTCGTCGCCCAGCGAGCATTTCGATGTCTTGCGGCGCACGCTGGCCGGCTATGCGCGGCACCCGAATCTGGCCGGCGTGTTGATCGTGGGACTCGGCTGCGAACGCAATCAGGTTTCGGCGCTGATCGAATCGCAGGATCTGGCCGGGGACGCGCGCGTACGCACCCTCGTGATGCAGGACACGGGCGGCACCCGCGCCACGATTGCGGCCGGCATCCGGGCCATCGACGAGATGCTGCCGCTGGCCGACGTCGCGCGCCGCAGCAGCGTGCCGGCAAGCCACCTGAAGATCGGGCTGGAATGCGGCGGATCGGACGGCTATTCCGCGATTACGGCCAATCCCGCGCTGGGCGCGGCCATGGACATCCTGGTGCGTCACGGGGGCACGGCTATCCTTTCCGAGACCCCGGAGATCCACGGGGTGGAATACCTGCTGACGCGCCGCGCCGTCACGCCGGAAGTGGGCCGGAAACTGCTGGACCGGCTGGCCTGGTGGGAAAGGTACACGGCCGGGCATAACGCGCAATTCAATGGCGTCGTGGGCCACGGCAACCAGCAAGGCGGCCTGGCCAACATCTTCGAGAAATCACTGGGGTCCGCCATGAAAGGCGGCACGACGCCGTTGCAAGCCGTGTACGAATATGCCGAGCCCATCGATCGCGCGGGGCTGGTCTTCATGGATTCGCCCGGCTACGACCCCGTCGCGGTCACCGGCCAGATCGCCAGTGGCGCCAACCTGATCTGCTTCACGACGGGCCGTGGCTCGATGTTCGGCTCCAAGCCCGCGCCCACACTCAAGCTCGCCAGCAACAGCAGCATGTATGCGCGCCTTGAAGAGGACATGGACATCAATTGCGGCGCGGTGCTCGATGGCGAGGTGGACATCGCGCAGATGGGACAACGCATCTTCGACCACATTCTGCGCGCGGCCTCGGGCGCGCCAACCAAGAGCGAAGCGCTGGGGCTGGGCAACCACGAGTTCGTGCCCTGGCATCTGGGCATCGTCAGTTGACCCGTCATTTCAGGAGCCTTCACGCATGCCCGCACACAACCCCTTCAAGACGGCCCTTGCCGAGCGGCAAGCCCAGGTCGGTCTGTGGCTCTCGATGGCCGATCCCTATCTGGCCGAGGTTTCCGCCACGGCAGGCTTTGATTGGCTGCTGATCGACGGCGAGCACGCACCGAACGACCTGCGCGGCACCCTGGCCGCCCTGCAGAGCGTCGCGCCCTACCGCGCCCAGCCCGTGGTGCGCGTGGTGGCCGGCGACACGGCGCTCATCAAGCAGATGCTGGACATCGGCGCCAAGAACCTGCTGGTGCCGATGGTGGACACCGCCGAGCAGGCCCGCGCCCTGGTGGCCGCCACCCGCTATCCGCCGCTTGGCATGCGCGGCGTCGGCAGCGCAGTGGGGCGCGCGTCGCGCTGGAGCGCCCGCGACGACTACCTGGATGTCGCCGACGACGAGATCTGCCTGCTGGTGCAGGCGGAAACGGTGCAGGCGTTGTCGAACCTGGAGGCCATCTGCGAGGTGCCGGGCGTGGACGGCGTGTTCATCGGACCCGCCGATCTGGCCGCGTCCATGGGGCACCGGGGCCGCCCCGGTCATCCGGACGTGCAAGCCGCGATCGAGCGCGCCATGCGGATCATCATCGAGCGCGGCAAGTCCGCGGGCACGCTGACATCGGACCCCGCGCTCGCACGCCGCTATCTGGATCTGGGATGCACCTTCGTGGCGGTCGGCGTCGATGTCCTGCTTTACGCCAATAGCGCCCGCCGGCTGGCGGCAAGCTTCATTTCCCCGGGCGAGCGCCCCGCGCCACCCGCTCCATCCGCCGCCTATTGAGTGCCCAAAAGCGGCCGATCCGTCCTGTAATCCGGTCTTGCATGCCCACGCATTCAGGCATAAATTGATCGGTACCGCTTTTCGATCGGCCATCTCGATCCCCCCGCCCGAATCGCGCGCGAAGGTTGTTTTCTATCTTTTGTTCCCCCACCAGGAGCGATGCGATGCGAGTAAAACACCTGCTTGGCCCAGCGACCGTAGCCCTCTCGATGCTCTTCGGGTCGGCTGTCACGGCCGCCCCCTCGGACCCCGCCCCGATCATCACCGGCAAGCACTGGACCGATTCCGACGCCAACCTCAAGAAGGCCTATCTGCTGGGCGTGGCCAATGCGCTTGAGGTCGAACGCGCCTACCAGCAACGCCGCGCCGTGCCGGACACCCAGACGCTGGTTCCCAAGTTCTCCGCGGGCCTTCAGAACCAGACGCTGGACTCCGTGCGTGAGACCATCGACCGCTGGTATGCCGCCAATCCGACCCAATTGGATCGCCCCGTCATGGAGACGATCTGGTTTGAGATCGTCGTGCCCGCCACCAAGACCAAACGCACCCCCTAGGAGCCGCCATGAAGACTATCCGCACGATAGGCCTGGCCATTGCGATGGCATCGCTGGCCGCATGCACGAACATGACCAAGGAACAGCAAGGCACCGTCACGGGTGGCTTGATGGGCGCCGCGGCGGGCGCGGGCATTGCCGCCATCGCGGGGGGCAGTGCCTGGACCGGGGCCGCCATTGGCGGTGCGGCCGGCGGTATCGCCGGCAACATCCGCGGCGCGAACCAGTAAACAGCGCCAGTAGACAACGCCGTACCGACCTGACCCGTCTCCCCCGAACGCCGGCTTGCGTGCAAACGCCAGCCGGCGTTCCTGCATTTGAATCGTGGCTACCCGCCACGGCCAGAGACTGCTACGCTGTGCGCCGCGATTCCACCCGGGCGATGCGGATGTTTCTTTCATGATGTATGTGCTGTGGTCCCTGCCGGCGCTGACCGTGATCGGCGCGATCGCGAGCGGGCGCGTCAACACGACCATCGCAGCATTGCTGGGGTTGCTTGCTGCCCTGCCCATCGCGCTGTTTGCGGCGCCCGCGCCGTTTGCCCTGGCGCAACTGGGCGTCGCCCTGGAACGCGGGCTGTGGATCGGCTGGATCATCACCCCCTACATTCTGGGTGGCCTGCTGTTCTGGCAGATGGCGGCGCAGGGCCGCACGCCTGCTGACAATGCGGACAGCTCGCCGCCTGCGCCCCGCGATCCGCTCGCGAGCCGCCGGCTGCTGTTCTTTGCCTGTTTCCTAGTCGGCCCGTTCGCCGAATCCGCAACTGGATTCGGCGTGGGCATGCTGGGCACCGTGATGCTGATCCGCCCGCTCGGTCTGAAACCGCGCGAGGTCATGGTGTTTGCGCTGCTCAGCCAGACATTGATCCCGTGGGGCGCGATGGGCAGCGGCACGCTGCTGGCCTCGGCGTACGCACGCGTGCCGCCCGCGCAGCTTGCGCTGTACAGCATGGCGCCCGTGGCGTTGCTGATGGGGGTCTGGATGGCGCTTTACTGGCGCACCGCCACGCGCGCGGGGTTGACGGCTCCCGCCGCCGAGCTGGCGCGCGAAGCGGGCTGGATGACGGCGAGCCTGGCCCTGCTGGCCGCCGCAACCGCGCTGCTGGGACCGGAAACGGCGCTGCTTGCGGCGTACGGTCCGCTGATCGTGCTGCGCTTCCTGGCGGACCGCCGCCCCGATCGCGGCCAAGCATGGCAAGCCGCGCGGCGCGCCCTGCCCTACATCGCGCTCATCGCCTGGCTGGTAGCCACGCGGCTGGCGCCGGGCCTGAACCGCGGCCTTGCCGGCATGGCGGATTTCAAGCCCTATGCGGACCTGCCTGCGTGGATGCCATTTCTACACGCCGGAAGCTGGCTGATCGCAGGCGCCGTGGCCATGGCCGCCTGGCAGCGCCATCCGGGCGCGCTGCGGGCCCAGGCGCGCGCCGCGTGGATGACAGGACGTCATGCCGTCATGTCGGTCTTTTTGTTCGCAATGATGGCCGAGGTGCTGGCGGGTGCAGGGATTTCCCGGGCCTACGCCGATGGATTATTCTCGAGCCTGCGCGACTGGACTATTCTGATCACGCCGCTTCTGGCCGGCACGTTCGGCATTCTGGCCAACAGCGGCAACGCGCCGAACAGCCTGTTCATGTCTTCCCAGCTATCATTAGCGCTTCAGGCCGGTCTGAACGTGCCCGCAGCCGCCGCGCTGCTGCACGTTTCGGGCACGTCGATGGGGATTTTTTCTCCGGTCCGGATGTCGATTGCGGCCGGTTTGGCGCATGGACGGGGGCAGGAACGCGGCGTGTATGTTCTACTACTGCCGTTTGCCCTGGCCGCGTTCGGCATTCTGCTGTCGCTGGCGCTGCTCGTGGTCCTCTCCGGGTAGCGGTTTTCACGGCACAGCGGTTACGCTCGCCGCCTCAACCTTTTTTTTGTGTAGCACATGGGACTAGAACAATTAGCCGCGATCCGGGAATTGCTGATCAAGCAGTCGCCTGACAAGGCAGGCTCCAAGAACGAATCGCGACCGCAAGGCACGGACAAGCCGCGCCGCCCGCAAGGCGCCGGCAAGGGTCCGCGTCCGCAAGGCGGCGACAAGGCAAAGCGCGCGCAAGGCGGCGACAAGGGCCAGCGTGCGCCGCGTCCCGAAAAGCGCGAGACGCCGGTCGATCCCGTGGTCGTCGCCATTTCGCGCCTGCAACGTCACTTTCCCAAGGCGTTCCCCAAGAACCCTGCCCCCAAGGTGCCCCTCAAGCTGGGCGTGCTGGCGGACCTGGTGCAGCACGCCGAGCAATTGCAGCTCGACGAGGCGCAGATCAAGGAAGCCGTCAAGACGTGGTGCGACGGCCGCCGCTACTGGGCCAGCATGGTCGAGGACGCGCCGCGCGTGGACTTGAACGGCGAACCCGCCGGCGCCGTGACCGCCAACGAAGCGCGCCACGCCAAGCGCATGGCCTCGCGCAATGCGTCCCGCAATGCCGCACGCGCACGGGCCGAGAAAAAGGCGCAGACGGCTGCTGAGCAGACGCCGGCGCCGGCTGCTGACGCCGCACCGGACACGCAACCTGCCGACGCGACGTCCGCAGAGGTGAACGCGGTGGCCGTGAAAGCCGCAGAGGTAAACGCTACGGATGTAAACGCCGCCGACGCGAAAGCCGCAGATGCGACGACGCCCACTGACGTCACGCCCGAAGACATCAAGCCCCAAGCGGCCGAATAAGCCCGCTCTAAGCAATTCAGGCCTGCGCCAGGCCGGGACAACGATTCCCGGCCTGGCGCAGGCCTTTCTGCATCTACGCGGCAGGATTTAGTCCGCCGACTCCAGCGCCGCCAGCGCCTGCTTGATGTACCCCATGCCTTTGTCCGAATAGGACAGCGTCATGGCCTGCTGATGACCCGCGCCGTCCATCTTCAGCAAGGACTTGCGCAGGATCTCGACGATCTTGTCTTCGTGGGCCGGGTAGAAGGCCTCGTACTGGTACTGCAGAAACACCAGGCACAGCGCGTTTTCCATGACCTGCACATCCGGATCCTGCTTGATCCCCTGCTTCATCAAGATCGCCGCCACGCGCTCGCAATCTTCTTGCGGGTAGCCCGTTTCCTTCATGAGTTCCTGCGCGATGCCCGCGTGATGCCGTGCCAGCGCCTTGCGCCACGTGAGATACCCGATACGGCCTTCGGGATAGCTGGCACGCGTAATCTCCCAGCGGCCAATGTGCTGGCATCGGGACGCCAGGATCAGCGGCTCGGACGCATCAGGCGCCAGCTTCATGACCCAATCGTGCAGCTTCTGCGCCAGAAACAGCTCCTGCGGACAGGATTCGCCTTCCCAGGTAAACGTGTTGGGGTCGGCGGCGTTGTAGTCGTCGAAACGGCGCAGGGTCTGCTGCAGGCGATCATTCATGGGATGGCGTCTTCGGAAAGACCGGCGCGCGAGGGCCGGTGCGGAGATTGACAAGTTGAAGGAGCCCATCATACCTGCGGCATCCGGCGCCGTGCGCCGTCTATACCGTTTCGCGCTATCTGCTTGGCCCGCCGTGTCATTGAAGTCGCCCTTGCGGTGTGCGACCGTAAAAGGCGTCGGGCCGGTCGAGGAGCCGGACCCGATGCGGGCCGGCGCCAGCGCTCTCCCGCCATTCAAGAACAATGACTGGAGAGACGACAGATGCGACACGCAAGATTACTGACCGTCACGCTGGCTGCCACGCTGTGGGCCGCGGGCAGCGCCGCGCAGGCCCAGGACGAGCCCTATCCCGCCAAGCCGGTGACCATTCTGGTGGGCTTTCCGCCGGGCACGGCGACCGACACGGTGGCGCGGATGCTGGGCGAAAGGTTGGCGCAGCGCATGGGGCAGCAGTTCATCGTGGAGAACAAGCCGGGTGCGGGCGGCTCCATCGCGGCGGGGCTGGGCGCGCGCGCCAAGCCCGACGGTTACACGCTGATGATCGGCGCGTCCGCGCCGCAGGCCATCAATCCGCACGTGTATCCCAACCTGAACTACGACGCGCGCAAGGACTTTGCGCCGATCGGGTTGATCACCTGGCTGCCGTATCTGTTCGTGGTCAGCGCCGACAACCCGGCGCGCAATCTGACCGACTTCCTGACCGCCGTGAAGGCCAAGCCGGGGCAATACACCTACGGCACCACCGGCGTCGGCACGACCAGCCACCTGGTGACGTCCGTGCTGCTGTCCAAGGCGGGCGCGACGATGGTCCATGTGCCGTACAAGGGCAGCAGCCAGGCGCAGACCGACATCGTGGGCGGTCGCACCTACGCGACGTTTGACACAATGGTGTCGTCGCTGGCCATGGTGAAGGCGGGCCGCCTGAAGGCGCTGGCCGTCAGCACGCCGGAGCGCGTGCCCACGCTGCCCGACGTGCCCACCGTCGCGGAGCAAGGCTTTCCGGGCTTTGACATGGGCGCATGGCTGGGCCTGATTGCGCCGGCTGGCATACCGCCCGCCATCCAGGAAAAGCTGGCCCGGGAAATGAACGACGTGCTGGCCGATGCCGCCGTGCGCGACAAGCTCGCGGACCTGGGCGCGCAGGTGCGCACCACCGAATCGCCGGCGCGGTTCGGCGCGATGATGAAATCCGAGTACGAATCGTGGGGCAATGTGGTCCGCGAATTCAACGTGAAAGGCACGGACTGACAAGAGATTGGACTGACAAAGGAATCGGCAACCATGAACACAAAAGCGGAAATGAGCAGCCAGGAATGGGACACGCGCGTCCAGTTGGCCGCGTGCTACCGGCTGGTGGCGCACTTTGGCATGAGCGACCTGATCTACAACCACATCACCGCCCGCATCCCGGACACCGACGATCACCTGCTTATCAACCCCTACGGCATGATGTATGACGAGATCACCGCGTCCAGCCTGGTCAAGATCGATCTGGCCGGCAACATCCTCGATCAGCCGTCCGGCTACGGCATCAACGCGGCGGGCTACGTGATCCACAGTGCGGTGCACGGGGCGCGGCACGACGTGGCGTGCGTCATCCATACGCACACCCGGGCGGGCATGGCCGTGTCCGCGCTGCAATGCGGTCTGCTGCCGCTCACGCAGACCGCGATGCGGTTTGCGAAGATTCCGTATCACGACTACGAAAGCGTCGCCATTGATCTGGACGAGCGCGAGCGCCTGGTCGCGGACCTGGGATCGTCCGATGCGATGATCCTGCGCAATCATGGGCTGCTGGCGGCAGGCCCGTCCATTGCTCAGGCGTTCAACACGCTCTATTGGCTTGAGATGGCCTGCAAGGCGCAGGTCGACGCCCTGAGCTCGGGGCGTGAACTCTGCCTGCCGCCGCCCGAGGTCATCGAGAAGACGTGGCTGCTGTACCAACCCGGCACTCGCCGGCCGTTCGGCGAACTGGAATGGCCCGCCATGCTGCGCCTGATGGACCGCAAGGACCCCGGCTATAAGAATTAAGGCTCGCCGCGCGGCGCCAAGTCGACGCCTGCGGCGTGGCTCACGCCCGCGGGCAGGATGGCCCCCAGGCTGCTGCGCACTTCCAGCAGGTACGGCGCGTCCGCGGCCAGGCCACGCGCAATCGCGTCATGCACCTGATCGGTGCGCGTCACGTATTCGGACTGGATGCCGAAGGCGCGCGCCATCATCGTGAAGTCGGGGCTGGCCAGATCCGTGCCCACGTAGCGTCCAGGATACGTGCGCGCCTGGTGCAGCCGGATCGAGCCGTAGCAGTTGTTGTTGGCGACGATGAACAGAATGGGCAGCCCGCGTTCGGCGGCTGCGGCCATTTCATTGCCGGTCATCGTGAAGCCGCCGTCACCGGCCATGCAGACGACCCGGCACGTGGGATCGCGCAACTGCGCGGCAATGGCCGCCGGCGTCCCGTAGCCCATCGCGCCCGATTGCGACGCGAGCAGCCTTTGCGGATACACGAACGGGAAATGCCGGTAGACCGGCGCGGCAAAGGTGCCGGCGTCCAGGCATATCGCCACGTCCGCGGGCGCCTGCGCCGCCAGTGCCTGGACTACCACGGAGAAAGGAATGCGGTCGTCTGCGGCGCGCCCCGCTGCGTTCGGCCATGCCGCCATCCGTTCCCGAATCGCGCGCAGCGTGGCGGCCCAGTCGTCGCGCGCCAGCCCTTCGCCCGTGGGCGGCAGATCGGCCAGTGCCGCCGCCGTAACTGTGGGATCCGCCACCCATCCCACATCCGCCGCGAAATGCTGATTCACGATGTGCGGGTCCGGATAGCAGTGCACCAGCGTCTGCCGCGGCCGCGGGTGCGCGGGAAACGTATAGCCCTGCGTCGTGATGTCGCCCAGCCGTGTGCCCAGCGCCAGGATCAGGTCGCTCGCATCCAGCGCCGCCACCTGCGCGGCTGGCGTCGACAGATCGAGGTCGCCCGCATACAGCGGATGCGTGTTGGGAAACAGGTCGTGCTGGCGGAACGAGACCGCCACCGGAATGGTGTGACGCTCTGCCAGACGCATCAGCGCTTCGCGGCCGCCAGGACGGTTGAATTCGCCGCCCGCGATGATCAGCGGCTTGTGCGCGCGCGACAGCAGCGTGTGGACGTGCGCCAGGCCATCCGGCGCGGGTTGTGTAGGACTTTCAGGCGTTGCCATCCAGTCGTGCTGGTCCACCAACGCCTGTTGCACGTCTTCGGGCACCACCATCACCACCGGCCCGGGCGTGCCCGCCATCGCGACCCGCACGGCCTTGAACGCGGCAACCGCGAGCTCCTCGGGCGTGGTCACCTCGACCACCCACTTGGCCATGGAGCCAAACATCTTCTGATAGTCGATTTCCTGGAACGCTTCCTTGCGCACGTCCTTTTTCGGCACCTGACCGATCAAGACGATCATCGGCACGGCGTCCTGCTGCGCCGCATGCACGCCGATCGCGGCATTGGCGGCGCCCGGTCCGCGCGAGACCATCACCACGCCGGGGCGCCCCGTCAGACGCGCATCCGCGCAGGCCATGAACGCCGCGCCGCCTTCGTGGCGGCAGGTCACCACGTCGATGCCGGGAAAATCATGCAGCGCGTCCAGAACGCCCAGATAGCTTTCGCCGGGCACGACAAACACGCGGTCGATGGCGTTGGCGGCCAACACCTGGATCAACGCGTGGGCGGAGGTGTTCGGTGTTGCGGATGCGGACATAAGCGTGGGTCCCGGCAGGAAAAGGTCCAGGGCATTCTAGATTGGCATCCCCTGGCCAACTAGGCATACTCTGGCAACCAGATATACAAGAATGAGACAGCGGCGCCCGCAGCGGCGTGGCCGCCGTGCTCCGGAGACGATGGACCTACGCAAGATCGAAAACCTGATCCACGTCGCGGATCTGGGCAGCTTTTCTCGGGCGGCATCGGTGCTCGGCATTGCTCAGTCTGCGCTTGGCAGGCAGGTGCGCAAGCTCGAAGACGAATGCGGTTGCGCCCTGCTCTACCGCAACGGGCGCGGCGTTTCGCTAACGCCCGACGGCGAAAAGCTGCTGGACCGGCTGCGTCCGCTCATGCGGCAGATGGATCACGTGGTGACCGAGTTCCATAACGATCAGAAATCGCCGTCAGGGCAGGTGATGCTGGGGCTAACGCCCACCCTCTGTCACATGGTGGGCATGCGGCTGGTTGCCGAGATCTGGCGCCGGCACCCGCGCATTCAACTCAACGTCATCACCGGCTATAGCGGCTACGTGCATGAATGGCTGACCAATGCCCGCGTGGACATTGCCGTGCTGCACGACGCGCGGCGGTCGCAGCACATCGCGGTGTCGCCCCTGGCCGAGCTGGACCTGGCGCTGGTGTCTCCGCCGCAAGGCCTGTCGCCTGCCGCGCGTGCGATGCCGGCCATCCCGTTCACGGCACTGCGCGACCTGCCGCTGGCGCTGCCCACGCGCAATCACGGCCTGCGCCGCACGCTCGAACAGGCGGCGACGCAGGCCGACATGCCGCTGAACGTGGCTTTCGAAATGGACGCGCTGGAGCTGATGAAGGACATCGTCGTCGAAGGGCTGGCGCACACCGTGCTGGCCCTGCCCGCGGTGATGAATGAAGTCGCGTCGGGCAAACTGATCGCCCGCCGGATCGTCGAACCGGGCCTGTCCACCCGTCTGATGGTGGCGACGGCATCTAGCCGTCCGTTGACGCAGGCCGTCAAGATCGTCCAGGCGACGCTGCGCGAAGTGCTGGCCGGCATGACGCAGGCCGAGCCTTACCGCGATAGTCTGCGGATGTGCGACGAATAGACCCAAGCCCCGCGCTTATCGCGGCAAGGCGGGCGCCGGGGTCAACGGGCCCACGGGCGCCTGGCCCGGCCGGGGCGGCATGGGCGGCAGCCATGTGCGGGTCGGCGCCTTCAGCCCGGGCTGATCCTGCGGCCGCGCGGGCGTTGCCGCGGGCGGCGGATAGCGGGACCCCGGACACGACGTACCCAGGCAATCCCGATTGATCTTGCCCGGGTCCACGATGCGCGGGCAGTCGGTGCCCAGGCACGTATCCGGCACGGTGCGAGCGGATGCGGGCGGAGATGGCACTGTCGGAAGCGGATCGCGCGCCAGCGCGGGCGCGGCGGCCAGCGCCGACAACGCACCGGCTGCTCCCAGCACCACCGCGGCGAACAAGGATTTCATTGACTGAGCTCCACGGAATCGGTCCAGGCCGAAGCCTGGACCGATTCCAGTGTGCTCCCGAACCCCGCCCCTAGCAAGGCGGGATCGGTCCCGATCAGTCCAGGCGGATGTCGGTGCTGGCCACGACCTTGGCCCAGCGGGCGCGCTCGCTGCTGAAGAACTGCGCAAGCTCGGCCGGGCTCTTGGTGACGATTTCGGCGCCCTGCTCGTTCAACTGCGCCGTGACGTCCGGCTGGGTGACGATCTGCGCCATCAGCGCCTGCAGCTGGGCCGCCACGGGGTCGGTCATGGTGGACGGGGCCATCACGCCTTGCCACGTGCCGGATTCAAAGCCCTTCACGCCCTGCTCGGAGATGGTGGGGATGTCCGGCACCAGCTTCATGCGCTCGCTCTTGGAGATCGCGATCGCGCGCAGCTTGCCCGACTTGATGTGCGGCAGCGTGGCCAGCAGGCCGTTCATGATGATCTGCGTCTGGCCGCCGATGGTGTCGGTGACCGCCTGCGAACCGCCCTTGTACGGCACGTATTCCCATTGCGCGCCGGTGGCCTGCTGCACCGCGACAGCCGCCAGGTGCGGGGCGCTGCCGATGGCGGTGACGGCGAAGTTGATGCGCTCCTTCTTGGACAGCTCGACCAGATCCTGCACGGTCTTGGCCTTCACGTCCGGGTGCACGGCCAGCACGTGCGGCGAATACGCCAGCATGCCGACGGCGCGCAGGTCCTTGGACGGGTCAAAAGTCAGCTTGGTGTAAACGGACGGGCTGATCGCCAGCGCGCCCACGTCGCACAGGAGGACGGTGTGGCCTTCCTGCGCCGACTGCACCACCAGGCCGGCGCCCAGGTTGCCGTTGGCGCCGGGCTTGTTCTCGACAACCACGGTCTGCTTGAGCACTTCCGCCAGGCGGGGCGCCAGGATGCGCGCGATGATGTCCGACGAGCCGCCGGGCGGGTAAGGCACGACGATACGCACGGGCCGCGTCGGCCATTGCGCCGATTGCGCCGTTTGGGCCCATGCCGGCACCAGGGGCGTCAGGCAAAGCGCCGCGGCGCTGCCCAGAAACTGTCTCTTGCTCGGGTTCATGCTGTCTCCACACTGTTTGGTATGTGTGTTGAAGTGTCCCGCGGCCTGGTGAGGCCGCGGTGGGGATGTGCCTATGCCGCGCCGCGGGTCTCCACGTACAGGGCATAGAGCGAATGGCTGCTCGCCATGAAGAGGCGGTTGCGCTTGGCGCCGCCAAAGCAAAGATTGGCGCAGCGTTCCGGCAGGCGGATGTGGCCGATGGCCTTGCCCGCGGGGTTGAAGACCATCACGCCGTCCAGGTCCTCGGATTTGGCATCGGGCGATCCGTTGCTGCCCCAGCCGCACCACAAGTTGCCGGCCTCGTCGCACTTGATCCCGTCGATGGCGCCGGGTCCCTGCGCATCGACGTGCAGGCGCTTGTTGGACAGCGCGCCGTCCGCGCCCACGTCGAAGGCCCAGATCACGCGGTTGGGCTGGTGGCGCGATTCGACGATGTACAGCACCTTCTCGTCGGGCGAAAAGCACAGGCCGTTGGGGCCGGCCAGGTCGCCCAGCGCCAGCGTCACGCGGCCGTTGGCGGGGTCGATGCGATAGACGGAATGCGGCAGCTCAGGCGTGGCCTTGTCGCCTTCCCAGTGCCCGCCGATGCCGAACGGCGGATCGGTGAACCAGATGGCGCCATTGCGCTGGCAGACGATGTCATTCGGTGAGTTGAACGGCTTGCCGTCAAAGCGGTCCGCCAGCACCGTGATGCTGCCGTCGTATTCCGTGCGTGTGACGCGGCGCGTCAGGTGTTCGCAGGCCAGCAGGCGGCCCTGACGGTCCCGGGCGAGCCCGTTGCTGAAGTTGGACGGATGGCGGAACACGCTGGTTTCGCCGGTGGTTTCGTCCCAGCGGATGATGCGGTTATTGGGAATGTCCGAGGCGAGCAGATAGCGCCCGTCGCCAAACCACACCGGACCTTCCAGCCAGCGGAAACCGGTCGCCAACTGCTCCACGGTGCTGCTGTAGATGCGGAACTTGGCGAATTCGGGGTCCAGAATCCGGACCGAGGGATCCGGGTAGCGCTGCTGCGGGGTGAAGCTGAAAGACTGCGCGTGCACGAGACTGGCGGGGGCCAGTGCAAGCGCGGCGCCCAGCAGCCGGCGCCGGCCGGCCTGGACTTGCGGGTCAATTTCCATCGGCTGTCTCCTCTCGGTGGTTTTATTCTGCGATGGCGCTACGGACGGATTGGGTCCCCGATCAGGTCACGGGGCCCGGGTTGAACAGCGCCAGGGCGTTGTGCAGCTTGAGCTTTTCCGCACAGGTCTGCTTCTTGCCGCTGGCCACGTCCAGCATCATCTGAAAGAGCTGCCAGCCCACTTGCTCGATCGAGGCCTGGCCCGTGGCGATGACGCCGGCATCCACGTCCATGAGGTCGTGCCAGCGGCGGGCCAGCGCCGAGCGCGTGGCGACCTTGATGACCGGCACCTGCGCCAGCCCGTAGGGCGTGCCGCGGCCGGTGGTGAAGATGTGCAGGTTCATGCCGGCGGCCAGTTGCAGCGTGCCGCAGATGAAGTCGCTGGCGGGCGTGGCCGCAAAGATCAGGCCCTTGCGCGTCAGGCGGTCGCCGGGCGACAGCACGCCATGGATCGGCGACGAACCCGACTTGACGATCGAGCCCATGGCCTTTTCGACGATGTTCGACAGGCCGCCCTTCTTGTTGCCGGGGCTGGTGTTGGCGCTGCGATCGGCCATGCCGCGCTGCAGGTAGGCGTCGTACCAGGCCATTTCGCGGATCAGCGCGTCGGCGACTTCGGGCGTTTCGGCGCGCGCGGTGAGTTGGTCGATGCCGTCGCGCACCTCGGTGTTCTCGGAGAACATCACCGTGCCGCCGGCGCGCACCAGCAGGTCGGTGGCAAAGCCCACGGCGGGGTTGGCCGTCACACCGGAAAATGCATCGCTGCCGCCGCACTGCACGCCGACGGTCAGGTCCGACACCGGGCAGGTCTCGCGTTGACGGGCGTTGAGCTTCTGCAGATGGCGCTCGGCCGTGCGCATGATGAGCTGGATCATCGAATCAAAGCCGACGTTCTCTTCGTCCTGCAGGACGATGGTGTCGACGCCGTCGCCGCCCATGCCCTCGCCTGCGCGGATCGGAATGGCGGTGGGCGCCAAGAGGCGCTCCGGCTGCAGCTTTTCACAGCCCAGGCTGACCACCATGGACGTGCCGCCGAAATTCGGGTTGCGGGCGATGTTGTGCAGCGTGCGGATGGGAATGGCCGCGCCGGGCGCGTCGATGGCCACGCCGCAGCCGTAGGTGTGCTCGATGCCCACCACGTCGTCCACGTTGGGATACAGCGGCAGCAGCTCGCGGCGGATGCGCGCAACCGCGTGCTCGACCACGCCCTGCACGCACTGCACCGTGGTGCTGATGGCAAGAATGTTGCGCGTGCCGACGGTGCCGTCGGCGTTGCGGTAGCCCTGGAAGGTGTAGCCCTCGAGCGGCGGCAACGGCGCAATGCGCGTGGAGACCGGCAGGTCTTCCAGCGTGCGGGCCGTTGGCATCGTGGTGACGCGCTCGTTGATCCAGCTGCCGCGCGGCAGCGCCTTGGCGGCGTAACCGACCACCACGTTGTAGCGCCTGACCTCGTCGCCCTCGGCCAGATCGGTCAACGCCACCTTGTGCCCTTGCGGCACGGCGTCAACCAATTGAAGCCCGTCGGGCAGAACGGTACCCGACGGCAACCCGCCATCATTGGCCACGATGGCGACGTTGTCGTCGGGATGAATCTTGATGAGGACCGGGGCCTGCTCGACTGCAACCTGCATGATGAATCCTTTAGCCTGATGGATGCCCCGCTGCGGGCACCGTACGTTATCGTACAACCAAGAGAATATCGCTGAAAGGCATCAGAAAGGAATTTCGGGTTTCCCCTTGGGTTTCCCCTTGTAAATGCTGCGCCACATGGGGACACGCCTTGAATCCGGCAAATTCATGTTGTACGATGACTCACCTTTTACCACCGCATCCCGTTCGCAAGCACCTACCTTTCGCCTGCGACGGCCATTTAGGGATGAGCGCAACATGACGACTCCGCAAGAACTCAAGGCCATTGTTTCGGAAGGTTTGCTTTCCTTCCCCGTGACCGACTTCGACCAGAACGGCGATTTCAACGCCAAGAGCTATGCGGCTCGTCTGGAATGGCTGGCTCCCTATGGCGCCACCGCCCTGTTCGCCGCCGGCGGCACCGGCGAGTTCTTCTCGCTGGCCCCCGATGAATACTCGGACGTCATCCGCACCGCCGTGCAGACCTGCAAAGGCAAGGTGCCCATCCTGGCCGGCGCCGGCGGCCCCACCCGCACCGCCATTGCTTATGCGCAAGAAGCCGAGCGCCAAGGCGCCAAGGGCATCCTGCTGCTGCCCCACTACCTGACCGAAGCCTCGCAGGACGGCATCGCCGCTCACGTCGAGCAGGTCTGCAAGTCGGTCAACATCGGCGTCATCGTCTACAACCGCGCCCAATCGCGTCTGTCGGCCGACAGCCTGGCCCGCCTGGCTGACCGCTGCCCGAACCTGGTCGGCTTCAAGGACGGCATCGGCGACATCGAATCGATGGTCCGCATCCGCCGCAAGATGGGCGACCGCTTCTCGTACCTGGGCGGCCTGCCCACCGCCGAAGTCTACGCAGCCGCCTACCGCGCGCTGGGCGTGCCGGTCTACTCGTCGGCCGTCTTCAACTTCGTGCCCAAGATGGCCATGGAGTTCTACAACGCCATCGCCGCCGGCGACAGCGACACCACCAACCGCCTGCTGGACGATTTCTTCCTGCCCTACCTGGAAATCCGCAACCGCAAGGCCGGCTACGCCGTCAGCATCGTCAAGGCCGGCGCCAAGCTGGTCGGCCACGACGCGGGCCCGGTGCGCGCACCGCTGACCGACCTGACCGGCGAAGAAATGGAAATGCTCGACGCCCTGATCAAGAAGTCCGGCGCCGAGTGATCGGCTTGCCCTGACCCCTTCTATCTGCCCCCGGTCCGGGGGCATTTTTTTCCCCGGACCCGTCGGGGGCGACAACGCCCATCCCTCGGATCGGCGCCTATTTTTGGAGATGACCATGAACCTGACCGGCCAGATGTTGATCGGCTCGACCGCCGTCCTGGGCGCGGGCGCTGCCCAGCACGCCATCAACCCCGCCACCGGCGAACGCCTGGAACCCGCTTACCCCGCCGGCTCCGCCGACGACGTGTCGCGCGCCGCCGAATTGGCCCGCGCCGCCTTCGACCCGTACCGCGCCCTGCCGCTGGAGACGCGCGCGCAATTCCTGGAAAGCATCGCGGAAAACATCGTGGCCATTGGCGATGCGCTGATCGAGCGCGCGCACCAGGAAACCGGCCTGCCCGTCGCCCGCCTGCAAGGCGAGCGCGGCCGCACGGTCGGCCAGCTGCGCCTGTTCGCCCGCGTCGTGCGCGACGGATACTTCCTGGACGCCACCATTGACCCGGCCCAGCCCGAGCGCCAGCCGCTGCCGCGCGCCGACCTGCGCCTGGCCAACGTTCCGCTGGGCCCCGTGGTGGTGTTCGGCGCCAGCAACTTCCCGCTCGCGTTCTCGGTCGCGGGCGGCGACACCGCATCGGCGCTGGCCGCCGGTTGCCCGGTGATCGTCAAGGCGCACAACGCCCACCCCGGCACGTCCGAGCTGGTCGGCCGCGCCATCCAGCAAGCCGTCGCCAAGCACGGCCTGCCCGAAGGCACGTTCTCGCTGCTGTTCGGCGCCGGCAACGAAATCGGCACCGCACTGGCGACGCATCCGGCCATCACGGCCATCGGCTTCACCGGCTCGCGCCGTGGCGGTCTGGCGCTGGTCGCTGCCGCCAACGCCCGCCCGGTGCCGATTCCCGTGTACGCGGAAATGTCCAGCATCAACCCCGTCTTCCTGCTGCCGGCCGCGCTGGAAGCGCGCGCCGAGACCATCGCCAAGGGCTTCGTGGATTCGCTGTCGATGGGCGTGGGCCAGTTCTGCACGAATCCCGGCCTGGTGATCGGCATCGAAGGTCCGGCGCTCGACCGCTTCCGCAAGGCAGCCGCCGAGGCCGTCAAGGCCAAGGGCGCCGCCACCATGCTGACGCCGGGCATCTTTTCGGCCTACGAGCAAGGCGCCGACGCCCTGGCCCGTCACGCCAGCGTGTCGACGGTTGGCCGCGGTGAGCCCTCGAACCCGGCATGCAACGCCGCCGGCGCCGTGGTGTTTGGCGCCAGCGCCGACCAGTTCCTGGCCTCGCACGAGCTGGAAGCCGAAGTGTTCGGCCCGGCCTCGCTGGTTGTTGCCTGCAAGGACGCCGCGCAGGTTCGCGCCGTGGCCGAGCACCTGGAAGGCCAACTGACCGCGACGCTGTTCGTGGACGGCGCCGACCTGGACGACGCCCGCGCCCTGCTGCCCGTGCTGGAACGCAAAGCCGGCCGCATCCTGGCCAACGGCTACCCGACCGGCGTGGAAGTCAGCCACGCCATGGTTCACGGCGGTCCCTTCCCGGCCACGTCGAACCCGGCCTCGACGTCGGTAGGCGCCACGGCGATCCGCCGCTTCCTGCGCCCCGTCTGCTACCAGGACCTGCCCGACGGCCTGCTGCCGGAAGGCATCCAACGCGGCAATCCGCTGGGTCTGACGCGCATGGTGGACGGCACGCTGGTCAAGGCGTAATGGCTTGACGCCTGGTTTTCAGGCGTCGCACCGATCAAACGTAGGCCCCGGCGCCGCATCATGCGGCCCGAGGCCTACGTCATTTTTCAGCGGGACAATTCCAAAAATCGCAATTAACAAAGCCAAATTCGGCTCTGTTTTTCAGGGCGGATTTCGCCCAGACTTCGCATCCTGTTCCCTTTCAATTTTCAGCTCATGCAACGCATGGAGCAACGGCCCAGCGTCCAGGCCGCGCGCGCAGCAGAAGGCCTGCCTGTCTGAATTCCGATCAAGCGGCATCGCGCTTCATTGTTTACAGAGGTTCAAGATGATTGTTGAAGACAACAATGCGTTGTCGGTCCAGATCCTGCCAGTGCTCGAAGACAACTACATCTTCCTGATAGAGAGCAAGCGGACCGGCGCGTTGGCCGTGGTCGACCCGACTGAGGCAGGTCCGGTATTGGACGCGCTTGACGGCAGGCGCGTCGATCTGATCCTCAATACGCACCATCACTGGGACCACGTATCGGGAAACACCGAGATCAAGCGAAAGACCGGGGCGCGTGTAATCGGTCCGGCGTCCGAGGCGGATGATATTCCCGGCATCGATCGAGGCGTAGTCGAAGGCGACACGTTTGAATTCGGCGGGCATGTTGCCAAGGTCATCGACGTGCCCGGAAACACGATCGGACATATCGCCTTCTGGTTCGAGGAGGCCAGGCTGCTCTTTTCCGGCGACACCATCTTTCATCTTGGCTGTGGGCGCGTTCAGGAAGCCATGCCGGCCCAGATGTGGACCTCGATCGACAAACTCAGGTCGCTGCCGCCCGAGACCCTTATCTATTCCTCGCACGAATACGCCGCCGACAATGCCCGTTTCGCGATCACAATCGAACCGGACAACGAAGATCTGCTGCAGCAGATCAAGCTGATAGAAAAAAGCAGGCAAGCAGGAATTCCGACCGTTCCATCGACCCTGTCCACGGAACTCGCGGCCAATCCGTTTTTACGAGTCGATCAGGATTCCATACGTTCGCGATTGGGCTGCAAAGCAAGCGCCAACTGGGAAGTATTCGCCAAATTGCGCCGCATGAAGGACGCCTTCCGCGAGCTGAAAAATCAGTGACCGGGCAACTCTGGCGACTTACCTCGCGTTCCTGGTGTCCACCCCATCGCCAAAGTGCCCCAGCGTGCCGACGGTGTCTGACACCCTGATATGGTCGCTGTCGTCAATAGGATTGGTTTGCTGGTGGAAATCAGTGACACGGGGTGATGCGACACAAGCCTGCTGCTGCGACGATAGATCAGACTGATATCCGTGGGTTGGTTACCACCGTGCATCGATCCGTCGTGGAAGCTGCCTCGCTCTAGTGACGCAGGTTGCCCCAAAGGGTTCTGTTGAGGGTGTCGTGAGGGTTCTTCCTATCGAGTTCGTGTCGCATCACCTCGTGTCACGGGTATGGGTGTCATTGATGTGTGTTGTCGGGCAGCGATTGGCGCGCAATGGCCCAGATGAAGCCGGTCAGTTCCCGCGCCACGGCTACGCAGACTTTGTTCGCCTGCACGCCTCGGGCCGATAGATGTGCAAATCTGGAGCACAAACGCACCTGAGCTTTCCAGGCGTGGGTGCGGATACTGGGAGAAAGTGTCGCGCTTCGGTCACGCAACGCCTGACTCATGTGCGCCGGGAAGCGGTAGTTCCAGGCCGCTTCGGTCAGAAGCCGCCGGGCGTGTGCGTTACCGGTTTTGGTAATCGAACCCCGGCGTACGCTGTTGCCACTGGAATGCTCCGATGGCACCAGTCCGAGGTAACCCATAAGCTGGCGAGCACTACCAAAGCGGGCGATGTCGCCGATCTCGCACACTAAGCCGATTGCGCTGACCGTATCGATACCACGCAGCGCCCTGAGCGCAGCCACGGTCGGCTCCTGGCGCCAACCTTCAATGGCGTGCTCGAGCGCCGTCGTCAGACGCTGTACGCGATCTTGAGCCGCTTGCACGGCCAGTTGATACTCGGCTAGCGCGATGTAATCGGCAGGATGGTCAAAATGCTGCTCCGCAATCCAGCGTTGGTGCGTCTTGTTCCAGGATGTCTTGCCGGGATAGCGCCGGCCTTGGCGCAGCAAAAATGCCTTGAGCTGCTGGCGCGCTTGCAGGCGCAGGTTGACGGCGTCTTCGCGAGCCCGCCAGAGATTGCGCAGCGCCTCGTGGGCCTGGTCAGGCACCCAGATGGCCTTGAGCTCCCCAGCCCGCGACAGCTCGGCCAGTCGCAAGCTGTCGCGCCGGTCCGTCTTGATGCGCTCGCCCGGGCGACGCGGGGTCAATGACGGCGCAATGATCTCGCAGCGATAGCCCCGATCGCTCAGCGCACGATATAGCCCATAGCCCGTCGGCCCAGCCTCATAGACCACGCTGACCTGCCGTGCGGCACCATATTTGCTTAGGGTCTTGAGCAACGCCTGCACGTCTGGCGTAAGCGTGCTGACAAACCGGCCGGGCTCCCGCCCGGCCTCGCACACGGACATCGCAATGCTGTCACCGTGCACATCCAGACCAACGAAAAACTTGATACGCTCGTCCATGGCTCGTCTCCATACGGTTTGCGGCTGGCTTGCCCCGCCGCATGTGGCTCGGCGCTCTCCTGGAGAGCGCAATCCACGATACAGGAGACGAGCCGCCTTCCGATTAACGAGCGACCATAATGTCTAGAGCGCTGGTCGACAGATTGCGGCAGCATCTCAACGGGTGTCAGACACCTACTGAGACGCCCATTGCAAGCCCCGATTCACCCTGTCAAAAGTCCAGGCCAATAAAAAACCTGGCGCGGGGATCAACTCCCCGCGCCAGGTCTTCATGCCGAACTACGCAATCACTGCGCCTTCAGCTTTCCATCGGCAATGATCTTGGCCCACTTGGCCTGCTCGGCCGTCTGGAATGCCGTGAATTCGGCGGGCGTATTCGGCGTGTAGGCCAGCCCCAAACCCTGCATCTTGGCGGTGACTTCCGGCTTGGCCACGATCTCGGCGATCGTCTTGTTCAGTTTTTCAACCACGGCCGGCGGGGTGTTGGCCGGCGCGTAGATGGCCTGCCAGCTGCTGACGTCAAAGCCCGGCACGCCCGCTTCCTGCATGGTGGGCACGTCCGGCAACACGGCGGTGCGCTTGGCGGACGTGACCGCCAGCGCGCGCACCTTGCCGCTTTGCACGTACGGCAACGCGACCAGGGCAGTTTCGAACGAGCTGGGGATCTGGCCGCCGATCAGGTCCGAAATGGCCGGCGCGCTGCCGCGGTACGGCACGTGCGTCAGGTGGGCGCCCGTCAGCTGCTTGAACACTTCGCCCGACAGATGCTGCGACGTGCCCTGCCCAGCCGAACCGAAGGCGATCGTGTCGGGGTTGGTCTTGGCGGCCGCGACGACTTCCTGCACAGACTTATAGGGCTCGTTCGCGCCCACCAGCAGCACATTGGAAATGCTGCCCAGCAGAATCACGGGCGAGAAATCCTTGGCGGCGTTGTAGTTGATGCTGGGCAGCAGCGACGGATTGATCGCGTGCGTGGCGATCGTGCCCAGCAGCAGCGTGTAGCCGTCCGGCTTGGCGCGCGCCACGGCATCCGCGCCCAGCACGCCGCCGGCGCCGCCCTTGTTTTCAACGACGACGGTTTGCTTGAGCGAGGTACCCAACTCCTGCGCGATCAGACGGCCCAGGATGTCGGACGTGCCGCCCGCCGCAAACGGGACAACCAGCGTGATGGCTTTGCCGGACGGCCAGTCGGCGGCGTGAACGGGTGCGGCAAACGCGGTGGCGACGGCCAGGACGGCCGACAGGCGGCTCAACAGGGGAAATGCCTTCAAACTTGTCTCCTAGAGATTTGGAATCGTCGTGTTTCTTGTACGTTGTCGTACGACGATGAGCGCAGAGAATAGCGCGGCCCAGTTCTCCGTTCAACATAGGGAAATTCCTAGATTCAAAAGATACATCTGGCTTGTTGTACGACAACATTTCTCCAGCACAACCGTTGTAAGGCCAACTTATATGTTGTACGATGACTGACATCGCGGATCGAACAACGCCGCGGCCACGGCATACCGCCTTTTCAATACCCATTCCTCATATTTGGAAGACAGCCATGACGACTCCCCAGGAACTCAAAGCCATCGTCTCGGAAGGATTGCTCTCCTTCCCCGTGACCGACTTCGACCAGAACGGCGATTTCAACGCCAAGAGCTATGCGGCTCGTCTGGAATGGCTGGCTCCCTATGGCGCCACCGCCCTGTTCGCCGCCGGCGGCACCGGCGAGTTCTTCTCGCTGGCCCCCGAGGAATACTCCGACGTCATCCGCACCGCCGTGCAGACCTGCAAGGGCAAGGTGCCCATCCTGGCCGGCGCCGGCGGCCCCACCCGCACCGCCATCGCGTATGCGCAGGAAGCCGAACGCCAAGGCGCCAAGGGCGTCCTGCTGCTGCCCCACTACCTGACCGAAGCCTCGCAGGACGGCATCGCCGCCCACGTCGAGCAGGTCTGCAAGTCGGTCAACATCGGCGTCATTGTCTACAACCGCGCCCAGTCGCGTCTGTCGGCCGACAGCCTGGCCCGCCTGGCTGACCGCTGCCCGAACCTGGTCGGCTTCAAGGACGGCATCGGCGACATCGAATCGATGGTCCGCATCCGCCGCAAGATGGGCGACCGCTTCTCGTACCTGGGTGGCCTGCCCACCGCTGAAGTCTACGCAGCCGCCTACCGCGCACTGGGCGTGCCGGTCTACTCGTCGGCCGTCTTCAACTTCGTGCCCAAGATGGCCATGGAGTTCTACAACGCCATCGCCGCCGGCGACAGCGACACCACCAACCGCCTGCTGGACGATTTCTTCCTGCCCTACCTGGAAATCCGCAACCGCAAGGCTGGCTACGCCGTCAGCATCGTCAAGGCCGGCGCCAAGCTGGTCGGCCACGATGCGGGCCCGGTGCGCGCACCGCTGACCGACCTGACCGGCGAAGAAATGGAAATGCTCGACGCCCTGATCAAGAAGTCCGGCGCCGAATAAACGGTCCGTACTGAATCGTGCGCGACTAGCCGCCAGAACGCCCTCCGCTGGAGGGCGTTTTGCTTCTTGATGCAAAGAAAAGTTGGCGGATTTCGCCCCGTATGTTGTCATATGGCCCAGCGCTTCCTTGCGGCCGCGTGCTGTTGGCGCGGCTGATCCCATTGGGCCGGACACCCATGGAGCTTCAGAGGAACGCGTACACTTGCGGCTGCGCGCCAGGCCGCCAGCCTTGCCCGCAGCGATTTTCCCTATAAGAGAGACAATGCAAACTCCCGCCCGGCCTCCCCGCTCGCGCCTGACCGATTTCGTCATCGAGGAACTGACCAAGCGCCTTGACGGGCGTCAGTACCGCGCCGGCGACAAGCTGCCCTCCGAGCACGCGCTGTGCGACGAATTCGAGGTCAGCCGCACCGTCATCCGCGAAGCCGTGGCCTCCATGCGCCTGAGCGGCCGCCTGGTCAGCAAGCCTGGCATCGGCGTTTTCGTTACCGAAGACCGCGAAAAGCCCATCGACTTTGTCGTGGAACCCGCCACGGACCCGCGTTGGGCGCTACACATCATGGAATTGCGCGCCGGCCTTGAAGTGGAAGCCTGTGGGCTGGCGGCGGAGCGTCGCAGCGCCGCGGACCTGGCCGGCATCGTCGAGGCCTTTGACGCGTTCAACCGCGCAACGCGCGACATGGAAGCGGCCGTCAAGGCCGACTACGAGTTCCATCTATCGATTGCCCGCGCGTCGAACAACCCGCACTTTCCCGCGCTGTTGAAGGCGGCGGTGCGCGACGTCATGCTCGACCTGAACATCAAGCACGGCGGCAAGACGCCCGAAGAACTGGAAACGTACGAGACCCGCAACGTACGTGAACACGAAGCCATCCTGACGGCCATCATGCGCCGCGACCCCGGCGCCGCGCGCGCCGCCATGGCCCGCCACCTGGGCGACAGCATCGCGCGCTACCGCAAGCTGCTGTCCCATCCCCCGGCGCTATAACCCCCGCCCGCCTGCTCTCCCGTAGTTCCAATTACGGGAATCCCCTTACTTGTTTACTTGTATGACGGCTGCCATCATACGTCTTATTGCATAACGTAATACGACGCGGCTGCAGTACCGCCTGCGTCTTCCGCGACCCGTAAGACCTGCCGTACCAGTGCCGCCGATGAGCCCGATTCTTACCCTCCGCAGTTCCTACCACCCCTACGCCACGCGCATACACCGGCGCACCCGCTGACCGGCCCCGCGCCAGCGCTCTCCCCCCTCTTTCCGTACCCCGTCCGACTGCGCGACGCACCCTCTCCGGCTTGCCGGGGCGGACCCCGCACGCTTGGCCGTTTTCGACCCATCCGCTTTTCAATCACTTTCGATCCCCCAGGAGAAATCTCCATGCGCAAGTTTCTGAGCTCCGCCGTTGCGGCAACCCTGCTGTGCGTCGCGTCTGGCGCGCAGGCCGGCGTGACCTTCGAGGCCGTCAAGAAAAAGGGCTTCCTGCAGTGCGGCTTTGCCGGCATTCCCGGTTTCTCGGTGCTCGACAGCAAGGGCGAATGGACCGGCCTGGACGTGGACATGTGCCGCGCCGTCGCGGCCGCCATGTTCGGCGATGCCTCCAAGGTGAAGGGCAATGTGCTGACCGCGCAGGCCAAGTTCACGGCGCTGCAGTCCGGCGAAATCGACATGCTGTCGCGCAACACCACGCAGACGCTGACCCGCGACACCACGCTGGGTCTGATCGGCGTGGGCGTGAACTTCTATGACGCCCAGGGCCTGATCGTGAAGAAGGCGATGAACGTCAAGAGCGTGAAGGAACTGGACGGCGCCACCATCTGCGTGCAGCCCGGCACCACCACCGAATTGAACCTGGCCGACTACTTCCGCAGCCGCGGCCTGACGTTCAAGCCCGTGCTGGTCGAGAACTACGACGAAAACTTCCGCCTGCTGGAATCGGGCCGCTGCGACGCCTACACCAACGACAAGTCCAACACCGCGGCCAACATGCGCACGCGCCTGGCCAAGCCCGACGACTGGGAAATCCTGACCGAAAACCTGTCCAAGGAACCCCTCGGCCCCATGGTCCGTCAGGGCGACGAGCAGTGGTTCAACATCGTGCGCTGGTCGCTGAACGCGATGCTGGAAGCCGAGGAATACGGCATCACGTCCAAGAACGTCGATGAAATGTTGAAGAGCACCAACCCGAACGTGCAGCGCATCCTGGGCGTGACGCCGGGCATGGGCAAGAACCTGGGTCTGGACGACAAGTGGGCCTACAACATCATCAAGCAGGTCGGCAATTACGGCGAAAGCTATGACCGCGCCATGGGCAAGGACAGCCCGCTGAAGCTGGACCGCGGCCTGAACAAGCTGTGGACGCAGGGCGGCCTGATGTACGGCTGGCCGGTGCGCTAAGCACGGTTCACGCGGCTCCGCCCTGTGCGGAGCCGCGCTTCATTTCCCCGGCCTGCGGGTCCCGCCCGCGCCAGAACACTCTTTACGCAGCAACAACATGAACAGCATCGTCAACGCCCGACTCAAACAGATCAAACCCTCGCCCAGCATGGCCGCCAAGATCGTCGTGGACGAACTCCGCCGCCAGGGCCGCGAGATCGCCGACTTCACGCTGGGCGAGCCCGACATGCCCACGCCCGCGCACATCGCGCGTGCCGGCCAGGACGCCATCGCAGGCGGCGACATCCGCTACACCAGCCCGAACGGCACCGTTGGTCTGCGCAAAGCGATCGCCAACAGCCTCGAACAGACCGTGGGCGTGCGATACGGCATGGACCAGATCACCGTTGGCGCGGGCGCCAAGCAGATCATCGCCGCCGCGCTGACCGCCAGCCTGGAGCCAGGTGACGAAGTCATCGTCTGCGCGCCGTACTGGGTTTCCTATCCGGACATGGTGCTGCTGGGCGAAGGCAAGCCGGTCGTCGTCACCGGCCCCGAGTCGCAGGGCTTCAAGCTCGACGCCGCCACGCTGGAAGCCGCCATCACGCCGCGCACGCGCTGGCTGATCCTGAATTCGCCCAGCAACCCCAGCGGCGCCGTCTACAGCGCCACCGAGCTGCGCGCGCTGACCGACGTGCTGCTGCGCCATCCCAATGTGTGGATCCTGAGCGACGAGATCTACGCGCCCTTCACCTACAGCGGCCAGGCCCACGCCTCGCCCGTTCAGGTCGAGCCCAAGCTGGTTGAGCGCACGCTCATCGTCAACGGCATGTCCAAGTCGTACGCCATGACCGGCTGGCGCGTCGGCTACGGCGCCGGCCCCGCCGACCTGATCAAGGCCATGAGCACCGTGATGTCGCAAAGCACCTCGTGCCCCAGCGCGATCTCGCAAGCGGCGGCGCAGGCAGCCCTGGAAGGCGACCAATCCAGCGTCACGGAAATGGTCGAGATCTTCAAGAAGCGCCGCGACCTCATCGTGAGCCGCCTGAACGCCATCCCCGGCATTTCGTGCGCCATGCCGGACGGCGCGTTCTACGTGTACGCCAACGTGCAGGGTCTGATCGGCAAGAAGGGTCCCGACGGCGAGCTGAAGACGGACCTGGACGTGAGCCTCTTTTTCCTGCGCGAAGCGGGCGTGGCCGTGATCGACGGCGGTTCGTATGGCCTGTCGCCGTACGTGCGCTTCTCGTTCGCGACCTCCACCGAGGTGATCGAGCAAGGTATGGACCGCCTGACTGTCGCGGTCAGCGCCCTGATGGCGGGCTGAACCGTGGCGCAGCACACCGCTCAACACCCGGTGCAGCGGCCGCCGCGCCGGGTCTCCTGGAACGATCCGGCCACGCGGGCGCTGGTCTACCAGGCGCTGGCCCTGGCGCTCGTCGGGGCCGCCGTCTGGTTCCTGGTGCACAACACGCTGCACAACTTGTCGATGCGCAACATCGCGACGGGTTTCGGCTTTCTCAACCGCGAGGCGGGTTTTGCCATCGGCGAATCCGTCATCGCCTACGCGCCCGCCGACACCTATGGCCGCGCCATCTTCGTCGGCGTCCTGAACACGCTGCGCGTGGGCCTGCTGGCGCTTGTTGCCGCCACCATTCTGGGCGTCTTCATCGGCGTCGGACGCCTGTCCAAGAACTGGCTGGTCAACAAGATCACCTCCGTGTACGTCGAGGTGATGCGCAACGTGCCGCTGCTGTTGCAGTTGTTCTTCTGGTACGCGCTCATCACCGAAAACATGCCTGGTCCGCGGCAAGCGCATAACCCACTTCCCGGCGTCTTCATCTCCAACCGCGGCCTCAAGGTGCCAGGGTTGGAAGGCGCGTCGCTGGACTGGGTGCTGTGCGGACTGGGGCTGGCCATCGTGGCGATCATCGCCGTGGGGCATTGGGCCGCGAAACGCCAGGAAGCAACGGGGCAACCGTTCAAGCTGGGACGCACGGCCATCGGCCTGCTGGTCGCATTCCCGGTCATCGGCTGGCTCGCCAGCGGCGCATCGCTGACGCTGGACATGCCGGCGCTCAAGGGTTTCAACTTCGTCGGCGGCCTGACGCTGTCGCCGGAGTTCGTCGCCCTCTTCCTGGGCTTGACCGTCTACACCTCGGCCTTCATCGCCGAAGTCGTGCGCTCTGGCATCCAGGCCGTCAACAACGGCCAGTGGGAAGCCGCCGGTTCGCTGGGCCTGCCGCGCCGTCTGGTGCTGCGCCTGGTGATCCTGCCGCAGGCGCTGCGCGTCATCATCCCCCCGATGACGAGCCAGTACCTGAACCTGCTGAAGAACAGCTCGCTGGCGGTGGCCATTGGCTATCCGGACATCGTGTCGGTGGTGAACACCACCCTGAACCAGACGGGCCAGGCCATCGAGGGCATCCTCATCATCATGGGCGCCTACCTCACGGTCAGTCTGTCGATCTCGATATTCATGAACTGGTACAACAAGCGCATCGCGCTGGTGGAGCGTTGAGATGAGCAGCACTACGCAAACCCTGGCCGCGGACGTCGCGCCGCCCGGCGCGCAAAGCGGCGCCTGGGCATGGATGCGATCCCGCCTGTTCTCCTCGCCGCTCAACATCCTGATCACCGTGCTCCTGGCATGGTGCCTCTTGATGGCCGTGCCGGCGCTGGTGGAGTGGGCCTTCATCAAGGCCAGCTTCGACGCCACCAACGCGCAGGAATGCCGCGCCGCCGGCGGCGCCTGCTGGGCGTTCATCGTTGAAAAGCATCGGCTCATCCTCTTTGGCACCTATCCGTTCGACGAGCAATGGCGTCCGCTGATCGCCACCGGGATCCTGATCGCGGTGATCGTGGCCAGCGGCATGCGCCGCTTCTGGAACGGCAAACTGGCGGTCATCTGGACGCTGGGTCTTGCGGCCGTGTCCGTGCTGATGTGGGGCGGCGTGTTGGGCCTGACCTACGTCGAGAACGCCCGTTGGGGCGGCCTGCCGCTGACCTTGATTCTGGCCACCTTCGGCATTGCCTTCGCGTTTCCGATCGGCGTGCTGCTGGCGTTGGGACGCCGCTCGAAGATGCCCGCCATCAAGGCGCTGTGCGTCGTGTACATCGAGCTGATCCGAGGCGTGCCGCTCATCAGCCTGCTGTTCATGTCGTCGGTCATGCTGCCGCTCTTCCTGCCGGAAGGCTTCACCATCGACAAGCTGCTGCGCGCGCAGATCGCCATCATCATGTTTGCCGCGGCCTACATCGCGGAAACGGTGCGCGGCGGCCTGCAGGCCATCCCGAAGGGGCAGTACGAAGGCGCGGATTCGCTGGGCCTGAACTACTGGCAGCAGATGCGCAAGATCATCCTGCCGCAGGCGCTCAAGATCGTGATTCCGCCGCTGGTGGGCATCTTCATCAGCCTGTTCAAGGACACGTCGCTGGTCGTGATCATCGGCATCTTCGATCTGACGCTGGCGGCCAAGGCGGCCCTGTCCGACGCGGCATGGCGAGGTTTCGGGGTGGAAGCTTATCTCTTCATCTCGCTCATCTACTTCGTCTTCTGCTATTCCATGTCCAAATACAGCCGCGCGCTCGAGCAGCGCCTGGCCACCGGGCACGCCCGGTAAACCCGAAGGAGAACAGGCATGTCCGATGCCATCATTCGTCTGCAGGACGTGAACAAGTGGTACGGCCAGTTCCACGTGCTGCGCAACATCAATCTGAACGTCGCCCAGGGCGAGCGCATTGTGGTGTGCGGCCCGTCGGGTTCGGGCAAATCCACGATGATCCGCTGCATCAACCGGCTGGAGGAACACCAGAAGGGCCAGATCATCGTCGACGGCACCGAGCTGACCAGCGACTTGAAGCACATCGAGACCATCCGCCGCGAAGTGGGCATGGTGTTCCAGCACTTCAATCTGTTCCCGCACCTGACGGTGCTGGAAAACCTGACGCTGGGCCCGATGTGGGTGCTCAAGCAATCGCGCGCCCAGGCCGAAGCCACGGCCATGAAGTACCTGGAGCGCGTGCGCATTCCGGACCAAGCCGCCAAGTTCCCCGGCCAGCTGTCCGGCGGGCAGCAGCAGCGCGTGGCGATCGCGCGTTCGCTGTGCATGAACCCCAAGGTCATGCTGTTTGACGAGCCCACGTCGGCGCTGGACCCGGAAATGGTCAAGGAAGTGCTGGACGTGATGGTGACGCTGGCGCAGGAAAGCGGCATGACGATGATCTGCGTGACGCACGAGATGGGCTTTGCGCGCAAGGTCGCCAACCGGGTGATATTCATGGACCGTGGAGAGATCATCGAGGAAAACAATCCGGATGATTTCTTTGATCATCCGCAGAGCGAACGGACCAAGCTGTTCCTGAGCCAAATCCTGCACTGACACGCCGGAAAATCGCCAAGCAGTTCATCAAGCCGCCTTCTTGCAAGGCGGCTTTTTCGTTTGGGGGTGTTGAAAGAACCAGAACGCGGCGCACTCGGCCCGTATCCCCCTGGAATGCGTATTAGTGATTTGAATATGCTGCTGCCCCCCACTGCGACCCCGGGCCGCCGAATCAGAAATCAGATATCAACATGAGAATTCAATCGTTCTAGCGCGCCATCGCATCGGCCAGACTGCGTCTTTCTCAAAGCGCATACAGGAACACCGATGTCCCTTCCTTCAGTCACCGGTCTGGACCACTACATCATCCGGGTCAACGACCTGCAGGCGGCGACCGACCGTTACGTCAAGCTGGGCTTCAGCCTGGCGCCGCAAGGCAGGCACCATCGCGGCACGCGTAACCAGACGATCATCCTGGACGCGAATTACCTTGAGCTGCTGACCTTCCCCGAAGACCTCAAGGCGCAGTCGCGCTTCGGCGGGTTTGACGACGCGTACGAAGGCCCGGTGGCCACCGCCTTGCAGACCACCGACAGCACGGCGGTGCATGCGGAACTGGCAAAGCTGGGCATCGACGCCGAGCCGCCCATCAGCGGCGGCCGCCCGGTGCACCTGCCCGAAGGCAGCGAGGACGCGGCCTGGAACAACACCCAGTTTCCGGCAGGCCTGCTTGGCGTGCCCGACTTCTTCACGTGCGGCCACCTGACCCGCCATCTCGTCTACCGCCCGGAATGGCAGGAGCATGCCAACGGCGCGCGCCGCATCGAATCCTTGATCGTCGTGCATCCCCAGCCCCGTTCGCTGCGCGAAGGTTACGAGCGCGTGTTCGGCCCCATCGCCACCAGCGAACTGCCCGACGATGGTCTGCAGGTGCGGCGCGGCAGCCTGCGCATCGATTTCTTCACGCCCGCCGCCTTTGAGCAGCGCTACCCGCAGGTCCGCGTGCCCACGGGCCTGCCCGCCGCATCGCAGGGCGGATGGTTTGCCGGCTCGGTCATCGGCGTTCGGGATCTGGACCAGACCCGCGCGCTGTTCGACGCCAACCAGGTGAAGTACCGCACGAATACGCGCGGCGAGCTCGTGGTGTCGCCGGACGACGCGGGCGGCGCGTTGCAGGTCTTCGTTCAGGAGGCGTGAGATGAGCCAGCCGCTGCCCGATTACTGGGATTGCTTTGCCAACGACTATTCGTCCGCGCGGCAGGCCTTCGTCGACGACGCGGCCGCACGCGGGGCCGCGCTGTTCCGCTATGAACATCCCACGCTGAAAGACCCACAGGGCGACGCGCTGAGCGTGGACGTGGCCGTCCTGGGCCGCCGCGATGCGCCGCGCACGCACCTGGCGATCAGCGGCACCCATGGTTTGGAAGGCGCGGCCGGATCCGCAGTGCAGCGCGCATGGCTGGCCGCAGACGGCGCGCGGGCCCTGCCCGATGATGTGAACGTCGTGCTGGTGCATGCGCTGAACCCGTATGGCTATGCCCACGGCACCCGCACCACGGAAAACAATGTCGACCTGAACCGCAATTTCGTCGACCACACCCGGCCCTATCCTGCCAATCCGCACTACGCCACGCTGCATCCGCACCTGATCCCGGCCCGATGGACCGAGGCCACGCACAAGGCCGCCGCGCAGGCGCTGGATACGTTCAAGACCACGCACGGCGCGGATGTGCTGTTCAACGTGACGGCCAGCGGCCAATACACGCATCCGGATGGACTGGTCTTCGGTGGCCAAGGCCCCGAATGGTCCAACCGCACGCTGCGCCGCATCGTCGACGAGCACCTGGCGGCGAGCGAGCGCGTCGCGTTCATCGACTGGCACACCGGCATCGGCGAGTACGGCGAGCCCTTTTTCCTGTGCTTCAACGACGAAGACAGCGCGGAGCAAACGCAGGCCGCGCGCTGGTGGGGTTCTGAACGCGTGCGCGACCAGCGCCCGCACGGCTTGGCGCGACCCGACTATCAGGGCCTCGTGTTCCGTGGCGTACAGCAGGCGCTGGTTGATCGCCCGCTGGCCGGCGCGGTTGTCGAATTTGGCACGCGCGGTCTGCAGATGCGCCCCGCGCTGCGCCTGGACCAATGGCTGCGCTTCAAGGCGCCGCAGTCCCCCGATGCCGCGCGCGACGCGCAATTGCGTGCGGACCTGGTCGATGCCTTCGTTCCCGTATCCAGCGTGTGGCGGCGCAGCGTCGTGGCGCATGGCCTGCACATCACGCGCCAGGCCATCGACGGCGTCGCGGGCTGGTGACTTCCTTCCTCTAAATCCTCTTCTATCTGGCATTCATGAAAGCGATTGTTTTGCGTGAGCACGGCGGCAGCGAGAACCTGCGCCTGGAGACGAACTTTCCCGATCCCGTGGCGGGTCCCGATGACGTGGTGATCCGCGTCAAAGCCTCGTCCCTGAACTATCACGACGTCTTCACCCGCCGCGGCATGCCCGGCATCAAGCTGCCCTTCCCCGTCATCATCGGCCTGGACGTGGCTGGCGAAATCGTCAAGACCGGCGAGAACGTGCGCGACTGGAAGGCCGGCGACCGCGTGCTGGTCGACCCGATCGACCGCGTGGACGGCGGCCTGGTCGGCGAAACCATCCACGGCGGACTGGCCGAGCTGTGCCGCGTGCCTGCGCACCAGCTTCTGCGCCTGCCCGACGAAGTCAGCTTCGAGCAGGCCGCCGCGCTGCCTGTGGCCTACGGCACCGCGCTGCGCATGATGAATCGCATCGGCCAGGTGCAGGCCGGCGAAAAGGTCCTGATCCTGGGCGCCAGCGGCGGCGTGGGCGTGTGCGCGGTACAGCTCGCCAAACTGGCGGGCGCCGAGGTCATCGCCTGCGCCGGCACCCCTGAAAAAGGCGATTCCCTGCGCGCGCTGGGCGCCGACCACATCATCCTGTACACCGAGGAAGACTTCCTGAAAGCCGTGCAGGAACGCTTCGGCAAGCCCTCGCGCCGGCGCGGCGGCAAGCCGGGCGGCGTGGACGTGGTCGTGAACTTCACGGGCGGCGACACGTGGGTCAAGTCCCTGCGCTGCCTGCGCCTGGGCGGACGCCTCTTGACCTGCGGCGCGACGGCCGGCTTCGATCCCAAGGAAGACCTGCGCTACATCTGGACCTTCGAGCTGCAGATCCGCGGCTCCAACGGCTGGGACCGCGAAGACCTGCACGAGTTGCTGACGCTGGTGCGCGACGGCCGCCTGCGCGTCGAAGTGGACCGTGTGTGGCCACTGGAACAAGGCGCCGAGGCGCTGGCCTCGCTGGAAGATCGCAAGATCGTCGGCAAAGTGCTGGTGGCGTCATGAGCGCGCAGCTCAATGCCGCGGATATCCAGGCCAAGTTCGACGGGTCGCCCTTCATTGCGTGGCTGGACCTGTCGGTGCGCGACGTCAACCACGAACAAGGTGAACTGACCGTGGTGGCGCCCTTCCGTCCGGAGTTCGAACGCGGCGCGCAGAGCGGCCAATGGCATGGCGGTCCGCTGGCCGCCGTGATCGACACCGTGGGCGACTTTGCCGTCGGCATGCTGCTGGGACGGGGCCTGCCCACCATCAACTTCCGCGTCGACTATCTGCGCCCTGCCATCAATACCTCGCTGACCGCCGTGGCGCGCGTGCGCCGCAACGGCCGCAGCGTGGGCGTGGCCGACGTCGACCTCTACAACGACCAGGGCGCGCTGGTGGCCATCGGCCGCGCCACGTACGCCACGCTCAGCCAGGGCTGAGCTGCGCCATCGAGACAAGGATTTCCGTCATGACACAAGCAACCCGCGCCGGACGGCGCGCCTTTCTGACCCGTTCCGCGGCCGGTGGCCTGGCTGCGGCCGGCCTGGGCGTCGCGCCCCGCACGCTGCTCGCGGCCACCGACCGTCCCGGCTCCGATACGGGCCCCGCACGCCGCGGCGGCACGCTCGTCGCCACGTGGGGCGGCCTGGAACCGCAAGCCCTGTTTGTGCCCGGCGGCGGCGGTTCCAGCCCGTTTCAGACCTCCACCAAGATCCTGGAGCGCCTGCTCAAACTGGACGCCGACCTGAAGTTCCAGCCCGCGCTGGCCCTGTCCGTCACGCCAGCCGCGGACTTTCGCAGCTACACGATCAAGCTGCGTGAAAACGTCACCTGGCACGACGGCACGCCCTTCACGTCGGCCGACGTGGTCTACAACGTGCTGCAGCACTGGAAGCCCATTTCCGCCGGCATCGCGCTCAAGTCGCTCACGGAAGCCACCGCGCCCGACCCGCACACGGTCGTGCTGACCTTCAACGCCCCGGTGCCCGAGTTCTTCCTGAAGTCCACGCTGTCCGGCCAGTACCAGTTGCTGGTGCCCAAGCACCTGTACGACGGCAAGGACCTCATCACCAATCCGCTGAACAACACGCCGGTCGGCACGGGTCCGTGGAAGTACGGCAAATGGGTGCGCGGCAGCCATGTCGAATACCTGCGCAACGACAAATACTGGAACGCCACGCAGCCGAACCTGGACAAGCTGGTGATCCGCTGGTGGGCGGACCCGGCCTCGCGCGGAGCGGCGCTGGAAACCGGGGAACTGGGCCTGGCCTATTCCAACCCGGTGCCTGCGCGCGACATCGACCGGCTGGTCAAGACCGGCAAGGTTGTCGTGGACACGCGCGGCTACCAGAACACGGCCTGGACGGTCACCGCCGAGTTCAACCAACGGCGCGACATCGTCAACCGCCGCGAGGTCCGCCAAGCCATCCTGCACGCCATCGACCGCCAGTTCATCGTCGACACCATCTACTACGGTCGCGGCAAGCCCGCGATTGCGCCGATCTTCAGCAGCAATCCGCTGTTCTTCACCGAAGACGTCCCGCGCTATGCGTTTGATCCCAAGAAGGCGGCCGCCCTGCTGGACGCCGCCGGCTTGCCGGTCAAGGACGGCAAGCGCTTCACCGTCAACCTGCTGGCCGCGGCCTGGTTCGAGGAAAACGCCAAGCTCGGCCAATACCTGAAGCAGGCGCTGGAAGACGTGGGCATCGCCGTGAAGCTGGATTCCGTGGACCGTGCCACCGCGCTCAAGCGCATCTATGGCGAATACGACTACGACATCGCGGTGTCCAACTTCACGTCGCCGCTGGAGCTGGTGCCCACCGTGACGCAGTTCTTCACGACGGACGGCATCGTCAAAGGCGCCGCTTTCCGCAACGCCACGGGCTATTCCAGCCCGGAGATGGATGGCATCGTCGGCAAGCTCGCCGTCGAAACCGATCCTGAGGCCCGCCGCAAGCTGGCCGCGCAGTTCGCCCGCCTGGCGTCCACCGACGTGCCGATCGTGCCGCTGGTGGAAATCCAGTCGTTCACGCTGGCCGGCAAGAACGTGCGCAACTTCACGACCGGCGCCAACGTCCAGGGCGAAACCCTGGCCGACGTCTGGCTGCAGGCCTGAGACCGCCATGGCGATCCGCCTGATCTCGCGCCGGCTGCTTCAGGCCATCCCGCTGCTGCTGGGCGTGGTGATCCTGAACTTTGCCCTGATCCAGTCCGTGCCGGGGACCTTCCTGGACGTCATGACGGCCGAGCAGCAGGTCACCGACCCGGCCCTGATCGAGCGCCTGCGCGTGACCTACGGGCTGGACCAGCCACCGGCGGTGCAGCTGCTCAAGTACATCGGGTCGGTCGCGCAGCTGGACCTGGGTTACTCCTACCGGCACAACCTGCCGGTGCTGGACGTGATCCTGGCGCACCTGCCTGCCACGCTGGTGCTGATGCTGGCCAGCATCGCCATCGCCGTGCTGGTGGGCGTGGCGGCCGGCATCGTGTCAGCCGTCAAGGTCAACACGTGGTGGGACAGCGCCGTGTCCGCCTTCGCCGTGCTGTGCTTTGCCGCGCCAAGCTTCTGGCTGGGCATCATGCTCATCATCTTGTTCTCGGTGAAGCTGGGCTGGTTTCCGGTGGGCGGCATGGTCACCATCGGGCTGGACGGCGGGCTGTGGCGCCAGGCATTGGACATCCTGCACCATCTGGCGCTGCCCGCCGTGGCGCTGGGGCTGTTTTATTCGGCCGCCTATGCCCGCGTGATGCGCGCCTCGATGCTGGAAGTCAGCCGCATGGACTACGTGCGCACGGCCTATGCCAAGGGCCTGACGCGCGTCGCCGTGGTTCTGCGCCACGTGCTGCGAAACGCGGTGCTGCCCATCGTCACCCTGCTGGGCCTGCAACTGGGCGCCGTGCTGGGCGGCAGCATCGTGATCGAGTCCGTGTTCAGTTGGCCCGGCATCGGCGCCGTGCTGTTCGACAGCGTCATGAGCCGCAACTATCCCGTCGTGCTGGGCATCCTGGTGCTCAGCTCCGTCGTGGTCATCATCGCCAACATCTTCGTGGATCTTGCCTACACGCGGCTGGACCCGCGCATCAAGGCCGCCTGACATGTCCGCTACTTCCGCTGCAACCGTTCCCGCCGGGGCGCCCGCTGCCCGCCGCCCGGATGCCTTCGCCGTGCGCTTTGCCCGCAACCGCGGCGCCGTGGCCGGCGCGCTGGTCCTGCTGCTGGTCGCGCTGGTGGCCGCCAGCGCCGACTGGCTTTACCCCGTCAACCCGCTGCGTATCGTCGGCGCACCCGAGATCTGGCCGTTCGAATCCTGGCGTTATCCGCTGGGCACGGACTCCATGGGCCGCGACATCGCCGCGCTCATCGCCCACGGCGCGCGCGCCACGTTGCTGATCGGCCTGGTGGCCGCCGCCACCGCCACGCTGATCGGCGTCACCGTCGGCGCGGCTGCCGCCTGGGCAGGCGGCTGGGTGGATGAGGGGCTGATGCGCCTGACCGAGCTGTTCCAGATCATCCCCAACGTGGTCTTCGTGCTGACGGTCGTGTCGGTGCTGGGCCCGCGAATCGAAAACATCACGTTGGCCGTGGGCCTGGTTTCCTGGCCCCCGATTGCCCGCCTGACCCGCGCCGAATTCCTGTCCTTTAAAGAACGCGAGTTCGTGCAGGCCTGCCGCGCCGTCGGCATGAGCCCGTGGCGCATCGCCGCCGCCGAAGTCCTGCCCAATGCGCTGCCGCCGGTCATCGTGATGTCGTCGCTGGTCGTGGCCGGGGCCATCCTGTACGAGTCGGTGGTGTCCTTCCTGGGACTGGGCGATCCCAACATCGCCAGCTGGGGCCGTCTGGTCGGCGAAGGCCGCAGCCTGATCCGCTCGTCCTGGTACATCTGCGCCGTGCCCGGCGTGGCCATCATGCTTACCGTGCTGTCGCTGAACCTGGTCGGCGACGGCCTGAACGACGCGCTCAACCCCAAGCTGCAAAAGCGTTGAGCCGCCAACTTCTGGAAGTCTTTCTTATGACGCATTCCCCCCAAAACCTTGGCGACCTTGCCGATCCGCGCCTGCCGGCCGACCTGCCCGCGCTCGTCGACCTGCGCCTGCCCGATGCGCCGTGGCAACTGACGCACGGCGAGGCCGACGGCCTGGCCGGTGGCGTGGCCGCATGGCTGGCCGCCCGCGGACTGCCGCCCGGCTCACGCATCGCCATCGCGGCGCTGAACCGTGCCGAGTACCTGCTGGCGTACTTCGGCATCATGCGCGCCGGATACGTGGCCGTGCCGATCAACATCAAGCAGTCGCAGGAGAACATCGACTACGTGCTGCGCGATGCGGATATCGCGCTCGCATTCGTGGATGGCCCGCGCCGCGCTGGTTTCGAAGCCACTGTGCCGGTGCTGGATTTTGACGACGCCGGCCCGCAGGGCTTTGCCGCGCAGATCGCCCCCACCGCGTTCACCAGCGTCACGCCCGCGCCCGAGGACATCGCGCAGATGCTGTACACGTCGGGGTCCACGGGCAAACCCAAGGGCGTCCCGCTGACGCATGCCGGCCAACTGTGGGCGCTGACCGCCACGTCCGGCCCCGCAAATCCGGACGCGCCTCAAGCGCGCTACCTGCTTGCGCAGCCGCTGTTCCACATGAACGGCCTTTTCATGGCCAAGCGCGCGTTTGCCAGCAACAGCCTGTTGGTGATCCAGCCAGGGTTCGAGGTACAGGCCTACGCGGATGCGCTCGCGCGCTACCGCATCACCATCCTGACCGCCGTGCCCACGATGTTTGCGCGGCTGGTCAAGGACCCCGCCTTGCTGCAGGACCACGATCTGTCAGCGCTGGAGCGCGTGATGCTGGGCTCCGCGCCGATGACGACGGCCCTGTTCGACCGCATCCAGCGCGCGCTGCCGCACGTGCGCATCACTCACGGCTATGGCACGACGGAGGCCGGTCCCGCCGTGTTCGGGCCGCATCCCGACGGCTTGCCCACGCCGCCGCTGTCCGTCGGCTATCCGCTGGACGCGGCGCAGGTCCGGTTGACGGGCGGCGCCAACCCGGACGAAGGCGTGCTTGAAATGAAGAACCCCGCCGTGCTGGGCGGCTATCACAACCTGCCGGAAAAGAGCGCGCAGGTGCTGAGCGACGGCTGGTACTACAGCGGCGACGTGATGCGCCGCGACCCCGACGGATTCCATTACTTCGTGGGCCGCGCCGACGACATGTTCGTCTGCGCCGGCGAGAACATCTATCCCGTTGAAGTCGAGAAGCTGCTGGAATCGCACCCCGACGTGCGCCAGAGCTGCGTGGTGCCGCTGGCCGACGAAGAGCGCGGCCACATCCCGGTCGCCTTTGTCGTGCGGCGCGCCGGCAGCACGCTGGACGCCGACACGCTCAAGCAGCACGCCCTGGCCAACGGTCCGGCGTACCAGCATCCGCGCCGCATCCGCTTTCTGGACGACCTGCCCTGGGCCGGCACCAACAAGGTCGATCGCAACGCCCTGCTGCACGAGGCGCGCGCGCTGGAAGCGCGGCAGGCATGGACACAATCCGAAAAGGAGGCCGCATGAGCGCCACACCCGATTCCCTGGCGGGTAAGACCGCCCTCGTCACCGGCGGCAGCCGCGGCATCGGTCGCGCCATCGCGCTGGCGCTGGGCCGCCGCGGCGCGCTCGTCGCCGTGCACTACAACGTGCAGGGCGACGCCGCCGATGAAGTCGTGGGCCAGATCCAGGCGGCCGGCGGCCAGGCCTGGACGCTGCAAGCCGACCTGGCGGACCCGGAGGCGGCGGCGCGGCTGGCGCAGGATGCGCGCGCCAGCTTGCGCGAGCGTACCGGCGCCGAGGGCCTGGACATTCTGGTCAACAACGCCGGCGTGGGCCTGCGCGCCCGGCTGCCCGAGGTGACGCCGCCGGACTTCGACCGTGTGCTGCAAGTGAATCTGAAGACGCCGTTCTTCCTGATCCAGCACTGCCTGCCGATCCTGCGCGATGGCGGCCGCATCATCAATATCTCGTCGATGGGCACGCGCGCCGCCTATCCCGAAATGAGCGTCTACGCGCCGGCCAAGGCGGGTCTTGAAGCGCTGACGCTGCTGCTCGCCAGCGAACTGGGCGCGCGCGGCATCACCGTGAATGCCGTGCTGCCCGGCGCCACCGCCACCGATCTGAACCAGCGCGCCCGCGACCCGGAACTGAGCCGCGTCATCGCGCAGAGCATCGCACTGGGCCGCGTGGGCCAGCCCGACGACATCGCGGACATCGTGGCATTCCTGGCGTCCAACGAGGGGCGCTGGGTCACGGGACAGCGCATTGATGCGACGGGAGGACAGCGGCTATAGCGCCGGCATACCCATATACATATGTGATATCGGTATTTTTCACACGGCCGCATGTCTCTTAGGATTCCAGCGTTCTTCTCCCAACGCTGGAATTGCCTTGTCACGCCTTACTCCTTTGGATCCCGCCAAGCTGGATCCCGCGACCGCCCAACTCTTCAATCAGCTTCTGCAGGATTACGGCCCGTACGCGAACATGCTGAGCGCCTTCGCGCCCCGCCCGCCGGCCTTGAAGCATTTCTTCTCGTACCTGGTGCAGTCGCGCGAGGACGGGCTGATTTCGCCGCGGCACCTGGAAATCGCGCTGCTCACAGCATCCAAGGCGCACGCCTGCCATTACTGCGTCACGCTGCATACGCCCAAGCTCGCCGCCCATGGCATCTCGCAAGAAGCCATCGACCGCCTGCTGGAACCGCAGGTGCCGGGCCTGGACGAGAAAGACCTCGTGGTGCGCGACTACGCGGTGCTGGTCACGCTGACACCGGCGCAGGTCAGCGATGCCTTCTACGCGAAGCTGCAATCGTTCTTCAGCGAAGAACAGATCGTCGAGCTGACCATCCGCATCGCGCTGTGCAGCTTCTTCAAGCGCTTCAACGAGGCGCTGGAAGTCCCGCACGAAGACGTGGTGGCGCTGGAACTGGAGCATGGCGCGGCTTGAGGCGGCGTGCAGTCGTTTCGCCATGAGCCCTACCCCGCCCCTGAAACTTGAGATCCGCAATCTCTCCAAACGCTTCCACACCGACACCGGCCCGGTGCAGGTTCTGGACGACATCAGCCTGAACGCCGCCAGCGGCGAGTTCGTCAGCATCATCGGCCCGTCCGGCTGCGGCAAGTCCACGCTGTTCAACATCCTGACCGGCCTCCTGGAGCACGACGCCGGCGCCATCGCACTGGACGGCCGCCCGCTGCCCAACCTGCGCGGGCGCGTCGGCTACATGCTGCAGCGCGACCTGCTGATGCCGTGGCGCACCGTGCTGGACAACGTCCTGGTCGGTCTGGAAATCCGCGGCGCGCCCAAGGCCGAATCCGTGGAACGCGCACGCGAATACCTGGACACCTTCGGCCTGCTGCCCTTTCAGGACAGCTATCCGAAGGCACTGTCCGGCGGCATGCGCCAGCGCGTGGCCCTGGCCCGCACGCTGTTGCCCGACCCCGACGTGCTGTTGCTGGACGAGCCCTTTTCGGCGCTGGACTACCAGACCCGCCTGTTCCTGGAATCCATGCTGGCCGAGACCGTCAGCAAGCAAGGCAAGACCGTGGTGCTGGTGACGCACGACATCGACGAAGCCATCGCGCTGTCCGAGCGCATCTTCGTCCTGAGCGCCCGCCCCGGCCGCCTGAAAAGCGAGCACCGCATCGAGCTGGGCACGCGCTCGCCGCTGCATGCGCGCCACGACAGCCGCTTTCCCGGCTATTTCGACCTGCTGTGCCAGGAACTCGACATACAGACCGCCCGCAAGGACGGCACCCACGCATGACCCAGACCTCCGCATCTCTTGCCCAGGGCGTCACTGCGCCCGCGCCCGCGCGCCCGCGTCCGGGCTTTCGCGTTCCCGTCCTGGCGACGCAGCTTCTCATTCTTGCCGTGCTGTTCGGTGCATGGGAAGCCGCCGTGCGAACCGGCGCTGTGTCGGGCTTTTTGTTCGGATCCCCGGCCGGCGTGGTGCAGGCGGGGTGGAAGCTGATCGTGTCCGGCGAACTCTGGGAGCACGCCAACTACACGCTGTGGGCGTCGGCCGCAGGGTTCGTCGTCGGCACCGTGGTGGGCACCATTCCGGGCCTGGCGCTGTGGTATTCGCCCTATGGCGCCAAAGTCGTCGAACCCTTTCTGGTCGCCATCAACAGCGTGCCCAAGATCGCGTTCGCGCCGCTGGTGATCCTGTGGTTCGGCACGGGCCTGATTTCCAAGGTGGCGCTGTCGATCTCGCTGACGTCCATCGTCGCGCTGCTGGCCGCCTTTCAGGCTGCCAAGGACGCGGACCCGGACATCCAGAAGATGCTCGTATCGCTGGGCGCCACCAAACGCCAGATCTTTTCGAAGGTCGTCGTGCCGTCGGCCACGCCCGCCATCATCGCCACGTTCCGCATCAACATCGGCTTTGCGCTGGTGGGCACGGTCGTGGGCGAGTTCATCTCATCCAAGTACGGCCTGGGCCACATCATCTTCGTCGCCTCGTCGCTCTATGACCTCAATACGGTCTGGGTCGGCATCTTCTCGCTGATGCTGCTGGGCTTTGTCCTGTATGCGGGCGTGGACATCGCCGAAAAGCGCTTGCTGCGCTGGAAAGACCAGACCTACGCCACTCAATTCAAACTGTGAAGCGCGCATTGCGCCGCTGCAAATCCATGAAAATCCGATCCTCCCTGCACATCGCCGCCGTCGCGGCTGCTTCCCTGCTGTCCGTCTCGACCATGGCCGCCGACAAGGCCAACGACAAAGCCGTGGTCTCCGCCGCGTTCAAGTCCGTGTTCTACCTGCCGGTGTATTTCGCCGAGGAACACGGCTACTTCAAGGACGAAGGGCTGGACGTGCGCATCGACGTTGCGTCGTCTTCGACCAACGCGCTGGCCGCCGTCATTTCCCGAAGCGCCGACTTTTCGCTGCACGGCCCCGAATGGACCGCGATCTCCTTCGGCCGCGGCGCGCCGGTCAAAGTAGTGGGCGGCACGCTGAACCGCCTGGGCGTGTGGCTGACCTGCAAGCCGGCCTTCGCGTTTGATGGCTTCAAGAGCCTGAAAGGCGCCACCATCGCCACCGGCGCCATGCCGACCACCAGCTCGTCCGCGTTCATCAAGCTGGTCAAGAACGCCGGCCTGGACCCCAAGCGCGACGTGAACCTGCTGGAAGTGCCGCTGGGCAACGAGATCGGCCCGCTCAGTTCCGGTCAGGCCGACTGCGCGGTGCTCTACGAACCGGGCGCCTCGCAGGCGCAGGCTCAGGGCTTCAAGGTGGTTTCCGCGTTCTCGCGCGAGATCGGTCCTTACACGTTCTCTGCCATCTCCACGCGCCAGGACATTTCGCCCCAGGTCTCGCAGAAGTTCGTGTCCGGCATCGACCGCGCGCTCAAGACGATCCGCAAGGACCCCGCCGCCGCCGTGGCCAGCGGCCTGAAGCTCTTTCCCAATCTGGACCCCGCCGTCGTGCGCGCGTCGGTGCAGCGCCTGATCGACGACGGCGTGTTCGCCGATTCCGTGGCCGTGCCCGAGCAAGCCTTGAAGGACGCGCTCCAGACCCAGATCGATCTGGGCAATCTGGACCGCATCCCCGCGGATGGCAAATGGCTGGACCTTGGCTACGCCGATTCGATTGCCGGGAAGGCATACTGACGCACCGTCAGAAGCGGTGGCGCATGCCCACCGCGTACTGGGACTGATGCCAGGACGGATCGTCCCAGGCGCCCCGCATGTAGCCGTAGATGGCATACACATTGGTGCGCTTGGACAGGTCGTACACGTAGCCTGCCGAATAGATCTGCTGGGAATGCGTGGCGCCATCGCGCTCGAGCGCACCGCCTCCCGGCAGGCTGCCCTGCCACGACGCCATCACGGTGCTCGCGCCCGTGCGCCAGGCGGCGCCCGCCATCACGCCGTGCACCGTGCTGCCTGGAAAGTACACGCGCTGCCCGGGTGACGGCACCGCAGGGATGGTGGAGCCGTTGCGCATCACCGACCAGCCGGCGTAGAGCGTGAACGCGTCCACCGTCGCGCGGCCCGCAAGCGTGTACGCGTACGGCCGGCGGTCGGCCCCGGCGTTCGCCATGGCGGCCGATTGCAGCGTTCCGTCCGCCCAGCTCGCGCCCTCGTAGGTCGCGGCGATCGAATAGCCCGGCTGGTCGAACACCACTGCGGCGCTGTACAGCTTGTTGGTGGACGCGGTCCGAAAGCCGCCGCCCCCGTCATAGTCCAGGCTGGCGTCCACACCCGCGCGCAGGCCGCCCACGGATGGAGTCCAGTACGACACCGTGTTGTCGGCGCGATTGGCGTTATACGGCAGCAGCGCGGTCTGCGCGCCCGTGATCAGGTACGACGCCAGGAACGCATCGTAGTCCGCCAGCGTGGCGGACGACACCGAGGTCTGCCGCCCCAGCCGAAGGTCGCCGAAACCGCCCGACACGCCCACCCACGCCGCGCGTCCGAACAGGCGTCTGCCTTGCGCCGAGTTGCCGTTGGTGGCCAGAAAGCCGCTTTCCAGCTGGAAGTTCGCGCGCAGGCCGTTGCCCAGGTCTTCGCTGCCGCGCAGCCCCCAGCGCGAGCCGGACTGCACGCCCGACTGCATGTTGATGGCCGTGCCGCGCTCCTGCGTGGAAAAGCCCGCGATGCTCAGATCGACGACGCCATACAGCGTTACCGTGTTCTGCTGCGCGTCGGCCGCCCATGGCGCCATCAATGCCGCGACGCCCGCGGCAAACTTGCGTGCTGCCATCGCCTGCCTCACAGGTACTTGAGCCAGGCGATATCGCGGCGCGCGGCCTTCAGGCGTCCGAACCAGCGCACGGGCCAGAACAGCGCCACGGCCAGCAGGATCGAAATCAGCCACACCGACGCCATGCCATCGACGCCGAAGTACTTGCCCTGGTTCAGGCCCCAGATGGTTTCGCCGCCCAGGTACAGCGCCTTCAGCACATACAGGTGCAGCAGATAGAAGAACATGGGCGCGGCGCCAAACACGCACAGCGCGCGGACCCAACCGGCCGACTGCGCGCGTTCGATCAGCACCAGCAGGCACAGTCCCAACCCCAATGTCAGCAGCAGGAACATCAGCGACGGCGGATATTTGGTGATGTTCACAAAGCTCATGACGGTGTGCAGCGCGTCATCCTGCACGGCCCACTTCTGCGACTGCCCGTAGCCATTGAGCGCGCGCAGGACCACAAAGCCCGCCACCGCCGCCAGCCCGGCCGTCCACAGACGGCGTTGACGCACGGCCGCGTCCGAACCCGGCTGGAACCACGGTCCGGCCGCATAACCCAGCGCAATCACGCCGATCCACGGCAGCAACGGGTACGACGTGCGCAGGCGCAGCGTGTCGCTCACCTCGATCCAGCCGCGATCATGCAGCACTGCCCAAGGCACGTGCATCGCGTGGCCCGCGGCAAAGTGCACGGCATCCAGTGCATTGTGGCCAGCGACCAGCACCACGCCCACGACGACCAGCGCCCAGCGCGGCAACCACAGCAAGGCCGCCAGCGACAGCATGGACAGGCCGATCACCCAGATCACCTGCAGATACACGACGGAAGGCGGAAACTGGAACGTCCACGCAAAGTTCACGACGATGACTTCGAGCGCGATCAGGAATGCGCCCCGCTTGGCCAGAAACGCAGCCGTCGCGCCGCGGTCGCCGGCCTTCGCGCCGTACAGCCAGGCCGACAGGCCCGTCAGAAAGATGAACACCGGCGCGCACAGATGCGCGAGCAGGCGCGAGAAGAACAGGTCCGGCGGCGTGGCGGACACGTCCATCGGGTCGCCGACCTGATGATGCAGGAAGAAGGTTTCGCGCACATGGTCGAGCAGCATGATGACGATGACCAGGCCGCGCAGCGCGTCGATGGAGCGCAGCCGGGTGGCGGCGGGAGGGGAAATCAGAGAAGCCATGGAGGAATGCGGGAGATGCTAGAAATGCCGTTGGTACGCCGGGCGGCGCGCCGCGCGAAAAAGCCAGAATAGTAATGTAATAACATTACTAATCCAAGACAATTATGGGGCCATATTCAGTCGGATCGATCTTCTCCGGGGCGATCCGCTGAGTTCCGAATGCAAAGGGCCGTCGCAATCGACGGCCCTGGTTGCGGCGGGTCGCTGCGTTGCCGCCCGCCCTGCCCGCTGGCTCCCCTTGCGGACGCTCGTTACTCAGCCTGAATGCCCGCCTGCCTGACCTTGTCGCCCCACACCTTCTCCTGCTGCACGACAAACGGTCCAAATGCCGACGCCTGCGCCGGCGTGGGTTCCGCGCCCATCTGCGTCAGCTTCTGCTTGAAGTCCGGCGCCGAGACGATCTTGTAGAGTTCATCGCCCAGCCGCTGCGCAATGGGCGCCGGGAGTTTCGCCGGGCCAAAGATGCCCACCCACGCGGCAAGGTCGAAGCCCGGTTGCCCCAGCGCTTCGGACACGCTGGGCAGATTGGGCGCAAGCGTGCTGCGCTTTTCCGTAGACACAGCCAGGGCCTTGAGCGTGCCGGCCTGGATGTGCGCGGCCGCCGACGCCAGGTCCACGAACATGAACGTGGCGCGCCCGCCGATGATGTCCGTCATTGCCTGCGGCGTGCTCTTGTAGGGCACGGCCGTCGCCCCCAGGCCGGTCAGCTTGTCGAACGACGCGGCCGAGATCTGGCCGGTGCTGTTGCCATACGCGTAATTCAGGCTGCCCGGATTGGCCTTGCCGTAGCGCAACAGATCGTCCACGCTGCTGATCGGCAACTTGGCGCTGACGGCCAGCACAAACGGAAAATTGCACACCTGCACCAGCGGCGTGAAGTCCTTGACGGGGTTGTAGCGCAGGCTCTTGTACAGATGCGGATTGGACGAATGCGTGGTGTTGGTGGCCAGCATGATCGTGTAGCCGTCCGGCTGGGCGCGCGCGACCAGGTCCGTGGCCACCTGGCCCGATGCGCCAGGCCGGTTTTCGACGATCACGGGCTGTCCCAGCGCGGCCTGCAGGCGCTCGGCGATCAGCCGCGCGACGATGTCGCTGGCGCTGCCCGCGCCGAATGCCGTGACCAGCTTCACCGGCTGATTCGGATAATCCGCCGCCTGCGCGGCACGCCCTGTCAGGCCGCACGCAAGCAACGCCGCCGCGCAGAGCGGCTTGAACACATCACGCAACATGTCAGTCTCCTTGGTGGCGCGCCGCGCCTGTGCCGGGCGGTCGCATTAAATGGCTGCGGCGGAACCGCCGCGGATCCTGCGGTTTATCGCGCCGTTCAGCCGCCTGCCGGTGCGCTGGCGAGGATGCGAAGGGCCTGCTTGAGATGCGGGCGATCCAGCATTTCGCCGTCGAGCTGCAAGGTGCCCACGCCCGGCGCATCCTCGAAGGCCTGCACGATGCGCCGTGCGCGCGCCACGTCGGCCGGGTCGGGCGTGAACGCCTGGTTGATGGGCGCCACCTGATCGGGGTGAATGGCGATCTTGCCGGTGAAACCTGCGCGCCGCGCCCGCGCCGCATCCCTTTGGAGGCCTTCTGCGTCGCGGAAGTTGCCCCAGATCGTGTCGATGGCGGGCACGCCGGCCGCGGTGGCGCCGAGCAGGCACAACGAGCGCGCCAGTTCATAAGTCAGGTCGTATTCGCCATCCTCGCGCCGGTTGCTGGCCGCGCCCAGCACGGCGGCCAGGTCCTCCGCGCCCCACGTCAGGCCGCGCAGCCGCGGGCTGCATCCGGCGTATCCGCCCAGGTTGAACATCGCACCGGCCGTTTCGGTGGCGACGGGCATGATGCCGATGCCGCCAGCCGGCAGGCCCTCGCGCACTTCCAGCGCCGACAGATAGTGGTCCAGCACGACAATGTCCGGCGCCCCCTGCCCTTTGGGCAGCAGGATTGCGTCCGGGCGCCCGCGGACCACTTCCGCCAGGTCATCCAGCGCCAGTCCCGAATCCAGCGGGTTGATGCGCACCCAAAGCTCGGGCCCAGACGCGGGACGCGCCGCCAGGTATTCGCGCACCATGCCGCGCGCGACCGGCAGCCGCGCAGCGTCCACCGCGTCCTCCAGATCCAGGATCAGCGCGTCCGCGCCGCTGGCTGGTGCCTTGGCCAGCTTGCGCTCGCTGTCCCCGGGAACGAACAACAACGATCTCAACGCCATATCCCTGCTCCTCTCCGTCCTTGAAATCGGGGCGCGCGCCGCTCGGCGAACGCCTGCCTTCCGTGACATCTTCCGAGTCCTGCAGCAGACGCAGAAACAGCTGCTCCACCCGCAGGCCGGTGGCGAGCGGCAGTGTCATGCCGCCGCCGAGACCGCCGGCGCCCGCATTGCCAGATGGCGCTGTATCGCCGCCTCGTCGTAACCGAGTTCCGCCAGGACCTGCCGCGTATGCTGGCCGACCGTGGGCGGCGGCGACGTGGGCTTGGGCCGTTCGCCGTCAAAGCGCAGCGGCTGCGATACCACGTTCAGTTCGCCGTGCGCCGAATCCGCAAAGCGGTAGATCATTTCGCTGGCGGCCATGTGTTCGTGCGCCAGCACTTCGCCCACCGCCTGGATGGGCGCGCAGGGAATGCCGGCCTGCGCCAGCCGCGCGATCCATCCGTCCCGCGTGTCTTCGCGCATGACCTGCGCCACCAATGCCAGCACCTCGGGCCGGTTGCGCACGCGGTCCGCGTTCGTGGCGTAACGCGGGTCCTCTGCCAGGTCGGGCCGGCCGACCTCGCTGCAGAAGGTGCGCCACAGAGAGTCGTTTGCGACGCCCAGCAGCAAGGGGCGGTCACTGGCGTCGAACACCTGATACGGGCACAAGGATTCGTGCGCGGAGCCCCACCGCCGAGGCTCGGTGCCGCGCTCCCAGTAGCTCTGCATGACGTAACCCATGAAGCCCACGGACGTGTCGAACAGCGACGCCTCGACCTGGCAGCCCTTGCCGGTGCGCAGCCGCCGGACCACGGCGGCCAGGATGCCGGTAGCCGCGTGCATGCCCGTGGCCTGGTCGATGGGCGAAATCGGACTGCGGATCGCGGGCCCGTCCTCTTCGCCGGTGATCGACATCATGCCGCAGAACGCCTGCAGGATGACGTCGTAACCCTTGCCGCGCCGCAAAGGTCCCTTGCTGCCAAAGCCCGAAATGCTGCAATAGACCACGTCAGGCCGCAGCGCCACCGCGCTGGCGTAATCGATGCCCAGGCGGCTGGCAACGCCGGGCCCGAAACTCTCGACCACGATGTCGGCGGTGGCGATCAGCCGCTGGGCGGCCTCGCGGCCTTCCGGCGATTTCAGGTCCAGCGCGATGCTGCGCTTGTTGCGATTCACGCTCAGGAACACGGTGCCGTCGTCCTGCCGAAACGGCGGCCAGCGCCGCGTGTCGTCGCCCTTGAGCGGTTCCACCTTGATGACTTCCGCGCCCATGTCGCCCAGGTACTGCGTGCACAACGGCCCGGCCAGCACCTTGGAAAAATCCACCACCCGCAAACCTTGCAACGCATCCATCGCGTCCGTCTCCCGTATGTGTGTGATTGCAGCGCCCTGGCACGCGGATCAGTACGACTTCGGCAGCCCCAGCACTTTCTCGGCGATATAGCAGAGGATCAGTTGCGGCGACACGGGCGCGATGCGCGGCAGCATGGCTTCGCGGAAGTACCGTTCCACGTGGTACTCCTTTGCGTAGCCCATGCCGCCATGCGTCAGCACCGCGGTCTCGCACGCCCGGAAGCCCGCCTCGGCGCAGAAGAACTTTGCCGCGTTGGCCTCGGCGCCGCAGGGCAGCCCCTGGTCGTACATCCACGCGGCGCGGCGGTACAGCAGCTCGGCCGCTTCCAGCTCCACCCAGCGCTCGGCCAGCGGATGCTGCACGCCCTGGTTCTGGCCGATGGGCCGGTCGAACACCACGCGCTCGCCTGCATAGGCTGCCGCCCGTCTCAAGCCTGCACGGCCCAGCCCCGTGGCCTCGGCCGCCAGCAGAACCCGCTCGGGATTCAGGCCATGCAGGATGTACGAGAACCCCTTGCCTTCCTCGCCGATGCGGTCTTCGACCGGCACTTCCAGCCCATCGATGAAGAGCTCGTTCGAATCCACGGCCTTGCGCCCCAGCTTTTCGATCTCGCGCACGCTGATGCGCGTGCGGTCCAGATCGGTATAGAAGAGGCTCAGGCCCTGCGTCGGTTCCGTGACCTGATCCAGCGGCGTAGTGCGCGCCAGCAGCAGAATCTTGCTGGCCACCTGCGCCGTGGAAATCCAGATCTTCTGGCCATTGACGACGTAGCGGTCGCCCTGGCGCACGGCCAGCGTGCGCAGCTTGAGCGTGTTCAGGCCCGTATTGGGCTCAGTAACGCCGAAGCACGCCTTCTGCTCGCCGCTGATGATGGGCGGCAGCCAGCGCGCGCGCTGCGCATCGCTGCCATGCACCACCACCGGGTGCAGGCCGAACACATTCATATGGATGGCCGACGCGCCCGAAAGCCCTGCGCCGGATGCGGCCACCGCCTCCATCATCAGCGCCGCTTCCAGGATGCCCAGGCCCGCGCCGCCGTATTCGGTCGGCATCGCCACGCCCAGCCACCCGGCGCCCGCCATCGCGCCATAGAAATCCTCGGGAAAGCCGCCCTCCTTGTCCTTGCGGGTCCAGTAATCGTCGTCAAACCCCGCGCACAGGTCCTGCACCGCGTGGCGGATGGCCGCCTGATCGTCAGTCAGCGAGAAATCCATGGGCTAGCTCTCAGAAAATGGAAGGGTCAAGCGGCCTGCGCGGCCGGCTGGCGCAGCATCAGGGCCACGCGCCGGCAGGTCGCCACCAGTTCGTCGCGCTGATTGAAGGCGCGGTGCCCGAAGACGACGATGCCGTTCTCCGGCCGCGACCGGCTCTCGCGCAGTTCCAGCACCTCGGATTCCACCCGCAAGGTGTCGCCAGCGAACACCGGCGCCGGAAAGCGCACCTCATCCCAACCCAGGTTCCCGACCGTTGTGCCCAAGGTGGTGTCGCCGACGGAGATGCCGACCATAAGCCCCAGCGTGAAGGCGCTGTTGACGAGCGGCCGGCCAAACTCGGTGGTCTTGGCGTACTCGGCGTCCAGGTGGATCGCTGCCGGGTTCAAGGTCATGGTGGTGAACAGCACGTTGTCGGTCTCGGTGACCGTGCGCCGCACATCGTGCGTGAAGTGCTGTCCGACATGGAATTGCTCGAAATACAACCCAGCCATCGTTGTCTCCTTGCGCGCTCGCGGGATACTGTTCCCGTCTTGGCATAGGCATCCATGCCGGTTGCGCTAAACTGAACGCTAACATACTGTATGTGTGCATACAATATTGGGACCAACCCGAGGAGACACCCCATGCCCGCCAGCCCCACCCTCAACCGGCAAGTCGTCCTGAAGTCCCGCCCGCTGGGCATTCCGCAGGCCGAGCATTTCGAGATCCGCAGCGCACCGGTGCCTGAGCTCCGTGACGGCGAAGTGCTGGTGCGCAATCAATTCCTGTCGGTCGACCCTGCCATGCGCGGCTGGGTGAACGCGGCCGCCAATTACTCGGAGCCGGTCGGCATCGGCGAAGTCATGCGTGCGTTCTCCGCAGGCCGGGTCGTAGCCTCGCGCAATCCGCGCTATCCGGAAGGCAGCCTGGTCATGGGCCTGCTCGGGTGGCAGGACTACGCGGTCACGGACGGCAAGGCGATCCGCCGGCAGGTCCTGGAAACCGACCTGCCGCTTTCGCTGTCCCTGGGCGTGCTGGGGCTGAACGGCATCACCGCCTACTTCGCGCTGAACGCCTGCGGCGAGCCCAAGGCCGGCGAGACCGTCGTGGTGTCCACCGCCGCCGGCGCCGTGGGTTCCGTCGTCGGCCAACTGGCCCGCCACCAGGGCTGCCGCGCCGTGGGTATCGCCGGCGGCGAAGACAAGACGCGACTATGCGTCGAGGCCTTCGGCTACGACGCCGCCCTGGATTATCAGGCGCCCGGCTTGGAGCAAGCGTTGTCCGAAGCCTGCCCCGGTGGCGTCGACGTGTACTTCGACAACACGGCCGGGCGCATCAGCGACGCGGTCCATCCGCTCATCAACCGGCACGCGCGCATCGTGATCTGCGGCACGGCGTCCGTCAGCAGCTGGGATCCCTGGCCGCAAGGCCCACGCATCGAACGGCACCTGCTCAACAAGGCCGCGCGCATGCAGGGCTTCCTGGTGTGGGACTACGAGCACCGCTACGAGGAAGCCCTCGCCGCGCTCGCCCCGCTGGTGCGCGAGGGCAAGCTGCGCTACCGCGAAGAGATCCTGGACGGCATCGAGGCCGCGCCGGGTTCGATAGCCGATCTGTACCAGGGCAAGAACATGGGTAAGCGCCTGATCCGGCTGGAGGATGCCTGAATGGCCAAAAAGGTTGCAGCACACGCGGACACGGCGGCGCGAGAAGATAACGACGCCGACAAGGACGTCCACTTCCCGCCGCGGTCCGCAGGACAGGAAAACTGGGATCAGCGCCTGGGCTTTTTGATGCACGACGTTTCGCGGCTGCGCCGCAAGGTCTTTGACGAGGTCATGAAACCCGAGGGCATCACGCGCTCGCAGTGGTGGGTCATGGCACACCTGTCGCGCCATGACGGCATGTCGCAAAGCGATCTGGCCGACGTGCTGGACTTGGGGCGCGCGGCGCTGGGCGGTCTGGTCGACCGGCTGGAGGCGCTTGGCTTCGTGCGGCGCGGCGCCGACGATCACGATCGCCGCACAAAGCTCGTGCTGCTGACGCCCGAAGGCCGCGCCATGATCGAACGCATGCGGGTCAAGAGCGACGTCATGAGCGAAGCGATCCTGCAAGGCCTTGATGCTGAACAGCGTCACCAGCTGGCAGATATGCTGGGCCTGGTCAAACGCAATCTGCTGGCCTTCGATACCTCGCGCACCTGAGCCAGCACCATCCCGCGCGGCGACCGCCCAGCCCGGCGCCGCCTGCTTTTTTCTCCTTGCGCCAGGTCCCCGCGTCTTAACAGGATCTTGAGACGCGCCTCCCTAGAATCCGGAACGATTCTCATTGAGGCACTCAAGATCGCCATGGCGCAACAACAAAAAATTCACTCGCAGGGCGCGTTTGCCCTGAAAACCCTGGGCATGGCGCTGGGCGCCGCCGCCTCCGCGCAGGCCCACGGCCAGACACCGCCGGCAGACAACGCGGTGCTGCTGGCGCCCGTGACCGTGCAGGCCGACGCCCCGCCCTTCAAGGCGGACCGCGTGCAGTCGGGCAAATTCACCGAGCCGCTGCTCGACACCCCGCAAAGCATCACCGTCGTGCCGCGCGCGGTGCTGGAAGAGCAGCAGGCCAAGAGCCTGCAGGACGTGCTGCGCAACGTGCCGGGCATCACGTTCAGTTCGGGCGAAGGCAATCTGGGCTGGGGCGACATGTTCACGATCCGCGGGTTTTCGGCGGAACAAAGCATCACCGTGGACGGCATCCGCGACGCGGGCCTGTCCAGCCGCACCGACATCTTCAACCTGGAACAGGCAGAAGTCTTCAAGGGCACGGGCTCCATCGAATCCGGCATCTCGGCCGTGGGAGGCAGCGTCAACCTGGCCAGCAAGGAAGCGCGGCTGGGCTCGTTCTACAAGATGTCCGGCGGCCTGGGCACGGATCATTACCGGCGCATCACCGCGGACCTGAATCAGGAACTGACCGACAGCGCTGCCCTGCGCGTCAACCTCATGCGCCACCACAACGGCGTGGCCGAGCGCGACGTGACCGAGTTCGACCGGTCGGGCGTGGCGGCGTCGCTGGCAATGGGCCTGGGTTCGCCCACCCGCGTCACCGTCAACTACCTGCACCAGGAAGACGACAACATTCCCGACGGCGGCGTGCCGATCCAACGCGGCACCGGCGGCAAGCGCATGCCGAATGTGGCGCGCAACGCCTGGTACGGCGACCCGGACCTGTACACGGAACAGACGCGCACCGATCAGGCCACGATGAAGGTCGAGCATGACTTCACCAAGGCGGCGCGTCTGACCAACATCAGCCGCTGGCAGCAGACCGACCGCATCGGCGTGCTGGCCCCCGCGCGCTTCAATTCCACGTCGCGCACGTCGTACGGCTACGTGGGCGCCGGCCCGCTGGTGCAAAGCGCCGACGGCATTGCCTCGTACAGCGGCTTTACACCGCTGCGAGATCCCTCGCCCTATGCCCAACTGCGCGGCAACGACTTCGGCACGTCCAAGCGCTACACCATCCTGGCCAACCAGACCAACCTGAACCTGGACTTTCATACCGGCGGCATCAAGCATGCCGTGGTGACGGGCGTGGAGTTCTACAAGGAAACCTATGGCGACCATGCGCGCACGATCCGCGCGCCGTCGGTCAATCCGGTGATCGACCTGCGCGACACCGGCGGCACGAACATGGGCGGCGTGGACACCTTGAAGGGCGATTCCGGCAACAAGGCCGAAGTCTTCAACGCCGGCCTGTACGCCGCGGACACCATGACGTTCAGTCCGCAATGGATGCTGCAAGGCGCCTTGCGCTACGACCGCTACCGCGTCACACAGACGGCGGGCGCCACCACGCAGCGCGTCACCGACGGCGCCTTCAGCGGCCGCATCGGTCTGACCTACAAGCCCGTGGAGAACGGCAGCGTCTACGTGTCGTACAGCCAGGCCGCGCAACCGTCGGCGATGGGCGCGTCCACCAACAACAACATCTACGGCGCCACCGGCTCCGACACCTACAAGCCGGCCGTCGCCCGCACGTGGGAACTGGGCACGAAGTGGGACGTGGCGGGCGGCGACCTGTCCCTGACGGGCGCTCTCTTCCGCACGGAATTGACGGACTCCTGGGAATACGGCGACGACGTCACGGACGTGGTGCGCGCGCTGCCCGCCAAGCGCGTGGACGGCATCGAGCTTGGCCTGTCGGGCAACATCACGCCGCGCTGGTCCGCCTTTGCCGGCGTCAGCGCCATGAAGAGCCGCATCACCAAGGGCGCGAACCAGGGCGAAGAAGCCAAGAACGTGCCGGACCTGACGTTCAACCTGTGGACCACCTACGCGGCCACGGAAGACCTGTCGCTGAGCTATGGCGCGCAGTACGTGGGCAAGCGGCGCTATACGGACAACAAATACGTTGGCGGCAAGAACAACAACAGCTCCACCGTGTCCGGCCCCTACGGCACGCATCCGGTCTGGGTCCGCGACAACGAGAAGGCGCCATCCTATTGGCTGCATTCCGTGGCGGCGCGCTACCGGCTGAACAAGAACGTGACGCTGGGCGTGAACGTGGACAACCTGTTCAACAAGTTCTATTACAGCCGCGTCGGCGCCTCGCTGGACGGCTTCCAGCTGTACGGTGTGCCGGGCGCGGGACGCACGGCCATGTTCACCGCCGACGTCGCCTTCTAAACCGCAGGGGCCGGTGCAGTGCCGGCCAGATCCACACGGAACTGGCTGCCCTGCCCGGGGCGCGACGCCAGCGACACGCGCCAGCCCTGGTGCTCGCAAATGCGCTGCACCAGCGACAGGCCCAGCCCCAGGTTGCCATCGTCGGGCTGATCGCCGCGCACGAAGGGATTGAAGATGGCGGCCTGGCGTTCCAGCGCAATGCCGGGGCCGTTGTCATTCACCTGCACAAAATCGGGCCCTGCCGTGACGACGATGCTGGCCTGCGGTCCGGCGTATTGGAGCGAATTGCGGATCAGGTTGGACAGCACCGCGCGCAGCAGCGGCGCGGGAAACAGCAAGGCCTCTTCCTGCGCACCCGCCGCTTCCAGCGTCAACTGCATGCCGCGCCGCTGGGCCACCGGCGACCACGCGGCCAGTTGGCCACGCGCGGTGTCCGCGGCGCTTTCACGCGGGAACAGGCCCGCCGCGTCGCCGCCGCGCGCCAGCATCAGATAGGTGTCCAGCCGCTCGCCCATGTCGGCCGCGGCTGCCTCGATCCGGGCAAGACGGGCCTGTCCCGCCGCATCCAGCGCCTGCTCTTCGCGCAGCAGCTCGCAGGAACTGGAGATCACCATCAGCGGCGTGCGCAATTCGTGCCCGACGTCGGCGGTGAAGAGCTGCTCGCGCCTGAGCGCCTGTTCGAGCTGGTTGTAGGTCGAGTCGAAGGCAGCAGCAAGCTGGCCGATCTCGTCCGGCGGATAGTCTGCCGCCAGCCGCGTCTGCGGCGGCTGCGCGCCGCGCGTATTGACCTGGGCGGCCAGCCGCGCAAGCGGACGCAGCAGGCGCCGCGTCGCCAGGATGCCCAGGACGAACGCCAGCGCCAGGCTGGCCGCCAGTCCCGTCACCGCGGTCCAGTGCGACGCCGACTGGTTCTGCTCGTACTCGGTGTAGTCGCGCAGCAGCATGTAGCGCTGACCCTTGAAGTCGTCGACCATCACGTGCCACACGCGATCGTTGCGCTCGATCTTGTGAAAGCCCGGCGCCAGCGGCCGCAGCCAGTCGGGAAACGCCCTGCTTGCCGGATCGCCATGAAAGAAGCGGTTGGGCCGCCCCGGGTCGATGCCCGCCAGAAAATCGCCCCGCACCCGCTCCACCGCCATGCCCATGTCGATGCGCTGCAGATGCGCCTCCAGCTTGCCGACGCTCCAGACCGACAGCCAGGTCAGCAGGCCAGCCACCAGCAGGGCCAACGCCACATACGTCAGCACAAGGTGGCGCGCCAGCCCGCGCCGCGCCGCGCGCCTGCCCGGGCTAGTCATCGCTTGCGGCCCGCAACTGATAGCCGATGCCGTGCACCGTGTGCAGCAGCGGCGTGTCGTAGGGCTTGTCGACCACATGGCGAATCTGGTGGATGTGGGTGCGCAGGCTGTCGCTGTCCGGCGGCGAATCGCGCCACAGCGCCTCTTCCAGCCGCGCGCGATGGACCACCGCCGGGCTGGCGCGCATCAGCAAGGTCAGCAATTGCAGCGGGGATGGCGGCAGGCGCAGCGCCTGGCCACCCCGCGCAATCGCCAACGTGCCGGTGTCCAGCGTCAGGTCGCCCACGCGCAGCACACGGGCCGCGCCCGCACCGCTGGCGCGATGCAGCAGCGCCTTGACCCGCGCGGCCAGTTCGGCCAGCGCAAAGGGCTTGACCAGGTAATCGTCGGCGCCCGCGTCGAATCCCGTCAGGCGGTTGTCCAGCGTGTCGCGGGCCGTGACCATGATGACGGGGGTGTTGCACGCGGCCTCGGTGCGCAGCCGGCGGCACAGCTCGTAGCCGTCCAGCCGCGGCAGCATCAGGTCCAGCACGATCAGGTCGAACTCGCCCGACGCCGCCATCGCATAGCCGCGCTGGCCGTCTTCGGCGCAATCGACGATATAGCCGCGCCGCGTCAGGTGATGGGTGATGTTGGCAAGAATGTCGGGGTCGTCTTCGATGACGAGAACGCGCATGGCGGGACCGCTCGGCGAATAACAATCAATCTCACATTGTAGGGGCGTGGTCCGGCGCACGGCGGCGGTGCGGCGCCAACGCCACAGCCGCGATGCGTCTTAACGAATTCTTGAGGAGGGTTGGCGGACACTGCCCGGCGATAAGAATGGTTCGCGTTACCTGCACCCCGCAGCTGACGCCCCAGAAGGATTCGCCATGCGTTCGATTGCCCTTTTCCGCGCGGCCGTGACCGCCGCCGCCCTGTTCTGCGCCCTGCCCGGCGCCCATGCCCGCGACGTCACCGATCTGGCCGGCCGCGTCGTGACGGTGCCCGACCACCCGAAACGCATCCTGCTGGGCGAAGGCCGCTTCGCGTTCGCCATGGCGCTGCTGGACCGGCATGACCCCGTGGCGCGCGTGGTCGGCTGGCAGGGAGAGCTCAAGCAACAGGATCCGTATTCCTGGAACCAGCTCGTCACGCGCTTTCCGAAAGCGGCCGATGTGCCCCTGATTGGCAAAACGTCGGAAGCCAGCGTCAGCCCGGAAAAGATCGTCTCGCTGCGGCCCGACGTGGCGATCTTCAGCGTCAGCGGCCATGGCCCGGGCCGCAACAACCCGATGATCCCGGCGTTGCAGGAAGCCGGCATCCCGATCGTCTTCATCGACTTCCGCCAGCATCCCGTGCGCAACACGGTGCCCAGCATGCGCATCCTGGGCCAGGCGCTCGATCGTGAAGCCGAGGCGGAAAGCTACATCGCCTTCTACGAAGACCACCTCGCCCGAGTGCGCAAGGTGGTGGAACCCGTGCCGCCCGCGCAGCGGCCGCGCGTCTTCGTGGAAATGCTGGCAGGCGTTTGGCCGGCCTGCTGCCACACCACGGGCAACGGCAGCTTCGGCGACCTGCTGGAAGCGGCAGGCGGCGTGAATGTGGCAGCGCCCGTGCTGCCCGGCGCGATCGGCGACGTGAGCCTGGAGTTCGTCATCGACGCCAAGCCGGATGTCTACATTGCCACCGGCAGCCGCTCCGAACCCGGCCGCCCGGGCCTCTTGGCCGGTCCCGGCGCCGATCCGAAGGTATCCGCCGACAGCCTGGCCAAGCTGCTGGACCGCGACGGCATCCGCGACCTGGACGCCGTAAAGCAGCACCGCGCCTTCGGCATCTGGCACGCGTTCTACAACTCGCCCTACAACGTGGCCGCCATCGAGGCGATGGCGAAGTGGCTGTACCCCGAGCGCGCCGCCGCGCTGGATCCGCAAGGCACGCTGGACGCGCTGTACGGCCAGTTCCTGGATCTGGACAACGCGGGCGCCTTCTGGACGTCTCCGGCAGCAGCAGCAAAGTAGCCCGCCATGACCGGTTTCGCCCCCGCCGCCGCAGCGCCCGCGGCGTCTGTTCCCGACGATCCCATCGCCGCCTACCGGCGCGCGGTGCGCAAGCGCGTGCTGCTGACCGCCGTGCTGGTGCTGGCCATCGTCGCCAGCCTGCTGGCCGACATCGCCAGCGGGCCGGCTTCGTTGTCCCTTCCGGAGCTGCTGCGCACGCTGCTGCATCCCGAGGTGTCAGACACCGGCACGCGCGTCATCGTCTGGCAATTCCGGTTGCCCTATGCGCTGATGGCGCTGCTGGTTGGCGTGGGGCTGGGCCTGGGCGGCGCCGAGATGCAGACCATGCTGGACAATCCGCTCGCCAGCCCCTACACGCTGGGCGTCTCTGCCGCGGCGGCGTTCGGCGCGTCGCTGGCCATCACGCTGGATTGGCATCTGCCCGCGCTGCCGGCCGGGATGACCGTATCCGTGTCGGCCTTCGCCTGCACCCTGCTGTCCGTGCTGGTGCTGGAGCGCGTGGCGCGCTGGCGCGGCGGATCGACGCTGGGCGTGGTGCTCTTCGGCATCGCGCTGGTGTATTCGTTCCAGGCGCTGGTGATGCTGCTGCAGTTCGTCGCCAGCGAAGAGGCCCTGCAGGGCATCGTCTTCTGGACCATGGGCAGCCTGGCGCGGGCCAACTGGACCACCGTCGGCGTCATGGCCGCGGCGCTGGTACTGGCCATTCCGTTTTCGATGCGCAACGCCTGGAAGCTCACCGCCGTGCGGCTGGGCGAGGAACGCGCAGCCAGCTTCGGCATCGACGTGAAGCGGCTGCGCCTAGTCAGCCTGCTTCGCGTCAGCGCGCTGGCGGCGCTGGCCGTGTCGTTCGTCGGCACGATCGGCTTCGTGGGCCTGGTCGCGCCGCACATCGCCCGGCTGCTGCTGGGCGAAGACCACCGCTACTACCTGCCGGGCAGCGCGCTGGCCGGCGCGCTGATCCTGTCGCTGGCGTCCGTGGCGTCCAAGACCGTGCTCCCCGGCGCGCTCATCCCGGTCGGCATCGTGACATCGCTGGTCGGCATTCCCTTCTTCCTCACCATCGTCGTGCGCGCCCTCAAGCGCGCCTGACGGCATTTCCCGCAACAAGGAGACACCCCGATGAAATTCCGCCTGACGCTCACGCTCGCGGCCCTGATGATCGCCGGCACCGCCCATGCCGCCCCCGCTTGCTCGATCGACGTCGAAGGCCGTCCCGGCAAGCAGTTCGGCCCCGACCATATCGTCGTGCCCGCGACCTGCCAGGAATTCACCGTGCGCCTCATCCACACGGGCAAGAACAGCAAGGAAAAGGCCGGCCACAACTGGGTGCTGACCAAGACCGAAGATATCGACGCCGTCATGGTCGACGGTATCAAGGCCGGCGCAAGCAGCGACTTCCTGGCGCCAGGCGACGGCCGCATCCTTGCCAAGACGCCCATGCTGGGCGGCGGCGAGACGGCCAGCGTCACCTTCCCCGTCAGCCGCCTGCGCGCGGGCCAGTCGTACACCTACTACTGCTCGTTCCCGGCACACGCGCAGCACATGCGCGGCACGCTGGTGCTGCAACCCTGACAATGACGCAGCTATGCATCCAGGCGCTGTCCGCCGGCTACGGCGGCCGCGCGGTGCTGCGCAACGCCAGCGCCGGCCCCATGCCCGAAGGGGCCGTCACCGCGCTGCTGGGGCCGAACGGCAGCGGCAAGTCGACGCTGCTCAAGACGCTGGCCGGCCTGCATCCGGTGATGCAAGGCGCAATCTGGCTGGACGGCGAGGACCTGGCGAACGCCAGCCCGGCCCGCCGCGCCGAATGCGCCATGTACATGCCGCAGGCCCTGCCCAAGGGCGTGCACATGACCGTCTTCGAATCCGTGCTGGTGGCGGCGCGCTCCGGCCGCCACGGACAACCCGGCCACGCGCTGATGGAAAACGCCATGGCGGTCATCAACGAGCTGGGCATCGCGCCGCTTGCCAGCCGCCATCTGGACGAACTGTCCGGCGGACAGAAGCAGCTAGCCTCGCTGGCGCAGGCACTGGTGCGGCGTCCGCGCCTGCTGCTGCTCGATGAACCGCTGTCCGCGCTGGACCTGAATTACCAATTCCACGTCATGGACGTGCTGCGCCGCCAGACGCGCATGCACCGTCTGATCACGTTGGTGGTGCTGCACGACCTGAACATCGCGCTGCGCCACGCCGACCATGCATTGCTGCTGCACGCGGGCGAGATCGAAGCTGAGGGTCTGCCCGGCGATGTGGTGACTCCCGACACCTTGCGCCGCGTGTACCGTGTGCGGGCGCGTGTCGAACATTGCCCGCAGGGCCAGGCACAGATTCACGTGGATGGGCTGGCCGATCGCTCAGCAGGGTAGCGGTTAGACACCCTCCGCCCCCGGGCCCAGCACGGACACACCGGTATATAGTCACCCCTTGTGCCATTCAGGGAGTCCGCCGTGTCGAGCCGCCGCGCCATCGCGTTTCTGGTCAGCCTGCTTGCCGCGCCATCGGGCGCCGCCGTGGTCTACGACAATCACGGCCTCGTCGTCGACGTGGCCACCGGCAGCCGCCGCGACTGGAACACCGGTCAGCGCCAGACCACGCGCGCCACCACCATTACCTTCCAGGGCAAGACCCTGTGCGGCACCGACGTCGGCGCGCTGCTCTACCCCGGCAGCAATGCGCGGCACGCTCGCGCGTTCTTCTGCCCCGGCCCGGTCGCCGTTCTGGGCACCGATGCGGTGCTGGCGTTCTTCACGAGTTCCAGCGCCAGCACCGTGCTCGCGCATCTGCAGGTCGTGAACGGCTCACTTCGCGTGCAGCGCCTGCCGCTCTCCGACAAGCCGGACCGCGACGGCATCCACGGCACGCGGTTCGAGGACGCCCGCCTGCCCGGCTGGACGCGCGTGGACTCGGCCTGGAACGAAACCGTGATGATCCGCCATGCGCCGCTCAAGGCGCTGAACCTCGGCCCAGGGAAACTGCTGGATGTCTCCGGCGACGTGGCCTATCTGGCGATTCCACCAGGCCGGAAGGTCGTCGTGCTGCAGCCGGCCACCCGCGTGAAAGACGCGCACGGCTACCTGCAATACGTGCCCGAAGTCACCAAGTTTGTGGACGCCCCGCTGGCGTTTAGAGCGGTCCGCCTGAGCGATGGCCGCGAGCTGGCGCGGCTGGATTTCGACGACACGTGCGTGGGTCTGCCTGCCCTGCAGTTCGAACGGCCCGATGCGAAGACCGCGTCCAGCGCATCGCCGGCCGTCGCGTTCGACGACGTGCCGGCGTGGCGCGCAAGCGCACTGGAACTGACCCAGACGCAGGGACGCGCGGCGCTGCGCTTGAAGCCGGGCGTGGAATTGCCGCGCAAGCCGGGCTGCAAAGGTGGCGGAACGTCCGGCTAGACGCCCGGTTGATGATCCGGCTGCACGCCCATTCAAACATTCAAATCAGGAACTGGCGATAAGCCTCGTTATCCGTTTCCTCGGCATGCGCATAACCGAGCTGCCGCAAGAACCCATCCAGCGCCGCATCATCCGCCACCGGCGCCTGAATGCCCACCAGCGCCGAACTGAAGTCCGTGCCCTGATTGCGGTAATGGAACAGGCTGATGTTCCAGTTGGGCGCCATCGCCGACAGGAACTTCATCAGCGCGCCCGGCCGCTCCGGAAACTCAAATCGGAACAGGCGCTCGCCACCCGCCAGCGGCGAACGTCCGCCAACCATGTAGCGGATGTGCTGCTTGGACACCTCGTTGTTCGTCAGGTCTGAAGCCGAAAATCCCTCCGCCTGCAACGCGGCCAGGATATCGGCCGACTCGCCGCGCCGCGCGATCTGCACGCTGACAAAGATCCGCGCGGTGCGCGCGTCCGCGATGCGGTAGTTGAACTCCGTCACGCTGCGCTGCCCGATCACCCGGCAAAACCGGCGGAAGCTGCCACGCTCTTCGGGAATGGTCACCGCGAACACCGCCTCGCGCGCCTCGCCTACTTCGGCGCGGTCCGCCACAAAGCGCATGCGGTCGAAGTTCATGTTCGCGCCCGACGTAATCGCCACCAGCGACTGCCCGCGCGCGCCTTCGCGGTCCACATACTTTTTCAGCCCCGCCACCGCCAATGCACCCGCAGGCTCCAGCACGCTGCGCGTATCCAGGAACACGTCCTTGATCGCCGCGCAGACCGCGTCCGTGTCCACCAGGATGACCTCGTCCAGGTACTCGCGGCACAGACGGAAGGTCTCCTCGCCCACCAGCTTGACGGCCGTGCCGTCCGAAAACAGGCCGACATCAGCCAGAATCACCCGCTCGCCCACGCGCAGCGATTGCGCCATCGCGCAGGAGTCCTCGGTCTGCACGCCGATGACCTTCACGCCGGGATGCACCGCCTTCACATAGGTCGACACGCCCGCCGCCAGACTGCCGCCGCCGATCGGCACAAAAATGGCGTGCAGCGGCTCGGGATGCTGGCGCAGGATCTCCATGCCCACCGTTCCCTGCCCCGCGATCACGTAGGGATCGTCGAACGCGGGCACGAACGTCAAGCCCTGTTCCTGTGCCAGCGTCTGCGCATGGGCATAGGCGTCGTTATACGAATCGCCGGCCTGCACTACCGTCACGGTCGGTCCGCCGTGGGCGCGCACCGCGTCCACCTTCACCTGCGGCGCCGTCTGCGGCACGACGATGATGGCCCGCACACCCAGCTTGGCCGCCGAAATCGCGACGCCCTGCGCATGGTTGCCGGCCGACGCCGTGATGACCCCGCGCTCCAGCGCGGCGCGCGGCGTGTTGCGCATCTTGTTATAGGCGCCGCGCACCTTGAACGAGAACACCGGCTGGTTGTCTTCGCGCTTGAAATGGACGGTGTTGCCCAGCCGGGCGGACAGCCCCCGCGCAAAATCCAGCTCGGTTTCACGGGCAATGTCGTACACCCGGGCGGTCAGGATCTGCCGCAAGTACTCCATCGGCGTGGCGGCGCCGGCCTGGAATTCCGAGGGTGCGTGGGAGGATGAATCGGACATGATTTCTCTGCTTTGGGTTGCTTGCCCGGCAGAGGCGGCCACAAAAAACCCGCCTCGTGGGGCGGGTGGCTTGTGACTGTTGCGGTCGCGCGCTAACCCACCATTCCAGGAATGATGGTAATAATCAGCGAAATGCGGACGGCGCGGAAATTCATGGGCCGTACTTTCCTCCTATCGCACGGCTTTGTCAAACGCGGGGTGTGGCCGTTTCGATGATGATTTCCGCCAGCACGCACAATGCGTCCCCATAAATCCTGCATAAGCATATTGCGGCGCCATCAAGAAATAGAACCATTTCCCGGCGCAATGCGTAGCACGGTATTACAATGGAAGGTTCGTGGCGGTCGCACCTTCCAAGGCGGACCCGGATACGGCCCTTTCATGGGCCGGCCGGTCCAGCCAAACAATAGGACGGGCGGCAGTCATGTTGGAGGGACGCTCTGCCTGCGCGTCCTTCCATACGAACCCACTCTCGACAACATCTACCGGCGTACGCCGCATAGCATGTTCGGGTTTGCGCGTTAATCGCCTGAGCCGAACAGATTCAAGGATCATGTCTCTTACTCCGAAGATTATCTATACCCTCACCGACGAAGCTCCGGCACTGGCAACCCGTTCGCTGCTGCCCATCGTCCAGGCATTCGCCAAACCCGCAGGCATCACGGTCGAGACCCGCGACATTTCGCTGGCAGGCCGCATCATCGCCCTGTTCCCGGATTACCTCGAAGACAGCCAGAAGCTGTCCGACGCCCTGGCTGAGCTGGGCGCCCTCGCGGTCAAGCCCGAAGCCAACATCATCAAGCTGCCCAACATCAGCGCCTCGATGCCCCAACTGAAGGCGGCTATCAAGGAACTGCAAGACCAGGGCTACAAGCTGCCGGACTACCCGGACGCTCCCGCCAACGACACCGAGCGCGACGTCAAGGCCCGCTACGACAAGGTCAAGGGCAGCGCCGTCAACCCGGTCCTGCGCGAAGGCAACTCCGACCGCCGCGCCCCGCTGTCGGTCAAGAACTACGCCCGCAAGCACCCGCACAAGATGGGCGCCTGGACGTCCGACTCCAAGTCGCACGTTGCCCACATGAGCGAAGGCGACTTCTACGGCACCGAGAAGTCGGCCCTCATCGCCGAAGCCGGCGACGTCAAGATCGAACTGACCGCTGCTGACGGCACCAAGACCGTTCTGAAGGAAAAGACCCCGGTCAAGGCCGGCGAGATCATCGACGCCGCCGTGCTGTCGACCGCCAAGCTCAAATCCTTCCTGCAGGCCCAGATCGACGACGCGCGCGCCAACGGCGTGCTGTTCTCGGTCCACCTGAAGGCCACCATGATGAAGGTCTCCGACCCCGTCATCTTCGGCCACGTGGTTTCCGTGTTCTACAAGGACGTCCTGGCCAAGCACGCCGACGCCCTCAAGCAGGCCGGCTTCGATCCCAACAACGGCATTGGCGATCTGTACGCCAAGATCCAGTCGCTGCCCGCCGACCAGCAGGCCGCCATCACCGCCGACATCGACGCCGCCTACAAGACGCTGCCGCAACTGGCCATGGTGAACTCTGACAAGGGCATCACCAACCTGCACGTGCCCAGCGACGTCATCGTCGACGCGTCCATGCCCGCCATGATCCGCGACTCCGGCAAGATGTGGAACGCCGAAGGCAAGCTGCAGGACACCAAGGCCGTCATTCCCGACCGCAGCTACGCTGGCGTCTACCAAGCCGTCATCGACGACTGCAAGCGCAACGGCGCCTTCAATCCGGTCACGATGGGCAGCGTGCCCAACGTCGGCCTGATGGCCCAGGCTGCCGAAGAATACGGTTCGCACAACAAGACCTTCGTCATCCCGGCCGCCGGCACCGTGCGTGTCACCGACGCCGCCGGCGCCGTGCTGCTTGAGCAAGCCGTCGAAGCCGGCGACCTCTGGCGCATGTGCCAGACCAAGGACGCCGCGATCCAGGACTGGGTCAAGCTGGCCGTCACCCGCGCCCGCGCCACCAAGACGCCCGCCGTCTTCTGGCTGGACGAAAAGCGCGCCCACGACGCCCAGGTCATCGCAAAGGTCAAGCAGTACCTGAAGGACCACGACACCAGCGGCCTGGACCTGCGCATCCTCGACCCCGTCGAAGCCACCAAGTTCTCGGTCAAGCGCATCCGCGAAGGCCTGGACACCATCTCGGTCACCGGCAACGTGCTGCGCGACTACCTGACCGACCTGTTCCCCATCATGGAACTGGGCACCAGCGCCAAGATGCTGTCGATCGTCCCGCTGGTCGCCGGCGGCGGCCTGTTTGAAACGGGCGCGGGCGGTTCGGCTCCCAAGCACGTGCAGCAGTTCCTGGAAGAAGGCTTCCTGCGCTGGGATTCGCTGGGCGAATTCATGGCGCTGGCCGAGTCCCTCGACCACCTGGGCCGCACGTACAAGAACCCCACCGCCCAGATCCTGGCCAAGACGCTGGATCAGGCCACGGCCAAGTTCCTGGACGAAAACAAGTCGCCCGAGCGCAAGGTCGGCGGCCTGGACAACCGCGGCAGCCACTTCTACCTGGCGATGTACTGGGCTCAAGCCCTGGCCGCCCAGACCGAAGACCGCGCCCTGGCCGCCCAGTTCGCCCCCGCCGCGATCGCGTTCTCCGAAGGCGAAAACAAGATCCTGGACGAACTGAAGGCAGCCCAAGGCAAGCCCCTGGACATCGGCGGCTACTACCAGCCGAACGAAGCCAAGGCCAGCCAGGCCATGCGCCCCAGCGCCACGCTGAACAAGGTGCTGGCCTCGATCGGCTAAGCCTTCTGCCCTTGCTGGCTGGCGTTAGCCGGTTGGCGGGCATGTGAAAAAACCGGCAGTCCCGTTGTGAACTGACCCCCAGAAGTTGGACGGTCAGAAGCTAAAGCCCGAAGGCCTGAGCTCGGTATTGCACCGGGCTCAGGCCTTTTAGCTTGAGCTTGATGCGATCGTGATTGTAGTAACGGATGTACTGCCTGATGCCGACCTGCAACTGCTCGATGCTCTCGAAGCGGTTCAGGTGGAAGAACTCAGCCTTCAAGGTACCGAAGAAGCTCTCCATGGCCGCATTGTCCAGGCAGTTTCCCTTGCGTGACATGCTTTGCGTGACTGACCGGGCTACGAGCATGTGTCGGTATGCGGGTTGCTGGTACTGCCAACCTTGGTCGGAGTGCAGGACAGGACGGTCCGCCGGGCGTAGCCGAGCCAGCGCCTTTTTCAGCATGTTGCCCACGAGCTTGAACACCGGTCGCCGGCTGGTCTCGTAAGCCACGATCTCACCGTTGTACAGGTCCATCACCGGTGACAGGTACAACTTCTCCCCACGCACGTTGAACTCGGTCACGTCGGTAACCCACTTCTCGTGCGGCTGCGCAGCCTCGAAGTCACGCGCTAACAGATTGGCCGCCACGTGATGTGACTGGCCTCGGTATGACCGGTACTTCTTGGCGCGCACAAGCGACTTCAAGCCCAATGCCTGCATCAGTTTCTGCACCGTTTTGTGGTTCACCAGATCACCTGCCTGGCGCAAAACCGCCGTGATACGGCGATAGCCGTAGCGGCCTTTATGACGCGCGAAGATCGCGCCAATACGTTGCTTTAGCTCAGCGTACGGGTCTGCGGCGTCCAGCACCTTCAGGTGGTAGTAGAACGTGCTGCGTGACAGCTCGGCCACACGCAGCAGTCGTTCCAGCGGATGCTTATGCCTCAATCCTTGGACCGCTTGCGCTTTCCAACGAGCGCTTTGGTCTTTTCCGCTTCGATCAAGGCATCGAGCTTTTTTAGGTAGTCCAACTCCGCTCGCAGGTTCGCAACTTCCTCGAGAAGCTCTTCTTTAGTCATGTCCTTGGACACGGGCTCCGGGGGGTATTTGTGGGGCATGCTTGCTCCTGGACGCTTGCGCGCCAACGCCTCTATACCCCCAGCATCATACTGGGCGCGCCACTTCCCAATATGACCTGAACTGCGGATCCCCAGCAGTGTCGCGGCCTGGATGTCGGACAGCCCTTGGTCACGGATCTTGCGCAACACCGACTGCTTGAAGGCTGCGCTATACGTCCCAGACTGCCGGCGAAGACCCGCCAAGCCATGTACGCGATAGCTCTCGACCCATCCGCTGACCAGCGAATGGTGCAATTCGTGACGCGCCGCCACCGAACGACCACTCTCAGTGCCCTTCAAACACTCCCGCACCACCTTTAACTTGAACTGCTCGTTGTACTTCGCCATATAAAAACCCCCGAAGGTTGGATCAATGTCCAACTTTCGGGGGTCAGTTCAGTTGGGGCTGCCGGTTTTTTTTGTGGTGGGTTGCGGTTGTCAAAATCCGACTTCCTTACCGCCCTCCGGCCGAACTGCTGGTGCCTCTCCAAGGGTACTGTCTGGGCTGCAGCCGAAAAAAAAGCCGCAGCGACAACATACCTGCACCAACGACGTTGCAACCCGGCGAACTACCCAAGAGGTGAACTGTGACCGAACTCATTGAATCTTTGCGCGACGATCTCGCCGCGCTTTACCGGGCCGGGTCGATAGACAAAGTCACGATGCGCGACTTTGACGCGCTCTGTCCGGCGCCCGGCCGATCCAGCTTTGAAACTTCTGAACATCCCGGCGGATAAAGGTCGGCAAGCCATCCTCTGATGCCGGCTACCGCTTCGCAACCGTTCCCGACATCAGCCTGTCCAACCGCAGCCTCCCCCGTTCATCCGTCAGTCGTCGCATCGCCCCATAAGCCGCGCCCATCGCCGCCATTCCGCTCGCGCCGCACAGCAGAAACATCAACAAGATCTGATACTTGGCCGCGTCAACAGGGTCCATGCCCGCAATGATCTGCCCGGTCATGATGCCCGGCAACGTGATGATCCCAGCCGCCGACATCTGGTTGATGCTGGGCACGATGCCCCGCCGCACCGATTCGCGCAGCAACGACGAGAACGCCTGATGCACGGTCGCGCCCAGCGACAGGCGCGCTTCGATCGCCAGTCTTTCCCGACGCACACCCGACAACATCCCATCCAGCGCCAGGCTGGCCGCATTCAAGACGCTGCCCAGCACGATCCCCACCAACGCAATCGTGTAGCGCGGATCAAACCAAGGGTCCGGACGCAGCGCCGTATTCAGAATGAAAAGCGCCGTGACGAGCGTGGTGCTGACCACCGCCAACGTGCCGACCCAGCCATTGCCATGTCCGGTCAACCGTGCCTTCGGCCGGGCCGCCACCTCGCGCGCGGCGAGCGCCATCATCACCGCTACCACCAGCGCCGTCAGCCACGGCGCGGCATGGGCGAACACGATGCGCAGGATCTGACCGACCAGCAGTAGTTGCACCACCGTGCGCACCGCCGCCCACAACACCTGCCGTTGCAGGTTCAGGCGCAGCGCGAAGGAAATGCCGGCGCTCAGCAGCACCAGCAGCGACGCGATCACCAGATCCAGTGCCTGCAGCTTGATCACGTCCATAGCGGCTCCATGTGACCTTGCGCCATCCGCCAACGCCGGCGCGCCAGCCGTTCGGCCTGCTCGGCGCTGTGCGTAACGAGCAGAATGCCTGCCCCGGCCGCCAGAACGCGCGACAGTTCCGCCTCGACCAGTGCCGTCGCTCCCTGATCCAGCGCGGCGGTGGGCTCATCCAGCAGCAGCACGCGCGGGTTCTGCAACAACGCCCGCACCAGGCCCATGCGTTGACGCTCGCCCGTGGACAGTTCATGAACCAGCGCGTCCAGCTTTGCTTGCGCCAGCCCCAGACGCTCCATGATGGCGATCGCGCCAGCGCGGTCTGCGAAGTGCGCGGACACGTGGTCGTCCCACCAACCGGCCTCTGCCTGGCAGTACACCACCAGACGCCGCCACTCGAAACCGCGCATGGCGGAACGGCGACGCCCGTCGAGCTCCGCTTCGCCATGCCCCGGGTCCAGATCCGCAATCTGCCGCAGTAGCAGCGATTTGCCCGACCCCGATGCACCGACCACAGCCGCGCACTCGCCCACGGCCAGATCCAGGCTCACGGGCGCCAGGCGCTCGCTGTACAGGCCTCGCAGCCTGAGCAGCGGCGGCGCGTCAGAGACAGCTTGAAGGGGAACCGGCGCGGATTGCATGGGTAGGCATCATATAGAAAAGCCCGCGGCAAGGCGGGCTTCACTGTGTGCGGCGGCGGCTCGGATCAGAGCATATGCGCCAGGAACTCGCGGCTGCGGGCATGCTGAGGCGCCGCAAAAAACTCCGCCGACCGCGCTTCCTCGACGATGCGGCCATCGTCCATGAAAATGACCCGATGCGCCACTTCGCGCGCAAACCCCATTTCGTGAGTTACGACCAGCATCGTCATGCGCTCGTCGGCCAGTTGCTTCATCGTGCGCAGCACTTCGCCCGTCAGCTCCGGGTCCAGCGCCGACGTCGGCTCGTCAAACAGCATGATGTCCGGCTCCATCGCCAGCGCGCGGGCAATGGCCACGCGCTGCTTCTGGCCGCCGGACAGGCGCGTCGGATAGTTGTCGCGCTTGTTCGACAGGCCTACCTTGCGCAGCAGTTCTTCGGCCTTGGGCACGATCTCGGCGCGCGACATGCCCTTCACGGTGATCGGCGCCTCGATGATGTTCTGCAGCACCGTCATGTGCGGGAACAGATTGAACGACTGAAACACCATGCCCATTTTGCGGCAGATGCGCCGCACGTCGCCGTCGCTGGCGTACTGGCTGCGACCACCCGGCACCGCAGCGGCCATCGTCTCGCCTTCGATCTCGATGCAGCCTTCGTCGATGGTCTCAAGATGATTCAGGCAGCGCAAAAACGTGCTTTTACCCGACCCCGACGGACCGATCACAGCCACGACCTCGCCCTGCTCCAGGTTCAACGACACGTTGTCCAACACGCGGTTGGAACCGAACGATTTGACGATGTTGCGGGCTTCGATCATCACCGGACGCGCGCTGAGTCCGGCCGGAGAATTACTGGTCATATTTTGCATAGCGCTTTTCCATGTGCTGGAAGAACCACGTCAGGAGCAGCGTCATCAACAGGTAGAAGGCGGCGGCGACGAGGAACGGCGTGGTCGTGAAATCGCGCTGCACGATCCCCCGCGCCGTGCGCAGGATGTCGTTCAGCGCCAGCACGTAAATCAGCGAGGTGTCCTTGACCAGCGTGATGGTCTCGTTGCTCATGGGCGGCAGCACGCGCTGCACCATCTGCGGCAGCACGATGCGGCGCAGCGTCTGCAGGTACGTCATGCCCAGCACCTTGCTGCCCTCGTACTGCCCCCGATCCACCGACTGGATGCCCGCCCGGAAGATCTCGGCAAAGTACGCCGCGTAATTCAGCGCAAACGCCACTACCGCGGCCGGGAAATCCGGCAGCCGGATGCCGATCACCGGCACGAACGGCAGCGCGAAGTAGATGAACAGCATCTGGAGCATCAGCGGCGTACCGCGCATCAGCCAGATATAGCCATTGACCGCGCGGCTAAGCAGCGGCCACTTCGAGATGCGCGCCAGGGCCAGCACCAGCCCCAGCGGCACGGCCAGCGCCAGCGTGATGAAAAACAGCGTCAAGGTCACTTTCGCGCCTTGCGCCAAGGGCCCCAGAAGGGAGAGTACGTAGTCCATGCAGTGGGTTCGCGCCGCGAGGGCAAGAGAGAATCATGGGCAAGCCCGCCTGGCCTTGCGGCACTGCGGCGGGCTGCGAACTGCAACGGCAAAGGCGCCCCGGCCACCTAGGCCGCAGGCGCCTTCGCGCTTACTTGATGATGTTGGCGCCGAACCACTGGGTGGCGATACGGCCGGCGGTGCCGTCCTGCTTCATCGAATCCAGCGTTTTGTCCAGCTTGGCCAGCAGCTCGGTGTCGTCCTTGCGCACGCCAACGCCGTAGTCTTCCGTGCCGAAGTTCTCTTCCAGCACACGGTACTCGCCCGCACGCTTGCTGATCAGGTAACGGCCCACGACTTCGTCCACCACGATGGCGTCCAGACGGCCAGCGGCCAGATCCATCAGCGCGGTAACGTTGTCGCCGAACTTCTTCACTTCCTTGATCTGCGCGGCAACCGGGTCCTTGGCGATGGCGTCGGTGGCGCTGCTGCCGTCCTGCGCACCGATAACCTTGCCAGCCAGATCATTCTTGACCTTCACCGGCGACGTATTGCCCACGATGATGATCTGGTGGTTGGCCATGTAGGGCGCGGTGAAGCTGATGTTCTTCTTGCGCTCTTCGGTAATGGTCAGACCGTTCCACAGCACGTCGACGCGTTTGCCGTTCAGCTCGGCTTCCTTGGCGCTCCAGTCGATCGGCTTGAATTCCACTTCGATGCCCAGACGCTTGCTGGCTTCCTTGGCCATGTCGATGTCAAAACCGACGATCTGGTTGCTGGCGTCGCGAAAGCCCATGGGCGGGAAATTGTCGTCCAGGCCAACGACGACCTTCTTCGGCGTGGCCGGCGCTTGGGCGCCAGCGGCGGGCGCATTGTCGCTGGGACCGCAAGCCGTGAGCAGAGCGGTTGCGGACACAAGAAGTACAGCAGTCAGTTTTTTCATCGTTGTGAGGGCGCGAGGCGCAGATTTGAAGAAAGCCGGGAAAGCGGGCGGTAAGCCGCGAGGCGGTATTTTAGCGCTCCCGCGAGGAAGTGCCGGCGGCGGCCCGGCTCTGGCGCTCGTCCGCCTGCCCGAAGGGCGCCCCATGCTAGGCTGATGCCCCTCTTCCCCCTGGAATCCCGCATGCCCCCCGCCATCCGTCTTGGGCCCCTCGTATTTCCCGCCGAGCTGGCGGTGCTCGTCGCCGCGGTAGCCGTCGGCCTGCTGGCGGCGCGCCTGCTGGGCCGCCGGGATGGGAACGGCGCCCGGGGTGAGGACGGCCGCCGCGTGGACGTGTCCGGCGTGCTGTGGGGCGCACTGATTGCCGGTCTGGTCGCCGCGCGGCTGGGTTTTGTCTGGCAATTCCGCGAACAATTCGCGCAGGCCCCGATGGCCATCCTGGATGTGCGCGACGGCGGCTGGGCCGGCATGCTGGGGCTGTCGGTCGCCTGGGCCTACGCGGTGGCAACACTGCTGCGTCGCGCCGCCCCCCGACTTCCCCTGTTGGGCGCCCTGGTGCTGGCCACGGCCACCTGGCTGGCTGGGAGCCGGCTGCTGGCACCGTCGGATAAGTCGCCAACCGTGCTCACGCAGCTTCAGCTGCAGGACATGGACGGCGGCCCCTTGGCCCTGTCCGCGTTTCAAGGCAAGCCCACCGTCATCAACTTGTGGGCAAGCTGGTGTCCGCCGTGTCGGCGCGAAATGCCCGCCTTCCAGGCCGCGCAGGCCGCCCATCCGGACGTGAATTTCGTCTTTCTTAACCAGGGCGAGACCGCGCCCGAGGTCGCGCAGTACCTGCTCGAGCACGCCCCGGCGCTGCGCAATGTCCTGCGGGATCCCGCCAGCGACGCGTCCCGCCAGCTCAGCAATCACGGCCTGCCGGCCACGCTCTTTCTGGATGCCAATGGACGGGTGGTCGATCTGCGCGTGGGAGAACTGTCCGCCGCCACGCTCGCCCAGCGTCTGGAGACCCTCCAGGAAGAAGGCGGCCAGGACTGAACATTTCGGTCCGATCTGCCACGAATTTCAGTCAGGACGAAGGCGCCCCCAAGGCAAGGGCAGACCTTCCCCGCCACGATCGATCAGGTCGACCCGCTGTCCCAACCGCGACGGCGCCGTATCCAGCCGCACGACCAGGATCGGGCCTTTGGGCAGCGCGCGGGCGGTAGCAAGGAAGGCGGATGGCTCCGCGCCCTGCGCAGGGATTACCGTCCATGTCAGGACCTCGGCCTCTTGCACGGCTGCGGGGTGCGCGCGGTCGTGGCCGCAGGCCGGACACCAGAGCCGCGCGGGGAACACCCGGTGGCCGCAATCGCTGCATTGGCTGATGTTGATACTCATGCGTCCTCCCGTGCCAGCACCGCGGCATTGGCGCACATGCCATACCGAAGCTGAACCATGCCGTAGCCGGTCGCAACGCCATGGCGCGCGCCGGGCAACTGGCGGCCGGCCGCCTGGCCCAGTAGTTGGCGCGCGACTTCGACCAGGCCATGCATCCCGCCTGCCGTGCCGGCCTGCCCGGCGGACAACTGCCCGCCAGCCGTGTTGACCGGCAACGCCCGCGTGGCGATCCGGCTTGCAATGAATGCCGGAAGATCGTCCGGGCACGCAATGCCCAGATCACACAGCTGCGTCAGCGCCATGGCGGGATAGTCGTCATAGACGCTGATCACGTCCATGTCCTGCGGACCCAGTCCCGCCTGCCGCCACAGCGCAGGCGCGAACTCCGCGATGCCGGTCTGCAGGCCGTCGCCCTCTTGCTGGTCCCAGTTGTAACGCGCGTCGCTGGCCAGCAGCCGCACGCAAACGCCTTCGGGCCGCGCGCGCAGCACCAACGCGCTGGCGCCGCTGACCACCGGCACGCAGTCCAGCCTGCCAAGCGGCGCCGCCACCATGGGCGCTTCCAGATACTGGGCCAACGTCATCGGCTGCCGGTACGCGGCATTCGGATTGGCCGACGCCCAGGCCCGTTGCGCCACGCATAACCGCCCATAGTCTTCTCGCCGCAGCCCCCAGCGTTCCATTTGACGCTGCGTCACCATGGCAAAGAGCGGATTGGGACCCGCGCAGCCCAGGGGGCTCAGATAGTCCTGGGCACTGCGGTTGTAGCCGCGCACCAGCGCCGCGAAGTCCGCGCCGGTGAAGTGGTCGCCCGCCACCAGCACGATGGTTTCGGCCTGCCCGGCCTCCAACGCCAGCCAGGCTTGGCGCAGCAGATTGATGGCGCTGGCCCCGCCCATCTCGTCCTGCATGCACCACTTCAGCCGCAACCCCAGCCGCCAGCCCAGGTCGATTGCCCGGTCCGGCCGCAACGTGAACGACGCCACGCCCAGCCCATCCACCTGCGCGGGCGTGAGTCCGGCGCCGGCCAGCGCCTGGCCGATGGCCTGCGCCATGAGCCCCGCCGTGGCGCAATCTGCGCCGGGGCGGCGCAATGACGGCGTTTCGCCCACGCCGACGATGCCCGGGCTGCGATCCCTGCTCATTCCTCGGCCTGACGAGGAGGTTCGCGCGTCAGCAGCAGCGTAACCACCGTGACCGCCGCCATCCCGACCAGGAACCAAGCCACCGGCGTGGCCGATTCGTACTTGCGCAGCAGCGCCATCGCGATCAGCGGTGACAGGCCGCCCGCGAAAACCGATGCCAGTTCGTGTCCCAGCGCCAGCCCCGTATAGCGCACATCGGCCGGGAACAGCTCGGCGAAATAGGCAGGCTGCGTGCCGATCATGGCTGCGTGGCAAATCGTATTGCCCAGGAAGAACGCCAGGAAGATCCAGAGCGGCGCCTTGGTCTGCACCATCCAGAAAAATGGAAAGGCCACCACCATCAACCCGACCGAACCGATCAGATAAACCGTACGACGCCCGATGCGGTCCGACAGATGACCGAACCACACCAGGGTGCCCAGTTCGATGAACATGGAAAGCAGGACGCCGCCCAACATCACGTCGTTGGGAATGCCCAGGAACTTGCCATACGCCAGCGCAAACGCCAGGAAGATGTACGAACCGCCGTTCTCCGCGACACGCAGGCCCATCGCGGTGAAGACCTGGCGCGGGTAGCGACGGAACACTTCCACGGCCGGCATGCCGCGCTTGGCCGTCTTGGCCGCCTGCACGAACTCGTCGCTTTCCGGAATGTGCTTGCGGATATACAGCCCCACGCCGAAGATCAGCACGCTCAGGATGAACGGCAGGCGCCAGCCCCAACTCATGAACGCCTCTTGCGGCAACTGCTGCGCCAGCATGAAGACGCCGGATGACAGCACGAACCCGCCCGCCACGCCCAACTGGCTGAACGACGAGAAATAGCCGCGGCGCTTGCCGCCCACCGCCTCGCTGATCAGCAGCACGCCGCCGCCCCACTCTCCGCCGGCTGCCGCCCCCTGCAGAATGCGCAGCACGACCATCGCCACGGGCGCCCAGAACCCGATCTGCTCATACGTGGGCAGAAGTCCGATCAGGAACGTCGCGGCGCCCATCAGGCCCAACGTCCATTCCAGCGCCAGCTTGCGGCCGTAACGGTCGCCGATATGGCCGAAGATCACGCCACCGAGCGGCCGCGCCAGAAAGCCCACCGCAAAGCCCGCGAACGCGCCCATCGTGCCCAGCAGCGGATCGGTGCCCTTGGGAAAGAACAGTTCGCCGAAGACCAGCGCCGCCGCCGTGCCGTAGATGAAGAAGTCGTACCACTCCATCGCGTTGCCCGCGACGGACGCCATCACGACGCGCCGCGTGCGCTTCCTGCGCGCATCGTCGCTGGCGGAAACCGCCGCCCCTTTGTATGCCATCGTCATTGCCGCCCCTTGTGCGCTTTGAATGGATCTGTGGCGCCTAGCGCGCCACGCGATAGCCGGCGGCGTCCCGGTCCCAGGTGTCGCCGGTGATGCCTTCTTCCCGCAAGCGGAACTTGCGGATCTTGCCGTTCTCGGTGCGCGGCAGATCGTCGACGACGCGCAGGTAGCGCGGCACGGCGAAGTACGGCATGCGGGGCTGGCAGAAATCCAGCAGCGCATGCGGCGCGATGGTCTGGCCGGTCTTGTAGACCAGCGCGGCCATGACTTCGTCCTCGGCCAGCTCCGATTGCACGGCGTAGACCGCCACGGCAGCGACCGCAGGATGCGACTGCAGCACCTGCTCCACTTCATAGGACGAAATGTTTTCGCCGCGCCGCCGGATCGCGTCCTTCAGCCGGTCCAGAAAGCGGAAGTAGCCATCCGTGTCGCGCACCACCCGATCACCCGTGTGGAACCACAGGTTGCGCCAGGCCTCCACCGTCTTGTCGTCCATGCCGAAGTAGCCCGTCGCAATGGCAAAGGGAGGCCGGGCGCGCAGCAGCAGTTCTCCCGGCTCGCCATCGGGAACGGGCGCATCCTGGCCGTCCGCGACCATGGCGTCGAACTCCGGCGCGACGCGGCCCATGCAGCCGGCGCGCTGTTGCGCCAGCGTGCCGCCGAGGGCGAAATTGGTTTCCGTGGAGCCATAGCCTTCCAGCAGCGCGATGCCTGTGCGCTCGGCGAAGACCGCGTGAAAGCGTGCCGGCACGCCCGGCGCCAGCGCGATGCGGGTGCGGTGCTGCCGTTCGGCAGCGGCCGGTTCGTGGGCCAATAGCATGGGCACCATGGCACCAAGCAGGTAGGTGACGGTCGCACCGCTCGCTTGCAGGCGGTCGAAATACCGGCTGGCGGAAAAGCGCTCGTCGCAGACAATGCTTGCACCGGTCACCAGGGCCTGAAAGCAGGCATTGAGCGCGTTGGTATGAAAGAGCGGCAGGCTGGTGTAGAGCACATCATCCTGTGAGATTTCCAGATTGCGCGCGGCGATCCTGCCCCACCAGTAGAACTGCGCATGCGGACAGCACACGCCCTTGGACAGGCCCGACGTGCCGGACGTGTACAGGATGGCAAACGTGTCGCCGGGCCGGATGTCGGCCGCGGGCTGCACGTCCTGCGCATGTGCGTCGGGCGGCGCACAGGCCGGCGCAGGCAGGGACGCCGTGCCCGCCTCTGCATCCAGCAGCCAGATCTGACGTACCGCCAACGACGCGCCGTCCAACGCCGCCAGCGCGGGACAGCATGCGGCATCCGCCACCACCAGCGCACAGCCGCTGTTGGCCAGGATGTGCTGCAACTGCATGCCGCGCGAGGCCGTGTTGATGGGCACCACCACGGCGCCCATCCACCCGCAGCCCAGCGCCACCGACAGGAACTCGATCCGGTTTCCCGCCATCAGGCCGACGCGGTCCCCGCGCCGGATGCCGGCGGCTGTCAGCCGCGCCGCCCATTGCGCCGCATGAGCCGCCGCGTCGCCGTAGCGCAGGCTCCCACCCGGCGCCTGCACCCATAGGTGCTCGGCCAGGCGCACGCCCTGTTCCTGCAACAACGACGGCAATGTCAACGCATGCATGGCGACGCTTCCCCAGTTGTCCGGCCGTCGGCAAGCAGCCCGCGACCCTGTGGAATTAGTCTAGGAATCAACTATTTATGTGTCAAATTTATGGCTATTATTCGACTTATAAAACGTATTCATAACAAGGGCATGCATGAACTTCGATTTGAATCTCATGCGGGTTTTCCTGACTGTCATGCACGAACGCAGCGTGACGCGCGCGGCACAGCGGCTGAACCTGACGCAACCCGCGGTGAGTTACGCGCTGGGCCGCCTTCGCGAGCAATTTGGCGATCCCCTATTCCAACGCACGCCCTCCGGCATGCAGCCCACCCCGGTCGCGTTTGCGCTGGCCGATCCGATTGAGCGAGGCATGAACAGCTTTGCCGAGGCAGTCAGCCTTCGGCAGCACTTTGAGCCCGCCACCAGCACGCGGCGGTTTCAACTATCGATGTCGGACATCGGCGAAATGGTGTTCCTGCCGCCGCTGATGGAACGCGTCCACGCGCAGGCGCCGCGCCTGCAGGTCGAGGTTCGGGAAGTGCCGCTGGAGGATTTGCCGCAGGCGCTCAAGGACGGTGCAGTGGATCTGGCCATCGGCAACCTGGCCGGCCTGGGCCGCCACACCTGTCACGCGGACCTTTTCAGCGAGCGCTATGTCTGCATGGGGCGGCGCGGGCATCCCGTACTGGCCGCGGGGCTGACACGCGGCCAGTACAAGCGGCTCGATCACATCCTGGTCGCATCGCGCGCGAGCGCCCATCGTCTGCTCGACGATGTGCTGGCCGAGGCCGGTTTGCATCGCCAGCCGTATCTCACCTTGCCGCACTTTTCGGCGGCGGCCGAAATCGTCCGCCGCACCGACCTGACCGTGACCCTGCCCTATCGCGCCGCGCTCTGGTTCAACCAGACTCACGATTTCGAAGTACGGCATCTGCCCATCGCCCTGCCGCCGTTATGTGTCACGGTGCATTGGCATGCGCGTTTCGAAAGCGATCCCGGAACAGCATGGTTGAGAAACCTGGTAGTGGCGACGCTCGCTGATCACGACGAGCCTTGTTAGCGTAGCGCGCAGGATCTTCGTGGAGCACGTTGGAGCCGCGTTGCTGACCCCGGGCCCGCGTCGGACCTTACGCCATCGCCGCCAGCATCAAATCCAGATTCTGCACCGCCGCGCCCGAGGCGCCCTTGCCCAGGTTGTCGAACACGGCCGTCAGCAACACCTGGCCGTGTTGCGCATTGCCGTAGACGCCCAACCGAAGATCGTTCGTGCCGTTCAGCGCCTCCGGGTTCAGGTTCGTGTGCGCGGCGGCCTCGTCGCGCGGCACGACCTGCACATGCGCCGCGCCTGCGTAGTGCCGTTGCAGGCACGCGTGCAGCTTCTCGGCATCGACGCCGGCGGGCAGCAGGCGCAGATGCAGCGGGATGGTCAGGACGATGCCTTGGCGGAATGCGCCATAGGACGGCACGAACACTGGACGCTGCGTGAGGCCCGCGTGCCGTTCGATCTCGGGCGTGTGCTTGTGCGCGAGGCCCAGGCCGTAGACCTGGAATGCGGGGCCGCGCGGTCCGTCGGCGCCCTCATACGCATCGACGCTGGCACGGCCGCCGCCCGAGTAACCAGACACCGCATTGATCACCGCCGGATAGTCGGCAGGCACGAAACCCGCCTGGACCAGCGGCCGCAGCAGCGCAATCGCGCCGGTGGGGTAGCAGCCCGGGTTGCTGACCCGCAGCGCGTGGGCGATGCGATCGGGCTGGCCAGCGCTCATTTCCGGAAACCCGTACACCCAGCCCGCATCCGTGCGGTGCGCGGAGCTGGCGTCGATGATGCGCACCTTGGGGTTGACGACGGACGCGGCCGCCTGGCGCGCGGGTTCGTCGGGCAGGCACAGGATCGCGATGTCGCTGGAATTGATCGCGTCAGCGCGGCGCTGCGGGTTCTTGCGGTCGGCTTCAGGCAACGTCAGCAGTTGCAGGTCGCTGCGGCCGTTGAGCCGTTCGTGGATCTGCAGACCGGTCGTGCCCTGGTCGCCGTCGATGAAAACAAGAGGTTGGGTCATGATGCTGTCCGGGTGGTTCGGCGTTGCCTGATTTGTTCAGGAATGGACCTTATCTTCGATCTGGCGACGACATAAGAAAAGTCGAATATCATGATCGGCTGATTCAGTTTTTCTGAATTGAGCCGATGTTGGATCCGACCCCGAATCCGCAACCAAAGCCGACACCGAACCCCGGAAACTCCCATGCGCGAAATCAGCCTGGACCGTCTGCGCACCCTTGTCGCCATTGCCGACCTCGGCTCGTTCGCCGACGCCGCGCGCGCCCTGCATCTGGCGCCGCCCACCGTCAGCCTGCACGTGTCGGACCTTGAAACCCGCGTCGGCGCCCCGCTTCTTACGCGCAAGCGCGGTCAGGTCCGGCCCACGGCCATCGGAGAAACACTGCTGGAACGTGCGCGCCGCTTGCTCTCGGAGGCGGACCAGGCGCTGGACGACGTGCAGCGGCAGGTGCAAGGGTTGGCGGGCCGTGTGCGGCTTGGGGCGTCCACCGGAGCCATCGCCCACCTGCTGCCGCAGGCGCTGGAAACACTCGGTCGCGACCACCCCGGCATCGACGTGCAGGTGGCGGTGCTGACGTCGCAGGAGACCTTGCTGCGGCTGGCCGATGGCACGCTGGACGTGGGACTGGTGGCGCTGCCCCAGCCGCCGCTTGACGGCCTGGTGCTGCGTCCGTGGCGCCGCGACCCGGTGATGGCCTTTCTGCCGGCGGCATGGAAAGCGCCGGCGCGCCTCACGCCCGCGTGGCTGGCCGAACGGCCGCTGATTCTGAATGACGCCAGCACGCGGCTGTCGCGCCTGACCGGAGAATGGTTCGCAGCCGCCGGACTCAACCCCCGCGCGCGCATTCAGTTGAACTACAACGACGCCATCAAGAGCTTGGTGGCGGCAGGTTACGGCGCGACGCTGCTGCCGCACGAGGCCACCGCGCCGCAACCCGATCCCCGCGTCATCATGCGGCCGGTGCGGCCCGCGCTGTGGCGTCCGCTGGGCATCGCCCATCGCGCGGGGCAAGTGGAAGCGGCCACGCAGCACGTGCTGGACGTGCTGTGGGAACTGCGCGCGTCGGGCGCTAAAGGCACGGCGGCGGCCTAGTCAAACTGGCGTCTGATCCTGCTGGCCGGCACGACAGCCCTGCGTGGCGGACCGATAAGGCCCGCCGGGCATCATCACCCCGTCTTCCCCAGCCGCCCCGCCGCAGCCGGCGCCCGGCGGAAGAACGCCGCCCGCTGGCTTTCCTCGCGCAGCCGCCGCGCACGCGACCGGAACAAATCCTTGCGACCCACGATCCCGAGCAGCCGGCCGCTATCCCGATCAACGATAGGCACCCGTCCCGCCCCGGACAGGGCCATCCGGTCCGCGATCTGACTGGCCAGTTCATCGGCGTGTCCGTACACCAGCTCGCGCCCGTCCAACGCTTGCGCCAGCGTCCGCTCGTCAGGCTCGCCTTGCAGCGCCCACGCCAAGGTGTCGGCGCGCGTGACCTCGCCGACCACGACGCCCTCGCCGTCCAGCACCGGATAACTCGTATGCACCGGCTGCGCGGTGGTGAAATGCGCGACGGCCTGCGCCACCGTCATCGTGTCCGGCAGCGTCTGTACGGGCGTGGTCATCACATCGGCCACGCGCAGCAGATCGAACGGATCCACGCGGTATTCGCGGCTGATGTGATGGCCGCGGCGCGCGATCTTCTCGGTCAAGATCGACCGCTTGAGCAGCAGCACCGTCACGCCGTAGGCAAAGACGCAGGCCGCCAGCACGGGCAGCAGCGCGTGCATGTTGCCGGTCAACTCCACCGCAAACAACGTGGCCGTCAGCGGCGCGCGCATGGTGCCGCCCATCATCGCCGCCATGCCCACCAACGCCCAGAAGCCGGGATCGGCCTGCGGCAGCACGGGCGACGCCAGCGCGCCCAGCGCACCGCCGAAGATCAGCAGCGGCGCCAGCACGCCGCCAGACGTCCCAGAGCCCAGCGCGATCGACCAGATGGCGACCTTGACCACCAGCAGCACCAGCACGGCCTGGAACGCCAGATCGCCCGCCAGCATGTGCCGGATGTTGTCGTAGCCCACCCCGAGCGCGGCGGGCTCGATCAGCCCGCCAATGCCGATAGCCAGGCCGCCGATGGCTGGCCACCACATCCAGTGGATCGGCAGCTTCTCGAACAGGTCTTCGGCCGCGTACACCAGCGAGGTCAGCACGCCGGATCCCAAGCCCGCCAGCACGCCCACGGCGGCGCAGGCCACCAGGTGCCACGGCGTGAAAGCCAGCGTGCCGGCGTACGCAAAGATCGGACCGGGTTCCATGATGAAGGCGCGCGTCGCGGCCGCTACCAGCGCCGCCACGGCCACGGGCAGGAAGCTGCGCGGCTTCCATTCGAAGAGCAGCAGTTCGACCGCGAGCAACACAGCGGCCAGTGGCGTGCCGAAGATCGCGGTCATGCCGGCGGCCGCGCCCGCGACGAGCAGCGTCTTGCGTTCACCGTCGTCCAGGTGGATGGTTTGCGCCAGCAGCGAGCCGATCGCGCCGCCGGTCATGATGATGGGTCCTTCAGCGCCAAACGGGCCGCCGGTGCCGATGGACACGGCCGACGACACGGGCTTGAGCACCGCCACCTTCGGCTGGATGCGGCTCTTGCCGATCAGGATGGCTTCCATGGCTTCTGGGATGCCATGGCCGCGGATTTTCTCGGAGCCGTAGCGCGCCATGAGGCCAATGATGAGGCAGCCGACGACGGGGATAAACACCGAACCGAGTCCGAGCCGCCCTGTCGTGATGGGCAGGTCGGCAAACGAAAACAGGCCGTGATAGGCCAGGTTGGTGCATAGTGCGATGAGGCGAAGCAGCAGCCAGGCGGCGGCGACGCTGGCCAGTCCGACCGGAATGGCAAGGCCCATCAAGAGGACGACGCGGCGGTCGGTAGTGAAGTCGCCAAGCCGCAATCCGGGCTTGGCGGAAGAAGAAATGGGGGGCATGGTCAAGGAAGATTGGAAGTATTCGCACGAAGTTTGCGAAAAGTCATATATATCGTAGCACGACATATATTAGAATCGCCCGGTGAACGCCTCCACGACACCCTCTCGCCTGTCTCCCGCCGACTACGAACTGCTCGCGGATTTCCGCTATGCGCTGCGAAAATTCGCCGCGTTCAGCGAAAGCGCGGCCGCGGGCCTGGACCTGATGCCGCAGCAGCATCAGGCGCTGCTTGCCATCAAAGGCACCCGCAAGAGCGCCCCGGGGCGACGCGGACTCTACGTCGGTGAAATCGCCGATCGCCTGATGATCCGACCGCACACTGCCGCCGAATTGGTGGGCCGTCTGGCGCGGTTGGATCTCGTCAGCCGCGAAGCCGATCCCGAAGACGGACGCCGCGTCGAAGTCGTCCTGACGCCCAAGGGCGAACGCATGCTGGCAGACCTGTCCGCCTCGCACCTCGAAGAACTGCACGCCATGCGTCCGCTGTTGACGCGGTTGCTGGCACGCATGGGCGACGAGACCGGCAACGGCTGATCCCCCCTTTCCTCCTGCCAAACCGGGTTGCGCGGCATAAGCTCATGCCGCCAGGAAATAAGCCTCGTGATAAATTGTCGCCCCGCGACATATCGATGCGTCGCGAGGAGAGATTGTCTTGGGTGTTGCATTCAAGCGCTGGCTGGGGTCGTTCGCGCCAGCGCCGGTGGGCGTCAATGGACGCGAAAAACTTTACGGTGCGGTAGGCGCCCTGCTCGGTCTGTTCTGCACCGAGTGGGTGGGACGCCACGCACTCGGCGCGGACAATCCGTGGTTCATCGCCCCGATGGGCGCATCGGCCGTGCTGCTGTTTGCTGCGCCGGCCAGCCCGCTGGCCCAGCCCTGGTCGCTGATGGCCGGCAATCTGGTGTCTGCGCTGATCGGCGTCTTCTGCGCCCAGTTCATTCCCGTCCCCGGCATCGCCGCGGCCGTCGCCGTGGCGCTTGCCATTGGCGCGATGTTCTCCTTGCGCTGCCTGCACCCGCCCAGCGGCGCCGTGGCGCTGACAGCCGTGCTGGGCGGCCCTGCTGTCGCCAAGCTCGGTTATGCCTTTGCGCTGTGGCCCGTGGCGCTCAATTCCGTCATCCTGCTGTGCATCGCCGTGGTCTTTAACGGCGCGCTGAAACGCAACTACCCCCGCCGTCATGCGGAGCCGGCCGTCGGCCATAACACGCGCGATCCGATTCCCAGCGCGCGGCTGGGCTTTTCGAGCGCCGACCTGGACGAGGCGCTGACCCAGCGCGGTGAGCTTCTGGACATCAGCAAGGAAGACCTGGAAGAGATCGTGCTGGCAGCCGAATTGCGCGCCAGCGTGCGCCGTTTTGGCGACGTGCGCTGCGCTGACATCATGTCGCGCGACGTGGTGACGGTCATGGAAAAGGACCCGCTGGACTACGCGATCCGACTGTTCGACAAGCATCGCGTGCAGGTCCTGCCCGTGCTGGACTCGGCTGGCCGTTACGCGGGCATGATCGCCCAGGGCGATGTGCTGGCAAGAAAGAGCCGCCTGACGCCGGTCGCGACGGAAGCCGAAGCCGCGCCGGACCTGCTGGTGGCCGATTGCATGCGCAGCGAAGTGCCTTTTGCCACGCCCGGGTTGCCGGTGATCGAGCTGGCGCGTCCGATGTCGGACAGCCTGCATTGCGTGCCGGTGCTCGACGAGGCGCGCCATCTGCAGGGTCTGGTGACGCAGTCGGACCTGGTGGCCGCGTTGTATCAGATGGCGGTGTCCGCCAACTCACAGCCGGCGGGCGGCGCCGGGCCCCACAAGCTGGCCGCCTGACCCTCCGTAGCCCTACGGATTCCGGCGCGCGTTTGCCGCAAGGCATAATTGCCGGCGTGAATCCCCTCTCGCGCACGCGCGCTTTCATCTGCTGGCTGGTCCTGTTCTTTCTGGGCGCAATCTGGATCGCGCGGCAGGAATACGTGGACCAGTACGAGCGCTTCTTCCAGAGCACCAGCATCGCCCAGCGCATGCTGAGCCAGAAGACGGTGCAGCACGAAGCCGTCCTGGCCACGCTGGCCGCGTTGTCGCATCCCCCTGCCCCCGAACGCCTATTTCCCAGCCTGCAGCCAGCCATGCCGCAGTTGCTGGGTCTTGGCCATCTGCCCGGCGGCGTCTGGGCGGGCAGCCTGCCCGAGCCGGCTGGCCTGCAACAGGCGGTGGAACGCGCGCGGCAACTGGGCCGCCCCGTGACCATCGCCGTGGACGACGCGCGCTACTGGCTGGTGTCGCCTTCCGGGTGGAGCCTGCTGATCGACGCGCGCCAACTGGTGCCCGCCGCCGACTTTCCGCCGGGCCTGGGCAACCTGACGCTGACCGTGGACCGCAATCCGCTGCCTTTGCTCGATAAACAACCCCACGACGCGCTGCCCGGCTGGCCGCTGGCGTTGCAAAAGCCGCTGGGAGCGGCCAGCCAGCCGTTTCAGATGCGCAGCACCCGCACGCTCACACCCGGATTCTGGCCGTGGACCGCGTGGCTGGCCTGGGTCGCGGCCAGCGGCTTGCTGGTGGCCGGCGCCGCCGCCTGGCAACGCTCGCGCGCCGAAGCGCGCCGGCAGCAGGAACAGGTGCGTCTGGCGGCCATGGCGCGCCTGAGCACACTGGGCGAAATGGCCGCCGGCATCGCGCACGAACTCAACCAGCCGCTGACCGCGATCCTGGCGCAAACCCGCGCCGCCGCACGCCTGCTGGATGACGAGGACGAGCGTCCGGTTGTGCGCCACGCGCTGCTTGCCAGCGCCGAGCAAGCCAAACGCGCGGCCGACATCATCAGCCGCATGCGCGCGCTGGTGCAGCCCAGTTCGCCCGCGCGGCGCGAAGCCATCGACCCCGACGCGCTGGTGGCGTCGCTGCGCTTTTTGCGCGAGCCCGAGCTTGCCAGACAAGGCATCCGCCTGACCTGGACCAACGCCAGTCCCGGTGCGCGGCCCCTGGGCGATCGCGTGGCCCTCGAACAGATCCTGCACAACCTTGTGCAGAACGCGGCTGACGCGCTGGACGGCGCTTCGGGTGCGCGCCAGATTGCTTTGGAAGGCCGCGCCGCCGACGGTAGCTACCAGTTCAGCGTCAGCGACACCGGCCCGGGCATTGCCGCGGACGCGATGCCGCGCCTCTTCGCGCCGTTCTTCACCACCCGCGACCAGGGCATGGGGCTGGGCCTGGCGCTGTGCGATACGCTAGCGGGCTCGATGGATGGCCGCATCGCCGCGCGTAACCTCAGCCCCGCTGGCGCATGCTTTACCGTCAGCCTGCCGCAGGCCGGAGCCGCCGCATGAATCCCAACGATCATTCCCCGCTGGTCTACCTGGTGGACGACGACGACGCGGTCCGCGACGGTCTTGGACTGCTGCTGCGCAGCGTCGGCCTGCGCAGCGCGGGCTTTGCGGACCCGATGGCGTTTCTTGCCGCGCTGGCGCAGCCGGTGATCGGCTGCGTGGTGCTGGACATCCGCATGCCGGGCATCAGCGGACTGGACGTGCTGGCGCAGCTTGCCGAACGGTCCGACCTGCCCGTGGTCATGCTGACCGGCCACGCCAACGTGGACCTGTGCCGCCGCGCGTTCAAGGGCGGCGCCATGGAGTTCCTGCAAAAGCCGGTCGACGACGACGTGTTTCTCGATGCGGTCCAGGCGGCCGTGCGCACGCACATCGCCAGCCGCGAGCGCCTTGCCGTCACGCAGGCGGCGGCGGACCGCCTGGCGCGCCTGTCGGGACGCGAGCACGAGGTGCTGGAGCGCATCGTGCGCGGCATGAGCAACAAGGAGATCGCACGCGAGTTCGACCTGTCGCCGCGCACGGTCGAGACCTACCGCGCCAACGTCTTTGCCAAGCTGGAAGCCGAGTCGCTGGCGCAACTGATCCGCCAGTACGCGACGCTGCTCGATTGAAGCGCCGCCTCCGTAACGCTACGGAGGCGCGGGCGTAGTCGGGCGTATACCGCGCCCGCGGCCTTTTGGCCACACTGTCTGCTCCTACCGCAACACCCCCGAAAAGGATGCAGACCATGAAGAAACTGTCGCTTGCCGCCCTGCTCTCCACGCTGGCTTTCGCTGGCGCCGCCAACGCTGCCGTGTTGAGCGAGAACAACCTGTCGATGGCCGATGCGCAGAAGCTCGCAACGGCCACCGTCGCTGCCTGCCAAGCCAAGGGCTACAACGTCAGCGCGTCGGTCGTGGACCGCGCCGGCCTGCTCAAGGCCTTTGCGCGCGCCGACAACGCCGGCCCGCACACCATCGAAGCCAGCCGCGCCAAGGCCTTCACCGCGGTGTCGGCCAAGACGCCCACGCTGACCATGATGGAAAACGCGCAAAAGAATCCCGGCGCGGCCAACCTGACCGACATTCCGGGCTTCCTGCTGCTGGGCGGCGGCGTGCCCGTCAAGGCCGGCAACAGCGTGATCGGCGCCATCGGCGTGGCCGGCGCCCCGGGCGGTAACCTGGACGCGCAATGCGCCGACACGGTGCTGGAAGAGAACGCCGCGCTGTTCAAGTAAGCACCGGCACGGCTGCGGGCGATTTGACGACCCGCAGCCCCGCCCAGATGCCGGCCAGGCAGGCGGCGCCGAACACCCATCCCGAAGCCGCGCCGGCCATCACGCCGGACAGCAGCGTCCCGACGGTGCAGCCAAGCGCCGTCATGCCGCCCCAGCCCATCAGCACGCCGCCCGCAACGTTGCGGGCGATGTCCTTCATGGAAGGTAAGCGCGGCCGGAAGGCGCCCGCCGCCAATGCCGCCGCCCACGCCCCCGCCACCAACGCCATCACGAAGACGCCGTTGTTCGACAGCAGCGCGCGCTTGACCACGGTGGCGCAGCCCGCAAAGGTGTCCAGCCCTTCCAGCCTGTCCGGCAGCCACCCCGACGCCGCCGCGGCCGTGCGGGCAAGGCTGCCCAACTCGGCCGTGACGCCGAGCGGCGCAATGCGCAAGTAGGCGATGACGCCAATGAAGCCGACCAGAAGACCGCCCACCGCCGGCGGCCAGCGGTCCTGAAGCACGGCGCGCCAAAGCGGCACGGCCGATTGCGGGTGGGATGTCTCAGACGACGTCGCGCGCCGCCCCGCGCGGCTCAATCCCCACGCCAGCGCCACCAGCACACCGCACTGAACCAGAACACTCCCCCCATAGCCCAGATGCCGCGGCAGCCAGACCACGGGCGCATCCTGGATCAGCGCCAGATACAGCGCATTCCATGACGCAAACCCCAACACAAAGCCCAGCGCAGCACCCAGCAAGGCGAACGGCGACGCCAGCGCGCCCTCGCCCAGCCGGTAGAAATGCGCGCTGATGCACGACCCGGAAATCCGCATGCCGACGCCGAACACGAACGCGCCCGCCACCAATGCCAGGCTGACCGGCCCGATGTGCGCGCCGGGCGGCAGGCGATCCGCGGACGGGATGGGCAGGAAGGCTCCGAATACAGCCGCGTAGCCCAGCACGCCCGTGCCCAGTGCAATCAGCACTGCATACAGCCCCGCGGTCTCGCGGCGCTCGATGAAGTCCCGCGCGATGCAATAGAAGCAAAAGCGCGACCGCTGCAGCACCACACCGAACGCCGCGCCCAGCAACAGGGAAAGCGACAGGGTGCGTCCGCCCTCGGGCTGCGACGACACGACCCATGCCGCCAGAAAAATGGCCGCCATCACCGCGGCGGCCGATACAAAGCGCAAGGCGTTCACTCAGGTCTTGCCCCACACGGTGCCCGCCGGATTGCTGATGGGCGAGCCGACGCTGTTGCCGTATTCCGTCCACGATCCGTCATAGTTGCGCACGTCGTAGCCCAGCAGCTTGCTCAGCGCAAACCACGAATGGCTGGAGCGCTCGCCGATGCGGCAATACGTGATGATCGGCTTGCTGCCATCCACGCCCGCCGCCTGGTAGATCGCCTTGAGCTCGTCCGCGGACTTGAACGTGCCGTCCTCAGCCACCAGCTTGCTCCAGGTGACGTTCACCGCGCCCGGCACGTGTCCCGCGCGCACCGCCAGCTCCGGCACGCCATTGGGCGCGAAGATCTTGCCGTTGTATTCGTCCGCCGACCGGATGTCGACGAGCACGCCGTCCTTCTCCTTGCGCGCCACGGCCAGCACGTCCTGCAGACGCGCGCGCAACGCGGGGTTGGCGTCCTTGACCTTGACCGTGCCGGCCGCGTGGACCTTCACGCTGTTGGACAGGGGCCGCCCTTCGGACTCCCACTTCTTGCGGCCGCCGTCCAGGATCTTGACGTTGTCCACGCCGTAGATGTCGAAGATCCAGGCGCCCCACGCGGCGAACCAGTTGTTGTTGTCGCCGTACAGAATTGTCGTGGTGTCCGCATTGATGCCGGAGCGGGCCAGCAGCGCCTGAAATTGCGGCGGCGGCGCGATGTCGCGGTTGACGGTGTCGACCAGGTCGGTGTGCCAGCTGGCGTTGGCCGCGCCCGGGATGTGGCCGCGTTCATACAGCCCCGGATTGACGCTGACCTCCACGACCCGCACCTTCGCATCATTGAGGTTCTTTTCCAGCCATTCGGTCGAGACCAGATACTTGGCGTGCTGCGCCGCGGCCGGCGCTGCAGCCAGGGTTGTCGCTGCGGCAAAGGCGCCGGCCAGCAGAGTGCGTAGGGACATCGGATTCTCCTGAAATGGGCTGCTGACGAGCCCTTGGAATCCGGACGATATCGGGTCGCTTCCCTGCCGGGAACGACATTGTTTTTATATTCTGATTACCGATTCAGGTGATTGTCAGCTCGCGCTTCGGGCAAGGCCCGCGGCCTTGCTCGATTCACGCCCCTCAGTCCTGCCGTTCCCGCGCCACCGCGCGCGACAGTGCCAGATGCCTGCCCAGCAGCATCGCATCAGCCGCCACCGGATCGCGACGCTGCAGGCGCTCGCTCTCCGAAGGCTCCAGTTCCGCGGCGCGGACCAGCGACAACAAGTCGCGCGTGCGGGTTTCGATCACCGGCGTCAAGGTGTCTTCGATCAGCTCGCCTTTCACGTACGCCTGCACCCGCGTCGACAGATTGCGCGTACGCGTGAAGGCCGCTTCGGCCAGCGCTCCCTGCTCGTACCGGATGCCGGTCTGGCTGGTGACCTCGTCCTTGATCTGGAAGAACTTGTAGTTCTGCGAGTCCTTGTCGCTGGACAGGTCCAACTTCTGCTGCGGCGTCAGCGCGGTATGGAAGCTGGCGATCAGATTGGCGCGCTGTTCCTGCTTGACGCCCAGATCGAACAAGGGCCGACCGCTCATGCTGCTGTTCTGCGAGACCTGATAGGTGAACTGGTCGACTTCGCTGGGCTTGTACGGATTGCTCGCGTCCGTGGTCTGCGAGATCGAGGCCGAGAAGTCGGCCACGCCCGACAGCAGGCTGCGGTACGTATAGCCGGCCGCCACGGTGCGCGGCGACTGGCTGGACGGGGCGGCGCCCGCTTCGTAGCTCTGGTGCAGTTCGGCGAATGCGTCCTTGAACACCGACATCAAGGCCTCGTCGCCCCGACCCCGGCTGCGCGCGGCGTCGAACTGCTGCAGATAATCGCTGACGGCCGCGGCGCGCTGCTGTGCGTTGCCGAAGAGCGCGGCCTTGCTGACGTCAACGTCGACCTTCACCACGCCGTCGGCGTTCTTGATCGTCAGCGACCGCTGCTTGCTGTCCGCGGAAAAATCGATGGATTGCGAGACGACGCCATCCGTCGTGGTCGTGGCCTGCAGCGAAACCGACGACAGCACCGCGGAATCGAACTTGGCCAGGCTGGACCACGCCATGCGCGGCGGCACCGACGCCAGACCGTCCACCGCGTCCTGGAACGCCTTGGATAGACCGGCGATGGCCTTGCGCTCGGTCTCGGACAGCTCGCCCTCGGCCACGTCGATCTGCACCCCAATGCCATCCGCGGTGTTGGTCAGGCTGACCTGGACCTTCACGCCGCTGGCCGTGGTGATCCGCAGCGTGTAGGCATCCTCGGTCTGCGCGGCCGAACCCGCCTGCACGGTGCCCAGGGCGCCGATCTCCCCTGAGCCCGGCGACATCTTTGCCGACTGCGAATAATTGCTGCCGTCGGTCTGGAACCGATCCAGCAGCGCCGAGGCCAGGCCTTCCAGGCGCCCGGCAAGCGTGCGGGTGGAAATCCTATCGGCGATGACGGAGGAGACCTTGTCCGCTGCCTCACGCTCCCAGACCACGCCCGCCGCCGTCGGCTGCGAGGTGTAGGTCAGCGCGGGGGACGAGCCCTGGCCGAGCGTGACCGTCGTGGATGCGGGCACGGCCGCAATGTCGGCCTTGTCGCCCACGCGGGTCACGCCGGTGGCGGGCGGCGCCAGACCGATCGTGGTCACGGGGCCGATGGAGGCAACGGATGTCATGGCGTCTCTTCCTCTTGGAGGCCGCGGGCAAGCCTGCCCCCCCGGCCGGGTTTCCTTCGAGAAATGTAACGGCAGCAAAACGCCAGACTTAAGCCCCTGGCGTGAAACACGGCGGCCGGACGATGCCGGCCGCTACCCGTTCACGCATGCACCGCCGCGCCGCGCGCCGCTTGCGTCAGTGCGTGGATCAGGCTGTCCGCGTCCCGCGGGCCGTCATACCGCACGCCGTTGATGAAAAGCGAGGGGGTGCCGTTCACGCCGCTGCGCACGCCGCCGCTGAAGTCCACTTCGATCTTGGAATCGAACGCCCCGCCGAACGCACGGTGCAGCACTTGCGGGGACAGGCCGATCTCCTCGCCGTAGGCGAACAGATCGCTCTCTTTGAGCGCATTCTGGCGCTCGTAGAGCATGTCGTGCGCCTGCCAGAACTTGCCGGCCTGCGCGGCGGCCTCGGCAAATTCCGCCGCCGCGACCGCATCCGGATGCAGTTCCGAAATGGGGAAGTTGCGGAACACGAAGCGCAACCGGTCGCCCAGCGCCCGCTGCACCGCCTTCAGCACGGGATAGGCTTCGCCACAATACGGGCACTCGTAATCGCCATACTCCACCAGCGTCACGGGCGCGGTTTCCGGCCCTTCGGCGTGATCCTGCGCATTCACGGGAATGAAAAGGCGGCTCATGATTGCACTCCTTGCAAGGCGGGGGCCAGGTTGTCCAGCGCATCCAGGATGCCGTCGGCGCCCGGGTTGATGCCCAGCGGCGACACATAGCTCCACCGGATGACGCCGTCGGCGTCGATGACGAACAGCGCCCGATCGGCGATGCCCTCCTGTTGGCGGTACACCCCGTAGCGCCGGGCGACCTCGCCCTTGGGCTCGAAGTCCGCCAGCAGGGGGAAATGCAGCTTGCGGTCCGCGGCGAACGCGGCGTGGCACCAGACCCCGTCCACTGAAATGCCGACCAGCTGCGCGCCGGCCTTGTGGAATTCAGGAAGGATCTGGTTGTACAGCGCCATCTGGTCGCCACAGACGGGACTCCAGTCCGCGGGATAGAACGCCAGGATCAGCGGCCGGCCGCGCAATTCTTCCAGCGCGACCGTCTGGTCCGGCGTGGCGGGCAAGGCGAAGGACGGTGCGGTCGTGCCGGCAGGCAGGACGGCCGCGGGATAGTCGTATGACATGAAACGTCTCCTGGACGCGCCGCGCGCGGCGCTAGGGTCAGGACAGCAATTGACCGGGTTCGGCTCAGCGTGCGGCGCGGGTCGATTCGTACAGGAACCAGGTGCGGCGCTCGGCTTCGTCGATCCAGTTTTCGATCAGGCTGGTCGAGGCAACGTCGTTGTGTTCCTCGCACACGGCGTGGGTGGCGCGCAGGAAGCCCGTCAGGCGGCGGTTGTCGTCGGCCAGTTCGGCCAGCATGTCTTCGGGCGTCACGTAGTCGGCGTCGTTGTCCAGAAGACGCTGCAGGCGCTGGATGTGGCCGATCGAACGCAGTGTCGTGCCGCCCACCTTGCGGGCGCGTTCGGCGATGACGTCGGTCGTGGCATAGATTTCGTCGCCCTGTTCGTCCAGCATCAGGTGGTAGTCGCGAAAATGCGGACCCGACATATGCCAGTGAAAGTTCTTGGTCTTCAGGTACAGCGCGAACATGTCGGCCAGCAGACCCGTGAGGGCGGCGGCGATGTCGACCCTGGCCTCGGCGCCCAGATCGGTGGGCGTGCGCAGGGGAGCGGTGATGCGGGTTTGAAGCGAAAGATCGTTCATGGAATTTCTCCGGGTTGGCTTCACGATTCGGGTGTTGATTCCCGATGGAAACCAGAATAGCCACGGCGACCCGCCAGCAAAATCGGCTCATCGTTTTCTCGGGTCATACCAAGGTTTACCCAGGAAATACGCGTGTCTTCTTCCAAAGATCGCTGATAATGTGCGGGTCTCATTGCGTGCCCCCGGATTCCTGCCCGACGCGCGCGCCCTTACCCAGAGGTGGATCTTGCTCACGTCGACACTCGGCCGCGCACCTGGCCAGCCGCCGCAGCAGTCGCGTCCCGGCGCCCCGGAGACCGCGGGCCCGCATCGCATGCAGTTCCTGTTTCGCGCGGCCGCCCTGCTGCTGTCGCTGGTCATTGCGCTGGTGGACACGTTCACCGACTTCGACGGCGCGGTGGCGGTGCTGTATGTCGTGGTGGTGCTGCTTGCGGCGCGCACGTTCCGGCGCCTGGACATCATCGTGGCCGGCACCGGCGGCATCGTGCTCACCATCGCGGCCTATCTGAATTCCCATGGTCTGAATCATGTGGGATCGCCCACGGCCCGCGCGCTGGTCAGCCTGGCGGCCATCGGCATCACCGCGCTGCTTGCGCTGCAGAACCAGAGCGCCACGCGCAGGCTCGCAGCGCAGGCGCGCCTGCTCAATCTGTCGCACGACATGATCTTCGTGCGCGACCACCAGGGCGTGATCAACTTCTGGAACCGCACCGCCGAGGACGCCTACGGCTGGCCCGCCAGCATGGCGCTGGGGCGCGTTGCCGATGACCTGCTGCAGACCCGCTACCCCGACCGGCGCGAGGCCATCGAGGCCGAGCTCCTCACCACCGGCAGCTGGGATGGCACGCTCGAACAGAAGACTCAGGCGGGCGCGACGCTGGTGCTGGAAAGCCGCTGGGTGCTGCAGCGGGATCATCACGGCCGCGTCACCGGCGTCATGGAAACGCATCGCGACGTCACCGACCGCAAGGCCGCCTACACCGCGCTGGTCAGCAGCGAACGACGCTACCGCCGCATGTTCGACGCCAGCCGCATCGGTGTCATCCAGGAAGACTGGCGCGCCGTGCGCACCGAGTTGACCGCCCTGGGGCTGATGGACGGCCCCGCCCTCACCGCCCACCTCGCCCAGCATCCCGAATTCATCGGCCAGATGCGCAAGCTGACCGACGTGGATGACATGAATCCCGCGTTCCTGGCCATGGTGGGCCGGCCGGCCGCCCCAAGCGCGCCCTACTCCGTGGACGACATCCTGTGCGAGGACGACCGCATGTTTGCGCGGTCGCTGACGGCATTCGCCCAAGGCGACGCCTTCCACGAGGGCGAGACCGAAGTCGTGCACGCGGACGGCTCGCGCGTGCCGGTGCTGTTCACGATCACCTTCCCGCCGGCCGACGACCTGGGCGGCTCCGTGCTGGTCTTTGTGGTGGACATCACCGAACGCAGGCAGGCGCAGGATGCCCTGCTGCTGGCGCAGACCGAACTGGCGCACGCGGCGCGTGTCGCCACTTTGGGTGAGCTGACCGCGTCCATCGCGCACGAGGTCAATCAGCCGCTGATGGCGGTCGTCACCAGCGGCGACGCGGGCATGCGCTGGCTGCGCCGTCCCCAGCCCGATCTGCACGAGGTCGAGCTGGCAATGGAACGCATCATTTCCGAAGGCCGGCGCGCCAGCGAGATCGTCAAACGCATTCGCGCGTTCCTCAGCAAGGCGCCGGTGCAGCAGGCAGCGTTGGATATCGGCGCCGTCATCGAGGAAGCCACGCGGCTGGTCGCGCACGAGCTCACGCGCGAACGCGTGGCGCTGCAGGTGGACATCGAGCCGGGCCTGCCGCTCATCATGGGCGACCGGATCCAGCTTCAGCAGGTGCTGGTCAACCTGATGGTCAACGCCAGCCAGGCCATGTCCGGCCAGTCGCAGGCGCGCCAGTTGTCGGTCAGCGCGCGGCGCCACGACGACGGCCTGGTCGCCGTCACCGTGGGCGATACCGGTCCGGGCATCGCGCCCGACGACCTGGAACGCCTGTTCGACCCTTTCTTCACCACCAAACCGCAAGGCATGGGCATGGGCCTGCCGATCTGCCGCACCACGGCGCAGGCCCATGGCGGCAGCCTTACCGTCGACAACACGCCTGGCGCGGGCGCTGCCTTCACGCTGACGCTTGCCACCACGCAGGGGAATCCTTCCGCATGAACAACCGTACCGCTCCCGGCACACCGCCCGCCGCCGCGCAATCGCAGGTGATCGTCGTCGACGACGAAGCCAGCGTGCGCGCGTCGCTCGACAGCCTGTTCCGCTCGATCGGCCTGCGCACTACTCTGTGCGCGTCGCCCGCCGAACTGCTGCAGACCCAGATCCCCGACGCGCCCGGCTGCATCGTGCTGGACGTGCGCCTGCCGGGCATCAGCGGCCTGGACTTCCAGGACCAGCTCATCCGCCAAGGCATCGACCTGCCGATCGTGTTCATCACCGGCCACGGCGACATTCCCATGACCGTGCGCGCCATGAAGGCCGGCGCGGTCGACTTCCTGTCCAAGCCTTTTCGCGAACAGGACATGCTGGATGCGGTTTCGGCCGCCATCGAACGCGACACCCAGCGCCGTTCCCGCGATGCGGCCATGGACGGCCTGCGCGCCCGCTACGAGACCCTGACCCCGCGCGAACGCGAAGTCATGGCGCACGTGGTGTCGGGCCTGATGAACAAACAGGTGGCGGGCCTGATCGGCCTGAGCGAGATCACCGTCAAGATTCACCGCGGCCACGTCATGCGCAAGATGGGGGTCCGATCGCTTGCCGATCTGGTCCGCCACGCCGAGGCGCTGGGCATTTCCGCGCCCTGACCCGTGGATGGGACAAACCTCCGTATGATTTTCGAGGCCGTCGCAAAGGTTCATAAAGGAACCTGCCGGGCATCGGATGCGTATCGTGATCCGACAGGCCCGAAGGATTTTCTTACATGAATCACACTCCCACTATCGCGGTGGTCGACGACGACGATGGGGTCAGGATCGCGCTGTGCAGCCTGCTGCGCTCCCTCGGTTACGAGGTCCGGCCCTACGGCTCGGGACCCGAGTTCCTGAACGACCCGCGCGGCAGCGATCCGGACTGCATGATCACCGATGTCCAGATGTCGCCCATGACGGGCGATCAGCTCCAGGCCGAGCTGATCGCGGCCGGGCGCCGCTTTCCCCTGATCTTCATGACGGCCTTCCCCACCGAGGCGGCGCGGCAGCGGCTGCTGGCCCTGGGCGCCTGTGCCTACCTGGACAAGCCGGTGGACGGCGAAGCCATGGCGCGATGCGTGGCGGACGCGCTGCAAGGCGCCCAGTCCGCGTGATCGCAGGTGGTGGCGGATTGGACACATCCGCCACGAACCCCTGCATATACCTTTGTATGACGCGCCAAGCCCAGCGTAGGATGTCCCGGCGGCGCATAAGGCCCTAGTCTATCCCTGCGGTCCAACTAACCCCCGGAGAATCCGACATGAGCACAATCACCACCCCCGACGGCGTTGAAATCTTCTTCAAGGACTGGGGCCCCAAGACGGCCCAGCCCATCATGTTCCACCATGGCTGGCCGCTGTCCAGCGATGACTGGGATGCACAGATGCTGTTCTTCCTCGCCCAGGGCTATCGCGTGATTGCACACGACCGCCGCGGCCACGGCCGCTCGACCCAGGTCAGCGACGGCCACGACATGGACCACTACGCCGCGGATGCCGCCGCCGTGGTTCAGCATCTGGATCTGCGCAACGCCGTGCACATCGGCCACTCGACAGGCGGCGGCGAAGTCGCCCGCTACGTCGCCCGCCATGGCGAGCCGCAGGGCCGCGTCGCCAAAGCCGTGCTGGTCAGCGCCGTCCCGCCGCTGATGGTCAAGACCGAGTCCAATCCGGGCGGCACGCCCATCGAAGTGTTCGACGGCTTCCGCAAGGCGCTGGCCGACAACCGCGCACAGTTCTTCCTGGATGTCGCCTCGGGCCCGTTCTATGGTTTCAACCGCGACGGCGCCAAGGTCTCGCAGGGCGTGATCAACAACTGGTGGCGCCAGGGCATGATCGGCGGCGCCAAGGCGCACTACGAAGGCATCAAGGCCTTCTCCGAAACCGACCAGACCGAAGACCTGAAGGCCATCAGCGTTCCGACGCTGGTCCTGCATGGCGACGACGACCAGATCGTGCCGATCGACGACGCATCGCGCCTGTCGGTCAAGCTGCTCAAGAACGGCACGCTGAAGGTGTACCCCGGCTTCCCGCACGGCATGCTGACGACGCATGCGGACGTGATCAACGCGGACTTGCTGGCGTTCATCAAGGGCTGATCCGGCAATCGCGGAATGAAAAAGGAAGGCGCTGCGCCTTCCTTTTTTTTCGCCCCCAAGACGACGGCATCAGCCCTCGCCCTTCAGCTCGCGCTCCACCACTTCCCGTGTCAGCGTGGGCACGAACATCTCCACGAAATGAAAGGCGTAGCCGCGCAGCCATGCGCCGCGCCGGATCGCCAGCCGCGTCAGGTTGATCTCGAACAGATGCCGCGCATCAATGGCGCACAGCCGGCTGTCGCGCTCGGCGTCCCAGGCCACCGCGGCCACGATGCCGACGCCCAATTCCAGTTCCACGTACGTCTTGATCACATCCGCATCCATCGCGGTCATGACGATGTCGGGCGTGATGCCGGCGCGTGCAAAGGCTTCGTCGATATGCGCGCGGCCCGTGTAGCCGCGCCCATACGTGATGATGGGATAGCGCGATAGCTGCGACAGCGTGACGCCATCGTGCTGGCGCGCCAGCGGGTGGCTCCGCGGCACGATGACGCTGTGGCTCCACCGGTAGCACGGCAGGTTCACCAGGCCTGGGTAGTCCGCCACGGCTTCGGTCGCGACGCCGATGTCGGCCTCGCCTTCGAGCAGCATCTCCGAGACCTGTCTGGGCGACCCCTGGTGCAGATGCAACACGACCTCGGGGTAGCGCTGGCGAAACTCCTTGATGACGGGCGGCAAGGCATAGCGCGCCTGCGAGTGCGTGGCCGCGATCGACAGCACGCCTGTCCGGCTGTCCGCGTATTCCGCACCCGCGTGGCGGATGTTGTCGGCGGCCTGAAGGATCTGCTCCACCAGCGGCAGGATCAATTCGCCTGGCGGCGTCAGTCCAATCAGGCGCTTGCCCGAACGCACGAAGATATCGACGCCCACCTCTTCTTCCAGTTCGCGGATCTGCCGGCTGACACCAGGCTGGGAGGTGTGCAGGCTTTCAGAGACGTCGGTCAGGTTGAAGTCGCGGCGCACGGCTTCGCGCACGGATCGCAATTGCTGGAAGTTCATCGTGCGCGCCTCAGTCCAGGATGGCCAACTGGTTGCCGGAGGGATCCTTCACATACATGACGCGCGGCAGCACATCGGGCAGCGAGCACACCGGATGATGGCCCGCCAGCTGCAGGCGCGACAGGATGTCGTCGTATGCGCTGGCCTTGATGGCCAGGTAGTCGGGCTTGACCGCACGGCTCACTTCATCCACCGGAGACAGCGACAACGTGGCGTCGCCCAGCACGAAGCGCAGCCGGTCACCGTCGCCCTGCACCTCTTCCAACCCGATGATCCGCCGGTAGAAATCGCGCACGGCCTGGTGCCGTTGCGACAAGAATGATAGCTGTACCGATTCGATCGAAAGTCGCGATGACATGCCCTGCCGCCTGCTATGGAACAGGGCTGATTCTAGGCCGCGCAAGTACAACCAGACAAAGAGGTTGTAATTGCTTGGACATTGCCAGAAGCCTTAAAGACGCCGGCTTATTTGCATATGTGCGCCGAGCGCTTGCTCGCATTGGCGTAACGCGCCACGCGGCGGCTTCAACAACAAAAACGGGCCCGCAGGCCCGTTTGTATTGCAAGCGGCATCGCGCGCCGACGTCAGTTCGGTTTTTGGCCCTCGCCCGCATAGCCGTCGATATACGGGCGGCCCGAGCATCGCACCATCGCCACGCAGGCGGGGCTGCCGGTCTTGGCTGAGCAGGCGGCGCGCGACTCATCGCGGGCCGTCTTCGGATCCGGGTTGAGGACGGTGAAGTTGGTGCCGCGCCCCTTGGCGCCCTTGGGCCACGCGAGACCGACGCAGCTGTCGGTGTACGTCAGCACCTTGCGGCAGCCCTTGCAGTCTTCCCAATCCAGCAGCTTGGACAGCGCATCGTTCTCGTTGGGATAGCCGTCGGCATAGACGAGTCCGCCGTCTTCGTTCTCGGCAATGGCGCCCCAGTATTCGCGCTGGTTCAGCTTGGCCGACAGGCGTTCCAGATCGGCGGGCGTGGCCTTGACGGGCGCCTGCATGTCGGCCGCGCTGTAGCCCGGACCCACGCACAGCGGCATGGTGGTCAGGCGGCATTTTCCATCGGGGCTGCCGGCCGTGCAGCGCCGGATCGCCTTCTTGGCGGCCATCTCGGGCGACACGCTGTTGCCCGGGAACAGATCCTGCACGGAGTTGCGCGCGTAAACCATGCAGCTGTCCGAAAACCAGCTCAACACCTTGCACTCCTTGCCGCCGGCCTTGCGGCACTCGGCCAGCGCAGCGGCTTCGGCCGCCTTGCCATCGGTTTCCGGCAGCACCCAGAAAATCCGGGAATGCTTGCCGTCGGTGGCGATGCCGCCGTAGAGCTTTTCGGCGGCGTGCGCCGTGGGAGAAGCCAGCCCCGCCACCAGGGCCAAAGCGGCAAATGCGACGCGGATCAGGAATTGAAAGCGAGCGGGCATGATCGTCGTGAAATCCAGTGGATTGGGCGGGGACGATGTTAGCGCAGCGGTCCTGGGGTCCGTCCCTCTATGGTGTTGTTCGGCGGGCATATTAGGTAACAAATTTCACACGTTGGCTTGCGAACTCTGGCCCCTTTTTTCGGTAAAAATGTCGCACTTTCTGACGCAGCCTTCCTCGTATTGGCCGCGCAAACTGCCGCCTCGGGCGCCATTGCAGCCCCGTCACGAACAGAAACAATCGGCGCCGTGTCCTCGCCTGTCGAGGGACCTGCCACCCGGGAGCCTGGACCACACACCATGAAGCCGACACAGCATTCCAACCAAAATCGCGGGAAGTTCCTACTGTTGACCGGCCTGCTCGTCACGCTGGGCCTTGCCGGTTGCGCGCCCATGCCCACCGGCGGCAGCTCCACGATGCCGTCGCTGAGCCAGGTCTTCAAATCGGGCCTGTCGTTTTCGCCCAGCGTGAACGTGGCCAAGAACATGGAGGGTCGCTCCATCGACGACGCGATCGCCGCGCTGGGCGAGCCTTCCAGAATCCGGCCGGTCGGCAACACAATGGAACTGGAATGGTCGGACTACCAGTCCGCCCCCTACACCGAGTGGGTGGTCGACAGCACCAGCCAGCAGGTCGTGGGCATGATTCCCGCCACCAACACCACGGCGGCCACGCCGGTGTTCCAGAACAGCAGCACCGGCCACTACGCCAACCGCTCGCGCGTCTACGAATGCAAGGTGCTGATGCGGATGCAGGACAGCGTCATCACCGACACCAGCGTCGACGGCAACGTGTGCCCGGAGTTCATTAGCGCGCTGCGCAAGTGGGCGGGCGAGGCCGAGGCGAAGAATTACGTGGTGAAGTGAGGACGGGGCGCCCACGCGCTATCTGCTTCGCCACGCGCCAGCCTCCGATGCGTGGCGGCCGCCATCCACGCGAAGCCCAGCGCCATAACCAGCGCCGTCGCATCCACGCCCAGCGTTGCGGCCGACGTGTGCGCCCACAAGCCGGTTGACGGCGCCATCATGCCCAGCAGCGAGGTCAACGGAATTGCCAATGTGAACGCGGCCGCCAGCCATAGCAGATGCACCGCCGCCGCTGCACCGCCACGCAGGAACGACCAGGCGATGGCAGCAAAGAACGCCGCGTAGTACGTCCCTTTGATCCACGCGTCCAGGTCGGCGACGTGCCCCTGCAAACCCTTGGCGGCGATCATCATGAGTGAAATGCCGCACACGCTGCCCAGGCACACGCCCACGGTCGCGGACGCCATCAACCGCGTATCGAGCCGCTGCACCGGCACCGCGCCGGTGCGCCGGTCCGTGCGCTTGCGGCGCGATTCGATCCAGAGCAGGTTGCCGCTGTAGAACAGCCACGCGCCCGCCAGCCCCAGCACGAAATACAGCCACTGCACCGCCGCCCCGCCGAAGGACGCCATGTGCAAGGCGAAGAAGCTGCTGACCCACAGGTTGGCCGCATCCTGGCGGCCCGGCAGGTAGTCGGTGTTGAGCAGCTTGCCGCTGTACGGGTCCATCGCCACGAAGCCGCCGCGGGCGCGCGGCGACACCGCGGCCGGGTCCTTGCCCCAGATGCGGACGACGGCGCGAGGCGCGGTCACCTGCGTGTACTGCAACGCGGCGGGCTCGAACGTTGGCGATACCTTGCGCGCATGCTGCAGCAATGCCTGCGGCGTCAGCATGGCCGACGGATCGCGCGGCGCGGCATCGGGCGCGGCCCCACCGCCCCGCTGGAAAACCGATTCCAGCTTACCGGCGTACATCAGCCGGTCCTGAATGTCGTAGATCCCGTCATGAAAGGCGAACACCACAGAACTGAGCGCCATCACGATATGGAACGGCAACGAAACAATGCCCACCACGTTGTGCGCGTCCAGCCACATGCGTTTGCGGTTCTTGCCCACGCGCAGCGCGAAGAAATCCTTGACCAGCGAAGGAAGCAGAACGATCACGCCGGACACCAGCGCGATCGCATACAACGACGCGACCACGCCCATGAACCAGCGGTTGGGATCGCTGTCGGCCGGCAGACCCACCACGCGATGCAGCACGTCGATGAAACTGCCCAGCCCGCTGGGCGCGACCTCGCCGATCTGCACGGCCCCGCCCGTGTCCAGACGCGCGGCATAATGCCGCACGGAAGATTCGTCATGGTCGTCGGCTTGCGGGTCGCGCACTTCCCAGGCCATGCGCGCGGGCACGTTTTCGGTGGGCTGGAGATAGATGGTGAAGCCCTTGGCCACGTCGGGCCGCGCCGCCAGCGTCCTGGCGATCAGGTCGGGCGCAGAGTCAAGCGGCGCCATCGCCACGTCCGGCCGCGGCGACGCCCAGCGCGCGATGGGTTCCTTGAACAGGGTCAGCGCGCCCGCGTAGAACGCGATGAACAGCGCCATGCCGGTCAGGATGCCGGTCCAGGTGTGGACGGATTTATAGATGCGGATGTAGTCGGCTCGCATGATGGCGATCCCCCTGCTTAAAGCGCGCCGGCCGCGTACAGCCCGCCGTACAGCGCCAGGCAGGTCCCGCCCAGCCAGCACCAGGCGCGCAGACCGCTGCCGAAAAAGTAAACGGTGGACGCGATGCCCAGCCACACGGGCGGCACCAGCCACATGGCAAGCTGCGAGCGGGTCGCAAGCGGAACGGCGGAAGTCAACGCGGCGAGCAGCGCGCTGGCGCCCATGGCGATCGCGAATCCCAACACCGCGCCGGCCAGGCTCTTTGAGACCCAGTCACGCTGAATGGGCGCGGGCTTAGCGGGCTTCATCGCGTTCTCCCCGCTGCATGCTCCCGCCGTATATCCGGCGCAGTACCGCCAGATACGGAATCAGGCAGAAAAACAGCATCAGCGCCGTACAGAACACGAACACTGCCGTCACCACGGTGAATCCGTAAAGGCACCCCCAGCCGCCCAGTGCCAGCAGCGCAATGCCTGCCGTGCGGGCGGGTACGGCGGCCCAAGGTGCGCTTGCCCACTGCTGGTTGGGCGATGCGCGATAAATGCAAATGCAGCCGGCGCACACGGCAATCAGGCTGGCAAGGATGAGGACAGGCATGGGCGCCCCGGAATGAATGATGTGTGGGTCCGCCGCGCGCCCCGATTGATGGAGCCGAGGGCGCGGCGGATGCCATGTGGAACGCGCGTTAGAACGTGATCGCCGCGGACGCCATGACGCTGCGGGCCGGTCCCAGCGTCGCAATCGGCGTGGTGTCGCTGAAGATGCCCGCGTAGTAATACTTGTTGAACACGTTGTTGACGTTCAAGCGCAGCACCACGTCGCGGCCGTTGACCTGCGTGGCATAGCGCGCGCCCAGGTCAACCTGGCCCCAGCCGGGGATCTCGATGTTGTTGGCCGAATCCGCGTACTGGCGCGACGTCGCCTGGATGCGTCCGGTCAGCGTCAGGCCGGGCACCCACGGCGTATCCCATTCCACACCGGTGTTGACCTGCCAGCGCGGCGCGCCGACGGCGGTGTTGCCGTTGTAGCGGCCATACGAGGTCTTGACCTGCGTGCCCTGCGTGTACGTGACGCCGCCCAGCACGCGCACGCCCTGCGCGATCTCGCCAAACGTATTCCACTCCACGCCCCGCACGCGCTTTTCACCGCCGTCCGCATACGTGGGCCGCGCCGTCGAGCCTTCGGTCACGAGCATGGGCTTGTCGATCTCGAAGAGCGCCAACGTGTTGGTGAAGGTGCCGGCGTTCCACTTCACGCCCAGTTCCTTCTGCTTGGTCTTGTAGGGCGCGAAGACTTCGCCGAAGTTGGTTGCAGTGGTGTCGGTGACGCTGTCGCCCTTGCTCAGTCCCTCGACGTAATTGGCGTAGAACGAGAGGTCGGGTCCCCACGGCTTGACGACAACAGCCACGGCCGGCGTCACGGCGTCTTTGTCGTAGCGCGCCGTGGTCTTGCCGGTCTTGTCGAAGTTGCTGGTCTTCACGCGCTGGTTGCGCACGCCGCCGGTCACGCGCAGCTTGTCGTCCAGGAACGACATGGTGTCGACCAGCGCCAGGCTGGTCAGCGTGTTCTCGCTGGTCTTGGGCGGGCTGCCCGGCAGCGCCGGCATGACCGGCGTGATGGGGTCGTAGATGTTGGACCGGAATACCGAAGCGGGACCGGTAGCCGATCCGTCCTCGAGCTTCAAGTAGGACGCCTGCAGCACGAGTTCATGGCCGACGCTGCCCGTCTTGAAGCGCGTGCGCAGGCCGCCCTCGGCGGTTGTGGCGTCGGTGTAGGCGCGCTGGCCCACGATCTGGCCGGTGAAATCGCCGTTGGGCTGGATCTGCCGGGCATGCGTGCCGTTGATGAGGCCGGACTGGTCGCTGTCGCGCCGGCCCACGCCCGCGAACGCCGACACGTGCTCGTTGAAGCGGTACTCGGCCTGGCCCATGACGGCGTTGCTCTGGATGCTGCCGTACGCGGTGCTGAACTGGTTGATGCGGGGATCGGGCGCCACCGGCACCACCGGGCTCGCGAACCAGAACATCGCTGGCGTGCCGCCCGTGAACGATTCCTGGCTGTGGTAGGCGTCGATGGATGCCGTCAGCGCGCTGCCCCGGTAATCCAGGCCCGCCGAGAGGAATTCGCGCTTTCTGGACTGGCCGTCCAGCGTGGTGGCGCCGTCGCTGAACGAACCGTTGACGCGCGCGCCCCATTCGTTGCGGGCGCCAAAGCGCCGGCCGGCGTCGATCGTGGTGCCCAGTTGCCCATCGGACAGCCAGTCCACGCCGAACGTGGCCGTGGGCGTGTCGGTCGCGCGCTTGGTGACCAGATTGACCGTTCCGCCGACCGCGCCGCTGGGCGCCATGCCGCTGAACAGCGCATTGGGTCCCTTCAGCACTTCAACCCGCTCGACAAATTCCACGGGCGTTCGGCCCATGGGCGCCAGGCCGTACATGCCGTTGATGGCCACATCGTTCTGGTTGACGTCGAAGCCCCGGATGCGGAAGTTCTCGTAAGCGTGGCCGCTGGAGGTCGTGAACCGTACCGACGGATCGTTCGCCATCACGTCGGCCAGCGTGCGCGCCTGCTGGTTCTTGATGAGTTCGGACGTATAGCTGGTGACGTTGAACGGCGTGTCCATGACCGACTGGTTTCCCATCAGGCCGAGCCGCGCGCCTTCGGCGACCTGCCCCCCGGCATAGACCGGCGGCAAATCCCCGTCGCCCACGGCGCCGGCGGTCACGGTGACGGGCTGCAGCGTGGTCGCCTGCTGCGCGTCCTGCGCGTACGCCGCGTGCAGCGGCAACATCAAGGTAAGCGCCACGCAAGGCGCGATTCGCACCGCCCGCGAATCCATCGCAATCAATTTTTCCTCAGACACTTTCCACGCCCTCAAGTTCAATGCAAATGAGAATGATAGGCGCTTATCTTACGAAAAATGTCGTTAACACGGCAGTGGTCAACCCGTCGCACGCGCAAAATTTGCGCTTTCGCAAACGATTCGATATGGACCTGTTTTAAATCCGCCACACGTCCTGGGCTCGCTCGGGCTACGTTACGCCAGCGATTGCAGTTGGTCTGCCAGGAAGTCGATGAACAGCCGCGCCCGCATGGGTGCGTGGCGGCCAAAGGCGTGCAGCACGGACACCGGCACGCGGGGCAATTGCGCCTCGGGCAGCACCTCTGCCAGCCGCCCGGCAGCAATATCTTCCGCCACGGCGAGCCGCAGGATCTGGATGATGCCCAGTCCACCCAGCGCGGCCGCGCGCAGCGCCGTGCCGTCGTCGGTGTCGAACACGCCCTCCGGGCGCACGACATCCCCCGAGACAAACGTGATCGGAAAAGGGCTTCCGGCCAGCAGGTAGCGCACGTGTGCGTGCCCGGCCAGGTCATCAATGCTGCGGGGCGTGCCGCACCGCTTCAGATACGCGGGCGAGGCCACCAGCGTCAACGGCAGTTGCGCCAGTTGCCGCACGTTGAGCTCCGAATCCGCAACGCGGCCCGCGCGAATCGCAAGATCGAATCCCTCGCGGATCAGGTCCACGTGCCGGTCGGCAAGGCTCATTTCCAGCTTCAGCGCCGGGTGCGCGGGCAGGAAGCGGTTGACGATCGGCGTCATCAGCAAGCGCCCCAGGTCGCCGGGCGCCGTAATCCGCAGGCGCCCTTGTGCCGTGGTTGCCGGCTGCATGACCTCGCTGGCGTCGTCCAGCGCACGCAGCAGCGGCGCCACCCGCTCGTAATACGCCGCCCCCTCGGGCGTGAGGGACAGCACCCGCGTCGACCGCTGAAACAGCCGGACGCCGAAGCGTTGTTCCAGCCGGGCGATCGCCTTGGATACCGCCGACGGGGTGCTGCCCAGGATCCGCCCCGCCGCGCTGAAGGAGCCGGCCTCCACAGTGGCGGCAAAGGCTGCTAGCGCGGTCGCGTGGGGAAGCATGTCCATTGATGACCTTTAGGCACAGGTGATTGTCTTCGTGCCATCTATTTAACTCTTATTGGAATAGATAGAGTGGGTATTCCTTCATCTTTCTGGAAAAAGCCATGACTCAACTACAAGGAAAGGTCGCCCTCGTCACCGGCGGCAACAGCGGCATCGGCCTCGCCGCCGCCCAGGCCTTTGCACAGGCCGGCGCGCAGGTCGCCATCGTGGGCCGGCGTCAGGACGCCGTGGACGCGGCCGTGCGCGTCATCGGCCACAACGCGCTGGGCATCACGGGCGACGTCGCCGACCTGGACACCCACGACCGCGTGGCCGAAGAAATCCGGCACCGCTTCGGCGGCCTGGACATCTACATGGCGAACGCGGGCGTTGCCATTCTGGAGCCGTCGGCGCAGGTGACGGTTGAACACTACGACCGTCAATTCGCCACCAATACGCGCGGCGTGTTCTTTGGCGTCACCCGCGCCCTGCCCGTCTTGAACGACGGCGCGTCCATCATCCTGGTCAGCTCGATTGCCAGCGCCAAGGTGCTGGAAGGCCATGCCGTCTATGCGGCAAGCAAGGCCGCCATCGAAGCCATGGCCCGCAGCTGGGCGCTGGAACTGAAAGCGCGGCGCATCCGCGTCAACGTCATCAGCCCCGGCCCGGTGGATACGCCCATCCTGGAAAAGCTGGGGCTGCCCGCTGATCAGCGCGCCGGGCTAAACGACGCCATGGCCGCCGCCATCCCGCTGGGCCGGATGGGCCGCCCCGACGAACTGGCGCGTGCCGCGCTGTATCTGGCCAGTGACGAGAGCAGCTTTGTCTCGGGCGTCAACCTGCGGTTGGACGGCGGCATGGCGCTGACGTAGTGGGCTGTGCCGCGCCGGGCAGGGTGTCAGCCGGCCGGGTCAATGCCCAACGTCAATGCCCAACGTCAGCGCGTAGTGTTCGGCGATATCGACCGCCTTGCGCGAACTGCCCGCCGGCGAACCTTCCTGGGTCCACAGGAACGGATAGAACGAGAAGCACTGACCCGGACCCAGTTCCTTCACATCGGCTTGCCATGCCGGCCAGCGCAACGAGGCATAGAAGTCCTCGATTCGTCCGCCCAGCATTGCTTGCAGGAAATCGGAGTAGCCCAGCTCCAGCGCCTCCCATTGCAGGCTGTCGGGCGCGCGGTAATAGAGCATGCCCGGATCGTCGCCGAGCGCACCGCCATTCAGCGCAAAAAAGCCGCCCGCCGCATCGTCCGCCACGAGCAGGAAGCCATCCGCCCTGCCCGCGTTCCAGCCAGCCAGGTCGCGCGGCAGGCGTGGATGCCCGCTGCCCAGCACGCGCAGCCATCCGCCATCAAGCAGCAGGCCGCCCGTGCCGTGAGCGATGGCCCCCATCGGAGACCGAGTCGTCACTTGCAACGACAGCAGGACATCGTCGCTGCGTGAGGAAGGGGGCAGGACTTCGCACGGAATAGCCGCAGCGGCAATCCATTCCTGGACAAGCGGCAGGGCCGGATCGGTTTCGTTGATGAGTTCGTTCAAAGGTCGCATGGTGCGCGATGCTGACCGGTTCGGGACGATCTGGCAAGCCAGCCGCTCCCCCCGAGCGCCGGCCAGACCATCCCTGAATCAGCGCTACAATCCGCGCCGGATTCCCGCCGAGCGTGCCCCCCGCCGCACGGCCCGCGCCCAAGCGCATGGCATTGCAAAAATAGCCGCCCGGCCGCCCGAAGGCGGGGCAGCCCCCTCGGGGGGCAGCTAGCGCATTCCCCCAAACCCCATTGATCGTTTGTCCGGTCGCACCGGATGCTTTTGCTGTTCTGGAAATCGAGGATTTCATGTCTCGGCAGTTGTTGGGCCTGGTGCTCGGGCCCCTACTTGGCTTGTTCGTTGTCTGCATCGGCAACGCTTTCATCTCTTCCCTTACGACCCTGCAGTTGGACGCCGCCGGCGAATCGGCCACGGTGGTCGGCATCATTTCGTCGTCCTACTTCATCGGTTTGACGCTGGGCGCGATCTTCAATGACCGCTTGATCCTGCGCATCGGCCATATCCGCGCCTACAGCAGCTTTGCGTCGCTGATCGCCGTGACGGTGCTGCTGCAGGGGCTGATCTTCGATCGCGAAGCGTGGTTCGTGCTGCGCCTGATCAACGGCTGGGCAAGCGTCGGCGTGTTTCTGGTGGTCGAAAGCTGGCTGCTGCTGGCGGGCGATGCCAAGATGCGCGGGCGTCTGCTGGCGCTCTACATGATCGCGCTGTATGGCTCGGGCATGCTGGGCCAGCTGGAGCTGGGCGCGATCACGCGGATGGGCGACATGGCGCCCTTCATGGTGGCCGGCTTGCTTGCATCCCTTTCCGTGCTGCCGATGGTGATCATTCCGCGCGTGTCGCCGCTGGTCGAACGCGTCGAGCCGCTGCTGCCGCAGCATCTGGCGCGCATGACGCCCACGGGCGTGATGGGCTGCTTTGGCTCGGGCGTGGCGATTGCCGCCGTCTACACCCTATTGCCGCTGTATCTGCAGCGCATCGGCCTGGACGTTGCCGAGGTCGGCAAGATGATGGGCGCCGTCATCCTGGGCGCCATGGTGCTGCAGTATCCGGTCGGACGCTGGTCGGACCTGCGCGACCGGCAGGTCGTGCTGATCGCACTGGCTGTCTTCTGCGCCGTGCTCAGCTTGCTGATCCTGATGCTGCCGCCGGGCTCGTCGCTGCTGATGCCGCTGCTGTTCCTGCTGGGCGGCGGGGTCTTTGCCATTTATCCGGTGGCCGTCAGCCACGCGGCCGACCGCGCGCCGGCCGACGCGCTGGTGCGCATGATCCAGGGACTGCTGCTGATCAACTCGCTGGGCTCGGCGTTGAGTCCGCTGGCGATCTCGCCCGTGATGGCGAAGTTTGGCGAAGCGGGCCTGTTCTGGTGCTTTGCGTTGCTGAATCTGGGACTGGTGACGTTCTTCGTCTGGCGCCGTAACGAACGGCCGGCGCCCGCCCCGGTCGCGCCCTTCGCGGCGGCCGCGCAGATGTCGCCGGTGGGCGTGGAGCTGCGCGTGACCGATGACCTCATCCAGGGCGCGCTGGATCACGAAATGACAGAAGACCTGACCAACGCGGTCCACGGCGCCGAGGCAGCCGAGCCGGTGCTGAACACCGTGCCGGACGCGCCGCCGACGGCCTGACGGGCACTATCGAACGGCCAACAACCGCTCGCCTTTGCGCGAAGAATGCGGGCAATCGTACCGGCATGTATCTGCGATTCCCGCCGCACACAGTGCGACATGAAATCGGGCGTGCGCCGGCGCGGGTTCAGCGGGATGATGCAAGCACCCTTTAAACCCGGTGCACATCATGGAAAACATCCCGCCCCTTGAATCCCCCGCCGCGCTCGTATTCGGCGGCTCCCGCGGCATCGGCGCCGCCATTGCCGCGAGGCTGGCGGAAGCCGGCTACGCGGTGGCGCTAACGTACGCCAACCGCGCGGACAGCGCCAACGCGGTTGTCGCGTCCATCGAGGCCAGCGGCGGACGCGCGCTGGCCATTGAAGCCGACAGCGCCGACCCGCAAGCCATCGCCTGCGCGGTCGACACCGCCGTGCAGCTGTTCGGGCCATTGAGCGTTGCGGTCGTCAACGCCGGCATCTACCGCGCCAACCCGATCGGCGCAGTCCCGCTCGACGAACTGGACCAGATGCTGGCGGTGAACGTGCGCGGCGTGTTCCTGGCCATCCAGGCGTCGGCCGCCAACATGCGAGACGGCGGACGGATCATCACCATCGGCAGCAACACCGCCATCCGGACAGGCTCGCCCGGCAGCAGCGTCTACGCCATGACCAAGGCCGCCGTCGCCGCGATGGTCAGCGGGGCGGCGTTGGACCTGGCGCCCCGCGGCATCACCGTCAACAACATCCAGCCGGGACCCATCCAGACCGATCTGACGGCGGAATGGACGGCGCAACTCATCCCCCGCATCCCGCTGGGGCGCATGGGCAAATCGAGTGAAATCGCGGGCCTCGCGGCGTTCCTGGCGGGAGCCGACGCCGGCTACATCACGGGCGCCAGCCTGACGGCGGATGGCGGCTTCGTGCTGTAGCTACGCGTGCCGGGCCTGGACTGCTATCCCCGCTGGCTCAGCGCGCGTTCGATGCGATTGCGCGCCACCGTCGTGCGCGGCACCTTGAACGGGAACCAGCTGCGCACGTCCTCTTCCAGGCCGATGCCGTGCATGAAGTTGTAGATGGCCTTCTTCAAGCCCTTGCCCAGCGCGTCGTGATCCACGCCCGTGGGATCGTGAAAGCCCACGTCGTTCTTGGCGAACGTGACGTCGGGCAAGGGTTTGAGCTTGATGCCATATTCGTCGGGGTTCAGGCCCACCGGCGAATGCACCGTACAGGCGAAGCGGTGAAAGAACCCGCTCTGGATGCAGTCGTTCTCGAACAGCTGACGCACATATTCCAGCGCGTCCACGGTGTCCTGCACGGTCTGCGTGGGAAAGCCGTACATCAGGTAGGCGTGCACCAGCACGCCGGCATCGCTGAACGCACGCGTCACGCGCGCCACCTGGTCGATCGACACGCCCTTCTTCATCAGGTTGAGCAACCGGTCGGACGCAACCTCCAGTCCGCCGGATACCGCAATGCAGCCGCTGTCGGCCAGCAGTTCGCACAGTTCCGGGCTGAAGGTCTTTTCAAAGCGGATGTTGCCCCACCACGAAATGCCGGCGTTGCGCTCGATCAGCTCGGCCGCCAGCGCTTTTAACGCCTTGGGCGGCGCGGCTTCGTCGACAAAGTGAAAGCCGGTCTGCCCGGTCTCGGCCACGATGGCCTCGATGCGATCGGCCAGCACGGATGCGGATGCACCCTCGTAACGGCCGATATAGTCCAGCCCCACGTCGCAGAAGCTGCACTTCTTCCAGTAACAGCCGTGGGCGACGGTCAGCTTGTTCCAGCGGCCGTCGCTCCAGAGCCGGTTCATCGGATTGAGCATGTCCAGCAGCGACAGGTAACGGTCCAGCGGCAGGCCGTCCCACGTGGGCGTGCCCACCTCGGCGAACGCGACGTCGGGTTCAACCAGGTTGACGTACCGCACCGCGCCGCTGTCGGCGTCGCGCACGAATGTGCGCACCAGGCGCTGGCGCGACCGCTTGCCCTGCACGTGCTCAAGCAGTGCAAGCAAGGGGCGCTCGCCGGCGTCCAGCGTGACGAAGTCGAAGTAATCGAACACGCGCGGGTCTTTCAGTTCGCGCAGCTCGGTGTTGACGAAGCCGCCGCCCAGCACCGTGACGATGGTGGGATCCTGCGCCTTGATGGCCTGCGCGATGCGAAAGGCCGCGTACACCGCGCCTGGAAAGGGCACCGACAGCAGGACCATCGTCGGCTTGTGGCGGGCCAGCGCGGCATCGGTAAGCTCGCGCAGCGTTTCGTCCACCAGGTTCATCGGCGCGGCCAGCGCCTCTGCGAGCGGATCGAACGTCGGCTGGCTGCCCGCGAGCGATTCGGCATAGCGCACGAATTCAAAGCGCGGGTCGATAGCGTCACGCAGTACATCGGCCAAGTCATTCAGATAGAGCGTGGCCAGGTGCTTTGCCCGGTCCTGCAGGCCCAGCGCGCCAAACGCCCATCCCAGCGGATCGCCGCCGTCTTCGTCCAGGTAGACGTCCAGCGAGCTAAAGCGCGGGCCCTCGGGCAGGTAGTTGCGGCCGGCGATACGATGCGCCAGCGTCGGATCGCGGCCTTGCAGAAAGCCGATCACCGGCCCGATGGTCGCCAGATAACGCGCCTGCATGGCGACGAAGGCCTGGACCGGTTGCGTGTGTTTTTCAAGGGGCAGCGCGTCGATACGCTGCGCCACGGCGCGCAGGCCGTCGGCCGACAGCAGGCGCAGCACCAGGGCAAGCGCCAGATCCTCCTGATACGCGGTGACCTCGCGCGAACGCAGGAAGCCGGTCAGGTAGGCGGTGGACGGGTACGGGGTATTTAACTGCGTCATCGGTGGAATCACCGACAGCACGCGCAAAGGCAAGGTCGACATGAGGCACGGCAGGACTGCCGTCTAAAAAGCGGGGATCGGTGCAATTATAGGCAGCGCGGCGGGCGCGGCCCGCCCCGCCCTACAACACGCCGTCCAGCCAGTCCAGCACGCGGCGGTTCAACAGCGACCGGTTGGCGGACTCGCAATGGTCCCCCGCGCCTTCCTGCGCCGTGAAACGCAGCAGCGTCTTGGGGCAGCGCAATTCGTCGAAGAACTGCTGGGTGCCGGCCGCCAACGGGTCGTTTTCGGCAAGCGTCATGAGCATCGGGCACGTAATCTGGTCGACGCGGCCCTCCAGGGTGAACAGCTCGACTGCTCGCAGGTAATCACGCAGATTGTCCACGCCGTGCACCCAGAAGGCGCGCCGCGCCACCTTCCACGTCAGCGTGGGGCTGGCCAAGACGAACTGCCACAGGCGGTCCATCACGGGTTCTTCCAGTTCCCCCAGGTTGGCCGCACTTTCCGGGGTGGCGCCCAGCTTGACCGCCAACGGCCGGAACGAGCCCGCGAGGCTGCGTTGGCCCGGGTCCGCAATGCAGGCCGCCAGACGGGGTTCACCGGAGGCCGCGCGCGGCGCCAGATGGCCGCCCAGGCTCCAGCCGCTAAGTGCGATGCGTTTGGCGTCCACGATGGGCAGCGTGATGGCGTAGTCCACCACCGCGCCCACCACCGTCTCCCAATCGGGCCGCATTGTTACGCCCTGTTCGTACAGCATGCCGCCCTGCCCTGGCCCATCGAATACCAGGGCGTGATAGCCCCGACGCGACGCAGCCACGGCGCTCGCAAAATACATATCGGTCACCGTGGCGTCATAACCGTTGGTGAAGATGACGAGCGGTCTGACGTCAGTCTCAAAACCGACGGCCGGCACCAGGTAAGCCGGCATGCGGGCGCCGTCCAACGGGATGCCTGCGGGCAGGACCGGATGTGCGGACAGCGCAAGGCCCCGGTCGAAGGCCGCCATCTGCTTGCGAAAGGCCGCCAGCAACCGCGCATCCGTCGGCGCGCGATACAGCGGCCGAAACGCCGTGCAATAGAAGGCGCTTGCGCGCAGGTGCAGTTCACGCGCGCTGGCAATGCGGTTGCGTTGTTCGGCGTCATGTGCCTCGGCGGCCAGGCGGTCACCGGCCGCCATCCAGGCCTCGAAGAATGCGGTGTCGTCCCCGTCCCCCACCGCCCGGCCTACCGCCAGAATTTCCCCCAGATCCGCCCCGCCGTAGGGCATGTAGGCGGCCGGCCGCATGCCGAAGTCGTCGTGCAGTTCGTTCTGGAAAGCCAGGCCCATGGAATTCTCCGAAAAAGAATGATGCGACGCGCCGGGACTCGAGCAGCGTACCCCAGCGCCGCTCCCGTGGCGATACACCGTTTCGTCAATCTGCTTCGTCAATTTGTACCGTCAATTCGTATCGCCAAGTCGTCTCGCTAGCTGCAAACCGTCTTTGTCGAAATGAGCGCCCGCCGCAATCACAATCTTCAAACCGGCGGACTATCGTTCAATACGACCCGCCGGCCGGCTGGCACATTGCCGGGATCCCACACCCTGGCAACCGAAGGAATCACCCGTGCCTGTCATTGCGACCCCCACCCCCGGCGCCAAGCTGCTGTCCCCGCACGATCACACGCTGATCATGATCGACTTCCAGTCGCAGATGGCGTTCGCCACCCATTCCATCGACGCCGTCACGCTGCGCAGCAACGCCGCGCTGGTGGCGCATGCCGCCGCCGGCTTTGGCGTGTCCACGATCCTGACGACGGTTGCCGAAAAAAGCTTCTCCGGCCCCATGTTCGAGGAAGTCACCGCCCCCTTCCCGGGCCGGCCGCTGCTGGACCGCACGTCCATGAACACCTGGGAAGATGCCGCCGTCATCAAGCAGGTCAATGAAATCGGCAAGAAGCGCATCGTGCTGGCCGGCCTGTGGACCAGCGTGTGCATCGTCGGCCCGGCCCTGTCGGCGCTGGACCAGGGCTTCGAGGTTTATGTGATCACCGACGCCTGCGGCGACGTGTCCGCCGAAGCCCACAACCGGGCCATTGAGCGTATCGTTCAGGCAGGCGGCCAGCCGATCACCGCGTTGCAGTATCTGCTGGAATTGCAGCGCGACTGGGCCCGCATCGACACCTACGACATGACGACCGGCATTGCCCGCAAGTTCGGCGGCGCCTACGGCCTGGGCATCATCTACGCCAAGTCCATGTTCAACGCCCACGAAGGCTGACAGGAGCGCGCCCATGAAGGTCTATCTCGTTTCCTTGGGACTCGGCCTGTTGGTCGGTATCATCTACGCCCTGTTCAATGTGCGGTCGCCGGCGCCACCAGTGATCGCGCTGGTTGGCCTGCTGGGCATCCTGGCGGGGGAGCAGATTCCCCCGCTGGTCAAGCGCCTGCTGGCGGACGAGCCCACCCGCACGTCCTTCATTCATGAACAGGTAAAACCGCACATGTTCGGCGAACTGCCTAGCTGCCCCAAGGCGTCCGCCGACACCGCCCAACAACCCGCCGATGCATGTGGAGACAAGCGCAATGGCTGACACCCCGGATCCCGCGCGCCAAGGCGCCCCCGACCTCATCCTGCATCAGGGCCGTTTCACGACCCTGGACCCCGCCAACCCCATCGCCGACGCCGTCGCCATCAAGGACGGCCGTTTCACGCGCGTGGGCGCGGCAAGCGACATCCTGCCCCTGGCAGGCCCGGCCACCCGCGTCATCGCGCTGGGCGGACGCGGCGTGCTGCCCGGCCTGATCGACAACCACCTGCACATCATCCGGGGCGGGCTGAACTACAACATGGAACTGCGCTGGGACGGCGTGACCAACCTGGCCGACGCCATGGCCATGCTGCGCCGTCAGGTCGCCATCACGCCCGCCCCGCAATGGGTGCGCGTGGTCGGCGGCTTCACCGAACACCAGTTCGCGGAAAAGCGCCTGCCCACCATTGAGGAACTGAACGCCGTGGCGCCCGATACGCCCGTGTTCATCCTGCACCTGTACGACCGCGCCCTGCTCAACGCCGCCGCCCTGCGCGCGGTCGGCTACGACAAGAACACCCCCGCGCCTCCCGGCGGCGAGATCGTGCGGGACTCGGCCGGCAATCCGACCGGACTGCTGCTTGCCAAACCCAATGCGTCGATCCTGTACGCCACGCTGGCCAAGGGACCCAAGCTGCCCTTCGAATACCAGGTCAATTCCACGCGTCATTTCATGCGCGACCTGAACCGCCTGGGCGTCACTGGCGCCATCGATGCGGGCGGTGGTAACCAGAACTACCCCGAGGACTATCAGGTCATCCAGCAGCTGGCCGACGCCGATCAGCTGACGATCCGCCTCGCCTACAACCTCTTCACCCAGAAGCCCAAGCAGGAAAAGGAAGACTTCCTGAACTGGACGGCCACCTCGCAGTACAAGCAAGGCACCGACTACTTCCGCCACAACGGCGCAGGTGAAATGCTGGTGTTCTCGGCGGCTGACTTTGAAGACTTCCGCCAGCCGCGCCCCGAGATGGGCCCCGAGATGGAAGGCGATCTCGAGGAAGTCGTGCGCATCCTGGCGCAGAACCGCTGGCCCTGGCGCATGCACGCCACGTACGACGAAACCATCTCGCGCTCGCTGGATGTTTTTGAACGCGTGAACAAGGACGTGCCGCTGGCCGGGCTGAACTGGTTCTTCGACCACGCCGAGACGATCTCCGAACGCTCCATCGACCGCATCGCCGCCCTAGGCGGCGGCGTGGCCGTGCAGCACCGCATGGCCTACCAGGGCGAATACTTCGTCGAACGCTACGGCGCCGGGGCTGCCGAGGCCACGCCGCCCGTCAAGCGCATGCTTGAGAAAGGCGTCAACGTATCGGCCGGCACCGACGCAACTCGCGTTGCCTCGTACAACCCGTGGGTATCGCTTTCGTGGTTGATCACGGGCAAGACGGTGGGCGGCCTGCGCCTGACCCCGCAGCGCAACTGCCTGGATCGCGACGCCGCCCTGCGCATGTGGACCGAGAACGTCACCTGGTTTTCGAACGAACAGGGCAAAAAGGGCCGCATCGCTGTCGGCCAGCTTGCCGACCTGATCGTGCCGGATCGCGACTTCTTCTCCTGCCCGGAATCCGACATCGCCGACACCAGCAGCCTGCTGACTGTCGTGGGCGGCAAGGTGGTCTGGGGCGCAGGCGACTTCGCCGCACACGACGAGGCCGCGCCGCCGCCCGCCATGCCCGACTGGTCGCCCACACGCCTGTTCGGCGGCTATGGCGCCTGGGGCGACAGCGAAGGCAAACCTTTGCAGGCCACCCTGCGCGAAGCGGCCGCCGCCTGCGCGTGCGCCAACGACTGCAACGTCCACGGCCACCAGCATGCCGGCGCCTGGGCCAGCAAGCTGCCCGTCTCCGACCTGAAGGGTTTCTGGGGCGCGCTGGGCTGCGCCTGCTGGGCCGTCTGACGACGCATCGCGCGGCCGGGGCATGACCTCGGCCGCGCGATGGTTCAGGACGCCCGGGCCCTGCTTGCTTCCGTCAATTGACGGTGATGCCACCCTCGCGGATCACCTTTGCCCACTGCTCGATCTCGGCGTTCAGACGCGCCTTTGACGCTTCCACGTCAAGCGCGTCAGCGTAAACGCCTTGCTCCAGCAGTTGGGCCTTGGCATCGTTCTTGGCCAGCGCCGTGGTCAGCGCCTTGTTGATCTTGGCCACGATGGGAGCCGGTGTGCCGGCCGGCGCCATCACACCAAAAAGTGAACTGACGTTAAAGCCGCTGAAACCCTGCTCCTCGGCCGTGGGAATGTCCGGCAACATCGAAACGCGTTGGGGCGTAAGCACGGCCAACGGCCGCAACTGACCGGACTTGATGAAAGAGATTGCGGCGGGAACCGTCTCGGTCATCGTCTCGACCTGGCCTCCGACCAGATCGGTCATGGCCGGACCGCTGCCGCGGTAGGCCACGTGCACGATGTTGACACCCGCGATCTGCTTGAATAGCTCCATGGCCATGCGCTGCGGCGCGCCGGCGCCCGACGAGGCGAAGTTGAGCTTGCCCGGATTCGCCTTGGCGTAGGTCACCAGTTCGGAGAGCGACTTGATCGGCAGCTTGGGATTGACGACGGCCACCAGCGGCACGAAGCCGACCACCCCAGCGGGCGCAAAGTCCTTGCGCAGGTCGTACGCGATGGTGTCCTTCTCCAGGGTCGCCATGACCGAGTGCGAGGTCAACGCGCCCATCAGGAGGGTATAGCCGTCGGGCTGAGCCCGCGCCACCTCGGCAGCGCCGATGTTTCCGCCCGCTCCGCCCCGGTTCTCGATCACAACCTGACCGCCGATCTCTTCGCTCAAGCGCTGGCCCACGATGCGCCCGATCACGTCGGTCGCGCCTCCCGGCGGGTAAGGAATGATCAGGCGGATGGGTTTGCTGGGATAGCTGTCGGCGGCCTGCGCGGAGGCAAGGCTGGGGATGGCGAAGGCGGCAGCGGCGATGAAGGCGGCAGCAGCGATGTTGATGCGCCTGCGCGCGGCGTGCTTACAGATCATGGTTGTCTCCCGATGCGTTCTTATGGCTAAAGAGCTTTAAACGCATATTCGCAAACTCTCGCCTGCGCAAAGAGAAAAAACTTTATGGTCTGACAACAAAATCCTTGCGAGTCTTAGGGCGTCCGGATGAGGAAAATTCGCTTGTCCGAGAACGGATGGCTTGGGGCAAGCATTCCTTCAGACTTCTGGACGACCTGCGACAGTCCGGCCGCGTCAGGCCGATCCCCCGCCCTCAATGCGCCGACGCATCCAAAAACCGATGCACCACCCGCACCGCGGCCGCGCCCTCGGCGATGCTCGCCAGCACGTGTTTCTCGGAGCCCGCGCGCGCCGCTCCTACCGCAAACACCCCCGGCTGTGAGCTTTCGTAATCCCGCGCCTGCATCGACCCCGCTGCGGCACGACCCGTATGGATACAGCCCTGCTCGTCCGTGTCCAGCCACCCGTCCAGCCAGGCGGTGTTCGCTTGATCGGTCAGCGCTTTCGCATCGCCTTGCATGCCAGTCGCAACGATGAGGCTGCGCGCCTCGATCAGCCGGCCATCGTCCAGCCACACCCGATAGGGATAACAGCCGCCGTCGAAGCGGCTGACCATGCGCAGCGGCAGCACGTGCGCGCCGAAGCGCTTGCTCTGGTCCTCGGCGCGGCGCAGCAGCGGGCCTTCGCACAATCCGGTGATCGTGCCCGGGAAGCCCTTCAGCATGTCCAGCCCGGGCGCGTCGCCACAGGCCAGCGAACCGCCCACCAGCACCGTCTGCAGTCCTTCGGAGGCGGCATAAGCGGCGGCTGCCAATCCAGCCGGCCCGCCCCCGATCACCGCCAGGTCCATGACGGGATCTTCCTGTTCGCCGCGCTTCACCGACCGCAGGATGGCGCCGCCATATGGGCGCCGCCGCAGATATCCGATACGTCGCAGCATGAACGCGCGCAGGATGATCTCCGCCAGCGGCCGTTCCGTCAGGATCAGCGCTTCGAGCGCTGCGCGGCTCAGCCGCAACAGGCGGCTGGGGGTGTTGGCGCGCACCGTGACCGCATTCGGGCGGTCGGTGAAAAGGTCCAGGCTGCCCGTAAATTCGCCGTCGCGATGAACGAGCAAGCTGCGCATCGTGCCGCCAGCCTCTGCTTCCAGCACTTCCGCAAAGCCCTGCAGCAAAATGTAGAACGCGGCTTGGCGATCACCGCTTTTCAGCAGAACACGGCCCGGCTCGGCCGACATTTCTTCGCCATAGGGCGCGGCGCGTTCGATGAGTTCGCGCGGCAGCATCGGGAACGCCTGCGCATGCAGCGCGGCAAGATCGGGCGGAGGGTTGACCGGCGCGGCGCCGGCGGCAAGAACACGCATGGAACGCTTTCGGAACATCCGGGATGGGTGGAAGGTATTCCATGAAGATAGCGCCGCGGCGCGGGCACGTCTTGCCCACTTGCGTCCTGCTTTGTATGAAAGCGCGCCGGTCGCGTCCGCAGCAACGTGCTGCGCCCTGCCGGCTGCCGACGTCTGAGCGCTACTTCACGCGCCGTATTCCCTGCGCCACGCACCCGGCGCCACCCCGACCACACTGGTGAAAACGCGCGTCATATGCGCCTGGTCGGCAAAGCCGCACAAAAGCGCGATGTCGGTGATCGACCGGCCCGGCGACCGTAGCAGTTCCTGAGCCTTCTGCACTCGCTGCTCCAGCAGCCAACGATGCGGCGTGGTGCCGACCGTCTGGCGGAACGCCTTGATGAAGTAGCTGCGCGACAGATTGCAGGCCTCGGCGATGTCCGCAATGGAGGCGTCCTCGCGCAGCGAGGCCAGCAGCATGTCCTTGGCGCGCGCTTCCAGTTTGCGGGACAGCACGCGGGCCCCGCCCGAGTCCGCCCAGCCGCTGGTCGCCCCGGCCCCGTATTGCGTCAGCAGATGCGTGCCGAGGGCCAGACTCAAATGGTCCACGAATAGGCCACTGGTCCGCGAGGGATCCGCCACCACGCCCGCCAGCACCTGCGACAGATGGCCCAGCACCGGATCCGGCTGCCCATTGCGCGGCAGCAGGCTGCTGACACGCGGGCCGCCTTTTTCGTCGTTGATGCGTTCGATGAACGCGCGCGTCATCTCGATCAGCAGGAAATCGAACCCGCCTTGCAGGTCGGCCCGGTAATCATCGGTGAAGTCGCGGATGTAGATCGAGCCGGCATCAAAATCGTGCGTCGACGCGTGATTGCCCTGCAGGATGCGGCGGCGGTGCCCGCCACGCAGCGCCACGCCCACGAGAAACCCGCGATCCGACGCGGGCGTTGCCACGCTGCCGAACTGAGCGGTCTCGGTGCGCTTGCGATAGAACGTCAATCCGCCCCCGTGAAACTCCTGGTTCACAGCCAGCTTGCTGGCCGAGCAGCCCAGCGTGTCGGTGGACCGCACGGGCATGGGTTCGGGAATCAGGAGCTGGGAGGCGGGCATTGAAGCTGTCCAAATCGGGGCAAACGCATTTCGGGCTCGAAGATAGCAGGCGATGCTGCTTCGCAACAAGCAACATTTGGCAAACGTGGCCATTGCGAGCGCAGGCCGCCCGCAGAGCTATCGGGCCCGTCAGCGTGTCACAACGCTGTCAACAAACGCAGCCAGCTCCCGGTTGAACCTGTCCGACTCCTCCATGAACGGCGCATGCCCCGATGCCGCGTAAATCCTACTGCGCACGTGCGGGTTCAGTTCCCTTGCCCGCGCGATTGACGGCGCGGGCTGCACCAACGCGTCCTTCGCACCGTAGATCAGCAGCACGGGCTTGCGCGCCGACCCAAGGCCGCGCGCTGCCGCGACCGTCATCGATTGCACTGCGGCCTGCATGTCGAAGGACGCCATGGCGGCATTGGCCAGAAGCCGTTGGAACGTGATGCCATCGGGCGGTTGCGCAAAACACAGACCGATGAATTCACGCTCCGCGTCCAGATGAGTTCTCAAGTCGGACGACACCATGTCCCGGTATAGCGCGGGATGCGGCGCGATCTGCTTGGCGTCCAGTTCGATCACGCCCCCCACATAGACGGCGCCCGCAATCTGAGCATCGCCATACGCGGCAAGGTAGTTGGTTGTCACGGCGGCGCCCAGGGACCAGCCGACGACCACAGGTTCGCGCGCGCCGGTCGCTTTGATCACCGCAGCCAGATCGTCCGCCCAGCGCCGGCCGTTGGTGTACGCCGCCGCATCCACCGGCTTGCCCGACTGACCGTGGCCCCGCAGGTCGTAGGTGATCAGCCGATAGCCTTGCAGCGCCGGACTGGAAAGCTGGGCCCCCCAGTTCAGGTGGCTGCCCAGCAGCCCGTGCACGAAAACGACCGGCGGGCCATCGGACTTGCCGGCCTCCTGGACGGCAAGCGTCACGCCATCGGGCGCCGTGACGGTGTACTGCCGGGACTGCGCGTGCGCGGCCGCCGAGGCCACGACGAACAAGGCGACTGCCGCCACGTGGCGAATGAAGGTTCTACGTTGCATGCCGATGCATCCAAAAAATTGAAGAAGCGCCAGTTTCAACCCTCACACCTATGTCAAGGTCAAGCGCCAATCTGCTACGCTTTCCCGCATGAAACCGCCCGCGCCTCAACCCCCCATGTCGATCGGTGAGCTTGCCCGCAAAACCGGCGCAAGCCTGCGTTCCCTGCGGCACTACGACGACCACGGTCTCCTGGCGTCAGCCCGGGCAGACAATGGGTATCGCACCTTTCCCGACGCCGCCGTCACGCAGGTCAGGCAAATCCAGCGCCTGATCGCTTCCGGCTTCACGCTGGCGGAAATCCGCGGGTTTCCCGATTGCATGCGGCTGATCGAAGGCGCGGCGGCCTGTCCGGAGACGTCCGAGGTGCAGCGCAGCCGGTTGGCGTCCGTGGAGCGCCAGATCGCCGACCTCGAACGCCGCCGCGCCCAGTTGCGCCAGATGCTGGAAGATACCGGCAACCCTTCCCCGCGCTGATGCGCGGCACAGCCCCCAACCCGTAGCGCACGCTTTCATACCGGGATTCCATGGCTACCTCGACGCCCCGCTCCCCCGCCAAGCCTGCGCCCAACTGGTTGCGCTGGCTGCCCGGCCTGGCGCTGTTGAAGTCCTATCAGGCCGCATGGCTGCCCAAGGACATCGCCGCCGGCCTCGTCCTGACGACCATGCTCGTGCCCGTGGGTATCGCCTACGCCGAAGCCTCCGGCGTTCCGGGCGTCTACGGGCTGTACGCCACCATCATCCCCATGCTGGCCTACGCGCTGTTCGGCCCGAGCCGCATCCTGGTGCTGGGCCCGGATTCCGCATTGGCCGCGCCCATTCTGGCGGTCGTGCTCAGCGTGTCCAACGGCGATCCCATGCGCGCCATCGCCGCAGCCAGCATGATGGCCGTCGTCTCGGGGCTGTTCTGCATCGTGCTGGGCCTGATGCGGTTGGGCTTCATCACCGAGCTGCTATCCAAGCCCATCCGCTACGGCTACATGAACGGCATCGCGCTGACCGTGCTGGTCAGCCAGTTGCCCAAGCTGTTCGACATCTCCATCGACGACGCCGGCCCGCTTCAGGAAATGCAGCAACTGGCGCTGGCCGTTGCCGACGGACAAACCCATTGGCCAAGCTTCGCCGTCGGCGCGGCAAGCCTGGCGGTGATTCTGCTGCTCAAGCGCTTCGACCGCGTACCGGGCATCCTGATTGCCGTGATCCTCGCCACGCTGGCGGTCAAGCTTTTCGGCCTGGATGCTCAAGGCGTGAAGGTGCTGGGCGAGATTCCGCAAGGGTTGCCCAGCCTTGCCTGGCCGTGGCTCAGCAATGCCGATCTCGTCAAGATCGTGCTGGGCGGCTGCGCGGTGGCGCTGATTGCGTTCGCCGACACCAGCGTGCTGTCGCGCACCTATGCCGCGCGCACGCACACGCGCGTCGACCCGAACCAGGAAATGGTGGGACTGGGCGTGGCGAACCTGGCGGCGGGCTTTTTCCAGGGCTTTCCGATCAGCAGCAGCGCGTCGCGCACGCCGGTGGCCGAAGCGGCCGGCTCGCGCACGCAGCTCACCGGTGTCGTTGGCGCACTGGCCGTGGGCGCGCTGCTGATTGCCGCGCCAAACCTGCTGCGCCACCTGCCCAACAGCGCGCTGGCCGCCGTCGTGATCGCCGCCGCCATCGGCCTGTTCGAAATCAAGGACCTGCGGCGCATCTACCGCATCCAGCAATGGGAGTTCTGGCTTTCCATGCTGTGCTTTGCCGCGGTCGCGGTGTTTGGCGCGATTCCCGGCATCTGCCTGGCGGTGGTCATCGCCGTCATTGAATTTCTGTGGGACGGCTGGCGGCCGCATTTTGCGGTACTGGGACGCGTGCCCAACCTTCGCGGTTATCACGACCTGAAGCGCTACCCGAATGCCGCCCTGATCGACGGCCTGGTGCTGTTCCGTTGGGACGCGCCGCTGTTCTTCGCCAACGCCGAGCTCTTCCAGCAGCGCCTGCTCGAAGCCGTGGAGGCATCGCCGTCGCCCGTTCGGCGGGTGGTCGTCGCCGCCGAACCCGTCACCAGCGTCGACGTCACCTCCGCCGACATGCTGCGCGAACTGTGCGAAACGCTATCGCGCGAAGGCATCGCGCTACATTTCGCGGAAATGAAGGATCCCGTGCGGGACAAGCTCAAGCGGTTTGAGCTGTCGCGGTTGTTCAGCGACGACCATTTTCATCCGACGGTCGGTAGCGCGGTAGACGATTACCTGGGACACACTGACGCCAACGGGCGAGGCCGCTAAGCGCCGCGGCCACGGTCCGCGCCCTCACGGATGTTGCAGATACGTCTCGGCCAAGCGGCTCCAGAAGGCCGCGCCCACGCACAGGTTGTCGTCATTGAAGTCGTAGTTGGCATTGTGCAAGGCACGTCCGCCATCCGCGGGCCCGTTGCCGATCCTTACCAGCGCGCCGGGGACGGCTTGCTGCATGTAAGCGAAGTCCTCGCTGCCCATCAACGGCGGCATATCCGCCACCACTCTGTCGGCGCCCGTCAATTCCCGCGCGACCTTAATCGCAAGGGCCGTGGGCGCCTCGGCGTTATCGACGACCGGATACCCTTCGACGTAGTCGATCTGCACACTGGCTTCGTGGCATTGCGCAGTGGACTCGCAAATCCGGACAATGCGCTCGCGCAGACGCGCCCGGACTTCGGGGTTGAATGAACGCACCGAAATGCCGAGTTCAGCCGTTCCAGGAATGACGTTCAGCGCATCCCCAGCGCGCAGCCTGCCCACCGACACCACCGCCGCCTGAGAGGGATCGATATTGCGCGACACGATCGTCTGCAGCGCCATCACGATGGCGGCAGCCGCGACGACCGGATCGGCCGCCAGATGCGGACGCGCCGCATGCCCTCCATGCCCGATCACTTTCACGAACACCCGGTCGCCAGCGGCCATGAAGGGGCCGCTGCGGGTAAGAAACTGCCCGGCCGGGGCGCCCGGATGATTGTGCATCGCCAACACCATGTCGCAGGGAAATCGCTTGAACAGTCCCTCCTGGACCATGCGCTTGGCGCCACTGTCGAAGCCGCGTTCCTCGGCCGGCTGGAAAATCAGGTGCAAGACGCCCGAAAAGTTGCGCGTGCGCGCCAGATGGCGGGCTGCGCCAAGCAGCATGGCCATGTGGCCGTCATGCCCGCAGGCATGCATGCGGCCTTCGGTCTGGCTGGCATAGGGCAGCCCGGTCGCTTCCGTGATCGGCAGCGCATCCATGTCGGCCCGCAGGCCGAGGCGCCGAGCCCCGGCCCCCGCGCGCAGCGTGGCGACCAGTCCCGTACCCGCCAGACCGGCCTCGACCTCATAGCCCCACCCCGACAACAGCTCGCCCACGCGGGCCGAGGTGACGTGTTCCTGGAAGGCAAGCTCGGGCCGCTGGTGCAGCGACTGCCGCAACGCGACGAGTTCGTCTCGCAAGTCTTCCAGGTCGGCAATCGTAGTGCGGGGCGCCATCATGCGATGCCCGTCGCACCGACAAGCTTGACCAGTTCCCCCCACTTTTCATACTCGCGTTTGAAGAACGTCTGAATCTCGGCCGCCGTCATGGGCGCATACGGGGGTACGCCTTCGTTTTCCAGGCGAGTGCGGATCGCAGGATCGTCCATGGTCTCCTGCACCGCTTTGCGCAGCGTTGCGGCAATATCGGCTGGCACGCCGCTGGGCAGGCAGAATGCATTCCAGGTCACGATGTCGTAGTCCGTCTCCAGCGTTTCGCCGACGGTCGGAATCTCAGGCGCGGCCTTCAACCGCTCCGTGCCCGACACCGCAAGCGCAACCAGACGCCCGGCCTTGACCTGCGGCCCCAGCACGGACCACGCATCGAATGCGAAGGTCAGCTGGCCGCCGGTAAGGTCCGTCAACACTTGCGGCCCCTGCTTGTAGGGAACGTGCAGGAGCTTGGGCACACCCATCTTCTGCGCGAGCACGTGGCAAGCGATATGGCTCGACGTGCCGTTGCCGTTGGAGCCGTAGCTGGCCTTGTCCGGATTCGCCTGCACATGCGCCACAAGTTCCTTCAACGTCTTGATGCCTGAACTGGCCGAAACGACCAACACGACAGGAACCTGAATCGTCACAGCCAAGGGTTCGAACGCCTTGAGGGGATCGAAAGGCAGGTTCGCATAGATATGCGGGTTGATTGCGAACGTGCTGGCGGTGCTATAGAGCATGGTGTAGCCATCGGGCCGGGCGCGGGCCGCGGTTGCCGCGCCGATGTTGCCCCCTGCGCCGGCCTTGTTTTCGACGACGATGTTGGCATCGAGCCGCTTGGCCAGACCCGTACCGATCATTCGCGCGACGATGTCAGTGTTTCCACCGGGCGCGAACGGCACGATCACCGAAATCGGCTTGTCCGGATATCCCTCTGCCGCCTGGGCGCTGCGCCAGGGAATGGCGCCCGCGCCCGCCAGCGATAGCAGCGGCAGTCCCGCCAGATGTGCACACAAGGCACGGCGTTTTTCATTCATGGTTTTCCCCTTGTAGGTTTATTTGCCGCTGTTCGGCGCGAACCGCCCGACGTGGGCGCTGACCTCGAAGCGGTCCGCGTTGGACGAAGCGCGGTGATAGTCGCAAAGCGCCATCGGCGTGGCCCACCAGACATCTTGCGCGGCGGCGATATGCGCAAAGAACTTGTCGAGCAGACGCAAGCGCTGCCCTCGCCCCGAAATCCAGTCATGGACGGTGATCATGCAAAGCCCGCCCCATTCCCGCACGCCTTCGAATTCCTCGATCCAGCTCTCGAGCACGGCGTTCGGGTTCGCCGGGTGAGTCTTGTCGCGCGGCCCGTTCGTGTACCGGAAGTACAGGGCATCGTCGATCGTCCACGTCACGGGCACCTGCACCAGCCCATCGATCGAATACGGATGGTCAAAGCCCATCAGCGAACTGTCGTAGGCCACGCCAGCCCGCCGCAGAGCGGCCAGGCTCGCGGGCGAATGCTCGAAAGAAGGCGCGCGATATCCGCGCCGGGCCGCGCCCGTCTGCTTCTGAAAAACGTCGATGCTGCGGCCCAGATAATCGTCCAGCATGGCGTCGTCCAGCGTATCTAGGCGTTCGTGGAAATAGCCGTGATAGCCGACCTCGTGCCCCGCCTTCACAAGCGTCGCAAGCAGATCGGGGTATGTGGCGGCCACCACGCCGGGCACGTAGAACGCACCCTTGATTTCCCACTTGTCCAGCAAGGCCAGAATACGCGCGACGCCCTGCCGCGGGCCGTACCGGCGCTGCTCCAGTTCGCCCAGCGACTGCGGCTGCTGCTCGCGCGCAGTCCAGAAATACGGGGACTCCGCGTCCAGGTCCAAGGTAAATGCCACGGCGCAGCGCTTGCCCTCAGGCCACGCATACGCGGGAAATGAAATGCGGCTGTCTTCGTGCATGGTGATGCCGCGCAGAGAGGTGTCCATCAGCGTTCTCCTTGATGATTTGTCGTTCAGGCCTGAGCGCGGCGGTTGATGCCGCCCCCGCCGTCGACCGATAGCACCTGCCCGGTCGTAAACGATGCTGTGCCGCCTGCAAGAAAGAGCACCGCTTCGGACAGCTCGCCCGGCTGGATCATGCGGCCCAGCGGAATGGCAGCCGCAATGCTCTCCCGATGCGCCTGCGGCAGCGCGGCACTGTGCTCGCCCTGGGCCAGGCCCGGCCGGACCGCGTTGACGCGGATGCCAAGCGGCGCGAGGCGCACCGCAAGAATGCGCGTCATCTGCTCCAGTGCCGCCTTGGACGGCCCATAGATCGCCCCATTGCTTCTGGCCACCTCGGCAGACGCAGAACTGACGTTGACCACGGTCCCCCGTATGCCCGCGGCGATCCAGCGCCGCGCCAGCGCCTGCGTCAAGCGCAGCGGGCCCAGCACGTTCACATCGAGGATGGCTCGGCACATGTCGGGCGGCGCATCCAGAATGTCCGCGAAGGGAAAGATCGCCGCATTGTTCACCAGCACACTCGGCACCTGTTCATCATCCCAGCCCGCGACAAGGCGTTCGATCGCCTCGCCATCGGTGACGTCGAGTTCGACGCTGCGACCGCCCGTTGGCGTTTCAGCCGCGGCGGCGCGGTCCGCGCCCGTCACCGTCCCGCCCGCCTGCAAAAAAGCGTGCACCAGTTCACGGCCAAAATGTCCATTGCTGCCCGTCACCAGAACGTGCTGGCCCGAAAAATCGTGAGTGCTCATGGCGCGGCCGCCATCAGGGCGTCCAGGTTGGCATTGCCAAAATCACGCTCGCCCGCCTCCATCTCCCGGATCATCGCAATCAGGCGAGAGATTGTTGGTGTTTCGATGCCGGCCGCCTGCCCATGGACCACGATGTCGGTGATCTGGGGATCCACTTCAGTCGGGCGCTTGCGCACAGCCAGGTCGCGCCAGACGCCGCTGCGAGGCTTGCCAACCCAGCGGCGGCAATGATCCGTGATCTGCTGCATCTGCGCCCACGCGTCTTCCTCGCTGGCCAACGGCGTGAAAGCGCCAGGCGCGAAGCCGTCGAATGGCGCCGGTTCCACGCCGCTCGCGCGGGCGACGGCCACGACTTCGCCGCACAGTGCGCGCCACAGCGGCAAATAATGGCGGTTGCCCAATTGCTCGACGATGGTGTCGTTCGACATCGCGGTCGTGAACAGCAGCGAGCCGATCGCCACCTTGCTCCACTTGTAGCCCATCAACCGGTCAGTCCAGCTCGACTGCGGGTCAACGTGGCGCAGCAGCGATTCGACCTCACGCGTGCGGGCCGAATCCGCGCCGTCGATTTCTCCCACGCGCAGGCTGCCCAGACCGCCGAACTGGATGCGTCCGGGCCCCACGTAATCGGAAGCGAAATTCACCAGCGCGCCCAGCGTGCGGCCGGCGCCCACCACGTCCGCGACGGTGGCTTCCGTCAGCCCATTCTGCAACGCCAGCACCCAACCGTCGGCCCGCAGCCGCGGCGCGATCATTTCCATGGCCTGCCGCGTGTGCTGGCCCTTGACCGAAAGCATGATCCGGGAAAAGGACCCTTCGACTTCCGACGCCAGGCAGGCCTTCATCCGCGAAAACGCGCGTTCGCCCTGCGGTCCGACGATCTCAAGCCCGTGCGCACGCACGGCCTCGATATGCGCCGGCACCACGTCCACCAGCAGCACATCCTGACCGGCGTCCGCCAGCTTTGCCGCCACCACGCCGCCAATGGCGCCGCCGCCCCACACCACAATCGGATCCTGACTCACTGCGCTCTCACTCCTGAATACTTGCGCGTCCAACGAACGGCTTCAGGGAGAAATTCTGAAAGCAGCAGACATATAATTCAATTTCGAAATTTGATCGAATACTTGCGTCAAACGCATGTATCAAGATTGGGGACCCCCGCATGAATTACCGCGCCTATGAAGCGTTGCACGCATTTGTCGAAGGGGGTAGCGTCGCGCAGGCCGCGCTGCGGCTGCACCGCACGCAGCCCCAAGTGAGCCGCCTGCTCGCCCAGCTGGAGGAAGAAGCCGGATTCGAGATCCTGCGCAAGACCGGCCGCCGTCTGGAACTTACCGACGATGGCCACGAGTTCTACAAGCGCGTTTACGGACTGCTTCGGGCGCAGGACGCGGTTTCCGATTACGCGGAGGACATGCGGCAGGGCCGACGCGACCGGGTGCGGGTCCTGGCGGCCAACCACATCATCGACGGTCTCGCCATCGAAGCGCTGGGGCGTTGCCGGCTCAACACGCCGGACTTCACGGCCGCGCTCAATGCGCGCATGCCCGCCGAACTGCAATGGTGGCTCGCGCAGCAGCAATTCGACCTGGCGCTTGTCCAATTGCCGCTGGAACACCCCGCCATCGAAACCGAACTGCTGTGCCAGAGCGAGATCGTCGCGGTCATGCACCCGGGACACCACTACGCCAGCCGCAAGCAGATCGGCCCTGAAGACCTGCAGACCGAGCCCTACATCAGCCTGGGCCGGCGCAGCATACTCGAGCAGCGGTGCCTTGCCGCCTTCGAGGCCACCAACGCCGCTGCGCACAGCGAACTTGAGGTGTCTTTCAGCACGATGGCCATCCAGCTTGCGGCCATGAATTGCGGCATCGCGCTAGCCGACCCGATGGCTACACTAGCGCAACGGCACCTGGACATAGCGGTCCGCAAGTTCCGTCCCACCGTCAAGCTGCACTATGGGCTGGTCTTCCCAAAAGGCAAACGCCGCAGCCCCGCCACCGAGCAGCTCGTCGCAGCGCTGCGCGACGTGGCAACTGAGAAGGTTGCGGACCTGCAAAGACTACTCGACGAAACATGAACCCACGGCCCCCGCATACCGCGCGGCATGGCGCCATGGCGCGCCCACAAGGATGGACAAGATGTTGAAACTTGCGCAAACCGGCAGACTGGAACAGCAGCTCGCATTCCTGCGCGAGATCGACCGGCTCAAGACGGTCGTGCGCCAGTCACCGTTGCTGGACAAGAGCCGCAAGGAAAACTCCGCCGAGCACTCCTGGCACCTCGCCATGTACGCGCTTGTTTTAAGCGAATACGCCAGCGGCGCCGTCGACACGACACGCGTCATGCAGATGCTGCTGTTGCACGACATTGTCGAAATCGACGTCGGGGATGTCCCCATCCACGGCACAACCGGCCACGACATTCAGGCCGCCAAGGAATCCGAAGCCGCGGCGCGGCTGTTCGGCCTGCTGCCCGCGCCGCAAGGCGATGCCTTCCTGGCGCTCTGGCACGAGTTCGAACGGGCCGAAACCGACGACGCCAGATTTGCCAAGGCGCTGGACCGCTTTCAGCCCTTGCTGATCAACGTCTTCACGGAAGGCGGGACGTGGACCGAAAGCGGCGTGTCGTTGGAACAAGTCTTCGCGCGGTACGGCCCGGCCATCCAGCGCGGCGCGCCGCAGCTGTGGTCGGTGTGCGAGGCATGGGTGACGCGGCATTTTTCAGCGCATTAGTTCGGTTTCAAGTCAATGTCTCGAACGACTTGCCCCAGCCGCGTGTAGTCGGCCCGCGCCCGTTCCAGCGCCTGCGCCGGCGTGTTGCCGACGATCACCCACCCCAGTTCCTTGAGCTTGCGCTGGACATCGGGTTCTTCAAGCGTGGTCGCCAACGCCTTTTGCACCGTGTCGATGGCAGCTTGCGGCGTGCCTTTGGGCGCCGCAAGTCCGAACCATCCCGCGGGCACCAAACCCGTAATGCCCAATTCCTTGGCCGTGGGCACCTTGGGGTAGCCCTCGAACCGGTAGTCGCTGGTCACGAACAGCGCGGTCGTCTTGCCCGACGTGACATACGGAATCTGCGAGGCGGCGTTGTCCATCATCGAGTCCACATGTCCGCCCAGAATGTCGTTGACTGCCGGCGCCGCGCCTTTGTAGCCGATGATGCTGAGGTTGACGGCAGCCAGCCGCGCGAACGCCGCCTGCGTCAGATGGGCCTGGGTGCCCAGTCCTGCATTGGCCGAGGTCAGGCCGCCCGGCTTCTGCGCGCTGAGCGTCTTGAAAGAGGCATAGTCCTGCGCCGGAAAGTCCTTGCCGACGACAAACACGAACGGCACTTCCACCGCGATGGAGATCTGCGCCAAGTCCTCGACCGGGTTGTAGCGTAGCTTGTAGATGTGAGGATTGACCGCGATGGTGCCGCTGGCGCTGAGCAGCAGCGTGTAGCCGTCGGGTGCGGCCCGCACGACATGCTCGGTCGCGATGGAGCCGCCGGCGCCCGGCTTGCTGTCCACGATGACTGGCTGACCCAGTTTCTTGGACATGGCATCGGCCAACAGGCGCGTCAAGGTATCCGATGCCGAACCCGGCGCATACGGATAGACGATCGTAATGGGCTTGGCCGGATAGGCATCCGCCGCTTGGGCAGACGCCATTCCCAGCGACAACAGCAATGCAGCAATCGTGACGCTTGAGCGTTTCATGGTTTTCCCCCTTGTTTATCGGGCTGTGTGAATAATCTTTTGTATGACGGGAATGGCAAGCGCCGCGTACCAGCCAAGCTCGGAAAACATCGCTTCCCGGTACCATCCGGCCTGATGCAGCAAGTTCAATGAGGCGATGGTCTGGCCGTCCCAACGCACGGGCACGTTGACCGCGCTTTCGCAATCCAGGGCAAAGATGCGCTCATGGTCGGGAAACGCCGCCTTGCAGGCACTGCGATCCGCGCAAATCCGGGGCCGACCCAGCTCCACGACCTGGGCATAGAAGTCGCTGTCCGTGCGGATGGGCTTGGCGCCGTCGGTCGGGTAGGCATCGGGCTCACTCGAATAGAACCGGCGGCTCAGTCCTGCCTGCCGGTCAAGGACCAACACGGTGAACAGCCGGTAGCCAATGCGCGCAGACAGCGCCGCCGCCAGGGCGTCCAGGCCGCTTTCCGGCTGCGAGTCCTGCATCAAGGCCGTGGCCACGCTATCCAGCGCCAGCGCCTGCGAAGTCAAATCACTTGAACGCATCACCGCATGAATCCCGTTGAATCGTGGACAGGCATTTTGGGGCGTTCCCCCCATATCCCGCCAATGAATAAAGCTGAGATATCCATTACCATTTCCGCATGGATACCGCCCCCACCGACCTTTCCTGGACCCGCCGGCTCAAGCTGCGCCATCTGCAGGTCCTCGCCGCACTGGAAAGCGCCGGCACCGTCACCGCGGCCGCCAAGGCCATGCACATGACCCAGCCGGCGCTATCGCATTGGTTGAGCGACATGGAAGACCTGGTCGGCACGCCGCTTTTCCTGCGCGGCCGCACCCTGGAATTGACCGAGGCCGGACGCGCGCTGTGGCGCTACGCCTGCCGCGTGCTCGGTGACACGGCCCGCACCGGAGAGGAAATCGAAGCGGTCAAGGGCGGCGTGGCGGGCCACCTGCATATCGGAACGATTCTTTCCGCGGCTCCTGTCCTGCTGCCGCGCGCCATCGCGGCGCTGCATCAGCGCGCGCCCAACGTGCAGTTCGAGCTGGTCGAAGGCCTGCTGGAACCTTTGATGGAGCGCGTCGAACGCCGTGAAATCGACCTCATCATCGGCCCCCTGGACGTGCGCGCCAGCCGATCCGGGCTGTGCACCGAATGGCTGATGACCGACTCGTTCAGCGTCGTCGCCCGGCGCGGCCATCCACTTGCCGAACTGGCGGCGCCCCGATGGGAAGACACCGGCGGCTATCCCTGGGTCCTGCCGCCTCCTGGCACGCTGTCGCGCGTGCGGCTGGATCAGGCGGTTGCCGATGCCGGCATGGCGCCGCCCAAGCCTGCGGTGGAAACCAGTTCGCTGGTGGCGTTGTTGTCGATGCTCCAGGATCGCGACTATATCGCCACGCTGGCTAGTTCGGTCGCGCACATGTATGAACAGCTCAACCTCATCCGCATACTGCGCATGCCATCGCGCCTGGAGTTCGGGCCCATCGGAATGCTGTGGGCAGCGGACTCGCCCAGCATCGTCCTGCCCGCCTTGCGGGAGACGCTGCGTGACGAGGCCCGCAGCCTCCTCGATATTGCCGGAGCAGCCCCCGCCGCTACTTGACCGTCGCGTATTCCAGGGTCTTGGGCGTATTGGTCAGCACACGCGGCGTGTCGCCCACGACCACCGTGTCGTCCAGCCGGAAGCCGCCGATACCGTAGGCGTAGATGCCCGGCTCGGCCGAATACACCTCATTGGGCAACAACGGCCGCTGGCAGAACGCCATGTCTTCGGGGTATTCGTGATGGATGATGCCCACCGCGTGTCCGGTCCGATGCCGGATGAAATCAGCGAACCCGGCTTTCTCGATCTCGGCCTGCGCCGCCGCGTCGATCATGCAAACAGGATTGCCCGTGCGTGCGGCAGCAATGGCGGCTTCGTTCGCCGCCTTTGCCGCCGACCACAACCGGACCTGCTCGGCCGATGGCGTGCCGCAGAACCAGGTGCGCTCGTTTTCGATGGTCAAGCCATTGAGCCGGGGAATTACGATGTTGACCAGCACATCCCCTTCCTTGATGCGCGCGCCGCATGACGCGCCGTCGCCGTGCGGTGAGGCAGAGGCCGGGCCGCTCAGGGTCCAGCACCGGATCACCTCGAAATGCTCTCCGGGAAAGCGCTTGGCGGCTTCCTGCACAAACAGAGAAGCCATCGCGAAGTCCAGCTCCTGCACCAGGCGGCCCGGCTGGATGTTCTCGCGGTAGCGGTCTTGAATCCAGTCCGAAATGGACGCCGCGGCCGCCATGACCGCCAGTTCCTCTTCGTGCTTCTGCCAGCGCAGCGACCGGCACTCCGGCGTCGCCGGCCGCAACACGATCTCGGGCAGGATGCGTGCCACCTGCGCCAGCACCGGGCTGCCGCCTTCGACCGCAATCCGCGAGCGCGCCAGTCCCGCCCCCTTCAGCCTTGCGGCCACCAGCTCCGGGAGCTGGCCGATCAGCGGCAGCCGGTTCGTCACACGCGGGTGCTCGGCGTAGTAGCTGATGTCGGTGATCCACACCTTGCCCTGCTCCTGCGAAAACCGCATATGGTGCGTGGACAGCTCGTTCATGACGAGGAAGGGATCGCCGCTGCGCGGCACCACCGCAAAGATCGGACGCTCCCAGGGCAGCACGTCCGTGTGGAAGTTGGTCGCAAACTGGAAAAAGTCGGCCGACGTGAAGACGATGGCGTCGACGGCCAGTTCGTCCATCAGCGTGTTCATCTTGTCCAGCCGGTAGCGCCAGACAGCATTGGTGAGTTTGGGCATGGTGATTCCTTGTGGGTCGGGGTCAGTCGTTGCCGAGGCCAAGCTGGCGGATCAACGGTCCCCAGGTGGCGCTATCGCGCTGCGTCCATTGCGCAACCGTTTCCGGCGCGGAAGGCAGCGGTTCCAGCTGCAATTCCTGCAGACGCGCCTTGACGGCGGGATCGTCGAAAAAGCGGCGGGTTTCGGCGTTGAGCCGATCAATGGCGTGGGCAGGCGTGCCCTTGGGCGCGATCAGCGCATACCAGCCGGGCAGCGGAAAGTCGGCCAGGCCAAGTTCACCCAGCGTCGGCACATCCGGCACGCTCGCCGCACGCGTGGCGCCCACGACGGCCAGCGGGACAACCTTGCCGGCCTTGGCCTGCACCGCGCCGGTGTTCAGGACGTCAGCCATCAGCTGCGTCTGGTTCGCCATGACGCTGGTCAGGCCGGCGGCCGCGCCGTTGTACGGCACGTGCGTGAGCGCCATGCCCATGCGCTTGGCAAGCATCTCCACGACCAGATGCGTGGAGTTGCCCTTGCCCGCCGATGCAAAGTTCAACGCGCCGGGATTTGCCTTGGCCTGCTGCACCAGTTCGTCCAGCGAGCGGATGCCCGTCTGCGTGCCCGCGACCAGCAGGAACGGCGTGTTGACCAGCAGGCTGATGCCATCGAAATCCCGCGCGGGCTGGTATGGCAGGTCCTTGTACATATGCGGGTTGAAGGCCAGATAGGAGATCCCGCTGACCAGCACCGTGTAGCCGTCCGCCGGCTGCTTGGCGACGTAACTCGACGCCAGGATGCCATTGGCGCCGGGACGGTTCTCCACGACCACGGGCGTCTGCAATTGGCGCGACAGGTAATCGGCCCACAAGCGCCCGATAACATCAGTCCCGCCCCCCGCCGCTTGCGGCACCACCAGCTTGATCGGCCGCGCCGGATAATCCGCTGCCACTGCCGCCGTGCTTGCCAACAACGCGCACGCAACCCCTGCCACCCGGCAGGCGCGCGCCAGAAAACTTACCTGCATGTTTGTATTTCCCCTTGATCCAACGAATACGCCGTCGAGTGACGGCATGGCGTAAAGCCAGTCGGATTATGGGGAGATCGGGCATTAGCGCCCAATGAATAAACCTGAGGGTTCCATAAGCGTTATTGCATGATGGGTTCAGGCGGAAAGCATCCGTCAGATTGCGCGGGCGCTTTCCGCATGGAGTCCGACCGTGCTGCCGGGGCGCCTGGCTAAGGCCTGCCCGCCGCTGTGATCACGATCTCCACGCGCCGGTTTTTGGCCCGGCCTTCCGGAGTCGAGTTGCTGGCCACCGGCCGCGCCTCGCCGAACCCTTCCGCGGACACCGTATTCGGCGATACGCCCTTGGCGATCAGATAACGCGCCACATTGTCTGCCCGCGCCGAAGACAGTTCGAGATTGGAGGGAAACTGCCGCTTCAATGCCGGCCCGATGGGCTCGTTGTCGGTGAAGCCTTCTACGACGACCTGCTTGCCCTGCAGATTGGAAAGCGTGGGCACAATCTTGGCCAGCGTATGTTCGCCCTTGGGACTGAGACTCCACCCACCTTCGGGAAACAGAATCTCGTTCACCATGGTGACCTTCAGTTCGTTCTGCAGCTGCGTAATCTGCACTTGGTCGCCGCTCAGTTCGGCCGAGAGCTGTTTATTGAGCGCGGAATATTCCGCCGCCAGCTGCGCCTCTTTGTCGTAGGTCTGCTTGGTCACGCAACCCGAAACCGCCAATACTACGCACAGCGCCAGGATGGTTTTGTGTAGTCTCATTGCGATTCTCCGTCAGGTTTGTAAGCCAAATAAAAAGAGGCCTCGCCTCCCGTTGGCTTAGGTAATATCCGAAGGCACATCACTCCGATTTCTGCCAGGCAGGAAGCGCGCTAGCAGATTCTCGCAACTACACGCGAAGAATAAGCACAAGTGAATGACGCCACCACTCATATGACGCCAACGCCGGGGCCGCCCGACAGGGTTCCCGGCGTACCCGTTCCTGCGGTGGAATCAGGCGCTGGCGCGCAGGCCGAGTATCTGGCCACCGTCATCTCGCACATCCGCATCCAGATGCAGGCTGGCGCCGTCTCCATCGACAGCACGGCCAAGGCGATGGGCACTAGCGTGCGTACCCTGCAACGCGTACTGCGCCGCGACGGCGGCGTCAGCTTTCGTGAGCTGTCCAATGTCGCGCGCCTGCGTCGTGCTGAAGACCTCCTACGGGGCAGCGGGGTTTCCATCACGCAGATCGCCATGGATTCTGGTTATTCCACACCGGCTAATTTTTCCCGGGCATTCAGGAAAGCGAGCGGCGTCGCGCCGCACACGTACCGGCAGGAGGCGCTGGCGGCGCGCACGCTTACGTGAAATCCTTTGCGTCGTGCCGTTCCCGCAGGAACTCGCCCGGCGCCCCCGAGGTGCGGTTGACGATCCTGCCCCGCTTCACGGCGGGCCGCTCCGCGATTGCCCGGTACCACCGCAGCAGATGCCGGTATTCCTCGACAGCCAGGAATTCGTGCGCGTTGTACACCCCGTAGAGGCTGCCCGGATACCACGGCCAGACGGCCATGTCCGCGATGGTGTACGCGTCGCCCGCCAGGAATTCATGCGTGGCCAGGTGCGTATCCAGCACGTGCAGCTGACGCTTGGTCTCCATCGCGTAGCGGTCGATTGCGTATTCGATCTTGATGGGCGCATAAGCGTAGAAGTGCCCCAATCCTCCCCCGACGAACGGGGCCGATCCCATCTGCCACATCAACCAGTTGAAGGTTTCTGTCCGCGCGCGTCCGGCGGCCGGCAGGAACGCGCCGAAACGCTCCGCCAGATAGACCAGGATGGACCCGCTTTCAAACACGCGCGTGGCGGGATTGGTGGACCGATCCACCAACGCGGGAATCTTGGCGTTGGGATTCACGCCGACGAAGCCGCTGCCGAACTGATCGCCCTTGAAGATGTCGATCAGCCAGGCGTCGTACTCGGCGCCCGCATGGCCGGCCGCCAGCAATTCTTCGAGCAGAATCGTAACCTTCTGGCCGTTGGGCGTGCCTTGTGAATAGAGCTGAAGCGGATGCTTTCCCACCGGCAGCTCCCGCTCGAATCGAGCGCCGGACTCGGCGCGGTTGATGCTGGCAAACGTGCCGCCGTGGTCCGCTTTCTGTCGCCACACAGCAGGCGGTGCGTAGCCTGCGGGCTGGTTCTCCAAGCGCGTATCAGTCATTGCATTCTCCTTGCGTGCCGGCCGGAACCGGCGGATTGAAGTGGGTTCTCGCGGCAGCATGCAGCGGCCTGCCTCGGCCGATGGCTCTGGCGAGCAGATAGAAAAGCGGCGTCAGGAACAGACCGAACAGCGTCACGCCCAACATGCCGAAGAACACCGAGATGCCCATCGCATGGCGCATCTCGGCGCCCGCCCCCGATGACAGGACAAGCGGGACGACGCCCATGATGAAGGCCAGCGACGTCATCAGGATGGGCCGCAGCCGCAGGCGCGCCGCCTCGATGACCGCCGCCAAAGACGACCTGCCCTCAAATTCAAGCTCACGCGCGAATTCGACGATCAGGATGGCGTTTTTGGTGGCAAGGCCGACGAGCACGATCAGGCCGATCTGCGTGAACAGGTTGTTGTCGCCGCCCAGCATCCACACACCCAGCAGCGCAGAAAAGATGCTCATCGGGATGATGAGAATGATCGCCAGCGGCAACGTCAGGCTTTCGTACTGCGCGGCCAACACCAGAAACACCAGCAGCACGCAAAGCGGCAGAATCCACACCGCCGTATTGCCCGCGATGATCTGTTGATACGTCAGGTCCGTCCATTCGTACGCCATGCCCGGCGGCAAGGTTTCCGCGGCGATGCGTTCGATGGCCGCCATCGCCTGGTCTGACGAATAGCCGGGCGCGGGGCTGCCGCTCAGGTCGGCCGCCGGGAAGCCGTTGTACCGCACGACCTGATCCGGGCCGTAGGTCTGGCTGACCGTCAGCACCGACGCCAGCGGCACCATCTGGCCGTGCTCGTTGCGCACGTGCAACTGGCCGATGTCTTCGGGTTGCGCGCGATAGGCGCTATCGGCCTGCATCCGCACCTGATAGACGCGCCCCAGAAAATTGAAATCGTTGACGTAGTACGACCCCAGGAACGACTGCATGGCGCCGAAGATTGCCGGCGTGTCCAATCCCATCTGCCGCGCCCTGTCCCGATCGATGTCTGCCTTGATCTGCGGCACATTGACGGTATAGGTCGAGAACAGCGGCCCCAGTTCCGGCGCCTGCGCCGCCTTGCGAATGAAGGCCTGCGTGGCCTCGTACAAGGCGTCGTACCCCAGGTCGGCGCGGTCCTCGATCTGCAGCTTGAACCCGCCGACGGTCCCCAGACCATAGACGGGCGGCGCGGGAAACACCGCCGTGAACGCCTGTCCGATGCTCGCGTACTCGCGGTTAAGGTCAGCCGCCACCTTGTCCGCGGAGATGCCCTGGCGGTCCTTGAAGGGTTTGAGCAGGACGAAGGTCAAGGCGGTGCTTGAGCTCTTGGTGACGCCGTTGATGGACAGGCCGCTATAGGTCACGGTTTCCTGCACGCCGGGATGCTTGAGCGCGGCGGTGTTCATCGCCGTCATCACGGCTTCGGTGCGGTCCAGCGTGGCGCCTTCCGGCAACTGCGCCAGGCTGACGACATACTCCTTGTCCTGAGCGGGCACGAAGCCGCCTGGCACATGGCCAGTCAGCCACCACGTTGCGGCGAGCAACCCGCCGTAGACGGCAAGCAGCGCGCCCCGGCGCTTGAGCAGATGGCCCAGGCTTGAACCGTATCCCTGCGACGCCCGGTCGAAACCGCGGTTGAATCGCGCGAAGAAACCGCCGAATACCTTGTGCATGACGCGCGTGACGGCATCAAGAGCCGTCCCGTGCGGCTTGAGCAGCAGCGCGCCGAGCGCGGGCGACAGCGTCAACGAATTCACCGCCGAGATCAGCGTCGAGATGGCGATCGTGACCGCGAACTGCTTGTAGAACTGTCCCGTCAATCCGCCAAGAAACGCCAGCGGCAGAAAGACCGCGGACAGCGTCAGCGCGATCGCAATGATGGGACCGCTGACTTCACGCATCGCCAGATAGGTCGCTTCGCGCGGACTCAGCCCCCGCGCGATGTTGCGCTCGACGTTTTCGACGACAACGATGGCGTCATCCACGACGATGCCGATGGCCAGCACCAGCCCGAATAGCGACAGCGTGTTGATGGAGTATCCCGTCAGATACAGAAAGCTGAACGTCCCGACGATGGAGACGGGCACGGCGAGCAACGGAATGATGGACGCGCGCCAGGTCTGCAGAAACAGGAATACGACAAGAACGACCAGCGCAACCGCTTCCAGCAGCGTAGTCACGACCGCGTCGATACCCGCCTGCACAGCGCGGCTGGGCTCGTACACCACGCGATAGACGAGATCCTGCGGAAACTTGCGGGACAGTTCCTGCATCACCTGATGCACTTCGCGCGAGATCTCCAGCGAGTTCGCGCCGGGCGCTTCCTGCACGGCCAGGGCAACCGCGGGTTTGTTGTTCAGTGTGGCCCGGATGCCGTAGTCCTCTGCACCCAACTCCACTCGCGCCACGTCGCCCAGGCGCGTCAGCGCGCCCCGCGCGTCGGCCTTGATGACGATGCGCCGGAATTCCTCGGGCGACTTCAGGCGGCCGTCGGCATTGACGTTCAACTGGAATGCGGTGTCCGCGGGCGCAGGTGCGCTTCCGATCGTGCCCACTGCGGCCTGCAGGTTCTGGCGCCGGATCGCCTGCGCCACATCGCTGGCATCCAGGCCTCGTTCGGCCAGCGCGGCCGGATTCAGCCAGACCCGCATGGCGTACCCGCCCGGCCCCCACAACGCCACATCGCCCACGCCGGAGATGCGGGCCAGGCGGTCCTTCACGTGCAGGATGGCGTAATTGCTCAGGTAGTTGCCATCATGCGTGCCATCCGGCGACACCATGTGGACCGTGATGCTGATGATGGGTGAACTTTTGATTGCCGTCACGCCCAACCGCTGCACGTCCTCGGGCAGCCTGGGCTGCGCCTGCGCCACGCGGTTCTGCACGAATTGCTGCGCGATGTTCGGGTCGGTGCCCAGCTTGAACGTCACCGTCACGTAAAGGTGCCCGTCGCCACTGGCCGTCGATTCCATGTAGAGCATGTCCTCGACGCCATTGATGGCCTGCTCCAACGGCGCGGCCACCGTCTCGGCGATGGTCTTGGCATTGGCGCCCGGGTACTGTGCATGCACGACGACCGAAGGCGGAATGACCTGCGGATACTCGGACACGGGCATGTTGAATGCCGACACAATGCCGGCGATCAGAATCAGCGCCGACAGCACGCTCGCGAATATCGGGCGGTCGATGAAAAATCGGGAAAGGTTCACAGCAGGTCTCAGGAAATCGATACGCCGAAGTCTGAGCGCCGCCGGGCGGAACATCCAGATCAAATCCTGGCTAACATTTTTGCTCTGAATGGAATAATCTTTTGGAGGGCTGCACCCAACAGAGCGTTGAAACCGCTGCGCCGCCGTCTTCAATATTCCTCATTTCGCAATAAATTCATCACCAGGAATTCTGCCGATGGACCGTCTTCAAGCGATGCAGATCTTTGCCCGCGTCGTGGAAATGCACAGCTTCAGCCGGGCCGCGGACAGCTTGTCGCTACCCCCCTCCCGCGTCACCCGCGCAGTCAAGGAGCTCGAGGCGTTTCTCGGTGTTCGCCTGCTGCAACGCACCACCCGCCATCTCAGCCTGACGGCCGATGGCACCGCGTATTACGACCAGTGCCGAAAGCTGCTGGCCGATCTTGAGGCCATGGAGTCCGGCTTCCCCGGCAGCGCGGGCCAACCGCGTGGCCGCCTGCGTGTCGACATGACGCTATCCCTGGCTCGCCTGGTGGTGCTGCCCGCGATCAAGGATTTTCAGGCGCGGTTTCCCGACGTCGAACTGACGCTGACGTCATCGGACCGCACCGTGGAACTGGTGCAGGAAGGCATCGACTGCGTGATCCGGGCCGGCACGCCCGAAGATTCGCCGTCCCTGGTGGCCCGGCGCATCGGCGCCTTCGAATGGGTCACCTGCGCCTCGCCCGAGTATCTGGCGCGGCACGGCACGCCCAAGACGCTGGAAGATCTGGCGGACCATCAGGCCATCGGCTACCTGTCGAGCCGCACGGCGCGCACGCTCGAATGGCATTACCTCGTCAATGGCGAAACCCGCACCGTGCGGATGCGCGAACGCCTGATCGTGAACGACACCGACGCGTACGTGACCTGCGGCCTTGAGGGGCTGGGACTGATCCGGCCGGGCAGCTACATGGCGCTCGAGCACCTGAGCACGGGGCGCCTGCAACCGGTCCTGACGGATTACGCGGCCCCTGCGGTCCCGCTGTCCGTCATCTATCCCAAGAACCGCCATCTTTCACCGACGGTGCGTGCGTTTGCCGATTGGGTCAGCGAGCTCATGCCGCCCGCCGAGGCCCGCTGGCGACAGGGGTCCCGGCGTTGATGCGACGTCGTTCTGCCAGCGGGCAAAGACCAGTCAGAAGCCAATATCCGAAACTCTTATATCTGAAAAGACCATAAACCTATAGTTCTTTAGAACCCGTTGACATAAAGAGGGGCATTGCCGATGATGCGGAAGGCCGCAAGCGCTGGGCCGCCATAAGCACAACACCGCGCTCGCCCTGCGGGACGCGGCAACCAGAGAGGCAAGCCATGGAGACAACCCCACGCAACCCCGCACGGCGCCGCCTGTTGGCCGGCAGCGCCAGCGCCTTGGCCGCGGCCGGTCTGGGCGCCAGCGGAATCGCGCGCGCCAGCGATGCGCCCGCCAAACCCGCCGCCGCGGCACCCGCAGCCAAGCCCGCCGCCGCATCCACCGCCAAGCCCCTGCCGCCCTATGCGGCCTGGAAGGACGCCGACAGCCTCATCGTGCACAGCGCCAACACCATCGAGACGCGCCGCAGCGCGTTTGGCGACGGCATCATCACGCCGTCGCGCCAACTCTACGTGCGCAACAACCTGCCGCCGCCGGACGCGGCCATCCTGAACGACCGCGACGGCTGGAAGGTCGAGATCCAGGGCGTCAAGCAACCGCGCACGCTGACCGTGGGCGACCTGAAGACACTGGGCGTGGAATCGATCGCCACGGTGCTGCAGTGCTCAGGCAACGGCCGCGGCTTCTTTCCCCACAAGCCCAGCGGCACGCCGTGGGAAGTGGGCGCGGCAGGCTGCGTGATGTGGACGGGGGTGCCGGTGCGCACGCTCGTGGAATACCTGGGCGGCCTTGATGGCACGCCCGCGTTCATGACCGGCACCGGCGGCGAGGTGCTGCCCGAAGGCCTGGATCCGAAATCGTTGCTGGTGGAACGCTCGGTGCCGCGCGAGGCAATGCAGGACGCCATGCTGGCGTGGGAGATGAACGGCGAGCCGTTGTCGCTGGCCCACGGCGGCCCGTTGCGGCTGATCGTGCCGGGCTATACCGGCGTGAACAACGTCAAGTACATCAAGCGGCTGGCGTTCACCGCCGAGCAAAGCCCCGCAAAGATCCAGCAGACCGGCTATCGCCTGACGCCGATGGACGCCAAGCCCAGTCCCGATCAGCCCTCGGTCTGGGCGATGGAACCCAAGTCGTGGATCAACGCGCCGGGCGCGAACGGTCAGGCCGTCAAGGCCGGACGCGTGGTGGTGCGCGGCGTGGCGTTTGGGGGCATGCACGCGGTCAAACGCGTGGATGTGTCCATCGATGGGGGCAAGACCTGGAAGCAGGCCGCGCTGATCGGACCGGATCTCGGCAAATACGCGTGGCGCCAGTTCGCGCTGCCGGTGGAACTGACAGCGGGCCAGCACATGCTGGTCAGCCGCGTCGAAGACACGCAGGGCAACGTGCAGGTGGAGAATCGCTTCGAGAACGCGCCGGGCTACATCAACAGCAGTTGGCGCGACCACGGTCTGGCCATCAATGTGTCTTGAGGATGGCGGAATCGATGCAAAACCGTGAAGCAAAGCTGCATGTTGCATCCCGCCGCCCCATCGGGTGGCGGGTCCGCACCGCGTTGGCCGCGGGCGCCTGCGTGCTTGCAGGCGCTTCGGCGTGGGCGGCGGAACCGCCCAATGCCGAGGCGGGCCGCGCCCTGTTCCTGAAGTCGACGACCCCGGCCTGTGCCGTCTGTCACACGCTGGCCGATGCCGGCGCGGCAGGGACCATCGGGCCCAACCTCGATGAACTGAAGCCGGACGCCAACCGCGTCACGCAGGCAGTGCGCAACGGAATCGGCGTCATGCCGGCGTTTGATGCCTTGAGCGATGCTGACGTGCAGGCATTGGCGCAGTACGTGTCGGGCGCGACCGGGGCGCAGTAGCCGGCCCGCAAACTACCGCAGGTAAACCACCGGGCAGCCTGGCGCTGCCCGGCGCCGGTGCGTGTGTCAGATCACCTGCCCCACATCGATACGATTGCCGTCCGGGTCCTCGAACACGAACGCCCGCAGGCCGTAATCCTTGTCCTGCAGGCTTTTCACGATCCTCAACCCATATTGCTGGCACACGTCAAACAGCGCATCGACGTTATCGACCATCATGTGAGCCACGTTAAATTTGGCGGCTTGATGACCAGGCTGCAAGGTCAGATGCAGCTCGCCCTGATCGCGCTTCAAGATCATGAAACCGACAGGACTGCCGTTCTCGAAGATTTTGGTAAAGCCCAGGACGCCGGTGTAGAAATCGTGGGCGCGGCGCATGTCCTTGACCGGCAGCATGGCTGCAATCCGGCCGAAGCGGACACCGGGATTGACGTTTTTGGTCATGTTGGAGACTCAGGTTGCGAAGCCGCACTCACCTCCAGACGGTGCTGGTCAACATTCACGCGCTTCATGGTTTGGAACAGCAGGACGGTGCCCACGACGCGAAATCTATCCGCATCCCGCGTCCTGCGCAACCGCGGCGCCCGCGCAGCATGGGACGCCGCCGCTGCCATGGTAGGCTCTTTGCCTGCCAGACTCTGCCAGCCAGACTTTGCCTACCAGACCTCGCCGGCCACACCTCGCCGGCCGCACCTCGCCGGCCGCACCAAGCCGGACAGACAGGCTGGCCGGCCTCCTCCGACAAAGCGATCCTCATGATGCTGCGACCGTTCCCTCTGCTGCTTGCCGCGCTGGCGTTATCGCCCGCCCTCCATGCTGAACCCGCTGTGAAAGGGTCCGCCTGGACGCCAGATGGCCCTACCGCGTGCCGCGTTTCGGGCTGGACGACCAATGCCAAGCCCGCGATCCCGGTGCACGCGTCGCCCTCCGCCAGCGCCAATCAGGTCGGCACGCTGCCCACCACGCGCGGCGACAGTCCCGATCCGGAGGTCGACCTCTACAGCGTCACGTTTGACATTACCGAGGCGCGTGACGGCTGGCTGAAGATCAAGAATGCCAGCGACGCCATGAGCGGCAGCGACCGCAGTCCGCCGCGGCCCGTCTATCAAGGCGAAGGCTGGATCGCTGCCGGGGACGCGCAAGTCGGCATTCAGTCAGCGCGGGGCTATGCCCGCCCGGACGCGGGCAGCGAACGTTTGCTGGACCTGGGCAGCGACTGGTTGACCGAACGTGCCACCTTGCGCGGCATCGTGGCGTGCGATGGTGAATGGCTGCTGCTGGACTACGAGATGCGACACAGCGCCACATGGGAACTGCTGGCCGAGAAGGACCGCACGCGGGGACGCGCGTGGTTTCGCGGCGTGTGTTCGTCGTCCGAGACGACCTGCGATATGCGATCGGTCGACCAGTAACGGGTGCTACCGCCGCTCCAGCGGCCACACCTCCACAACGCCGTGCGCCACCGCACACGGCGTGCGGGACACCTTCTCGATGGCCTCGGCCAAATCAGCCGCCTCGATGACGGCAAAGCCCGCGAGCGGCAGCGGCGCGTTCAGGTATGGCCCCTGCACCGTTTCGACGCCCGCCGCGTCCGGATTGCGCACTTGCACCGGCGTCCCCGCCACGCCCATCAGCACGCCCGCGTTCTGCAGGGCGGCATCGTGCGCATGGGCGGCATCGCGAATGGCTTTGTCCGTGCGGTCATAGCCCTGCTGATCGCCATAACCGATCGTGATGAACATGGGCATGGTCTTCTCCTGTGACGTGTACGGCGCGTTGCGCCCGTCTCGAAGGTTTTAACACTGCGCCAATGCATCCGTGTCCGGCTCCCGGCACTGTCGCAAGCGCTGTGCGGCCCGTTCGGCATCAACCGCCCCCCGGTCTGATTCAGCCTTGACACGCTACCGACCAACTAGTAGATTGGCCCATCGCTTAGCCCAGCCAGACGCCCATGCTCCCTTCCCCAATCGCCCCAACAGGCGCGGTCAGAACCGACGATGCCGGGGACGCGTATCGCACCGAACGCGCGGGCGCTCAACTGCGCGCAGATCGCGTCGCACGCACGCCGCCGACGCCGTTCCAGCGCGTTTACGCTACACGCGCGGCGGCCCTGCCGGTCAGTGCCGCGCAACGCCCCCGGGCTCCCGCGGATCACACCCTGGCGCCGTCTGCGGACCTGCTGCATGACGATTACACGGCGCACTGCCTGAAGCTTGCCGTCCAGGCGTTTCACGCGCAGCTGGCAAGGCTGGACGCGCGCACGGCAGCGGCAAATCAAGCCGTGAAAGACGAACAGACCCGGCTTGAAGCGCGTGCCGAGGCGGAGCACGATCTGGGCACGATCGACGCATTGCTGCTGCTTCAGTCGTATCGGAATGCCGCCGGGATCCCAGCTGTACTTGCCCCCGCGCTGCCGGCCGTGACGGGCGCGCCGCCGCTGACAGTCGCGCCGGTTGCCGCGGCCGCCAAGACACGAAGCGCGGCGGAACACGCCGGCGTCGCCGACTACACGCCCCGCAAACCGCGCAAGCCCATCCCTAACGACCTGTCCCAATAGCCGCCATGCTCGAACTCCCCCACACCTCCCGCATCGAAGGCAACGCCATCCGCTGGGGCAAGCTTGGCCACGGTCCCGCGCTGGTCGCCATCCACGGCACACCGTTTTCATCGCAGGTATGGCGCAGGATCATCCCGCTGCTCGCCGACCGCAGAACCGTCTATTACTTTGACCTGGCGGGCTACGGCGTGTCCGAGATGCGGGATGGACAGGATGTGTCGCTGGGGGTGCAGAACCGGATACTGGCGGCGTTGTTCAACGAATGGGAACTGGATCGCCCCGATGTCCTGGCCCACGATTTTGGCGGTGCGACGGCGCTGCGCGCTTACTACCTGAACGGACTGCGCTACGCGTCGCTGACGATCTTCGATGCGGTGGCGCTGGCGCCGTGGGGCTCGCCCTTCGTGCAGCACGTTCGCCAGCACGAGGCCGCGTTTTCCGGCATGCCGGATTACATGCACCGCGCGCTGTTGAAGGCCTATTTGCAGACCGCGGCGCACAACCCCTTATCGGATGAAGCGCTGGACGTGTACGGCCGTCCGTGGCTGGGGCCCGTCGGTCAGCCGGCGTTCTACCGCCAGATCGCGCAGATGGACCAGAAATACACGGACGAGGTACAAGGCCTGTACGCCCGCATGGATTGCCCGGTGCAGGTGCTGTGGGGCGAAGAGGACGCGTGGATTCCGCACGAGCGCGGCGAGACGCTGGCAGCATTGATTTCCGATCGGCCGCTCATATCCGTGGCGAATGCGGGCCATCTGGTGCAGGAAGACCGGCCCGAAACCATTGTGGCCGCCGTGTTGAAGCTGATTGGCGAACGCTGAGCGGCGCGCATCGCGTCGTTCTACCCTCTTACCCGCGCCGGATTTCCCACCACCTTCGCGCCCGCCGGCACGTCCCGCGTGACCACGCTGCCCGCGCCGATGATGGCGTCGTCCCCTACCGTGACACCCGGCAGGATGATCGCGCCGCCGCCGATCCACACCTGCTTGCCGATGTGCACGGGACGGCCGAATTCCAGCATCGCGCGGCGCTGCTCGGCGTCGTGCGGATGGTCTGCCGTGTAGATCTGCACGGCCGGGCCGATCTGCGTGCCTTCGCCGATGGTGACTTGCACGACGTCGAGGATCACGCAGTTGAAGTTCATGAAGACGTTCGCGCCCAACGAGATGTTGTAGCCGTAGTCGCAATGAAACGGCGGGCGGATCAGCGCGCCCTCGCCCACGCTGGCAAAGCGTTCGCGCAGAAGCGCATGCCATTGTTCGGGCGGCTCGCCCAGCAAGGCGTTGTACCGCTTCATCCAGGCGCTGGCGGCAAGCTGGTCCGCCTGGATCTCGTCGTCGGCGGCCGTGTAGAGCTCTCCTGCCAGCATCCTCTGCTTCTGCGTGCGCGTCATGGCTGATCTCCTGTCCGGATCAGCCAGCATACCGAAGATTGCCGCGCTAGGCGGCCTGCGGCACCACGCCCACATATCGTCCGCGCGGCCGGATGACCTGCGCGACGCTGAGCTGCTCCAGGCAATGCGCCAGCAGGCCAATGCTGCGCGCCGTGGCAAACAGCCCGAACGCGGCGTCGTCCGGCAGCCCGCAGTGCGCCGCCAACGCGGCCAGCGCCACGTCGATGTTGGGATGCAGGCCGGTCAGTTGCGTGGCCTTGTCGATGAAGCGCGTGATGACCTCGGCCGGCTCGAATTGGGCCAACAGCGCCGCCGCGCGCGGATCGCCATCGGGATACAGATGATGGCCGAAGCCCGCCAGCGGCAGGCCCGTGGACAGGTAGTGCGCAATCACCTGATCTTCGCCCTGACGCGCCACGTCATCGAACAGCGCTTTGACGCGGCCGGAAGCGTCGCCGTGCAACGGTCCGGACAAGGTGGTCAGACCTGACAGCAGGCACGCCGGCAACGATGCGCCGGTAGAGGCCGCAATGCGCGCGGCAAACGCGGAGCTGGTCAGTTCGTGGTCGACCAGAAGAACCATGGCGGTACGCAGCAACTCGGCGGCCTGAGGCGATAGTTTCCAGGCTTGCGCAAACCGCAGATGCAGCGGCCGCTTGCCGGGCTGCGCGCCAAACGCGTTGGCCAGTTGGCCGACGAGGCTCTGGCATTCGGTGTGCAGGACGCGCGTCATGCGGCCGTGCGTGGAGTGCCCCGTGGCGGCCAACGCCGCCAGCGACGTGAAGGCGGCCACGCGGCCCGGCGATGCCACACGCGCCGTGCAGGAAAAATCTGCCTGCTGGTCCGAGCTCCATAGCAGTTGCGCGGCGTCTTCCAGGCTGGCCGAACCCGCCAGCGTGACCGCATCCTGGCCGCGGTAGTACAGACGTTGACGGTGAAAGGTGGAGATTGCGGTGGGGATGCTGGGCTCGGCGCCGAACAGCGTGTTGGTGGCCAGGGTTTCGTGCTTGCGGCCGGCCTGCTTGCGCTTGGCCAGTCCCGCAACGTCTTCGGCGCGATAAAGGCTGCGGCGGGTGTCGGCCGGGTCCGGCATGACCTCCAGCTTGCCGCGGCTGACGTAGGCGTAGATGGTCTGCGGGCGCACCCCAAGCTGGCTGCACGCTTCGGCCATCGAAATCCAGGTACCCATGATCTTCTGTAGCAAAGTTTATATGTTGATTTTATAGATCAATATTGCTTTACAAATCAATCATTAAATACCATGGAATCAATGTTCAACGCGGACCCCCAGCCGGTCCCCCCACCAGAGCCGAACCGACATGAAGCCTCAGGTCCTGCAACTCAACCCCATCCTGATCCCGGCGGTCAATGACGAGCTTGCCTCGCTGTACCAGGTGCACAAGTTCTTCGAGATCTCCGATCAAACGGCCTGGCTGCGCGAGCACGGCGCTCACATCCAGGCCGTCATCACCGGCGGCCACACCGGCATCTCGCGCGAGATGCTGGAACAGCTTCCCGGCGTGAAGGTGGTGGCGGTCAATGGCGTGGGCACCGACGCGGTCGACCTGGCCTACTGCCGCGGCCGCGGCCTGCCGGTGACGGCCACGCTGGGCGCATTGACCGAGGACGTCGCCGACCTGGCGATCGGCCTGCTGATCGCCGCCTGCCGCAATATCTGCGCGGGCGATCGCTTCGTGCGGGAAGGCCTGTGGGAGCAGTTCCCCTCGCCCAGCGCCATCCCGCTGGCGCGCCGCTTCAGCGGCATGCGCGTGGGCATCGTGGGCATGGGCCGCGTCGGCCGCGCCGTCGCCACGCGGGCGGCGGCCTTTGGCTGCCAGATCCGCTACACCGACCTGCGCGCCATGGACGACGTGCCGCATGAATTCGTGCCCGACCTGATCGCACTGGCGCGCGCCTCGGACGCACTGGTGCTGTGCGCCGCCGCCGACAAGGCCGAAGGCATCGTCAATGCCGCCGTGCTGGACGCGCTGGGTCCGGAGGGTTTCCTGGTCAACGTCGCGCGCGGCCGGCTGGTCAACGAGGCCGATCTGACCGAAGCGCTGGTCGCCGGCCGCATCGCGGGCGCGGGGCTGGACGTCTTTGTCGACGAGCCCCGCGTGCCGCAAGCACTGCGCCAGTCGGAACGCACAACGCTGCAGGCGCACCGCGCCAGCGCAACCTGGGAGACGCGCGCGGCGATGGGCCAAATGGTGCTGGACAGCATTTCGCAGGCCCTGGCCGGCGAGCGTCCGTCGATGAGCCTGACGACCTGAGCCGCCAGGCGCACCTTGACGACCGCCATGACAGACCTTGCCTTCCCTGCCCTCGCGCCGATCACGTTGCCCATCGCCGGCAGCAAGGCTCGCTTTCCGGTCGCGCGCGTGTTTTGCATCGGCCGCAACTATCGCTGGCTGCCCGACGAGCCGCGTCCGACCGAGATGCCGGCGTGGTTCATGAAGCCGGCAAGCGCCGTGTTCCCGGCCAGCGGCTCGTTGCCCTATCCCGCGGACACGGCGGACTATTGCCATGAGATCGAGCTGGTCGTGGCGATTGGCCGCGGCGGCAAGAACATCGCGGCCGCTGACGTCGAGGCCCGGCATATCTGGGGTTACGCCGCGGGGCTGGACATGACCCGGCGCGATCTGCAGCAGCAGGCCAAGCGCGCGGGCGGTCCGTGGGAACCCGCCAAGGCCTTCGATCAATCCGCGCCGTGCACCGCCATCGTGCCTGCTGACGCGTGCGGCCATCCGCGCGAAGGCGCGCTGTGGCTGTCCGTCAATGGAGAAGACCGCCAGCGCGCCGACGTGTCCGGCCTGCTGTGGCCGGTGCCCGCGCTGGTGGCGATGCTGTCGCGATCCGTGGCGCTGGCGCCCGGCGATCTCGTCTACACCGGCACGCCCGCGGGCGTCGGCCCGTTGACGCCGGGCGATGTGGTCAGTGCGGGCGTGGCCGGCATCGGGGACTTCACCATGACCGTTTCCGCCCGACCCGACGCCTGACGTCGTGCTCCGCCTTCTTTCCACATCAATCGCCATCCAATCCGCCCGAGGAGCCATCCCTTGAACGACAGCACCACCCAGAAAATTGCCCTGGTCACCGGCGCCGGCAGCGGCGTCGGCCGCGTCACCGCCATCACCCTGCTGAACGACGGCTGGACCGTCGTGCTGGCCGGCCGCCGCGCCGACCCCTTGCAGTCCCTGCAAGCCGAGGCCACCGCGCGAGGCCAGACCGCGCTGGCCGTGCCCACCGACGTCACCCGCCCGGAAAGCGTCGAAGCGCTGTTCAACACCATCGAAAGCCGCTTCGGCCGGCTGGACCTGCTGTTCAACAATGCTGGCGTCAACGCGCCCGCGGTACCCATGGACGAACTGCCGCTGGAAAAGTGGTTCAACGCCATCAACACCAATGTGACGGGCGTCTATCTGTGCGCGCGCGCCGCCTTCGGGCTGATGCGCCGCCAGACGCCGCAGGGCGGCCGCATCATCAACAACGGTTCCATTTCCGCGCACACGCCGCGCCCCTTTACCGCGCCCTACACCGCCAGCAAGCACGCCGTGACCGGCCTGACCAAGTCGCTGGCGCTGGACGGCCGCGCCTACAACATCGTGGCCGGGCAGATCGACATCGGCAACGCGATGACGGAGCTGTCCGAGCGCATGACGCGCGGCGTGCTGCAGGCCAATGGCACGGTGGCGCCGGAACCCATGATGGACGCTGTCCACGTCGCGAAAGCCGTGCGCCACATGGCGTCGCTGCCCCTGGACGCCAACGTCCTGACCATGACCGTCATGGCCAGCGCCATGCCCTTCGCCGGGCGCGGCTGAGGCCTTACCCGCGCCCCGGGCTGCAGCACACCCGGGGCGCCTCACAGAGTTGACTGAAGTTGACCACCCCGAGGAGACAAGCATGACCTTCACCACGCTGGCCAAGACCCTGGCCTTTTCGGCAGCCCTTGCCGCCGTGCCCGGCCTGGCCGCGGCGCAGAACTACCCCACCCGTCCCATCAGCATCATCGTGCCCGCCCCGCCGGGCGGCGGCATCGACATGATTGCGCGCGTCGTTGGCGAAAAGCTCTCGCAGTCGCTGGGCCAGCCCGTCATCGTCGACAACCGGCCGGGCGCCTCCAACAACCTGGGCACCGCGCTGCTCGCCAACGCCAAACCCGACGGCTACACGATCGGCATCGTGGGCGGCAGCCACAACATCAACAAGTACCTGTTCAAGAACCTGGGCTGGGATCCGCAAAAGAGCTTCGAGCCCATCGTCTACACCCATGAAATCCCGCTGGTGTTCTCGGTCTATCCGAAGATCCCGCCCAAGACGCTGCCGGAACTGGTGGACTGGATGAAGGCGCATCCCGACGATGCCAAGGTCGCCACGTCCGGCCGCGGCAGCGCGCAGGAGATGGCCGCCGAGATGTTCCGCATGGTCAGCGGCGCGCCCATGCTGCTGATTCCGTACAAGGGCTCGTCCGCCGCGCACCCCGACCTGCTGGCCGGCCGCACGGTGCTGTACATCGACACGCTGAGCGCGATGCAGGAACAGGTCAAGGCCGGCAACGTGCGCGCCGTCGCGGTCTCGACCGCCAATCGCACCAAGGCCCTGCCCGACGTGCCGACCGCGCAGGAGCAAGGCCTGAAGGGCTACGACGCCAACACCAACGGCGGCTTCCTGGCGCCAGCAGGCACGCCCAAGGAGATCGTCGCCAAGCTCAACGCCGAGATCAACGCGGTCCTCAAGCAGCCGGCCGTGCGCGCCAAGCTGGAAGCCGCGGGCATCGAAGTTCAGGGCGGCACGCCGCAGGAATACGCGGCGGTGATCCAGTCGGACCTGGACAAGTGGGGCAAGGTGGTGAAGGAGGCAAAGATCGAGGCGGAGTGATATTCGCCATGCATGCAAAGGGACGCGGCGCGGCCGCAGTCCTTTGCGTGTTCAGGGACGCGGTCCGATGGAGCCCGGATCGCGTCCTTTTTGCTTTGCTTCTCAAGCGGGCAACGCAAGACCTCGCCCGTAACCCCGAATATTGCCAAGGTAACAGGGCGTAAAGCGCCGTTTTGCACTGTCTTGCAACGGACATTCCAGAAAAATGCGGGATTTTCGGGTGATGTGGTAGACGTCGCCGCGAACCGGGCCATGACGGCTTCGTTACACGGCCGCCGCCCCGGCCACACTTGTCTTGACACCCTTTGCGCCCCCCTTCTATGGTCGAGGCCGCCAACGATTTGGCACCCGAAATCCCCATGCAGCCCGTCTTGCGGCGCAGGTAAGCGCCCCCAGCACGGGCGCGCGCCGGCCGCAACCGCCGATGGCTGCACATCGCGACAGAGAGAGAAGAAGGACATGGCGTCTACACGCAAGTCAGAAGGAAAAGGTTTGCGGACGGGCAACGCAGCGGCCGCCGCGTTGCTGGTGACGGCGATCACGGCCGCGTTTGCGGCGATGAGCCCGACGCCGGGCAACGCCGCGCAGGAAAAGGCAGCGCCGGCTACCGCAGCACCGACCGCCGGAGCGCCGGCCGCCGCAACCCCTGCCCCCGCCACGCCTTCAGTCAACGTGGCCGCGCCTGCCGCCGGCACCGCTGCCCGCGTTGCGCCGCCCGACGCCGCGGCGGTCATCTACGCCATCCATCAAGTGGACAGCAAGGGCGAACCGTCCGCCAACGTCGCCAACGGCAGCATCGCCACCTACTGGTTCGGACATGCGTTCGAACTGGAAGGCACGCCCTACTACACCGGCTTCATCTGGGAAACCGCGGAACGCTACGGCAAGCCGGGCGAGGACGATGTCGGCCCCATGACGACCGTGAATCTAGCCGAAGCCACCTTCATCCGCGACCCGGCCGCCCCGGAAAGCCCGTGGAAGTTCCGTGGCATGGAGGCGACCATCGGCGAGTTCGGCGCGTACGAAAGGCCGCCGGAAGTCGACACCCAGCGCAAGCCGCTGGAGTACCGCACGGCATCGGGCAAGTTGATGCTGGCAGTGCCCACCGAGACCTTCGAGAACGGCATCACGATCAGCGGCTACACGCTGCTCGTCTTCACGCCCCCGGAAAAGCGCCAGGACGAAACGGGCAATGTATGGGCCTACGTGGGCAGCGTGATCGCAGGCGAGGACAACGGGCCGGCCTGTGCGGATGGCGACGTCATGCCGTGTACGCGCAGCGAAGGCGAACTGGTCTTCAGCGGCACCGCTACCGACGACCTGCCGCGCGTGACGGTGCAGTTCACGGGCAACACGATCTCGGGTCCCGGCAAGACCCGCAAGCTGGGCCCTGGCGATGCCGTCATCTATGCGTACGACGCCACGCGCAAGCAATACGCCGCGCAGCAGTAAGCACACCCGCCATCGGAACAGCGACAGGTCGCCGAATGCCGCCAATCAAGCCGCGGCCGGCACCTTTGCCCCGGCCACTTCCAGCCGGTTGCCGCCGAGCGATTTGGCGCGGTAGAGCGCCTGGTCCGCAATGGCCAGCGCGTCCATGATGGTGGGCGTGTCGCCGTCGAAACGCGCCAGCCCGATGCTGACCGTCGCGGCAATGCCGATGTTGTCCATACGGTTCGAGACGGTCACGGCAAAGCGCTCGGCCATCGCCTTGCCCAACGTGTGGGCGCCCTTCGCATCGTCGCCCCAGAGCAGCGCGGCGAATTCCTCGCCCCCGATGCGCGCAAGTATGGTGTCGTGGCCCAGCACCTCGCGCGCGGTTTCGGCGAAGGACTTGAGTACCTGATCGCCCGCCGCGTGCCCGTAGCGGTCATTCACGGACTTGAAGTGATCCAGGTCGAACGCCAGCACCGACACCGACCCGCGCCCTTCCTTGCCGTTCAGGATGCGCGCGCCCTGCTCGAAGAACCAGCGCCGGTTGCCCAGGCGGGTCAGATAGTCGGTCTGCGATTCCAGCAGCAGCTGGCGGTGCGTTTCGTCGCGGATGAGCTTGAGCAGCGTCATCGGCAGCACCACGGAATACAGCACACCCTCGTAGATGGTGAGCTTGCCGGCCAGCGCCAGGACGGGTTGAGAGGCGAACCAGGGCAGGATGAACGCCCGGCTGGCATAAAGGGCCGTATGCACCCCGGCAACGGCCATGACAATGTAGCGCGAGCGCCGCGGCTTGAGCGCCTGGCAGCGGTACACCTCCCAGGCCGTCAGTCCGCTGACCAGCGCAATCGGCACCGAGCTCACATACGTCCACATCACGTCCAGCCAACGCACGCCGCCGATCACCCAGGTCAGCCCCATGCCGATCAGCACGCAGAGCGACGTGCGCACGTAGCGCCGTCCGCTCAATGCGGCGACGCCATTGAGCACAAGCAGATAGCCGCCGAGGATGACGAGGTTGCTGAGGGCCGCGCCGCTGACGCCGGGCAGGTCGCGACGGTACAAGGCCGCCGCGCAGCCGAGGGCAAGCGTGGCGAAGCCTGAAGCCAGGATGCGTAATTCCTTGCTGCGTGTGGGGTTGGCCCGCTGTTCCCAGAACATGAGGCCGGCGCTGACAAGCAGTGTTCCGACTGCCAGAAGGTACAGAGTGAGAAGATCGACGTACATCTCGAAAGTCAGGAGATTTCGCCGAAAACTCGCGGCGGCTGCGGGATTTTACGGTGAAAACGTGTCATTTCACCTTTTCCGGATGTGCTTTTGCGTCACGCCGGGCGGCGCCCAACCGCGCGCCATCCGGCCCCGAAATTTTGTCCCATGGACAGATCATTTGCTGATCTGGCCCCATACCGTCTCACTTCCGATCGCTGGAACTTGCGCGCCCGTCAGGCGGCGTTCGCAAGCCGAGACATCACCCCCGCCGCGCTGCCTCGATGGTTGCGATGTCGATCTTCTGCATCGTCATCATGGCCTCGAACGCGCGCCTGGCAGCGGCTTGGTCCAGGTCCGTGACCGCGGCCAGCAGCGCCCTGGGCGTGATCTGCCAGGACAGTCCCCATTTATCCTTGCACCAGCCGCAATCGCTCTCCTGGCCGCCATTCGACACGATCGCGTCCCACAGGCGGTCGGTCTCGGCCTGATCGTCGGTCGCGACCTGAAAGGAAAACGATTCGTTGTGCTGGAAGGCGTCGCCGCCATTGAGCCCGACGCAGGGGATGCCCATGACCGTGAAGTCGACCATCAGGATGTCGCCCTGCTGGCCCGAGGGATAGTCGCCGGGCGCGCGGTGTACCGTGCCCACCTTGCTGTCCGGGAACGTCTTGGCATAAAAGGTCGCCGCTTCCAGGGCGTCGCCGTCGTACCACAGGCAAACGGTGTTTTTGCTGGCCATCTTGCTCCTCCTTGGCAGGAAAGTGATGCGCTCAAACAGTGCTGCAATGCGCGACGTTCAAGCATAGACCACGCTGCGCCCGCAGAAAACCGGGCACGCATCGCGGTCATGCCGGCCCCGTTTCAAATCGCGATGCGCCCGTCGATGCAGGTCACGGATTGCCCGCCCACGCGAATGGCGCCGCTCGCATCGAACGAGATGCTCAGCCTGCCCGACCGCCCGACCACGGCGCCCTGCGTGCTGAGGTAGTCCGTTCCGAACTGCGTCACTTGTCCCGCGTCGCGGATGAACGCCGCAACCGAGCCATTGCCGCTGCCGCAGACCGGGTCTTCGTTGGCGCCCAGGCTGGGCGCAAACGCCCGGACCTCGATGGCGGCTTCCGCGCCTTCGCCATACGCGCCGTACACGACGATGCCGGCGGCGTTGTTGCGGCGGTCGAAGTCGGCCATGCGCGCAAAGTCCGGCCGCAGCGTCAGCACCGCCTGCGCGCTGGGCAATTGTGCGATCGTCCACACCGGGCCCACGTTGACCAGCTTGGGGGCCGGATCGTGCATCACCGCCGAGCCCAGTATTGCTTCCATTTCGTCGACGAGATCCGCGCCAAGCTCGGCCAGGCTGGGTTCCGGCAAAGTGAAGGCAATGAGCGGGCTGCCGCCGGCCGCGTCCGTGACCGACAGATCGATCAGGCCCGCCGCGCATTCCTGCACGAGCTTGCCGCCGCGCGGCGCGACCATGCCGGCTTCGAGCAGCGCATGGGCGGTGCCCAGCGTGGGATGCCCTGCAAAGGGCAGCTCGGCCTGCGGCGTGAAGATGCGCACCAGGTAATCGGCGCCGGGCTGCGTGGGCGGCAGCACGAAGGTGGTCTCCGACAGATTCGTCCAGTTGGCGATGCGCCGCATCTGCTCGTCGGTCAACCCCTGCCCTTGCAGCACCACCGCGACGGGATTGCCGCGATAGGGTTCGCTGGTGAATACATCCACTTGCTTGAATGGCACGCTCATGTCCCGCTCCTTTATTCAATATCCGGATGACTGTCGGCCAGCCGCTGGCGGCGCGCCCGCAGCGCATCGAGTTTTTCTTCGAGCGCCGCGATTTCGGCATCGACGTCCTGGACGCTCTGCTCGATGTGTTCGTAGGCTTGCTGCAGCAACACCTTTGCCTCCTTGCGGCTGGAGGCCGTGGGCGTTTCGCCGCGCAGCGGCCGGTTGGCCGTCTCGGGCAGGAAGAACGACGTGATGAGTCCTATGACCGACGCCACCATCAGGTAGTACGCGGGCATCATCAGGTTCTCGGTCTCTTCCACCAGCCACGCAGCCACCGTGGGCGTCAGACCGGCAAAGATGATGGCCACATTGAACGAGCTGGCCAGCGCGCTGTAGCGGATGCGCGTGGGAAACAGCGCGGGCAGCGTGGCCGCCATGATCCCGATCAGGCAGTTCAGGAAGATGGCGATCAGCAGCAGCCCCAGAAAGATCAGCGCCGTATTGTCACTGGCAATAAGAAAGAACGAGGGCATCGCCGTGACCAGCAGGCCCAGGCTGCCGGCCAGCAGGAAAGGCTTGCGGCCGATCTTGTCGCTGATGAATCCCACCACCGGCTGCACGAACAGCATGCCCACCATCACGACGACGATGATGAGCACGCCATGCCCTTCGGTATAGCCCAGGCTGCCCGACAGATACGTGGGCATGTAGGTGAGCAGCATGTAGTAGGTGACGTTGGTCACCAGCACCATGCCGATGCTGACCAGCAACGCGCGGCGATACTTGCTGAAGATCTCGCGGAACGACACCGTCGGCCTTTCCTGCACAGCGTCGCGGTCTTCCTTTTCCATCCGTTCAAGCTGCTGCGTGAAGGCCGGCGTTTCCTCAGCGGCATGGCGCAGATACAAGCCCAACAGGCCCAGCGGTCCGGCCACGAAGAACGGAATGCGCCAGCCCCAGTCAAGGAACGTCTGCTCGCCCAGCATGGTCTGCAGGAGCACGACCATGCCCGCGCCCACGACGAATCCGGCGATCGAGCCAAAGTCCAGCCAGCTTCCCAAAAAGCCGCGCTGCCTGTCGGGCGCGTACTCGGCCACGAACACGGCCGCGCCGGTGTATTCGCCGCCCACGGAAAAGCCCTGCGCCAGTTTGCACGCCAGCAGCAGAATGGGCGCCCAGATGCCGATGGTGGCGTACGCGGGAATGAGGCCGATGCAGAACGTGCTGATGGCCATGATGATGATGGTGAGCGACAGCACCTTCTGGCGCCCGAAGCGGTCGCCCATGACGCCGAAGAACACGCCGCCCAGCGGCCGCACAAGGAATGGCACGGAAAATGTGCCCAGCGCGGCGATGGTCTGCACGGCGGGCGAGGCGTCGGGAAAGAACACCTTGCCCAGCGCGAAGGCAACAAAGCCATAGACGCCGAAGTCAAACCATTCCATCGCATTGCCAAGCGCCGCGGCCGTCACGGCCTTCTTGAGCTTGGTGTTGTCGATGACCGTGATGTCGCCGATCTCCAGTGGACGGATCTCTTGCGACGACGTGGGGGTTTCAGCCATGGTGCGACATCCATAAAACGGGACATGCCGATTATGGACCCGATTTTGGCGTCGGTCATCGCCCCCCGGCATTGCGGGAGTGGCGGGCGCGCGCCCATAATGCCCAACCAGTCAGATGCCCGCCGGAGCCCCCCATGACCGATACCCGCAAGCCGCCGCTGATCTATCTTGAAGACCTGACCGTCGGAGACGTCTTCGTCAGCAAGTCCCACACCCTGGACGCGGCGCAGATCATCGCCTTTGCCTCGCAATTCGACCCGCAGCCCTTTCACCTGGATCCGGACGCGGCGCGCGACACGCTGTTCCAGGGCCTGGCGGCCAGCGGCTGGCATACGGCGGCGCTGACCATGAAGCTGCTGGTCGAAAGCTTTCCCGTGGCGCGCGGCGTGATCGGCGCCGGCGCTGAAGTGATCTGGCCGCAGCCCACCCGTCCCGACGACGTGGTCAAGGTGACGAGCACGGTGCTGAGCATCACGCCGTCCCGTTCCAAACCCGACCGCGCCATCGTGGTGGTGGAATCGGTCACGTCGAACCAGCGGGACGAAGCGCTGCAAAAACTGACCAGCAAGGTCGTCGTATTCCGCCGGTCATGAGCGCGTCATCGGCCCGTCATGATCCGGCCCACGATCCGGCCGCCGGCCTGCCGTCCGTTCATGCCGCCGCGCTCTCCGGCAGTTTGACAATGACCTTGATCTCGAACTGGAAACCATAGAGCCAGGTCACGCCCACCGCCGTGATGTTCGGATACGGCGCCTCGCCCCAGAACTCGGGCACCACTTCCCACATGGTCTCGAACTGCGACTGCGGATCCACCATGAAGACGGTCACGTCGACCACGTCGTCGAACGACGCGCCAGCCGCGTGCAGAATGGCGTTCAGATTCTGGAATGCCAGGCGCACCTGCTGACGCAGATCGGGCTCCGGCGAGCCGTCGTCGCGGCTGCCGACCTGGCCGGACACGAACAAAAAGCCGTTGGAACGCACGGCCGGCGAGTAACGGTTGCGCTCGTACAGCGCGTGGCGATGAGGAGGAAAGACGACGTCACGGTTGTTCATGGGATTCTCCAAAAGATGGGGCTTCAGACCGCCCGCGTTGACATAGGCAAACTGTAAAAGCGCCCGCCGCGCGGATAAACGGCCAACTTCATCCATCACTATTTGTAGAATCCAAACAATCCCGACCCCATCCGGAGCAGCCATGGACCGATTTGACGCAATGACCGCGTTTGCGCGCGTGGTGGAGACCGGCAGCTTCACCAAGGCCGCCGAAACCCTGCACATGAGCAAGACCAGCGTCACGCAACTGGTGCAGCAGCTCGAAGCGCGGCTGCGCGTCCGTCTGTTGAACCGCACCACGCGCAAGGTCAATGTCACGGCCGACGGCGCGGCGTACTACGAGCGCGTGATCAAGCTGCTGGCCGACATGGACGACGCCGAGACCAGCCTGTCCAGCGCCGCTGAAGCGCCGCGCGGCCGCCTGCGCGTGGACGTGCCCAGTCCGCTGGCGCGCATGGTGCTGGTGCCCGCGTTGCCGGCCTTCCACGCGCGCTATCCCGACATCCAGCTGGACATGGGCGTCAGCGACCGCATCGTCGACCTGATCGGCGAAAACGTCGACTGCGTGGTGCGCGGCGGTGAGCTGACTGACCAATCCTTGATGGCCCGCCGCGTCGGCGACCTGCGGTTGGGCGTGTATGCCGCGCCTTCCTACCTGAAACTGGCCGGCAAGCCCGCGCACCCGCGCGAGCTTGAGGACACGCACCATCGCATCGTCGGTTTCCTTTGGCAACGCACGGGCCGCGCGCTGCCTTACGCCATGCGCCGCGGCAACGAAGTCGTCAACGTGCATGGCCGCTATGTGCTGGCCGTGGACGACGGCAATGCGTACCTGGCGGCCGGCCTGGCAGGCATGGGCGTGATGTGGCTGCCGGATTACATGTCCGCGCCGCATCTTGCACAAGGCGAATTGGTGCCAGTCTTTGAAGACTGGCGGATGGATCCGATGCCCATGTACGTGGCGTTCCCGCCCAATCGCCACGTCAGCGCCAAACTGCGCGCGTTCATCGACTGGATCATCGAATTGGTGGGCGCGTATTCGCCTGCGGCCGGACGATAACGCGTGTGGCGCCCCCGGGCGCCGCCGTCCCTATTCCTTTGCGAGTTCCCCCGCCAGCTCCAGCGCCCGCGCCAGGAATACCGACGCATCGTCCTTGCGGTAGCTGACGATCACGGGCGACACAAACGCGTCGGCTTCGATCCGCACGTGGGCGACGTCCTGGCGTTGCAGGCGTTGCACGGACGCGGGCACCACCGTGACGCCCAGTCCCGCCGCGACCAGGCCGATGGCCGTTTGCAATTCGTTGGCCTCTTGCGCCACTTGCAGCGAATGGCCGGCCGCGCGAAAGAGGCCCAGCACGTGATCCGCGTAGTTGGGCCGCGGCCGCGCCGGATACAGGACGAAGGGCTCGCGCGCCAGCCGGTCGACCGAGACGCTGCCCTGGCCCGCCAGCGGGTGATGCAGCGGCACGGCGGCCAACAAGGGTTCGGTCATGAGCACGCGGCGCTCGATGGCCGGGTCGTCCAGCAGGATGCGGCCGATGCCCAGGTCGATGCGGCCCGCCTTCAGCGCTTCGAGCTGCGGCAAGGTGTTCATTTCCATCAGGCCCACTTCAACGCGATCGTCCGCGCTGCGCAGCAGCCGGATCAGCTCCGGCACGAAGCCGTACAGCGTGGACGGCACAAAGCCAATGCCGAACCAGCGCCGCTCCGTCTGGCCCAACCGGCGCGTGCCTTCCAGCACTTCGTCCAGCCGCGCGGTCAACAGACGCGATTGCTCCAGCAGAAAGCGGCCCGCCTCGGTCAGGCGTAGCGCGCGCGTGGTGCGCTCGAACAGCAGCACGCCCAGTTCTTCCTCCAGCTGCTTGATCTGGCGGCTGAGCGGCGGCTGCGCGATATGCAGCCGCGCGGCCGCCTGCGTGAAACTGCCGGCCTCGGCCACGGCCTGGAAATAGCGCAAGTGCCTGAGCTCCATGACGATTAAGACCCTGAAGGTATGAATTGAAACCCATATAGTCTTGGACGCCTTGAAAAAAGGCAAGCGATACTGCCTCCATCGTTCAGGCGCGGTCGGCCAGAGTATGAATCGGATCCGCACCGCCGCCAATGTCAAAAAATCACGGAGACTTCCATGCGTTCTGTATTCAAACCCTTCGCCCGCGCCATGCTGGCCGCGTCGCTATTGGCGGGCGCGGCGGCGGCGCATGCCGATGCCTATCCCGACCACCCGGTGAAGTGGATCGTGCCCTTCCCGCCCGGCGGCGCGATGGACAGCATCGCGCGCACACTGGGCGAATCGCTGGGCAAGCAGCTCCACACGTCGTTCATCGTGGAGAACCGCGCGGGCGCGGGCGGCAATATCGGCGCGGCGGCCGTGGCGCGCGCCAAGCCGGACGGCTACACCATCCTGATCGTCGCCAACGGCATGGCCGTCAATCCCGCGCTGTACCAGGACCTGAACTACGACCCCATCAAGGATTTCGCGCCGATCTCATTGTTGGCCGTGGTGCCGAACGTGCTGGTCACCAATCCGGCACGCACCGGCGCGACCAGCGTGCAGGACGTGATCGCCAAGGCGAAGGCGCAGCCCAAGCACTACACGTACGCCTCGGCCGGCGTCGGCACGTCGATCCATCTGGCCGGCGAGATGTTCGTGTCGATGACGGGCGTCGACATGTTGCACGTGCCGTACAAGGGCAGCGGCCCGGCCGTCGCCGACCTGTTGGGCGGACAGGTCGACTACATGTTCGACAGCATCACGTCCGCCAAGCCGCACATTGCCAGCGGCAAGCTGCGCGCGCTGGGCGTCACGACCACCAAGCGCTCGGCCGCCCTGCCCGACGTGCCGACCCTGCAGGAAGCAGGCGTGCCGGGCTATGAGCTGATGCCGTGGTTCGCCGCCTTCGCGCCCGCGGGCACGCCGCCGGACGTGGTGGCCAAGCTGAACGACGCCATGCGTTCGGCGCTGGCAGACCCCAAGGTGAAGGCAACGCTCGATTCGATCGGAGCCGAGCCCATCGGCAGCACGCCGGACGCGCTGCGCGACCACCTGGCCAAGGAAACCGCGCAATGGAAGGAACTGGTCAAGGAACGCGGCATCAAGATCAACTGATCGGCCGCGCGGCGCCGGCCTGGGGTATCGTGGGGGCCTCTTCTCCCTGCGAAGGAAGTCCATCATGGCCCTGAAACACGCGGATCCCGGGCAAGTCATCGATCTGAAGCCCTATGGCGCGGCGCTTGCGCAGAAGCAGTCGGTCGCGCTGTTCAAGTCCGAGGATCTTGAGGTCATGCGCCTGGTGCTGCTGGCCGGCAAGACCATGCCTTCGCACGACGTCGAGGGAGAGATCACCCTGCAATGCCTGGAGGGCAGCGTGGAGGTCTCGACCGACGGCGCCACGCACATCCTGGACGCCGGCCGTCTGATGTACCTGCCTGGCCGGGCGCCGCATTCGCTTTTTGCGCTGGAGAACGCGTCGGTATTGGTGACGGTGGCATTGAAACGCCCGTAGCGCTTACCGCTGTGGGCGCATTCATGTTCCCTGTGTAGCTGCCGCCTGCCAGCCTATCCGCGCGCACGCCCCTCGACGGCCTTTCGCAGCACACCGATAAACGCCTCATTGAACGCGGGAATGTCGTCAGGCTTGCGGCTGGACACCAAGACGCCGTCGACGACGGCCTCCTCATCCACCCACTCAACGCCTGCATTGCGCAGGTCGTCCTGCAGCGACGGCCAACTGGTCATCCTGCGTCCCTTGACCACGCCAGCAGAAATCAGCAGCCACGCGCCGTGACAGATGACCGCGACCGGCTTGCCCGCGTCAAAGCACGCGCGCACCAGCGCCTGCGCCTTGGGCTGCATCCGGATTTCATCGGCATTGACCACCCCGCCGGGCAGCAGCAACGCGTCAAAGACATCCGGCTCCGATGCAGCCTGCAGAAACGTAAGGTCCACCGGAAACCGGTCGCCCGGCTTGTCGTGATGAAAGCCCTGGATCGGGTCGGTGCGGGCGGACACCAGCACCGTGCGCGCGCCCTCCTCATGCAGACGGTGGCGCGGGCCGGTGAGCTCGACCTGCTCGAATCCATCGACAGCCAGGATGGCGATGTTGACGTCTTGAAGTGTTGCCATGTTTGCTCCTGTTGCGCGGCCCCCCGGCGATGCGATGCATCGCGTGGGAGGCCTTGGGTATGGTTTGTCAGGGCCGCGCCGCAGCGACCGGCTTGGGCGGTTGCGCAGGCTGTGCCGGCTGCGTGGGGGTGACTCGCCAGATCGTGTTCGACAAGTCGTCCGCGACAATAAGCGCGCCCTTCGGGTCCACCGTCACGCCCACCGGCCGGCCGCGCGTCGTGCCGTCGCTGTCGCGAAAGCCTGCGACGAAGTCGACGGGCGGGCCAGATGGCCGGCCGTCCGTGAACGGCACGAAGACCACCTTGTAGCCAACCGGATCCTTGCGGTTCCAGCTGCCGTGCTCGCCGACGAAGACGCCGTTGGCAAAGCGATCCCCCATGGAAGCGTCCGAGAAATCGACGCCCAGCGCCGCGACGTGCGAGCCCAGGCTGTAATCGGGCGCGATGGCCGACGCGACCTTGGCCGGATCCTGCGGCCGGACGCGGTCGTCCACGTTCTTGCCCCAGTAGCTGTAGGGCCAGCCGTAGAAGGCGCCTTCCTTGACCGTCGTCAGATAGTCGGGCACCAGATCGGGACCGATCTCATCGCGTTCGTTGACCACGGCCCACAGTTGGCCGGTGTCGGGCTGAATCGTGAGCGCGGTCGGGTTGCGCAGTCCCGTGGCGTAGGTCTTGTATTCGCCGGTGCTGGCATTCACGCGCCACACCCGTGCGCGGTCAACTTCAGCCGTCATGCCGCGTTCGGTGATGTTGCTGTTGGAACCGATGCCCACGTACAGATACTGCCCATCGGCGCTGGCGGTCAGCGCCTTCGTCCAGTGATGGTTGATCTCGGCCGGAAGCGGCGTGACGACTTCGGGCGGTCCGCTCGCCTTGGTCTGCCCCGGTTGGTACTCGAACCGCACCAGCGCGTCCTGATTGGCGACGTAAAGCTGATTCCCGATCAGCGCCAGACCGTACGGCGCGTTGAGGTTTTCAGCAAAAACCGAAGCCTCGTAGGTGCCGTCGCCTTCCGGGTCGCGCAGCAGCGTCAGCCGGTTGCCGCCCTTGACCGGGCTGGTGCCCCGGGCCTTGATGACGGCCGCAATCACGTCTTTGGGTTTGAGATCGGGCGCACTGCCGCCGCGGCCTTCGGCCACCAGGATGTCGCCATTGGGCAGCACGAGCGTCTGCCGGGGAATCTTCAGATCGGTGGCAATGGCCGAAATCTTGTAGCCCTCGGGAACGGTGGGCACCTTGTCGCCCCACGGGGAAGGCTTGGCGATGACCATATCGGGCAGCAGGCCGCGTTCGGGCTTGGGCAGATCGGGGGAAGGTCCGTATTGGCCTCCGGCCTGCGCGCTGCACACGCCTGCCATCACCAGCAGCGGCAGCCCGGCAATCAGTCGTAGATGCTTCATAGCGGCCCCCGGATGTGCGGCGTGCGAAAACCCAGCCATAGCGCCAGCAGCGACAGCACGGCACCCACCGCGGACAGGATCAGTGCGGTGGGCATGCTTGCCCAGGCGTCGCGGGCGTGCAGAAGCGCGTTGAACAGGCCCACAAGCCAGGCCGCCAGCAGCACCACCGCATAGGGCACGATGCCGCGCGCGCGCTGCGTGGCCCGGAACAGGTCCACGATCGCAAACAGCAACGCAATCGCGCCGAACAGCAGGCCCCCGACTAACAGCCAGGAGGCGAAATTGTTCCATTGGATGTGGAAAGTCTGCGCATAGGCAGCATCCGCGAGTGCCGCGCCGAGAAACAAGGGAAACATCCCGGCAAGGAACACCGCAGGCATGGGGCGCACGGTAAGGGCGTACCGATTTTCGATGAGTGGGGTCACTGGATCGCCTCGTGAGTTGCGGGCCGGAGCAAAGGCCCGTTCGGCCCATCGCAGCAAGTCGTGTGCCTGTCGCGGGCCCTGCGACCGAACGCCGCATGCGTTTCCATTCGGATCGAATGCGTAAGGTTCTGTAATAGAATCCTGCCCATGTCGATTCACCGGGACTCTGCGTTTCAGCCCCGCGGCCTGCCTTGGCGCTTGCTCGTCTGCCTGGCAATGGCCGCTTTTGTGCTGCGCGCTTTCATCCCGACCGGCTACATGGCGGGGCCATCCACGACCTCGCTGATGCTGACGCTGTGCGAAGCCGGCGGCACGATGAACGTGACGTTCGACTTGCCGGGAGAGCAGGATTCCAAGCACGTTGCGGGTGAGGCCTGCGCTTTTGGCGCCCTCGCCGCGCACGTGATCTTGCCGGACACGGGGCTTGTGCCCGTGCTGTCCGCGCGGGCCGCCTACGCCGCGCCCGAAATCCCCGTCTACCGGGCCACGCCGCCGCTTCCGGCCCTGGGGCCGCCTCTAGGGTCACGCGCCCCGCCTTCCCTGTCTTCCTGATTCGCCGCGCGCGCGTCTGACGCCGCGCACGGCAGCGAAGAGCGGGAGCCCCCGTAAGCCATCACTACGGGCCATCACCACGGCGCCAGCGCATCGGCGCCGCCTGCTCGGCCATCCCCTCTTCGCCCGCGCTTTGCCGACCGGCCTTTCATGCCGGCGGCAGATCATGTCGAAGACAAAGAAGAGGGGTCATCTTGACCATCGTTCGTACGCACGCGTGCCTCGGCACGACGCTGATCCTGGCCGCTTTCAACGCTGCCGCCCAAACCGCTCCCGCCACGCTCGCCCCCATCACCGTGGTCGGCGGCGCCGACACGGCGCTCACCACGGAGGCCTCCACCGGCTCCAATCTGGGCCTCACGCCCATGCAGACGCCCGCCAGCGTCGACATCATTTCGCGAGAGCAGATCGAGTCCCGCGGCGACGCCAGCGTGATCGAAGCGATCACCCGCGCACCGGGCTTCTCGGCCGCGCCCCACCCCGGCAACGGCAACAGCGCCCTGTCGGTGCGCGGCTTCACCGACAGCACGTCGGTCATGCGGCTGTACGACGGACTGCGCCAATACGGCGGCGTCGGCCTGACGTTTCCGTTCGACACGTGGTCGGTCGAGCGCATCGAGGTGCTGCGCGGGCCCGCGTCCGTCATCTACGGCGACGGCGCGATCGGCGGCGTCGTAAACGTGATCCCCAAGCGCCCCACCCGCGGGCCGATCCAGAACGAGGTGCAGGCAACCATCGGCACGCAAGACACGGCGCGGCTGGGCCTGGGCAGCGGCGGCGCGCTCAGCGATACGTTGTCGTATCGCCTGGACGTCAGCGGCAACTACACGGACGGTTATGTCGACCGGGGCCAGTCGGGCGACGCCACGTTCTCCGGCGCGCTGCGTTGGGACGCCACGCCCGACCTGAACATGACGTTGAGCTATGCCTACGGCTACCAGCGCCCGATGCGGTATTTCGGCACGCCGATGATCAACGGCGAGCAGGACGACGCCGTGCGCAAGCAGAACTACAACGTCGCCGACAGCTTCATGCGCTTTCGCGACCAGTGGACGCAGCTGGACACCGTCTGGACGCCGAACGACGCGACCACGGTGCGCGCGCGCCTTTACCACGTGCAGAGCGACCGTGATTGGCGCAATGCCGAACGCTACGTCTACAACCCCGCGACGAGCCTGATCGACCGATCGGACAACACGCAGATCACGCATGACCAGACCCAGACCGGGCTGACGACGAGCGCCGTCTTCAAGGGCTCGCTGGCCGGTCTGGACAACACGGTGTCCGTGGGTTTCGATGTCAACCACGCCACGTTCAAGCACATCAACAACACGTACACGGGCAGTTCGGGATCGGTGGATCCGTATGACCCGGCTCACGGGCAGTACCAGAGCGACGTGCCGTTCATTCCGCGTTACCGCAACAAGGCCGACCAGTTCGCCCTGTTCATGGAAGACCGCCTGGCGCTGACCAGCAAGTGGTCCATCATCGGCGGCCTGCGCTACGACCACGCGAAGGTCACGCGCGACGACCTGGTCACCGATCAGCGCGCCTTGTCCAAGACGTTTTCCGACGTGGGCTGGCGCATCGGCACCGTGTATGACGTGACCCCGGATCTGGCCGTCTATGCGCAATACGCGGAAGCCGCCGATCCGGTCAGCGGGCTCTTGATGATCAGCCCGTCCAACGCGTCATTCGAGCTGTCGCGCGGCAAGCAGATCGAGGTCGGCCTGAAGCAGAACTTCATGGACGGACGCGGCGAATGGACACTCGCGGCCTACGAGATCCGCAAGACCAATCTGCTGTCGCGCGACGCCGACGATCCCAGCCTTCGGGTGCAGGTAGGCGAGCAATCGTCGCGCGGTCTGGAAACGTCGCTGTCGCTGGCGGTCGCGCCCGGCTGGACGATCGACGCCAATGCCACGGTGCTGCGGGCCAAGTACGACGACTTCTCCGAGTCCGTCGGCGGCGCGGCCGTGTCGCGCGCGGGCAATGTCCCGCCCAATGTGCCGCAACGCCTGGCCAACCTGTGGCTGAGCTGGAACTTCCAGCCGGGCTGGACCGCAATGGGCGGCATGCGCTATGTGGGCAAACGGTATGCGGACAGCGCCAACACCATCGAACTGCCGTCCTACACCACGACAGACCTGGCGCTGCGCTGGGATGTGAACAAGGACACCGCCATCACGGCCCGGGGCTTCAACATCTTCGACCGCGCGTACTTCACGACCGCCTACTACACCAACACCCAGTGGATGTATGGGCCGAGCCGCCGGTTCGAGCTGACGCTGAATCACCGCTTCTGAGCGGGGCGCGACCATGGACGTCAAGGCGCGCCTGCGCAGGCTGACCTACCTGGCGCATCGCTGGCTGGGGGTCGGCGGCTGCCTGCTGATGCTGGTGTGGTTTCTCAGCGGCATCGTCATGCTGTATGTCGGCTACCCGAAGCTGACGCCCGAAGAGCGGTTCGCCAGCCTGCCCGTGCTGGCTGCGGACGCTTTCAAGCCGTTGGCCGCGGCGCAGTCCGGCGGCACACTTGCCGTGCTGACATCGGTGCGCGGCGAGCCGACCTACATCGCGCCAACCCCGGACGGCCCGCGCGCCTGGTCCGCCCGAACCGGCCAGGCTGATGGCGCGGTGACGGCGGACATGGCCGTGGCCGCGGCGCATGCCTTTTGGCCTGCGGGCGCGGCCCGGTATGCGGGCCTGATCGACGAGGACCGCTGGACGCATTCGCGCGGGCTGGACCGCCATCGCCCGCTGCATAAGGTGAGCATGGAGGGAGACGCCGCAGGCACGCTGTATGTGTCGTCAGCGACGGGCGAAGTCGTGCTGGACGCACCGATTGCGCAACAGCGCTGGAACTACGTCGGCGCGTGGCTGCACTGGCTGTACATGGCGCGCGACCGGTCCGTCGATCCGGTCTGGAGCTGGATGGTGATCGCGCTGTCGGCCGTCTGCACCGTGCTGGCGGTCAGCGGCACGGTCGTCGGCGTGTGGCGATGGCGCTTTCGCGGCCGCTACAAAACGGGCGCGCGCACGCCGTACCGCGAGGGCTGGATGCGCTGGCACCACATCATCGGCCTCGCCTTCAGCGCGTTTGTCTGCACCTGGATCTTCAGCGGGCTGATGTCGATGAATCCGGGCGGGCTATTCGCCGGCTCCGATCCCGGCCCTGACCGGCAAGCCATGGCGGGCGCGCAACTCGCCGCGCCGATCGCGGACCCGCAGCCGGTGCTGCAGGTGCTGCACGATGCGGGTTTTCAACCCGTTCAGCTCGAATGGCGCCGGATGGCGGGCCAGCCGTACGTGCTGGCGCGCGACGCGATGGCAGGCAGCCGCATTGTTCGCCGAGAGGATGGCGCATTGATCGTGCAGCCGGCGTGGCAGCCTGAAGCAGTCCTTGACGCCGCGCGCGCGCTGTTTCCCGGCGCGACCGTTCAAGCGACGTTGCTCGATCACTACGATGCCTACTACTACGCGCGCCACGCCGAAGCGATGAACGGCGGCGCACCACGCGGGCTGCCAGTCCTTCGCCTGGATTTCGACACCCCGGCCGGCGACCGCGTCTACGTGGATCTGCGCACCGGCGAACCGGTGCTCAGCCTGTCCGGCGCGCAGCGGGTCGGACGCTGGCTCTTCTACTTTTTGCATAGCTGGGACACGCCCGCCCTGCTGAATGCCGGTGTGGGGCGGGACCTGGCGCTTATCCTCTTGAGCCTCGGCGGCCTGGCCGTGTCCGCCACCGGCATCGTGCTGGGCGCGCGGCGGCTGGGCTGGTCGCGCGGGCGCCAGTAGAATTGCGCAATCTTCCGACCGCCACGCACGAGATGACGCTTCCTCCCGAACCTTATTCCCCCCGCCGCATTGCCACGCTGGGCGTGTGGCGCGAGGCAGGTCATTCGATCAAGGCGTACGGCATCCACCGCGACCCGGACGTTGCGGGTCCGATCCTGTCCAATCCCGTCACCGCGTCAGTCCGCGCCGCCGTGCGCGGCGTACTCAACGAACACGCTGTCGGTCCGCGCACCCATGGTCTTGGCTACTGCATTGCGCACGTAGGTGAGGAAGCCGTGTGGCTGCTCGTGGACTGGTGGATCTCCGGCGGCATCGTGTGCCAGCGCATGCTCTCCGCGCCGCTGGCCCGGCCGGACGCGTTTACACCGGTCAACGCGCCCGCGCTGGCGTGCGTATGGGAACTGGCCGTGATCGCGCATGAACGCGACGCGTGGGTGCGGCACATGCTTACCGCACGGCCAGACGCGGACGGATATCTGCACGACGCGCTGGCCGCCGGGCGATATTGACGCGAGGCGCGCGGTACTGACGCGGATTCAATCCGAGTGCGGTTGAGGCGGGGTATCCATCGTCGCGTCTACCTCGGAGACCGTCTCGCCCGGATAGGCGACCCGGGCGGCTGCCGCGGCGTCGTCGCGTGTCGGATAAGAGCCCGCGTCCTCCTGAACGCCCAGCAAGGCGATGCCACGAAAACCCCAGTGGCCATCCGCGCGCTGAAAGACTTCAACGATCATTTCTCTTCCTCGTCGCGGTCCGGCGCGGGACGCGTGTCGTTGCTGCCAGGCAGCGTGCCATTACGCGCCTCGGCTTCTTCCTGCGCCACGGCCTGATCGAAGCCCGGCTGATCATGGCTGCGTGCGCGCGGCGGGTGGTCCACGTCAGGCACGCGCTCCGGCGTCGTGGCATGGCCGGACGGGCGCAAAGCGCCTTTGTTGACGTCGGGCTGGCCGGGGATGGAATCCCGGGCGTTGTCGGATTTCGGTTGCGTCATGGAAAGGCTCCGGTGCACCAAGGTGATTAGCAGGCGAGCAAGTGCCGTTCCTGCACGCGGCCCCCTGTCACGCAGACAAGCGGTTCACGGCCCCTCGGTCAATGTGCGCAGGAACGCGGCGATATCCTTGGCGTCCTGTTCGCTGACGCCCAGGCCGGGCATGGCCGTGCCCGGTTTGACGTCTGTTGGATTGCGCAGCCAGCGCTCCATATTGGCGGGCGTATTGGGCAGGACGCCCGCGATGTACGGCCGCTCACCCATCTGATCCAGCGCCGGGCCCACGTAGTTCCACGCGCCTGGCACGCCCGGAATCGCATGGCAGGTCACGCAAAGATATTGCTGCAGCGCATCGCGGCCGGCCCGGGCATCTCCTACGCGGGCCGCCGGCTGGACCTTTTCAAGCGGCGTGGCGGGCGGTTGGTCATCTTCGCCGCGCCGATAGTCTTCGGCGGACAGACCCGGCAACACACGCAGAAACGCCACCACATCCCAGATCTCGTCGTCGGACAGCCGATACTGCCACGCCGGCATGCCGGTCATTTTGATGCCCTGCCGTGTGACCCAGAAAATCTCGGCCGCCGTCCGCATCCGCGCGGTCGCAACCAGCGCAGCCGGCGCCGGGTTCAGCCCCAGCGCGTACGGCTGCGGCGCCACCCCCGGCCCGCCGTGGCATTGGGCGCAGTGGGCGCGGTACAGGTGCGAGCCGTTCTGGATGCGTTCGGCCGCGTCCAGCTCGGGCGGCACGATGTCGGCCGACCGCATCTTCACGGCCCGCGTCAACGCGACATCAAGCAGATGGTGCACCGGCGTGGTGTGCGGCGACGTGGCGGTCACGTCATACATGCCGAAATACACCACGGCGCCACCCACCGCGCCGGCGGTGGCGGCGGCAGCAACAAGCGTGAGCGCGGCGGTGCGCTTCCAGCGCTTCATGGTGCACTCGCCTTACGGTCGGCGCGCAGCATCAGATAGGCGGCGATATCCTCGGCGTCGGCTTGTTGCAGCCCGGTGTCGGGCATGGCCGTCCGGGGGTTCACCGCAGGCGGATCCATCAGCCAGCGCACCAGATTGTCAGGGGTGTTGGGCAGCAGCCCGGCCACGTACGCCTGCCGCGCCATGTTGCCCAAGGGCGGGCCGACGCGGGACGCCGGACCGCTGACGCCGGGCACGGTATGACACGCGGTGCAGCCGTGTTCGGCGATCAGTCGGCGGCCTCGATCGGGGTCGGCCCGTTCGCGCAATCCCCCCGCTCCGTCTGCGGGAAAGAGCGACGGCTTGTCGTCCTGACAGGCGCCCAGCAGCAACATCGCAGCCAGGGCCGGTAGCAGGCGGTTGGGTCGGGCAATCCGGCGCAAGGCCGTCTCCTGAATCGCGCGGGTCGGCGCAGAACCTCGAATGGCCAGCAACTCTTGTGCCTGCGTTGCTTGTGCGCACGCGGGCACGAAACATGCTGACGGAGCATCTCGCGGGCCGGCAGCCCGTTGGCCGGGTCGGCCATCGCGCGCTGGATCATCCATTACAAGAACATGGCGAATATCCTACCTATCGTGCTCGCCGCCGCGTTGCCCGTTGCCGCCTCGGCTCAACCCAGCGGTGAGGACGCCGCGCGGATCGCCGAGATCGGCGGGGTGCTGTACGTGGGCGCGGCGGCGATCTTCGCCGCAGTGGCCGCGATGCTGGCGCTGGCGATGTTCGGTCCTGCGACGCTGCGCCGGCGGCTTTCGCGGCCCGGGCTCATCGTGGGCGCGGGCATCGCGTTTCCCGTCGTGGCATTGACCGCCCTGCTGATCTACGTGCTGACCCCTTCCCCATCGGCGGCCCGTGACAAGGCATCGTTCGCCGCGCGCATCGAAGTCACGGGCGAATTGTGGTGGTGGCGCGTGCGCTATCTGGATGCGTCCGGCGACTTGCTGTTCGAGACCGCCAACGAGATCCGCATTCCCACGGGCAAGCCGGTGCAATTCCTGCTCAAGTCCGACAACGTGATCCACAGTTTCTGGATTCCCGAACTGGGCGGCAAGCTCGACATGATCCCCGGCCGCGTGAACCGGATGCGCGCGCTGGCACGGACGCCGGGTACGTTTCGCGGCCATTGCGCCGAGTATTGCGGCGCGCAACACGCGCAGATGCTGTTCGACGTGCAAGCGGTGGACGCGCAAGCATTCGACGCCTGGGTGCAGGCACAACGCCAGCCGGCACGCGCGCCCGACCCCGAGCTCAAGCCAGCGGCCGAACGATTCACGCAGGCCTGCGCGCAATGCCACACGGTACGCGGCACCGCGGCACGCGGCACACTGGGGCCGGACCTCACCCATGTGGGCAGCCGCCGGTCCCTTGCGGCGGGCATATTGCCGAACAACGTAGGTGCGATGGGCGGTTGGATCGCCGGCAGCCAGCAGATCAAACCCGGCAATGGCATGCCGTCCTTTGACCAATGGCCTGGCGATGACTTGCGCGCCGTGGCCCGTTACCTGGAAAGCCTGAAGTGACGCGCCAGACATCCTCGACCGAGCTTCCCAATGCGCTGCCGCGGCCAGAAGGCGAACTCGAGCAGCTCGAACGCGCCTGGAAGCGTCCCACGGGATGGCGGGCGCTCACGGTGGTCAACAACACGTCCATTGGCCTGCTGTACATCGGCACCGCGCTGCTGTTTTTCATCCTGGCCGGCGTACTGGGGCTGATGATGCGCACCCAGCTGGCCGCGCCGGACAGCAACCTGATCGGCCACGAGCTATACAACCAGCTCTTCACCATGCACGGCACGGTGATGATGTTCCTGTTCGCGGTGCCGGCCGTGGAGGCGGTGGCCGTGCTGCTGCTGCCCAACATGCTGGGCGCGCGCGACCTGCCGTTTCCGCGGCTGTCGGCCTACGCCTATTGGGCCTATGCGATCGGCGGGCTGGTGTTCTTCTGCAGCATCTTCGTGGGGCTGGCGCCCGACGGCGGCTGGTTCATGTATCCGCCGCTGACCAGCACCAAATACTCGCCCGCGGTGAATGCCGATCTGTGGCTGCTGGGCATCGGTTTCATCGAGATCTCGGCAATTGCCGGCGCCATCGAGCTGGCCGTCGGCATCCTGCGCACGCGCGCGCCCGGCATGACGCTGGACAAGATCCCGGTGTTCGCCTGGGTGATGCTGGTGTTCTGCGGGATGGTGATCATCGCGTTTCCCGCGGTCATCGTGGCCACGGCGCTGCTGGAGCTGGAGCGCGCGTTCGACATGCCGTTCTTCATTGCCGAGCGCGGCGGCGATCCGCTGCTGTGGCAGCACCTGTTCTGGTTCTTTGGCCACCCCGAGGTCTACATCATCTTCCTGCCCGCCGCCGGCATGGTGTCGATGATGATTCCCGCGATGACCGGCACGCCGCTGGTCGGCTATCGCCTGGTGGTGCTGGCGGTCGTGTCCACGGGATTCCTGAGCTTTGGCCTGTGGGTCCACCACATGTTCGCGACCGGCATTCCGCAGTTGTCGCTCAGCTTCGCGTCGGCAGCGAGCATGGCGGTGTCGGTGCCGACCGCCATCCAGATATTCGCCTGGATCGCCACCATTGCCGCCGCTGTCCGGCTGCGCCCGCTCAGGACGCCGACGCTGTTCATCCTGGGATTCTTCTTCGTGTTCGTCATTGGCGGCCTGACCGGCGTGATGGTGGCCGTCATTCCGTTCGACCTGCAGGCGCACGACACCTACTTCGTCGTCGCGCACCTGCACTACGTGCTGTTCGGCGGGATGGTGTTTCCGCTATTCGCGGCGTTCTACTACTGGACGCCCTTCATCAGCGCGCGGCGGCTGTCCGAGCGGCTGGGCCGTTGGGCCTTCTGGCTGATGTTCGTGGGCTTTAACGTCGCGTTCTTTCCGATGCACTTCACGGGGCTGGCCGGCATGCCGCGTCGCGTCTACACCTACGCCGAAAGCCAGGGGCTCGGTCCGCTGAACCTGCTGTCGACCGTGGGCGCCTACCTGATCGCCGCCGGGGTGCTGATATTTCTGATCGATCTGGCGCGCAACTTCCGGCCAACCATCGACAACAATGCGGGCAATGTCTGGGACGCCGGCACGCTGGAGTGGCTGCCCAGCGGCAGCTACGGACTGCGCAGCGTGCCCACGGTCACCAGCCGCGAACCGCTGTGGGATCAGCCTGGCCTGGCACAGCAGGTGGACGACGGCCAGCATTACCTGCCCAATGCGCCGGCCGGCTTGCGTACCACGCTGGTGACCAGCGCGCTGGACGCCCGCCCCGACTATGTGCTCCCGCTACCCGGCCCCGCATGGTCGCCGCTGCTTGCCGCCGTGGGTACCGCCGGGTTCTTTCTGCTGCTGACCTTCAAGCTGATGGCGCTGGCGGCGGCGTTTGGCGTGCTGGCCGTTGTGTCGCTCTGGCGCTGGCTGTGGGATGCCGACACCGGCCCCGACTACCCGCCGGTGGACATCGGCGGCGGCCTGCGGCTGCCCATGCTGTGTTCGGGCAGCGCGTCGCATGCGTCGTGGGCGATGGTGATGCTGCTGATTGTGTGCGCCAGCATCTTCGGATCGTTGCTGTTCAGCTACCTGTTTCTGTGGACCACGAATCCGCAGGCCTGGCCCGCCGCCAACGCGCTGCCCTCGCCGGGCTTGCCGATGCTGTCGGCAGTCATGCTGGTGGCTGGCGCGGGCCTTGCAGCGGCCGCGTCGCGGCTGATGACGCAGGACCGGCAAGCGGCGCTGCGCGGATGTGTCGCCGGCGCGGCGCTGTTGCTGGCCGCGGCGCCCGCGCTGGACCTGACCGCGCACTGGCAAACCGGCCTGCGCCCCCAAGCCACCGCCTACACGGCAGCAACTTACGCCGTCGCGGGCCTGCAGGCCCTGTTTGGCGGTCTTTCAGTCGTGATGGCCATCTTTATGGTGGCGCGGTCGCTGGCGGGCAGACTCAGTCCCACGCGCCGCGCGGCGTTCGACACCACCCGGGCGATGATGTATTACACCGTGGCCCAAGGGCTGATCGCACTGGCGTTGCTGCACGCCTTTCCGCGGCTGACGGGATAAGCCATGAGGACGCGCTTCTCGGTCGAACTGCTGTACCTCATCGCCGGCCCGCTGATCTGGCTGGCGCATTTTCTGTTCATCTACATCGTCAACGCGCTGGCGTGCGCCCGGTCGGCGCTGACGGGCCTCTGGTTGGGATTGCCGGTGTCGTCATGGATCATCGTCGCGGGCAGCGCGGCGGCGCTGGCCGGGATGGCGCTGGCCGCGTGGCGCCAGCGTGCGCGGGTGCGCGCGCAGGGCTCGCCGCCGTTTCATGCCTGGCTTTGCGCGGCGCTGTGCTGGTTGTCGGCCGTGGCGGTGGTCTGGGAAACGCTGCCCGTATTCCTGATGGCAGCGTGTCTTTGAATAGGCGCTCGGCCGCTGGCTCCGGCGCTGGCCCTATTCCGCCCACTCCGGGTCGCCGGTGAACACCACCGTCAGCCAGCGATCGGGGCTGTCGGCGCCAAGCGCCTCCCCGATCTCGTCGCGCAGGCTGTCCCACGCCCCGATGCCCCGCGCCGGCGTCTCGGCCGGCACGATGAAATACAACTCGATTTCCTGCGAACGGCCGACCTTCGCGACGTACGCGCGATACGACGCGAAGCCATGGCGCTGCACGAAGGCCTGCGCCACCGAGTCCACGTGCTGTTTCAGATCGGCAGGCGTGACCAGCAGCATCTCGGACAACGCCTGGCGGATGACCGACAGCGGCAAGGGGATGATCACGGCGCACACCACCGCCAGCACGGCCGGGTCGATGTAGGGCGAAATCCATTCCCATCGCGTGCCCTGCACGCCAAAACCGATACAGAACGCCACCAGCAGCGCCGCCGTAATGCTGGCCGACATGATCCAGCCCTTCAGGTCCATGTGCAGGAATGCCGACCGGATCCGGCGGTTGGCGCGCGCCTCGGCCAGCGCGATCGCCACGCAGGCCGTGAGGGTCAGCACGGCATAGACAAGCGCCAGGCCAAATTCCAGATCGCGCCCCCCTTTCAGCAGGCTGCTGATCGCATTGATGAGCGCGTAGATCGCCACGCCGCTGAGCAATATGCCGCTCAGCGCGAGCACCATGGGTTCCAGGTGCCAGAACCCCATCGTGAAGCGCTCGCGCAGCTTGCGCGGCAGTTGCCGGGACGTGGCGTACGAGGTGATGAGGCGGACGACCACCAGCGATAGCGCGCTCATGCTGGCGTCGACCAGTGAATAGACGCCGTCAAAGACGATGGAAAACGATCCCGAGGCCACGCCGAAGCCGATGCCGATGACGGCAATGCAAAGCGTGACCGCGATGGATATCCGCAACACGCCCTGCTCCGAGCGCAGGTCGAACAATGCCGTTCGCGAGGTCATGGTTCCTCCGATGGGGACTGATCTGGCGACACGATAACCGTATCGATCCCCGGGCGGTGAACGGCCGGGCGTGGCGAATCCCGCGTGAGGCGTCAGGTTTTGCTGGCTTAACCTACTATTCGTAGGCTACGATTAGTAGGTTAATTCATTGAATCAAAGGAAATCGCCATGCACGCGCTTATCGTTGTTGCTCATCCCGACGCGAAATCCCTTACACACGCCATCGCCCAACATGTCGCGCATGGGGTCGCGGATGGGGACGCACATGAGGCCGCGCAGCAGGTCCCGGAAACCGGACCGCTGCATACATTCGAGGTAGCGGACCTGGCCGCCGAAGGCTTCGACCCCCGCTTCACCCAGGCCGACGTGGACCTGCATCTGACCCGCTCGAACCCGCCCGCCGACGTGACCGCCGAACACGCGCGCCTGGATCGGGCCGACGCGCTGGTGCTGGTGTATCCCGTGCACTGGTGGTCGTTTCCCGCCTTGTTGAAGGGCTGGATCGACCGCGTGTTCACCAATGGCTGGGCCTATGACGCCATCCCCGACGGCAAGGTGGTCAAACGCTTGCAGCGGCTGCAGGTGCATCTGGTCGCCAGCGGCGGCGCCGACATGCGCACGTATGCGCGGCACGGCTACTTCGGCGCGATGAAGACGCAAATTGATCACGGTATCTTCGGCTACTGCGGCGCGCGCGTGGCAACATCCGATCTGCTGGTGGCGTCCGACGCCGGATACCCCGAAGCGCACCTGACCGCCGCGCGGGCCATCGGCCAGCGGATCTTTGCCCCGCAGCCGTGAGCCCGACCTCAAAGAGACCCCAGATGACGTCCCCACCCGCCCCCTCCCCCCGCCGCCGATTGTCCAAGGACGCGCGGCAACGCCAGCTCATCGACGTGTCCTGGGCGCTGATCCGCGACGAAGGCACGGACGCGTTGACGCTGGGTCGTCTAGCTGAGCAGGCCGGGGTCTCCAAGCCCGTCGTCTACGACCACTTCGGCACACGCAACGGGCTGCTGGCGGCGCTATACCAGGATTTCGACCAGCGCCAGACCGCGATCATCGACGACGCCATTGCTGCCAGCAAAGCCACACTGCAAGCCAAGGCAGATGTCATCGCGACCCGGTACGTGGAATGCGTGTCGGCGCAAGGGCGTGAAATCCCCGGCGTGCTCGCGGCGTTGAACGGCTCCCCGGAACTGGCAGCGGTAAAGACGCAGTATCAGCACGCGTTCATCAGGAAATGCCAGGACATCCTCGCGCCGTTCGCCGGCCCGCAAGGCGTTTCCCTGGCAGGTCTGTGGGGCATGCTGGGCGCGGCCGACGCGCTGTCGCAGGCCGCTGTCGCAGGCGACATCACCCAGCAAGCCGCGCGCGACGAACTGTTCCGGATCATTCTGGACCTGGTCAAACGCGCACGCGCCCCCGCCAACTAGGAGTTCGGCTTGCGCTACTTAGTCGCGATGACCAGGTGCGCCTGGATCTTTCCTGTGATCGCGCCGGCCCCATAGCGATTGGCCAGGGCCTGCGCCGCCCGCTCCGTGGCGGGCACCAGCAGGCTGACGTCGCGCGCTTCGATTTCGTTGCGCAGCGGCGTGCCCTGGCAATAGGCGGTTGCCGCTTCCTGGGCGGACTGCGCGCGGCTCACTTCCTCGTGCGTTTCGATCTGGACGTCTTCGAAGCCTGCCCGGCGCAAGTCATCCTGGATACGCACCTTGTCGTGGTAGCCATGCGGCGTGCGGGAAATGAAGACCGGTGGGTCCCCCGGAAACATCTCGGCGACGGCCTGCTCGACAACGCCGGCAAATTCATTCTCTTCAACGCTGTCCCAGACGCTGAAGACAAAGCGCCCGCCGGGCTGCAGGACCCGGCGCGCCTCGGCATAGGCGCCGATGCGATCAGGAAAAAACATCGCGCCGAACTGGCAGCACACGACGTCAAAGATTTCGTCTTCAAACGGCAGGTGCATGGCATCCGCCTGCCGCCATTCGATACGGCCGCCCTCGGGCTGGCGGGCGGCTGCGTAATCAAGCATGGGCTGATTGAGATCGGTCGCCACATAGCGCGTCCCGGCACCCAGCCGCGGCGCCAGCGCCCGTGTGACCGCGCCGCTGCCCGCCGCCGTTTCCAGCACCGCGCGCGGCGAAAACCCTGCGACCCGCGCCGCCATGCCCGCCGCATAGGGCGCGAAGATCATAGGGACCATCAGGGTGTCGTAAAGCTTCGGAATCGAACCGGTGAAGGCCTTGTCGATGTCGGTCATGGTGCTACTCCTTGAACACCGTCGACTCATAAGCTTAGCGCTGCGCGGCCCCGCCCGCACTAGCTGCGTATCCCACGCGGGTGATACATGATCCAGGCGCCGAAGGCGCACCGCCTACCCCCCGGCGCGCCTTCGGCAAACGTCGTCTTACTCGACCGACGCGCCCGACTTCTTCACGACTTCCGCCCAGCGCGGAATCTCGGTCGCCATCAGCTCCCGAAGCTCATCCGGCGTGCTGCCGACCAGTTCCATGCCCATCGTCTTGCCCAGTTTTTCCTGCACGTCGGGCTCTTTCAGGATCAGGGCGATCTCGGCGGCCAGCTTGTCCAGGATGGGTTTGGGCGTGCCCTTGGGCGCGTACACCGCTTGCCAGGACGCCATCTGGAAGCCCGGCACACCCGCCTCCTGCATGGTCGGCACCTCCGGAGCGAGCGCGATGCGGTCCTTGGTGGTAACGGCCAGCAGCTTGAGCTTGCCGGTCTGCAGCAGCGGCAGCGCCGCGGTCATCTGGTCGAACATGAACGTCACCGCGCCGGACGAGACGTCCACCATGGCGGGCGGCGTGCCCTTGTACGGCACGTGCGTGAGCGGCACGCCGATCATGCCGGCGAACAGCTCACCGGCCAGGTGCGTCGAGGTGCCCGCCCCCGAGGACGCGAACGTGCGCTTGGTCGGGTCGCGCTTGAGCAGCGCGATCAGGTCGGCCACCGAGTTCACGCCCAGATTCGGATCCACCAGCAGCACATTGGGCAGGAAGGCAATCAGCGACACCGGCTCGAAGTCCTTCACCGGGTCGTACTTCAGGTTCTTGTACAGGCTGGCGTTGATGGCATGGGTGCTGATCGTGCCGCCGAACAAGGTGTAGCCATCGGGCGGCGCCTTGGCGACGTAAGTCGCGCCGATGCCGCCGGCGGCGCCCGGCTTGTTTTCGACGACGACGTTCTGTTTCAGGCGGTCGCCCAGCTTCTGGGCCAGCACCCGCCCCACTACGTCGGTCGAGCCGCCCACGGTGAACGGCACCACATAGGAAATGGGCTTTTGCGTGGGCCAGTCGGCGGCGCTGGCGGGCAACGCCAGCGTCCCGAAGACCGCACCGGCCAGAAGCGCGGCAAGCGCGCCACGTCGTTGCGTGTTCATGATTTGTCTCCTGCCTTGTTTTATAGGTATGTGTGGGGTGCCGGTCGTGCCGGCGGCAAGGCTCAGCGGCCCTGTTCTTTGCGCCAGGCGGCGAATTTGTCCTTCGTGCCCGGATCGGTCGGCGGGTACAGGCCCAGGATGGACGCGCCGCCTTGCACCTGGCTGGTCACGAAGTCTTCGAAAGCGGTCATTTCGACGGCTTCAAGGGCGATCTCGTCGGCCAGATGGGCCGGAATGACGACCACGCCTTCGCGGTCGCCCACGACGATATCGCCCGGCCACACGGCCACGTCGCCGCAGCCGATGGGCGCGTTGATGTCCAGCGCCTGGTGCAGCGTCAGGTTGGTGGGCGCGGACGGACGCTGGTGATAGGCGGGAAAGCCCATCTCGGCAATTTCCGGCGAATCGCGAAAGCCCCCGTCGGTCACCACGCCTGCCACGCCGCGCTTCATCAGGCGGGTGACCAGGATGGAGCCTGCGGACGCGGCGCGCGCATCCTTGCGGCTGTCGATGACGAAGACCGCGCCTTCCGGGCAGGTCTCGACCGCGGCGCGCTGCGGGTGCGCACGATCTTCAAACACCTTGATCGTGTTCAGGTCCTCGCGCGCGGGGATGTAGCGCAGCGTGAAGGCCGGGCCGACCATGTTGGGCAGGTTGGCGTTCAGCGGGCGCACGTCCTGGATGAACTGGTTGCGCAGGCCGCGCTTGAAGAGCGCCGTGCACAGGGTGGCGGTGCTGACGCCGGCCAGCCGGGCGCGGGTTTCGGGATTCATTTGGGACACGATGGCTCCGGGTATTTGATCGGGGATCTAAAAAGGACGGGAATCAGAAGATGGAGGGTTCAGGCACGGGCGCGCCAAACTCCGTTTCCAGGAAATCGAGGTCGCAGCCGTCATTCGCCTGCAGGATGTGCTTGGAATACATCCAGCCGTAGCCGCGCTCGTAGCGCTTGGGCGGCGGCGTCCAGGCCGCGCGGCGTGCGGCCAGTTCCTCGTCGCTGATGTTCAGATTGATGGTGCGGGCGGGCACGTCCACGGTGATCGTGTCGCCGGTCCTGACCAGCGCCAGCGGGCCGCCGATGTAGCTTTCAGGCGCCACGTGCAGGATGCAGGCGCCGTAGCTGGTGCCGCTCATGCGCGCATCGGACAGGCGCAGCATGTCGCGCACGCCCTGCTTGACCAGTTTGGTCGGGATCGGCAGCATCCCCCACTCCGGCATACCCGGACCGCCCTGCGGGCCGGCATTGCGCAGGATCATGATGTGGTCGGCGGTGACATCCAGGTTCTCGTCCTCGACGGCCGCCTTCATGCTGGGATAGTCGTCAAAGACCAGCGCGGGGCCGGTGTGGCGCAGGTATTGCGGCGCGCACGCGCTGGGCTTGATGACGCAGCCGTCGGGCGCGATGTTGCCGCGCAGCACGGCCAGCGCGCCCTCGTCGTAGATCGCCTCGTCCAGCTTGCGGATCACGTCGTCGTTGTAGACCTCGGCGCCGGCGATGTTCTCGCCCAGCGTCTTGCCGGTGACCGTCATGGCCGACAGGTCCAGGTGGGCATCCTGCAGGCGCGACATCAGCGCCGGCAAGCCGCCCGCGTAAAAGAAGTCTTCCATCAGGTAGGTGTCGCCGCTGGGCCGGATGTTGGCGATGACGGGCACCTTGCGGCTGGCCGCGTCGAAGTCGTCCAGGCCCACGGCGCAGCCCGCCCGGCGCGACATGGCGACCAGGTGGATGATGGCGTTGGTGGAACAGCCCATCGCCATGGCGACGTTGATGGCGTTCTTGAACGACGCCACGCTCAGGATGCGCTGGGGCGTCAGGTCGTCCCAGACCATCTCGACCACACGCCGGCCGCACTCGGCCGACATGCGCATGTGGTTGACGTCCGCCGCCGGAATGGACGAGGCGCCGGGCAGCGTCATGCCTATGGCCTCGGCAATGGCGGTCATGGTGCTGGCCGTGCCCATCGTCATGCAGGTGCCGTAGCTGCGGGCGATGCCGCCTTCCACTTCGGTCCATTGCTCCTGCGTGATCTTGCCGGCGCGGCGTTCGTCCCAGAGCTTCCAGGCGTCCGACCCGGAACCCAGGATCTTGCCCTTCCAGTTGCCGCGCAGCATGGGGCCAGCCGGCACGTAGACGCACGGCAGGCCGGCGCTGATGGCGCCCATGATGAGTCCCGGCGTGGTCTTGTCGCAGCCGCCCATCAGGACGGCGCCATCCACCGGGTGGCTGCGCAGCAGTTCCTCGGTCTCCATGGCCAGGAAGTTGCGGTACAGCATGGTGGTCGGCTTGACGAAGGATTCCGACACCGAAATCGCGGGCAGTTCCACCGGAAAGCCGCCCGCCTGGAACACGCCGCGCTTTACGTCTTCGACGCGCTGCTTGAAGTGGCTATGACAGGGGTTCAGGTCGGACCAGGTGTTGATGATGGCAATGACGGGGCGCCCCGCCCAATCGTCGGGGCCGTAGCCCATCTGCATCATGCGGGAACGGTGGCCAAAGGAGCGCAGATCGTCCTTGGCCATCCAGGCAGCGCTGCGCAAGCTTTCGTAGGTGCGTTTCATGGGATACGAGGGGATGCGGAGTGAGAGTCAAAGCATTTGAACACTAATACATTAGTGCGTCAGCTAGGTGGAAACCCGCTACACTGCGGCATTCGTTATCCGCCCGCCCCTGCGCGGAACCTCGACCTGTTTACTCGATGCAAAGCCAGAAGCTCAGACTGGATCGCTCCCGCCACGCGGCCCCCCAGGTTTTTGAACACCTGCGACGCCAGATCATCTCGCTGGAACTCGTGCCCGGCGCGCCGCTGTCGCGCGTCACCCTGGCCGAGTGCTACGGCCTGAGCCAGACGCCCATCCGCGACGCGCTCATGCGGCTGGCCGAGGAAGCCCTGGTCGAAATCTATCCGCAGCACACCACGGTGGTCAGCCGGGTCGACATTGCCGCCGCGCGGCAGGCGCATTTCCTGCGCCGCTCGCTCGAACTGGAGATCGTCCATCTGCTGGCGCAGCGGCCCGATCCGCTGTTGCTCCAGCGCCTGCAATCGTCCATCGACTTGCAGCGCGCCGCCCACGCCAGCGGCGAGTACCAGCAGTTCATCAACGCGGATCAGGCGTTTCACCGCGACATGCACGAAGCCGCGGGTGTGGCCAGCCTGTGGGAGATGGCGCAGCGCTACAGCGGCCACCTGGACCGGTTACGCCGGCTGCATCTGCCCGAAGCCGGCAAGGCGGAACGCATTCTGGACGACCATCAACGGCTGCTGGATGCCATCGCCGCACAGGATCCGGCCCGGGCGCAGCAGGTGCTGCGCGAGCACCTGTCCGGCACGCTCAGCCAGGTGGCTGAAATCTGCAAGCGTTATCCCGATTACGTGGTGGCCGATTAGCCTGGCGCGAGTCGCGTAGGAACCGCGCACAAGCCGCGAATCAGCGTCTGACTGACGGACGGCTGATCGCCAAGACGGGGGCCTGTCGCAAACGCGGGCTCAATCCAGCGGATACCGCTGAATGACGGTCTTGCCGCTGCGTTCGGCAAGCGACAGCAAGGCGTCGCCGGTCTGGTCCAGGCCCAGCAGTCCGCGCTCCTGCTCGTGCGACAACTGGAACGGCCGCCAGGACCTGCCCTTGTCGCGGCTGTAGAAGTAGGTCTTTGTGTACTCGTCGCCCGCGAAAAGCTGTTCGGCGTAGGTCTTGATGACCCACGCGTTGCGGCCGAACCACGCCTGCCCGATCCACGACCTGGCGCCGCGCACATCGGGCGAGCGCGATCGCTTCACCCAGGACATGCCGGTCTTATCCAGCTGATAGATGGTGTCGCCTTCGGTTTCGAAGACGGGTTGATCGCGCGTCAGGAGCGCGTGGGCGTCCTGCGCAGGCACCCGGGCGACGTCCGGCGTGATGCGGAACGCCGGCGACGCCCCTTCCTGGAATTGCACCTCGAAGCGACGCGTCTCGATCAGTTCGGGCGCGTCCTGGCCTTCGGGCCGCACGCGAGTGCGCCAGCTCCAGCCCACCGCGCGCGTGTCGTCCAGCGGGTAGAGCGACCAGCCATAGCCAAGCTGCTCCGGGCCATAAGCCTTGCGGTCCCGCTCCGCCGTCTCGGCAAACTTGCGCTCAAACGCCGCCGAATCGGGCCACACCTGCTCTTTCAGCCGCGTCGCCGACCACCGCCTGGCGCCGTCGCAGCTATGCAGCAGGCGCACGCCGGTCTCGTGGTTTTCCAGCGCAATTGCCAACCGGTCGGTGAGAAAGGCAGTGTGAAGCTGCGGTACGCCGAGCGTCACGTCGGGATCGTAGGTCCAGGTAACGCCCAGGTCGTCGGAGCGCAGCGCATCCCAGGCAGCGGGCTGGTCGCCTTCGCCCGGACTGCGCAGGGTGCTGGTGATCAGATACAGCGGCTCGCCCCCGGGCGCGCCGATCAGGGTGACGCCGGTATCGCCGCTGACGGAGGCCAGCAGTTCGAACACGCCGGTGCCCCGTCCGCCATAAATGAGGTTGCGGGCATCTGAGGTGGACCGGCCAGTCTGCAGCATGGTCAGGGCCAGATCGCCGTGGCCATGCGCCATGGCGGTGATGGCGCCCGTCTGCGCGAGCTGGATGCGCTGCTTCTGCAGCCGATCTTTCAAGGCCGGGATCTGCGTGTCGAGCACGGGCGCCTGCGCCAGGCCGTCAATGTCCTTGGCGGTGACCAGAAGCTGGCCGGTCAGCAATTGGCGTTCGCCGTAACGCTGGATGGCAACGCGCGAGTACGACGCCAGTGCCGGGCCGTTGAGTTCGCCGATGACCTCGCTGCGCGGCAGCGGATCGCCCATTGGGATGATCTGATAGATGCCCCGCGCCAGCACGGCGGCCGAGAGGACCGCCAGGCCGGCGGCCACGAGTCTGATGGTCTTGGGTCCAGGCATCCTGGGCATAATGCCAGCCCCCCACGCCGCCAGCCACATTTATCGAACGGACAGAACTATAGCGCGTTGCGCCGGGTTCTCTATACTGGCGTAACGCACGCTCACGTCTTACCGGACGCGCGCCCCTGCCCCGACACCACGGAATCGCCCATGACCGCAAGGCCTCCTTCTGCCCTCCTCGCCCTGGCCCTGTTTGTCGCGGCGAGCGCCGGCACGCTGGCGCATGGCGCCGCCGCCAACGATCCAGCCTGGGTGCCGGTCGACCCGCAGACGATGCCGGGCGTGTTCTACGACAGCAAATCCATCCGCACCGTGTCCGAAAGCCCGGCGGTGCGGGCCGTGACGGTGGCCTGGTTCTACGCCCAGCCCCGTATTTCCGAGGCCAACGGCCAACCCTATGGCTCGGTGACTCAGCCCATCACACTGAACTGCACCGCCGATACCTATACCGTCACCGAGGTCCTGCACCACACGGGCAACGACGCCACCGGGGCGATCGTGGAATCCATCCCGGTGGCGGGTATCCGCAATGCGCCCGTCACGCGCGACCCGGTGCAGCGGCGACTGCGGGACCTGGTGTGCGCCGCAAACGGCAAGAGCGCGCGCAAGTAGCGGGTAGCCCAGATCGCTACTGCCCCCGCCAGTACCGGTACAACGCCCGGGCGCCGGCATCCAGCAAAAAGCCCAGCACGCCGATCATCAGCACCATCGCCATCAGTTCCGAATAGGCCAGCCGGTCGCGCGTGTCCAGAATGAAATACCCCATGCCGGCCGACACGCCCAGCATCTCGCACGGGACCAGGACGATCCACAGGATGCCGATCGCCAGCCGCACGCCGGTCAGGATATGGCCCATCACGCCGGGCAGGATGACACTGCGCAGGGTCTCCCAGCGGGTCGCGGCCACGCTTTGCGCCAGTTGCAGCCAGCGCGGATCAAGCTGCTGCACGCCAGCCGCCGTATTCAGGACGATCGGCCAGACCGCCGCAAACGCGAGCAGGAAGTAGACGGGATCGTCGCCCACCCCGAACACCATGACCGCGATCGGCATCCACGACAGCGGCGAGATCATGCGCAGAAATTGCATGGCGGGCGATGCGGCGGCTTCCAGCCGGCGCCAACTGCCGATCGCCAGGCCCAGCGGCACGCCGATCGCCAAGGCCAGCCCCAATCCCACCGCGATCCGCCGCAGGCTGACCAGGATGTGGTGCGGCAGATCCGAGCTGGTGAGCAATTCGCCCAGGCTGACGAAGGTGGGTCCGGGCGCAAAGCGCCGCGCCATGCCGCCCGCCGGCGCCAGGACCTCCGTGCCCAGCCACCACAGCACCAGCAGCAGGCCCAACCCGCCCAGGCCGAGCGCGTAGCGCGCGCCCACGCCAAGGCCCGCGGCCGTCTTGGGCCGGGAAGGCGCCGCGGACCGCCGCTCGGCTTGCGGCGGGGCATGCGTTTCGTGCGGCGCCTGCGCCACCGACTCGCGTCCCGTCACGCCTGCACCATCTCGGTCCGGCTGTAGGCATCGGGAAAGCCGAAGCGCGACAGGCCGCCGGCCGATTCGATTGCCCGCCGGACATAGCGATCGTCCACCAACTCGGCCGCCGCGCTCGCCGGATCCAGGTCGGCCAGGAATCCGCGGTCCGCCTCGATCAGCGTGTCGCGCAGCCGCCGCACCAGTTCCTCGGTGTAGCTGGGAAACGGATACGGCTGGAAGTCGATGCGGCGTTCATCCCAATCGGCGTGCCGGATGGCGCCGCTGGCCAGGTACTGCTCGCGATCCTCGGGCGGCGGCGCCAGCACCTTGGACAGCGCCGGCAGCGTATGCGGGGTGTAGCGGTTGATGCCCTCCTTGGACAGCAGCCGCGCCGTCTCGGCCCGATTGTCGCGGATCCAGAGCTGCGCCTGCACGATGGCGTCCACCACCTTCTGCGACCATTCCGGCCGCTGCGTCAGGTCGCGCTCGTGCATGAAGACGACGCAGCAGGCATGGTTGCGCCAGATGTCGCCCGTAAAGCGCAGCACCTTGCCCACGCCCAGGGTTTCAGCCGCCGCGTTGAACGGCTCGGCCACGATGTAGCCCGCAATGCGCTGCTGCGCCAGGGCGGGCGGCATGTCCGCGGGCGCCATGACGATCAGGTTCACTTCATTGGCGGCCGGCGCCCCGTCCTTGCGCGCCACCGGCGTCAGGCCGTTCTCGCGCAGCAGGTACTGCAGCATGACGTTGTGGATGGAATACCAGAACGGAATCGCCACCGTCTTGCCGCCCAGGTCTTTCACGTTGTTGACGGCGGGCGCGACGGTCAGACCGGAGCCGCCGACGTGGTTCCAGGCCACCACCTTGGCGGGCACCTTGCTGCCAAACCGCGCCCACACCGTCATCGGCGACAGCAGATGCACCACGTTTACCTGACCCGAGATGAAGGCTTCGATCACCTGCGCCCAACTGCGCAGCAGCACGGGCTTTTCGGCCTTGACGCCCGCCTTGTCGAAGAGGCCATTGTTATGCGCCACCAGCAGCGGCGCGGCGTCGGTGATGGGCAGATAGCCGATGCGCACGGGCGCGTCGGGCTCGGATTGCGCCCGCGCATTGAAGGCCGACAGCAGGGAAGCGGCGCCGCCTGCGGTCAGCAGGGCCGAGAGTTTCAACCAGTCGCGACGCGACATGTGTTCAAGGCACATCAGAAAGCTCCTAGCGGGGTTGGTCAGAGTTGATCGTGATTCGTCAGGCAAGCACGGCAGCGCCGCGCGTGGCCCGCAGCGCGGCGCGCAAGCGGGTAAGGATCTCCAGGCGCAGCGCGCCCATTTCCGGCAGCAGGTCGGCGCGCGGTTGCGGCAGGTCCACCTGCCACACGCCCAGGATGCGGCCGGGCGCGCCGCCCAGCAGCACGATGCGGTCGGCCAGCAGCAGCGCTTCGTCGATGTCATGGGTGATCAGGACGGCCGCCGTCTGGAAGTCGGCCACTACTTTGCGCAGCAGCTCCTGCATTTCGCCGCGCGTGACCTCGTCCAGCGCGCCAAAGGGTTCGTCCAGCAGCAGCACCGACGGTTGGCGCGCCAGGCACCGCGCTAGCGCCGTGCGCTGCGCCATGCCGCCCGACAACTGGGCCGGCCGCAGATGGCGCGCGTGCGCCAGTCCGACTTCGTCGATGGCCTGCGCCACGCGGGCGCGGCGCTGCGCATCCGTCAGCGCCGGCTGATGCTTGAAGTCCAGCCCGAAGGCGACATTGCGCTCCAGCGACAGCCAGGGCAACAAGCTCGGATCCTGAAACGCCACCGCCACGCGCGGATGCACGCCCGTGAGGGGCGCGCCTTCCATCAGCAGCGTGCCGGCCGTGGCGGGCTGCAGGCCAGCCAGGACCCGCAACAGGCTGGATTTGCCGGCGCCGCTGGCGCCCAGCACGGCCACCACTTCGCCGCGCGCCAGGTCCAGATCAACGCCATCAAAAACGGCGTCGTCCGCGCCGGGATAGCGCAGGGCCAGATTCCGGGCCTGCAGCACCGGCAGCGGCGCCGCCGTCATGAGGCGGCCTGCGCGGCAAGCCGGGCCTGGCGCTTGGCCAGTTCGGTCTTCAATTGCACCAGGCTCGGCGTCACGATGGGCAGGAACGCCGCTTCGCGCCAGCGCCGGGCAAAGCCGGCGCCGCCGGGCTTCAGATAGGCCGCGCCGCCGCTGGCTTGCAGCTCAAGCTGCACCGCCGCGTTGGCGGCTTCGGCCAGCGCGATGCGAATCTCGAACAAGGCCCACGGCTCTGTCACGAAACGCTGGCTGCGCACGCCGGCAATAAGGCTGGCGGTCAGGTCTTCCAGTTGCGCGGAGAGCGCCTGCAAGGGTTGACCCAGGATGCCGCGCGACGCCTGGCCCTGCCCCGCCTGACCGGCCGCCTGCAACGCGCGCCGCGCCAGACCGATCGACAAACCGCACTGCAGGCCTGCGAACGCCGGACGCGCGCCCGGCAGATACTGCCGCGCGTCGGCATGGATCAGCCATTCGGGACCGATGCGCACGCTGCGCACGTCCAGCGCGGCGGTGTTGCTGGACTGCAGGGCCAGCAGCGACAGGTCCGCGCTGCGCTCCAGTCCGGCGATATCGTGCGGCAGTGCGACGACCGCGGGGGTGCCGTCGGGCGCCGTGACCGCCGCCGCAACCAGAAAGCCCTGCGGCCGCAGGTTCGTTACCCAGGGCATGCGGCCGTCCAGCGTCCATTGCGCGTCATCGCCCTGCGCCGAAATCTGCAGCGACTCGATGCCGCTCAGGAACTTCATCGCGTTCGACAGCGCCGTCGCTCCCGCCACCTCGCCGGCAAGCAACGCCGGCAGCCAGCGCTCGGCAAGCGCCGTGTTGGGGCTGGTCAAGAGATATTCGATGAAGACGCGCTGCCCCCACGCGACAAACGCGCTGGCGACCGACAGTTCGGCCACCTGCGACACCGCTTCGATCGCATCGCCGATATCGGTGCCGGCCAGGCCTCCCCTCGACTCGGGCACGCCAATGCGGAACAGGCCCGCCGACGCCAGCCGCGGCAACACCGTGGCGGCGTCCAGGCTGCCCTCGTCCAGCGCCTCGGCATGCTGCGCGAGCCAATCCCGCAGGTCCGGCGGCAGGATCGCGCCGCCGGCCGGCTCGGTGGCGTCAAGCCGGGTTGCGGTCTGCGCCGTCATTGCGCGCCGCTCCAGGCGTATTCGCTGAGCTGTTCGTTCAAGGGGGTCTGCGCCAGGTTGTTGGCAAAGTTGCAGATCGTGGCCAGGCCCACGCCCAGGATCACCTCGAGCGCATTGCCCTCCGTGTAGCCCGCATCGCGCAAGGCCTTGAGTTCTGCGTCGTCGACCCGGCCGCGCGTGCGGATCACGGCCTGCGTGAATGCCGCCAGCGCCTGCAAGCGCGCATCCGGCAGCGTGCCCTGCGCGCGCAGCGCATCCACGACTTCGGGAGACAGCTTGGCCTTGTTGCGCGCCAGTGCGGTGTGGCCGGCCACGCAGAAGGTGCAGCCGTGCAGCGTGCCGGCCACCAGTTGCACGACCTCGCGCTCCTGCAGCGTCAGCCCGGCGCGCGCATTGATCTGCGACAGCGTCTGATAGGCCTCGAGCGCGGCGGGCGCGCTGGCCAGCACGCCCAGCAGGTTGGACAGATATCCCGCGCCCTGCTCGGCCGCGGCCAAGGCCGGGCGGGTGGGTTCGGGTGCGCTCTGCGCCGTGTGCACGGTAAGACGGGCCATGAAGTTCTCCGTTGGGCTATCGAAAGAAAACACCATTTTGCGTGCAGCCGCCCGCAAGCGACAATGCACGAGGATCGCAACTTGATGCTCGATCTTATCGACTTTCAGCTATGCGCATATAACCGAATCGCACCTTGACCCTAGATTCCACCCTCACCGATCAAGCCGCCGTGGACGCCGTGCTGCTGTCCAGCCTGGAGGTGCAGTCCAGTCTTTATCACCTGGGCCAGTATTGCGGCAACTGGACGGCCAGCACCAGCGGGCGCGCCCGCGCGAGCTTTCACCTGATCCTGCACGGCAGCTGCCGCGCGGACATCGCATCTGGTCAGGAATCGCACACGCTGTCCGCTGGCGACGGCATCTTCTTCCTGCGCGACATCGCCCACGTGCTGACGCCGCTGCAACCGTCCGCCGCCCGCGCCGCATGCGGCCCGATGCAGCCGCTGTCGCCCCGTCAGCCCGATGGCACGGGCCTTGCCTGCGGGTTCTTCCAGTTTCGCCCTGGGCTGGCCGACCTGCTGGCCGACACCCTGCCCGACTATCTGCTGCTGCGCGCGGACGACGAACGCTTTCGTGCCGCGCGCGGCGTGTTCGATCTGATCCTGGACGAGACCACGCGCGCGCCGTCCGCTTCGCCCGTCGTGCTGGAACGCCTGACGGATCTGCTGATCTTCTTCATGCTGCGCCACCTGGCCATTCAAGACCGCCAGGCGCATGGTCTTTTCGTGCTGGCGCGCGATCCGGCCATGGCCGGGCTGCTGCAGGCCATCCTGGCCGAGCCCGCCGCGCCCTGGAGCATGCAGGACATGGCGGACCGCGTTCATATGTCCAAGGCCACCTTCCACCGCCGCTTCACGTTGCAAAGCGGGACAACGCCGGCGCAGCTATTGCAGCTGCTGCGCATGCGCGTGGCGCGGCGGCTCCTGGATCAGGGCATGGGCATCCAGGAGGCCGCCGAACGCGTGGGGTATCAATCCCAGGCCGCGTTCAGCCGGGTATTTCAGCGCACGGAAGGCATGGCGCCGTCCGCCTTGCGGCGGCGCCGTCCCGCATCGGTCTGACCGGCTTCCAGCCCGCTGCGGGAGTCCCGCCGGGCACTTACACCGGTTCCAGCGCTTGTTCCAGATCGGCGATCAGATCGTCGATGTGCTCGATGCCGATGGACAGGCGCACGGTTTCCTCGCGCACGCCGGCCTTCTTCAGTTCCTCGGCATTGAGCTGGCGGTGCGTGGTGGATGCCGGGTGCGTGGCCAACGACTTGGAGTCGCCGATGTTGACCAGGCGCGTGAACAGCTGCAGCGCATCCTGGAAGCGCGCGCCGGCGTCGCGGCCGCCCTTCACGCCAAACGTAAACAGGCCCGGCACCTTGCCGCCCAGGTACTTCTTGGCCAGCGCATGGTCCGGATGATTCGGCAGCCCCGCGTAATTCACCCATTCCACCTTCGGGTGCTCGCGCAGGTAGCTGGCGATCTTGACCGCGTTCTCCACGATGCGGTCCACGCGCAGCGCCAGCGTCTCGATGCCTTGCAGGATCTGGAAAGAATTGAACGGCGAGATCGCCGCGCCGGTGTTGCGCAGCGGCACCACGCGGGCGCGGCCAATGTACGCGGCCGGGCCGAAGGCTTCCGTGTAGACCACGCCGTGGTAGCTGACGTCCGGCTCGTTCAGGCGCTTGAAGCGTTCCTTGTGCTCGGCCCACGGGAACTTGCCCGAGTCGATGATGGCGCCGCCCAGGCTGGTGCCGTGCCCGCCCAGATACTTGGTCAGCGACTGCACCACGATGTCGGCGCCGTGCTCGATGGGACGCAACAGGTACGGCGACGGCACGGTGTTGTCGACGATCAGCGGCAGGCCGTGGCGATGCGCCAGCTCGGCCAGCGCGGCGATGTCGGTGATGTTGCCCAGCGGATTGCCGACCGATTCCGCGAAGATCGCCTTGGTGCGGTCGTCGATCTGCGCCTCGAAGGCAGCCAGATCGGACGGGTCGGCAAAGCGCGTGGTGATGCCGTACTGCGGCAGCGTGTGCGCGAACAGGTTGTACGTGCCGCCGTACAGCGTGCTGGACGAAATGATGTTGTCGCCCGCTTCGGCGATGGTCAGGATCGCGTAGGTGACGGCGGACTGGCCCGAGGCCAGCGCCAGCGCGGCAATGCCGCCTTCCAGGGCCGCCACGCGCTGCTCCAGCACGTCGGTGGTCGGGTTCATGATGCGGGTGTAGATGTTGCCCGCGACCTTCAGGTCGAAGAGGTCCGCGCCGTGCTGCGTGTCATCGAACGCGTACGCCACCGTCTGGTAGATGGGCACCGCCACCGCGCGCGTGGTGGGATCGGGGCGGTAGCCGCCGTGGACGGCCACGGTTTCCAGACGCCAGTTGGGCTTCTTCGCTTCAGTCATCAGTCTCTCCGGTAATGCGTTATTGAAAATCAGGCCGCAAACGCGCGCGCGGCACGCAGAATGCGTTCGATGTCTTCATGGTTGTTGTAGGCGCCCACGGACAGGCGCACGTAACCATACTCCACGACGCTTGCCACGACACCGGCCTGCGTCAAATGCGCCAGCGCGGCCGCGGGGTCGGCCACGCGCAACGCCGTCGTGGTGCTGCGCACGTCGTCGCCCGGCGGCAACACGACCTGCGCGCCAAGGCTGCGCAGTCCCTCGCTCAGCGCCTGCGACAGCTCAAGCACCCAGGGCTCGATGCGCTCGGGCCCGGCCTGTTCGATCAGGTCCAGCGCGCCCGCCCAACCGGCGATGCCGGGATAGTTCAGGTTGCCGGTTTCCAGCCGGCGCGCATCGCTCGCGTCCGATACCGCCGTCTGCCATTGCAGGCCGGACTTGTCCAGCGTGGTCACACCAGACGGGCCGATGTAGAACGGGTCCAGCGCATCGAGCAGCCGTGGCGACACGTGCAGCAGCCCCACGCCCAGCGGACCCAGCATGCCCTTGTGCGCGCCGCACGCGAAGGCATCGACGTGCCAGTCATCCACCTGCGCGCGCAGCAGGCCCGCGCCCTGGATGCCGTCAACAACCAGCCAGATGCCGCGCTCCGCGCAGCGGCGTCCCAGTTCCCGGATGTCGGTGCGCAGCCCCGTGCCGTACTGCACCCACGACACGGCGATCAATCGCGTGCGGGCGTCCACGTGCTGCCAGAGATCATCTACCGAGAAGCGATGCGCGCGCGCCTGCGCCACGCGCACCTGCACGCCGCGCCGCCGCAGATTCAGCCACGGCAAGGCGTTGGACGGATGCTCCTGATCGTCGACGATGAGGTTGTCGCCTTCTTTCCAGGCCAGTCCCTGCGCGACCGTGTTCAACCCTTCGGTGGTGTTCTTGGTGAACGCCAGCCGGTGCGCGTCGCCGCCGATCAGGCGGGCCAGCCGCACGCGCAAGGCGTCGGCATCGCGCAGCCATTGCGGCTTGTCGCTGCGGGCATGCGTGATGCCGTCGAAGAAGTCCGCCACCGCGGCCGACACGCGCGGCGACAAAGGGCTGGTGTACGCGATGTTGGCGTATGCCTTGTCGCGCGTGATGGGAAACAACTGTCTGAATTCGTCCTGCCAAGTCATGCGCAACCTGCTCCGCCAGACCATCTGGCATGCGGGCATTCTAGGTATATGACGCGCATCTGGATAAGGCTAAGTTTTCATATTGATATGAGTATTAAGTCGCTCGGCAAACCGCACCCCGCCCATAGAATTCGTGCCTCTCTTGCACACAACAATCATGGGAACAGCATGCGTTTGATTCATCTATTCAAGGCCGCGGGCGTGGCCGCCGCGATGACGCTTGCCGGTGCCTCACAGGCCGGCACGGTGGACACCATCAAGAAGCGCGGCGAGCTGGTGTGCGGCGTCAGCCAAGGCTCGGCAGGCTTGTCGATTGCCGATAAGCAAGGCCGCTGGACCGGCCTTGACGCCGACCTGTGCCGCGCGCTGGCCGCCGCCGTGCTGGGCGATCCGGACAAGACCCGCTTCGTGCCGCTGAGCTCGCAGCAACGCTTTCCGGCTCTGCAGTCCGGCGAGATCGACGTGCTGAACCGCAACACCACCATCACCTCGGGCCGCGACGCCGGGCTGGGCATTGCATCCGCCGGCATCGTGTTCTACGACGGCCAAGGCTTCCTGGTGCCCCGCAAGCTGGGCGTCAAGAGCGCCACCGAACTGGAAGGCGCGCAGGTCTGCGTGCAGCCCGGCACCGTGAATGAACAGAACCTGGTGGACTACTTCAAGAAGAACAAGCTCAGCTATCGCCCGGTGGTCATCGAGAACCTGGTCGAACTTGAACAGGCTTTCTACGCCGGACGCTGCGACGTCTACCTGTCGGATGCGTCCACCCTGGCCGCCAGCCGCGCCGCCCGCGCCAGCAAGCCGGACGACTTCGTCATCCTGCCCGAGCGCATCAACAAGTCGCCGCTTGGTCCCTTCGTGCGCCAGGACGACCCGAACTGGGCCGCCATCGTGCGCTGGACGGTCAACGCGCTGGTTGCCGCCGAAGAGCTGGGCATCACCGCCAAGAACGCCGACAGCCAGGCCCAAAGCACCGACGCGCAAGTGCGCCGCCTGCTTGGCGTGGATCCCGGCATCGGAAAGAGCTTCGGCCTGGACGAAACCTGGGCCAAACAGGCGATCAAGGCGGTGGGCAACTACGGCGAGGTGTGGGACCGCAACCTGGGCGCCGCCACGCCGCTCAAGCTGGAACGCGGCTTGAATGCGCAATGGAACAAGGGCGGTTTGCTGTATTCGCCGCCGTTTCAGTGATGCGTATTGATTGATGCGTGTCTGTTGGTACGTATCGCTTGATGCGTATCGGTTGATGCGCATTTCTTGATGCGCATTTCTTGATGCGCGTTTCTTGATGCGCGTTTCCTGATGATTCGTGGGCGGGCCACCGGGTCCGCCCTTCTTGCTTATTGACTGTTGCCGCACGTCCCGCCATGACCGCCACCACGCTCCCCTTCCCATTGACTGCCACATGGCGCCGCTGGTTGCCTGCGCTGGCGTGGATCCTGGGATTGGGCGGCATGGCCGCCATGCTGGTGCTGCACATCGAATCGGTGCAGGCAGCGCGCGGAATCCAGGGCGGATTCGGCTTCCTCTTTCAGCCGGCGGGCTTCCGCATTTCCGAAAGCCTGCTCAATGTCACGCCAGAAGATCCCTATTGGATGTCCCTCGCGGCAGGACTGGTCAATACGCTGACCGTCGCCGTCGTCGCGATTCCGCTGGCGACCATCCTGGGCGTGGGCCTGGGATTCCTGGGGTTGTCGTCCAACCCGCTGGCATCGCGCGTGGCCGCCCTTGTCATCGCCCCGTTGCGCAATACCCCCGTGCTGTTGCAGCTATTCGTCTGGTATGGATTGCTGCTTCGACTGCCCGACCTGCGCCAGGCCTGGTCGCCGCTGCCGTCGGTGCTGCTGTCCAATCGCGGCCTGGCCCTGCCCGCCCTGCATGGCTGGCTGCCCTATGCGGGCGTGGTGATGGCCGCGCTGGCGCTGGGCTGGCGCGCCCGCCGCCGCTGGTCCGGTTCGGCGCAGGCCCCCGCGCAGGCCCCCGCACTCGCTGCCGCCTTAACTGCGGTGTTAGCCGCCGCCGGGATCGCGTGGACGCTATTGCCGTCCATGCAGATCGACCTGCCCGTCAAGCGCGGGCTCGGTTTGCAGGGCGGCTGGCAGCCCAGCATCGAGTTCGCCGCCTTGACCATCGGCCTCGTGGTCTTTCACGCCGCCTACATCGCCGACATCGTGCGCGGCGCGGTCCGTGCCGTGCCCGTGGGGCTGGTCGAAGCCGGCCGGGCCATGGGCCTGACGCCGCTCAAGGTGCTGCGGCTGGTGATCACGCCCTACGCCACGCGCGTCGCGCTGCCGCCCTACGCCAACCAATGCCTCGCGCTTATCAAGAACAGCACGCTCGCCATCGCCATCGGCTACCAGGAACTGATGGCCGTCATCAACACGGCCATCACGCAAACCGGCTTGGCGCTGGAAGGCATTACGCTTGCGGTGGCCATTTACCTGACGCTGGCGCTCTGCCTGGGCGGCGGGCTGTCCGCCTGGAATGCGCGCAACACGCGGCACGGCCCCGGCGATACGCACGGCGCGCGGCTCGGTGACCGCGCGTTCTGGAATGGCGCCGACGGCAAGTCCAGGACCCTGCGCGGTAAAGCGGTGTCGGCCGTCCTGACATTGCTGCTGGCCGCCGTGGCCTGGTCGCTGCTGGATTGGGCCGTGCTGCGCGCCGTGTGGTCGGGCGACCCGATGACCTGCGCGAATGCGGCGGGCGCCTGCTGGGCCGCCGTGGGCGAAAACCTGCCGCTGTTGTTGTACGGCACCATGTCCGAAGCGCACCGGGGGCCCGCGCTGGTGGCGTGCGTGGCGCTTCTGGCCGCCATTGCCGTCGCCCTGGGCGCACGCCGCGCGCCGGCGCGTTTGCGCATTGCCCTGTTGGCTGTGCTGTTTGGCATTGCCGCGGCCGCGCTGACCGGCTGGCCGTGGGGCGGCGATTTCATCGGTCCCCAACGCTGGGGCGGACTGCTCGTCACGTTGGTCCTGGCGATCGCGGCGCTGGTCGCGGCCGTGCCGCTTGCCTTTGCGCTCGCCCTGCTTCGCCGGTCCGGCAGCCCTGCCGGTTCATTGGCCGCGGCCGGTCTGATCGAAGCGGTGCGCGGTGTGCCGCTGGTGACCCAGTTGCTGTTCGCGTCCTTTGTGCTGCCCATGCTGCTGGGCGGCGGTGTGTCCAAGTTCAGCATGGCGCTGGCGGCGCTGACCCTGCATACCGCGTGTGTGCTGGCCGAGGTACTGCGCGGCGCACTGCAGGCGATCCCGCCCGGGCAGATGATGGCCGCGCGCGCATTGGGCATGCGCCCCGCACAGGCCTATGCGTGCGTGATCTGGCCGCAGGCCCGCCGCATCGCCGCGCCTGCCGCGCTCGGCGTCTTTGTGGGCGCGGTCAAGGATACGTCGCTGGTCAGCATCATTGGCGTGTTTGACGTGCTGGGCGCGGCCAAGGCGGTGGTTGCGGGCACCGACTGGAGGCCGTATCACGTCGAGGTCTACCTGGCGGTGGCGCTGTTGTATCTGGCCGCCAGCCTGGCGTTATCGCGAGTAGCGCGCCGCATGGAGGGGCGCGGCTGAAAGTAACGGGGTGCCGGACATGAACGGTATGCCCGGCATCACAAGCAGCCCGAGCGCGGACCGTTCGTAAGGCAGTTCGGGCGCAGGCGGGATTTCAGCCGCCCGCCCCGCTTCCGATGCCGCCATTCATCGCACTGATGCGCTGCAGCCATGCAGGCCGTGGCGACGCATCCAGCCAGTTCTTGACGATCAATCCCAGCTCCGTGTCGCCGGCGATGCGCAAGCGGCGCTGGAAGAACAAGGTATCGGCATCGGTTTCCGCGCGCATGAGCGCCAAAAAGTCGGCCAGCTTGGCACCCAGTTCCAGTTCGGCAACGCTTTCTTGCGGCCCCTTGTTCCATAGCGGCCGGAATGCGCCGTCGCGCACCACGAAGCGGCTGCGCAACCCCAGGTCTTCGACGGTGATGGCAAACGTGCGTCCGTTCAGCTCTGCGGGCGGCTCCAGCCACTTGAGCCGGCGCGCCAGCTCAAGTCCCGCGACAAAATGCAGGGACACGAAGGGTCCCGGCACGCGCTTACCCAGCTTGGCCAGCATGGGCGGTAGATTCAGGACTGCGCTCATGCGGCGGCCTCCTGCAGGCCGATGCCGGCCTGCCCGTAGTAGTAACCATTGCAGCGGCCGATTCCCGCGGGCGGTGAGACCGCGTCGGGCTTGACGCCGCGGCGCGTGGCATCCAGCGCGGCGATTGCTTCAAGCGTGCCTGCCGATTGCGGGCTGATGCGCAGGACGTCGACACCCATGCCCGCCAGTTCAGGCGCTTCGGCCAACAAGTCCAGGCACGCCGCCGATTGCACCTGGATGCCATTGATGCCCAGGAACTCGCGGGATTCGCGGGTACGCATGTCCAGGCCGTCCGGATGCTCGATGCAGCGAAAACCGCAGTCGTCTTTTTTGAGGCGGAAATGCCGCGCCGTGAAGCAGCGCGCCGAAAACGCCAGCGCCATCCTGCCCCACACCATGACTTCGGCCTGCATGCCTGCCGGGCGTTCGCGCAACAGGCGCGACAGCGTGGTTCCGTCCATTTCAAGCGGTGCGACAAACCGAACGGCGCCGCGGTTTGCCAGCCAGGTCAGCGTGCCGCCGTGATAGGCGTTGACGTGCGGGCCGGCAACAAAGCCGCGGCCGCTCAGGTGGCGCACCGCGCCCAGCTCGCCGGCCTCGACCATGAAATCCTGCTGTTCGCACAGCTTCTTGAGTGCGCTGGCCTCGGCGCCGGTCTCGATCAACGTGCGGCCCGACAGCACCACCGTCTTGCCCACCGCGCGCAGATCACGCGCCAGTTCAAGCCAATCGTCGGCGCGCAGCTCGTGCCGCCGGCTACAGACCGTTTCGCCGATGTAGACGATGTCCGCCGGGCTTTCCGCGACAGCGGCATAGAAATCCATGGTGCGCTGGCGCGGCCAGTAGTACAGCAAGGGGCCGACTGAAATCTGGAATGGGATGGGGGTCATTTCCATGGACGTTCGAAAGCGCCTTGTGTGACTTGTGAACCCTCGGCATGGCGCGCCAGCATGGCGTTCCATTCGGGGCGCGGAGAAAAGCGCGACGCGTCCGCGTGCACGCTGTCTAGCGCGGCACGCAGCGTGGACACCACCTGCGTGACATACGCCGGACTACGTTGGCGCCCTTCGATCTTGATGGCCGACACGCCCATTTCGGCCAGCTTGGGCAACAGGCCGATGGCGTTCAGGCTGGTGGGTTCTTCGAGTGCGTGGTCGGCTTGCCCGTCCACTTCGAACCGGCCCTTGCAAAGCGTGGGGTACGCGGCCGGTTCGCCGGGTTCGTAGCGGTCGATGAGAATGCCGGACAGGCGCGCATCCATGCGGCCGTCTTCTTCGACCCAGCGCACCGCGTGCGCGGGGGAACAGACGCCCTTGTTGTTGGGAGAGTCGCCCGTGGCGTACGACGACAACAGGCAGCGGCCTTCGGCCATGACGCACAGACTGCCAAAACCAAAGACCTCGACCTCGACACTGACGTTGGCGCAGATGCGCGCGATTTCCGTCAACGTCAGCACACGCGGCAACACCACGCGGCGGATGCCGAACTGTTCCTTCATGAGTTCGATGGCGTCGGTGTGGGTGGCCGACCCCTGCACCGACAGATGCAGGCGCAGGTCCGGATAACGGTCGCTGGCGTAAGCCAGGAGGCCCGGATCGGCCATGATCACGGCGTCGGCGCCCAGGTCGTGAGCGGCGTCGACGGCGGCCTGCCATTCCGCCATGCGGCCCGCCTGCACAAACGTGTTGATGGCGAACAGCACATGCCGGTTGTGGCGATGCGCCAGTTCGACGCCTGCGCGGATGTCGGCTTCAGTGAAATTGAGCCCGGCAAAGTTGCGGGCGTTGGTGGCGTTCTTGAGCCCGAGATAAACGGTGTCGGCGCCCGCTTCAATCGCCGCTTTCAAGGCGGCCAGACTGCCAGCCGGGGCCACGAGCTCTATGGGAGAGGTTCGAGTTTGCATGACGGCCAGTCTATGGGCCGCCCGTCCCCCGGGCCTTGTCGAAAATCAAACGGCGCGACGCGCGCGGCGCCTTTTTTTAGGACTATTCCTCGGTGTACAAGCCGCGTTCCACGGCATACACCGCGACCTGCACGCGGCTGGTCAGATTGAGCTTTTTCAGCACGTTCTGCACATGGATCTTGACGGTGCTTTCGCTGACGTCCAGTTCGCGTGCAATGACCTTGTTGCTCGCCCCGCGCGCCAGCCACTGCACGATCTGCGTTTCGCGCGCGGTAAGGCGGTGGCGCTCGGCCGTGCCGGGCGGCGGCGGCGTCTGGCTGGCCTGTCCGCGAAATTGTTCGACCAGCTTGGCCGTCATGCTGTCCGCAATGACGGCTTCGCCGTTTGCGGCGCGGCGGATGGCGGACACCAGGGCGTCCGCGTCGATGTTCTTGACGAGATAGCCGCGGGCGCCGTCGCGCAGCGCCTGGCCAAGCTCGTCGGCCTCTTCTGAGACGGTCAGGATGATGACCGCGCAGTTGGGTAGATCTTGCGTCAGGAGTTGCAGCGTTTCCAGCCCCGATAGGCCGGGCAGGTTCAGGTCCAGCAGCACGACATCAGGTTTGAGTTCTTGTGCGCGCTTCAGGCCTTCGACGCCGTCCCCCGCCTCGGCCACGACCTCGAAGTCGGGCTGGCGCTGCAACAGCAGGCGGACACCGGAGCGGAACAGGGTGTGGTCGTCGATGAGCAGGATTCGGATGGTCATGGTGGGCAAGGATGTCAGGCGGCCTGGCGCTCGGCGCCAGGCAAGGTGAGCGCCACGCGCGTGCCGGCGCCGGGCTGCGATTCGAGTTTTATCACGGCGCGCATCCGGGCGGCGCGCTCGCGCATGATGTGCAGGCCAACATGGGATTCGCCTCGCTCGGCGACGTCGGCCGGGTCGTACCCCTGCCCGTCGTCAGCGATCAGCAGGGTGAAGTCCCGGCCATTTTCCACGGCGATGCGCACGCGGCTGGCCTCGGAATGCTTGCGCACATTGGACAGCGCTTCCTGCAGAATGAACAGCACCTGCAACTGCTGCTCGGGTTGCAGCTGCGCGCCTTCACCCTGACTGAAGGTCAGTTCGGTTTCAATGGCGGTCTGGCGGCGGAATCGGGCAACCGTGTCTTCAATGGCGGCCTGCAGGTCACCCTGCGACAGCTTGCTGCGGAAGTTGGTCAGCAGCTCGCGCACGTCCTGGTAGCTTTCGTCCACGCCGGTGCGCAGGAGCGGCAGGATTTCGCTGACCTCTTCTTCGTCGCCGCGCTTGATGGCGGCATCCAGCATCTGCAGTTGCAGGTTCAGGAAGTTCAGGCCTTGCGCCAGGCTGTCGTGCAGGCCCTGGGCCACCAGTCCGCGCTCTTGCACGACGGCCAGCTGGCGCGCCTGCGCGCTCAGGCGCCGGTTGTCCAGCGCCACGCCCAGGTGCTGCCCCAGCGTTTCCAGGAGCTGCGACTCCGATGCCAGCAGGCGGCGCTGCGTGCGGAAATGCAGCGAATACGACCCCAGGACTTCGTCGCGCGTCACGATGCGGAACACCGCCACGCTGGCAAAGCCGTCGCGCTGGCAGTTCAGGTCAAGCTCCGGCGGCGACTGGCGGAAGTCCTGGATGACGATGACGCCGGCCTGACGGGTGGCGACGCCGCAGTAGCAGTCGTCGACCTTCATGCAGTGTTCGGATTCAATCAGTTCGTCGGACAAGCCCACCGACACCACGAGGTTGAGCTTTTCGTTGTTGGGATCCAGTGCGCGGATGCTGCCCGCGTCCGCATCGAACTGCAGCATGACCCGACGCAGGAAGCCGTCGCACATGGCTTCGATCTCGTTGGGCTGGTTCAGGAACGCGGCCATGTCGTACAGTGCCCCGATGTCGCGGTTCTGCGCGGCAAGCTGCGCCGTCTTCTGCTCCACCCGCTGTTCCAGGCTGGTGTACAGGTCTTGAAGCTCGTCCGCCATGCGGTTGTAGCCGCGCGCCAGAACACCGAACTCGTCCTGGCTTTCGACGGGCAAGCGGGTACTGAACTCGCGGTCGGCCATGCGTTGCAGGCCGTCACGCAGACGCAACACGGGCGAAATGATCCACAGGTACAAGAGGTAGATCATGGCCAGCGTGCCCGCGCTGGCAATCGCCGCCAGCACGCCCTGCGACAGGCGCAGCGACGTGGTTTTGCCGGCGTTGTCCTGTTCGATCATGCGGACCAGCGTATCGGCGCGGGCCACGAACTCGGGCAGCGTTTCCAGGTAGCTTGACGCGTCCGGCTGCCCGATGGCGCGCAGGGCCGCGGGCTTCATGATGTCGCGCCAATAGGCGGCAACATCGTGCCACTGGGCGCGGATGGCGTTGTCGTTGGGAATGAAAAGCGGCCGCGCGGGATTGCCCCGCGCCAGCCGCGCAATGGTCTCGTCCAGGATCGCGACCTGTTCCGTGGTTCGCACTTCGCGGCCGGCTTGCGGCCGCATCAGCTCGACGGCGACGCGATTGGCCCGCATCCGCAGGCTGCCGGTATCGTTGATGGCGGCGCCCGCACCTTCCAGTTGCCAGGACAGCCACAACGTCCAGCTCACCATGGACAGCACGACGATCAGCGCCAGCAGAGAGCTGGCCACGATGCGCGTGGACAGGCGGTGCCGGGGCGACGGCAGCGCGTCGGAATGGGCGGCGGTATCGGTGGACTTCATGAATGTCGAGGCAGGAAGCGCATTTCGGATGTCAGTGTAGTCGCTTCCCGCCGCCTTCCCGACGCGCGCGTGCCCGCTTTGTCACGCCCGCAATCAAGCCAGACCCAGGGTGCGGCACAGAAAGTCCGCAACCTGGGCAGGTTCGTTCAGCGGCAGGCACGGCAAGGCGATGTCAAGCGGCGCGTCGGTCACGACCGCCAGGAAGGTGGGGTCTTCGGTGTGCAGGGGTGGTTTGCCATGCGCCGGCCGGTAGACCTCGATGCGCGGAATCGCCGCCTGCTTGAAGCCTTCGACCAGCACGAGATCAGCGGGCGACAGCCGCGCCAGTTGTGCCTCCAGGGTGGGTTCCGGCGCGTCGCGCAGTTCATGCACGATGGCGTACCGGAACGGCGAGGCAATCATGACTTCCTGCGCGCCGGCGGTGCGAAAGCGGGCGCTGTCCTTGCCCGGCGGCTCCATTTCAAAGTCGTGATGGCTGTGTTTGATGACGCTGACGCGCAGGCCGCGCGCGCCAAGCAGCGGCAGCATCGCTTCGATCAGGGTGGTTTTGCCGCTGCCAGAGCGGCCGGCGATACCGAATACGGGAGTCATACGAGGGCGGGTTCCGTCAGCAAGGGGCACACGATGGGCAGAAACGTGTCCGCCCGCGGGGAGTATGCCAGCAAAGCGCCCGCCACCAGGTCGAAGTACCAGCCGTGCATCGACAGGCTGCCCGCGTCGACCGCGCGCCGCACGAACGGCAGGTCTTCCAGATTGCGCAGCGAAATCAGGATGGAGGCCTGCTCGCATGCGCGCCGGCGCTCTTCTTTCGAGGCATCCGGCATCTGCCGCAGCACCTGCTCGCGCGCCGGTTCGGCGATGTCCATCCAGCGCCCCAGATAGTCGGTTTCGCCATCGCGGCGAATGCCGCGTTCCATCAGGGCGCGGATGCCGCCGCATTGCGCGTGGCCCAGCACGATGATGCGGCTGACCTGCAATTGCTCGACCGCAAACTGGATAGCCGCCAGCACGCCCTGCAGGCCGCGGTCCTTGCTGCAAGGCGGCACCAGATTCGCCACGTTGCGTACGGTGAAGATGTCGCCGGGGTCGCACCCCAGCAGCATGGCCGGGTCCACCCGCGAATCGCAGCAGCCGATCAGGAGCGTGCTGGGATGCTGGCCGTCGCGCAGGTTGCGGTACAGCGACGGCGCGTCTTCGTAGTATTGCTGCTGAAAGCGCTGGAAGCCGTCGACGAGTCGTTCAATATCTTGCATATCAGCCTCCCGTTTGCGCCATGAAGCGCACGATGCGTTCGGGCCGGGCATTGAAGTCATGGCGTTCCGGCTTGGCCGCGATGCCCGTCCGGATGGCCTGGATGAGGTCGGCGTCGCTGGCGCCCGCGCGCAGCAGGTGTCCGAGCGGCACCTGGTCTTCCTGACCCAGGCACAGGTACAAGGTGCCGTCCACGCCCAGCCGCACGCGGTTGCAGGTGGCACAGAAATGGCGCGACATGGGCGTGATGACGCCCAGCACGGGCGCGCCCTGCCCGCTAGTCCAGTAACGCGCCGGGCCGTTGCGCGATTCCGCCAGCGACGGCACCAGACCGGCATCGGCCGCAAGGCGCGCGCCCATCGCGTTCAGGTCGGTATGTGCGAACCCGCGGCCGCATTCGCCCATGGGCATGGGTTCGATCAGCCGCAGCACGAAGCCCTGTTCCACCGCATAGGACAGCAGGCGGCGGACTTCGGATTCGGGCGTGGCGGCATGCACCACGCTATTCAATTTGATCGGCGAGAAGCCGGCTTGCCGCGCGGCCGCCAGCCCGGCCAGCACCGAATCCAGACAGTCGCGCCCGGTGATCTGCGAAAACGCGGCGGCGTCCAGCGTGTCCAGGCTGATGTTCAGACGGCTCACGCCGGCCGCGCGGAGCGACTGGGCATGGCGCACGAGCTGGGTGGCATTGGTGGAAACGGACAGGTCGCGCAGTCCCGGCATGGCGGCGATGGTGGCGGCCAGCCCGGCCACACCCTTGCGCAACAGCGGTTCGCCGCCGGTAAGCCTGACCTTGGCCACACCCAGCCCCACGAACAGCCCGACCAGCCGCGCCATTTCGGCGTGGGACATCCAGTTGGCCGGCGTCTCGAAGCCTTTGAAGTCCTTGGGCAGACAGTAGCTGCACCGCAGGTCGCAGCGGTCGGTCACCGAGACCCGCAGATAGTCGATGCGGCGGCCGAAGCCGTCCGCCAATACGGCAGAGGCTGGCTCGTCCATCATGCGGCGCTCCCGGCGAAGACCCGTTCGGGCTCCCCGTCGTCCAGGTCGATGCCGGAGATCTTGGCCCGCCCCACCAGCAGCTTGGTGTATTGCCGCCAGGCGGTGTCGCGGCTCATGGTGGTGAGCGCCGTGGCAATCTGCTTTTCCACGTGCTCGTACGGCAGCAGGCGGCCTTCGACGCGGCGCGTGACGCGCACGATGTGCAGGCCATGCCGCGTCTGCAGCAATTGCGGCAGCAGCCCGCCCGAGGGCAGCGCGAACACCGCGCGTTCAAACTCCGGCACGGTGTCGCCGCGCCCAAGCTGACCGAGGTTGCCGCCCACGGCGGCAGAGGGGCAATTGGACTGCTCGCGGGCGACCTCGGCAAACCGCGAGGGGTCGGCCAGCAGCTCGGTCAGCACCACGTTGGCATGCGCCTTCAGCATGTCCAGGTTCACGTCGGGCGTGACCTGGAACAGGATGTGGTCGGCCTCGACCAGTTCACCCACCATGAAGCGTTCGGGATGCATCTGGTAGAAGCGCCGGCACGCCGCGTCGTCGGCTTCAGGCGCCGGGGCCTGGCTGGCGAGCAACGCGCCGATGGCGCTTTCCTCGTCGGACACATCCAGGCCCTGCCGGCCGGCCTCGTCCAGCAGGACGCGCCGCAGCACCAGGGCCGTGACGGCCTCGCGCATGGGATTGCCAGCCTCGGCGTGTAAGGTAAGTTCACGTTCCAGATCCGCGTCGTTCAGTTCGACGCCATTGACGATGACAGGCATGTTCGGCTCCTAAGACAGTGGATCAGCGCGGACGGACGAGTTGCCAGGCGCGGCCCAGGTAGCCGATCGACGCGAAGCCGCTCCACACGTGCACCAGGCGGGTGAACGGGAAGATCACGAAGAGCGTGAGGCCCATGAACAGGTGCGCCTTGAAAAGCAGCGGAACACCGGCGATGTAGCTGGCGGCGTCGCCCTGGAACGTGACGATGTGCTGCGCCCAGGTCATCAGGTGCACCATCATTTCGCCGTCCATGTGACCGGCCGACAGCACGATCGTGGACAGGCCCAGCAGCAGGGTCACCAGAATCCAGAGCAGCAGGATCTTGTCGCCCGGCCGAGTGGCGTGCGCGATGCGCGGATCGGTCAGGCGGCGATGGATCAGGATCAGCAGGCCAATCAGGCACAGCCCGCCCATCACGCCGCCGGCCACCATGGCGACCATTTGCTTGAGCGAGTGCGAGACGCCCAGCGTGTCCCACACGACGACGGGCGTCAGCAGGCCGGCCATGTGCCCGAAGAACAGGCCGATGATGCCGATGTGAAAGAGGATGTTGCCCAGCCGCAACTGGCCGCGGTGCAGCAGTTGCGAGCTGTCGGACTTCCAGGTGTATTGCTCGCGTTCAAAGCGCGCCAGGCTGCCGAGCAGGAAGATGGTCAGCGCAATGTACGGATAGATGCCGAAAAGAAACTGGTTCAGGGAGTTCATGATGCGTCGTCCTGGGCATTAATGAGTCGCGGCGGAACGGGGATGGAAGTGCACGGGCTGTGCACCGCCTCCCGCAAACGGCCGCAGCAGCGGTTCCACGCCGTCGGGGCCGGCCCCGAAGGCCTCCATCGCTTCGTCCATGTCGCGCACCGGCGCCTCGGTCTGCACGCGCGGAATCACGCGGGACTGGGCGCGCAGCACGGCGAAGACGCAGGCGTAGGAGCTTTCGCTCTTGGCCAGCCGCGCGCCGATGGCCGCCAGCACGTGGATGGCTTCGTCCAGCAGGTCCTGGGCCGTGTCGGGGTCGATGACCCCCAGGAACTCCAGGAACAGCGGCACGTGGTCCGGCAATTCCGAGACCATCGGCTCGAAGCCGTGATCGCGGTAGGTTTGCAGCAGGTCCACCATGGCCTGACCGCGGTCGCGGCTTTCGCCGTGCACGTGCTCGAACAGGTGCAGCGAATGCGAACGGTTGCGGTCAAAGGTGGCGACGTAGTTCTCTTGCAGGGGAATCAGGTCGTTCGAGGCCAGGTAGCTCACCAGGGGCTGCAGGGTCTCCTCGGCGTCCGGATAGGCCGCCAGGGCCTCTTCCAGTTCACCCAGGTAGTCCAGCAGCTCCGGCTCGGGGTAGCACAGCATGGCGGAAAGCAGTCGGTACAGGCTCATGATGATTTCCTTTCCTCAGGCCGAAACGGCCTTCTTGCGCGACTTGGGCATTTCGATGAAGATTTCGCTGCCTTGCGGCTTGCGGCCGAACAGCGTGCCTTCCGACACGCCGCCCGAGCAGCCGTTGCCGAAGGTGAAGCCGCAGCTTCCCTTTTCGTTGAAGCTGTCCTCGACCACTTCCTTGTGGCTGCTGGGCACGACGAAGCGGTCTTCGTAGTTGGCGATGGCCATGATTCGGTACATGTCCTGCACCGTTTCCTCGCTCAGGCCCACTTGATCCAGCAAGGCCGTGTCACGTTCGCCGTGAACGGTCTCGGACCGCTTGAAGGCGCGCATGGCCAGCATGCGTTCCAGGGCCTGCAGTACCGGCGCTTCCTTGCCGGCGGTCAGCAGGTTCGCCAGATAACGCACGGGGATGCGCAGGGTCGACACGTCCGGGATCATGCCGCTCTTGCCCACGGTGCGCTGCGGCATCTTGCCCGATTCCGCGGCCGTCTGGATGGGCGACAGCGGCGGGATGTACCAGACCATCGGCAGCGTGCGGTATTCCGGGTGCAGCGGGAAGGCGACCTTCCATTCAACAGCCATCTTGTAGACGGGCGAGTTGCGCGCGGATTCCAGCCACGATTCCGGGATGCCCTGCTCGCGCGCGGCGGCGATCACCTCGGGCGAGTGCGGGTCCAGGAACAGGTCCAGTTGCGACTGGTACAGATCCTGCTCGTTCGCGGTGGACGCGGCGTTCTCGATCTGGTCGGCGTCGTACAGCAGCACGCCCAGGTAGCGGATGCGGCCCACGCAGGTTTCCGAGCACACGGTCGGCTGGCCGGCCTCGATGCGCGGGTAGCAGAACGTGCACTTCTCGGCCTTGCCGCTGTTCCAGTTGTAGTAGATCTTTTTGTACGGGCAGCCCGAGATGCACATGCGCCAGCCGCGGCACTTGTCCTGGTCGACCAGAACGATGCCGTCGTCTTCGCGCTTGTAGATGGAGCCGGACGGGCAGCTGGCGACACAGGCCGGGTTCAGGCAGTGTTCGCACAGGCGCGGCAGGTACATCATGAAGGTGTTCTCGAAGGTCGAGTACATCTCCTTTTGCACGCCTTCAAACAGGGCGTCACGGCTGCGCGAGCTGAATTCGCCGCCCAGGTCGTCTTCCCAGTTGGGGCCCCAATGGATCTTGTCCATCTTCTTGCCCGTCAGGACCGACACCGGACGCGCGGTGGGCGGCGTTTCCGACAGCGGCGCGTTCTTCAGGTGCTCGTAATCGAAGGTGAACGGCTCGTAGTAGTCGTCGATGGCGGGCAGGTTCGGGTTGGCGAACAGGTTGGCCAGGATGCGCAGCTTGCCGCCTTGACGCGGTTCCAGCTTGCCCGCGGCCGTGCGGTTCCAGCCGCCCTTCCACTTTTCCTGGTTTTCCCATTCTTTCGGATAGCCGATGCCGGGCTTGGTTTCCACGTTGTTGAACCAGGCATACTCGACACCGTCGCGGCTGGTCCAGACGTTCTTGCAGGTGACCGAGCAAGTGTGGCAGCCAATGCACTTGTCCAGGTTCAGCACCATGCCGATTTGGGCGCGTATCCTCATGATTGCTTCTCTTCTTGTTGCAGTTCTTCGACGAGCGGGCCTTCCAGCCAGTCCACCTTTTTCATCTTGCGCACGACCACGAATTCGTCGCGGTTGGCGCCCACGGTGCCGTAGTAGTTGAAACCGTAGGCCTGCTGGGCGTAGCCGCCGATCATGTGCGTGGGCTTGAGCACCGTGCGCGTGACCGAGTTGTGGATGCCGCCGCGCTTGCCGCTGGTTTCAGCGCCCGGCACGTTCACGATCTTTTCCTGTGCGTGGTACATCAGGCACATGCCGACCGGAACGCGCTGGCTCACGACCACCCGGGCGGTCAGCGTGCCGTTGACGTTGAACACTTCGACCCAGTCGTTGTCGACCAGACCGGCATGCTTGGCCTCGGCTTCGGACACCCACACGTGGGGGCCGCCGCGGCTCAGGGTCAGCATGCGCAGGTTGTCCGAGTACGTGCTGTGGATGCCCCACTTCTGGTGCGGCGTGATCCAGTTCAGGACCAGTTCCTTTTCACCGTTGGGGTATTTGCCCAGCATGGGCGCAACCGTCTTGGTGTCGATGGCGGGCTTGTACACGCACGAGCCTTCGCCAAAGTCCAGCATCCAGCGGTGGTCCTGGTAGAACTGCTGGCGGCCCGTCAGGGTGCGCCATGGGATCAGTTCATGGACGTTGGTATAGCCGGCGTTGTAGCTGACTTCTTCGCTCTCCAGACCGGACCAGGTGGGCGCCGAGATGATCTTGCGCGGCTGCGCCTGAATGTCGCGGAAGCGGATCTTGTCGTGCTCGCGGCCGACGGCCAGGTGCGTGTGGTCGCGGCCGGTGATCTTGCCCAGGGCTTCCCACGCCTTGACCGATACGTGGCCGTTGGTTTCCGGGGCGAAGGTCAGGATCATTTCGGCCGCGTCGATCGCGGTGTCCAGGCGCGGACGGCCCTGGCTGACGCCGGTTTCAGTCACGCTGTCGTTGATGCCGGCCAGCTCGTGGACCTCGTGCTGGGTGTTCCAGTTGATGCCCTTGCCGCCGTTGCCCAGCTTGTCCAGCAGCGGACCCACCGACGTGAACTTGCGGTAGATGTCGTTGTAGTCGCGTTCGACCACCGTCATGGACGGCGCGGTCTTGCCGGGGATCAGGTCGCACTCGCCCAGCTTCCAGTCCTTCGGTTCGAAGGCCTGGCCCAGTTCTCCCGGGGTGTCGTGCATCAGCGGAGTCAGCACCAGATCGCGGCGCTTGCCGAGGTACGGGCCACCGATGTCGGTGAACTTCTTGGCCAGCAGCTTGTAGATTTCCCAGTCGGTCTTGCTTTCCCAGAGCGGCTGCACGGCTTCGCTGAGCGGGTGGATGAAGGGGTGCATGTCGGACGTGTTGAGGTCGTCCTTTTCGTACCAGGTGGCCGTGGGCAGCACGATGTCGCCGTACAGGCACGTGGTGCTCATGCGGAAGTCCAGCACCGTAAGCAGGTCCAGCTTGCCTTCGGCCGCGTCTTCCTCGTAGGTGACTTCGGTCGGCTTGATGGCATCGCCTTCGTCGCCGAACACGGCGTTCTGCGTGCCCAGCAGGTACTTCAGGAAGTACTCGTGGCCCTTGCCGCTGGAGCCCAGGATGTTGGAGCGCCACACGAACATGTTGCGCGGGAAGTTGGCGGGATCGTCCGGGTTTTCGCAGGACATGCGCAGTTCGCCGGACTTCATCATTTCAACCGCGTGGGCGACGGGGTCCTTGCCCAGGCTGTCGGCCTGCGCAACCACGTCCAGCGGATTGGTGCGCAGCTGCGGGGCCGACGGCAGCCAGCCCATGCGCTCGGCGCGGGCGTTCAGGTCGATCATGCTGAGTTCGCCGTACTTGGCGCGGTCGGCGGTGGGGCCGAGCACTTCCTGCACGTTCAGCTTTTCATGGCGCCATTGGCTGGTGTGGGCATAGAAGAACGAGGTGCCGTTCATCTGGCGCGGCGGGCGGACCCAGTCCGAGGCGAAGGCCAGGGGCGCCCAACCGAACTGCGGGCGCAGCTTTTCCTGGCCCACATAATGCGCCCAGCCGCCGCCGCTCTTGCCGACGCAACCGCACATCATCAGCATGTTGATGATGCCGCGGTAGATCATGTCCATGTGGTACCAGTGGTTCAGGCCGGCGCCGACGATGACCATGGATTTGCCTTCGGTGTCGTGCGCGTTCTGGGCGAACTCGCGCGCCACCTGGATGACCTGCGCGCGCGGCACGCTGGTGTGCTTTTCCTGCCAGGCGGGCGTGTAGGGAACGTCGTCGTCGTACGAGGACGCGACGTTGCCGCCGCCCAGGCCGCGGTCAAGGCCGTAGTTGGCCATCTGCAGGTCATAGACGGTGGCGACCAGCGCCTCGGTGCCGTCCGCCAGGCGGATGCGGCGGGCGGGCACGTTGCGCACCAGGAGTTCGTCGTGTTCGCTGCCGAAGTACGGGAAGCCCACGCCGACCACCTCGTCCGACTGGCCCAGCAGGGTCAGCGTCGGGACGATTTCGCGGCCCGAGCCGCCGTCCTTGGATTCGAGGTTCCAGCGGCCGACCTTTTCACCGTCGTTGACAGCGCCCTCGCCCCAGCGGAAACCGATGCTGCCGTTGGGCGCGACCAGATCGCCGGTGGACTCGTCCAGCACCAGCGTTTTCCAGTCGGGGTTGTTCTGTTCGCCGAGCCCGTTGTCGAGCTGCGAGGCGCGCAGGAAGTGGTCAGGCGCGTAGAAGCCGTCGCGTTCCTTGAGCTGCACCAGCATCGGCATGTCGGTGTAGCGGCGCACGTAGTCCGTGAAGTAGGCCGACTTGCCCGAGAGGTGGAATTCCTTGAGGATGACGTGGCCCATGGCCATGGCGAGCGCGGCGTCGGTGCCCTGCTTGGGGGCCAGCCAGATGTCGCCGAACTTGACCATTTCGCCGAAGTCGCTGGACACGGCCACGGTCTTGGTGCCCTTGTAGCGGACTTCGGTGTAGAAGTGCGCGTCCGGGGTGCGGGTTTGTGGGACGTTCGAGCCCCAGACCATCAGGTAGGTGGAGTTGTACCAGTCGGCCGATTCGGGCACGTCGGTTTGTTCGCCCCAGATCTGGGGGCTGGCGGGGGGAAGATCGCAGTACCAGTCGTAGAAGCTGAGGCAGGCGCCGCCCAGGAGGCTCAGGTAGCGGGCGCCGGCGGCGTAGCTGACCATCGACATGGCGGGAATCGGCGAGAACCCGATCACGCGGTCCGGACCGTACTTCTTGATGGTGAGCGCGTTGGCGGCGGCAATGATTTCGGTGGCGGTGTCCCAGTCGGCGCGGACGAAGCCGCCCAGGCCGCGCACCGACTTGTAGCGCTTGGCGCGCTTGGGATCCTGGCTGATCCATTCCCAGGCCGCGATGGGGTCCATGGTCTTGCGGGCTTCGCGCCACATTTCGATGAGGCGGCCGCGGATCATGGGGTACTTCACGCGCTGCGCCGAGTACACATACCAGCTGTACGAGGCGCCGCGGGGACAGCCACGCGGCTCATGATTGGGCAGATCGGGACGGGTGCGGGGGTAGTCGGTCTGCTGGGTTTCCCAGGTGATCAGGCCGTTCTTGACATAGACCTTCCAGGAGCAGGAGCCGGTGCAGTTCACGCCGTGGGTGGAACGCACCACCTTGTCGTGCTGCCAGCGGGCGCGGTAGGCGTTCTCCCACTTGCGGTCCTCGTTGACGGTTTCGCCGTGACCGTTCGCGAAGGTGGACTTCACCCGCGACATGAACTTCAACCGGTCCAGAAAATGACTCATTGTGTTTCTCCAAGAACGCCGGCCTGGCCGGCGCGTACTGCGATCAATGCTGTTGAAGCAACTTTAGGTCTGGGCTGTCTGACGGACCATTCGCCGGTGGCACAACCCGGGTTCGGCAGAGTGACTAGTTACCGGGTAGGTCGAACTAGTCGTGCCGCGCCGGCCGGGTTGCGCAGGTTGCGCGCGCCGGCCGGCAATCGGGCCATCAGCAAGGCACGGGCGCGTTGCGGCGCGCGTAGTACCACCACGTGATCACCATGCAGGTGGCGTAAAAGCCGATGAAGCAAAACAGCGCGGTCTGGACGCTGCCCGTCATGTCGAGCGACGTGCCGAAGCTGCGCGGGATGAAGAAGCCGCCGTAGGCCCCAATGGCGCCGGAAAAGCCCAGCACAGCTGCCGATTCCTTGGCCGCTTCCGCCATGGCCTGCTTTTGCGCGGCCGGGCCCTTGCCCTGTGCGGCCTGCGTGCGTTCACGCAGGAAGATCACGGGGATCATGCGGAACGTCGAACCATTGCCCAGGCCGGTCAGCGCGAACAGCACGATGAACATGGCCAGGAAGCCATTGAAGTCGCCCAGGCGGCCCTCGCCCGGCAGGAAAACCATGACGCCCGCCACGGCGGCGATCATGGCCGCGAAGGTGAACAGCGTGACGCGTGCGCCGCCCAGCTTGTCGGACACCCAGCCGCCCAGCGGACGCGTCAGCGACCCGACCAGTGGCCCCAGGAAGGCATACGCCATGGGATTGACCGTGGGGAACAGCGTCTTGGTCAGCATCGCGAAGCCCGCCGAGAAGCCGATGAACGACCCGAACGTGCCCACGTACAACCAGCACATCAGCCAGTTGTGCTTGCGCTTGAAGATGACGGCCTGATCGGCGAACGAGGCGCGCGCATCGGCGATGTCGTTCATGCCGAACCACGCGGCGATGGACGCCAGCGCGATGGGGATCACCCAGATGAAGCCCGCGTTCTGCAGCCACAGGTTCTGCTGCGCGCCATTGGCGTTGATGACCTGGGGTTCGCCGCCGGCGACGCCGAAGACCCCCATCGTGATGACGACCGGCACCACGAACTGCACCAGCGACACGCCCAGGTTGCCGATCCCGGCGTTCAGGCCCGTGGCCAGGCCCTTCTTTTCCTTGGGAAAGAAGAAGCTGATGTTGGCCATGCTGGAGCTGAAGTTGCCGCCGCCCAGGCCGCACAGCAGCGCCAGGATCAGAAGCGTCGGAAACGAGGTGGTCGGGTCGCGCAGCGCGAAGCCCATGCCCAGCGCCGGAATCAGCAGCGAGGCGGTGGAAATGGCCGTCCACTTGCGCCCGCCGAAGACGGGCACGAGGAACGAGTAGAAGATGCGCAGCGTGGCGCCCGACAGCGCGGGCAGCGCGGTCAGCCAGAAGAGCTGGTTCTTGGACAGCATGAAGCCGGCGCGGTCCAGGTTGACCACGACCACGCTCCACAGCATCCAGATGCTGAACGCCAGCATCAGCGCCGGGATCGAGATCCACAGGTTGCGGTTGGCGACGCGCGCGCCGGTCTGTTTCCAGAAGCCGGGATTATCCGGCTCCCAGCGCGCAAGGACTTGAGTGGACATGAGGTTCTCTCAGGATGGTGGGTGGGTCAGGCGGCTTGTTGCCGCGCGATGGCCGCGCTTTCGGGCCGGAAGCTGAAGTGCATGAAGATGAGCGAGACGCAGACCGTGCCGTACAGCAGCATGAAGGCGCTGGAGCGGATGCCGGTCAGGTCGAGCAGGACGCCGAACATGATGGGAAGAATGAAGCCGCCCAGGCCGCCAGCCAGCCCGACGATGCCGGACACGGCGCCGATGTTGTCGCTGAATTCATCGGAAATGAACTTGAAGACGGAGGCCTTGCCGACCGCCATGGCGATGCCGACGATGAACAGCAGGATGGTGAAGGTGACCGGGCCAAGCGCGATGCCGAAGGAACGCGGGCCGCCGGCGGTCATGACGGTGAACTCGGTTTGGGGGTAGCTCAGGAGGAAGAACGCGACCCAGCACACCCACATCACCCACCACGTGGTCTTATAGGCGCCGTAGCGGTCGGAAATCCAGCCGCCCACCGCGCGCAGCACGCCGCCGGGCAGCGAGAAGCATGCGGCCAGGAGCGCGGCCAGCTTCATGTCGAAGCCGTATTCGCCGATGTAGTACTTGGTCATCCACAGCGCCAGGGCCACGTAGCCGCCAAACACGACCGAGTAGTACTGGCAGTAGCGCCAGACGCGCGGGTCCTTGAGCATGGCGAACTGGGCGGACAACGATGCGCCGCCCGCGACGCGGTGCGAGGGATCGGACGACGAGAACATCCAGAACAGGATCGCGGTGACCAGCAGCGCCACGGCATACACCTGCGGCACGATGACCCAGGACCCGGCGGCTGCCGCGATCAGGGCGGGCGCCACGAACTTGGTGATGGCCGACCCCGAGTTGCCGGCGCCGAAGATGCCCATGGCCAGGCCCTGCTTGTTGCGCGGGAACCAGCGCGCTACGTAGGGCGTGCCCACCGAGAACGAGCCGCCGGTCAGGCCGACGAACAGCGCCAACACCAGGAACTGCCAGTATTCCGTGGCGTACGACAGCAGCCAGATCGGCACCACGGCCAGCAGCATCAGCACGAAGAACACGGGGCGGCCGCCGTAGCGGTCGGTCCAGATGCCAAGCGGCACCCGCACGAGGGAGCCGGTCAGGACCGGCATGGCGGCCAACAGGCCGAATTGCGTTTCAGACAGGCCGAGCTGGGTCTTTATGGGAATACCCAGCACGGCGAAGATCATCCAGACCGCGAAACAGATGGTGAAGGCAAACGTACTGGATATCAGGACCCGCATCGGCGCGCCGGCCGAGGATTGATGTGCTGCCATGATTGGTCTCGCTTTTTGCTGACAAATACGTATGTGGGTAGCCTACGGAGGCCACCCTTCCCTCACCATTCCCCAGCCGACCAAAGGGCCATTTCCGAAGTGCCTAGTCATGCGGGTGTTCTGGACAGCCTTGCGCTGGATCAAGCTGGCGCATCGCGCCGGGATGCGGCCAGAGTTAATATGTATTTCAAATACACATTCAAACCCGCAACGCGGCGCACCCTGCGCGCACTGGTCACACCATGAGCACCCTGCTTTCCATTGAAGAACCCGCAAAGAAGCCGCGCCTCGCGCCACCCGAATGGCGCGCGTTCACCGAAATGGGATTTCGCCCGCTATACCTGGCGGGCTGTTTTTGGGCCCTGCTCTCCGTGATGCTGTGGGTGCATGCGCCGGCGCGGCTGACCGGCGTGCTGAACGGCATGTTCTGGCATGCGCATGAAATGCTCTGGGGCTTTGTCGCCACCATTGCCGTGGGTTTCCTGCTGACGGCAGGCGCCAACTGGACGGGCAAGAATCCGCTGCGCGGCAACCCGCTTGCTGCCTTGTGCGGGCTATGGATCGTGGCGCGGGTCGGCTATCTGGTGCCGGGGCGCCCGGCGTTTGCCATTGCGGCGGCTGCCGACCTGCTCTTTTTCCTGTGGGCAGCCGGGGCGCTGGGACGCGCCGTGGCGGTCACCCGCAACCAGCGCAACTATGGCGTTCCCTTGCTGCTGCTGGCGCTGGGCGCGACCAACGGGCTGTATCTGTGGGCAACGGTCCAGGGCGACTACGTCACGCTGATGCGCTTTTTCAACGCCGGCCTGCTGTCGATGGCCGTGCTGACCCTGCTGATCGCACGGCGCGTCATGCCCTTTTTCGCCAAGCGCGCCGTCGCCGGTCTGGACATTCCGCCCCATACCAGGAGCGGCCATTGGCAGCTTGGGTTTGGCGTCGTCGCCATCGCCTGCCTGCTGGCCGGCGTGCAGCAGGTCGCCGCGGCGGCGCTGGCCGCAAGCGGCGTGATCGCGCTGGTGCAGTGGGTGTCCTGGAAACCGTGGGCCGTGCGGCGCGTGCCGCTTCTGTGGATTCTCTATGCCGGCTATCTGGGTCTGGGCATCGGGCTGCTGGTGGGCGCAGCCCAATTGGCGGGCTTTGTCGTCCGGCAGGCGTGGCCGGCCCACGTCATTGGCGTGGCGGGATTTTCGGTGCTGATTCTGGGCATGGTGACGCGCACCGCGCTCGGCCACCTGGGCCGGCCGCTGCACACGGACCGCAGCATGGTCGTGAGCTACGCGCTGATGATCCTGGCGGCGTTGCTGCGGCTGGCGGCGCTGTTGCCAACGGCCGCCACGCTGGGCCTGCTGCATGCGTCGGCCACGGCGTGGGCGCTGGCCTTGGGACTGTACCTGTGGCGGTTCTTCCCGATGATGATTCGCCCCCGCGCTGACGCGGCGGCCAAGCAGGCGGCGCCGGTCATGCGGGTGATGCCGGTGTCGCGCCCCAAAAGCTGAGACGCGTCACGACCGCTGCATCAGGAACGATCTTCGCGCCGTTCCATCGCGGCCACTTCCCGGCGCATTGCCTTGAGCCACGCCTTGAGCAGGGATTCATCCGAGAACTGCATGATTTCGTGCTCGAGCTCCTGGATGTACTCCTGGAGATCCTTGAGATCGTCGTCCAGTTCGCCCATCACCGCGTCCGGTTCGAACGTGGCGAACGGGTCGAGTTCGTAGCGCAGCTTGAAGCCTTCCTCGGCGAACTGCAGCTGGCTCAGCACGTCGTCGAGCTGGGCGGTGAGCACCGCATTGGTCTCTTGCAGCCGATCATCCGGGATGTCGGCCGCGGCCTGCACCTCGGCACGCAGGGCGGGATCCTGGGCGGACTGGGCCTGGCGCGCGCGTTCCGCTTCCTGCAAGGCCTGCCATGCGACCGGGTTCGTCACGGCCGGAATCTTGACGACGCGCGCGTATTCCAGCAGTTCTTCAGCGTCCTCGTCTTCGTACTGGTCCTGGATGATCTGCAGCAGCTGCATGGGCGACATCGAGTTCAGGTCGGCCACGTCCAGATCCAGCGCATCGGCCAGTTCCTGGCCCGCACTTTCGGTCAGTTCGGCCAGGTTGGCGTCATAGTCCGACCCGCGGTGCTTCTTGTAGAGCGTCTTGAGGCGCGCGGTGTCGCAACCGGCCGGCAGCTCGCTCTTGGTGGCCAGCACCAGCAGCTCTTCCGAGAATTCCGTGACCAGCTCGGAGACGAACTCGCGCTCGGCCTTGGACAGGCCCATTTCCTTGTACGCATGGTCAAAGCACAGCACCAGCTTGTAACGAAGCTGGTTGAGCTTTTCTTCGAGCGGCCGCAGCGTCTCGGTGTACTTGCGCTGGTAATCGGCTTCGATCGACTGCCATTGCGCCAGCCGGGCCCGTTCGGCCGCCAGGCGTTCCTGAAGGCGACCACATAATTCACGCTGACTTTCGAAGGATTCTTTGCTCATGACCCACTCCTCTTGCAAACCGGGGTATTGAAAACAGCCGCCACTCTAAACGATACGCGCAAACCCTTCTTGAAAATCAGCGTCAATAACGCTAATCATTATTATTAATATAGAATCTCGGCTGTCCGCTATCCCTTGCCTGGCAGCCCTGATGTCCCTGCGCTTCCTAGCGGGCCCCACCCCCTCACGCAAACGCCTGATCCTGATCGCGGCCGCCCTGGCGCTGGCCCTGCTGATCGGTGCGGCGGTCTGGCTGGCGGGCAATAAAGGCCCCGCCGCTCCTCCTCCCCCCAACTATGGGAAGCTTCCCGTCGCGGTGAGCGTCGCCGCCGCGCGCACCGGCCCGTTGCAGCGCGACTTGCACGCGCTGGGCACCATCACGCCGCTGGCGCAGGTGACCGTGCGCAGCCAGGTCGATGGCGAACTGATCAAGCTGCACTACACCGAAGGCCAGGCCGTGGCGCAAGGCCAGTTGCTTGCCGAGATAGATCCGCGCCCCTTCCAGACTGCGCTGGCGTCGGCCGAAGGCGAGCTGGCGCAGACGCAGGCGCTGCTGGACAACGCCGAAGCGGACCTGCGGCGCTATCGCAAGCTGGCGCGGCAGGAAGCCGTGGCCGGCCAGCAGCTTGATACGGCCGAGGCGCAGGTGCGCATGTACACCGCGCAGCGCCAGAAGAACCAGGCGCAGGTCGCCGACGCCCGCCGCCTGCTCAGCCACACGCGCATCGTGGCGCCGCACGCCGGGCGCGTGGGCTTGCGGCGCGTGGATGCCGGCAACCACGTGCGCGCGGCAGACGCCGACGGCCTGACCACGCTGGTGCAGATGGCGCCCACCTCGGCCCTCTTCAGCATCCCGGAGACCCGCCTGGACATCCTGCGGCAGGCGCAAGCGAAAACGCCCGTGTTGCGCGTGCAGGCCTGGGACGCTGACGAGCGCCGCATTTTGGCCGAAGGCACGCTCGAGGCGTTGGACAACCGCATCCAGGCGGCCAGCGGCACGGTACGGCTGCGCGCCCGCTTCGACAATGCCGACGAGTCGCTGTTTCCCAATCAGTTCGTGAATATCCGGCTGGCCGTCGTGCAGCAGGATGACGTCGTGACCATACCCACCGCCGCGGTGCAATTCGGCTCCGAAGGGTCGTTCGTGTTCGTCATCGGCGACGACAATCGCGCCACCCGCCGCGTGCTGAAACTGGGTCCGGCGAACGCAGGCCGCATCGTGGTGCTGACGGGCCTGGCCGCCGACGAGCGTGTGGTGGTCGAGGGCGTGGACCGCCTGCACGACGGACGCGACGTGCAGATCGTCGAGGCGCCAAGCGAGGATAAGGAACCCGCATGAGCCTGTCACGCCCCTTCATCCTGCGCCCGGTCGCCACGTCGTTTCTCATGATCGCCCTGCTGCTGTCGGGCATCCTGGCCTGGCGCCTGCTGCCCGTGGCCGCGCTGCCGCAGGTCGACTACCCCATCATTCAGGTCACCACGCAGTATCCGGGCGCCAGTCCTAACGTCACGGCACGCGCGGTCACCGCGCCGCTGGAACGGCGCTTCGGGCAGATACCGGGTCTGAAGCAGATGTCGTCCACCAGCGGCAGCGGCATCTCGGTCATCACGCTGCAGTTTGCGCTGGACGTGCCGCTGGGCGTGGCCGAACAGGAAGTGCAGGCGGCCATCAGCGCCAGCGATTCGCTGCTGCCCAACGACTTGCCCACCCCGCCCGTGTACCGCAAGGTCAACCCGGCGGACGTGCCGATCCTGACGCTGGCCGTCACATCGGATTCCCTGCCCCTGCCCAAGGTCTACGATCTGGTGGACACGCGCATGACGCAGCGGCTGTCGCAGCTGTCGGGCGTGGGCATGGTCAGCCTGGCGGGCGGACAGCGCCCGGCCGTGCGCGTGCAGGTCAATCCGATGGCGCTGGCCGCGCGCGGCCTGCAGTTGTCGGACGTGCAGGAGGCGATCGCCAAGGCCAATTCCAATCAGCCCAAGGGCAGTTTTGACGGCCCCGTGCGGTCCGTCATCATGGACGCCAACGACCAGTTGCAGAGCGCCGAGGAATACCGCGACCTGATCGTCGCCTGGAAGAATGGCGCGCCGGTACGGCTGGGCCAGATCGCAACCGTGGAGGACGGTGCCGAGGACCGCTACCTGGCCGCGTGGGTCGACAAGCAGCCCGCCGTGCTGGTGAACATTCAGCGTCAGCCCGGCGCCAACGTCATTGCGGTGGCCGACCAGGTCAAGGCGCTGCTGCCGCAACTGACGGCCAGCCTGCCCGCCGCCGCGCAAGTGCGCATCCTGACGGACCGCACCGAGAGCATCCGCGCATCGGTGCGCGGCGTGCAATGGGAACTGGCGTTTGCCGTGGGGCTGGTGGTGCTGGTGACCTTCCTGTTCCTGCGCAACCTGCCCGCCACGCTGATCCCCAGCCTGGCCGTGCCGCTGTCCCTGATCGGCACCTTCGGGTTCATGTACCTGGCCGGCTTTTCCACCAACAACCTGACGCTGATGGCGCTGACCATTGGGGCGGGCTTCGTGGTGGACGACGCCATCGTCATGCTGGAGAACATTGCACGCTACCGCGAACAAGGCCATAGCCCGATGGCGGCCGCGCTCAAGGGCGCGGGGCAGATCGGCTTCACGCTGGTGTCGCTGACCCTGTCGCTGATTGCGGTGCTGATTCCGCTGCTGTTCATGGAAGACGTGGTGGGCCGGCTGTTCCGAGAGTTCGCCATTACGTTGGCCGTGGCCATCTTGATATCGCTGGCGGTTTCGCTGACGCTGACGCCGATGATGTGCGCGCGCTTGCTGCCGGCGCACGAGCCGTCGCGTCCCGGCCTGCTGGACCGCTTGCAGGTGCGCTACGCCGGCTGGCTGGACGTGACCCTGCGCCACCAGCGGCTGACGCTGCTGGCGATGCTGGCGACCGTGGTGCTGACCGGGCTGCTGTATCTGGCGGTGCCCAAGGGCTTCTTTCCGGCGCAGGACGGCGGCGTGCTGCAAGGCGTGACGCAGTCGGCGCAGAGTACGTCGTTTGACGCCATGTCGCGCCGCCAGCAGGCGGTGGCGGAAAGCCTGCTGGCCGATCCCGACGTCGCCACCCTGTCGTCCTTCATCGGCATCGACGGCATGAACGCCACGCTGAACACCGGGCGTCTGCTGATCAACCTGAAGCCCTGGAACGAACGCAGTGCGCCGCTGGCGGACATCATGGCTCGGCTGGATGCGCGGGCGCGCGAGGTGAACGGCATCTCGCTATTCCTGCAACCCGTGCAGGAACTGAATATCGAGGATCGCGTCAGCCGCGGCCAGTATCAATTCAGCCTGACCTCGCCCGACAGCGCGCTGCTGTCGCGCTGGACCACCGCGCTGATGCAGCGGCTGGCGCAGGCGCCCGAGCTTGCCGACGTGTCTTCCGATTTGCAGGGCGGCGGCCGCCAGGCCTATCTGGAAGTGTCGCGCGACGCCGCCGCGCGCCTGGGCGTCACGATGGACGACGTGGCGCAGGCGCTATACAACGCGTTCGGCCAACGTCAGGTCGCCACGTTGTTCACGCAATCCAACCAGTACCGCGTGGTGCTGGAAGTGGACCGCACGATGGCGACCAGCCCCGAGGCGCTGGAACGCATCCACCTGCAGACGGAAAACGGGCAGGCCATTCCGCTGTCCGCCCTGGCCACTATCAGCGAGCGCGCCGCGCCGCTGGCCGTGAATCACCTGTCGCAGTTCCCCGCGGTGAACCTGTCCTTCAACTTGCCGCCGGGCGGATCGCTGGGCGAAGCCATTGCTGCGATTGAAGCCGCCAAGCAGGAAATCGGCATGCCCGAAAGCGTCGAACTGCGCCTGCAAGGCGCGGCCTCGGCCTTCGAGGCGTCGCTGTCCAACACCTTGTGGCTGATGCTGGCCGCGGTGGTGACCATGTACCTGGTGCTGGGCATGCTGTACGAAAGCGCCATCCACCCGGTCACCATTCTGTCCACCCTGCCCTCGGCGACCGTCGGCGCGCTGCTGGCGCTGCTGATCACTGGCCGGCCGCTGGACCTGATCGCCGTCATCGGCATCATTCTGCTGATCGGGCTGGTCAAGAAGAACGGCATCATGATGGTCGACTTTGCGCTGGAGGCCGAGCGCACGCGCGGCCTGGACCCGCAGGCCGCCATCCGCGAGGCCGCGCTGCTGCGCCTGCGCCCCATCCTGATGACGACGCTGGCCGCGCTGTTTGGCGCGCTGCCGCTGATGCTGGCGACGGGTTCCGGCGCCGAGCTGCGCCAGCCGCTGGGGTGGGTCATGGTCGGCGGGCTGCTGGTCAGCCAGGTGCTGACGCTGTTCACCACGCCCGCCGTGTACCTGTTCTTTCACCGGCTGGGCCACCGCCGCGCTGACGCCGCGCCGGCAGCCAACGCCGAAGGCCCGGTGAAATGATCCGGGCGTTGCTGCATCGGCCGGTCGCCTGCATTTTTCTGGCGCTGGCGCTGACGCTGCTGGGCGCCGTGGCGTGGCGCCTGCTGCCGGTGGCGCCGCTGCCGCAGGTGGACTTTCCGACCATCGAAGTGCGCGCCGACCTGCCCGGCGCCAGCCCCGAAAGCATGGCCAGCACCGTCGCCGCGCCGCTGGAACGGGCGCTGGGCAGCATCGCGGGCGTCAGCTCGATGAGCTCGTCAAGCAACCAGGGCTCGACGCGCGTGCAGCTGCAATTCGACCTGGACCGCAACATCGACGAAGCCGCCCGCGACGTGCAGGCCGCCATCAATGCCGCGCGCGCCGAACTGCCGGCGGGCATGCCCGGCAATCCCAGCTATCGCAAGGTCAATCCGTCCCAGGCGCCCATCATGGCGTTGGCGCTCAGTTCCTCCACGCGTCCCGCCGGCCAGCTTTACGACCTGGGGTCCACCGTGCTGGCGCAGAAGATCTCGCAGATCAGCGGCGTCGGTGAAGTGACGATGGGCGGCAGCTCGCTGCCGGCCGTGCGCGTCCAGGTCAATCCGAATGCGCTGGCGCATTACGGCGTGGCGCTGGACGACGTGCGCGAGGCGATATCGAACGCCGCCCCCATGGGCCCGCAGGGCCAGCTTGATTCGGCCGGTCAGCGCTGGGAAGTCGGCACGCCCGAACAGCCACGCCATGCCCAGGACTACGACAGCCTTATCGTGCGCTACCAGGACGGCGCCGTGATCCGGCTGTCGCAGGTGGCGCGCGTCAGCGATTCGGTCGAAAACCGGTACAGCAGCGGCTTTCACAACCGCAATCCGGCGGTGGTGCTGACCATCAGCCGGCAGCCGGGCTCGAACATCATCGAGACCATCGACGCCATCAACCAGGCCCTGCCGGGCCTGCGCCAGCTGATGCCGGCCGACGTCGATCTGACCGTGGCGCTGGACCGCTCGCCGGGCATCAAGGCGACACTGCGCGAAGCGCACATCACCCTGGCGTTGGCCGCCGGGCTGGTCATCCTGGTGGTGTGGCTGTTTCTGGGCAACGCGCGTGCCGCCGCCATACCCAGCGTGGCGATTCCGGTCTGCCTGATCGCCACCTTTGCCGTCATGTACGCGTGGGGTTTTTCGCTGAACAACCTGTCGCTGATGGCGCTGATCGTGGCCGCCGGGCTGGTGGTGGACGACGCCATCGTCGTGCTGGAAAACATCTCGCGTCACCTGGAGCGCGGCCTCACGCCGGTCAAGGCCGCGCTGCGCGGCGTGCGTGAGGTCGGCTTCACGCTGGTCGCCATGACCGTGGCGCTGAGCGTCGTGTTCGTGTCGATCCTGTTCATGGGCGGCCTGGTGGAGCGGCTGTTCCGCGAGTTTTCGATCACGCTGGTGGCCGCTACCGTCATCTCGCTGGTCGTGTCGGTAGCCATCATTCCGGCGCTGTGCGCGCGCTGGCTGCGGCCCGTCAGCCACGTTGCGGCCAAGCCCTCGCACATGCAGGCGGTGTTTGCCCGCATCCACGACTGGTATGGCGTGTCGCTATCGCGCGTGCTGGGCCACGCGCGCCTGACGTTGCTGCTGCTGGCCGGCGTCGTCGGGCTGAACGTCTATCTGTATGTCCAGGCGCCCAAGGGCTTTCTGCCGGTGCAGGACACCGGCCAGCTCATGGGCTTCGTGCGCGGCGACGACGGGTTTTCGTTTCAGGTCATGCAGCCCAAGATCGACCAGTACCGGCAGCTCGTGCTCAAGCACCCGGCCGTCGACGACGTCATCGGCTACAACGGCGGCGGTCTGGGCATCAGCAACTCGCTGTTCCTCATCCGCTTGAAACCCGCCGCCGAACGCAAGGAGTCGTCCACCGAGGTCATCAACTGGATGCGCACGAACGCGCCGGCGGTGCCGGGCGGCATGTTCTTTTTGAACGTGGACCAGGACCTGCGCATGCCCGGCGGCTTTGGCAATTCCGGCGACCATGAACTGGCGATCATGGCCAGCGACGTGCCGGCGCTGCGAGAGTGGTCGCGCAAGATATCGAAGGCGATGCAGGAGATCCCCGAACTGCGCGATGTCGACGCACAAGGCGACGGCGCGACGCAGCAGGTCGTGATCGACATCGACCGTAGCGCGGCGCAGCGCCTGGGCGTGGACATGGACACCATCAGCAGCGTGCTGAGCAATTCATTCAGCCAGCGCCAGGTGGCCACGTTGTACGACGCCATGAACCAGTACCGCGTCGTGCTGGAACTGGACCCGCGCTATACCGAGGACCCGGAGGTCCTGGAACAGGTGCACGTGGTGGCCGCCGATGGCAACCGCGTCCCGCTGACCGCGTTCGCCACCTACGACAACGGGCTGGTCAACGACCGCGTTTATCACGACGGCCTGTTTGCCGCGGTGTGGGTCGGATTCTCGCTGGCGCCGGGCGTGTCGCTGGAACAGGGCCTGGCCGCCATCGACGCCGCGACCGCGAAGCTGATGGTGCCCTCTTACATCCAGACCCGCCTGGGCGGCGATGCGCGCAACTTCCAGCAGAGCCTGCAGGACCAGCCCTGGCTGATTCTGGGCGTGCTGGTCGCCATCTATCTTGTGCTGGGCATTCTGTACGAAAGCCCGCTGCACCCGCTGACGATCCTGTCCACGCTGCCGTCGGCCGGTGTCGGGGCGCTGCTGGCGCTGCGGCTGGCAGGCATCGAGTTCACCCTGATTGCGCTGCTGGGGCTGTTTCTGCTGGTGGGCATCGTCATGAAGAACGCCATCCTGATGATCGACTTTGCTCTCAGCCTGGAGCGGCGCGAGAACCTGACGCCCGAGCAGGCCATCCACCGCGCCGCCATGCTGCGCCTGCGGCCCATCGTCATGACCAATCTGGCGGGCCTCTTGGGCGCCCTGCCCTTGGTGCTGGGCATGGGCGAAGGGTCGGAACTGCGCCGCCCGCTGGGCGTCGCCATCGTCGGCGGACTGATGATCAGCCAGTTTCTGACGCTGTATACGACGCCGATCGTGTATCTGGCGCTGGAGCGCCTGCGCCGGCTGGGCTGGCGCCGCCGCACCGCCTGACCGGCGCGTTCTGCCGGGCTGGCCCCCCCGTATCTTCCCGCTAGCCGGAAAATAAAAAGCTCAATAGAATCGATTGGCACGCTGACGCAACCCGCCCGATCCGGTCCGGCGCTCTTTCCCGCCGCCGGGGACGTGGCTGCTGCCCGCGATGCCGGCGCGACCGCAACGACACCGTCGCCGCCGAGCTTTCCGGCGTTCGCGGTGCGGGCACCATCGGGCCGTCACCGGGGACTTGCAGTTTGGCCTCTGACAGACCTGGTGCCCAATGTGGCCGATGACTTGTTCGAATCGACTGCTGCTGACCGGCGTGCTGTGCCTGGGCGGTTGCGTGCAGGGGGGGCCCGACTTCGAGCCTCAGCGTGTCGACTGGTCCAGCCAGTGGGACACGCCGGCGCTGCAACAGGCCACCGTCGAAGGCTTCCAGCCGGACGCCCGGCAGTGGTGGCGCATCTTTGACGATCCCGTTCTTGAATCCCTGATCGCGCAAGCCGACGCGCACAATCCCGGCGTGCAGGTGGCCGGCCTGCAGATCATGGAGGCTCGCGCCCAGTTGGGCATTGCCCGCAGCGGGCTGTATCCGCAATCGCAGGTCGTCGGCGCGGACGCGCTTTACCAGCACCGGTCATCGCGATCGTCCGAAGGCAATCCGCGGCCCAGCAGCTTCTGGCAGTACAGCGCGGGCTTCAGCATCGGCTGGGAGCTGGATTTCTGGGGCCGTTTCAGCCGCGCCGTCGAGTCGGCGGACGCCGCCTACTTCGCGGCCGAGGCCAATCGCGAAGACGTATTGGTGCTGCTGCACGCGCAGGTCGCCGAAAGCTATTACGCGCTGCGCACGGCCGAGGCGCGGCTGCGCATTGCCCGCGACAATGCCGCCATCCAGAAGCGCAGCTACGAAATCACCGAGCGCCTATTTACCAGCGGCGAGACCGACGAACTGGATCTGCAGCAGGCGCGCACGCAGTACCTTGGCACCCTCAGCACCATCCCGGAATTCGAAAGCCAGATTGCGCGCACCCGCAACGCGCTGGCGGTGCTGGTGGGCAAGCCGCCCGGCCCGATGCCTGAACTGCCCGACCTGGCGGCCCGCGAGGCCGTGATCCCGCTGATTGACCGGGCCGTGCTGCAGGACGTGCCGGCCAACCTGCTGCTGCGGCGTCCGGACATCCGCGCCGCCGAGTTGCGGATCGCGGCGCAGTCCGCGCAGGTGGGCGTGGCCAAGGCGGACCTCTACCCCTCGTTGACGCTGCTGGGCAGCATCGCCTGGACCGCCACGTCTTTGGCCGGCACGTCGGGCGGTGCGGCGCTGTTTGCCGGTCCCAGCCTGACCTGGAACGTGTTCGACCACGGCCGGATCACCAACACGGTGCGGCTGCAGGACGCCCGGCTGCAGCAGCTCATCGTGATCTACCAGGACGCCGTGCGCCAGGCCGCGCGCGAAGCCGACGACGCCGCCACGGGACTGATCAAGGCGTTGGAGCGCGACGGCATCCTCTATGACTCGGCGCTGGCGGCCAAGCGTTCGTTGACGCTGGCGACCGCGCTGTACCGCGAGGGCTATTCCGACTTTCAGCGGGTGCTGGACGCCCAGCGCGCGCTGGCGACGCAGCAGGACACCTATCTGGTGAACCGGGGCAATGCCGTGCGCGACCTGATCGCGCTGTACAAGGCGGTAGGCGGCGGCTGGTACAGCGACCAGCCGGTCATCGATCCCGCCACGCAAGACCAGATGCAGCGGCGCACCAACTGGGGCGACCTGCTGTCTGAGGCCGGGCGGCCCGCCCCGGCGTCCGCGCTTTCCAAGACCACGAGGCGATCCGATGACTAGTCCCAGGCCTGCGCCACCGGCGGCCAGCGCCGCGTCCGCGGCGAGACCTGCCTCATCGGGCCGCACCGCCCCGCCCGAGCCGCCCCCACCGCCGGCCGCCCCGCCGCCGCCCGCGGATCCCGCCAAGAAGGGTGTCCGCTGGGTCCTCGTGGTGATCGTGATCAGCCTCGTCTGGTATCTGCTGGCGGACCGCTACACGCCGTACACCCAGCAGGCGCGGGTGGAGGCCTTTGTGGTGCCCGTGGCATCCGAAGTGGCGGGCCGGGTCACGCAGGTTCATGTGCGCAACAACCAGGATGTGAAGTCGGGCGCCGTGCTGTTCGACATCGACCCCGAGCATTACCGGATTGCGCTAGACCGCGCCCGGGCCGACCTGGACGCCACGCGCCGCCAGATCGGCGCCAGCACAGCCGGCATCGATGCGGCCCAGGCGTCCCTGCGCGCGGCGCAAGCCAACGAAGTCCGCGCACGCCAGGACAGCACGCGCCTGGAGCGCCTGTACCGCGATGACCAGGGCACGATCTCGCTGCGCCGGTTGGAGATCGCGCGGGCCAATCTGGCGCAGGCGGTCAGCCAGGTCGCGGCCGCGCGCGCCGAGGTGCAGCGCGCGCGCGAGCAGGAAGGCGGCAGCGAGGAAGACAACGCCAAGCTGCGCAGCGCCGCCGCCGCCGTCGAAAAGGCCGAACTGGACCTGGCCAACACGCAGGTGCGCGCACCTGCCGCCGGCCTGGTCACCGACCTGCGCACCGACGCCGGGCAGTTCGCCGCAGCAGGCAAGCCCGTGATGACGCTGATCGCCATTCACGATGTGTGGATCAACGCGGAAATGACGGAGAACAATCTGGGGCACGTCGTCCCCGGCACCCCGGTTGCCATCATCCTGGACGCGCTGCCCGGACAGGTGTTCGAAGGCCGGGTGCGCAGCGTGGGCTATGGCGTGAACGTCGGCACGCCCACGCAGCCCGGCAGCCTGCCGACCGTGCAGAACAGCCGCGACTGGCTGCGGCCCGCCCAACGCTTTCCGGTCGCCGTCGACCTCGCTCCCGGCCAACTCCCCTCCTTGCGCGGCATCCGGGTGGGCGGCCAGGCCGAAGTCATGGCGTTTCCCCACCCCGGCAATCCGCTTAATCCCCTGGGCCGCGTGTATCTGCGGCTGATGAGCTGGCTTTCCTATGCCTACTGACGCCACTCCCGCCCCGCGCGACCCCCGCGGCCAGCGCGCCCTGCGCCTGGGCGTGGGGACGGCCCTGTGCCTGGCCGTCAGCTTTGGTCTGGACATGCCGATCCCGATGATCGCGCCGGTGCTCGGGGTGTTCCTGCTGGTGCAGATGAACCGGCCGCTATCGCTGAAGGCCGGACTGGGCCTGGCGCTGGTGGCGCTGTTCACCACGGGCAGCGGCCTGCTGCTGATCCCGCTGCTGCGCTACTACCCCGCCGGCGGCGTGCTGATTGTCGGCCTGTGCCTGTTCCTGGCGTTCCGCCATGGGCTGCGCGGCGGCAACAACCTGGTGTCGACGTTTCTCATCATCGGCCTGACCATGATTTCGGCGGCAGGCACGCTGGACTTCGGCCTGGCGGTGACGGTGATCGAGGCGCTGGTCAAGGCCCTGCTGCTGGCCGCGCTGGTGCTGGGCGTCTGCCACGCATTATTTCCCGAACCGCCCGGCCTGCCTGCGCCCCCGCCCCCGCCCGTTCTGCCCGCCGCCGAGGCCAGCCGCATGGCCCTGCGCGCGGCGCTGGTCGTGCTGCCGGCCTTTCTGCTGGCGATGGCCGATCCGCTGGTCTACATGCCCATCATCCTGAAGGCGGTCAGCCTGGGCCGCCAAAGCTGCGTCACGGCGGCGCACGGGGCGGCGCGCGAGATCCTGGGCTCGACGCTGCTGGCCGGCCTGCTTGCGGTGGCGTTCTGGATCGCGCTGCGGCCATTTCCCAGCCTGTGGATGTATTTCCTGTGGATGCTGCTGTTTGCGCTGGTGATGGCCAGAAAGCTGTATCGGCTAACTCCCACGCCGCATCCGCCCAGCTTCTGGCTGAACACCCTGATCACGCTGATCATCCTGCTGGGCCAGTCGGTGCAGGACAGCGTGGCGGGCAAGGACGTGTACACGGCGTTTGCCGTACGCATGGGACTGTTCATCACCGTCACCCTGTATGCCTGCCTGATGCTGCAGTTGCTTGAGCCCCGGCCGCGCGCACAACGCAATTTCCCCCCCCTTGCAAGGAGACCGCCATGAGTGTCCAAGACATGCCAACCCAACCCGCGCCGGCGATGGGCTGGCGCTTCAAGTGCGGAATCGCGATCTTCATCCTGGCCTTCGCGCTGTGGTTCCTGATCCCCATCGGCGCCGCGATGGACATTCCCGGATCGCGCATCGCGGCGCTGACCGGCGCCATCTTCATCGCCAACAAGGTGCTGCTCATCACCTGCATCGCCGTCATGGGCAAAGAGGGGTTCCAGCAGCTCAAGGCGATCATCGGCGGTCATGCCAAAAAGCTGGCGCCCGTGCAGAAGGTGGGCCCCGTGCGTCACGCCATCGGCATGGTGATGTTCATCCTGCCGCTGCTGACGTCGATGCTGGAGCCTTACGTCGATCAGATCTGGCCCGGCTTCCGGCCGCGCTTGTGGCAGGCGCAACTGCTGGGCGACGTCATGCTGGTGGCCAGCTTTTTCGTGCTGGGCGGCGATTTCTGGAACAAGCTGCGCGCGTTGTTCGTGAGATCGGTGTGAAGGGGACTAGTCTGAATCTGGCGCCCGAGGCGCGGCGGTGAGCCGACGCGCCATGAAGGCCAGAAACGCCTTGGCCAATGGCGGCAAGGTGCGGCCTTGCAGCGTCACGGCCTGGATGCTGCGTTGGCGCATCTCGGGGTTGCTGAATGGCACGGCAACCAGCTCGGCGCCTTGCGGATCGCCCATCAGCGTCAGGTAGCCCGACAGGGCCACGATCTGGCTGCCCGGCAGCATGGGCAGGAAGGCCGCCGAATGGTTGGACACATACGCCGGCTCGATGTGCAGACCCGCATTGGCGCAGCCGGCGTCAAAAAGCTGCCGCACGGTCGTCCCCGGGTCGCCCACCGACACCGGCACGTCCGTCAGGTCGCGCAGGCTGATCGAGCGGCGGCTGGCGAGCGGATGCTGCCGGCACATCACCGCGTACACCGGCGCCCGGGTCAGCAGTTCGGTCTTCAGCCGGTCGTCCTGCGCCACGGTGTAATGCAGCGCGATTTGCGACAGGCCTTCCAGAATCAGACGAATGACCTCTTCGGGGCGGTCCACCTGCAAGTGAAAGCGCGCCTCGGGCCGCATCTGCTTGAAGTCGGCCATGCACATGGGCAGGAAGCGATGTGCGAACCCCTCGCTGCAGGCCAGCCGGATGGTCACGTCCCCCAGCGCGCTGCGACGGCGGATGTCGGTGGTGACGCGCTCGGCCTCCAGTGCGGCGGCCTGGGCGTAGGCCGCGAGCTGGCGGCCGGCCTCGCTGAGCGCCATGCCGCGCGCCTGGCGCTCGAACAGCACGATGCCCAGGCTGTCCTCCAGCTTGGCGATCTGCCGGCTGACGGCGGAGGCGGCCACATGCTGGGCCGATGCCGCGCCCGCGATCGAGCCGCAGCGGGCGACTTCCAGGAAATATCTCAGACCCAGCGAAATCATGGTTGACTCCGTTCGCGATGCCTAAATAGCAACGCTCAAGTGCGAAATATCTAATTGTGGCACGCGACGAAGCGTAATAACTTTGTGCCTCCTTACCGCAGCCGGAGCCGCCGTGACCCGCGAAAAAGCCATCCTCCACGCCGTAGAAGCCTTTGACAACGGCGACCTGCTAGCCACGCTGGCGCGACGCGTCGCCTTCGCGACCGAAAGCGAAGTGCCTGACCAGGCCCCGGCGCAGCACGCCTATTTGAACGACGAACTGGTCCCGCGGCTGGCGGCACTGGGATTCTCCTGTGAAGTCCACGCCAATCCGGCAGGCGTCGATCTGCCGATCCTGGTGGCCCGCCGCATCGAAGCGCCCGGACTGCCGACGGTCCTCATGTACGGCCACGGCGACGTGGTGCGCGGCAACGCCGCCAAGTGGGAAGCCGGTCGCGACCCATGGCGATTGCAGGTCGAAGGCGACCGCTGGTACGGACGCGGCACGGCCGACAACAAGGGCCAGCATTCGATCAACCTGGAGGCCATGGCGCGCGTGATCGCCGCGCGCGGCGGCGCCCTGGGATTCAACACCACCTGGCTCATCGAGACGGGCGAAGAAGCGGGTTCGCCCGGTCTGTCCGCCTTCTGCGACGCGCAGCGCGACCTCCTGGCCGCCGACGTATTCATCGCCAGCGACGGCCCCCGCTTGAATGCCGCGCGGCCGACCCTGTTCATGGGCTCGCGCGGGGCCGTCAACTTCGAACTGAAGCTGCGCGCCCGCGAACGCGGTTATCACTCCGGCAATTGGGGCGGACTGCTGGCCAATCCCGCCATCCGCCTCATGCACGCCATCGGCTCGCTGGTGGACGCCAAGGGGCGCATCACCGTCCCCGGATTGCGCCCGCCCCCCATTCCCACCGCAGTCGCCGAGGCCCTGGCCGACCTGGAAGTCGGCGGCGGCGAAGACGACCCGGACATCAACGCGTGGTGGGGCGAGCCCGGCCTGTCCGCGCCCGAGAAAGTCTTTGGCTGGAACAGCCTGGATGTCCTGACCTTCGGCGCGGGCGACCCGGCCAAGCCCGTGAACGCCATTCCGCCCGAAGCCGTGGCCTGGTGCCAGTTGCGTTTCGTGGTCGGCACCGACTGGCGCGCGTTGCAGGCACACGTAACCGAGCACCTGCGCCAGGGCGGATTCGACGACGTCGAGGTCCGCGTCGGCATGCAGGCGGGCGCGACGCGCCTGTCGCCCGACAGCCCGTGGGTGCGCTGGGCCGCCGCCTCGCTGGAACGCACTACCGGCAAGCGCCCGGCGCTCCTGCCCAACCTGGGCGGGTCCCTGCCCAACGACATCTTTGCCGACCAACTTGGCCTGCCCACCCTGTGGGTGCCCCACTCCTATCCCGCCTGCGCGCAGCACGCGCCAAACGAGCATCTGCTGGGCAGTGTCGCCCGCGAAGGCCTGGCCATCATGGCCGGCCTGTTCTGGGACCTTGGAGACCACGGCGCTGCCGTGCGCGAGCAAGCCGTCCCCTCTTCCGCCACCGCCTGACCCTGACCGAGTCCCCTCATGACCGCTAGATTCCGCACCGCACTGTTGGCGTTCACCCTCGCCGCCACCGTCCATGCCGGCGCCGCGCATGCCGCATACCCGGACCAGGCCATCAAGATCGTCGTGCCGTTCACGCCGGGCGGGGCCACCGACGCCGTCGCCCGCCTGCTCGCCACCCAGCTGTCAAACAAGTTCGGCCAGCCCGTCATCGTGGAAAACCGCCCCGGCGCGTCGACCGTCATCGGCGCGGATGCCGTGGCGCGCGCCAAGCCCGACGGCTACACGCTGATGCTGTCGGGCAGCACCACCTACACCGTGCTGCCGGCGCTCAAGCCGTCGCTGTCCTACGATCCCACGCGCAGCTTCGAGCACATTGGCATCGTTGCGATGGCGCCCGTCGTGCTGCTGGCCCAGAACGGCCTGGCCGCGACGACGCCCCAGGAGGCGGCCGCGGCCGCACGGCAGCAAAGCGCCAAGGGCGGTCTGATGTACGGCACGTTCGGTCCCGGCTCCGCCCCTCACCTGACTGGCGAGATGTTCGCGCAGGCCGCCGGCGCCAAGATGATGCCGGTGCCGTACAAGGGCAGCGCGCAGCTCATCACCGCCCTGATCGGCGGCGAGATCGCGCTGGGTGTTGACACGGTGTCGGCGTCGGCGGCGCAGGTCCGCGCGGGCAAGGTCCGGGCGCTGGCGGTCACCGGCGAACAACGCATGCCGCAACTGCCCGACGTCCCGACCTTCGCCGAGGCAGGCATGCCGGACGTGTCCTTTGTAGGCTGGTATGGCCTGGTGGCGCCGGCGCAGACGCCGGGCCCGGTCGTAGACGCGCTGAACCGCGCCGTTTCGGAAATCATGCAGGACGAGCAGGTCCGCAAGACCGTCTCGGACCTGTCGCTGGTTCCCGTGTTCATGCCCGGCCAACCCTTCCGCGACCAGATCGCGAAGGAAGTCACAACGTTCAGCGGCATCGCCACGCGCGCCGGCATCACCCTGGACTGAACACGCGCTGGCGCGAGCGGGCAACGCGGCCCGCCCGCGCCGCGATCAGTTCGGATCCATGCGGCTGATCTTGGATCCCTGCAGACCCATCCCCGCCATCAGTCCCTGCTCGCCGAACGGCACCGCATACACGTCCTGCGTCAGAGTCGTGGTGTTGATGCTGGCGGCGTAGCCCTGGTCCACCACGACCAGGCTGGGGCCCGCCCCCAGCGCCCAGCCGTCGCTCTGATTCAGATACGCCAGCGCTGGCTCGTTCATGAAGAACAGCGCGTACGAAAATTGCTGCGCGCCCGCCTGCAATCCGAACGACAGCGCCGAGATCGAATAAAAGCCTTCGACCTGTCCGCGCTGGATCAGCGCGCCCGAGCCGCGCTCGCCGCCCACCAGGAAGCCGCCCTTGATGATGTTGGGAAACACCAGGACGGCGACGGCCTTCTCGCCAAGTGTGCGCATGCGCGGATCCTGGGCGTAAAGCTGCTCCAGCGCCGCCATCGCATCGGCGCTGATCTCGGCCGCCGAGGCGGCCCGCGCGGGCGGGGAGAAGCTGATCAAGGCGGAAAAAGTCAAAAGGCTGGCGCAAAGCCAGCCAAGGAATTTCACAGGCAACACGGACGCGCGGTTCATACGGCCTCCCCGGTTAAGAAGGGCGAGCGCCGATTGCGCTCGCCCGACCTGCCGGCTCAGTATTCGCAGCCGCCCCGCGGGTGTCAATGGTCCGTTCTTACCCGTGCGGGCGCGCCCCTCATACCTTGGGCGGCGTCGTCTCCCGCTCCGGATGGCGGTGTTTGCCCAGCGCCGCGATGAACGCCTTCGGATCTTCCCCGCCCAGCAGCAGGCCGCCGTCGTTTGCATCCGGATCGATGCCCGCCGCGGCGTACACCTGCACGCCATCGCCGATGCCCATCAGCGTCTTGCCATGCCGGTAGGCATCGCGCAGGAATTCCAGCGCCCGTCCGTCGGCCGCAAGGAGTGCCGCGGCGTCAGCGCCACCCGCCACCACCGCCCCGTCGAACACCCCGGACGGATGATTGTCCAGCGACGCATCCGCATCGAACGCGCTGCCCTCGGCGGTCTGGACGGGACCGATGCGCTGACCCACCAGCCGCACGACGGCGCCCGCCTGAATCAGCGCGTCAGCCACGGCGGACACGGTCTTGCCGTCGACTCCGTCGGCCGCCAGGATCGCAACCTTGCGCGTGGCCACGCTGCCATCGCCCGGCCGCGCCGTCAGCGATAGCGATGGCGACACCTGCACCTCGGGCTTGGGCGGATTCTTCGTGGCGCGCGGCAGCGGGTCCGGCAGCGCCATGCCAAGCTGATCGGCCACCCCTTGCGCCAGCTCGTCCGACACGTTGCGCAGGGACGCCACCATGCGCTGGCGGATCTGCGGCACCGTCACCTTGCTGAGCTCGAACGCAAAGGCGTCGACGATGTGCTTGCGCTCCCAGGCGGTCTGGCTGTCGTAGAACAGCGTGGCCTGGTTGTAGTGCTCGGCAAACTTCTCGGGATGCCCGCGCAGCTCATCGCTCGTCACCGGCTCCGGGAACGACACGAAGCCGTCCATGCCCGCCTGGAACGGACAGCCGCCGGCCAGGGAATTGGGCTCATAGGCCACCCGGCCGCGATGAATGGTCTGCCGGTGCATGCCGTCGCGCTGGTTGTTGTGCACCGGCGCCAGCGGCGAGTTGATGGGAATCTCGTGGAAGTTCGGCCCCCCCAGGCGCGAGATCTGCGTGTCGACGTAGGAATGGATGCGGCCCGCCAGCAAAGGGTCATTGGTGAAGTCCACGCCGGGCACCACGTGCGCGGCGCAGAACGCCACCTGCTCGGTCTCGGCAAAGAAGTTGTCGGGGTTACGGTCCAGCACCATGCGGCCAATCGGCACGACCGGCACCAGTTCCTCGGGCACGATCTTGGTGGCGTCCAGCACATCGAAGCTGAAGCCATCCGCCTGATCGTCGGTGAAGACCTGCACGCCCAGTTCCCATTCGGGACCATGACCCGCGTCGATCGCTTCCCACAGGTCGCGGCGGTGATAGTCCGGGTCCGCGCCCGAGACCTTGACCGCCTCGTTCCACACCTGCGAATGCGTCCCCAGGATCGGATTCCAATGAAATTTCACCAGCCGCGATTCGCCCTGCGCGTTGACGAAGCGGAACGTATGCACGCCAAAGCCCTGCATCATCCGGTAGCTGCGCGGAATCCCACGGTCGGACATCGCCCACATCAGCATGTGCGTGGACTCGGGCATGAGCGACACGAAGTCCCAGAAGGTGTCGTGCGCGGACGCGGCCTGCGGCATGCCATGGTGCGGTTCGGGTTTGACGGCGTGGACCAGGTCGGGAAATTTCATCGCGTCCTGGATGAAGAACACCGGCATGTTGTTGCCCACCAGGTCCCAGTTGCCCTCGTCCGTGTAGAACTTCACGGCAAAGCCGCGCACGTCGCGCGCCGTGTCCTTGGACCCGCGCTCGCCGGCCACGGTCGAAAAGCGCACGAAGACCGGGGTGCGCTTGCCGGCCTCGGCGAACAGCGAGGCCGCGGTCAGGTCGGTCAGCGGCTTGTAGCACTCGAAATACCCGTGGGCCGCCGAGCCGCGCGCGTGCACGATGCGTTCGGGGATGCGCTCATGGTCGAAGTGCGTGATCTTCTCGCGAAGGATGAAGTCCTTCAGCAGCGCCGGCCCGCGCAGCCCCGCCTTCAGCGAATGCTGGTTGTCGCTGACGCGCACGCCCTGGTTGGTGGTGAGCTCCTGGCCGCCGCCGTCCGCCCGCACGCGCGGCAGTGTGCCGTCGACCTGGTTCACGCCAGGCGTGGCGGCGTCGCCCGTCTTGTCCGAGACTTCCTTCTCGGACAGCGAACTCGCGCCGACGGCGGGATCCACCGTGCCCACGTGCGCGCCCGCGAAGGGACAGCGCGCGGCCTGCTCGCCGTACTCTGCTTCCTTGTTGGCGTTATGGGGGAAGGCGCCCGTCGTGGCGCCCACCGCGGCCGCGCGTTGCAGCGCGGGATGCGAGGGCTTGCCGGCCGGTCCGTTGGCCGGACCGCTGTCGGTATTCATGTAGGCGGTGTCGAGCGCGCCGCCCGAGCCGGCCTTTGCTGGCTTCTTGCTTGCCATGGTTCTTTCTCCTTAATGCGTCAGCATCGTGTCGCGTGCCTGCTCGGCGCGGGACGCACCGATGGCGGTTTCCACTTTCTTTACCTCTTCGGGCGGCGGCAGCACGGCCGGGAAACCCAGCGATTCGATCCACAACTCCCGCGACCAGCCCTGCGTGTGATAAAGGTGATGGTCTTCGTCGGTGGCCACGGCGTCGTAGGCCTGCTTCAGAATCTTGGCTTCCTCGCCCGACTGCTGCTCGGCAATCAGCCCGATTAGCGACCAGTTGGCGTGGTCCTTGGTCTCGGCCAGCACCACGCATTCGGTCGCCACCAGCTGGGCCGCGTCCGGGTCGCCGGCATTGATGGCCATCTTCATTGCCCGCACCAGCGATTCGCCCAGGTGCCGCACCACGTCACGGCCCGGCGACTTGGCCTGCGGATCGAGCTTCAACTGTTCGAACACCGTCAGCAGCACGCGGCGATGGGTGCGGGTCTCTTCCAGGTAGCCCAGCCATTCCTTCTTCAGGTCTTCGTTGATGGCACAGCTGACCGCGGTCTCGTAAATGGCAAGGCCGCCGATCTCGGTTTCCAGCGCCTGGTAAAGCAGCTCCTTGATCTGGCGGGCGTTTCCGGCTTTGCGTTTCATGGTTGGGCTCCTTGTCGTAGGTCATCAACGATGCGCACGGCGGCAATCGTTTCCGATGGAGGCGCGTTCACAGCAAATCGCGTTCCTGATGCCGAGGCTGCGGTTCCGGGTCAGGCGTCTGGCGCCCTCGCCGGGCGGGCGGCTCCAGCGCCGTGCAGAAAATACAAAGCCCCGCGCGCCGGACGCCTTGCGTATTCCCGTAGAATCGGGGGCATTACCCACAACAGCGCAAGGGCGTCGCGCCCCCCGGCAGGCACAGCGACCCGCGCAAGAAGCGCAGCCGTATGACGATGAATGACCTCTGCGCCATCGCGATGGCCCTGCTGCTGACCTACGCCGGCATGGCCTGCCTGGCCCTCGCCACCCCCCGCCACTATCACCAGGTCTGGACACGCGATCCGCACGCCGGCCACACGCGCGTGCTTCGCGGCGCCGGAGTCCTGCTGATGGGCCTGGCGATCCTTCCCTGCGTCGGCCTGTGGGGCGATGTGCTGGGCATGGCGGTCTGGCTGGGCTGGCTGTCCGCCGGTGCGCTGCTGTGGTTCGGCCTGCTGTCCTGGGCCCCGCGTCCTGCGGCGGGCACGGCAGCGGTGGCGGTTGCGATTTCCCTGTTGGGCGTGAGCCTCGGCTTCTGATCCGGCCGGGCCCGGCCGCGGGCGCCGGGTGCGCGGCCGGCGCCGGGCTCGGGTGCGACCGATCGCCGCATTGCGCAATTTCACGCCGGTTTTCGGCCATTTGATGCGGGTCAACCGGCATCCATATCCGGCCAAAACGGCGCGGTTTCAGCACCATATGTGGTGGTAGAGTTTGCGAACTCCACTACATATGGTGCCAACATGGACATCCAACACATCCTCAAGCGCGACGGCCGCGTCGTTCCATTCGATAGCGAGAAGATCGCGCAAGCCATGGCGGCGGCGGGCCAAAGCACCGGGGAGTTGGACCTGCAAGGCGCACGCGCGCTGACCGGCACAGTCATCGCAAAGCTGGACGGCAATGTGTGCCCCGGCGTCGAAACCATCCAGAACCGCGTCGAAGACGTGCTGGTCCAGGCCGGCCACTGGCGCACGGCGCGCGCCTACATCGTCCATCGCGAGCAGCACGCCCGCCTGCGTTCGCTGCGCCACACGCTGGTCGACGTCGAAAGCGCCATGGAAGAGTATCTGGAACAACGCGATTGGCGCGTCAACGCCAACGCCAACCAGGGCTACAGCCTGGGCGGCCTGATCCTGAACGTCGCCGGCAAGGTCACCGCCAACTACTGGCTCTCCAACGTTTTCACGCCGGAAGCCGGCCAGGCCCACCGCGAAGGCGACATCCACATCCACGATCTGGACATGCTCAGCGGCTACTGCGCCGGCTGGTCGCTGCGCCAGTTGCTGACCGAAGGCTTCAACGGCATCCCCGGCAAGGTGGAATCCACGCCCCCGAAGCACATGTCCGCCGCCATCGGCCAGATCGTCAACTTCCTGGGCACGCTGCAGAACGAGTGGGCGGGCGCGCAGGCCTTCAGTTCGTTCGACACCTACATGGCGCCCTTCATCCGCCGCGACGCAATGACCTACGCGGACGTCAAGCAATCCATCCAGGAACTCATCTTCAACCTGAACGTGCCCAGCCGCTGGGGCACACAGACGCCCTTCACCAACCTCACGTTCGACTGGACCTGCCCGGCCGACCTGAAGGACCAGATCCCGTACGTGGGCGGCGAGGAAATGCCGTTTTCCTACGGCGACCTGCAAGCCGAGATGGACATGATCAACCGCGCGTACATCGAGGTCATGATGGCCGGCGACGCGAAGGGCCGCGTGTTCACGTTCCCCATTCCCACCTACAACATCACGCCCGATTTCGACTGGGACCACCCCAACACCGAGCGCCTCTTTGAAATGACGGCGCGCTACGGCTTGCCGTACTTCCAGAACTTCCTGAACTCGGACCTGGAGCCGCACATGGTGCGCTCCATGTGCTGCCGCCTGCAGCTCGATTTGCGCGAACTCCTGAAGCGCGGCAACGGCCTGTTCGGTTCGGCCGAGCAGACCGGCTCGGTCGGCGTGGTGACCGTCAACTGCGCCCGGCTGGGCCATACCTGCCGTGGCGACGAGGAGCGGCTGATGGCGCGCCTGGACCACCTGCTGGCACTGGGCCGCGACGTGCTGGAAACCAAGCGCAAGGTCGTGCAGCGCTACATCGACCAGGGCCTCTACCCCTACACCCGCCGTTACCTGGGCACGCTGCGCAATCACTTCAGCACGCTGGGCGTGAACGGCATCAACGAGATGATCCGCAACTTCACGGACGACGCCGACGACGTGACCACGCCCGCCGGCCATGCGTTTGCCGTGCGCCTCCTGGACCGCGTGCGCCAGCGCATGACCGAATTCCAGGAAGAAACCGGCCACCTCTACAACCTGGAGGCCACGCCGGCCGAAGGCACGACCTACCGGTTCGCCCGCGAAGACCGCAAGCGCTATCCCGGCATCCTGCAAGCGGGCACGGACGCCCAGCCCTACTACACCAACTCCAGCCAGTTGCCGGTGGGCTACACGGACGATCCCTTCCACGCGCTGCAACTGCAGGAAACGCTGCAAAGCAAGTACACCGGCGGCACGGTGCTGCACCTGTACATGAACGAAGCCGTCTCAACGGCCGAGGCCTGCAAGCAGCTCGTGCGCCGCGCGCTCAGCAACTTCCGCCTGCCGTACATCACGGTCACGCCCACGTTCTCCATCTGCCCGAATCACGGCTACCTGGCCGGGCACCACGAGTTCTGCCCCAAGTGCGACGCGGAACTGCTGGCCAAGCAATCGGCTTGCTGCACCCCGGCGTAGCGCTGCCGGGATCCGGGGTGGCGCGCAACCTTCCGGCGCGCGCCGCCCTTCACCCGCCGGGCAAGCGTCCGGCATCACTCTCCGAGGAAAACCTATGCAAACCTTGATCGCTCCCGTCGCCACGTCCGCTCCCGCCGTCCAACTGGACGACAGCCAGCGCGTGCGTTGCGAAGTCTGGACCCGGGTGATGGGCTACCACCGCCCGGTCTCTTCCTTCAACACCGGCAAACAGGGCGAATTCAATGAGCGCCGCTTCTTCGTCGAACGCAGTGCCTGAAGGCGGATCGCTTCAGGGCAACTCGCAGGCCGGCGGCGCCGGCCGGCCCGCCGCCCAGGCCATTCGCCTGCTGACGGATCGGCCGGCCTATGCCGCACCGCCGCAGCCGGTCATCCAGCCCCTGCCCCGGCACTCGCCCGCCGTGGGCGGGCTGGTGCCTTTTTCCACCGTCGACTGGCCCGGCCAGTTGGCGGCGGTGGTCTTCATTTCGGGCTGCCCGTGGCGCTGCCACTATTGCCACAATACCGAGCTGCAAACGCGCGCCGCCCGCTATGACTGGCGCGAAGTCCGCGCCTTTCTCGAAACCCGCAAGGGTCTTCTGGATGCCGTCGTGTTTTCCGGCGGCGAGCCGCTGAGCGAACCGCGCCTGCCCGCCATGATCCGCGACATCAAGCGCATGGGATACCGCGTGGGCCTGCACACTGCAGGCATCTACCCGCTACGGCTGGCCGACGTGCTGCGCCATCTGGACTGGGTGGGCATGGACATCAAGGCAGATGCCAAGGGTTATGACGACATCACGGGCCGGCGCGATTCCCAGCGTCCGGCGCTCGCGTGCCTGACGCAGTTGCTGTCCGCCGGGCTGGATTTCGAATGCCGCATCACCTGGCATCCCGACTGGCTGGACGAATCGCGGTTGATGGCACTGGCGCGGGAACTGGCCAGACGCGGCGTGCGCCGCTTTGCGGTGCAGGCCGCGCGCGCCGCCCCAGGCGCGCCGGTCGCGCGGGCCCTCAGCAACCAGGCGCAGGCCGAGCTGCGGCAGGCTTTTCAGGAATTCACCTACCGCTGATCCAGATGCGCAGCCAGGGTGGCGTGGAACCGCGGCGACACCACGGCGCCCACATTGCAGCGGGACCACGGCGACACCGCCGTGGGATCCACGCTGAACACGCGACCCGGCGCCATGATGACCTTCTCGGGCATCAGCGCCGCGGCCAGCGTCAGCGAATCGGCTACGCCAGGAAACGCGGACCACAGGTACAGCGAACTGGTCGGACGCGCGAACACCTGCGCGCCCAGCGAATCCAGCACCTGCAATGCCTGTCCGGTAGCGGCCTCCAGCCGCTGGCGCAAGCGCACCAGATGCCGCTCGTAATGGCCTTCGCGCAGCATCACGTCCACCATGCGCTCGCAATACTCTGAGCTGCTGACATGCACCAGCGCCTTCAGATCGGCCAGGTCGCTCGCCAGCGCGGCGTTGCAGGCAATGAAACCCACGCGCAACGCCGCCGAGAAAGACTTCGAGAAGCTGCCGATATAGATGGTGCGCTCAAGCTGATCCAGCGCCGACAGCCGGACTGACGACGTGGGCTTGAAGTCCGCCAGCGGGTCGTTCTCGACCACCATCAGGTTGTAGCGCTCCGACAGTTGCAGGATCTTGTAGGCTTTGGCCGGCGACATATCCGAGCCGGTGGGATTATGTGCGATCGACTGCGTGAAAAAGAGCCGCGGCTTTTCGCGCTGCAGCAACGCTTCCAGCGCGACGACGTCCGGCCCGTCAGGCAGGCGCGGCACGCCCAGCATCCGCACCCCCGCGAGCTTCAGCTTGCCAAAGAGCGGGTAGTAGCCGGGGTTGTCCACCAGCACCGTCGAGCCCGGTGGCAGGAAGTAGCGGATCACCAGGTCCATCGCCTCGTTGGCGCCATGCGTCAGCACCAGTTGCGACGGCGCGGTGTTGATGCCCACGTCGCCCAGCTTGCGGACCAGGCTTTCGCGCAGCGGCGCATAGCCGAAGCGGCTGCCGTAACGAAACAGCGCGCCCAGTCCCGTGCGCACCACCTTCTGGTGATAGCGGTCCATGCGCATGTCGGCCAGCCACTCCACCGGCGGAAAGCCGTCGCCCACGGCGACTGCATCGGGCTGGGTCTTGAGCTGTTCACGCATCAGCCACACGATGTCCATCGCCCGGCTCAACTGCCCCGGTTCTTCGTCCGCGACCGGGCGCGCGTGATCGACGTCCAGCACATAAAAGCCCGAGCCGCGCCGGGGTTCGACCAGCCCGCGCGCCACCAGCATTTCAAAGGCCACCACCACCGTGTTCTTGGCATAGCGATGCAATTGCGCCAGCTCGCGCAAGGACGGCAGCTTGTCACCCGCGTGATAGACGCCGTCGGCGATCTGCTGGCCGATCAGGTTGGCCAGGCTCTCGGCAATGGGCGCCGCGCGCTGCGGCCTGCCCGGCGGATTGGCGTCTTCCACGTTGCGATCCCCGTCTTGTCGTTGCCAAAATTGGTGCAGTGCGATGGTACTGTTTGCCCAAACTGTACCTCTGAATAGCGGTACAGTTTACCTAGAATCTGGCCACTCGATTCTTATACGGAGACACGCCATCGTGGCCGATTCACGCCTGCCCAACTTCCGGGCCCTCACCCCCGCCCAACGCCTGGCCTTCATTGCCGACGCCGCCTCGCTCACCGCCGAAGAGCGCCAGCTGCTGGCCGAGCCCGGCGCGCTGAGTCTTGCCCGCGCCGACGGCATGATCGAAAACGTCCTGGGGACGTTCGAGCTGCCGCTGGGCGTGGCGGGCAACTTCCAGGTCAACGGGCGCGACGTGCTCGTGCCGATGGCCGTCGAGGAACCGTCCGTGGTGGCCGCCGCCTCGTTCATGGCCAAGCTGGCGCGCGAAGGCGGCGGCTTCGAGACGTCCAGCACCCGCCCCCTCATGCGCGCGCAGGTCCAGGTTCTGGGCCTGACCGACCCGCATGGCGCGCGCCTTGCCCTGCTGCGCGAACGCGACCGCATCCTGACGCTGGCCAACAGCCGCGACAAGGTGCTGATCGAACTGGGCGGCGGCTGCCAGGACATCGAGGTCCACGTGTTCCCGGATACGCCGCGCGGCCCGATGATCGTCATGCACCTGATTGTCGACGTGCGCGACGCCATGGGCGCCAACACCGTCAACACCATGGCCGAAGCCGTGGCTCCGCTGGTCGAGGAGATCGTCGGCGGCTCGGTCCGCCTGCGCATCCTGTCCAACCTCGCCGACCTGCGGCTGGCCCGCGCCCGCGTGCGCCTGACGCCGCAGACGCTGGACACCAAGGAGCGCAGCGGCGCCGAGATCATCGAAGGCGTGCTGGATGCGTACACGTTTGCCGCCATCGACCCGTACCGCGCCGCGACGCACAACAAGGGCATCATGAACGGCATCGATCCGGTCATCGTGGCCACCGGCAATGACTGGCGCGCGGTCGAGGCCGGCGCGCACGCCTACGCCGCCCGATCGGGCCGCTACACGTCGCTGACCCATTGGGAAAAGGACACGTCGGGCGCGCTGGTCGGCTCCATCGAAATGCCCATGCCCGTAGGCCTGGTCGGCGGCGCCACCAAGACCCATCCGCTGGCGCGGCTTGCGCTCAAGATCATGGACGTGCGTTCGGCGCAGGAGCTGGGCGAAGTCGCCGTGGCTGTCGGCCTGGCGCAGAATCTGGGCGCGCTGCGGGCGTTGGCCACCGAAGGCATCCAGCGCGGCCACATGGCGCTGCACGCCCGCAACATCGCGCTGGTGGCCGGCGCCACGGGCGCGGAAATCGACGAGGTCGCCAAGCGCATGGCCGCGGAGAAGGACGTCCGCACCGACCGCGCGCTGGCCTTGCTGGAGGAACTGCGCGCGTCCCGATAACCCGCACGGCCAGTACCCGAGGCGGCGCCGGTCACCCCGCGCGCCGTCCGATAAACACAGGAGAGAGACATGAAACAAAGCCCTCAGGCGCCGTCCACGCGCCTGGCTGAAGTCTGGAGCGACACCGTGGATCTCAGGCATCTGGCCTGGGCCATCGGTATCGGCATCACGGTCAGCGTGGCCGGCTTCTTTGCCGCCAGCCGCTGGCTGCGCGGCGTGGTGGCATCACCCGAGCTTGCGCACGCCTACGCCATGCTGGCCGGGCTGGCCGGCTGCGTGCTGGCCGGCGTGATCTGCGCCCGCCTGTTCCCGCCCAAACGCGAGGTCGTCGAGCACAGCGCCACGCACGATCCGGCCTGGCGCGCCGAGGTGCTGGCCGAGCTGGCCGAGCAGCCCGGTGGCCTGGGCACGTTGGCGGACCTGCCCGACGCCGTGGTGCGCGAGCTGAAGGAACTGGACCTGTACGACCTGTTCGCGCAGCCCGCGGCGCCCGCCCCCGCCTCTTCCGCTGCCGCCGAACCCCGGCGCGGCGCCGCCAAGGAGGCGCTGGCATGAGCCCCGAACTGCTTGAACAAATCATGGTGGCCGCCGGCATGGGCCTGCTGGGCGCGGTCGTGTTTGCGGCGATCGGCCTGGTGTCCGGCACCGACGAAACCACGACGCTCGCGCCGCTGACGCTGCTGGTTGTACTGCTGGGCGTGCCGCCCGCCGGTGTCTTCACGTTCTTTCTGGCGGGTGCGGTGGCCAAGCACATGACGCACGCCGTGCCGACTGCGCTGCTGGGCATCCCGGGCGACACGCTGGCTACACCGCTGCTGCAGGACGCGAACATGCTGCGCAAGCTGGGCGTGCCGCACATTGCGCTGCGCAAGATGGTGTCCGGCGCCATCGTCGCCGCCTTCGTCGCCGTGCCGCTGGCGGTGCTGTTCGCCGTGCTGCTGGCTCCGTTCGGCGCCGCCATCACCAAATCCGCCCCCTGGATCTTCCTGGCGGCCGCATTGCTGATCGCGTATTTTTCGGCAGGTCGCTGGGCGGCCGTGGCGCTCCTGGTGCCGTTCGTCATGGTCATCATTGCGCTGCAAAGCCTGACGGCCAAGTACGGCGTGAAGCTCAGTATCAGCTACTTCCTGGGCATCGCCATCGGCCCGCTGATCGCCGACCTGTTCACCGTGCTCTCGCCCCAAGGCCGCGGCAAGATGATGCGCGACAAGGTCCGCACGTTCTCGCTGGCGCCTGACGTGAAGGGCTGGTCGGGCTACTTTCCGAACCCGCTCAAGGTCATGGACCGGGTGCAGACGCGCTGGACGCTTGCCACGGCGGCCGTGTCCAGCGCCACCTTCGTGTTCAGCCCGGTTGCCATGACCGTCGTGCTGGGCGAACTGGTGGGCTCGCGCGTCAAGCACGCCTATCACCGGCTGACGACGGTGCTCAGCGCGCGCAACGGCGTGACCGAGGCCACCTATATTGCCGAGGCGCTGATTCCGCTGATCGCCTTCGGCCTGCCGCTGAGCCCCGTGGCGGCCGGACCGGCCGCGCCGCTCTTTAACGCGCCGCCCCGCTTCACGGTGGATGCGGCAACAGGCCAGACGCACAACCTGCACAATCTGCTGAACCACTGGGAATTCCTGGGTTACGGCATGCTGGCGGTGCTGCTGGCGGCGGTGGTGTCGTACCCTTTCGCCATGAACTTCGCGCGCCGCGCCGCGCTGTTCGTGTCGCGCCGCGTCAGTCACGAAGCCATCATTGCCACGTTTGTCGGCCTGATCATCGTGATCAGCGTCTGGGAAGGCCAATTCCTGGGCCTGCTCGTCATCCTGACCATGGGCCTCATCGGCGGCCTGCTGTCGCGCCTGTTCGGCTTCAATACCGGCGTGCAGTTCATGGGCTACTACACCGCCGTGCTGTCCGTGCCGGCGATCATCAAGCTGGCTACCTAAAGCGTGACGGATGGGCGGGGCCTTGTTGCCCCCGCCCATTGCCGCGCGACTTGATTCTTCGCAAGGCGGCGGTCACCACCTTGCTCTAGCCTCTGCTCTCTTGACCAGAGGAAAGACTCATATCATGACGTGGTTCAAATCACTCACCCTCGCCGGACGCGAGTTGCTGCCCATCGTGCAGGGCGGCATGGGCGTTGGCGTATCCGCCCATCGCCTGGCCGGCGCGGTTGCCAGCCAGAACGCCGTGGGCACCATTGCCAGCGTCGATTTGCGCCATCACCACGCCGATCTCGTGGAAAGAACCGAAAAATGCAACGACCGCGACACGATCGACACCGCCAACCGTGAAGCCCTGCATCGCGAAGTGCGCGCAGCGCTCGACACCGCGCAGGGCCGCGGCCTGGTGGCGGTAAACGTCATGAAGGCCGTGCGCGACCATCCCGCGCTGGTGCGCCAGGCCTGCGAAAGCGGCGCCGAGGCCATCGTCATGGGTGCGGGCCTGCCGCTCGACCTGCCTGAAATGACGGCGGACTTCCCCAAAGTGGCGCTCGTGCCGATTCTTTCCGAGGCCCGCGGTGTTGCTGCCGTGCTGAAGAAATGGATGAAAAAGGGACGACTGGCCGACGCCGTCGTCATTGAACACCCCGGTTACGCGGGCGGCCACCTGGGCGCGGCGCGACTCGACGACCTGCACAGCGAACGCTTCGACTTCAAAAAGGTGCTGGCCGATTGCCACGCCCTTTTCACTGAACTGCAACTGGGCCGCGACGCCCCCCGCCTGATCGTCGCAGGCGGCGTCGGCAGCCACGATCAGGTCCGCCACTGGCTCAGCAACGGCGCCGATGGCGTGCAGGTCGGCACCGCGTTCGCCGTCACCCACGAAGGCGACGCCCACGAAAACTTCAAGCGCGTCCTGATCGACGCCGACCCCGCCGAACTGGCGGAATTCACCAGCGTGGCCGGTCTGCCGGCACGTGCGGTCAACACTCCGTGGCTGACGCGCTACCTGCGCCAGGAAGGCACGCTGCAGGCCAACACCCGCGCCGATCCGCGCCGCTGCAGCCAGCGCATGGACTGCCTGACGCAATGCGGCCTGCGCGACGGCATCGCCAAGTTCGGCCAATTCTGCATCGACTTGAAACTTGCGGCCGCCATGCGCGGCGAAGTCAGCCGCGGTCTGTTCTTCCGCGGCGCATCCAAACTGCCGTTCGGCAATGCCATGCGTTCCGTGCGCGAACTGATGGACTACCTGCTGCACGGCGAGATGCCCGCAACGGCGTAAGCGCAATGCGCTTCAGATGATCTCCGGCAGCCGCCGCAGATCGTCGATCACTTCAAAGGCGCCCTCGTCCAGCAACCGCTGCCGCTGCTGCGGTCCGTTGTGCGAGGCGCCCACGAATCCCACCGCCCGCATGCGCGCCGCACGCGCGGCACGCACACCCGGCACGCTGTCCTCGACCACGACGCAATCCAGCACCGCGGCCCGCATCTGCCGCGCCGCATACAGAAAGACGTCCGGCGCCGGCTTACCCTTGGCCACCTGCGCCGTGCTGAACACATGGGGCGCAAACGTCTCCCACAGACCCACCATCTTGAGCGCGGCCTCCAGCTTGGCCGGCATGCTGCTGGACGCGACGCACAGGTCCAGCCCACGTTCCTTCAATACCTTCAGCGTCTCGTGCACGTGCGGCAAGGGGCGCAGCTCGGTGCGGAACGTGCGTTCCAGCCGGTCGGCATATTGGCGCGCGAACTCATCGGGCAACGAGCAGGCATGCTCTGCCTGCAGCGTGCGCCACATGTCCGCATCGGGAATGCCGGCGAAACGTAGCGCGGCCTCTTCGGGCGTGATCGCAATGCCGTGTTCGGCCAGGGCGCTGGATTGGGCGCGCGCAGCGATGATTTCGCTATCGATCAGGACGCCGTCGCAGTCAAAAATGACCAGGCGCGGGGCGGACGTGTGCATGTAACCTCCAACGTGTTTGTCCGCACCATAATAGGCCAGCGCGGTTACCGCGCCGTTCCCGCCTGATGACCGACGCCGGGTGACCGACGGCGCCATGCGCGCGCGGGCTTCTGGGCCTTGTCAAGGATTCGTGCCCTCGACCCGCCGCAGCCGCCAGGCGACGAGGACGCCCGCCAGTCCCGCCGCCGCCACGATGAACGACGCGGAGGTCCAGCCGAAGCGGTCGATGGCGCCGCCCACCGCCACCGGCCCGATGACCTGGCCAAGGTTGCTGCCCTGCATGACCAGCCCCACCGACGCCGCGGTCAGCGCCGGGCGCGGGGCCACCAGCGGCGCGGTGCCAAGCAGCGTGGCCGGGATCAGGCCGCCGACGGCCGAGAACAGCACGCACAGCAGAAAGGTGGTCATGGCGGGCAGCGCCGAGCCGAAGATCAGTAGCGACACGGCCGCCATCACCGCGCTGGCGCAGGCGATCAGCGTGGACCGCCGCCACCCGCGCGCAAGCAGCACCCCCGCGCCCAGATTGCCCACCACGTTGGCGGCGCTGGCGATGGCGCTGTACAACCCGGCCGCCGCAAGCGTCAGCCCCAGTTGCTCCATGAGCAGTACCGGCAGGAACGTGAACAGCGCGAAGAACATCAGACTGTAGAGGGTGAACGACAGCGCCAGCAGCATCGGTCCGGCGGCGCCCATGGTGTCGACGGTGTCCTGGCGCAGCCCCTGCCACGACAGGGCGGCGCCGCCAGGTGTGGGTGGCGCCAGGACGACGATGCTGGCAAGCGCCACGCCCGCGGCGATGCCGGCGCACCACCAATAGGCGTGCCAATCGTCGAACGCCTGCGAGGCGAGCATCGCGATCGCCATCCCGGCCGGCATGTAGCAGCTCCAGAGCGCGAAGGCGAAATCGCGCCTGCCGCCGGTGACGATGCGCTGCAGCGCGGCGGGACCCGCCACCGTGATCATCAGGAAACCCAGTCCCTCGATCACCCGCGAGCCGAGCAGCACGCCATACCCGGGCGCCAGCGCACCGGCCGCGGTGCCCGCAGCCGTCGCGGCCAATCCCAGGATCAGCATGCGCCGGGCGCCAAAGCGCGCGATCACCCCGCCCGCCGCGATGCCGCCCACCATGCCCAAAATCGAAAACACCGCCGTCAGCGTGCCGATGGACGCGAGGTCCAGCCCCATGTCCTTGCGCAGCAACGGCGCGGCGATGATGACCTTGCCCACTTGCAGCGCCGCCACGACGCCCGCGCCCACGATGGCCAGCACCGCGCCCCAATGACCCTGCGCCACAGTGCCCGCCGAACCTTCAACCTTGTCCATCCCGCCCTCGCTCTCGCCACGATTCCGGCATCATGCCGTGCAAAACCGATCCTGCGAAGTGATAACCTTTTGACGATCTTGATCGAACAAATAGATCACTCACCCCATGATCGATGCGCTCACCCTTGACCAGCTGCGCGTGTTCGCCGCCGTCGCGGACACAGGCAGCTTCCGCGCCGCCGCCCGCCGTCTGTCCCGCGTACAGTCCGCGGTCAGCCACGCCATCTCCAATATGGAGGCGCAACTGGGCGTGCCGCTCTTCGACCGCACCGGCCATCGTCCCGTCATGACGCCGCAGGGTCAGGCGCTGCTTGCGAATGCCCGCGACATCCTGCTGCGAGTCGATGCAATGCGCGCCCGGGCGCAGGGCCTGGGCGAAGGCGTGGAGCTGGAACTTTCGCTGGTGGTGGATACGCTCTTTCCGATCGAAAGGGCTGGCGCGGCGCTGGCCCACATGCGCGCGGCGTATCCCTCGGTGGCGATGCGCGTGTCGGTACTGCCGCTGGGCGGGCCGGTCGAAGCGTTGCTGGCCGGCACGCACACGCTGGGCATTCTTGCGGGCGAGCATTTCCGGCATCCCCGCATTGCGGTGCAGGCGCTTGGGGCGATCCAGATGGTGGCCGTCGTCGGCGCTTCGCATCCCCTGGCGCAGACCGCGCGCGCTGGCCGGACGCTTAACGCAGCGGACCTGGCGGATCACCTGCAGATCGTGCAATCCGATCCCTCGCGGCTGTCGGAAGGCCGCGACTTTGCCGTGCTGTCCCCCCAGACCTGCCGCGTCAGCGGCCAGGACACCAAGCACGCGCTGATTCTGTCCGGGCTGGGCTGGGGCCGGCTGCCGCTCTGGCAGGTGGAGCGCGATCTGGCCGAGGGCCGCCTGCTGCGCGTACCCGCCGCCAGCCTGGGCCGCGACAGCCAGATCACCACCGAAACCTATCTGGCGCACCGCATCGACCAGCCGTTGGGTCCGGCCGCGCGCACCCTGGCCGCGGCGCTGCACGCCGGCATTCAACCCTGAGTCTTGGGCGGCTGCGCGTAGCTCACCCCCATGCCCGCGCGCACGTCGTTCTGGATGCCATACGGCGCGATGGGATAGCGCAGGCCATTGGCCGCCAGCGCCTTCATGCCTTCGATGGCAATCGGCAGATAGCGCGGGGGCAGCGCCATGAGCATTTCGTCGTCGGGCACGCCGCCATAGCGGCGTTCGGCGAAACAGGGCAAGGACAGGCTTGGCTCGCCGGTGGCAAGCGCCCTGCCCCAGGAGTCCGCACAGGCCGTTTCCCCCACGACGCTCCAGTCAAAGCGCCGGTAGTTCTTCCATTGCAGGCCATTGATCAGGATGATCATCTGGCCGGGGGTCGCGTACACGAGGCAGATGTCCGGCGGGTCGAGGCGCCCGTTCGCCAGGGGCGATACGACCATGGCGCGGTACTTGCCCGCCGGCACACAGGTCAGCGCCTCCTGGCGGGCCCGGGCATCGGCTTCGGTCGCGTGCCAGACGCCCACATATTCCTTGCCGCGCTTCCAGTCTTCGTCCTGCGGCCCCAGTCCGATGACGGCGCGGCATTGCGCGCCGACCAGATCATCGCCCGTAATACCGACCGTCCAGCCCAGCCGCGCCGCCATGCCCACGATCTGGTCCGTGGTGTGCGTGGCCTTGGGCCGGCGCAGGCCCTTTACCCCTGCCATGTCGGCTTCGTGCTCGTAGAGCTTCATGCCGATGACGGTGGTCTTCAGCCGCAGCAGCCGGTTCAGGTCGTCGACCAACGATGCCCAGTCGAGTGGGGTTTCCTGTCTTGTCTCTTCCATGTTCGTCCTTTGGACTGTTGTAGGCGGTCAAGACTACAACGCGTCAGGCGAACCCGTCGATGCCTCGCATCAGCGCCGCCCCCATGCGCGGCTGGCGCAACTGGTCCAGCCACCAGCGCAGCGCCCGCCCGTCGTGATCGCCGCGCCACGCGAGGTACAGCAGGTTGGGCTCGCGCGGCGTCTCGGTGGCCATTTCCACCAATTCGCCCCGCGCCAGCAGCGAAGCCACGCGTTGGCGCGGCACCCAACCCACGCCCAGGCCTTCGCGTTGCGCCAGGATCTTGGCGCGCATGCTGGGCACGGCCAGCGTGGCCTGCCCGCCGACCCTGCCATAACCGCGCGCCGACGAGCCGCGCGCCGTGTCGGCAACGACGACGGCGCGATGCTGCTGGATCTGGTCCTGGCGCAACGGCCCCTTTGCCTTGGCCAGCGGATGGCGCGGTGATACGGCAAACAGCCATTCCATCTCGCCCAGCGCCGCCCATTGCAGGTTCGGCATGGTCTGCGGTTCGTTGGTCGCGCCCACGATCAGGTCAGCCCGCCCCTCGCGCAGCGCTTCCCACGTGCCGCCCAGCACCTCGTGCGTGAAGCGCAGCCGGACGCCCGATTCCAGTTTGTCGAAGGCCTGGATCAGCGGCGCCATCAGTTCGAATTCCAGGATCTCGTCGCTGACGATGTGCAGGCGATCTTCCCAACCGCTGGCCACCTGCCGCACGCGTTGCGTGAGCCGGCTGACATCCTGCGCCAGCCGCGCGGCTTCGTCCGCCAGCAACTGGCCGGCGGGCGTCAGCTGCAAGCGGTAGCCGCGGCGGTCGAACAACAGGGCATCGAAGCGTTCCTCCAGTTGCCTCGCCGCGTGCGACACGGAAGACGGGGCCTTGCCCAGCCGGGCGGCGGCTCGGGACAAGCTGCCGCTGTCGCGGATGGCTTCCAGCAACGCGAGTTCATTGGGGGTCAGCATCGCGGGATCCACCTATCGGTTTATACGTTCCAGACCAAACATGTTCGGTTTTATCGAACGTATTCATGCGTCAGATCGTACGACAAACCACGGGGCAAGGCGCAACATGGCTACACCTCACCTCCACACCAAAGGAACCCGTCATGAACCGCTTTGAACAGAAAACCGTCCTCGTCACCGGTGGCACCAGCGGCATCGGCCTCGCTGCCGCCCAAGCCTTCGCCGCCGAAGGCGCCCGCGTCATCGTCACCGGACGCGACACCGCGGCGCTGGAAAAGACCCGCGCCACCCTGGGCGGCAACGCGCTGGCCATTCAGAACACCGCCGGCGCACCCGGGGCCGCCGCCGCCCTGGCCGACGCCCTGTCATCGGCAGGCGTGCGCCTGGACGCCGTCTTCGTGAACGCGGGCATCGCCAAGTTCGCCACACTCGCCGACGCCACCGAAGACCTGTGGGACCAGACGTTCGACACCAACGTCAAGGGCGTGTTCTTCCAACTGCAGGCGCTGGACCCCTTGCTCAACACGGGCGCGTCCATCGTGCTCAACGGGTCCATCAATGCCCATATCGGCATGCCGGCCTCGTCGATCTACGCGGCCAGCAAGGCGGCGCTGATCTCCCTGGCGAAGACGCTGTCGGCCGAATGGCTGCCGCGCGGCATCCGGGTCAATGTCGTCAGCCCCGGACCGGTCGCCACGCCGATCTACGGCAAGCTGGGCCTGGACGCCGACACGCTGGAGAAGACCGCCGCCAGCATCCAGGCGCAGATTCCGCTGGGCCGCTTTGGAACGCCGCAGGAGATCGCGGCGACCGTGCTGCACTTGGCCGCGCGCGAATCGGCCTTCATCGTGGGCACGGAGATCATTGCGGACGGTGGCATGAGCCAGCTTTGAGCCGGCGCCGGGCCGATGGCCGGGCAGTGCTAGGATGGCGCCCATGGCATCCATCCTGCATGCACACCCCATCGGCCCCGCCGTCCGCGAACGCGACAATTGCCCAACCGTGACACTGCGCCGGTTCAACGTCGCTGACGTGCCGATGCTGCTGTCCATGGAGTCCGATCCGGAAGTGATGCGCTACAGCACAGGCGTGAAAGCCGCCGACGATTCGAGGCGCCGCGAATTGCTTGCCTGGCTTGATGAGCCCGTGACCGAGATCGGCCATTGGGTAATCGACGCGAACGGCACTGCCGTCGGCTGGGTCAGCCTGACGCCGCTTGGATCCACGGGTCGAATTCAGCTTGCCTACCGCCTGTGCCGATCAGCTTGGGGACAAGGCATCGCGACTCAGGCCAGCGCGCAAGTGTGCGATTACGCATGGCGGACGCTAGACGTGCCAGAAATTGTCGCAGTGATCTGGCCGGGCAACGACGCGTCCGTGCGCGTCGTAAAAAAACTAGGCTTTGCGTTCGCCGGGCGAGAGCACCACTACGAGCGAGAGACCGACGTTTACGTCCTGCTGCGTCCAGACGCGGAATCTGGCCTATCATACTGACCCCATTTAATTCTTACGGCAGACCCCGCATGTCCGACACCACCACGCCCTTCGACGTCCAGACGTATATCGCCCAAAGCATGGAAGGCATGCAGGCCGCCACCACGGCGCATTGCGCGACCTGGCACCTGGACGAGGCCGAGCAATGGTCGGTGGATATGGATAGCGGCCTGATCGTGTTCCAGCTTCCGGGCGGCATCGTCGCCACCGCGCCGGTGCAGATCATCGGCACGTCCAACAGCGAAGATGGCAGTTTCCTGTGGGGCTGGGACCATCCGTCCGTGCCTGCCGAGCTGGCCGAGCACGCGCAACTGGCGCTGGCCTTCGGGCGGGCGCATGGGCTGCCCGCTTACACCGAGCGCAAGGTCGATTGCGACGACGCCCAGGCCTGGGAGTTCACCGCTGTCGCGATGCGTCTGGGCGAAGCCTCCGGCACGTATCGCGCGCAGGCGTCCGAGACGGCGCATGTGTGGATGACGTTCGGGAAAGTGTCGCTGGCCAAGGCGGATGGCGAATGACGGTGGCGTCAGGGGCCATCGGCCTGTTGCTGGCCGTTGCCCTTTGTGCGCTGGTGCATGTGACGGTGATGGCCTTCGCGGGCCGCGCGCTGGGCGTGGCGCTGGACGAACTGTCGTTCGGGCTGGGGCCGCGGCTGTTGCGCGCAGGCAAGCTCAGCATTCGGCTGCTGCCCGTCGGCGGCGCGGTCCGTTTCCAGACGGCGGACGACGCGGACGTTGACCCGCAACACCTGGAAGCGCAGCCGCTCTGGGCGCAACTGTTCATCGGCGCATCCGGCTGCTTCGCGCTGATCGCGCTGGCGTGCGCGCTGCTCGGCGGAATGGTTGGCGTACAGGCGCTGGTGGATGGATTCGCGAACATCGTCAGCGGCGCGCTGTCGCCGCTGCACACGGCGCAGGCGCTGCTGGCCCGTGTGGATACCGCCGCGCACGGTCTGCCCTTCCCCATGTTGCTGGGCCTGACCGCCGCCACGACGGCCGCGCTTAACCTGCTGCCTTTGCCGGGCGCGAACGGCGGCTATCTGCTGGGCGCGCTGGGGAAAAGCGCCGGCTTGAGCAAGCACTGGCCGGCTTCCCTCACGCAGATCCTGCTGCTGGCTTATATGGCGCTGGCCGCGTCCTGGCTGGTCGCGGCGGTGGTGTATCTCAGCAACGGTGTCTGACACCCGGTGTCAGACACCCACGCGCCTTACCGATACAGCACCGTCGGCAGCCACATGCCGATCGCCGGGAACATGTACAGCAGGAAGATCGCGACCACCTGGATTCCCATGAACGGCATCATGCCCATGAAGATCTGATTCAGCGTCACGTGCGGCGGTGACACGCCCTTCAGGTAGAAGGCCGACATGGCCACCGGTGGGGACAGGAACGCGGTCTGCAGGTTCAGCGCCACCAAGAGCCCAAAGAACAGCGGGTCGATGCCGAACGTGTTGAGCAGCGGCACGAAGATCGGCATGAAGATCACGATGATCTCGGTCCACTCCAGCGGCCAGCCGAGCAGGAAGATGATGATCTGCGCCAGCAGCAGGAACTGGATCGGCGTCAGGCCCAGCGACAGCACCCATTCCTCGATGATGCGCTGGCCGCCCAGCAGCGCGAACGCCGCTGAAAAAATCGACGATCCCACGAACAGCCAGCAGACCATGGCGGTGGTCTTGGCGGTCAGGAACACCGATTCGCGCAGCACCGGCAAGTTCAGCCTGCGATACGCCAGCGCCAGCAGCGCGCCGCCCATCGCGCCCATGGCGGCAGCTTCGCTGGGGGTGGCCAGGCCGAAACCGATCGATCCCAGCACGGCCGCAATCATCACCGCCAGCGGGAAGAACGACGCCATCAGCATCTTGAAGATTTCCAGCCGCGCCCACGTCAGCGCTGCATAGAAGACCGCCAGTATCACCGCGCACACGCCCGCGAAGATCCAGAAGCCGGTGGGCGTGGGCTTGCGGGCGTCGGCCGTGTCGGGTGCGGCCTGCTGCGCAGGCGCGGCCGCGCCCGCCGGCGGCTGGGCAGCAGGCGTGCCCGGCGGTTCGCTCAAGCCCGGCGCGGCGGGCGCGCTCCCCGGCGGTTCGGCGAGTTCATTGGACGGCGGTTCGGGCAGATCGTTTGACGGCGGCTCGGCCAAACCGTCCACGGGTGGTTCGCTCAATCCGGATCCGGAATCGAAACCGCCGGAACCCAATTGCAGTTCTGCCGGAATCTCATATTCCACGACGGGCTTGGTCAGCGCGTGATGCACCACCGCCAGCATCAGCACCGTCACCAATAGCGGTGTCAACGCCATCGCCATGTTGCGCGTCAGATAGCCAAACGACACCGCGCTGTTGCGCCGGCCCTTGAACATGGCGGCCAGCATGCCCGACACGGCGCGCGTGTAAGGGCCTGCCGCCAGCGCGGCCGAGCCGGGCGAAAGCGGCACGCCGCGCTCGCTCTCGGGCAGCGGCGGCGCCATGTCGGGCCGCACCTTGGCCACGATGATCACGTACAGCATGTACAGGAAGGCCAGCATGATCCCGGGAAACAGCGCGCCGGCATACAACTGCACCACCGACACGCCCGTGGTGGCGCCATACACGATCAGCATCACCGAAGGCGGCAGCAGGATGCCCAGGCAACCGCCCGCCGTGATCGAACCGGCCGTCAGGCGCACGCTGTAGCCCGCCTTCAGCATGGCCGGCATCGCCAGCAGCCCCATCAGCGTGACGACCGCCCCCACAATGCCCGTCGCCGTCGCGAAGATCGCGCAGGTCGCCAGCGTGGCCACGGCAAGCGCACCCGGCAAACGCGCCAGCGCCAGATGCATCGACCGGAAGAGCTTTTCGATCAGGTTGGCGCGTTCGACCAGATAGCCCATGAACACGAACAGCGGAATCGAGATCAGCGAATCGTTGGTCATGGTGGCGTACGTGCGCTGCACCATCAGATCCAGCGTCTGGCCCAGGGACCGCCCCGGGTCCGAACTCTGCATGTAATACGCCAGGAACGTGAACAGCACGCCCATGCCCATCAACGTGAACGCGGTGGGAAAGCCCAGCATGATCGCCACCACGATCAAGGCCAGCATCAGCAGCCCGATATGACCGGTGGTGAGGTTGTCCCACGGCGTGAGGAACGCGATCATCAGGAGCACCAGCGCGATGCACGACAGGCCGAACCACAATGCCTTGTGGATTTTCATCGCTGGGACTCCCCGGATTTGACGTAGCGATCGAGCTTGACGATGTCTTCGTCCTTCACGTGCACCATCTCCTTGAGCTTGTCGACGTCCACTTCCTCGACGTCCTCTTCACGCGACGGCCACGCGCCCTGCTTCAGGCACAGGATGCAGCGCATGACCTCGGCCACGCCCTGCAGCAGCAGCACCGCGCCGGCGGCGGGAATGAAGGCCTTGAATGGATAGATCGGGGGCCCGTTGGCCATCAGCGAGGAATGCTCGCGGATGGCGATGGAATAACCGGCGTAATACCAGCCGGCCCACACCAGCGCGATGACGCCCGGAAAGAAAAAGACGATGAAGAGCAGCAGGTCCAGTCCGCCCTGCACGCGCGGCGGCAGAAAGCCGTACAGGATGTCCCCGCGCACGTGCCCGTTCTTGGCCAGCGTATACGCCCCGGCCATCATGAACAGGATGCCGTAGTACATCATCTGCAGGTCGAACGCCCAGGCGCTGGGCTGGTTCAGGATGTAGCGTGCCGCGACCTCCCAGCACACATGCAGCGTCAGGACTACGATCAACCAGGCAAAGGTCTTGCCCACGAAGGTGGAGATGCGATCTATGAAACGTATGATTCGGATCATCGAAGGTCCTGGAGTCGGACCCGTTCATGCCGCCGCACACCTGCCGGCAACGCGCACGGGCCCTGGACGCATGGCGAAACGCCGCGCGCCGGCAAGCGGCGCGCGGGTGCGGCACAAGTCGGCGTCAGGCCTGCTTGGTGCTGCGCGAGAAGTAGTGGTTGTAGGCCATGCGATGATTGACCGTCGTGTCGCCGTGCCAGCGGCCCACGCGCTCGGCGAATGTCCGCTGCGAGTCCAGCACCTTCTTGAAGAGCGGGTTTTCAGCCGACCGCTTGGCGATCATGTCGTCCCAGATCTTGAGCTGCTGTTGCAGGATCGCGTCCGGCGTCTTGTAGAACTTGACGTTGTGATCCTTCTGCAGCTTGATGTAGTCCTGCGAATACCGGTTCGCCGCCTTCCAGGACATGTCCGCGCTGGACGCCTGGGCCGCGTAGCTCAGGATGTGCTTCAGGTTGTCCGGCAAGGCGTCGTACTTGGCCTTGTTGAACATCACCTCGAACTGTTCCGCGCTCTGGTGAAAGCTCTGCAGCATGCAGATCTTGGAGACGTCCTGGAATCCCAGCGCCAGATCGGAAGACGCGTTGTTGAATTCCGCGCCGTCCAGCAGGCCGCGGTCCAGCGCCGGCACGATTTCACCGCCCGGCAGCGCGTTCACGGCCGCGCCCATCGCGGTATACATGTCGATGGCCAGGCCCACGGTACGGAACTTCACGCCCTTGACGTCCTCGACCTTGGTCACCGGCCGCTTGAACCAGCCGAACGGCTGGGTCGGCATCGGCCCGTACATCAGGGACTGCACGTTCACGCCCATGGCCTTCTGGATCTCGACCAGCAGCTCCTTGCCGCCGCCGTATTCGTGCCAGGCCAGCAGCATGTTGGCGTCCATCCCGAAAGACGGACCCGACCCCCACAGCGCCACCGCCGTGTTCTTGCCGTACCAGTAGGCCACCACGCCGTGGCCGCCATCCAGCGTCCCGGCCGACACCGCATCCAGCAGGTCGAACGCCTTGACCACGGCGCCCGCGGGCAGCACTTCGATCTTCAACTGGCCGCCGGCCATCTCGTTGACCTTGTTGGCGTAGTCGCGCGCGAATTCGTGAAAGATGTCGTTCGCGGGCCAGGTGCTTTGGAAGCGGAAAGAGATGGGCGCGTTCTGCGCCTTGGCGATGGCGGGAAATCCTAGCGCCGCGACCCCCGCGGCGGCTGCGCCAGAAATGAATTTGCGGCGGCGGGGCTTTGTAACGTGTTGCATGGCTTGTTGTCTCCTGGGGTGGACTACATGGACCAGCGTGTTGTTACTACGGCTGCAAGGGTGTGGCACAGATTGGCTGCGGCGAGCCATCCAATGCCGGTTGATGCGTCTGATGCGCAACTTTGGAGTGATTAAACCTGCCTGACAAACGGCTGACAATCAGCTTTTAGTCAGGAATTACCCTAGAAAACGGACTAGCCCGAAATAGCAAAAGGCCAGCAGACCGCATGGCGCGGTGTGCTGGCCCGGTAGGTAAACAGGCGCGAATTACACGGCCGACACCGCGCCCGCTTCTCCCCCGCCCTGCAACTGTGGCGGCGAAGTCACGATCGACGTCAGCGCCGGTTCTGCCGGACGCAGCGCGGCCAGATCCGGCCGCGGACGCCGCAGGATTTCCGTTCCCGCAAACGCCTGCTCCATCGCCTGCGCCGCGGCCAGGACTTCGCGGTCTCCACGAAAGCGGCCCACGATCTGCAGCCCGAACGGCATGCCCTGCGCATCGCGTCCGCACGGCAGCGTCAGCGCCGGGTGCGTGGTCAGCGTGACCACGTATGTCAGTGCCAGCCAGCGGTAGTAGTTCTCCTGCGCGACGCCGTTGATCTTGTCCGCGTACAGCTGCGTCCACGGGAACGGCGAGACCGGCGTGGTGGGCGAAAGGATGAGGTCGTAATCGTCGTACGCGCGCTGGAACCGCTTGATCAGGCGCGTCTGTTCGGCCTGCGCCCACGCGCAGTCCTTCAGGCTCATCGCCGCGCCCATCTCGAAGTTGGCGCGGGTGTTGGGACCCAGGCTGGACGGGTCCTTCTCGTAGGCGTCGCGCATGCCGGCCACAAAGGCTTCGGCACGCAGCACGTCAAAGCACCGATGGGCCTCGCCCACGTCCAGGTCGATTGGATCGCAGGCGGCAAACAGATGCCGCATGGCGGCGATCTTTTCGCGGAAGGTGGCGCGGATGCCGTCGTCCACGTCGCACGCGCCGAAGTCTTCGGTGTAGGCCACGCGCAGCGAGCCCAGGTCGGCGACGCCGGGATTCAGGAACTGCAGGGGGTCCAGCGGATAGCTGAGCGGATCGCCGGCATGCATGCCTGCGGACGCGGCCATCTGCAGGCAGGCGTCGGCCACCGTGCGGCCCATCGGCCCGACCACCGAAATCGGCGTCCAGCCCAGCGGCTTGCGCACGCTGGGCACGATGCCGGGCGACGGCCGGAATCCGACCACGCCGCACTTGGATGCGGGAATGCGGAGCGACCCGCCCGTGTCCGAACCCGTGCAGACCGGCAGCATGTCGGCGGCCAGCGCCGCGGCCGAACCGCCCGACGAGCCGCCGGCATTCAGGTTCGGATTGAACGGGTTGCCCGTCGCGCCCCACACCGTGTTGCGCGAGTTGGCGCCCGCGCCCATTTCGGGCACGTTGGTCTTGGCGGCGACGATGGCGCCGGCGCGGCGCAGGCGCGCCACCAGCTCGATGTCCTCGTCGGGCACGTGCCCGCGATACAAGGGCGAACCGTACGTGGTCAGCACACCGGCCGTGGGTTCCAGATCCTTCACCCCCATCGGCAGGCCGTGCAACAGGCCCAGCGGTTCGCCCGCCATCACGGCGCGCTCGGCGGCGCGCGCCTCCGCCCTGGCCCGCTCGTAGGCGGTGGCGGTCACCGCGTTGATGTACGGGTTCACGGCCTGGATGCGCGCAATGCAGGCTTCCAGCAATTCCACCGGCGAAAGCTGGCGGGCGCCGATCATGCGCCGCAGCTCGACCGCCGTCAGGGATACCAGGGTGTCGTCCAATGCCATCGTCGTCTTCCTTCAGTCGATCTTGATGTTGGCCCGCTGCGCGACTTCACGCATGACGGGCAGTTCCTGCTGGATCAGCGCCTCGCCTTCCGCGGCGCTGGCGAAGGCGGCTTCGAAGCCTTGCGCCTCCAGGCTCTTGACCACTTCGGGCGATTCGACGGTGGCCTTGAGCGCCTTCTCCAGCCGCGTCTTCACGTCGGCCGGCAAGCCTCGCGGCGCAGCGACCATCAGCCACGTATCCATGGCGACGGAGGGATAGCCCTGTTCCGCGAACGTCGGCACGTCGGGCAGGAACGCGGAACGCTTGGGCGCGGACACGGCCAGCACACGCACCTTGCCCTGCTTGCTTTGCGGCAACGCCGCGGCCACGGTGTCGACCGAGAACGGAATCTGCCCGCCGATCAGGTCCGTCATGGCGGGCGAGCTGCCCTTGTACGGTACGTGCGTCATCTTCAGCTTGGCCGCCGAGGTGAATGCCTCGCCCACGAAATGCGCGGTGGTGCCAGTGCCGAACGAGCCATACGGCGGCTGGTCGTGGGCCGGATCCTTCACGTAGGCCACGAACTCCTTCAGGTCCTTGACCGGCACCTTGGGGTTCGCAAGCAGCGCCAGGCCCGTGCGGCCGACGATGCCGATGGGTTCAAAGCTCTTGACCGGGTCATACGGCAGATTGCTCTGGATGGCCGGGTTGACCGTGAACGTCGTGCCGGAGCTGACCAGCAGCGTGTAGCCGTCCGGCGCGGCCTTGGCGACGAAGCTGGCGCCGATCACCGTGCCCGCGCCGGCGCGGTTTTCCACCACGACCGTGCGGCCCAATTCCTGTCCGAGTTTCTGCGCCACCACGCGGCCCAGCACATCGGTGGCGCCACCCGGCGGGAAAGGCACGACCAGCGTGAGCGGCCGGCTGGGATAGGCGTCCTGGGCCACCGCGGGCGCGGCGGCGCCGACGGTGCTGGCAAAAGCGAGACTGACTGCAAGAAACGAGGTTTTCATGGCGGTGCTCGATGGGAGGTGGTGGAAAAGCGGCGCGTCTGTCGGCGCCTAGTTGCCGGCCGCGAGCGAACGCCCACGGCTCAGGAATCGGTCATATTCTTCGTCGGGCACGAACAGCCCGCCGGTGGTCCAGGCCAGATGCGTGGCGCGCGGCAGATGCGCGTCAAGGCCCTGCGCGCGCAACCATGCGCGGCCGGCGTTGGTGCCGCACAGGTGGCGCGGTCCGCTGAAACCGGCCGCGGCGGACGGTTCGATGCGCAGGCCTTCGCTGTCCTTCAGGCGCGCCAGGTCCGCGTACAGCGTGTCGTCTTCCACGGTGTAGACGCCGCCCAGATGCGCGCCCACCGCCGCATAGGCCAGCTCGGATGCCGTCGGAACCGCCAGGCCGTCGGCCTCGGTCACGTTGGTCAAGCCCACGTCGTACACCGACGCGGACGCCGGCGCGCCCGGCAGTTCACCCCGGCCGGCCATCATGCGCACCAGGAAACACGGCGACTGCACCGGCTCGGCAAAGAAGCAATGCACGTGCGGACCATAGAGTTGCTTCAGGCCAAAGGCGATGCCGCCCGGCGCCCCGCCCACGCCGCAAGGCAGGTAGACGAACAAGGGATGCTCGGCATCGACACGCACGCCCGCTTCATGCAGTTGGACGCGCAGGTGCAGCGCCGCGGCGGCGTAGCCCAGGAACAGGGACGCCGAACGCTCGTCGTCGACGAAATAACCAAAGGCATCGGCTTCGACCTGCGCGCGGCCCGCGGCCACGGCCTTTTCGTAGTCGCCCGCGTGCTCGACGACCTCGACCCCGCGCGCGCGCAGCCGCGCCTTCTTCCATTCCTTGGCATCGGCGGACATGTGCACGGCCGACCGGAACCCCAGCGCCGATGCAATCACGCCGATGGACAGGCCCAGGTTGCCGGTGGAGCCCACGGCCACCTGATGGCGGCCGAAAACGGCGCGGGCCTCCGGGCCGGCCAGTTTGCGGTAGTCGTCGCCCGGGTGAAGCAGCCCTTCCCGCAGCGCCAGCGATTCGGCAAATTCCAGCACTTCGTGGATGCCGCCCCGCGCCTTGATCGAACCGGCTACCGGCAGCGCATGGTCTGCCTTGATCCACAAGCGTCCGTCCTGGTGCGGCAGGCCGATGGCCGCCTGCATGGCGGCGGCGGGCAACAGCGGCGACTCGATCACGCCGCGCGTCTCGGCCAGTTCCGGAAACAGTTCGGCCAGCAGCGGCGCAAATCGCGCAAAGCGCTCCTGCGCGGACAGCACCTGATCCATCAGGAAGTGCGCGCCCGGCCCGCCGGCGGCGCTGGGTGTGACAGGCCCGGTCCACAGCACCGGCTTTGCCTGCCGGAGAGACTCCAGAACGGGGGAATGGGAGGAAGCGTCGGCTTGAAACATGGCTGTGGTAGCAAATGGAAAGCGCAAATAATGCCCACATCCTAGAGGCGGCCAACGCTTTGCAGCAATATCAATGGTTAGAATTCTTCTTTGCGTTTTCCGCAAACCTTGGAGCTGACCATGAATCCTCGCGTCCTGCAGGAGATTTCCCTGCGATATTTCCTGGAGGTCGTGCGCACCGGCTCGGTCAGCGAGGCCGCGGGCAGGCTGGACGTCGCGCCCTCGGCCGTCAGCCGGCAGATCGCCCGTATCGAACGCGAATTGGGCACCTTGCTGTTCGAGCGGCGCGCGCGCGGCATGCTTCCGAACGCCGCGGGCGAACTGCTGGCCGCGCACGCCAAACGCATGCAGCAGGACGTCGAGCGCGTGGCCGGAGACATCCTGGCGCTGCGCGGGCTGCGCCAGGGCCATGTGCGCATCGTCAGCACCGAGGGGTATGCGTCAGAGTTCGTGCCGGCGGCCATCGCGGCCTTCCGGCAGCACTATGCGGGTATCCGGTTCTCGCTGGACGTCTGCTCGCAGCAGGAAATCCCCCAGCGCATCCGGGATGGGTCGGCGGACATCGGCGTCACCCTCAGCCTCACGTCGCAACGCGACATCCGGGTGGAAGCGCGCGTGCCGGCGCCGGTGCGCGCGATCCTCGCGGCCGACCATCCGCTGGCCGACCGGCGCGAGATGGCGCTGGCGCAGTTGATGGCGTATCCGCTGGCCCTGCCCAGCCCCGATTCCACCCTGCGTCAGCTGATCGACATCAGTTGCAGCCGCCAGCAACTGCATTGCGAGCCGGCATTCACCAGCCGCAGCATCGACGCGCTGGTCGGCTTTGCCAGCGCGGGCGGCGGCGTCGCCTTCTGCGGGGAACTCGCCATCCGCAACCGCCTGCAATGGGGAAGAATCGTGGCCGTGCCGCTCCGCGACCGCGAAATGAACGAACGCCACTTCGAGGTGCAGACGCTGGCCGGCCGCATCATGCCCGAGGCCGCCAAGGCGTTCATCGCCAGCATCGCGGAGGCCGCGCGGGCGGCCTCCGGTCCGGTCGGGCCCGCGTAATGCTGGGCCGCGTAATGTCGGGCCCATTAAGACCGGGCCCGCATAACGCTCGCGATCAGTACTGGTAGCGCATCGTCAGCATCGCGCTGCGTCCCGCGGCCCACGCGCCCTGGCTGTAAAAGCCGATCTGGCTGTAGTACTTGCGGTCGAACACGTTGTTCACGTTCAACTGCGCCGACAGGCTGCGGTTGAAGCGGTAACGCGCCATCAGGTTGGTGATGGCGTAGCTGCCCTGGCCCACACGCTCGTCGCCGTTGGGTCCGCTGGCGATGGTGTAGACATGGCTCTGCCAGTTCACGCCGCCACCCACCGTCAAGCGGTTCCAGTCGCCCGGCAACTGATACGTCGTGAAGACGCGCACGAGGCTGCGCGGCTGGTCGGTCTGGATCGCGTTGCCCTCACCGTCGCTGGCGGTCCAATGCGACCATCCGGCCGCCACATTCCAGCCCGGCGTCACTTCACCCGACACTTCCAGGTCGAAGCCGCGGCTGCGCGTGCCTTGTGCAGCGGTATATGCCTGGTTGGTCGTGCCCGGCACCATCTGGCCCGGGTCGGCCTGCGCCACGTTGTCCTGGTCGATCTGGAAAACGGCGGCGCTGGCGTTCAGGCGGCCCTCCAGCCATTCACCCTTGATGCCGGCCTCGTACGACTTGCCTTCCAGCGGATCGAGCCAATTGCCGTTGCGGTCCTGGTAGGTCTGCGGATTGAAGATGCCGGTGTAGCTGACGTAGGCCGTGTAGGTGTCGTTGATGTCGTACAGCAGGCCGGCGTACGGCGTAAAGGCGTTCTTGTCGAACTCCGTGCGGCCTTCTCCGCCAAAGCCGATCGAGTTGGTCTTCCAGGTGCTGTAGCGCCCCCCGACGATGAGCTTCAGCGGATCCGCCAGGTTCAGACGCAGCGCGCCGTACCAGCCGGTCTGCGTGGTGGTGTAGCGGTTGGCGATGATCGAATCGTTCCAGTCGGGTTCGGGATACGAGCCGTTCCACTCCAGGAAGTTGCCCACGCCGGCCGCATTGATGGCCGAGCGGTAGTTGAAGTCGCCCTTCTGCCGGTTGAAGCTGGCGCCCACCACGGCTTCGTGGCGGCGGCCAAACAGCGTGAACGGACCGTTCGCCTTCAGATCCAGCGCATTCTGCTTGCGGTCGCCCAGGTACCAGGCGGGCGACGCGCCCATGCCCAGGCCCGTCTCGCGGTCGGGCCAGCCGTACAGGTACAGCAGCTTGCCGTCCATTTCATTCTTGGAATACGAGCCCACGGCCTGCACGCGCCAGTCGTTCTCGAAGCGATGTTCCAGGCTGAGGAAGGCGCCCTGCGTGGTGCTGCCCCACGAGCTCCACCGTGCGCCGGTGTTCAGCGACCGGCGCCAATCGGTGCGGCCGCCGTCGGCGTACCAAAGCGGAAAGCCGCCCCAGCTGCTGCCCTGCGGCTCGTTGTCCTGGTAGTTGTAGCCCACGCTGAGCGTGGTGCGCGAGGTCAGGTCGGCGTCCACCACGCCGTAGAAGACCTTTTTCTTGTTCTGGTAGTAGTCCAGAAACGACCGGTTGTCCTGGTACGCCGAGACGATGCGGCCGCGCACGGTGCCTTCGGCGTTGAGCGGCGTGGACAGGTCGGCCGTCACGCGATAGGTGTCCCAGTTGCCCACGCCCGCGCTCAGGTCCGCCTTGAACTCACGGCTGTCGGCGTGCTTGCGCACCAGGTTGATGGAGGCCGACGGATTGCCCGCGCCCGTCATCAGGCCTGTCGCGCCGCGCACGACTTCCACGCGGTCATAGATGATGGGATCGACCGACGACTCGCCCGCCGCATAGCCCACATCGAAAGACGTGGGCACGCCGTCGTACATGTAATTGCTGATGCTGAAGCCGCGCGAATTGAACGTGTAGCGCTCGCTGTCGAAGTTCTGCACCGAAATGCCGGGCGTGCTGCCCATCACATCGGCCAGCGACCGCATGTCCTCGTCGTCCATGCGCTGGCGCGTCATCACGGTGACCGACTGCGGCGTCTCGCGCAGCGACAGCGACAGCCCCGTGCTGGCGGCGGTGGAACGCGGCGTGTAGGAACCCGTCCCCTCGGTGGTGTTCGGATTGGCGTTGTCGCCCACCACCTGCACCGACGGCAACGTCGAGACGGCGGCATCCTGCGCCGCAACCGCCCCCGAGGCCAACGCCAGTAAAACCGCCGCAGACGTGCGGCGCAGCACGAAACGTGGGTGAACGATTGGGCCGCGGCCGACGCGTCTTTCTTCTTGCATTGTGGCTTCCTACCGAAATGGTCTAAGGGTGACAAATCGGCAGGAAGTTTAAATGCAACTCCTTCTCATTTCTATCTACTGTTGTTTTTTCCCATTGTTCGCGTCAACCCGAGGCCTTGCCCGGCCGCTGCACCGCGCGCACCTTGCCGCTTTCGCCACCGCCGCAATAAAACCGGGCGCCGCCGTCGGACTCCAGGCCCGACACACCAATGCCAGCCGGCATCTCGACCGCTTCCAGCACCTCGCCGGTGCGCGGTTCAAGACGCCGCAACTCGCTTTCTTCGGCTTCCCACGTGCCGTGCCACAGCTCGCCGTCCACCCACGTAACGCCCGTCACGTAGCGGTTGGAATCGATGGTGCGCAGCACGTTGCCGGTCTCGGGATCGACCTGGTGGATCTTGCGGTCGCGGTAAGCGCCGACCCACAGGCTGCCTTCCGCCCAGGCAAGGCCGGACACGCCCTCGCCGCCGGGCGCGGGAATGGTGGACAGCACGTTGCCGCTTTGCGGATCGACCTTCTGGATCCGGCCATCGGCGATCTGATAGAGGTGCGTGCCGTCAAAGGCCGTGCCGGCATTGGCCGTGATGTCGAGCGCGCGCGACGTCTGTCCGGTGGCCGGGTCCAGGGCAACGAGGCTGTCGCCCGTGGCGAACCACACCTGCTTGCCGTCGTACGTCAGCCCATGGACGGCCTCGACGCCCGGAAATGGGCCATATTCGCGGAGGATTTCGGCTTGTGATCGTTTCATGATGGCTTCCTGTTGTAGGGATGCGTCCATGCTACTGGCCGGGCAAAATCGCCGGGAGTAACAAGCTTGTCGTGAATCCTGGCACCGGCGGCAGCATCCAGCGCCGCGCGCGTCCCTGGCCGAAGGCCTGCACCTTGCCGGCCTCGGCCAGCGCCTCCAGCGCGCGCTGCACGGTGCGCTGGCTGGCCCCAAGCACCAGCGCCAATGCCGAACTTGACCAGCCTTCGCCATCGGCCAGAAAGGCCAGCAGCGCGCCCTGCTCCGGATCCGTTTCTTGGCCGGCGGGCGCCAGCACCGTGATGCCGCCCGCGCCGGCCGGCGTGAGCGTATAGCCGTGCCGGGTGGCATGGATGCTGGCCAGCGGGCGGATCGCGGTGCGCAGGCGGCCCATTTCGACGCGTAGGCGCGCGCGGTGCGTCTCGTCAAAGTAGCGCGTGCGAAACGCGTGGGCGATGAGCGCATCGCGCGTCACGTCCTGCGGCCAGGCCTGCGCCAGCGCCCGCACCAACGCAAACAGCACGGGACGGCCGGCCAGCGCGACCGTCGTTTGCACACCGCGCACGGCGTACCGGCAGGCGTCCACGACAAGCGTGCCGGACGCCAGCAAGGCCTCGACCTCGTCCAGCGACACCGTGCATTCGCCGTCGTGCCCGATGCGCCGGGCCGCCGGCGCCTCCAGCGCCCGAAACGCGTGGTCCACTTCCGCGATCAGCGCCGGAATGCCGGCTTGCTCGGCGCAGCGTCCCGCGTGCGTCAGCGCGGCCCGGGCCTTTGCGGCATGCTGGCGGCGCAGGGCGATGCCCGCGACGATCAGCGCTTGAATGGCCCGCGACGCCCAAGGCAGTGCGGCTGAATCCAGCTCGGCGAGCGTGCGCTCGGCGTCTTCCAGCCGTCCCAGCAGCAATTGGCGGCGCGCCATCAGGTGACGGGCATGCGCCGCGTTGACCACGTCGCCATGCGCGTGCAGCGTGGCACGCGCGGTGTCCAGCGCTTTGTGCGAATTGCCCAGATCGCGCGAAGCCAGCGCGATTTCCGCCTCGGCGACCACGCAGCGCGCCCGCGCCACCGCCTGCCGGGGACCAAACGCCCGCCCGGCGCTTCGCAGCAGCGCCCTGGCGCGGGGCAGATCGCCCAGTTGCGCGAAGGCGATGCCGCGCAGGGCCAGCGCGGGCGCGTCGCTGCGCAGCGCCACGTGGTTCAACGCGCCCAGCGGGTCGCCCGCGGCCAGCGCGCGCGCCGCGCTTTCAATCAGAAAGTCCATGGAAGATGCGCCACCGCCGCCCCGCTTGTCTTGGCCAGGGAACAAATCTACACCGTGCGGTGGGCTGCTTGCAGGGCTATTGCGCGGACGACACCGGCAGCGAGGATCCGCCGGACGCGCTGGGCGCCATCAGAAGCGGATACGGATTGAGCGCCCCGCCCCCGGCATAGATGCCGTAGTGCAGATGCGGCGGCGTGCCTTTGGCGTTGCCGGTATTGCCCACGAACCCCAGCACGTCGCCCGGCGCGACGAGCTGGCCGCGTCGGATATCCGCGTAGCCGTCCAGGTGCGCGTAATAGTGCATCTGCCGGCCCGGCCCCATCACCCACACGACCTGGCCGCCCAGCGTGTTCTCGCCGATGCGCGTGACCACGCCTTCGGTGGCCGACAGCACCGGCGTGCCGCGCTTGGCAAAGATGTCGATGCCCTGGTGCGTGCGCCCGCCCGACCGCGCCGCGCCCCAGGTGTCCGCCAGGCGCCGCGGCGCGACGCCCTGCACCGGTACGGGCAGGGACAGCGGCGCGTCCTGCCAGGACAGCCTCGCCATGTGCCAGGGCGCGCGCGCCGGCTCGGGCAGACGCGGCCAGGCCCAAACCGCCAGGGCTACCAGCGCGGCAAGAATGAGAAGTCGTCGGGCACATCGCCAGGGGGTGCGGGCATCCATGCAACGTTCGACGGCCAGGCGGGGCCAGGGTTCCACGCCGCCTGGCGGCGACACCGTATTGCAGCGCTTGTGTTGCCGCGCCTGTGATGTGACCCCAATTTGCAGTGGCGGCTACCGCCCGGGCCGCCCGGACAGGCCCTCTCAGGCCGTCGCAGCGTGTAAACTCCCCCCTTTTTGACTCTGGTGGTATGTTGCAAGCCCCCCAGCGCACAGGTTTAAGCGGCCCGACGCTCATTCGCTTGCTGACTCGCCTGACGGACGCGGAAGTCCAGCAGTCCAGGCAGTCGCTATCCGACCATCTGAGCCAATGGCTTGGCTGGACGGACGCGATCGCCCTGTCGGCGGCGTTGAATACCAGTCCGCCGGTCATTGCGCCCGGCGCCCGCCTGTTCAGCAGCGCCGAAGAACGCGAATGCGCGCGCGTGCGCACCACCCTGGCCGACGCCATCGCCAGCGACACGGCGGCAACGGCCGCCAAGCGCGTTGCCCCGGCGCGGGCGCCCGCCAAGAAACTGGCTGCCGCCCTGGCCGAGGACGAGTTCGATTATTCGAGTTTTCGCCAGCGGTATCTGTCGTTGCAGCACACGATGGAGACCAGCATCGGCAATCTGCGCAGCCGGCTGCGCGGCATGGTCGCGGCGCGCAATGGCGAATGGACGCGCCTGGCCGTGGTGGACGCGATCATGGACCGCGCGCTGCTGCCCAAGGAGCGAGCACTGCTAGGCGCGATTCCGAAGCTGCTGCAGACGCACTTCGACCGGCTGCGCAAGGCCGAGGAAGCGGCGCTGGCTGCCGCCCAAGCCGAAGCTGCGGCCGAGTCGCAGGCATTGCCTGACGCCGACGCGCCTGCAGATGCCGCCGCAGAGGCGGACGGCAACGCAAAGGCCGACGGCGATGCAGAGGCCGCAGCGATTGACCCCGCGCCGGCCAGCGTGGCGGCCAACGCGGCGGCGCCCGTCCCGGCGATTACCGCGGGCGCCTGGCTGGACACGTTCCGCGCCGACATGCGCGCCGTGCTGCTGGCCGAATTGGATGTTCGTTTACAACCGGTCGAAGGGCTGCTTGCCGCCCTTCGCACCAGCTAATTAGGACACTATGTCCAAGAATCTGATCAATATCGTGGTTTTCCTGGCCGGACTGGCCGTTGTGGGCTGGATCGGCGCGGGATACGCGGGCACGAACCCGCTGGCGCTGGCCGTGACGCTGCTGATCGGTGTCTGTTACCTGGCCGGCGCGCTCGAGCTGCTGCGCTACCAGCAGGCAACGACCGCTCTCTCGCGCGCCGTGTCGGACCTGAAGGAAGCGCCGGGCAGCCTCGGCGCCTGGCTGGACAAGCTGCCGGCCGGCCTGCGCAACGCGGCGCGCCTGCGCATCGAAGGCGAGCGCGTGGGCCTGCCCGGTCCGTCGCTGGCGCCTTACCTTGTCGGCCTGCTGGTCCTGTTGGGCATGCTGGGCACGTTCCTCGGCATGGTCGTGACGCTGCGCGGCACCGGCCTCGCCCTGGAAAGCTCCACCGATCTGGCCGCGATCCGCGCGTCGCTCGCGGCGCCCGTCAAGGGCCTGGGCTTTGCATTCGGCACCTCGATCGCTGGCGTCGCCGCGTCCGCCATGCTGGGCCTTTTGGCCGCACTGTGCCGCCGCGACCGCGTCCACGCGGCGCAATTGCTGGACACCAAGGCGGCCACCACGCTGCGCGTGTACTCGCAAAGCTATCAGCGCGAAGAATCCTTCAAGCTCCTCCAGCGCCAGGCCGAGGTCATGCAACGCCAGGCCGAAGCCATGCCCGCCATCGTCGGCCAGCTTGAATCCATGATGAAGAGCATGGAGCAGCAGAATCAGGCGCTGAACGAACGCCAGATCGCCAGCCAGACCGCCTTCCAGGGCAAGGCCGAAGCCGCCTATGCCCGCCTCGCGTCCGTGATGGAACAGTCCATGAAGGACAGCGTCGCGCAAAGCGCGCGCTCCGCCGGCGAGGCCCTGCAGCCCGTCGTGCAGGCCACCATGGACAGCCTGTCCCGCGAAACCGCCACGCTGCAGGACACGGTCTCGCAGGCCGTTCGCCAGCAACTGGAAGGCCTGACCGCCGGCCTGCAAGCCGCGACGACCGACGTTGCCGGCATCTGGAGCCAGGCGGTGGCCGGCCAGCAGCGCGCCAGCGAGGCCATGGCCGAAGACCTGCGCGCCTCGCTCGACCGCTTCGCCCAGACGTTCGAACAGCGCTCCGCCAATCTGCTGGACAGCGTGTCGACGCGCCTGGAGGCATCGTCCGGCAATATGTCGCAAGCCTGGACCGACGCGCTGTCGCGCCAGCAGCAAGCCGGCGAAAAGCTGGCGGGCGACAACCTGCAGGCGCTCACCGCCGCAGCCGCCAGCTTCGAACAGCATTCCGCGTCGCTGCTGCGTACCCTGAACGCCTCGCACGCCGCGCTGCAAACCGATCTGGCCTCGCGCGATCAGCAGCGTCTGGCCGCCTGGACCGAAACGCTGGGCGCGATGGGCGCCACGATGCGCCAGGAATGGGAACAGTCCGGCGCGCAGGCTGCCGCCCGCCAGCAGGACATCAACGACGCCTTGGCGCAGACCGTGCGCGACGTCTCCGAACAGGCTGCCGCGCAAGCCGCGCTGCTGGAAGGCGTGTCGGCCCGCATGGAAGCCGCCGCCAACGGCGTGTCGGACCAATGGACCCGCGCCCTCGCCCGCCAGGAAGAATCCAGCGGCAAGCTGGCCGCTGGCAACCAGGCCGCACTGGAAGCCGCCACCGCGGCTTTCGAGCAGCACGCTACGTCGCTGCTGCGCACGCTGGACCAGTCGCACACCGAACTGCAGGCCGCCTTGGCCGCGCGCGACGAAGACCGCCTTGCCGCCTGGAGCAACACGCTGGGCGCCATGACCGCCAAGCTGGGCCAGGAATGGGAACAGGCCGGCGCGAACACCGTGGCCCGCCAGCAGGAAATCAACGACGCGCTCGCCGAGACCGCGCGCGGCATCGCCGGCCAGACCGACGCGCAGGCCCGCCTGCTGCAGGACGTGTCCTCGCGTCTGGAAACGGCGGCCGGCAGCGTCACGCAAGCCTGGCTGCACGCGCAGACCCGCCAGGAAGACCTGGGCAAGCAACTGGCCACCGACAACCAGCGCGCGCTGGAAACGGCCGCGGCCGCCTTCGGCCAGCATGCCGACGCGCTGCTGCGCACGCTGGACCAGTCGCACGCCGACCTGCAAACCGCGCTGGCCTCGCGCGACGAGGAACGCCTGGCCGCCTGGACCGGCTCGCTGACGGCAATGTCCGCCAAGCTGGGCGAGGAATGGGAACAGGCCGGCACGCAAGCCGCCCTGCGCCAGCTCGAAATCAGCGACGCGCTCACCCAGACCGCCCGCGACATCTCGGCCCAGACGCAGCAACAGGCCGCCCTGCTCGAAAGCGTGTCCACGCGCCTGGAAACGGCCGCGGGCGGCGTCACGCAGGCCTGGATCGACGCCCAGGCGCGACAAGAAGCAACCGGCCAGCAACTTGCCAGCGACAATCGCCAGGCGCTGGAAACCGCCTCCGCCGCCTTCGGCACGCAAGCCACCGAACTGCTGCTGACGCTGGAACAATCGCACACCGCCCTGCAAGCGGCGCTGGCGTCCAACGACGAGGAACGTCTTGCCGCCTGGACCGGCAAGCTGGCGGCCATGGCCGATGCGCTGCGCACCGAATGGCAGCAGGCAGGCGCGCAGGCCGCTGGCCTGCAGCAGGAAATCTGCGACACCCTGAGCCTCACTGCGCAGGACATCACCGCGCAGACCCAGGCCCATGCCAGCGAAACCATCGCCGAGATCGGCCGTCTGGTTCAAACGGCTTCCGAGGCGCCCCGCGCCGCCGCCGAGGTCATCGGCGAACTGCGCCAGAAGCTCTCCGACAGCATGGTCCGCGACAACGACATGCTGCAGGAACGCAACCGCCTGCTGGAAACGCTCAGCACGCTGCTGGACGCCGTCAACCACACCGCTGCCGAGCAGCGCACGGCCGTGGACGCGCTGGTCGCGTCGTCGGCCGACATGCTGGAACGCGTGGGCGCGCAGTTCACCGCGCAGGTCGAGTCCGAAACCGGCAAGCTGTCCGACGTGGCGTCGCTCGTCACCAGCAGTGCCGTCGAGGTCGCCAGCCTGGGCGAATCCTTCGGCGCGGCGGTGCAGGCCTTCGGCGAATCGAACGACAAGCTCACCGCGCATCTGCAACGCATCGAAGCCGCGCTGGACAAGTCCATCGCGCGCGGCGACGAGCAGCTGTCTTACTACGTGGCGCAGGCCCGTGAAGTCGTCGACCTGAGCCTGATGTCGCAGAAGCAGATCATCGAAAACCTGCAACAGCTGGCCACCCAGCGCGCCACCGCCGGAGCCGAAACGGCATGAGCGAGGATATCGACGGCGGCGTGGAAGCGACGGCGCCCGCCTGGGCCGTCTTCGGCGACCTGATGTCCGTGCTGCTGGGCGCCTTCGTCCTCATCCTGGTCAGCGTCGTCGCGGTGCAGTTGCAGCTCTCGACGCGCCTGGAAGAAGAGGTCAAGCAACGCCAGGAAGAAACCCAGCGCCGCGAGACGCTCGAGCAGGCGCTGGCGGGCCCCCTGGCCGCCGGCCGGGTGACGCTCATCAACGGCCGCATCGGCATCAGCGGCAGCGTGCTCTTCGCGCTGAACTCCGACCAGCTCCAGCCCGAGGGCCGCGAGATCCTGAAAAGCCTGATCGAGCCGCTGTCCGCCTACCTGAAAACCCACAACGAAATCCTGATGGTCAGCGGGTTCACCGACGACCAGCAGGTGCGCGAAGGCAACCGCCGCTTCGCGGACAACTGGGACCTTTCCGCCCAGCGCGCGCTCACCGTCACCCGCGCCCTGATCGACGAAGGCGTGCCGTCTTCGACGGTGTTTGCCGCCGCGTTTGGCGCCGAGCAACCCGTCGCGTCGAACGCCGACGAGGAAGGCCGCGCCAAGAACCGCCGCGTGGAGATCACGCCTATTCCCAAACCGTCCAACGAAGCGGGTAAGCCCGGTGAAGAGTGACGGCAGCCGCGCTGAAAGCTTGAACGCGCGCGCGGTGCTGGACGCCTGGCGCGCCAGCGGCGCGGATCGCATCAACCCGCTGCGCTTTCACCTGATCGACGCGCTGGACCGCCGCGCGGCCGCTTACGAGGGCGCAGCGCGTCAGCGACTGGACGAGCGGGTCGCGGATCTGATTGCGGCATACGAGGGGCAGTTGAACGGCGCGAAGGATGCGGGTGCGGATGCGGCTGCGGATGCAGGCGCTAAGGCTGATGCAGAGGCCCCGCAAGACGCCGAGACGGCCGGGCCGCTGGCCGGGTTGATCGCGTATCTTGGCTCCGACGATTCCCGTGACCCGCTAGGCCTGCGCGCCGCCTACCCCGAACTGCCGTTGCTCGACGAATTCCGGGCGCTCTGGTCGCGCTTCAGCGCCGACCGTCAGGTCCGCCAATCGCAGGAACAGGTCCACAAGAACGCGGGGCCGCTCAATTCCAATCAGCTCGTGCACCGCGCGCTGTCCCTGATGCGCGAAATGTCGCCCGGTTACCTGCAGCAGTTCCTGTCGTACACCGACGCGCTGATGTGGATGGAACAGATGACCGCCGCGGCCGCCCCCGCGCCCAAGGAAGCGCCGCGCGCTGGCGCCGCGAAGAAGTCCGCGCGCGCCAAGCCCAAAAAGGATCCCAAAAAACCCGAGGCATCCGCCTGAGGGCGATTTGCACGCCGCGCCCTGCCGCAGTACGATACGTTCCATATACAAAACATATACGGAACATCCACTATGGGTATCGTCAAGATTTCCGAGCAGATGCATGAGAACCTGCGCGTCGCCAGCGGCGCCCTCAGCCGCTCGATCAACTCTCAGGCCGAACACTGGATGCGCATCGGCATGCTCTCCGAGCTGTATCCCGAACTGCGCCACGCCGACATCTGCCAACTGCTGATCCGCATCGACCAGGCAGAAGGCTTCACCATCGCGTCCCTCTCGCAAGGGTTGCCGCAACCCGCGCAGCAGGAGGCCGCGTAAATGGCCAAGAAGGTTTCCATCAAATCGGCTGCAGACATCGAAATGGCCCGCAAGGCGGGCGCCATGGCAGCCGAAGTGCTGCACATGATCGGCGAACACGTCCGCCCGGGCGTCACGACGGATGAGCTTGACCGCGTCTGCCACGACTACATCGTCAACGTGCTGAAAGCCACGCCCGCCAACGTCGGCTACCACGGCTTTCCCAAGACCATCTGCGCCTCGGTCAACCACGTCATCTGCCACGGCATCCCGTCGGCCAAGGTGCTCAAGAACGGCGACATCCTGAACATCGACGTGGCCGTCATCAAGGACGGCTGGTTCGGCGACACCAGCCGCATGTATTACGTCGGCCAGCCCAGCCCGCTCGCGCGCCGCCTGGTCAACACCACGTACGAAGCCATGCGCGCCGGCATCATGGCCGTCAAGCCCGGCGCCACGCTGGGCGACATCGGCCACGCGATCCAGACCGTTGCGCACCGCGAGCACTTCAGCATCGTGCGCGAATACTGCGGCCACGGCATCGGCCAGATCTATCACGACGACCCGCAGGTGCTGCACTACGGCCGCCCCGGCGAAGGCATGGTGCTGCAACCCGGCATGATGTTCACCATCGAGCCCATGATCAACGCCGGCAAGCCCCAGACCAAACAGCTTCCCGACGGCTGGACCGTCGTCACCAAGGACCGCTCGCTGTCCGCCCAGTGGGAGCACATGGTCGTCGTCACCGAGACCGGCTACGACGTGCTGACCACCTGGCCCGACGGCTTCGGTGACTACCCGCCCATTCCCTGACAGGAACGCGTCCTAGCAAGGACCGGAGTGCAGGGCCGCAGGGGTACGATCATGATCGTGCCCTTGCCGTTTTTGCGGCGTCCGCCGTCTCGTCCATGCCCGCCCTGCCCTCCGCTTTCCGCCGACTTGCGGCATCGAATCTCGCCGCGCAGTTCTCCGAGCAGATCGCGCTCGCCGCCGCGCCGCTGTATGCCGTGCTGGCCCTGGGCGCCACCGCTGCACAGACCGGCTACCTGCAGACCGCGCAGACGCTGCCGTTCCTTTTGTTGTCCCTGCCCGCCGGCGTGCTGGCCGACCGGATGTCGCGCCGGTCCCTGATGACCGCCGCCGAAACCGTGCGCGCGGCAAGCCTGATCGCGTTGCTGGCGCTGCTGTGGATGGGCGGCCTCAGCCTGACATGGCTGGCGGCGCTGGGGTTCGTCGGCGCGGTGGGCACCGTCGCCTACAACGTCGCGGCGCCTGCGTTGGTGCCCAAGCTCGTTCCTCCTGCTGACCTGTCCAATGCCAATCGCTGGCTGGAGCTGGCGCGCAGCGCCGCGTTCTCGGCCGGCCCCGCGACGGGTGGCGCGCTCGTCGGGTGGATGGGCGCATCCACCGCCTATGTGCTCGCGACCACACTATCACTGCTGGCCGCCGTCTTCCTCGCTGGCCTGCCGCAAGACGCGCCCAAAACCGCACAACGCCGCCATCCGCTCACTGAACTGCGCGAGGGCGCCGCCTTCGTCGCCACGCATGCCCTGCTGCGCCCGGTCCTCTTGACCGCGCTCTTCTTCAACACCGCCTGGTTCATCCTGCTGGCCATCTACGTCGCCTACGCCGTCGACCAGCTCGGCCTGTCCGCCGCGGGCGTGGGCTTTACGCTTGGTGTCTACGGCGCGGGCATGCTGGCCGGCGCGTTGGCCGCCCCGTGGCTCGCCCGCCGCCTGCCGTTCGGCGCAATGATTGGCGCGGGCCCGCTGTCTGCCTTGCTGGCCAGCTTCATCCTGCTGTCGACGCTGGTCTTGCCGTCAGGCACGTGGGCGGCGGTGGGATTCTTTTTCTTCGGCGCCGGTCCGATCCTGTGGACCATCACCACCACCACGCTGCGCCAATCGGTCACGCCCAATGCCCTGCTGGGGCGGGTGTCTTCCGTCATCGTGACGGCCAATTTCGGCGCGCGGCCCATCGGTGCGTTGATCGGCGCGACGTTGGCGGCGCGGTTTGGGGTGGAGGCTTGCCTGTGGGTGTCGACGGTCGGCTTTTTCATCCAGTTCGCCGTGCTGTTCACGTCGCCGGTGCTGCGCTTGCGCCAGCAACCGCAAGCCGTGGCCTCCTGAAATCATTCCGCCTTGCGGGCCCGCGCGCTGGCTTCGAATTCCGCAGCCAGGCTCAGAAGCTCTTGCTTGTACTCGTCCAGGCTCCCGCTGTATTCGTCCAGGTACAGATCGCGGCGCGCCTTTTTCATTTCTTCGGACGCAACCGCCTGCCTGACGAATCCCGCCAGTCTGTCCCTCACCTGTTCAGGGATGCCCGTCCGCACGGCCACGCTGTAGCTGCTGTGAAATACCATGTCCGGCACGCCAAGTTCTGCGAACGTCTTCACGCCGGGCAGATGCGAGACGCTTCCTGGCCGCCCGGTATACGCCAACACCTTCACGTGAGGATTGTCCTTGACGTTCTGCGTCGTGCCGATCGTGGTGAAGTAGCCGTCGATCTGCCCGCCCAGGATCGCCGTCAGGCCTTCCGCGCCGCCTTTGAAGGGAATGGGACGGTACTGCGTCTGAAGGCCTGATGCCAGTCGCGCGGCCAGCGTGGAATAAGTGCCCACGCCCAGGTCGGCGATACCGATATCCATTTCGCGCTTTGCCTCCTTCAGGTCCTCTAGGCGATTCCAGCCCCTGTCGGCTGGCACGATGAAGGCGTAACTGCTCTGACCCAACGGCGCGAGAATCTCGAAATCCGAAAACGCGTAGCCCGCGCCCGGCGTCGTCAGTTTCGCGCTGTAGAACCCTTCGGCATGGACCAACAGCGTGTACCCGTCGGCGGGCCGGCCTTTCACCGCCGTGATGCCGATCGCCGAACCCGCACCAGGCCGGTTTTCGACGACCACGGGCTGACCCATGATCGTTCCCAGTTGCTGGGCGAACGCGCGCGAGATCGCGTCGGTCGCCGCGCCCGGCGGATACGGCACCACGAGCCGCACCGGTTTTGTCGGATAGTCTGTTTGCGCCGTGGCGGCAAACGAACAAAGCGCCGTCAGCACCGTGCTTCCCATCAGCAATCGAAATGGCGGGCGAATCGACAGACGAAATGTCTTACGAAACGGCAAGCGAAGCGGCGACCGACGGCGAAGCGTGAAAGGCATGGCAGGCTCTTTATATGTTGACCCACAAAAAGTGTATCGAGCACCCACCCGTTGATTCAGCCACCATCCTGAAGAACTCTTCTGCAAAAAACGCAGCACTCCGTCATCGCCGTTGCCGGCAACGGTGGCCGCGATTTCTTCGTTTCGCGCAGTTCTGAACTGCGGTTTCAGCTATAGCCAATCCGGTCCGGCTACCTAGAATTTGAAAGCTCCAATAAATCAAAAATTCTGGAGACGCTGCAATGACCCATCCTTTACCCACACGACGCGCCATCCTGCTCGGCGGCATGCTGATGGGCCTGGGTGTGAACGCTTTTGCTGCCCAAGGCGGCTGGCCAGAGCGCCCCATCCGGCTTGTCGTCGCCGGCTCATCCGGCGCGGGCGGCGACATCTTCGCGCGCCTGATCGCCGCGCCGCTTGCCAAGGCGCTGAACCAGCCGGTGGTCGTGGAAGCCAAGCCCGGGGCCAACGGCATGATTGCGTGCGACACGGTGGCAAAGGCGGCGCCCGACGGCTACACCCTGCTGTTCGCCCCCTCCTCCGCCATCCTGCTCAATCCAGTCGTGCTTCCCTCGCTGCCGTACGATCCGGAAACGGACCTGCTCCCTATCGCCCAGGTCGGGGCCGCCGGAATCCTGCTGGTCGCCAACCCGACTACCGGCTTCAAGAACCTGGCCGACATGGTCGCGTACGCCAAGGCCAATCCCGGCAAACTCGCCTATGGTTCGTGGGGCACCGGCTCGTCCGGCAACCTGGCCATGGAAGGCATCAAGGCGCACTACGGCCTGGACATGCCGCATGTGCCCTACAAGCAGTTGGTCACCGAGAGCACCGACCTGATCGCCAACAACATCAGCGTCGGCTTCATGGACATCGCCTCACCCATTCCCCACATGCGCAGCGGCAAGCTGGTCGCCCTGGGCCAGACCGGATCGCGCCGATGGCCCGCGTCGATGGACGTCCCGACGCTAGGGGAACAAGGCTACAAATTCGAGGCGGACGGCTGGTACGGCGTCTTCGCCCCCGCCGGCACGCCGACCGAGATCATCGATAAGCTCAACGCCGAGATCTATCGCGCGCAGCACACGCCGGACGTGCGGGAAAAAATCGAAGGCCAGAACATGATCGTGCCGGCGGACATGTCTGCAAAGGAATTCGCAGCATCCATCAAACGCGACGCCGTCATCTGGCAGGGGTTGGCAAAAGTGGCCGACCTGAAGAACAAATAGGTCGCGCTCATGGATACGCCTTTCAAACTTCCTTTTTCCTCCGATGCCTTGCAGGGCCGCGTGGCGGTGGTAACCGGCGCGGCCGGCGGGATCGGTCTTGCCATTTGCGAGCACCTGCATGCGATGGGCGCGGCCGTCGTCCAGGTGGATGTCAACGCATGCCCTGCCCGCGCGGATGGCGATGGCCGCCTGAACGTGCGTTGTGATATCTCCGATTCCGACTCGGTTGCAGAGATGGCCAATCAGGTGCGAACCCGATTCGGACGGTGCGACATACTGGTCAACAACGCGGCCGTCAGCGCGGCGCCGGTGGGACTGGAGGCGCTCCCGCTTGAGCTGTGGGACCGCATTTTCCGCATCAATCTGCGCGGCGCGTTGCTGTGCGCGCAGGCCGTGTTTCCGTTGATGCGGGATCAACAGGGCGGCAGCATCATCAATGTGTCATCGATCTCCGCCCAGACGCCAACCCGGCTCGGCGCTTACGGCACGACCAAGGCGGCGTTGCAGGCGCTGACGCGCCAGATGGCCGTGGAGTGGGGACCGCTAGGCATACGCGCGAATTCCATCAGCCCGGGCATGATACGCACGCCACTGTCGGAACCGCACTATCGAAATGACGGTGTGCTGCACAAGCGCATCGCAAGCATTCCGGCGCGGCGGATCGGGCTGCCGGCGGACATTGGCGGCGCGGTCGCGTTTCTTGCCAGCGATGCGTCGTCGTATGTGAATGGGCAGGATCTCGTGGTGGATGGGGGGTTCGTCAAGGCATCGTTGACGAATCTCTATGCGACGTGAGGCGGCGGCGGGAAGGCATTCCGCCAACCGTCTTGCACGGGGCGCCGGGCGCCGATCAGGCTAATGCCCTCGCACTTCCCGCCGACACGTCTTGCAGCGCGGACGTCAGCAGCGGCTTCCAGGATTCGATATGCCGGGTGATCAACGCGGCGATTGCCTCGGTTTGCCGCGTTTGCGCCAACTCGATCATTTCGTAGTGCTCCGACACAGACGCGCGCTGCCGCTCCAGGCCCTCCGGCGAATTGATTCCATACAGCCGCATGTCCGCCCGCAGGCCCATGATCATTCGTGTCAGCAGCGGATTGTTGGCGCGCGACACCAACGCTTCATGAAACCGGCGGTCCGTTTCGATGTAATCGGCGACATTGCCTGCCTTGACGGCGGCGGCAACCGCATCTGCCAGCTCGATCAGCGGCGCGACGTCGGAAAGACCCGCCCGCGCAATGGCGACGAGCGCCCCCGATTCGAGCATGATGCGCACGTCAAACTGGTTTTCCAGGTCTTTGGGCGTGGCCGCTTCCACGCGGAACCCCCGATTGCGTAGCGGTGAGACCAAGCCCGTACGGCTCAGCTCCAACAACGCCTCGCGCACAGGGGTCGTCGACATGCCCATCTCGGTCGCCACCGCCGGCACGGAATAAATGGTGCCCGGTGCGGCTTCGCCCGACACGATGCGCGAGCGCAATTGCGCCAGCACCGTCTCTCTTAAATTGGTGACGCTTTCCATCGTGACTGCCCTCCGACAAATCGAACCGTCACTATATCAAATCGCTTGCAGTAGCGCGTGACGCGCTATATAAATGCGTCACGCGCTACCTACTGCGCTTGCCCGGGGCCGAGGCGAATTGGCCCAACGGAGACATCCATGGATGAACCTTTGAAGCGCCACGTCTGCCTTGGCTGTGGCTTTCTGTATGACGAAGCCCTGGGGCTGCCCGAACACGGCATTCCTCCTGGCACCCGATGGGCCGACATCCCGCACGACTGGGTCTGCCCCGACTGCGGCACCCCCAAGAGCCGGTTCGAAATGGTCGAACTTCCGTACGCCAGCGCCGAAGCCGCCGCGCACGCCCTCGTCTGAACGCCTGCCGAGAACTCATCATGAACAAAGACTTTGTGCTGCGCGCGCACGACCGCGGCTTTGAAAAATTTCTGTCGACGGGCGAAGCGTCCAGCTATATCGCCGGCCACCCCGAAGGCATGGTGGCGCGCCATTCCAGCTTCAACTTCGGCGCCTACCAAAGCGGCATTCCCGGCTTCGGCCGGATCCGCGTCTTCGGCGAAGAAGTATTCAGTGGCACCGGTAGCGGCTACAACATGCACCGCCACCACGACTTCATCATTTGCGCGTTCGTCCTGGCGGGCACGCTGACGCACGTGAACACCGTGGGCAACATCGACCAGCTCGGGCCGAACGACTTCTACGCGTTCTCTGCGGGCTCCGGCGGCAAGCATTCCGAATTGAATCTGGCCAGCACCGATATGCAAGTGCTGTATCTGTGGCTCCTGCCCGACCGCCTGCTGACGCCGCCTTCCTATACGCGCAGCCATTTCGATGCGAGCACGCGCCGAAATCAGCTTACGCAATTGGTGGGCAATGCCGACGGCGCACTGCGAATCAGTCAGGACGTATCCGTTTCTAGGTTGGTGGCCGATCAGGCAATGCATCTGCAATACACGCCCAAATCAAACCGTCATGGCGTGTACGTGTTCATGCTGGACGGCGAGGCCAGCGTCGACGACATCACGCTGGCACGCCGCGATAGCCGAGGCGTGTGGGGAGACCGACCCATCACGATTCAGACGGACGGTGAAGGCGCCGATCTCCTCATTATTGAAACCATCCAGTAGCGCCGTCGCAGATAAACCTGCGTTGCAGGCGGCGCCGGCTTTGCCCGCGCCGCTTGCCGCCCTGTGAAGGGAAAGGCAAGGAGAATGTCATGCCAGTGATTCAGTTGTATTACGCAAAGGGGATGCTCGACCCCGCCTGCAAGAACGAAATGGGCAAGCGGCTGACGGAAGTGCTGCTGACGATGGAAGGCGGCGCCCGCACCCCGGGCGGATTGGCCTTCGCGTCCGTGCTGTTCACCGAAGTGCCCGCCGAAGACTGGTGGGTTGGCGGTAATATCGACGACACGCCCGTCAGCAGCCACGGCCGCCTGCTCGCCCGCGTCAGCATTCCTGAAGGCTACATGAGCCAGCAGCACAAGTCCGAGGTCCACGCGTCGGTGCACGCAGCCATGATGGAAAGCCTGGGCGCCACGCGCGAAGACGGCAGCGGCGCATTGGTCATCATCGAGGAAGTTTCGGAAGGCAACTGGGGCGCGGGCGGACACACCATCAGCCTCGCCGCCATTGCAAACACCGTCGGGCTTGCCAAGGACGGCGAGCGTTTCAAGTGGGTCGAAGCCTACTTCCAGGCCAAGGCCAGACAATACGCAGCGTCGCATTACCCGCCAGGCACCGGCGGCCTCTTGCCGGCACTGTCCGCCGCGCCCGCGACGCAGGGAGAATGACGATGACTTTTCAGTTCATTCGTTCCACCAAACAGGAATCGCCCATCCTGATCCCGCAGATCGGCCTGACGCTGCGTGTGCGCGTCCCGCCGGCATCCACCAATGGCGTACTCACCAGCATCGAAACCGAGAACGCGCCGGGCTTTGGCCCGCCTCTGCACCGGCACCGGGAAACCGAGGTGTTCTACGTGCTGGAAGGCCGATATCTCTTTGAAGTCGACGGCAAACGGTTCACCGCCGATGAGGGCGACGTCATCAGCGTGCCTGGCGGCGCGGCACATGCATTCGTCAACATCACCGACCGGCCGGCACGGCAGTTCATCCAGATACTGCCGGGCATGGACGCGCAGGGTTTCTTCCTGGGTTTGGGCGAGGTCATGCGCGAGGGCAAACTCGATCACGAAGCGTTGAACGCATTCGGGCAGAAGTGGCATGTGGAGTTTCTTGGACCGCCGCTGCACGCGGAGCAAGCAGGCGTTTGACGAGTGCCGCCCCTTCGTGCTGCCCCCCTAGTGCCGCCCCCTGCGGAACCCAGGCCCCATTTTTGCTGTCCCTGTTGTACAGCGCCGGCAGCGGGCCGGCGTCATAACAGGAGTCACATGAATGACACGATCCCAACATCTCCGGCTGGGCGCTCTCTGCGCGGGCGTGGCGCTTGCCGGCAGCGCCATTGCGGCGGATGCCCCAAAGGTGCCGGACTACGGTCCCAACCTGGAGCGCTTTGAGTATCCCCACGAGGTCAAGCGGCTCGCGCTCGACACGCAAGGCCAGAAGCTCTCGATGGCCTACATGGACGTGGCGGCCGCCAAGCCCAATGGCAAGACCGTCGTGCTCATGCACGGCAAGAACTTCTGCGGCGCCACCTGGGACGCCAGCATCGCCGCGCTAAGCCAAGCCGGATATCGCGTCGTCGTGCCCGACCAGATCGGTTTCTGCAAATCCGACAAGCCGCAGGCCTACCAGTTTTCGTTTCACCAACTGGCCGCCAACACGCACGCCCTGCTCGATCATTTGAAAATCGACCGCGCCAGCATCGTCGGCCACTCCATGGGCGGCATGCTCGCCGCGCGCTACGCGCTGATGTACGGCCCGCAAACCGACGCCCTGGTGCTCGTCAATCCCATCGGCCTCGAAGACTGGAAACAGAAAGGCGTGCCCTACCGCAGCATCGACGAGTGGTATCAGCGCGAGCTCAAGGCCAACTTCGAAGGCATGAAGAAGTACCAGCTCGGCACCTACTACGCCGGCCAATGGCGCGACGACTACGACAAGTGGGTCCTCATGGCCGCCGGCATGCTGCAGGGCGAAGGCCGCGAACGCGTTGCGTGGAACCAGGCGCTGACCTACGACATGCTCTACACACAGCCCGTCGTGCACGAGTTCGGCCAGATCGCCGTGCCCACCACGCTGCTCATCGGCGAAAAGGACAACACCGCCCCCGGCAAGGACGCGGCGGCGCCCGAGGTGGCGAAACAGCTCGGCAACTATCCTGAGCTGGGCCCGAAGGCGGCCAAGGCCATTCCTAACGCGAAGCTAGTCACGTGGCCGGAGCTTGGCCATTCGCCGCAGGTGCAGGATCCGAAGCAGTTCAATGAGGCGTTGCTGAAGGCGCTGCCGGCGGCGAACTAAAGGACAAAAGATAGCGACGGAGTTCTCTCCGTCGCGCCTTCGCCATACGCCAAAGGCCCAAGCGCCCAACTATACAAAACGTCGGAATTGTTACCAATCGCCCCTCTACGTATCTGATACATTGGCGCCTCAAAAATCATTACAAGCGAGGCCAGCCTCACAGCCCGGCAACCGCCGCGCATGACGCAAGCGCGCACAAAATCAATAAACAATGTGCCGCGTTCAAATCGCCTCTGTCTCAATCGTCGAACTTCGGGGTAACGGTCAAAATGAGAAAGATTGCACTGCTTGTGGTTTTGCCTGCGCTGCTCGCGGGTTGCACTTCCGCGCAGATGAGCATGATTACCGGCAAGCGGAACAAGACCTACAACGACGTGAATGCAGCATGGGTCGGCAGCACCGAAGAGCAGCTGGTTTCGAAGTGGGGACCGCCGAAGAAAAGCTACACGCTTGAAAGCGGCGCACGAATCATTTCGTATGAAGAGATCTGGGGCCCGATTTCCGCGTATCACGTGTGCGTCGAGAAATTCATGATCGAAAAGGGCATGGTGACGAAGTGGGGGCTTTCAGGTTGCCCGGCGCGCATGTCGGGATCGATGCCAGCGGAGACGCCGATTCCGCAACCGACGATGTAAAGCCAGCGTCGCGAAGACAATACGGCCGCTTCGGCAAGTGCCCCGCAAACTGCAAGCCGGGGGCTCGTCGAGCGGCATACACGACGGGCCGATATGCACGGCCTATTCGTTGAGCGACATCGGCCGCGCGCCGCCCGGCGGCAGGCCGAACAAGCGCCTGAGCCCATTCAGAAACGCGCCATACGGCCGGCCCAGTACCAGCATCATCACGGCTGCGCCCAATACGCCTCGCACCAGGCCGTCGCCCGATGCCCCGCTGATCGCGATGATCGCGGCGTAAATGGGCACCTGAAAACTCATCAGCGCCACGCTATCCCAAAGCAACCGGGACACTCGGGTGTCCTTCGCGCGCCGCATTACCCAATCGCGCCATAATCCGTAGGGCCTACCCACCGGAATCATCAGCGCGCCACCGATCAACCGCGCGTGGAGTACCTGTTCCCAGGTCATTCCCGCGATCCAGCGCTCGTTGATGATGCCTGTCGTCGTAAAGAACAGGATCAGCGCAACGGTGTCGGCAACATAAGATCTTGTGGAAAGCGGCAAGCGGGTCTTGGCTATCAACTGTGGTTTTCCTGGCTTCTGTTCCGTTCAAAGACGCCCGAATCTGTATCTGGCGGCGCGCCCTCAGTCCCGCTAGACTGCGGCAACCCTCGCCCCTGAACAACGCCCCCCGCGGTAGCCAACATGCTGAAAATATTGGGAAAGGCTTCGTCCATTAACGTGCGCAAAGTGCTGTGGACGTGCGCTGAACTAAACCTGCCGTTTGATCGCGAAGACTGGGGCAGCGGTTTCCGGCCCACGTCGGAACCGGAGTTCCTGGCACGCAATCCAAACGCGATGGTGCCGGTCATTCAGGATGGCGACTTCGTGCTGTGGGAGTCCAACACCATCATTCGCTATCTGGCGGGTCAGTATCAGGGGCAGCACCTTTATCCGGCCGAGCCGAAGCAGCGCGCTCGCGTGGACCAGTGGATGGATTGGCAGGCGACGGACCTGAACCGGTCATGGAGCTACGCCTTCATGGCGTTGGCGCGGCAGTCGCCGGCGCATCGGGACCAGGCCGCCATCGAGGCATCCTGCCGGGACTGGGCGCGGTTCATGGGGATTCTGGACCAGCGGCTGGCCGCCACCGGCGCTTATGTGGCCGGCGACGCGTTCACGCTGGCCGACATTCCGGTGGGGCTGTCCGTGAACCGCTGGTTCGAGACGCCGTTCGACAAGCCGGCGCTGCCCGCCGTCGCCATGTACTACGACAGATTGGCGCAGCGCGACGGCTACCGGCAGTACGGCCGCAACGGCACGGCTTGAAGAAAGCGCCCGCCGGCGCTCTCCCCCTACTTCACCACGCCGCAAACGATGCGTCCGCCTCCGCCGCCCAGCGGCTCGGGCTTGTCGCTGTAGTTGTCGCCGCCGGCGTGGATCATCAGCGCCCGGCCCTTCACGTCGGCCAGCTTCAGGTGCGGGGCCAGCACGGTCTTCGTCGCGCTGCCGTCGGCCGCGACGGTGAGGAACGGCAGGTCGCCTTGATGCCCGTCCGTGGCCATCGGTCCCTTGTGCGCCTTGGTGCCCTTGGGATCCAGATGCCCGCCCGCGCCGCCACCCGGCGCGGTCTTGCCGCTTACCGGGCCGGGCTCGCACGAGCCTTTCTCGTGGACATGAAAGCCGCGCTCGCCGGGCGGCAGGCCTTTGAGGTGGGGCGTGAATTGCAGCCCTTCCTTGGTGTCTTTCAGGGTGATGGTGCCGGCGCTCTTGCCGACGCCATCGGGCGTCAGGAACGACATCGAGACGTCTTCGGCCAGCGCCGCGCTGGACGCGCCCGCCAATGCCAGCGCCGTGACAAGCATCGAGAATTTCTTCATGAATTGCCTCCTGGAAAGATGCCCGCAAGCTGCGGGCGGCCATCGGTACAAGGCGCGCCTCGCGCAGCCGGCGGCGCAGATGAAGATAGCACCGGGGCCGGGCAGTCGGCCAGAAAACTTCGTTCCTGATACAAGGTTGTGACACGGTGTGGGCAGCGGCAAAAGACCATGCCTAGCCGTTCACCATCAGGACCACCGCATGCAGCAGCACGCCGATCAGGCCGCCAACCAGCGTGCCGTTGAAGCGGATGTATTGCAGATCGCGACCCACGCTCAGTTCCAGTTCGTCGACCAGATGACGCTCGTCCCAGTTCTTGACGGTGCGCGAGATGTGCTCGGTGACGCCCACGCGCAGCCGTCCGGTCAGGCGCCGTGCGCCGCCCAGGATGTGGTTGTTGATGGCTTCGCGCAGGCCGGGGTCTTCGCCCAGTTTGCGGGCCAGCGCCAGCAGCGCGCTTTCCAGGTGCGCGGCCAGCGCGGAATGCTCGTCCGCCAGATCGCGCCGCAGCGCCGCATGGATGTCGTCCCACAGGCCCTGGACGTATTCCTGGACCTTGGGGTGGTCGATGGCGCGCTGCTTCAGGTCTTCGACCTGGCCGGCCAGCGCGGGATCGGTCTTCAGGCGTTCGATGTAGTTCATCACCCATGCCTCGTAGTCGCGGCGCACGGGGTGGTCGGGCTCGGACAGGACATCGCGCAACTCTTCGACCAGGGCGCGCGCCAGGCGGTCAGCCAGGTTGTCGGCGATGTTGTCGACCGACTTGACCACGTCGACCGCGGCAATGATGCGCGGCCACTCCTTACGGGCAAACTTCACGAGCAGGGTCGAGGCGCGTTCCTTCACGTCTTCCTCGGCCAGGTAGCCGCCCAGGCGTTCCATCGCGGCGTCCAGCAATTCCTGATGCCGACCGTCGCGCGTCAGAAGGCCCAGCACCTCGCCGGCAGTGGCGGCCGCGTCCCAGCGGCGCAGATTGCTGACGACAAACTCCTGGATGACGCCGCGCACGGCCCGGTCGTCCAGCAGGTCCAGCGTCTGCAGTGCGACGCGGCGCGCTCCGTCGCTCAGGGCGTGCGCCTGCGCGGGCCGGGCCAGCCAGCGGCTGAGCCGCGCGGCCGGGTCGAAGACGCGCAGCTTTTCGATGAGCGTGTCGGGATCCAGGAAGTGATCGCGCACGAAGATCGCCAGGCTGTCGCCGATGCGGTCTTTGTTGCTGGGAATGATGGCGGTGTGGGGGATGGGCAGGCCCATCGGTCGCCGGAACAGCGCCACGACCGCGAACCAGTCGGCCAGCGCGCCGACGGTGGCCGCCTCGCAGAACGCTCGCACCCACGCCCACGCGCCCTGTCCGCCCATGACGTGACTGGTGATGAAGCCGCTGACCATGGCGACCAGCAGCGCCAGCGCTCCGATCTTCATGCGGCGCAGTTGCGCGCGCCGCGCATCGGCATCCAGCCCGGTGCGCGCGCCGGCGATTCGTTGGGAATGAGAGGATTCGGTCATGAAGGATCCGGTGGTGCAAGCCCCGAGCATACCAATCGAAAGCGGCCTGGCCATTGCGGCAGGACCCCGCCACCCGCCCTACTCGCTCAGGAACTCCGACAGCGCCTCCAGCCCTTCGATGTGATCGGCCACCACCTTCGCGATGAAGGCAATCGGCACGGACAGCAGCGTTCCCCAGATGCCCCACAGCCACGTAAAGAGCAGCAGCAGGATGAACACGGCCACGGCGTTCATCCGCGCGATGCGGCCGGACATCCAGGTGGTGACGACCACGCCCATCAGCAGCGCGATCGCGACCGAACTCATCGAGATCGCCAGCGCAGGGCCGAGCTCACCGAACTGGACCAGCCCCGCGATGCCGGTGCCGACCGCCGTCATCAGCGGACCAAAGTACGGGATGATGTGCAGCGCGCCCGCCACCACGGCCCAGGTAGCGGCATTTTCCAGCCCCATCAGGCGGAAGGCGGCCCACGAAAGCAGCCCCAGCACCACATTGGTCACCAGCATCATCGCCATGTACATGTGGATCGAGTTGTTGATCTGGTCCAGCATGTGCACGCTGATTTTCTTCTGCGACAGCGTCTTGCCGGCCATCTTCACAAACTTGCGCTTGAACGCGTTGCCCGACAGCAGCAGGAAGAAGACCAGGAACACGCACATGGTGGCCTGACCGACGAAGGTGGCCAGGCCTTTGGAGCCCCACAACAAGATGTCGCTCAGCCCGCCGTCCGACTTGGCGACGACGACTCGCCCGCCGGGCTTCGGCGCGCCCGACTCCTGCAGGATGCTTGCTGCGTTGCGCAATTTTTCCATCAGGGAGCCGTCACCGCTCAGGAGGCCGCCCAGCGTGCGGGACAGCTTGCTTGATATCTCGGGGAGCGCGTTGATCATGTCGGCGACCTGATCCTGCGTGACGTAGATGACGCCCACGATCCCGACGGCGATGGCCGACATCACCAGGACGGTGCCAAGCGCGCGTGGCACTCGATATCGCTCCAGCAGGGCCACGACAGGATCCAAGGTATAGGCGACCACAATCGCCATGACCACCGGAACGATGAATTCCTGCGCCGCCTTCAATCCGAACAGGACGGCCAGCACGGTCAGCGTCACCAGACAGAAGCCGCTGACGCGCACGAGCGGCGTGGGCGCCGGCGGCTTGATGAGGCCGGCGTCCTGAGCCGTGACTTTCTCTTCGGCAGGTTCGGTCTTTTCCCCCGCCGGCTCGGTCTTTTTTTCTGCGGCCTCGGCCGGCACGGGTTCTGGGCCTTCCCGCTGCGGCGAAGTGACCACGGGCGTCGCGCTGTCCATCTTTCCCCTCACATCCGATTTGCGAAGGCCTTCAGCAAGTTACGTGCCCGGCGGGCTCAGCCGCTGCTGATCGCCAGCAGGCCCGGCTCACCGTCGTGCCGCCGCTGCGCCCGCTCCAGGATGAATTCGATGATCATTGCAAGCGCCCGCGGATGGTGGCGATTGGGCATGTAGAGCATATACATGCCGCGCCCAAAAATGCTAAGACGCCAGTCGGTCAGCGCGGGCACGAGTTCGCCGCGCGCGATGTCCTCGTGCACCACGTAGTCCGGCACCACGCCGACACCGAGGCCCGCCCGGATGGCGTCGCGCAGGAAGGCATAGTTGCGGGAAATGACGGTGGGTTCCAGCACGACATGCTGGCGCGGCTGGCCGCCGTAATACGCGGACAGGCGCAGCGGCCGGCCGATGACGGCGGCGCTGATGACGGGCGAGCCGGCCAGGTCTTCGGGGCGCTGGGGAAGCCCGTGGCTGTCGGCGTAGTCCCGTGACGCACAGGCCACGTAGCGGACCTGGCCGAGTTCGCGCGCGACCAGATGCTGCGGCGGTTCGGACATGATGCGCACGGCAATGTCGACCTCGTCGCGCAGCAGGTCCTCGACACTGTTTTCAAACAGCACGTCCAGCACGATGTCGGGATAGGTTTTCTTGAATTCCAGCAGCCAGGGCGTCATCACAAATTGGCCGTAGCCGCTGGGCACGCTGAGGCGCACCTTGCCCTGCGGCGTCTTGCCCAGTGTTTCGACCGATTCGCGCGCGGACGCCAGCTCGTCCTGAATGCTGCGCCCATGCTTGTACAGCTTCAGGCCGATCTCGGTGGGTTCCACGCGCCGCGTCGTGCGCCGCACAAGCTGCATGCCGACCGAACGCTCGAGCTGGCTCAGGTGATAGCTGACGTTGGCGCGCGTCATTTTCAGGCGGCGCGCGGCCTCGCTGAGGTTGCCCGCGTCCAGAATTTCGACAAGCAAGATAAGGGATTTGGTGTCCATGGCGGCGCTCCTTGCCGTGCATTGTCAAATTTTCTTGTCCGGAGTGTCAATTATCGATGCCATTGTCAAGACATCTTTGCTGCGAAAGAATAAAGCCATAAGAGACGGGCCACCCCTGGCCCGCCAAGCTCCGTTCTCGCAAGGCGTCGGCGCACCGGCATGCCGGCGCGGTGCGCGAACAGGAAGCATCATTGGAGACACTGTCCATGACAGACAGCGCAAGCACCGGCGCGGCGCAGACGCGCCGCTACGAAGACATCCTGGTCGTCGTCATCGACCATCCCCCCGTGAATGCACTGAGCGCCGCCGTGCGCCGTGACTTGTCGGACGCCATTGCGCAGGCGCAGACGGACAAGCGGGTCCGCGCGATCCTGCTGTTGGGCGCGGGCAAGAACTTCATCGCGGGCGCGGATATCCGCGAGTTCGGCAAGCCGCCGCAGCCGCCCCTGCTGCCCGACCTGTGCAACCAGATCGAAGCCAGCGCCAAGCCTGTCGTCGCGGCGCTGCACGGCGCAACGCTGGGCGGCGGTTTGGAGATTGCCCTGGCGGCGCACTATCGCGTGGCGCTGGCCAGCGCCAAGCTGGGCCTGCCCGAAGTGAACCTGGGCCTCCTGCCCGGCGCGGGCGGCACGCAGCGCGCGCCCCGCCTGATGGGCGCGCAGGCCGCGCTGGACCTGATGCTGACCGGCAAGCACTTGCCCGCCGACGCCGCCCTGGCCTCGGGGCTGGTCGACGTGCTGTCCACTGAAGAAGATCCGCTGGACGCGGGCCTGGCCTACACGCACGAACTGCTGGCGCTGAACTCCGGCCCGCGCCGCACCCGCGATGCGACCGAGGCCCTGGCAGACCGGCAGGCGCAACTGGCGGTGGTGGATGCCGCCGCCGAACGCGTCGCCGCCGCCACCCGTGGCCTGTACTCGCCCGCCAAGATCGTCGACGCAGTGCGCGCGGCCATCGAACAGCCCTTTGACGAAGGCCTGCGCATCGAGCGCGCGCTGTTCCTGCAATGCCTGGACAGTCCGCAGCGCGCCGCGCTGGTCCACGCGTTTTTCGCCGAGCGCGAAACCACCAAGATCCCCGAACTGAAGGAAGCGCGCTCGCGCCGGCTTGAGCGCATCGGCATCGTCGGCGGCGGCACGATGGGCGCGGGCATTGCCGTGGCCGTGCTGGATGCGGGGCTGCCGGTGGTAATGGTGGAACAGGACGAGGCCGCGCTGGCACGTGGCCGCGCCCGCGTCGAGCAGGTGTACGACCTGCTGGTCAAGAAAGGCCGGATCACCACCGACGAACGCGCAGCGCGCATGGCGCGCTACACCGGCGCCACCCGCTACGAAGCGCTGGGCGAGGCCGACCTCATCATCGAAGCCGTGTTCGAGGACATGGCCGTCAAGCAGGCGGTCTTCGCGCAACTGGACCGCGTCGCCAAGCCCGGCGCCGTGCTGGCCACCAACACGTCTTACCTTGACGTAGACCGGATCGCCGAAGCGACGCGCGGACCGGCCGACGTGCTGGGACTGCACTTTTTCTCGCCGGCCAACATCATGAAGCTCATGGAGATCGTGGTGGGCCGCCACACCGCGCCCGACACCGTGGCAACCGGCTTCGAGCTGGCGCGCCGGCTGCGCAAGATTCCCGTGCGCGCGGGCGTGTGCGACGGCTTCATCGGCAACCGCATCCTGGCCGTGCACCGGCAGGCGGCCGACATGATGATGGAGGACGGCGCCTCGCCTTATGACATCGACGCCGCCGTGCGCGCGTTCGGTTATCCGATGGGCCCGTACCAGATGGCCGATCTGGCCGGCGGCGATATTGGCTGGGCCACGCGCAAGCGCCGCGCCCCAACGCGCGACCCCGCGCTGCGCTACGTGCAGATTCCCGACCGCCTCTGCGAGCGCGGCTGGTTTGGTCAGAAGACCGGCCGCGGCTTTTATCTGTATCCCGACGGCGCGCGCCAGGGCACGCCCGATCCGCAAGTGCTTGCCATCATCGACGAAGAACGCCGCCGCGCCAGCGTCACGCCGCGCGCGTTCACGCAGGATGACATCCTGCGCCGCTACCTGGCCGCGATGGTCAACGAAGCGGCGAACGTGCTGCACCAGGGCATCGCGCTGCGCCCGTCCGACATCGACGTCGTGTTCCTGTCCGGCTACGGCTTTCCGCGCCACCGCGGCGGCCCGATGCACTACGCCGACAGCGTGGGCCTGCCAAGCGTTCTTGCCGACATCCGCAGCTATGCGGAGGAAGACCCGGCGTTCTGGAAGCCGTCGCCGTTGCTCGTGCAATTGGCCGAGTCCGGCCGCACCTTTGGCAGCCTGAACGCCGCCTGATCCGAATACATCCAAGGAATCCCCATGCGTGAAGCCGTCATCGTCTCCACTGCCCGCACCCCCATCACCAAGGCGGGGCGCGGCGAATTCAATCTGATCGCCGGACCCACGCTGGCCGCGCACGCCGTGCGCGCCGCCGTGGACCGCGCCGGCATCGACCCCGCGCTGATCGAAGACGCGTTCATCGGCTGCGGCTATCCGGAAGGCGCCACGGGGCGCAACATCGGCCGCCAGGCCGTGATCCGCGCGGAGCTGCCCGTCAGCGTGGGCGGCGCGACGATCAACCGTTATTGCGCGTCCGGCCTGCAGGCCATTGCGTCGGCCGCGAGCCGCATCGTGATGGACGGCGCGCCGGCCGTGATTGCGGGCGGCGTGGAACTGGTGTCGCAGATCCGCACCCGCGACGACGGCGTCAGCGGCATGGACCCGTGGATCGTCGCCAACAAGCCCGAACTCTATCTGCCCATGATCGAGACCGCCGACATCGTGGCCGCCCGCTACGGCATCAGCCGCGAGGCGCAGGACCGTTTTGCCGCGCAAAGCCAGGCGCGCACCGAGGCCGCGCAGGCCGCGGGCCGCTACCGCGAGGAGATCATTCCGGTCACCACCACCATGTCCGTCACGGACCGCGCCACCGGCGCCGTCACCGAACGCGAAGTGACGGTGGACAAGGACACCTGCAACCGTCCCGGCACAACTTACGAGGCGCTGGCCGGTCTTGCGCCGGTGCGAGGTGAAGGCCAGTTCGTCACGGCGGGCAATGCCTCGCAGCTATCGGACGGCGCGGCCGCCTGCGTGCTGATGGAAGCGGCCGAGGCGCAGCGCGCCGGCATCCGCCCGCTGGGCGCGTTCCGGGGCCTGGCCATCGCCGGCTGCGAGCCGGACGAAATGGGCATCGGCCCGGTCTACGCCGTGCCCAAGCTGCTGGCGCGCCACGGTTTGAAGGTGCAGGACATCGATCTGTGGGAACTGAACGAGGCGTTTGCGTCGCAGGCCCTGTATTGCCAGGAAAAGCTGGGCATTCCCATGGATCGCCTGAACGTGGACGGCGGCTCCATCGCGCTGGGCCACCCGTTCGGCGTCACCGGCGCGCGGCTGGCTGGCCACGTCCTGATCGAGGGCCGCCGCCGCGGCGCCCGCTACGCCGTCGTCACGATGTGCATTGGCGGCGGCATGGGCGCAGCCGGCCTGTTTGAAATCTACTGAGAGACCCGCATGGATCTGGAATTCACCCCCGAAGAAATCGCCTTCCGCGACGAGGTGCGCGCCTTTCTGGACGCCCAACTGCCCCGCCGTCTGGCGGACAAGGTCGGCGACGGCAAGCTGCTGACGCGCGACGACATGGCCGAATGGCACGCGATCCTGAACGCGCAAGGCTGGCTGGCCACGCACTGGCCCGTGGAATATGGCGGCACCGGCTGGACGGCCGCGCAGAAGTACATCTTCGACAACGAATGCGCGCTGGCCAACGCGCCGCGCATCGTCCCGTTCGGCCTGAGCATGCTGGGGCCTGTGCTGATCAAATACGGCTCCGAGGCGCAGCGCCGCCACTGGCTGCCGCGCATTCTGGACGGCTCGGACTGGTGGTGCCAGGGCTACTCCGAACCCGGCGCGGGATCGGACCTGGCGTCGCTCAAAACGACGGCCGTGCGCGACGGCGACAGCTACATCGTGAACGGCCAGAAGACGTGGACCACGCTTGGCCAGTACGCCAACATGATCTTCTGCCTGGTGCGGACCTCGCAGGAAGGCCGGCGCCAGGAAGGCATCAGCTTCCTGTTGATCGACATGAACAGCCCGGGCATCGAAGTGCGCCCCATCATCACGCTGGATGGCGAGCACGAAGTCAACGAGGTGTTCTTCTCGGACGTGCGCGTGCCCGTCGAGAACCTGGTGGGCGAAGAGAACCGCGGCTGGACGTGCGCGAAGTATCTGCTGACCTATGAGCGCACCAACATCGCGGGCGTGGGCCAATCCACGGCCGCGCTGGAACGCCTGAAGGCGGTGGCCGCGCGCCAGAAGCGCCATGGCCGCCCGCTGACCGAAGACCCGGACTTTGCCGCGCGGCTGGCGCGGGTGGAGATCGAGCTGGCCAACATGCGCACGACCAACCTGCGCGTGGTAGCGGCGGTGGCCGGCGGCGGCGCGCCCGGCGCGGAGAGTTCGATGCTGAAGATACGCGGCACGCAGATCCGTCAGGAGATCAGCGCGCTGAACCGCCGCGCCATGGGACCGTATGCGCGGCCCTTCGTGCCCGAGGCGCTGCACGACGGCTACGACGCGCCGCCCATTGGCCCGGACGGCGCCAATAGCGCCGCCGCGCAGTACTTCAACAACCGCAAGCTGTCGATCTTCGGCGGCTCCAATGAAATCCAGAAGAACATCATCTCGAAGATGATCCTGGGACTGTAAGGGCTGGCCATGAATTTCGAACACACCGAAGACCGGCGCATGCTCTCGGACATGCTGCGCCGCTTTGTCGCCGAGCAGTACGACTTTGCCACCCGCATGCGTCACGCCGAATCGCCGCAGGGGTACAGCCGCGAGTTCTGGCAACGCTATGCGGAGCTGGGCGCCATCGGCGCGCTGTTTGCTGAAGCTGACGGGGGCCTCGGCGGTGCGGGCTTTGACATCTCCGTCGTCTTTGAAGCGCTGGGCCGCGGCATGGTTGTCGAACCGTTCCTGGACACCGTGATGGTAGGCAGCGCGATCGCAGCAAAGGGCACGGCCGAACAACGCGAGGCATTGGAAGGCCTGATCGCCGGCAGCCTGACCGCCGCGCTGGCGCATGCCGAACCGCAATCCGGCTATGACCTCAACCAGGTGCAGACGCGCGCACAGCGCAGCGCCGATGGCTGGGTGCTCAACGGCGCCAAAGCCGTCGTCTACGCGGGCGAACACGCCGATCTGTTTCTGGTGTCCGCGCGCACGTCGGGCGCGGACGACGACGAGGCCGGGATCAGCCTCTTCTTCGTGACCAAGGGATCGCCAGGACTCAGCCTCCGAGGCTATGGACTGATCGACGGCGGACGCGCCGCTGAGCTGGTGCTGGACAATGTGCAGCTCGGACCCGGCGCATTGCTGGGCGACGCGGACGCCGGCCACGCGGTGCTGGAACGCGCCGTGGGCCGCGGCATCCTGGCGCTGTGCGCCGAGGCCGTGGGCGCCATGGACTGCGCGCGCGACGCCACGCTGGAATACCTGCGCACGCGCCGCCAGTTCGGCGCGCCGCTCGGCAGCTTCCAGGCCTTGCAGCACCGCATGGCCGACGTGCTGCTGGAAATCGAACAGGCGCGCTCCGCCGTCATCAACGCGGCCGCCGCCGTCGACCATCCGGATCGCGTCACGCGGGAACGCGCGCTGTCGGCCGCCAAGGTCACCATCGGCCGCATCGGCACGCTGGTGGCCGAGGAATGCATCCAGCTGCATGGCGGCATCGGTATGACGTGGGAGCTGCCGCTGGCGCACTATGCCAAGCGCCTGGTCATGATCGACCACCAGCTGGGCGACGAAGACCACCACCTGCGCCGCTACATCGCGCTGGGGCAGGCATGAGCGCGGACGCACGGCCATGATCGAATCCCGTTCCGCCGCCCTCTCCCGTCCCCTCTCGCGCCCCTTCGCCGCGCCGTTCCCGGTACGCACCGCGCAGGACGTCCAGCGGCTGCAATCCCGGCCGCTGGAAGAAACGCTTACGGTGCAAAGCACCTACGAGATCTTCTGCAACTCCGCCGCCGCCTTTGGTGACCGGCGCGCGCTGACCTTCCTGCGCAGCGCGGACCCCGCCGACGATGCCATCAGCTGGACCTACCGCGAGCTGCTGGCCGGCATCCACCAGACCGCCAACCTGCTGCACAGCCTGGGCATCCGCGAAGGCGATGCCGTGGGCGTGCTGCTGCCGGGCTGCCTGGAATACCACCTGGCCCTGTGGGGCGGCGAGGCGGCGGGCATCGTGCAGCCGCTTAATCCGCTGCTCACCGAAGACAAGCTGGCGTCGCTGATGACGACGGCCGGCGCCAAGGCGCTGATCGCGTATGGGTCCGACGTGGAATGCGGCTCGTGGTCCAAGGCGCTGCGCCTGATCGAACGCGTGCCGACCCTGAAGACCCTGCTGCGCGTGGCGCCGTGGCAGGAAGCGGAGGCGGAACGCCCCGCGCTGCCGGACTTCGCACTGGACTTCAACGCTGCCCGCGCGGCCCAGCCTTCGGACCGGCTGGTCAGCGAACGCGTCATCCGCGCCACCGATGTGGCGGCGTACTTCCACACAGGCGGCACCACGGGCGCGCCCAAGCTGGCCATTCATACGCACGCCAACCAGGTGTTCTCCGCGTGGGCCGCCGTGCAACTGCAAAATGCAGGTCCGGACGATGTGGTCATCAACGGCTATCCGCTCTTTCACGTGGCGGGCGTGCTGCCGGCTTCGCTGGCGGCGCTGTCCGCCGGTGTGGAAACCGTCATCCCGACCACCCTGCTCCTGCGCAATCGCGACGTGCTGCGCAATTACTGGCGCCTTGTCGAAAAGCACCGCGCCACCTCGCTGCAGGGCGTGCCGACGATCCTGGCCGCGCTGGCCGAGGTGCCGCTGGCCGGCGCCGACATTTCGTCCCTTCGCTACTGCCGCACGGGCGCCGCGCCCCTGCCCGCCGAGCTGGCCGCGCGTTTCAAGCGCCTGTTCGGCCTGCACGTCAGCGAAAGCCTGGGCATGACCGAGATGGCGGGCATCACGTCGATCTCGCCCCCGGGCTGCGAATTCCCGGTCAACTGCGTGGGGTTTCCGCTGCCGTATGTGCAGATTCGCATCGCGAGCCTGGACATGCCCGCGGGCCAGCCCGCGCGCGATCTGCCGCCCGGCACACCGGGCATGGTGCTGATCAAGGCGCCCAACGTCATCCCCGGCTTTCTGGACCCGGACGACACCGCGCGCGCCTTCACGGAAGACGGCTGGCTCATCAGCGGCGACGTGGGCCTCATGGATGCCGAAGGCCGCCTGCATCTGCAGGGCCGCGCCAAGGACCTGATCATCCGCGGCGGCCACAACATCGACCCCAAGACCATCGAGGACGCGCTTGCCACGCATCCGGCGGTGCAGCTTTGCGCGGCGGTCGGCGCCCCCGACGCCTACGCCGGTGAGCTGCCCATCGCCTTCGTCACCCTGGCCGAAGGCAGCGAGGCGAGCGAGGCCGAACTGTTGGCCTACGCTGCCGCGCACGTGGACGAGGCCCCAGCGCGGCCCAAGCGCGTCGTCGTGCTGGACACCATGCCGATGACCAACGTGGGCAAGATCTACAAACCCGATTTGCGCCGCCTGGCGACCGCCGTGGCGGTCGAGGCCGTGGTGGCGCGCACCCTGCAAGCGGCTGGCCGCGCGCAAGACGATCCCGTCTTCCGCGTGCTGGCCGATGCGCAACCGGATGTCGCCGTAGAAGCCGGCGCCGGTGCGCCCGCGCCGCTGAAAGCCCAGCTGCGCGAAGCGCTGTCCCGGCTGCCCGTCAAAGTCGACTTGCGCGACTGACTGGCTGCCCATAACAACCATCAGGCAAACCACCAGGAGACAAACAATATGACCCGACTTCCCCTGCGACGCGCCGTCCTCGCCGCTCTGACGCTCACCCTGGCAAGCGCCGCCTTGCCCTTTTCCGCCAGTGCCCAGACGGACTTTCCCACCAAACCGATCACCCTGATCGTGCCCTTCCCGGCCGGCGGCTCCACCGACCGCCACCTGCGGATCGTGGCGCAGGACGCCTCCAAACACCTGGGCCAGCCCGTCATCGTGGAAAACCGTCCGGGCGCGGGCGGCACGCTAGGCACCGCGACCATGGCCAAGACCGCCAAGCCGGACGGCTACACCATCGCCCTGTACACCCTGGCGATGCTGCGCATGCCGTACATGCAGAAAAGCAGCTGGGATCCGATCAACGATTTCACCTTCATTCTCGGCCTGTCGGGCTACACCTTCGGCTTCACGGTGCGCTCGGATTCGCCGTACAAGACCTTCAACGAGTACATCGAGGCGGCGCGCAAGGCGCCCGGCAAGATCGATTACGGCTCGACCGGCATCGGCTCGTCGCCGCACCTGATCATCGAAGAAATCGCCATCAACGCCAACGTCAAGCTCAACCACGTGCCGTTCAAGGGCAACGCCGACATGCAGCAGGCGCTGCTGGGCGGTCACGTCATGGCGCAGAGCGACGCCACCGGCTGGGACCAGTTCGTCGATTCCGGCAAGATGCGCCTGCTGGTCACCTTTGGCGAAAAGCGCACCACGCGCTGGCCCGACGTGCCGACCGCCCAGGAGCTGGGCTACAAGGTCGTGTCCACGTCGCCGTATGGTCTGGCCGGCCCCAAGGGCATGGACCCGGCGGTCGTGAAGATCCTGCATGACGCGTTCAAGAAGGCGCTGTTCGACCAGGCCAGCATGGATGTGATGAAGCAGCTCAATCAGGAACCCGCCTACCGCAGCAGCGAGGACTACAAGGCGTGGGCGCAGGCCACCTTCGTCAAGGAAAAGGCGCTGATCGAGAACCTGGGGCTGATGGCCAAGTAGCGGGTGAGGCGTCGGGAAAACAGGGGCCGGCAGGCAAGGAGCGGCAGGCAAGGCGCGGCCGCTCCGGCCCGGACACCGGGTGCAGACAGATTTTGTATGCAAGAAATGTCTCCCGCTCCGACCGCCTTTTGTTAGACTGGCTGCCCGACGGTTTCCCGCAACCGGCAGCCCTTGCCGCGCCTCATGACTCAGGAAGTCCAGCCAGACCCCAGCGCCGGCGACATCGCCAAGGAAGTGTCCGCCGCCATCGTGGCGCACAAGCTTCCGCCCGGCACCCGGCTGCGCGAAGAGGCCCTGGCGCGGGTCTACAAAGTCAGCCGCACCAAGATCCGCGCCGCGCTCCTGATGCTGTCCAAGGACAAGCTCATCAATATCGTTCCGGACAAGGGCGCCTTCGTCAGCAAGCCCGACGCGAACGAGGCGCGCGAGGTCTACGCCGTGCGCCGCATCCTGGAAGCGGCGTTGGCCCGAGAATTCGTCGCCTGCGCCAAGACTGCCGACTTCCGCCGCATCGATGCGCATCTGGCCGAAGAACGCCAGGCCCTGGAAAGCGGCGACGTGCAGGCGAGAAACCGGTTGCTCAGCCAGTTCCACATCCTGCTTGCCGAAACCGTAGGCAATTCCGTGCTGACCGGCATGCTGCGCGAATTGTCGGCGCGCAGCGCGGTGATCACCGTGCTGTACCAAAGCTCCCACGACGCCAATTGCTCGTCGCGCGAGCACCACGCCTTCATCGAGGCGGCGCGCGCCGGCGATGCCGATCGCGCCTGCGCCCTGATGGACGAACACCTGGAACACGTGCTGGCCGCGCTGGATTTCAGCGGGGACCGGCACGAAGGCAGCGATCTGGTGGCGGCGCTGCTGAGCTGAGGCGCGGCTGGCCTGACGCGTTGTCGGCCGCGCGTCGCTATCCCGCCCGCAGCAATTGCTCCATGCGCTGCTGCAGCCAGCGCTCTGTCTCGTTCAACACGGCCCCTTGCAGCCACAACGTACGCACGGACAGCATCGGCAACGCCAGTTCGGCGCACGGCACCGGCGTCAGCGTCGTGCGAAAGCTCTCGTATTCCGCGATGTTCAGCGGCAGGATCGCAAAGCCCAGCCCATCGGCCACCATCCCCGCAATGCTATAGAAGCTGTCGGTGCGCCACACCGTGGGACTGAGCACCATGTCCTCCACGCCCTCCATCTGCATGACGAGCTGGCGGTGCCGCGCCAGGTCCTCGCGCGTCACCTGCGGCAGCGCAGCCAGCGGATGGCCCGAGGCCACGAAGATCCCCTGCGCCACGTTGCCCAACGAACGGTGCGCAAAGTCGCTGCCGGGGTCGCCCCGGTCGAAGTGGAACGCGATGCTGGCCCGGCCCTGGCGCACGTAATCGGCAACCTCGGTCGCGGTGCCGTTCAACTGCGTCAGCTCAAGCGCCGGGAAGCGTTCGGCCAATTCCAGCGCCAGCGCGCCCAGCACCAGATACGGCAAGGCCTCGTCCAGCGCAATGGAAAGGCGCGCCTCCTGGCCACCCGCAAACGCCAGCGCCCGCTGCGACAGCCCGCCCGCCTGGCGCAGCAACTCTTTTGCTTCCAGCAGCATCACCTCGCCGGCCGGCGTCAGCACCGCATTGCGGCGCGACCGGTCAAAGAGTTCCACACCCAGATCCGCCTCCAGCAAGCCCACCGCCGTACTGACAGCGGACTGGGCGCGGCCGATGCGTCGCGCCGCCGCCGAGAACGACCCGGCATCCGCCGCCGCCACGAATTGCCGTAGTTGGTCCAGGGTCCATTGCATGGTGTGCTCCTTTCAATCCATCAATTTTATAGATGCAATCCAACTTTTTATCGCGGATATATAGATGGATAATGCCAGCCCGTGATCCCGAGCGCGCACGCCGCGCCCGGAATCGCGGTCTTCAAAAGGAGTAGAAACATGCAGCGGACTCATTCGAACGCTGTTGCCGCGGCCACCCCCGGCCGCTGGCTCGTGCTGGCCATCGTGTCCAGCGCCTTGCTGCTGATCGTCGTCGACATGACGGTCCTTTACACCGCCTTGCCGCGGCTTACCCACGAACTGGGCGTCACCGCGTCGGCCAAGTTGTGGATCGTGAACGTGTACGCGCTGGTCGTGTCCGGCCTGCTGCTGGGCATGGGCACGCTGGGCGACCGGCTGGGCCATAAGCGCCTTTTCATGATGGGGCTTGCCGTGTTCGGCACGGCGTCGCTGGCCGCCGCCTACTCGCCGGGTGCGGTCATCCTGATCGCGGCCCGTGCGCTGCTGGGCGTGGGCGCGGCGATGATGATGCCCGCCACCCTGTCCATCCTGCGCCTGGCATTTGCCGACGAGCGCGAGCGCGCCGTGGCCATCGGCGTCTGGGCCTCGGTCGCCTCGGGCGGCGCGGCGCTCGGCCCCGTCGTGGGCGGCCTGCTGCTGGAGCATTTCTGGTGGGGCTCGGTGTTCCTCATCAACGTCCCCATCGTGCTGCTGGCGTTGCCGCTGGCCTGGCGGTTCATCCCCGCCAGCCGGCCCGACGCGTCGCGCCCGTGGGATCTGGTGGGCTCGCTGCAGGTGATGGCGGGCATGATCCTGTGCGCGTATGCGCTCAAGGAACTGGGCCGCGCGTCGCCGTCCTGGCTGCACGCGATGGTGGCCTGCGCGGCGGGCGCGGCCATGCTCGCCCTCTTTGTGCGCCGCCAGCGGCGGCGGCCCTATCCGCTGATCGACTTCGCCATCTTCCGCAACGCGTCCTTCAGTTCGGCCGTGGCCGCCGCGCTCTTTGCCGCGGCCGCGCTGCTGGGCATGGAACTGGTGTTAAGCCAGCGCTTGCAACTGGTGCTGGGCATGTCGCCGATCCAGTCCGCGCTCTTCATCCTGCCGCTGCCGCTGGCCGCCTTTGTCGCCGGGCCGCTTGCGGGCCTGCTGCTCGGGCGCGTGGGCAGCCGGCGCATGCTCTTCCTGTCGCTGCTGGTGTCGGGTGCGGGCATGGGCGGCTACCTGCTGACCTACGACGCGGCGGTCATCCCGCAGATGATCAGCCTGTGCGTCCTGGGACTGGGCATCGGCGCCACCATGACGGCCGCCTCCAGCACCATCATGCAAAGCGCCACGCCCGAGCGCGCGGGCATGGCCGCATCAATCGAGGAAGTCTCGTATGAACTGGGCGGCGCACTGGGCGTGACGCTGATGGGCTCGATCCTGTCGGGCGTGTACGCGCAGTCGCTGTCGGTGCCCGCCGGCGTGGCGGCCACCGGCGCGGCGCGCGACAGCCTGGACGAGGCGCTGGTCGTCGCCGAAAGCCTGCCCGCGGACCTGGCGGCCACGCTGACCGAGATGGCCCGCGGTGCCTTCGAGACCGGCTACGCGGCGGTGATCGCCACCGCCACGATCATGCTGCTGGGCACCGCCGCCTTCGTGCTGCTGAACCGTGCCCGCCGGGCGGTGCAACCCGGCTGACGTCACCCATTGCGGAACGCGTGGTCCATGTCCGCGATCAGGTCTTCCTCGTGCTCCAGGCCGATCGACACCCGGATCAGGCCTTCGGATACGCCCGCGGCATCGCGCTCTGCCGCGGGCACCCCGGAATGCGTGGTCGACGCCGGATGACACACCAGCGTCTCGGTGCCGCCCAGGCTGACTGCCGAGCGGAACAGATGCAGCGCATTGATGAAGCGGAACGCGCGTTCGCGGCCGCCTTCCAGCACGAAGGCAAACGTCGAACCCGGTCCGGTGCATTGCCGCTTGTAGACCTCTTGATAGGCGCGGTCCGCGATCAATTCCGGGTGGAACACCTGCACTTTTTCGTGCGGATTGCCCGCCAGCCACTCCGCCACGCGAGTCGCCGTGCGCGCCGCCTGCTTCATGCGCAGGACCACCGTTTCCATCGACCGCGTGATCATCCAGCACGAATGCGGATCCAGTTGCGAGCCAAAGGCGCTGCGGATGGCGCGCACCTTCTTGATGAGTTCCTTGCTGCCGGTGACAGCTCCCGCCACCAGATCGCTGTGGCCGCCGACATACTTGGTCAGCGAATACACCGACAGATCCACCCCGTGTTCCGCCGGCTTCTGAAAGATCGGCCCGAGCAGGGTGTTGTCGCACACCGAAATCGGCCGGTAGCCGTGACGCGTTTCGAACGCATCCAGCTCGTTTTTCATGGCCTCGAAATCGAACAGCGCGTTGGTCGGATTGGCGGGCGTCTCGACATAAAAGAGCTTCACCGGTCCCTTGGCCGCCGCCTCTTCGAGCGCCGCGCGCATGTTGCGCGGCGACAGCCCGTCCGCCACGGGATGCGAACCCACGCCCCACTCCGGAAAGATCTTGCCGATCAACGTCTCGGTGCCGCCATAGAGCGGCACGGATTGCACCAGTTGATCGCCCGGGCGCAGAAACGCCATCAGCACCGCGCTGATCGCGGACATGCCGCTTGAAGTCACGGCGGCGTCCTGCGAGCCGTCCAGCAGCGACAGCCGGTCTTCCACGATTTCCAGGTTCGGATGATTGAACCGGCTGTACACCAGCCCTGCCGTCTCGCCCTGCGGCAAGGGCTTGCGGCCGGACACCAGATCAAAGAACGCGGCGCCGTCCTCGGCCGTGCGGAACGCGAAGGTGGACGTCAGAAACACCGGCGGCTTGACCGCCCCCTCGGACAGATAGGGATCGTAGCCATAGGACATCATCTGCGTTTCGGCATGCAAGGGGCGGCCGAAGATGTCCTTCTTGTGATAGCTCGAGTAAGTCATGGGGTGCCTCTCTCTGGTGTTCCAGCCGACCGGGCGGGCGCGTCACGCATCTTCCAGACAATAACGCCGAGCTGCGGGGGAGTTATTGCAGGTTGTGACGTGGGCGCGCCGGCAGCAGCTGGATCCCGGAGAGGCGGCCCCCGGCCTCAGTCCACCGTCGCCCCGGACAGCTTCACGAGCTTGGCCCACTTGTCGATTTCCTGATCCAGAAAGGCCTTGAACTGCGCCGGCGACTGGCTCGTGGGCGCGGAACCCTGATCCAGCAGCACCTTGCGGAATGCCGGGTCTTGCGTCACCGACTTCAGGGCCTGGGCGAGCTTATCGACGACGGCGGGCGGCGTGCCGGCAGGCACGAACACACCATTCCACAGCGACACATCGAACCCGGGCAGCGCTTCACCCACCGCCGGCACATCGGGCAGGCGCGGCGAGCGCTCCGGGGTGGTCACGCCCAATGCGCGCAACTTGCCGCTTTCCAGGTACGACAGCACTTCCACCAGGGGCGAAAACACCGCCTGCACCTGGCCGCCCATCAGGTCCACGTTCGCCGGCGCCCCGCCCTTGTACGCCACATGGACCATGTCGCCCTTGGCCATCGCGTTGAACAGCGCGCCGGACAGATGCGAGGCCGACCCGTTGCCCGCGGAACCGTAGTTCACCGGCGCGTCCTTCTTCTGAACCAGTGTGATGAACTCCGTGAGCGACTTGGCCGGCACGTTGTTGTTCACGGTCAGCACATTCGGTATCGACGCGATCTGCGAGACGGGAATCAGATCACGGCGCAGGTCGAAGCCCATGTTCTTGTACAGCGTCACATTGGTCGCAATCGTGCTGGTGGCCAGCAGCAGCGTGTAGCCGTCGGGCGTCGCGCGCGCCGCCACGCTCGATCCCAGGTTGCTGCCCGCCCCCGCGCGGTTCTCCACGACCACTTGTTGCTTGAGTTGCCGGGACAGGTGTTCGGCGAGCAGCCGCGCGGTCGCATCGGTGCTGCCGCCGGCCGCAAAGGGAACGATCATCGTGATGGCCTTGCGGGTGGGCCAGTCGGCGCCCGCGTCGGGCTGAGCCGCGTGCGCGGCCGGGGCGCCCGCGCCAAGACAGGCGCCCAAGGCAAGGGCGATGATTGCGCGTGAAGTCATGGTTGTCTCCTTGATTGATAGATGCGCGGCCGATCCGGGCGTCGCGTCGTGTGCGCAACTACCCGAAGGCCGGTGAAGGATGCGGCTGACGTCGCGAGCGAACTGCTACTGCGGTGTCACGACAACGGTGCCTGCGTCGGCATCCACGTCCAGCCAGTCGCCCGTGGCGATGGCCTTGGTCGGGTCTTCGTCCAGCCCGGCCACGACGGGGATGGCGCCGATGATCGCGCCGATCGTCGTGATGGGCTCGGGCGTCACCTGCACGAATGCCAACGGCGCCGTGCCGCGCGAGACCATGTCGTAGATCTTGTAGGACCCGCCGGTCGATCCCTTGCCGGTCAGAAACACCAGCACCTTGCCGGCGATGTTCACGCCTTCCAGCTCGTGTCCGGGTTCGGTGACGATGCCCGTCATGTTGTCGACGCCGCCGTTAAAGCTGATCGCCTCTCCCGTCACGACGGCTTGGCCGCTGGTCTTGCCCTTGACGATCTTGCGCCCGGTGAGGACGCGTTTGGCTTGTGTCATGGCGCTCACCTCCAGACGCCGCTGACGGCGGCCTGCATGACGCGATTGAGATTGCCGTAATGCGTGGGCAGGCCGAATTGGCCCGGCGCATAGAACGCCATCTTGGCGGAGTTGGTGGTCAGCGTGCGATAGCCCTTGGTTGGCGCAATTACGCGGCTGCGCGCCAGGAACGGACACGTTTCCCGCACGACCGTCCCGCCGGCGTCCTTGATCGTCTTGATGTAGCCCATGCGCTCGGCCATGGCATACATGGCGCCGGCCGTGGTGACCCACAGCGCGACCTCCGGATGCACCTTTTTGCCTTCCAGCGCCTCGGCCACCTCGCGGATTTCCTGCACCGACGCGTTCGGACAGCCCACCAGAATCCAATCCACGTGATCCGACGGCTCCTTGTTCAGCGCGGCCTCGGCCTTCTTCTTTTCGGCCTCGTCAAACACCAGCACTTTCTCGGGCGTGTTGCCGCCGAATGCCGCCTCAAGCGTGGGCGCTTCGGGTGTGACGCCAACCGCATGGAACATGCTCACTGCACCCGAAGCCGCCAGCGCGGCGCTCAGCGCCTTCAACTGCTCCAGCGTCGGGTCCGAGGGAATGCCCGTGAACACCGGCGTGTCCTGCCCGGCGATGCGGCCGGCAAAGTAGCCCAGCGTGCCGTAATCGGTCATGTCGTCGAGCGTGGTCTCGACCTTGACCAGCAGCTTTCCGTAGCGGTTCTCCGTCAGGTGAAAACCGTACTCGGGCGTGCGGCCCGTCAGCGCGGTGGCCAGGCCGCTGGGGCCGCCTTCGCGATTGGTGCGGGCGCCGCACACCGAGTTGGCGTACACCACGGCCGACGACTCGCCCCACGCCATGTGTTCGCCGAACCGGGGGCTGTTGCCGACCAGATAGGGAATACAGGTGTTGCAGGTGTTGGCGCCCATGCCGGCATAGGCGTCCGTCAGGCGCGTCTGCAGCGCGCTGTCCGACTCGGGGATGCCGATCTCGCGCCACTGCACCGGATCGACCGCCGTCGGGTTTGTCGTCACCCGGGTGACGAACGTGCCGCCCTGCCGCTTGATGTCTTCGACAAAGCGCGTGCCGGCCTCCTCCGCGACGAGGACGGACGAACCCGCCATATGAACGTTGCTGACCTGCAGCAGGCGCTTGGCGCCAAAGCTCTCGCCCAGCGCCACCAGGATCTCCATGGCCTTTTGCACGGCCGGTCCCTTGCCGCCCGTCAGCATCGCCGACTCTTCTTCCGTAAGAAACATATGAGCGCCTCCAATGCGTTCGAATCCTCAGGCACAAATTCTGAGCGCGGCGTTAAATCAAAAAAAGCGATAAATTGGAATCCAACCAGATTCCCGAATTCGATATATCCCGGCCACGAAGGAGGCGCCGTTGATCACTTTCAAGCAGCTCGAAGCGGTGTATTGGGTCGTTCAGCTCGGCGGGTTTGCACCCGCTGCCAACCGGCTGCACACCACGCAATCGGCGGTGTCCAAGCGCGTGCAGGAACTGGAAGCGCTCTTCGATACGCCGCTCTTTGACCGCACGTTGCGCACGGCCCGGCTGACGGAGAAAGGCGAAGAGATGTTCCTGCTGGCCAGACGGCTGCTGGAACAGCGCGATGCGGCCATCGAGCAGTTCCAACGGCCGGACGTCATGGAGCGCCACGTCCGCATCGGCATCACGGAATTGACGGCCATGACCTGGTTGCCAAGACTGGTAAGTGCGATCCAGGCGCGCTATCCCCGGGTCATCATCGAGCCGCACGTCGATACCAGTGCCATCCTGCGCGACAAGCTGCTGGCCGACGAGGTGGACCTGATGATCGTGCCGGACGTATTTGACGACCAGCGTTTCGTGTCGCGCCGGGTCGGCCAGGTCGTCAATTCGTGGATGTGCAAGCCGGGGCTGGCGCCGCGGCGGCGGCTCAAGGTAGAAGACCTCGTCAAGCACCGGCTGCTGACGCAGGACGAGCGTTCCGGCACGGGACAGCTCTACAACCGGTGGTTTCGGTCGGTGGGCGTGCAGCCCGAGCAGACCGTGCTGAGCAACAGCCTGGTGGCGTTGATCGGTCTGGCGATCTCAGGCATGGGCATCAGCTACCTGCCCAAGACCTTCCTCGCGCCCATGGTGGAGTCGGGCGCGCTGGAAATCCTGACGGTCACGCCCGCCCTGCCGCCGGCTGCCTACGCGGCGGTCTTTCGCGGCGACCGCCCAAGCAACCTGATCTCCGCCATCGCAGCGCTTGCGCAGGAACAATGCGATTTCGGCAAGATCTTCCAGTCGGATGCGCAGGCGACGCGCGTGGCTGGCACGTAGCTGGCGGGATCGGGGAACCAGGCAGGCGCGGCCCATGGCCGCCCTTGCCGGCTTAACGCAGCACAAACGGATTGCTGGCGGTCGCCCCGCTATTGAGCCAGACGCTCTTGACCTGCAGGAACTCCTTGACGGCGTCCATGCCGTTCTCGCGCCCCAGCCCCGAATCCTTGTAGCCGCCAAAGGGCGCCATGAAGCTGACCGCACGGTACGTATTGACCCAGACCGTGCCGGCCTTCAAGCGCTCCGACATCCGGATCGCGCGGGCGATGTCCTGCGTCCACACGGCGGCGGCCAGTCCGAAGCGGACGTCATTGGCGATCCGCAGCGCCTCGGCCTCGTCCTTGAAGCGGATGATGGACAGCACCGGTCCGAACACCTCTTCCTGGGCGATGCGCATGTCGTTGCGCACGTCTCCAAAGATGGTCGGTTCCACGAACCACCCCTTGCCGCATTCCGGCCGTTGCGCGGCCTTGCCGCCCAGCAGCAGAGTTGCCCCCTCGTCCCGCGCGATGCGGATGTAATCCAGCACCTTTTGGTATTGGGGCGGCGTCGTGACCGGACCGACCTGCGTGGCCGGATCCATCGGATCGCCCATGCGTGCGGCGCCCGCCAGCGCCAGCAGCTTTTCGACAAAGCGATCGTAGATGCTGTCCTGAAGCAACAAGCGCGAGCCGGCGATGCAGGTCTGCCCGCTTGCCGCGAAGATGCCCGAGATCGCGCCGAACACGGCCTGCTCCAGGTCCGCGTCCTCGAACACGATGTTGGGCGACTTGCCGCCCAGTTCCAGCGAGGTGTGCTTGAGCAGCCGCGCGGCCTGCTCGTTGATCAGGCGGCCCGTCTGGTCCGACCCGGTAAAGGTGACCTTCTGCACCAGCGGATGCTGGACCAGCGCGGCCCCCACCTCCTGGCCATAGCCCGTCACCACGTTCATCACGCCCGGCGGAAATCCCGCCTCGTCGAACAGTTCCGCGAACTCCAGCGTGGATGCGGAGGTGAACTCCGACGGTTTCACGACCACCGTGCAACCCGCCGCCAGCGCCGGCGCGATCTTCCAGCCCAGCAGCAGCAAGGGCGAATTCCACGGCGTGATCGCTGCCACCACGCCCAGCGGTTCGTGGCGCGTATAGGTGAAATAGCCCTTCTTGTCCAAGGGCAGCGTCGACCCGTGGATCTTGTCTGCCAGGCCGCCGTAGTAGCGGAACCATTGCGGCAGGTACGTCAGCTGTCCCAGCATCTCGGCGTACAGCTTGCCGTTGTCCCGGACTTCCGTTTCCGCGAGCTTGCGCGCATCGCGTTCGATGAGGTCAGCCAGTCGATACAGCAACCTGCCGCGCTCGGTGGCGGTCAGTTCCGCCCACGGTCCTTCCGAAAAAGCGAAATGGGCGGCCTGCACCGCCACATCGACATCTTGCGCGGCCCCGCGGGCAACCCGCGCCCAGGCCTCGCCGGTGTAGGGGTTCTGCGTCTCGAACCATTCGCCCGAGATGGCGGCGGCCGGCGCGCCCGCGATCCGCATTGAGTAAGTCTTCATCACAGCCTCCTGGCCTGAATGCAGCATGGCAGCCCAAGGGGCTGCCGCTGCTCAGAACGTCGAAAATCCCAGGGCGGCCCGGAAGCGGTTCTTGACGTACACACCGTCGCGCGGGGGCAGCGCGCGCGGCGGTTCGTCCGGATTGATGAACACCTGGGCGAAGGCGACGCCACGCCGCGCCATCACGCGCTCGGCGACCTCGCCCGCCCTGCCCGTTTCCCTGACGGCAAACGCATCCTTGATGCCGAACCCCTGCGCCACGGCCACCAGGTCCGTTCCCAGACTGGTATGGCTGCGCTGCATGCCGGTCTCGCCGAAGTGGCCGTTGTCCAGCACCACGATGGTCAGGTTTTTGGGCTGCTTGGCGCCGACGGTGCCCAGCGTGCCCACACCCATCAACTGTTCGCCGTCGCCGGTGATGACAAGCACGGGCCGGTCCGGCTGCGCTAGCGCCAGGCCCAGGCCGAGCGCCACGGCGCCGCCCATGGCGCCCCATAGATAGAAGTTCTGGTCCCGGTCGCCTGCGGCGAATACGTCATAGGACGGCGAGCCCAGGCCCGACACGATCAGCGCGTCGGGCGAAGCCGCGATCAGTTGCGACACGAAGGCGCGGCGGTCCACGGCGCCCGAAGCATTCAAGGTGGTCGACATCAGTTGCGCTCCCACTTCTTACGTCCAATCAAGGTTTGCGACAGCAGGACGGCTACCTGCTCGCCGGCCAGGAATGCGGAATCGGCAGCGGCACTGACGATCTCTCCGACCTCGTCGGGGTTCGACGCCCGAAGCACCGTGATGCCCATCAGCTCAAGCGCCTGCTGGGTCGTCTTGCCCATCGGGCCCTGCCACGGGTTGAACTCCGCGTACTCGCCCCGCATCGTCACCAGCGTGAGAAAGGGAAAGTTGCAGCTGCGCAGCAGCGAGAACATGTTCACGCAATTGCCCACGCCGCTGCTCTGCATCAGCAGCGCGGCGCGCTGGCCGCCCAGCCACGCGCCGCTGACGACGGCGACGCCCTCTTCTTCGGTGGTCAGGACCACGTCGGTGATTTCCGGATCTAGTTGCGCCTGCCGGATGGCATAGGAATGGCCGGCGTCCGGCACGTAGGCGATCTGGCGGATGCCGCCGGCTTTCAGCGCGTCGAACGCGGCTTGCTGCCAGGCAGGGGCCTCGGTAGTGGTTGAAGTCATGAGTGGGTTTCCCGGTGGCTAAGTGCTGCGAGGTATCTTATGTCGCTATAGAATCGCCAACTAAATAGAATTTTGTGATGGAATTCATCACCCTTGCGCATACCCCGGAGCCGCAGATGGACCTGAAGCAACTGAAGGCGTTCGTGACCGTGGCCGAGACCGGCAGCGTGACCAGCGCGGCGCGCCTGCTCAACATCGTGCAGCCGGCGGTTTCCCGGCAACTGAAGCTGCTGGAAGACGATATCGGCACGCCGCTCTTCACGCGCGGCCGCCTCGGCATGGAACTGACGGACGCGGGCAAGACGCTCGAGGACTATGCGCGGCGCGCGCTGAACGAACTGGACCGCGCCCGCGCCGAGATCCGGCCGTCCAGCGGCACGGTGGGCGGCATCGTCACCGTGGGCCTCTTGCCCAGCACGGCAGACATGCTGTCCAGCGCGCTGCTGTCCGCCGTGGCGGCCCACTATCCCGGCATCCGCCTGCGGCTGACGGCGGGCTATGCCGGGCACCTGCAATCGTGGCTGGAGACCGGCGACGTGGACATCGCGCTGCTGTACGACTCCAAGCCAAATCCCGCGCTGAAGTTCCGCACCTTGCTGGAAGAGAGCCTGTGGTTCGTGGGTCCGCCGGACAGCGGACTCGATACCCGCACGCCCGTTCGCATGGCCGACATCATCGGCCGGCCGCTTGTGCTGCCGGGCGCGCCGCATGGATTGCGCTCGCTGGTCGAACAGGCCGCTCGCACGCAAGAGACCGAGCTGCACATCGTGGCCGAGACCAATGCGATGAGCGTGCAGAAGCGCCTGGTGCTGGACGGCCACGGCTACACCATCCTGCCCTCGATCGCCGTGGCCGACGACGTGGATCGCGCAATCCTGGCCGCTGCCCCGGTCGTGGATCCGCTGCTGGTGCGGCGCATCGTGCTGGCGCAACCCGCCACCCGTCCCATCGCCAATTCCGTGCATTGCGTCATGAACGAGTTGATCCAATGCGCCCGCGATGCGGTGCGCAATGCACGCTGGCCCTCCGCCCGCTGGTTGGCCAAGTAGGCGGCGCGCCGGCCGCGCCATCTCCCGCCGTGATGAATTCCATCACGAAATTCTATTTATTCGGCCTTTTCATAACGGATTAATCTGGGACAACTGACAGCCCTATCTGGCCGACATGTCCCACCTGATTGATACCGAACTCCTCGCCGGCCCAAGGACGGAAACACGGCTGATCGCCGGTCCGGCCGGTCCGCTGGAATTGCTGATCGACCGCCCCGCCACGCCGCGCGTTGGGGTAGCCATCGTTACGCACCCGCAACCGCTGTTGGGCGGCACGCCGCGCCACAAGATCCCGCACCGACTGGCGCACGGCGTCCGGGACGCCGGATGGCTTGCGATACGGCCCAGCTTTCGGGGCGTGGGCGCCAGCGCCGGCGTATATGACCACGGCCTGGGCGAAGCCGAAGACATCCTTGCCGTCGTGCATGCCGTGCGAGCCGAGTCCCCCGATACGCCACTGGCGCTCATCGGCTTTTCATTCGGCGCTTACGCCCTGGCCCACGCGATTCGCGCGCTGACCGGCCAGGACGCCGCGCCTGACGCCGCCATCCTGGCCGGGCTGCCCGTGGGCGCCGTCGAGGGCGACCGGGTCTACGACACGCCCCCCTTGCCCACCGGCGTGGTGCTGATCCATGGCGAATCGGACACGCAGGCGCCGTTGCAGCCGCTGCTGGCGTGGGCACGGCCCACCTCCCATCCGATCATCGTCGTCCCCGGCGCGGATCACTTCTTCAATCATTCGCAGGACCTGCTGCTGTCCCTGGTCCTTGCGCATCTTCCCAAGGAGGCCGCCAAGGCTCGTACAGATTGATCGCGGCGCCTTTTCACACCTCCCCGATACGCCATCGAGCAAGAGGGAGGGTTCAACAAGGAGACAAACATGCGCTTTCCCATCAAGCGTTGGGCGTGCGGCGCCCTCGCATCCGCGTTCAGCGCGGCCGTCATGGCGGCCGCGCCGTATCCGGACAAGCCGATACGCCTCATCGTGCCGTGGCCCGCGGGCGGCTCGGCGGACACCATTGGCCGCTCGCTCGGCGATGCCTTGGGCAAGCGCCTGAATGCGACGGTCGTGGTCGAAAACGTGGCGGGCGCTTCCGGCACCATCGCGACCACCCAATTCGCCCGTGCCGCGCCGGACGGCTACACCCTGCTGCTGGCCAGCAGCTCGGCCAACGTCTCGGCGCCCAACCTGTATGCCAAGGTGCATTTCGACCCGATCAAGGACTTCACGCCGATCGGTGAAGTCGCGCTGGTGCCCAGCGTGCTCATCGTCCCCGAGAACTCGCCGTTCAAGCGTCCGGCCGACATCGTGGCGGCGGCGCGCAAGCAACCCGGCAAACTGACCTACGGGTCCGGCGGCACCGGCAACTCGGGGCATCTGTCCGGCGAACTGTTTCGCGCCATCAACAAGATCGAGGTCACGCATGTGCCGTACAAGGGCAACAACCCCGCCCTGACCGACCTGATGGGCGGACGGCTGGACTACATGTTCGACAACGGCGCGATTGGCCACATCCAGAGCCAGCGCGTCCGCGCGTTGGCCGTTGCCGCCGACACGCGGCTCAAGGCCATTCCCGATGTGCCCACGTTCGAGGAATTGGGCATGGCGGGCATGCAACTGACCACGTGGTTCGGCCTGGCGGCGCCGGCCGGCACGCCCGCGCCCATCGTGGACAAGCTGAGCAGCGCCCTGAACGCCGTGATGTCCGATCCCGCCTATTCGCAACGGCTGATCGCCATGGGGGCCGAATTGCGCCAAAGCACGCCCGCGGCGTTCACGGCGTTCTGGGCAGAGGAACTGGACCGCTACCGCCAACTCATCCAATCCGCAGGCATCCAGGTCAATTGACGCGCAAGGGCGCATTGCAGCCAATCAAGGAGACAAGCATGAAAGCAAACGCATTTCAGCGGATTCTGTTGGCCGGGGCGATGGCCCTGGCGGCCGGCGCGGCGCATGCCGCCTGGCCGGACGACCGTCCGATCGAACTGGTGGTGGGATTTGCGCCTGGCGGCGGCACGGACGTGATGGCGCGGCTGGTGGCCCAGCACATGGAAAAGCGCCTGGGCGAGAAGACCCGGATCATCGTCATCAACAAGCCCGGGGCCGGCGGCGAGATCGCCGTGCGCTACGTCGCGGCGGCCAAACCCGACGGCTACACGCTGGGCATGATCAATGCGCCGGGCTTCGTGTACCTGCCCGTCAGCAAGGGCGCGAAATACAAGCCCGAAGACATCCGGCTGATCGCCCGTCTGGTCGACGACCCGCTGCTCTTCATCAAGCGCCGCGGGTCCAACGCGCCGGACGACCTGCCGGCGCTCGTCAAAAAGCTGAAGCAGTCGCCCGAATCCCTGTCCTTCGGCCATAGCGGCGACGGCACCACCGGACATCTGGCCCTGATGGACATGGAGCGCAGCCAGAGCGTGCGAGGCACCAGCGTGCCTTTCAAAGGCGGCGGCGACATCCGCCTGGGGATCCTGGGCGATCACATCGACTACGGCCTGATCACCGTGAGCGAGGTCCCGGAACTGATCGACCCCAAAGGCCCTTTCGAGGCCATCGCCATCGCCAGCGACAAGCGCCACAACGCCATCCCCACCGCGGTGGAATCCGGGGTGGCGCTGCGATATTCGTCCGAGCGCGGCATGGGCGGCCCGGCGACCTTGCCGGACGCCATCCGCGACAAGCTGGAGCAGGCGCTCCAGGACACCCTCAAGGACCCCGCCTTTCTGGCCGCATCGGGACGCGACTCGGCAGTGCTGGCCTTTCAGCCGGGCGAGGAATGGCGGGACAGCCTGGCCCGGCAGACACGCGCCTTCCAGCAAGAGGCCGCCGCGAAAAAGTAGGCGTCTGATGCCAGGCAGCGCTTGCCGCGTCCCCTGGCATCACCCTTCCGGACGCCGCTTGCGATACGTCTTTTCAAGCCACTGCACCGCCACCTCGACCAGCGGGTGAAACCGCGCGGCATTCCACGCCAGCGCGGCCGTGACCACCATGACCTTTTCCTTCAACGGCCGGATGACGACGTTGGCAGGCGCCAGCTTTTTCATCGACGCCGGCACCAGCGCCACGCCCTGGCCGCATCCCACATAGGCGACCTGCGAAGCCACCGACCGCACCTCGTGCAGCACGCGGGGCGTGAAGCCGTGGGCGCGGCAGATCGCGGTGAGCATGTCGAAATACACCGGGCTGACCTGCCGGGACGACATCACAAGCTGCTCCGCCGCCAACGACTGAAGACGCACGCGAGGCAGCGCCGCCAGCTTGTGGTCGTCAGGCAGCGCCACGGCCAACCGGTCCTCGGTCAACGGCAGCGTCGAGATGCCCTCGCCGACGTCGCCATCGATGCGCACGAACGCCATGTCCAGTTCCCCCGACAGCAGCGCCGGCACCGCCTCGACACTGTCGATCTCCCGCACGAAGACCGTCAGGCCCGGGTGCGCCCGCTTCAGCTCATTGAGCAGCGGCGGAACGGTGTCCAGCATTGCCGAGGTGATCGCGCCCACATGCAGCACGCCCGACTGGCCCGACGCGACCTCCCGCACGACGCGCTCCAGGTGTTCGACCTGACCGGCAAACTGGCGCACGGCGGGCAGGATCGCCGCGCCCGCCGCCGACAACTGCGTGCCCCGGCGCGAGCGTTCGAAAAGCCGGAGTTTCAGCGATTGTTCCAGCACCTTGATCTGCTCGGTCAGCGGCGGCTGCGACATGCCCAGGCGCGCCGCTGCCCGTCCGAAGTGCCGTTCCTCGGCCACTGCCAGAAACATCCAGAGTTGCCGTATCAGCCTGAAGTCGATCGTGCTCATCCCATGCCCTCATCGCCGTTTGCGCGCTGCCGCGCTGATCCTGAAACCGTATCACAGAGATACTTGAAAACGATTTTATCTATCAAGACATGGTTCAGATAATGAAGCCTTCACTCAGGAGGTTTCCCCATGTCCCAAGCAGCCACGCTCGATCGCCTTGCCTCGCTGGATACCAATACCGTCTCGGACGCCCTGGACTTTCTGGGACTACCCGGCGCCACCTACGGCCTGCGGCCGCTGTGGGACTGCCCGAAGATCGTCGGCCGCGCCAGCACCATCCAGCTGGGTCCCAAAACGGACGCCAAGCCGGCCGTGCATCTGATCTCGCCCGTCATCGATGCCGTTCAGACCGGCGACCGCGTGCTGGTGATCGCCGGCGGCGCCGAGGGCATTTCCTGCTGGGGCGACATCCTGGCCAACGCGGCGCGCGCCAAACACGTGCGCGGATCGGTCATCGACGGCCTGAGCCGCGACATCGAAGGCAGCGAATCGATCGGCTATCCCGTCTATGGACGCGGCGTGACGATGATCAGCGCCCGCAACCGCGTGATCCAGATCGATGCCGGCAAGCCCGTGCAGATGGCCGGCGTCACGGTGCATGAAGACGATTACGTCATCGCGGACCGCTGCGGCGCGGTGTTCGTGCCCGCGGCCCGCATCGATGAAGTGCTGGATCTGGCCGAACGCATTGCAAAGCGGCAGGACGGCATGGTCGCCGCCGTGCGCGCGGGCCGCTCGGTCGCCGAGGTCATGCACGACAAGGAATTCGAAGCCATCCACGCGAAGTGATCCGACGCACCTTCACTGCCCCACTCACCAAAGGAACGACGATGACAAACCCCAAGAAAGCCGCTGCACACGACCAGGAGCTGGTCGCCCTTTTTGAAGGACTGGATACGCCGGGCGTGTCCGACGCCATGGACAAGCTGGGCCTGCACGGCCAGGCGCTGGGCATCATGCCGCTGGACAACTATGCCCGCCCGGTTGTCGGCCCCGCCTTCACGGTCAAGTACGTTCCCGCCGCGACGCCCGCCGGCACCGTCGGCGACTTCATCGATGACGTCGCCGAAGGCGACATCGTGGTGATCGACAACGATGGCCGCACCGACTGCACGGTGTGGGGCGACATCATGACGCAATACGCCGGGCTGCGTGGCATCGCCGGCACCGTGATTGACGGCGTGTGCCGCGACGTGGGCAAGGCGCTGGGCGACGGCTATCCGGTTTTCAGCGCCGGCCGCTTCATGCGCACGGGCAAGGACCGGGTGGAGGTGGAATCGGTCAATACCACCGTTGCCGTGGGCACCGTGCGTGTGGCCGCGCGTGACATCGTGGTGGCCGACGCCAACGGCGTGGTGATCGTGCCGCGCGAGCGCGCTCGCGACGTGGCCGAGACCGCGCGCAAGATCGAAGCCGTGGAGGCCGCGATCCGCGAGCGGATCAGCCAGGGCGCGACCATTCGTGAAGCGCGCGCCGCACTGGGCTACCACCTGCTGCAACGGAAGGCCTGATTGTTTTTTTAATGTACTTTGTTTGTGAAAAAACCTAGGGTAAACACCTTCTTTTCCCGCGTAACTTGCCGATCTATAAACACGTATTGTTTTTTTAATGTGTTTTTAAGATGAAAATCGCACTGATTGGATGCGGAGAGGTCGGCCATTGCTACACCCGGGCCTGGATCGCCGCAGGACATCGCATCGTCGGCATCTGCGACCTGCGCTCGGATGCCGAAATGGCGGACCGCGCCAAGGCCGCGGACGCGGCCTTGCATGCCGAACCGGGCGCCTGGCTGGCCGAGGCCGACGTCGTGGTCTCGGCCGTGTACGGCTACAGCGCGGCAGAAGTCGCCGCGCAAGCCCTTCCCCACATGCGCGCCGGCGCCGTCTACGCGGATTTCACCACCGCCAGCGCGCCCGACATGCAGAAGGCAGCCGCGGCGGCCGCCGCAAGCGCCATCCCTTTCATGGACGTGGCCATCATGGGAGCCATCGCGCTGCTGGCCGAAAAAACGCCACTGCTATGCGCCGGCGAAGGCGCGGCCGTGGTGACGGCGCTTGGCGAAAGCGCGGGCGCCACGGTCCGGATCATCGAAGGCAAGCCCGGCGACGCCGTGCGCCTGAAGCTCCTGCGCAGCATCATGACCAAGGGCATGGAAAGCCTGGCCGTCGAATGCCTGGTGGCGGCCGAGCGCATGGGTCTGCGCGAATCGCTGTACGAAGTGCTGGCCGACATCGACCGCACGCCGCTGACGGCGTTCATGGACTCGTTCGTGCGCTCGCACGTGCTGCACGCGCCGCGCCGGCTTGCCGAAGTGCGCGAAGCCCGCGACCAGCTGCATGAAGCGGGCCTTGAGCCGCTGGTCCTCGATGGCGTCGAACAGCTCTTTGCGCGCTCCACCCGCGGCATCGAGGCCGCGCGCGCCAAGGGCGAAGCCCCGGCGCCCGACACGGTCGAAGCACGCCTTGCCTGGCTGACCACGCTGGCCCGCCAATCCTGACATCCCCACCGCGCCACAGAGCGCGGACTGAATCTGCATATCACTTCGTGAGGAAGACAATGAAACTGTTCAAGCAACTGCTGGCCGCCACGCTCGTGCTGGGCTGCGCCACTGCCCACGCCGCCGACCTGGGCAAGGCCCCGATCACGCTGATCTCGCCGTTCCCCCCCGGCGGCGGCACGGACACCCTGACGCGCATGATCGGCAGCGCCATCAGCCAGGACGCCGGCTGGAACATCGTGGTGGAAAACAAGCCCGGCGCGGGCGGCAACCTCGCCCTGGACGCCACGTCGCGCGCCCAACCCGACGGCCACACGCTGGTCATGGCGCAGACTGACAACATCGTGCTGAACCCCTGGCTCTACAGCAAGCTCAGCTACGACACCTTCAAGGACTTCAAGCCGGTCGGCCCCGTGGCGTCTTCGCCCAGCGTGTTCGTCGTGGTGCCCGATTCGCCGTTCAAGACCATCGCCGACGTCGTCAAGGCCGCGCAGGCGCGTCCCAACCAGGTTTCGCTCGGCATTCCCGGCATCGGCGGCACGGGCGACCTGACCGGCTACTTGTGGCGCAAGGCGGCAAACATGGAACTGATGCATGTGCCGTACCGCGGCTGGAGCCAGGCCTTCCCCGATCTGGCCAGCGGCCGCATCGACATTTACGTTGGCTCCGTCGCGTCGCTGCTGCCGCAGATTCGCGGTGGCAAAGTGCGTGCGCTGGGCGTCGTTGCCACCGAGCGTTCACCCGCCCTGCCCGACGTGCCGACCTTTCCGGAAAGCGGTTTTCCGACCATCAACCAGTCGATCTGGTGGGGCCTGATGGCGCCGGGCAAGACGCCGGACGACGTGGTCGCCGCGCTGAACAGCGAGCTGCAGAAGGTGCAGTCGAACCCCGAATTGATCAAGAAGCTTGAAGACGCCGGCTACAGCGTCCTCAAGGGCTCGCCCGAAGACCTGGCACGCCGCCATCGCGCGGACCACGACGCCTTCGGCAAGGTCGTGCAGGAAGCCGGCATCCCCAAGCAATGACCCCGAACACATATCCATCCAGCTATCAGGAGCAGTGATGACAGGTTTTGAAATCCACGCCCGCCAGCGCGCGGTCAGCAAGGAACTGGTCGATAAATTCCGCCAGGTGCCGGTCGCCAACGTCAGCGACTGCATGTCGCGCATGACGGCCGGCGGCGCGCGCCTGCGGCCCATGCACGACGGCACGCCGCTGGCCGGCCCCGCCCTCACCGTGCGTACGCGTCCCGGCGACAACCTGCTGGTGCACAAGGCGCTGAGCCTGGCGCAACCGGGCGACGTCATCGTGGTCGATGCCGGCGGCGACCTGACCAACGCGATCATCGGCGAGATCATGACGACCTACGCCGAGTCGCGCGGCATCGCGGGCATCATCATCAACGGCGCCATCCGCGACTGCGGCACCATCCGCCGCAGCGCCTTTCCCGTCTATGCGGCCGGCGTCACGCATCGCGGCCCGTACAAGGACGGCCCCGGCGAGATCAACTGCGTGGTCGCGCTGGACGGCATGACGATCGCCCCGGGCGACCTGATCCTGGGCGACGACGACGGCCTGCTGGCCGTGCCGTACGACCAGGCGCAGGCCATTTTTGAGGCCGCGGCGGCAAAGCACGACGTCGAAACCAAGATGCTGGCGGACATTGCCGCCGGCACGCTGGATACGTCGTGGGTCGACGCCCGCCTGCGTTCGTTGGGTTGCACGGGAGTCTAGCCATGAGCGATGCGGCAGTCAGCAGGCCTCAGTTGCGCGTCGCACGTCTGGATCTGTGGATCGATCCGGTGTTCGACGAGACCATTGCTCAGGACGACTCGCTGGACCTGCGCGTGCTGCCGGCCGATGGCGATGCCGTGACGGCCGCTGGCCTGGCCGGCGCGCACGCGTACCACGTCAGCGCGGCCAAGGACGAAGTTCCGGCCCGCTGGCAGGTGTCGGCGGACCTGCTGGCCCAGTGCCCGCAGTTGCTGTGCGTGTCTTCGGGCGGCGCAGGCTACGACACGGTAGACGTGGCCGCCTGCACCCGCGCGGGCGTGGCCGTCGTCAACCAGGCCGGCGCCAACGCCGCCTCGGTCGCCGAAATGACCTTTGCCCTGCTGCTGTCGCTGGTCAAGCGGCTGGGCGAATCGGAAGCCGCGCTGCGCGCGGGCACCGCCGTCAGCCGCGAGGCCCTGATGGGCCACGAGATCGAGGGCCGGGTCATCGGCATCGTGGGCATCGGCGAGATCGGACGCCGGGTGGCGCGCATTGCGGCGGGCTTCGGCTTGCAGGTCATTGCGTATGACCCGCTGCTGACGGACGCGCAGATCGCCGAACGCGGCGCGGCGCCGGTCACGTTCGACGCGCTATTGGCGCAGGCGGACATCGTCAGCCTGCACTGCCCGCTGAACACCGTCACGCGGGGAATGGTCGATGCCGCTGCCTTGCGCCGGATGAAGCGCGGCGCGCTGTTCGTGTCCACCGCACGCGGCGGTATCCATGACGAAGACGCCCTGCTCGCGGCGCTGGAATCCGGACACATTGCGGGTGCTGGCCTGGACGTATGGCAGGTGGAACCGCCGCCTCCGCGCAGCGGCCTCCTGCAGCGCCCAGACGTGGCCGCCGCTTTTCACACGGGCGGCGTCACGCACGAAGGCCGCCGCAAGGTGGCGCAGGGTTCGGCCACGCAGATCATGGACATGCTTGCCGGACGCAAGCCGGCGCGGCTGCTCAATCCGGAGGTCTGGCCGCGCTTCCTGGCGCGGCTGGCGGAACACGGGGTGAACGTGTAGAACCCGCGGGCGCGGCGGCCGAAGCCTTGGCGCCCATGGCCCCGCGCGCCGTTGTTATAGTCCCAGCTTCGAAATCCGAGAAGAGCCAAGCCGCGTCATGTCGAGCGCCAGTGATTACGTGTACGGAGAGTTGCGCCGCCGCCTGATGGCCGGATCGTTCCTGCCCGGCGAGCCGCTGCGCGAGGAACACATCGCGACCCAGCTTTCCGTCAGCCGCACGCCCGTGCGCAACGCTATCGAACGCCTGATCGCGGACGGCCTGGTCACCCGCGAAGGCCGGCGCGGCGCGGTCGTGCTGGGCTGGCAGGATCGCGACATCGACGAAGCCTTCGAGCTGCGCATGCTGCTCGAGCCCTATTCCGCCAAGACCGCCGCCGAGCGTGCCACGCCCGAGCAGATCGACGAACTGGAACGCATCAACCAGTGCATGCTCGACGCCGTCAACTCTGGCGCGCCCGACCACGTCGCCCAAGTCCAGCACTACAACAACCTGTTCCACCACGCCCTGCTCGAAGCCGCGCAATCGGCGCGGGTGCGGTCCCTGGTCGAAAACCTGCTGGACATGCCGATCATCATCGGCTCGTTCTACTTCTACGGCCGCGACGACATGCTGCGCAGCGTGGACCACCATCGCCAGATCATCGCCGCCATCCGCGCGCGCGATCCCGAATGCGCCGAGATCGCCGTGCGCTTTCATCTGGCGGCGACCCATCTTTTGTTCCGGTCGCATCGCAAGGACGGCAAGACGGGCGGGTAAACCCTCAGCCGCATAGGCCCGCCCCTGCGCCCAGTCCGCGCCGGGCGCGGCCCCACTACACGCCACGATTCGCTATCACTGAATTCGCAATTCCGTATTGGACGCGTGCAACACACGGCCCCAGACTTTGCGCATGGCACGAAGCGGCACCCGCCGGACTTACCGGCCCCGCTTCGCAAGAAGAATCCCCTCATGCCAATCGGAGACCGTGTCCATGCAGCGTTATGGCTTGTTCATCAATGGTCAGAGCACCCCGCCCGCGCGGGGACGCATGATCGCCACCCACAACCCGTACACGGGCGAAGCCTGGGCGGAAATCCCCGACGGCTGCGCGCAGGACGTGGACCGCGCCGTGAAGGCGGCGGAACACGCCTTTGAACAGACGTGGCGCCATACGCCCGGCATCAAGCGGGCGCAGTGCATGCTGCGGCTGGCGGAACTGATCGAACAGAACGCCGACCGGATGGCGCGCATCGAATCCACCGACAACGGCAAGATCATCCGCGAAACCCGGCCGCAGATGGTGTGGGTCGGACGGCAGCTGCGCTACTACGCCGGCTATGCCGACAAGCTTTATGGCCAGCAAATTCCGCTGGACCAGCCGGACACGCTGGACTACCTGAGCCTGGAGCCCTTTGGCGTGGCGGCCCTGATCACGGCCTGGAACTCGCCGCTGGCGCTGCTGGCCAACAAGCTGGCGCCGGCGCTGGCCGCCGGCAATTGCGTGGTGGTCAAGCCCAGCGAACACGCGTCCGCCTCGACGCTGGAATTCGCCAGCCTGGTGCAGGCGGCGGGCTTTCCGGACGGGGTGTTCAACGTGGTCACGGGTGGCGCCGATACCGGCCGCGCGCTGGTTGAACATCCCGGCATCGCGCTGATCAGCTTTACGGGCAGTCCCGGCGTGGGCGCCGAGATCGCCTCCCTGGCGGGCCGGCGGCTGACGCCGGTAAAGCTGGAGTTGGGCGGCAAGTCGCCGAACATCATCTTTGAAGATGCCGACCTGGACAAGGCGATCGTGGGCGCGCTGGCCGGGATCTTTGGCGCGACGGGCCAGACCTGCGTGGCGGGATCCCGGTTGCTGGTGCAGCGCAGCGTGATGGACCGTGTTCTGCAGCCGCTGATCGACCGTGCGCGCAAGATCCGGCTGGGCAATCCGCTGGATACGGCGACCGAGATGGGCACAGTCGCCAACCGGCCGCAATTCGACCGCATCCTGGCGACCATCGACCGCGCGCAAGGCGCCGGCGCCACGCTGGCTTGCGGCGGCAAGCGGGCCGAAGGTCCGGGCTTGGAGCTCGGCTACTTTATCGAGCCGACCATTTTCTCGGGGGTCGACAATGACAGCGACCTGGCGCAGGAAGAAGTCTTCGGGCCGGTGCTGGCTGTCATTCCCTTCGATACGGAGGAGGACGCCATCCGTATGGCTAACGGCACGCGTTATGGCCTGGCGGCCGGCCTTTGGACGCGGGACCTGAACCGCGCCATGCGGGTGTCGCGCGCGATGCGGGCAGGCTCGGTCTGGGTAAACACGTACCGCGCCATCGCGGCCCAGGCGCCCTTTGGCGGATTCAAGCAATCGGGCATCGGCCGCGAGCGGGGCGAAGCCGGGCTGCGCGAGTTCCTGACCACCCGCAACGTGATGATCGATTTTTCCGAAGCGGTCCGAGACCCCTTCGCCATACGGACCTGAGCCAATCGAGCTCAGGCCAACCTGCCAAAGGAAGAGACATGAACGCAAGAAAACTGGAGCCTCGGCCCGCGAGGCGCCGCGTCCTGCGCGCCGCCTTGACGGCGCTCGTGGCGGCGGCCGCCCTGCCCCTGTCGCACGCGGCGCATGCGACGGCCGCGTGGCCGACGCAGCCGATCCGCATGGTGGTGCCGTTTCCACCCGGCGGTTCGGTGGATACGGTGGCGCGCACGTTGGGGCAGGCTTTGCAGGAGGCGCTGGGCCAGCCGGTGATTATCGAGAACAAGCCGGGCGCGAGCAGCGTGCTGGGCGCCCGGTATGTGAAACAGGCGGAGCCGGACGGCTACACGCTGCTGCTGAATGCGTCGCTGCAGGTGGCCAATCCGCTGCTGCTGGATACGGTGACCTACGACGCACTGAAGGACTTCGCGCCGATCACGGAGATCGGCGCGCAGCCGCAGCTTGTGCTGGTGCGTAAGGACAGCCCGTACCAGTCGCTGAAGGATCTGGTGGCGGGCGCTAAGGCGAAGCCGGGCGAACTGACGTGGGCGATCGCGGCTTACGGAGCGGCGGGCCATCTGGCGTGCGAGCTGGTCAACGAGCAGGCGGGCGTGAAGATGGAGGTGATTCCGTATCGCGGCGGCGGTCCGGCGCTGGTGGATCTGATGGGTGGCCAGGTGACGGCGATGACGGAGCCGATGGCGTCGGCGTATCCGCACGTGAAGGACGGCAAGCTGCGGGCGCTGGCGGTGACGAGCAGCCAGCGCGTGGCGGCGATTCCGGACATTCCGACGGTGGCGGAGGCGGGTTACGCGGGGTTCGATATGCCGAGCTGGTATGGGATCTGGGCGCCGGCGGGGACGCCGCAGGCGGTGATCGATAAGGTGTACGCGGCGACGCAGCAGGCGTTGCAGAACCCGGCGGTGAAGGCGAAGTTCGAGGCGTTGTCGTTCATCCCGGTGGGGTCCAGTCCGCAGGAGTTCGCGGCATTTCAGGCGAACGAATACAGGACCTACGAGAAAGTGATCAAGGCCATCAAGGCGCGGGGCGCGAATGCCGCGCCGCGTACCTGAACAACAAGGAGACATGGCATGGAACAGAACGGATCGGAGATCCTGGGGTTTATCGGGCTTGGCGTGATGGGCGGGCCGATGTGCGCGAATCTGCTGAAGAAGAGCGGCCGCAAGGTGGTGGCATACGACTCGGTGCAGGCGGCGGCGGATGAGGCGCAGTCGCATGGGGCGGAGATTGTCGACGGCGTGGCGCGGGTGGCGGAGAAGGCGGATATTGTCTTTCTGTCGCTGCCTTCCATTGATCAGGTGGAATCAGTCTGCGAGGCCATGCTGGCGGCGGGGCGCCGGCCGTCGCTGGTCGTGGACATGAGCACGAGCAACGTGTCGCGCACGCGGGCGCTGGCGGAGCGGTTGAAGGTGGAAGGCATTGCGTTTCTGGATGCGCCGGTGGCGCGCACCAAGCAGGCTGCCGTGGACGGGAAGCTGTTCATCAGCGTGGGTGGGGCCGAATCGGACTTTGCGCGGGTCGGTTCCTATCTGAAGTGCATGGGTAGCGATGTGCTGCATTGCGGGGAGGTGGGAAGCGGGCAGATCGTGAAGATTTTGAACAACTACATGGTGTTTATGACGGTCAATGCGCTGTCCGAGGCGATCACGATCGGCCGGCAGGCTGGGATGGACGCGGAGAAGTTGCTGTCGCTGTTGTCTCAGGGGTCGGCTGACAGTTTTGTGTTGCGCAACCATGGGATGAAGTCGTTGGCCAAGGATGACTTTCCGGAGAAGACGTTTCCGATGACTTACGCCATCAAGGATTGCTCGTTGGCGCTGGATTTGGCGAAGGAAGGTGGATTCAGTCCGCGGATCGGGGCGTATACGCATGACATGATGTGCCGGGCGCGGGATGCGGGGTTTGCGTTGAACTATCACCCTGCTGTTATTCAGTTGATCGATGGGCGTGTGAAGGTTGAATTGCCTGCGGGGGTTTGAGTTGGGGATTTGATCTGATCACGTGGGCTGACGGCTTTTTTTGCGTGTTTGGCTGGCTCAGGGTGTGGTTCTGTTGACGCCCGGCGCGGCGGCGGCCTGGGGCGCGCGGGGCTACGATTGCGGTCCGGAGCCTTCGCTCCGGACTGCCCCTTCGTCATCTTCGTTGTCGCCTTCGGCGACTGCCTTCAGATTCCCTCGGGCGCATCTACACGCCCCGCGCACCCCAGGCCGCCGCCACACCGGGCTCCGGTGGTTTGAACTTCACGGGCGCTGGGGAGGGTTGAGTTCTTGAGGTTTCTATCGGCGTCGGTGCAAGGTTGAAGCGTCTTGCGGGGCCCGCCCCACATTGGCCGCGCGGGCGGCCTGGTGGGGCTTACGCGGTGTCTTGCGTCGACGGGCCTGCGCTGCGCGCTTGCGGTGTGTAGGACTGATTCAGGTGTCTGACACCCTCATGCACTGACGCCGGAATTTGCGGATGCTGCTGCCGGGTGTCTGACACCGGCCACAGCACGGACTCCCGCCCAGGCCTCAAACGTCCAGCGCCATGCGCTTTGCCACGTGTCCCACGACCCGCCGGGTCAAATCCGTGGCGTGCTTTTCGCTCCAGATGATTTCCATGCAGACCTGTCCCGCGCTCTGCGGCAGTTCGCGGAACACCACGCCCGCAAAGCCCGTCGTGGCATAGGATGCCGGCGCAATGGACACACCCAAGCCAAGCCGGACCATCTGGAAGATCGTGAGCGGACTGCGGGCCATGTGGCGGATGTCGGGGCTGAAGCCGGCCTCGTGGCAGCAGGCGACGATGGCGTCGTAGATTGCGGGTCCGTGCTCGCGATGCAGCGCGACCATGGGTTCGTCGGACAGCATGGACAGCTGAAAGCCTTCTTTCTGCGCCAGGGGATGCCGGCTGGGCAGCACTGCGACCAAGGGCTCGCGGTGGATGAGCTGGCGCCGCACGTCGGTGCGTTCCGGGCGCGCATGGACAATGCCTGCGTCGAGCAGGCCTAGCGAGACCGCCCTGACCTGCTCGGCCGACACCATGTCCACCAGCGACAGCGTGACGCCGGGGAATTCCGCGGCAACCTGGCGTTGGATGACGGAGACCAGGTGAAACAGTGCGGAGGTCGCGACGCCGACCCTCAGCACGCCGGAGTCGTCGTTGCCGGCGCGCACGGCGGCGTTGACGGCGGTACGCATTTGGTCGAGCAGGATGCGGGTCTCTCGCAGGAAGGCCTGGCCTGCCGGCGTCAGCCGGACCTCGCGGCGGGTGCGCTGGAAGAGCTGCACGCCCATTTCCTCTTCAAGCGATTTGACGTGCTGCGAGAGCGGCGGCTGCGAGATGTTGAGCTTTTCGGCGGCTCGCCGGAAGCTGAGCTCTTCGGCGACCGTCACAAAGTAGCGCAGTTGGCGCATGTCCATGGCGTGACATCTTCTTGTTGGGGCCAGCGTTGCGAATCGTCCGCAGGCGCGGCGGCGCCGGCGGCGGGCCGCCATCGGACGGCTGGCTAGGATACTGCGGCCAGCCGCCTTTGCCCATCCCGCGGATGTCCCAGGCCAGCGCTCAGGCCAGGAGCTTGGTCAGGTCACGAACCGGGGTGGACGGCTCTGCGGACAGGAAGGCGTCCAGGATCAGCGTGGTGCGCACTTCCGGCAGCGTGAGGCCGGCATTGGCGCGGAACTTGTCGACGATGTCGGTCTGGCGCAGCGCGCGTTCGCCGCTGCCCAGGTTGATGGGCACTTCTTCGCGCAGTTGCGTGCCGTCGTGCAGCGTGACGGTTACCGCGCCCGAGAAGTACTTCGGGAATGCGGTGACTTCCTGTGCGCGGCAGGTGGTGCGGCCCGCGAGCGATAGCAGCGCGGGGTCGGCCAACCTGGCCGGCGCCAGTTCTTGCAGCGTGAAGCGGCCGAGCGTCAGGCAGGCGGCCACGACGAATTGCACGCTGAATTTGGCGTCGTAGTCGCTGCGCGGTCGGGTCTTGATGTGCGCGGGCTCGGCGACGATGGGCAGCGTGGGCGCGGGCAGCTCGCACGCGACCGAACGGATGCGGCCGGCGTCCTGGATGGTGGCCTGGAGCCGCAGCGCGGCTTCGGCGCAGCCGTGGATGAAGTGGCAGACGGGGTACGGCTTGATCGAGGTTTCCAGCAGCGTCCATTCGTGGCCGAGCGCGCTGATGACGGAATCGGCGTCGACCTGGTCGGCACGGGCCTGCATGTGGGTTTCGTACAGGCCGAATTGTCCTTCGTACGGCCGGCGCGGGCCAAAGAAGCCGGCCTGCGCCATCTGGGCGGCGGTGATGCCGGCAAAGGCGCCCCACCCCGGATGCAGGCGTTTGGTCCAGGCGCCGTCTTCCAGGAACACCTGTACGCCGGACGCGGTGCTGGCCGCGATGCCCTGCGCGGCCACGAGCTGTTCCTCGGTCAGGCTCAGCAGCTTGCCGGCGACCAGCGCCGAACTGAAGTGGGACACGACGCCGGTGGCGTGGTAGCCGCCCTGATGAAAGCCGCCTTTGACGGACCGGCCGAGGCGGATCGCGGCCTCCATGCCGATGGCGTAGGCGCTGAGCAATTCGCCCCAGCGCAGGTCGCGGGTCTCGGCGAGTGCCAGCGCGGCGGGCAGGCACGCCACCGACGGGTGCACGATGGCGCCGGGGTGCGTGTCGTCGAAGTCCAGCCCGTGCATGAGGTAGCCGTTGGCCATGGCGGCGTCGCGGGCCTGCAAGGCCGGGCCGCCGCCGATGACGGTGGCGTCGCCAGGTGCGCCGGCCGCGCGGATGCCGGCTAGGCCCGGCCCGGCGAAGTCGAACTGGTGCGCGGCGAGGCCCAGCCCGATGGCGTCGATGATGTGGAGCAGCGATTTCTCGCGCACCGCAGCCGGAAGCGATTCGAGCGTCAGGCCGCGCGCAAAGCGGGCCAGGCCCAGCGCCAGGCTGGAAGACGGGGCGCGCAGATTGGAGGTTGCATGCATGATGACCAGGGTTCCAATGTAGGGATCGGCGCGCCGGGCGGACGCGCCGCTTGGGGGTTCAATCCAGGGGGTTTTCGTGCAGCACGGCGACCGGCACGGGCAGGTCGCCCGGCAGGCGGGGATAGCGTTTGAGCACCAGCGGATCGTGGCCCGGCACGAAGTGGCTGACCGAGCCCGCCAGCTTCAAGAGGCGCTTGTGCCCGGCCAGCATCTGCTCCACGTCCACCACGACAGGAAACGGCAGCTTCAGCGTGGCGTTGTCGTAGTAGTGCGCGGCGTCCGAGGCCAGCACGACCCAGCCGCGCGCCGTATGCACGCGCACCGCCTGCAGTCCTTTGGTATGGCCGCCGATGCGCAGCAGTTCGATGCCAGGTTGCAGGACGTCGTCGCCATCGTGAAACTCGACGCGGTCTTCGTACAGCCGGTGCACGAACTCGCAGACATCCTCGACCGCGAAGGCGCGGCGCAGCACGGGCTGGCACATGCACGGGCCCGTCGCGAACGCCGCTTCGGCCTCCTGAAGGTGGAACCGTGCATTGGGCAGCTTGTCGAGGTTGCCGGCGTGGTCCCAATGCAGATGGGTCAGGATGACGTCCCGGATCTGTTCGGGCCGCACGCCAAGATGGCGCAGCGCTTCAATGGGGCAGCAGTCCAGCGGCCGTCCGCGCTGCGTCGCGCCCCGTTCGCCAAAGCCGGTGTCGACCAGGATGGCCGTGTCGCCCAGCTTGATCAGCCAGACATAGAAGTCCATCTCCACGGTGCCATCGTGCGCGTCGTGCAGGATGAAATTGTGCGAGGCCGGACGTGTCATGCGCGCGTAGCGCAACGCATAGACTTCATAGCAGGGTAAGTTGTCGGTCATGGCCGGGCGCCTCCTACGCCCTTATACGCCAAGATAGGCTTGCCTTACGAAATCGTCTTCAAGCAGTTCCTGGCCGGTGCCGGTGCGCACGATTTCGCCGCGCTCCAGCACATAGGCGCGGTGCGACAGCCGCATGGCCAACCGGGCGTTCTGCTCCACCAGGACGATGGACAGTCCCGATTCCCGGTTCAGCTTCTCAACCGCGTGGGCGATTTCCGCGATGACTTTGGGCGCGAGCCCCAGCGATGGTTCGTCCAGCAGCAGCAGTTTCGGCTGGGCCATGAGCGCCCGGCCAATCGCCACCATCTGCTGCTCGCCGCCCGACAGCGACCCGGCCATCTGCGCGCGCCGCTCCTGCACGCGCGGAAACAGTCCATAGATCATGTCGAGCGTGCGCCGCCGCGTGGCCGCGCAACGCGTGGTGTACGCGCCCAGTTCCAGGTTGTCCATGACTGTCATCCGCGGAAACAGGCGCCTGCCTTCGGGCGATAGCGCGATGCCGCGCGCCACGCGGCCGGCGGCGGGCATGGCGGCGATGGACTGGCCATCCCAGCGCAGGTCGCCGCGCGCCAGCGTCTTCAGTCCCATCATCGCCTTGAGCGTGGTGGATTTGCCGGCGCCGTTGGATCCCACCAGCGCCACGATCTCGCCGTCGCCGACCTGCAGCGACACGTCGTGCACGGCCTCCAGCTGCCCGTAGCGCACGGCAATCGATTGGGCTTCAAGCATGGGCATAGTCGGGGGCTCCCAGATAGGCTTCGATCACGGCAGGGTTGGACTGGATCTCTTGCGGCGTGCCTTCCGCGATCTTGCGCCCTTGCACCAGCACGTAGATGCGATGGCACAGTTCCATCACCACGGCCATGTGGTGTTCGACGAACAGCACGGAAATGCCGCGATGCGTGCGCAGCCGTTGCAGCAGCCGGCCCAGTTCGGCGCACTCCTCGCCATTCAGGCCGGCGGCGGGCTCGTCCAGGAGCAGGATCTTGGGGTTCGTCGCAAAGCCGATGGCTACGCCCAGCAGTTTCTGGTGACCATAGGCCAGCCCGCCCGCTGCCACGTCCCGGTAAGGGCCCAGGCCGGACAGCTCCAGAATCTCGTCCACCTCGCGCGCCACGCGCTGCAACGCGGCCTTGCGGGCGCGGGTGGTGACGGTATGCGTCCACACGGAGCCGGGCAGCGTAGACAGCGCGCCGCGCAGCAGGTTCTGCGCCACCGTGGCGCCCTGGTAGACCGAGGTCGACTGGAACGTGCGGGCCAGGCCGCGCCGCACCACCGCGCTAGGCGCCTTGCCCGTAATGTCCGCGCCTTCCAGCACCACTTGGCCGGCCGTGGGAATCAGCGTGCCGCTGATCAGGTTGAAGGCGGTGCTCTTTCCGGCGCCGTTCGGGCCGATCAGTCCCACCACTTCGTCGCGTGCCACATGCAGATCCAGGCCGCTGACCGCCTGCAGGCCGCCGAAGCGCTTGGACAGGCCCTTGACCTCAAGCAAGGGCCGCGAAGTCGTTGCCGTTGTCATGGCTGCTTCCTCCATTTACGCGGCAGGCGCATGCCGGCCAGCCCTTGCGGCAAGAACCGCAACATCAGAATCAACGCCACGCCGTACAGGATGTCCTGCGATTCCACCGCCCCGCGGAAGAACTCGGGCAGCGGCGTCATGACCAGCGCGCCCACCAGCCCGCCCAACAGGTATCTGCGTCCGCCGACCACCATCATGATGATGAGCGCGACCGACAGGTGCATGTTGAAGGATTCGGGCGAGATGTAGCCGACGTAGTGCGCCAGCAGCGCGCCCCCCAGCCCGGCGAAGACGCTGGCCAGCGTGAACGCGAACAACTGCGTGCGGCGCACGCCGATGCCGCTGGACTCGGCCAGCGCCGGGTTCTCGCCCACCGCGTCCACGGCTTCGCCGGCCGGCGAGGCGTAGAACCACCGGAAAAAGGCCAGCACGGCAATGGCGATCACCGCGGCCAGCGCATAGAACGCCGGTTTGTCCAGGAAGACGTAACCGGCGATGGCGGCCGGGGGAATGTTGGTGATGCCGTTGGCGCCGCCCGTGACATCACCGAACTCCAGCAGCACCAGGCGCAACAGTTCGCCGAACGCAAAGGTCACCAGCACGAAGTACACGCCCTGCAATCGCAGCACGATGCGTCCGAGCAGATAGGCGACGAGACCCGCGGCGGCCATTGCCGCCACCACTCCGACGGCGAACGGCAGCCCCAGCCCCTTGACGCAGAACACCGACGCGTACGCCCCGATGCCCGCCAGTGCGCCGTGGCACAGCGAGATCTGCCCCGCCCTGGCCAGCACCGACAGCGACGTCACGACGATGGTGTTGATGCAGATGAAGATGGCCAGGTGATAGGTGAAGGCCTGATTCAGCAGGAACGGAATGCAGACCAGTCCCGCAAGGCCGACAACGCCCGCCGCCCTCAGCGGCTGCGGCGCAGCGGCCCCGCGGATCAGGGTTTGGGAATCGGTCTGGCCCGGCGGTATCGACGGCAACACGGCTTTGCTCATATCCATCTCACGCCTCCGCCTTGCCAAGCAGCCCGGCGGGCCGCAATACCAGAATGCCCATCACCAGCGCGAAGATCAGGATTTCCGCGAGGCTGTTGCTCATGAAGGAACTGGCCAGGCTTTCCGACACGCCCAGCAGCAGGCTTGCCGCCGCCGCGCCCGGCACGCTGCCCAGCCCGCCAAGAATCACCACGATGAAAGCCTTGAGCAGCGGTGTGCTGCCAATGAAGGGCGAGACCGAAAACAGCGGCGCCATCAGCGCCCCCGCGATCGCCGCCAGCCCCACGCCGATGCTGAAGCCCAGCGGATACATCAGCTTGGCCCGCACGCCCTGCGCCGTCGCGATCTCCATGTCCTGCACCGCGGCGCGCAACGCCTTGCCCTGCCGCGTATGGATCAGGAACCCATACAGCACCGCCAGCACGATCACCGAGCAGACCGCGACGTACAGCCGCGACGCCGGGATGATCACCGTGCCTAGGTGGAACACGCCCTCGGCCACCTGCGGCATGATCTGCGAGTCCGGGCCAAACACCACCAGCGCCACCGACTGCAGGATCATCCCCACGCCGATGGTTGCGATCATGCCGTTCAGCTCATCGTGCCGAAAGGGCTTGAGCACGGCCCACTCCACGAGCCAGCCCAGCGCCGCCGTCACGACAAAGGCGCCCAGCAGCGCCAAGAGGAATGGCGCCTGCCAGTGGCTCATCAGAACGTAGGTCGCGAACGCCCCGACCATGTAGAACTGGCCGTGCGCAAAGTTGACGACCCGCATCACGCCGAACACCAGCGTGAACCCCACCGCCATCAGCAGGTAGAGCAAGCCGATGATGACGCCGTTGACCAGCGCCTGGGCTAACAAGTTGGACATGGAAATCCCCTTTCGCCGGCTTATTTCTGGATATCGACGCACTTGTCGATATCGCAACGCGCCACGGTGACTTCCTGGCCATTGCGGACCTCGGAGATGAAGAACGGCGAGGCGACCTGATGGTCGATGCCATAGCGCGCCTTGCCGCTCCAGTTCACGATGCCCTGGATGCCCTTGTAGTCCTTCAGCTTGGCAAGCTCATCGCGCACCCTGGTGCTGTCGGCCACGGTGCCCGCGTTCTGCATGGCCTTGAACAGCATGTGCGTGCCGTCGTAGAACGCCGGGCTGAAGCCGTTCATGTTCTTTTTGTACTTGTCCTGGTAGCGCTGGGCATAGTGCGCCACCTCCTTGTTGTTCGGGTCCTGCAACGACGTGACCATCATGCCCTCGGTCGCCGTCTTGCCGGCCACCGCGACGATCTCGGGCGTGGCCGGTCCGCCATTGCGCACGATCGGCCCCTTGAAGCCCAGTTCGCGCGCCTGGCGCACGATCATCCCCGCCGTGGCCGGCGAGTTGCCGTCCAGCTCGATGGCATCGATGCCCGAGCTGATCATCCGGGTCAGCAACGGCACCATGTCCACCCGTTGGCGCTCGAAGAACTCCTTGCTCGACAGCGCGGCGCCCGCCTTTTCGTAAGCCTTGGCCAGGTCATTGGAGATCTGCTGGCCGGACTCGTCGTTGGGGAATAGTCCGCCGACCTTCTTCAGGCTGAAACGCTTGACCAGCCACGCGATGATCGGCGGGGCCGTCTCCTCGGTCGTCAGGTTGGGACGGAAGGAGTACGGCTTTTCCGGGCTGAGCGCCTTGTTGGTGAAGCCCAGCGTCATGATGATGACCTTCTCGCGCTCGGTGACCGGCTGCACGGCCAGTGCCGGCGCGGACCCCATCGGGCCGATGATGTACTTGACCTTGTCGTCGCTGACCAGGCGGTTGGCGGCCGTGACCGCATCGGCCGACTGGTACTTGTCGTCGTAGGGAATGACGCTGATCTTGTATTTCTTGCCACCGACCTCCAGGCCGCCCTGCGCGTTGACGTCGTCGGCCGCCAGTTCGGCGCCGTACAGCAGCGCCTGGCCCCACGCGGCGCCCGCGCCGGACAGCGTCACCAGCGCGCCGATCTTCAGCGTGTCCTGCGCCATGGCCGCGGCGGGCAGCGCCAACGCCAGGGGCAGCATTACCTTGCAAACTCGATTCATGTCTCTCTCCTGTCTTTTTTTGTGTAGTCAGTGCGTGAACAACAGGTGTCGTGCGCCGGAAACGGCCGCTGACGGCCGGCCGGCGTCACAGGGGTATTTCGATATCCAGCATCGGCGCGTGCTGCTGCGCGCCGTACACATCCACGTCGCCCACCGCGCCTGAAGCCACGGGCCGCGGCAGCGTCGCCTTCCATGCCAGCGCGGGCGGGTATTCGGTAAAGAGCACGTCCTCTTCACGCACGCCGTACAGACGTGCAATCAGCGCGGCGCTGACGACGCCCGTGGCTCGCACGCGCTCGAACAACGCCGGGTCATCGAACATGATGTCCAGCGTGATGGAAAACGGCCCGGCGTTCTTGCTCTTGCAGGCCTTGGCAATGTCTTTCAGTCTGGCCACGTCGGCTCTCCCCGCTCAGACGGTTTCGTATTCGATGGGAAACAGGCTGAGCGGATCAGCCACTTCAATTACGTGCTGCATGAAGAATTCGTAGATCGGACCGCGCTCGATATCGGACGGCGAAAACGGAAAGGCCATGTTGCCTTCGCGGCACATGCGCCCCGGGAAATCGGAATGCAGCAGCGTCACGCGGGCCAGCGACAGCGCCGCGTTGGCGATCTCCTGCGTCCTGCCCACCACTTCCGCCACGATGGCCAGCTCCTGCGGCAGGAATCCGGGGTTCGGCTCCCAGGCCCCCATCACGCCGTTTGCGCCGTAGACGCGCAGCACCAGCTTCCAGTCCTGGGGGTCCAATCCGAGGGCCGTGACCTTCGTCGCCGTGGATGTGCGCACAAAGTCCAGGAAGCTGTCGGCCTGACCGATCAGGCCGGGGTCGCGCGTGGCGGCAAAGGCCACCGCGCTGTAGCCCGCCCGCTTCACGCCTTCCAGCTTGATCGTGTAGCGCTGAGGCTCCCACTTCATGCCGGTGATCCGCACGCGGCGGTCCGACATTGGCCGGATCTCGCAATCGCGGGTGTCGACGCAGCCGCCGGGTTCATAGCGCAGCACGGGGCTGGCGTTCTCGTGCAGCGCCTGCACCGCCACCGACAGCGGCGTGCAGCGCAATTCCGGATTGAGCGGCTCGGCTTCCACGTAGTCCTCGCCCACCGTGACCATCAGGCAATCGTGCTTCTTGGGGATCGCGGCGTTGCACGCGCACTCCAGCATCTTGCCCGCATACCAGGCGGGCGCCTCGGGCAGGCCGTGGTGCATGGCAAGCGCCACCCAAGGCGCCGGGTCGGTGCCCCGTCCACCCAGAATCACCTGCGCGCCCTCGGCCAAGGCCTGGCGATACGGTTCCGGACCCATCATGCCGACGATGCGCACCGCGTCGTCGACATCCTGCGCCGTCAATGCGTCCGCCGTGCCTAGCGCCCGAATGCGGTCCTCGGCGATGGCCTGACGAATCACGGCCGGGTCCTGCTCGGCATGAATCAGCGCCATCTTGAAATGCAGGCCGTGCTCTCGGGCGATCTCGCGCACGATGTCGGCGCAGGCCTGCAGGTGCGGCTCGCCCCCGGCGCCCCCGCACGTGCCCACCATCATCGGGATGCCGTTGGCAATGGCCGCGCGCAGCAGCAGCGACAGGTCGCGCTTCATGGCCAGGCGGGAATTCAATGTCCTGCCGGATCCCAGATAATGCGGGCCGGGATCGCTGGAGCCGCCGTCCACACCGACCATGTGAGGCTTGAGTTCCATCGCCGCCTTGATCGAGGCCTCCGGAAACCCGTAACCCAGGATGCCGCTGGCCGACATCATCCGAACGCTTTGAGTGGTCATGTGCATGGTCCTCAGCGGCTGCCGGCCTTCCAGTCGCCGGCGCGCGGCCGGGTGAGGCCCAGGTTGCCGCGCAGCGTGCCGCTGGCGTATTCCTTGCGCACCAGACCGCGCTTCTGCAGGTGCGGAATGACAAGCCGCACGATCTCCTCGTACGTGCCAGGCACCGAGGTCGCCGACAGCACGAAGCCATCGCACCCCTTGCTGAACCACTCTTCCATCATGTCGGCCACCTGTTCGCCGGTGCCGCAGAAGACGGGGCCGTCATTCAGCGTGCCGCGGCCTGACGCCTCGACAAAGTCGCGCACCGACGGATTCTTCTTGCCGCTCACCTGCACGACCTTGTCGCGCAGGCTCTGCCAGGACATCGCCGCCAGTTCCGCGTCGGTAAAGGGCTGGTCGTACGGCCGGCCGGAAAAATCGATGTTGGCCGTCTCGCCGATCATCGTCAGGCCATCGATGGGCCGCGACAGGCCGGCGATCATGTCGCGCTTTTCGCGGGCCAGGCTTTCGGTTTCGGCGGCGATGATCTTGACCTCGGCGGCCACCTTCAGGTCGTCGGGATTGCGGCCGGCCTTGGCCACGCCGTCCTTGAGCGCCTGATACTGCTTGATGCCGCCTTCCAGCGTGGGGTACTTGGCGAACACCACTTCGGCCCAGCGCGCCGCAAACGCCAGCCCGCGCCCGCTCTGGCCGGCCTGCAGGATCACCGGGTTGCCCTGCGGCGAACGCGGCACGGTCAGCGGGCCGCGCGACCGGAAGAAGCGTCCTTCGTGGTCCAGCCGGCGCACCTTGTCCGGATCGGCGAAGAAGCCTTCGGCCTTGTCGGCGACGATGATGTCGTCCTCCCAGGTGTCCCAGTGGCCCATGACCACTTCCATGAATTCGTCGGCGCGGTCGTAGCGCAGGTCATGCTCCAGGTGTTCGGTGTGGCCGAAGTTGGCGGCTTCCGAATCGTTCATCGAGGTGACCACGTTCCAGGCCACGCGGCCCTTGGTCATGAGGTCCAGCGTCGCGAACAGGCGCGCCACATGGAACGGTTCGTAGTAGGTCGTGGAATACGTGGCGCCCAGTCCAAGGTGGCGGGTGGCCATTGCCATTGCCATCAGCACCGACGTCGGTTCGAGCTTCACGGCGCGCACGCCGTGGCGCACGGTCTCGTGGTGATTGCCGTTATAGATGTCCGGCATCGCCAGGCGATCGTCGAAGAACGCCATGTCGAAGCAGCCGTCTTCCAGCGTGCGGGCGATGCGCTGGTAGTACTCCGGCGTCAGGTAGTCGGTCATGCTCGACGGATTTCTCCACGAGCCAGCGTAGTTGGAACAATTCTGGGCTTGCAGGAAGGCCACCAGGGCCATTTGACGGGCGGTTGTGCTCATTGTTTTTCCGGTTTCCGGTGGGTTCGCGTAGAGGTCGAAGTGGGCTCAGTATTGGTGTCGACTCGGATATGCACAATTTCCGCGGCGTGATACATCTATAACCACCATGAATCAATCCACCGACCCGTCCGCCCTCACCCGGCTCGAACTTTCCGAGCTGGAAACCTTTCTCTGGGTCGTGCGCGAAGGCAGCTTCAGCGAAGCCGCGCGCAAGCTGCATCTGTCCCAGCCTGCCGTCACCAATCGCGTCAAACGGCTCGAAGACAAGCTGCGCACCAAGCTGCTGCAGCGGACCACGCGGCAGGTCAGCGCCACACCCGAAGGCATCCGCCTGCGGGACGCGGCCGAAGCCGCCTTGGCGGGGCTGCGCGATGTCATGCGCCAGTTTCAGAACAGCGCCGAAACCGGCCGCCACCGCATCGTGGTGGCGTGCACGCCGATGCTGGCGGCGACCGTGCTGCCGCGCCTGATCCACGACTACCAGCAGCGCTATCCGGACATCCAGGTCGTGCTGCGGGACCTGCCCTATGCGCAGGTGGTGCAGGCAATCACGCAAGACGCCGCGGACTTCGCCGTGGCAGCGCTGGACACCAAGCAGCGCGGGTTGCAGTTCCAGTCGCTGGCCGAGGAAAAGGTGATGCTAGTCGTGCCCGCCGGCCATCCGCTCGCCGCCCATGCCAGCGTCACGCTGTCGATGATCGCGCCCTACCGGATCATGTTCCTGGACCGCTACCTGTCGCTTCGCAAGCACCTGACGGAAGAATTCGCCAAGCAAGGGCTGAGCTTCGAGCACACCACGGCGTCGACCCTGCCCACGCTGCTTGGCATGATCGACGCCGGCAACTGCGTCACCTTCCTGCCGCGCACCATGGTCCAGCGCAACGCGCAGTCCTCGCGCGTGCTGATCGAGATCCAGGACCTGGACGCCACCCGCCACTGGGGCTGCATCCTGTCGCGCCGGGCCGAGCTGTCCGCCGCCGCGCAAGCCTTCAAGGACTACCTGCGCAAGCACTTTCGCGAGCAGCTTGCCGAACCGGTCTGAGTCCTCCGATTCATAACGGTACGTAATAGACGCATACCGGAACACAATTTGTGGCCGGTTCCCCACCGCTCCTAGACTTGGCGCCATGCCAGGCGGGAAGCGGCGGCGCGGGTTGCATGCCTTGCCGCGGGCCTGGCGCCCACGAAACAGGATGCGAGCATGACACCCTTCGACAGCAAGGAATTCCGCCGCGCGCTTGGCGCGTTTCCCACCGGCGTCACCGTGATCACCACCTGCGATGCGGCAGGCAAGCCCTACGGCGTCACCGCCAACTCGTTCAGCTCGGTCTCGCTGGACCCGCCGCTGATCCTGTGGAGCCAGTCCACCACCTCCAGCAGCTACCCGGCGTTTCGCGACTGTCCGCGTTTCGTCGTGAACATCCTGGCCGACCATCAGGTCCACGTCTCGAACCAGTTTGCGAAGTCGGGCGCCGACAAGTTCCACGAAGTCCCCGTCATGACCGGCCTGGGCGGCGTGCCCATCATCGACGATTGCGCGGCGCATCTGGAATGCGTGAAGGTCGCGGCGTATCCCGGCGGCGACCACGTCGTCTACCTGGGTCAGGTGGAAAAGATCTTCCGCAGCGGTCACCATTCGCTCGCGTTTGGCGACGGCAAGTACCTGCGCACCTTCGCACACGACCTGGGCGAAGTCGGCAGCCAGACCGGCGCGGCGGGCCTCGGCACCCTGAAGGCGCAGCGGATCGCGATGGCGGCGTTGCCGGCGATCTGCGAGCACATCGGCCAACGCACCGTCGGCATCGCGGTGTGGGGCAACCAGGGCGCCACCATCGTGGGCTGGGAACCGTCCGCGCATCCCGTCAGTCCTTACCTGCAGGCGGGCGTGGTTGTGAGCCTCACGCAATCGGCAACCGGCATCGCCTTTGCCGCGTTCATGCCGCCGGCGCAGACGCAGGCGGCCGTCGACGAGGAACTGCAGGCTCGCGCGCGCAGCGGCCAGCCCGACAACGGCCAGTTCGCGCAGCGCATTGCCGAAGCCCGGCAGCACGGCTTGGCGCGGGCCGTAGGCGCCGCCGCCTCGCCCCGCCACCAGGTCACGGTCAACGCATTCAGCGCGCCCGTGTATGACGCGGCCGGCAACATGGTGATGGCAATCTCCACGACCTGCGAAGCCGAACGCCTGCCGGCCGACTGGGACGGCGACGTGCCCGCGGCGCTGCTCGCGGCGGCGCGCGAACTGTCGCATCGATTGGGAGGTGTCATCGACGTGTAGCAACCCGCCCCTAGAGTGTCGGCTCCGATTGAATCCCAAAGAGGACTCTCATTTTGAAATCGACACTCCGCATTGCGGCGGCTGGCGCCTGCCTGTCCGCTTTCTCCCTGGCAGCGCCCGCCGCGCTCGCCGCCACCGCCACCTCGGTCCAGCTCTATGGCCTGATCGACACCGGCCTGCAGTATCTCAGCAACGGCCCGGACGGCAACAGCAAGACCGGCATGAGCGCCGGCAACCTGAATGGTTCGCGCTGGGGCCTGAAGGGCTCCGAGGACCTGGGCGACGGCGTTTCCGCCATCTTCGTGCTGGAAAGCGGCTTTGACTCCGGCAACGGCAACAGCCTGCAAGGCGGCCGCCTGTTCGGGCGCCAGGCCTACGTCGGCTTTTCCAGCAACACGTGGGGCCGCCTGACCCTGGGCCGCCACAACACGCTGATGATCGAATGGATGAGCAAGTACAACCCGTTCGACAACGCCAATTTCTCGATCAAGCGGCCCGACGCCGCGTTCTCGGACCGCACCGACAACGCCGTCATGTACGTCGGCAAGCTGGGCCCCGTGTCCGTCGGCGGCTACTACAGCTTCGGCTGGAACAACGAACAGTCGTTCGATGACAGCAAGCTCGGACGCATGGTGGGTGGCGGTCTGCGCTACAAATCGGGCGGCCTGGACGCCGCGCTGCTGTATCACTCGAAGAACGCCGACAAGCCCAAGGCCAGCGCCGGCAGCAGCAACCGCGAAGACCGCGTCGTGGCGGGCCTGTCGTACGACTTCGAGGACATCAAGCTCTACGCCGGCTACCGCTGGCTGGACCAGAAGCTCACGCAGCGCAGCTACAAGAACAACATGACGTGGCTGGGCGCCAGCTACAAGCTGCAGGGCAACGCGCGCGTGTCGGCCGCCGTCTATCACCTGAACGACTCGGTGTGCGACGACATGAACAACGCCGCCTGCCCCGCCGTGCAGGCCGCCGGCACGGGCCAGAAGTCGACCATGATCGTGCTCGGCAACGAATACGACCTGTCCAAGCGCACCACGCTGTACGCGGTGGCGGCCTACGCCATCAACGACGACAAATCGTCCTTGAGCGTGGTCGGCGGCAAGTACGGCGCCAACGTCGAGCCGGGCAAGAACCAGTTCGGCCTGAACCTCGGCATGCGGCATCGGTTTTGAACGCGCCCGCCTCCAACGCCGGCGGCACGGCCATCGCCGTGCGCGGCCTGCGGCATGCGTTCAACGGCCATACGGTGCTGGACGGCGTGGACCTGGACGTGCCTGCGGGCACGGTCCTGGCGCTGCTTGGGCCCTCCGGCTGCGGCAAGAGCACCCTGCTCAAGGCGCTGGCGGGCCTCTTGCGGCCGCAGCACGGCGACATCCGGTTCGGCGGCGCGGTGGTCAGCAGCGCGGGCCAGCACGAGCCGCCGGAGCGCCGTGGCCTGGGCATGGTGTTTCAGGACTACGCCCTCTGGCCACACATGAGCGTGGCCAGCAACGTGGCCTTTCCGCTTGAAATGCGGGGCGTCTCGCGCCGCGAGCGTCCCGCGCTCGTGCGCGACGCCCTGGCCATGGTCGGCCTGCACGAACATGCCGAACGCCGTCCCGCCGACCTGTCCGGCGGCCAGCAGCAACGTGTGGCGCTGGCGCGCGCCATTGTCGCCCGCCCGCGCGTGCTGCTGTTCGACGAACCCCTCTCCAATCTGGACCGGACGCTGCGCGAAACGCTGTGCGCCGAGATCGGCGCGCTGCTGCGCCGCATCGGCACGACCGCCGTCTACGTCACCCACGACCACGAGGAAGCCCATGCGCTGGCGCACACGATCGCCCGCATGCAAAACGGCCGCATCGCCGAACTCGTGCCGGTCAACAAGGACTCTGCTTAAATGTCACTCGCACCTTCTTCCCAACTACTCGCAACGCTCTTCATGACGCTTTCTATCGGATTGGCCTCGGGCCAGGCCAAGGCGCTGACCGTCTATACCGCCGGACCGGGCGGCCTCATCAAGCAATTGGCGGTCGGCTTCCAGGAAAAGACCGGCATAAAGGTGGATGTGTTCCAGGCCACCACGGGCAAGGTCATGGCGCGCCTGGAGGCCGAAGCGGCCAACCCGCGCGCCGACGTGCTGATCTCGGCGTCCTGGGACACCGCCCAGGACCTGGACCAGCGCGGCTGGCTGATGGCCTATGAAAGCCCCAACGCCGCGCAGGTGCCCGCGCGCTTCAAGGCGCCCACCTATGTCGCGCAAGGCATTTCGGCGCTGGGCATCGTCTGGAACACGGCCAGCGGCACGCCCGAACCGCGCGACTGGTCCGACCTGACCGGCCCCCAATTCAAGCAGTCGGTCACCATGCCGGACCCGGCCTTGTCGGGCGCATCGCTCGACCTGCTGCTGGGCCTGCAGAATGCGCAGGGCGAGGCCGCGTGGAAGCTCTTCGAGACGCTGCGCGACAACGGCATGACCATCTCCGGCCCCAACGCCCAGGCGTTGACGCCCGTGCTGCAAGGCGCCAAGGCGGCGGTGTTCGGCGCGGTGGATTACGTGTCGTACGCCAGCGTGGCCAAGGGCGAATCGGTGAAGGTCATCTTCCCGTCCAGCGGCACCGCCATCGCCCCGCGCCCCATGATGATCCTGAAAACCGCGCGCCAGGCCGACGAGGCGCGCAAGTTCGTGGACTACGTGCTGTCCGAAGAAGGCCAGCGCGCCGTGGCGGACGCCTGGCTGATGCCCGCGCGTCAGGACGTGGCGGCCAAGCGGCCCGTGTTCAAGGATCTGGCCTTGCTGCCGGACGCAGCCACCGATTCCGGCGCCAGCCGGGCCGAGGTGCTGACCCGCTTCGGCCAGGTCTTCGGCCAACACTGACAGGCCGGGATGCCGGCCCGCCCGGCATCCGATCCCCTCCATGAAAAGCATCTATCTCCTGGCGGCCGCCACCCTGGCCGCCCTGGCGGTGCTCGTCGCCTTGCCCATGGCATTCGTGGCGCTGCAAGCCGTGTTTCCCCATCTGGCCGAGGGATCGCTGCGCGATCCGTTCGGCGCCTGGCCCGCCACGCTGGGCAGCCCCGGCACGCTCAGCCTGATCGGCGGCACGCTGAAACTGGGCCTGGGCGTGGCCGCGGTCAGCGCGGCCATCGGCATTCCGCTCGGTGCGCTACGCGGGCTGTTCCGCGTGCCGTTGGCGCGGTTCTGGGACCTGCTGTTCCTCGTCCCCTTTCTGCTGCCGCCCTACATCGCGGCGTTGTCGTGGACGATGGCCTTGCAGCCGCGCGGCTATCTTGAACAGCTGGCAGGCTTCAATCTCGGCCCGCTGCTGTTCTCGCCCACCGGCGTCACGCTGGCCATGGGCTTGGCGATCTTTCCCGTCGTGTACTTCGCCGTCTCGCGCAGCATGGCGGCCACGGGCGCCCGGATGGCCGACGTCGCGCGCGTGTTTGGCGCCAGTCCCTGGCGCGCGTTCCTGCGCGTCACGCTGCCGCTGGCGCTGCCGGCCATCGCGGCCAGCCTGCTGCTCGCCTTCACCCTCGCCATCGAGGAGTACGGCGTGCCTGCCGCGCTCGGCTCGCAATCGGGCGTTGCCGTGCTGACCACCGCCATCGAACGCCGGCTGGCCGACTGGCCCATCGACCTGCCCGGCGCCTCGCTGCTGTCACTGGTGCTGGTGGCGCTGGCCCTGACCGCCTACGCCGTCCAACGCGCGGCACTGGCCGGCCGCGGCTTCGAAACCACGACCGGCAAGCCCGCGCCATTGGCACGCGGCGAACTGGGCCCGTGGCGCGCGCCCGTACTGTTGGCCTTTGCCGTGGTGGCGCTGATTGCAGTGGTCGCTCCGCTGGCCTCGATGCTGGCTGCCGCCCTGACGCGCAACGTCTCGGGCGGCCTCGCGGCCAGCAATCTGACGCTGGCCAACTTTGCCGCGCTGTTCGATGCACGCGGCGATGCGTGGGAGGCCCTGTCCACCAGTCTGTCGCTGGCAAGCGGGACCGCGTTGCTGGCGGGCGCGGTCGGCCTGCTGGCGGCGTGGTGCGTGGCGGGGCGTCACGTACGCGGCGCTGCGCTGATCGACGCGCTGGCCCTGTTGCCCGCGGCATTGCCCGGCGTGGTGGTCGGCGTCGGCTTGATCCTGGCGTGGAATCAGCCGTTCTGGCCGGTCACGCCCTACGGCACCTGGGGCATTCTGCTGCTGTCGTACACCTGCCTGCTTCTGCCCTACCCGGTGCGGTATGTCGGCGCGGCCCTGGCGCAGATCGGCGCCAACCTGGAAGCGGCGGCGCGCGTGCACGGCGCCAGCGCGGCACGCGCGCTGCGGCGCATCGTCCTGCCGCTGGTCTTGCCCGGGCTGGCGGCGTCGATGCTGATGGTGTTTGCGGTGGCGTCGCGCGAACTGGTGACGTCGCTGCTGCTGGCGCCGGCCGGCGTGCAGACCGTGTCGATCTTCGTGTGGCGGCAGTTCGAGCAGGGATCGGTGGGAGAAGGCATGGCGATGGCTGCGGTAGCCGTCGCGGTCAGCCTGTTGCTGATGCTGGGCGCAGCCAGCATCAGCCGCCGCCAACCCCGCTAGCGAGCGGGGCGGCGGGCAGGCGCATCAGATCTGCCCGGGCACCACGCGGTTGCGCCCCTGCCGCTTCGCTTCATACAGGCCCCGGTCGGCGGCCTGGATCAGCTCGGTGCACGGCTGTCCTTCTTGCGGGACCGCCGTGGCCAGCCCGATGCTTACCGTCAGCCACGGGCCAAAGCCCGCGTCGCGCTGGGGAATCTGCATGGCTTCCACGGCGCGGCGCAGCTTTTCGGCGGCAAGCCGCGCGCTGCCGGCGGGCGTGCCGGGCAACACCAGCGCAAATTCCTCGCCGCCAAAGCGCGCCGCCAGGTCGGTGGAACGGTCGCAACTGGCGAAGATGGTGTTGGCCACGCGCTTCAGGGCCTCGTCGCCCGCGATGTGGCCATAGGTGTCGTTGTAGGACTTGAAGTGGTCCACGTCGATCATCAGCATGCTGACCTCGCGGCCGTCGCGTCCCGCGCGCTGCCATTCGGCATTCAGGTATTCATCAAAATAGCGCCGGTTGCCCAGACCGGTCAGGCCGTCCGAATTGGTCAGCCGGCGCAGCTCCATATTGCTTTCCAGCAGTTGCTGCTGGCTCTGGCGCAGCGCCTGGTAGGCCTCGTCGCGCTGCACCAGCGCCATGTAGGAACGCGAGTGGTAGCGGATGCGCGCAATCAGCTCAATCGAATCCGGCAGCTTCACCAGGTAGTCGTTGGCGCCCGCCGCGAAGGCCGCGCTCTTGATGGCGGGATCTTCCTTGGTGGACAGCACGATGATCGGGATGTCGCGCGCCACGGGATGGGCGCGGTACTCGCGGACCAGGCTCAGGCCGTCCACGCCGGGCAGCACCAGGTCCTGCAGGATGACCGTGGGCCGGGTCTGGATCGCGACGCTCAAGGCCTTGTAGGGATCCGAGCAGTAGTGAAAATCGATGTTGCCCTCGGGCACCAGCGCCCGCCGGATGGCTTCTCCAACCATGACCTGGTCGTCGACGAGCAACACCATCGCCCCGTGCGAATTGAGATCCGCGGAGACCGTGTCGTCAGGGGATGGAAGCATAGTGAGTCCTTGATGTCCAACGATGTGCCGCGGCTCAGGCGAAAGCCTGGATGACGCGGGACGCAATTTGTTCGAGTGGCCGGATTTCCACCGCGGCCTGCATGGCCGCGGCGGCCTTGGGCATGCCATACACGGCGCTGGTGGCCTGGTCTTGTGCGATGGTGAGGCAACCGCGCTCGCGCAGCGCCTTCAGGCCGCGCGCCCCGTCCTGGCCCATGCCGGTCAGCAGCACGCCGACCGCCGTGCCGCGCCAGTGCTGCGCGACGCTATGGAAGAAGACGTCGATCGAAGGCCGATACAGGCTTTCGCGCGGGCAGTCCGTGTACCGGAGGGTACCATCGTCGCGCAGCGCAAGATGGTCATCGGTGCCCGCCAGCAGGATCTGGCCGGGCAGCGGGCGTTCGCCTTCGCGCGCCAGCCTGACGGGCAGCGGCACCTGGTCATTGAGCCAGTCCGCCATGCCCGCCGCGAACGACGCGTCCACATGCTGCACCAGCACGATGCCGGCCGGAAAATCCAGGGGAAGGTCGCGCAGCAGCTGGGCCAACGTCGCCGGGCCGCCGGCCGACGCGCCCACCGCCAGCAGCCGGCGCGCGCCCGCGGGCGCCGCGGGCTTGCTGACCGGCGTCAGCGCCGGACGGTTGCCGTAGCGGCCGATCAGCCAGCCGATGTTGCGGATCTTGCGCAGCAGCGGCGCCGCCGCCGTGCGCATGTCCGCGGCGCCGACCACGGGCGTGTCCACCGCATCCAGCGCGCCGTGGCCCATGGCGTCAAAGACACGCGAGGTGTGGCCCGCCACGTCGGAGGTCACGACAACGATGGCGCAGGGGGCTTCGGCCATGATGCGGCGCGTGGCCTCGACGCCATCCATGACGGGCATGATGAGGTCCATCAGCACGACATCGGGGCGGTCGCGAACGCATTGCTGGACGGCCTCCAGGCCGTCGGACGCCGTCCAGGCGACCTCCAGGCCGGGTTCCAATGCAATGACGCGCCGCAGGACTTCGACGGCGAGGGGCATATCGTTGACGATCCCGATTCTCACGTCCGTGCCTTCCCGATGAGGTCTTCAACGGCGTCGAGCAGCGCGTCATCGTGGAAGCTGCCCTTGGCCAGATAGTAGTCAGCGCCGGCATCCAGCCCGCGCTGCCTGTCCTCTTCCCGGTCCTTGTACGACACCACCATGACGGGCAGGGTCTGCAGCTTGGGATCCGCCTTGATCCGCGACACCAGCTCGATGCCGTCCATGCGCGGCATGTCGACGTCGGTCACGATCAGGTCGAAGTCCTCGGTGCGGAGCATGTTCCAGCCATCCATGCCGTCCACGGCGACCGCCACATCGAATCCGCGGTTCAGCAGGAGCTTGCGCTCAAGCTCGCGAACCGTCAATGAATCATCCACCACCAGCACGCGCTTGCGGCGGCGCGCGGCCGCGGCGCCCGACCCGCCGTCGACCCGCGACAGCCGCCCGCCCTCGATCAGCTTCTGGACGGACACCAGCATGTCCTCGACGTCCAGGATCAAGAGCGGCGTGCCGTCATCCATGAGCGAGCCCGCCATCACGTCCTGCACCTTGCCCAGGCGGGGATCGAGCGGCTGCACGACCAGCGTGCGCTCGCCCACGTAGCGGTCCACGGCAATGCCGTAGAGCCGGTCGTGGTCGCCCACCACCACCACGGACAAGCTATCGGCGGCCGGCGCGGCCTCGCCGGCGCGCAGGATCTGCCGCGCAGACACCAGGCCGATCTGCCGGTCCTGGAAGCGGAAATGCTGCTGGCCTTCCAGCTGCTCGATGTCCTGGGCGTCCACCTGCAACGCATGGCTGACATAAGCCAGCGGAAACGCGTAGATCTCGTTCTGCACTTCGACCAGCAGACTGCGCACCACCGACAGCGACAGCGGCATTTCCAGCACGAAACGCGTTCCCCGGCCCTGCTGCTGGTAGACGCGCACCGCGCCGCGCAACTGACGCACCATGGTCTGGACCACGTCCAGCCCCACGCCGCGGCCAGAGATCTCAGTCACCTCGTCGCGCGTGCTGAAGCCCGACAGGAACAGGAATTCCAGCAATTCGGCTTCGCTCAGGCGCGACGCCGTCTCGGCGTTGGTGAGCTTGCGTTCGACGACTTCTTCGCGCAGGTGGTCCAGCGAAATGCCGGTGCCGTCGTCAGCCAGCTCGACCAGCAGCATGCCCGCCGAATGACGCGCCGACAGCGTGATCAGGCCCTCTGCCGGCTTGCCCGCGCGTTCGCGGACCTCGGGCGCCTCGATGCCGTGATCCACGGCGTTGCGCAAGAGGTGCATGAGCGGCGCATCCAGCTTTTCGAGGATGTCTCGATCCACCTGCGTGTTTTCGCCCTCGATCTCAAGGCGAACCTGCTTGCCCAGCGAACGGCCCAGATCGCGCACCATGCGCGGCATGCCGCCCACGCCATCGCCAAAGGGCCGCATGCGGCAGGCGAGCGCAGTGTCGTACAGGCGCCGCGTCAGATGATTCATGCGCCAGCCGAATTCGTCGACTTCGCTGGCGCGTTGCGTCAGTTCACGCTGGCATTGTTCAAGGATGCGCTGGGCGTCGTCCAGCGCGGCCTGGCCGCGCGCGTCCAGTTGCTGCTCGGCCAGCACGGCCCGCAGGCCGTCCAGCGCGTGCGCCGCGCCCGATTGCATCCGCCGCAGCCGCAGCATGGCGGTGCTGAAAGGCCCCACCCATTGCGACTCGACCAGCGTCTCGCTGGACAGGCCGAGCAGCCGGTTCAGCGTGTCGGCGGTCACGCGCAGCACCCGCTCGCCCTCGCCCACGCTGCCGTCCGAACTGCGGCGCGACGGCATCGTGGCCGGCGCGGGCGGCTTTGGGGCGGGCGCCGGCGCGACGGCGGGTTCGTCTTCGATCCGCACGATCGGCGGCAGGTAGTCGGACGGCCGCCCCGTGCGCGGCGCCGGGGCCAGCGTCGCGGCGGGCGTGCCGGGCGCGTTGGATGCGTTCGGCAGATTAGGCGCGCTGCTCAGCCGCGCCACCAGATCGCCGATCTCGGCGTCCAGTTCCACGCCGGGCGTGGCGACGCGTTGCAACAGGTCGGTGCCCAGCAGCAAAGCGTCGATGTCGGCGGCTTGCAGACGCAGGCGGCCTTCCTGCGCGGCCACCAGGCAGTCTTCCATGGCGTGCGCGATGCGCACCGCCGGATGCAGGTCCACGATGCGCGCCGCCCCCTTGAGCGAATGCGCGGCGCGCATGCAGGCTTCGAGGTGCGGCGCGGACGTGGGGTTCTTTTCCAGGGCGAGCAGCCCGTCGTTCAAGACCTGCACCTGGGTGCGGGTCTCGATCTGGAACAGTTCGAGGAGCGAGGCGTCGCGCATCTGATCGGGATTCACGCGAGGCTCCGTTCCAATGCCTGCATCAGCAGGGTTTCATCCAGCACGCCGACGGCGCGGCCGCCGCAACGCGCCACGCCGCGCGAATACTTCAGGCTTGCGCCCTGCACCGTCGACGGCAGCGGCTCCAGCGCGTCCAGGTCCACCTCGTGCATGCCCTCGACCTCGTCCACCGGCAGCACCACGGCGCGGCCCGCGCCGCCAAATATCAGCATGCGCGCGGTGGCGGGACGCTCGCGCGACTGCGGCGCCGCCGCGTCCAGTCCCAGCAGGCGCTGCAACGACACGCACACCGTCAGCGTGCCGCGCACGTTGGTCACGCCCAGCACCGCCGGATCGCGCCGGTGCGGCAGGCTGATGATGCCCCGCGTGCCGGCCACCTCGTCCAGCGACCGGGTCGGCAGGCCCATCCATTCGCGGTGCAGCCGGAACACCAGCAGCGACGACAGATTGGCCGAATGCTCCGCCGGCGCGGCTTCGCCGGCCGCTTCCATGGCGGGCGGCAGGCGGTCAAGAATGCGCTTGGCCGCCGCGGCATACACCGGACAGTTGCGGCAATGCACGTGGCCGGCAAGCTGCGGACAGCTTTTGTCGCCACGTATGCCAATGCGGTTCCAGCAGTCGTCCACGCCGGACAGCGCTTCGATCGTGTCAATCACGTGAGTCACGTCGCGCCTCCCCGCGCGCCGCGCGCGCTTGCAGGCGGCGCGCGCCCTCGATATCACCATCCGACGCCACCAGCGCGGCCAGATGCAGCAGCGCCTCACGGTGGTTCGGGTCCAGGTACAACGCCTTGCGATACGCGGCCTGCGCCTGCCGGGACTGCCCTTCGGCGTCCAGCAGCAGCCCCTGCAGATGCAGCGCATCGGCACTGGCGCCATGGATGTCGATGTGCGATTGGCACTGCGCCATCGCATCGCGCACCCGGCCCAGGTCGGCCAGGGCGGCAATCTCGCGCAGCGACGTCTGCGCGGGCTGCCCCATTGCGGCGGGGTGCGGAGCAGGTTGTGGAGCAGATGGCGGGTCGGCAATGGCCGCATGCGGCAACGGCAACCGGGCCGCGGGCACCTGCGCGACCGGGCGGCGCGGCGGCGTCCAGGCGTGCACGATCGGCCCCTGGCTGGACAGCGGCGCGCGCGCGGCGGCCGGTATCTCTGCCGGCGCGGGCGCGGGCTTGGCGCGGAATGCAAAAGACCGCGCCAACGGCACGGAAGGCAGGCGGCGTCCGGTCAGAAGACTGGTTTCGGCAGGCCCGACGAACAACACGCCGTCGTCCCGCGCGAACCGGCGCAGCACCTGCACGGCCCGTTCCTGCGTCGCCATGTCGAAGTAGATCAACAGGTTGCGGCAGAACACGAAGTCATACGGCGCGGCGCCCGCCAACAGGTTCGGATCGAACAGGTTGCCGGGCTGAAACCGCACCTGTCCGCGCACGCGCGTAGCCAGTTGATGGCCGTCCGGCACCTCTGAAAAATGGTGGTCGCGGAACGCCAGGTCGCTGCCGCGGAACGAATTGCGTCCGTACACGGCGCGCTGCGCGAATTCGACCATGCGCACGCTGATATCCACCGCGTCCACATGGAACCGGTGCGGCGGCACGCCCGCATCCAGCAGCGCCATCGCGATGGAGTACGGCTCTTCGCCACTGGAACACGGCACGCTCAGCACGCGCAGCACGCTGGCGTCGCAGCCCGGCGCAAACAGGCGTTCGCGCGCCAGCGCCGCCATGGCGGCCTGGGATTCCGGATACCGGAAGAACCAGGTCTCGGGCACGATCACGGCTTCGATGAGCTGCTGCATCTCGTCGGGCCAGGCCTGCACGCGCATCAGATAGTCCTGCTCATCGTCCACGCCCGACGCGTGCATGCGGTGCCGCACCGCGCGCTCGACGGCTGCCTGGCCAATGGACCCGCTGTCCAGTCCCATGCGGCGCTTGAGCAGGCCGCTGAATTCCTCGACCAGACTCATGGCTGCGCCTCGGCTGTCGTCGCGTCGTTGCCGGCCGGAAACAGCAGCGCCCGCACGAAAGCGGGCAACAGGTCATTGACGGATACCGCCTGCACCATGCCATGCGCGTCGGTCAGGACCGGACCGAGATAGCGCGCCTCGGCATTGTCCAGCGCATGCGGCTGAAACGCGGCCGGGTCGTAGTGGACGGTTTCGGTGGCCTGTTCCAGGATCAGCCCAAGCAGGCGCTCGGCGTCACCGTGATCGGGCCGGTAGCGCACCAGCGCAAGCCGCGTGCTGGTCACGGCGGCAAACGCACCCGCGCCCGCCAGCGCGCTCATGTCGATGACCGGCACGGCAACGCCGCGACGCTCCATCATGCCGGCCACCCAGTGCGGCGCGCGCGGCACCTGCTTGAAGACTCGCAGCCCCAGCACTTCGGCGATATCGCCGGCATCCAGCGCATAGCGATCCGCGCCAATTCTGAAAAGCAGATACAGCCGGCGCGCGGGGCCGGCATGGCCCGCAGCGGTGCGTGCGCGGACGGCAGGAGCAGTCATGGAAGCGATCACACCTTGAAGCGCGACACGCCGCTGCGCAGGTCGTTGGCCACCAGCGTCAGCTCCTCAATGGCAAGGCTGGACTGCCGCAGCGACTCCACCGTCTGCTGGGCCGCGTCGCTGAGCTGCTGCAGGGCCTGGTTGATCTGCTCGGCCCCGGTGGCCTGCGCCTGCATGCCTTCGTTGACCATCTGCACGCGCGGCGCCAGCGTCTGCACCTGCTGGATGATCTGCGACAGCTGGTCGCCCACCTGCTGCATGTCGGCCATGCCCCGGCGGACTTCCTCGGAAAACTTGTCCATGCCCATCACGCCGGCCGACACCGACGACTGGATCTCGCGCACCATCTGCTCGATGTCGTACGTCGCCACCGCGGTCTGGTCCGCCAGACGGCGGATCTCGGTGGCCACCACCACGAAGCCGCGGCCGTATTCGCCCGCCTTCTCGGCTTCGATCGCCGCGTTCAGCGACAAGAGGTTGGTCTGGTCCGCCACCTTGGTGATGGTCGTCACGACCTGCGTGATATTGCCGGCCTTTTCATTCAGCACGGCCAGCTTGGCGTTGACCGAGCCCGCCGCGCCCACCACGTTGCGCATGGTGTCTTCCATGCGCGCCAGGCCCACCTGACCGCTGCCGGCCAGCGTGGCGGTCTGTTCGGCCGCGCTGGAAACCTCGGTCATGGTGCGCACCAGTTCGCGCGACGTCGCCGAGATCTCGCGCGACGTGGCGCCGATTTCGGTGGTGGTGGCGGCCACTTCCGACGCGGTGGCCTGCTGCTGCTTGGACGTCGCGGCGATTTCCGTCACCGACGTGGCCACCTGCACGGCCGACCGCTGCGTCCGGCCGACCAGGCCAGTCAGCTCGTCGACCATGCCGTTGAACCCCGTCTCGATGGCGTTGAACTCGTCGTTGCGCGCCAGCTTAAGCCGCCGCGTGAGGTCGCCGCTTCCCGTGGCTTCAAGTGTCTTCACGATGTCGCGCATCGGGTTGACGATGGCGCGCAAAAGCAGGAATCCGCACACGATGGACGCGGCGATGGCCATCGCCAGAGACACCAGCATGCCGGTCTCGGCGGCGTCCACGGACTGCTTGATGCTGATCGCGGATTCGTCGGCCTGCCGTTTGTTTTCGGCGACCATCTTGGCCAGGGTGTCGCGCCCCCGGTAAAACGACGGCCGCAGCTCGGACACGATGCGCGTCAGCGCAAGGCTCGGGTCCGCCAGCATCGCGGGCGTCAGGATGTCGGCCCGGATGCGCTTGTAAGCCTGCAGTTCCTTTTCGAATTCGTCGAACAGTTGCTGGTCGTCCTGCCGGGCGATGGTGCGCCGGTAGAACTCGATGTGCTCGTCAAGCTGCACATCGTTGCGTGGCAGTGCCTCGAGCGCGGCGCGGCGCTCGGCCTCGGTGGGCGCATTGAAGGCGTCCTGCACCACGACAAACCCGCCAAACCACGACGCCCGGATCGACGTGCTGTAGTAGATGCCAGGCACGGCGTCGTTGTTGATCATTTCGGCCTGGGCTTCAACATGCAATAGCCGCCGGTAATCCACCACCACCATCAGCGTCATGATGGCGAGAACCGCCAGGAAACTGACCAGGATGCGCTGGCGGAGCGTCACATTCTTCATACCGGGAGACCTTTGTACTGTATCGACACGTCGACGCCCTGGCGGGACGCCCCTGGGTTACTCCCGCGCCGGCCTACCATCAGCCAGCGTCTTGCGGGAATATGGGAAATTTCGACAATTATTACAAAGGTGCCGCATCACAGCCATGAAAAACGCGGGAAAACGCAAAACATGGCTAGCTTGTCGGGAAAATGCAAAGATCTATTACATAAAATCAACCGGACTTTGTTAGCGATGTTACGCCGGCGAGTCAGCCGGCGGCATCCCACAGCACGGCTGGCGGCCGGGCCTGCACCCAGTCGCGCGACTGCTCATACGCGTGGGCCAGTTGCAGCACGGCAAGATCGCCACGCGGCGGACCGATAAGCTGCATGCCCATCGGCAGGCCCGCGGCGTTGAAACCCACCGGCACGCTGATGACCGGGCAACCGGCCAGCGTCCACGGCGTCACGGTCTCCATCCAGCGGTGATAGGTATCCATCGGCCGGCCCGCGATCTCCTTGGGCCAATCCAGGTTCACGTCGAACGGAAACACCTGCGCCGACGGCACCGCCAGGAAGTCGACGTCTTCAAACATGCGCAGCACGGTCTGGTACCACGCGCTGCGTTCCTCGGTCGCCTGATAGATCTGACGGGCGGTCAAGCCTTCCAGCCCCTCGACCTCCCAGATCAGCGCGGGCTTGACCAGCTTGCGCGTCTCGGGGTTGTTGACCAGCGCATGGAACTGCCCGCCCACCATCAGGTGGCGGTGCGCCAGCCAGATGCGCCACAGCCGGTCGCCCGCGAAAGGCACCTGGTAGTCGTCGACCTGGCAGCCGGCCGTCTCCAGATCCTTCAGGGCCGCTTCGCAGAGGTCCAGGATGCCAGGCTCCATCGCCAGGTAGCCGCCCCAATCGCCCAGCCAGCCCACGCGCTTGCCGGACAGGTCCGCGTCCAGCGGCTGCGCGTATTGCGCCGGATCGTCCGTCAGCGACAGCGGCGCGCGCTTGTCGTGGCCGGCGATCACCGACAGCAGCATGGCCACGTCGCGTGGCGTGCGCCCCATGGGGCCTTCGTACGAAAGCTGCTTCAGGAAGACCTCGGGCGACGGGCCGGAAGGCACGCGCCCGGCCGACGGACGCATGCCATACACGTTGCAGAACGCCGCCGGATTGCGCAACGAGCCGCCGAAGTCGCTGCCATCAGCCACGGGCAGCATGCGCGCCGCCAGCGCCGCCGCCGCCCCGCCGCTGCTGCCGCCGGCGGTCTTGGTCACGTCATAAGGATTGCCGGTAGCGCCATAGACCTTGTTGTAGGTGTGCGAGCCCAGGCCGAATTCCGGCACATTGCTGCGGCCGATGAAGATCGCGCCGGCGGCGCGCATGCGCTCGACCAGAATCGAATCGTGCGCCGTCACCACGTCCTTGTAGACCAGCGACCCCATCGAGGTGACCATGCCGCGCACGGCAGTCAGGTCCTTGGGCGCCTGCGGAATGCCGTGCAGCCAGCCCTGCCATTGCCCCGCGGCCAACTGCGCGTCCCGCGCATCCGCCTCGCGCAGCAGCTCGTCGCTGTCGCGGCGCGCGACGATGGCGTTCAACTTGGGATTGACCCGGTCGATATGCGCCAGATACGCCTGCATCACTTCGCGGCAGGACACCCGGCGGCTGCGGATGGCGTCCGACAGCGCGTGCGCGGGCATGGCCACGATGTCATTGAGCGGGGCGGGGGTAGGCATGGGCATTTGTCTCCTATTGTCATTGGGCGCAGCGCGGCCGCCGGCCGCGCGCATCGCGACAATACTACGCAAATCGGCGGCCGCTCGCCCGCCGGAGCCCCGTCTACTGCCGCGCCAGGCCGTTCTTGCCGATCAGTTCCAGCAACCCGTCCGACAAGGTCCCGCGCCAGCTCAGGTAATCGTGGCCGCCCGCCACCTCGCGATGGGTCACGAGATAACCCTTGGCCCGCAGCACGTCGCGCAGATGGCGGTTGGTCTCCAGAATGCCGGGCTGGCCGCCGCGCCCCGATTCAAACAGGCCCGCACCCAGGAAGAACCGCACCGGCAGCGTGCGCACCGCCACGAATTGCCGCGTCAGCCACTGGTCTTCCTCGCCGGGCGGCGACCACCAGTACGAACCGGACTGGCTCAGCACATTGCCGAAGACCTCGGGATGGCGCAGCGCCGCATACGAGGACGCAAGACCGCCATAGCTCGATCCGCCGATCACCGTACGCGCCGCCGGCGCCGCAATGCCCTGCTTGCGGGCCCACGGCATGAGCTCGCGCGCCAGGAAATCGGCAAAATCCGGATTGGGCGGCAGCTCGCGGCCCCGCGAGTCTGCGGTCGGGTTGTCGATCAGCAGGGCCGCGGTCGGCGCAATGACGCCCGCCGCGATCATGTTGTCCAGGATGGTCGGCGTGGGCACGCGCCCCAGATAGGCGCCCGCGTCAAACAACACCAGCACGTGGTTGTCCGCACCATCTGGCTTCCAGCCGGCCGGCCGATACAGGTGAATCGTGCGCGTATTGCCCAGGATGTCGCTGCGCAGTTCCAGCGCTTCGACGCTGCCGGCGGGCACGTCCGCGCGTGGCTCGACCCACGGCTGCGGCGGCGCGTCCGCCAGTTCCATCACGGAATAGGTCTGGAATGCGTCGATGCCGCGCTCGGGATAGACCTTGGGATTGTTGGGGTCGGCCTGCGCCGTGGCGAGGATCGCGCGGCGCCGCGCCATGCCGGTCCCCGGCAGCTCCGGCACATCGGGCGCCAGCCGGTACGACAGACGCGCCGTCCTCGGCACCAGGAAGCTCACGTACCAGACGTCGGAATCGCCCAACCGCGACAACTGCGCGTGATCCGTCGACGGCCCCCCAAACAGGCGCACGTTGCGTTCCGCGCCCTGCCACAGAAAGGTCACGCGGTCGTGCGTGGCGTTTGCCGGCTCGATCAGCGGCGTGCCCTGGCGCTTCATCTCGTCCCAAAATGCGGCCGTGGTGCCACCCTGCGCCAGCGTCTGCGCCAGCGCGGCCAGGCGCGGGCTATCAAGCGTGGGCGCCGGCGCATGCTGTGCGGACAGGGGCAGGCGTTCGGTCACGGACCATTCATACGCACCCTGCCCCTGCGCCCGTACCGTGTACGTTCCATCCGCCGGCCCCACCAGCATCAAAACGCCGGCCGGCTTTTCTCGGTCGCTCAGCCGGCGCACGTGCCGCCCTTGCGGGTCCAGCAGATCCAGCGTCACGCCGCTGTCGGCCGACCACGTCCCCGCCACGAACTCGCCCTTCTGCATGGGCAGCGGCTTGTCGGCGTGGGCCTGCGGCGTCACCGCGCCTTGCGCGGACTGCGCCGCCGCCAGGCCGGGCGCCGTTGCGGCAAGCGCAGCGGTCATTGCCGCTTTCAATGCAACGGCCAATACCGCCGAAGTCAGGCCATTGCGCCGCCCGTTCATCTGTCGCATATCCATCCGCCTTAATAAGAATGGATATCATTATTACCTAAAACGGATGCCGATCTTGCCGGCGCACGCGTCCGAACAAATTCCGTCGCGTCGCTTGAGCCATATCAACCCGTGGGCTTGCGCCCTCGCCCTAAGATCGCCTCCTGCCCCCCGCCCGGAGACCATCTTGACCACGCACGACACCGACACCGCCGACATCTGCACCGAAGCCGAAATCCAGGACCTGGTCCACACCTTCTACGCCAAGGCGCGCGCCGACGACGCGCTCGGCCCCATCTTCAACGGCATGGTTCACGACTGGGACGAGCATCTGGCCACGCTCTCGGACTTCTGGTCCGCCGTCATCCTGGGCACCCGGCGCTTCACGGGCATGCCCATGCCCAAGCACGCGGCCATGCCCAACCTGAAAGCCGAGCTCTTCGAACGCTGGCTGGTCCTGTTCAACGAGACAACCGACGCGCTGCCCAACCGCGCCCTGGCCGACGCCGCGCAGGAAATGGCCAAGCGCATGGCGCGCAGCCTTTGGTACGGTTATCAGTTGTCGCGCGATCCCAGCCAGCCGCTGACCGAGCTGCGTTCGCCAGCGCACCCCGAACTGCATCCCGATCTGCACCCCGAACCGCGCCCCGCTTAGCGCACTCAGTCCACTTGCCACCACCCGGGCAGCAACCCGCGCACCTTGGCGCGCCGATAGCGGTCATCGATGAGGTGCACGGTGCCCTCGTCGTGTTCGGTCCGGATCACCCGGCCAGCCGCCTGCACCACCTTTTGCATGCCCGGGTACAGATACGTGTAGTCGTAGCCGTTCTCTTGGCCATAGCGCAAGTCCATGGCGCGCTTCATGTTTTCGTTCACGGGGTTGACCTGCGGCAGCCCCAGCGTCGCGATGAAGGCGCCGATAAGCCGTTTGCCCGGCAGGTCCACGCCTTCCGAAAACGCGCCGCCCAGCACCGCGAATCCCACGCCCTGCCCCGTTTCGCTAAAACGCGCCAGGAAGGCCGCACGTCCCGGCTCGTCCATGCCCGGCGTCTGCAGCCAGATCGGCACCTGCGGATGGCGCTCGCGCATCAGGTCGGCCACGCGCTTCAGGTAGTCAAAGCTGCTCAGAAAGCCCAGATAATTACCCGGCCGCTCGGCGTACTGCCGGGCAATCAGGTCCGCGATGGGCGCCAGCGAACGCTCGCGATCACGAAAGCGCGTGGACACGTTGCCCACCACGCGCACGGCAAGCTGCCCCGCCTGAAACGGCGCGGCCACGTCGATCCAGGGCGTGTCCTTGGGCAGGCCCAGCGTGTCCCGGTAGAACTGCTGCGGACTCAGCGTGCCGGAGAACAGCACCGTCGCATGCGCCGTCGCGTAGCGCGCGGCCAGATACGGCGCGGGAATCACATTGCGCACGCACAGCGTCGATGGCGGGGTCTTGGCGCTGCTGACGCCCGCCTCGCCCAGCGTGACGTCAAACAGCGCGTGCGAGCCGAACTGCTCGGCCAGCCGCATGAAATGCAGCGCCTCGAAATAGAACCCCAGCAACGGATCGTCTTGCGGCAGCGGCGTCTGGCCGATGAACTCGGTGATGGCCGCCACCGCCTTCTGCACGGCCGTCAGCACGCCGGCCGGCGCGGCGTCATACGCCTGATAGCGTTCCGCCTGCTTCTTGTTCAGCGCGTTCCACGACCGGTGCAGTCCGTCCAGCGGCTTTTTAAGCGACTTGGGCGCCGCATATCGCGCGGCGGTCAGCCGGTTCTGGTCGAGCTCGCCCGTGTACATGCGGCGCGCGCGATCCACCAGGTTGTGCGCCTCGTCGACCAGCACGGCCACCTTCCATTGATGCGCCTGCGTCAGCGCATGCAACATGGCCGTGGCGTCGTAGTAATAGTTGTAGTCGCCCACCACCACGTCGCTCCAGCGGATCAGCTCCTGCGACAGGTAGTACGGACACACGTCGTGTTCCAGCGCGGTGGCGCGCACGGTGGGCGCGTCCAGCCGCGTGTGTTCCAGCGCCGCGGCGCGGGCCTGCGGCAGGCGGTCGTAAAAGCCGCGCGCCAGCGGGCAGGAATCGCCGTGACAGGCCAGATCCGGATGCACGCAGCTTTTATCGCGCGCCTGCAGATCCAGGATCCGCAAGCCCGGCTTGGCAGGCTGCGCATTGATGGTTTCCAGCGCTTCTACCGCCAACCCGCGGCCCGGCCCCTTTGCCGCCAGGAAAAACACCTTGTCCAGGCCCGTGCCCGGACTGGCCTTGAGCAGCGGAAAGATCGTGCCCAACGTCTTGCCGATGCCCGTGGGGGCCTGCGCCATCAGGCAACGGCCATCGCGCGCCGTGCGGTACACGGCCACCGCCAGATCGCGCTGGCCCGCACGAAACTCCCCATGCGGAAATGCCAGCGTCTCAAGCGCCGCGTCGCGCGCCTGGCGGTGCGCCAGTTCCGTCTTGGCCCACGCCAGAAACCGCTCGCATTGCAATTGGAAGAACGCAGCCAGATCCGCGGCCTCGTGCGTTTCGACCAGCACGGTCTCTTCCTCGGTCGCCACGTTGTAGTAGACCAGCGCCACCCGCACGCTCGCCAGATCGCGAGCCTGGCACAGCAGATGGCCGTACACCTTAGCCTGCGCCCAATGCACCACGCGGTGATTCTCGCGCACGCTGTCGAACTGCCCGCGGTAGGTCTTGATCTCTTCGAGCTGGTTGGCGGCCGGGTCGTAGCCGTCGGCGCGCCCGCGCACCAGCAGATCGCCAAACACGCCAGACAAAGACACTTCGGTTTCGTAATCCGCCCCGCGCCGCCCTGTCACCATCGCGTGCCCGGCCATGCCTTCCAGGCCGCTGGGCGCGGGCGTGAAACGCAGGTCCAGATCGCCGGCCCGCGCCGTGAATTCGCACAGCGCCCGCACCGCCACCGCGTAGCTCATGCGGCCTCCTGCAACCAGCTCACGTGGCACACGCGCACCGGCATCCCGTGCGCCACGCAATACTGCAGCCAGCGGATCTGGTTGTCCTGCAGTTTGTCGCCCGGTCCCTTCACCTCGATCAGTTCATACCGTCGCTCGGCGGGCCAAAAGCGCACCAGATCCGGCAGACCGGTCCGGTTGCCCTTCACGTCGCGCAGCAGCCGCGTGAAAAACAGCTTCAGATGCGCAGCCGGCAGGCAGTCCAGCGCCTGCGCCAGCAAGGTTTCGGACAAGGCGCCCCAGAACACGAATGGCGACTGCAAGCCCGCCTTGTCGGCGTACCGCTGCAGGATGACGTCGCGATAGGCGGACGTATCCAGCTGCGCCAGGCAGGCCTCGAAGTGCGCCTGCCGCCGCGCGTGAAAATCCGGCGCTTCCAGGTCGGCGGGTCCCCGTTGGAACGGATGAAAGAACGCGCCCGGCAACGGCGCAAACACGGCCGGCCAGCACAGCAAGCCAAATAGCGAATTGATCAGCGCGTTCTCGACGTAATGCACCGGCGCGTCGTCCTCATGCAGGTGATCGCGCGTCACGTATTCCACCGCGGACGGTTGCGCCGGGCGGGCCAGCGCCAGTTCCGTGCGCGGCAGGATGGGCGCGGCCGCACGTGCCGCCGCGCCCTGCCCCAGCCCGCGCCGCAACCGCGGCATCATGCGCGCCACGCGTTGGCTTTCCTCTTCGCTTTCGGGCGCGTCCGCCGCCGTCATGGCCAGTGCCATCGCGTCCTCGAACCGCTGCATCCGTTCATACACCCGGATGCGCCGATGCCGCGCGCCCGGATAGCCACAGGCCGCGTACACACGCTGGGCGGCTTCCCAGTCCTGCGCGCGTTCGCAGGCTTGTCCGATGCGCAGCAACACCTTGGCGCGGCGCTTTTCCAGCCAGGCGTTGCCGCTGACGCACGCCTCTGCCGCGCGCAGCAGGTCGTCCACGGCCTCGCCCTCGTCCAGCGCCTGCCGGCACGCATGCAACGCCAGGTAGCAGTCCACGTCCGCCCGCGTCTGGAATGCCCGCGACGCCGCATCAAACGGCACGGTCTCGTATTGAAATACGCCCAGATCCGCCAGCACGAACTCCGACCAATCCTGATGCAGATTGCCGAAGAACATGAGGCGCAGCCGTTCGCAGCGGTCCGCCACCATCACCCGCCAGACGGCTTCCAGGGATTCGGGCGCCCAGCCGCAGAACGGCCGGGCGTCGGGCATGTCCGCCCGCAGCGTCTCCAGCATGTCGGCCTTGCGCACGCCCGGCCTGGCTGCCGTCTGCGATGCGAAGACCCGGCACAGCTCGGGCTTGGTCAATAGCGCAAATAGTTCGTCCAGCGACATGGGCGCCCGCCGGTCCAGCCACCCCAACGCTTCAAGCGCTGCGGCCGCCTCGTGGACGGCCGGGATCTCGTCGTACACCAGCCGGCTGGCGCGAAACCACGGCCCGCGCCGCATCAGCATGCGCACCATCAACGCCTGCGACGCCTGCGGCAACGCCGCGAAATCCGCCAGAAAGCGGCAATCGTCTTCATCCAGCAGGTCGGCGTAGCGGTCCGAGACCCACGCTAGCGCGCGCTGGAAATTGTGCAGATAGTAGTAACGGTGGGGGGGCAACATCGGCGGCGGCCGGGTGGACTGTTTATTTATCCAGTAATCATAGCAGGCCGGCCTGCCCGGTTTCTGTCGAAGCGTCACGTACGATGGTCAGGCCCTCTGCCTCATCCGGCTCCACAAAATACGCCGTGATGGCGTCGTACTCGGCGTCGCTGGTGGTAAAGGGGTGCTCGCCCGAGGCATTGCGCACCCGCAGCCGGGCCTTGCAGACCGCGTCGGACACGTCCAGGTAATGCAGCGTGTGGGCGCATCCGGCCTCCTGGGCCACGCCGCGCAGCCACTCGCGGCTGCGGCGCGTATTGGCCGGAAAATCCAGCACCACCGACAGCCCCGCCGCCACCAACGCCACGACATGGCTGCCCATCGCATTGCGCAGGCGGCTGGCGCAGCGCCCGTAGTCCGCCACGTCCACGATCTCGCCCGGATACAGCGCCGCCAGCCAGCGGTCTTCACTGAGCAGCAGGGTCCGGGGCTGCGCCGCCAATCGGGCAGCCAGCGTGGACTTGCCCGAGCCGATCTTGCCGCACAGAAAATGCAGCATGGGTTCGGCAGCGTCGAGGACGGTTTCAGGGGAAGGCATGGAAAGCTCCTGTCGGAAGAAAACCAGGAGGCGGAAACGACAAACCCGCCTCGTGGCGGGTTTGTGTAGCGATGTCCGGTAAACGCGCTAGCCCACCATCAAACCGATGGTGGTAATAATCAGGGCGAAAGGCGCGTGTGTCCGGGACATGCTGCGCAGCTTGCTCCGATGATTGCAGCTTGTCAAACCCCGCATGCGGCATCGCGTAAAAAACGCACAGGGAAACAGCACAAGAAAAACGGCGCCGGAAAGCCTCAAGCTCTCCGGCGCCGTTTGCCATCCCACCGGCCAAGCGGCGGAACAGTCAATCACGACATCGTCACATCACTGCGCGCGCACCGGCTGCGGCGCGGCGCCGATGTCCTTGCGGACCTTGGCCACGTCGGACGCGCTGACTGCCGCGCCCTTGTTGCCCCAGCTCGACCGCACGAAGCTCACCACGTCGGCGACTTCCTTGTCGGTCATGCGCCAGTCAAAGCCCGGCATCGCGTACGCGGTCGGGGCCGATGCCGTGCCCGGCATCTGGGCGCCCTTGAGCACGATGTGGATCAACGAGGCCGGATCGGCCGAGTTGACCGTCGAGCTCAGCGCCAGCTGCGGGAACGTCTCGGTGTAGCCCTTGCCCGTGCTGCGATGGCAAGCCGCGCAGTTGTTCAGGAAGGCCATGGCGCCATCGCTCTTGTCCTTGCCGGCGCGCAGCGCATTCGCCACGGACTCGTCATAGGCCAGCGGCTTGGTGGCGTCCTTGTTCACTGGGGGCAGGCTCTTCAGGTACACCGCGATGGCATTCAGGTCGTCGTCGGTCAGGTGCTGCGTGCTTTCCTCGACCACCTGCGCCATGCCGCCGAACGCTGCCGAATGACCGTTGCGGCCGGACTTCAGGAAGGTCGTGATGTCTTCCTTGGTCCAGGCGCCCAGGCCGTCGGTCGCGTCGCCGCGCAGGTTCTTGGCCAGCCAGCCTTCGACCACGCCGCCCGACAGGAAGGCCGAGCCGTCCGCGTCGGTCAGCGCCTTTTCCTGCAAGGCCACGCCGCGCGGCGTGTGGCAGGTGCTGCAATGGCCCAGGCCTTCAACGAGGTAGCGGCCGCGCAGCAGCGCCTGCTTGTCGGCGCCGCTGGCGTCGATGGTGACCGGCGCCGTCACGACGTCGGGCGCAAACACCCAGCGCCACACCGTCAACGGCCAGCGCATCGACATCGGCCAGACGATATCGGTGTCCTTGTTTTCCTGCTTCACGGGCTCAACGCCGTGCATGAAGTAGGCATACAAGGCCTTCACATCGTCCGGCGTGACGTTGGCGTAGGCGGTGTACGGCATGGCCGGGTACAGCGAATGTCCGTCCTTGGCCACGCCGTGGCGCACGGCCCGGTCGAAGTCCTCGTACGAATAATTGCCGATGCCCGTTTCCTTATCCGGCGTGATGTTCGTCGAATAGATCATGCCCAGCGGCGAATCGATGCCCAGACCGCCGGCAAAGGGCTTGCCGCCCGAGGCCGTGTGGCAGGCGATACAGTCGCCGGCGCGCGACAGGTACTCGCCCTGCTTGATCATTTGCGCGTCGGTCGATGCGGGCGTGCCGCCGGCCGCGAACGCGGCGCCGGCAGCCAGGGCAGACAGGGCCGAGAAGGCCGCAACAATGGTGTGCTTGATCATTGTTCCGTCTCCTTAAGCCTGGACCAGCGGGCCGGGGTTCTTCAGGTACTGCTCGCGGATCGCCTGAGCCGCCCAGTAGGCCAGCGCGCCGACCAGACCGGTCGGGTTGTAGCCCATGTTCTGCGGGAACACGCAGGCGCCCATCACGAACACGTTCGGCACGTCCCAGCTCTGCAGGTACTTGTTGACCACGCTTTCCTTGGGGTTGGAGCCCATGATGGCGCCGCCCGTGTTGTGCGTGCTCTGGTAGACGCGCGTGTCGTAGCGCGCGCCCTTCTTGCGCACGGCCACGAAGTGCTTTTCAGGATTCATGGCCTTGGCCACGGTCTCCATGCGCTTGCCCATGTAGCCCAGCATGTCGAACTCGTTGTCGTGCCAGTCGAACGTCATGCGCAAGAGCGGCTGGCCATAGGCGTCCTTGTAGGTCGGATCGAGCGACAGATACGCGTCACGGTACGACATCACCGAACCGGAAATGCCGATCGTCATGAAGCGCTGATACGCGTCCTGCACGCCGGCCTTCCAGGCGGTGCCCCACGTCGGAGTGCCCGGCGTCGTCGGCGTCTGCTTGATGGGACGGCCGCCGTAGCGCACGTGACGGATGCTGGCGCCGCCCACAAAGCCCAGCGGGCCGTGGTCGAACTGGTCGCCGTTCAGGTCGTCCATGCCCACGCCGCCGGCGCCAGTGCCGACGAACGGGTTCAACTGCGTACCCTTGGGCAGCAGCACATTGACCGCGCCGTTCATCTGGTACGCGTAGTTCTTGCCGACCACGCCTTCGTTGGTCTTCGGGTCATACGGCTTGCCGATGCCCGACAGCAGCAAGAGGCGCACGTTGTGCATCTGGTACGCCGACAGGATCACCAGATCCGCGGGCTGATCGATCTCGTTGCCGTCTGCGTCGATGTACGTCACGCCCACGGCCTTCTTGCCGGTCGAATCCAGATTGACCTTGATGACCTGCGCACGCGTGCGCAGCTCGAAATTCGGCTTCTTCAGCAGCACCGGCAGAATGGTGGTCTGCGGCGAGGCCTTCGAATACATGTAGCAGCCGTAGTTCTCGCAGAAGCCACAGAAGTTACAGGGGCCAAGGCGCACGCCGTACGGATTGGTGTACGGGCCGGACGCATTGGCGGCCGGCGTGGGATACGGATTGAAGCCGACTTCGCGCGCGGCCTTGTCGAACAGCGAGGCGCCGTAGGTCGTGGCCAGCGGCGGCAGCGGGAATTCCTTGCTGCGCTTGCCTTCCAGCGGGTTGCCGCCTTCGACGATCTTGCCGTCCAGGTTGCCGGCCTTGCCCGACGTGCCGCACACGTACTCGAACTTCGAGAAGTACGGTTCCAGCTCGTCGTACGTCACGCCGAAGTCCTGGATCGTCATGCCTTCCGGAATGAACTTCTTGCCATAGCGCGTCTCATAACGCGTGCGCAGTTCCAGTTCTTCGGGCAGCACGCGGTAGTGCATGCCGTTCCAGTGAAAGCCCGCGCCGCCCACGCCCGTGCCCAACAGGAACGAACCGTTCTGGCGATACGGCACCGCCACGTCGTCCACGCCGTGGCGGATCGTCACGGTTTCCTTGGACAGGTCCTGGAACAGATAACCGCGCACCGAATACTTCAGCTCGTCAATCACCTTGGGGTATTCGGCGTCCTTGGGCGTGTCCTGCATGCCGCCGCGCTCCAGCGCCAGCACCTGCAAGCCCGCTTCGGTCAGTTCCTGACCCAGGATCGCGCCGGTCCAGCCGAATCCGACCAGCACCGCATCAACTTTGTCTTTCTTGATCGCCATGATTTAACCCTTCTCCCCAGAGATCGACACGGGGCCATAGGGGTACTTCACGTTGGGCTGGTCGACCCAGTCCATGAAATCGGCGCGCGCGCCGGGAAAGCCCACCATCTTCCAGCCCACCATGTTCTTGTTGCCGCCGTAGATCGGATCGGCAAAGAAACCTTCCTTGGTGTTGGCTAGCAGGAAGCTGAAGAACGTCTTGGACGGCACGGATTCGAACGCGATCTTGCCCGACTGCAGATCCTTCAGGATCTGTTCCTGCAGGGCCTTGTCGAGCTCGGCGTATGCCTTGCCGTGCGTCTTCACGCACCAGGCATCACAGGCCTCGATGCCGTTGCGATAGACCTGGCGGGGATTCTGGTCGATCTGGTAGCCCAGTTCCGGCACCTGGTCGGTGTGGAACGGCCCATCCATGTACCACAGCTTGCCGTGGCCAAAGGGCGTTTCCATCTGACGGTCGATGAACTCGGGCACACCGGCCACGATGGCGCCAGGGCCATACTCGTCGGCGGGAATCAGGTGATCCACCGCGGCAACGATGAAGGCCCATTCGGCCTTGGTGAAATAGGTGGGCTCGTAGGGCTTGGCCGCTTTTGCGGCGTTGCCGTCGGCGGCGTTGGTACAGCCGACGGTCAGGCCGCCGATCGCCAGCGTCGACGCTGGCACAATGGCCATCGTTTGCAGAAACCGCCGGCGCGGCTGTGCGTCATCAGTCATGGACATCTCCGTGATTACTCCAAGTTGTCCTAGCGCGCTACCGAACATGCAACCTGGAAACACGAACTGCCCGAGCTAGTGACAACACGCTCTTTTCTTGCTCAAAATCAACACTGCTCTTTGAAAAGGGACGTAAGAGCAGGTGTCGGCATTATGCGCTTCTGATCCGCTCGTTCGACCGTATCAGATGGAATTTCTTGACGTGGGAAAGTCTTTTGCATTAAGGACAACGTAAGAAGCCCGCAAATGCGGGCTTTTCTGACAGCAAGGTGAATGGATTCGGTATATTTGCGCGGCAATGCGCGACGCCTGAAGGCCGAGGCAACGGCATTGCCGGCGGCCCCTGCAACCCACGACTGATCCCCATGAACGACAACACAAAGACCTGGCGCAGTTCGACGACCACTCGTAGCTGGAGTTCCACAACCGACCTCACGCCCGAGCAGCGCACGGAAATCGAAGCCCTGCTGGACGGCGGAATGGATGGCGTGACGGTCAGTGAATCGTGGCGCTATTCAGGCACCGAAAACGGCGAGACGTTCGAGGTCCAGATCGACGATGGCGCCGTCACCGTGAACGGACGCCGCTACGCAAGCGTGGACGAAGTGCCCCGCGCGGCGCGCGAACGCATCGAGACCCTGCGTAATGGCCAGGCCATGGATGGGCTGTGGGACATGCTGCGCGGCGCGGGCTTGGACGACAAGGACCTGATCGGCCTGATGCCCGATCGGCAGGCGCGGCCCGTGTTCACCATCGAGACCGAATCACCTGACGCGGCGGCGAGCCCGTCGCCACGCGCATCCACTGACAGCGTTGAGGCCGGCCCGGCGCCAGGCGCGGTTCCTACAGGCGGGGGCCTGCGCAAGACGCTTCTGATCGGCATCGCGATCGGCTTGGCGCTGTGGGTGGCACAGGCGCTGAAGCTTTTCTGACGCGCGTTGCGTCGGCGCGCAACCTGCGAACGCACGCTGATTCACTTAGCCTGCGCGTAGTACCCCAAGAACATCCCAACCGCTGAATCCGCCACGCGCTCACGCTCTGCCTTTTTCAATGGCGGCTGCCCCAGCGTGACCTGCGGCCAGAACGCAAAGCCTTTGACCAACCCTTCCAGTTGGTGGCCCGCAAAGCCCGGGTCGACTGCTTTCAGACGCCCGTCCTCAATCGCCGCCTGGACCCAGGCTGTCACTCCGCTGCCCTTCTCGTCCATCCGGCACACGATGTCCTGTGCGCGGTCCGGTGAATGGATGATTTCCGCCATGGCGACCCGCGCCAGATCAATGAAGCTGGCGTCGCCCAGCAACTCCAGTTTCTGCATCAGCAACTGACGCAATTGCTGCGCCAGCGGAAGGTCCGGCCGGTAGGCCATGTCGACGCTGGCCGCGCTGCTGGCCCACAACTGCTCCAACATCAGCGCGAACAGCGCCTCCTTGCTCGGGAAATGGTTGTAGACCGTGCGCTTGGACACCCCAGCGGCCTGAGCGATGCGGTCCATGCTGGTGGCCTCGAACCCCGCGGTGCGGAATTCCTCCACCGCCGCGCGCACGATGTCCTCTCGCTTGCGGTCGGTCAGGCGTTTGGGCGGGCGTTCCTTGGCGGAATCGGGGGCTATCTTTGACATGGGCGAAATTCTACACCGGACGGTGTACTTTTTTGATTTTGGAAACTACACTGTGCAGTGTAATTTTTGGCGCAAGCGGTTCACCGCCGTCGCGCCATTTTTCGAAACTCATGGGAACACCCGCCGTGACCGTCCTCACCGCCTGCAACCGCCGCGCCTTGCCCCTTTACCCGCAATCCCCTCAGCAGCGTGACGGACGTTTCAGCAATCCGCGCCCGCGCCCCGCCATGGGCTTCTGGAAAGGCCTCAAACTCGCCTGGACCGTCCTCTTTGCCAAGCCACGCGGCACGGTTCCCGACATCGCCATCCCGGTGCGCGCACTGGACCGCGCAGCTCTGGAAGCCGCCCCCGACCGCAGCCTCTACCGGCTTGGACACTCCACCATCCTCATGAAACTGCGCGGCCGCTTCTGGCTGACCGACCCGGTCTTCTCCGAACGCGCTTCGCCCGTGCAATGGGCCGGCCCCGCCCGCTTTCACGCGCCGCCCATCAGCATCGACGACCTGCCCCCGATCGCCGGCGTCATCCTGTCCCACAACCATTACGACCACCTGGACCGCGCCGCCACCGCGCAGCTTGCGGGGAAAACGGCGCGTTTCATCGCCCCGCTGGGCGTCGGCGACCAACTGGTGGCCTGGGGCATCGACCCGGCCCGCGTCGAACAACTGGACTGGTGGCAGTCCACCGAGGTCGACGGCCTGCGCCTGACCGCCACGCCCGCCCAGCACTTCTCCGGCCGCGGCCTCACCGACAGCGACCGCAGCCTGTGGGCCTCCTGGGTCATCCAGGACGCCGACCTGCGCGTCTTTTTCAGCGGCGACACCGGCTACTTCGACGGTTTCAAGGCTATCGGCGACGCTTATGGCCCATTCGACGTGACCCTCATGGAAACCGGCGCGTACGACGCGCGCTGGGCCTTCGTCCACATGCAGCCCGAAGAGACCCTTCAGGCGCACCTGGATCTGCGCGGCCGCTGGCTGCTGCCGATCCACAACGGCACCTTCGACCTGGCCATGCATCCGTGGGAGCAGCCTTTCGAGCGCATCACGGCATTGGCGCGGGACCATGGCGTCGATCTGGCCACACCGGTCATGGGAGAGCGCGTCGATATCGAGGCGCCGCAAGCGGGCACGGCATGGTGGCGGACCGGGGACGCGCAGCGGTAAAAACGGGGGGGTCCGGCCGCACGAGCCAGGCCTGCCGACGGCGGCGGCGGTCCAGTACAATCCGCGTTTGGCGACGTTGTGATCGCCCCTCTGTCTGGACCCCAAGCATGTTGCGTCTGTCTGAAATCAAGCTGCCGTTGAACCACACGCCCGAGGAACTGCCCGCGGCAATCCTCAAGAAACTGGGCATTCCGGCCAGCGACCTGGACGGCTACACCATCTTCCTGCGCAGCTACGATGCGCGCAAAAAGCACAGCATCCTGCTCATCTACGCGCTGGATGTCGACGTGGCCAACGAAGCCGCGCTGCTCCAGCGCTTTCACGACGACCGCAACGTCAAGCCGTCTCCGGACACCGAATACAAATTCGTCGCCCAGGCGCCCGCGACGCTGAACAAGCGCCCCATCGTCATCGGCACCGGCCCCTGTGGTCTCTTCGCCGGCCTCGTCCTGGCGCAAATGGGCTTCAAACCCATCATCCTGGAACGCGGCAAGGCCGTGCGCGAACGCACCAAGGACACCTGGGGCCTGTGGCGCAAACGGATCCTGAACCCGGACTCCAACGTCCAGTTCGGCGAAGGCGGCGCGGGCACGTTCTCGGACGGCAAGCTCTACAGCCAGATCAAGGACCCCAAGCACTACGGCGAAAAGGTCTTGAAGGAATTCGTCCTGGCCGGTGCGCCCGAGGAGATCCTCTACGTCAGCAAGCCTCACATCGGCACGTTCCGCCTGGTCGGCATGGTCGAAGTCATGCGCGACACCATCACCAAGCTGGGCGGCGAAGTCCGCTTCTCCAGCCGGGTTGAAACGCTGCACCGCGAGAACGGCAAGGTCACCGGCGTCACGCTGGCAAACGGCGAGCACATCGAAGCCGATCATGTCGCCCTTGCCATCGGCCACAGCGCGCGCGACACCTTCCAGATGCTGCGCGACCAGGGCGTCTTCATGGAGGCCAAGCCCTTCTCCATTGGCTTCCGGATCGAACACCCGCAGTCGCTCATCGACCGCGCGCGCTTCGGCCCCAACGCCGGCCACCCGATCCTGGGCGCCGCCGACTACAAGCTGGTGCATCACGCCAGCAACGGCCGTTCCGTCTACAGCTTCTGTATGTGCCCCGGCGGCACGGTTGTCGCGGCCACGTCCGAACCCAACCGCGTCGTCACCAACGGCATGAGCCAGTACTCGCGCAACGAACGCAATGCCAACGCCGGCATCGTTGTAGGCATCTCACCCGAAGTCGACTACCCCGAGCACGTGCTGGCCGGTGTCGACTTCCAGCGCAAATGGGAATCCCAGGCTTTCGAGCTGGGCGGCCGCAACTACAGCGCGCCGGGGCAGTTGGTGGGGGATTTCCTGCAAGGCAAGGCCTCGACCGAATTCGGCACGGTGCAGCCGTCCTACACGCCGGGCGTCCATCTGACCGACCTGGCCACCGCCCTGCCCGACTTCGCCATCACCGCCATTCGCGAGGCTCTGCCGGCCTTCGATAAGAGCATCAAGGGCTTCAACATGCCCGATGCCGTGCTGACGGGCGTGGAAACGCGGACGTCTTCGCCTATCCGCATCAAGCGGGATAACGAGACGCTGCAAAGCATCAATACGCAAGGATTGTTTCCCGCGGGCGAAGGTGCGGGTTATGCGGGCGGAATTCTGTCGGCGGGGGTGGACGGGATCAAGATTGCGGAAGCGGTGGCGCTGAGCATCATGGGCCGTCTGGGCTAAGGGGTCGCGGTCAGGGATCAGGGATAAGTGCAGATCAGCCTGCCGCCCGGCGCACTCGCCGGGCGGCAGTTGCAATCACAAATCCGCCGCGTCCCGCAGCCGCACGCCATCCAAATCCGCGGCATTCAGCGCGTCATACATCACCCGGTCGACCACCGGGTCGATCGACATCAGCGTCTGGCGGAATATGTGCGCATTGCCGACGCGCTCGTCTCGAAATACGAGATTGGCGCCGCCCACGACGCTGTAATACAGCTCGTCTTCGCCGGTCAGAAAATTCCGGTCGTACTTTTTCTTGACCCGCGACGCTCCCACATCCAGCGCATCGAGCGTGCGAATCACGCTGCAAAAATAATACTGCGGTCCTGGCGAGCCGTCGGCCTGCGTATAGTCGCAAGCGCTGAATACAAAGGCCTCGGGATCGACGGATTCGAAGACGTGCCTCAACGACTCCGAGACGATCCAGATGCCGCACCACTGCTCGAATTGCCGAAGCGCCCCGCCTTTTTCCAGCACATGGACGATGTGCGGCCGTTCGCAATATTGCGAAGGATCGCCGTCGGGCGCTTCCATCGTGTACATGCCGGGCCGAATCAGCTTTTCCTCGTTGGCGATTACCAGGCCCGGGCCAATGCCATCGCCCCAGTGGCTTGCGCTAAGGACGAAGTATTTCCCCTTCTGCGATTCAAACGTCATCACGTGAGCATTCTCCGGGGCAAGCCTCGCGCGTCTGAACGGCCAGGCGTTGGAAGTCGGTAGCGGCAAATCGGCCAGTCAGGCCGGCGTGCGAGGGAACTCAAGGCTCACAATCGTAACGCCAACAAGCGCCACCGCGATTATGCAGACGGCCGCGTCTGCGTCAGCCCCGTGGGCGGCCCGTCGATCGCCGTCCACCCCGCATCCACCGCCAGGCTGCTGCCCGAGATATAGCTCGCGGCATCCGATGCCAAGAACGCCACCGCAGCACCCACCTCGGAAGGCTGGCCCCAGCGGTTCAATACCGTGTGGCCGGCGTAGGTGTTGTAGATCTCGGGACGTTCCTTCAGTGGCTCGGTCAGACGGGTCTCGATAATGCTAGGCATCACCGCATTGACGCGCACGCCGTAGCTGCCGACCTCGGCCGCAAACGCCTTGACCATCTGCTCGATCCCGGCCTTCGTGGCCGCGTAAATGCCCAGCCCGGGCTCGATCGTCACGGCGCGCATCGACGAACACAGGATCAGGCTGCCCGCGCCCTGCTTCATCATCGGCCGGCCGAAGTGGCGCATGAAGTGAAACGCGCCGCGCAGGTTCAAGTTCACCACCTGATCGAACTCGTCTTCCGTGTAATCGACGATCAGCTTGCGGATGTTCAACGCCGGCGTCGCCACCGCAATGTCGATCCTTTTTTGCTCGGTTAAAACCCTGGCGGCCAACTGCGCGATGGACTCGCCGCTGGCGGCATCGGTCTGCATCCAGCCGGCCGCGCCGCCGCCGTCGATGATCTGCTGCCCGGTGGCCTGCGCGCCGCCTTCGTCGCGGTCTGCGCACATCACGTAAGCGCCCATCGCGCCCAGCGCGTGCGCCGACGCCTGGCCGATGCCTGACGCCGCACCGAGTACGACCGCGACCTTGCCTTGAAGACTGAATAGTTGGGGATAGTTGGTCATGAAGCTTTGGTGAGAACGGTTATGGATATGGACTGGCTCGCCGCGGGTATCGGGCTGCTGTTGAGGGATGCCGATCACCCGCCGCGACCGTCGGACTGCCCAAGGCGCGGACGCTTGGCTATTATCCTTGCATGACCCAAGTCCCGCCTACCGCAATCGCGACGCAGATCGATGACGCCAAACACATCATCGAACGCCATCTCGGCGTCCGCCTCGCCGCCATCCATCTGTTCGGCTCCGCCGTCGACGGCGGCCTGCAACCTCACAGCGATATCGACCTGCTCGTCACCGTGACCGAGTCGCCCGACGCGGACGCGCTCCGTGCGTTGGCGATAGAACTGCTGACGGTCTCCGCGCCACCGGGCCAGTCGTCCAGTTTGCGCGCGCTTGAAGTCACCGTGATGACGCTTCAGCATGTCGTGCCTTGGCGCCACCCGGCCCGCCGGGAGCTTCAGTTTGGCGAATGGCTGCGCGAAGACTTGCTGGCGGGCATCGTGGAGCCGCCCATGCAAGACCACGACCTCGCCATCGTTCTGACAAAGGTGTTGGGCCACAGCATCCCGGTCGTCGGCCCGCCCGCCGACCAGCTTTTTGAAGCCGTTCCGCGCCAAGATCTGACGCGTGCGCTGCTCGACACCGTTGCCCAATGGAACCTGCCGGAAGACTGGGCGGACGACGAGCGCAACATCATCCTGGCGCTGGCGCGCATCTGGTACACGGCTGAAACGGGAGAAATCGCGTCGAAGGCGGACGCGGCGACGTGGCTGCTGGCGCGAATCGAACCGCAGTATCGGCCGATCCTCAACCACGCGCGGGCGATTTATCTTGGGCAAGCGCCGGACGATCTGGCGCAGCGGCATGCGACTGAAACCGAGGCGTTCATCACTCACGCACGTCGAGTCATCGAGGGTCTTTGCTCCGCCCATTGACGGCGGATCTGGCGCATGACATTCATTGCGCCTCGCGTCATCGGGAGGCCAGCTGGCCGCTGGCATTACTGCTGAAGCGCAAGGCGGGTGCAAGCAACACGGCGTGCCGCCTGCCCCCCTATGCTCGGTGCGGCGACTTCCGAACCTGCGCATCAAGTCGCAGATTCGGAACTCGGTCCGTTACTGCTGCGAAGAACCGATCTGCAGAACCGAAGCGTCGCGCTGCATATATCGGTTCATGATCTGGCTAAGAATCGGGTTGCCCACATTCTCAGCTTTCGGAGCAGTCAAGCTGACGACCGCCGCGCATAGCTTGCCAGCCTGAACGGTCCGCCCCTTCACATCGGCCTGCACCGCCGCTGCCATGCCCTGCTTCCACGCAGCGCCAACACCATCGACCGCCTGCTGGGCGACGGCGCAATCTGCGTACGACAAAGCAATCACAACCGCCGGCGCATCCTTGACCTGCACATCGGCAATGATGCCCCCAAAGTAAGGCGGAATGCCGCGCCCACTGGACGCCGCGGCCGCCTGAAGCTTCTGCTTCGCGCTATCCAGATCGGCGGGCGATCCCGACAACACCTTGGCCGGATCGACCCCTTGCAGACCAAACACCGGCGAGATGACGGCCGCTTGCACGATCTTCCCCCCATCCGCAGGCACGGCTTCCTTCAACCCGGCCACGGCAGCCGCCACGATCTCGCTGTCCGCAACGGACGGCGCAGTCTGGGACAGCGTCTTCATTCCCGTCGGCCCTGCCGCCTGCACCAACGCCGTATCAAGCGGCAAGACAAACGTCGGCATGCCCATCGTGCCCCGCCACGGCTGCTGCCCGGTGGCTTTGGTCAGATCGGGCTTATTGGGCTCACCGTTCGCCATCAGGCCGGCCACATCGCCGTCCACCGGTTTGAACTCAGCCTGCTTCAGTCGATCCACAAACTTCGCCGCAGCTTGTTTGTCCTTCAGCCCCCAGTAGGTGACATTGCTGGGCGACTGGCCAAATCCGGCGAAATAGGACAACTCGTCGAACGGGATATGGGCGCTATCGGACCATTTGTCCAGACCGTGGCCAATGAATTGAAGGGGAGTGATGGTTTGTGCGATGGACAGCCGGCGCATGGCGTCGGCGGTGGGGCCGGCCTTTTCAAGGCTTCGCCAGGCTTGCACGTTGAGGAAAGATATCTGTATCGCTTCAGGGGCGCTCAACACCACCTGCGGTACTTGCTTCAAGGCCTGCTGTAAGGTTTGCGTGCTGTCGGGTGCAGCCACCGACGTACCACTAACAGTCATCAAACCAAGTGCAAGGGCCTTTAAGCGCATCCGATATCTCCTGTTGGTTGTTACCTAAATGAGATCGGGCAGTATATCAATGGTCTGACACCATTTATGGCCCCCCGATGAGCGGCCTAGGCGTTCGACGGCGCCGTCGCGAATCGGATTGTTCTTATTGGCATCCCTCTTCGCGGCCGATTAGCCTCCACAGCACCATCACCGCTATTCGAACGCGCGCCATGACCAACGATGAAGCTCTCATGATTGCCACGAACACCGTCCTGATCTTCATTGCCTCGTCCAGCGCCAGGAAGAGCGCGCTATCTTCCAAACCCAATGTTGGACGGACTGCGATCGGCATTTTCCTGGTCTGCTTCGCAACGGTGTATCTGGTTGCGTACTACGTCAGGCTTCTTCCGTTCGACAAAAGCCTGCTGTCCGCCGCAGTAACGGCCCCCATATTCACCTTGGCTTTCTATGGATTCCGCTGGGGATGGTCACGGAGCAAGAGATAACGAAACACCACCCCCCGTCCGGTCAAAAATGACGAAAGCCCGCGGTTAAGCGGGCTTTCGGCGTCATGCTTACGGCTTGAGGCCGGTTTATGCCGGCCGCAGGATCACTCCCACTCAATCGTCGCCGGCGGCTTGCTCGACACGTCGTACACCACCCGATTGATCCCGCGCACTTCATTGATAATCCGCGACGAAACGCGAGCCAACAACGGATGCGGCAGCGGCGCCCAATCCGCGGTCATGAAGTCAAACGTCTGCACCGCACGCAGCGCCACGACATACTCATACGTACGCCCGTCGCCCATCACCCCCACCGACTTCACCGGCAGGAACACGGCAAACGCCTGCGAGGTCAGCTCGTACCAGGTCAGGCCGCTGGCCTCGTCCTTGGTATTACGCAGCTCTTCAATAAAGATCGCATCGGCACGGCGCAGCAGTTCGGCATATTCATGCTTCACTTCGCCCAGGATGCGCACACCCAGACCCGGACCCGGGAACGGATGGCGATACACCATCTGCGGCGGCAGACCCAGCGCCACGCCCAGTTCGCGGACTTCGTCCTTGAAGAGTTCGCGCAGGGGTTCCAAGAGTTGCAGGTTCAGCGTGTCCGGCAGGCCGCCCACGTTGTGGTGCGACTTGATCGACGTGGCCTTGCCCGTCTTGGCGCCGGCGGATTCGATGACGTCGGGGTAGATCGTGCCTTGGGCCAGCCACTTGGCGCTTTGTTGCTTGCCGGCTTGTTCCTGGAAGACTTCGACGAATTCGCGGCCGATGATCTTGCGCTTGGCTTCGGGGTCGGCGACGCCGGCCAGTTTGCCCATGAATTGCGCGGTGGCATCGACGTGAATGATCTTCACGCCCATGTTTTCGGCAAAGGTCTGCATGACCTGTTTGCCTTCGTCCAGACGCAACAGGCCGTGGTCGACGAAGACGCAGGTGAGCTGGTCGCCGATGGCCTTGTGGATCAGTGCGGCGGCAACCGAGGAGTCCACGCCGCCGGACAGGCCCAGGATGACTTCGTCCGTGCCGACCTGCTCGCGGATGCGGGCGACGGCTTCAGAGACGTAGTCGGGCATGTTCCAGTCGCCCGTGCATTCGCAGATTTCGTTCACGAAGCGGGCCAGCATGGCCTTGCCCTGGACGGTGTGCGTGACTTCGGGGTGGAATTGGACGGCGTAGAAGCGGCGGTCTTCGTCGGCCATGCCGGCGATGGGGCAGGACGGCGTGGAAGCCATCAGCTTGAAGCCCGGGGGCAGCTCGGTGACCTTGTCGCCGTGGCTCATCCAGACCTTGAGCATGCCGTGGCCTTCGGGCGTGCTGAAGTCTTCCAGGCCTTCGAGCAGCTTGGTGTGGCCATGGGCGCGGACTTCGGCGTAGCCGAACTCGCGGTGGTCGGAGAAGCTGACCACGCCGCCCAGTTGCTGCGCCATGGACTGCATGCCGTAACAGATGCCCAGCACGGGAACGCCCAGCTCGAACACGGCGTGCGGCACGCGCATGGAGCCTTCTTCGTAGGCCGAAGCGTGGCTGCCGGACAGGATGATGCCCTTCAGACCCTGCGCCTGCTGTTCGCGCACGAAAGCGTCGTCGACGTCGCCAGGGTGGACTTCGGAATAGACGCCGGCTTCGCGAACGCGGCGGGCGATCAGCTGGGTGACTTGCGAACCGTAGTCGAGGATAAGAATGCGCTGGTGCATGGAGACTCTACCCGTTGGAAATAAAACCGCACCGGCAGACCCGCTGTTCTTTGCGGATCTGCCGGTGCGTGATGCATGACATTGTAGTTGACTGTGCGGATCAGTCGGCGCGGTAGTTAGGCGCTTCCTTGGTGATCTGCACGTCGTGCACGTGGGACTCGCGCACGCCCGCGGAGGTGATCTCCACGAACTCGGTCTTGGTGCGCATGTCGTCGATGGTGGCGGCGCCGCAGTAGCCCATGGAGGCGCGGATGCCGCCGACCAGTTGGTAAATGATGGCGAGCACGCTGCCCTTGTAGGGGACGCGGCCTTCGATGCCTTCGGGGACCAGCTTGTCGGCGTTGTTGGCCGGGTCCTGGAAGTAGCGGTCGGCCGAGCCTTCCGTCATGGCGCCCAGGCTGCCCATGCCGCGGTACGACTTGTACGACCGGCCTTGGAACAGCACGACTTCGCCGGGCGCTTCTTCGGTGCCGGCGAACATGCCGCCCATCATGCACGCGAACGCGCCGGCGGCCAGCGCCTTGGCGACGTCGCCCGAGTAGCGGATGCCGCCGTCGGCGATGAGCGGAACGCCCGTGCCTTCCAGCGCCTTGGCGACTTCGGAGATGGCGTGGATTTGCGGCACGCCGACGCCGGCCACGATACGCGTGGTGCAGATGGAGCCGGGGCCGATGCCGACCTTGACGCCGTCGGCGCCATGTTCGACCAGCGCGCGCGCGGCGGCAGCGGTGGCGATGTTGCCGCCGATGACTTCAACCTTGGGATAGTTCTGCTTGACCCAGCGCACGCCTTCGAGCACGCCCTTGGAGTGGCCGTGCGCGGTATCGACGATGAGCACGTCGACGCCAGCAGCAACCAGCTTTTCCACGCGTTCTTCGGTGTTGCCGCCCACGCCCACCGCCGCGCCAACGCGCAGCTGGCCTTGAGCGTCCTTGCTGGCCATCGGGTGTTCGGTGTTCTTGACGATGTCCTTGACGGTGGCCAGGCCACGCAGTTCAAAGCCGTCGTTCACGATCAGCACGCGTTCCAGACGGTGCTTGTGCATCAGGGCCTGCGCTTCTTCGAGCGTGGCGCCTTCCTTCATGGTGACCAGGCGTTCCTGCGGCGTCATGATGTTGCGCAGGGGCTGATCCAGGTTTTCTTCGAAGCGCAGATCGCGGTTGGTGACGATGCCGACCAGCTTGCGGCCTTCGACGACCGGCAGGCCCGAGATGCCATGCTGGCGCTGCAACGCAATGGCGTCGCGCACTTTCATCTGGGGGGTGACGGTGACCGGATCGATCACGATGCCGAATTCGTGGCGCTTGACGCGAGCCACTTCACGCGCTTGGGCGTCGGCGGAGAGATTCTTGTGGATGATCCCGATGCCGCCTTCTTGCGCCATGGCGATGGCCAGACGCGATTCGGTGACGGTGTCCATGGCGGCGGACACGAGCGGGATATTCAGGCTGATATTGCGAGTCAGGCGCGTGGCCAGGGAGGTGTCGCGCGGCAACACCTCGGAATACGCAGGCACCAACAACACATCGTCGAAGGTGAGCGCTTTTTGAACGAGACGCATGGGTAACTCCGGGCGCAAAGCAAGATTATACGCCGCCAGCCTGTTTTGACTAGGTGTTAACCATAGGTCTGGGTAGATATTTATGACACTTGATCGGGCCCCAATTTGCGGACTGCGAATTTTTCGCCTGGGCTGCAAACCGATTCATGACGAGCCTGCCGGAGGACGTCCGCCGCCATGCGCTGAATCTGGCGTGGCCGGCCGTCACGCATTGACGCGCGCGCCGGCCTGCTTTTATGTTCATGTACACGTTATCGACTTTGTGGGGATCATCGTCATGCCGCAGTTGGTCTTGCTTCTGCTGGGCGTCCCTTACCTGCGCCAGCGCTGGCGCGCGCTGGCCATCGCGGGCGCGGTATTCCTCGTGGCCGGTATCGTCGTGTTCATCGATGCGCTGGACGACGCCCTGTACTTTCCGCTCAACGCCTTTGCCGTCCTCTTCATCATCGAAGGCCTGGGCACGCTGCTGATCGCTTCCAGCGGCGTCGGCGGCCAGCGCGTGCTGCGCTATGCAAAAGGTCTGTTCGTCCTGATCGCGGGCGGGCTGATTCTGGCGGGGCATCATCACGGCCACTTTGTCCTGTCGATGATCTTCGGCGCGCTGTTCCTGGTGGATGGGTTGCTGCAGTGCATCGCGGGGTACGTCGTGCGCTACGAGCGCTGGCGCTACGCGTTTGCCGGCGGCGTGGCGGAAATTCTGCTGGCGATCTTCTTCTTCCAGCCCTATCCCACGAATTACGTCGGCACCGTGCCGTATTGCCTTGGCCTGTTCCTGGGCATTGCCGGCGCGAAGCTGCTGTGGCTGGCGCGCCGCGTGCGGCATCTGGCCTCCAACCCCGCCTTTGCCGCCACGCAGTCGGTGGGCTTTGCGCCTGCCGGGCCGGAACAGGCCACGCCGCAAATCTGGGACGGCCCGCCCGCCGATTCCGAGCGCGCGCTGACCGTCCATGTCTGGACGCCATCGGGCTCGGCCAAGGCGCAGACTCGCAGCTATCCGCTGGTGGACCGCTACATCGCGGCGGTCGACGTCAACGGCGTCATCTCCACCGGCCACGCGGCGCTGGAGTCGCCCGAAGGCGTCTACATCAGCCTGTACCCGAAGGAAGAAATCGACCGGTCGCCCGACGACTTCGGCGCGCTGCTTCGCGCCACGGCCGACAACGACATCCCTGGGGTCTATCAGCCCGATTACGTGACCGAGTCGAACGCCTGGTGCCCCTCGAACGTGCGCGTGCGGATCCGCAACTACGACGCGGACAAGCTGGCGGCCTTCTGGCAGGAGTACCGCAAGAACACCACCTACAACCTCACCCACCGCAACTGCTCAAGCACCGTGTCGCGGGCGCTCGACGCCGCGCTGGACGGCGTCGTGGGGCGTCTGCATGGCGGCGAAGCCGGCTGGCGGGTGCTGATCCGGCTGTTGCTGACGCCTGAGCTCTGGGTGGCCGCGCAAATCCGCAAACGTGCGCTCACGATGGCCTGGACTCCCGGCCTGACCCTGGATTACGCGCGGGCCATGAGCATGCTGGCGGATCCGCGGCCATTCGGGTGGTGGAAGATGTCGCAGCACGCGCTGCGCCGGATCGCCGAATTGCGCGCGGGATGGCGGACCCAGGACCGGGAATCGCCGGCCCGCCGGCCGCGGACCTGAACCGCGCGCACGCTGTTGCAATTGAAGCCTGGAGAATCGCGGGGCGCGGGCGTAACGTGAAAACGCGGCGCCCCGCGGACCGCCCGAACGGATTTTTGCGGTATGTTTCTGCAAACCCCGACGGATCCCGACGATGCAGTCCGACGAAAACTACCTGCTTTATGACGGCGATTGCCCCTTCTGCTCGAACTACGTGCGGATGATGCGCCTGCGCAAGGCCGCAGGGCCCATCGCCATGCTGAACATGCGCGACCATCCCGACCTGGCCGCGCACCATCGCGCGCAGGGCTACGACTTGAACCAGGGCATGCTTTTGCACCTGGACGGCCGCGACTATTGGGGCGCGGACGCCATCCACCGGCTGGCCTTGCTCAGCACCGGCAGCGATGTGTTCAACCGCCTGAACGCCACCATCTTCAGCAACGCGTGCCTGTCCAAGGCGCTGTATCCCTTCATGCGCACCGGCCGCAGCCTGACGCTGACGTTGCTGGGCAAGAAAAAAATGCCTTGACGCGCTTGCGGCGCGATTCCCGCACAATGCGGGCGGCCAGGCGCATGCCTGCGGAACGCACGACTGCGCGACCCGCAAGCAGCACGCCGGCCACCCGCAAGCCTCTTCACCCCAACAACCGGAACTGACCTGATGATCTACATCTTTGGCGCCCTGCTTCTCGCGTCCACGCTGGCCGCTGCCGTCTACCGCCGCATGCAGCGCAGGCCCGACGACTCCGGCCGCGCCATGTCGCGCGACATGCTGGCCGGCGCTGCGATCTTCACATTCATGGGACCGGCCGTCGCCATAGTGCTTATCGCCGTGACCATGTCCATTGGCGCCCAGGATCCGGAACTACTCCTGTTCGGTCTCTATGGGCTGCCGTGGGCGTATCTGTTTGGCGGCTTGCCGGCGCTCTTTTGCGGGATGACGGCGGGCGCGCTCAAGCCGGTCACGCCGTCGTGGCTGGCCGTCCTGCGCATGGGGCTCATTGGCGCGGCGTATGCCTTTGTCTTCTTGCTGACGTTCGGCATGCGCGAAAGGTCGTTGGCAGCGCTGGGATTTCCGCTGTTCATGGGCGCCCTGCCCGCCGCTGTCGCCGGTCTGCTGTGCGCGCGGGTGTTCTACGGCAAGCCGGTGGCTATTCGCTAGTCCAGTTCAAATCCGGCGACGCGGCGCCGTGCGCGTGAAAGTACAACAGCGCGGATGCCGCCTTGGAACGGTCCACGCACTGGAACTGCGGATAACTGCCTGATTGGCCGCCCGCCACCAGGTCCTGGTCGTGATCCTCGGATTTGGCGGGGTCGATCAGCGTGTGGATCCGCGTGTCGCCGCCGGATGAGATGAACACGACATAGGCGCCCTCGCCGCCGCCGATCGACATGACGGTGTCGTCGTCAATCACGAAGGCGGTCGAGCTGAAGACCGCGCCATCCAGCCTGTCCAGGGCGGCGAGCAGGTCGCCGTCGGTGGGGGTTTCATGTGCGCGCGTCACTACCTCTTCGCCATGACGCATGTCTTCGATGATTTTGACGATCTTCACAGTGCTCCAGTCGCCGGTTGACGGCGGGTTATGGGTGATTCCATGCAACGGGAATCACGGCCGATACTACATTGGTCGCGATCCAAGCCGCCATGACCGCGCTTGAACGTTAGCGAATCACCGAGCGCGGGGCGCGCGCGAGAAGAAGAATCGCAGCATCTCGGCCGTCGCATCCGGACCAGTCCGATCCGTGTAGGACCCTTGATCCGATCCGCCTGCCCAGGCATGGCCGGCGCCGTGGACGTCCCAGCGTTCGGCGACGATGTTGCCCGCGGCGTCGCGGTACACATGCCGGGTGCTGTCGCGCTTGCTGCCGGCGCCCGCCACGCGAATGGTTTCGACACGCACGTCGGGCCTCACGCAGGCCGCGATCACGCTGTCGGCATTGGCCGGATGCACGGTGGCGTCGCGGTCGCCGTGAAAGACGATGACAGGTACGCCGTTGCTGGCCGGAGCGGCGGTTTTCAAGCCCACGCCCTTCATGGCGGATAGCGCCGACGGCAGATCCGACGCCGCGCCCGCAGCCAGCCCCGAATGCACGCCTGCCGCCGCAAACAGCTCCGGATAGGCGCCCGCCAGAATCGCTGCCATGGCCCCGCCCGCCGACAGGCCCGCGACATACACGCGCGTGGGATCAATGTTGTGGGCGGCGATGATCTCGCGCGTCATGCCGGCCAGGATGGACGGCTCGCCACGGCCTTGCTGCTGGTGGTTGTGCTTGAACCAGTTCCAGCACTTCTGCGGATTGGCGTCGCGCGATTGCACGGGATACAGCACATGGAAGCCCTGCTCGCGGGCGGCCGCATTCATGGCGGTGCCCGCCGCAAAATCGTCGGCGTCCTGCGTGCAGCCGTGCAGCATGACGACCAGCGGACGCGGCGCGCCATCCGGATTGGGCGGCACATACAGCTTGTAGGCGCGCTGCCCGGACGAATTGCGGAATGACCCCGCCGTGAAGGTATCGCCCGCGGCGGCGGGTTTTGGGACGGGCTGCGCAGCGTCGCCGGAAACGTGCGGCGCCGCGTCGGACGCCCCGGCGGAATCCGGAACTTCCCAAGCCTCGACATCGATGACGTCGGCATCGTCCTGCCGGCGCGGCGCGGCGGGCAGCCCGCCTCGCAGGGCGGCCTGGATTGCTGCAGTTGCCGCCGATAGATCGCCGGCCTGGGTGAGCTGGGTAGCCCGGTGCATGAGGTGCTGGAAATCAGGATGCATGGAATGACCTTTTTCTGCGCCGCCAGGATCAGCGGATGCGCTGACGCAAGGCGGCTTTGACGGCGGGGCTGGCATGTAGCGCCCCCAGTACCGTCAGGGATTCGATCGTGGCGAGCGCAAGCTCGGGCGTGACGTCGGAGGCAATAGTTGCCAGGCCCAGCACCCGGATCTGAAGCATTTCGCCCGCGGCTTGAACCGCGAGCAGATCCTGGGCGGTGTAGTGCTGGATGCCCAGCACCAGCGTCTTGCGGCTGACGGCCTGGCGCACGGCGTCGCCGTGGGTGGCAAGTTGATTGCGGATGGCCGTGCGGATGAGGTCCGTGCGGTTGGCGTAGAACCCTTCCTGGACGAGCAAATCAATCTGGCCCAGGTCGACATAACCCAGGTTGATGGTGATTTTTTCGTCCGCAGGCTTGGGCGTGGAGGCGAGTTGAGAGGTGCGAGGCGGCATGGATCGAATCATAGACCATCCACTTGGATGGTCTATGGATGTTTCAACTTGATAGATGTGTCTTGTCATCGGGGCGGGTTTGAGTGCGCTGGTCTTAGGGTGCCGGTCTTATTAACGCTGGCAAGGCGGACGCCGCTCCGTTACCGTCGTCGTGAACCCCAGGGGATTCCTATGGCGCCACGCCTTGCATCGGGATTGCTCGTGTCACTTGCCTGCTCCGCGGCGGCCCTCGCCCAGCCGGTTCCGCCCGACCTGTATGGCGCCCTGATCGTCTCTTCAACCTATCGTTATTACGCCTCGATCCTGTATGGCACCGACGCCGCGGCCCGCCGCAGCGCGCTCACCGCTTGCCAAGAAGATGAACCCCGCGCCACCTGCGCGGTGTATGCCAGCTTCAGGAACCAATGCGTGGCGGTGGCCGCGAACGGCGCGCAGCACATCGTCGCCATCGGCGACAAGGCGTGGGACCGGCAGCGGACCGGCGATTACAGCCTGGGGTTATGCCGCGACCAGACGGGTTCCGGATGCAGACTGGTGCTTAGCGCGTGCTCGACCCAGGCGCAGCAGCTGGAAGACCAAAGCGTCCGCGCGGACCGGGACGGGGTGATTAGGGCGGATTTCCAGGCGAATCACGCCGCCCCGCTTGTCCGATGAATTACAGTCTGTCGGGCAACACTCACCCGAAAGGAAAGCATCATGGAAAATCCGTTTGGCGATTCCGACGAGCCGTCCAGCGACCATCGGCAGTATCTGGTCCTGATCGCGGCCTCCAAAGACAACGCCGCGCTCGCGCAAAAAATCCTGGAAAACATCAAGACGCACGTGGATGAGCGCGCCGCGCCTTTGTGGATCGACGCGAAGGGAATCGGCGTGCTGGTGACGACGGAACTGGTCGCCTCCGAGATCTGGCGCGAGATGTTCCAGAAAGCGCCTGGCCAGGATTATGGCGACACGCGCAACCTGCTCATTCTGGAAATCGGCAAGGACTGGGCCGCCCGCCGGGACGACAAGATCGAACACTGGTTGGCCAGCCACGTCGGCGCGCCGCTGTCTGCGCCGAACCGTCCCAAGCGCCGCTAGATATAAGGCTGGCTCACGCCTGTCCTTGGCTTGCCGCAGTTTCCGGGCTGTTGCGCCTGGCCACGCGCTGCAGAAACGCATCCAGCGCCGGGTTGTCGTGCTGCGCGTGCCAGGCAAGGTACATGTCCGCGTAGAGATCGCGCTGGCCGATCGGCCGGAACACGACACCTTCAAAACGCAGCTCGCGCGCGGAATCCGGCACCAGGCCCACGCCCAGCCCGGCCCGCACCAGCGCCAGCAACGTGTGCGTCTGCCCGGCGCGCTGCACATACTGCGGCTGCACATCCGCCAGGCCGAAAGCGCCCACGATGCGGTCGTAGAAATACTTTCCTTCGCGAGGCGAATACAGCACAAACGGCTGCCCCTGCAGCAACCGCAGCGGCACCGTGGCGTGCTCGCACAAGGGCGAATCGGCGGGCAGCGCCAGCACCAGCGGTTCGCGTTCAAGCAGGCGCGACTCGATGCCTGCCTGCTGCGGCACGCTGCGCGCCAGAATGGCGTCCAGTTCGTGGGCCAGCAACAGGCGGCTCAACTCGGTCGTCACGGTTTCGCGCAACTGGATCTCCACGCCCGGCAGCAGCTTGCGCGCCTGCATGATCAGCGACGGCATCAGGCGATACGAGGCCACGGCCGTAAAACCCAGTTTGATGTAGCCGGCTTCACCACCGGATGTGCGGCGCGCGGTGGCGGCGGCCTGCGCCGAAAACTCCAGCAGGTGGCGGGCATCGCGCAGAAAGCGCCGGCCCGCGGCGCTCAGTACGACCTGCCGGCTGTTGCGCTCGAACAAGGTCACGCCTAGATCCTGCTCCAGCAACTGGATCTGGCGCGACAGCGGCGGCTGCGTCATGCACAGGCGTTCGGCGGCGCGGCCGAAGTGCAACTCCTCGGCAACGGCAATGAAGCACTCGAGCTGGCGAAATTCCATCGATTCAATCCTTGAATTGATTGATGCTATTTATAGCTCGAACGGCTATCCATGGACAGGCATCCCTATACTCGGCTGCAGGGCTGGATTCCGGCCCGCGAAGCATCAGGAGCCTTACCCCGCAGCACCATTTTTTGCGGCCCTGCCGCCATCAACGCCATAAAAGAGAAAATCCATGGAGACAAAGAACACCGCCCGGATCCGCGTCCGGCTCCTCGCCGCGGCGCTGGCCCTGGCCGCCACCGCCGCCGTGCCGCACGCGGCCAGCGCCGCAGGCTATCCGGAACGCCCGATCAATCTCATCGTCCCCTTCTCGCCTGGCGGCGGCACCGACATCTCGGCGCGCCTGCTGGCTGCGGCCCTGGGTGAAAAATTCTCGTCGTCGGTGGTGGTGGACAACCGCCCGGGCGCCGGCGGCCAGATCGCCGCCGACCTCGTGGCCCGTTCGCAGCCCGATGGCTACACGCTGCTGTTCGCGAACTCGGGCATGCTCGCGATCAACCCCTGGATCTACAAGCTGCATTCAGACCCGGTCAAGGCGTTTGCGCCCGTGTCGCTGTTTTCGGACCTGCCGTTCGTGCTGGTGGTGCCCGCCAGCCTGCCGGCCAAGAACGTCGCGGAACTGGTCACGCTGACCAAGTCCCAGCCCGGCAAGCACACGTTTGCCAGCTCGGGCACGGGCGGCGCCCCCCACCTGTCCGGCGAGATCTTCCAGGAAGCCACCGGCGTGGATCTGGTGCACGTGCCCTACAAGGGCGGCGGCCCGGCGATGACCGATCTGATGGCCGGCCGCGTCGACATGCTGTTCGCGTCCGTCCTGGAGACCATGCCGTACGTCACGGCCGGCAAGCTGCGCGCGCTGGCCGTCACGGGCGCGGCGCGCTCGCCCGCCATGCCTGACGTGCCCACCATCGACGAAGCCGGCGTGAAGAACGCGCAGAGCGGCTCGTGGACGGCGGTGCTGGCGCCGGCCGGCACGCCGCAGGCTGTGATCGACAAGCTGTCCGAGGCGATCCGCGCCGTGGCCGCCGATCCCGCGGTCAAGGCCAAGCTCGAATCGCAAGGCGCCGTGGCCCACGGCTCGACGCCAAAGGAACTGCAGGATCTGGCCGCTAGCGAGCGCGAACGGTATGGGCAGATAATCAAGTCCCGCAATATCCAGACCAACTGATTCCGGTCCCGGCCCGCCTCGGCGGGCCTTTCCTTCTTACTTATATAAGCCGTATCCATGACTGCATCCCCTCCCGCTTCCGCCGCCGATCTGCTGATGGTCGGTCCCCTGCTGCCCGACCTGGTGGCCGATCTGGAGTCGCGCTACCGCGTCCATCGCCTCTGGGAAGCCCAGGACCCGGCGGCACTGCTGCGCGAACATGGCGCCGCCATCCGCGGCATCGCCACCAGCGGCCGCTTTGGCGCGACGAAGGAATTGATCGACGCCCTGCCCGCCCTGGAAGGCATCTTCAGTTTTGGCGTGGGTTACGACACCATCGACATCGCGGCGGCCAAGGCGCGCAACGTCGTGGTCACCAACACGCCGGGCGTGCTGGACGCCTGCGTGGCCGATACCGCGCTGGCGTTGATGCTGGCCGTCTCGCGCCGCATCGCGGAAGCCGACCGCTTCGTGCGCGCCGGCCGCTGGCCCACCGAAGGATTCGGCCTGGGTTCGCGCATGACCGGCAAACGCTGCGGCATCGTCGGCCTGGGCAACATCGGCCTGCAGATCGCCCGCCGCGCGCAGGCCTTCGACATGGAGATCCTGTACACCAACCGCAAGCCGCGTCCCGACGCGCCCGAGGGCTACCGCTATTGCCCGGACATCGTCGAGCTGGCCGCGCAGTGCGACTTTCTGGTGCTGGCCGTGCCGGGCGGCGGCGCGACGCGCCACATGGTGAACGCGCAGGTGCTCGATGCGCTGGGTGAAAATGGCTGGCTGATCAATATCGCGCGCGGCACGGTGGTCGATGAAGCCGCGCTGGTGGCGGCGCTGCAAAACAAGCGCATCGCCGGCGCCGGCCTGGACGTGTTCGAGCACGAACCCGCCACGCCCCCGGAACTGAACGCCATGGACAACGTGGTGATGCTGCCGCACATCGCCAGCGGCACCCACGAAACGCGCCGCGCGATGGCGGACCTGATGCGCGCGAATCTGGATTCGTGGTTCCGCGAAGGCCAGGTGCATACGCGCGTGGTGTAAGGCGGGGCCGCTGACTATATATATAGATGTACGCGCGGCCTGCCGGGTTGATCGGCAGGCCGCTTTTCAAACAGCTCATCTGACCGTTCTTCAGGCAGTGTCCACCGCCGGTCGATCGATCGTCCGCTGCGAGACAGGCATGGTGCGATCACAGCGTGCCCAACCCGAAGCGCGGTTGTGCCGGTCGTGCAGGTAATCCCAGTTGGCGCCGCACTCGCCACAAGTGAACGCCTCGTGCGTGACGCCACGTTGCGCCAGCGGCAACGACCGGACATAGCCCAGGCTGATCAGATTGTCATGCCCCGGCGCCCCCGCCTGGTCCACGGTGATGGCCGAGCATTGGCCGCACAGCATCCTTCCACTCCCTTTCATTCTGCTTTCAGGGAATGGTACGGACGAACGAATGCGCAAGGCTCAACAATTCTCACATTCGGTATTTCAGAGTTACCCAATGACCGCTTTCGGGGCGCCATTGCTGAAAACACCGACGCCTGCCGGCAATCCTGACGGACTATACTGGATATATAAACAGTATTTTCCGCCATGCCGTTCAAAACCCCGCTCTCTCACGCCGAGCTGCGCTTCATCCGCGAGCGTCAGCCCTGGAACCCCGATGTGATCGCCCTGCTCTGGGAGGTCAAGCGGCTGCGCTCGATCCTGCTGCGCGCCTATCAACTATCCGGCGACTTCAAGCGTCCGGCCGGAATCACCGGTGAACTCTACGACGACTTCATGCGCGACCTGCAACACGAACCGTGCGTGCTGGAGCGCGACGACATGAAGGACGCGCTGATGGAACCCTCCAACCGGCTGCGCAAGGGGATGGCGCCCAGATAGCACTGGAGCGCGGGCAGGCGCGGGAGTATCGTCAAGGCGCACCCCTGGCTCCGAACGGAGGCATCTCATGCCTGACCATCCGCAAGCAGAACTCGAAACCGGCGCGTCCCAACAGGGAAATCTCGTGCAATTCCTGCTGTGGATTGCGGCACGTCCCCGCACGTATGCCGAGACCATGGAAGCCTGGCGTACCCACTGCCCCAGGCTGTCGGCATGGGAAGACGCCACGGCAAATGGCCTGATCGACATGACGCAGGAAGAAAGCACCGTGAAGGGCGAAGCCGTTTTGGTGCTGACGGAAAAAGGGCGCGCACTGCTGGCGTCCAATGCGGACTTACCCTAAGTCCTTGAAATAACTCGCGGTAATTAAAAATGCGATGTCATTCGCATTTAGGGAATTTACTTATGCCTTTTTAGTATTTGTAAGGCGCATACTCGAGCGGCCAGAATTCGTCCTTGGCATAAATCAAGACCAATGGAACTCCGTCAACTCGAGGCCTTCGCGGCCGTCATGTCCACCGGCAGCGTCACCGCGGCCGGACGGCTGCTGGGACGCTCGCAGCCGGCGATCAGCCGGTTGCTGCAGGAACTGGAGGCCGAGATCGGCTATCCCCTGTTCGCGCGCAGCGGTCCTCGCGTGACGCCGACCGAACAGGGCTTCCTGCTTTATGACGACGTTGAACGCGCGCTGACCAGCCTGCAGCAGATTCGTGGCCGGGCCGATGAAATCGCGCGCGGTCAGGCGCAGCCGCTCCTGGTGACGGCTACGTCGGCCCTGGCCGCCGGTCTGGTGCCGGCCGCCCTCAAACGCATTGAAGACCGGCTCGGGGCCGCGCGCGTGCAGTTGCGCAGCGCCTCGCCCGAACGCGTGGTGCACGCCGTGCTGTCGGGGGCCGCGCAATTGGGCGTGACCAGCCTGCCGCTGGAACACCGCGGCCTGACCGTGCACTGGATTGCCCAAGCCCCGTGCGTGGCCGCCGTGTCCGAAGACGATCCCGTCGCGCAGCATGCCGTGGTGCCGGTGTCGGCCCTTGCCGGACGCCGCCTTATCACGATGGCCAATCCCTACCGCCTACGCCGCCGGCTGGACGCCGCACTCGCGAACAACGTGCAGGCGCTGGGCACCATCGAAACCAATTCCTCCGTCAATGCCCTGGCCGCGGTCCGCGCCGGGCTTGGCGTGTCGGTGCTGGAACCCGTGACCGCCTACGGCTCGCCGATGGCGGGCGTGGCGATCCGGCCCATCGACATGGACATCCCCTTCTTTTTTGGGGTCATCACCCCGCAGTCGCAAACGCTGACGCCGGCCTGCCAGGCCATGGCGGATGCGCTGGCCGACGCCGCCGCGGACTTGCTGCCCGGCTTCGTGCTGCACGACGCCTGCGAGCATTCGGCGCTATTGCACTCGATCTACGGCGATGACGCCCCTGTTATGGAAACACCCGCATCATGAATCAGCCCATCGCCACCCCGCCGCAAGGCCTGCCCGCCCTGGAGGCGCGCCTTCGGCAAGACCTGTCCTGGCTGGAACTCCCCGCCAAGAACTGGGTGACGCCCCGGCTGGTCGACGGCCAGCAGGTGCTGGACGTGGCCATCATCGGTGGCGGCATGGGCGGTCTTGCGGCGGCCGCGTCGCTCAAGCATCTGGGCATCGACGCCCCGATCTTCGATCAGGCGCCCGAAGGCTACGAAGGCCCGTGGGCCACGACGGCCCGCATGGAAACGCTGCGCTCGCCCAAGCAACTGACCGGTCCCGCGCTGGGCCTGCCCGCGCTGACCTTCCGCGCCTGGTTCGAAGCGCAATTTGGCCTGGACGCCTGGGAAGCGCTGGACAAGATCCCGCGCCTGCAATGGATGGACTACCTGCGCTGGTACCGCCGCGTGCTGAACCTGGACGTGCGCAACGACCACCGCATCCTGTCCGTGCAGCCGCGCGCCGACAAACTGGTGGAACTGGACATCCAATCGCCCGCCGGGCGCAGCACCATCCTGGCGCGCCGCGTCGTGCTGGCGACCGGCCGCGACGGCCTGGGCGGCGCCTATGTGCCTGATTTTGCAAAGAAGCTGCCGCGCGACCGCTGGGCGCATTCGTCCGACGTGATGGACTACAACACGCTGGCCGGCAAGCGCGTGGGCGTGGTGGGCGCGGGCGCGTCCGCCATGGACAGCGCCGCGACCGCACTCGAAGCCGGCGCGGCCAGTGTCGACCTGCTGATCCGCCGCAACGACATCCCCCGCATCAACAAGGGCAAGGGCGCGGGCAATCCCGGCCTGACCCACGGCCACCTGACGCTGCCCGACGAATGGAAGTGGAAGATCCGCCACTACATCAACGCCGCGCAGGTGCCGCCGCCGCGCGGCAGCACGCTGCGCGTGTCGCGCCATCCGAATGCGTTCTTCAATCTGGGCTGTGGCGTGCTGGACCTGGCGCTGATCGATGACGAAATCCACGTCACCACGCCCAAGGGCGTCTTCGTGCTGGACTTCCTGATCTTCTCCACGGGCTTTCGCATCGACTGGACCGTGCGCCCGGAATTCGCGCCGCTCGCGCCTCACGTGCGCGCCTGGGGCGACCGCTACACGCCGCCCGCCGGCGAGGAAGACCAGGAACTGCATGACTCGCCCGACCTGGGCGCCGTCTTCGAATTGCAGGAAAAGACGCCCGGCGCCTGCCCCGGCCTGGATCGCGTCCACTGCTTCTCGTATCCCGCCGCGCTGACGCAAGGCACGATCTCGGGCGACATCCCCGCCATCAGCGAAGGCGCCAAGCGCCTGGCGCAAGGCATCGCCGGCCTCTTCTACCGCGAAGACGTCGCCACGCACTACGCCAACATGGAAGCGTTCTCCGAGCCCGAGGTGTTTGGCGATGAGTGGACCCCAGCCCCGGCACCGGCCCCGACGTCAGCTCAAAACGCGGCCGCGGCCACGCAGGCGGAGACCGCGCAATGACCGCATGGCTGCTACGCCGCGTGGCGCAAGCCGCCGTGGTCGTGTTCCTGATGACGCTGATCGTCTTCGTGGGACTGCACGCCATCGGCAACCCCGTGGACATCCTGATCGGCCAGGACGTGGACCAGGTGGACCGCGCGCGCATCATCGCCGAACTCGGCCTGGACAAGCCCCTGTGGCAGCAGTACCTGGCCTTCCTGAACGGCGCGCTGCACGGCAACCTGGGCAACAGCTTCGTCTACAACATCCCGGCAATCGAACTCGTTATCCAGCGCCTGCCGGCCACGCTTGAACTGGCGATCACCGCCCTGTCGTTTGCCGTCATCGTCGGCCTGCCGCTGGGCCTGTTCGCCGGTCTGTACCCCGACAGCCGCGCGTCCAAGATGATCATGGCGGGCAGCATCGTCGGCTTCTCGCTGCCCACCTTCTGGGTGGCGCTGATGCTCATCATGGCGTTCAGCGTGTCGCTCGGCTGGCTGCCGGCCAGCGGCCGCGGCCAGACGGTGGAGTTCCTGGGCTTCCAGTGGTCGTGGCTGACGGCCGATGGCTGGCGTCACCTGATCCTGCCGGCGTTCAACCTGTCGCTCTTCAAGATTTCGCTGGTGATCCGCCTGACTCGCGCCGGCGTGCGCGACGTGATGCCGCTGGACTTCGTGAAGTTTGCGCGCGCCAAGGGCCTGTCGCCCTTCCGCGTGGTCTGTGTGCACGTGCTGCGCAACACCATGATCCCGCTGGTGACGGTGCTGGGCCTGGAACTGGGTTCGACCATCGCATTTGCCGTCATCACCGAAAGCATCTTTGCCTGGCCCGGCGCCGGCAAGCTGATCCTGGACAGCCTGAACGCGCTGGACCGCCCCGTGATCGTGGCCTATCTGATCGTGGTGGTGTGCCTGTTCGTGACGCTGAACCTGATCGTCGACATTCTGTACAAAGTGCTGGACCCCCGGGTGCGGCTGGAGGCCACGGCATGAGTTCCGTATCCAATACCGCGCAGGCGCCCGCCCTGCGCCGCGAGTCGCCGTGGCGCCGCAACCTGGCCGAGTTCCTGTCGTCCAAGACGGCGGTGCTGGGCCTGGTGGTGGCCACGCTGCTGATCCTGGCCGCCGTGCTGGCGCCCTGGATCTCGCCGCAGAACCCGTATGACCTGCTGCAGATCGACGTGCTGGACTCGCGCCTGCCGCCCGGCACCATGAACGGCCTGGAGACCTTCCACTACTGGCTGGGCACCGACGGCCAGGGCCGCGATCTGCTGTCCGGCATCCTGTACGGCCTGCGCATCAGCCTGATGGTGGGCGTGGGCTCGGCACTGATCGCCGGCGTCATCGGCACGCTGCTGGGCCTGTTGGCCGCCTACGCCGGCGGCAAGGTCGACGCCTTCATCATGCGTCTCGTGGACCTGATCCTGTCGTTCCCGTCGATCCTGGTGGCCATGATGATCCTGGCCTATCTGGGCAAGGGCGTGGGCAACGTGGTGCTGACGTTGGTGATCCTGGAATGGGCCTACTACGCCCGCACCGCGCGCGGCCAGGCCCTGGTCGAGCGCCGCCGCGAGTACGTCGAAGCCGCCCGCTGCCTGGACATTCCCAACTGGCGGATCATGTTGAAGCACATCCTGCCCAACTGCCTGCCGCCGCTGATCGTCATCGGCACGCTGCAGATCGCGCGCGCCATCACGCTGGAAGCCACGCTGAGCTTCCTGGGCCTGGGCGTGCCGGTGACCGAACCGTCGCTGGGCCTGCTGATCTCCAACGGCTTCCAATACATGCTGTCCGGCGAATACTGGATCAGCTTTTACCCCGGCATCGCGCTCTTGATCACCATCGTGGCGATCAACCTGGTGGGCGACCGCCTGCGCGACGTGCTGAACCCGAGGACCCACAAATGACCGACCGCTCCGCCTCGGCTGGCGCGCCGGCCACGCTTGAAGTGCGCAACCTGCGCACGCAGTTCCATACCCGCGCGGGCGTGCTGCCCGCCGTGGATGGCGTCTCTTTTAAGCTGGAACGCGGCAAGATCCTGGGCCTGGTCGGTGAATCCGGCTCGGGCAAGTCCGTCACGGGCTTCTCCATCATGGGGCTGGTCGACGCGCCGGGCCGCATCGCCGGCGGCGAGGTCCTGTTTCAGGGCCGCGATCTGACCAAGCTACCCGCGCGCGAACTGCGCAAGCTGCAGGGCAATCGCATCGCGATGATCTTCCAGGATCCGATGATGACGCTGAACCCCGTGCTGCGGGTAGACGTGCAGATGATCGAGACCGTGCGCGCCCATACCAAAATGAGCAAGGCCGAAGCCCGCATCCTGGCGCGCGACACGCTGGGCATGATGGGCATCCCCAGCCCCGAGGAACGCCTGCTGGCCTATCCGCATCAACTGTCCGGCGGCATGCGCCAGCGCGTGGCCATTGCGATTGCCATGCTGCACCGCCCGGACCTCATCATTGCCGACGAACCGACCACCGCGCTGGACGTCACCATCCAGGCGCAGATCCTGTCCGAAGTGCAGAAGCTGGCGCAGCAGCACGGCACCAGCCTGATCTGGATCACGCACGATCTGTCCGTGGTGGCGGGCCTGGCCGACGACGTGGCCGTCATGTACGCCGGCCGCATCGTCGAACACGGCAAGGTCGACGACGTGCTGGACCGTCCGCAGCATCCGTACACCGTGGGCCTGATCGACAGCCTGCCCAGCAACAATCAGCGCGGTCAGCGCCTGCGTCAGATTCCCGGCATGACGCCGAACCTGCTGCACCTGCCGGCCGGCTGTGCGTTCTCGGCGCGCTGCGCGCGCGCCACCGCCGCCTGCGGCCAGCAACCCGGCATCACCCAAGCCTTACCCGAACACGACGTGCGCTGCTTCCATCCTTCCATCCAGATCCACCGCGAGGTGGCGGCATGAGCGCAACCGCCCACGCCCCCACCCCGCTGATCGACCTGCGCCAGGTCAGCAAGCGCTTCGGCGAACGCAAGATCGGCGCCGCCGGCCGCGCGATGCAATCGCTGGGCCTGTCCAAGCCGCCTGCGATCACGCGTGCTGTCGACCACGTCGACCTCATCGTGAACCCCGGCGAAGTCGTCGGCCTGGTCGGCGAATCCGGCTGCGGCAAGTCCACACTGGGCCGCATCGCGGCCGGCCTGCTCACGCCCTCCGGCGGCGAAGTCCGTATCAACGGCAAGCGCCCCGCCGACATGAGCGCCGCCGAGGCCCACGCCGCGCGCCTGAAAGTGCAGATGATCTTCCAGGATCCCTACGCCAGCCTCAATCCGCGCCTGCGCGTGGACGAGATCGTCGGCGAGGCGGCGCGCATCCATGGCCTGGTCGGCAACGGCGACTTCGACGACTACGTCAGCACGCAGCTCGAACGCGCCGGGCTGGACCCCGCCCTGCGCCAGCGCTACCCGCACCAGTTCAGCGGCGGCCAGCGCCAGCGCATCGGCATCGCCCGCGCGCTGGCCGTGCAGCCGTCCATGCTGGTCTGCGACGAAGCCGTGGCCGCGCTCGACGTGTCGATCCAGGCGCAGATCCTGAACCTGTTCATGGACCTGCGCGAAGAGCTGAACCTGACGTATCTCTTCATCAGCCACGACCTCGGCGTGGTCGAGCACCTGTCCGATCGCGTGGTCATCATGTACCTGGGCCGTGTCGTGGAAACGGCGACCGTGGAAGAGGTCTTCCAGCGTCCCAACCACCCGTACACCCAGGCGCTGCTGGCCGAGATTCCCACCCTGAAGTCGCGCCACAAGATCTTTACCGCGATCAAGGGCGAGATTCCCAGCCCGCTCAACCCGCCCACCGGCTGCCATTTCCATCCGCGATGTCCGCATGCGATGCCGCGCTGCAAGACCGAGGTTCCCACCCTGAAGGGAATCGCCATCAACCACCTGAGCGCCTGTCACCTGAACGACATGGCCTGACGATCAATGACTGCGGCACGACCGCCGCGGTCAATGGACCCACTCCGTTCCCCCTCTACCAAGGATTCCGGACAATGAAACGCCTGATTCTCTCGACCCTCACCGCCGCCATCCTGGGCGCTTCGGCCGCTGCCTCCGCCGACAATCTGTCGATCGGCTTTGCCGACCCGCTGTCGTCGCTGGACCCCCAGTTGAACAACCACGCCGGCGACCGCTCGGTGGCCCTGCACTTCTGGGATCTGCTGATCGAGAACAAGTGGAACAAGCTGCAGCCGGGTCTGGCCGTGAGCTGGAAGCCGCTGGACAACACCACCTGGGAATTCAAGCTGCGTGAAGGCGTCAAGTGGCAGGACGGCACGCCGTTCACGGCCGACGATCTGATCTACTCCTACACCCGCGCCCGCGGCGTGCCCGGCAGCGTCGCCACGTACGCCGGCTACCTGCGCACCATCGACACGATGACCGCCAAGGATCCGCTGACGCTCATCGTCAAGACCAAGGCCCCGAACCCCGATCTGCCGCTGAACCTGGCGTCCATCCACGTCGTCAGCAAGCACGTCGGTGAAAAGTCGTCGACCGAAGACTACAACTCGGGCAAGGCCATGGTCGGCACCGGCCCCTACAAGTTCGTCTCGTACACCCCCGGCGACCGCGTCCTGATGGAACGCAACGACGCCTATTGGGGCGACAAGCAGATCTGGGAAAAGGTCAACTACCGCTACATCAACAACGCCGCCGCCCGCACCGCCGCCCTCTTGGCCGGCGACGTGGACGTGATCGACAAGGTCTCGGTGTCCGACCTGGCCAAGCTGCAGAAGGCCTCGAACATCTCGGTCTATCCGTACGACGGTCTGCGCGTCATGCTGCTGCAACCCAGCTTCAACCCCGCGCCCAACCAGTACATCACCGACAACAACGGCAAGCCGCTGGACAAGAACCCGCTGCTGGACGTGCGCGTGCGCCAGGCGCTGAACCTGGCCATCAACCGCAAGGCCATCGCCGACCGCATCCTGCAAGGCGCCGCAACCGAAGCCAACCAATGGATGCCCAAGGGCACCTTCGGCTACAACCCCGAGATCAAGGACATCCCGAACGACGTCGCGCAAGCCAAGAAGCTGCTGGCCGAAGCGGGTTTCCCGGATGGCTTCAAGCTGACCATGCACGTCCCCAACGACCGCTACCCGCAAGGCCCGGAAACGGCCCAGGCGGTTGCGCAGTTCTGGACCCGCGTGGGCGTGAAGACGCAAGTGGAAGTCGTGCCGTGGGCCGTGTACTCGGGCCGCGCCAACAAGAACGAATTCGCCGTCAGCATGCTGGCGTGGGGCAACGGCACGGGTGAAGCCAGCTACGCGCTGGTCAACATCCTGGCCACGGTCGACGCCAAGAAGGGCCTGGGCGCCTCCAACTGGGGCCACTACACCAACGCCAAGGTCGACACCGCGCTGGAGCAATCCACCTCGGAATTCGACGTCGCCAAGCGTGAAGCCATCCTGCGCGACTCCGTCAAGCTCGTGTCCGATGACGTCGGCATCATCCCGCTGTTCCACTACAAGAACATCTGGGCGACCAAGAAGGGCCTGAAGGTCACGCCGATGACCAGCGACCGCACGGCCGCCATGATGGTCACCAAGGTCTCGGACAAGTAAGCCATGGCGCCGACCCTGACCATCACCCCCGCGGACGCCCTCATCGACGTCCCGCGCCAGATCCGCGTCGAACACGTTGCGCCCGGCGCGACCGTCGAGATCACCGCCCTCACCCGCCGCAACGGCGTGGTCTGGCAAGCCCAGGCCGCCTACACGGCGGGCGAGGACGGCGTGGTCGATCTGACCCGCGAAGCGCCCGTTTCCGGCGACTACACCGGCTTGTCCCCGATGGGGCTGATCTGGGCGCAGTCCCCCGAGGACGGCAAGAGCCGCGAGTACTTCAACCACCCGGTGACCGACGCGTTGGTCACCGACGTGGTGGCCCGCGTGGAAGGCGCCGAGGCGCGCGCCAGCTTCACGCAGCGCCTGGCGTCCGACGGCGTCACGCGCGTCGAAGTCCGCGAGGAAGGCCTGGTCGGCACCCTGTACCTGCCCGCCGGCAGCGCCCCGGGATCGCATCCCGCCGTCATGATCCTGAATGGCTCCGGCGGCGGCATCAACGAACCGCGTGCCGCCCTGTACGCCTCGCGCGGTTACGCGGCCTTTGCGCTGGCGTACTTCAAGGCGCCGGGCCTGTCGGACTACATTTCGAACACCCCGCTCGAATACTTCCAGACCGGCCTGCGCTGGCTGCGCAAGAAGGTCCAGCCCAAGCACGACTTCGTTGCCATCAGCGGCCAGTCGCGCGGCGGCGAACTGGTGCTGCTGTTGGGCGCCACCTTCCCCAAGGAAGTGTCGGCGGTCGTGGCCTATGTGCCCGGCGCCGTCGTGCACAGCGGCCAGAACGCTTGCGACCCCAAGATCGGCCGCGAAGGCCCGACATGGCTGCTGGGCGGCAAGCCCATTCCCCACGTCTGGGAAAACAACCGCACCGCCACCTGGGCCCCGTTCGATGAAGGCCCCGCGCCGCATCGGCATGAGAAAGCCATCCTGACCGCGTTGCAAGACCCCGACGCCGTCGCCCGCGCCCGCATCCGCGTCGAAGACATCGAAGGCCCGGTCATGCTGCTGTCCGGCACCGATGACGGCTCGTGGCCGTCCAGCCTGTATTCGAAGATGGTGCAGGACAAGCTGGCCGACGTGCAGCACCCGTACCCGGTCAAGTGGCTGGACTACGAGAACGGCGGCCACTCGATCCTGTTCCCCTACGTGCCCACCACGCAGCTCGTGTACGCCCACCCGGTATCGGGAAAGATCAGCACCAGCGGCGGCAACCCCAAGGACAACGCCCGCGCCGACCAGGAATCCTGGGAAGGCGTGACGTCGTTCCTGGATGCGGCGGTGAAGGCCAAGGGCGCGGCGGCAGCGCAGCCGGCTTCGACTACGAACGACGCGCGCAACGCCGGCTGAACGAAACTTTAGGAGACCTCATTCATGGCACAACAACCCATCGTCTACGACATCACCAAAGACATCGTCGACCAGCTTGTGGGCCTGACGCCCGGCAGCCAGACCTTTGACGTGCGCCACAAGCGCGACAAGGTCGCCGCCGCCACGCAAGGCAGCTACGACGCTCTGTTTGACCCCGCCCTGCCCGGCCTGTCGCAGACCGACCGTCTGCTGGTCGCCCTGTATGCAACGCGCATCACCCCGTCGCCGCTGCTGGCCGCCCACTACCGCGCCCGCGCGGTGGAAGCTGGCGCCGCGGCAGCGGACATCGCCGTCGCCGAATCGGGCAAACCGGCCGACGCCGCCAACCCGCAACTGGCCGCCGTGCTGGAATACACGCGCAAGCTGATTGAAAAGCCTGTTGAGGGCGACGAGGCCGCGCTGAAGACGCTGCCGGCTGCGGGGGTTTCGACGCCTGCTGTTGTCACCCTGTCGCAGCTCATCGCGTTCCTGTCCTATCAGACGCGTCTGGTGGCTGGCTTGGTGGCGATGAAGGCGGCTGAAGGTCAAAGCGCCGGTTCTGCTGCCGCCGAAGCGACTGCCGTCATCAACCCCGGCAACACCGAACCCGGCGCCGTCATCAAGGCTCACGGCTTCACGAACGAAGTCCTGGAATGGAAGGCCTGGCTCGACGTCGTCAACGTCGACACCGCCACGCCCGAGCAGATCGCCGTCCTGGAAGAAAGCCACCCCAAGGCCAAGGTCTCGGACTACTACCTGTTCCTGGTCCACCAGCCGGAAATCCTGCGCCAACGCTCCACGGCCTTCAACGCCATCATGTACGCCCCGGGCGGCATGTCGCGCGCCGAACGCGAACTGGGCGCCACCGTCGTGTCGCGTGTCAACGGCTGCGTGTACTGCGCATCGGTGCACGCGCAGCGGTTCGAACAACTGGCCAAGCGCAATGACGTGATTGGCCAGGTGTTCGAGGATCCGATCACGGCTGGCACGAACAAGCGTGAACAGGCGATCGGCAAGTTCTCGATCCAGATCACCGAGGCGCAGGCCGACGTGAACGCGGCCAGCATCCAGGCGTTGAAGGACGTCGGGCTGAATGACGGCGAGATCCTGGATCTGCTGCATTCGGACGCGATCTTTGCATGGGCGAACCGGTTGATGCTGAACCTGGGTGAGCCTGTCCTCGTGACGGTCTGATAGCTAGAACAGGTGCTTGATTCCCAAGGTGCCGCTCACCGCGCGCAACCCTGAAGCGCTACCCAAGCCACGTTCCGTGTTCAACTGGACGTTCACGAACGTGGTTGCACCTGCTTGTCGTTCATAGCCCAGCCCAAGGCCCAGGCGCAAGCCCTCCAGCTTATTGTCAAAAGCGATATCGCCCTGCGTCAGCGACTCGTACACGCTGGAGGATTTTCCCAGCGTGTGCCGGTAGCTCAGCTTCAGCCAGCCCTGACTTAGCGTGCCGGTTTGCTCGCCCCAGGTCTTGGACACCCTCAGGCTCACCCGCGAATGCAGTGCATTCGCCGCCGGTAGCGTCACCCGTCCGATGCCATCATCGCCACGGCGAAGCCTGACGTGCTGGTACATCAGTTGCGCCTGGGGCTCGATGCGCAGTCCGCTGGACTCGTCGCCCATTGAGAAGGCCTTGCCCACTTCACCCGACAGCGCGCCGCCCCAACCGGACGTTCGCATCGACACGCCATCCGGACCGCTCGATTCGGTCTTCACGCCGTACCGGCTGAACTGCGTCACGAAATCGGCATAGCCGCCCTTGCCATCCATCAGCGTGTAGTAGGCGCCCAGGCCATACATCGTCTGATCGCTGTGTCCGGCATCGACCGTCGAACGCGTGGATTCCCGATAATGGTCCACTGAATTTCGCGACGTCATCACCGTACCGAACACCCCCACACTGCGACGGCCGACGCCCTTGGTGACCACGAATAGATCCGTTCCGGCCTGCACGCCGCCCAGCGTGGAATGCGAGGCGACCTGGGATTGCAGAATGCCTCGCTCGGCGCCGTCCCGGATTTCAACGCCGCCCAGCGTCCTTGCCCAGACGTACGGATACACCTTTCGGGCCAGCGCTTCCGTGGCGCCCATCCGCTGGTTCAGTGTGCCCACGGACAGTTCCGACTGACGCAAGGCTTGATTGCCCAATTGGGAATAGATGGACACCTCGGGACGAACTTCGCTGAGCAGATACCAGTTGTGGGCCAGTTCCGCCGCGCCGTTCCGCGCGCCGTGCGCGAGGTAATACCGGAATGCCCCGCCACGCAGCTGTTTCCCGCCCGTGAGTTGAAACGCGCCGTCGGTGCTGGCGCCAGCCTCGACCACCAACAATCCGTTTCCGGATAGCGGGTCTCCGTAGCCGCCAGGCGCATTGATGGACAGATTGGTCAGCCCGGTGGCGCCGTTATGCAAGGTCACGTAATCCGAGAGGCCGCCAGTTGTGGCGATGGCGTGCAACTGCACCTCGCCACCCGCGCCCATCAGATGGTTGGCCGTGAATGTCCGTCCGACGGCGTCGTTCTCCCAAACGTCGGGCGAGGCAAAGGCCACGCTACCCGCAAGATGGAGCGCATTGACCGTACTGAAGTTATTAGCGAGCGCAGGGTTCGTGGCATCGGTCGCGACATTCCATCGGCTCGACGCGTCAACCGCCACGTTCGGTCCGGCGATCCAGCCGTCGAGCGTTGCCCCGTTGGCCAGGACCAGATGCGCATCGTCCGCGCCGACGACCCGGGCAAGCGCATGTTCCGCCTGCCCCAACGACGTTCCGTCGATCACCAACGCGCCCAGCTCCACCCGCGTGATGCCGGTATAGGAAAGCGGCCCCGTAAGCGAGGTGGTGCCCGATCCCACCTGCCACAACTCGCCGGTGCCGGAGATGGCGTTGGACATCGTGATGGGGTCTGCACGGTCTATGGCCAGAACGGCGTGATTCTCGATCGCACCCGCTCCCAGCGTCCCCACGTTCTGTCCCGCACCCACCTGCAAGACGCCATCGTCAATGATCGTCGCGCCGAAATAGGCATTGTCGGCAGCAAGAATCAACGTCCCGGCGCCGGTTTTGGTCAGCGTGCCAGGCCCGCTGATGGATCCCTGCAATACCGACTCCGTACCGTCCGCCGATCGAATCGCGCCGTCCTCGCCAAGCAGCATTTCACGCTGTGAGGTGATGCCGGCATCCAGTTGCAGCCCGCCGCCATTGAACGTCAGCGTCACGTCTGCGTCGCCCAGGCTGGCGTCGTCCGAGATCGCAAGCCACCCGCCGGACAGCGTCCACGGCGTCAACGCCTGAGCCGGCGCGCCGGTCAGGGTCCACGTGCCAGCCGATGTCTTCTCGAATGCATTGAAATTCAGGTATTGCGCCTGCGCGCCGGTTCCGATCTTGCTGACATCGAAAGCCAGCGCCGCGCCCCCATCCAGGACCAGCGTGTTCTTGCCGCCAGATTGTGCGGCATCGACAAGGCCGATGATCTGGCTGCCCTCCTGGAGCACCAACGTCGAATTGATGGCGGACGTCGCGTACTTGATGGCGGTGTTCTGGTTGACCGGTGCCTGCGAGATGGTCCCGGAATTGATGATCACGGAATTGGCGCCTGTGACGTAGACGCCGTAACCGCTGGAGCCCCCGGCGCCGCCGGCGCCGCCAGTGTGGCCGCCAGAGTAGTCGCCAATGTAGTGGTTCCACCACCCCGCAGTGCCGTTGCCGCCAGATCCGCCGGCCGCCCCGCCTCCGCCACCATCGCCATTCAACCCCGCGCCGCACCCCTCCTCCCCACATTCAGGCAGTTCCATTATGATCGCCATGCCTCCCCACCCCGGGCCCCCCCCTTCGTATCCCGCGCGACCGGGGTCGCCAGGCGAGTTACTGTCTCCCGTGTACCCTCCCGCTCCTCCCCCTCCCGCCCTGCCGCCGCTGTCGCCTCCCGCGCCGTCGCCGCCGCGGCCGCCGTCATTGACCGCGCTATTGACGGGGCCAAGGCTAAAGGCTGCCGCGCCTCCGCCGCCGCCGCCCCCGCCACCTCCGCCTTTGCCGCCGCTGATGGTCCAGCCCGCATTCCGCAGCACCACGCCCTCACCAGAAATGACGATGGCATGCCCTCCGTCTCCGCCTGCGCCACCTCGTCCGCCCACAGAATCGCCTTGACCGCCTTCACCGCCGCCCCCCCCCCCGCCGCCGCCGCCGGACGCGCCTTCGACGTCATCGTAGGTGGTGTACGAGGAAGTGAGATCCAGCGTCACGCCGCCGTCCCCGCCGTCACCGCCATGTCCGCCGTTTGGCGCGCCGCCCGCACCGCCAGCCCCCGCTTCTCCGACGATCACGCCCACGGCGGCCGGGTGGTGCGACACGCCAACGGATAGCAGCGACAACCCCCAACACAGCTTGAGTGCCACCTGCCGCGCCTTGCGCTTTCGCGTCAGCGCCAGATCCGCATGTCGCAATGCGACGGGGACATCGGTTTGCATCATGATTTCATCCTGGGTAGCGGATCCGCACACAATCCAAGGCAATCCGGCCTGACGCGGACGTACCGCGCCAAGGGGCTCGACCGTAAGGTGCATTCAAGGCATGAGCGTGCGTTGACGGATCCAATTGATCACGTTGCGCGACGATGATTACGGACCCGGCCGCAAATCGATCAACCCCGTGTCTCGTCGGCAGAACTGATTGTCAGCAGCCACCTCGGTTTCACGACAGAGCACAATTACTCCGGGTCGCACGGCTTTCGTGCAGGCTCAATATCCGACAGGAATTCGGACGAATCTCGCCAGCGACAGCCGATATCGGACTTTCAGCAGTCGGTGTTTGCAGTCGGTGACTGACACACGGGTAGAGGGTTAAACTGTCGCTTCCCGCTCCAATACGCGCCCCGCTCCAGCGGGGCGCTTTGCCTTACCCATGTCAGAAAAAACCCACGACATCCGCCCCGGCCAGTCCATTGAACTGCTCAAGGCCCTGCACATCCTGACCCGCGACGGCAAGATGAACCAGGACAGCCGTCGCAAGCTCAAGCAGGTCTACCACCTGTTCCAGTTCATCGAGCCGCTGCTCAAGGATGTTCAGGAACAACGCGGCGCCGTCACCCTCGCCGACCACGGCGCGGGCAAGTCGTATCTGGGATTCATCCTGTATGACCTGTTCTTCAAGGAGCAGCCCGAGGCGCTGAAGAACGGTTCGCATATCTACGGCATCGAAACGCGGGAAGAACTGGTGAAGTCGTCAGAGGAACTGGCCAGGCGGCTGGGCTTTGGCGGAATGTCGTTCCTGAATCTGTCGGTGGCAGAGTCCATTACCTCGGACAAGCTGCCCCCATCGATCGACGTGGTCACTGCCCTGCACGCCTGCAATACCGCCACCGACGACGCGATTCATTTCGCGTTGGAAAAAAAGGCCAAATACATTGTGGTCGTGCCGTGCTGCCAGGCGGAAGTGGCATCGGTGCTGCGGAAAAACAAGGCAAAGGCGCTGGCCGATCCGCTGGCGGAAATCTGGCGGCATCCGCTGCACACGCGGGAGTTTGGTAGCCAAATTACGAATGTGCTGCGGTGCCTGCAGCTTGAGGCGCACGGCTATCAGGTCAGCGTGACCGAACTGGTCGGCTGGGAGCATTCGATGAAGAATGAGCTGATCATCGCGCAATATAAAAGCCTGCCGACGCGCAAGCCCGCGGAACGATTGACCGAGATGTTGGACCGGATCGGGCTGCAGGAATTGAAGGATCGGTTTTTCTTGCCGCAACCTGCGTAACACGTACAAAGGCAGCCAGGCGCAATGAACTTCTCTTCGGCGAAAGCCGAGCTGGCAGCGTTTGCAGCACAGCTCGGCGTTGCCGTGGATGCCGAAACTTAGGCGACCCGTGCGCTGGAGTCAGAAGCGGCCAGGGACAAACCCACGCTGTCGCGATCTGAGTGCGCCACCATCAATTCGTTCAATTGATCCTGAATCATGCCCATCGCTATGGGCGGGAACACAAGGCACCACATGTTGAACCGACTCTTGGACTGATAGGTTGAGCCAGCACGTTGCGCCCACGCGTCTCGCAAAACGCTGTCCAGCGACAGCAGCAGGAGGGGCGCGGACATTGGCACCAATAGAAAAAACAGCACGGCGGCACGTGGCGTGAACAGCTTCGCAGAGGGATGAACATACGCCACCTCGCCATGAATCCGATAGATCCAGTAGGTTGAGGCGATCAAGCCAACGATAAATGAGACGCTCAGGATAGCCAGGGCTGCCCAGAAGCCATACCAGATCACGGGTAGCATCAACAAAATCTGCAGCGGCGCAAAAAAACTAATTACCATCCCGCCACCAACACTCAGCCAAAGCAGCCTGGTACGCGAGGTCACCTTGTCGCCGCTCCTCGGTGCGGGCATGAGGGGCCTGTGCCGCATCACCGGGGGGTCATCAAATCCTCGACGGACCGTGGCCAGCAACAGTAGCGCCCCTCCTAATGCGATTGCACTAATGAATATCCAGCCACCGAGGGACTCTTTTGGAAACGCAACAATGAACCAGGAGGGGTCTAAATCATGATAAAAAAACTGCGAAATGCTTAACACAACCAATGCAACGCCAAGTGCAAAGCGGTCAGCCACTGCATTAGCCAACATGAGCGTTATCGCCATGGTGAAAGCGGATACCACGAGTGCCCCCAGAAAGGCGCATATCGAGTACATCAGGCCATCCAACATGAAATAGGCCAGCCGATCTAACATCAACCAGGCTGCTAGATACCCTGCCAAGCCGATGGCAGCGAGCACGGCCATACGTTGTATCGTCTTGGCGCGTACCACCAGCATTCCGAGCACGGTGCCAAAAAGGCTACCTGCCACTTTCCCATACACCAAAATTTCGGGGATAAACCCGCGGGGGCGGAGCAAAAGGATTGGAGGCGTCGAGCGTACAAATACGGAGAACGCGAGCACCGAGAGAGCCCAGATTGCGATTAGCGCCCAAAATCGATATGTACTGGCAAGGTCCGCGAACGTCCAGCGAGCGGTAGCAGATTCTGATTGCATATAGTCCATGGGGAACAAGAACGTAAGATGCTGTACGTGCAGCAGCATCACGTATTCATGCGAGATCGCATGGGTGGGAAGGAACCACGTATGAAACCACTCACCCAACGACACGGGAATAAGCGTCCTTCGAAAGCGTCTCAGAAAGTTGGCTCCCCTTTCAGACCGCCTCACGTTCGTGCGAGCGCGTATGATGCAGCAATGAATTTTTCCCACTACATTGATAGGCTCCGTGCAGTTTTCGACGCACACGGGCACACGCTAAACCTCAAGCCAGGTGCGGCAGAATCAAAGCTGGAAGCGGTGCAGGCGGAACTTGGCTTCGCCATCCCAGCGGACGTCAGGCAGGCTTGGCTACGGGCCAATGGGGCCGAGCGCGATGTGCCGGTATTCATGCGGCCGGGCTATCTGACGGCCTATGACTTTCTGACGTTGGAAGCGGCAATGACCAAACGGGCGCGCATGGCGGATCGCGCGCCGCGATATGCAGCATACGATGAGCCGTCGCCAAGAGATGAGCGCATCCGGGACGGATGGTTTCACCACGGCTGGCTCCCCTTCGCCAGCTTTGGCGGCGCAACGCTGCTGTTGCTGGTCGACCATTCGCCGAGCGAGGCTGGCACGCCGGGACAGATCATCGCATTCACCCATGACCCAGACCAGATCACCTGGGTCGCGCCGAGCTTCGCGGCGCTGCTGACGGGGTCAATCGCCGAGATCGAGGCCGATCCGCAGGAGTTTCTCGGGGAGTACTAGGACGGCGAATCAATGAGCCCCGACGACGCCGAGTGCGCGAAATGCTGATGATCCTTATCTTCCCCCTGGTATTCGTCGGCCTACTAGCGATCTGGCTGGCGTGTGTCGTGAAGGGACGCTCGGTAAAAGCAGCGCCGTCTGCGCTCACCGCTACCCTCGTGGCACTGATAGTTTGCTATGCCATGGGACTGCTACTGATATCAATTGACCCTTGGTTTGACGACAACGGGGTACCGGAATTCATTTCCTGGAAATACCGTTGGGCATGGGCGGCGTCGATTGCAGGCTGGCTCACAGTTGTTGTTCTGCCTGCGGTCCTCGGGCTTCGAGCATTCTTCCTTTCACGCGCTCGGCGTAGGGCAATGCACCAGTAAGCAGCGATGAAGACGCGCGGTTTTGGGCTCCGCTAACGGAACGACGCCGTTTGCCGTCATTTACGTTGTTTGACATGCGGCAGATGGCAGGCTTTCCCGGCCAGCGTGAATCCTTGCCAGTTCATTCACCTGGTCCTGCACGATGCCCATTGCAATCGGCGGGAACAGGACACACCACATGTTGAACCGTTTCGAGGATCGACGGCTGGAGGAACCGCACTGGGACCAGGCGTCTCGCAAAGCACTGCCCAGTGACCACAGGAGGAGCGGTGTAGACAGCGGCGCCAGCAGAAAAAACAGCACGGCAGCACGCGGCGTGAACAGTTTCGACGACGGGTGGACGAAAGCCAACTCGCCAGAAATCCGATAGAACCAATGAACTGAAGCGACCAAGCCCACAACGAATGCGGCGGCCAGGCCAATAAGGACGAAGAAGAGCACCGGCACGCGGGGAGCGACGTAAAAAATCTGTAGCGGCCAAATGCTACCCAAGACGATTCCGACACCCATGACCGACCAAAGCAAAGCTGCGATCCAGCTTACGTTTTCACCGCGACGAGGTACGGGCTTGAGCGGACGGCACCGCGCTTTCGGGGGAGCATCAAATCCAGTTCGAACTGTAATCAGCAGGACCAGTGCGATCCCCATTGCGATTGCGCTAACCAGCATCCCATAGCCGGCGGAAGTTAGTTTGTAGATGAATTTGGCCTGACTCAGGCCCGCATAATAATGAATCATTTCACAAACCGACACCACGACAAAGGCGCCTCCAAATGCATAGCGATCGACCGCTACGCTGGCAACCGTGAGCATAAGAGCAACCAGGAAAGTCGATCTCACCATGCTCCCAATAAACTTCATAAGAGAAAGCGTCAGAGCTTCCAGAAGGTTGTTGACCGGCGCATCCACGATCAGCCACACAGCCAGAAAGCCGGCCATGCATATCGCGGACAGCAGGATCATGCGCGGTATCGTCCTGGTGCTCGCGATCAGCATGCCGAGCAGGAAGCCGGAAATGGAACCGGCTTGTGCCAACTGTTCCGCTGCTTCGGACGAGAAGAGCATTGCGTGAGGGAAAGGACGGAACCAAGGCGTCGTGTCCATGAATACGTCGAACGCAAACGCCGTAAGCATCCACACGCCGATTAACGCCCAAAAGCGATATGAGCTGGCGAGGTCCGCGAACGTCCAGCGAACGGAAACAGATTCTGATTGCATGAATGGCACAGGGTTGTCGTAAGAAGATGCCCGTATGAAACCACCGAGCCAGACACTGCGAAAATAAGGCGTCTTCGAAAATGCTGGACGCCGTCTTTAGATTGGGTTGTCGGCAACGCTTGCTATGTGAATTGTGGTGAAGATTCGGATTCAGACTCCGCTTGGCCTTCCGCCAATTCATTTATCTGCTCCTGCACCATCCCCATGGCTACTGGGGGAAAGACGATGCACCACGCGTTAAACCATCCCGTGAACCGGCGGCGTGAGGAAGGCCGCTGCTTCTGGACCTCACGAAGAACGCCGCCGAGCGTAAGCAAAAGGATTGAAGTTCCCCACGGCACCAGCAGAAACAACAGCAAGGCGGCCCGAGGTGTGAACAGGTTCGAGGATCGGTGGAAATACGCCACCTCGCCATGGATGCGGTAGACCCAATAACTGCAGGCTACCAAACCACATACAAACACGACCGTTACCGCCGTGCTCCAGTAAGACATGACATTCACGTACTTAGGCACCACCGCGCCTAACAAAGTCATCGCCCCGAGGGCCACCCACGGCGATGCGGCGACCACGGTCACCGTTGCGCCTTCACGCGATACTGGTTTGAGCGGCCGGTGCCGCTCCGACGGCGCCTCATCGAACGACCTGCCCCGCACTGATGCCAGCAATAGCAGTGCGAACCCCATCGCGGCTATCCCAACAAGTGCCCAATCGCCATCAGATTGAAATCGGAGGAAGGTGGACGAAGCTGCATAGTAAATTGCGGAGCTGCTCACCAATTCGCATGTGCTCCACACCGCGAACGCGCCCGCAAACGCGTGTCGGTCGGACGCGGCACCTGCCAAATTGAACGCTATCGCAAAGGCGAATGCCGTTCGAATGACGTGTCCAAAAAAGATCAAGAACAAGCCCCGCCCGGCGCCGAGATCGGGCAGGGCAAACCATGCAAGGACATAGCAGGCAGCTCCTGCGGCAACGATCGCAGCCAGCCCTTCTGTACGCTTGGCACGAGCTAGCAAAATGCCTAGCAGGATTCCAAAACCGTTTCCGCCGATCGAGAAGTACATGGTCAGTTCCCGCGGGGAGGATTCCGCATCTCGGAACGACGGCAGCCACACCAACGCGTAGTTAAATACCATCACCCCAAACGCCGATGCAAGAAACGCGCCGATCAGCGCCCAAAATAGATATGTGCTGGCAAGATTCGCGAGCGTCCAGCGCGCGGAAGCAGTTTCTGCTTGCATGAATACCACCGGATCAATGATTGAGAAGATGCAAAAAAAATGGCCGTGACTTTCGCCACGGCCCTAGGTAACGGCTAACTGCGTCACCCTACCTATGCCCCAACTTTCAACGCCATTTAGCCGTCGCTGCTTTATCCAGATAACTGGCCGCAGACCAACGTGAAATCTGAGGCTGCCGTCCTACAACGAACCAGCTCGTTGGGAACGGAAAATGGATTCATCAGCGTTTCCACCTGCAGCACATCGAATGCTGCAGGCGTATGAAACCACCGCACCAATGATTACGGAAATAAGACTACTTCGAATTTTTTTTGGAAAATTGGCTGACTGGCCGTGATGAACGATCGGCTTGAGGTGATAACACGCCGAACGTCATTCAGAATGAGAGCATTTGGAAATTCTGCCCGGCAGCGCCCATGCCGCGCGCTGCGCAGTATCGCAACGCGAGGCGCCTCAGTCTCCCGAACTCCGGCGCAGTCGATCAGTCGACTCTTTATTTAACCGCTTCGCTTCGTCTTCCGCGTAATCTTCCTCGCCCGACTCGTACTGCCCTTCGTAATTGCAGCTGCTGCGGAGCAGTCCGCACTCGCCGACGACCGAGCAGCCCGAACTCAGCGCGGCAAGAAACAACACAACACCGAACCGGCCTAACGTTTGAATCGACATATCGCTCCTTGGAAATGGGTCTGGCATTCATCAGGCATCTAGGATGCCATTGCGCATGGGCGAAGATGTGTCCGCCGGCCCGCCGCGGCGTTTCGAATTGTCTCCGGCTGTAGGCCGACGATTGCCCAACCCTGCGCAGTCAAAGGTGCCGATGGCTGCAGCCCATGACTTGCCCCGTCAGTTCTCCAATCAAGCCCGCGAGCCCTTCGGCGCTCTCGCGATCCAGACCTTCGCATTGCACCATCCGGAATCCCATCGCAAAGGTGTAATGCCAATCGAGCTCAAGGATGCGGTAACTGCGTCCGCTTTGCTCGCAATGCCATTGGGCGGCCGGGTTCTCGTAGGCTTGGCCGATGTAGTCGATGTGCGACTCGGCGGGCATCGGCGTGGCGGGTTCGTTCGATCCCGGCATGCTCGGGGCGGAAAGGTTTTCGCCGACCATGACGCAGGGATTTGGCCCGTCAAAGGCCAGCAACATGATGGGGAAGTGTCTGGGATCGGCGTCGTAGTGTTCTCGAACGATGTCGCTCAGGTAGGGTCTGGCCGCCGGGCCGAGGCAGTAATGGACGCTGTGCCATGACGCGTCGTGTGTGTAGAAGCCGTCGTCATGGGTGACGCGGTAGGGAATGGTGTCGCCCTGTGCTGGCAAGACGTAACCCCCTTCCAGCAGCTGCGCTTCCAACGCGGGCCAATCGGGCGGCGGCAGATGGAAGTCACGGGGGAAGATGAATTGGTGGTGTTCAGACATGAGCGGGAAATCCGAAAGCCGTGAGGGTTTGGCGATGTCAGTTAATGACGAGCGCGTGCTGAAACGGTGATGCCGGAGTATTACAGAAATAGGTGTCGGACCAAACCCGCCTGTATTCAGCCACCCTGCAAAAGGAGGACAATAATCGCCGGAACGAACGGAGCGAATCCATGCGCGCTTTCGTACAGAAGCCAAAGGCGGCAGCTCTCAACGTGCCGGCCGCAAGCCGCGAACGCGACGCGGCGGGTAAGCGTGCGGAGTCGCGCACGCCGCTGGATGAGTCTGCGCGCGATACGAAATTTCGGCATTCGCGCCCGGTTCATGCGATCAACGCGATATCCGTGCATCCCCCCGGCACTCTGCTTGCGATCAGCCATCCCGGCGACGCGTCAGAGCAGGAAGCGCATCGCATGTCTGAACACGTGATGCGCATGCCGCAGTCACGGGACGATCCGGCGCACGGCGTCGTGCGGTCCGCGTTGGAACCAACACCGGTTCGACCGCTTCCGCTTCTGCAGCCCGCCGACCCGCGCAACGCGGCGTCGCTCGATGAAGCCTCTGACGTGCGCAACGTGCTATCTGCCCAGGGCCATCCCCTCGACGCCCACACCCGCGCCTTCATGGAATCTCGTTTCCAGCGGGACTTCAGCCACGTCAAGCTGCACTCCGATGCGCTGGCGATCGCTTCTGCAGATGCCGTCAAAGCCCGCGCGTATACGGTGGGCCATCACATCGTGCTGAACGCGGGCCAATATGCGCCAGGCACGACCGCAGGCCGCGCGCTGCTGGCGCATGAGCTGGTGCACGTGATTCAGCAATCGTCGATTAGCACGCACGGCGCCCGTCTTCTCCAGCGCGACGCAAGCGGTCCCACCTATGGCAATCTGCCCCGGGATCTGCCGGCGCCGGGATCGTCGGGCGATGTCGTCCGGCTCAGAAACGTCAACGGCACATGGAAGGAGGTCGGCCCGAAGTACGTCCGCACCGCGCGCGGCAACTATGACTTTGTTGTGAAGGACGGCGAAATTTTCGCCGTCAAGTCTAAGAGGACGGTCGGCGGCGGATATGGTCACACCGAAGCCGCGCGCGGCGAGCGCGTCAACTGGGCGGGCCAAGTGGATTTCGAGAGCGGCAAGGTCAAGACCTGGAACGACGGTACGGGTCACTATCGATCCTTATCGAGCATGCGCGACCCCGCCGTGCGGGCCGGGTTACCCGACGAAAAGTTTGTCCAGCATCCGGATAACGTCGGACGCCCGCGGCCAAGAGGATCCCTGCCTCAGCTCCCCGTCGAACAACCCGCCACCAAGCCGCGCGTTCCCGGTGAACAGCCCAAGGTCCCGGCCGGCCCACCCCGGATGGAGGAGTTTGAGCAACGCTTCGGCAAAAAGGCCGCGACGGCCCCGGCCACCACCACCGCCGCCCTGGCCGAGGAAGCCGGTTCGGTGCTGAAAGTCCAAGGCCGCGCGGCCTCGGCGCTTAGCAAGATTGGCAGCGCCGCCGGTTGGGTCGCTGACTTCCTCATGCCCGGCCCGCAGGACGCGATCATGCTGATGGTGCAGTTTGCGATGACCTACGCCGAGGCGCAGGAAGCGGCGCGCGCGCAAGGCATGCGCACGGGCTTCGGTCACGGCCTCGCTGCCGGATTGCTGCGCTTGAGCCGCGGCTGGGTACGCGACAACCTCGCGCCGAAGGTCATCAGCCGCAGCGTCGCGAGCGAGGTGGCCGCCACGACGGGTTATCGCGAGAAAGGCGTGGTGCAAGGCCTGGTGGCGGGCATTTCGTTTGCCGAGCGGCTCAACGCCGACCAGCGCAAGGCTCTTCTGAAGGAAGCCACGCGCGCCATGCGGGCCAAGGGCGACGACGTGACCCTGCGCGCACGCTGGGAACGCGGCTACACCGCCTACGACATCATCGATCTGTCCGTCGCGCTGGCGCCGCGCATCGATGAAATTCTGGAGGAAGCGCGCAAGAACGAGGAGCTGCGCCAGGCGGCCGAAGCCCAAGAAAACTTCAAGAAGTACGGCCCGCTGATGGCGCTTGCGCCGTTGTTCGAGCAATAGGGGATGTGGCATAGTCGCTTTGCCACATCCGCCCAGCCTTGCCCATGCGCAAACAGCCAGATCCCTTTGCTCCTCCCCGAAAGCAGCACGCCCCGCGATCCAATTCGCTCTTATGGGTTCTTGAACCGCTCGAGCGTGACGCAAACTACACGCATCGCAAGATGTTCGGCGCCGACGCCGCGTATCTGGACGGCTTGCTGTATCTGATCGTCGCCGATCGGGACGACCCGTGGAACGGGGTGATGGTCTGCACATCGCAGGAACGCCACGCGGCGCTGCTGGCGGACATTCCCGATCTCTTGCCGCATCCGGTGCTGGGCAAGTGGCTGTATCTGCCGCAGTCGAACGAATCTTTCGAATCGACCGCGGCGATGCTGGCGGCGCTGGCCGTGGCGCGTGATCCGCGCCTGGGGGTAGCGCCCAAGCCGAAGGCGCGGCGCAGCAAGGCGCGCACCATCGGCCAATAAAAGGCCAGGCCGCCAGGACGTCAGTCCCCCACCCGCACCACCAGCTTCCCGAAGTTCTTTCCTTCAAGCAGACCGATCAGCGCTTCGGGGGCTTTCTCCAGGCCGTCGACGACATCCTCGCGCCAGCGCAGCTTGCCCTCGCGAATCCACTGCCCGGCCACGCGCAGGAACTCGTCTTCCTGCTCCTTCGGGAAGTCGAACACGATGAACCCTTGCATCGTGATGCGGCGGGAAAGGATCTCGCGCATCGTGGCGGGCAGACGGTCGGGGCCGCGGCGGTCGGACGGGCCGTCGTTGTAGTTGGCGATCAGTCCGCACACCGGCACGCGGGCAAAGTCGTTCAGCAGGGGCAAGACGGCGTCCCACACATGACCGCTGACGTTCTCAAAGTAGACGTCGATGCCGTCGGGGCAGGCCTCGGCCAGCTTTTGCGCGAAGTCCGGCGCGTGGTGGTCCACGACCACGTCAAAGCCCAGTTCTTCCTTCACAAAGGCGCATTTCTCCGGACCACCCGCGATGCCCACGACACGCGCGCCCTTGATCCGCGCAATCTGCCCGACAACCGAACCCACGGCGCCGCTCGCAGCCGCGACGACGACGGTTTCGCCCGGCTTGGGTTTACCGATGTTCAGCAGCCCGACATAGGCCGTGAGGCCGGGCATGCCCAGCACGCCGAGCGCGGTCGAGGGCGGCGCGTTCGCCGGATCGAGCCGGCGCAGGCCAGTACCGTCGGAGAGCGCGTAGCGTTGCCAGCCGGCAGACGACAGCACGATGTCGCCTTCGCGCCAGTCGGGATGACGCGACGTATGAATGCGGGCAACGGTGCCGCCCACCATCACGTCGCCGATCTCCATGGGGGTGGCGTAGGACTTTTCGTCGCTGACGCGCCAGCGCATGTAGGGATCCAGCGACAGCGTCTGGACTTCCAGCAGCACCTGGCCGTCGGCCGGTGCGGGAATGGCCGCGCGCTCGACGCGGAAATCGCTGGCTTTGGGGCGGCCGACGGGCCGGGAGGCGAGGACGACGCGCAGATTTTGAGGTTGAGTCATGGTGGATAGCTCCTTGAGTTGAGTCGGACATTTCGCGACTAGGGTCATCCTAGGCACGCGGCAGGGTTACAGCTAGACTGATATCTCGTAAACCAGATTTCAGGTATTGATAATGTCAGCCGATTTCGACCCCGCCCTGCTCCGCACCTTTGTCGCCGTCTGCCGTTACGGCAGCCTGAGCCGCGCCGCGGACCAAGCCGGCCGCGCGCAGTCCGCGCTCAGCACGCAGATCCGCCGGCTGGAGGAAATGGTGGGCAAGCGGCTGCTGCATCGCACCGGCCGCGGCATGGCGCCCACCACCGAGGGCGAGGTGCTGCTCAGTTACGCCAACCGCATCCTCGCGCTGGGCGAGGCCGCTGCGGCGCGGCTGCGCGAGCGCGCTGTGGCGGGCAGCGTGCGCATCGGGCTGTCCGAAGACGTGGCGGTGGCCGCGTTGCCGGCGGCGCTGGGCCGGCTGCGGCGTTCATGTCCCAATCTGCATCTGGACGTTGTCATCGACGACGGCGAGCGGCTTGCCGCGCGCTGGCAGGACGGCACGCTGGACGTGGCGGTGGGCGCCTGCGTGGGCTTTGTCGATGAACCCATCGAGTCGTGGACCGTGGATCTGCATTGGGCGTGCGGCATCGACGAAACCCTGGACCCGGACCAGCCGCTGGACGTGATCGTGTATGCGGAGCCGTGTTCGTGGCGCCGGCTGGCGTTCGATGCGTTGACGGCGTCGGGGCGCGATTTCCGGGTTTCGCTGACCAGTCACAACGTCGGCGCCACGATCGCGGCCGTCGAGAACGGCCTGGGCGTGGCCTTGCTGACGACCGAGTGCCTGCGGCCCGACACCATGCGCGTGATTGCCATCGGCGACGAAGGCGCGCTGCCGCTGAGCGCGCAATTTGGCCTGTACGCGGCGCATCGTCTGAACGAAAGCGGCCAGGCCGCCGTGTCGCTGCTGCGCGAAAGCCTGCACGGATGGTCCGCGCAGGCCATGCCCCGGGAGGCGGCGCTGATCCCTGCCTGACGCGTAACGGGCGGATCGCGCCAGATTTGTTACCCCTGCCTCGCCCCTCCCGGTGCCACACTGTTCCCATTCCCCCCGCCCGAACATGGGCGCGGGAATTGAAGACACCAGGAGGATCACCCCATGACCACGCCCCCCGCATCCGCCGGCAACGGCGCCCATGCCGCCATGCAGACGCCCCCGGTCGTATCCGCTGAAGACTGGGAAGCCGCCCGCCAACAACTGCTCGTCAAGGAAAAGGCCCACACCCGCGCCCGAGACGCGCTCGCCGCCGAGCGCCGCCGCATGCCCTGGACGGCGGTGGATAAGGAATACGTCTTTGAGGGCCCGTCTGGCACGGTCACGCTGCGCGACCTGTTCGACGGCCGCCGCCAGCTCATCGTCTACCGCGCGTTTCACGAGCCGGGCGTGTTCGGCTGGCCGGATCACGCGTGCCGAGGCTGCTCGATGGTGGCGGACCAGGTCGCGCATCTGGCACACCTGAACGCCCGCGACACGACGCTGGTCTTCGTGTCCCGCGCGCCGCAGGCGGACATTGAACGGCTGAAGGCGCGCATGGGCTGGACGATGCCGTGGTTCACGCTGACCGACGCTTTCGACGCGGACTTCGGCGTGGACGAATGGCACGGCACCAACGTGTTCTTTCGCGACGGCGACCGCATCTATCGCACGTATTTTCTGAACAACCGTGGCGACGAGCAGATGGGCGGCACGTGGAACTACCTGGACATCACGCCGCTGGGGCGGCAGGAGACCTGGGAAGATTCGCCAAAGGGCTATCCGCAAACACCGCCGTACAAATGGTGGAACTGGCACGACAGCTACGTGCAGGACGCCCCGCCTGATCAGAAGTGGGTCGAGGTATCCGACGCGGGCGAGAAGGCGTTCCGGAATCACTGCGACCCGAAGTAGGAAGGCATCGCGGCAAGGTGCGTGCTGTAGCGCGTGTTTTTACGCGTGCGCTAGCGCCTGTATAAAATTGGCGCTCGCAAATTCTGCAGCGCGCGTCATGAAAACAGACCAAGGCCCCCACACACGCCGTCAACGTTTCTCCAGTCAGCCGGCATGAGCAGTGAACTGGCTGACTGGAAGCGCGCCCTCCTGCCTTGCCGAATTCCCGCGATTGCCGCGCTGGTGCTTGCCGGCATCGCCATCTACTGCTTCAACGCGGCAAAAGACATTCGCCTGCCTTACGACCCCGCGAAGCTGAACACGATCAGTCTGCGGGTGGACAAGGTGGCAAGCTGCGACACCAAGGCGAAGATTCGCGGGCGGTGGGAGTCTTACGGCGCGCTCTGCGTGTATTCGGGCAACTACCCCTACATGGTGTTCAAGTTTTTTGAAGCGACCTACAAGGTCCCGTACACCGAGGGCGAGCGCGTGGAATTCACGGTGGTGGAAAACGACGCGCAGCTGACCGACAGCACGATTGCGCTTCAGTACAACATGGCCATTCCCGTCCGGGTCTATGGCGTGCGCAAGGACGGCGAAACGCTGGTCGATGCCAAGCTGGTGCACGACGCGAACTACGCGCGCAAAATGAAGTTCAACATGAACGGCTGGATCGCCTTGATTCTGGCGGCCGGCGCGGCGGTCATCACGTTCAAGCGCGCCCGGAAGATCCTGAACGAGGGAATGTGGTGAATCTCAGGCGCGCTGGCTGGCCTCGTTGAACACGCGGGACCAAGCGTGCAGCAACGTAAGCGCGTCGTCGTCGGACACATACTGCGGCGCGGCGCGCGCCATTGCGGCAAACAGCAGCGCGTCGCAAGCCGCTTGCCACGTCGGCTTCAACACCTGCTCGGTTTCGCCGTCTTCCTCGATCAAGGTGAACGCGTTGCCGCCGTCCAGTTGCTCGGCGCGCTGCCGCAATTGGCTGTGAATCAGCAGAAAGCCGGAATGAACTGGCGACCGAGCCTTGTCACCGCGTCGCGTGGCGGCCAACGCGCCGCGCCAATCGCCCTCGTCATCCGCAGCCGGCTCGCCGTCTTCTTGCGACCAGCGCATCCACGCTCGGCTGTAGGCCATCCAGGCATTGTCCGGCAGGTTGTCGGCCAGGGCCTGCGCGTCCGTTCGTGACAGCGTGCTGATCTGCGTAATGATCTCCAGCACCGCCTCACCCTTCGGACCAAACAGGGCTGACAACGGCAACGCTTCCAGCAATTCGATGGCACTGGCGCGCCAATAACCCGGCTGCGCCACCAGATCGGACATATCGCCCTGCTTCTCGACGCGCACGCGCCAGAGCTTTCCGGGCCAACGGCTGCCGATGACGATGGAGTCAAGCGATTGGTCCACCACGATCCACGGTGGTACTGGCTTGACCAGCGCCACGCGGTCTGCAGTTCTCATCAGCTTGAATGCGGGATCGGGCAGGTCGAACCAGTACCCGACTGGCATCGCCTGCCGCACCGCGGCCAGGCCGCCTTCCGTCACGTCGCCGCCGCAATGCCGGCATACGCGCGCCTCGCGCAGAATGCGCTCGCCGCAATGCAGGCATTCGATATGCGAGGAAAGGAGCGGCTGGCTGGCGAGCGGCGACCGGTTGGGAATGCGCTTGAGGAAAATGCCCGCGACCGGCGCACTGATCAGCCCGGCAAGCAACGCCCACCCGATGCCATTGCGCCCGCGATTTTTGGCCATGAAGCCGACCACGATCGCGAGTGCGATCCAGAGAAAGATGATGAGAAGCATGGCGCGATGTTAAACCGGGGGCATTCGGCATTTTTCACCTCCTACGATCTACACCCATCGCCTCCCCGCACGAGCCGGGGTAATCTCCCGCCAGGAGATGCTTTGATGTACATCGTTGGTCACCCACAAAAAGGAAGCGCAAATGCTTGATATCACTTCAAAATTCCGCAGGACTGCCGTCGCCGCCGTCACGTTGGGCATGGCGGGTTTTCTTTTTGCGGGCTGCACCACGACGGACTCGCGCGCCACGGCCAGCGCCGCCGAAAAGCGCCAGGAACTGGATGCCGCCACGGCGGCCACGCTATCCAAGCTGTATGAGTCCTCGCCGCAATCCCGGCAACTGGTGGAACGCGCCCGCGGCGTGCTGGTGTTTCCGGCAGTGCTGAGCGCCAGCTTCATCGTGGGCGCCCAGCATGGGACGGGCGTACTGCAGGTCAGCGGTCAGGACAAGGGCTACTACAGCGTCACGGGCGGATCCATCGGCTTGCAGGCGGGCGCGCAGTCCAAGGCGATGGTGCTGCTTTTCATGACGGACGACGCGCTGGCCAAGTTCCGCGCCAGCAGCGGCTGGACCATCGGCGCCGACGCCACCGTCGCCGTCGCCAATGTGGGCGTCAACGGCAGCATCGATTCCAATACCGCGCAGCAACCCATTGTGGGCTTCGTGATGAATAACGGTGGCCTGATGGCGGGCGTGTCGGTGGATGGCAGCAAGATCTCGCCGCTGCTGCTGTAGCCATAGCCGCCATGCCGGCGCGGGCGGTCCGCGCCGGCATCAATCTTTACAAGGAGATCACGCGTGATTACCGAAGAGGACAAGAAGCACCTGGCACGTTGCGTCGAGCTGGCCCGTCAGGCGCTGGATGCCGGCGACCAGCCGTTTGGATCGGTGCTGGTGTCGGGCGACGGGCGGGTGCTGTTTGAAGACCATAACCATATCTCCAGCGGCGACCGCACGCGGCATCCGGAATTCGAGATTGCCCGTTGGGCCGCCAACAACGTGCCGGAAGCGGAGCGCGCCGCCTGCACGGTGTATACGTCCGGCGAGCACTGTTCAATGTGTGCCGCGGCGCACGGCTGGGTAGGACTTGGCCGGATCGTCTACGCCGTGTCGTCAGCCCAGTACGGTGAATGGATGCGCGGATGGGGCGTGCCGCCCTCGGCCGTGCGGCCCCTGCCCATCTCCGAAGTGGTCAACGGCATCGAGGCCGAAGGGCCCGTGCCGGAGTTCGTCGAACAGGTGCGCGCGCTTCATGAAGAGAACGTGCGCCGCAGGGCTTGACCGTCATCGGCTGGCCGCGCAGTGAAGCATTCTGTTTTCCGCCTAACGAATGGATACAGCTACGCTAAACCCCGCAATTATTTGCGCGCACGGGCGTGATAAGTTGGCGCCCGTGCCGTAATCGGGGTCAGGGTCGACGACCGGTCCCATCAAGACGAAAGACGGCGCATCCCTCTTCTCTCTTGATACAGACCATGCACACTCACGTTGCCCGCGCCTCGGGAATCAAACGCAAGTCCGGAAATCTGCTTCTCGCGCTGGGACTGGCATTTGCCTCTGCCCCCGCCTTCGCGCAACAGGATCCTGGCGCAGCCATCCTCCCCCCGCGCGCCAACTCGGGCAACCAGGCGCCGGCCCCGCAGCAGGCGCCGGCCCAGCAGGCCCCCGCCCAGCAAGCGCCGGTGCAACGGGCACCCGTGCAACAGGCTCCTGCTCAGCAAGCGCCCGCTCAGCAAACCGGCGGCGCCCTGGCGCCGGTGCAGAAGACCCAGATCAACGACCAGGTCGCCTACGAACGGCTCTTGAACAACAGCGGCGTCACGCTGCAATGGCTGTGGTCGGCCAAGCGCGGCAAGATGAACGCCATCGACGACAACGATGTGGTTCGCCTGGAAGGCACGCAAGCCAACCATGAAGGCACCTTGAAGGTCAAAGGCGAGGTCGTCTCAATTGGCCGCGACAGCTTCGTGCTGCGCGGGACCATCCTGATCCTGGACGCGCCGGACAAGGGCCGCCGCTGCGAGCGCACCGGCGACTACGAGTTCAAGGCGACCGGCAAGCGGAAATACTGGCGGCTGCAGCAGATGGAAGCGTGCGGCGGCCTGACCGATTACGTCGACATCTACTACTGACCTTTCAGCAGCGACCCGCCCCCATGCCCCCCACCGCAATCAAATGGCTCGTCAGCATCGTCTTCGGATTGCTGATCGGTAGCGCCAGCTTTGGCATCACCAATCCGCTGCTGCTGGCGGTGTTCGGCCTGTTTCCGGACGGGGGGGCAGCGTCCGAGCCGCTGGATCCCGGGTCGCTGGACCGCGTCACGCTGATAAGCGTGATTCTGTATGGCGTGGTCGCGGTGATTGCCGCCGTGGCGCTGGCGCGGATTGCCAACCTGCGCCGTCTGTTCGGCTGGGGCTGCGCGACGCTGGGCGTGATGTTGCTGCTGACAGCGGCGATTGCCATGCTGCAGATCGATCCCGCGATGCACACCGGTGGCGGCGCGGGCGCGCGGGATGCCAATACGGCGCTGTTCTTTACCCTGCTGATTTTTGGCTTGCCATATATCGGCGGCGGTCTGGTGCTGACGATCGGCGGCGCGGTGCTGATTCGGAAGAATCGAGACAAACCGGCCGCCTGAACGCGCCGGTTTCGGCTTAAACCACCGGCAGCTTCAACACCTGCTCCGTCGTCAGCACATCCCCGAACGTGTCGTCGATGCTGGCCAGCGCGGCGCGATGCAGGCTGTTGTGGTTCACCACGCTGCCATCGGCCCGATCCAGATCGCGGGTCGCGCAGGCGTCCTCGGCCACGATGACGTCATAGCCCAGGGGCACGGCGTCGCGCGCAGCGCCCGCGACGCAGGCATGCGTCATCAAACCCGTGATCACCAGCGTCTTGACGCCCGCATCCTTGAGCTGCTTGTCCAGGTCCGTGGACGGAAAGGCGCTGACCGTCGATTTGCGCACGATCTTGTGATTCGGCGCGGGCTTCACATCGACATGGAATTCGCCCGTCGGACTTTGGTCCGCGAATACCGGGCTGCCCGCCGGCGTGACGTGCTGGATGTGAAATACGGGAATCTGCGCTTCGTCGGCATGCGCGATCAGACGCTGGGCGTTATCCAGGGCGGCCTTGCCGTCCGGAATCGGCAGCTTTCCATTGAAGTACTCATTCTGGAAGTCGATCACCAGCAAGGCAGTGCTGGCGGCTTTCAGAGAGGCCGGGGCGGTTGCGCCGGCAAGCGTGCGGATGGTGGGATGGCTCATGGTGGTCCTCGGCAAGAAGGAAATCGGGCGGCCCGCTGATGGCGGGCCCGGGTTGGGCATGCAGCGCCCAGGACCTCAGTGTCCCGCCAGAAGGCATGCCGCGATAGTGGCCCGATGGACAACAGTTGCTAGAATCGGGCCAACCTGCCCGCTCTCGTCAGGCCCAAAAATCTGGCCCAAAAGATGCATACCGTCGCCATCATCGCCTTCGAAGACATCAGTCCTTTTCACCTGTCCGTCCCCTGCATGGTGTTCGGGGATGACCTTGCCAGGCTGGGCGTGCCGCGCTACCGGCTGATGATTTGCGGCGAACGCGCCGGCATGGTCATGACGATGTCCGGATTCCGCATCGAGGTCGAACACGATCTGCGCGCGCTGGAGCAGGCGGACACGATCATCATGCCGGCTTGGCGCGACCCGGACGAATCGGCCCCGCCCGCGTTGCTGAACGCCCTGCGGACAGCGCACGCACGAGGGGCTCGCATCGCCGGACTGTGCCTCGGCACGTTCGTGCTCGCGCAAGCCGGCCTGCTGGACGGGCGCACTGCCGCCACCCACTGGGCATGGAGCGACGACTTCGTGCGCCAGCATCCCGGTGTCACGCTGGACCGCAAATCGCTGTACATCGATGACGGCGACATCCTGACGTCAGCGGGCACCGCCGCCGCGATCGATTGCTGTCTGCATCTGCTGCGCTGCGATCATGGGGCGGAGATCGCAAACCGCGTCGCACGCCGCATGGTCGTGGCGCCCCATCGGGATGGCGGGCAAGCCCAGTACATCGAACAACCCCTGCCCGGCGGGCAGGATTCGGACAGGCTTGGCGCGACGCTGGATTGGGCGCTGGAGAACCTGCGCGAGCCGTTGACGCTGGATCTGCTGGCCAGCAAGGCCGGCATGAGCCGCCGGAATTTCACGCGGCGCTTCAAGGCCAAGACCGGTGCGACCGTGTCGCAATGGGTGCTGAACCATCGGCTGGCCTCGGCCCAGCGGCTGCTTGAAACCACCGGCAAGACCGTGGACCTGATCGCCGAAGCGGTGGGATTCGGCTCGCCAGCGTCTTTCCGTCAGAACTTCGCCAATGCCTTTGCGATCTCGCCGTCGGGCTACAGGCGACAGTTCAGCGCGGTTTTGAAGCCCGCCATGGCGGCCGCTTAACGCGCCGCACCCGTCCGCAGTTCCTTAACGCCACGCCCCAGCTTGCGCGATCGCGTTGTACGAACGGCTTGGATTCCGGTTGCGGCAGCAATTTCACATGACGATGGCTGGACTGGTTGCGGCAGACAAGGACCCTTGCATGAACCGTCTTGCCTGCCGCCGCATTGCAGTTTGAAACGTTTAGCCGCGTTTAGTCAAAATGCCCCCTGGAAAGACCCCAGTACAATCCCCGCGCTCTCTCCTATTTCTTTCCCGGCAGTCCCATCCCCATGTCCAACCTCATCGTCCACGGCGGCACGCCTTTGCGCGGCCGCGTCGTCCCCTCGGCCAACAAGAACGCGGTGCTGCCGATCCTGTGCGCCACGCTGCTGACCGATCAGCCGCTGACACTGCATGGGGTGCCGGACATTACCGATGTGCGCAAGATCCTGGACATTTTCCGCACGCTGGGCAGCGACGTCCGCCTGGACGATGCGACGCGTACGCTGTCGCTGCATCACAAGAACACGGTCTTTGACGCGGACAATCACCGGCTGCCCGAGGAGATGCGTTCGTCGATCATGCTGGTGCCGCCGCTGCTGGCGCGCTTTGGCGTGGCGCGGCTCGAGGACAACGTCAAGGGATGCACGCTGGGGGTGCGCGAGATCGATCCGCACGTGGACATCTTCCGCTCGTTCGGCGGCCAGGTGGAACGCGCAAGCGGATCGCTGCTGGTGCGCGCGAGCGGTCCGCTCAACCCCACCCACCATTGGCTGGACTATGCGTCCGTGACCACGACCGAGAACTTCGTATTGTGCGCCGCTGCGGCGCAAGGCGAGTCGTCGTTGACCAACGCGGCATCCGAGCCGCACGTGCAGGAATTCTGCCGGTTCATGGCGATGATGGGCGCCGAGATCGATGGCATCGGCACTTCGCGGCTGGTGGTGCGCGGCGGCAAGCGTCTGGGCGGCGGCGAGTTCACGTTTGAAGAAGATTTCCACGAGATCACGACGTTCCTTGCGCTGGGCGCGATCACCGGCGGCGACGTGGTGGTGCGTAACCGCACGCCGGGCAATTTTCCGCTGATCGACCGCACGTTCGCCAAGTTCGGCGTGCGGATCGAGCACAAGGACGGCTGGTCGCGCGCGCTGCGCGACGGCCCGTTGAAGGTGCAGACACCGTTCACCAGCAACGTGCTGACCAAGGTCGAAGCGGCGCCCTGGCCGTACTTTCCGGTGGACCTGCTGCCGATCTTCATTGCGCTGGGCGTGTGTGCCGAGGGCAACGCGATGTTCTGGAACAAGGTCTACGACGGCGCATTGGGCTGGACGGGCGAGCTGTCCAAGTTCGGCGCGCACGTGTTCTCGTCGGACCCGCATCGCGTGGTGACGTTTGGGGGCAATCCGCTGACGCCGGGCGTGGTGGAAAGCCCCTACATCATCCGCGTGGCGATCGCGCTGTTCATGGTGGCCAGCAGCATCAAGGGCCGCTCCGAGATCCGCAACGCCACACCGATCCGCCGTGCCCACCCGCACTTTGTCGAGAACCTGCGCAGTTTGGGCGTGCAGGTCGAGTGGGCGAACGACGAGTAAAGCGAAAACGAATCGACCGCAGTCGATTCAACCGCAGTCGTTTCAACCGCAGTCGATCAACCTGCCGCCGCCGCAACGGCCGGCGCCGGGGCGATCGGTGTCAGCCCGAACCGCTTCATCGTGTCCATCATCCGGGCTTTGTCAGGCGGACCGCCGCCGTTGATCAGCGCCGCCATCTCACGAAAATAATCCGCGCTGATTTCCGGCGTGTTGATCACCAGCGCCTTGGCCATGACGGCGTGCGGGTTGCTGAACGCATGAGCCACGCCGGTGGGCGTGGTCATCGAGTCGCCGGGCCCAAGATCGCGCGTTTCTGTGCCGACGGTGAAGCGCAACGTCCCTTCCAGAACGTAGATCAATTCCTCATTGTCGTGACTGTGCGGCGGCGGGACGTTCGAGCCCGGTGGCACACACAGTTCAAACGCCCCCATGTGGTGGCCGCGCCCGCTGGGCTGCAAGTAGCGGATTTGCAATTGGCCCACCCTGATCACTTCGTCTGCATCGAATGCTTGGTCTTCGTTCATGGCATACTCCGCGTAAAGTTACTTTACACGCAAGTGTACAAATTTTTTACTCCATGTCCAGCAGAAAAAATAGCGCCACATCCGAACCGCAAGCCGGCCTGCCGATGATCGGTTCCTTGCTGCGCCTTCCACGCGAGCACGTGGTGGCGCGCATGCTGTCCACCGTCAACGCGCAGGGCTTTGACGTGTCGTTGACCGAGCTTGGCGTCTTCATGTATCCCGGTCCGCACGGCCGCCGGCCCATCGAGCTGGCCCGCCAATGCAATATGTCGCGCCAGGCGATGAACTATGTGCTGGCGGAACTGGAGCGGCGCGGCTATCTGCTGCGACGGCCCGGCGCGGCGTCGAATTCAACAGAGCTGCAGCTCACGGATAAGGGCCAGCAGATGTACGTGCTGATGCGCAGTTGCGTGACCGCCGTCGAGCAGGAATGGAAGGAACACCTAGGCGAACAGCGCTTTAACGCGTTGCGCGAGACCTTGCAGGATCTGTCGGCGTGGCTGGGCAAAGTGGATTGATGCCATCGGATGGCACGCAATGCAGGACCGCGAGCTTTTGATTTAAGCCGCGCTGCTGACACGGAACTGAATGTTATTGTCTTGTCTTTCTGGCACGCGGGCGGCCCGCCGCAAGCGTGACTTGAACGTCATACTCAAGGAGCCGCAATGAAGTTGATCCCGTCCCTGTTGCTGGGCGCAAGTGCGCTGTCGCTGACCGTTGCCGCGACCGCCGCGCCGGTCACTTATGACTTGGACCCCTCGCACACGTATCCCAGCTTCGAGGCCGATCACTTCGGCGGGTTGTCGACGTGGCGCGGCAAGTTCAATCAGTCCAGCGGCGTGGTCGTGCTGGACCGCGCGGCGCGCACCGGCACCTTGGAAGTCACGGTGGACATCAAGTCGGTGGACTTCGGCCACGACGAGATGAACCAGCACGCGGTCGCGCCCGATATCTTCGATGCGGCCAAGTACCCCACCGCCACGTTCAAGGGCAAGTTCACCAAGTTCGACGGCGACAAGCCGGAAGAAGCGACGGGCGACCTGACGCTGCGCGGCGTCACGCGCCAGGTCAAGCTCGATATCGACGACTTCAAGTGCATCGATCACCCGATGGTCAAGCGCGAGGTCTGCGGCGCCGACGCTTCCACCGAGTTCAGCCGCAAGGACTTCGGCATGAACTTCGGGCTGGACATGGGATTCAAGCCCGAGGTCAAGCTGAAGATCCAGGTCGAGGCGATTCGCCGGCAGTAATGCTGGCGCGGGATGTCCTACCCTTGCCCAGCCCGCGCTTGCGCCAGGAAGTCCAGCACCGCCCGGTACGATCCTTCGTTCCCAGCCGCGTTGGCCGACGGGGTGCCGCCCGCATCCAATAGCAGCCCGGACATCGCGTGCGGCTTGTTGATCAGCGTGGCGGGCAGGCAGGGATAGTGGACATGGTGGCCCGCCCCGGCGCAGACGTGATGCTGCGTGGGCAGATCAAACGCCTGGCGCTGGCGCACCACCATTTCGGAATACGCGGTGCTGGGCCAGAAACCGTCGTCCGATGCGCTGACCAGCATGACCGGACCGGGATAGTTTTCGACGGGAATGCGCGCGCGCTCGAAGGCCGAGGCATCGCGCGTGGCGCTCAGGAACGCCAGGGTCTGGCGGTACGGCGGCTCGGAGGCATAGGCGGCGTTCCAGTCGGCCGTGGCGTTGTCTTGCCACAAATGCGGCAGCGGCTCGCCATGCCGGGTCCAGACCTGGGCATCGCGACCCGTGCCCGGCGCGCCGGCGCTGACCACGCCATGCGTCACGGGCGACGGCACGTACGCGACGACTGCGCTGACCAGGTCGGGAAAATGCGAGGCGGCGAGCAACGATGTTTCGCCGCCCCGGCTGATGCCCGACACCGCCACGAAGCCGTCGCGCGGCTGCAGCGATTTGCGGATCCATTTCAGCGCGGCTTCGAAGTATTCGAGCGGCATATCGTTCAGGTACTTCGGACGGCCGTCGTAATTGAAGATGGCCAGCGCCAGGCACTGGTAACCGCGGGCGGCAAACAGCGCGGCGCGCGGCGCGTTGACGCCGCCCGACGAGCCGTTCATGTACACCACGACGGGATGCGGGCCCGGGCCGGCCGGCACGTACAGTTCACCGGACAGCGTCATGCCGTCCACCTCTTCGCGCACGGAACGGTGCGTGACGCCGTCGGCCAGAAAATCCTGGACCAGCGTGGCCTCGGCCGACAGTGCGCCATTCGTGGCGTGGAGGTGCACGGTCAGCGCGTCGGTGCGGTCGGGCGGAAACACTACGCGGTCCATATCCTGGCACACCATGGACCACACGATGCCCATGGCTGATGGCTCGGCGTACGAGCCGGACACGGGGCTATCCCGCCGCAGGTCCAGGCGGCCGTCGTGACCGGCCACGAACACGGCCTCCGAGCGCCACGCCGCGCCGCACATCTGCATGCTGGCCGTGACGGTGATGAAGGCATAGGCCGGAAAGCCTTCGATGTGGATGTCGCGCTCGACGTCGATCAGCGCGCGTTCGGGCGTTACGGTGATACGGGGCTGCGTCACAGTCGTCTCCTTGCCGCTTGCGGCCTCATGCCTTCAGGTCGGTCTTGGGCACGCCGTTGGCCTTGATGACCTGCGCCCACATGGCGGATTCGTCGGCGATGACCTTGTCCAGGTCGGCGGACGACGTGAACTCCACGGCCACGCCCTGATCGGCGAATTGCTGCACCAGGCTGGGGTCGCGCGTGCCTTCACGCACGGCGTGCTCCAGCGTCTTCACGACGTCGGCGGGCATGGCGGCGGGGCCCGAGATCATCATGCGGGTGTAGAGCTCGAAGTCGTCGACACCCGCTTCCTTCATCGTGGGCACATCCGGCAGGCTGGACAGCCGCTTGTCTGCGGTGACGGCCAGCACTTTCAGCTTGCCGGACTTGATGTTGGGCAGCGCCGAGGTCGGGAAGTCGAACGTGCTTTGCACCGTGCCCGCCATCAGGTCCAGCAGCGCCGGACCGCTGCCTTTGTAGGGCACGTCCTGGAATTGCGTGCCGGTCTTGGACTGAAAATGCAGCAGCGCCAAGTGGTTGATGACGCCGCGGCCGGCGTGCGCGCAGGTGATGTCATTGGGTTTCTTCTTGGCCAGGGCAATGAACTCCTGCACGGTGTTCACGCCCAGGTCGGGATGCACGATCAGCAGCATGGGCGATTTGCCCATGGACCCAAGCTGCTTGAAGTCCGACGGCTGGTACGGCAGGTTGTTGTAGAGCAAGGGGTTGAGGATCATGCCGTTGGTGCCGGCAAAACCCAGCGTGTAGCCGTCGGGCTCGGCACGCGCCACCGCGACGGTGGCGATGATGGCCTGCCCGCCCGGGCGGTTTTCAACGACGACGTTCTGCTTGAGCGTCTTGCCCATGCGGTCGGCCAGCGCACGCGCGGCGATGTCGGTCAGCCCGCCGGGCGCAAAGCCCACCAGAAGCCGCACGGGACGCGTCGGAAAGGCGTTCTGCTGGGCCCAGGCCGGGCGCGAGATCAACGGCAAGGCGGCAAGCGCGCCCAGGGCATGACGGCGGGTGAATCGCATACGGCTCTCCAGACAAAGGCAAAGGCCAACGCGCGGCCAAAGGGGGCCGCGAGGCAAGACAATGAAAAGGGGAAGGACGCACAGGCCGCCGCCGAACGGCGACGGTCACAATGATCGTATGTTGTATGCAATACAACCGACGGGCTATCTAGGGATATCCCGGTACAGCACAGGGTGAAGGAACGGCCCGCCGATCAGGCCTTCGTCATCAGCTTCTTCCACCCTTCCAGCCCGAGCTTGTTCATCGTGTCGATGTTCTTTTCGTAGATTTCTGCGGCGTCCGGGAACGACTCCACCGCGCGGTCGATGCTGTCTTCGCGCAGCAGGTGCAGGATGGGATACGGCGAGCGGTTGGTGAAGTTCTCGATGTCGTCCGGCTGCGTGTCGGCGAACTGGAACTGCGGATGAAAGGTGGCGACCTGCAGTTCGCCCACCAGCCGCATGCGCTTGAGCAGGCGGTCGGACAGGTCTTCGAAGTCGTTGAACTCCATGAAGTCGTCCAGCGCGTCGGGGATGATGAGCAGCGTGGTGTCGATCTTGTCGGGATCGGTTTCGGCCAGCAGCGCGAGTTCGTCCTGCAGGTCGGTCAGCACGCCCTCGGCGTCGGTGGCGTCGCTGACGGCAAAGCGGATCTGGTCCTTGACCTGCACCGCCTTGGCGAAGGGACAGAGGTTCAGGCCGATCACCGCCTGGTTCAGCCAGTGGCGGGTTTCTGCGACCACGTTGGCGTAGGCATCGGAAGTGGAAATCATGGAATCAGTCCTGGAAATAGAAAGAGCGCAAGGCCGACGGCCCCGCGCTCTGCATGGCACGCGTGTGCGTCAGGCTGCCGGCATGGCGGCCATGGTCTGGGCCACGGCGGCGGTCAGCTTCTTGCCGTACGGCACGTGCAGGAATTCGTTGGGGCCGTGGGCGTTGGACTTGGGACCCAGCACGCCGCAGACCATGAACTGCGCCTGCGGGAAGCCCTTTTGCAGGATGCTCATCAGCGGGATGGTGCCGCCCTGGCCGATGTAGCCGCACGGCGAGCCGTAATACTGCTGCGAAGCGGCGTCCAGAGCCTGAGTCAGCCACGGCACGGTGGCGGGCGCGTTCCAGCCGGTGGCGGCGCCTTCGTTGGCCTTGAAGATGACCTTGGCGTTGTAGGGTGCGTCGGCTTCGAGCAGCTCCTTGATTTCCTGCGAGGCGGCCACGGCGTCCACCAGCGGCGGCAAGCGCAGCGACAGCTTGAACGCGGTGCGCGGACGCAGCACGTTGCCGGCGCTGGACAGCGGCGGCAGGCCTTCGGCGCCGGTCACGGACAGCGTGGGGCGCCACGTGCGGTTCAGCAGCGCCTGCTCGGGTTCGGTGGTCATGGGCAGCACGAAGCCGCCGTCGGCGCCGCAGCTCCAGGGGAAACGGCGCCACACTTCGTCGCCCAGGATGCGGGCGGTGGCCGTGACCTGTTCGATGCGTTCGGCGGGGATTTCGCAGTGCAGGCTTTGCGGCAGCAGGCGGCCGGTGCCGCTGTCTTCCAGGCGGTCCAGCAAGTGACGCAGGATGCGGAACGAGGACGGCACGACGCCGCTGGAGTCGCCCGAGTGCACGCCTTCGTCCAGGACCTGGACTTCCAGCGTGCCCGACACCATGCCGCGCAGCGACGTGGTCATCCAGAGCTGGTCGTAGTTGCCGGCGCCGGAATCCAGGCACACCACCAGGGCCACGTTGCCCAGGCGGTCGCGCAGCGCGTCCACATACGGCAGCAGGTCATAGCTGCCGGATTCTTCACAGGTCTCGACGATGCCGACGCAGCGCGGACGCGGAATGCCTTGCTTGTCCAGCGCCATGATGGCGGTGAGCGAGGCGTAGACAGCGTAGCCGTCGTCGGCGCCGCCGCGGCCGTACAGCTTGCCGTCTTCGTACTTGGGGGTCCACGGACCAAGACCGGCGCGCCAGCCCGAGAATTCAGGTTGCTTGTCCAGGTGGCCGTAGAGCAGGACGGTGTCGCCGTTGTCGCTGCGGGTGGCGGGCGCGTCAAAGAAGATGACGGGCGTGCGGCCCGGCAGGCGCACCACTTCGAGCTTCAGGCCGGAGACTTTTTGCGCTTCGACCCACTGCGCCGCATCGCGCACCACGCGCTCGATGAACGCGTTCTTTTCCCAGTCGGCGTCAAAAGCGGGGCTCTTGGCGGGAATGGCGATGTAGTCGGTCAGCGCGGGGATGATCTCGTTGTCCCACTTGTCGTCCACAAAGTCTTGAAGGGCTTTGGGATCAAGGGTGGGCGGCAATGCGTCTTCGGGGATGCGTGCGTTCATGGCGCTGGCTTCCTGTGTGCGGAAAAGGGGCAAACCGCTATTTTATGCCTCGGCGCGAAGGATGTTTTGGCGAGGGTGGCTTTTTTATGACGGTGTCAGACACCCAGCCGAAATGTTGCGGGGTGTCTGACACCGGAGCTGGTCTGATTTTTGGCGCCAACGGGCGTTATTTGGCGGCGTAGGCCTCGATGCGGCTCCAGACCTCGCGGGCCAGGGGTTTGGCGTTGCCGACCGATTGATACAGGCGGATTTCCATGTGGATGTCGTTGCGGGCGCCGTCGGCGCGGACCAGGGATCCGTTGCGCAGGTCGGGTTCGACCAGCGTATGCGGCAGCCACGCCAGGCCAAAGCCTTGGCGCGCCATGGCGTGCAGCGCGTCGGCCAGGTCGGATTCGTAGGTGGTCTGCAGGAGCGGCACCTCGCACAGGCCGCGCAGCTTGTCGTGCAGGATGCGGCCCAGCGACATGCTGTCGGCGTAGGCCAGAAACGGCACGGGCGGGTCGGACGCCAGCTTGGGCACGGCGTGGCGGGGATGGCGGCCGCCGGGCGCAACGGGCGCGCTGACGGCCACCAGCTTGTCGGCGCCAACGCGCCGGTAGCGGTAGTTGGGATTGTCGATCTTGGCGTACAGCGGCTCATGGGCGTGGCACAGCAGGAAATCGACCTCGCCGTCCTCCAGCATGTCCACGCCGTAGTTCAGCGTCGTGGTGATCACCTTCAATTGAAACGCGGGCAGGCTGCGCTGCACGCCGGCCATCAGCCCCGGCAGCACGGAGTGCGCCAGCGTCTTGCCTGACGCGATGGTGATCTTGCGTGCGCGTTCCTGCTCGGGCTTTTGCAGCGTTTCTCGCGTCTCGTGCAGGATGTCCAGCACGTCGATGGCGGCGGCCAGCACGCTGCGGCCGGCGGCGTTCAGCGTGGACACCTGGTGGCCGCGCTCGACCAGCGGCACGCCCGCCCACTCCTCAAGCGCCTTGATGCGGCGCCCGAACGCCGGGTGCGTCACGTTGCGCGCCTCCGCGGCCTGAAACAGGTTGCGCGACTTCGACAGCGCGACGAAGTCTTCCAGCCATTTGATGTCCATGCGTCTCGTCCTTCCCTGCCCGCCCCATGTCTATCCGGGGCTAGGCGCGTGTTTGCCAGCGGCTCATCGGCTGTGCCGCTTCGGCACAACGAGTGCGCATTTTGCACAAGACAGAAACACCTTGCAACTAATATCCCCGCATCCACTCCTGGAAAACCCTATGTCCGACACGCCAGTCCAGCTCAAGTCCATCCGCAGCCACTACCTTGGCGGCGTCGAAGTTGTGGCCGGCGGCGTGCCGATGCAACAGCAAAAGGTGGTCGGCAACGCGTCGCCCCGGCTGATCGACATGAACGGCGGCTACAGCGCCGGCCAGTTGTACGTGCAGGAATACCGGCTGGCGCAGCCGACCCGGCCCTACCCCGTCCTGCTGTGGCACGGCGGCGGCATGACGGGCGCGCAATGGGAAAGCACGCCGGACGGGCGCGACGGCTGGTTGTGGCGTCTGCTGCAGGCCGGCTACGACGTCTTCGTGTCCGACGCGCCCGAACGCGGCCGTGCGGCCTGGGCGATGTTTCCCGAGATCTACGACTCGGCCCCGATCTTCCGCTCCAAGGAAGAAGCGTGGCGGCTGTTTCGCATTGGCCCGGCTTCGGGCTATGCGCGGGCCGGCGAACCGCGCCAACCGTATCCGGGGCAGCAGTTTCCGGTCGAGGCGTTCGACACGTTTTCCAAGCAGTTCGTGCCGCGCTGGCTGACGCACGGCGACATGGCGCTGGACGCCTATCGCGCGCTGCTCGACTTCGTGGGCCCCTGCATCCTGATGGGACACAGCCAGGGCGGCGGTTTTGCCACGCAGCTCGCCCAGGAATATGCCGCGACCGTGCGCGCCGTCGTGGCGGTCGAGCCCACCGGCACCCCGGCCCAGGCCAACTGCGAGTTGCCCCCGCAACTCCTGGTCTGGGGCGATCACTTCACCGCGGACGACACCTGGCAGCGCTATCGCGCCCAGACGGACGCCTATTGGAACGCCCTGCGCGCGGCCGGCCAACGCGCCGACGTGCTGGACCTGCCCGCTGCCGGCATCGCCGGCAACTCGCACTTCTGCATGCTGGATCGCAACAGCGACCACATTGCCGGATTGATCGTCGATTGGCTCGATCGCAGCCTCGACTAACCTTCTCGTGGAGATACAGATGACCCTGAAGAAAACCACCATCGCCCTGGCGCTGTTTACCGGCGCGACGCTGGCGGCCGGCGCTTCGGCCCAGCAGTCCGACTACCCGAGCAAGCCCATCCGCATGATCGTGCCGTTCGCCCCGGGCGGCACCGCCGACATCATCGGCCGCGTCTTCGCCGCGCAACTGGGCACCGAACTCGGCGTCACGGTGGTGGTCGAGAACAAGGCCGGCGCGGGCGGCTCGATCGGCACACGCTACGTCGCCGACGCCGCGCCCGATGGCTACACCATCCTCCTGGCCTCCTCCAGCACCCACGGCACGAACCCCGCCGTCTACAAGAACCTGACGTACGACGCGTCGCAGGACTTCACCGCCATCACGCAACTGGTCACCGTGCCGGGCGTGCTGAGCGTCACCAAGGATTTCCCCGCCGCCGACCTGAACGCGCTGATCGCGCAATCGAAGGCCAATCCGGACAAGTACACGTACGCGTCGTCGGGCGCCGGCGGCCTGGGCAACCTGGCGATGGAACTGATGAAGTCGATGACGGGCTCGCACCTGATGCACATCGCCTACCGCGGCGCGGGCCCGGCCTTCACCGACGTGATCAGCGGCCAGGTGTCGATGATCTGGGAACCGGTGCCGGCCTCGCTGCCGTACATCAAGAGCGGCCAGATCCGTCCGATCGCCATCGCCGCCGACGTGCGCTCGCCGGAACTGCCCGACACGCCGACCTTCAAGGAAGCCGGCCTGACGCGCTACGAAGCCAATGCGTGGAACGGCCTGCTGGCCCCCAAGAACCTGCCGGAAGCCGTGAAGACCAAGCTGCACGACGCCTCGGTCAAGGCGCTGAACACGCCCGACGTGAAGGCCAAGATGGCCAGCCTGGGCGGCACCGTGGTAGCCGGTTCGTCGGACGCCTTCCAGCAAGTGATCTCCAGCGACGTGAAGAAGTGGAAGAACGTCGCCAACGACGCCAAGATCCAGCTCGACCAGTAATACAAAAGGCCCCGGCGCGTTATGCGACGGGGCCTTGCGTGGTACGTGCAAGCCGGCCTTTCAGGCCGGCTTTTTGTTGGTGCGTAACCTCGCCGGGCGGAATCAGGCGCCGATGAGCGCCGGCTCGCCGCCGCGGTTGTCCAGCGCGGGGGCTTCGGCGTCGATCACCCGGCCGGATTGCAGCTTGAACACCGCAACCGCGTCGCGCAGGCGCTGGGCCTGCGTTTCCAGCGATGCCGCCGAGGCCGCGGCCTCTTCGACCAGCGCCGCGTTTTGCTGCGTCACGCTGTCCATCTGCGACACGGCCTGGTTCACCTGCTCGATGCCCTGCGACTGCTCCTCGGACGCGCTGGAGATCTCGTTGATGATGTCCGCCACGCGGCGCACCGACGTCACGATCTCCTGCATGGTGGCGCCAGCGGCCTCCACCTGGTCCGAACCTACCGACACCTTCTGCACGGAGTCGTCGATCAGGCCCTTGATCTCCTTGGCGGCAGCCGCGCTGCGCTGCGCCAGCGCGCGCACTTCGCTGGCCACCACAGCAAAACCCTTGCCCTGCTCGCCGGCGCGCGCGGCTTCGACCGCGGCGTTCAGCGCCAGGATGTTGGTCTGGAAGGCGATGCCGTCGATCACGCCGACGATATCCGAGATGCGGTGCGAGCTGTCGGCAATGCCGCGCATCGTGCCCACCACGTCGCCGACGGCCTGGCCGCCGCGCGTGGCGACTTCCGACGCCGCCATCGCCAGTTGCGCCGCGCTGCGCGAGCTGTCGGCGTTGTTCTTCACGGTGGAGGACAGTTCGTCCATGCTGGCTGCGGTTTCTTCCAGCGAGGCGGCCTGCTGCTCGGTGCGCGAGGACAGGTCGATGTTGCCGGCGGCGATTTCGCGCGAACCGGTGTGGATTTCTTCAACGCCCAGACGAACGGCCGACACCGTGCGCGCCAGGCTGTCCTGCATGCGCTTGACCGCGCCGTAGAGGATGCCGATTTCGTTGTTGCCGCGCTGCTCGATGCGGTTGGTCAGGTCGCCGCTGGCGATGCGGTCGAACAGGCGTCCGGCTTCATGCAGCGGACGGAAGACGGCACGGCCGAAGACCACATACAGGCCCACGACCAGCGCGGCCACCACGACCAGCAGACAGATCAGGAAGACGATTGCCGCGTTGATGCGGGCGGCAGACTCGCGTGCGACGCGCTGACCCACTTCGTCGGCAAAGTCCACATACTGCTGAATGGACTGGGTGAACGTGATGCCCAGCGGCGTGACCTTCTCCAGATTGATGCGGCCAGCTTCCTTGGCGTTGCCGGCGCGGATGGCGGCAACCAGCGGCACGATCGCGTCACGCGCATAGACGTCGTATGCGGCCAGAGCAGCATCGAACAGAGGCTTGCCCTGCGGCGAGGTCTCGGGCAATTTCCGCGCCGCGTCGATCAGACCGGTCGCCTTGGTGACGTAGCCATCCAGCCGCTGCATGCTGGCCATGTTTTCCAGGCTCTTGCCTTCCAGCAGCGCGCTCTGCGCTGCCAGCAGCACCACGCGGGCGCGCAACAGCTCGGCAGCTGCATCGTCCAACGAATTGGCGCGGACCAAGTTGGTGTCCAGCATCACCTCGATTGAGGTGCGGTTGGACGTCAGTTGCTGGTAGACCGCGATGCCGGTCACCAGAAAGAGTGCAAAGAAGACGGCCAAGGCGGTCGTCAGGATTGCGCGGATACTTAAATTCTTGAACATTGAAAGCCACTCCGGGGGTTGCGTAAAGCTATCCCCTTAACGGCGCAATGCAATTAAAAGTTAAATATTTCACCGGGTTACATGCGCATGACGACGTGTCGCGCGGCGCGTTGACACGCCTCGCCTGGGCGCATCGCCGAGGCTGCGGACAGGCAACGCAAAACCGCCGCGGACGTGCCGCGGCGGTTTCGGTGGCTGGGTTGTCGGGGCTTAGCCCGAAACGCTTACTTCAGCCAGGCGCGCGCGTTGCGGAAGATGCGCATCCACGGGCTGTACGCGCCGCCCTTGTCCGCATTGCCCCATTTCTCGGGCGCCCACGACATCATGACGTTGCGGGTCACGCGTTCCGGGTGCGGCATCATGACCGTGAAGCGGCCATCCGCCGTGGTGACGGACGTGAGGCCGCCCGGGCTGCCGTTCGGGTTGAACGGATAGGCTTCGGTGGCTTGGCCGTAGTTGTCGATGAAGCGTGCGCCGGCCAGCACGCGGCTGGCGTCGCCCTGCTGGGAGAAGTCGGCAAAGCCTTCGCCGTGGGCCACGGCGACCGGCACGCGAGCGCCTTCCATGCCGGCAAAGAAGATGGACGGCGACTTGGCGATTTCAACCATCGACAGACGGGCTTCGTACTTTTCGGACTGGTTGCGCGTGAAGCGCGGCCAGTGCTCGGCGCCCGGGATCATGGGCGCCAGCGCGGCCATCATCTGGCAGCCGTTGCACACGCCCAGCGCGAAGGTGTCGGGACGCGCGAAGTACGCCGCGAACTGGTCCGACAGCTTGCTGTTGAAGCGGATGGTGCGCGCCCAGCCTTCGCCGGCGCCCAGCACGTCGCCGTAGCTGAAGCCGCCGACGGCGACCAGGCCCTGCATCTCGGCCAGGTCCAGACGGCCGGACAAGAGGTCGGTCATGTGGACGTCGATGGCCTCGAAGCCCGAGGTGTCGAAGGCCCAGGCCATTTCGACCTGGCTGTTGCAGCCCTGCTCGCGCAGGATGGCCACGCGCGGGCGCTTGCCGGTGTTGATGAACGGCGCGGCCACGTCCTCTTGCGGGTCGAATGCCACGGTCGGGCTCATGCCCGGATCCTTGGTGTCGTTCCAGACGTCCAGTTCAGCCTGGGCGCATGCGGGGTTGTCACGGCGCGCCATGATGCGGTGTGAGACCTCGGACCACGCGCGGCCCAGATCGGCGCGCGGCTGGCCCCAGACCTTGCGGCCGTCGCGGTAGAACTCGACTTCGTCGGCGCCGTTCAGGCCGCCGATGACGTGCGAGTGGGCCGACAGGCCCGCGCCGCGCAGCACCTGCATGACGGCGTCGCGCTGCGAAGCCGGCACCTGAATGACGGCGCCCGCTTCTTCCGAGAACAGGGCCTTGAGCGTCAGTTCGTCGCGCTGCACCGCGACCTGTTCCGGCCGGATCTTGTAGTCGCCCCAATCGGCCGACTGCGGATCGAAGGTCAGCATGTCCAGGTTGACCGAGATGCCGGTGCGGCCGGCAAAGGCCATTTCGACCAGCGTGGCGAACAGGCCGCCGTCGGAACGATCGTGGTAGGACAGGATGGTGCCGGCTTCGGCCAGCGTGCGGATGGTGACAAAGAAGGCGCGCAGGTCTTGCGGCGCGTCGATGTCCGGCACGGTCTGGCCGATCTGGTTGTAGGTCTGCGCCAGGATCGAGCCGCCCATGCGGTGACGGCCGCGGCCCAGGTCGATCAGGATCAGGACGCTGTCGCCCGCGTCGGTACGCAGTTGCGGCGTCAGGCTGGCGCGCACGTCGGCGACCGGCGCGAATGCCGTGATGATCAGCGACACGGGCGCCACGACCTGACGCTGCTCGCCATCCTGTTCCCAGGAGGTCTTCATGGACAACGAGTCCTTGCCGACCGGGATGGACAGGCCGGTGGCCTGGCACAGTTCGCTGACGGCGGACACGGTGTCATACAGCGCGGCATCTTGACCGGCCACGCCGCACGCGGCCATCCAGTTGGCCGACAGCTTGATGTCTTCAAGGCGCGCCACGTCGGCAGCGGCCAGGTTGGTCAGGGCTTCGGCCACGGCCATGCGGCCCGAGGCCGGGGCGTCCAGCATGGCGATGGGGGTGCGTTCGCCCATCGACATGGCTTCGCCGCGGAAACCTTCGTAGTCGGCCAGCGTGACGGCGCAGTCGGCAACCGGCACCTGCCACGGACCGACCATCTGGTCGCGGCTGGACAGACCGCCAACGGTGCGGTCGCCGATGGTGATGAGGAACGATTTGTTGGCCACGGTGGGGTGGCGCAGCACGCGGTAGGCGGCTTCGGTCAGGTCGATGCCGGCCAGATCCAGAGGCTCGGACACGCCGGGCAGGCGCGTCACGTCGCGCGTCATGCGCGGCGGCTTGCCCAGAATGACGTCGATGGGCACGTCCACGGGGCGCACTTCGGCGTCGCCTTGCGGGCGGATCGTGTCCAGGCCGGGCAGCCCTTCGCCGTCCACCACGCGCAGTTGGCGTTCTTCGGTGGCCACGCCCACCACCGCGTACGGGCAGCGTTCGCGGCGGGCAATGGCGTCAAAGCGTTCGAGGTCTTGCGGCAGGATCGACAGGACGTAGCGTTCCTGCGATTCGTTGCTCCAGACTTCGGCGGGCGACAGGCCCGATTCTTCAAGGGGCACGCGCTTCAGGTCAAAGATGGCGCCGCGGCCGGCGTCGTTGACGAGTTCGGGGAATGCGTTGGACAGGCCGCCCGCGCCCACGTCGTGGATCGCGATGATGGGGTTGTTCTCGGCCTGCTGCCAGCAGCGGTCGATGACCTCTTGGGCGCGGCGTTCGATTTCGGGGTTGCCGCGCTGGACGGAGTCGAAGTCCAGTTCGGCCGAGTTGCTGCCCATGCTGATGCTGGAGGCGGCGCCGCCGCCCATGCCGATGCGGAAACCGGGGCCGCCCAACTGGATCAGCAGCGCGCCGGGAGGAATCACATCCTTGTGCGTGAGGCCGGCGTCGATGCTGCCCAGGCCGCCCGCGATCATGATGGGCTTGTGGTAGCCCCAGCGCGTGCCGCCGGCGGTCTGCTCGAACGAGCGGAAGTAGCCCAGCAGGTTGGGACGGCCGAATTCGTTGTTGAACGCGGCGCCGCCGATGGGGCCGTCGATCATGATGGACAGCGGCGAGGCGATCCGATCGGGCAGGCCGTGGTGATCGGCTTCCCAGGGTTGCAGCGCGTCGTCAAAGCGCAGGTGCGACACGGTGAAACCCGTGAGGCCCGCTTTGGGCTTGGAGCCGCGGCCGGTGGCGCCTTCGTCGCGGATTTCGCCGCCGTTGCCGGTGGACGCACCGGGGAACGGGGCAATCGCGGTCGGGTGGTTGTGCGTTTCCACCTTCATGAGCGTATGCACGGTGGTGTCGCGGCGGATGTACTTGGCGCTGTCAGTGCCTTGGCCTGCCAGACCCGGTACGCCGGCCTGGAAGCGCTGCGCGGGGCCGCCTTCCATGATGGCGGCGTTGTCCGAGTAGGCGACGACGGTGCCTTGCGGCTGCGCCTTGTGCGTGGCGCGGATCATGCCGAACAGCGTGTTGGGCTGCGACTGGCCGTCGATGACCCATTCGGCGTTGAAGATCTTGTGGCGGCAGTGTTCGCTGTTGGCCTGCGCGAACATCATCAGCTCGACGTCGGTGGGATCGCGGCCCAGATCGGTGAAGGACTTGGCCAGGTATTCGATCTCGTCGTCGGACAGGGCCAAGCCCAGCGTGGTGTTGGCTTCGACCAGGGCATCGGCGCCGCGCGTCTGGACGTCGACCGTGCGCATGGGCTTGCCCGCCAGCGGCTGGAACAGGGCCTGGCCGTCGAAGCTCGCGTCCACCACGGTTTCGGTCATGCGGTCGTGCAGGCAGTCGGCCGCGCGCGCCAGCATGGCTTCGTCCAGAGACTTGGCGCCGAGCAGGCCGCGTTCAGGGGTGATGACATAGCGCACGCCGCGTTCGATGCGATGCACGGACGACAGGCCGCAGTTGTGGGCGATGTCGGTGGCCTTGCTGGCCCAGGGGGAGATCGTGCCCAGGCGCGGGATCACCAGCAGGGACACGCTCTTGGCGGGCGCGTCACCCGAGGCGGGCGTGCCGTAGTCGAGCAGTTGCGACAGTTGCTGCTGCTGTTCGGCCGTCAGGGCGGCGTCGGTGCTGACGAAGTGCTCGTAGCGGGCGGATATGTCGGCCACCGGCAGGCCGGCTTCCTTCAATTGCGCCAGAAGGCGATCACGTCGAAAGGAGGACAGGACGGAGGAACCAGGCAGATGCTGAACTAGGGACACGATGCGGGCGCCGTATAAAGAGGGGTGCAAAGAAGGGATTTTACCTGCTTAAGGGGTTTTCCCGGAGCCGAAGTTGGCGGCGTGTTCCAGCGGTCCGATTCGGCCATTGTTACAAAAGAATTCCGCGAGCCGCGCACTGCCATGGTGCACAGCAATATCGACGGCGTCACGGGACGGAAGATGGCACTTTTGCCCTCCCGGACGCGTTCCCGCGCTGGCCGCTTGATGCAGCGCAGCATGTTGCTTCGACCCCGCATTGCGGGAAAACACGAAGACCTGCCCCGGCACTGCGACGGTAGGATGCAGCGACCCTACCAACAAGAAAAGCGCCTCTCCCCGCCCCCGCTGGCCGCTGCCTCACATGTCCCGCCCAGAAGCCCCCGCCGAGCCCGTAGAACCGATCATCCCCGTAGAAGCAGATCCCGCCGTCAAGGTGCCGCTGGCCGTCGAGGACTGGCTGGCCGTGATCCTGCTGGCGACCCTGGCCATCATCACGTTCCTGAATGTGCTGGTGCGCTACTTCACCGATCAATCGTTCGCCTGGACGGAAGAGATCTCCGTCTTCCTCTTGATCGTGCTGACGATGGCGGGCGGCAGCGTGGCGTTCGTGCGCAACCATCACATTCGCATCGAGATCCTGGCGGACTCGGGCTCGCCGCGGCGCCAGCGCATCATGGCGCTGATCTCGAACGGCTGCGTGCTGGGCTTCTTCGTGCTGCTGACCGTGCTGTCGGTCAAGCTGGTGTATGACGAATATATCTACGAGGAAACGTCGCCGGCCATCGGCGTGCCCACCTGGTGGTATTCGATCTGGCTGCCGGTCATGGCCGCCGCGATTTCGCTGCGCACACTGGGCACCCTGCGCCGCATTGCGCGCGCCCCGGGCCAGGAAACCCAGCGATGATCGCCGCGATCCTCTTTACCGTCTTCATCGTCCTGATGATCATCGGCGTGCCGGTTGGCGTGGCGCTGGGCATTGGCGGCACGGTGGCAATCGTGCTGACCAACCTGGACACACCCTGGTATGGCCTGCTGACGGTGCCGCAGAATTTCTACGCCGGGCTGGCCAAGTACCCGCTGCTGGCGATTCCGATGTTCGTGCTGGTCGGCTCGATCTTCGACCGCTCGGGGGTGGCCAAGCGGCTGGTGGACTTTGCGATCGCCATCGTCGGACGCGGTCCGGGCATGCTGCCGCTGGTGTCGATCGCAGTGGCGATGTTTTTGGGCGGCATCTCGGGCTCGGGACCGGCGTGCGCTGCGGCCGTGGGCGCGGTGATGATTACCGCGATGTCGCGTGCCGGCTATCCCGGGTCGTTCTCGGCGTCCGTGGTGGCCGCCGGCGCTGCCACCGACATCCTGATCCCGCCGTCCGTGGCGTTCATCATCTATTCCGTGCTGGTGCCGGGCGCGTCGGTGCCCGCGCTGTTTGCCGCCGGCATGATCCCCGGCATTCTGGCCGGCTTTGCGCTGATCATTCCGGCCGTGTGGCTGAGCCGCAAGTACAAGATGGGCGCGCTGGAAGCGCACCTGCCCCGCCCGCCGTTCTGGAAGAGCCTGCGCGAGGCATCGTGGGGCCTGGCCGCGCCGGTGCTGATTTTGGGCGGCATGCGGATGGGCTGGTTCACGCCGACCGAGGCCGCCGTCGTCGCGGTGTTCTACGGCCTGTTCGTGGGCGGCTTCATTCACCGCACCATCAAGTTCCGCGACCTGTACAAAATCCTGCGCGAAGCCGCCGAGCTGTCCGCCGTGATCATGCTGGTGGTGACGCTGGCCGGGATCTTCGCGTGGGCGCTGTCGACGCTGAGCGTGATCGACCCGATCACGCATGCCATCGTCAATTCCGGCCTGGGCGAATGGGGCGTGCTGGCGCTGCTGATCCTGTTGCTGATGACCGTGGGCATGTTCCTGGACGGCATCTCGATCTTTCTGATTTTCGTGCCGCTGCTCATGCCGATCGCCAATGCCTACGGCTGGGATCCGGTGTGGTTCGGCGTGATTTTGACCTTGAAGGTGGCGCTGGGCCAGTTCACCCCGCCGCTGGCCGTGAACCTGATGGTGTCGTGCCGCATCGCGCGCGTGCCGATGGAATCGACCGTGCGCTGGGTGGTGTGGCTGCTGGGCGCGATGTTCCTGGTGCTGGTCGCGGTGCTGGTGTTTCCCGAACTGGCGCTGTGGCTGCCGCGCAAGCTGGGTTATTGAGAGAGGCTGGACGGGGCCGGCCCGGCAAGGGTTCTCGGCCATGGATGACAACAACAGAAAGACTCGCAGAGAGAGGAGACGCAACATGAAATTCCGCAACCTGATCGGCGCGGCGCTGTGCGCGGCGGCCGTGGTGGGCATGGCGCCCGCACATGCGCAGAACTACAAGCCCGAGTACAAGCTCTCCATCGTCGTGGGCACCACGTTCCCGTGGGGCCAGGGCGCCGAGATCTGGTCGAACCTGGTGCGCGAGCGCACCGAAGGCCGCATCAACATCAAGGTCTACCCCGGCACCTCGCTGGTCCAGGGCGACCAGACCCGCGAGTTCACCGCGATCCGCCAGGGCGTGATCGACATGGCCGTGGGCTCGACCATCAACTGGTCGCCGCAGGTCAAGCAGCTGAACCTGTTCTCCCTGCCCTTCCTGATGCCCGACTACGCCGCCATCGACGCGCTGGTGCAGGGCGACGTGGGCAAGGACATGTTCAAGCTCATCGAAAAGGCCGGCGTGGTGCCGCTGGCCTGGGGCGAGAACGGCTACCGCCAGGTCAGCAACTCCAAGCGCGAGATCAAGCGGCCCGAGGACATGAAGGGCATGAAGCTGCGCGTGGTGGGATCGCCGCTGTACATCGACACGTTCACCGCGCTGGGCGCCAATCCCACGCAGATGAGCTGGGCGGATGCGCAACCCGCGCTGGCCAGCGGCGCGGTCGACGGCCAGGAGAATCCGCTGTCGATCTACACGGGCTCCAAGCTCTACACCGTGGGCCAGAAGTACCTGACGTTGTGGAACTACGTGGCCGATCCGCTGATCTTCGTAGTCAACCGCGAGGTCTGGAATTCCTGGTCGGAAAAGGACCGCGACATCGTGCGCCAGGCCGCGCTGGACGCCGGCAAGCAGCAGATCGTGATCGCACGCAAGGGCGTCACGCCGGAAGACCCGTCGCTGCTCAAGGAAATCGCCGGCCACGGCGTGACCGTGACGACGCTGTCGCAGGCCGATCACGACGCCTTCGTGAAGGCGACCAAGCCGGTCTATGAAAAGTGGAAGAAGCAGATCGGCGAGGACCTGGTCACCAAGGCCGAAAAGTCGATCGCTGACCGCAAGAAGTAAATCGCAAGAAGCAAACCGCGAAAAGTTCGCAGCAAGCCCCAGGGGAACCGGCGGCGCAAGCCGCCAACCGAGGCAGGGACGCTAGAATCCCGCCCACCAAACGGGCGCCGGCCACAAACCGGCGCCCGTTATCTTTTTGGGTGTCTGACACCGGGGATGATCGGTGACAGTCACCCGTCCTATTCCGGGTAGCTGACTTCCAGGATATCCAGCTCATCAATCCCGGCCGGTGTCCGCAGCACGACCGTGTCGCCTTCCCGCGCCTTGATCAGCGCGCGCGCCACCGGCGAGATCCAGCTGATCTTGCCGGCCAGGGGTTCGGCTTCGTCCACGCCGACGATGGTGACGGTGTGTTCCTCGCCGGCCTTGTCCACGTAGACGACCGTGGCGCCGAAGAAGGCCTGGTCGCGATTGGGTTGGGCCGTGGGGTCCACGACTTCGGCGATATCCAGGCGCTTGGTCAGAAAGCGCATGCGCCGGTCGATCTCGCGCAGGCGCTTCTTGCCGTAGAGGTAATCGCCGTTTTCCGAGCGGTCGCCGTTGGACGCGGCCCACGATACCACCTGCACGACGGCCGGACGCTCCACGTTCATGAGCTGCGTCAGTTCCGTGCGCAGGCGCTCGTAGCCCTCGGGCGTCATGTAGTTCTTGGTGCCCGCCGGCAGCGCCTGGGCCTGCGGCAGATCGTCGTCGTCGTCGTTGTCGGACTCTTTAACAAAGGCTTTATTCATGGCGGTTGCATCGCGATGGCGCGATCACTGTCGAAGCTTTCGGAATGAGCGGCGCGGGCCGCCCGCGTCAGAACCAGTCGTGCCAGACCGGCTTCAGGTCGGATGGCAGCGGCGGCAGCTGGCCCAGGTCCATCCGGCTTTCCTTGGGACTGTGGAAGTCCGAGCCGCGCGAGGCCAGAAAGCCGTAACGGCGCGCCACCTCGGCGTATTGGCGGGCTTCTTCCACCGTGTGGCTGCCCGTGTTGACCTCGATGCCCACGCCGCCCAATTGCAGGAACTCGTCGAACAGCGCGGCAAACTGCAGCGGCGTGTACTTGTAGCGGCCCGGGTGGGCGATGACGGCCTGGCCGCCCGCGCCGCGGATCCAGCCCACGGCGTCGGCCAGCGTGGCCCATTTCATGGGCACGTGGCCCGGGCAGTCGTCGCCCAAATGCTTGTTGAAGACGGTTTGCACGTCGGGGCAATAACCGGCTTGCACCAGGTATCGCGCAAAGTGCGTGCGGCTGATCAGTTCGGGGTTGCCGGCAAACGGCAGCGCGCCTTCGTAGGCGCCGGGCATGCCCATGTCCGCCAGGCGGTCGCCGATGCGCTTGGCGCGCTCGGCGCGTCCCGAGCGGGTCTTGCGCAGGCCTTCGACCAGCGCCGCGTTGGTGGGATCAAACCGCAGGCCGACGATGTGCACGGTCAGGCCGGCCCACGTGACGGAGACTTCGACGCCGGTGGCAAAGCGCATGCCCAGTTCCTGGGCAGCCGCAGAGGCTTCGGCAATGCCGCCCACTTCGTCGTGGTCGGTCAGCGCCCAGACATCGACGCCATTGGCGAACGCCCGCTGCGCCACGTCCCGGGGCGCGAGCGCGCCGTCCGAAACGGTGGAATGGCAATGCAGGTCGATGTTCAGGGTGGGCGATTTCATGCGGCTATTGTAGAGAAGGCCCGGCAACGCGCCTAGCGCGGTGCCGTCCCCACATAGCCGCCCGTCCGGTCACGCCAGCAGAAAATCCGCCAGCGGACTCACCTGATCGTCCGCGATGAGCGTGGGCGCATGGCCCACGCCCGCCACTTCAAGCGCCCGGGCGCGCGGATTGCGCTGGCGCATTTCGTCCACGGTGGCCCGCGTCAGCAGGTCGGACAGTTCGCCGCGCACAATCAGGACCGGACAATCGAGCGCGTCATACGACCGCCACAGGATCTGCTCGCCCGCCGCCAGTTCTTCGGGCGTCTGGGCCGCCAGCGCCTGGGCGATGGCCAGGTCGTAGTGCTTGACCCACTTGTCTCCCTGCTGCGGATACAGGTATTTGGCCAGCTCGGCCCATTGGGCATCGGTATGCGGGCCGAAGGTTTCCGAATTGGCGCGCATCGTCGCCACGGCCTCTTCGAAGGTGGCGAACTCTCCGGGCGCGCCCACGTACTGGCCGATGCGCGACAGGGCGCCGTTCTCCAGCCGCGGGCCGACGTCGTTGAGCACCAGTTTCTCCAGGCGCAGGCCCTGGTCGGGCGGCAGCATCCCGGCATGCGGGCGCATTGCCAGCATGGCCTTGGCGAACGCGGCGGCGCCCGACAGCGCCATGCCGATCAACCCGCCCATCGACGTGCCGACCCACGACAGGCTGCCCGGCCGCAGGCGCGCGATGAGCGTGACCATGTCGGACACATACTGCGGCACCGTGTAGAACGCCGGGTTGACCAGCCAATCCGACCGGCCGCGGCCGACCACGTCGGGGCAGACCACGCGGTACGTGCCTGCCAGCCGGCGCGCCAGCGCGTCGAAGTCTCGCCCGCTGCGGGTCAGGCCGTGCACGCAAAGCAACACCCGGTCATTGGCGGGATCGCCCCATTCCCAATAGGCCATGCGGTGCAGGCCCGCCGGGCTGGCGCACGTGACGAATTCCAAACGGGGTTCCAGGCTGGCATCCACTTCGATAGGCTCCACGATCGGCGCGCGCCGGCACGGCCGCGCCACTTTGGCCGCTATCTTATCGGTTATGCAACGCCGGTGCGGCCTGCTCTGGACTATCGCGGCCGTCGTGGCTACGATCCTTGCATCCTCTGTACGCCAGGTACGCGCCGCCTGCCCAGCCGCCGCGCGACCGCTTCCAACCCGGCACACCCCGCCCGCCGGACATTGCCGCAGGCTATGGACGCGATCTAATCATTAAATTGGAGTTGCACACCTTTCAAGGCGCACAGTAAAAAGCTTCAGGCATTGCCAGATCAGTCATCCCAAAATTGATATGGAGTCCGTATGCAGCAAAGCAGTCCCATCACCCCGCTGACCGAGCAGCCTGCCGGTCAAACCAGCGTCATTTCCCCTCCCCCCGCCCCCCCAAAAATCCTGCAGGACCTGATGGCGCGCGCCGACGTGCAGATCAACGGCTCGCGGCCCTGGGACATGCAGGTGCATGACAAGCATATGTACGAGCGGGTGTTCGCCAGCTGGTCGTTGGGGCTGGGCGAGTCGTACATGGACGGCGAGTGGGACTGCGAGCAATTGGACGAGCTCTTCACGCGCCTGCTGCGCGCCGACATGGGATCGGCGGCGCTGGGCGTGGCACGCATCAAGCTGATCGCCGAGCACCTGCGCCACAAGCTGTTCAATCTTCAGTCCAAGCATCGGGCGTTTGAAGTCGGCGAGCAGCATTACGACGCCGGCAACGACGTGTTCGAGGCCATGCTGGACAGCCGGATGATCTACTCCTGCGCGTATTGGGAACACGCCCAGACGCTGGAGGAGGCGCAGGTCGCCAAGCTGGACATGATCTGCCACAAGCTGCAATTGAAGGAGGGCGAGACGCTGCTGGACATCGGCTGCGGCTGGGGCGGACTGGCCAAGTTCGCGGCCGAGCGCTATGGCGTCAAAGTGACGGGCGTGACCGTGTCCAAGGAGCAACTGGCGCTGGCGCAGGAGCGCGTCAAAGGCCTGCCGGTGGAGCTGCTGCTGCAGGACTACCGCGATCTTCAGGGCCGTTTCGACAAGGTGGTGTCGGTGGGCATGTTCGAGCACGTCGGCCCCAAGAACTACGACACCTACTTCACGAACGTCCAGCGGCTGATGGCGCCCGAAGGCATTTTCCTGCTGCACACGATCGGTATCGCCGCCACCAGCCAGAGCACCGATCCGTGGATCGACCGCTACGTGTTTCCCAACGGCAAGCTGCCGTCGGCGCGCGAAGTGGCGACGGCCGTGGAAGGCCGCTTCATCGTCGAGGACTGGCACAACTTCGGGGCCGACTACGATCGCACGCTGATGGCGTGGTGGGACCGCTTCGAGCAGGCCTGGCCCAAGCTGGAGTCGCGCTACGGCACCCGGTTCTACCGGATGTGGAAGTACTACCTGATGTGCTGCGCGGGCTTTTTCCGGTCGCGCGAAGGACAGCTTTGGCAGGTGATACTGACGCATCCGCAGCGGCACGAGACGTACCGGTCGCTGCGCTGAGGCCCTCGCGTCCGCGCATGAATCGTCAAGCCGCCCCTGACCGGGCGGCTTGTTTTCATTGGCGCACGGCTATTGGCCCGCCCCCGCGTCTTGCCGGATCATGTCCGCCGCCCGTTCCGCAATCATGATCGTCGGCGAGTTGGTGTTGCCCGACGTGATGCGCGGCATGATCGAGGCGTCGGCAATCCGCAGGCCTTGCAGCCCGTGCACGCGCAGCCGCGCGTCCACCACCGCACCGCTGTCGGCGTTCCGGCCCATCGCGCAGGTGCCCACCGGATGGAAGATGGTCGTGCCGATCTTGCCGGCCGCCTGGCGCAATTCTTCTTCGGTCTGGAAGGCCGGACCCGGCAACCATTCGTCCGGCCGGTAGCGCTGCAAGGCCGGCGCGGCGGCGATGCGGCGCACCAGACGGATCGAATCGGCGGCGACGCGCAGGTCGTCGTCGGTGCTCAGGTAGTTGGGACGGATGACGGGCGCTTCGCAGCCCTTTTGACCCGCCGGCCCTTGCGCGTGAACGCTGCCGCGCGAAGTGGGACGCAGGTTGCAGACGCTGGCGGTAAAGGCGTCAAAACCGTGCAGCGGCTCGCCGAACGCGCCCAGCGACAGCGGCTGCACGTGGAATTCGACGTTGGCGCGTTCCTGGCCGGGATCGGATTTGGCAAACGCCCCCAGTTGCGACGGCGCCATGCTCATCGGGCCGCTGCGGCTGACCAGGTATTCCAGCCCGATGCCGGCGCGGCCCAGCCACGTGGACGCGATGCGGTTCAACGTCTTGACGCCGTTCACCTTGATGATGACGCGCAATTGCAGGTGGTCCTGCAGATTCTCGCCGACGCCCGGCAAGGCGTGGCGCAGCGCAATACCGGCTTCGCGCAGGCGCGCGGGCTCGCCGATGCCGGAGACCTCCAGCAGGTGCGGTGAATTGACGGCGCCGGCGGCCAGCACTACCTCGCGGCGCGCGCGCAGCGACTGCGTACGGGCGCCTTGGTTGACGCGCACGCCGACGCAGCGATTACCGTCGAATTCGAGTTGTTCGGCCAGCGCGGCGGTCATTACGTGCAGGTTCGGGCGTTTGCGCACCGGACGCAGAAACGCCTTGGATGTGTTCCAGCGCCAGCCGCTGCGCTGGTTGACCTCGAAGTAGCCGCTGCCGAAGTTGTCGCCGCGGTTGAAGTCCTGCACGCGCGGAATCCCTTCCTGTTCAGCCGCCGAGGCGAAGGCTTCCAGGATGTCCCAGCGCAGCCGCTGCGACTCCACGCGCCATTCGCCGCCCGCACCGTGGAACTCGTCGGCGCCGCGGTGGTAGTCCTCGCTGCGCTTGAAGACCGGCAGCACCTGGTCCCAGCTCCAGGCAGCGTCGCCGGACAGCGCGGCCCAGTCTTCGTAGTCCTGCTTCTGGCCGCGCATGTAGATCATGCCGTTGATCGACGAGCACCCGCCCAGCACGCGGCCGCGCGGATAGATGAGCGAACGCCCGCCCAGTCCGGGCTCTTCGGCGGTGCGGTACATCCAGTCGGTGCGCGGATTGCCAATGCAGTGCAGGTAACCGACCGGGATATGGATCCAGTGATAGTTGTCGCGCCCGCCGGCTTCCAGCAGCAGCACCTGCACGGCGGGATCGCGGCTCAGACGGTTGGCCAGCACGCAGCCGGCCGAGCCCGCGCCCACGATGATGTAGTCGTATGTCTCCATAAGCTCTTCTTATCAAGTCGCGGGCCCGAAACGGACGCCGGCGCGGTGAGCGGTCCCGGCTGCGGCATAGGATGCGCGCCGGGAATCTGGCAAGACTCTCGCTCAGGACGGGACGGCTGTCCAATGAAATGTTGAAAAGGAGATTATTAGCGTCTCTAATAATGCTCGGTTGATTTCTGACGTGGGGCGAGGTGTCTGACACCCACGGTTTTTGTAGGACCAAATGAGGTGTCTGACACCCGTGCGAGACGGTCGTCAAGCCGGCACGCCGGCGCGGGGGTGTCAGACACCGGCGGCATGCCAAGAGACGCCGCCAGCATCGGGGGTTTGACACCCTCCAACCCGATTTCCGGAAGCATCCATGGACCTGAAGCACATCCGAACGTTTGCCGCCGTCGCGCGGGAAGGCAATCTGACGCGCGCGGCGGAGCATCTGCATTTGACGCAGCCTGCGCTTAGCCTGCAGCTCAAGAACTTCCAGGAATCGCTGGACCTGACGCTTTTTGCGCGCTCGGCGCAAGGGTTGGCGCCTAACGCGGACGGGCGGGCGTTGTTGCCGGCGGCGCAGCGGGTGCTGGACGCGCTGGATGACTTTCAGCGCGCCATCGGTGCGTTGCGCGATACCGTGCAGGGCGAGCTGCGCATGGGGACGATCCTGGACCCGGAATTCTTGCGGCTGGGTGCGACGCTGCAGTATCTGGTCGAGCATTATCCGAAGATCCGCCCCACCCTGCGGCATGGCATGTCGGGATCGGTCGGCCGACAGGTGCGCACCGGGGAGTTGGACGTGGGGTTCTTTCTGGGGCCTCAACTCCGCGACGAGGATGCGCGGGGCGGCCTACCGCGGGACGGGCAGCCGCGGAACAGCCCTCCCCGCGGCAGCCAGCCATCCGGTCTGCACGCCCAATCACTCGCTTCCTTTTCCTATTACGTCGTCGCCCCCAAAAGCTGGAGCGCGCAAGTCGCCGGCCGTGGCTGGGCGGAGATCGCGGCGCTGCCCTGGATCTGGACCCCGCCGGATTCGGTCCATCACCGCCTGCTATCCGACAAGTTCGACGCGCTGGGCATCACGCCCCACGCGGTGGCCGAGGTGGACCAGGAGGCCTCGATGCTTGATCTGGTGCGCTCGGGCGTCGGCCTGTCCCTCGCGCGCGACGCCATCGCGCTGCGCGAATCGCAGTCCAGCGGCCTGCAGCTCGTGAAGGGCCTGTCGATCCAGGCCGAGCTGTCGTTCATCACCCAGGCCGCGCGGCGCGACGACCCGCTGGTGGCTGCGGCCTTCGCTGCGGTTCGAGCGGCCTTCGCCTGAATTGCCTTTCCGCGATTGGCCATCGGCGCTCGGCTATCGAGCCCCTGATGTTGTCTCCGCCACCGCCGTCGCCAGCCACCGCCACCAATCAATCATGTTGCGCTGCGCCAAACGAGTGCAGGCCGCACACGTCTATGCACCGATACGAAGCACGCGCATAAACCGGCGTGATCCCGCCGCGTCGCCGCGCGGTCCGGCCGCCGCCCCTGCTTTCCCTATGAATCCAAACGGATTCCCCCCCGCTAGATCGTCTTTCGACATACCTGGCACGGACTTTGCTTAATTGCCTATGTGCGGGTGCAGACCCGGCAAGACAACGTGAGCAGTACCGGCAATGGCGCCCCGACCGAAAGGTCCAGGGCGCCGTTTGCCTTTTGAAATCCGAAAATCCAAGCCTGGGGAAATCCCATGAATGCAGCGGCCACATCCGATTCCTTGCAGACGCTGGTTGTCATCGGCAACGGCATGGTGGGTCATCATTGCGTCGAGCAATTGATCGCCCGCGGCGCACTCGAGCGCTATCGCATCACCATCTTTGGCGAGGAAACCCGCCGCGCCTATGACCGCGTCCATCTGTCCGAATACCTGAATGGCCGCGACGCCGAGTCGATGGCGCTGGGCGAGGCTTCGCTTTATGAGCACGAAGGCGTGTCGCTGCGCCTGGGCGAGCCCGTGCTGGACATCGACAGCCACGCCCGGGAAGTCATCACCGCCAATGGCCGCTTTGCCTACGACAAGCTGGTGCTGGCGACCGGCTCCTATCCCTTTGTGCCGCCCATCGCGGGCGCCGAGGGCAACTCGCGTCTGGTGTACCGCAGCATCGACGACCTGGACCTGATCCGCGAAGCCGCCAGCGGCGCGCGGCGCGGCGTGGTCGTGGGCGGCGGGCTCTTGGGACTGGAAGCGGCCAACGCGCTCAAGTCGCTGAATCTGGAAGCCCACGTGGTGGAATTCGCGCCGCGGCTGATGCCGGTGCAGCTGGACGAAGCCGGCGGCGCGGCGCTGAAGGCGCGCATCGAGTCGCTGGGCGTGGGCGTGCACCTGTCGCGCGCCACGCAGGACATCAAGCCCGGCACGCAATACCGCTACCGCATGCGTTTCGCCGAAGGCGCGCCGCTGGAGACCGACCTGATCGTGTTCTCGGCCGGCATCCGTCCGCAGGTCTTCCTGGCGCGCAAGGCCGGGCTGGCGCTGGCCGAGCGCGGCGGCGTCGCCATCGACGACCGCTGCCGCAGCAGCGACGAGCACATCTACGCCATCGGCGAATGCGCCTCGTGGAACGGCACGGTGTTCGGTCTGGTCGCCCCCGGCTATCAGATGGCTCGCATCGTCGCCGCCGAACTCTGTGGCGCGCCCGAACAGGCGTTTTCGGGCGCCGACATGTCCACGAAGCTCAAGCTCTTGGGCGTGGACGTGGGCTCGATTGGCGACGCGCATGGCGCCACGCCGGGCTCGCGCAGCTACCGGTACATCGACGAGGCCGGCTCCAGCTACCGCCGCCTGGTGATCTCCGAAGACGGCAAGCGCGTGCTGGGCGCGGTTCTGGTGGGCGACAACAGCTACTACGACACGCTGCTGCAATACGCGCAGAACGGCATCGCGCCGCCCGCGGATCCGTCCAGCCTGATCCTGCCGCAAGGCCAGGCCGCGCCGCTGCTGGGCGTGGACGCCCTGCCCGCCACCGCCACGATCTGCTCCTGCCACAACGTCAACAAGGGCGCGATCTGCGACGCCATCGACGGCGGCTGTACGGACCTGGCCGGCGTCAAGGCCTGCACCAAGGCGGCCTCGGGCTGCGGCGGCTGCGCGGGCCTGCTCAAGCAGGTGGTCGAACACGAACTCGCCAGCCGCGGCGTCGTGGTGGACAAGAGCCTGTGCGAGCACTTTGCCTACACCCGCCAGGAGCTGTACGCGATCGTGCGCGTCAGTGGCGCCGAGACCTTCGAAGAAGTCCTGGCCAGCCACGGCCGCGGCCACGTCGGCTGCGAGATCTGCAAGCCCGCCATCGGCTCGATCCTGGCGTCCTGCTGGAACCGGCCGATTCAGGACCCGCACCTGGTGCCGCTGCAGGACACCAACGACACCTTCATGGCCAACATGCAGAAGAACGGCACCTATTCGGTGGTGCCGCGCATGCCGGCCGGCGAAGTCACGCCCGATGGCCTGATCGCCGTCGGCTTGGTCGCCAAGAAATACAACCTGTACGTCAAGGTGACGGGCGGCCAGCGCATCGATCTGTTCGGCGCGCAACTGCACGAGCTGCCCGGCATCTGGTCGGAACTGATCGCCGCCGGCTTCGAGACCGGCCACGCGTACGGCAAGTCCACCCGCACCGTGAAGTCGTGCGTGGGCAGCACCTGGTGCCGCTTCGGCGTGCAGGACAGCGTGAAGATGGCGCTGGACATCGAGCACCGCTACAAGGGCCTGCGCGCCCCGCACAAGCTGAAGTTCGCCGTGTCCGGCTGCACCCGCGAATGCGCCGAGGCGCAAAGCAAGGACATCGGCGTCATCGCCACCGAGAACGGCTGGAACCTGTACGTGTGCGGCAACGGCGGCATGCGGCCGCGCCACGCCGAACTCTTTGCCACCGACCTCGATGACGCCACGCTAATCAGCTACATCGATCGCCTCTTGATGTTCTACATCCGCACGGCCGACAAGCTGCAGCGCACGTCGGTGTGGCGCGAGTCGCTGGAGGGCGGGCTGGACTACCTGAAGGCGGTCGTGATCGACGACAGCCTGGGTCTGGGCGCCGAGCTTGAGGCGCAGATGCAACTGGTGGTGGACCGCTACGAATGCGAGTGGGCCAACGCCATCGGCGATCCCGAAAAGCTCAAGCGCTTCCGCACCTTCGTCAACGACAGCCAGGGCGACCCCGACATCCAGTTCGTGCAGGAACGCGGCCAGCCCCGCCCGGCCCCGGCGCGCGCCGCACAGCGCGTCATCCCGATTGCCGAGGAGATCGTCTGATGGCCGCCCTGCCCAAAACCCAACCCACCTGGCGCCACGCGTGCGACCGCCAGGATCTCGTCGCCAATTCCGGCGTGGTCGCGCTGGTCGACGGCGCGCAGGTCGCCCTGTTCTACCTGCCGGACGCGCCGGGCCAAACCCTGTACGCCGTGTCGAACCGCGATCCGAAGTCCGGCGCCAACGTCATCGGCCGGGGCATCGTCGGCCAGTTGGCCGGCGACCTGGTCGTGGCGTCCCCCCTCTACAAGCAGCACTTCCGGCTGGCCGACGGCAGCTGCGTGCAATTTCCCGAGCAGCGCCTGCAGACCTGGCAGGCGCGTTTCAACGGCGACGCGGTCGAAATCGCCTGACGGGCGCCGCAAACGTATTCAACACATCAGCACAGCAACAGGAAACATCATGTCCTACCTAGCTCCCTCCGAATTCGTCACCAAGATGGTGGATGCCGGCGAATCGAAGCTCTACATGGCGACCCGCGACGTCCTGATCCGCGCCTTCATGGCCGGCGCCATCCTCGCGATCGCCGCAGTCTTCGCCGTCACCGTCACGGTGCAGACCGGCTCGCCCATCCTCGGCGCCGCGCTCTTTCCGGTCGGCTTCTGCATCCTGTACCTGATGGGCTTCGACCTTCTGACGGGCGTATTCGTGCTGACCCCGCTGGCGCTCTTCGACAAGCGGCCCGGCGTCACGATGGGCGGCATCCTCAAGCACTGGGGCAAGGTCTTCGTGGGCAACTTCCTGGGCGCGCTGACCGTCGCCGTGCTGATGGCCATCGTCTTCACCTACGGCTTTTCGGTGCCGCCCAACAAGGTCGGCCAGGTCATCTCGCACATCGGCGAAGACCGCACGCTGGGCTACAAGGAATACGGCGCGGGCGGCATGCTGACGATCTTCATCCGCGGCGTGCTGTGCAACTGGATGGTGTCGCTGGGCGTCGTGGGCGCCATGATTTCCACCACCGTCAGCGGCAAGGTCATCGCGATGTGGATGCCCGTCATGCTGTTCTTCGCCATGGGCTTCGAGCACTCCATCGTCAACATGTTCCTGTTCCCGTCGGCCATGATCATGGGCGGCAACTTCTCGATCATGGACTACATGATCTGGAACGAAATCCCGGTGGTGCTGGGCAACCTGATCGGCGGGATCTCGCTGACGGGCCTGACGCTCTACACGACGCACATGAAGACCGCGCCCAAGCGCCGCTTCAACTGATACGCCCCGGCATGGACAGCTTCACGCCCGCCGCTTCGCCCACCGCCTCGCTGAAAGTGGCGGTGGGCCAGCACACCGATCCCGGCGTCAAGTCCGTCAACCAGGACTTCCACGGGCTGTGCGTGCCGGGCGAGCCGCTGCTCGGCGCCAAGGGCATCGCCATCGCGCTGGCCGACGGCATCAGCAGCAGCAACGTCAGCCACATCGCCAGCGAAACGGCCGTGGCCAGCTTTCTGGAAGACTATTACTGCACGCCCGAAACGTGGTCCGTGAAGAAGTCGGCCCAGAAGGTGCTGAGCGCAGCCAACGCCTGGCTGCATTCGCAGAGCCGCCAGCGCCACGGGCAGGATCAGGACAGCGGCTACGTCTGCACGCTGACCGTGATGGTGCTCAAGGGCGCCACCGCGCACATCCTGCATATCGGCGACGCGCGCATCTATCGTCTGCGCGACGGCGTGGTCGAGCAGCTGACCGAGGACCACCGCGTCTGGGTCGCGCACGACAAAAGCTATCTGGGCCGCGCGCTGGGCCTGGCGCCGCACCTGGAGATCGACTATCACACGCAGGCCGTGGAACCGGGCGACGTGTTCCTGCTGGCGACCGACGGCGTGTACGAGCATGTCGGCGACGACGATCTGCGTGAGGCCGTCACCGCCCATACCGGCGATCTGGACGCCGCCGCGCGCGCATTGGTCGCGCTAGCGCTTGCCCGCGGCAGCGACGACAACCTGACCATCCAGATCGTGCGCGTTGACGCCCTGCCCGCGCGCCAGGCCGGCGAACTGGCCCAGTACTCCGGCAGCCTGCCCTGCCCGCCGCTGCTGGACGTGGGCCAGATGTTCGAAGGCTTTCGCATCACCGACGAGCTGCGTGCCAGCAGCCGCAGCCACGTCTATCTGGCCGAAGACCTCGACAGCGGCGACACCGTCGTCATCAAGATTCCGTCACTGGACCTGCGGCACGATCCCGCCTATCTGGAACGCCTCTTGACCGAGGAATGGCTGGCGCGCCGCATCGACAGCCGCCACGTCGTGCGGGCCTGGCCGCGCACGCGGCAGCGCCGCTCGCTCTACACCGTCAGCGAATACATCGAAGGCCGCACGCTGACGCAATGGATGGCCACCAATCCGCGTCCCGCGCTGGAACCGGCAATTGCCATCATCGAGCAGATCGCGCGCGGCCTGCAGGCCTTTCACCGGCTGGAGATCGTGCATCAGGATCTGCGGCCGGACAACATCCTGATCACGCCCGACGGCACGGCAAAGATCATCGACCTGGGTTCGGCCCGCACGGCCGGCATCCAGGAACTCGGTGCGGATGGCGACGACGCCATGCCGGTGCTGGGCACCGCCCAATATGCGGCGCCCGAATATTTTCTGGGCGAAGCCGGCATGGCGCGGTCCGACATCTATTCGCTGGCGGCGATCCTGTACCAGATGCTCTCCGGCCGCCTGCCGTACGGCGCCAACGTGGCGCGCTCGCGCAGCCGCGCCGCGCAACTGCGTCTGACCTACGTGTCGGTGCTGGACCGGGAACGCGAAATTCCGGCCTGGATCGACAGCGTGCTCAGCCGCGCCCTGCATCCCGACCCGCAGCACCGCACGCCCGAGCTGTCCGAATTCACGCACGCGCTGCGCAATCCGCCGGACGTGCGCGGCGGCGAACGACTGCCCCTGCTGGAACGCAATCCGGTGGCTTTCTGGAAAGGCCTGTGCCTTGTCCTGGCCATCGTGATCGTGATCCAGGCCCTGAACACCTGATACGAGACGACCATGCCCGCCACGAATCCCACCGTGTCCCTGATCGGCGCCGGCCCCGGCGACCCCGAGCTGCTGACCTTGAAAGCCGTCAAGGCGCTGGCCCGCGCCGACGTCGTCCTGGTCGACGACCTGGTCAACCCCGAAATCCTGCAGCACTGCCCGAACGCCCGCATCGTTCGCGTGGGCAAGCGCGGGGGCTGCCGCTCCACGCCGCAGGATTTCATCCAACGCCTGATGCTGCGTTACGCCCGCCAGGGTCTGCGCGTGGCGCGCCTGAAGGGTGGCGACCCGTGCATCTTTGGCCGTGGCGGCGAGGAAGCGCAGTGGCTCAGCGATCACGGCGTCGCCTGTGAGATCGTGAACGGCATTACCGCCGGGCTGGCCGCGGCCACGTCTGCCGGCATCCCGCTGACGCAGCGCGGCATGGCGCAGGGCGTTACACTCATCACCGCGCATTCGCAGGACGGCGCAACGCCCGATTGGTCCGGATTGGCGCGCAGCGGCACGACGCTGGTGGTCTACATGGGCGTGGCAAAGGTGCACGACATGACCCGCCAGTTGCTCGCCGCCGGGATGACCCCGGACACGCCGGTAGCGATGATCGAGCGCGCGTCGCTTCCCGGCCAGCGGGTCTGTGCATCGACCCTGGCCGGCATGGCGTCCGACGCCCAGGCCTTCCAGTTACGCAGCCCGGCCGTGCTGGTCATCGGCGAGGTTGCCGCCTGCCGGATGTTCGGCGTGCTGGACGACGCAGCAGGCGCGATGGCGCCGCAACGCCGGACGGCCTGATTTCCGAAAAGACACCGCGCCTCACCCCGCATAGAGATTCCGATGGCCGAACGCCACATGCCGCCGCCGCTGCGCTTTCTGCTCGCCGCCCGCCGCAGCGAGCTCCAGGGCCTGGAAATCCTGGCCGCCACGTGCGACCTGGTGCTGCGCATCAGCGCGCTCGTGCATACGCTGCAAAAAGAGCGCGGCTACTCCAACCTGACTCTTTGCAGCGCCGCCGACCGGCTGCAGCCGGCGCTGGCCGGCCTGTCGAGCGACGCGCAGGTCGTGGAAGCCGACGTGCGCGCATTCCTGGACGGGCTGGAGGCCGACACCGCGGCCGGCAGCAGCCGCGCGCGTCTGCTCAATTGCATTGCGTACGCCCTATTCCGCCTGGACGAATTGCCGGCCTTGCGCCGTGAGGTCCGCGACCGCCGCATTCAGGTGGAGGATGCCGATACCCGCTTCACCCAGGTAATCGGCAGCCTGTTGGCAGTGGTCTTCGAAGCCGCCGACTCTTCGCTCGATCCGGATGTCACACGCCTCTTGGTGGCACTGTTGAATTTCATGCAAGGCAAGGAACTGAGCGGCCAGGAGCGCGCCTGCGGCGTCATGGGCTTTACGGCCGGCTGGTTCGACGACGCCCGCAAGGCGCGCATGCTGGGCCTGGCGGCCAACCAGGCGCGCAGTTTCGGCGTCTACACGCAATACGCGCAAGGCGCGCCGCTGCAGGCCTGGGACCAGGTTCAGCAGCAGGCGCAGCCGGTACAACGCATGCGCGACATGGCGCAGCACACGTCGGACGCGCAGCGTGTCGACAGCGGCCTGGCCGAATTGTGGTTTGACCTGTGCACCGCGCGCATCGACGCCATGCGCAGCGTCGAAACACAGTTGGCGCAGGAGCTGGCGCAGCAATGCGCCCGGCGCATCGCCGACACCCGTCAGGAACTGGACGACCGCCGCCTGCTGCTAAGCCGCTACACCGATCACGCCAGCGGCCGCGCCCCCAGCATGGTGTTCAGCGTGCAGAGCCGCATCCTGGACGTGCCGCCCGAGGACGGCGTGGGCAGCGAACTGGAACGGTCGATCCTGGACATGATGCGCGAACAGACGCTGCGCATGCAGCACGCCGACGATGCGCTGACCAGCGTGCGGGGCGCGCTGGACGACAGAAAGCGCATCGACCGCGCCAAGCTGCTGCTGATCAGCCGCTATGGCCTGACCGAGCAGGCGGCGCATGAACGCCTGCAACGCGCGGCGATGGACGGCGGCCTGTCGCTGGCGGACGTGGCGCGGCAGATCATTGCGCAGTTGGGCGGCAACTGAATCGCCGGCTTTGAAGAGTAAATGCCCTAGCGGAACACGCGCTGCACCAGGCTGACGGCCGCCGCCGCCAGCGCCACCCCCGCCACGATCTGGAAATGATCCAGGCTGGCCAGCAGCACCGACTGCTGGTTCAGCAGTTGCGCGATCTGCGCCGTGGCAAGCTGCTGTGCCTGTGCCGGCCCCGCCGCCGCGGTGAAATAGGCGGTCAGCTGCGCCATCGCCGCCTCGAACTGCGCGTTGCCGGTCGCGATGCTTTCCTGCAGCACCGTGTAGTGCCGCGACGTGAACCACTGCTGGCCGACGGTGGCCAGCATGATGCCAAGCGCCTGGCCGATCTGCGCCAGCATGTTCTTGACCTGCTGCGCATGGGCAAACACCGCCGGATCGCCCGTCAGGCCGGTGAACGTCTGCATCGCGGTCGTGGGCATGAGGGTCATGATGAACATGCCGTAGCAGGCCAGCGCGGGAAACACGTCGGTCCACATGTTGGCCGTGGGCGTCAGGCGCGACATCCACACTCCGAATGCCGCCAGCGCCAGAAAGCCGGTCACGAAGAACTTGCGCGGCGACGGCCAACGCGGCAGCAGTTGCGACATGACGGCCCAGGTCAGCACGCCCGCCCCCAGCCCCATCGCGAAGAACTCGCCCGCGGTGATCCATGCCTGCCCCAGCGCGCGTTGCAGCATCAGCGGCACCAGGTAGCCATTGGCGCCAAGCATCACGTAGCAGACCATGAAGAGGCCCAGCCCACACAGGAAGCGCACCTCCTTCATGCCGCCCAGCCTGAGCAGCGGCGCGCCGTTGCGCGTCTCCGACCACACGAAGTAACCCAGCGCGGCCACGCCCGCCGCGGCCGACAGCGCCAGGAAGCTGCCCTGGCTGAAGAAGTCGTAATAGGCGCGCTGCAACGCATGCAGCACCAGAAAACTGCCGGCGCCCAGCGCCGCGATCGGCAACAGGCGCACGTTGCCAGCCAGCACCGAGCCCGCTTCACGGCCCGGCATGGCCAGCATGACGGGCGCCATCGCCAGCAGCGACAGCGCCGCGATCAGCCAGAACATCAACGGCCAGCCATCGTGCTCGACGGCCATCGCGGCCAGCCACGGCGCCAGCGCCGTGCCCACGCAAAGTCCCGTCGCCAAGGCCTTGATGCCCAGAAAACGCGCCGGACTGGGCGGAATCAGGTTCACGGTCAGCCGGGACGACGTGAGCATCGCCGCGCAGCCCATCGCCATCAGTACCCGCCCCAGCAGGAACCCGGCCTGGTCCGCTGCCAGCGCGCACACGGCCGCGCCCACGCCCGCCGCGGCCAGCGACGCCAGCAGGTAGACCCGCAGGCCCAGCCGGTGCGTCAGCCAGCCCTGCAACGCGATCATCATCACCGCCACGCAGGCGTAGATGAGCGCGATATGCGTGTATTCCTCGGGGCTGGCGCCGATTTCGCCCATGATGGGCGCGGCGCCAAACGTGGCCATGCCGTTCTGCAGGAAGTCGATGAACGTCAGCGCGCCGATGACCAGCAGCAGCGAGACCGGGGGCTTGGGGTGGGACATGGTGTGCCGCCCGATCAAAGGTTGGCGTCGATGATGGCGCGCACCTGCGCGTCGGCCTGGGCCAGTTCGTCGGCATACACCGCCGTCGTGTAGGCCTGCGCCTGCCCCTGCGCCGCGACCAGGCGCTTGCCGTCGCGCGCTTCGGTGTCCACCTCGACCCGCATCGACAGGCCAAGCTGCAGCGGCTGCGCGGCGACCTCGTCCGGGTCCAGCGCAATGCGCACCGGCACGCGCTGAACCACCTTGATCCAGTTGCCGGTGGCGTTCTGCGCCGGCAGCAGCGAGAACGCGCTGCCCGTCCCCGCATCCTGGCCCAGCACGCGGCCGTGATAGACCACGTTGCCCCCGTACAGGTCGGTGGTCAGCTTGACGGGCTGGCCGATACGCACATGGCGCAACTGCGATTCCTTCAGGTTGGCCGTGACCCACAGCTGATCCAGCGGCACCACCGACATCAGCGGCGCGCCGGCCGCCACACGTTGTCCGACCTGCACGCCACGCTTGGTCACCACGCCGCCCACCGGCGCCGGGACCTTGGTCCGCGCGAGCGCCACGCTGGCATTGCGCAGTTGCACGGCCGCGGCCTGCACTTCCGGGTGCGATTCGACCGTGGTGCCGTCGATCAGGGCATGGTTGCGCTTGAGCTGTTCGTTCGCAACGTCCAGCGCGGCGCGCGCGGTGCGTACGGCCTGTTGCGCATGGACCAATTCCTCGCCGGGGATGGCGCCGATCTTGGCCAGCGCAGACCGGCGCGACACGTCCTCTTGCGCGCGGGCCAGGTCGACCTTGCGCAGCGCCACGGTGGCGCCGTCCTGCCCGGCCATCGCAAACTGGCCCCGCACCTGCCGCACGCTGCGCGCCAGATTGGCGCGCGCGGCGTCCAGCGCCAGTTGGGCGTCCACGCCGTTCAGCTCGATCAGGACCGTGCCCGCCTCGACCCGGTCGGTGTTGTCGGCACGGATCGCGGTCACCACGCCGCCGACCTGCGGCGTCACCTGCACGACGTTGCCTTCGACGTAGGCGTCTTCCGTCGAAACCCAACGGCCGTCGGAGTATTCGGCGTAGGCGCCGGCCAGCACGGCGACGGCCAGGATCGAAGCGCCGCTGACTGCTATTTTGCGGGCCAGACTGCCGCGCGGACGGGGTGTTGAGGGCGGCGGGTTCGGGGTGGATTCGGGCTTCATGGCTTGCGGGGAATCAGTATGGGAAGGAGCGGATGGATGGGGATGGCGGTTCACGTCTTGGGCACATACCCCCCGCCCAGCGCCCGGATCAGTTCCAGATGCAGCGCCCGGTTGCGCGTGTCCAGTTCGATCAGCGCCTGCTTTTGCTGCAGCACCTGGCCTTCGGCGGACAGCACCTGCAGATAGCTGCCCACGCCGCTGCGGTAGCGCGCGGACGCCATGTCGTAGGCTTCCTGCGTCAGCCGCAGCGCTTCCTGCTGCTGCGCTGACCGCTCGGCCTGCCAGCGCAGCGACACCAACTGGTCCACCACGTCGTGCAGCGCCGTGACCAGCGTGCCGTTGTATTGCTCGACCGCCACGTCGTACTCGGCCTGCCGCGCGCCGAGGTTGCCGCGCAGCCGGCCGCCGTCAAACACCGGCAGCGAGATTGCCGGCCCGATACCCAGCACGCGGCTGCCGGCGTTCAGCAGGTCCGACAAGCCCAGGCTTTGCAGGCCGGCAAACGCCGTCAGGCTGACGTTGGGATAGAACTGCGCGCGGGCGACCTTGATCTCAGCGCCGGCCGCTTCCACGCGCCAGCGCTGCGCCACCACGTCTGGCCGGCGGCCGATCAGTTCCGCCGGCACCGTTGTCGGGACCGCGCCGGCAAAACCGCCGCGCAGCGCCGGCCGGCGCACCTGAATGCCCGCGTCCGGCCCGCGGCCGACCAGCGCCGCCACCTGATTACGCGTCAGCGCGATCTGTTCGTTGAGTGCGGCGATGCGTTCGCGCGTCGCGGGCAGCGCGGCCTCGGCCTGCTTCATGTCCAGGCGCGAATCCAGTTGCGCGTCGACGCGGCGCTGGGTCAGCTTGAGGGTGTCCTCGCGCTGGCGCAGCGTGTCTTCAGCCAGGTCGCGCAGCAGATACGCGGTGTCCAGCTTCAGGTACGCGCGCACCAGCGACGTCGTCAGCATCAGCTCGGCGGCATGGCGGTCAACCTCGGCGGCCTGCGCGCGCTGCAGCGCGGCGTCCAGCGCGGCCCGGTTCTTGCCCCAGAAGTCGATCTCGTAGCCCACGGCCGCCTGCAGGTCGGCCGTCCAATCCCACGAGCCGGCCAGCGGCTGCGGCGTGGTGCTGTGCTCGCTGAAACGCTGGCGCGTTGCGCGGCCATTCAGATTGCCCTGCGGCGACAGCGGCGCCCCCGCAACGCTGGCCAGCGCATCCGCCTGGCGCACCCGCGCGGCCGCGACCCGCAGGCTCGGCTGCTCGGCCAGCGCGGATTCCACAAGCTGGTTCAACTGCGCGTCGCCGAAACTCTCCCACCACGCCTCGGTCGGCCATGCAGCCGGGGACACCGGCGTCCCGTCAAGCGACGCGGTCGCCGCCAACTGATTGGCGCTGTCCACCGTCGAATGGGGATGCAGGCCGCCCGTGCTGGCGCATCCGGCCAGTAGCACCGCCGACAGGATGAGGCCCACGATGCGTCCGGGGCGCCTTGGACGCAGGAGAGTTGGGGAGGAGACTTGCATGGTGAAGAGGGTCTTTCCTTGCTCAGGCTGTATATGCCTAGGCAGATAAATAGATAAAAAAATCGGCGGACCAGAAAAGCGCTAGTCCGCCCGCGCGTTGATCAGAATGCGGGACAGCAGCTTTTGCAACAGTTCCGCTTCCGCATCGGAAAAGCCGTCCAGCAGCTTGCGAAACGCCACCTCGGTGACTTGTCGCGCCTGCGGAAACGCTGCCTGGCCCTGCTCGGTGAGCTCGATCAGCGAGCTGCGGCGGTCGGACTCGTTCTCCACCCGGCGGATGAAACCTTTGGCAGCGATCCGATCCAGCAGCCGGGTCATCGCGCCCGAGTCGTACGCCAGGACGCGGCAGAAGTCGCTGAGCGTGCGGCCCCACCCCTTGACGATGCAATTGAGCACGACGTACTGCTGCACGGTGATCTGCAGCGGGGCCAGCTCGCGGTCCAGCGCTTCGTGAATGCCGTTGCGCACGGAGGTCACCAGGAATCCCAGCTCGCCGGTGCACAGTTCGTCCAGGACGGAGGGTTTTGTGTTGCTCATGATCGGGGTGGCAAGCAGCCGTTGGAATCAACGGACGCATATTAGCTGCCTAGGCAGCTATTTAGCAAGGAGAATCTGACGATACGTGCCGGATTTCATACGCCAGGCCCCGACTGTCCGCGACGCATCACCCGATCCCGATCCGCCGCGCGCCCTCGCGGAACAGCGCCTGCGTGTCCGGCTCCAGCCGGAACGATGCCAGAAAGTCGTCTACCCGATAGGACGATTGCGCCTTGCGGATGGCGGGCAGAAAGCCCAGCGCCTCGTTGGTCCGGCCGGCCAGCGACAGGCAGCACGCGGCAATCGCCAGGATGTGCACATGCGCGTTGGGCCGCGCGGCCGCCTTGATCGCCCATCCGGCCGCCTCGTCGATCCTGCCCAGCCGCACCAGCGCCAGCGCGCGCACGGCCAGCATGCCGAAAAGCAGCGGATCGAAGGGACTCAGATGGCGGGAATGGTCGGATGCGCCGATGGCGGCCTCGGCGTCGCCCATCTGGCAGTCGACAAAGCCCAGCGTGTAATGGCCCAGCGCGAAGTTCGGGCTGAGGTCCACGGCGATCTGCAGTTCGCTGACCGACTGGTCCTGGCTGCCGCGCAGCCACAGCGCCCGCCCCATCGCCCAGTGCGCCGCCGGATCCCGGTCATCGGCGATCAGGCTTTGTCCGGCGGTTTCGAACGCCCGGTCGATCGCGTCGCCCTGCTCGTCCCAGCGCTGGAACGCCGTCTGCCAATGCGTAAACGACAAGCCCGCGTAGGCCCGCGAAAATGTCGGATCCAGCCGCACCGCCATCTCGAAGAAATGCCGCGCCTGCTCGTTGTCGGTACGGTTGAACCGGTACATATGCCACAGACCGCGGTGATGCGCCTGCCATGCGTCCAGCGAATTGGGCGGCGTCAGGATCGCGCGGTTGCGCTCGGCGGCTTCGATTTCAATATCGACGGACGCCACGATCCGGTTGCCGATCTCGTCCAGCGCCAGCAGCGCGTCGTCAAACGGGTGGTCTAGAACATCCGCCCAGACGATGCGCGCCGTGCGCGAATCGACCAGTTGCACATCCACGGCAAGCCGCTGGCCGTGACGCCGCAGCGAGCCGCTGACGACGTAATCCACGTTGAGCGTGCGGCCTGCTTCCTCCGGTCCCACGCTGCGCTGATCCAGCGCAAACACGGTGCCCTGCGCAATGACGAACAGGCTGCGCAGCTTGGCCAGCCGCGCGATGACGTCAAAGGCCAGGCCGTCCGCCAATCCGCCGCGCACGCCCGCCTGCGCGGACCGGTCCACGAACGGCATGACCGCGATGGAGGCGCGCCCGCGCCGGTCCGGGAGGGGATCGGAGAGCAGCCCCGCTGCCGGAATCTCAACCAGATCCGCGGCATGATTCGAAACCTGCCCTGACGCCTGCACACCGCCCGCCCGTCGCGTGCGCACGTCGCGCCACGCCTCGCGCAGCGGCCGCCCGTCCAGCCCCTCGGCCTCAAACGCGCGCACTGCCGCGGCCAGATGCTCCTCGCCTTCGCGCCACTGCCCGCGCAGTCCCAGCGCGTCCAGCATCAGTTCATGCGCCTGCGCGTCGAACGGCGCCAGTTGCAGCCATTTATCCAGGCAGTCGAAGCGTTCTTCCGCCCCCGCCGGCAGGCTCGCGGCCTGGTGCGCCAGCACGGCCGCATGACAGGCCCGCAGGCGCCGGCGCTGCGCGGTCAGCCAGCTATGAAAGGCCGGGCTGCGGCCGATCTCCAGTCCTTCCAGGAAATCACCCTTGAACAGCGCCGACAGGGCACGCAGCCCTTCTGGGCTTACCTTGTCGATGCCCGCCTGCATCGCCGCGCCAATCTCGATGACATCCACCCGGCAATCGGACAGATCCAGCCGCACGGCGTCCTGCACCGCCTCGACCCGGCGGCGGCCCGGCTCGTCCAGTAGGCCGCGCGCCTTGCTCAGGCACCAGCGCAACTCACCGCGCGGATCGTTCGGAATGTCCCACAGCAATTCGCACAGGTGCGAGCGCATCACGGCGTGGGGGGCCAGCGCCAGGTAGGCGATCAGCCCCCTCAGCTTGCGAGACGGCGGCAACGCCAGCGGGTCGCCGCCGCGGCTGATCGCCATCGGCCCCAGCATGCGCACGTGGATGCCCGCGCCGGTCGAATCCACGGCAGATTCCACGCCCGCTACCACGCTCGCCTCCACGCCCGGTTTTTATCGTTGGTTCCGGGGCGCACGGCACGCGAATTCCTTCGCGGCGCTGGTTGCACTACCCCGGCGCGCTGGCAATGGATGCCGTCGCGCACCCCACGCAATAACGGAGACACACCATGTCCATTTCCTCCCTTGCCACCAGTGACGTGCGCGAAACCGCACAGCCCGACCTGGCCGCCTTGAAGACTCGCCAGCAGGGCACCTGGTCCTCCGGGGACTACGCCGTCGTCGGCACCACGCTGCAGATCGTAGGAGAACAGCTTTGCGAAGCCCTTGATGTCCGTGCCGGCCAGAAAGTGCTGGACGTTGCCGCCGGCAACGGCAACGCCACGCTGGCCGCCGCCCGCCGCTGGTGCGACGTCACGTCGACCGACTACGTGCCCGCGCTGCTCAGCCGCGGCCGCGAACGCGCCGCCGCGGAACGCCTGAAGATCGAATTCCAGGAGGCCGACGCCGAGGCGCTGCCCTTCCCCGACGCCGCGTTTGACGTCGTCATGTCGACCTTCGGGGTGATGTTCACGGCCGACCAGGACAAGGCCGCGTCCGAACTGATGCGCGTGTGCAAGCACGGCGGCAAGATCGGCCTGGCCAACTGGACGCCCGACGGCTTCATCGGCCAGATCTTCAAGACCATCGGCAAGCATCTGCCCCCGCCCGCCGGCGTCAAATCCCCCGCACTGTGGGGCACCAAGGCGCGCATTGAAGAGATGTTCGGATCGCAGGCCGCGTCGATTCAGTGCGAACCGCGCCACTTCGTGTTCCGCTACCGCTCGCCCGAGCACTGGATGCAGGTCTTCAAGACCTACTACGGCCCGCTGCTCAAGGCCTTCGGTGCGCTGGAACCGGCGGCGCAGACGGCACTGACGGCCGACATCACCGCGCAGATCCAACGCTTCAACCGCTCTGGCGATTCGGCGGTCGTGGTGCCCAGCGAGTACATGGAAATCGTGATCACCCGCCGGTGATCGCGCGGCGAACCCCGCCTCGCAAGAGGCGGGAATGGCCTGGCGGTCGGCTGTGTGGTCCATGGCGCAACGCCTTCACGGCCGTCCGCCGGCAAGCGCCGGGCAACCGTTGTTGAGGAACCATCGTTGAAGTAGGCAGCGGCGTGCCCCGCCGCTGCCGCACTGGGTGCGAGCCCATAGCCGAAATAATACGCCCGCCCCTGACCCTACGGCAGGTTCTCCCGGAATATCACCTGGCTGCGCGCCAACTCCACCCCGTTCATCGCGCTGCGCTTATCCCGCAGATTGCTGAAAATACGCACGCAGCTCATCAGCGCTTCCATCGGACTTTGCGTAATCACGGCGTCCATGGTGCCGTCGATCAGCAGCGACCGCGTATCGGGCGTTAACCCATGCCCGATGAAAACAATCCGGTGCTGCTGCCCTGCCTCTTTCAGCGCGCGAGCCACGCCGTCCGATGCGCCGCCGATGTTGTAAATCCCGGCGAGCTGCGGATATTGCTCCAGCAACTGCCGCGTCTGCTCGTAGTTGCGCTGCGCGTCGTCATAGCCTTCGCGCAGGTCCACCACCTGCATCGCCTGGAACTGTTCGGCGTAGAGCTGCAGAAACCCGCTTTCCCGCTCTTCATGCGCACGGTAATGCCGCGACCCCGCAATCAACGCGACATGCGCCGCGCGCAACCCGATGAAGCGCGCGATCAGGTAGCCGGCCGTGCGTCCGGCGGCGCGGTTGTCCAAGCCCACATAAGCCGTGCGCGCGCTGTTGGCGATGTCCGAGATCAGCGTCACCGTCGGCACGCCCTGCTGCGCCAGCGCGTTCACGGCCTCGCGCACCACCGGATGCTCCAGCGCCATGAACGCAATTCCGTCGGCCCGCTTGCCATGCTTGACCAGCGCCTGCGCCAGCGCGTCGGGATTGAAGCTCTCCACATACTCGACGTGGCACTTGGCATTGAGCGGCGCAAAGTGCTCGTGCGCGAAGCTGACCGTGTCGCCCAGCATGCGCAGGTAGCGGTTGCTGCCGCGCGGCAGCAGAAACACCAGCCGCATGGGCTCGGGCGCCGGGGCCGCGTACGCCTCGTCGTCCGGCAGGTAGTCCAGATCGATGGCGGCCTTGAAGACCTTTTGCGCCGTGGCCGGGCGCACGCCGGGCCGGCGGTTCAGCACGCGATCGGCCGTCGCGGTCGACACGCCTGCGCGGGCAGCCACATCGGCCAGCCGGGCGAGTCCACGAGAGGAGGCACTTTTACTCACATCAAAAACCATCATGAATAAGATTTGACGATGATAGCGCCTATTCACTATTGTCCACAGTGCCGCATGGCTCAGGCGGTTTTGTGGCACATCAAAAAACATCATAAGTAAGACAACGGAGACAACCATGAAGCTGCTTACTCGCCGCAGTGCCCTGCGCCGCCTTTGCGCGGTCCCCGCCCTTGCCGTCGCCGGCACCGGCTTTCCGCTGATCGCCCGCGCCGCCGATTACTCGCTCAAGTACGGCAACAACCTGCCGGTGACGCATCCGCTGAACATCCGCGCGCAGGAAGCGGCCGAACGCATCCTCAAGGAGAGCAACGGCCGCGTCGACATCAAGATCTTCCCGAACAACCAGCTTGGCGGCGACACCGACATGTTGGCCCAGGTGCGTTCGGGCGGCATCGACTTCTTCACGCCGTCCGCCCTGGTGATCGCCACGCTGGTGCCGGTGGCCGCCATCAACGCCGTCGGCTTCGCGTTCAAGGACTACGACCAGGTCTGGAACGCCATGGACGGCGCGCTGGGCGCCCACGTGCGCGCCGCCATCGCGCAGCGCAAGCTCTACGCCTTTGAAAAGATGTGGGACAACGGTTTCCGCCAGACCACCAGCAGCAAGGGCCCGGTCAACACCGCCGCCGACATGGACGGCCTGAAGATCCGCGTGCCGGTGAGCTCGCTGCCGATCTCCATGTTCAAGGGCCTGGGCGCCGCGCCGGCCAGCCTGCAGTTCAGCGAGGTCTACTCGTCGCTGCAGACCAAGGTGGTGGACGCGCAGGAAAACCCCCTGCCCATCATCCAGGTCGCCAAGCTGTACGAAGTGCAGAAGTACTGCTCGCTGACCAAGCATATCTGGGACGGCTACTGGTTCATCGCCAACGGCCGCATGTGGGAAGGCCTGCCCGCCGACCTGAAGACGGTGGTGGCACGCGGCATCAATGAAGCGGGCCTGGCCCAGCGCGAAGACATCAAGAAGCTCAACGCCTCGGTGCAGGCAGACCTGGAATCCAAGGGCCTGGTGTTCAACCAGCCTTCCGCGGACAGCTTCCGCGAACAACTGCGCACCGCGGGCTTCTACAAGGAATGGCAAGGCCGGTTCGGCAACGAGGCCTGGGGCTTGCTGGAGCAGTCCGTCGGCAAGCTGGCCTGAGGTCGCGCGCCATGTCCTCCCTGTCCGCTCCCCACGCCGCGGCGCCCGCGCTGCCGGCCAATCCCCTGCGCCGGACGGCCGGCGCGCTCGATAGCGTGCTGGGCACCGTGGTCGAACACGTTGCCGCCGCCATCGTGCTGGTCGAGATCCTCGTCCTGTTTGCCGGCGTGGTGGCGCGCTACGCGTTCCACAGCCCGCTGGTCTGGTCCGACGAACTCGCCTCCATCCTGTTCCTCTGGCTGTCCATGCTGGGCGCCGTCGTGGCGTTGCGGCGCGGCGAGCACATGCGCATGACCGCGCTGGTGAACAACGTCAGCCCCGCGCGCCGCGCGCAGCTTGAAACCGCGGCGCTCGCGGCCTCGCTGGCCTTCCTGGTGCTGATCCTGGCGCCCGCCATCGAGTACGCGCATGAAGAGCACTTCATCATCACGCCCGCGCTGGAGCTCAGCAACGCCTGGCGCGCCTCGGCGATTCCGGTGGGCATGGGGCTGATGGGCATCATCGCGCTGCTGCGCCTCTTGCGCACGCAGCCGCTGCCGCAGGTCGCCATGGCGCTGGCTGGTGTGGCGGCAGTCGTCGGGCTCTTCTGGATGGCGCAGCCGCTGTTCGCGGGCCTGGGCAAGCTGAACCTGGTGATCTTCTTCGTGGGCATCGTCGCCGCCACCGTGTTTTCGGGCGTCCCGATTGCCTTCTCGTTCGCGCTTGCCACCTTCTCGTACCTGGCGCTGACCACCAACACGCCGATGGTCGTCATGGTGGGCCGGCTGGACGAAGGCATGTCGCACCTGATGCTGCTGGCGGTGCCGCTCTTTATCTTCCTGGGCTCGCTGATCGAAATGACCGGCATGGCGCGCGCCATGATCCAGTTCCTGGCCAGCCTGCTCGGCCACGTGCGCGGCGGGCTGTCGTACGTGCTGATCGGCGCCATGTACCTGGTGTCCGGCATCTCGGGCTCGAAGATCGCCGACATGGCGGCCATCGCGCCCGTGCTGTTCCCGGAAATGAAAAAGCGCGGCGCCAAGCCCGGCGATCTGGTCGCCCTGCTGTCCGCCACCGGCGCGCAGACCGAAACGATTCCGCCGTCCATCGTGCTCATCACCATCGGTTCGGTGACGGGCGTGTCGATCGCCGCGCTGTTCACGGGCGGCCTGCTGCCCGCCGTCGTACTGGGCCTGGCCCTGTGCGGCGTGGTCTGGTGGCGCTACCGCAAGGAAGACCTGAGCCTTGTCCAGCGCTTCACCTTCAAGGAGATCGGCCGCTTCTTCATGATCGCGCTGCCCGCCGTGGCCCTGCCGTTCGTGATCCGCGCCGCCGTCGTCGAAGGCGTGGCGACCGCGACCGAGGTCTCCACCATCGGCATCGTGTACTCCGTCGTCGTGGGCCTTGTGATCTACCGCTGCTTCGACTGGGCGCGTGTGAAACCCATGCTGATCGAGACCGCCTCCCTGTCCGGCGCCATCATGCTGATCGTGGGCTGCGCCACCGCCATGGCATGGGCGCTGACGCAGTCGGGATTCTCAGGCGATCTGGCCAAACTGATGGCGGGCATGCCCGGCGGCAGCTACGGCTTCCTGGCCGTCTCCATCGTGGCCTTCATCATCCTGGGCAGTGTGCTGGAAGGCATTCCCGCCATCGTGCTGTTCGGCCCGCTCCTGTTCCCGATCGCGGTGCAGGCCGGCGTGCACGAGGTCCACTACGCCATGGTCGTGATCTTCGCGATGGGCATTGGCCTGTTCGCACCGCCCTTCGGTGTCGGCTACTACGGCGCCTGCGCCATCAGCCGAGTCGATCCCAACGAGGGCATCCGCCCGATCTGGGGCTACATCGGCGCGCTGCTGATCGGCCTGATCGTCGTGGCCGCCTTCCCCTGGTTCTCCATCGGTTTCCTGTGACGCGACGCGGCCCCTTGCGGGCCGCGCCCTTCCCGTCTCTCAGCCACCCTTTTTAAAAAGATCCAACATGAGTCGTTTCCTGGGCGAGATCCGCCAACTCGGTTATGTCGTGCACGACATCGAAGCCGCCATGGACTACTGGAGCACCAAGCTCGGCGTGGGTCCCTGGTACTACAACCCGCGCGTGCCGATCGTCAATTACCAATACGACGGCGTGGGATATGAACCGCACAACTCCGTCGCCCTGGCCAACTCCGGCTATGTGCAGGTCGAACTGATCCAGACCCGCAACGACGTGCCCTCCATGTACCGCGACTTCCTGCAAGCCGGCCGCACCGGCCTGCAGCACGTCGCCTACTGGACCGAAAGCTACGACGCCGACCTGGAACGCCTGCTGGCGCAGGGCTTCAAGCCCAAGATGAGCGGCGAAGTCGGCGAGAAAGGCCGCTTCATCTACTTCGACACCGAATACCACCCCGGCACCGTCATCGAGCTCTCCGAAGTGGCCGGTCCCAAGGGCCGCCTCTTCGACCTGATCCGCGAAAGCTCGGTGAACTGGGACGGCAAGGACCCCGTCCGCGCCTTCCCCGACCTGAGCCGCCTCTGATACGCCCCTGCCGCACACCGCCACCATGAATTCCCAATCGTTTACCGCCACCTACCTGATTGAAACCCCCGTCGACCCCGCCAAGGTTGCGGAGGTCATGGCCGGCGAGCAGTCCTGCGGCACCTTCACGCGCGTTCAGGGCGAAACGGACGAGCTGCGCGCCCGCGCACGCGCCCGCATCGAATCCATCGAAACGCTGGAAACGGTCGACACGCCCAGCCTGCCCAACGCCTACCTCGCGCGCCAGCCGGGCGGCATGCCCGCCAAGTTCCAGCGCGCGCGGATTCGCATCGCGTTTCCCGTCGCCAACGTGGGCGCCAACCTGCCCACGCTGGCCGCCACAGTCGGCGGCAATCTGTACGACCTGGGCGAGGTCACCGGCTTGCGGCTGGAAAGCATGGAACTGCCCGCCAACTACCGCGCCCAGTTCGACCTGCCGCAAGTCGGCATCGCCGGCACGCGCGCGCTGACCGGCGTGGACAAGGGCCCGCTGGTCGGCACCATCATCAAACCCAACGTCGGCCTCTCGCCCGAGCAGACCGCGCACCTGGTGGCGCAGCTTTGCGCGGCCGGCGTGGACTTCATCAAGGACGACGAGGTGTGCGCCAACCCGGCCCACGCCCCGCTCGCCCAGCGCGTCGCGGCAGTCATGGCCGTCGTGCGCGCGCACCGCGAACGCACCGGCCGCAACGTGATGGTCGCGTTCAACATCACCGACGAAACCGACGCCATGCGCCGCCACGCCGACCTGATCGAACGCGAACGCGGCACCTGCGTCATGGCCAGCCTGAACTGGTGCGGCTATTCGGCCATCCAGACCCTGCGCCGCAGCACGCCGCTGGCGCTGCACGGCCACCGCAATGGGTTCGGTGCGCTGTCGCGCCATCCGCTGCTGGGCATGGGGTTTCAGGCGTATCAGACGCTGTGGCGGCTGGCGGGCGTGGATCACATGCACGTGCATGGGTTGCAAGGAAAGTTCTCGCAGGAGGACAGCGAAGTCGTGGATTCGGCCCGCGATTGCCTGGCGTCGCTGACGCCGGGGATTGACGACGCCGTCATGCCTGCTTTTTCGTCGGGTCAGTGGGCCGGGACGGTGCCCGCCACGTGGGCCGCCGTGCGCAGCGACGATCTGCTGTTCATGTCCGGCGGCGGCATTCTGGCGCATCCGGATGGTCCGGCGGCTGGGGTGCAGAGCATTCGGCAGGCGTGGCACGCCGTGCGGGACAACCAGCGCCTGGAAGACTACGCCCGCAACGCGCCGGAACTTCAGCGCGCGTTGGAATTTTTTGGAAACCGCGCATGATTGGCGGCACTGCGCCGCAGGTCTGTTGGTATGGCGACGACTTCACCGGCGCCACGGACACGCTCGCCGAGGTCGCCCGGGCAGGCCTGCGCAGTTTATTGTTTTTGGGCGTGCCTTCTTTTGCGCAACTGGAGCGTGCCGGTCCGCTGGACGCCATCGGCATCGCCGGCGCCGCGCGTGGCATGACGCCCGAGGAGATGGTCGAGGAACTGCGCACGGTTGGCGCGTTCATGGCAAACACCGGCGCGCGCGTGCTGCATTACAAATGCTGTTCCACCTTCGACAGCGCGCCGCACGTCGGCAGCATCGGGGTGGCGGTGCGGGAGCTGCGGCGGCATTTTGCGAATCCCATCGTGCCGATCGTTGGCGGTCAGCCAAGCATTGGCCGGTATTGCAGCTTTGGCAACCTCTTTGCGCGCGCGGGGTCTGCGCCGGAGATTCATCGCATTGATCGCCATCCCGTGATGAGCGTGCATCCGGTCACGCCCATGCACGAGGCGGATTTAAGGCAGCATTTGGAGGCGCAGGGGTTAGCGGGCGTGCGGTCGGTGCCGCATGTTGCTTATCCTTCGGCTTGGGATGCGGATGCGGAGGCAGGTGCGAACTCGGCTGTGGATTCAGCTTCGAGTTCGACTGCGCTTGATGCATGGATTGACCAGCTCATCGAAAGCACAAACGGCCCTCTGCTCCTCGATCTGGTCGATGAATCGCAGCTCGCCGTGATCGGCCGCCTGATTCAACGCGCCGCTTCCCGCGCGCCGCTTTTGGCCGTCGGCCCAAGCAGTGTGCAACAGGCGCTGGCCCGTGCACGGTCTGCTGAACATTCAGGCGCTGCACCGGCAACGCCACTCGGCCCCGCGAACGGCCCGGTGCTGGTCGTCGCGGGAAGCCTGTCGCCGGTCACCGCCCGGCAGATCGCCGCTTGCGAACGCTATACGCGCCAGCCGCTGCAAGTCGAGCGGCTGCTGACGGATGACAACTACGCCGCGCAACAGGTTGCATTGGCCGCCACCACGCTGGCCGAGGGCCGCAACGTGCTGGTGCATACCGACAAGCCTGCCGGCATGGTCACCGCCAAGCAAACCGCCGCCACCGCCCGGGCAACCGCCAGCCTGGTCGCGGACATCGTGCGCGCCAGCGCACAGGCCGGCCAACGGCTGAACCGCATTGGCATCGCCGGTGGCGATACCTCAAGCCAGGCGACGCTTGCGCTCGGTTTGTGGGGGTTGGCGTTCCGATGCGTGCTCGCACCGGGGGTGACGGTCAGCGTCGCGCGTAGCGACGATCCGGTGACGGACGGAATCGAGTTGATGCTCAAGGGTGGGCAGATGGGCGGAGATCGATTGTTTGATGCGTTGACCACGGGCAACAGCTAGGCGCTTGGCAGCGCGTTATGCTCCCCGGCGGAAGATCCCGCTTTTCGCTGGATCCGATCAAACAGGAGCCCCCGCAATGAATTGGCGTATCCGCGCGGCCAGCATGGCTGCCCTCTTGCTTTGCCTTGCAGCGCCTGCGTCGGCGCAATCGCTGGCCACACAGGCCGAATGGCAAAAGGCTGTCAGCCAAAAGATCCTGCGCGGCATCGGGCTCCCGGCAGCGACCCGCGAGATGAATTCTCCTGTCGTGCTCAAGGTTCGCATCGCCATCCTTCGCGAAGGCACCATCGACACGGTCACGCTGGTGGAATCTTCGGGCAGCGCCGCCGTGGATGAGGCGACGCTCGGCATGATCCGGCGCAACGGCACGGTACCGCCCTTCTCTGCCGACATGGCAGAAGACCGCAAGGATCTGACGTTGCCCATCCGGTTTTATTTCAATGGTGACGCGCCGCCCGGGCTCCCTGCCACGCGAACGAGGTAGAGGGTCGGCGGCGACCTCTGCATGCGATGTCTACCGGCCGTGCCAGTACCGCTTCGCCGATTCCCGCTGGCCCCACACGATCAACCCATGCGGCGTCGCTTCCGCCATCACCGCCCCGTCCTTGTCGCTGCGCCAGAACCTGCTGCCGGCCCGCATCCACCGCAGTTCCACCGCCCGCGCCGGATGCTTGAACCGGTTCAGGTGTCCCGCTTGCGCAATGACGTGCTTGGCCTGCGCAGCCGCCACCAGTTCACGGCTGGACGATGACGACGAACCGTGATGCGGCGCCAGGACGACGTCGACATCCGCGAGCCCCTGCTCGACCAGCGCCCGCTCCTGCGCCACGCCCACATCTCCAGTCAGCAGCAGGGAATGGTCTTTACCCTGCACACGCAGCACGCAACTATCAGCATTGCGGTCATCCGCCTTACCACCGCGTTCTGACGGCCCCGGGTGCAGAAACGTGAACACAACCCCATCCGTCTCCCATCGTAGTCCGCGCTCACAACGCACCATCTCATCAGGCATGACCGGCTGCGCATTGCCCACGTCCGGCCACATGCGGGCGTCCCGCCGCACGTAGGCCGGCAGATCGAAGGACGTATAACTACGCCCCACCGGCACCGACGCCAACACCGCCCTCGTGCCGCCGACATGATCCATATCGGCATGCGACAGCACCAGCACATCCAGCCGTCCGATCCCCCGCGACTGCAAGAACGGCGCGACCACCCGTTCGCCCGCATCGCTGCCGCCATAACTGCGCGGCCCGGCATCGAACAACAACGATTGGCCGGCCGTTTCCACCAGGATTGCGCTGCCCTGCCCCACGTCCATCGCGCTCATGCGCCAATAGCCGGGTTCCGGCTTGTCCGGCCGCCAGAACAGCAACGGCAGCATGCAGGCCCATCCCAGATGACGCCCTGGCCAACCGCGCACCTGCAGCGCCCACGCCATGCCCGCGACCGCGAGCAGCAGCCACATCCAACCGGCCGCCGCAACCGGCACGCTGGCCCAGCTTGCGTTGCCCACCCATGCCACCGGGACCATGGTGAGGTCGAAGCTGTCCAGCCCTGCCTGCCCCACCCGCGCCGCCAACGTCTCCGCCCCGGGCAGGCAGGACAGCGCCGCGCACAGCAGCGCCAGCGGCGTCACAATGAACGTCACCACGGGTATCGCCACCGCATTCGCCAAAGGCGAGCCCAACGACACCTGATGCACCAGAAAAGCCAGCAACGGCATCAGCCCCACGGTCACCATCCATTGCACACGCACCGCCTGCCCCAGCCGCGCGGCGCAGCGCGCGCGCCAGCCGGCATCGACATCAATCGGCGCGGCAGCGATGCGCAACAACACCGCCACCGCGCCGAACGACAGCCAGAAGCCGGCGGACACAGGCGCCCACGGGTCCAGCGCCACGACGGCGGCCGCGGCGCATGCCAGGACGCGACCGCCCGACAAAGGCAACCTCGACATCGCCGCCGCCAGCACCACCAACAGCATGAAGAACGTACGGCGGGCGGGAACGCCCCAGCCAGCAAGCAGGCAGTACAGCAGCGCGACCAGCGCCGCCACCGCTCCGCCCGCGATACGCGCGGGCACGCGCTCCGCCAGTCCCACGCCGCGCCAGCGCATTCGACGCCATAGCGCCGATGCGACCAAACCGCCAATGCCCGCAATCGACGTCACGTGCATCCCGCTGATCGACACCAGATGCGTGATGCCGCTGCGGTTGAAGATCCGCCAGTCGTCGCGCGACACACCGGCCTGGTCGCCAATTGCCAGCGCAATCAACACCGGCGCATAACGATGCTCGCCCAGGGCCGCGCGCATGCCTTCGCGCACGTGGTGCCGCGCGCGTTCGATGGCGATGCCGGGTGACGCCCAAGGCCGGTCGTCCAGAAGCACGGGTTGCCCGCGCACGGTGCCGGTCGCGCGAACGCCCTGGGCAAACATGCGCCCCTCCGTGTCCGGCCCAGCAGGATTGAGCAGGCCATGCGGTCTGCGCAACACCAAAGCCATGCGCCACACCTGACCGGGCAGCACCTGCGGCACGGTCTGATTGGCGCCGGCGCCTGCCTGCCACGTGACCTGGATGTGCGACGGAATACCGGAACGCCCCGGCGAATCAAGCGCCGCCAGGAAACGCAGCCGGTTCGCATCGCCATCGGGCAATCCCACGACGCGCAACACCAGCCGCGAGACCTGATCCTGGTGCTCGTCGGCCAGCGCGTCGTCCAGTCGGTGCTGGGCTTGCAAGGCCGAATTGACGAAACCGGCGCAGGATCCCAGCGCCAAGGCGGCAAGCACACGCAAGCAAGGATGCCGAACGCGCGCCCATGCGGCGCCGAATGCCGCACCGGCGGCAGCGAGCAGCCACATCGTAAACGCACCGGGCAAGAACGGCGACATCTGCACCAGCCCCGCGCCGGCCACGAACGCAAGGCAGAATGATCGGCCCGTAATCGCTATCTCCTGAAAAGAGAAAGCGTAGGTCGCCACATAATCGGCGGGCGCGCCAGTGAACGGATTGGTCCACCTCGGCTAACCGCCATTGTCCGGGCGCGCGAAGTACAGTAGCGCCAAATCAGCCCCCAAACCCCGCACCCATTTCCCGCCCCGCATGAAAGGCACCCGCAACTCCCTATCCTCCCTGCGCATCTTCCTGACCGCCGCCGAAACCCTGAATTTCAGCCGCGCAGGCGAAGCGTTGAACCTGACGCAAAGCGCAGTCAGCAAACACGTTGCAGCCCTGGAGGACAGATTAGGTACCGCGCTTTTCAAACGCATGCCCGCCGGCCTGCGGTTGACCTACGCCGGCGCCCTGTATCTGGAACGCATCAGCGCGGCGGTGCGCCTCATCGACGAAGCCGACGCGCTGGTCGCCAATCCCGCCTCGCGCGTTGCCCTGAACGTGGCGGTGTCGCCGTCCTTTGCGCAGTTTTTCCTGCTGCCCAGGTTGTCCGAGTTCTTCGAACTGCACCCCGAGATCCGCGTCAACATCCGTCCGCGCCTGCTGCATGCGCGCGACCGCTCGGAACGGTTCGACGCGGAAATCCAGCTTCATACAGGGTATGTATCCGGCATGAGCGCGCAGTATCTCTGCGGCCGTGAGATGACGCTGGTCGCGGCGCCGTCGCTGCTGAAACGCCATCCCGTAAAGTCGGTCGATGACATCACCCAATTGCCGCTGCTCAAGCGTGCGCAGCGCGGATACGGCTGGGACGAATGGCGGGCCGACGTGGCCCCGCTGTGGTCTGGCCCTGCCGCCACGGCGCCGGAGTACGAAGGCTTTTCGATCCTGCTGCCTGCCGTGCTGAACGGATTGGGCGCGGGCATCATGCCGCTGTGCATGGTGCTGGACCATCTGGAATCCGGACAATTGGTGCGCCCGTTTGGTGAGACGGTGGAAGGCCGCTATGGCTATCACCTCATGCAGCCGCGGCCCAACGTCGGGGGACCGTACTGTCAGGCGTTCTGCGACTGGGTCATCGCCCAAGGCCAGGCGCTGAATGTTCGAACGCGCCGCTACGCGGGAATGGCGTAAGGATCAGCCCGGTTTCGGTATTCCAATTCGGAATATCCCATGCGCATACTTCCTTTGCCCCTGGAAATTGCAGCCACCACAATGACGTGAACTATTCATGGATCACCATAAAAATCATGTTCAAGTGGAAAAAACTGCTGGCCGCCCTCGCCATCCCCACGGCCCTCGCCGCCGCCCAAACGGCATCCGCCGCCTATCCCGATAAACCCGTCAAGATCGTCGTGCCGTACTCGGCGGGCGGCAGCTCGGACGTGGTGGCCCGCGCCATCAGCGACCAGTTGAGCGCGCAGCTTGGCCAGTCCGTCGTTGTTGAAAACCGCGCCGGCGCCGGCTCGATGCTGGGAACCGCCTATGTGGCCACCGAAGCGCCCGATGGCTACACGCTGCTCCTGGCCGACGTGCCTTTCACCATCGTTCCCGCGCTATACAAGGATCGCGTGAAGTACGACGCGAAGAAGGACTTTGCGCCGATCACGCTGCTGGGCCTGTCGCCCATGTACCTGTTCGTGAACCCCGGGTTCGAGGCGCAGGACGTCCCGTCACTGGTGAAGACCGCGACCGGCAAGCCGGACACCGTCTCGATCGGCTCGGGCGGCAACGGCTCGCTGACCCATCTGATGGCCGAGCTGTTCATGCAGAACACCAAGACCAAGCTCGCGCACATTCCGTACAAGGGCGCATCGGCATCCGTCAATGACCTGGCCGGCCGTCAAATCGATACCAGTTTCACCACCATGGCCTCGGCCGTTGCCCTCTTCCAGAGCGGCAAGATCAAGCCGATCGCCGTGTCCTCGCCCGCACGGCAGGCCGACACGCCGGATGTGCCGACGTTTCAGGAGCTCGGCTATCCGGGACTGACCGTGCAAAGCTGGTGGGGACTCGTCGCACCGGCCGGAACGCCTGAGCCCGTGCGCCAGAAGCTGTCGGAAGCCATGGCCAAGGTCATGCAGTCCGAGCCCGTCAAACAACGGTTGGCGAGTGTGGGCATGAACCTTCCGCCGGACACCAGCGCCACCGCGCTGAGCGCGTTGCTGGCGCAGGACTTTGCGCGCTGGGCCGACCTGGTGCAACGCGCCAACATCACCTTCGAATAACGACATTTCAGCGTCGCGCGCGGCATGCGCGCGGCACCGGAGACATCAATGACGACACCCTGGCAACAGGCGGCCGCTGACGACGCGGCCCTGATGAACGATTTTCAGACCATTTGCCGCTTTGGCGGACGCCTGTCCGGCTCCGGGCAGGACGAGGCGGCCATGGACTGGGCGCTGGATCGCCTTCGTGAAATCGGGTCCGACGTGCGGCGCGTGCCGGTGCCCTACGACGGGTGGCGCTGCCTCTCCAGCAATCTGACCCTGCTGGGCGACACGCCCATGGAGCTGGAATGCGTTCCCCTGCTGCGCTCCGCGTCCACTGACGGACAGGGGCTGGAAGGGGTGATCCTGGATCTGGGCGCGGGCCGGCCGGAAGACTTTGAACGTGCCGGCGAATCCGTGCGCGGCAAGGTCGTGCTCGTACGTCATGAATATCCGTTCTCGCAAACCCACGTGCACCGCCGCCGCAAGTACGACATGGCGGTGGCGCAAGGGGCCGCTGCCTTCCTCATCGCCAATTCGCTGCCCGGCGCCGGTCCATTGTCCGGTTCCTCTGGCCGTCCTCGTGACGGCTCGGGCATCCCTGCGGCCTACATCAGCCACGAAGCGGCATCGGCGTTGACGGCGGATGCTGGCGCGCGTATCCGGCTACATATCCGGGGAGAAGAGCTACGCGATTCGATGGCCTGCGCCGGCGTCCTGGACCTGCCTGGCGGCCGCGAAAGCCGTATCGTCATCAGCGCCCACATGGACGGTCACGATCTGGGCCAAAGCGCGCTGGACAATGCCACCGGCGTCGCCGTCGCGCTGGCCGCCGCCCGGCTGCTTGCCAAGCAATTGGGTCCGGACACGCCGGGCTTGCGCATCTGCTTCTTCACCGCTGAGGAATGGGCGCTGGCCGGATCGGCCCGCTACCTGGCCGACATGCCCCCTGCAGAGCGTGAACGCCTGAAGCTCGACATCAATCTGGACACGGTGGCAGGCGACGACACCCTTAGCGCGCTGATCAGCGATTATCCGGCGCTGGCGGGCGTGGTCGAGGACACGGCGGCGCGTGCTGGCGTGCCGGTGTCGCACTGGCTGCCCTTCATGCCGAACTCCGATCACGCCAACTTCGCCAAGCATGGCATCCCCGCCCTGCGGCTGGTGGCCGGCTTCGAGAAACCCGATTCGCGCGTGCGCCATATCCTGTCGCGCGGCGACATGCCGGACATCATTCTGGAAGACGAAATGCGCAACGCCCTGGCGGTCACATGCGCGATGGCATCGCTGGCGCTGGAGATGACGGATCAGGAGCTGGATGCGCTGAAAGCCGGCTCCACCTGCCCGCGCGTCTAGCGCGAAAAGGCGAGCGGAAAGGCAGTCATCCAAACGATTACCCCGGCCAGTGCCTATCCAGGCACGCCATTTGCTGAGTCTCCAATTCCCAGGCGGCGCACGCCGCCTGTTCCTTCCAAACCAAGGAGACCAACATGGCCGAACATGTAATCAAGGTGCTGAACAATCTGATCGAAACGTCGAAGAACGGCGAAAAGGGCTTTGCCGCCGCCGCTGAAGACGCGAAGGCGCCCGAGATGCAGGAACTGTTTCGCAACCGCTCGCGCGACTGCGCGGCCGGCGCCACGGAGTTGCAGACCCTGGTGACGCAACTGGGTGGCGAACCCGAGGACAGCGGCACGATGGTCGGCGCCATGCATCGTGGCTGGACGAACATCAAGGCGGCGGTATCCAGCCGCACCGACCTGACGCTGCTCGAGGAATGCGAGAAAGGCGAAGACGTGGCCAAGGCGGACTACGAAAAGGCGCTCAAGGAAACGCTGCCCGAGAACGTTCGCGCTGTTGTCGAGCGCCAGTATCAGGGCGTGCTGCGCAACCACGACCAGATCCGCGATCTGCGTAATCGCTTCCGCGCGGCGACGTAAGCACTTCAAGCTGCAATACGCGTTGTATTGAAACCGCCCGCCCGCCGCACCATGCGCCGGGCGGGCGTTGTGTTGCATGGGCTTCAGATGCGTGACCATGCAGGGTCAAGAATGCGCTGGCGCGTAACGTGCATTTTCTTCAATGTGGCTGCAAACCCGATTCAGGCTCGCCACGCGCATCCCGGCGATTCCGGATGGGCCGACTGCCGACCAACAGGGCTATCAGCAGCGCCGGCGCGGCCCTGCACTTTCATCGCATCAGCTCTGCATAGACCTGCTTGAACAACGCAAAACGATCCTTCAGACCCACCAGCCCGCCGTTTATCCGCCGCGTGATCCTGGCGAAATCCTCCAGGTCATCGTCATGCGTGCGGTCGTCCGCCAGCTCGTTCAGCCCGCGCGACTGCCAATACCACCCGGCGCTCAGCGCAGCCCACTTCGGGTCGGACAGTAACTCGGGCGACTCAAGCAAATTGACGCCCATGGCGTCGCTGGCTGAATCGTAATTGCTGCGCCCCGTCAGCTGGATGATGCCGCGTCCGCGATACCGGAAGCCGTCGTTGCTTTGCGCATCGCCATTACCCATCCGGTTCGCATAAACCAGATTTGCAAGTCCTTGCGGATTGTTCACATACGGCATGGCCGATGCCTCAGTGGGAAATCGCTTTGGCCACACCTTGGTCAACCGCGCGGCGGTCGAGTAATTCAGGTTTTCCTCGATCCGGTTGTATTGGCCGGATTCATAACCCGTCTGCGCCAGAAAGCTTGCGATGCGATCCGGGGTTTCGATTTCGTATTTCTGAAATGCGGGCGCCAACGCATCGGCCCACGCAGCGGGGGATTTGCAGTTTGGAAAAATGCGTTGGAGTTGTTCGGCACTCAGCATGGCGGCGTCTCTTTCGCAGGCGGGGCCAATGATTGTGACCCCGCCGCCATAACCGCCAATACCTCAAATTGAGTATGCGGCCGCGCAGGATTTGCAGCATGGCGGAGCCATGGACGACTCACCAAAGTTGTGACACACTCAGATATTTTTGGATACGTTTTAACTTTTCCATTAACAACTGATACCCACGACCATGAATCGATCGACCAAGAATATGCTGAAACTGGCTGTTGCCTGCGCCGCCGTCCTGGCTGCGACGGGATGCGCGAATGTTCCGCTGGCTTCGCAAGAGAGCAATCAGAAGGCCAAAACCTTTGCGGCGCCGGACGAAGGTAAATCCGGTCTGTACGTGTATCGGGACAGCTTCGTGGGCAAGGCGTTGAAGAAAGACGTATATATCGATGAAAACTGCCTCGGCGAAACCGCCGACAGAGTTTTCTTCTATACCCAGGTCCAGGGCGACCAGCAGCATAAGGTATCGACCGAGTCCGAGTTTTCTCCGAACGATCTGCTGCTGACCATGCAAGCCGGGAAGAATTATTTTGTCCGCCAGTTCATCAAGATGGGCGTATTCGTGGGCGGCGCCGACGTCGAGGAGGTGTCCGAAGAAGAAGGCAAGCGCGTGATCTCCAAACCGGAAGTGAAGCTCGCCGTTGAAGGCCAGTGCGGCTAAACATTCGCACATTCCGCCGCAGGGCCCCGGCACGGTCGGCGGCGGGAACTTGACACCTCTGCGCTCCCCCCGGGAACATACGCCATCGATCGGGGGAGCGTCGCGTCCCCCGCGCAAACACCGCCCGGCATGACGCATTCCGACATCACTCCCCTCGCCCATCAGTCCCAAGCCCTCCTAGCCGCCGTCCGCCACGACGCGCCGCTGGTGCAGTGCCTGACCAATTTCGTCTCCATGAACTACGCGGCCAACGCGGTCCTCGCCATCGGCGCGTCCCCGGCCATGGTGCACGCCGAAGAAGAGGCGCCCGAGTTCGCACGCTTTGCCGGCGCGGTGGTCATCAACATCGGCACGCTGTCTTCGCCCTGGTTGCGCAGCATGCTGCTGACCGCGCAGTCCGCAGTGGAGTCCGGCACGCCGTGGGTGCTGGATCCCGTGGCGCATCACGCCACCGCCTTTCGCCGCGACGCCATCCAGCGGCTGCTGGACCTTGAACCGGCCATCATCCGGGGCAACGCATCGGAGATCATTGCCTTGGCCGGCGGCCACAGCGCCGGCAAGGGGGTGGACGCCCGCGACGCCGTGGCACAGGCCGAGCAATCGGCCCACGACATCGCCGCGCGCCGCAGGACCGTGGTGGCCGTCACGGGCGAGGTCGATTACGTCACGGACGGCACCCGCGCGGTGCGCATTGCGGGCGGTTCGCCGCTGATGCCACGCGTGACCGCCACCGGCTGCGCGCTCAGCGCGGTGGTCGGCGCCTTTGCCGCCGTGGCGAAAGACGATGCGTATGCCGCGGCGGTCGCCGCCCTGTCCTGCTTTGGCCTCGCGGGCGAGCGCGCCGCGGCGCATGCCGACGGGCCGGGCTCGTTCGCCTGGCGGTTCCTCGATGCGCTGGCGGCGCTGGACGCGGATTGCCTGACCCGCGAATCCCCGCTGCGTTGATTTGACCCCGTGCATGTCACGGGTAGGTCACACACCGTCCCCAAAATTCTTCCCTTCAACACGGAGGAAAGACGGTGAAGCCACACCTACGCAAGATCTTTGCAGTGACCGCCAGCTTCGCGCTGGTGGCCGGCCTGTCCGCCTGCGGCGGCGATGACGATGACGACGACACCACCGCGCCCGAGACCCCGCCGCAGACCAGCGTGCCCCAAGGCACGACGCTGGACCTCGCGATCCTGGGCACGACCGACCTGCATGCCAATGTGCTGGGTTACGACTACTACAAGCTTGCCGAAGACAAGAGCTACGGCATGGACCGCACGGCCACGCTGATCGCCAATGCGCGCAAGCAGTATCCGAACACGCTGCTCCTGGACAACGGCGACACGGTGCAGGGCACGGCGCTGTCGGACTACCAGGCGCTGGTGTCGCCGGTGCAGTGTTCCGACATGATCGCGATCTACAAGCAGATGAAGCTGCTGTCGTACGACGCGGCCACGATGGGCAACCACGAGTTCAACTACGGCCTGCCCTATCTGTCGCAGATCACCAACGTGGACTTCGGACTGGCCGGCATTACCAAGGGCACGGCGCAAACCAACCCCGCGGGCGCCAAGGATTGCGCGGCGCCGGCGTTCCCGTTCGTGTCGGCCAACGTCGTCTCGGCGGCCTCCAAGCAGCCGATCTTCAAGCCTTATGTGCTGCTTGAGAAAACCTTCACGGCCACGGACAGCGCGGGCAAGTCCATCGACGTGCCGCTCAAGGTAGGCGTGATCGGCTTTGCGCCGCCGCCCATCATGCAATGGGACAAGGCGAATCTGGAAGGCCACGTGGAAGTCACCGGCTGGAAGGAGACCGCGGCGCGCTACGTGCCCGAAATGAAGGCGGCGGGTGCGGACCTCGTGGTGGCGCTGGCGCACGGCGGCATCGACCTGGCCACGCCCTACAGCCCGGACATGGAAAACGGTGCGGGTTATCTGAGCCAGGTGCCGGGCATCGATGCGCTCATCACGGGCCACCAGCATCTGCTCTTTCCCGACACGAATGCCAAGTCGCAGTTTGCCGGGCAGCCGGGCGTCGAACTGGAAAAGGGCCTGATCAATGGCGTGCCGACCGTTCAGGCCGGCCAGTGGGGCAACAACCTCGGCCAGATCACACTGAAGCTGGCGTATGACCAGGGTTGGAAGGTGCAGAAGGAGGCGACACAGGTGCAGCGCATCTCCACGCGCCTGACCGCGCAAAGCGGCTCCACGCCGGCAACCTACGTGGCGCCGGATGCGGCCGCGCAGCAACTGGTGCAGGCCGAGCACGCCGCGACGATCGACTACGTCAAGACGCCGATCGGCCAGAGCCAGTTCGACATGGCCACGTACTACGCGCTGGCGGGCGACGTGTCCGCACTGCAGATCGTGAACATGGCGCAGATCGACTACCTAACGGACTACATCGCCAAGAACAGCCCGTCATACGCGGGCCTGCCGATCCTGTCGGCCGCCGCGCCCTTCAAGGGCGGGCGCAACGGTCCGGGCGACTTCACGTATGTGAAGCAGGGCAACGTCGCCATCAACAACGCGGCCGACCTGTACCTGTACCCCAACACGCTGCAAGTCGTGCGGGTCAGCGGCGACATCGTGCGCCAGTGGCTGGAAAAGACGGCCGAGCAGTTCAAGCAGATCGACCCCGCACAGGTCGCGCCGCAGGATCTGATCGACACGGGCTTTCCGACGTTCAACTTCGACGTGCTGTATGCGGCGGGCAATGCGCTGCAGTATGAAATCGACGTGACCAAGCCCAAGGGTTCGCGCATCACGGCGCTGACATACAACGGCACGCCGCTGGACCTGACCGCGCAATTCCTGGTGGTGACCAACAACTACCGCGCCAGCGGTGGCGGCGACTTCCCCGGCCTGGCCGGCGGCAAGGGCGACATCGTGCTGCAGGCGCCGGACGCCAGCCGCGACGTGTTGATCAGCTACATCAAGAAGAATCCGACGCTCGACCTGGCCACCTACGGTCTGGACCGCAGCTGGCGTTTCGCGCAGGTCAGTTCGCTGGCAGGACCGGTGGTGTTTTCGTCGGTGCCGGGCACGCTGGCGATGGCCACGGCGCACGACGTGACCAACGTCTCGGTGTTCGACGCCACGCCCGATCCGGTGACGCAGTTGTCGCGTTACGCGATCGATCTGACCCAGTAAGCGGTTCGATCCGGCGGGCGCCCTGCAATGGGGCGCCCCGCCTCAGCGGTAGTACACGCAGATGCGCTTGCCGCCGATCTCGTGCACGTCGATCGGCAGTTCGTACAGATCGCTCAGCACGTCGGGCCGGATCAGTTCGGCCGGCGTGCCGTGCCGCGCGATCCGCCCCTGCCGCATCGCCACGATGCGGTCCGCGTAGCTGGACGCAAAGTTGATGTCGTGCAGCACCAGCACCACCGTCTTGCCCAGTTCATCCGCCGCACGCCGCAAGGTCCCCATCATGGCGACGGCATGCTTCATGTCCAGGCTGTTCAAGGGCTCGTCCAGTAACACGTAGCGCGTGTCCTGGCACAGCACCATGGCGACGAACGCGCGCTGACGCTGGCCGCCGGACATCTCGTCCAGATAGCGGTCCGCCAGCGGCTCCAGGTTCAGGTACGCAATGGCCTGATCGATGTGGACCTTGTCATCCACCGTCAGCCGCCCGCCGGTGTGCGGGTAGCGGCCAAACGCCACCAGGTCCTTCACCGTCAGCCGCAGCGGCAAGTGGTTGTCCTGCCGCAGGATGGCCAGGCGACGCGCCAGTTCGCGGCTGTCGGCGCGCGTGACGTCCAGGCCTTCCACCAGCACCCGCCCCGCGCTTAGCGGCAGCAGCCGGCTCACCATGGACAGCAATGTCGACTTGCCCGCCCCGTTCGGCCCGATGATGGCAGTGACGCCGCCGGCCGGAAGGTCCAGGCTGACATCGTCGATCACGACGGTGTCGCCGTATTGTTTGCTGACGTTCTGGATTTCTATCATCGGCGCCTCCTGCGCAAGATCAGGACGAGGAACATCACGCCGCCCACGAATTCAATCACCACGCTGACCGTGGTGTTCAGCCCCAGCACGCGCTCCAGCAGCGTCTGGCCGCCCACCAGGAAAATGACGCTGAGCAACGCCGCGGCCGGCACGGTGTAGCGGTGCCTGTCCGAACCCATGGCTTGGTACGCCAGGTTGCTGACCAGCAAACCGAAGAACGTCACGGGACCGACCAGCGCCGTCGACACGGACACCAGCACCGCAATCGCCGCCAGCGTCACCATCAGCGTGCGGCGATAGTCCACACCCAGGTTCAATGCCATGTCGCGGCCCAGCGCCAGCACGTCGTAGCGCCGCCGCATGCGCCAGACGAAGAACGACGCGATGCACACGGCGCCGAAGGCGATCGGCAACAGCTCGACACGCACCGAATTGAAGCTGGCGAACATGCGGTCCTGCAGCACCAGGAATTCATTCGGATCGATCAGCCGCACCACGAAGCTGGACAGGCTGCGAAACAGCAGTCCGAAGATGATCCCCACCAGCATCATCAAATGCAGGCTGCGCACGGCGTCGGAGAACAGCCAGCGGAACAGCAGGCACGCGAACGCCGTCATCGCGCACACTTCCAGCAGGAAGGCCGCGACCGGATGACTGGCGGCGGCGGCCGCCTGCCCGAAGCCGAACACCACGACCGCCTGGATCAGCAGGTACAGGGCATCGAAGCCCATGATGGCGGGCGTGAGGATACGGTTGTGCGTGATGGTCTGGAACAGCACGGACGACACCGCCACCGCATACGCCACCAGCAGCATGGCCAGCAGCTTGCCGCCGCGAAAGGGAATGACGAACGACCATTGGCCGTTCGCGCCCAGCGTCATGAAGGCAACGATGCAGAGCAGCGCGCCGGCGCCCAGCGCGGCAAGGCGCCACGTCTGCGGCGCCCGCTGGGCCACGCGGAAAATCGAAGCGGTTTCAGCCAAGGCGGTTCCTCCGCGTGCGCAGCAGCCACAGGAACAGGATGCTGCCCAGCACGCCCACCACGGTGCCGATGGGGATCTCGTAGGGGTGGATGACCAGCCGGCCGATGATGTCGCAGGCCAGCACGAACGCGCCCCCAAGCAACGCCACCCACGGAATGGCGCGGCGCATGTTGTCGCCCAGCACCAGGCTGACGGCATTGGGCACGATGAGGCCCAGGAACGGGATGCTGCCGGCCGTCACGACCACCACGGCCGATATGGCGGAAACGATCAACAGGCCGACCAGTGTCAGCCGTGCATGGTTCAGCCCGAGGTTGGACGCGAACTCGCGGCCCATGCCCGCCACGGTGTAGCGGTCGGCAGCGGCATAGGCCGCGCAGGCCAGCGCAAACCCGATCCACAGCAGCTCATACCGGCCGCGCAGCACGCCGGAGAAGTCGCCGGTCGTCCACGCATGCAGCGACTGCAGCAGGTCGAAGCGGTACGCCATGAAGGTCGTGACCGCCTGGATCACGCCGCCCAGGATCAGCCCGATCAGCGGCACGATGAACGGCGTGCGCAGCGGCACGCGGCGCAGCAGGGCCAGAAACAGCAAGGTGCCCGCCAGCGCAAAGCCCGTGGCCGTCACCATCTTGCCGATCACGGACGTATCGGGCGCCAGCAAGGTGACGACCAGGATGCCGAGGGTGGCGGATTCGACGGTGCCGGCCGTCGTGGGCTCCACAAAGCGGTTGCGCACCAGCATCTGCATGATGAGGCCGGCGACGGCCAGCGCCGTGCCTGCCAGCAGCAGCGCCAGGGTGCGCGGGATGCGGCTGACCATCAGCAGCCGCCATGCTCGCTCGCCTTCTTCGCCGCCGTTCCACAGCGCGGCCCAATGCATCTGGCCCGCGCCCAGGCTGATGCTGGCCACGCACAACAGCAGCAACACCACCACCACGGCCGTCAGGCCACCCCAACCGCTGATTGCGCGCCGCCAGTTCACCGGCAGCCCTTCCCGTCTTGCATGCTGCCTACTTTCCTTGCGCCAACGCCGCGGCGATCTGATCCACGTTCTGCTGCATGGCCGTCAGGCCCGCGCTGCCGAGCAGATACCAGTTGAAGCCGTTCAGGTAGACCACGCGCTGGTTCTTCCACGCCTTGGTCGGACGCACCAGCTCGTTGTCCAGCATGCGCTGCGCCGACACGCCTTCGCGGCCGATGGCGGCGTCGCGGTCGATCACGAACAGCCAGTCCGGATCGGTCTGGGCAATGAACTCGAACGAAATCGCCTGGCCGTGGTTGGACACGTTCAGGCCGGTCGCGGCAGGTTTGACGCCGAACGCGTCATGGATCACGCCAAAGCGCGAGCCCGGACCGTAGGCGCTCATCTTGCCGCCGGTCGTCAGCACGATCAACGCGGTGCCCGCGTTGGCGGCCTTGCCTTTCAGCGCCGCGATGGAAGCGTCGAGCGCGGCCAGCTTCTCCTTGGCCGCGCCCTCTTTCCCGTAAAGCGCGGCCAGCGTTTCGGTGTTGCGCCGGACGCTGCCGACCAGGTCCTTGGCATCGACCGTCAGGTCGACGGTGGGCGCAATCTTGGACAGCTCGTCATACTTGGGCGCCGAGCGGCCAGCCACGAAAATGACTTGCGGCGCGGCGGCGTGGATGACCTCGTAGTTGGGCTCGAACATCGTGCCCGCCTTCAGATACCGCTTGTCGGCGAACTGGCTCAGCTGCGGCGGCAGCTTGGCGGCGCTGGGTACGCCCACCGGGTCCACGCCGAGCGTGTGCAGGGTGTCCAGCACGGCCAGATCCAGCACGATCGTCTTGGACGGGTTGGACGGCACGGCGGCTTCGCCGCGCGCGTGCTTGACCGGCGTCGTGGACTGCGCGGCGCACACGGCAGCCGCGGCGCTCAGCGCCAGGGCCACGCCGGCCCGGGTTGCCCAGCGGCGGGCGGCGCCCGCCTGTTTTCCATTGTTCATGCAAACCTCTCTGTGGTGGGACGCCAAAAGCGCCCCGTCAAAACTCAGAACTTCACACCCACGCCCAGCCAGTAACGGCGGCCGTCTTCGACGTAGCCGAAGTCGTCGTAGGCGACCTGCTTGTCGAACAGGTTGTAGATGCCGGCATACACCGACACGGTCTTGTTGACGGCGTACGAACCGCCCAGGTCCACGAACGTGTAGGACGGCGCGACCAGCGCACTGGTGGACGGGCCCGTCGTCGGCTGGCTTTCGCGGCCGCGGTAGTTGATGCGCGCCCACGCTTGCAACCCGTCGGACGGCTGCCAATTTACCGTGGTGGTGAACAGGTGCTTGGGCAACTGGTTCAGCGGCTCGCCCTTGTACTGGCCGGACTTCTGCTCGGACTTCGTGAACGTATAGCTGCTGGTCATCGACCAGTCGGCCGACAGCGGCAGCTTCAGGCTGGCTTCCACGCCGCGCGACACGGCCTTGTCCACGTTCATGTACGTGGTGGGGTCCGAGCCGAACTGGTTGGGGCCGTCCGTGCACTGCGACAAGGGGCAAGCCACGCGGGTGATCTTGTCCTTGAAGTCGTTGTTGAACAACGTGATGCCGGCGTTCATGCCTTCGCCGTCGTCATACAGCAGGCCGATTTCCTGGGTCACCGACTTTTCAGGCGTCAGGTCCGGGTTGCCGTACATGTTGCCGCCGCGGCTGGTCTGGCCCCAGCCGGCCACGGTCTGGCGCAGGTCGGGCGCACGGAAGCCGGTGGAGACACCGCCCTTCAGGGTCCAGCGTTCTGCCATGTGCCACACGCCGTACAGGCGCGGGCTGAAGTGGCTGCCGAAATTCTCGTCCTGATCCATGCGCAGGCCGGTCGTGAGGGCAAAGCTTTCGGTCAGGCGCCATTCGTCTTCGGCGAACAGGGCCCATTGATACCGTTCCACCTTGTTGGGGCCGCCTTCCAACTGGTTGCCGTTCTGGTCATGCAGGCGCTGATTCAGATAGCTGCCGCCCAGTGTCAGCATGTGCGAACCCAGCGGCAGCGACCAGCTCGTCTGCAGGTCCAGGTTCTTGATCTTCATCTGGCGCGAGCGGTTATCAAACTCTTCCTGCTGCACATAGCTGTCGGACACGCCCCAGCCCCAGCGGCCGGTGTGCGACAACGCCCACTTGCTGCTGCGGTAATCGGTTTCCGACGACGCCGGGCAGCCCGTGCGCGGGCACGCCGTGCCGGGCGGCAGCGGCTCCACCGTCTTGCCCAGGGTGTCCTGGAACTTCTGGCGCATCGTGGTCGCTTCCAGCACGATGTCGTGATCCCGGTTGGGCGTCAGCGCCAGCTTGGCGGTCACGCTTTCGGCATTGCGCTTGCGGTAGCCGTTGTAGATATTGTCTTCGTCGCGCTGCGTGGCCTGGCCGTAGATCTGCAGGCCCAGCAGGTCGTTCTTGATGGGGCCGGCCAGGTAGAAGTTGCCCTGGTAGATGTCGCCCGACTTGCTGCTCTCCTGGATCGTCGTATCCATGCGGATTTCGCCGTGCCATTCGTCAGGCACCTTGCGCGTGATGATGTTGATCACCCCGCCCATGGCGTCCGACCCGTACAGCGACGACATCGGGCCGCGCACCACTTCAATGCGCTCGATGGCCGACAGCGGCGGCGTCCAGCCGCCCTCCACACCCGTCGAGTCCGAGTTGGTGCGGGTTTCGCGCGAGCTCTGGCGCTTGCCGTCGATCAGGATCAGCGTGTACTTCGGGCCCATGCCGCGCAGGCTGATGTCCTGGCGGTCGCCGCCGCCCGTGACGATGACGCCCGGCACTTCGACCAGCGCGTCGTTCAGGTCGCGGTAGAACTTCTTGTCCAGATCCTCACGCGTGATGACGCTGATCGAGGCCGGCGCATCCTGGATGCGTTGCTCGAAACCGCTGGCCGTGACGACGACCGTGTCCATTGTCGTGGTGGCGTCCGCGGCCTGCGCCCAGACGGCGGACGGCCCCAGACCGAAACCCGCGGCGCACAAGGCGGCGGCCAGTTGCGTGCGCGACGCGGCGATGCGCTGGCCGGCGGCCAGTTCTTTCCTGCTCATGATTCCAACTTCTCCCGTCCCCGGTTTGCGCCACGCCCCACGCGTGGCACGCCCCGGCTCCCACTTATTAATGAAAACCATTCTCATATTAGAATTGGGGCTTGCAGCACGCCGCAACACGCTTTCCGCAACTTTTATCTTCTTTGCATTTCTTGACACTCCGGCGCGCGGCGTTCGGCCACACTGCCGGATGCTCGACGCCCAACACGCATGCCTTTCACTCATTCAGCGGTGGCGCGCCGCATCTTGCTGATCGACGACGACGTCGAGCTGGCGCAGATGCTGCGCGAATACCTGGAACCCCATCAATGCCAGCTGACGCTGGCCCACACCGGCGCGCAAGGCTTGTCCTTGCTGGCGCAGGACGATTTCGACCTGGTGCTGCTGGACCTGATGCTGCCCGACGGCAACGGGCTGGATCTGCTCAAGCACTATCGGCAGCGCTCGCGCCGCCCGGTCATCATGTTCACCGCGCACGGCGGCGAGACCGACCGCGTGCTGGGCCTGGAGTTCGGCGCGGACGATTACCTGGCCAAGCCCTTCAGCCCGCGTGAGCTCAAGGCGCGTGTCACCGCCGTGCTGCGCCGTTTTGAAGAAACGCCCGTCGCCGCAAGTCCGTCGCTCAGCCTGGGCGCCCTGTCGCTGGACCCGGCGACCGGCCGAGCGCGCATGGGCGCCGACGAAGTCACGCTGACCGGCGCCGAGCAGCGCATCCTGGAAATCCTGATGCGCGCGCCCGGCCAGGTCATCGCGCGCGACCAGATCGGCCTTTACGCGCTGGGCCGCGCGCCGGACCGCTACGACCGCAGCATCGACACGCACATCAGCAGCCTGCGCAAAAAGCTGCGCCTGGATCAACACGCCGACACGCTATCCATCCGCAATCTGCGCGGTCTGGGCTACGTGCTGGCGGGCGCTGCGTGATGACGTTGTTGCCCGCCCGCTCGCTCTTCTGGCGCGCGTTCCTGACGTTCTGGGGCGCCATGGCGGTCATCCTGGTCTGCGGCATGGTGCTGACGGCGTCGGTGGCCTGGTACCGCTTCAACTCGCTGGACGGCCTGAATCCCGGCAACCTCACGCGCGACGCCGCGCAGGTCGCGCGCACACAGGGCCAGGACGGCCTGGAGCGCTGGGTGCGCGCCATGGACGACAACTACTCGGCGCTGAAGATCTACGTCATGGACGCAAAGGACCAGGAGATCCTGGGCCGGCGCCTGCCGACGCGCCTGCACGACTGGCTGGTCGCGTACCGCGCCGCGCCCGACCGGCTGCCGCAGTCGGACTATGTGCCGGCGGATCCCGCAGGCGAACGCGTCTCGTGGTGGGAACCGCAGATCCTGATCCTGCCGGATGGCTCGGAACTGCTGATGCTGTTTCTGCCGTTCGATTCGTCGCGCTGGGAAGTCCTGGCGCTGTCGCCCGTTGCGCTGGCGCTACTGCTGTTCGCGCTGGCGGTGACCGCGCCCTTCTGCTGGGCATTGACGCGTCACATCACCGCACCGCTGGCGCAGTTGCGCCAGACCACGCTCGCGTTGGCGGCTGGGCAACTGGACACGAAGACACCGCCAAAACTCGCCACGCGCCAGGACGAGCTTGGCCTGCTGGCGCGCGACTTCGACGCGATGGCGGTGCGCTTGAAGGCGCTGGTCGACACGCGCGAGCAGCTGCTGCATAACGTGGCGCATGAACTGAGGTCGCCGCTTGCGCGCCTGCGCCTGGCCTCTGAACTGGCGCGCCGCAACGACGAACGGCGCGATCTGCAGCTGGACCGCATCGAACGCGAATGCGAGCGGTTGGACGCCTTGGTCGGCAACACGCTGCGCCTTGCCCGCGTGGGCGCCCTGCCCGTGCCGACCGAACCGCTGGACCTGTCGGACGTCGTGGCCGGCGTCGTGGACGATGCCCGCTACGAAGCCGAAGGTCGGCATCTGCAAATCGATTGGGACACGCCCGCGCCCATCCGCATCGCCGGCGACCGCGCCAGCCTGGCCAGCGCCATCGAGAACGTGCTGCGCAATGCGCTGCGTTTTGCGCCCGCGCACAGCGTCATCCGCGTGCGGCTGTTGACCAGCGCCAGCGAAGCCAGCCTGGAGATCGAAGACCACGGCCCGGGCGTTGCCACGCAGGAGCTGGCCTCGCTTTTCGAACCGTTCTATCGCGCGGGCTCTGCCAGCGCCGCCAACACGCCGGGCGGCGGCGCGGGGCTGGGCCTTTCCATCGCGCAGGCCGCGATTGCCGCGCACAAAGGATCGATATCGGCCCGCAACGTCGCCCCGCACGGCTTGAGCGTGCGCATGGACCTGCCGCTGCTATCCGCCGCCGCGGCGCGTCCCGCTACGGGATGACGCCACGGCCGGCGCGCGGCCTCAGAACGTGATGTTCGCCGACATCCACAGACGGCGGCCTTCCAGCACCTGCCGGTACGAGTTGCTCCAGCTGGCATTGGCCGCAGGCGCCGTCGCGCCGACCTTGGCCGGACCGTAGTCCACGAAGTTCTTGTCGAACAGATTCAGCACCGAGGCCGACAGCGTCACGTTCTTGCTGACCACGTACGAGCCGCCCATGCTGGCCAGCCAGTACGGGCTGTAGAACACCTGTTTCTTCTCCCAGTTCATGTCGTTGAACTGACCCGCACGGTATTCGCCGCGGACCCAGGTGTTGATCTGGTCATTGACGCGCCAGTTCAGCCCCAGATTCACCGCATGGCGCGGCTGCGAGCCCAAGGGCTGACCGCGCCTCGCGCCGGACGTGACCTCGCTGGCGGTCAACGTGTAATTGCCATTGAACGACAGCCCCGCGTACAGCGGAATCCGGCCGCCCAGCTCAAAGCCCTGGATGGTGGCCGAATCGATGTTCACGCGTTGCGAGAAGTTGGCCACGGGCACGCCGTTGCGCTCCCACACGCCCAGGTCCAGGCAACCCGGCGCGGGACCGCCCGCCGCCAGGCAGTTGGGCACGCTCTGGCTGTCGATCTTGTCCTTGAACTTGGTGTGGAAGGCGGTCAGGTTGCCCGACAGCCCTGCTCCATCGTCAAACAACACGCCCAGTTCCGACGAGGTGCTGGTTTCCGGCTTGAGCTGCGCATTGCCGAGCAGCGGCATGGTGCCCTGCGCGCCAAGGCCGATGATGCCGTCGGTCATCAGGTTGATGTCGGGCGTCTTGTAGCCCTTGCTGACGCCGCCTTTGAAGGTCCACGCGGGCGTCGCATTCCAGACCAGGTAGCCGCGCGGACTCCACTTGCCGCCGAATTGCTCGTTGCGGTCGTAACGCGCGCCGGCGGTCAGCGCCACGCTGTCCACGATGCGCCATTCGTCTTCCGCAAACAGCGCCCATTGATACTGCCGCAGATTCAGCGGCGCCGACACCAGCGTGTCCTTGAACTGCTGCTCGCGCCACTGGCCGCCCATGGTCAGGTTGTGGCGGTCATTGAACAGCGGCATCGTCCACTTGGTGTCGAACACCCAGTTGTCGTATTCCAGGTCGCGGCTGGCCCCGTCGGTGGGCTGGCGCGGCGTGCTCATCGGATTCGTGCGGCCAATGGTCTCGGTGGTGTCGTAGACCAGGCTGGTGTCCGAACTGACCGAACCACCGTAGCGGCCCAGATGCGTCAACGCGTAGCGCTGCCGGTTGAACTTCATATCGGGTTCGTAGCCGCCGCCCTGGCGGTTGGGCGCCACGTTGGCGTTCAACGTGCCCAGTTCCCCGTTGCTGTTGTCGAAGGTCTGCCAGTTGCTGTCCACGTCGAACAGGATGTCGTGGTTGCGGTTAGGCGTCAGCGACAGGCGCATGCCCACGTTCTGCTGCGTGCTGTCGCCCAGTCCGCTGAAGCTGGCAATGTCGCCGGTGTAGTCGCCGCTGTCGTAGTCGGCCTGGGTGGCGGGATAGCTGCCTGTTGCGCTCAGGCGCCGGTAGTGGCCGCCGCGCAGGCTCAGGCCAAGCTTGTCGGTCTTCAGCGGACCGCTCAAGTAGAAGCCCGCGCCGTAGGTGTTGCCGAAGCGGTTGTCGCCCTGCAGCGTGCTGTCCAGCGTCAGTTGGCCCGTCCATTCGCTCGCGACCTTGCGCGTGATGATGTTGATCACGCCGCCCATTGCGTCCGAGCCATACAGCGTGGACATCGGGCCTCGCACCACTTCGATGCGCTCGATTGCGGCCATCGGTGGAATGAAGTTGGTGTCGACGTCGCCGAAGCCGTTGGCGCGCGCCCCCGAACTGTTCTGGTTCATGCGCTTGCCGTCCACCAGCACCAGCGTGTAGTCGCTGGGCATGCCGCGGATGCTGATGTTCATGCCGCCGGCCTTGCCGCCGCGCTCCACCGACACGCCCTCCACGTCGCGCACCGCATCAGCCAGATTATGGAAGGGCCGCGCTTCCAGTTGTTCGCGCGTGATGACCGAAATGGACGCGGGCGCGTTCCGGATCTCTTGTTCAAACCCCGACGCCGTGACCACGACGGTGTCCAGCTGCATCACGCCCATCGTGTCTTCCAATCCGGCCGTGCCGGTCTGCGCGTGGACGTTTGCGGCGGCAAGCGCCACCACGATCGGCAACAGACGGAATCGCGCGCAGGGGGTTGAAGCGGTTCGTGCAGAGCCGTTAAAGCGTTTCTGAGTCGACATGGGAATCAAATGAAAAACCGCCCGATCAAGGCGGCGCGCGCTGTGCGCTGATTGACGTGCTAACGAACGCCAATGATAGGTATTCCCATTACCTCAACTCAATGCCACGAAGGCGTTTTCGAAGAATCGTTATAAGAGTTGATAGGCGTTTCGGACTGGTCCGACAGACACAGCGATCCCGCACGACAACATCGTCATCGTGCGCAGCGCATCGACCTTCCGAAAGCTCAGTCCGCCTCAGCCAGAATCGCCGCCGGCAACCTCGGCAACACCCGCATCGCGTTCGCGGTGGTGGCGTGCGCCACCTGCCCCGGCGTGATGCCGCGCAGTTCCGCCAGCACCTGAGCAATGCGCGCCAATTCGCCCGGGCGATTGCGCCGATCGGGTTCGTGCAGCCAGGCGGGCGGAATGTCCGGTGCGTCGGTCTCCAGCACCAGATGCTCCAGCCCGACGTCCACCGCGTGGCGGCGAATCTGCAACGCCCGCTCGAACGTCATCGCGCCGCCCATTCCCAGCGCAAATCCATGCTCGATGAAGGCCTGCGCCTGTTGCGCGCTGCCATTGAACGCGTGCGCGATGCCGCCGATGCGCGGATGGCGGCGCAGGTACTTCAGCAAGATGTCCTGGGATTTGCGCACGTGCAGCAGCACGGGCAGGCCAAACTCGACGGCCATGTCCAATTGCGCGGCGTAGAACCGTTCCTGGCGTTCGCGCGGCGGCCCCGAGGCGATCTCCGGCACGAAGAAGTCCAGCCCGATTTCGCCGATGGCGACAAAGCGCGGGTCGCCCAGGGATTCCTTGATGGTCTGGCGCAGCACGTCCAGATCGCCGTCGTCGGCACGTGCGACGTACAAAGGATGAATGCCCAACGCATAGGCGCCGCCGGCAATGCTGGCGGCCAGGTCACGCACAACCGAAAAGTTGGCCCGCTCGATCGCGGGGATCACGATGGCCTGGACATCCGCGTGGGCGGCGTGGTCCGCGACCTCGATGCGATCGGCATCGAATTCGGCGGCGTCCAGGTGGCAATGAGTGTCGATGAGCATGGGCGTGTCCTCCTTGTGCGGATTATCCGCCCGCGGCCGCCGCGCGGACCCGCGGGCGGCTATCGCTGCGGACCGGGCTAGCCTGACACCAGGCGGCCGTTTTCCATCAGCAGCTGACGGTCGGCCCGCGCGGCAAGCTCGGGATCGTGGGTGACGATCGCAAATGCCGTGCCCGACTCCTGGTTCACCCGCGTCAGCAGTTCGAACATGTTGTGGGCGGTATGGCGGTCCAGGTTGCCCGTGGGTTCGTCGGCCAGCACGCACACCGGGCGCGTCACCAGCGCGCGCGCCAGCGCCACGCGCTGCCGTTCGCCGCCCGACAACTGCCCGGGAAAGTGCCCTTCCCGGGCGGACAGGCCGACCAGTCCGAGCACTACGCGTGCCGCCTCGCGCGCCTTGTCGCGGTTCTCGCGGCGCACGATCAGCGGCATCGCCACATTGTCCAGCGCCGAAAACTCGGCGAGCAGGTGATGGAATTGGTAGACGAAGCCCAGGCTGCGGTTGCGCACCGCGCTTTTCTTGGATTCGGACAGCCCGATGCCCACCTGGCCGTCAACCGAAACCGAGCCGCTGGTCGGCACGTCGAGCAGCCCCAGGATGTGCAGCAAGGTGCTCTTGCCGGATCCCGACGCGCCCACGATGGCGACCATCTCGCCGCGCGCGACGGACAGGCTGACGTTGCTGAGCACTTCGATCCGGGCGGGGCCTTCGTCGTAGACCTTGACGATGTTTTCGGCCTGCAGTGCCGGCGTCGTGCCGGCCTGCGGTTTCTGCGTCGGGGTATCAATCATGGCGCAGCACCTGTGCGGGTTGCAGGCGCGACGCGCGCCAGCTCGGATACAAGGTCGCCAGCAGCGACAGCACCAGCGACGTCACGCCGATGGTGACGATGTCGCCCACCTGCGGGTCGGACGGCAGCGCGCTGATGAAATAGATTTCGCGCGGCAGGAAATGCACGCCCAGCATGCGCTCGATGAACGGCACGATGACGTCGACGTTGTAGGCGATGGCGATGCCGCCCGCCACGCCCAGCAAGGTGCCGATCACGCCGATCAGCGCGCCCTGCACCAGGAAGATGCGGGCCACTTCGCCGGGACCCGCGCCCAGCGTGCGCAGGATGGCGATGTCGGATTGCTTGTCCTTGACGGCCATGACCAGCGAGGACAGCAGGTTGAACGCGGCTACCGCCACGATCAGCGCCAGGATCAGGAACATCATGCGCTTTTCGGTCTGCACCGCGGCGAACCACGTGCGGTTGTTGCGCGACCAGTCGCTGGCCATGACGTACGGCGGCAGGACGTTGCGCAGCTCGGCCGCCACTTCGGGGGCCTTCTGCATGTCGGCAATGCGCAGACGCACGCCGGCGGTGCCGCTTTCGCGGAACACGCGCGCCGCGTCTTCGTTGTCCACGAACGCCAGCGAGGAATCGTATTCGTAGTGGCCGGAAGAAAATACGCCCACCACGGTGAACTGGCGCATGCGCGGCGCAAAGCCGGCCGGGCTGATCGAGCCCTGCGGCGCCATCATCAGCAGCGTGTCGCCCACCTTGACGCCCATGCCGTCGGCAAGTTCGTTGCCCAGCACCACGCCGAAGCCGCCGGGTTTCAGGTCGGTCAGCTTGCCCGACACCATCTGGCGCGGCAGGTCCGACACGTTGCCCTCAGTGCCGGGGTCGATACCCCTGACCTGTACGCCGCGCAGCGCCTGCCCGCGGACCAGCATGCCCTGCGCCGCCACGAAGGGCGCGCCAGCCTTGACCTCGGGATTGCGCTCGGCGGCGGTGGCAAACTGCTGCCACTGCTCAAGCACCCGTTCGGGCGATGCGCCGGGAAGATAGAGTTCGATGTGCGGCAGCACCGACAGCATGCGGTCCCGCACTTCCTTCTGGAAGCCGTTCATCACGGACAGCACCACGATCAGGGCGGCAACGCCCAGCGCGATGCCGGCCATGGAACTGGCGGCGATGAAGGAGATGAAGCGATCGCGGCGGCCGCGTCGCTGGCGGATCCGGGCAAGCCCCGCATAGCGGGCGCCGATCCATAGTTCGTAGGGTATTTTCAGCACGTGCGCATTATTGCATTAACCGCCCGGAAATCGCCCCGCGGATGTGCGGATCCTAGACCAGGCGTGACAACGTATGGCAGTTGGCCGCGGCGCTAAGTTCCCCATCCCGCCGCGGACTACAATCGCCGCCATGCTGATCGTCATTCCGGGCGCCCTGCCCGCCCTTCCCTTTGCCGCCGAACTGGCCAAGCTCCTGCCCGAGCGCGCGCCCACTCTTCACGGCTGGCTACAGGCCGCAACCGCCCGCCCAGCAGCCTACGACCTGCGCGCGCACGGCTGCACGGCCTTCGAATCCTGGCAGCTGGAGCGCGCCGGGTATGCGCCCGAGCCGGGCCTCTTGCAAAGCGCAGGCCTCGGCCCGCTGCTGGCCGGGCAACAACCCGACACACCGGCATCCGAACCCGTCTGGCTGTGCGAACTGGTCCATCTTGCGCTGGGCGCGGATCAGGCTTCGCTGCTGGATCCGGATTCGATGGACCTGACCGAATCGGAAACCTCCGCCCTGCTCGACACCGCACGTCCCCTTTTCGAAGGCACCGGCTTCTCGGTCGAGCCGCTGTCGCCGCAGCGCTGGCGCCTGCGCCTGCCGGCGGACCTGCGCCCGCAGACCGCCAGCCCGTTTGCCGTGGCCGGCAAGCGCCTGAACGACTGGTGGCGCCAGGACGCCGAAACGCGCCCGTGGCGGCGCCTGCTGAACGAAATCCAGATGGCGTGGCACGAACACCCCGTCAACGACGTCCGGGCCGCCCGCGGCCTGCCGCCCGTCAACGCGCTGTGGCTGTACGGCGGCGGCACGCCCTGGACGGCGGCGCCCGCCGGCCCGGCGCAGGTGCTGACAGAACTGGACGCGCCGCAACGCGCCGGCGACTGGGCCGCCTGGCTCGACGCCCTGACCGAACTCGACACGCAGCATCTGCGTCCGCTGGCCGCCGGCAAAGGCCTGCCCGCCACGCCCGTGCAACTGCTGCTGCTGGGCGATGACCGCAAAGTCGCCCTTGACCTGAAACCGCGCGGGGGCCTGCTTGGCTTGCTGCCCGCGCCCAAGAAGAACTGGAGCGCCTGGTGGTCTCACCCCGCTTAACCATCCGTCCGGCCGATCTGGCCGCCTGCCACGTCCTCGAATCCTCCGGCATCCACCCGCTGCTGGCCCGCTTGTGGGCCGCACGCGGCGTGACGCATCCCGACCAGACCCGGCTCGCCTGGCCGTCCCTGCTGCCGCCGGCCGGCCTGACCCATTCTGCCCACGCGGCGGGCGTCCTGGCCGACGCCATCCAGGCCGGGAAAAAGCTGCTGATCGTGGCCGACTACGATTGCGACGGCGCCACCGCCTGCGCCGTCGGCCTGCGCGCGCTGTCGGCGATGGGCGCCGATGTCGACTTCCTGGTGCCCAACCGATTCGAGACCGGCTACGGCCTGTCTCCCGCCGTCGTGGAACTCGCCTGCCGCCACCGCGCGGGCAAGCCCGACATCATCATCACGGTCGACAACGGCATCGCCAGCGTCGACGGCGTGGCCGCTGCCAACGAGGCCGGCATCGGCGTGGTCATCACCGATCACCACCTGCCGGGCGACACCCTGCCGGACGCGCTGGCCATCGTGAACCCCAATCAGCCCGGCTGCGGCTTTCCGTCCAAGAACCTGGCCGGCGTGGGCGTCATCTTCTACATGATGCTGGCGCTGCGCGCCGAACTGCGGCGCCGCGGCGTCTATGCCCCCGATGGCGGCCCGCGCCTGGACGCCTTGTCCGACCTGGTCGCGCTGGGCACGGTGGCCGACGTGGTCAAGCTGGACGCGAACAACCGCCTGCTGGTCACGCAGGGTCTGCAGCGCATGCGCAGCGGCCGTCTGCAGCCCGGACTGCGTGCGCTCTTCGCCGTCGCCGGCCGTGAGCCGCGCAGCGCCAACGGTTTCGACCTGGGCTTCGCGCTGGGACCGCGCATCAACGCCGCGGGCCGCCTGGCCGACATGAGCCTGGGCATCGCCTGCCTGACCACCGACGACGAGGCGCAGGCGCTGGAAATGGCGCGCGAGCTGGACAACATCAACCGCGAACGCCGCACGATCGAGGCCGAAATGCGCGAGCAGGCGTTGGCCGCGATGGAGGCGCCTGACGCCGCCTCGGGCGCCACCGTCTGCGTGTTCGACCCGGGCTGGCATCAGGGCGTCGTGGGGCTGGTCGCCTCCCGCCTGAAAGAGAAGTTCTGGCGCCCCACCCTGGCGTTCGCGCCGGCCGGCGACGACGAGATCCGCGGCTCCGGCCGTTCGATTCCGAACGTGCACCTGCGCGATGCGCTGGACCTCGTGTCCAAGCGCCACCCCAACCTGATCCGCAAGTTTGGCGGCCATGCCATGGCGGCCGGCCTGACGCTGGGCAAGGCGGATTTCCCGGCCTTCGCCCCCGCGTTCGACGCCGCAGTGCGCGAGCTCACCGGCCGCGACACCTTCGAGCCCGTCATCGAAACCGACGGCTCGCTGGAAACCGGCTACGCCAACGCCGACGTGGCCGGCATGCTGCAGCAGCAGGTCTGGGGCGCGGGCTTTGCCGCCCCCCTGTTCCTGGACGAATTCGTCGTGCGCAATCAGCGGCTGGTCGGCGAAAAGCACTTGAAACTATCGCTGGAACGCGGCCACCAACGTTTCGACGCCATCTGGTTCGGCCACGACCAATCCCTGCCGGAACACATCCAGGCGGCGTACCGCCTGGAACAGAACGTGTGGAACGGGATGGTGTCGGTGCAACTGGTGATCGAACACGCCGGGTAGCCCAACCTCCTACTTGTTCACCAGCTTCGCCGGCTGCGCCAGCGCCACCAGCGCGCCCACCACCAGGCAGCCGGCCAGCATGTACAACCCGGTATTCGTGGTCCCGGTCAGATCCTTCAGCCAGCCCACCAGATACGGGCTGACGAAGCCGGCCAGGTTCCCCACCGAATTGATCAGCGCAATACCCGCGGCCGCCGCCGTGCCGCCCAAGAGCGCCGTCGGCAGGCTCCAGAACAGCGGCAGCACCGTGCAGATGCCGATGTTCGCCACCGTCAGCGCCAAGATCGCCAGCACCGTATTGCCGCTCCACACCGCCGACAGGAACAGTCCCACCGCCCCGAACAGCGCCGGCAAGGCCACGTGCCACCGGCGCTCGCGCTGCCGGTCGGAATTGCGCGAGATCAGGATCATGCCGATCACGGCAAACAGATTCGGCACCGCGGTCAGCAGGCCGATCGCCAACGGACTTTGCACCCCGGTGTTCTTGATGAGGCTCGGCATCCAGAACCCAACGCCGTACAGCCCCATCACGAACGAGAAATAGATCAGCGCCATCGCCCAGACGCGCGGCTTGGTCAGCGCAGCGCGGATCGGCGGATCTTCCTTCTGCTGTTCCTCGGCCGCGATATTGCGGATCAGCACGGCTTTTTCATTGGCCGTCAGCCACTTGGCCTTGTTGATGCGGTCATCCAGATAGATCAGCACCAGCACGCCGATCACCACCGACGGAATCCCCTCCAGCAGAAACAGCCATTGCCAGCCCGACAGGCCGTGGTCGCCGTGGAAGGTCGCCATGATCCATCCCGAGATCGGGCCGCCGATCAGGCCGGACATCGGCACCGCGGTCATGAAGAACGTCGTGATGCGTCCGCGCCGCGCGGCCGGATACCAGTAGGTCAGGTACAGGATGATGCCGGGAAAGAACCCCGCCTCGGCCGCACCCAGCAGAAAGCGCAGGAAATAGAACATGTGCTCGCTGGTCACGAACATCATGCAGGCCGAGATGATGCCCCACGTGATCATGATCCGGGCGATCCAGATCCGCGCCCCCACCTTGTGCAGGATGATGTTGCTGGGAATCTCGAAGATGAAATAGCCGATGAAGAAAATCCCGGCGCCCAGCCCGTACACCGTCTCGCTGAACTGCAGCTCCTGCAGCATCTGCAGCTTGGCGAACCCCACGTTGACGCGGTCCAGGTACGCCACGACATAGCAGACCACCAGCAGCGGCACCAGCCGCCAGCCCACCTTGCGGTAGATCCGGTCCTCTTCACTGGCGTCAAGCGCCGGCGAGACCCCGGGGGGCATCGTGTTTTCCATCTCTGTCTCCATTCCTCTGGCGGGATAGGCCGGCACGGGGCCGGCGTCAGCGCGGTCCATCCGCCCCAAACGGGGACACGAAGGCCACCCGGCAAGCCTAGAGCGGCCGGGTTGACAAAAAACTGAACAACTCCGATTGCGCGCCGGCAAACCCTGGAAATCGGACCCGTCCCCCGTCTGCCGCGGCGCGTCCGCGCAGTCGGTCCATCCACGGTAAAATGCCAGGTTTCGCACAAAAGTCATCACAGGATCAATCATGGAAGCCGAACGTCAGAACCAGCTCGCAGCCCGCCTCGCCGACTACGCGGAGCGCGAACAGGCTCTACGGAGGTATCTTTGACTACGATGCCAAAGCTGAACGCCTCCACGTCGTAAACGCCGAACTCGAAGACCCGGCCGTCTGGAACGACCCCAAGCACGCCCAGGATCTGGGCCGTGAAAAGAAATCGCTCGAGGACGTGGTGGAAACGCTCACGAGCCTGGGCGCCGGCGTGGCCGATTCCCAGGAACTCTTCGAAATGGCCGCCGCCGACGATGACGGCGACACCCTCGAAGCGATCGAACTGGATGCCGACGCCTTCCAGGAAAAGCTCGAAGCCCTGGAATTCCGCCGCATGTTCTCCAATCCGGCCGATCCCCTGAACTGCTTCCTGGACATCCAGGCGGGCGCGGGCGGCACGGAAGCGCAGGACTGGGCGTCGATGCTGCTGCGCCAGTACCTCAAGTACGCCGAACGCAAGGGCTTCAAGGCCGAGATCCTTGAAGAATCCGACGGCGAAGTCGCGGGCATCAAATCGGCCACGATCAAGATCGAGGGCGACTACGCCTTCGGCTACCTGCGCACCGAAACCGGCGTGCACCGACTGGTCCGCAAGAGCCCATTCGACTCGTCGGGCGGCCGCCATACGTCGTTCGCCAGCGTCTTCGTGTATCCGGAAGTCGACGATTCCTTCGAGGTCGAAGTGAACCCCGCCGACCTGCGCGTCGACACCTACCGCGCCTCGGGCGCGGGCGGCCAGCACATCAACAAGACCGACTCGGCCGTGCGTCTGACGCACATCCCCACCGGCATCGTCGTGCAGTGCCAGAACGACCGTTCGCAGCACCGCAACCGCGCCGAAGCCATGCAGATGCTGAAGTCCAAGCTCTACGAACTCGAAATGCGCAACCGCATGGCCGAGCAGCAGAAGCTGGAAGACTCCAAGACCGACGTGGGTTGGGGCCACCAGATCCGTTCGTACGTGCTGGACCAGAGCCGCATCAAGGACCTGCGCACGAACGTCGAAATCTCCAACACGCAGAAGGTGCTGGACGGCGACCTGGATCCCTTCATCCAGGCCAGCCTCAAGCAAAACGTCTAAGTTCCGCGATTCTTCCCGCTTTCACGCACCCAGAGGTCCACGAATGTCCGACACCATTGCAATTCTCACCGGCGCGTCGCGCGGCATCGGCGCCGCCATGGCGCGCGGCCTGGTCAAACCCGGCACCCGCCTCATCACGCTGGCGCGCCGCGAAGACCCTGAGCTCGCCGCCCACGCGCGCTCGCAGGATGTGCAGCTGGAACAACTGTCCGTGGACCTCTCGGACCTGAAAGCGGCCGAATCCGCGGCTGAACGCATCTGCGCGGCGCTCCCGCGCGACGCCAAGCGCTATCTGCTGATCAACAACGCGGGCACGGTGCATCCCGTGGCGCGCACCGACGAACTCACCGACGGCGCGGCCATCACCGCCGCCTTCAACCTGAACGTCACCGCCGTCATGCTGCTTACGGCGCGATTCCTCGCCGCCGTGGCTGACATCAAGGCCGACCGCCGTGTGCTGAACATCTCCTCCGGCGCGGGCCGCAACCCGAACGCCGGCTGGGGCGTGTACTGCGCCACCAAGGCCGCGCTCGACATGCACGCCCGCGTCGTCAAGCAGGAACAAGGCGCCGACGGCGCGCGCATCGTCGCGCTGGCCCCCGGCATCGTCGACACCGACATGCAGGCCGCCATCCGCGCAAGCGACCCCGAAAGCTTCCCCGCGCTGGCCAAGTTCCAGGACTTCCATGCCACCGGCAAGCTGTCCTCGCCCGCCAACGTAGCCTCCCGCATCCTCGCCTACCTGGATCGCGAAGATTTCGGCACGACCGAAATCGACGACATCCGCAATTACGACTGATCCCCCGACCATGACCGACCACTCGACCACTCCGGCTCCCGCCCAGGATGAAAACCGCTTGATCGCCGAACGGCGCGCCAAGCTGGCCAAACTGCGCGAAACCGGGGTCGCGTACCCCAATGATTTCGTCCCGGACGCCCGCGCCGCGGCCCTGCATGACAAGTACGACGGCGAGGAACAGGAAGCCCTGGCCGCCGCCGCCGTCACCGTCAAGGTCGCCGGCCGCATGATGCTCAAGCGCGTCATGGGCAAAGCCAGCTTCGCCACGCTGCAGGACAGCACCGGCCGCATCCAGATCTACCTGGACCGCGGCACGCTCGGCGAAGACGTCTACGCCGCGTTCAAGCAATGGGACATCGGCGACATCATCGCGATCGAAGGGTCGGTCTTCAAGACCAACAAGGGCGAACTCTCGGTGCACGCCGCCTCGGCGCGCCTCCTGTCCAAGTCGCTGCGCCCGCTGCCCGACAAGTTCCACGGCGTCGCCGACCAGGAACTGCGCTACCGCCAGCGCTACGTCGACCTCATCATGACCGACGCCACGCGCCGCACGTTCGAAGCGCGCAGCAAGGCCGTGGGCAGCATCCGCCAGTTCATGCTGAACGCGGGCTTCCTTGAAGTCGAAACGCCCATGCTGCACCCGATCCCGGGCGGCGCGGCGGCCAAGCCGTTCGTCACGCACCACAACGCGCTGGACATGGAAATGTTCCTGCGCATCGCGCCCGAGCTCTACCTCAAGCGCCTGATCGTGGGCGGCTTCGAACGCGTGTTCGAAGTCAACCGCAACTTCCGCAACGAAGGCGTCAGCCCGCGTCACAATCCCGAATTCACGATGATGGAGTTCTACGCAGCCTTCGCGGACTACCGCTGGCTCATGGACTTCACCGAAGAGCTGATTCGTCAGGCCGCCATCTCGGCCAGCGGCAGCGCCGTCCTGACCTACCAGGAACGCGAGCTGGACCTGTCCAAGCCCTTCGATCGCCTGACCATCTGCGAAGCCATCCTCAAGTACGCCGACGGCTACACGCAGGCTCAGCTGGATGACCCGGCCTTCGTGCGCGCTGAACTCAAGAAGCTTGGCGCCGACGCCGACGGCCCCGTGCTCTCGCGCGCCGGCCTGGGCGCGCTGCAACTGGCGCTGTTCGAAGAGACCGCCGAAGCCAAGCTCTGGAACCCCACCTACATCATCGACTACCCGGTCGAAGTCTCGCCGCTGGCACGCGCCTCCGATTCGCGTGAAGGCATCACCGAGCGCTTCGAACTCTTCATGACCGGCCGCGAAATCGCCAACGGCTTCTCGGAATTGAACGACCCCGAAGACCAGGCCGAACGCTTCCGCTCGCAGGTCGAAGCCAAGGACGCCGGCGACGAAGAAGCCATGTTCTACGACGCGGACTACATCCGCGCCCTGGAATACGGCATGCCCCCGACGGGCGGCTGCGGCATTGGCATCGACCGTCTGGTCATGCTGCTGACCGACAGCCCCAGCATCCGCGACGTCATCCTCTTCCCGCACCTGCGCCGTGAAGACTGATCGTCGGCGCGCGTCATGATCTTCAAGATCCTGATGCTGTTGCTGGTCGTGGCGGGGCTGGTCTACTGGATCAAGCAACCCCGCCGCATCCAGCCGGGCGCTCCCTACCGGACCGTCCCCGCGCGGCGGCCGGTATTCATCGTGCTGTGCGTGGCCACCGCCATTTCGCTGATCGCCGCCATCCTCACTGCCCTGCTCTGGATGGGTGGCGTGGCCGGCGGCGTCACCGGCGGCGGGTACCACGGCGAAGCCGATTTCCTGCTGCCCGTCGCGGCCTCGCTGCTCGCACTGTCCGTTGCCTGCGCCGTGGGCGCATTCCTCAAGCGGCGGGGTTAGGGTCCACCGGCCACCTGCCGGCGTTCGCCGGCAGCGCCGGCAATGACGCCTGAAGCATCGCGTCGATGAACGCGGCGGGCGCCAGCCGCCCGCCCGGCTTGTACCACTGCACCGTCAGGTTCATCGCGCCCAGCACGCATCGCTTGATGACGCGCGCGTCCCCCTGCAGCAATCCCGCTTCCACCGCCCCCGCCACCACCGACTGCCACATCGCCTCGTAGCGGTCGCTCAGCACCTTCACCGTGGCCTGGCTGGGCGCGGACAGGCTGCGCCATTCGTACACCAGCGCGTTCATCGCGTCCCCGCCCGCGCCATGCAGCATGCTCCACATATGCACGCGGAACAGGGCCGCCAGCCGGTCCTCCGGCTCGACATAGCTGGCCAGCGCCTTGCCGCCCAGGTCGATCACTTCCTGGATGCCGTTGTTCATGACGGCGACCAGGATTTCCTCCTTGCTGCGAAAGTGATGGAACAGGCTGCCCGACTGCAGCCCCACGGCCTTGGCGAGCTCGCGGACCGTCGTGCGCTCGTAGCCCCGCTTGCTGAAGAGCCGGCCGGCGGCCAGGATCAGTTCCCGGCGCCGCTCCGTCTCCGCGCCATCGTCCCGCAGCGCGGCGATCCCGGTCTTGTCCATGGCGTGTCAAACCCTCTGGATGATGGTCGCAGTCGCCATGCCGTGGCCGATGCACATGAGCTGCATGCCCAATTCTCCTTCGGTGGCCTCCAGCCCCGCCAGCATCTTGGCCATCAAGCCCGCGCCCGTGGCGCCCAGCGGATGGCCATGCGCGATCGCGCCGCCCCACGGATTCACGCGCGCCAGGTCGGCGCCCAGTTCGCGCTGCCAGGCCAGCACCACGCTTGCAAAGGCCTCGTTGATCTCGATCCAGTCGATGTCCTCCAGCGCCAGGCCCGCGCGCGACAGCGCCTGCCGCGCCGCCGGAATCACGCCCGTCAGCTGCATCACGGGATCCGACCCCACCACCACGCGCGCCAGGAATCGCGCCCGGGGCCTGAAGCCATCGGCCAGGGCCGTGTCCTTGTCTGCCAGCAGGACTGCTGCCGCACCGTCGGCAAGCTGGCTGGCGTTGGCCGCCGTTACTCCGCCCTCTCCCGGCGCCCGCAAAGCCGGCGCCATGGCCGCCATGCGCGCGGCGTCCGTGGTCTCGCGGATACCCTCGTCGCGCAGCGCCGGCGTGCCGGGCAGCAATTCCGCATGCAGCCCGGCGCTGGCAGCCGCCCAGGCACGCGCGTGACTCTCGCGCGCCCACTGGTCCATCTCGGCCTGCGACAGTCCCCAATGGCTGGCAATGCGCTCCGCGCTCTCTATCTGGTGAATCAGCGGATAACGCGCCAGCAACGCCGGGTTCAGCGATTCAAAGCCGCGGAATTCCGTCTGGCCCAACGTCACGTCCAGGAACATCGGTACGCGGCTCATGCTCTCGACGCCGCCCGCGACCACGTACCGCATGTCGCCCGCGGCGATGGCCTGCGCGCCGAAATGCACGGCCTGTTGGCTGGACCCGCACATCCGGTTGAGCGCCACGCCCGGCACGCTCTCCGGCAGCCCGGCCAGCATCGCCGCCAACCTGCCGATATTGGCGCCCTGTTCGCCCGCCTGGCTGACGCAGCCGGCGATCAGGTCCTCGACCTTGTCGCCGGGCAGCCCCGCGCGCGCCAGCAGGCCCTGCACGGTCTCGGCCAGCAGCGCGTCCGGGCGCGTCTGCGCCCACCATCCGCCGCGCCGCCCGAACGGCGTGCGCACGGCTTCCAGGATCACGGCTTGGTTCATGCCGTCGTCTCCTCAACGTAGAGCGTTTCGATTTCGTTGGCGTAGGCGCGGTAGATGCTGGCGCGCCGCACCTTCATCGTCGCGGTCACTTCGCCGTCGTCGTGGTCCAGTTCCTTGGTGAGCAGATGAAAGCGCTTGATCTGCGACACCGGCGCCAATCCGGCGTTGGCCCGCGCGACCTCCTGCTGCACCAGCTCGCGCACCTGCGGACATTCGGCCAGCGACCGGAAATGCGTGAACGCGATGCGCCGCGATTCAGCCCATTTGCCCACCGTGTCGAACTCCAGCTGGATCAGTGCGGACACGTACTTTCTGCCGTCCGCGATGACGATGCATTCCTTGACGTACGGGCTGCCCTTGACCGCGTTCTCGATCTCGGACGGTGTCAGGTTCTTGCCGCCCGCCGTGATCATGATGTCCTTGAGCCGGTCCACGATGCGCACGCGCCCGTTCTCCTCTGCCACGACATCGCCCGTGTGCAACCAACCGTCGCGCACGGTGTCGGCCGTCGCTTCCGGGTTCTTGTAATAGCCCTGGAACACCATGTCGCCGCGCACGAGCAGCTCGCCGGCATCGCCGATTTGCCATTCCACGCCCAGAATCGGCTCGCCCACCGTGCCCACCTTCACGCGGTCGGGATGCTGGCCAAAAATCATTCCCGTCGACTCCGTCAGGCCGTATACCTCGACCAGCGGCACGCCCAGCGTGCGAAAGTAGCGCACGACGTCCGGCGGTATGGGCGCCGCGCCCGTCATCGCCACCCGCACGCGCCGCAGTCCGATGAAGTTCTGCAGGGCGCGCAGCACCAGCCAGTACCACAACCCGTGCGTCAGCCGTTCGCCCAACCGGTACTGCGCGGGGGACTTTTCCAGGAACGGCGCACATTGCGCCAGCGCGCGGGCGTACAGCCACCGCTGCACCGGGCCGGCCTCCTGCATCTTGATCGAGATCGCGGCGTGCAGCTTTTCCCAGATGCGGGGCACGCCCAGGAAGATCGTCGGCGCAACTTCGCGCAGGTCTTCCTGCACGGTGCGCAGCGACTCGCCAAAATTTACCTGCGAACCCAGGTAGATCGGCACAAACGTGGACAGCATCTGCTCGGCAACGTGGCACAGCGGCAGGTACGACAGATGCACGCTGGAGGCATCCATCGACAGGCGATCGGCAATGCCGGGCGCCACGCCACGCATGTTGCGGTAGCTCAGCATCGCGCCCTTCGGCTTGCCGGTCGAACCGGACGTATAGATCATCAGCCCGGTGTCGTCCAACTGCTGTCCATCCAGCATGGCGTTCAGTGCGGCCAACTCCACAGCCTCGCGCTGGCCGCCATCAGCCTCGACCTCGGCAAACGTCACGATGCGCGCCCGATCCGCGTCAGCATACGAGCGCAGGCCCTTCGTTTCGATCACCACGATGCGGCGCAGATGGGGCAGCCTGTCCGCCACCTGCAGCACCTTGTCCGTCTGCTCCTGGTCTTCGCACACCACCAGCTCGACATCCGCATGCGCCAACACGTAGCCCATTTCCTCGGCCGGGCTGGTGGAATAGACGCCCACTGCCACGCCGCCCGCCGCGCAGGCGCCCATCTGCGTCAGCAGCCACTCCACCCGGTTGTCCGAGACGATGGCAACCCGCCCGCCCACGCTCAGCCCCAGCGCGCGCAGTCCGAGGCCGACGCGGCAGGCGCGCTGCCAGTATTGATCCCACGTCATGGGCTTCCATATGCCGAAGTCCTTTTGCCGGATCGCTACCGAGGATGGCTGCCGGCGCGCCTGCTCGCGCAGCATCTGCGGCAGCGTCAGCAGCGGCCAGCCGCCAGGATCGGTATGCGCGACCATCATGACAGCCAGCGCTTGCGGCGCTTGTAGTGCTTGATGTCGCGAAAGCCCCGGGCCTCGCCCGAGCCGCCGATGCCCAGATAGAACTCGCGCACGTCGGGGTCGGCCGCCAGCTTGTCGGCAGATCCGTCGATCACCACCTTGCCGGTCTCCATGATGTAGCCGTAATGCGCCACCGCCAGCGCCACGGACGCGTTCTGCTCCACCAGCAACATCGACACCCCCTGTTCGATATTGATGCGCGCGATGATCGAAAAAATGCTTTCGACCAGCATCGGCGACAGGCCCAGCGACGGCTCGTCCAGCAGCATCAGCGTGGGCTGGGCGATCAGCGCGCGGCCGATCGCCAGCATCTGCTGCTCGCCGCCGGACAGATAACCGGCCAGCCCGCGCCGCCGTTCGAAAAGCCGCGGGAAATAGCCGTAGACCAGATCGAAGTCCGCGCGTGCCGCCTGCCGCCCTGTCAGCGCATACGTCGCCGCCACCAGGTTCTCTTCCACGGTCAGGTCCTCGAACACGCGCCGCCCTTCCATCACGTGCGCCAGACCGGACCGCACCAGGTTCTGCGGCTTGATGCCCGCCGTGTCGCCGCCACCGAACACGATCTGGCCGCGCACCAGCTCGCCGTCCTCCAGGTCCAGCAGACCCGAGACGGCCTTGAGCGTGGTGGACTTGCCGGCGCCGTTGCTGCCCAGGAGCGCAACGATGCTGCCGGCCGGCACCGACAGGGACAAGCCGCGCAGCACCTGCACCGCCTTGTTGTAGACGACCTCGATGTTGTTGATGTCGAGCACAGCCTTGGGCGGCGCCGCGGCGTTCATGCCGGCTCGCGCGTCAGGCCCCCGCGCGTCAGGTCCCCGCGCGTCATGTCCCGGCCCGTCATGTCCCAGAGTCACGGCTGCCTCACTTGAGCACGATCCAATCGGACGCCGGCACCATCTGCTTCTGCTTGACGTCCGCGCGATAGATCCGGCCCACGGGGATCGAGTTGCCCTTGATGGAGATCGGCACGCCGATCAGTCCGCCCGTGTCGAAGTCCTTGATGCCGTCCAGCGAGGCCTTCATGTTGGCCGCGGTCAGCTCCTTGCCGGCGTCCAGCGTGCGCTTGGCCACCTCGGAGAACAGCATGGCGGCCAGAAAACCCTGCATGTAGCCCGTGCTCTGGTACTGCGGCCGCATCTCGCGGATCTTCTTGAGCATTGGCGCGTCGGCCGCCTGGTCGTAGTAATAGCGGTACGGCATCACGCCCATGAAGCCTTCGGCGTCCTCGCCCATCTGCATCACGGTCGAGTTGTCCATCGTCCAGAACGTGCCCATGTAGCGCGTCTTCAGCCCCATGCGCTTGCCCTGCCCCACGAACTCGGGAATCGGCGCCAGCACGTAGCCATGGAAGATGGTGAAGTCCGGATCCGCACGGCGCAGCTTGATGACCTCGGTCGACACGTCCACGCTGCCCGGCGGCGTCATGATCTCGGTCGCCACCTTCAGGCCCAGCTTCTCGGCCACCGCGCGCGAACTGGCAATCGGATCGCGCCCGAACTCCGTGTCCGAATACACGAACGCCACCTTGGCGCCCGGCTGTTCCTTGGCGATGTACCGCAGCAGGATGCCGAACATCTCGGTGTAGTCCGGCCCCAGCATGAACTGGGCGGGATACTTGGCCGGGTCGTTCAGCTCGGTCGCAAACGACGCGCCCGTCATCAGGATGTCGCCCGTGCGGTTCAGCTCGGCATTGATGGTCTTGGAAAAGCCTGTCGAATCGCCGTAGTAGAAGTTCACCTTGTTCTGGCTGGTGATCTTCTTGAACGCCGCCACCGACGCGTCCACCTTGTACGCGGTGTCCTCCGGCACGTAGCGCAGCTTGCGGCCCTTGATGCCGCCCTGGTCGTTGATGATCTTCACGTAGTCCGTGATCCCGGCGTGGATGCCCTGCCCGGCAAAGGCGAATACGCCGCTCAGCGGAATCGAGCCGCCCAGCACCAGGTCCTCGGCCGCCTGCGCGGCGGGCGCTGCCGCAATTGCCGCCGCCAGGCCCAACGGGGCCAACAACCTCGATAAACCGCTGCCTATCCGGATGCGCTTCATGGTTTGTCTCCTGGGTCTTATGGGTGGCCGCCGTCACGCCGCGCGCAACGCGCTACGTGCGAAAAGGCCATAGGTGAAAGAATCGGCGCACGCGCCGCCAGATTTCCGCGAGCCCGTGCGGCTCGAAGATCAGGAAGCCCACGATCAGCAGGCCAAAAACAATGGTGCGCACCGGCGAAATCAGCCGCAGTGCATCGCCGCCCACCGGCAGCCAGCCGACGACCAGCTTCAGGAACTCGGGCACCATCGTCATGAAGATGGCGCCCAGGATGGATCCCAGGATCGAGCCCATGCCGCCGACGATGATCGCCGCCAGAAAGAAGATCGACATGATGAGCGGAAAGCTCTCGGGCGTGACCACTCGGAAAAAGTAAGCCCACAAGCCGCCCGCCACGCCCGCGTAGAACGAGGACAGTCCGAATGACAGCAGCTTGTAGCGCAACAGCCGGATGCCCAGCACCTCGGCGGAAATGTCGCGGTCGCGGATCGCGATGAATGCCCGGCCGATGCGGGTGCGGAACAGATTGGCCGCGCCCAGCACCATCAGCACCGTCACCGGCACGATCAGCCAATAGATCTTGAACGAGGTATCCAGATCCATGCCCAGGATGCGCGCCGGCGGCACCTGCAGGCCGCTCGTGCCTCCCGTGAACTGCCAGTTTGCAAAAATGAAATGCGCGATAAAGGATGCAGCAATGGTGGAGATCGCCAGGTACAGGCCCTTCACCCGCAACGACGGAATGCCGACCAGCAGCCCGCCCAGCATGGCGACGACGCCCCCGGCCAGCAGGTTGACGACAACCGGCGTGCCAAGATGCAGTTCCATCACCGCGACGGTGTACGCGCCCAGGCCCATGAACGCCGCCTGGCCCAAACTGACCAGTCCGGTGTAGCCGGTCAGGATGTTCAGCCCCGTCGCGCTGGCGATGTTGATCGCGACCAGGCACGCCAGATAGAGCCAATAGGCATTCGCCACAAAGGGAAACAGCACCAGCGAGGCCGCCAGCAGCGCCAGCCACACGTGCTGCGTGCGCGTGTCGAAAAGCGCCTCGTCGGCCAGGTAAGTCTGCTTGGCGGTCGCGATGCGCATGGTTCAAAGCCTCTCGATTTCACGGGTGCCGAACAGGCCATAGGGCCTGGCCATCAGCACGACCACCAGCACGACGAACGTGGCCAGCAGTTTGTATTCACCGCCCAGATAGGCGCCGGCCCACGCTTCCAGCAGGCCGATGAAGATGCCGCCGACCAGCGCGCCGGCAACGCTGTCCAAACCGCCCACGATCACCACCACCAGCACCGACAGCCCAAAGACTCCCATCGACGACGAGATGCCGCCGATCGCGCCCACGATCACGCCCGACACCGCCGCAATCGCACCCGCAGCCACCCACGCCAGCGAGAACACGCGCGGCACGTTGATGCCCATGGCATAGGCCGCACCCTGATCCGACGCGGTCGCGCGCAGCGCCACGCCGCCGCGCCAGTAACGGAACACCACCAGGACCAGCAGCGCCAGCACCACCGCCACCCAGAAACCGTAAAACACCTTGGGCGCCACGAACGCCTCGCCCACCATGACGGGCGCGCGCGGCATGAATTCCGGCAGGCGCCGCTGGTCTGCTGTCCAGATGAGTTCGACCGCGCCCACCAGAATGGACGCGAGACCCACGGTGATCATGAAGACGGAGATCGGCGACTCGCCCAGCATGGGCCGTATCGTCAGACGTTCGACGACGGCGCCCAGCGCACCGGACACAACGACCGCACCCACAATGGCCAGCCAGATGGGCCATTGCATGCCTGTCGCGAACGCATAGAACACATACGCGCCCAGCATCAGGAATTCGCCGATGGCGATGTTGACCACGCGGGTCGCCTTGTACACGATCACGAACGCCAGCGCGGCCAGGGCGTACAGGCCGCCGCTGCCCAGCCCGGCCAGCGACACCTCCAGCAGGAACAGCCAGTCCATCAGGCTGCCTCCCGCAGGCGGCGGCGCAGATCGCCCACGTCGCCCGCACCCAGATACGCCTTGATGACTTCGGGGTCGGCCTGCACCTCTCCCGGCGTGCCGTGGGCGATCACCTGCCCAAAGTTCAGCACCACGACGTGATCCGACAGGTCCATCACCATGCCCATGTCGTGCTCCACCATCAGCACCGTCACGCCCCACTCGGAGCGCGCATCCAGGATGAAGCGCGCCATGTCGTCCGTCTCTTCGCGGTTCATGCCGGCAACCGGCTCGTCCAGCATCAGCACCTTGGGCTGCATCGCCAGTGCCCGCGCCAGTTCCACCCGCTTCTGCAGCCCATACGACAGCGCCGCGACCGGCGCGTGGCGGATATGGTCGATCTCGAGGAAGTCGATGATGCGTTCTTCAATATCGGCCCGCAGCGCCATTTCCTCGCGGCGCGCGCGGCCCAGGTAGAACAGCGCATCCAGCACGTTCGTGCGCAGATGTGCGTGGCGGCCCAGCTTGATGTTGTCCAGCACCGTCATGCCGCGAAACAGCGCAATGTTCTGGAAGCTGCGCGCCAGGCCAAGCCTGGCGCGTTCCGGCGCATGCACGCGCGTGATGTCGCGGCCCTCGAAGCGGATGCGTCCGGCGGCCGGTTTGTAGAACCCGGAGATCGTGTTGAACAGCGAGGTCTTGCCGGCGCCGTTCGGACCGATGACCGTGGTGATGGAGCCGGGCGCGACGCGAAAGCCCACGTTGGTGAGCGCCTTCACCCCGCCGAACGCCAGCGTCACCCCCTCGGCCTCCAGCAACGCAGGCCTTTCGGACTGATCCACCATTTGTCTCCCCGCTTTTGATGCGAAGTTTTTTTGCCGCCTGAGGCGGGCATTTTTACGACGGTGAACCTGGCGACCCTGCGAGGCAGGTGATGCAACGAACCTGTCTTTACCTTCGCCAGTACAGCGCCGGAAAATCGTTCTATGCGTTACGCTAAGCGTGCTCAAACCCCAACCAAGCAAGCGCTCGGTTCAGACCATAGCATCGCGGTTTTTTGATCGACAGTTGGTATTTACCCGACAACGGAGACTCGCCATGACCCAGGAACTACCGGTGTTCCAGACGCTGCTGCTGGAGACCGACGGCGCCCTCGCCACCCTGACGCTGAACCGCGCGGACGCGCTTAACGCCATCGATGTCGCCATGGCCCGCGACCTGCTGCGGGCCGCGCAGTGGCTCGAAACGCGCGACGCCGTGAAGGTCGTGCTGTTGCGCGGCGCGGGCAAGGCGTTCTGCGCGGGCGGAGACATCGGCATGTTCACGGGCGACACCGCGACGGTGCGCGCCACCCTGTCGGATCTCTTCACGCCGCTCAATGATTTCGTGGCGCGCATCCCGCGCATGGACAAGGTCTGGCTCGCGCAGGTGCACGGCGTGGCGGCGGGCGCGGGCCTGTCGCTGGTGCTGGCCTGCGACCTCGCCATCGCCGAACCAAGCGCGCGCTTCATGACGGCCTACCTGAAGCTCGGCGCCACGCCCGACGCCGGCATGACGCACGGCCTCATCCGGGCCGCCGGTCCCAAGCGCGCATTGGATCTGCTGTTGCGGCACGACGCCTTCACCGCCGACGAGGCGCTGGCGTGGGGCATCATCACACGCACCGCGCCCGCAGGCGAACTGGCAGCCTCGGCGCAGGCTTATGCCCAAGACCTCGCCCGCCACGCGCCGCACGGCATCGCGGGCGCCAAGGCATTGCTGCGCAGCGCAGCACACGCGCCGCTTGAGACGCAGCTTGCCGAAGAAACCGCGCGCTTCCTGCAGTCCGCCGCGCGCGCCGACTTCGCGGAAGGCGTCGCGGCGTTCTGCGAAAAGCGCCCTCCTCGTTTCACCGGTCAATAGCGCTGGCGCGTAGCGCTCAGACGATCCGCTTTTCGACCGCTTGCGCCCAACGCCGCGCGACCGTGGGCGACGTCGCGCACGTGGCGGACTCGGTCACCACCCGCACCGCGCGCTCCAGCAACTGGATGTCGGCTTCGTGCTGGCGCGCGACGTGGGGGTCTTCAAAGAAGATGACGCGCTGGCATTGATGCTCGAGCACCAGCTCCGCGATCTGCGCGTCGCCACCCAGCGGTCCGCTCAGGTAACGATGCACCCACGGCGTGTCCTTGGGCCAGCCGCGCGACCACGCCAGCTCATTCAACCGGCCGCCCGTCGTGCCGGTGGCCACGCGCCGGGCAAAGCGCGACAGCACATCGAAGTGCTCGCTGGCAAACGCCACCATTTCGTCCTTGAGCGCATCGTGAGCGATCATCGCCAAAGTCTGACCCGAAAAATTGAAGTGGCGCGACGCCGACGCGTCCGGCGCCAGCCCGGCGTGGATGCGTTCGACTTCCATCCATTCGATGGCCCCGGCCAACGTCGAAATGAACGGACGGCCGTGCGTGATGCACTGCCGCTTGAGCGCCAGCGCTTCGGGAAATATCGACGACGGATCGACGGGATCGATCAAGTAGATCGCGCCGTCAAACGGCGCCTGCCCATCGCGCCCTTCGGTCACGCGCGCCACCAGCTTCATCAGGCCGCCCTCGCGGCCATAGGGATAGCGGATCAGGCCGGAATAGCCCTGCAGCATGCCTTCGCGCACGATCGCATCATGGGTGCGCCCGACCGTGTGCAACTGCACACCCAACTCGCGGATGGTGGACGAGCACGCACGCAGCCAGGTGAACAAGGCGGCGTCGGGAGTTTCATGGTGCAAACGATTGGCGGCCAGGCCAAAACGCAATTGGGCAGCGGGCATCGGTGGACTCGGCTGGAAAGGACAGACAAACGGATCCCCGATGATACCGTGGCCCGCGCGACGCCGGCATGTCAGACGCAGGACGGCGCCCGAGTCTGTCCGAAGCCTGGCGGCGAAGCCCGAAAAAAAAGCTCCCAACAGGGAGCGTCTTGCACAGCTGCGATCAGTCGGCTTCTTCGATCCAGGCCATCTGAATGGCCTCCAGGATCTTCTCGCCGCAATGGGCGGGATCGTCGCTGAAGCCCGGCAGGGCCATGACCCAGTCGCGCAGCTGCGTGAAACGCAGCTCCTTCGGGTCGACGTCAGGATGCGCGTCGTACAGCGCGGCCGCAATCTCGTAGGTGTCGGTCCACTTCATCAATGGCCCTCTTTGGCGTGATTGATCGTGTACTTGGGAATCTCGACCGTCAGGTCAGCGTCGGTCACCAGCGCCTGGCACGACAGGCGCGACGTCGGGGTCAGGCCCCAGGCCTTGTCCAGCAGGTCTTCCTCGTCATCCGTCGCGTCTTCCAGCGACGAATAGCCCTGCTTGACCACCACGTGACAGGTCGTGCAGGCGCACGACAGTTCGCAGGCGTGCTCGATATCGATGTGGTTGTCCAGCAGCACGCGGCAGATCGACACGCCCTTGGGCGCATCTTCAATCACCGCGCCTTCGGGACAGTAGTCGGGATGGGGCAATACAGTCAGTTTCGGCATAACTTCTTATCAGGCGATTTCGTCTAGTTTGCGGCCGGCCAACGCGGCGCGGATGCTGCGGTCCATGCGGCGCGCGGCAAAGTCGTCGGTCGCGGCGGACAGCGCTTGCACGGCTTGCGTCACCGTGTCCACGTCCTGTGCCTGCTGCGCCGCAATCGCGGCTTCCAGGCACTCGTCCACGCGCTTGCGTTCTTCCGGCTCCAGCAGGTCGCCGTCAACGGCCAGCGCCGCCTGCACCGATTCCACCAGCTGGCGCGCGTCGACTTGCTGCTCTCGCAACATGCGCGCCTTGGCGTCGGTGTCAGCCTGCGCCACGCTATCGGCCAGCATCTGCGCAATCTCGTCATCGGACAGACCGTAAGACGGCTTGACCGACACCATCGCCTCGACGCCCTGGCTCTGCTCACGCGCGGTGACGCTGAGCAAACCGTCCGCATCCACCTGGAAGGTCACGCGGATGCGCGCGGCGCCGGCCACCATGGGCGGAATGCCGCGCAGTTCAAAGCGCGCCAGCGAACGGGAATCCGCCACCAGGTCGCGCTCGCCCTGCACCACGTGGATGCTCATGGCCGTCTGGCCATCCTTGAACGTCGTGAATTCCTGGGCGCGCGCCACCGGAATGGTGCTGTTGCGCGGAATGATGCGCTCGACCAGCCCGCCCATCGTTTCCAGGCCCAGCGACAGCGGGATCACGTCCAGCAGCAGCCAGTCTTCGCCCGGCGCCCGATTGCCCGCCAACAGATTGGCCTGCAGCGCGGCGCCCAGCGCCACGACCTGATCCGGATCCAGATCCGTCAGCGGTTCCGTGCCGAACACCTTGGCCACCGCGGCGCGCACGACGGGCATGCGCGTCGCGCCGCCCACCATCACCACGCCGCGCACGTCGGCCGCCTTCAGCGATGCATCGCGCAGCGCGCGGCGCGCCGTGTCCAGCGTGCGCTCGATCAGCGGCTGCGCCAGCGATTCAAATTCGTCACGGGTAAGCGTCAGTTCGACGTCGCGTCCGCCCGACAGCGTCAGCTTCAGGCTCGTCACATCGGCATCCGACAGGGCTTCACGCGCGGCGCGCGCGGCCATCAACAAGCCGCGGCGCTCGGCGGGCGACAGGTCGCTCAGGCCCAGCTTCGCCACGGCGTGATCCGCGATCAGGACGTCGAAATCGTCGCCGCCAAGCGCCGTATCGCCGCCCGTGGAGATCACTTCGAACACACCCTGCGTCAGGCGCAGGATGGAAATATCGAACGTGCCGCCACCCAGGTCATAAACCGCGTAAACACCTTCGGCGGCGTTATCCAGCCCATAGGCAATGGCGGCCGCAGTCGGTTCATTCAACAGGCGCAGGACATTCAGACCCGCCAACCGCGCGGCGTCGCGCGTGGCTTGGCGCTGCGCGTCGTCAAAATACGCAGGCACGGTGATGACCGCGCCCACCAGTTCGTCGCCCAGCACGTCTTCGGCGCGCTGACGCAGCACCGCCAGGATCTGCGCGGACACTTCCACAGGGCTCAGGTCGCCCTGCGCCGTGCGAATGCGCACCATGCCGGGCGCATCGACAAACTCGTAAGGCGCGCGCGTTGCCTGCGCCTCTTCCAGCGAGCGGCCCATGAAACGCTTCACGGACACAACCGTGTTCAGCGGATCCTCGGCCTGCTGAGCCAGCGGCTCACGGCCCGTCGTGACCTTGCCGCCAGGAAAATAGCGCACCGCCGACGGCAGCAAGGCATGGCCTTGCGCATCGGGCAGCACTTCAGCCACGCTGCTGCGCACGGCAGCGACCAGCGAATTGGTGGTGCCCAGGTCAATCCCGACCGCCAGCTTGCGGTGGTGCGGCGCGGGCGACTCGCCGGGCTCGGATATCTGCAATAAGGCCATGATTCTGTTTTTCTGGTCAGTAGGCCGCGCCGGACAGGCGCCCATGACGGGAACGCCCCAGCGCGCCGTTGGCTATCCTGCGGGCTGCACGTGGGCCAGCTCCTGCGCCAGCTTTTCCACGAACATCCATTCCCGCACCTTGCGCCCGGCCGCCGCGTAATCGCGTTCGTCATCCAGAAGACGCGTCAGCGTGGCGCGCATCTCGGCACGCGCCTCGTCGAGTTCGGCTTGCAACGCGTCCAGGACGCCGGCGTCATCGCGCCCGTCGTCCAGCATCTCGCGCCAGGTCATCTGCTGCATCAGGAAAGCCGCGTCCATCGACGTGTTGCTTTCGGTCTGCAGGTCCACGCCCGCCTGCTCGCACAGGTAGCGCGCCCGCAACAGCGGATCCTTCAACTCGCGATAAGCCTCGTTGGCACGCGCCGCCCACTGCATCGCCACGCGGCGTTCCGCGGGGCTGGCCGTGGCAAAGCGGTCGGGGTGCACCTTCGCGGCGACAGAGCGCCAGGCGTGTTCAAGCGCCTGGCCGTCCAGGCCGAATCGTGCCGGCAAGCCAAACAGGCTGAAGTGATCGTCACCTGCCAAGACTTACACCGTGAACGACTCGCCGCAGCCGCAGGTCGCCTTCTCGTTGGGGTTGCGGAACTTGAAGCCTTCGTTCAGGCCCTCGCGGGCGTAATCCAGCTCCGTGCCATCGAGGTACGACAGGCTTTTCGGGTCAATGAAGACCTTCACGCCAAAGCTCTCGAAGACGACATCCTCCGACTCGACCGCGTCGACATATTCCAACTTGTAGGCCATGCCGGAGCAGCCCGTCGTCCTAACGCCGAGCCGCAAGCCGATACCCTTTCCGCGCTTTTGCAAGTAGCGGCCGATATGGGTGGCAGCCTGTTGGGTCAGGGTAACGGACATGATCAGCCCGCCACAGCTTCGGCCGTGACCGAATGCTTTTCTTTGTAGTTCTGCACCGCGGCCTTGATCGCGTCTTCGGCCAGAATGGAACAGTGCACCTTCACCGGCGGCAGGGCCAGTTCTTCGGCGATCTGCGTGTTGCGGATGTTCATGGCTTGGTCCAGCGTCTTGCCCTTGACCCATTCGGTCACGAGCGAGCTGGAGGCGATGGCCGAGCCACAGCCGTAGGTCTTGAAGCGCGCGTCTTCGATCACGCCGGCTTCGTTCACCTTGATCTGCAGCTTCATGACGTCGCCACAGGCCGGCGCGCCCACCATGCCGGTGCCCACCGAGTCGTCCGACTTGTCGAACGAACCGACGTTGCGGGGGTTTTCGTAGTGATCCAGAACTTTGGTGCTGTAAGACATGTTAATTCTCCACGTATATCAAGGCGCGGGCGCTTAGTGCGCGGCCCACTGCACGGTGTTCAAGTCGATGCCTTCCTTGGCCATTTCCCAAAGCGGCGACATATCGCGCAGCTTGCCAACCCGGCTCTTGATCAGTTCGACCGCAAAGTCCACTTCCTTCTCGGTCGTGAAACGACCCAGCGTGAAGCGGATCGAGCTGTGCGCCAATTCATCGTTGCGGCCCAGGGCGCGCAGCACGTACGAAGGCTCCAGGCTGGCCGACGTGCAGGCCGAACCGCTGGAAACCGCAAGCTCCTTGATCGCCATGATCAGGGACTCGCCTTCGACGTAGTTGAAGCTCACGTTCAGGTTGTGCGGCACGCGCTGGTCCATGTCGCCGTTGAGGTAGACCTCTTCGATTTCCGACAGGCCGTTCCACAGGCGATCGCGCAGCATGCGGATGCGCTCGTTTTCGGTGCCCATTTCTTCGCGCGCCAGGCGGAAGGCCTCGCCCATGCCGACAATCTGGTGCGTGGCCAGCGTGCCCGAGCGGAAACCGCGCTCATGACCGCCGCCGTGCATCTGCGCTTCGATGCGGATACGCGGCTTGCGGCGCACATACAGCGCGCCGATGCCCTTGGGGCCGTAAGTCTTGTGGGCCGAGAACGACATCAGGTCGACCTTGAGCTTTTGCAGGTCGATTTCCACCTTGCCGGTCGCCTGAGCGGCGTCGACGTGGAAAATGATGCCCTTCTCGCGGCAGATCTCGCCCAGCGCTTCCACATCCTGGATCACGCCGATTTCGTTGTTCACCATCATCACGGACACCAGCACGGTGTCGGGACGCAGTGCAGCCTTGAAGACATCCAGGTCGATCAGGCCGTTGTCCTTGACGTTCAGGTAGGTGACTTCGAAACCCTGGCGCTCCAGCTCACGACAGGTGTCCAGAACCGCTTTGTGTTCCGTCTTGACCGTGATGATGTGCTTGCCGCGCTCGGCATAGAAGTTTGCCGCGCCCTTGATGGCGAGGTTGTTGGATTCGGTGGCGCCGGAGGTCCAGACGATTTCGCGCGGGTCGGCATTGACCAGCTTGGCGACTTCTTCGCGGGCGCGTTCGACGGCTTCTTCAGACTCCCAGCCAAACGCATGGCTGCGCGACGCGGGGTTGCCAAAGTTTTCATAGAGCCAGGGCACCATCGCGTCGACGACGCGGGGGTCGACAGGCGTCGTGGCCGAATAATCCAGATAGATCGGACGGGTGGTCATTTCTACAACTCCTGATACTTCTTATACGGTGGCGTTGGCAGCAACAGTGGTGGTCGGGGCGTTGGCGGCGGTAGCGCCTCCCACCCGGTTCACACGCACTGCGCAGGCCTGCGCTTGATTCGTGGCTTCCTGCAACTGGCGCACGCGCTGCTGATCGACGAGATCCTGCAGGGACACCGAATCCAGGTAATCCACCATCTTGCGATTCAACGTAGCCCAGAGTTCATGCGTCATGCACTTGCCCGGCTTGCCGTCGTTGCCGCTCGTACAGTCCCGCTTGCCGCCACAGCTCGTGGCGTCCAGCGGTTCGTCGACGGCGAAGATGATGTCTGCAACAGTCACGTTGCGCGCCAGACGCGCAAGCGAATAACCGCCGCCCGGGCCGCGGACGCTGTCCACGAGCTCGTGACGACGGAGTTTTCCGAAGAGCTGTTCCAGATACGAAAGCGAAATGTTCTGACGCTGGCTGATGGCCGCAAGAGTGACCGGGCCGCTATGCTGCCGCATAGCCAAGTCGATCATGGCAGTCACGGCGAAACGCCCTTTGGTAGTTAGCCGCATGGTGAATTCCCTGTGATTCCGGCAATGGCCGCCAGCGAATCCAGCGGTCAATACCCGAGTAATTGGCTCAAGTATAGCCTATTCCCGACTAATTTGGTATGGCTCCCGGCTACAAAAAACCGCGCATCTGCGCGGTTATTTACTGCCTTGTGCCTCAAGAGCCGCTCTGCGAGCGGCTCTGCAACCGGCCAATCAGGCAGCCTGGTACTGGGTAGCGCGCTTGCGGACCAATTCGAGGACGCCCTGACAGGCGTCTTCAAGGTAGTCCAGAACCTTGCCGAAGCCATCGGCGCCGCCGTAGTACGGGTCGGGCACGGTGGCTTCTTCGAACTCATTGGCAAAGCGCATCAGGAGCATCAGCTTGTGCTGGTACGCCTTGGGGCATTGCTGCTGCATGGCGGACAGATTGTCCCAATCCATGGCGAGGATAAGATCGAAGTCACGGAAGTCTTCCGCGGTGACCTGACGCGCCTCGCAGTGAGTGATCTCGTAGCCGCGCTTACGTGCCGCAGCCTGCGCCCGGGCATCAGGCGCCTCGCCGATATGAAACGCGTGCGTGCCCGCGGAGTCGATGCGCACGACATCGCCCAAACCCGCGTCATTCACCAAATGGCGAAACACGCCCTCTGCGCTCGGCGAGCGACAGATATTGCCCATGCAAACGAAAAGTACCTTGGTCATCATGGGAGCAAGTGTGCGGGAAAACCCGAGATAAGGCAAGCTTTTTTTGCACCTGCGCAATTGACGTAGCGCAAATTAAAGGCCCACATAACTGCAACAAAATCATGGGCTTGCAAGCTTATATTCAGGTAATTAATGAGACTCAGGCAGCGCAAAATTCCGGAATCGTTACACCCTGATGGCAACACACCACTTTTTGCGCTTTTTCAGCTTGCAGTAAGCAAAAAGACATGAATTGAAACCTTCGATCCGATCCTAAACCGCCCCGTCCAGCAGCACGCGTTGCTTGAGCGCATTGAGCGAATCTCGCGCGGCCGCAGCCTGTTCGAATTCAAGGTTGCGGGCGTGGTCCATCATCAGTTTCTCAAGGCGCTTGATCTCGCGCGCCAGGGCCTTTTCGTCTTTCAACAATTCCGCAGGCACTGCCGCTTCCAGCGTATCGTGTTGGGCAGGCGCCACAATACCGTCGATCAGTTCGCGCACCGCCTTGTGCACACCGCGCGCGGTGATGCCGTTGTCGACGTTGAATTGCAGCTGCTTCGTGCGCCGGCGGGCTGTTTCGTCCATGGCGCGCTTCATGGAATCCGTGATGCGGTCGGCGTAGAGAATCGCGTGACCATTCAGGTTGCGCGCCGCGCGCCCGATGGTCTGGATGAGGCTGCGCTCTGAACGCAGGAAGCCTTCCTTGTCCGCGTCCAGGATGGCCACCAGCGACACTTCCGGAATGTCCAACCCTTCGCGCAGCAGGTTGATGCCCACCAGCACGTCGAAGGTGCCCAAGCGCAGATCGCGCAGGATTTCGACACGCTCGACCGTATCGATGTCCGAGTGCAGGTAGCGCACCTTCACGCCATGCTCGCTCAGGAAGTCGGTCAGGTCTTCGGCCATCCGCTTGGTCAACGTCGTGACCAGCACCCGGTCGCCTTGCGAAACGCGTGTCTTGATCTGGCCGAGCAGATCGTCCACCTGTGTGCGGGCAGGCAGCACCTGCACGATCGGGTCGACAAGCCCCGTGGGACGCACCACCTGCTCCACAACGTTGTCCGCGTGCTCCTGCTCGTAGGCAGCCGGCGTTGCCGATACGAATACGCATTGGCGCATCCGGGCTTCGAACTCTTCGAGCTTGAGCGGACGGTTGTCCAGCGCCGACGGCAGACGGAAGCCGTATTGCACCAGCGTTTCCTTGCGCGAGCGGTCGCCGCGGTACATGGCGCTGAGCTGACCGATCGTGACGTGACTTTCGTCGATGAACATCAGCGCGTCGGACGGCAGGTAATCGATCAGGGTTGGCGGCGGCTCGCCCGCAGCGGCGCCGGACAAATGGCGCGAGTAGTTCTCGATGCCCTTGCAGAATCCCAGCTCCTGCAGCATTTCCAGGTCGAAGCGCGTGCGCTGCTCCAGGCGCTGGGCCTCCACCAGATGACCGTCGTCGACGAAGCGCTTGACGCGTTCGCGCAGCTCTTCCTTGATGGTCTCGATGGCGCGCAGCACGGTGTCGCGCGGCGTCACGTAATGCGAGCCGGGATAGACAGTGAAGCGCGGCAACTTCTGGCGGATGCGGCCCGTCAGCGGGTCGAACAGTTCCAGAGTTTCGATTTCGTCGTCAAACAAGGTGACGCGCAAGGCGAGCTCGGCGCTTTCCGCCGGGAAGATGTCGATGGTCTCGCCGCGCACGCGGAAAACTCCACGCGTGAACTCGGCATCGTTACGGGTGTACTGCATGGCAACCAGGCGCGCAAGAATCTCGCGCCGCGCGATCTGGTCGCCGGCGCGCAGGATCAGCACCATCGCGTGATAGTCGCCGGGGTTACCGATACCGTAGATGCACGACACCGTACCCACGATGATCGTGTCGCGCCGCTCGAGCAGGCTCTTGGTGGCCGACAGCCGCATCTGCTCGATGTGTTCGTTGATGGACGAGTCCTTCTCAATGAACAGGTCGCGCGTCGGCACGTAGGCCTCGGGCTGGTAGTAGTCGTAGTAGGAAACGAAGTACTCAACCGCGTTCTTCGGAAAGAACTCGCGCATTTCGGCGTAGAGCTGCGCGGCCAATGTCTTGTTTGGGGCAAGGACCAGCGCCGGGCGGCCCATGCGCGCGATGACATTGGCCATGGTGTAGGTTTTGCCCGAACCGGTCACCCCCAGCAGCGTCTGGAACATGAGGCCGTCTTCGACACCCTGGGTCAGCCCTGCGATGGCAGTGGGCTGATCCCCCGCCGGCGGATAGGGTTGATAGAGATGAAACGGGCTGTCAGGGAAATCGACGAATCCCGGACCTGCTGCGGGAGCACCCGCGCTTGGGTCTATTGCGCTCTTAGGCATGCTAGACTGTTCCAGGGTAAACCCCCCATTATCCACAGCACTTCGTACTGCGTCCACCCACCTCATCAGAGTCCCATGAGCACCCTATTCGATTCCGTCGAGCTCGCGCCGCGCGACCCCATTCTTGGCCTGAACGAACAATACAACGCGGACACCCGCCCCGGTAAAGTGAACCTGGGTGTGGGCGTGTATTACGATGATCAGGGACGGATCCCGCTCCTGGGCGCAGTGCGCAAGGCTGAAACCGCCCGCATCGAAGCTGCCGCCGCTCGCGGCTACCTGCCGATCGAAGGCATCGCCGGCTACAACGCCGGTGCGCAGGCACTGCTGCTGGGCAAGGATTCCGCGCTGGCCGCCGCTGGCCGCGTGCTGACCACGCAGGCACTGGGCGGCACTGGCGCCTTGAAGATCGGCGCCGATTTCCTGCGCCAATTGCTGCCGGGCTCCAAGGTCCTTATCAGCGATCCCAGCTGGGAAAACCACCGCGCCCTGTTTGAGCGCGCCGGTTTTGAAGTCGGCACCTATGCTTACTACGACGCCACCACCCGCGGGCTGAACTTCGAAGCCATGCTGGCCGACCTGAAGGCCGCGCCCGCCAAGACCGTCGTTGTGTTGCACGCTTGCTGCCACAACCCCACCGGCGCCGACCCCACCCCCGACCAGTGGAAGCAGATTGCCGCTGTCGTGAAGGAAAACAACCTGGTCCCGTTCCTGGACATCGCCTACCAAGGCTTTGGCGACGGCCTGACGGAAGACGCCTCGGTCGTGCGCCTGTTCGCCGACCTGGACATGACCATGTTCATCAGCTCGTCGTTCTCGAAGTCGTTCTCGCTGTACGGTGAACGCGTCGGCGCCCTGACCGTCGTGGCCGGCAGCAAGGACGAAGCCACCCGCGTGCTGAGCCAGCTCAAGCGCGTCATCCGCACCAATTACTCCAACCCGCCGACGCATGGCGGCACGGTCGTCTCCACGGTGCTGAACACGCCCGAGCTGTTCGCCCTCTGGGAAGAAGAACTGGCCGGCATGCGCGATCGCATCCGCCTGATGCGCGCGCAACTGGTCGACAAGATCAAAGAGCACGGCGGCAAGCAGGACTTCAGCTTCGTGCTGAAGCAGCGCGGCATGTTCTCGTATTCGGGCCTGTCCGCCGCCCAGGTGGATCGTCTGCGCGAAGAACATGGCGTCTACGCCGTGTCCAGCGGCCGCATCTGCGTGGCCGCGCTGAACAGCGGCAACATCGACAAGGTGGCAGCCGGCATCGCGGCCGTGCTGTAAATCGCCAGGCGGCGCCAAGCCGTCTTCATCTAAAAACGGGACCTGCGGGTCCCGTTTTTGCTGGCATTTTAACTGGCCTCTGGACTGGCTTGCTTTTTTGCGCTGCGTCCCCCAGAATGGCGCTGTATATATGTACAGTCCGTTCACTCCGGATCATCGCCATGGCCAGCAAACTCACGGATCGCCAACAACAAATCCTGGACCTCATCAGGCAAACGGTCACGCGCACCGGCTTTCCGCCGACGCGCGCCGAAATCGCCCAGGCCCTCGGTTTCCGCTCCCCCAACGCCGCCGAAGACCACCTCAAGGCGTTGGCTCGCAAGGGCGCCATCGAACTCACGGCCGGCGCCTCGCGCGGCATCCGCCTGAAGGACGCCGCCACAGCGGTCCAGTCCTCGCTCCCCATCCCCGCCCTCGCCCAGCTCCTGTTGCCGCTGGTCGGCCGCGTTGCGGCAGGCAGCCCGATTCTGGCAGCTGAGCACGTTGAACGCGAAGTCGGCGTAGACCCCAGCCTCTTTGCCCAGGCGCCCGATTACCTGCTCAAGGTGCGCGGCATGAGCATGCGCGACGCAGGCATCCTCGAAGGCGACCTGCTAGCTGTCAAAAGGGCATCTGAAGCTCGCAACGGCCAGATCGTGGTGGCTCGTATTGGCGACGATGTCACGGTCAAGCGCCTCCAACGCCAGAACGGCCATATCGAGCTGCTGCCCGAAAATCCCGACTTCGAAACCATTGTCGTCAAGGCCGATCAGGAATTTGCGCTGGAAGGCATTGCCGTGGGTCTCATCCGTACTCAGGCGCTGCACTAAGCCGGGTTAGCCCTGGGTCAAGCCGCGCCGCTATTTTGCGGCTTGTGCCCCGCCCCGTCCCAGAAGCCCAAGCCCAAAACAAAACCCCGCTCATGTGAGCGGGGTTTTTTGCTTTCGGGCGTCTGCAAATCTTGCATCACCCTTGGGCTTCGGACGCCCTCTTTCGAGAGCGTCCTGGCGTTCAAGACGCCATCAGTGCTTCATGACCGGGTCGGTCGAGCCGGGTTCAGCCGGCTTGGCAACCAGGGCTTCCTTGACGGCTTCTTCCTCGGCCAACGGCTCCGGCAGACGCTCCAGGGCCAATTCAAGCACCTTGTCGATCCAACGCACTGGCACGATCTCGAGGTGGTTCTTGACGTTGTCCGGAATCTCCGCCAAATCCTTGACGTTTTCTTCCGGGATCAAAACCGTCTTGATACCGCCACGGTGGGCCGCGAGCAGCTTTTCCTTCAGGCCGCCGATGGGCAACACTTCGCCGCGCAGCGTGATCTCGCCCGTCATGGCGACATCGGCGCGCACCGGAATGCGCGACAGCGCCGACACCATGGCCGTGGTGATCGCGATACCCGCGGACGGACCGTCCTTGGGCGTCGCGCCTTCCGGCACGTGCACGTGCATGTCGTGCTTTTCAAAAACGCTGTCGGCAAAGCCCAGGCGGCGAGCCCGCGAACGCACCACCGTGCGCGCTGCCTCGACCGATTCCTTCATCACGTCGCCGAGCGAACCCGTGCGCTGGATGACGCCCTTGCCGGGCATGTCCGCGACTTCGATCGTCAGCAGGTCGCCGCCGACTTCCGTCCAGGCCAGGCCGGTCACCTGACCGATCTGGTTTTCCTTTTCGGCCATGCCAAACGCGTAGCGGCGCACACCGAGGTAATCGCTGAGGTTGTCGGCCGTGACGTTGACCGCCTTGACCTCGAGCGTCTTGCCCTCGGCCTTGGCGCGGTCGCTTTGGGTCAGCAACTGCTTGATGACCTTGCGGCAGATCTTGCCCACTTCGCGTTCGAGCGCACGGACACCAGCTTCGCGGGTGTAGTAACGCACGATGTCGCGCAGCGCGGTGTCGTCAACCGTCAGCTCGGTCTCCTTCACGCCGTTGTTCTTCATCAGCTTGGGCAGCAGATGGTCGCGGGCGATGTGGATCTTTTCTTCCTCGGTGTAACCCGACAGGCGGATCACTTCCATACGATCCAGCAAGGCCGGCGGAATGTTCAGCGTGTTGCTGGTGGCCACGAACATGACGTCGGACAGATCGAAGTCGACCTCGATGTAGTGATCCTGGAACGTGTGGTTCTGTTCCGGGTCCAGCACTTCGAGCAGGGCCGACGAGGGATCGCCACGGAAATCCATGCCCAGCTTGTCGATTTCATCAAGCAGGAACAGCGGATTGCGCACGCCGACTTTCGACATGTTCTGCACGATCTTGCCGGGCATCGAGCCGATGTACGTGCGACGGTGGCCGCGAATCTCGGCTTCGTCACGCACCCCGCCCAGGGCCATGCGCACGAACTTGCGGTTCGTGGCCTTGGCGATCGACTGACCAAGCGAGGTCTTGCCGACGCCCGGGGGGCCGACCAGGCACAGGATCGGCGCCTTCACCTTGTCCACGCGCTGTTGCACGGCAAGATACTCGAGGATCCGTTCCTTGACCTTTTCCAGACCGTAGTGGTCGTTGTCCAGCACCGTCTCGGCGTTGCTGATCGAGTTGTTGATCTTGCTCTTCTTTCTCCAGGGGAGATTGATGAGCGTGTCGATGTAGTTGCGGACCACGGTGGCTTCGGCCGACATGGGCGACATGAGCTTGAGCTTCTTGAGCTCGGCATCGGCCTTCTTGCGCGCCTCTTTGGGCATGTGGGCAGCGATGATCTTCTTTTCAAGTTCTTCGATGTCCGCGCCCTCTTCGCCTTCGCCCAACTCTTTCTGAATGGCCTTGACCTGCTCATTCAGGTAGTAGTCGCGCTGGCTCTTTTCCATCTGCTTCTTAACGCGGCCTCGAATCCGCTTCTCGACCTGGAGGATGTCGATTTCGGTTTCGAGTTGCGTGAGCAGGCCTTCGAGGCGTTCGGAAGTGCCGGTGATCTCGAGCATCTTTTGCTTCTGCTCGAGCTTCAGGGGAAGATGCGCGGCGATCGTGTCAGCCAGGCGGCCGGCATCATCGATGCCAGCCAGCGAGGTCAGGATCTCCGGGGGGATCTTCTTGTTGAGCTTAACGTACTGCTCGAATTGCGCAACGATGGCGCGGCGCAAGGCTTCGGTTTCGGAGCCCTGCATGGCGTCCGGTTCGATGGGCGACACCTGGCAGGTGAAGTGCGAATCGGCGTCTTCAATGGTGTTGATGCGCGCGCGCTGCGTGCCCTCAACCAGCACCTTCACGGTGCCGTCGGGCAGCTTGAGCATCTGCAGGATGCCGGCGACGCAACCAATTTCGTAAACGTCTTCAGGCGTGGGGTCATCTTTGCCGGCGGACTTTTGAGCCACCAGCATGATGCTTTTGCCCGCTTCCATCGCGACCTCGAGCGCGCGGATGGAGCGCGGACGGCCGACGAACAGCGGGATGACCATGTGCGGGAACACTACGACATCGCGCAGCGGCAGCAGGGGAAGGTCGATCGGGTCGGAAGGCAGGGTCTGGCTGGCAGACATATGAGGTTCCTCGGTATGACTCGGCGTATGGGGACGGGACACCCGGGTAATACCCGAGCAAACTCGTCAATTACGTCTGTTATGGGAACAATAGCCGAAAATTCAAGATCTCGGCCGCCTGGATCACCAAAAGGCCCCAAAAAGGCCCTGGAACCGCCTTCAGTATGCGGCCATGGCGGACGGCTGAAAAGCGAGATCGGGGGTGTAGAAGCGCCCTAGGCAAAAAAACCCGTTACGAGAACGGGCTTTTTTGAAATATCAGGCGGCGGCGTCGCGGACTTCTCCGCGCTCCGGCTTCTCTGGCGCGGCGTTTTCATCCGCGTAGATCAGCAAGGGCTTGCCCTCGCCTTCGATGGCGTTTTCGTCGAGCACCACACGCTTGACGTTGCCCTGCGAGGGCAGGTCGTACATGGTGTCGAGCAAAGCCTGTTCGATGATGGAACGCAGACCACGAGCGCCCGTCTTGCGGCGCAGCGCCTTGCGGGCGATGGCCTTGAGCGCGGCGGGCCGCACGTCGAGCTCGGCGCCTTCCATGGCGAACAGCTTCTGGAATTGCTTGAGCAAGGCGTTCTTGGGCTCGGTCAGAATCTGGACCAGCGCGGCTTCGTCCAGCTCGTCCAGCGTTGCGACAACAGGCAGACGGCCGACCAGTTCGGGGATGAGGCCGAACTTGATCAGGTCTTCGGGCTCGACTTCGGAGAACAGTTCACCGACGCCACGCTCGGACTTGGCGCGCACCGACGCCGAAAAACCGATGCCGGATTTTTCGGTGCGGTCGCGAATGACCTTTTCCAGTCCGTCGAAGGCGCCGCCCACGATGAACAGGATGTTGGTCGTGTCGACCTGCACGAAGTCCTGGTTGGGGTGCTTGCGGCCGCCCTGCGGGGGCACCGACGCCACCGTGCCTTCGATCAGCTTCAGCAAGGCCTGCTGCACGCCCTCGCCCGACACGTCGCGGGTGATGGAGGGGTTGTCGGACTTGCGCGAGATCTTGTCGATCTCGTCGATGTAGATGATGGCGCGCTGGGCCTTTTCGACTTCATAGTTGCAGTTCTGCAGCAACTTCTGAATGATGTTTTCGACGTCTTCGCCCACGTAACCGGCTTCGGTCAGCGTGGTCGCGTCGGCCATGACGAAGGGCACGTTCAGCATGCGAGCCAGCGTCTGGGCCAGGAGCGTCTTGCCGGAGCCGGTGGGCCCGATCAGCATGATGTTGCTCTTGGAGAGCTCGACTTCGTCGCCCTTGATTTCGCCGTGGCGAATGCGCTTGTAGTGGTTGTAGACGGCCACGGCCAGCATGCGCTTGGGCGACGATTGCCCAATGACGTACTGGTCGAGGAAAGTCTTGATTTCAGCCGGAGTGGGCAGCTCGGAACGAATCGCCGCGCGCGCGGTAGCCTGCGCCTCTTCGCGGATGATGTCGTTGCACAAATCTATGCATTCATCGCAGATGAATACCGACGGACCCGCGATCAGCTTGCGGACTTCGTGCTGGCTTTTATTGCAAAACGAGCAATGCAGCACCTTAGCGTCTGCCGATCCCTTTTTTTCAGGCATATTTCTTTCGTATCTCAGGTAAAGATGCGCCAGGCCGGATAAAAGGCCTAGCGCATGCGCTTACTCAAACATGATGGCAGCGGGTCTGGATCAACCGGGAAGTCAGCTTTCGGACCGGGAGGCCATGACCTTGTCCACCAGTCCATACGATACCGCATCTTCGGCCGACATGAAGTTGTCACGTTCCGTGTCCAGCTCGATGCGCTCCATGCTCTGTCCGGTGTTGTTGGACAGAATGCGGTTCAGGCGCTCGCGCAGGTCCAGGATTTCGCGGGCCTGGATCTGGATGTCGGAAGCCTGCCCCTGGGCGCCGCCCGAGGGCTGGTGGATCATGATGCGCGAGTTGGGCAGTGTGAAACGCTTGCCCTTCTTGCCAGCCGCCAGCAGGAATGCGCCCATGCTGGCCGCAAGGCCGGTGCACAGGGTGGACACATCCGGCTTGACGAACTGCATGGTGTCAAAAATGGCCATTCCCGCGTACACCGACCCGCCGGGCGAGTTGATGTACAGGGAAATGTCCTTGTCAGGATTCTCCGATTCCAGGAACAGCAACTGAGCCACGACCAGGTTGGCCGTGGCGTCGTTCACCGGACCCACCAGGAAAATGAGCCGTTCGCGGAGCAGACGCGAATAGATGTCGTAGGCGCGCTCGCCGCGCCCCGACTGCTCGATCACCATGGGAATGTAGCCCAGGCCGGTGGGGGTCACCGAAGACCCGCCATTCATTGCCGCATAGAAATCGGTGAATCTCTGCATAGTGTTACGCCATCCCCATCAACTGATCGAAAGCCACCTTTTCGTCGGTGACCTTGGCCTTTTCCAGAACATGCGCGACGACGTTGTCTTCGAGCACGATAGCCTCGATTTCAGCACGACGCTGGCGGTCTGCCAGGTAATAGCTGACAACCTGGGCGGGTTGTTCGTAGTTCTGGGCGAATTCTTCGATGCGCGCGCGAACCTGTTCCGGCTTGGCTTGCAGCTGAGCTTGCTTGACCAGTTCGGACACAAGCAGGCCCAGGCGGACACGGCGCTCGGATTCGGTCGAGAAGGCCTCGGCCGGGATCGGCACGGATTCGGCGTTGGGCACGCCGCGCTGCTTCAGTTCTTCGCGGGCAGCGGCGATACGGCCTTGCACGTCGTTGTCGATCAGGGCCTTCGGCACGTCGAACTTGCCGGCTTCGACCAGGGCGTCCATGACGCTGGACTTGGTGCGGCCTTGCGAACGGACCTTGACTTCGCGCTCGATGTTGCTGCGGATGTCGGCCTTGAGCTTTTCGACGTCGCCTTCGGCTTGGCCGAGCGACTTGGCGAATTCGCCGTTCAGTTCGGGCAGGACGCCTTCAGCCACTTCCTTGATGGTGATGGTGAATTCGGCGGTCTTGCCAGCGACTTCAACGCCCTGGTAGTCGTCCGGGAACTTGAGCTGGAAAACCTTGGTTTCGCCAGCCTTCAGGCCGCGGGCGGCTTCTTCGAATTCCGGCAGCATGCGGCCTTGGCCGAGCACGAACGGGAAGTCTTCAGCCTTGCCGCCTTCGAACGGCACGCCGTCGATGGTGCCGGCGAAGTCGAGCGTGACGCGGTCGCCGTCGGCGCTGGCGCGGCCTTCACGGGCTTCGAACGTGGCGCGTTGCTTGCGCAGCACATCCAGCGTCTGCTGGACTTCTGCGTCGGTGACGGCGGTTTCGTAGCGGGTGACAGCCAGGTCGGACAAGTCCGGCACGGCGACTTCAGGATAGACCTCGAACGTGGCGGTGAACGCCAGCGTGTCGTCGGAAACGCCTTCCGTCTTGGGCTCGAGGTTCGGGGCGCCAGCGACGCGCAGCTTGGCGCCGTCGATGGCTTGTTCAAAGGCACGGCCAACTTGGCTATTGATCACGTCGTAGCGGATGCTGGGACCATGGCTGCGCTCGAGCATGGCGAGCGGCGCCTTGCCCGGACGGAAGCCGGGGACCTTGGCGGTCCGAGCCACGCGCTTCAATTGCGCCTGGACTTCCTTTTCGACGTCGGCCACCGAGACGGCCAGATCAACACGGCGCTCCAGGCCGGAGAGGGTTTCAACCACAGGCTGCATTAAAAGACCTATTTTCCGAGAGATGAGATTACGGGCGGATAAACGCGGCATTTTACCGGAAACTTCCGGAACCCTGACGCAAAGGGGCGCGAGCCCCGGATTTGCCCGGATGCTCGCGCCCCGTTTATCGCCCAAAAAGCGAGGACGGACGCCTGGCCGCGAGGTTACTTGGCCTTGGCGATGCGGTCTTCGATGTGCTGTGCACGCTTGGCCGAGGACGGGTGGGAGCTCATCATATCGCTCTTGCCGCCGTCCAGCTCGGCCAGCTTCTGGAAAGCGGTCACGAGGCCGCGCGTATTCTGCTTCTTGGATTGCAGCAGGTCGAACGAATAATCGTCAGCGGCGCTTTCCTGCGATTGAGAGAACTGCGCATTGATGAACTTCTCGGTCAGGTCGCCCAGTTGCGAGGCGCTGAGCTGAGCAACGGTTGCGCCGCCCGCCGCGCCAGCTGCATCACGCGCAGCCGACACCGTGTACGCGGTCTGCATCGCCTTCTTGGTGTGGCCCAGCGCCACGTGACCGATTTCGTGGCCGACCACGCCCATCACTTCGTCGTCCGTCATCATGTCCATGAGGCCGCTATAGACGCGGATGCAGCCATTGGCCATTGCCCAGGCATTGACGTCCTTGGTGACGTAGACCTTGTAGCTGGCCTTCTGGCCGTTGACCGTGCTGCCCAGCGACTTGGCGATCTTCTGCAGACGGGCGTCATACTTGCTGCCCGGCGCGGCGATCTTTTCCTGCGAATCGCTCTGCGCGCATGCCTTGTCCGACAGGGTCTTGATCTCGGCATCGCTCAGCGTGGCCGCCTGGACGACCTTGGCGCCGGCGCCGACGAGCCCACCGATATCCAACGCGTGCGCGGCCGAGTAAGGGGCGAGGGCAACGGCCAACGCGGCGACGGTGTAGCGGATCTTCATGGGAACAAACTCCTATTGACTTGTTCTATGCAAACGAGGCGGCAATTCTATATACGCCCATAGCTTTCGAAGCATTCCGGCACAGAGTTTCGCAAATGCGATTTTCACTTACCAAAAAGCCGAGCAATTCGAAGGCTGCCATGCTAAGCATCGCCAGGCCAGTTGAAGCCGGCCAAAAGAGATGTCCGCTGTCCCATGGCGTTGTTAGAATTGCCGCCGCGCTTTTTTTCGCAAACCCCAACGGCTCGCACCCAACATGATCCCGAATTCCCCTCCCCGCCTTGGCCTGCTTCCCAGCCTCATCTTCAGTTCGCGCTGGTTGCAGCTACCGCTGTACCTGGGCCTGATCGTCGCGCAGGGCGTCTATGTCATGCTGTTCCTCAAGGAACTCTGGCACCTGGTCACTCACGCCACCAGCTTCGGCGAAATGGAAATCATGCTGATCGTGCTGGGACTGATCGACGTGGTCATGATCTCCAACCTGCTGGTGATGGTCATCGTGGGCGGATACGAGACCTTCGTGTCCCGCCTGCGCCTGCAGAACCACCCCGACCAGCCTGAATGGCTCAGCCACGTGAACGCCAGTGTGCTCAAGGTGAAACTTGCGATGGCCATCATCGGCATCTCGTCGATCCATCTGCTGCGCACCTTCATCGAAGCCGGCACCATCGGCACGCCGAACGCGCGCTTCACCGAAGCCGGCGTGATGTGGCAGACCATCATCCACGCCATCTTCATCCTGTCGGCGTTGGGGATCGCCCTGGTCGATAAGCTGTCGTCCGGCGGCAGCGGCAAGCACTAAGAAAAGCCAGGTCAAAAAAAGCCCCCACGCAGCAAGCCGTGGGGGCTTTTTTATGGATAGAACGCCGGGCGGACCCGGAACGCTACCCGAGAGATCTCAGGCCGCGACCTTGATGTTCTTGGCGCTGGGACCCTTGGGACCGGTTCCAACGTCGAAAGTGACCCGCTGGTTTTCTTGTAGCGACTTATAGCCTTCGCTACGGATTTCGGAGTAGTGAGCGAAAAGATCCTTGCTGCCGTCGTCGGGCATGATGAAGCCATAACCCTTCTCGGCGTTGAACCACTTGACGATGCCGGTTGCCATGGGATGTCCTTGACCTAAAAAGCGATTGCTCGCGGGACGCCAGATCTTCAAGGATGGGAGAGGATAGCAACCGCGGCACCACTGACGGCGACCAAGGAGAACGCAGACCGCGTCGCTTGAGAATCTCGCTGAAACCAGTTTATTGGCGAACCCGGAAAAACGTCAAATGTCCGAAAGGGCGGGATTGACCCCGGAAAACGCCCGCTACACCCGCTAAAGAGCGCAAGCCGGGCCCCGGCGTGCGCCCAACATTTTCAACTTGCCACGGACCGATACACGTGGACACCGCACCGCCTCGCGCGGTCGGTGTGGGGCAGCGCCCTACCCTGCAAAACCGCCCGATTCCAGAAACTCGCGTTCGGCCTGGGTGGTCTGGCGTCCCAGCGCCGCGTTCCGATGCGGGAAGCGCCCGAATCGCTTGATGATGTCGCGATGCAGGACGGCCCATCGCACGGCGTCGGCGCCCAGCGGCTCCATCAACGCGATAGCCCGATTCTGCGCGGCCAGGTTCTCGGCGTGTTCGAACGGCATGTAGAAGAACTGGCGCAGCGAGGCATCGACTTCCAGGTCATGGCCTGCCGCGATGGCGCGTTCGGCAAAATGCAGCGCCAGCGCATCCGTGGCGAACATATGTCCAGTATCCCGGTAGACATTGCGAGGGAACTGGTCCAACAGAATCATCAGCGCGATCGCGCCGGCAGGTTCGTCCAGCCAGGCATCAAGCCGGCGCGCAGCGGCCGCCATGTGCGCGGCTTCGAAGCGCGCGCAAAAATCGGCATCGAACTGTGCGCTCTTGCGGAACCATTGCGCGGGACCGGCATCGAGCCAGAAAGCGACCACATCGTGGGGTTGCGTGGCAATCGGCGTGGGCAAGGTAGTGGTCATGGCGGCAATGAGTTCGTGGGATTGATAACGCGCGGAAAACAAAAAAGGCCCCACTAGGGGGCCTTCTTGAGAAAACTCAGATCCTTACAGGACTTGAATCTTCGTGGCTTGCGGGCCCTTGGGGCCATTGGCCGTCACAAAGCTGACGCGCTGGTTCTCTTCCAGAGACTTGAAGCCCGAGCCCTGAATTTCGGAGAAGTGAGCGAAGAGGTCCTTACCGCCCGCTTCCGGGGTGATGAAGCCATAACCCTTTTCCGAATTGAACCACTTAACGACGCCGGTTTCCATACTGTATTTCCTAGAGATAATGGGCAAATGCCCGGAGGTCACGAATCAATCAAGGAGGGGACAGTAGAACAATAACGCTGAGCCGGAAAAGGCACGGCACTGATCGAAAATCGCAACGCTTGTGATCGTGTGCCGACACTATCGTTATGTTCCCCTCACAAGTCAACATAATCCTAAAAAATACGTGCCAATAATGCAACAAAGAGAAACTGCGCAGTTATTTTGCACGTTTTTAAAGGGTAAACGAGTCCCTGCATTGGTGTTAACACCAATACATCATAAAAAAACAAACAAGGCTTATATAAATGCCATCAAAAGCGCGTACGACCTGCAATACGCCGTTCGGATGACACTATGGTTTGCCGTCAGGCTTACTCGTCGATAGGTAAACCCAACAGGTCGAGTGCCGCGCCAAAAGCATCGGGACCCGAGCAAAGGAAAACCGCCACGTCGCCGGGATTCATATTTTCCAGCACTTGGTCGATCTGTTCTTGCGCATTATCAACATTGTCGACATTGGCGGCGTGTATGTCCGCTCCTGCTTCGACTTTTTCGCGCGGCACGATGTCTGCGATCGCATTGAGATCATCCACGCCCATGACGGCATAGACGCTGATGCTTTCGCCATCCAGCGTGGTGTGCAGCTCGACGCCGCCCGCTACGTCGGCAACGTGCCGACTGAGTATTTCCATTTCCATCTTCCTTGATTTGCGGGCCGAGCCCGCCCGGGCGCGCACCATGCAGGTGCTCACGCACGCCCAGGCGCGACTATAACAGCCTTGGGCTAACGTTTCTTGGTCAGAGGGCCGAGCGACTGGCGAGCGGCCCCGGAAGTGGCGGCCACGCTACGGCTGCGCACCCCGACTTCGGCCAGCACACGGGCCAGCGGCTTCTGCGCGGCCAGGAACGCGGCTTTCTCGTCACCTGCCAGCTTGCAGAGGAACATCTGTGCCTGGAGCTGGGTGCGGCGGGCCTTGCGGTTGTCTGCCTCTTTGGCGAGCCATTCGCCCACCCAGGCGGCTGCGGCCTCGGCATCGCCCTGCTGCTTGACGTGGCCGAGCAGGTCGTAGACGGTCACGCCGTCGATACGCTCATCCTCGCCGCGCGAGAGGTACAGCTTGGCGGACTGGCCCGTGTAGCCGGGGACGACCGCCAGGCAATCCCGTTCTGCGGGTTTTTTCATGGTGTTTTCGAGTGTGGTTTAGCAAGAACCCCGGACTGTAACGCAGGCGCGCGCGCTGTCCTATTGCTGCAGCCGAAGTCTGCTATCGTCGTCGTGTTCTTTTATCCCTACATGGTGGACATCATGCAACGCGATTTCGATCTGGTCGTCACGATTCTGGGCGCCCTGCGCGACGCCCCCGGCCCCAACCTGAGCACGCACGACATCAAGAACGCCGCGCTGGCGCCGCACCCCGAGGAGCAAGGCCTGCAGGTCATCGCGCATCACCTGGACCTTCTGGAAGATGCCGGCCTGGTCAAGCAGGTCAGCGAGACCGCGGCGAACGCCGGTGCGACGCGCTGGCGCATTACCTGGAAGGGTTACGACGCCCTCGAGCAGGATGAGGACGACGAAGACGATGAGGACGAGGACTACGACGCGGAAGAATGATGCCGCTGCTGCCGGATGCGGCGCGTCAGTAGCGCCGCCGCGGCGCCGATCACCAGGCTGAACATGAACGCGGCGATCGACAGCATCGCCGCCAGTTCGTCGAATCCCCCCTGGCGCGCAAGCAATAGCACCGCAGTGAAGATCGCCGCCGCCAATCCCAGCAAGCCGATCACCAGATGCTTGATCGACTGCAGCCGGCCACACAAGGCGCCGCCGGCAAGCGCGGCGGCCACCACGGCAGCCATGGACCAGAACAGATACTCGTAGTGCATGTGGACGGTCTCCGCCAAGGGCATTGAGGCGCAGGCATTATAGGCGGCGCCTGCCCCTCGGCCATTGGGACCCCACCCTCCCCCGGGCGGAACGCAAACCGCGTTCAGGTCACCGCCACCACACTGATTTCCACCAATGCACCGTAGTGAAGTTCACGCGTGGGCACGATGGCGCGCGCCGGGCGATGACTGCCAAAGCAGGCTTCGTAAACCGCGTTGACCTCATCCCACAGACTGACGTCCGGGATGTACACGGTGACGTTTACCACCGACGACATCGATGAGCCCGCGGCCACCAGAATGGCCCGTACGCTGCGTAGCGCCTCCCGTGTCTGGCCGGCCGCGTCCGCCGCCAGAACGGGGCGCGCGCCGGGTCCGGCCGGCGGCAAGAAGCCCAGTTGTCCCGAGACGAAGACGAAGCCGTTGGCGCGAACCGCCTGGGCATAATGGCCGGCGGGCGGCGTGGCGTCGGGCGTTTGAATGAAGTCCATGGCGGATTCCTTGTTGATGCGCGGCCTACCAGCCACGGAAGCGTTCCCAACGAGCAACGACGCCCGGCTCGCCGGGACGCACGACCTCGTAGGCATCGTGTTGCGCGCAGGTCGCGCAAGCGTGATTCGGGACGATGCGCAGCTTGGCGCCGATGGGCAGGTCGGGCAAGACCCCGCTGCTGCCGGGACGCACCTTGACGATGCCCTGCTCCTGGTTGGTTTCGGCCAGCAGCACGTCCGGGTAGACCTTGCCATCCGCATCGCACACCAGACCGTATAGCTGGTCCACCGGCTGCTTGGCCGTGCCGCGGTCGCGGGACATGGCCATCCATCCCGCATCGACCAGAATCCAGCCCTTCTCGGGCTGATGGCCGATGACGGTGGTGAGCACCGTGGCGGCGATGTCGTCCACGCTGCACACCCCCAACCCGGCCATCACCAGGTCGAAAAAGACATACACACCGGCCCGCACTTCGGTCACGCCATCCAGCTTGCGCGCAAAGTGCGCGGTGGGCGTGGAACCGACGCTGACCACCGGGCACGGCAAGCCCGCGCCGCGAATCGCTTCTGCGCAACTGACGGCGGCCCAGCGCTCCTGTTCGGCCATGTCGGCGATCGCCTCGACGCTGCGGCATCCATAGGATTCGCCCGCGTGCGTCATGACGCCGCGCAGGCAGGCGCCGTCTTCATGCAGTACGCGTGCGATCGCCAGCAGTTGATCCGTGTCCTTGGGCTGCACGCCGGCGCGGTGGCCATCGCAATCGATCTCGATGAGCGCCGGAATGGGGTCGCCAGCGGCCTTGGCGCGCGCCGACACCGCGCGCGCGGCCTCGATGCTGTCAACCACCACCGTCAGGTCCACGCCGCGCTGACGCAAGGCCAGCACGCGGTCGAGTTTCGACGGGGACACGCCGACCGCATACAGCAGATCCGTGACGCCCGCAGCGGCAAACTGTTCGGCTTCCTGCAGGGTCGAGACGGCGGCCGGCCCTTGCGGTGTCGCCATGAGACGGCGTGCGACCTCGATGGACTTGGGGGTTTTCAGATGGGGACGCAAGCGGACGCCGTGACCGGCCATCAGGGCGTTCAGCCGTTCGATATTGCGCGTCATGCGCGTTTCGTCTAGCAGCAGGCAGGGCGTTTCCAGGGCATCCAGCGTGGATGCGGCGGTTTCCAGGGTCATGGCAATCTCTTCAGCGAGTGAGCGCGGGCAGGACGGACCCGCGGAAATCAGTACGCAGTATGGCGCGAATGCCGCTTCCCGGGTTTAATGGAAACTTAATATCCCATTAAGCCTTGACTGAATGATTGCCACCGACGACCTGCGCTTTTTTCTAAGCCTGTCCTCTGCCGGTTCGCTCGCGCAGGCGGCGCGCGCGCTGGATGTGACGCCGCCTGCGGTGACGCAGCGCCTGAATGCGCTGGAGAAGCGGCTGGGCGTCAGGCTGGTCAACCGGTCGGCTCGCGGCATTGCGCTGACGGAAGAAGGCCATTTGCTGACCATGCGCGCCGCGCAGATCTGCAATGACCTGACCGTGCTGGCCGACGAACTGGCGGGCCGGCGCGGCGTCGTGGCGGGGCATCTTCGTGTGGTGGCGCCGCTGGGATTCGGCCAGCGATATATCGCCGGATTGGTGGCGGATTTCCGGTCGCGCAGCGAAGACGTGACGGCCAGCCTGACGCTGTCGGACGGCCCTCCCCGACTGGCGTCGGACAATTGGGACGTGATGGTCCACATTGGTGAGCTTCGCGATTCCACGCTGGTTGCCTACCCGCTGGCGCCCAACCGCCGCATCCTGTGCGCGTCGCCCGCTTATCTGGCGCGCCGCGGTGCGCCCGCGACGCCGGAAGACCTGCGCAATCACGACTGCATCGCCCTGCGCGAGAACGACGAGGACGTGACGCTGTGGCGGTTCCGGCGTGCCCGCGGCACGGCTGTCGGCGTGCGGATCGCGCCCGTCATGTCCTGCAATGCGGGCGCGACGGCGCTGGACTGGGCGCGTGCGGGACACGGCATCATTGCGCGGTCGGAATGGGACGTGGCCGAGCACGTGCGCACGGGCGAGCTCGTGCCGCTGCTGTCGGGCTGGAACTTGCCCGACGCGAATGTGGTGGCGCTGGTGAAATCGCGGCAGGAACTGTCCGCGCGCACGGCGGGATTTCTGGCGTCGCTGCGCGCCGCGTTCGCCGTCCCGCCGTGGCGCGAGACCTCGGCATGACAGGCCCGCAGGCATCGCACCTGTCGGCCTGCTGTCCGCTTAATCCAGCATCGCTTCCGCTTCGATCTCGATCAGCCATTCCGGCAGCGACAACCCGCTGACGATGATCCAGGAGGACGGCGGCGGATCCACCTTGAAGCGGTCCCGCAGCGCCTGTGCCACGACTTCCTGTTCGGTACTTACCGAGTCGCAGATGTAGATGCGCAGCATGATGACCTGCGACAGGTTGCCGCCGCCCGCTGCCAGCACCCGTTCGATATTGTCCAGCGCGGCCTCGGTCTGCACCTGCAGCCCCGGACCGACCGTCTTTTCGTTGGCGTCCACGCCAACCTGGCCGGACAGCAGCATGCGGCGCTGGCCGGTCACGATGACCGCCTGGCTAAAACCGTACTGCACGGAATTGAAGACCGTATCGGGATTGACGACGATTCGGGACATGAATTTCTCCTGTGCAAGCCGGCGCTGAGCGGCCGGCCATTCTAGCAACCGGGGCAGCACGCGCCAGGACAAGGTCGCTGCGCAGGATCGACCAAACGCGGTATGGATGGGCGGCACGGCGTTTGCTACGCTGGTTCATCTGTTCAGCCTGGGTGATGGCCATGAGCGACAAGATCCGAGTCCTGTGCATTCAGCCCGCCTCCACGTCCGCGCGTTTCGCGTTTTTGCTGATCGCCTTGAAGTGGTCGCTGGGCGCCACGCCCCGGCCGTCCCGGTTGCAGATCGGGCCGCATGATCTGGCGCCTGAAGGTTCGGAAGGCGCGTTCTGGCAATTTGCGCTGCGCCACGCCATTTCCAGCCAATCCATTCTTGTCACGCGGGGCGAGCACTGGGATGTGTCGGCGTCGGTGGACGGCGACGAGGTCCGCGCGTTTGGCCGGACCTTTGCGCTGAGGCAGTGCCTGTTTTGATCCGCAGCGCGATGCGACGCGTCTCAGGCGTCGGCGGGGGCCTTGCGGTGAAAGGCAGCCAACTCCTCGGCGGTCCAGCGCTGGCGCGCCTCGTCCTGACAGCAGGTGCGGTACACCAGGGCGCCCACGTCCAGGAAGCGCTTCACATCGGTTTCCGTGAGCTTTCCCTGCACTTGCATGAGACAGTCCGCAAGGGATGAGAGCACGCCGTCCCACCCGTCGAACCTGCCCGGCGACACCGGCAATGTGATCATGCGAGCCATCATTTCACTATGGTCCATGCTGAATCTCCGCTATGAAGCGGCGCCGCTCGATCCGCATACGCGAGGCGCCCCCGGACTTCTACAGCAAGTGGCGTTCCTGATGGGAACCGGTGTCTGACACCGGCATGAACTTATGCCGAGAACCCCATTGCCGGCTGGGCTCGTCGATCAACGGGCGGGCGCTCTCCCCGTCACCGGATCGGGCGCGCGGCCCCGCAGCAACGATCCCGGGTGGGTTTGCAGGTAGTCCGCCAACTCCCGCAATGACCGCGCCGTGCGCGCCAGCTCTTGCAGCAGCGCGCTCGTGTTGACGGGCAAGCCGGCATCGGGGCTGAGCAGCCCACCGACGGCAGCCAGCGACCGGCTTGCCTGACGCAAGGTCGCCGTCGCCTCGGGCGCAAGCTGCGTGTCCAGGCGCTTCATCAGCTTGGACGTGCCCTGCAGCAGGTTGTTGAGTTCGCTGCCCAGGCCTTCAAAGGGGACCCTGTCGAGCTTGGTCAGGATGCTGTTCAGTTGAAGCTGCAACTGGTCCAGATTGTTCGGCACCGTGGGGATGAATGGCGCTTCTTCCATCTTGAACGTCACGGGCTCGGCGTCGGGAAACACCGCCATGGCGACATACAACTGGCCCGTCAGCAGGTTGCCGATGCGCAACTGCGCCCGCAATCCCTGGTCGATCATGGCGGCCATCAGCTTGCCGCTGGGATGCGTGTCCGTCGAGCCGGAAAACTCCTTGATTTCCTCGAAAGTCTTCGCGCCCAGCCGCTCGGGATAAAGAGTGGCATCCACCAGCGCGTAGAACTGCTGCGTGGTGCGATCCAGTTCCAGTCCGATGGCATCCACCTGCCCGACCGACGCGCCGAACGCGTCGATCGGCGCCCCGACGGACAGACCTCGCACAGACTGGTCGAACCGCATGCGGATGCGCAGCGGCACGCCGTCCGGCTGCGCGCGCGCCGCGGTTTCGGAAGGGTATATGACGAACGCGGCGTCCGGCTTGGCCGCGGTGTGCAGCCGGGTCTCGACGGAATCGAAGGCGACGCCGCCCACGATCACCGAGACCAGCGACGGAGACCGCACTTGCAGCCCGCCCGCGTCCACCGAGAAGTCCACCCCGCTGGCGTTCCAGAAACGCGTGCCTTCATTGACGAAGGCGTCGTTGGGGGCATCGACGAACACTTGGATGTCAACGCCCTTGCCGGCGGCATCCAGCCGATAGCTCACCACCTGTCCCACCGCGATGCGCTTGTAATAGACGGGCGACCCGATGTCCAGCGAACCGAGGTCATGGCCCTTGAGGGTGAAGCGCTTGCCCGGCCTGTCCTGCGTTACCTCGGGCGGGACCTCCAGGCCGGCGAACTCGAATTTGGTCGCCTTGTCAGGATCGCTGCCGCCCTTGCGGCCGGCGGGATCCAGGCCGATGTAGGCACCGGACAGCAACGTGCTCAGACCGGAAACGCCGCTGAGTGTCAGGCGGGGCCGCACCACCCAGAACACGGTGCCCTCTTGCAGGAGCCCAGCCGCGTCCTTGTTGAGCTGCACCGTCGCGATCACGCCGGTCCGGTCCGCGTTGAGCGCCACGCGTTGCACCGTGCCGACGTTCACTTCCTTGTAGCGGACCTGTGTCTTGCCGGCCTCCAGCCCTTCGGCTGTCTGGAAGCTGATCGTGGCCTGGGGCCCTGCGTCCATCCAGACCTTCAGCACGAGCATCAGACCACCCAGCGCCGCGACGATCGGCACCAGCCAGATCCAGGAAATCCGCCGGCTGCGGCCGGCGGGCGGCGGCTTGTGGGCGGCGGCAGGAGCAGTCTCGGGCATTGAGGGCATCCTTCGTGAGTACGCGTCCGGACTCTGGGTGCAATCCCGATAAAGCGTCGCGCCGGGCGGTCCGCCGCGCAACAAGGGTATTCCCGATGTCGGTGCCTGCCCACTGCGCCAATAACGAGTAGGATAGCGATCCCAATAAACAGGAAAGCTCCGTGAACATCGAAATCCGTCCCGCCGCGCCGTCGGACGCGGCCCAGATCCATGCCTTTATCACCGAACTGGCCGTGTATGAACGCGCTGCGCATGAGGTGATCGCCAGCGCCGACGACGTCGAGCGCACCTTGTTCGCCGAAGGCGCCCCCGCCCGCGCATTGATGTGCCTGCTGGACGGCAAGGCCATCGGCTACGCCGTCTATTTCTACAGCTATTCCACCTGGCTCGGAAAGAACGGCATCTATCTGGAAGACCTGTACGTCACGCCCGAGCACCGTGGCATCGGCGCGGGCCGCGACCTGCTGCGCCATCTGGCCCGCGAGGCCGTGGCAAACAACTGCGGGCGGCTGGAATGGAGCGTGCTGGACTGGAACCAGCCCGCCATCGACTTCTATCAATCCATCGGCGCGCTGCCCCAGGACGAATGGGTGCGATATCGGATGGCGGGCGACGCGTTGGTCAACTTCGCCGAGGGCCGCCGCTAAGTCAGCCTGGGCCTGTCAGAACTCCGGCAGGTCGAACAGCGTGTGCAAGGTGGAACTGGGTACCGGCACGGATGCGAGGTGTTCTCGCCCGCCGGCGTCCACCAGCACGCGCACCGCGCGCGAGGCGACGGTCAGGCCGTCGACGCTGATCGCGGTTTCGACGTCGGCGCCGTCCTTGATGATCTCAATCACTTCGGAGGCTGCGGCCGTCGTGGGCTCCGAGATCCACCCGGGAACGCCGCGCACGGCCTGCCCCCAGCGCACGTAGGCGATATGGCCGCTCCCGGCCTCTTTGCGCACGGCGACGATCACATACAAAGACATCCAGGCCTCCCTAAAGTGTGGCCTGGATCGTATAACAGCTTGGCGGCCGTGTGATGACGGCGCCGGCGTCAAGGTTCGATGTCGATCGGCGCAAAGGACTTCACCAGGTCGTCCAGCTGCTTGAGCTGCGTCAGGAAGGGTTCGAGCTTGTCCAGCGGCAAGGCGCTGGGGCCATCGCATTTCGCATTCTTGGGATCGGGGTGGGCTTCCAGGAAGAGGCCCGCCAGTCCGACCGCCATGCCGGCGCGCGCCAGGTCCGCCACCTGTTCACGACGGCCACCGGATGCCGCGTCCAGCGAGGAGCGCTGCTGCAGCGCATGGGTCACGTCGAAGATCAGCGGGCGATTGCCGGACACTTTTTTCATGACACCGAAGCCCAGCATGTCGACGACCAGGTTGTCGTAGCCGAAGCTTGTGCCGCGATCGCAGAGGATCAGCTTGTCGTTGCCGGCTTCAGTGAACTTCTCGACGATGTTCAGCATCTGCGCGGGGCTGAGGAACTGCGGCTTCTTGATGTTGACCACGCGCTGCGTCTTGGCCAGGGCGACCACCAGATCGGTCTGGCGCGCCAAAAAGGCCGGCAGTTGCAGGATGTCTGCGACTTCGGCCACGGGCGCGGCCTGCCAGGGCTCGTGCACGTCGGTAATGACGGGAACGCCGAATTCCTTTTTCACGGCTTCGAAGATTTTCATGCCTTCTTCGAGGCCGGGTCCGCGATACGAGTGGATCGACGAGCGGTTGGCTTTGTCGAACGACGCCTTGAACACGTAGGGAATGCCCAACTTGCTGGTGACGCGTTGGTATTCCTCGCAGGCGCGAAGCGCCAGATCCTTGGATTCCAGCACATTGATGCCGCCGAACAGCACGAAGGGCCGGTCGTTCGCGCAGGCGATCGAGGGGGAAATTACGACTTCTGGGGCGGTCATGATGGGCGATCCTGTAAAGGTGAAGCAGGTGATAGTGCGTAATGTACAACCTGCTTCGTTGCGCCTTCATCCGACGGCCCCATTTTCCGGTCGGCGGCGGCACGGAAGTGATCCCCGGGCCGCGGTCAGGTCTTGTCAGGCGCGCTCGATCGCCGGGTCGCTGATCAGCCGGTAGGCCACGGCGCCGATGATCGCGCCCAAGATCGGCGCCAGCCAGAACAGCCACAACTGTTCCAGCGCCCAACCGCCCACGAACAGCGCCGGTCCGGTCGAGCGCGCCGGGTTAACCGACGTGTTGGTGACCGGAATGCTGATGAGGTGGATGAGGGTCAGCGCAAAGCCGATGGGAATGGCCGCGAAGCCGGCCGGCGCCCGCCGGCTGGTGGCGCCCAGAATCACGAAGATAAATCCGGCCGTCAGCACCACTTCGGTCACCAGCGCGGCCAGCAGCGTGTACTTGCCCGGCGAATAGGCGCCGTAGCCATTTGCGGCGAAGTGGCTGGCCTTCAGGTCGAAACCCAGCTTGCCGTTTGCGATGCAGGCCAGCACCGCCGCGGCGGCAATGGCGCCCAGGACCTGGACGATGACGTACGGCAGGATCTCCCGGGCGGGGAAGCGTCCGCCGGCCACAAGGCCGACTGTGACGGCTGGGTTGAAATGCCCACCTGAAATATGGCCGACCGCGAAAACCATGGTTAAAACGGTCAGCCCGAACGCCAGCGCCACCCCTGCGAATCCAATGCCAAATTGGGGAAACCCGGCCGCCAGCACCGCCGCGCCGCATCCGCCCAGCACGAGCCAGAACGTGCCAAAGAACTCCGCACCGCAACGCTTGGGAAGTGAATACATAGCCATTCCTCGATAACGAAAGCCCTAAGGTATCGGCAAGCGCGGAAGGCAATGTTCAAGAATTGAAAAGGTTGACGATTCTTGTATGCGCGGTGCCTCGGACGCGGCTGTGGTGGACAAAATAGCCCGCCGGGGCACGGCATGGGATCGTGCAGAAGGACGATGGAGTGCGGCCGGGAAAGTTTGCTTCGCGTCAGCGCGCAAAGGCCTTGGAGTCCAGGCTCCAAAGCGCATGTTCGCTGGTGGACACCCCCACGGCGCCGTGCTTCATCGCTGTCCCCACGTCCTTCTGATTGACGACGAACCCCGAGGCGATGATCGGGGGCAAGGCCTTGAGATCGTGCGAGGCCATGTGCGCAAGCATCGGCGCCGGCATCAATTGCACCAGGTTGGGATCGCTCTGTTCCAGCGCCTTCACGCTGCGCGGCCAGGTCGATCGATCCGTCACGAATACCTTCTGCATGGTCACCATTCCGGCCCGATTGGCGCGCTGGATGGTGGCCACCCGTGTCGACACCAGGCTGGCCACGCCAATGTCAGCCAGATACTCCACCCCGCCCTTGTCCTGTGAAATCCCTTCGCAGCTATCGATATTGACGATGGCGAACTTCCCCGCGCGGTTCAACGTGGCGATCACCGGAGCGAGCTTGCGCAGTTCCACGTTGGCCACGATCGCGATCTCGGCCGGACTGCCCACAAACGTGTTGATCTGGTCCACGCCATAGAGAGTGGCAATGACCGGATGCCGCGCCAAGCACGCGCCGAATGATCTATCCATGCTTACCGTCCGTGTTGATTCAGAAGCAGCTCGTCATCCAGTCCGAGCTTTCCGGGATTGAGGATGTTTTTCGGATCTAGCGTGCGCTTGATCGCCTGCAGCACCGGAAAAGCGCTGCCCAGCGACTCGCGCATGTAGGGCGCCCGCAGCAGACCTACGCCGTGGTGATGGCTGAGCGCCGCATTGTATTTAATCAGCACGGCGTTGGCCGCATCCCAGGCCTGGCGGTACCACTGTGCGCGGCGATTGACTTCCACGTCGCCGCGCAGCGAAAAATACAGGCAGGCACCGTCCACATAGGCATGCGACTGGTGCGCCGATCCCGCCAGCGTGCCGGGCACCCCATTGATGGCGTCGACAACCTCGGTGTAGATCGCGGCCAGGTCGCTCCATCGGCCCGCCATTTCGAGCGTGTCGGCCACGAAGCCAGGGCTGCGTTTGAAACCCTCGGCGCTCTTGCCGGTCAGATACCGCGTTTCCAGCCAGCGTTCGAAGATCGCGTCGCCGTCAAGCTTCTCGCCCAGTTCCTCGCACACGCCCTCGCTGATCTGCATGACGGCGTCGACCATCTGGCGGGCACCCTCGTCCGCCACCAGCAACACATTCAGGTCCGGCCGATTGAACTGCACCCCGCTTTCGAGTTCGTCATACAGACGCAAGGCCGCAGGGTTGGCGCCGCGCTGCATGATTTCGCGGCAGGCGTCCAGACCGATCGCGAACGTCTTGAATCCATAGGCGACGGCCCGTCCGTAGTCCGGCAGGCGATGCAGCTTCAGGCGCACGCGCACGATGACGCCAAGCGTCCCCTCGGAGCCGATAAACACCTGTTGCAGGTCAGCGCCCAGCGCCGCCCTCGAGTAACCGCCCACCTTGATGAGGCGGCCATCCGCCAGCACGACGTCCATGCCGAACACCATGTCCTCGATCTTTCCGTAGCGCGTCGACAACTGCCCGGCGCCGCGGCATGCGACCCATCCCCCCACCGTGCTGATGCCGAACGAAGACGGCCAATGCCCCATCGTCAGCCCGAACTCGCCCTGGATGGTCTTTTCGAACACATCGCCGAACATGCCTGCCTCGACTTCGACGATCTGGCTTTCACGGTCTACGCCTATGAACCGATTCAACTGGCAGACATCCAGCACGATACCGCCGCGCACCGGGATCGCAGCGCCCGTCACATTGCTACGGCCGGCGGACACCGTCACCGGGATCCCGGCTTCATTGGCAACGCGCATCACGGACTGCACCTGCACGACCGAGGACACCTTGACGATGACCGCCTTGGGCGAGGCCGGCTTGCCCGCCGTTTCGGTCATCATTGAACCCGCCCACCAATCGCGCGTCCAGGCAACAACATTGGCCAGATCGGTCAGTACCTCGTCGGCCTCCTGCCGCAAGACGTGCAGGAGGTCTGCGGGAACCTGCACCGGTTCGCGCTGCAGCCCGGGCTCGGCGCCCGCCCCGGTCAACGTCGCGGCATATCCCGGCGGCGTATGGGCGCCAACGACGTAGTTGCCGCGGTTGTAACCGCGCTTGATGGCTTCTTTGCTGATCATCTATTCATCTCCCATGAGGACGGACTTCTCGTGCCTGATCGCGGCCAGGTAGTCGTCGACCTGCCGCGCGACATCGGTTTCAGACAGGCCGAGCTCGGCCCGCAATAGTTGGCCCACGCGCGCTGCGGCGCGGGCCGAGGCGTCGCGGGCCATGAGCCGCGCGCGCATCCGCCGCGACAGGACGTCCTGTACCGTCGCGGCCAATTCGTGCCGGGCGGCATAGACGACCTCCGCCTCGGTATAGGGCAGCCCTTCCACAATCGGAGCCATCAGTGCCGGATCGGACTGCATGATGTCGCTGACGAAGCGCGCCTCGGTGCCGTATCGCTCGCCCAGGTGCGCGGACAGGCCGCCGGAAGCCACGATGGCCTGCGGGTCGTAGCCAGCCGCACCAAGCAGATAGGCGCGGCGGGTCAGGCATCTGCCCTGCCTTCCGATGACCTGCTGGGCGGCATCGATGGTCTGCTCGGCCATGTGGCGAGACGTCGTCAACTTGCCGCCCACGATCGTGACCAGCCCGTCGGGCGCCACATGTATCTCGTGGTTGCGTTTGATCTCCAGCGTCTTGCCTCCGGGTGGCGCGACCAGCGGCCGGCAACCCGCGATGCTGCCCACCACGTCCTCGGGCTGCAGGTCCGTCTTGAGGGCCGAGCGCGCGCCCTCTAGCAGGAAGTCGAGCTCACGGCGGGTGCAATACACATCGTCGAGATCGCCTTCGTAATCTTCGTCGGTCGTGCCCAGGTAGGACACGTTGCCCCATCGCGTAATGGTTGCGCGCCGGCTACGTCCCGGCACGGGAATGGTCACGGTGCAATCGTTGCGCACCTTCAACCAAGGCACCGCGACATGCACGCCCTTGGCGGGACGTATGTGCATGGCGGGAACATCCCCCTTTTTCGCGCCGCTCCAATCGCGCAGCCACACGCCTGTCGCCATGATGACGGCACCGGCACGAGCCCTGATCTCCTGCGCGCCCGCCTGCACGATGACGCCGTCGACCTTGCCATGCTCATTGCGCGTCACCTCGATCGCCTTGGTGTGGTTGAGCACCGCCGCGCCATGGAAGGCGGCGCTTCGCGCGACGGCGAGCGTCAACCGGGCGTCGTCCACGCGCGCATCGAAATAGAGGAAGCCGCCCAGCAGACCTTCTTCCTTGAAGGTGGGGCAATGCGACAGCACTTCAGCCTTGGTCAGTTTTTGATGAAGAATTCCTTCGCGCCATCCGCCGGCCACATCGTAAGTCCACAGCAGACTTTCAAAGGCCTTGGACAGACGTTTGTCAAAGACGCCGTCCCGCTCCAGGATCGGGAACAGGAACGGCAGGCGCTGCACCAGGTGTCTCGCGTTGCGGCGCAGGCGCTGACGTTCCTGCAACGAATGCCGCACCAGCCGCAGATTGCCCTGCTCGATGTAGCGCAGACCGCCATGCACCATCTTCGATGACTTGGAGGACGTGCCGGAGGCGAAGTCGTCTTTCTCGATCAGCGCCACGCGGTAGCCGCGCAGGCTCGCATCCAGCGCGGCATACGCGCCGGTAATGCCTCCGCCCACGATGATGATGTCAAAGCGCTCACTGCCCAGCCTGTCCAATTGCTCCTGCCGTATCAGGCGCAGCGGTTCGGTGCTCGTCATGTCGGCCTGATCCTTCCCAGGCTTTCTGGATAACCACCCCATCATGTCTGCAAGGCCTCCTGTCTGTCTTGCTTGAATTGATCGACGTGCGCCAGCTCGGCCTGCACCCGCGCATGCCAGAGCGCGCGCCGCCGGGTGCGCTGCGCCGCGTCAAGCGTGGGTTCGAAGACAGCCTCGGTCACGGTGGTGTCGCGCGCGTGCCGCAGAGAATCCCAGAGCAGCCCGGAAGATCCGGCGAGAAAGGCCGCGCCTCGCAGGCTTGCGCGGTCGGCTTCCTGCATGCGCCGTATCGGGATGCCGATCAGATCGGCCTGAATGCGAAGCAGCGCGTCGCTTCCCGCCAGCCCGCCTCCCACCACAAGTTCCGACACGCGCACGCCTGAAGCCTCTTCGTCGGCTTCGATGCAGCTGGCGACGGAGTGCGCGATACCCTCGAGGATCGCGTACGCGATGTCCGCCTGCGTCGTGGCCATGGAGACGCCAGTCAGCGACGCACGGGCGCCCGCCTCCATTCTGGGAACGCGCAGCCCGGTCAAGGCCGGCACGAAAGTCACGCCGCGCGAAGAAGTGGCCGTCGCGGCCAGCGCGGAAATCTCTCGCGCGTCCTTGAACCACTTGAGCTTGTCGCAGACCCAATTCAGGGCGGACCCGGTGGTCGCCACGAAGGTCTCCACCGCAAAATGCGATGTGCCGTCCTGGCGCCGCGCGGTCATGGTCAAGGAACCGGCAAGCCGCCCCGAATTCGCGGGCGGCTCGCATCCGGCGATGAGATCCACGAAGCTGCCCGTGCCGTGCACGCACATCGCCTGCCCTCTGTCCAGGCAACCGAGCCCCACCGCGCCGGCGTGCTGGTCGCCCGCGCACGCGAGGATGGGAACGTCGATGCCGAGCACTTCTGCCCGAGTTCGCCCAAAGTCGTCCGCGTCCTGGCGCAACGCCGGCAACAAGGCGACCGGAAAGCCCAGCGCCTCGACCCACTCCTCGTAGTAGCAATGTTCGGCAAGCACGTACGCACCGGCAGACGTGGCGTTGGTGGGTGTCGTTACGCATTCGCGCCGATGCGAGAAATGCCAGAGCAGCCAGCTGTCGATCGTGCCGAAGGCCAGCCGCCCGTCCCGCCATGCCTGCGCCACCTCCGACGTGTCGCGCAGGTGGCGCGCCGCCCAAAGATAAAGCGAGCGCACGCCAACTGGCCGCCCCACCCGCGACAGCAAGGGCGCATCCCATTGCGGCGCAAGCATGGCGAGTTCGTCGACGTAGCGCGTGTCCTGCCACACCATGGCGGGCACGATGGCCCTGCCGCTCTGCGTGTCCCACAGCACCGCCGTGGCGCGCTGGGTTGCGATCGCGAGGGCCACGATCTCCTGGCCCTTGAGCCGAGCCTGCGCGATGCTTCGCAGGCAGACCTCGATGGTCTTTTCGAGAATCGCGTTGGCATCCTGCTCGACCACGCCAGGTTGCGGCGATTCGACCTGCAGTGGCAGGTACTCAAGGCAGGAGACATGCCCGTCGGCCGCCACGGTTGCCGCCCGGGTTCCGGACGTGCCTTCGTCTATGGCGAGAATCACTCGTGTTTTTGTCATCGCGAAGCCTTTCCGATCGCGGGGTCCAGGGCAGCCAGCGTCGCGTCGTCCTTGAACTGCGGCGCGCCGGCTTCGTTGTCGGGATTGATCGTCGTGCGGGTCGGATCCCACTTGATCACGAAGCAGATGATGCTGGCGATAAGCGGCACGATCGACAGGATCAGGAAGGTCTTCTCGAGACCATAGGTCTCGCGAAAGATCGGAAATACCAGCAGGCCGATCGCCGCCCCCGTCGAGCCTAGTGCGCCGATGATTCCATTGGCGCCCGCGCGCAGTTCGCTTCGAAACGACAGCGACGACAGACTCTTGCCATTTGCGCCGGGACCGCCCGAATGGAACAGGATGAATAGCGATGGCACCACGACGGCCAGCCACAAGGGCATCTTGCCGTGGAAGGTGCCCAGGATGAGCAGCATCAGAAATACGGCGGCAAAACCGAATGCCGATGCGCGCCGCAGGCCAAGCTTGCGTCCGATGTAGGGCGACAGAAACCCGCCGAAGATGCCGAAGACGTTGAACACCAGCGCCCCGATCGTGGCGTAGATGAAATCCTTGCCGAAGAGCGCGGCGCTGATCAGCGGCAGATACCAGCCTACGGCGAAGTATTGAATGGACTGGCCGATCTGCACGGTTGCCGCCAGGATGGTGCGCGGAAGATAGACGCCCCGGAAGATCAGCAACACGTTCGCCAGGCCGCGGCGCGCCAGGTTGACGACCGGCACGCGCTCATTGGGTGGCGCCGCCACGATGGGCTGGCCGTAAATGCGCGACATCGCCGCCGCGGCGTCTTCGACCCGCTCCTTGCGGGCCAGCCAGATCGGGCTTTCCACCATGTAGCGCATTTGCAGCGTCAGGATGACCACCGCGAAGATGGCCGTCGCGGCCACCGAATAGCGCCAGATCGAATCGCCTACGTCCCACGAGAAGAACAGCATGGCCAGCAGTAAATTTGTGCACACGGCCGTGTACCACATGCCCTGCCATGTGTTCAGACGGCTTTTGAACCTGGCGGGCGTGAACTCGGCCAGCACCGCCATGGCGATCGCGAAATCGATGCCATAGGCCGCGCCGACGAAAAACCGGCCGACCAGAATGACCTCGAAACTCGGCGCAAACACGACGAGCACGGCGCCGATGACGGCGAGGAATTTTGCGACGATCAGCGGACGTATGCGGCCCCACCGGTCTGCCATCCAGCCGCCGATGGGGTTGAAAGCGATGGCCACCCACGCGGCCAGGGAAGTCATCAGCGCAACTTGCCCGGCCGTCAAGCCAAGATTGCGCGTCATGGGACCCAAGCCCGCGCTCAGCGCGGAATTGGCAAAGGCATCGAGAAACAATCCCCCAAGCGCAAGCCACCATATGAGGCCGGCTCGGCCCACAATGCCTGGGCGTGAATCGATGAAAGCGATGACATCGTCGATGCCACGTATTTTTACGGTCGATGAATGCACAGTCGTCTCCTCTTGGAATTATTTCTGTAAGAGGTCGACGCAAACTGCGCGCGATAAAAGACCAACTTACAGATGGTCTTTTATCTAAATCTGTGCGGTGACTTTATGGAGTTAAACGGAGCCTGTCAATAAGGCCTGGCATGGGGATAAACCCGCGATATCGTGCATCTGGGCGGCGCATCGCCTCAAATGCCTGGCATGCGCGAGCGTGCATTGCGTTGACGAAAAAAAACCGCGGGTGCTATGTTCCAGCGGCACACCCTCGCTGGAGGAACACCGTGAAACTGCTTCTCGCCTTTGTTCCCTTTATCACCTTTGCGCTGCTGGAGCACCGCGTCGGCACCCACGCAGCGCTCGTGGCGGCCACTGCCGTTTCCGCCCTTCTGGTAATCCGGGACCGGTTCATCCTTCATGCTTCGCCCAAGACACTGGAAGTGGGATCGCTGATCCTCTTTGGGGCGCTGGCCTTCGCAACGCGCTTCGCGGGCTTCAGCCCGTCGCTGTTGAGCGTCCGGCTGCTGGTGGACGCGGGCCTGCTGGCCATCGTGCTGGGTTCGATCTTTGCTGGCCGGCCTTTCACGCTTCAATACGCGATGGAACGCGTGACCCCCGAAGTGGCAGCCCATCCCGCGTTCCGGCGCACAGCGGAACGGATCGCGTGGGCATGGGCCGGCGCTTTCGTCGTCATCGTGCTGGCGGATCTGGCGATGATGTACGTGCCGGCTTTCACGCCCACCGTGGGCACCGTGGTCATCCTGGCGGCGCTGGCCGCTGCGGCCTGGTTTACGGCGTGGTTGCCGAAGGCGGCAAGGCGGTAAATTCGCCGGGTGACGTCTGGGACGGATCAGTTGCGCTGGACGCGCTCCGGCCACCGCACGGGAGGCACCCCATTGAGCGCTGGCCTGGCAAACAGATAGCCCTGGAACCGTTCGAATCCGGCGGCTTGCAGCCAGCACCATTCCTCGACCCGCTCCACGCCTTCGGCAACGGGCGTGATGCCCATGGCGCTGCAGGCGCGGGCAATGCCACAGACGATCGCCTGGCGGGGTCCATCCAGATGAATGTTCTGAATGAGTTGGCGGTCAATCTTGAGCTTGTCCGGCTGAAATTCGGCCAGCAGCGACAGGCCCGCATAACCGGCGCCAAAATCATCGATTGCAACGCCGATGCCCTCGCGGCGCAGGCGTTCGATCACGTCCCTGAAGGCCCGCGGCCGCTCGATGGCTTCCTGTTCGGTGATCTCGACGATCACGTGCTGCGGCAACAGCGCGCAAGCCGCCACCTGATCCACCAGACGGTCGACGGCGGCCGGGTTTTCGATCAGCGACATCGGCAGCAGATTGACCGACAGCTTCACGTCGGTCAGGCCCAGCCGCCGCGCCAGCTCGAATGCCGAGGCTTTGGATTCCAGATCAACGCGATATCGATCTGCGGGATCGAGGCTGGCGAACAATTGCTCCGGCGATCCGCCGGCTTGGCTGCGGATCAGGAATTCGAATGAGGTGATCTCGCGCCGCAGGGGATCGACGATGGGTTGCAGCGCAAACGGATACGGCCGCGCAGGCGCCGCGGGGTCTTCATGCGCCAAGGGGGCACCGCTGGACTCAAACCGCCAGTTGGCCGCATCGTCGCCTTCGACGATATGGTCCGTGCCATGCGCATCGGCATACCAGCCAAGGATCTTCACCACGCGGTCATCGCTGCCCGCCCACCGCGCCGGCTTTTTCATCTTTGCGAGAATGCGCGCGGAAACCTGTTGCGGGTCGAGCGCTCGTAGATCAAGCAGGGCCATCGCATCCCCGCCAAACCTTCGGGCGGGACCGTGATCCCGCATGAGAAGCACAACGTTCTTGTGGGCCTCGTCGCGCTGGATGGCATCGAATATCTGCGTGACCGCTTTGTCAGGGCCTTCCAGCAGTTGCACGAAATGAACGCCGTCAAAGAGCAATAGGCCGGTGACCTGCATGGCGGCGTTGCGTGCGCGGGCGGGCGTCAGAAGGTCGTCCAGAGCCTGCGCGTTCATCGGTTCGACAGCTCGGCTGCGGTATATCAGTGTCGAAAGCATGTCGTGCTCTTTGCAAACGGGTCTGAAGGGGAAAGGCTCGCGGCTAGACAGTTCAACCTGGCAAGCGACCGCTGTGGGGAATCCGTGCGCATGCGCCGTAACTGCGGCTATGTTGATTGATCGGCCAGTGGCCGCCAAGCATGCGGCGCTGCAGATGAACCGTGTGGATGGCGCCACGGCTGAATGGCGCGAAATGGCAGCCGGTGCGATCTGGAGACTTCAAGACCGCAGGCATGCGGCTTGGCGGGTTTGGCTCAGTGGGCTCGGCCTGGATGATTCGGGAAAACCGGAAGTAAACCGGAAACCTTCCAAGAACCGAAGCCGTCGCGCGGCCTGCTCGGCTCAAACATTCCCGCCCCCAATCATTCCGAAAATGACTGGCTCAAGACCTAAATCATTGAAATTATGGGGGAATTTGATGGTGCGAAGGAGGGGACTCGAACCCCTACACCTGTTACGGCGTCAGGACCTAAACCTGGTGCGTCTACCAATTTCGCCACCTTCGCAATAGGCCAAGCCCGCTATTGTAGCTTGCTTGTTAAAATCTTGCGTCATGAATCCGCGCCTCGATGCCCTACACCCCTACCCGTTCGAAAAACTGCGGGCTTTGCTGGTCTCTGCCAGCTCGCAGTCGGACGGCATTGCGCCCATCAACCTGTCGATCGGCGAGCCCAAGCACGCCGCGCCGGAGCGCGTGGCGCAAGCCATCCGCGAAGGCATGGCCGGGCTGTCCGTCTACCCGTCCACGAAGGGCGATCCGGCGTTGCGCCGGGCGATTTCGGACTGGCTGGCGCGCCGCTACAGCATTCCGGCGCCTGACGCCGACACGCAGGTGCTGCCGGCACTGGGATCGCGCGAGGCGCTGTTTGCGTTCACCCAGACCGTGATCGATCCGTCGGCCGGTTCGGTGGTGATCTGCCCCAATCCGTTCTACCAGATCTACGAAGGCGCCACGCTGCTGGCGGGCGCGACCCCCTACTTCGTCAACGCCGATCCGGTGCGCAATTTCGGCAGCGACTGGAATCAGGTGCCGGACGACATCTGGAAAAAGACGCGTCTGGTGTTCGTGTGTTCGCCGGGCAACCCCGCCGGCAACGTCATGTCGCTGGATGAATGGGAAACCCTGTTCAAGCTGTCCGACCGTCATGGCTTCGTGATTGCGTCGGACGAGTGCTATTCCGAGATCTACCTGGACGAAGGCGATCCCCCGCTGGGCGGACTGCAAGCGGCACGCCGCCTGGGCCGGGACGACTACCGCAACCTGGTGGCGTTTTCCAGCCTGTCCAAGCGGTCCAACGTGCCGGGCCTGCGGTCTGGCTTCGTGGCGGGCGACGCAGCGCTGATCGCCCGGTTTCTGCTGTATCGCACGTATCATGGCAGTGCGATGAGCCCGATCGTGTCCGCGGCCAGCGTTGCCGCGTGGACGGACGAGGCGCACGTGAAGGAAAACCGGCGTCAGTACCGCGAGAAATTCGATGCGGTCGTGCCCATCCTGCAAAAAGTGCTGGATGTGTCACGGCCGCAAGCCTCGTTTTATCTGTGGGCGGCAACGCCCGGTTCGGATACGGCGTTCGTGCGCGACCTCTATGGCCGCACCGGTGTTACCGTGCTGCCGGGCAGTTTCCTGGCACGCGAGGCGCATGGCGTGAATCCGGGCCAGGGACGCATCCGCATCGCCCTGGTGGCGCCTTTGGCCGACTGCGTGCAGGCGGCCGAACGCATCGCCCATTTTGTACATACCTCTGTTTGACCAACCTTTAAAAGCTGAGCCGATATGACTCTCGACCTGCAGACCACCATTGAACAAGCCTGGGAAAACCGGACCAACCTGTCGCCCACCGACGCCAGCGCGGAAGTGCGCGAAGCCGTTGAGCACACCATCGACGGGCTGGATCTGGGCCGCCTGCGCGTGGCCGAGAAGATCAATGACGACTGGGTCGTGCACCAGTGGATCAAGAAGGCCGTGCTGCTGTCGTTCCGTCTGAACGAGAACGCCATCATGGGCCAGGCGCCCCTGCAGTTCTACGACAAGGTGCCGCTCAAGTTCTCGGAATTCGGCGACAACGCATTCAAGCAAGGCGGCTACCGCGTGGTGCCGCCGGCCGTGGCCCGCCGCGGCTCGTTCATCGCCCGCAACGTCGTGCTGATGCCGTCGTACGTGAACATCGGCGCCTACGTCGATGAAGGCACCATGGTCGACACGTGGGCCACCGTCGGTTCGTGCGCTCAGATCGGCAAGAACGTCCACCTGTCGGGTGGCGTCGGCATCGGCGGCGTGCTCGAGCCCCTGCAAGCCAACCCCACCATCATCGAAGACAACTGCTTCATCGGCGCGCGCTCCGAAGTCGTGGAAGGCGTGGTGGTCGAAGAGAACTCGGTGCTGGCCATGGGCGTGTTCCTGTCGCAAAGCACGAAGATCTATGACCGCGCAACGGGCAAGATCACCTACGGCCGCGTGCCGTCGGGTTCGGTCGTGGTCCCCGGCTCGCTGCCGTCGGCCGACGGCTCCCATAGCCTGGCCTGCGCCGTGATCGTCAAGCGTGTCGACGCGCAGACCCGCGCCAAGACCAGCATCAACGACCTGCTGAGGGCTTGATGAGCAATTCGGCCGTACTGGATCTGGTCAAGGACCTGATCGCCCGTCCCTCCGTGACGCCCGCGGACGAAGACTGCCAGGCGGCGCTTGCCGCCCGGCTCGAACGCATCGGCTTTACCTGCGAGACCATCGCGCAGGGCGGCGTGACCAATCTCTGGGCCCGGCGCGGCAGCGCCGCCCCGCTGACGGTTTTTGCCGGCCACACCGACGTGGTGCCCCCGGGTCCGCGCGAAAAGTGGAACAGCGATCCCTTCGTTCCCACCGAACGCGACGGCTGGCTGTATGGCCGCGGCGCGGCCGACATGAAAAGCTCGATCGCCGCCTTCGTGGTGGCGGCCGAGGAATTCGTGGCGGCCCATCCGCAGCATGGCGGTTCGATCGCGCTCTTGATCACGTCCGATGAGGAAGGCCCGTCCATCGATGGCACCGCCATCGTCTGCGACGCGCTCAAGGCGCGCGGCGAGCAGCTCGATTACTGCATCGTCGGCGAACCCACGTCGGGCGACGTGCTGGGCGACACCTGCAAGAACGGCCGCCGCGGCTCGTTGTCGGGCAAGCTCACGGTCAAGGGCATCCAGGGCCACGTGGCCTACCCGCATCTGGCGCGCAACCCCGTGCATCAGCTTGCGCCGGCGCTGGCCGACATCGTGAACATCGAATGGGACCAGGGCAACGAATACTTCCCGCCCACGACGTTCCAGGTGTCGAACCTGAATTCCGGTACGGGCGCCACGAACGTGGTGCCGGGCGAGGCGGTGGCGTTGTTCAATTTCCGCTTCTCGACTGCCAGCACGCCCGAAAGCCTGAAGCAGCGCGTTCATGCCGTGCTGGACAAGCATGGCCTGGAATATGACCTTGAGTGGGAACTGGGTGGCGAGCCCTTCCTGACCCCGCGCGGTTCGCTCACCGATGCTTTGGTGCAGGCGATCCATGCAGAGACAGGCGTGACCGCAGAGCTCTCGACCACGGGCGGCACGTCCGACGGCCGCTTCATCGCCAAGATCTGCCCGCAGGTCATCGAGTTCGGCCCCGGCAACGCCACGATCCACAAGGTCAATGAGCGCATCGAGGTCGCCTCGCTGGAACCGCTTAAAAACATCTATCGGCGCACGCTGGAAAACCTGCTGTTGCCCGCATGATGCACGTGCCGGCGGGACTCGCGTCCCGCCGCGCACCCTTTCCAGCCCCCTTCCAGGGGGCGTTTTTCCGTTTTCCCCCTGGGGCGGTGAATTGAATGCCTGATACGAACGCAACCTCCCGCGAAGAACTGCAGACCGTGCGCGACCTGATCCGCTACGGCGTGTCGCGCCTGAATGGCGCCCAGGTGTCGCTGGGACACGGCAGTGACAATGCCTGGGACGAGGCGGTCTACCTGACCTTGCACGCGCTGCATCTGCCGCTGGATACGCTCGATCCCTTCCTGGACGCCCGCGTGGTGCGCGAAGAGCGCGAGCGCGTGCTTGACCTGCTGGACCGACGCGTGACCGAACGCGTGCCCGCCGCCTACCTGACCAACGAAGCATGGCTGCGCGGCCACCGGTTCTACGTCGACAAACGGGTCATCGTGCCGCGCTCGCCGATCGCCGAGCTGCTGGACCAGGGGCTGTCGCCGTGGGTGCAGGATGCGCTGGCGGTGGAGAACGTGCTGGACATGTGCACCGGATCGGGCTGCCTGGCGATCCTGTCGGCGCTGGCCTTCCCCTACGCACACGTGGACGCGGTGGACGTGTCCGCCGACGCGCTGGAAGTCGCCCGCCGCAACGTCGACGACTACGGTCTTTCGGGCCGCCTGGACCTGCACACCAGCAATCTCTTCGACAACCTGCCCGCGCGCGAGTACGACGTGATCGTCTGCAATCCGCCCTACGTGAACAGCGGCTCGATGCGCGCCCTGCCCCAGGAATACCTGCACGAACCGCAACTGGCGCTTGCCGGCGGCGACGACGGCATGGACCTCGTGCGCCGCATCCTGCACGCGGCGCCTCAATACCTGTCGGAGAACGGCGTGCTGGTGCTGGAGATCGGCCATGAGCGCGATTTCTTCGAGGCCGCCTTCCCGCAGCTTTCGCCCGTCTGGCTGGACACTGAAGAAGCCTCGGACCAGCTTCTGCTGCTTACCCGCGAGCAACTAAGCCTGTGATACGCGCCTCTGGATTGACCCTGCGCCGCGGCGCGAAAGTGCTCCTGGACGGCGCCGAATTCGTCGTAAACCCGGGTGAGCGGGTCGGCATCGTGGGCAAGAACGGCGCGGGCAAGTCCTCGCTGTTCGCGCTGCTGACCGGCTCGCTTGACCTGGACGCCGGCACCTTGTCGCTGCCCGCAGGCTGGCGCATCGCCAGCGTGGAGCAGGAACTGCATGCGGACGACCGCCCTGCCCGCGAGTTCGTCATCGACGGCGACACGCACCTGCGCGCGTTGCAGGCGCAGCGCGCGGCGCTGTCCGACGACCAGGGCACGCAGATCGCGGAAGTGGAAGCCGCATTGGTGGAAGCCGGCGCCTGGAGCGCCGCCTCGCGCGCCGAGCAACTGCTGGCCGGTCTGGGCTTCAAGCCGGCCGAATGGACGCAGCCCGTCGAGAGCTTCTCCGGCGGCTGGCGCATGCGCCTGGCCCTGGCCCGTGCGCTGATGGCCCCGTCCGAATTGCTGTTGCTGGACGAGCCCACCAACCACTTGGACCTGGACGCCATGCTGTGGCTGGAGAAATGGCTGGTCGCCTATGAAGGCACCGTCATGCTGATCTCCCATGACACCGAGTTCCTGGATGCGGTCGCACGATCCATCCTGCATTTCGACCATGCCAAGCTGACGCGCTACCGCGGCGGCTATGGCGACTTCCTGACGCAGCGCGCCGAGCGCCTGCGCCAATCCAACATTGCCTACGAGCGCCAGACGCGCGAGACGGCCCGGCTACAAGGCTTCATCGACCGCTTCAAGGCCAAGGCATCCAAGGCCAAGCAAGCGCAGAGCCGCGTGAAGGCGCTGGCGCGCATGCAGGTGCTGGCGCCGCTGCAGGCCGAAGCGGGCATCGACATCCGCATTCCGTCGCCCGAACAGGTGCCGGATCCGCTGCTGACGCTGGAACACCTGTCCGCCGGCTACACGGACGCCGAGGGCAACGCCGTGCCCATCCTGCGCGACGTGACGCTGATGGTGCGCGCGGGCAGCCGTGTGGGCGTATTGGGCGCTAACGGGGCAGGCAAGAGCACGCTGATCAAGACCCTGGCCGAAGAGATCCCCGTGCAGGCTGGCGAACGCCGTGCTTCGCGCGGCCTGGCCATTGGGTACTTCCACCAGCACCAACTGGACATGCTGGACGTGGACAGCACGCCGATCGCGCACCTGGCCCGCCTGGCGCCGGAAGCGCGCGAGCAGGAGCTGCGCAACTACCTTGGCGGGTTCGGCTTTTCGGGCGACACGGTGACCAGCAAGGTCGGTCCGATGTCGGGTGGCGAAAAGGCGCGGCTCGCGCTGTCGCTCATCGTGTGGCAAAGGCCCAACCTGCTGCTGCTGGACGAACCCAGCAACCACTTGGACGTGGAAACGCGTGAGGCCCTGGCCACCGCGCTGGCAGACTTCGGCGGCAGCATGCTGCTGGTGTCGCACGACCGGCACCTGTTGCGCACCACCGTGGACAGCTTCTGGATCGTGGCGGACGGCGCGGTGCGCGAGTTCGACGGCGATCTGGAGGACTACCGCGACTGGCTGGCCGCCCGCAATGCGGACGAGCGTGCCGAGGCGCGCGAGAACGCCGAGAACGGCGGCGAAGCGGTCGTGGATCGCAAGGCGCAACGCCGTGCCGAAGCCGAACAGCGGCAACGCCTGTCCGCCCTGCGCAAGCCGCTGGAGTCCAAGCTGGCCAAGGTGGAAACCGAGATGGAAAAGCTGAAGGTGAAACTGGCGGCCCTTGATACCGTGATCGCCGATCCGGACCTGTATTCCGACGCGCGCCGCGCCGAACGCCAGAAGGTCATGGCGGACCACGGCGAACACGGCAAGCGGATGGGGGAACTGGAAGAGCAGTGGCTTGAGCTGCAGGGCTCACTGGAAGAGATCGACCAGAGCGAAGCCTGATCCAAATGAAATCGGCCCCAATTTGGGGCCGATTTTTTTGGGCTTGCTCGTGCCCGCACGCTTGCCTGGGCAAGCCTGGGTCGCGCGGCTGCGATTACGAGTACGGACGCTCGCGCAGGCGGGTATGGTTGTCGATCACCGTGTCGATCACTTCGCGCAGGATGGTTTCAGCCAGGTCGGGCGGCACGCCCGCTTCCAGCGCCAGGCGGCGGATGCGCTCGACCTGCTGGGCCTCGCGCCTGGGATCGACCAGGTCCATGCCGTGGTTGGTCTTCAGTTCGCCGATCATGTCGGTGCACCGGAATCGCACACCCAGCAGCAGCATGATCTGCTGATCGATCTCGTCGACTTCGGCGCGCAGGGACGCCAGCTCGGCTTTGGGGGAATCGTTGGTGGCCATATGTAGTCAACCCTGAACAATGTCGAGCTTGGCGATGCCCAGCGCCAACGTCTTGGCGCCTACGTCGCGGAAGTGGATTTCCGCCTGTGCGTCCTGACCCGCGCCGCTCAGACCGATGATGGTGCCGTCGCCGAAACGCGCATGACGGACGCCCTGACCCACACGATACTGCTTGTCGCCCACCGTGACGCCGGAAGCGACGCCGCGGGGTTGACGCGGCGCAATGGTGTTGGTCGGCTTGCGGCCGAAGGCATCGCCCCGGTTGCCGCCGCCCCAGCCCGCGCCCGTGGCGCTGAGCGGCGCCAAGCCGGCTTTGGGCGTCAGCCACTTCAGGTGCTGCTCGGGAATTTCGTCCAGGAAGCGCGAGCGCATCGCATAGCGCGTCTGGCCATGCAGCATCCGGCTTTGCGCCAGGCTGATGTACAGGCGCTGGCGTGCACGGGTGATCGCCACATACATCAGGCGGCGTTCTTCTTCCAGGCCGGCGGGCTCGAGAATGCTGTTCTCGTGCGGGAACAACCCTTCCTCCAGACCGGTGATGAACACGGCGTCGAACTCCAGACCCTTGGCGGCATGCACCGTCATGAGCTGGACGGCGTCCTGCCCTTGCTGGGCCTGGTTGTCGCCGGCCTCAAGCGCCGCATGCGATAGAAACGCGGCAACCGGCGTCAGGTTGTCGCCCGCGACCGGCGGCGCGTCCACCACGCCCGGCATGAGCGTGGACGACGTGTCGTGGTCGGGCACCACGCCGGCGGGCATGCCGTCGTAGTTTTCCTCGGACGCGAACACCGCCGCGGCGGTGATCAGTTCGTTCAGGTTTTCCAGCCGCTCGGCGCCTTCGCGCTCGGCCTTGTAATGGGCGTTCAGGCCGCTGGTCTCGAGCATGTGCTCGACCATTTCAGGCAGCGGCAGCTCACGCGTTTCTTCAATCAGGCGATGGATCAGTTGTGCAAACTGGGCCAGATTCGAGCCGCCCTTGCCACCGACCAGCGCCACCGCGCCATACAGGCTGGTGTCGTGCTGGCGCGCGGCGTCGGCCAACTGCTCGAGCGTGCGCGCCCCGATGCCACGCGTCGGGAAGTTGACGACCCGCATCCACGAGGTGTCGTCGTGCGGATTGGCCATCAGACGCAGGTAGGCAAGCGCGTGCTTGATTTCCTGGCGTTCGAAGAAGCGCAGGCCCCCGTAAACCTTGTACGGAATACCGGCGGAAAAGATGGCGTGCTCGATGACGCGCGACTGCGCGTTGCTGCGATACAGGACGGCGATTTCACGGCGGTCGCTGCCTTCGTGGATGAGCGAACGGATTTCGTCCACGATCCATTGGGCTTCCATGCCGTCGGAGGGCTGCTCGATGACGCGCACCGGCTCGCCTTCGCCCTGATCGGTCCAGAGATTCTTGCCCAGCCGGCCCGAGTTGTGGCCGATAAGGGCGTTGGCCGAATCCAGGATATGACCGAAGGAGCGGTAGTTCTGCTCCAGGCGGATGACGGTGCCGTGCGCGTAGTCGCGCTCGAAGTCGGCCATGTTGCCGACGTTGGCGCCGCGGAACGCATAGATGGACTGGTCGTCGTCGCCTACGGCAAAGATGGCCGCGCCACCGCCGGCCAACAGGCGCAGCCACTTGTACTGCAGCGTGTTGGTGTCCTGGAACTCGTCGACCAGGATATGCCGGAAGCGGCGCTGATAGTGTTCGCGCACGGGCGCGTTGCGCGACAGCAGTTCGTAGGCGCGCAGCAGCAGCTCGGCGAAATCGACCACGCCTTCGCGCTGGCACTGGGCTTCGTAGAGCTGGTAGATCTCGATCAGGCGGCGGCGATGGGCGTCGTAGGCTTCGACGTCAGGGGGACGCAGGCCCTCTTCCTTGGCGCCATTGATGAAGCGCTGCACGTCGCGGGGCGGGTACTTTTCGTCGTCGACGCCGTTGGCCTTCATGAGGCGCTTGATGGCCGCAAGCTGGTCCGTGACGTCGAGAATCTGAAAGCTCTGCGGCAGACCGGCGTCGCGGTGATGCGCGCGCAGCATGCGGTTGCACAGGCCGTGGAACGTGCCGATCCAGAGGCCGCGCGTATCGATCGGCAGGATCGCCGACATGCGCGCCAGCATTTCGCGGGCGGCCTTGTTCGTGAACGTGACCGCCAGCAGCCCAAAAGGCGAAGCCTGGCCGGTTTGAATCAGCCAGGCCATGCGGGTGGTGAGCACCCGGGTCTTCCCGCTGCCCGCCCCGGCCAAGACCAGGGCGTGCTGCGGTTCTAACGTTACTGCGGCGCGTTGTTCAGGGTTTAGCTTCTCTAGCATCATGCCGCGTAGCGGCGCAGATGTTGAGCGAACTGCTCAAGCCCAGCGATGCCGCTTTGCTGGGCCCGCTGGCACCAGGCCTGCAGGTCGTGAAGAAGCTGTTCGCTGCTGGCGCTGGAGCTTTCCCAGATGCGGCCGAGTTCGCGGCGCATCTGCACCAGCGTCGACAGCGACTGGTGCTGGGCGATGGCCTTGTCCACGGCAGCCAGTTGCTCGGGCTGCAGGATTTCTTCGTTGCGATGGATGGCACGGCGCACGCTGTGCAGCTTGGTGTAGCCGCATTCGGCGTTGCCTTCCTGGCGCGAGGCCTTGAGCTTGGCCAGTTCTTCGCGGGCAGCGCCCTTGATCACGTCCGCATAGCGGGCCATGACTTCGTAGCGGTGCGTGATCACGCCTTGCAGCGTGCGCAGGTCGATGCCCGTGCGGGAGTCGTCCAGCTTGAGCTTGGGCGCAACCTTCTTGATCTTGGCCAGGCCAAAGAACTTCAGGATGTTGATGTAGCACCAGCCGATGTCGAACTCGTACCACTTGGCCGAAAACTTGGCCGACGTGCCGTGGGCGTGGTGGTTGTTGTGCAGCTCTTCACCGCCAATCACGATGCCCCACGGGAACACGTTGGTGCTGGTGTCCGGGCTGTTGTAGTTGCGATAGCCCCAGAAGTGGCCGATGCCGTTGACGACGCCGGCGGCCCAGAAGGGAATCCAGGCCATCTGGACAGCCCAGACCGTGACGCCGACGGCGCCAAACAGGGCGACGTCGATGGCGAGCATGGCCAGCACGCCCCACAGGCTGTGCTTGCTGTAGACATTGCGTTCGAGCCAGTCGTCAGGCGTGCCGTGGCCGAACTTGGCCATGGTTTCCTTGTTGTTCGATTCTTCGCGGTACAGCTCGGCGCCGCGGAACAGAACCTTCCAGATGCCGAACAGCATGGGCGAGTGCGGGTCACCTTCCTTTTCGCATTTGGCGTGATGCTTACGGTGAATAGCCACCCATTCCTTGGTGACCATACCGGTCGTCATCCAGAGCCAGAAGCGGAAGAAGTGCATGACAGCCGGATGCAAATCCAGACCGCGGTGCGCTTGGCTGCGATGGAGAAAAACCGTGACCGCAACAATCGTGATGTGCGTCACGACCAAAGTGAAAACGACGATCTGCCACCAAGTCGCTTGGGTCAGGCCGCCGGCAATGAAGGAGAGGATGTAATCCATAAAGCTGTTATGAGCCTCGCATGAGAAGGTGGCTGAAAGTTTAGCGTACCTTAGCCGTCTGATGACAATCTAGTTTCAAAATAGTTATTGAGAGAAATCAAGGACTAAGCGGCGGTTTTGAGCCAAAAAGCCGCGCCCGACGCGCTTTGGGCGCGCGCAGAGCCTTTACTTGTGCTGCTGCGGCGGCTTTGCCCACAGGGAGACAGCATGAATTTCGCAGTCGCACCGGGTTTTGGCACTATTTGGCGTTTAAAGTTCCAGTCAGGCAAACCCGCGGTCTTGAAGGCGCCACGATACCGGGGCACACTGCACCCCGTTTCGCCCGCCAACTGTCTCATTTCTCCCACGAATGCCGCCCAACACCATGCGTCACCGCTTTTTAACTGCCCTGGCCGTGCTCGGCATGGCGATATCGGCCCCAACTTTGGCGCAAACGTTAAAGTCCGGGGACGTTGCCGTGCTGGCTTCCTACTACGAGATCCGAGGTTCGGATTGCCTGGCGCTACGGGCGCCGCGCGTGTCGATTACGCAGATGCCGACGCTGGGCAAGGCCAGCATCCTGCAGACGCGCGGGCAGTCCAATAATTCCGGGCGATGCGCGTACAAAGCGGTGCCCGTGGCGCAGGTGGTCTACCAGGCCGACCAGCCGGGTTCCGATACGCTGTCCTGGGAAGTGAAGTACCAGAACAAGACCATCGGAACCCGCCGCTACAGCGCGACGGTGGGAGTTACACCGGCTCCTTGACCTCGGTTTCCTTGACGTCAGGCGTTTTCACTTCGGCTCCCTCGACGGCGGCCTCCTCGGCCGTGACGGTTTGAGCTTCGGCTTGAACGTCGGCGTCGGCTTCAGCGCCGTCGGCCGCGTCGACCCGGCCGTCCTCGTCGGCGAGGTCGGTTTCAGCAGCCTCGGCGGCATCCGTGCCAGCGCCCTTCTTCTTGCGCTCGAAGACGGCGGCAAAGAAGCCATCGGTGCCGTGCAGGTCCGGACGCAATTGCACGTACGGGCCTTCCAGCTTCAGGGCCTCGCAGCGGGCGCCCAGGATTTCGGCGGCGTCCACGCGTTCAAAATCGGGGTGGCTGGCCAAAAAGCGCTCTGCCTGGACCTCGTTTTCTTCGGCCAGCAGGCTGCACGTGGCGTAAACCAGTCGGCCGCCGGGTGCGACGCAGCGGGCGGCGCTGTTCAGGATGCGTTCCTGGAGCTGACCCAGTTCCGCAAGCGCTTCGGGGTGCTGGCGCCATTTCAGGTCCGGATTGCGGCGCAGGGTGCCGATGCCGCTGCACGGTGCATCAACCAGCACGCGCTGGGCTTTGCCGGCCAGGCGCTTCACGCGGGCGTCGTTTTCGTTGTCGATCACCACGGGCACCACGTTCGAGAGGCCGCTGCGCGCAAAACGGGGCTTGGCGCGCGCCAGGCGGGCCGCCGAGACGTCGAAGGCGTACAGCCGGCCGGTCGAACGCATCAGGGCGCCCAGAAGCAGCGTCTTGCCGCCCGCGCCCGCGCAGAAATCGATGATCATTTCGCCGCGGCGCGGGGCGACCAGAAGCGCGAGCAGCTGGCTGCCTTCATCCTGGACCTCGATGCTGCCGTTTTCGAATTGGGGCCACCGGTTGATGGCGGGCCGGCCTTCCATGCGTATGCCCCAGGGCGAAAAAGGCATCGCCGTGGGCTCATAACGGCCCGCGCCTTGTTGCAATTCCGCCAGCATGGCGTCGCGCTCGGCCTTGAGCGGGTTCACGCGCAGGTCCAGGCTGGCCTGGCGGTTCAGGGCCTCGACCAGCGTTTCCGGGCTGTCCATGGCGCTCAGGCGCTCGTCCAGCCAGTCGGGGATGCTGCCGCGAACGGCGCGGGGCAAGGTGGCGACGTCGATACGGGTGACGCGTTGCAGCCACTCGGCCTCGGCGGCGTCCATGCCTTCCTGCAGGAACTGGGCGCCCAGGGTGGCATTCAGGCCCAGGATGGCGAGGCGGCGCGAGGCGGGACCAACACCGCTTTCGCCGTACTGGCGGTAGCGGCGCAGGTGGCGCAGCACGTCATAGACGGCCTCGGCGACCTCGGAACGGTCGCGCGCGCCCAGGTTCGGGTGATGGCGCAGCCAGTGCGACAGCGCGGCGTCTGCGGGATAGGTCCATTGCAGGATTTCGCCCAGCACGCGCTGCACCTGGTCGATGCGGATGGCCGCGTGCGACAGGCGGGGTCGATTGGACTGGGGCTTTTGCGGGGCATGATCGCGCTCGCCGCCACGCGACTCGCCGCGATGGCCGCCGAAGGAGGAACGGGAATCCGAACGTCCGTGCTCGTCACGACGGTCCTGGCCGTACGAATTACGTTCGCCACGGCTTTCGCCGCGATCCTGGCCGTAGGATCCGCGACCTTCGCCGCGTTGCCCGCCAAACGACGGGCGCGAGTCCGAGCGTCCCTGGCCTTCACGGCGATCCTGGCCGTACGAACCGCGTTCGCCGCGGCTTTCGCCACGATCCTGCCCAAATGAGCCACGGCTCTCACCGCGCTGGCCGCCGAAGGAAGAGCGGGAATCCGAGCGCCCCTGGCCTTCACGCCGGTCCTGGCCGTACGAGCCGCGCTCGCCGCCACGGCCTTCGCCGCGATCCTGACCAAAACCGCGAGCTTCGCCGCGCTGGCCGCCGAACGACGAGCGGGAGTCCGGGCGTTCTTGCCCTTCTCGGCGATCCTGGCCGTACGAAGCGCGTTCGCCGCCACGGGCACCGCCGCGATCCTGTCCATAGGAACCGCGGCCTTCGCCGCGCTGGCCACCGAACGACGAGCGGGAATCGGGGCGTCCCTGCCCTTCGCGGCGATCCTGGCCGTACGAACCGCGTTCGCCGCCACGGCCTTCGCCGCGATCCTGTCCATAGGAACCGCGGCCCTCGCCGCGCTGGCCGCCGAACGACGAACGGGAGTCCGGGCGTCCCTGCCCTTCGCGGCGATCCTGGCCGTACGAGCCGCGTTCGCCGCCACGGCTTTCGCCGCGATCCTGGCCAAAGGAGCCGCGGCCTTCGCCACGCTGGCCGCCGAACGACGGGCGCGAGTCGGGACGGCCTCGGCTTTCGCCACGCTCTTGGCCGTAGCCGCCGCGATCGCCCGCGCGTTCGTCGCGCGCGCGGTCGCCGGATTCGGCCCGGTCACGCGGCGCCGGTTTGCGGGCGTCGCCCTTGGGACGCGAGAAGAAAGACCGGCCGTCGCGGCCTTCCGAGCCGCCACCGAAGGAGCCGGCCGGACGGGAACGCGGGGATTGGGGTTTAGTCATGGTGTATTCCAATGGGGCGGAGGCGTTCCGCCCGAAAAATGCTTTTCAGGGCCGTTCAAGCGGCCGGCGACCAGGAAAAAAGGCGCACGGGGTCGCCCTGGACGGCCACGCGGTGATCGTTTGTCAGGGTAACCCGGCCTTCGGCGAGCCAGCGAACTGCAGCCGGAAAGGCCTGATGCTCGACGGCCAGCACGCGCTCGGCCAGCAACTCCGGGGTGTCCCCCGCCAGAACCGGCACGCAGCCCTGGGCGATGATGGGTCCGTGGTCCAGCACAGGGGTGACGAAATGCACCGTGCAGCCGTGCACGCGCACGCCGGTTGCCAGGGCTTGCGCATGCGTGTGCAGGCCGGGAAATGCGGGCAGCAGCGACGGATGGATGTTGACCAGGCGGCCGGCGTAATGATTGACGAAGCCGGGCGTCAGGACGCGCATGAATCCGGCCAGGATGACGTAGTCGGGCGCATAGCGGTCGATTTCGGCGGCCAGCGCGGTATCGAAGGCTTCGCGGCTGGCGTAGTCCTTGTGATACAGGGCGGCGGTGGGGATACCCTGGGCGGCAGCCCATTCGAGCCCGCCGGCATCGGGACGGCTGGCGATGACGGCGGCGATTTCCGCCGGCCAGCATTCGTCGCGGCAGGCCTCGGCCAGCGCCTGCATATTGCTGCCCCGCCCCGAGATCAGGATGACGAGGCGGCGCTTGATAGAAGAAGATTCCGGCAAGATGAACAATTCCAAGGGAAAACGGGCGGTTCCAACCCCATGACCCGGCGCGCGGGCGGGATAAGAACAAACCCGTAATCCAAAATTGTAAACTCTCGCTCGTGAAACCATCGCTGCGCATCTACCGATCCCTGCCCCCGCCCGACCGGCGCGCCCCCTGCGCGCTCACGATCGGCAATTTCGACGGCGTCCATCGCGGGCACCAGGCCATGCTTGCCCGTGTCTGCCAGGTGGCCCGCGAACGCGGGCTGACGCCGGCCGTGATGACCTTCGAACCGCACCCGCGGGAGTATTTCGCCACTCTCAACCAGCGCCCGGAACTGGCGCCGACCCGCATTTCGGGGCTGCGCGACAAGCTTGCCGCGCTGGCGCGCTATGGCGTTTCGCAGGTCGTGGTCGAGCGGTTCAATGCCCGGCTGGCTGAAATGTCGGCCAACGCCTTCATCGAACACCTGCTGGTGCAGGGTTTGCAGACGAAATGGCTGCTCGTGGGCGAAGACTTCCGCTTCGGGCACAAGCGCAGCGGCGATATCGACCTGCTGCGCGAAGCCGGCATGGTGCATGGCTTCGAGGTCCAGACGCTGGCGGACGTGACGGACCGCCAGGGCCATCGCATTTCCAGCTCCGAGGTGCGCACCGCGCTGGCGGTGGGCGACCTGGAGCGTGCGCGCCATCTGCTGGGCCACCCCTTCCATATCAGCGGCCACGTCATCCACGGCCAGAAACTTGGCCGCACGCTGGGTTTTCCCACCATGAACCTGCGCGTGGCCGAACGATGCGCCGCGCGTTCGGGCATCTACGTGGTGCAGGTTCATGGATTGGCCGACCGCGCGCTGCCGGCGGTCGCGAGCCTGGGCGTGCGCCCGACGGTCGAGGACCGCGGCAGAGTGCTACTTGAGTCACACCTGCTCGACGAGTCCGTCAACGCTTACGGTAAACTCGTACGCGTTGAATTCCTGCAAAAGCTGCGGGACGAAGAAAAATTTCCTGACCTCCCTTCCCTGACTGCCGCCATCGCCGAAGACGCGCGAAACGCGCGCGCCTATTTTGCCGTTCATGGACTATAAAAAGACCCTCAACCTGCCCGATACCCCCTTCCCCATGCGGGGCGACCTCGCCAAGCGCGAGCCCGCCTGGATTGCGCAATGGGAGGAAAACCACGTCTACCAGGCGATCCGTGCGGCCAGCCGCGGCCGGCCCCGCTTCGTGCTGCATGACGGCCCGCCCTATGCGAACGGCGACATCCACATCGGCCACGCGGTCAACAAGATCCTGAAGGACATCATCGTCAAGAGCCGCAACATGGCTGGCTATGACGCGCACTACGTGCCCGGCTGGGACTGCCACGGCATGCCCATCGAGATCCAGATCGAAAAGAAGTACGGCAAGCACCTGCCCGTGGCGGAAGTGCAGTCCAAGGCCCGCGCCTACGCCCTCGAGCAGATCGATCGCCAGCGCAAGGATTTCAAGCGCCTGGGCGTCCTGGGCGAGTGGGATCGTCCGTACATGACGATGAACTACAGCAACGAGGCCGACGAGATCCGTGCGCTGGGCCGCATCCTGGACAAGGGTTACGTGTTCCGCGGCCTGAAGCCGGTGAACTGGTGTTTCGACTGTGGCTCGGCGCTGGCCGAGGCTGAAGTCGAATACGCGGATCGCGTGGATCCGGCCGTGGACGTGGCCTTCCCGTTCGCCGAACCTGCCAAACTGGCCAAGGCCTTCGGCCTGGATTCGGTGGACGACGGCGCCATCGTCATCTGGACGACCACGCCCTGGACCATCCCGTCCAACCAGGCGCTGAACGTCCATCCCGAGATCGAATACGCGCTGGTGCGGGTCACCTCCGCTGACAAGCCCAAATTTGGCCCCCTGCTGCTCATCGCCAAGGAACGCGTCGAAGCCTGCCTGAAATCCTGGGAGCTCGAAGGCGAAGTCATCGCCACCGCGCCCGGCGAGGCCCTGTCGGGCATCGAATTCCGCCATCCGCTGGCGCAGTTCAACGCTGCCTACGACCGCAAGGCGCCCGTGTACCTGGGCGACTACGTGACGGCCGACTCCGGCACCGGCGTGGTGCACTCGGCGCCGGCCTACGGTATCGAAGACTTCGTGTCGTGCAAAGAGCACGGCATGAAGGACACCGACTTCATCAGCCCGGTCATGGGCGATGGCAAGTACGTGGACAGCCTGGCGCTCTTTGGCGGCCTGTCGATCTGGGACGCAAACCCGAAGATCGTCGAGGCGCTCAAGGAAGCCGGCGCGCTGATGCACGTCGAAAAGCACAAGCACAGCTACATGCATTGCTGGCGCCACAAGACGCCGATCATCTACCGCGCGACCAGCCAATGGTTCGCGGGCATGGATGTCGCCCCCAAGGACGGCAACCCCACGCTGCGCGAATCGGCGCTGGCCGGCATCGAAGCCACGGCGTTCTACCCCGCCTGGGGCCGCGCCCGTCTGCATGCCATGATCGCCAACCGTCCGGACTGGACCCTGTCGCGCCAGCGCCAGTGGGGCGTTCCGATGGCGTTCTTCGTGCACAAGGAAACCGGCGAACTGCATCCGCGCACCGCTGAATTGCTTGAGCAGGTGGCACAGCGCGTTGAACAAAACGGCATCGAGGCCTGGCAGGCGCTCGATCCCCGCGAACTCCTCGGCGACGAAGCCGACCTGTACGAAAAGAACCGCGACACGCTCGACGTGTGGTTCGATTCGGGCAGCACACACGCCACGGTGCTGGGTGGCAAGGACGGCGAATTTGCCGGGTCGCATGGCGCCGAACTCGGCTGGCCCGCCGACCTGTACCTGGAAGGCTCGGATCAGCATCGCGGCTGGTTCCATTCGTCGCTCCTGACCGGCTGCATGCTGTACGGCCAGCCGCCCTACAAGGCCTTGCTGACGCACGGCTTCGTGGTGGACGGCCAGGGCCGCAAGATGAGCAAGTCGGTCGGCAACGTCATCGCCCCGCAGAAGGTGTCGGATTCCCTGGGCGCCGAAATTCTGCGCCTGTGGGTGGCCTCCACCGACTATTCCGGCGAGCTGTCGATCTCGGACGAAATCTTGAAGCGCGTGGTGGAAGGGTATCGCCGCATCCGCAACACGCTGCGCTTCCTGTTGGCCAACCTGGCCGACTTCGACGCGGTGTCGCAATCGGTGCCTTACGGCGACCTCTTCGAGATCGACCGCTATGCGCTGGCCATGACGGCGCAGATGCAGTCCGAGGTGCAGGCCAACTACGAACGCTACGACTTCCATCCGGCCGTCTCGCGCCTGCAGACATTCTGCTCGGAAGACCTGGGTGCGTTCTACCTGGACATCCTGAAAGACCGCCTGTACACGTCGGCCCCGGGCAGCCGCGCCCGCCGTTCGGCGCAGACGGCCCTGCTGGACATCACGCAGACGCTGCTCAAGCTGATGGCGCCCATCCTGTCGTTCACGGCGGAAGAGGCCTGGAAGGAACTGGTTGGCTCCGCCCTGAAGAACCAGGCCGACGCGGCCCGCGCCACGATCTTCACCGAGGTCTATCACGTGCTGCCGCCGTTTGCGGACGCCGATGCCCTGACCGCCAAATGGACGCGCCTGCGCGCCATCCGCGCCGAGGTCCAGCGCAAACTGGAAGAAGTGCGCACGGCGGGCGACATCGGTTCGTCGCTACAGGCCGAAGTCGACCTGTACGCCAACGGCGAAGATCAGCAATTGCTGGCCAGCCTGGGCGACGACCTGCGCTTTGTCCTGATCGTCTCGCGCGCCGCCGTGCACGCGGGCGAAGGCGAGACCCGCATCGAGGTCACGCCGTCGGCCCACAAGAAGTGCGAACGCTGCTGGCACTGGCGTCTTGACGTCGGCCAGGACGCCGATCATCCCGAGATCTGCGGCCGCTGCGTGTCCAACCTGTTCGGCTCGGGCGAAGCCCGCGACAAGGCTTGAACATGGTCCGCCCCTCCGCACCCGGGGTGACGGACGCCGCCCCCGCCCGCGCCGCACCGGCGCGCGTGGGCGGCTGGCTGGCGCTGGCTCTGCTGATCATCGTGCTGGACCAGTTGACGAAGGTCTACTTCAACACGTCGTTCCAGTACGGCGAGCGCGTCAACATCCTGCCCTTCTTTGACTTCACGCTGGTATTCAACCGTGGCGCCGCGTTCAGCTTCCTGGCGTCCGAAGAAGGCTGGCAGCGCTGGCTGTTCACCGGTCTGGGCTGCGTAGCGGCGGTGGTCATCGTATGGATGCTGCGTCGCACGCACGGCCAGCCGCGTTTCAGCCTGGCGCTCACGCTCATCCTGGGCGGCGCCATCGGCAACGTCATCGACCGCGTGGTGTATGGCCACGTGGTGGACTTTCTGCTCTTCTACTGGAACGATTGGCAGTTCCCCGCCTTCAACCTGGCGGACGTCGGCATCACCTGCGGCGCGGTGCTGCTGGTGCTGGACGAACTGCTCCGTGCCCGCAAGCCGCAGGCCTGACGAGACGGGGGGCATTGCGCCCCCCTTCCCTTTCTGCTTTCCGCAGCTTTCGTCCGGTTTGATGCCCCCTCTAATGCATGACGAACGGCGTATTGCGGCAATGCAGAATAAAATCCCTCTCACTTCCACGATTTCGCGGCACTAACCCGCCGCCCCGTCCTCATGCTCGATCTCGCCCGCAAACGCATCGTCCTCGGTATGACCGGGGGCATCGCCTGCTACAAAATCGCCGAGCTGGTGCGGCGCATGACCGAACAAGGCGCCACGGTGGACGTGGTGATGACCGAGGCGGCCACGCACTTCATCACGCCCGTCACCATGCAGGCACTGTCGGGCCGCCCCGTGTTCGTCGACGCCTGGGATGCGCGCGTGCCCAACAACATGGCGCACATCGACCTGACGCGTGGCGCGGACGCCGTGCTGATCGCGCCCGCCAGCGCCGACTTCATGGCCAAGGTGGCGCACGGCATGGCCGACGACCTGCTGTCCACGCTGTGCGTGGCCCGCGCCTGTCCGCTGCTGGTGGCGCCCGCCATGAACCGCGAAATGTGGGCCAACCCGGCCACGCAGCGCAACGTCGAAACCCTCCGCGGCGATGGCGTCACCATACTGGGTCCGTCAGCGGGCGAACAGGCCTGCGGCGAAACCGGCGATGGCCGCATGCTCGAAGCCCACGAGATCCTGACCGACCTGATCGCCTTCTTCCAGCCCAAGCTGCTGGCCGGCCGCCACGTGCTGCTGACCGCCGGGCCCACGTCCGAACCCGTGGATCCGGTGCGCGTGCTGAGCAACCGCTCTTCCGGCAAGACGGGCTATGCGTTGGCCCGCGCTGCCCGCGAGGCCGGCGCCCGTGTCACCCTGATCACCGGCGCCACATTCCTGCCCATTCCGCGCGGCGTGACTGCCCTGCCCGTCACCACCGCGCGCCAGATGCACGACGCCGTCATGGCCAGCGTGGGCGACGCGGACATCTTCATCGCGGTAGCCGCAGTGGCGGATTGGCGCGTCAAGAACGTGAGCACGCAGAAGCTGAAGAAAACCAGCGAAGGCGGCGGCGCGCCGCTCATGGAATTCGAACCCAATCCGGACATCCTGGCCGAAGTGGCCAAGCTTGAGAACGGCCCCTGGTGCGTGGGCTTTGCCGCCGAAACCGAAAAACTGGCCGAACACGCCGAAGCCAAGCGCACGCGCAAGGGCATCCCGTTGTTGGTCGGCAATCTGGCGCACAAGGTCATGGACGCCGACACCACCGAACTGGTGCTGTTCGACGCGCAAGGCACGCACCCGCTGCCTGCCGGCAACAAGCTGGACGCCGCGCGCCGCCTCATCGCCGAGATCGCGGCGCGCATGCCTGTCTGACGCGGCGGTGTATTTCGGGGCGCGGACCCTGCCATAAAAAACGCCAGGCCCTCTCGGGTCTGGCGTTTTGCTTTGCAGCGGCTCAAAGCCGCTCGCTGCGCCTTACTGCTCCAGGCTGATATTCGCGGCCTTGACGATGTCCGCCCATTGCTTGCGGTCGTTTTCAAGAAACTCGCTGAACTTCTCGGGCGACATGCCGGTGACGGGCTCCGAACCCAGGCCGGCCATCTTCTCGATCAGCGCGGGCTGCTTCAGCACGTCCTGCAGCGCGGCGTAATACGCGGCCAGCACGTCGGCGGGGACACCAGCGGGTGCGAACACGCCTTGCCACGTCGGCATGTCAAAACCCTTCAGGCCTTGCTCGTCCAGCGTGGGCACGTTGGGCAATTGCGCGGCGCGCTTGATCGAGGCCACGGCAATCGCCTTGACCTTGCCTTGCGACGCCAACGGCGCGGCGGTCGAGATGTTGTCCATCGTCATCGCGATGTGGCCGCCGAGCAGGTCGGTGATCACGGGCGCGGCGCCGCGGTAGGCGGCGTGCGGCACCTTGACGCCCAGCTTGTACAGCATGGTCTCGGCGATCAGGTGGTTGGAGATGCCGACGCCCGCCGTGCCATAGGTGGCCGTCGGCGTTTTCTGGAAATACTCCTTCAGCTCGGCCAGATTGTTGGCCGGCACGTCCTTGTTCACGATGACAACATTGGGTTGCACCGCGGCCAGCGTGATGGGCGTGAAGTCGGCGGGCTTGTAGTTCGTGCCCTTGGGATTCAGGACGTGGGTGATGGCCATGGAACCGGCCGCGGCGATGCCGATGGTGTAGCCGTCGGCGGGCGCCTGGCTCAGGCGATACGCCATGATATTGCCGCCGGCGCCGGCCAGGTTCTCGACGACGACCGGTTGGCCCAGGCGCGCAGACAGCGGCTCGGCCAGCAGGCGGGCCAGCGTGTCGGCGGAACCGCCGGGCGCGAAGCCCACGAGCAGGCGCACGGGTTTGGCAGGCTTCCAGGCGTCGGCGGCATGCGCGGAAGTGGCCGACAGCGCGGCGACGGCGAATAGAGCGCCAGCGGCGCGGTGCAGGGTACGGCTGATCATAAAAAAAACTCCCAACGATTGATTGACGAAGTCGGCTTCGTCTCCTCTCGCCGCTCGCCCGGACCGGCCGCGCGAACCTGTGCGGCCGGAACTTCGGGATTGCGTCCGGCGGCGTTATTCCAGTATTTGTGCCAGGGCCTGCGCCACCAGGCAGTTGGACAGCAGCACGGGGCGGCCCGACGCCTGCGCCACGATCTGGCGCATGTGCTGCGCGTAGCCCATGCAGTGCATGACGATCAGGTCGCATGACGCCAGTTCGCGGCCGGCAGCTTCGAAGTTGCGGGCCGCCTGCTGCGCGTCGGCCTCATAGGGCGAGGCGTGCACGACCTGCGTTTCGCATTCCAGCGGGACGACCATGTGAAAGGCATCGACCTGCGCTTCCAGCGGAACCACCAGCCCGACCTTGCGGCAATGCTGCGCCAGACCCGCGACGAGGTGATCCACGACCTGCTGCGGTTCCACCACAAGGGTGCGCATGGGCGCGATGGCCGTGCCGGTGCACAGCGGCACCAGGATGTCGTAGCCCTGCCCGTCCGCCTGGCGCATCACGTCGGCCAAACGCGCCTCGGCAGCGGCGGCATCCAGTTCGATCTGGGAACCGTCGCGCATGCGCGTGGCAAAGCGGTACTCGCTTGGGCGCGGCGCCAGTGCGGCCAGCGCGGCGGCATCCAGGCCGTCGAGCGCGCCGAACTCGTCGATGCGCACGTGGGCGCCGAGCACGGGCGCCATCTCGGGCACCACGTCGCTGCGCGGCGATTGGCCGATGGTGAAGAACGCGACGCGGCGCGATGTATGGGCGCTCATTGCGTGGCGCCGTCTTCGCGGCCGACGGTCTGCAGGTGCGCCATCGAACCGTAGCGGGCCTGCAGTGCGCCCCACTCGGCGTCGTCGAAGAAGGTCATGGCGCGCTGCCCGTAGAGCTTGGCGATCTCGATGCAGAAGCGCATGGCGACGTCGGCATCCACGGCGTTGGTGACGCCCGTGGCGCAGCCCGGCACGGTGGTCTGCGCCGTCAAGGCCACGCCGACGACCGGCGCGTCCGTGACGATGGCCGGCTGCATCAGGGAGTTCACATGCCACAGGCCGTTTTCGTAGGGCGTGATGTCCTGCGTGGTCAAGGGCAGCGTCACCGGCAGTTCGCCGCTGACCCAGCCCATGACGTCGAGCATGGTCTCGGGGATGCGCAGCAGGTAGCCCTGCTTGGCAACGGGCGTGAGCGCCACGCCGCGCTTGTTGACCAGGCGGTTGCCGCGCGTCGTGTCCACCGACAGGATCGCGTCCATGCGGGGATCCACTTCGTGCGACATCATCTCGCGCATGGGGAACGGCGAGCGCATCATCGGCACCGGATGATGCGGGCGCGTGCCGGCACGCGGGCAGATGTGGGTGCGGATGCGGACCGTGCCGGGCAGCACGTCGCCCTGCTTCGCCATCGCCATCAGCTTCATCGCGGCTGCAATGGCCACGACCGCGCCGTCGCTGTCGGACACCAGGCCCGTCACCGCAGGGCGCGCGCCGATGCCGCCCAGGCGGCCCACGATGCCCAATTGCGGGGCTGAATCATCCGCGCCGGGAATGACGATGGACAGGAAGTCCGTGGCCAATCCGTCACGCGCAAGATGCGTAACCTCAACTTCGCAATTGCCGGCGTCGCGCAACACCTGCGCCACGGACTCGCCCGTGACGTGCGCGGACGACAGCAATTCGATGACATCGATCACCTGCTTCATGCCGGAATCTCCACCGGGCCGGGACGGAACATGCGCGGTTCTTCGCGGCCCAGGAAGAGCGGCGCATCGTGCGGGCCGACCAGCGCGATCTGGTGGCCGCGCACGCGCAGGCCTGCGCCTTCGGGCAGGCCCAGCACCGGCATGGCCGGATTCAGCGTGCAGAACTCGGCGAGGCGCTGCGCGCGCGTTTCGCCGCGGTGGCCGGGAGGGTGCGCGTTGGTGTAGTGCGGATTGATCTGGAAGGACAGCAGCGCCAGTGCGTCAAAGCCCTGCGGATCCGTGATGGGCATGTCGTTCGTCGTGCAGATGGTGGGGCACGTCAGGTTGGAACCCGCGCTCCAGCCCAGGTAGGCGGCGCCTTCGCGCACGCGCCGCGCCACGACGTCGAGCAGACCCTGGCGGCGCAATTGCCCCAGCAAATTGAACGTGTTGCCGCCGCCGACGATGATGACCGACGCGCCCTCAAGCGCCGCGACCGGATCCTGCGCGGTGTGCAGGCCCTGGATGGCCAGGCCCGTGTCCGCCAGCGCCGACGTAACCAGCGCCGTGTAGTCATCCCAATTGCGCGTGACCCCGGCAAACGGCACGAACACGGCCGACGAGCCTTGCGGCAGGGTTTCGATCAGTTCGCGGATGTCGGCCATGGCGTGCACCAGATAACCGGCGTCGCTGCTGGAATTGCTGAGAAGCAGAAGGTTCATGAATGAGGTCCGATGAGTGAAGGTTCTGTAAGGCTGGATTCGTTCGCAACTTGTTGGAACGGTCAGGCCAGCCAGTAGGGATCGTTGAGCTCGCGGCCAAGCGCGCCGACTTGCTGCAGCACGGACTCGCGCAGCACCGCCACACGCGCGGCATCGGCCTGGAACGAGACGAACGACAGGCATAGCCCGCGCAGTTCGCCGGTGGCCGGGTCGCGCACGGCCGCCGCGACGGCACCGATGCCCGGCATGGCCTGGTCGATGGCGACGCCGCAGTGGTCCACGCGTGTCTGCGCCACCAGGCGTGTCAGGTCGCCAACGGTGGCCGGACAGTCGCGTCCTTCCACGGGCAGGGACTGGGCGGGATCGGCGCCATACAGGGCCTGGAATTCGGCGTCGGTCAGGCGCGACAGCAACGCCCGGCCCATTGCCGTGCCAGATGCGGCACGGCGCGATCCGGGCGGCGACAGCACCTGCACCGGATGCGAGCCGTTCAACCGTTGCAGCACGACCGTTTCCCGCTGATTCAACGTGGAGAGATAGGCCGTCAGCCCGCTGTCGTCCGACAGCCGGGCCAGAACGGCGCGGCAGGCCTCGTCCATCGGCGTGGCGGCCATGCCGGCTCGCACGGCCTGCGCCAGCAGCGCGCCCGCGCGATAACGGCGCGTGGCGGGGTCCTGATCGAGCATGCCGTAGTGCTGCATCTGGTTCAGCAGACGCGATGCCGTGCTCTTTGGCATGGCGAGGCGCGCGGCGACCTCGGTAAAGCTCAATTCGGCCGCACCCTCTGCGTACAACGACAGCACGCGTTGGACGCCGTCAAGAATACTCATATTTGTTCCATAAAACGGAACCTAAGTTCCTCATTAGGGAACAAGAATAATGCAAGCGACGGAAACAGGTCAATACGGCCACGGAAAAGAAAAAGGCTCCCGGATCACGGGAGCCTTGGTCGCGCGAGCCGTCAGCCCGTCTTGTGCCTACTGCTTCGCCAGCTCGGACCACTCGGCCAGCGGCAATGGCGGTTGCGCGTGCAGGATGCGGCCGAGCACCAGCTTCAGTTCATCCCAGCCGCCACGGTCGGTCGGCCAGACGGAAGGCGTGACCGCGCGCCAAGCGCCGTCCGGCGTGCGCTCGGCCATCTTGAAGCGAAAGGTGTAATGACCCGCCATGCCCATGCGCAGGTCCGACACGACCAGCGCATTGCCGATGACGTCGTACCGCAGCCAATCGTCCGTGAACCAACGCAGCCGTTCGTGCAGCGGCTCGCCCGTCAGCACGCGTCCGGCCTCCAGATTGAGCGGCAGCCGCACCCATTCCGGCGGATCGCGGTCGAACAGGCTGCTGACCGATTCGTAATAGTCGCCATCGCCGGTCTTGGCGAACACCCGCCACACCAGGGTGTTGAACGGCATGGGGACCGCGCGTAGCTGCGTCACGGTAATGCCTTGCGCCTGCATGGCGTCCCGCACGCGGTGCTCGGCCGCCATGCGGCCGCCCAGTCCGAAGCCCAGGTAGAGCGTGCTGAAGACCAATGCCCCCACCAGCAGCCGGCGCGCGGTGCGCGTCATGCCCACGCCGAGGGCGAACAGCACACCCAGCAGCAACGGCACGGTGTACACCGGATCGATGATGAACACGGTCGACCAGCTTTCTGGCGTAAGCGCCAGCGGCCAGAACAACTGGGTGCCGTAAACGGTGAACGCATCCAGGATGGGATGCGTCACCAGGACCAGCCATATCGTCAGGAACAGCCTGCGCCCGCCATAGGGCGCATTGGGCCAATACTTGCGTATCAGCCACGCCAGCAGCATCGCCAGGCCGGTCAGCACGAACACAGAATGCGAGAAGCCGCGGTGATACGTCATGAGCGACACCGGATCCGGGTAGCTCATCAGGACGTCCAGATCCGGCAAGGTAGCAAGCGCCGCGCCATAGATGAGGGCGCGTCTGCCCTGCACGCGCCCCAGCATGGCGCCTTGAATGCTGGCGCCCAGCACCGCTTGTGTAACTGAATCCATGTTTCTCCAACGTCGAGCGTTACGCCAAATGGCCTAGCCGCGTTCCGGCCAGCCGCGCAGGCGTTAACATACCCGATTGCGTTCAGCTAATTTTCAACTTTGCATTCATGGATGAATACATCACCCAGATCGGCCAGTTCATCGAAGCCAACCAGGCTTGGGCCGGACCGATCACCTTCCTGCTTACGCTGGGCGAGTCCATGGTACTCCTCGGACTTTTCATTCCCGCCACCGCCCTGATGCTGCTGACGGGCGGCCTGATCGGCGCCGGCACGCTGGCGCCGTGGGGCGTGATCGCCTGGGGCATTGCCGGCGCCATCGTGGGCGACGCGCTCTCGTATTATCTGGGCCGCTGGGCGGGTCCCGGCGTACTGCGGCGCTGGCCGCTGAAGCAACAGCGCACCGGCGTGGCCCGGGCGCGGCTGTTCTTCTACCGCTATGGCTTTGCGTCGGTGCTGATCGGCCGCTTTCTGGGCCCGATCCGCTCCACGATTCCCACCGTGGCGGGCGTGATGGGCATGGCGCATGGCCGCTTCCAGCTGGCCAACGTGCTCTCGGCGGTACTGTGGATGCCGCTGATGCTGGCACCCGGCTATATCACCGCGCGCAGCCTGGGCACGGCGCAGAATGCGCAGCAGATCGCCATGATGATCGGCGCGGGGCTCTCGGTTTTGCTAGGATGCGGGCTTCTCCTCGCCATGGTGCGCAAGCGCCGCCAACCGGTGCGCGTGCGGCGGGGCAATTGATCCGGAGAGCGTCATGGCCATCGATGCCGAGCCCAAGAACGGCGATTTCGCGCGCTATATCGAAGAGTTGACCAACGCGAAAGGCGCTTCGCCGGGCCGCATCGCCAGCCGGCGCGAAGCGCGCAGGCAGACGGCACCGGTTGCCGTTCCAATGCCCGTGGCCGTACCGCCCTCCCCGACATCCGGCTCGCTGTCGGACGCGCCCTGGGGCAACACCGGATCTTCGTCATCACGTTCGCACACCGCAACGCAGGCGCCTCTGGCGACGTTCCCCGGCCAGCCCGACGAGGCCAACATCACGCTCGCCCGGCAGGCGCGGTCACGCAAGATCGGCGCCGTGCTGACGGTGGCCGGCATCATGGCGGGTTGGGCCGCGGCCAACATCGCTTTCCGCGCGTTTCACAGTCCCCGGTTCGAACTGGACGAACTGATGCCCGCCGTGTTCCTGGCGTTTTTCGCCTTCATGCTGTTCAAGGCGGCCAGCAGCGCGCGCAATCCGCGCAAGTCGCCGCTGAACAAGCTGCCGCCCATGACCCCGTCGTCATACCGCAAGGACGGCGCCTGAATCGCCGGGGCGTGGCCGACTGGCGTTGGTGCTAACATTTCCGGCCATTGAACCAGCCCCCTCCCGGAGTGAAAGTGAACAACGTAGTCGGATTGAACCAGGCCCAGGCGGCCACGATGCTGAAGCTGCAAGGCCATCTGAACAGCATGATCAATCCGGACTGGGTCAACGGCGGCGCCCGCTTCCTGCGCGCCGCGTTCGTTGAATCGGCCGAAGCCCTGGAACACTACGGCTGGAAGTGGTGGAAGAAGCAGACCATCGACCTGCCGCAGGTCCAGATGGAACTGGTCGACATCCTGCACTTCTACCTGTCGCACACGATCGTCCAGTCGGCTGGCGACGTCGAAGCCGCCGCGCGCGCGTTGGTGACCGACCTGGCCACGCCGGCGACGGTCGCGCTGGACGGCAAGACCTATGCGCTGGACGCGCTGAACGTGCCGGAACTGCTCGAGCTGATCGGCGGGCTGGCCGTTTGCGGCCGGGCCAGCTTCAAGGTCCTGGAGCAGACGATGACCGCCTGCGAGATGACCTGGAACGACGCCTACACGCAGTATGTGTCCAAGAACGTGCTGAACATCTTCCGCCAGCAGCACGGCTACAAGGAAGGCACCTACATCAAGATCTGGAACGGCGAGGAAGACAACGTCGTGCTGGCGCGCCTGCTGTCGCAGCAGGATCCCGCCAGCGCGGACTTCGCCGACGTGCTGCATCGCGAGTTGGAAGCCGCGTACGCCAAGCTGTAAGCGGCGTGGCTGGCGACGGCCGAAGCTGTGTGCAAAAAAACGCCGCAATCTGAACTGACCCCCAGAAGTTGGACGGTCAGAAGCTAAAGCCCGAAGGCCTGAGCTCGGTATTGCACCGGGCTCAGGCCTTTTAGCTTGAGCTTGATGCGATCGTGATTGTAGTAACGGATGTACTGCCTGATGCCGATCTGCAACTGCTCGATGCTCTCGAAGCGGTTCAGGTGGAAGAACTCAGCCTTCAACGTACCGAAGAAGCTCTCCATGGCTGCATTGTCCAGGCAGTTGCCCTTGCGTGACATGCTTTGCGTTACTGACCGGGCTACGAGCATGTGTCGGTATGCGGGTTGCTGGTACTGCCAACCTTGGTCGGAGTGCAGGACAGGTCGGTCCGCCGGGCGTAGCCGAGCCAGCGCCTTTTTCAGCATGTTGCCCACGAGCTTGAACACCGGTCGCCGGCTGGTCTCGTAAGCCACGATCTCGCCGTTGTACAGGTCCATCACCGGCGACAGGTACAACTTCTCCCCGCGCACGTTGAACTCGGTCACGTCGGTAACCCACTTCTCGTGCGGCTGCGCCGCCTCGAAGTCACGCGCTAACACATTGGCCACCACGTGATGTGACTGGCCTCGGTATGACCGATACTTCTTGGCGCGCACAAGCGACTTCAAGCCCAATGCCTGCATCAGTTTCTGCACCGTTTTGTGGTTCACCAGATCACCCGCCTGGCGCAACACCGCCGTGATACGGCGATAGCCGTAGCGGCCTTTATGACGCGCGAAGGTCGCGCCGATACGTTGCTTTAGCTCAGCGTACGGGTCTGCGGCGTCCAGCATCTTCAGGTGGTAGTAGAACGTGCTGCGTGACAGCTCGGCCACACGCAGCAGTCGTTCCAGCGGATGCTTATGCCTCAATCCTTGGACCACTTGCGCTTTCCAACGAGCGCTTTGGTCTTTTCCGCTTCGATCAAGGCATCGAGCTTTTTTAGGTAGTCCAACTCCGCTCGCAGGTTCGCAACTTCCTCGAGAAGCTCTTCTTTAGTCATGTCCTTGGACACGGGCTCCGGGGGGTATTTGTGGGGCATGCTTGCTCCTGGACGCTTGCGCGCCAACGCCTCTATACCCCCAGCATCATACTGGGCGCGCCACTTCCCAATATGACCTGAACTGCGGATCCCCAGCAGTGTCGCGGCCTGGATGTCGGACAGCCCTTGGTCGCGGATCTTGCGCAACACCGACTGCTTGAAGGCTGCGCTATACGTCCCAGACTGCCGGCGAAGACCCGCCAAGCCATGTACGCGATAGCTCTCGACCCATCCGCTGACCAGCGAATGGTGCAGTTCGTGGCGCGCCGCCACCGAACGACCACTCTCAGTGCCCTTCAAACACTCCCGCACCACCTTTAACTTGAACTGCTCGTTGTACTTCGCCATATAAAAACCCCCGAAGGTTGGATCAATGTCCAACTTTCGGGGGTCAGTTCAAATCGCGGCGTTTTTCATTGGCCTTGCCTGACTGCCTTAACGCTGCCCGAAGCGCGTCTCGCCAAACAACGCCTTCAACTCGCGCGGCTGCGACCGCCAGTATTGCTTCGGCGCGCTGACCTGGCCGTCCAATTCGGCCGCTGCATGCCACGGCCAGCGCGGGTCGTACAGCATGCCGCGCGCGAGCGCGACCATGTCGGCCTTGCCCTGTGCGAGGATGTCTTCCGCCTGCTGGGCCTCGGTAATCAGCCCCACCGTGATGGTCGGCATGCCGATCCGGCGCTTGATCTCTTCGGCGAACGGGACCTGGTAATTCGGCCCCACCGGGATCTTCTGCTGCGGCGACACGCCGCCGCTGGACACGTCGATGAACTCACAGCCGCGTGCCTTCAGCGCCTCGGCGAACACCAAAGTCTGATCAAGATCCCAGCCGCCCTCCACCCAGTCGGTCGCCGACACGCGCACGCCCAGCGCCACGGACGGCGGTGTGATCTCCCGCAGCGCCTGGAAAATTTCCAGCGGAAAGCGCATGCGGTTTTCCAGGGATCCGCCGTACGCGTCGTCGCGCTGATTCGACAGGGGCGACAGGAACTGATGCAGCAGGTAGCCGTGCGCGGCGTGCACCTCGATGGCGTCAAAGCCCAGGCGCAGCGCACGGCGGGCGCTGTCGACAAACGCATTGCGAACGCGTTCAAGACCCGCGGCGTCCAGCGCATGCGGCGCGGGCTCGTGCGCGTTGTGCGGCACGGCCGACGGCGCCCAGCCCAGCCAGCCGCCGGCGCTTTCGGGCACCAGCTGGCCGCCGTTCCAGGGCGCATCGCTGGATGCCTTGCGGCCCGCGTGTCCCAATTGAATGCCCAGCTTGATGGGCGAGTAACGCCGCACGGCGGCGACCACCTTGCCCAGTGCGGCTTCGGTCTCGTCGGACCAGAGGCCCAGGTCCCCCGGCGAGATGCGGCCGTCGGCCTCGACCGCGGTGGCTTCGGTGAACAGCAACGCCGCGCCCGACAGCGCCAGGTGCCCCAAGTGGATCATGTGCCAGTCGGTGGCGCGGCCCTCTTCCGCCGAGTATTCGCACATGGGCGCGATGACGATGCGATTGGGCAATTCGACGTTGCCGATTGACGTGGGGCTGAACAGATGGCTCATGCAGGAGGCTCCGGGTGCGTTGGACGTCACAGCATAGCGCCCATGCATGCAAACGCCGCCAATCCCAACGCCTCCGGCAGGGTCAAGCCGGCAACTACTGCCCTTCAATCACCGAATCCAGGAACTGACGCGTGCGCGCCTCCTTGGGCTGGCTGAACAGCACCGACGATTCCGCGTCCTCGACGATGTTGCCCTGGTCGAAGAACAGCGTGCGGTCCGAGCTGCGTTCGGCGAATTTCATCTGGTGCGTGACGATGATCATCGTCATGCTACGGCGGGCGGACAGGTCGCGCAGGATCTGCAGGATCCCGCCGACCAGCTCCGGGTCCAGTGCGGACGTGACCTCATCGAACAGCATGACCTGCGGACACATCGCCAGCGCCCGCGCGATGCCGACCCGCTGCTTCTGCCCGCCCGACAGCTGCGCGGGATAGACGTCGAGCTTGTCGCCCAGCCCCACCATTTCCAGATACTCGACGGCGCGATCGCGCGCCTGGTCGCGCGGCATGCCCAGCACGTGCAGCGGCGCCTCCATGGCGTTGCCCAGCGCCGTCATGTGCGGGAACAGGTTGAAGTGCTGGAATACCATGCCGATCTTGCCGCGCACGTTGCGCAGGTGTTCGGAGTTAACGCCGGCGGGCCGGCCCTGCGCGTCGGTCCACATGGGTTCGCCGTCGATCTCGATCTCGCCGCTGGTGGGCGGGTCCAGCGTCATCAGCACGCGCAGCAACGTGGACTTGCCCGAGCCCGAAGGGCCGATGACGGCCACCGTCTGCCCGGCCGGAATCTCGAGGTTGATGCCGCGCAGGACTTCCACGTCTCCAAAACGCTTGTGCAGATTCTTGATGCTTACGCTGGCGCTCATCGCTTTCCTCCAAATCGTTGCAGGCGGGCCTCCAGGCCGCGCACGCCCCAGGCCGCGACCAGGCTCAGCGCCAGGAACAGCAGGCCCACCAGGGTCAGGGGTTCGGTGTACCGGAACGTTGCCGATCCGATCATCTTGCTTTGCTGCAGCAGCTCGACCACCGTGATGGCCGACAGCAGCGGGGTGTCCTTGAACATGGCCACCAGGTAGTTGCCCAGCGCGGGCACCACGGGCGGGATCGCCTGCGGCAGCACCACGCCCACAGCTGTGCGCCAGCGCGACATGTTCAATGCCGTGGCGGCTTCCCATTGGCCGCGCGGCACGGCCTCGATGCCGGCGCGATAGACCTCGGCGCAGTAGGTGGCATAGTGCAGGCCCAGCGCCACGATCCCCGTCATCAGCGGCGACATCTGCGCCCCCGTCAGCGGCAGGACGTAAAACAGGAAATACATCTGCACCAGCAGCGGCGTGCTGCGCACGAACTCGATGAAGAACGCCGTGGGCAGCGACACGATGCGCAGCCTGGAGCGGCGAAGCATCGCAAGCACCAAGCCCAGCGTGACCGCGACCAGCATGCCGAGCACGGTGGCCTGGATGGTGATGACGAGCGCCGAGCCCAGCGTGGGCAGGATTTCCAGTGCGAAAGACCAGTCGAATATCGGTGTCATCGGACTCGGACCCTCCGCTCAAGCAGGCGCACGCCCGCGGTGATCAGCAGCGCCACGCCGAAGTACATCAGCAGCATCAGCGTGAAGATCTCGGTCGTGCGCAGGGTTTCGCTGCGCAGCAACTGGCCGCGGAAGGTCAGGTCGGTGATGGTGATCAGCGACACCAGCGCGGTGTTCTTCAACAGCTCGATGAGCAGGTTGCCCGCCGGCGGCAACATGGCGGGCACCGCTTGCGGCAGCACGATGCGCTGCATGATCTGGCGCCGCGTCAGGTTCAGCGCCACGCCGGCTTCACGCTGACCGGGCGGAACGGCCCGGATGGCGCCGCGCACCACTTCCGCACCGTACGCGCCCGCGTTCAGCGCCAGCACCACGATGCCGACCAGCATGGCCGGCAACTGCACGCCAAACAGCGGCAGCACGAAGTAGAACCAGAAAAGCTGCACCAGGGCGGACGTGCCGCGAAAGACCTCGACGTAGACCGAGGCCGTCCAGCGCACCGGCCGCAGGGAAGACAGGCGCCCGATTCCGGACAGCAGCGCAAGCGGCACCGCCAGGACCACCGCGCCCGCCATGATCTGGAGCGTGACGGCCAGCCCCTCGAGCAGGGGCGGCACCAGCTCCGCGATATGTTCAGACATCAGCTGCATCGGCGCCCCTCACTGTCCGCTGCAGAGCTTGTCCGCGGTCACCCCTTGAGGCAGTTCCTCGGCGGTAAAGCCGAACGGCGCCACAAGCTTTTTGTGTTCGTCGGTGCCGATGAACTTGGCGAGCTCGGCATTGAAGGCGTCCGCAAAGGCCTTGTCGTCGGTGCGGAAAGCATAGGCGCCGTAGCCGCGCACGCCCTTGCCGTCGATGACCGGATCGGTAAACGGATCGGCCTTCTCCAGCCCGCTGCCCTCTTGCGTCTTGCCCATGAGGTCGTTGACGGTGAGCGCGGTGGCGGCATAGGCGTCGGCCCGGCCGGCCTGCACGCCGGACAGCGCGCTGACGGCATCCGGAAACACGACCACCTGGCCGGCCGGGATCTTGACCTTCTCGGCATACTCGCCTTCGATGGCGCCGACCACGACGCCCAGCTTGGCGTCCGGGTTCTTGAGCACGTCTTCGTAGCTATGGAGATTCTTGGGATTGCCCTGCTTGACCAGAAACGCTTCGCCGACGCCGTACGTCGGGTTGGAAAACGCGACCTGCTGGCAGCGGCTGGGCGTGACGTACATGCCGGCCGCGATGATGTCGAAGCGCTTGGCGGCCAGACCGGGGATCAGCGATCCGAACTCGGTCAGCACGCCTTCGACTTCGTTGACGCCCATGCGCTTGAGCACCACGCGGGCGATTTCCACGGATTCCCCGGTGACCTTGGCCTCTTTGCTATCCATGTACGCGAACGGCGCCTCGTTGGCGTAGCCGATGCGGATCTTGCCCGCCGCCTTGGCCGCCTCAAGGGTGCTGGCGTTGCTGGCGGCCGCGCCGCCCCCGGCCGCGGACTTGTCGCCGCCCGAATCCGAACATGCGGCGAGCACGCCCAGGCTCAGGGCCAGCAACAGTCGTCTGGATTGGATGAGGGTCATGAATTATTTCTCCCGAATTTATTTCTAGGTGCATGGCTTCACTAAAAATAATACGCTAAGAAATGATTCGGACACTAATGATATAGGCATGAAAAAGCAGGCCTAAGCCTGCTTTTGGCGTCCGTTGCCCTATGGAGCGTTAGGACACGTTACGAACGGTACAGAGATATGGCACCAATTATTCGGCGTAGGAAAAACGCCCATTCTTGACCGTACCCATCACGCGGGCGCGCTCGTCAAAGCCCTGGTGATTGTCCTTGGTGATGTTCAGGATGCCGTTGGGCACGACCAGATCACGGGTGTTCTCCAGCGCGTCGCGCAGCGCCAGGCGGAATTCCGGCGTGCCGGGCTTGGCGCCGGTTTTCAGGGCGCGCGACACGGCCGAGTCCAGCAGCATATACGCGCCGTAGGCGTCGCCAGCGAACTGCGTCAGCGTGTTCGGACCGTACTGCTGTTCATATTTGTCGGCGAATTCCACGGCCACCTTCTTGACCGGGTTGGAATCGGGCAGCTCACGCGCCACGACGCCGGGCCCCGTGGGGAACAGTGTCCCTTCCACGTCCTTGCCGCCCACCTGCAGGAACTCCAGCGTGCCGATGCCGTGCGTCTGGTAGACGGCGCCGGTGAAACCGCGCTCCAGCAGCGTCTTTTGCGGCAGCGCCGCCGGCGTGCCGGAGCCGGCAATCAGCACCGCGTCGGGCTTGGCGGCAATGACCTTTAGCACCTGCCCTACGACCGAGGCGTCGGTACGCTGGAAACGTTCCTGCGCCACGATCTTCAGGTCCGACCCGGCGGCGGCCGAAAACTCTTTCCACCAGCTATCGCCGTACGAATCCGCAAAGCCGATGAAGGCCACGTTCTTCAGGCCCTTTTTCTTCATGTCCTCGACCAGCACGGTCGCCATGAGCGAGTCGTTCTGCGGCATCTTGAAGGCCCAGGTGCGCTTGGGATCCGACTGCGGCTCGACGATGACGCTGGACGCCGCCAGCGCAATCATCGGCGTCTTGGTCTCGGCCAGCACGTCCAGTCCAGCCAATGCAGACGCCGTAATGTTGGGGCCGACGATGGCGTCGACCTTATCTTCGGACGTCAGCTTGCGCATGTTCTTGACCGCGCGGCTCACGTCCGTGCCGTCATCCAGCACCACGTAGCGCGCGGGTTCGCCGCCCAGGGTGTTGGGCCACAGCCGGATCGCGTTGTTGGTCTGGATGCCGATGGCGGCGGCGGGACCCGTGGTGGACACGTCCACGCCGATCACGATTTCGGCTTGAGCGGACAAGACAGGAACGGCCAGCGCGACAGCGCAGGCGTAGCGGGCAAGGATGCGAGGCATGACTACGGCTCTTGGGAAGAAGTGAAGGAGATGGCGCTATTTTGCCTGATGCGCCACGACCGCCTCTTGATGCGGCCGGCCCATTGCCATCGCCGGCATGCCTGGCGCGCGTGCAGGGCCGGCATGCCGTTACATCGGCTTGCCGTTGCGTACCGGCGTTTTCCGCGACGGCTGGGGTGGCGGGCCGTATCATCGACGGTGCCGCCTGAGGCAAGGCGCGCCGTCCGCGGGACGGCGCCTCTCCCACCCAGAACGCGCCGCGAGCGGCCGCGTTCCCACACAGGAGTCCTGTATGAAGAAAACCGCATCCGCCGCCTGGTCGGGCGATCTGAAGACTGGCAAAGGCACGATTTCCACGCAGAGCGGCGCGCTCAAGAGCCAACCCTACGGCTTCAATACCCGCTTCGGCGACACGCCGGGCACCAACCCCGAAGAGCTGCTGGGCGCCGCGCACGCCGGCTGCTTCACCATGGCGCTGTCCAACATCCTTTCCGAGGCCGGTCTGGTCGCGGACAGCCTGGACACCAAGGCCGAAGTCACGCTGGACAAGGTCGATGACGGCTTTTCCATCACCGCCGTCCACCTGACCGTCGAAGCCGTCATCCCGGGCGCGTCCGCCCAGGCCTTCGAAGAAGCCGCGCGCAAGGCCGAAAAGGGCTGCCCGGTTTCCAAGGTGCTGAACGCCAAGATCTCGATGGACGCCAAGCTCAAGTCTTGACGGGCGCACGGCCGATCCGGCTTCTGAACGGGGCCGGATCATTGGCACGCCCTATCCCGGGCGTGGCCAAAATCAATTTGACGGTACAACGTCGCCTCCGGACAATGAGAACCATTCTCAGGAGCGATGCATGACCGGATTCATCTATGCGATTTCAGGCGGCAATGCCGCCCTGGCGCAGGACGCGCGGATTTCCGCCAACCTGCGCCGCATGGTCGGGTCCGGCATTTTGGTCGCCGTCGGCTATATCGACCCGGGCAACTGGGCCACCGACATCGCCGGCGGCAGCGGCTTCGGCTATGGCCTGCTGATGGTGGTCATCACGTCGGCGTTTCTGGCCCTTGGCTTTCAGGTGCTCGTATCGCGCCTGGCGCTGGCAACCGGCCAGGATCTGGCCACCCTCACCGCCCGCCACCTTTCCCCACGTCTCGCCAAAGCCGCCTGGCTTGCCGGTGAGGCCGCCATCCTGGCGACCGCGCTGGCCGAACTGATCGGCGGCGCGATTGCGCTGCGGCTGCTGTTCAACCTGCCCCTCATCGCCGGTGTCGCCGTCACGGGCATCGGCACCTTTGCCGTGCTGTCCATGACGCGCGGCAATGCCGACCGGCATGAACGCGTGATCGCCCTGCTGCTGGCCGTGGTGGCGCTGTCGTTCGTGTTCTTGCTGTTCAAGGCCAATCCCGCCTGGACGGAAGTGGCGCACGGCGTGACCGAGACCGGCAAGGCGCTGCGCGATCCGCAGGGGTTCCTGATTGCGCTGGGGATTCTTGGCGCGACGCTCATGCCCCACAACCTGTACCTGCATTCCGGCACGCTGGCGCAGCGGGCGCAGGACCTGCCCGCGCAAGCGCGCGGCATGGCGATGCGCGTGGCGCGCAACGACACCATCGTGTCATTGGGCGTGGCGATGCTGATCAACGCGGCCATCATGATCGTGGCCGCGGCGTCGCTGTCCGGATCGGGCATGGTGGTGTCCAGTCTGGACGACGCGCACGCCGTCATCGGTCATACGCTGGGCATCGGGGCGGCCGTGGTGTTCGCCGTGGCGCTGTATGCCGCCGGGCAAAGCTCCACCATCACTGGCGTGCTGGCCGGCCGCATCCTGTCGCGGGGTTTCCAGGTGGGCAGCAACTGGTCGGACCGCCGCCGTGCACTCATGACGCGCGTGGTGGCGGGCGCCGCCGCGGTTGGCCTGCTGGCATTCACCGGCGGCAAGGATCCGGACGGGCTGCTCGTGCTGAGCCAGGTCATCCTGAGCCTGGCGTTGCCCTTCGCGCTGGGACCGCTGGTGGTGCTGGCGTGCCGCAAACCGTTGATGGGCGTGTATGTGCTGCGCGGCGCGTGGGCCTGGGCCGCCATCGGCGCCACGGTGGGCATCATCGTGCTGGACGGCTATCTGCTGCTGGACCTCGTCGCCTGACCGGGCCACGCCGCCCTTTGCATCGGACAAAAAAAACGCCAGCGATCAAAGCTGGCGTTTTTTCTGGCGGGGGACTTCAGTGGTAGGCGGAGACTACCGGGTGCTGACGGCGACCAGCGTCCATGTTGTGCAGGACCTCGCCGACGGCGCCGCCCAGTGCGGCCATACGCAGCTTCAGGCGCAACCAGCGCGAGCCTGCATGAGGACCGGACAGGGTTTCCGCCTTGATGGCCTCGCGGATCAGGGACCGCTCCAGCGCATCCGACATACGGGCATTTTTCAACGCGGTATCGCTCATGATTCTCTCCTTGAGAAAAGCGATGTGGAACAACGTGAAGCCATCTTAGATCCACGTATGCTGCGTTGCAATAAAAATAACAAACATTTTTTTCGGCGTTGCGCAATGGGGACAAACACCACCAAAACGGTGCGCGCCGCACAGGGTTACGCACCGCTTTTGTGCGGGCGCCCTAGCCCGTACGGCGGGGCAGATGCGCCTGGATCAGCTTGTCGGCCATCGCAGCCACCCGGCCCGCCGGTCCGCCTTCGCCAAAAATCTGGCTGGAGACGAATGCGCCTTCGATCAAAAGCAGCAGTCCGTCGGCCAGGGCTTCCGGATCCTCCGCCCCCATCCCGGCGGCCATGTCGTTCAGCCGGCGGCGCAGTTCGCGCTTGTGCTCGACGGCTACGGCGCGGGCGGGGTGTTCCGACTCCGGGTACTCGACTGCCGCGTTCGTCAGCCCGCAGCCCCGGTAGCCGTTCTGCACGGCGCGGCCGGCCATGCCGGTCAGATAGTCGAGCAGCTGGGCGCGCGGATCGCCCGGATGGGCGGCGCAGGCGGCGTCAAAACGCGCCCAGAATTCAGCGTCGTAGTCGCGCAGGTACGCGGCAGCCAGTTCGTCCTTCGAGGAAAAGCTGCGGTACAGGCTGGGTTTCGTCACGCCCGCCTGGGTGACGATGGCGTCCACGCCCACCGCGCGGATGCCGTCGCGGTAGAACATCTCGCGGGCGGTCTTGCGGATGCGGTCGGCCGCCAGGAGCGGCTTGGACGCGGGTTTGCCGGAGTTGCCGGTGTTGCCGGCATCACCGGCTGCGGCGGGATTCTTACTGGCCATGCTGGGCTCCTTTTCTGCGGGATGGCATCGATCAGCCCGCCCGAAAACAGGGTCGCCAAAAAGCGCTTGACGATGTTACTGACCGGTACGTACTATGCGCACACCTCAATACGTACCGGTCAGTAACATGAGTATAGCCCACCCTCCCTTTCCGTTCCGCCGCGCCGGCCAGAAGTACGCGTTCGTGGTCGTCGGCGTGATCTTCCTGTCACTGCTGGTCGCGGCCGGACTGCGATCTTCGCCCAGTGTGCTGCTGGTGCCACTGGAAGAAACGTTTGGCTGGAGCCGAAGCTCCATTTCGTTTGCCGCCGCACTGGGCATTTTTCTGTACGGATTGGTGGGCCCCTTTGCCGCCGCCGCAATGGAACGCTTTGGACTGCGGCGCGTGCTGATCACCGCGCTGATCCTGATGTCGGCCTCCAGCGCCGTTAGCGCGTACATGACGGAGCCCTGGCACCTGATCATGACCTGGGGCGTGTTCTCAGGCCTCAGCTCGGGCGCCGTGGCCATCGTGATGGGCGCCACCGTGGTCAACCGCTGGTTCGTCAAGCACCGCGGCCTGATGATGGGCCTGCTGACCGCCAGCGCCGCCACCGGCACGCTCGTATTCCTGCCGGTCCTGGCCGCGCTGGCGTCGTCCGGCGATTGGACTCGCGTGGTGTGGACCGTGGCGGCCGCCGCAGCCGCGCTGGTGCCGCTGGCGTGGTGGCTGGTGCCCGATCGCCCCTCCAGCGTGGGGCTCGTGCCGTTCGGCAGCGATCCGCTCGCCCCGCCCGCGCCCGCCGCGCCGCGCACGGGCATGGTGGCCGCCACGTTCGGCACGCTGGCGCGGGCGGCCAAGACCCGCACGTTCTGGTATCTGTTCGCCACCTTCTTCGTGTGCGGCTTCACCACGAACGGCCTGGTCGGCACGCACCTGATCGCGCTTTGCGGCGACCACGGCATGCCCGAGGTGCAGGCGGCCGGCTTGCTGGCCATGATGGGCATCTTTGACCTGCTCGGCACCACGGCATCCGGCTGGCTGACCGACCGCTACGACCCGCGCAAGCTGCTCTTCGTCTACTACGCGTTGCGCGGCCTCTCGCTGATGTACCTGCCCTACTCCGACTTCTCGTTCTACAGCCTGTCGATCTTTGCGATCTTCTTCGGCCTGGACTGGATCGCCACGGTGCCGCCGACGCTGCGCCTGACGACGGAAGCCTTCGGCGAGCGCGACGCGTCGATCGTCTTCGGGTGGATCGTGGCGGGCCATCAGATGGGCGCGGCCAGCGCCGCCTGGATGGCGGGCGCATTGCGCGAAGCCCAGGGCAATTACCAGATGGCCTTCGTGGTGTCGGGCGCGACGGGCATCATCGCCGCCGTGCTTGCCCTGATGATCGGCAGAAAGCGCGTGGTCGCGCAGCCCGCCTGATTCCCCACTGCATGGCGGCGCCCGCCGCCATGCCCTCAGGCCGCGCCGTTGCCGGTCCGGCCGCGCAGGTTGTAGGCCTTCTTGCCGCCGACGTGCTTGCGAATCAGCGCTTCGGCGCGTTCGCCATCGCGCGCCAACAGCGCTTGCACAAAGGCCTCGTGGTCGGCGACCGCCGTCGTCCACTCATCCAGGTCGAAATTGGATTTGTAGCGCAGGGCCTGCACCTGCAGGTTCAACCGGTCGTAGGAGTGTGACAACGCCGGATTGTGCGCGGCGCGATTGATCGCGATGTGGGTGCCCATGCTGGCCGCGAAGTACGCGCGGATGTCGCGTTTCTCATAGTTTTCAAGCATCTGCGCATGCAGGCGCGCGATCTGGGCCAGCTCCGCCTCGGACGCGCGCTCGGCGGCGCTGCGCACCGCCAGCCCTTCCAGCACGGACAGCACGTCGAAGATGTTTTCGATGTCTTCGGCGGACAGTTCGATCACCATCGCCCCGCGCTTGGGCTGCAAGGTCACCAGGCCATCCGAGGCCAGCATCCGGTACGCCTCACGCAGCGGCGTGCGGGAAATCTTGAGTTGATCGCACAGATCCCGTTCGTTCAGCCAGGTGCCCGGCTTGAGGGTGCCGTCGATGATCAATTGGCGAAGCCGTTCCGCCACGACCGCCGGCAAGGTGGGATGGTGGATGGCCAAATCGGGGACGGACACGTCGGCAATCAGGGGTTCAGGGTTAGCCATGGGTTGTTCATGCTCGCGACTTCGACTATTTTTGTATCTGGTATACCAAACACCAACGGCATACCAACCTGACCCAAATCATAGAGCAAGCAGCCCCTGGGCAGGCCTCATCCACCAAAGGAGACCCTATGAAAAAGCATGCTCGCGCCTGGATCGGCGTTCTGACGCTGGCCGCCGGACTCTCGGCCGCCAGCCCCGCCCTGGCGCAGGACTACTCGAAATGGCCGGAACGACCGATTCGTCTGGTCGTCGGGTTCGTCCCGGGCGGCGGCACCGACGTGTCGGCCCGGATTCTTTCCGCGCGCCTGTCTACCCTGCTCGGCCAGCAGGTGGTGGTCGAGAACAAGCCGGGCGCCTCCGGCCTGATCGCGGCCGATTACGTGGTGAAGGCCGACCCGGACGGCTACACGCTGCTTCTGGCCAACATGCAGTCCACCGTCGCCGCCCCGTATGTCGTGCAGTCCAACATCGACCCCAACAAGGATTTCACGGCGGTGCGTTACATCGGGTCGGTGCCCAACGTGCTGGTCGTGAACCCCACCAAGCATGCCTACACCACCGTGCAGAACCTGGTGGACGACGCCCGGGCCAAGCCCAAGCAACTGCTGTACGCCTCATCCGGCATGGGCAGCCCGCAGCACCTGAGCGCCGCGCGGTTCTCGCAGATTGCCGGCGTGTCGATGGAGCACGTGCCCTACAAAGGCAGCGGCCAGGCCATGACCGATCTCTTGGGCGGCAACGTGGACCTGAACTTCGACACGCTGCCCGGCGCGATCAACCAGATCCAGGCGGGCAAGCTGCGCCCGCTGGCCGTGACCAGCCCGCAACGCAGCAAGCGGCTGCCCGACGTCCCGACGCTGGCCGAATCCGGCATCAAGGGTCTGGACGTCGTGCAGTGGTACGCCGTCCTCGCGCCCGCCCAACTGCCCCGTCCGATCATGGACAAGCTGGATCGGGCGCTGGCCCAGACACTTGCCGATCCCGAGATCGCGGCGAAGCTGGCGGACCAGGGCATGGACCTGGGCGGCGGCCCGCAAACCCCCGCGGCCTTCGCGTCCTACGTGCGAGATGAATGGAGCAAGTACGGCAAGCTCACCGCCAGCCTGGGCCTGAAGAAGCAGTAAGCCTCCCCGGCCGCTGGCCCAACCCATCCGGCGGGGGACGCTCCCCCGCGCATGCCAAAGGAAACCCATGACTGCTACCACTACCCCTGGAACCTCGCCCATCCTGCTCGAGCGCGACGGCGACATCGCTACCGTGGTGCTGAACCGGCCAGAAAAACTCAACGCGTTCACCATCGACAGTTGGCGGCTGCTGGGCGATACGTTTCTCAAACTGGACCGCGATGACAGCGTGCGCTGCGTGCTGCTGCGCGGCGCGGGCGAGAAGGCGTTTTCGCCCGGCAACGACATCGGCGAATTCGAGACCGCGCGCAGCAACAAGCGCCAGGCGGTGGAATACGGCGCCATCATGCGCCGCACGATCGAGGCAATCGGCGGCTGCCGCCACCCCGTGGTCGCGCAGATCCACGGCATCTGCGTGGGCGGCGGGCTGGAGATCGCCAGCCTGGCCGACCTGCGCATCTGCGGCGAAAGCTCGCGGTTCGGCGTGCCCATCAAGAATCTGGGTCTCGTGATGTCGTACTCGGAACTGGCGCCGCTGGTTCGGCTGGTCGGCCCGACCGTGGCGCTTCAGGTGCTGCTGGAAGGCAACATCTTCGACGCCGCTGAAGCCTTGCGCCTGGGCGTCGTCTCGCGCGTGGTGGCGGACGGCCAAGTGGCCGACGAGGCGCAGGCGGCCGCACGCCGGATCGCCGATGGCGCGCCGCTGGTGGCCCGCTGGCACAAGAAGTTCGTGCGCAATCTGGTGCAGGGCAAGACCCTGACCGACGCCGACCGCGACGAGGCCTTCGACTGCTTCGACACCGAGGACTTCCGCGCAGGCTATCGCGCCTTCCTGGCCAAAACCAAGCCGCAATTCACCGGCCGCTGAACGAAAGATCGAGGAACACGCATGCACAACGACACCCGCGGCTCCGGCCGCTCGCACTCCCCCGCCTCCGATGCCCCTGCCGGCGCGCTTGCCGGCATGCGCGTCATCGAGTTGTCGCAGATCATGGCCGGCCCCACCTGCGGCATGATGCTGGCCGACCTGGGCGCCGACGTCATCAAGGTCGAAAAGATCGACGGCGGCGACGATTCGCGCCAGTACCGCGACCCACAGATCAACGGCATCTCGGCGCCCTACCTGATGCTCAACCGCAACAAGCGCGCCATCGCGCTGGACCTGAAGCACCCCGATGGCAAGAAGGTGCTCCTGCGCATGATCCGCGACGCCGACGTGGTGACCGAGAACTTCCGCAAGGGAACGATGGAAAAGCTGGGGCTCGGCTACGAGACGCTGCGCAAGGAGAATCCGGGCCTGATCTACTGCGCCGTGTCCGGCTACGGCACGACCGGTCCCTTTGCGGACAAAGGCGGCTTCGATCTGGTGGCGCAGGGATTTTCAGGGCTGATGGCCATCACCGGCGAACCCGGTGGTCCGCCGCTGCGCACCGGCAACTCGGTGGCCGACATCAACGCGGGCCTGCTCGCGGCCTTCGGCGTGCTGGCCGCGTACCAGCACAAGCAGCGCACCGGCGAAGGCCAGATCGTCGAAACCTCGCTGCTGGAAGCCAGCCTGCAGCAGCTCTACTGGCACGCCGCCATCTATTTCGGCAGCGGCGTCTCGCCCGGCCCCACCGGATCGGCGCATGTGCTGAGCGCGCCGTACCAGGCGTTTCCCACGCGCACCGACTGGATCATCATCGGCGGCGCCAACGAGAAGAACTGGCAGCGCATCGCGCAGGCGCTGGGCCGGCCCGAATGGGCGGAAGACCCGCGCTTTGCCCGCAACCGCGACCGCATGCAGAACCGCGACGAATTGGTGGAGGAAATCTCCGCCATCCTGAAGACCCGTGATGCGCAGGAATGGCTGGACATCTTCGATGCCGCCGGTGTGCCCGCCGGCCCGGTGCATTCGATCGCGCAGGCGTTGTCGCACCCACAGACGCTGGCGCGTGAAATGGTGGTGGAACAGGACCATCCCGTGGCGGGCAAGGTGCGCACCGTAGGCATGCCCGTGAAACTGTCGGCCACGCCCGCCCGCTACCATCGCGCCGCGCCGCGGCTGGGCGAGGATTCCATCGCGATCCTGGGAGAATTCGGCTACGGCAAGGAAGAGATCGACGCGCTGATCGGCGCCGGGGTGGTCGCGGCCGTGGACCGTGAACCGGTGCAGGCTTAAAGAGAGGGAGCGCAAGGCGGCAAGACCGCCTTGCGTGCGCTTGATTACCCCACTTCGCCCAGGTACGCCGCGCGCACCTTGGGATCGTGCAGCATGTCGCGCGCGGGGCCGGACAAGGTGATCTCGCCCGACTCCATCACGTAGCCGCGATGGCTGTTTTCCAGGGCCAGGCGCGCGTTCTGCTCGATGAGCAGAATGGTGACGCCTTCGCTGGCAATGGTGCGCACCACTTCGAACACCTTTTCCACCATCAAGGGCGCGAGACCCATCGACGGTTCGTCCAGCAGCAGCAGCTTGGGACGCGCGATCATCGCGCGGCCCATCGCCACCATCTGCTGCTCGCCGCCCGACAGCGTGCCGGCGGCCTGCTTGCGGCGTTCGGCAAGGCGGGGGAACAAGGTGAAGACGCGATCCGTGTCCTGCCGGATCTGGGCGGCGTCGCGGCGAATGTAGCCGCCCATCGCCAGGTTTTCCTCGATGGTCAGCTGACCGAAGATGCCGCGGCCTTCGGGCACCATGACCAGGCCCTTGCGGACCAGTTCATGCGACTTCTGGCCGCCAATGGATTGCCCGGCGTAGACGACTTCGCCGCCGGCCAGCGGCACCAGTCCGCAGATGGAGCGCAGCGTCGTACTTTTGCCCGCGCCGTTGGCGCCGATCAGGCAGACCAGTTCGCCTTCGTCCACGCGCAGGTCGATGCCACGCACCGCGCGGATGCCGCCGTAGGACACTTGCAGGCCCCGCAGCTCGAGCAGGGGTTGGGATGCCGTCATGTTGCCTGGCCCTCGTTGTGGATCAGCGGATCCTGCGCGGCGCCCGCACCCAGATACGCTTCAATGACCTTGGGAACGCGCTGCACCTGGGCGGGTTTGCCCATCGCCAGCACTTTCCCGTACTCCAGCACCAGCACGCGATCGCACAGGCCCATGACGAGCTTCATGTCGTGTTCGATCAGCAGCACGGTGACGCCGTCCGCGCGGATCTTCTCGACCAGCTTGCGCAGCACCACCGTTTCCGACGCGTTCATGCCGGCGGCCGGTTCGTCCAGCGCCAACAACTTGGGATCCGTCGCCAACGCGCGCGCGATTTCCAGACGCCGCTGATCGCCATACGGGAGAGACCGCGCCACATCGTTGGTTCGATGGCCGATGCCGACGTAGTCCAGCAGCTCCTGAGCGCGCGCCTCGATGGCGGCTTCTTCGGCACGCGTCGCACGTGTGCGCAGCACGGCGCCCAGCACGCCGGCGCGGGTGCGCATGTGGCGGCCGATCATCACGTTCTCGATTGCGCTCAGGTTGGCGAACAGGCGGATGTTCTGGAAGGTGCGCGCCAGGCCCGCATAGGCGACCTCGTGCGGCTTCTTGCCCGACATGGATTCGCCGTTGAACGTGCAGGTGCCTTCCTCGGGGATGTAAAGGCCGGTCAGCACGTTGAACAGCGTGGTCTTGCCCGCGCCGTTCGGGCCGATCAGGCCGTAGATCTCGCCCTGTTCGATATCGAAACTGACGCCCGACAAGGCCTGCAGGCCGCCGAAGCGCTTGCCCAGTCCCTGGGCTTGCAGCAGTTTGCTCATGCCGCGCCTCCCTGGGTCTTGCTGGCCAGTTCGCGTTTGCGCACCGCCGATGGCCACAGGCCAGCCGGACGGAACAGCATCACGCACACCATCGCCAAGCCGAACAGCAGCATGCGTACGCCTTCCGGATCCAGCACGACTTCGCCGAACAGCTTCACCTGGACGGGCTCCACGACGGCGCGCAGGAACTCGGGCAAGGCAGCCAGGATCAGCGCGCCCAGAATGACGCCGGGAATGTGGCCCATGCCGCCGAGCACCACCATGCACAGGATCGAAATGGACTCCATGAGCGAAAAGCTTTCTGGGCTGACGAAGCCCTGCATCGACGCGAACAGCGCGCCGGCGACGCCGCCGAACGACGCGCCCATTGCGAAGGCCAGCAGCTTGATGTTGCGCGTGTTGATGCCCATCGCCTTGGCGGCGATTTCATCTTCGCGGATGGCCTCCCACGCGCGGCCGATGCGGGAATTCTGCAGCCGCACGCAGACCACGATGATGATCAGCGTCAGCGCGAGCAGCAGGTAGTAGTACTTTTCCGGCCCCGAGAAGCGGATGCCCATCAGGTTCTGCGTGCGGCCAAACACGAACTCACCGACCTTGAAGCTGTCGATGCGGTTAATGCCTTGCGGCCCGTTCGTGATGTTGATGGGCGCGTTCAGATTGTTCAGGAAGATGCGGATGATTTCGCCGAACCCCAGCGTCACGATCGCCAGGTAGTCGCCCCTTAACTTGAGTGTCGGCGCCCCCAGCAGCACGCCGAACAGGCACGCTACCGCCAGCGCGATCGGCAGGATCGCCCAGAACGGCAGGTGCAACCCGAAATGCGGCGACGCAAGCAACGCCCAGGTATAGGCGCCCACCGCGTAGAACGCGATGTAGCCCAGGTCCAGGAGGCCCGCAAAGCCCACGACGATGTTCAGGCCCAGCGCCAGCATCACATACAGCAGTGCGAAGTTCAGAAGACGGACCCAGCTTTGCCCCGCCATGCCGATCACGAACGGCAGCACGGCCAGCACGAGGCCGATCAGCGCGATGCCGATCAGGTTGCGGGTCGAGAACCCGCTTTTCTTCGGATGCGTACTCATGCGCGATCCCCCACCCGTTCACCCAGGAGACCCGAGGGACGGAAGATCAGGACGAGCACCAGCACGAAGAACGCAAACACATCCTGGTAATGGCTGCCGAGGAAGCCGCCCGTCAGGTCGCCGATGTAGCCCGCGCCCAGCGATTCGATGATGCCCAGCAGCAGGCCGCCGGCCATCGCGCCAACCAGGTTGCCGATCCCGCCCAGCACCGCGGCGGTGAAGGCCTTCAGGCCCAGCATGAAGCCCATCGTGTATTGCGACACGCCGTAATACGTGGCGACCATCATGCCGGCCACGGCCGCAAGCGCCGAGCCGATCAGGAAGGCGGCCGAGATCACCGTGTTGATGTTCACGCCCATCAGGCCCGCGACCTCGCGGTTCTGCGCGGTGGCGCGCATCGCGGTGCCGAGCCGGGTCTTGTGCACGACGGCCAGCAGTCCGCCCATGATGAGCGCCGCGATCACCACGATGGCGATCTGCAGCGAGCTCATGCGTGCGCCGGCAAACTCGAACACCCTCGGCGACAGCACTTGCGGGAAGTTCAGGTAATTGCGGCCCCAGGCCATCATCACCACGTTCTGCAGGATGATGGACACGCCGATGGCCGTGATCAGCGCCGCCAGACGCGGCGCGCGGCGCAGCGGCCGGTAAGCCACGCGTTCGGCCGTCCAGCCTACCGCCATGCACAGGGGCACGGAGACCAGCAGGCCGACGCCCAGCACCACGAAGGCCGAGGCGCCGGGATCGCCGCCCACCAGCGAAATGGCGACCGTGGTGGCCGCCATCGCGCCGATCATGACGACGTCGCCATGCGCAAAGTTGATCAGCCCGATGATGCCGTACACCATGGTGTAGCCAAGGGCGACCAGGGCGTACACGCTGCCGAGCGTGACGCCGTTAATCAGTTGTTGAATGAAGATATCCATAGGGGCCGCTGAATAAGCCTGGAAGAATCGCGCGGGGCGGCCAGGGCGCAAAGGTCTGGCCGCGCGTCGCGCGCCGCAGCGCCGGACGGCGCATGCAGAAAAAAGCGGGCGGATCGTGGCGTACGGCTAGTGGCACACGGCTAGTGGCGCACGGTTAGTGGCGCGCGGCTAGCGGCGCCAGGCCAGCTCCGCCCTGGTTTCAAGCCGGCTTAGTTAGCCTGGCTGACCATCGTTTCAACCATCTCCCATTTGCCGTTCTTGACTTCGTAGATGGTGACCGAGATTTCCTTCAGATCGCCCTTGTCGTCGTAGGAAATGTGCTCGCTCGTCGCGCCCTTGCGGTTCAGCTTGGCCAGCTTGGGCAGGTACTTTTCGGGGTCGGCGGAACCGGCCTCTTCGATGGCCGTGATCATATTCCAGGCGCCGTCGTAGGCGTACGGCGCGTAGACGCCGGGGGCCTTCTTGAAGCGGGCCTGGTATTTCTGATCGAAGTCCTTGCCCGCGGCCATCTTGTCCAGCGGCACGCCGGCCAGCGAGGCATAGGTGCCGTCGGCGGCGTCGCCGGCCAGCTTGATGAAGGTGTCGCTACGCGTCATTTCGCCGGACACCAGCGGGGCCTTCAGGCCCAGCGTGGCGAGCTGGCGCTTCATCGGGCCGGACTGTGCGTCCAGGCCGCCGTAGAAGATGGCGTCAGGCGCGGAACCCTTGATGTTGGTCAGGATGGCCGTGAAGTCGTTGGCCTTGTCGGTGGTGTATTCGCGGCGCACGACCTGGCCGCCGGCGGCCTTGACGGCCTTCTCGACCTCGTCGGCCAAGCCTTGGCCGTAGGCGGTGCGGTCGTCGATGATCGCGACCTTCTTGGCCTTCAGGTTCTGCACGATGAACTTGCCGACCGCGGCGCCCTGCTGGGTGTCGCTGGTCATCATGCGGAACGTGGTTTCGTAGCCTTGCTTGGTGTATTCGGGCGAGGTCGCCATGGCGATCTGCGGCAGGCCGGCATCGTGGTAGACACGCGACGCGGGAATCGTGGTGCCCGAGTTGAAGTGGCCCAGGATGCCCACGACGTCCTGGTCGACGAGTTGCTGGGCAACCTGCACGCCCACGCGCGGATCAGCCTGGTCGTCGCGCGACACCAGCACGAACTTGGCCGTCTCGCCATCAATCTTGATGCCCTTCTTGTTCGCTTCTTCGAGGGCCAGATTCAGGCCGTTCTGCATGTCCTCGCCGTAGTGCGATTGCGGACCGGTCAGCGGGGCTGCGAAGCCGAACTTGACGTCGGCGGCCTGCACGGCGGCCGTCATGCCGGCGGCGGCGATGCTTGCAGCGAGAAGCTTCAAAGTGGTGCGGAACTTCATGGGGAATCCTCCGAAATATCGGACTAAGGCCTTGTTATACCTGAGCTTTTAGCCAGGCTTTTGGTTTTTTACTACCGCGGGCCCAGTGATAGCCGGGTCCCGCGCATGCATTTTCTGCAGAGCCTGAATGCCGGATTGCGACAGCCAGGCCAGAGGTGCGACCGGATTTTCGTTCCAGTGCAACCTAGCCCGATATTGGAGATAACCCTCAGTTTTCCGAGGGGTACCCCTGGTCACGCTTAACCGATGGTCATGAGGCTGGCATTGCCGCCCGCCGCCGCCGTGTTGACGCTGACGGAACGCTCGGTCAAGAGGCGTTCCGGCACGTAGCTGGCGCCCGCCGCCAAGGCGTCGGAGGTCAGGCCATGCACCGCCAGGATGGGACCCGGACGCCGCGCGATGCGCTGGTTCAGCGCCTTGAGCGCGTCGCCATCACCTTCGAACAACACGGCCTGGTAGTCGGCCTCGTCGACGTCGGCATCCGGAAGGATGCCTGCCTGGCCCTGCTGATCGGCGTCCAGCGTCGCCAGCAGCGCCTGCGCGGCCGGCGTGTCCGCAAACCAGGCATGGTTGCCCGTCAGACGGGCCACGGACCACTGCGCCCGAGCGCCGGCCTCGGTGGCGGCCACGCAATACACGGCGCCTCGCGGCTCGACCATATACGTGTTGGTCTCGCCCGTCGGGCCGGGCAGCGCGATGCGCTGCGGCAGCGGCGCCGCGGCGTCCAGGGCCGGCGGCAGGCCTGCGGGGCGCGTGCCCAGCAGGCGGTACATGTACAGCGGACCGCCCGCCTTCGGACCCGTGCCCGACAGCGCTTCGCCGCCGAACGGCTGCACGCCCACCACGGCGCCCACGATGTTGCGGTTGACGTAGACGTTGCCGGCGTGAACCTGGCCCGTCACGTGCGCGATGGTTTCGTCGATACGCGTGTGCACACCGAATGTCAGCCCGTATCCCGTGCCGTTGACGGCGTCGAGCAGCGCGTCGAGTTCGTCGCGCTTGTAGCGCACCACGTGCAGCACCGGCCCGAAGACTTCACGGGTCAGCTCGCTGACGTTGTCGATCTCGATGATGGTCGGCGGCACGAAGGTGCCGTGGCGGCATTCGCCGTTAAGCTCGACCTGGTCGATGCGATGGCCGGCCGTGCGCATGGTTTCGATGTGACGCTGAATGCCGTTGCGGGCATCGGTGTCGATCACGGGGCCCACGTCGACCGACAGGCGATCCGGGTTGCCGACGGCCAGCTCGCGCATCGCGCCGCGCAGCATCGTCAGCACGTGGTCCGCGTTGTCTTCCTGCACGCACAGCACGCGTAGCGCCGAGCAACGCTGGCCCGCCGAATCGAAGGCCGAACTGAGCACGTCGAACACGACCTGCTCCGACAGGGCCGACGAGTCCACCACCATGGCGTTCTGGCCGCCAGTTTCCGCGATCAGCGGGATCGTGTGGCCGTTATCGTCCAGACGGTCGGCCAGGGTGCGGGCGATGATGCGGGCCACGTCGGTCGAGCCGGTGAACATCACGCCGCGCACGCCAGGATTGGCAACCAGTTGCGCGCCGATGGTTTCGCCGCGGCCCGGCAGCAACTGCACGGCGCCAGCGGGCACGCCGGCCGCGCGCAGGATGGCCACGGCTTGCGCCGCGATCAGCGGGGTCTGCTCGGCCGGCTTGGCCAGCACGGTATTGCCCGCCGCCAGCGCAGCAGCGACCTGACCGGTGAAGATTGCCAGCGGGAAATTCCAGGGGCTGATGCACAGCACGGTGCCCAGCGGACGGTGCGTATCGTTGCTGAATTCCTGCTCGGCCTGATCGGCGTAGTAGCGCAGGAAGTCCACGGCCTCGCGCACTTCCGCGATGGCGTTGGGCAGCGATTTGCCGGCTTCGCGCACGATGAGGCCCAGCAAGGTCTGCATCTGCTCTTCCAGCAACTGCGCCGCGCGGCGCAAGCACTGGGCACGCTCGGCGACCGGCGTGGACTGCCAGATCGGCGCGGCGTTGGCGGCGGCGCGCAGGGCGACTTCCGCATCGGCCGAGTCGGCTTCGATGACATGGCCGACCACGTCGCGCAGATTGGCGGGGTTGCGCACTTCGATTGCCTTGGCGGCATCCCAGTGCTCACTCCCTTCGCCCAGCATCGGACCGGCGCGCCACGGCGTGCCGGCGCTGGCCAAGAGCGCCGCCGACAGCGAGCCCAGGCGATGTTCGTTGCTGAGGTCCAGGCCGGCCGAGTTGGCGCGCGCGCCGTCCTGCGGATTGCCGTAGAGCTCGCGCGGCAACGGAATCTTCTCGTGCGGCGCGCCCAGCGGCGTGATGCGCGAGGCGGCTTCCACGGGGTCGGCGACCAGCGTTTCGACCGGGATGGTTTCATCGCCGATCAGGTTCACGAACGAGGTGTTGGCGCCGTTTTCGAGCAGGCGGCGCACCAGGTACGCCAGCAGCGTTTCGTGCGTGCCGACCGGCGCGTAGATTCGGCACGGACGGTTGAGCTTGCCCTGGGTCAGCGGGCCAACCACTTCTTCGTACAGCGGCTCGCCCATGCCGTGCAGGCACTGGAATTCGTACTGGCCGGGGTAGTAGTTCTGACCGGCAAGCTGATAGATCGCGGCCAGCGTGTAGGCGTTGTGCGTGGCGAACTGCGGATACACGGCCTCGGGCGCGGCCAGCAGCTTGCGGGCGCAGGCGATGTACGCCACGTCCGTGTACAGCTTGCGGGTGTAGACCGGATAGCCTTCCAGACCGTCGACCTGGGCGCGCTTGATTTCGCTATCCCAGTAGGCGCCCTTCACCAGACGCACCATCACGCGGTGACGGCTGCGGCGGGCCAGGTCGATCACGTAATCAATAACGAACGGCGCACGCTTCTGATAAGCCTGGATGACGAAGCCGATGCCGCTCCAGCCTTCCAGTTCCGGCGTGAAGCACAGCGCTTCAAGCAGATCCAGCGAGATCTCCAGGCGGTCGGCTTCTTCGGCGTCGATGTTCAGGCCGATGTCGTAGCTGCGCGCCAGGATGGTCAGCGCCTTCACGCGCGGCAGCAGTTCCGCCATGACGCGCTCGCGCTGGCCGCGCGAGTAACGCGGATGCAGGGCCGACAGCTTGATGGAGATGCCGGGGCCTTCGTAGATGCCGCGCCCCGCGGCGGCCTTGCCGATCGCATGGATGGCCTGCTCATACGAGGCGTAGTAGCGGTCGGCATCTTCCGCCGTGGTCGCGGCTTCGCCGAGCATGTCGTACGAATAGCGGAAGCCGCGCGATTCCATCTTGCGGTTGTTGGCCAGGGCTTCAGATATCGTCTGGCCCGACACGAACTGTTCGCCCATCATGCGCATGGCCATGTTCACGCCCTTGCGCACCAACGGCTCGCCGCCCTTGCCGATCAGGCGCGTCAGCGCCTTGGACAACGACTGCTCGCTGCTCACGGCCACCAGCTTGCCCGTGATCATCAGACCCCAGGTCGCGGCGTTGACGAACAGCGACTGCGAACCGCCCATGTGCGACTTCCAATCGCCGCGGGCGACCTTGTCGCGGATCAGCGCGTCGCGCGTGGCGCGGTCGGGAATGCGCAGCAGCGCTTCGGCCAGGCACATCAGCGCCACGCCTTCCTGACTGGAAAGCGAGAATTCCTGGATCAGGCCCTCGACCCCGCCACCGGTGCGCTTGCCGCGCAGCTTCTTGACCAGGCCGGCCGCCATCGCGTGCACCTTTTCCAGGTTCGGCACGCGGGCCTGGCCCAGCAGCAGCGGCACGCACTCGGGCTCGGGACGGCGATAGGCCGCCGTGATGGCGGCGCGCAGCACGGACTGCGGCTGCACGTCCTGCCCGAATTCATAGAACGGCGGCGTGGGCGCGGCATGGGATTCGGCCGCATCCTCTTCACCCGCGGCATCCGCGCTCAGGTGGGACATCTCGGCGGGGAGATGACCGCGCTCGATCTTGTCCAGATAGGACAGGATCGCTTGCTTGTGCAGCCAGTGCGGCGTGCAGTTGAGCTTGTTGGCGGCGGCTTTCAGGCGGTCGCGGAGTGCATCGTCGACTTTGACGCCGAGGGTCGTGCTGGCCATAAGAGATTGCTTCCTGTCGCATGGCAAAGGTGTAACTGGGCCCGATCGGAACCCAGTATGGGTAGGACCGTATGCTAGACAGGTTGCAACCGCGTTTGTATTAAGGTTAACCCTAGGTTGAACCTAGTTAACCGCTTGAGATCGCGAGGTTTATCCCAAGGACTCGGGGCGGATCATTCCTTCAGCGCGGAACATCCCATCATCTGGACCGAGCCGGACCCCGCCGGGGTCTGGCCGCGAATGGCTGCCGCCATGACGCCCGCCAGGCTCACCACCGCGCGCTGTTGCGCGGCGATCAGGGTGGGAATGGCGTCATCGGAAACGTCTTCGGTGACAACGCTGCGGCACAACAGGCCCGTGCCCTTGGTGTCGACGGGCCGCACGCGCCACGTGGCATCCAGTTGCGCCATGCTGCCGGACACCATTTCAAACCGCTGCACGTCGGTCTGCACGCGCCAGATCGGCGCCCCCGGCCCCGGCTTGACCATCTGCACATCGAGCGCGCCCAGATCGCGCTTGAGCGCATCGGACAAGGCATTGCGCAATTCGTCGCCCAGCGGCGAACTCCAGCGCTCGGAATACAGGGCGGAAATGCTGCCGTCGCCGGTGCGCACCATGAGTTGCGGCTGATCGGCCTGCGTGGACAACGTGACGGCCTGCACCTCGATCAGGAACGACGCCGAGCCCGGCGCGGCGCCGGACGCCGCCGAACGCTCGGGCGTCTGCAGCGTGTAGTAATGAACGGGCGGCGACGACCCGCAGGCCGCCAGCGCGCCGGACAGCGCCAGCACGGCCAGCGCGGCGCGGGCGCGTCCGTTGCGGGACGGGGTTGCGGAGCAAGAGAGTCGGCTTTTCATGAGCGTCTAGTTCCTGACTGGGCCGGCGCCCGGGATGGGGTCTTCGCCTCTGCCGCGCAGCAGGGCTTCGGGGTTGGATTGCAGGAAGTCGGCCAGCGCGCGCAGCGATCGCGCCGCGCGGCTCAGTTCCTGCATCGCCCGTTCGGTATTGACCGGCAGCGAGGCGTCGGAGGCCAGCAGCGAGTTGATGTTCGCCATCGAGTCCTTGGCCGCCTTGAGCGCCTTCTGCGCCTCGGGCGCCACCTGCTTGTCCAGGCGATTCATCAGCTTGGACGTGCTGGCCAGCGTGGCGCGCAGATCCTCGCCGATCTTGTCGAACGGAATCTTCTCGATCTTGGTGACGATGTTGGTGACCTGCTGCTGGAGCTGGTCCAGATTGCCCGGCACCGTGGGGATGATCGCGGGCTCGGACATCACGAACTCGACGGGCTTGGCGTTCGGCACGTTGTCCAGCACCACGTAAAGCTGGCCGGTCAGCAGGTTGGCGGTGCGCAATTGCGCGCGCAGCCCATGCTTGATCATCACGCCCAGCAAGCGGCCGCCTGCCACGTCGCCTTCCTTGATCGCCCGCTCGCGCACCTCTTCGTAGACGCGGCCCAGCCGTTCCGGATACAGGGTGGCGTCCACCAGCGAGTAGAAGCGCTTGGTGGCGGGATCGAAGTCCAGCGTGATCTGCGTGACGTCGCCCAGCGTGATGCCGTTGAAGTCAACCGGCGCCCCCACGGCCAGCCCGCGGATCGACTGGTCAAAGCGCATGCGGATCGGGAAGGCTTCGCCGTCCGGATTGGCCTTGGCCGCGGCCTCGGTGGCGTACAGGTCGAACTCGGTGTCGGCCTTGGCGGCCGCTTCGCCATCGCGGGCGTTCTGCACGGACGCGAACGCCACGCCGCCCACCGCCATCGACACGAGCGATTGCGTGCGCACCTTCAGGCCGTCGGCGTTAACGCTGAAGTCCACGCCGCTGGCATTCCAGAAGCGGGTGCCATTGGTGACGAACTTGTCGTTGGGCGCATCGACGAACACCTCGACGTTCACGGCGCTGCCGTTGTCGTCCAAGGCGTAGCCGATCACGCGGCCCACGTTGATGCGGCGGTAATAGACGGGCGAGCCGATATCGAGCGAACCCAGGTCCGAGGCCTTGAGCATGAAGCGCTTGCCCGCGCGATCGTGGGTCACGGCGGGCGGGGTTTCCAAGCCTTCGAAAGACAGTTTGGTGGCGCGGTTGCTGGTGTCCTTGCCCTCTTCCGCATCCACGCCGATGTAGGCACCCGACAGCAAGGTGCCCAGGCCCGAGACGCCGCTTACGTCCAGCCGCGGGCGCACCACCCAGAAGTTGGTGCCTTCTCGCGCCAAATCAGAGACTTGCTTGGACAGCTCGGCTTTCACGACCACCTTGCTGCGGTCGGAATTAAAACCAATGGATTTGACCGTGCCGATATTCACGTCCTTGTAGCGAAGCTGGGTCTTGCCCACTTCCAGGCCTTCGGCAGTATTGAAAGAGATGGAAATGTCAGGGCCAGCCTGCATCCAGGTCCGCACGACCAGCGACAGGCCCATCAACGCGGCCACGACGGGGACCAGCCAGATCCAGGAGATCCGGCTTTTCTTCTTGCGCGAGATCGCGGGCGACGCGAACTTCTCTTCACCAGATCCGGGGGCTTGCTCGGACATCTACTTTTTCCTTTTCTGAGCGGAAAACAACGGCGGGAGGCCTTTCCTAGCCCACTTGCTTGCCGGAGACGGACACCGGCGCATGCCGGCCCTCCACCGGCGCTGATTCAATTTCAGACTGACCTTCAAGGTCCCAGCTACGGCGCAGATCGAAGCTCATGGCCGCCAGCATGGTCAGGATGACGACCACGCCAAACGCCGCGGCGCCGGCACCGGCGCTGATCTCCATCAAGCCCTGAAAGTCGGCCAGCGCCGCCAGCAATATAACGACAAATACATCCAGCATCGACCACTGGCCAATGAATTCAACCATCTGATACAACCGCGTACGCGCCCCCAGATTGGTTGTGCTACGCCATTGCTCAGTAAGCAGCAGCAAGATAAGTGCCAACAGTTTGGTCAGCGGCACCGCCACGCTGGCGATGAACACGATCAGCGCAATGTCCCACGAGCCCATCTGCCAGAGCTCCACGACGCCACCCAGAATGGTGTGCGCGCTGTCGCCCAGCAGCGAACTGACCTTCATCACCGGCAGCACGTTCGCGGGAATGTAGAACACCACGGCCGCCAGCAACAGCGCCCAAGTGCGCGCCACGTGATCGGGCTTGCGGTAATGCACCACCGCGTCGCAGCGCACGCAGTGATGGTGCGCCTCGGGATCGGCGTCCCGCGGCAGGGCCTGTACCTGGCCGCAGACGTGGCAACCGGTCAACACGACGTCGGACCCCGCCTCGGGCACATGCACGGGCACCACGCCGACGGATTCGGCATACCGCCACAACACATGGGGCGACAACCTGCCCAGCATCGTCAGCAGGACGGTCAGCACGCCGAACGCGGCCAGACCGATGCCCGGCGCCACCGCGGCCATCCCCGCCAGTTTCACCACGGCAACCAGCACCCCCAAAAGGAACACCGGCACCATGCACCACGGCCGCAGCGCGCCCAACAGGCGCATGGCGGCGTGGAAATCCGCCGGCTCGCGGCCCCGCGACAACGGGCCCAGCACCCACAGCAGCACAGTGAGTTGCAGAAGCGGCAGCGCGAAGCCCGCCAGGCCGGTCATGATGGACACGAGCCAATGGCCTTGGCGCCAGGTAATGGAAATGGAGTCCAGCAGAGAAGCCTGCTGCACCATGCCCTGCACGGACATCGAAGCGACCGGGTAGGCATTGGCCACCCCGAAGACGATCAGGGCAGTGATGGCGAGCGCCAGCCAATTGGACAAAGTAAGCCCGCTGTAGCGCCAGAGCACGGCGCCGCAGCGGGCACAATTGGCAGTCTCGCCAGGTTCAAGCTGATGTCGGCGATAAATGCTTGCGCAGTGTTCGCATTCGATCAGCGGCTGGCGGTCCGCGGTCATCAGTCGACGAGTTCGACTTCCTGCTTGTCCGGCGCATCCGACGAAGGCGGCTTGCCGCTGTCGTCAAAGTCCAGCGTGACCTTGCCCGACTCGTCCAGATCCACCGTGACCGAGCCGCCGTCGACCAGCTTGCCAAACAGCAGCTCGTCGGCCAGCGCACGCCGGATGGTGTCCTGAATAAGACGTTGCATGGGACGCGCGCCCATCAGCGGATCGAACCCCTCCTTGGCAAGGTGTTCACGCAGGCGCGTGGTGAATACGGCTTCCACGCGACGCTCGTGCAACTGGTCTTCAAGCTGCATGAGGAACTTGTCCACGACGCGCATGATGACCTCGTGGTCCAGCGCGGCAAAGGGAATGATCGCGTCCAGGCGGTTGCGGAATTCAGGGGTGAACATGCGGCGGATTTCCGCCATTTCGTCGCCCACCATCCGCGAATTCGCAAAACCGATCGACGGACGGTTCAAGGTCTCGGCGCCCGCGTTGGTCGTCATGATGAGAATGACGTTGCGGAAGTCTGCCTTGCGGCCGTTGTTGTCGGTCAGCGTGCCGTGGTCCATGACCTGCAGCAGGATGTTGAACACATCCGGATGCGCCTTTTCGATTTCGTCGAGCAGCAGCACGCAGTGCGGCTGCTTGGTGATCGCCTCGGTGAGCAGGCCGCCCTGATCGAAACCCACGTATCCCGGCGGCGCGCCGATCAGGCGCGACACCGCGTGGCGTTCCATGTATTCCGACATGTCGAAACGCAGCAGTTCGACGCCCAGCGTGAATGCCAGTTGACGCGCGACCTCGGTCTTGCCCACGCCCGTGGGGCCCGACAACAGGAAGGCGCCGATCGGCTTTTCCGGCTTGCCCAGGCCCGAGCGCGCCATCTTGATGGCGGCGGACAGCGCGTCAATGGCGCCATCCTGACCAAACACCACCGTCTTCAAGTCGCGATCCAGCGTGGCGAGCTTGCTGCGGTCGTCGTTGGAGACGGACTGCGGCGGGATGCGCGCGATCTTGGAAACGATGTTCTCGATATCGACCTTGCCGATCACCTTCTTCTGGCGCGAACGCGGCAGCAGACGTTGCGCGGCGCCGGCCTCGTCGATCACGTCGATGGCCTTGTCGGGCAGGTGGCGGTCATTGATGAAGCGCGCCGACAGTTCGGCCGCAGCCGACAGCGCCGCAGCCGAATAGCGCACGCTGTGGTGCTCTTCGAAGCGGCTCTTCAGGCCGCGCAAGATTTGCACGGTCTGTTCGATGCTGGGCTCGGGCACGTCGATCTTCTGGAACCGGCGCGACAGCGCGTGATCTTTTTCGAAGACGCCACGATATTCGGTGTAGGTGGTTGCACCGATGCACTTCAACTGCCCCGACGACAAGGCCGGCTTGAGCAGGTTGGAGGCATCCAGCGTACCGCCCGACGCGGAACCGGCGCCGATCAGCGTGTGGATTTCGTCGATGAACAGGATCGCATCGGGATTACCGCGGATCTGCTTGAGCACGCCTTTCAGACGCTGTTCGAAATCGCCGCGGTACTTGGTGCCGGCAAGCAACGCGCCCATGTCCAGCGAAAAGACCTGAGCGGCCTGCAGGACTTCGGGCACTTCGCCGCGCGTGATGCGCCAGGCCAGGCCTTCCGCGATGGCGGTCTTGCCAACGCCGGCTTCGCCCACCAGAAGCGGGTTGTTCTTGCGGCGGCGGCACAGCACCTGAATGACGCGCTCGACTTCGTGCTCGCGGCCGATCAGGGGATCGATGCGGCCGGCCAGCGCGGCGGCGTTCAGGTCGGTGGCGTACTGATCCAGCGGCGACTGACGCGAATCGCCCTGCTCTTCACCATTGGGCTGTTGCTCTTTCTGCACGGCGGCGGACTCCACCTGCGGCTGTTTGGTAATGCCATGGGACAGGAAATTGACCACATCCAGGCGCGTGACGCCCTGCTGTTGCAGGTAGTACACGGCGTGCGAGTCTTTTTCGCCAAAAATGGCCACCAGCACGTTCGCGCCCGTGACGGGCTTCTTGCCCGTGCCGCCGGCGGAGACGTGCATGATCGCGCGCTGAATGACGCGCTGGAAACCCAACGTGGGCTGCGTGTCGACTTCGGCGCCGCTGGGAATTACCGGCGTGTTTTCCGAAACGAACTGGCGCAGGTTGCGGCGCAGATCATCCAGGTTGGCTGCGCAGGCGCGCAGGACCTCGACCGCCGAAGCGTTGTCGAGCAACGCCAACAGCAGGTGCTCGACGGTAATAAATTCGTGCCGGGCCGAACGGGCCTCGACGAAAGCCATATGCAGGCTGACTTCAAGCTCTTGAGAAATCACGCTTCCTCCGTAACGCATCGAAGCGGGCTAATACACGATTCATATTCTATGCCGATCATGGCGTAACGCCAGCGATTTCAAAAACCACACTGTCGTGCCGGCCATGTGTATCCATGACGGTTAGCGTATACCGGCCGTCGTGCGCCAGCACCAAATTAAACGGATGACCCGCGGCGCCATGACTTGCGACACGACCATCGAGCATCCACCATACTTCGCCTTCAGCGCCCTGGACATCGACGTCCAGCGCGACTTGCCGCATGCCGGGCACGGGCCGCAGCACCGAGCCGTTGGCCACGCCGCCGAGCCGCAGCGGACCCTGGGTGGCATCGGCATAACCGGCAAACGACGGCGGCGCCGTTTCATTGAGCATCCATGCTGCGCGCTGCTCAGGACACGTGCCCGAGGGCTCGCTGCCCAACCTGTAACCCAGGGGCCAGCATGTCACCACCGCCTGCACCGTTTCGGGCCTGACGCGGACTTGCTGGGCGCCTTCGGGCAATGCCGCCACAATATCTTGCAGTAGCGGCGCCGCCACATTCGCCCCGAAAAATCCCGGATTCGGCGTACCGTCGGGCCTGCCGACCCATACGCCGATCGTCCATCTGTCGGTCACTCCGACTGCCCAGGCGTCCCGGAAACCGAAACTGGTCCCGGTTTTCCAGGCCAGTTGCCGGCCGGGATTGCCCGACTGGTAAAACGGCCGGTCCGGGTGTCCACCGCCTTCGAGGATGTCCCGGACGATCCAGGCCGCGCCAGGACTCATCATACGGGACTCGACAAGGGGCTGCTCCGGCCTGAGACGGGGCCGCCCCGAGACGCCGTCCCGGGCCAACGCGCGATAAGCGCCGACCAGTTCTTCCAATGTGGTGCCACCCCCGCCCAAAATCAAGCTCAGATTTGGCTCGGCGCCCGCAGGCATGCGTAACTTGACGCCGCCCGCCAGCATAACCGAGGCAAAACTGACCGGCCCGACCCGGTCCAGCAGGTCCACGGCGGGCACGTTCAGCGACCGCTGCAGCGCCTGCGCCACGCTGATCGGCCCCGCGAAGGCGGCCTGGAAATTGCCGGGCGCGTAACCGCCGAACGACATCGGTGCGTCCATCAGCAAGCTTTCCGAATGGATCAGTCCCTCGTCCAGGGCCTGGGCATACAGAAAAGGCTTGAGCGTCGACCCCGGCGAACGCACGCCGCGCACCATGTCCACGTGCGAGTAGCGGGAATCATCGGAAAAATCCGCCGAACCGGCGTAGGCCTTGATCTCCAGCGTATCGTTGTCCATCACCAGCACCGCCATCGACACCTTCGGCGGAAGGTTATCGACCCGGTCCAGCAACATTTGTTCCACCGATGCCTGCATGTCGGCATCCAGCGTGGAAGTGACTAGCGGTGGCCGCCCGCCTGCGCGGCGTGCACCGCCCGCTTCAAGGAGCAGGCGCTGCGCCGCCAGAGGCGCGAGCCAGCGCGCCCGCAAGGGTGGCGCAATGACGGTTTCGATCTTGGCGTCGGCGACCTCGGCCGGGGTCCAGCGGCCCAGTTCGGCCATGCGGTCCAGCACCTTGTCACGGGCAGCCTGAGCGGCCTCGGGGTGGCGATCGGGTCGCAGCCGCGACGGCGCCTGCGGCAAGGCGGTCAGCATGGCGGCCTCGGCCGGGCCCAGGTCGCGGGCCGGCTTGCCCAGCCAGAGCCGCGCCCCCATTTCAACGCCCTCGACAATGCCACCCATCGGCGCATGCGTCAGATACAGCGAAAGAATCTCGTCCTTGCTGTAGTGCATTTCCAGCTGCACGGCGCGCCACGCCTGTCGCAGCTTGGCCGACATCGTGCGCGACGGCTTGCCCGCCAGTTGCGGATCGATCAGCCGCGCCACCTGCATGGTCAGCGTGGATCCGCCGGACACGATGCGGCGGTTGGTGGCCCACTGCCAGCCCGCGCGCGCGAGCGCCACGGGGTTCACGCCCGGATGCCAGTAGAACCAGCGGTCCTCGTAGGTCAGGAGCGTTTCCAGATAGTGGGGGGAGACCTGATCGGGCTGGACTGGATAGCGCCAGATGCCGTCGCGGCTGGGATAGTTACGCAGCGGCGTGCCGTCGGCGGCGACGACGACCGCCGCCCCGCCCGAGTCGATGGGGGGCAGCGGATACAGACGGTCGAGCGCGAATAACAACGCGGCCAGCGCTGACAACGCGCTGGCCGCGAAGATGCCGCGCCGCCGCCAGCGGCGGGCGCGCGATGCGCCCGCCCGGCAAGCAGCGGCGGCGTTCAAGGACGCTTGGCGCCGCGATCGCGGATTTCGACCGTGCTCCATTGCTCACCCACGCCACGGATTTCGGGCCGGTACATATCTTCGGCCACCGTCGACGGCACCGCGTAGCGGCCCGGCGTCACGACGCGCACCAGATAGAACACGTCCACCTTGCCACGGCCCAGCGATACCGCCGCGACGTAGCGGTCGTCGCGGAACTCGCGATGCTTGATGTTGGAATCCGACATCGCGTCGGCCACGCGGCGTCCGCCAATCGACCAGTCCTGCATCTCGGGGCTCTGCGACAGGTTGAGGTTTTCGACCTCGAAGCCTGCCGGCACGCGGTCAACCAGCAGCCCGTCCGGGATGTTCTGGTTGGCGCTGGCCTGCACCCACACCACCAGCATGTCGCCGGTCTGCAGGGTGCCGCCATCCCACGGGCGGCCGTCCGGACGGTACCAGCCGCGCTTGAGCTGGATGATGTCGTTGCGCGGTGCGGGGGTCGCGGTCGGGCTGCCCTGGATGTCGTATTCGACAAACAGCGATTGGCTGCCCGTGTTCTGCAACTGCGTGCCGGCCAGATCGGCGGCAGACAGCGAGACCGTCTGATCGCTCTTGCCGCCGGTCAACGGCTTGCGCTCGCCGTTGACGGTCAGCACCGCTTCCCACGGCGTGTTCTTGCTGCCGCCCGCGGCGCGCGCGGCCAGCAGCAGGGCCATCTGCTCCTGCGTGGACAGGTACGAACGGTTGCCCAATCGGCTGGACAGCTGATTCAGCAGGTTCTCACTGCGCTCGTGGCGCAGTTCGTACTGCGAGACCAGCGCGTAAGACAACGCGTAGTCGCGCACGCTGCTGCCGTAGTCGCCCATCCATTCGTCGTAGTAGGCGCTGCTGCGGTTGTTGATGTTGATGCCATAGGCACGCGTCATGGCCAGGTCAAGCGCCTGTTTCATGCGCCCTTCGTCGCCCATCAGCTTGAAGGCGGCGGCCAGTTGCACCAGCGGCAGCGGCGAGCGCGCGCGTTCCTGGTAATTGTCGAAAAGCTGACGCACGGTCGACAGCGGCGCCTTCTTGTCGCGCGCCAGCACGAGCGCGGCGGTGGCCAGGCCGGCGAAGCGGCGATGGTCTTCGCGCAGCACGTTGGCGTCGCTGCTGTCGATGCGGTTGGCCTCGACGTTGCGGCGCAGGTTGGCCGACCACGTGCCGAATGCGCCCGCGCTCTGCTGCACCTGCTCCAGCAACCAGGTCCGCGAGCGGTCCAGCGACGCGTCGGGCACGTCGAAACCGCGGTCCCGGGCATCCTGCATGAAGCCCACGGCATAAGCCGTCAGCCACACATCGCGCGAGGACGCGCCGCTCCAGAGGTTGTACGAACCGACCGAGTTGCGCATGCCCGACAGGCGGCCGATGGCGCCCGCCACCTTGGCGGCGCGTTCGGCCTCGGTGCGCGGCTTCAGGCCGAACTGCTTGGCGGCATCCTCATCCAGCATCACCCACGGCATGGTCGCGCTGATGGTCTGCTCGGTGCATCCATACGGATAGTTGAGCAGGTCCTCGACCAGGCGGTTGACGTTGAAGGGCGGACGGTTGGACACGGTCAGGCTGATGGTCGTCGAGTCCGGGTAATAGGACGCGGCCCACGAAGCCTGCGCCGATTGCGACTCGCCCGGATTCAGGCGCAGACGCCGAACCTGGCGCTCGGGCGCGTGTGCCGGCTGCACCTGCAGCACGGACTCGCGCACGATGCGGATCGGCTGGGCGCCGCCTTGCCCGTCCACCGTCAGGCGCATCAGACCAAGGCCGTAGGAACCGGTGGTCGTCGCCGTGAAGCGCAACGTCGTGCGCTGCTTGTCCTTCAGCGTGACGGTGCGCACGCCATCGACGATGGCCAGCGGATCCAGGGCTTCGAGCTTGACCGAGATCTTCTGCTCGGCGCCGCTCAGGTTGGTGACGTCCAGCGCAATGGCGGCCTGGTCGCCCGGCGTGATGAAACGCGGGGTGTTCAGTTCCGCCACGATCGGCGCGGCCACCACCATTTCGGCGTCGGTGCTGCCGTAGTTGTCAGGCGTGAACGCCACGGCCATCAGGCGCAACGTGCCATTGAAGTCGGGCAGGTCCAGCGGGATGTCCGCTTCGCCTTGCGCGTTGAGCGCAACGGGGCCCGAGAACAGGTCCACCAGCTTGACCTTCTTGGGCAGGCTCTTGCTGTCACCGCGCATCGCGGCGTCACCGCCCCACTTCAGCTTGCCCTTCGTGCCGTCCATCTTCTCGATGAGCTTGCCATACATGTCCAGCAACTCGGGCGCGTAGCGGTGCTTGCCGAAGAAGTAATCCAGAGGATCGGGCGTGGCGTACTGGTTAATGTTGAGAATGCCCACGTCGACCGCGGACAGCGTCACCATCGCCTGCTTGCCCTGCGCGCCGTCGACCTTGACGCGCACGGTCGTCTTGGTCTCCGGCACGGCCTTGGGTGCGGCGGTGAGCTTGACGTCCAGCTTGCGGTCGGCGCTGGCGATCGGCAGGAATGCCAGGCCCAGCGCGCGGGCCGGCGTGACGCGGTCGCCTTCGCTGCCCGGGCGGAACACCGCCGCGGCCACGTACAGGTCGTGACGCTTCCATTCCTTGTCGACCGGAATCTCCACCTCGGTGCCCGTTGCCTTAACGGCCACCCACTTGGACCACAGCATGCGGTCGCCTTCGACGGTGATGAGCGCCTGGCCATCATGCGGCGGCGTCAGCGTCAGCTTGACGGTGTCGCCCGGCTTGGCGGGGACGCCTTCCAGCTTCATCTGCACGCGGTCCGGACGATTGCCCATGGCATCGGCGTCCTGCGCGTTCCAGCCGGCGTAGAAGCGATAGCGCATCGTTTCGCCGGTTTCCGGATCCGTGATTTCCAGACGGTAGCGGCCCCACTTGACCGGAACGGTCAACTGGGAGCGGTCTTTCAGCGCGATCTCGCGCGAGTCGACCAGTTCTTCGGTTTCGGTATAGCCGCTGTTCCAGCCGCGCTGGTCGTCGAACCGCCAGTAGTACTGGCGCTCTTCGCGGAACAGACGCATCTGCGCCTGCGCGAGCGGCTCGATCTTGCCTTGCGCGTTGGCGCGGATCACTTCAAAGCCAGCCGGCGCGTTCTCGCGGGCCACGTCGCTGTCGAACTGCGGACGGACGGCGATCAGCTTGTCGGCGGGCCAGACGGAGCGCTCGATCGAGCGGACCACCGGGCGGCCGCCGGATTCCAGCAGGCTGGCGGACACACGGACCTTCATCGGCGAATGCGTGCCGGCGGCGTTCGGGTTCACGTCGAGCTGCGCGCGGCCCTTGTCGTCCAGCGCGGACTCCGGCAGTTCGCCGAAGCTGCGGCGCGTGTCGTCGGCCACATCGCCAAAGATGAAGCCCGGCCATTGCTGGGCCAGTGCGAAGCGGTCTCGCTTGACCTGGAAGGTCGCCAAGAGGCGGTTGCCCGCGGCGGGCGCGCCGTACAGGTAGTCGCCCTGCACGTCGACGGTCAATTCCTCGTCGGGGGACAGCACGTCCTGGTCCGAGGTCAGCGCCATCTTCATGCGTTCGGGCAGGAATTCTTCCACCTGGAACTTCCACGAGGCGTCCGGGGCGCGCGAGGACGGATCCACGCGCAACTCCAGCAGCCACGTGCCGGTCTGCGCATCCAGGGGCAGATCGATCGCGCGCTCGACGTAGCCGGGCAGATCCTTCTGCGGTTGCCACAGCGCGGTCTGCACCGTGCGGCCATCCGGACGCTTGAGGGTCGCGGTCAGCGGCGACGGCGTCAGCACGCGGCCGTCCAGGTCGCGCGGCAGCACCGATACGTGGAACGTTTCGCCGGGGCGGTACAGGTTGCGGCCGGCGTAGACAAACAGATTGTTCGCGCGCGACGCGTGGCCGCCCGTATCGAACTCGGACAGGTCCAGCGCCGGTTCACCCAGCGCCAGCACGGTCATTTCCTTGTCGCGCGAGGCGCGAATTACGCGGGCATTGGCAAAGCTGCCGTCAAAGCGGACATGGCCCTGCGCATCGGCGGCGGCCTTGGCCAGCGGCTTGCCGGCGCCGTCCACCAGTTCAAACACGGCGCCCGAAATGGCCTGGCCGGACTTCAGCGACACCGAATACGCTTCGATGCGGTCGCTGTAGCGGCGCGCGTGCAGGCCGATGTCGCTGACGTAGAAATAGGTGACCTGGTATTCGTAGCGGAAACGGCCCGGCTGGCTCATGACCGCAACGTAGATGCCCGGCTCCTGCAGTTCCTTGATGCCCTCGACGGGCAGGAACGTGACGTGGCGGCGGTTCGGTTTGTCGTCGGTGACGAAACGGCCTTGATAGACGCTGGTCGTCAGCGAATTCAGCCGGTCCAGGTCCCAGTTGCTGACCGAGCCCTTCAGGCTGCGATTGCCGGCATAGCGCCAGTCGTTTTCGTCATAGTTGCCGTCGTCCTCGTCTTCCGAGGCGGCGGGGGTGCGACCCACGCCCAGGACAGCGTCAAAGAGTTCGGGCACGCGGTCGGGGGACACGCGCAGGAACTGCACGTCGACCTCCGGCACGTTGACCGTGGCCACCGGCAGACCGCCGTTCTGGCCAGCCGGCAGCACCACGCCGCGGCTCGCGAAGTAGAACGACGGCGGCATGGCCTGCGTGCTGACTTCGCAATGCGACGCCTCGGTCAGCGCGACCTTGTCGCCCGCCCCGGGCAGGCCCGAACGGACCGTGATGGCATAGGAGCGCTGCGGCTGCACATAGGGGAAGTACACCACACGCGGGTTGTCGCCGACGACCCAGTTGCCCTTGAGGATCTTGCCCTTGGGCGCGGAATCGCCAGGTCGAACCGAGGCCGGCTGCTGGCCCGGCGCGGCGGCCGATTCGCTGTCCTCGTCGGCCTTGCCGGCCGTCGAACCCGTATCGGTCACCTGAAGGAAAGCGTCCAGATTGCTCTTGGCATTCACCGGCTGCGTGAAGGTCACGGCCAGCGACAAGGCATCGTTATATTGGCGGGGTTGGCAATTCAGGGCCGCGAAGGGGTCCGCCGCGCCCACCGTTGCGGTGGCAGGCAGTGTTGGCGTCGCGCTGCTCGCCGCCTGCGCGGCCGGGGCGGTTGCTGCCTGCGTCGCCAGCACTGCAACCGTGCTTGCCGGCCGCTGCCCCTTGCCCATCCACCAGCCCGCGCCAATCGCGCCGACCACCACCGCGACCCCGGCTACAGTCAGCCAGGTCTTGTTGAACTTTCCACTCACGGCGAAACCTCCCCGCCCACTAGAATGCAACGCTCCTTAGCGGCGGAGCTGCCGACCCGCAAGTGCCGCGCGCTTCCCGTTACGCGGCAAAACCGTTCATCCCGGTACCCGGGATGCAACCGGCAGCACAACGCCGCCATTGCTGGCGGCGCTGTATTTTGTCGAGATCAAACCGGTTCCATGACGCATTGCAGCGGGTGCTGGCGCGCCCGCGCATACTGACCGACCTGCGCGATGCGCGTGGCGGCGAGGTCACGCGGGTAAACCCCGCAGACGCCTCGGCCTTCGTGATGCACCTGCAGCATGATCCGCGTCGCTTCTTCCTGATTTTTATTGAAGAATTTCTGCAGCACTTTCACGACGAACTCCATCGGTGTGTAGTCGTCATTGAGCAGCAATACCTGGTACATCGGCGGCGGCGCAGTGCGTGCCGGCGCCTTCTCGACGACCAAGTCATGCTGGGAATCCAAGGTAGAACTCATAGGGCGGGTATTCTATTTAAACTGGGGACGGCAACCACTCAACTTACTGAAAATTACACGCAGAAATACGTAGTATCCATACTTGACTAGGTCAAGAAAAGCGGCGCATTATCCACGCATTCTGGGGTTTTCAATTCACCGAAAATCTGCCAGGAAGCCGGAGGGGGGACAGGGGTCTAGACCACAATGCCCTTCTGTCAACATACGATTCAATGAGGCAGGCCGCATGTCTGATACGACCGCAACCGCCGTCCAAGGGGACAATCCCAAATCGACGGGCACCGTCAAATGGTTCAACGATGCAAAGGGGTTTGGCTTCATTACGCCCGACGATGGCGGTGAAGATCTGTTCGCCCACTTCTCGTCCATCCAGATGAATGGTTTTAAAACCCTGAAAGAAGGCCAGAAAGTGGCCTTCGAGATTATCCAGGGGCCTAAAGGTAAACAGGCGCTCAATATTACGGCTGCCTGAGTTACCCTTTAAAGCGCAACGATCAGGTTGCGCCATTATGCAGGCGGGGCTTTCGGGCCCCGCCTTGTTATTTTCTTATTACTCCGCCGGGCCATGCTGAAGATTGCCGTTTTGTTTCCCATTGTTCATACGCTGTTCAAAACAACGTTTACCAAAGCATCGTCAGCGGGTGCCGCGGCCGGCCGCAAGGCATCGGTGATCGGCGCCGCAGCCATCGCTATCGCAACCGCCGCCCTGCCCCTGCCCGCCAGCGCCCAGCAACAGACCGGCCCGCAGCCGCGTCTGCCCACCACGCAACTGTCAGCCGGCATCCATATTATCCGCGCGGAAGTCGCCGACACGGACGCCACGCGGCGCGACGGCCTGATGTTCCGCAGGGAGCTGCCCGGCAACGACGGCATGCTGTTCGTCTTCGACCAACCGGACGTGCAGTGCTTCTGGATGCGCAACACGCTGCTGCCCCTGTCGATTGCCTTTATCGCCGACGACGGCACGATCGTCAACATCGAGGACATGGCGCCCCAGACCGAGGACCCGCATTGCGCGAAAAAGCCGGTGCGCTATGCGCTGGAGATGGCGCAAGGATGGTTCAACAAGCACGGCATCGCCGCCGGCAAAAAGCTCGACGGCCTGCCCTGAATCTTTTCGGCAGACCGCTGGTGCACTGAATGACAAAGGGAGCCCGAGGGCTCCCTTGTTGTTTGCCTGGCAGCGCGACGCGCCCCGCCCGGCGTTCGACGCGATTTACACGCGTTCGATGATCAGCGCGATGCCTTGGCCAACACCAATGCACATCGTGCACAGCGCGTAGCGGCCGCCGGTGCGGTGCAGCTGGTTGATGGCCGTGGTGGCCAGACGCGCGCCGCTGGCGCCCAGCGGGTGACCCAGGGCGATCGCGCCGCCGTTGGGGTTCACGCGGGGGTCGTTGTCGGCGATGCCGAGCTGGCGCAGCACCGCCAGACCTTGCGCGGCAAACGCTTCGTTCAGTTCGATCACGTCCATCTGATCCAGCGTCAGGCCGGTCTGGGCCAGCACCTTCAGCGTGGCGGGCGCCGGACCGATGCCCATGATGCGCGGCGCGACGCCGGCGGTTGCCATGCCGACGACGCGGGCACGCGGGGTCAGGCCATGGAGGGCAGCGGCCTTTTCGCCTGCCAGCAGCAGCGCGGCGGCGCCATCGTTCACGCCCGACGCGTTGCCGGCCGTGACGCTGCCGCCTTCGCGGACCACGCCCTTGAGCTTGGCCAGCGATTCCAGCGACGTTTCACGCGGGTGCTCGTCCTTGGAGACGATGATCGGGTCGCCCTTCTTCTGGGCGATCGACACGGGCACGATCTCGGCGTCGAAGAAACCTTCCTTCTGCGCGCGCGCGGTCTTTTCCTGACTGGCCAGCGCGAACAGATCCTGGTCGGCGCGGCTGATCTTGAAATCGTCGGCGACGTTTTCGGCGGTCTCGGGCATCGAGTCCACGCCGTATTGCGCCTTCATCAGCTTGTTGATGAAACGCCAGCCGATGGTGGTGTCATAGATGGCGGCGCTGCGCGAGTAGGCGCTGTCGGCCTTGCCCATGACGAACGGGGCGCGGCTCATGCTTTCCACGCCGCCGGCCAGCATCAGGCCGGCTTCACCGGCGCGGATGGCGCGCGCGGCGGTGCCGATGGCATCCAGGCCCGAACCGCACAGGCGGTTGACCGTGGCGCCGGGCACTTCGACCGGCAGGCCGGCCAGCAGCGTGGCCATGCGGGCCACGTTGCGGTTGTCTTCGCCCGCCTGGTTGGCGCAACCCATGATGGCGTCGTCGAGTTCTTCCCAGCGCACGCCAGGATTGCGCGCCGCGAGGGCCTTGATGGCTACGGCAGCCAGATCGTCGGGCCGCACGGAAGCCAGCGAACCGCCGTAGCGGCCAAAGGGGGTACGAATCGCATCACAGATAAAGGCATTCACGGTCATGGGAAGCTCGAAGTGAAGTGAAAGAACTCGGGATCGGACGATGTTAACGCAGCGGTTTCGCGCCAAGTTGGTGCGTTACGCGGATGTCCGCAGCACGGACAGTGTCCAGTAGACGTTCACATTGCTCGGCGTGCGCATGCACGGAACCGGGCGACCATGCCCGGGATCAGTGCGCCCCGGACTTGGCCGCGCGGCCCGCGTCGACGATGGCCTGACGGCGGAAACGGCCGGCCGCCAGATGGTAGAACGGTTGCGGGCAGAACTGGCGCGACACGCCCGACGCCAGCAGCGATCCCACCAGCAGCCAGAACAGCATCGGCTGGCTGCCCGTCATTTCCATCACCACGACGCTTGCCGTCAGCGGCGCCTGGGTGGCGGCCGCCAGAAAGGCGGCCATCGACAGCAACACCAGCACGCGCTGGTCGACGCCCTCGCCCGCCAGCTCCCAGATGTGATGGCCGATGCCCGCGCCCGTGGTCAGCGCCGGCGTGAAAATGCCGCCGGGAATGCCCGCCCAGTACGACGCCACGGTGGCCGCCAGCTTGGCCAGGCCAAAGCCGTCCGGCACCGAGTCCTTGCCGTTGAGCAGATCGGCCGCCACGGCGTAGCCGGTGCCGTACACGCTGCCTGCCGTGCACAGGCCGATCACCGCCAGGGCCAGCCCCATGATGAACGCCGTCCAGATCGGATGCGCGCGGATCCAGGCGCGCCACGACTGCGGCGCCGCGCCGATCGGCCCCTTGCCAAGCAGGCGGGCAAAGATTCCACCTAGCGCGCCGTTCAGCGCGGCGCAGATGACGATCCACATCACCATGTTCTGCGACAGCGGCGCGCCGGCGAAGACGCCGAAATAAGGATTGTTGCCTTCCACCGCCACCACCAGGAAGCCGGCGGAAAGCACGCCGATCAGCACCAGCCGCTGCCAGCGCAGCACGGTGCCGCGCCCCAGCTCCTCGATGGCAAAGATCACGCCGGCCAGCGGCGCGTTGAAGGCCGCCGCCAGGCCGCCCGCGGCGCCCGCCGCGATCAGTTCGTTGGCGTGAAAGCCGCGCAACTGCAAGCCGCGGCGCTTCCAGAAATCGCCCCACGCCAGCATCAGGGCCGCGCCGACCTGCACGGAGGGCCCTTCGCGGCCGATCGACGCACCGCACAGCATGCCAAAGAATGCCAGCGGTATCTTCCACAGGCTTTGGGCCAGCGACACCAGGCTGTTCTGGCTGGGGCCGGGCGGCAGCGACAAGGCGCCGATGACTTGGGGAATGCCGCTGCCGGAGGCGTTGGGCGCGAAGCGCAGCGTGAGCCAGCGCAGGGCGGCCAGCCCGAACGGCATGACCAGCAGCGCCAGCCAGCCGTTGTAGGCGACCCATTGGCGGTTCCAGGCCAGCGCCTTGTCGGCCAGGTAGGTAAAGCCCAGCGACATGAGCGCCACCAACGCGGCGCCGCCCAGCAGCAGCCCGAGCTGCACGCTCTTCTTGGACAGACGGTTGATCTGACGCACCTTGCGGCGCGCCAGCCGGCGTGTTCGAGCGATGACGCGGCGGACGGGGTCGGGCAGACTCATGGACGGGGACAGGGCAGCGAGAGAGGTTGCCAACCTTACCATTCCAGCCTGACCCGTAGCCGAAAGAATGCAGCGCTGCGCCACCGGGCGGGCGGGAACGGCCGATCAACGGCCGTCCATCGTCGCCGGACCGAACCTTAGAACGACGACCAGTCGTCCTGCGAGGCGCTCGCCAGCGCGGGCCGGGTCTGCGCCGCACGGGCGGCCGGCGCGGCGGGCTTACCCACCGCCACGCGTTCGGCAGACATCAGCCGGGCCTGCGGCTGCGCCGCCGGCCCACCACCTGCATCCACCTTGAAGCGGCGCACTTCCTGCGCGAGGCGCGTGGCTTGCTCCTGCATGCTGGCTGCGGCGGCCGCGGCTTCTTCGACCAGGGCGGCGTTCTGCTGGGTCACCGTGTCCATCTGCGAGACGGCCTGGTTCACCTGACCGATGCCGGTGGATTGCTCTTCCGATGCGCCCGAGATCTCGCGCACCAGCGTCGCGACCTGACGCACGCTGTCGACCACTTCGCGCATCGTGCGTCCGGCCTCGTCGACCTGACGCGTGCCGCCTTCGACGCGCGTCACCGACTCGTCGATCAGGGCCTTGATTTCCTTCGCAGCCACTGCGGAACGCTGAGCCAGCGTGCGCACCTCGCCTGCCACGACGGCAAAGCCGCGGCCCTGCTCGCCCGCGCGCGCCGCTTCCACCGCGGCGTTGAGCGCCAGGATGTTGGTCTGGAATGCGATACCGTCGATCACGCCCGTGATGTCGGCAATGCGGCGCGAGCTGTCCGAGATCGCGCTCATGGTCTGCACCACGCCTTCAACGACCTCGCCGCCGCGCACGGCGACGTTCGACGCCTGGCTGACCAGGCGATCGGCCTCGCTGGCGTTGTTGGCGTTCTGCTGCACCGTGCTGGTCAGCTCTTCCATCGAGGCCGCGGTTTCTTCGAGCGAGGACGCCTGCTCTTCCGTGCGTTGCGACAGATCGGCGTTGCCCTGCGCGATCTGCGACGACGCCGAAGCGATGTTTTCGCAGCCGTCGCGCACGTCCTTGACGATGCGGGCCAGGCTTTCGTTCATGGCCTTGAGCGCGCCCATCAAATCGCCGGTTTCGTCGCGTGTGACCACGCGGATATCGGTGGTCAGGTCGCCTGCGGCCACCTGGCGCGCCGCCGACACGGCCTCGCCCAACGGGCGCACGATGCCGCGCGTCACCAGCCAGCCCAACAACATGCCGATGGCCACGCCCGTGATCGCCAGCGCGATCATGATGGCGCGAACCGTGTTGTAGAGCGCAGTGCCTTCCGCCACCGAGCGCTCGGCAACCTTTTCCTTGCTGATGGCCAGATTGGTCATCAGGTCATCGAGCTTCTGCGACGAAGCGATGACGCGCTTTTCGGCCTCGGCCACGCGCGGATCGGTCTGCGTCATGGGTTCCGACTTGGCCGCCTCGAAGAACGCGGCTGCGTCGCGCTTCCACACCTGCTCGGTTTCGCCGAACTGCACCAGCAGGCGCTTGGTCTGTTCTTCGTAGAATTTGCTGGCAGCCTTCTCGCGCAGCACGTCCATGTTCTTGATGGCGTCGTCGAACTGCTTGCGCAGCGCCAGACGCTCCTGGTCGGTGGACGCGCCCAGATATGCATTGCGCGCGCGTCCTGCGTAGATCAGATTGATGTTGGCTTCCTTCAGATCCGAAATGCCGCGCAGTTCGGTGTCGTAAAGCCTGTCGTTCATGTCATTGATGCGCGCCAGGCCCCACACCCCAAAGGCCCCGATCGCACCGCCTATCACCGCCACCAGCAAAAACGCCCCTGTCAGGCGAGCGCCGATGCGCATCCCCGAAAATAACCGCAACATGCTTCCCTTCCCTATGATTGCCCCGGCTTGTGCGGTCTTGCCGCAGCCATGCGCTCCGGGGTGCAGCCGCTGACCGTGGGCAACGATAGCGACGTTTTGGTAAGGGCTTACCCTGAAGAAAAGCCAGTTCCCGCGTCAGTTCCGTGTAATGAACGGGACAATCGACAGGGTTTCCGAAGCTGACTTTTTCCTGAACAAAAGAAAACCCCTCGCCAGGGCGAGGGGTCGTGTTTCCAGGCATGCGGCGCAAGGACCGCATGCGTGCCGGAACCGCCGATCAGGCGAAGTTCTTGGCGGCGAAATCCCAGTTCACCAGGGCCCAGAAGTTTTCCAGGTACTTGGGACGCGCGTTACGGTAGTCGATGTAGTACGCGTGTTCCCAGACATCACAGGTGAGCAGCGGCTTGTCAGCCGTCGTGAGCGGGGTGGCCGCGTTGCTGGTGTTGACGATGTCGACCGAACCGTCGGCCTTCTTGACCAGCCAGGTCCAGCCCGAACCGAAGTTGCCGGCAGCCGACTTGTTGAAGGCTTCCTTGAAGGCGTCGAAGCTGCCCCACTTGGCGTTGATGGCGTCAGCCAGCGCGCCCGTCGGTGCACCGCCGGCCTTGGGAGCCAGGCTGTTCCAGTAGAACGTGTGGTTCCAGATCTGGGCTGCGTTGTTGAAGATGCCGCCCGAGGACTTCTTCACGATGTCTTCCAGCGACAGCGTTTCGAATTCGGTACCCGGGATCAGGTTGTTCAGATTCGTGACGTACGTCTGGTGATGCTTGCCGTAGTGAAACTCCAGGGTTTCCTTGGAGATGTGCGGCGCCAGAGCGTCGAGTTCGTAAGGCAGGGGGGGAAGAGTATGTGCCATGTGATGGTTCCTTCTGTTGAGAGCACGATCAAGCCGGTCAATTGTATCGGCAACTCCCGAGGATACCGTGTTAACCCCGCGCTGGCGCGGGGTTAACGGGCACATGCTTATGACCATGCGTTGTTGCGCCCGCGCGCGGCGGCGCGCATGGGGTCACCGCATGGCGTCACCGCATGTCGTCACGGCATGTCGTCACTTCACGTAACGCAGCTCCTGACCGTTGCCGGTCTCGACCAGCGCGCCGTCCTTATCCATGGCCAGGACCTTGTGCAGCGGCGCGCTGGCCGCGTCGTCGGGCACGTCGACGTCGATGCGCACCGCGCGGGTGCCGGGGTCGATGCGCGCCACATCCACGTCGTGCCACCGTCCGCCCGACGGCATCGGCACGAAGACGGCCAGCGCCCTCAACGCGCCCGCCGCGATGGGCACGGAAACGCCGTCCGCCCCTTCCGATTGGCGCGGCCCGCCGCCGTAGTCCTGATCGGCCGATGACACCGCCACGTCGATATTGACCGGGCGGTCACGGTGATACACGCGCACCGTCAGCATGCCGGGCTCGGCCGGCCGGCTGTCAGCGCGCACATTCGCGATGGCGGAGTAAGGCCGCAGCGGCGGCGTATCCAGGAACACTTGCTTGCCGTCGCTGCGCCAGGCGCCCCGCGCGTTGATGTCGACGGCGCCATAACTCAGGAAATACTCGAAGCTGCCGTCTTCCAGAAGCAGCAATTCGCTGCCCACTTCCCGCATGCCCCTCAGGTAGTAATGCCCCGGAATGCGCACGGCTTCCGAAGACTTGCTGGCGGCCTTGGATCCCACGCGCCGGCCTTGCGCGGGCGGCGGCGCGCAATCCGCCTGCAGCGCGATGCCCGCATCCTGCAGGACGCGCGCAAAGGCCGGATCGGATTGGCAGGCAAGCGCCATGCGGAACGACTGGCCCGGCGGCGCCACCGCCGCGTCGAAGCGCGCGTGGTGCTGCGCCAGCAGGGACAGCATGGCGGGTTGGCCGGTTTCAAGTGAGATCCACGCAGGACCGCGCCCGGCGCCGTCGTCGGCGTCAGGGCTAGCGCCGGCGTCCAGCAACGCTTGGGCGAGGTCGCGACGGCCCAGCCGGATCGCGGCGTTCAGTGGAGTATCGCCGTCGGGCAGCGCGGCATCCAGATCGGTGCCCGACGCCTTCAACTGACGCAACACCTGCACCACGGTGTCATGCCGCGCGGCGATCAATTGCCGGCTCTGCAGCAGCATCGACACGATGCGTTCGGGCATGGAACGTCCATCGCGCGCGCATGACGATGGCTGGCCAGTGAAGCCGGCCGCATGCAATGCCGCAAAGTAGCCAGGCTTGTCGATCAGCACGAACTCTCCGTTGTCTGGCATGCACGCTTGCGCCACCGGCTGACGGTTCGCCGCGCTAACGCGGCGCACCGTTTCCATGTCGCCGGACACCACGGCAGCGTTGAGCAGCGCGTACGGGTTGGGCGCGACCGGCAGCCGCGGGTCGTCCAACCGCGCGCCGGCGCGCAGCAGCCGATCCAGCATGGCGTTGTCCTGACGGCCGATCAGCCAATACAAGGCGCTCTCGCCGTCCGGTGCGATGGCGGCGGGGTCGGCGCCCTTGGCCAGCAGCGCATCGACGACTGCGACCTGGCCGGAGGTTGCCGCCAACAGCAGCGGCGGCGTGCCGCGCGGATCGTCCAACGCCATCGGCGAGCCTTCACCACCGCTTGTTTGCGCTGACGGATCCACGGAAGGATTCACCGGCACGCCCGCGTCGATCAGCATCATGGCCATCGCCGTATCGCGGCTTTCAAGGGCCTGGCGAATGGCGCTTGCATCCAGCGTCTTCATGTCGAACCCTGCGTCCGCGAACATGCGCAGCACCGCCGCGCCCTGCCCGCCCGGCTGCCGCAACAGTTGCGCGATGGGCGAGTCGGCGGGGTTCTGCAGCACCGCGCGCAGGGCGTCGGGTTTCATCGCGGCCAGCAGGGTGCGCAACAGCGTTGTGTCTCCGGCCCGCACCGCAACCTCCAGCGCCGACCGGCGGTCGTACCCTTCGCGCCGCAAGCCCGGATCGGCGCCCCCGGCCAACAGCGCCTTGACGGTGTCGGGCTTGCCGGCTTCGACGGCATCGGCCAAGGGTGTGTTGCCATGCGGCTCGGCGGGATCGCCGTCAACCGGTGCGCCGAGGGCCAGCAGGCGCAGCACTGTCTGCGTGTCGCCGCGCTGGGCGGCCAGATTCATGATGGAACGGAAGTTCATTTGAGGCTTGGCGAAGATCAGGCTGCCCGAGCCCACTTGCGGGCCGCGTTGCGCGAAGGGCATGCCCGCGCGCAACAGTTGTTCGGCAATTGCGGGATGCCCACCCTCAACCGCCGCCTGCGCTGCGTCCAGCCACACGTCGCGGTCGCCGGTTTCACCGTACGCCGTGGCCGGGATCGTGCGCGGCCCCTGCTCCATCAGATACGACACCGCCTGCGCATCGCCCTCGTAGGCAGCGAACGCCAGGGCGGTCAGTTCCTCTTCATAGGCGGGCCGGCTGCCCGTCGCGGCCAGCGCTCGCAGGGCTTCTGCACCTTCCGTCAATTCCACGAGGGGCAGCCAGGACAGAAAGTCCGCCGCGGGCCGCGCTTTGCCCTGTCCGTCCTTGAAAACGCTCGTCGCGGTCTTGTCGGCCGCATCGAGCGCCGCATACGGGCGGCTGGCGCCAGCGGCGAACAAGGCCACCGCCATGCGTGTCAGATTCTTGCGATCGACAAGGCGCGGCAGGTACGTCATGCGCACCGCGAATTCGAAATCGCGATTCAGCAGGAATTCCAGCGGCGTGTCGTGGGCGTCGCCACGCTGGTCGGGATTGGCGCCCGCGGCCAGCAACGTTTCCATGATGTCGGGCGTGCCGTACAGCAGGGCCAGGTGAAGCGGCGGCCGGCGCGAGTCGTACGTGATGTCGTCCAGCCCCGGCTTGGTGGCCAGCAGCGCGGCCAGCATGCGCGCGCGGATCGGCAGGTTGGCTTCGTGGGCCTTGCGCAGCCTCCCCGCGTCTTCGGGCGTCATGTCCCAATACACGTACTGTGATCGCAGGCTGCGAGGCGGCATCAGCACGGCGTGCAGCAAGGGGACGCCGTTCAGGGCGTAATCGCCGGGCCTTTCCACTTGCGCCAGCGCAGCGTGGAATGCCGCCTCGTCGTTTCGGCTGACCGCTGCGAACAGCGCCTCGGTCTGCGGCGTGTCGGCGTTCTTGTATTCGCGGTACGGCGACGCGCAGTTGCAATCGGCGGCTGCGGGTGCGGTTGCAGGCGGCGTGGCTGAGGGCGCGGCGGCCGCGGCTGCTGCTGCCGGGGAAACGGCCGCGTTTTCCGCGTGGGCCACGGAGCCAACCCCAGTTGCCCAAATCGCCGCGGCCAAGCCCGTGGCCGCCCATTTCAGATTTCTGTCGTGGAACATCCTGCCGCCATGATTTGGGTGGAAAGGATTTGCGCGCGACGGCGCCGCGCGCTCCCCAGTCGGGGCTCGCGGAAAAATCTAGCTTGGGTCGCGCGTGGAACGCGTGGTTTGCACCTGAACCTGCGCCCCGCCTTGCGCGAAGCTCAGGTCCAGCGGCTGGCCCGCCGACAGCGCCGCCGCATCGCGCACGATGCGACCCTCCGAGTCGCGGGCGATCGCGTAGCCGCGCGCCAGCGTGTTGCCCGGGTCCAGGGCGCGAAGCTGCGCCGTGGCTGCTGCAAGCCGATTGCGCCGCTGCACCAGCAGGCGGGCATGGGCCTGCCCCAGTTGGCGCACGGCACCGGCCAGACGTTCGGCGGCCCGTCCGGTATCCGGCACGCGATGGCTGAGGCGCTGCGCCAGCAGATTGACGCGGGCGATGCGCCGGCCTTGCGGCGCCGACCAGGCCGAGGCCAGGCGGTATTGCAGGCTGTTCAGGCGTTCGCGCTGGTGTTGCAGGCGTTGCGCCGGGGACACAAGCTGCGCGGTGGCGCGGTCCAGACGCTGCGCCGCCCGCTCCAGCCGGCGCTGCTGGCCGCGCACCATGGTTTGCAGGGACTGCATGACGCGGCCAAGCAGTTCGGCGCGCGGCGCGCACGCCAGTTCGGCGGCGGCGGTGGGCGTGGGCGCCCGCAGGTCCGACACAAAATCCACGATGGTGAAGTCGGTTTCGTGGCCGACACCGCTGATCACGGGAATTTCGCTGACCGCCACCTGGCGCGCCAGGTCTTCGTCGTTGAAGCTCCACAAATCTTCGATGCTGCCGCCGCCCCGTACCAGCAGCAGCGTATCGACTTCGGCCCGCTCGTTGGCCAGGCGCAACTGCGCAGCCAGCTTGTTGGCGGCGTCCGCCCCCTGAACCGGGGCCGGATAGATGATGACCGGCACCTGCGGCGCGCGCCGGGCCAACGCCGACAGCACGTCGCGCAGCGCCGCCGCATGCAGCGAGGTGATCACGCCGATTGCGCGGGGCAGCGGGACGGGCTCGCGTTTGCGGGCCGGATCGAACAGGCCTTCGGAGGCCAGTTGCTCTTTAAGCCGCAAAAAGGCCTCGTACAGATTCCCTAATCCTGCCCGCCGCATGGCGTCAGCCTGCAGCTGATAGTCGCCCCGCGGCTCATACAAGGAAACGCGTGCCCGGATCTCGACCTGGTCGCCCGCCCGGGGCACGAACCCCACGGCGCTGGCGCGGCTGCGGAACATGACGGCCCGCACGGACGCCCGGCTGTCCTTGAGCGTGAAGTACCAATGCCCGGAAGCGGCTTGCGTGAAGTTGGAAATCTCGCCACGAACCCACAGCGCCGGGATGCTGCGCTCCAACAACTGCCCCACTGCTTGGTTTAGCTGGGCAACTGTAAGGATTTCCCGCGCAAATGCGTTGTTTGTGACTGGGAGCTCAATTGTCATGGGGCTTTCCGATGCGAACCTGTCCACAGGGCAGGCGGAGCGGGGCGCAATGATACCGCGTCCGCAGAAATTTGCACGAACTGCCCAGAACGCTAGCAAATTCGGTATAAACCATTGATTTTTATCACTTTTTATAGGACAAAGCAGTGCGCGAAATTGAAGCAATCAAGCGCAAGCCCCGTGCCCATAAGCCTTCCGGCTGAGTTCTACACAGAATTATCCACAGATTCTGTGGATAATTTGGGGATCCCCCTGCCTTGCCACATGCGCGCCGCACCGTTACAGTTTCGGCTTGTTCAGATGCCACTGCGCGCCGCCTGCGCGCCTTCGGCTCCTCAGGAGTTGACCGCTTTGCTTTCCATTCTGCGCGAGGCCGGCTGGCCCATCTGGCCCCTGCTGGCGACATCCGTGCTGGGCTTGGCGCTGATCTTCGAGCGCTTCCTGTCCCTGCGCCGGAACCTGGTGATGCCGCGCGGCCTGAACGACCAGGTCGTCGAGATGCTGCGCAACCACCAGGACACGGCGGAATCGATCCACCGGCTGGAACGCAACTCGCCGCTGGGCCGCGTGCTGGCCGAAGTGATGCGTCACCGCCACCTGCCGCGCGAAGAGCTTCGCAATGTGGTCGAAGACACCGGCCGCGCCGTTGCGCATGACCTCAGCCGCTACATCTCCGCCATCGGCACCATCGCCGTCGTCGCCCCGCTGATGGGCCTGTTCGGCACGGTCGTCGGCATGATCGAAATCTTCGGCTCGTACACCCCCGGCGGCGGCGACCCCGCCCAACTGGCGCGCGGCATCTCGATCGCGCTGTACAACACCGGGTTCGGCATTCTCATCGCCATTCCCGCCATGATCGCGCACCGCTATCTGCGCGGCCGTGTGGACGGCTATCTCAACGCCATGGAACAGGCCGCTTCGCGCCTGATCCGCGCGCTCTCGCCGGCGCGCGCCTCCCGCGAGGCCCGTCCATGAATTTCCGCGGTTCCCGGGGCGACCGCGATGAGCTGGACATCAACCTGATCCCGCTCATCGACGTCCTGCTGGTCATCCTCATCTTCCTGGCGGCCACCACGTCGTTCACCCGCTTCACGCAGTTGAAGGTGACGCTGCCGCAGGCGTCGTCCGAACAGGACACGCCGCCCGCGCTGGAAGTCGCGGTCAGCCAGGATGGCCGCTACGCCCTGAACGGCACCCTGATCGACGTGTCCACGCCGCCCGAAATCGCCGATGCCCTGCGCCAGGCCGCGGCCGGCAAGACCGAGCCGCTCATCATCATCAATGCCGACGCCCAGGCCACCCATCAGTCCGTGATCAACATCATGGAAGCCGCGCGCCTTGCCGGCATCGGCCGCGTCAATTTCGCCGCCCAGACCAACCGTTGAAAACCCGACGCGCATCACTGCTGGCCCGCCAATGGCAGCGCGGCGGCTGGCTGTCCACCGCCCTGCGCCCGCTGTCCGCGCTGACCGCATGGGCGGTCGAGCGCAAGCGCGCGCGCTATGCCAGCGGCGCCAAGGTGTCCTACCGGGCGCCCGTGCCCGTGGTCGTGATCGGCAACATCTACGTGGGCGGCACGGGCAAGACGCCCATGGTGATCGCCGCCGTCGAGAACCTGCGGGCCCGTGGCTACACCCCGGGTGTGGTCAGCCGGGGCTACGGCGTGAAGGTCGGCCCGCATCCGCGTGTGGGGCTGGGCGACCTGGAAGCGGCCCGCTTTGGCGACGAACCGGCGCTGATCGCCCGGGCCACCGGCGCACCCGTGTGCATCCACCCCAAGCGCGCCCTCGCCGCCCAGGTCTTGCTGCAAGCCCATCCGCGGGTGGACGTCATCGTCTCGGACGACGGTCTGCAACATCTGGCCCTGGCGCGTGACATCGAAATCGTGGTGCAGGATCAGCGCGGCGTGGGCAACCGGCGCCTGCTGCCCGCCGGCCCGCTACGCGAGCCCGCCAGCCGGCTGGCCGACGTGGACGCCGTGGTCACCAATATCGGCACGCCGGGCACTTCTCTTGCGGTGTCTGGCACCGCAAACAGCCGTCCCCGCCAGGTCCAGATGTGGCTTGAACCCGGCCTGGCGCGCCATATCGGGGGACACGCCACGCAGCCGCTGTCCGCCTTTGCCGGACAGCCGCGCATCGCGGCCGCGGCCGGCATCGGCAATCCGGAGCGCTTTTTCGCCACCTTGCGGGCAGCCGGCATCACGCTGTCCGCGACGCTTGCCCTGCCCGATCACCACGGCTACGCCACCTCGCCGTTCCAGGCGCTGGACGCCGACGTCATCCTGGTGACCGCCAAGGACGCCATCAAGTGCGGCGCCTTGAACGATCCCCGGCTGTGGGAAGTGCCGGTAGAAGCCGCATTCTCCGACCCGGGGCTCTTTGACTGGCTGGCCGGTGCGCTGCGCGCTCGTGAAGAGCGCCCGGTCATTGGCCAGAACGGCGACGGCGATAACCGGGGCCGCAACCCAACCGCGTAAGTGGCGACCTTCGTGGCGGCTTGCGTGGCGGCTTGCCGTAACCCCGAAGCGCCGTGCGCTGTCAGGCGGCAAAACTGTTTTAGAATCCCGGTCATGGAATCCCGCCTTCTCGACATCCTCGTTTGCCCCTTATGCAAGGGCCGCCTCGAACACGACCGGCAGCAGGCCGAACTGGTCTGCCGCGCGGACCGGCTGGCCTTCCCGCTGCGCGATGGCATTCCGGTCATGCTGGAATCCGAGGCCCGCGCGCTGGACGACGCCGCCGCCCCTCGCTGAACGCCGCATCGTGAGCTTCATCGCCATCATCCCGGCGCGCACCGCTTCGACCCGGTTGCCCGATAAGCCGCTTGCCGACATTGCCGGCAAGCCCATGGTCGTGCGCACCGCCGATCGCGCCGCGCTGTCGCGCGCCTCGCAGATCTTCATCGCCACCGATGACCAGCGCGTGCAGCAGGCTGCGCAGGCGCACGGTTTGCGCGCCCTGATGACCCGCGGCGACCATCCCACCGGCACCGACCGGCTGGCCGAAGCGGTCGAGCAGCTTGGCCTGCCCGACGACGCGATCGTCGTGAACGTGCAGGGCGACGAGCCCCTGATCGAACCCGAACTCATCGACGCGGTGGCGGCCAAGCTGCAGGCCTATCCGCGGGCCGACATCGCCACCTGTGCATGCCCCCTGGCGGATGCCGAGGCCCTGTTCAATCCCAACGTCGTCAAGCTGGTCTGCGCCGCCGACGATCGCGCCCTGTATTTTTCGCGCGCCCCCATCCCCTGGGCCCGGGATGCACTGGCCGGCGGCGAACGCGTGCTGGCGCAGGGGCTGCCCGCCTGGCATCACATCGGCCTGTACGCCTACCGCGCGTCATTCCTGCGCCGCTTTCCGACCCTGCCGCAAGGCGCGCTCGAACGCTTCGAATCGCTGGAACAACTGCGGGCCATGGAATACGGCCACGTCATCGTCGTCCATCGGGCGTCGACGCCTCCAGCGGGTGGGGTAGATACCCCGGCCGATCTCGAGCGCGTCCGCTTGATCTACAGCAAACAGATATAAGGGTTATTTCCCATGGCGCAGCCCCGCATTGGCTGCTGCGTTGCGGCATAATCCCCCGGATCACAAAAAATAAACCCCTTCAGGAGCACTCATGCGTCTTATCTTGCTCGGACCCCCCGGCGCCGGCAAAGGCACCCAGGCCGCGTTTCTAACGCAGCACTTCGGCATTCCCCAGATCTCCACCGGCGACATGCTGCGCGCCGCGGTGAAAGCGGGCACCCCGCTGGGTATTGAAGCCAAGAAGGTCATGGACGCCGGCGGCCTGGTTTCCGACGAGATCATCATCGGCCTGGTACAAGACCGCCTGACGCAGCCCGACTGCGCCAACGGTTACCTGTTCGACGGCTTTCCCCGCACCATCCCGCAGGCCGACGCGCTCAAGAGCGCCGGCGTCAAGCTGGACTACGTCGTGGAGATCGCCGTCCCCGAAGAAGACATCATCGAACGCATGAGCGGACGCCGCGTGCACCAGCCCAGCGGCCGCAGCTACCACGTGCGCTTCAACCCGCCCAAGACCGAAGGCAAGGACGACGTCACCGGCGAAGAGCTGGTCCAGCGTGACGACGACCGCGAGGAAACCGTGCGCCATCGCCTGTCGGTGTACCGCGAGCAGACCCGCCCGCTGGTCGACTACTACTCCGCCTGGGCGCAGCAAGATTCCGCCGCCGCCCCGAAGTACCGCAAGATCTCGGGCGTGGGCGCCGTCGACGAAATCAAGTCGCGCCTGTTCGAAGCCGTTCAAAGCTGATCGGCGCCTCGATGGCCCAAAGGCCTTCGGCGCCGGCCGGACGCAACGCGTCCCGGCCCTGGCCCGAAGGCCTTGTTGCATCCGGCGCCCGGCGCGCCGCCTTCCTTCCCTTGAACTGATCTGGTGGTACACACATGGAAATCGCGAACAAGGTATTCATCGTTACCGGCGGCGCATCCGGCCTGGGCGCCGGCACCGCCCGCATGCTGGTCGAACATGGCGCCAAGGTCGTCATTGCCGACCTGCAGGACGAGCCGGGCGAAGCGCTCGCCAAGGAACTCGGCCAGCGCTACGTGCACTGCGACGTGACGCAGGAAGCCGACGGCAAGAAGGTCGTGGCCGCCGCGCTGGAACTGGGCGCGCTGTTTGGCCTGGTCAACTGCGCGGGCGTCGCTCCTGCCGCCAAGATCGTCGGCAAGAACGGCGCGCACCCGCTGGAGCTCTTCCAGAAGGTCGTGTCGATCAACCTGATCGGCAGCTTCAACATGATGCGTCTGGCCGCCGAGGCCATGAGCGCCAACACGCCCGAGTCCACCGGCGAACGCGGCGTAATGATCAACACGGCGTCCGTCGCCGCCTTTGACGGCCAGATCGGCCAGGCGGCCTATGCCGCTTCCAAGGCGGGCGTGGCGGGCATGACGCTGCCGATCGCGCGCGACCTGTCCAAGACCGGCATCCGCTGCATGACCATCGCCCCGGGCATCTTCGGCACCCCGATGATCTTCGGCATGCCGCAGGAAGTGCAGGACTCGCTGGCCGCCAGCATCCCCTTCCCCGCGCGCCTTGGCCGCCCGGAAGACTACGCCAAGCTGGTCCACAGCATCATCACCAACGACATGCTGAACGGCGAAACCATCCGTCTCGACGGCGCCATCCGCATGCCGCCAAAATAGTGCCCCCACGCTTCACCCGCTGCGCGGGTTCTCTGCCCCCCGAGGGGGCGCTTTTCCCCTTGGGGCGGCCCGGCGGGGAAAGTATGCCCCCACGCTTCACCCGCTGCGCGGGTTCTCTGCCCCCCGAGGGGGCGCTTTTCCCCTTGGGGCGGCCCGGCGGGGAAAAGGCATTCTTGCGGGCAGGGGCAGGTTCTTTACAGTTGCTGGCCCGCATTTCACTTCAGTAGTCCACCCATGAGCCTGTTCCGTTCGGCGGCCACGGTCAGCAGCTTCACGTTGCTGTCCCGCATTTCCGGCCTGATCCGCGACATCCTGGTGGCCCGCGCGTTTGGCGCCGGCCCCATTACCGACGCCTTCTGGGTCGCTTTCCGCATTCCCAATCTGCTGCGCCGCCTGTTCGCCGAGGGCGCCTTCGCCCAGGCCTTCGTGCCCATCCTGGGCGCCGCGCGCAACAACCGTTCCGAAGAAGAAGTCCGCACGCTGCTCGACCGCGTGGCCCTGCTGCTGACCGCCGCATTGATGCTGGTCACGCTGATCGGCATCGTCGCGGCGCCCTGGGTGGTATCGGCCATGGCCAGCGGCCTGCGCGGCGCGGCGCGCGACACCGAATTCGGCGCGGCGGTCTGGATGACGCGGATGATGTTTCCCTACATCCTCTGCATGTCCCTGATCGCCTTCGCGTCCGGCGTGCTCAATACCTGGCGGCGCTTTGCGGTGCCCGCCTTCACCCCCGTGCTGCTGAACCTGTCCATGATCGGCGCCTGCATCTGGCTTGCGCCGCGCATGGACGTGCCGGTCTACGCACTGGCCGTCGGCGTCATGATCGGCGGCGTGCTGCAGTTGGCCGTGCAATGGGTGGCCCTGGCGCGCCTGGGTCTCACGCCGCGTTTTTCGCTGCGCTTTGGCCAGGCCTGGGCCGATCCCACCGTGCAGCGGATCCTCAAGCAGATGGCGCCCGCCACGCTCGGCGTGTCGGTGGCGCAGATTTCGCTCCTGATCAACACCAACATCGCGACGTGGCTGACGCCGGGCAGCGTGACCTGGCTGTCGTTCGCCGACCGCCTGATGGAATTTCCCACGGCGCTGCTGGGCGTGGCGCTGGGCACCGTCCTCTTGCCCAGCCTGTCCGCGGCGCATGCCCGCGACGACCACGGCGGCTACAGCGCGCTGCTCGACTGGGGCCTGCGTCTGGTGCTGCTGCTGGGCCTGCCCGCCGCGGTGGGCATGGCCATGCTGTCAGACGGACTGGTCGCCACGCTGTTTCATTACGGCGCCTTCAGCGCGCAGGACGTGCTGCAGACGCGCTTGGCCGTCATCTCCTACTCGGCCGGGCTGATCGGCCTGCTGGCGGTCAAGATCCTGGCTCCCGGGTTCTACGCCAAGCAGGACATCCGCACGCCCGTGAAGATTGCCATCGCCGTGCTGATCGTGACCCAGTTGTTGAATGTGCTGCTGGTGCCGACGCTGGCGCATGCCGGCCTGGCCTTGGCCATCGGATTGGGCGCCTGCCTGAACGCCCTGGCGCTGCTGATCGGGCTGCGTCGCCGCGGCGTCTACATGCCGGGCGCCGGCTGGACGGTGTTTGCCTTGCGCCTGGTGCCCGCGCTGGCCGGGCTGGCGGCGCTGCTCTGGTATGCGGACACGCGCATCGACTGGATTGCACTGCAGACGCATGCCGGCCAACGCGCCCTGTTGCTGGCCGGCGTGCTGGCGGCAAGCGGCGTGGTGTACTTCGGAATGTTGTTACTGTTTGGATTTCGACTCAGGGATTTTGGACGACGTCCTAAGCAGTAATTCCGCCCCTTCAGGCTACATTGCCTTCAAAAAGCCGGCCAAACGCCGGCTTTTCGCATTAATTTCGTCAAGAATTGACAACCACCCCGTAATCTTTGGTAAAAAACCTTTATGATTTAAAAATTGCCACTGAGAGGACCCCCTGTAGGCCCCTGCCTGCGGGAAGCATGAATTGAAGTACGCCCAAGGACAACCCATGGCGGACCAGGTGATCAATTGGCTGCTGTTGCTGCGCTCCGGCAAGGCAACTGCCCAAGACTACAACGACTTCCTGGCTTGGCGAGCGGCCGACCCTGTCCATGAGAACGCCTGGCAGCAACTGACGGGCACCCTGGCAGGATCGTCGTTCGGCCGGCTAGGCGACGTCTATGCCACCGGCAGCGGCGGCACCGCTGCCGCGGCCCAGTCGTTGATCCCGCCCCCGCCCGCCGCCATCGTGCCGCCCCGCCGCCGTTTTCTGACTGGTGCGCTTGCGCTCGCCAGTACCGGCGCGGCCGCTGCTTATGTCGGCAACGCCTTCTACCCGCTGAACAACGTTGCCGCCGACGCGGCCACCGCAACGGGCGAACGCCGCCGCTACCTGCTGTCGGACGGCAGCCAGCTCCTGCTCGACGCCCGCAGCCGCGTCGACCTGGACTTCACGCCCGCGTATCGACAGGTTCGCCTGCTCGATGGCGCCGTCACGGTATCCGTCGCGCCCGACGCCCGGCGCCCCTTCCTGGTGCAAACGGCGCAGGGCACGGTCCGTGCATTGGGCACCCGCTACATGGTGCGTCAGCAGGCGCAGCGCACGGTCGTGGTGGTGCACGAACACGAAGTCGAAGTCGAGACCATGTCCGGCGCCCACGGCACGATCCGAGCCGGCACCGGCGCCCGCTTCGATAACGCCCGCATGGACACGCCGCGCGCCGAGCTCATGGCCGAGGCCGCCTGGGAATCCGGCTGGGTCGAAGCCCGTGGCCGCCCGCTGGGGGAAGTCATCGCCGCGCTGCGCCCGTATCGCAGCGGCGCCCTGCGCGTGTCCATGGCCGCCGGCGGCCTGCCCGTGTCCGGCCATTTCCCGCTGGACGATACCGACGCCGCGCTGGACAGCCTGCAAGACCAGATGCCCATCCAGGTGCGCCGTTTTACGCCCTGGTTCGTCTCGATCAACGTCGCCGCCTGACAACGACCGCCCCGAAGGTGTGCCGGGTAGCGCGGTTTCCGTTGTATAATCGATACCTAGTTTTTATCCAGTGGTTTGATCCATTGGTTTTATCGATAGGCGCCGCGAATTTTCCTCGAGTTTTCAAGAGGATCAGACGCAAGGGTTCTCCAACCCGGGAATTTTCCCAGCTGCGCCCTCCCGCCCGGTTGACGGGCGCTCCATCGGTTGAAGCGACATTAAAAGCTTGCATTCCCCACGGGGCTTGCTACAATGTTCGACTTTGCCGAATTCAACTTACAAAGCAACATGGCCAATACCGCCCAAGCCCGCAAGCGCGCTCGCCAATCCGTTGAGCGCAACAAGCACAATTCCAGCCTGCGCTCGATGCTGCGCACCGCCATCAAGCGCGTTCGCCAATCCATCGCCGCTGGCGACAAGGCTGCGGCTGGCGAAGTGTTCCAGAAGGCCACCAGCGTGATCGATCGCGTGGCTGACAAGAACATCATCCACAAGAACAAGGCCGCTCGCCACAAGAGCCGCCTGGCTGCCGCCATCAAGGCGCTGGCCTAAGCCATTCTGCCGCCCTGTTTTTACGGGGCGACACGAATACGGCAAATGAAGAAGGATGCCCACGGGCATCCTTTTTTGTTGCCTGCGCGGTTTGCCTGGGCAGTTTCCTGCACGCGCCTGCGTTTGCGCAAAGAGCCGACCCCGCTCGGGCCGACCCAGCCCCCCTCCCGCGTCATGCGGATTCTGCGGCCGCAAGCCTGCCCTTGATGGCCGCCGCGGCGTCACGCAGCGAATCCATGAATGCACCGACCAGCGGATTGCCCGGACGGTGTTCCGGAAACACCACATTGACGCGGAACGGAAACGACAGCGTCAGCGGCCGGATATGCAGCCCGCGCCCGACGAAGTCCAGGGCAGTCAGCGGATTGACGATCGCCAGGCCCAGCCCTTGGCGCACGAACGTGCAGACGGACACCGCAGTGGGCGTTTCCACAATGGATCGGGGCAACACGCCCGCCTGGGCAAACGCTTCGTCGATCTGGACGCGGTAAGGATCGCTGGCCGACAGACTGACGAAGGCCTGCCCCGCGAAATCCGCCAGCGCCACTGCTGTGCGCGCCAGCAGCGGATGGCCATCCGGCAGCACGCAGACCTCGTCGACCTGCACCAGCAGTTCTAACCGCGTGCCGGCGGGCGCCGAATCATGTTCGGTCAGACCCAGATCGTAACGCTGCGCCGTCAGCCACTCTTCGAGCAATGGCGACTCCTGGGTTTCGACCGACAGGCTCACGCCGGCGTGGCGGCCATGAAAGCACCGAAACGCGTCGGGCAGGATCGAATGCGAGAACGCCGGCAAGGTGATCACTGAGAGCTGCCCCTCGCGGAACGCCCGCAAACGGGCTGCGGCGGACGCCACGCGTTCCAGGCCGGCGTAGGACTGCCGCACCTCTTCAAAGAGCGCCAGCGCCGGCATCGTGGGCCGCAGGCGTCCGGCAATACGTTCGAAGAGCGCGAAACCGATCGTCTGCTCCATGCGGGCCAGCTCGCGGCTGACGGTGGGCTGCGACGTATTGAGCAGATCGGCGGCCTTGGTGACGCTGCCGGCAATCATCACCGCGCGGAAGACTTCAATATGCCGATGCGTGAGCATCGCGCCTCCCATATCAGGAATGAATTGGTCTCGGAAATTTAAGCATTTTACTGGATGGACCAGTCCAGGCATCATGCCCGCTTCGCTTCACTTTCCAAACGGTTCCTTTCCATCATGACCTTCGATCCGCGCCAGCTCACCCAACTTGCCGCCGAACACGGCACGCCGCTCTGGGTGTACGACGCCGCCGTCATCCGCGAACGCATCGCCCAGCTGCGCCGCTTCGATACGATCCGCTACGCCCAGAAGGCGTGCTCGAACCTGCACATCCTGCGCCTGATGCGCGCGCAAGGCGTGGTGGTGGATGCGGTATCCCTGGGCGAGATCGAGCGCAGCCTGGCCGCCGGCTTTGACCCGCGCAGCGAACCGGAAGGCATCGTGTTCACGGCGGACCTGATCGACCACGCCACGCTGGCCACCGCGCTCAAGCACGGCATCACGGTCAACGCCGGATCCCTGGACATGCTGTCGCGTGTGGGCGAGGCGTCGCCGGGCCATCGGGTCTGGCTGCGCATCAACCCCGGCTTCGGACACGGCCATAGCAACAAGACCAACACCGGCGGCCCGCAAAGCAAGCACGGCATCTGGATTGACGACGTGGCCGAAGCGGTCGCCATCGTTCGCCGCCACGGCCTGAAACTGGTGGGCGTGCACATGCACATCGGTTCGGGCGTTGACTACGGCCATCTGTCCAGCGTGTGCGACGCCATGGTGGACGTGGTGAAGTCGCTGGATCACGACATCGAAGCCATTTCGGCGGGCGGCGGGCTGTCGATCCCCTACCGCGACGGCGAGCCGCGCATCGACTGCGATCACTACTTCGAGCAATGGGATGCGGCGCGCCAGCGCATCGCCCAGTATCTGGGTCATGAGATTCGCCTGGAGATCGAACCCGGCCGCTTCCTGATCGCTGAGTCGGGCGTGCTGGTTGCCGAGGTGCATTCGATCAACCGGCGTCCCGAGCGCGACTTCGCGCTGGTCGATGCAGGCTTCAACGACCTGATGCGCCCGGCCATGTACGGCAGCTATCACCGCATCTCGGTGCATGCGCCGGACGGCAGCGCCCCGCAGGACACGCCGCAAACGCGCATCGCGGTGGCCGGCCCGCTGTGCGAATCGGGCGACGTGTTCACGCAGAACGAAGGCGGCGTCATGTCCGACCAGTTGCTGCCGCGTCCGCGTATCGGCGACTTCATGGTCTTTCACAACGCGGGCGCTTACGGGTCGTCGATGTCCTCGAACTACAACAGCCGTCCGCTGGCGCCTGAAGTCCTGCTGGACCAGGGCGAGGCACGCCTGATCCGCCGCCGCCAGACGGTTGCCGAGCTGCTCGCGCTGGAAGAATAAGCCGCGGGTAAAGGCAAACGGCGCCGGACAGTGTGACTGTTCAGCGCCGGCGCAGCGGTTTCGCTCGCAATGGCCAGTGCCCCGCACGGGGCCTGGCGCATCAAGGCATCAGGTCGGAAACGCCTCGCGCAGCGCGAAGGTTGCCTGCTTGAACACGCCCAGGTCGGTTCCCACGGCCACGAAGTGCATGCCCATGTCCAGGTAGCGCCGCGCGTCCGCATGCACGGGCGCCAGAATGCCCACGGCCTTGCCTTGCGCGGTCACGCGCTGATGCAGGTGGCGGATCGCTTCCTGCACTTCGGGGTGGCCGGGATTGCCAATATGTCCAAGGGCTGCCGCCAAATCCGACGGGCCGATGAACACACCATCCACGCCTTCAACCGCGGCGATCTCATCCACCGCCTCGATGCCCGGACGGCTTTCGATCTGCAGCAGCACGCAGATGTTGTCGTTGATGGTGTGCAGATAGTTCGGCACCGTGCCGTAGCGGTTGCTGCGCATCGCGCCCGCCACGCCGCGGATGCCTTGCGGCGGATAGCGCGTGGCAGCCACCGCGCGGCGCGCGTCATCTTCGGATTCGATGAACGGAATCAACAGGTTGTAGAAGCCGATATCCAGCAGCCGCTTGATCTCGACCGGATCGTTCCAGGACGGACGGCCCACGGCCGCGCTGGCGCTGCCCTGCAAGGCCTGGAGCTGCTGCAGGAACATCGGCACCTCATTGGGCGAATGTTCTCCATCCAGAAGCAGCCAGTCAAAATCGGCCAGGCCGACGAGCTCGGCGGTGATGTGGCTGGACATGCACATCCAGAATCCGATGAGCCGCTCGCGGGCCAGGATGCGTTGCCGGAAGCGATTGGGAAGAGGTGAATTCATAGCCGCCTTCATGTCTTTAAGAGAGGGGGTCCAGCAGGTACGGCGTGCCCGCGCGTTCGCAGATGCCGCGCAGGCGTTCGGCCAGCGCCGCAGGAATCGGGATGCCCTCGCGCAGCCGGCGCATGCGCTCGGCCGCTTCGGGCTCGCCCGCCACCAGCACGGGTTCGGCGGGATCGGCGGGCGGGGTGTCGTGCATGGCGTCGATCATGTCGTCCATGTCGCTCTCGAAAGACCCGGCCGCGCGGAAGGCGTCGGGGTTGAGCGCCAGGAAGAAATGGCCCACGTCGTCCGGCTCACCGGGGCGGCGCGTGGCTGCACGCCGCGCGGCGAACGCGCTGCCGCTGAGCGTACCGCCCAGGATCTGCGCCATCATCGCCAGGCCATAGCCCTTGTGGCTGCTCATGGCGGTCGTGCCGCCCAATGGGGTGAGGCCGCCTTCCGGGTGCTTGAAGATGAACTGCATGGCCGCGTCCGCGTCCGTCACCGGCGCGCCCTGTCCGTCCACGGCCCAGCCCGGCGGCAACGGCTTGTCCAGGAAATCGTAGACCTTGACCTTGTTGGCCGCCACCGTCGTCGTTGCCATGTCGAGCACAAAGGGTTCGTTGTACGCGGCGGGTGCGCCGAACGCGATGGGATTGGTGCCCAGCATCGGCATCGCGCCGCGCGTGGGGACCATGATGACGCCGTTGGCGCTGCTGGTGACCAGCCCCACCACGCCGCGGTCGACCGCGATGCGCGCGTAGACGCCCGCCGCGCCGAAATGATGCGAGTTGCAGACCGCCACCGCGCCCACGCCGTGCTCAAGGGCCTTGTCCACGGCCAGGTTCATGGCCTGCGCCGCGACCGGATAGCCCAGCCCGCCCATGCCGTCGATCAGCGCGCTGGCGCCGCCGTCGCGCACCACGCGGGCCCGCGCGTCCAGCCGCAGCGTGCCTGCGCGCCACTTATCCTCGTACGCGGGCAGCATCGAGATGCCATGCGAATCGATGCCCAGCAGGTCCGTACGCGCCATCAGGCCCGCCGTGGTGTGGGCCAGGTCCTCGGCCATGCCCCAGGCCATCAGCACCTGCAAGATCTGTTCACGCACCTGCTCCACCGGCACGGCCGTGGCAATTGCTCCGTTCCCTGACACTGTCTGTCTCCTGTTGCTCTGTATGTGTGGCGGGCGTTGGCGGCGGCGTCAGTCCCGGTCGCGATCGACCAGCCTGTGGCGGGCCTGGCCCAGATGGAATTGCATGGCGACGCGCGCGCGTTCGCCGTCCTGTTCGCGGATGGCGTCCAGGATGGTGGCGTGCTCGTCCACGACACGTTGCGCGCGCTGGCGTGAGCCGGTGCGCGTCAGATTGAGCGTCAGGCGCATGAAGCCGCTGATGGACTCATGGATGCTTTCCAGCACGCCCAGATAGAAGTCGTTGCCGCTGGCCTCGGCGATGCTGGCATGGAACGCCAGGTCCGCTTCGGCGGACACCTGCCCCTTTGCCAGCGTGTCGGCAAAGGCCGCGTGGGCTTCGGCGATCTTGCCCAGTTGTTCATCGGTGCGCCGCAGGGCGGCCAGGCGCGCGGCGTCGCCTTCCAAGGCCACGCGCACCTCTTGCGCACGCAAGTAGGCGCTGACATTCTGCACATCGTTGAAGGCTTTGAGGCGCGGCGCGGGCTGGTGGCTGACAAACGTGCCCAAGCCTTGGTGCGCGGTAATGAGACCATCGGCGCGCAGGCGCAGCAGGGCTTCGCGCACGACGGGCCGCGACACGCCGAAGCGTTCGGAGATTTCGTTTTCGGACGGCAGTTTGTCGCCGACGTTCAGTCCGCCGGACACGATCTGTTCGAAGATCTGGCCGTAAAGCTGGTCCGCCAGCCGCACCCGATGCCCGCGCTCCAGCACCGGCGCGGCGGGCGCTAGCGGCGCGTCGGGCTTGTGCGGCGTGGATGGGGGGGATGCCTTGGGTCGAGCCACGTAACCTCCTGGTAGTAGGGCCTGTCCGCGCGCGGAGAACAGGCCCTGGGAGATGGCTGCGATGCGCGGACGGCGCTCATCGTACCTGCAATGCGTCCGCCGCGCCGCAGGGCGTTACGCCGTGGCGGTTTCGCGGTCCCAGGCGGCCAGCGCGCGCGCCACGGGCGCCACGCGTTCGCGCTCGGCGCTGGAGATGCCGGTCAGGAGGGGCAGCATGGGACCCATGTCCGCCACGCCCGAGAGCGTGACGGCGTCGTGCAGCACGCGGATGGGGCTGATGCCGTCGCGGCAATCTTCCAGACCCATGTACTGTTCGCGCACGGCTTCGGCTTCAGCAAAGCGGCCTTCGTGCAGCAGATGCAGCAGGCGCATCGAACCGCGCGGCGCCACGCAGACGGAACCCGACGTGAAGCTCTTCAAACCGAATTCACGGTAGTGCACGATGGCCGGGCGCTCGCCGATGCCGCTGACGACCCAGCGCGAATCCACGGCTTGCAGCAGCGCGGACAGGTAGGCATCCTCAGAGGGATTGTCGCGCACGACGGCGTACTTGAAGGCGACGAGGCGCCCTTCCTCGATCAGACGCGCCGCGGTTTCCGGGGCCAGGTAGTCGGCCGACTTGATGTAGACCACCGCGGGCTTGCCCAGCGCATCCGTGAAACGGCGCACGCCGTCGGCCAGCCCCGCGTCGGTGTACGGAAAGGACATGGGCAGCAGCATCGCGGTCGGAAAGGCGCGCGAGCGCAGGATGGCGGCCTGATCCATCATCTTGCCGTAGTCGGGTCCCACCGAAGGCAGGATCCACGTGTCCGGGCCCGCCAGACTTGCCAGCATGTCCACGATGCGTGCATATTCGCTCACGCCCACGTTGTAGAAATTGGCGTTGCCGCCATACATGACGTTGCGCACGCCGCCCGCTTCCAGGTGGCCGAGCAGCGCCTTGTTGGCCGCTTCGTTCAGCGACAGATCGGCGTTGCGCGCCAGCGGCGGCACGGCGATGACCGAGCGCTGCAGATCCTGGGCGGTGACCGGGGTGGTTTTCATGGACGGGCTCCTGGCGGGTGAGGTTGTCAGTGCAGTTGTTAGATAAGTAAGGTGAAAAAAGTATACTTGGTTGACAAGCTATAGCTCAATACCTATATTTGTTTTACAAGTAGTTCGGCAGCACACAAGTCGCATGAGGCGCGGGCCGCATGCGGCTTTGAGCTCCCGGCTCGCCGGGAGCGGAATACCCCCAGAAACGATGCGCGGCCACGCGCACACCGAGGAGACGAATTCCATGCATGCAGCCCCTGTGCGAGGCCGGTTTCTTGCGGCCGCCCTGCTGACGGCCACCGCCTTTGCCCTGCCGGCCTCGCCGGCCTTCGCGGACTACCCCGAACGCGAAGTCAAGATCATCGTGCCCTTCCCCGCCGGCGGCACCGCCGACATCGCCGCTCGCGTGGTGGCGGCGGAATTGGGCAAGAGTTGGAACAAGCCCGTAGTCGTGGACAACAAGGCGGGCGCCGGCGGCAACGTCGGCTCGGCCGAAGCCGCGCGCGCCACCCCCGACGGCTACACCTTCCTGATGGGCACGGTCAGCACCCACGCCATCAATCAATCCGTGTACGCCAAGCTGCCGTATGACCCGGTCAAGGACTTCGTGCCGGTGACGCTGGTGATCCCGGTGCCCAACATCCTCGAGGTCAACCCCAAGTTCGCCGACAAGCACGGCATCCGCAACGTGGCGGACCTGATCAAATACCTGAAGGCCAACCCCGACAGCGTCAACATGGCATCCACCGGCAACGGCACTTCCACGCACCTGTCGGGCGAACTCTTCCAGAGCATGACCGGCACGCGCATGACGCACGTTCCCTACAAGGGAAGCAGCCCCGCGCTCACCGACGTGATGGCCGGACAGGCGGATCTGATCTTCGACAATCTTCCTTCTTCCATGGGCTTCATCAAGGCCGGCAAGCTACGCCCGCTGGCCGTGACGACTGCCAACCGCTCGCCCGCCTTGCCCGACGTACCCACGATGGCCGAAGCCGGCGTGAAGGGCTATGAGGCATCGAGCTGGTTCGGCCTGCTGGCCCCGGCCGGCACGCCGCCCGCCATCGTCGAAAAGGTCCAGCGCGACGTGGCGGCAGCCTTGCAGCAGGAGCCCGTGCGCGCACAGCTCCAGGCGCAAGGCGCGACGCCGTCCGGCAACACGCCCGCCCAGTTCAAGCAGTTCATGGCCCAGGAAACCGTCAAGTGGGCCGACGTTGTGAAGAAATCCGGCGCCAAGGTCGACTGACCCTGCACCGATCCGGGGCCCGTCCGCAACGCGTGAGCGGCGGGCTCTTCATCATCACGCGAACCAGGAGACACCATGAACAAACTGATCAGCGCCGTATTCGCGGCGGGCGCCGTTGTGCTTGGGTCGCCGGCGGCCCATGCCGCCGGTTACCCGGAAAAGCCCGTCACCATGATCGTGCCTTTCGTGCCAGGCGGGTCGTCCGACATTACCGGGCGTTCGGTCACGCCGGCGCTGGCCAAGATCCTGGGTCAGACCTTCGTCGTCGAGAACAAGCCGGGCGCGAACAGCGCGATCGGCGCGCAGGCGCTGGCCCGCTCCACCCCCGACGGCTACACCATGATGGTCGGCTCCATCGGCACCTTCGCCATCAACGAAGCCCTGTACAAGAATCTGTCGTACAACCCCAGCAAGGACTTCACCTATCTGACGCAGGCGGTGCGCAATCCCAACGTGCTGGTCGCGGCCACCTCGTTCCCGGCCAGCACCGTGGCCGAGCTGGTCGACTACGCGAAGAAGAATCCGAACCGCGTGTCGTACGCCTCGTCGGGCACGGGATCGTCGGATCACCTGTCGGCCGTGCTGTTCCGGCAGCGCACGCAAAGCACCGGCGTCGACGTGCCGTACAAGGGCGGCGGCGCCGCCATCGCAGACCTGATCGGCGGACAGGTCAACGTGTCCTTCCAGAATCTGGGTGCGGTGCAGAACCACATCAAGGCCGGCAAGCTCAAGGCGCTGGCCATCACGGGCGACACGCGCGCGACGGACCTGCCCGATGTGCCGACGCTGGCCGAGGCCGGCATCAAGGACATGGTCGTGTATTCCTGGCAGGGCTTTGCCGTGCCCAAGGGCACGCCGCAGCCGGTCGTCGACAAGCTGGCCGAAGCCCTGCGCTCCGCGCTGCGCGAACCGCAGACGCAAAAGACGCTGCAAGGCCTGGGCTTCGAAGTGGTCGCCAACACGCCGCAGCAGTTTTCCGACTTCCAGCAGGCCGAGGTCAAGCGCTGGAAGGACGTGATCCAGAAAGCCAACATCCAGCTGGAGTAACGAGACGGGATGCCCGAACGCGGGCATCTTTTTGTCCGGGGCCCGTGCCGTCGCCACGGAGGCAGGACGGGCCCGCAGCATCCCCGCTTGAATCAAGTAGCATGAAACCTTCGCCACCCAACCGTACGACAACATGACCACCAAGCAACGCATCATCCAGGTCGGCTCGCTGGCCGGCTCTCCCTCCGCCAACAAGCGCCTGGCCGACGGCTATGACGTCATCGAATTGTGGAAGTATCCGGATCGCAAAGCCGCGCTGGCCGAACACGGCAAGGGCGTCACCGCCGTCGTCACGTCCGCGAATTTTGGCGCCAACGCCGAGCTCATCAACGCGCTGCCGGACCTGAAGGCCATCTGCAGCTGGGGCGTGGGCTACGAGACGATCGATGTCGACGCCGCGCGCAAGCGTGGCGTGCTGGTCAGCAATACACCGGACGTGCTGACGGATTGCGTGGCTGATCTGGCCTGGGGCCTGCTGATCGCCGGCGCGCGCCGCATGGGCCAGGGCGAACGCTTCGTGCGTGCCGGCCAATGGGGCCAGGTGCACGGCAGCATCCCGCTGGGGCTGCGGGTCAGCGGCAAGAAGCTGGGCATCGTGGGCCTGGGCCGTATCGGCGAAGCCATCGCCAAGCGCGGCACGGGCTTCGACATGGACGTGCGCTATCACAACCGTAGAAAGCGCGACGACGTCGACTTCGGCTACGAGGCCTCGTTGACGGACCTGGCCAAGTGGGCCGATTTCCTGATCGTGGCGACCGTCGGCGGGCCGAGCACGCGCCATCTGGTAAACCGCGAAGTGCTTGAGGCGCTGGGCCCCAAGGGCATCATCGTCAACATCGCACGCGGTCCGGTCATCGACGAAGCCGCACTGGTTACCGCGCTTGAGGACGGCAAGCTGGGCTGCGCCGCGCTCGATGTGTTCGAGCACGAGCCCAAGGTGCCGGAAGCGCTGATCAAGAGCGACAAGGCCGTGCTGCTGCCGCACATCGGCAGCGCCACCGAGGAAACGCGCCTGGCGATGGAAAACATGATGCTGGAGAACCTGCAATCGTTCTTCGAAACCGGCCGCGTGATCACGCCGGTGGAATAAACCAATGCGGCCGCCGCCGGCACGGTGCCGCGCGGCGGCGCATTCTCGACGTGGCGCACCATTCGGCGCAGCCATTGAGGTCGACACGACGCGATCCAGACGCGCAGTCGCGCCAGGCAACCAGTCTCCGGTTCTACTAAACCTAGTTGCTCTTTGGACCCAATGGGTCGGCGCCGGAAGGGCCCGCAATAAGGTCATCAAGAACGCGTTGTTCCTGAGCTACGACTGCCGGGTCTCGATAGCGCGGGGCACTGCGTTCCTGCTCACGCTGGTGGTCAATATGCCGTTGCCCCAGCCAAGCCTTGAACTCGGGAGAGGGCTCGTCGGTAACTGCGGTGTGTCGTGGTCTCAGCGACACGCCGAACGGATCGTCAACGGGCTTTTTCCCAGGCGCCGGCGGGCTGATGCCAATGAAGGTCGCACGATCGGTGCGGCGCCAAGGCACCACCAGACTACTGTCGGCATTGAGATAGCTCGCCATCGTGGCCAGCGCCAGGCCGACAAAGGGCGATGCGGCGCCTGTATCGCCTACCCGTTGGGAAAGGTCGTAGCTTTGGGTTGAGTCCAGCAGGTCCAGGGGGTGCTGCACCCGTTGCAGGGCCGGAGCCAACTGCGCGATGCCGCCCGAAAGTTTGCCCGTGTCGAAGAAGGCTCGCGTTGGCGTGGAACCCAATGCCGTAATCGCCTGGTCCCAGCCGCTGGCAATCGCCTGGTCCCGCTCCGGGTTCTTGAGCAGCACGTCGGCGTCATCTTTCGCGTGCAACGAAACCGTCACCGGCCGATGCAACCGCGCCAACACCTTCATGTGGTCCCACTGTTCAAAGCCACGGCGCGTAATCGGCTCGGGGAAGAACGTTGTCGGCTTGAACGCCTGCCGCGGTGAACGTTCCCAGCCGATGAAGGCCGGGTCGATAGAGTCAGATTTTTCTTTGGTGTACTTGGCAAACTCGCGCAGCCACGCCAGGCGCTCGGGACGGGCGACGACCAGGGCCACGACGGCATCGGTGGGTGTCTGAGGGGTGCGCTCGCCACGCGGTGAAATGTCGTTCAGGCGAATATTCTTGCTGGACAGCGCCGCCCGCAAGTTGAAGCTGTCGAGCGCATACACCAGCAAGGCCGGCATGTCCGGATTGCGCTCGAACATTAGGAAAATGGATTCGATTACCGCTTCCGGGTCGGTATTGCAGATGACGCCATTGTCCAACTGGCGGAGCCGGTGCCAATGCAGGCCTGCATCGCCGCGCTCTGCTGTTGCCATTATTCTGAGCGCCACTTCCATTTCCTCGGGCGGTACACGAGGCCGGTCCATTTTTGGGTTGTAGTCCCGTACGACCACCACGGTCGGCAGAGGCCAGCGTTCCGGGAAACTCTTCAGGGCCAGTTCCAGCGCATTGGATTTTCGCAGGCCCCAGGCCAGATCCTTCCGCGATCCGCTGACGGGATAATCGCGTGGGTCCATCGGCAAGGCGCTACCGACGAGCAACGCATTGGGTTGATCGGCGCTTTGCTTATGCAACTGCGCCCAGGCCTGTCCTTGACGATAGACATCCAGACTCAGTCCCACGCCGACGATATCCAGAGTTTCAAGACGCTGATGCAACATGGGGGCACCTTTGGAAGCAGAGGGAGTTTTAGGTGGGACCGCCGCCGTGCGATGCGCTTCAGCCGATGGCAACGGACACGCCATTGCTGCCAGAGGCGCAGTTTCAGGTTCGGGCGGCGGTGGCGTCTCAGGGGCAACCGCCCACCATCGCAACAGCAGTGATGCGGCCAGGAGCGAGATAGGACTCATGCGTTCCTCTCCGGTCCGCACCGTAGACCGCGAGCTTGGCCCCTATCTTCCACGTTCTGCCAGGCGATCAGGCTGGGATAGTCCGCATCAAGGGCCCTCTTCGGCAGAAAGCCACCTCCTTGGAGAGGACCATCTGGAGGCGGAATCTTGTCACTCCGATAAAGGGAGGTTTCGTCAATTAGCTCCTTGTTCCCCTTCAATTCTGATCTGTAGCATTCCAATACTGCTTCGTCGGGTTCATCGCTCGCTGCCGCGTCCTGAGAACCACCCCAGGCTCCATCTCGTTTCTCCCAATGCAGCCGCCAATCCGCCAGGCGGCACAAATAGGCATAGAACACTTCATCATCAATACTGCAGGCCTGCCCGATGGCCAGGTCATAGGCCACGGCGCGACGACTGTGCATGGCACTCATTGGAATCGCCGAGTGGAACGAGATAGGGTCATTGCTGCCCGCCGGTGCGTCCATCATCCGCCGGCGAGCCTCATTGGGCGACTCTTCAAAAACCGCCTCGTAGCGTCCACCATCCAGCGGCTTAACGTGTGCGACACGATGCCAATCGGCCGCCCATTCATTGTTTTTCGGAGCCAGGTAGGGGTTACGGTTTGGATCGTTGATATCGGCAGCTTTTTCCTCCAGTGCGCGCCGTAGCGCCGAACCACGCAAATCAGCTGTAGGCAGTGAAATCACCCGGGTGGTCTGCGCATCGATGCCGCCGTTGGTGATGGCAATCGAGGCGTCAATGGGGTCGGTATCCATCCACACGGGTTTGATCCCCCGGGAACCTTCGTGGCCCAGCGTCGTGCCGTCGGCAACAAAATCAGGGAGGAAAAGAGCGGGCAAAGCCGGCGCCTGGATGGTGACGGTCTGTTCAACGAAGAAGTCGGCGTTGGCAAACGCCTTGCGCCCCGCCCCGAGTCTGGTGCCTTCCCAGGTGCTTTCGCCAATCCCCATCGCGCCCTGCCCGATCAGCTTGTAGGAATAGGACGGAGGTTTGCCCACGTGCTCCCCTTCGCCATCTCGCTCACGGATCGTGAAGATTCGCTGGAAGAACCGCGCACCGAGCGAAGCGAGGGCCGGCACATCGAAGCGCCGGTAGTCCCCGTCATCCGAACTCGATTGGGATTCAACGGAGCAAGTCGTGGCGCTCGAAGCATCGGGATCAAAGAACCAGTAGTAGCTGGCATGTTCCCCCACGCCTTGCCAACCAATGCCCTGGACGTTGGCCATGCCTACGGTCTGGTCTTGCGGCGAGAAATAGAGAAACACACTGCCTCGATTGTCCCGCTCGGCGAAGCTCACCTTGTCGCCATCGATCGAGGTTTCGCATTGCTGCCCCGTCCAGCGTAGCCCCCCGATGCAACTGTCCTTGGTGGCATCGGCCATGTCAGCCAAGGACGGTCTCTGATGGGCGTTGTCAACGATGAATCTGACGATATTGCTCAGCGTCTTTACGCGTGCCGGCGTCGTCTGCTGAGCCTTGCCCAACTCACTGCGTTCGAAGACGGTCTCCTCCAGACTGTAGGGTGGACTCATCAGGACAAAGCCATCGATGGGGCGCTGGCCTTCATCGTGGAGCATCGCGTTGGCCAGCAGCGTAATGAGATTACCCTGGCTGTGCCCGACCACGTTGATGGTGTCGTCTTCGCCCGCGCGACCATCGGGGTGCCGATAGGCGCGAATGATCCGGACCAGCATGGCCAGCCGCTGCGCCGCCAGTACCATGTAACGCCGGGACGGCGCGGGAAAAAGCGGGTGATCCGGAGATCCAAACATCAAGTTGGCAGGCAACCCAGCCACCTTGCCGGAGAATCCCTGGCCAAACATATCCGGCAAGGTCGTCGTGGCATTGGCAAAGGGACCGCCTTCCTTGGACCCGGCCTTGTCGAGTCGATTGCCGAAGCGGTCGAGCCATTCGCCATGGGTGGTCTGTTTCTGTATCCGGCCTTCTTCTTCGCGAAAGCCCCAATAAAAGGGAATCACCACGCTACGGGAATGACCGCCATGTTTGCCTTCCGCCGCCAGGCGGCGGTAGTACGCCACATCAGGGTCCGGCGCTCTGCCGTCATCGTCCTTGGGTGACGTGTACCCGGCTGGATTCAGCGCAGCCGGGCTGCGCTCGCCGCGTTTGGTGAACAGGTGGTCCAGACGTTCGTTCAGGCCGGTGCAAATGCCGGTTTCCAGCGCGTCGTAGACGCCCGCCAAATCGTTGACCCCGTGGATCAAGATCACAATGCAGGGCTTTGGCTGCTGCTTTTGAACATAGGCATCCGGGGCATTGGGCGCCACGAGCGCGCGGGTCTTTCCGGTAATGGGGGGCGAGTACATCCCTTCAACTCCCTATGACCTCCGGGTGTTCCCGAAAGTTGGGTATAGGCATCTTTGGCGCCGAATGGCATCGACACTTGTACAAGCGGCCCATGGGGCTCGTAAATCAGAAGCGTCCTATTAACGAAACGGAACGAGTCCATCAATGCGTTTGAGCAAGCTGCGCATCGATCCCGCAGTTGGGTCAACGCCCTGCTTTCTTTTTGCGCCAGATAACAGAAACAAAAAAGCCTCTCGGCGCCCATACCGAGAGGCTTTCGACTTTCCGGCCCCCGCGTGTCCGGTCAGTCTTTGTCGCGCAAAGGAACGTGGGCGTCGCCGCCCGGCGCGGTTACTTGGTCGGCGTCGTGGCGCCGGACTTGTGGTTGGCCGCTGCGCCTGCCGAGTGCTTGGCGGACGACTTGTCAGCCTTGTGATGCTTGTGATGCGCCTGGGTCTTGGTGTCGCCGGTCTTGGCGCCAGCCGCGAAAGCCGACGGCGCGGCGGCGAGGCCGAGGCACAAGGCCGAGGTGGAAAGAAACGCAGCAATGCGGGAGTGAGTCGTCATGTAAGTACTCCTGGTTGGTGAAGGCATATGCCTTCTGCCGTTACGGGGCGGCAAGATCGCCGCGGGTCCCGTATGCGGTTTGAAGCCTGCCCCTTCAGAAGGTTCAACCAGGAACAACAATTTTTCTGTCACTCAAGAATTGTTTCCCCCACGCCGCACTCGCTTCGCTCGCTTGCTGCCCCCCCGAGGGGGCTGCCCCGCCTTCGGGCGGCCGGGCGGCGGGGCGGCTATTCTTTTGTGGGTCTACCCTTCAAACGCCAGCAACGCCACCGTCGCAAATAGCATCAGCGCAAAGCACGCTCTCAGCTTGCGTTCAGGAAGCCGGTACGCAAGCCGCACGCCGATGGGCACGAAGATGAGGCTGCCGATCGCGAGCGGTGCGCCGACTATCCAGTTGGCCTGCCCTGCCCACGTGTAGGTGATGAGCGCGATCATGGAGCCGGGGATCACCATGCTGAGCGCGAGGGCTTGCGCGGTGGTCTGCGGCAGGCGGAAGACCGTTGTGATGATGGGCACGGCCAGCACCGCGCCGCCCACGCCGAAGAACCCGCCCAGCGTGCCGCACAGGATGCCGAGCACGCTGGCGCGCCGCGGCGTGAAGACGGGTGTGGCGCGGGTAGGCGGCGGCGCGTGGCGGGCCGCCGGGCGCGAGGCGCGCCACGTCTGCCAGACGTAGAACAGCGCAATGAAGAACAGGAACACCGCGAAGCTCTGACGCAGCAAGGTCGAGTCGATGCCCAGCGCCATCTGCGCGCCCACCCACGTAAACAACACTGCGCCCGCCGCGCCCGCCAGCGCGACGCGCTTGTCGATGCGCGTCTGCTGGTTGTACTTGCGCACGGCCATCATGATGGTCGGCAAGACCATGATGAGCGCCGTGCCCTGCGCAAGCTGTTGCGGCATGCCCATCAACAGGACCAAGGCGGGGATTGCGATCAGCCCGCCCCCGATGCCCAGCACGCCACCCATGAAACCGATCATGCAGCCGGCGGCCAGGCATGCGGCGATGACAAACAGACTCACGTATTGCTCCAACCAACGACGCCGCGCATCAGCGCAGCTTTTCCAATGCCGCGTCCAAGCGGTCCACCGCCCAGATTTCCAGGCCTTCGATGGGCTGGCGCGGCGCGTTGGCCTTGGGGATGAGCGCCACCGAGAAACCGAGCTTGGCGGCTTCGCGCAGACGTTCCTGTCCGCGCGGGGCGGGACGGATTTCGCCGGCCAGGCCGATTTCGCCGAAGGTGATCAAACCGCGCGGCAGGGGACGGTCCCGCAGCGAGGACATGATGGCCAACAAGACCGGCAAGTCGGCGGCCGGTTCGGTGATACGCACGCCGCCCACTGCGTTGACGAAGACGTCCTGGTCGAAGGTGGACACGCCCGCATGCCGGTGCAGCACGGCCAGCAACATGGCAAGGCGGTTGCCTTCGAGGCCGACCGTCAGGCGGCGCGGATTGGGCGCGTGAGAGCTGTCGACGAGCGCCTGGATTTCGACCAGCAAGGGGCGCGTGCCTTCCTGCGTGGCCATGACGCACGAGCCCGCAACCTGTTGTTCGTGTTGCGACAGAAACAAGGCGGACGGATTGGCCACGCCGCGCAGGCCGCGGTCAGTCATGGCGAATACGCCCAGCTCGTTGACGGCGCCAAAACGGTTCTTGAAGGCCCGCACCAACCGGAACGACGAATGCGTGTCGCCTTCGAAATACAGCACGGTATCGACGATGTGTTCCAGGACGCGCGGTCCAGCCAGCGCGCCGTCCTTGGTGACGTGGCCGATCATGACGATTGCGATGCCCGTCTGCTTGGCCAGCCGCGTGAGCTGCGCGGCGCATTCGCGCACCTGCGAGACCGAGCCGGGCGCCGCCGTGAGTTCGCCGCTGTACAGCGTCTGGATCGAGTCGATGACGGCAACCGACGGCTTCTGTTCCGACACCGCGGCCTGGATGGCTTCGAGGCGGATTTCGGCCAGCAGGTTGACGTTGCCGGTTTGCAAGCCAAGCCGGCGCGCGCGCAGCGCGACCTGTTCGGCGGATTCTTCGCCCGTTACGTACAGCACGTTGGTGGTCTCGGACAGCGAGGCCAGCGCCTGCAGCAACAGCGTCGACTTGCCGATGCCGGGATCGCCGCCGATCAGCACCACGGCGCCGGCCACCAGCCCGCCGCCGAGCACGCGGTCGAATTCGTCCAGGCCGGTGGGCGTGCGCGGGGTTTCGCGGGCCTCGATTTCGGACAGGCTGCGCACGGGGCTGGACGAGGCGAGCGGCGCATAACGGTGGGCAGCGGCCGCGGGCGCGGACGATTCCACCGTTTCTTCAAGCGTGTTCCAGGCGTTGCAATGCGGGCATTTGCCCTGCCACTTTGGGGTGGTGCCGCCACAGTCGGCGCACACGTATACGGTTCGGGTTTTTGCCATGCGCGAAAGTGTACCCGGCAACCCGCGGGCGCTGCGCCACTACAGAGACCGTTTTGACACGCTGATCGCGTGCGTCCGAAAGGCATTTCTTTCAGACAGCTTTCACAACCAGGGACGCACGGCCGTTACATGATGCAAACACAAGAAATTTCCTGCCCGATCCGTTGCAAATCGCGCATAATCGCCAAGTGCAGCGCATATTGTCGAACCGTCCCAACCGGACGGCATACTCCACGATGGACGTCCTTGCGACGCACTGCGTGGGGAATCGCGGCGCAATCACTCGCGGCCTTTCACGAGACCGCCCGAACCGGAACATGACCCCAGCACGACCAGACGCCGGACCACTGGCGCGGCGCACGCAAAGGTCAAACGCGGATACGCTGTGCCACCCGGCGTATGTGCGAGGAGTACGCGCATGAGCATTACCTATCGCCCCCCTTTTGACGAAGACGATGAACGGGATCTGCGCGCTCTGTACCGCAAGCCGGGTCCCGGCGCCAATCCGGAACTGGATGCCGCGGTACGACGCAGATGGCACCCCGGCCATAGCTGGCATCCCGGTTGGGGCGCCGCCGCCTGCGCCGTGATGGTCGCCGGCCTTTTTGCATGGACCGACATGCGCGAGGCCATCGACGACACCGAGCCCCAGATGCAACTGGTGGCCGTTCAAGAAAGCGACTCCGCGCAGGATGCGTCGTCCGCGTCCGCCACGCCGGCCAGCGATCCGTCGCCCCTGCGCCGCGTCGTCGCCCTGCAGCAGGAGCCGGTTGCCCCGGCCCAGCCCGCCGTGATGCAACCCCCAGCGCCACAATCTGCGACGACGTCGACCACCATGGCCGCTGCGCCCGCCGAGCTGGCTCCCGCCGCCACTGAAACGGCCGCGCAGGCACCCGCTCAGGAAACGCCTGCGGAGGCGCAGCAGGTCGCCGCCTTCACCGAGCAGGATATCGAGGCGCGCGTCGCCCAGATACGCGGCCTGATCGTGGACGACCGCGAAGAAGATGCCGTGCAGGCGTTGCGCGAGTTGCAGCGCGGCGCGCCTGATTTTGCCCTGCCGGACGACTTGCAGGAGCTGTCCCGCCAGAACCCCGCGTGACACCTGGGGCCGGCCGCGCGCCGGCCCCGATGCTTTGCCCCCGCCACGGCCCCTGCGCTGGCCTCGACTCAGGCCCTGCTCCGGCCCCTGTTTTTCCCTCCTCACCTGACCCCTGCCCCGGCCCGTCGCCCCGCCGACGCAGGCCGCGCGCGGGCTTGAAGAATTGAGCATTTTTTGGGCGGCTCTTGCTAACATAGCCGCCATGAGTCCGAGCTTCCACCACCGCAATCTTCCCCATTTGCTGCTCTACGCGCGCGAAACGCTGATGGCGCATTTCCGCCCGATTCTGCACGCAGCCGGCGTCACCGAACAGCAATGGCGGGTCTTGCGCACGCTGAGCGAGGTGGGCTCCCTGGAACCCAATCAGATCGCCCGCGCCTGTCAGATCCTGAGCCCCAGCCTCACGCGCATGCTGGCCGGCATGGAAGAGCAAGGGCTCATCAAGCGCACGCGCTCCAGCGCCGACCAGCGCCGCCAGGAAATCTCCCTGACCGCCAAGAGCAACAAGCTCATCGACCGCATGAGGCCTCAGGTCGACGCGAAGTACCAGGAAATCGAAGAACGGATCGGCAAGGAGTTGCTGGAGCGCCTGTACACCGATGTGGACGCCATGGTCGACCTCATCAAGCGCGACGGCCCCACGCGCGATGCCGGTACGCCCTGAACGTCAACCCTCCTCCCTCTTCCACGCGATCCCCTGTTCATGGACCTCCTGACCAATACGTTCAAGCAAGCCCTGCGCGACGGCAAACCTCAGATCGGCCTGTGGGCCGGCCTGGCCAGCGCCTATACCTCGGAAATCCTTGCCGGCGCCGGATTCGACTGGTTGCTGATCGATGGCGAGCACGCGCCCAACACGCTGGACTCCACCCTCGCCCAATTGCAGTCCGTGGCGGCATATCCGGTCGCGCCCGTGGTGCGTCCGGCCTGGAACGACCCGGTGCAGATCAAACAGATTCTGGACACGGGCGCGCAGTCGGTGCTGGTGCCCATGATCCAGTCGGCGCAAGAAGCCGCCGCCGCCGTGGCGGCCGTGCGTTATCCGCCGCAGGGCATCCGCGGCGTGGGCAGTGCGCTGGCGCGCGCGTCGCGCTGGAACCGCATTCCCAACTACCTTGAGCGCGCCAACGACCAGATGTGCGTGCTGGTGCAGATCGAGACCCCGGATGGCATCGCGGCGCTGGACGAGATTCTTGCCGTGGACGGCGTGGATGGCGTCTTCATTGGACCGGCCGACCTGTCGGCCAGCATGGGCTATCTGGGCCAGCCGGAGCATCCCGTGGTCGAGAAGACAATTGACGACGCCATCGCGCGCATCGTGCGGTCCGGCAAGGCGGCTGGCATCCTGCACAGTGGCGTGACGCAGGCCAGGCACTACCTGTCCCTGGGCGCGACCTTCGTGGCAGTGGGCGTCGATGCGGTGCTGCTGGCGCGCGCGGCCGAAGCGTTGGCAGGCGAGTTCAAGGAACTGGCCGCGGTCGCCGCGAGCAAGGGTCCGTACTGACGCGCACGCCGGCGCGGCCGCGGCATCCAGCGTGTCGTACCAAGCCAGCGCAATGCCGGTCAGCGCCACCACGCAGAGAAAGCCGGCCAGCACCAGGCCGTTTCAGCGATGCAGCCGCAGCAGTGCGGCGCGTAAGCTCACCAGCGGTAACTCACCGTGCCGATGATGCGGCGCGGCTCGCCGTAGTCGCACACGCCGTTGTAGCAAATCGACGGGAAGTAGGTCTTGTCCGTCAGGTTGGTGACGTTGAGCGCATACAGCCACGGGCCGCTTTCATAACTGACGCGCGCATCGATCAGCGTGTAGCCCGCGCCGCCTAGTGAACCGCTGGACGGCCGGTCGGGACGCGCCGACACATAGCGCACGCCGGCGCCGGCCTTCAGGCCCATCAGCACCCACTCCGACAGATTTACGTCGGTCCACAAGGACGCCGCGTGACGGGGCGTGTTGAAGCGCTCGCCCTCTTCGCCCGGCAGATTGCTCTTGACCACCCGCGCGTCGGTGTACGTGTAGGCGGCAATCACATCGACCTGCGGCGTGACGCGTGCGCGCGCCTCGAGCTCCAGGCCGCGCGAGCGCACCTTGCCCGTCTGCACCAGGAAGGTCGGATCGACCGGATCCGGCGTAAGCACGTTCTTGCGCTCCAGATTGAACAGCGCCGCGCTCAGCATGATGTCCTGGCCGGCAGGCTGGTAGCGGATGCCGACTTCGTACTGCGTTCCGCGGCTGGGCTCGAAGCTGCCTTCGGTGCGGTCGCGCCCGCTGGTGGGTTCGAACGACTGGCTGAAGCTGACATACGGCGCCAGGCCGTTGTCCGCCAGATAGACCACGCCGGCGCGGCCGGTGAACGCGGTGTCCTTGTCGTTCGAATTGGTCGACGGCGCGTGCAAGGCGCGGTTCTCGGCGCGCACGTTGTCATACCGGCCGCCCAGCAGCACCACCACCTTGTCCGCGATCTTCAGCTGATCCTGCAGGTAGATGCCAAGTCGATGCTCGGTGTTGCGGCGCTGCTGCCAAGGCAAGACCACGACGTCGCCAGGTATATACACCGGATCGAAGACGTCGATGGGCCGCAGATTGCCGCGCAGGCGATCGCTGTTGTAGGTCGAGCGCGTGTAGTCGAAGCCCGCAAGAATGGTCTGCGTCACAGCACCCGTCTGGAACCGTTTCTCGATGTTGGTGTCGATCGTCTGCACGGTCGTGCGGTCGTCGAAGCCGCGCGCCGAACGCGCCACCCGCCGCGGCGTCGCGGCGTCCACGTCGCCTTGCAGCAGCACGTAGCGCATGTGGAGGTCCGCGTCGTAGTAGCGCATCGACGTACGGAATTTCAGCGTGTCATTGAACGCATGCTCGATCAGCACGGCCAGCGACGTCGACTCGACATCGAAGCGGTTGTTGTTGGGCTCGCCCAGAAAGCGCGAGCGCGGGATCTGTCCGTTCGGGTTGGTCCAGAGCGAGCCGGTGACCGGCACTTCCGTCGGATTGATCGTCTTGATGCGCTGATAGTTGGCCAGCAGCGTGACCGAGGTGGCCGCTGACGGGCGCCACGTCAACGCGGGCGCGATGTAGGTGCGATCGTCGGCGCTGTAGTCGATGAATTGCTTGCTCTCTCGGAACAGGCCGGTCAGGCGATAGGACCACACTCCGGCTTCGTCGATCGGACCGCCGATGTCCGCCGAAATCTGCCGGCGGTCATAACTGCCGCCGTCCAGATTGATCTCTCCCATCGTTTCGCTGGGCGGACGCTTGGTCACGGTATTGACGATGCCACCCGGCGCCGCGGCCCCATACAGCACCGATGACGGCCCCCGCAGCACTTCGACCCGCTCCAGCCCGTACGGCTCCTGCTTGCCGTTGTATTGATTGATCATGTAGCGCATGCCGTCGCGGAAGTAGCTGCCGGTCTGCGGATTGGCCTCGAAACCGCGGATGCTCATCGTGTCTTCGAACATCGAACTCTTGGCGACGATGCCGGGCATGATGCCGGGCGTATAGCCCAGCGCCTCTTGCAGGTTCTGCGCCTTCTGATTGCTGATCTGCGCGGCGCTCACCACCGAGATCGACTGCGGCGTTTCGATGATCGGCGTATCGGTCTTGGTGGCCGTGGCGCTGTTCGTGGCGGCGATGCCCAGCACCGGGCCATCCGGTCGTTCGAGCTGTGCGGTCACCGCGATCGGTTCCAGCATCGTCACGTCCTGGCGTCCCTGCCGCAGGACGAAACCGCCATCGGACAGGCGTTCGGCCACAAGACCGGTGCCGGTCAGCAGCGCCGCCATCCCGGCCTCGGGCGAATACCGGCCGCGCACGCCGGGGCTCTGCCGGCCGCTGCTCAGATCACCGTGGCCGCTGACAAAGAGGCCAGCCTCGGCGGAAAACAGGTTGAGCACCTGGCTCAACGGTCCGGCCGGGATGTTGTATTCGCGGACCTGCGTTTGTGCGGTCTGCGCATACACAGCGCTCAGGGGCGCCCCGCCGCCAAGCATCACGCCGATGGCAAGCGCCAACGGGGCGATGCGCGCGCGGCGGATCGGACGGATGGGAAAAACAGGGAGGGGGTTGGTCATGCCACGGATCCGCGATATGGGTGTTGAATTGCCCATAGGCCGGATGAGCGCGGCAAAAGCGGCAAACTATTTTGTAACAGCGCGGGTTCAGCGGGCCTGGAGTGTCGTCCACCAAGGCAGCGGCTGGCTGATACGCACCGGCAGGGCCTCGGTTAACAGGCGCAACGCGCGGTCGCTGTCATGCAGCGGGAATGTGCCTGTCACACGCAAGTCCGCCACGTCGCCGGCACAGCCGAGATGACCGCGGCGGTAGCGCGCCAGTTCCGCCACCACCCGCGCCAGCGGCGCCTCCTCGAATTGCACGATGCCGCGCGTCCAGTTGTGGTCGTCGGCCCGCAGCGCTGCAGGCGCGTCGATGCCTTGCGATCCGCCGCGCATCCGCATGCCGGCGTCGACCCGAACGCCAGCGGGCGGCGCGCCCGCGAAATGCGCCTGCACCGCGCCCTCCAGCACGGCGAGCGTGGTTTCGCCGTCAAGACTGCGCACGTTGAACCGCGTGCCCAGCGCCTGCAACCGCCCTTCTGGCGTGTCCACCACAAACGTGCGCCCTGGGTCGGCCGCGGTGGCGATCATGATTTCGCCGCGCAGCAGCACCAGGCGGCGCTGGTCGCGGGTGAAATCGACCTTCACGGCGGTATCGGTATTGAGTTGAATCTGGGAGCCGTCGGCAAGCCGGATTTCTTTCGATCCGCCCACCGGTGTGACCAAGTCCGCCTGCCATGCCGCCCAGGTTCGGCGGCCGGCCGGCGATTGAGCCACGCCCAGGCCCAAGAGTCCCGCCGCGCCCGCGATCAGCGCAACCGTCAACAGCCGGCGGCGCTCGCGCCGGCCCTGCGCGGCGGCATTGAGGCTGGCCACGCTGGCCTCGCGGCCCATCGGCTGCGCGATCAGCGCATCGAACTGCGCGCCCACGTCCTCGACGCGTTGCCATGCCCGGCGATGCGCGTTGTCGGCATCCATCCACACCTGCCAGCTTGCACGCTCCTGCTCGCTGGCCGCCCCCGAACTCAGCAGCGCATACCAATGCGCGGCGGCCTCAAGAATGCGCGGGTCGACGGCGGCGGCGCCCATCACCGCCCTGCCTCATCGCCGTGCAGGTCGGTGTCGAGCAGAAAGCACAGCATCGCCTGCGCGATGTCGTTGCGCACCGTCCGCTCGGACACGCGCAGCTCCGCCGCAATGGCCGGATGCGTCATGCCGTGGATGCGGTGCATCAGGAACGCGGCGCGCGCGCGCACGCCCAGGCGATGCAGCTTTCGGTCGATTTCGACCAACGCCTGGAGCGCCTGGAGTTGCACTTCGGGGGATGGGTGGGTGACCTCGGGACGCGCTGCCAACGTTTCTGCCCACGCGAGTTCGATATCGCGGCGGCGCCAGAAATCGACCAGCAGGCCGCGCGCGATGGTGGTCAGGAATGCGCGCGGCTCGCGAACATCGGCAAGCGGACGCCGTCGCGCAAGCAAGGTCAGGAACGTGTCCTGCGTCAGGTCGGCTGCCTGATGATTATCCTGAAGACGGCGATTCAGCCAATTCTGCAACCAGCCGCAATGCGCGGTGTACAGGGCGGAAAGCGATGCGCCAACTGCGTGCTCTCGGTCCGACACGGCGAGCATCCATAATGGAAATGATAGTTATTATTATACAAACCTGGATGACCGCAGCGCGGCGGTGGCGGTGCGTCTTCAGTCCAGCACCACGCCCGACTCTCGCACTGCGGATTCCCATTGCCGGGCCTCGTCGTGCCACGACGTGCCGAACGATGCGGGCGTGTCCTGTCCGGGAACGAAGCCGTTGGCAAGATAGGCCTGCCGCACCTCGGGCAGACCCAGCACCTCGTGCAGGACGGCTGCAAAGCGCGCGATGCGGTCCGGCGGCGTGCCCTTCGGCGCGGCAAGGCCCCACCAGTTGCCCTGCACTGCGTCCGGCATGCCGGCCTCTTTTGCGGTGGGCACGTCGGGCAGCCCTGCAAACCGCTCGGGCGAAGCCACCGCCAACGCCCGGACCTTGCCCTGCGGCACATAGGCGGCCGCGACGCTGTAGCCGCCGATGTAGAGCTGCACCTCGTTGGCCAGGAGCGCCTGCACACCCGGCGCCGCTCCCCGGTAGGCAATGTGCGTCATGTCCGCGCCCATCGCTTTGGACAGCCGGTACGCCGACAAGTGCGGCGTCGTGCCCATGCCTGGCGAACCGTAATTGAGCTTGCCCGAGTGCGCGCGTGCGTACTGCTGGAACTGCCGCCAGTCGGCAGCCGGCGCCTGCGCGCTGACGTAGACGAAGGCGGGCACGTCCGCCAGCTTGCCCACCGGCGCCAGATCGGTCAGCGGATCGAAGCCGAGCTTGCGGTACAGGAACTGATTGATGACGAAGTTGTTGGCCGCGCCCAGCACCAGCGTATAGCCGTCGGGCTTGGCGCGCGCTACGTCCTGCATGCCGATGTTGCCGCCCGCGCCGGTCTTGTAGTCCACCACCACGGGCTGGCCCAGGCGCTTTTCCAGCAGCGGCTGGATCTGACGCAAGGCGATGTCGCCCGCCGCGCCCGGCGCATACGGCAGCACCACGCGGATGGGATGCTCGGGATACTGGGCGCTGGCTGCAAGCGGCACCAGGACCAGGGCCGGGGCCAGCGCGGCCAGGACGGATACGGCACAAGCTCGATATGGCATCGTGTTCTCCCTGGCCGTCCCGGCAACGCTTCCCGGGCGGCCGGCCTTGCAACGTTGCGGGTGCTACAGGTCGATACGCATCAGATCGTGGGCCAGACGCAGCGGACCCGGGTAGTGCTTGCGGATGTCGGACACGATCTCGTCCATCAGGTGCGGGCCCATGAGTTCCACGGGCAGATGCTTGGCCGCCGCGCGCTTGAGGACCGGACTGGTGGAATCGAAGTGGCCGAAGTGCGTGGCCACCAGGCTTTTCACATTGGCCTCGCGCGCGATCTTGCCCAGGTCCGTCGGGCTGGTGTGGGCATAGGTGCCGACGCCGGTCTTGGCGCGATGCGCGATGAACGACTCGGGAAAGGTGCACTCGTGGATGAGCAGATCGGCATCCTTGGCCAGGCGCACCATCGCCGCACAGGGCGCGGTATCGCCGCTGAAGGCGATGACCTTGCCTTCCGCCTCGACACGCACGCCGAAACACTCGCAGACATCGCGCGGAATGTGTTCGACCCAGTCCACCGAAATGCGCACCTTGTCGTCCTCGAACACCATGCCGGGACTCACCTCGCGCACCACGGGCCGCATCGCTTCCAGGTTGCGCTGGCGAACGGGATAGGCGGCGCGCGCCTGATAGTCCGTGTGATACGCGCCGTTCTCGAACAGGTGGTCCACGAAGTGCTTCGTGCCCTTCGGGCCCAGCACCAGCGGCGAGCCTTCCTTGTTGAGGATCCAGCTTGAAATGACGAAATACGGGTAGTCGCAGATGTGGTCATGGTGCAGGTGGGTCAGGAAGACGAACCCCACCTTGGCGGGATCAACGTTGGCGCGCACCATCTGGCGCGTCGCGCCCTCGCCGCAGTCGAACAGGTAGTGACGGTCGTCGTCCAGCGTCAGCAGAATCGCGGACTGCGCCCGGTCGGGATCCGGCAACGCCGCGCCAGTCCCCAGCATGGTGATCTTCATCGGCAACCTCTCTGGTCAGAAGCATGGGCTCGCATGAGCACGAAACCAGTATAGGAACGGGGTGCATACCGAACGATCAATTATTAGAATGCTGTGAAAACCGTTAGGAATCAGTGCGCCATGCCCGCCAGCCCCCGCATTCCCGACCTGCGCCATATCAGTGGACGCCTGCGCCTGCGCCACCTTGACCTGCTGCACGCGCTGCACGCGCTGGGCAGCGTCCACAAGGCGGCGGCGCGGCTGGGCATGACTCAGCCCGCGGCCAGCAAGCTCTTGCTGGAACTGGAGGACATGTTCGGCGTCCCGCTGTTCGTGCGTTCGCGGCGGGGCATCACGCCGACCGCTTTCGGGCAGGCGCTTGCCGGCAAGACGGACGTGCTGCTGGCCGATCTGGCCGGCGCGCGCAACGAGATCGCGGCCTTGGCCGCCGGCGCGCGCGGCCGCATCCGGGTCGGGGTGCAGCCGGTGGCCCTGCCCGTGCTGGTGCCGCGCGCCATCCAGCGCATGCGCGAACACAATCCCGGCGTCACCGTCATGCTGCACGAGGGCGCGCACGATGCGCTGCTGGACAGCCTGGCCCGCGGTGAACTCGACTGCGTACTGGGCCGGCTGATGCTGGATGCCGCCCAGGCAGTGTTCCGCACCGAAGTGCTATACGAAGAACCGATATGCGTGGTGGCGCGCAAGGGGCATCCGCTGGCGCGGTCGACCCGCATCACCGCCGCGGCGCTTGCGAGTCAGGACTGGATCCTGCCGCCGCCGGACGCACCCTTGCGCCAGCGCATCGACGCCTATTTCGCGCAACAGGGCCTGGCCCTGCCCGCCCCCGTCGCCGAATCGGTATCGTTGCTGGCCAACGAAGTCCTGCTGCGCGGCGCGGACATGCTGGCCGCCATGCCGCGCGCCGTCGCCCACCACTACGCGGAGCTGGGCGTGCTGGCGATCCTGAAGTTCAAACCGGACTGGAGCCTGCCGGCGGTGGGCGTCGTGCAGCGGGCGCACGTGGAACCGACGGCGGCACTGGCCCATTTCCTGGACGCCTTGCGCAGCCAGGCCCGCGAATTGCAGGGCGTGCCGCAGGCACCCGGCTGAGCGCCGCCGCGCTCGCGCCAGCCAAAAAAAACGCACCCCGTGGGGTGCGTTGTTCAGGCATGGATCGGCAATGTTCAGGAGCGGCCAGCCAGACTGCCGCCGCCGTCCACGCCCAGCACCTGACCGGTAATGAAGCCGGCGTCGTCCGACAGCAGGAAGGCGATGGCGGCGGCCACTTCGGCCGGGGTGCCCAGACGTTTCATGGGAACGGAGGCCAGGGCCCGCTTTTCGTTGTCGCTGCCGGCGGGCCGGGTGGCGCGGAACATTTCGGTTTCGATGGGACCCGGCGCCACCGCATTGGCCGTGACGCCGTATTCGGCCAGTTCCAGCGCCCAGGTGCGGGTGCAGCCCACCAGCGCGCTCTTGGCCGCCGAATACGCGGTGCGGTCCAGCGCGCCGTGGATGGAGCGGCTGACCACGTTGACGATGCGGCCGGCGCGGCGCACCTTCATGGATTCGATGAACGCCTGCGTCACCTGCACCGCCACGCGCACGTTCAGGTCCAGCACGTTGTACAGCGTGGCGAGGTCGATTTCGCCCAGCGGTTGGGGCGACACAAGGCCCACATTGTTGACGACGGCGTCGACGGGAAATTTTTCGCGGATTTCGCGCAGGACTTCTTCGGTGCGGCCGGCATCGGCCAGATCACAGGCGTACAGATAGCCCGGGAAATCGACATCGGTCGTGTTGCGCGCGATACCAACCACGTGACAGCCCATGTCGGACAACCGCTGAGTAAGCGCCCAGCCTATGCCTTTGGTGGCGCCCGTAATGAGCACGCATTTGTCCTTCATGGATTGAAACCTCGCAGTCTGTTTTCTTGGTCAAAAACGGGCGCCTGAGCGCCCGGTTTCCAAAGTAGACACCATCCGGCGCCGCCTGTCTTGTCATTTGCGCAGCAATTCTTGCCCACCGGACGCGGCGCCGCGGCGGGTCAGGCGTCCCGGGTGACCGGGACGCGCGGGGCCAGGGCGCACAGCAGTTCATAGCCGATGGTGCCGGCCGCGCTGGCCACTTCGTCCACCGAGGGGCCGTCTTCGCCCCACAGCGACACCGGCGAACCGACCCCGGCGGACGGCACGGGGCCCAGATCCACGACCAGCATGTCCATGGACACCCGTCCCAGCAGCTGGGTCCGGATGCCGGCGACCACGACCGGCGTGCCGGTGGTGGCGTGGCGCGGGTAGCCGTCGGCGTAACCGCAGGCCACGATGCCCAGGCGCATGGCGCGTTCGGCGCGGAACAGCGCGCCGTACCCGACCGAGTCACCGGCCTTGATTTCCTGCACCGCAATGATTTCGGAGCTGAGCGACATGGCCGGCTTTAAGCCGAACGAGGAGGCGTCGGCATCCGCGAAGGGCGACGCGCCGTAGAGGCAGATGCCCGGCCGCACCCAGTGCGTCTGGCTTTCGGAGCCGACGGCGATGTCGGCAAAGCGCAAGGCGGCGGCCGAATTGCACACGCTGATCGCCCCGGGCAGCTTATGCGTCACCGAATTGAAGACGCTGAGTTGTTCGTTCACGCCTTGCGGGCCATCGGCGCAGGCGAAATGGGTCATTTTGCCGACCGAGCCCAGCGTGCCCTGCTGCTGCAACAGCGCGGCGCGCTCGTAGGCGGCGGGATAGGCCGCCGGGCTGAAACCCAGCCGGTTCATGCCGCTGTTGAGCTTGAGCATGATGTCCACGCGGCGCGACAGGCGCGCGCGGGCCAGCATGTCGAGCTGATCACGGTGGTGGACGGTGCTGCTGAGGTGGTAGCGGTCGACGATATCGAGGTCGGACGGGTTGAAAAACCCTTCCAGCAGCAGGATCGGTCCGCCCCAGCCGGCTTCGCGGCAACGCACGGCTTCTTCGAGGTCCAGCATGGCCAGGCCTTGGGCCTTGGAAAAGCCCGCCACGGCCTGTTCGATGCCGTGCCCGTAGGCGTTGGCCTTGATGACGGCCCAGATCGACGGCGGCAGCCCGGCAGCCGCGGCGGCGGTCTGGTCCAGGTGGCGGCGCACGGTGGCCAGATTGTGCGCAAGAGCGGAAACGGAAACGGTGGCGGATATGGGGCGCGGCATGTTGTGAGATCCTGTGGCGTCCAAGTCTAACTGATCGCCGTCCCGGGCGGCGGTGCGCCGGATCAAGCGCGGGCGACTACTCTAAAATGAGACCGTTTTCCGCTTTGCGCCGTCTTTGCAGGTCCGATCCTGCCCACTGGCCTCTTTTTATGTCCATCGATCACTACGAGAATTTTCCCGTTGCCTCGCTGCTCTTGCCGCGCAGGCTGCGCGGCGCCGTGACCGATATCTACCGGTTCGCCCGCGCCGCGGACGACATTGCCGACGAAGGCAGCGCCACCGACGAGGAGCGCCTGGCCCAGCTTGCCGCGTTCCGCACGGAATTGCATCGCATCGGCGCCGAACCCGGCACGCCCCCGGCGCCCGGCCTGCCGCCTTTGTCCGACATCTTTGCGCCGCTGGCGCAGACGATCGCCCGGCACCAGTTGCCGATCACGCCGTTCTACGACCTGCTGTCTGCCTTCGAGCAGGACCTGACGGTCAAGCGCTACGAGGACTACCCCACTCTTATGGATTACTGCAGCCGCTCGGCCAACCCGGTCGGGCGCCTGATGCTGCACCTGTTCGACGCCAGCACACCGCAGAACCTGACCGAGTCCGACGCCATCTGCACCGGACTGCAGCAGGTGAACTTCTGGCAGGACGTGCGGGTGGACTGGCACAAGCACCGCGTCTACCTGCCGCAGGAAGACCTGCGTCGCCACGGCGTGTCGGACGAAGACCTGGCCGCCTGCCGCTTGACGCCGGCGTGGCGCGAGCTCATGGCCTTCCAGGTCGACCGCACACGCGCGCTGCTACACTTCGGCGCTCCGCTGGCGCGCCGCCTGCCGGGCCGCATCGGCCTGGAGCTGCGCCTGGTGGTGCAAGGCGGGCTGCGCGTCCTGGAGCGGATCGAGGCGAGCGGCTACGATGTATTCATGAATCGCCCCGAATTGGGCGCCAAAGACTGGGCCATCATGTTGTGGCGCTCCATCAAGTAACAGGCCGTGCCTAATGACCCCTGACGAGTATTGCCAGGAAAAAGCCGCCAAAAGCGGTTCCAGCTTCTACTATTCCTTCCTGTTCCTGCCTCCCGAGCGCCGGCGCGCCATCACGGCCCTGTATGCGTACTGCCGCGAAGTGGACGACGTGGTCGACGAATGCACCGATCCGTCCCTGGCGCGCATCAAGCTCGCGTGGTGGCGCACGCAGGTCGACCAGATGTTCGACGGCAAGCCCGACCATCCCGTCACGCGCGCGCTGCAGCCGCATCTGGAAAGCTGTTCGATCACCCGCGCCCGCCTGCTGGCCGTGATCGACGGCATGGAAATGGATCTGGACCAGACCCGCTACCTGGACTGGCCCGGCCTGCGCAAGTATTGCTGGCACGCGGCCGGCGTCGTGGGCGAACTGTCCGCCGGCGTGTTTGGCTATTCCGATCCCAAGACGCTGGTCTACGCCGAAAAACTGGGCCTGGCGTTCCAGATGACCAACATCATCCGCGACGTGGGCGACGATGCCCGCCGCGGCCGCATCTACATTCCGGTCAACGACATGCAGCAGTTCGAGGTCAAGGCCTCGGACATCCTGAATGGCGAGTATTCCGATCGCTTCACCGCGCTGATGAAGTTCCAGGCCGACCGTGCCCGCGAACTCTACCGCGAGGCGATGAGCAACCTGCCCGAGGCCGACCGCCGCTCGCAGCGTCCGGGACTCATGATGGCCGCCATCTACCATGCGCTGCTCGACGAGATCGAGCGCGACAACTGGCAGGTGCTGCACCAGCGCATTTCGCTCACCCCTTTGCGCAAACTCTGGCTCGCCTGGAAAACCTGGGTGGGCGGCGGACGCGGACTGGTCCGCCGGTTGGCCCGGTGAAGGCGGCGGTCATTGGCGCAGGCTGGGCCGGCTTGGCGGCCAGCGTCGCGCTGCGCGAAGCCGGCGCCAAGGTCACGGTATTCGAGGCTGGGCACACCCCCGGAGGACGCGCGCGGCGCGTCTTTCACGGCGACTTCGAAGCGCCGCTGGACAACGGCCAGCACCTCTTGTGCGGCGCCTACAAGGAAACCCTGGCGCTGATGCGCCGCGTGGGCCGCAACCCGGACGCCCTGCTGATGCGGCGTCCCTTGCGCCTGGCAAGCCTGGACGGCCGCTTCAACCTGTCTGCCCCGCGCCTGCCGGCGCCGCTGCACATGGCCTTGGCCGTCCTGCGCGCGCGTGGCGTCTCGTGGAACGACCGGCTTGCGATGCTGCGCCTGATGCGCGGCTTGAAGACCATGTCCTGGTCGCCGCCGCGCGACTGGACCGTGCTGCAACTGCTGCACTATCACGCACAGTCCGACGTGCTGATCCGGAGAATGTGGGAGCCCCTATGCCTGGCCGCGCTCAACACGCCGATCGCCACGGCCAGCGCCGTGTTGTTTGCCCGCGTGCTGCGCGATAGCCTGGCCGGCGCGCGCGAAGACAGCGATCTGCTGCTGCCGTGCACGGACCTGTCGGCGCTGTGGCCCGACGCCGCGGCGCGCCAGGTCACCATGCGCTATGGCAGCACGGTGCGCCAGCTGCATCCGTCCGCCGACGGCATCGACATCAACCAGGAACGCTTTGACGCGGCCGTGCTGGCCGTGCCGCCCACCTTCGCCGCGCGCCTGTTGGATGGTCCGCTACGCGAGGCCGGCGCCACGGGGCTGCTGGATGCGCTCAAGGCCTTTGACTATCTGCCCATCGCCACGCTGAACATCCGCCTGGCCGGCCCGTGGCGGCTGCCCGAGCCGATGATGATGCTGCGCGAAGATGCGGCCCGCGGTCATGCCGGCCAATGGCTGTTCGATCGCGCCCGGCTCGCGGGCGACACCAAGGCCGGGGAACTGGCCGTGGTGGCCAGCGCGGCAATCGGCATGAGCGAACGCAACCGGCGGCAGGTGATTGAAGCCCTGATCGATCAGGTGGCCGAACAGGCCGCCGCGCATCCGCTGCGGCTGCCGCCGATGCCCGAGGTGGCAGCGGCCGAACTGTTCATTGAAAAGCGCGCGACGTTTGCAGCGGTGCCGGGCCTGACCCGCCCGCTGAACTCCACGCCATGGCCCACGCTGGCATTGGCGGGCGACTGGACGGACACCGGCTATCCCGGCGTGCTGGAAGGCGCGGTGCGCAGCGGCCTGCAGGCGGCTCGCGTGCTCAATCCGCGTTCGGACTAGAAAGATCAGGCGGGCAGGCAGCCCGCCCTTTGCGCACAGGTCAGGCCGGCTTTGTGCCGAACTGGTCGGCCTGGCGCGGGTCTGCCGCTGCCAGGTCGTAGCCGATCTGCCCGGCGACCTCGCGCAGGATGTTCTGCGCAAGATTGAAGGCCGTGTTGGCCGCCGGCACGCCCGCATAGATTGCGTTCTGCAGCAGCACTTCCTTGAGTTCGTCCGGCGTCAGGCGCGAGGCATCCTGTGCCGTCAAGGCGGCGCGCACGTGCAATTCAAATTCTTCCCAACGGCCCAGCGACAACGTCACCGCCAGCACCATCATGCGGCGCGCCTTGTGCGGCAGGCCGGGACGGCTCCAGATATCGTGCCAGGCATAACGCGTGATCATGTTCTGGTAGTCGGCCGTGAACGTGGTGGCGCGATCCAGCGAGCGCTGCACCCATTCATCGCCCAGCACGGCGCGGCGGTTTTCCAGGCCGCGCTCGAAATCGTCTTCCCGGCTCATCTGGTCAATCTCCATTCGGATCGGGGGCTGGCGCGCGCAAACGATGCCGCGCCCTCCCCCGAAGGATCAATTCACCTGGATGTTATTGGTTTTCACGACCTCGGCCCAGCGAGTCTGTTCCGCGTCGACAAACTTGGCAAAGTCGGCGGCGCTGCTGCCGACCGGCGTCAGGCCCAGCTTGGCGAGCTTCTCGCGGGTATCGGGACGCGCCAGCGCCTTTTGCACGAGTTCCTGCAGCTTGGCCACGACTTCGGGGCTGGCGTTGGCAGGCAGGAAGAAGCCGTTCCACTCGACCACGTTGAAGTTCTTGATGCCGGCTTCGCCCACGGTCGCCACGTTGGGCAGTTCAGGCATGCGCTGCGTCGACGAGACCGCCAGCGCCTTCAGCTTGCCGCCGGTGACGTAGTTCAGGCTGGACGCGGCGTTGGCGAAGTAGACGTCGACCTGACCGCCCATGACGTCGACGATGGCCGGCGCGCCGCCCTTGTAGGGCACGTGCACCATATCCAGGCCCGCATCCTTCTTGAGCAGCTCGGCAGCCATCTGCGCCAGGCTGCCCGGTCCGTAGGACGCGAACGTCAGGCGGCCGGGCTTGGCGCGCGCGGCATCAATGAAGTCCTGCAGGTTGTTGAAGCTGGAACCGGGCGCGGCCACCAGAATGTTGGGCACGCTGACGGCCTGCGAGACCGGAACGAAGTCCTTCTTGGCGTCATAGGGCAGCTTGCGCAGCACCGGATTGATCGAGAAGGACGACGCGTCGTACAGCACCGTGTAGCCATCGGGCTTGGCCCGCGCCACGAACGCCGCGCCGATGGAGCCGCTGGCGCCGCCCTTGTTCTCGATCACCACGCTCTGACCGGCGACTTCGCCCATGCCTTGCGCGATGATGCGCGCGGCGTTGTCCGCGCCGCCACCGGCGGAATACGGCACCACCACGGTGATGGGCTGCTCGGGGTAGCCGGCGGCGTGTGCGCTGCCAAACGTGGCGGCCAGGCCGATGGCGGCGGCCAGCGGGCGAATTGCGGCCAGGGCCGTGCGACGGGTTTTCTTCATGTGTGCTCCTCGGGTCTCCCCTGCGGGGATGTTCGATCGGTCAAGGGTCGTGGCGCGAGCCGTCGTCAGACGGTCGCGATGGGGTTGACCGGCGCGCCGACCAGACCGGGCACGTACATGGGCGCCGCGGTCAGGAAAAAGGCATGCCGGCCGTGCTGGCGCAACCATTGCGCCAGCGGGGTCAGGTGCCAGAGCTCGCCCAAGGGCAGGCCCAGCTTGAAAAGACATTGCTCGTGCAGGGGCAGCAGCGGCCCCTTGCCCGTGTCCAGGTGATGGTTGCGCAGTTCGACCGCGTGGTTGTCGGCGGCGATGGCCGCGATCCGGCTGTCCTTGATCCACGCCAAGAGGTCCGCATCGCCGCCGTCCAGCACGCAGCAGCTCGTCTTGAGCCGCTCCTGCTCGTCGTCGCCCAGCGTCAGCGCCAGGTCGGCCAACCCAGTGTGCAGGCACAGCACATCCCCCGGCCGGACTTCCACGCCATCGGCGCGCATGACGTCCATCAGCTCGCGGTAGGACACCTTGCGCTGCGCATCGCCGAAATGGGCGCGCAGGTCCACCATGACGCCGCGCCCCTGAATGCCGTGGCGCGCCATGGGCGCGATGGACAGGTCGCGGGTGCCGGTAAAGCCTTCGGTAGCGGGCTCGCTGACGGCGAAGCCGTTGTAGCCGGTGGGCTGCGGCTGGCCGGTGCCCTGCGCGTCGTACATCGAGCCCACATGGCCCAGCGCGTCCCATTGCGTGGAGTACTGAGGCGACAGCGTGACGCGGTCGTCGCTGATGACGTCGGTGGCGCCGGGCACGTCGCGGTCCAGTGGATAGCGGTAGACGGGCACGCCGTTCTTTTCGGCGGGCTGGATCACCGGACCCTTGCGGCGCGGGTTGAGCACCGGCGCGCGCGGCACGGTCAGCGGCAGGCTGAGCGAAAACGACATCCCGGTGCGGATTTCAGCAACCGCGGCCAGACGCGCCTGCACGTCCAGGTGGTTGAGCGTGCCCAGTTGGTCATCGTGTCCGAAATCGCCCCAGTTCGATCCGTCCGGGCGGCGCACATACCGTTGCGCTTGATCCATGATTTCTGTCTCCTCGCCCTTTTGCCGGACGCTTCTTGTCTTGGTTGTTACTGCTTATTGCACCACGGAGGTGTGCAGCAATTGGTCGATTTCGTCCGCGGTGTATCCCAGAGCGGACAGAATTGTGCGGCTGTGCTCACCGAGGCCCGGCGCGGCGCGCACGGCGCCATCGGGCACGCCGCTTTCCGCGGCCCCGCCAAACTGCGCCCATTGCGCCAGACCGAGGTAATTGCCCGCCTTCTCGCTGTGGTACGGGCGCATGAATCCCATCGCCTCCACCTGCGGGTGGTCGAACATGTCCTCGACCGGCCGGACCTCCGCGCAAGGCACGCTTTGGCCGAAGCGCTCGGCCCATTCACGGGCCGATGCGCGCGCCAGGGCCTCGCGCACCAGCGGGATCAGCACCGCCGCCTGCGCCGCGCGCTTTTTCACGGTGTCGTAGTCGGGATGGTCGGCCAGATCCTGCAGGTCCAGATGGCCGCACAGCGCACGCCAGAAATGCGGCGTGTTGGCCGAGATGTACAGATGGCCCTCACGCGTGGGATGGATGCCGGTGATGCCGCCCGAGCGCATGTCGCGTTCGATGCTGCGCGGCTCGCCCTCGGCCCAGACCAGGCGGGCCGATTGCATGGCCAGCGCGCTGCCCAGCAGCGACACTTCGATGGCCTGCCCGCGCCCGGTTTTCTCGCGTTGATAAAGCGCGGCGGACACGCTGTTGGAGATCAGCGCGGCGCCGTAGTAGTCGACCACCGACCCGTACAGCACTTCGGGCGGGCCGTCGGGCTTGGCCTGCGCCGCGCACATGCCGGTCATCGACTGCAGCACCTGGTCGTAGCCCGCGTGGCGCGCCATCGGACCGGCCGCGCCGTAGCCCGTCATCGCGCAATAGATCAGGCGCGGGTTGATGGCAGCCAGCGTGGCGAAGTCGATGCGCAGCCGCTCCGGCACGCCGGGGCGGAAATTGTGGACCAGCACGTCGGCCTCGCGCACCAGCCTGACCAGCACCTCGTAACCCGCCTCATCTTTCAGGTTGAGGCACAGACCGCGCTTGTTGCGGTTGATGCCCAGAAAGGCGCGGCTCTCGGCCGGCAGCGTCGACGGGTACTTGCGCAGGTTGTCGCCTTCGGGCGGCTCGACCTTGATCACGTCGGCGCCCATGTCGCCCAGCAAGGCGCAGCCGTACGGACCCGCGATGTAGGCGCTGAGGTCCAGCACCTTGACGCCGGCCAGCGGCAACTGAGCGGGGGTTTCAATTTCCATCATGCAATTCATCCGATAAAAAGCTCGGCCGCGAATAGCGCAGGCCGTTTCAGGCGGCGCGTCCTGCCGCCAGCAGGACGTCGCGGGCGCGCCGCACGAAGGGCGCGTCGATCATCTTGCCGTCCAGCACAAATGCGCCCACCCCTTCCTGCGCCTGGCTTGCCGCGACGATCCGTTCGGCCGCGTCGATCTCTTCGGCGCTGAATCCGAAGACCTCGTTGGCAATGGCGATCTGACTGGGGTGCACGCAGGATTTGCCCAGGAAACCCAGCGAGCGCGCCAGTTGCGCCTCGGCGCGGAAGCCCTCGGCGTCGCGCACGCGGGCATAGGCGGCGTCCATGGCGTACTTGCCCGCGGACCCCGCGCCCAGCCGCAACGCCAGCATCACCGCGCGCAGGGTCTCGGGCTGGTAGCGATCGATACCCAACGGTTCGAACAGGTCGGCCAGCCCCAATTGCAGGCCCGCGACGCGCGGGTGCGCTGCCAGCTCGGCCGCGCGGGCCAGTGCCAGCGGCGTTTCGACGGTGACCAGCAATTCGCCCTCGAAGCCGGCCGTGGCGGCGTGATCGGCGGCCTCGTGCAGCGCGTCCGCGGACTCGACCTTGGGCAGATTCAACAGGTCGATCGGCGAGCGTCCCAGCGCGTCCAGGTCGTCCGCGAAGTACGGCGTGTCCGACGCATTGACGCGAACGATAATTTTCTTGGGATGTTGGGCTTGTGCCGCCTGAAAGGCGGGCGATCCCAGCCAGGCGGCCAGCTCGGCACGCGCGGCCGGCTTGCGCGCCGGTGCGACCGCGTCCTCCAGATCGAAGGACAGCGCATCGGCTTCGCTGGCCATGGCTTTGTCGAATAGTTCCGGGCGTGACGCCGGCACGAAAAGCTTACTTTTCATTATGGTCTCCTGGCCGCATTGTGACCGTGCGGCACGCCGCCAGGGGAAAGCCGGCATACGATAAGAAGATAGAATTCCTATCATCATGAACACCGACTTTCTTCAAACGCTGTCCGCCGTGGCGCAACACGGCTCCATGGCCGAGGCCGCCCGCCGCCTCGGGCTCACGCACGGCGCCGTTGCGCAGCAGGTGCGCAAGCTGGAACAGGAATTGGGTGTGCCGCTGGTCGCGCGCGCCGGCCGCACCGTGCACCTGACGGCCAAGGCGATCGAGCTGATCGGACCGATGCGCGACGTCCTGGAGCGGATCGAGAAGATCGGCTACCTGGCGCGGTCGGGCGAGATGATGGGCGAGCTTCGGCTGGGCGCCGGCAACACGGCGCTGAACTCCATGGTGCCGGCCATCCTTGAGCACCTGGTCGGACGCCATCCGCTGATCAGCGTGGAGATCCAGCCAGGGCACTCCGCCCGTTTCTATCCGGCCATCGAAAGCGGCGAACTGGATGCCGCCATCGCGCTGGAGGCGCCCTACCCCCTGTCCAAAAGCCTGGGGTGGCAGTTGCTGCGCGAAGAACCCTACGTGTTGGCGGCGGCGCCGCGCCACGCGGGCCGGCATCCACACAGCCTGCTTACCGCGGAGCCATTCATCCGCTACCAGCGCAACGACTGGAGCGGGCGGCATGTGGACGACTATCTGCGCCGCGTCGGCATCACGCCGCGGGACCGGTTTGAACTGAACGCGATCGAATCCATTGCGGTGATGGTGAGCCGCGATCTGGGCGTGGCGATCCTGCCCCGGTCCACCAACGGCACGATCGAACGGCTGGGCCTTGTCGCGCTGCCCCTGCCCGCACACTGCGAACCGCGCCGCTTCGGGCTGATCTGGTCGCGCGTGTCGCCGCGTCTGGCGCTGATCCAGGCGTTCCGGGACATTGCCATCGTGGAGTACGCGAAGGTGGCTGGCGCGCCGGGCCGTTGACGCCTTTCTACGGGGAAACGATCTGGTGCGCCCCGTGCTGCCTCCCTATACTTGTATTGTCCTCAATACAACATATCAGGAGACAAATCATGCCGGGATTGCATCGGATCGCCGCGCGTTGCGCGCTGCTGGCCGCGTTTGCCTTGCCAACCGCCTCCGCCTTCGCGCAGGCAGACGCCATCAGGCTGGTCGTGGGCGCGCCCCCGGGCGGCACCACCGACACCGTGGCGCGCAGCATCGCGCAGCACATGGCGGTGGACTTGAAGCGCACCGTCGTGGTGGAGAACAAGCCGGGCGCGGGCGGCAACATCGCCGCCGACTACGTCGCCAAGAGCAATCCCGACGGCAACACCTTGCTGGTCACCTTCACCAGCTTCTCCATCAACGCCACGCTGTACCGGAACCTGCCGTTCGACCCTGTGGCCGATTTCACGCCGATCAGCATGCTGGCCAACGTGCCCAGCGTGCTGGTCGTGCGCAAGGACTTCCCGGCGCGCACCATGCCGGAATTCGTCTCGCTGGTGAAAGCCAGCCCCGGCAAATACACGATGGCGCTGGGCGCGATCGGCTCGTCGCTGCACATGGCCGGCGAGCGCATGAAGATGATGGCGGGCCTGGACATCCTGAACGTGCCGTACAAAGGCACGGCGCCGGCCATCACCGACCTGCTGGGCGGCCAGGTGGACATGATGTTCGCCAGTTCACTGAACGCGCTGCCGCACATCAAGAGCGGCGCGCTGCGGGCGCTGGGGGTCACCAGTCCGCAGGCGCTGCCGCAGTTTCCCGGCGTGCCGCCCATCGGCGATACCATCAAGGGTTTCGAATCGAACGCGTGGTTTGCGCTGTTTGGCCCGGCCAAGATGCCGGCCGACAAACTGGCGGCGCTGAACGCCGCGGCGCGCAAGGCGGTCGATACGCCGTCGTTCCGCAAGCTGCTCGAAGGCGAGGCCGCCAGCGCGGTCAGCAGCAGCCCCGAGGAGCTGGGCGTCTTCGTGCGCCAGGACATCGCGCGCTATGCCGAGATCGTCAAGTTCACCGGCGCGACCGTCGACTGAACGTCAACCAGGAGCCCTATCGTGTCTGACAGCCCGCTGCCGCTTTATCACAAGGTCTACCTGCTGCTGAAGCAACGGCTGGAAGCGGGCGGGTTCGCCACGGACAGGGCCATGCCCGGCGAAAACGCGCTGGCCGCCGAATACGGCGTGTCCCGGCTGACGATACGACGCTCGCTTGATGCGCTGGCAGCCGATGGCCTGATCGAGCGGCGGCAGGGACGCGGCACGTTCGCGGCGGCGCCGGCGACGTTTCCGGGCCCGCAGCACGGCGCGGGCATGGACGCGCTGATGGCGCACCTGGCCCGCATGGGCATGCACACGCAGGTGCGCCTGCTGGAACTGGAAACCGCGCCCGCCACGCCGCTGGTGGCAGCGCGTCTGGAACTGCCGCCGGGCGCGCCCGTGCAGCGCGCCGTGCGCGTGCGCAGCCACGAAGGCCAGCCGTTTTCCCACCTGACCACGTTCGTGCCGGACGACATCGGCCAGCGCATCCGCCGCGAGGACCTGGACGCCAAGCCGCTCTTGGCCATCTTCCGCGACCTGGGGGTGCGTGTGGCGCGCGCCGAACAGTCGATGTCGGCCGTGCTTGCCGAGCCCGGCATCGCCGAGCTGCTGGACGTGCCGGTGGGATCGGCCCTGCTCAGCCTGCACCGCGTGGTGCGCGACGCGTCTGGGCGGCCGGTGGAGTGGTTGCATGCCCGCTACCGGCCGGACCGCTACGAATACCGCATGAACATGCAGGCGCACGACATGCCCGGGCAGCCGACGTGGCTGCCCGCGGCGTCAACCACCGCTGAAACCGACGCGTCGGCGACCTAGCGCAGCAGGCTGACCGTGGCCAGCCCCGCCGCCGTCAGCGCCAGCGACCCCGCCAGGCTGAATCCGGCATAGCCCAGCGCGCTGACATACGCGCCGCGCTCAAGCATCGCGACCGTCTCGGCCGAGAAGGTCGAGAACGTGGTCAGCCCGCCCATGAAACCGGTGATGGCGCCGAGCCGCACCCACGCGGGCCACTCGGGATGCCCGGCCACCAGCGCCAGCGCCACGCCCACCAGATACCCGCCCGCCAGATTCACCGCCAGCGTGCCCCACGGCCACGAGCCCGCATTCAGCCACAGGCCGACCAGCCAGCGAGACCAGGCGCCCAGGATCGCGCCCAGGCCCACGGCCAGGAAATTCAGGGGAACCAGCGTTTGATAGGCGGACATGGAGGTCAGACGGTGCCGTGTTGTTTGAGACGCAGGGAAAAGACCAGCAGCAGTATGCCGAAGAACACGGCGTAGATGCCGATCACCCACACCAGCGCCAAGGCGCCTGCGCCCGGCTGCATGACCAGCATCGCGCCAAAAGCCACCGACACCAGCCCGGAAAGACCCAGCAGCCATTCGTTGCGAATGGCCTTGCGAAAGCGCACCGCGGCGATGATCTGGAATACGCCCGCCATGATCGCCCAGATGGCGATGATGTAGAGCAGGATCAGCGCGGTAAGCCCCGGCCACAGAAAGGTGACGATACCCGCCGCCACGCCCAGCAGGCCCACGATGATCAGCGCCCATAGCGGCTTGCCGTTGTCCCGGATGCGGAAGCCGGCGATCAGCGCCAGCACCCCGTCCACAAGCGCGAAGGCGCCCCACACCAGCACCAGCGCCGACAAGGTGATGGCCGGCATGAACATGGCCATGAACCCGAACAGGATGGCGACGACGCCGCGAAGCGCCACCCATCCCCAATGACGACCGATTTGATCCACGACTTGCTGTTGCAGCATGACGACCTCCGGTGTTTGCAAAGGGTGGCCTATCTTATCCCCGCCAATCGGCGAACGCACCGTTCAGCGCACGTTCAGCTGCGGCCAAAAAGGCGCTTTCCGCCGAAATCGATTGAAATTTCCGCGCGCGAAAAGGCCCGGCTTTTTTAAGAGTAATTCTCATTAAATGTTAGAATCCGGCCGCTTCCCGCCCGACATTCCATGGACACCCAACCCGCTCCCCGCCGCCGCGCCTACTGGCTCAAGACCCTGCATCAATGGCACTGGATCAGTTCTGCGCTCTGCCTGTTGGGGATGCTGTTGTTCGCGGTGACGGGGCTGACGCTGAACAACGCGTCGCACATCGAATCGAAGGCCGTGGTGACCAGCCGCGAGGCCCGTCTTCCCGATGACATCCTGAAGCAGCTTGCTGCCGCACCCACGGCAAAAAAGGCGCCCTTGCCCGCACCGGTCGCCGCGTGGCTGGATCAAACGCTGGACGCCTCGACGGCCGGCAAGACCGCCGAGTGGTCCCCCGACGAGGTCTACCTGTCGCTGCCCCGCGCGGGCGGCGATGCCTGGCTGTCCATCGACCGCGCCAGCGGCGACGTCGAATACGAGCGCACCGACCGCGGCTGGATCTCCTACCTGAACGACCTGCACAAGGGCCGCAACACGGGGCTCGCCTGGAGCTGGTTCCTGGACATCTTCGCCGTCGCCTGTCTGGTCTTCTCGCTGACCGGACTGGTGCTGCTCAAGATGCACGCCGGCAACCGCAGCGCGACCTGGCCCATGGTGGGGCTGGGCGTTGTGATTCCGCTGGTGCTGGCGCTGCTTTTCATTCACTGATTCCATCGATACGCCCTGGAGATTTCCATGCGCAAGTTGCTGTTGCCGGCGCTGCTCGCCGGCCTGATCGCCCGAACGGCCCACGCGGCAGACATCGGCCTTTCCATCGAGGTGCCGCGTCTGGACGTGGCCGAATACCACCGCCCGTACGTGGCGATCTGGATCGAGAACCCCGACCAGAGCGTGGCCACCGATCTGGCTGTCTGGTACGACGTAGCCAAGAAGAACAACGAAGGCACCGAGTGGCTCAAGGACATGCGCCAGTGGTGGCGCCGCAGCGGCCGCAACCAGCAGTTCCCGGTGGACGGCGTCAGCGGCGCGACCAAGCCCGTGGGCAAGCACGCGCTGTCGTTTGACGCGGCCAGCAAGCCGCTCGCGCAGCTCAAACCCGGCCAGTACGCCGTGGTGGTCGAGGCCGCGCGCGAAGTGGGTGGCCGCGAACTCGTGCGCATCCCCTTCCAGTGGCCGCCGCAAAAAGCCGAGCAGCTGAGCGCGCGCGGCGAACACGAACTGGGCGCCATCGCGCTCGACCTCAAACCCTGACCGGCCTCGTGACGAGCCCCTTTAGAAACGCAAGGAACGCAACGATGAAATCCGCCGCCAAACTGGCCGCCGCCCTGGCGCTGTGCCTGCCCTTTGCCGCTCACGCCCATGACGTCTGGATCGTGCCGTCCTCGACGGTGCTGTCGGGCACCGACAGCTGGATCACCGTGGACGCCGCGGTCGGCAACGACAAGTTCTACTTCAACCACGCGCCGCTGCGCCTGGACGGCCTGACCGTCACCGCGCCGGACGGCAATGCCGCCGAGGCCGAGAACATCAACCGCGGCAAGCTGCGCAGCACGTTCGACCTGCAGTTGAAGCAAGCCGGCACCTACCGCGTTGCCGTGGTCAACGACGGCGTGTTCGCGCGCTGGAAGGAAGACGGCAAGAACAAGCGCTACTTCGGCAAGGTTGAAGGCATGGCGCAGGCCGTGCCGGCCAAGGCCGACGAGCTTGAAGTCTCGCAAAGCCTGGGCCGCGTCGAGACCTTTGTGACCGCCGGCAAGCCCTCGGCCGTCAAGCCTGTGGGTCGCGGCCTGGAGCTGGCGCCGGTCACGCATCCGAACGACCTCTTCACGGACGAGGCCGCCACGTTCCAGATGCTGCTGGACGGCAAGCCCGCCGCGGACCTGGAGGTGAACGTCGTGCCCGGCGGCAGCCGTTATCGCGACAAGATCGGCGAAATTCAGCTGAAGACCGACAAGGACGGCAAGTTCTCGGTGAAGTGGCCGCAGCCCGGGCTGTACTGGATCGAAGCCGGCATGGAAGACGCCAAGGTCACCGTGCCGCAGGCCAAGAAGCGCCGCCTGTCGTACGCCGGCACCGTCGAATTGCTGCAACCGTAAGGCAAAGGCGCACGCGTGGCGGCCTCCCCTTCCTTCGCACCGCGCAACGCGGCGGCCCCGGCCGTTCGCGTCGCCTATGGCGCGATGCCAGCGCGCCCGGCCGCGCTGGCTGGCGCCACCATGGGCACCACCTGGTCGGCGCGCCTGGCGCTGCCGGCGGGCGTGACGCAAGCGCTGGCACGGCAAGGCATTCAGGCCGCGCTGGATCAGGTCGTCGCGCAAATGAGCACCTGGGAAGCGGACTCGGACATCACGCGCTACAACCGGGCCGAACCCGGCTGGCAGGCGCTTCCGCCCGAGTTCTTCCATGTGCTGCATCATGCGCTGACGCTGGCCGGGGACAGCGGCGGCGCCTACGACCCCACCGTGGGGCCGCTGGTCAATGCCTGGGGTTTCGGGCCGCACCAGCGCGCCTTCGAACCGCCCTCGCCCGCCGCCATTCAGACCGCGCGTGATCGCTGCGGCTGGCGGCGCGTGCCGCTGGACGAAGACCGCCGCGCGGCATGGCAGCCGGGCGGCGTCTATCTGGACCTGTCGTCCATCGCCAAGGGGTACGGCGTGGACCGCGCGGCGATGGCGCTCGATGCCTTGGGCATCACCGATTACCTGGTCGAAGTCGGCGGCGAATTGCGCGCCCGCGGCAAGCGTCCCGACGGACACTCCTGGCGCGTCGCGATCGAGGTTCCCGACGCCAGCGACGACCATGCGCTGGCCTTGCCGCTGCACCATTGCAGCATTGCCACGTCGGGCGACTACCGGCGCCATGCCGGCGATGGCGATGCGCGCTACGCCCACACGATCGACCCGCGCACTGGCCACCCGGTGCGCAATGCGGTGGCCTCGGTGACGGTGCTGCACCCCGTCTGCATGCAGGCCGACGCGCTGGCCACCGTGCTGACGGTGCTGGGCGAAGCCGACGGGCTGGCCTATGCGCGCCGCCATGCATTGGCGGCGCTGTTCATCGTGCGCGGCGAAGACGCCTGGCGCGTCGTGGCCACGCCGCAGTTCGAGGCCCTGGCCCTCGCGCCCTGAATGCCCATGTTGCCTACCCGAGTGATCGCGGCAACGTGCGTGGTGCTGACCTGGCTGCTGCTGTGCCTGTGGGCCTGGCAGCGCGCCCGCCGGCAACAGGCGCAACAGGCGTTGGCGCTGCAGGCGCTCGACGCACCGGCGCTTGGGGACGCCCTGCTGGTGACCTACGCCAGCCAGACGGGATATGCCGAGTCGCTGGCCATGCAGACCGCGGACTCCCTGCGCGCTGGCGGCCTGACCGTGCGCGTCGCCTCGCTGGATCAACTGGACCTTCAACGCCTGGCCGCCTACCGGCGCATGCTGTTTGTCGTCAGCACCTACGGCGAGGGCGATCCGCCCGATGCGGCCGCGGCCTTTGCCGGCCAGATGCAAGAGACGCCGCAAGGCGCCGCGCTGACCGGCGCGCAATATGCCGTGCTGGCGCTGGGCGACAGCGAATACGCGCAGTTCTGCGGTTTTGGCCACCGGTTGAGCGACTGGCTGCACGCGCAAGGCGCGACGCCGCTGTTCGATCTGGTCGAGGTCGACAACGACGACGCGGCCGCGCTGCGCCATTGGCAGCATCACCTGGGCCTGCTGGCCGGCCGCAACGATTTGCCCGACTGGGAAGCGCCCGTCTACGACACCTGGCGCCTGACCGATCGAACACTGCTGAATCCCGGCAGCCAAGGCGGCCCCTGCTACCTGCTGACGTTGAGGCCGCCCGCCGGCGCGGCCGCATGGCAGGCGGGCGACATCGCCGAAATCGGCCCCCGGCGCGAACGCGGCGGCGCGTTGCAGACGCATCGCGAATACTCCATCGCGTCCCTGCCCGACGACGGCGCCATCCAGCTGCTGGTGCGCCAGATGCGCGGCGTGGACGGCGAGCTGGGCCTGGGCAGCGGCTGGCTCACGCACATCGCGCAGACGGGCGACGAGATCGCCCTGCGTGTGCGCGCGAACCGCAATTTCCATCCACCCGCGGACGACCGCCCGCTGATCCTGATCGGCAATGGCACCGGCCTTGCGGGCTTGCGTGCACTGATCAAAGCGCGCCGCGCCGCCGGCCATCGCCGAAACTGGCTGGTCTTTGGCGAGCGCAATGCCGCCTGCGACGGATTCTGCGGTGACGAGATCGACGCGTGGCGGCAAGACGGCACGTTGGAACGCGTGGATACGGTGTTTTCACGCGATCAGGCCGAGCGCCGCTATGTGCAGCACTGCCTGCGCGAACAGGCGGATGGCGTGCTTGCCTGGGTGGATGCCGGCGCCGCCGTGTATGTCTGCGGCAGCCTGCAAGGCATGGCGGGCGGCGTGGATGCCGCGCTGCAGGACATTCTGGGCGCGGACCGCCTGCAAGCCCTGCAGCACGCGGGCCGCTACCGGCGCGACGTGTACTGACGACGCGCCCGCGTTTTTGCGTTTCGCAGGCCCTTACTGCAGCTTGATCTGGGCCCGCTCGATCACCGTCTTCCAGCGATCCCGTTCGGTGCTGATCTGTTCGCCAAACTGCGCCGGCGTGTTGCCCAGCGGGAACGCACCCGTCTCTTCCATTTTTGCCGCCGTCGCCGGATCGCGCACGGCGCGCGCAAAAGCATCCGCCAGCTTGTCGCGCACGTCGGCCGGCATGTTGGCCGGACCCACCACGCCGTACCAGGCCGTCACGTCGTAGTCCTTGTAGCCCTGCTCGGCAAAGGTCGGCACGTCCGGCAGGCGCGGGTTGCGGGCCGTTCCGGTAATCGCCAGGGGTTTCAGGTGATTGCTCTTGACGTACGGCAGCGACGACGGAAAGTTGTCGAAGATCACCGGCACCACGCCGCCCACCGTGTCGGTCAGCGCCGGCGCCGAACCGCGATACGAAATGCTGTTCATCTTGCCGCCGATGATCTGCAGGAACCAGATCATGCCCAGGTCGTTCACGCCGCCCGCGCCCGCATTCGCGTAGCCGTCCTTGCCGGGATTGGCGCGCACGTGGGTCACGAACTCGGCCAGCGTCTTGGCCGGAAAGCTCGGATTCACGCTGAGGATGTTGGGGCTGGTCACCAGGTTGCTGATGGGCGTGAAATCCTTGACCGGGTCATAGGCCAGGTTGGGAAACAGGTGCGGCGCCGTGCCGTGCGTGCTGACGGTGGCCAGTCCCACGGTGTAGCCGTCCGGCTTGGCGCGTGCGGTGGCTGTCATGCCGATGGTGCCCGACGCGCCCGTGCGGTTCTCCACCACGATCTGCTGGCCCAGAATCTCGCCCGCCTTGGCCGCGGCAACGCGGCCGACGATATCCGTCGGGCCGCCCGCCGGGAATGGCACGATCAGCGTGATGGGGCGGTCGGGAAAGGCGGCGTGGGCGGCCGGCAGCGCGGCGGCCAGCGCCAGGGCGGCGCAAGTCTTGCGGAACATGATGGTGGGTCTCCTGGTAGGGCTGTTGTTATGAAAGCGTGTGGTCATGAAAGCGGCTGTGCCGCGGCCTGATCGCGGCAAAGAATCCGGCCGGGCCGCGGCATGTCTGCCGTGGCCGGAAAAACGGGCGTGCCGTTGACCAGCACGTGTTCCACGCCAGCGGACGCAAGCGTCGGCGCTTCCCACGTGGCGCGGTCGATCACCGTCTCGGCATCGAACACGACAATGTCCGCCCACGCGCCCACGGCAATCCGGCCACGGTCCACCAGCCCGAAGACGCGGGCCGGCAACGCGGTCATCTTGGCCACCGCGGCCTCCAGCGTGACAAGCTGGGCCTCGCGTACGTAGCGGCCCAGCACGCGCGTGAAGCTGCCCCACAACCGGGGATGCGGATGCGCGTCGTTAGGCAGACCGTCGGATCCGACCATGCAGCACTCGTGCTGAAAGATGCGGCGGACCTCGTTCTCGTCCATCGCAAAATAGATCGCACCGGCCGGGCACAAGCGTTCAGCCGCCGTCGTCTTGTCGCAGCCCCAGCGCGCCGCGATGTCGCTCAGGTATTCGCCGTTGCATTCGGGGTGCGGCGTCGACCACGTGATGCGGATGTCGTCGATGGTGTCGGCGCGCTCCGGGATCAGGATGGTGGAACTGCCGGGATAGGGGTAGATGTCCAGCGCCACGTCCACGCCCTCGGCCCGGGCGCGGTCAATGTTGGCCAGCGTGACGGCGCTCTTGCCCCAATTGCGCGGCATCATGCACTTGTGATGCGACAGCACGGTGGCGCAACCGGTGTTGCGGCCAATGGCCAACACCTCGTCGACGGCCGCCTCGACCGCGTCGCCCTCGTTGCGGATATGGCTGGTGTGCATCGCGCCGCGCGCCGCCGCCACGCGGGCCAGTCCTTCCAGTTCGGGCGGCTGCGCCGCCCCGCCCGGCTGATACGCCAGACCGGTGCTGAAGCCCACGGCGCCCGCGTCCAGCGCATCGGCCAGCATATGCTGCATGGCGGCTTGCTCGTCGGGCGTGGGCTGGGCCGCCGGATCGCGCATCGCGGCAAGGCGCAGGTTCGCGTGGCCCACCAGCGCGGCCACATTGATGACGGGCTGACGCTCGCGCAGCTCGTCGAAATAGTGCGTCATGCTGGCAAACAGCGGCGTCTCGCCCAGCAGCGCCAGCGCGGCGGCCGTGTTGCCCGGCAACGGCGCGGGTGCGCCGCTGACGCCGCAATTGCCCACCACGACCGAGGTGATGCCCTGGCTGGTCTTCCACGCCAGGTCGGGCTTTTCCACGAACATCAGATCGTCGTGACCGTGCACATCGATGAAGCCGGGCGCGACGATCTTGCCGGCGGCGTTCACGCGAGTAACCGCCGCCGTCCCTGCCAAGTCGCCGATCGCCACGATGCGTTCGCCCGCCACGCCCACGTCGGCGCGCCGCCGCGGTCCGCCCAGCCCGTCGATGAGCCAGCCGCCTTCGATGATCAGATCCAAAGTCCCCTGCATGGTGTTCCTGCCTTGGTGAAGGACCTAGTATCGTCCGCGCGATCAATCTGGAAAAATTGTTTTTATTGATCCATCTATCGCGTTTTGAAATGAATCGCCTGCCAAAACACGTCACCTTGAAGCACCTGACCGCCTTTGTGGCCGTGGCCCAGGAGTCCAGCTTCACGCATGCCGCCAAGCGCCTGTTCCAGACGCAATCGTCCGTCACCAGCCTGGTGCGCCAATTGGAAGATGCGCTGGGCACCCAGCTCTTTGCGCGCACCAGCCGGCGCGTGCTGCTGACACCGGCCGGCGAGGAATTCCTGCCGCGCGTCATGCGCCTGCTTGCGGATTTCGATGGGGTGATCGAGGACGTGGTGCGCTTTGGCGCGCTGGAACGTGGACGTGTGGGTGTGGCGGCCGCGCCGTCGGCCATCACGCAGTTGATCGCACCCGCGGCCGCCGTCTTCGCGGCGCAGTATCCGGCCGTGCGACTTTATCTCAGCGACGACAACTCCGGCCGCATCCAGCGCAAGGTGGCCGCGCGCGAGGTCGATTTCGGCCTGACCAGCCGCTGGGCCGACGCCCCCGGCCTGCAATTCGACGCCTTGCTGGAAGACCGCTTCGGCGTGCTCTACCGTCAGGACGACGCCACCCTGCGTCCGGGACGCGATGGCGCCATGCGCTGGTCCGACCTGACCGGCCGCAAGCTGGTGGGCGTGGTAGATGAAACAGGCATCATGGCGCTGCTGCGCGCCCGCGCCGATCTGCCGATCGAGGCGGCGGCGCCGTTCTATGAAGCATCCAGCACCACCTCACAGGCGGCGCTGGTCAAGGCAGGCATGGGCGTGGCGCTGCTGCCGGCGCTGGCCGCGCAACGCGTGATGGAGCCGGGACTGGCCTACGCGCTGCTGGCGCGGCCCACGGTGGTGCGCACGCTGTGCATCATCCGCAACAAGGAATATCCGCTGAGCCCGGCCGCACAGACCTTGATCGCGTCAATCCGCGACTACCTGCGCACGGCGCAACTACCCGCCGGCTGCCGCCGCATCGCGGCGCGCGGACGACAAAAGACCTGAGGCCGTCAAACACCCGCCCGCAGCTTCTCGTCCAACGCGGCCAATCCCGCCGCGAACACGTTCTGTCCGACCGCCTCGGCAACATCACTCAACGCCGCGCCCTCGACGCGAAAATCGGCCCACCATTGCACCAGCGTGCCACCGCCCTCCGTAATCGGATGCAGCGACACACCCGCGACGTAATCGCGCATCGGCAGGTCGGTCTCGATGATCGAGTACCGCAGTTCGGTATTCGGATCGTCGAGCATCAGCAGCTGTTCACGCACAAACCCGGAAGGCTTGAGCGTGAGGTGCCGCACCGAACCCACCGCGTCATGGCGGCCGCCCTCTTCCAGCCGGCTCTCTGCCACGCCCGGATGCCAACCGCCCAATCCGTTGAAATCCCGGAACAGCGGCCAGACCTTGTCCAGCGGCGCGTGGACGACAGCGGTGATGTGTACGGTATGCGGCATACGGGCTCCGTTATACGCAGTGCGCTTGGAATCAGGGTGGAAACTGCGGCAATTGCAGATCAGAAGGTCAGATTCTTGAATTCGCGCGTGGCGGCCGTCAGGGCCTGTTCGGTGGGCAGGCGCTCCATCGAACTGGCGCCATAAAACCCGTGGCAATGCTTGCATGCCCGCAGCACGTGCGCCGCGTCCTCGGGCGTGGCGATCGGGCCGCCGTGGCACAGCACGATGATATCCGGGCGCACCGCCAGCGCGGCCTCGGCAATACGGTCGATGGCGCCCACGCAATCATCCAGGGTCAGCGCGGTCTCCGCGCCGATGGACCCGCCCGTGGTCAGACCCATGTGCGCCACGATGATGTCCGCCCCGGCGCGCGCCATGGCCACGGCATCGTCCTCGTTGAAGACGTAAGGCGTCGTCAGCATGCCCTTCTTGTGCGCCAGGCGGATCATGTCGACCTCCAGCGCATAGCCCATGCCGGTCTCTTCAAGATTGGCGCGGAAGTTGCCGTCGATGAGACCGACAGTCGGGAAGTTCTGCACGCCGGCAAAACCCTGGCGCTTCAGATCGTCCAGGAACACGTCGAAATCGCAGAACGGATCGGTGCCGTTCACGCCGGCCAGCACCGGCGTCTTCTTGACCACCGGCAGCACTTCGCGGCCCATGTCCACGACGATCTCGTTGGCATTGCCATACGCGAGCAGACCGGCGAGCGAGCCGCGGCCGGCCATGCGGTAACGGCCCGAGTTGTAGATCACGATAAGGTCGATGCCGCCCGCTTCCTCGCACTTGGCCGATAGCCCGGTGCCCGCGCCCCCGCCCACGATGGGCGTGCGCGCGCGCACCATGGCGCGAAACTTGTCCAGCAGTTCGTTACGGTCAAAACGCGGCATGGCGGCAATCCTTCAATGTGCGGCAATTTCAAGAAAGTGGTCGACCGCCGTCTTGGCAAACAGCGGATCGTTGATGTGACAAGGCACGCGAATCAGTCGGCGGTCCGCCGTCTGTTTCACATTGGCCTCCAGCGCCGCAAACAGCGCGGCGTCAGCCTCGGGATCCCAGAAGGCCTGGCCCGGCGCATCCAGCGCGGACACGCCGCCTTCGGGGATCAAGAAGCGCACCGGGCCGTCGCAGCGGTTCAGCCGGTCGGCGATCCATTCGCCCTGCCGCGTGTTTTCCTCGGCGGTCGTGCGCATCAGCGTGACCTGCGGGTTGTGGGGATAGAAGCGGCGGCCGCGATAGCGCTCGGGCACGGTGTCCATCGCGCCGAAGTTCACCATGTCCAGCGCGCCGCACGACCCGACATACGGCGCACCGGTGCGCGCCACCGCGCCGAAACGGTCGTCCGTGCAGGCCAGCACGCCGCCAAACAGCAGATCGCAGACTTCGGTGGTGGTCAGGTCCAGCACGCCGGCAAGCAGGCGGCTGTCCAGCAGCTTTTCCATGGACTGGCCGCCCGTCCCCGTGGCATGGAACACCAGGCAATCAAAACGCGATTCCAGAAGCGGCGTGACGTGCTGCACGCAGGCGGTGGTGACGCCGAACATGGTGATGCCCACCGCCGGCCGGCCATCGTCAGCCGCTGCGGCCGACGCCTGACGGAATGCGCCGCCGATCGCACCGGCCGCATTGGCCAGCACGCGGCGCGAGATGCGGTTCAGGCCCGCCACGTCGGTCACGGAATACATCATCGCGATGTCCGACGGCCCCACGTAAGGCGCGACGTTGCCCGATGCCATCGTGGACACCATCACCTTGGGCGTGCCGATGGGCAACGCGCGCATGGCCGGCGTGATGAGCGCCGTGCCGCCGGAACCGCCCAAGCCCAGCAACGCGCCGATATCCGCGTTGCCGGCGGCGTAGCGTTCGAACGCCAGGGCCATGGCCGCAATCGCCGTGCCGCGGTCGCCCGTGAAGACGGCCGCGGCGCCGTCCGGATGGCTGCGCGCGACCTCTTGCGCCGAGACCTGCGCGGCGCTGGGCGCGCCCGAGGTCGAGACATCCACCGACACCACGTCCAGCCCCTCGCGCCGGAGCAGATCCGCCACGTATTCGGCCTCGTGGCCCTTGGTGTCGTAGGTCGCGGCGACAAAGACCCGCTGCTTCGTATGCGTCATGACTCCTCCGCGGGCGGCTACACTGCGTGCGCGCCTCGATATGTGAGGCCAAAGGCCTGTAGAATCCAGAAATGAGACGAAAGAATCATACTGAGACACCTGTCTCACGTCAAACCGAAACTCCTGCCCGCAAGGCGCCCTCGGCGGCGGCCGGCACGAAGCTGATCGCTCCCGCCAGCCCGCAGGCGGCCGCCAGCGGCGAACCCCCGCACGGGCCGCGCGCCCGGATGCGCAAGACCCTGCTCGACGCCGCCCAGCAACTGATGGCGCAAGGCGTCACGCCTTCGGTCGCCGAGCTGGCCGAACACGCCCAAGTATCGCGCGCCACCGCCTACCGTTACTTTCCCAGCCAGAGCGCACTGATCGCCGCCGTGGTGGACGAAAGCCTGGGCCCCATCCTCGCGTGGGATTCCGACGCGCCTGACGCGGCGGCGCGCGTCGACGAATTGCTGCGGTTCGCGTATCCGCGCCTGGCGGCGCACGAGGCGCCGCTGCGCGCCGCCATTCAGGTGTCGCTGCAACAGCATGCGCAGGCCAGCGCCGGCAAGGCCGGCGCCGAGCCCCAATTGGTGCGCGGCCACCGCGTCGACATCCTCAGGCGCGCCATCGCGCCCCTGGCCACCGCGCTGACACCGGCGCAGCAGGACCGCGTCGCGCAGGCGCTGTCGCTGGTGTATGGCACCGAGGTGTTCCTGGTGCTCAAGGACATCTGGAAACTCGACCTGCCCGAGGTCACGGACGTCGTGCGCTGGACCGCCAACGCCATCATCACGCAGGCGCTGGCCGAAGCCGGGCCCGGCAAGAAATAGCGCCACTGTCATTCCCACGTCATTCCCCGCCCGCATAGTTGCGCGCTTTGCGGCATGCGCGTTGCATGCCGAGATGACGTTGGAGTGTTGTAGATGCAGTTCGAAGTATCCCGCCTGCGGCGAGCCATCATGCCCTTGTCGCTGGCTTGCGTGACCCTGTTGAGCGCTTGTGGTGGCAGCGATGACGATGACGAGGCCGCCGCCCCCGCGCCGACGCCGCCCGTCGTGACCGACCCCACCCCGCCCGCAGAGCAACCCAAGCCGGTCGAAACGGGCGCGTGGTCCACGGGCGATCTGCACGTGCACACGTTCCAGTCAGACGACGCGCAGGTCAGCCTGGAAAGCGCGCTGGATCAGGCGTTCGACCGCTACAAGCTGGACTGGGCCGCCATTTCGAACCATCTGCGCCTGTCCGGGCGCGACCATACCGGCGTCAACCTGCCCGGCGGATCGATTCCGTTCTCGCAAGGCATGGCGCAGTACGAAGTGCCCTACATCAAACAGGCGCAGGCCGCGGGCCGCTACGCCGGCAAGATCATCTTCTCGTCGTTCGAATGGGACATGCCCACGCATGACCACGTGAACATCGGCATCGGCTACAACGATCCGCAGTCGCCCAAGTCGCTGGAGGCCGTGGCCGAGTTCGAATACCTGTTCACCAACCGCGACCCCAACCTGTTCGACCCGCTGCTCGTCTCGCGCCTGTCCGGCGAAACGCGCGCCTACACCACGCACGCCGACTCGCTGGCCGCGCTGAAGTGGCTGCGCGACAAGTACCCCGACAGCTACATGCTGCTGAACCACCCGTCGCGCTACGCGGGCAAGTACACCATCGCCCAGCTGCGCGAGATGAACGACCTGGCACCGAGCGTCTTCTTCGCCATCGAAGGCATGGTCGGCAACCAGATGGAACCGGACCGTGGCGGCTACGCCACCGCCTACACCGACGCCTTCCTGCCCAACCGCACCTATGGCGGCGCCGACTACCTGGTCGCGCACCTGGGCGGCACGTGGGACGCGCTGCTGGGCGAAGGCCGCCGCATCTGGAACGTGGCCGACTCGGACTACCACTTCCGCACGGCATCGGGCCTGTACAGCAGCGGCTACGCGCCCGGCGAATATTCCAAGACGCACGTCTGGAAGGACGGCGACGACATGGCGGCCGTGGTGGCGGGCTTGAAGAGCGGCCGCATGTTCGGCGTTTTCGGCGATCTGATCGATGCGCTGGACTTCCAGGCCAAGGGCGCCGCCGGCGCCGTGCACATGGGCGGCGAACTCCAGGCGGCCAAGGGTGAAAAGGTCGAGGTCACCATCCGCTTCCGCAGCCCCGAGCGCAACAACTACGAGTACCCGATCGAAAGCGGCAACCCCACCTACGTGAAGCCCACCGTGAACCACGTGGATCTGATCGTCGGCGACGTGACCGAGCGCGCCAAGTCCGGCACCCCGGAATACGACGTCGACACCAACCCCTCGACGCGCGTGCTGGCCCGCTTCACCAAGGCCGACTGGAAGGTGGACGAAGACGGCTACAACGTCATCACGACCACGATCACCGCCGACAAGAGCCAGTACCTGCGCTTGCGCGGCACCAATCTTGGCGTGGACGTGGCCGGCGAAACCGCGGCGGGCGAACCGCTGCCGGACGCCAAGGTCGATTTTGCCGACAACGCGGCGCGCTTCAATGCCATCAACGCCCGCAACTACAACGACCTGTGGTTCTACTCGAACCCGGTGTTCGTGACGGTCGCGAAGTGATCTGACCGGTCCGCGCCGGCGCCGAGGTTATCGGCGCCATGGCGTGGACAAAAAAATGCCCGGCAGAGATATGCCGGGCATTTTGCTTATTGCAGCGCGATCACTGCAACGTGCGGGTGAAGACGAACTGGCCGTCCTGCCAGTCCACCGGCACCACGTCGCGCGGGCCGAACCTGCCTTCCAGGATCAGGCGCGCCACCGGGTTCTCGATCTGCTGCTGGATCGCACGCTTCAAGGGGCGCGCGCCAAACACAGGATCGAAGCCGGAGCGGGCCAGTTCCGCCAGCGCCGGTTCGGTTACTTCCAGCCGCATTTCCTGCTTTTCCAGGCGTTCGCCAAGACGGCGAAGCTGGATGCGGGCGATGGACTCGATGTGCTGCGCTTCCAGGCCATGGAACACCACGACTTCGTCGATGCGGTTCAGGAACTCGGGCCGCAGCGTCTGCTTGAGCTCGTCCCACACCACTTCCTTGACCACGTCGTACGGCTGGCCAGCCAGCGTCTGGATATGGTGCGAACCCAGGTTCGACGTCATGACGATCACCGTGTTGCGGAAGTCGACGGTACGGCCCTGGCCATCGGTCAGGCGGCCGTCGTCCAGCACCTGCAGCAGCACGTTGAACACGTCCGGGTGCGCCTTTTCGACTTCATCGAGCAGCACTACGCTGTAGGGCTTGCGCCGCACGGCCTCGGTCAGATAGCCGCCCTCTTCGTAGCCCACGTATCCCGGCGGCGCGCCGATCAGCCGCGCCACCGAATGCTTCTCCATGAACTCGCTCATGTCGATGCGGATCATGTGCTCCTCCGAATCGAACAGGAACTCGGCGAGCGCACGCGTCAGCTCGGTCTTGCCCACGCCGGTGGGGCCCAGGAACAGGAACGAGCCATACGGGCGCGCCGGATCCGCAAGACCCGCACGCGAACGGCGGATGGCGTCGGACACCAGGCGCACGGCCTCGTCCTGGCCCACCACGCGCTTGTGCAGGAACTCTTCCATGTGCAGCAGCTTCTCGCGCTCGCCCTGCATCATCTTCGACACGGGGATGCCCGTGGCGCGCGACACGACCTCGGCGATTTCCTCGGCGCCGACACGCGTGCGCAAGAGGCGCGGACGCGATTCGTCGCCTTCGGCGTTTTCGGCGGCCTCGGCAGCACCCACCTCGGCGGCCTTCAGGCGCGCCTCGAGGTCCGGCAGCTTGCCGTATTGCAGCTCGGCCAGCTTGTCGAATTGGCCCTTGCGCTGCAATTCAGCCATTTCGGCGCGCACGCTGTCGATCTCTTCCTTGATGGCTTGCGTGCCTTGCACCGCAGCCTTCTCGGCCTTCCAGATTTCCTCGAAGTCGTTGTATTCGCGCTGCAGCTTCTGCAGCTCGTCCTCGATGACGCCCAGGCGGCGCTTGGACGCGTCGTCCGTTTCCTTCTTGACGGCCTCGCGCTCGATCTTGAGCTGGATGATGCGGCGGTCCAGCTTGTCCATCACTTCCGGCTTGGAGTCGATCTCCATGCGGATGCGCGCGCCGGCCTCGTCGATCAGGTCGATGGCCTTGTCGGGCAGGAACCGGTCGGTGATGTAGCGGTGCGACAGCTCGGCGGCCGCGACGATGGCCGGGTCGGTGATCTCGACGCCGTGGTGGATTTCGTAGCGTTCCTGCAGGCCGCGCAAAATGGCGATGGTGGATTCCACATCGGGTTCGTCGACCAGCACCTTCTGGAAGCGCCGCTCAAGCGCCGCGTCCTTCTCGATGTACTTGCGGTATTCGTCCAGCGTGGTGGCGCCAATGCAGTGCAGCTCGCCACGCGCAAGCGCCGGCTTGAGCATGTTGCCCGCGTCCATCGCGCCTTCGGCCTTGCCCGCACCCACCATGGTGTGCAGCTCGTCGATGAACACGATGTTGCGGCCGTCGTCCTGGCCCAGCTCTTTCAGCACGGCCTTCAGGCGTTCTTCGAATTCGCCGCGGAACTTGGCGCCCGCCAGCAGCGCCGCCAGGTCCAGCGACAGCACGCGTTTGCCGCGCAGGCTTTCCGGCACTTCGTCGTTGACGATGCGCTGCGCCAGGCCTTCGACGATGGCGGTCTTGCCGACGCCGGGTTCGCCGATCAGCACGGGGTTGTTCTTGGTGCGGCGCTGCAGGATCTGGATGGTGCGGCGGATTTCGTCGTCGCGGCCGATGACCGGATCCAGCTTGCCCTGGCGGGCGCGCTCGGTCAGGTCCAGCGTGTATTTGGAAAGGGCTTCGCGGTTGGCCTCGCCTTCCGCGCCCGAGACGTTCTCGCCGCCGCGCACGGCGTCGATCGCGGCTTCAAGGGCCTTTTTCTGCAGGCCCGCGTCGCGCAGGATGCGGCCGGCCTCGCCCTTGTCGTCGGCCAGTGCAAGCAGGAAGAGTTCGCTGGCGATGTAGGTGTCGCCGCGGCGGGCGGCTTCCTTGTCGGTGCGGGTCAGCACGCCTTGCAGGTCGCGGCCCACCTGGACGTTGTCTTCGCCCTGCACCTGGGGCAAGCCCTTCAGGGCGGACTCCAGTGCCGGGCCCAGGCGATTGACCGCCACGCCGGCACGCGCCAGCAGACTGCCCGCGCCGCTGTCAGCATCCGACAGCAGGGCGGACAGCACGTGGACGGGTTCGATGTAGGGATGGTCGTTGCGGGCGGCCAGACTTTGCGCGTCTGCCAGCGCTTGTTGGAACTTGGTCGTCAGTTTGTCGAATCGCATAATGGTCGTATTGGCTTGTGGGGAGCCTGACCGATCCGTGCCGGCTGGCTCGATAACCTGAATATGTGGCCGGATGGGACAATTTCAACACCCGGCGGCCCTCATGGTTTTCTTCGACGTGCACCAGCAAACAGAGCAATGAGCATATACGTTTTTGTGTACGGCACCCTACGCGCCGGCGAAATCAACGACCTCGCCCGCGCTGCCGCCGCGCGGGGCTTGCCGGCCGCCAGCCACGTCGGCTCGGCCAGCGTGCCCGGCATGCTGGTCGATTTCGGTGACTGGCCTGGCCTCATCCCCGTGGACGACGGACGGCGCGTGCGCGGCGATGTCTACCGGGTGGATCCGGCGCTGATTGCCCTGATGGACGAGATCGAGGAATACGAGCCCGGCAAGCCCGGCTGCTTCGTGCGCCGGACGGTTTCCGCCCGCCTGGAAGGCCCCGGCGCGACGGGTCTTCTGCCCTGCGCGTACTATCCGATCGACCCCGCGCTGCGGGCCGCGGCGGTCGATATTGCCGGGGACGACTGGATCGCTCACCGCCTTTCCAGAACAAAGCAGGACGCCCGGTAAGACACCCGTAGTAACAACGGACTACAATAGACGCCTGTCTCGTGCTTCACACCCGTTCCGGCGCCCGCCGCGCAATGGGCACTCTAAAGGTCATCGTATGCAAAAACGGGTCCCCATTGCCCCTGATGCCGCCCACTGTTCCACGTGCATGCTGGGTCACGTCTGCGTTCCCGTGGGCATGGCAGCCGCCGAAGTCGAAAAGCTGGACGAACTGGTCAAAGAACGCGTCCGCGTCGAAAAAGGCAAGACGCTCTATTCGCTGGATCATCCGCTCGACGCCGTCTATGGCGTGCGCTTCGGCAGCTTGAAGACGCAGCTTGAAGACGCCACCGGCCAGATCCAGATCACCGGCTTCCATCTGCCCGGCGAAATCGTCGGCATGGACGGCATGCTGGACGGCAAGCACGTGTCGGCCGCCGTGGCGCTCGAAGACTCCGAGGTCTGCGTCATCCGCCTGAACGAAGTCGATCGCGTCGCGTCGCACCTGCCGTCGCTGCAACAGCAGTTCCGCCGCCTCATGAGCCGCGAGATCACCCGTTCGCACCAGATGCTGGCCTCGCTGGGCTCCATGCGGTCGGAACAGCGCCTGGCCGCGTTCCTCTTGAACCTGTCGCAGCGCTATGCCTCGCTGGGCTATTCGTCCACCGAGTTCGTGCTGCGCATGAGCCGCGAAGAAATCGGCAACTACCTGGGTCTGACGCTGGAAACGGTCAGCCGTCTGTTCTCGCGTTTTGCCCGCGACGGCCTCATCAAGATCAATCAGCGCGAAGTCCGCATCCTGGACCTGCCCGCGCTCAAGCAACTGCTGGGACACGAAAGCTGCTGAGCGGTCGCCGCGCCATGCGCCGCGCGCCTGCCACTTCCCTGGCCCGCACTGCGCTGGCCGCGTCGCTGGCCGTCTTCGCCATGTTGGCGTGCGGCGCCGTGCGCGCGCAAACGCCGCTGCCAGACCCCTACGATTACGACGAAGCCACGCCCGCGCCCAAGCGCGCGGCGCCGCTACGCTGGCAGGCCGTTGAACTGGGCCGCCCCGGTCACCGGTACAAGATGCCGGTCTACGCCAACCGGGATCTGGCCAAGGACGACCTGCGCGGCATCAAGCAGGTGCTCATCGTCATCCACGGCGTCAAGCGCGACGCCGACAACTACTACGAAACCGCCGCCGCGCTGGTGGCCGCCGATCCGGCGCGCGCGAGCGACACGCTGGTTCTTGCCCCGCGGTTTTCCGGCTCGATCGACTCGGGCTTCGCGGGCATGGCGGCCTGGCGCAAGGCCAGCTGGGAAGACGGCCAGGAAAGCGTCCAGGCCACCGGCCGGCCCGCCCCCGTCACCTCGTTCCAGGTCCTGGACGACCTGCTGCGCAGCCTGGACGACCGTAAGCGCCTGCCAGCCCTTACCGGTCTCGTGCTCGCCGGTCATTCGGCCGGCGCGCAACTGGTGCACCGATATGCGGTGCTGAACAACGTGGACGGGGTGTTGCGCCGCGACGGCCTGGCCATACGCTACGTCGTCGCCAACCCGTCTTCCTATCTGTACCTGACCAACGAGCGCCCCCGCGCCGACGGCAAGGGCTACGCGCCGTACGAACGCGGCATCTGCCCCACGTACAACCAGTACAAGTACGGCACCGACAAGCTGCCCGCCTACGCCCGCGAATCCGACGATTCCCGCCTCTTCGTGCGCTACGCGTCGCGCGATGTGGTCTACCTGCTGGGCGGCGCGGACAACAACCCCGAGCACCGGCTGCTGGACAAGGCCTGCGGCGCCGAAGCCCAGGGCGCCACGCGGCTGGCGCGCGGCACGGGCTATGTCCAGTACGAATACGTGCTGGCCGCCCGCGGCGCCAAGCCCGTCCCCCTGCGTCACACCGCCTTCGAGGTCGGCGGCGTCGGCCACGACGGCAAGCGCATGTTCGGGTCGATCTGCGGCGTGCGGGCGCTGCTGGGCAGCGACGCCCGGGCCAGCAGCACGGCCGCAGCCTGCGACATCATCAAGCCGCGCGGCAAGTAAGCACCTCAATTCCTAGGGAAATTCCCAGGCTATCTGGCTTGACACGCTTTAGCGGCAGGCCTAAAACTTAACCTTATGGTTAAGTTAAATGATGACGCTCTCGATGCCATCTTCTCCGCGCTGGCGGATGGCACGCGCCGCCGGGTCCTGGCGGACCTGGAACAGGGCTCGGCCTCGGTCAGCACGCTGGCGCGGCCTCACGCCATGTCCCTGCCCGCCTTCATGAAGCATCTGCGGGTGCTGGAAGACGCCGGCCTTATCGCACGCGCCAAGGACGGGCGGGTGGTGAGCTGCACGCTGTCTCCCGAACCCATGCGCGCCGCCGCCGGCTGGCTGGCGCGCTACGAACGGTTCTGGACCGGGCAGCTGGATTCGCTGGCGCGATATCTCTATCACGAAGAGGAAATCCTTCCATGGAAAATCGAATCTCCCCCCTCGAGCTGCGGCTCCAGCGGCGCTTTGACGCCCCCGTCGAACGCGTCTGGCGAGCCTGGACCGACCCGCAAGCGCTGATGCGCTGGTTCGGCCCGGCGGGCACGCAGCGCGTGCTGCTGGCCGAGACCGATGTGCGCGTCGGCGGCGCCTATCAGGTCGGCTTCATCACCGCAGACGGCGGGGAGCACCACGCCAGCGGCCGCTACCAGGAAGTCGCGCTTCATCGCCGGCTGGTGTTCACCTGGGCGTGGCGCGACACGCCGCAGGAAACCTCACTGATCACGTTGGATTTCACCTCGGCGGACGGAGGCACCGAGCTTGCCTTCCTGCAGACGCCGTTCGTGGACGAGGCCACCCGCGACAGCCACGAGGATGGCTGGTCCGGCGCCATGGACCGGCTGGCGGATCATCTGGCCGGCAAGGCCTGAACCTGCCGCCTTTCCGAGCTGTACCCGGGTTCTGTCACCCGGATCCTTACTTGAAGCCGGGTCCAAGGGCCCGGCACGCAAAGGAGACGCACGATGCAAACCGATCATCCCGTCGTATCCCGTCCCGAATGGACCATTGCGCGCGAGGCGCTGCTGCGGCGCGAGAAGGAATTGACTCACGCCTCAGACGCGCTGGCACGCGAACGCATGGCGCTCCCGTGGGTCCGGGTGGACAAGGCCTACACCTTTGAAGGCGCGCACGGCATGCAAGGCCTGGATGCCCTGTTCCACGGCAGGCGCCAGCTCATCGTCTATCACTTCATGTTCAGTCCCGACTGGGAGGACGGATGCGTGGGCTGCTCGCTCCTGGCCGACCACCTGGACAGCGCGCTCATGCACCTGCGGCACCACGACGTGACGGTCGTGGCCGTCTCGCGCGCGCCGTATGCCCAACTGGCCGCCTTCCAGGCCCGCATGGGCTGGCAGTTTGACTGGTACTCGTCAGCGGGTGGCGACTTCAACTTCGATTTCGAAGCGTCCGTGCCGCAGGCGGATGGCGCGGTCGAGGAACGGCCGGGGGCAAGCGCCTTCTTCCGTGATCCCGATGGGGAAATCTTCCACACCTACTCGGCCTTCGAACGCGGCGTGGAGCGCTTGGCGGGGGCCTACAACTACCTGGACATCGCGCCGCTGGGCCGCAACGAAAACGGCCCGTATTTCGACGTACGCGACTGGGTGCGCCACCATGACCGATACGGCGACGCCCCGCGCCAAGCCTGCCACGGCCACGGCTAAGCCGCCGTCCATGGCAGGCATGGCGGGCCTGTGGCTGGTCTGCTTGGCGGCCATGGGCGCCGGACTGCTGGTGGACACGTGGCGCACGCCCGCCGCGCTGCTGGCCAGCGAATGCGGCGCGCCGGGAACGCTGGCGCAACTGGCGTGGCGGCACGTGGTGTTGATGCCAGCCAGCTCTGCCGCGATGGCGTTGGCGGCGCTGCTGCCCTGGACCCGGCTGCCAGGCGGCAACACGCCGCTGGCAAGCCGCGGGCTCTGCCTGGTCCTCATGGCGATCGGAATGGTGCTGGGCGCGCGCCTGGGTGTCCAGACGGCGCAGGCGCTGGGTGCCGCGCCCTTTTTGGGGATAGTGCTGGGAATGGTGGCGGGGATGGCCGCCGCCCTGCTGCCTGTCGCTGCGGTCAGCGCCTGGCGCCGGTAAGCCGGCGAACGGCGGCCGGCGGCGTCTCGATCAACGTGGCGCCGGGCGCCTGGATTTCCAGCGCCGACGTCGCCTGCGCCACGCAAGGCAGGATCCAACCCTCTTCCTTTTCGTCGCGCGACAGGCCGGGCCATTCGATGCCGTACACGACCGATCCCTCGAGCATCAGGCACATGCAGGCGCGGCAGGTGCCGTTGCGGCACGAACTGGGCAGCTTGATGCCCGCCGCCTGCGCCGCCAGCAGCACGGACGTGCCTGCCGGCGCGTCAAAGCGCAGGCCCGAGGGCTGGACAAGAACCGGGTGCGAGCACATCGGCGTCAGGCACGCCCTCAGGCGACGTTGTCCTGCCAGTCCAGCTTCCAGGCGCCGGACAGCACGTTCTGCATCCACAGCACGCAGGTCAGCGTCTTGGCGTCGGTAACCTCGCCCTGGCTGCAAGCCGCAAGCACCTCATCAGGGCGCTTGGTGATGACGTCCAGGAATTCGTCCTGATCGAGCTGGCGCTCGCCGGCCCGCAGGCCGCGCGCAAAGAAGATGTGAATGATTTCCGTGGAATAGGCGATGGCCAGGTGTAAGGCGCCCGCGTGGGCCCACTGGCCGGCGGTATAGCCCGTTTCCTCCAGCAATTCGCGCTTGGCGCACACCAGCGGGTCCTCGCCCGGATCCAGCTTGCCTGCCGGAAACTCCGTCATCACGCGGCCGATGGGATAGCGGAACTGGCGTTCGAGCAAGACGGTGCCGTCGTCGAGCAGCGGAATCACCACCACCGCGCCCGGGTGCACCACGTATTCGCGGATGCCCGTGTGGCCATTGGGCAGGCTGACGGTGTCGCGGCGAATCTTCAGGAAGCTGCCGTCGTACGGCGCCTCGCTTTCGAGCAGTGTTTCGACGAGATGGGTATCGGCGGGTCGGGTCATGAGGACGTCTGGATCAGGGACTGGGAGGGGCGGCGGGCCGTTGCCGGCACGCCTGGCAGCTTACCATCGCCCCGCCGGCGGCCGGTCAGCCGAACTTGCGGGCGGCGTCCAGCGCAAGACCCGCGCCGATGCTGCCGAACAGGTCGCCTTCCACGCTGCGCGCCTCGGGGACCAGCCGGGACACGCTTTCGCGCAGGCGCGGCACGCGGCTGGAGCCGCCCGTGAAAAACACGGTGTCCACGTCCGCCGTCGACACGCCGGCGTCTCGGAGCAATTGGCCAACGGTGGTCTCGACCTTGTCGATCAAGCGCTCCACGCTCGCGTCGAATGACGGGCGCGTCACTTCGACGCCCAGGTCCGGCGCGACGCGCGACAGGTCGATACGCGCGGCGGGCGCCTCGGACAGCGCGATCTTGGCTTCTTCCACCTGCACCGCCACCCAGTGGCCCGCGCGCTCCTTCACCAGGTTCAGCAGCAGGTCGATCTTCTGACGATCACCGGCCTCGGCGCGGATGTAGGCGAAATGCTCGGCCGCCTTGCGCGTGTAGGCCTGGTTGATGGTGTGCCAGCAGGCCAGGTTGCCGTACTGCGTCGACGGCACATCCTTGCCGCTGCGCAATTGGCTGCCCAGTCCCAGCAGCGGCATCACGTGCGCCAGGCTCAATTGCTTGTCGAAATCCACGCCGCCGATGTGCACGCCGCCATAAGCCAGGATGTCGTCGCGGCGGTCCGGTTTGGCCGCGCGGTCCGGACCCAGCCGGATCAGCGAAAAGTCCGATGTCCCCCCGCCGATGTCGATCACCAGCACCAGTTCCTCGCGGCTGATCTGCGACTCGTAGTGAAAAGCGGCGGCCATCGGCTCGAACTGGAACTCGATGTCGGTAAACCCCACGCTGCGCGCGATCTCTTCCAGCGTGTCCTGCGCCGTCTGGTCAGACGCGGGATGGTCGTCCACGAAAAACACGGGACGGCCCAGCACGGCGCGGGTAAAGCCGCGCCCGGCGGCCGTCTCGGCGCGCGCCTTCAATTCGGCGATAAAGCGCGTCAGCAGCACGCGAAATGGGATGGACCGGCCCTGCACTTCCGTCGAGCCGTCGATGAGCGAGCTGCCCAAGAGGCTTTTCATCGAGCGCATCAGGCGCCCGTCGTAACCGGCCAGATAGTCGGAGATCGCCGCGCGGCCATAGCTGACCTCGGCGTCTTCATCGTGAAAGAAGATGGCCGACGGCAAGGTGGTCTTGCCGTCCTCGAGCGCCAGGAGCGCATGTTGGTCGGGACGGCTCCAGCCGACGGTGGAATTGGAGGTGCCGAAGTCGACGCCGCAGGCGGTGGAAATCATGGGAATTCGGGCGCTTAGAGCAAAACGGCGCACAAGTGTACCCGCTCTGGCTCCGGCCCCAAATTCCGGCGTCTATTGCTGCTGGCGCCGCTGCTCCAGTTCGCGCAGACATTGCTCCACCCCGGCCTGCATCTGCGCATTCGACGTGGCTGCGCGGTCCGACACGGTACGGCAGCGCTGGAATTCTGCCTGGCTTTGGGGCGTGTCTCGGATCGCGGCGGGCGGCGGGGCTTCGGGCGTCACCGTCATGCGCAGCGTCGAGGGTGGCGACAAGCTGCCCTGCGCCGAGGGAAACTGCATCTCCTGCGTGGCGCCGGGCGCAACGTTCTGGGCCTGGGCAGCGCCCGCTGCGCACAGGGCGGCAAACAGGAAAGCGGATACGTGTTTTTTGTTCATGGCGACCTCTGTTCGATGAGTCAGCGCCCGGGCCGAGGGCCGGGCGCACCGCCTAATCGTATCTCCGGTGGTTGGTCGGCATCGTGCCAAGACGCTACATCATGCCCACGAGTTGTTTCCTGCGGTTTCCGCGGCGCGCCTTAGGTCGCGGGCCGGGTCGCGCCCCGGGTCTTGCGCAGAGGATCAAGCAGCGACGACAACCCGTTGTGGTCCAGCTCGTGCATCAACGCCAGCAAGCGCCCCAGCTCTCCGGGCGGAAAGCCCTTGCGCGCGAACCACGCCAGATACGGCCCGGGCAGGTCGGCGATCAGCCGGCCCTTGTACTTGCCGAAGGGCATGTCGCGCGTCACCAGCAGGGACAGCAGTTCGGGATCCATCACATTCATCACCGCGCGCCACCCCCAAACAGCTCGGCTGAAGGCACGGCCGCGATCTTCACGCCAAAGCTGGAAATGGCCGGCAGCGTGGCGTTGTGGTGCGCCCGGATCTGCCCGCCGTCCGCATGCGGCTTGTCGTGCGTGGTGTGCGCATCGGCCGCCAGCGTGACCGCCAGGCCCAGCCCCGCCGCGCGCCGCACGGTCGTGTCCACGCAGAACTCGGTGGCGTATCCGCACACCACGAGATGCGTGACGGCCCGGTCCGCCAGCACCTGCGCCAAATCGGTGCGGAGAAACGAGTCCGGCGTCGTCTTGCGAACCCGGCTGTCGATCGCGGCCGGTCCAAGCCGCGTATCCAGATCCCAACCCGGCTCGCCGTGCGCCAGGCCGGACCCGGGACTTTCGTGCTGGACATAAATGACCGGCGCACCCGCCGCACGGGCGCGCTCGGCCAGCGCGTTGATGCGGGCCAGCACTTGCGCGGCCTCGAACGGCGGCGGCGAGGTTTCGAACAACGCGCGTTGCACGTCGATCACGATCAGGGCGGATGTCATGGAATGGCGTCAGGGCGTTGATTGAATCGCAATGCGCGGCTCGCACCGTACCGGAAAATTCACCGAATTGGCAATGAAGCAGAAATGGTGCGCCCGTTCGTGCAGCTGTTGCGCCAGCACGGCGTCGTCGCCCGCACCAATGATGACGTGGGGCCGCAGCGTCACCGATGCAAACGCGCCGCCGCGTTCGCGGTCTTCAATCATGACGCCTTCGGCCTCATCCCGGTAAGCCTGCACGGTCACGCCTTCGACCGCGCACAGGTGCAGATACCAGAGCTTGTGGCAGGCCGATAGCGAGGCCACCAGCATGTCTTCGGGATTCCAGCGGGCGGCATCGCCACGGAACGCGGGGTCCGACGATCCCGGCACGTCGGGCTTGCCCGAGGCCTGAATGACATGATCACGGGAATAGGCGGCGTAGCCGGCCGTGCCGGCGCCGGTATTGCCGGTCCATTCGACGGTAACGCGGTAATGGTGTTCGCCTTTCATGCCTTGGGTCCTGTAGCCGGGTTGTCCTGTTGCCTGATTGTCCTGTCGTCGCGCCGGCCGACCAATGCCGCCTCACGCACAAGGAAGGCCGAGCTTAGCGCACGCCCAGCCCCGCCGGTTGGACGTTTATGACACGCATTGGTCTTACATCCCGTTTCAGCATGGTCCAGTTACTGTCCGTATCGTGAAGACGCGTCTGGCCATCTGTCCGTCTGCCCGTCAATTAGCCAGTCCGTCTCACAGGAGCTCGCCATGATGATGAAAACCACCCTGACCTGCACCCTGAGTCTTGCGCTGCTCGCCGGATGCGCGCCGTCAAAGCCCATCACCGCCCGATCCGTGCCGGTGGACCACCACACCTCCCGCGATTCGCTGGATTGGCCCGGCAGCTACGAAGGCACCCTGCCCTGCGCCGACTGCCCCGGCATCCGCGCTCGCCTGACGCTGATGAAGGATGGCCGCTACGAAAAACTGACGCAGTACCTGGACCGCCAGCCGCAGCCCGAGATCGTATCGGGCACCTTCAGCTGGGAGTCGGACGGCAGCACGATCCGGCTGGATGCCGCCGGCGATAGCCAGCGTTACTTCGTCGGCGAGAACCAGGTAACGATGCTCTACCGCGACGGCACGCGCCCCACCGGCCCGCTCGCGGCGCATTACGTGCTGCGCCGCGTGCAATAAGCCGTCGCGCCGCCGCCGGCTTTAGGACTATCCTCTGGCATCGACCGCGCCCGGCGGCGCGCCTCATCCAGCAAGGAAGCCATGAAGACCGATCACGAAATGCTGTCTGCCTTCGCCCCGACGGGCGTGCTGCGCGCGTCCATCAATCTGGGCAATCCCATCCTCGCCAACACCGATCCCGCCACCGGCCAGCCCGGCGGCGTGTCGGTGGACCTGGCCACTGAACTCGCGCGCCGGCTCGACGTGAAGCTGGAACTCGTGGTCTTCAAATCCGCCGGCGAATCCGTCAACGCCGTCGCCGCCGAGCAGGCCGACGTAGGCTTTTTCGCGATCGACCCACTGCGTGGCGAGCAAATCGCCTTCACTGCGCCGTATGTCGTCATCGAAGGCGCTTATCTGGTGCGCCAGGCCTCGCCCATCGTCAACAAGGACGAGGTCGACCGCCCCGGCCAGCGCGTCGTGGTCGGCAAGGGCAGCGCCTATGACCTGTATCTGACGCGAGAACTCAAGCAGGCCGAGATTTTCCGCGCCCCCACCTCGCCCGCCGTCGTCGACACCTTCGTGCAGGAAAACATGGAGGTCGCCGCGGGCGTCAAGCAACAGCTTGAAGCCGACGCGCAGCGCCTGGGCGGACTGCGCCTGTTGGACGGTCACTTCATGCTGATCCGCCAGGCCATGGGCGTGCCCAAAAGCCGAGGCGACAAGGCCAGCGCGTACCTGTCCGCCTACGTCGAGGCCATGAAGAAATCCGGCTTCGTCGCCGAGGCGCTGGCGCGCCACAAGATCCAGGGCGCCGCCGTGGCGCCGCTGGAAGCGGCGGCGCAGGCGTAGGCGCCGGAACGCCGCGCGGCCGGGCGTCTTCAAACCGCGGCCCGGCCGGCAGCGATCGCGCTAGTGGCTGATCATCCAGGGCCTTGCGCCCGCGAATGATTTTGCGCCATCGCCCGACGTGCGCGTTCGGCCCCGCGAGCGCGCACTGCCGCAGCACCCGCAGTTCATTCCGTGCCCCGCGCGCGTGCTGCGCGGCTCATTGGCGCTGCGCTCGTTCGCCGCGTGCGCCCGGTTCATGGCCGACGACAGGGCCGACACCGCCGGCGCACCGCCCACGATGCGGCCCGACTGCGCCCCGCACTGCGGGCAAGCGGCTGGATCCCGCCACTGCACCAACGGCCGCAATGCGGCAAATTCTCCGCAATCCGCGCACGCATAGTCATACATCGGCATCGTCGTCTCCTAAAGATCGCGCGACAGCGGCATGTCGACGTCGCCCTTGATGTGCTTGACGGGCCCGCTTGCGGACGGCTGGATGTCGAAGTCGAAGATCTCGGTGGGCAACCAGAGCGTCGCGCAAGAATTGGGAATGTCCACCACGCCGCTGATGTGCCCTTGCACTGGCGCGCACCCCAGCAGCGAATAAGCCTGCGCGCCCGAATAGCCGAACTTCTTCAGGTATTCGATGGCGTTCAGGCACGCCTGCCGGTAGGCCACATTCACGTCCAGATAATGCTGCTTGCCCCCTTCGTCGACGGAAATTCCCTCGAAAATCAGAAAGTCCTTATAGGCCGGCGTGATCGGGCTGGGCTTGAAGATCGGGTTGCGGATCGCGTATTTGTCCATGCCGCCCTTGATCAGCGACACGCGCATGTGTACCCAGCCGGCCATTTCGATCGCGCCGCAAAACGTGATCTCGCCGTCGCCCTGCGAAAAATGCAGATCGCCCACCGACAGCCCGCCGCCCTTCACATACACCGGAAAGAACACCCGCGCCCCGCGCGAGAGATCCTTGATGTCGCAATTGCCGCCATGCTCACGCGGCGGAACGGTGCGTGCCCCTTCGCCCGCCGCGCGGTCGCGATCGGCGCCCTGCAACGCCCCCATGTGCGCGGTCTTGGGCGCGGGCGGATTGGCCAGCGGCGGCACGCGATCCGGATTCGTATCGATCAGCGCCTGCTCGCGGCGGTTCCATTCATCCAGCAGTTTCCTGTCCGGCAGGCAGCCGATCAGCCCCGGATGGATCAAGCCCGCGAAATTGACGCCGGGAATGTGCCGCGACGACGTGAACATGCCGTGAAAATCCCAAATGGATTTCTGCGCGTGCGGAAAATGATCGGTCAGAAAACCGCCGCCATTGTTGCGGCTGAAAAATCCGTTGAAGCCCCACAGGCTGTCCGGCTTGGCGCCGATATCCAGCAAATCGACGACCAGCAGATCACCTGGCTCGGCGCCTTCCACCCCCACGGGCCCGGACAGAAAATGCACGGTCGACAAATCCACGTCCCGCACGTCGTCGGCGCTGTCGTCATTCTTGATCGCGCCGCCCGTCCAGTCATAGGTTTCCAGAATGAAATCGTCCCCGGGCTTCACCCACACCGCCATCGGAATATCCGGATGCCAGCGGTTGTGGATGTGCTTGTTTTCGTAGGGGGATTGCTCCAGATCGACACTGATAAGCGTATTGGTCATTCTCTTTCATCTCCGTCGTAAAGCGTTGATAAAACAGAAGGGTTGACCGTTGGCTGTCTAAAAAGAAGCGCGAGACAAGGCTTCCCAAGCCATTGATCTGTCAGGGACGGTAGGACAGTTTTAGACAGCGGTAAACTGGCTTTTTGCACAGTGACTCATGCCTGTGCCGCAGTTGCATTGCGCAGCGCGCCGAGTATTACGCCGTAGGTAGGGCCCCATGCGCGGGACGCGTCGCATGGAACCCGCCGATCGCGCTTCAGCCTTGCAGAAGAATCCCCAGCCGGCTATTCCACGTGTCGCCATAACCCTTGCCGGCGACAGGAATGCGGATCAATGGGCGTTTCAGGTCGTTGGTGGAAAAGTCGAAGTGCACGTTCAGGAACGACAGGTTTCCGCTCCCCGACTTTTCGGTCCATTTCAGTTGCCATTTGCGGATGTATGAAAAGTCCAGGACTTCGCCCGGGTCCTTCGCACCGTCCACCATGCACAGTTTCTGGCTTTGCGGGTCGAACGCGATGACGACCTTCTTGTCCTTGTCGCTCAGAATCAACTCGCTGTCGACACTGTCTTCCGGAAACGCCGTGCCCAACCGCTGATTGTGGTCGCGAAACTTCGCCAACAACGCCTTGTGGCGCTTCTGCTGGCGATACACGGCCCAGGCGATCACCGCAACGATCGTCAGGACAATGGAAATGATATTGAACATGGTGCTGGCCCCCTGATGGCCGATAAACGCTGTATCGGTGTTAACGGCCGCCAGGACGGGAAACTTTAGGCAGCAGTTATGATGCAAGCCATTCATCGTGCTCCACGAAGGTTCTTCCGCATGGCCGTCTTGCACCGCCCGTCCCTCGCCGTTCTTCTCATCATCGCCGCGAGCGCCAGCGCGCCCGCACTTGCCGACGACGGCTGTGTCGCGCGCGTCGATGCCGAGTTGGTCCGCATCAAACAGGCGCAGGACGCCCAACGCACGCGCGAGGCCGCCAATAATCTGGAATTGAATCGGGAGTTATGCCAGGGCCGGCTGGACCTGCTGGACGCGCGCTTTGCCTTGAGCGACGACTTCGAGGCGTGCCGCCGCAATGGCGTGCAGTTTTCGGATCAGGTCACGCGCACCTTGACAGGCGCGTCCGACGACCTTACCGGCATGAAGGCCTCGTGGATCCGGACCTGCGGCCTGCAAATGAAGGACTGACGGGGCCGCGTTCAAGACGGATATTACGATTGCAGCCGCTAACGCGGCCGCAATCTCAGTCGTTCTTATGCCGCCTGCTTCTGCCCATCGCGCGGGAAGAATATCGCCCGGCTGGGGTCAAATCCGTAAAGATGCTCGTACGCCGGCGCATCGGCCGCCAGCGCAAGCACCGACTCCAGAATGAAATCCGCCTTCGCGTCGGGCAGCAGCGCGCTGAAGTTCAAACGCACAAAACCGGGCTTCTCGATCTCGCGGCCGTCCAGAATGGCCTGCCGCATCTGCAGCGACTGCGTCTCGTCGATATCCAGCAGACGGTGCACATAGGGCCCCGCGCACGCGCATCCGCCGCGAGCCTGTATGCCGAAGCGATCGCTCAGCATGCGCGTCACCAGTTGCTGATGCACAAATCCGCCCTTGCCGTCTCGCACCCGGAACGAAAAGATCGGCAGGCGGTTCGCCGTTAGCGACCCCAGCAGCTCCAGACGCTCCGCACCCTTCCAGGCCGCAAGCGCGCGCTGCACGAAGTGCGCATGGCGCTCCTGCATGAATGCCGCGCCCAACGCTTCCTTCACCAGCACCACCAGCGCGGCGCGGATGTCGCCCACCACGTTTGGCGTGCCCGCCTCTTCGCGCGATTCCAGACTGCCGCTGTAATCATGGCCCACAGGCGATACGAATTTGACCGTGCCGCCGCCCGGCCAGGTCGGCGTCGTGTCGAGCACCGCATCGCGGCGCACGATCAGCACGCCCGATGCCCCGGGACCGCCGATGAACTTGTGCGGGGAAAACACGATGGCGTCGATCTGCGCATCCGGCGCCGGCGACATGCGGATGGGCAGATACGGCGCGCCGCCCGCATAGTCCCACAGCATCTTCGCGCCGGCCGCCTTCACGAGCCGCGTAATGCCGGCGACATCCGCCACGATGCCCGTCACGTTAGACGCCGCCGACAGCGCGCAGACGACCAGCGCGTCTTCCGGCGCCTGCAGCGCCCGCGCCAACTGCGCCAGATCCGGCCCGCCTTCCGGGCTTTCTTCCAGTTCGACGATGTCAGCGCCGCATTCGCGCCACGGCAGGATGTTCGAGTGGTGCTCGTACGGCCCGATGATGACCCGGACCTTCCGGCCGGCAGCCACCGCCGCGTTCACGCCGAACAGATGCACCAGGCGGTTGATGCCCGCCGTTGCGCCGGACCCCGAGAAAATCACTGCATGTTCCTCGCCGGCGCCGCAGCACCGCGCGATGGCAGCGCGCGCCTCGCGCCGCAGCCGCGTAATGAAGCCGCCGCAGAACGACGCCTCGGTGTGCGAATTGGCGTAATACGGCAGCACCTGTTCAAGCACAAAGCGTTCCACCTGCATCAGCGCCCTGCCCGACGCCACGTAATCGGCGTAGACCAGAGGCTTGGAACCGAAGGGCCCATCAATGCAGGCGTCCTTGCCGATAAGCCCGTCGGCAAGCGCCGCCGCGATATCGGAAGTCTTCAGGCTGTCTTGAAACTGCTGCAACGGTGAAGCCGAGACGCGTACGGGCGCCTCGGCGAAAGGCATATTCATGGGAGGAGGATCCGAAAAGTACGCAAATATCATACGATGGATACCTTGATGAAACATCACCGTTTTTTTGCCATTAATTCATGAAAACGGGTCATATGATCGAATCCATGGAAAAAATCGACAAGCTTGATCTGAGTATCATCTCTTGCCTGCAAAAAGACGGCGCGTTGTCGCAGCGCGAGCTTGCCGATAGGGTCGGCTTGTCGCAGAACGCCTGCTGGCGCAGGCTTCAACGACTCAACGCCTGCGGCATCATCCGCGGCACTCGCGCCGAAGTCAGTCTGGTCGCGCTGGGCCTGGACCTCACCGTCTTCGTCATGATCCGCACCAGTCACCATGCCAAGGCCTGGGCCGATGGATTCCGGCAGCACGTCGAACGTCTGCCGGAGGTCACGGAGTTCTATCGCATCGGCGGCGACTGGGACTACCTGATCAAGGTTGTCTGCCGCGGCATGGTTGGGTACGACCGGTTCTATCAGAAGCTGATCACGGATTTTGAGCTGTCCACCGTGACGGGCTTTTTCAGCATGGAAGCGATCATCGAGAACCGGCCGCCGGATCTGCGGATGCTGGAGGATTGATGGGATGCGCGGCGTATTGATGGCGATGCGTTTTCGACGCAAAATTTCGAGGACCTCGCTTTGAAATACACTGCATGACGATGCGCCCAGGAACTTTGCCGCGGCACATTGCTCGAACCCACCTCATTCCCTTATCGCGGAGACCCGTCCGGCCATGACCCTCTAAGCCCTCCCCCAGATCGCCGCTTGCGCTGCGCGCAACGCGTCTTATCGATTCCGGAGAGCTTCATATGGCCCAGTCTTCCCGCGCGCCCGCACCGGCGCATCCCCAGCCGCAAACCTCGGCGCCTTTCCTCAGCCTGCGTCACGTCAGCCATGCGTTGCCGGATGGGCGCACCCTGCTCAACGACGTCAGCCACGACTTCGCCCGCAGCACCCGCAATGGCCTCATCGGCCGCAACGGTGCCGGCAAGTCCATCCTGCTGCGCCTGGCGTACGGTGACCTGACCACGCAAGCCGGCCGCATCGTCCGCCACGGCCGCATCGCCTACGTGCCGCAGGAACAACCGCAAAGCGCCGGGGCCACGTTGGCCGACATCGCCGGCATTGCGCCGATTTTGCGGGCCTTGTGCAACGTCGAAGCCGGCAGCACTCGCCAATCAGACTTCGATCTCGCCGACGGCCATTGGCGCATTCGCGACGATTGGACTCGCATGCTCGCCGACGCCGGCTTGCCCGCGTGGCAGCCCGAACATCCAGCCTCAATAGCCAGCGGCGGCGAACTCACGCGTGTTGCACTCGCCGGCGCGCTGATGCAGAACCCCGACGCCCTGCTGCTGGACGAACCCAGCAATCATTTGGACGCAGGCGCCCGCCGCTGGCTCATGAATCATATTGCCGCCTGGCGCGGCGGCTTGATCGTTGTCAGCCATGACAGAACGCTGCTCGACGCCATGTCCTGCATCGTCGAACTGGATCGCGGCACGCTCACTGCCCATGCTGGCAACTACACCGCCCACCGCGCCAATCGGGACCGTTTGAACACCGCGCACGAAGTGTCCCTGGCACACGCTCGCACTGAACGCACCGCCACCCTGCGCGCGCTTCGCCAACAGCACGACGCGCTGCAACAGCGCAACGCCCGCCAAGGCCGCAAGGCGCGGGATGCGAACCAGGCAGCCATCCTGCTGGGCATGAAGAAGGCGAATGCCGAAGCCCATGCGGGCCGGGAGAACGTGCGGCGGCAGGATACCGTCGCCGCGTTGGACGACGCTGTAAGGCAGGCCGCTGCACAGGTCAATCAATCGTTCGACATCGCGCTGGCCCTGCCTGAAACTGCGGTGCCGCAGGGTCGCCGCGTTCTGCATCTGGAAAATGCCAAACCGCCCTTTCCAGCGAACAGGTGTGCGCTGACGCTGACACTATCTGGCCCGTTCCGCTTGGCCATTCGCGGGCCGAACGGCTGCGGCAAGAGTACGTTGCTGTCGATGCTGGCGGGGGAGTTGGCTCCGCATGAAGGCGTATGCGACGTCCGCGTGCCGACCGCCATGCTGGATCAGCGAGCGTGCGCCATCCCTGAAGACACATCCCTGCTGGAGACGCTGCATGCGCTGGGCGCGGCACTGCCGGACGGCGAACTGCGCAGCCGGTTGGCGTTGCTGGGGTTGGGCCCTGAACTGGTCAATTCGCCCGCCGGGAATTTGAGTGGCGGCGAACGGCTGAAGGCTGCGCTGGCATGCGCATTGTGGCGGCGGTCGCCTGCCCAGTTGTTGCTGCTTGATGAGCCGACGAATCACCTGGATATCGATTCGGTGGAGGCGCTAGAGGAAGCGCTGCGAGGGTATGCCGGGGCGCTGGTGGTTGCGTCGCATGATGAAGCATTGTTAAAGGCGATAGCGCCCACGCATGAATTGGTTTGGCAGCCAGCGGGGTGGCGGCTCAACGAGGCGCCGGACGCGGCGACGTGACGCAGATGCCGTGATAAGAGGGTTCTCGCCTAAGAAATCATAAGAAACCGCCCTGCCGGGCCGGGTTATCCCGAATGCCGTCATATCTACAAATCGTCAATAATTCGCCAACGTTTTGTCGCCGATCCGTCCCCTTGCCTGACTCACCCATGCCTGTATCCGTCCGGGACGCCATCGTTTCGTCTTCCCACCTCGCCTCGTCTGCCCCTGAGCTGTCCGAGGTCGAGTTCGGCCTGATCATCGCGTCGCATGCGTTCAATCGCTGGATGGTGCGTTGCATGGCCTGCGCGGGACTGCCCGAACTGACGTCGCTGGACATCCTGGTGCTCAACCATGTGTTCCATCGGGGCCGGGGCAAGAAACTGGCGGACATCTGCTTCACCCTGAATGTCGAAGACACCCACCTGGTGAACTATTCGCTCAAGAAGCTGGAGCGCCTGGGTGTCGTCCAAAGCGCCAAGACCGGCAAGGAAGTGATCTACACCACGACCGACGCCGGCGCGGCCGCGATCCAGCGCTACGCCGAAGTGCGCGAGCAGTGCCTCGTCAAGCCGTTCATCGACTCCCCCGCCGCGGACGACGCCAGCCATCAGCTGGCCAACACCCTGCGCGCCCTCTCGGGCCTGTACGACCAGGCTGCCCGCGCCGCCACCTCGCTGTGAGAATCCACGTTGTCTAGCACCACCGCTTCTTCTTCCGCCCCGCTGCTGTCCGTGCGCGGCGTCTCGGTCGACTTCAATACCGACACCGGCGGCTTTCGCGCCGTCGACAACCTGGATTTCGACGTTCGGCCCGGCCGCACGCTGGCGATCGTGGGCGAATCCGGATCGGGCAAGTCCGTCACGTCGATGGCGATCATGCGATTGACCGACTACAGCGGCGGACGCATTTCGACCGGCCAGATCCTGTTCCGCGACAGCGACGATCGCGAAGTGGATCTGACGCAGGCCACCGACGAACAGATGCGTGCGATCCGCGGCAACGACATCGCAATGATCTTTCAGGAGCCGATGACGTCGCTGAACCCGGTGTTCACGATCGGCGACCAGATCGTCGAAGCCATCATGCTGCACCAGCAGCTGTCGCGCTCGGCGGCGCGCCAGTCGGCGCGCAAGCTGCTGGAAAAAGTCCGCCTGCCCGACGCCGAACAACTGCTGGACCGCTATCCGCACCAGTTGTCGGGCGGCATGCGCCAGCGCGTGATGATCGCGATGGCGCTGTCGTGCCAGCCGCGCCTGTTGATTGCCGACGAGCCGACGACGGCGCTGGACGTCACCATCCAGGCGCAGATCCTGAACACCATCCGCGAGCTGCAGCGCGACCTGGGCACGGCCGTGATCTTCATCACCCACGACATGGGCGTGGTGGCCGAGATGGCCGACGACGTAGTCGTCATGCTGCGCGGCAAGAAGGTCGAGCAAGGCACCGTGGAAGAGATCTTCAACGCGCCCAAGCATCCCTACACGCGCGCGCTGCTGGCCGCCGTGCCGCGGCTGGGCAGCCTGACCGGCCGCGACCTGCCGCTGCGCACGCCGCAGACGGTGCTGGAAGGCGACACGCTGCGCGAAGTGGGCGAGACCCGCGAACAGAACACCGCCACCTACGATGAGGCCGTGCTGCGCGTGGACAAGCTGACCACGCGCTTTGACGTGGGCCACAACCTGTTTGGCCGTGTCACGCACCGCGTGCATGCGGTGGAGCAGGTCAGCTTTGACGTCTACCCCGGCGAGACGCTGGCGCTGGTGGGCGAATCGGGCAGCGGCAAGTCCACCATCGGCAAGACCTTGCAGCAACTCGTGGCGCCGACCTCCGGGGCGGTGCGCTACAACGGGCAAGATATTTTTTCGATGGACAGCGCCGGCCGGCAGCGCCTGCGCCAGGAGATCCAGTACATCTTCCAGGATCCGTATGCGTCGCTGGACCCGCGCAAGACCGTGGCATTCAGCATCGCCGAACCGATCCGCACGCACGGTCTGCTGACCGGCGAAGACGCCATCGCGCGCCGCGTGGGCGAGCTGCTGGAGCAGGTGGGTTTGAAGCCCGAGCACGCCAAGCGCTATCCGCACGAATTCTCGGGCGGCCAGCGCCAGCGGGTGTGCATCGCGCGCGCGCTGGCCAGCAATCCGAAATTGATCATCGCGGACGAATCGGTGTCGGCGCTGGATGTGTCGATCCAGGCGCAGATCCTGAACCTGCTGATGGACCTGCAGAAGGACCGCGGGCTGTCGTATCTGTTCATCACGCACGACATGGCGGTGGTGGAAAAGGTCAGCCACCGCGTCGCGGTGCTGTACCTGGGCCAGATCGTCGAGCTGGGCACGCGCCGCCAGATTTTCGAATCCCCGCAGCATGCCTACACGCGCAAACTGCTTGCCGCTGTGCCGGTGGCCGAGCCTGGCCGCCACATCGACACGTCCCTGATCGAAGGCGAGATCCCCAGCCCGGTGCGCCGGGTCGGCGACGAGCCCGCCATCGTTCCCCTCATCGAATTCGCGCCCGGCCATCAGGTCGCCCGCGCCGCCTGAACCCACTTTCATCCGTCGGTCCGACCCGATTTCCCGTCCCTGGAGGCGACCATGCAATTCCTACGCACCACCTTTACCGCCACCGCGCTGACCCTGGCCCTCGCCGCCGCACTGCCCGTGTCGACGGCGCACGCCGCCGGCACGCTGAACGTGGCCATCAACCAGGATCCGGGAAGCTGGGATCCGATCGACACGTTCGTGACCTTCTGGGGCTCGGTCGGCAGCAATCTGTACGACGGCCTGACCATGCGCGGCGCCGACCTGAAGCTGCAGCCTGGCCTTGCCACCAGCTGGGAGTACCTGGACGAGAACAAGCGTCTGCGCTTCAAGCTGCGTGAAGGCGTCAAGTTCCACAACGGCGAGCCCTTCAACGCCGAAGCCGTCAAGTTCACCTTCGAGCGCCTGCTGGGCGCGGAAGGCGCCAAGGGCCCGCAGAAGTCGAACTACGACTCGATCGGCGAGGTCAAGGTGGTGGACGAGTACACGGTGGACTTCATCCTGAAGCAGCCGGATCCGGTGCTGCTGACGAAGCTGGCCGGCTACGGCGCGATGATCGTGCCGCCCAAGTACATCACGGAAAAGGGTGAAGACAACTTCAACACGCACCCGGTCGGCACGGGCCCGTTCAAGTTCGACAGCTACCAGCCCAAGGTCAACGTGACGCTGGCACGCAACGACGACTACTGGGGCGGCAAGCCCAAGCTGGACAAGGTCGTGTATCGCTTTATCGGCGAACCCGGCACGCAGGTGGCCGAGCTGCAGGCCGGCCGCATCGACATCGCCACGCTGATCCCGCTGGGCCTGATCGAGACGGTGAAGAAGTCCGGCAATGCCGACGTGATTTCCACGGGCGGCCCGGTGGCCTTCGCGCTGCGCTACAACACCAAGAACGGCATCACGCAGCACCGCGACGTGCGCCGCGCGCTGATCATGGCGGTCGATCGCGATGCCATCGTCAAGCAGCTGCTGCTGGGCCAGGCCAAGACCATCGCCAGCTTCCAGGGCCCGCAGTCGTTCGGCTTCAACCCCGAGCAAAAGCCCCTGCCCTTCAATCCCGCTGAAGCCAAGAAGCTGCTGGCCGCCGCTGGTGTGAAGCCCGGCGCGACCGTGCAGATCGACGTGCGCGGCAGCGATTCGAACTTCCGCGAAGTGGCACAGGCCGTTTCCGGTTACCTGCAGGGCGTGGGCGTGCGCGCCACCATCAAGCCGTATGAAACCGGTGTGCTGCTCAACGACATCATCCCTGGCGGCAAGACCGGCGAAATGTGGCAAAACCAGTGGGGCGGCTGGACGTACGACTACGACAACACCGCGTACCTGATGTATCACTCGGGCCAGAAGTGGAATCCGTACGACAACGATCCCAAGCTGAACGCCATGCTGGAAGCGCAGCGCACGGTCTATGACGTGAAGAAGCGCGAAGGGATGCTGCAGGAGATCGCCGCGTACGTGGCCGATCAGGCGCTGGAATTGCCGCTGTACAGCCTGAACACGATCGTGGGCGTGAACAAGCGCGTGAAGAACCTGGAAGTCCCAGGCGACATCCGCTTCCGTTTCGTTGACACCGCTGTTGAGTAAGTCCCCCCCGAGCGCTTCGCGCTTCCCCCAGGGGCATGCCTGCGGACCGGCAGAGTCCGGATCCGCGGCATCCCGCTGGGATCGTTTTCTTATGAAGCAGTGGCGATGCTTGTTGCTGTCTTAACACTACCGATCCGCCACGGTGCAAGCCGGGGCGGTGCCTTATGACCGGATTTCTCATCAAACGCGTGTTGCAGGCCGTCTTCGTGATCGTGGCCGTGACGCTGCTTGTTTCTTATGCCGTGCGTCTGACCGGCGATCCTGCGCTGATGCTGAGCCAGGGGTCGGGCAGCGTGACCGAACAGGACCTGGCCAACATCCGGCAGGCGCTCGGGTTGAACCGGCCGTTCCACGAACAATATCTGTCGTACATGCAGGGACTACTGCATGGCGATTTCGGGCGCAGCTTCATGGGCGGCACGCCGGTCGCCAAGCTGATCGGCGATGCGCTGCCGGCGACGCTGATGCTGGCGTTCACGTCGCTGATTGTTTCCATCCTGATTTCGCTGCCGCTGGGCATCCAGGCGGCGATCAAGCGCGGCAAGGCGACCGACCAGGCCATCCGCATTCTGTCGCTGGTGGGCCTGTCTTTCCCCAATTTCTGGCTGGCGTTGATGCTGGTGCTGCTGCTGTCGATCACCTTCCCGCTGCTGCCGCCGTCCGGCTGGAGCGGGCCGGCCAGCCTGGTGCTGCCGTCGCTGACCATGGCGATCATCCTTAGCGCCACCAACATCCGGCTGGTGCGCACGACGATGCTGGAGACGCTGTCCGCCCAATACATCATGGTGGCGCGCAGCAAGGGCCTGAAAGAGCGCATCGTGCTGTACAAGCATGCGCTGCGCAATTGCGCCATTCCGCTGATCACGTACCTGGGCCTGCAATTTGGCGGCCTGATCGGCGGCATCGTGGTGATCGAGATGGTCTTCAACTGGCCGGGCCTGGGCACGCTGGCCTTCGACGCCATTTCCGGCCGCGACTATCCGGTGCTGCAAGGCACGGTCACCGTGCTGGCTACCGTCATCGTCCTGGTCAACCTGATCGTCGACATCGCCTACGGCATCGTCGACCCCCGTATTCGCACGCGCTGAGCATCATGCAGACAACCTCTTCCCCCGCCGCCCCCAAGGCCATGAAGCCGCGCAGCCGCTATCGCTCGCTGGAATTCGTGCTGGGCGCGCTTTTGACCGGCGTCATGGTCCTGCTCGTGCTGGCTTCCGGCTGGCTGTTTCCGGACGGCGGCGAATCCATGGACCTGGCCGCCCGCCTGATGGCGCCGTTCTCGTCCGCCGCCCATCCCTTCGGCACCGATCCGCTGGGCCGCGACGTGCTGGCGCGCGTGATCGTCGGCGGCAAGATCTCGCTGCTCGTGGGCTTTGCCTCGGTGCTGGGCGGCGCGCTGCTGGGCATCGTCATGGGTCTTATCGCCGGGTATTACCGCGGCTTCTGGGACATGATCGTGATGCGCTTTGCCGACGTGCAACTGGCGCTGCCCTTCATCCTGGTGGCGATCACGTTCATCGCCATCCTGGGCGGCGGGCTGTTCAATGTCATTTTCTTCATGATCGTGTCGCAATGGGTGCAGTACGCTCGTCTGGTGCGGGCGCAGGTGCTGGCCCTGCGCGAGCGCGAGTTCGTGCTGGCCGCGCGCGCCTTCGGCGTGCGCGACCTGGCGATGATCCGCCATCACATCGTCCCCAACCTGCTGGGTCCGCTGGTGATCCTGATGACACTGAACGTGGCCAACAACATCCTGCTGGAAAGCAGTCTGACCTTTCTGGGCCTGGGCGTGGACCCCATGATCCCGAGCTGGGGCGGTATGCTTGCCGACGGCCGCACGTACATGCAGACGGCCTGGTGGGTCAGCGTCTTTCCTGGCCTGGCCATCATGCTGACGGTGCTGGGCCTGAACCTGCTGGGCGACTGGCTGCGCGACCGCCTGGACCCGACCGGCAAGGTCTGATGAATCAATCCGCGCCCACGGGCCGGAAGGAATGTTGAGTATGTCGTTGCTGGACAAGAGTTTCGATCGCACGCTGGACGCCTGGACGCACGCCTACATGGCGCCGGCCTGGCGCGGCGCGGTCGTGGAAGGCTGGGTGTTCGAGAGCGTGGAGGCCCGGCGCGCCGCGCAGGCCCGGCTGGAGCAGGCCGGCGTGACGGCGCGCTTTCGCAGCGCCTACAAGCCGCTCGTGCACTTCTTTCTTGAAGAAGTCGAGCGCGACGGGCTGGTCTCGGCCGAGATCCGCTATCCGCTGCACGAACACGCGCAGGCCAAGCGCTTCACGCTGGAGGCCTATCCGCTTGTGGCGTTGCTGAAAGACGTGCGCATGACGATGCTGCCCGGCGCCACCGACCTGCACTACGACGTGCGGCTGGCATACGCCGATGGCCGCGCCATCGACACTCGCGTATTCGCGCCCAACCAGCTTGGACACGCGCCGGACGGCACGCCGGAGCTGTCGCCCACCGGCTGGCTGCGCGTGCAGGATGCCGACGGCGCAGTGCAGACCGATACCGCGCAAGCCACCGAATACCAGCTTCTGTTTCGCGCCATCATGGACACGGTGCGCAACCACACCTGGGGTGCGCACGAGCCGTATTTCGACCGGCTGGAAATTCGCGTGGACCTGCCCGGCATCGACTTCGCGCTGCCGGTGGACGAGGAAATCGTCAGCACGTTCGAGGCGTTGCACGAGGACATCTATTTCTCGCTGCTGGAGCACTTTCAGCAGCACTCCGGCCGCCCGTCCGGCGACCGGGGCCTGCAACCCGGCCAGATCATTCCCGACATCCGCCGCCACGATGGCGCGCCGCGCGTGCAGATTTCGGTGGAACCCTTTGCGCCGGTCGCCCCCGTGACGCCGGCTGCGCCCGCCGGTCCGCTGGCGCAGGCCCGCGAACCGTTATCGGCCGCACAGATTGCCGGCTGCATGGCGGCCTTAGGCGGCGACACCTTTCAGGCCGTGTCGCGCCAGGGCCGTCCGGTGCTGGGCACCTATGTGCGCGGCCCCGGCCCGGCCGTTTTCATTTCCGGCGCGCAGCATGCCAACGAGACCTCCGGCGTCGTGGGCGCCCTGCGCGCGGCCGAGGCACTCGCCGCACGCGGCGACGCGCATTTCGCGTTGATCGCGTCCGAAAATCCGGACGGCTATGCGCTCTTTAACCGGCTGCGCGAGCAACATCCGCGCCACATGCTGCACGCGTCGCGCTACAGCGCGCTGGGCGACGACATCGCGTACCGCGAACACGCGCCGTTCTTCGAACGTGAAGGCCGGCACCAGGCGCATGCGATCAGCGGCGCGCAGTTGCACATCAACCTGCACGGCTATCCGGCGCACGAATGGACGCGCCCGCTGTCGGGCTACCTGCCGCGGCATTTTGAACTGTGGACCATCCCCAAGGGCTTCTTCCTGGTCCTGCGCCATCATCCGGGCTGGGCGGACCGCGCACGGCGTCTGATCGAAGGCGTCACCGCGCGGCTCGCCAGCAACGTGCCGGGGCTGGTGGAATTCAACGCGCGGCAGCTGGAACTCTTTCATGCGCATGCGCTCGAACAGGGCTTTGACGTGCTCAACGGCATCCCCGTGCAGATCACGGAGACCGACCGCGAGGAACTGCCCATGGCGCTGATTTCGGAGTTTCCGGATGAAACGGTCTACGGAGACCGATTTGTTTTCGCGCATACTGTGCAGATGGAAACCGTCCTGGCGGCCACGGATCTGTATCGCGCCGGGCTTTAGCGGCTTACCTGTGCCTGACACCCCAGCAATAACAAAATGAAAATCCGAGAACGCAACCACGGCGACGATCTGGCCCTGGTGGACATCTGGCTCCGTTCGGTGCGCGCCACACACACTTTTCTGACTGAAAAGGAAATCCAGGCCATGTACCCGCAGGTACTGAACACGTACCTGCCTTCCGTCAGGGTCTGGGTCTGTGAGGACGATGCCGGCGAAGTGGCCGGCTTCATGGGCCTGACCGGCAACAAGGTCGAGATGCTGTTCGTGGATGCCAACAAGCGCGGCAAGGGCGCTGGCCGCCGCCTGCTGAATTTTGCGCGTTCGCTGCACGGCACGCTGCTGGTGGATGTGAACGAGCAGAATCCGCAGGCGCACGGCTTTTACAAGCACTATGGGTTTGAAGACGTGGGCCGCTCGGCCTACGACGACTCGGGCCGTCCCTTCCCCATCATCCACATGAAGCTCGCCGGCTGAACGACGGCGTTTACCGGCTGTCCGGCTCGTGCCGCGCGCGCCACGCCTTCAGGGCGTCGCGGTAGCGGTCCATCGCTTCGTCATACATGTCATAGACGCAGGGGATGCAGCCGCTGTTGCAGCATTCCTCCGGCGCGGGACGCTCGGGCGGAACGGGCGGCGGGTCGTCGTTGGAAGCTGCGGCGGGGCTTGGTTTCTTCGTGCTCATCGCGTCATGTTAGCGCCGTGCGTCCAGCCCCGGCGCGGCCTACGCCTTCACACGCCTTCCCGCTTGCGCCAGTCCAGACGGCGGATTTCGTAGCAGACCTTGGGCTCCGGCGTGTCGCCGGTCATGCCGACGTAGCGCAGCCCCGTCTTTTCCATGACGCGTTGCGAGGCCAGGTTTGAGCGCAGCGCCACGGCGCCCAGCACGTCCACGGGCAGCAGACGGAACCCCAGACCGATCAGCGCACGCGAAATCTCCGGCGCAAAGCCCTTGCCCCAGCAATCGGGATGCAAGGCATAGGCCAATTCGACGCCCGCACGCCCTGGCGATGTCGACACTTTCAGGCCCGCGCGGCCGGCTGGACGGCCCGTCTCGCGGTCTTCCAGCACATACATGCCGTACCCATGCTCGGTCCAGTGGACGATGTTCTGCGCCACATAGCGACGGCTGGCCGCCGCGTCGCGCGTACCGCCCATGGACTGCATCAGATCGGCATTGGCGTGCATCTCGATCATGAAGGGCAGATGCGACTGGGACATCCGGCGCGCGCTCAGGCGCGGGGTCTGGAAATCGTCGGGAAACTCGGCGGACGGCATGGCTGTGAGCGTGGTGGCGGAACTGCCGATCATACCGGCCGGCGCCGCCTTGCACACTCCAGCCTAACCCTCACCCGCGCCGCATTTCGGGGGGTGAGGATGCCGCGATCCGCGCCTGACTCATTGCCCGGGATAGCCCCGCATGGCTTCCGGCTGATCGGCCAGCAGCGCGTCCAGGATGCGCTTGCCCACGCGGCCGTCCTGCGGCAGATTCAGGCGCGCCTGCTCGGCCCGCACCGCATCGCGCGTCTTGCCGCCGGGAATGCCGTCGGCCTCGCCGATGTCATGGCCGCGGCCATAAAGCTGCTTCTGCAGTTCCTTGATCTGCGCGCGCGACAGACCGGGATCGTCGGTCGGCCACGCAGTCACCAGCGCCGGGCCGCCTTGCAGGCGGTTCAGCAGCAGCGACACGGCCAGGCCGTAGCGGCGCGACTGGTTGTAGTGCAGGATGGCGTCGAAGTTCACCGTGGCCAGGAACACCGGTCCGCGCGCGCCCGTCGGCGCAAAAAGGTACGCCTGCTGGTCGTTGCCCGAAGGCAGCTTCAGCACCGAGCCATCGCCCTGCTTGACGCCAGCCTGCGCCCACTGGGCGATCGTGCGGCGGTCCTTGGATCCCACGTACTCGGCATCGGGCTCGGGCGGAATCGCGGCGGCCAGCTCGGCCGGCACGCGCACTTCCACCACGGCGGGCAGGCCATGCGTCCACTGGGCGCGGCGCTTGCGCAGGTGGTTCGCCGTGGAGGCCAGCGCGTCAGGCAGCGAGTTGTAGAGGTCGATGCGGCCGTCGCCGTCGCCGTCGGCGGCCAGTTCGTAGAACGAGGTCGGGATGAATTGCGTCATGCCGAACGCGCCGCTCCAGGACCCGACGAACTTGTCGGCGGGCACGGTGCCGTCGCGCAAGAGGCGCACGGACGCGTAGGCGTTCTTTTCCCAGAGCTGCTTGTTTTCGGTGCAGGCGCGCGTCAGCCAGGCATTGAGCACGTCGGTCTTGCCGACCTGACGGCCATAGTTGGTTTCGATGCCGAAGATGGCGACCAGCGTCGCGGGATCAACCTGGTATTGCTGGCTGATGGCGCCAAGCTGCTTGCCGTATTTGGTCAGCACGGCCTTGCCGTCCTGCACGCGTTCGTCGTCGACCGTCTTGGCGATGTAGTCCCACCAGCTTTCGCGGCCCTCGGGCTGGCCCTTGGCCGACGCAACGGTCGTGGGCAGCAACGTGGCGTTGGCCGTGTACTTGTCCCAGTCGGCGACGGTCAGACCGTTGGCCGTGGCGCCCTTGCGCAGATTGTCGATGCAGGCCTTGGTGTCGAGTTCGGTGGGGACGATGACCGTGGGTGCGGCGGCGGTGGCTGCGGGCGCGGCGGCAGGCGCAGCCGTCGCGGCGGGTGCTGCGGCAGGTGCTGCGGCGGGTGCGGGCGCGGCAGTGGCGGCAGGCGCCGGGGCGGGCGCGGCGGCCGGGGTAACTGCGGCCGGCGCGGCATGCGACGCCGGTGCGGGCGCGTCGTCGAAGCTGCGCTTGGGTTTAAGCACGGGCTGCTGCTGTTCCGGCGCGGGCGTCTGAACGCGCGATCCGGTCGCCGATCCGGGCGACTGCGCCTGCGCGGCGCTGACGGCAGCGGCGGTCAATGCCGCGGCCAGCAGAACGCGGGAAAGGCTGTCGATTCGAGGACGGGGGAAACTCTGGCGCATGGCTTTCCTGAAAAATCGAAGTCAGCCGGGATCGTACCGCGACCAGCCGCCGAAATCGAACGCGCCCCGCATTGACCGGCCCGGCCGCCCGTTAGGCCACCGCGCCGTGCTGGAATCCCGCCGGCGGCGCGCGCAACACGCGCCGGCACAGCCACATCGCAATCAGGCTGAAAATCGCAAAGCCGCCCATCTGGCCCAGCATCACGCCCTGGGGCCCGCCGAGGTGCGCGCCCAGCCACACGAAGGGCACGGTGCCCACCGTCGCGCGCAGCCAGCCGATGGCGGTGGAATACGTGGCGTATCCCAGGTTGTTGAACACCGAGATCGCCACGAAGAACAGGCTGTTCAGCGCCCATGCGAAGCTGCCGACGCGGCAGAAGAAGACGATCAGGTCGCTCCCGGGGCCGGTGACGCGAAAGACTTCCGGCATCCACGGCGCCAGCACCGCCAGCACGATGGCTGCCGCAAATCCGTACAGCAGCGCCCAGCGCGTCGTGAGCGCCACGGTGGCCTTCACGCGGTCCCACTGGCCGGCGCCCAGGTTCTGCCCGAGAATCGGCCCGATGGCGCCGGGCAGCACGAAAAACAGCGAATAGGCCAGCTGCAACAGCCGGTCAACCACCGTGGCGCCCGCCAGCACGCTGGGACCGAAACTGGAATACGTGGACACGGTGAAGATGACCGATGCCGGCGTGGCCAGGGTCGTCAGCGCGGCGGGCAAGGCGATGTTGCCGATGGCGCGCAGGTGCTCGCGCCGTTCCCGCGCCAGCGGCCAGGCCACCAGCCGGTGTTTGCGGAACACCAGCCAGCCGCCCAGCACGACCGTGGCCACGCGCCCTACCCCGCCGGCCCAGGCAATGCCCTCCATGCCGCCGTCCAGCACGAAGATGACAATCGGGTCCAGCACGGCGACCGTGCCGGTACCGGCCAGCAGCACCCACATCGACTGCCGCCCCTGGCCTGCGGCCCGCAGCAGGTTCGACAGCATCATCCCGATGCCCATGACCACCGCAAACGGCGTGGTGATGAGCACGTACGACAGCAGATGCTCGCGGACATCTTCGGCCAAACCGATGGCCGCGGTAAACGGGCCGATGGCGGCCAGAAACACCGCGCCTGCCGCCACTGCGGCGGCGGCCATCAGGATCAGGGACGCCCCCGCAAGCGTCCGCGCCCGGGCAGCGTCCTGCGCGCCCAGCGCACGCGAGACCAACGCCGCTCCCCCTACCGTGACGCCGATGCAGATGGACGTGATGGTGAACTGCGTCATGGACCCGAAGCCCACGGCGCCCAGCACGGCTTCGTCCTCGAGCGTGCCCAGGTACAGCAGCGACAGGAACTCGACGGCGAAGACGGCCAGCATGCTGGCCCAGCCGGTCAGGATCATCTCGAGCACGTGCCCGCCGAGCGGGCCGGTCACGAAGCGGGCGTGTTGCGCGGGTGCGTTCAAGGGGGGCTGTTATTGCGCGGCAGGCGGCGCTTCGCGCAATTGCGCCAATCGTTGCGCCGCCAGTTCGTAGCCTTGCGCAGCGGCGGTCTCGTACCAGCGCAGCGCCTCCTTCATGTCGAAGTTCTCCATGATGAGGCCCTGCATGTATTGGGCGCCCGGGTCGCCGCGCTGCGCCGCGGCCAGCATTGCGCGATCGGCCATGCCATCCTGGCGCGGCGACTCACCATAGATGTAAGCCTCGCCGCCCTCGATCGTGCCGCCCATCTCGCGCAGCGACGGCGGGGTCTGTATGAAGAGCTGGCGCCAAAAGAGCGCCACCAGCACCACGAACAGCGCGAAAAAGAAGGTCCAGGTGAAAAGCCGTTTAGCGGTCATTTTTCTCTCGATAAAGGCAGGCGCGCGCCTGCGGTATTCAGGGAAGCTGGCTGGCGGGCGCAAACCAGTATTGGAACAAATCGCCGCTGTTGGTGTACCAGGGCAGCAGCATGCCGATGCTGTCGGATTCCCGTTGCACCGTCAGCAGCAGCCCGCCTGCGTCCTTGCGCAGGACGGCAACGTGGCGCCGCACGCCCACGGATTCATGCTGGCGCCAGTCATGCCGCACGCTGATCCACAGCCGGCCTTGCGTGCATCCGGCGGCGCGCCAGATCTCGTTGCCGGGGCGCAGGGGTTCGCCGCCCTCGGCCACCGAACCGGCGCCGTCGTCGTGCACGGCAAGCAGCGCGGCCTCGCGCGCACCTTCCCCATCACGCGTCTCGATCTGCCATCCGCGCGTATCCGCCACGAACGACACGGTTGACCGGGGCGACAACTGCCAAGCGGGCAGCGGCGCATCGCGCATGCCGGGCAGGTCCAACGGGTAATGCAGAAAGCCGCGCAGGTCTTCAAGCAGGAACGCATCGGCATCGCCCGCGCGGCGTTCGCCCTGGGCAAGATAGGTGCCGGTCAGGTCGGGGCATTGCGCGGGATCCGAGGGCAGCAGGACTTGCGTGCCGTCCTTGAAGGACGGCCACTTCACGGCCACCTCGTCCACGCGCGACACGCTGCAGCCGGCAAGCGCCGATGCCAGCAGTGTGATCGCTGCCAAGGTGACCGCGCGCCCGCCGCTCCGCTCTTTCAAAGTCAATGCTGCTCTCCCGGTGCAAGCCGAAGCCCTTGCAGGCGTCGAACTATATCCCGAATCCCGCCGCGCGTTGCCAAGCGACCGGCGCGGGAGAATAATCGGCGAATCGCTTCCGCTCCCCCGCGCCATGACACCGTTCCGAGGCAAACTCCGCATCCGGCACCTGGAAATCGTGCTGACCGTCTCCGAATTGGGCAACCTGTCCAAGGCGGCGGCGCAATTGCACAGCACGCAATCGGGCCTGTCCCGCGCGATCGCCGAAATCGAGGAGCTGGTGGGCGCGCGGCTGTTCGAGCGCACCGCGAAAGGCACGACCTGCACGCCGCTGGGCGACGCCATGTGCCGCCACGCACGCCAGTTGCTAACCGGCTTTCGGAAAGCCGAGGTCGATCTGGCCGCCGTCTCTCGCGGTGAAGATGGCAGCCTGACCGTGGGCTGCTTTTCCATGTTCGCGGGCTGGCCGGTGGCGCAGGCCGCGCGCGACTACCGCGAGGCGCATCCGCGCATCACGCTCACCATCGAGATCGGCACACACGAACGGCTGATCGAGGACCTGGACGCTGGCGCCCTGGACGTGCTGATCAGCCGGTTCACGTCCGCCGTGAATCCGGAGATCTACCGTTCGACCACCCTGCTGGAGGATCCGGTGGTGCTCGCCTGCGCCCCCCACCATCCGCTGACGAGTCTGCCAGAGGCCACGTTGGCCGATTACGTCGCTTATCCGTGGATCACCGCGCTGCCCGGCAGCCGCATCCGCGGCGAGCTGGAATTGTCCCTGCGCCAGGCCGGTCTGGCGATTCCGGATATGATCGGCGTCCTGTCGCTGGAATTCGGCCGCGAATTGCTGCTGGACGGACACTACCTGTGGATGCTGCCCGGCAGCGTCGCGGCCGTCCGGCAGGCACGCGGCGAACTGGCCGTGCTGCCCGCCCGGCCCGCCTTGCGCAGGTCGCCCCTTGCCGCCATCTGGCGCCGCGACCGCCCCAGCACCCGTCAGGCGCGCGCCTTCGCGGCCCAGCTCGAACGCACCATCCAGGCCGATGGCATTGCGCTGGCCGCATGAACCGCGCGCCGCATCCCGAACACGCACCTCATTGATACCGGAGCACCCATGTACGACTGGCTCAACGCATTGCCCAAGGCGGAATTGCACCTGCATCTGGAGGGCGCGCTCGAACCGGAGCTGCTCTTCAAACTGGCGCAGCGCAACGGCGTGGCGCTGCCCTGGCCCGACATCGACGCCCTGCGCGGCGCCTACAACTACAACAACCTCCAGGAATTCCTGGATCTGTACTACATGGGCGCGGATGTCCTGCGCACCGAGCAGGATTTCTACGACCTGACGTGGGCCTACCTGCTCAAATGCCACGAGCAGAACGTGGTGCACACCGAGCCCTTCTTCGATCCGCAGACGCACACCGACCGTGGCGTGCCGTTCGAGACCGTGTTGAACGGCATCAGCCAGGCGCTGGCCGATGGCAAGAAGCAACTGGGCGTGACCAGCGGGCTGATCCTCAGCTTCCTTCGCCACCTGCCCGAAGAACAGGCAATGCGCACGCTGGAGCAGGCGCTTCCCTACCGGGACGCGTTCATTGCCGTGGGTCTGGACAGCAGCGAACAGGGCTTTCCGCCCCGCCTCTTCCAGCGGGTGTTCGACCGCGCGCGGGCCGAAGGACTGCCCGCCGTGGCGCATGCGGGCGAAGAAGGTCCGCCCGAGTACATCTGGGAGGCGCTGGACCTGCTGAAGGTGCTGCGTATCGACCACGGCGTGCGTGCCGCCGAAGACCCCAAACTGATTGCGCGCCTGATCGACGAGCAGATTCCCCTGACTGTCTGTCCGCTGTCCAATACCCGGCTGCGCGTGTTCGATCACATGCGCGAGCACAACATCCTGTCGCTGCTGGATGCCGGGGTGAAGGTCACCGTCAACTCCGACGATCCCGCCTACTTCGGCGGCTATGTCACCGAAAACTTTCACGCGCTCTACGAGCACCTGGGCATGACGCGCGAACAGGCGCAGGCGCTGGCGGACAACAGCCTGGACGCGCGCATCGCCAAGTAGCAGGGCCGGATAGCCCCATCCAGCCATGCGCGTTGCGCATGGCTATGTTCAAAACCGGAATGGCCGGCGCGGCACTTTCCTCCCTACCATTAGTCCGGCGGCAGCGCAGATTGCCGCCGCTGGACAATGAACAACGATACAAGGGGCAGGATATGAGTGAACGCGTGAAGGCGGCGCTGCGCACTGGCACGCTGGTTGGCGTGCGCGACGGCGGCGTGTGCCGCTATGGCGCCATTCCGTATGCGCAGGCGCCCGTGGGCGAACTGCGCTTTGCACCGCCGCAACCGGCGGACATTCGCGGCGAATTCGACGCCACGGGCACCGGCCCCGTCCCGCCGCAATTACCCTCGCGCCTGCGCGGCGCCATGGGCGACTTCGACGCCGAACAATCCGAAGACTGCCTGCACCTGACGGTATGGACGCCGGCGGCAGACGGCAAGCGCCGTCCCGTGGTCGTCTGGCAGCACGGCGGCGCATGGCAAAGCGGCGGCGGTGCGCTGGACTGGTACGACGGCGCGCGGCTTGCACAACGGGGCGATGTGGTCGTCGTGGCGGTCAATTACCGGCTGGCGGCGCTGGGCTGGCTGTACGTGCCGGGTCAAACGGCCAACGTCGGCCTGCTGGACCAGGAGCTGGCGATCGACTGGGTGCTTGCCAACATCCAGGACCTGGGCGGCGATCCCACGCGTATCACCGTGATGGGACAGTCGGCGGGCGCCTCGTCGATCTGCGCGATGCTGACGCGCCAGCCGCGCTTTTCACGCGCCATCCTGCAAAGCGCCGCGCTGGGCCGGGGTTTTCGCAGCGCGCAGCAGGCCGACGCGCTCGGACAGGTCTATCTGCGCGCGGCGGGGGCCGATTCGCTTTCGGCGGCACGCGAGCTGCCGGTGTCCGCGCTGCTGGCGGCTCAGCAGGCGCCCGAGGTCGTGCAGGCGCTAAGGGCCGAAGGCAGCAGCCGCAGCCTGTTCTCGCCCGTGCTGGACGGCCAGGTGCTGCCGCACGAGATCGCACCCGCGCTCTTGACCGCCGCGGGCCGCGCGGATGTGCTGGTCTGCTACACGCGCGACGAGATGGCCGCTTTTCCGGACCATGGCACGGACGCCGCCAGCCAGGAAATGGGCGACGCCGTGTTCGGCGCGCCCTCCCGGCTGTGGGCCCGGCAGGCCGTGGCGCAGGGCCGCGATGCCTGGCTGGCGCGCTTTGACGTCGCGCCCTCAGACCGTTTCGGCGCCTGCCACTGCATCGAACTGCCGTTTGTGTTCGATACGCTGCAGGCCTTTGACGATGCCCCGATGCTGGCCGGCCTGCCCGCCGCGCAGGGCGAGCAACTGGCGCGTCAGACCCAGGCCGCATGGCTGGCGTTCATCCGGGGCGACGCGCCGGATTGGCCGCAGGCCCCGCACATGCAGATCCTGGCCTGAGCCCGCAACGCCACACGGAGGCGCCGGCCTTGCCGCCGCGCCCCGCACACCAACGACACAAGGGGAATTCCATGTTCAAGCAAACCGCTCTTGCGCTGGCGCTCGCGCTGCCATTCGCCGCCACCGCCGCCTATCCCGACAAGCCGGTCAAGATCATCGTGTCCAATCCGCCCGGCGGTCCGGTCGACGTCATGCTGCGCGTCCTGGCCAGCAAGCTGGGCGCGGCCTGGGGTCAGCCCGTGGTCGTCGAAAACAAGCCTGGCGCCTCGGGCATCATCAGCACGGGCGCGCTGGTCAAGTCGGCGCCCGACGGCTACACGCTCGGCATGGTCGTCGCGTCGTCCGTAACCATCGTGCCGTTTGCGGTGGATAGCCTGCCGTTCGATACGCAGAAAGACCTGCAGCCCATTTCGCTGGTGGCGCGCACGCCGTTCATCTTCATCGTGCCCAAGGACAGCCCGCTCAAGACCTGGGAAGACTTCGTACGCGAAAGCAAGACGCGAAACCTGAGCGTGGGTTCGTTCTCGATCGGCACCGCGTTTCATCTGGTCTGGGAACAGACGGCGCGGCGCGCGGGTATCAAGGCGCTGTACGTGCCGTCGTCCTCGTCGGGCAAGACGCAGAACGACCTGATCGGCGGACAGCTCGACGTGGGCCTGGACGCGCCGTCCAGCTCCAAGGGCCTGATCGACAGCGGACGGCTGCGTGCGCTGGCCATCACCAGTCCGCAACGCTTTGGCGGTCTGCCCGACACGCCCACGTTGAAGGAGTCGGGACTGGATTACGCGCCGCAGCCATGGATTGGCCTGATGGGACCGGCGGGCATCCCGAAGGAGCGCGTCGCGCAGATCCAGAAGGCGGTGACCGACATCCTGAAGGACCCGGCCATGAAGGCGCAGATGGAAACGCTGGGCATGATTCCAATTGGCAGCTCGCCCGAGGAACTGGCGGCAACCATCGAGGCCGACCGCGCCGAGATGGGACCGCTGATCAAGGAGCTGGGCATCAAGCTGCAGTAGCGCCGGCAGATATCGCGTCGGATGCCAGGGCGGCATAAGCAAACGGCTACAAATTCTTTGTCAGCCGCCGCCTCGCTTCTTACAGTGTGCGCCTTTGCCGCCATGCGGCCGCACGATAGAAGCTTTCGCCATGCCGATCTCCCGACGCAAATTCCTGCTTGCCAGCACCCTGGCGCTGCCGCTGGCGCGGCCACGCCTGGCGCGCGCGTCCGACTGGCCCGCGCGTCCCATCCGCCTTGTCGTCACGTTTCCGCCCGGCGGCGCCAGCGACATCGCCGCGCGCCTCATTGCGCCCGTGCTGGCCGAGCGGCTGGGCCAGTCCATCGTCATCGAGAACAAGCCGGGCGCGGGTTCGACCATTGGCGCAAGCCTCGTGGCGCAGTCGCCCGCCGACGGCTACACGCTGCTCATGTCGAACTCGGCGCCCCTGTCGATCTCGCCGGCGCTGATGCCGCAAGGCGGGTACGACGCGCTGACAAGCTTTCGCCACATCGCCTATCTGGGCGCGGTGCCCACGGTGTTCGTCGTGCACCCGTCCGTGCCGGTGTCCAGCCTTGCCGAGCTGACGGCCTGGATCAAGGCGCAGGACCAGCCGGTGCAATACGGCAGCGGCGGTCTGGCGTCGGTGGGGCAGATCGTGGGCGAACTCTATTCGCGGCAGACGGGCGCGCCGCTGCAGCACATTCCGTACAAGGGCTCGGGCGCCATGCGCAACGACCTGCTGGGCGGACAGATCCGGATGGCGGTCGACGCCCTGCCGCAGAATCTGCCCTTCCTGCGTTCGGGGCAACTGCGCCTGTTGGCCGTCACCACGCAGCAGCGCGTGCCGCAGGCCCCAGACATCGCTTCGGTGGGCGAACTGGGGTATCCGGGTCTAATCGCGGAAAACTTCATCGGGCTCTCCGCCCCTGCGGGCCTGCCCGACGCGGTGGCGGCACGGCTGCATGCGGAAATCGGATTCGTGCTGGGCAATCCAGACATCCGCGCCAAGCTCGAAGGCCAAGGCTTCGTGCTGGCGCAGAAGACGCCGGCGGAATTCACCGATTTCGTGCGCCGTCAGGCCGACAGCTGGGGGCCAGTGGTGCGCGCGACGGGAGCCAGCCTGTGAGCGCGCGCCGTCTGCTCGTGCTGTTCGGCTTTCCCGGCCGGGGCGGCTTCAACGAGGCCGCGCTGCAGGGCGCCGAGCGCGCAGGGCGTGCGGGCCATGCGCTGCACGCGGAGTGGGTCGCCGCCACCGACCCGGCCGCGCGCGCCGAACGCCTTGCGCAGTTGTGCAACGGCAATCCGGACCTGGTAATCGTGCACGGCGGCCAGGGCGATGCGCCGGTGGCAGAGGTTGCACCGCATTTTCCGCGTACGCAGTTCGCGATCACACAGGGCAGCCATACGGCCGCCAATGTCGCGAGCTACGAAATTCTGCAGGAGCATTCCGCGTTTCTTGCGGGGATTTTGGCCGGCTTGCGCGCGCAGGGAGATGGGACGGTTGGCCGCCCCGCGGGTGACATCGGCAACATCGGGCTCAGCGTTGGCGCCCGCGCGGCGCACCTCTCCGGCGAGCGCGTTCGGCCCGGCCTGAAGGGCCGCGCCGCGTTTGCCGACGGCGTGCGCCGCGTGACGGGCCGGGATCCGCTGACCGGGTTCTGCGGCAATCAGCACGACCCGGACCTGGGCGAGGCCTGGACGCGTGCGCTCGCCGCGCAGCGCGCCCGCGTGCTGTTCGCGATGATGGATGGCGGCCGGGACGGCGTCACGCGTGCCTGCCGCGAGGCCGGCATCTGGCAGATCGGCAATGTGCTGGATTGGGTGGCCCGCGATCCGGAGGTCTATCTGGCATCGGCGTTGGCGGACTCCGGGCTGTGCGTGGAACGCGCGGCGGCGGACCATGCGGCAGGCGCGCTGGCCGTCGGGCGCATCACGCGCTTCGGCCTGGAGGCCGAAGCCTCATTGCGGCTGGTGCTGGGCGCGGACGTCACCGCGTACGAGCGGCGCGAACTGGACGCGTGGTCCGGGCGCCTGGCGTCCGGCGAGATCGAGATTGCCGGCCACTACGACGGCGAGGAATTCGCGCTGTCGTAGATGCCGTCGCCATGCATCACCGCGCGCCCGTGCCTTGCGGGCATCCCGCATTGACGCGTCGCCACGCCGTGGCTACAGTGGCCGGCAGTCTTGCGGCACGCCCACTGCGCCGCATTCCCGAACCGCCTGCGGTCCCGCCGTTGGCCCAACACACCGGATACCCATGAACAGCTTCCGCGTCGGCATCGCCGGCTTCGGCGCCATCGGCCAGGCCGTGGCGCAATCCCTGGATGCGGGCCTGCCCGGCCTGACGCTCGCCGCCGTCGCGGTGCGCGATCCCAACGCCCCGCCCGCCTTCGGCTGGAAGAACGGCGCGCCCACGTTCACCACCATTGACGGCCTTGCCGACCACTGCGACGTGGTCGTTGAATGCGCGCCCGCTGCCGTGTTCCGCGACATCGCCGAACCCGTGCTGCGCGCCGGCAAGAAGATGGTGGTGCTCAGTTCCGGCGCGCTGCTGCGCCACGAAGATCTGATCGGCATCGCCGGCCAGCACGGCGGCCAGGTCATCGTGCCGTCGGGCGCCATCCTGGGCCTGGACGCCATCACCGCCGCCGCGGAAGGCGTCATCCATTCCGTCACGATGATCACCCGCAAGCCGGTGCGCGGCCTGCTCGGTGCGCCCTACCTGACCGAGAACAACATCGACATCGAAGGCATCACCGAACCGCGCCTGATCTTCCGCGGCTCGCCGCGCGAGGCCGCCGTCGGTTTTCCTGCCAACCTCAACGTGGCCGTCAGCGTGTCGCTGGCAGGCATCGGCCCGGACCGCACCACCCTGGAAATCTGGGCGGATCCCTCGCTCGAACGCAACGTGCACCGCGTCGAGGTTGTGTCCGATTCCGCCTCGTTCTCGGTGGAAATCCAGAACATTCCGTCCGCCAATCCCAAGACCGGACGCATCACCGCGCAAAGCGTGATCGCCGCGTTGCGCAAGCTGACCGGACCGCTGCGCGTGGGCACCTGATTTTCGGCAAGACGCATAAAAGGCCGCTGCTTGCGGCCTTTTTTTGCGTCTTTGTTTGGACCGGTGTCTGACACCCTTGCGGCGCTTTATCTGCTTGACGGTCACTTCTGACGGGTGTCAGACACCTCTCATATTTCGCGCAAGCCTTTATGCTGCCGCCCTGCGCAACGCCTCGCCGTGACGCGACGCCGGCATCGGGCCGACCTTCCAGCGGCCCGTGCCATCCAGATCCAGCCGCTGCGTATGGAAAGCATCCAGCGTGCTGCGATGTCCCACGCTGACCAGCATGCTGTCCGGCAACGCGTCGCGCAGCAGGCTGTACAGCATGTGCTCCAGCCCTTCGTCCGTCGCCGACGTTGCCTCGTCCAGAAACACCAGCGCCGGCCGGTTGTACAGCACGCGCGCAAACGCGATGCGCTGCTGTTCGCCCAGCGACAAGACGCGCGACCAGTCGTGCACCTCGTCGAGGCGGCTGGCCAGATGCCCCAGATTCACCTGCCTGAGCGCGTCGGCCAGGCGCGCGTCGTCCGCCGGCTGCGCCGGTCCCGGATACGCCACCGCGCCGCGCAGATCGCCCAGCGGCAGATAAGGCCGCTGCGACAGGAACAATGCGGCGTCGCCCTGCGGCCGCCGCACCGCGCCGCTGGCATACGGCCACAGGCCCGCCAGCGCGCGCAGCAAGGTGGTCTTGCCGCTACCCGACGGGCCCTTGATCAGCAGGGCCTGACCGGGATGCAGGCGCAGGTTCAGGTTGTCCAGGAGACGTGCGCCGTCGGGGCGCGACACGTCCAGGCCTTCGATCTGCAGGCCGTCCGGCAGCGCTTGCGTCTGCACTTGCGGCAGCGCACGCGCGGCCTCGTTGGCATCCAGGAATCCGTTCAGCCGGTCGAGCGTGGCGCGGTACTGCGCGAACGTGTCGTACGAACTGCGAAAGAACGACAGCGATTCCTGCACCTGCCCGAACGCCTGCGAGGTCTGCATGACGTCGCCCAGTTTGATCGCGCCGCTGAAGAAACGCGGCGCCTGCAGGATGAACGGAAACACCACCGCGATCTGGCTGACCGACAGGTTGAAGCCGTCGAACTTCAAGCCCCGGTACACGCGCTGCCAGAGATTGGCGATGTACGACGTGAAGCGGGTCAACAAGGTCGCGCGCTCGACTTCCTCGCCCTGGTAGAACGCGACGTTCTCGGCGTTCTCGCGCAGGCGCACCAGCGCATACCGGAAGTTGGCGGTCAGTCTCTCGGACAGGAAATTCAGCTTGATCAGCGGGCGGCCGATCTTGAAGGCCAGCCACGTGGCCACGATGACGTACAGATACACGACGAACACCATGGCGCGCGGGATTTCAACGCCGCCCAGCGTCAACGGACCGGACAGCCCCCACAGGATCGACGTGAAGGCCACCAGCGACACGATCGCGCTCAACGCGCCGATGGCGAGCGTGCGCGAGCCCGTCACGAACTGCGCGATGTCCTGCTCGATCCGCTGGTCGGGGTTGTCGACGGGTTCAGCCAGGAAGTGTCCGCGATAGTAGGCGCCCGCGCCCAGCCAGTCGCGCGTCAGCCGATCGTTCAGCCAGACGCGCCAATGGATGTCGAAGGCCTGGCCCACATAGCTGTCGGCCAGGCTGCGCACCACATGCACGGTGGCCAGCACGGCGAAGATGCCCAGGAAGTGCCAGAAGACGGCCTGATCCAGCGCCTGCAGAGCGCTGTAAAAGCCGTTGTACCAGAACGAAAACAGCACGGTCATGCGCACCGCGAACATCGCCAGGAACAGCAGCAGCGCCAGCGTCAGCATGGGACGCCAACTGCGCCGGGGCGTGAGATACGGCCAGGCCAGACGCCAGAATTTGCGGCCCCAGACGGTGGTGCGGGTCAGTACGAGCGTGACAAGCGCCAGCGCGACGGCGGAGATGCCGAACGCGCGCGCGAGCCACAAGGCGCTTTCCGCAAGTTGCTGCTGCCAATTCAGATCCATGAGCCCGGAACCTCGCGATGACGTTCCTGGTTAGACGGCGGGATCCGCCGCAGTTCCGGCAAAAATGACGCCTTAAGCGTCGCTTAAGTCTGTTTGAAGGATGTTGAAGGGACGTTGAAAGGGGATCGCCGCTTTATTCAGACCCGAGATCCAGGTTGGCGAACAGATCCGCCAGCGTGGGCACGCTACGCGCCGGCCAGATCGCGCTCAAGTCGAAACTGGGCAGCCGTTCTCCATCGCGTACTTCGCAAAAGCGCACACCCCGAAATCCCATGGACCGGATCCAGCTGGGCAGCAAGGCCACGCCGCAGCCCCCGGCCACGCACGACAGCACCGTCAGCGTAAGGCTTGCCTCCTGGTTCACGTGCGCATCGTGGCCGCCCTTGCGCATGGCGTCCAGGATGTCCGCATAAAATGCCGGCAACTGCGCCTGCGGGTACATCACCAGGCCCGCCTGCGCGATCTGCGCCATCGATACCTTGCCGTCGGCCTCGACCTCGAATTCGTCGGGCACGGCCGCCACCAGCCGGTCGCGCAGCAGCTGGCGTTCGCGCATGCGGCCGCCCACGGCGACGGGCGTGTGCATCAGACCGATGTCGATCTCTCCGGTCTGCAAGGCCTCGGCCTGTTGGGCGTTGCTCATTTCGCGCAGGATGATGCGCACGCCGGGCGCCTGCTTGCGCATCTGGCGCAGCGCGCGGGGCAAGGTGTCAAAGAGCGCCGAAGACACCAGCCCGACCGTCAACTGCCCCGCGCTGCCACGTCCGATTTCCCGGGCACGGCGGGCTGCCGCATCAATGCGCGCGACGCTGGCGCGCACGTCTTCCAGGATGGCCTGAGCGGCGGGCGTGGGCGTCGTGCCCTGCCGCGACCGCTCGAACAGCCGCACGCCCAGGTCTTTCTCCATGCGCGTCAACGCCTGGCTCAGCGCCGGCTGCGCGATGCCCAGCCAGTCCGAGGCGCGGCTGACGCTGCCGTGGTCCACCACCGCCAGGAAGTACCGCAGATGCCTGGTTTCCATATCGTTCCAATATATTTAAAGCGCCTTTCCAGAATGGAAAACTATACCCCGACTTCCTAGAATCCCGACTTACAGAACATTACATAGCGCGTCGCCGTTCCGAGAGAGCGGCGCGCCGCATGAGGAGACTGATTTGCCCTCGCCGATCCCAGGCGCCGCCGTCGACAGCCACGCCCACGTGTTTCACCAAGGCCTCGCCTTGGCCAACACGCGCCGCCACACGCCGGACTACGACGCCACGCTGGCCGAATACCTGGGCCTGCTGGACGCGCACGGCATGAGCCACGGCGTCCTGGTGCAGCCAAGTTTCCTGGGCACGGACAACAGCCACCTGGTCGAGGCGCTGCGCGCTGCCCCTGCCCGCCTGCGCGGCGTGGCCGTGGTGGCGCAGGATGCCGCCGAATCCGAATTGCAAGTCCTGGCCGACGCCGGCGTGGTCGGCATCCGTCTGAACCTTTTCGGCCTGGATACGCCCGATCTGCGGACGCCGGCGTGGCAGGCCCTGCTGGCCCGCGTCAATGCGCTGGGTTGGCATGTGGAAGTGCACCTGCAGGCCGCGCGCCTGGATGGCGTGTTGCCGGCCTTGCTGGCGGCCGGCTGCCGCATCGTAGTCGATCATTTTGGCCGCCCGGATCCCGCGCTCGGCGTCCTGGACGCAGGCTTCCAATACTTGCTGCGCCAGGCGGACAGCGGCCGCGTCTGGGTCAAGCTGGCCGCGCCGTACCGCAACTGGGCCGCCCCGGCCTGCGCCGCCTCCGGCCGACTGGCCACGCAGCAACTGCTGGACGCCTACACCCCCGAACGCCTGATGTGGGGCAGCGACTGGCCCCACACCGAACATCGCCACCTGGCGTCCTATCCCGCCGCGACGCAGTGGCTGGACGCCTGGATCGACGACCCCGCCCAACGGCGCACCGTGCTTGCCGACACGCCGTTGCGGCTATTCCAATTCCAAGGAGACGCTCCATGACCCCTCTGTTCAAACGCCTGGCGCGCCGTGGCGCGCTGTTCGCCGCCGCCGGCCTGCTGGCTGGCGCCGCAGGCGCCGCGCACGCCGCCTACCCCGAACGCGCCGTCACGCTGGTCGTGACCTACCCGCCCGGCGGCACCGTGGACGTGGTTGCCCGCCTGATCGGCCCGAAGCTCGCGGCTGAACTCGGCCAGCCCGTCGTCATCGAAAACCGCGGCGGCGCCGGCGGCATGATCGGCGGCGCGGTCGTCGCCAAGGCCAAGCCCGACGGCTACACGCTGATGCTGGACGCCTCCAACCACGCGCAAAACCCCGCGCTGCACAGCAAGATGCAGTTCGACACGCTGTCGGCCTTCGCGCCCGTGTCGCTGCTGCTGCGCGTGCCCAACGTGCTGGTCGTCACGCCGTCGTATGAAGTGAAGTCGGTCGGCGACCTGATCAAGCTCGGCCAGCCCGGCGCCAAGGAGCCCGTGTATTTCGCGTCGGCCGGTCCCGGTTCCGCCCAGCACCTGGCGGGTGAACTGTTCAACCTGCTGGCCAAGACGCAACTGCAGCACGTCGCGTACAAGGGCGGCGGCCCGGCGATGATCGACGTGATGTCGGGCCAGGTCCCGGTCATGTTCGCAAGCATGGGCTCGGCCTGGCAGCACGTGAAGAACGGCAAGCTGCGCGCCGTGGCCGTCGGCGGCCTGGAACGCTCCAAGACCGCGCCCGAACTGCCCACCATCGCCGAGTCGGGCGTGCCGGGCTACGAAACCTACGAATGGAACGCCGTGTTCGCCCCGGCCGGCACCCCGCCCGCAATTGTCGAGCAGGTGTCGCAGGCGCTGGCCAAGGTGCTGAAGGATCCCACGATCGCCGAACAGCTTGCCGGCATCGGCGCCGAGCCCATCGGCTCCACGCCCGCCGAATTGGACACGTTCCGCCGCGCCGAGATCGAGAAGTGGCAGCGCGTCGTGAAGGAAGCAGGATTGAAGCTGGATTGAGTACTGCCGGGCCCGACGGCCCGGACACCGCGTAGCCGGTTTGCGGCGCTCTTCGGGGCGCCGCTTTTTTTTGACTTGCGCATGGCGACGCGCCGGCCGGCATGCCCGGCCACCGGGCGGCGCTATCATGACGCCTTGACCAGCTTTACCGCAGGAACCCGCAGGATGGACAAGATCCGGCTCGACAAATGGCTATGGGCCGCGCGCTTCTACAAGACGCGCAGCCTGGCTTCGGAAGAAATCGGCAAGGGCCGCGTGTTCGTCAACGGACAGCCCGCCAAACCCGCGCGCGAAGTCGGCGCGGGCGACGTCATCACGGTCCGCAAGGAAGACCCCGCCGTGCAGGTGCGAGTCGTCGCCGTCAGCGGCGTGCGCGGGCCCGCGCCGGTCGCGCGCCAACTTTACGAAGAGACGCCCGAAAGCGTGGCCGCCCGCGAGCGCGCCGCCGAAATGCGCCGCCTCGCACCGGAGCCGGCGCTGGGTATCGAAGCGGGCCGGCCAACGAAGCGTGACCGGCGTCTCATCGACCAGATGCGGGGCAAATCCTGATGAAGCGCGCCGCAACGGGCGGCCTGGTCTATTCCACCGAAACCGGCCGCATGTGCCCGCAGTGCCGTCAGCCGGTCGCGCAATGCCAATGCAAGGCGGCGGCCGGAAAAGCCCCGGCAGGTGACGGCGTGGCGCGAGTCTCGCGCGAAACCAAGGGCCGCGGCGGCAAGAGCGTGACGCTGGTGCGCGGGCTGGCGCTGGCGCCCGACGCATTGAACGCGCTGGGCAAGCAGCTGCGGACCGCGTGCGGTTCGGGCGGCACCTTCAAGGACGGCGTGATCGAGGTGCAGGGCGACCACTGCGACCGCATCCTCGAGGCGTTGACGAAACAGGGCCACCGCGCCAAGCGCGCGGGCGGCTGAACCGAATCAGGTATCAGGACAGAACGATGGAAATTTCCGTGACCGACGTCGCAAGCTGGCATGCCCATGTGTACTTCGACGCGGCAAGCCGCGACACCGCGTTCGCCCTGCGCGAACGGATCGTCGCGACGTTTGACGGCAAGATGGAAATGGGGCGATTCCATGAGCGCCCCGTGGGTCCGCATCCGCAATGGAGCTACCAGATTGCCTTCGGCCCGGAACATCTGGCCGAGATCGCCACGTGGCTTACGCTGAACCACGGCGCGCTGGATGTATTCATGCACCCGAACACCGGCCATTCGCTGCGCGACCATCGCGATTGCGCGGTGTGGATCGGGCGCAGCCATGTGTTGAACCTGGCTGCGCTGGGCGGCTGACGGCCTACAGCGCGCGGCCCACGATCAGCGCATCCATCGCCATCTGCGGGTCGTCGCTCTTGCCCTCGTACGGCAGGCGGCTCAACACGTAGCGCATGGCGTTCAGGCGGGCGCGCTTCTTGCAGTCGGACTTGACCACGATCCACGGCGCATCGGCGGTGTCGGTGTGGGCAAACATGGCTTCCTTGGCGCGCGTGTAGTCGTCCCACTTGTCCAGCGATGCCAGGTCCACCGGGCTCAGCTTCCATTGCTTGAGCGGATGCACCTTGCGTTGCTGGAAGCGGCTGCGCTGCTCTTCCTGGCTGACCGAGAACCAGAGCTTGATCAGCGTGATGCCGCTGCTGACCAGATGGCGCTCGAAATCGGGCGTCTGGCGCAGGAACGCCAGATATTCGTCCTGCGAGCAAAAACCCATCACGCGTTCGACGCCGGCACGGTTGTACCAGGAGCGATCGAACATGACGATTTCGCCGGCGGTTGGCAGGTGCTGCACGTAGCGCTGGAAGTACCACTGGCCCTTTTCGGTGTCGGACGGCTTTTCCAGCGCGACCACGCGCGCGCCGCGCGGATTCAGGTGTTCCATCATGCGCTTGATCGTGCCGCCCTTGCCCGCGGCGTCGCGCCCCTCGAACAGGATCACCACGCGCTGCCCGGTGGCCTTGACCCACGCCTGCAGCTTCAGCAGTTCGACCTGCAGCTTGTACTTCTGCTTTTCGTAATTGCGCCGCAGCATGCGGTGGCGATACGGATAGACGCCCTCGCGCCAATCGCCCGCCAGTTCGTCGTCGGGATTGCGCCGCACGCCGGGCGTCTGCCGGTTGGCGTCGAGCAGCGCGCGGTGCACGGCTTGCGCATCGTCGGGCGACAGCGCATCGATGACGGTGCGCAGGGCCTCGTGGGCCTCGCCCGGGTTGCCCACCGTGTAGCGGCTGGCGATATCGGCCAGCACCGCCGCGGTCTCCTGCCGCGCCGCGTCCTGCCGCGCCGCCACGCGCTTGCGCAATTCAAGGGCCGGCTCAACGGCGGGGCCGATGCCCGCGCCTGCAACCCCGGCCGGCGTCGCTTCACCCTTGACTACACCCTTCACGGCGCGCTTGGCGGGCGCGCGGCGGGCGCTGGCCATGCGCTTGGCGGCGCCCTGGCCGCTGGCGGACCGCTTGGCGGGTGCCGCCGGGGCGTCTTGATCGGGGGCTTGGGATGTCTTGTCGGTCATTGGTCCTGTCCTTGCTGCGCAAACATCAACCCTAACGGTTGCCAGGGCGCGCGGAATTGATCACGATCAATGGTTGTAACATTTTTTCACGAATCCGGCCCCATTACACTGCACGTCCCTCATCCCCTCATTCGCGACGCCATGTGGTCACGCATCAAGCGATGGTTTGCCGGACCGCCGGCAGCCGAAGATCCGCTGCAGGAAGTCGTGCGCTTCGATGACGCTGGCCTGACGCGGTCAGGAGAGCTGGCGCGCGCGATGGGGCTGCAGCAGTTCTGGCCCTGGCACGACATTCACGAATTCGGATTCGCGTTCACCCAGGCGATCTATCCGGACCCCTGGTTTGGCGACTACATGGAAAGCCTGTGGTTCGTTCGCGTGGCCAACGAAGACGGCGGGCTGATGCGGATGGAGTTCGACGAGCGTGTGCTGGACATCGGCAACTTGCCCCCCGCCCTGCTACGCAACATGCCGGGACTGGACATGGACGTGCTGCGGGCGGGTCTGGCGACCGCAGCGCGCGGGCTGCGCCATTACGAGGGCGAAGGCGAATGGGTGGCGTGGCGGCGCGACGATGTCCAACCACCCGCCACGCCGCCAGCTACACCCGATCCAGACCCTGCTTGAGATCCGCCAGAATGTCCTCGGGCGTTTCCAGCCCGACCGACAGCCGCAGCAGGCCTTCGGACAGGCCATAGCGCTCGCGATCCTCGGCCGAGTAGCTGGCATGCGTCATCGACGCCGGATGCTGGATCAGCGTCTCGGGATCGCCCAGGCTGACGGCGATGCGCGCCAGCTTCAGGCTATTCAAGAGCGTCTTGCCGGCCACCAGACCGCCTTTCAGCTCGAAAGCCACCAGGCCGCCGCCCGCCGCCTGCTGGCGCTGCGCAATGTCGGCCCCCGCCGTGCCAGCCAGGCCCGGATAGAACACGTCGGCCACCGCCGGATGCTCGCGCAGCAACTTGGCCACCCTCAGCGCGGATTCGCTATGGCGCTGCACGCGCAGCTCCAGCGTCTTGATCCCGCGCAGCACAAGAAAGGCCGTGAACGGCGACAGCGTCGCGCCCGTGAAATACCGCAGACCTTGCAGCCGGATGGCGTCGATGTGCTGCTTGCGGCCCAGCACGGCGCCCGCCAGCAGGTCGCCGTGCCCGCCCAGGTATTTGGTGGCCGAATGCAGCACGATGTCCGCGCCGTGCTCCAGCGGGCGCTGCAACACCGGCGTGGCGAAGGTGTTGTCGACGATGGTCAGCAGCCCCTTGCCGCGCGCGATGGCCGAGATGGCCGCAATGTCCACGAGGCGCAGGTTCGGATTGGCGGGGGTCTCGAAATACACCGCCCGGGTCTTGGGACCGATGGCAGCGGCCACGGACTGCGGCTGCGTGAAATCCGCGAACACGGCGCGCACGCCGAATCGGGACAGCCCCTGGGTGAACAGCGTGAAGGCCGTGCCGTAGACGATCTGGTCGACCACGATCTCGTCCCCGCTTTGCAACAGCGAGAAAAGGGTGGCCGAGATGGCCGCCATGCCCGACGCCGTCACCACGCCGGCCTCGGCGCCTTCCAGCGACGCCAGCCGCTCTTCCAGCAGCGCCTGCGTCGGATTGCGCGTGCGGCCATAGACGTAGCCTTGGGCTTCGCCGAGCCGGATCCGGTCGAAGGCCTCGATGCTGTCCTGCGTATAGGTGGACGTCAGATACAACGGCGGCGACAGCGCGCCCTGTTCTTCCAAGGGGTCATAGCCCAGGTGGATGGCGCGGGTCGCAAAGCCCTGCTGCGCGGGGTCGGTCATGGTGGTCACTCCTGTCATGGGTGGGTGCAGGGGCGCATCGCGCCTGCCTGGAAATCGGTAATTGCCGCCGGCCCGCGGCATTGACGAGGCCGAAGCGAGTCTTTACAGTCAAACGCCGTATCCCCGTTTTCGTGCGCGACATGAACGACCCGCAAGCGCCCGCCACGGCCGCCGGCCCGGCGGTTCCCCCCGCGCCACCGCCCCAACCCGGCTGGCTGCTCAAGGCCGCCACCTGTCTGGTCTATTCCGCGATGTTGGCGTGGGCGGTCTACAGCAGCCGGCCCGCCACCATGCTGGACGTCGCCAAGCTGGCCTTGGGTGGGGCCATTCTTCTGGGCCTCGTGCTGTTTGTCGTCCTGGGTCTTTTTTCGATCGGGAAACGCTTTCGCACGCCGCGCAACCGCTTGCGCATCATGCTGGGCGCGGGGGTGTGCCTGCTGGCCGCCGTGGCCGGGCCGCTTACCGAGCGCAACCACGACAACCGCCAGCGCGACATCGCCAACACCGAAATCCGCAAGGCCATCGACGCGCTGCGCCTGCAGGCCGGCGGCGGCAGCGGCGCGCCCGAAGACGTGCCCGCCATCGACCCCTCGCCCAAGGCCACCGGTCCGTACGGCGAAATGGAACGGGCCATGAAGACCATCGCGGGCGAACGGCTGGCGCAGCATCGCGCCTACCTGCAGGAACTCAAGGAGATCGGCCTGCCCAAGCTGTTCGACGCCCGGCGCCTGGCGCGCGACTCGGGCCTGATCGAAAGCCGCCTGATCCTGGAACAGGCCGAACAGCTCGTGCCGGGCTACCGCGAACAAAGCATGGACGTGTTGAACGCAATGCCGGCGCTGGTGCGCTCGCTGACCATCGCCGAACCGGAAAAGGACAAGATCCTGAAGGCGCTGCAGGACTCGCGCGCGGCCAGCGAAGAAAAACTGGCGCGCGTCTGGGACCTGGAAACGCAAATCCTGCACGAGTTCGGGCTGATGATCACGCTGCTCGATGACAACCGGCAGTTCTGGTACGCGGACCGCGACGAGCTGATGTTCGGCCGCGACGCCGACCTGGCGCGCTTTCATCAGCACCAGGACGCCGTCAACCGCCTGGCCGGCGAGCAGGAGCAGCTGGCGACGCAATCTCTGGCGGCCATGCCGCAGGCGCCATTGCGCTGAGCCGGATGATCTTTCGCGCGCGGCTCGCATCGTTCACCGCTTGTGGTCGGCGCGGCGCGACAGCCACTCGCCGGTGAATTGCACGATCGACACCAGCGCGATCAGGATGACGATCACCTCAAACATCACCCGGGTTTCGTAACGCTCGTAGCCGTAACGGATCGCCAGGTCGCCCAGGCCGCCCGCCCCCACCGCGCCGGCCATCGCAGACGCGTTGATCATGGCGATGACGCTGACCGTCATGCCGCCGATGATGCCAGGCAGAGCCTCGGGCAGCAGCACGTGGCGCACGATGTGCCAGCGCCGGCAGCCCATGGCGCGCGCCGCCTCGACCAGACCGTGGTCCACGTCGTTCAGACTGACCTGCGCAATGCGCGCAAAGAATGGAATCAGGTTCGCCGACAGCGGCACGATGGCCGCCCAGGTGCCCAGCGTCGTGCCCACCAGAAAGCGGGTAAACGGCAGCATCGCGACCAGCAGGATGATGAACGGGATGGCGCGGAACGTGTTCACCGTGATCGACAGCGCCTTGTTGAAACGCGGACGCGGGTAGAGATTGCCTGGCGCGGTGACGGTCAGCACCACGGCCAGCGCCAGGCCGGTCGCGATGGCAATGGCGGCGGAAATGCTCACCATCGTCAGGGTCTGCAGAAACGCCTGCAGGTACTTGTCAAGCATCGGTAGCGACATAACCCAGCACCTTGATCTGATCGGCCACCAGCACGGCACGCGCGGCCTCTTCCTGTAAAGCATGCGCGGGCACCGACACCAGCAGACTGCCCTGCGCATGGCCGCGCAGCCGGTCCAGCCCGCCATGCAGCAGCGTCGCGCCCGGCCCCATCGCGGCCAGCGCCTGCAGCGACACGCCATCTGGCCGGCCTTGTCCGGTGAAGCGCAGGCGCAGCACGGCGACGCCGGGGCGCCCTTGCAGGTCCGGCACCAGCCGGGCCGCCAGGTCCGCGGGCAGGTCGTGTTGCAGCGGCCGCAGCAGCGCGCGCGTGGCATCCGCCTGCGGGTTGCCGAACACGCGCCACACCTCGCCCAGCTCGACGTTGCGGCCGCCGTCCAGCACGAGCACGTTGTGGCAGACCTCGCGGATCACGGCCATGTCGTGCGTGATCAGCACGACGGTCAGGCCCAGCTTGCGGTTGATGTCCAGCAGCAGGCCCAGAATCGACTGTGTGGTCTCGGGGTCCAGCGCGGAGGTCGCCTCGTCGCACAGCAGGATCTCCGGCTCGTGGACCAGCGCGCGCGCGATGCCCACGCGCTGCTTCTGGCCGCCGGACAGCTTGGCCGGATATACGTCGGCCTTGTCCCGCAGGCCCACCATGTCCAATAGCGCGTCCACCCGCGCCCGCGCGGCGGTGGGCTTTACGCCTGCCACGCGCAGCGGCAGCGCGACGTTCTCGGCCACCGTCTTGGCGGACAGCAAATTGAAGTGCTGGAAGATCATGCCGATCCGGCGGCGCAGGCCGACGAGCGCATCCTCGTCCAGGCAGCCCACGTCCACGCCGTCCACGCGCACGCGGCCGGCGCTGGGGCGTTCCAGCATGTTGATCGAGCGCAGCAGCGTCGACTTGCCCGCGCCGCTGCGGCCGATGATGCCGAACACCTCGCCGCGCGCAATCGAGAACGACACATCCGACAGCGCCGCGACGGGGCCCGCGGGCCCTTGATACCGCTTCTGCAGGCCTTCGAACACGATGTGCGCGTCGCGCGCCGGCGATTGCGCTGCGCCGGCCGCGTCCGCGGCCAGGGAAAGTTCGCGTTGCATCTTGGCTTAGAAGACCGGAATCACCGAGCCTTCGAACTTGGTCAGGATGAACTGGCGCACTTCTTCGGAGTGATACGCCTTGACCAGCGCGGGCACCCACGGCGCGTCCTTGTCCTTCTCGCGCACGACGATGATGTTCACGTAGGGGTTGTTCTCTTTTTTCTCGACCGCGATGCCGTCGCGCGTGGCGATCAGTCCGGCCTGGTAAGCAAAGCTGTTGACGATGGCGGCGGTGTCCACGTCAGGCAGCGAGCGCGCCAGCACGACCGATGCGCTTTCCACGAAGTTGAGCTTCTTGGGATTGGACGTCACGTCGGCCAGCGTGGCGGTGCCGGTGGCCGGATCGAACCCGTCCTTCAGCGTGATCAGGCCCTGGTCGCGCAGGATGACCAGCGCGCGCGTCTGGTTGCTGGGGTCATTGGGAATGCCCACCTTCGCGCCATCCGGCAATTCCTTGAGCGACTTGTATTTCTTGGAATAGAACGCGATGGGCGAGATCAGGGTGTTGGCGACGGGCACCAGCTTGTAGCCGCGCTGCTTGATCTGATCGTTCAGGAAGGGAATGTGCTGGAAGGCATTGGCCTCCAGGTCGCCGTTGTTCAGCGCCTCGTTCGGGCTGGCGGTGCCGGTGATGACGACGGGCTCGACGGCCAGGCCGTTTTTCTTGGCCACCTGCGTCACCACTTCCCAGATCTGCTCGTCCACCCCGCCGCGCACGCCGACCTTGAGCGGCTTCGGGTCTGCCGAGAACGCCGGGCCATGGAACATCGCGGCCGAGGCCAGCACGGTGCCCAAGACGCGCTTGAACAGCGGCTTCCATGCCATGCGCGATTGCCGCGCGCCGTGGGAAACGCCTGCATCCGCGGAAGCCCCGGCGGCAAGAATACGCATAGTCATGATGGAATCGCCTCTAAGTCAACGCAGTTATGAGAGAGACGATTCTAGGGACGGGACTTATGCGCGCGAACGAATAGTTGGTTGAGTCGTTATTACGGGGTTTTTTGGATATGGCGCGTTGGCATATGGCGCGCCGGACAGGTGCCGGACGCGCAGTCCGGCGTGGCCGTTCAGAACGGTTTGACCACGACCAGCGTCACGATGGCTGTCGCCGTCAACACGACATAGGGCGCCTGCAGATCGATCAAGAGCGGACGCTTGCCGCTGCCGCCGGCCATGCGCCGCAGCGATGCGCTTTGCATGCCGAGCAACCCCGACAGGCTCAGCGCAAAGGCCAGCTTGATCCAGATCCAGTTCATCGCGAACCACCCGAACGTCACGGCCAGATGCAGGCCGATGAGCCAGGTGATGACCATGGCGGGCGTGGTGACAAAGAGCGTCCAGCGGCGCAGTGCGTGAAGCATCTTGCGTTCCTTCGGCGCGTCTTCGCCGTCCTGCGGCTGCGAGGTCAGAAGGAACAGGGCAACGAAGAGCGAGCCGCAAAGCCACGCCACGGCGGCCGCGACGTGGGCCATCTTGAGGAGTTGGTATGTCATGGGCGGCATTATCGCCGCTCGCGGCAGACCGGCACGGCGCCTCGACGCGGGCAGTTTGCGCTACGGCAAACTGCGCGGACGTCGATGCGCCGGGGGGTAAAGCGTCAGTTGCCGGACGGCGGCGCTGCGGGCGTGGCAGGCGGCTCTGCGGCAGGCGACCCTGCGGCGGGCGATCCTGCGGCAGGCGACCCTGCGGCGGGCGACCCTGCGGCAGGCGCCTTATCCGCGGCCGCTCCGGCAGCAGGCGCTCCCGCAGCGGGCGCTCCCGACGCCGGCGTACTTGCCGGCGCCCCATTGGCCCCCGGCGCCGGCTTGTCGCCGCCGGCCTCAGCCGGATTCAGCGTATCCGCCGGCGCGTTCGGCGCCACCACCGGGTCGGCCGGCGCGGGTGCGGGCGCGGGCTTGGGCGCGGCGCCCTTTGTCCGCACGGGCGGTTCCGGCGGCTTGGCGGCCGCCTGTGCGTCCGGCAGGAACCGCTGCAACAGCTGGAAGAACCCGTCATAGAACTTGGGCCGCGTCACCGTCTGGCTGGCGGTCTTGACCAGCGAGTCGTCACTGCCGCCAAAAGGCATCGACACCTGCCCCAGCACGCTGACCCCCACGCTGGCGGAGTTGCCGGTGCGCTTGATCGAATAGCGGTCCTGCACGGCGTTCGCAAACACGGTTGTGCGGTCGCTCGCACTGCCGTCCGACGCGCACTCGATGTTGAAGCTGATCTGCGTGTGCTGCCCGTCCTCGCCCTCGAAGTTCTTGTGGCCGGTGACGCGCGACGGCTCGAACTTGTCGATGAGATAGCCCTGGCTGAGCAAGGCCCGCCGGCCCGCGTCGCACGCGGCGCTGCTGGCCGCCGGCACACTGCGCGAATAGGTATCCGTTTGCGCGAAGTCTTCGCGCTCGTAGACGGGCTTGGGGGAAGAACATCCGGCCAGGACGGCCGTCAGGGTGGCAAACAACGGAAAAACGAAGCGGCGGGTGACGCGAGGCATGAGAGGTCCGGCATGGGGCGACGACCTGCATTATCGGGCAAGAAAACCGTTTACTTATTGGGGACGGGCCAAGCCGGAGATATGTTGAAACAGGTTCGATCACCCAGGGACGACCGCCACCGACGATCCCCCTGCAAACCCATGGGCGCAGTCTTCATAGCCCGCGTCGTAATTCGTATCGAATTCGGCGGGGCATCAGACCGGGTATCAACGCGCGGCGCGGGCCGGCGCCGGCTGCTTGTCCACCGCGCCGAGAATCTCCGCCGCCAACCGCACGCGCGCTACGTTCGGATAATTGCGGTTGGCCAGGATGACGATGCCCAGCTTGCGCGCGGGCACGAACGCCACGTAGGCGCCAAACCCATTGGTCGATCCCGTCTTGTTGATCCAGGTCTCGCCCTGCGGCGCCAAAGGCGGCTGCAGCGCCTGGGCGGGATGGCTCTGGCTGTTCAGCGTGCCGGCGTTGGCCGTCAGCAGCGTGTCCAGCGCCACCGGATACGGAAACTGTTCCCACGCCATGTCTTGCGTCATCCCGCCCACCTGGTAATAGCCCACGTGGGTATCCGCGAGGGCGCGGCGGATGTCCTTATCCAGCACGTCCATGTCCATGCCGGCTTCGACGAAGCGCAGCATGTCGCGCGCGCTGGATTTGACGCCATAGGCCTCGGCCGCCAGCACACCGGGATTCACGCGCACCGGCGCGCCCTGCTTGTTGTAGCCCTGCGCATAGCGCGACGCCTTGGACGCGGGCACGTCGATGTACGTGCTGGACAGGCCCAACTTCGGAAACAGGTCCTTCTCCATCGCCTGCGCAAACGGCTGCTTCAGGCTCGCGGCGGCCACAACGCCCAGCATGCCGATGCTGGGATTGGCATACGAGCGATACGTGCCGGGCGCGTGTTCGGGCTTCCATGCTTTCAGGTATTGCATCAACTGCGCGTTGTCGCGCACGTCGTCGGGCACCTGCAACGGAAAGCCGCCCGTGGTGTGCGTGCCAAGGTTCACCAGCGTCAGCTTGGCGAACTCGGTCCCGGCAAGCTCAGGCACGAACCGCGCCGGACTATCCGTCAGCGTCAACTGGCCCTTGGCCTGCGCATAGGTGGCAAGCGTCGCGGTGAAGGTCTTGCTGATCGACCCCAGCTCGAAGAGCGTATCCCTATTGACCGCGCGCCGCGTTTCCAGCGATTCGACGCCGTAGGTATAGAAACGCTGGCGGCCCTGATGCGTGACGGCGATCACCATGCCCGCGATGTCGTGCTGCCGCATGACCGCGCGGGCCGCCTCGTTCACGACGCTGTCGATGTAGGGCAATTCAGAGCGGCCGAGGGCGGGACCAGACACGGCGGCAAAAAGGCCGGCGCAAAGCAGGCCGGCGCAGAAGCGTCTACGGGTGTTCATGCAACGTTCTCAGGGAGGGGGGACGGACAAGCCGGCGGGACGGGCGGCGCGGCGATGCCGAATCGTACCGCGACGCGCGTCCGAGCTGGCATCTTTTCCCTCGCTGCCGTAGCCTCAGCGCCTGCCTCCGGCGCACCTTCACCCTGCGGCGCGCTTCAGGCCAAGACCGGTTCCGCACGCAGTGGTTGCGCGGCGTTCACCTGCCCCGTCCCCTCCTGCACCGTGCCGCACGTGTCCTTGCAGACTTCCCCGTCCTTCATGACCAGAACGATCCGGTCCGGGTCGACCAGCAGCGCCAGGTCGTTCAGCGGATTGCCGTCCACCATGACCACGTCGGCCAGATACCCGGGACGCAGCATCCCCAGTTCGTCAGGCCGCTGCATGATCTGCCCGCCCAGCCGCGTGGCCGCGACCAGCGCCTCGACGGGAGTCATGCCGATGTAGTCCACGAAGTACTGGAGGTCGTTGGCGTTCGTGCCATGCGGCATCCACGCGAATCCATAATCACCGCCCGGCAGGATGCGTATGCCGCGCTTGTGCATCTTGCGCAGGCTTTCCGCGGCGATTTCCAGCTCGCGTTTGTAGCCCATGCTTTCGGCTATGGCGGGGGTGATGCCGTAGTCGGACGCATGGTACGCGGTGCGGACCAGCCAGCCGATGCCCGGCGCCACAAAATGTTTGTCCTTGTTGGCTTCCAGCATGTCCAGCGCTTCCTCGTCCGCGAAGCTGGCGTGATACACCATCTCGATGCCGTGGCGCACGCACTGCTTGACCGATTCGCTGGAACGCGCGTGGGCTGCGATCCGCTTGCCGTACCGCTTGGCTTCCGAAGCCAGCATGGCGATTTCGTCTTCCGCAAAGGGCGACATCTCGGCCGGCAGGCCCGCGATGTATTCGCCGGACAAATTGATCTTCAGGTGGTCGACGCCGTACTTGATGAACGTGCGGGCCGAGCGGCGGATTTCCTCCGGACCGCTGCAGACGCTGCCAAAGCTCAGTTCCTCGAAGTGCATGTGCGGCAGCGTGTTGTCGCCCAGCGCGCCGATGGTCGTGATCTCCTGGCTGCCGGCCAGGTAGCGCGGGCCCGGGCACTCGCCGGCGTTGATCGCATTGCGCAGCACCACGTCCAGCCGCGGCTTGGCCGCCGCCGCGCCGATGGCAGACGTCCACCCCATTTCCAGATAGCGCTTGGCCACGCGGACACACCACAGGATGTGCTCCTCGGGCGGCATGAACTGGATGGCCGCCAGCGTGGGCTGGTCGTTCCACGAGAAATGCGTGTGCGCCTCGGTCATTCCCGGCATCAGGAACTTCCCTCTGCCGTCGATGACGCGCGCGCCGTCCCGGTTGATCCGTTCGGGCAGGCGCGCCACCTCGGCGATGCGGCCGCCTTCGATCAGCAACTCTCCGTCAAAGACGTCGTCGCCGCTTCCGTCAAAGATGACGACATTGGTAATTGCGATTTTGGACATGCGTAGTCTCCTCCTGGCCCGCGGGGGGCCGGAATATTTTTATGGAACGTGTTGATGCGGGATGTGCTGCGAATGCCGGGCCGCCGATCGCGTGCCCTCAGGCGATCAGGCGAGTCTTATCGGGCCAGGCCCGCATGAAACGCCTGGAACGCTTCGATGCAAGCGTCTGGCTGCTCAAACGTGGTCCAGTGCCCGCAGTCCGGGACGATGGTGCAGCGGCTGTTCGGGATGCGTCCCGCCATGACCTGCACGTTCGCCGGCGGCGCAACGCCGTCTTCGTCGCCCGTCACCAGCAACACCGGCACGCCAAGGCGTTCAAGATCGGCGGACTTCGCGGCGGCCAGCGCTTCGCAGCTTTGCGCATAGCCTTCCGGCGGCTGCCGCATCACGCTCTCCCGGACCAGCGCCAGCACCGCCGGTTGTTCCGCCTTGGTGCGGCGGCTGGTGGCGCCCTTGACGATGGCATCGGCGATCTCCTGCATGGCGGGCGCGCCCTGCCGCGCCAGCGCCGCGCGCGCCCGGATGCCCGGCCGCCCCCCCTCCGGTGGCTCGGCCAGCGGTCCGAATAGCGCCAACGACCGAACCCGGGACGGTTCCTTCAGCGCCAGATGCTGCGCAACGATGGTCCCCAATGAATGCGCCGCCACGTGCACCGCGCCGCAGTCCAGTGCTTTCAGCATCGAGACCAGCGCGTCGACATAGCCCGCGATGGACAGCTCGCCATCCGGCAAAGGCGACCTGGCGCTGCCGGGCAGATCCGGGCGGATGACGCGATACCCCGTCAAGGCGCCCATCAGCGGCGTCCAGGTGTTGGACGAGCCGCCCAGCCCGTGAATGCACAGCAATACGGGGCCGTCGCCGTCGATTTCCACCGACAGGCCGTTGATCGATGTTGTCGTCATGCCGCCTCCCCCACGAATTCGTTCTCGATGCTGCCCAGCCCCTCGACCTCCACGCGCACCACGTCGCCGGCCGCCAGATACCGGGGCGGCGTCATGCCCATGCCCACGCCTGCCGGCGTGCCGGTGGCGATCACGTCGCCCGGGTAGAGCGTGATGCCGCGCGAGATCGTTTCGATCAAGGTCGGGATGTCGAAGATCATGTTCTCCGTGGGACCTTCCTGCCGGAGTTCGCCGTTGACCCAGCAGCGCACGCGCGTCCTTGTCCCATCGAACGCATCCGCCGTGACGATCCACGGCCCCATCGGACAGAAGGTATCGAACGACTTGCCCATGTCCCACTGCTGATGCCGCATCTGCACGTCGCGGGCGGTGACATCGTTGATGACGGTGTAGCCGAAGACGTGCTCCATGGCCGCGCCGCGCGCGATGTTCTTGCCTGTCTTGCCGATGACCACGCCAAGCTCGGCCTCGTAGTCGATCTGCGTGGACACGCCGACCGGCAACAGGACCTGCGCGTGCGGACCCACCACGCATTCCGGAACCTTGGTAAAGACGATGGGCCAGGATTCCGGATTGGCGTCGTTGTCCTTGAAGACGGACGCGGACAACTCTTTCGCATGCGCGTGGTAGTTGCGCCCCACGCACCACACATTGCGCCGCGGCCGGGGCAGCGGCGCCCGCAGGACAACGTCGGACAGGCGCAGCGGCGTCAAGGTTTCGGGAATCGGGCGGCCCGCCGCCATAAGCTCAATCAAGGCCTGCGCGCCGAGCTGCCTGCCTGCGTCATCAAGCGCCAGGGGCGCGATCGACAGGCCATCGTCCGACACCAGGCCGACGCCGGCCTCTCCATTTATCAAGTAACTTGCAATGCGCACCGCGGTCTCCTTCGTGCTTCTGAAAATCGGCGAGCGGTTCATGCCTCGCCGTCAGCACGACTTTAGGAGCGCCGGCACGGCCGCGCTTATCGATCGGTGCGGGAACTTATCGCAGAGTCAGATGGCGTGATAGGTGTATACACCTAGAGCCCGGCATTGCCCGAAACCACGCCCATAAAATTCCCGCAGAAGGCCCCGGCGGACAGGTGGCCCCGGCGAGGCGAGTGCGCGCGCATCGCCCGATCAGAACTGGGAGACAGATCATGCAAGAGACTTACGCCTTGCACGAAGGCGCGTTCGGCCGCGCGGTCGTGCTGGAGCTGCGTGGGGATTTGATTGCGCATGCGCATGCGGAAGTGCAGCTTGCCCTGTGGCTGGGCGGCGCAAGAGCCGAGGCGCACGTCGGCTCGAAACTGGTGCCCTACAGCGAACATCTTGCTCTAGGCACCAATACCTATGAATCCCATGACGCCCGGTTGCTCGACCGCTCCGGCCCCGCCGTCTTCCTCGTCCTTTACATTGCGAAGCCCTGGCTGGACGAGCGCCGCGCCGCCACCGGCCGACCTTTTCATTTCACCGCGCCCGGCGTGCCCATCGACCCGGCGGTGCGCCAGGGCTGTTGGAGCCTGCTGGACAAGATCGTCGCGCCGCAAAATCACCCGCGCGCCGACATCGACGCCGAAGTCGAAGCGCTGCTCCAGGCGGCGATCGAATCATCCTCCCAGACAAGCCGCGCGCCCGGCGCGGCACCCCGTCCGCAGACACTGGACAGGCGGCTTCGCACCGCCATCCTGTACATGCGCGAAAACGTCCACGAACCGGTTGCCGTGGAAGACATCGCCAGCAAAGTGGGGCTTTCGCGCGGCCACTTCTTCGCGCTGTTCCGCGACCAGCTCAACACCACGCCGCAGGTGTTCTGGAGCGCGGTGCGCGTGGAGGAAGCCGTGCGCAGGCTGGTCCAGCAGGAACAGCCGCTGACCTCGGTGGCGATGGACCTGGGGTTTTCGACGCCGGGAAATTTCTCGCGGTTTTTCCGCGATCACATGGGCGTGTCGCCGTCGCGTTTCCGGCGCGCGGCCTCGGGCTCCGCGCCGCATCTTCTGACAGGGATTCCCTGAAAGACGGCTGCCCGGCCCCAACGTACGCTCGCATGCATCGCGCCGGGGTTCATGAAGCCCGGTTTTGTGGCGCTACGCTTCCCCGCACTCCCAACGCGGCACCACCTCGAAAGGCGTGTCCTGCGCGGGCGGCAACAGCGCCAACGCCGCATCAACGGACGCCTCAGTAATCCAAACCGTCGCGCCGTCCGCCGGCACGAGCGGGGCATCGGCCATCAGCCGGTCTAGCGCTGCCTGCATCACCGGCGGCAGGTATTCCTTCAATGCGTCGATGTTCGCGCGGACACAAGCCACCGCCTCGGCCGGCGTGAAGCCATCCTCAATCAGATGCCCCACGTCCGCCGCGCTGCGCACCAGCGCATCGAACACAAACGCCTCGAACGACGCCCAGTCCACGCGCGCATCGCCGCTGTCATGCCAGACGAGCGCAACGCCCACGCCGCCACCCGCCGTGGGCGTGAGGCAATACGCATCGCCCGCGCCAGATTCCGCAAACGGCAGAAAGCGCCTGCCGTGCTGATAGCCGGGGTTGAGCCATTCCTCGGCGGTTTCGCGCGCCTGATGCGCGTTCATCCATTCCAGGTCATCCAGGCAGGACAGCACGGGCCGCGCCGCCAGCGTGTTGCCCTTCCAGTCGGCGCGCCACGCCGCGCTGTCCTCGCCATAGCCGATGCGGCCGGCGTCGATCAACCGGGCCAGCATGCCGGGCAAGGCCACACCGCAATCCTCGGCCAGTTCGGCAAACGTTGCCATTTGTCTTCTTCCTTCGTCAGAACTCAAGCACATCCAGGAAGCACTCGGCCTCGACCGGGTCGCCCAGCACGGTGGTCAGCGCCTGCAACGCACGCGCTCGATGCTCGGGCTTGATTTCCCAGTCATCGTTGCGCAGGTCTTCGTCGGCCTCCAGGCACACGACGCCAACCACGGCCAGCGCGGCCGCGAACGTCGGCAGATCGGGCGCCACCACGTCGGCGTCCCACGCGCCCGTGCCGTGCATGGCGTAGAGGATCTCGCCGGTTTCGGTGTCCAGGATGAAGGGGTCCGCGTTCTGGTCGGCGATCACCAGCCAGTTGTCCTGCCACTCCGCAACGCGTTCGCCGTTCGAGGCGTCCCAGCGATAGCCGGCCTGCCGGTCCCACAGCTTGTACAGCGGCGGAAAACTGATGTTGGTTTCGGAAAGCGTGATGCCGACCGGTCCCACGTTCTGGTGATAGGTGGCGCCCCACGGGCCGATCTGGTCGTAGAAGTCGGCCAGCACCTGCGGCAAAGCAATGTCGCCCTGCCACGCGTCGCGCGGCTGCGGACGTAGTTCGCCGAACCGGGCGAACTGCGCCCGGATGGGTTCAAAGGAATTCATGTTGATGCGTATCCGGACAACGTATCGAAAGTAAATCGTGCCGCGCGGGGTGTGGCACGAGGCGCCGCAATGATCGTCGGGCGCGACGCCAGCCCGCATTTTGCTACATTTGAACGCCCTGCCCCGATGCGACGCGCGAACCAACCGCCACGGGGCGGCGGCAGAAGAAAACCGCTTTCGATCACGGACAATCCATGCGCCCACCGTTTGCTGTTTCCGGCTCCCCCGCCCGCGTGGCGGGTTTCAGTCTCCGGCTGGTCCTGGCGCCGCTAGCGGCCACGGCCGCGCTTCTGGCCGGCACGGCCGCCCACGCACAGCAATGGTTCGAGGTGCCGCCGCGTCCGGATCACCCCAATATCTCGATCCGGATCGGGGGCCTGCCCGACACGCGACAAGCGTCGGGCAACGCCCGGGGCAAGATGGAGCTGCGCTACACCGCCGCGCAGACCATCCCGGGCGGGGACAAGCAGCGTGCGCGCTATGACCGATCCGTGACCGACGTGCTGTTCGACTGCCGCCGGGCGCAAGTCGGTTTCTTGCCGGCCACCAGCTACTACCTGAACGACACCCTCGTCACCACCATCAAGGACGAGACGCTGGACGAAACCCAGGTGCAGTTCGTGCGCTTTGCGCAAGGCAGCCCGCAGATGAAGGCGTTGCAGGCTGCCTGCGGCAAATAGCGACACTAAGCAAGCATCAACGCGCCCTGTGCGCGCGCGGGCTCATGGTCCTGCCCACCCCGCGCGGCGTCTTCGGACAACCGGAACACGCCGACCGCGCTTACCAGCTCGCGTGCCTGATCCTGCATCGAGCCGGCGGCGGCGGCCGCTTCCTCGACCAGCGCCGCGTTCTGCTGCGTGACTTCATCCATCTGCGCCACGGCGCGGTTCACCTGATCGATGCCGCTGGCCTGCTCGTGCGACGCGGCCGCGATCTCGCCCATGATGTCCGTCACGTGCTGCACGGCGGTGACGATCTCCTGCATGGTCGCACCCGCGCCTTCGGCCTGACGGGCGCCTGCGCCCACTTTTCCGACGGAATCCTCGATCAGCGCCTTGACCTCGCGCGCGGCCTGCGCGCTGCGCTGGGCCAACGAGCGGACTTCGCCCGCCACCACGGCAAAGCCCTTGCCCTCCTCGCCCGCGCGGGCCGCTTCGACCGCCGCGTTGAGCGCAAGGATGTTGGTCTGAAACGCAATGCCGTCGATCACCGACACAATGTCGGAAATCTTGTGCGAGCTGGCCGAGATCTCCTGCATGGTGCCAACCACCGCGGACACCGCCGCGCCGCCGCGCAGCGCGATTTCCGATGCACTGGCCGCAAGCTGGTTGGCCTGACGCGCGTTGTCCGCATTCTGCTTCACGGTCGAGGCCAGTTCCTCCATGGACGCCGCGGTTTCCTCAAGCGAGGCCGCCTGCTCTTCTGTGCGGCTGGACAGGTCGGTGTTGCCAGCGGCGATCTGGCCCGAGGCGCTGGCAATCGTTTCGGAACCGTGCCGGATCGCGCGGACGGCGCCGGCCAGCCGCTCCTGCATGTCCTGCAAGGCATGCAGCAGGCGCCCGGTCTCATCGCGGGAGCCCGCCACGATACGCTGACCCAAGTCTCCGCCCGCCACGGTTTCCGCCGCCTTGACGGCGCGTGCCAGCGGGCGGGTGATCGACCGGCTGACCCCCCACGCAAGCAGCGCCCCCAACGCGAGCGCCAGGCCCGCCAGGCCCACGTTCACGCGCTCGGCCTCCCCGATGATGGTCTGGCTTGCGATGCCGGCCTCGTCCATGGCGGCGGACTGCTGTCTGGACAACGCGATGATGTGGTCCTGCAGGCTGTCCAGAATGGGCAGCGTCTCTTGCAGCATCCGCTGGCGGGCGCCGTCACGATCGCCGCCTCGGATCATGGCGCCCACCGCCTGGAAGGATTTCACGTAACGGCCCCGCGCCTCTTCCAACGTGCGCAGCCGCCCGGCGGCGTCTGCCGTCGTCATCAAGGGCCGCAGCGTGGCCAGGGCGTCGTCGATGCGTTTGCGGTTGGCGTCGATCTGCTGGAACAGTTTGTTCATGGCGGCTGGGTCGGCGTTGACGATCAGTTCAAGATTGACGCGGGCGTTGGCGCGCGTCGTCACGTCGACCACCGATATCGCGCTGGCCTTCACCCAGGTTTCCTGAGTGATTTCGCGGTTGATGCTGCCGATGCGTGTCAGTTCAAAATGCGACACGCCGGCCAGGGCCAGCAACAGGACCAGCACTGCGCCAAAGCCCAGGCCCAGCCGGGTGCCGATGGAGAGATTGCCGAAATGGGTGCGGAGCTTCATGGGGTACCTCGGGAAAACCCCAGTCTAGGTTTCCCGACACATTTCGCAAACATTTGCACCCGGCGTTGTTTGCGTTTCCACAAAGACAGCGAAGATAAGGCGTGGCGCAGCAACACTGCTGTAACGCGTTTGACGTTAGCGCTAGCGCGGCAGCCCGGAACGCGGCGCGCAGCCACAGCCCCGCTACTGATACCGCTCGCGATACCCCACGGGCGACATGCCGCAGTACTTGTTGAAGATGTCGCGAAACGCCTTGGTGTCGTTGTAGCCCACTTCGTACATGACCTCGGCGACGCTCTTGCGCGAGGTTTCGAGCCGCTGCTTGGCGGCTTCGACACGCACGCGCTGCACGTATTCGACGATGCTGTTGCCGGTAGCCTGGCGAAAGCGCCGCTCCAGCGTGCGCCGGCCCAGCGCGTGGCGGCCGGCCAGTTCCTCGACGGTGATCTTCTCCTGGTAGCGGCCTTCGATGTAGTCCTGCACCGCCCGCACGATGTCGTCCGCGTGCGATTTCTGCCCCATGAAAACCGAAAACGGCAACTGGCTCTGGCGGCTCCAGTCCAGCTGGAAATACTTGGCGCACCAGATTGCGGTATCGCGATCGGTGTACTTTTCGATCAGGTGCAGCACGAGGTGCGCGGCAGAAAACGCGCCGCCGCTCGTATAGACCCCGTTTTCCGCCATGACGACGCGATCGCTCGTCCAGCGCACCGTGGGAAAAAGACTGGCGTAGAGGTTCTGCGCCACCCAGTGCACCACCGCCTGCTGACCGTCGAGCACGCCGCCCGCGGCGAGCAGCGCGGCCCCCATGCACAAGCTGGCGACCTCGCCGCCTTCCCGGTGATGGCGCGACAGCCATTCGATCAGCTCGCGGTTGGACAGCACCGCATCCGACACCGATCCCAAGAGCGGCGGTGCGATGCAGATGTCGATGTCGGTCGCGTCGGCCAGCACCATGTCGGCCTGCACCTTGATGCGTCCGTCGTCCAGGCTGACCTCGCGCGTCAGCGCCAGCGTGCGCACATGGAACCGCGGTTCGCGGCCATGCGCGCGCAGATATTCGTTGGCCACCATGAAGCCGTGACGCGCGGTTTCCAGGGACGCGATATTGGTCCCCTTTGGCAGCAGGAACGCGACGTTTTTCATGTTGCCAAGCATACGCCTGCACGCTGACGCAATCCACCCGCAAGATTGTCGCAATTGCCTATCTGAAAGCCGCGCGGATCCCGATAAAGTGGCTCCTGCCGATCCAGAAATCCGGACGGCGGCCGGGGCGGATTGCGGACGTCCCCGGCCAAACCAGAACAACACGGACCCGAGGAGTGATCGATGGACAAGTACATAGACGGTTTCCTGCTGTGCGTACCCAAGGCCAACCTGGACACGTACAAGAAAATGGCCACGCACGCCGAGGGCATCTGGCGCGAACACGGCGCGCTGGATTACCGCGAAGGCGTGGCCGACGATATCGACGGCGAAGGCTTCGCGTCGTTCAGCGCCGCAGCCGGGGCACGCGAAGGCGAAGTCGTGGTGTTCGCGTGGATCCTGTATCCCAGCAAGGAAGAGCGCAATCGCATCAACGCCAAGGTGATGGCCGACCCGCGCCTGGCGGAAATGTGCTGCGAGGGCGTGTTCGACGTCAAGCGCATGTGCTGGGGCGGCTTCGCCACGCTGGTCGGCAACTAGCAAACCCGGCCGCGCCCGAGTGCAGATACTCAACCCGCAGCCGTTCGACAACCCTGGAGACTCATCATGGCCACCCAAGCAGCCAAGCCCATTCCCGACGGCATGCACACGCTGACGCCGCACATCATTTGCGAGGGCGCGTCCGATGCCCTGGCCTTCTACAAGAAAGCCTTCAATGCCGAGGAGCTGATGCGGCTGCCCGGACCCAACGGCAAAATCATGCACGCGGCCATCCGGATCGGTGATTCGGTCCTGATGCTGATGGATGATTTTCCGGAATGGGGCAGCCTGGGACCGAAGGCGCTCAAGGGCACGCCCGCGGTGCTGCACCTGTACGTGACCGACGCGGATGCATCGATCCAGCAGGCCGTCGCGGCGGGCGCACAAGTCACGATGCCCGCTGCCGACATGTTCTGGGGCGACCGCTACGGACAGGTGGTGGACCCGTTCGGTCACCGCTGGTCCATCGCCACGCACATGCAGGACCTCACGCCCGAGGAGATCCAGCAGAACATGGCAAAAATGGGGCCGACCGACGGCTGCGGCGACCCTTCAAAACAATGATGGCGCGGCGTGACGCGGCCCAGCCGCGCCACGCCGTCCTATCAAGGGGCCAGTTGCGGATACGGCCCCAGGAAATCCAGCTTGCCGATCGGCACGCCCGCCTGGCGCAGGATGCCGTAGGCGGTCGTCACGTGGAAGTAGAAGTTGGGCAGCGCGAACGTCAGCAGATATTCGTCGCCCTGGAATTCGGGCTTGAACTCGCCAAAGCTCAGCGTGATGCGGCGGCTTTCGGCGCCATCGACCTGCTCGCGCTTCACGCCTTGCAGATACGCGATCGTGTCGGCCACGCGCTGCTGCAATTGCGCGAGCGTGGTTTCGGTGTCGGCAAATTTCGGGGCGTCGCCCTGCGACAGCCGCTGCGCCGCGAACTTCGAGGCGTCGCTGGCCCGCTGGACCTGGCCAGACAGCGGATACATATCGGGCGCAAGGCGCGCGTTGACAAGTTCCGCAGGATCGAGGCCGGTGGTTTGCGCGTGGGCGGCGGCCTTTTCAAGCAACGCGGCCAGCACGTTCAGGCCGCGGATGAAGACAGGCACCGACGCCTGGTACATGGACAGGGGCATATCGACGACTTCCGTAAGAGTTGGAGGTGGCAAAGGGGCGTCAACAGGCACCGGGCGCCGGACGCTTTGGGATTGCAGCGATGTTACGCCGCCCCGCAGTCGACAGGATGCCGGTGACGGCGACAACATCATTCTGGATGCTTGGACAATCAGGTGCGCCGCTGCCCCTGAAAGAACCGCCACACCAGCGCGGACGCATCCGGACCGCTGCGCGCGTGATACCGGATGGCGGGATCGCCGCCGCTCCAGGCGTGTTCAAGCCGCGAGATCTCGCACAGCCGCAGCACCGTCTTGCGGCCGCGCAGCACATCGACCCGGCGGTACGCCTTTTCGGTGCCCAGTCCCAGCACGCGCTCGACCGGCAACGCGTGCGGATCGGCGGCGTTCAAGGTGCGGAACTGTTCAAACAACTGCCGGGCGTTGCGCGGGGCCACCGCCGGGTCGAGCTGGCCGTGCAGAATCAACGCCGGCATGCCCAGGTCAAAGACGGCGGGGTCCGCCACGGATTCCACCAGCGGCGCCAGCGCCTTGATGCTGCCGCGCCGCATGGTGCTCAGGCCATTGCCCGCGTTATGCGCGTCGCCCACGACCGGCCCCGAGTGCATGGCTACCGCGGCGATCAGGCTCGGATGACGCAGGGCAACGAGTGCCGCCATGCCCGCCCCCGCCGACAGACCCGCCACGTAGATGCGTTCGGGGTCCAGGTCATGTCGCGCGACCTCGGACCGGATCAGGGCCGCGATCAGATCGGCCTCGGCCCCGCCATGATCGTCATCCGGCTGAAACCAGCGCCAGCAGCGCTGCACCTGGCGCGCCAGGGACTGCTGGGGATACAGCACCATGAAGTCACCGGCGTCGGCCCACTGGTTCATGCGCGTCCCTCGCGCGAAGGCCTCGGACGTCTGCCGGCAGCCGTGCAGCATCACGACCAGCGGCATGCCGGCGGCCGTGGCGGATGGAGCAGATGCGGGCGTGTAGCGGGCAAAGGCCAACCGGCGGCCCGTCTTGTCCGTGAACTGGCGCGAGGTCTCCCAGCGCCCGGCGCCGAGCGACGTCGCCTCGGGCGCCGCCGCCCTGCCCGCGCCCGTGTTCACGGCAGGCCGCGCCGTCTTCACCGCACGCCCCGCCTTGGAGCCGGCGGCCGTCTTGCGCGCCGACGTGGCCCGTTTGCGGGCGGGTTTGGGGGCCGCCAGGCGCATTGCCGCGCGCTGGAGCCGGGAGATCTTCTTTGCCGCTTTGAAAAACAGACTGCTGAAACTGCGCGCCATTGCTAGGGCCTGTTCGGTAGTTCCTGTTTGCCGCGCCGCTCGGGGTGCCGGGGTGGGCAGCGCCGGACGACGGTCGCCGCGGCTACGCCGCTCCGCAAGGCGGATGCCTGTCGTCGAATGCGGGCGTAAGGATGGGCGGTAAGGACGCCCCAACCGTGAGACCAGGTGCCGGATTCATGAGTGCTTCCCCTAAGAGTGTCGATCACGGCAGCGCCTTGTGCGGCCGACGTGCAAGCCCGGAGTGAAGAACGTGCGACGCCTCTGTCGGGCGGTTTGTTCGCGGGGTGAATGTATCACAGCGTAACGAAATTGCGATCGATCAAGCCAGGCTGACGAGCGCCTTGAGCGCCCATGCCAAAAAGCCTAAGGTAGACAGCTTGTCACAGGCAGGCCTTCCATGTTTCCCAACGACCGACCCCAGACCCTGGGCGAAGAAATCGCCAACAGCATCAGCCACGGCCTTGGCGCCTTGGGCGCACTGGCGGGCACCCCGCTCCTGATCGCCGCCGCAGTGCGTCAAGGCGATGCCGCCTTCATCGCCGGCGCCGCCGTGTTCGCGGCATCGATGTGCCTGCTGTACCTCGCGTCCGCCATCTATCACGCACTGCCCCGCTGCCGCGCCAAGCAGATCTTCAACGTGCTGGACCATTCGGCCATCTACCTGCTCATTGCCGGCACGTATACCCCGTTCGCGCTGGGCGCGCTGCGCGGGCCCTGGGGCTGGACGCTCTTCGGGCTGGTGTGGGGCCTGGCGCTGCTTGGCGTGGGCCTGAAGGCCAGCAAACGGCTCAACCGGCCCGCGCTCTCCACCGGCTTGTACCTTGCGATGGGCTGGATCGTCGTTATCGCGGTCAAACCCCTGCTTGAATTGGTCCCGGCCGGCGGCCTGTGGTGGCTGGTGGCGGGCGGCCTCGCGTACACCGGCGGCGTGGTGTTCTTCGTGTTCGACAACCGCTGGCGCTACAGCCATTTCATCTGGCATCTGTTCGTGCTGGCCGGCACCGTCTGCCACTTCTTCGCGGTGTTCTGGTACGCCGCCTAGGTACGCCACCTAGGCGCGAAAAGCCGCCACATCCGCTTCCTCCGGACAAACCTAAGGACACATCGGGGCCAGCAGCGACTACGAAACCGCGCAAAACGTTTCGAGCGCGGGGGCCGGGCGCTCCCCGGGGCGGCCCCCGCGCCCCACGAGTGCAATCTCGTGGCCTGCCGACACAGGAAAACACATCGCGAAACTTGTCCCACGACGGTCCGGCTCGTCATCATGGTCGGACTTTCAACCGGAACAAGGAGTTTTCATGCAGCGTTCCAAATACGCATTCCTATCCGCCGCCATTCTGACGACGGCGCTGTCCGGTGCACCTGCTTTGGCGCAACAGGGCGCGCAGGCCCCGGCACAGACGCAAACCCAAGGACAAACCCCGCCGGGCATGGCGCCCGCCGTGCAGAAGCCGACGGATCAGCAATTGCAGAAGTTCGCGTCGGCATCGCAGAAGATTTCGGGCGTCGTTGACGAGTATCGTCCCAAGGTCGATGCCGCCAAGACCGACGACGCCAAGCAGAAGGTCGTCAAGGAAGCTGACGAAAAAATGGTCAAGCTGGTGCGCGCGGACGGCCTGTCGGTCGAGGAATTCAACGGCATCGGCCAGGCCGTGCAGCAGGATCCCCAGTTGCGCGATCGCCTGATGAAGATGCGCCCGGCGCAGTAAGCCCAGGCGTTGACGGGCACGCAGTTGCAAACGCAAACGCAAACCCGCGACCGCTACCCCAGTAAAAACAACGCGCCGCATGCCCTGAATCGGACATGCGGCGCGTTGTCTTTACTGGGTGGCATTCCGGCAGGGCCGGGGCCTCGGCACATCAGGTCTTCAAACGGTAGCCCGTCTTGAAGATCCAGCGCACGCCGATCAGGCACGCTACCAGGAAGGCGAGCGTCATGCCCACGCTGATCCCGATGCTCACGTCCGCCACGCCAAAGAATGCCCAGCGGAAACCGCTGACCAGGTAGACCACGGGATTGAACAGCGTGACCGTCTGCCAGAACGGCGGCAGCATGTTGATCGAATAGAACGTGCCGCCCAGGAAGGTCAGCGGCGTAATGATCATCAGCGGAATGATCTGCAGCTTCTCAAACCCGTCGGCCCAGATCCCGATGATGAAGCCGAACAGGCTGAACGTCACCGCGGTCAGCACCAGGAACGACAGCATCCAGAACGGATGCGCCACGTCGAAAGCCACGAACAGCCGCGCGGTGGCCAGCATGATGAGGCCCAGAATGATGGACTTGCTGGCGGCCGCGCCAACGTAACCCATCAGGATTTCCACGTAGGAAATGGGCGCGGAGTGGATCTCGTAGATCGTGCCGGAAAAGCGCGGCATGTAGATGCCGAACGAGGCATTGGCCACGCTCTGCGTCAAGAGCGACAGCATGATCATGCCGGGAACGATGAACGCCCCGTAGCTCACGCCGTCAATTTCGACCATGTGCGAACCGATGGCCGAGCCGAACACGACAAAGTAAAGCGACGTTGAAATCACCGGCGACAGCACGCTTTGCATCAGCGTGCGCCAGGCGCGGGCCATTTCAAAAAGGTAGATGGCGCGAATGGCGTAGAAGTTCATGATTGACCGTGCACCAGGCTGACAAAGATGTCCTCGAGCGAGCTTTCCGAGGTGTTCAGATCTGCGAATTCGATCTGCAGGCGGCTCAAGTCCTGCAGCAGACGCGAAATATCGCCGCCGCGCTCATTGTCGTAGGTATAGACAAGCTTGTAGCCGTCCGGCGAAAGCTCGAGCTGGTAGGCGTCCAGCGCCGTCGGAATGCCCGGCAGCGGCGCCTTCAGCGTCAGCGCAAGCTGGCGCTTGCCCAGCTTGGCCATCAGCGCATCCTTTTCTTCGACGAGGATAATTTCACCCTTGCGGATCACGCCGATGCGGTCCGCCATTTCCTGGGCTTCTTCGATGTAGTGCGTGGTAAGGATGATGGTGACGCCGCTTTCGCGCAGCCGCCGCACCATTTCCCACATGCCGCGCCGCAATTCGACGTCGACGCCCGCGGTGGGCTCATCCAGAAACAGGATGGCCGGCTCGTGCGACAGCGCCTTGGCAATCATGACGCGCCGCTTCATCCCGCCGGACAGCGCCATGATGCGGCTGTCCTTCTTGTCCCACAGCGACAGATCGCGCAGGACCTTTTCGATATAGGCGGGGTCTGCCGGCTTGCCGAACAGGCCGCGGCTGAAGGTGACGGTGTTCCAGACGCTTTCGAACGCGTCCGTGGAGATTTCCTGCGGCACCAGTCCGATCTTGGACCGGGCGGCGCGAAAATCCGTCACGATGTCGTGCCCATCGGCCAGCACGGTGCCGTGGGTGGGATTGACGATGCCGCAGATGATGCTGATCAGCGTCGTCTTGCCCGCGCCGTTCGGCCCGAGCAACGCAAAAATTTCGCCGCGCTGGATGTCCAGGTTGACGTTCTTGAGCGCCTGGAATCCGGACGCATATTGCTTGGATAAGCCTTGTACTGCAATGACTGGCTGCACGCGAGCCCCCAACTTGACCATAGCCGGAGGATTTTACCCGTCGCGCAGCCCGCGCTTGTTCAGCCTGGCGGAACGGTGTGTTTTCTTTTTGGGAACACTGGACTAGAAGTCGTCGTCCTCTTCCACCTTGGGCATCAGGTAAGCCGTCAGCGCGCTGGACAGGCCGGCCATCATCCACAGGACGAAGAACGACACGGTGTAAAAGCCCATCCGGCCCGTCGGGACGTGTCCGAAGATGGCCACATCAAGGGGGTCGATCAGGGCAAAGATCAGCGCGCTTCCCGCAGCGGCCGCCATGAACGACGGCCACAGGATCCACATCAACGATCGCAATCCCATGCGTGAACTCCCCCGATCAAGGTTTGGCGGCCGCGGGGCTGGCGGCCGCCGGCGCCTGGCTCGCGGCCGCGCCGGACGCGGTCTGTTCGATGACCAGGCCGCGCTTGACCACGCCCTCCTGGATGGGCTGGCTGGCAAACTGGGTCATCGCGAAGTAGATGGTGATGAAGCAGCCGACCATGGCGGCAAACGGGCCGGCCATCAGGATCCAAGGCCACGGCTCGCGATACCAGGGTTTGACGAGACGCGCCGCGTCGGCGGGGTCGAGGGTGATTTGTGCAGTGTTCATGAATATTCCTTGTAGTGGCCAGGGCGGATATCAGCCCTACTCGGGCACGTAGAAACTGGCGGCTTCGTCGGTTTCGACCTGCCGGTTCTCGCCGTCCTGCCCCTTGGCGCGCAGCGTGATGGCATGGGCGCCGGGCTCGGCGCCCGCCGGCGCACGGATGACCATGGGCAAGAGCTTGTTGGCGGCGGGTTCGACATCGACCACGTCCGAACCTTGCCGGCCTGCCATCACCGCCAGGTCCGGCATGCCTTCGGCCGACAGGCGCAGGCGCATCGGCGAGTCCGATGTGTTGATGATCTGCAGGCGGTAGACGTTTTCGATCATGCCGCCCGCAACCTCGCGGCCCAGGCCGCCACGGTCGCGCATGATGTCGACACGCAGCGGATTGCGCACCACCAACGACGCGACAAACGCGATCGCCAGCACGAGGATCAGCGCGCCGTAGATCAGGACACGCGGCCGCAGCAGGTGCGACCGCGCGCTCTTGGACGACAGGCCGTCCAGCATGGCGTGTTCGGACGTGTAGCGGATGAGACCGGGCTCGTACTGCATCTTGTCCATCACCTGATCACAGGCGTCGATACACGCGCCGCAGCCGATGCACATGTACTGCAGGCCGTCGCGGATGTCGATGCCGGTCGGGCAGACCTGCACGCAAAGACTGCAATCGACACAGTCGCCCAGCCCCTTGGCTTTGTGGTCGACCTTGCGCGAACGGCCCCCGCGCGGGTCGCCGCGGCGCTTGTCGTAGGTGACGACAAAAGTGTCCGGATCGACCATCACGCTCTGGAAGCGGGCGTACGGGCACATGTACTTGCAGACCGATTCCCGCATGAAGCCGGCATTGCCCCAGGTGGCAAAGCCGTAGAACAGCATCCAGAACCACTGCCACGCGCCCAGTTGCAGCGCGAAGAGTTCGTGGCCCAGTTCCCGGATGGGCGCGAAATAGCCGATGAACGTGGAACCCGTCCACCACGCCAGCGCGATCCACAGGAAATGCTTGGTGAACTTCAGGCGGAACTTGCGCCAACTCCAGGGCGATTCGTCCAGCCGGATGCGCGCGATGCGGTCGCCTTCGACCTTGCGCTCGATCCACATGAAGATTTCGGTGTAGACGGTCTGGGGACAGGCGTACCCGCAGAACAGCCGACCGGCCACCGCGGTAAAGAGAAACAGCGCCAATGCCGAGATGATGAGCAACACGGCAAGGTACACGACGTCCTGCGGCCACAGCACCAGGCCGAAGATGTAGAACTTGCGCGCGCCCAGGTCGAACAGCACAGCCTGGCGCCCGTTCCATTGCAACCAGGGCAAGCCGTAGAAGATGATCTGCGTGATAAAGACGAACGCGATACGCCAGCGAGCAAAGATGCCACTGACGGATCGCGGATAGATCTTGCTGCGCACCCCCGCCAGTGTCTGTTCCAGGGTTTCCTGGCCCGGACGCGGCGGCCGCGTGTGCGGCCGCCAGGGCGGCGGGTCACCGCCAGGCGAAGTGCTGACGCTTGCGGTTGACCCATCTTCCATTTGCTGCTCCGTGCTTGTAAGTGCTTAGTGTTATGGGAGGCCGCGGCGCGGCCTCCCATTTACGTGCTGCTCGTTCACTGCTTCGCCGTGCCAGACTCGGCAGGCGCCGCAGCGGCCTGGCTCTGCGCCGGGTTCTGCGCATCCGGCTTGTTCGACAGCCCCCAGACCCAGGCAGTCAGGATCTTGATCTGATCCGGGGTCAGGATGTGCTCGTGCGCCGGCATCTGGTTGTCGCGGCCATCAAGAATGGTCTTGACGATGCTGGTTTCCGAACTGCCGTAGAGCCAGACGTCGTCCGTCAGGTTCGGCGCGCCGACGAGCTGGTTGCCCTTGCCATCGACACCGTGACAGGCGACGCAGAAGTTGGCGAACTCACGCTTGCCGCGGAACACGCGGATCGGATCGGAGGTCAGGCCCGACAGCGAACGCACGTACTGCGCGATGTCGCCGGCCATCTTGGGATCGATGGATGCCTTCCAGGGCGGCATGATGCCGTGGCGGCCTTCCTTGATGGTCTGCATGATGGCTTCGGGCGAGCCGCCGTGCAGCCAGTCGTCGTCCGTCAGGTTGGGATAGCCGGGGCCACCCTTGGCATCCGATCGGTGGCACTGCGAGCAGGTGTTCAGGAAGAGGCGCTGGCCGATTTCGCGGGCGCCCGGATCCTGTGCAACCTGCGGCACCGTCATGGTGTCGAAGCGCGCGTAGATGGGCCGGACAGCTTCGGCCATCTTGGCCTGCTGCTGCTCCAGTTCCCCGGCGCTGCTGAAACCCAGCTTGCCCTTGTATTCGCCCAGGCCCGGCATCAGGAACAGATAACCCAATGCAAAGGCGCAGGCCAGCAGGTACATCCACGTCCACCAGGTGGGGACCGGGTTGTTGAGCTCGGTCAGGTCGCCGTCCCAGACGTGGCCCGTGTCCTCGACCTGGCCGCTGGCCGGCTTGGCGCTGAGCCAGCGGCGTTGCGTGTACAGCAGCCACACGCACCACACCACCCCGCCCACGGCGACGATCGAGATGAAATACCCCCAGAAGCCATTAACGAAATCGCTCATGACCGATTCGCTCCATCTTGTTGTGCCTGTCCGAATTCATCGGGCAGTGCGAACGGCAACATGGCCGATTCGCGGTTGGCGCCCTGGCGGCCGCGCGAGCAGGCCCACCAGACGATGCCGAAAAAGGTTGCCATCGAGATGGCGGTGACGATTGCGCTCAGGTAGCCGACCATGATCAGCCTCCCGTGGCCGCAGGCGCGGCGGGTTGCTGAGCCTTCTTGGCGGCTTCGGCCTTGGCCTCTTCGGCCTGCTTGGCCAACTGCGCCTTGCGGACGCCAACACCCAGGCCTTGCAGGTAGGCCACCAGCGCGTCTTCTTCCGTCTTGCCCTCGATGGCCTTGGGCGCGGCGGCGATTTCTTCGTCGGTGTAGGGCACGCCCAGGGCACGCAGGGCACGCATGCGCTGGTCTACGTTCTGGCCGGTGATGACCGTCTTTTCCAGCCACGGGTAGGCGGGCATGTTGGATTCCGGCACTTCCTTGCGCGGATCGCGCAGGTGGCGGCGGTGCCAGTCGTCGGAGTAGCGTTCACCGACACGCGCCAGGTCGGGACCCGTGCGCTTGGAACCCCACAGGAACGGGTGGTCGAACACCGACTCGGACGCCAGCGAGTACGAGCCGTAGCGCTGGACCTCGGCGGCGAGCACGCGCACCTGTTGCGAGTGGCAGCCCACGCAGCCTTCGCGGATGTAGACGTCGCGGCCCATCAGCCGCAGCGGGCTGTAGGGTTCGACGCCCGCCACGGGCTGGGTGGTGCTGTGCTGGAAGAACAGCGGGATGATCTGGACCAGGCCCGCGAAGGAGACCACCAGGATGCTGGCGATGATCATCCAGCCGATGTTCTTCTCGAGGGTCTGGTGAGAAAAGAAGCCGTGATTCTTGTTGGCCATGATGTCCTCGTCAAACAGTGGCCGGCACGGCGGTCGCGGGGACCGTCGGACGGGCGGCATGGGAATCGTCTTGCGGAATGGCGGGGTTGACCGCGGTCGCGCCGCTCACCGTCTTCCATACGTTCCAGGCCATGACGAACACACCGCACAAGAACAGGGTTCCACCCAGCAAACGGATCAGGTAGTACGGAACGCGCGTCTTCAGTTCCTCGACGAAGCTGTAGACCAGGGTGCCGTCCGGCGACGTGTCGCGCCACATCAGGCCCTGCTGCACGCCGGCGATCCACATGGCGGCGATGTACAGCACCACGCCGATGGTCGCGATCCAGAAGTGCAGTTCGATGGCCTTCACGCTGTACATCTTTTCGCGGCCGTAGAGGCGCGGGATCAGGTAGTAGAGCGAGCCGAACGAAATCATGGCGACCCAGCCCAGCGCGCCGGAGTGCACGTGGCCGATGGTCCAGTCCGTGTAGTGCGACAGCGCATTCACGGTGCGGATCGACATCATCGAGCCTTCGAACGTGGACATGCCATAGAAGGACAGCGCGGTGACCATGAACTTCAGGATCGGGTCGGTGCGCAGCTTGTACCAGGCGCCCTGCAAGGTCATGATGCCGTTGATCATGCCGCCCCAGGAAGGCGCCAGCAGGATCAGCGAGAAGGTCATGCCCAGCGACTGGGTCCAGTCGGGCAGCGACGTGTACAGCAGATGGTGCGGGCCCGCCCACATGTACGTGAAGGCCAGCGCCCAGAAGTGGACGATGGACAGGCGATACGAGTAGATGGGACGGCCGGCCTGCTTGGGCACGAAGTAATACATCATGCCCAGGAAGCTGGTGGTCAGGAAGAAGCCCACCGCGTTGTGGCCGTACCACCACTGCACCATGGCGTCCTGCACGCCCGCGTAGGCGGAGTAGGACTTCCACATCGACACCGGCATTTCAATGTTGTTGAAAATGTGCAGGATGGCGATGGTGAGGATGTACGAGCCGAAGAACCAGTTGGCCACGTAAATGTGCTTGGACCGGCGCTTGATGATGGTGCCGAAGAACACGATGGCGTAAGCGACCCAGACCAGCGTGATCAGGATGTCGATGGGCCATTCGAGTTCGGCGTATTCCTTGCTGCTGGTAAAGCCCATGGGCAAGGTGATGGCCGCGGCCACGATGACAACCTGCCAGCCCCAGAACGTGAAGGCGGCGAGTTTGTCGCAGAACAGGCGCGCCTGACAGGTGCGCTGGACGACGTAGTAGGACGTCGCGAAAAGTGCGCTGCCGCCGAAGGCGAAGATCACGGCGTTGGTGTGCAGCGGGCGCAGGCGGCCGTAGCTGAGCCATGCGGTGTCGAAATTCAATTGAGGCCAAATTAGCTGAGCGGCCAGAAAAACACCGACAGCCATGCCGACAATGCCCCAGACCACGGTCATGATGGCGAACTGCCGCACGACCTTGTAGTTGAAGGTATCGGACTTGCTTGCGATTGCGGGGCAATCGTTCATCACCCATCCCCTAAAGTAACAAGAACTTCCAGGCTTCGATGATGGGACTAGTCACTCTACGAGGCGTTGATTTGGATCAACCGGGTTGCGACGCATTGGACATCGCTGCATAACCGCAACGCTATTAGGGGTATCGGGCTGTGAAAAGGCTTCGCCAATGCGCCGCGGCGGGGTCTGCGGCGGCGATCAGCGGTGGTAATTCGCGGTGGTAATTTGCGGCGGCAACTACCGGCGGCCAGCAGCGCCGCTGTCGTCGTCGCGCAGGATGGCCGTGCCGGCGCTGTCGGTGTCGTCGTACTGACCGTTGAAGACGGCCCACCACAGCGATACGCCGATCGCCAGCACGAAAAGCAGCGACAGCGGCAGGAGCAGGTAGAGGATGGTCAAGGCGCGGCCCCCAGCGCGGCGTCAGCGGCCAGACGGCCCGACCAGTCGCGGCGGCACAGGCGCCAGGAGTTGTAGGCCACGGCCAGCGACGACACCAGCATGGTGATGGCGGCAAGCCAGGGCGTGACCCAGCCCACCAGGGCCAGCGGCGTCATCAGCAGATGCCAGACGAGCGAAACGTAAAGGTTTTGCCGCGCCTTGCGCCGGGCCTCGGCAAGCAGCGCGTCAAGCGCGGCCTCGGGCATGTCGGGGTGTGCAGCCAGCGCGCTGTGCGCGGAGGCCATGGCGGTGGGCACAGCCATGGACATGGCGCAGGGACAGCTCATGACCAGCAGCGCCACCATGACCGGGATGCTGTGGGCGGGATCGATGTAGGCCCAGCCCGCCGCGGCGGCCAGCGCCAGCAAGACCTGCACCATGACGAACCGCGACGCCACCCGGTCGGCGCGCGCCCCCAGTTGCAGGCGCTGGTCTTCGACGCGGGCATGGCGCCGGCCAGCGGAACCCGCGCCGCCGAAGGATTGGCGCGCGCACAGTTCGAGATATCGGGCGGTCAGCAGGAACGCCACGAACATCGTGACCGAATCGAAATAGACTTCGCCCCGCCCCGTATAGGTGGCGTGGACGCTGGGGATGAAGGCGGCGACGATGCCGAGCGCCACCGGCACGTCCATGCCGGCGCGGCCTTGCCGCAGGTTGGCGCCCGCGTGGCGCCAGATGGGCCACGCCGAGTACAGGACGACCGGCACGGTCAGCGCGAAGCTGGCCCAGTTCATGAGGACGATGGCCCAGTCCAGCGTTTCCAGCGCGTCCGCGGGCATGGATTCGTGGCGCAGATAGCCGGGCCACGCGAACATCATGACCTGCATCATTGCCAGCCAGGCGAGCGACAGACGCACCAGCGCATGGCGGCGTTGCTGGCGGTCGGCATCGGGCAGGCTGGCCGGGACGGCGAAAATGGATTTGGCACGCATGTTGGCGATGGTAATCAGGCCTGTCCCCGATCGCCTTGATCTGAATCAAGACGCCAAAGACGATTTGCCGACGCCCCGCCGCCTCCCCGCCTCCCCATCATGCCGGCCGCCCATCCACCGGCACTGATCTATGTGACGGGTGGCGCGCCGACGGGGCAACTGATAAAACAGTGCTCTGGCCGCCGCAGCTGTCCATCACCCTGCCGCAGCCCGCCATCCCTACGCCCGCGGCGCGTCCGCAGGTTCCGGCGCTGTCCGGCCGCGCTCGACCAACATGGGGCCATGGTGACCATTCACCTGGCTTGCGGTATGCAGAAGACATCGACGCGGCGCCCCATCGGGGTTTTCGTGACCGGCACCGACACCGGTATCGGCAAGACGCTGGTGTCGGCAATCCTGGCCCGCGCCTGGAATGCGGACTATTGGAAACCCGTGCAGACCGGCGTGGCCGACGAGCCCGGCGACACCGACACCGTGGCCCAGCTGGCGCAGTTGCCGCCCCAACGCCTGCACCTGCCCGCCTACGTGCTGCAGGCGCCGCTGTCGCCGTGGGCCGCCGCCACGCTGGAAGACACGGTGGTCGACGCCACCAGCATCGTGCCGCCCCCGACGCGCGCGCCGCTGATCGTGGAAGGCGCCGGCGGCCTGTACGTGCCGATCGACGACACGCACATGATGATCGACCTGATCGCGCGCCTGGACATGCCCGTGGTGCTGGCGGCGCGCAGCGGGCTGGGCACCATCAATCACACCTTGCTGAGCCTCACGGCATTGCAGCGGCGCGGCATTCCGGTGCTGGGCGTGGTGATGAGCGGCCCGCCGTCCGCGGGCAACAAGGAAGCCATCGAGCGCTTTGGCGGCGTGCGCGTGCTGGCCGAAATCCCGCCGCTGCCGCGCGTGGACGCCGCGGCCGTCGACGAACTGGCCAAGGGCATCGCGCCGCTGGCCGAGTGCCTGGCGGCGCTGTACGGCGCCGAGGCCGAAGCCGGCTAGCCGGGCCGGCGGGTTCGCGCTCGGTGTGTCACTGGCGCGCCATGTCGATGAACGCCCGCAGCGCCGATGACACGCGGCGCTGCCGGGGGTAATACAGCATGAATCCGGGGATCGTGGGACACCAGTCGTCCAACAGCCGGACCAGCCTGCCGGACGCCAACAGTCCGGCGACGTAGTTTTCCGGCACGTAGCCGATGCCGATGCCGTCGGTGGCCGCCCGCACCTCGGCATGCACGTCGCTCAGGGCCAGGCGCCCGGGCACGTCCAACTCCAGCGCCTCGCCGTCCCGTTTGAATTCCCACTTGAAGTACCGGCCGCTGGGAAAGCGGTAGCGCACGCACTCGTGCCTCATCAAGTCAGCCGGATGCCGTGGCGCCTCGCGGTCCCGCAGATACTCCGGCGAGGCCACCACCACGGAGCGCAGCGCCGGGCCGATCGGCACCGCCACCATGTCTTCGGGCACGGCATCGATCAGCCGCACGCCCGCGTCGAAGCCGGATTTCACGATGTCGACGAAGCTGTCGTCCTCGCCGATCTCCAGCCGGATGTCCGGATAGGCGGCCAGGAACCGTCCCGCCATCGGCATCAGGAGCAGGTACGAGGCCGCGCGCGACGTGTTGATGCGCAGCGTGCCGGCGGCCGAGCCGCGAAAGTGGTTCATTTCGTCCAGCGCGTCGTCCAGCCCGTGCAGCACCGGCTGCAGGCGCTCGGCCAGGCGCTGGCCCGCGTCGGTCAGGGCCACGCTGCGCGTCGTGCGGTTAAAGAGATTCACGCCCAGCCGCTCTTCCAGTTTGCGGATCGCGTAGCTGACCGCCGACGTGGACAGGCTGAGCTCTTCGCCCGCCTTGCGGAAACTTCCCAGGCGGGCCACCGCTGAGAACGCGGCAAGATGGGACAGGTTGTCGAGCGGCATGATTATGCAAATTCATTCAATAAATCATGCCGAAATTCTAGCTTGAATGGGCTCCCTGCCAGGCATATTGTGAACGCCTGCTCAACAAATACCCCAAGAGGCCGTCATGATCCAAGCCCAAGGCTACGCCGCGCACAGCGCCGACACCCCGCTCGTCCCCTTCAGCTTCACCCGCCGCGAACCTGGCGATGACGATGTGCTGATCGACATTCTGTATAGCGGCATCTGCCACTCCGATCTGCATCAGGCACGCGGCGACTGGGGCAATTCCATGTACCCGATGGTGCCCGGCCACGAGATCATCGGCCGCGTCGCGCAGGTGGGCAAGAACGTGTCGAAGTTCAAGGTGGGCGATTACGCCGGCGTGGGCTGCATGGTCGATTCCTGCCGCCACTGCAAGGCGTGCCAGCTGAACCTGGAACAGTATTGCGAAGAGAACGCCACGCTGACCTACAACGACAAGGAGCGCGGCAGCGACCAGCTGACGTTTGGCGGCTACTCCGATCGCATCGTGGTGCGTGAGCATTTTGTCGTAAAGGTGTCCGACAAGCTCGATCTGAAGGCGGTCGCGCCGCTGCTGTGCGCCGGCATCACCACCTATTCCCCGCTGCGCCACTGGAAGGTCGGCCCGGGCAAGAAGGTGGGCGTCATCGGTCTGGGCGGCCTGGGCCACATGGGCGTGAAGTTCGCGCACGCGATGGGTGCGCACGTGGTGATGATCACGACTTCTGCCGACAAGGCGCGCGACGCCAAGCGCCTGGGCGCGGACGACGTGCTGGTCTCGCGCGATGCCGACGCCATGGCGGCGCACGCCGGCACCTTCGACTTCCTGCTGAACACCGTGCCTGTCAGCCATGACGTCAATCCGTACATGGCGCTGCTGGCGCTGGACGGCACCATGGCGCTGGTGGGCGCGCTGACGCCGCTGGATCCGATTCCCGGCGCCAACCTCATCATGGGCCGCAAGTCCCTGGCGGGCTCGGCAATCGGCGGCATGGAAGAAACCCAGGAGATGATGGATTTCTGCGCCGAACACAACATCGTCAGCGATGTCGAGATGGTGCCGATCCAGGCCGTCAACGATGCCTACGAGCGGCTGTTGAAGAACGATGTGAAGTATCGCTTCGTGATCGACATGGCGTCGCTGAAGGAAGCGCGCGCCGCCGCATAGGCCTGCCAGGGCGGCCCGGGTTCAGTCGGGAAACTTCTCGTCATGGGCTTCGCCGCGGCGGCCGAAATACGTAACGTGCCGGCCAGCGATCCACACCGCGTAGCCGACGCAACCCGCCGCGCAACTTAAGCGTTTGAATTCCGGGTACATCACCTCGCCCCGCTGCGCGCCGCGAATCGCGGCTTGCAGTGCGGCCGCATCGAAGTCGTTGGCGATGGCGACATCTGGGGTATCCAGCGGGATGTCCAGCGTCTGGTCATCAGGCAGGTAGTAGGCGGTACGGCGAGCCCGGAAGTCGACCACATAGGATTCGACGCCTGCGTCGGCCAGTTGACCGACGACTTGGCCGAAGTGGATGCGGCCTTGTGCGGATGCCTCTGCGGTTTCACGGATGATGGCGTGCATGGACGCGTTCATGGATGGCTCCTGACGATGAAAAAGGAGAAGACCGTTCGGGCACCCTGGCCTTCGCACCGTCCAGCGTACTGCGGTAATAGCGTCGTCGTGAACCAAAAAAAGAGGGTGCCCGCAGGCACCCTTGAATCCACCCTACAACAGCACCTGCAACTACACACCTGCATGCGGTGCCCAGCCCCCTTGCGGGGACCGGACACCGCCGGCCGACACAGCCGCGTTATGCCGCCTTCTGCGTCTTGCCGTGTTCGAACTGCGCTTCTTCGGTCGAGCCGGTCAGCGCGGTCGTGGACGACTTGCCGCCCTCGATCGTCTGCGTCACGGCGTCGAAGTAGCCCGTGCCCACTTCGCGCTGGTGCTTCACGGCGGTAAAGCCCATTTCGGCGGCGGCGAATTCCTTCTGCTGCAGTTCCACGAAGGCGCTCATCTGGCGGCGGGCGTAGCCGTGGGCCAGCTCGAACATGCCGTAGTTCAGTGCGTGGAAGCCGGCCAGCGTGATGAACTGGAACTTGTAGCCCATGGCGCCCAGTTCGCGCTGGAACTTGGCGATGGTGCCGTCGTCCAGGTTCTTCTTCCAGTTGAAGGACGGCGAGCAGTTGTAGGCCAGCAGCTTGCCCGGGAACTGGCGATGGATGGCGTCCGCGAACTTGCGGGCGTATTCCAGGTTGGGCGTGGACGTTTCGCACCAGATCAAGTCGGCATACGGCGCGTAGGCCAGGCCGCGGGAAATGGCCTGATCGATGCCGGCGCGGGTGCGGAAGAAGCCTTCCACCGTGCGGTCGCCCGTGATGAAGGGACGGTCGTTTTCGTCGACGTCGCTGGTCACCAGGTCGGCGGCGTCGGCGTCGGTGCGGGCCAGCAGCAGCGTGGGCGTGCCCATCGTGTCGGCGGCGAGGCGGGCCGAGACCAGCTTGGCCACGGCTTCACGGGTGGGCACCAGCACCTTGCCGCCCATGTGGCCGCACTTCTTCACGGAAGCGAGCTGGTCTTCGAAGTGGACGCCCGACGCGCCGGCCTCGATCATGGCCTTCATCAGTTCATAGGCGTTGAGCACGCCGCCGAAACCGGCCTCGGCGTCCGCCACGATGGGCGCGAAGAAGTCGATATAGCCTTCGTCGCCGGGGTTCTTGCCTTCCATCCACTGGATCTGGTCGCAGCGCGTCAACGAATTGTTGATGCGGCGAACCACCTGCGGCACGGAGTTGGCGGGATAGAGCGACTGGTCGGGATACATTTCGCCGGCCAGGTTGGCGTCGCCGGCGACCTGCCAGCCCGACAGGTAGATGGCCTTCAGGCCAGCCTTGACCTGCTGCATGGCCTGGTTGCCGGTCAGGGCGCCCAGCGAATTGACGAACGGCTCGCTGTGCAGGAGTTCCCAGAGGCGCGTGGCGCCGCGGTGGGCAAGCGTGTGTTCGACACTGATCGAGCCACGCAGGCGGATGACGTCCTCGGCGCTGTAGTCGCGCTTGATGCCCTGCCAGCGGTTGTTTTCGGCCCAATCTTTCTGGAGGTTGCGGATTTCGGTTTCGCGATTGCTCATTGTGATGCTCCTGGTCAGTGATAAGAGACTTCAAAAGATTCGCGTCTGGCGTTGCGTGAATCGATGGGAGAAAGTCTATGCCTGTGCTGCGGAGCAATGTGAAGCCGGGTCTTATACAAGACGAAAAATCTTAGCTATGAAAATCAATAACTTATGAGTGTTATTTTGTATAGTGAAACGCCATTGTCGTTTGTGAAATGCCGCCCCGCTGCTGCGCAGCACGGACTTTCACATGCCGAGAGTTACGTTTCACATTGCGGAAAATCAGCCGTTTTTCCAAGCGCCTACAATGCCGCATCCCCCCGTTTTATTTGTCTCTGCTATGACCCTGTCTCACGGCCCGCTTGGGCAGAGCGTGGCCTACGCCTCGCAATACGATCCCTCGCTGCTGTTTCCCATTGCGCGCTCGCACAACCGGGCGGCGCTCAATCTGACTGCCGGCAGCCTGCCCTTCACGGGCGTGGACCTGTGGAACGCCTATGAGCTGTCGTGGCTGGATGCCAAGGGCAAGCCGCGGGTGGCGATGGCGACGTTTTCGGTGCCGGCGGACAGCCCCAACATCATCGAGTCCAAGTCGTTCAAGCTGTACCTGAATTCCTTCAACCAGACCCGCCTGGTCAATTCGGCGGCGCTGCGCGGCCGGTTGGAACGCGACCTGAGCGCCGCCGCGGGCGCGCCGGTCGGCCTGGACTTCTTCCTGCCGCAGCGGTTTTCCGAGCTGCAGATGGGCGAGCTGGACGGCATCTATATAGACAAGCTGGATATCGAGATCGACACGTACGAGCCCGCGCCCGAGCTGCTGCGCACCCGTGCGGGCGAGGTGGTCGAGGAAACGCTGGCGTCGCGCCTGTTGAAGTCGAACTGCCCGGTGACGGGCCAGCCCGATTGGGCCACGGTGCAGATCCGCTACCGGGGCAAGCCGATCGACCGCGAATCCCTGCTGCGGTATGTGGTGTCGTTCCGCCAGCACGCGGAATTCCACGAGCACTGCGTGGAGCGGATTTTCAGCGACATCATGCAGGCCTGCGGCCCGGAGCAGTTGACGGTGTACGCGCGGTATACGCGTCGCGGCGGGCTGGACATCAATCCGTGGCGCAGCAATTTTGAAACGGCGCCGCCGGCGGACGTGCGTACCGTCCGCCAGTAATAGGCACGCCCCTTGGATAAGCCCCGCATTAGCGGGGCTTATCGCGACGGCCGCCCCTCCGGACGGCCGTTTTGCTTTACCGCGTTGGCTTCACCGTTTTCGCATCACTTCACGAAGGGCTCGGGCCGCGGCGTGTCGTCTTCGGACGGGGGCAGGAAGGGGTACTGGATGACCGGCTGGTCGCCCGTCAGCGTCTTCAGGAACGCAACGATCTGGCCGTTTTCCTCGGGCGTGAACGTGCGGCCCAGCTGCAGGCGGCCCATCACGTCGACGGCCTGCGTCAGCGTGGCCGCTTCGCCGTCATGGAAGTACGGATAGGTCAGCGCCACATTGCGCAGCGTGGGCACCTTGAAGTTGAAGCGGTCCGCGTCCTTGCCCGTGACCGCAGCGCGGCCTTCGGCCTTGTTCTCGGTGACGTAGGGTGTGACGAGACCCATCTTCTGGAACGAGTTGCCGCCCACCGCCACGCCGTTGTGGCAGGCGACGCAGCCGCTGTTCTTGAAGAGGTCGTACCCGGCCAGCTCGCGCACGGTCAATGCCTTCTTGTCGCCCTTGAGCCATTGGTCGAAGCGCGAGTTCGGCGTGACCAGCGTTTCCTCAAACGCGGCCAGCGCGCTGGTGACTTCGCCGATGGTGATCGTGTCCTTGCCGAAGACCTGCTTGAATTCGGCGCGGTAACCCGGGATGGAATTGAGCACCTGCACCGCCAGCTCGTGCGTGGAGGCCATTTCCATCGGATTTTCGATCGGGCCTCCCGCCTGTTCGCGCAAGTCCTTGGCACGGCCGTCCCAGAATTGGGCGATGTTCAGGCTGGAATTGAGCACCGTCGGCGAGTTGATACCGCCCTGCTGCCACTTGTGGCCGATGGAGGCCTTCAGGTTGTCCGAGCCGCCCATGGCAAGGTTGTGGCACGAATTACAGGAGATTGCGCCGGAGCGCGACAGACGGGGATCGAAGAAGAGCTTCTTGCCGAGTTCGACCTTGGCCGGCTCCTTGATGACGGCCGGTTCGATGGGCTGGATGGGTTCTTGCGACGCGCTCCAGACCTGTCCTGCCCACAGTCCGAGTACCAGCCCCGCGGCCAGCAACGTTGTTTTCTTTCTCATTTGCTTCTCCTGTGAATAACCAGTGCGGCTACATGGTTATTACAGCGATGAAGCCATGCCGCAACCTTGCGAGGCGTCAAGCTGGGCGGAGCGCCGCCCTGGCTTGAAAGGGAATCTTGACGGCGCGCAACGTGGTGTTGGCGCCGTCCGGGACGGTCAAATAGTCAGGGACGCGCGGCGGCCACCGCGGCCGGCGGTTCGGCGCGGCGCGCCTGCACCGCGATCCACTGGGCCAGAAACGCGGCCACGGCAAACGCCACGCCCGCGCCCACCCACGGGCCCTGCCGCAGACCAGCGTCCAGCAGCAGGCCGAAGGCCAGCGGCCCCAGGGCCGAGCCGACGTCCATGCCGGAATACACCAGGCCGTAGACCGACCCGGTGGAGCCCTTGGGCGTCACGCGGCGGATCAGCATGTCGCGCGACGGCGCGGCCACGCCCGAGCAGAAGCCCGCCAGGCCCACTACGGGCGCGGCCAGCACGGCCGGCACGAGACCCAGCGCCAGCACGACCAGCGTCAGGCCGGCCAGGATGAGCGCCACCATGACGGTGCGTTCGGTGCGCGGATTGGCCGACACCAGGAAGCCACCCGCCGCCATGCCCACGGCCGAGGCGACCATGTAGCCGGACAACGCCGAGCTGGCCGTGACCTTGGACAGGTCGTACAGCTGACCCAGCAGCGGAATCGTGTAGTTCTGCACCGACGACAGCGCAATCGACGTGCAGGCAAAGAACAGGAACGCGCCCCACAGCGCGGGCTTGGCCAGCAGCGCGGACAGCGTCGCCAGCACGCCTTCCTGCGGCTTGGCGGCGGGTTTGGGCGCATTGCCGGCATCCTTGGCGTCGCCGGCGTCCACGGGCGACGGGCCGCCCAGCAGGTCTCGGCCCAACACCGTCATCAGCAGCACCAGCGCCACAAGGCCGGCGGCGCTGTATGCCGCCACGCGCCAATTGGCGAGCAGCGTGATCGTGGTGATGAACACGGGCGTCAGCGCCCAGCCCAGGTTTCCGGTCAGCCCGTGCGCCGAGAACGCGTGGCCCAGCCGCGGCGCGGTGATGCGGTGATTGATGATGGAATAGTCCGCCGGGTGGAAGACCGAGTTGCCGATGCCGCCCACGACCGCCGCGGCCATCAGCATGACGTAGCCGGTCGCCGAGCCGATCAGCACGCCCGACAGCACGAAGCAGGCCAGCCCGAACCACAGCACGGGGCGCGCGCCGATGCGGTCCACCACGAAGCCCGACGAGGCCTGGCCTATGCCGGACACCACGTAGAAGGTGGACACGAGCAAGCCCAGCCGCGCGAAGTCCAGCCCGAACTCCAGGCCCAGCGCGCCGTAGAGCGACGGCAGGACAAGCTGGAAGAAATGGGACGAGGCATGCGCCACGCCGATGAGCAGGATGATTTTCCAGTCGCGCCGGCGTACGTCGGCGTCCGAGAGCAAGGGGGTGGCGGCGGTAGCGGTGTTCATTGCACAAGGCCGCGCAAGGGCGGCAGGTTGCGGGCCGCTTTGGGGCGGATCGCGGGTTGTCTCCGGCGGCGCGCGGACTTGCGTCCGGGCGTCGAATTCATGGCGATTGCGGCGGGCGGGCCGTGCCGGATCGAGCCGGCGTATCGCTCTTGAAGTGACACGGCGGCCGTCTTGCGCGAGCCGGGCCGCCGTGCGGTATTGCAACTGCACCGGGCCGGCTGTTGCGCAGCCGGCCCGGGAAATCGGTCACATGGCCTTTTCGCGGATCGCGGGCCAGGCGCGCTGCAGGTAATACAGCATCGACCAGACCGTCAGCACCGCGGCCACGATGATCAGGATGTCACCCAGCAGCTTGGTGTTGATGCCGTAGATCGCCTGGTTATACAGCAGGCACGGAATCGCGATCATCTGGGCGGCGGTCTTGAACTTGCCCAAGCGGTGCACGGCCACGCTGGCGCTGGCGCCGATCTTGGCCATCCATTCGCGCAGCGCGGAAATCGTGATTTCGCGGCCGATGATGATGAGGGAAATGAAGGCGTCGACACGGCTCAGGTCCAGCAGCACGATGAGCGCGGCGCAGACCATCAGCTTGTCGGCGACGGGGTCCAGGAAGGCGCCAAATGCCGATGTCTGGTTCCAGCGCCGGGCGAGCCAGCCGTCAAACCAGTCGGTCAGCGCGGCAATGATGAATGCCCATGCCGCCAGCGTGTCGCGCATGGGAACAGACATCCAGCTTTCGGGCAGGTAGAACAGCCCGACCACCAGCGGGATCATGGCGATTCGCAGCCACGTCAGAATTATGGGAACGTTAATTGGCATAGTGTCCGTATCCTAACAGCTAGAGCCCACCCCCGAGGCGCCTTCGGCGCTTCCCCCTCAAGGGGGCGCCTCTGCGGACCGGCGGAGCCGGATCCGCGCGGCCCGGATTGCTCGTGGGAGCGGGTGGTGGAAATTTGGGGGCGGGTTGATGAATTGGGCTTGAATTGGAGCGTTCGCTCTAACTCGTCGTCGAGCTTATCGGCGAGGCTGCAAGTTCTAGCGTCTCGGTGGTCGGCGGCGAGGGTGACACAAGTTCGTGACATCTGGGCGATTCCGGGGCTTCAGCGCAGCGCCTCGTAGATGCGGATTGCCAGGTCCTGCGAGATACCGTCCACCGACGCCAGATCCTCGATGCTGGCGCGGGCGACGCCGGAGAAGCCGCCGAAGCGGGCCAGGAGGCGTTGGCGGCGGCGGGCGCCTACGCCTTCGATTTCTTCCAGGCGCGAGACGTTGCGCGTCTTGGCGCGGCGGGCGCGCATCCCGGTGATGGCGAAGCGGTGGGCCTCGTCGCGGACCTGGGCGATCAGCATCAGCGCGGCGGATTCGCCGCCCAGCGCGACGGGCGGGCGGCCGTCTGCGAAGACCAGGGTTTCCAGGCCGACCTTGCGCCCTTCCCCCTTGGCCACGCCGACCAGGGTCTGGATATCCAGGCCCAGTTCCGCGAAGACCTTGCGCGCGACCTCGACCTGGCCCTTGCCGCCGTCGATGAGGACGAGGCCGGGCATCTGCGCGTCGCCGTCGGCGACCTTGGCAAAGCGGCGCGTCAGCACCTGGCGCATCGCGGCGTAGTCGTCGCCGGGCGTGATGCCGGCGATGTTGTAGCGGCGGTACAGCGAGGGCTGCATGTCGTGGTGTTCGAACACCACACAGGAGGCCTGGGTGGCTTCGCCGGCCGTGTGACTGATGTCGAAGCACTCGATGCGCAGGGCGTCCAGCGCGGCTTCGTCGGTGTCCAGGTCCAGGGCTTCGGCCAGCGCCAGCGTGCGGGCGGCGCGGGCGCCGGATTCGGTCAGCGCGCGGGCGAGCGCCATCTCGGCGTTCTTGGCGGCCTGCTCCAGCCAGGATCGGCGCGTGCCCTGCGGACGCGTCAGCACGCGCGACGGCCGGCCGCCGGATTGCTCCACCAGCAGCGCGATCAGCTCGGGATCGGGCAAGGTGTGGGAACAGACCAGGATCGGCGGCATCGCGTTGTCGGTGTAATGCTGGGCCACGAAGGCTTCCAGCACCTGCGGCGCGGCCTCGCCCTCGGCGTGCGACGGAAAGAACGGCTTGTCGCCCAGATGGCGGCCGCCTCGCACCATGGCCAGGTTGACGCAGACCTTGCCGCCGGCAATCGCCACCGCAATGATGTCGGTGTCCTCGCCGCTGACGTTTTCCATGGTCTGCTGATGCAGCACGCGCGCCAGCGAGCCCATCTGGTCGCGCAGCGCCGCGGCTTCCTCGAAGCGCAGTTCCATGGAGGCCTGCAGCATGCGGGCCTCGATCTCACCCATGACGTCCTTGGCCTCGCCGTTCAGAAAGCGCACGGCGCGATGCACGTCGCGCTCGTATTCGGCCGCTTCGATCGCGCCCACGCACGGCGCCGAGCAGCGCCCGATCTGATGCAGCAGACAGGGACGCGAGCGGTTGGCGAAGACGCTGTCCTCGCACGTGCGCAGGCGAAACACCTTCTGCAGGATCTGGATGGTTTCGCGCACCGCCCAGGCGTTGGGGAACGGGCCGAAGAACTGTCCGCGCTTGTTGGTGGCGCCGCGGTAATACGCGATGCGCGGCCAGTCATGCCCGGTGATGTGCAGGTACGGATAGGACTTGTCGTCGCGGAACAGGATGTTGTAGCGCGGCTTCAGGCTCTTGATGAGGTTGTTTTCCAGGATCAGCGCTTCGGCTTCGGAGCGCGTCACCGTGACCTCAAGCCGCGCCACCTTCGCCACCATCTGGGCGATGCGCGGGCTGGACAGCGTCTTCTGGAAATACGACGAGACGCGCTTCTTCAGGTCGCGCGCCTTGCCGACATACATGACCTCGCCCGCCGCATCCAGGTGCCGGTAGACGCCCGGCAGATGCGGCAGGTCAGACAGGAACGATTTGAGATTGAAGTCGTCGGGCATTCTGGTAACGGCTTTCGGCTTGCAGGGTGTCCCAATCGGGCGCATCGAAACGCGGCATCAGGCGCCGGATGCGCGCCACGGACTCGGGCGCATGGTCGAACTGCAGGCGCGCCAGCAGATCGTCGGCCAGGTCCGGACGGTTGCACACCAGCACCATGTCGCAGCCGGCACGCAGCGCGGCGTTGGCGCGGTCCAGGATGTCGCCTGCGACCGAGGCGCCTTCCATGGTCAGGTCGTCCGAGAACACGACGCCATCGTAGCCCAGGCGCTTGCGCAGGATGCCCTGCACCCAGCGCTTGGAAAAGCCGGCCGGATGCTTGTCCACCTTGGGGTAGATGACGTGCGCGGGCATGACGGACGGCAGCACGGCGTCGCCCAGCCAGGCGTAGGGCGCGGCGTCGTCCTTCAGGATCTCGTCCAGCGTGCGCGGATCGACGGGGATCTCGTGGTGCGAATCGGCGCCCACGTAGCCGTGACCGGGGAAATGCTTGCCGCACGACGACATGCCGGCCAGGGACAGGCCCTGCACCAGCGCGCGCGACAGCATCGTCACCACGCGAGGATCGTGGTGGAAGGCACGGTTGCCGATCACCTTGCTGACGCCGTAATCCAGGTCCAGCACGGGCGTGAAGCTCATGTCCACGCCGCAGGCGCGCAGCTCGGCGGCCAGGACGTAGCCGGCCTCGGTGGCCAGACGCATCGCCTGCAACGGGTCGCTGTCCCACAGTTCGCCCAGCGCGCGCATCGGGGGCAAGGGCGTGAAGCCGTCGTCGCGGAAGCGCTGCACGCGGCCGCCTTCGTGATCCACCAGGATCAGCAGCGGCTCCTTACGGGCCTTGTGGATCTGGCGCGTCAGCGCGGTGAGCTGGGCGCGGTTTTCAAAATTGCGGGCAAAAAGAATGACGCCGCCCACCAGGGGGTGGCGCAGGCGCTTCTTTTCCGCCTTCGTGAGCGTGTATCCCGCCACATCGACCATCACGGGGCCGGGGGGCAGGACCGCCTTGGATTTTTTCTTGGCCATGGAGGCTGTCCTTGTAGCTAGGTGCGGCAAGCCGGCGGGGATGGCCCCGATCTCAGGGCTTGCGCTCGACCACCACATATGCGGCGGCCATGTCGGATTCATCGGTAATGGAAACGTGGGCCGCGCCGAACCGGTCAGCGTACCAGCCCAGCAGTTCGGGCGCGATCACCAGCACCGGGCGGCCGCCCGGCGCGTTAAGTGTCTGCACGCGCCGCCAGGTCATCGGCATGCGCATGCCCAGCCCGATGGCCTTGGAAAAGGCTTCCTTGGCGGCAAAGCGGGTGGCCAGAAAGCGCAGCCCGCGGACCGGGTCGCGTGCGCGGCGGGCGTGGAATTTCAGGAGTTCCTCGGGACCGAGGATCTTTTCGGCAAACCGGTCGCCGTGACGGGCGAGCGCACGTTCGATGCGGTCGATGCGCAGAAGGTCCATGCCGATGCCGGCAATGGCGCCGGCGGGCGTGGCGGAAGAAGAGTCGGACATCGGCATCGCCTGGCTAGCGGTCAAAACGCGTCATCGGCCCGCGTTCAAAGCCCGCGCAGCGCGTGCAGGCGCGCCTGCACCATCAGCGCCTTCATGTCGCGCACGGCCTTTTCCCAGCCGTCGAAGATCGATTGCGCGACGATGGCGTGGCCGATGTTGAGTTCGGAAATGCCGTCCAGCGCGGCCACCGGCTTGACGTTGCCATAGTGCAGGCCATGGCCGGCGTTCACGCGTAGCCCGTGGCGCAGCCCTTCGGCCACGGCCAGGCGGATGCGTTGCAACTCGGCCTGGGCGGCTTCGCCCTCGGCTTCGGCGTAAGCGCCGGTGTGCAGTTCGATGACGGGCGCGCCAGCCTTGGCGGCGGCGGCGATCTGGACCGGGTCCGGATCGATGAACAGCGACACGCGGATGCCGGCTTCGGCCAGCAGCGCCACGGCGTCGGAGACCGGGCCCATGGCGCCGGCGACTTCCAGCCCGCCTTCGGTCGTGAGCTCGGTGCGCTTTTCGGGCACCAGGCAGACGTCGCTGGGCTTGACCGCGCAGGCGATCTCCAGCATTTCCGGCGTGACTGCGCACTCCAGATTCATGCGGGTGCGCAGTTGCGGGCGGATCGCGTAGACGTCGGCGTCCTGAATGTGACGCCGGTCTTCGCGCAGATGCAGCGTGATCAGGTCGGCGCCGGCATCTTCGGCGCGAAGCGCCGCGGCGATCGGGTCGGGATACACCGTGTGGCGCTGCTGCCGCAGCGTGGCGACGTGATCAATATTTACACCGAGTTCTATCATTGCACTTTCGTTGTTTCTTCCCAGCCGCCGCCCAGCGCCTTGTACAGCTCCACGCGGTTGATCAGCGCGGCCAGGCCGGTTTGCACGAGCGACAGCTGGGCGTTGAAAAAGTCCACCTGCGCGGTCTGCACCTGCAGGTAGCTGTCGATACCGTTGGTATAACGCAAATTCGACAACTCCAGCGTCCGCGCCGACGAATCGTGCAGCGCGCGCTGGGCGTCCAGCTGCGCCCCGTAGGTGGCCTCGCCCGCCAGCGCGTCCGACACTTCGCGGAACGCCTGCTGGATGGTCTGTTCGTACTGCGCGACCGCGATATTGTCGCGCGCCTTGGCCAGACTCAGTCCCTCGCGGATGCTGCCGCCGGCAAATAGCGGCGTCGTGATCGACGGCGAGAAGCTCCAGTAACCCTGCCCGCCCTTGAACAGATCGCCGAGCGACGGACTGGCCACGCCCAGCAGGCCGGTCAGCGAGATGGTCGGGAAAAACGCCGCGCGCGCCGCGCCGATGTTGGCGTTGGCGGACAACAGCTGGTTTTCCGCGGCCGCGATGTCGGGACGGCGCTCAAGCAGGTCGGACGGCAGGCCGGACGGCACCGTGGCCAGCAGCTGGTCGCGGCCGAACGTGGCCGGCGGGGGCAGCGTGTCGGGCAGCGGCGTGCCCACCACCAGCACCAGCGCATTCATGGCTTGCGACCGGGCGCGCGCCAGTTGCGCCAGGTCGGCGGAGGCCGTGTCCAGCAGCGATTTGGACTGGTTCAGATCCAGTTCGGACGCCACGCCGCCATCGAAGCGGCGCTTGACCAGGTCATAGGATTCCTGGCGCGAGGCCAGCGTGCGCTGCGTCAGCTCAAGCTGGACTTCGGCGGCGCGCAGGTTGAAATACGACTGCGCGACCGAACCGACCAGCGTGATGTGCACGGATTTTTGCGCCTGCTCCGTCGACAGGTACTGCTGGTACGCGGCTTCAGATAGATTGCGCAGGCGGCCGAACAGGTCGATCTCGAAGGTCGTCAGGCCAATGCCGGCCTGGTAAGAGCTGCTGATCGAGCTGGAATCGGGACCGCCGGGCCGCATGTTGGCCGGCAGATGCTGGCGCTGGCCCTGGATGCCGGCGCCGATGCTGGGCCACTGCGCGCCGCGCTGGATGCCGTACTGCGCCCTGGCTTCTTCGACGCGCTGGACCGCAACGCGCAGGTCGCGGTTGTTGACCAGCGAGAGTTCGATCAGCGCCTGCAGGCGTTGATCGCGGAAGAATTCGCGCCAGCCCAGCTCTGCCGCGGGCGTGCCGGCTTGCGGCATCACGTCGGCGGCAGGCTGCGAGCCCAGCGTGGTGGCGCGCGTGTACGCGCCGTACTGCACCTTGGGCTGGTCGGGCCACGCGGGGCTGACCGGCGCGTCGGGACGCTTGTATTCGGGAGCCAGCGAGCAGCCGGCCAACGCCACCGCCACAAAAGCGGTCAAGGCGGTCTGTCTGAACATCAGGGCTTTCATTCCTTGCCCTCCTGGCCACCAGTGGGTTGTGCGGGCTGCGGCGTTGCCGGCAAGGCGGCCTTTTCGGCCTCCGCCTTCTTGGCCGCCTGTTCTTCCTCGAAGAGACGCTTTTCGGCGCCCAGCAGGCGCGGGCGGGTCTTGAAGAGACCCAGCACCACCACGAAGAACGTCGGCACGAAAATCACGGCGAACGGCGTGGCGGCGAGCATGCCGCCCAGCACGCCCAGGCCGACCGCGCGCTGGCTGGCCGCGCCCGCGCCGGTGGCCATCGCCAGCGGGATCACGCCCAGGATGAACGCCAGCGACGTCATCAGGATGGGGCGGAAGCGCAATCGGGCGGCCTCGACCGCGGATTCGTACAGGCCCATGCCGCGGGCGTACTGATCCTTGGCGAATTCCACGATCAGAATGGCGTTCTTGGCCGCCAAGCCGATCACGGTCACCATCCCCACCTGGAAGTACACGTCGTTGGACATGCCCAGCACGCTGACCAGCGCCACCGCGCCCAGCATGCCCAGCGGCACCACCAGCATGACGGAGATCGGAATGGCCCAGCTTTCGTACAGCGCGGCCAGCACCAGGAACACGACCAGCAGCGACAGGCCCATCAGGATGGGCGCTTGATTACCGGCCTGCAATTCCTGGTAGGACAGGCCCGTCCACTCGTAGCCGAAGCCCTGCGGCAACTGGGCGACCAGCCGCTGCATTTCGTCCATGGCCTCGCCCGTGGAGTAGCCCGGCGCCGAGCTGCCGCCGATACGCATCGACTCGTAGCTGTTGTAGCGCACCACCTGCACCGGACCCTGGACCCATTCCGCCGACACGAACGTCGACAGCGGCACCATCCCGCCCTGCCCGTTGCGCGCGTTCAGCTTGAGCACGTCGGACAGCTGCATGCGATACGGCGCGTCCGCCTGAACCCAGATGTTCTGCATCCGGCCCATGTTGGGGAACTTGCTGAGATACGCCGAACCGACCGCCGTGGAAATGAGCGAGGCGGCTTCATTGAAGTCCACGCCCAACGCGGCCGCCTTGTCGCGGTCGATGTTAAGGGTGAGCTGCGTGCCCGCCGACAAGCCCGTGATGCGGACCTGCGACAGCACCGGGCTCTTCATGGCCTCGCCCATCAGTTGGGCGGTGGCCGCGGCCAGCGCCTCGGTGCCGGCCGCGCCGCGATCCTGCAGCCGCAGGTCAAAGCCCGTGGCGTTGCCTAGCGACGAGATGGCCGGCGGCACCAGCGTGAACACCTGCGCGTCATGGATGCCCATGAGCTGCTTTTCGAAGGCGGTGAAAGCAATGGCGCCGGCGGAATCCTGGCGTTCCTTGCGGTCCTTGAAGTCCTTGAGCGTGGTGAACGCGATGGCGGCGTTCAGGCCGTTGCCGTTGAAGCTGTAACCCTGCACGGCGATGACGTTCTCGACGGCCGGGATGCCCTGGAAGTACTTTTCGACCTGCTCGATGACCTCGACGGTGCGGTTGGCGCTGGCGCCGGTCGGCAGTTCGATGTTGCTGACCACATAGCCCTGGTCTTCCTCAGGCAGGAACGACGACGGCAGGCGCAGATACAGCCAGCCCAGCAAGAGGACCAGCACCAGGAACACCAGCATCATCCGGCCGCCCTTGTGCAGGATGCGCGACACCCAGTTCTGGTAGCCGTGGGTGGTGGCGTCGAACTTGCGGTTGAACCAGCCGAAGAACCCCTTCTTGTCCTCGTGGTGGCCCTTGGCCACGGGCTTGAGGATCGTGGCGCACAGCGCCGGCGTGAAGGTCAGCGCCAGCAGCGCCGAGAAGAAGATGGACACGGCCATGGCCACCGAGAACTGGCGGTAGATCACGCCCACCGACCCGCTCATGAAGGCCAGCGGCAGGAACACCGTCACCAGCACCAGCGTGATCCCGATGATGGCGCCGCTGATCTGCGGCATGGCTTTCTTGGTGGCCTCCTTGGGCGGCAAGCCCTCGGTCGCCATGATCCGCTCGACGTTTTCGACGACCACGATGGCATCGTCCACCAGAATCCCGATGGCAAGCACCATCGCAAACATGGTCAGCACGTTGATCGAGAACCCGAGCGCCAGCATCACCGCGAACGCCCCCAACATGGCCACCGGGACCACCAGTGCCGGGATCAGCGTGTAACGCACGTTCTGCAGGAACAGATACATGACCAGGAACACCAGCACCATGGCTTCAGCCAGGGTGTGCAGCACCTGCTCGATGGAGACCTTGACGTAGGGCGCGGTGTCGTACGGCACCGAGTACTGGATGTTGTCCGGGAAATACTTGGACAGCTCCTGCATCTGGTCACGCACGCCTTGCGCCGTGGCCAACGCGTTGGCGTTGGGCGACAGCACGATGGCGAAAGCGGCCGTCGGCTTGCCGTTCAGGCGGGCGCCGAACTGATAGTTGTCGGCGCCAACCTCGATGCGGGCGACGTCGCGCAGCAGCACCTTGGAGCCGTCGGTGTTGGCGCGCAGGACGATCCTGCCGAAGCCGTCGACCGTGCTGAGCTGGCCGTTGGCCGTGACCGTGGCGGTGATGCGCTGCGAATCGGGATTGGGCGGCGCGCCGATGCTGCCGCCGGAGATCAGCACGTTCTGGCTGGCGATGGCGTTGTTGACCTCGGCCATGCTGAGGTTGAAACCCACGAGCTTGGCCGGGTCCACCCAGATGCGCATCGCGCGCGGCGCGGCAAAGAGCTGGAACTGGCCGACGCCAGGCACCCGGGAAACCGGGTTCTTCACGTTGCGGGTGATGTAGTCGGCCAGGGCCGTCTGGTCCAGCGTGCCGTCGGTGGACGACAGCGTCACGATCATCAGAAAGCCGGTACTGGTCTGCTCGTACTGCAGGCCCTGCTGCTGCACCGCGGCGGGCAGCTGGGCGATCACGTTGGACACGCGGTTCTGCACGTCCACCTGCGCCAGGTCAGGATTGGTGCCGGGCGCAAACGTGGCGGTGATGGTCGAGGTGCCGTAGGAATCGCTGACGGACTCGTAATAGATCAGGCCCTTGGCGCCGTTGAGCTGGTCTTCGATGATGCTGGTGACCGACTCGGCCACTTCCGGGGCCGACGCGCCCGGATAGGTTGCCGTGATCGTGATGGCTGGCGGCGCCACATCGGGGTACTGCGCGACCGGCATGTTCGGGATGGCCAACACCCCTGCCAGCAGAATGAAAAGGGCAACTACCCAGGCGAAGATTGGTCGATCGATAAAAAATTGCGGCATGTGGGCTGACTCTGAAAGCGATGCTCACCAAAGGGGAACGCGGCGCTTGCTGCGCCGCGTGCCGCTTACGATTTCTGGCCTGCGGCCTTGTCCTGCTGGGCAGGCTCGGCCGGCTTGGCGCCGGGCTGCGGGGCGGAATCGGCGGGCTTGGCGGCCGGGGCTGCGCCGGGGGTTGCGCCCGGCTCAGCCGGCTTGGCGCCGGGCTGTGCAGCAGGCGCGCCGCCCTGTGCGGGCGCCCCGCCCTGTTTCCATTGGCTGACCTGCACCGGCGCGCCGGGACGGATCTTCTGGAAGCCCTCGACCACCACCACGTCGCCGGCCTTCAGGCCGCTGGTGACCAGCCAGTTGTTCTGGAAGGCGCCGCCGGTGGTGACCGGCGACTGCGCGATCTTGTTGTCGCGCACGAGCATCAGGCTCTGCTTGCCGTCGGCGGTGCGTTGCAGCGCCTGCTGGGGAACCATCAGGGCCACGTCGTCAAAGCCCTGCTCCAGCCGGACGCGCACGTACATGCCGGGCAACAGGATGCCGTCGGGGTTGGGGACTTCGGCGCGCAGGTTCACCTGGCCCGTGCTGGGGTCCACGGTGATGCCCGTGAACAGCAGCTTGCCGGGATGCTCGTATTCAGAGCCGTCTTCGAGCACGACGGTCGCGCGGGCGGCGTCCTTGCCCACCTGCTGCAGACGACCGCTGGCAAAGGCGCGGCGCAGCGCGGCCAGGTCGGCGGTGGACTGCGTGAAGTCGACGTAGATGGGATCGAGCTGCTGCACCGTGGCCATTTGCGTGGCGGAGGTCGATTCGACCAGCGCGCCCTCGGTGACCAGCGGCTTGCCGATGCGGCCGGTGATGGGCGAGGTGACGTCCGTGTAGCTCAGGTTGATCGCGGCGTTGTCCTGCGCGGCCTTGGCGGCGGCGACGGTGGCGTCGGCCTGACGGTAGGACGCCACGGCGTTGTCATATTCCTGCTTGCTGACGGCATTGGCCTTGACCAGCGGAGCATAGCGGTCTGCCAGCAGCTTGGCGCTGAAGAGGTTGGCCTGCGCCTGCTTCAACTGGGCGGTGGCCTGATCGTAGGCGGCCTTGTAGGGCGCCGGATCGATCTTGAACAGCAGTTGGTTTTCTTTCACATCGCCGCCCTGCTCGAACGTGATGCGCTGCACGATGCCGGTGACGCGGGCGCGGATTTGCGCGTCGCGCACCGCGTCCACGCGGCCGGGCAATTCAGAGACGATGGGTGCGCGCTGCGGCTGCACGGTGACGACGCTGACCTGGGGCATGCCAGGATTCATCTGGGGTTTTTCACCACAACCCGCCAATATCAGCGCGAGGACGCCACCGGAAACTGCCAGACCCGAAAATCGTTTAGGCGAAAACCGCATTGAAACCCCCGCGTAGCGTAATGAATCGCGTCGTGAAATCGCGTCAGGAACCGCAGCAATCCGAAAGTGCCAGGAGGCAGCGATCAAATCATGACCAAGCGTCACCAACGACACGTGAATAGCCCAGTAATGTAACTCAGATATTGGGGAAATCACGTACTTTCGGGCAGTTCGGGGGAACTTTCGGGAGCAATTCCGCAACAATTTCTAGTCGGTGGCGAGCTCCCGCAGATTGCCCAGGAATGCATAGCCCACGCCATGCACCGTGTGCAGCGGCAGCCGCGCGCCAGCAAGGCGAACCTTGTTGCGAAGCCGGCAGATGGCGACATTGAGCGACCGCATGTTCATGCCGCCGCGCAGGGATTTCACTTCGCTGCGGGCCAGTTCGCGGCGCGGGCTCCTTATCAGGCAGGCAAAGCAGGCGCGCTCGACCTCGGTGAGATCCAGGCGCACGCCGTTGGGCAACTGCAAGGTCCAGCCCCAGTAGAGCAAGCTCCACCAGCCGTCCACGGGTTCGTGCAACGGGCTTGCTGCCCATGGGGCGGGCGTGGACGCCTGCCGGCTATTGCACGCAGGCTTGAGCGGGTTGGTCTTGGCGAGCGCGGGCGAAGGAACGGGCGAAAGAACGGGCGATGGAACGGGGGCAATACCGGGAGCAAGAAAGGGAGAATTCAAGGCAGATCTCCACCAGGACGGCCGGTGGCACGCTTTGGAGCGGCCCGTCCCGGAACAAGGTTGCGGTTTGTCCCGAAAGGCTACCCCCGCGCAGGGCTTCTGCGTTTGTCGCCGCCCATCTATCAGACCAATCCGACCTTTCACCCCCCAGAACGACCGCCCTGCCCGCTACGAATGCCGGGTGCCGTTGCGATGGATGTCGTGCGTGACGAAGCAGCTATCCTGCGTCGGCCGGTCCAGGATGCCCGGCTTTTCAAGCGTGCGGCGAATGTCCGTCAGCCCCGACTCCCAGTGCTCGCGCATGGCTTCGGTGCCGAACTCGTAGTCCTTGGAGTACCGCTCGCGGTGCTTGGCCTCGTAAATGAGGTTGATGATGTTGGTGGCCGGCGTGTGTGAAAGCTTGCGGATGTCGGCCAGGTCCGGCGCGTCGCGTTCGCTTTCCGGCAGACGCTCAAGCAGCCGCTGCAGGCCGTGGCGCAGTTTCAGCACACGCCGCAGCTGATCGGTGACCAGGCGCGTGCGGCTGGAGTACTGGATGTCCTTTTGCCGCTCGGCCACCTCTTCGAGCGACGTGGGCAGCTCGCCGCGCGCCGGCCAGAGGTCGACCTGGAACGCCAGGGTGTCGCGCATGTTTTCCGTGGTCAGCACCTGCGCCAGCGGCGTGTTCGAGACGACACCGCCGTCCCAGTAGTGCTCGCCGCCGATCTCCACCGACGGGAACCCCGGCGGCAAGGCGCCCGAGGCCATGACGTGCTCGGGCCCCAGCGTGTGATGCAGGGTGTCGAAATACGCGAAGTTGCCCGACCGCACGTTCACGGCGCCGAAACTGGCCCGCACCGCGCCGCTGTTGAGCAGCTTGAAATCCACGAACTGGCGCAGGGTGTCGGCCAGCGGCGTCGTGTCGTAGAAGCTGGTGGACGCGGCGCCGCGGCCCCGCACCAGATAAGGCGGCGGAAAACGCGGCTTGAAGAAACCCGGCTGGCCGGTCAGCAGCGCTTGCATCGCCGAGACCTGTCCGTTCATGGCGGGCGATCCAAAGCCGAATGGCTGGCCTTCGAACATGCGGGTGAGGGCATCGCCCCAGGGCAACGAGGCAAAGCCGGTCGGCCGGCAGATGCTTTCCCAGAAGCCGCGCAGGCGTTCGACCCGCTCGTCTTCGGCGGATCCGGCGATGATGGCCGCGTTGATCGACCCGATGGAAATGCCGGAAATCCAGTTGGGCCGGATGCCGGCTTCGTGCAGGCCCTGGTACACCCCCGCCTGATAGGACCCGAGCGCGCCGCCGCCCTGCAGCACGAGCGCGACGGTATCGTAGGGCGGCGTATCGCCGGTGTCTTCAGCCAGGGCCTTGCGGCGAGCGGTCATGCGGCGTCCTCTAGCGCTTGGTCTTGTCCGGCACCTGCGGCGTGCCGACGCCGGCGCGGAACGGGTATTTGGCGAAGACCTCCGCCACCACCTTGTCCACGTTTTCAGATGACCCGGCGCTCGAGGGATTCTGGACTTCGCCCACCGCGACGCCCTCCCAGACCAGTTGGCGCCGGCGCGCATCGACCAGGTCGACGCTCAGTGTGCCCTCGGTGTATTGATAGACGTCGTCGCCCCAGCCGTAGCCGGGCCAGCCGCCGTAAAAGCCCGCGCGATAGCCGTAGTACGGCCCCATCGGCGCCATTGCGGGCGTGACCTCGGTCTGCTGCTGGAGCTTGGCGCCGAAGTTGAGAAGCAGGTCGGGATTGGTGGCGCTGTACGTGTAGCCGCGCATTTCCATCTGGCCGCGCGCCGCGCTCTTGAGCCGTTCGGTCAGCAGCGTGTTGTAGCCGGCCTTGTCCGTCCCCAGCGGAGACATGTAGCCGAACGTCTGATACTGCGCAAAATTGGCCTGGTGGTCGTAATCGCTCTTGACCGTTGGGCCTGAAGCGCAGGCCGCCATTAATGCCGTCATGGAACCCGCCGTCAGCAATTTCAACGCTTTCATGTCGATCTCTCCGTGAGTTCAAGGCGACAACATAGTGCCGCGAAGCCACCAAAGTTTCAACAGAATCTCATTCGCAACCACGAAAATCGCGGACGGGGATCACGCGGTGCCACGCGCCCTGCAGAAGGGAGTGCCAGCTTACCGGCGCGCCCGGACTGCCTTAACGCAAATGCGAGATGACTTCCCTATCGCGCCGCGCGCCGGGTCCATTACACTTCCCGTCGCTTCCGGCCATTCCTACAGACACGCGCATGCTTGAACTCGACGGCTCCATTTGGTTTCGCTCCGGCGCCCAGACCTGGGGCGGCAAGAACCGCATCGACCTGCTGGCGCAGATCGACGCGACCGGGTCGATCACGGCGGCGGCGCGCGCCGTGGGCATGAGCTACAAGGGTGCTTGGGACGCCATCGACGCCATGAACAACCTGGCCGGCGAACCGCTGGTGCTGCGCGCGGCGGGCGGCAAGGGTGGCGGCGGCACGCAGCTCACCGACCGGGCGCGCCGTTTGATCGCAACCTTCCGGGCGCTTGAAGTCGAACACCGCAAGTTCATGGACAACCTGACGCACGCGGGGCTGGATGCCAGCGGCGACATCGACCTGATGAGGCGTTTCATGCTCAAGACCAGTGCGCGAAACAAATTCCTGGGCACCGTCATCGAGATCCGCGAGGGCGCCGTCAACGATGAAGTGGTGCTGCGCATCGCCGGTGGCCACACGGTCACGGCCACCATCACCCGCGAAAGCACCAAAGAGCTGGGCCTTGCGCCCGGCAAGGAAGCCATCGCGCTGGTCAAGGCGTCGTCCGTGATCGTCGGCGCGCCTGGGCCTGGCCTGCGGCTATCGGCCCGCAATCAATTGCTGGGCCGCATTTCCGACCTGCGCCCGGGCGCCGTCAACAGCGAGATCCTGATCGAAATGGATGGCGGCGCCACCATGGCCGCCATCGTCACGAACGAAAGCGCCAAGGACCTGAATCTGGATGTGGGCGCCGAGGCCGTGGCGATCTTCAAGGCGTCCAGCGTGATTCTTGGTGTACTGGACTGAGGATAGTCCGGCTTCGGCTACAGCCCCACGTTCTCGTCGTGGCGCCCCACCCTGCCCTCGCGCACCTCAAACACCACGTCGGCCAGGGCTTCAACGTCTGCGGGATCATGCGTGATCAGCAGCATCGGCACGTCCAGCTGGCGCTGCAGCGCGTCCAGTTCCTGGCGCATCTTGCCGCGCAACTGCGAGTCCAGCGCGGAAAACGGTTCGTCCAGCAGCAGGATGTCGGGCTGCAGCATCAGCGCCCGCGCCAGCGCAACGCGCTGCTTCTGCCCGCCTGATATCTCGTTGGGATAGCTGCCCACGATGGCGCCCAGTTCAAAGGCGTCGACCCAGCGCTGCGCCTCGCGCGTCACCTCGCGGCGTGGCGGATTGAGCCAGCCGCGGCGCAGGCCGAATGCGATGTTCTGCGCCACGGTCAGATGGGGAAACAGCGCGTAGTCCTGGAACAGATATGCCACGCGGCGCGACCGCGCAGGCAGGCAGATATTTGTCTGGCTGTCGAACAGCACCCGCCCGTTGACTGCGATGCGCCCGGCATCGGGACGCAGCAGTCCGGCCACGGCCCGCAAGGTCAGGCTCTTGCCCGCGCCCGACGGCCCGAACAGCGCGATGCGTTTGGCGGCCGACTTGAACTGCACGTCGAGCTCGAATTTGCGGTCGCCCGACACCATGTGCTTGCGCACGGAAAGGTCGATGCTCATCGCCCGCCCCCGTTGCGCTGATTGGCGCCGATGGGCACCAGCTTGCCGGCAGCGAGCAACACGACGATGCAGGTCACGGAAGTCACCAGCACCAGCATGTTGGCGGTGGCGTCGTCGCCCGCCTGCACCGCTTCGTAGATGGCAACCGACAACGTCTGCGTGCGGCCCGGCAGGTTGCCCGCGATCATCAGCGTGGCGCCGAACTCGCCCAACGCGCGCGCAAAGGCCAGCAGCACGCCGGCCGCGATGCCGCGCGCGGCCAGCGGCAAGGTGACGCGAAAGAACACGCCCGCCTCGCCCACGCCCAGCACGCGCGCCGCGCTCTCAAGCTGGCCGTCCACGTTTTCGAACGCGGCCCGCGCCGACTTGAACACCAGCGGAAAGGCCACCACGGACGCCGCGATCACGGCGCCCTGCCAGGTGAAGACCAGCTCGATGTTCCAGCGCGCCAGCGTCTCGCCGATGATGCCGCGCCGGCCCAGCAGCACCAGCAGGTAATAGCCCAGCACGGTCGGCGGCAGCACCAGCGGCAGCGTCAGGATGGCGTCCAGCAGATCGCGCCCGGGCCAACGCCAGCGCGACAGACCGTAGGCCGCAGCCGTGCCGGCCACGGTGGCCAATAGCGTCGCCCAACCCGCCACTTTCAGGGAAAGCAGCAGCGGGACCCAGACGGGATCACTCATCAAAACCTACGATTCAACAGGGACTCAGGGCTTCTGAAAGCCGTAACGCGACAGTATCGCCTGTCCGGCGGGCGACATGACATAGGCCACGAAGCTTTCGGCTTCCTTGGCCGCCGCCTCGCGCGTGGTCAACGCAATGGGATAGGTCACCGGCGTGGTCGAGGGCACGCGCACGGCCACATCGACCTTGCCCGGCATGATGGCCGCGTCGGTCGCGAACACGAAGCCCGCGTCGACCTCGCCGCGCGCCACGTAGTCCAGGCTTTGGCGCACGTTCTGCGCCAGCACGCTCTTGGCCTGCACGGCGTCCCACAGGCCCTGGGCCTGCAGCGCGGCTTGCGTGTAGCGGCCCACCGGCACCGAGGCCGGGTTGCCGTAGGCAATGCGCTTGACCTCGGCCCGCTCCAGATCCTTGAGCGACTTGATGCCGGCCTTGCTGTCGGTCGGGACGATCAGCACGATCTGGTTGGCCGCGAAGTCCACGCGTGTGGCGGGCTTGACGGCCTTTTCCTCGACCGCCTTGTCCATCGCCTTCTGGTCGGCGGACGCGAACACATCCGCCGGCGCGCCCTTCACGATCTGCTGAAGCAGCACGTCGGAGGCGCCGAAGTTCAGAACCACCTTGGTGCCCGCATGTTCCTTTTCGAAGCCTTGCGCCACTTCCTTGAAGGCGTTGGTCAGGCTGGCGGCGGCCGACACCACGATTTCTCCGGCGCTGGCATTGGCGCCCCAGACGGCGGCAAGCGCCAGGGTCAGCGCCATGAGCGGGCGTTTGTGCAACATGTATTTCTCCTGTGGGCAGCGGCGTATCAGGATCGAAATATATCCAGGTATATAGCGGTCGTCAATTTGGCCCGGCACGGGGTTTATGAAATATCAAGGGAGACGCCAGCGGCGGAATCAGCCGCGGTCGACGGTGGTGACGTGAACCGACTCGGGCGCCAGCGCGGCGCGCAGGAAGTCCAGCGCGGTTTCGGGCTGCGCGGCGCCGCACATGAAGATGTCCAGGGCCGCGAAACGGTGCTCCGGCCAGGAATGGATGCTGATATGGGATTCGCTGAGCAGGATCACGCCGGTCACCCCCGCCCCTTCCCCGAAATGATGAAAATGCGCGCTCAGCACCTGCGCCCCGGCCGCGCGCGCCGCCGCCGTCATGTGCCGTTCCAGCGCCTGCGCGTCGGTCAGGAGGCCGGGCGCCACGCCGCGAAAGTCCGCCAGCACGTGGCGGCCGGGTGTCCCGTACACGGTCACTTGTGGGATCCGCCCGAGGACCATCCCGAGCCGCCGGAGTAGCTGCTGCCCCAGCTGCTGCTACTGCTGCCGCCGGATAGGCGAGTGCCCGGCGCACTGGCGCTGGTGGTGGCCACCACGACCACCATTGCGTACAAGGCATACAACAACTTGCCCTTCATCTATTCGTCCTCGCCTGTCAGCATGTCGGCCAGCATGGCCGGTAGCCAGAGAAACACCATCCCGATCAAAACCGGAATGAATCGGCCGGCAAAAATATTGTTGAAGTTCAAAAACACCATCGCGATCAGCGCGCCCTTGGCCCATTTGCGGTAGCCCCCGCCAGCCTTGGCGGACGACACGCGCATGGCCTTCTGGCGATTGAGCTCCGGGCGGCTGAACCACTGGGCCAGTTGCGCGGGCGACACCGGCGCCGACGCCGACCAGCCCAATTCCTTGTCGGCCAGTTCGCGGGTCAGCTTCAATGTGCCGACCTGGTAATCCGTGATCTGCGTGCTGTCGCCCACCTTGACGCGCCAGTTGAAAGCGCCCAGCGCCATCTCCACGCGCGAGGTGTAGTCGTACAGTTTCTGGTACACGCGATTGCGCCAGCGCACGCTGGTGGCGTTGTTGTGACTGGGCCAGGTGTCGCAGACCTGCACGCGCTCCCAGCCTTCGTCCGACTCCACCAGCCAGATGAACCCCTTGGCCGGATTGAACAGCAGGTATTCCATCCAGCTTGAGGGTTCTTCGGGATCGGGATCAGCGCACTTCATCAGGCCGATCAGCGTGTAGTCGGCGCCTTCCATCTTGGCGACCGAACCCAGCGGCAGCGTGGCGCGGATCTTCTGCACCTTGCGCGCCTTTTCGATGACCTCGGCCGTCGGGCCCGAGCAATCGACGGCAGCCGCGCAAGACGGGCAAACCACGTTCGTGGCCATGGCGGCCACGAACGAGATCGGCGCGCCGCAGTTCGGGCAGTCCAGCGCCTTGATCTGGCCGCGAAAGCGTCCCGCGGTTTCCTCGACCTGCTCTTTGGTGCGCAACGAGCCCGCCTGCATGGCAGACAGGTCGAACGCCTTGCCGATATAAAGTTCGGGCTGCGGGCCGTCGGAGAAATCCAGCGTCAGGAACGCGTCCAGGCTGCGGTAGTCGGCCACCTTGGCCTGCCAGCCGTCGCCCGGCACGAAGGGCAGCTCGCCCTGCGTGCCGCCGGCCTGGCTGGTGCGAACGTCCGCTGCCACGAAGCGCTGGCCGTCCAGCTTCAGTTCATCACCGGGCGCAATGCTGTCGAACGCCGGCATCTCCTGCACGGACTTGACCTTGCGCCGCCGCGTGACGGCGTACTGGCCCGAGGCGTCCGACAGCCAGCCGTCGGAGCCGTCGTCGAACCACACGTACCACTCGTTCCAGAAGCCCTCGTCAAAGCGCATCTGGATGCGGCCGATGACGTCGAATCGCTTGCCGTCATACGTGCCGGTCGCGCCCAGGCACAGTGGCGAATAGTCCTCCAGGACCTCGGCCGCCTCGCCGATGCGCTTGACCGACTCGGCATCCTTGAGCAAGGTGCTGCGGCAGGCGCCGCAGACCGCCATGACGGAGGCCGCGGACGTGAACTTGACTGGGGCGCCGCACTGCGGACACAGAACCTGCTGCATGGGGCCTTAGCTGGTGAGTTTCTTCAGCACCTCGGCCTTGGCCGAGTCGTAGTCCGCCGCCGTGATGAGGCCCTTGTCCAGCAGGTCCTTCAATTGCTGCAGGCGCTGGACGGGATCGGCCTGCGCGGGCTGGGCGGCGGGCTGTTGTGGCTGCTGCGGCTGCTGCTGTTGCGCCGGCTGTTGCGCCGGCTGCTGCGTCGGCTGCTGCGGCTGGCCAGGCGCCACGCCCAGTCCCTGCGCCATGGTCTGTCCCAGCGCCGCGCCGGCCGCCAGCCCCGCACCGATGCCCGCGATGCCGCCTTCGTTCTGCGCGGCCAGCGGAATCGACGTCGCGGTCTGGTACTGCGTGAACTTGCCCAGGTCGCCGGCCATGCCCATCGAGATCCGGGTGTCCAGCGCCTTTTGCAGTTCTTCGGGCAGCGACACGTTCTCGACCGTGAAGTTGTCCAGCTTGACGCCGTAGCGGTCGAACACGGGCGCGAGCTGTTCGGCAATGCTCTGCGACATCAGGCCCTGGTTGCCGGCGATGTCCAGGAACGGCACCTTGGAACTGCCCAGGGCGGTGGTCATGGCGGCCACGACCATGTTGCGCAGTTGCGCCTCCAGGTCGTCCACCGTGTACACATCGCGCGTGCCGCTGATTTCGCGGTAGAACTTGCCGGGATCGGCGATCTGGTACGAATACACGCCGAACGCACGCAGGCGCACCATGCCGAACTCGCTGTCGCGCAGCGTTACCGGCTGGGCCGTGCCCCAGCGCCGGCCCAACTGCAGGCGCGTGCTGAAGAAGATCACGTCCGACTTGAAGGGCGACTCGAACAGCTTGTCCCAGTTCTTCAGGTACGTCAGGATCGGCAGGGTCTGGGTCGTCAGCTTGTACATGCCGGGGCCGAACACGTCGGCCACCTTGCCTTCGTTGACGAACACCGCCATCTGCGATTCCCGCACGGTCAGGCTGGCGCCGTACTGGATTTCGAAATCCTGCATCGGATGGCGCCAGGCGAGCACGCCGTCGCGATCCTCGTTCCATTGCAGGATGTCGATGAACTGCTTGCGAATGAATGAACCGAGACTCATGGAAAGTCCTCCTGTGTCAGATCGGAGAATGCGCGCCGCTCAGGTCAGGCAGGCGGCGTTGACGATGCCGGCCGCCAGCGAGATCGCGCCGATCAGGCCGCCCATGGCGATGTTGTTTTCGGCGATGGCGTCGGTCATGCCGCGTATGGCCTTGGATACCACCGCGTAGACGACGATCTGCACGATCATCGCTGCCACGCCCCAGACCACGAACATGACGAAGCTGGCATGGACCGCGATGCTGGAACACAGAGTCAGGCTGAAGCCGACCAGCGCGCCGCCATAAGACAAGGCGGCGGCAATGTTGCCCTCGCGGATGAGGTCGAATTCCTTGTAGTGCGTGATGGCCGTGTAGACCGCCGTGAAAACGCCCAGCATGACGAGCGCCGAGACGATATAGATCAGATAGGTCACCGCCGGATGCATTGCTTCTCCCATTGCCAGCCTCCCAATTGCGCGCAGTATATACGTCGCGTTCGATATACTGCGAACGCATTTTTTGGCTCGGACACTCCCATGCGCGACCGCGTTCTCATTCTCTCGGTATTGATCGTTGCGTCCTGCGGGTTGGGCTACGAGCTCATCAGCAGCGCGCTCGCCAGCTATTTGCTTGGGGATTCGATCCTTCAGTTCTCCTCCGTGATCGGGTGCTATCTCTTCGCGATGGGCATCGGTTCGTGGTTGTCAAAATATGTAAGAGACGAAGACGTTCTGAATCGTTTCATCGACGTCGAGCTGCTCGTGGCGCTCTTGGGCGGCGTCTCCGCCGCGGTCCTGTTCCTGGTGTTCGCCTGGCTGTCCGCCCCGTTTCGCGCGGCCCTGTATGTCGGCGTCTTCATTATCGGACTGATGGTCGGCATGGAGATCCCGCTGGTGATGCGCGTCTTCAACCAGCGCAAGGCCGAATTCCGAGAAATCGTCAGCCGCGTGCTGACCTTCGATTACCTGGGCGCGCTGGCGGTGTCGCTGGTGTTTCCGCTGCTGCTGGCGCCCAAGCTGGGCCTGCTGCGCACCAGCTTTCTGTTCGGCATCCTGAACGCCAGCGTGGCGCTGTGGACCACGTGGCTGTTCCGCGCCGAGGTCACCCGCCCTGGCGAAAAAGCCGTGCGCGCCGGCGTAGTGCTGGGCATCCTGGGTCTGGGGTTCGTCTATTCGGGCAGCATGACCGCCTGGGCCGAGAAAGGCCTGTATGGCGACGACATCATCCACGCCGAGACCACGCAGTACCAGCGCCTGGCCGTGACGCGCTGGCACGACGACCTGCGCCTGTACATCAACGGCAACCTGCAATTCTCGTCGCGCGACGAGCACCGGTATCACGAGTCGCTGGTGCATCCCGGCCTGCAGGTGCTGCCGTGGGCGCGCAACGTGCTGGTGCTGGGCGGCGGCGACGGGCTGGCCGTGCGCGAGATCCTGAAATACAAGAACATCGAGCACGTCACGCTGGTGGACCTGGACCCCGCCATGACGAATCTGTTTTCGCGCTCGGACCCGCTGGTCGCGCTGAATGCGGGCGCGCTCAAGGACCCGCGCGTCACCGTCATCAATGACGACGCGGGGCGATGGCTGGAAACGCATGCCGAGGTCTACGACTTCATCGTGGTGGACTTTCCCGATCCGTCCAACTTTGGTTTGGGGCGACTGTATTCCGTGCCGGTCTACCACCTGATGGCGCGGCATCTGGCGGAAAACGGCTACATGGTCGTGCAGTCCACCTCGCCCTACTTCGCGCCGCGCTCGTTCTGGAGCGTGGACGCCACCCTGAAGGAAGCCGGCCTGAACACCTGGCCGTATCACACCTACGTGCCGTCGTTCGGCGACTGGGGCTTCATTCTGGCCAGCAAGCGGCGCGACTACGCACCGCCTGAAAAGATCACCGTGCCCACGCGTTATCTGGACGCCGTCACCGTGCGCGAGCTCTTTCACTTTCCCGCCGACATGCCGGCGCTAGCCATGCCGCCGAACCGCCTGAACGAACAATCGCTCGTGCGCTACTTCGACGAGGACTGGCGCAAGGTCATCCGCTGATGCGGCGCCGCAGCTTCCTGTTGGGCGCTGCCACGGCCGCCGCCGCGGGCTCGGTCGGCTACTGGCGCGCGCGCGTCGTCGAGACGACGCCTGACGTCCACTATCCCGGCATGCAGGCCGGTCATGCGTTGCGCGACAAGGCGGCGCTGCCGCAGCCGTCGGCCACGCGGCAGCATCAGGTCGCCATCCTGGGCGCGGGCGTGGCGGGCCTGTCCTGCGCCTGGAAGCTCGCCCGCGAAGGGTTCACCGATTTTGTCGTGGTGCAGGGTCCCGAATTCGCGGGCAACGCCGCGGCGGGCGTGCGCGATGGGCTGCACTACCCGCTGGGTGCGCACTACCTGCCGTTGCCCTCGCTGGCGTCCACCCACGTGCGCGAGATGCTGGCCGACTTCGGCATCATCGAGCGCGGCGCGGGCGACGCGCGCCCCTACTATGACGAAGCCGTCCTGGTGCATTCGCCGCAGGAAAGGCTGCTGCGCAACGGGCGCTGGGAAGAACACCTGCTGCCGATGACAGGCGTGCCGGATGCCGACGCCGCGCAGCACCAGCGCTTTCTGGCGCTGGTCGATCAGTTGCGCACGCAGGTGGGCAACGACGGCCGCAAGGTGTTCTGCATTCCGCTTGCTCTGTCATCGCGCGATCCGGCGTGGCGCGCGCTGGACACGCTGACGTTCAAGGACTGGCTGGCGCGCGAAGGCTATACCTCGTCCGCGCTGCATTGGTATCTGAATTACTGCTGCCGGGACGATTACGGCGCGGACTACGACGTGGTGTCCGCGTGGGCGGGGCTGCACTACTTTGCCAGCCGCGACGGCCATGCCGCCAACGCCGGCGAAGGCGCCGTGCTGACGTGGCCGGGCGGACTGGGCGCGCTGGCTGACCGCATGCGCGACGCCATCACGCAAAAGCTGGGCCACGCGGACTGGTTGTTGCCGGGCACGGCGGTGCGCATCGACGAGCTGCCGGCCGGGCCGCGCGTCCTGTGCATCGAGGATTCGGCGGACGGCGCCGCCCGCGCCTATGCCCTGCAAACCCGCCGCACGGTCTGCGCCATGCCGCTTTTCGTCGCGCAACGCCTGCTGCCGGATATCCGCGCATACGGCTACGACCCGGCCACCCACGCCTCGCCGCACGCGGCCTGGATGGTGTCGAACTTCGTCATGGACGGCTATCCACTGGAGGCGCCCGGCGAGCCGCTCTCGTGGGACAACGTCGTCTACGAAGGCCAGGCCCTGGGCTACGTCGTGTCCACCCATCAATTGCTGCGGGTGGCACGCACGCCGCGCAGCGTCTTCACGGCGTATCACGCGCTAAGCGGCCAGACGCCGCAGGCCGCGCGCGACTGGCTTACACGCGCCAGCCCGCAAGACCTGCGCGACACGGCGGCGGTGGATCTGGTTGCGGCGTATGGCAAGGAATTCTGGCGCAACGCCCGCCAGTTGGAAATCACCGTACGCGGGCATGCCATGGCCACGCCGGTGTGCGGCTATCTGTCCAATCCGGGCCTGGCCGCGCTGCGCGCGGTGGACGGCCCGGTGTTGTTTGCGCACGCCGACCTGTCGGGGTATTCGGTGTTCGAAGAAGCCTCATGGTGGGGCGTGACGGCGGCAGCGCGTATTCTGGGCGACCATCGACAAGGATGAAACAAGACATGGGCAATCACGTGATCGTGCTGGGCGCCGGCATCGTTGGCGTTTGCTGTGCATTGGAATTGCAGCGTCGCGGCATGACGGTCACGCTTGTCGACCGGCAGGCGCCCGGGATGGAAACGTCGATGGGCAACGCGGGGGTTCTGGCCCGCAGTTCGCTGATGCCGTTCAATCATCCTGGCCTGTGGGGTCAACTGCCGCGTCTCTTGAAGAACGACACGGTCCAGTTCCGGTACCGCTGGCCGTACCTGGCGGCGAATCTGGGCTGGGCCACGCGATTCCTGATGAGCGCGCGGACGTCCGTCTTTCAGGACACCGCTCGGGCGCTGGACGGCCTGATCCGGCTGTCCGCGCCCGAACACCTGAAGCTGCTGGATGAAAGCGGCGCGCGCCACCGGCTGCGCGACACCGGCTGGATCTTCCTGTACCGCACGGCGGCGGCCTGGAATGCGGGCGCGCTCGCCCGCCGCACCTTCGCCCAGTACGACGTGCCGACCCGCGAGCTGGATCCCGCCGCGCTTGCCGAGCTTGAACCCGCCCTGTCGCCCATCTTTCACCGCGCATTGTGGATTCAGGGTTCGTATTCGGTGGACGATCCGCACGAGGTCGTTGCCGCGTACGCCAGACTGTTCCAGCGCGAGGGCGGCACGATCAAACGGATGGACGCCGCCGCCATCCGCCGCGACGGCAATGGCTGGACGGTGCAGGCCACGAACGCGTCGGATTCTCTCTCTGCCGGCCGGCTGGTCGTCGCGCTGGGACCGTGGTCCAAAGCATTGCTCAAGACCACCGGCATCGACCTGCCCATGGCATTCGAACGCGGGTATCACATGCATTACGACGGCCGCGACGGGGCACGCGTCACCCGGCCCGTTTACGACACGGGCGGCGGCTACGTGCTGTCGCCCATGGCGCGTGGGCTGCGCCTGTCGACGGGCGTGGAACTGGACGCCTTCGACGCGCCTGCTCGCCCCGACCAGCTGGATCTGGCGGAACAGCGTGCCCGCGAGGCCTTCCCACTGGGCGACCGGCTGGATTCGGCCGCCTGGCTGGGCCGCCGCCCCACGCTGCCGGACAGCCGCCCGATGATCGGCGAAGCGCCGCGCCATCCTGGTCTGTGGCTGGCGCTGGGACACCAGCACATTGGATTCAGCACCGCGCCGGGGACCGCGAAGGTGCTGGCGGAACTGATGCTGGACGGCGACTCGGCGTCCCGCCACAAGGCGTTCCGGCCCGGCCGCTTCATCTAGCGTTCAGGCCGCCCGTTTCACGTCCCAGCCGTCAAACAGCACACCGTACAGATCGGCCGGTTCAACGTCACCCCAACAACAGAGCGTCGTCCGACAGTTTCTCGCCCCGCACCCGCTCGAACATGGCCAGCAGATCCGGCACGTCCATGCCGCGGCGCTCGTCGCCGGACACGTCCAGCACGACCTGGCCCTGGTGCAGCATGACGGTGCGATCGCCCACGTCCAGCGCCTGGCGCATGCTGTGCGTGACCATCATGGTGGTGAGCTGGTTTTCCGCCACGATGCGCGCCGTCAGCTGCAGCACGAAGTCGGCGGTGCGCGGGTCGAGCGCGGCGGTGTGCTCGTCCAGCAGCAGAATGCGCGACGGCTGCAGCGCCGCCATCAGCAGGCTGACCGCCTGACGCTGGCCGCCGGACAGCAGGCCGATGCGGTCGGTCAGGCGGTTCTCCAGGCCCAGACCCAGCGTGGCAAGGCGCTCGCGGAAGCCCGCTTTCATCGAGGCCTTCACGGCACGGCTGTAGCCGCGCGAGGCGCCGCGCATCTGCGCCAGCGCCATGTTTTCCTCGATGGTCAGGTCTTCGCAGGTGCCCGCCATGGGGTCCTGGAACACGCGGGCCACGCTGCCGGCGCGCGCCCACACGGGCTGGCGCGTCACGTCCACGCCGTTGATGTCGATGCGGCCGGAATCGACCGGCAGGTCGCCCGACACGGCGTTCAGGAACGTGGACTTGCCCGCGCCGTTAGAGCCGATTACGGTAACAAACTGGCCCGACGGGATTTCCAGCGTGAGGCCGCGCAAGGCGCGGGTCTCGATGGGCGTACCCGCGTTGAAGGTGATTTTCAGGTCTTTTGCGGACAACATATCAGCGCCCCTTCTTGCCGACCAGACGGCGCTTGAGCATGGGGATGACCAGGGCGATCGTGACGAGCACCGCGGTAACGAGGTTTAGGTCCTGCGCCTTCAGGCCGATGAAATCGCTGTTGAGCGCCAGGGCGATGAAGAAGCGGTAGACGATGGCGCCGATGATGACGGCCAGCGTGGCCAGCACCAGCTTGCGCGACGGCAGGATGCTTTCGCCGACGATCACCGCGGCCAGGCCGATAACGATGGTGCCGATGCCCATCGAGATGTCCGATCCGCCTTGCGTCTGCGCGAACAGCGCGCCGGCCAGCGCGACCAGCGCGTTCGACAGCGCCATGCCGCCCAGGATCATGCGGCCGGTGTTCACGCCTTGCGCGCGGGCCATGCGGCCATTGGAACCGGTGGCGCGCACGGCCAGGCCGGTCTGCGTGGCAAAGAACCAGTCCAGCGCCAATTTGCAGAGAATGACGATGACGATCAGGAGCAGCGGGCGGGCGACGTAGTCGGAAATCCACGCAGGCTGCAGGATCGTGAAAACGGTGGGCTCGGTGATCAGCGGCACGTTGGGCTTGCCCATGATGCGCAGGTTGATCGAATACAGCGCGATCATCATCAGGATGCTGGCCAGAAGATCCATGATCTTGAGCTTGACGTTCAGCCAGCCCGTGACCAGCCCGGCCGCCGCGCCGGCGATCGTGGCAATGATGGTGGCGGAAAACGGATCGGTGCCCGAGGCGATCAGCGTCGCACAGACCGCACCGCCCAGCGGAAAGCTGCCGTCCACGGTCAGGTCCGGGAAGCGCAGCAGGCGGAAGGAGATGAACACGCCCAAGGCCACCAGACTGAAGATCAATCCGATCTCCAGCGCGCCTAACAACGAGAACAATGACATGGGTCAGATCCAATCAAGATAAGAAACAAAAGCCGGGCCGCGAGCATCTTGTGAACGCTGCCGCCCTGTGGAACATCGGGTAAGCAAAACACCACGAAAAACGCAAGAAAAACCCCGCGCACGCCGGATAGGCATGGCGGGGCCGATTTCGCGCCGTATTATTTCACGACCACCGCGGCGGACTTGATCAGCGCCTCGGGCAGGGTCACGCCCTGCTTGGCGGCCGCGCCCGGATTCACGTAGAGCTCAAGCTTGGAGCTGGTTTCGGACGGAATCGCGCCGGGCTTCTCGCCCTTCAGGATGCGCACGACGACCTTGCCGGTCTGCACGCCCAGATCGCGATAGTTGATGCCCAGGGCGGCAATGCCGCCGCGCTTGACGCTGTCGGTATCCGACGCGATCAGCGGGATCTTGGCGTCGTTGCCCACCTTGACCAGCGACTCGTACGCCGACACGACGTTGTTGTCGGTGTTGGTATAGATGACGTCGACCTTGCCGATCAGGCTGCGGGCGGCGGACGCCACGTCCACCGAGCGCGGGGCGGCGGCTTCGACCAGGCTCATGCCCGACTTGGGCAGAATTTCCTGGAGCTTCTTGACGACCACGACCGAGTTGGCCTCGCCCGGGTTGTAGACGATGCCGACGCGCTTGGCGTTGGGCAGGATTTTCTTGATGAGTTCAACCTGCTTGTCCAGCGCCAGCAGGTCCGACACGCCGGTCACGTTGGTGCCCGAGGCGTCCATGCTGGACACGAGTTGGGCTGCGACCGGATCGGTCACGGCGGAATACACCACCGGCACGTCCTTGGTGGCGGCCACGACAGCCTGCGCCGACGGCGTTGCGATCGCGACGATGGCATCCGGGCGGTCGCCGACGAACTTGCGGGCGATCTGCGCGGCGGTGCCGTTGTTGCCCTGCGCGCTTTGATACTGCCACTTCAGGTTCTTGCCCGGCTCGTAGCCGGCTTGCTTGAGGGCGTCTTGCACCCCGTCACGCACGGCGTCCAGCGCCGGATGCTCGACGATGGCGGTCACCGCGACGGACTTTTGCTGCGCGGCGACCGGCGCGGCGATAGCCATCGCCAGCGCCATCGCGCCAACCGTCAGAAAATGTTTTTTTCCGATCAGCATATGTTTGCTCCTTGAACCCTGGGTGTTGCTTGTTGAATTTGCCGGTTTCTTCATGGCCGGCGCGGATTTGCCATCCGTTCGCCCTGCCACAAAGCCGTATAGTCTAACGTGCCGTCCACCAAATGGACTTGGGGGGAATCCCTGTAATGGTGCATCCATACAGGCGCGCCCCGCCCCGGTGCTACGGCGTGAATATACTGACAACCGCCGGGCAAACGCCGTTCATCCCGTTCCGCGTACCCGCCGACGGCATCCCGAGGCCACCATGATCAAACGCGCACTGGGCCGATCCGGCCTGCAGGTTCCCCCGCTCACTTTCGGCGGCAACGTCTTCGGCTGGACCGTCGACGAGGCCGGCACCTTTTCTTTGCTTGATGCGCTGGTGGACGCCGGCCTGAATTTCATCGACACGGCCGACATGTATTCGCGCTGGGTCCCCGGCAACCAGGGCGGCGAATCCGAAACCTTGATCGGCAAGTGGCTCAAGCGCTCGGGCAAGCGCGACCAGGTGCTGATCGCCACCAAGGTCGGCATGGAAATGGGGCCGGGCGAAAAAGGGCTGTCGCCCGCCTACATTCGGCGGTCACTTGATGCGTCGCTGGCGCGCCTGCAGACGGACTACGTCGACCTGTACCAATCGCACCAGGACGACCCGGACACGCCGCTGACCGACACGCTGGCCGAATACGCCAAGCACATCGAAGCCGGCAAGGTCCGCGCGATCGGCGCGTCCAACTACACGGCCGTGCGGCTGTCGGAGGCGCTGATCACGAGCGAGCGCCACAGCCTGCCGCGCTACGAGAGCATCCAGCCGGAATACAACCTGTACACCCGCGAGCCCTTCGAATCCGGGCTGCAAAGCCTGGTGAAGACGCAGCAGATGGGCACGATCAACTACTTTGCGCTGGCGAGCGGCTTTCTCAGCGGCAAGTACCGTGGCCCCGACGACGCGGGCAAGAGCGCGCGCGGCAAGAAGATCGTGGACACGTATCTGAACGACCGCGGCTACCGCATCCTGAAGGCGCTGGACGAGGTGTCCGAGGACGCCGGCTGCACGCCCGCGCAGGCCGCGCTGGCCTGGCAGATCGCGCAGCCGGGCATTACGTCGCCCATCGTCAGCGCCACCTCGCTCGCCCAGCTGGACGAACTGGTCAAGGCCGCCAGCCTGACGCTGACGCACGATCAGCTGGCCCGGCTCAGCCAGGCCAGCGATTGGCGCTGATGCGGCTCAGTTCAGCCGCTTAGTCCAATGTCACGCCGGAGTCCTTGACCACCTTGGCCCAGCGCTGGACTTCGCTGTCGACGAACTTGCCGAACTCGGCGCCGGTCAGCGTGGGCACGCCGGTGCCGTTGCCCGCCCAGGTTTCCTTGAGCTTGGGCGTGTTCAGCGCCTTGGTGATCTCGGCGGCCATTCTTTCCGTGGCCTCCTTGGGCGTGCCTGCGGGCGCCCAGATCGCATACCAGGTCGACACCACGTAGTTCGGCACGCCCGCCTCGGCGGCGGTGGGCACGTCGGGCAGCGATTGCGAACGCTCGGTGGCGGCCACCGCCAGCGGCTTGATCGCGCCGGCGCGGATGTGCCCGGCTGACGAACCCAGCCCGTCGAACGCCAGGTCCACCTGACCGCCGATCAGCGCCGACAGCATGGGACCCGCGCCCTGATACGGCACGTCCACCAGTTTGATCCCCGTCTGCATCGCAAACAGCTCGCCGGCCAGGTGGTGCGTGCTGCCCTTGCCCGCCGTGCCGAAGTTGATCTCGCCAGGGCGCTTCTTGGCGTAGTCGATGAACTCCTGCAGGGTCTTGACCGGCAGCTTGCCCGCATTGACGACGACGACCTGCGGCGGCTGCGCCACCAGCGCGACCGGCACGAAATCCTTCTGGATGTTGTAGCTCAGGCTCTTGTACAGGGAAGGCGCCAGCGCATGGTGCGCGCCGCCCATGAAGAACGTGTAGCCGTCGGGCTTGGCCTTGGCCGCCACGCCGGCGCCCACGGTGCCGCCCGCGCCGCCCTTGTTGTCGATGACCACCGTCTGGCCGAGCTGCGTGGTGAGCTGCGCGGCCAGCGGACGGGCGAACGTGTCCGTGCCGCCGCCGGCGGGAAACGGAACGATCAGCGTGATGGGGCGTTCGGGCCATTGCGCGGCGGCAACGCCGCCGAAACCCAGGGCTGCCACGGCGAACATGGCCGCAGCGGTGGTGCGATAAGTCATTTTGTCTCCTCTTGCTGCATCGGGGGACGGCGCCTGTTTTTTGGCGTCTCGTCGCTGAGATATTTTTTTCTTCTGAATGCGGCGGGCAAGTCTTATCGGGGCATTGGATGGGGGTGCGTCTCCTTGGGTGGGGGTAAAAAAAGCCGGCCCCGCGGGGACCGGCTTCCATATGGGCTACAGCGCCTTGTAGGTGTCGCGCAGCACGTTCTTCTGCACCTTGCCCATGGTGTTGCGCGGCAACTGGTCGATGATGTGCACGCGCTTGGGCACCTTGAAATTCGCGATGCGGCTTTTCAGTTCGGCCTGCATGGCCGAAGCATCCAGCGTCGCGCCGTCCTTGGGCACCACCACGGCCACCACGGCCTCGCCGAAGTCCGGGTGCGGCACGCCGATCACCGCCGACTCCGACACGCCCGGCATGTCGTCGATGAGGGTCTCAATTTCCTTGGGGTACACGTTGTAGCCGCCGGAGATGATCAGGTCCTTGCTGCGGCCGACGATGGACAGGTAGTCGTCCGGCGCGTTGCGGCCGGCGGATTCGCCACCCCAGCGGCCCACGTCGCCGGTCTTGAACCAGCCGTCTTCCGTGAATTCCTCGCGGGTCTTTTCCGGCATGCGCCAGTAGCCCGAGAACACGTTGGGACCGCGCACCTGCACGTTGCCGATCTCGCCCGGCGCGAGCGGCTTGCCGGCGTCGTCGACGACCCGGACATCCACACCCGGCAACGCGCGGCCGACGGTGCCCGCCAGGCGCTCGCCCAGCGCGGCGTCGTAGGGATTGGAAGTCAGCATGACGGTTTCGCTCATGCCGTAGCGTTCAAGAATGGGATGGCCGCTGCGTTCCTTGAAGTCGGAAAACGTTTCGGCCAGCAGCGGCGCGGAGCCCGAGATGAACAGGCGCATGTTGGCGCAGACGTCGCGATTGAAGCGCTGATCGGCCAGCAGACGCACGTAGTACGTCGGCACGCCCATCATCACGGTGCTTTGCGGCAGATAGTGCAGCGCCTGGTCGGCATCCAGCTTGGGCAGCCAGATCATCCGCGCGCCCGCCAGCAGCGCGCCATGCGACGCGACAAACAGGCCGTGCACGTGGAAGATCGGCAGCATGTGCAGCAGCACGTCGTCCTCGCGCCAGCCCCAGTATTCGTGCAGCGTGCGCGCGTTGGCGGCCAGGTTGCCGTGCGAGAGCATCGCGCCCTTGCTGCGGCCCGTGGTGCCCGACGTGTACAGGATCGCGGCCAGGTCGTCCGGCTTGCTTTCAACGGTCTTGAATGTCTGGGACAGGCCGCCCGCGGCGTCCAGCAGCGTGCCGGTGCGGTCCTCGTCCAGCGTGTAGACGTGCGGGCAGTTGGCCTTGTCGGCGGCACGCTTGACCCAGTCCAGGTTCTTGCTGGCGCAGACGACGACGGACGGCTCGGCATTGCCCAGGAAGTATTCGATTTCGGATTCGCGGTACGCGGTGTTCAGCGGCAGGTACACCAGGCCGGCGCGCAGCGTGGCCAGGTACAGCAGCAGCGCCTCGGGCGACTTTTCCACCTGCACCGCCACGCGCGCGCCGTCCGGCAGGTTCAGCGATTGCAGCAGGTTCGCCAGGCACGCGGTCGCGCGGTCGATGTCGTCCCAGGTGTATTGGAGGTCGGGCGTTTCCAGCGCGACTTTGCTGCGGTCTTTGGGAAAGCCGCCTTGCAGGACAGCATATAGGTTGGCGTTGCTCACCTGTCTAGTCTCCGGAAAAGGAAGGGTCTTCGCCGGCCAGGAAGGCGCGCACGCCCTCTCTGTGGTCCCGGCTTTCGGCATAGGAGAAATAATCGCGATACTCGTCTTCGGTCAAGGCGGCGCCGGTGGCGAGCCTGGCGGACAAGCGTTTGTTGATGCGGGCGGCCAGCGGCGCGCCTTGGGCGATGCGGTCAGCACTGCGGCGGACGGACGCGGCCACCTCGCCGTCTTCGACGATGCGGGTCAAGAGGCCCAGGTCTTTGGCTTCAGCAGCGCCGAACACCCGGCCTTCCAGCAGGATGGCCAGCGTTGCGGCCCGGCCGGTCAGCGCCAGCAGGCCGCGCATTTCGTCGGGGGCCATCGGAAAGCCAAGGCGGTTGATCGGCACGCCGAAGCGGGCCGACGCGCCAGCGATGCGAAGGTCGCATTGGCAGGCGATTTCCAGCCCGCCGCCCACGCACACGCCCTCGATCTGCGCGATCACCGGTTGCGGGCATTCGGCCACGGCGCGCAGGGCAGGCGCCAGGATCTCGCGGTGGTAGCGCTGCACGCCCGCCATGTCCGCGCGTTCGGCAGGGAATTCCCGGATGTCGGCGCCAGCGGCGAAATTGCCGCCCTCGCCGCGCACGACCACGCAGCGCACGGCGTCATCCTGCGCGATGCGCGTGAAGACCTCGCGCAGTTCGCGCCACATGCCCACCGTGATCGCGTTCAGGCGCCCCGGGTGCGATAGCGTCACCCAGGCCAGATGCCCGTCGCGCTCAAGCCGCACCTGAGATTGGCCTTGGCCTGCCACGTTCTCCGTCATGTCCCCTGCCCTTGTTGTCGTTGTTGGAAGCCGCCGCCGTGTTTCCGGCAGTCAGGCCACGCGCCCCACCCCGCGGCTAATTTGTGGCTTGCCGTCGTTCAGGTGCTGAAGATTGGTGTCCAGTTCGTCCAGGTCATACAGGTAATTGACCATCATGGCGCACGACTGCTTGAGCCCCTTGGGCGAGGTGTCCGCCGCCCAGTTCAGGCGCTCGATGCGCGCGCCGTTGCCCAGGTGAAAGCGCGCCACCGGATCCACCGGCAGCCCGTTTTTCATCGACTTCAGATAGCAGGCGGCCAGCCGGAATCCGGCGCGCTTGACCACGTCGGGCGTCTTGCCCTGCGCGGCCTTGGCCAGACGCGCGACCCAGCGCTGCCCGTCCGGCACGCCTTCGCGCTTGCGGTCCTTGGCGCGCGACTTATCTTCGCGCACGATGGCCTCGACGGCCTGCGCATCCTGCTTGCCCAGCCAGTCCGTGAACCCCGGGATCGGCGACAAGGTGGCAAAGGCCTTCAGCTTGGGCAGTTCTTCCAGCAGTTGCTCGACCACACGCTTGAGCAGGAAGTTGCCGAAGCTGATGCCCTTCAGGCCCGGCTGCGTGTTCGAGATGGAATAGAAGATCGCCCAGCGCGCCTTGTCCAGGTCCTGCGGCGGCAGCGTGCTGTCCAGCAGCACCTGCACGTTGTCGGCCATCTGGCTGGCAAAGGCCACTTCCACGAAGATCAGCGGCACGCCCGGCATCTGCGGGTGAAAGTACGCATAGCAGCGGCGGTCCGGCGCCACGCGGTGGCGCAGATCGTCCCAGGATTTGATCTCGTGGACGGCCTCGTAAAGGATCAGCTTTTCCAGCAGCGACGCCGGCGAATCCCAGGTCAGCGGACGCAGTTCCAGCAGGCCCACGTCGAACCAGGCTGACAGGAGACCTTCCAGTTCCTTGTCCAGCGACTGGATGCCCGCCACCTGCTTGCGCCAGCGCAGCATGTCCGCGCGCAGTTCGACCAGAAAGCGCAAGCCTTGGGGCTGCGCGTTGAATCGCTTGAACAGCCGCACGCCCTCGCCGCCGTCGCCCGCATAGGTGGCGCGGATCTGCGCCAGCGCGGCCAGCATCAGGCGGCGGTCCTTGCCGTCGGCCGCGGCGTATTGCTCGCACCAGCGGCGCGCCAGCTTGTTGGCGGCCACGTCGGTCAGGCGCGCCTCAAAAAGGCGCCGCACTTCGGATTCGCTGGGCAGGCGACCGCGCTCCCACAGGCGGCCCAGCCGCGTGATCAGACTGGCGCTTTCAGCCGCGGCGGCGGCATCGACCAGATCGGCCTCGGGCTCAGGCGTGCGTGCGCCGCGCGCGGGCGCGAGATTGGCGGGTGCGGACATGGGCGGGCTCCTCGATGACGATGGGATCGGACGGCGCCGCGTCGGCGGCGTCTTCGTGGCTGAGTACGCGCAGCGCTTCAAGCTGGCGCATCAAATGGGTGTGCGCCAGCGCCTGCGCGGCGTCGGAATCATGGGCCTTCAGGGCCTCGAAAATAGCCAGGTGTTCGGCGCAGGACTGGTCGATGCGGCCGGGCCGGGACAGGCTGCGATGGCGCGACAGGCTCAGCACCTTGCGCAGGTTGCCCACCATGTCGGACAGCCATTGATTGCCGGCCAGCGCCTGGACGGCTTCGTGAATGAGGTAATTGGTCTTGTAGTAGGCGTCGATGCGGCCCGCCTTGGCATGACCGGCCAGCGCGGCGTGTAGCGGTTCCAGCTCGGCGAGCTGGGCATCGCTGGCCTTGCGCGCGGCCTCGAAGGCGCAGCGCCCTTCCAGCATGGCCATCAGCGGAAAGATGTCTTCCAGGTCCTGGGCGGACAACTCGTTCACGAAGCAGCCGCGGCGGGGTTCCAACCGGACCAGCCCTTCTGTGGCCAGCACCTTCAGCGCCTCGCGCAACGGCGTGCGCGAAATGCCCATTTCGCCTGCCAGCCGCAATTCGTCGATCCATTCACCGTTACGCAGCGACCGCGCATGGATCATGCCACGCAGGCGGTCCGCAACTTCCAGATACAGGGCTTGCCGGACGATGGGTAGGGTCATGGGCAGACGGCGGGAAAACGCCGTAATTCATAATTATGAATAAGCCGATGATAGACCTGGGTCGGGAAAAAGGTAAAGCCGGGGTGGGTTGGGAACTTCCCTAACAAGAGGGCGACGCCGAGCGCGCCAGCTGCTCTGGCGATAAACGATTCCGAGATTCGGTCGGAAATAGGACCAAATTACGACTAAACTTAGTCCGATCAAGCCTATGATTCTGGAGTCCTACACATGAAATACTCCACGCAGGTGAAACCTATCTCATACCTCAAGAGTCACGCCGCGGAGATCGTGACCACGCTCACCGAAACCCGTGAGCCCATGCTTATCACCCAGAACGGAGAGGCCAAACTCGTCGTCATGGACGTACGTAGCTTCGAGGAGCAGGAGCAAGCAATGGCCCTGCTTCAACTGCTGGCGGGCGGCCGCAAAGAGATCGAAGAAGGACGCGTCATCCCGGCGGCGGATGTATTCGCGCAGATTGAAACGATGGACCGGGACGATTCCGAATGAGTCGAACGGTGGTCTTTCTTCAGACAGCCGCAGATGATCTCCTGGAGATACGCCGCTACATCAGAAAGAACTTCTCTCAACAGGTCTGGCTTGATTCATACGCCCGGATCAACAAAGCCATCCTGAATCTCGAGCAATTCCCGCACGCGGGGCATCCCCTCCCGGAGCTGCCTGCCACCCACTTCATGCAAATACTCGCAGTCAAGAACCGGGTCATTTATGAAGTCGTCGCAGACAAGGTATATATCCACCTCATCTGCGATAGCCGGCAGGACTTCAAAATCAAACTCGCCCGCCGGCCCCTCAGGACGCTGCGCTTCTGAATCTCTTCAGAAATGCAGAACGCCGTCCACCGCATGCCGCGTCAGCGATCGGGCCCAGCGGCGGGCGGGTAGCCCGTACTTGCCTTCCACGATCTCTGCGCGCGCCAGCAGGTCAGCCGGCGTGATCGCCAGGCTGGGGCCGGAGAAGGCCAAAACGATCTGATTGCCCGCTTCGACTTCCGGCAGCAGCACAATGCGGTCGTCGAAGGCCTTGGACAGGTTATCGATGTTCTTGCCGAAGCTCTCGTGCCGGCCGAACAGGTTCACGGCCAGGATGCCGACCTCGCCCAGCACGCGGCGGCAGTCGCGATAGAACTTCACGCTGTCGCGCACCGGCCCTTCGGCGGCGGCGTCGTACAAATCCACCATCAGCACGGGGCAGCGCCCTGCATTGAGCGGATCGGCCACCCACGCGCCGGCGTCGGTGTGTTCGACCTGCAGCCGGTTCGCGCCCGGCAGGCGGAAGAACATATGACAGGCGGCAGTGACGCGCGGATTCCATTCCACGGCCAGCAACGGGCCGCGTGTGTGCTTGGCGCAGAACCGCGCGAGCGACCCGGCGCCCAGGCCCAGCATGCCGATGGGATCTTCCTTCGGCGGTTCCAGGAACAGCAGCCAGGCCATCATCTGCGCGGTGTACTCCAGCACCAGGTCGGACGGGCTCTTGATGTTCATCGCGCCCTGCACCCATTCGGTATTGAAGTGCAGATAACGGACGCCGTCGACTTCGGAAAGCGTCGGCTGATCGAGTTCGGAGGGGAAGTTGGATTTGTACATGGGCGCGATTGTAGGCTGGCCGCCCTCAACCGGCCGCCGCCTACGCTGCCGCTTCCCAGATGCGCTCGAGCAGGTCCGGGCCGGACTCCTCGGCTTCCAGGCTGGCCGACAACCGCACAACGCGCTTCAGGTACAGATGCGCATCGCACTCCCAGGTCACCCCCAGCGCGCCATGCGTCTGGATCGCGTTCTGCGTGGCGCGGCGGCTGGCCTCGACGGCAAGCAGCGGCACAAACAGGCAATCGGTCGCCGCCGACGCCGCGCGGTCGTCCAGCGCGGTTGCCGCCGCCCAGCCCGCAAGCCGAGCATCGTCCAGCGCCATCCAGTCCTCGGCCAGCCGATGCTTGATCGCCTGATTGGCGCCGATGGCACGGCCAAACTGCTGGCGCTCGCGGGCGTACCCCGCGGCCATGTCCAACGCCGCCGAGGCCGCACCCAACATTTCCGCCGACCGCAACAGGCGCAGACGCGTGCGCAGCAGATTCCAGGTTCCCGGCCTGACCTGGGCGTCGGCGCTTTCCAGGACAGCGGGATGCGCCGACACCGCGACCGGCATGGTCGGATCCAGTCCGGCCACGCCCGCCACGGGCGCCAGCAGATCCAGCCGCAGGGACGCCGGACCGGCCTCGCGCACGGCAATTGCGCGCACGCCCTCGCCAGCGCCTTCGATGAAGGCCGATCCGTCGGGGCGCAGCGCCGCATCGGCGTACCAGGTGTCACCGGCCATCATGTCGGCGGTCCATTGCGCGATCGCCCCGCCCGCCTCGCACAGCGTCGGCAGCAGCGCCATGTTGGATACGAGCGGCAGGCTCAGCAGATGGCGCCCCGCTTCCTCGGCGACGATCCAGGCTTCGCGCATGCCCAAGCCCAGTCCGCCCTGTGCCTCGGGCGCCAGCATGGCGGGCCAGCCCTGTTCGGCCAGATCGCGCCACAGCGCCTGGCGGGCCGGCGCATCTTGCCGGAAGGCTCCGCGCGCCACGGCCACCGGATGGCGCTGCGACAGGAAACGTTGCGCGGCGTCGCGCAACAGGCGCTGGTCTTCGCTCAAATGCAGATTCATGGCACGTCAAACCTTGGGCAGGCCGAGCATCTGCTCGGCGATGATGTTGCGCTGGATTTCGGACGTGCCGGCCAGGATGGTTTCGGCCCGCGACCATAAATAGGCGTGCGTCAGCGGCGCGGCGCGGGCGTCGGCCGCGTCCACGCCCAGGCAGGCGTCCTCGCCCAGCAATTGCATGGACAGTTCGAGCAGGCGCTGGTGCGCCTCGCTCCAATGGATCTTGGTGGACGAGCCTTCCGGTCCAGGCGGATCGCCTCGCATTGCGCCGGCGAGCGCGCGCTGGGATTTCAGCGCCAACACGTGGCTGTCGGCCGCCAGCCGCGCCCAGCGGTGGCGAACCGATGCGGACGACGCTGGCACACGGCCGTGCCTGTCCGCCTGCAGCGCCAGCGCGCGGACCTGACGCAGCTCCTGCGAAAAACGCACGAGGCGCGGGATGAAATACGTGCCGCGCTCGAAGCTGGCGGCCGCCATCGCGATGCGCCAGCCGTGGTTCAATCCGCCCAGCAGCGCCTCCTGCGGCACGAACACGTCCTCGAAGAAGACCTCGCAGAATTCGGCTTCGCCCGTGATCTGCCGGATGGGTTCGACTCGCACGCCGGGACTGCGCATGTCCACAAGCAGAAAACTCAGGCCCTTATGCCGGGGCGCGTCCGGATCGGTGCGCGCCAGCACGAAGCACCACTGCGCCCGGTCCGCAAACGACGTCCAGATCTTGTGACCGTTCAGACGGAAGCCACCCGGCGCCGCTTCCGCCCGCGTGCGCACCGCGGCCAGGTCGGAACCGGCGCCCGGTTCGGAATACCCCTGGCACCACACCTCGCGGTTCGACAGGATGCCGGGCAGAAAGCGTTGCTTCTGCGCTTCGGACCCGAAATGCAGCAGGGTGGGCGCCAGGATGCCGTGGCCGATCAGGTTCACGCCCAGCGGTGCGCCGCAACGCGCGTGCTCTTCATGGAAGACCGCCTGGCGCGACAGCGGCAGCGCCTTGCCCCCGTAGGCCGCCGGCCAGCCCAGACCGGACCAGCCGTTTGCGCACAGCGTGTCTTCCCACGCGCGCCGGTAGTCCAGATTGCGCGGGTCGGCCCCGCCGGGCCAGGACCGTGCAAACGCCGCGTAGGTCGTGTCGAGCCAGCCTCGAAGCGTCTGCCGGAACGCCTCGTCATCCTGCGCCGTGCTGTCCGGCACGGCGGTTGCCTGCATCGTCATGCGTCACTCCAGCCTGATGTTCGAGTCGCGCGCCACCTTGGCCCACGTGGCCACGTCTTTCTGAATGAACGCGCCGAAGGCCTTGGGATCACTGCCGATGATGTCCAGCCCCAGCCCCTCGAACTGCTTCTTCACGTCGGGCTGCTGCAGGATCTGCGCGAGGTTCTGGTAAAGCTTATCGATCACCGGCTGCGGCGTGCGCGCGGGCGCGACCAGACCCAGCCACGGCATGGCCGAATAGCCCGGCAGGCCGGACGCATCCACCGTGGGTAGGTCGGGCAATGACGCCGAGGGTTTGGCAGTCGTGACCGCCAGCGCGCGCAGCTTGCCGTCCTTGACGAAGGGGCCCGACGAGGCCCAGGCATCGAACATCACCTGCAGACGCCCTGCGACCAGGTCGTTGAGCGCGGGCGCGCTGCCCTTGTAAGGGATGTGCGCCATCTGCACGCCGGCCATGCTGTTGAAGAGTTCGGCCTCCAGGTGGGTCGAACTGCCCGTGCCCACGGAGCCGTAGCTCACCTTGCCCGGATTGGCCTTCAGGTAGGCGATCAGCTCGCCGACATTCTTGGCCGGCACCGACGGGTGCACACCCAGCACGTGCACCACCGACGCCACCTGTGTGATCGGCGCGAAGTCCTTGACCGGGTCGTAGTTGACCTTGGTGTAAATGCTGGGCGCGATGCCCAGCGAGGACGCGGCCATCAGCAGCGTATAGCCGTCGGGCTCGGCGCGGGACACGTAATCGGACGCGATCATGGTGCCGCCGCCCGGCTTGTTTTCCACGATAACCGGATGGCCCAGCTTGCCGCTCAGCTTCTCGGCCAGCAGGCGGCTCATGATGTCGGTCGCGCCGCCGGGCGAGAACGGCACCACGATGCGCACGGGACGGCTGGGGTAGTTGTCCTGCGCATGCGCGGCGCCCGTGGCGCCGATGCAGGCCAGTGCGATGCCGGCCAATATAGTCTTGATCATGCTTGTCTCCTCCTGGGGATGCGCGGTCGCGCTACGGGGTTGCGGGCAGGATCAGCGCGTCCAGCACGGCAACGCCCTGCCCCGCCTCTTTGATCAGCAAGGGATTCACTTCTATTTGCGCCACATGCGCAGGCGCGGCAAGCAACGCGTTGCCCACGGCCACGATGCTCCTGCACGCCGCCGCCAGATCGCCCCGGGGCTTGCCCCGGAATCCATCCAGCAGCGCAAACGCCTTGAGCTCCTGCAACATCTGCAAGGCGATGTCCTCGTCCACCGGCAAGAGCCGGTGGCTGGTGTCCTGGTAGATCTCGGTCAGCACGCCGCCCAGGCCCACCGTCAACACGGGGCCGAAGACCGGATCGCGCGTGGCGCCAATGATGATCTCCGCCACGCCGCGCTCCATCTTTTGGACCATTACGCCGTCGATGCGCGCGTCGGGCTGCGCACGCGCCACCGCCTGCGTCACGGTGGCATGGGCCGCGCGCACCGCCTCGTCGTCCGCAAGGTTCAGCGCGACGCCGCCCGCTTCCGTCTTGTGCGCGATGTCGGGGCTCAGGATCTTCACGGCGACGGGATAGCCCGCCACGCGCGCATCGCGCACGGCGTCTTGCGCACTGCGCGCCACCGGGGCGGCGGCCTGGGGCAGACCGAACGCGGCCACGTAGGCGCGCGCGTCCGCTTCGTTGCACGGCAAGGCCGGCGCGCGGGCCATATCCAATGCGGGCGCCGCCGCCTGCCGCCGGGCCGTGCGCGCGTCGCACCACAGCAGGTACGGCGCCAGCGCCGCGACGGCCAGGCCCAGGTCCTCGAACACCGCCACTTCCGCCTCGCGCAGCGCGGCACGGCTTTGCGCCGCGCCCGTATCGATGGCGACGAACAGGCGCGGATGCTGCCGGGAGGCTTCGGCCAAGGCATCGGCCATGCGGTCCAGCATGTAGCCGGGCGCATACACGACCACGGCATCAATGGCGTCCGACGTGCCCAGCGCCTGCAGCACGGTGCGAACAAAGGCGGGATCGTTGACCACGTTGCCGGTCACGTCCACCGGATTGCCGACCATGCCGTAATCCGGAATGCCGCCACGCAGCACGTCCTGCAGATCCGGCGGCAGGTCCGGCAGATCGAGCCCCGCGCCAATGAACTTGTCGGCCAGGATGGCGCCCAGCGCGCCCGACATCGTCAGCACGGCCACGCGCTTGCCGGCCGTGCGGTGGCGCAGCGTCGCCAGGCTGGCCAGATGCGCCATCTGCGCGAAGTCCGTGGCCTCGATGACGTTCAACTGGCGAAAGGCCGCCGCATACACGCGGCGATCGCCGGCCAGCGCCGACGTGTGCGACTGCACGGCCTGCGCGCCCTTGTCGGTGGCGCCCGCCTTCAGGGCGATCAGCAGCTTGCCCTGGCGTTCCAGTTCGCGGCAGGCGCGCACGAAGCGGTCGCCATCGCGCAACTGTTCGACGTAGCCGAGCACGATTTCGGTCTGCGGGTCCGCTGCCAGGTATTCCAGATACTGCGAAAAATCCAGGCAGGCCTCGTTGCCGGTGTTGATGAAGTGCGAGAACGGCAGCCCCAGCCGGCGCGCGATCGCATACACCGCCGCGCACACGTTGCCGCTCTGCGTCAGCAGGCTGACCGAGCCCGGCCCCTCCTGCGCCGGCGCGGTCTTGAAGACCGACGCGAAGGCGGTATGCGCCTGCGTATTCAGGTTTGCGAAGCCCATGCAATTCGGGCCCGCGACCGCCATGCCGCTGTCCGACACGAAGGCCTCAAGTTCGTCCTGCAAACGCGCGCCCTCGCCGCCCGCCTCGGCAAAGCCCGCGGCGTACACGATGGCCGCGCGGATGCCCCTGGCATGGCAGCGCCGCAGCATGGGCGTGACGTCGGCCGCGGCGATGGCCAGCACCGCCAGGTCCACCGGCTCGGGCACGGCTTCGATGTCGGGCCAGCACCGCAGGCCGAAGACCTCCTGATATTTCGGGTTGACCGGGTAGATGCCGCCCGAAAAGCCAAAGCGCGTCAGCAGCTCCAGCGGCATGCCGCCAATGCGGCCCGGGTTGGCGCTGGCGCCGATCATGGCGATCGAGCGCGGGTTCAGCAGCGGTTTAAGGCGGGAGGTCATGCGGCTTCGCCTTTCTTGTTGCGCTGGATGGCCTGCGCCAGGCCGCGCTCGCGCACTGCCTGGAATTCCTCGCTCAGGTGCGACAACTGATGCGTGTCGAAGTGCGCCGACAGCGCGGTGCGAAAGCCCTGCGCGTCCGCCGTGCGGTTCAGCGACCGCTTGATCAGGCGCAGCCCGAACGGCGGCGCCTGCGCGATGCGCTGCGCCAGCGCCAGCGTGGCGGCGTCCAGTTCCGCTTCGGGCACGACCCGGTTCACCATGCCGATGCGCAGCGCCTCCTGCGCATCGACCTTCTCGCCGGTGTAGAGCATTTCCTTGGCCTTGCGCAGCCCCATGACCCAGGGATGGATCAGCACCTCGGTGGCGGCCGCAGCCAGGGTGTGCCCGACCGGGTCCGAGAAGTACGCCGTGTCCGAACACACCACCAGGTCGCACATGTTGGCGATCATGAATCCGCCCGCCACGCAGGCGCCCTGCACCTGCGCCACGGTGGGTTTGGGAAAGTCCCAGATGCGCAGGCAGTACCCGTAGTAGCGGCGGGACTCGTAGTCCCAGCGCTCCTCGACCGTGAAATCCGCGCGCTTGGCCTGGGCTTCCTTCAGGTCGTGCCCGGCCGAGAAATGCGCGCCGCGGCCGGCCAGGACCACCACCCGCACAGCGTCGTCCTGCTCGGCGCGCGAGAGGGCGTCATCGAGTTCGTCCAGCATCTGCTGGCTCTGGGCATTGCGCGCGGATTCGCGGGCCAGACTGATGCGGCATACCGCGTCGTGCCGTTCAACGGCCAGAGTGGCGTATTCCATGGTCTCCTCGTCCTTGTCATGCCGCGCCGTCGAATGCGGCGCGATCTCCATGCATTGAATTAACGCACCACAAATCCTAAAATACAAAATATTCGAATCACTTTTCCCACAATATGAACAACTCAGGTTCCACCGGGGGCACGCAGAGCATGCGCCGCGCGCTCGGTCTGCTGCGCGTGCTGGCGCAGCACCAGGAAGACGGCATCGACCTGCAGGGCGTCATGGCCGCCACCGGCCTGGAACGCTCCACGGCGCATCGCCTGCTCAGTTGCCTGCTCGAAGAACAGTTCGCGGAACGCGACCGCGCCACCCGCCGTTATCGGCTGGGCGTGGATTCGATGCAACTGGGGTTTGCCGCCTTGCGGCGCACGCCCTTGCTGGACGCCTTGCGTCCGTTCGCGCAAAAGCTGGCACGCCTGTCGGGCGACACCGTGTTCCTGGTGATCCGCCAGGGCGACTACGCGCTATGCCTGCTGCGCGAGGCCGGCTCATTCCCCGTCAAGGTGTTCACCATCGACCAGGGCGAACGCCGCCTCTTGGGCGTGGGCGCGGGCGGCCTGGCGCTGATGGCGGCCCTGCCGGACGACGAGATTGCCGCGCTGTACGCACGGCATGCGGCCAGCTACGCGCAGATCCGCGTCTCCAGCACCGCGCTGATGAAGGCGGTCAGGCAGACGCGCAATGCGGGATATTCCGAGATCGTGGACACCATCACGCCCGGCGTGTCGGGCGTGGGCGTGGCGTTTCCGGTGTCGGAGCTGACCTGGGTGGCGTTCAGCTTCGGCGCGATCAGCAGCCGGCTCGACGCGCCGCGGCGGGCGCAGATGGGCGCATTGCTGCACGCGGAATGCCAGGCGTGGGCCCAGGACTATCTGGGCCAGGAGGCCCAATGAAAAGCCCGCGAAGACGCTGGCGTTGCCAGGTCTTCGCGGGCCGGTGCTTCCGGGCGGATCAGATCCGTTCGAAGATCGCGGCGATGCCCTGCCCGCCGCCGATGCACATCGTCACGAGCGCATAGCGTCCGCCCACGCGCTGCAATTCATGCAGGGCCTTGGTGGCGATGATGGCGCCCGTCGCGCCGATCGGGTGGCCCAGGCCGATGCCGCTGCCGTTGGGGTTCACTTTGGCGGCGTCCAGCTTCAGCTCCCGCGACACCGCGCACGCCTGCGCCGCAAACGCCTCGTTGGCCTCGATGACGTCCAGCTGGTCCACCGTCAGACCCGCGCGCTTGAGCGCCGCCTGGGTGGCCGGCACCGGACCGATGCCCATGATGTCCGGGTCCACGCCCGCATGCGCATACGCCACCAGCCGCGCCAGCGGCTTGATCCCGCGCTTGGCGGCAACGGAAGCGTTCATCAGCACCAGCGCGCCGGCGCCATCGTTCAGCCCCGACGCATTGCCCGCCGTAACCGTGCCGTTTTCCTTCTGGAACACGGGCCGGAGCGTCGCCAGACTGTCGGCCGTGACGTCGCGGCGCACGTGCTCATCGGTGTCGAACACGATCTCGCCTTTGCGCGACTTGATCTTCACGGGCACGATCTGGTCGCGGAAGTAGCCCGCGTCGATCGCGGCAGCGGCGCGGCGGTGCGACTCCGCGGCCATGGCGTCCTGATCCTGGCGGTTGATGCCGAACTTGGCGGCCACGTTTTCCGCCGTGACGCCCATGTGCATCTTGCCAAAGGGGTCGGACAGCGCGCCGGTCATCATGTCCAGCATGACGCTGTCGCCCATGCGCGCGCCCCAGCGCTGGGCCGGCGCGATGTACGGCGCGCGGCTCATGCTTTCGGCGCCGGCGCCCACGGCGATGTCGGCGTCGCCCAGCATGATCGTCTGGGCGGCGGATACGATGGCTTGCAGGCCCGATCCGCACAGGCGATTGACGTTGAACGCGGGCGTTTCCTTGGAAATGCCGGCATTCATGGCGGCCACGCGCGACAGGTACATGTCGCGCGGCTCGGTGTTGATGACGTGGCCGACCGCGACGTGGCCCACTTCGTCGCCCGAGACGCCTGCGCGTTCCAGCGCGGCGCGGATGACGGTGGCGCCCAGATCGCAGGGCGGCACATCCTTGAGCGCGCCGCCGAAATCCCCGATGGCGGTGCGGACGGCCGAAGCGACGATGACTTCATTCATGGTGTTTCCTCCTTGTGGTGCGTTTTGAGTCGTGCAATGCGTGCCATGAAGTGCGTTCCATCATACTGCCCGGCCGTGGCGCCGCCCTCATCCTTGCGGCTTGCGCGCGGCGCGCCGGGCCGCGAACGCCTGAACCGCGTCGGCATGCGCCTGCGTCTTGTGGGCAAGCGCCTGATAGGCCGCCGACAGCTCCAGCAGCGTATCCAGCCGCACATGCTGGCTCTCGCGCAGCAACCGCTTGGTCATCCGGACGGCGTCCGGCGAGTTGGCAGCCATGCGGCCGGCCAGCGCAAGCGCGGTGGGCAGCAATTCGGCCGCGGGTACGACGCGCGACACCAGTCCCCATTGCTCGGCCGTCGCCGCGTCGATCGCATCGCCGGTGAACGACATCTCCGCGGCGCGCGCCGATCCGATCAGCCGCGGCAGAAACCAGGCGCCGCCGTCGCCGGGCACGATGCCCAGCTTGACGAAGCTCTCGGCAAACGTGGCCTCGTGCGCCGCGATGCGCACGTCGCACATGCACGCCAGGTCGCACCCCGCGCCGATGGCTGGGCCGTTGACGGCGGCAATGGTGGGCACCTCCAGCGCATGAAGGGCGAGCGGCAATCGCTGGATGCCATGCCGATACTCCTGGCGCAATGCTGCGGCGCCCACCGCCGGGCCGATCTGCCGCTGCATGTCCATCACGTTGCCGCCCGACGAAAACACGTTGCCCGCCGCGGTGATGACCAGCACGCGCACCGAGGCGTCGCGCTCGATGCGCGCGAACTCGGCCAGCAGCGTATCGACCATGGCGCTGCCCGTCAGCGCGTTGCGCGTGGCGGGATCATTCAAGGTCAGCGTGACGACGCCGTCGTCGCGCTGATCGACCTGCACGAGTTCTGCCATGTCCTGTCTCCTTTGTCCGGATGGCGCGGTCATTGTTTCGGGATGCCGGCGCGCTGGGCGGCCTCGTCCCACTTGCGGATTTCCTGACGCTGGAATTCGCCCAGTTCCTTGGGCCCCACCGGAAACACCTCCCAGTTGGTGCGCGCCAGAAACTCCGCCGCGTCAGGCGTTCGATAGATGGCCAGCAAGGTATCGGCCAGCGTATCGATGATGGGCGCGGGCGTCTGCGCAGGGGCAAACGCGGCCGTCCAGTTCACCATGTAGTAGCCCGCAAAGCCGGACTCCTGCAGTGTCGGCGTGTCGGGCGAGCTTTTCAGCCGGCTGTCACCGGTGACGGCCAGGAGCCGCATGCGTCCGCTTTGCACGAAGGGGATCACGGCCCCGTAATCCGCGAAGACGAAGTCCACCTGCCCGCCCGCCAGGTCGGTCAGCGCCGGCGCCGCGCCGCGGTACGGCACGTGGTTGGCCTTGATGCCGCCCATGGACAGAAACAGTTCCGTGGCGATCTGATACGACGCGCTGCCGCTGCCATAATTTAGTTCGCCCGGCCGCTCGCGCGCGGCATCAACAAGGTCTTTCACCGATTGGAACGGCGCATCGGACTTCACCGCCAGCGCCATCGCGCCGTAGCCCAGGCGCGCCACCGGCGCGAAATCCTTCACCGGGTCATAGGGCAGGTTCTTGTACATGGCCGCATTGGTCGCCACCGGCGAATTGCTGGCCAGCAAGAGCGTGTAGCCATCTGGCTGCGCCGTAGCCACAGCCTGCGCGGCGATGAAGCTGTTGCCGCCCGGCCGGTTTTCCACCGTGACCGCCACGCCCAGCTTTTCCTCCATTTTCTTGGCCACGTAGCGCGCGTTGCTGTCCGTGCCGCTGCCAGGCGGAAACGACACGATCAGCCGGATCGGCTTGTCCGGATAGGCGGCCTGTGCCGCCACGGGTTGCGCCAGCCACACGGCGCCTGCGAGCGCCAAAAGGCGCGTCACCTTGTTCATGCCTGTCTCCTTTGTTGTTGTCGCACGGTCCGCGCATGACGCGGCAGGGCGTTGTCATGAAGCGTAGGCAAGCGAGGCAGGTGACGTCTAATATTAATTTTTGCGCGCGTGATACGCCGGCGATATCAGCGCGGCTTCGCGCCCTGGCGCGCTCCCTTCGATACGAATCACGTATCGGAAAGCCAAAAAATAATATTGGACAGCTTTCAGCGCGTTCCCGGATAGTGGCCGTCGGCGCCTGTCGCGGCGCCCTTGCCCGACCCGGAGCGCCGAATGATCGATACGCTGGAACTCACCCATATTCCCCCCGCAGACGAGGCCTTGCGCACCGAGGTGCGCGCCTTCCTGGCCGATGCGCTGGACGGTCTGGCGCCTGACGAGCGCGCCCGATCGTGGATGGGTTTTGACGCGGGCTTCAGCCGCCAGCTAGCCGAACGCGGCTGGCTCGGCCTGACGCTGCCGCGCGAGTATGGCGGCGCGGCGCGCGGCCATTTCGCACGCTTCGTGCTGTCCGAAGAACTGCTGGGCGCGGGTGCGCCCGTGTCGGCCCACTGGATCGCCGACCGCCAGAGCGCCCCGCTCATCCTGAAGTACGGCACGCCGGCGCAAAAGGACTTCTACCTGCCGCGCATCTGCGCCGCGCAGGCGTTCTTTTGCATCGGCATGAGCGAGCCGGGTTCAGGCTCGGACCTGGCCAGCATCCGCACCCGGGCCGAACCCGCTGCGAACGGCTGGCGCCTGAACGGCAGCAAGATCTGGACTACCAACGCGCACCGTTCGCACTACATGATTGCGCTGGTCCGCACATCCGGCACCGCGGACGATCGGCATCAAGGGCTGTCGCAGGTCATCGTGGACCTGTCGCTGCCCGGTGTGTCGGTCCGCCCCATCGAAGACCTGGCCGGCGACGCGCATTTTTCCGAGGTCTTCTTCGACAACGTCGAATTGCCTGCCGACGCGCTGATCGGCGATGAGGGCGCCGGCTGGGCACAAGTGAATGCAGAGCTGGCCTTCGAGCGCAGCGGTCCCGAGCGGCTGTACTCCAGCATTGCCCTGCTTGAATGCTGGCTGTCGCACTGCCGCGACCACGACGCCGATGCGGCCAGCCGCGCGGCGCTGGGCAGCATCCTGTCGCAGATGGCGGTGCTGCGCGCGATGTCGCTGGCCGTGGCAGGCAAGCTGGCGGCCGGTCTCAGCCCCGCCACGGAAGCGTCGCTGGTCAAGGACCTGGGCACTGAGCTTGAACAGGCCATACCGCGCCTGATCGGCGATACGCTGGGCCGGCGTCCGGACCAGCCCGTCCCCCCGCCGCTGCTGCGCACGCTGGCATACCTGGAACAGGTCGCGCCGACGTTTTCGCTGCGCGGCGGCACCCGTGAAATCCTGCGCGGCATCATCGCCCGCGGCCTTGGCCTTCGATAAGGACGACCGTCATGGACAACATCTTTGGCGACGCCGCCGAACGTCTTTTTGCGCAAACCTGCACACCCGACGTGATCCGCCGCGCTGAACGCGGCCACCCGCCCCTGGAAGCCTGGCAGGCCTGCGAAGACGCGGGCTTCGCGGATGCGCTGGTCCTGCAAACCCATGACGGCGCAGGTCTGGGCCTCGCCGACGCGTTGCCCGTCGTGCTGGCGGCGGGACGTCATCTGTGCCCCTACCCCATCGCCCACACCTTGCTGGCGCGCGCCTGGCTGAGCCGGGCGCAGCGGCCGCAGGCCCGCGGCTCCATCGCGATCGCGGCGCACGGACTGACCATCGACGGCGGGCGCATCGCGGGCCGCTGCGTGCCCTGGGCGCGCAGCGCCGATTTCGTGCTGGCCGGCATCGATGGGCAGACATGGCTGCTGCCGATCCGGGCAGCACGCGTCGAACCCAACGGGGTGCACGGCAGCCTGGACGGCGCGGCCTCCTGGGCGCTCACTGATGCCGAACGTGTCGGCGGCCCGGCGCCGCTGGATGTGCTGGCGGCCGCCGCCTATGCGGGGCTGATCGCCGGCGCGATGGATCGCGTGCTGGCGATGACGCTGGACTACGCCAACCAGCGCACGCAATTCGGCAAGCCCATCGGCCGCTTTCAGGCCGTGCAGCAGCAGATAAGCGTGATGTCGGAACAGGTTTGGGCTGCCCGCATGGCGGCGCAAATGGCTTTCCAGGACGAGGGCGGCCTGCCGCGCCCCCTGCTCGCCGCCCTGGGCAAGGCACGCGCAAGCCAAGCCGTGCCGCAAGTGGCCGACATTGCGCACGCGGTGCACGGCGCCATCGGCGTCACGGAAGAATTCGACCTGCAACTCTACACGCGCAGGCTGCGCGAATGGCGCCTGGCGGCCGGCTCGGAATCGCATTGGCATGAACGCATCGGGTCGGACGCGCTGGCAAATGAGGCCGATGCACTGACCTATCTGCGCACGGCGCTGCACGGCGGGCAAGCGGCATGAGCGCGGAACCGCGGGACGACCTGCCGCTGTCCGGCATCCGCGTGCTCGACCTGAGCCGCGTCCTGGCCGGGCCGTGGTGCACGCAGACGCTGGCCGACCTGGGCGCCGAGGTCTGGAAGATCGAAGCGCCAGGCAACGGCGACGACACGCGTGGCTGGTCGCCGCCCGACGTGGATGGCGAATCCACGTACTTCATGTGCGCCAATCGCAGCAAGGCGTCCATCGCCGTCAATCTGAAGCATCCCGAAGGCCAGCGCATCGTGCGCCAACTGGCGCGCGACGCCGACGTGCTGGTCGAGAACTACCGGCTCGGCGCGCTGGACGCCTTCGGGCTGAGCTACGACGATCTGTCGGCCCTCAATCCGGGCCTGATCTATTGCTCGATCAGCGGGTACGGCAGGACCGGACCGCGCGCGGCGGAGGCCGGCTACGACTTCGTGATCCAGGCCGAAAGCGGACTGATGTCGATCACCGGCGAACCCGGCGGCGCGCCGATGAAGCTGGGCGTGGCCATCACGGATCTCGTCACCGGCATGAACGGCGTGCAGGCGATTCTGGCCGCGCTGCTGGCCCGGGCGCGCACCGGCCGCGGGCAGCACATTGACCTGGCGCTGCTGGATGGCGCGGTGTCGGTGCTGGCCAACGTCGGCGCGGGTTATCTGGCCGCGGGTCAGGCGCCGCAGCGGTTGGGCAATGCCCATCCCACGGTCGTGCCCTACCAAATCTTCGCGACGCGCGATGGCTCGTTCGCGCTGGCGGTGGGCAACGACGCGCAGTTCGCGCGGCTATGCGGGCTCGTCGGTCATCCCGAATGGCGAGACGATCCCGCGTATGCCACCAGCCGGGCGCGCGTGTTGAACCGCGAGCGGCTGATCCCGGCGCTGGAGCACATCTTTGCCGGTGAGGACACCGCACACTGGCTGGCGACCGTACGCGCGGCGGGCATCCCCGCCGGCGCGGTGCGCAGCGTGAACGAAGCGCTGGACGCGCCCGAGATCTCCGCACGTGGCCTGGTTGCCGATACGCCGGATGCGCGGCACGGCACGCTGCGTCTGCTGCGCTCGCCGCTGCGCCTTGCGGGCACGCCACCGCGCGAACCGGCGGCGCCACCACGCCTGGGCGAACACACCACACAGGTGCTCTCGCGCGTGCTGGCCCTGGACGAGGCCGCGCTGGAGCGTCTGCGCGCGCAAGGCGCCATCGCCTGACCCGAGCGTGCCGCCGCCCCGCCGTATCATGCGGCGTCTTCCCCCGCCAGGATTTCCGCCATGGATTTACGCCACCTGCAGCAGTTTCTCACCCTTGCCGAAACGCTGAACTTCCATCGCGCCGCGGAAAAACTGCACATGTCGCAGCCGCCGCTGTCGGTATCCATCCGCAAGCTCGAGGAACTGGTGGGGGTGCCGCTCTTTGTGCGCGGGCGCCAGGGCGTCAAGCTCACGGAGGCCGGGCTGGCCGCGTTGGATGAAGCGCGCCGAGCCCTGTTCCATGCCGAACAGTTCCGGCTGGCTGCTCGCGCGGGAGCCGCCGGCGAAGGCGGCACGGTGCGAATCGGCTTTGTGGGGTCGGCCACGCACGGCGTGCTGCCGCGCATCCTGCCGCTGTTTCGCCAGCGCTACCCAGGCGTCAACGTCGTGCTGCGCGAGGCGACCTCGATCCGCATCATGCAGGAACTTGAGGAAGACACCTTGGAAGTCGGCATCGTGCGCGTGCCGGTCGCCATGGGATCGAACGTGCGGCTGGCGCCGCTTACGACGGAGGACTTCGCGCTGGCCGTGCCCAAGGCCCACCCGCTGGCGCGGCGCCCCCGCGTGCGCCTGACCGACCTGGCGCAGGAGCCGTTCATCATGTACACCGCCACCGAGGCCGCGGGGCTGCGCATGGCGGCGATCAACGCGTGCCAGCTCCGCGGCTTCACGCCGCGCATCACGCAGGAGGCGGTGCAGGTGCAGACCTTGCTGAGCCTGGTCGAAAGCGGACTGGGCGTGGCCCTGGTGCCGGCCGGCGGCCGGCGCCATCCCGGCACCAGCGTCGTCACCAAGACGCTGACCGATTTTCCCGCGGGCGCCTCCATCGGCATCTCCCTGGCATGGAACCCCGCCACCGAACGCAGCGCCACCCGCAACTTGCGCGAAATGGCCATCCAGGCGTTTCGCAACAAAAACACGAAGTAACTTCCCCCGCTTGCGGCAATGCCGCAGGCAGGCTTAGGATGGTGCTTCGACCCTCACCACCGATTCGGGAGCACATCGTGAAGACAGTTGCTGAGCTTCTCAGGGAAAAGGCCAATCACGCCGTCGTGACGGTTTCGCCGGATTCGTCGGTCTTCGACGCGATCAAGACGATGGCCGATCGCAGCATCGGGGCGGTGGTGGTGGTGGAAGGCGACGTGGTGCTGGGCATGCTGACCGAACGCGATTACGCGCGCAAGATCGTGCTGCAGGACCGGTCGTCACGCACGACCAAGGTGCGCGACATCATGACGGACTCGGTGTATTACGTCAGTCCCACCGATACGCGGGAACACTGCATGGCCATGATGACCGAGCGCCATTTCCGCCATCTGCCAGTCATCGACAACGACAAACTCATCGGATTGCTGTCCATCGGCGACCTGGTCAAGGATGTGATGAGCGAGCAGAAATTCATCATTCATGAACTCGAGCGCTACATCACGGGGGAGCGCGGCTGAGGCATGAATGGGGCCGGCCGCGCCTCGCCGGCCGCGCCTAGCCGGCCGTCAATATCCTCGTCGCCGGGACGATGAGGCCCAGACCTGCGGCCAGCAGCAGCACGAACACCATCCGCTTGACCTTCTTCATCGAACCCTCGGTGCTGTAGCGCCGAGCGAACCACGTCACGCCGATCACGACCGGCAGTGCCTGCACGCTCAGCCAGAACGACGACGCCATGAACGCGCCCTGCCCCGTCACGAGCGCAAGGCGCACCGTGGCGTTCAGCGAAAACAGGATCAGCAGGCTGTTGCGGATGGTGGCCAGCGGCAGCGGCTGACGGTACAGGTGATACACCATGGGCGGCCCGGCGCTGGAAAACAGCCCGCCCAGCACGCCCGACACGCCCCCGAAGAACACGCTGGAAGTCCGGGACGACAACTGCGCCAGCGGCTGGGTGCGGGTCACGAGCAGAATGGCGCAGGCCAGGATGGTGACGCCCAGCAGCAACTGCAGCAGCACCGTCATGGACCCGCTGATCCACGTCAGCGCGGCCACGCCCACCCCGACACCGGCCAGGCTGCTGACCGCGGCGGGCGTCAGCAGCGACCAGTTCACCTGCGGCCTGGCGCGCAGCAAGGTGACGCCCGCATTGACCAGCGACAGCACGCTGACCACGTTGGCCACCTCGGATACCGAAGCAAGCTGGAACACACCCGACAGGCCCAGCAGCACCAGGCCGAATGCAAAGCCCGTCATCGTCTGGGCATAGGTGGCAAGCGCCACGCAGGCCAGAAACAGCAGATGTTGATAGATGCTCATGCAGGAAGAGCCAGACCTCGGCTCTGCCCGGCTGCGCCAAAAAGGCGGCAGAGAGCGGATCGACGGGAAACGGCGTGGTAATGATTGATGTGACAACGATTTTGCGGGGGGATGATAGCACCGGGCGGGCAAGCATTCCGGCCCCGATAGCGCCGATTCCACACATATGGTCACAAACTGATGCGCTCATGCACCCCGGGGGTGGCCGACGGCCGCTATCCTTGCCGCCCGGTATGCCCTACCCGCCTGCCCCGCCGCGCCATCCCGGTCCGCGGCGCGCGGCCGGTCCGCCTGCGTATCGCGAAAGATGCCCAGCGTGAATGACGCCCCGCGAGAATGACGCCAAAACAGACCACGATCAACACGGTGACGCTGACCTGCTCCACATGCGGCAGCGCCAGTTTCACCAAGCTGGACACCAACGAATACCAGTGCAGCCACTGCCATGCGGTGACGCTGGTCGAAGACAACGTCGCGCAGCGGCTGGAAAAGATCCTGCGCAACATCCAGCAGCCCAAGTCGGCGCCCATCAAGCCCGCTGCCATCGCGGCGATCTCGGTGGCGATCCTGGCCGCCGTCCTCATCCCGCTGGCCGTCTCGTCCCTGGGCTCGCGGCCGTCGCCTGCACCGGCCCGCATCGTCGAACCGCCCATCGACGCCTCGCTGGTCAAGCTGACCGATGTGCAGGAGGTGAAGACGCGCGGCCGCACCGAGCTTGTCATGATCGTGCGTAACGAGACCGGCCGGAAGATCGACGTGCCGCGTGTGACCGCATCGTTCTTCCAGGGCGACCTGTCGCTGTCCACGGTATCGGGCTCGTCGCCCGCACGTTCGCTGGAACCGGGCGAATACACCCCGCTGAAAATATCGGCGCCGTCCAAGGCATATAGCCGCTACGACCTGCAGGTGAGCACGCCGTCGCCCGCGCGCGGCAAGAACAACGACGTGGCTGCCAGCCGCGTCCAGCTCGTGCGCAATGACGGCAATTACCGTCTGGTCGGCCTGATCCGCAACCAAGGGACCAACCCGGCCAGCAGCACGCAGATCACCGTGATGCTGTACGGCGCCGACGGCACGCTGATCGGCACGGGCAACGGCTATGCCACCGCCAGCCCGCTGGCCCCCGACGCGCTGACGTCCTTCGATGTGCGCTGCGAAATGCTGCGCGACGGCGAGGTCGCCTCCTACGATTACATGGTGCAAAGTGAAAGCTGACCCCTCCTCCTCCCGGCGCCCGTCGCGGGCGGCCCTGGCAGGGCTGGCGCTGATCCTGTTGGCTGCGGGCGGATACGCCGCTTGGAAATACACCGCGCTGGGATCCGCCAGCCAGTCCCCGGCACAGGCCGTGGCCAAACCGGCCCCGCCCGTGGCCGAGCCGCCTGCCAGCCGAATCGTGCGCGTCAGTCCGGCCAACACGCGGGTCATCGACCATGTCCGCCTGACCACCGAGGAGCTGCTGGACCCGGATTTCACCCTGTTCGATACCGGGGCGCTGAAGCTGTCGGCCCCCCGCCGGCTGCTGGACGAAATCGAGCGCCCAGTGCTGTATGCGGAGCTGGTCAACACCAGCGACCAGTACGTTGCGCTGTCGCCGCGCGCGGAAATCGCGGTGTTCGACGGATCGCGCCCGCTCGAGCTGCGCCAAGCCTGGAGCCTGCCCACGCACCTGTACCCCGGCGAGCGCGTGCCCGTAGCGCTGACCGGGCGCGTGGAACGCTTTTCGGAAGTGAAAACGAACTGGCTGCCCGCCAAGCGCGCCGCCCTGCCCGGCCCCCGGCCGCACCTTGCCGTGACGGTGGAAAACACCGAAGCCGCCATCGGCACCGGCACGCTGAACTTCAGCTACCGCTTCCGTTACAAATACGTCACGGTGCACGGCCGGGTGCGCAACGACAGCGCCAGCGAGGTCGAGAAGGTGCGCGTGTGGGTCAGCCTGTACGACGCCCAGGACCAGCTCACCGGCGCCACGTTCCAGGAACTGCGCGTGCCGCGCCTGCCGCCGGGCGACAGCGCGCCATTCCAGGTCGACGTCAAGCAGTACGGCGGCAATTTTGCCCGCGTCGGCGTGGTGTATGACGCCACGGCGCCCTGACCGGCTGGCGGTGGGCATTTTCTGAAGCGGCCCGGGCGGCCGCTTTTTCTTTGCGGGGTGCATCGGCGCCCGGCCAGGACGTCGCCACCGAACAACAGCTATCGACTCAAGTCTTATATAAGATATAAGACATTTGCTACCGGCCCCCACTTGCTTCTACAATTCCGGCCGACAACCCTTCTTCCAACCCGACTTTGAGCAGGCCTCACATGCTGGATACTTACCGCCAACACGTCGCCGAACGCGCGGCTCTGGGGATCCCCCCGCTGCCCCTTACGGCCAAACAAACCGCTGAACTGATCGAACTGCTGAAGAACCCGCCCGCTGGCGAGGAGCAGAACCTGGTCGAGTTGCTGACGTACCGCGTGCCGGCCGGCGTGGACGATGCCGCCAAGGTCAAGGCTTCGTACCTGGCCGCCGTGGCGCTGGGCAAGGAAGCTTGTGCGCTGATCAGCCGTGCCAAGGCGACGGAACTGCTGGGCACGATGCTCGGCGGCTACAACATTGGCCCGCTGGTCGACCTGCTGGACGATGCGGAAATCGGCACCATCGCCGCCGATGCGCTCAAGAAGACCCTGTTGATGTTCGACGCCTTCCACGACGTGAAGGAAAAGGCCGACAAGGGCAACGCCAACGCCAAGTCCGTGCTGCAAAGCTGGGCCGACGCCGAATGGTTCACCAGCCGTCCGGAACTGCCGGAAAGCCTGACCATCACGGTCTTCAAGGTTCCTGGCGAAACCAACACCGACGATCTGTCGCCCGCCCCCGACGCCACCACGCGTCCCGACATCCCGATGCACGCCCTGGCGATGCTCAAGAACAAGCGCGATGGCGCTGCGTTCGAACCGGAAGAAGACGGCAAGCGCGGCCCGGTGAAGTTCATCGAATCCCTGAAGGAAAAGGGCCACCTGGTCGCCTACGTTGGCGACGTGGTCGGCACGGGTTCTTCGCGCAAGTCGGCCACCAACTCGGTGCTGTGGTTCACGGGCGAAGACATCCCCTTCGTGCCGAACAAGCGCTTTGGCGGCGTGTGCCTGGGCAACAAGATCGCCCCGATCTTCTACAACACGATGGAAGACGCCGGCGCGCTGCCGATCGAACTCGACGTTTCCAAGATGGAAATGGGCGACGTGGTCGAACTGCGCCCCTACGACGGCAAGGCCATCAAGAACGGCGAAGTCATCGCCGAATTCGAGGTCAAGTCCGACGTGCTGTTTGACGAAGTGCGCGCCGGTGGCCGCATTCCGCTGATCATCGGCCGCGGCCTGACCGCCAAGGCCCGCGAAGCGCTGGGACTGGCGCCCTCCACGCTGTTCCGCCTGCCGAAGGATCCGGTCGATTCCGGCCGCGGCTACACGCTGGCCCAAAAGATGGTCGGCCGCGCCTGCGGCCTGCCGGAAGGCAAGGGCATCCGCCCGGGCACCTACTGCGAACCGAAGATGACCTCGGTCGGCAGCCAGGACACCACCGGCCCGATGACCCGCGACGAACTGAAGGACCTGGCCTGCCTGGGCTTCTCGTCCGACCTGGTGATGCAGTCGTTCTGCCACACCGCCGCCTACCCCAAGCCCGTCGACGTCAAGACGCACCACACGCTGCCTGAGTTCATCAGCACGCGTGGCGGCGTGTCGCTGCGTCCCGGCGACGGCGTCATCCACTCGTGGCTGAACCGCATGCTGCTGCCCGACACCGTCGGCACCGGCGGCGATTCGCACACCCGCTTCCCCATCGGCATCTCGTTCCCCGCCGGCTCGGGCCTGGTGGCCTTCGCGGCCGCCACGGGCGTCATGCCGCTGGACATGCCGGAATCGGTGCTGGTCCGCTTCAAGGGCAAGCTGCAACCCGGCGTCACCCTGCGCGACCTGGTCAACGCCATTCCGCTGTACGCCATCAAGCAAGGCCTGCTGACGGTTGCCAAGCAAGGCAAGAAGAACATCTTCTCCGGCCGCATCCTGGAAATCGAAGGCCTGCCCGACCTGAAGGTCGAACAAGCCTTTGAGCTGTCGGACGCCTCCGCCGAACGCTCGGCCGCCGGCTGCTCGGTGTTCCTGAACAAGGAACCGATCATCGAGTACATCAACAGCAACATCGTGATGCTCAAGTGGATGATCGCCAACGGCTACGAAGACGAGCGCACGCTGGGCCGCCGCATCAAGGCGATGGAAGCCTGGCTGGCCGATCCCAAGCTGCTGGAGCCGGACGCCGACGCCGAATACGCCGCGGTCATCGAGATCGACCTGGCCGACGTGCATGAACCCATCGTCGCCTGCCCGAACGACCCCGACGACGTCAAGACGCTGTCGGAAGTCGCCGGCGCCAAGATCGACGAAGTGTTCATCGGCAGCTGCATGACCAACATCGGCCACTTCCGCGCAGCCTCCAAGCTGCTCGAAGGCAAGCGCGACATCCCGGTCAAGCTGTGGGTCGCTCCCCCGACCAAGATGGACGCCACGCAACTGACCGAGGAAGGCCACTACGGCGTGTTCGGCACCGCCGGCGCACGCACCGAAATGCCGGGCTGCTCGCTGTGCATGGGCAACCAGGCGCAGGTGCGCGAAGGCGCGACGGTCATGTCGACCAGCACCCGCAACTTCCCGAACCGCCTGGGCAAGAACACCAACGTGTACCTGGGTTCGGCCGAACTGGCCGCCATCTGCTCGAAGCTTGGCCGCATCCCGACCAAGGACGAGTACATGGCCGACATGGGCGTCATCAACAAGAGCGGCGACCAGATCTACCAGTACCTGAACTTCGACAAGATCGCCGACTACAAGGACGTGGCGGACGTGATCGAGGTCTGATCCCGATCCCCCTGCCAGGCCCTGCGGCCTGAACAACGGCCCCGTGCAATCGCCCGGGGCCGTTTTTTTTGCCTCTGTCCGGGCAATTCGGATCGGGGCGCAGCCTGTATAACGAAACGTTTCAATACAATCCAGGCATGCCGGTGAGACGTCGGCCGCCAACGCCGGGAAAGCCCCGGCGCATTTTTCCTGGAGGAAGCCTGCCAATGATCCGGCTATTGCCGCCGATGCTGCTGCTGACGCTAGCCGGCTGCGCCACCGCGCCGCCCTCGAATCCCGACAACATCTGCGCCATCTTCCGCGAGAAACCGGATTGGCACGACGCGGCGCTGGACGTGCAGAAGAAATGGGGCGCCCCGGTGCCGGTGCCCATTGCGATGATGTACCAGGAGTCGTCCTTCAAGCACGACGCGCTGCCGCCGCGCTATTACTTCCTGGGCTTCATCCCGTGGGGCCGCGTCAGTTCCGCTTACGGTTATGCGCAGGCCAAGGACGAAACCTGGGCCGACTACAAGCGCGAAGCCGGCGGCTGGACATCCAGCCGCGACAACTTCGCCGACGCGCTGGACTTCATGGGCTGGTACATGAGCAAGACGCAGCGCATCAACGGCATCTCGAAGTGGGATGCGTATGGGCAGTATCTGAACTACCACGAGGGCTGGACCGGTTACCGCAACCGCAGTTACGACCGCAAGGCGTGGCTGAAAACCGTGTCGCAGAAAGTGCAGGCGCGCGCGGAGAAGTTCACGGCGCAGTACAAGAGCTGCGAATCGAGCCTGTCGCGGGGCGGGTGGTTCTGGTAAGGCTTGTGGGTGTCTGACTCCGTCGCGCACCTATGCTGCGACAGCCCAAAAAAAATCCCGGCGCGAGGCCGGGATTGTTCATGCGCAGGCATCTGCCCGCCGCGATCAGAAGTCCATGCTGGCGGTCAGCGAGAACGTGCGCGGGCCGCCCAGGACGAGGTAGCCGTTGCCCGGATAGCCGCCCACCGACGACCAGTAGTTGCGGTTGGCGATGTTGTCGACGCGGGCGCGCAGGGTCAAGACGTGACCGTCCACGTCCATCATGTAGCGCAGGCCGGCGTCAAAGCGCGTCCAGCCGGGAACCTTGAGCGTGTTGGCATCATCGGCATACGACGAGCCGGTGTAGACCACGCGGCCGTCGATGGCCAAGCCTTCCACGCCCGGGATGTCCCATTCCACGCCCATGTTGGCCTGGAAGCGCGGCACGCCGATCACGCGGTTGCCGTTCAGCGAGGACGTACCCGTTGACACCTGCTTGGCATCCAGCCAGGTCAGGCCGCCCAGGAGCCGCACGCTACGCACGGGTTCGCCGAACACGGTCAGCTCGACGCCTTGGTGGCGGTCCTTGCCCGAACTGGTGAAGGTGTTATCCGCGGTGTAAGTGGCGCGCGGCTTGTCGGTGGTGAACAACGCCAATCCGCCGCCCAGGCTCTCGCCCTCGTACTTGATGCCGACTTCCTTTTGCTTGGACACGTACGGCTGGAGGCTTTCTCCCCCGTTGGTCACCGCCCGCCCGTTCGCGGTCAGCGGCGCGGTGTCGCCGGCCACAAGCGCTTCAATATAGTTGGCATAGATCGAGACGCTCGGCGCAACCTTGAACACAAGACCGAACGCCGGCGAGTTGTGGCTGGCGTCGTAGGCGCCGTTTTCGTTGCCGGTGTTGTACGCGTAATCACGCTGCGACAGGCGCTGATGGCGAATGCCGGCAGTGAACAGCACCTTGTCGTCAAAGAAGGACATGGTGTCGCCGATGGCATAGCTGCTCAAGCGGGTGCGGCCTTGCAGCGCGGGGTTATCCAGATCGTTGCCGCGCAAGGCGCGCGCGCTGAAATCAGGCTTGGCATACGAAATCGGATCGTAGATATTCGTGGGGAACGTGTTCAGATAATCCATCACGTACGCGTTCTTCTTCTTCAAATCGAAGAAGGACGCAGATGCGACAAACTCGTGCCCCACGGGACCGGTGCGAGCCTTGGCGCGCAGGCCCAGCTCACCGGTATTCACGCTGTCTTCACGCGTGTTGTCGAATCGATAGAAGTTGCCGTCGCCGGTGGCTCCGTTCGTCACCGTCACGTTGCCCAGAGAATTCGCTTCTTCGCTGCGGCGCATGCCAAACGCGGCATACGCAGTCAGTTTGTCGCTGAAGTCATGTTCGGCGCGCACCGTACCGAAAATGTCGCGCTCATTGGAATACGTCCAGGGCTGCGCATAATTGGAGCTCGCGTCGGGCGCGTCAGGCACCGTCGTCACCCCTCTAAGCGTCACGTTGGGACGCGCGCGTTTGAGCCTGTTGTTCTGCCAGCCAATATCAGCCGACAACCGCGTGTCGGCTGAGCGCCAATCCAATCCAAGCGACAGCACGCTCGTTCTCATGCGTTCATCGTCGACGCCAGTGCCGCCGGTACGCTGGGCCGCATTGATGCGGATGCCGGTACTATCGTCGGGGCCAAACCGTCGCGCAATGTCAGTCGACAGCAGGAACTGCTCGCCGCTGGATACACCCGTCGTGACGCGAGTCAGAGGTTCATTGGGAGCACGCTTGGGCACCAGATTGATCATGCCCCCGATACCACCACCTCCAGGCGAGGCTCCCGTCAGAAAGGCGGATGCGCCGCGCAGCACCTCCACACGTTCAAACAGTTCTGTCGCGATGTACTGGCGAGGCAGCAGGTTGTAAAGACCGTTGTAGGCCACATCATCCGAGCTGGTGATGAATCCGCGGATGAAGTACGACTCCTGGAAATTGCCGAAGCCGCGCGCGACGCGCACGCTTGCATCATTTTGCAGCACGTCCGCCACGCTCTTGGCCTGGCGATCCTGGATCAGCTCGTTGGTGTAGCTGGTGACGCTGAACGGCGTGTTCATGAAATCCTCGGTGCCGAGGATACCCACACGGCCGCCGCGCGCCACCTGGCCGCCCGCGAACGGCGCCGACAGGCCGCCGGCGGACGCGTCCGCGCTGGCCTCGACACGGATGGCATCCATGGAGGTCACCGGGCCGGTGGTCGTGGCGGGCTGGGTCTGGGGCGCTGCCTGAGGCGCGGTCTGGGCGTGGACGGCGCCAAAGCACGGCAGCGCGGCAGCCATGCAAGCGAGAGTTCTGATTTTCATATCGGGACGCTGGTAGAGCGGAGTGAATCCGCGTTGCGGTGGGGAGATCCGCAAAATCCCGATTTGAATCGCGTGGCATGCCGGAATACCGGCGCGCCATCAAAGCACATTCGCCCTGGGGTCTTGAGGTCTAACGCGCTAGATGTTACCAAAAGAGAATCGTTCTCATTGCGTCCCTCAAACAGAATAAGTGTTCGGCGTTGCGGCCAAACAACAAACTCCGGTCGAGGTCAGCAGGTAGTCAGGGCGTCGGACGTCGCGGGGGTCTCCACGGATTCATACGCCGTCAGCGCCTCGGCAAGGGCCGCATCGGTGGCCGGCGTGACGCCGACGTCCTCCTGCGGGGCCGCCACAACGGCCTGACCCGCCACCAGCACGAAATGCACGGGGACCTTGCCTGCCATCAGCAGCAGCACGCCTTCTTCACCCTCCGGCGTGGCGCTGGCGGCAGCGGCGGAACCCGCAGGCAACACCGCAAAGTCCGGATCGCCGCCCGTCACCTTGGGCAGCGGCGGCGCGCCCTTGCTGCGGTGCCTTGCGCGCACGCCCAAGTCGCCCTGCACCGCATAGAACCAGGCATTCCAGCCAGGCGGCATGGGCAGGAGCGTCGTCGCGCCAGGCCGAAGCCAGCCGTCCAGAATCAGCAGCGGTTCGGGCGTGTACAAAGGCGAGTCCAGGCCGCCGTAGCTGCCCGCCACCACGCGGACCTTGCCCGACGGGGTCTGGATCACCGGCATGTCCGCGGCGCGCAGCAACGACGTCGAGGGCGGCAGGGACTTCAGATGCGCAGGGTGGTCGATGAATATCTGCAGCCCGTGCAGCGTGGCCTCGCCTGCCCGCCGCTGGGCGTGCACGATGCCGCTACCCGCTTGCGTCCACTGCAGGTCGCCTGCGCGGATTTCGCGGTTGTTCTCGATGCCGTCCAGGCTCTGCATGACGCCCGTGCTGTCTTCGAGCAACAGCGTCGCGGCGCTGACGCCGGCGTGCGTGTGCGGCTCAAAAATAGGACCCGTCATGACAAAGTGGTCCACCAGCACCACGGGCGACATGCACCCTGAAAAATCGGTATGGCGGAACTGACGGATGGTGCAGGCGTCGCCCAGGTAACGGCTGGATCCGGCGATGACGGCGCTGAGTTGAAGAGTCAAAAAGTGCTGCCTTACTGTTGCTGAACATGTATTGCGGCGACAGCTTATGAGTTCAACCCGCCGGACAGTAGGGGCCAATTTCAGGAATAATTGTCCTGGCTGTCAGGACAATGCCAGCAAATTTTTAGTTTTTCCCTATTAAAACGCTGTATGCCTAACTACGTTCATCGCCTCGAAGACCTGCTGCTTTTCAGCGAAGTTGTCGAAAAAGGTGGCTTTTCCGCGGCCGCACGTGTGTTGAATATGCAACGTTCCAAGCTCAGCCGGCGGGTTGCCGAGCTGGAAGCGCGGCTGGGCGTGCGGCTGCTTCAGCGCAACACACGGCGCGTATCGCTGACGCCGATGGGCGAACAGATCCATGCCCACGCGCAGGCGCTGGCCCGCGAGGCGCGCAGCGTCTTCGACCTGGCCGCATCGATCGGCGACGTGCCCGCCGGGATGCTGCGCATCACTGCGCCCGCGTCGCTCGCAAGCCGCGTGCTGGGCGGCCTGGTCGCCCAATTCTGCTTGGACCATCCCCGCGTGCGGGTGCTGCTCGATACCCGCGACCAGATCATCGACCTGGTCGGCGAAGGCTACGACCTGGCGTTCCGCGCCCAGGCGTCGTCGCTGACGGATGCAAAGCTCAATGGGCTGGAAATTGCCCCCGTGCCGCTGGCGTTGGTGTGCAGCCCGGCGATGGCCCGCTCCGCGCCGCGCCATCCGCGCGATCTGGCCGCCCTGCCCCTGCTTGCCCACGGCACGCAAGATGGCCCGCACACCTGGCGGCTGACCGGACCCGGCGGCGAGATGGCGTCGGTGGAGTTCCAGCCGCGCAGCCTGAGCAGCAACATGGACACGCTGCGCGCAATGGCCGGCGCGGGCCTGGGCGTGGCGCTGGTGCCCCGCTATCTGTGCGTCGCGGAGCTCGACCAGGGCGCCCTGGCCCGCATCCTGCCCGACTGGACCGCGGCGCCCGCCCGGATCTACGCCGTCATGCCGGCGCGCAGCGGCGAGCCGCTGGCGTTGAAGCGCTTTCTTGAATATGCGGCGGCCGAGATGCCCGCGCGCCTGACGTAAAGCCCGCCCTCGCAGCCGTGGGGTCTTGCAGGCTTGGCGCGCGTCCGCCACAGTAAGGGTTTCGCCGAATTCGAACCGGTCTGGCGAGTCGGGGGCCGGAACTTTGACGCGTCACTCAAGTCTTATATAAGATATAAGACATAAACCAAGATATAGACCCTCGGCAAACTTGTCCAAGAGACAATGACAAACCTGCCGAAACGCCTGAAAATGCCGCCTTCAGCCTGGGCAAAACCACGGAGTCCATCATGCCGCACAACACCCTAGACACACTCAAGAATTTCAAGATCGGCAACAAGTCCTGTCAGTTCTACTCGCTGCCGGCGCTGGGCAAATCGCTCGGCATCGATGTGCAGCGGCTGCCGGTCTCCATCCGCATCGTGCTGGAATCCGTGCTGCGCAACTGCGACGGCAAGAAAGTCACTGAAGAACACGTCCGGCAGCTGGCCAACTGGCAGGCCAACGCCAAGCGCGAAGATGAAATTCCCTTTGTGGTCGCACGGGTCGTGCTGCAGGACTTCACCGGCGTGCCGCTGCTGGCCGACATCGCGGCCATGCGCTCGGTTGCCGACAAGATGGGCAAGAGCCCCAAGAGCATCGAACCCCTGGTGCCGGTGGACCTGGTGGTGGACCACTCGGTCATGATCGATTATTTCGGCACCAAGAATGCGCTGGACCTGAACATGAAGCTGGAATTCAAGCGCAATCAAGAGCGCTACCAGTTCATGAAGTGGGGCATGCAGGCGTTCGACACCTTCGGCGTCGTGCCCCCGGGCTTTGGCATCGTCCACCAGGTCAACCTGGAATACCTGGCGCGCGGCGTGCACCAGGACAAGAAAAACAACGTCTTCTACCCCGATTCGCTGGTGGGCACCGACAGCCACACCACCATGATCAACGGCATCGGCGTGGTCGGCTGGGGCGTGGGCGGCATCGAAGCCGAAGCCGGCATGCTGGGCCAGCCCGTGTACTTCCTGACGCCCGATGTGGTGGGCGTCGAGCTCAAGGGCCAACTGCGCGGCGGCGTCACCGCCACCGACCTGGTGCTCACCATCACCGAAATGCTGCGCCGTGAAAAGGTGGTCGGCAAATTCGTCGAATTCTGCGGCGAAGGCACCGCGAGCCTGACCGTGGCCGAACGCGCCACCATCGGCAACATGGCGCCCGAATACGGCGCCACCATGGGCTTCTTCCCGGTCGACGAACGCACCATCGACTACTTCCGCGGCACCGGCCGCACCGAAGAGGAAATCGCCGCCTTCGAGGCCTATTTCAAGGCGCAGAAGATGTTTGGCGTTCCCGCGGCCCAGGACATCAATTTCACCAAGCTGCTGACGCTGGACCTGTCCACCGTCGCGCCGTCGCTGGCCGGCCCGAAGCGCCCGCAGGACCGCATCGAGATCGGCAACGTCAAGAACACGTTCATCGACCTGTTCTCCAAGCCGGTCGCCGAAAACGGCTTCAACCAGCCCGCCGAAAAGCTGGAGCAGACCTTCACCACCAGCACCGGCACCAAGGTCAAGAACGGCGACATCCTGATCGCCGCCATCACGTCCTGCACCAACACGTCCAACCCCAGCGTGCTGCTGGCGGCGGGCCTCCTGGCCAAGAAGGCCGTGGAAGCCGGCCTGACGGTGCCCAAGCACATCAAGACCTCGCTTGCCCCCGGCTCGCGCGTGGTGACTGAATACCTGACCAAGACGGGTCTTTTGCCCTACCTGGAAAAGCTGGGCTTTGACGTGGCGGCCTACGGCTGCACGACCTGCATCGGCAACGCCGGCGACCTGACCGCCGACCTGAACGAAGCCATCACCAGCAATGACCTGATCTGCTCGGCCGTGCTCTCGGGCAACCGCAACTTCGAGGCGCGCATCCACCCGAACATCAAGGCCAACTTCCTGGCCTCGCCGCCGCTGGTTGTGGCCTACGCCTTGGCGGGCACCGTCACGCGCGACCTGATGACCGAACCCGTGGGCCGCGGCAAGAACGGCGACGTGTGGCTGGGCAACATCTGGCCGACCACCGAGGAAATCGACGCGCTGCTGCAGTTCGCGCTGGACCCCGAGGCCTTCGAGGCCAACTACGGCCAGGTCAAGAGCAATCCCGGCAAGCTGTGGGAAAACATCAAGGGCGTCACCGGCGACACCTACAACTGGCCCGATTCCACGTACATCGCCGAACCGCCCTTCTTCGAAGGCTTCGGCATGACGCCGGGCGCGATGCCCACGGTCAAGGGCGCGCGCGCGCTGGGCGTGTTTGGCGACTCGGTCACCACCGACCACATCTCGCCGGCCGGCTCCATCAAGGAAACCTCGCCCGCCGGCAAGTGGCTGAAGGAAAACGGCGTCATGAAGGCCGATTTCAACAGCTACGGCTCGCGCCGCGGCAACCATGAAATCATGATGCGCGGCACGTTCGCCAACGTGCGCATCAAGAACCTCATGATTCCCGCGCTGCCGGACGGCAGCCGCTTCGAAGGCGGCGAAACCCTGTTCCAGCCCACCGGCGAACAGATGTCGATCTACGACGCCGCCATGAAGTACGTGGCGGCCGGCACGCCCACCGTGGTGTTCGGCGGCGAAGAATACGGCACCGGCTCGTCGCGCGACTGGGCCGCCAAGGGTACGCAACTGCTGGGCGTCAAGGCCGTCATCACCCGCAGCTTCGAGCGCATCCACCGCAGCAACCTGGTGGGCATGGGCGTGCTGCCCCTGCAGTTCAAGGGCGACGACAGCGTGCAGTCGCTGGGCATCACCGGCGAAGAAACGTACGACATTTCGGGTCTGGAAAACGGCATCAAGCCGATGCAGGACGTGACGCTGACGATCACGCGCAAGGACGGTTCGAAGCAGGAGGTGACCGTGCTGCTGCGTATCGACACGCCGATCGAGGTCGACTACTACCAGCACGGCGGCATTCTGCCGTTCGTGCTGCGCCAGCTTCTCGCGGCCTGATCGGCAACGGTTGCAGCGTAGTAGGAACGCCCGGAACCTTGCGGTTCTGAACGGCCCCCGACAGTTGGACGAAGTCCAACCTTCGGGGGCTTTTGCTTGACCGTCCCCCCCGCAATGGCGAACATTTCCTGGGATCGTGGTCTGCGTTTCCTCTAGACCTAGTTGTGCTTCGGCCCCAGCGGATCGGCGCCGGAAGGGCCCGCAATGAAGTCATCCAGAACGCGTTGTTCCCGGGCTACGACTGCCGGGTCTCGATAACGCGGGGCACTGCGTTCCTGCTCACGCTGGTGGTCAATATGCCGTTGCCCCAGCCAAGCCTTGAACTCGGGAGAGAGCACGTCGGTAATCGCGGTGTGTTGTGGTCTCAGCGACACGCCGAACGGATCGTCAACGGCCTTTTTCCCAGGCGCCGGCGGGCTGATCCCGATGAAGGTCGCACGATCGGTGCGGCGCCAAGGCACCACCAGACTACTGTCGGCATTGAGATAGCTCGCCATCGTGGCCAGCGCCAGGCCGACAAAGGGCGATGCGGCGCCTGTATCGCCTACCCGTTGGGAAAGGTCGTAGCTTTGGGTTGAGTCCAGCAGGTCCAGGGGGTGCTGCACTCGTTGCAGGGCCGGAGCCAACTGCGCGATGCCGCCCGACAGTTTGCCTGTGTCGAAGAAGGCTCGCGTTGGCGTGGAACCCAACGCCGCGATCGCCTGGTCCCAGCCGCTGGCAATCGCCTGGTCTCGCTCCTGGTTCTTGAGCAGCACGTCGGCGTCATCTTTCGCGTGCAACGAAACCGTCACCGGCCGATGCAACCGCGCCAGCACCTTCAAGCGATCCCATTGCTCAAAACCTCGTTGCGTAATCGGCGTGGGGAAGAACGTTGTAGGCTTGAACGCCTGCCGCGGTGAACGTTCCCAGCCGATGAAGGCCGGGTCGATGGAGTCAGGTTTGGCCTTGGTGTACTTGGCAAACTCGCGCAGCCAAGCCAGGCGCTCGGGGCGGGCGACGACCAGGGCTACGACGGCATCGATGGGTGTCTGAGGCGTGCGCTCGCCGGGCGGAGCGATATCGTTCAGGGGCAGGTCCTCGCTGGACAGCGCCGCCCGCAAGTTGAAGCTGTCGAGCGCATACACCAGCAAGGCCGGCATGTCCGGATTGCGCTCGAACATTAGGAAAATGGATTCGATTACCGCTTCCGGATTGGAATTGCAGATGACGCCATTGTCCAACTGGCGCATTGTGTGCCAGTGCAGACCTGCATCGCCGCGCTCTGCGGTTGCCATTTTTCGAAGCGCCACTTCCATGTCCTTGGGCAGTACACGAGGCCGATCCATTTTCGGGTTGTAGTCCCGTACGACCACCACGGTCGGCAGAGGCCAGCGTTCCGGGAAGCTCTTCAGGGCCAGTTCCAGCGCATTGGATTTTCGCTGGCCCCAGGCAAGGTCCTGCCGCGAACCGCTGACGGGATAGTCGCGCGGATCCATCGGCAAGGCGCTACCCACGAGCAAGGCATTGGGTTGATTGGCGTTTTGCTTACGCAACTGCGCCCAGGCCTGTCCTTGACGATAGACATCCAGACTCAGTCCCACGCGGACGATATCCAGGGTTTCCAGCCGAGGTTGCAACATGGGGGCACCTTTGGAAGCAGAGGAAGTATTCGGTAAGACCGCCGCCGTGCGATGCGCTTCAGCCGATGGCAACGGACACGCCATTGCCGCCAGAGGCGCGGTTTCAGGCTCGGGCGGCGGTGGCGTCTCAGGAGCAACCGCCCACCAACGCAACAGCAATGATGCGGCCAGGAGCGAGATCGGACTCATAGGCTCCTCCTCAACGAAACCTAGTTGTTCTTCGGACCCAAAGGGTCGGCGCCGGAAAGGCCCGCAATAAAGTCATCGAGAACGCGTTGTTCCCGGGCCACGACTGCCGGGTCTCGATAGCGCGGGGCACTGCGTTCCTGCTCACGCTGGTGGTCAATATGCCGTTGCCCCAGCCAAGCCTTGAACTCGGGAGAGGGCTCGTCGGTAACTGCGGTGTGTTGTGGTCTCAGCGACACGCCGAACGGATCGTCAACGGGCTTTTTCCCAGGCGCCGGCGGGCTGATTCCGATGACGGTCGCACGATCGGTGCGGCGTAAAGGCACCACCAGACTACTGTCGGCATTGAGATAGCTCGCCATCGTGGCCAGCGCCAGGCCGACAAAGGGCGATGCAGCGCCTGTATCGCCTACCCGTTGGGAAAGGTCGTAGCTTTGGGTTGAGTCCAGCAGGTCCAGGGGGTGCTGCACCCGTTGCAGGGCCGGTGCCAACTGCGCGATGCCGCCCGACAGTTTGCCTGTGTCGAAGAAGGCTCGCGTTGGCGTGGAACCCAATGCCGTGATCGCCTGGTCCCAGCCGCTGGCAATAGCCTGGTCTCGCTCCGGGTTCTTGAGCAGCACGTCGGCCTTATCTTTGGCGTGCAACGAAACCGTCACTGGCCGATGCAACCGCGCCAACACCTTCATGTGGTCCCATTGTTCAAAACCTCGGCGCGTAATCGGCTCGGGGAAGAACGTTGTCGGCTTGAACGCCTGCCGCGGTGAACGTTCCCACCCGATGAAGGCCGGGTCGACAGAGTCAGGTTTTTCTTTGGTGTACTTGGCAAACTCGCGCAGCCACGCCAGGCGCTCGGGACGGGCGACGACCAGGGCCACGACGGCATCGGTGGGTGTCTGAGGGGTGCGCTCGCCGCGCGGTGAAATGTCGTTCAGGCGAATATTCTTGCTGGACAGCGCCGCCCGCAAGTTGAAGCTGTCGAGCGCATACACCAGCAAGGCCGGCATGTCCGGATTGCGCTCGAACAATTGAAAGATGGATTCGATTACCGCTTCCGGGTTGGTATCGCAAATGACGCCGTTATCCAACTGCAGAAGGTCGTGCCAATGCAGCCCTGCATCGCCGAGCTCCGCGGTTGCCATAATTCTGAGCGCCACTTCCATGTCCTTGGGCGGTACACGAGGCCGTTCCATTTTCGGGTTGTAATCCCGTACGACCACCACGGTCGGCAGAAGCCAGCGTTCCGGGAAACTCCTCAGGGCCAATTCCAGCGCATTGGATTTTCGCTGGCCCCAGGCCATGTCCTTAAGCGTACCGTCAACGGGATAGTCGCGCGGATCCATCGGCAAGGCGCTACCCACGAGCAAGGCATTGGGTTGATTGGCGTTTTGCTTTTGCAACTGAGCCCACGCCTGTCCTTGACGATACACATCCAGGCTCAGTCCCACGCGGACGATATCCAGGGTTTCCAGACGAGGTTGCAACATGGGAGCACCTTTGGAAGCAGAGGGAGTATTCGGTAAGACCGCCGCCGTGCGATGCGCTTCAGCCGATGGCAACGGACACGCCATTACCGCCAGAGGCGCGGTTTCCGGCTCGGGCAGCGGTGGCGCCTCAGGGGCGACCGCCCACCAACGCAACAGCAATGATGCGGCCAGGAGCGAGATCGGGCTCATAGGCTCCTCCCTGAGCCGCACTGTAGACCGCGGCCATCGTTCCTATCTCTCACGCTCTGCCAGGCGACCAGGCTGGGATAGTTCGCATCAAGGGTGATCTTTGGCAGGAAGCCACCACCTCGAAGTGGCCCGCCTGGAGGGGGCCTCATCTTGCTCCGATAAAGGGAGGTATCGGCAATCAGTTTTCTGTTCGCCTCTGATTCAACCTCGTAGCATTCCAATACTGCTTCGTCGGGTTCATCGCTCGCTGCCGTGTCCTGAGACCCCCCCCAGGTGCCATCTCGTCTCTCCCAATGCAGCCGCCAATCCGCCACGCGGCACAAATAGGCATAGAACACCTCATCGTCAATACTGCAAGCCTGCCCGATGGCCAGGTCATAGGCCACGGCACGGCGACTGTGCATGGCACTCATGGGAATCGCCGAGTGGAACGAAATGGGCTCATTGCTGCCCGCCGGTGCGTCCATCATCCGCCGGCGAGCCTCATTGGGCGACTCTTCAAAAACCGCCTCGTAGCGTCCACCATCCAGCGGCTTAACGTGTGCGACACGATGCCAATCGGCCGCCCATTCATTGTTTTTCGGAGCCAGGTAGGGGTTACGGTTTGGATCGTTGATATCGGCAGCTTTTTCCTCCAGTGCGCGCCGTAGCGCCGAACCACGCAAATCAGCTGTAGGCAGTGAAATCACTCGGGTGGTCTGCGCATCGATGCCGCCGTTGGTGATGGCAATCGAGGCGTCAATGGGGTCGGTATCCATCCACACGGGTTTGATCCCCCGGGAACCTTCGTGGCCCAGCGTCGTGCCGTCGGCAACAAAATCAGGGAGGAAAAGAGCGGGCAAAGCCGGCGCCTGGATGGTGACGGTCTGTTCAACGAAGAAGTCGGCGTTGGCAAACGCCTTGCGCCCCGCCCCGAGTCTGGTGCCTTCCCAGGTGCTTTCGCCAATCCCCATCGCGCCCTGCCCGATCAGCTTGTAGGAATAGGACGGAGGTTTGCCCACGTGCTCCCCTTCGCCATCTCGCTCACGGATCGTGAAGATTCGCTGGAAGAACCGCGCACCGAGCGAAGCGAGGGCCGGCACATCGAAGCGCCGGTAGTCCCCGTCATCCGAACTCGATTGGGATTCAACGGAGCAAGTCGTGGCGCTCGAAGCATCGGGATCAAAGAACCAGTAGTAGCTGGCATGTTCCCCCACGCCTTGCCAACCAATGCCCTGGACGTTGGCCATGCCTACGGTCTGGTCTTGCGGCGAGAAATAGAGAAACACACTGCCTCGATTGTCCCGCTCGGCGAAGCTCACCTTGTCGCCATCGATCGAGGTTTCGCATTGCTGCCCCGTCCAGCGTAGCCCCCCGATGCAACTGTCCTTGGTGGCATCGGCCATGTCAGCCAAGGACGGCCTCTGATGGGCGTTGTCAACGATGAATCTGACGATGTTGCTCAGCGTCTTTACGCGTGCCGGCGTCGTCTGCTGAGCCTTGCCCAACTCACTGCGTTCGAAGACGGTCTCCTCCAGACTGTAGGGTGGACTCATCAGGACAAAGCCATCGATGGGGCGCTGGCCTTCATCGTGGAGCATCGCGTTGGCCAGCAGCGTAATGAGATTACCCTGGCTGTGCCCGACCACGTTGATGGTGTCGTCTTCGCCCGAGCGACCATCGGGGTGCCGATAGGCGCGAATGATCCGGACCAGCATGGCCAGCCGCTGCGCCGCCAGTACCATGTAACGCCGGGACGGCGCGGGAAAAAGCGGGTGATCCGGAGATCCAAACATCAAGTTGGCAGGCAACCCAGCCACCTTGCCGGAGAATCCCTGGCCAAACATATCCGGCAAGGTCGTGGTGGCATTGGCAAAAGGACCGCCCTCCTTGGACCCGGCTTTGTCGAGTCGATTGCCGAAGCGGTCGAGCCATTCGCAATGGGTGGTCTGTTTCTGTATCCGGCCTTCTTCTTCGCGAAACCCCCAGTAAAAGGGGATGACCACGCTACGCGAACGACCGCCATCCTTGCCTAACGTCGCCACGCGGCGGTAGTAGACCGCGTCCGGGTCCGGCGCTCTGCCGTCATCGTCCTTGGGTGACGTGTACCGGGCTGGATTCAGCGCAGCCGGGCTGCGCTCGCCGCGTTTGGTGAACAGGTGGTCCAGACGTTCGTTCAGGCCGGTGCAAATGCCGGTTTCCAGCGCGTCGTAGACGCCCGCCAAATCGTTGACCCCGTGGATCAAGATCACAACGCAGGGCTTTGGCTGCTGCTTTTGAACATAGGCATCCGGGGCATTGGGCGCCACGAGCGCGCGGAACTTTCCGGTAATGGGGGGCGAGTACATCCCTTGAACTCCCTCCGACTTTCGGGCGTTTGCCAAAAGTTGGGTATAGGCATCTTTTGGTGCCAAGCGGCATCAACGCTTTTACAAGCCGCCCATGTGGCTCGTAAATCAGAGGAGTCTTATTAATGAAAAAGAGCGCTTCTTATTGTTCATGACGCGCCCGACCAGATCGCGCTAGTGCTCTGCGGTACGGTCTGTCCGATTCAAGGCGAGAGACCACAAGCGTTCACAGGCGAGAGCGTGCCAATGAGGTATCCCCACGCTTGCAACATCGCTTTGCGTTGCTGCCGCCCATGAGCATGATGGATACCCAGCTTGACCAAAGCCCGCGCCTTCTCGCGGGAAAAGGATCAGTCGAACTGATACGCGTCCATCGCCAACGCCCCGTACGACACTTCGTCGTTCAGCCGCCGCGCCTTCGTGCCGCCCGCCCCCAGCGCCACGTACAGCGGCATCAAATGGTCATCATGCGGATGCGCCTGCATCGCGCCGGGCGCCTGCGCCTGCCAGTCCACCAGCGCGGGCACGTCATGTTGCGCGAGTTTGTCGGCGTACCACGCCTGAAAGCCGGGCACGTAATCGGCGGCCGGCGCGTTCTGCGGCATGCGGACGTGGCGCAGGTTGTGCGTCAGCGACCCCGAGCCGATGATCAGGATGTCTTCGTCGCGCAGGCGTGCAAGCGCGCGGCCCAGTTCCATCTGCCCGGCCGCATCGCGCCCCATGTCCAGCGACAGTTGCACGACCGGCACGTCCACGTCCGGGTACAGGTAGCGCAGCGGCACCCAGGCCCCGTGGTCCAGCGGACGGCGGGGATCGCGATCGGCGGCGATGCCCGATTCAGCCAGCAGCGCCTGCACGCGCTCGGCAAGTTCCGGCGACCCGGGTGCGGCATACTGCAGGGCGTAGAGCTCCGGCGGAAAACCGCCGAAGTCGTGCCAGGCGACCTGCTGGTCGCGCGTCGACAGCGCCAGTCCCTCGCCCATCCAATGAGGCGAGACCACCAGGATGCCGCTCGGTTTGCGGCCCTGCGCGGCGCTCCAGTGCGCAAGCGCGGGCCCCGTCCGGCCGGGCTCGACGGCCAGCATGGGAGAACCGTGGGAAACGAAAAGCGTAGGCCAACGCATGGCTGTGCCTCCAGAAACAATAACGATGCCGCCATTGTCAGCCGATTCAAACCAGCAATAAACCCCTAGCATGGGGATAATCTGTTGCCTGATAAGCATCAATACGAATCTCGCGCGCTTGCGACGCCTGCCGCGAACACCCATCACGCCGCCCGAGTGCTGATTCAGGCGGGCCAGCATGATGTGCCGCCCCCGCCGAGAGTGCCGGGCGTTAAACTACGTCGTTACACACTGAATGGACGTTCCCCGAAGTTATGGCCCGATCCCGCAGCCAATCCGCTCCCCGCATGACCCGTGACGCTACCCGGCTGGTCGCACTTGCCCAGGCGCTGAACCGCTCGGGCAGCCGCGTCGAAGACGTCTTTTGGGAGACCCAGCTTGGCGAAGCGATCCCGAAGCTGCTCAAGGCTGGCCAGGACGCCCCCCTCGAAGCGGCGCTGGACCACCTTGCGCAAAGCGACGTGGGTGCCTACGAGGTTCTGATCGAACAGGCCGAAACCCTGTCCGAATCGATGAAGATCGAGAAAAATGGTGTCCGCTACGACGTCCTGCTGATCGTGGCGCCCATCGTCGCCTGGACCCGCTACGCCATTCCCACCGGCCCGATCTCCGCCAGCGCGCAGCAAGCCCTGCTGGCCCAGCTTCACGGGCATGTCCTGTCCAGCAATGCGCGCACCACGCTGATGCCCCTGATGGTCAGCGTGGACCAGATGCCGCGCACGTTCTCCGAGACCTGGCAGTGGCTGCAACGCCTGGGATCGCAGGCGCTGGGCGCCGAAACCACCAAACCGGCGCTGAACACGGACACCGAAACCGCGAACATGCTGGCCGACACGCGCTACATCGTTGGCGCGGTCGCCGTGCCCGAGGGTGAGGCGATCTTCCGCTGGCAGGAAAACCTGGGCGATGCCGACGCCAGCCGCGACGCCTGCCTGGCGCAATGGATCGCGCAAGCGCAGCCCACGCTGGCGGCCCTGCTGCCGGGTTGCGGTTTCGAGGCCCTGCTGCCCGACGCCTACTACGTCAGCAACCGCGAAGCCGACCGCCAGGTGCGTCCGCTGTCGCTGCGCGCGGCGGTCAGTTGGCTCGAAGGCGCCGTCAACCTTGAAGCCGCGCAGCTTCGGGCCGTGGTGGCAGGCTGCGGCGAAGGCCGCATCGACGAATACCGCATCGGCTTCACCGCGCGCAACAACAACGACGTGTACTACGGCTGCGTCTGGCCGCTGTACGGCCGCGAGGAAGATCTGGTCATGGACGAAGGCCAGCCCGACGTCGTCGACGAAATCGCCGCGCTGCTCAAGGAATTCGGGGTCACCGACGTGCGCCGCATTCCGGGCGTGCTGCCGCCCGAATATTGCGAGGACTGCGGCGCGCCATACTTCCCCAACCCCTTGGGCGAACTGGTGCATGCCGAGCTGCCCGAGGACGCCGAGGCCGCCCCCGCGCAGTTCCACTAGACCTGCCATGCAAGCGGACATCTTCTGCCGGGTCGTCGACAACTACGGCGACATCGGCGTCTGCTGGCGCTTGGCGCGTCAGCTCGCGCGCGATTTCCACTGGGATGTCCGCCTGTGGGTCGACGATCTGGCCAGCTTCGCGCACATCCAGCCCGGCATCGCGACGGGCACGGCGCGCCAGCAGTTGGCGGGCGTGGACGTGGTGCACTGGTCCGATGCGCCGGACGCCACGCTGCAGGCGCGCGACGTCGTGATCGAAGCGTTCGCGTGCGATCCGCCGGAAGCCTTCGTCGCGTCGATGCGCCGCAGCCACCCCGTCTGGATCAATCTGGAATACCTGAGCGCCGAGGCCTGGGTCGAAAGCTGCCACGGGCTGCCGTCGCAGCGGCCGGACGGCCTGGTGAAGCACTTTTTCTTTCCGGGCTTTACGCCAGCCACGGGCGGCCTGCTGCGCGAACCGGCGCTGGCCGCGGAGCGCGAGGCGCTGCAGGGCTCGGCGGACTTGCAAGACGCTTTTCTGCGCTCGGCCGGCGTGCCGGACGATGCCCTGGCGCTACGGCGCATGGGCGCGCGTACCGTGTCCCTGTTTTGCTACCCGTCCGCCCCGGTGGCCGAACTGGCGCAGGCCCTGACCGCTGATGCCCGCCCCACCCTGCTGCTGGTGCCGCAGGGCGTGGCGCCCGGGCTGGAAACGGCCTGCCAAGCGGCCGGCGCGCCGCGAGTCGTCCGGCTGCCCTTTCTTGCCCAGCCCGATTACGACCGCCTGCTGTGGTGCGCGGACCTGAATTTCGTGCGCGGTGAAGACTCCTTCGTGCGCGCCGCCTGGGCCGCCCGCCCGCTGGTCTGGCAGATCTATCCGCAAGACGAAAACATCCATCTTGAAAAGCTGGAGGCCTGGCTGGCGCGCTATCCGGCCCCGGAAACGGCTCACGCCCTGATTCGCGCGTGGAATGAGTCCGAGCCAGGCCGCACCACGCCGGCCGTGGCCGCTGCGCTGGCGCCCGACGCCTGGCTGGCGTGGTCCCACGCAGCCCGCGACTGGAACGCCAGCCAGTCCGCCCTGCCCGGTTTGGCCGAAAATCTGGCGGCGTTTTGCGCAGAGTTGGCCAAGAAACGTTAGAATAGAGAGTTTTCTGAGTTGCCCTGAATCTGTCGGGCCTCAACTATGACGCCTCCCGGGGTGTGCAAAGCCAGACGCGGCTTATGCAAGCACGGCGAGTGCACCCATCACCCCCGGAGTTTTATCGATGAAAACCGCTCAGGAATTGCGAGTCGGCAACGTGGTCATGGTCGGCAAGGATCCCCTCGTGGTCCAGAAGGCCGAATACAACAAGTCGGGCCGTAACGCCGCCGTCGTCAAGCTGAAGTTCAAGAACCTCTTGACCGCCTCGGCCAGCGAATCGGTCTACAAGGCCGACGAAAAGTTCGAAGTCGTTCAACTGGATCGCAAGGAATGCACGTATTCCTACTTCGGCGACCCGATGTACGTCTTCATGGACGAAGAGTACAACCAGTACGAAATCGAAGCCGAAAGCATGGGCGACGCGCTCAACTACCTGGAAGAAGCGATGCCCGTGGAAGTGGTCTTCTACGACGGCCGCGCCATCTCGGTTGAACTGCCCACCACGCTCGTGCGCGAAATCACCTACACCGAACCCGCCGTCCGTGGCGATACCTCGGGCAAGGTGACCAAGCCGGCCAAGATCAACACCGGCTACGAACTGAACGTGCCGCTGTTCTGCGCCATCGGCGACAAGATCGAAATCGACACCCGCACCAACGAATACCGCAGCCGCGTCAACAACTGATCCGGCCCAGCGCAAAAAAGCCAGACTTCGGTCTGGCTTTTTTTTGGGCGGTGGGCAGGCCTGCGCCCTACTGCAGCCGTTCGTCGTCCAGAAAATCCGGCACGGCCATCACGTCGATGCCGTCTTCGGCCAGCGCTTCGCGTTCTTCCACCGTGGCGGTGCCGCGGATGGGGCGGTCGTCGGCGTCGCCCTCGTGGATGCGGCGCGCTTCTTCGGCGAAGCGGGGGCCGACGTTTTCAGTGCTGCGTACCAGCGCGCGCACCTGGCGCATGACGGCGGCCTGCAGGGCCGCCATCTTTTCGGCGTCGGACGCGCCGGCCGGCACGAGCGGCTGGGCCGCGGGCGCGTGCAGGTGAGCGACATTCAGGCGGGGCGCGGACAGGCGCTTGGTGATGGTGGCCGACCCGCAGACCGGGCACGTGACAAGGCCGCGCGCCTGCTGCGCGTCGTAGTCTTCGTGCGACCCGAACCACCCTTCAAAGATGTGGTCGTGGTCGCACTGGAGGTCAAAAACTTTCAGAGCCATGGCGTCTATATGGGGTGCAACGCCCAGAGTACAAGAAGGCGCGCTACTTGGCCCGGGTTTGCGCCGCCGGATTGCCGACTTGCGCCTGTTGCGCCTGCAGGGCGTCGATTTGGCGCTGCAGGTCGCGCAGTTGCTGGCGCACGTCCTTCTGCTGGCCGGCCAGCGCCGTGGCTTCCTCGCGAGATTGCTGCTGACGGGCCGCGACCTGCTCTTCCTGTTGCAGACGCACGGTGCGGTCAGCCTGCAGGGCGCTCAATTCAGCGCTGCGGCTGGCCAGCAGCTTTTCGGCATGCGCGTTTTCGGCCTGCATCTTGATGCGCTTGATGTCCACTTCGGCCAGCTCGGCGGACTGCGTAACAAACGCGCGGTACGTGGCTTCGGCCTGCTTGTCGGACTTGGTCTTGAGCACACGCCAGAAATCCTTCTGCTGGAACAGCGCGACGTAGTAAGTCAGGTCGTCCGGCTTGAACAGCAGGCTGGCGCCGTAGGTGCCGTTATAGGCCGTGCGCAGCTCCGACACCTGGCGGTTCTGGATCAGGCCTTGCAGCTCGGACACTGTGGAAGCGGGACGCGCGGCCGGCGGCGGCGCGGGCGGCGTCACGGGCGTGGAGGCGGCCTGCGTATCCTCGACCTGTTTAACCGTGGGCCGGGGCGGTTCCGGCTGCGCGCTGGCGCAAGCGGCCAGACCCGACAGGGCCGCGCCCAACAACGCCATGCGGGCGGCGCCACGGATAAATTGGACGTTCATGTTTACCCCAGAAAAATGGTTGCGGAACTATATCAATTTATGTCCGGCGACAGCGGAACTCTCGTCTTATTCGGCTTCGAAACTGTGGCCCCGTACGGGCCATTCCCTATTGCGGGTTCATGTCGTCTCGGCAAGGCCGTCGGCCGATTCGTTCTGCGCGGCGCCCAGGTGCAGCTTGCGCATCTTTTCCCATAGCACCTTGCGGCTGATGCCCAGCGTGTGCGCGGTGTCCTGACGGCGCCAGCCGTTGGCTTCCAGCGCCGCCAGCACGCGTTCGCGTTCGGCGCGTTCGGCATCGGTGAAACTGGCGGGATCGACCCGCACGGGCGCCGTGCCGGCTGGCCGCAGCGGCTCGGCCAATTGATCGAAGATCCGCTCGATGCGCGGCTGATCCCAGGCCTGGAACTGCCGCCGCACGATGGCCACGCGCTCGGCCACGTTGGACAGTTCGCGCACGTTGCCCTCGTAGCGCGTGCGCGCAACGCGGTCCAGCAGCCACGGCGGCGGCTCGTCCTGCACGCCCTGGTTCAGCAACAAGCCGCGAAAGATCGCGGCCTTTTCGTGCGGACCGCGCTGTTCCAGATTGGGGATGCGCAGCTCGATGACCGCCAGGCGGTAATACAGATCCGCGCGGAATTCGCCCTGCCCCACCAGCATCCGCAGATCCTTGTTGGTGGCCGCAACCAGACGGAAGTCCACCGGCACCTCCGCCGTCGAACCCAGCCGCGTCACCGTGTTCTGCTCCAGCACCCGTAACAGCTTGACCTGCTGATACAGCGGCAGATCGCCGATCTCGTCCAGGAACAGCGTGCCGCCGTGGGCCTGCTCGAAATAGCCTTTGTGCGCGCCGATCGCACCGGTGAATGCCCCCTTCGCGTGGCCGAAGAAATGCGCTTCGAAAAGGCCCTCGGGAATGGCGCCACAATTGACCGCCACGAACGGACCCGCGCTCCACGCGGCCTCGTCATGCAGCAGGCGCGCGATGCGCTCCTTGCCCACGCCGGTTTCGCCGTGGATCAGCACGTTGCTGCGGCAGTCGGCGTAGACCTCGGCTTCGGCCAGCAGGTCCTGCATGGCCGCGGACACCGCGATCAGCGGCTGCTCGCGCCGGGGCGTCGCGCGGTCAAGCTGGTTGAGGGTGCCCAGCAGCTCCGTCAGCAGCTTACGCAGGTCGGCGCTGGTGAAGGACAGCGGCAGCGTGTACGAGTATTCCGGCGGGTAGAAACGCGGATCGCGTCCGCGCGCTTCCGCGGCCACCCAGATGACGGGCATGCCCTGCGCCGCCAGCCAGTCGTAGCCGCCGAAGCGCTTGTCGCCCATCACGGACACGGACACCAGCGCCACCGCGCGCCGGGACGCATCGCGCGGCGGCGGGAACGCGGTGCCGGCGTCGGCCCGCACCAGCGATACGTCCATGCCCGCCAGGCAGCGCTCGGCGCGGCTGGCGATGTCGGAAGCGCCCTCCCAGACGTACACGTCGAACTCTTCGCGCGCGAAATTCTCGCTCATCGCTTGGCCCTTGCGGGAGGGAAGGAAATGGAAGTCAGGAGCGTTGTCATCAATACACCAGGCGGGGCTTGCCGCAATCCACGGATATCAGGGCGACGTCGGTCTGGCCCACGCTCAGGCCCAGCACGTCGAGCAATTGCTGCAGCACCACGGACAGCGAGCTGAGCAAAGGGTCCAGCAGCACCATGACCACCGACAGCACGCCGCCGACCTGCTCGGTGCCGCTCAGGGCGAGCGTGCCGACCGCGTTCACCCGGCACTGCCGGATCGCATCCGGCGTCAGCGCCAGCGCGCAGGTCACGTCGCTGAGGGGCGCCAGCAGCAGCGAGTTCAGGATGCCGCCCACCAGTTGCAGCGTGCCGCCCAGCACCCCGGTCAGGCCGCCGGTGGTCAAGCGCGCGCCCAACTGGTCCATCGCGGTCTTGGACCACTGCATGTCGTTGACGACCTTGGAGATCGTCTTGCCGGCGTTGTTCTTGTCGCCGCCCACTAGTTGAGTCGCCAGGTCCTTGCGCTGCGCCTCGGTCAATGGCGTGCCGGAGTTGAAGAGGTCACCCAGGATGCCGCCAATCAGCGCGTCCGTCAGGTTGGAGGCCAGCTTGGACAGATTCACGCTGGTGGCATTGACGGTGGCCGTGGCGTTGGGCGATGGCGGCTCGGTCAGGGTGACCGACACGGGCGCCGTCGAGCTGAACACGGGCAGGGTCACCCGCGCCGTCAGCGGCAGGATGCCCAGCACGTTCAGAACCTGATGGCGCCCGATTGCCCCGAACGCGCTGGGCTCGCAGCGATTGGTGAGCGACTGGAAGTTCGCGGCGCTGCTGTCCGTGGCGGACGTCATGCCGGGAAAGCGCCCCAGGCAGACGCTGGCCGCCGCCGACGTCACGTCGATCACTGCCTGGTTTTCCGCCAGCGGCGCCTCGCACAGCTTGCGCAGCGTGCCCGTCGATTGCGCCACGTCGATGATGATGGGCAGGTCCACCCGGGTGTTCAGCGTGTTGGCCAGCAAGGGGCCGACCAGCGGGATGTTGGTGGTGTTGACGCGCAGATAGACGCGGATCCCGGCGCTGATCGCCTGCGTGCCCACGCCGCCCACGCCCACGGAAGGCGGCTCGACAATGCGCACACGCGCGTCCAGGCCCAGCAGCGGCACGCTCAACCCCAGGTTGATCAGGTTGCTGCCGTTGGCGATGACCAGGGCGGTTTCAAGAATGTTCAGCGCATTGACGTCGGCCTGCAACGCAGCGCTGGCATCGCCGCCGGCAACATGCAGATCCAGCACGCCGCCGTCGCCCAGCAGTTTCACCGGCAGATTCAGCGGCATCACGGCCAGGACGGTGTTGATGGCGTTGCGCAGCAGCGCCACGTCGGCGCTGGCCGTGGCCTGCTTGTCGATCACGCTGAGCGTCGCGTTCAGCAACTGGCCCAGCGTCAGACTGTTAAGCGCGGCCAGTTGTTCGGGCGTGCCGACGCCGGCGACGGCCGACAGCGGCAGGCCCAGCGCTTCCAGCAGGCCAGCCGGCGTGATGTTGACGCTGGCCAACCCCGCGGCATCCAGCACGTCCAGCTGCGACGGCGAGGCGCCCGCCGTGGCGAGCAATCGCGACAGCAGCCCGCCGCGCTCCAGCCGCAGAAGGCGCGATCCCACCGTGAAGGCGGCCACCGGCGGGGTTCGCGTCGCCACCGCCGCGGCCGACGCCGTGACGCCGCCCACGCCGGGGACCAGATTGGCCAGTTGCTTGCGCACCGCGACGCGCACGGCGTTGTACGCCTGCCCGCCCGCCGCGTCGAACACGTGCATGCCGCTGGCGTCGATCCGCGTGGGATCCCACACCTTGCATTCCACGGTGAGGTCGGCGGCCGTGAACGTGTCCAGGATGTTCGGCAGATTGGCCAATGCGGACGCGCGGCCCGCGGCGGCGGCACGCGTGCAGTCCGCGCTGGCGCCCAGATTCAGCACCTGCACCGCCGACAGCGCCGCCAGGTCCGCCGCCTTCTGCATCTCGCGCTTCATGTAGGCGCCGTAACCCAGCTGCAGCACGCCCAGCAACACGGCCGCCACCAGCACCGCGAACACCGCGGCGACGGTCATGCTGCCGCGTTGCCGCGACGGCGGGTTGGGACGAGGATGGCCGGCTGACATGCGCTTGCGACTCCGTCTTGGCATGCGGCGGGAGCAACCCGCCCGGAAAACCTATTGGACGCTGGGGATTTCCACGTTCCGGTCGAACCACACGGGAATGGGCTGCTTGAAACTCTCTACATAACGATTCCACGCGGCCGTGGAGACCTGGCCCAACACCGGCAAGGCATTGCCCGCCCGCCGGCCGTCAGCCTGGGCGGCGAGCAGCCCGCGGGTCACGTCGCCAAAGGCCTCCGGCGTGGCGGGGGCCGGCGACGACACGGGTGCAGCCGTTGCGGTTGCTGCCGGGGATGCCGCCGGCATCGGCGTCTGCACCTGCTGCACCACCGGCCGGTCCGGCATGGCGGTCGGAGATTCTGCGGCGGCCGGCGCGGCGGACATGCCGCCCGTCAGCGGCGCGTTCGTTTGCGCGTGTCCAGCGCAAGGCGCCATCGCGGCGCAAGTCAGCATCAGAAGTGCGTGTGAAATGGAACGGGTCATGGCGGATTTCCTGAACATTGGGTTAACGCACGATGGGACCATTGCCCAGCCCTTCCATCAGCGGGCTCATCCTGGGCAACACCACCTGCTCGCCGCTGGAGACCCGGGTGGCCGATGCGGCAGACGCGCCCGGCGCGGGCGCCAACTGGCCGCGAATCTCGGCGGCCAGGCGCAGCACCTGTCCGCGCGCTTCCTCGCCCAGTTGCGCGCGCGCCATCACCTGCTGCGCGCGCACCGCATCGCCCTGCACCAGCAGCAGCACCGCCAGGTTCGCCAGCACTTTGCCGCTATCCGGCGTCAATTCGGCCGCCTGCCCCAGCGGCACCCGCGCGCCCGCCGGATCACCCGCGCGCAGCCGCGCATAGCCCAGGTCGCCGAGAATTCGCGCGTCCATCGGCGACTGCCGGGCCGCCCGCCCCAGGTAGTCCGCCGCCTGGTCGAACTGCCCGCGCCCGCCGGCGATGAGGCCCAGGCCATGCCAGCCCTCGGCCGCCTGATCGGTGGTGGTCAGCGCGCGATAGGCCGCTTCGCTCAACGCGGTCTGGCCGGTCTGGCGCAGGGCTTCAGCGCGCAGGACGGCCACGCGCGGATCCTTGCCGAACTTCTGCTCAAAGCCGTCGATATACGCCAGCGACGCGAAATACCGGTCCTGGCGTTGCGCCTCGACGATCAGGGACAGCATCAGCTCCGGCTCCTTGGGCCGCCGCTTGTTTTCGGCCTCGTCCTCTTGTTGGCGCATCAGCGCCTGTTCCTGCTGCTGTTGCTGGATCAGTTGCCAGGCGGATTCCGCCTTGTTGGTCTGGCATCCGGCGAGGCCCGCAGCGATCACCAGTACCGTGACCGCAAGCCCGCAGCGCGCCGCGCCCGACCGTTTTTCGATTCTGCCGTCCATCACATCCCTCCCATGCGCGACAAGCCGCGCAACACCGCGATAAACCCCGCGCCGCCCGTCACGATCAACAGGGCGGGCAGCAGCGTCACGATCATGACGCCGGTCATCTTGACCGTGGTCTTGCCCACCTTCTCCTTCAACTCCAGGCGCCGCTTGTCCCGCAGGCGTTCGCCGAAGCGGTTCAGCGGTTCCTGCACGGCGCCCCCGTGCTGATCCACCTGCGCGATCAGACGGCAGATCGCGGACAGGTCGTCGTTGTCAAAGCCCGTGGCCATGCGGGCCAGCGATTGTTCGCGCGTGCGGCCGCGCACATACAGTTCCGACGCCAGCCGCAACTCCGAAGCCAACACGGGCAGCACCTGGCCGAACTCCTTGATCAATACCTGCAAGCTCTGGTCGATCGACAAACCCACGCCTTGCAAGAGACGCAGCAGATCGATCAGCAAGGGCAGCTCGTCGGCGGCCTGACGGCGGCGGCGCGCCAGGCGGCGCTGCACGATCCACTTGGGCAGCATGTAGCCGATGGCAAACGCCACGAAACCCGCGACGAATGCACGCAGCGGCATCTGCGGCAACTGCTTGTGCCAGTCCAGCAGGATCACGGCCACGGGCAGGATCAGCGCCAGGCCGAACCGGATCAGGACGAAGCGCGAACGCGCGGTGCCGGACTGCGCGTAGCCGGCCATGTCGACCAGCTTGCGGTCTTCGGCGGCCAGTAGCGCATCGGCAAGCCGGCCCTCGCTCAGGCGCTTGCCGAACGTGTCCGCCATCCGCGCCGCCGCGGCCAGCCGGCCGCGTCTTTCCTCGCGCGGCGCCGCCGATGCCGAAGCGCCTTCCCGCGCGGCCAGCGCCTGATCCACCACCTGGCGGCTGCGGTCCTGGCTACGCAGGCGCCGCGCCATGCCCAGGCCCAGCACCACCAGGCCGGCCGCCACCAGCATCAGCGCCATCGCCAGCACGGTGGACGCGTTCCAGGATTGCAGGGTGTCCATGTGGCGTCTCCCCCTCAGATGGCCTTGGCCATGCGATACAGCCAATAGCAGCCGCCGATCTGCAGGCAGACGGCGGTCAGCAGCATCTTGAAGCCCTGCGGGTCTTCCCACAGACCCATGAACAGGTTGTTGTTGGCCACGATGATGAAGCCCGCCACGCCCACGGGCAGCAGCGCCAGGATCCAGGCGGACAGCCGGACCTCGGCCGAGCTGGCGGTCAGTTCGTTGCGCGCCTGGGCGACATCGCGCATGAAGGCCGCCATGCGCTCCAGCACCTGATCGCTACGGCCGCCAAAGCGCATCGCCAGCGACACGACCGCCGCCACCATGTACAGCTCCTTCAAGCCATACATGCGGGACACGTGCGCCAGCGCCGCGTCCAGTTCCTTGGAATTGCTCAGGCTGGCGGCGGTCTCCACCACTTCGCGCAGCGGCTCATCGGTGGCCGCCGCCGCCGTGCGGAACGCCGCGGCGATGCTGTTGCCGATGGTCAAAAGGCGCACGATGTTGTCCAGGAAGGCGGGCAACTGCGAAATCATCCGGCGCTGGCGCTTGTCGGCCCGCATCCATAGCAGGAAGTACGCGAACACGGCCAGCAGCAGGAATGTCACCGCGCCCGACAGCGGCCCGAGAAAGACCCAGGCCAACGCGCCGCCCGCGACGACGGGCAGCGCGATCCGCAGGTATAGGCCGGCGCTTTGCCGAAGGCCGGCCAGACGCAGCAGACGGTCCCAGCCGGCATGGCCGCTGCGGAACTCGCGCGCGTGCTCGGCAAACGGCGCGTCGCCTGCCGCCTCCTCCCGGCCGCGCGCCAGTTGGCTGTCCAGAAACGCGGAGCTGGCGGCTCGGCGGGCGCTTCGGTCGGCATGGCGCCACAGCAGCACCGCGCCCACGGCCAGCACCGCGGCCAGACTCAACAGCGCCATCACGTCCTGCATCAGCGCCTCCGGCTCCAGAAGCCGCCGCCGCCATCGCGGTCGTCCGGCGCGTTGTCGTTGGCGCGCGCCTCGCTGCGCAGCTTGGCCAGCTTGGGCGTGTGGGGATGGATGCCCAGCCAGTTCCAGCGGTCCCGTTCCTCGCCGTCGGGCGTCGCAAACGGGTCGTGGCGGTAAAGCTCCTGCGTGGAGATGACGTTGTCGCCCATGCCGGTGATTTCGGTCACCGACAGCACGCGGCGCTTGCCGTTGGACAGGCGGCCGATCTGCACGATGAAATCCAGCGCGCTGGCGATCTGCCGGCGCAGGCTGTCCTCGCTGCCCTGGAATCCGGCAAAGCCGGCCAGCATCTCGATCCGGTACAGGCATTCGCGCGGCGAGTTCGCGTGGATGGTCGCCATCGATCCTTCGTGGCCGGTGTTCATGGCCTGCAGCATGTCCATGACCTCGGCGCCGCGCACTTCGCCCACCACCACGCGGTCCGGCCGCATCCGCAGGCTGTTGCGGATCAGCTCGCGGATCGTCACCGCGCCGCTGCCGTCAAAGCCGCCCTGGCGCGATTCCAGCCGCACCACGTGCGGATGGTTGAGCGACAGTTCCGCGGTGTCTTCCACCGTCACCACGCGCTCGTTCTCGGGAATGAAGAACGCCAGCGCGTTCAGCAGCGACGTCTTGCCCGAGCTGGTGCCGCCCGACACCAGGATGTTGCAGCGATTCTTCACGGCCTCGTTCAGCAGGCGGTAGATCGCTTCGTCGAAGGTGCCCAGCGTCAGCAGGTCCGCCGGCTTCAGCGGGTCCTGCCGGAACTTGCGGATCGACACCATGGGACCGTCCACCGCCAGCGGCTCGATCACCACGTTCAGGCGGCCGCCGTCGGGCAGGCGCGCGTCCACCATCGGGCTGGATTCGTCCAGCCGGCGGCCGATAGGCGCGAGGATGCGGCGCACGATGCGCAGCACGTGCTGGTTGTCGGTAAAGCGCAGCGACTCGCGGGCAAGCACGCCGCGGCGCGAGACGAAGACGTTGTCGTAGCCGTTGATCAGGATGTCTTCGACGGCTGGATCGGCCAGCAGGTCTTCCAGCGGACCCAGGCCGGCCAGTTCCTTGGTCAGCGCCTCCGCGATCGCGCGCATTTCGCTTTCGTTGATCGCGACGCGGCGCATCCGCACGAAGCTCGCGACCTCGATGTCCACGAACTCCTGGATCGCCGACCGCGCCCATCGGCCGAACTCCGCGCCCAGTTCCTCGATGCGGGACAGCAGATGCTCGTAGGCCGCCGTCTTCACTTCCTGGTAGCGGTCCGACGCCGAGAAGCCTTTGTCGCCGTCGCCGCCGAACTCTATCGTCGCTGTCATGATCATGTCGGATCCCGTAACCGTGCGTCTGTTTAGCCGTCAGCCGATGTTGTCGATCAGCCGATCACCATGCGGCGGTGCACGCCGGGCAACCAGGTGGCCAGCCAGCTTGCGTGCCCGCCGGGCGCGTTTTCCTCGGCGCACAGGCGCTCGGCCAGCGTCTGCACCGCGCGCACATAGACGTCGCGCTCGGCCTCTTCGTGCAGCAGATGGCCGCGATTGGTGCACACCATCAGCGGCAGCGTGCGGTCCGGCAGCGTGCCCACGAGTTCCAGGTTGAAGCGCTCAGAAATCTGCTTGGCTGTCATGCCGTAGCGCTCGTCATAACGGTTCACGATGAGGCCTAACGTGGAACGGTCCACGTGCAGATGCTCCAGCTCCTGCAGCAGCCCGGCCAGCGACACCAGCGCGCCCACACTCTGGTCTGTGACGATCCAGTTCAGTTGCGAGTTGCGCGCCAGGCCCGACACGAACTCGGCATTGGTGAAGCCGCCCGCGTCGGCCACGACCACCGAGAAATGCTGACGCATGCGTTCGAACACCAGCAGCGAATCCGACTGCGACACCTCGCGCATCTGCCCCAGATCGCGCGGCAGCGACAGCACGCTCAGGCCGTTGGCGGTGTGCGCCATCGCCGATCCGAGCAGCGTGGAATCTAGGCGGCGCAGATTGCGCGCCGCCTCGGCAAAATCGAAGTCGCCGCCGATGTTCAGGTAAAGCTGGCAATCGCCCACCGGCCAGCCCAGGTCCATGAGGGCCACGCGGCTGGACAGCGGCAGCGGCTCGCCCGGTGGTTGAGACGCTTTCGCGGCGCGCTGGTTGTACGTCAGCTTCAGGCGGTCCTGCACCATGCCTGCCAGATGCACGGCCAGCGTGCTGGTACCCACGCCGGGACGCGCGCCCAGCAGCACGACGCTGCGGCGCGTGCCGTCCATGCGCCCGCCCGACGGCCGGTCGAGCACGCGCAGCACCACATCCCGAACCTCCTGCGGCGCCACGGACGGATCGACGAAATCAACCGCGCCCGCACGCAGGGCGGCGATCGCCCCCTCGGGCTGGCTTACGTAGCCGACCGCCACGCGCGGCAGCGTCGGCGCGATGCGCGCCAGGAGCCGCGCCAGTTCAGCGGACTTGAACAATTTGCCGGGTTCGTCGTCGCTTAATGAGAAATCCAGGAACACCACCTGCGGCGCAAGCTCGGTCAGGCGCCGCGCCAGTTCCTCGATGCGCGGCGACTCCTGGGTGAGCACGCCCAGGTCGCCCAACGCCATCCCCAATTGCGCGGCAATCGCACTGCCCTGAGAACAAAACAGAAACCGCGTGCCGTTCTGCAGGCCCACTCCTTCGCTGGCATGTGTCTTCATATTGGTCACCGTGAGAATCCCGGCATCTGCTGGCCGCTTGCCGGGCCAGTCAGGTAATAACCCCAGGCGTTGAACGCCGTGTCCGTCTGCTCCTGTCGGGCGCCCGGCAGCGGCAGCGCCACGCCGCGCGCGATCGGGCGCACCAGGCGCGGCGTCACGACAATGACCAGTTCGGTGTCTTCCTGGGAATAATCGACGCTGCGAAAGAACGCGCCGATGATCGGCAGGTCGCCCAGCATGGGCACCTTGTTGACCATCGCCTTTGTTTGGCGCGACACCAGGCCGCTGATCACGAAGCTTTCGCCATCGCCCAGTTCCACCATGGTGTCGGCGCGCCGCGTGCGCAGCGCCGGAATGATGGTGCTGGTGTCGTCGCTGGTGTTGATGGCGATGCCGTTGGTGTAGTCCAGCTCGCTGGCTTCGGGCGCGACTTTCAGCGCGATGCGGTCGCGCGACAGCACGGTGGGCGTCACGGTCAGGCCGATGCCGAAGGGCTTGAAGGTTACGTTGACGGTTCCCAGTCCGCCGGCCTGCGGGATCGGCAGCTCGCCGCCCGCCAGGAAGCTGGCGCTCTGCCCCGTCAGCGCGACCAGCGTGGGCTCTGCCAGCACGCGCGCCATGCCGTTGGTCTGCAAGAGGCGCAGGCGCGCTGCAAAGTTGTTGGAGTCGTAGAACAGCGAAAACCCCGACGCCAGCGCACCGCCCAGGCTCGCGGGCATGGTGGAACTACCGCCGCTCCAGGGGCCGTTGCTGGCCGTGAAGCTGATGCCGGCCGCCTTCATCACCGAGCGCGACACTTCCACGACCTTCACTTCCACCTGCACGACCCCGCCGGTGCCGGCGGTGGACAGGTCCACCACATTCTTGTCGCCGCCCACGGCGGCGGCCGCCATGGTGGCCGAGGCGATCTGCCCGAGCGGCGATTCGGCGTGGCCCGAAACGACGGCGTGGCCGTCCGCGATGTCCACGTTGGCGCCGCCGGCCAGACCGCGGCTGGCCAGTGCGCCCTGCACGCCGCTGCCGACGCGCACGGTCCAGACCTGCGGCGCGGCGTTGCCGGCGGACCAGACTTGCAGCCGCGTGGTGCCGGGCTTCTTGCCGTACAGCAGCACGGCGCCCGCGCGGTTACCCGTGGCGGGCAGCACCTTTACATCCGCCACGTCCGGATCGCCGATGGCGATGCGCGAGGGCGCGCCGTGATCGAGCATGACGGTCTGCTGCTCTCTGACGGCCATTGAAATGTCGCGGGCCGGCGCATTTGCGCCGGTCGCGGGGGCCGCGGTTTGTGCCAGGCTGATTCCTTCGTGTGTCATTGCCGCGGCGGCCGACAGAAGGCAGATCATGGTAGTGCGCTGAAGTTTCTTCATAGTGCCGGATCTGATGATGGGATTCTTCGGCTGCGGGCTGCGCCTGGTGCGCCCGCGGCCCCGTTCAGTAGCGCACGTGCTCGGATTTATCTCCTCGAATGATTTCGACTGTGCGGCCGCCGCCGGCCCCTTGCGGCCGGGCTGCCGCCCGGGTTGCGGGGCCGCGCGCGGCGGGCGCCAAGGCGGCGGCCGTGCTGCCATCCAGTTGCACCAGGCTCTCACCCGCGAAGGCACGGTTGGGGCCAGCCAGCAGCGACTCGCGCTGCGCGGGCGTCAGATCCGCCCGCACCGGCAACACCGTGCCGCGCGGGGCGAACAGGGCCACATCCGGCATGCTGTCGTCGCCGACCGGCCGCAGCGCCAGCTGCAGCCGGCCCGCACGGCTGGCCAGCATCAATTCGTTGACGCGATCCACCGGCACCGCCAGCACCGCGGTGCGTGCCGGCTGGCCCGGGCCGCCCTGCTGCAAGGCCGGCTTCTCGTCCGGCCCTTCCACCGTGGCCTGGCCATAGGCCAGCACGCGCACCTGCGACTGCAAGAGGCGCGCCTGGCCCGACGCGACCTCGGGACTTTTCTCGATCATGAAGAACACGTCCACCATGTCGCCCGGGACGATGCGGTTGCCGCTGCCGACGACCTCGTCCACGGCTATGGCGACAGCGCGTTCGCCCGCTTTCAGCTGGCGCGCCAGGCCTTGCGTCAGCAGGCTGGGCACGATCGGATCGCCTACTGCGATATCGACCCTTGTCACCGCGCCATCCAGCGGCGCGGGGTCGGCAAAGCCGCCGGATAACGCAGCCTGCCATTGCACGACCGTCAGCATCTTTGCGCTGTCGATGCGCGAACCGGCCGCGATCGCCTCGCGGGCAACGACCACCGGATACAGCTTGACCGGCTCGGCCGGCGCCACTGCAAGCGGCGCGGGCGCCACGTTGACCGCCGGACGGGGCGGCGCCGACGCCAGCCGCCACGCCACGAAGGCAAGCGCCACGCCCGCCACCAGCAACAATCCCGCGACGATCTTGCTCAGACTGCTCATGGCGTCCCCTGCGATATCTGCACGACAGCCTGCGAATGCAGCCTGCTCGGAATCCAATTGCGGTTCGTGCCCGGCAGCGCGGTGACCAAGCCCCGCACGGTCTCCAGCAACGGCCAGGTCTGGGTGTTGTAGGTCATGGCGACGGTCGCGCAATCGGCCTGCGCCCCGCCTGCCCCGGCCCAGGCGCACGGCGCGCGCGTGGCGCTGCACAGCACCGCCGATCCCGCGGAGAAAGTTCGCATGGCCGCCAGGCAGGCCACGGCGGGCACGTCGGACTGGCCGTTAAAGCGCGCATGGACGGCCGCGCGCGCTCCGTCAGCGGCGGCGGCGGCCAATTGCTGCTGCATCCAGAACAGCGCGCCGAATCCGACCACGCCGCAGATGAAGAGCAGCAGCAACGTGAGCGTCAGCGAAAACTCAAGCGCCGCGATGCCGCGCTGGCGCGTGCGGGTCTTGATGCGGTTGAGGTATTGCCGCGTCGCGCGCATCTCAGCTTCCTCCGCCCAGCGCGTCGCCCAGATGCACGGTGGCGCGCGCGCTCAGCACGCTGGAAGCCGGCATCAGCGCCGTATTCAGAAATGGCACGGCCGGGATGAGCGGATGGGCGCCATACGCGTACGACACGTTGACTTCGATTTGATCCTGCGACAGCGGCAAACCGCTGCACGCGCCGCCCGCCGCGCTGGTCAGCGCGCCCGCGCTGCCGCAGACCGCCACCTGTACGGGTCCCGCAGACATAACGCTGATCCACGCCGCCTGCGACAACGCCGATTCGCGTCCGGCTTCGGCCCGCGCCGCGAGCGACGCGGTGCCGGGCTGCCACTGCAGGATCTTGCGCGCGCCGTCCTGCGCGGCAAGCATCACGGAATGCTGGGCGGCAACCACCAGGGAATACGTCAGGATCCCGTAGAACACCAGGAAGAACACCACGAATACCAGGGCGAATTCCACGGAATAAGTGCCGCGCTGAAGGCGGCCAGCCCCAGATATGCCGCGTAGGGAATCTGCCGGGCGCGGTTGCTCAGCGCCCACATGCCCGACACGGCCAGGTAAAGCAGGCTGTGCAGGCCCGCCAGCACGCTGGCCAGCACCAGCGTCACCATCAGCGGCGCAAAGCCCAGCAGCAGCCCGAGCACGGCCATGGCCTTGATATCGCCCGCCCCCATCACACGCCAGCGCCAAAGCGGCAGAAAAAGCGCCGCCGCCAGAAAACCAGCCAGCGTCGGCAGCCATCCGCTCCATCGTGGCGGATAGGCCCAGCCGGGCGCCAGCAAGGCCGCCAGCAGCCAAAGCAATTGCGCCGCGAGTCCCACGACAATCAGCCGGTTGGGGACGCGGCGATGACGCAGATCGCCATGGATCAGCGCCAGAATCCAGCATGTAAACAACAGCCACCACAGCATCACCCCTGGATACAAGGCCAGACCTTCTAAAAATTCGGTAAGACGACAGGCGCGCCATGGCGGACGCAGCCCATTTTTCAAACAATGCCGGGTTGCGGGGCTGCGCCGCGGTGGCCAGGCCACCACGACGCGGATCCGCTTATGGCTCAGCCTGCGCCGCCTGCGGGCGGCGTGGTGCCAGTTCCCGCCTTGGCGTTATCCAGCTTGGTGCCAAGGTCCTCGAACATGCCTTTCAAGGAACCGGTAAAGGCGCCCACCGCCACGATGAGGGCCACCGCCACCATTCCCGCGATCAGCCCGTACTCAAGGGCGGTGATCCCGTCTTCGTCATTCCAGAACTGCGCAAGTGTTGCTTTCATATCAAGCTCCATAGGCATCGATTGAAGGGTCCCGCTAACCCGGCCCGGGAGAGGCGCCCGGGGATCTCCCCGAAACCTCGCCAGGTGCCGATTCAATGATCGAGTCGATGCGCTGCGCCATGCGCGCGCGAAAGCGTTGCGAAGCCCGCTGCAGATGCCAGCGCATGAGCAGCAAGGTGATGATGGACAGGGCAAATGCGATGTACGGCAACATGGCGCCCCCGATATACCGTTCGGCCGCGCCATTGGCGGCCGTGCAGATAACCGCTCCCGCGGCGGCGCCCGTGTAATGCATGCCGCACACGGCGATGGCCATCAAAATGGCGGCGCCAATGCGCTGGCGTTCGTTCTGCGTATTAAATGCGAGCCACAGCGCGGCAGTGGCAGCAATGACGGCAATCAGCACCGACAACACAACCAGTGGCAGATTCCAGAGCAGGATCGCCGGCATGCGCGCGGCGCTCATCCCGACATAATGCATGGACGCAACGCCGAAGCCCGCGGCGCAGCCGCCGATCAGGCACCGAATAAAAGAGAAACGATCCCGGCCGACATACCAGAAGGCCCAACCGGAAAATCCGGCGGCGACCAGAAAGCTCAGTATGGTGAGCCCGCTCTGATAACCGACTTCAAAGGGCAGGTTCTGCGCCAGCATGCCAATGAAATGCATGCTCCAGATCCCCACGCCGCCCATCGCCACCGCGCCGATGACGACATAGCCAAGGCGGATCTCCCCGTCCTGCGTTTCCGCGCGGATGCCAGCCGCCGCCAGCAGGGCGACATACGAACCCAGGGCCGCGATCAGGAACGACAGCGCCACCAGGCCGCTGTCGAAGGAGAGCGGGACAACGTCGCCCGGGCTCATGAATGCTCCTCGTGTGGTGGCCGGCGGCGATATTGCGCGGCCGGCGGGTAATTGCAGTGCTTCTTGCAGTATTTCCCAGCCATTTGAATCTCCGGGCGGGTCCACACATTTTGCGTATTTTTGATACGTGGCTTCAGTTTATATATTGCCAAATCATACGCATCAGGGTTTTCACTGAATTTCGCAATGTTGCGACACACGAGTTGTAACGGATACTCCCATCTTCGAGGGAATCGTATAAAAAACGTCCGAATCTCGCCTATCTTTCAAGCATCGGATTAATAGGGACGTCGGGATAATTCAGCGCAGGAGACATATTGCACATCGTACAACCACGTTTTGAAATTGATTGTCATTGTTCAGACAATACTGGCACCATATAAACGCCCTTAAACGCAACTGTTAATTACTGGTGACGTAACCCTTTATCCACTCGATACGCGATCTTTATCGGCTCGGCGTTCACATGAGCAAGCAGAAATGAAAGATAAAAAAGGCACACGAGTGAAATGTCAGGGTGGGCCGTTGGCCCTGGCCCTTTTTTGCATGCTGGCGGCCGGCACGTCAGCCCGGGCGGAGGGGCCGCTGCGCGGCAACCCGGTGGACGCCCTGCCGCGGCTGGAGCGTCCGCCATCGTCAAGGCAGCCGCCGCCTGTCGTCCAAACCGCCACCCCGGAACAACTGGCCCTGCAGGCCCGGCTGGCGCAGCGGATCGTGCCGCGCAACTTCGAGGTCACCGGCGTGCGTGCCATTCCTTTCGAGGAAGTGTCCGCCGTGCTCGCGCCGCTCGCGGGCAAGGAAATCAGCCTGGGAGAACTGGTTGCCCAGGTTGACAAGATCACCCAGCTTTACCGCGACAAGGGCTTTCCCCTGTCGTTTGCGCTGGTGCAGAACCAGACATTCGCCAACGGCCTGGTCGTGGTGACGGTGGTCGAGGGTTTCATCGCCAATGTGCGGATCGATGGCGACATCGGCAATGCGCAGGATCGGCTTGAAACGCTGGCCGCGCCGTTGCTGGCGGAACGGCCGCTCAGCCAGGCCACGCTGGAGCGCCAACTGAACCTGATGCGAACCGTGCCAGGCGTCAGGTTCACGCCCAGCCTGGACCTGCCCCGCCGCGCGGACGGCGCCACCGAGCTGGCGTTGGTGGCTACCCGCCAACCCGTCAGCCTGTCCGGCGACATCGCGGATCTGGGCACCGGCATGCAACCTATCGTGAATGTCACCACCAACAGCCTGACGCCATTAGGCGAACAGGTGAAGTTGACGGCGTCCGTCCCCTTCAATACTGACGACGTGAAATACGTGTCCGGCGAAATCCGGGTGCCGATCGGCGCCAATGGGCTGTCGGTCAAGGTGGACGGTTATTACTACGATGCGCGACCGCAGGATGACGCGATTGAACTGCTGGGTTTTGATCGCCGAGTAAAGAACGACCGCATCGGCGTCGGCGTCAGTTATCCGTTTCTGCTTAACAACCGGCGTTCGCTGACCGGCACGTTAGGGGTATATGCCGCCAATTCCAAGGACCGATACGAAGCCCGCGAATCCGACCGCTGGTTGCAGCAGGACGCGCAGGTGCGCGCCGCGACTGCCGAGATGCGGTATATCCAGGTTTCAGAAACCAAGGCAACGGACATCACGCTGACGGTCGCCAAGGGTTTTGACGCCGTCGGCGCAAAAAAGGATATCTCGACCAACTACGGTTATTCCGCCACGCCGCGCCTGGATCTGGACTTCACCCGCTACAACCTGAACGCCCGGCAGACCTTTGCGCTGCCCCACCAGTTCGGCCTGGTTTTCTCCGGAGCGGGGCAGTATTCGAGCAATATCCTGCCTTCTTCCGAGCAGATCTCCTTTGGCAGTTGGCGGTTTGCCATGGGTTATCCGCAGGGCGAACAAAGTGGGGACAAAGGCGTTGGCGTATCGGCGGAGATCAATCGGCGCTTCGGCGTGGGATGGACGTATCTTTCAAGCGTACAGCCCTACGCGTTGGTCGACTATGCACGCACCTGGTACAACAACAAGGACCTGCAGACGTTGAATAACCGCCACCTGTCATCCGTGGCGCTGGGCGTGCGGATTACCGACGACAAGCATTATCTGTTTGACTTCAACGTGGCCAAACCGGTCGGATCTGCCACCGTCAATAACGACCGCGACCTGCGCTTCAACGCCAATTATTCGTTGTTCTGGGACGCGCTGTAACTGTCCAGCCGGGCCCGGCGCGGTTATGCCGGGATTTTAATGACGCCCGTTCCGACGGGCGTTTTTAATGCGCGAATGGCGCCGGCGTTACGTAACGCTGGCCGTAACGTTACGTGGGATGACCGGCTTTCCGTAACAGTCGCAGGCTCGCCGCCATCCCAAAACAGAGATTATCGGGAGCCAGGGAAAAACCCCTAAACCCCAGCGTATGCAGCTGATAACAAAGCGAATTTATCGGCACGGCATTACCAAAACTGGAGATTTACATCGGTTTTGAAAAATCTTGGCATGGTTTGTGCATCAGGAAGCGTACCGGGTTGTTTCAGGACCCGATTCTTCCAGCCAAAGGAGTTCGTCATGCAGAACCGTACCGAGATGCGCCGCCTCCATCACGTCCTGACCGCCACCGTCATGGCCACCGCGCTTGTGAGCGCGTTGACCGCCTGCGGCGGCGGCGGGGGCAGCGGGAAGAAAACGGCAGGACTTCCGGGAACCGATATCCCGACCAACCCGGGCGGCGGGGGCCTGGATCCCGGCGTGAACCCAGGCGGTGGAACGAACCCCGGCGGTGGAACGAATCCCGGCGGGGGCACCAACCCGGGCGGCGGGACGAACCCCGGTGGCGGCACGAACCCCGGTGGCGGTACCAATCCCGGCGGCGGCGGCACCGACCCCGGCACCAACCCGCCGCGCGTTACCGGCCTGCTGGAAACGACGCTGGGCAATACCGGCGGGGCGGTCGACAACACCCTGCCCCTGAATCTGGATTCGACCCTTGGCGGCGTGGGCAAGGCGCTGGATCCCACGATCAAGCCGGTCGCTGACACCGTGGTTGGCCTGACGCAGCAGGTGGGGGCCACGACCGGCCTGGGCCAGCCCGTCGACGGGATCGTCAGGCAGGTGGGTGGCGCGGTCAGCGACCTGGGCACGGACGTCAAGGGCTCGGGCCTGCCCGGCGGTCTGGCGGTTGGCGTAGGTGGCCTGGTGGATGGCCTGGGCAAGACGGTGGCCAGCACGGGGGGGCTGCTCCATGCGGACGCCAACAACCCCAATCCCCTGACCACCGTACTGGGCAATGCCACGGGCGCCGTGGGCGCGCTGACCGGTCCGCTGTCCGGCGAGGGCGGCCTGCTGCAACCGATTACGCAGGTGTTGGGCGGCGTGACGGGCGGTGCGCTCAACGGCCCCACCACGCCGCTGCTTGAGCCCGCGTTGGGCAATGTCGGCAAGAGCGTAGACAACGTGCTGCCGCTCGGCCTGCAGACGACCCTGGCAGGCGTGGGCGGCGCGCTCGACCCGACCGCCAGCCCGCTGGCCGGCAAAGTGGTCGGCCTGACGCAGCAAGTGGGCGACACGACCAAGCTGGGCGCGCCGGTCGCCAACCTGTTGACCGGCCTGGGTGGCACGGTCACCAATCTGGGCGGCTCGTTGCCGGGCACCGCACCGGGCTTGAACGGCGTGCTGCAAGGGCTGGGCGGCGCGGTCGCGAGCGCCGGCGGTTTGCTCCACGCCACGCCGGGCAACGCGAATCCCCTGGGTTCGACTTTGGCCAACGCCACGGGCGCGGTTGCCTCGCTGACGGGCGGTCTGGGCGGCGTGACGGGCGGCGCCAACGGCACCGCAGGCCTGCTGGCGCCGGTGACCGGGCTGCTGGGCGGCGTGACGGGCGCCCTGAGTGGCGCGGCGGGTGGCGCCGCGGGTGGCGCTGCCGGCGGTGGCCTGCTCGGTGGAGTAACCGGCGGATTGACCGCTGGGGCCGGCGCCTCCGCAGGTGCGGGCGCATCGGCCGGCACGAGCGGCGGGGGTCTGCTGGGCGGGCTGCTGGGTGGCGTGAATGTCGCGGCGGGTGCAGGGGCCGGCGCGGGTGCGGGCGCGGGCGCTTCCACCGGTGCGCCGGCCAGTGCGGGAGGTTCGGGCGCAACGACCGGTGGCGCAGCCAACGGCGGACTGCTCGGCGGCCTGCTGGTTGGAGTGACGGGCGCGACGACGGGCAGCGCGACGGGTGGCTCGGCGGGCGGCGCGCCCAACGGCGGCTTGCTCGGCGGACTGCTCGGCGGCCTGGCCGGCAAGAAGTGATCCCCTAAAAAATCCGCCAGGAAACCACATCATGCTGCAACAACACACCTATCACCACCACGAGCCCATGACCGGCATGGCCGAGCCATCAAACAGCAGCCGGCGGTCCGGCATGCTGGACGAGATCGGCCTGCTGCTCGGCCGGCAGTTCGCCGCCTACAACACGGCCTGCCAATCGGCCCTGGCCGAGAAGCTGGGCACGACGGTGGCGGACTTGAAGGCACTGGAGCTGGTCATCGCATACGATGCCCTGCCGACAGGGCATCTGGCGCGGTTGATGGGCATCAGTTCGGGGGGTGCGACCGCACTCATCAACCGGCTGGAAGCGGCCGGCTACGTGGAACGCGGCCGCCACCCGCTTGACCGCAGGATCATCGTGATCCGGCCGGTCGAGGCGCAGTGCCGGGTGCTCGCGCAGGAGCGGCAGTGGATCGCCGAGACCATCGCGATGACGTCCTGCAACTATGACACCGCGGAACTGGAGGCCGTGCACGGGTTCCTGACGCGTTGCGGCCGCGGCGTCAAGCGCGACACCCTGGACTGGCTGGAGACGGGTGGCGCGCATCAGCCCGGGTAGGACGCGGCGGGATATTGCCTCGTTGACGCTACCACCGGATCCGGCCACATTGGCCGGATCCGGCTTTGGATCAGTCCGCCTCCGGCGGCCCGAAGTGCAGACGCGGCACCGCGGCCAGCAACCGCCGTGTGACCTCCTGGCGCGGCGCCAGCAAAACCGCTTCGGCCTGACCCAGTTCAACGATGCGGCCCTTGTCCATGACTGCGATGCGGTCCGCCAGATACTCGACCACTCCGAAGTTGTGCGTGATGAAGAGATAAGCGATGCCCAGATCGGTCTGCAGTTCGCGCAGCAGATCCAGAATCTGCGCCTGCACCGACACATCGAGCGCCGACGTGGGCTCGTCGCAGATCAGCACCTTGGGTTCGACCGCCAGCGCGCGTGCAATGGCGATGCGCTGGCGTTGTCCGCCCGAGAATTCGTGCGGATAGCGCGTCAGCGTATTGGCGGGCAGCCCTACCTGCTCGATGAGCTGCGCGGCGTGCTTCTCGCGATCCTGCCGGCTCATGTCGCGCTTGAGCGATGCCAGCCCCTCGTCCAGGATCTCGCCGATGCGCATGCGCGGATCCAGCGATGCGTACGGATCCTGGAACACGATCTGGATATCCTGCCGCAGACGCTGCAACTGGCGCCGGTCGGCGGTCAGCAGATCCTGGCCTTGCAGCATGGCGCGGCCCGAGATGCGCGCGCCGTCGATCAGCCGCAGCAACGCCTTGCCGGTGGTGGTCTTGCCGCAGCCGGACTCGCCCAGCAGCGCCAGCGTTTCGCCCGCGCGCAGCGTGAAGGTCACGCCGTCCACGGCTTTGACCCACGACACGATGCGGCGCAGCGGACCCTTGCGTACCGGGTAATGGACCTTCAGGTCCTGCACGTCCAGCACCACGCCCGCCGTGCGGTCCGGCCCGCCCTGCTGGCGCTGCTGCGCGGCCAAGGCCCGGCCCTGTTCGGTCAGCGGCACGCCGCGCTTGTCGAAGGTGGGAATGGCTTCGAAGAGCTGCTTGGCATACGGATGGCGCGGCGCCCGGAAGAATTCCTCGGCGCTGGCGCTTTCGACGATCTCGCCGCTGCGCATCAGCGCGACGTGATGCGCCACGTTCTTGACCACGGCCAGGTCATGCGTGATCAGAAGCACGGCCATGCCCATTTCCTGCTGGATGCTGGCCAAGAGGTCCAGCACCTGCGCCTGCACCGTTACGTCCAGCGCGGTGGTCGGCTCATCGGCGATCAGCAGCACGGGTTCGGCCGCCAGCGCGATGGCGATCATGACGCGCTGCTTCTGGCCGCCGGAAAACTGGAACGGGTAGTCGTCGATGCGGCGCTCGGGCTCCGGAATGCCGACCCGGCGCAGCCACTCGATGGCCCGCGCCCGCGCCGCCGCCCCGCGCAGCGGCGTGTGCGCGGTCAGCGTCTCGGTAATCTGGTCGCCCACCCGCATGACCGGGTTCAGGCTGGTGGACGGTTCCTGGAAGATGATGCCGATGCGCCCGCCGCGCACGCCGCGCATGGCGCTTTCCGGCAGGCGGTTCAGGTCTTCGCCGTCCAGGTCGATCTGCCCGCCCACGATGCGCCCGGCGTCCGGCAGCAGCCGCAGCAGCGCCAGCGCGGTCATGCTCTTGCCGCAGCCCGATTCGCCCACCAGCGCGAAGGTCTCGCGCTGGGAGATCGCCAGCTGCAGCCGCTTGACCGCGTGCGTCATGCCGCTTTCGCCCGCGACGTCGACGTCCAGGCCGTTCACGGTCAGCAAGGGAGTGTCGTAGCTCATGGCGCCTCTCCGGTCTTGGAGGCGCGGCCGTCCGCCGCCAGCATGGCTTCGGGACGGCGGCCAAGAAAGCCCAGACGCGCAAGACGGCTGGGTTTGTAGCGGCGCGTGCGCGGATCGAAGGCGTCGCGCACCGCGTCCGCAAACAGGTTGGCGGCCAGCACCAGCGCCAGCATGAAGATGAAAGCGGTCATCAGGTTCCACCAGATCATCGGATCGCGCGACATTTCCAGACGCGCGCCGTCGATCATCGAGCCGAAGGAATTCATGCTGGGATCCACGCCGATGCCCAGGTAGGACAGCACGGCCTCGTAAAGCACCAGGCCCGAGAATTCCAGCACCACGGTGATCAACACCAGATGGGCCACGTTGGGCAGCAGGTGGCGCGTCATGATGCGCCAGTGCGACACGCCAAAGGCGCGCGCGGCCTGCACGTATTCCAGCTCGCGCAGTTTCAGGGTTTCGGCGCGCAGCAGGCGGCACAGCCCCGCCCAGCCGGTCAGGCCCAGGATCATGCACAAGAGGAACAGCCGCAGGTCGGCGCGTGCCGCCGCGGTATTGAAGAGGTCGGAATGGTTGTCGATGTACACCTGCATCATCAGGGCGCAGGCAGCAACCAGCAGCACGCCGGGGATCGAGGTGATGGTGGTGTACAGGTACTGGATGGCGTCGTCGACCTTGCCCTTGAAGTACCCGGCCGCGATGCCAAAAATGATGGCCGGCGGCAGCATCGCAAGCGTGGTGAGACTGCCAATGACGAGCGCCGTGCGGATGCTTTTCAGCGCCTGCCACAACACGTCATTGCCGATGCGGTCGGTGCCCAGCGCGTGATAGCCGCTGGACAGGCCGGCCAGCGCCCCCACCGCAAGACACAACAGCGCGAAGGTGATCGTCATGGCGCGCCAGGGAATGTCGGCGCGGCCGGCCAGCAGTTCCTCGGCCGCATGGGACGCCGAACCGGTGGCGCGCGTCAGGCAGGCAAACAGCAGGACCGCGCCGGCCAGCGCGACGGCCAGCCCCGCGGCCAGGCCCCACCCCAGCCGCATCGCGATGTCGCCCGCGCGCTCCTTCTCGGGATCGGTCAGGTGCAGCGCCGCCCCGCGCAGCCGCGGAAAGTCGCGTACTGGCTTCTCGTCGACCAACATGGTCTCTTTGGTGAACTGGTGCGCGGCCAGCGGTTCGGAATAGGTTTTTTCGGGGCGCGTGAGCACGCTGCCGGCCAACAGCCCGTCCAGCGCGGACCGCACCGCGGGCGCATACACCGGCGCGGCGTCGGCCGCAACGCCCGGCGCGGGCGGCAGCAGCGGACGGTAGTGCACGGAATCCAGCAGGCCAACCACCGAAAACGCAACCAGAATGACGGCCGAACACATGGCGGGCGTGTCGCGCGCGACACGCGCCCAGGTGGCGCGCAGGTTGGGACTGCGGCGCACGTGCCAGACATAGGCCAGCGCGCCGGCCACCATCAGCCACAGCGCGATATCGGTCCAGAGAAAGACGAACTTGGGCATGGCGGCTACTCGAAACGCACGCGGGGATCAGCCAGCGTGTAGGAAATGTCGGCCAGGATCAGCCCCACGATATAAAGCGCCGCGCCCAGAAAAACCATGGCGCGCACGATGGAGAAGTCCTGCGCATTGATGGCGTCGATGGTGTAGCTGCCCAGCCCCGGAATGCCGAAGAACGATTCAGCGATCAGGCTGCCCATGAAGAGCAGCGGCAGCGCGGCGACCGTGCTTGTCAGGATGGGCAGCATGGCGTTGCGCAGCACGTGGCGGAACAGCACGACGCGCTCGGCCAGGCCCTTGGAGCGCGCGGTGCGCACGTAATCCTTGCCGATCTCTTCAAGAAACAGGGTGCGGTAGAAGCGCGCCTCGGGGCCCAGACGCGACACGATCGCCACCAGCACCGGCAGCGCCAGGAACTTGATCACGTCCAGCCCGCCCGAGTAGCCCGAGAACGGCACCAGCCGCAGCAGTTTCGCAAACAGCCACTGGCCCGCAATGATGTAGAACAGGCTGGATATCGACAGCAGCATCACGCACAGCACGACGCCCCAGAAGTCCAGCCGAGTGGCCCGAAAATACACCAGCGTCAGCGAGAACACGATGCTGGCGAACAGCCCCAGGAAGAACGTGGGCACCGCCAGCGCCAGGCTGGGCCCCATGCGCGTCTTGATCTCGCGGCCGATGTCGCGGCCGCCATCCGACGCCCCAAAATCCATCACCAGCAGCGGCACCGAACGCCGGTAGAACACCGTGTCCGTGAGCTGCGCCGTGCCCTTGGCCTCGGCATTGAAGAAAAGCGGCTTGTCGTAGCCGCGTTCGGCCTTCCATTTCTCGACGGCGTCCTGGCTGACGCGCTGACCGCCGATGGCCAGCCGCGCCATGTCGTCGGGCGTGTTCACCGCAAAGAACAGGATGAAGGTAAAGAGATTGACGCCGATCAGAATCAGCACGCCATACAACAGCCGGCGGATCACGTAGCCGATCATGATTGATGCTCCTTGCGTTCGGGCGGCACAAACGCCGTCTGGCGTTCACGCCGCTTGAGCGCCACGTACGAAGGCCAGATCGCCAGCGCCAGCAGCAGGATGAAGACGCCGACGGGCCACCAGATGGGCGAGTTCCATTCGTCGATCTTCTGCTGGCGCAGTGCCGGGTCGATCTTCATGTACTGCAGCGTGTTGCGCACCATCTGCGTGGGCTTGGCATTGCCGACCCACTGCTGGTAGGCCCCGCCCGACATCGGGAAGTAGCCGAACATCCACGGCGCGTCGCGCTGGACGACGGCGATCATGTCGGCAATCAGCGCGGCCTTCTCGGGGCCGTCATCCAGGAATTTCATCTGTTCGAACAGCTTGTCGAACTCGGGGCTGGCATAGTTGGCCGCGTTTTCGCCGCCGCCCTTGGCCTTGGCGTTGGGGCCGTACAAGAGGAACAGGAAGTTCTCGGCGTCGGGGTAGTCGGCGTTCCAGCCCCACAGGAAGATCTGCGCGGCGCCGCGCAGCATCTTGTCCTGGAAGCGGTTGTAGTCGGTGGCCCGCACGTCGAGCTGCACGCCGATCTTGGCCAGTTGGCGCCGCATCCAGTCGGACTGCGGATTGGAGCCGCCGCCGGACATGGAATCGAAGTACAGCACCAGCGGCGCGCCGGTCTGTGCGTTGCGGCCGTCCGGGTAGCCGGCCTCGGCCAGCAGCCGCTTGGCCACGTCGATGGACTTGCGCACGGGTTTACCGTCCACCAGGTCATACACGACGGGATTGATGCCTTCGGGCGGATCGCGGTAGCCCAGCACGCCGGGCGGAACCGGGCCATAGGCCACCGACGCCTGGCTGTTCTCGAACACCGCCACGTACTCTTCCCAGTCGAAGGCGATGCTGATGGCCTGGCGCAGCTTGCGATTGCGTTCCTGCTGCTCGGGCGTGTCGCCCTTGCCCACCACCGGATCCAGCCAGTTAAAGCCCATATACCAGTTGGCGGTCTCGACCGTGGTCGGCAGCTTGATGCCGTGTTCCTGGTATTTGCGCGCCTTGTCCTGGCTGTCGCCGGCCGCCACCAGCATGGCCACACCGTATTCGCCGCGCTCGATCTGCGGCACGTCGTAATAGCCCTGCATGAACTTGCCGGTCAGCGGAATGGCTTCCTTTTCGACGCTGAACTCGGCACGGTCGATGAATGGCGTGGGCTTGCCGCAGTCGGCCAAAAGACCGGCCGTCTTGTCGCCGGGTTCGCCTTCGCAGGGATAGGGTTCGCCGTGGTAATTGGGATTGCGGCCCAGCACGTGGCGGCGGTTCTGCAGCGATTCGACCAGCATGTACGGCCCGGTGCCCACCGGCCAGGTGTTCAGCGACAGGTCATGCGCGGCCATGCCGGGCTGGTTGTAGAAGCGGTCCGCCTCCCACGGGATGGGCGCGGTGAAGGTCATGGCCAGCCAGTACTTGAACTGCGGATACTTGCCGTCGACGCGGATCCGCAGCGTGTGGGCATCCAGCGCCTCGACGCCCTTGAAGCCATCGTCCTCGCGCAGGTCCAGCCAGGGCGACGCGCCGGCGCCCCCGGGCACGTCGCGCCGCAACTCCTGGTCGCGCTTGCGCAGCCGGTCGCCGTAGTCCTTCAGGCCCTGCACGTGTTCGGCCATCAGCGAATAGATGGGCGACACCACCCGCGGGCTGGCCAGGCGCCGGAACGCATAGACGTAGTCGTCGGCGGTGAGCTCGCGGGTGCCGGTCAGCGGGAAATCGGGAATGTAGAACTTGTCGTCGAGTTCGCCGGGCGCCAGCGGAAAGTAGGCGTAGCCGCCGTCCTGCTTGCGCGCAAAGGCCGGATGCGGCGCGTAGCGGATGCCCGGCCGGATCTTGATGTCGTAGATGCTTTGTGCGATCTGCTCGCCGGGCGCGTCCGCCGGCAGCGTGTTGCCGTCCTTGTCCAGGTACACCGGCGGATCGATCGACGCCGCCGCGCGCGGAATCAGTTCGTAGGGCCGCTTCAGGTAGTGATACCCGTAAAGCGGCTCATAGATGTTGTAGGTATATGGGGTTTCGTCGCCGGAATAAGAGCTGGCCGGGTCCAGATACTTCGGGGATCGTTTGACGAAAGCGGAATACAGCGTGTTCTGGCTTTCGGCGCCGGACGGATAGGGGCTGTTGATGGGGCTTTCTTGCGAGCAGCCCGCCAACGCCAGCGACAGCAGCATGGCCGACGCCCAGAGCCGCTTCAATACACCCATGGAAACCTTCCCTTCGTTTCGTAGCGACAGAGGATAGCAAATGGGGGGCCGGGGAAGTACCCCGGCATGCCCTTAGAGGCGCCGCAGGCGAATCGGGCGGGAGCGGGCCGCAATGGCGCCGATCAGCCGCACTGGCGCTGCCGCCAGCAGTCGTAGCGCCATTTCCAGGGCTGCATGGGATCCGGGCGCGCCCACAGCCCTCGGCCAGCTGCCTTGGCCTGGCGCTGCAGGTCCGGCATGGCCTTGTCGCGCAGGTAATCGCCCTTGCGGGCCGTGTAGGCCCAGGCGTAGCCGGCCTCCACCTGCACGCGGTTGGCTGAGCGGCCATCGTCCAGGATCAGCGCGCAGACATCGCGGCCGTATTGATCCTGCTCGTAGCACTGCGCGGTGAGCGTCTTGCCGGCCACCAGACCCGCCAGGTGCTTGCGCGCGGCCTCGGCGTCAGGCTGGCCGGGCTGATCCGTGCCATGGCCCTCTTCCGGCGCGTCGATGCTGTCCATCCGGATGCGCCGCTGCCCGTCCGGCGCCCGCAGCGTCACGGTATCGCCGTCCGCCACGTTCACGATCGTGCCCGTCAGCGTGTAGCTTCCCGGCGGCACGCCACCCGCGGGCGCCACGGCCGACGGTTTGCCACCCGCCGGCGCCGAGGGCGTGCCGCCTGCCGTCGGCCCCGAGCGCTGCGGCGCCGAATCCTGCGGGGAAAGCCAGTTCACGATGGCACCCGCCGCCGCCAGAACCAGGGCAACGACAAGGGCGGTCAGCTTGCTGCCGCCACGAAAGGGAGATTTGCCACGCACCGGCGGGACTCCAGAGGGAAAACGAAAGCGAGTTTGCCACAAGGAAGCTCGCCGCATATGCCGGCGTGCAGGTGTCTGACACCCTAGGCATACCGCGTCAAACTCCAGCCCCGCCCCTTACAACCAGCCCGACTTCCGGAACCGCCAATACAGCACCGAACACACCGACGCGATGACGCCCAGCGTGACCGGATAGCCCCATGGAGATTTCAGTTCCGGCATGAACTCGAAGTTCATCCCATAGATGCCGGCGATCGCGGTGGGGACGGCCAGGATGGCCGCCCAGGAGGCCAGTTTGCGGGTGGTGTCGTTCTGCGCGGCCTGCCCGATCATCAGGCTGGCTTCAAAAGCGAAGGCCAGCGACTCGCGCAGCGAATTGAAAAGTTCATCCACGCGCAGCACGCGATCCGCCACTTCTCCGAAGTAAGGCCGCGCATGCTCGTCGACCGCGGACATCTCGACGCGCGCCAGCCGGCGGCAGATCTCGGCCAGCGGCGACACGACGGTATGAATGCGCAGCAGGTCGCGGCGCTGCCGGTACAGCCTGCGGATATCCGAGTCCTTGGCGCCGCGGATCAGCAGCTTCTGTTCGGCGCCTTCGACAACGCTTTCGATCTTGACGGCCGCCGCCACATAACGATCCACCAGCCAGTCCAGCAGCTCGGACGCCACGTAATCGCTGCCGCGCTTGAGCAGGTCGGGCGAAGCTTCCAACCGTTCACGCAGCGGGCTGTGCCCGGCGGTGGCGCCGCGCCGCACCGTGACCAGGAAACCGTCGCCGATCAGGAACTGCGTCTCGCCGAAGATGGGACGCTCGGCTTCGACTTCCACCGTCACGGCGACGATGAGAATCATGTTGCCGTAGTCGATGATCTTCGGCCGCCGGTGCGTTTCCAGCATCTCTTCCTGATTCTTGTCGCACGCGCCCAATTCTCGCGCCACCTTGGCCAGCGTCTCCGGATTGGGATTGCGCAGCCCGATCCACAACATGCTCTGGTTTTGGCGCTGGGCAACATACTGGCCGGCCTCTTCGATGGGGACCTCGCGGTCCCGCCGTCCGTTCACGTAGGCGATCGATGCCACGACCTCGCCTTTGGGCGCATCGGCGGCTTGCACTTCAGTAGACATAGACATCCTCGGACAAATCGATCCCTGCCGCACAGCTTGTGTTTATCGGCCGATGATAGCCCAGCCCGCGGGCGGACCGCCCCCTCAGAAGAGGTTGCGCACCCGCTTGGCCACGTCGATGCGCGGCGCCTGCGGCTCCCGCAGCTCGGCCCGTCCGGGCGGCAGGTCGGGCAGCTTGGGCAGATGGTCAAAGAGCGGCAGCATGGCGTTGGTGATGAACCGCGTGCGCGACCCGTACACATGCCGGTCGCCCATGCCCGTCTGCTGATGCACGTAGAAGCGCTGCGGCACGACGAGCTGCAGCCGTTCCTTCGCGCGCGTCATGGCCACGTACAGCAGCCGGCGTTCTTCCTCGATCTCTTCGGCCGTGCCGGTGCTCATGTCGGACGGAATGCAGCCGTCCACCACGTTCAGCACGTAGACCGCCTTCCACTCCTGCCCCTTCGCGGAATGAATCGTGGACAGGATCATGTAGTCCTCGTCGCGCAACGGCGCGCCCGATTCGTCGCTGGTGGCGTCGGGCGGATCCAGCGTCAGCTCGGTCAGGAAGCGCTCGCGCGTCGGATAGCCCGAGGCGATGCGCACCAGCTGGTCCAAATCCGTCTTGCGCACGCGCGCATCGTCGTACAGGCGTTCGAGCTGGCCGCTGTACCAGCGCAGCGCCAGGTCCACATCGGCCGGCCACTTCAGCGTGGGGTCGCACAGCGCGGCGTACGTGTCGGCAAAGGCGCCCCACTCTTCCTGGGCTGCCGCGCCCGGCTTGAATTCGCGCAGCGTGCGCAGCGGCTCGGCGGACGCGGACATGGCGTCCATCAGCTTGCCCGCCGTGGCCGGGCCGATGCCCGGCATCAACTGCGCGACGCGGAAACCCGCCATGCGGCCACGCGGGTTCTCGGCCCAGCGCAGGATCGACAGCAGATCCTTGACGTGCGCGGCCTCCAGAAAACGCAACCCGCCGAATTTGACGAAGGGGATGTTGCGGCGGGTCAGCTCCAGTTCCAGCGCGGCGCTGTGGCTGGCGGTGCGAAACAGCGCCGCCTGCGACTTGAGCGTCGCGCCGCCCTCGCGCTGCGCCAGCACCTGGTCGGCCACCCATCGCGCCTGGCCGGCTTCGTCGCTGACCGTGACCAGTTCGGGCAACTGCGAGGACTTGCGGTCCGTCCACAGGTCCTTGGCATAGCGTTCGGTCGCCTGCGCGATCACAGCGTTGGAGGCGGTCAGGATGGGTTGCGAGGACCGGTAGTTGCGATCCAGCGTGATCACGCGCGCGGGCGCGGGAAACAGGTTGGGAAAGTCCAGGATGTTGCGCACCGTGGCCGCGCGGAACGAGTAGATGGATTGCGCATCGTCGCCCACCACCGTGAGGCCGCGCCCGTCGGGTTTCATGGCCAGCAGGATGGCCGATTGCAGCCGGTTGGTGTCCTGGTATTCGTCCACCAGCACGTGATCGAAGCGCGCGCCCACATCCGCCGCGATCTCCGCGTCCGACATCATTTCGGACCAATAGAGCAGCAGATCGTCGTAGTCCAGCACTTGCTGGTCCTGCTTGGCCGCGACATACGCACGGAACAGGTTCTTGAGCTCGTCCTCCCATTGGGCGCACCACGGGAACGACGTCTTGAGCACGTCGCCCACCGGCGTCTGGCTGTTCACCACGCGCGAATAGATCGCCAGGCACGTTCCCTTGAGCGGAAAGCGCGATTTGGTGGAGGACAGGCCCAGCTCATGGCGCACCATGCCCATCAGGTCCTCGGCGTCGCCGCGGTCGTGGATGGTGAAGGCCTCGGACAGGCCGATGCGCAGCGCGCAATCGCGCAAGAGGCGCGCGCCAATCGCATGGAAGGTGCCCGCCCACGGCAGCGACGGCGCCTGCTGCGACGAACGCAGGTTCATCACCCGCTGCAGCACCGACCCCACGCGCCGCTCCATTTCCAGCGCGGCGCGGCGCGAAAACGTCAGCAGCAGCATGCGCTGCGGGTCCGCCCCGTTCAGGATCAGATGCGCCACGCGATGCGCGAGCGTATTGGTCTTGCCGGACCCCGCGCCCGCAATCACCAGCAGCGGGCCGTCGTCGCCGGGCGCGCCGGCCACGCCGAATTCGGCCGCCTCGCGCTGCGCGGGATTCAAGTCGGCCAGCGGATCGGGCCGCTCGGCCGGACGGGCGGTGGGCTGGTGGTTGTCGGGCGTGCTGGGAGTTTGATCTTGGTCTGGCATGTCGCGGAGCCGCAGCGCTGCGGCCGCAAAAAAAGGAAGGAGCCAGGGCTGGCTCCGGGTGAACACTGTATATTTATACAGAATTTTTGACCTTTCGTCTGAACGCCCCGGCGCCATGACCGATTTTCCCCGCATCCTGACCGGCACCGCCTCCTGGACCGACCCCACCCTGCTGGCCTGCGGCCGCTTCTATCCGCCCGATGCGCGCAGCGCCGAATCCCGCTTGCGGTTCTATGCCTCGCACTTTTCGCTGGCCGAGGTCGATTCCAGCTTCTACGCGATGCCCACGCCGGACAACGCCTACCTGTGGTCCACCCGCACGCCGGATGATTTCGTCTTCAACATCAAGGCGTTCCGGCTGTTCACCGGCCATCAGACGCCGCTCACTGCCCTGCCCGGCGACATCCGGCGCGAACTGGCGGATTGGCCCGAACCCATCATTTATCACGACCGCATGCCTGCCGACCTGCGCGACGAGCTCTGGCGGCGCTACCAGCTTGCCATCGAGCCGCTGCGGATGCCGGGCAAGCTGGGCGCGGTGCATTTCCAGTTTCCGCCCTGGGTACGGCGCGACGCCCGCGGCATGGCGCGCGTGGCAGATTGCGCGCGGCGGATGGAGGAGCATCTGGTGTCGGTGGAATTCCGCCACCGCAGCTGGTTTGAAACCCCGGCGGCCACCGCGGACACGCTGGCCTTCGAACGGGATCTGGGCGTGGTGCACACGGTTGTCGACGCGCCGCAGGGTTTTGAGAACACCGTGCCCGCGGTCTGGGAAAGCACCCATCCCGACCTGACGCTGCTGCGCCTGCACGGGCGCAATGCAGCCAAGTGGAATGCGTCGGGCCCGGCGTCGTCGGGACGGTTTCAGTACGAATATTCGGAAGCGGAACTGGCCGAACTGGTCGCGCGCTTCACGAGGCTGGCCTCGCAATCGGGGCAGGCGCACGCGGTGTTCAACACCAACTTCGAAGACCAGGGCATGCGCAACGCGGCGGCCTTCGCGTCGGCGCTGCAATTGCCGGGCATGTGAATGGGTGTCAGACACCCACCTTCGCGGCAGTCTTCACCGCCGGCCGCGCCACCTCGGCCAGGCTCTCCAGCAGCACTTCAAACTTGCGCGCGATGTCGTGCTCCGGCACGCACGCGTAACCCAGCAGCAGCCCGGGCCGGCGCCCTTCCTCGTTGACGTAGTAGCGCGACAGCGCGCGCGTCAGCACGCCCTTGCTGCGCGCCACCTCAACGACGCGCAGGTCGTCCATGTCCGCCGGCAATGTCAGCACCAGATGCAACCCCGCCATGCTCGCATCGCGATGCAGCCAGTCCGGACCCAGCCGGCGCTCGATCAGGTTGACCAGCATGGCGCGGCGGCGGCCGTACAGCATGCGCATGCGGCGGATGTGCGCCGCGTAATGGCCTTCGGATATGAACGTGGCCAGCGCCGCGTGGGTCATCAGGTGCCCCTCGCGGTACAGCTCCGCGTGCGCCGCTTGAAAGGCCGCCGTCAGCGGCTTGGGCAGCACCAGATAGCCCACGCGCAGACCCGGATACAGCGTCTTGCTGAAGGTCCCCATGTAGATCACCGGCGCGTCGGACTCCAGGCCCAGCAGCGACGCGATCGGGCGCCCGGAAAAGCGGAACTCGCTGTCGTAGTCGTCTTCGATGATCCAGCTGCCGCATTGCCGCGCCACCGCCAGCAATTGCCGCCGGCGCGCCAGCGACATCACGGGTCCCAGCGGATATTGATGCGACGGCGTGACGAAGATAAACCGCGGCGGCGTGTCCACCGTGTCCGGCACCCGCATGCCTTCTTCGTCCACCGGCAGATGCACCGTGCGCAGACCGTTCGCCCGCAAGATGGTGCGCGCGCCCCAGTAGCCCGGATCTTCGACCCATGCCGTTTCGCCCGCCTCGCCCAGGATACGGGTGGTCAGGTCGATGGCCTGGTGGGAGCCCTCGGTGATGATGATCTGCTCCGGGTCGCAGTCGATGGACCGCGTCAGCGCCAGATGCTGCGCCAGCGCCTCGCGTAGCGCCGGCAGGCCGCCGCCATAGGAATACGTCAGCAGGTCCGGCGCGGGGTTGCGCCACAGCGCGCTGAAGATGCGGCCGAACTTCTTGTGCGGGAACTCGGTCAGGTCGGGCACCCCCGGCATGAACGCGCCCCACTGGTACGGCGAGGCCGACACGCCATCCACGATGGCCGCGCCGCGCGGCGACAGGGCCGGACGCGAGGACGCCTGCTGCGCCTGACGCGCGCGGCGGCCGCTGGCCAGATACGAGTCCGGCACCGAGGCATTGACGAAAGTGCCGTTGCCCTGCCGGCTGCGGGTGTAGCCCTCGGCCAGCAGCTGGCTGTAGACGTGGACGACGGTGTTGCGGGCAATGCCCAGCTCGGCCGCCAGGTCGCGCGTGGCGGGCAGGCGCGAGTCCGCGGCAATGGATCCATCCAGGATCGCTTCGCGGATGCCGCGGTAGAGCCGCTTGTTCATGGGCTCGCTGGCGCCATCGGCCAGGCGCAGCAGCAGCAAGTCACCGACGATGGACCGCAATTGGTTCTACCTGATTTATTAAAGTGGTTCCCACAAGTGGGGCCATCGTAGCATTAAATAAGTGCTTTACCGCCCATCACTCTCATCGAGACCGAGATGAAGAATCAGGATCTGAATACCCGCCGTTCCCTGGCCACGCCGCGCGGCGTCGGCGTCATGTGCGACTTCTACGCCGTGCGCGCGGAAAACGCCACGCTGTGGGATGCCGAAGGCAAGGAATACATCGACTTCGCAGGCGGCATTGCCGTCCTGAACACGGGCCACCTGCACCCGAAGGTCAAGGCCGCGGTCGCCGCGCAGCTCGACAACTTCACGCACACGGCCTATCAGATCGTGCCGTACGAAGGCTACATCTCGCTGGCCGAGCGCATCAACCGTCTCGCCCCCATCGACGGCCTGAAAAAGACCGCCTTCTTCACGACCGGCGTCGAAGCCGTCGAGAACGCCGTGAAGATCGCGCGCTCGTCCACCGGCCGCTCGGGCGTCATCGCCTTCTCGGGTTCGTTCCATGGCCGCACGATGCTGGGCATGGCGCTGACCGGCAAGGTCGCCCCCTACAAGCTGTCGTTCGGCCCCATGCCGGGCGACATCTATCACGTCCCGTTCCCCAACGCCACGCAGGCCATCAGCGTGGCCGATTCGCTCAAGGCGCTGGACCTGCTGTTCAAGGTCGACATCGATCCCAAGCGCGTCGCGGCGATCATCATTGAACCCGTGCAGGGCGAAGGCGGCTTCAACATCACGCCGCCCGAACTGATGACCGCACTGCGCAAGGTCTGCGACGAGCACGGCATCCTGCTGATCGCCGACGAAGTCCAGACGGGCTTTGGCCGCACCGGCAAGCTGTTCGCGATGGAACACCACAATGTGCAGGCCGACATCATCACCATGGCCAAGAGCCTGGGCGGCGGCTTCCCGATCTCGGGCATCGTCGGCCGCGCCGACGTCATGGACGGCCCCGCTGCCGGCGGCCTGGGCGGCACGTACGCCGGCAACCCGCTGGCTGTGGCCGCGGCGCACGCCGTGCTGGACGTCATCGCTGAAGAGAAGCTGTGCGAACGCGCCGCCCAACTGGGCGAAAAGCTGCGCGCGCACCTGGAAGGCCTACGCGCCAAGGTTCCGGGCATCGCCGACGTGCGCGGCCTGGGCTCGATGGTCGCGCTGGAACTGAACGACGCGGCCGGCAAGCCCGACGCCGAAGCGGTCAAGCGCGTGCAGCAGCGTGCGCTCGACGCCGGCCTGATTTTGCTAAGCTGCGGTGTATACGGAAACGTCCTGCGCTTCCTGTATCCCTTGACCATTCCCGACGCCCAGTTCGCACGCGCGCTGGACATCCTGTCCGAGGCGCTTGCCGCTTGAGGCAAAGGCCCTGAACAACCGGTTATTCGGCTGGCAGGAACAACGATTGCGGGCGTAGCAGGCAGGCGGCTTGATGAACAGGCCGCACGCCTGCCACGCCCGCAATCGCTTGGCCCGCCGCACCCATCAAGGAGACTTCCAACATGACAGCACTGTCCCATCCCCTCGCCCGTCCCGACCTGTTGCGCGACGCCTGCTACATCGACGGCAAGTGGGTCGGCGCCGGCGAAGGCGCATCGATCCCCGTCGACAATCCGTCCACCGGCAAGACCATCGTGTCGGTGCCCAAGCTGGGCCGCAAGGAAACCGAGCAGGCCATCGCCAGCGCCCAGGCCGCGCTGCCCGCGTGGGCCGCCAAGACGGGCAAGGAACGCGCCGCGATCCTGCTCAAGTGGGCGCAGCTGATGATGCAGCACCAGAAAGACCTGGCCGCCATCATGACGTCCGAACAAGGCAAGCCGGTCACCGAAGCCGCGGGCGAAATCGCCTACGCCGCGTCGTTCCTGGAATGGTTTGCCGAAGAAGCCAAGCGCATCGACGGCGACATCCTGCAAAGCCCCAAGGCCGGGCAGCGCCTGATGGCGCTCAAGCAGCCCATCGGCGTCACCGCCGCGATCACGCCGTGGAACTTCCCCGCCGCGATGATCACCCGCAAGGTCGGCCCGGCCCTGGCCGCCGGCTGCACCATGGTCGTCAAGCCCGCCCAGCAGACGCCGCTGACCGCGCTGGCGCTGGCCGTGCTGGCCGAAGAAGCCGGCGTGCCGGCAGGCGTGTTCCACGTCATCACGGGCAGCTCGCGCGACATCGGCGCGGCGCTGTGCGAAAGCGACGTGGTGCGCAAGCTGAGCTTCACGGGCTCGACCGAAGTCGGCCGCACGCTGATGGAGCAATGCGCGCCCACCATCAAGAAGCTGTCGCTCGAACTGGGCGGCAACGCGCCCTTCATCGTGTTCGACGACGCCGACCTGGACCGCGCGGTCGACGGCATCCTGGCCTCGAAGTACCGCAACGCGGGCCAGACCTGCGTGTGCGCCAACCGCATCTACGTGCAGGCCGGCGTGTACGAGGAAGTCGCCAAGCGCCTGGTCGCCAAGGTCAATGCCATGAAGGTCGGCGACGGCTTTGAAGACGGCGTGACGCAAGGTCCGCTGATCGACAAGAACGCCATCGAAAAGGTGCAGGAGCACATCGCCGACGCCACGGCCCACGGCGCCAAGGTCATTGCCGGCGGCAAGCCCCACGCCAAGGGCGGCACGTTCTTCGAACCGACCGTCGTGCGCGACGTGACGCAATCGATGCGCTTTGCCAGCGAGGAAACCTTCGGCCCCGTCGCGCCGCTGTTCCGCTTCGAATCGGAAGACGAAGTCATCGGCATGGCCAACGACACCATCTTCGGTCTGGCCGCCTACTTCTTCACGCGCGACTACGCCCGCATCTGGCGCGTGTCCGAAGCGCTGGAATACGGCATCGTGGGCATCAACACCGGCCTCATCTCCAACGAAGTCGGCCCCTTCGGCGGCGTCAAGCAATCCGGCCTGGGCCGCGAAGGCTCCAAGTACGGCATCGAAGAGTACCTGGAGATCAAGTACCTCTGCGTCGACCTCGGCGCATGAAGTCCGGCGCGCGCGGCGTCCTGCCGCGCGCGCCAGTCGTCCGCGTGGCCGATGTGTGCGCCACGTTCACTCGGATACCATCCAGGCATGTTAGATTTGCGCGTTCCCTGGACGAGTCCGTATGAGCAGAACTTTCACCCTTGAGGACACCCGCAAGCTGGCGGCCATCCTGGCGGAAACCGCGCAGACCGAGGTCATGCCGCGGTTTCGCAACTTGCCAGAAGGCGCGGTGCGGGGCAAAAGCTCGCCGCGCGATCTGGTCACCGACGCCGACGAAGCCGCCGAACGCCTGATCGCCGCGCGCCTTTCCAAGCTGCATCCCGGCGCCGTGCTGATCGGCGAGGAAGCCTCCGCGCGCAATCCCGCCCTGCTGAACATGCTGGTCGATGCCGACCTCGCCTTCCTGATCGATCCCATCGACGGCACGCGCAATTACGTGGCGGGCCTGCCGCTCTTCGGCATGATGATCGCGGCCTGCCATCGCGGCGACGTGATCGCCGGCGTGATCTACGACCCGGTCAGCCGCGATAGCGCGCTGGCCGTGCGCGGCGAAGGCGCCTGGCTGGAATTTGAAAACGGCAAGCGGGTGCCGCTTGCCGTTGCCAACCCCGCGCCCCCGCAGGACATGGACGGCCTGATCTCCACCGGCGCCCTGCCCGAGCCGCTGCGCACCACCGTCAACGGCAACCTGTCCCGGCTGGGCAGCACGGCCTCGCTGCGCTGCGCCGCGCACGAATACCGCATGCTCGCGGGCGGCCATTGCCATGTGGCGCTGTACAACCAGCTCACGGCATGGGACCACGCCGCAGGCTGGCTGCTGCACCGGGAAGCGGGCGGCTATGCGGCGCATTTCGATGGTTCGCCCTACAAGCCCACGCACCGCACGGGCGGCCTGCTTTACGCGCCCGACGCCGGCAGCTGGCACGCGGCGCGCAAGGCGCTGTTGGGGGACGCATTGGAAGGCATCGAGGCTTGACAACGCCGTCGGGATCACCCTAAAAAACTGGGGTTATCCCTAGGAGTTATCCCCAGTTCCTGTGGACAACCCTATGGAAAGGTCTGTAACCGGCCGAAAAAACCGTTGCCGGGCAAGCACTTGCTTAGACCGGTCAAAAACCGGCCGACGCCGCTTCTTTCTAAAGCGCTTCCAGCGCCAGCGCGCAGGGTTGTTCCACTTTCAGGGTCAACAGACTGTCGGCGCGGGTGCGTCCAAGGTTGATGGCGGCGATCGGCAGGCCCATGCGCGAGGCGGCCGTCACGAATCGGTAGCCGGAATACACCATCAGGGATGAGCCCGCCACCAGCACGGCGTCGGCGCTTTCCAGGCCGGCGTTGGCGCGCTCCACGCGCTCGCGCGGCACGGTCTCGCCGAAGAACACCACGTCGGGCTTGACGATGCCGCCGCAGCGCGGGCACGGCGGCACTGCAAATCGCGAGAAATCGTAGCCGTCCAGATCGGCGTCGCCATCGGGCGCGTCGCTGGCTTCAAGCTGCATCCAGTCCGGATTGAGCGCGTGCAATTTCTCCTGCCAGTCGTGGCGGCCGCCGCGCCAATCGCAATTCATGCAGCGCACGGCATCCAGCCGTCCGTGCAGGTCCACGACATCGCGGCTGCCTGCGGCCTCGTGCAAGCCGTCCACGTTCTGCGTCACCAGCACGGCGACGTGGCCGCGATCTTGCAGGCGCGCCAGCGCAAGATGCGACGCGTTGGGTTTGACGTGACCAAAGCGGCGCCAGCCCACCATGCTGCGCGCCCAATAGCGCGCTCGCGAAAGCTCAGCGCCCATGAACGTTTGCAGCGTCATGGGCGGCTGGCGTTTCCATTCGCCTTCGGTATCGCGGTAGTCGGGGATGCCCGAATCGGTGCTGACCCCGGCCCCGGTCAGGACGAAAAGCCGCGGATGACGGTCGAGAAAGCCGCGCAGCGCGGCCAGCTCCGGAAGTGCTGTATCCAATCCTCGCTCCTTGCGTCCTGTAACCGCGCGGCGATCATGCCGCGCGGCCCGCTGCGCGTTAATCAGACCCCGCGGCCCGCCGCGCGTAAATCAGAACGCGCGTCCGCCGCGCTTATCCGCCCAGCCCGCAATCGGGCATGTCGCTGACCAGGCTGGCCTGCGTCACGTTGCTGCCCGGCGCCACACTGCGCGTGAGCCAGACGTTGCCGCCGATGGTCGAGCCCTTGCCGATGGTGACGCGGCCCAGGATCGTGGCGCCCGCGTAGATCACGACATCGTCCTCAATCAGGGGATGGCGCGCCAGGCCCTTCTTGAGCTCGCCGTTTTCGCCCGGCGGGAAACGCTTGGCGCCCAGCGTGACCATCTGGTAGAGCCGCACGCGGTCGCCGATGATGGCGGTTTCGCCGATCACCACACCCGTGCCGTGGTCGATGAAGAAGCTGCGGCCGATGGTCGCGCCCGGATGGATGTCGATGCCGGTGTCGGCATGGGCGATTTCGGCCACGATGCGCGCCAGCATCGGCACGCCCAGGCGGTACAGGACGTTGGCCAGGCGGTGATGGATCATGGCCGCGACGCCCGGATAGCACAGCAGAACCTCGTCCACGTTGTGCGCGGCCGGATCGCCCTGGTAGGCGGCCATCACGTCCAGATCGAGCGCGGCGCGCACGGCCGGCAGCTCGGCGCCAAAGCGGCGCACGATCTCGGTGGCGCGCTGCTGGGTGTCCGCGTGCTGGGCCGCATCATGCCGGCCCTCGTATTGCAGCTCCAGACAGACCTGGTGCAAAAGCGCATCGAGCGCGGCGCCGATGGTGTGGCCGACGTAGAAATCCTCGACCTCTTCGCGCAGGTCGATGGGACCCAGGCGCATCGGGAACAAGGCGCCACAGAGGTCCTTGACGATCTGGCGCAGGCTTTCCTGCGAAGGGAACTCACGCAGGCCGGCGTCGTCGCGCAGCCGGCCGCGCGGGCCGCGCCAGGCGACGCGCGCATCGCGCAGGCCGGACACGATGCCGTCCAGGTTCCAGTGCGCCGTGGGGAAATAGCTGGGGCCGCTCATTGCCGGGCTCCAGAAAGGGAACCGGCGCGTTCGGCGGAAGGTTGGATAACGAACATGGTTTTGCCTCGCTGACGGTGCGAAGCCCCCGGCGCCATGCCCCGGGGAATGCTGCTTCGCAATAATTCCGTCAACTGTAACCGCTCTGGCGTATCGGCCGGAAGTCCTCCGACACGGCGTTGGGGTTATGCCGCGGCCGAGACCGAGACCGAGACCAACCCCGGCTCCGCCTCATACCCTTGCGGGTTGCCCTGCTGCCAGCGCCAGCCGTCCGCGCACATGGATTCCACGTCGTGCGTGCTGCGCCAGCCCAGCAGCGATGCCGCCAACGCAGGATCGGCCCACATGCGCTCGACGTCGCCCGCGCGCCGCGGCAGGATGCGCAGCGGGATCGTGCAGCCGTTGACCCGTTCAAACGCGCGCACCAGTTCCATGACGCTGGTGCCCTGCCCCGTGCCCAGATTGACCGCCACGAAGCCGGGATGGCTGTCCGCGTACGTCAGCGCCTGCACATGGCCGCGCGCCAGATCCATGACGTGCAGATAGTCGCGCACGCCGGTGCCATCCGGCGTGTCGTAGTCGTCGCCGAAGACGCGCAGGAATGGTTGGCGTCCCACCGCCACCTGCGTGATGAACGGAAAAAGATTGTTCGGCAGGTCGCGCGGGCTTTCGCCGATCTGCCCGCTGGGATGCGCGCCGATCGGGTTGAAGTAGCGCAGCGTGACGGCGCTGAACGCCGGATCCGCCACGCACACGTCCCGCAGCATGTCCTCGACCATCAGCTTGGTGCGGCCATACGGATTGGCCGGCGCCAGCGGATGGGCCTCGGTGAACGGCAGGTACTGCGGCTCGCCGTAGACCGTGGCCGACGAGCTGAAGACCAGCCGCGACACGCCTGTCTCGCGCATGGCGCGCAAGAGGACCAGCGAACCCTGCACGTTGTTGTCGTAGTACTTGAGCGGGTCCGCCACCGATTCGCCCACCGCCTTGCAGCCGGCCAGATGCAGCACGGACTGAACCGGCGTGCCGCGCGCGGCCGCATCCGCCAGCACGGCGGCCACCAGGCCGCGCGAGCGGATGTCGCCTTCGATCAGCGGGATGGGCGTGCCGCAAAGCTGTTCAACCCGGCGCACGGCCTCGCGGCTACCGTTACTGAGGTTGTCCAGCACGATCGGCCGCAGGCCGGCGGCGATCATCGCCACCAGCGTATGCGTACCGATGTAGCCGGCGCCGCCCGTCACCAACACTTGCGTGTCCGGCATGTCCACGCTCCGTCAGAGATGGGCCGTCATGCCGGCCACCCACGCATGGCGCGGACGCGGGGCTTGCGCATGGCTGCGGTAGCGGTCGATCCAGTACGACGTGGAGGCGTCATGCCCCCAATCGACCACGCCCGCCGACACCGGCACCGCCAGCTCGCGCTCGATGCCGCTGGCAAGCCGCTTGCCCAGTTCAACGCCGTACTGGTCGAAGGGGTTGATGCCCCAGACCACGCTCTGCACGAACACCTTGTGCTCATACAGGGCCAACAGCGCGCCCAGACCGCGCGGATCAAGCTGGCGCAGGACGATCAGCGTCGACGGCCGGCCGCCCGGGTGCACCATGTGCTGCGCCAGCGTCAGCGCGCGCTCCTGGTTGTCGATGTGGGCGACGTCCAGCAGGGCCTGCTCCAGGCTCTTGCCGCGCAGCAGCGCCTGGCGCTGCGCCAGGCAGTTGGCCAGCAGCATGCGATGCGCATCGGGGCTGTCCGTGTGCCCTTGCAGGCTGGCGATGAAGTCCACCGGCGCGCCTTCCTCGCTCTGATGCAGCCACTGGAAGAAGGTGTGCTGGCCGTCGGTGCCCGGCATGCCCCAGATGATGGGCGCCGTCGGCACGCCGACCGCCGCGCCGTCGCCGGCGACCCGCTTGCCCAGCGATTCCATCTCAAGCTGCTGCAGATAGGTCACCAGGTGCAGCAGGCGTCCGCTATAGGCCGCCACGTTCAGCGAGTTGAATCCCAGCACGCTGCAATTGACCAGGCCGGCCAGCGCCAGTTGCACCGGCGCGTTGGACGCGAACGGCGTCTGCAGGAAATGCTGGTCCATGGCCTCGGCGCCCGCCCGCATGCCGATCAGCACGTCCACGCCCACCGTCAGCGCGATCGACAGGCCGGCCACCGACCAGACGGAATAGCGTCCGCCCACCCAGTCGCACATCTTGAAGACCTGGCTGGACGGCACGCCCAGCGCGCGCGCGGCCGGCGCATTGGCGGTCACGGCCGCCAGATGGTCCGACACGTCGGCCACGCCACCCTGCTTGAGCCAGGCGATGGCGGCGCGGGCGTTGTACAGCGTTTCCGCAGTGGTGAAGGATTTGGAGGAGATGACGACCAGCGTGCGGCGCGGGTCCAGCCCGGCCACGGCGTCATGGAAGGCGTGGCCGCAAATGTTGGACACGAAGCGGATCTGCCGCCGTTGCAACGGTCCGCCGAAGGCCTGCACCGCCAGGCGCGGCCCCCAGTCGCTGCCGCCGATGCCGATATGCAGGACAGTGGAGAAGTCTGCCGTCTGGTCCACGCGCCGCACGAAGTCGGTCATGCGCGAATACTCGCAAACGGAATCCGCGTCCTGCCCTTCCGGCTGCTCGCGGGTACGCCCGGCGCGCAGCGCGGTATGCCATGCCGACCTGTTTTCAGTCCAGTTGACCGGTTCCCCGGCAAACAGCGCGCGGCGCGCCTCGTCCAATCCGCGCGCCTGCAAGAGCGCCTGTCCCGCGCCGTCCAGCGACGCCGACTGGCGTTGCATGGTCAAGTCCACGCACAATCCTGCCGCTTCGATCACCTTGAGCGCACTGGCGTCCAGTTCAGCGTTTTGCGCAGCCTGCGCGAAAGCCACCCACTCGGGGCTGTTTGCCAGTCCGGAGTCTGCCCTTAACGCCTCAATCGACTGTTGAGCCTTTCCCATCGCGTGATGCTCCTTAGAACGGTAAACGAATATGAGGTGCAATGCGCCTGAACGCCTTGCGGAAGTCCTCCTCGATACGAGCCAGCGCGGCCACGTTGTCTCCTTCGAACCGGAGTACCACCGTTGGTGTGGTGTTGGACGGCCGCGCCAGGCCAAAGCCATCTGCGTAGTCCACACGGATCCCGTCGAGCTCGTTGATCGACACTGCGCCGGGGAACTCCCCTTGATCGCGCAACGCCTGCACCAGCTCAACGCCTTCCGTGGTCTCCAGTTTCAATTCGGGGGTGGCGCAGGACTGCGGCAAGCTTTCCAGCAAAGCCGAGGGGTCCGGCGCCGACGAGAGGATTTCCAGCAGGCGGGCGGCGGCGTAGATGCCGTCGTCAAAGCCATACCAGCGCTCCTTGAAAAAAATGTGGCCGCTCATCTCTCCAGCAAGTAGCGCTCCCGACTCGCGCATCTTGGCTTTGATCAGGGAATGCCCGGTCTTCCACATGGTCGCCTTGCCGCCTGCCTCAGTGATCGCGCGGGCCACGTGGCGGCTGCACTTGACGTCGTAGATGATCTCGGCGCCCGGGTTGCGCGCCAGCACATCGCGGGCGAACAGAATCAGCTGGCGGTCCGGCCAGATGATCTGTCCCGATTTTGTGACCACGCCCAGCCGGTCGCCGTCGCCGTCGAACGCCAGGCCGACCTCGCAGTCCGAGTAGCGCAGGCAATAAATCAGGTCCTGCAGGTTGTGCGGATCGGCCGGATCGGGGTGATGCCCCGGAAATGACCCGTCCACCTCGCAGAACAGTTCCGTCACCTCGCAGCCCAGCGCCCGGAACAGCGCGGGCGCCACCGCCCCCGCCACCCCGCTGCCGCAGTCGATGGCGATCTTCATGGGCCGTGCCATGCGGATGTCGCCCACCAGCCGCGCCGCGTAGCACGGCGTGATCTGCATCTGGGTGCGGCCGCCGGGCGTCGGCGCGGAGTCGATCGGCTGGCGCATCGCGTCGCGCAGCGCGGTCAGGCCGTCGCCGTACAGCGACCTGCCTTCCATCACGATCTTGAAGCCGTTGTGCGTGGGCGGATTGTGGCTGCCCGTCACCGCGATGCCGGTCCCGGTATCCATCAGCCGGGCCGTGAAATACACCATGGGCGTGGTCGCCATGCCGATGTCGATCACGTGCATGCCGGCGGAGCGCAATCCGGCCTGCAGCGCCGCGGACAGCTCGACGCTGCTCAGCCTGCCGTCGCGCCCCACCACGATCGAGCGCACCCCCTGTGCGTGAGCCTTCGTGCCCACCGCCATCCCCAGGCTGTGGGCAAACCTGGCATCCAACTCGTCCGGTACCGTTCCCCGTATGTCATAGGCCTTGAAGACCGCGTCCAGAATCTGCGGCGTGTCCCAGCCAAAAGTTCCGTGCATGCCAGTTTCTCCGTGTGGCGTTCACTTGGGACCGTTCTGTTTGAAATCACCGTAGTACGCCGCACGGGAGTAGCGATAACCACCGTACTTGGACCGGAAGCCGAAGCGTTCCGGCAGAAGCTTGAGACCGTTGAAGACCACGCCATCGACCGGCGCGCCCGCCTGGATCAGGCGCTTGGCCGTTTCGCGGATCTCGCCCACCGTATTCATGCCCGACCGCACCACCACCATGACCGCGGCGGCGTGTGTGCCGACCACGGCGGCATCCGGCGACGACAGCACGGGCGCCGTGTCCAGGATCACCATGTCGTACTGCGTGGCCAGTTCGCGCAGGGTCTCGCCGAACACCGGCGAGGCCAGCAGTTCCGACGGATCGAAGGTGACGGCGCCCGTGGCGATGAAGTCCACGCCCTCGGACACGCTGTGCTTCCTGACGCGGCTGAGCGGGATCGTGCCGGTCAGCACTTCGAACAGGCCGTCTTCCTTCGGCACGCCGAAGTAGCGGTTGAGCTGGCCCTTGCGGAAGTCGGCATCGATCAGCAGCACGCGTTTGCCGACGCCGCCCTGGATGAAGGCAAAATTTGCAGACAGGAAGGACTTGCCCACGCCCGCCACCGGACCGGTGAACATGACCATGTTGTTGGCGGACTGACGCAGCGAGGCCTGCAGGACGTTGCGGAAGGAACGCAGACTTTCGATGGGTGGCGAGTTGCCCTGACTCTGCGCCAGCAGCGCCGGCACGGTGGCGTTCTTGCGCCGGCTGCGGCGCCACAGCTTGTCCTGCACGTCGCTGTACGGAATGGCCGCCAGCACCGGCAGACCGGTATGGCGTTCGACGTCTTCCGGCTCGGACAGGCCGCCGAACAGGGCGTTGCGCACGAACGCGCACAGCATGGCGAAGATCAGGCCGGCCGCGGTGGCCACGCCGATGATGATCGCGCCCTTCGGACGCACGGGTTTGTCCGGCTGCACGGCCGCATCCAGGATGCGCACGTTGCCCACCTTGCCGGCGCGAATCAGCTTGAGCTGCTGCGTGTTGTTCAAGAGCGCCGTGTACAGCTCGGTGTTGACGCGCACGTCGCGCACCAGGCGCACCACGTCCTGTTCCAGATCCGGCAGCTGTCTGATGTTGTTGCCCAGGCGGTTGACGTCGCCCGTCAGCGATGCGATCTGACGGTCAATGCCCACGATGCTCGGGTGCGTCGGCGCAAAGCGCGTGATCAGTTCCTGGCGCTTCTGGCGCAGTTCCATCACGCGAGTCTGCGCATCGACCGACTGCGCAAGGATGAGTTTGGCTTCTTCGCTCAGGTCGATCGTGCCGCGCTTGTTGCGCAACTGGTTGTACTTGGTTTCCGCGGCATCCAGCTCGGCCTTCAGTTGCGGCAGTTGCTGCTCCAGGAACACCAGCGACTTCTCAGCCTGCGCCGACTTGCGGTTCACGTTCTGCTGCACGTACTCCTGCCCGATCTGGTTCAGGACCGCGGTGGTCAGCGCCGGATCGTTGCCCTCCAGCGTGACGCCGATCACGCCCGAGGCGCGGCCGCGTTCAAAGATGCCCATGCGCGACTGCACGTTTTCGATGGCCGCCAGACGCGAGCTGCGCGACACCGTGAACTCGGTGCCGGGACGGCCCGACAGCGCGTCGACGTGCACGTCCATGGCGCCGCCGCCCGGCAACAGGAAGCGTTCGGGCTTGCCCACCGTGCCCGTGAAGGTGGCGCCCGTCAGCTTGTCGCTGAGCGTGTAGCGGCCCTCACCCAGCGTGGTCAGGCGGAACGGCTTGCCCAGCCACTCGTTGGGCACGTCCAGCTGCGAGATCGCAATGGTCTCGCCACCCCACGCATAACCCCCGCGCGGCAAGCTGGTCGGATACGGCAGGCTTTCGTAGCGCTGCGCCAACCACTCGCCCACGACGGGGAAGTAACGCGGCTTGGCGTGGATGTACAGCAGGAACTTGTCGACGGCCGGGCCGACGACCATGCGCGAGCGCAGCACTTCCATTTCGCCCGACGCTTCCGCCTTGGTATCGAACATCGATGAGACATCGCCCAGCAGGCTGCGGGCCTGGCCGTTCGGAAGCTCCTCCTCGACCTGCACGATGATGTCAGCCGAATAGACCGACGGCGTCACCATCACATAGGCCAGCGCGCCGAGAAACGCGAACATGGTGATCGCAATGATCATCCAGCGATTGGAAAAAATGGCGTCCACGTGAGACGACAACGGTGTTTCCTGCTGACGGGCCGGGACTGACGGCTCGAACGATTCGATGGGCAACGACATGCAGCTCTCCAGGAGAGGGCGCCGCCGCGGATGCGGCGCCCCCAAAGGCGGGGTTTTGAGGCGGACTAATCGATGGACCTGACGGTCTGTACGGTTTGCGCGCTCGGGAAGAGGTTGCTGATGAAGCGGTTCCACCGCACCAGACCGGCCGAATCCACGAACACGACATCCTTGGGTTGCAATTCAAACTTGGCGCCTACCGCCAGCGCCTGCGGCGATGCGGCGTTCAGGTGATACACCAAGGGCTTTGCCTCCTCCGTGGCGCGCACGACGAAAATCTGCGAGGTATCGGCGGTGGTCTGGTTGGGCCCGCCTGCGAGACCCAATGCCTCGGTCAGCGACAAGCGTCCATCGCGCATGACGGAAGCGCCGGGGATGAACACTTCACCCATCACGAACACCTTGCTATCGTCGCGCGGCGTGACTCTCACAATGTCCCCTGGCTTGAGCATGACTTGATTCAGGTCCTGGCCGCGCTCGATCAGCGCGGGAAGGTTCACGCGAGTACGTTTGCCATCGCGGATCACATAGACCGAGCTGCGGTCTCCGGTCGGTAAGATGCCTCCGGCCCTGTTGAGCGCTTCCAACAGGGTCATGGGCACATCGTTGATCGCAACCGTGCCCGGCGTCGTCACCTCGCCATCGACGAAGATGCGCTTGCTGCGGAATCCCAGAACGCGTACGGTGATCTGCGGGTCCTGTATGTACTTGCCCGAACTATTGACTATGAGATTGCGCGCCTGAAGTTCAGTCAACCCCGCCACTTTCAGCAGTCCCGTATACGGAAACTGGATATATCCAGTGGATGAAACCGTATAGCCCGGAATGCCCGAGGCGGTATCCCCAATAGCTAATTCCGTTGCCGCAGATCCGATGGCGTAGGTTTGCGTCGGAAGCACGAGCTCGGGGTGATCCCACACGACGATGGAGAGGATGTCTCCCGGCCCGATGAGATAGGGGCCCGGCTTGCCGACAAGGTGGCCAATGCCTTCGTTGTCGAGCAACGCTTCACGCGCGCGCTGTTCCTCAAGAACGAGGGACGGCGTGATCTGTTTGATGACGGCCTTCGAATTCGGGTCCAGCGGATCCGCGAGTTGGTTGGCGCTGAACGTCATACCGGGAGATAAGGCGCAAGCGCCCAGCGAGGACACGAGCGCGATAGCGGCTATGGCTCGGCTCAACGTTCCGAAAAATGTAGTCATGGCGAATCCACTGTGAATGACTTCGTTGCCTGGAAAGGAGCCCGATGCGTAACGGGTTGCGACATTCCACACGCTTTTCCTAAGCCCGCACATTCGACGGATGCCCTAAGCCTTCTCCTACACCGTTTGGAGGTTTCGGGTGAGTTGCGCACTCAATAAGATTTTGTCGGTAGCCACATGCTTTGCGGCACTGCACAGTTTTTGCTTGGCGCAAAGCGCTCCCACCCGAACTGGAGTGCGCGATGGACCCGTCCCAATCGGACACGTCGGCAAGGTTCAGCGGGGCAAGCTATCTGTATCGCTTGCTCGACGCCGCGATCGTCATCACCTGCGGCCTGACTGCCACCGGCTTGAAGTTTTCGGAAGATGCTTACACGGATCCTCCGCAGATTCACTTGTTCCTGATCTATCTGTGCGGCTTGGGCGTGATCGCGCTCTTCCCGGCCTTCCGCCTGTATGTGTCGTGGCGGGGACGCCTGCTCACCGATCTCGTGGTGCGCAGCCTGGCTGCGTGGGCCACGGTGTTTGCGTTGGGCATCTTCGTCAGTTTTCTCATGCACCAGACCGGCGCGATATCCCGCTTATGGGCTGCAACCTGGTTCGGCATGGCGGCGCTGGCCCTGGCCGGCGTACGCATCGCGGTCTATGCCGTGCTGGGCGCGGCGCGCGATCGCGGCATGGACAAGAAGCGGGTGCTGCTCGTGGGCTTTGGCGCGCTGGGTCACGACATGTGGCGCCGCGTGGAAAAGTACCGCGAGGCCGGCTATCAGATCTTGGGGATCTACGCCGAACCGCATGAGATCCTGCCGCCGCAGGTCCGCCGTCTGCACGATCTGGACAACCTGACCGACTTCGTGCGCGAAAACAAGGTGCGCGAGATCTGGATCGTGCTGCCGATGGAAGCCGGCCAGGAGCTGCGCGAGGTGCTCTATCACCTGCGCAACGACCTGGTGGACATCCGCTGGATTCCCGATGTGATGTCGATCCAGCTGCTGGGCCACCGCATCGGCGAGTTCCTGGGACTGCCCGCGATTCAGCTCAACAGCCTGCCCGCGGCCGGTGTGCGCGGCTGGGCCAAGGAAGCCTTCGACCGCAGCTTCGCGTTGTGCGCGCTGATCGGCCTGGCGCCGGTAATGCTGACCGTGGCCGCGCTGATCAAGCTGACGTCGCGCGGCCCCGTGTTCTTCACGCAGCCCCGGCTGGGCGTGGACGGCAAGGTGTTCCACGTCTACAAGTTCCGCACCATGACCGTGCACCAGGAACACGGCGTGGTCACACAGGCCACGCGCAACGACAACCGCATCACGCGCATCGGCGGCTTCCTGCGCCGCACCAGCCTGGACGAGCTGCCGCAATTCCTGAACGTGCTGATGGGCGACATGTCGGTGGTGGGCCCGCGCCCGCACGCGCTGGAGCACAACGAAATGTACAAGGACCTGGTGCAGCGCTACATGATGCGCCACCGCGTCAAGCCCGGCATCACCGGCTGGGCGCAGGTCAACGGCTTTCGCGGCCAGACCGACACGCTGCGCAAGATGAGCGACCGCGTCGAACACGACATCTATTACATCCAGCATTGGACGTTCAGGATGGACCTGCTGATCATCGCGCGCACCGCGATATCGGGATGGACGGGCCGCAATGTCTACTGAACCGTTGGGATGGCCCGTGCGCGAAGCGCCGGCACCGCGTCGCGGCATGCTCGCCCGATCGGACTTCCGCCAGGCGGTGGAGATGCTGCCGCTGGTCTCGATCGACCTCCTGCTGCGCGATGGGGCCGGCAACTACCTGACCGGCCTGCGCGCCAATCCGCCCGCTCAGGGCGCATGGTTCGTGCCCGGCGGCCGGATCCGCAAGAACGAGTCCCTGCGCCACGCGCTGCACCGCATCGTGCACGACGAGCTTGGTCTGTCGCTGCCCGACCTCGTGTGGACGCCGCGCGGCGTGTACGAACACTTCTACGGCACGAATTTCGCGGGTGAGGCGGGACGCTCCACCCACTACGTCGTCCTCGCGTATGAGGCCGAGCTTTCTCTGGATACCGCAAGCCTTCCCCTGTCCCAGCACAGCGGCTACCGCTGGCTGCCGCGGGAAGTGATCGCCGCCGATCCCGGCGTGCATCCGTACACCCAGGCCTACTTCAAGGAGTGAGAGCCATGACCAACCCCCGTCCTCCGTACCGGGCAGTGATTCTTTGCGGCGGTTCAGGCTCGCGCCTGTGGCCGCTGTCGCGCGAACTGTTGCCGAAGCAGTTCATCCGTTTGACCGATGACCGCAGCCTCCTGCAGAACACCCTGCGGCGGCTGGACTCGGCGGGCGCGCAGGAGCGGCCCATCCTCGTGTGCAACGAGGCGCATCGCTACATTGCAGCGGAGCAGGCCGACGAGCTGGGCATCAAGGACGTCGAGGTCATCCTGGAGCCGTTTGCGCGCAACACGGCGCCGGCCATCGCCGCCGCCACGCTGCGGGCGATGCAGGATGGCGAGGATCCCATCATGCTCATCATGCCGTCGGACCACGTGCTGGAGGACGGCGAGCTGCTCAGCACCGCATTTGCCCAGGCGTACGACGCGGCCCGCCAGGGCGCGCTGGTGACGTTCGGCATCAAGCCGACCGCGCCGCTCAGCGGCTACGGCTACATCCAGGCGGACGAGCCCGGCGCCATGGCGCCCGCGCGCCGCGTGCGCCGGTTCGTGGAAAAGCCGTCGCCCGAGGTCGCCCAGCGCTTCATCGACGACGGCGGCTACTACTGGAACAGCGGCATGTTCGCCTTCCAGGCGTCGGTCTTCCTGGCCGAGCTGGGCCGGCTGGCGCCCAAGATCCTTGCGCAGGCGCAGTCGGCCGTGGCGACGGGACACGGCGACAACGGGCTCTTCCATCTGGACGGCCCCGCGTTCGAGGCATGCCCCAGCGATTCGATGGACTACGCCATCATGGAGCGCACCGACAGCGCGGTGGTCATCCCGCTGGCCGCCTCGTGGAGCGACGTCGGAGCGTGGGACGCCGTCTGGGGCATCGCCCAGAAGTCCGTGGAAGGCAACTCCACCACGGGCGACGTCATGGTGGAGGACTCGCGCAACTGCCTCATCCATTCGACCAGCCGGCTGGTCGCCTCGGTGGGCCTGGACGACATCGTTGTCATCGAGACGGCCGACGCCGTCCTGGTGGCGCACAAGTCGCGTTCGCAGGACGTCAAGCGCCTGGTCGAGGTCTTCAAGTCGCAGCACCGCAGCGAACTGAACCACCACCGCGAGGTCCAGCGGCCGTGGGGCTCGTACGACTCCGTCGGCCAGGGGCCGCGTTACCAGGTCAAGCGCATCACCGTGAAGCCGGGTGCGCGCTTGTCCTCGCAGATGCACCACCACCGCGCCGAACACTGGATCGTGGTGTCGGGCACGGCGCGCATCTACAACGGCGACAAGCAGTACCTGCTGACCGAGAACCAGTCGACCTACATCCCGCTGGGCGAGATCCACAGCCTGGAAAACCCCGGGAAGATCCCGCTGGAGATCATCGAGGTGCAGTCGGGCGCCTATTTAGGCGAAGACGACATCGTCCGTTTCCAGGACATCTACGGTCGTGTCTGATCGGGTTTTGGTTCCCTTCTGGCGCCCGGGCATGGCAAGAATCTGCCTGCCCGCGGCGGCCCTCTTTTTTGCCGTGCTGGTCACGGTGGGCAACATGCCAGGGCTGGCGGCGGACATGTCCGATGCCTTTGGCGACAAGCGGCTGCACCTGGCCGCCTATGCCCTCCTGACCGCGCTGATATACCTGTCGGTCAACCGGCGCCCCGCGCTGGTTGCCATGCTGGCGGCTACCGCCCTCGGTGCGGTGGATGAATCAATCCAGTCCTTTTTCCCCTACCGACAGGCGGATCTCTTAGACCTTTTGGCCGATATCTCAGCGGCTGGTGCAACAGTAATCTCTTTGCACATTGGTACCGCAGCCATCGGCTCCTTTCGTGCAGTCACTAAGTCTTAAGGACACAACCATGCCAAAACGGGCACTGATTACCGGCGTAACTGGCCAAGACGGGGCCTATCTGGCGGAGCTTCTGCTGGCCAAGGGCTATGAGGTCCACGGCATCAAGCGGCGCGCTTCGCTGTTCAATACCGCGCGGATCGACCATCTGTACCAGGATCCGCACGACCAGCCCCGCAATTTCGTGCTGCACCACGGCGACATGACGGACTCGTGCAGCCTCATCCGCATCGTCCAGTCGGTGCAGCCCGACGAGATCTACAACCTGGCCGCACAAAGCCACGTGGGTGTGTCGTTCGAAGAGCCGGAATACACGGCCAACGCCGACGGCCTGGGCACGCTGCGCCTCCTGGAAGCCATCCGCATCCTGAAGCTGGAAAACAAGACGCGCTTCTATCAGGCGTCGACCTCCGAGCTGTACGGCCTGGTGCAGGAAACGCCGCAGAAGGAAACGACCCCCTTCTACCCGCGCAGCCCCTACGCCGCCGCCAAGCTCTACGCCTACTGGATCAGCGTCAACTACCGCGAAGCCTACGGCATGTACGCCTGCAACGGCATCCTGTTCAACCACGAATCGCCCAAGCGCGGCGAAACGTTCGTGACGCGCAAGATCACCCGCGGCCTGGCGCGCATCGTGCTGGGTCTGCAGGAATGCCTGTACCTGGGCAACCTGTCCGCCCTGCGCGACTGGGGCCACGCCCGCGACTACGTCGAAATGCAGTGGCTGATGCTGCAGCAGGACACGCCCGAAGACTACGTCATCGCGACCGGCATGCAATACAGCGTGCGCGAGTTCATCAACACGGCGGCGCGCGAGCTGGGCATCCTGCTGGCATGGGAAGGCGAAGGCCTGGAAGAAACGGCCACCGTGCTGTTCTCGCCGGTGCACGACGTCAAGGCCGGCCAGGTCATCGTCCGCGTCGATCCGCGCTACTTCCGTCCGACCGAAGTGGAAACCCTGCTGGGCGACCCCACCAAGGCCCGCGAAAAGCTCGGCTGGTCGCCCCGCACCACGTTCGCGCAGCTCGTCAAGGAAATGGTCGAAAGCGACCTGAAGGACGCGCGGCGCGATGCGCTGGTCGAACAGAACGGCTACGAAATCTACGCCTACAAGGAGTAGCCGCCATGACGAACCTGGACCAACGCGTGTTCGTCGCCGGCCACCGCGGGATGGTGGGCGCGGCGATCACCCGCGAACTGCACCGGCGCGGCTACGAGAACGTGCTGACCCGCAGCCGCGCGGAACTGGACCTGGAAAACCAGAATCAGGTGCACCGCTTCTTTTCGACCACGCCGGTCGATGTGGTGTACCTGGCCGCCGCCAAGGTGGGCGGCATCCTGGCCAACCAGACGCATCCGGTGGACTTTCTGTACAAGAACCTGATGATCCAGTGCAACGTGATCCGCGCCGCGTATGCGGCCGGGGTGCGCAAGCTGCTGTTTCTGGGTTCGTCATGCATCTACCCGCGCGAGGCGCCGCAGCCCATCCGCGAGGACGCGCTGCTGACCGGTCCGCTGGAATCCACCAACGAGCCTTACGCCATCGCCAAGATCGCCGGCCTGAAGCTGTGCGAGGCCTATCAGCGCGAGCACGGCGCGCGCTTCATCTGCGCCATGCCCACCAATCTGTACGGCCCGCACGACAACTACGACCTGCACAGCAGCCACGTGCTGCCGGCCCTGATCCGCAAGTTCCACGAAGGCCGCGAGGCCAACGCGGAAAGCGTGACGATCTGGGGCACCGGGTCGCCGCTGCGGGAGTTCCTGTACGTGGACGACCTGGCGCAGGCCAGCGTCATGCTGATGGAGCATCCGGACGCCGAGGGCATCTACAACATCGGCGCCGGCCAGGACATCTCGATTGCGGACCTGGCGCGGCTGGTGGCGCGCGTGATCGGCTACGAGGGCAAGATCGTCTACGACACGTCCAAGCCCGACGGCACGCCTCGCAAGCTGATGGACTCGTCGCGCGTGCAGGCGCTGGGCTGGCGGCCGGAGATCTCTCTGACGCACGGCATCACGCTGGCCTATGGCCATTTCCTGCGCGAGCGCACGCAACAGGCGCTGCCGGTGGCCTGACCACCGCGCCAGCATGACAGACAGGGTTACCGATGCTTGGATTCGTGAAGAAACACATCGCCGGCAATGCCTCCTTCTGGGGGCTGGTGGAGTACGGCATCGGTCCCGTCGCGGCGCTGGTGGCGCTGCCGATCCTCTTTCGCCAGCTCGGCACGGTCGGCTTCGGCCAGTATTCGATGATCATCGCGCTGGCCGGGTTCGGCAACGCGGCCAACCTGGGCGCGGCCGTGACCGCGACCAAGCTGGTCTCCGAGAGCGCGCACGCACCGGGCGGCGCCTATCGCGCGGCCGGCGTCAGCATGTCGCTGATCGGCTGTGCGCTGGCCGTCGTGACACTGGCGGCTGTGCTGCTGTGGGGCGTGGTCGGGTTGGGCTGGCCAGAAGCCACGTTTGGCGGCGTGGCGGTCACGATGCTGGCCATGCCGGCGCTCGCGATCTACCTCACGCAGCAGTATGACCAGCTCTTTTCCGGCTGCCTGAAAGGCCGGGAGGACTTTCGCGCCACCGCGCTGTGCGAGGTCTTCAGCCGCACCGGCACGATGGCGCTGGCCTGCGCGGCCGCCTGGTACACCGCCTCGCCCACGTGGACGGGGCTGGCGCAGGCACTGGGCCTCCTGATCGCGGGCAGCGTGAAGATGCGCGTGTTCTCGCGCGCCTATGACCGCTACATCGTGCGGCCCGTGCGCGACCGCGGCGCCATGATGGCCGCCTTCCGGTTCTCGCGCTGGTCGTGGCTGAACAGCCTGAGCGCGCTGGCCTTCGGCTCGGTCGACCGGGTGCTGGTCGGCAGCCTCATGGGGCCGGCGGCGCTGGCGATCTACACCGTGGGCGTGCAGGTGGGCCAGATCATCCACACGGCGTCCGTCGCCATCTTCCAGAAAGCGATGCCGCGCGTGACGCGCCTGTCGGTGTCGCCGCCCTACCCGGGGGCCGCCGAACGCGAGATCCGCCGAATGATGCTGTGGAACCTGGCGCTGTCGGCCGGCGCCACGCTGGCGGTGCTGGCGGTCAGCCGCCCGCTGCTGAACGTGCTTCTGGGCGACAACGTCGCCAGCGGTCATCTGGGCACCTTCCAATTGCTGATCGTGGCGTCGGGCCTCTTGTCCCTGAACGCCGCGGCGCACTTCTCCCTGCTGGGGCTCGGCAACTCCCGCGCCGTCGCAATCCTGAACGGACTGGGCGGCCTGGCAATGCTGGGCGTCATGGCGGGACTGGTTCACGTGGCGGGGGAACACGCCGCAGCCTGGGGCCGCATGGCCTACGCGGCGATCACGCTGGCCGGCGTGGCCCTCGCCATCCGTCAATCCCGCCCCGAGTTTCCGGGCGCCATGCCTGCGGCCACCCGTTAACCAACATGCTGAGGTCTTACATGCGCAAGCGCCATAACGAGTATTCACGCCAGCTCATCGACTTCGTCCGCGAGCTCCGTCCGCCAGCGCCCATCGCCAGCGGCCTGCTGCCCAAGGTGACGATCGTGACGCCCTCGTTCAACCAGGCCAAGTTCCTGGAGCGCACCATCCTGTCCGTGCTGAACCAGGGGTATCCGCGCCTGGAATACATCATCATCGACGGCGGCTCCACGGATGGCAGCGTGGACATCATCAAGAAGTACGAACGCTACCTGTCCTACTGGGAAAGCACGCCGGACCGCGGCCAGTCGCACGCGATCAACAAGGGCTTCGAACGCGCCACCGGCGACTACGTCGGCTGGCAGAACTCGGACGACCTGTACTACCCGGGCGCGCTGCGCAAGCTGGGCGCGGCTGCGGCTCGCGGACGCGCACCGATCGTCAGCGGCAACCTGTTCGTGGCCGATGCCGACAACCGCATCTTCCGCAAGATCCACTACACGCCCGTCAACCGCGGCACGCTGACGGTGGTGAAGGCCTCCATCCCGAACCAGTCCGCGATCTTCCGCCGCGACCTGCTGCGCAAGTACGGCCTGCTGCAGGAAAGCATGCGCTACTGCATGGACCTGGAGCTGTGGAGCCGGCTGCTGCGCGAGGGCAAGAACCTGATCGTGCCGGATGCGCTGGGCGTGTATACCGCCCATGACGAGACCAAGACGGCGCTGATGCAGGACGTGCTGCTGGAAGAGCGCGAACAGATCGTCAGCCGCATCCGGCGCACCGAGCCCGGGCTGGGCAAGCTGTTTGAACTGTCCTGCCGCGCCTCGAAGGTCGCCGCGCATGCCCGTCAAGGCGATCTGACGTATCTGCTGGAGAAGCTCACCACCAAGATCTTCGGACGCGACGATTGGGCCGCGCACTAGGCCGGCCCCACACAGATACGGAACTGCAATGACCACGCGCCGGCTTTCCACCCTGCACCTCCTGGGCCTGTTCGTCTTCACCGCGCTGGCGCTGAACGACGACAGGTTTGTCATCGGGGTGGGCAGCTTCAAGCTGTCGCCCTTCGACCTGCTGTTCGTGGCCATGCTGGGGGTCAAGGCGCTCAGGCTGGCCGACCCCGGCGCCTATGCGCTGCCGCGCGGGGCGCTGGGCGTGCTGCTGGGCATCCAGGCGATCTCGGTGATCTACCTGCTGCTGGTGTCAAGCCATCATCCCGGCATCGAAACCGGCGACGTCGCGCGCGACCTGCGCATCGTCTTCTACTTTTTGTGCACGCCGTTCCTTTGCTACAAGGACATCGACAGTCCGCACGCCTACGCGATCCTGCAAAAGTACATCGTGGCCGCGAGCCTGGCGGTCGCCGCGCTGATGCTGGTGGAACAGGCGGCCGGCTTCAGCGTGGCCAACCCGCTGCGCAACGTGCGTCTGGGCGTGTGGGCGATCCCGATGGGCGTGGTGTCGCTGCTGTACTTCCGCCGCACGCTCAACGTCTCCGGTCCCAAGGCCTACGCGCTGATCCTGTTCATGGTGATGGCGCTGGTGTTCTCGCTGAACCGCAGCCAGTATTTGCAACTGGCGATCTCCGTCATCATCGCCGTGCTGCTGGCCGGCAGCGCCGACATCCGCCGCCGCGCCGTGATGATCTTCGCGCCCGCGGCCGTGGCCGGGGTGCTGATCTTCGCCAGCATCGGCTATCTGGACGTGCTGACCGATCGCATCTTCAGCGTGGAGCGCCTGGACGAAGACTCCAGTTACGGCGCGCGCGTCCAGGAGATGGAAGGCCAGATGGCGTTCTTTGCCGAGAGTCCCGTCTTTGGCAAGGGCGCGGGCTTTCGCAGCTGGGTGATGGGCGAAAACGGCTTCGAGCTGAGCACGTTCGCGCACAACTCCTGGGCCTTTTACCTGATGAAGTTCGGGGTGGTCGGCACGATCATGATCATGCTGCCGCCCCTGTTGATCCTGCTGTTCTCGCTCTTTAGGCGCTATGCCCATCCCGGGCTGGAGATGCACCGGCGATATCTGCTCGCCACCGCGCCCATCTATATCTTCATCGACTCGATGTCCGGTGGCCTGGCCTATGCGCCCAAGACCGCGTTTACCGGCTTTCTGCTGTGCTATTGCCTGTCTCTGATGCGCAATGCACAGATCATGCCCGTGCCCCGCAACGAACCGCCCGTTCACAGCCCCCGTCCGGACATCGTGCGCCGGACGCCACCCACGCGAGTAATACCCCATGCCTGATGTCTTGTTTGTCGCACCGGACTTGCATGGCGGCGTCGGAAGATGCGTCGCCTTCATTGTGGATGCGTTGCCGGAACAGGGGGTGGACTCCTCCCTGTTCCTGCTGCGCTCGCGCAATCGCGAGTACCCCATCGCCAATCCCAAGGTCACCCGCGCATTTCCCATCATCGAGTCCCCAACCAAGCTGCGCCTCGCGCTGCCCGTGGCGTTTTTCAAGCTGCTGCAGCACATCCGCCGCGAAAAGCCCGCCATCGTCTGCTCGCATGGCCTCTTGTGCAACATGCTGGTCGTGCTGGCCAGAAAGATCCTGCGCGGCAACTTCCGCACCGTGGCGTTCGAACACAGCAGCCCGGCCATCCACTACGGCGCCTCGAAAATGCGCCGTCTGAAGTGCTGGCTGGTCAGCCAGACTTACCGGCGCCATGACGCCGTGGTGGGCGTGTCGCGCGGCGTGAAGGAAGACCTGGTCAGCATGTTTCCGCCGCTGCGCGGCAAGGTCCACACCATCTACAACGGCGTGCCGCTGGACAACGTGCGCCGGCAAGGCGCGCAGCCCAAGCTGCCCGACGGCGGCGAGTCGCCCTACCACGTGGTCGCCGTGGGCCGGCTGGAGGCGGTCAAGGACTACGCCACGCTGATCGACGCCGCCGCGTTGCTCGACGATCCACGCATCGCGTTCACGATCCTGGGCGAAGGCTCCGAGCATGCCGCCCTGCAAAAGCGCATTGACGACAGGCCGTCGCGCACACAGGTCACGCTGGCCGGTCACATCGACAATCCCTTTCCAGTCATCGCCGGCGCCGGCGCCTTTGCGCTCACGTCCGTGCGGGAGAGCTTTGGCAACGTGCTGGTGGAGGCCCTCTGCCTGGGCGTGCCCGTGATCTCCACGGACTGCCCGCACGGCCCCGCCGAGATTCTGGACGCGGGCCGCTACGGGCTGCTGGTGCCGGTGGGCGACGCGGCGGCGCTGGCCGAGGCCGTGCGGCGCCTGGCCTACGACGGCGAGATGCGCGAGAAGCTGGCGGCCCAGGGCCCCGAGCGCGCGGACGCCTTTTCCCTTGAGCGGCACTGCCGCAACGTCATCGATCTCTTCCGCCCGCTCATGCAGCGCGGAACGCCCTGAACAGGACAGCATCATGCAGAAGATACCGGTATCCGTCGTGGTGATGACGAAGAACGAGGAACGCAATATCGCGAAGTGCCTGAAGGGGCTGGTGGATTTCGACGAAGTCTTCGTCGTGGACTCCAACAGCACGGACGCCACCTGCTCGATCGCCACGGCGATGGGCGCGCGCGTCTCGAATTTCCAGTGGGACGGCAAATATCCCAAGAAAAAGCAGTGGTGCCTGGAGCAACTGCCCTTCACCCACCCTGTCGTGCTGTACGTCGATGCAGACGAAGAGATGACGCCGGGCCTTGCAGCCGAAATCCGCGACGTGCTGCCGCGCTTTGCGGCAGGCGCGGGCGGCGCGTTCGTGCCGTTCGACTACGTGTTCTGCGGAAAGAAGCTCGAGCACGGCCACCGCGTCTACAAGCTGGCGCTGCTGGCCCGCGACCGCTCCCGCTTCCTGGACTACGACGACCTGGACGTCGCCAACATGTGGGAGGTCGAAGGCCACTACCAGCCGCAGGTCGAAGGCGAGACCTTCGCGCTGCGCCAGCGCATGGTGCACAACGACCACGACTCGCTCTATCACTACTTCGACAAGCACAACCGCTATTCGGACTGGGAAGCGAACCTGCGCACCAAGGGCCTGATGAACGACCCGCGCGAAGCCAACGTGGGCGGCCGCGCGCTGCTCAAGCGCATTTTCCAGGCCATGCCATTCAAGGCGCCCATCTCGTTCCTGCATTCCTACGTCTTCAAGCTGGGCTTCCTGGACGGCAAGGCGGGCTATGACTACGCCGTCGCACGCGCCATGTACTACTGGCAGATCCGCATCAAGACCGAGGAAATCCTGAAGGCGCGTGAGGCCACCGAGGCCGCGTCGCGGCGCGATGCCGTTGCGGGAGCGGCCAAATGAGCACATTGCAACGCCTGGACCAGTTCGCGCTGGCGCCGGGTCAGCGCGGGCGTTCGGCGCTGACCGTGCAGTTGTGGTGGATGGTGCAAGGCACGCTGTTCCGCTGGTCGCCGCAGGTGGCCTATGGCTTTCGCCGCTGGCTGCTGCGCTGCTTTGGCGCGCGCGTGGGCCACAAGGTGCTGATTCGGCCCACGGCCACGGTCACCTACCCCTGGAAGGTCGAGATCGGCGATTACGCCTGGATCGGCGACGACGCGGTGATCTACAGCCTGGGTCCCATCCACATCGGTGCGCACGCCGTGGTGTCCCAGCGCAGCTACCTGTGCGCGGCGGACCACGACGCCGGCCGGGCCGACTTCCCGCTGCGCGAACGCGCCGTGCGCGTCGAAGACGGCGCGTGGGTGGCGACCGACGTGTTTGTCGGACCAGGCGTGACGATCGCGCGCGAGGCGGTGATCGGCGCACGCAGCTCGGTGTTCCGCAACATGCCGGCCGCGATGGTCTGCCACGGCAACCCGTGCCGCCCCATCCGGCCCCGCACCGCCACGCCAACATGAAAATACTCATCTATGGCATCAACTACGCGCCCGAACTGACCGGCACCGGCAAATACACCGCCGAACTGGCCGAATGGCTGGCCGCCCGCGGGCACGAGGTCAGCGTGGTCACCGCCCCGCCCTACTATCCGCAATGGCAGGTGCACGAGGGCTACCGCGGCTCGCGCTACACCAAGGAAACGCGCCGCGGCGTAACGGTGCGGCGCGCGCCCTTGTGGGTGCCCGAAAGGCCGGGCGGCGCCAAACGGCTGGTGCACCTGGCCAGCTTCGCGTTGTCCAGCCTGCCATCGCTGCTGCGCGCCGCAATGCGCCGCCCCGACATCATCCTGGTCGTCGAACCCGCCCTCTTCTGCGCGCCGGCCGCCTGGCTGGCGGCACGCCTGACCGGCGCCCGCGCCTGGCTGCACATCCAGGACTTCGAGGTCGACGCGGCGTTCGAACTGGGACTGCTCAAAGGCGCGGCGCTACGATCCATGGTCAAGCGCGCCGAGCGCTGGCTGATGCGCCGATTCGACCGCGTATCCACGATCTCGAACCGCATGCTGGACCTGGCGCTATCCAAGGGCATCGATTCCGGCCGCGCGGTGCTGCTGCCCAACTGGATCGACGTCAACGCCATTACGCCGCTGGCCGAAGGCGGGGATTACCGTGCGCAGCTCGGTATTCCGGACAACGCCATCGTTGCGTTGTATTCGGGGAATATGGGCGGCAAGCAGGGTCTGCAGATTCTGGCGGACGTTGCGCGTCGTCTTAATCGCGAGGACCGCCTGTGGTTCCTCTTCTGCGGCCAGGGACCTGAACGCGCGGCGCTGGAGGAAAAGTGCCGTGGTCTGACGCGCGTCATCTTCCTGGACCTGCAGCCCGCCGAACGCCTGGGTGCGCTTTTGGGCACGGCAGACATCCACCTGCTGCCCCAGCGCGCAGGTGCCGCCGACCTGGTGATGCCATCCAAACTGACCGGCATGCTGGCCAGCGGCCGCCCGGTCGTCTGCGGCGCGGCCCGCGGCACGGAGCTTGCCAGTGTCGTGTCGCGCTGCGGGCTGCTGACACCGCCCGAGGACGCGGTGGCGATGGCCGAAGCCGTGCGCAAGCTCAGCTACAACGGGCAGATCCGCGAAACATTGGGCGCGGCAGCGCGGCAGTATGCGATGGCGCATTTGCATGTGGATGCGGTGCTGGGTGCGGCTGAGCGGGAGTTTATGGCGATTGCCAAATCCAAGGGCCGCGCGGCGCCGGCGGGTACGCAGGCGAGTGAGGGGGATGTTTGAAGGCGGTGGGTGAATAAGGCGTTTTAATGCCATGAGAAGGGCCGCCTGTGAGGCAATCGCAGGCGGCCTTTTTGTTGCGGTTCTTTGCAGAGGCAGAAAGCATTCACGTGGAAATTATTTTTTCTCGCGATTGCGCGCTGCCTCCTCCGCGAAGGAGCAAGGGTCTGTGCAGGCGGCATCGCCACCCGCACAGACCCTGACTCACGTCATCGCATCAGCTCGCGTCGCCCTTGCCGGGCGCGGGTTGCCCGTTCGAGCTTCGCACCAGCCCCATCTGCACCGCGATGTACGCCGCCTCGGCCTGGTTGCGCGCATTGAGCTTCCAGTACAGCGTGCGCGCGTGGCTCTTGACGGTGGCGACCGATATGCCGACCTGTTGGCCGATCTCGCGCATGGTCTTGCCTTGCACAAGAAGCTGCAGGATTTCCTCCTGCCGCTGCGTCAGCTCGCGCAATTCCTGCACGGAGGCGTGTGACGTGCTGGGCGGCCTGCCCGCGGGTTGGGGATAGCACTCGCCGCCCGCGATCACCAGGCTGACCGCGGCGGCCAGCGCATCGGGGCTGGACGCCTTGGGCAGATAGCCCGCGACGCCGGCGCGCGCACACGCGGCCATGACGCTCTGGTCCATCGCCGAATACAAAACAAGCACGAGCCGCGGCATGAAGAATGCCATCGCCTGGGAAAGAAGCCCGATGTCCTGCTCCGCTGAGCCGCTGCAACCCACCACCAGCAACTCCACTGGTTTGTTGATCGAGCTGGACATATTGAGAAGGTGGGCTGGCGAGATGGCCAGGATATCGTCGGCGTTGCGCACACGTTCCAGCACATGCTGAATTGCGACACGAAGCAGAGCGTAGTCTTCGATCAGTACGGTTGTCATCCCGGGAAGAACCTTGTGACGCATGGCCCATTACGGTTCCCATGACGCTGGCGCGACGCCGCGCTAGGCGCGGGTTCACGCGCGTCGCCAGGCTCAGGGGAATCCTGTCCGCAGCCTTGGGATTGCAGTGGCGAGACTAAGTGATTCGCCCTATCAATCCATGCTTGCGGACACAACCCATGCTATCAGCGGCTACGTCCGCTGAATCTCGTTCAGGAGGATGAATGGTGGCGGAAAGCGAGGCGACAGCAATCCGAACACCTGCTTTCTATGCCTTAGCCGTATTGGCTATGCGCAACCCCGGCAGCGTTGGAACTGGGCGTTCCTGCTGCCGGGCAGGCAGCGCAAACCTGACTTAACCGAGCTTGCGCCCATAGATCTGCCCGGCATCCACTTCACGCCCGTTCGGTTCATGCCATTCCAAGGTCGCACCGCGTTGCAGCGCCGCGTAAACGGCTTCGCCCTTGTTCTTGACATGCAGGCGTTGATACAGCGTGCACGCGTGCGTCTTGGCGGTCGCCACCGAGATGTTCAACATCCGGCTGACGGTCTTGATGGGATAACCGCGTGCCAGCAGCACCAGCACTTCGTACTGGCGCGGCGTGATCTGCAGGAGCTGTGCCCCCGCGCTCACGGGCATGGTGCCCTTCGAGCCGGCTTCCTCCACGTCCCGCGACGGCAAGGCGCATACGGTGGAGGCCGGAGCCTGCAGCGCCTGTTCGCTCGGGAAGCACTGCCCGCCCGCCATCACCAGGCGAATGGCGGCCTCAAGGATCTCGACCGAAGCCGTTTTCATGAGGCAACCGTACACGCTGGCGCCAGGCAGGCCTTGCACCGGCATGGGCAAGGGCATGACGTCCGTCAAGAGCAGAATCCGCTTGGGCGTCAGCACGCGCTGAATCTCGTGCAAGGCGCTCCATGCTTCATCGGTATCCACTGGCAAACCATAGATCAGAAGATCGGCGCCCGCGTGCACGCCGTCGGCCTTGGACACGTCCGCAAGGCCCATCCCCTCGATCTCCCACACATCATCCAACTTGCTAAGAATCTGCCACAAACCCAACCGCAAGAGCGGATGAGCTTCAATCAGGACCATCTTGGCCATGGTGTCCTCCCGGTTTTTCGACGGGCCTAGAAGGGATCTTCGCTGTGCTGAAGACTATTTTTTATCCAACCCTGCGGGGGTGGTCCGCATATCCCGGAATATCTAATGAAGCTGAACCGGGACGTTTGGGCTGGGCGACTTTGGTAGCCAACATAACGGATGGCATGGAACCCATCTTATGGTTCGGATTTGTCAAAATCAAGACGTTTCAGGGCGATATAATCCGACAAAATCAGAAATCAATCGTTAGCCTTAATCACGTTCGTAAATATGGATGAGAATTCGATCTCGTCCTTTTTGACGCTAGGGTTTTCACCAGCATCGCTCGTCCGCCACGACGGGCGCCCCTATGAAGCAGCTGTACACAGCTGCCCCGACAGGCGCTCTGGCCCTTGTTACAGACGAAAAAAAGCCGCGTCGGGGCATCTGCCGGACGCGGCCTCGGATAGCCGGAGGAGGAGGGAAATCTGTCAACTTGTATCCGTGGACACACTACACCCGTGAACAGTCCCTGTATTCGAAATAACGGTAACATTTTTTATTTACGCGCCCGAAGGCGAATTTACTCCATATAGGCGAAGTCAAATACCGTGTGCCCCCCCTGATGATGCCAATGGTGCATTGAAGCATGGCGTTTTCTCAGGAAGTTTGCGTAATGGATTTCGCCGTCGGTTTCGACATAGGTTGAAGGCGTCAGCTCCTCGATCCGGTTGAGCGAGACGCCCTTGCCGTAGTGACAGAACCCCTGGTACTGGGCGCATCGGATCACGTCTCCCCCAGGCGACACAACGATTCCGGCGTTGCGGGCGCGCATCGGGTTGCGCACGATCGGGTTGCAGGCGTGCGGCGTCCAGGTCGTCGAGCGCGGCGAATCTGAGAAAAACGCGAACAGCTCGTCGCAGTGGCTTTGGCCGTCAGTTCGGTCGATATTTGTTAATAGCCACCAGTATTCGCCGTGTTTAAAAATAATGGTATCCACGGCTGAAATATTGGTCATCAGATTAACATCAAGCTCCCATTTCAGCGGAAATTCAGTGCATTTCCATAGTTCAATACTTCGATTTCCGCATGTTTCCGGAACCATGTACGTCACGCCCTCGTGTTCAAAAATATATGGAAACGAAAGGTGATAAGGCAGGTTCAGCGCAGTGCCCAACAGCCGGAAAGCCCCGTCAGAGTAGGTCGCGACCGAGATCGTGCCCTTGCGGGAAGTAAAATCGTAATCTTCAAAAAATATATATGGCTTTTTATCGTGGGTATAAACGAAAGGATCGGCGAAAAAGCGGCCCTTTGGCGGCTGCAATACCATCGCTTCGGATACCACCGCCTGCTGGCGTGCAGAGGGAAACATACCGATCCGCCACCGAACGTTGCGTTTCATGACGCGGCGCACAACGAGATCCGACATTAACCATGCCTGGCGCGCAATATATGCGGCGCTGTCCCACTCCGCCGGATCGGCGCGGCGCGGGCCGCTCATGATCTGCATGGCGGGCGGCGCGACCCCCGGGCGGTCATGGGCCAGCGCCTGCAACGCGTCATAGACCATGAAGTTTCCCAAACTGAATGCGCGCGCCTGATTCTTCAGCCAGAACACTTCCGTGTTGAAACTGCGCTGGTCCAGAAGTTCGTCGTCTTCCTGCCTGGCGCCGACGCGCCAGAGTTTCACGGTGGTGTGATCCTCGCGCTGAAAGACCTCCCAGAAGCCGGCATAACGGCTGGTGGCCACCGCAATATCCGAGTAGCTCAACTGCCAGACGCCCAGCCGTGACCAGCTGGCGAGCTGCGCGCGCGTCGCCAGCGACGCACCCAATGTGATCACCAGGTCCAGCCCCAGCGCCCGTACCTCATTGCGCGCGTGCGGATCCTCGTCGCCCGGCGCCAGCGGGATCACCGACGTGCCCGCCTCCTGCAAACCGTCGCGCATGTCGCGGCAGGCCAGCATGACCCGCTGCTTCTGCGGCAGCAACTTGCCCTCCAGGCGCGACAGCGAGCCGAACAGCGCCTTCACGCCCAGCCTGGGCGCCGTGTCGGCAGCCTCGCCATTCATCACCAGCAATGCCGTCAGGTCGAATTCCTGGCTGTGGAGTAGCCACTCAACCATCTCGTGCATCCAGCCGGGTTGCTCATACCCGTCGACCAGCAATCCCACCTTGTACGTCTTCATATCTCGTGCTCCTGTATCAGGGCGATTGGCCTGCCGCGCCGTGACTGCGCAGCGGCCTCGCCCAGCACACACCCGGGGCAATGCGTTCATGTTCTCGCGCTGATACTGCGGGCTTTTGGGCGTGCATTCCAGAGCACATTCATCCTAGGTCCGGTGTCCGAGGCCAATCGGCCAAACCTCAACCTCCTGGGCATGAGGCGCCTCATTCTTCTTCCCGGCGCATCTCGTCCTTACGCCCGATGCGAAGCAAACGTGCTGCAAAACCGACACATCGGCCGCATAGGGTTAGGGGTAAACCCTATTGGGGATAGCAGAGGCTCGCCTCTCATCCGTGCCTCCCGCATAATGCTTTGAAACAAACGTTTGAATTCAACCTTATGCAAGAAATCCGCACCACGACCACGAGAGAAACCATCCTCGACACCGCCGAGTCCCTGTTCGCGCAACAGGGACACGAAGCGACGTCGATGCGCCAGATCACGAGCGCGGCCGGCGTGAACCTCGCTTCGGTGAACTATCACTTTGGCTCGAAAGAGTCACTCGTGCAGGCGGTGCTCAAACGCCGCCTGGAAGTGCTGAATCGCGAGCGCATGCGCCTTCTGGATGAACTCGAGGCGCAATCCGGCGGCAAACCGCTGAAGCCTTCGCAAATCGTCGACGCGTTCTTTGGCACGCTGCTGCGTCTGGCCGCCGATCCGGCGCAGGCCGGCAGCACCTTTTTGCCGCTGCTGGAACGCACGATGACGGACCCCACGGATTTCATCCGCGCGCTGTTTGCCGAGGAATACGCGGACGTGCTCGCGCGCTACCGCAACGCGCTGTTTGCCGCCCTGCCCGACGTGCCGCGCGCCGAGATCATCTGGCGCTTCCAGTTCATGCTGGGCGCCACGTCGTACGCAATCATGGGCACCGATCTGCTGCGCTCGGTCACCGGCCTGGCCGGCGACGAAGCCGAGCAGCCCAACGACCGCGAGCTTCTGTTGCCGCGCCTGATGAGTTTCCTGCTGGGCGGGCTGCGCTCGCCCCTGCCGCACCTGAACGCAAGCCCCGGAGGCGCCTGACCCGCCTTCCGAAGCCAACCCGGCCGGCGAGCCGCCTTCGGTCACCGCCAGGCACTGAAGAACAACGAGGAGACAAGAAAATGTACGCAGTCATCGTCGCGCTGGTTGTCATTGCGCTCCTGGCCGCCGTGTTGCTGGGCGTGCGCCCCATCCGGCGGGCGCTGCTGTCCGCGCCGATCTTCAACCTGTATCGCAAGGTGCTGCCGCAGATGTCGGACACCGAGCGCGATGCGCTCGAGGCCGGCACGGTCTGGTGGGAAGGCGAGCTCTTTCGCGGCCGCCCCGACTGGAGCCGCCTGCTGGCCTATCCGCGGCCTCGCCTGACCGACGAAGAGCAGCGATTCCTGGACAACCAGGCCGAAACCGCGTGCCGCATGGTCAATGACTGGAGCGTCACCCAAGAGCGTTTCGACCTGCCCGCGGACGTCTGGAACTACCTGAAGTCCGAGGGATTCCTCGGCATGATCATTCCCAAGCAATATGGCGGCCTCGCGTTTTCCGCCTATGCCCATTCCGAAATCGTGACCAAGCTGTCCACGCGGTCTTCCGCGCTGGCCGTGTCGGTCATGGTGCCGAATTCGCTCGGGCCCGCCGAACTGCTGCTGCATTACGGCACCGAGGAACAGAAGAACCATTACCTGCCGCGCCTGGCGCGCGGCGAAGAAGTGCCGGCCTTTGCGCTGACCAGCCCCTGGGCGGGCTCGGACGCGGCCGCCATCCCCGACAGCGGCATCGTCTGCAAGGGAGAATGGCAGGGCCGCGAGGTGATCGGCATGCGCGTCACGTGGGACAAGCGCTACATCACGCTGGCGCCCGTGTGCACGCTGCTGGGCCTGGCGTTCCGCCTGTATGACCCGGACGGCCTGCTGGGCGGCAAGAAGGATCTGGGCATCACCTGCGCGCTCGTGCCGCACGACCACCCCGGCGTGGACACCGGCCGCCGCCACTTCCCGCTGAACGCCATGTTCATGAACGGTCCGACGCGCGGCAACGACGTCTTCATGCCGCTGGACTTCATCATCGGCGGCCCCGCCATGGCCGGCCAAGGCTGGCGCATGCTGATGGAATGCCTGGCCGCGGGCCGCTCGATCTCGCTGCCCTCGTCCAACACCGGCATGTCCAAGCTCACGGCGCGTGCGGTGGGCGGCTATGCGCGCGTGCGCAGCCAGTTCCGCATGCCGGTCGGCAAGTTCGAAGGCGTCGAAGAGGCACTGGCCCGCATCGGCGGAAACACCTACATGATGGACGCCGCGCGCACCATGACGGCGGGCGCGGTGGACCTGGGGGAAAAGCCCTCGGTCGTGTCGGCCATCGTGAAGTACCACGTCACCGAACGCGCGCGCCAGGTCGTCAACGACGGCATGGACGTGATCGGCGGCAAGGGCATCTGCCTGGGACCGTCCAACTTCCTGGGCCGCGCCTACCAGCAGATCCCCATCGGCATCACCGTGGAAGGCGCCAACATCCTGACGCGCAGCCTCATCATCTTCGGCCAGGGCGCGATCCGTTGCCATCCGTTCGTGCTGGCGGAGATGCAGGCCGCGCAATCGCCGGACCGCAAAGAGGGACTGGATGATTTCGATGCCGCGTTCTGGGGCCATGCGGGCTTCGTGGTGCGCAACGCGCTGCGGGCGCTGGGCACATCGCTGACGGGCGCCCGCTTTGTGGCCGTCAACGCCGACGTGGCACCGGACATGAAGCGCTACTACCAGCTGCTGGGCCGCTACTCGGCCGCCTTTGCACTGCTGGCCGACACCTCGATGCTGGTGCTGGGCGGCAGCCTGAAGCGCCGCGAGCGCCTGTCGGCGCGGCTGGGCGATGTGCTGTCGCAGATGTACCTGATCAGCGCCACGCTCAAGCGCTTCGAGGACGAAGGCCGCCAAAAGGCCGACGCGCCGCTGGCGCACTGGTCGATCCAGGACGCGCTGTGCAAGTTGCAGGAAGCCTTTGACGGCGTGCTGGACAACTTCCCGAATCGCGCGGTCGCGTGGATCATCCGCCGCATCGTGTTCCCATGGGGTCACAGCCAGATCCCGCCGTCCGACCAGCTTGGCCAGGACGTGGCCCGGCTGCTGATCAGCCCCAGCGCGACGCGCGACCGCCTGACGGCCGGCTGCCATCTGCCCGACACCGCGGACGAACCCGTGGGCGCCATCGAGCAGGCGCTGGCCGCCGCGCTGGAAGCCGAGCCCATCGAGGCCAAGATCCGCGAGATCGAAAAACGCGGCGTGCTGGACGGCAATCCGCAAGCCAACGTACGCGACATCGCCGACGCCGCAGTCACCATCGGCGCCATCACCGCCGAAGAGTATGCGGTCGTCAAGCGCCGCAACCGCTTGCGCGACACCGTGGTCAAAGTGGATGATTTCCCCTTTGACCTCGGCGCCGCCGACGCAGACCGGCCCACGGCCGAACGCAAGGTCGCCTGAGGGAGGAAGCGGATGGCATTCAAACCGGTTTACGTCGTCGACGGTTCACGCACGCCTTTCCTGAAGGCCCGCACGGGCCCGGGCCCCTTCTCCGCCGGGGATCTGGCGGTACAGGCCGGCCGCGCCCTGCTGCTGCGCCAGCCCTACGCCCCCACGGACCTGGACGAAGTCATCGTCGGCTGCGCCGCGCCGTCGCCCGAAGAAGTCAACATCGGCCGCGTGATCGCGCTGCGGCTGGCCTGCGGCGATCGGGTGCCCGGCTGGACCGTCATGCGCAACTGCGCATCAGGCATGCAGGCGCTGGATTCCGCCATTGCCAACATCCAGAACGGCCGTTCGCACCTGGTGCTGGCCGGCGGCACCGATGCGCTGTCCCGCGCGCCAGTGCTGTTTTCGGACGGCATGGTGCGTTGGCTGTCGCGCTGGTATGCCGCGCGCGGCCTGGGCGCCAAGCTCAAGGCGCTGGGCGGTTTCAGGCCGAAGAACCTGGCGCCGGTCATCGGATTGCTCAAGGGCCTGACCGACCCGGTCGTGGGCCTGTCGATGGGTCAGACCGCCGAAAACATCGCCACGCTCTTTCACATCGACCGCGCCGCCATGGACGCCTACGCGGCGCGCAGCCACCAGCGCGCGCTCGCTGCGCGCGCGGTGGGCATGCCCGAGATCACGCCGCTCATCGACACGCAGGGCAAGCTGCATCCGCACGACGACGGCGTGCGCGACGACTCCACGCCGGACAAGCTGGCCAAGCTCAAGCCCGTGTTCGACAAACCGTGGGGCAACGTCACCGCGGGCAACAGCTCGCAGGTGACCGACGGCGCCGCGATGCTGGTGCTGGCCTCGGAAGAGGCCGTTCAAAAATGGAACCTGCGCCCGCTGGGCCGCATCATCGATACGCAATGGGCCGGGCTGGATCCCGCGATCATGGGGCTGGGCCCCGTGCATGCCGCCACGCCCATCCTGCAACGCCACGGTCTGGGCTTGAATGACCTGGACTTGTGGGAGATCAACGAGGCTTTTGCGGCGCAGGTGCTAGGCTGCCTGGCCGCGTGGCGCGACGAGGCCTACTGCCAGCAGAATTTCGGCACGCCCGCCTGGGGCGAACTGGACGCCGAGCGGCTCAACGTCGACGGCGGCGCCATCGCCATCGGCCACCCGGTGGGCGCATCGGGCGCCCGCATCGTGCTGCATCTGCTGCACGCGCTCAAGCGCCGCGGCGCCCGGCGCGGCATGGCGGCCATCTGCATCGGCGGCGGCCAAGGCGGCGCGATGCTGGTCGAAACCCTGGACGAGGACCGCCCATGACGACACTGGATACGCTTTCCCACTGGCGCCTGGACCGCGACCCCGACGGCGTCGCCTGGCTGACCTTCGACCGAGCAGGCAGCGCGGTCAACGCGCTGTCGGCCGACACCCTGGCCGAACTCTCCGTGGTGCTGGACGCGCTGGACGCCCAGCCGCCCGCGGGCCTCATCATCCAATCCGGCAAGGCCACGGGCTTCATCGTGGGCGCCGACGTCAACGAATTCGCGACGCTGGACACGCCCGAGCAGGCGCGCGGGCTGGTGTCGCGCGGCTGGAACCTCATGAACCGCCTGGCCGGCGTGCGCTATCCGACGCTGGCGCTGATCCAGGGCCATTGCCTGGGTGGCGGTCTTGAATTGGCGCTGGCCTGCCGCTACCGCCTGGTGGCCGACCAGCCCGGCGCCTCGTTGGCGCTGCCCGAAGTCATGCTTGGCATCTTTCCCGGCTGGGGCGGCATGCTGCGCCTGCCGCAGGTGATCGGCGCGCCCGCCGCGCTGGACATGATGCTGACCGGCCGCGGCGCCGATGCGCGCCGCGCGGCCTCGCTGGGGCTGGTCGACGCGCGCGTGCCGCCGCGGCTGCTGCTCGCCGCGGCGCGCCAGACCGTGCTGTCGCGCAAGCCCGCCCGGCGCGCTCGTGGCCTGGGCGGACTGCTGAACCGCTGGCCGTTCAAGGCCATCGTCGCCAACCGCGCCCGCAAGCAGATTGCCGCCAAGGATCCGCTCGGCCACTACCCGGCCGCGCCCGCCATCGTGGAAATCTGGGAAAAGCACGGCGGCAATGCGCTGAAGGCGCCCGACCTCATCGACCGCATCATTTCGTCCGGCACCACGCGCAACCTGTTGCGCGTGTTCCGCCTGCAAGAGCGCCTGAAGGCCAATGGCAAGCAGCCGGGCGTCGCGCCAGCGCGCCACGTGCATGTGGTGGGCGCGGGCGTGATGGGCGGCGACATCGCGGCCTGGTGCGCGCTCAAAGGCATGACGGTCACGTTGCAGGACCAGGAGATGTCCCGCATCGCGCCGGCCATCAAGCGCGCCGCCGAGCTCTACGCGCGCCGCCTGAAGGATCCGCGCCTGGCGCGCGCCGCGTTCGACCGGCTGGTTCCTGATCCAGCGGGCTTGGGTGTACCGCTGGCGGACGTCGTCATCGAAGCCATCAGCGAGCAGCCCGAGGCCAAGCGCGCGCTGTACCAGTCGCTGGAGCCGCGCATGAAGCCCGATGCGCTGCTGGCCACCAACACGTCCAGCCTGTCGCTGGAAACGCTGCGCGAGGGCCTGGCCCGACCGGAACGTCTGGTGGGCATTCACTTTTTCAACCCCGTGGCCAAGATGCCGCTGGTGGAAGTCGTGCACGCGGACGGCGGCGAGCCCGCCATCGCGGACCGCGCCTGCGCCTTCGTCGGCCAGATCGACAAGCTGGCGCTGCCGGTCAAGAGCGCGCCCGGCTTTCTGGTCAACGCGGTGCTGGCGCCCTACATGCTGCAAGCCATGCGCAGCGTGGACGACGGCGTCGCGCCAGAAACGGTGGACGCCGCCATGGTGGCCTTCGGCATGCCGATGGGGCCGCTGGAACTGGCGGACACCGTGGGCCTGGACATCGCGCGCGACGCGGGCGCGCAGCTTGCCGGCGGCGCGGAACCGCCGCGCTGCCTGGCCGACCGCCTGGCGCGCAACGAACTGGGCAAGAAGAGCGGCAAGGGCTTTTACACCTGGCGCGACGGCAAGCCGGTCAAGCGGCGCGACCCCGCCGCCGCACCGGCCGGCCTGGCGCAGAAACTGATTCAGCCGCTCATCGACGCCACGCGGCAACGCGTGGCGGGCGGCATCGTGGCCGACGCCGACCTGGCCGACGCCGGCGTGATTTTTGGAACGGGCTTTGCGCCTTTCACGGGCGGCCCATTGCATTACGAAGACGGCAGCACCCAGCAGCACCGCAGTACGGCGGCTCGCGCCGAATAGACCGGCAGTAACAGGCCGGCAGTGGTAGAGAGAGACACACATTCAACTCGAGGAGTCAGTACCATGCGCAGACGTTCATTGTCCCTGAGCACCCTGTCGGCCATCCTGGTCGGCATGGGCGCATCCGCAACGTCCTACGCTGCCGGCTTTCAGCTCTTGGAGCAGAACGCCAGCGGCCTGGGCAACGCGTATGCCGGCTCGGCGGCAAATCCGGAGAATGCCAGCATCATGTATTTCAACCCGGCAGGCTTGACCTATCTGCCAGGGCTCAATTTCTCCGGCGGGGTAAACCTGATCAAACCGTCGTTCAAGTTTTCGGACAACGGCAACAGCCGCAACCCCAGCGTGCCCGGCATCCCCGGATCAGGCTTGAACGGTTCGGTTCCCACCGGCGGCAATGGCGGGGACGCGGGCCACCTGGGCGTCGTGCCCAACATCTATGCCTCCTGGCAACTGAACGAGCAGTGGTACATCGGGCTGGGCATCGGCGCTCCCTTCGGCCTGATGACCGAATACGACGACGGCTGGGTCGGCCAGTACCACTCGAACAAGTTCGACATCAAGACCATCAACGTCAACCCGTCCATCGCCTACAAGGTCAACGAGAAGTTCTCGATGGGCTTTGGCGTGAACTGGCAGCACATCGATGCGAACTACAAGAAAAAGACCGTGGTGCCCATCGCCGGCCTGCCGCTCGCCACGAATGGCGACGCGGACCTGAACCTGAAGGGCGACGCGTGGGGCTGGAACGTCGGCTTCATGCTGCAACCCACCGAAGACACCCGCATCGGCCTGTCGTACCGCTCGAAGATCAAGCACTCGGCCAAGGGCGACACCGACATCGACAACATCGGCCCGACCGGCCAGTCCGTGTCGTTTGACGCCAAGGCCAACGTCGACCTGCCCGACACGCTGATCCTGAGCGCCACGCACCAGCTCAACGAAAAGTGGGAACTGCTGGGCGACGTGTCGTGGACGGGCTGGAGCAGCATCCCCCAGCTGAAGATCAAGAACTCGGGCCCGGGCGCGCGCGACGATGTGCTGCCGCTCAACTTCCGCGACACCTGGCGCGTCGCCGTGGGCACCAACTACAAGTTCGCCCCCGCCTGGAAGTGGAAGTTCGGCCTGGCCTTCGACCAATCGCCGGTGCACGATGCCGCCGACCGTCCCACGTCCCTGCCCGACAACGACCGCTACTGGTTCTCAACCGGTGTGCAGTGGGCCGCCACCAAGTCCACCACGATCGACGTCGGCTACACCTACCTGTACCTGCGCAAGACGGACATCGACACCACGTCCGGCAGCCAGGCCACCAAGGGCCGCGTGGCGGGCACCTACGACAGCAGCGGCCACATCTTCGGCCTGCAGCTCTCGTCCCGCTTCTAGCCGTGAACGGGCGGACGGCCGTGCGCCGTCCGCCCGCTTTTTCAGGAGACTCCCTTGAGCAAGTTCGTCGTCAAACACGTCGCCGTGCTGGGTGCCGGCGTCATGGGCGCGCAGATCGCCGCCCACCTGGCCAATGCCGGCGTGCCGGTCACGCTATTCGACCTGGCCGCCCGCGAAGGCGACCGCAACGGCATCGTCAAGAAAGCGCTGGCCGGTCTCAAGAAACTGGAACCCGCGCCGCTCGCCGGCGCATCGCGCCTCGCCCTGATCACGCCCGCCAACTACGATGACGACCTGGAGCGCCTGCAAGGCTGCGACCTCATCATCGAAGCCATCGCCGAGCGCATGGACTGGAAGACGGCGCTGTACGAGCGTATTGCCGCGCATGTGGCGCCCGGCGCCATCGTCGCCTCCAACACGTCCGGCCTGTCCATCGACGCGCTGGCAAACGCGCTGCCCGCCGGGCTGCGCGACCGTTTCTGCGGCATCCATTTCTTCAATCCGCCGCGCTACATGCGCCTGGTGGAAATCATCGCCACGTCGCACACGCAGCCGGCCGTGCTGGACCAGCTGGAAACCTGGCTGACGTCCGCCCTGGGCAAGGGCGTGATCCGCGCGCTGGACACCCCGAACTTCGTGGCCAACCGCATCGGCGTGTTCTCGATTCTGGCCGCCATGCACCACACCGCACGCCTGGGTCTGGCCTTCGACGAAGTCGACGCGCTGACCGGCCCCAAGATCGGCCGTCCCAAAAGCGCCACGTACCGCACTGCCGACGTGGTCGGGCTGGACACGCTGGCCCACGTCGTGGGCACGATGGAAAAGAACCTGCCCGACGATCCGTGGCACAAGTATTTCGCGCTGCCCGACTGGCTGTCGGCGCTGATCTCCAAGGGCGCGCTCGGTCAGAAGAGCGGCGCCGGCGTCTACCGCAAGCAGGGCCGCGAGATCCAGGTGCTGGATCTGAAAAAGCAGGATTACGCGCCCGGCACGGGCAAGCTGGCCGACGACGTTGCGGCGCTGCTCAAGGAACGCGATCCGGCCAAACGCTTTGCGGCGCTGCGCGCCAGCGATCATCCGCAGGCGCAATTCCTGTGGAGCCTGTTCCGCGACATCTTCCACTACAGCGCCGTGCAGCTTGAGCACGTGGCCGACAACGCCCGCGATCTGGACCTGGCCATGCGCTGGGGCTTCGGCTGGTCGCAAGGCCCGTTTGAAACCTGGCAGGCCGCGGGCTGGCAGGCGATTGCCGCCGCCGTGGCCGAGGACATCGCCGCCGGCCGCGCCATGAGCAACACACCCCTGCCCGCCTGGGTGCTGGAGCCCAACCGCCAGGGCGTGCACGCCCCGGAAGGTTCGTATTCGGCGCGCACCGGCAAGCTGCATCCGCGCTCGACGCTGCCGGTGTACGCACGCCAGCTGTTCCCGGAACGCGTCGTGGGTGAAGCCCCCGACGACCGCGGCGTCACCGTCTGGGAAAACGAAGGCGTGCGCCTGTGGAACCTGCCGCAGGTCGACGCGGGCATCGCCATCCTGTCCGTCACGTCGCGCAACCACACGCTGGGCGCCGAAGTGCTGGAAGGCGTGCTGCAGGCGGTGGCCAAGGCCGAGCGCGAATTCGATGGCCTGGTCATCTGGCACGACGCGCCCTTCGCCGTCGGCGCGAACCTGCAGCAGGTCGTCGAAGCCTGCGCGGCGGGCCAATGGGACATGCTGGAAGCCACGGTCGAAAAATTCCAGCGCGCCTCGCAGTCGTTCAAGTACGCGCAGGTTCCGACGGTGGCCGCGGTCCAGGGCATGGCGCTGGGCGGCGGCTGCGAATTCCTGATGCACGCCTCGCACCGCGTGCTGGCGCTGGAAAGCTACATCGGCCTGGTCGAGGCCGGCGTGGGCCTGATCCCGGCCGGCGGCGGCAGCAAGGAGTTTGCCGCGCGCGCCGCCGCACTGGCGGCCAAGACGGCCACGCCGGGCGAAGTCTTCCCCTACCTGCAACCGGTCTTCCAGACCATTGCCATGGCCCAGGTCGCCAAGAGCGGGCTGGAAGCCATCGAGGCCGGCTTTGCGCGCGAACACGACATCGTGCTGTTCCATCCCGGCGAGCTGCTGTTTGTGGCGATCGGCCAGGCGCGCGCCGCCGCGCAGGCCGGCTACACCCCGCCAGCGCGGTTGCAGAACGTGCCGGTCGCCGGCCGCAATGGCATCGCCAACTTCGAGATGGTGCTGGTCAATATGCGCGAAGGCGGCATGATCAGCGCGCATGACTATCGCGTGGCGCGAAGTGCTGCGGTCGCGCTGTGCGGCGGCGAAGTGGAGACCGGCACGAAGGTCGACGAGGAATGGCTGCTGGCCGTGGAACGCAAGGAATTCGTGGCGCTGCTGCGCACGCCGGAAACCCAGGCCCGCATCCGCCACACCCTGGAAACCGGCAAACCCTTACGGAACTAGCCCAAAGGAAACGGATATGAGCACGCAAATCCAAGACGCCTACATCGTCGCCGCGACGCGCTTGCCGGTGGGCAAGCGCAACGGCGCCTACATCACCACCCGCCCTGACGATATGCTGGCCGCCGCGCTGAATGGCGCGTTGGCGCAGGTGCCGGGCCTGGACGCGGCGCGCATCGAGGACGTGATCGCCGGCTGCGCCATGCCCGAGGCCGAACAGGGCATGAACGTGGCCCGCATCAGCCTGCTGCTGGCCGGCCTGCCGCAAAGTGTGGCGGGCGTTACCGTGAATCGCTTCTGCGCGTCCGGGCTGCAGGCCGTGGCGGATGCCGCCGCCCGCATCCGCATGGGCGAGGCCGACATCATGATCGGCGCGGGCACCGAATCGATGAGCGCCATGCCGCAGATCATGGGCAACAAGGTGTCCATGAATCCGGAAATCTTCGCCCACGACGAAAACATCGGCATGGCCTTCGGCATGGGCCTGACCGGCGAAAAGGTCGCCGAGCGCTGGAAGGTGTCGCGCGAAGACCAGGATGCCTTTGCGCTGGCGTCGCATCAGAAGGCCTGCGCGGCCATCGCTGCCGGCCACTTCCGCGCCGAGACCACGCCTTATGAGGTGGTCACGCATCTGCCGGACGGTTCCAGCGGCGCGGTGCGCGTGGCGCGCCGTCTCGTCGAGGTCGACGAAGGCCCGCGTCCCGACAGCAGCCTGGAAGCGCTGGCCCGTTTGAAGCCGGTGTTTTCGACGCGCGGCAGCGTCACGGCCGGCAACAGCTCGCAGATGTCCGATGGTGCGGCGGCCGTGATCCTGGTGTCCGACCGCATTCTGCGCGAATTCAACCTCAGCCCGTTGGCGCGCTTTGCGGGTTTTGCCGTGGCTGGCGTGCCGCCCGAGGTCATGGGCATCGGTCCGGTCGCCGCGATTCCGAAGGTGCTGGATCGGGCCGGCATCAAGCAGGACGCGCTGGACTGGATCGAGCTCAACGAAGCCTTCGCGGCGCAGTCGCTGGCCGTCATCCGCGAATTGAACCTGGATCCGGCCAAGATCAACCCGCTGGGCGGCGCCATTGCGTTGGGCCACCCGCTGGGCGCGACGGGCGCCATCCGCACCGCCACGATCACGCACGGACTGCGCCGCACCGGCGGCAAGTACGGGCTGGTCACGATGTGCATCGGCACCGGCATGGGCGCGGCCGGCCTGTTCGAGGCCATGTAGGCAGGCGGCGGACAGCGTGAAGCCCTACTGGTTCAAGAACCTGTCGCCCGAGTGGCGCGCGCGGCTGATGCGGGTGGGCTTCAACCTGCATCCGGCCTTTCGCGCCACCGGCGGCCGTGTGTTGCACGTGTCGCCGGATTTCCAGCACATCCGCATCAAGCTGCCGCTGCTGCGCCGCACGCGCAATATCGTGGGGTCGATGTACGGCGGCTCGCTGTTCGCAGTCACAGACGGCGCGCATCCGACCATGCTGATGTCGGCGCTGGGCGCCGATCACGTCGTGTGGGACAAGGCGGCATCCATCCGTTTCCGCAAACCGGCCTACACCACGCTCTACGTCGACTTCCGGCTACCCCCTGGCGAGATTGCGGAAATCCGGCGCCTGCTTGCCTCGCATCACGAAACGACCCGCACCTACACGGTCGAACTGAAGGACAAGGACGACGTCGTGTACGCCGTCGTGGAACGCACGATCTACATCGCAGACAAGAAGTTCTACAAACAGAAGAACACTGGAGGTGACAAATGCGTTTCAACCCCGGAGGGCGCGCCGCCGCCCTGAGCCTGATTCTTGCCGCCAGCCTGGCGGGCGCGCCGGCCCACGCTGACGTCGACGTCGCCGGCGTGCGCGTGCCCGAACAGCTTGCCGAAGGCGGCCACATGCTGACGCTGAATGGCGCCGGCCTGCGCACCCGCTTCGTCGTCAAGGTCTACGTGGCGGCGCTGTACGTCACCACGAAGACCCACGATGCCGCCACGATCATCGGCAGCACCGAGCCGCGCCGAATCCGTCTGCAAATGCTGCGCGACGTGGACAGCAAGAGCCTGGACGGCGCGCTGCAGGACGGTTTGCGCGACAATACGCCCTCGCAGGCGCTGGCCGCGTTAAAGGAACCCGCCGAACGCCTGTCGCGCCTGATGGCCGACATCGGCGCCGCGCGCGAAGGCGATGTCATCGACCTGGACTTCGATGCCCGCGGCGTTGCGATCGCCAGCAACGGCAAGCCGCGCGGCCGCATCGACGATCCCGCCTTCGCCCGCGCATTGCTGCGCGTCTGGCTGGGCGACAGCCCCGCGCAGGCCTCCCTGAAGAAAGCCCTGTTGGGCAACTAGGGCCTTGCGCCCCAACGGAACCGCAAGACATGGAACGAATCTGGCACAAGAGCTATCCCTACGGTGTGCCCGCCGAGATCGAGACTGACGGCGAGACAACGCTGGTGACGATCATCGAGGAAAGCTTCCGGCGCTTTCCCGACAAGACGGCCTACATCAGCATGGGCAAGTCGATCACGTACGCCGAACTGGACGCGCTGACGCGCCGCTTCGCGGCATGGCTGCACGCCCACGGCCTCACGCGCGGCGACCGCGTCGCGCTGATGATGCCCAACCTGCTGCAGTATCCCGTCTGCCTTTTCGGCGCCCTGCGCGCCGGCTGCATCGTGGTCAACTGCAACCCGCTCTACACCGCGCGCGAACTCGAACACCAACTGGCCGACGCCGGCGCGCGCGCCATCGTGGTCGCGGACAACTTCGCAGCCACGTTGCAGAAGGCCTTGCCCGGCACGCAGGTCGAGCACGTGCTGGTCACCTCCATCGGAGAAATGCTGGGTCCGATCAAGGGGCGGCTGGTGGATTTCGCGGTCCGGCGCGTCAAGCGCATGGTGCCAGCCTGGTCGATGCCCGGCTCGCACAAGCTGGGCGATGCGCTGCGTGCGGCGCGCGACCTGCCATTCACCGACATGCAGCTCTCGCCTGCCGACCTGGCGTTCCTGCAGTACACGGGCGGCACGACCGGCGTGGCCAAGGCCGCCATGCTGTCGCACGGCAACATGGTCGCCAACGTGAGCCAGGCCTACGCGTGGGTAAGACCCCTGGTGAAAGACGGCGAGGAATGCATCGTCACGGCCCTGCCGCTGTATCACATCTTCGCGCTGACGGCGAACTGCCTGACCTTCATGAAGCTGGGCGCAAGCAACCTTCTGATCGTCAATCCGCGCGACATCCCCGGGCTGATCAAGGAAATGGGCAAGGTGCCGATCTCGGCCTTTACCGGCGTCAACACGCTCTTTAACGCGCTGCTCAACCACCCGGATTTCGCCCACCTGGATTTTTCGCGCCTGCGGCTCACCATGGGCGGCGGCATGGCAGTGCAGCGGTCGGTGGCGGACCGCTGGCGCGCGGCGACCGGCGTGTCGATCGCCCAGGCCTACGGCCTGACCGAAACATCGCCCGCCGTCACCATCAATCCGCTGGACACCAAGATCTTCAACGGATCCATCGGATTGCCCGTGCCGTCCACCGACCTGTCGATCCGCGACGACGCGGGCCGCGAACTGCGCGTCGGCGAAACCGGCGAAATCTGCGTGCGCGGTCCGCAGGTCACGCGGGGCTACTGGAACCGGCCGGACGAGACGGCGCTTGTCATGTACCCGGACGGCTTTCTGCGCACGGGCGACGTGGGTTATGTCGACGAGACTGGCTACGTGTATCTGGTCGATCGCAAGAAAGACATGATCCTGGTGTCCGGCTTCAACGTGTACCCAAATGAAGTCGAGGACGTGGCCGCCCTGCATCCCGGCGTGCGCGAGGTCGCCGCCGTGGGCGTGCCGGACGAGCGCTCCGGCGAGGCGGTCAAGCTGTTCGTGATCCGCAAGGACCCCACGCTGGATGCCGAAACACTGATCGCGCATTGCCGCAGCCAGCTTACCGGCTACAAGGTGCCGCGCCACATCGAGTTCCGCGACGACCTGCCCCGCACCAATGTGGGCAAGATTTTGCGGCGCGAACTGCGTCCCGACGCGCCGGCGCCTGCCGCCGCGCCAGGTGCAGCACCAGCGCCCACATCTGCCGCCACATCCGCCAGCACCGCGAGCACCGTCAACCCGACGACTGGCCAGCGCTGATCGGCGCACCGCCGACCGTACCCCGTTTTCGCGGGCGAAACACTGTCGCGCGCCGCCAACAGCGGTCATGGCGGCGCGTGGCGCCAGCCTGGGCCGGCGTTCGCTTCAACTCCATGAATTGACAGGACATTCCTGTGCAAGCCCTGCCGCCTTGAAGCGCCGCAGGGCTTTTTTACATCTTCCCCCGATGCACGCTATTGGCTGGGCCCATCGACACAATTGATAATTATTATCGTTGTTATTTCGATACGTAACTGGCCGGACCCAACCGACGCCAGTGGGGAGATCCTCTTGAAGCACCATCACACCCCGGCCGCCCTGCGCGCGCGGCTGCACCCCCGTGTTCCCGCCGCCGCCGCGCTGGCCGCCTGCCTGGGCGCGGGCGCCGCGCATGCGCAGCCCGAACAGCCCGCCACCCTGCCGGCCGTCCAGGTGCTCGGCACCGGCGAAACGGCCACCGGCCCCGTCGACGGCTACATCGCCCGACGCAGCGCCACCGGCACCAAGACCGACACGCCGTTGTCCGAAACGCCCCAGGCCATCACCGTGATCCCGCGCGAGCAGATCATCGACCAGGGTTCGCAGAACGTGCAGGACACGATGAACTACGCCGCGGGCGTGCGGCCCAACGCCTACGGCGTGGACAACCGCGGCGACTACGTGCGCGTGCGCGGCGTCGAGCCCGTGCAGTATCTGGACGGCCTGCGCCAATTCTTCAGCTTCAACAACCCGCGCACCGAGGTCTATGGTCTGGAACGCGTCGAGGTGCTGCGCGGCCCGTCGTCGATGCTGTACGGACAGGGCAGCACGGGCGGCATCGTCAACCTGGTCAGCAAGCGCCCGCAGGCCGAGCAGCAAGGCGAAATCGGCGTGCAGCTGGGCAACTTCAACCGCCGTGAGATCCAGGCCGACATCACCGGCCCGCTGACCGAGGACGGCCAGTGGCTGTATCGCGTGGTGGCGCTGGGCCGCGACAGCGACACGCAGGTGCAGTACGCGCAGGACGACCGGATGTTCCTCGCGCCGTCGCTCACGTGGCAGCCCAGCGCCGCCACGTCATTGACGCTGCAGGCCTCGTGGCAGAAAGACCGGTCCGGCACGACGCAATCGTTCCTGCCGTGGAGCGGCACCGTGGATCACAATCCCAACGGCCGCATCCCGACGCGCCGTTTTGCCAGCGAACCGGGCTTTGACACCTACGACACCGAGCAATTCAACGTCGGCTGGCTGTTCGAGCACAAATTCAACGACACCTGGAAGGTCCGCCAGAACTTCCGCAACACGGTCAGCAGCGTGGACTACAAATCGCTGTACCCCAACGTGTATGGCGACCGCCGCGGCAATTCGTACATCGACCCCGAACAGACCACGGTCGACCGCTACTACTACATCAACAAGCCGCGCATGCGCACGCTGCTGGCCGACCAGAACCTGGAAGGCAAGCTGAACTGGGGCCGCACGCAGCACACCGTCATCGTCGGCATGGACTACACGCGTTACCGCGAGACCAGCCAGTCGGACAGCGGGCTGGGATCGCCGCTGAACCTGTACCACCCGGTGTACGGCAATGCGCCCGATTACACGCTCAGCGACTCGCCCAAGCAACGCCAGCAGCAACTGGGCTTCTATGCGCAGGACCAGATCACGTTCGACAAGAACTGGATCCTGCTGGCCGGCATCCGCCGCGACCGCGTCGAAAGCACGGCCGAGGGCCAGGACAAGGAAACCGATCAGGCCACCACCAAGCGCTTCGGCCTGATGTACGCCGCCGACAACGGCTGGTCGCCGTATGTGAGCTACAGCGAGTCCTTCACGCCCATCGCGGGCGCGGACTTCTACGACCAGCGCTGGAAGCCCATGCGCGGCAAGCAGTGGGAACTGGGACTGAAGTACATGCCGCCGGGCGCCGACCTGGAATTCACGGCAGCGGCGTACGACCTGCGCGAAAGCAACCGCCAGACCAACGATCCGGACAATCCCAACAATCAGATCCAGGCTGGCAAGACGCGCACGCGCGGCGTCGAACTGGAGGCGCGTGGCCGCGTCACCCAGAACGTGGACGTGATCGCCAACTACATCTACACCGACATCGATCCGCAACTGGAAGGCATGCCCAAGCACATGGTGTCGCTGTGGAGCAAGTACCGCTTCGCGCTGGCGGGTCAGCCCGGCTTCGCGGTCGGCGCCGGCGCACGCTTCCTGTCCAAGTTCCGCGACGGCGGCGCGCCGGAGACGCCTTCGGTCACGCTGTTCGATGCAATGGTCAGCTACACCAACGGCCCGTGGCGCTACGCGCTAAACGTCAACAACATCGCGGACCGCACGTACGAAGTGGTCTGCCTGGATCGTGGCGACTGCTTCTACGGCGCGCGCCGCACGGTCATGTTGAGCGGCGCCTACCGCTTCTGACGCAGAAACTGTCCCCATATCCGGGACAGATATTGGGGTCAACCTGTACGTACATGCTGTACGTACAGGTGTACACTACGATTTTTTCACCCGTCCGACAGACGCGCGCATGAACGTCTGCAACCCAGAAAAATCGTCCTGGAGACCTCGATAGTGTCGACCGCAACTACCCGCTCGCCCTTTTTTGGCACGATGCAGAAAATCCCTGGTGGATTGATGCTGGTGCCGCTGATCCTGGGTTCCCTGATCGGCACCTTCGCCCCTGATGCACTCGCCATCGGCGGCTTCACCACCGCCCTCTTCAAGAACAGCGCGCTGCCGCTGATCGCGCTGCTGATCTTCGCGACCGGCACGCACGTCAACGCCCGCACCGGCGGCCCGATCCTGGCCACGGCCGGCACCATCCTGCTGATGAAGACGCTCGTGCCCGCCACGCTCATCATCATCCTGGGCAGCTACGTCGGTCTGGACGGTCTGTGGGGCGTGTCGATCCTGGCCCTGCTGGCCGCGTTCGACAATAGCAACGGCGGCCTGTGGCTCGCCTACACCGGCCAATACGGTGACGCCCGCGACCGCGGCGCCTACGTCGCCAGCGCGGTCAACGACGGCCCCTTCTTCAGCCTGCTGTTCCTGGGCGCGTCCGGCCTGGCCGACATCCCGATGATCGCTCTGGTGGCGGCACTGGTGCCCTTCCTGCTGGGCGTGGTCGTCGGCAACCTGGACCCCAAGTGGCGCGACGTGCTCAAGCCCGTGCCGAACATCGTCATCCCGTTCTTCGCCTTCGCGCTGGGCACGGGCATCGATCTGGGCGCGGTGGTTGGCGGCGGCATCAGCGGCCTGATCCTGGGCCTGATCATCAGCCCGATCACCGGCGGTCTGGTCTACCTGGGCTACCGCATCATCCTGCGCCGCGGCGGCAAGAGCGGCCTGGGTTTTGCGGCCGGCACCACCGCCGGCAACGCCATCGCCACGCCCGCCGTGGTCGCGGCGGCCGACCCCAACTTCCAGCAATACGTGTCGACCGCCACCGCGCAGGTCGCCGCTTGCGTGCTGATCAGTTCCATTCTGGCTCCCGTGCTGGCATCCTGGTTCCTCAAGCGCGCCGGTGAACTGAAGTCCGAGGACGCCGACGCCACCGTCGCCCCGCCCCTGACCGAAGCCCGCGGAGAGGCCTTGTGAAACCCACCATCGCCATCGTCGCCGACGATCTGACCGGCTCCGGCGACACCGCCGTGCAATTTGTGCGCGCCGGCTGGTGCACGCATCTGTCGATCGGCGGCGCGGACGAGGCCCTGTCCGGGCCCGCCCACGACGGCGTCGAGGTGCTGGCCGTCACGACCAACAGCCGCGCGCTCAGCGCGGCCGATGCGGCCGAAGTCATTCGCGGCAACGTGCGCCAGCTTCGCGATGCGGGCGTGACGCGCCTGTACAAGAAGGTGGACTCGACGCTGCGCGGCGCGTTCAAGGCCGAGATCGATGCGGCACGCGAGGCCTGGGGTGATGACGCCATCGCGGTGGTCTGCCCCGCCTTTCCGGCCACGGGCCGCACTGTCGAGCAAGGCATTCTGTATGTGAACGGCAAGCCGGTCACCGAGACCTCGGCGGCCACCGACCCGGTCACGCCCGTGACCGAAAGCCATATCCCCACCCTGCTTGGCTGCGCCCACGTCGCGCCGCTGGCTGAAGACACGCCCGAAACGCTGGCCGCGCGCATCGCGCAGGCGGGCGGCGCCGTGGTGGTGGACGCGGCCACCGATGCCGACCTGGAACGGCTGGCGCGCGCCGTCGGGCTGCTGGGCGAACGCGCCCTGCCCGTGGGCGCGGGCGGCCTGGCTGTGCCGCTGGCCCGCGTATGGGCCGGCGCCGACCAGACCGCGCCCGTAGTGGTCGTGGTGACCTCGCAGCACAGCGCCGCGCGCGGCCAGGCCGCCGCGCTGCAGGCAGCGGGCGCCGACACCTGGAGCCCGTCGCTCGATCAACTGGCCGACGACGCGCAGTGGCAGGCCTGGAGCCAGCCGCTCCTGCAGTCGCACGCGCAGGCCCCGCTGGAGTCCGGCACCATTCTGCTGCTGGCCCCCGAAGGCCAACGCGCCGGCCTGGATTCCGATACGGTCGCCGACCGGCTCGGCAGCCTTGCCGCGCAATTGATCGCCGCCTCGCGCGCGGCAGGTGTCGTCGCCACGGGCGGCGACGGCGCGCGCAGCGTGCTGGTGGCCCTGCAGGCCAACGGCATCGCTTTGGTGGATGAAGTAATGGGCGGCGTGCCACTGGGCACGCTGACCGGAGGCACGGCCGCAGGCCTGCCCGTGGTGACCAAGGCTGGCGGCTTTGGCACCGAAGACGTACTGGTTCGCGCGGTGCGCGCGATCCGCGACAGGAGATTCAAGCGATGACACAAACCCCTCCCGCAAAGCTGCCGCTCTTGGCTGTGACCTTGGGCGACGTAGCGGGCATCGGGCCGGAAATCACGGCCAAGATGCTCATGGGCCACGACGAGCTGCGCCAGAAGGCGCGCCTCTTCGTGGTCGGCGATGCAGACGTCATGGCCAATGCCGTGCGCAACCTGGGCGCCGACCCCGCGATCGTGCGCAAGATCGAACGTCCGGCTGACGCGACCAACACCCCGGGCGTGATCGAAGTGCTGCAGGCCGGCCCGTCGCTCGCGCACGTCAAGCTGGGCGAGATCAGCGCGGACGCCGGCGACGGCTCGGTGCGCTTTGTCACCACGGCCTGCGCCCTGGCGCGTGCCGGTGAGATCGACGGCATCGTCACCGCCCCGCTGAACAAGGCCGCGATGCACGCCGCCGGCCACAAGTGGCCCGGCCACACCGAATTGCTGGCCCATGAGTTCGGCGTCAAGACCTTCTCGCTGGTGCTGTCTGCCGGCGACCTCTACATCTTCCACGCCACGACGCACGTCTCGCTGCGCCAAGCCATCGAAGACGTGAACCCTGCCCGCATGCGCGCCGTGCTGCGCCTGGCCGGATCGTTCGCCACTGCCTTGGGCCGCGCCGACGAACCCGTCGCCGTCGCGGGTCTGAACCCGCACGCCGGCGAGAATGGCATCTTCGGCAGCGAAGACGCCGACATCCTGGCGCCCGCCGTGGCCGAAGCCAACGCCGCCGGCATCCTGGCTGCCGGCCCCATCCCGGCCGACGCGCTGTTCCCGCAGGCCGTGCGCGGCAAGTGGAAGTTCGTGATCGCCTGTTACCACGACCAGGGCCACGCGCCCTTCAAGTCCGTGTACGGCGACGACGGCGTCAACATCACGGTGGGCCTGCCCGTCGTGCGCGTGTCCGTGGACCACGGCACCGCCTTCGACATCGCCGGCAAGGGCATCGCGCGCGAAGACAGCCTGATCCTGGCCGCCGAGCGCGCTGCGCATCTGGCCCCGGGCTGGACGCATGTATGGGAAACTGCGCGGGCACAAACCGGAGGTTGATTCCCATGGCGCCCGCCACGCACGACGCATTGCCCGATCTTGACCGCGCGGGAGACATCCCGCTGCACGCCCAGGTGGCGTCGCGGTTGCGCGGGTACATCCGCACGAACAAGCTCGCGGCGGGCGCCGTGCTGCCGAGCGAAGCCGCGCTGTGCGACCGCTTCGGCGTGGCCCGCAGCGTAGTGCGCCAGGCCCTGGCGGCGCTGGCCGCCGAAGGTCTGATCCAACGCGAGACCGGGCGCCCCGCCACCGTGGCGGCGCCGCAGGAACACCGCCGCCTCGTGCAGCGGTCCACCGGTCTGTATGAGCAATTTGCCCAGTCGGGCGTGGCGCTGCGCACGCGCGTGCTGGCGCTGGGCCCGGCCGAGCCGCCCGCCGAGGTTGCCGAGTTCTTCGGCACCACCCGCCTTCTGATGCTGGAACGCCTGCGCCACGTGGCCGAAGCGCCGCTGGCCTACGTGCGCACCTGGCTGCCCGCCGACGCGGTGCCGGGCCTGCGCGCCGAACATCTTGCCGACGCGTCCCTGCACGGCGTGCTGACGCGGCAATTCGGCCTGCGCCCCGGTGCCGGCCGCAATCAGATCCGCGCGGTCGCAGCGAACAGCGAGCTTGCCGCGCTGCTGGACACGCAGACGGGCACGCCGCTATTGATGCTGCAGGGCCAGGGCATGGACCAGCACGGCAAACCGCTGGAATGGTTCACCACCTGGCATCGCGCCGAACAACTGGTGTTCGACGTGGACGTCAGCATGGGACATGAAAGCGTGCAGCCCCGGCTGCATGAAACCGCGCCCGAGCCGCAGGCGCCGGTCAATGGACAGGACCCGCTGGCGCGCGCGCAGGCGCTGGTGGCGGAACTGTCGGCGGAGCTGGCGCGGTTGCGCGGGCAGTCTTGAATCACCGCACGCTTCGCGGCAGCCGGTTTATCAGCGTTCTGCGGCGCTGCACGGCGGTGCCGCTTTACACCGCCTTCGCTCCATCCCGGCTAGCCTTCCAAGCCGCCAGCACCCGGTCGCAGATCGCCGGCGCCTCGCCAACGTAGTTCGCCGGATCGCCCAGACGATCCAGGTCATCGTCGCTAAGCATTGCGCGCGTGGCGGCATCGCTTTCCAACGTCTCACGCAGTGCATCCCGGAGCGAACGCTTGTTCGCGACGGCATCGCACGACGCGCGTTCCACCAGCGCATGCGCAGGCAGGCGGCCCAGCTTCGCCCCCAGCGCCAGCATGTAGGCCTCGCCCAAAATGAGGCCGTCGGTCAGCGCCAGATTGTGCGCCATCCGCTCCGGATACACCTCCAGCCCGTCCAGCACGCCGGCCAGATGGCCCACCGCGCCGCCGGTCAGCGCGGCAATCTGCGGCAGCACATCCCACTCGGCCTGCCAGCCGCCCAGCGCGCGCTCGTGTTCCTGGATCGTGCCCGACAGCATCGTCGACACCAGCGGCGGCACGCGGATCGCGGCGGTCAGGATGGCCGCGCAACCCACGGGATTGCGCTTGTGCGGCATGGTGCTCGATCCGCCGCGCCCCGGACCGGACGGCTCGCTCAATTCGCCGATCTCCGACTGCGCCATCAGCGACACGTCCCGCGCAATCTTGCCCATCGTGCCGGTCAGCACGCCTAGTGACGCAGCCAGACTGGCAAGCCGGTCGCGATGCGTGTGCCAGGGCATCGCCGGTACGTCCAGACCTAGCTCGTCGGCCAGCGCGCGCGCCACATCGTTCCCCGCCGGCCCAAGACTGGCCAGCGTGCCCACGGCGCCGCCGAATTGCAGCAGCGCGACCTGCGACGCGTCCTGCCGCACGCGCAGCCGGCTGCGTTCCAAGGCCTCCAGCCAGCCCGCCGTCTTGGCGCCGAACGTCGTGGGCAGCGCGTGCTGCAACCACGTGCGTCCGACCATGATGGTGTCCCGATGCGCGCTGGTCAGCCGCGCGCACGCCAGTGTGGCGCGCTCCAGGCCCGCGTCCAGCCTGGCGGCCACCTGCCCTATCTGCAGGACGAGCGCAGTATCCAGGATGTCCTGGCTGGTGGCGCCCCAATGCACGTAACGGGCGGCTTCGGCATCCGCGCGCGCGACGGCCGCGGTCAAATGTTTGACAAACGGGATCGCGATGTTGCCCGCCGCCACCGCGGCCGACGCGATGGCATCCGTGTCCAGCATGCCGCTGATTTCGCTGCCTCGGCAGACCTCATCGATGACCGTCGCGGCGCTTGGGGGAATGACGCCGCATTGCGCCTGCGCGCGTGCCAGGGCCGCCTCCACGGCGAGCATCTGGCCGATGGCCGCCGGGCCGGAAAACAGCGTCAGGATCGCTTCATCCGAAAAGATGGATTCGGTCAGCCCGGAAACGTTGTTCATCGTCGCGCGCCGGATCAGATGTCGAAGAACACAGTTTCCTGCGGTCCCTGCAGGATGATGTTCCAGCGCAGAATGCCCGCATCCGCCGCTTGCGCCACCAGCGTGCCGCGCCGGTGTGCGGGCACCTTGGTCAAAACCCAGTCCGCTTCGTTGGCGCCAGCCTCATCCGGAAAATACATCCGCGTCGACAGATGCTTGAGCAGGCCGCGCATGAAGACGGACACCACCAGATGCGACGCCTGCAGTTGTCCGTCCGGGGCGGGCACGCGGCCAGGCTTGATGGTGGTGAAGCGGAAGCCGCCGTCCGGCTGCGTGGCCACACGGCCAAAGCCGCTGAATCCCGCGCCGCCCTCGCCATGCCGGGGATCGTCAGGATGCCCGTACACGCCGCGCACATCGGCCTGCCATATCTCGATCATGCCGTCCGGCACCGGATTGCCCTCGCCATCGATCACGCGTCCTTCGACAACGACCGACTTCGCGCCCAGGTCGCTGCACCCTGCCGTCAGATCGTCACGGTTCAACCCGGACAGCCCGATGTGCAGATAGGGACCGACAGTCTGTGAACTGGTGGGATAGAGCATGCGTTACTCCATGGGCGTGGCGTTGCGGCCGCGCAGGACGATGTCGAAGCGATAGCCCAGCGCATACTCGGGGACCGTGGTCTCCCAATCCAGCGCGGCAATCAGCCGGTTGCGCGCCTTGGCGTCGGGCACGCACTGGAAGATGGGGTCGAACTCCAGCAGCGGATCGCCGGGAAAATACATCTGCGTGACCAGGCGGGTCGCATAGGCCCGGCCAAACAGCGAAAAGTGAATGTGCTGCGGACGCCATCCGTTGTAATGGTTGCCCCACGGATACGCGCCCGGCCGAATCGTCTTGAACTGGTAACGCCCCTGCGCGTCCGTGACGGTTCGCCCCTCGCCGCTAAAGTTGGGATCCAGCGGCGCATCGTGCTGATCGCGCTTGTGCAGATAACGGCCCGCCGCATTGGCTTGCCAAATTTCAATCAGCGCGTCCGGCACCGGCCGGCCGTTCTCGTCCAGCACTCGGCCGGACACGATGATGCGTTCGCCGATGGCCTCCGCGGTGGACACGCGGGTCAGGTCGTTATCGCCCTGCTTGACGAATGCCGCACCAAACATCGGCCCCGTAACCTCCGAGAGCGTCTGCGGCACGGCGATCAGCGGTTCGTTCGGCGAGCGCAAACGGGTGGACTTATACGGATCGAAACGGTAGCCCGGCTGGGTGTCCCAGAAGGGGCGCCGGTATTGAGCAAGATCGGACATTGCGAAAAATCTCCCATTAATCAGGCTTCACGGTGCGCGGGCGAGCGGCGCGGGAGGCGCGTGGACGCCTACCCGCCAAACCAGCGCGCGGGAATGATCACCAGGGCCGGAAAGGCCACCATCAGGAACATGACAAGAAACTCTGCGGCCATGAACGGCAGGACGCCGCGCGTCACGTCGTCCATCTTCATCTTCCCGACGCCGGCCACCACATTGAGCACGGTGCCCACGGGCGGCGTGACCAGGCCAATCGAGTTGTTGATGATGAACAGCACGCCGAAATACACCGGATCGATGCCCGCCGCGCGCACCACCGGCATCAGCACGGGCGTCAAGATCAGGATGGTCGGCGTCATGTCCATCGCTGTTCCAACCACCATCACCAGCACCATGATCGCGGCCATCAGCAGGATCTTGTTGCCCATGAACGGCTGCAGCATGTCCACCACCTTGGATGGCAGATCGGCCACGGTGATCAGCCAGGCGCTGACCATCGCGGCGGCAATCAGGAACATGACGATGGCGCTGGTCTTGGCTGCCGACACGAACACCGCGTAAAGCTGGTTGAGCTTGAGCTCGCGGTACACCAGCGTCGACACCAGCAGCGCGTAGGTCGCGGCGACCACCGCGGCTTCGGTCGGCGTGAAGACGCCCATCCGCAACCCCACCAGGATGATCACCGGCAGCATGAGCGCCCAGATGGCCTTGCGGAACGCGGTAGCGATTTCCTGCGGGGACTTGCGCGGTGGCGGCACGATCTTCTCGCGCCTGACCAGCCACGCCCACGTCAGCCACAACGCGCCCCCGATCATCAGACCGGGCGCAATCGCCGCCATGAACAGCTTGGAAATGGACACGTTGGCCGCCACGCCGAAGATGACCAGACCAATGCTGGGCGGAATGACCGGACCGATCACGCCGGTGGCAGCAATCAGGCCGCCGGCGGTCTGCTTCTTGTGTCCGGCGCTGACCATCATGGGCAGCAGCAACGCCGTCAGCGCGGCGGCGTCCGCCACGGCCGATCCCGACAGGGCCGACAGCAGGCATCCCGCCATGATCGTGACGTAGCCCAGCCCGCCCTTCACGTGGCCGACCAGCGCGAGCGCCAGGTCGACAATGCGGCGGGACAGCCCGCCCACGTTCATGATTTCGCCGGCCAGCATGAAGAACGGCACGGCCAGCAGCGGAAAGCTGTCCGCCCCGCCGATGACGTTCTGCGCCAGGATCTGCGCGTCGAAGATGTCCAGATGCCACATGAGCGCCACGCCGCTGGCCAGCAGCGCAAAGGCAATGGGCACGCCCAGCGCCATTACGCCCAGCAGCGATCCGATGAACACGGCGATGGTCATGCGCTTCTCCTTGGCGCGCCGTTGCCGGCATCCTCGAGAATCTGCTTGAGCTGCACTGCCTCTTCGGATTCCTGGACCATGATCAGGTCCTGGTCCTGCAGCTTGCCGGAAAGCACGCGGTACAGGTCCATGGCGATGATCAGGCCCGCCATGACGGAGAACACCAGCCCGGACGCGTAGACGATGGCCATCGGCAAGCCGCTCACGGGCGCGCTGACATCGGCATTGATCACCGCCTGATCCCAGCTGCCCTTGAACATGAGGCCCACGATGTACAGCATCAGGATCTGCCCCACGACCAGGCAGATCTTCTTGCCGGCCGTTGGCAGCTTGGCCACCACCATGTCCATGCCCAGGTGGCCGCGCTCTTTCAAGGCAATGACCGCCCCCAGAAAGGTCAGCCAGATGAACATCCAGCGCGACAGCTCTTCCGACAGCGTGATGCCGGAATTGAATCCGTAGCGCGCAACGACATTGCCGAAGACCAGCACCACCATCGCCGCCAGCAGCAGGGCGATGGCGAACTCAAGCACGCGGCAGACGGCGCCGATGAACCTGTCTATGACGACCATGGCCAGCCTCCTTGCGGCTTCGGATGCACGTGCGCCCGCCTCATGCCTTGGCGTCCTGCAAAAGCCCGACCAGGCCGCGCAACGCCGTCAGATAGGACTGGGGCCCCAGCCCCTGCACCGTGCCGCGAACCGCCGGCGAAATGATCGAATGCGCCCGCCAGGTCTCGCGCGCGGCGATGTTCGACATGTGCACTTCCAGCGTGGGAAACGGCATGGCCTTGATGGCATCGTGTAGCGGCACGCCGTGCTGGGTCAGTCCGGCGGGATTCACCAGGGCCCCCTGCGCCGAGTCGATGTTCTCGTGCAGGAAGTCGATCAATGCGCCCTCATGGTTCGATTGCAGCGTCGACAACTGGACGCCCAGTTCCGCGGCCAGCGCGGCCAGGCGGTCGTTGATCTCAGTGAGCGTCGTGGTGCCGTAGATGTGCGGCTCGCGGCGGCCGAACAGGTTGAGGTTGGGGCCGTGCAATACAAGGATCTTCATGATGGGGATGCCGGTGCGGGTTACTTGCGGATTCGGGCGAGTTCGTCGTTGTAGAGCTTGACGATCGCCGGGTCGTAGCTGCTGGTGAAGTGCTCGATCACCGGCTTGACGACCTGCTGCATGCGGGCTTTTTCGCCCGGTTCGATCGTGTTGAACTGGATGCCCTTGGCCTGCAATTCCGTCACGGCCTTCTGGGCGGCGGCCCGGCTGACCTGGCGCTGGTAGCCGCGGGCTTCATTGGCTGCCTCTTGCAGGATCTTCTGCTCGGCGGGCGACAGCTTGTCCCAGAACTTCTTGCTGACCAGCACGATGTTTGCAGCGTAGACGTGGTTGGTCGCGCTGACGAACTTCTGCACTTCGTAGAACTTGTTGGACAGGATCACCGAATAGGGATTTTCCTGGCCGTCGACCGCCCGCGACTCCAGCGCACCGTACAGCTCCGCAAAGGGCATCGGCACGGGATTGGCCTTGAAGGCCTTGAACGTGTCGAGGAAGACGGGGTTGGGAATCACGCGGATCTTCAGGCCCGCCAAGTCCTCCGGCTTGCCGATGGCATGCTTGGAGTTCGTCACATTGCGAAAGCCCAGATCCCAGAATCCCAGCGCGACCAGGCCTTTTTCGGGCAGCTTGGCGATCAGGGCCTGACCAAGCGGGCCGTCCAGCAGCGCGTCCGCCTGGCCGAAGTCGGTCACGGAAAACGGCAGATCGATCAGCCCGAACTCCTTGACGATGCCCGCCAGCGACGTGGAAGCCGGCGCGGACATCTCCTGCACGCCGCCCTGCAGCCCGGACTGCTGCTGCATTTCATTGCCAAGCTGCGAGGCGGGGAACTCCTTCACCTTCAGCTTTCCGCCGCTCTTGGCCGCCACCAGTTCCGTGAACTTCTGCACCCCCGCGCTGACGGGGTGATCCGTGTTGTTCAGATGGCCAAAGCGTATCGTGCGTTCCTGGATGTCCTGCGCGGCGGCCGACATGGCGCTTGCGCACAGCGCGGCCATCAATGCAAAGCGGAAAAGGCTGGTCTTCATCGTTGTCTCCGGTGTTATTTGGAATTTTTTCGATGTCTGGCAAGACTCGGTAGTGGAATGTAATTCCGAGTGGAATAGTTTTCCACCTAGGGTTATCATCCATCACCCCACTACTTGTTGAGATGACATGGCCGGAGTCCTCGAACGCGCGCTCGCCGTCATGGAGTACCTGTCCTCCAGACCCGAAGGCGTGCCCCTCGCTTCTCTTGCGCAGCAATTGGAAATTCCGCAGAGCGCCGCGCACCGTCTGCTGACAGACCTTTGCCGCTGCGGCTATGTGCGCCAGATCCGGGATCACGGCGACTACGCGCTGACGGCGCGCGTCGCTTCGATCGGGTTGAGCTACCTGGCGGCGACGGGCATCGTCGACATCGCCCAGCCGCTGGTGGACCGCTTGGCGGATATCTCCGGCGAACTGGTGCGGCTGGCCATCGTGGATAACGAAGAGCGGCTGACCTGGGTTGCAAAGGCGCAGGGCGCGCGTCACGGTCTGCGCTACGACCCCGAGATGGGATCCGAAGCCAGGCTGTCGTGCAGCGCTTCCGGTCACGCGTGGATGCTGACCATGACCGACGAACGCGCGCTGGACCTGGTCTCACGCCAGGGCTTCGGCTCGCCGGAGGAATACGGTCCCAATGCCCCCACCACCATCGCCGCACTGACGAAGATGCTTCAGGCCGGCCGCAAGCGCGGCTACGCGATGATCAACGAAGTGTTCGCGCCGGGCATGACCGCCATGGCCGCGCCCGTGCAGCGCAAGGGTGAAGCGGCCATCGGCGTGTTGAGTATCGCCGGCCCGGCGATGCGTCTGACCGAAGCGCGGATGGAGACACTGGGTCCCGACCTGCTGGCGGCCGCGCAGGAACTGGCGCTGGCCAGCCTGGCATCACCGATGTTCAGGACGCGCTTTCCGATGCAAGGACGCAATTCTGGAGACGATGCGTCTGCGGATTAATCCGCAGGCAGGTCTTCACCCTGCGCAGGGCCATTACCCCAGGTGCCCACGCGCGCCGATCGCAGCAGCGGCGAGGCATCCCCCGCCTGCGCCAGCTCGCTTGCCGCGCGCAGCAGCGCCGGCCCGAATTTCTCCATGGCTTTAACGGTCAAGCGTTGCGACGGACCCGCCACCACCAGGATGCCGGTGCTTTGATGCCCGGGACGCCGCACGGGCGCCGCCATCGCGCTCATGCCGGCCGCATAAACGTCTTGCAAAATGCTGTAGCCGCGCCGCCGATGCGCATCCAGGCTGATCAGCAACGCGCGTATTGACGTCGGCGCATTCGGCCCGAAGTCCCGCGGTTTTCCAAGCCCTTGTTCGGTGACGTAAGCGATGGCCTGGTCCTCGGGCAATGTCATCAGCCACGCGTGGCCGGCCGCGCTGCACGACAGGCGCAGGTCGATGCCCATGTCCGGGTCATAAAGCAGCCCTGATTTCGCGCCTTGCGCCTTGGCCACCAGCGTCAAGCGCTTGCCGTCGACGATGGCCAGGCGCACGAGTTCGCCGGTTGCTGCGGCAAAGCGGTCGATAACCGGCTGGGCAATGTCGATCACGCCTGACCTGCTCAGGAAACTCAGGCCCATCGACGCAAGCTTGGTCGTCAGCGCATATTCGCCGCGCACCGACGTCTGGCGCACGTAGCCGAATTTCATCAGTTCATGCAGCGTCCGGTGACATCCGCTGCGCAGCTGGTGCAGGTCGTCCGCGATGTCGGCCAGGTTCGCGCCGTCCGGATGGGCAGCCAGGTATTCCAGCAACGCCAGTGTCTTTTCAATTGCCCCGCTCATCGCGCTCTCCGATTGACCGCCCATGAATTGTTCAATTTTTGAATTCGATCAAATTTTGAACGGCATTCAAAATTATGCCCTATGCTCGCAGCCGGGTATTCACACGATGACCCGCTGCCGTAGCTGCATCAACCGGACCTTTGCCAACGACAACCGAAGAAGGTGCTTGTGATGATTTCAAAGAAAACGTGCTTGCGCATCGCCGTGAATGCGGCAGCGACCGTCCTGGCCTGCCTTGCCGTGACGGCAACCGCAGCCGCGCAAGACATCAAGCCGCGCACAATGAAGTTCGCGTTCAGCCTGGCCGCCGACCATCCCCTGGGTCAGGGCGCGCAAAAATTTGCCGATCTGGTTGCGGAGAAAAGCGGCGGAAAGATGAAGGTGTCGATCTACGCCAACGCGGTGCTGGGCGGCGATCCCCAGAATCTGTCGGCGGTTCGCGGCGGCACGTTGGACTTCACTTCGATGGCCACGGGCCTCTTGGCCGGCATCGACAAGCGGTTCATGGTCTTTGACCTGCCATTCCTGTTCAACGACGCACGCGAGGCCTATGCGGTGTCGGACGGACCCGTTGCCCAGCGCCTCTTGAACGGACTGTCCGATCACGGCCTGATTGGCCTGGGCATCTGGGACCTGGGCTTTCGCAACATGACCAACAGCAAGCGCCCGATCGCGCAGGCGCAGGATCTGCAGGGCTTGAAAATGCGCGTCATCGCCGCGCCCGTCTACATCGACATGTTCAAGACGCTGGGCGCCAACCCAGTGCCCATGACGTTCGGCGAAGTCTACGGTGCGCTGGAGTCCAAGGCCATCGACGGCCAGGACAACCCGGTGGGCGTGATCCTGTCCGCCAAATTTGCGGAAGTGCAGAAGTACCTGTCGCTGACGCGCCATATCTACACGGGCATGCCGTTCCTGATGAGCCGCAAGACTTGGGACAGCATGTCGGAAGCCGAGCGCAAGATCATTCTGGAAGCGGCCGCCGAGGCCAAGACGGAAGAACGGCGGATCTCGCAAGCCAAGGAAGCGGTGGCCATCGACGATCTGCGCAAGGTCATGCAGGTCAACGGCTTGACGCCGGAAGCAGTCGAGCGCCTGCGCGGCGCCGTCAAACCGGTAGTGGACAAGTTCGCGGGTGAAATCGGGCCCGACGTCATGCAGCAGGTCACCGCGGAACTTGCCGCTTTGCGGGCCAAGAACTGACCATGGCCATGCTCGGAAAGGCCGCGATCGCAATGTGGTGGGACATTGCGCCGGCCTGGCGCGCGGAGTTCGAAGACTGGCATTCCCATGAACACTTTCCGGAGCGCATGGGGGTTCCCGGGTTTCTGCGCGGCACGCGCTGGACGAGTGCGCACGGCGGCGAAGGATTCTTCGTGATGTACGAACTGGACGCCTACGAGACGCTGGTCTCCCCCGGCTACCTCCAGCGCCTCAACGCGCCCACCCCATGGTCCACGAAGCTCATGCCGCAGCATCGCAACATGATCCGCAGCCAGTGCCGCGTGATCGAGAGCGTCGGCGGCGGCCTGGCAAGATATGCGCTGACCATCCGCCTGTCACCCCGGCCGGGTTCGGAGGAAGCGTTGCATGCGTACCTGAAGACGCATGCCGCGACAGCGGCGGCGCAGCCCGGATTGACCGGCGCACACCTGATCGTGACGGATACGCCGGCGATGAACGCCACGACGGAACAGAAAATACGCGGCGGGAAGGACCGCGCGGCCGACTGGATCTACATCGTCAACGGTTATGCCATCAACGCGGTGACGGCCTGCGACGGCGACATCCTGAACTCGGCGCAGATGCGCGCGCTGACGGGTGATGCCCCGGCCTGGTCGGAAGTCTATTGCCTGTCCCACACGCTGGAAGCTGCGGGGGCAAGGTAGGCCCCTGCCCCGCGCTCTTTGCCATGCGCCCTTTGCCGTCAACGGCGCGGGGCCGCTCAGCGCACCATGCAAGGCCGCTTGTTGTCGAACTTCCAGTTGGGCACCAGATACTGCATCGCGGTCGCGTCATCGCGCGCGCCCAGGCCATGCTGCAGGTAAAGCTGGTGGGCGCGTTCGATCGCGTCCATGTCCAGCTCGATGCCCAGGCCGCCGGTCTGCGGCAGCTCGACATACCCGTTGCGGATCTGCAGCGGGTTGCGGGTCAGATGCTGGCCGTCCTGCCAGATCCAATGCGTGTCGATCGCGGTGACGCGGCCCGGCGCGGCGGCGCCCACGTGCGTGAACATCGCCAGCGACACGTCGAAGTGGTTGTTGGAGTGCGAGCCCCAAGTCAGGCCGAACGCCTGGCAGGTTTGCGCTACGCGCACCGAGCCCTGCATGGTCCAGAAATGCGGATCCGCCAGCGGAATGTCGACCGATTGCAGCGACAGCGCATGCGCCATCTCGCGCCAATCGGTGGCGACCATGTTGGTGGCGGTGGGCAGGCCGGTGGCGCGGCGGAACTCGGCCATGACTTCGCGGCCGGAAAACACGCCTTCGGCGCCGCACGGGTCTTCAGCATAGGCCATCACGCCATGCAGGTCGCGGCACAGGCGCACCGCGTCGTTGAGCAACCAGCCGCCGTTCGGGTCGAGCGTGACGCGCGCCTCGGGAAAGCGCTCGTGCAGGGCGCGAATGGCTTCGACCTCTTCTTCGCCGCGCAGCACGCCGCCTTTGAGCTTGAAGTCCTGGAAGCCGTAGCGGTCCTGGGCCGCTTCGGCCAGGCGGACGATGGCCTCGGGCGTCATCGCCTTTTCGTGCCGCACGCGCAGCCAGCCTTCGGCGTCGGGCGCCGTCTGGTACGGCAGCGGCGTTTGCGCGGAGTCGCCCACGTAGAACAGGTAGCCCAGCATCTGCACGGACGTACGTTGCACGCCCTCGCCCAGCAACGCGGCGACGGGCACGCCCAGATGCTGGCCCAGCAGGTCCAGCAACGCCGATTCCACCGCGGTCACGGCATGGATCGCGACGCGCAGGTCGAAGGTCTGGGCGCCGCGGCCCTCGCTGTCCCGTCCGGCGAACGCCTGGCGCATTTGGTTCAGCGTGTGCTGATAGTTGCCGATGGAACTGCCCGCGATAAGGGCGCGCGCGTCCTCCAGCGTGTTGCGGATCTTTTCGCCGCCGGGGACTTCGCCCACGCCGGTGTTGCCCGCGTTGTCGGTCAGGATGACCAGATTGCGCGTGAAGTAAGGCGCGTGGGCGCCGCTCAGGTTGAGCAGCATGGAGTCCTGGCCGGCCACCGGCACGACGCGCATGCCGGTGATCGTGGGCGTCTGGGAGGCTTGCGATGCGTGAAGAGTCATGATTGCTTCTTGAAAAAGCCCGGCCGCCACGGCCGGGCGCGTTGCGTCATTGCACGGAGATGCCGCCGGTCTCGATGACCTGCTTCCAGCGGGCGCTTTCCTGCTGCTGGAACTTGGTGAAGGCTTCGGGCGAGTTGGCGACGACCTCCAGGCCGATGTCGGTGAAGGGCTTGCTGATCGCCGGATCCTTCAGGGCGGCGGTCAGGGCGGCGGACAGCTTGTCGCGCACGTCCGCGGGCAGGTTCTTGGGGGCCACGACGGCCTGCCAGGCGTAGACGTCGACGCCCGGCACCGATGCTTCGGCGAACGTGGGCACGTCGGGCAGCACCGGCGAACGCTTGGAACCCGTGACGGCGATGGCCTTGAGCTTACCGGACTTGATGTGCGGCAGCACGGCGTTCACATTCTGGAACGACATCTCAACCTGGTTGCCCAGCAGATCGGAAATGGCCGGCGCGCCGCCCTTGTACGGCACGTGCAGGCCCTTGGTGCCGGTCTTCTGCCAGAAGAGTTCGGCGGTCAGGTGATCGGACGACCCCGCGCCCGACGTCGCGAAGCTGATCGCGCCCGGCTTTTCCTTCAGCAGCGTCAGCACGTCCTGCACGCTGTTGATCTTGGAGGCGAGCTGCGGGCTGACCACCAGCACGTTCGGGGTCTGCACGGCCACCGTCAGGTACGTGAAATCCTTGGCCGGATCATAGGTGATGCCCTTCATCAGGTGCGGGGCCACGACCAGCGGGGCCAGCGACGTAACCATCAGCGTGTAGCCGTCCGGGGCGGCGCGGGCGACTTGCGAGGCGCCGATCGTGCCGGTGGCGCCGGCCTTGTTTTCCACCACGAACGACTGCTTGAGCTGTTCGCCCAGCTTGTTGGCCAGAGCACGCGCCACCGAATCGGTTGCGCCGCCGGGCGGGAACGGCACGACGACCGTGACGGCCTTGTCGGGCCAGGCCTGCGCCACGCCGGCTGCAGCCATCAGGGTCAAACCAAGAATCCACTTGCGCGCATTGCTCGTCATTACTGTCTCCGGTTTAAGTTCTTTTATGTACGTTAACGTTACCATTTTATTTGTTAACGTTAACATCACGGCGCCGTTAGGATATTTCGGCGCATTCGCCGTCCGCCATCCGGACAAACCCTGAGCACACCCGGCCCGCAAAGGCGGCGTCTGCGGTTAGGCTTGACGCCAGTTTCAAGCCACGCTTTTTGTCCCTTTTTCAATGCACCCGCCCCGAATGCCGCCAGCCGATTCCCCCTCCCGCTCGTCAGAGCGCGCCAACGTGACCGTGCGCGAGGTGGCGCAGGCGGCCGGGGTGTCGATGATCACCGTGTCGCGCGCCATCAATACGCCGCAGCAGGTCTCGCCGGCCACGCTGGACAAGGTCAACGCCGCGATCCAGGCGTTGGGTTACGTGCCCAACCTGATGGCGGGCAGCCTGCGCCTGTCGCGCAGCAATCTGGTGATGGTGCTGGTGCCGTCGATCGCCGGTTCTCTGTTCGGCGGCATGCTGACCGCGCTGACGCAGTCGCTGGAGGCCAAGGGCTTCCAGCTCATGGTCGGCCAAAGCGGTTACCACTCGCCGCGCGAAGACGCCCTGCTGCGCGCCATCATCGGCCGCCGTCCCGACGGCATCGTGCTGACAGGAGTGATGCACTCTCCGCAGGGCCGGCAGCTCCTCAAGGCGTCCGGCATCCCCATCGTGGAAACGTGGGACGCCACGGACGCCCCGATCGACATGCTGCTCAGCCTGTCGCACGACGCGATCGGCGCGGCGGTCAGCCACTACCTGCGCGACGCGGGCAAGACGCGGCAGGCGGTGCTGAGCGGCGACGACCACCGCGCCCGGCTGCGTGCCGAAAGCCTGGTTCGCGCAGCCGTCGAGTCGGGGCTGCCCGAACCGCTGGTGCACTACATGCCCGCGCCGACGACGCACGCGCAGGGCCGCGAAGGCCTGCGCGCCTTGCAGCGCTCAAACCAGGGCATCGACGCGGTGTTCTGCAGCTCGGACATGATGGCCGCCGGCGTCCTGACCGAGGCCGCCGCGCAAGGACTGGAGGTGCCGCGGCAACTGGCCGTGATGGGCTTTGGCGACATGGAGATCGCCGCATCGATGTCCCCGGCCATCACGTCCGTACACGTGGACGGCGCGGCGATCGGTGCGCAGGCAGCCGAGATGATCGGCCTGCGCGCGAACGGACAGCGTCCCGCGCAATCGGTTGTGGAAATCGGCTTTCGCATCGTGACCCGCGAAAGCGCCTAAACCTCGCCCCCGGCGTCCCCGCAGCCCATTGTTGTCGCCCGGACAACACCGTGCGTCCCTGCGCGGGTCTACCGCGCCGAGGGCGCAATCTCTAGGATTTGTCCTGACCCGCCACGCACCGCGGCGCGGTGATTCCAGGAGATCCCCCCATGCGCACGCCCACCATCGTCCCCCACGGCCAGACGCACGGAGCGCCGCATGCTGCCGCATGAATGGATCGCGCAATACGGCGTGCTGGCCGTATTCCTGAATGTGTTGGGCGCGTCGCTCGGCCTGCCGCTGCCCGTCATGCCCACGCTTATCGCGGTGGGCGCCAGCCAGGCGGCCACCGCCGGCGCATCGGGCCATGTTGCCCTGCCGCTGGCCGTGGTGCTGGCCGCCGCGGTGCTGGCGGGCGTGCTGGCCGACCTGCTGTGGTTTCGCGGCGGCAGACGCTACGGCCCCCGCACGCTGCACACCGTCTGCAACCTGTCGCTCTCGCGCGACGCGTGCATCAGCAGGACCGAGCGCTTCTTCAACCGCTGGGGCGTGCGCCTCTTGATCGTCGCGCGCTTCATGCCGGGACTGTCGATGGTGGCGGTGCCGTTGTGCGGCGCCAGCGGCACACGGCTGCGGTCGTTCGTCTGGCACGACTGCGCGGGCCTGGCGTTGTGGGCCGCGGTGGGCCTGGTGCTGGGCGCGGCGTTTTCCGCACGCGTGGAAGCGTTGCTGGCGGCGTTGAGCGCGCTGGGCGGGCGCGCGTCTGTCGTTGCCGGCTCCGCGGTGGCGCTTTTCCTGGCATATCGCTACGCACGGCGCGCGTGGGGCGCGAAGACGGCGCGCCAGGCCGGGTCGTCCGCTTCTTGAACGGACGTTTGAAGGCAATCTGGAAATCGACATCATGCACCTCGGAAAATCCTATCGCTTGTGCGAATTCGTCGTCTGGACGCGCCGGACCATCTACGTCCTCGCCACGTTCAGCCTTGTGCCGGTGCTGCTGTATCAGGTGGCCGGCATGAAGTGGCTGACGCTGCCGTTATCGGTAGTGACGCTGCTGGGCACGGCGACGACGTTCGTCGTGGGCTTCAAGAATGTGCAGACGTACACGCGCACCGTGGAGGCGCAAAAGATCTGGATGGGCATCGTCAGCGCCAGCCGCGCGTGGGGCGTGCTGTGCGGCCACTATGCCGGTGACGCGGGACGCGAGGCCGGACTGGTCGACCGGCATCTGGCGTGGCTGACCGCGCTGCGTTATCAGCTTCGCGCGCCCCGCGTGTGGGAGTCCATGCAGAACCGGCCGAATGCGGAGTACGGCAAGCGCTACGTGATTCCCGAGCGCCGCATGCCGCTTGAATCCGCGCTGGCCCGTTACCTTTCGGCGGCGGAAATCACGGCCTTGGCTGCGGCCGACAACAAGGCGGTGCAGCTTCTGGACGGGCAAGGCCGCGCGGCAAGGCAACTGCTGGACGACGGCGCAATCACGGCCTCGGAGTACGCCGATCTGAATGGCCGCATTCGCGACCTGCTCGATCTGCAAGGCCAGGCCGAACGCATCAAGGATTTTCCGTATCCGCGCCAGTACGCCATCATCAACACGCTTTTCGTACGCGCATTCTGCGTGGCCCTGCCCTTCGGCCTGACCGCCCAGTTCGACCAGATCGGCGAGGCGGCCGGCGGCTTCATGCAGGGCCAGATGGCGTGGCTGGCGGTGCCTTTCAGCGTCATCATTTCGTGGATCTACACGTCGCTGGAACAGGTGGGCCAGAGCACCGAAAACCCGTTTGAGGGCAACGCGAACGACGTGCCGATCAGCCAGTTGAGCACGATGGTGGAACGGGACTTAAAGCAGATGCGCGGCGCCACGGCGCTGCCGCCGCTGTGCACGAATGACATCGTGCTGTAGTCGGCGCAAGCCAGGATGGGAGGCCGGCATGGATGCCCGGCGCGCTTGTCGCAGGCAGGCCCCTGCGGCAAAATACCTGCCTCCCTCCCCCCTCGTTCCGGCGCTGGCCCCCTCCATGACCGACTCTGTCGCCCTCTTCGACCAGCACCGTTCCCGCCTTTATGCCATCGCCTACCGAATGCTGGGCGCCGTGGCCGAGGCCGAAGACGTGGTGCAGGAAGCCTGGCTGCGCTGGCATGGCGCGGACCGCGCCGTCATCCAGAACCCGGAAGCGTGGCTGGTCACCGCCACGACGCGCCTGTCGATCGACCACCTGCGCGCCGCGAAGGCCGAGCGCGAGAACTACGTGGGCGTCTGGTTGCCGGAGCCGATGCTGATGGCCGCGCCGTCAACGCCGGAACAGATCCACGAGATGGCCGACGACGTGTCGGTGGCGTTTCTTTTCATGCTGGAACGCCTGTCGCCGGATGCCCGTGCGGCGTTTCTGATGCGCGATGTGTTCGACGCGGATTACGAAGACATCGCGCAGACCCTGGACAAAAACCCGGCCGCCATTCGCCAGATGGTGCGGCGGGCGCGGCAGCAACTACGCCAGGGCGCGCCGCGCGAAGCAGTGCCGCGCGCAACGCTGCAGCGCCTGTTGCAGGCGTTTGCGGATGCAATGCAGCGCAGCGACTTCAACGGGCTGCTTGCGTTGCTGAGCGACGACGCCGAACTCATCGGTGACGGCGGCGACAAGGTCACGGCGTTCGCCAGCCTGGTGGGCGGCAAGCGACTGGCGCAGCTCTTTTATGCCGGCAAGCGCCGCTATCGCGATGCGCTGGAGGTCGAGGTGGTGCAGGTAAATGGGCAATGGACCTTGCTGCGGTTCATCGATGGCGAGTTGGAATCCGTGCAGTCTTACGAGACCGATGGGGAGCGGTTGACGCGGGTTTTGGTGCAACGCAATCCGGATAAGCTGGCTCGTATTGCTGCTTCGCTCAAGCGCGCCTGATTTATGCGGTTTGCGCGTTTTTGGAGTTGTTGGTTGCGTGGTGTCTGGCTGGAGTTTGGAGCGCGGTTGAGTTCTTAAGACGCCCGGCGCGGCGTGGGCCTGGGGTGGGCGGGGCTCCGATTGCGGTCCGGAGCCTTCGCTCCGGACTGCCCCGTCCTCAACCTTGTATGGTGTGAATGCGTCTTTCGAAGAAGAAAGACGCTGGGGTGAGGGACGTCGTCAACCATCAGCCGGTTGCACCCGGACTGCCACTACGAGAGCATCCCACCCCGCCTCACGCGTCGATAAGGAATCTAGCGGCCGAGACCGCCGATTGATCGCAAGGTAACGCCCGAGGCGTGGCTACCCCAGCGGACTTAACGTATCGCAGGGAGAGCTGTCATGCAAACTTCAATCGTTTTTATTGGGGTCGATGTCGGCAAGTTTGAGCTTCAAGTAGCCGCGTCTGACGGAGAGATCGTGACGGGCGTCTTGCCCAACAATCGCTCCAGCATCGTGGGCTGGTTAAAGCGTCTGCCGGCCACTAGTGTGATCGCCATGGAAGCGACAGGAGGCTATCAAGAGCTCCTGGCTCGTACGGCGCATGAGCGCGGATTTGAGGTTTATGTCCTTAATCCGACCCACGTCCATCATTACGCAATCTCGTTGGGGAATCGCGGCAAGACAGATCGATTGGATGCCGCCGTCATCGCGCAATACATCGCGCAGCATCAAAAAAAACTGCATCGTTACGAACCAATATCTCCAGAATTGCAGGAAGTCAGAGCACTTCAGGCGCTGAGATCGACGGTGGTCCGTGTAGGCACATCCTTGCGTTTGTCGGCACAGCGACATGGTTGCGTAAGCAGCCATCAGAAGAAGGCACTCGCAAGTTTGACGGCTTGGTCAGAGCAACTCGAACGGGAAATGATCGCCAAGATTAAGGCCCAGAGTGACTGGGCCAAGACATACGGTCTGCTGACCGGCATCTGCGGCATAGGACCGATAACCGGCGTTGCCCTGACGAGCTTGTTCAGCCGGATCGAATTTGCCAGCAGCGATGCGGCGGTAGCCTTCTGTGGCCTGGATCCGAGGCCGAACGAATCCGGAAGAAAAGTTGGTCGGCGCCGGCTAAGCAAGCAGGGCGATAAAGCGGCGAGGACATTGCTCTACAACGCGGCTAGCTCAGCGGCGCGCACGGAACAATTCAAGGATTACTACGCCATGCTCAGGGCTCGAGGGCTGGCCTCGACTGCGGCCTTGGTCATAATCGCCCGCAAACTCCTGCGGATCGCGCACGGGGTATGGCGAACAGGTCAACCCTTTGATTCAGAGAAATTGCGACCAGCAATTGCTTGACCAAGACCATAGAATCTCGTCCGCCTTCGGCTCCCTACGGTTTCCGTCGGGCGCATCTAAACGCCCCGCCCACCCCAGGCCCACGCCACACCGGGCTCGGGTTGCTTGATCTTCGCGGGCGTCGGGGCGAGTTGGGTTCTTTAGGTTCTTGCACGCGCTTGTGTGGAAGACGAGCGTCTTGCGGTGCCCGCCCCCGGCCGGCCGCGCGGGCGGCCTTCGTGGGCTTACGCGGCGTCTTACGGCGTGACGATGACGCTTCGCGTGTGGCTGCTTCTGAGTCAGGTGTCTGACACCCTGGCGAGATTCGCGTCATGCCAAGTCCATCTCCCGAGGGTGTCAGACACCGGCAGCGGCAGACGCTCTCGCGACTTCAAACGGCACCGCCCCTAATCGTCAATTGAACTCCGGTGCCCGATGGGCGGCGCGCGTACGGGTCGGCAGGTTGTCGCTGACGGTCGACGCGCACCGCCCATCACCGCCCCTCCCCCCGTGACGACGGCCCATTCGCAAACCACCCACCACCAGCGCGAAGCGCACACCGCCACGCCGTCCCACCGACCCAATGCCGGGTTGCCGCCGCCCGGGCGGCAGCAACCCAGCGACCCCGCAGATCCCCTGCCCTGCACACAGGTCTTGCAGCGCGCAAACCAAAGACCCTAGCAGCACGGCGTCGTGGTCACCGGGGAGGCGAGCGCCGTCGATGCGCCCGAGGGAATCTGAAGGTAGCCGAAGGCGGACGAAGATGACGAAGGGGGGGGCCGCCTAGGCGAGTCCGGAGCGAAGGCTCCGGACCGCAATCGTGGGCGATCGCCTCCCCGGTGACCACGGCGTCGGGCGACCTACGAAGACCACGGCTTCCGACGACCCAATGCCGCCCCAACGTCAGCCGCCCCAACACGTTGGTGCATCCCAGGCAACACCGTGATCCCCAGAACGGACCTACCGCCCCGCCCCCACCAACTCTACGATGGACCCGTCACCCTCCAAGGACAAACCATGTCAAAGCTAACGAAATTCCTCTTACCCTTCATCGCCACAGCAACGTTACTCAGCCAACCCGCCCAAGCCGCCTCCCATCACGCCCAGGCCACGCCCAAACCAACCGACCCCATCGTCACCGAAGTGATGACAAAGGCCCTGCCGGACATCCCCGGCAAGGAAGCCCTGATGCTCGTCGTCGACTACCCGCCCGGCGGCGCGGACCCCGTCCACCGCCACGACGCCTCCGCCTTCGTCTACGTGCTGGAAGGCACGATCGTCATGCAGGTCAAGGGCGGCAAGGAAGTCACGCTCAAGCCCGGTGAGACCTTCTACGAAGGCCCCGACGACATCCACACCGTGGGACGCAACGCCAGCCAGACCGAGCCGGCCAAGTTCGTGGTCGTCCTCATCAAGAAGCAAGGCGCGCCCGCCCTCACGCCGGTCAAATAGGGACGCCGGGCGGATCGCGCCCTTCGGCACTCCTGCAGGCCTTCCCCCCGGGGAAGGCCTTTTTCTTTTGGGCTTGATGTCACAAGATTGCGGCGCCCGCCGTCTTAGCTGTAGGATCAACCCACTTGCGGCGCCGCCACCATGTCGACACCCTACCCAATCCCCTCGGATACCCCTTCGAACGGGCCGGACTCCCTGGCCGACAGCTTTGCCACCAGCTATGCCGGTGTCATGGCTTTCATTGCCGTTGCCGCCGAGGGCAACTTTGCCAAGGCGGGCGACCGGCTCGGCATCGGCCGCTCGGCCGTCAGCCGCAGCGTCCAGAAGCTCGAAGACCAGCTTGGCACCCGCCTGTTCGTGCGCACCACGCGCAGCACCTCGCTCACGCCCGAGGGCCAGCGTTTTTACGAACAATGCCATCCCGGCGTCGAGCGCATCATCCAGGCCCTGGACGACATGCGCGATCTGCGTGAAGGCCCGCCGTCAGGCCAGCTTCGGGTGTGCGCCACCGTGGGTTTCGGCCGCAAGATCGTTGCCCCGCTGCTCATGGGATTTCGTGAGGCCAATCCCGGTATCTCGGTCGAGCTGCTGCTGGACGACGGCCCCACCGACTTCACCACGGACCGGGTCGACGTGTCTTTCCGCAATGGGCGCATGGAAGACAGCCAGGTGATCGCCAAGAAGATCATCCCGATGCAGATGATGCTGTGCGCCTCGCCCGCCTATGCCGCCGCGCACGGCCTGCCCGCCAGCGTCGACGACATCGCCGACCACGCCTGCGTGAATTTCAAGCTGGCGTCGGGCCGCGTTTTCGAATGGGAATTCAAGGTGGCCGGCCAGCTGCGCAAGGTGGCGCCGCCGGGCATGCTGACGTTCAACGATGCCGATCTGGTGCTGCAGTCGGTGCTGGATGGTCACGGCATTGCGCAGATGGCCGCTTACCAGGTCTGCGACCACCTGCGCGCCGGCACGCTGGTGGCCTGCCTGCCGCAATATTCACCCGACGACCGCGGCCACTACCTGTGTTTTCTCAGCCGCCAGCATCTGCCGGCGCGCATGCGCGTGTTCATCGACTACATGACCGAAAACATCCGCGCGATGGACCTGCAGATATTGGACAGCCTGCTGGCGAAGCAGGCTTGAAGAAAAACGCGCTACTGCGTCAGCGCCACCACGCTTTCAATGCCGCCCTGCGCCATCTTGGAATACGGACAGAGGCGTTCGGTGTTGCGCACCAGTTCCTCGGCCAGGGCCTTGTCCAGGCCGGGCAGGTGGATGTTGACGTCCGCGGTCAGCGCGAACAGGCCATCGACCGGATCTCGTCCGAACGAAACCGTGGCCGTGACCGAAGCTTCGGGAATGGAAAGGCCGGACCGCTCGGCCAGCATGCTCAGTGCGCCGTGAAAACACGCCGCGTAGCCGGCGGCAAACAGCTGTTCAGGGTTGGTTCCCCCGCCCGTGCCGCCCAACTCGACCGGCAGGCGCAGTTCCACGATCAGTTCGCCATCGTCCGAGATGGCAATGCCAGAGGCGCGGCCGTGCGCGGCCTCCCCGCCGCGCACCGTCACGCTGGTGGTGTACAGGGGACGGAAGTCGCCGCCCCGGTACTTGTCCAGGAGGCTTTGGGAAGGAGGCCGCAGTTTGCTCATGAGGGTCCTTGTGCCCGCCGCTACTTTTTAGTGCCCGAACGGCTGAACCAGGTTTCGAAGTCGATCTTGCCCAGGCGGGGGCCGGATCCCGGCACCAGTGTGTCGTCGTCCAGCAGCGCGCCAAAATAGCGCACGCCGGCGTCCGCCTGCACGGTGCGAGTGTCCCCGATTTTACCCATGTAGCGCTGGGCCAGTTCCGACAGCCTGACCTTCTCGGGACCGGCGATTTCCACGATGCCGTTCACCGGCGCGCCCAGCGTCGCGTCGGCCATGGCCAGCGCCACGTCGTCGGACGCGATGGGCTGCACGTAGGCGGACGACAGGCGCACTTCATCGCCTTGCGTGCCCGACTGCACGATGCCGCCCAGGAATTCAAAGAACTGCGTGCTGTGGACGATGGTGTACGGCAGGCCGGCCGCCTCGATCAGGTCTTCCTGCGCAATCTTGCCGCGGAAGTAACCGCTTTCGGCCAGGCGGCGCGTGCCGACCACCGACAGCGCAACGTGATGGCGCACGCCGGCGCGCTTTTCGGCGGCCAGCAGATTGCGGCCCGAGGTCTGGAAGAACTCCAGCACGGCCTTGTCTTCGAAGGACGGCGAGTTGGCGACGTCGACCACCACGTCAACGCCGGCCAGGGCCGCATCCAGGCCTTCGCCCGTGATGGTGTTCACGCCCGTGGCGGGGGACGCGGCGATGGCCTCATGGCCGCGTTCGGTAAGCAGCTTGACGAGCTTGGAGCCGATCAGGCCCGTGCCGCCGATGACGAGGATTTTCATGATCGTTCCTTAGTTGAATTGGGCCTTGTCCAGCCCGTAAGCCTTGTCGGCGGAGCCCGGCACGGTCTGGAAGCCCACGTTCAGGCGGTTCCAGCCATTGATGGCCATGATGGCAAAGCTGAGGTCCGAGATTTCCTTTTCGGACAGTTCACCGCGCACGCGCTCATACACTTCGGTCGGCACGCCGTGCACGCCCAGCGTGGTCAGCGCTTCGGTCCAGGCCAGGCACGCACGTTCGCGCGCCGAAAACTGGTTCGATTCGCGCCAGATGGCGACGTGGTGCAGGCGCAGTTCGCGTTCGCCGGCGATCTTGGCCTGCTTGATGTGCATGTCCAGGCAGAAGGCGCAGCCGTTGATCTGCGAGGCGCGGATGTCGACCAGGGTCAGGATGGACTCCTCGATCGCGCCAGCCTTGGCCAGCATGCTGAATTCGACAAATTTCTTGAACAGTTCGGGCGACTGGGCAAAGGCGTTGAGACGTTGGCTCATGGTGACTCCTGGGTGGTTGGGCGCTTCCCGATGGGGGTATCGGGTGTGGCGCTGGTTTGTTCGACGCCCAAATCGTAGGCCGGCGCGCCGCGCGGCAGTAGCCCCGGCGCAGGGACCACGATGTTGCCGCAATGACAACAATCGCCACGCCCCATCACGCTGAAAATACCCTGGCAATCAAGGCTCGCGCCCGGAAACCATCATGAACAGAAACGATATTTCGATGCAGGACATCCACTACTTCGTGGAAGTCGCCAAACGCGGCAAGCTGTCCGCTACCGCCGCCGAACTCGGCCTCCCCGTGGCCACACTGTCCCGGCGCCTGACGCAGCTGGAGCAGACGCTGGGGTACAAGCTGCTGAACCGCACCACCCGCAGCATCGGCCTGACGGCGATCGGCCAGCAGTATTTCGACCAATGCGCGGTGCACGTCGAAGCCGCCCTGTCCGCGCACGAAAGCATTCATTCCAGCCTGAACCATCTGGCCGGCACCCTGCGCGTGTCGGTGATGCCGGGGTTGACCATGATCCTCCCGGCGGTGCTGAAGGAACTGCGCGAGACCTATCCGCAGATCTCGTTCGAAGTGGAGCTTGGCTCGGCCGGCACCGCCCGCAACGGCCAGCCCTTCGACCTGATGCTGCGCACGGGGGAGCTCGATGATTCCGCGCTGATCCAGAAACACGTGGCCCAGGTGCAATGGATTCTTGTGGCGGCCCGCAGCTATCTGGACCGCTTCGGGCGGCCTACCTGCCCGGAAGACCTGGGCCTGCACGAGCGCATCATCACGGGCGGTCTGCCGGACTGGACGCTGGGCGAAGGCGACAGCCTGCTCAATGTCCGCGGGCCGACCCACATCGGCACGAACAGCGCGGCGCTGGGCGTGCAGCTGGCCACCGCCGGGCTGGGAATCGCCTGGATGCCCAGCCATCAGGCGCTGTCGCAAACGCTGCGGGAACTGGCGCTGGAACAGATCCTGCCCGACTGGAAACTGCCATCGGCCACCATCTACGCGCTATCGGACAACCGCGTCACGCCGGCGCGGGCCAAGGTGTTTCTGGATGCGCTGCAACGGCATCTGGGCGTGAATTAAGCCCGCCCCCCCTATCCCAGCAGATTCTCCCTGACGTGCACCAGATGCCGCCGCACGGCCGCCATGGCGCGGTCCGCGTCGCGGTCGTGCAGCGCTTCGACGATCTCGCGGTGCTCTACCTGATACGCCGCACGCCGCTCGGGCGTCAGGCTCTTGCGCTTGAGCGCGCCCCATGTCGCCTGCGAGCGCGCCGCGGTCATCAGCGCAAACACCTTTTCGATGAAGAGATTGTGCGTGGCCGTGGCCATCAGCTCGTGCAGCTTGGCGTCCCACACTTCGAAGGCCTCGAAGCTGCCCGCCGCCTCCGCTTCAACGCACGCGTTCTGCATGGCGGCGAAATCCGCCGGCGTGCCGTGCTGCACGACCAGCGCCGCAATGGCCGGCTCCAGCACGAGCCGCGCAGCCATCAGTTCGGCCGGACTGGTGGACAACACCTCGCCGCGCAGCAGCGCCTCGGTCTGCGCCAGCGCGGAGGGCGGGTTGGCGTAAGTGCCGCTGCCCACGCGCTGCGAGATCAGGCCTTCTTCCTTCAACTGCGTCAGCGTGCGGCGCACGGTTGACCGGCTGATGCCGAATTGCTCGCTCAACGCGCGTTCCGTCGGCAGGCGATGGCCCGCGGCCCACACGCCCGACTGGAGGTTTTCGATGATGACCGCCCGCATGGCGGAGGCTTTGTCCATGGGTGTTCCCGGATGAAATACGCAGCGGATGATACCAAATCAGTCCAATAAAATCTTCAGCCACAGCCATAAAACGGATTCGCCTGAGAAGAATTTTGGTTTATTCTGCCCAACACCAGCAATTGGGCCTCTGAACAATCAAATTGGTATTTTTTGGTATTTCATCAAAGGCGGCCTCGGCCGCCGTAGGAGCAAGCATGAAAATCGCGGTATTTCGAGTCAATGGCGAGCGGCGCGTGGGCGTGGTGTCGGACGACGGCAGCACGGTCACCGCGCTGGACTTCCCGCCGGCACTTGCGGCCGCCGGCGCGCTGACGGCGGTGCAGTGGCTGGCCGAGGGCCGCGCCCTGCCCGCTCAGACGGGTCCGGTCTATCGCTGGGATCAGGTCGAGCACGAAGCCCCCCTGCCCGCGCAGCCGCGCAACCTGTTCTGCGTGGGCCGCAACTACCACGCCCATGCCAAGGAACTGCGCGATTCCGTGTTCAAGGACAACGACGCCAATCCGGAATCCTGGCCCATCGTCTTCACCAAGGTGCCGCAGACCGTGGTCGGCCCCTGGTCCGACGTGACACTGCCCACGGGCATCTCCGACAAGATCGACTACGAAGCCGAACTGGCCGTGGTCATCGGCAAGGGCGGCCGCAATATTTCGCGCGCCGAGGCCATGAGCCACGTCATCGCCTACACGGTCGTCAACGACGTCACCGCGCGCGACGTGCAGATGCGCCACCAGCAGTGGGACCTGGGCAAGTCGTTCGACACCTTCTGCCCCATGGGTCCGTGGCTGGTCACCGCCGACGAGCTGGACGGCCGCCAGACGCGCGTGCGCTGCTGGGTCAACGGCGATCTGCGCCAGGACGGCAACACGGAAGACCTGATCTTCGACATCCCCACGCTGATCGAGACTTGCTCGCGCGGCATCACCCTGTATCCCGGCGACGTCATCGCCACCGGCACGCCTGCCGGCGTGGGCCAGGGCCTGAATCCGCCGCAGTTCCTCAAGCACGGAGACGTCGTCCGGATCGAAATCGACGGCATTGGACGCATCGAAAACCGATTCGTCTGACGCCCGCGTAAACGAGCGCCGGTCACAAGCAACCGGCGCCGCGCAGCACAAAAGACCTAAGGAGTGAGACATGAACCTGCGCTGCAAGCATGTAGCAAGACGGGCGGCTGCGGCCGCCTTGCTATGCCTGGGCGCCACGTCCGCGATGGCCGCCGGATACCCCGAGCGTCCCGTCACGATGGTGGTGCCCTTCCCGCCCGGCGGCGTCGCCGACACCATCGCCCGGCCCCTGGCCCAGGCCCTGGGCGACAAGCTGGGCCAGCCCATCGTCATCGAAAACAAGGGCGGCGCGGGCGGCGCCATCGGCATCGGCCAGGCGGGCCGCGCCAAACCTGACGGCTACACGCTGCTGCTGAGCCTATCGTCGATCTCCATCCTGCCCGCCGCCGACCGCCTGCTCGAACGCAAGCCGGCCTACCAGCTTGACCAGTTCGTGCCGATCGCCCGCATCACCGCCGATCCCACCGTGCTGGTCGTGCGCGCGGACGCCCCTTACAAGACGCTGGACGAATTCATCGACGCCGCAAAGAAACAGGGCGGCAAGCTGAGCTACGGCAGTTCCGGCATCTACGGCACGATGCACGTGCCGATGGAAATGCTGCAGAACGCCGCCGGGATCAAGATGATGCACGTGCCGTTCACCGGCGCCGGTCCCGCTGTGCAGGCCCTGGTCGGCGGCCAGGTCGATGCGCTGGCTACCGGCCCGTCCAGCGTGATGCAACTGATCCAGGCCGGACGCGTGCGGCCGCTGGCGCATTGGGGCGAGGGCAAGCTGGACAGTCTGCCCGACGTGCCGTCGCTGAAATCCAAGGGCTACGACGCCAGCTTCGTGCAGTGGTCCGGCGTCTTCGCGCTGGCCGGCACCCCGCCGGCAGTCATCGACAAACTGCGCCAGGCCGTCAAGCAGATCGCGGACGACCCGGCGGTGCAGGCGCGCATTGCCGGCACCGGCAGCCCGGTGCAGTACCTGGACGCGCCGGCATTCGACGACTACTGGAAAAAGGACTCGGCCTCTTTGGAAGTGGCCGTCCAACGAATCGGCAAGGTCGAATGACTGACGCTTGAACCATTCACACGCAAGGGGGGCATCGCGCCCCCCTTTCGCATTTACTGCACAGCCTCGCGCGCCGCCGCCTGGCGCGCCAACGCCTTGCGGTCGACCTTGCCCACCGCGTTCTCGGGCAGCCTGTCGGTCCAGCAGACGTCGCGCGGCACATAGATCCTGCCCAGCCGCGCCAGCACCTCGGCCTGTATGGCGGCCGCGTCTGGCGCGGATTCGCCGTTGCGCTGGACGAAGATCACCGGCGTCTCGCCCAGGTCATCGTCCGGCGCCCCCACCACGCAGCAGGCGGCGATGCCGGCCATCCCCGTCACCACGCCTTCGATCAACGCGGGCGAGATGTTCTCGCCGCCCCGGATGATCACGTCCTTGATGCGCCCGGTGATGGTCAGGTAGCCCTGCGCGTCGAAGCGGCCCAGATCGCCGGTGCGCAGCAGCCCGGGCGCCCCCGCGTCCGCGCTGTCCACGCCCAGATAGCCCAGCATCAGGCTGTCGCCCGCAATGCAGATTTCGCCTTCGGCGCCGGCCGGCGCCACGCCGCCATCGGGCAGGCGCAGGCTCACGTCCTGGCCTTGCAGCACCGTGCCCACCGATCCCACGCGCCGCGCGTCCGGTGGATTCATCGTGGATGTGCAGGTGGCCTCTGACAGCCCATAAGACACGACGAGCGGGCACCCGAGAAAGGCTTCGATCCGGCGATGCAAGGCCTCGGTGATGGGCGCCGAGCCGCAACGCGCGAAACGCAGCCCGGCCAGGCTGTCCGGATCGAACGTCAGTTCCAGCATGCGCGCATACATCGTCGGCACGCCGGTGATGATCGTGGGCCTGAACACGGCCAGCAGGCCGGGCATGTCCTGCGCGCGGAACCGGCCGGCCAGCGCCACACTGGCGCCGGCCAACAGCGGCGTGAAGATCTGGTTGTTCAGTGCGTTGGTGTGATGCAGCGGCATCACGTGCAGCAGGCGATCCGATGGCGTGAGGCCCGTATGCGCCAGCACGCCGCGCGCATTGTTCACCAGGCCTTGATGGGAAAGCAGCACGCCTTTCGGATTGCCGGTGCTGCCCGACGTGAAGAGCAGCAAGCCCGGCGCCTGCGGCGCAATGTCCGCCCCCGCCCAGTCGGTAATGCCCGCTGCCACCTGCGCGGCATCGAGCACGCGCGCCTCGGGCAGGCCGCAGGCGCGGGCCGTGGCGGCGTTGTCGTCATCCGCCAGCATCCACTTCAAGCCCACCGCCGCCACGCGCCGCGCGGTTTCCTCCACCGACAGCCGCGGCTCCAGCGGGCACGGACACGCGCCCGCCGCCATGACGCCCAAAATGGCCAGCACCTGCGCCAAAGAGCGCTCCATCGCCACGCCGACGTAATCGCCCGGCGCAACGCCCGCGGCCCGCAGGCCACCCGCCGCCTGTCCCACGCGGCGGCGCAGATCCGCGTAGCTGACCGTTTCCTCGGCGGTCACCAACGCTGTGCGAGCCGCCCATTCCGGCTGGCCCCACAAGCGCGCAAACGCCGCCACGACCGTGGCATCGGCAATCGTCATGACTGATTTCCCCTGTACCGGGCTTCGGTTGGATGGGTGGGTGCGCGATCAGCGCAGCGCGACGGCGGCGTCGCGTTCGAACTGCCCGCCGGCGTCCAGCTCACGCAAGGCGCGGGCTTCCTGCTCGGTCGGCGGTTCGGTCGGACCGGCGCCGGTGGCGTCGAACTCGAAACCCGTGCGTTCCCGTACTTCGGACAGGCTGGACTCCGGATGCCAGGATTGCAGAGCCAGACGGCCGTCGCGTTTGACGAACACCGCAATCGGCGTCACCACGCCATGAAAGCCGCCCCACGACGTCATGAAGTCCAGCTTGGGCACGAACGTACGCCGCGAATGCTCGGTGCGCCAGGTGCAGGCGCGCTTGGCCGTCGGCAGCATCACCGCGCCCCCGCCCCCGCCGGGCAACCGGACCTTGGGTTCATGCCAGTCGCCGATGCACGAGTTGTTGGCGCAGCCCGCGCCGTCGATCTGCGCGGCGCCCAAAAAGGTCAGGTCCATGCGGCCGCGCGTGCACAGGTCGTAGAAGTCTTCGTTGGAAAAGATCGACGCGGTGTGTTCGGCCAGCACCGGATCCGAACTGGACAACGGGATGTGCGACGGCCGCGGGTTCACACCGCCCGCCACGTTGATGTACACAAAGTCCCAGTCGTAGGCGCGCTTGGCAAGCAGGCACGCCAGCATGGGCATGGTGGAGTTCACGCCGCTGAACGTGATTTCGTCAGGACGGATGAAGCGCGCCAGATTGGTGACGATGTACGAAAAGCCCGACCATTGCTCAGCCATGATTTCCCTCCCGCGATTCGGGCGCCGCCGCCATGTGCGCGCGCAGATCGCTGTTCTTGTCCATGTAGGTTTCCACTGCCGGATAGTCGATGGCGTAATCGGGCCAGCACGACCCCGGCCACGCGCCCTGCGGCACCACCGCAAAGGCCTGCACCATGAAATACGGCACCAGCGTGGATTCGGGCTGCGCCTCGAACACCGCGCTGTCCACCTGCTTTTCGGCCACGACCAGCACGCTGCCCGCGGCGCGCGACATGATGCGATCCCAGTGCGCCGTGCCATGCACGCGCACGTTGCCCAGCGCATCCACTTCGGACGCCTGGATCACGGCGAAGTCCGGCTTGATCGCGGGCACCACCCAGGTCTTCTCGCCGCTGCCGTACGGATCGTCCAGGCATTGCCAGCCGTTCAATTCGGGCAGGCCGCTGCCATGCAGGCCGCCGCAAGGCTGAAACGGCACGCCAAAGGCCGATGCGCGCAGCCCCGCCGTCAGGCTGGCGCACGCGTGTTCCTCAAGTTCGATCTCGTGGCGCTCCACGGCGCGGCGATACCAGGGCGCCAGCCCGAAATTGCCTTCCATCGCAACGATGCCCGCGCGCACGCGGCGCAGCACGCCCGCACGGCACAGGATGTCCACGTCGTACCCCGGCGACTGCTTGATGAGTTCCAGATCGCGCTTTTCCTGGCGGATCAGTTCGCGCACGAAGGCGAACGGTCCGCGATGCAGAAAGCTGCCGCCCAGCGCGATCGACGCCCCGTTCGGCACCAGCGCCGCCAGTTCCTGCAAGCTGCACTGCTTGTTCTTTTGGTTGAATCCTGAAGCCATTGTCTTCCTCCTGCTCGATGGGACGCGCCTAGCGCGCCTGCAGATATGCCGCCACGCGGTCCTTCAGGCCGGGCGCCGCAGCCGAGCGCACCAGCCGCGCCATATCCGTGTCCGGCGTCTCCTGCGACAAGGCCGCGTAGAGCTGCGTGCGGCTGGCATCGGTCAGCGCACTCGCCGTCTCCAGCGCCGCTTCGCCGATCTGCGGCCACTCCTGCTGTGTTGCCAGCCGGCTGGCGAATCCATCGCGCAATGCGTCTTCGGCGTTGAAGGTGGCGGCCTGTTCAAGAATCGTGCGCGCACGCTCCGCACCCACCAGCGCCGCAAAACGCCGCGTGCCCAGCACCAGCCCAAACTTCAGACCGGGCATGCGGAACGTGGCGTCCGGCGTGCTGATGCGCCATTTGCAGGCGCCGAACACGTCCACGCCCGCGCCGAAATTTCGCCCGTGCGCCAGCGCCACCGTCAGGCACGGCGATGCCGCCAGCCGCTGCAGCAGGGTCTCGATCCGCACGAAGCGCAGCAGCAGATCGCCTTCGCTCTGCGTCTGCCAGTCGCCAAAGTCAAAGCCCGCGCTGAAGTTCTTGCCCTCGCCTTGCAGCACGATGACCTGGGCACGTTCGCCCTCGGCCTCGTCCAGCGCGGCGATCAGCGCATCGACCAGGTCGGCCGACAGCGCATTCATTTTTTCGGGACGCGCCAGCGTCAGCACGTGGCGCGGCCCTTGCCGGTCGATACGCAGAACGCTCATTGCTTGCCTCCCTTGCCGGCGTCGCGCAGCGGTCCCAGCACCTCGTCGTTATGCTCGCCCAGCGCAGGCGGGCGGCGGCGCAGCGCCGTGGTCTCGCCATCGAACCGAATGGGCAAACCAAACGTGCGCGTTTGCACGCCATTGGGCAGCTCCAGCGCCTGCACCCAGCCCATGTGCTCGACCTGCGGATCGGCCAGCACTTCGGAGTAGGTGTTGATCGGCGCGCACGGCACGCCGGCCGCGCGGAACCGCGCCAGCCAATCCTGCGCCTCGTGCTCGGCGAAGATTGCTTCCAGGATGTCGCGCAGATCGGTCTGATTGCGGGCGCGGGCGCTGGTGTCGGTAAAGCGGGGATCGGCCAGCAGGTCTTCGCGCCCGACCGTCGCGCACACGGCCTTCCACAGCGCCTGATTGCCCGCGGCCATGCCGAAATAGCCGTTCTTGCAGCGAAACGCCTGATACGGCGCATTGCGCGGATGGGCCGACCCGAGCTTGACCGGATCCTTGCCGCTGCCGAAGAACTCGGACGTCTGCAAGGCGGCGATGCCCAGCGTGGCGCCCAGCATCGGCACGTCGATATGCGTGCCCTGCCCGCTTGCCTGAGCCGCGCGCAGCGCCGATGCGATGGCGAACGCGCCATACAGCCCCGCGGAAAAGTCCGCCAGCGGCACGCCGCATTTGACCGGTTCGCCGCCGGGCTCGCCCGTGACGCTCATGATGCCGCTCATCGCCTGAATGGTCAGGTCAAAGCCGCCCTCCTGCGCGCGCGGCCCGGACTGGCCGTAGGCGGAGATCGAGCAATACACCAGCCGGGGATTGGCCTCGCGCAACTGCGTGTAGCCCAGGCCCAGCCGTTCCATGACGCCCGGCCGGTTGTTCTCGATGAGCACGTCGGCGCGTAGCGCGAGCTCCCGCGCCAGGATCAGATCGCCAGGATCCTTCAGGTTCAACGTCACCGACCGCTTGTTGCGATTGAGCGAGGCGAAGTTCTCGCTGTAGCCGTCCGAGATGGGCGGCCAGCTGCGCAGCGTATCGCCGCCCTCCGGGTTCTCCACCTTGATCACATCCGCGCCCATGTCCGCCAACAACATGCCGCAAAAGGGTCCCGCCGCAACGTTGCAAATCTCCAGCACCGTGATGCCGGCAAGCGACGAACTGGGTGTCATGTCTGACCTCTCGTTATGAAAATTCAATATTTGGGATGCGAAAAACAGTATAAAACGCGGCCTTCAACGATGGCATCATCCAGACCCGCCGCAGTGAAAACCGTTCGCTTTCAGGGCCACACCTAGTGCAATCCCTAGGTGTCGCGGTTAATTGTTGACCAGCATAGCACCGTGTGGAATTCTACGTAAACCATTTATTGAAACGTCAATCCTAATATTTAGGATTTCACAAAGAGGACTGCAGCGGCTCCGGCGCCCCGCAATCGCGAATCGCCTCCGTCGCATGCTGGCCCATCCACCGAGGAGACTTGCATGAGACTGTCGTGGCGTATTGCCCTGGCCAGCACGGTGCTGGCGTTGTCGGCCAACCCCGCATCGGCCGACAACTGGCCGACCAAACCCGTTCGCATGGTGGTGCCGTTTCCGCCGGGCGGCGCGACCGATGCCGCCGCACGCATCTATGCGCAGCATCTGGGAGATTTCCTGGGCCAGAGCGTGGTCGTTGAAAACAAGGCCGGCGCGGGCGGCGAGATCGGCGCCGAATTCGTCGCCAAGTCCCCGGGCGACGGCTACACGCTGCTGATGGGCGCGGTGGGCAGCCATGCCATCCACGCCGCCATGCCCGACAAGCCGGGCTACGACTTCGGCACCGCGTTTGTCGGCGTGTCCATGGCCACCAGCATGCCGATGGCGGTCGCGGTGAACAGCAGCAAGATCCCGGCCAAGAACGTGCAGGAGCTGATCGCGCTGGCCAAGAGCAAGCCGGGGTCCATCACCTTCGGGTCGGCCGGACCCGGCACCTCGCAGCACATGGCGGGCGAACTCTTCCAGGCAGTCACCGGCACGCGGCTCATGCACGTGCCGTATCGCGGCAGCGGCCCGGCAATCACGGATCTTCTGGGCGGTCAGATCGACATGGTCATCGAAACGCTGCCCGCGCTGCTGCCGCAGGTCGCCACCGGCAAGATCCGCCTGCTGGGCGTCACGACGGCCAAGCGCGCCACCGCGCTGCCCGACCTGCCGACGCTGGCGGAACAGGGGGTGAAGGATTATTCGGTCGCCACCACGTACGCGCTGCTCGCGCCGGCGGGCACGCCGCCCGCGGTCGTGGACAAACTGTCGGGCGGCATGCAAAAGGCGGCGGCGATGGAATCCGTGCAGCAAGCGGCCCTGAAACTCGGCGCCGACGCTATTGCCACCTCGCCGGCCGACACCAGCCGGATGCTCAAGCAGGAAGTCGCGCGCTGGGCCGACGTGGTGCGCCTGTCGGCGGCCAAATGACGCGCGCCCCCGCTTCGGCCCCGCCGGCCGCAACCGACCTGGCCATCGCGGGCGGCGGCTCGGTTGGCGTCAGCTTCCTCTATCAGTTCCTGCTGGCGCTGCAGGCCGCGCCCGGCGTGCGCCCGCCAACGATCCATCTCTTCGAGCCGCAGGCCGCCCCCGGTCCTGGCGATGCGTACCAGGACGACCTGCGCAGCAACCTGCTCAACATTCCGGCGGGCAACATGTCCGCGCGCGCCGACCATCGGCTGGACTTTGTCGACTGGCTGCGCGAACAGGATGCCAACTGGCTCCAAGGCTTCGGCGTCACCACGATCGACCCCGCCGACTTCCTGCCGCGCCCGCTGTTCGGCGCCTACCTGCGCGCGGTCTACGCGCGCTGCCGCCTGCTTGCCGAATCGCTGGGCGTGACGCTCGCACACGTGCCCAGCCGCGTACATCGCGTGACGCCGCAGCCCGACGGCCGCGTGCTTGTCCAGCCCGATCCCGGCGCGCCGCTCGCCGCGCGCCACGTCGTGCTGTGCAACGGCAACCTGCCTTCGCAGGCATTCCCCGCGCTGGAGGGCGCGGCGGGTTACTTCAACAGCCCGTATCCGGTGTCGTCGCTGACGCACACCATCGCGCCCGATGCCTCCGTGTGCATCGTCGGCACCAGCTTGAGCGCCGTGGACGCCGTGGCCGCGTTGCAGCAGGCCGGACACCGCGGGCCTATCCTGTGCGTCTCGCGTAACGGGCGGCTGCCGTCGGTGCGCAGCCCGCACAACCGCGCGCCCAGCACGCTGCAGCACCTGAGCCGCGACGGCGCCCTTCGGCTGGCGGCCCGGCACGGCGGCGCGCTGACGCTGGACATCATCTGGCAGGCGCTGCAGGAAGAGGTGCGGGCGCTGCAAGGTTCGCTGGACGACGACGATGTGCTTGGCATGGAAGGCGACGCCCGAGCCGCACTGGACGATGAAATCCGCCGGTCGTCCGCGGCGCCGCGTCCATGGCAGGCGGTGGCAGCCGCCACCAATGCGGCGGTCGACCAGATCTGGCATCTGTTGCCGGGCGCCGAACGGCGCCGCTTCCAGTCGCAATGGCGATCAATCTGGATGGCGCGACGTGCCACCTTCCCGATGCGCAACGCCTTGAAATTGCAGTCCTTGTTCGGCGCGAACCAGCTCCGCGTTGCCGCCGGCTTTGCCGGCTGCGATCACGATTCGGCTACCGGCCTGTTCCGCACGCGATTGCGCACGGCGGACGGCCAGATCGAACATCTGAGCCAGCATCTCATCAACGCCACGAGCTTCTCGGTGGATGCGCAGCGCACGGACGATCCGCTCGTGTCCCAGCTGCTGCGCGACGGTCACGCGCAAGCCGATTCGCATGGGGGACTGGCGCTGGACTACGACACCGGCTGCCTGACAAACGCCGGCGGCCAGATCGTGGCGGGCGTCTCGGTGCTGGGCAGCCTGGCAGGGGGCACGTACTTCTGGACCACGTCCATGGACGTGAACGCCCGGCTGGCGCGCGATCAGGCCGAGCGGATCGCGGCCACGCTGCGCGCCGCGCCCGCTATTGATCCAGGAATCCCCGGCGATATCCCATCCCCTGAGAGATGGACTGCGCACAGGCCGCCACATCCGGCGCAAGCTGCTTCATCCTAGCTGCGCTCAGGCGGTCCAGCGGTCCCGAGATACCGACCGCCGCGACGGGCTGGTCCAGACTGTTGAACACGGTCACGGCCAGCCCGCCCACCCCTTCCCGCCATTCGCCCCGATTGACCGCGTAGCCGGCACGCGCGATCTTGCGCAGTTCGTCTTTCAAGAGCGGCATGGACACGATGGTGGACGGCGTGTGCCGCACCATCTGCTCGGCGTAACGTTCGACGTAGCCTTCGGCCTGATAGGCCAGAAGCGCCTTGCCGGTTGCCACCGCGTAGGCGGGCGCGCGGCCGCCCACCATGGAATACGCGCGAATGGGCTGCGGGCTGTCGATCTTGTCCACGTAGACCACATCAAAGCCGTCCAGCACCGACAGATGCACGGTCTCGCCGGTCTGGTCCGCCAGCGTGCGCATGTAGGGCGCGGCCAGCTTGCGCACGTCCAGTTGCGCCAACTGCCGCGCCGCCAGTTCGAACAGGCGCACGGCGCCGCGGTAACCGCCTCCGTCGTCGTCCTTGATGACATAGCCGGCGTGGATCAGCGTCTGCAAGGTGCGATGCGTATTGCTGCGGGTCAGGCCCACGCGCGCCGCCAGCGCATCGATGGTGCGAGGCGGATTGTCCACATCGGTCACCGCTTCCAGCACCATGAGTCCTTTGAGCAGCGTCTTGTCCATTCGTAGTTTTTCCTAATATTTAGGACGGGAACATAGCACGAGACGCGGCGCGGGAACAGCGGAATTGCCGCAGTGCCCTTCCTAGACCAGCGTGGCGCGGACGGCGGCAGACCGATCCCACAGATTGGGCATGCTGGGCGACGAATAGCCCGACACGAACGGCTTGGCCACACCGGTGTCCGGGTCGTAAACATGGCGCGACACCGCGCCGATATTGCCGCCATACAGATGCACGCTGATCGAGACCCGGTCGGGATAGGCGTTGGACACCTGATGGATATCGCCCTCGGCCGGCGACAGGCGTTCCACATCGCCGGGCCGCAGGGTCGTGGCCTCGCCTGCGGGCGCCAAACGCCCGTCAGCGTCGCGCACAAACCGCTGATTGATCTCCGAGCCGCGCAGCATGCCCACATAGCCCCAGACCTCGTGATCGTGCACGGGCGTGGACTGGCCGGGTCCCCAGACAAAGCTCACCAGCGAGAAACGCTCCAGCGGATCGCAATGCAGCAGGAACTGTTGATAGAACTGCGGATGCGGGGCGGTACAGGCTTCGGGCAGCCAATCGTCGTGGCGCACCAGGTCCGCGAACGCCGCCTCAAGTTCGGGCGTCTGGTCCAGCGCCTGCGGCGCGGCCAGCCGTGTGGCGGTGGCGATAAAACGGCGCAGCCGTTCCAGGCCGTTGTTCGATTCAGGCATTGCAGGTCTCCAGGCGGGATCAAATCCCAGAATGAAAAAAGAGTATCCACGATTCAGGACGGCAACGCACGCGCCCGCCGATTCCCGCACGGACCAACCCCACGCAACCGCGCTTGACAGGTCCTTGCCGGCGCGTGCAGCGTATCGGACTGTCTACAAGGTTGGAAATGAAAAACACGCATCACGATATTCCGCCCGCGCTGGCGCAGGCGCTGCGCGACGCGCGCCGCGTCGTCGTCTTCACGGGCGCGGGGGTGTCCGCGGAAAGCGGCATCGCCACGTTCCGCGATGCCTTGACCGGGCTCTGGTCGCGCTTTGACGCGCAGGCGCTGGCCACGCCCGAAGCCTTCCGGGAACATCCCGACGTCGTCTGGGGCTGGTACGAATGGCGGCGCGCGCAGGTCTTGCGCGCCGCGCCCAATGCCGCGCACCACGCCATCGCCACCCTCGCGCGCCTCGTCCCGGCGCTGACCGTCATCACGCAGAACGTGGACGATCTGCACGAGCGCGCGGGCAGCCGCGCCGTCACGCATCTGCACGGCAGCCTGCATGCGCCGCGCTGTTCGCGCTGCGGCGCGCCGCAGACCTTTGCCGCCGAAACGCCGCAAGAACCGGATGGCGGCCGGCGCATCACGCCGCCTGCGTGTACGGCATGCGGCGCGCCGGTGCGGCCGGGCGTCGTGTGGTTTGGCGAAAGCCTGCCGGCACAAGCCTGGCGCGACGCGACGGACGCCGTGCGGGAATGCGACCTGCTGCTCAGCATCGGCACTTCGTCGCTGGTGTACCCCGCCGCCGAACTGCCGCAGTTGGCCATCGCAGGCGGCGCCACGGTCGCGCAGGTCAACCCGGCCGCCACGCCGCTGGATGCGCTGGCCCATCACAATCTGCGCGGCGCCGCAGCCGAAGTGATGCCGAAATTGCTTTCCGCCGCGAGGTTTGGTGAGAATCAGGGATAACCGAAACACTCTGCAATGACACGCGCGCGACACTTGCGGGCAACCCCCCAAATTCACCATTACAACCGCGCTAGACAGTGGTGTAATGGGCTTCGTTTGTGGAGATGACCATTCCGTTTTCCTGGAGACTTCCTGACGTCTTCGTACGTTCGCCAGACGGTATCTTGCACCGTGTGGTGCGACACGCCACGACCACGGAAACCATCGCCCTTCTCGAAGGCATGCCCAGCAACACCCATCTGGATTGCGAATGCAAGCTCGACAACGGCGAAACGCTGTGCTGGGTGGGCAACGACGAATACCGCCAGTTGAATGGCGGCGCCGTCTTTCTCGCCGTCACGGCGCACACCACACCTCGAGGCGAGTCGCGTCACAGCGTCTCCGCCCCGAGCGATGAAAAGCCGGCATCCGCGCCGAGCCCCTCACGCAAAAAGTTTGCAGGGGCCCACGCGCGCCTGCCGCCCGCTGTAGTCAATCTAAAAACCGGCAACGATTGGAGCCTGATACGCGCCTGGCGCGAGCATCTGAATATCAGCACTGCTGATATGGCTGCCCGCCTTGGCGTAGATCACTCCATCTATATTGAATTGGAACGGCCGCGCCCGCGGCCCCGGCAGGTCATTCTTGACCGCGTGTCCGAGGCCCTGGGCGTATCGCCGGAACAACTCGATGATTCATTGTTAGGCGGACAGTTTCATTAGCGCTGCGCGCGAGGCATTGCCCCGCGCCCGCGCCATGAAGTGTTCAAACGACTTTGGCGCCGACACCTGACGGCCCGCGCATGGAGGTATTGAATATGCTCGGCACCGCAAGACGATTGACCGACGTGCTCGCCACTTCGCCGGATGGCACGTTGTATCGCATCGAACGATTCGTTTCCGATCCCGGCGCGTATTCCGCGCTGGGCACACCGCGCTTCGACCCGAAGACACACTGCGTCTGCCGCACCAGTTCCGGCGAAAAAGTCGCGTGGCTGGGCGGACAGACCTACCAGTTGCTCAAGAGCGGCACGTCGCTGACTGCCGTGGACAGACGCCGCACCTGACAGCCGCCCCTGCCGCCCGCCACTCCTACCCGCCGCTACCGCCCAAAGCGCGTCACCACGAAATCCACGAATGTCGTGAGTTTGGGCGGAGCCTGGCGGTCCTTCGCGTACAAGAGCGTAATGGGCCGCGCCACCGGCCAGTAAGGCTGCAGGATGGGCACCAGGCGGCCGGCGCGCACGTCGTCGGCCAGCAGCAGCTCAGGCTGCAACACAATGCCAAAGCCTGCCAGCGCGGCCTGCCTCAGCGCCTGCCCGTTGTTCGACACGAAACGCCCCGTCGGATACCCCATCTCCCCGCCTTCGTCCGTGCCCAGCCGCCAGCCGGTGCGCCGGCTCCAATGCGAAAAATCCAGACACTGATGCCGCGCCAGATCGCCGGGCACGGCCGGCGTGCCGTAGCGCGCCAGATACGCCGGGGCCGCGCAGATGATCATCTGATAGAGCCCGATGCGGCGCGCCACCAGGCCGGAGTCCGCGGGTTCGCCAATGCGCAGCGCCACATCGAAACGCGACGCCACCACGTCTTCGACCATGTCGCTCAGCGACAGCTCCACACTGACGTCCGGATAGATCGACAGGTATTCGGCGATTGCCGGCGCCAGCGCGAATGAACCGAACGACACGGACGAGGTGATGCGCAGATGGCCGCGCGGCGCGGAACGCAGCGCCTCGGCCCCCTGCTCCGCGTCGCGGATGTCGGCCAGGATCGTCTTGCAGCGCGCGAAGTACGCCTGCCCCGCCTCGGTCAGGCTCTGGCGCCGCGTCGTGCGGTTCATGAGCCGCAATCCCAGCCGCTCCTCAAGGCCCTTGACGTGTTTGGCGGCCATGGCCGGCGACATATCCCGATGCGCCGCGGCGGCAGACAGGCTGCCCAGCTCGACCACCGCCACAAAAACTTCCATGCTGAGCAGGCGATCCATGGATTACGCACTCCGAGTGTTGACTGATCCAACAATTCTAGGATTTTTCGGAAGAAATGCGGCGCGCAGAATGCGTCCATGCGTTGGCGTCCGTGCCGGCGCGCCCATTTCAACAATCCACGGAGAACCCCATGAAGATCATCCTTATCGGCGCCAGTGGCACCCTCGGAAGCGCGATCGCCCGCGAACTCGGCCAGCGGCACGACATCATCGCGGTGGGCAAGACGCGCGGCCAATACCAGGTCGACGTAACCCGCAGCGACAGCATCCGCGGCCTGTTCGAACGCGTGGGCAAGGTCGACGCCATCGTCTCGGCCACCGGCAGCCTGCACTTTGGCCCGATCGCCGACATGACGGCGGATCAGTTCAAGATTGGGTTGCATGACAAGCTGCTGGGCCAGGTCGACTTGGCGCTCATCGGCCAGCATTACGTCAACACAGGTGGCTCGATCACGCTGACCAGCGGGATCCTGAGCGATGAGCCCATCCGCTTTGGCGCCAACGCGGCCGCCGTGAACAGCGCCATCGACGGTTTCGTGCGCGGCGCGGCCGTGGAGCTGCAAGGCATCCGCATCAACGCGGTCAGCCCCACCGTTTTGCAAGAATCGCTGGACAACTATGGTCCGTACTTCCAGGGCTTCGAAGCCGCCCCCGCCAGCCGTGTCGCGCTGGCCTACAGCCGCAGCGTGGAAGGCGCGCAGACCGGGCGGGTGTATCGGGTGTGGTGAAAAAACGGATAAAAAAAAGCGGCTTGATGAATTCATCAAGCCGCTTTTCGCGTGCGCATTGCTGCGTCTTTCTGGCAGAAACCATGCTGTGCAGCATGATCTCGAATAAGTTGGTGCGCCCGGCAGGATTCGAACCTACGACCCCCTGGTTCGTAGCCAGGTACTCTATCCAGCTGAGCTACGGGCGCCCCGAAAGAGGCGTGTTTATAACACGAAAGAATCGTGCCATGCAAATCGACCCCAATTAAAACGGGTCTTCGCACAGGCCGCGTCCCTGCGTTTGCGCGATGTCAATGAAACGCACGGCCCGTGCGCAGTACGCTGAGTTCAACAAGAACACATCAGGCAGACAGCATGGCCAAGAAGTTTCCCCTGCATCCCAAACACCCTGAACGCATTTGCTGGGGCTGCGATCGATATTGCTCCACCGATTCCATGGCCTGTGGCAACGGCTCGGGCCGCACCATGCACCCGGCGGAATCGCTCGGCGACGATTGGTATCTATTCGGAGATTGGGGCTTCGACGAGGCGGACGACAAGCCGCAATCGAAAGAGAAGGAAGAAGCCGCACACTGAAGTGATGTGCAACCGGGTGAAGTGCAAAACCCGCGATGCACAAAACAAAAAGGCCTTTGATTCAAGATCAAAGGCCTTTCCATTTTCTTTGCCGCTTTTTGCATCGCGGTGTTTAAACCGTGATGTTTGGTGCGCCCGGCAGGATTCGAACCTACGACCCCCTGGTTCGTAGCCAGGTACTCTATCCAGCTGAGCTACGGGCGCTCCGGCAAAGAGGCAAAATTATATCAGAATAATCGTGCCATGTTTGTAGTGGAGCAGAACTTTTTGCGGAGAACTTCCAAGTGCAAACTTCCTACCGCAAACTTCGCTTCACTACGGCTGCTTTTTCGTTTCTTTTCTGCCAATCCGCGCATTACGCGAACTACAACAAAAAACTTGGTGCGCCCGGCAGGATTTGAACCTACGACCCCCTGGTTCGTAGCCAGGTACTCTATCCAGCTGAGCTACGGGCGCTTGAAAAAGCAAGCCTTGAATAATAGCGTTGTTTCGCAAGATGCGCAAGTTGGGAGGCAGGCAGATGGCAGCGTACAGCTTCCCGACAGCGGATGGTCACACCGATAGAACTTTGTCTCTTTAGCCTAGCGGCCGTTAACGATGCCGGCTGTCATCCGGCGATTTTCGTGACGCAATGACAGTGCGCCACGTCATCCGCAAGCTCAAGAGACCACTCATGTCCGACAAAGACAAAAGCACTGGAGAACCTTCGCAGGACGCCCCCAGCGCAACGCCCGCACGCGCCACCCGTCGCGGCTTTCTGACCGGCATCGCCGCATTGGGCGCCAGCGCGGCCGCCATGGGCGCACTGTCCGGCTGCTCCAACGACGACGACGATGACAGCCCCGCGGCGCCCGCCCCTGCGCCAGAACCCACCCCCGCCCCTGCGCCCGACCTGACCACGCAGCTACGCGACAACGTCAAGACGCTGGTGGTGATCTTTGCCGAGAACCGCAGCTTCAATAATCTGTTCGCCAACTTCCCCGGCGTGGAAAAGCCGCTGTCCGCGCTGACGCCGGCCGACTACAAGCAGCTCGATCGCGACGGCACGCCGCTGCCGGTGCTGCCGCCTGTGTGGAACGGGATGGTGCCTACGTCGCAGCAGGCCAACCACATCACCTACCAGGTGGATCAGGCTGCGGCCTACATGAACAACTTGTCCAACGCGCCGTTCGCGTTGCAGGGACCGCTAGGCGAGCCCTTGCCGCAAGGCGTGGTGACGCGCGACCTCTGGCACGTGTTCTACCAGAATCAGATGCAGATCAACGGCGGCAAGAATGACAAGTTCGTCGCGTGGGCCGATTCCGGCGCGCTCGTCATGGGCCACTACAGCGATTCGGCGTACAACCTGCGGCTGTGGAAGCTGGCGCAGGAGTTCGTGCTGTGCGACAACTTCTTCCAGGGCGCGTTCGGCGGCTCGTTCTTGAACCACCAGTACCTGGTCGCGGCGCGTCCGCCCTTCTATCCCGGCGCCGCGGATTCCGTGGCCAAGACCCAGATCGCACAACTGGAAAGCTCGGATCCCACCGATCCGCGCCTTGTGCCCAAGCCCGCCACGCCCGCAAGCGCGCTGACCGGCATCCCGCAGTTCGGCGCAAGCGCGCTGACGCCCGACGGCTACGGCGTCAACACCATGGCCCCGCCCTACTGGCCCTCGTTCAGCCGCGATGCCACCGATTCGACGCTGGCAGACCCCACGAGCCCGCAGACCATGGTGCCGCAGTCGCATGCCAACATCGGCGACCTCATGACCGCGAAGGGCCTGGACTGGGCCTGGTATGCGGGCGGCTGGAAAGCCGCGGTGGATTCGACGGCCAGCACAGGCTTTCCGTCGTCGCCCAACTTCCAGGCGCACCACCAGCCCTTCAATTACTTCAAGAGCACGGCGCCGGGCACCGCCGCGCGCACGGCGCACATCCGCGACGGCGGTCTGGGCGACCTCAATGCCACCAACCGGTTCCTGGCGGACGCCGAAGCCGGCACGCTGCCGCCGCTGACCTTTTACAAGCCGCAGGGCAACCTGAACATGCACGCAGGCTATGCGGATGTCGACTCGGGCGACCGCCACATCGCACACATCGTGGACAGCCTGAGAAAGAGCAAGCAGTGGGAAAACATGGTGGTCGTGATCACCGTGGACGAGAACGGCGGCTGGTGGGATCACGTGGCACCGCCGCAAGGCGACCGCTGGGGCCCGGGCACGCGCATCCCCGCAGTGATCGCATCGCCCTTCGCCAAGAAGGGCACGGTGGACCACACCATCTACGACACGGGATCCATCCTGCGCCTTGCCACGCGGCTGTTCGACCTGCCGATGCTCGATGGCCTGAAGGCGCGCGATGACGCCATGACGGCACGTGGGCAAGCGGCGATGGGCGATCTGACGAATGCGCTGACGTTCAGCGCCTGACGCAGGCAGGCGGGCGGGCGATTTGTCGGGCGCAGCGCCGCCCGACAAATCGCCCGCCTATGCCGCGCTCCCCTGCCCGTGCACGAGCAGCGCGTAGATTTCCGCGACGCGGCCGGTCGTGATTCCCTCGCGCTGCTCGACTGCCAACGGATGACTCGTCGGCTCCAACTCGATGTATGGCCGGATGCCGTCGTCTCGAAGATGCACGTGCGTCTTCAGCCCGATCGTGTCGGGATACGGATCGAGCCGCGTCGTCAGCCAGCCGAACAGAGGCGGCGTGTGCGAACGCTTTGCCTCGTCCGACATCCGCACCCACGTCTCGTAGCTTTGCAGACTGAGCGACACCCACACGCCCCAGACAAAGGGTTCGGGGTGACTTGCGATCGGCAGCTCGATGCAGCCGCGCACATAGAAGTGCTGCTCGTCTATCACGCAATCGTCGCTGCCTAGATCGCAGCGCTGGTCGCGTTCTTCGGGCGGGACGGCGTAATACGTGGCGGGCGCATCGGCGCCGAAGCTCGGCAGGCCGTGGTGTACCTCGTCGCAGGTGGTGCACTTGAATGAAAAGTCCATTGCTACTTTCTCGGTGTTCGTTCTTAAGGCGTCCGGCACGGTGGCGGCCCGGGGCGCGCGGGGCCACGATTGCGGTCCGGAGCCTTCGCTCCGGACTGCCCCATCGTCATCTTCGTCCAGGCCTGCGGCCTTCCCTTCAGATTCCCTCGGGCTTATCGACGCCCCGCGCACCCCGGGCCGCCACCGCACCGGACTCTAGCATTTGACACTTGTAGGGCGTTGGGGTGGTCAGTGTGCTTGGCATTTTTGCGCAGAAGTTTTTGGGTTCAAAGCATCTTGCGGGGCCCGTCCCCGTTCGGCCGCGCGGGCGGCCTTCGGTGACTTACGCGGTGTCTTGCGTTGGGGTGATGGCGCTTCGCGCGTAGGTGGCGCTTCGGTGTCAGACACCCAACTTGACGAGCTGCCATCCTATCCGCCGCGACGAAGCCGGCAGACAGCGCCGCGTGCGAAAATTGCGGACCTACTTTCCGGGACGGTCCGCGTGAAACACCTGCTTGTCAGCCTCGACAGACTGCATGATTTCGACGAAATCATCGACGTGCGCACGCCGCTGGAATTTGCCGACGACCACATCCCGGGCGCCCGCAACGCGCCGGTGCTCGACAACGACGAACGCGCGTTGATCGGCACGATGTACAAGCAGGTCTCGCCCTTCGAGGCCTCGCGAGCCGGCGCGGCGCTCGTCGCTCGCAACATCGCCCGCCATCTGGAAACCACCTTCGCTGACCGGCCTCAAGGCTGGCGTCCGCTGGTCTACTGCTGGCGCGGGGGCAAACGGTCGGGGTCGATGACCCTGATGTTCAACATGATCGGCTGGCGCGCCCGGCAACTCGACGGCGGCTACAAGACTTACCGGCGCGCCACCCTGGACAGCCTGCAGACGCTCCCGCAGCCGCTGCGCTTCGTCGTATTGACCGGCCCAACCGGCAGCGGCAAGACACGCCTGCTGCACGCGCTGCGCGAGGCGGGCGCGCAGACGCTGGATCTGGAAGATCTCGCATCCCACAGGGGTTCGCTGCTGGGCGCATTGCCCGACGCACAGCAGCCCACGCAAAAGCGCTTCGACACCCTGCTCGCCGTCAGGCTGCGCGAACTCGATGCCAGCCGGCCGGTGTTCGTCGAAGCAGAAAGCCGCAAGATCGGCGCCGTGGAACTGCCCGCGTCCTTGCTGCACGCCATGCATCAGGGCGACTGCATCGAAGTGCGCGCCAGCGGCGAAGACCGCACGCGCTTCCTGCAGCAGGATTACGCGCGGCTCTTCGACACGCCGGACTGGCTCAAAGCGCAGTTGCAGCGCATGGTGGGGCTGCACAGCCGAGAAACCATCAAGGGCTGGATCACATTGGTGGATGAAGACCGCCGCGAAGACCTGGCCCGCGAGCTCATCGACCGGCACTACGACCCGGCGTACGCGCGCAGTTCGCAATCGCATTTTGTGAATCTGCCACGGGCCCGGCAGGTGGACTTTCGGCCTAATGACGAAGACATCCTGGAGCAAGCGCTCGCGCTGATGCGCAGTCTGCCGTGACCATGTGCCTGCGCGTTCAGCGTCCGCCGCTGAGCACGCCAAGCACATGGGGCAGCAGCGGCAGCGTATTGGCCGGGTTCCATACGGCCGAGTATTCCGCCTGCACCACCATCCCGTCGATGTCCTTGAACACGACGCCCGGCACCCCGGCGCGCGCAAAGGAACGCGGCACCAGCGACACGCCCAGTCCCATCGCAACCAGGCTCACCACGGACACCAGGTGCTTGGCATAGTGCATGATCTTCGGGCTGAATCCCGCCTCCATGCATGCGCTGATCGTCAGGTCATGGAAGCTTGGCCCGCTGTGCCGCGGGATGGCGATGAACGCGTCCTCGGCAAGTTCCTCGAGCCGCACGCGGCGCCGCCGCGCCAGCCGATGGCCCTCTGCCAGCGCGATGACCAGTCCAACGCGACCCACCGGGATGGATTGCATGTCGCCCACGCCTTGCGACACCTGCGCGAAGCCGATGTCGATGCGGTCCTGTTCCAACGCCTGAAGCTGCTCTGACGATCCCATCTCCTCCCAGACGCTTTCCAGGCCCGGCAGATCGCGCTCCAGTTTGAGGAGCACTTCGCGGATATCCATGAACAGCACCGCTGCGACAAAGCCGATACGCAAACGCCCGGCGTCGCCGCGTTCGGCGCGCTGCACGGCCCGGATCGATAGTTCGGTCTGCGCCAGCAGACGGCGCGCTTCCTGCACCAGCGCGGTCCCGGCAACGGTCAGCCTGACGCTGCGCTTGTTGCGGTCGAACAGCGTGACGCCAAGCCGCTCTTCAAGTTGCTGGATGGCTTTGGTCAGGGGCGGTTGCGAGATGAAAAGACGCGCGGCGGCGCGGCCATAGTGCAGTTCCTCAGCCAGCGTGAGAAACATGCGCATCGACTTCTGGTCCATGGGGCTCATTCGCAAAAACGGGCGGCGCCACGCGCGCCGGACAGTTCAGTAATTCCGAATGGGAATTACTGACATCCAAAAATCATATTGGACGGCTATTACAGAGAATAAGCAGAATCCCTCCGTATAACAACACGCATATCGGAGACTTGCATGCGAAGCGCACTCTCACGCCGGCTCGCCGCCGCCGGCGCATTGCTGATTGCCGCGGCAGTCAGCCCCGCCCAGGCCGACTACCCCGAACGCCCCATCCGGCTGATCGTGACCTTCGTACCCGGAGGCGGCGCCGACCTGCTGGCGCGCTACCTGGGCCAGGCGCTCACTACGGAGCTGAAGCAGACCGTGGTGGTGGAGAACCGCCCAGGCGCGGGAGGAATGATCGGCGTGGACGCCGGCCGCAACGCGCCCGCCGACGGCTATACGCTGACCCTGATTTCCTCCAGCTATACGGTCAATCCCAGCCTGTACCGCATGACCTTCGATCCGGTGGCAGACATCACGCCCATCGTGCAGGTGTCGCGTGGCCCGTTGCTGGTCGTGACCAATCCGGACTTCAAGGTGAAGAACGTGGCGGCGCTCATCGACTATGCGAAACAGCATCCGGGCGCCATCAATTACGCCTCGTCCGGGCAGGGCAGCGTAATTCACCTGGCCAACGAGCTGTTCAATCGCCGGGCCGGCGTAACCATGACGCACATTCCCTACAAGGGCGGCGGCAATGCGCAGAACGATCTGATGGCCGGCCAGGTCCAGCTTTACTTCGCAGCAACCGCCAGTGCCTTGCCCCATGTGGCGTCCGGCAAGATGAATGCGCTGGCCGTCACCACGCCGCACCGCATCGCGGCGCTGCCCGACGTGCCCACCATTGCCGAGTCGGGCTTGCCTGGCTTTGACGCCACGCTGTGGTACGGGTTGATCGGCCCCAAGAACCTGCCCGTGCCCATCGTGGACAAGCTCAACGCTGCGGTGAACCGCGCATTGCAAACGCCGGAGGCACGCGAAAAGCTCCTGGCCGACGGCGCCGAACCGGCCGGCGGGACGCCCGCGCAATTCGCGGCCGCGATCGGCAACGAGATTTCCCAATGGAGCCAGGTCGTCAAGGATCTCGGCATCAAACCTGAATAGGGCAGGAACATTCATGGCACGAGTTGGCCCTCCCCTGGCCGCGGAAATGTCCGCGGAACAGAAGCGCATCCACGACCTCATCGCATCCGGTCCGCGCGGCCGTGTGCGTGGCCCGCTGGCGGTTTGGCTGCACCGGCCGGCAATGGCCGAGCCTGCGCAGGGATTGGGCCAATTCTGCCGCTACGACAGCTCCCTGCCGCCGCGCTTGTCCGAATTGGCGATCCTCGTGCTGGCGCGCGAGTGGAAGTCGGAGTTCGAGTGGTGGGCGCACAAGGCGATCGCGTTGAAGGCAGGGGTCTCGCAGGCCGTGGTCGACGCGCTGCGCGATCGCAGGGAGATCGCATTCGAACACGCCGATGAAGCGCTGATTCACGAGTTCCTGGTCACGTTGCACGAGACGCGCCGCATCCCGGACGCGCTCTACCAGCGGGCCGAGCGCATGTTCGGCCGCGATGGCGTGATCGACCTCGTCGCGCTGGCCGGCTACTACACGCTGATCTCGATGACGCTGAACGTCTTCGAGATCGATCCGCCGGACGGTGAACCGCTTGAATTGAAAGCGGCCGATGACGCCAGCGCGGCGCGCATGTCCTGATCAACCTGTTGGAGAAGTGAAAACCATGAAGAGAAGATTGGAAGGAAAGGTGGCGATTGTGACCGGCGCGGGCTGCGTCGGACCCGGCTGGGGCAATGGCCGCGCCGTCGCCGTGCGTTTCGCGCAGGAAGGCGCGAAGGTGTTTGCCGTGGACAAGCGTGCCGACGCCATGGCCGAAACGCTGGCGCGCGCCCGTGAGGCCGGCGCGGACATCACCGCCTGGACCGGCGACGCCACGGTCGCCGCGGACGTGCAAGCCATGGTGCAGGCCTGCGTCGCGCTGCATGGACGCGTGGACATCCTGGTCAACAATGTGGGCGGCTCGCGCCGCGGTGGCCCCGTGGACCTGACGGAAGCCGAATGGGATGCGCAAATGGACTTCAACCTCAAGAGCGTGTTCCTGGCGTGCAAACACGTCATTCCCGTCATGCAGCGGCAAGGTGGCGGCGCCATCGTCAACACCGCGTCCACGTCCGGGATCCGCTGGACGGGCGCCGCGCAGGTCGGCTACGCGTCGGCCAAGGCCGGGATCATCCAGCTTTCGCGCGTTGTTGCCGTGGAATATGCCAAGCACAACATCCGCGTGAACACCGTCGTGCCAGGACAGATGCATACCCCGATGGTCGAGGCTCGCCTCGCCGGCCAGCGCGCGGGCGGCAACGTCGAGGCGCTGCTGGCCGAGCGCCAGGCCCGTATTCCATTGGGGTTCATGGGTGATGGCATGGACACGGCCAATGCCGCGCTGTTCCTTGCCTCCGACGAGGCGCGTTTCGTGACCGGCACCGAGATCGTGGTGGACGGCGGCATGAGCGTGCGCTGCGACTGACGCAGTCCACGCTACTCAAGACCAGGAGGCGGCAAGCTTCCAACAGGAGACAACATGAACAACAAGAATCTTTCTTTCGCCCGGCGCCGTCTGTGCGCCGCCGCCTGCCTCGCTCTGCTTGCGGCGGGCCAGACGCCGGCGCTGGCTGCTGCGTATCCGGACAAGCCGATCCGGCTCATCGTGGCGTTCTCGCCAGGCGGACCCACCGACGTCCTGGCGCGGCTGGTGGCCAAGCGTCTCGCGGATGACCTTGGCCAGCAGGTTGTCGTGGAGAACAAGCCCGGTGCGGGCGGCAACATCGCATCTGAAGTGGTGGCAAACGCGCCTGCTGACGGGTACACGCTGCTTTACAACAGCTCCTCCATCGCCATCTCGCCGGCGCTGTTCGGCAACGACAAACTCGATCCGGGCAAGATTTTTACCCCCGTCGCGTCCGTCGCAAACGTGCCGTTGGTCCTCATCGTCAATCCTGCCGTCCGCGCGGATACTGCCGCCGGCTTTGTGGCGTTGCTCAAGCAGCAGCCCGGCAAGTTGAACATGGGATCGTCGGGCAACGGCACCATCGACCATCTGACCAGCGTGCTGTTTGCGCGGCAGACGGACACCGAATTCGCGCACGTGCCGTACAAGGGCAACGCCGCCGCCCTGCCCGACCTGATGTCGGGCCGCATCGACTTCATGATGTCGGGCAGCCTGAACGCGTTCCTGCCCTACGTGCGCGAAGGCAAGCTGAAGGCGCTGGCCGTCACCACCGGCAAGCGGGTGTCGGCGCTGCCTGACGTGCCGACGCTGGCCGAGACTGTCGCGCCAGGCTTCGATTCGGGCACCTGGCAAGGCATCGTCGGGCCTGCCGGCCTGCCCGCGGCGGTAACCGCCAAGCTCAACCATGCCGTCAATGACGCCCTCAAGGATCCCGCGCTCAAAGCCAGCCTGGACGCGCAAGGCGCCGAACCCACTGCCGGCACGCCGACGCAGTATGGCGATCTGATCCGCGCCGAATACCAGCGCTGGAGCGCCATCATCAAGGAAACCGGTGCAAGCTCCAACTGATATCCGCCGCCCCGACGGCGCGGCGCGCGGCCGCTGGGACTGCCATACGCATATCTTCGGCCCCTGGCAGGACTATCCGCTCGCGAGCAATCCCGCCTATGTGCCCGCCGAGGCGCCCTTCTGCGCGCTGCGCGCGCTGCATGCCGCCTGCGGTTTGACGCGCGGCGTCATCGTGCAGGCGGCGCCCTATGGCGAAGACCACACGGCGCTGCTCGACGCATTGCGTGCCGGCGGCGGCGCGTACCGGGGGATCGCACTGATCTCCGAAACCACGTCCCCGCAGACGCTTGAACGCCTGCATGGCGCGGGCGTGCGCGGCATCCGCCTGGGCATGATGAAGCACCTGGCCGGCAAGCCTGACGCCACGCGCATGGGCGCACTGCTGGACAAGATCAGACCGCTGGGCTGGCACGCGCTGGTCCATGGTGAATTGCCCGACGTGCTGGACGTCGTGCCGGAGTTGCTGCGCCATGGCGTGCCGCTTGTCATCGATCACATGGCCCGCGCGCCCGTGGACGGTTCTGTGGACCTGGCGCCGCTGCTCGCACTGCTGCGCGATGCCAACGTGTGGATCAAGCTATCGGGCGCCGACCGCATCACCCGCGGCCAGAACGACTGCCGCGCCGCACTGCCGACGATGGCGCGTCTGATCGAAGCGGCCCCGGACCGCGCGATCTGGGGCAGTGACTGGCCGCACGTCAATATCGCTTATCCCCCGCCCGCCATGCCATCGCTGCTTGGCCTGCTGCACGAGGCGTGCGGCGCCGGCCCGGCGCTGCTGGCCTCGATCCTGAGCGACAACCCAAGCCGTCTCTACGGCTGACCCCCCCTTTACGTGGAGCTTCGCATGTGGGAACCCTCGCAACGCTACCCCGACCCCGCCATCCGCACGCTGGCCCCGGCTTTCGAGAAATATCACCTGCCATCCGCCGCCGTCGAACGTCTTGCGACCGGCTGCCGCTGGGCCGAAGGCCCGGTCTGGTTTGGCGACGGCCGCTATCTGCTGTGGAGCGACGTGCCCAACGACCGCATCCTGCGCTGGGACGAGATCAGCAACACCGTCCACACGTTTCGATCGCCGTCCAATCATGCCAACGGCAACACGCGCGATCGCCAGGGCAGGCTCATTACCTGTGAACATCGCTCCCGGCGTGTGACGCGCACCGAGCATGACGGACGCATCACCGTGCTGGCGGACAGTCATGCGGGGCGCCCGCTCAACTCGCCCAACGATGTCGTCGTCAAATCCGATGGCTCGATCTGGTTCACCGACCCGCCGTTCGGCATCGTCGGACATTACCAGGGCGAACCCGCGCGGCAGGAACTGCCCGCCAATGTCTATCGCATCGACGGCGCGACAGGGCAACTCACCGTCGCCGCCGAAAGCGTGAACGGTCCGAACGGACTGGCATTCTCGCCGGACGAAAAGCTGTTGTACGTCATCGAGTCCCGCGCGCGTCCCCGCAACATCCTCGTCTTCCGCGTTCAGGACGACGGGGCAAGCCTGAGCAAGCCGGAGATCCTGGTCGATGCGTCGGCCGGCACGCCTGACGGCTTTCGCGTGGACGTGGACGGCAACCTCTGGTGCGGCTGGGGCATGGGCACCGAAGAACTCGATGGCGTGCGGATCTTTTCGCCGGACGGTGAGGCCATCGGCCACATCGCCCTGCCCGAGCGCTGCGCCAACCTGTGCTTCGGCGGCACGCATCGCAACCGGCTGTTCATGGCTTCCTGCACGTCCCTCTACTCGCTGTACGTCAATACCCAAGGCGCGCCAGGCGGCTGAACGCCTGCCACGCACACGGAGACACACATCATGAAAAAGAAGATTCTTTGCACCCTGCTCGCCAGCGCGGCGGCTGTCCTGACGGCGCTATCCGGGCCCGCTGCCGCCGCCCAGCCCACGCGGCTGGTCGTGGCCTTTCCGCCGGGCGGTCCGGCCGATTCGCTCGCGCGCCTCCTGGCCAAAGAGCTTGAAAGCGAATTGGGCCGCACCGTCATCGTGGAAAACAAACCGGGCGCCAATGGCGCCATCGCCGCCACCTACGTGATCCGCAGCCCGGCTGATGGCAGCGTGCTGTTCCTGAGTTCAGCCGGCGCCATCGCCATCAATCCGTCGCTATACCCCAACCTGCCGTACAAACCGGCACAGGACTTAAGCCCCGTGGCGTTGGTGGTCCATACGCCTGAAGTGCTGGTGGTCTCGCCCAAGAACCCCATCAAGACAGCCACCGACTACGTCGCCTCGGCCGCCAAGCGCAAGGAGCCGGCCGCGCTGGCGTCGTCGGGCGTGGGCAGCATGCCGCACATGACCATCGAACTGCTCAAGAGCCAGACCAGGATCGACTTCCTGCATGTCGCCTACAAAGGCGCCGCACCCGCCATTGCCGACACCATCGGCGGCCATGTCGAAGCCTTCTTCGGTGACGTGTCGGGCCTCATGCCCTTCATCAACGATGGCCAACTGACCGCACTGGGCGTCGCCGCGCCTGCCCGGCTGAAGTCTCTGCCCAAAGTGCCCACACTGGCCGAGCAAGGCATCCCCAACGTCGAGGCCAGCAACTGGTATGGCGTCTTCGCGCCCAAGGGAACGCCGGCAGACGTCGTGGGCCAACTGAATCAGGCGGTGCGCAACAGCCTGAAGGCCAAGGCGCTGATCGACAACCTGGCAAGTCTGGGCGTGGAACCGAGCCCGTCGTCGCCGGAGGAGTTCGGTGAACTGGTGAAGACCGACACCGCGAAATGGGCGCAGGTGGTGAAAGCGGGGAACGTGAAGGCGGAGTAGCCGCGCCGGGCCAGCCGCCGCCGTCAACGGCGGTTGGCCTTGGGGCGCGCCCGGGTTCAGCAGCGCGGGCGATGCAGTGTTCACCGGAGGTATGCTCTTGGGTCCGGCAGGACGACGGGATGCACGCGCGTCGGGCCAACCCTCACTTCCGATCCCCAAGATTCGATGCCCCAGCATTTCATCGCAAGCTGCCATGTCATTACGGGCGCGTCAGGCGCGGGCAAATCCACGTTGCTCGCGGCGCTGAGCGATCTCGGATATTGCACCGTTCCAGAAGCGGCGCTTGCCATCCTGCGCGAGCAACAGGCGTGCAACGGCACGCTGCTTCCCTGGACGGATCGCGCGGCGTTCCTGGAAGCGGTTCTGAAGCGAAACATCAGCAACCATCAGGCCGCACAATCGATGAAGGCGCCCGTTTTCTTTGACCGGGGCATTCCGGAATGCCTGGCCTGGCTGCGGATGTCGGGCGTGCCCTTGCAGTCTCATCACCTGGCGGCGCCCAAGCAAACCGCTACGCGCCGACCGTATTCGTGGCGGAGCCGTGGCCCGAGGTGTACGTTCAAACGGCTGAACGCCACGCAAGCTTTGAGCAGGCGGCCCGCTCGTATGACGCAACCGTCAATGCGTATGTCGAGGCGGGGTATTCGCCCTGCATTCTTCCCAAGGCGTCTGTGCAGGAGCGCGTGGCGTTCGTCCTTGATCGCATGGCGCACTCGAGCGCGGAAAACAAAAAACCCGCAGAGCAATAAGCTATGCGGGTCTTGAGGCAACCTTTGTTCACTGGTGCAAGTGTCTTTGGCGGAGACGGTGGGATTCGAACCCACGATGCAGTTTTTAGCCACATACTCCCTTAGCAGGGGAGCCCCTTCAGCCTCTCGGGCACGTCTCCGAAAAGAGAACGAGATTCTAGCACGATTTTTTTAGCTCTTGCCCGCGATTGGGGCCTTCACGCAAAAAAATCGTGCCGGACCTGATTCATCAGACCTTGGTGGCGGGCGCCTGGTCCAGGCCGAAGGCCTTGTGCAGGGCGCGAACGCCCAGTTCCATGTACTTGTCGTCGATGATGACCGAGGTCTTGATTTCGCTGGTGCTGATCATCTGGATGTTGATGCCCTCTTGCGAGAGCGTCTGGAACATCAGGCTGGCGACGCCGACGTGCGAGCGCATGCCGATGCCGACGATCGAGACCTTGGCGACCTTTTCGTCGGTGGACAGTTCACGTGCGCCCACGGCGGGGATGACTTCGCGCTTGAGCAGGTCCACGGCGCGCGCAAATTCGTTGCGGTTCACGGTGAACGAGAAGTCGGTCGTGCCGGCCACGGACTGGTTCTGCACGATCATGTCGACGTCGATGTTGGCGGCGGCGACGGGACCCAGGATGGAGAATGCGATGCCGGGTTTGTCGGGAACGCCCAGCAGGGTGATTTTGGCTTCGTCGCGGCTGAAGGCGATGCCGGAGACAACGGCGGCTTCCATTTTTTCGTCTTCCTCAAAAGTAATCAGCGTGCCCGAGACCATTTCTTCCTCGAGCGGGATAAGGGGGTCGGTCAGCGAGGACAGGACCCGGACCGGAACACGATACTTGCCGGCGAATTCGACCGAGCGGATCTGCAGGACCTTGGAGCCCAGCGAGGCCATTTCCAGCATTTCCTCGAAGGAAACGACGGACATGCGGCGCGCTTCGGGCACCACGCGCGGATCGGTCGTGTAGACGCCGTCCACGTCGGTGTAGATCAGGCATTCGTCGGCCTTGATGGCGGCCGCCACGGCCACGGCCGAGGTGTCGGAGCCGCCGCGGCCCAGCGTGGTGATGTGGCCGTCAGGGTCGATGCCCTGAAAGCCCGTCACGATGACCACGCGGCCGGCGTCCAGATCAGCGCGCACGCGGGCGTCGTCGATGGACGTGATGCGGGCTTTCGTGAACGACGAATCGGTGCGCACGGGCACTTGCCAACCGGCATAGCTGCGCGCGGACACGCCTTCGGCCTGCAAGGCAATGGCCAGAAGGCCGCTGCTGGCTTGTTCGCCGGTGGCGGCGATCATGTCGAGTTCGCGGCCGTCGGGCTGGGGCGAGAGCTCGCGCGCCAGGCCCAGCAGGCGATTCGTCTCACCCGCCATGGCGGACGGGACAACAACAACTTGGTGGCCGGCGGCGTGCCACTTTGCGACGCGACGCGCCACGTTTCTGATGCGCTCGACCGAGCCCATCGAAGTACCGCCATATTTGTGAACGATCAGGGACATCTCGTACTCTGGCTGGATACCCGCCGCAAGTGTTGACGGGCAAAACCATATATTCTAGCGCGACGGTAAAAATTTGCGCAGATTGCGCGAATTTATGTCCATTCTGGGGCTATTCGGGGGCTAAACGCCGCACGGGGCTCATCAGCACGGTTCCGGACCGGGTCGCCTGACTGCCCGCCTCGAACCGGCTTACCGGTTTACAAATCGGCTTGGCCCCGGCGCTCCACCCATACGCGGCCGCGATGACAACGCACGACGTGGCCAGCCTGCTCCACCCGCAATTGCCGATCATGGCCCAGGCTGTGCAGGCCGCGAAGCTGACGCAGCAGGTCCGCCATGCGCGCATCGGTCGGCATGCGCGCCCCGTTGCGCTGCAGCCAATATCGCAACACCTGCGCCTGGCGGGCAGGTGAAAGCGCGCGCCACGCCTGCAACGAAAAACTCGCGCCGTCGGCACTGGGGTCAAGCCCCGCAAAATCCTCACGCGCGACTTCGTCCAGGATCTCTGCGGCCTCGGCCATGTGCCGCGCATGGCGCGCGACGATGCCGCGCCAGCCGGACCATCTTGCATCCAGCACGGGCGCCAGCAGCTCACGCAGCGCGGCGCGGGTGTAGCGTGGATCGGCGTTGGTGGGGTCCTGCACGGCGCGCCAGCCGATGGCCGCCTCGACGTCATCGGCCGCCTGCAGAATCTCGCTGCGATCCCGCTCCAGCCACGGACGCAGATACGTCACGCCGCCGCGCTGCGTCACCGGCGCCATCGCCGCCATGCCCGACAGCCCGGTTCCGCGCAAGAGGCGCAGCAAGACGGTTTCCGCCTGATCGTTGCTGTGGTGGGCGAGCAGAATGTGATTGACGCCATGCTCCCCAGCCAACCGGGCCAGCGCGGCGTAGCGCGCATCGCGCGCGGCGGCCTCGATGCCCTTGCCGCTGGCCGGCTCCACGTGGACGCGCGCCTCGATGAGCGGCAGCGCCAGCCGTGCGGCCAGAACCTGTCCACATTGCGCCCACTCGTCGGCCTGCGCCTGCAAGCCGTGGTGCACATGGAAAAGCATCACCTCGATGCCAAGCAGTGGCGCCACGGCCGCGGCATGCACGGCCAGCATGGCCGAGTCCGCCCCGCCGCTGAAGGCGACGGCAATGCGGCGCGGTCGCTCGGGCAGTGCCTGGAGCGTCTGGCGCAACGCCGCGGCAAGCGCGGTGGAGATGGGCAAGGAGGGAATGGCGCCCGCGCCCGCCGGAGGATTGCTGCCGGGCGGCGGGACGTCAGTCATGAGAGAGGGCGCGGGGGCCGCGGCGCCGGGTGAAGGCCGGCGCCCTGCCCGCTTTACGCGCGCACTTCCTGGAAGGCGCCGTACGAGCGCACGCGCTGCAGGCGCTGCTCGACGAGCTGATCGGGCGTCAGGCCCTGGAGCTGGCGCAGGGCGTCGCCGAGCGCGCGGCGCAGCAGACGGGCCATGACACGGGGGTCGCGGTGCGCGCCGCCCACGGGTTCGTTGACCACGCGGTCCACCAGACCCAGATCCTTGAGGCGGGGCGCGATGATGGCCAGCGCGTCGGCGGCCTCGGGGGCCTTGTCGGCGCTGCGCCAGAGAATGGACGCGCAGCCTTCCGGCGAAATCACGGCGTAGGTGGCGTATTGCAGCATCAGCACGGCGTTGCCGACGGCAATGGCCAGCGCGCCGCCCGAACCGCCTTCGCCAATGATCGTGCAGATCAACGGGACTTTCAGTTCGGCCATGGCATAAAGGTTGTGGCCGATGGCTTCGGACTGGCCGCGCTCTTCGGCGCCGATGCCGGGATAGGCGCCCGGGGTGTCCACGAAGGTAAAGACGGGAATGCCGAATTTTTCGGCCAGGCGCATCAGGCGCAGGGCCTTGCGATAGCCCTCGGGGCGCGGCATGCCGAAGTTGCGCGCGGCGCGCTCCTTGGTGTCGCGGCCCTTCTGGTGGCCGATGACCATGCACGGCGTGCCATTGAAGCGCGCCAGGCCACCCACGATGGACTGGTCGTCGGCGTACATGCGATCGCCATGCAATTCATGGAAGTCGGTGAACATTTCGCGCACGTAGTCCAGCGTGTAGGGACGCTGGGGGTGACGCGCGACAAGCGCCGTTTGCCAAGGCGTGAGCTTGGCGTAGATCTCCTTGGCGAGCGTCTGGCTCTTCTGCTGCAGACGTCCGATTTCATCGGAGATGTCTACTGCCGAATCGGCCTGCACATAGCGCAGCTGCTCGATCTTGTTCTCAAGCTCGGCGAGCGGCTGTTCAAATTCCAGAAATGTATTGCGCATGTAGTGTGGTTCCGTAGATGGGCTGCCTGGTTTGCGTCAGTATTGGACCGGCGTCGGTTCCAGACTGCGCCACAGATACCAGGTCGCCACGGTACGCCAGGGCTGCCACGCCAACGAGACTTCGCGAGCCTCGAAGCGAGAGACAGGCTCGCCGCTGAAATAGTGTAGCGAGATTGCCTTGAGCAACCCGGGATCATCCAGCGGCAGGACATCGGGCCGCTGTAGATTGAAAATCAAAAACATCTCCGCCGTCCAGCGTCCGATGCCGCGGATGGCGACCAGTTCCGAGATGACGGCCTCGTCGTCCATGGCCGCCCACTTCTCGGGGTGGACCCGGCGTTCGCCGAAATGCACGGCGAGGTCGAGCACGTATTCGGCCTTGCGTTGAGACAGTCCGGCCTTGCGCAGGCCGTCCACGCCCACGCGCAGCACGGCGACGGGCGTGGGGCGTTTGCCCACGGCGTCGATGAACTTGGTCCAGACGGCATCGGCCGCCTTGGGGGAAATCTGCTGCCCGATGATCGCCCGCGCCAGCGTGATGAACGGCGTGCCGCGCGAGGTCAGCCAGACCTCGGGGTGCTGGGGGATGATCTTTTTCAGGATGCGGTCGCGGCGCATCAGGTGCGCCACGGCGGCTTCCCAGTATTCAGGCTTGGGAATCTCGAGATCTGCGGTGGACATGTCCGACGTATCCTGCGGGGTCACGCGCGGCGCCATTGCGTCAGGCCGCCCGGCTTGTCGTCCAGCTCGATACCGGATTCGCGCAGTTCCGCGCGAATGCGATCGGCCTCGGCGAAATCACGGGCAGCCTTGGCGGCAGCGCGCGCGTCGATCAGGGACTGGATGGCGTCGGCGTCAAGCGTGCTTCGCGCGCCCTGCTCGATGGCGGCCGCGGAATAGCGGGTCGCAGACTGGAAGTACGTGGCCGGCGCTTGCTGCAGCAGGCCCAGCAGCGAGGCCAGCGCCTTCATCTGCCCGGCGCTGCGCGCGCTTTTGGTGCGGTTGGCGTCGGAGGCCAGTTCGAACAGCGCGGCGACGGCGCCCGAGCTGTTGAAGTCGTCGTCCATCGCGGCCTTGAAGGCCTGCGCCTGCGGTTCGTCCCAGTCGATGCCCTGATCGTCGGCCGGCACGTTCTGCAAGGCTTGGTACAGGCGATCCAGGGCGTTCTGCGCGTCGATCAGGTTGTCCGGCGTGTAGTTCTGCGGGCTGCGGTAGTGGTTGCGCACAATGAAGAAGCGCACCATTTCCGCTTCGCGCGGGTTCACCTGGTATTCGGACTGGTCGGCTGCCGGTTCGCTCTGCGCGACGGTCTGGCGGATGGTGCGGAAGTTGCCCAGGGACTTGGACATCTTGTCCGAATCAACCATCAGCGGGCCGCAGTGCATCCAGATGTTGGCCAGCGTGCCGCCGAAAGCGCCCTCGGTCTGGGCGATCTCGTTTTCATGGTGCGGAAATTTCAGGTCCGGACCGCCGCCGTGGATGTCGAGCGGCAGGCCCAGCAGCGACTTGCTCATGGCCGAGCACTCGATGTGCCAGCCCGGGCGGCCCAGGCCGTAGGGCGATTCCCACTTGGTGTCGGCGGGTTCTTCGGCCTTGGCGGACTTCCAGAGGACGAAATCCAGCGGATCGCGCTTGCCGGACCCGACCGCCACGCGCTCGCCGGCGCGCAGGTCATCCAGCGTCTTGCCGGACAGCTTGCCGTAGCCGGGGAAACCGCGCACGGCGTAGTTCACGTCGCCGTCTTCGGCCTGGTAAGCCAGACCATTGGTTTCAAGCTTGCCGATGATGTCGAGCATCTCGCCCACGTATTGCGTGGCGCGCGGCTCGCGGTCGGGGGATTGAACGCCCAGCGCGCGCTCGTCGGCGTGCATGGCGTCGATGTAGAACTCGGTGACTTCGCCGATGCGGCGGCCGGTTTCAACGGCGCGGCGGATGATCTTGTCGTCGATGTCCGTGATGTTGCGCACGTAGTCCACCGTCAGGCCGCTGGCGCGCAGCCAGCGCTGCACGACATCAAACGACACCAGCATGCGGGCGTGGCCCAGATGGCAGAAGTCATACACGGTCATGCCACACACGTACATGCGCACCTGGCCGGCTTGGGCCGGTTTGAACGGTTCTTTGGTACGCGATAACGTGTTGTAGATTTGCAGCATGGCGCGATAGGCTTCGTTTAGTTTTCCGTGGCGGTTTCGGAAAGTTGCTGTCGACGGACGATACCGTCAACGCGTGCCGCCCCATTAGCACTGTGGCAGGTAAATTTGCAGCGGAACAATTCCAGTTCTGGCCCTGCTCCGTGCTGTGATCCGAACTGCGCTCTGTATTACCTTGAACGCGATGGTCGAGCCAAAAACCCAACCGGGGCTAAAATGGTGGTCGTCAAGTATAGCAAGCGGCCCGGTCGCGCGCGTAAGCGCCGGCCGGCCAAGACTTTTAACGGAACCCCACGTGACTATCAAGCCGCGTTTTTGCGTTGCCCTGCTCGCCCTGGCCCTTGCCGGCACGCCCGCTGGCGTTGCCCTCGCCCAGTCGATGAGCGGCGGCGCGGGATCGAACCCTAACGCCAGCCGCACCACCCTGGACCCGATTCCCCCCGAAGGCGGCTGGGATGCCCTGGCCAATCTGCTCGAAGCCGCCAAACCCAGCGTGGACACCCGCCTGACGCCGTCCGCCTCCCAGATCACCACGCACATCGAGCGACTGCTCACCCGGGGCGACAACCAGGAAGCCCTGGCGATGATCGAAAAGCGCGAGGCCGAGATCAAGGACCAGCGCGGCACCGACGTCCAGCTCATGTTCCAGCACGCGCGCGCCCTGGCCGCGCTTGATCGCACGAACGAAGCGATCGACATCTACACCGATATGACCACGCGGTTCCCCGAATTGCCGGAACCCTGGAACAATCTGGCAGCTCTATATGCTGGCCGAGGCGAACTCGACCGCGCGCAGGATGCCCTGCAAATGGCGCTGCGCGCCGATCCGAACTACGCGGCGGCTCGCGCCAACCTGGGCGACCTGCAACTGCTGCAGGCCTTGCGCACCTACAAGAAGGCCGCCGGCGACGGCGTGCCCGGCATGCGGGAAAAGGTCCGCGAAGTTGAAACACTGTTGAAGGATAAACAAGGCAAATGATGTCCCGTTACTCCCCTCTACACCTGCTGCGCCTGACGGCGTGCTCGTTCGCACTGGCTGCATTCGCTCCGGCGTTCGTCAGCGCCGCCCCCGCAGCCTCTTCTTCCCCCTCCACCTCCGAAGGCACCAAAACCATGAGCACCAATCCCCGCGTCAAGCTTCAAACGAACCAAGGCGACATGGTCATCACCCTGGACGCCGCCAAGGCGCCCAAGTCCGTCGAAAACTTCCTGACCTACGTCAAGGAAGGCTTCTACAACGGCACGGTGTTCCATCGTGTGATCGACGGCTTCATGATCCAGGGCGGCGGCTTCGAGCCCGGCATGAAGCAGAAGCAGACGCACGCCCCGATCGAAAACGAGGCCAACAACGGCCTGAAGAACGACAAGTACACCCTGGCCATGGCCCGCACCAGCGATCCGCACTCGGCCACCGCGCAGTTCTTCATCAACGTGTCCAACAACGACTTCCTGAACTTCACGTCGCCCACGCCGAACGGCTGGGGCTACGCCGTGTTCGGCACCATCACCGAAGGCACCGACGTGGTCGAGAAGATCAAGGGCGTGAAGACCGGTAACAAGGGCTTCCACCAGAACGTCCCGAACGAAGACGTGATCATCGAGAAGGCCGAAGTTCTTGAATAATATCTCCCTGCCCGGCCCGGTCTGGCTGGCATCCGACCTGCACCTGGGGCCGGCCACGCCGGCCACCTCGGAGGCCTTCCTGGCCTTTCTGCAGGCGGCAGAGGAAGAGGCGGCAGCCCTGCTGCTGCCCGGCGACATCTTCGACGCCTGGATCGGCGACGACGTGATCCGCGCCGCGCCGCCGTGGCTTGCCACGGTGCTGGCGGCGCTACGCAATACGGCTGCGCGCATCCCGGTCTGGCTGGGCCGCGGCAACCGCGATTTCCTCATCGGCGAAGAACTGGCCAAGGCCGTGGGCGCAAGCCTGCTGCCCGAGCCGGCGCTGCTGGAAACCGATTTCGGCCAGGTCCTGCTGACCCACGGCGACGAGTTCTGTACGGACGACGCCGCCTACCAGCAATTCCGCAAGATGGTCCGCAACCCGCAATGGCAGGCCGAATTCCTGGCCAAGACCATCCCCGAGCGGCTGGCCATGGCGCAGCAGGCCCGCGGCGAAAGCCAGGCGGCCAACCAGACGAAGTCCATGGAAATCATGGACGTCAATGCAGACGCCATCGAATCGATCTTCCGCGAGACGGGCGTTCGCGTGCTGGTGCATGGCCACACGCATCGCCCGAACCGCCACGTGCTCGATATCGACGGCCAAAAGCGCGAACGCTGGGTGCTGCCCGACTGGGACTGCGACCACGTGTCGCCCCCGCGCGGCGGTTGGCTGGTCATCGATCGCGACGGGCTGCAGTTCTACGACCTGGAAACGGAAGCGTAGACGCCGCAAGACCTTCGCCAGTCAAAGAATAAGGGCCGCTTGAAGAAGCGGCCCTTATTTTTGCACCCGCCGTGGCGGGAAGGAATCAGCGTGTGAAGATCCAGGCGGCCACGATGCCGCCGAAGATGATCCGGTACCAGGCGAACACGCGATACGTGTGGTTGGCCACGAAGCGCAGCACGGCACGCACCACCACCATGGCGCTCAGGAACGCCGCGATGAAGCCCACGGCGATGCCCGACAGGTCGTGCTGGGTCAGCAGGCCGAAGTTCTTGTACATGTCGTAGGCGGCCGCGCCCAGCATGGTCGGCATGGCCAGGAAGAACGAGAATTCGGTGGCCGTCTTGCGCTGGATGCCGGCGATCATGCCGCCGATGATGGTGGCGCCCGACCGCGAAGTGCCGGGAATCATGGCAAAGCACTGCGCCACGCCCACGCCCAGCGCCTGCTTCCAGGTGATCTGTTCGAGCGTGTGGGCCGAGGCGCGCTCGTCCGAGGCGGTGTCGTCAGCCGCGCCCGGCGCGTCGCCCGGCGTGTGGCGCGTGCGGCGTTCGACGTACAGCATGATCAGCCCGCCCAGCACCAGCGTCACGACGACCACCGCCGGGTGGTAGAACACCGATTTGATGGTCTTGATGAAGATCGCGCCGATCACCGCCGCCGGCAGGAACGCCAGGATCAGGTTGCGGGTGAAGGCCACTTCGCTGGGCACGCCCGTCAGCGTGCCACGAATCAGCTGGAGCAGGCGCGCGCGGAAGACCCACATCACGGCAAGGATGGATCCAAGCTGGATGACCACCTCGAACACCTTGCCGTCGCCCGAATCGAAATTCAGCCAATCGCCGACCAGGATGAGGTGGCCCGTGCTGGACACGGGGATGAATTCCGTCAGGCCTTCCAGGATGCCCAGGATGAATGCTTTGATCAGATAGAGCGAGTTCTCGGTCACGGGCTGGGGTCTCTCTCTGTTAGTCGTTGGCTAGGGATGCTTCGTCGGGGAAATGCTCTTCGGGGCGCTTTTCGACGCGCACCAGCGCGATGCGGCGGCCATCCATTTCCAGGACTTCGAAGCGGAAATGCTGGTGATGGATCTGGTATTCGCAGACGTCGCCCGGCTTGGGCAGATGTCCGAAGCGCGATAGCAGGTAGCCCGCGAGCGTGGAAAAGTCCTGGGCGTCGTCGACCAGGCCTTCGGTTTCAAGCACCTGCTCGACGTGGTGCAGGTCGGCCGCCCCATCGATCTTCCAGGTGTTGGCGCCGTCCGCCACGATGTCGGGCAGTTCGTCCTCGTCGGGGAATTCGCCGGCGATGGCTTCGAAGACGTCGATGGGCGTCACCAGCCCCTCGATGGCGCCGAATTCGTCAGCCACCAGCACGAGCTGGCCGCGCGAGCGCTTGAGGGTGTCCATGAGTCGCAGGATGCCGATCGACTCGTGCACGATGATGGGATCGCGCAAGCGGTTGCGGCGCACCCGGCCTTCGGTGATCAGATCCGCGATCAGGTCCTTGGCGCGGCCGATGCCCAGCACTTCATCGAGCGAGCCGCGGCACACCGGGAAAAAGCTGTGCGGCGCCTCGGTGAGTTGCCTGCGGATGTTGTCGGGATCGTCGTCGATATTGATCCAGGAAACGTCCGTGCGCGGCGTCATGATGGACCGGATGGAACGCTCGGCCAGCGTCAGCACGCCGCTGACCATGTTGCGCTCTTCGACCCCGAACGCCTGGACGGCCGGGCTGCCGGCATGGGGAAGGTCGGGTTCGTCGCTGGCCGGCGGGCGCTTGCCCAGCATGCGCAGCACGGCCGAGGCAGTGCGTTCGCGCATGGGGAAACGGGCGTCGAGCTTGAGCAGGTTGCGGCGCGCCACCTGGTTGAGCGCCTCGATGGCAACCGAGAAACCGATGGCGGCGTACAGATAGCCCTTGGGCACCTTGAAGCCGAAGGCTTCGGCCAGGAGCGAAAAGCCGATCATCAGCAGGAAGCCCAGGCACAGCACCACCACCGTCGGGTGGGCGTTGACAAAGCGCGTCAGCGGCTTGGACGCGATCAGCATGATGCCAATGGCGATGATGACGGCGATCATCATGATGGCCAGGTGGTCCACCATGCCGACGGCGGTAATCACCGAGTCCAGCGAAAACACGGCATCCAGCACCACGATCTGCGTGACGATCACCCAGAAGCTGGCATAGACACGCGGGCCGGACGAGCCGGTGTGCATGCTGCCTTCAAGGCGCTCGTGCAGTTCCATCGTGCCTTTGAACAGCAGGAACAGGCCGCCCACCATCAGGATCAGGTCGCGACCCGAGGGCGATAGTGGACCGATATTGAACAGGGGGGTAGTCAGCGTGACCAGCCATGACATAACGGACAACAGGCCCAGGCGCATGATGAGCGCGAGGCTCAGGCCCATGATGCGCGCGCGATCGCGCTGCGCGGGCGGCAGCTTGTCCGCCAGGATGGCGATGAAAATCAGGTTATCAATGCCCAGGACGATCTCAAGGACGACCAGGGTAAGCAAGCCGACCCACGCAGCGGGGTCCAGCAGCCACTCCATCAGGAGCTCCAGAAGTTACACGACCGGTAATCGTACATGGAAAATCCATGACATGCCGGTGACGCATCCCGTCCGTAAGCCTGATGGACAGAGGCTTTGGGCCGAATGGACTACGGCTTGCAAGCGCCTGAAAGCGGCCGGCCGGCCCGGCTCAAGCGCGCCGCGCGGCAATTGCCGCAGGCATGAAAAAGCCGGCCCCCCGGCCGGCTCTTGCTTGTCTCAACAGACCCGTCGGGGAATCAGCCGCCGACTTTGAGCGTGCCCTTCATCATGGCCCAGTGGCCGGGGAAGGAGCAGAAAAATGCGTAGTTTTCGCCAGCGGCGAGCTTGGAGACATCGATCTTGACGGAGTCGGATTCGCCGCCGCCAATGACCTTGGTGTGGGCGATGACGCGGGTGTCGCCCGCCTTGACGTAGTCCTGCGCGAGGCCGGCGCCCATGCCGTCCGTAGCGACGCCCTGCTTGTCGGCTTCCTTGGTGAGGACCCAGTTGTGGCCCATTGCGACCTTGGCCATCTTGCCGACGTGCTTCAGGTTGACCGTGAATTCCTTGCAGCTCTTGTCAACCACGATCTCCTTGACGTTGAACTGCATGGCGTCGTTGCTTTCGACGGTGGCTTCACATTGCGCGGCCAGCACGGGCAGGCTGGAGGCGGAAAGAAGGATGGCGAGGGTGGCTTTTGCCAGCATGAAATTCTCCGATGACACAGCGGTCGATGCACGTACGCCAGCCATATGCAGACGCCGTTGCCGCCGCGGATCAGTGTAGGACTGCCTTCTTATCGTCCGATTGACATCCATCAACACCACACGCGGATACCCCTCAAATCTAAGGAACTTCCCCTACATTTCGTAGGGCTATTAGGACTTCGACTCTGTCAGATTGACAAACCGCAATCCACCCTCGGGTGCATGTTCGTAGGATGCCCGTAAGCAAACACGACGAACAGAGTTCAGCATGCGCGGCAGTACCGCAGTACACCTTCGGGTCACAAAATACGTTCAAGCCGCGTTCATTGCTTTATGGCTTTCCTGTCTGTTCCTGGCGCAAGCGGCGCAGGCGCAACGCCTGCCTGAATTCCTGGCCAGCACGCCCATCACGGATGTATTCCCCGGCGCCGACCGCACCGGTGCTGTCGAAGGCAAACCCGCGATCGCCCGCGTGTTTGCGGGCGACAAGCCGCTTGGCCTTGTCTATCTCACTACCGACGTGGTCAACACCCGCGGTTATTCCAGCAAGCCGATCGACGTGCTGGTGGGGCTTTCCGACAGCGGCCGCATCATGGGCGCAAAGCTGGTCGAGCACCACGAGCCCATCGTGCTGATCGGCATCCCGCAAGCCAAGGTCGATCGTTTCATCCAGGGCTACGTCGGCCTGAATTTCGTCGAGTCCCCGCCCCGTCACGGCGCGCCGCCACCCGTGGACATCGTCAGCGGCGCAACGGTCACGCTGATGGTGATCGGCGACACGATCACGCGGTCCGCCATTGCAGTGGCGCGCGCGCACGGCATCGACAAGTCCGGCGCGCCGCGCCAGGCGGCGCAGCCGGCGGCCACGCGCGTCCTCGACGAAGACAAGGACACGGTGCAGACCTGGCAGGAACTGCTTGACGCGGGCGCCGTGAAGAACCTGCGCCTGACGCCCGACGACGTCAACCAGGCGTTCCTGCGGTCCGGCCGCAAGGACGCAGCCGAGCACGGCGAAGGCGGCCCCGACGACACCTTCATCGATCTGTATGCCGCGCTGGTCAGCGCGCCATCCATCGGCCGCAGCCTGCTGGGCGACATCGGCTGGCAGCGTCTGAAGGAACGCCTGAAGCCCGGCCAGCAAGCCGTGCTGGTCGCGGGCAATGGGCTCTATTCGTTCAAGGGGTCCGGTTACGTGCGGGGCGGAATCTTCGATCGCATCGAGGTCATCCAGGACGAAAGCGCCTTCCGGTTCCGCGACCGCAACCACCAGCGGCTGGCCGACGTCAACGCCAAGGGCGCGCCGGCGCTGCGCGAAGTCGCCCTCTTTGTCGTGCCCGAGGACGCCTCGCTCGACCCGGTCAAACCGTGGCGCCTGCAACTGATGGTGCAGCGCGTGCTCAGCGTGTCGGACAAGGCGTTCGTCACGTTCGATCTGCCGTATGACCTGCCCACGGCCTACACCCGCGCCGTCGCGCCGCCGCCGGCGCCCGCCGCCAGTCAATCCGCCGCAGCGCCGGCCCCCTCACCCGACGCCGAATCCGCGCCGCCCGCGCTGTGGAAGCAGATCTGGCAGGGCAAGGCCGGCCAGATCGCCATCCTGACCGTCGCGCTGACGGTGCTCGTCGGCATCTTCTTCTTCCAGGATCAGCTCACCTCGCGCCCGCTGCTGCATGACCGCCTGCGTCTGGCGTTCCTGGCCTTCGCGCTGTTCTGGATCGGCTGGTACGGGCAGGCGCAGTTGTCCATCGTGAACGTGCTGACGTTCTTCTCGGCCCTGCGCACCGACTTCCGCTGGGAATACTTCCTGATGGATCCGCTGGTGTTCATCCTGTGGTGCGCCACCGCCATCTCCATGGTTTTCTGGAACCGCGGCGCGTTCTGCGGCTGGCTGTGTCCGTTCGGCGCGCTCCAGGAGCTGACCAACCGCATCGCCCGGCGGCTTGGCGTGCGCCAGCTCAAGATCCGCCACGGCGTGGCGCAGCGGCTGTCCACGTTCAAGTACGTGATCTTCCTGCTGCTCTTCGGCTTCTCGCTGTACGACTTGGCGGTTGCCGAGCAGCTGGCAGAGGTTGAACCCTTCAAGACCGCGATCATCCTGCACTTCGTGCGCCACTGGCCCTTCGTGCTGTTCGCCGTGGCGCTGCTGGCCGCGGGCCTTTTCATCGAGCGCTTCTTCTGCCGCTACCTGTGCCCGCTGGGCGCCGCGCTGGCCATCCCCGCCCGGCTGCGCATCTTCAATTGGCTCAAGCGCTACCGCGACTGCGGCAATCCCTGTCAGCGCTGCAACATCGAATGCCCCGTTCAGGCGATCGACCCCTCCGGCGAAATCAACCCGAACGAGTGCATCCAGTGCCTGCACTGCCAAATGCTTTACCACCACAAACAGAAGTGCCCTCACCTGATCCAGAAGCAGGCAAAGCGTGAGCGGCGCCCGGCTCCGCCCCCTGAGCCAACGGTGCAGGAAGTCGTTCTGCACCGCATGCCGACCCCCAACTCGGCGAATCGCCCCAACCGGGAATCGTGAAACACGGTTTTCGCACCGCGGCGCACTGCGCCGTCCCTACCTAGGAGTTATCCATGTCCGACAAGACCCCCGAAAAAGCCGGCCTAACACGCCGCAGCTTCCTGGGCACCGCAGCCATCACCGGCGCGGCCGGCCTCGTTGCAGGGGCGCAGATGTCCACCGCGCACGGCAAAGAGGGCAAGTCCGGCAACGGCGCCGTGCTCGGGCATGTCGCGCCGGGCGAGCTCGACGAATACTACGCGTTCAACTCCAGCGGCCAGTCGGGTGAAGTCCGCGTGCTGGGCCTGCCGTCCATGCGCGAACTCGTGCGCATTCCCGTCTTCAACCATTGCAGCGCCACCGGCTGGGGCCGCACCAACGAAAGCCGCAAGGTCCTGACCGACGGCCTCACGCCTGAAACCCGCGAGTACCTGAAGGACAAGGGCGGCGTGTTCCCCAACGGCGACGCCCACCACCCCCACCTGTCGTTCACCGACCAGACCTACGACGGTCGCTATCTCTTCATCAACGACAAGGCCAACAACCGCGTGGCCCGCATCCGCCTGGACGTGATGAAGACCGACAAGATCGTCGAACTGCCCAACGTGTCGGGTGTGCACGGCCTGCGTCCGCAGCGCTATCCGCGCACCGGCTACGTGTTTGCCAACGGCGAGCACATCATCCCGCTGCCCAACGACGGCAAGGTGCTGGACGATCCCAAGAAGAACTTCTTCTCGGTCTACTCGGCCATTGATGGCGACACCATGAAGGTGGCGTGGCAGGTGCTGGTCGACGGCAACCTGGACAACGGCGACGCCGACTACCAGGGCAAGTATTCGTTCGCCACCTGCTATAACTCGGAGAAAGGCGTCACCGTCGAGGAAATGTCCGCCAACGAGCAGGACTGGGTGGTGGTCTTCGACCTCAAGCGTATCGAGAAGGCGGTCAAGGACGGCGACTTCAAGACGATGGGCGGCGTGCCGGTCGTCGACGGCCGCCACGGCTCCAAGTACACGCGCTACATCCCGGTCCCCAACTCGCCCCACGGCTGCAACGCCGCGCCCGACGGCATCCACCTCATGCTGAACGGCAAGCTCTCGCCCACCGTCACCGTGATCGACGTGCGCAAGCTGGACGACCTGTTCGCCGACAAGATCAAGCCGCGCGACTGCGTCGTGGCCGAACCGCAGTTGGGCCTGGGCCCGCTGCACACCGCGTTCGACGGCCGCGGCAACGCCTACACCACGCTGTTCATCGACAGCCAGATGGTCAAGTGGAACATCGACAAGGCCAAGCGCGCCTACAAGGGCGAAAAGGTCGACCCGATCCTCCAGAAGCTGGACGTGCACTACCAGCCGGGCCACAACCACTCCACCATGGGCGAAACCAAGGAAGCCGACGGCAAGTGGCTGGTGTCGCTGAACAAGTTCTCGAAGGACCGCTTCCTGAACGTGGGTCCGCTCAAGCCCGAAAACGACCAGCTCATCGACATCTCCGGCGACGAGATGAAGCTTGTTCATGACGGCCCCAGCTTCGCCGAGCCGCACGACATGTGCCTGGTGCACCGTTCCAAGATCAATCCGATCAGCGTCTGGAAGCGCGACGACCCCATGTGGGAAGACGCCCGTCAGATCGCCAAGAAGGACGGCGTGTCGCTGGAAGACGCCGCCAAGGTCGTGCGCGACGGCAACAAGGTCCGCGTGTACATGATGGCGGTGGCGCCGATGTTCAGCTTGAAGCAGTTCGAGGTGAACCAGGGCGACGAGGTCACCGTGTTCGTGACCAACATGGAAGTGATCGAAGACCTGACGCACGGCTTCACGCTGGAAGGCCACGGCATCGCCATGGAAATCGGACCTCAGGCCACGTCGTCCATCACCTTCAAGGCGGATCGCCCCGGCATCTACTGGTACTACTGCCAGTGGTTCTGCCACGCACTGCACATGGAAATGTCCGGTCAGATGATCGTGCACCCCAAGAAGTCTGCGTAACGATCCATGGCTGCCATCGCAACCTTGCGAAACGCGGTGTGGGCCGCGGCCGGCTTCGTGCTGGCCGGCTTCGGTCCGGCCCTGCACGGGGCCGCCGCGGCCGCCACCCTGGAGGTCGCGGCGGGCGCCGAACTGGCACAAGCCGTCGCCGCGGCGCAGCCCGGCGACACGCTGCGCCTGGCGCCCGGCACCTACGCCGGCGCCGTGATCATCGACAAGCCGCTCACGCTGGAGGGACCCAAGGACCGTTCCGCCGTCATCGCCGGCACGCGCCAGGGGCGCACGCTGTGGATCAAGGCCACGGACGTGTCGCTGCGCAACCTGACCGTCACCCGCTCGGGGCTGGACCTGCCCGCCATGGACGCGGGCATCTTCCTGGACCGCACCGCGCATCGCGCCGTGGTGGAACACAACGACATCCTGGACAACCTGTTCGGCGTTTACGTATGGGGGCCACAGGACGCGCTGGTGCGCGGCAACCGCATCGTGGGCAACAAAGAACTGCGCGTGGCCGAGCGCGGCAACGGGGTGTCGCTATGGAACACGCCCGGCAGCGCGGTGGTGGACAACGACATTTCAGCCGGCCGAGACGGCGTCTTTGTAAACACCAGCAAGCAGAACCGGTTCACCGGCAACCGCTTCCATGACCTGCGTTACGGCGTGCACTACATGTACACGAACGACAGCGAGATCAGCGGCAACGTGTCCACCAGCAACGACATCGGCTTTGCCATCATGTATTCGCACCGCCTGGTCGTCACCGGCAACGTGGCGGTGAACAACGTGGAACAGGGGCTGATGATGAACTACGCCAACGACTCCAACATCTCCGGCAATACCGTCGATGGCGCCGGCAAGTGCGTGTTCATCTACAACGCCAACAAGAACCGCTTTGCGGACAACCATTTTTCCAATTGCGACATCGGCATCCACTTTACCGCGGGTTCCGAGGGCAACCGGATCTCGGGCAACGCCTTCATCAACAACCGCAACCAGGTCAAGTACGTGGGCACGCGGGTGATGGAATGGTCGGATAACGGACGCGGCAACTACTGGAGCGACAACACGGCCTTCGACCTGGATGGCGACGGCATCGCCGATACGGCCTACCGGCCGAACGACGTGGTGGACCAGTTGCTGTGGCGTGCCCCCGCCGCGCGCATCCTGCTCAACAGTCCGGCCATCTCGGTGGTGCGCTGGGCGCAATCACAGTTCCCCGCGATCCTGCCCGGCGGCGTGATCGACAGCGCGCCGCTGATGAAGCCCGTCCGGGAACCGCGCGCTTACAACGGCGCCATCGCTGGCGCAAAACTCGACGCGAATCTCGGCGCGAATTTTGCCGAGAATCCTGCCGCAAACACCGGCGCAAAAACCGGCGCAAGAACAAGCGCGAAGCGCGCCGAGGACAATCAATGAGCAACCCACTGGTGACGCTTGCAGGCGTCAGCAAACACTACGGCGCCCACCGGGCCATCAGCGTCCTGAACCTGGACCTGCGCGAAGGCGAATGCGTGGCGCTGGCCGGGCACAACGGCGCCGGCAAGAGCACCCTCATAAAGCTGATCCTGGGACTTATCCGACCCACGCACGGGCGCGTCACGCTGTTCGGCCAGGACGCGCACAGCCCGGCCGCCGCACGCCTGCGCGATCGGATCGGCTACCTGCCCGAAACGGTGGCGCTGCATCCCGCGATGACGGGCGCCGAGACCCTCGCCTTCTATGCGCGCCTGAAGCGCCAGCCGCTGGCGCGCAATGCAGAACTGCTCGAGAAAGTAGGAATCTCCGGCGCGGCGCATCGCCGCGTCGGCGGTTACTCAAAAGGCATGCGCCAACGGCTGGCACTGGCGCAGGCACTGCTGGGCGAGCCCCGCATCCTGCTGTTCGACGAGCCCACCACCGGCCTGGACCCGGCGTCGCGCCTCAAGTTCTACGAGATCGTGCACGAGCTGCGCGCCAGCGGCGCCACCATCCTGCTCAGCACGCACGCCTTGTCGGAACTGGCCGGCCATGCCGACCGCATCGTCGTCATGAAGGCGGGCGTGAAGATCGCCGACGGCGGCATGTCGGCGCTGCGCCGCGACACCGGGCTGCCAATCCGTATCAGCGTAACGCTCGGACCGGACAACGCTTCCGCCCCGCCCTCCTCGGCCTGGCGCCAGGTCGACGCCAACCGCTATGAACGCCTGTGCCACGAATCGGACAAGGTCGAGGCCATCCGCAGCATCGGCGCCATCGGGGCGCCCATCAGCGACCTGGACATCCAGGTTCCCGGGCTGGACGACATCTACGCCCATCTGCTTGAACGGGAAGACGCATGAACGCCGTAAGCACAATCATCGGCAAGGAAATCCGCGACGGCCTGCGCAATCGCTGGGTCCTTGCCACATCGATTCTCCTGGCCGCGCTGGCGCTGGCGCTGGGCCTCTTGGGCAGCGCCCCCACCGGCGCGGTCAAGGTCGATCCCCTGACCGTCACGGTGGTCAGCCTGTCCAGCCTGTCCATCTTCCTGGTGCCGCTCATCGCGATGCTGCTGGCCTATGACGCCATCGTCGGCGAGGTCGACCGCGGCACCATGGCTCTGCTGCTCAGCTACCCGGTGTCGCGCTGGCAGGTCATCTTGGGCAAATTCATCGGCCACCTGGTCATCCTGGCCATCGCGACCGGCGCGGGCTATGGGTCGGCCGGACTGGCGCTGCAATGGGTCTATGGCGGCATGGACGCCGGCGCCTGGCGGCCATTCGCCATGCTGATCGGCGCCAGCGTGCTGCTGGGCGCAAGCTTTCTGGCCATGGGCTACCTGGTCAGCACGCTGGTGCGCGAACGCGCCACGGCGGCGGGCATCGCGCTGGGCGTCTGGCTGTTCTTTGTCGTCATCTACGACATGGGCCTCTTGGGTGTGCTGGCCGCGGATCAAGGCCGCCACGTCACGCCGGGCATGCTCAATGCGCTGCTGCTGGCCAATCCGTCCGACGTATACCGGCTGCTGAACCTGACGGGGTTCGAGAACATTTCCATGTACGCGGGCATGGCCGGCGTCAGCGATCAGGCGCACATGCCCGTGCCGCTGCTGGTGGCTGCGCAATTGCTGTGGATCGCCGTGCCGTTTCTGCTGGCCGCCTTCTGCTTCCGGAGGAAACAGCTATGACGCTGCAACGTTGGGCCGCAACGGCGGCCTTCTCGGCCATCATGCTGGCGCTGTCGGCCTGCGGCGGCGACGAACCCGCCGCAGCGCCGCCCGCCCCGCAAGCGGTCTCCGCTGAGGCCGTCGGCCATTACTGCGGCATGATGCTGCAGGACCACGCGGGACCGAAGGGCCAGATATTCGTGAAGGGCCGCGCCGCGCCGGTGTGGTTCTCGTCCATCAAGCAGGTATTCGCCTACACGCTGCTGCCCGAAGAACCCAAGGGCCTGGCCGCCATCTATGTCAACGACATGGCGGCCGCCGGTCCCGATGGCGCGGCGGATCTGAAAGCCTGGGTCGACGCCCGCCAGGCCTTCTACGTCATCAACTCCAGCTTCATCGGCGGCATGGGCGCCGAAGACGCCCTGCCGTTTTCGGATCAGACGCGCGCGCAGGCTTTCGCCCAGACGCACGGCGGGCGCGTTGTGCGCTTTGCCGACGTGCCCGAGGACTACGTGTTCGCCCAATAGCGCGAACGCTCGCCGCCCTGATTGAAATCGCCCTTGCTCTGTTTGAACCGCCTTCCCTGTTTGATTCGCCCTTGCTTTCTGCGCCTTACCTGGTTGATAACGCCATGAACCCTCCCGCCCGCCGCCGCTTCCTTGGCATCGTTGCCGCGTCTTCCGCGCTAGCCCTCGCTCCCGGTTTCCTGCGCCGCGCGCAGGCGGCCATCGCGCCGACACGCTGGCAAGGCGTGGCACTAGGCGCGGACGCGGAGCTGCGGCTGTACCATCCCGACCGCCAGGCCGCCGAACAGCTCATCGATCGCGCGTTGCAGGAACTGCGGCGGCTTGAGGGCGTGTTCAGCCTGTATCGCGAAGACAGTGCGCTGTCGGTCCTGAACCGCCAGGGGTATCTGGCCGATCCGCCTTCCGACCTGGTCCGGCTGCTCAGCGAGAGCCGGCACTACGCGGAATTGACCGGCGGCCTCTTTGATCCGTCCGTGCAGCCGCTGTGGCGCGTGTATGCCGACCACTTCGCGCAAACCGACGCTTCTCCCGACGGCCCCGCGCAGAACGATATCTCTCGGGCGCTGCAGTGCGTCTCGTACCGAAGCATCCAGGTCGACACGCAGCGCATCCGCCTGCAGCCGGGCATGGCGCTGACGCTGAACGGCATCGCGCAGGGCTACATCACCGACCGCGTGACGGACCTGTTTCGCAACGCCGGTCTGGAGCGCGCGTTGGTCGACATGGGCGAGATACGCGGACTGGATGCGTCGGCCGACGCAACCGGGTGGCGCGTCGGGCTGGCCGATCCGCTGTCGCCCGATCAGATCCTGGCGCAGGTGCCGATCAGCAATCAGGCGCTTGCCACCTCGGGCGGCTACGGCACGCCGCTGGATGCCGCGGGACGGTATTCGCATCTATTCGATCCGCTCACCGGACGGGCAAGGCCGCTGTACCGCAGCGTGTCCGTCATGGCGTCCACGGCCACGGCTGCCGATGCGCTGTCCACGGCGTTTTCGAACATGCCGCTGGAACGTACCGCGGCGCTGGTGCGCAGCCTGGGCGTGCGGGCGTGGATGGTGCTGCCCGATGGCCGGTTGATTGCGCAGTCCGCCGAGACCTGATCGCGCCGCGGGCGCTGCTTGATGGTCTGAAGGGGGCTGAAGGGGCTGCGCGGAATCGGTGCCTGCGCGAGTGACCGAAAAACAAATTCCCCCCCTGACCAAACCGATTATTTCTCCCAGCGTAATAAAGAAGTGTGCCCAGAGGTTATTCCTCTAAAAATCGTTCGGTTCCACACTGGCGGCACGGTTCGGGAATTGTCCCGCTCCGAAAAAATTCCCCAGGAGTCGGACCATGAAAATCCACCACCACCCGCTGTCGGGTCATTCTCACCGAGTGGTTCTCTTTGCATCGCTGCTTGGCTTGAACGCCGAGCTGGTCGAAGTCGATCTGAAGTCGGGGGCCCACAAGAAGCCCGACTTTCTCGCCCTTAATCCCTTTGGCCAAGTCCCAGTTCTGGAAGATGACGGCGCTGCCATTGCGGATTCGAATGCCATCCTGGTCTATCTCGCCAAGAAATCCGGCCAACGTGCCTGGCTGCCGGAAGACGCGCGTGGCGCGGCGGCCGTCCAGCGCTGGCTGTCGGTGGCGGCTGGCGAAGTCGCCTACGGGCCGGCGGCGGCCCGGCTGATTACCGTGTTCGGCGCCGGCTTCAACGCCGAAGAAGTCATCGGGCGCGCGCATGCCCTGCTCACCAAGCTGGAAGCCCACTTTGCCGGCCGCGAGTGGTTGGCCGCCGATCATCCGACCATCGCTGACGTCGCCGTCTACAGCTACATCGCCCGCGCCCCCGAGGGCAATGTCGATCTCTCGGCGTACCCCGCGGTCAAGGGTTTTCTCGCCCGTGTCGAGGCCTTGCCGGGCTTTGTGCCGTTCGTCCAGACCCCGGCCGGGCTGACCGCCAACGTGTGACGGCGTCCTGAGCGCAGACGGTTTGCACCGCGGTCCATCCCCCCAGCGAGAAACGAAATGGCCGAGACATCCACCAAGTTGCCCACCTGGCATGAGGGCGAAAGATTCATCCAGGAGAAGATAGGCGTCGCCGAACGAATGGAAGTGGTCGGCCAGCGTGTCGTGCGGGACTACATGCCCGACCAACACCGGGACTTCTACGCGCAACTGCCGTTCATCGTGCTGGGAAGCGTGGACGCCGAGGGCGATGCCTGGGCGACGTTTCTTGAAGGCAGACCGGGCTTCATGTCGTCGCCGACACCCACGACGCTCGATATCGCCGCCCGCCCCGATGCCACGGATCCGGCAGGCCGCGGCATGATTGAGGGCGCCCCGGTCGGCCTGCTGGGCATCGAGATGCACACGCGCCGCCGAAACCGCATGAACGGTGTGGTCTCAACCGGGGTGGATGGCGGTTTCCGGGTCAGCGTCGATCAGAGTTTCGGAAACTGCCCGCGGTACATTCAGCTTCGCGATTTCACCTTCGTCCGCGATCCCGGCGCGCCCGCGTCGGTGCAGGCCGAGGAACTGGCGGCCATCGACCCGGAAACGCGGGCGCTGATCGAAAAATCCGATGCCTTCTTTGTCGCGTCCTACGCCGAGCGCGAAGACCGGCGCCAGGTCGATGTCTCCCATCGCGGCGGCAAGGCCGGGTTCGTCCGGGTGCATCAGGACGGCACGCTGACGATTCCGGACTTCAACGGCAACCTCTTCTTTGCCACGCTCGGCAACATCCTGCTCAACGGCAAGGCGGGACTTCTGTTCGTCGACTTTGAGACGGGCGACATGCTGCAGATGACGGGCGAGGCCGAGGTCATCCTGGACTCTCCCGACATCGCGGCGTTTCAGGGTGCGGAGCGTCTCTGGACATTCCGCGCGCACAGGATCGTGCGCAGACGGGGCGGACTGGCCCTGCGCTGGACGTTTCAGGAGGGCGGCTGGTCCGAGAGCTCGTTGATGACGGGCGATTGGCAGCAAGCCGATGCCCGGTTGCGCGCGGCGGAATTTGCAACCCGTTGGCGGCCCTTGAAAGTACGCAGCGTCGTGCAGGAAAGCGAGTCGATCCGATCGTTTCATTTGGCGCCGGACGACGGCGTGGGGCTGCTGCCGCATCTGGCGGGCCAGCATCTGCCCATACGCGTCAACGTCCCGGGATTGGATAAGCCGGTCATTCGCACGTACACGCTGTCGGTCGCGCCGTCGGATGGCCATTACCGCATCAGCGTCAAGCGGGATGGCCAGGTCTCCCAATACCTGCATGACCACGTGCATGAAGGCGACACCATCGACGTGCGAGCGCCGGCGGGCAGTTTCACGCTGGACGCGCAGACGAATCGCCCCGCGGTGCTGATGGCAGGGGGTGTCGGCATCACGCCCATGCTGGCAATGCTGCGCCATATCGTTTACGAAGGACTGCGTCGGCAACGCATCCGGCCCACCACGCTGTTTTACGCCGCGCGCGCCAAGCGCGAACGCGCGTTTGATGACGAGATTGCCCAGCTGGTTGCCGCCGCAAAAGGCGCAGTCAAGGTCGTTCGCGTGCTCAGCGATATCACCGATGCCCAGGACGGCATTGATTACGAGGCATCGGGCCGTATCGACATGCCACTGCTCAGCCGCTTTCTGGTCTTTGGCGACTACGAGTTCTATCTCTGCGGCCCCCCGTCGTTCACGCAGGCCATCTACGACGGTCTGCGCGGCTACGGCATTGCCGATGAAAGAATCCTGGCCGAGGCGTTCGGGCCGGCTTCGTTGAAGCGCACCAGTACGCCCCGTGCAGATACGCCCGTCCGCTTGCCGCCGGCCACGGCCTCCGTGCCCATCGCGTTCATGAATTCGCTGAAGGAGGCTCGCTGGACCCCGGCGTCCGGCTCGCTTCTTGATCTTGCAGAGACGCGCGGACTGAATCCTGAATTCAGCTGCCGTGAAGGGAATTGCGGGACGTGCCGCACCAAACTGATCAAGGGCGCGGTGACCTACATAAAGGAACCGACCGCCGAAGTCGGTGAAGACGAGGTTCTCATTTGCTGCGCCGTGCCCGCCATGCCGCAAGGCGAAGAGGAGAATCGAATCCAGTTGGCGCTGTGAACCATGGGCTGTATCCGTAGAGCCGCCAGCCCGCGCGGGTGACGGCCTGGCGCATAAAAATAAAAACCGGCCGCCAGGGCCGGTTTTTATTTGCGCGTCGCGCTGATCAGGCCGCCGAGGGCGGGTTCAGCGTCGAGAGCATCTGCGTGAAGATCTTGGGGCTGGCGGCCAGGACATTGCCGCTGTCCATCCAGCCTTGTTCGCCGTCGAAGTCGGCGACCAGACCGCCCGCTTCCAGCACCATCAGGCTGCCGGCAGCCACATCCCAGGGCTTCAAGCCCACGCCGCAGAACCCGTCCAGGCGGCCGGTGGCCACGTAGGCGAGGTCCAGCACGGTCGAGCCCAGGCGGCGCACACCGGTGGCGCCTTCGGCCATCTGGCGGAAACGCTGCGAGCCCTGTTCGGGATCGCCGGCATTGGGCCAGTGCGCGCCCAGTAGCGCGTCGTGGTAGCGGGTGCGGCCCGAGACGCGCACGCGGCGGTCGTTCAGGAACGTGCCGCTGCCACGGCTGGCGGTGAAGAGTTCGTTGCGCGAGGGGTCATAGATGACCGCTTGCGTGACCTGGCCGCGCTGCGTCAGCGCGATCGACACGGCGTAGTTGGGCAGGCCGTGGATGAAGTTCGTGGTGCCGTCCAGCGGATCGATGATCCACTGGAATTCCGCCTGGTCGGGTCCCTGCAGACCGAACTCCTCGCCCAGCACGGCGTGGTCAGGGTAGGCAGCGCGCAGCGTTTCGACGATGGACTCTTCGGCGGCGCGATCGACTTCCGTGACATAATCGCGCGGCCCCTTGCGAGCCACGCTGAGTCGTTCCAAATCCATGCTGGCACGGTTGATAATGGTGCCGGCACGCCGGGCCGCCTTGATGGCGATGTTGAGCATCGGGTGCATAAAATTCCGTACGTATGCGATGAGTTGGCTTGATGATAGGCCGCTTGCCGCCCCCCGGCACGCCGTGTCCCCCACGGGGAAATCGACTCAAAAAACCAGGAAGGCACGAAGCCAAACGTGCCATTTTAAATGACTCAAGCATTTTCACGTGTTCGCTTCGTAATGGTGAACCCCAGCCACCCCGGAAACGTCGGTTCCGCGGCCCGTGCAATCAAGACGATGGGCTTTTCGGAACTGGTCCTGGTGGACCCCAAATTCCCGGATGTAACAAGCCAGCCGGAGGCCGTGGCGCTGGCCAGCGGCGCGCTGGACGTGCTTGAGAACGCCCGCATCTATCCGTCGCTCGAGGAAGCCCTGGCGCCCGTCACGCTGGCTTTTGCGCTGACGGCGCGGGTCCGCGACCTGGGTCCCCCGCCCTGCGACATCCGGCAGGCGGCCGATCTGGCCTGCGCTCACCTGGCGGACACGGCCGAAGGCGTGGCCGCCATCGTGCTGGGCACCGAGCGCGCGGGCCTGACGAACGCGCAGATCGCGCTGTGCCACCGCATCTGCCACATCCCGGCCAATCCCGAGTACAGCTCGCTGAACGTCGCCCAGGCGCTGCAATTGGCCGCCTGGGAGCTGCGTTATGCGCTGCTGGTGGACCAGGGCGCCGAGCTCTTGCCGCGCTCCACCGCCCAGGAACCGTCGCGTGGCGCGGAACCGGCTTCCAGCGAAGCGGTTCAGGCGTTTCTGGCGCACTGGGAGGAAGCGCTGGTCGGCGTGCAGTTCCTGGACCCCGCCCACCCCAAGAAGCTGATGCCCCGCATGCGTCACCTGTACTCCCGCCTGTCGCTCACCCGCGACGAAGTGGACATGATGCGTGGCGTCTGCACGGCGATGCTGAACGCGGCCAAGAAGAAATAGCGGTCGTGGCGCCGACCCGGGATTGAAATTCCCGGATAAAAGCACAAATAAAAAAGGGACGGTCATAGACCGTCCCTTTTTACTAAGCCCACCGCCGGCGTGGCACCGGCAGCGGCGCCGATCAGTCGACCGTCGCGCCCGAGGCCTTGATCACGGGGGCCCAGCCTTCGACTTCCGACTTGATGAACTGGCCGAACTCGGCCGGCGTGGTCTTCACGCCCACGGCGCCCAGCTTTTCAAAGCTGGTCTGCACCGAGGGCTTGTCCAGCGCCTGCTGCATGGCGGCGTTGAGCTTGTTGATGACTTCCGGCGGCGTGCCGGCCGGGGCCAGCAGGCCGAACCACGACGACACGTCGAAGTCCGTGAAGCCCGATTCCTTCATGGTCGGCAGATCCGGCGCGCTCTTGGAGCGGTCGGCGGTGGTCACGGCCAGCGCCTTCAGCTTGCCCGATTGGGCGTGCGGCCAGGCCGACGGCATGTTGTCGAACATGAACTGCACCTGGCCGCCGATCAGGTCGGTCATGGCCGGGGCGCTGCCCTTGTACGGCACGTGCAGGACATCGATGCCCGCCTTCATCTTGAAGAGCTCACCCGCCATGTGGATGGAGGTGCCGCTGCCGGACGAGGCGAAAGCCAGCTTGCCCGGGTTCTTCTTGGCGTAGTCGACCAGTTCCTGCACGGACTTCACCGGCACCTGGGGATTGACCACCAGGATGTTCGGGACCTTGGCGCCCAGGGCGACCGGGGCGAAGTCCTTCGTCAGGTCGAACGAAACGTTCTTGTACAGGGTCTGGTTGATCGCGCTGGTCACTGCGACGAACAGCAGCGTGTAGCCGTCCGGCGTGGCGCGCTGGACTTGATCGGTAGCGATGTTGCTGCCGGCGCCCGGCTTGTTTTCGACCACGAACGATTGACCGAGGGACTCGGTCAGTTCCTTGGCCATGATGCGGGCGATCACGTCGGTGGTGCCGCCGGCCGAGAAACCGACCACGATGCGGACAGGCTTGTCGGGATAGGCGGCGTGGGCGGAACCCATTGCAAATGCGCTTGCGGCGGTGGCCAGAAGGGTGGCGGCAAGGCGCCGCATGCCAGGCTTGTGACCTGTAGTCATAATGTCTCCGTGCAGGTACTGTCCATTAGATGGACGATTCGAATTATTGGATGGACGCATTCTGCGCTATACAGGCGGTGGCCATCAAGGTAGAGTCCACCCTACGGACGATGGTTTTCCCTCGTTCGTTTGTTGATAACCCTTAGTTTTCAGAGATCTGCATGCAAGACAGCGATGCCGCGGCCGCGGGCCCACGCACTCTGCGACGCGGCCTGGCCGTGCTGGCCGCCCTGCGTGACCAGGGTCCGGACGGCCTGAGCGTGACCGATATTGCCCGGTTGACCGGCATACAACGGCCCACCATCTACCGGTTGCTGGCCGCCCTGCTCGACGCGGGCCTGGTGCTGCCGGTCGCGGGCACCAAGAAATACCGCGCGCAACTTGCCGTCGATCCGGACACGCGTTCGCGCGATCCGCGTGTGCGCCAGTTACTGCCCGTGCTGCGCCGCCTGGCGGACCGCACCGGCGACGCCGTGTTCCTAGTGGTGCGCGAGGAAGACGACTCGATCAGCCTGCATCGCGAAATCGGCAGCTATCCCGTGCAGATCCTTGCCACATATGCCGGCAAGCGGCAGCCGCTGGGCGTGGGCTCGGGCGGCATGGCGCTGCTGGCCGCCCTGCCCGACGACATCGCGCGCGGCATCGTCGAACGCAATTCCGGCAGGCTGGACGAGTACGGCGGCATGACGCCCCAGGAAATGTTCCGCCTCATCGAAAACACGCGCGCACGCGGCTATTCGGTGGTCGGCAACCACGCGGTGCGCGGCGCGCTGGGCGTGGGTTGCGCGTTGCTGGACGCGCAGGGTGCGCCCCTGCTGGCCGTCAGCGTCACGGCCATCATCGACCGCATGCCCGCGCAGCGCCAGCGCGAGATCGCGGGCTGGATCAAGACGGAACTGGCCCGGCTTGCCATGCCGGCCTGATCGGCAGGTCGCCGAGCGCTCGATCACGCGATCTCGCCGTCACGCCATCTTGCCGTCAAGTAAAAATGGGCGCCTCCAAAGAGGCGCCCATTTTCATGGCTGACAACACCAAACCCGCAATCAGGAAGCAGCCGCGCCCGTCTTGGGATTCTGGATTTCGCGCAGCGGGATCGGAGCCTGGAAGCCGGCCTCTTCGAGCGAGCGGCGGATTTCCTGGTACAGGCTCCAGCGCAGGTCCCAATACTTGCCCGACTCGGCCCACACGCGCACGTTCACCGTGACGCCGTTTTCCTTGTAGTCGAACACCTTCACCTGCGGCGCCGGGTCCTTCAACGCATCGGGACGCGCGTCCACGATCTGTTGCAGTTTGGCGACCACGGCATCCAGGTCGTCGCCATAACGAACCGGCACGGGGATATCCAGGCGGCGCGTCTTGTTGCGGCTGTAGTTGGTGATCGTGGCGTTCCAGACCGTGCTGTTGGGCAGCGTCATGTGGATGCCGTCACCCTGCACGAGGCGCGTCAGAAACAGGCCCACTTCCTCGACCGTGCCGTCCGCGCCCGAGCTGAGCGCGATGTATTCGCCCGCGCGGATCGGACGCAGGATCAGCAGCATGATGCCGGCCGCGATGTTCTGCAGCGTGCCTTGCAAGGCCAGACCGACGGCAAGACCCGCGGCGCCCAGCACCGCGATCAGACTGGCCGTCTGCACGCCAAAGCGCGCCAGCACCGCGATCACCGTGAAGATGCGCACCGCCCACATCACGGTCGTGGCGAACATGGGCACGATCGTGGGATCGATCTTCGGCGACCGCGTGGCGGCCCGGCGCACCCAGTTGCCCAGCAACGACGACACCCACCAGCCAATGCCGAGAATGAGCAAGGCGACGAGCAGATTGATGCCCATATCCATCAGCCTCGGGGCCCAGACATAGAACTCTTTTACGGCCTCATCCATGGAACCTCCTGCGAAAAAAATCGACGGAAGAATGTATCAGAAGCGGCTTGCACAAAGCGGCGCCACGCCCCACGGGAGTGTCAGGCTTTGTAAAGAGACGCGCCGCGCGCCACCGCGTAAGACTGATTCTGGTGTCTGACACCTGAATCGGTCTGACATGCAGCATAGGTCTTGCCGCGCCGGCAGGCAAAGCCGCGTTACACGGGCACGATGCGGAAGTGGTTGTCCCAGGAGACATCGCGCGACGGCGGCAGGACCGACTTTTCGTTGCCCTGCGCGTTGGTGCGGATCATCGCGCCCAGACCGCTGCTGACCAGAAAACCGTCTTGCCCGGCGGGTGCGACGCCGCAGCCGTCGGCAAGCGACGTGACGCCCAGGCATTTGCCGCTGGCGGCGTCCCAGTAGATCACCTGCCCGCCGACCGGGCTGGATGTGGCGACGATGCCGCCGGATGCGTCGACCGCGACGGAGCCCACGTAGTTGCGCATGTTGCGCAGCGTCTCGGCCGGGCCTTCGAACAGTTCCAGCGCCGCGCCGCGGCGATGACGGCCGACCAGCGCGGGACGATCGGCGGCCGGGCCCATGTATTGGCAACCGAACCACACCGCCCCATCGGCTGCCAGGGCCAGGTGCCGGATCGACAGCCGGTGCAGCGCCGGCGCAAGCTCCACCTTCTCCAGCAGTTGCCCGGTGGCCGCGTCGATATACGCGAGCGACGGCCGCATGGTGTCCAGGTTCAGTTCCAGCTTGCCGTAGTCAGGATGCGTCAGGATGCCGCCGTTGGCCACACACAGCGTCTTGCCATCGGGCATCAGCACGACCTCGTGCGGCCCGATGCCGCCGGAGTCGAACTCGCCCACGCGCCGGTAACCGCCGCCGGGCGTGGCGTCGTACAGACCCAGCACGCCGCGCCCGCCCTCGAAGTCGTTCTCCGTGGCGGCCAGCAGGCGGCCGCCTTGCACGAAGGCGCCGTGACCGAAGAAATGCCGGTCGTCGGGCAGCGGCAAGGCCGCGGGCTCGCCGCCTTCCAGCGAAAAGCCCAGCGCAAAAAAACCGGGTTGACGGCCAAACACCACGGCACGCTGCGCCGAGGCGTCGATCGCAAAACTGTGGCCGCGCGCGGGCATGGGAATCGCGAGGCGATCGCGGCCGGCCTGATCCAGCACCACCGCCTCGTCGCGCCCGCCGCGTTTGCGCGCGGTCAGGTACAGCGGTCCGCCATCGGCCGGCAGCGCAGCGCGTGCCGCGACGGGCGACAGGCCCAGCGCCGCGGCCAACGCCAGGAAGCGGCGCCGGTCAATCTCCATCGAGCGCGTTAAAGCCGATGGTGACCCCCAAGGCGGGCGCCAGGTTCTCGTCAACGATGGCCTTGGCATTCTTGATCGTCAGCGACGCCAGGACCAGCAGGCGGCGTCCTTCCTCGCCCGCCAGCGCCTGATCCAGCGGGGCCGGCACTGCGCGCAGCGTCTGCGCGGCGCTGGACAATTCTCCCCGTACCGACGCATCCATCCATTCCTCGCCCGCCGGCAAGGGATAGCCGCCGGCCACGAAGAAGGCCTTCAGCGCATCCAGGTTGGCCGCTAGCAGACTCATCGACAGGCCGCTGCGCCAGAATGCCGCGCGCTTCGGACGGGCGGCCTGTGGCGAATCGCCCAGCACCGGCTCGATCTTCACGTCGCGCGCGAACTGCAGGCCGGTCGACAAGGCCTTCATGGCCTCGGCTGCGACTTCCTGCGAACTCCGGTAGAGGTCATTGCCCGGCTGGGGCTTTGCAAACTGCCGCCCGAATTCGCCCTGCGCGCTCCAGGCCTCGCTCAGATCGCGTGAAATCGTCGCGACGTTGGCGGAGATGGCCGTGGCGTAGCCGCAGGCATAGGCAAAACCGGGCTCGCCAGTTTGCTTGAGCAGGTCGGGCTCGCCGTACAGTACGTATTCCAGTGCGGGCAGCCCCTGCACCGCCACGCTGCGGCCGGCCAGCGCGCCCGGCTTGAGCAGCGCGTCGTCCTTGGCCGCGATCAGCGTCTGCACCTGACGAGGCATCACGCCGCGCGTGTCGGGCCAGAAGGCCAGGCGCTCGAAGCGGTTGGCCTGCACCAGCGGGCCGAAGCGCAGGATCTCGACGCCCGACCACGCGTGCGCCAGCGTCCTGAACGCATCACCGACGCGCGCGGCGCCCGCCGCGTCGGGCTTGGCGCACCAGCCGCCCAGGGCGGACTCCAGCGTTGCAGCGGCGTCCGTCATCTTCGCGACCGCAGGCCGGGCGTACTCGCGCGCCAGGCGTTCGCCAAGATCGGCGGGCAGCGCGGCCTGCGCGGTAACCGCGGCCATCGGCGCCACCAGGACCAGCGCCGCAGCGGCGGCGCGCGTGAACAAAAGGCGGGCCATTACAGGGACTCCAGGAAGCGGATCAGGTCCGCGCGTTCTTCGGGCGTCATGTCCACGACGCGGTCGCGCGCGGGTTTGGCCGCGCCGCCATGCCACAGCACCGCTTCCAGCAGCGTGCGGGCGCGCCCGTCGTGCAGCCAGGTCGCATTGGGATTGACGGTCTTGGTCAGGCCAATGCCCCACAGCGGCGGCGTGCGCCATTCGCGGCCGGTGGCCATGCCGTCGCTCACGCCGTCGGCCAGGTCGTCGCCCATGTCGTGCACCAGCATGTCGGTGTACGGCCAGATCAGCTGAAAGCGATGTTCCGGCTGCTTGGCGTTGCGGCTGGTCACGTACTTGGGCACGTGGCAGGCCACGCAATTGGCCTCGTAAAACAGCTTCTTGCCCGCCAGCACGCGCGCGTCGTCCGCATCGCGCCGCATGGGCACGGCAAGGTTGGTCGAATAGATGGTGACGAAGTCCATCAGCTTGCCCGGCACTTCCTCCGCGCCAAAGCGCGGCTGCGCGCCGTGCGGCATGTCCAGGCATTGGGTCTGCGCGGGCGTGCATTCGCCGGAATGCTTGGGGAACATCGGCGTGGACAGGCCCATGTCGTTGGAGAACGCGGCAGCGCTCTGCTGCTCGACCGTCGGCTGTCCCGCCTTCAAATTGAACCGGCCCAGCACGCGTGCCCCGGTACGTGCATCGGTGACCCAGTTGGCCTTGCCGACAATGCCGTCGCGCTTGTCCGCGCCGACGTTCGCCAGGATGTCGGACTCGTGGATCGATTCCAGCAGCCCCAGCCCGATCATCGGCGGCGCCAGCCGCGGCGAGATCTGCGTGTCCGCGCGCATCGGCCCGTAACCCAGGTTCTCGATGCGATACGTGGGCTTCATCAGCGTGGCGGTCTCGCCGCCGCGCAGCGCCACGGGCACGGCTTCGTATTCAATTTCCATGCGGCCTTCGGCCGGCAGGCCCGCGACCGCGAAATTCTGCAGCTGCACACCATAGACGGGTTCCGGCAAGGCCGCGATCTCGTCGGCGCCCAGCTTGGGATGCCCGCGATCGGCGCCTTCCGGCACCGCCAGGCGCAGCAGCAGCGCAACGGCGTCCGTGCGTTCCAGCGGATCGAAGCCCGGCACCGTGCCACGGCCATCCTTGGTGTGACAGGCCTGACAGGAGCGTGCGTTGAACAGCGGTCCCAGGCCATCGGACGCCTGCGTGGACGAGGGTGCGGACACCCAGTCCTTGCGGAACAGGCCGTTGCCGACGATAAATTCCTGGCGGCCTTCAAAGCTCATGTTCGCCGACGGCTGCGAAAAAATGTCGGCGTTGATGAGCTTGTTGGTCGTCGCGGCCCCGGCCTGCATGGTCTCGAATGATTCAACCTTCGAGAAATCGCCGGTGGGCGCCGTGATGGCGGTGACGCGCTTCTGATCTTCGGGCGTCAGATCGTCACGCCCGCCGGGAGCGGCGGGCGCGGCGGCGGCGACGGTATGAACCGACGCCGCCAGTACGGCGGCTAATGCGAGTTTCACTTGAACACGGCGTCGGGTTTATCCAGGCTGTCGGACCCTTCGATGGCGACCTTGCCCAGGTCCAGCAGCGTGATCACGCGCTCCAGGCTGCGCGTCTGCGCGACCAGGCTGTCGATGGCAGCCTGCACCACCGCGTTGCCCTCCTTGTTGCCTTCCGCGATCATCTGGTCATAGGTCTCGACCGTCTCGGCGCGCGTCTTCATGGCCTGCATGGCGGCGACGGTGGCGTCCAGCTTGGCGCGCACTTCGGCGTCCAGCTTGGGATCCTTGGCCTTGACCAGTTCGGACAGGCTGGCGCCGGTCACCTTCTTGCCGTCGATGCGCGTGTACGAACCCAGATAGACATTGCGGATGCCGATCTGATCGTAATAGTGCGAGTTGTGCGTGTTGTCCGAGAAGCAATCGTGCTCTTCCTCGGGATCGTGCAGCATCAGGCCCAGCTTCATGCGTTCGCCCGCCAGCTCGCCGTACGACAGGCTGCCCAGCCCGGTCAGCATCGCGATGAGGCCGGCCTTCGGATCCTCTTCGACCGCCTTGCGCGCCGCGCCGTCCTTCTTCCAGTTGCCCACCATTTCTTCGAGATCAGTCACCAGCAAGTCCGTTACCGCCTTCAAAAATTCAATGCGGCGTTCGCAATTGCCGCCGGTGCACTGTTTGGGATCAAAGTCCGTATGCGGGCGATTGCCCGAATGACGCTCCTGCGGCGTGCCCTTGCGATCCGCGGGCGCGGCGCCGGTGCCGTTCAGGTCCTGGCCCCACAGCAGGAATTCGATCGCGTGATAACCCGTAGCCACGTTGGCCTCGTTGCCGTCGGCTTCGTGCAGCACTTCGGACAGCAGCTCGGGCGTGATCTTGCTGACGTCGACCGTCTTGCCGCCCACCGAGACCTTGGCGTTGGCGATGACGTTCACGGCGTAGAACGCGTTCTGGTCGTTCTCCGTGCCGTAGGACGCGTCGACATAGTCGATCAGGCCTTCGTCCAGCGGCCAGGCGTTCACGCGGCCTTCCCAGTCGTCGACGATGGGATTGCCAAAGCGGTAGGCCTCGGTCTGCTGATAAGGCACGCGCGCCACGATCCACGCCTCGCGCGCGGCTTTCAGGGTTTCGGCGCTGGGCTTGGCGACCAACGCGTCGATGGCGTCGCGCAGCTTCTTGGCGGCCGTCAGCGAATCCTCGTAGCCGGCCAGCGCCAGATCGGAGTACGTGGCAACCACGGCCTTGGGTTCGACGGCGGCCTGCGCCACTCCGCCGTACACCGCGGCGGCCAGCACCGCACCCAATAGCAACTTGCGCATCGTCTTTCTCCCGTAATTCGGACGGCCCGCCCCCGCGGCGGTCCGTTCCGGCTTGAATTTTGTGGATGCGAGTGTAAACAATTTTCGTTTGATATTCAGGCGCCGTTCAGTTAGCTGACAAATTTTTGAACGAAAACGCCTACCGGGCCGCCCCCACCCGCGGCGCAATGACCGAGGCCGTGAACTGATCCGACGCGCGGCACGCCAGTTCCGCCACCAGCCGGATCGCGTCCGAGCCGCCGCTTTCCAGATAGCTCACCGCCAGTTGTTGCGGCGGCACCGGCAAGTCAGTGTGGATGACCTGGATCTCGCCACGCGCGACGTATTCGTAGAGGGGTGGCAATGGCACGAGCGCACGGCCGAAGCCGCCGCGCACCAGCCGCGCCAGCGCCGAGATCGAACTGACGAAATGCACCTTGCCCTGCGGCATGCCAACCTCGCGGTACAGGGCCTTGAGCGCCTCGTGCGGCTGCGATCCCGGACTCATCGTCAGCACCGGCTCGCCAAGCAGATCGTGCGCCGACATCGAGTCCTCGCCGCCCGCCGGTCCGATCCAGCCCATCTCCATCGGCAGGCAGGGCATGCTGATGATGCCCGTGTCGTTCAGCACGTCCGTCTGGAACGCAATGTCCAGCGTGCCTTCGCGCAAACCGCGATGCAGGGCGCGTACGGTCTCGGACGTCAGCTGGACCTCGATGCCGGGATACGTGGATCGCAGGTTCGTCAGAAAGCCGATCAGCCAGGTGTGCACCACCGTCTCGATGGCGCCGATGCGCACCAGCCCGGCGACCGCGTCGCCGCGTTTGCCCAGCGACAGGATCTGCTGGCGGATCTCGAGCAGGCGCTCGCCGTAATCCAGCAGCCGCGTGCCGACCGCCGTGAGCTTCAGTTCCTTGGCGTCGCGCTCGAACAGCCGCGCGCCGATGTCCTCTTCCAGCGATGCGATGCGGTTGGCCACGGCCGCCTGCGTGATGTGCAGACGGTCGCTCGCGGCGCGAAAACTTCCTAGCCGCGCGGACCAAAGAAAGGCCTCGACAAAGCGCGTGTTCATGCGCCCGATGCTACTGCCAACGCAGCCGGCGCGGGCGCGTCAGTGCCGACTGAGGACACGTTATGTCCCCTTATGTGGTGCGCCTTGCACCAACTTGGTTCACGACGGGCACCAGCCTGAGGCGATGTGATCGCGCCCCATGGGGGAACGCACCTCGCGCAAAACCTGGCACGGGTATTGCTTGATGACTGGTATGCAAGCTTGTCTACAAGCGCCCCCATCCAAGCAGCCCAGGAGCCCTACATGATCCATCGCAATGCACCCTACGCCTTCAACGCCACCCGCCGCCGCCTGATCCAGGGCGCCGCCATGGGCGCGGCGGCGCTCGCCGCTCCGGCGCTGGTGCGCGCGCAATCGGGTCCGGTCATCCGGATCGGCTTCTGGCCCGTGGCCGCCGGCCTGCCGTTCTACGCCGCTATCGAGAAAGGCTATTTCAAGGAAGCCGGCCTGAACGTCGAGGCGCTGAAATTCGCGGGTGCGCAGCAGGTCATGGAAGCCATGCTCGCAGGCCGCGCCGACGGCAGCGCCAATGGCACGGGCTCGGCCAACCTGGCCATCGGCGAGATCGCTTCGCCCGGCCTGTTCAAGATTTTTGCGTCAAACCCCAGCAACGCCAAGAACGTGCTGGATGAGTTCATCGTCGCGAAAGACAGTCCCATCAAATCCATCGCAGACCTCAAGGGGAAAAAGGTCGGTTCTGGTCCCGGCATCCAGAATTCCACGCTGGCCAAAGCAGTCCTGGAGCGCGCCGGCGCAACGGGGGCAACCGTGGTCGAGTTGGCGATCAGCCAGCACGTCGCCGCGGTTGCCGCCGGCCAGTTGGACGCGTGCTACACGCTGGAACCCACGGGCACGGTGGGCCGCCTGAACGGCACGACCCGCGTCCTGGAAACCGGCGTCATCGCCAAGTACGTCCTGGGCGATCCGATGGCGCCGTGGTTCGGCGGCTCCGCCTCGCTGACCACCGCCTTCCTCAAGAAGCATCCCGAGGAAAGCAAGAAATTCATCGCCGCGTATGCGCGCGGCATCGAACTGATCCGCACCAAGCCCGAAGAGGCGCGCCCCTTCCTGAAGGGCTATACCGCCATCGAAGGCCCGATGACCGAGGAAGTGCCCCTGGCCGCCTACACGCTGCACAACGAGTTCACGCCCAGCGATGTGCAGTACTTCCAGAAGTTCTTCGACCTGTTCACCGATAAGGGCGTCTTCGCGCAGAAGGTCGACGTCTCGACCATGCTCTACAAGGGTTGATCCATGACCGCGACCACGGCTACGGGCGCCACGCCCGCCCCCTCTACGGCCACCGCTGCCGCGCCCGCCAAGGCGCAGCCGGCCATGTCCAAGCCGCCGCGCAAGTTCGACACCTCGCGCCTGCTGCCGCTGATCGGACCGCTCGCGCTCTTTGTGGTGTGGGACCTGGTGGTGCGGCTGCAGCTTGTCAGTCCGGTGCTGCTGCCCACGCCCAGCGCGACCATCGTGGCGCTGGTCAAGGGCATGGCGGGCGGCCCGCTGCTGGCCGATTTCCTGTCGTCTTTGAACCGAACCGTGCAAGCCTTCCTGATGGCCGGCGTGATCGGCGTGCCGCTGGGCGTGCTGCTCGGCAGCAACGAAAAGGCCTACCGCAGCGTCGAGTTCCTGGTGGACTTCTTCCGGTCCACGCCCTCTTCCGCGCTGATCCCGCTGTTCCTGATGATCTTCGGCGTGACGGACATGAACAAGATCGCCATCGCCGCCTTCGCGGCCGTGCTGGTGATCCTGTTCAACAGCGCGTACGGCGTCATCAACGCCCGCAAGCAGCGCGTGATGGCGGCGCGCGTGATGGGCGCGTCGCGCTGGCAGATTTTCAAGGACGTGCTGATCTGGGAAAGCCTGCAGCCCACCTTTGTCGGCCTGCGCAGCGGCGTGTCGATGGCGCTGGTCATCGTGATCGTGGCCGAGATGTTCATCGGCTCGGACAGCGGCCTGGGCAATCGCATCATCAATGCGCAGCAGGTGCTGAACGTGCGCGAAATGTACGCCGCGATCCTGGCGGCCGGCGCGCTGGGCTATGTGCTCAACATTCTCTTTCTCGTGCTGGAAAAGCGCGTGGTTCACTGGAGCGGCCGATAAATGTCCACCGTCATCAACCCCGTCATCGCCCCCGCACCGGCCGCGGCGCCCTTCCAGCCCGGCCCGCTGGGCACGCACATCACCATCCGCGGCCTGACCAAGTATTTCGCCGGCTGGCCGCTCTATGAAGACTTCAACCTGGACATCCCGAAGGGCAAGATCGTCTCGGTCTTCGGCCCCAACGGCTGCGGCAAGTCCACGCTGATCAACATGATTGCCGGGCTGATCCCCATCGATTCCGGCGAGATCCTGTTCGACGGCAAATCGCTGGCGCAGACCAAGATCGGCTACGTGTTCCAGAACTACCGCGAAGCCATGTTCCCGTGGCTGCGCACCATCGACAACATCGCATATCCGCTGCGCCTGGAAGGCCGCAGCAAGGCCCAGGTGGATGCGCGCGTCGAGGAACTGGTGGCCTCGTTCGACGTGAAGTTCGACCTGAACCGCTATCCGTATGAACTGTCGGGCGGACAGCAGCAGACGGCATCCATCATGCGCGCGCTGGCGCCCGGACCCGAAGTGCTGTTTCTGGACGAACCGTTTTCCGCGCTGGATTTCGAGATGACGCTGTTCATCCGCGAAAAGCTGCAGGAAGTCTTTTTGCAGACCGGCACGACCATGCTGCTGGTCTCGCATGACCTGGAAGAAGCCGTGTACCTGGCGGACCAGGTGCTGCTGCTGACCAAGCGTCCCACGCGGGTCGCGGAAATACTGGACTACACGGATGCGCGGCCCCGCACGGTCGAGACGCTGTCCGAGCCCAGCTTCATCCAGATGAAGAAACTGAGCCTGGAAATCTTCCAGCGCGAAGTGCGCAAGTAACCCCAAGCCAACACCGGGAGCATTCGCCATGACACAGGAAACCATCGACCAATACGTGCGCAGCGCGCTGGCGCTGTCGGGATATGCCTTGCGCGAGTCCGCCGCCGAGCAGGTCGTGCAGCAGTTCTCGCGCATCCACGACATCGCGTCGACCTTCGCCGACGAGCCGCTGCCCGTGGAACTGGAATCCGCTTCGGTGTTCCGTCCGTGACCGGCCCCGCTCACGACATCGCCCGCCAAGTCCGCAGCGGCGAGCGCAGCGCCGCCGCGGTGCTGGACGCCACGCTTGCCCGCGTGCGCGAGCGCGATCCCCGCTACAACTGCTTCACCGCCGTCACGGAAAGCCGCGCCCGGCACGAAGCCCTGGCCATCGACGCCCGCCGCGCGCGCGGCGAAGCGCTGCCCCCGTTGGCGGGTGTGCCCTACGCCGTGAAAAACCTCTTTGACATCTCCGACGAGGTCACGCTGGCCGGCGGCCGTGTCAACGCGTCCAATCCGCCCGCGCGGTGCGACGCATTGCTGGTCGAGCGCATGCGCGAGGCCGGCGCCGTCCTGATCGGCGCGCTCAACATGGACGAGCACGCCTACGGCTTTACCACCGAAAACACCCATTACGGCGCCTGCCGCAATCCCCACGACACCTCGCGCATCGCGGGCGGCTCGTCCGGCGGCAGCGCCGCCGCCGTGGCCGGCGGACTGGTGCCGCTGACCCTGGGATCGGACACCAACGGATCGATCCGCGTGCCCGCCTCGCTGTGCGGCGTCTTCGGCCTGAAGCCCACCTTCGGCCGCCTGCCGCGCACGGGCTCCTTCCCGTTCGTGGGCAGCCTGGATCATCTGGGCCCCTTCGCAGGCAGCGCCAGCGACCTGGCCGCCGCCTACGACGCGCTGCAAGGCCCCGATGCCGCGGACGTCGCCTGCGCGCAGCGCCCGGCAGCGCCCACGTTGCCGGCCATTGCCGATGGCGCAGGCGGCCTGCGCATCGCGGTGCTGGGCGGCTACTTTTCGGAATGGGCGGGTCCCCAGGCGCGCCGCGCCGTGGAAATCGCCGCGCGCGCCCTGGGCGCGACCGACGTGGTCGACATGCCTGCCGCCGTGCAGGCGCGCTCTGCCGCCTTCATCATCACCGCGGCAGAAGGCGGCGCGCTGCACCGCCGCCGGCTCGTCACGCACTACGACTACTACGAACCGCACTCGCGCGACCGCCTGGTGGCTGGCAGCCTCGTCCCCGCGGCGTGGGTGCAGCAGGCGCAGCGCGTGCGCCACCGCGCCTACCTCGAAACGCTGGCCCTCTTCGAGCAATACGACATCCTCATCGCCCCCGCCACGCCCGTCAGCGCCACGCCAATCGGCGCGGACTGGCTGACACTCGCGGGCAAGCAACTGCCGGCCCGCGCCAGCATGGGGCTGCTGACGCAACCGATTTCCGCCATTGGCCTGCCGGTCTGCACGGCGCCCACGTGGCCGGAACTGGATGACGACGGCCACCTGCCGCTGGGCGTGCAGCTCATCGCTGCCCCCTGGCGCGAAGCCGATTGCCTGCGCGCCGCCTACGCGCTGGAGCAGGCCGGCGCGGCACGCACGCGACCGGTCTGACACGCCCACCCCGCCCCTTCTATCGCAACGCCTGGAGCCTCGACATGGAATCCGCATTCGCCGCCATCGACATGCCCCGCACGCTGGCCGACTCCGCGTACACGACGCTCAAGCGAGACATCCTGGAGTTCCGGCTGGCCCCGGGCGACCGCTTCACCGAAACCGAGATCGCGGATCGCCTGCAGGTCAGCCGCACGCCCGTGCGCGAGGCGCTATTCCGTCTCGAGCGCGAAGGCTATCTGGAGGTGCGGCAACGCAACGGATGGCTGGTCAAACCGCTGGACTTCGAGACGCTGGACCACTTCTACGAGCTGCGCAGCGTGCTCGAAGCGGCGGCGGTGCACGCGCTGTGCGCCCCGGGACAATCGCCCGATCCGCTGCTAGCGCTGCGGCCGCTCGCGGAGACGTGGCTGGTCGACGAGAACGAACGGTCCAGCGATTGTGAATGGCTGGCTGACCTGGACGAGCGCTTTCACGTTGAATTGGTGGCGGCCGCTGGCAACCCCGAGATCGCGCGGGTGCATCGGGCGGCAACCGAGCGGATCCGCATCGTGCGCCGGCTCGACTTCACCCAGCCCGACCGCATCGGCACCACGTACCGGGAACACGGCGCGATCCTGTCCGCCGTGCTGGCGTGCGACGGTGCGCGCGCGGCGGAACTGCTGCGCGCACATATCAAGGACAGCCAGGACGCCGTGCGCAAGATCACCCTGCACCGGCTCTATGCCACGCGCCGCGCAAAGGCGGCGTGAAGGCGGACTACAGAACGCTTCAGCTTGCGCGCAGCCAGCGATGGAGCACGCGCGAGATGAAGGGAATGCAGACGAACACCATGATGGGTGTCAATATCACGCTTGTGATCAATACGCGCCAGAACACCGGCAGGATGCTCAAGTGCTCGCTCACCAGCACCGAGAACACCAGCAGCACCGGAAAGTAAGCCAACCAGATGCTGACCGCTTGCTTCCAGCGCGGCGGCGTGCTGGCCTTCGGCGCAAACCAGCCGGCCGTGCCACTCACCCGATGCTCGTGGCTCGCGCGCACCAGCGTCGCGCCACGTTCCAGCCACATGCGGCGCGGCAGGGATTTTTCCCACCGGTTCAGGCTCGCCTCGTCGGTAAAGCGCAGCACGATCTGGTACTCGTCGCCCCCTTCCGGCGGCTGCAGCACGCCAGACCCGAGAAACCCCGGAAAGCCCGCCGCCAGGATTTCGCCCTGGCGCATCCAGGACAGGAAATCGCTATAGCGCTCGGGCGCGATGTGCCGGGTCACCAGCATGGTGACCGGACTGGAAGCGGCAGAATGAGACATGGCGGAACTCCTGGGCAGCGTGCAGCGTGTTATGCACGTTAACCCTAGCAATCCCCGTGCCAGCTTTGCGGCGCAGCATTTGCCCCGCGCCAGCGCCGCTAAGGCCGAGCGAACAAATAATTGCGCACCGCAACACACCCCATATTGGTGATAACCCTAAACAACGCACCAGTTCGGTGCATACGGAGATACGCAGCAATGGACATCAATCTGCCCGACGTCTTGGCCGAAGTCACGGCCGCCGTTGAACGCTACGAAGCCGCGCTGGTTTCCAACGACGTGCAGGTGCTCGACACCCTGTTCTGGAACAGCCCTCATACCTTGCGCTACGGCGCTGGCGAAAACCTCTACGGCTACGACGAGATCCGCGCCTTCCGCGCACAGCGTTCACCGCAAGGCCTTGCAAGAGAGGTCCTGCGCACCGCCATCACCACCTATGGCCAGGACTTCGCTACCGCGAATCTGGAATTCCAGCGCGAAGGCAGCACGCGCATCGGACGCCAGAGCCAGACCTGGATGCGCACGCCGCAGGGCTGGCGCGTCGTGGCGGCGCATGTCAGTTTGATGACTTGAAGCAGTCCATGGCGTGCGTCGCACTTGCCGCCAAACCCGCCATATGAATATGCGCAATCGGCATTGAGCCTGGCCCCATGCAGGTCTACACTGGCTGTTCCTTTTTCCTCTCGTTGGAGCACACGCATGAGCACATACAAGATTGCAGTCTTCGTCGGAAGCCTGCGTGCCGCCTCGATCAATCTTCGCCTGGCGCGTGCGCTGGAAAAGCTGGTTCCGGCCGACTTCAAGTTCGAGTATGTGAGCCTGGGCGACATCCCGCTCTACAACCAGGACAACGAGAACAACCTGCCCGCGCCCGCCGCCAAGCTCAAGCAGCAGATCGCCGACGCGCAAGGCATTCTCTTTGTCTCGCCCGAACACAACCGCTCGGTCCCGGCCGCCATCAAGAATGGCATCGACTGGGGCACGCGCCCGTGGGGCCAAAACTCGTGGGCTGGCAAGGCTGTGGGCATCGTCGGCGCATCGCCCAGCGCCGCCGGCACCGCCATGATGCAGCAGCACCTGCGCAACATCCTGGCCGCCGAAGGCGCCAACGCCCTCACCACGCCGGAAGTCTTCCTGCAGTATTCCGAAGGCCTGGTCGACGACCAGTTCAACATCACCAACGAAGGCACCCGCAAATTCCTGCAGGGCTGGGTGGACCGCTACGTCGACTGGATCAAGAAATTCAACGCCTGATCTGCCGCCGATGCCGGCCACGCCCAAATCGTGCCGGCGCCGATCGCCCGACCTACCTCCGGGCGATCAAGCCCCTCGATTCGTCGAGGGGCTTTTTTTTGCTTTGGATGCTGGCAGAGGTCCGCGATATTCCGAACCCATGACATGCACGGGCGGCGGCATGCCTTGGACTTTCAATACTCGGCACACCGCGTACCAACACAGAGCGCAAAACATGTTGTAGGGGAAGAAAGCCAGCCATAGGGGCAAAAGCCAATTGCTCTTTCCTTGCATCTCATTGGGTTCTCCCGTGCGCCATGGGACGTAATGGCGCAATGCCTGGGCGGGAGTCAGGCAAATGCGAACATTCGGACTGTTCCACCAGCTGGATTCGCTAGGTTCCGGCAGTTTGTCTGGACCTTCATCCATGAAAATTCGGATGAACTCCCATACTTGCGCAACATAAATCTCAAACGGCTCGGTCGGCGCATTGCTTTCGATCGAAACGAACAATGACACCGGTAAGGACGTTGCCGCGTCGAGAGATGATGATTCGGCTTGCATTCTCAATAACAGCGAGTGCATTACCACCACTGATTTGCCAGTAAATTCCACTTTGGATTGCTGACCTCCTACTGCGGAATCCCAATCGCCTGCAATTACACGTCCGCGCTCCCTATAGTGAACCATCCTGGTAGACCTATCAAAGAGAAAATCGGATTCGTTTTTTATCACACGAACGCTCACCCCAAGCATCAATGAAATGAACGCAATCACTGACGCCACTGAAATCAAGAAGCCGTAATCAAATCTGGGATTCCCATAAATTTCACTCAGAAAAAATAGCGTCGCTGCAGCAGTGCCGCCGATTAGGACAGATGCATAAATCTTCCCCATCTGCGCGGAGTTTGCCACCCATGGGTTTCTTATTCGCAAACGGGCATTGTCGATACTTACAAGTTGCTCTCCGATTCTTGGCTCAACACCAGCAGAATCTTTGCTCGACCAAATCCAATTTATTGACATACAAACCGCTCAATCCTCTAGCAGAAAGTTGGCGACGGCGATGGCGTCTTCATCCAGCCCTTGGTTGGGCTTAAATTCAATCGTCAATATCGCGTTGGCATGCCCCGTATCCTTGATTTTGAAATGCAATACCAAGCCAGCGGACGTGGTGATACAAGTCGGTTCCACGCCAAATACTGTAACTGGAGGCTCACCCAGCCCTACCGTTTTACCAACGCTGCCCAGCCCGCCTTCCCATGTACTTTGCTCCATAACAAATCCCGGCAGAAGCACCACGAATTCGATGTCATCTTCGGAAAACCATTTGTCGTGCCACCCGCTCGCCATGCCAGTCAATCCGAGAGATTCGATTTGATCAGAATCGAGCAAGATGGGAACAAAAAACGCCTGATACCAATCCTTCATTTCTGTGTTCGGGTCCACATATCTTGGAAGATTGAGATCTTTATCGAGCACTAGGCCTTCCCGACGCTCGCCGTCATTTTTTAAATTACCGAATTGGCATCGCGCGGCCCAAAGCTCCATGGCTGAATGCATTTCAGCGGCGGCTAGAGAATGGAACCAAATACCTCCAGCCAACAAAGCCACCCCCGTCAGAACGACTGCCGCCACCACCCAGCCAACTACCGGAACGGTTGCCGATGCTCCCGCAACCGCAGCCCCACCCGAAAGAGCTTTGGCGATGGCGCCAGTTCCCAAAAGCACGCCCGATCCTATTGCCGCCAGTGTTCCTCCGGCATACGTGTAATTTCCTGCAGCCTGATTGCCGCCCTGGAAGAGCCGATTGGCTTTTATTATGTCGGCCGCCAAACCTGCAATAATCGCGACCCCGCCAGTAGCCGTAGCATATAACCTGGACATCACAAGCCTTTTTATTGCAACAGAAAAGGCGAGACCAGGAATTCTATAGCCGAGTTTTGCCATGATCGCCGAGTAGGAGGTTCGCGTACTCATCGCTGCCGCGCTTATAGAACTTATCATCCCCAGAAGCGCCGAAGCGAAATTCACAGCAGCCTCGTGCGAGTATTTACTTTCCAGCGTCTTTAGCGCATACCCCAGATTGATAACGTTGAAGTAAAGCATTCCATAGTTAAATCCAACTCCCATTGCCGTAGCGCTCAATGACTTTAACTTCGGCTTTACTGTGGAAGTCTGGGTTCGTTCGATCGACACCGTTCTATTTCCTTTAACGCTGACGGTGCTGCCGGCACGTTCCACCTCAGCCATGCCTTTGTCCACGAGGTCCTTCAATTCCTTGGAAAGCTCGTGTTTTGTGGTCACCGTATCTAAGATGCTGTAGCGTCCCGCCATCAACCCCAACGCTTTTTCCAAATTTGCCTCGCGCGCTGCCGCGTGGACTTGTTGGCGGAGATTGCGGCTTGCATCCCACCGAGTCTTCCCCTTGAGCCGCTTTAACGCGACGGTGGTGACTGTCTGGGATGTCAAATCGGTGACGCCGTTGATCGCTGGAAATTTGAGGCCAAGCTCGGATATGACAGCGTCTGGTGCGCCCAGTATCGAACCAACTGCGTCCGCTTTATCTTTAAATGGATTAAATGCGGCCAGTGAAATATAAACGGCGCTTTCCGGGTCATCACACCATTTCTCAAGCCGTTCATACCGGGAGTCCCCGTCGTCTTTGATAGCGAGCGCCTGCGTCATGCTCTGCAACATCAATGCGATAGACAATTCCAAGCCCGCCGCAGACTGACGGCTATTCCTGTCAAATGTCTCGAACGCTGCAGCTAAACTCTTCGGGTCAAGCTTATGCTTTGATTCCGCGGTGGATATCCAGCAGTCATGATCCGAACACGCTTGGTCCAGTTCATGCACCATCACGCGTAGCTGTGCATCGGCTTCTCTGCGTTGCCTTAAGAAATCGAAATACCGTCCGGTGTCGATTCTTTTTGCTAGGCGCGCGCCGGGCGGACACATTCTTTGGTCGGTCAGGACTTCATATTCAAGCTGCTCTTGCGATGGTATCGGCCGGTTAGTCGGCTGATTCCGATGCCACTCGCCTCGTCTTGACGCGATGCTCGCGGGATCGTCGCCGTCAGCGCGAAACATGGACCGCAGGGTCCGAGTCAGCACCAGGGCGGTTAGATTCTTGTGATGAAACTCTGAACTTGCAAGATGGAGTTGTTCGACGTCCAAGCGCAGACAGTCGGGTAAGTGAGGCCGACCGGCACCTTCAGCCCGCTTACGAGGCGCGCGTTTCAAGTCCGTAATCTGATGCTGATACGCAGCGGCAATCAAACCCAGATCGAGGCTGATCCCCTCTGCGTCATTCAGTGCAACCACCGCAGGCACGCGCGGTTGCGTGAAGCGGTAGTGGTTGGCCTGGGCTACGAAGGTAGCGGCTGACAAGTCATCCTCGCTGGCATGGCAACTCCACTCCAGCGGCAGGCGATGCTCGAGAGGCTTGAAATCTTCCACCCACCCCATCAAGGCATTGGCCGGTAGTAAATGGGGCTGGTCAGATGGTGATTTGACGCCGGAGGTCAGTTCGACCATGTCCAACGCTCTCATGTGAAGCTTGCGCGATGCAAGATCTTTGCTGATTCTCTTCGTCATGGCGTTGGTCCAAAGATGCGTGCTGTAGCCAATCCACACCTCCGCGGCGGTGGCTGGGCTGGTGTCTGCCCACACCCACCCCATGCGCGCTCCCGTCCTGTACTTGTCCTTCTTGTCGTAGCCCTCCAAACCCGTGTACGTCAGTTCCTGATAATGGCCCTCACCATCGTATTCATGGATGACTAACTTTTCGCCGCGGGGGCCTTTCATGAACACGTAGACGTATCCTGGTCTAAGCGCACGCAAGGTATAGGAGGAAAGCTGCAGTCGCTGGAAACCCGCTTCCAGATTGAAGCCGGACTTGGCATACCGATACAGGGGAGATCCATCCGCATTCGGGACGATCGCATATCGGATAGGAAGAATGGGGATACGCGGGCAGCAGGCCGGCGCCGACGTCGCGCCGCCGGCCGTTGTCTTGGACATGGGTGGATTCCTTTGCGTGCAGACCTATCCCACGTTCTGTGAGGATCAAGGCCGCCAATAGGAACGCGTCCACCGCTAATGGAAATCGCAATGGACGCGCATGGAATGCGCTTCCATTACCCCATACCTACCCACCGTTGGACATCAGACAAAAACTATTTTTCGTGGCAAACAATCTGAATGTTCAAAAGCGCGCGAGGCTGCAAGCCGTGATGATGTTCGACAACCCGAAGCGAGCTACAACCGGCGATCCAACACACCGCCGAGATCACTCCTGACAGGGCCTCGCCCCGCAGATTTTTCCGCTCGGCGAAACTTATCCCCCTCAACTGTGGAGAAAGGTGAGGACAGCCTTGGGGCAGGTCGGAAATTTCCTGTCAGGCCAAGCACTTGCAGGGTGCGGTCAATAAATGCGCAATCATCCTTTTGGGCGATTTCCGGAGGAGTTATCCCCGTTTTTAAGCGCGCTGGGCGACGGAGAAGGTGTTTGCGCACCCCGGTGTGGATTTGTCCCCGCCTTCTGTGGAAAAGCATGAGGACAGTATGAGGGCAGGTCGAAAATCCTGTTTCATATCAATGCCCTGCAGGCCGTGGTCAAGAAAGAGCCAAACGCAGTTTGGCAGCGCCAGTGTTGTCCCCGCCAAATGTGGATAAGCCTGAGGACAGCCTAGGGGGAGTCTGCAAAAAGCCTTGCAGGTCAGTAACTTGCAGGTCGCGGGCAAGAAACGCTCACATGGCCGCCATGATGCGGGCCGCGCTGTGGATGACCGAAGTTGGGGAAAAGGCGGACAGGCTTGTCCCCACGGAATGTGGACAAGCCTCTGAACAGTCGGACAACAAGTCCGGAAACTCCTTATCCGACAGTCACTTGCGAGGTGCGGTCAAGAAATGACCAGCACGGGATCAGGAATCGGCTTCGAGGCGCATGCCGATCTTCAATCCCACCTGCCAGTGCGCCACCTTGCCGTCCTTGATGTGACCGCGCACTTCAGTGACCTCGAACCAATCGAGGTTGCGCAAGGTTTCGGACGCGCGCTCAATGGCTTTCGCGATCGCATCGTCGGAGGATTTGGTGGAAGAGCCCACCAACTCGATCTGCTTGTAGACATGATTCGACATAGCTCGTCTCCGCTGTGAGGTGAGTCGTGAATCGTCGATGCTTAGGCCGTGTTCCGGCGCTTACGACCGGCAATCCATTCGAACACACAGGATACCTGCGCAGCGATAGAGTGGTGTTACGAGTTCCGTCGCGCGGTCTCGACCGGCGACGGAATCGCTTTTGCAACGCCAAGCAAAGGAGGTCACCATGCCTGAACGAAAAACCATTGAACGCGCCAAGCGCGACAAGCGCGAAGGCAAGTCCGCGTCCACGCAGGCCGGAGAATTCGTGCGAGAGGAGATCGACAACGTGCGCGAAGGCAAGCACGGCGTGCGGTCCAGCAAGCAGGCTATCGCGATCGGCCTGTCCAAGGCGCGGCGCGCTGGCGTGAAACTCGGCACGCCCAAGAAGGCCAGCGCCGAAACCAAGCGCAAGGCTGAGCAGGACACTCGCGCGGCGCACGACGGCCACGCCAAGTCGAGCACGCGATCCAAGGCCGCGACCAAGGCCCTGAAGAAAGAAAGCACCAAGCCTGCGTCGAACTCGGCGCTGTCACGCAACGCCACCAAAACGGCCAGCCAGCGCACGGCTGCGGACCGCTCGGCTGCGGCGCGTAAGGCAGCGGCGACCAAGGGCGCTGCCGGTCGCTCGGCCGCAGCCAAGAAGGCGGCGCGCACGCGTGCGGCGAACAAGCAGGCAGCGGGCGGGCATCATGCGGCGCATTGATAGGGCGAACCGGTGCGGCGTGTCCATGCGCAGCATCCCTTCACAACGCGCCGCTATCCCGCCTCAAACGCCTTGAACCGTTCCTGCAGGAACTCCCGCAATCGCCGCACCGCCGGCGACAGCAGCATGCGGTGCACGCACAGCAGGTATAGCGGCGAAGGTTCGCTGACATAGCCGGCCAGCAGTTCGACGAGCCGGCCCGCGCGCAGGTCCGTCAGCACGTCGTAGCGTGATTTGTATGCAACGCCGTGCCCGGCCAGCGCCCACCGCCGGACCAGATCGCCGTCATCGCCGACGCGATCGCCCTTGACCGGAATGGTGAAGCTGGTGCCATCGTGCTCGAACGTCCAACGGTCGTGCAGGGTCTCACCGAGCACGAAGGACAAGCAGTTGTGCCGCCGCAAATCCGCCGGCGTTTGCGGCACACCGTGCCGCGCCAGATACGCGGGCGCCGCACACACCACGCGCCGGTTGTGCTCGGCAAGCGGTAGCGCCACCAGGCTCGAATCGTTTGGCGTGCCATAGCGCACGGCGATGTCGACCGGCTGCCGGTACAGGTCCGCCAGCCGGTCGCTGATGCGCAGCTGGAAGTTGACGCGTGGATGCTGCCGCTGGAACTCATCCAGCCACGGCAGCAGCACGTGGCGGCCCAGGTCCGAAGGGATCGACACCGACAGGGTGCCCGCGATGTCCGTCTTGTCCCGCGCCATCGCATTCTTGCCGGCGTCGAGCGTGGAAATCGCGGAGCGCGCGTATTCCAGATAGCGCTCGCCGTCGCTGGTCAGGCGCAGGCTGCGCGTGGACCGCACGAAGAGCCTCGTCTCAAGCTCCTGTTCCAGCCGCTTGAGCGCGGCGCTGGCCACCGCCGGCGTCAGGTCGAGTTCGCGCGCGGCAGCGGAAAAGCTGCCGAGATCCGTCGCGGCGACAAAAATCCTCAAATCCTCGAATCGGACCACACGGCCTCATTTTCAAAAATTTATTGAAACTGCCTGCGATGCTAGCCCGTTTTTCCCCGCTGCGGTGTGGGTAATCATGCAGTCATTCCCCGACACGCAAGGAGTCACCGCATGAAAATCGAACTGAAGGGCAAGAAAGCATTGGTCACCGGATCGTCCGGTGGCATCGGCTTGGCCATCGCCACCGGACTGGCCGAAGCCGGGGCGCAGGTCGTCCTGCATGGCCGCAATGCGAGCAAGCTGGCGCAGGCTGCGCAGTCCATCTCGCAGCAGGTGGCAGGCGCGCAGGTCACGACCGTGCAAGCGGACCTGGCCACGGCGGACGGCGCGGCGTCGGTCTGCGCCGCGCATCCCGACGTGGATATCCTGGTCAACAACGCCGGCACGTTCACGCCCAAGTCCTTCACCGAAATCACCGACGACGACTGGCAGGCCATGATGGACACCAACGTCATGAGCGGCATCCGCCTGTCGCGCTACTACCTGCCGCGGATGCTGGCGGCCAACTGGGGCCGAATCGTCTTCATCTCCAGCGAGTCCGCCGTGCAGATCCCCGCCGAGATGATCCACTACGGCGTCAGCAAGACGGCTCAGCTCGCCGTGTCGCGCGGTCTGGCCGAGCTGACCGCGGGCACCAATGTCACCGTCAACGCCGTGCTGCCGGGCCCGACCCGTTCCGAAGGCGTCTCCGACTTCTTCGCGGAAATGGCGAAGGAACAGGGCGTTTCGCAGGAACAGATGGAGCAGGACTTCATCGCTCAGCATCGCCCCACGTCGCTGCTGCGCCGCCTTGCCACGGTGGAAGAAGTGGCGAACATCGTCGTCTACACCTGCTCGACGCAAGCGTCAGCCACCAACGGCGCAGCCCTGCGCGTGGACGGCGGTGTGGTCCGCTCCATCATCTGATCCCCTGAACAGCCTGAACCCCCACATGAAAGCCATTGCCTACTTCAAGAACCTGCCCGCCGATAACGCCAACGCGCTGCAGGACATCACCGTCCCGGAACCCGTGCCGGGCGACCACGACCTGCTGGTGGACGTGCACGCCATCTCGGTCAATCCCGTTGACGTGAAGATCCGCGCCAACCGCAAGCCGCAGGACGGACAACCCGAAATCATCGGCTGGGACGCCGCAGGCGTGGTGCGCGCGGTTGGCGCCCGGACCAGCCTCTTCAAGCCAGGTGACCGCGTCTGGTATGCCGGCGCCCTGACCCGCCCCGGCGCCAACAGCGAACTCCACATCGTGGACGAACGCATCGTCGGCCACATGCCCAAGAGCCTGGACTTTGCGCAGGCCGCCGCCCTGCCCCTGACCACCATTACCGCGTGGGAACTTCTGTTCGACCGCCTGCGGGTGCTGGACAACGCCGCCCCCAGCCAGCGCAGCCTGCTCGTCGTCGGCGCGGCTGGCGGGGTGGGCTCAATTCTCGTGCAGTTGGCGCGCCAGCTTACGGGCCTGACGGTGATCGGCACGGCCTCGCGGCCCGAGACCCAGGCCTGGGTGCACGAACTGGGCGCGCATCACGTCATCGATCACACCCGGCCGCTGACCGAGGAACTCAAGCGCATCGGCTTTGAAAACGTCAGCTATATCGCGGGCCTGACCCACACGGACAAGCACTTTGCGCAGATGGCAGAGGCGATCGCGCCGCAGGGCAAGATCGCGCTGATCGACGACCCGGCCGCCGTGGATGTGCGGCTGCTCAAGGGCAAATCGGCCTCGCTGCATTGGGAGTTCATGTTTGCGCGGCCGCTGCACAACACGCCCGATCTCATCGCCCAGCACGAGCTGCTGAACCAGGCCGCCCGCCTGATCGACAACGGCACGCTGCGCACGACGCTGGGCGAGCACTACGGCAAGATCAACGCCGAAAACCTGCGGCGCGCCCACGCTTTCATTGAAAGCGGTAAGGCGCGCGGCAAGATCGTGCTGGAGGGGTTCTAGAAACGCGGCGATCCCGAGCGGGGCCGCGTGGGCCGGCGCGGCACGCCGGGCGCGACCGAGCCTGTCAGGCTCGGCCTTCGCGCTTGGCGCGTGCGTGCGGGTCGCTGATCTCGGCTTCCAGCTCGGCGATCAGCCACTGGAACCAGCCGTTTTCCGTGCGGGCATAGACGGCGGCGGCCGGCGTCTTTCCTTCGCGCCAACCCGTCTGGTGCGCGTCCATCCAGGCGGACAGACTCTTGTGCGGCGCCAGCAGGCCCGACAGCCACGACCACACATAATCGGGCACGTTGCGGCGAAAGCCCTTGGCGCTGGCGTAGATGGTCGGCTCCAGCGGCAGGTTGCCCGCGCGAGCCAGCTTGGCCTGCGTCCGGCGCAGCGTCTCGACAGCGGCCTGCAATTGTTCAGTGCTGAGCTTTTTCACGTAACGACTCCTGATTCTTGATTTGTGCGGATTATCGCCGCAGGGCGCGGCGGTTACCAAGCTGCCATTCACTTTTTGCGAGCTGGTGCAAGCCCCAGCAGCAGCGTTGCAGCGAGGCGCTTGCCCGGTTCCAGCACCTGCATGCCGGTACGGGTGTCGCCGGCCGCCGCCAGATTGAAGGCATCGGCCACGTTGGTGACCGGTTCCACGCAAAGAAAATCCGCACCCGGCGCGGTGTACACCACCAGATGTGCAAACGCCGGATCGGCATGCATTGCCAGCTCGTGGCCATCGGGCCAATGCAATGTCGCGCGCCCCTGCCATTGCGACAGGTACGTATCGCAGCCCTCGGCGGACTGGCGCAATTCCCGCACCGTCGTCGTTTTGCTTCCGGTGGGCAGACCATTCTCATCCGACGGCCAGATGCGCCGAGCATGCAGCGAAACGCGCTGCGCCGTGAAATACGGATGAATGCCCATGCCGCACGGCATCGGGGTGTCGCCGTGGTTAGAGATGGACAGCTTCAGGCTGAGTCCGCGGCTGTCCAGCCGCCAGCGTTGTACGCACTCAAACGGCCAGGGCCAGCCCAGCACGCCGGCTGGCTGGTCCAGCACCAGGTCGACGCTGTCGGCCGTCAGATTGCGCACCTGCCACGACTGGAACAGCCCGGCGCCATGGATCGCCTGCGGCCGGTTGGGCACGGACTGCAGCGCGTATCGGGCGCCGTTGAAGGTGAAGACGCCGTCGCGAATGCGATTGGCATAAGGCGCCAGCGGATACGACCCCGCGCGCGGCCATTTGCCGGCGGGCCACTCGGTGGCGGTCAGCGGCACGATCCAGTCGTGTCCGCTGGTTGATAGCCGCGTCAGCCGCCCGCCCCCGCCGGGCGAAAACTCAGCCTGGTGGTCGCCGTTCGAAATGGAAACGCGCTCGGTGGCGTCCAGTACGGCTGGTACGGGAATATCGGGCATGGCGGTGTTTCTCCCGTGGCGTCCACATGCGCCACGAGGGGGAATTGTGCCCGCCAGCGCAATGACGCTGCAAGCAGGCCTGCAGACATGGGCTGCGAGGACGCGACGACCAATTACGAGCGCGCTTATCAAAAAAATATTATGTCTGAAGAACCGTAGACCCCAACCACCACCAATAATAATTGCGTAGTAAATATTCGATTATTACTTTCGGCCTTTGAAGAATTTCACTACCACGGCGACGTAAAACAAGCCCTCATTTTCTTAATCTTCTGTGTTTTCGCCAATTCCGCGCTGTTCATTTCCTCTATGAAACCGCGAAGGGAAACCAATGTTTCGGAAACACCGACGGAGGAATCCGCGCGCCATCAGAGGGAAAATTAATCAACATTTACATATTGACGTAACAATTTTCATTCGGAAATTATGCTCTAGAATTTTTTCACTAGCGAATATACGAGCTAGCGTTTTATTCCGGAGAGCCCATGAAAGTTAGTATGCAAAACCCAAAAACAGGCGAAATAAAACAGGTAAAGGTTGGCTGGAGCTGGACGATTTTTCTATTTTCCGGCATGTTTGGAATTCCGCTCTTCCTGCGCGGCCTCCATGTTTGGGGCGCAGTATTTTTGGCCGTCGGCGCCATTAACTTGATCATGCCGGAGCCGACCGAGGAAGTGCAGGCGATTGCCGTGCTTATCCATGCGGCAATATATCTCGGGCTTCAGTTGTATATGTCCATCAAGGGCAACGAACTGACCGCAAAGAACTACCTCGAGAAAAATTGGACGTTCGTAGACCCTGAAAGCGAAGACACCGCGCTCGCCAAGCAGCGTTGGGGAATCACCACCGCCTGAGCGCGGGCGATGAGTTTGGCATGATTGCCCGCCCTGCGACCGGCTCGATCCCGGCCGCAGGAACATGCAGACCTTCCGGTCCAGGCGCCGCGCGGCAAACACCGGAAGCCCGACGCGAGACAACGTTGGCCGGCGGACGACCGGCATGCGCACCGTCCGCCATGCCGAAAATCGCAAACCGCAACGAATTCGCCGCGCCCCGGCTCAGCGGCGCCTTGCCCGCCCCGATACAATCACGGGCATGAATTCTGCACTGCAAAACACCGCCGCCGACGCCCACGCGGGCCATACCCCCATGATGCAACAGTACCTGCGCCTCAAAGCCGAGGCCGGGCCGTTGCTGCTTTTCTATCGCATGGGCGACTTCTATGAAATGTTCTATGAAGACGCCGAGCGCGGCGCGCGGCTGCTCAATCTGACGTTGACCAAGCGGGGCTCGTCCAATGGCGTGCCCATCCCCATGGCCGGCCTACCCGTGCACGCCATGGAGCAATATCTTGCGCGGCTCGTGGCCATGGGCGAGTCCATCGCCATCTGCGAGCAGATCGGCGATCCCGCTGCCTCCAAGGGCCCGGTCGAGCGTCGCATCGTGCGCATCGTCACGCCCGGCACGTTGACCGACGACGCGCTCTTGCCCGCCAAGGCGGACCGCGCGCTGGCGGCCATTTTCGTCAGCGGCAGCGCCCGTGCGCCGCGTGCGGGGCTGGCCTGGCTGAATCTGGCCAGCGGCGAGTTCCGCGTGACCGAATGCGCGCCTGCCCAGCTGGAATCCGAGTTGCACCGGGTCGCGCCGGCGGAAATTATTTGCGCCGACAGTGCCGAGTTCGACTTTCCGTTCGAAGGCGCGCGCGCCCGGGTGCCGGACTGGCATTTTGAAAGCGACGGCGCTCGCGCGCACCTGCTCGCGCATTTCAAGACGGACACGCTGGCGGGTTTCGACATCGAAGACATGCCGGCCGGCATCTGCGCGGCGGGCGCCCTGCTTCGCTATGCGGCCCGCACGCAATCGCAGGCGCTTGCGCACGTGCAAAGCCTGTCGGCCGAGCGGCCCGGGCAGTTCGTACTGCTGGACCCGGTCACGCGCCGCAATCTGGAACTGACGCAGACGCTGTCTGGCGAAGACTCGCCCACGTTGTTCTCGCTGCTGGACGGTTGCCGCACGCCGATGGGCAGCCGTTTGCTGCGCCGCTGGCTGCATCACCCCTTGCGCGAGAACGACCAGGCACTGGCGCGCCAGCAGGCCATTTCGGCGCTGCTGGCCGGGCGCATGGACGTCGAGCAGACCTTCGGCTCGGCGGGCTTGCTGGAAGCCCTGCGCGCCGCGCTGAACGCCTTTCCCGATATCGAGCGGATCGCTGCGCGTCTGGCTCTGCGCTCCGTGCGCCCGCGCGAACTGGCCAGTCTGCGGGACGCGCTGCAGGCCCTGCCCGCGCTGGCCGATCTGGTCGAACCCATGTCGGCCTCGCCGCGCATCGGCGAGCTGATTTCTCATCTGTCCGTGGATCCCGCGCTGGCCGCGCTGCTGGTGCGCGCCATCGCGCCCGAACCGGCCGTGGCCATCCGCGATGGCGGCGTGCTGGCGGCCGGCTTTGACGCGGAGCTGGACGAATTGCGCGGACTGGCCGCCGATGGCGGCGACTATCTTGTCCAGCTGGAAGCCCGCGAACGCGAGCGCACCGGCATCAGCAATCTGCGCGTGGAGTTCAATCGCGTGCATGGCTTCTATATCGAGGTCACCAAGGGCCAGACGGCCAAGGTGCCCGAAGACTACCGCCGCCGCCAGACGCTCAAGAACGCCGAACGCTACATCACGCCCGAGCTAAAGACCTGGGAAGACAAGGTGCTGTCCGCGCAGGACCGCTCGCTGGCCCGCGAAAAATGGCTGTTCGAGCAATTGCTCGACGTGCTGGCCGAACACGTGCGCCCGCTGTCCGACTGCGCTGCAGCGCTGGCTGAACTGGACACGCTGGCCGCCCTGGCCGAGCATGCGCAGCGCCACGACTGGGTGGCGCCCGAGCTGTCCGAGCAAGCCGACATCGACATCGACGCCGGCCGCCACCCGGTGGTCGAGCGCGCGATCGAACGCTTCACGCCGAACGGCTGCCGGCTGGATCCGGCGCGGCGCATGCTGCTGATCACCGGCCCGAACATGGGCGGTAAGTCGACTTACATGCGGCAGGTGGCGCTGATCGTGCTGCTGGCGCGCATTGGCAGCTTCGTGCCCGCGTCGCGCGCCCGGATCGGCAAGATCGACCGCATTTTCACCCGGATCGGCGCGGCCGACGATCTGGCGGGCGGGCGCTCGACCTTCATGATGGAAATGACGGAGGCCGCAGCCATCCTGTCTGCCAGCACGCCCAACAGCCTGGTGCTGATGGACGAGATCGGCCGCGGCACGTCCACGTACGACGGCCTGGCGCTCGCCTGGGCCATCGCCTGCCGGCTCTTGTCGCACAACCGCGCGCTGACGCTGTTTGCGACGCACTACTTTGAACTGACCCGCCTGCCTGCCGAGCAAGCCACGGCCGCCAACGTGCACCTGGCCGCCGCCGAATCGGCAAGCGGCATCGTCTTCCTGCACGAAGTGCGCGAAGGCCCGGCCAGCCGCAGCTACGGGATTCAGGTGGCCCAGCGTGCAGGTGTGCCCGCCGCCGTCATCCGGCAGGCGACGCGCGAACTCGAACGTCTGGAGGCGCAAGGCGCCCCCACGCCGCAGCTCGGTCTGTTCTCGGCCGCCGCCGAGGCCGACGCGCAGGCCTACGCCGAAGCCGAACGCTCCGACGCCATCGAGGCCCTGGACTCGCTGCGCGAAGAGCTTTCCGCCATTGACCCCGACAGCCTCACCCCGCGCGAAGCGCTGGATGCCCTTTACCGCTTGAAGAAGCACCTCCAATGAACCTCGACCAACCGCTGCCGCTCCTGGGCAATCAAAGCCCCAACGACTTCATGCGCCGTTACTGGCAGAAGAAGCCGCTGCTGATCCGCCAGGCCATCCCGGCCTTCAAGCCGCCCGTCACCATCGCGGCCATCAAGAAGCTCGCGCGCCGCGACGACGTGGAATCGCGCCTGATCTGGCGCGAAAACGGCGAATGGCAGATGGAGAACGGCCCGTTTGCGCGCCTGCCCAAGGACAACGAGGGCGACTGGACCCTGCTGGTGCAGAGCGTGGACCTGCACAGCGATGCGGCGGCCGAGCTGATGGCCCTGTTCCGCTTCATTCCGGACGCCCGCCTGGACGACGTGATGATCAGCGTTGCCAGCCACGGCGGCGGCGTCGGTCCGCACTTTGACAGCTACGACGTATTCCTGCTGCAGGCCGCGGGCGAGCGCGAATGGAGCTATGGCCGTCAGAAGGACCTGTCGCTGGAGCCTGGTCTGCCGCTCAAGATCCTGAGCAACTTCCAGCCCGAGGAAAAGGCGGTGCTGGCGCCCGGTGACATGCTGTACCTGCCGCCGCAGGCCGCGCATGACGGCATTGCCATGGGCGACGGCTGCATGACGATCTCCATTGGCTTTCGCGCACCGACGCAGGCGACGCTGGCGCGCGGCCTGCTGGAAGCGGCAGCCGACCAGGTCATGGCGCGCGTGGGCCTGCTGGGCGGCCCCTACGGCGAACCGGCGTTGCCCGGCGCAAAGCTGTCGGCCGTCTACCGCGATCCGGCCCAGCCGGCCGTGGACACGCCCGCGGCGCTGCCCGACGCACTGGTGGCCGCCACGCTGGAAACCGTCGAAAAGCTGCGCTTTGACGACGCCCTGGCGTCGCGCTTCCTGGGCTGCTGGCTGACCGAGCCCAGCAATCTCAGCGTGTTCGATGCGCCCGAGGGCATGGACGTGGATCTGGAGGAAGACTGGCCCGCGTCCGGCCGCCTCGTGCTGGATCGCCGCAGCCGCATGCTGTATCGCGGCAAGCAGCTCTTCATCAACGGGGAAACGGCCATGACGCCCGCGGACGCCGCGTTGCGCCTATTGGCCGACGCGCGTAGCCTGGATTGCGCGCATCCCGCTTGCGCCCGTCTGTCAGAGGACGCGCGCACCTGCCTGGCGGACTGGCTGGACTCGGGCTGGATTCATTACCGTCCCGAGTAGTATCTGGAAACGTCAAAGTATCCGTGTCGCACAGAAAGAAATCAGGTCTGTAAGCCGGGTCACATCAAGAAAGACATAACACCAAGCTGAAAGGTTTGTTGCGTTTGGGATGCCACCGCTTTAACTTTCATACGCGATCAGCGTGAACCTTCCTGTAGCCTGAATTCTGGTTTCCCCTAACGGGGTTTCAAGAGTCGTCATCTATAGGAGTTCAAATAATGATGAGCAAAACCTTGATTATTGCCTCGGTGCTGGCCGTTGCGCTCAGCGCTTGCAACAAGAAGGAAGATGCCCCGGCACCGGCGGCCAACCCGACTCCGGGCGCCTCCACGCCCGCGCCCGCTCCTGGCGGCACGCCGCCGGCTTCGCCCGCACCGACCCCTGGCACGACGCCCGGCTCCGGTTCGACCACTCCGGGCGGCTCGACCACCCCTGCGTCGTAAAGCTTCAGGCACGAACCCCCGCACTGAAAGACGCAAAAAAACCCTGGCATGTCATGCCAGGGTTTTTTTTGTGCCTTGCCGCGGCACGCGGAGCGTGCGCGGCTTGGCGATTCAATTACATCTTGTCCTTCAGGACGCTCAGCAGGCGCTGCGCCGTCGGACTGTTGTCAGGCGAACCGTTGGCGTCCAGCACCGAGACGGTCGTCTGTTCGCCGCTGCCCACCAGGTGGATGCGGTACTGGGGCGCCTGCGCCTTCTTGTCGCCAGAGAACATTCGGCTGAAGAAGCCGGGCTGTTCCATCTTTTCGCCGGTGTCGGTGTCGACATAACGCACGAAGTAGTCGCCGGCCGAACGGTCGCGGTCTTCGACAGCGAAGCCGCCGCCATCGAGCGCCACGCCGACACGACGCCATGCGCGGTCGAACGATTCGCTGACGATGAGGGATGCACCCTGCGCGCGGACATCTTGCTGCACGGCGGGACGCTGCGGCGAGGCTTCGGCTTGCTGCACCAGCTTGCGGGCGTTGTCGACGTCGGTACCCAGGTAGACCATCATGCGCGCCAGCATGGCGGCGTTCAGGCCCGGGTCTTCCTTGCCGTTCTGCCACTGGACTTGACCGCCGTCGGAGCCGACGCGCTTTTCAAGCATCTGGCGGTGGCTGACGTAAATCTCGGTGTGGCCGTTGACGCGTTCGACGCGGGTGCGGAATTTCTCGCGCTCGCCGCTATCCCAGGCCGATTCAAGCACTGCGCCCAGCGCCTGGCGCAGCCAGCTTTCCGGGATCTTGGCACGGTTCTCGGCCCAGTCTGTTTCGATCAGGCCGGCGCTGGGGTTGTTGCTGGCGACGGTGAAGCCGTTTTCGGTCCAGAAGTCGACGAGGCGGGGAAACACCTGCTCGGGCGGGCGGTCCACCACCAGCCAACGCAGGTCGCCGTCGCGCTCGACACGCATGTCGGTGCGGTTGGGCAGTACGTTGCTGGTCTTCGGGGCGCTGGCCTGGGTTACGCCCTGCTGCTGGAATTCAGAGAAGGTGGTGGAGCCGGACGCCGGCGCGCGGTAGCGGGGGTCGCTGTTGGCTTGCGTCAGGTCGGGCGGAATGCTCAGGGGCTCTCCGCGTTGGTTCACTGCGCTCTTGTAGTCGACTGATTCTTCATTGCCCAGGAATTGGTTGACCTCGGAGCACCCGGCCAGCAACACCAGAGACATCAATGCCGACAAACCGGCATGACGTTTGTTCATACGTTTCCTCACGATATTTAGAGCAGCGCCGTTTCCTGGAGCGCGTTGCGCACCGTTGCGTGATGCTGCGCGCCAAGTTCGACCAGTGGCAGTCGGTAGCCAAGTGCGCTGCGGCCCATTTCGGCCAACGCCCACTTGACGGGGATGGGGTTGGCTTCAACGAACAAAGCCTTGTTCAGACGCGCCAGGAACGCGTTAAGTTCACGGACCTTCGGCACGTCGCCCGCCAGGGCGGCGGCACAGAGGTCGCGCATGAGCTTGGGCGCCACGTTGGCCGTGACGGAAATATTGCCGCGCGCGCCCAGCAGGATCAGGGCTGCCGCGGTGGGATCGTCGCCGCTGAAGACCTGGAAGCTGGCGGGCGCCTCGCGGAGCAGCAGGCCGCCGCGGGCGATGTCGCCGGTGGCGTCCTTGATGCCGATGATGCCCGGCACCTGTGCAAGGCGCAGGATCGTCTCGTTGCTCATGTCGGCAACGGTGCGGCCCGGCACGTTGTACAGGATGGTGGGCAGATCGACGGCTTCCGCGATGGTGCGGAAGTGGCGGTACAGGCCTTCTTGCGACGGCTTGTTGTAGTACGGAACGACCGACAGGCCCGCATGCGCGCCGACCGCCTTGGCGTGGCGCGTCAGGTGGATGGCTTCGTCGGTGGAGTTGGCGCCCACACCAGCAATGACCGGAATCCGGCCGGCGGCGTGTTCGACGGCAACGCGGATCAGTTCCGCATGTTCTTCCATGGAGACCGTGGGCGACTCCCCGGTGGTTCCCACCACCACCAGCGCGTCGGTGCCTTCCTGGACGTGCCAGTCGATCAACGACCGGTAGGCAGCGTAGTCCAGGCTGCCGTCGGGTTGCATTGGGGTGACCAGGGCCACCATGCTGCCCTGGAAATTAACGCCTGCGGCGGTAGCAGGGGATGCCATAGATTCGGGCTCCAAAACCCCGTGGCGGGATTGCCGCAGGGCCAGATTCAGTGAAACCGCTGAGTTTAACGGATATTCGGGGGGAACTTACACAAACCACCGAACGATTATCCATCCCAGCGCGAGCACCGGTTGCATCAATAACCAGAGCACATTGGTGACCAACAGGACAATGACGATGATCAAGCCATACGGCTCGATTTTCGAGTATTGCCACGCCAGACGGTTGGGCAGCAGGCTGAACAGGATGCGACCGCCGTCCAGCGGAAGAATGGGCAGCAGGTTGAGCGCCATCAGCACGAGGTTGACGTTGATACCCGCCACGGCCATTTGAGACCAGAAGCTTTCATGCTGGTCGCTTTCCACGAGCAGGCGCAGAGACAGCGCCCACAGGATCGCCATGAACAAATTGGCTGCCGGTCCGGCCAGCGCCACCCAGGCCATGTCCTTTTTGGGACGGCGCAGGCGGCCGAAGTCGACCGGGACCGGCTTGGCCCAGCCGAAGAGCAGCATGGAGCCGCCGATAAGCTTGGAGGCCAGCAGGATGGCGACCGGCACCAGCAGCGTGCCGACGGGATCGATGTGCCGCGCCGGATTCAGGCTGACCCGTCCGGCCTGGTAGGCGGTTGGATCGCCCAGCATGCGCGCCACGTAGCCGTGCGCGGCTTCGTGCAGGGTGATGGCGAAGATAACCGGTATCGCGTAGACCGCAATGGTTTGGATGATGTCATTCATGGCGAACCGGATTGTAGATGAGCCACGCGCTGGCGCGGCGCGTCTCGTGCATCGAGTCGAAGGGAGGAATCAGACAAGTCCGAGGGTAGCGGGATCGCCGCGGCCCAGACGCACGACAACGGGTTCTTCGCCCGTGAGGTCAATCACCGTGGTGGGCGCCTGCGGGCAAGCGCCCGCATCGATAATGGCGGCCAGATCGTGGTCGTAGCGCTCGCGGATTTCCTCGGCGTCGTTCAAAGCCTCGGTTTCGTCCTTGGGGATGAGCGTCGTGGACAGCAGGGGCGAGCCCGCCTGTTCCAGCAGGCCCAGGAGGACGGCGTGATCCGGCACGCGGATGCCGATGGTCTTGCGCGAAGGGTGCGATACGCGCCGCGGGACTTCCTTGGTGGCCTCGAGGATGAAGGTCCAGGGGCCGGGCGTCGCGGCCTTCAGCAAGCGGTATTGCTTGTTGTCGACGCGGGCGAAGTGGCCGATTTCGGCCAGGTCGCGGCACAGGACCGTAAGGTGGTGGCGTTCGTCCAGTCCGCGCAGGCGGCGCAGCCCGTCGGCGGCGCTTTTGTCGTCCAGGCGGGCGACGACGGCGTAACTGGAGTCGGTGGGCACGGCTACCAGGCCCCCGTCATTAAGCCATTGCGCGGCTTGCTTGAGCAGCCGCGGCTGGGGATTTGCAGGGTGGACAGAGAAGTACAAAGCCATGGGTTTATCCTAACATCCTTGAAGGCCGCTCAATTGCGCGGCGATGCAAAATGGCGGTATCGCCGATCCGCCCCGGAGAACGAACATGCGCCTTGGAAATTCGCGCCAGAGCAACAATGTGGAAGACCGCCGTTCTGGCGGCCCGCGAATCGGGGGCCGCGGCACCATCGGCATAGGCACGATAGTACTTGCCCTTGTCGCAATGTACTTCGGTGTTGATCCCCGCGTGGTCCTGGATATGGCCGAAGGCCCGGCGGTGCAGCAGCAAGCGCCCGCGACGGCTCCCCCGGCCAACGATCCGCAGGCCGTTTTCGTGTCCAAGGTGCTGGGCGAAACCGAGGATGTGTGGAACACCATCTTCCAAAAGGAACTGAACCGCCAGTACGTCGAGCCCAAGCTGGTGCTCTTTCGCGGCGCCACGCCCACGGCTTGCGGCACCGGGCAATCGGCCATGGGGCCGTTCTACTGCCCGGGCGACAGCAAGGTCTATATAGACCTGTCGTTCTTTGACGAACTGCAGAACCGGTTCAAGGCGCCCGGCGATTTCGCGCAGGCGTATGTGATCGCACATGAAGTCGGCCATCATGTGCAGCACCTGCTGGGCATTTCGGACCAGGTGGATCAACTGCGCCGCCGGAACCCTTCGCAGGCCAATGCGCTGTCGGTGCGCCTGGAACTGCAAGCGGATTGCTTTGCCGGCCTATGGGCGCAGCGCGCGGATGCGGCGCGCAACATCCTCGAAGGCGGCGACGTCGAGGAAGCGCTGGCAGCGGCCACGGCCATCGGCGATGACCGGCTGCAGAAGCAGAGCCAGGGGTATGTCGTGCCCGATGCCTTCACGCACGGCAGCTCGGCGCAGCGCGTGCGCTGGTTCAAGCGCGGCCTGGAAAGCGGCAGCATCAAGCAGTGCGACACGTTTGGCGCGACGTCGCTCTGATCCGGCCCGTTCTGGTTGGAGGCCTGCGCTGGCCAGCACAGGCGCTGCTGCTTGAACTGTATATCCATACAGCCAACTGACCCCGGCCGTCTTCATCTTGTAAGATTACGCCCCCTCGCAATGCTGCGCGCGCGTGTTTCTCTTTCCGCGGCGCGGCGGGCGCAGCGCTTGCCCCTCGCAGGTTTGCCCGCGCGCCCCCAAGACCCTTTATCTGTTTCCATGGCCAACAAGTTCGAACCGCTAATCACCGTTGATGAGGTGCAAGAGATTCTTGCCGAACCCAAGGAAACCGCGAAGCCGATCCTCTGGATCCCGAAGCCGGCCGCGGGCAGCCCGCAGTGGATGGAGTTCAGCAGCCCCTGCAAGATCAAGGGCGACGTGCGTGAGGACGTGATTTTTCGCGTCATGTACCGTGGCGCCCGCACGGCCGTGCACGGACAGGCCACCATCTTTCTGACCGAGGCGTTCTGTGCCAGCCTGTTCGTAGGTCCGCACCGGGTGTACGGCGTCGACACCGACGACTCGTTTCACACCAGCCTGGTCGGCGCGGACCGGCCGCAGTACCGCAAGCCGCTGGCCGACCGCAGCCATGAGCACATCTGGGTCGAGGAAGGCGAAGGCTATGCCGAGCCCGTCGTGCCCGCGCTGGACACCATCGCGGCGCTGATGCAGTATTTCCTGCCGCGAGCGAACCTGACGCTGGCCGGCGGCTTTGCGCATCCCCTCAAAGGCCGCCAAATCGAACTGATCCTATGAGCAATTTTCTGGAAGCCTCCGGCTGGACCGTCCTGCCGGCGGGCGAATTCGCCATCCGCGCCGTGTCGCCCATGACGCTGGGCCTTGATGGGCAGCATGCCGCCTTCTTCATCGCGCATCCCGACGAGTCGTCGTTCTACCTGACCGACGCCTGTGAGACCGCGATGCACGCGTCGAGCTTCGGCATCGACGTGGCAGCCAAGCGCATCGACATCCTGAACGAGACGCCGGGCGTCACCCTTGCCCACTTCGACCGGTCGGGCGCCATCGTGGCGTCGGGTCCGAACGAGCAGTTGCAGGAAGCGTTGTGGGACGCGGTCAAGCTGGCAATGGCGCTGTCGTTTCAATGCGCCAAGTGGATGCCGCGTTTCAGCCAACTGCGCTTCCGCGCCCAGGTGGGACGCGCGCTGGCCGAAGGCGTGGGCGTGAACCGCATGGTCAAGGGCGCGCGCGCCAAGGGCAGCAGCGGTCACACGGCGGACTTCGCGTATGCGGTGCGCGCGGCGGGCAGCACCGCCCTGACTTACATCGAACCGATTGCCTTGAAGGCCGGCAAGAAGATGGACTGGACGCAGGTCTATCAGACCCACGGCAAGATGTCGGACGTAAAGATGGCCGATGCGCGCAACTCGCGCATGGTGATTCTGGAAGACGGCGCGTCGGCCGAAGAATTCAAGAAAGCCGTGACGATTCTGGAGCAGTCCGCCACCGTGCAGACGCTGGCCAAGACTCGCGACTGGCGTGAGGTGTTTTCGTCCTAGCCGTCACGGCTGCAGGGAGTCAGGAAGGCAGATTGGTCAGGCCGTCCACGATCTCGCGGCCATGCACGATGGCTGCGTGGACGGCCTCGCGTGGGCTGTAGACAAAGCCACCCCCGGCAAATTGCGGTACGGGATATTCGTCGCCGCCTTCAAGGATGGAGCCTGCCTGCACGACCATCACCGATGCGATGAAGACGGGGCCACTGGCTTGCGCCGGAACTTCGATAGCGCCGCTGCCCCGGGAGACCTTGGCCGTGAGGCGGTATCCCTTGTAGATCAAGTTGTTCTGATGCACTTCGGTAGTCCTCTATCTGCCGTCGAGCATACTCCGTGATTTGATGACACTTCGGATAAGTTTTGTAACTCAAGCAGAAACTGGAAACACTGTTGCGCTGCCGCAAGCGCGTCCCCGTTTCTCAAATGCTGGGAATCAAAACCGCATTTCCGCCGAAAGGTAATGCTGACGCGGCTTGCGGGGCGGCACCGCTTGCGATCGATGCCGCATCGGACGCGGTTTCCGGGGGATTACCCTAGGGCCTGTTGCGAAAGCGCATCCTGGGACAGTTTCATCCCTGTAGCACACCTGTAATCGTCCAGCTGCCAGCCCCGGCCCAGCAGAAACATGCGGGTGTGCAGGTCTTCGCGCACCGTCGCACTGACCGTCGGCCCCAGATACGTGAGCTGCTTGCAACGCAGGTCCACGAAACCCAGCGGATAGTCGCGCGCCAGCCCCATCCACAGGCGATGCGCGCCGACCGATTGACGCGCGCCGCTGAGGATGCACAGCCCCGCATCCAGCGCCCAGCGGTACACCGCCGTCGCCAGCCCCATGCCCTGGTATGGCGCCGCATATTTCGAATGCGGGGCACGCACATAGGGATCGGCGCGCCGTCCCACCTCGATCAGGCGGTTGAAGACCGTATAGCCCGCCACCCGGCCGCGCCGCACGTCCACCACATACATGTAATACTCGCCGTCGGCCTCGCGGTAGCGAAGCACGATGCCGGGGATGTCGGTCTTGACCTCCGGCAATCCATGCAGACGGTCCATCGGACGATTCATGCGGTTGTGGATGGCATCGAGTTCCTTGTCGACCTCTTGGGGACTATGGTTAACGTCGATGCGCAGTTCCGTCACGATCGACATGACGTGACGGAACGCGTGCAGGGCCAGCGTAGGCAAGGCCACCTCCTGTGCAGGGTTGAAGAGTTGTCCGCGCGGGACGGGAAGACGTAAAAAAAGCCGCATCCGCGGCTTGAAAGCTTGTGTGCGGGTACACCGCCGGTTGGGGCGGTAAGGATCGGGCGAGGCGAGAAGGAAGCGATCAGGCTGCTGCATGCGCGTCCCTTTGTGGTGCGGGCTGATCGCCGGCAAGGCCGAAGAAGGCCGGAAACTGGCGTTCGCCCTTGGCCGTGATGCGCAGCGCGCGCGAGTCCAGATCCTTGCTGATCCAGCCGCGGGCCAAGAGCGCATCGAGCAGCGCCGCGCCCAGCGCGCCGCCCAGATGCGATCGGCGCTCGCTCCAGTCGAGGCATGCGCAGGCGAAGCGGCGGCGGCGCTGACGCGCGTGAGCGGCATCCACGCCCACCTGCGCGAGCGAAGCCTCGCCCAGCGGCGTCAGCAGGTAATCGCGGCCGTCCGGCTGCAACCAGTGCCGGGCCAGCATCGCGTCATGGATTCGCACGGCCAGCGTGCCGGCCATGTGGTCGTAGCAGGTGCGGCTGTCGCGCAGCGCGGAAGGCGTGGTCGGCTTGAATGGCGAGCGCTCGGCGCCGGCCATCACCAGCAGGGCTTCCAACGCGTGGCCGACTTCGCCGCTGGCCAGCCGGTAGTAGCGATGCTTGCCCTGCACGGCCATCTCGACCAGGCCCTGATCGCGCAGGCGCTGGAAATGGCTGCTGGCCGTGGACGCGCCGATGTCGGCGGCCGCGGCCAGTTCCGTGGCGGTGCGCGCGCGGCCGTCCAGCAGCACGCACAGCATGCGGGCGCGCGCGGGGTCGGCGATGGCGCCCGCGACGGCGGACAGGTTGATGTCGGCGAACTCGGAATCCATGATTCGGGATGGACCAAAGTGTTGTGTGTAGGGCGTAAGCATACTTCGCCTCAACGAAACCGACATCAGCCCTGTCCTGCCATGACCGCCTCCCCTTCATTTTTCGGCTGGAAAGTCCTTTGCGCCACTTTCGTGCTTGCCGTTTTCGGCTGGGGCGTGGGCTTTTACGGGCCGCCGGTATTCCTGCACGCCGTCGTCCAGCGCACCGGCTGGAGCGTCGGACTGGTGTCGGGCGCGGTCACGCTGCATTTTCTGGCGGGCACGCTGGTGGTGGCCAATCTGCCGCGCTTATACCGGCGCATCGGCGTCGCCCGCACGACTGCCGGCGGCGCCGCGCTGCTGGCGCTGGGCGTGGCGGGATGGGCGGCGGCGCAGGCGCCGTGGCAGCTTTATGCCGCCGCAGTGTTAAGCGGAATGGGCTGGGTGACGCTGGGCGCCGCCGCCGTCAACGCGCTGATCGCCCCCTGGTTCGTCCGCCGGCGCCCCGCCCCCCTGGGCATGGCATACAACGGCGCCAGCGTGGGCGGCATCGTCTTTTCGCCGCTGTGGGTGTTCCTGATCGCGCAGGCCGGCTTCGCGCAGGCAGCGCTGTGGATCGGCGTGACGATGGTCGCCGTTATTGCCGTGCTGTCGCACAAGGTGTTCAAGGTCACCCCGCAGCAGCTCGGCCAGGCGCCGGACGGCGATCCGTCGGGCGGCGATCCGTCGGGCAAAGCGTCGTCCGGCCAACCTTTAAGCGCCGCGCCGCCCGCACCCGCGCTTGCGGCCAAGCTGCGCCACGACCGGGCATTCGTGACGCTGGCCGCCGGCATGGCGCTGGGGCTCTTCGCCCAGATCGGTTTGATCGCGCACCTGCTGTCGCTGCTGGCGCCGCTATTGGGCGCGCAGACGGCAGGCTTGGCGATGGGGCTGGCGACGGCCAGCGCCATCGCGGGCCGCTCGCTCGTCGGCTGGCTGATGCCGCCGGGGGCCGACCGCCGCAAGATCGCCTGCGTGGCGTATGCCGTGCAGATTGCCGGGTCGCTGGTGCTGATGCTGGCCGCCAACCACCCGTGGGCGGTGTGGGCGGGCGTCGTGCTGTTCGGGTCGGGTATCGGCAACGCCACGTCGCTGCCGCCCCTGATCGCGCAGACGGAATTCGCCCGCGAGCAGGCGGCGCGCGTGGTGCCGCTGATCGTCGCGCTGTCGCAAGGCGCTTACGCCTTTGCGCCCGCAGCATTCGGCGCGCTGCGTTCACTGCTGCAGCCGTCCGGGTTGGCGCTGCCCGGCTTTCTGTTGGCGGCTGCCCTGCTGCAAGCCGCCGCCATCGCGTGCTTTGCGGCCGGCCGTGGCGCGCACGCGAAGCGCGGCGTGCGCTGATCCGTCAGGCGTTGCCGCCGCGCCGTGCGACCAGACCGGCCATGACCGCATCGCCGCGTTCGCTGACCAGGCCTTCGGCCACGCCCTCGCGATCCGCCGCGTTGCGGTTCTGGCTGACCTTCCACTTGCCTTCGATGCGCGCAATGGGAATCTCGATGCCGACAATGGCGCGCATCTGCGCCGCAATGAAGTCGGCCGGCGCCTCGTCCACGCGCCACGGCTGGACGCGCGCTTTCTCCTGGCTGTTGGTCAGCGCCTCGAGCTGGGCGCGCAGCCAGGCCGGATCGTCCTGGATCACCGGCGTGCCCCACACGTGCACGGCCACGAAGTTCCAGGTCGGCACGACCTTGTGCGTTTCCGCCTTGGTCGCATACCAGGACGGCGTGATGTAGGCCTGCGCGCCATGAAAGGCCACCAGACATTCGCGCCCCGCGGCCAGCTCGGCAAGCTGCGGGTTGGCGCGCGCCACGTGCAGGCGCAGGACGCCGTGCGGGCCGTCGGGATAGAGCAGACAGGGGATGTGATTGGCCATCAGCCCGCCCTCTCCGCTGGTGAAGACGACCCCTAGCGGGTGGGCGCGGATGAACTCGTGCTGGATGTCCAGCGAATCTTCGCGGAAGGCGGACGGCAGATACATGATGGCGGCGCGGGCAAAAGGGTAGGAAAGCGACAACATACCGCGCGCGTGGCACTACTGAAAGAGCCACACAATCAGCCTTTCATGGAGCCATGCCCATGGCGCGCCGCCAGACGCCGGGTCATGCCATTTGGGCGCTAACGTCGGGATCGCCCATAGGCGGCATTCATGCGCTCGCGAGCCTCGGTTTCATGCGCGAAGGCGCGGTCGTAGTTTTCCAGGCAACCAGGCGTGGGATTCGGCCACTGAATCGCGGCGATTGCATCAGTCAGTTCGTCACGTGCCCGCTGCCATTCCTTGACCGCGGCATACCATTCGTTGGCGGTGTCCATAGATGTCTCCCCCCTTCTATGTGCACCCGCTCATCGTAGCGCTGGCCGGGGCCGGTACGACAGCGTTTTCACATGGCCAGAAGGATGATGTGGCGGCCGCGCCCCACCGCTTTCCGTATTTGAAAAATTGCCTTGCCATCGCGCGGTTCGGGCAGATAATGCCCAGCATGGATCGCGCCGGTTTTGCGCCTGCCTTTACGCGGGCGCCGTTTTTCTGACAAGGGAAAAGCCATGAAGCCCAACCTCGCACTGCGCGCGGCCTGCTGCGCGCTCATCGGACTGGCCGGCTGCACCAATCTGCCCAAGGCCCAGGACTATTCCACCGCGCTGGGCGAACCGCAAAGCCAGCTTCAGCAGGACCCGAACTGGAGCGGCGGCCGCATCTGGGTACGGCCGGGTCCGCCGATCGGCAGCCAGTTCGACAAAAAGCTGCTCCTGGAAGACGTGACCTATATCCCGGGCGACCGGCCGGACGAACTGGACTTCCGGGACGACGCCCAGATGCGCCAGCGCGTGCTGGCCTACATGAACGCCGCCCTGCGCCGGGAGTTCACGCAGGCCGGTTATCAACTGATATCCGCGCCCGCGCCGCGTTCGGTGCGGCTGCGCGCCGCCATTACCGGCACCTTCCGCAACGACCGCGATCCGCGGCCAGGCGAGTACGTGCCGATCGGTTATGTGCTGGGCCAGACCGCCAAGGCCGCAGGCCTGCGCGACCAATCGGCGCGGCTGCTGATCGAAGCCTCTGCGCGCGATGCCACCACCAATCAATTGCTGATCGCGTCGTTGGGCGCGGTCACGGGCAGCAACCTGCCGGAAAACCGCAAGCCAACCGCGGCTGACGTGCAAGGCGCCATCGACGATTGGGCGCGCCGCGTCCGTGAGCAATTTGACCGCATCTGGGTCTCGGAAATACCTAAGACCAAATGACGCGCGGCGGACATTTTTCGCCTTCATATCACGATGTGATGAATATTGACGTCAACCCTCACTTACCCAGGGCCGCCGGCTAATGCTACTGTTCCGCCTGTGCAAGGAGTACATGCAATGGATCAGAAAACGAAGCCCTGGGCATTTCCCAAACCCCACCCTGAAAACACGCCTCGCGGCGAACGCAACAAACAAGAGTTCGACACGCCGCCCAAGGAAGAAAAACCCGCGCCCAAGCCTCGCGCAAAAAAGCAGACACCTGCGACCGGACGGGCTCGCCCGTGAGGCTTGCGGCAAAGGTCTGTACGGCCGCGCTGACGGCGCTATCTGCGCTGTCCATGGCCGCCGCCGCAGCGCCCGACATCCAGACGGGCGACATGGTGTTCCAGCAGTCCCGGTCGGCGCAAAGCCTGGCCATCCAGCAGGCCACGCACTCGCCCTACAGCCACATGGGCATGATCGTGACGCGCCAAGGCAAGCCCTACGTGCTTGAGGCCGCCGCACGCGTCAGCTACACCCCCCTCTCCCAATGGGCCGCGCAAGGCGAGCGCGGCCATTACGTGGTCAAGCGGCTGCGCGACACGTCGCTGCTGACGCCTGACGTACGCGATCGGCTGGCGAAGGCCGGCGCCGCCTACGTCGGCAAGCCGTACGATCTGGTGTTCGCCTGGTCGGACGATCAGATCTACTGCTCCGAACTGGTGTGGAAGATCTATCAGCGCGTGCTGGACGTGAAGGTAGGCGCGCTGGCGCCGCTGAAGAGCTTCGATCTCGCATCGCCGGCCGTGCAGACCAAGATGCGGGAACGCTACGGCAAGAACATCCCGTGGGAAGAACCCATCATCTCCCCGGCCGCCATGTTCGAATCCGACCAGCTGGTCACGGTAGGAACCTTCTGATCGCAGTGCGCGGCGCTACCGCCGTACAAGGAGCGCAATGGCAGTTTCCATCCTGTTGGGCATCGCCATTGCGCTGGAAACAAGCTGGGGTGCGCTGGCATTGTGGATCCGCGCGCCGCTTTCATCGGTATGGAAGCGGGTCGTGGTGCTGGCATGGGTGCTGTTGGCGTTGGCCGCCATCGCCGGACTGGCGTGGCCGCGCTGGTGGCCGGGCCTGGTGCTGCATGGCGCGGCGTTGGCCATTCTGCTGGTGTGGTGGCTGCGCATCCGTCCGTCCAACAACCGCCCCTGGATTGCCGAGGTCGCCCGCCAAACCCGTGGCGACGTCGATGGCAGCACCGTCACGCTGCACAACGTGCGCAACTTCGATTGGCGTTCGCGCACCGACTTTACGCCCCGCTGGGAAACCCGCCGTTATGCGCTGGACTCGCTGCAATCGGTGGACGTCGCCCTGTCGTACTGGGGCCATCCAGCCATCGCCCACGCGCTAGTGTCGTTCGGCTTCGGCAACGACGATCACGTGGTGTTCTCGGTGGAAATCCGCCGCAAGCAGGGCGACCGGTTTTCGGAGATCGGCGGCTTCTTCAAGCAGTACGAACTGAGCGTGATCGCCGCGACCGAAGCAGACTGCCTGCGCGTGCGCACGAACGTCCGGGGCGAAGACGGCTACCTGTACCGCATCCACATGCCCAAGGGCGCGCCGCGCGAACTCTTTCTTGCCTACGTGCACGCCGCCAACCGGCTGCGCACCACGCCCCGCTTCTATCACACGCTGACCGCCAACTGCACGTCGATCGTGTTCCAGATGGCGCGGCGCATCGTGCCGGGATTGCCGATGGACTACCGCCAGCTGTTGTCGGGCTACCTGCCGGAATATCTGTACAAGCTCAATGCGCTGCGCGGGGCGGACAGCGCCGGCGAATACCGGCGCCGGGGCCGCTACACGGACCGCGCCCGCGCCACCGCCGATCCCGCCGGCTACTCGCGCAGCATCCGGCGCGGCGTGCCGGGCATCGACCAGGCACTCAGCGGGCCGGCACCGCATCTTTGTAGATCACCCCGTCCTTCATGATGACCAGGAAGTTCTTGTCCGGATCGCCGATCAGCTTGATGTCCTGAATCGGGTCGCCATCGACCAGCAGCAGGTCGGCCAGCGCGCCTTCGCGCACGACGCCCAGGTCGCCGCGATAGGGATTGCGCTTGCCTGACAGTTTCAGCAGCTCCGCGTTCGTGCCGGTTGCCATGATGAGCGTCTGCGCGGGGGTGTACCACCGCGTCAGGCTCGCCAGGATCCTGCCCTGCTGCTCGGCCAGCTGGCTTGAAAACAGGATGTCCGTGCCGAACGCGGTCTTGAGCTTGTGCTTGATCGCCAACTGGTAGGTGCGATCGGTGCCGGCAAAGACCTCCTGCGCCTTTTGCCATTGGTCCGAGCCGCGCGGAAAGGCGTCGGCCAGTTCGTCCGGAAAGGGTTGCGTGCTCAGCCATACGCCGGAACGGGCCATCAACTGCGCCGTTTCCTCGTCCATCATGCTGCCGTGCTCGATGCTCTGCACCCCCGCCTTGATGGCGCGCTGGATAGCCGTGGGCGTGTAGGCGTGCACCGCCACGTAGGTGCCCCAGTCCGTCGCGGCGTCCACAGCCGCGCGCAGTTCCGGTTCGGTGAACGTCACGACATCCAGCGGGCTGTGCGGCGACGACACGCCGCCGCCGCCGGTCAGCTTGATCTGCGTCGCGCCCTGCATGAGCTGTTCGCGCGTGCGCAGGCGCACTTCGTCGGGGCTGTCGGCGATGGTGCTGTCGCCCGCCAGGTCGTGCCGCGACGCCGGCGCGCCCAGGGTGCGCGGCAGGTCCGCCATCGAGCGGAAATCGCCATGCCCGCTGGTCACACTGATCATCGCGCCTGACGGGTAGATGCGCGGCCCCGGGATCACGCCCTGGTCGACTGCCAGTTTCAGACTGAAGGCCGAGCCGCCCAGGTCGCGCACCGTGGTGAAGCCCCGCATCAGCGTCTTTTTCGCCTCCACGCCCGCGACGATGTTGAGATACGTGGGGTCCTGCGTCATCGCCACCGCAATCGGCACGCCCACGAACATGCTGTGCCAGTGCATGTCGATCAGCCCCGGCATCAGCGTGCGGCCGCCGCCGTCGATGACGCGCGCGCCGTCAGCGGCAATCTTGTCCCTGGACACTTTCTCGATGACGTTGCCGTGGACCAGCACGCTGCTCGCAGGGCTCAGGTCGCCCGACAGGCCATCGAAGATGCGCACGTTCTCAAACAGGATCCGCGAATCCGGCGCGGCCTGCGCGGTCGGCGGCGGCGCATCCGGCGCCGCGGGCAGGCCATGGGAATGCGCCAGCGAAGCGCCAAGCATCAGCGATGCGGCCGTGATTGCAATGCCAGTCCTGACAGACATGATCGAACCTCTGAATGGGGTCATCCGCCCTCAGGACGGAAACAGAATTGGAATCAGCGTCACGCTGACCACCAGGGAAAACAAGGCCAATGGCGTTCCGATCTTCAGGTAATCGGCAAACCCGAAGCCGCCGGCCACGCTGACCAGCGCATTGGAGGGCGTGGACACCGGCGACATGAACGCCGCGGACGACGCGATGGCCACCGTCATCGCAAACGCATAGGGCGAGGCGTGCAGGCTTTCGGCGATGCTGATCGCAACGGGGCCCATCAGCACGGCCGTGGCCGTTCCCGACACCACCACGCCCAGCGTCACCGTCGCCACGAAAACAAGCGCCAACTGCCCGTAGATGCCCCAATCGCCCGAATAGTGCAGCAGGAACTGCGCGGCGAGATCCACGCCGCCGCTGCGCTTGAGCGCCAACGCAAACGGCAGCATGCCCACGATCAGTATCAGCGCCCGCCAATTGATGGACCGGTACGCCACGTCCAGCGTCACGCAGCCGAAAAGGCCCATCATCAGGGCGCCGATCAGCCCCGCCATCACGTTGGGCACCCAGTCGGTCAGCATCAGGAACACTACCGTCGCCAGCGAGAACAGCGCGTGGATGGCGCGGTTTTGGACCGGCACCAGCGAATCGGCCTCAACCGGCATCGCCAGGCTGACCAGATCGTGCTCTTCCGCCTGCAGGGAAAAAATGCCCGCCCACGGCCCCACCACCAGCAGCGTGTCGCCCACGCGCATCTTCACGTCCGGCAGGTCGCGCTTGGCCTCCTTGCCGCGCCACAGCCCGACGACAAACAGCCCATGCCTCGCCAGCACCACGGAGTCGCGCGCATTCGCGCCGACCAGGCGCGATTCCGACGGGATGATGACCTCGACCATGCCCACGTCGCGGGCCTGGTCCGTGAAGTACACGCCGGACATCGCCAGCCGCTTCAGGTGATGCCGTCCGCAGAAGCCGTCGATATCGAAGCCCTCTGAATCCATGTCGAGCAGAAGGATGTCGCCCGCCTCCAGCACGTCGTCCGCCGTCGGGCGCATGACGGCCCGCGCAAACCGCGTGTTGCGCTCGATCGCGATGACGAACGCCGCCTTGCCGAGTTCGCCCGCCCACAGCCCGAGCTGGCGCCCCACGAGGTCGGAGTCGTCCTGCACCACCAAGCGGCATGCCCGATTTTGCAGAGAATACTTGGTGGCCCAATCGCCCAAGCTGGGCCGGTTCAACGCGCGCGGCCCCTGCCCGGCGTCGATCAGCTTGCGCGCAAACAGCATGTAGGCAATGCCGCCCGCCAGCACGACGACGCCAATCGGCGTGAAGTCGAAGAAGCCGAATCCCTCATAGCCCGCGTAGCCCAGCGCGCTGTTGAGCACCAGGTTGGGCGTGGTCGCCACCAGCGTCAGCATGCCGCTGATGGCCGCCGCCGTGCCCATGGGCATCAAGATCCGTCGGGCGGCCATGCCGGACTTGCGCGCGATCCGCAGCACGATGGGAATGAAGATGGCGACCACGGCCGTGGAGCTCATCACGGCGCCCATCGACCCCACCGCCCCCATCACCAGCAGCACCAGCCAGCCCTCGCTCTTGCCGCCGTGCCGCAGCAGCAGATCGCCCACGGCCTGCGCGACGCCGGTGCGGACCAACCCCTCGCCGACCACGAAGAGGCATGCGATCAGGATGATGGCGGGATTCGAAAAGCCGTCCAGCGCCTCGCGGTAGGTCACCGTGCCGCTCAGCGGCAGCAGCAGCATGACCAGCAGCGCCACGGCGTCCGAACGGGGCCGCCCGATGACGAACAGCACGACCGCCGCGCAAAGGATGGTGAGGACAATCGCCAGTTCGCTGCTCATTGCCGTGCTGCCCTTGTCCTGTCGGTTAGAACGCCGTGCTGCCCGTGCTGATCGCCCACACGCCGATGCCGCAGGACACCAGCACGATCAGCAGGATCGGCCACTCGTACGGGGCGAAGATGTTGCCCCGCTGCTCCCGGCGCGAAATCAGAAAGAGGATGGTGCCGGGCGCGTAGATGACGCACGACAGGACGAAATACCGGAAGCCGCCCGCATACACCAGTCCGGCCGCATAGACCGTGGCCGCTACCGCCAGCCCCAGCTCGATCTTGCGCCGCCGGCTCCAGCCGTCATAGGTTTCGCCGCGCAGCGCCAGCATCAGGCCGAACGCCGCCACGAAGAAGTACGGAATCAGGCTCATCGAACTGGCCATGTTCTTCAGGAGCACGAAGGTGTCCTCGGTGAAGAGCGTGACGATCAGAAAGAGCTGCACGATGCCATTGCTGAGCCACAGCGCCGCCGCGGGCACGCCATGACGGTTCTCGCGCGCCAGGACCGACGGCATGATGCCCGCGCCCGCCGCGGCGCGCAGCACTTCCGCAGCCAGCAGAATCCACGCCAGGTAGGCGCCCGCCACCGACACCATCAGCCCCACGCTGACCAGCATGCTGCCCCACGGCCCAACCACCGCCCGCAGCACACCCGCCATCGACGGATTGCGCAGCGACGCCAGTTCCGCGCGCGGCAGCACCCCATACGACAGCATCGTCACCAGCACCAGCAGCGCCAGCACCAGCAGGAATCCCACGATGGTGGCCACCGCCACGTCCTCGCGCCGCTTGGCGTAACGGGAATAGACGCTGGCGCCCTCCACCCCCAGGAACACGAACACCGTGACGAGCATCGTGTTGCGCACCTGCTCGAAGAGATTGCCCTTGCCCTCGCCGCTGAGCCCTTCGGCGATGTTGGCGCGCAGCACGTCCAGGTCCACGGCAAACGCGGCGAAGGCGATGAAGATGGCAATGGGCACCACCTTGGCGATGGTGACGATCGTGTTCATGCCCGCGGCCTGCCGGATGCCCCGCAGGATCAGGAAATGGGTTGACCACAGCAGCACCGACGACACCAGCACGGCCGACACGGTATCGCCGTCGCCGAAGAACGGCAGCACGGCGCCCAGCGTCCCCTTGAAGATGACGAAGTAACTGACGTTGCCCAGGCAGGCGGCCGTCCAATAGCCCAGCGCCGCCAAAAAACCCAGGTACAGCCCGAATCCGGCCTTGGCATACGCGAAGATGCCCGCGTCCAGATCGGGGCGCCGGCGCGACAGGAACTGGAAGACCATGGCCAGCGTCAACATGCCCGTGCCGGCAATGGCCCAGGCGACCAGGCCGCCCACCGGCCCGGTATTGCGCGCAAAGACGCTGGGCAGCGAAAAGATCCCCGCCCCCACCATCGACCCCACCACCATGGCGGCCAGCGCCATGCGAGAAAGTTTGGCAGTTTCCCCGCTCACGATCTTCTCCTGAAAGCGATCCGGTGGTTACGCGCCGGCGCGGCCGCCCCCCGCCGGGACGGCCGCGCGCGGGCGTGCCCGCTACGCGGGATCCCGCAAGATCGGGCACGTCATGCAGTGCCCGCCGCCGCGGCCCCGGCCGAGTTCGGCTCCGACAAAGGTGATGACCTCGACACCCGCCTTGCGCAGCAGCGTGTTGGTGTAGACGTTGCGGTCATACGCCAGCACGACCCCGGGCGAGATGCAGACCAGGTTGGCGCCGCTGTCCCACTGCGTGCGTTCGCGCACATAGGCGTTGCCGCCGGTCTCGACGACGCGCATCTTCTTGACGCCTAGCGCCTCGCCGATCACGTCCACCAGCGACCCCTTGTCCTTGTGCAGCTCCAGCGACCCCGGGGCGCTGCCCGGCCGGTACGAAAAGGCCTGGACGTTTTTGACGATGTCCGGGTACATCAGCACGCAATCGCGGTCCGCGAAGGTCAGCACGGTATCCAGGTGCATGGCCGCGCGCAGTTTGGGCATGGCCGCCACGATCACCCGGTCCGCCGCCTCTTTCGCAAACAGGCTGGACGCCAGCTGGCTGATGGCCTGGCGCGACGTGCGTTCGCTCATACCGATCATCACCGTGCGGTTGCCGATGGGCATGACATCGCCCCCTTCCAGCGTCGCGAGCCCGTGATCGGCCGTGGGATCGCCCCACCAGACGTTCACCTTGCCGGCAAAGCGCGGATGGAACTTGTAGATCGACGACGTGAGGATCGTCTCTTCGTGCCGCGCGGGCCAATACAGCGGATTGAGCGTGACGCCGCCGTAGATCCAGCAAGTGGTGTCGCGCGTGTACAGCGTGTTGGGCAGCGGCGGCAGCAGGTATTCCGTGACGCCGGCGGCCTCCTTGATGAGCATGAGCTGTTCGCCGCCGATCGACTCGGGGAATTCCTCGGTCGACAGCCCGCCGATCAGGGTCTCGGCCAGCTTGCGCGCCGGCAGGCCGTCCAGGTAGCTGCGGATCTCGTCCAGCAGGCCCAGGCCCACCTGGTTCGCCACGACCTGGTTGTCCAGGATCCACTTCTTCGCTTCGGGTATCGCGACCGTTTCGGCCAGCAGGTTGTGCATTTCCACGACGTCCACGCCGCGGTCCCGCATTTTCGTCATGAAGTCGAAATGGTCGCGCTTCGCGTTGTCGACCCACATGACATCGTCAAACAGCAGTTGATCGCAATTGGTCGGCGTCAATCTTTCGTGGGCGCGTCCCGGCGCGCAGACCATCACCGTGCGCAATTGCCCAACTTCTGAATGGACTCCAAATTCCTCGGTATCAGCCATGACTAGCTCCCAGACGTTAGATGGCAATCCAGCCGTAGATGAGGCCGACGATGGCGGCCACGGCTCCGACGCATGCCACGATGAAAACGACCAACTCCCAACCGGTGAAGAATTTCCGGCCCTGCTCGCGCCGGGCCCAGAAGTACAGGACCGACCCGGGCGCATACAACAGCGCCGACAGCAGCAGGAACTTCAGGCCGCCGGCGAAGATCATGAAGAGGGTGTAGACGGCCGCGATGCTGGCAAGCGTCAGATCGCGCTTCTGGTCCTTGCCGCCGACATAGGTCTCGCCGCGCTTGGCGAGCTGCCAGCCAAATCCCGCCACCAGCAGATAGGGAATCAGCGACATCGCGCTGGTCAGGCTCAGCATCAGCGAGAAGGCGTCGCGCGACCAGTACGTGCTGATGACGAAGAGCTGCACGATGATGTTGGTCACCCACAGCGCCACGACCGGCACGCCATTCTTGTTTTCGCGGGCGAATGCGCGCGGCATGTCTTCGTTCTTGGAGGCCGCATGCATCACTTCCGCGCAGATCAGCGACCAGGCCAGGTACGCGCCCAGCACCGAGATCAAGAGGCCCACGCTGACGAACACCGCGCCCCACGGCCCGACGACAGACTCCAGCACCCCGGCCATGGACGGCTGGCGCAGCGCGGCGATGTCGCTCTGTTGCATGGCGGCATACGGCAGCAGCGAGACCAGCACCATCAGCAGCAGCGCCGTCACAAAGCCGATCAGCGTGGCCACCCCCACGTGCGAACGCTGGGACGCAAAGCGCGAATACACGCTGGCGCCCTCGATGCCGAGAAAGACGAAGACGGTCACCAGCATGGTTCGCCGCACCTGCTCGAACAGGCCGTAGCCGCTCATCTCGCCCCAGAAATTGATGCGGAAGAGGTCAAGCTTGAACGCCACGAACAGCACGATGATGAACACCACGATCGGGATGATCTTGGCTACCGTCACCACGGCGTTGATGAACGCCGCCTGCTGCACCCCGCGCAGGATCATGAAGTGGAACAGCCAGATCCCCACGGACGCCACGGCGATGGCGATGACCGTGTTGCCGTCGCCGAAGATGGGAAAGAAGGCGCCCAGCGTGGATTTGATCAGCACCCAGTACGACACGTTGCCGATGCAGCTGCCGATCCAGTAGCCGAACGCGGATAGAAAGCCGAGGTAGTCGCCAAACCCGGCCTTGGCGTAGGCGAAGACGCCTGCGTCAAGGTCGGGCTTGCGCTCGGCCAGCGACTGGAACACGCGCGCCAGCGTGTACATGCCCGCGCCCGCGATGATCCACGCGATGACGGCCCCGACCACGCCCGTCGCGCCGCCAAAGGTTCTGGGCAGCGAAAAGATCCCGGCGCCGATCATCGACCCTACCACCATGCCCGTCAGGGCAAGCAATCCTAGCTTCTTGGGAGTACTGCTTTCCATCATGCACCTCCAATAGTGAGCAAAGACGTGAGCAGGTCGGCCGCCTTCCCGGATGCTGCCCCGGGCAGGCGGCTCAGCCGCGCGTGACGCGCAGACTGCGGCCGGCGCCGTACACCGTGGTCATCGTGATAAGAAGGGGCACGCCGATGAACGTACCCGGTATGCCCCACACCAACCCCCAGAAAAACACCGCAAACATCACCATCAGCGGCGACAGCGAAAACGCGCTTCCGGCAAGCCGAGGCTCCAGATAGCAGCCGTAGACGATCTGGATGCAGTTCAAGACGACGAGCACCAGAATGCTCGTCTGCAGCGATCCGTATTGCACGAACGCGAAGAACGCCGGAAAAACTGTCGCCACCAGCGGTCCGAGAAACGGGATGTAATTCAGCAGGAACGCCAGCCCGCCCCAGGCGGTCGCCAGTTCCAGCCCGGCGTAGATCGCAAACAGCCAGACCGTCACCCCGGTCAGCACGCTGGCGACGGTGCGTATCACCATGTACCAGCGCAGCTTGGTGGCAACCTCGCGCGCAATCGCGCTCCATCGCTGCGCCCGCGCCTCGCCCAGCAGACGGGTCAGCCGGCCCGGGGCCTCGTCCAGCTCGAACAACCCGAGCGCAATGAAGACGAAGGCGATGAAGATCATGCCCAGCATGCTGTTGATCCGCAGCGCCACCTCCTGGATCGCCCGGACCAGCCACGACACGTTGAAGCTGTCCTGGAACATCTGGATCGCCATCGCGCCATGCGGATGCAGCGTTTCGGTCTCCAGCGTGAACAGCCGCTGAAAGCGCGCGGCGTTGGCAATGACCCACTGCGCCACCAGGCTGAAGCCCCACGCCGCCAGCGACAGGAACACCACCGAGACGACCAGCGTCACCACCAGCACCAGAATCGCGGCCAGCGGCGCGGGCATCTTTCGGCCCAGGTACTGGCGCAGCGGCGCAACCAGGCAGATCACAAACAGCGCGAATGTCAGCGGGATGAACACCGGGCTGGCCAGGTACAAAAGACCCAGCAGCAGGATGGCGAAAATGCCGGACAGTGCGAAGGCCATCATCTTGGTATCACCCCATCAACGCGTTTGACCAGATAGGCATAGAACGGATTGGAGGTCAGCCGGGTCAGCGTATCCATGCCGATCACGAAAGCCCCGACCTCGCCGCGCATGGACATCGCGCCCAGGCTGATGCCGAATTCCTCGATGTTGTCCGGATGCGTGCCGTACAGCGCGTCGTCGGTCGGGAACGGCAGCGCCACGTGCGACAGCGAATAGACCTCGCGCGGGTAGTCCATGCCGATGGCGCGCTCCACGACCGCGGTGGCGTTCGGTTCGATGACGCGCTCGATCATCGCGCTGGACGTGGGGCTGGCGTTGGTGACGAGCGTTAGGCGGTAGTTGCGCTTTTCGCCGGGCAACGTGCCCGCCAACTGCCACGCCACGCCGCGGCGGAACAGCGGCCCGAGCTTGGTGGCGCGGTTCAGGTCGAACAGCACCAGGTCGCTGCCGTTGGCGGGCAGGCGCGCGTACAGGGCGTTGATCAGGGCGCGCGTGCTGACCGTGAAGTCCAGTACCGAATGGAATGTGATGATGGGCGGCAGCCGCTCCAGGCCGCCGGATCGCTGCTGCGCGACCAGCCGGTCCTGCAGCGTCTGCGTCAGCTCGAAGGACTGGCGGGCCGCATGGACCGGGAACGAGTTGTACTTGAAAGGGTTGAACTCCGGCACGATGCTGAGCCATGCCGCCTTCGCGAATGCGGGCAGGATCGCGGGCAGCCCGGCCACGCCCGCAAAGCGCGCGAACGACGTGATGCCGACCATCGGCGAGAGCAGCACCAGGCGGTCGGGCTTGTCCAGCTTGGGGTTGTCCAGCGCGTCCAGCGTGTGCATCAGCGCCAGCGCCCCGCCGTTGGAAAAACCCACCATATGCAGCGGCTTGGGCGCGGGCACGCGGCGGCGCGCTTCGCGGACCGCCAGGCGCGTTGCCGCCGCCCAGTCCTCCCAGTGCGCGTCCGTCAGGCCGCCCGGCACCGTGCCGTGGCCCGGCATCCGGATGGCGATCGCCACGTAGCCGACGGATTGGTAATGCGCGGCGACGTGACGCAGGCTGTAGGGCGAATCCGTCAGGCCATGCAGCAGCACGGCCACGCCCCGGGGTTCGCCGGGCGGCGTCAGCACGAACGAGCGATTCCAGTCGTGCGCGAAGTGTTCGGGATACACCTTGGCGTCCGCGAAATAGCGGTTGCTGTCCACCTTGTCCTCGGGCAGCAGCTTGTCGCCCACGTTCTGCCTGACCAGCGTGAAGAGCGCGTCCTCGTGCGCCAGGTAGTCGTCCCAGGTGCTTCGGTCCAGGCGTTCGGCGTCGAGTTCTTGCGGCACATACGTGTGCCAGGCGGCGAGCGGCGGGCCCTGCTGGATGTCGTAAAGGCGCACGCCCATGAGTGTCACGACGACCAGCACGGCAAGGCCGACGATGATGAACACGGCCTTGCGCAACCGGCGCCACCACGGTCGCTGGCCGGTGCTGACGGGCTTGCCGGCGTTCACTGCGCGGCTCCCACGCCGGGCGGCGGAACGGGGGCCAGGGTCGCCGGCGTCTCAACAGCCGGCACCTCAACAGCCGGCGCCCCCGTGCCTGGCGGCGATCCCGCCATCACCACCACCGGCTGCTCATCCCCGCCTCCCAGCGCCACATAGAGCGACACGCCGTTCTGAAGCTGCGAGGCCCGCAGCGTCAGCATCTGCTGCTCCGCGTTGAACAAACCACGCCGGGCGTCGACGACTTCCAGGTAGATCGAGATGCCGTTCATGTAGCGCAGCTCGGCGGTCTCGGCCAGCCGGCGCTGCGCCTGGATCGCCGTTTCCTGCGCGGTCACCTGTTCCTGGAAGCGCTTGCGGTTCTCCAGCGCGGTCGCCACTTCGCTGAACGCCGTCTGCACCGTCTTGCGGTAGTTGGCGATCAGCTCGTCTCGCTGCGCCGTCGCCAGGTCCACCGCTGCCCGCCGCTGCCCGTAATCGAAGATCGGCCACCCGATCCCCGCGCCGATGTTCCAGATCTGGCTGGGCGAAGAAAACAGGTCGGACAGCTCGGTGGACGCATAGCCCAGCGAACCGGTCAGCGCGATGCGCGGAAACAGGGCCGCGCGCGCGGCGCCGATGTTGGCATTGGCGCTGCGCAGGCGGTTCTCCGCTTGGCGGATGTCGGGTCTGACGATCAACAGCGACGACGGCAGGCCAGGGCTCAGCGCGTCGAACTGCCCCGCCGCCTCGATGGGCTGGCCGCCGGTCATCTCCCGCTGCAGGTCTTCGCCCACCAGCACCCACAACCGGTTCCAGTGCGCCGCCGTGGCCCGCTGCCATTCGGCAAGCTGGGTCTGCGCCTGCGTCAGCAGGATGGCCGACTGCTCAAAGTCCACCAGCGACGTCACACCGGCGTCCAGCCGGTCCTTCGCGACGCCCAGCGCATAGCTGCGCGTCTCCACCGTGCGCTGCGCCAGCGCGATGCCCTCTTCTCCGGCCCGGGCGTCGTAATAGGTCGAGGCCACGTTCGCGATCAGCGACAGACGGAAGGCACGCCGACCTTCCACCGTCGCCAGATACTGCTGCAACGCCGACGCGGTCATGTTGCGCACGCGTCCCCAGAAATCCAGCTCGAAGGACGAGACCATCACCTGGGCGCTGAACTGGTTGAACTGCACCGTCTGCCGCGAGCTCGCCAGCGCGGGGTCCAGCACGGCAAGCGGCTGCTGGTTGCGCGACGCGGCCGCGCCGGCGTCCAGTTGCGGCAACTGGTTGGCGCGCTCGATGCGGTAGAAGGCACGGGCCTGTTCAATCCGCGCCGTCGCGGCGGCCAGATCCTGGTTCAGTTCCAGCGACCGGGCGATCAGGCGCTTGAGCTGCGCATCGCCAAAGAACTGCTCCCACGTCACGTCCTGCGCCGCCACGGCGTCCGGCGGGATCTCGCCCGGAAACACCGCAGGCGTCGCGACTTCTGGCTGGCGGTGTTCCGGCGCGAAGTTGCAGGCGGACAGCCCCCCGCCCACGAGCGCAACGAGTGCCACGATGGCAATGCGCGCCGGTCTCATGGGTTTTCTCCCCGCTCTTCGGCCTTGGCCGGGACGCCCGCAGTTGGCTTGTCATTATCAGCGGGCTTGTCCTTATTCTTGCGCGGCCCCGACCAGCGCCGCGCAACCATGTAGAACAGCGGCGTGAAGAACACGCCAAACAGCGTGGCGGTCAACATGCTGCCCATCACGCTGGTGCCCACCGCCTGCCGGCTGGCCGCGCCCGCGCCGGTGGCCAGCACCAGCGGCAGCATGCCCAGCACGAAGGTGATGCTGGTCATGATGATGGGGCGCAGGCGCTGCCGGGCGGCATCGACCACGGCCTCCTTGCGGTCGCGCCCTTCCAGTTCCTCTTTCAGCGCGAACTCCACGATCAGGATGCCGTTCTTGGCGGCCAGGCCGATGATCGTGACCAGCCCGATATTGAAATAGATGTCCGCCGACATGCCCCGCCCCAGCGTGAACGCGGCCGCGCCCAGAATGCCGAACGGCAGGATGAGCAGCACGGACACCGGCACCGACCAGCTCTCGTACAGCGCCGACAGCAGCAGAAACACCACGATCAGCGACAGGCCCAGCAGCAGCGCCACCTGATTGCCCGCCTGCCGCTCCTCGTACGCCGTGCCGGTCCATTCGTAAGTGATGCCTTGCGGCAGGACGCGTCCGGCAATCGCCTCCATCTCGGCCAGCGCCACGCCGCTGGAGCGGCCGGCGGCGGCCTCGCCGGAGATCGTGATCGACGGAAAGCCGTTGTAGCGTTCCAGCTGCTGCGGGCCGTCGATCCAGCGCATCCGCGAAAACGCCGAGAACGGCACCATCTCGCCCCGGTTGTTCGGCAGCTGCAAGGCGGCAATGTCCTGCGGCTGCATGCGCTGATCGGCCTCGGCCTGGATGAACACCCGCTGCACCGAGCCGTCATGCAGGAAGTCGTTGACGTAGTTCGACCCGAACGCCAGCGTCAGCGCCTGATTGACCTGCGCGACCTGCAGGCCCAGTGCGCGCGCATGCACCCGGTCGATCTCGACATACAGCCGCGGCCCCGGCGGCATGCCGTCCAGCCGCACGCCGGTCAGCACGGGGCTGGCCGCGGCGGCCGCGATCATTGCCGCGCCGGTGGCGGCCAGCCCCGCGCCGCCCTGCGCCGTGCGGTCCTGCACCTTCATCGAAAACCCCGACGCGTTGCCCATCGACGGAATGGGCGGCGGATTCAGCGCAAAGATCATCGCCTGCGGAATCGAGCGGAAGGCAAGATTGCTGCGCCCGACCAGCGCATCGACCGCCTGGCCGCGCTCCGTGCGCTCGCTCCACGGGTGCAGGTCCACGAACGACAGCGCGGCCGTCTGGCCCTGGCCGAAGAAGTTGAACCCGACCACCGACGCCACGTTGCGCACGGCCGGCAACTGGCGAAGCTGGCTTTCGGCCTGCTGCACGGCGGCCTCGGTCTGGTCGGCCGTGGTGCCGGGCGCGCCGGTGTACGACACGAAGAAATAGCCCTGGTCTTCCAGCGGCAGGTAGCCGCCCGGCAGGCGCGAAAACAAAAAGACCGTCAGACCACAAACGCCCAGAAAGATCAGCATCCAGCGCAGCGGCCGCAGCAGCATGTGTTCCACCGCCCGCACATACTGGCGCGTCATCGCGTCAAAGCCGCCGTTGAACTTGTCAAATACCCACTGCTTGCCCTTCGAAATCCTGCCCTTGGGCGGCGCGCCGTCCGGCAGCTTGAGCAGCGTGGCGCACAACGCGGCGCCCAGCGACAGCGCCAGCACGGTCGACACGACGATCGCCACCGACAGCGTGATGGAGAACTGACGGTAGATCGCGCCGCTGGAGCCCGGGAACATCGCCATCGGCACGAACACCGCCACCAGCACCAGCGTGCTGGCGATGATCGGTCCCCACACCTGGCCGACCGCCTTGCGCGTGGCCTCGGGCGCCGAGATTTTTTCGTCCTGCATGATGCGGGCGACGTTTTCCGACACCACGATGGCGTCGTCGTTCAGCACCCCGATCGCCACCACCATGCCAAAGAGCGACAACAGGTTGATGGACGCGCCAAACAGGAACAGGCCCGCGCAGGTGCCGATCAGCGCGATCGGCACGATCAGCGTGGGGATCAGCGTGCTGCGCCAGCTTTGCAGGAACAGGAACACCATCGCCGTGACCAGCAGCAGCGCCTCGACCATGGTGACCAACACCGAACTGATGGACGTGGTGATGAAGGGCGTGGTGTCGAACGGCACGGTCCAGCCAACGCCGACCGGGAACACGGGCTCCAGCTCCGCCATGCGCTGCCGCACCTGCCGCGCAACGTCCAGCGCGTTGGCGTCGTTGGCAAGCTGGATGGCAATGCCGGCGGCCTCCTTGCCGTTGACGCTGAGCCGGAAGTTGTAGCTTTCGTTGCCCAGCTCCACCCGCGCCACGTCGCCCAGCCGCACCAGCGAGCCATCGTTGTTGACCCGCAGGATGACCTGACGGAACTGCTCGGGCGTGGAAAAGCGGCTCTGCGCCACGATCTGCGCGTTGAAGTCCGCGCCGCGCGCCAGCGGCAGATCGCCCAGCGACCCGCCGATCGTTTGCGCGTTCTGCTCCTGCACCGCGCGCATCGCGTCGCTGGCCGACATCTGAAAGCTCGCCAGCTTGCGTTCGTCCAACCAGATCCGCATGGCGTACGACGAGCCGAACAGCTGCACGTCGCCCACCCCGCGGATGCGGCGCAATTCGTTGAGGATGTTGTTGGACGCGAAGTTGCCCATCTCGACGGCGCTAACGTTGCCGCTTTCCGATTGCAGCGCCAGCAGCATCAGGAACCCGGACGACGCCTTGGTCACCGCCACGCCAAGCTGGCGGACTTCCTGCGGCAATCGGGGCTCGACCCGGCTCAGGCGGTCCTGCACCTGGCTGCGCGCCACATCCAGGTCGGTGCCCGGCTGCAGCGTCACGGTGATCTGCGACGTGCCGTTGGCGCGGCTGACCGACGCCATGTACAGGAAGTTGTCGACCCCGTTCATCTCCTCCTCGATGATGGAGGTGACCGTGCGGTCGATGGTGGTCGTGTCGGCGCCCCTGAAGGTCGCCTGGATCGTGATCGACGGCGGCGCGATGTTCGGGTACTGCTCCACCGGCAGCAGCACCACCGAAATCAGCCCGAACAGCAACAGGAACAACGCCACCACCCAGGCGAATACCGGCCGCAAGACGAAGAATGAGCCCATGACCGACTCCGCTAGGGTTTCGCGGCTTGCTGTTCGACCGGATCAACCTGTTGGCCTGGCCTTATCTTGTGCCAGCCATCCACGACCACTTTCTCCCCTGGTTCGAGGCCGCGGCGCACCAGCCAGCTTCCCGAGATTTGCTCACCCACCTCGATCTGTCTGGGCACCGCCGTGTTGTCTGGCCCGATGACGAACACGGTCGCCGTGTCGCCGTTCAACCGCGCCGCACGCGCGGGAATCAGAACGCCCTCCTGGCGCACGCCGACAAGAATCTGTCCGTTGACGAACTGGCCGGGCAGCAGTTCCCGCTGAGCGTTGTCGAAACGGGCGCGGATGGTCTGCGCGCCGGTGGTCCGGTCCACGCTCAGGTCCGCGAAATCCACAACGCCGGTCTCGCCGAATTCGCGGCCGTTGGCCAGCGTAAGCCGCACCGGAAACGTGTTGCCCGCCGTGGCCAGCGCGCCGGAGCGCGCATAGTCGGTCAGGTCCATGATGGCGGTATTGGACTTGGTGAATGTGGCACTGATCGGCGACAGCTGGTTGACCTGCGCCAGCAGCGTCGCAGCCGACGCGCTGACCAGCGCCCCCTCGGTGACCAGCGCCCGGCCCACGCGCCCGGCAATGGGCGCCCTGACCGTGCAGCGGTCCAGCCGCAACTGCGCCAGCGTGACCGCGGCCTGCGCGTCGGCCACATTGGCCTGCGCCTGGCCAAGCGCCGCCAGCGCGGCCTCGTACTCCTGCGCGCTGACCGCCTGGCGCTGCACCAGCGGACGGAACCGGTCCGTGACCGAGCGCGCGTTCTTCTGCACCGCCTGCGCGCGCTGCAGCATGGCGTTGGCCTGCGCCAATTGCGCTTTGTAGTCGCTGGGGTCTATCTGGAACAGCGGGTCGCCGGCCTGCACGTCGCTGCCCTCGGTGTAAAGCAACTTCTCGACGATGCCGTCCACGCGCGCGCGCACTTCGGCCGTGCGGATGGGTTCGATCCGCCCGGGCAGATCCACGTTCAGGTCGACCGGCTGGCGGCCGACGGTCATCACGAACACCTTCATCGGCGCAATGGTGACGGCCGCCGCGTCGTTCCGGTCACCACATCCCGCCAATGCAAGCGTCCATGCACCCAAGGCATACAACATGACACGACGGACATTGCTGCTTACTTGCGTCATCCACTACTCCCAGGCGGTCGGACTCGGGGTCTCGCGCTGCCCTTACCCCATGGCGGGGGCAAGAGCCCAACTTGGACAGCTTATGGGCGCGTTTGGGCGCGCCGGACAGACGTGCAGCTTATGAAGTGCGGGCGGGGCAAGGCACCCTGGAGATATCGCGTTGAAGTCGGAGAAAGCCGCCGATCGGGAAAAGTCCGACCTGGGCGGAACCTGCCCAAATGGGGCAAGGCCGGCTCTGGCCCGGCGTCGGCCGGGCGCTCTGTGAAGCGAACAAGACCATCGACTTTCGCACAAGCATCCTTAATGTCGTTGACGAGGAAGACTGGCTGAAAACGTGCTGCATGGTCGAGCGGGGCGGATGGAACATCCACCAGCGGGCGCTGGCACGGTACGTGCTGGGCGCGACGCGAAAACACAGCTTAAGTAGCGATGGCGGTTAGTGCAAGCTTTTCTCGTTCGCAGCGTGGAGCAATCGGGGACGAAAGCCGAGCGTTCGAAACTGTTGCCGGGGAACACGGCTGGAGAGAAATCGAGGCGGGCGCAATGGCCGATCATGCGATCTGTTGCCAGACAAGACAAATGGGAACAGAAAGAATCTACCGACGGAAGGCGAGCGGGAAAGCGGCCGGCCAATGCACACGGCGGCCCCTTCCCGAAAAACGCTGATTACCCTCGCAGTCGCAGCTTGCGGACCACTTCAAGCAGGTCGTCCAACGACACCGGCTTGCTGACGTGCGCGGAAAAGCCCGCGCGGACGGCCTCGCGCATGTCTTCCTTCGCGCCGAAACCGGTCAGCGCGATGGCCGGCAGGTCGCCGCCGCCGTCTTTCTCGCGAATGGCGCGCATCAGCGTATAGCCGTCCATCTCGGGCATGCCGATGTCCGAAAGCATCAGGTCAAAGCGGGCGGTTTCCAGGATTTCCAAGGCCTGCCTGCCGTTGGAGGCGGCCGTCACTTCGGCCCCTTCCATGTCCAGCAGCTCGTGCATGATGTGCAGGACGTCCTCGGAGTCGTCGACCAAAAGCACCTTCAGCCCTTCCAGCGGCATGTCGGCGTTGGCTTGCGGCGCATCCTCCGTTCCGAGGGTACCCGCGAGGTCCAGCCACACCGTGAAGCGCGCGCCGAGTCCGACGCCATCCGAATGGACCTGGATCGTGCCGCCGTGCGCGCCCACCAGTTCGCTGACGACCGCCAGGCCGATGCCCAGCCCCGGGCTGGCGCCCGTCTTCTGCCGAACGTCGCCCTGGCTGAACATGTCGAACACGCGCCCGATGAACATCGGATCGATGCCATGGCCCGTGTCGGCGACTTCCAGCTTTAAACGGTTGTTCTCGACGGCCAGTTTGAGCGCGACAGAACCGCCCTCAGGCGTGAACTTGATCCCGTTGTTCAGCAGGTTCCAGATCACCTGCTCAATGCGCACGGGGTCCGCATCCAGGTAGATAGCCAGCGCGGGATCAAAGTCGCTGCGCAGATCGATGCCCGCCGAGGACGCCACGGGCTTCAGCACTTCGAGGATGTTCTTCGAGATAGCCACGACATCGATGATCGACTTGTTCAGCGCCAGCTTGCCCGTGCGGACGCGCGACAGGTCCAGCAGATCGTCGATGATGCGGGCCTGGCCCTTGACCGAACGCTGGATCAGGTCCGTGGCGCGCGCCGCCGGCGGGAAATTGCGCACCGCCGGTGTGCGGGCCAGCAGCTCGGTATTGAGCTGAATCAGGTTGAGCGGATGCTTCAGTTCGTGTGACACGACCGCAAAGAACTCGTCCTTGAGCACGCTGTCCGCGTGCGCGCGGTCCAGACGCGACTCCTGCTCGGCATCGCGCAATTTCAGGTCGGTGACGTCGCGCACGATCTTGGCAAATCCCTGATAGACAGGGTCGTCCATCCGGTTCACGCCGCCCGTGCAGAACACCAGGCTGCCATCCTTACGCTTATGCCATCGCTCGTCAGGGGCGTAGCCGATCTTCCTGGCGCGATTCAGCTCGTACGCGGGTCTGCCGGATGCGATGTCCTCGTCGGTAAAGATGATCGCGATGGACTTGCCTTCCGCCTCGGCGCTGGTGTAGCCGAACATCAGTTCCGCGCCAATGTTCCAGTTGGTGATGATGCCTTCGTTATCCAGCGTCATGATGCCGAAGTCGCGCGCACTCTCGGTCATCAGCTTCAGATGCGCTTCGCCCAGGCGCACGCGGTCTTCCGCCTTGCGCCGGTCCGTGATGTCGATGAACGTAAGCACTGCGCCTTCAATGCGATGCTCGGCGCTGCGGTACGGCAGCAGCCGCGCCAGATACCAACGGTCCGTCGAGCTGTGGACTTCGCGCTCCAAGGGACGCAGCGACTCGAACACGCCGGCGGCGTCCTTGGCCAGATCCGGATATTCGAGGCGATGCGTGATGTCCAGCACCGAACGGCCGGCATCGCTGGGGATCACGTTGAAGATATCGGAGGCCCGGGGCGTGAACCACTGAATACGCATCATGCGGTCAACGAACACCGTGGCGATGTCGGTGGACGCAATGAGGTTCTGCAGGTCGTCGTTGATCTTGGCGGTTTCGTCGACCTTGGTCTTGAGCTCGGCGTTGACCGTGATCAGTTCTTCGTTGACGGACTGCAGCTCTTCCTTGCCGGTCTCCAGCTCTTCGGTGGTGGAGCGCAGCTCTTCGTTGATGGCTTGAAGTTCTTCGTTGGAGGCCTTGAGCTCTTCGGTTGAGGTCTCGGCCTGCTCGATGGTTGCCTGCAACTGATCCTTGGTGCGCTGCAGTTCAGCCTCCAGCTGGGTCAGCACCGCCGCAGAGCCGCTGGTGGGGCCATGGTGGCCATCGGCGCTCATGACGTCTTCGACTTCGTCGAACAGCACCAGCATGTAGTCGCTGGCAGACTCCTCGTGCCGGAACGGCCGCACCACCATGTTGACGTAGGTCTGACGGTCGGCAAAGGTCATCTTGACGCGCCGCGCCTCGACGCTTTTGCGCGAATGCAGCGCCTGGAACATCGCGGTGCGCAGTTCGGTCCGCAATTCCGGATGCACCGAAGACGGCAGGTTGCGCGACGGCTCACCGCCCGCATGGCGCAGGAAACGGCCGGCGCGGTCAGAGATGTGCACGATGTCGCTGTTGGCGTCGACGATGACGCTGGGCGGGGCGTACATCTCGAGCGCACGCTGATGCACCGCCGAGTAAGACACCTTGGTCTGGCGGACCGGCGCCGCCGACGCATGGATCGGCCTGACGTGGCTGAGCCCGCCGTCGATCAGCTCCGGCATGCTGCTGAGCTGCGCGGGCGTTTCCCGAGCGACGTAGATCCGGTGGCGCTTGTCGACCACCTGAAAGAGCTGCGGGCAGGCATCGGCCGATTCGGAGCTGCCCAGGAACAGGAAGCCGCCGGGCTTGAGCGCAAAATGGAACATGCGCAGCACGTCGCGTTGCACCTCGCGGTCCAGATAGATCAGCAGGTTGCGGCAACTGACCAGATCGAGCCGGGAAAACGGCGGATCGCGCAGGATGTTGTGAACGGCAAAGAGCACCCGCTCGCGGATGTCTTTCTTGATGCGGTATTCATTGTCCTGCCGGCTGAAGTGGGCCTGCAGCATCGCATCGGGTACGTCACCCTTGATCGCCATCGGATACGCCGCGGCGCGGCCCATCATCAGCGCGTTTTCATCGATGTCGGTGGCAAAGATCTGGATCTTGGGCGGCTGGGCAAGCACATCCGCCTGGGCGCTGAGCAGCATGGCCAACGAATAGGCTTCTTCGCCCGTGGAGCAACCGGCCACCCACGCGCGCAGCACCGCATCCGGCGAATCGCCCAGTCCCTTGAGCAACTTGGGCAGCACAAACTCGTCCAGATTGGCAAACGCGTCCTTGTCGCGGAAGAACTGCGTGACGCCGATCAGCATGTCGGACAGCAGCTTGGGCGTCTCGTCGATGCGCTCCTGAAGCAGCTTGCAGTATTCAACCAGGGTGGACACACCCGTGACCTGCATGCGGCGCTCGATCCGGCGTAGCACCGTGGCTTTCTTGTAGTGGCGGAAATCGTGCGCCGTGCGGGCCCGCAGCAGGGCAAGGATTTCCCGCAGCGCATTTCGATCTTGATGCGACGCCTCTTTGGTCTGCTCGCCGTCGATGAACTCCGAGGTGTCGTCCGCCAGAACCGGCAGATGGATGCTCTGCATGTTGTCGGCGATCTGCTTTAACCGCTCCGGCATGGTGGCCACCGGCAGCACGATATCGACCATGCCGGTGGAAATCGCGTTGCGCGGCATCGTGTCGTGCTCGGCTTCGTCGGGCAGCTGGGCAAACGTCACGCCCCCCTGCTCCTTGATGCGTGCCAGGCCGACCGAGCCATCCGAACCGCCGCCCGACAGCACAATGCCCACGGCGTGGGTCGTATGGACATCGGCCAGCGTGCGGAAGAATTCGTCGATGGCGATGTGGCGGCCGAGCAGCCGCCCCGCCCCGCCATGCGACACCCGCAGATATCCGTCGTTCATGGACAGCGAGGCCGCCGGGGGAATCACGTAGATATGATCGCGCTGGATCGGTTCCGGCTTGGTGATCTGCTTGACGGGTATGCCGGTACTGGCTTGCAGGATCTTGTCGAGAATGCTTTCGTGGTCGGGAGACAGATGCACCACGACGACGAACGCCATGCCGGGCTTGGCCGGCATGTTCGAGAAGAAAGTCTTGAGCGCGTCTATCCCCCCGGCCGAGGCCCCCAGCCCGACCACCGGGAAGGTGAGGTCGCTTCGGGCGACTCCCGGTCTATTGTTGGGAACGGACGGCGATTCGGACATGTTTAGCCTGTAGTTGCGTGCGTGGGGGTATCCGCCATGATACAGCCGCCGGTGTGCGTGAAGTGCCGCAAAAGCGGCCTCGAAGACAGATGTTCCCCATCGTCGCGCAGCGTCTTCGAATCACTCAATCGGCCCTGGCGGCAGCATCCGCTTGTGCGCCGTGGCGCGGTACTGGCGCTCCATCACCGCGACCGCGTCGTCGGCGACTTCCTCGCCTTCCAGATAGCCGTCGATCTGCGCGTATGTGACACCGTACGCGTCCTCATCCGGGCGCAACGGCCGCAAGGACTCCAGATCGGCGGTCGGCACCTTGAGCACCAGCCGTTCCGGCGCCCCCAGCAGCGATCCCAGCGCGCGCACCCGCCGCTTGGTCAGGCCGCGCAGGGGCAGCACATCCGCCGCGCCATCGCCATGCTTCGTGAAAAACCCCATCAACGCCTCGGCGGCCTGGTCCGTGCCGATCACCAGGCAGTCAAGCGCGCCCGCAATGGCGTACTGGGCAATCATGCGCTGCCGCGCCTTGATGTTTCCCGCGCCAAAATCCTCGGCAGCATCGTCCGCGTACTCAAGGCCCGCGGCGCGCAGCGCGTCGCGCTGCGCATCCACGGCCGGCTTGATATCGACACGCATGCGGCGGTCGGGCGCGATGAAGTCCAGCGCTTGCGCCGCGTCCTCCTCGTCGCGCTGCTCGCCGTACGGCAAGCGCACCGCGACGAATGTGGCCGGTTTCCCCTGCCCGCGGACGCGCTCGACGGCAAGCTGCGCGATCCGCGCCGCCACCGTGGAGTCCACCCCGCCGCTGATGCCCAGGACATAGCCTGCTCGGCCCGATCGCGTCAGGTAATCGGCAAGGAACGCAATCCGCTGCTCCAGCGCTGCGGCCGCATCAAACGCCGTGGTGACGCCCAATTCCCGGGCGATGGCATCCCGCGCGCGCGGGGACGTCGTTCCTGTTTCCATGGTCAATCCTTTGCATTGGCGTATTGGCGCAGCAATCCGTGTTCCCGCGCGGCCCCAGGGTCTGATTCGTGGCTCTGCCGCATGCCCCGTCGGCAGGCTATCCCGGGCACGCCACTTGCTCGCGACTTGACGATGGTCGCACGGAGACGCCACGATGGACCCGGATTGGTCGGCGATGTTTACATTTTCGGTCTCCCCGCTGGAAATCTTCATCCGCGGGACGATCGTCTATTGGTTCATCTTTGTGCTGCTGCGGATCGCCGGACGGCGTGACGTTGGATCGCTGGGCGTAGCCGACATGCTGGTGCTGGTTCTGATCGCCGATGCCGCTCAGAACGCGATGGCGGGCGAATACAAGTCCATTCTGGACGGCATGGTGCTGATCTCGACGATCATCGGCTGGACCGTGCTGGTGGACCGGGTCAGCTATTTCTGCAAGCCGATCGGGCGTCTGCTTGAAGCGGACCGCGTGTGCCTGGTGCGCGATGGCGTGATCGCCAGGCGGGCGCTGCGCCGCGAATACCTGACCGAAGAGGAGCTGATGAGCCAGCTTCGGATGAAAGGCGTACTTGAGGTATCCGAGGTGCGCCGCGCCTATATGGAGCCGGACGGGGAGATCAGCGTCATCAAGCGCAGGGCGCACAACCGCTTTCGGGGCGTTTAGCCCCACCCTCACGGCATCGTGTGCGCGTCCTCGGTCAGCACCTGCATCAGCGCGTCGACGGAGTACGGCTTCTGCATGACCGGAAAGCCCAACGCCCGCGGCCCCGCCATCGCATCGCTGTAGCCGCTGGCCAGCACGATCCGGATGCCGGGCCAGCGGTCGCGAATCCGGCGGGCGAGGTCCATGCCGTTCATGCCGGGCAGCACCAGATCCAGGATCGCCAGGTCGAAGCCGCCGTCGCGCTGTTCCAGCTCATGCAGGGCTTTCTCGGCATCGAGCGTCCAGGTGAGGTCCTGGCCCAGTTCCGCCAGCCACGCCGACACCACCTCGCCGACCATGCGATTGTCTTCCACCAGCAGCACCTGGCGGCGCACCGGCACGTTGACCATGACGCCCGCAGCGGGGGTCTTGTCCTCCACGCCGGGGGCCTTAACCGCCGGCAGGTAGAGCGTGAAGGTGGTTCCTTTGCCCACGGTGCTGTCCACCGTCACGTCGCCGCCGGACTGCTGCACGAAGCCCTGAACCTGGCTCAGGCCCAACCCGGAATTCTCGTGCAGGCCCTTGGTCGTGAAGAAAGGTTCGAACACGTGCGCCAGCACGCCCGGCGCAATCCCGGCCCCGGAATCCTGCACCGACAGGGCCACATGCGGGCCGTTGAGTTTGGTGTGGCCTTCCAGTTCCGACGCGTCCGGTACGACCTGAGCCAATATCTTGAGGTGGCCACCGGAGGGCATGGCGTCGCGCGCATTGATGACCAGATTGAGCAACGCTGATTCCAGTTGCCCCGGGTCCGCGAAGATCGTGCAGTCGCCCGGCCCGAACTCGTAGCTGATCGCCACGGACGACCCGACCGAGGTTTCGAAGAGCTGGCGCATCGACGCCAGGCTGTCGCGCACGTCAAACGCGTGCGGTTGCAGCGGCTGCCGCTTGGCGTAGGCAAGCAACTGCCGCGTCAGCTGGGCCGCCTTTTCGGTGGTGTCGATGATGATGCCCACATAGCGCATCAGCGAGGGGGGCAGCTCGGGATAGCGCTTGATGAATTCGGCCGAAAAGCGGATGGCGGTCAGGAAATTGTTGAAGTCGTGCGCGACACCGCCAGTCAGGCGGCCGATGGCCTCCATCCGCTGGGCGTGGTGCATGGAGTCGCGCGCTTCCTGAAGCTGCTCGCGCCGCTCCTTCTGCTCGGTGATGTCGCGCGTGATCTTGGCGTAGCCGACGAGAACGCCGCGGTCATCGTGGACCGGGTCGATAACCACGCTGCACCAGAACGTGCTGCCGTCCTTGCGCACGCGCCAGCCTTCAGCCTCGAAGCGTCCCTCACGCCGCGCCGTCTCCAGCGCGCGCTCCGGCACGCCGGCACTCCGGTCTTCAGGTGTGTAAAAAACGGAAAAGTGCTGACCGACGATTTCGTCCGCGCTATAGCCCTTAAAACGCTCCGCGCCGGGATTCCAGCTGCTTACGCGGCCGTTGGCGTCCAAAAGGTAGATGGCGTAATCGCGCACTGCGCTTACCAGAAGGCGATAGCGATCTTCGGACGAAAAATCCGGTAAAGAAGTCATGCAATGTCCCCACCTGCGTGTTTATTCATTCTCAATGCGCTCAGCAAATGCCGTGCCGTACACGTAATTCTGTTACAGCAATGGCCAGACGGGCACGGAATTTGCTGTAACGCAGTCAGTGGGCGGTCCATTCCAGGCGCCGTCCGGGCATAGAGGGCCTTCGCAATGCAACCGATTCGTAAAGCTGTGTTCCCCGTCGCGGGCCTCGGCACCCGCTTTCTTCCCGCCACCAAGGCCATGCCCAAGGAAATGCTACCCATCGTAGACCGGCCGCTGATCCAATATGCAGTCGAGGAAGCGGTCGCGGCTGGCATCACCGAACTGATCTTCGTCACCGGCCGCAACAAACGGGCGATCGAGGATCACTTCGACCGGGTGCCCGAACTGGAGTACGACCTGGAGGCGAAAAACAAAAACGCCCTGCTCGAAACCGTTCGCAACGTCATCCCGGACAGCGTCAAATGCGTGTACACCCGACAGCCCGCCGCCCTGGGGCTGGGTCATGCGGTGCTCTGCGCGGCGACTATTGTAGGCAACGAACCGTTCGCCGTGCTGCTGGCGGACGACATGATAGATGCGGACGCTCCCGTGATTGGCGAAATGATGAAGGTGGCTCGGGAGTTCGAGGGCAGCGTCCTGGCGATCCAGCAGGTGCCCAAGACCAATACGCACCAGTACGGGATCGTGTCCGGCAGCCGCAAGTCGCATGGCGTCATGAGCCTGACCGGCATCGTGGAAAAGCCCAAGCCCGAGGATGCGCCGACCGATCTGGCGGTGGTCGGGCGCTACATTCTGGAGCCCGAGATCTTCCCGCTGCTGGAAGCCACACAGGCGGGCGTGGGCGGCGAAATCCAGCTGACCGACGGCATCGCCGCCCTGCTCAAGTCGCGCAAGGTGTTCGGCTTTGAGTACGACGGCGTGCGCTACGACTGCGGCAGCAAGGAAGGCTTTTACCGCGCCACGATGGAAATCGGGCGCAAGTATCACAATTTGGCCTGATGCCACCGAACCTTGCGGCGCCCCGCGGCGCCGCAAGGTTGTTTCCGCCATGTATACCCACATCCAATTGGGCGCCCGCGACTGGCAGCGGCAGGTGCGGTTTTACGATGCCGTCCTGCGCCCGCTCGGCCTGCGCCGCGAGAACAGCATCGAAGAGGCCGGACCCGCCGGCGTGATCTGGCGCGCGGACACGGCGCGCTGGCCGTCGTTCGTCGTGGCCCCGCCCTTCAATGGGCTGCCTGCAACCTGGGGCAACGGCTGCCAGGTGAGCTTCGAGGCGCCCACGCCGCAGGTCGTCCAGCAATGCTGGGAAGAAGCCCTGCGGCAAGGCGGAGCCGATGAAGGCGCGCCGGCGCTGCGCCCGCACTATGCGGCCGATTTCTATGCGGCCTACTGTCGCGATCCGGAAGGCAACAAGCTGGCGTTCGTCTGCGCATCCCCCGCGTAAACCAAGCCATGCCACGGGAATTTTTACCGCGCCGCGTCCGGCCTTGCGCTTTCGGCGCGAGCTTGTGACTGCCCGTGATGGGCGGGCTTGCGAGCCCGCGCGACGGGCGGGTAGCGCGTGCCCGCCCAGGCACGCGATTTGCGAATCCGCCATGCGCGTCTGGATCGTTCTTGTGGCTGACACTTCAACCGTTCGGCGCAATCCTATCCATCAGACAAGAGGCATCTCATGACCGATTCGAAACCCGCTCCCGCGCCCAATCCGCCGCCGTCTCCGCATGTCGATCGTGCCGAGACCGGCTTCACGGGCCAACCGACGGAGGACGGACCGCCGACGGGGGAAGTGAACCAGGACCCGGACACCAACTCAGGATACCCCGCCGGCGGCTCGCAAGCGCCGGCGGGCAAGGATCCGTACGGACGTCCCAACAAAGCCGATTCCTGAGCCTGCCCACCTGGGCATTCCTTGCACCTTCAGCGACCGCACGCGGCCTTCAGCGTGCGGTCGCTGCCATGTGGGTGCCGTATTTCAAGCAGTCCGCGAGCGATGCCAAAGCCGCCGCGCCATGCCTGCATGTTGTAGATGAACAGTTGCCGATGAGCCCACTCTTTTCCCATCTGTCGAAACGTGCTGCCGCTTACCGCGCCGCCATCGCCGAGGACAACGTCCGCCTTCCGCTGCAAACCGTCGCGGCGGTGCTGCTGGCCTACGGTTGGATGACGTGGTGGCAGATGCCCGACGTCGCCTGGGGCGCCTTCTCCGCCCTCTTTGTGGTGCGCGCCACGCTCGAGGGCACGGTCGGCGAGGCCGCTGCCCGCATCCTGGGCGCGCTGATCGGGGTGGCCTTGGGCATCACGCTCGTGCCGCTGGCCCACGCCGCCAACATTCCCGCGCCGTGGGCCATCGTGGCCGGCGTCGGCGCCGCCGCATGCCTGTCGATCCGCTGGCCCACGCTGAACTACAGCCTGGTCACCGCGACCATCCTCACCGTCACGCCGGACGCCGACATCGTGGCCGGCGCGGTGAACAAGACGCTCGCCATCGTCGTGGGGTCCATTGCCGGAATTCTTGCCGCCTTCGCGGTGCTGCCCCTGTCGGCTCGATACAGCATGCGCTACAACCTTGCCGCCTCGCTGCAGCTCTACGGCGAGCTGCTGGTCGAGTGGGCAGCCGCGGTCAACGAAGGGCGTGCCCGCCCTCGGCCGCGCGACAAGCCCGCGCTGGAACGTACCCACTGGCGCGCTCGCGACATGGCGAGCCAGTCGCGATCGGTGCCCGTTCGTATTCTGGGCGCGGACACGCAGGCCCATCGGCTGCAGGAACGGATCGAAGAACTGTGGCTGACCGTGCCCTTGATGGAACGCGTCGGCGGCATGGAACTGACCGACAACGTCTGCCGCCGTCTGGGCCCCGCGCTGCACGACGTCGCGCAGGCGGCGCGGCAGCAGATCGACGGGCTGGCCCGGGTGATTCGCGACAAGGGCGCCGAAGCGCCCATGTGCAGCACCGGCGAGCCGTTTGCCAAACTGGATGCCGCCGTGGAGGAAGCCGCGAGCGGCGGCGGATTCACGGCCCGCGAGCGCGTGGCCGTGGATCTCATCCGCTGGTCCTGGCACGAGGTGACGCGGGAACTGGACGCCTTGTGCCACACCGTGCAGCCAGACCCCTGACTCAAGACTTCAAGGCGTCAGCACGACCTTGATGCAGCGGTCTTCCTTGTCCCGGAACGTCTTGTACAAATCAGGTCCGGCCTCCAGCTTGGCGCGATGCGTGATGACGAACGACGGATCGATCCTGCCCTGCACGATGAGGTCCAACAGCTCGTCCGTCCAGCGCCGCACGTGGGTCTGTCCCATGCGCCACGTCAGCCCCTTGTTCATCGACGCGCCAAACGGAATCTTGTCGATCATGCCGCCATACACCCCCGGCACCGACAGAATGCCGGCGGGCCGGCACACGTACATCATTTCGCGCAGCACGTGCGGTCGGTCGGTCTCGGCGCCCACTGCCTGCTTCACGCGATCGTACAGATGCTCCATCGAGCTGCTGGCATGCGACTCCATGCCGACCGCGTCGATGCATTTCTCCGGACCCTTGCCGTTGGTCAGCTCCTTCAACCGTTCCACGACGTCCTCGTCCTGAAAGTTGATCGTGACCGCACCGCAATCGCGGGCCATCTGCAGGCGCTCCGGCACGGACTCGATGCAGATCACCTGGCGCGCGCCCAGCAGAATCGCGCTCTTGATCGCCATCTGGCCGACGGGGCCGCCGCCCCACACCGCCACCGTGTCGGTCGATTCGATGTCGCACTGCTTGGCCGCCTGCCATCCGGTGGGCAGGATGTCCCCCAGAAAAAGCACCTGTTCATCCGACAGTTCATCGGGCACCTGCACGTGCGTCGAATCGGCAAACGGCACGCGCACGTATTCCGCCTGGCCGCCGGCGTAGCCGCCTGTCAGATGGGTGTAGCCGAACAACCCGGCCGTCGTGTGGCCGAACATCTTGGCCGCCTGTGCCGCGTTACGGTTGGTGCGTTCGCAGACCGAGAAGTTGCCGCGTTTGCACTGGTCGCATTCCCCGCAGGTGATGGTGAACGGGATCACCACGCGGTCGCCGATATTCAAGTTCTGCGCCTGCGCGCCCACTTCCACGACTTCTCCCATGAACTCATGACCCATGACGTCGCCGGACTTCATGCCGGGCATGAATCCGTCGAACAGATGCAGATCGGATCCGCAGATCGCGCACGCGCTCACCTTGATGATCGCGTCGCGCGGATGCTCGATGACGGGATCGGGAACGGTGTCGTAGCGGATGTCGTGTTTGCCGTGCCAGCAAAGTGCTTTCATCAGAATCTCCTTTGACGTGACCGCAACACGCGATCAGGCTTGGCGCAGCAACTGCCATGCCGCGAGACGATTCATCGAGAACGTTTGCGCGGGCGCACGAGCCAACGCAGATCCCGCGACGGCGGTCGAAAAATATCCACGGCGAGCCTACGCCTTGCCCCGCAATGGCCGGTGATCCGCGCAATGCTTTCAAGCCGCGCGGCCCGCGCGAGATCGGCACGATGCTTGCGGAGGGCTTTATTCCAGGAGCCCTAATGAAACTTGTCCGCCCTCCCGATGATCCGACCGTTCCCCACCGCCTGCGCCGCGCCAGCTTCCTGCTGGGCTTCGCCATGGGCGGCTTCTTCGACGGCATCCTGCTGCACCAGATCCTGCAATGGCATCACCTGCTCTCCAACGTACAGGCCGGCCCGCTCGGCAGCCTGAGCGCCCAGGTCGCCGCCGACGGCGTCTTCCACGCCATCATGTATATCGTCGCGGCCGCAGGACTCATCGAGTTGTACCGCGCGCGCTCTGCCGCCACGACCAGCCCGGCAATCCGTCCGCGCTGGGGCCACTTCTGGATCGGCTTCGGCGTCTGGCACATCATCGACGCACTGCTCTCGCACTGGATCACCGGCATACATCGCATCAAGATGGACGCGGACAACCCGCTGGTTTGGGACTTGGCCTGGTTCGTCGTGTTCGGCCTGGTGCCGCTGCTGTACGGCTGGCGCACGCGCAACCATCGCCGCCCGCCGCCGACAGGGCGGGCGGGCAAGACGTTTGCCAGCATGCTGGTTGCAGGCGTACTGGCCGGGGGGGTGTTGAATCTCTTTCCCCTGCGCGCGGACGCCGACACCACCGTCATCGCGCTGCGGCCCGGCGCATCGCCCGGGGCGATGTTCCAGGCGCTGGCGGATACCGATGCGCGGGTCGTCTGGGCGGATTCACAGGGATCAGTGTGGGTGATGACCGCGATCCCGACGGCGAAGAAGTTGCGCTTATTTGCCTCGGGCGCGATGTACGTCAGCGGGTCGGTGGCACCGGCCGGGTGTTCAGCGTGGTTGAAGTCGGGCACGGCCAGTTGAGGTGCGTTTTTCTTATGGCCGGTGTCAGACACCCCGCATAACGGCCCGCAGTTTGAAGGACACCGCGTAGGGGTGTCAGACACCTGGGAGCATCCGCATCTTGACGGATGTGAGACGTGCATCCGCGAGCGCGAAGCGTAATCGGCAGACGCAAGACACCGCGTAAGCCCCACCAGGCCGCCCGCGCGGCCGTCGTGGGGCGGGCCCCGCAAAGTGCTCCATACCCACACAGACGCTGGAAAGAACCTAAAGAACCCCGCCGGCCCCAGCGCCCGACAAGTGCAAGCCACCGGAGCCCGGCGCCGCGCCGGGCGTCAAAAGCCCCATGCCCGTCGCACATCACACGACCCGCCCGCCAAAACAAAGCGCCCCAACGCCCAAGACCCCACCGCTATCCAACTCACCGCCTCGCCCGCAACAACCAGCAAGCCGCCCCACCAATCACCACCGCAGCGGCAACTAGTGAAGTACTAGCCTGATGCATCGCCATTTTCGTATACACACTCCGACGTCCCATCTGCTGGTCGGCCGCAAGCGACGCGCTGCCCACATACAAATCCCGGGTCGGATGCTCCGCCGCGAGAATCGTCCCCTTCCCGCCCTAGCGGCCGGGGGGGTCATTTTTTGCGATCTGGCGGCTGCCCTTCTCCGGACCGGTTGTCCACGGGCGGCGCATCCGGTGTGGCGCGACCAGGATCCCAGACGTCCTCGGGATCCATGCCCGGCGGAAACTGCCGCCCCGCGCCGGTGCGGTTCGGATCGGCCGGGCGATCCGACAGCGTGCGTTCGCCAGGCGGCACCGGCTTGCGGTCCGCGTCGGCGGGATCGTCCTGATGGGAATGGGGTTTAGTGCTCATGATGCATCTCCTTGGGTTGTAGTCAGGGCCAAGACGTTTCCTTCATCGGCAACACCATGACCTCGGGCACCACGGTCTCCGGCGGTTGCGTCAGCACGAAGCGCACCGCGCGCGCCACGTTGGCGGGATCTTGAAGCGAGGCGTCGTCGATATCCGGAAACCGATCCAGCAGGAACGGCGTGCGCATACCGCCCGCGATGACCGCGCTGACCTTGATGCCCATGCCACGCAGTTCGGCATGCAGTGCATGCGACAGACCCATCAACCCCCACTTGCTGGCGTGGTAGGCACTGGCATTGGGCCACGCGCGCCGCGCCGCGGTCGACGCCACGTTCACGATATGGCCACCCGGACTAAGCCGGTTCTTGCCCAGCTTGGCCATCAGGAATGGGCCAGTCAGATTCGTGCGCAGCACGCGCTCCCAGACGTCGGCGTCAAGCTGGTCGATGGAAGCCGTCACATCGATGCCGGCGCTGTTCACAATGGCGTCCAGCTTGCCGAAATGCCGCACGACCGCGTCCATGCACTCGACAACGTCGGCCGCCACGCCCACGTCCATGATGCAGGCCATGATGTCCGCACCAGCTTTCTTCAACTTGCCCGCGACAGCATTTGCGCGCTGCTCGTCGATGTCGCTGACCGCGACACGCGCGCCTTCGGCCGCAAGCTGCTCGCACAGCGCCGCGCCCAGTCCGCTGCCGCCGCCCGTCACAAGGATTACCCGCCCGTCCAGACTTTCGAATTCGTGCATGGTTGCCCTCCTTTAAGCCGCGATGCGCGCGGCGATCTGATCTTCCCGGGGCGCATCGGCCACCATGCGTCCCTTCAAGCCCTGGCGGATGCTGCGATGCGTATTGACCTCACAGAGACCGCATGCACCAATAGCCGAACGGCGAACAGGAGGCACACATGGCGAACCCAGCGTACAAACGTGTCATGGAGGTAGTGGCAGCCGCTGCCGATGGCAGCACCTACCGGATCGACAGATACTGCTCACAGTCCCAGGGCGACCAGAAGACCAGTTCCTATTGCTGCCTGCCCGATGGCCAACTCGTCACGTGGCAGGGCGATGGACATTACAAGCTGCCGGACGGCACCGTCGTCACGATGGTGGCATCGAGACTCTGCCAATAGCCGGCGCGCCTGACACGAACCCCGCCGCTACATCCCGCGAATCAGCAGTCCAACGATGAACAGCACGGCCACGGCGCCAATCCAGACGGCTAGCATCAGCCAGGGTCCCCGGCCAGTCTTGGCGCCGCGCCGCGCCGGGCGGGCGCGACTGGAAGAATCGTCAACAGGTTTCATGATGCGCTCCCGGATACCCGCCCCCGGCTCGTGACCCGATCACGGCTCTGCACCGAAAAGGAAACAGGGCAGCATTCACCGTCACCGGCTTCATGCAGGCTGCAATTACTTTGCCTTGCCTGCCTTGGCCGCTTCAGCATTGGTCTGCTTCAGCGCCAGCATGCTCAGCTTCTCGTCGGTGGCCTTTTCTTCGGCCAGTGTTTCCTTCAACAGCGTCAATGCCTCGGTCTCGCCCAGTTGCTTGGCGAAGGTGCAAAGCGTGCCGTAGCTGGCGATCTCGTAATGCTCGACCTTCTGCGCCGCGGCGATCAGCGCAGCATCGCGCACCGGGCCTTCTTCGACGTCTTCGATGACGTCCTTGCCTTCTTCCACCAGTCCTTCCATGGCGGCGCACTTGATGCGCTTGAGTCTGAAGTCCGCACCTTCAACGATCTTGTCGATGCGTTCGATCTGACCGCGCGTTTCCTCAAGGTGCGTGGTAAATGCTTCCGCCAGCGTGGGATCAGTGGCGGCGCGCGCCATCTTCGGCAACGCGCGGGTCAATTGCTTTTCGGCGCTGTAGACATCCGATAGCTCGTGAATAAACAGGTCCTTCAACGTCTTCTGGCTCATGATCACTCCTGTATGCGGATCGAGGGGGGAAGCGGGCCTTGCCCACCCTGCGTAGAGCAAGGCTCATGCCGGATCGCCTTGCTGCGATGGTGGACGGGCAGGCCCGCTTGAACGGTCACGCGCCGGTACGTACACCGGTGCGTCTCAATTCATTTACTTCTTGGCGGACACGCTTTGCTGCAGCGCCTTGGCGGCCTGCAAGTGCTGCTGCAGGCTGGGCAGCGTTTCGATCGCGAACTGCTTGACCTCCGGGTCCTTCACGTCCTTCGAGGCCTTCTCAAACAGCTTGACCGCATCCTCGTGCGCGTCCACGCCGATCTCATCCGCATACGCCTTGTCGAACCCTTCATCGCGCAGGCCCAAGGCCTTGAGCTTGGCCGTCTGCATCAACGACGGATCCTTGGGCGGTTCAAAGCCCTTGCTCTTGGCCAAGGCCTCAAGCTGCTGGCCGACCTTGGTGTGATCGTCAATCATCTTCTGCGCAAATTGCTTGACCTCGGCGTTCTGCGACTTTTCAAGGGCCATCTTGCTGCCGGCAATCTCAAGATGACCGGACTCCGCCGCGTCGGTCAGAAAGCCGCGCGCCTCGCTATCCAGCTTGTTCGTCGCAGCGGGCACTTGAGTGCCGGGGGCTGCCGGGGTTTGCGCAAGCGCAACCGAACTCATGCCAAGAACAATCGCAGCGCCAAGCCCTGCCTTCAAAAGACGGTTTTTCATTCGGACCTCCAGTAGAAAATAAGTCGCCGGTTATCGGCCTTATGCCGCCCGACGCACAAAGGCAATCCAGCAAACGTCATGCCCGCCCAAGCAGCGCGGCGCGGCCGCGAGCCGCATTGCCCCGTTCGCCATCAGCCAAAATCGCCCTCGCCCACCTGAATGGGTCCATCGGTGGGCACCCACTGCGTGCGGTGCGCCAGCTCACGCAGCGCATCGGCGCCGCTCTCGAACGCACGCAGCAATTCCGGCGCGGAATCATCGGCGGCGCCGAACCGCTGCCGCAACACATCGCCCGATATCTCGAACTGCCGCGTCACGCCGGCCGTTTCCATCTCGAACACAATCGCATCGCCTTGCGCTTTCGCGTGGGTCGCTTTGGTGAATTTCATTTCAGTCCTCCAGGCGCGTTGGTTGATGAAGACGCGCCGCAGGACGGCGCACCGGCCATCAGGGCCAGCAAGTCGTGTTCCGGTGTTCCGTACCCCCGGGGCACGTCAAATCTTCCGGTCATGTAGAAATCGCATCGGTGCGCACGCACCAACCGCGCCCGACCCACAGTCATCTTTCCGCCACGCGCGCCGGGAACAATAGTTGCGGCTGCCCGCGTGTCACAGCGGCAGGGTTACCGGATTCTGGTTGGGGAGTCTGGTGGCTGGCACGGCCTCGCCACGTCGCTGTGACGTTTGCGTTTTGTTTGGACCGTGAGTCTTCGCCCCGCACCGCGGGGCGCTTTTTTCGCGGTGAAAAAACAAGAGTCTTACGGCGATGTAACAAAGAAACGCCGCGTTACACGCCCTTCGTTGCGCGAGCGATGTGCCATCGGCACACTAGCCGCTCGCATCTTTTGGGAGAGTTGCCATGCAAGTGGATATCCAGGAGTTGGGAGCAGACGCCGCGCGCCAAGGGTTGACCCTGTTGGATTGCCCCTACCTTCGCACCGCAGCCATGCCTGCGCAGACCGGCGAATCAGTCAATGAATGGCGCAGCCGCGTCGAGATGTGGAAAGCCGGGTGGAAAGACGGCGTCAGATCTCGCGTCGTCGGCCGCGCGCCGTCATCCCCCTTCATGATCACGCGCAGGTAACGACTGCCTGCGGCGCATATCCCGTCAGGGCCCTGGACATCGTCCAGGGCCCAATTCATTTGGCGTTCCGCCTGATACTTGACGGCGCTTTTTCATCGCCGAAAGCGCCGGCTGGCGTTGGTCGGGAATTCTTGCACTTTGTTGCACCCACCCAGAGGCACTTTTTGGAAAATCCCGAGCAGGAAAATTCCTGAACACCACTCTCTGGAGCGCACGATGAATACTGAAAATGGTATTTGCGTAGATGGATTTAAAGTCCACTGCGATGTCATTGAGTTGCCGAGCGGCAAGTACCGGCTCGACGTCACGACCCGGCGTGATGGCGACGCCGATCGGCAGACCGTATGGCCCATCCCTAGCGGCAAACTGTTCTCGGCGCAGCACGATGCCGAACGTCACGCCAAATGGATCCTCAAGGGCATCCGGCGCGTGGACGCCAGCGGCGCCCCGCAGTTCTGCCTGACCTGATCGTTGCATGACCTGGCGCCTCGCGCGTAAGTCTTCTGGAGCGTCCTCGGGCGCTCTTTTTCGTTGACCGCCACGCCCGCTGGCCGGGCACGCGCATTGCTATAGCGTCACGGTCCCATAGTGTCAGCGCGCTATCGCAGCACTGCACGACCGCATCACGACATGCCGGCAGCCCCAAACGGCGCGCCGGCCTTGACCCGAGGAGCATCATGGAGCGGCCACGCTACCGCATGCAAAGGAATTCAGCGCTTACGGCATACGCATGGCCATCGTGGGCGCTGACGTCGCAACGCTTTCCGGAAACGCCTTAAGTGCCCCGCCACGCCGCGCAGGACGGTCAAACCCTGCCGGATCCGCGCGCATCCATGCTGAAGGGCCTGCTCGGAACATCTCTGCTCGCACTCAGCGCGTTCGGCGTCTTCATGTTGTGGCGCTATCTGGACGCATCGCACCCGGCGGTGGGCGCGGCGTTACTGGGCGGCTTGCTCGCCGCTGGCGCGACCGCGCTGGGCGCGTTGCCGGTCGCCTTTTCGCAACGGGTTCCCGAGCGCGTCCAGGACACATTGCTGGGATTCGGCGCCGGCATCATGCTGGCTGCGTGCGCCTTTTCCCTCATCATTCCGGGCCTGGACGCCGCTCGCGACCTGGGCAGAGGGCCTTGGGGCGCCGGACTCTCCATCGCCGGCGCCATCCTGCTCGGGGCGTCGGCGCTGCTGGTTCTGGACCGCGTGCTGCCGCACGAGCATTTCATCAAGGGCAAGGAAGGCAAGCCCGCGCGCAACCTGCGCCGCACGTGGCTTTTTGTGTTTGCGATCACGCTGCACAACTTTCCGGAAGGCTTGGCGATCGGCGTCGGCTATGCCGGTGCAGACCCCGTGCAGGCGGGCTCGCTGGCATTGGGGATCTCGATTCAGGACGTGCCCGAAGGCCTGGTGGTGGCCATCGCACTGCTGGCCGCCGGCTACCGGCGCGCGTTCGCGGTGGGCTTCGGCATGGCCTCTGGCCTGGTCGAACCGCTGGGCGCCGTACTGGGTGCGGCCATCGTCGGCTGGTCGGCATCGCTGCTGCCTTGGGGGTTGGGCTTTGCCGCAGGCGCGATGCTCTTCGTCATCAGCCACGAGATCATTCCCGAAACCCATCGGAAAGGCCACGAAGTGCCCGCCACCTGCGGCCTGATGCTGGGGTTCGTGCTGATGATGGTGCTGGACACCGCACTGCAATGACGCCCGCGTGACGATACGGCGTAACCGGTATAAACGCCTCACTTCACCATTCGGTGCATCGTTGCGTTGACGACGCTCATCCGTTTTCAGTAATTTAGGCCGGTGAGCCTGCGCTCACGTTTTTTGTATATGCCGTATTTGTCTGTCTCTCAGTAAGCCGTTTCGTCTGCAAGCCAACCCCCAGGAGCTCGAATATGAAGAAGCACCTACTGATGATTGGTCTTATTGGCTCAATGACCGTCGCGGTCACCGGCCAGGCAGCTGATGCGAAAAAGCCTCTCGCGCTATGGCAGTGCCAGGATTTCCTGGGCGTCCAAGAGACCTATCGCCCCGTCGTCGTCAGCTATGCAGAAGCGCTTAACAACAAGGGCAAGCCCGAAGAGGCCGTGCTCGACGTCGAGGGCATCAGCACCCGCACGCCGATGCTGGTCAAGCAGTGCAACGAAAACCCCAAGCAGATGCTGCGCGACGCCCTGGCGGGTCTGAAGAAATAATTGTTCCCGCCCCCCTGGGGCCTCGCGCTCCGGGGGATTTGGCTGCATCGCCTCCCGTTCCCTCACGCTTATCCCCTGCGCTTCCCCCTTCCTGCGCCCCATCCTGCGCGGCGTGAACATCACGGCGCGTGGATAGGCACGCCGCTTGCAGCCGGAATGCGTTTTCAAGGAGAACACCATGAACACCAACCACCCCGGCGGCCGAAATACGACCGCAGACGGCAATCCCGCCCCCGAGCCGTCGACCGAAGACCAGGTCGATATCGCGGATCGCGTCCAGAAGGACCTCGCCAAGGCCAACGACCGGGAGCGCGCCCGCGAAGAGGCGTCGGTGGAGCAACAGGCAATTGACGGCAACTCCGCGCCGAAGAAATAGGCCTATCGCCGCTACAACCCCAAGGTCAACAGCATCAGAAACGCGCCAAACAGCACGAAATGCGTCAGGCCTTCGATGGCGTTGGTCTGGCCGTCGTTCAAGTTGATGGCCGCCACGACCAACGTCACCAGCATCATCAACGTCTGCAGCGGCGTCATCGCCATGTCGATCCGCTGTCCAGTAAAGAGGGCCAAGGCCTCCATCGCGGGCACGGTCAGGATCACCGTCGACAACGATGCACCAAGCGCAATGTTGACCACCGACTGCATGCGATTGGCCAGCGCCGCCCGGAACGCCGTCAACATCTCGGGCGCGGCCGAAATGCCCGCCACCACCAGCGCGATCAGCCCGACCGGCACGTCCATGCCTTCCAGACCGCGGTTCAGCGCATGCGACATCAGCTCGGCCAGCGCGCCCACTGCAATGATGCCGACCGCCATCACCGCGGCCGAATGGCGCCAGCTGGGTCCGCCGCCGGGCGGCACGGGCGTGCGCGTCTTTTTCTCGGGATAGCTGTAGCTGAAGAAATAGCTGTGAGGCCCGGTCTGCATCCGCACGAACACGCCGTACATCAGCAACATCGACACCACGGTAAAGGCGCTGTAGGCGCGCCAACTGGACTGCGGCACGAACTCGGGAATGATCATCGACACCGTGACGGCGGTCAGGATCATCACGCTATATGTGCGTGCCGAATCATCGTTGTAAGACTGCTCACCATGTTTGAACCCGCCGATCAGCGCCGCCACGCCCAGGATGCCGTTGATATCCAGCATCACCGCCGAATAGATGCTGTCGCGAACCAGCGTCGGCGATCCCGCCTTGGACGCCACGATCACCAGGACAATCACTTCGACCAGCACCGCAGACAGCGTCAGGATCATGCTGCCGTAAGGGTCGCCCAGTTTCTGCGCGATACGTTCCGCGTGGCGCGCAACGCTCAGTGAGGCGGCAAGGATCGCCGCGATCAACACGGCGGTTTCCGCCAGGCTTGCGGCTTGGCCGAGCCCCTCCAGTTGCGGGTCGATTGCGAACCCCGCAATCGCCAGCACACAGGCGAGCAGCAGGAACTTTTCGGATTGCAGTAGGGATTTCATCGCAACCTGGCGGGCCGGAACACCGAGAGCCTAGCACGCGCCGATCCGACCGCGGCGCGGGTGATCGGGCATGCGGCTTGCTGTGCATAGGGTCCGTGCATGTATGGATGGAGCGCCATGCCGAAAAGAAACGCAGCAAAGCGGCAGACCAAGTCCAGGCCTCAGAAACGCCCCGGGCAGGCCGGTAAACAACATCCGGTGTCCCATTTTTTTGACCGCTTTGCGTCGCTCGTCACCAAGTGGGCGGGCTCGCCCGTTGCCTTCGGCATCGCGCTGATCGCCGTCGTGATATGGGCGACGTCGGGACCCGTGTTCGGCTTTTCCGAGACCTGGCAGCTGGTCATCAACACGGGCACCACCATCATCACGTTCCTGATGGTTTTCCTGATTCAGCAAAGCCAGAACAAGGATAGCGAGGCGCTTCACCTGAAGCTGGACGAGTTGCTGATCGCGGTCAAAGGCGCCGACGAGCAACTGGTCGACGCAGAGCGTCTGGACGAAGACAAGCTGCTTGCCTTGGCGTCCGCACTGACGGCCCGCGCCCGCAAGCAGCATCGTCAACGGGCGCACAGCCGCCGCCAGAACTGACGAGTTGTCCGGGATGGTTCATCAGGCACGCACATGTCGACGGCGAGTGCGCAGCCAGAGGGCCTGAATTACGGCGCCGACGGCAAATATGCCCAGCCAGGCGGCCAGCGCGCCCCGCACGACCGGCGAGTCGGGCCCGCTTGCCAGCGGATGCGCCACCGGCAACCGCGTCAGCGTTTCATTGATGCCTGGCACCCACAGCAGAAAGAAGCTGAACGAAAACCCGAACTGCGAAAGATAGGGGTGAGCGCGCGACAGAATGGAAAGGCGCGGCGCCAGCAGCGCCCCGGAGATCGCCAGCAGCGCGAGGATGCCGAGTGCGTGCCCCACATTGAAGCCGCCGCTGCTCGACAGTCCGAACGACGTCAACACCGCGACCACCATGCCGGCGACATACGTCTTGCCGGCCAGTGTGCCTGGCTGGATGCGGCGATAACGCGCCAGGCTGTAAAGCCCCGCAGCAGCCGGGATGAGACTGATGAGGGTATGCACGGCGCCGAGGGCGGAAAGGGGATGTGGCATGAGAGTGGCTCCTTGGGGTGACCAATGTGTAGGGTCTGTGGCAAACAAACAACCAACTAGTTGATCGGTTATCTGCGTAAAAAAAAGGCGCGTACGTTCGCACGCGCCCTGCTGGGGTCAGGCCGACGCCGCGATCTGCCGGATAGCGGCCTGCGTGATCGCGGCAAACGCCTTCGGATCATTGATCGCACGCGCCGTCAGCATTGCGCCATGCACAGTGGACATGAAAGCCTGCGCCTCAACTTGCGCGCTATCGCGCAATTGAAACTGCCCGGCCTTCGCCCCGTCTTCAAGCACTGACGCGATCCACGCGGTCAGGTCCTTGAAATAGGCCCGCACCTCGGCCGCCACTTCCGCCGGAATCATCGGCGACTCCGCCGCCAGCATCGCGCAGATGCACATCGAGGCGCTGCCTTCGCGGATGCACTTGGCCCAGTAATCCGTGTAGGCAGTCAGACGCCCCACCGGATCCGCCACGTGCTGATCCAGCGCAGCCAGGCCGGCAAGGGCCTCTTCGCGATGGCGCATGACGACGGTCAGGACAAGCTCGGCCTTCGTCGGAAAGTGATGATGGATGCTGGGCTTGCCGATGCGCACACGTTCGGACACATCCGCATAACTGAACCCGTGATAACCGCCTTCGGCTAGCAGCAGTTTCGTATGCGCGACGATCTCGGCGGCGCGGGCAGAAAGTTCCAGGGCAACGGCCAAAATGACTCCGATTGGCGGGATGGCGCAAGTCGCCATCAATGGCCGCGAATCTACTAGTTGGTCGGTAGCGTGTCAAGACGGCTTCGTCTGCGCCTTGATTCCATCGCCAAACTACGGAATCGCAGACACGTCCCGGCCCGTGGGCGCCGCGAGACTGCCCGACGGCAGCGCCGGCTCCGCTGGTCGCGCGGGGGTCGCCGGAGTCGTCTGACGAGGCGGATACGAAGGCCGCAAAGCACGCGAGGACTGCGCCGCCTGCAACGCCCGCGCCGTCCGCAGGCGCCTTACCTGATCGTCAAGCTGCGCCCGCAGGCGCTCGATCTCCGCATCATCGGCCGAACGTTCGGCCACGTCGCGCACGTCTGCCATCAGCTTCTCCAGACGCGCCATGTCGGGATCAGGCATCGGATTGCTGACGCGCCGCACCTGCATGCGGCCCATCAACTCGGAGACGCGGTCGCGCATCGCCACCGCAGCCATGGCGCGCAGGGGCTGCCGCAAAAAACTCGGCCATCCCAGCGTCGCCCCCGCGGCAAGCGCGGCGGTCCGGGCCCACGCCGCGCCCACCGTGCTCCGGGGCGAGCTGCGCCGCATGGGAACGGCGAGCGCCTGGCGGTCGCGCTCCATCTTGGCCAGAAGGGCCACCTTGTCAGCCAGCGTGGTCGTCTTGGGCATAATGGCTCCGTGCAGCAGCGGTATCGAGACGCACCTGATGGCTCAGCTCCGCAAAGGGCGACCCCTTCGGCGCGCTACGTGTCGAAATGGCGAGCGAAATGAGCGTGATGAGCAACCATGCGCCGGCAACAAGCCACGCCGCCAGCTTGCGATGCTCGGTATCCCAGAAGCTCACAATGGCGGCGACCGACACGAACCCCAACGTACCCAGCCCGCAGAAAACCAGGGCCACACTGCTGATCACCGTGGCGACCAGTGCGGCCCGGTATAGGGACAACTCGATACCCACCAACTCGACATAGTCCCCCGAGCGTTCGGCGGCAAAGGCCGCGATGCGGCGTAATCTGCGCAATCGTTCCGAAATCATGGCGTCTCCTTGGGCTTGGCGGTCCCAGTCAGCAATTTGCATTCCGGCGACATTCCGCGCGACCCGGAGTTTCTGCGATGCCGAACTTAGCGGCCCATCCGGTTCGATTTTTGACCAACGTTGCCGGCCCTGCCGCCGAGCTGCGCGATCTCTTATGCCCGTCCCGCAGCGCGTCTTCCCGTCAGGCGCAGCAACAGCCCCGCCAGTTGCTCCAGCCGGTAAGGCTTGGACAACAGCGGAATACCCTCTTGCCCCGCCCTTTTCACTTCCTCGCCCAGAAAGCCGGTCATCAATGCGACCGGAAGATCGGGCCGTTGGGCGCGGACTTCCCGGGCCAGTTGAATACCGCTCTTGCCGCCGGGCATCATGGCATCCGTCAACATCACGTCGATGACGGCGTTGTTGCTCAACACTTCCAGGGCTTCGGCCGCACTGGCTGCGGGCGTCACCACATAACCCAGTTCTTCCAGCATGCTGGCGGTCAAGGTCGCAACAGCAGCGTCGTCTTCGACCAGCAGCACGTTCAGCGCCGCAGGCCGCTCCTGGACCGCGCCGGCCTCAGCCGACTTGCCCTGCGCAGCCAGCCGCCTTTTTGACCGCGGCAAGCAGACCGAGACGATGGTGCCAACATCCATTTCCGTGGAGAGCTCGATGGCGCCGCCCGACTGTTTGGCAAAGCCGTACGCCTGCGCCAGCCCCAGCCCCGAACCCTTGCCGACATCCTTGGTAGTGAAAAACGGTTCAAACACGCGTTCTGCCACCGCCGGGCTCATGCCCGTTCCGGTGTCTGACACCCGCAATGCGATGTGGTCGACGGTCAACTCGCCCTTTCCGGATGCGGCCACATTCTCGGTCCGGATCTCAATCACGCCGCCTTCCGGCATGGCGTCGCGCGCATTGACCGCCAGGTTCAGGATGACGAGCTCCAACTCGCCGGGGTCCACTTCGACCGGCCAGAGATCATCGGCCAGCGCCAGCGCAATGACGATGTCGCCCCGCAGGCTGCGCTCCAGCATCTCTAGCATGTTCCGAACGACCTCGTTCAGGTCCAGAACCTGCGGACGCAAGGCCTGGCGGCGCGCGAACGTCAGCAACTGACGCGATAACGACGCGCCCCGGTCCACCGCCTGCCGCATCGAGGCATACAAGCGCGTGCGCCGCGCGTCGTCGATCGGACGCTGCAACATTTGCAGCCCGCCAGAGATGACCATCAGCAAGTTATTGAAATCATGGGCCACCCCGCCCGTCAGCTGTCCCAGCGCTTCGAGCTTTTGCGCCTGACGCAGCGATTCCTCGATCTTGCTGCGTTCGCGCATCTGCTGCTGGAGTTCGGCATTGGCCACTTCCAGTTCGCGCGTGCGGCTTGCCACGATCGACTCTAGCGCCTGGGCAGCCTGCTTTTCAGCCTGAAGCAGCGAGCGGATTTCATACTGCCGCGTCCGGGCCCGCGCCGCCGTTTGAACCATGGTGGTCAACGCGAGGCTCTGAACCGGGCGCTCCAACAGCGAAACGTTGCCCAGCAAGTCGATCATTCTTTCGCGCCACCGCACGATCGGACCGGTCTGCGTTTTGCCCGTCAACACGACAAAAGGCAGCCCGGACCATGCCGGTTGGGCCTTCAACCACTCGGCTACCCGCTCCAGGCTTTTGCCGAACAGGCCTTCCTCGGTCAGGCAGACGGTCAGGACACCGGCCTCGGCCTGCGCCAGCAGGTCCTCGATGTCCCGACAGACGAACGTGTCGAAACCCGCGCGCTGCAGCAGCCGCGCGCCGGCCTCCCCGTCGCGGCCGATCGGCGCATAGACAAGCACGCGCGCTTCGGCGTCCTCAGGTCGGCGCATCGGGATTGTTCAGCAGAAGGCGCAAGTCGTCGCCGGTGTATTGCGGCGTTCCGGAGAATATTCCATGAAACGAGGTCAATGGCGGGCCAACGACCAGCCCTTCTCCCGACATGCTGAATTCGCGGATGGCATGCTCGTGCGGGCCACTGCGTTTTTTGACGACGGAAATGGCGCGCCTGACGCGCCCGTCAAACTCAAAATACCGCAGCATGATTACCGTATCGCTGAGATAGCTGATGTCCATGGGCGTTTCCATCGGTCCCACCAAACCATGCTGGGCCAGGATCATCACCGTCGTCACGCCCTGCTGCCCCAGATAGCTCAACAGTTCGTGCATCTGCAGAATCAGGAAGCGGCCGTCGGGCATTGCATTCAAATAGCCGTTCAGGCTGTCGAACACCACCACCCGCGCGCCATCCTCCTCGACCGCGCGGCGAACCAGCGCCGTGAATTCGCCCGGCGCCATTTCCGCGGGATCGATTTGCTTGAAGGTCAGAAGCCCCGCTTCCCGCGCGGATTCCAGCGGCATGCCTAGCGCCCGGGCGCGCTCAAAAAAAGTGGCCCGCGACTCGTCGAACGCGAAGATTGCCGCATGATCGCCGCGCTGCGTTGCAGCCAGCGCGTAGGTCGACGCGAGCGAGGACTTTCCCACCCCTGCCGCACCAATCAGCAGAACATTCGTCCCGCGATCCAGTCCGCCCCCCAACAAGCTATCCAGTTCGGCATTGCCGCTGGGCGTGGGAGTCGGGGCAAACTCTTTGTGGTGCTCCGCCGCGACGAGCCGCGGATAGACCTCCAGCCCACCCCTCTTGATCGTGAAGTCGTGGTAGCCGCCGCGAAAATCCATCCCGCGCATTTTCAGTATGCGCAGCCGCCGCCGCTGGGCGCCGTAGTCGACCGCAATCTGCTCAAGTGCGATGACGCCGTGCGAGATGGAGTGCAACTGCAGGTCGTCCTCTTTGGCCGCCTGGTCGTCCAGCAGAATCACCGTGCACGAGCGATTCGCGAAAAAGTGCTTCATCGCCAGGATCTGGCGGCGATACCGCAGCGAGCCCTGCGCCAGCAGACGCAGTTCCGACAGGCTGTCAATGACGACCCGCGCCGGATCAAGCGATTCGACCTTGTCCAGAATCAGGCGCGTGGTCTCGGTAAGCTCCATCTCGGCGGGATGCAGCACGGTGAGCTCCCGATCGGGGTCCAGCACCTCTTCGGATACCAGCTCAAGGATCTCGACACCGTCCAATGACCATCCGTGGCGGTGCGCGACCAAGTTGAGCTCTGCCGGGCTTTCGGACAGTGCGACATAAAGTGCGCGCTCGCCTTGGCGCACGCCTTCCAACAGGAACTGCATTCCCATGGTCGTCTTGCCCGTGCCCGGCCTGCCTTCGCAGAGATACATTTTGTTGGGGTCCAAGCCGCCGCCGAGGATGTCATCAATGCCGAAGTTTCCAGTCGAAATCCGGGCGTCGGGCTTGAAAGCCGCAGTCTGTTCTTCAATCGTTGCGCTCATGGCTTTCCCGTAGATACGAGTGAGATAGCAAGCATATCGCCATCGTCAATTTCGAATGGCATCCAGCCGGAAAGATATGTTACGTACTGAATCGCACGGATCCGGGGGAAATTTTGGTCGGCGTCTGCTTCGCAACCGGGGAGCCCGGGCAACCCCGCAACAAACAAGACGCCCGCCGTCTGCATACAAAATGCAGAAGGCGGGCGTCTTGGGGTCAAACTAGGTTATTCGAACGAAATCTGAAGCTGGGGATTGATCTTCCATTCGAATCGGGCGGTTGCCTCGCCGCCGCCAGCGTCTTGGGCCAGCACCACGTACCGGCCTTCTTGCGGCGTCGGCGGCACCAAACCGCGCAGCGTGCCGGTGGCCTCGTCAAACTTCAGGCCTTCGGGAAGCCGGGCGGGCGTCGTGCCGTCCTTGTCGAACAGCGTGTAGCGCACGGCGCCGCTCCCGCCGTTGGCGTTCACCACAGGCAGCGCGGACGGCATCGTGGCGCCCGCGGTCAGCTCAATCGGATGGGTCGAGATTTCCAGCGCGGGCGCCAGGTTGAAATCGACGGGAATGGAGACTCGGGCGCCGCCCTCGTCGCTGATGGTGGCCGTCAGCCCCACCATTTTCTCCGAGGACTTGGGCACGGCGCCGCTAACGCGGCCGCTACCGTCAAGCACCAGACCGGAGGGCATGCGCATGGCGCTGCCGTCGGGGTTGGAATAGGAAACGGCGTAGTTGCCCGTACCGCCGCTGACGTTGATGAACTTGACCGGGCTCTTGATTCGTCCACCCGCCGTCGCTTGAATGGAACCGCCCTCGACGTTCAAGGGCGGATTGATGGTCAATTGCACCGTGCGGCTGGCCTTGCCGCCACCGCTGTCTTCGACCTGGATGAGATACGTCAGCGTCTTGGGGCTAGCGACCGAGGGTGCCGCGCCAGACAGCGAACCATCGGATCCAAACACCAGGCCGGCAGGCAGCTCGGCAGGCTTGCCGCTGGTGTCGAGCAGCCGGAAATTCAACGATCCTGTGCCGCCCGACGTGCGCACCCGGATCAGTTGGGAATTGAGTGTTGCACCCGAGGTGATGGAAAGGCCCTTGTCCGGCGCCGCGGCCGTCGAACGGGCACGGGCGATGTCCTGCCCCCCTGCGGTCGCCCCCGATGCGGCCGACGCGTTCGTGGAGGCTGCCGGCGCCCCTTTGGCGGGCGCTGCACGTTGCGTGATCTTTCCCACGGGCGGTTTGAAGTCTTCGGCAGCGATGACTTGGCCTGGCTTGACTGCGATCAGTCCAACAGCGACTCCCAAGCACGCGAATCGGGAGATCATTTTCTTGTTCATAACGGTCCTTGTGACTTAATCAACGATGCGCTGTGCGCGTTATACATTTCTCGGCAAGCCGGGCGCGACGGCGACCAATTTGCGAGACCCCAATCACCTCGTGTTCTTCACACAGACCTTGATGCTCCGTTTTGCCGCTTTGCATTGACATCACGGCGTCGCGCAAGGCTGCAGGCCACGTTCAGCGTCAACGAATCTGGAAACTGGGCGTCACATTATTTCAAGATCGACAGACTGGAATGCAGAGTAAAACTACCCTTTTGCAGGCACGTCATCGGGGTCTACATCAGTGAAACGCCAGTCAGTGCCGGGCTTTATCAGACCAATGAAAAGGCGGGCCAAGGCGAGCGAGGTGTTGATATTCAGCTTCGAATAAACCCGCGCCTTGTGGTTGTCGACGGTTCGGACCGATATGTGGAGATGCTCCGCGATCTCCTTGCTTGAGTTGCCGGCTATCACGCCCTGAACAATCACCAGTTCGCGCGGCGTGAGCATCGCTTTGCGCGCTTCCTCCTCGTCCGCCCGGACCCGGTTCAGGTGAGCGCCACGACTCAAGCGCAGCGCAAAGTGAATGGCTTGGCAGAGCCGGCTTGAAGTCAAGGGCTTGGCAAAGAAGTCGACCGCGCCGCGCCGCATCGCTTCAACCGCATCCCCGAACTCGGGTTCGGCCTTGATGAAGATGGTTGGCAAGGTCGCATTCGCCTGCACCATGTCTCGCTGCGACGCCGTGTCGGCCGACGGCTTTCCGAAATCCATGATCAGGCAGTCGCACTCGCCCGCCGAATAAATGGACAGGAAATCGCGTGCCGTTCGGCTCTGCACGACCTCAATGGAAAAATCCCCAAGAATCCGCCGGACCGCCCACGCCGACGATTCGTCCTCGTCAACGATGTATGCCTTGGCGCCGGCGGGGTTGGCAGAGGGGGTGGGATTGGGGGTGGGATTGAACTCGGCCGCGGATGCTGCATTGACCCGCGGCGCGAGGCGGGCATCTTGGATTAAACGCGGGCGATACTGCCCCCACCTCAGCGACTGTTCGGAATACGGCATCATCAGTAATGGCAAGAATGCAAAGCGGCCAACACGGCGGCAAGCAGTTGCAGACCCAGTGACGATTACCTAGCGGCCACCTCGCTTGATCGCTTGGCATGCAGGCCGCAACGGACTTGCGCGATCAAAGGTGTAGGCACCGGAATACTTGCGCGGTATCGGCCTGGCGCGGCGATAGCTGAGAAGCGCGTCCGGCAATCTGCATCGGCCTGCACACGAGGGACGAAGTATAGGAACGAGGCGGGACGCCTTCCCATCAGAGGATTTCTAATTTTGGGGGGATACGTCGCGACCGGGACCGCGTTAAGGCCATGTGATTGGCGTGTCGGCGCCGAGGATCTCGTCCTAAGGAAGATCCCCATCTAGAACACTTGGTTATGCGTCTAATTCCGCCAGGAGTACGCCGTGACCGGAACGGTGCGAATGTACTCGATCACGCGCGAGGACATGCGGCGCCAAGTGCGCGTCATGACGATGCAGTCCGTCGCATGGCAACGATCATCACTCCGCACCTATGAATTCACGCAGTGAGCTATTTTTGAACAAAAGCGGTCCAAGATAGCGCGCACCGCCTTCAGTAAGATGGATTCGATCGTAAGAAATCAGTTCGTCGTCGGGGGTGACGGTCGGGCAGCCATTCTTTACGCATACCCCGTTGAAGACGTCCACATAGGTGCCTAAGCCTGCGACCGCCTTCTGCAGAGTTTGGCTAATACCCAGGCGTTCAGCGTTGGGGAAAGACCGAACCTTGGCACGCTCTTTCGCGGTTTTCCGCATCATGTTGCGAATGTCTGGCGGGGCAAACTCCTTCGGCCCGACCACAAACAAGCGCTGTTCCGGACGCAACTTCATGCGTTGAATCGTCTCTCGCAGCCTGGATGCGGACCACATATGCCAGTTCGCGACCAGGAAAACCACGTCAGCCTTCGCAACCTGGGCCGTGGACGTCTTCAAGGAGCGAGCGTTCGCGCACATGTGCCGCTCGGCCGCCGGGATGTGAGCCGACACATCGTCATCCGTCCAGACGATCTGGCACAGCGCAGGCACATAGATGGTCCGGACCTCGTCGTCCTTCCAGGCGCCGGCCTCGAAAGCCATATTGACGAAATCTTGCCCCTGGCTGTCGCCGATCACCAGCACGCGGCGTTTGGCGACTTCATCAAAGTCTTTCTCAAGCGCGTTGAATCGAGTGATGACATAGGGAGTCTGCGCCTCGATATTGTCGTACGCCTGCCAGCGCTTCTGTTCTTCGTTGTGGCGAACTACGGCACCCTGCCCTATCCACAGAGCTATCCCGATGCCGAAGACGGCCAACGATCCAAGCCCTAGCGTCCACATGGCCGGCCGTGTCTTGAATTGTGCACGGTCCCGAAATGGCTTTTCGATCACACGCCAACTGATCCAGCCAAGCCCCACAGCCAATACCGTCAAGATCAAGCTACCGCGAATCCCGAAGCCGGGCCGGATAATGTGCGCGAACGTGAACAAAGGCTGGTGGACCAGATAGGCGCTGTAGGAGATGAGCCCCACCCACACCAGCGGCCGCACCGACAGGATCCGCCCCAGCGAATTAGTCCGCGTAGCGCCCAAGAGAACGAACGCCGAACCCACGGCGGGTATCAGCGCGGACAGGCCCGGGAAGAACACGGAGCTGTCGAAAGTCAGGATGGCGCCAAACACGCCGGCGGCACCGATCCACCCGACCAGGGTGCGGATATTCGGCCGAGCAGCCAGGAACCTCCCGAAGGGCGACACCGCGGCGAGCGAGCCAATCAACAGCTCATACGCGCGCGTCGGAAGCCAATAAAACGCGGCGAGAGATCGCCCCGTTTGGACCGCCGCCTCGCTGACCGCCAATGACGCAAGCGCACAAAGCAACAGGATCCAGACCAGTGAGCCCCGCGCAAAACGCCAGATGGCGATCATGAGTAGCGGGAACAGCACATAGAACTGCTCTTCGACGCTGAGGCTCCATGTGTGCAGCAGCGGGTTGTCCAGCCCTGCTGTGAAATAGTTCGTCGTGTTCCAAAAGAAGATATTGGAAACGAAGGTGGTGACCGCGACCAGCCCCTGCCCCAGACGCACCAGCGCATACGGTCCCTGTAGAAACCACGCCGCAATGGCGGTGCCGATCAGGACGGCCAAGAGCGCAGGAAGAATGCGCCGGGCGCGCCGTTCGTAAAAGCTGGCAAACGAGAATGAGCCGGCATCCAGCTCGCGCGCGATGATCGTCGTTATGAGGTAGCCGCTGATAACGAAAAAGATATCAACGCCGACGAATCCCCCGGCCATTCCCGGAACCTTCGCGTGGAACAGAATGACCGCCAACACCGCGACAGCGCGTAATCCGTCAATTTCAGGCCGGTATTTCAAGTGCACGTCTGACATTCGAAATATTCTTCTAATCTGCGTGTTGTGATTATCGGTTGGCCACTCTCAGCCCCGGGCGATTATAAACACCGAGGTTCTTCGAATCCTGTCAGCGGGCAGCTCGACACCTGGCTGTCGGCCCAGCGCATCGAGTCTTCGACGCGCGATGGGTATGCCAGCGCCATCAAGTTCCGGAAGCACTCAATCTGTGACCACCACGGCGCGCGCCTGGGGACTATCCGCAGCTATCCGCCAACCTCAGTCATTTCCTGACCATCGATGCCGGCCGCCCGGACTTGTCCGGAAAGACCATCAACAACTATGTGTCGGTCGTGCGCGAGGCCCTAAACCTGGCCGTTCAGGACCGCATCCTGACGGAGAATCCGGCCCATGGAATCCCGCGGGCGAAATATCAACGAGAGCCACCCGACCCGCTCAGCCGCGGGGAGATGGAGAGCATTCTGGAGTCCGTCGTTCAGCGGTTTCCCGGGCAGGTCCACAACCTGATCGAGTTCTGGTTTTGGAGCGGCCTGCATACGTCTGAAGTCTTTGGATTGCAGTGGCCGAATGTAGATCTCGCATCCGGTTCCGTCCTGGCGGCGGAAGCACTGGCTCGGGGTGAGCGCAAAGACCGGACCAAGACGGCCGTGGCTCGCCAAGTCATCCTGAACAGCCGCGCGCTGGGAGCCACCCAGGCCCAGCGCGACCACACTCAGATGGCCGGCGCTGCGGTTTTCAACGACCCGCGTTACTCAGCGCAATGGGAAGACGAGCGCGCATTTCGGCGAAGCTTCTGGACGCCGACGCTGAAACTGCTGGGGATTCGCTATAGAAGGCCGTACAACATGCGGCACACGTACGCGACGGTGATGCTGATGGCTGGGATGATGCCGGCCTTCTGCGCGAAGCAGTTGGGCCACAGCGTGGGGCTGGACGGCGATCAGAACGAGTTGGAGATGAGGCGCCTCGAAACGGCGATTTCTCCCCAGAATCTCCCCGAGAAAGCAAAACAGGCGCCTAAGCGCCTGTAATGTATTGGGAATTCTTGGGGTGGCTGATGGGGCTCGAACCCACGACAACCGGAATCACAATCCGTGGCGCCTTCTAGGATCGGCGCGGCTCGGCGGCGAAATTCTTCTAATAAACGACCGCACACGCCAACGCATCCACGCCGCTTCCGGCTTGAATATTAGAACGACATCGCTGTGCAAATCGACAGACTAGGTCCTACTTCATCCCCCTGCCCGGACCGCCATGTGCAGCCACTACCAGACCCTGAAAGACGCCAAGCTGCTGCTGAAGAAGTTCGGAGTGACCAGGCCGGGCGTGCTGGGCACGTACGACATGTGGCCGAGGTAACAAGGCATCTTCGTCCATCGGCCGCCGGCATGACGCCGGCGACGACGCGGTGCGCGACATCGAAGCCGTGACGGGCCGCTGGGGCCTGATATCTGGTTCCACCCGCCCGGACGCTCTGCCCGGCGCGGAGAAGCTGTCGACCTTCAACGCGCGCGACGACCGCGTGGCCAACGCTTTCAGCTTCCGCAATGCCTGGCGCTGGGCGCAGGCGTTGCATCATCCCTGCCGATGCCATCTTCGAACCCGACTGGCGATCCGGCAAAGCCGTGACCACGCGCTTCACCCGGGCCGATGGCGCGCCGCTGGGCGTGGCCGGACTGTGGGATCGCTACCGCGACGCGACCGGTCAATGGCAGGACAGCTACACCATGCTCACCATCCACGCCGACCAAGATCCGCTGTTTCGCGACTACCAACGACCTAACAAAGAAAAACGCATGGTGGTGATCCTTCCCGAGGGCACCTACGGCGACTGGCTGATCGCCAGCGCGGATCAAAGCCGCGACTTCCTCGTACCCTTCCCCTCCGAAAAGCTCGTCGCCACGCCGCTGACCTGACCCCAATTCTGCTGCCACTTACTGTATATCCATACAGCTTTATCGCAGCAAAATCATGCTTTGCTCCGTCGTCCGCACCCACTACCTCGGCCAGAAGTGCCGCGACAACGACCCGGCCCCCGCCGTCACCGGCTCCGTGCGGATGTACTCGATCACGCGGGAGGACATGCGCCGTCAGGTGCGCGTCATGACGATGGACGGCCTGGCCAAGTTCGGCGCGACCGCGAAGGGCCCGATCCCCGACCTGCTCGAACCCGAGCTGCTCACCTTCTGCTCCACCCGGGGCATGATGGTTTGCGGCTTCGAAGAGATCGACGGACGGCGCTACTACCAAGGGTGGTGGATGCAGTGGCTCACTGCCTGAATTTGTCGATAGGTGGCCAATAAGTCTTGTGCGAAATCGCCGCTTCAAAGTGGCGGCTTGCCTATCGTTTTCGAGCGGCTATCTCGACTTTCAAGGCGGCCATAGCCTTATTCAGATCGAGCGTCCTTACCGCACTACCAAGCGCCTCGTAAGTGAGGGCTTTCGCTTTGTCCATGCTGGCGACTCTAGCGTTCACCGCGGTATTCATCGAGTGTTCGGACGACGTTAAACCCGTTCTCAAATCCGAAATCGTGACCGATGCCCAGCCAACCGAGACGCCATCCAAGACTGTGGCCATCCCCGAAAAGTCGAGGCGAAGATTGTTCTTGTTCAGCTTGGCGCACATATCATCGCCAATCGGAAATCCTCCATTTTCAGCGACGATTGCCCTCATGTCAGGGGATGCTGACGATTTAAAGCTGCAGCCGGCGGCGGAGACGGCGAATGGGGCAAAAAGCGCCGAGGCACCAATGCTAAAACCCAGTAAGTACTTCTTTGCGCCAGCCTTAGTAAAAGCAAACATTACAATTCCTTATTTTTATAACAGTTCGTCACATGATAGCACCTCAGTATGTTTGGTAAAGGATTGGACGACTCGCGAATCTGTCGGCAAAGCCCTGCGGGAGACGGCCGGCCTTAGTTATCACAAGGGATAAACCTTTGGCGCGCGGTGGCCGGCAACCAATTTGGCTGCTTAAGTACCGACCGACCTTGTTGCCTGTTGATGGTGGATGCAACAGACGCAGCGGGAGAAGTGTTCAGCACACGGACATTAGTAAATTTATTATGGTTGGGACGTCCCGTCGGGCGATCGCGCCGCCCGTGCCGGCGGATCGCGGCGCAATTCGCCCAGGTCACCAGCCTGGGTATTTTTTTGCCTGTAGCGCGACCTGCCGAGCAACGCTACCTCTCCGTAATAGTGTCTAACGGCATGAGAGAACTCTTGTAGACCGATCGCGAGCAGCATGATGCGCGCTTCGGGCGTGTCCATCTTGGGTGGCAGCAGCGCCAATGCGGGGTTGATGCCCGAGGCGACGATTTCGGCAAGGGTCATTGCTTGGAACTCCTGATGTGCTTGGCCGTCACCGCAGCCACATAGAAGGCGGCCGATGCCGCGAGCGCCGCGTCTCCCGCGCTCGCCCAGCCCGCCACGAATATGCGGCAGGCCGCGCCGATCGCTGTCAGGCAGACGGCGGACAGGCCGATCCGCTCCAGCGTTGTGTCCTTGATACCGCGCGCGAAGACGGCCAGCGCCGCGCCGCCGGCCACCACCAGTCAGCAGACGAAAGCAAGCACCGCCCACAGTGTGAGAATGACGGTGCTGTCCATGTCACGCCCCTTTGCCGCGCACGCGGTCTATGACGGCCTGCCAAAGAGCGCCCACGGGCGCAGCCTGTACCGCCTCCCAGGCGCGCGACACGATGGCCATGCCGAACATCCCGGTCAGGAAGCCCGCCAGACCTTCGGGAATGCCCAACATGAGTGAGAGGTAAGGCGAGGCGTAATAGGCCACCAGCGAACCGCTGGCAGCCATGCTCAGGCGCGCCGGCCAAGATCCTTGCAGGTATCGCATGGATACCGCGGCGCCAGAACCCCGGCGAATTTCGCCGCGAAGGCGTCGAAGTCTTGGATGTTCAAACCCGTCCCCCTATAGACGTAAAAAAACCCGCCATAGTGGGTTGGTATCCATCGTCCTACTCTAAAAAAGTAGTAATCCGAATGGAGTAAACTATGAAGCGAATCGTTACTTTTTTATTTCAAATGACATGAAAAGGATCGTTCCTTTTATCGCGCTGGCTGCCGTCCTCTGCGCTCTGGCCGTGATTTTTTCGCCCAAGCACGCCAAGCCCATTGACTGTCGCATGCTGGGTTACTCCTCCGGGAAACCTACTCAGGACTGTCGCCGGTAGGGCACCCACGCCCCTAGATTGCGGTCCAGACCCCGAGACCGCGCATTTTTTCGATCAGCCACGCGCAGAACACGTCGTGGCCCAGCGCATTCAAATGCAGCCGTCCGCGAAGTGTTCGGCAGCCAGCGGCTCCGCGCCGCCCTGAATCACTTTGGCTCCCTGCTCTTGGCAAACCGCCTCAATCCAGTACTGGAATTGCGCCAAGGTATGGATGCCGTCAGGATGCTGGACGCCATTTCCACCGCCGGAGCGGTTAAGCGGGCTGAGCCCGACCACCGCCAAACCTAACGCCTTGCAGTGCTGGATCATCCCGCGATAGGAATCCAGCAGTGACTGGGCGGACGTCCCAGGGTTCGCCCAATCGTTGGTCCCGAGGGTTATCACAATACCCTTCATCGGCGCATAGCCGCGGACCATCGTTATGACGTTTTTGTTTGAGGCTGCGCCAAAACCCTGCTGTCCGCCATCGGTCATCCTTGCACCAGGCGACGACAGATTATTGATGGCGATATTCAGCCACCGAGGCAATTGCGCGGCCGTCAAATGGGACTGATCGCCCAGGTTCGAGCCTGCGGTGTAAACCTGGGCTTGGACGGAATCACCAAGAATGGCCTCACGTTCGGCGCTCATTGCATACCCACGATTTCGAAACTGTCGGACCCCGTCTCGACGATTTCTTGCTCATGCCTGGATTCGGATTGAATATAGGCTTCAGCCACGCTGGCGGGGACTTCAAACCCGTCTTTCGGCCACGTTCCGTTTTCTTCGTACGTGGCGCGGAAGATTGTCGGGAAAACCTTGCGCGTCGATGGTGAGTAGGAATATCGGCGGCACAGGCTCATTCTCGGCCACCGATTCATTCTGCACAGGTTCAAGCTCGACATTCTCGTTTTCCATATCAGTTCCCGATGGCGAGGTAGTAGAGGTTGGGCGCTTGCGCTGCTTCGTTCGACGTCGCTCCGGTAAATGAAACCGACGCGGTCGTCATGCCTGCAACGCTGATCGTATCCAGCGCGTTCGGCGTATTGCCGATGGTCGGAAACACGCCAAAGATGTTGTTCGGGAAAGGGATCGGCAAGGTCGCCGCATACGATCCGGTGTAATAGACTGGATTGGTATTGTTGTTCAGCGTGATCGTGCCCCGCCCCCATTGCAGAATCAGGCCGCCAAGCCACGACGGGAAAGAAAGATATCCGTTATTTCCCAGGGACATGGAGAAGCCGAAACGCAGCTTCTTGGGCGTGACGATGGTAGCGTCGTCGGTTCCGGCGTTCGTTTGCGCTTGCGTTGCGACGCGAGCAATGCCAGCCGCAGCCTCCGTCGCGGGAATCACGCGGCCGCTGACGAACTGGCCCAGCTTGAGCGGAGTTACGGCGCGCGTGTCATCGGTCGCCGCTCCAGTCTCGGCGGTCGTTGCAATCTCAATAAGGCCTGCGACAGACTCGGTCGCAGGGACGACGCGACCGCTGACAAATTGTCCGAGCTTCAACGGAGTCACCGCGCGCGTGTCGTCCGTTGCCGCACCGGTCTCAGCCGTTGTCGCAATCTCGATGACACCGGCGACGGTCTGCGTCGCCGGGACCACGCGTCCGCTGACGAATTGCCCCAACCTCAAAGGCGTTACAGCGCGGGTACTACACCATCATTAACAAGAAGTACCACGGCCTCGGGAATGACCGGGCAGCTGCCGAACGACAGGCCAGAGAACTGGAGGGCGGCGGCTTCGCTAGGGGTTCTATTGCAGATATGTGCAAAGGATTCATTGCATTCCAGAGATCGCTGATTCAGAAAGCGGACCCCTCAGCTCTAGCCGAGCGAACCGTAGACGACTACGAGGACGCATTCGACACACACCTCTTGCCATTGTTCGGACACATGAAGCCGCGGGAGTTCAAGCCGGCCCACAAGGGGAAATACCTTGATGCCATGCGCGAGAAAGGAAGGGGCACCCGGGCAAACCGCGAAATGGCTGCTCTGGGGTCTGCGTTCAACTACGGTATTCGACACGGCTTGGCCGACGCGAACCCGTGCCACGGCGTGAGCCGCAACCCAGAGCGGCCGAGATCCAGAAAGCCTGAGAACGTCGAAGTGAACAGGTTCGTGGAGATCGCCAACTCTCGGGGTGAAGGCAGCTATATGACGGCGCTGATAGGCCTCATGGTTGGCATCACTGGACGCCGACGAGCTGAGATTCTAGAGCTTGAGGAATCGGCATTGACTGCCGAGGGTGTCAAAGTGAGGGCCGCAAAGCTGAAGGCTACGGAAGCTGATCGCGAGTACCTGATATCTTGGTCCCCTCTCCTCAGCACGCTGCTCAAGGAGGCCGTGGGGCTATCCAAGCGTCACGGCACGGCATATGTATTCGCTGCGCGCTCGGGCGCACCGTATACGGATTCCGGGTTCAAAGCGAACTGGTCAAAGATAATGGCCGACTTCGTGAAAGCTGGCGGGGAGCGCTTTACGGCGCATGACCTGCGCGCCATGTACGTCACTGAGATGGTCAGCCGGGAGCAGAACCCTGAAACCCACAAAAACGCCGCCACAACACGCCGCGTTTATGACCGCCGCCGGAAGGTGAAGGTCACCCCAACGTTCTAATTAAATTAGAGAGCGCCTCAGATATTAGAAATTTGCAGGCAGCAGAAAAGAAAAAAGCCGCTCTAAGCGGCTGATTTCTTTGAAATTCTTGGGGTGGCTGATGGGGCTCGAACCCACGACAACCGGAATCACAATCCGGGACTCTACCAACTGAGCTACAGCCACCACTGGTACTGCTCTGCACTTCAGTTTCCCTCAGTGCTTTACTTCACTACCTTCATCGCCGCGCGTCTTTGAAATCTGTTTCGAAAGATGCTCAACAACGAAGAGGCCGAATTCTAGCACGATTTTTTGAAGGATGTGAAATCGCCTTCGAAAAGTAGTCTTGCCACAGGCGGCAGCCTTGCTATTCTTGCGCTTGGTTAAACACAGGAGGCCGTGTCTCAAGCCGTCGCCATGGATCGCATACACGCATTTTTGATCGAATACTGGCCTCATGTTGCCTTTGCCATCAGCATCGTGGCGGGCACGGGCGCGGCGGTGCATGCCGCGATGACCAAGCAGGATGTGCGGGCGGCCATTGGCTGGGTGGGGGTGGCGATGTTCTCGCCGATCCTCGGGGCGCTCTTCTATTTTGTGGCGGGGATCAACCGTATCCGCAAGACGCGGGTGTCGCAGCAGCGGGACGACGCGATGCTTGAGGATGCCGGGCAGGTTGCGACCGCGCCGGTGGATGTGGTGCCGATTTCGGGCGAGCAGTTTGCGTCGTTAAAGGTGCTGGGCGACCGCGTGAGCCGGTTCGAGCTTCTGGGCGGCAACGAAGTGCGGCCGCTGTCGGGTGGCGACGAGACGTATCCCGCGATGTTGCAGGCCATCCGCGAGGCGCAGCACTCGGTGGCAATGCAGAGCTACATCTTCGATAACGATCCGATCGGGCGCGAGATGGCCGAGGCGCTGATCGAAGCGCAGGCGCGCGGCGTGCAGGTGCGGGTGCTGATCGATGCGGTGGGATCGAAGTATTCCCGGCCGCCGATCGTGCGCATGCTGGCGCAAGCGGGCGTTCCCGTGGCGCGGTTCATGACCAATCCGCTGGGTGTCCTGCGCATGCCCTACGCGAATCTGCGCAGCCACCGCAAGGTGCTGGTGGTTGACGGACGCGTGGGGTTCACGGGCGGCATGAACGTGCGGGCGGCGTTTGTCAGCGCGCTGGCGGGGGATGCCACCAATCACGATACGCATTTCCGCGTGGAAGGACCCATCGTGACGCAGCTCATGTCGGTGTTCGCGCATGACTGGAATTTCACGACGCACGAATCGCTGTCGGCCAAGCCGTGGTTCGATCCTGATTACCTGCCGCCGTCGGGCCGCGTGCCGATCCGCTGTGTGCCGTCCGGCCCGGACCGCGCGCTGGGTAGCACGCACAACATGCTGCTGGGTGCGTTGGCCGTGGCGCGGCATCACGTGCGGATTCAGTCGCCCTACTTTCTGCCCGATCAGACGCTGATCGGTGCGCTGGCCACGGCTGCGCGCCGCGGCATCGTGGTGGACATCGTGATTCCGGGCAAGAACAATCTGCGGCTGGTGGACTACGCGATGACCGCGCAGCTTGACCAGGTGGTGCGCACGGGCTGCCGCGTGTGGCGATCGAGCGGTGCGTTCGATCACTCCAAGTTGATGACGGTTGATGGCGCCTGGACTTATGCCGGCTCGTCGAACCTGGACCCGCGCAGCCTGCGATTGAATTTCGAGCTGGACACCGAGATCTACGATCCCGAGGTGGCGCGCTGGATCGGCGCGCGCGTTGATGCGTTGATCGCCAACGCGCACCGCGTGACGCTGGAGGATCTGCTGCAGGCGCCCTTTACGAAACGCCTTCGCAACAAGGTGATCTGGCTGGCCACGCCTTATCTGTAGCGCGGCTCACGGTACGGTTTCGCGGGTGATTGCCTGTGCTGCCGGCCATGCCGGCTTCGCCGATCAGCCGTCCGAAGCAGGCACCGCAGCATGCCGCACCGCGAATACGGCGCTCGCCTTGAGCATGACGCGGCCTTCCACCTGCAGGCGGCAGGTCGCGTAGATGAGACGTTTGCCCTGCTTGTCGATCTGCACGTGGGCCTCATGACCTGCACCCCGTGATTAGTACGAAATCGATGTAGAGTCCGTTCCCAAAGGAATGGCAATGAAGAAACGATTCACGGAAGAACAAATCATCGGCGTGCTCAAGGAGGCCGATGCAGGAGTAAAGCCCGCAGAATTGTGCCGCAAGCACGGTATCGCCGAGGCAACGTACTACAACTGGAAGGCGAAGTTCGGTGGTATGACGGTGTCGGACGCTCAACGGCTCAAGGAGTTGGAGCAGGAGAACAACAGGCTCAAGAAGCTGTTGGCCGAGTCGATGCTGGACAAGGCGGCGCTTCAGGATCTGCTAAGCCGAAAGTAGTCAGCCCGCAGGCTAAGCGCGAGGCGGTCAGGACATTGATGACCGCGCGCAGCATGGGTGTTACCCGGGCCTGCGGGCTGGTAGGAATTTCGCGGTCGCTGTTTGCCTACGAGAGCACGCGCACGGGCGATGCTGCGCTGACCGAGCGCATGAAAGAGATGGCAGTGGCCAAACGACGCTACGGCTATCGGAGGATCCACGTGCTCTTACGTCGCGAAGGCTGGCAAGCAAATCACAAACGTGTCTGGCGGCTGTACAGCCTGGCAGGGTTGAGCGTGCGCAAACGCAAGCGTAAGCGCCTCGCGGCGATCGAGCGCGTGGTTCGCCCAGCGGCGACCGCGCCGAATCAAAGTTGGTCGATGGACTTTGTGGCCGACGGCCTGGCCTATGGCCGCCGGTTCCGTTGTTTGAATATCGTCGATGACTACACTCGCGAATGCCTGGCAATCGAGGTCGATACGTCGTTGCCGGGAGTGCGTGTTGCCACGGTGCTGCAACGGCTGGCTGAAATGCGTGGGCTGCCGCGGTCTATTACCGTGGACAACGGGCCGGAGTTCGCAGGAAGAGCCTTGGATGCCTGGGCCTACCAAGCCGGCGTAAAGCTGTCGTTTATTCGGCCGGGCAAGCCGGTGGAGAACGCTTATATCGAAAGTTTCAACGGCAAGTTCCGCGACGAATGCCTTAACGAGCACTGGTTCTTGTCCTTGCGACAGGCCAAAAACTTGATCGAAAACTGGCGGGTCGAGTACAACACCGATCGGCCCCACAGTGCGCTCGGATATTTAACCCCGGCGCAATTCGTGCTGGCGCATCAGCAAAAAGGTCTTTTACCCCTGGACTCCATGTCGGTGCCGTACTAAATCTGGGTGCAGGTCACTCAAGCCAGTCGCCGGGATTGACGGCGTTCAAAAACTCAACGGACATCTGCGCCGTGACCACAGACACGTGGGCGTCTTCCGAGATGACCAGGCCGAGCGCACTGTCGGCGAACGTGGCCAGAAATCCCCCATGCGCCATGCCGTGCATGTTGCCGTGCGCCGTGGTGACACGCAGCGCCAGCACGTTGTCGGCCTTGCGGCGGTAGAACGGGCCGAGGTCGTTCAGGTGGCGCATGAACTGGCTGCTGGGATACCAGGGCGTGAAACCGGCGGGAAGGGAGTCTGTCATGGCTGGCGATGCAAGAGTCCCGAAGGACGATCCCCGAAAGTATTCCAGACGCGCGGGCGCAGGCATAGCGCGGTGATCGGGGCGCGGACGCATGCGGAATCCTCAACACACGCCCCCCATGGCGGCGGACAGTCGCCGCGCCCTCCCGGCCCCGCCCGCTCCTTCTGAGGGTAAGATTTACGGCACAACAATCACCCTACATGGCAGGAGCATTTGAAGATGGCGAAAGTCGGCATGGTTGGTATCGGCCTCATGGGCCACGGCATTGCAAGCAATCTGGTCAAGCATGGTCACGCGCTGACCGTGCTGGAACACCCGGGCAACCAGCCGCTGGATGCGCTCAAGGCTGCAGGCGCAGTCAGCGTGGCGAGCGGCGCCGAGTTGGCGGCACAGTCGGATGTGATCATCCTGTGCGTCACGGGCAGTCCGCAAGTCGAAGCCGTGCTGCTGTCGCCGGCCGGCGTGCTCGAGGGGCTGCGTCCCGGCACGGTCATCATCGACTGCTCGACGGCCATCCCGTCGTCGACCCTGAAGGTTGCACAGGCCGTCACTGAAAGCGGCGGACGCTTTCTGGACGCCCCCATGACGCGCACCCCGAAGGAAGCCGCCGAAGGCCGTCTGAATCTCCTGGTGGGCGGCGACGCGGCGCTCTTCGAGGAATGCAAGCCGCTGCTCGCCTGCTTTGCCGAAAACATCACGCATGCCGGCCCGGTGGGCGCAGGCCACCGCATGAAGCTGCTGCACAACTATGTGTCGCTGGGCGTGGTGGCGCTGCTGTCCGAAGCCGCGGCGTGCGCGCTGCGCTCGGACATCGACCCGGCGGTCTTTGCCGACGTGCTGACCAAGGGCGGCGGCGGGGGGGTGGCGCTGGAGCGCATCAAGCCCTATCTGCTGGAACAGGACCCGTCGTCGCTGCGCTTTTTCATGTCGAACGCGCAGAAGGATCTTTCGTACTACAACACCATGGCCGCCGAAGCCGGTGCGGTCCGCGAGATCGGCGCCGCCGTGCAGCAGACGTTCGATCAGGCGGTCGCGCAAGGCGGCGGCGAGCGTTATGTGCCCGAGCTGGTGTCGTTGCTGAAAGACCGCTAACGCCTGCGGGCCAGGGGTGCGGCGCACCCCTGGCATACCGCCGCCGCTCGGACGATTCAGCGGCTGGCGGCAGGCACCGCGCTTGGCGCGCGCAGGATGCCGCGCGGCGGCAAGCGCATCGAGATGAACGCGGCCAGGAACAGCAGCGTGCCGGCCGACCCGAACGCCACCCAGTGCGTGCCAAACGTCTCGAACGCCCAGCCGCCCAGCCATGAGCTGATCATGCCGCCGATCTGATGGCCCAGATACGTCAGGCCGTAGAGCACGCCGACCAGCCGAATGCCATAGACGTCGGCCAGGATGGCCGAGGACAGCGCGATGCTGCCGGCCCAGACGATGCCGCCGATGGTGGCGGCCAGATACAGTTCCCAATGCGCGCCCACCATGACCAGCGCGAAAAAACCGAGGCCCCGCACCAGATAGATGGCGGCAAGGATGTTGCGGCGTTCGACCTGATCGGACATGCGGCCCAGCACCAGGGTGCTGAAAATGGCGACCAGGCCGATCAGGCCGATACCCAGCGAGCTGGTGGTGGCGTCAAAGCCGTGGTCCATCAGCATGGGCATGCCGTGCGTGCCCAGCAAATTCATGCTGAACCCACAGGCAAACAAGCCCAACGCGACTTGCCAGAACGGCAACGTTCGCAGGGCATCACCCAGCCTTGGCGCGGGCGTCTTGGCTGCCGGTTTGGCCGCGCCGGTCTTTTCGATGATCTGGTGGGGCAGCAGGTCGGTGTGCTCGGGCGCCTCGTCGCGCATCACAAAGAGCGCAACCGGCACGGTCAGCAGCGCAAACAGCACCGCAAAGCCCAGCAGCGTTTCCTGCCAGCCCACGGCCGAGATGGCGTAGGTAAGCGTGGGAGTCATTAGCGCAATGCCGGCCATCGACCCCGTGGACAGGAAGAAGAGCGCCATGCCGCGCTGGCGCGTGAACCAGCGGCTGATCACGGGCGTCAGCGCGACCGGGCTGGTGAAGGCCAGGCCGATGGACAGCGCGACGCCGAAGGCCAGCAGGAATTCGAGCGGGCCGCGCGCGAAGACGGTCCAGATCGAGGCCAGTACAACGATGGCCGTGCCGGTCAACAGCACGAAACGCGTGCCGCGCACGCTGACCAGATAGCCGGCGAGCGGCATGCCCAGGCCATAGCACAGCATGCCGATTGCGACGATGCCCGAGAGCAGGCTGCGCGAAAAACCCAGCCCCTCGGCCATGGGCAGGAAGAACGGCCCGATGCCCATGCGCAGGCCGACCGTAAACAGGGTGAGTACCGTGGCGGCGCCGACGATGTTCCAGCCGAAATACCAGCCGCCCGACTCTTGCTTGTCCAATCCTCTTCTCCTCGATGTCTTTTTTATGGCCGCTTGCGCGCCAGGACTTGCAGACACCGAGGGCAGGCACGGAGGGATGCTCCGCTGTCGACAGGGGGTGGGAAGGACCAGGCGTGAATCGGCTTGCTCGCGCCAGCGGACTGACGCCGCCGGACGCGTCATATTACTCCCGGCTATATGCGAATGCGACGGAGATCCGCAAATGCTGTCCGGTGAGCGGCCAGGCCGGTTTCGCCCAGCTCTGCCCTACCGCAGCACGTTACGCACGAACCGCAGGCGAATGTCTTCGTCGTTGTAGTAAGCGTAGGGCTGCGCGCTGCTGTAGATGGCGAAATCGTCGGCGGCGATGCGCTGCGATTGTCCGGAAAGATCCAGGCGCAGTGAGCCTTCGATCACATAGATCATTTCGTGCCAGCCGTCGGGATCGGGTTCGGCGATGTATTGTTCGCCGGCTTCCAGCGTCCAGATCCAGAGCTGCGCTTCGCCGCTGGCCGGGGCGGCGCCCAGCAGGATCGCGCGGCTGCCCGGTTGCTTGCCTTGCCATGCGGTTGCCTCGATGCGCCGGTGTTCCCGCGCGGGGTCACTGACCAGGTCGACGAATCCCACGCCCAAGGGCGCGGCCAATTTGTCCAGGCTGGCCAGGCTGACATTGGCGGAACCTGCTTCCAGACCGGCGATCATGCGGCGACTGATGCCGGAAGCTTCTGCCAGATTCGACTGACTCCAGCCCGCCTGTTTGCGCAACCGGCGAAGGTTGGCCGCCACGTGGGAAAGGACATTCGGTGTGGAAGGCAAAATGTGCAGTATATTGCTCAAAAATTTTGACAAGCATACCTCGTCAGCTGAGCCGTGGAAACCAACAAATCAATGTTCGCCTTGTCCCGCCAGGAAATCGCCCTGGTGCTGGTCACCATGTTGTGGGGTAGCACATTCCTCATCATTCACATCGCCATGCAGCACAGCGGCCCGCTGTTTTTCGTAGGCCTGCGGTTCACCATCGCGGGGCTGATGGCGCTACTGGTGTTTCGCAAGCACATGGCCGGACTGACCCGGTATGAGCTGGGCGCCGGCATTGCGATTGGCAGTGCCCTGTTCCTGGGCTATTACCTGCAGACCCACGGCCTTCGCACCATTACGAGCAGCCAGTCCGCGTTCATCACGGCGCTTTACGTGCCGATCGTGCCGTTGCTGCAATGGGCGGCCTTGAAGCGTCCGCCGGGATTGATGAGCTGGATCGGCGTGGGGCTGGCGTTTACCGGGCTGATCCTGCTGGCCGGTCCGGAGGCAGGGACGTTGAGTTTTTCACCGGGCGAGGCAGCCACGCTGGCTGGCGCGGTGGCGATTGCCGCAGAGATCATCCTGATCGGCCTGTTCGCCAGCAAGGTCGACAGCCGCCGCGTGACGTTCGTGCAACTGATGACGGCGGGGCTGTTGTCATTTGCGTTGATGCCGGTGTTGGGCGAGGCGATTCCGGCGTTCTCGTGGCTGTGGGCGGGCGCCGCGATCGGTCTGGGGCTGGCCAGCGCCGTTATTCAGTTGACGATGAACTGGGCGCAGAAATCGGTGTCGCCAACGCGTGCGACGGTGATTTACGCAGGCGAGCCGGTTTGGGGAGGGATCGTCGGGCGGCTGGCGGGCGACCGTCTGCCGGCGCTGGCGCTGGTCGGCGCGGCGCTGATCGTGGCGGGTGTGATTGCGAGCGAGGCGAAGATCGGGCGCAGGAAGAAGGGCGCGTTAAAGGGTGTGTGACGCCCTAAAGGGCTGATTTCTGTTGAGCGGTGTCTGACACCCAGGGCGCGGCCGCACGTGGATCAGCCCGCCTGCTCCAGAAACGCCTGCAAGGCGGGTACCGTGTTCAGCACGTGCTGGCGCATCGCCGCTTCGCAGCGTGAGGCGTCGCGGGTTTGCAGCGCGTCGATCAGTTCCTGGTGCGATTCGCGGACGCGCAGCACGCGGCCGGGTTGGGCGGCCCAGAGGCGCATATAGGGTTCGACGACCGAGTGCAGTTCCGAGATCTGGTTCAGCAGGCGCGGTTGTTTACAGAAGCTGCACAGGTATTCGTGGAATTCGCGGTGGGCGGCGGTCCAGTCGAGGTCTTCGCTTGCGCCCTGGTCCAGCTGTTCGAGCATGTTGGTAAGGCGGCGGATGTGTTCGGGTCCCATGTTGGCCACGGCATTGCGGGTGGCCAAGCCTTCCAGGACCGAGCGCATTTCGAAGACCTCGAGCATCTCCTGCTGATTCAGGCCGCGTACCACCGCACCACGATTGGCGCGGATTTCGACCAGGCCTTCCGAAGCCAGGCGACGCAGCGCGCCGCGCACCGGCATGCGGCTGGTGCCGATTTCGGCGGCCACCACGTCAGGCACGAGGCGCTGGCCGGGCGCATAGCGGCCCAGGCGGATTTCGCGCTGTAGATGCAGGTACGCCTCGTCTTCGGCGCTGATGGCTGTCTTCTGGAATTGCAGCACTGACGTCCCCGGGCTGGAAAAGCCGCCATGATAGATAAGGGCGAAAATAACACAAACTGGATCCAATGATCCATGGATGCAAATCCTAATGGCCGGGGATGCGTCGCTTGCGTTTAATTCAGGGCAGGACGCGGCAGACCGCGCCTGCTCGGCCGGAACGGGCAAGAGATCCGACCCGGCCCATACGCTTTCCATAACGCGATCAAGGGGAATCCATGAAACTTCGTCTCATCCGGGCGCTGGCAGGCGCCGCCGCGATGGCCTTCGGGGCCCAAGCGGCCGCGCAAGCCACGGACTGGCCGCAGCATCCCGTGCGCATCGTCGTGCCCTTCCAGGCCGGCTCGGCCACGGACCTGATCTCGCGCCAGCTTGGCGCGGCGCTGTCCGCCGAACTGGGTCAGCCCTTCGTCATCGAGGCCCGCCCGGGCGCCGCGGCCGCGATCGGCAGCGCGTCGGTCGCGCGGTCGGCGGCGGACGGCTACACGTTGCTGATGGGCGGCCCGGCTGCCGTCGTCACCAACCGCTTCCTGCAAAAGCGCCTGGCTTATGACCCCGACGCCTTCGAGCTGGTGTCGATGGTGGCCTACACGCCGAACATCCTGCTGGCCAATCCGTCGCAGCCGTTCAAAACGCTGCCCGAAATGGTGGCCTACGCGCGCGCCAATCCCGGCAAGCTGACGTACGCCTCGTTCGGCACGGGCACGACCTCGCACATGGCGGGCGAGATGCTCAAGTCCGTTGCCGGCATCGACATCCTGCACGTGCCCTACAAGGGCGCCGGCGAAGCCATCCCCGCCCTGCTGAGCGGTCAGGTATCGATGTACTTCGACACCATCATGACCGGCCTGCCCCAAGCCAAGAGCGGCTCGCTGCTGGCGCTGGGCATGTCCAATTCGCAGCGCTCGGCGCTGGCGCCGGACATCCCCACGATTGCCGAACAAGGCTTCTCGGGCTACGACATCGCGCCGTGGTACGGCCTTGTCGCGCCGCAGGGCACGCCCGCGCCGATCCTCGACAAGCTCAACCAGGCCGTCAACAAAGTGCTCGCCGATCCCGCATTGCGCGGTAAGCTCGCCGAAGCCGGCGCCGAGCCGCGTGGCGGCAGCCGCGAGGAATTCGCCGCCTTCATCAAGGCCGAGATTCCGCGCACCAAGCAGCTGATCGACCAGGCCGGCATCACCCCGCAGTAATTTTTCTAACGAGTTCCAGCATCCATGTCCTCCCCCTTCGATTGGTCTTTTCCGTACGCTTCCCGAAAAATGCCGGTCCTGGCCGCCAACGCGGTCGCGACCAGCCAGCCGCTGGCTGCGCAGGCGGGACTACGCATGCTGCTGGCCGGTGGTAATGCGGTTGACAGCGCCATTGCCACCGCGATCGCCCTGACCGTCGTCGAACCCGTGATGAACGGGATCGGCGGCGATATGTTTGCCCTGGTCTGGCACGACGGCCAGCTCCACGGCCTGAACTCCAGCGGCTGTGCGCCGGCCGCGTGGACGCCCGATTACTTCAAGGGCCGCGACGCCATGCCGGGAACCGGCTGGGGCACGGTCACCGTGCCGGGCCAGATTGCCGGCTGGAAGGCCCTGTCCGACCGCTTCGGCAAGCTGCCCTTCGCCAAGCTTTTCGAACCCGCGATCGCCTACGCCGAGGAAGGCTTTGCGGTGTCGCCCACCATTGCGCGCCAATGGGCCAACCAGGCGCCCAAGCTTGCGGCCGAGCCCGGCTTTGCCGAGGCCTTCCTGCCGCAGGGCCGCGCGCCTCAGGCGGGCGAATGGTGGCGCTTTCCGGACCAGGCCAAGACCCTGCGCGACATCGCCGAAACCGGCGGCGAAAGCTTCTACCGCGGCGAACTGGCCCGCAAGATCGCAGACTACGCCAGCAAGACGGGCGGCGCGCTCAGCGCCGTGGACCTGGCCGAACATCAGGCCGAATGGGTCAAGCCTATCTCGCAGTCGTTCCGCGACTACGAGCTGCACGAGATCCCGCCCAGCGGCCAGGGCATTTCGGCGCTGATGGCGCTGGGCATGCTGGAACAATTCGACCTGGAAGGCATGGGCCGGGACAGCGCCGACTACTACCACGTCAGCATCGAAGCCATGAAGCTGGCGTTTGCCGACCTGCACCATCACGTCGCCGATCCGCGCCACATGCGCACCGATGCGCGCGCCCTGCTCGACCGCGCCTATCTGGCCGAGCGCGCCCGCCTGATCTCGATGGACCGCGCCAGCGTGCCCACCGCAGGCACGCCTGCCACCGGCGGCACCGTCTACCTGACCGCGGCGGACGCCAGCGGCACGATGGTGTCGTTCATCCAGTCCAACTATCACGGTTTCGGCTCGGGCGTGGTCGTGCCGGGCACCGGCATCAGCCTGCACAACCGCGGCCTGAACTTCGTGCTGACGCCCGGCCACGTCAACCAGGTCGCGCCGCGCAAGAAGCCGATGCACACCATCATCCCCGCGTTCGTGACGCGTGGCGGCCAGCCCCTCATGTCGTTTGGCGTGATGGGCGGCTCGATGCAGGCGCAGGGCCATCTGCAGATGGTCACGCGCTTGGCCGCCTTCGGCCAGAACCCGCAGGCCATGAGCGATGCGCCGCGCTTCCGCGTCGAGAAGGGCCCGGTCGTGAACGTGGAATCGCATCTGCCGGCGGACGTCGTCGATACGCTGCGCGCGCGCGGCCACAACGTCGCGGTGGCGCCGGTGGACAGCCTCGAATTCGGCTCGGCGCAGCTCATCTGCCGCCTGCCGCAAGGCGGCTACTTGGCGGCTTCGGACTCGCGCCGCGACGGGCAAGCGGTCGGCTTCTGACGCATTGCGGGGCACGCCGGGCTTTTCCTGGGGGAAGTTCGGCGACAATCCGTGACCTGCCGGCGCGCGTCCGCGCGCTGGCAGCCTGCCGCCTTCGCGCGCCGTCACATCCCTGCAGCAGCGCCGCCCGATACTGCCGCGTCGCTGCATGAAGGACCGAAATGCCCCACCCGGCTTCACCGCCCCGCCTTAAATTCGCACCCGCCACGCGGCGCGCTCTCCTGATCTTCCAACGCCTGCCCGCCGCGCTGGCCGCCGTCAGCCTGCTTGTGTTGGCGTCGGCGCCCCTGCCCGGCCGCGCGGCGCTGCCTGTGGCTGTCGGCGGCCAACCTCTGCCCTCGCTGGCGCCGATGCTCGAACGCGTCACGCCGGCCGTGGTCAACATTTCAGCCTCCAGCGACGCTGCGGCATCGAGCGGCGGCCGCGCCGTCCCGCCCGGCAGCCTGCGGCAGAACGTGGGCTCGGGCGTCATCGTGGACGCAAGCCAAGGCAATATCCTGACCAACCATCACGTGGTGCGCGGCGCATCCGCCATCCGCGTGTCGCTGCAGGACGGGCGCACGTTCAACGCCACGGTGGTGGGCAGCGACCCGGATACGGATCTGGCCGTGCTGCGCATCGCCGCGCAGAACCTGCAAGCGCTGACGCTGTCCGACTCCAGCGACCTGCGCGTGGGCGATTTCGTGGTGGCGATCGGCGATCCCTACGGCCTCGGACAGTCGGCGTCGTCCGGCATCGTTTCCGCGCTGGACCGGTCCAGTCTGCGCGCCGCGGGCTACCAGAACTTCATCCAGACCGACGCATCCATCAATCCCGGCAACTCGGGCGGCGCGCTGGTCAACCTGAACGGCGATCTGGTCGGCATCAACACCATGATCTACACGCCCTCGGGCGGCAACGTGGGCATCGGCTTTGCCATCCCGTCGAATCTGGCGGGCGAAGTCATGCAGCAACTGCTGCAACACGGGCAGGTGCAGCGCGGCGGACTAGGCTTGGACACGCTGGACATCACGCCGCGCAATACCCGCCAGCTTGGACTGGCGCCGGGATCGACCGGCGTCGTCGTGGCGCGGGTCGCCGATGGCTCGCCCGCACAAAAGGCGGGCGTTCAGGCCCGCGACCAGATCCTGTCCATCGACGGCAAGACGATCGGCTCCAGTGCCCAACTGCGCAACGCGGAAGGCCTGTTGCCGGTGGGCCGCCAAGTGCGTTTGGGATTGTCCCGCGCCGGCGCAAAGACCGAGGTCCTGCTGCGCATCGAGCCCGAACAGAACGAGCGCCTTCATGCCGGATCGCTGGACGCCCGGATGATGGGCGTGGAGTTTTCCGAGGTGGGACGCGCGCAACGCGTGCAGGGCAATGACGGCGCTGCGGTCAGCGCCACGTTTCCCGATCGCGGCCCCGTGGCCGCCCGGCTTCAGCGCGGGGACATCGTCATCGGCGTGAACCAGCGGCCGGTCAGCACGCTGGCCGACCTGCGCAACCTGCTAGCCGGCGCAGGCGCGCAGCCGCTGGTGCTGACACTCTTGCGCGGCCGAACCGCCTACACACTGCAGGTGAATTGAGCGATGCGTTGCCCGGGAATCGTGGCAGAATGGCCCGATCCGGCGCGCGGCGCCGGCCCTCGGGCAAGCCTTCTCGCCATACCAATGCCATCGCGGGCGCGCCCGGCCCGCCCGGCCAGTCACTAGGAGCATGGATGAACTGCATTCCGACTCAAGCGCGCCTGAAGCAGACCCAACTGAAGCAGACCCGCCTGACGCTGACCCGCCTGCTGCTGACGGCTGGCCTCGCGGTTATCGCGACCGGCGCGGCCGCACAAGACAAGGCGCCGCAGATCATGCAGGTGCCCGCCGACAATCGCATCATCTGGCAGGCGCCGGCTGAAGGCGCCATCACGTACGAATGCCGGCTGACGCAAACCGACGGCGCGCGCTACACGTGGGTCATCGCGGGCGCGGCCGCCACGTTGGGCGCGGGCCAGTCCGGACAGACCGGCACCTACAAGAGTCCGCCGGAAACCTGGCGGGCGGCCGACGGGTCGACCTTGACCGGCATGGAAACCGTGCGCGCCAATGCCGGGCCTGACCGCCTGTACGACCAGCTCGTCCTGGCCAATCCGTCATCGGGCGTGGGACTGTTGACCGGCGTGACCTACATCCAGCGGTTCGTGCGCGCGGGCGGCGGCGTGCCGCAGGCGCCCTGCTCGGCGGCCAACAAGGGCCAACGGGAGCAGGTCAAATACCAGGCCGATTACGTGTTCTGGAAACCGAACTGACGTTGGATCAGAGAACGGGCGCACGGCGGCGCAGGCACCTACGCCCGCCGTCCGAGCCATTGCATCGGGCAAACACAGGGCGTCATGGCGCCACCGACATGCCCTGCTTCAACGCGTCGACCAGCCCGGGATGCCGGGCTTTTTCTTGCGTGAGTGTGTAGGCGGAAAACGTCACCACCTTCTTGCCTGACGCCGCGAACAGCGCCGTCAGCTCGGCCGGACGGCCAGACAGCTTGCTGGTCGCGTCCAACTGAAAGACGCCGATGCTGCCGACCTTGAACGCGCCGTCGCCCGTCTTCTTGAACGTTGGCACTGCTTCCTTCTGCTGCGACTGAAAGCCCGCGGCCATCGCGCCCAACGTGAATGCGTCGTCGTCGCCGACGGCCAGTTCGACCGGCACATCGATCACGATGATGGCCTGCATGGTGGCGCGATTCAGATAGATCTTGCCGGAGACCTCGGGCGTTGCCGGGTCCGCCGGAAATTCGGTTTCGGTGAAGCCCGCGGGGATGAGGACCTTGAGCTTGCCGTCGAGCACCTGCAGCGTCTGCGGCTGCGGCGGCGGAGCGGTGGCGGCATCGAATGCGGCTCCGTTAGGGTCCTGTTGGGTGGCGGCCGGCGATCCGGCGGGCGGCGCTCCGGCGGGCGGAGGCGTCGCTGCTGGCGATGCCGGTGATGCGGGTGCCGGCGCTGCGGGTGCTGCCGGCGCGGGCGATGCCGGCGCGGGCGATGCCGGCGCGGGCGATGCTGATGCGGGCGATGCTGGTGCGGGCGAAGCTGGTGCAGGCGAAGCTGGTGCAGGCGCTGCGGGAGCTGGCGCGGCTGGCGCAGGCGATGCAGCTGCTGGCGCTGCGGGGGCCGCTGCGGCAGACGCGGGTGCCGCTGCCGCCGCTGCATCCGCCGACTGAACATTCTGGGCCTGCGCCGATGCGCCTACGGCCATGGCCAGCGCCAACGCCAATGTCGTTTCCGCGAGCCGTGCGTTGTGCGTGTGCATAGCAATCCGATGATTAGGCTGAGCGTTCAATACTACAACGACAGCCCCCTGCCCTCGGGCGATGACGGTCCGTCAGGGTGATCCAAAATGCTACGCAATCCGGCATCCGCAAATGGCAAAGCCCGCGCGAAGGATGCGCGGGCTTTCAGATTGCCGTGATCGGAGTTCGGGTGAGCGGACTGGGAGTGGAGCTAGGGAGGTGGCCGCTTTTTTCGCGTCTGTGGCCGGGTAAGACGCCCAATCCGCTCAGTGCAACCGCGGTGCAGGGCGCAAGCGGCGCGCGCCGGGCGCGCGCCGCTCATCACGTCTGCCGCTTAGAAGCGATGACGGACACCGACCATGCCGACCGTGCTCTTCACGCCGTCGATGAACGCGAAGTCCGTGGCGTAGGAGCCCAGCGCGTACAGGTTCGTACGCTTGGACAGGTTGTACGTGTAGCCAATGCTGTACACATTCATGGCCGAATCGCCGCCGGTCAGCAGATCGCTGTCCGGATCGGCACGTTGCCACGAAGCCATGATGGAGCTGGCGCCGAGCGGAACGGTCACGCCGAGCATGTACGAATTGGCCTTGAAGTCTTCGACGCCAGCGTTCGAACGGAAGCCATCGGCGATGGTTTCGGTGCTGCCGAAGGCGTTGATGCTTTGACCGGTGAACCAGCCGTCACGCGTCTGGCCGAAGGCGGCAGCCAGCTTCACGACTTCGAAGTCGTACGAGCCGGCGATGCTCCACGACTTGGGCGTGGCATCGTTGCCGAGCTGGTTGGCCAGATTCAGTTGGTCGTACGTCAGGGCGACGTTCAGCGGGCCGTTCACATAACGCACGCCGGCGGTGATGGCGCGGGTGTTGTTAGCGGTGCGGAAGCCGGTCTGGGCAGCGGTCGTGTCGGCGATGTTGAACGAGTAGCCGATGCCAGCCTGGAAGCCGCCGAACGACGGGGTCGCGTACTGGACCATGTTGTCGTAGCGGACGGTGTTGGCGGCGCTGAACGCGTTGCCGATGTTGGCTTGGCCGTAGCTGGCGCCGAACGGATCGATCGAACCCAGGTACTTGGAAGCGATGTTGGTCTGACGACCGAATTCCAGCAGGCCCCACGACGAGCTCTTCAGGCCGATGGTGGCTTGACGGCCGAACAGGCGGCCGCTCTGGCCCGATTGGCCGTTGGCCGAGTTGAAGCCGCTTTCCAGCGTGAACACGGCGGAGAGGCCGTCGCCCAGGTCTTCGGAACCGCGCAGGCCCCAGCGCGAACCGCTGGAAACGCCGTTGCTCATGCCGACCTTGGATTCATGGAAGCCATCGCCCTTGATCCGCTGATAGCCCACGCCCGTATCGATCAAGCCGTACAGCGTCACCGAGGTTTCCGCCTGCGCCATGCCGGACAGCGCGGCAAAGATGGCGGTGGCGAACAGAGTCTTTTTCATTACAGATTCCCATTGATGTGAACAGACATGCGCATGTAGCCAGACCCGCATTGCAGGCGGCACAGTGATGCACACGGCGCATGGCAGGAACGGATTCTAGGGACGCAATATGTCAGTTCTGGGGACACAAGCGATTTCGCGGAAAGAAATGGAAATAATCGCTTTTCTGTGGCGCGAGGCCGACAGCGGCGCGCGCGTTTGCCACGCTGGCAGGCGTGTCATGTGTGTGTGCTATGAAGACAGGATGCGGGTTGCGCGCTTGGAGGGTTACGCGCTTAGCGGTTTGCGGACGTAACGCTGCGCGCAAAGGTGCGCAGCAGTTGGCGCGCATCGTGCGTGGAAACAAGCCCGGCCACCATCGCCGCCACGTCGTGCCCCTCGGCCTCGAACACCGGTGCGCGCCGCGACAGGCACGCCGACATCAGCGTCGGCGAGAACTCGGGATGGAATTGCACCGACCACGCGTTCGGGCCATATCGCAGGACCTGGTGCGGATCATGCCGCGAACGCGCCAGCACTTCGGCGCCCGGCGGCGGCGTCAGCACGCTTTGCTCATGCGTCAGATTGGCCAGAAAGCGCCGCGGCAGCGCGCGGAGCAACGCATCGTCGCCCACGTCAGTGCAGAAGTCGATGGCGTGCTGGCCGATCTCGCGCCCCTGCGGATGAAAGTCGACGACGCCGCCCAGCGCGTGCGCCATCAGTTGATGGCCGTAGCAGATGCCCAGGAGCGGCAACCGCGCTCCATGCGCGCCGCGCAGCCATTCGGCCGTGCGCTCGCTCCAGGGTTCGCGGTCCGTCACCATGGACCACGATCCCGTCAGCACGGCGCCGGAAACGTCGCCCCATGCGGGCAAGGGGTCATCGTCGTGGGGCTTGAAGACCCGCACCGGCAGGTCCGGGGCGTCCAGCGCGGCCAGCATCCAGTCGGATTGTTCGCCCTGCGCCTGTCGCAGGTCCTCGGGCGGGCGGCCCATCTGAATGATGGCAAGCGGTTTTCGGGTCATGGACAGCGAGTGTGCGGGGGGAAGACGACGGAGTTTACTTTCCGAACAGGCGCCGCAGGCGCTGGGACTCGGCAAGGTTCAGGCGCTTGGCTTCGTCTTCGGCGTAATCGCGCTCGCCGACATCGTAGGAGCCTTCGTGCAGGCATTTCTTGCGATTGCCCTTGCACTCATCGTTGGACCGGGCGGGAGTGGTGGCCGCCATGCTGGCCTTTTCCGCAGCCGTCGGTTTGCTGGACGAGCACCCCGCCACCAGCGCGACAAAAAACAACGCCGCGCCGCAGCGGCTGATCGTGGACATCGACATTTTCCCGGCCCTACAGAAGTGCTATAGCCGCTTTTATAGCAAAGGCGCGCGGGGAAAGACGTGTTAAGTCGTAGCAGAAGCGGGGCACGGCGACTGCCCTGCCCCGCCTGCACGGGCGCGATCCCTTCTCGATCCCGATACCCACTCGATCCCGGTCCCTACTCGATCACGATGCCGGCCTCGTTGATCAGCGCCGTCCACTGCGCCGTATCGCGCCGGACCGTGTCGGCAAGCTGTTGCGGCGTGCTTGAGACGAACTCCACGCCCTGAGACTCGAACTTCTGGTTCAGCTCGGGATTCTTCAGCGTTTCGACCACCGCCTCATTCAGCTTGGCGAGCACCTCGGGCGGTGTGCCCGCCTTGGCGAAGAGTCCGTACCAGGTGGTGTACGACACGCCCGGCAGGGTCTGGGAAATCAGCGGCAATTTAGCCGTGTCCGCGCCCTTGCTCGGCGCACTCATTGCCAGCGCCTTCACCGCCCCCTTGTCGATCATGGGCTTGAGCGACGGCATGCTGCTGAACAGCGCCTGCACCTGGCCCGCTGCCAGGTCGGTCAGCACCTGCGATGTGCCCCGATAAGGCACATGCACCACGTCCACCTTGGCCTTGCTTTTGAAGAGCTCCATCCCCAGGTGCGCCACGCCGCCCACGCCCGCCGATCCGAAGTTGACCTTGCCGGGATGAGCGCGGGCGTAATCGACCAGATCAGCCACCGAGTTCACCGGCATCTGCGCGTTCACCACCAGCACATGCGGGCTTTCGGTCAGCTGGCTGATGGGCGCCAGGATTTCCAGCACGTTCTTGCCCTGCATCGCTTTGGACGGCACCGTCATGTTGCCGGACGCGGGCATTAGCAACGTGTAGCCATCAGCCTCGGCGCCCAGCACCTGATTCAGCGCGGGCACGCCGTGCCCGCCGCCCGCGTTCACGACCACCACGGGTTGGCCGAGCTTGTCGCTGAACAGCTTGGCAAACTCGCGTCCGACCATGTCGGCTGGACCGCCCGCCGCGAACGGCACGACCATGCGGATCGGCCTTTCGGGATAGTCCGCGTGGGCCGACGCCATGGGCGCAAGACCCGCCATCAGGGCGATCACGCCCAGTTTTTGCTTCAAGTTCATTGTCTTCCTCCTGTTGTTCTGGATAAGTGTTATTTGGACTCGCGCGGCGCAAGGCCGATGTCCAGCGTGGCCTTGGCCAACGCTTCGTCTAGCCACGCCGGGCGCAGTTCACCGCGCCCGATGGCGGCGATGCGGCGGGCTTCGGTACCGGCCTTGGTAAGTGCTGCCGCAACCATCGTTTCCATTTCCGCGGGCGCGACCACGACCAGTCCGTCGTCATCGCCAAGAATCCAGTCGCCGGGTTCGACACGCACGCCGCCACACTGGATCTGACGGTTGACGCTGCCGCCGCCGGTCTTGGACGGCCCTGCCGGTGACACCGCGGCCGCGAATACGGGTAGCGGGCCCTGGCGCAGCTCAGCCGCATCCCGCACCGCGCCGTCGATCACCACGCCGGCAAGGCGGCTTGCGGCGGCCTGCGCACACATGATTCCGCCCATCACCGCGCGCTCGGTATAGCCCTGCGCGTCCACCACCAGCACATCGCCGGGTTGCGCAAGCGCGAGCGCCGCATGGATCGCCAGGTTGTCGCCCGCAGGGACCGAGACCGTCAGCGCGCGGCCGCGCACGGTCCATCCGGCTCGCAAGGGTTTGACCGCCGCACGCAGGAAGCGCGCGCCGGCGTCGGCCAGCAGCGTGCTGGTCAGGCCGGTTTCGTGAATCGTGCGCATCGGGTCACTCCATGAGAGCCGATACAACGGCCGGAAAAATGCTTTGATAGGCCTCGCCGTAGCGCGTGCCGGCAGTCTTGCCCCGCCGTCCCGCCTGTGCGCCACGTTGCAGCGCCACGCGCTCGTAGTAGGCCCACAGATTGCTCTGCGTGGGCATGGCCTGCATGGCTTGCCACTTGCGCTCCCACACATCCGTGATGTCCAGCAGCACATTGGGTTTGAATCCGCACAACTCGGTCTGGTGAGGCTCGAAGCACAGCACTTGCGGCGGCACCACGAAGTCTGCGCCATGGCCAGGCGCCATCGCCTGCATGCGGCCGCGCAAAGCCATTTCGAACGTGCGGCAATGATCGAGATTGGAAGGGTCGTGTTCGGGATGGGTCAGCACCACCGAAGGTTTCGTGCGGCGCATGGTGTCGGAGATACGCCGCACGGACTCGGGCGAGTCGGGCAGCGGATAGTCGCCCAGATCGTGAAAGTCCAGGCTGCTGACGCCCAGGATGTCGGCCGCGGCCTGCGCTTCGGCATGGCGCTGCGCCTTGACCGCGTCGCGCTGGACATCGCCCTTCCAGGCCGAGTTCGATTCTCCGTTCTCGCCATAGCTCAGACAGACCAGATGCACATCCACGCCGCGCGCTGCGTGCAAGGCCATCGCACCCCCACAGCGCCAGACAAAATCGCCCACATGGGCGGTTACCACGAGCATTGCATTTGCCATCTTGATCTCCCGAAACAGCTGACAGGTGGCATTTTAAATTTCCGCAACGCCGTTGTATTACGTACAATCAGCCCGTTAAAACAATGATTCTGGAGGATCAATGAGCAATGACGGTGTGGTGGCCGTGGAACGTGCCCTGAGTGTGATGGACTGCTTTCGCCCCGGTGCGGAGCACCTGTCCCTGGCGGATTTCGCCAACCGCCTGCCCTTGCACAAGACGACCATCTTTCGCTTGCTCAATTCGCTGGCACGATGCGGTTACGTCGTGCGCGAGCCCGACGGCCGCTACGGGTTGGGCCCGCGCGTGCTGTTTCTTGCGCGCGTGTACGAACGCGGCTTCGATCTGGAGGCGGTCGTCATGCCGGTGCTCGAAAGGCTGTCGGCGGATACCGGCGAAAGCGCCGCGTATTACGTGGAAGGCGGCGAACCGGGACAACGTCTGTGCCTCTTTCGCCACCAGCCGCACGAAGGCCTGCACAGCCAGGTCATCGCCGGCAGCGTAATGCCCCCCGACAAGTCATCGACGGGCCAGGTCTTTGCGATCTGGGCGCAGGGCGAGCGGCGGGATCAGACCCGGCTGCCCATCTTCTCCTGCGGCGCGCGCGATCCCTATACGTCGTCCTGGTCCGTCCCGGTCATCGGGCAGGAAGACCGCTTCGTCGGCGCGCTCACCATCGCCGGCCCCTCCGTGCGGCTGAAGACGGTGGACGCGGCGTCGTTTGAAGCGCTGATTTTGGAACGCGCGGATGACCTGTCGCGGCGGCTGGGCGCCTCCTCCGACATGCGCGACGTCCTGTACCGGCCGGACGCGCCGTAGCAAGCGGGCGCGTCAACGCAACCGGCTCGCGGCAGGCGCCGGCCCGCGCGGGGTCGTGCCGATCCCGCGCGCCTCGGTTCCCGCGAAGGCCGGACCGGTTTTCAACACTGGAAAATTACTCCCGCGAATGAACCAAACCGGCATTTCTTGGGCAAAATTCCGGACTTAAGCACCGATTCCGCCACCCGAGGCAAGCCAGGCTTGTCGCGCCCTCCCCCAGGACTTCCTCCATGACGCAATTGCAAATCAACGGCCAGACCAAGGACGTCAACGTCCCGGATGAAATGCCGATCTTATGGGCCCTGCGCGATGAACTGGGCATGACCGGCACCAAGTTCGGCTGTGGCATGGCCATGTGCGGCGCCTGTACAGTGCATATCGACGGCACGGCCGTGCGCTCCTGTTTGACGCCGGTCTCCGTGGCCTCCGGCCGCCAGCTCTCTACCATCGAGGGCATGGAAGCCGATCCGGTCGGCCGGGCGGTGCAAGCGTCCTGGATCAGCAATAACGTCGCGCAATGCGGCTATTGCCAGGCCGGCCAGATCATGACGGCAGTGAGCCTGTTGAAGGCCACGCCGCAACCCACCGAGCAACAGATTGCAGATGCCATGAGCGGCAACATCTGCCGCTGCGGCACGTACCCGCGCATCCTCGCGGCCATTCAGGAGGCTGCGGCCCGTCTCTCGCAAGGAGGCAAGCAATGACCGCCGCCGTTCAGCAATCCCGCCGCGCCTTCCTGCAGGGCAGCCTGGGCGCACTCACGCTGGCCGTCTCCGCAAAGGGATGGGTCACGACGGCCATGGCCGCCGAACCGGCGTCCAAAGCTTACGGCGCCGATAGCATGCCGGGCGGCACCGTGGACGATCCGCTTGTCTTCGTCAGCATCGCCGCCGATGGCGCCGTCACCATCGTGGCGCACCGCGCCGAGATGGGCACCGGCGTGCGCACCAGCCTGCCAATGGTGGTGGCCGACGAGATGGAGGCGCGCTGGGAGCGCGTGAAAGTCGTGCAGGCTCCTGCCGACGAATCCCGCTACGGCAACCAGAACGTGGACGGCTCGCGCAGCATGCGCCACTTCCTGATGCCCATGCGTCGTGTGGGCGCGGCGGCGCGCCAGATGCTTGAAGCGGCCGCGGCGGCACGGTGGGCCGTCCCGATTGCCGAGGTCAAGGCCGAACAACATGAGGTGCTGCATGGACCAACCGGCCGCCGCCTCTCGTATGGCGACCTGGCAGCCGACGCAGCCAAGCAGCCCGTTCCCGCGGGCGACTCCCTCAAGCTCAAGCCCCGGTCCGAATTCCGCTACATCGGCAAGGACCAGGTGCGCCTGGTCGACCTTGAAGCCATCGGCAAAGGCCAGGCGATTTACGGGATGGACATGCGCCTGCCCGGCATGGTCTACGCCGTCGTTGAGCGTCCCCCCGTCGTGGGAGGCCGGCTGCGGCGCTTCGACAGCGCCAAGGCGCTCGCCGTGCCCGGCGTGCTGAAGGTCGTCGAAATTCCCGCCATGCAAGGCGCACCCGCCTTCCAGCCGCTCGGCGGCGTGGCGGTCGTGGCACGCAACACCTGGGCCGCCCGCCAGGGGCGCGATGCGCTGCAGATCGAATGGGACGACGGTCCCAACGGCGCCTATGACTCCGTCGCCTACCATCAGACGCTGCAGACGGCCGCGCGCGCCCCCGGCAAGACGATGCGCAACCAGGGCGACGCCGCCGATGCCTGGGCCAAGGCGCCCGAAGCCGAGCGCGTGGCCGCGGAATACTACGTGCCGCACCTGGCCCACGCGTCGATGGAGCCGCCCGTCGCGACCGTGCAAATCCAGGGCGACCGCGCCGAGGTCTGGACGTCCATCCAGAATCCGCTCGCCGCCCGGGATGCCGTGGCCGCGCGCCTGAAGCTGGAGCCCGCCAACGTCAAGGTCAACGTGCTGCTGCTGGGCGGCGGTTTCGGCCGCAAGTCCAAACCCGACTTTGTGGACGAAGCGGCCATCGTCGCCCGCGCCATGCCCGAAGGCACGCCGGTCAAGCTGGTCTGGACGCGCGAAGACGACATCCATCACGACTACCTGCACACCGTCTCCGTCGAGCGCCTGCAAGCAGTGATGGACCCGCAGGGGCAAGTCCAGTCCTGGCTTCACCGCAGCGCCTCCCCCACCATCGCGTCGCTGTTTGCGCAAGGCGCCAAGGGGCAGCAGATGTTCGAGTCCGCCATGTCGGCGATCAACATGCCCTACCGCATTCCGAATGTGCGCGTGGAAACCGCCGAAGTCGAAGCCCATGCACGCATCGGCTGGTTCCGGTCTGTCGCCAACATCCCGCATGCCTTCGCGGCCCAGTGCTTCATCGACGAACTCGCGCACCGCGCAGGCAAGGATTCCAAAGAATTCGCGCTGGATCTCATCGGTCCGGCCCGCCAGATCGACCCCGGCACGCTGGCCGACACTTGGAATTACACCGAGTCCCCCGAACGTTACCCCTACGACACCGGCCGCCTGCGCGGTGTGATCGAGGCCGCATGCAAGGGCGCGGGCTGGGGCCGTACGTTGCCGCAGGGGCATGGCCTGGGGCTGGCCTTCTGCTACAGCTTCATGAGCTACACCGCGACGGTCGTCGAGGTGGCGGTGGACGACAAAGGCGAAATCCGCGTCGTCGCCGTGGACATGGCGATGGACTGCGGTCCGCAGATCAACCCCGAACGCATCCGTGCGCAGATGGAAGGCGGCGCCATCATGGGACTGAGCCTGGCGCTGACCAGCGAGATCACCTTCGAGAAAGGCCGCGTGAAGCAAAGCAACTTCCACGACTACGAGGTGCTGCGTCACAACGCGTCGCCCCGCGCGATCCGCACGCATCTGGTCAATGACGACCACGCGCTGCCGCCGGGCGGCGTGGGCGAACCGCCAGTGCCGCCCGTCGCTCCCGCGCTGTGCAATGCGATCTTCGCTGCCACGGGCAAGCGAATCCGCAGCCTGCCGGTCCGCAAGGTGGCATAAGTGGAAGGCCAACCAAATGACTGAATCAGGACAGCCCGCCATGAGCGCCTTTCCGATCTGCATGGAGCACGCCGATGGAAAGCGTTGATGTCCGCGTGCTGCGCGCCGCGCGCGACTGGCAAGTGGCCGGGCATCGCCTGATGCTCGTCACCGTCGTCAAAACCTGGGGCTCGTCCCCGCGGCCGGTCGGATCCATGATGGTGCTGCGCGAGGACGGGCGCTGCATCGGCTCGGTGTCTGGCGGCTGCATTGAGGACGACCTGATCCACCGCTACACGCGGGCCTACGGCGACGGATCCATTCCGCAGTCAGCCCCACAGCTCGTCCGCTACGGGGTCACGGCCGACGAGGCGCACCGGTTTGGACTGCCGTGTGGCGGCACGCTGGAACTGATGCTGGAATTTGCGCCGGACGCGGTGACGCTGGATGCCCTGGTCCGCCGGCTCGAGGCCGGACAGCTCGTACAACGGATGGTCGATTGCGCCAGCGGCGCGGTCACATTGAGTGACGCCTCGGTGCCCGAAGCCCTGTATTTCGATGGCGTGACTCTGTCCAGCACGCTTGGCCCCCAATACCGGCTGCTGCTGATCGGCGCCGGGTCGCTGGCGGAATACCTCGCCACCATGGCACTGTTCAATGACTTCGCGGTCACGGTCTGCGATCCGCGCATCGAGCATCTGGGCACCTGGTCCGTCGATGGCGTGGCGTTCACCACCGAAATGCCCGACGATGCGGTGCGCGCGCTGAACCCGGATTCCCGCACCTGCATCGTGGCGCTCAGCCACGACCCGAAGCTTGACGACATGGCCCTGCTGGAAGCCCTGCACAGCCCTGCCTTCTATGTCGGCGCCATCGGTTCCCGCCGCAATGCCGCCAGCCGCCGGCAGCGGTTCATCGAGCATCTGGATGAAACGGAAGCATCCATGCAGCGGCTGCATTCGCCGGTCGGCCTGCACATCGGCAGCAAGACGCCTGCTGAGATCGCGGTCAGCGTGATGGCGCATATCCTGGCGGTCAAGAATGGCGTGATCACGCAATAGCGGCGCGGGCGTTCGCAGGCGATGTGTACCTGTCTATACTAGAGCCCTTATTTCCAGAGCCCACACCACGCGCGCCGACGCGTCGCACACCCAGGATTCTCCCGTGGCCGCTTCTCCTCCTCGATTGCCCGTCCAGGCCAATGCCCTCCCCGCTCCGCTGTACGCGCAGGTCAAGCAGATGATCGCGCAGCAGATCCGCAGCGGCGCCTGGCCCGCGCATTACCGCGTGCCGTCGGAGGCCGAGCTGGTCGACGAACTGGGATTCAGCCGCATGACGATCAACCGCGCGCTGCGCGAGCTGACCGCCGAAGGCCTGCTGGTGCGGATGCAAGGGGTCGGCACATTCGTCGCGCAGCCCAAGGCGCGCTCGGCCCTGTTCGCCGTGAACAACATTGCCGACGAGATCGCAGCGCGCAACCACCGCCATCACAGCCGCGTCGTGCGGCTGGCCGAAGAGCCGGCCGGCGCCGAGCAGGCCCAGGCGTTGGACATTCGCGCAGGCCAGCCGGTGTTTCATTCGCTGATCGTCCACTACGAGGACGACGTGCCGATCCAGCTTGAAGACCGCTACGTCAATGTCCGCCTGGCGCCCGACTACTTGCAGCAGGACTTCACGCAAAGCACGCCGTACGAATACCTGACGCGAGTGGCGCCGCTGAGCGCCGGCGAACACGTGGTCGAAGCGATTCTGGCCAAGCCGCGCGAGTGCCAGTTGCTACAGATCGACCGCGAAGAACCCTGCCTGCTGATCCGCCGCCGCACCTGGTCCGGCGACCGCGCAGTGACGCTGGCCCGGCTGATCCATCCGGGGTCGCGCCATCGGCTGGAAGGCAAATTCACGACTTAACCTCCACCGCTTTCCTCCCTCACGCTGCTTCCCATGCCGAAACCCCCCAGGTTTCGGCATTTTTCATTGGGGTAATCCCTTAGTCAAAAATCAGTCATCTACTATTGTATATACAACCATAGTCATTTTAAGATTTGTCGACCTTGGCGCTGGATCACCGCGCGCCTCGACCCGATCCAGGAGACTGACTTGAACCCTTCGACCCGATTCCGCGACGCCGTCATCCGTGCCCCGCGCGGCAGCCAACTGAACACCAAGAGCTGGCTGACCGAAGCGCCCTTGCGCATGCTGATGAACAACCTCGACCCCGATGTGGCCGAGAATCCGAACGAACTCGTCGTCTACGGCGGCATCGGCCGCGCGGCCCGCAATTGGGACTGCTACGACAAGATCGTCGAATCGCTCAAGGCCCTGAACGACGACGAAACCCTGCTCGTGCAATCGGGCAAGCCGGTGGGGGTGTTCAAGACGCACGCCAACGCACCGCGTGTCCTGATCGCCAACTCCAATCTTGTCCCGCACTGGGCCACGTGGGAGCACTTCAACGAACTGGACGCCAAGGGCCTGGCCATGTACGGCCAGATGACCGCCGGCAGCTGGATTTACATCGGCAGCCAGGGCATCGTGCAAGGCACGTACGAAACCTTTGTCGAAGCCGGCCGCCAGCATTACGGCGGCAACCTGGCCGGCCGCTGGGTGCTGACCGCCGGCCTGGGCGGCATGGGCGGCGCGCAGCCGCTGGCCGCCACGCTGGCCGGGGCGTGTTCCCTGAACATCGAATGCCAGCAGAGCCGCATCGACTTCCGTCTGCGCACCCGCTACGTGGACGAACAGGCGGCCAATCTGGACGACGCGCTGGCCCGCATCGCCAAACACACGCAGGCCGGCCGCGCCGTGTCCATCGCGTTGTGCGGCAACGCCGCCGAGATCCTGCCCGAGCTCGTACGCCGGGGCGTCAAGCCCGACATGGTCACCGACCAGACCAGCGCGCACGATCCCTTGAACGGCTACCTGCCCGCCGGCTGGTCCTGGCAGGAATACCGCAACCGCGCACAGCTCGAACCGGCGGCGGTCATCAAGGCGGCCAAGCGATCCATGGCCGTGCACGTTCAGGCCATGCTGGCTTTCCAGCGCCAGGGCATCCCCACCTTCGACTACGGCAACAACATCCGCCAGATGGCCAAGGAAGAAGGCGTCGCCGACGCGTTCGACTTTCCCGGTTTCGTGCCGGCCTACATTCGTCCGCTCTTCTGCCGGGGCGTGGGCCCCTTCCGTTGGGCGGCGCTGTCCGGCGATCCGCAGGACATCTACAAGACCGACGCGAAGGTCAAGGAACTGATTCCCGACGACGCGCACCTGCACCACTGGCTCAGCATGGCCCGCGAGCGCATCAGCTTCCAAGGCCTGCCCGCCCGCATCTGCTGGGTCGGCCTGGGCGAGCGCGCCAAGCTGGGCCTGGCGTTCAACGAAATGGTGCGGTCAGGCGAACTGTCGGCGCCCATCGTCATCGGCCGCGATCACCTGGATTCCGGGTCCGTCGCCAGCCCCAACCGCGAGACCGAATCCATGCGCGATGGCTCGGACGCCGTGTCCGATTGGCCTCTGCTCAATGCCTTGCTGAACACCGCCAGCGGCGCCACGTGGGTGTCGCTGCACCACGGCGGCGGCGTAGGCATGGGCTTTTCGCAGCACTCCGGCATGGTCATCGTGTGCGACGGCACCGACGCCGCAGCCGAGCGCATCGCCCGCGTGCTGACCAACGACCCGGCCACGGGCGTGATGCGGCACGCGGACGCCGGCTACCAGATCGCCATCGACTGCGCGCACGAACAGGGCTTGAACCTGCCCATGGTGACCGGCAAGCGCTGACACCGCGCGGCATTCCGAATCCGCCAAACCCCAGGGGCCGGTCCGGCCCCACTTTCCACACGAGGCATTGCGATGGCGCAGCAAGGTGACACAAGCACGGCACCCCTCATCGAGCGGCGCTCAATCGACTACATCCCCGAATCCGAGCGGCATGGCAAGCTTTATAGCCAGTTCACGCTCTGGATGGGCGCAAACCTGCAGATCACCGCGATCGTCACCGGCGCGCTTGCCGTGGTGCTGGGCGGCGACGTGTTCTGGTCCCTGATTGGTCTTTTCATCGGACAGGTGCTGGGCGGGGCCGTCATGGCGCTGCATGCGGCGCAAGGTCCCAAGCTGGGATTGCCGCAAATGATCTCGAGCCGGGTGCAATTCGGCGTGTACGGGGCGGCGATCCCCATCGTGCTGGTGTGCCTGATGTATCTGGGCTTTACCGCAACGGGGACGCTGCTGTCAGGCCAGGCGTTGGGACAGTTGTTCGGCGTCAGCGACACCGTGGGCATCCTGATGTTTGCGGCCGTGATCATCACTGCCACGCTATTCGGCTATCGCGTCATCCACGTCATCGGCCGGGTCGCCACGGTGCTTGGACTGATCGCATTCTTTTATCTGTTCAGCCGCGTCCTCGCCGTGGGCGACCTTGCCCAATTGCTGCAAATCCGCCATTTCAGCTGGGCCTCGTTCCTGCTGGCGGTATCGCTGGCGGCGTCGTGGCAGATCGCCTATGGCCCTTACGTGGCGGACTACTCCCGCTATCTGCCCAGCAAGACGTCTTCCACCAAGACTTTCCTGGCGGTTGGCCTGGGGTCTGTCGTCGGCGCGCAGATCGCCATGGTGCTGGGCGTGCTGGCAGCCGCAATGGCAGGGGGACAGTTCGCCGGACGCGAGGTCGCGTACATCGTCGGCCTGGGCGGCACGGGGACAGTCGCGGCGCTGCTGTATTTCAGCATTGCATTCGGCAAGGTCACCATTTCCACGCTGAACTCGTATGGCAGCTTCATGTGCATCGCCACGATCATCAGCGGCTTTCGCGGCCATATCAAGGTCTCGCGCCGGCAGCGCGCGGTGTGCGTGTTACTGGTCGTGGGCGCGGCGACGGCGCTGGCGCTTATCGGACAGCACGCATTCCTTGGCGCGTTCAAATCCTTCATCCTGTTCCTGCTGGCCTTCTTTGTGCCCTGGAGCGCGGTGAACCTGGTCGATTACTACTTCGTGAACCGGGGACGTTACGACGTGGCCGCGCTGTCGGATCCCGACGGCCTTTATGGCCGCTGGAACTGGCCCGGCATCCTGGTTTACGCCTTCGGCGTCCTGGTGCAGGTGCCGTTCATTTCCACCAAGCTTTACACGGGCCCGATGGTGGCGCAGCTGGGCGGGGTCGATATCTCGTGGATCATCGGCCTGGTCGTCCCCAGCGTCCTGTATTACCTGTTCGCGCGGCGCGGCATCCGGATCGACCGGCCGGCGCAACAGATCGCATAACAACGATTGCAAGCAGCCGGACCACCGGCGTAGGAGAAGAGGAATGGAATTGCATGTGAAACCGGGCCAACTGACGCTGGCCGACCTGCGGCGCGCCTATCAGCAACCGGTGCGTCTGACGCTGGATCCCGGCGCCGCGCAGGCCATCGACGCCAGCGTGGCCACGGTTGAACGCATCATCGCCGAAGGCCGTACCGTCTACGGCATCAATACCGGTTTTGGCCTGCTGGCCTCCACCAAGATCGCGCGCGAAGACCTGCAGGCGTTGCAGACTTCGCTGGTACGTTCCCACGCGGCGGGCGTGGGCGAAGCGCTTGACGACGCCATGGTGCGTCTCATCATGGTGCTCAAGATCAACAGTCTGGCCCGCGGTTACTCCGGCGTGCGCCGCCACGTCATCGACAGCCTGATCGCGCTGGTCAACGCCGGCGTCTATCCGCACATTCCGCTGAAAGGCTCGGTCGGCGCCTCCGGCGATCTGGCCCCGCTCGCGCACATGTCGATGGTGCTGCTGGGCGAAAGCCAGGCACGCTACCAGGGCGAATGGCTGCCCGCGCGCGAGGCGCTGTCACGCGCCGGCCTGGAGCCGCTGACGCTGGCCGCCAAGGAAGGGCTGGCCCTCTTGAACGGCACCCAGGTGTCCACCGCATTCGCGCTGCGCGGACTGTTCGAAGCCGAGGACATGATGGCGGCAGGCCTGGTGTGCGGCAGCCTCAGCGTCGAGGCCATGCTGGGCTCGCGCGCACCGTTCGATGCCCGCATCCACGCCGCACGCGGCCAGCTTGGGCAGATCGACGTGGCCGCCGTCTACCGCAGCCTCCTGGGCAACGACAGCGAGGTCGGCCACTCCCATGCCGATTGCGGCAAGGTGCAAGACCCCTACTCCCTGCGCTGCCAGCCCCAGGTGATGGGCGCCTGCCTCACGCAGATCCGTCACGCGGCGCAGGTCCTGGAAATCGAATCGAACGCCGTGTCCGACAACCCCCTGGTGTTCGTCGAGCAAGGCGACGTCATCTCGGGCGGCAACTTCCACGCGGAACCGGTGGCGCTGGTCGCCGACAACCTGGCGCTGGCGCTGGCCGAGATCGGCGCGCTGGCGGAACGGCGCATCGCGCTGATGATGGACAAGCACATGTCGCAGTTGCCGCCGTTCCTGGTCCGCAAGGGCGGCGTCAACTCGGGCTTCATGATCGCCCAGGTGACCGCGGCGGCACTGGCAAGCGACAACAAGGCATTGGCGCATCCGGCCAGCGTGGACAGCATGCCCACGTCGGCCAACCAGGAAGACCACGTGTCGATGGCGCCCAACGCGGGCAAGCGGTTGTGGGCCATGGCCGACAACGTGCGCGACATCCTGGCCATCGAATGGCTGGGCGCGTGCCAGGGCCTGGACTTCCGCGAAGGGCTCAAGACGTCACCGCAACTGGAAACAGCCCGCCGCGCCTTGCGCGAGAAGGTGCCCCACTACGAAGAAGACCGCTTCTTCGCCCCGGACATCGCAGCGGCCAGCGGACTGATCGCCGCGCAAGTCATGAACGGCCTGATGCCGGCGGGTCTGCTGCCCAGCCTCTGACCCTGCCCCCGGCCGGATGCATCCGGCCGCCATTGCCACGCCGCGCGCACGGGCCCATCAGAAGGCGACTGCGCGGCGCTTCACGCGAGACCGACCAAGGAACCGAGAGAGACAACGATGCAAGCATCCTCGCAGTCAGACACACCGGCAGAAGCGCAGACACTCAAACGGGGCTTGAACGCCCGGCACATCCGCTTCATGGCATTGGGCTCGGCCATTGGCACGGGCCTTTTCTACGGGTCGGCCGAGGCGATCCAGGCGGCGGGCCCTTCGGTGCTGCTGGCCTACATGGTCGCCGGCGCCGCCGTCTACATGGTCATGCGCGCCCTGGGCGAAATGTCGGTGCGCAACCCGGTGTCTGGCTCGTTCGGCCACTATGCCACCCAATACCTGGGCCCGCTGGCGGGCTTTCTGACAGGCTGGACCTACGCATTCGAGATGATCATCGTCTGTCTGGCCGACATCACCGCGTTCGGGGTGTACATGGGATTCTGGTATCCCGATGTGCCTCGATGGATCTGGGTCTTGTCCATCGTCTTCTTCATCGGCGCCATCAACCTGCTTTCCGTCAAGGTATTCGGCGAACTGGAGTTCTGGCTGTCGCTGCTGAAGGTCGGCGCCATCGTCGCAATGATCGCCGGCGGCCTTGGCATCATGCTGTTCGGCATGGGAATGGGCGCGGACAGCACCGCAACCGGCATGCACAACCTGTGGGAACACGGCGGCTTCATGCCCAACGGCGTGGGCGGGCTGATTGCATCGTTTGCCGTGGTGGTGTTCGCCTTCGGCGGGATCGAGATCATCGGCATCACCGCCGGCGAAGCCAAGGACCCCGGCCGCACCATCCCCCGCGCCATCAACGCCGTGCCGATGCGCATCCTGCTGTTCTACGTGCTGACGCTTTTCGTGCTGATGTCCATCTTCCCGTGGACGCAGATCGACAGCAAAAGCAGCCCGTTCGTGCAGATCTTCGACAGCCTCGGCATCAGCTCCGCGGCCACCATCCTTAACATCGTCGTAATCTCGGCAGCGGTATCGGCCATCAACAGCGACATCTTCGGCGCGGGCCGCATGCTGTTCGGCATGGCCCAGCAAGGCCAGGCGCCTCGCGGCTTTGCCGCCGTATCGGCCAACGGCGTGCCGTGGATGACGGTGGTGGTGATGTCCGTGGCGCTGCTCTTGGGCGTGCTGCTGAACTATCTGATCCCAAAGAACGTGTTCGTCCTGATCGCATCCATTGCCACGTTCGCCACGGTCTGGGTATGGCTGATGATCCTGCTGTCGCAAGTGGCGATGCGGCGCAAGATGAGCCCGAAGCAGGTCTCGCAACTGAAGTTCCCGGTTCCGCTCTGGCCGCTGGGCCCTTTGCTCGCCATTGCTTTCATGGTCTTCGTGATCGCGGTGCTGGGCTATTTTCCCGGCACGCAGAAGGCCCTGGGCGTGGGCGTTGTCTGGATCGCGCTGCTTTGCCTCGCTTATCGCTTCTGGGTATTTCCCAGGCGCCTTCCCGAACGCGAGCCGGTGCCCGCGGCTCAGGGTTCCGATTGATCGACGCGGGGCCGGCCGGCGTGGTTTGCGCCGGCCGGCCTTTGCTGCAAGGAGACATGCATGAGACAAGTCTGGCGACATTGCCACGCCGCCACGATGGCGGGCGGCACGTATTCGATGATCGAGAACGCGGCCATCGTGACCCGCGCCTATCGCATCGAATGGATCGGTCCCGATTCAGAATTACCCGCGGTCGATGCCGCGCATGTCCATGACTTAGGCGGCGCGTGGGTCACGCCCGGCCTCGTCGATTGCCACACCCACCTGGTCTTCGGCGGCGACCGCAGCCGCGAATTCGAGCAGCGTCTGCTAGGCGTCGACTACGCCACCATCGCCGCCCAGGGCGGCGGCATCGCCAGCACCGTCCGCGCCACGCGCGCGGCGACCGAAGACGAGCTCTACGCCAGCGCCCACCGCCGTGCGTTGCATCTGCTGCGTGACGGCGTCACGACGCTGGAGGTCAAGTCGGGATACGGACTCGATTTAGAGAATGAACGCAAGATGTTGCGCGTGGCCCGCCGCCTCGGCCAGACCCTGCCGCTGACCGTGCGGGCAACCTGCCTTGCCGCACACGCGCTCCCGCCGGAGTTCAAAGGACGTCCGAATGAATACATCGACGACGTTGCGCTGACCATGCTGCCGGACCTGGCGGCCGAAGGCTTGATCGACGCCGTGGATGCATTCTGCGAACACCTTGCCTTTACGCCGGAACAGGTGGAGCGCGTGTTCCGGGCAGCCGCCCGGCTGAATCTACCCGTGAAGCTGCATGCGGAACAACTGTCGTCATTGCATGGAGCGAGTCTGGCGGCGCGATATGGCGCGCTGTCTGCCGACCATCTGGAGTATCTGACCGAGTCCGACGTGCTGGCGATGGCCGAGGCGGGTACGGTGGCGGTGCTGCTTCCCGGGGCGTTCTATGCGTTGCGTGAAACGCAGTTGCCGCCGTTGCATCTGCTGCGGCAGCATGGCGTGCCGATCGCAATTTCCACGGATTTAAATCCTGGGACGTCACCGGTGCTGTCGCTGCGGTTGATGCTGAGCATGGCATGTACGCTGTTCAGGATGACGCCTGAAGAAGCGCTGGCCGGCGTGACGGTGAACGGGGCGCGAGCGTTGGGGTTGTCAAGAACGCATGGCGCACTCGAAGTGGGCAAGGTGGCGGATTTTGTGGCGTGGGATATCACGCACCCGGCGGAGCTGGCATATTGGGTGGGTGGCGATGTGCCGAAACGTGTGATCAGGCACGGGGCATTGATCGACGTTTCGGCGCTTTAGCGTCCTGGAGATCGCCTTTGAGGACTAGGGCCGCCCTTCGCCATGGCGGCCTCCGCTCCAACGAGGAGACCACTAGCCGGCGTGTCAGCAACTGATTTTGCCGGTCGACGTGCTCGCGATCAGGCTTGCTCCACATGTAGTCTTCATCCCCTCCTGCGCAACGGGGACGCCGTCTATTTTGTACGCGGCATTTCCCTCGGCAATGGCGAAGACGCCCTTGCACCTGGGGCAAGACACCTTGTGACCCACGCCGGCCAACGGTTTCCCGTTGAAGTTGGTGTGTTCAAAGCCTTCCAGCACCACACCGCCATGGTTGGTCTTGTCGCCCTTGCGAATAACGTTCGGCATTGCTATCTATCCTTCTGATTGCCCTAGTTCTTGTTCGGATCTAACGGGCCGTTGTTGGGAAGCCCCGCGATGAAGGCATCAAGCGTGTGCTGCTCCCGCGCAACAACTGCGGGATCTCGATAACGCGGCGCATTGCGCTGCTGCTCGCGCTGATAATCAATGATCCGTTGCCCCAGCCAGGCCTTGAACTCGGGAGAGGGTTCATCGGTGACCGACGTGTGCTGAGGCCGCAGCTTTACGTCAAAGGGGTCGACCTCGGGCTTCTTGCCCGGCGCCGGCGGGCTGATGCCGATGAAGGTTGCCCGATCGGTGCGGCGCAGCGGCACCACCATGCTGCTATCCGCGTTGAGGTGGCTTGCCATCGTGGCCAGGGCCAAGTTCACGAACGGCGATGCCGCACCCGTGTCTCCCATGCGCTGAGTCAGGTCGTAGTTCTGATTGGAGTCGAGCAGATCCACCGCGTGCTGTGCATCTTGCAGCGCGGGAACCAGCATGGCGAGATTGCCCGACAGCTTGCCCGTGTCAAAAAACGCCCGTGCAGGCGCTGCGCCCAGCGCCGTCGTCGCCTGATTCCAACCATTGGCGAGCGCCTTGTCGCGCGCAGCGCCTTTGAGCGGGATGGACGCGTTGTCCTGCTGATGCAGGGAAACCGTCACCGGCCGGTGCAGTCGCGCCAGGCCCCTCACCCGATCCCACTGCTGGAAGCCGCGTTGCGTGATTGGGGTGGGAAAGAAGGTGCTGGGCTGAAAGCCCCGCGGCGGCAAACGATCCCAACCGATAAAGGCCGGGTCGATGGAATCGGGTTTGGACTTGGTGTACTTCACGAACTCCCGCATCCGGGCTATCCGCTCAGGCCTGGCGAAAACTATTGCCACCACGGCATCGGTGGGCGTTTCAGGGGTGCGTTCGCCAGGGGGGGCGATGTCAAACAGGCGAAGGTCCTGGCTGGACAGCGCCGCCCGCGAGTTGAAGCTATCGAGCGCATACACCAGCAAAGCCGGCATATCGGGATTGCTCTCGAACATCTGAAAGATGGATTCGATAGCCATTTCCGGATCGGTATTGCAGATCACGCCATTTTCTAACTGGCGCATCTGGTGCCAATGCAAACCCGCATCACCACGTTCTGCAGTCGCCATGCGTTTAAGGGCTACCGCCATTCTGTGGGGCGGCACGCGAGGCCTTTCCATTCGTGGGTCGTAATCCCGTACGACCACCATGGTCGGGACAGGCCAGCGCTCCGGAAAACTCGTCAGAGCCAGCTCCAGCGCATTGGATTTTCGTTGGCCCCAGGCAAGATCCTGAAGGGTTCCATCGACGGGATAGTCGCGCGGGTCCATGGGCAGCGCGCTGCCCACCAGCAACGCGTTTGGTTGCGCGGCGCTTTGCTTTTGCAATTGCGCCCAGGCCTGGCCTTGACGATAGACATCCAGACTTAATCCCACACGGACAATGTCCAGGGTTTCCAGACGAGGTTGCAACATGGGAACACCTTTGGAGGTAGAGGGAGTATCCGGTGAGACCGCCGTGCGACGCGCATCTGCCGATGGCAATGGGCACGCCATTGCAGCCAGCGGCGCGGTGTCGGGCTCGGGCAGCGGCGGGGCCTCCGAGGCCGTCCACCAACGCAACAGCAATGACGCAGCCACGAGCGAGATTGGGTTCATGAGTTCCTCCCTGGGCCGAACTGTAGACCGCGACCTTGGTCCCTATCTTCCACTTGCTGACAGGCGACCACGCTGGGATAGTCCGTCGAAACACCGGTAAATCCCAAAGCTCACCGTCCTTGTTACTAGCTTTAATTGTTCTTCTGATCTGGTGAACCAGAGCCCGAAGCACCCGCAATAAAGTCATCAAGCATGCGCTGCTCCCGCGCAACAACTGCGGGATCTCGATAACGCGGCGCATTGCGCTGCTGCTCGCGCTGATAATCAATGATCCGTTGCCCCAGCCAGGCCTTGAATTCGGGAGATGGTTCATCGGTGACCGACGTGTGCTGAGGCCGCAGCTTTACGTCAAAGGGGTCGACCTCGGGCTTCTTGCCCGGCGCCGGGGAGCTGATGCCGATGAAGGTTGCCCGATCGGTGCGGCGCAACGGCACCACCATGCTGCTATCCGCGTTGAGGTGGCTTGCCATCGTGGCCAAGGCCAGGTTGACAAAGGGCGATGCCGCACCCGTGTCTCCCATGCGCTGAGTCAGGTCGTAGTTCTGGTTGGAGTCGAGCAGATCCACCGCGTGCTGTGCATCCTGCAGCGCGGGAACCAGCATGGCGAGATTGCCCGACAGCTTGCCCGTGTCAAAGAATGCCCGCGCTGGCGCTGCGCCCAGCGCCGTGGTCGCCTGGTTCCAACCGGTGGCGAGCGCTTTGTCGCGCGCAGCGCCTTTGAGCGGGATGGACGCGTTGTCCTGCTGATGCAGCGAAACCGTCACGGGCCGGTGCAGGCGCGCCAGGACCCTCACCCGATCCCACTGCTGGAAGCCGCGTTGCGTGATCGGGGTGGGAAAGAAGGTGCTGGGCTGAAAGCCCCGCGACGGCAAACGATCCCAACCGATAAAGGCCGGGTCGATGGAATCGGGTTTGGACTTGGTGTACTTGGCGAACTCACGCATTCGGGCCAACCGCTCGGGCCTGGCGAAAACCATCGCAACCACGGCATCGGTCGGTGTTTTCGGTGTCCGTTCGCCAGGTGGCGAGATGTCGTTCAGCCTAATCTTTGTGCTGGACAACGCTGCCCTCAAGTTGAAGCTATCTAGCGCATACACCAGCAAAGCTGGCATATCGGGATTGCTCTCGAACATCTGAAAGATGGATTCGATAGCCATTTCCGGATCGGTATTGCAGATCACGCCATTGTCCAACTGTCGAACGTCATGCCAATGCAGGCCTGCATCGCCGAGCTCCAGACTTACCATCTCCGTAAGCGCCACATCCATTCTCTTGGGCGGCACGCGAGGCCTTTCCATTCGCGGGTCGTAGTCCCGCACGACCAACACGGTAGGCACAGGCCAGCGTTCCGGAAAACTCGTCAGCGCCAATTCCAGCGCGTTGGATTTTCGCTGGCCCCAGGCCATGTCCTTAAGCGTACCGTCAACGGGGTAGTCACGCGGGTCCATGGGCAAGGCACTGCCCACCAGCAAGGCATTGGGTTGCGCGGCGCTTTGCTTTTGCAACTGGGCCCAGGCCTGGCCTTGACGATAGACATCCAGACTTAATCCCACACGGACAATGTCCAGGGTTTCCAGACGAGGTTGCAACATGGGAACACCTTTGGAGATAGAGGAAGTATCCGGTGAGACCGCCGTGCGAAGCGTTTCTGCCGATGGCAATGGGCACGCCATTGCAGCCAGCGGCGCGGTGTCGGGCACCAGGGGCGGAGAAACGGGGGCAAACGCCCACCAACGCAATAGCATTGATGCGGCCAGGAGCGAGATCGGACTCATGGAATCCTCAGAGGTTGCACTGTGAATCGCAACCTGCGTCTCTATCTTCCACGCTCTGGTAAGCGACCAGACTGGGATAGTCCGCATCGAGCGTGACCTTTGGCAGGAATCCTCCGCCTTCTAAAGGCCCATCCGGCGGCGGCCTCTTGTTACTTTGATAAAGAGAGGTGTCGTCAATCAACTGCCTGTTCGCCTTTGATTCATTCTCATAGCACCTCAACACCGGTTCATACGGCTCGCCACTTGTTGCCAGGTCCTGAGAACTGCCCCAGGGTCCGTCTTCTCTTTTCCAATTCAGCCGCCAATCCGCCACACGGCACAAATAGGCATAGAAAACATCATCGTCAATGCTGCAGGCCTGCCCGATGGCCAAGTCGTAAGCCACGGCGCGCCGGCTGTGCATGGCGTTCATCGGAATCGCCGAATGAAACGAGATGGCTGCGTTGCTGCCTGCCGGCGCATCCATCATCCGCCTGCGCGCCTGGTTCGGCGTCTCTTCGAACACCGTTTCGTAACGTCCATGACCCAACGGCTTGACGTGCGCGACACGGTGCCAGTCGGCAGCCCACGCACTGTTCTCGGGGTCAACGTAGGGGTTGCGGCTCAGGTCATTCAGGTCGGACACCATTTCCTCCAGCGCCCGCCGCAGCGCCGGGCCGCTCAGGCCGTCAGTCGGGAGCGTCATCACCCGCGTGGTGTGGACGCCGATGCCGCCGTTTGTAATGGCAATTGACGCGTCGATAGGATCGGTAGCCGTCCATACCGGTTTGATGCCTTTAGACCCTTTACGATCCAGCGATGTGCCGCCGGCAACAAAATCCGGCAGGAACGGCACCGGCAAGGTCGGAGCCTGAATGGTGACGGTTTGTCCGTGTGAGAAGTAGGCGCTCGATAAGCCCCCGTGGTCGGTGCCTTCCCAGCTGCGCTCGCCGACTTCGACAAGCATGTAATCGTAGGAAGGCGGTTTGCCGACCTCCTCGCCCTTGCCATCGCGTTCGCGCATCGTGAAGACGCGTTGATAGAAGCGATTGCCCAGCTCGGGCAAGGCGGAAACATGAACAATCAAGCGACCATGTCCTTCCACGGACACTCGATGGTCGAGGTTGAAAAGGCCTTTTTCTGAGGCGTTCAGGTGTGAGACCTTAAAACTGGCAGCTTGACCAATCCCCTGCCAGCCTATCCCCTGAATGTTGGCCATCCCCACCGTCTGATCCTGCGGCGAGAAATACAGAAACACACCGCCGCGGTTGTCACGCTCTGCGAACGTGATCGTGTTTCCATCGATGGAGGTTTCACATTGCTGCCCGGTCCAGCGAAGACCGCCGATGCAGCTATCCTTGCTGGCATCGGCCATGTCCGCGAAGGACGGCGTCTGATGGGGCTGTTGACCGATGAAGTTGACGATGTTGCTGAGCGCCTTAACTCGCGCAGGCGTCGTCTGCTGACTATCCCCCTGCTCTACGTGCTCGAAGGTTGTTTCCGCCAGGCTATAGGGTGGGCTCATCATGACAAAGCCATCGATGGGCCGCAAGCCCTCATCATGAAGCATGGCATTTGCCAGCAGCGTAATGAGATTGCCCTGGCTATGGCCAACTACATTGATGGTGTCGTCTTCGCCCGAGCGACCATCGGGATGCCGATAGGCGCGGATGATCCTGACCAACATGGCCAGCCGCTGCGCCGCCAGCACCATGTAACGCCGCGACGGCGCCGGAAACAGCGGATGGTCTGGAGATCCAAACATCGCGTTGAGGGGCAGCCCCGCGAGCTTGCCGGAAAATCCCTGGCCAAACATGTCCGGGAGGGTCGTGGTGGCATTGGCAAAGAAGCCACCTTCCTTGGTCCCTGCCTTGTCCAACCGGTTGCCGAAGCGGTCCAGCCATTCGCCATGGGGCGTCTGCTTCTGGATACGGCCTTCCTCTTCACGAAAGCCCCAATAGAAGGGAATGACTACGCTACGAGAGCGCCCGCCATGCTTGCCCGCTGTCGGTCGGCGACGGTAGTACATCGCGTCGGGATTCGGCGCTTTACCGTCATCGTCCCTGGGTGATGTGTAGCGGGCCGGATTGAGCGCAGCAGGACTGCGCTCGCCCCGCTTGGTGAACAGATGGTCCAGACGTTCGTTCAACCCCGTGCAGATGCCAGTTTCAAGGTCGTCGTAAACACCAGCCAGATCGTTGACCCCGTGAATCAGGATCACGATGCAGGGCTTGGGCTGCTGCTTCTGCACGTAAGCGTCTGTCGCGTCGGGCGCGAGGATGGCGCGGGTCTTTCCTGTGATGGGGGGTGAGAACATCCTTTTAACTCCCTTCTGCTTTCGGGAAGGCAATACGCCATCCCCCACTTCTTAAGCATCAGCCGCATATCGTCGCGTTCGCCGGCCATCGCGAAAGCCATCGGCAGAAGCAATGCGAGTAGCACCGGGCGCCTCATTGCCGCTCCCATTGATGCACTGACATAGGTCTTTCCGTCAACGTAGAGGTGCGTGAAGTAACAACCATCACCGCAGTCCAACCCATTCCACAAAGTGTCGTGTCCAGTTGCGCTATGCCCGCCTCAAACCTCAATCACGAAGCTCCCGAACCATTTCGAGGAAGCAGCGTTAGCGAGGCAATGTGCATCTCCCCCATCTCCACGAGGTCGGTGCCACCCTCCGCATCGGTTTCACCCTCAACCACATCGCCATTACTGAGCGTGATTCTGTACGGATGCCTGGCGGCAGGTCGTTCGCCATCAGGCAACGTCAACACAAAGCGTCTCTGAGTCGATCCGACATCGAACTGAGGTAACGTCCCGGATTCGCTCGCCGCACCCACCCAGTCGTAGCTGGCCGCTTTGAATGTCATGGCACCGGGGCAGCCGTACTCGATATTGCCCCCTTCCATCTTGATGTAGGCGCCCTGGCATAGCAGCGTGATGTGCTTGTCGGCGGTCACCAGAACATGTTCCTTGCTGGCGCTGACCACGACGCTCTTGTCTGCCTGAAGGTGGATCGACGCTTGTTGAGCCTGGACCCGCACCTGCCCTTGATGCGCGATGTGGCGCAGATCACCGGCATGGGTGAATTGACTGATGCCTTGCCCGGCATTCATGACGATGGACTGGCCCGCCGTGACATGTTGATTTTGCTCAGCGACCGTATCCAGATGCTGGCCTGCAGCGAGGGTGATGGAGCGCGGCGTGGCTGCGGCAATGCCTGCGGGGCTGCTGAGGCCGATTAGGGGCTGCCCGCCGTTTTCGCCGCTCTCGTCGTTTGCGCCATGCCCCAAGTCGCGGACGGCGTTGGACAAGGTTGTCTGGGGACCGGCGTCGTGCGGCAGATTCTGATGCTGTTCAGCGTACTCGCCCAGGTTTTTCGCCAACTCGAGCGCACTTTCCAGGCATTGGACCAACTGGGTGCGCGCAAGGTGTCCCCCTTGGGCGTCCGGTTGTTCATCAGTGGTAAGCAGCAGACCCTGTGCGGCGCGCAGGGCACCGTGCAGGTCGGTACGCAACTCGAAGCCTTCACCGCGGGGGTTTCCGCCGCGGGGCCGAGGGTGCGTCAGGTAGCCAAGGTGCAGATGGGTTGCGCCATGGTCGTTCATCAGCGCGGCGCTGATCTGAGATGTGGTGTCGTCCAGCCGCAATTCACTGGCGCGGTTCCCTTTGTGTTCCTTGCTTTTGACCGTTGCCAGTTCCTTGAATTTGGGCAATTCGTACGGCGGCAATTGCAGGCGGTTGTAGGCCCTGCCCGTGATGATCGGCTGATCGGTATCCCCATCCAGGAACTGGACGATGACCTCCTGTCCGATGCGCGGGATGGCCATGTGGCCCCAGGTGGCGCCGGCGATGTTCTGCGACACGCGGATCCAGCAGGAACTGTGATCGTCCTGGTTACCCAGCCGGTCCCACGGGAATTGGACCTTCACCCGTCCGTACTCGTCGGTAAAGATTTCCTCGTTGGGCGGACCAACAACGACGGCGTTCTGGGGGCCATCGATGCGTGGCGGGGGGAACGGTTCGGCGCGCCACTCGGCGTCGTCCGGAACGAGATCGGCCTCGTAGCGGTATTGCGTGCCCAATTGCGCCTGGGCGCTTTCCTCTGCCTGACTGGTGTGTTGCGTACCGCGGTGGACGATGCGGACCGGACGCCATCCGCGATTCATATCTTCGCGCGGGTGGCCAGCCAGGATGAATGAAATGCCCGGCTGCAGACGGGGATCGTCGCCTTCGACCCGGGCGATGCAGGCATCACGGCGGCGACCGCGCAGGCGGTTCACGGCAAAAGGCCTGCCGGCCTCGTCGAACTTGGCACGTGCGGGGTAGTCGTATCGCTCGTAGCGGCGCCCTTGATGGTTCAGGTCTTGCCCGTCGCTGCTGTGCTGATGGGTGTAGCGCGGGTTGTGAAAGGTGTAGTCGCGCTGTGTCTGGCGTGCGGTGCGCACGTTCTCGATGTACGAAAAGCGGCGCAGCGCGGGCTGCGGCTGGTCACCGCCCGGCGTAGGGTGATACTGCACGGGGTCGTCGCCCACGCGACCGTGGATGAAGAGGCGATCGCTATGAACCAGCTGATGGCCCTCGGCGGTGTGGCGAAAGGAGTAGAAAAATCCTTCCTCGCGCATGATGCGCTCGACGAACTGGTAGTCGGTATCGCCAGCCTGGACGCAGTACTCACGGGTCAGATGCTCAGTGGTGTTGCGCTGCTCGTAATCCTGGGTAAGGCCATGCGCCTTGAGCACGGTTTCGGCAATTTGCGGGACCGTAAGGGACTGGAAGATGCGCCAGTCGGAGCTGAGTTTCAAGCGCGCAAGACGCGGCTCGACGATCGCGGAGTAACGGGTTCTGCGAAAGCCTGTGTCGCCCTGAACGAAGGCGGAGACGGCGCCGTGCACGTAGCGAACCGGCGTATCGCCGTGCCAGATGGTGAGCAGTGCGGCACGGTCCAGCACTGTGCCGAAGTCGATGGCAGCGCTGGCGCTGGACAAGTCAACTTCAAGCAGGAAGGTCTCGGACAACCCTTCCTGCAACGTAAATTCAACTACCTCGAAGGACTCATCGCCGATGGCGAATGTGAAGCGCAGATCAGATTGGGTGGGCATGGCGAGCTTCCGTTTGGGTCATGCCACGCTGGTCGCTCTTGGCGCCAGGCAGCACTGCCCTTTTAGAAGCCACACCTATGGCCCGTAAATCAGATCAATATTATTTTCGCGAGAGACCTGTGCTCTTGTGATCGGCATCATGCTCGCTGCCCGGCTTTGCGCTTCGAGGGAATGCAAGCCGCGAAAAAAGGCGATGAGAATGCGCAAGCTCGAAAGGCCGCCACCGAAGATCGGCGCAGCCCTCCCCTGGAAGCAATCTCAGGCGGTCAGGAACCGCACGACTTCCGCCCAATCATTCGTGGACAACGCCACATCTTCGTAGTCGCCTTCTTCCTCGTCCCAACGCGAGACGCAGTAGCGCTGGCTTCGGCCGGATTCGCGGTCAGCGTAGTTGGCGTAATCGACATACACCTTCAGGCCCCGCTCCTCGTTCACGAAGGACGGCGCTGCATCGATGCGCTCGGACGCGTCGACGTAGCCTTCGGGCAGAGTCGGAAGGGTGGTTATGTCGTAGCGGGGAAATTCGCGACGCAGTCGGTCAAGGTTCATAAGGAAAGCCAGTGGAGCTGGCGCGGCAGGAGGGGCTCGAACCCCCGACCCCGGGCTTAGAAGGCCCGTGCTCTATCCAGCTGAGCTACTGCCGCGCGGTGTGGTGACGCCCGGAACCCGTCCGGGCCGCGCATTTTACCCTGTTGCGGAAAAAGTGGGTCGGCCCCAAATGCCCCCCCGCTACTCCTCCCCAATATCCGTATGCGTGGACACCCACAGCACGATCGCATCCTCCGGGCTCAGGCTGATCACCCGGTGCCCCATGCGGCTATCTATATAGAAGCTCTCCCCCGCCTTCAGCCGGGCCGGTTCATAGAACTCGGTGTAAAGCTGAACCTCCCCCTCCAGCACATAGACAAACTCCTCTCCTCCATGCCGGCTCCAGTCCTGGAACTCGTCAAAGGCCCGCGCCTTGACGCGGGTGTGGAAGGGCATCATGCGTTTGTGCGACAGCGCGGTGCACAGCAGGCGGTGGTCGTAGTACGGAGTTTCGTACTGCCGGCCTTCGCCTTGTCGGCTCAGGCTGCGGCGGCCTGTGCCCATGTGGGCGTCGGAGGCGGTGAAGAGTTCGGCCACGTCCAGGTCCAGGCCCGCCGCGATCTTGATCAGGTTGTCATAGGTGGGGGACAGCAGGCTGTTCTCGATTTTTGACAGGGTGGACGCGGCCACGCCGGTGGCCTCGGCCGCCTGCTTCAGGGTCCACGCACGCGCCTGGCGCAAGGCTCGCAGCCGTTGTGCCAATGCGCTCTGTTTGTTGCCTTGCATCTGTATACCCTGTCATGCCCGCAATAGTCAGGCCCGCGATTGACGCTCACGCCACCAGTCGCGCGCCTGGTAAGACCAATAAGTCAGTTGAACCGCCGCCGTGCCAAGGCTCCCGCCGTTCCAGGCCAACCCGAACGGTTCGAAGAGCTTGTAGCGCTGCGTGTCGCCGGTGATACCCTCGGCCACGACGCGCCCGCCCACGGACGTTGTGTTCATGCCGTGTCCGCCGAACGCGGTGCAATACCAGACATTCGGACCCAGCAGGCCGATCTGCGGCATCAGGTGCCGCGCGTAGGCCATGCGTCCCGACCACGCCGCCTCCACGCGCACCCCCTGCAATTGGGGGTAGACGCTGAGCAGTTCGCGGCGCAGGGACTCGGCCAGATCGGGCGGGTCGTCGACACGGGTGGTGATTCTACTGCCCCAGCCGATGCGGCCGCCATCCAGGACCCGGTAATAGTTGCCGGCGCGCCGGTCGTCGCCGATGGCGGCTGTGCTGCGGATGGCTTCCCGCACGCGGTCGCCCAGCGGTTCGGTCAGCATGATGTAGGTGGCAATCGGCAACATTGCGCGGCGCAGGGCCGGCACGACGTCGCCGGTGTAGCCGCCGGTGGCCAGCACCACGGTGGCGGCGTCGATCTGGCCTTGCTCGGTCTTCAGGTGCTTGACCGCGCCATCCAGCGTGGCCTGCACGACGGGCGAATCTTCATGGATGCGCACGCCTAGCCGCACGCATTCGCGGGCCAGCGCGCGGGCGTAGTTCAACGGATGGAAGTGAAAGGACGAGGGGTCTTCGATGCCCTGGTGATAGACGTCGGACACCAGCCGCTCGCGGACCTGGCTGCGCGAGAGCAGCCGCACGTCGCGCCCGAAGTCGCGCTGCTGGATGTCGCACCACTGGCGCAGCGCATTGGTGGCCTCGTAGCGCACGACGCGCAGGCGTCCGTCGACCTTGTGGGCGTCGGCGATGCGCAGGTCGCGGATGTTGTCGCGGATGATCTCGACGCCTTCCATCGACAGCCGGTAGAGCTGGCGGAAGTGGTCTTCGTCGACGTGCTTGCGGATGGCGTCGGCGCCCGCGGAGAACGCTGGCGACACCGAGCCGCCGTTGCGGCCCGAGGCGCCCCAGGCGATGCGTTTGGCCTCCAGCAGCGTGACGTTTCGGCCTCGCCGGGCCAGTTCCAGCGCGGTAGACAGGCCCGCCAGCCCCGCGCCGATCACGCAGACGTCGGCACTGGCCGCGCCCGTCAGCGCAGGATAGTAGGTGTCGCCATCGGCGAGCGTGCGCTTGTAGTAGGTGTCGATGTACTCGGAGACCATGGTGTCGGCTCAGTGCAGGCCCGCGCCTTGCAGGCCCCCGGTCAGGCGCCTTTCCAGCCAGTTGGCCAGGCGCAGGAGCGGGTAGCAGTAGATGAAATAGATGGCGGCGATCATGCCGTAGATAAACAGCGATTTGGCCGGGAAGGTGATGATGAACACCTCGCCCTGGCGCGTGAGTTCGGTGATGCCGACCACGGACAGGATGGCGGTGCTTTTGATCAGCATGACGTAGACGCCGCTCATGGGCTGCACGATCAGGCGCATGGCCTGCGGCAAGATCACCAGCCACAGGATCTGGAGCGGACGCAATCCCAGCGTCATCGCGCCTTCGGTCTGGCCGCGCGGCACGGCCTGGATGGCGCCCATGACGATTTCCGCCACATAGCAGGACGTGTACACCGACAGCGCCACGAAGGCCGCCGTGCCGGAATCCCAGTGCAGCAGCTCGATGCCGGAGCTGGGAAGCACAAAGTAGAAGATATAGAGCTGCACCAGGAACGGCGTGCCGCGCAGGATGTGGATGTACAGCCCCAGAAGCTGATGCACCCCGCGGATGCGGTAGCTGCGGATCACGCCGATCAAAAAGCCCAGCAGCGAGCCGGCGATGATGGCCACGAAGGAAATCTTCAGCGTCTCCCAGAAGCCCTTGAGCAGAAAGGGCAGCACGACGCCGGCGGTTGAAAGATAAGAGTCCAGCATGATTACCTCGCGTTCCAGGCCGGACCGGCCAGCCACAGGCTTACGCCCTTGGACAGCAGCAGCATGACGCAGTAGATCAGCAGATAGCCCGCCGCGATGGTCAGGAAGGCTTCGTTGGGCACGATGCGTTCGCTGTTCATCTGCACGCCCGCGGCAACCAGTTCAAACACCGTGATCAGCGACAAGAGCGAGGTGTCCTTGATCAGCACGGCGGTCTGGCCCAACAGCGGCGGCAGCGTGTTCGCGAAGGCCTGCGGCAGCACCACGTAGCGCAGGCGCTGGTGGTAGTTCATGCCGCAGGCCTTGGCGCCTTCGATCTGGCCGCGCGGCACGGACTCGATGCCGACGCGGATGATTTCGCTCATGTAGGCCGCGTGGTGCACGGTCATGGCAAGGATGCCCAGCACCATCTCGCTCCAGCCCTTGGCGCCCGGCACCAGATAAGGCACCGCGTAATAGACCAGGTAGATCTGCACGAGCAGCGGCGTGGAGCGCACGAATTGCACATAAGCCGCCACCGGACGCCACACCAGGGCGCGGGACGACATATGGGCTAGCGCCAGCGGAACCCCGGCCAGCACCGACAGCACCAGGCTTGCGCCCGCCGCGATCAGGGTATTGGCCAGGCCTTCGGCGAATTGGCCCGTGTACTGGCTGACGATGCGCCAGTTATAGAAATCGATCAACCAGTCCATGGGCGGTCCCGTCTCCGATCAGTGGTCTTTCTTCCAATCGGTGGAGTACCAGTACTGCACCAGTTCCGGCAACGTGTTGTCGGCAGTCTTGAGCGTCTGCCAGTTGTCCAGCCAGAACTTCAGGCGGAACGCATTGGGGCCGACGGCGAACGCCAGGGGCTCGCGCACCATCACGCCCTCCAGCACCCGCAGGTTGCCGAAGTCGACGAGGAACTGGTTGGCGGTGGACAGCGACATGATGCCGGCGTCCAGCCGGCCGCTGGACAGCGCCTGGCCGACCGGGGCGCTGCCGCCCGAGAACTCCTTGAGCGTGGCGGTGGGCAGCATCTTCTTGCCGACTTCGGCGTAGGTGCTGGCGCCCAGCGCGCCGACGGTGACGCCCGACTTGTTCAGTTCGGCGTAGTTCTTGTACGGCGAATCCTTGGGCACCACGGCGACGGTGTCGGCGTAGAACATGGGCAGCGAGAACAGCACCTGCGCGGCGCGCTGCGGCGTGGGCGTCATGTCGGCGGCCACCATGTCGGCCTTGCCCGACAGCAGCGCGGGCAAGAGGCCCTTCCATTCATAATCCTGCAGCACCAGCTTCACGCCCAGGTCGTCGGCCATGCGCTTGGCGACTTCCACGGCCAGCCCCGTGCGCTTGCCCGTCTTGTCCATGAAGCTCATCAGCGGCCCGGAGGTCTGCACCGCCACGCGCAATTCACCGCGCTTGATGATGTCGGAAAGTTCGTCCGCCTGTGCCGGCAGGGCCACGGTGGCGGCCGCCAGGGCGACGCTGGCCACGCCCAGCCATTGTTTGATTTTCAGCATTGCTAACCCCTTTGGTGATTGGACCCATATCGTTCCGGGCAAGGCACATCGCGCCGGCAGCGCCCGGATAAGCCGGACCGGCGGGACTACAGAATCTTTTCCAGGAAGGCGCGGGTGCGCGCTTCTTTAGGGTGACCGAACACTTCGTCGGGCGTGCCCATCTCCACGATGCGGCCGGCGTCCATGAAGAGCGCGCGGTCGCCAACATCGCGGGCGAAGCCCATTTCGTGGGTCACCACCGCCATCGTCATGCCGTCGCGCGCCAGGGCGCGCATCAGTTCAAGAATGCCGCCCACCGTTTCAGGATCGAGCGCCGACGTGGCCTCGTCGAACAGCATGAGCTGCGGGTCCATCGCCAGCGCGCGCGCGATCGCCACGCGCTGCTGCTGGCCGCCGGACAACTGGCTGGGATAACGGTCGCCGAATTCCGCCATGCCGACGCGGCCCAGCAGGTCGCGGGCGTAGCGCTCGGCGTCGGCGCGGCTGCGGCCGCGCACCACGCGCTGGGGTAGCGCCACATTGTCGAGCGCAGTACGGTGCTGGAACAGGTTGAAGTGCTGGAACACCATGCCGACGTCGGTGCGCCAGCGGTTGACATCGGTGGCCGGATCCGTGAGCGACACGCCATTGACGCGGATCGTGCCGCTGTCGATGCTTTCCAGGCCGTTCAGGGTGCGCAGCAAGGTGCTCTTGCCCGAGCCCGACGGGCCGACCACGACCATCACCTCGCCGCGTTCGAGCTGGCAATCGATGCCGTCCAGCGCCAGATGCGGGGGATGCCCGTCGCGCTGATAGGTCTTCTTGACTGCCTGAACAACGAGCAACGGTTCCGCCACGAATCCACCTTCAGGAGCAGTGCGCCTCAAAAATATTTCGCATTTCACGTCATAGTTTCGTATAGTAAATTTTTTTCCAGAATCGCCACTTAGGCATAACCCTTAAGCGAAGACGCTGACTTCGCGAGGCATCGAAGGAACCGGCATGGACACTCCTCAAGACATCCTGCGCAATCTCGGACTCAATTCCAGTGCGCTCACCGGCGGCACCCTGATCGCCCGCAGCCCGATCGACGGCGCCGAACTGGCGCAGGTGCATGAGCACACGGTGGCCCAGGCCCACGCCGCCATCACCCGCGCGCGGCAAGCCAGCCTGGCATGGCGTGACGTCCCCGCCCCGCGCCGCGGCGAACTGATACGCCTGTTCGGCGAAACCCTGCGCCAGCACAAGCAAGAGCTCGGCCGCCTCGTCAGCCTGGAAGCCGGCAAGATCGTCGCCGAGGGCGAAGGCGAAGTGCAGGAAATGATCGACATCTGCGACTTCGCCGTCGGTCTGTCGCGCCAGCTCTACGGCCTGACCATCGCCTCCGAGCGCCCCGGCCACCGCATGATGGAAACGTGGCATCCGCTAGGCGTCGTCGGCGTCATCAGCGCCTTCAACTTCCCCGTTGCCGTCTGGTCCTGGAACGCCGCGCTGGCGCTCGTCTGCGGCAATGCCGTCGTCTGGAAACCGTCGGAAAAGACTCCCCTCACCGCCCTCGCCTGCCAGGCGCTCTTCGCGCAGGCCGTGCAACGCTTTGGCGACGCGCCCGCCGGCCTGTCCGAAGTCCTGATCGGCGGCCGCGAGGTCGGCGAGGCCCTGGTCGATTCGCACACCGTGGCGCTGGTGTCCGCCACCGGATCCACCCGCATGGGCCGCCAGGTCGGCCCGCGCGTCGCGCAACGCTTCGGCCGCGTCCTGCTTGAGCTGGGCGGCAACAACGCCATCATCGTCGGCCCCACCGCCGACCTCGACATGGCCGCCCGCGGCATCGTCTTCGGCGCCATCGGCACCGCCGGCCAGCGCTGCACCACCACCCGCCGCCTGATCGTCCACGAAAGCATCGCCGACCAACTGGTCCAGCGCCTGCACAAAGCCTATGCCAGCGCCCCCATCGGCAACCCGCTCGATAGCGGCAACCTCGTCGGCCCCCTGATTGACCGCGCTTCCTTCGATGCCATGCAAGCCGCCCTGACGGCTGCGCGCGAGCAAGGCGGCAAGGTCGCGGGCGGCGAACGCGTTCTGGCCGACCAATACCCCGACGCCTGGTACGTGCGCCCCGCCATCGCTGAAATGCCCGGCCAAACCGACGTCGTCTGCCACGAAACTTTCGCGCCCATCCTGTACGTGATGCGCTACAAGGACTTCGGCGACGCGCTCGCCATGCAGAACGGCGTGCCGCAAGGCCTGTCGTCCGCCATCTTCACCAACGACCTGCGCGAAGCCGAAACCTTCCTGTCCGCCGCCGGCTCCGACTGCGGCATCGCCAACGTCAACATCGGCACCTCCGGCGCCGAGATCGGCGGCGCTTTTGGGGGTGAAAAGGAAACCGGCGGCGGCCGCGAGTCCGGTTCGGACTCGTGGCGCAACTACATGCGGCGCGCGACCAACACCATCAACTACTCGCGGAATCTGCCGCTGGCGCAAGGGATCAAATTCGGGGAATAAGCCGCCCGCAGACTCTCCATAAAAAACCCCGCGCATTGTCGACAACGCGCGGGGTTTTCGCATTTCTTACAGCCCATACATACGATTAGTCTGACTTACAAACTGTTGCCAGGGACGGTGCTACATTGCCTGATCACAAAAATCAGATACATCCTCAATGACCTCCCGCCGTCCTTTTCACCGCTCTCCCACCACCCGCTTCCTTGCCGCCGCCCTGGCCCTGGGCGCGGCCGGCTCCGCCGCGGCAGGCGTGTCATACCGGCTGGACCGCCCCTCCGCGGCGCCTGGCGAAACGGTCACCATCGAGGCCGTCTTCTTCAACGAAGGCGGCTCGCGCGTCGACTGGCAGGCCCCGCCTGAACTCGTCCTGCAATGGCGCAGCCCCGACGGCCAGATCGTCCGCAGCCTCGCCAAACTGAAAAGCGGCCGCGACAACTACAGCGTGCCCGTCAACAACTTCGCGCGCATGTCCTGGTCCGCCGAAGTCCCCGCCACCGCGCGCGGCCTGCAAGCTGTCTCCATCGAAGGCCAACCGTCCATGATGGCGCTCGACGCCACCGGCCGCGACAGCGGCACTCTCGCGACCACACCCGCCCAGACACCCGTCGTCGACGCCCGCAGCGGCCAACCCATCCCGCCCGCCGCCGTCGCCGCCGCAGGCGCGTCGCCCGAAGCCGGCCCCGCCCCCGCCGCCACCATCGAACCCACCGTCGAACAAGCCGCCTTCGACAAATTCCGCAGCGCCTTCTCCGCCTACAAGCCCGTCTACTTCGCCGTTGGCACCCGCGGCCTCACCACCGCCCGCTTCCAGCTCAGCGCCAAGTACCGACTCATCAGCCCGCGCGGCGGCGAAGACACCTGGCACGACGACTTCTACCTGGGCTACACCCAGACCTCGCTGTGGGATCTGGAAAGCGACTCCAAGCCCTTCATCGACACCACGTTCAACCCCAGCGTTTTCTGGATGACAGACGACATCTGGAAGTCCGAAAACCAGAACTGGCGCTTCGGCATGAACACCGGCGTCGAACACGCCTCCAACGGCAAGGACGGCGAAGACTCGCGGTCGCTGAACGACGGCTACATCGAGCCGCGCTTCCATTACCGCTTCGACAGCGGCAGCACGCTCACCTTCGCCCCCAAGGTCAAGGCCTACTTCGGCGTCGCCAGCGAAAACAGCGACTACTCCGCCTACGCCGGCCACGTCGATTGGCAACTGCGCTGGGCGCAGGACAACGGCGCGGTCGTCTCGGCGATGTATCGCCAGGGAGATCAGAAGCGCCGCACGACGCAGCTGGATTTTGCGTGGCCGCTACGCCGCACGTTCCTGAATTGGAACGGGTATCTGCATTTGCAGTATTTCAACGGGTATGGCGAGACGCTGCTGGGATACAACCAGCGCAACGAAAGCCAGTTCCGCGTGGGGTTGTCGCTGATTCCGTAAGGGTTCAATGCGGTACGCAAGCGTCAAATGAAAATCGCCGGCTTATAAAGCCGGCGATTTGCTTTGCGGGTACTCAATGTAGCTGCCGTCCGTGGGCGGGACGGCGTCAGACACCCGGGTAGGAGGGGCGTCAAGTTGTGGCGGCGGTGCAACGGGTGTCTGACACCTGTGTTTGAGCTTGTCGGAGCAACGGGTGTCTGACACCTTGGTTTAGACACCTTGGTTTTGAGCGACCGGCGCAAGACACGCGAACGCCAGATAAGGCCGCCCGCGCGGCCGACATCTGGCAGCCCCGCAAGATCTTCCGATCCTAAACAGACCCACAGAAGAAGGCTAAGCAAGCCGCCCTCCCCGGCTGCCGTCCGACCTCATTACGACGCAGCCCGGTGTGGTGGCGGCCTGGGTGCGCGGGGCGTGTAGATGCGCCCGAGGGAATCGGAAGGCAGGCGCCGAAGGCGACAACGACGATGACGACGGGGCAGTCCGGAGCGAAGGCTCCGGACCGCAATCGTAGCCCCGCGCACCCAGGCCGCCGCCGCGCCGGGCGTCTTAAGAACCATCACCCGTCGCCACCACACCGGGCGCCTAAAGAACCCGCACCGAACCCACGCCGGACGTCCTGAGAACCCTCTCCGCACCCACACCTGCCCCAACCCATAACGATGAAGGGATTTCCCTCAATCGCCCCCTCAACTCCCCACCCGTCCCGTAAACTCCGCGCAAAAGCGCAGCCAAGAATCCGCGCACCAAGGGGGTCCGGGGCAATTCCCCCGGCAGATTCAACAAGCACCAGGCCATTCATGTTCGCCGACCTGAAGCACCTCTCGCACCACGCCGCCTGGCGCCGTCAGCTTGAAATGCTGCTGGAATCCGCCGGCGAAGGCATCTACGGCATTGATCTGCGCGGCCGCTGCATCTTCATCAACAGCGCCGGCGCCGACATGCTCGGCTACTCTCCCGACGAGCTGGTAGGCCGCAACATGCACTACCTCATCCACCACTCCCACGCCGACCGCACCCTCATGCCGGTCCACGACTGCCGCATATTCAAGGCCTTCCGCGACGGCCGAGGCGAACGCGCCGACGACGAAGTGCTCTGGCGCCGCGATGGAACCTGCTTTGACGCCCAATACGCCTCGTATCCCATCCGCAACGATCAGGAAGTCGTAGGCGCCGTCGTCACCTTCTCCGACATCACCGCCCGCAAACAGATCGAGCGCGAACTACAAAACACCCAGGCCCTGCTAGAACGCCGCGTCGGCGAACGCACCGCTGAACTCAGCGCCGCCCACGAATCCCTGCGCCGCCTCTCCTCCCACCTGAGCACCCTGCGCGAAGAAGAACGCGCCCACATCGCCCGCAACATCCACGACGACCTCGGCGCCTCCTTTACCGCCCTGCAGCTAGACTTGAACTGGCTGCGCCGCCAGCTAAGCGCCACTCCCGCCCTGCAAGCGCACCTGGACCGCATGCTCGACGTAACGCAGACCGCCATGGGCGCCACCCGCCGCATCCTCAACGACCTGCGCCCCGTCGTTCTCGACCACCTGGGCCTCTGGGCCGCCCTGGAAGCCCTGCTGCAAGACCTGCAAACCCGCAGCGGCCTCCAATGCCGCTACCTCTGCCCCCCCGACACCGAAACCCTGCGCCTGGACTGCAACGCCGAAATCGCCATCTACCGCATCGTCCAGGAACTGCTGACCAACGTGCAGCGGCACGCCCGCGCCCGCAGCGTCAGCGTCAGTGCCGTCTGGGGCCCTGACGGCTTGGTCCTCACCGTCGAAGACGACGGCGTCGGCATGCAACTGCCCGAAGACCGCCACACTTTTGGCATCCTCGGCATGCGCGAACGCGCCCGCGCCATCGGCGGCGACCTTGCGCTCGACAGCGCCCCCGGCGCCGGCATGCGCGCCCGCCTGCGCCTCAACCCCTTGGCGGCATAACGGAAACCGAACCATGCCCCTGAACCTGCTCATCGTCGACGACCACCTCATCATCCGCCGTGGCCTCGCCCGCATCCTGGAAGAAGACCCGCGCGTCGCCCTCGTGCACGAAGCCGCCGACGGCCCCGCTGCCCTGCGCGCGATGCGCCAGGCCCATTACGACGCCATCGTCCTCGACGTCGCCCTGGGCGAACGCGACGGCCTCGACGTGCTGAAAAGCGTCCGCGCCGACCACCCCGGCCTTGGCGTCGTCATGCTCTCCGTCTACCCCGAATCCCAGTTTGCCGTCCGCGCCCTGCGCGCCGGCGCCCACGCTTATCTAAACAAAGGTTGCGAACCCGAAGAACTGCTCGCCGCGCTGACCAACGCCGCCGCAGGCAAGATGTACGTCACCCCCACCGTCGCCGAACTGCTCGCCCACACCGTGCGTCAGGACAGCTCCCGCCCGCCGCACGAGCTCCTGTCCAACCGCGAATTCCAGGTACTGCAGCTGCTCGTCGCCGGCCGCTCCGTCTCGGCCATCGGCGAACAGCTCGCCCTGTCCGTCAACACCATCTCCACCTACCGCAGCCGCATCTTCGAAAAGCTCAACGTCCGCACTCTGGTGGAACTGGTCTCCTACGCCAACACGCACCAGTTGGGTGCGATCTGAGCGCCTGCGCACTACCGCGGCGCACCGCGCGCACCACGTAGTAAGCCCCCTACACGCGTATCGTTGAACCGGCGATACCGGCTACCGCCGGGCAGCCCCATGATGGCTCCATTCCCGATTGAAGGAGCCACCATGTCCCTCTTCAGCAACCCGTTCGACGCCAACAGCCGCCTTGCCTGCGGCTGCGGCCGTCATGCCTCGCAGGCCGAACACGAGCGCGCCGCGCACGCCGCCATGGATGGCGACACCACCGGCAACGCCGTCGAACAGGCCGTCATGCGCGCCCTGTTCCCGCAGGATGCGCTGCGCCGCCGCTTCCTGCGCGCCGTCGGCAGCGGCACCGCCATGGCCGCCATCGCGTCGATCTTTCCGCTGGCTGCCGCCAAGGAAGCCTTCGCGCAGACCGCCGGCCCGCTGGAGAAACAGAAACTCAAGGTCGGCTTCATCCCCATCACCTGCGCCACGCCCATCATCATGGCCCACCCCATGGGTTTCTACGGCAAGCAGGGCCTGAACGTCGAAGTCGTCAAGACCGCCGGCTGGGCGCTCATCCGCGACAAGGCCATGTCCGGCGAATACGACGCCGCCCACATGCTGTCGCCCATGCCGCTCGCCATCTCGATGGGCGTCGGCGCCAGCCGCGCCGTGCCGTGGACCATGCCCGCCGTCGAAAACATCAACGGCCAGGCCATCACGCTGTCCATGAAGCACAAGGACCGGCGCGACCCGAAGGACTGGAAGGGATTCAAGTTCGCCGTCCCCTTCGACTACTCCATGCACAACTACCTGTTGCGCTATTACCTGGCCGAGCATGGCCTGGATCCTGACACCGACGTCCAGATCCGCTCCGTGCCGCCGCCCGAGATGGTCGCCAACCTGCGTGCCGACAACATCGACGGCTTCCTGGCGCCCGACCCCGTCAATCAGCGCGCGGTCTACGACGGCGTCGGCTTCATTCACACCCTGTCCAAGGCCATCTGGGACGGCCACCCCTGCTGCGCGTTCTCCGCCAGCAAGGAGTTCGTCACCACCATGCCCAACACCTACCAGGCTCTGCTGAAATCCATCATCGAAGCCACGGCCTACGCCCGCAATCCCGCCAATCGCAAGGAAATTGCCACCGCCATCGCCGCGCCGAATTACTTGAACCAGCCCGTCACGGTGGTCGAACAGGTCCTGACCGGCACCTACGCCGACGGCCTGGGCAAGGTGATCACCGATCCCAACCGCATCGACTTCGATCCCATGCCGTGGCAGTCGTTCGCCGTCTGGATCCTGACGCAGATGAAGCGCTGGGGCCAGGTCAAGGGCGACGTCGATTATCAGAAGGTCGCCAGCGACGTGTTCCTGGCGACCGACGCCGTGCGCCTGATGCGCGAAGCCGGGCTGACCCCGCCCGCGGAAACCGGCAAGACGTTCAGCGTCATGGGCAAGCCCTTCGATCCGACCCAGCCCGAGGCCTACCTCGCCAGCTTCAAGATCCGGAGGACCTGATGGGGTCCGTGCAACACTGGCGGGCCACGTTCCTGTCGATCGCCCTGTTCCTGACGTTCCTGCTGCTCTGGCACGCCGCCACCCGCTCCGATGCGGGTGAGGCGACGGTGGACCCGGCCTACGCCGCGCTGGTCGGCAATGCCGCGGCCAGCGGGTCCAAGACGCCGTTTCCCGGCCCTGCCGAAGTCGGCGCGCAGTTGTGGCAGCACCTGAAGGATCCCTTCTATGACCGCGGACCGAACGACAAGGGCATCGGCATCCAGCTTGGCTACTCCGTGGCGCGCGTGCTGACGGGCTTTGGCCTGGCCGCGCTGGTGGCAATACCGCTGGGGTTCCTGATTGGCATGTCGCGAACGGTGTACCGCGCGTTCGATCCCTTCATCCAGGTGCTCAAGCCGATCTCGCCGCTGGCGTGGATGCCGCTGGCGCTCTACACGATCAAGGACGCCAACACCTCCGCCGTCTTCGTGATCTTCATCTGCTCGCTGTGGCCCATGCTGGTGAACACCGCGTTCGGCGTGGGCGCCGTGCGGCAGGACTGGCTGAACGTGGCGCGCACGCTGGAAGTGTCGCGGCTGCGCACGGCGCTGCAGGTCATCCTGCCCGCCGCCGCGCCCACCATCATGACCGGCATGCGCATCTCGGTCGGCATTGCGTGGCTGGTGATCGTCGCGGCCGAAATGCTGATCGGCGGCACTGGCATCGGCTACTTCGTCTGGAACGAGTGGAACAACCTGTCCATCTCCAACATCATCTGCGCCATCGTCTTCATTGGCCTGATCGGCATGCTGCTGGACAACCTGCTGGCGCGCGCCGCCCGGCTGGTGAGCTATCGGGAGTAACGCGCATGAGCCAATCTTTCCTGCAGGTCCAAGGGCTGGGCAAGCGTTACGCCGGACGCGATGGCCGTCCGCAGCCGCCCGTATTCGAGAACATCGACTTCAAGATCGACAAGGGCCAGTTCGTCTGCGTCATCGGCCACTCCGGCTGCGGCAAGACCACCATTCTGAACGTGCTGGCCGGTATCGACGACAGCAACGAAGGCATCGTCATCATGGACGGCCGTCAGATCGCTGGGCCGTCACTCGAACGCGGTGTCGTATTCCAGGCGCACGCGCTGCTGCCGTGGCTGACGGCGCTGCAGAACGTGGAATTCGGCGTGCGATCGCGCTGGCCGGCCTACAACCGCGAACAGGTGCGCGAGCACAGCCAGCGCTACCTGGACATGGTCGGGCTGGGCCACGCGGCCGGCAAGAAGCCCTGCGAACTGTCCGGCGGCATGAAACAGCGCGTCGGCATCGCCCGCGCCTTTGCCATCCAGCCCAAGATGCTGCTGCTGGACGAACCCTTTGGCGCGCTGGACGCGCTGACGCGCGGCGCCATCCAGGACGAGTTGCGCGCCATCGTCCAGGAAACCCGCCAGACCGTCTTCATGATCACGCACGATGTGGACGAAGCCATCCTGTTGTCCGACCGCATCCTGCTCATGAGCGCGGGCCCCTACGCCCGCATCGCCGAATCCGTCACTGTCGACCTGCCGCGCGACCGCACGCGCGCCAGCCTGCATCACGAATCCCGTTATTACGACATCCGTAACCATCTCGTCGACTTCCTGGTCGACAAGGCCCATCACAAGGAGTGAATCACCATGATGTCCCGCGCTGAAGTCACCGAACTCGTCGTCACCCGCAAGCTGGAAAAAAAGCTCTCGTGGGGCGCTATCGCCGAAGCCGTCGGCCAGAGCAAGGAATGGACCACCGCCGCGTTGCTGGGCCAAATGACCATGACCGAGGAACAGGCGCTGGCCGCTGCCCGCGTACTGGATTTGCCGGCGGACGCGGTCGTGCAGCTTCAGGTCGTGCCCTACAAGGGCTCGCTGCCGACCACGGTTCCGACCGATCCGCTGATCTACCGCTTCTATGAACTGATCAACGTCTACGGCACCACCTTCAAGGCGCTCATCAATGAAGAGTTCGGCGACGGCATCATGAGCGCCATCGACTTCAAGATGGACCTGTCGCGCGAGGCCGACCCCAAGGGCGACCGCGTGCAGATCGTGATGAGCGGCAAGTTCCTGCCGTACAAGACGTACTGAGGCGGGCAAGGCGGGACGGCACCGCCCCGACCCGACCCAGCCCCGACTCGGCCTCAGCCTTCGGCGGCCAGCTCTTCCCAGCCTAGTTCGCGGGTACGCTCCAGCGTCACCGTGACCTGGGCCGCCGCTTCGCGCACCGCCTCGATGAGGTCCTGCCCGTTCAGCAGCCGCGACGCGACGCCCGCCATGAACACGTCGCCCGTGCCGTGTACCGACGGCGGAATGGCGATCTCCGGGTGCGTCACCACCGTGGCGTCGTCGCGCGTCACGGCCACCAGTTGCAGCGTGCCGGGCGCGGCGGCCATCGGCGCGGCGCTGGTTGCGACGATCCATTGCGGCCCGCGCGCGATGAGCTCGCGCGCCGCGGCCACCACCTCGTCCACCGACGACAACGGCCGCCCCACCAGCAATTCCAGTTCGAAATGATTGGGCGTCATGCCCTCGGCCAGCGGCACCAGCAGATCCCGGTATTGCGCGACCAGCCCTTCGTTCACATACAGCCCGTCATTGCGATCGCCCATGACCGGGTCGATGAACACGCGCAGGTCAGGACGCGACGCGCGCACGTCCGACAGCCATTTCGCCAGCAGGTTCGCCTGCCCCGACTGCCCCAGATACCCGCAGACCACCGCGCGTGCCACCTGGCTTACGCGCCGTTCGTTCAATCCTTGCAGCAAGCCCTCGAACCAGTCCAGCGGCACCGCTCCGCCGTGCAGCGTGGGATAGTGCGGCGTGTTGCTGAGAATGACGGTGGGCAGCGCAATCGCGCGCAGCCCCGCCTTGCGGAACACCGGCATCGCGGCGTTGTTGCCGACATAGCCATAGACAACCTGGGATTGAATCGAGACGACATCCACCTGCGCGGTGCGGGCGGGCAGCGCTGCGCCTGGGGCGGGGGCAGCGATAGTTGCGGTCATGAGGATTGCTCCTGGGTACGGGCCGAAGGCTTCAGGCCATCCGGGTAATGAAATAGATCTTCTTGACGAACTGGTCCACTTCCCAGCGGCCGGTATAGCCTTCGGGCATGACGAAAGCCTCGCCCACTGTCAGTTCATGCACCGTGCCGTCCGGGTCCACGAGGCGCGCCGCGCCTTCGACGATGTAGCCAAATTCGATGTAGCCCGTGGTGTTGGACTGGAAGGAGCCGGCCGTGCTTTCCCACACGCCGGCTTCTGCCTTGCCCGCGTTGCCTTCAAAGGCGGTCACCGTGCGAAAGGCCGCATCGCCCGACAGCGGACGGCGCGGCTTGCCGGGCACGGGGTTCTTCATGGGGCCGGCGTCGATGCGGACAAGCCGCGATTGATCGTGTTTCATGGGGGTTCCTGTGTCTTCCAATAGCGATTCGATACGCCGCGCGCTCAGTGCGCCGCCACCACCAGCACTTCGGCCATCGCGCGGCTGACGGTGCGCATGCGGTGCGGCAATTCGGAGTCGAAATAGACGGAGTCGCCGGTTTCCAGGCGGAACTGGCGTTCGCCCACGTGGACTTCGATGGCGCCCTTGAGCACCAGCAGGAATTCCTCGCCCGGGTGGGGGAACACGGCCGCGGCGTCCGGAAATTCGCGCGGCGGATGGACGACGAAAGGCTCCATCGCCTTGACCTTGCGGCGGCCAGCCAGCGACTCGTATTGATATTCGCTGCCCAGGCCGCGGCGTTGCAGGGCCTCGCGGTCGGCAACCCGGACCACGCTGACCACTTCATCCTGCGCGGCGTCGTCCGCGCCCACGAGTTGTGACACGCCTACGCCATAAGCCTCTGCCAGGCGCAGCACCGTCGAGATCGAGGGCTCGCTCAGGCCCCGCTCCAGCTTCGAGAGGTAGCTCTTGGTCAAACCCGTGCGCTGCGCAAGCTGTTCCAGGGACAGGCTTTGCTGGCGGCGCAAGGTGCGTAGGCGGTGCGGCAGGTCGATCATTGGGCGGAGAGGCGCGAATACAACCGGCAAGAATGCCCCAAAAGGGCGTCGCCGTCGAGCGTCCCCGCCCCGCCCGCGTCAGCTCAGCACATCGGCGTGCGTCCGCAATGCCCGGCGCGCGTAATACGAAAACCCCACTTGCGACCGCTTGGGCGTCAGGATCCAGTCGTGCGCCTCGTGCCCCAGTTCGGGCGGAATCGGCTGGATCTTGCCGGCGGCCATTGCCAGCAACTGCATGCGCGCCGCGCGCTCGAACTGCAGCGCCAGCACGCAGGCCTCTTCCACCGTCCCGGCGGCGATCAACATGCCGTGGTGCGACAGCAGGATGGCGCGCTTGTCGCCCAGCGCCTTGGAAATGATCACGCCTTCCTCGTTGCCCACCGGCACGCCGGGCCAGTCCTTCAGAAAGGCCACGTCGCCGTAAAGCGGACAGTTGTCCATGTGCGAGACCTCCAGCGGGACCTCCAGCATCGACAGCGACGCCACATGCAGCGGATGCGTGTGGATGATGCAGTTCACATCGGGGCGCGCGCGGTAGATCCAGGAATGGAAGCGGTTCGCCGGATTGGGCATGCCGCCGCCTTCCTGCACCACGAGGTCTTCGTCGACCAGCAGCAGATTGCTGGCCGTGATCTCGTCAAAGCCCAGTCCTAAACGCTGCGTGAAGTACCGGTTGGGTTCGGGCGCGCGCGCGGTGATCTGGCCCGCCAGGCCCGAATCATGCCCGCCGTCGAACAGGATGCGGCAGGTCAGCGCCAGCCGCTCGCGCAACGTCCATTGCGGGGTCTCGAACTGGCGCTGCATTTCCGCCTGCGCGCGCGCGATCAGTTCGTCTTTTCCCAGGTGCATCGTATCGGCCATCATGTCTCCGTCATGCCGTTTCGATCAACGGCGTAAATCCCGGCAATGCGCGCATGCGCGCCAGCCAGGCAGTGATGTGCGCAAAGCCGGACAGGTCGTAACCGCCCTCACCCGCCATGCTCGTGTAAGGGTACAGCGCGATATCCGCGATGGTCGGCGCGGTACCCACCAAATAGTCGCGGCCCGCCAGATGGGCGTCCATCAGCCCGGCGGCCTTCATGCCGGCCGCGCGCCACGCCACCATCTCCGGATCGTCCGCCTTCGCCGTTTGGCGCAGATGGATCAACAGGCGCGGCTGCGCGAAGGCGTGCATGTGCTGGGTCTGCTCGAAGCTCAGCCAGCTCGACACTTGCGCCTGCGCCAGCCGGTCGTCCGGCAGCCAGGACGTACCCTTGCCCAGATACCAGAGGATGGCCTGCGACTCCGCCAGCCATTGCCCCTCTGGCGTCAGCAGCGCGGGCACCTGCCGCCATGGGTTGATGCGCGCGAAGGCATCGGTTTCCAGGTCGCCCTGGACGATGTCGAACGTGCGCCGCTTGACCGGCAGCCCCATCAGCCCGCAGGCCAGCCGGATCTTCCAGGCGTTGCCCGATCGCAGCGTATCCGCCAGTTCCAGCGGCTTGCCCGCCAGCGGGTGAGTCACCTGAGTATTCATGCGTGGCTCCTTGTCATTTGCGCGTTTGCTAATCCATTTTGATGTTGGCGCGCTTCACGATCTCGGCCCACTTGGTCTTTTCGCCGCCGATGAAGCGCTGGTATTCGTCGGGCGTGCCGGTATAAAGCTGCGTACCCTGTGCCGCCAGCTTTTCCTTGAGCTCGGGCGTCGCAAGTGTCTTCTGCAACGCCGCATTCAGCGCGGCGATGACCTCGGGCGGCGTGCCGGCCGGCGCAAAGAACGCATTCCACGAACTGATCTGCAGGCCCGCATCGCCCGCCTCGGTGCTGGCGGGCACGGCCGGGGCAGACGGCAACCGCTTGTCGGACGCCACGGCCAACGCACGCAATTTGCCCGACGCCACGTGCGGCATGATGACGGGACTGGCGTCCATCACCACATCCACTTGCTCGCCGATCGCCGCATTCACGGCCTCGCTGCCGCTCTTGAACGGCACGTGGACAATGTCGACGCCCGCCGTCAGCTTCAGCAGCTCCAACCCCAGATGCGGCGAACTGGCGTTGCCCGCCGAGCCGAAGTTCAGCTTGGCCGGATTGGCCTTGGCATATTTGACGAACTCGGCGAACGACGCCGCAGGCACGCCCGATCGCACGGCCAGCAGGTACGGCGACCCGGACACCATGCCCACCGGCGCAAACTTGTCCGCGTCGTAACTGAGCTTCCTGTAGATCAGCGGATTCACGACCTGCGTGCCCACCGTCCCCATGAAGATCGTGTAGCCATCGGCCGGCGCCGTGGCCGCCACCTGCGCCGCGATCACGCCACCCGCGCCGGGCCGGTTCTCGATCACGATCCCCTGGCCCAACACGTCCCCCATTCCCTTGCCCACCTGCCGGGCAACGATATCCGTGATGCCGCCGGCGCCAAACGGCACCACTAACCGGATCGGGCGGTCAGGAAACGCGGCCTGCGCGCCTCCGGTCATTCCCGCCGCCATCGCCACTGCGGCCACCATGCTCAAGACCTTCATGCCATTCCCCTTGTGTGCGCCGTCGCGGCGCTATGACACAAAGTGTCCTATAGAGCATTGATTTTCCGCAAGAGGAATTTGATTAGGGAAATCCTGAGCAGCAACAATGGACTTCGCCTTTTTGCGCTGGAGTTCGCCAGGCGTTGCCTGGCAAGCCGATGGCATCGTTGGCGTCCGCCGCGCTGGCCCGGCCTCAATCGATGACGATGTTCTCCCGCTTGACGACACGAGAAAGCTGATCGACCTCTTGCCCGATGAGCGTGGACAATTCCTTCGGATTGCGCATGACGACGATACCCTGCGCACTGAGCGAAGTATTGGCAGCAGGCTGCTCCATCGCAAGCTTGGACTGCTCGTACAAGGTGTCGACGATCTGGGCTGGCGTGCCTGCCGGGGCGAAAAGGCCCAGCCAGAAAGTGACATCGATGTTCGGATAGCCTGCCTCGGCCATCGTAGGGATGTCCGGCATTTGGGAAATCCGTTGGTTCTGCGTAACTGCCAGGGCTTTCAACTTGCCAGCCGACACTTGCGGTGCGCTGGCCAGCGTGTCGAAAGACGTGTTCACCTCGCCCGCCATGACCGCCATGCTGGCTTGCGAGGCCGACTTGTAAGGGATATGGGTTGCCTTGAACTGGACGTCATTGCTCAGTTGCGCAAACGCCAGATGGGCCAGATTTCCTTGCCCCCCCGACCCATAGGTGAGCTCGCCCGGATTTTTCCTGGCGTACTCAACCAGATCCTTTACCGACTCGATGGTGTGCTTCTTGGCCCATTCGGGGTTGACGTTCAAAATGAACGGCGCGTCCAGTACCAGCGCGATGGGAGCGAAATCCTTGGCCTTGTACTGGGAGTTCTTGTAGATCAAGGGATTGACCGTGATGCTGCTGCTGTTGGTGGCCAGCAGTGTGTAGCCATCCGGCGCGGAACGGGCCACCTCGGCCGCCCCGATCGATCCATTGGCACCGCCCTTGTTCTCCACAATGACGGGCTGCTTGAGCGTCTTGGACAAGGAATCCGACAGCAGGCGAGCCATCGTGTCCGTGATCGAACCGGCCGGAAACGGCACGATGATCTTGATGGCTTTAGTGGGCCATGCTTTGTCCTGCGCGAACGCGGCAGTAGACCCCAACCCCAATGCCGAAGCCACGGCGAGGTGCGCGGAAGTGATGAGGAAGTTGCGGCGGGAATCGGATGTAGCCATTCTTTTGTCTCCACGAAAAATTTAGATCTTGTGCCTTGCATCGTGCTTGCGGGGCTTGTCAGCCCCCCTTCCTGATTGCAGTGTTTCCTATGATTCCGTCTCGCTCCAGCGTCTGTTGATGATCCACGCTCATGCTCAGCACGCGCGAAAACACGTCGCCGTTGTGCTGCCCGAGCGTGGGAGCCGGACGCACCGCCGCGACCGCAGCGGCCGGCTCCCTGAACCAGGGCGTGGTCGCCAGAAACTCGCCGATGTAAGGGCGGGAAGTCGCCTTGAAAAAATCACGGGCCCTGAGATGCGGGTCGTCGAGCACCGTCCAAATCGGCTTGACCTCTCCTGCGCTGATGCCGGCCTGCTGCAGTTCGGCCATTGCGCATTGCGCGGAGCGCGCGCGGGCCCATGCGTTGATCCTGCGGTCTATCTCTTCCTGCCGCTTCCGTCGGCCTGCCGCCTTCTCCAGAGCAGGGTCCAGGGCAAGATCGGCCGCTTGCATGACCGCCAGCAATGCCTGCCATTGCACATCAGTCGTGATGCTCACCACCACCCAGGCGTCATCGCCCGCGCACTGGTAAATTCCCTGCGGGGCATGTAGAGGATGCGCATTGCCGCTGCGGCGCCTGGTAGTGCCTTTCACGGACTGCTCAATGACGAACGGCGCTGTCATGGGCAGCATGCATTCCACTTGAGACAGATTGACGTGGCGCCCTTTGCCCGAGCGTTGCTGCACGAACAGCGCCAACAACGCCGCCGCCCCGCCGTTGAAGCCTCCCACCGGATCACCATAAGCGTACGAGGTCAGGGCCGGCGGGTTCTGCGCGAAACCGGTGTGATGCGGCAGGCCGCTAGCCTGCTCCAGCGTGCCGCCATAGGCCCTGATCGTGCTCCATTCATTGCCCGACCCGAATGCCGGCATGGATACCATGACCAACCGCGGATTGACCTGGGACAGCACGGCATAGTCCAGCCCGAGTTTGGGCAACACCTCGGTCGAGTAGTTCTCGATGACGATATCGGCCTTGGCCACCAGATCGAGCAGGACGGCACGTCCTTGAGCATGAGTCAGATCGAGTGTGATGCCCAACTTGTTGCGGTTCATCAGCGCAAAGTTCGAGTTCTTTTCGTACAGCTTATCCAGATAGAACTCATCGGTGTAATGCGTGCCCCGCCACCAGTCCGGATAGCGCGTGCTCTCAACCTTGATGACTTCCGCGCCAAAGTCCGCCAGCGTCCTTGAAGCCAATGGCCCGGCCCACCCCATCGTCAGATCTACCACCCGTATTTTTTGCAAGGGCGGCGCGTCCGACGCAGCCCTGGCCAAGCCGACGGCCGGCGTCAGACTCTCCGCTTCACGGTAGCTGGGGCCGTCAGCGTCCAGGAGCGCTGCCTTACCGCCCGGCAAGGGCCCCGCATCGCCCATGGGCAGCGGAACGATCGGCCCCTCGAATTCGGCCGTCCCCGCCTTGACGGGAACAAAAGCGCCGCGTTCGCGATGCACGCCTTGTTGAAGCAGTTCTGCCATGGTCGGCACGATGACAGCGGGGAATTTCGCCTTGCGCAGCACATCGAACCATTCCTCGGCAGTCCTGGCGCGCAGGCTGGGAATCATGAAAGCGTCGATCTCGTCCGCATGGACGATACGGGTCGGCCCGCTCGCAAAACGCGGATCCGCAGCCCGATCCGGGTGGCCGATGGCGGCGCACAGCGCTGCCCACTGCGGACCGGTATGAGCGAACAGCCCAATCCAGCCCTCCTTTGTCTCGTAGATGCCGGCAGGATGCGTCGTGCAGAACCGGTTGACACCCAGCCGAGCCAAGGGATGCCGGCCATCCTGCACCATGCCGGCTTCCATCTCCACCAGAGAAAACGCAATTTCATGGATGCTCAGCACATAACGCCGGCTGCCGTCGGATCGTCCCAACAACGCAGCGGTCGCGCTCGAGAATGCTGCGACACCAGCGGCAATGGCAGTCTGTATGTCGTGCGGCAGATGGGGCGGGCCCTGCTCCGCGCCGCTGCAATACACCGCGCCGGCCAGGGCGCGGCACACGGCCTCGGTTCCCGCGAAGCCACTGTAGGGGCCGGACTCGCCGAACCACGTCAGACACACTTCGATCGGCGCATTGCCCTGGCCGTCGTTCCCATCGCCAGCGTACACGGGGCGCTTCAGAACGGCCAAGCCTTCGTCCAGGGCCCGGGCATCGAGAATCACATCGCATGTCCGCGCGATCCCTGACAGCCACGCGGTATTTGCGCCTGTCTTTCTACAATCGGCCACGCTGCGCTTGTTGGTATTGAGCCAGGCATGCAAAGCGCTTGCGGGTTCGCCATTGGCCGCGTTCAAAAGGGGCGGCAGCCGGCGCAGCGTGTCGCCCTCGGCGTCCTCCAGCTTGATGACCTCAGCGCCAAAATCCGCAAAGAGCTTCCCCGCATAAGCCACTGCCGCTCCGCAGCCGATTTCCAGCACGCGCAACCCGGAGAAGGCGAGCCGGCTTTCAGATGTTTGCATAGTCGAAACCTGTTCCAACGGACTTCGCATCGATTACCAGGTATCGACGAAGGCGCGGCGGGCCCGGCCGGCGCGCAAAGATGCCGACGCGATGCCCTGGCGTATCCACGTTCGGGTCTGCGCGGGATCAATGACTGCGTCGATCTCCGTCGTGGACGCGACATTGATGGCGTGCCCGCGCTCATAGGCGCGAGCCACCAACTGATCGTAAAGCGCCTGTCGCTGCGGTCCCTCGGGGACGTTCTCGAGCTCCTTCTTGAAGCCCAGCCGGATGGACCCTTCCAGGCCCATGGGACCGAATTCGCCCGTTGGCCAGGAAACCGCGCAACTGGCCGAACGAAAGCCCCCGCCGGCCATGGCCATGGCTCCCAGACCGTAGCCCTTGCGCAAGGCAATTGCCAAGATGGCGACCCGCAGCTTGGCCGCGACCACGAACATTCGCGACACATGTCGGACTTGCGCCTTGGCTTCTTCCTCCGGCCCGACCATGAATCCCGGAGTATCGATCAACGAAATTATGGGCAGACCGTGGATATCGCAAAGGTTCATGAAGCGTGCCGCCTTGTCGGCCGCATCGGCATCGATGGCGCCTCCCAGGTGATGCGGATTGTTGGCGATGATCCCTACAGGCTGCCCTTCCACACGAGCCAGGGCGGTGTGCATTCCCTGGCCGAACTCCGAGCGCAGCATCAATACACTGCCTACGTCAGCAATGCCTTCGATGACCTTACGGCTGTCATAGACACGCAAGCGATTCTCCGGCACCACATGACGGAGATGGCGCGGGTCGGGCGCCACCCAATCCTTGGTGCGGCCCTGGAACATCGACAGGTAGTGCTTCGCCGCCGCGACGGCCTGCGCCTCGTTGTCGACCAAGATGTCGATGACGCCATTGGCGAACTGCACCGGCGCGGGACCGACGTCCTCTGGCCGGAAGACGCCCAGTCCTCCGCCTTCGATCATCGCCGGGCCGGCCATGCCGATGTTGGCGCTCTTGTCCGCGATGATGACATCGCAGACCCCCAGAAAGGCGGCGTTGCCCGCGAAACAGCGTCCGGAAACAATGCCAAGCAAAGGCACTTCGCCACTGAGATCGGCCAGCGCGGCGAACGACGGCTGATACAGCCCGGATACGAACGGAAAATCGACATCGCCCGGCCGACCGCCTCCGCCTTCGGCGAACAACACCACCGGCATTTCGTCGCGGCGGGCACGTTCCACCAGCCTGTCCGTCTTGATGTGGTTGCGCTTGCCCTGCGTACCCGCCAGCACCGTCGCGTCATAGGCCATCACGGCGGTCAGCGACCCGTCGTAGCCGAATGTGTCGCCGTTGACGTTGCCAATGCCGGTGACAATACCGTCCGCCGGCGTGTTGGCGATCAGGTCTTCCTTGCTGCGGCGGCTGGCCTGCGCGGCAATGACCAATGCGCCAAACTCCACGAAGGAGCCTTCATCGCACAGATCGTCGACGTTTTCCCGTGCGGTGCGCTGCCCTCGCGAACGGCGCTTTGCCACGGCCTGCGGGCGCGCGTCATCATAAAGCGACGCATGGCGATCGAGAACGGCTTGCAGGTCAGGGCGCACGGCATCCAGATCGATCGCGTCGGTCACGACCTCGGTGTCGACACCACTCGATTCCTGTTCCAGCAACACCAGGATCTCGCCTTCGAGCACATTGCCGCCACTGGCGGCCGGCACCTCGACGACCCTGCCATTGAAATCTGCGACGACGGTGTACTCCATTTTCATCGCTTCGATCACGGCGATGGATTGGCCCTTGAGCACGAGAGCGCCAGCGCTCACGGACACCTCGACCAGGCGGCCGCTCAATGGCGCACGCGATGCCGAGAGCCCTTCCGGCACCGCGGCCTGCGCGGCCTGCGGCGGGTTGGCCGCCGAAGCATTGCGCCCCCCTGAATCCCCGATCAGCCTGTCCTTGGCTTGCTGATCTTGCGCGTACTGCTCGGCCGCGGCAATCAGTTCCCCGAGGATGGCCTCGATGTAGCGCGTATGGTTGCGCTGCGACAGGAAGTCCTCGCGGGCCACGAGCGCCTGCAAAAGATGGATATTCGTCGCTACACCGGCAATCCGGAACTCGGCCAGGCAGCGGCGCAAACGCCGCACCACTCCCGAGAAGTCGTCACTGCCGCTGAACACGATCAGCTTGGCAAGTAACGTGTCGAACGCCGGGGCGGGCGAATATCCGCTGTAGGCGTGGGTGTCGACGCGCACGTCGGGGCCGGCGGGCGGCTCGAAACGCTCCAGCCTGCCGTGTGCCGGGCGTGCCATGCCCGTGGCATCGGTCGATTCCGCATTGATGCGGAGCTGAATGGCGTAACCGTTCAGCCCCGGCGGGTTGGCCGGGTCCACTCCGAGTTCAGTCAGGCGCTTTCCCTGCGCCACCCCGATCTGCAAGGTCACCAGATCCACGCCCGTCACCTGCTCGGTAATCGTATGTTCGACCTGCAGCCGGGGATTGGCTTCGATGAATACAAAGTCTGTCTGCACCCCCTGCTCGTTCTCTTCGACCAGGAATTCAAAGGTTCCCAGGCTGCGGTACTCCACCTTAGCCGCCATTTTCTTTGCTGCGGCAAGAATGGCGCCGCGCAGAGTAGCGCTCAGCACCGGGCTGGGCGCGATCTCGACCACTTTCTGAAAGCGGCGCTGCAGCGTGCAATCCCGATCCCCGAGCGCAACCACCGACGCACCATCGCCGGCGATCTGCACTTCGATATGACGCGCGCGATTGACCAGTCGCTCCGCGTACAGGGCGTCCACACCAAAGGCCGACATCGCTTCCGACCGGCAGCGGGCATAGAGCTCGCTGATATCGGCTTTGGACTTGACGACGCGCATCCCGCGTCCACCGCCTCCGCCGACAGCCTTGATGACGATCCCGACCCCGCCCTGCTCGTCGAAGAACCGTTCGACGTCCTCCAGTGAAGCACCGCCCGGCGTGGCGGGCATGACGGGCACGCCGCATTCGCGGGCCAGTTGCAAAGCGCGGCCTTTGTCTCCGAACAGAGCGAGGTGATCGGCGTCCGGGCCGATGAACGTGATTCCCGCCGCTTCGCAAGCCAGGGCGAAATCCGCCCTTTCACTCAAGAAGCCATACCCCGGATGGATGGCATCGCAGTGCTCGGCCGTGGCTGCAGCAATGATGGCATCGATGTCGATATAAGCCGCCGGACCGGAGCCGGTCAGCGCAACCGAGGTATCCGCGAGAATTCGGTGCCTCGAGTTTGAATCGTCCTGGGAATACACTGCGACGCTTTCCAATCCGAGGTCGCGCACGGCGCGAATGGCTCGCACGGCGATTTCGCCACGATTGGCAACCAACACTCTCTTCATAGTGATCCTATGTCTCTGCTCTAACTCTTATGCTCAAGTCCTTAAGCTGCTGCCCGTAGCCATTGCATGTTCCTGCCAGACAAGGCGCGCCAGCGGGCAGGCGCCGAATAGCATTAACATCGAAACGTATACGCGCGATCTCAGCCCAGCTTGATCCGGCGGTTGTCGTTAACTTGGTGAGGATGGTAGGAGTCGTGCGACAGGCGCACAATTCACATTTTTCTCTGACCCCTATAGCCGTTCGGCATGTGTCTCGATAAAGCAGGCGGAAATGGAACTCAGGCAGTTAAGAACGGTCTTGGCGATCGCGGAAACCGGCAGCCTCACCAAGGCAGCGGAACTGCTGCACGTCGTACAGCCCGCCCTGTCCCGACAGCTGAAACAGTTGGAAGACGAACTGGGCACTCCGCTTTTCGAGCGCAACCGGCTCGGAATGGTGCTGACCGTGCCAGGCCGCCGATTTGTCGATCAGGTGCGGGTATCCCTTAAGGGGCTCAATGAAGCTCGGGCCGACATCGGCGCCGCAAAATCGGATCTTCTTGGTACGGTGTCCATCGGCATGCTGCCCGGCCTGGCGGCCGCGCTTGCCGGCCCGCTCGTCATTGCCCTGCAACAGCAGTATCCCAACCTGCGCGTGCGCATCGCCACCGGCTTCTCGGATTTCCTGCAAGAGGGCCTTGAGGGCGGCAAGCTTGATATTTGCCTCATGGGCGACTATCTGCAATCCGAACTTCTGCAGACCTCGCCCGTTTATTCCGAGCCCATATATGTCCTGGGCCTGCCGGGATCCGGATTGTCCGAGGACGCCCCGATGACGCTCGAGGCCGTCTCCAGAATGCCCATGGTGGTTCCGGAAGCGCGCAGCTTGCGCAACGTGATAGACCGGGCCTGCACCATCCTCGGCGTCAACCTGAATCTGGTTGCGGAATCGGATAGCACTGCGGTCATTCTCGATCTGGTGTCACGCGGCGTCGGCTACACCATCCTGCCAGTCATCCCCATCATGACGATGCTGGCCGAAAAGCGCATCGAAGGCGCTCCCATCATCAGCCCCACGCTGCAACGCACCGTGATCATCGGCACCGCCGTCCTGAACCGCAACCCTCGCATCGTCAATGTCCTGCATGCTGAGCTGATGCGCTTGCTCGAGCCCTACATCAGGCAGTTCGACCACGCCGGTGTACGCTGGCTGGCTGGCTGAATACATCCTCCGCGCGCGAACCCGGCTCGCATTGGGCCGGGGTCGAGCTATGCTCAATCGCTATGCCCCTCGTCAAAATTAGTTAATTGTCCCGAGACGGCTCGCCCTCCTAACATCATTCGACCGTCGTGGCATCGCCAGCAGACAAGCCATGCACCCAACGGGTGGATGTCCCGTCCGTCTGCCGGCCGGCCGCGGCCAAAGAATCTTTGGGAGGCGAATGTGCAGAATTCCTTTAACAGCACACACACAGCGGGCGACGAGGCAGTCGGCCCCGAGCAGTACTTCCAGCGCATGCTTGAACAAGGGCAGTTCATGATTCAGCGCTGCGAAACAACCGGCCGCGCCGTCTTCTTTCCTCGAGCCATCTCCCCTTATGGCGGCGGACCCTTGCGTTGGGAAGCCGCCAAGGGCGGCGGCACCATCTATTCGACCACCGTCGTGCGCCAACGCCCCGAACGGGGTGGGAACTATTGCGTCGTCCTGGTGGACCTTGACGAAGGACCGCGCCTGATGAGCACCGTTGTCGATATGGAGCCCCTGGCGGTGACGATCGGCATGCGAGTGTGTGCGCAGGTCCGCCGCCAGTCCTCTGGCGTGCCGCGCGTGGTGTTTGTGCGCGCGGACTGATCGCGCGACGCATGATAATCGGAATGACTTTATGACTACTAGCACAAGAGGGGCCTCGGCGATTGTCGGGATCGGCACCACGCCTGGCTGGAACAGCCCCGGGTTCTCGGCTTTGGATCAACTCGGCATCGCCGTTCAGGCGGCGGCAGCCGATGCGGGCATCGGCGTCGACCAGATCGACGGCTTGTTCACGTCCACACTGACGCATTTCATGCCCGCCCTGTCCGTGGCGGAGTATCTCGGCATCCATCCGACCTATATGGATGGCACCAACATCGGTGGATCTTCATTTCTGGCCCACCTGTTGTCTGCCACGCTTGCCCTGCAAGCCGGGCTGTGCAAAGTGGCCTGCATTTCCTATGGGTCAAACCAACTGTCGGCGGGCGGCAAGCTGACCACCCTGACCGAACCCGCACCCTGGGAGGCAATGTATTCGCCGCGCAACCCCATCAGTGGCTACGCATTGGCTACCGCGCGCCACATGCACCAGTACGGAACCACGCGTGAACAGTTGGCCAGCGTCGCGGTCGCCGCGCGCCAGTGGGCGCAGCTCAATCCTGCCGCGCACGAGCGCGGCCCCCTGAGCATTGCCGATGCTCTGGATTCCCGGCCCATATCCGATCCTCTCACGCTGCGGGACTGCTGCCTGGTGACCGACGGCGGCGGAGCGATGATTCTCGTCGCCGCCGAGCGCGTGCCGGAATTTACCAACACGCCGGTCTATGTTCTGGGTGTCGGTGAGGCAACCACGCATCGCCAGATATCGACCATGGTAGACCTCACGGTCACCGGTGCCGTGCAATCCGGCCAACGCGCCTTCGAGATGGCGCGCGTCGCGCCACAAGAGATCGACGTCCTGCAGCTCTACGACGCATTCACCATCAACCCGATTCTGTTTCTTGAGGACCTGGGTTACTGCGCCAAGGGCGAAGGTGGCGCGTTCGTGGCGTCAGGCGTGACCGCGCCCGGTGGCGCACTGCCGGTCAACACCAACGGCGGCGGCCTGTCCTGCAACCACCCGGGCATGTACGGCATTTTCGCGGCCATCGAGGCGGTGCACCAGATCCGCCGCTCCGCAGGCGCCAGACAGGTTGACGGCGTCGATCTGGCCCTGGCCCACGGCAATGGCGGCCAGTTGGCCAGCCAGGTCACGGCGATTCTCGGATCGCGCGCCACCCTGTAAACGCTGAAACCGCGGACACAATCATGAGCAGCACAACCAGCACGCAAGTCGTCACCTACCATCTTCATGCAGACGTGGCCTGCATTTCAATCGACAACCCGCCTGTCAATGCGCTCTCTCAGGCAGTGCGGGCGGGCCTGAAATCCGCCATCGCCACCGCGCAGACGGACGCGAATGTCAAAGCGCTGGTGTTGCTGTGCAAGGGAAAGACCTTCTTTGCCGGTGCCGACATCAAAGAGTTCGCACTTCCGCCCCAAGAGCCTAAGCTGGCCGATGTCATACAGTGCCTGGAACAAACTCAAAAGCCCGTTATCGCGGCCATACACGGAACCGCGCTGGGCGGCGGCCTCGAGGTCGCGCTCGGCTGCCATTACCGCATCGCCACACCGGACGCCCGCTTCGGTCTGCCCGAAGTCAAGCTCGGCCTGTTGCCCGGCGCGGGAGGAACCCAACGCCTGCCCCGCCTGATCGGTGCGGCCGAGGCATTGGATATGATCGTCGACGGCAAGCCGATCTCGGCCCAACACGCGCTGCGCATCGGCTTGGTGGATGAGCTTGCCGAAGCAGATCTGGCGGGCGCGGCATTGGCTTTGGCAAGGCGGGTTCAGCACAAAGACCTGGCGCAGCGAAGGGTGAGCGCCTTGACTGCCCCCGAGGCAGATTCAGAGCTCTTTACCGCTGCCGAGCAAAGCCTGCGGCTGCGACACCTCGGCTATGAAGCGCCGCTCAGTTGCGTGAAAGCCGTACGCGCGGCGGTGGAGCACCCCTTTCACAAAGGCTTGCAGATCGAGCGCACCTTGTTCGATGAACTGAAAGCATCGCCACAGTCACGCGCACTGCGCCATGCCTTCTTTGCCGAGCGTCGGTTGCACAAGCTGCCGTTTGCTGCCAAGGACAGGTCCGTCAGCCGGGCGGCGGTGATAGGCGCCGGCACGATGGGCGGAGGCATTGCAATGTGCTTCGCCAACGCCGGCATACCCGTGGTGCTGCTGGAGAAAGACGCCGAGCGCCTCAGTCAGGGCTTGGCCCGCATCGAAGAAAACTACGCCAACTCCGCTCGGCGCGGCCGGCTCAGCGCAGGCGACGTCGAACAGCGTCTCGCATGCATACAGGGCAGCACACGCTTCGAGGACCTGGCCGACGTGGATCTGGTAATTGAAGCGGTGTTCGAGGAAATCGGGCTCAAGCACGAGATATTCAAGACGCTCGATCTGGTCTGCAAACCCGGCGCCATCCTGGCCTCCAACACCTCTTACCTGGACATCGACAATATTGCGAGCGCCACCCGGCGGCCCCAGGACGTGGTCGGGATGCACTTTTTCAGTCCCGCCCACGTCATGCAGTTGCTGGAGAACGTGCGCGGCTCCGTCACCTCTGACGAAGTGTGCGCCACCGTCATGGAAGTGGGCCGCCGCCTCGGTAAAGTCGCCGTGCTGGTGGGGTCCTGCGACGGGTTCGTCGGCAACCGCATGTTGAGCAAACGTACGCGCGAAAGCTACTTCCTGCTCCAGGAGGGCGCCTCGCCCTTTCAGATCGACCGTGTCCTGCGCGACTTCGGCCTTCCGATGGGGCCGTTCGCCATGGCGGATCTGGCAGGTTTGGACGTGGGCTGGCGCAATCGCCAGAGCCGCCTGCAAAACCTGACGCCGCGCGAGCGCGAGTGCGACATGTTGGACCGCATGTATGCCGCGGGCCGGCTGGGCCAGAAGACCCAGGGCGGCTTCTACGACTATGACGGTGACCGCAAGGCCACGCCGTCACCTGCTGCCGAAACACTGGTCGCCGCACACCGCGCCGCCTCCGGCCGGCAGGCGCGGCAGATCTCCGACCAGGAGATTCTGGAGCGCTGCCTGTACTCCATGATCAACGAAGCCGCCTATATCCTGGAGGAGAATATCGTCGAACGCGCCTCCGACATCGACGTCGTCTGGCTCAAAGGTTACGGCTTTCCCGCCTATCGGGGCGGCCCGCTGTGCTATGCGGACCAGATCGGCCTGCCTGTCATCCTGGCGACGCTGCGCAAGTACGAAGCCGAGCACGGCTCCCAATACTGGAAGCCAGCCAATCTCATCGTCAAGTTTGCTCAGGAGGGGCGAGGTTTTCACGATGGCTCAGCCTGAAGCCGCGCACACGCAATAAGGGAGAGCACGTCAACGGTGTCCCCGAGGGATGCCGGCACTATCGATACCTGACCTGCGTGGGCAGCGGACCTGGCATATACAGAGGTTTTGATAAATACAACAAACCGGAGATAAGCGTGTCTGACAAGCAACCGCATCGCATCACTTTGGGCCGTAATCTGGCCGCCCTCATCATATGCGGCAGCAGCGCCCTGCTCGCGCCTGGAGTCGCGGCTGCCGCCGATTGGCCCGGCGGCAAACCCATCACCATCGTCGTCCCGTTTTCGCCTGGTGGTTTCACGGATCTGGTTGCGCGCCGCTTCGCTCAGGACCTGGGCAACGAGTTGAAGACGACCATCGTGGTTCAGAACAAGCCCGGCGCCAGCGGCCAGATCGGCACTGCGCTCATCGCGCGCGAGAAACCGGACGGCTACAACCTGCTGGTCACGGCCACGCAGCACGTGATCTATCCCGGCCTCCAGCCCAACCTGCCTTATGACCCGAAGAAAAGCTTTTCAAACGTGGCCATTCTGGCTTACGCGCCTAATGTCCTGCTCGTTCCCGCCAAATCTCCCATTTTCAACGCCAAGGAATTCACGGCCTACGCCAACAAACAACCTGGCGGTCTGGCTTTCGGCTCCAGCAGCGTGGGCGGCTCGGCGCACATGTCCGGAGAACTCTACAAAATGGTCGCCAGCGCCAATCTGCGCCATATCCCCTACAAGGGCGCCGCGCCTGCCGTCACCGACCTGATAGGCGCGCAGATCCCCGCGGCATTCCTGGACGCAACATCGGCAGCCGCCTTCATCCGCTCGGGCGACGTCAAAGCCCTGGCCGTCACCTCAAAAGACCGCCTGCCCAGCTTGCCCGATGTCCCCACCGTCGCCGAATCCGGCTATCCGAGCTATGAATCGCAGGCCTGGATAGGCCTCTTCGGCCCCGCCGACATGCCGACACCCATCGTGCAGAAGCTTAACCAGATCGCCATCGACAGCGCCAACACCGTAGCCAACGTCAAGTGGCTCAACGACAACAATGCCACGCCGGCCAAGCTCGCGCCGGCACAGGTCACGGGGTTCGTCGACGCCGAGCTCGACAAATGGAAAACCGTCATCGAACAGGCGCACGTCACGGTCCAATAGCACGGTGGGGCGCTCCCGCTGAGCGGGGCCCGCCATCTCCCCCGAGTGAGCACAGCGGCAAGCCCATACGCGTAGAGGCTTCAGCCGCGGTCATCGACGACGGCAGAGCCTAGAAGCCGGCACCCTCGCGCGACTCGGGCGTGGCGCGACGGGCGTGCTCCTTCAACATACGCATGAAGCGCTGCACATGACGGCTGGGCGTATCGAAGCGAGATCGGACCAGGCTCAACGCCAGCGGTATCGATTCGCGAAGCGGGCGAACTGCCACGCCCGGCCATCCCGCCCCCCCGACCGAAAACTGATCCACGATGGCCACGCCCGCGCCTGCCCGCACCAGCGCGCAGGCAAGCTCCGCGCGCACGATGTCGACCGACGCGTTCCAAGTCACCCCCGCCCGTTGAAAAGCCGCTGCGACCAGCCGTCCGAACGGGATGTTGCGGCTGTACAGCACCAACCGGCAGGCGGCCAGTTCGGCCAGTCCGACGTCGGCCTGCGCCGTCAACGGATGCCCTTCTGGCAGGATGCAGACCATCTCGCCCGTGGCAAACGGCTCGACAATCAGGTTGGGGTGATCGATGGGCAGCACCGACACCGCCAACTCCGCCTTGCGGCCCAGCAGTTCGTGCGCCATGTCCGCCAGCAAGGTGGTGTGATAGTTCACCCGCACGTTCGGATAGCGCTCTAGATAGCCTGCCAGTACCGGCGGCAGAAAGTTCAGCGCCAGACTGGGGCTGGAACACAGTGTCAGCGCGCCCTCTGGTCGCGCTGACAGATCGCGCGCGAATTCGTCGATCCGTAGCGCTTCCTCGAACAGGGGGCCCACTTCATCAAAGAGGCGACGGGCCTCCTGTGTGGGCGTCAGCTTTCCCTTGTCCCGGTCGAACAATTGCAGGCCCAGGCTTTGCTCGGTGTGCGCGATCAGACGGCTGACGGCGGGTTGCGACACGAATAGCAGCTTGGCCGCCCCGTTCATGGAACCTGTGAGCATCACCGCCCGGAACACTTCCATCTGTCTCAGCTTGAACCGCATCGTCTCCATCCAATAATCGATTGTTATATCCCCGCGCCAACTTAGCATAGGAGAAATCCTGGCCGCATCGGTAGCATCCAAGGGCGTCGCCGGCCCCTTCGTCCGCGCGGCTCGATAAAGGAATTGCATGATGTTGAAGCTGGGATTTATAGGGCTCGGAATGATGGGCCTACCGATGCTGGAGAATCTGGCGCAGGCGTCTGGAATCGATATCTGGGCCTATGACCTCGATTCGCGCCGGCTGGACAGCCTGAAGCTGCACCCCGCCTGGGACCGCAGCCTGCACGCGGCGGCCAGCCTCGCCGACCTGGCCAGTTGCGGCGTGATCATCACGATGCTGCCCAACAGCGCCATCACCAATGCTGTGATCGAAGGCGCCGGCGGCGAGCCCGGCCTGGCCGCACTGCTCCCGCGCGGCGCGACGCTGATCGACATGGGGTCGTCGAGCCCCGCTGAAACGCTGCGACTCGCGCCGCGGCTGCGCGAGTCCGGCATTACGCTTATCGATGCCCCTGTGTCGGGCGCGGTGGCCAAGGCCGCCAACGGCACACTTGCCATCATGGCGGGCGGCGAAAAAACCGATCTGGAACGCGTGCGCCCTATTCTGTCCCACATGGGCGCGACCCTCATTCACACCGGAGCGGTGGGCTCTGCCCATTCCATGAAGGCGCTGAACAACTACGTCTACGCAGCAGGACTGCTTGCCGCCAGTGAAGCGTTGCTGATCGCGCAGGGCCTGGACCTCGACCTGCACGTTTTCACGCAAGTTCTCAATGCATCCAGCGGTCGCAACGTGGCGACCGAGAGCAAGCTCGCACAGTTCATCGTGCCGCGCTCCTTCAATGGAGGATTCGCCCTGGCGCTAATGGCCAAGGACCTGCGCACCGCCGATAGCCTGCAGGAACTGGCGGGCTTGCCCGCGCCGCTGCTTTCGCTGTGCGCCTCCACCTGGCAGCAGGCGAAGCAGGCGTTGCCGGCCACTGCCGACAACACGGAGATCTATCGCTACCTGGAAGCGCAACGCGACGCCGTCTGACGCGGGCTCACGATCAAGACCACGGATGGAACGGCCGCGCGCCATGCGCGGACCGCGATACCGATAACGACACCCATCGAGGGGAGACATATGAAGCACAGATCCGCAACCGCCATCGCCCTGGCGCTCGCCATGGGCCTCGCCGCGGCCGTACCCGCGCTCGCGGCAACCTATCCGGAGCACCCGATACGCATGGTCGTGCCGTTCCCGCCGGGTAGCATCACCGACGTGGTGGCGCGCAGCCTGGGCAAGCACATGGCCGCCGACCTGGGTCAGCCCGTGGTCGTGGAGAACAAACCAGGCGCCAACGGCATCATCGGCACGCACGATGTCGCCCGCAGCAAGCCCGATGGGTACACGCTCGTGGTGGTCGGCGTGTCCACCGCGGCCAGCGGAGTCAGCCTGTTCAAGGATCTGCCCTATAACCCGGCCAAGGACCTTGCGCCGATCGGCGCCGTCGCGGAAACCCCATACCTTCTGGTGGGCACGCCGAAAGTCGCGGGAAACAACGTGGGCGAACTCTTCGCCTATGGCCGCCAGCATCCGGGCAAGCTGACCTACGCCTACGGCTCCGGCAGCGCCCAGGTGTTTGGGGCCAAGCTCGCCGCGATGGGCAACATCAACGTCACGCCGGTGCCCTACCGAGGCGGCCCCCAGGCGCTGACCGACGTCATCGGCGGCACCGTCGACCTGACCTTCACCGATCTCGCCAACGGCCTGCAACAGGCGCGCGCCGGCAAGGTGAAAACGTATGGCGTCAGCACACCAGAGCGCTTCGCGCTCGCCCCCGACATTCCCACCCTGAACGAAAGCGGGGCGCCCGGATTCGATCTGACCGTGTGGTTCGGCCTGATGGGCCCGGCCAATCTGCCCAAGCCCATCGTCGAACGCCTGGCCAAATCGCTGGACGCTGCGCTCGCCGACAAGGATCTGCAGGAAACCTATGCCCGCCAGGGACTCACGGTCAAGACGCAAGGCCCGGCAGAATTCGGCGCCTTCATTGGCACCGAGATCGACAAGTGGGCCGCCATCGTCAAGGAAACCGGCATTCCGCCGCAATAACCCCAACCCAAGGAGCCTAAATGCCGCTCATCGATATCCGCAAACGGTGCCTAATCATCGAAACCAGCTTTCACGAAAACGGTCCCGCGCCGGAGCGTCCTCTAAAGCTCGCCGCGTCATGCGCCGTCATCAAGAACCCGTATGCTGGACGCTACGAACCGGACCTGATGCCCTTCATGGCCGAATTGCGTGAACTCGGCACGCTACTGGCCACCGAATTGGTGGACACGCTGGGCAAAGAGAACGTAGAGGTTTACAGCAAGGCGGCGATCGTCGGTCTGGACGGCGAGATGGAGCACGGCGCCGTGTGGCATGAAGCCGGCGGCTGGGCGATGCGCAGCGTTCTGGGTGAACCGAAGGCCATGGTGCCGGCGGTCAAAGCCGTGGCCGTCGCCGGCTATCGCATGATGGTCCCTGTTCATTACATTCATGCCTCGTATGTGCGCAGCCATTTCAATAGCATTGAGATCGGCATACAGGATTCCCCGCGCGCGAACGAGATCCTGTTCGCGCTGGTGATGGGTACCGGCGGCCGCGTGCATTCCAGGCTGGGCGGACTCACGAAGGAGGCGGTCTCGGTGCACGACGGCCAACGTTGACGCGAACTAGCAGGCTGTGTCACGTATCGGCCAGATACGACGTAGCCGGCGGGCTCCCGAACGCCGCTTTCAAGCACGGGTTGTCATCACGAGAGTCTTATCCTGCGTGGTGCGCCACTGCCCACCATCGGCGGCCTTCAACCCGCGCCACTCGAGCAGCACCGGCAGCTAGAAGCGTATCTGGCGCATTCGGATTTCGAATGCCGCCCTAGCGCGGCATACAGACCGTGCCGCCCTCATCGCGTCTGGTCTAATCGACCACGAGCAAAGACGTCCATCATCCTCCAAGCAAGGCGAACTTTATTGCCTGCGCTCAATCCTGGGCAGACCGCTTCTCGCATTCAGTGCGGCTGAACAGACGGTGTTCAAGCGCCCCTCCCGCCTTGCCTGCGCATCGGCAGTTCTCTACAATAAAAATAATTATCATTTGCAAACGTATGCGATGTCCGTCACAAAGCAGGCCCAAGTCGAGACGCTCTATGCGGACCACCACGGATGGCTGCGGGGCTGGATACGCAAGCAAGTAGGCAATTCCTCCGAAGCCGCCGACCTGGCTCACGACGTTTTCCTCCGATTGCTGGGCCGGACGGCGGTAGTCGAGACGCGCGAGCCGCGCGCCTATCTCAGTACGATCGCGCGCGGACTGCTGGTGGACCACTGGCGCCGCAGCGAGCTCGAGCGCACCTGGCTCGCGGTGCTGGCGCGCACACCCGAAGAACTGGCGCCGTCGCCCGAGAACCGGATGCTGGTGCTGGAGGCGCTCATCAAGATCGATCAAATGCTGGATTCCCTCAAGCCGAAGGTGCGCCAGGCCTTTCTGTGGGCGCAACTGGAGGGCATGCGCTGTCCGCAGATCGCCGAACGTCTGGGAGTCTCCCTTGCCACCGCCGAACGTTACGTGGCGGCGGGCTTGCGCCAGTGCTACGCCCACCGGTTTGGTGACGTGTGAGCGAGGCCGCCGCGGTTCCTGCCGCAGTGGTCGATGAGGCCATCGCCTGGTCGGTCAAGCTGAACTTCGGCTCGCCCGATCCCGACACCTGTGCCGCCTTCGAGCGCTGGCGCCGCGCGGCGCCCGTGCATGAGCGGGCCTGGGTGCGCATGCAGGCGCTGAATGCCGACTTCACCGCAGTGCCGCAAGCGCTGGCGCTGGACACGCTCATCGCCATGGGGACGGCACACGGCGCGCGACGGCAGCAGCGCCGTGTCCTGCTAAAAGGCATGCTGCTGCTGGGCGGACTGACGGGCACGGGCTGGGCGGTGCGCGAGCACACTCCCTGGCAGCGCGTGCTGGCGGACGTAAGCACCGGCGTGGGCGTGCGCGACCGCGTGACACTGGAGGACGGCACCTTCCTGGCGCTGAACACCGACAGCGCCGTGGGCGTTCGGATGGAAGACGACAAACGCGTGCTCGTGCTCTATCGCGGCGAGATCTCGATCCAGACCGGCGCCGATGCGCGCTCACCCAACAGGCGGCCGTTCTTCGTGCGCACGCCGTTCGGCACGGTCCAGGCGCTGGGCACTCAATTCGTGGTGCGCCTGGACGACGATTGCGCCCAGGTCAGCGTGCAGCAGCACGCGGTCGCGCTGCGGCCATCCGACGGTGCCGCCCCGGTGATCGCCGAGACCGGCCAGACCGCACGGCTGGACCGCGTGGGCGCACGGTTGATGAGCCAGCCTGCCATGGTGGCCGATGCCTGGCTGGACGGCGCGATCGAGGGCAAGGACATGAGGCTGGCGGACCTGCTGGCCGAATTGTCGCGATACCGCCATGGCCGCATCAGTTGTGCGCCGGAGGTCGCCGATCTGCGCGTGTCGGGCACCTATCATGTGAAAGACACCGACCAGACGCTTGCATTCCTGGCCCAGACGCTACCAATCCGGCTGCGCTACCGAACCCGCTACTGGGTCGCTGTCGGGCCCGCGTGAAGCCCTGCTTCGCCCTGTTTTGCGGCTGACAATATTTTTTTTCATGAAAAGTGAGGGGATTTGCGTTTTCGACCGGCCTACAGGGAAAGACATCTTTCAACCTGGCCTATCAAGACTTCGCAATGACCCTCGCTCGTACCACCAGGACGTCGCGCCTGACGCCCGTCCCGACCGTGTTGACCACCGTTCTTTCCGGCCTGCTGTGCGGCGCCGCCCTTGGCTTCATCGCCCCGCCTGTCCAGGCGCAGGCCGGTGTCGCCGCGCAAGAAACGGAATACACCTTCGCCATCGAAGCCGGGCCGCTTGAGCAGGCGCTGAACCAGTTTGCCCGCGCCGCCGGCGTGAATGTGTCGTTCGACGCCGCCCAGGTGAGCGGGCTGCGGACCGAGGGATTGCAAGGACGCTGGAGCGCCGGGCGCGGCTTGAGCGCATTGCTGTCCCGTACAGGATTCGAGGGCGTCAGGCTTTCCAGCGGCGGTTACGCCGTGCGGCGCCTGCCCGGCGGTGGCGCGGCCATGCTCGAACCTGTCACCGTGACGGGGCAGGAGTACCGGCTCATGACCGAAGGCACCGGGTCCTACACCACGTCGGCGGTCACCATCGGCAAGGGCGAGCAGCAGCTGCGCGACATACCGCAATCGGTCAGCGTCGTGACCCGCCAGCGCCTGGACGAGCAGAACCTGACCTCCGTGTATGACGCGCTGGAAAACACCACTGGCGTGACCTTGCAGCAGAGTCCGCAGGGCGGCAAATACATCTATTCGCGCGGCTTCAACAACAGCGTGATCCAGTACGACGGCGTGCCGCTTGAGCGCAGCATGTATGGCCGAGCCAGCAACTACTCGGGCGGCACCGCGTTTTATGACCGCGTCGAAGTGCTGCGCGGCGCGGCCGGCCTGCTGCAAGGCTCCGGTTCGCCTGGCGGCGCGGTGAACCTGGTGCGCAAGCGGCCGTTGCAGGAAGACCGCTTCATGGTCGAAACCCAGGCCGGAAGCTGGGACCGTTACGGCATGCAGCTCGACGGCAGCGCTTTGCTGAACGACGACGGCAGCCTGCGTGGCCGCGCCCTGATCGACCGCCAGGACGAACACTCGTTCGTGGACCGGGTGAACCTGAAAAACACCACCGTCTACGCCACGGTCGAATACGACTTCTCGCCGCGCACGCAGGTGAATCTGGGATATAGCTACGAAGACCTGCGAGGCCGTCCTTCGATTTCGGGCCTGCCGCGCTACAGCAACGGCGAAGAGGTCGGTTTCAAGCGGTCCACCAGCTTCGGCGCAAACTGGAATCGGCAGGAGACCTCGAACCAGGGCTTCTACGCCGACTTCACGCATGCGTTCAATGACGACTGGCGCTTCAAGATGACCGGCGCCTACGTGAAGGAAAGTCAGTATCTGAAGTACACCGCGTCAAGCCGGGCGGTGAATCCCGTGACGCAGATGGCGACCGTCAGCGTGGCCAGGACAGTGGCGGACATCGACACCTCGGGCGTGGACGCGAACCTGACCGGCAAGTTCCGTGCGTTCGGCCGCACGCACGAAGTGGTGGTAGGCGCCAACTACGGACACAGCAAGATCGACACGTCCTACGCGTACCTGGTCAATTACGCGACCTTCAACGCGTTCAATTTCAATCCGAACCTGCCCGAGCCCACCACCGCCGATATACGCGCGGACACTGACGAGGCGCGCATCGGCTCGAACCGGGAGCTGGGCTTCTACGGCACCACGCGCCTGCAACTGGCCGATCCCCTGAAGCTGGTGCTGGGCGGCCGATTCAGCCGTTCCAACCGGGTCTGGACGACCAACACGACTGAAGCCGGCGAGCTCGTCAACGATCAGACCAAACAGGCCAACACCCACTTCACGCCTTATGCCGGCCTGATGCTGGACCTGTCGCCGCAATGGACTACGTATGTGAGCTACACCGACATCTTCCAGCCGCAGATCGAGGTGAATGCGGCGGGAGAGTCGCTTAAGCCGATCGTCGGTGAAAGCTACGAACTGGGCTTGAAGGGTGAGTTGCTGGACGGGCGCATCAATACCGCGTTCGCGCTCTTTCGGATCAACCAGAACAACCGCGCCCAGGTCGACTTCAACACCAGTCCGACCTGCTCTGCCGGCTATTTCTGCTACACCGATGCGGGCAAGGTCCGCAGCCAGGGCTTTGACGCGGAGATCAGCGGCGAGCTGACCCGCGGCTGGAACCTCTTTGCCGGCTACACCTTCAACACAACCAAATACCTGAAGGACCAGGACAGCGAAGGCCAGGCGTTCGCGTGGTACACGCCCAAGCACATCTTCCGGCTCTGGACCACGTATCAATTGCCCGGCGACTTGAACGCCTTCACGGTGGGCGGCGGCGTCAATGTGCAGAGCGGGCAGTCGCGCCAGATCGGCGCCACCACCGTGCACGCGAGCGGACGCGCGGTGTGGAGCGCCTATGCGAAGTACCAGATCAATCGCAATTGGGCCGCCACGGTCAACCTCAACAACATCTTCGACAAGACCTATTACAGCGCCGTCGGCAACCTGGTCAACGGTGTTCATTACGGCGATCCCCGCAATGCCATGCTGACGCTGCGCGGCACGTTCTGACATGAAGGCCGGCCTGCGCCAGCGCATGAGCTGGCTGCACACCTGGTGCGGACTGGTGTGCGCCTGGCTGCTGTGTCTGATCTTCCTGGCCGGCAGCATCAGCGTATTCCGGGGGCCTATTTCGCGCTGGATGACGGCCGAACCCGTCTTGCCGCCCGCGCCGCTGGCGCTGCCGCAGGAGGCCGTGCTGGCGGCGGCCTCGCGCTTTCTCGCTGACCAGGAAGCCGACTTGCGCTTCTGGCGCATCGAGCTGCCCGAAGAGACGACGCACGCGATGCGGCTGGTGTGGCGCACCAACGCTGGCGTCACGCGCGAAGCCGCGATGGATCCGCGCGACGGCTCCCTGCTACCCCAGCCTTGGGGACGCAAGAGCGAAGGCGGCCGCCATTTCATGACGCTGCACTACAGCCTGCATGCCGGCACTTTCGGCTTCTGGCTGGTGGGCTGGCTGACGATAGGGATGCTGGCCGCGCTGCTGTCGGGCATCGTTGTCCACAAGCGCATCTTCAAGGATTTCTTCACCTTTCGTCCGGGACGCGGACAACGCGCCTGGCTTGACGGCCACAATGCATCGGCCGTACTCACGCTGCCGTTCCAGCTGATGATCGCCTATACCGGGCTTGCAATCTTCTACACCAGCTACATGCCAGGCCCGCTCCGTGCCGTCTATGGCGAGCAAGGGGCGGCGCGCTGGCAGGCGGAGCTTGCCCAGGGCGCGCCGCAGGCCGGCGCCGATGCATTGCCCGCGCGCCCTCAGCTGGACGACAGTCTGCCGGCGCGCCGGCAATTGGGCGCGCTGCTGCACGCGGCGCAGACGGCACTGGCAAGCCCAGCCCGCATGATCATGGTTGAGCGCCCGGGACAGCTGCGGGAGCGCATCAGCGTGTATGGCCGGCCGGATCCCGCGGCAACGATACGCGATCTCACCAGCCCGGCCGGCCGCGCCGTGTTCGACGGCGGCAGCGGCGCGTTTTCCGCCCTGCATACAGCCGCTGGCCGGCAATCGGGCGACGCCGCTCATGAAGTGATGGAGCGCCTGCATGTGGCCTCGTATGGAGGCTGGACGATCAAGTGGTTGTATTTCCTCTGCGGCCTGGCGGGCACGCTGATGATGGCGACGGGCGCGGTGCTGTACACCGTCAAGCGGCGCAACAAGAGCCAGAGCGAATTCGGCGCCGCCACGCCCGCGTTCTACCGCATCGCCGAAGCGCTCAACGTGGCGGCGATTGCCGGAGCCGGTCTGGCCTGCATCACCTACTTCCACGCCAATCGCCTGCTCCCGGCAGCGCTGCCCGCCCGCGACACCTGGGAGATCCGGGCTTTCTTCCTGGCTTGGCTCTTTAGCCTGGCACATGCCTGCGTGCGACCGGTGCGGCGCGCCTGGTTCGAGCAGGTTGCCTGCACCGCGTTGCTGTGCCTCTTGCTGCCCGTGACCAACGTGCTGACGACCGGGCAACATGCGCTAGCCTATGCGAGTCGCGGCGATTGGCAGGCGGCAATGGTGGAGTCCACCGTCATCGTGCTTGGCGGCCTGTTCACCCTGCTCGCGTGGCGCGTGCGCGCGGGGGATTGGACGGCTCCCCGGCAGGCACGCGTGACGGCCGCGCCGCGCGGCCATCGCTGGCGCGTGCTGGCTCGGGTTCTCTGCGCGGTGTTGGGCGGCTACGCGCTGGCGACCGTGGGCGCCACCGTCCTGGCTCAACTCCTGCCGCTTGCCGGCCTTATCAGCCCAGCGATCGGGGTGGTCGTGGCCAGCCTGCTCAGCTTTCTGATCTATACGGTGGCGGCGCTGTGGGTGTTTGCGGCGCAAGATGCGTGGCGTTGGCTGCTGACCTGCATTGCCATGCTGGCGGGGCTGGCATGGGCGATGGGGACTGCATGAGCACCACGATTGCAGCCCTGGCCGCGCTCGCGCTGGCCTTCGCCGCCTTTGCCTGCCTGGCGCTGGCAATGGACCGGCATCATGAACAGGCAACCGGTCACGAAACAATAGCGTCCGGGCTCAAGTGCGGCTTGCGTCTGGGCGCCACGCTGCTGGCGCTTGCCGCGATGGCTGCCTGCCTGCAGGCCTGGGGCATCGTGGTGGCGGCACTGGTCTGGCTCGGCATGCTGTCATGCGGCGCGATCCTGACCACCCTCACGCTCAGCTATTCGCCACGGCGGCTCCGGACCCTGGCCGCAATGGCGGCGTTTTTGGGCTTGGGCCTGGCCCTGGCCTGCGCCTGAAACAGCCCTTATTCTTACCCCCTCTACGCAACCGTCACATCAGGACAAAAGAGAGCTCCTCATGCACATTCACCGGATCGCTGCATTCACCAGCCAGGGTCAAGGCGGAAATCCCGCCGGCGTCGTTCTTGCGGATCAACTCCCTTTTCCCGAGGAAATGCAAAGGGTGGCAGCCGAGGTCGGCTATTCGGAAACGGTCTTCTCTTGTCCAAACGGCGATGGCTCGTGGCGCACCCGGTACTACTCACCTGAAGCCGAAGTCGCCTTTTGCGGGCATGCGACCATCGCGCTCGGCGCGGTGCTGGGGCAGACCTTGGGGCCGGCCCGGTATCCACTGGCTCTGGCAAACGCCCATATAGACGTGTCGGCTGAAATCCAGGATGGCGAATGGGTAAGCGTGCTGCGCTCGCCGCCGACGCGCAGCGCACTCGCCAGCCCCGGGTTGTTAACCGAGGCGCTCGAACTCTTCGGCTACTCACCGGACGACCTGGATCCCACGCTCGCGCCCTGCATGGCCAACGCGGGGATCGACCACTTGATTGTCCCGCTCATTTCACGCGCCGCGCTGGCGCGCATGGACTACGACCTCGACCAAGGACGGCGCTTCATGCAAGCCCATCGCATCGGAACCGTCGCGTTCGTGTTCAGCGAGACCGATACCCTGTTCCACGCGCGCAACGCGTTTGCCATTGGCGGTGTCCTGGAGGACCCGGCAACCGGCGCGGCCGCCGCGGCCTTTGCCGGCATGCTGCGCGACCTGGGCCGGAAAGCACATGGCGAAATCGTCATCCTGCAAGGCGAAGACATGGGCATGCCTTGCCGAATTGAAGTGGAATTTACGAGCGAGCCGGGATCCCCTGTGAATGTGCGCGGCAAGTCATCTGTGATCGGCTAGGCGCGCCGGCCGGAGGGCGCAGGCAATTGCGACGCGCCCTCTTCTCGTTTCACTGGAGCACTGAGGACCGGTTAGCCGAGCGCGCGTCCAACTGCAGGTCTACGCCTTGCTGGCAACCGCTCCCCCAGCGGGTCGGAAGTACTTTGGCATCGGGCCCAGCCCAGCCTTTACCGCTTCGAGCAACCCATCCTCGATCGCGCCAGCGTCGCGAATGCTGTGGATCTTTCCGTCTACGAAATTGATATTCGCGCCGTGAACGACCATGAAGCCCTCGGCAGGTTCCTCTGCATCGGCCGGCACCGAAAAGGTGTGCATGGAGCCGCCCGGCTCGTACAGGTAGCTGCCAGCAGTCTGCGGATCTTCAGGGTACTCGTCATAATTCCATTGCCCCTTTGTCGTAAAGAAGTGCACCGTGCCTGTGTGGAAATGCGTCGGCAACTTTACGCCGGGCTGGAAAATTCCGTACAGCACCCACACACCGTTTTCGCGATCCAGAAATAGCGGCACCAACGTATATCCGTCGGCGGCGCCAGGCAGAGGAACCGTGTCGCGAATGTTGACCGTGAGCAGGCGTTCCTGCTCATTCAACGTAAAGGCTTTGTTCATACAATTTCCTTGTTGGTCATCGATTAGCCAGCATCTACTTGAACTTCAAACGCGACGGATAGGATCCGTGCCATCCCAGTCCTGGGCGGCTGCGAACACCCTCTTGAAGTATTCGCCCTTCCCACCGCGGGTCTCCGAAATTTCGATGATTGCGCTCGGAAGATCCGGGTGGACCAGATAGGTGAAGCGTCCTCGCTGCCCCATTTGGCCGGCGTGGCCTTCCTGGTAACCCTCAGCAAGAAGCTGACTGCGCATTTCGTCGAATCCATCTTCTGTCCAGTACGCGATGTGCTGGGTGCACTCGCCGGCGCTCAGCAGCGAATCTCGGTATAGCGAGTCGGCGTCGTCGTGCTGCTGGATCAGTTCGACCTGCATGTCGCCCGAGTTGGCGACTGCGATTGACATCTTGGGCGGCGTTGACGCCTTTCCGTAATAAGTAAAGGTGGTAGGCGTGGCGTCGACCCGATAGAACCACGGCCCGACGTGAAGCACCTTGGCCCAGTGCTCCATTGCCTTCTCGATATCCTTGACCACATAGCCCACTTGGCGGATGGTTCCAAACGACTTGCTCATTAGCTGCTTCCCTTAGTTTGATTGCGATTTCCGTGTGGTCAGACGGACAGGCCGCCATCCACCCGCAGTTCGATTCCGGTGATGTACTTTGCGTCCTGGCTGGCGAGAAACGCCGCGGCGGCCGCAATGTCCTCGGGCGTTCCCTGTGAACCTGTCGGGCACCGCGCGTCTCGTTCAGCATTTGCCTTCTCGTAGTCTTCGTACAGGCGGAGCGCGTGTGCAGTGCGGATCATGCCGGGCAGAATTGTGTTCACCCTCACGCCGTCGGCCGCGTACCGCCTGGCCAGCACCCGGCCGAGGTGGTTCAGCCCCGCTTTTGACGTGCAATAGGACAGGTAGGGTTGCGTGCCCGTGCGCAAACTAGCCGTCGAGGAAATGTTGGTCACCACCCCGCTGCCATGTTCAACCATCAGGGGAATGAACTGCTGGCAAGCCAGCATGACGCTTTTGAGGTTGACCTCATGTACGAAGTCCCAACGCGCCTCACTGATGTCTGGTAGCTCCGCGACGTCCTCGACGCCCACGTTGTTATGCAGCACATCGACCCGGCCATAACGTTCCACAACGGCTTGCCTAAGGGCTATCAAGTCGGCCTTCTTCGTTACGTCCGCAACGAAGGATATGGCGGAACCACCCGCCTGTTGAATCGCGGACATTGTGCGTTCTGCCGCTGCCGCGTCGCGGTCGACACACACGACGGACGCGCCTTCAGCGGCATATCGCTCGGCGCAGGCTCCCCCGTTCCCTCGGCCTTGTTCGGGATTTCCGGCGCCTAGAACGACCGCCACTTGTTTACTCAATCGTTGATCCATTGCTTCAACCCAGTTTGAGCCCCGCCCGATCGGCGATCTGTTTGTACTTGGCGACCTGGCCCTTCAGGAACTCCTTGAATTCCGCGGCCGTCATCGGACGCGCCGTCGTTCCAAGCGTGAGCAGTTGGGCTTGGAATTCAGGATCGCGAAGCACCTTGTTGACTGACTCGTTGATGAAGTCCGTGACTGTTGGATCCATGCCGGCGGGCCCGAGCAGCCCGGGCCAGGACGTAATCTCATACCCCGGCAGCCCGGATTCGGCGATGGTCGGAACGTCGGGAACCAGCGGAGATCGCTCCGCAGTCGTGACAGCCAGGGCCTTGAGCTTCCCGTCCTTCACGTAAGGAAGGCCTGCCGACAGATTGTCAAAACCCATTTCGATCTGCCCTCCCAGCAGGTCGTTCAGCGCTGCCGAGCTTCCCTTGTAGGGAACATGGATCATCTGGATGTTGGCCATCTGGCAGAACAGCGCGCCGGACAAGTGTGGCGACGTTCCATTGCCTACAGAGGCGTACATGTGCGTGCCGGGCTTGGCCTTGGCGAGCGCGATCAGTTCCTGGACGTTCGAGGCCGGAAAGTCGGGCCGGACCAGGAGTGCGTTGGACAACGTGCCGATCAGCGCGACAGGCGTGAAGTCCTTGATAGGGTCGTAGCCGATGTTCTTGTAGAGCGCCGGGTTGATCGCGTGAGAGGCGATACCGCCCATCAGCAATGTGGTGCCATCGTTCTTCTGACCGGCGACATACTGCGCTCCGATGCTTCCGCCTGCACCGGGGCGGTTCTCGACGATGACCGTCTGCCCCCAAGCGTTGCTCAGCTTGGCGGCCAGGACGCGAGAGATCACGTCCGAGGCGCCGCCCGGCGGATTAGGCACGATGATCCTGACCGGCTTGTCGGGGAAATTACCCTGCGCACGCAGCATGCCAGGGGCAATCAATGCGCCGGCGCCGCCCATGAGCGTTGCGAGCACCGTCCTTCTTGTGACCATAGCTTGTCTCCTCGTTGTTTTGGACAACTTCTCGATCCCTGTTCAACAGGGTTGATAAATACTAATATCGTTATTAGTCGCTGGCAAGAGGCCCCGATTTATTCATCGGCGAGCCACGCGCCGACTTTTTCACACAAGGAGACAAGTAGTGATTGCGTATCCCGATCTAGAGAACCTGCCGAGCAACCTTCAGACGCTCTCCGCGTCCAGGAAACCTTTGAACGTCTTTCGCATGGTGATGCACGCGCAAGACTTCGCGCCGGCCTACTTCGGAATGGCCGATGCAACCAAGGCGTGCACGATCGCCGCGCCGCATCGCGAGCTCATCATTCTGCGGGTCGGTGAGGCCTATGGTTCGAACTACGAGCTGTTTCACCACCGCCGCATTGCGCGTTCGGTCGGTCTATCGGAGGCCGCAATCACCGCGGCCGGCGTATTCGAAGGCCAGCAACAAGGATTGTCGCAGCAAGAGAGCGACATCATCGCGTGGACCGACATGCTGTTGTCGGATCATGCTTTGCGCGGCGAGCACCGCGAACGGGCGCTACGCGATCTGGGCGTGCGCGGCGTCGCGGATCTTGTTTTCATCGTTGGGTTTTATCAGCTCGTGTGCAACTTCCTGCTGACATTCGACATTCCCGTGGAGGACGGGATGGGCGAGCAAGGCTAGGACCGGGGAGGCGCGCAGGATCCGCGAGTGACCAGTTCCACCGCCGCGTGCCGTACCTGAATCTTGCTGCCGGCCGCGCCTCGCGCGGGATCCAGCCGGTCGAGCATCAAATCGGCAGCCTGCCGACCGCAATCTTCGATGTCCCAGCGCACCGTGGTGATGGGGGGATGATGCAGGCGAACCAGATCAGTGTCCCCGATGCCGATCAGCGAAATATCCCGAGGAATGCTGAGGCCGGCATCGGCGCAGGCCTCAAGGACACCGGCAAGCATTCTCGTGCCCAGGCAGATGATCGCGCTGGGTCGGGTGCGCACCGAGGCCAGCAACGTCCGAGCCACTTCATAAGCCCGTTCGTCCGAGGCGTCGACGGTGGCGACGAGCCGTTCATCAAGGCGCACTTTGGCAGCCGACAGCGCTTCCTTGTAGCCCAGAAGCCGTTCGCGCCCCGGACGAATGGCCGCCGGCGGCGTCATCACCGCGATCCGTCGGTGGCCGAGCGACGCGAGATACGTTGTTGCGTCGAATGCGCCCTTCGCATGGTCGCAGATGACGGTGTCGCCGATGCCATGGGGGTCACGATCGTGAAAGACAATGGGCAGGTTCGAGGCCTTGAGGGCGCGGCTCAGGCTTTTGTTGCCCTCGTCGCTGTGCGCGACGATCAGCCCATCCACCCGGCCGGCGCTGTAACCCTTGAGCAGATCCAGCTCCCGGTCCAGCAGATTATGCGTGCTGGACACAAACAGCAGGTAACCGGCCTGGCTCAGCACGCCTTCGGCGCTGGCCAGAAAGCGGCCGTGCAGCGGATTCGAGATGTCCGACACAAGGGCAGCCACGGCGCGCGACCGCTGACTCTTCAATCCCTGGGCATTGGCATTCGGTCGGAAGCCGAGTTGCTTGACCGCCGCTTCAACGCGTTCTCTAAGATCCTCGGAGACCCAGTTCTTGCCGGTGACCACGCGCGAAACACTGCCCTGCGATACGCCGGCAAGTTTGGCTACGTCCAGGATGGTTACCTTGTTCTTGACCGGCATGATGCTGCTCTGGAGGGACATTTCGTGGTCGGTATTCTATCAACCGCCAACTTGGTGGCCGAGATTGTCTCCATGGCTCTTCCGAATGACCGTCTCTTTAATCAACCAAGAATTTGGCCGTCGTTCTGTGAAAAGAAAATGCTGGCATTTGAAGCCCATCTTTCACGATCTGCATGCGGGTGTCGCGCTTTCCTTTGCGTGGTGATGCATGCGCCTGCACCTACAGCGTCAATCCCGCCTTGCGCGCACGATCTGAATAGGCCTTCACATGCCTTTCGGTACGACGTCCGGCAGCCGCGACGTCGCCGTCCGCGATCGCCTGGAAGATGCGCTCGTAGATGTGGATGATTTCCTTGCGGCTGTCCTCGGAGGTGAAGTCCTCAACGCCCGACAAGTCATGGATCAGCTCGGCCAGCGACGTCATGAACACGCGCAGCAATTCATTGTGGCTGGCGGTCGAAACGCCGTAGATCCACTTGCGGGTTTCCGCCAGGAAACAAGCCGGATCCTGGGCTGCGGGCGCCGCGATGCGTTCCAGTACGCCCTTCAGTTCGTCGAGGTCTTCGTCGTTCCGGTTGGCCGCGGCCAGCATCGCGATCCTGGGTTCGAGCGATTCGCGGGCTTCCAGCAAAGCCTCCAAAGGCAGCTTGCGGCCGCGCGCATAGACCCGGAAGTGGCGCGCGAACATTTCGTCCGACGGCTGGCAGACGAACGATCCGCCATAACGCCCTAGCCGCGTCTGTACCAGGCCCTCGGCCTCCAGGATGCGTAGTCCTTCCCGGATCGCATTGCGGCTGATGCCGGTTTGCGCGACCAAGTCGCGCTCGGCGGGCAACTGCGTGCCCGCGGGGTAGACACCGGACAGGATCTGATTCCGCAGCCGGGCCGCAAGCATGTCGCAAGACTTGGGGACGTCGATCAGTCCGAGCGAGTCGAAATCGCCAGAAGCCATAGTGAATTCCTTATGGTTGGAATATGTATTTCTTGAACCATTGTATTGCGCCATCGTGCGCCCCTTCCCAGTTGCCCATGCGCCCAGCGCGGCCCGGGCGTAGACCCGATTGACTTTCATCTGGACGATTTCGATAATGATAAAACTTTAGATCAATGTAATATATAAACCATTGAACCAAGGAGGCGGCATGGACTTCCCTTTGGCTGGGCTCAAGGTGTTGGATCTTTCCAAGGTGCTGGCGGGGCCATTGTGTGCCCAGATGCTGAGCGACTTTGGCGCCGAGGTCGTCAAGGTCGAGCCGATCGGCATTGGGGACGAAACGCGCCACTGGCCGCCCTATGATGCCCACGGCAACGGGGCGGTGTTCCTGTCGGTCAACCGCAACAAGCGCAGCATCGCCCTGGATCTGAAGCGTCCGCGCGGCCAGGAAGTCGCCCGGCGTCTGGCCGTGGACGCCGACGTGGTCATCGAAAGCTATGCACCTGGCGTAGCCGGCAGATTGGGGGTCGGCCGGGACGCGCTGCGTGCCCTGAATCCGCGCCTGGTCTATTGCAGCATCTCCGGTTACGGACAACAGGGCCCCTTGAGCGCCTTGCCCGGCTACGACCTTATCCTGCAGGCGTTCAGCGGCATGCTGGAGATCACGGGGGAAGAGAACGGCGGCCCGGTGCGGTCACCCATGTCGCCGATCGACCAGGCCACCGGCATGAACGCGCTGTCCGGCATTCTTGCCGGCCTGGTGCAACGTGGCCGCACGGGACACGGCACGGCCGTGGAAGTCTCGCTGTTTGACAGCGCCGTCGGGCTGCTCGGCTATACCCTGCAGAATTACTGGCAGTCGGGCCGGCTGCCCGGCAAATCGGGATCAGGGCACCCGTCGTTGTGCCCGTACCAGGTCTTTCACGCCCAGGACCGCGACATTCTCATCGGCATTCCCAACGACAACCTGTGGGGCCGCTTCTGCAAGGCGGCCGGCGTGCCGGAAGCCGCCAGTGACCCGCGCTTTGCCACCAACGGCGCCCGGGTGAAGCATGCCGCCGAAACGATTGATTTCGTGCAGAAGCTGGCGGCCACGCGCAACTGCGACGACTGGCTGGAACGCCTGACCGCGGCCGGCGTGCCGGCGGCGCCGCTGAACACCCTGCAGGACCTGCTGGATCACCCCCACATGCAAGCGCGGGGCATGGTGCTGGACTTTGCCGGCCAGGGCCACACCATTGCGGCTCCCGTGGCCTTCGAAGACGCACGCCCGGCCTTGCGCAGCGATCCCCCGCAACTGGGGGAGCATACCCAGGACATTCTTTCCGAATTGGGCTATGGCCCGGACGACATCGGCGCGCTGTTGCAAGACGGTGTGGTTCAGCACCGCAGCGCCCCAGCCTCGCAAGACGCACACAGATAGGCAGCACGGCCGCCGCGCCCCGCAGGCGCGGCACGATCAAGGCGCACCGCCAGAGCGCGCCCCAAAACAACTACCGCAATCCGCGGAGGAGACATCATGAAGACACGCTTGCACTTGGCAAGGCTGGGCGGCGCCTGGCTGCTGGGCCTGTGCGCCATCGCTCCGGCGGCGGCACAACCGGTGAAAATTGGGCTGCTCAGCGATATGGGCGGCACGTTCAGCGCCTTGGGTGGTGCGGGCTCGTGCGCAGCCGCCAAGATGGCCGCCGAAGATTTCGGCGGCAAAGTGCTGGACCGGCCCATCGAAATCCTGTGCGCCGACCATCAAAACAAGGTGGAGATCGCCGCGAGCCTGGCACGCAAGTGGATGGATCATGAAGGCGTCACCGCATTGGCTGACATCGCATCCAGTGCCGCCGCACTGGCGATCCAGCAGGCGGCCACGGAATCGAAAAAGGCGGTGGTCCTGACGTCGGCGTCCGGCACGGAATCGCTGGTCAATTCCGCGCGCTCGCCGGTGGGCGCCGTGTGGGCGTGGAATACCCGTTCCCAAGCGATGAGCACGGTCAAGGGAGCCATGAAGGAAGGCGGCAAGAAGTGGTTTTTCATCACCGTCGACTACACCTTCGGCCATGCGCTGGAGCGCGACGCGTCCAAATATGTCGTCGCCAACGGCGGCACGGTCGTGGGCAAGGTTCGGCACCCGCTGAACACCACGGACTTTTCCTCCTACCTGCTGCAGGCGCAGGCCTCGGGAGCGGACGTGGTGGCGCTGGCCACCGGCGGCGCCGACCTGGTGACCGCCATCAAGCAGGCTCAGGAATTCGGCCTGACGCGCGGCAAGCAGAAAGTGGTGTCCTTCATTACGTTCCTGACCGACATCCACGCGCTGGGCCTGCAGCGCGCGCAAGGTCTGGTGCTGACCACGTCGTTCTATTGGGACCTGAACGACGAGACGCGGGCCTGGGCCAAGCGCTTTTTCGGCGTCCGCAAAGCCATGCCCACCATGGTGCAGGCCAGCGTCTATTCCAGCGTCGGCCACTACCTGAAGGCGGTACAGGCGGCCGGCTCCACGGATGCCATGACAGTAATGCAGAAGATGCGGGAGATACCGGTCAACGACGTCTTCACTCACAACGGCAAGCTGCGCGAAGACGGCGTCATGCTGCACGACATGCTGGTGGCGCAGGTCAAGACGCCGCAGGAATCCAAGGCGCCCTGGGACTACTACAAGATTCTGTCCACGCTGCCTGCCGACCAGGTCTACTGGCCCCTCTCCGACAGCGAATGTCCGCTGGTCAAGAAATAGGAGGAGACCTGCCATGCGTATCCGCAACCTCTTGCTGGCGGGGCTCGCCACGATGGTCCTGGGCCCCGCCCAGGCCGCCGACCCCGCCACCGAATTTCCGAACCGCCCCATTCGCCTGGTCATTTCGTTTCCTGCGGGGTCGGGGTCCGACATCATTGCCCGCTACCTGGGCAAGCACGTCAGCGCAACGCTTGGGCAGCCCATCGTCGTGGAGCCCAAGGTGGGCGCCCAGGGCAGCGTCGCCGCGCGCGAGGTCGCACGGGCCAAGCCTGACGGCTACACCTTGCTGCTGGGCACCAACTCGACCCACGCGGCCAATTTCTACATGATGAAGGACATCGGCTACGACCCGGTCAAGGATTTCAGCCCGGTCACCCAACTGACCTCGAACCCGCTCATGCTGGTCGTGCGGTCGGACCTGCCCGCCCGGGACATGCCGGAGTTCCTGCAGTACGCACGGGCGCGCCCCGGCCAGTTGAATTACGGCACCGGCAATTCCGGCGGCCTGGCCGCCGCCCAGCTCCTCAAGACGCTGACTGGCATCCAGACCATGGGCATCCCCTATCCCGGCACGCCCCAGGCGGTCACCGACCTGATCGGCGGAAGGCTGGACTACATGATCACCGACGTCATGGTCACGCGCCCCTACCTGGAAAGCGGGAAGCTACGCGCATTGGGCGTCACCAGCCGGGAACGGCTTCCCTCCAGCCCGGACGTGGCGCCGCTTGCCGAACTGGGCGTCGAAGGCTACGAGTTCGCCTCCTGGGTGGGCTTGTTCGCGCCTGCCGGCACGCCGCCGGGCGTAGTGGAAAAAATCAACGCCGCGTTCGTGCAAGCGCTGAAGGCCCCCGACACCAGGCAGTTCTTCGACAGCATGGGCATGCTGCCAGCGCCCTGCACGCCACAGGAATTCTCGGCCTACATCCGTGCCCAGCTCGACATGTGGGGCAAGCTGACGCGCGATGCCGGCGTCTCCGTTCTCTAGTGCGGTCCCGCGGGTAGGACGCGCCGAGCCTCAGACGTCCAACCGGTAGACGCGCCGCGCCGTGTCCATGAAGAGGGCCCGGCGTTCGCCCGCGGCCAGATCCCGGGTTGCGATCTTGAACGCGTTCCACAAGGCGTTGTAGTCGCAGGACTGCCTGTCCACCGGAAAATTGCTTTCGAACAGGCAGCGCTGCGGCCCGAAGAGCTCAAGGCAGACATCGATGTAGGGATTCCATAGGCGCGCCAGTTCGGCCGACCCGGCAGGCCGATCGGCTTTTTCGAATCCAAAACCGAATACCGGCATGCCCATGCCGCCTACCTTCACCACCACATTGGCGCATCGCGCGACCTGCGCCATGCTTCGGCTCCATTCGGAAAATGCCTGCTCGCGCCGGCCGCCGTAGACGTCCACACCCAACACGCCGCCAACATGGTTGAGCACGATGCAGGTGTCGGGAAACGCGCGCGCCAACTGCACCAGGTCGTCCAGTTGCGGGTGGTACATCCAGGCATCGAAGCTCAGGCCCATGCGCCCCAGTTCGGCAAAGCCGGCGCGAAAATCCGTTTGGCCCATCAGGTGGGCCGGCACGGGATGCTTGATATGGCGGCCAACCGCGCCGCTCGCGTGTGCAACCTGGTGGCGGATCCCGCGCAGCCTGCCGCCCGAAGCCGCCTGCGCGGCACGCAGCACATCGCCCACCGCGGCGCCCAGGCACAGATCGGCATGCGCCACGATGCCTGCCGCGATACGGCAGGGTCCGTAGGTTCCGCTGTCTGCGATCGCCCCCATGCCCGCCGCGAACTCCACTTCGCCCACCGGCCGCAAAGACGCCGGCCCTTGCGCCCGCCACATGGACGCGGCCTCGACGTAGACGGTGGCCACGATATTGTGGCCGCCCTGGATGTCTTGCAGGAAGTCGGGAAGCAGGTAGCGGTTGCCCGCTGCCGGGAAATCCCACAGGTGATGATGGGCATCGATGATGGGCAAGTCGGGTTCCAGCGCGGCCTCGCGCTGCGTCCGGCCCAGCCAGGATTCCAGGTCGGCGGTACTGCGCGGCTGGTTGCCGATGTACCCGCTGTCGGGGGTGGGGTGCATGCGAGCCTCGGAGGTCAGGAGGAATGAGCGCGGGACGGGGTCGGTCCGAAGTGCGCCGCCAGGTGGTCACGGTATTGCTGCAGATACGCGCTGCGCGCTTCTGGACTGACCCGCGCCACCGCGTAGGCGGCAAAGGGTGGTAGGACGCCCATTCCGACATAGGGGAATAGCCCCTTCTGCAGCGGCAGCAAGGTGCCGTCCAGGTCTGCGTAGCTGCGCGGCGCATCGTCCGAAAAGCGTTCGGCAGGACTGCCCGTGGTGATGGTCACCATGGCATTGCGGCCCTTGAGCGCGCCCTTCTCGAAACGCCGGTCGCTGTCGTAGGCGAATCCCACCGACATGACGCGGTCTATCCAGCCCTTCAGGATGGCGGGCGGGCCGAACCACCACAGCGGAAAGTTCAGCATGACGACATCGCACCACAGCAGCTTTTCGTGCTCGGCCGCGATCTGCGCGCAATAGCTTTGCTGCTGATGGGCAATGCGCTGTTCGCGCTGGTACTCGAACGGCACGTCATCGACCTCGTGCTCGAAGTCGTCGACGTCGCCGACCGGCGAGAAGTCCATGCGGTACAGATCCGACACCTGCACCTGATGGCCCAAGTCCGCCAGGGTCTCGCACGCCGCATCGCGCAGCGCGCCGCAAAAGCTGGCCGGCTCAGGGTGGGCAAATACGATAAGCACATTCATGGGCGTTCCCTAGCGGCCGCTGAACGCGGGAGGTCGTTTCGCCAGGAAGGCCTGCACGCCCTCCTGGTGGTCCTGGCCCAGCACGGCCAGTCCTTGCGAGGTCGCTTCCAGGTCCAGGAAGGCTTCCAGCGTGGGTACCGTCATGGCCTTGAACATGCGCTTGGCCAGGCCGAAGGCCATGGTCGGCCCCTGGGCCAGGCTCAGCGCCAGATCGGTCGCGGCGGCATCCAGCTCCGCGTCGGGGACGACCCGGCACACCAGGCCCAGCGCCTTCGCCTCGGCCGCATCCAGGGTGCAACCGCTGAAGACAAGCTCCTTGGCCTTCATCATCCCGAGCGCCTGCGCCAGGAAGTAGACGGCGCCGCCATCGGGCGCCAGGCCCACGTTCTTGAAGACCATGGAAAAACGCGCCGTTTCCGAGGCCACGATCATGTCGCTGGCCAGCGCCATGCTGAATCCGACGCCCGCCACGGGTCCGCGCACTGCCGCCACGACGGGCTTGTCGAGATTGGCGATGGCGGCGATTGCACGATGCAGGCGGCGAAATCGTTCGCGGGTGCTGAAGGCGGTGAAGCTGCCCAGGTTGTTGACGTCGCCACTAGCGCAGAATCCGCGGCCGGCGCCCGTCAGGATCACGGCACGCACCTCGTCGCGGAAAGCAAGATCAAGAAAGACATCCCCCAATCGCTGCTTCACCGGTTCGGTCAGCGCGTTGAGGCGCTCGGGACGATTCAGGCGGACGGTCGCGAGCGGCCCGTCCTCCATCAGTTGGACTTCCAGGTCAGCCGTCGTCATGGCCGCCCCCCGTCAGAAGGCCACTGATGCCGCGCCCTTGAGCGCGAGCATCTGCCGGGCCTCGTCGGGCGTGGCCACCGCCATGCCCAAGCCTTCGATGATCCCTCGTACGATCCGCACCTGCTCGGCGCTGCCCTGCGCCAGGCGGCCGGGCCCGGCCCAGAGCGAATCCTCCAGCCCGACCCGCACATTGCCGCCCCCCGCCAAGGCGATCGACGCGACCTTCATCTGCGCCGCGCCCGCCCCCAGCACTGACCACTGGAACTGGTCCCCGAACAGACGATCGGCCGTGCGCTTCAGGTGCTGCACGTCTTCGGGATGGGTGCCGATTCCGCCCAGGATCCCGAACACCGTCTGGATGAACAGCGGGCCCTTGACCAGGCCGCGATCCAGGAAATGGCGCAGGGTATAGAGATGGCTGGTGTCGTAGCACTCGAATTCGAAGCGCGTGCCGTTGGCCGTGCCCACCTGCAGGATGTGCTCGATATCCTTGAACGTATTGCGAAACACCAGCTCCCGCGAGTTTTCCAGATGCTCGCGCTCCCACTCGTGCTGGAAGGTCTTGTACTTGTCCAGCAAATGGTAAAGCCCGAAATTCATGGACCCCATGTTCAGCGACGCCAGCTCGGGCTTGAACGTGGCGGTGGGCTGCAGCCGTTCTTCCACGGTCATGTAGGGACTTCCGCCAGTCGTGATGTTGACCACGGCGTTGCAGCGGCGCTTGATGTCGGCAAGAAACGGCGCGAAGGCCTCCGGCGTCTGGTCCGGCTTGCCGTTCTGGGGATTGCGCGCGTGCAGGTGCAGAATTGCCGCGCCTGCCTCGGCGGCAGCCACCGCGTCGTCGGCGATCTGGGCGGCAGTCACCGGCAGGTAACGCGACATGGACGGGGTGTGGATCGCGCCCGTGACGGCGCAAGAGATGATGACTTTCGGGGTGTTGGCCATGCGTGTCTCCTGTTGTCTGTGCCGGCGCGTCAGATCACGCCGTCCGCGCGCAATTGCGCCAGCTCGGCATCGGCCAACCCAAGCCAATCGCCGAACACTTCATCGTTGTGCTGTCCCAGTTCGCCGCTGGGTTCGATCGGCGGCAGGTCCGAGCCCTCATAGCGCATCGGAGACCGCGGCAGCGTCACCCGGCCATAGAGGGGGTGGTCGACCTCTTGCAGGAAGCCGCGTTCATGCAGATGCGCATCCGAAGTCACCTCTTCCAGGTCGCGCACCGGCGCGCAAGGCACCCGCTGCGCCTGAAGCAGCCGGACGAGCTCGGCTTTGCTCAGCGCGCTGGTGAACTCCGAGATCATCGCGTCCACGGCATCCATGTTCTGCACGCGGGACTTCAGCGTGGAGAAGCGTTCGTCCTGCGCCAGGTCCTGCCGATTCAGGGCGGCCAGCAGCCCGGTCCAGTGTGTCTCGCCCACGCACAGGATGGCGATATGGCCGTCGGATGTCGGATAGACGTTGTAGGGCGATTCGGCCAACCCGCCGTGGCGATTGCCCGTGCGGACGGGAGCTTGCCCCCCGGTTCCGTACCACAGGCCAAGGCTGGAGCTCAGCGACGCGTACACCGCTTCCAGCATCGCCACCTCGACCCGGCGGCCCAGACCGGTACGCTCGCGCTCGAACAGCGCCGTGAGCACCGCGCCGTACAGGTGCACGCCGCCGGAGAAGTCGCACACGGCGGGACCTGCGCGCACCGGCGCTCGATCCGCAAAGCCGGTCACGCTCATGATCCCCGACACCGCCTGCACTGTCAGGTCCATGGCCGGCAAGTCGCGATAGGCGCCCGACAGACCATAGCCGGAACCCGAGGCATAGATCAGACGTGGGTTGACCTCGCGCAGCGCCTCGTACCCCACGCCCAGCCGGTCCATCACGCCGGGGGCAAAATTCTCCAGCACGACATCACTGCGCGCCACCAGATTGCGCAGCAGTTCCCGGCCGCGCGGCTGCTTGAGGTTGAGCGACACGAAGCGCTTGTTGGAATTGAGCATGGCGAAAGGCAGCGCCGCCCCGCCCACCACGCTGCGCCGGCGCAGGTTTTCACCGCCGGGCGGCTCGACCTTGATGACCCGGGCGCCGGCCATGGCCATCAGGAACGTGGCGTACGGGCCGTTGTAGATCTGGCCCAGGTCCACGACAGTCAAACCATGCAAGGGAAGGTCCCGGCTCATGGCTATCGTCCCTGGAAACGCGCGGGGCGTTTCTCGGCGAATGCCGCCGGCCCTTCCTTCGCATCGTCCGTCTCCTGCAACAGGCGATTGACCAGCAGTTCAACCCGCAAGCCGGTCTGCAGATCCATGTCCCGGCTGCGCAGCGCCAGCTCCTTGGCCGCCTGCACCGCCAGGGGCGCGTTGGCGGCGATGCGTCGCGCGTAGTCCATGGCCGCATCCATCAGCTGTTCGCGCGGCACCACTTTGTTGATCAGCCCCCAGCGCAACGCCGTCTGCGCATCGATGGCGTCGCCGGTCAACGTCAGTTCCATGGCCAGAGCATAGGGAATCTGCGACATGACGCGCTGGGTGCCGCCGTTGCCGGCCACGATTCCCCGCTTGACCTCGGCCAGGCTGAAGGTGGCGTGGTCCGCCGCCACGCGAATATCGGTCGCGAACAGCAAGGTCGTGCCGCCTCCCAGCGACAGGCCGTTGACTGCGGCAATCACCGGCTTCCAGACCTCCAAACCGCGGTTGAGCAGTTGGTCCCTCTGGGTCAGCCACATCTGCTCCAGCGGCGTGGGCGCGGAGACGAACGTCTTGATGTCGGCGCCGGCAGTGAAGGCCCGGTCGCCGGCGCCGGTAATGATGGCCACGCGCACGGCGTCGTCGTCGCGCACCCGCTGCCACGCGGCGGACAGGGCCTGGTAGTGATCCAGGTCCATGGCATTCATGCGTTCGGGCCGATTGATGGTGATAACGGCAATGCCGTCCTCGACAACGTAATCGATAGACATAGCGACCTCCTGGGGTTTACTTGGAACGGTTGCCAAGCAGATGGCGCGCGACCACCATGCGCTGGACTTCGGATGGGCCTTCGCCGATGCGCTTGATGCGCAGCTCGCGGTACCAGCGCTCCAGCGGCATTTCGCAGGCCACGCCCATGCCGCCCAGGATCTGGATGCAGCGATCGACGACACGCCCGGCCGTCTCGGTGGCGTATACCTTGGCGATGGACGCGTCCAGCTTGATGTCCTGGCCGCGATCGGCCTTCCAGGCCGCCTGATAGACCAGCAGGCGCGCGGCCCGCAGTTCGATTTCGGAGTCGGCGATCATCCACTGCACGGCCTGCCTGTCGGCCAGCAATGCGCCGAATGTGTGCCGCTGTTTGGCCCAGTCGATGGCGAGTTCAAGCGCGGCCTGGGCGACGCCCAGCGTACCCGCCGCATACGGGACGCGGCCATGCACCAGCAGCCGGTCCACCAGTTCAAAGCCCTTGCCGACTTCGCCCAACACGTCGTCCAGCGGCACCCGGTAGTCGTTGAAGTGCAGCTCGTAAGGCGCATAGGCGCGGATCACCGGAATGACCTTCGTGGACACTCCGGGCCTGTCCATATTGATGATGAAGGCCGTGACGCCATCGCGCCCCTTGGACGGCCCCGTCCGCGCGAAGGCCACGCCCCAGCGCGATTCGCTGGCGGCCGTGATCCACACCTTGGTGCCGTTCAACACATAGTGATCGCCCACGCGTTCCGCGCGGGTCTGGATTGCGCGGGCCGGATCCGAGCCGCCGCTGGGCTCGCTGATGGCGAAGAACGCCTTTTCACCCCGCTCGATGGCGGGCACGGCGTATTTGCGGATCTGTTCCGGCGTGCCGCCGAAGATGATGCTGGGGGGATCGAAGCCGAACGCGCCGCAAGCCGGTATGTAGGCCCCCATCCGGCATTTGGCGGACTCTTCGGCCACGATGCACTGGCCCAGCAGGTTCAGGCCCGCTCCCCCGTACGCCTCGGGGCTTTGCACGCACCACAGCCCAAGTTCCCGGGCCTTTTTCTGCAACCCGGCCAATGCCTCGGGAGGCAGGGCGAACGCGTCGTGCTCCAGCCCTTCTTCCAGTGGCGCAACTTCATTGCGCATGAACCGCCGGACCGTTTCCTCCAGCATGCGGAGTTCTTCGGGCATCTCCCAACTGCCCAGTTCCGCAGCAGCCTGCACCTGCTCCATGGTGAGTCTCCTAGTTGTTTTGGTCGACCTTTATAGGCCGCGCTGCGCCGTGGGAGCGCATCCCGGCCATGAAAATCATCTTATCTCAATCTTTTTAAAAAATGAACCATTGAAATCATTTAAATGGTGTGATGAAATTCGAGCCACACAAATTCGATAACGGAGACAAGAACATGCCCATCCGATCGCTCCTATTCGTGCCCGGCGACAGCGAGCGCAAGCTCGCCAAGGCGGTGCAAACCCGTGCCGATGTCCTGATCCTGGACCTGGAGGATTCAGTCTCCGGCGAACGGGCCGACGTCGCCCGGCGCATCGTGCGCGATTTCCTGGACAGCCAGCCCTTTGCACAGCGCACGCAGCGCTTGTGGGTGCGCATCAACGCGCTGGATCACCCGGCGGCCCTGGCCGATCTAGTGGCCGTGGCGGGGGGCCATCCGGACACGATCTTGTTGCCCAAGACGCGCAATGGCGCCGACGTGATGAAGCTGGACCATTACCTGACCGCACTGGAACAGCGCGACGGCGTGCCGCTCGGCGCGGTCACCATCGTGCCGGTCGCCACGGAGACCCCGGAATCCGTCCTTGCCATGCACAGCTACATCGGGTGCAGCCCGCGCCTGTCAGGACTCACCTGGGGCGCCGAGGACCTGTCTTCGGCGGTGCACGCATCGTCAAACCGACTGGAAGACGGGTCGCTGGAACACACCTACCGCGCGGCGCGCACGGCATGCCTGCTGGGTGCACGCGCGGCGGGGGTCGAACCCATCGACACCCTGTGGACCGATTACAAGGACCAGACTGGCCTTGCGAAGGATGCCGCCGCAGCGCGGCGTGCCGGCTTTTCCGGCAAGGTCGCCATTCACCCCGACCAGGTGGACGTGATCAACCAGGCCTTCACGCCCAGCGCCGAGGACATCGCCTACGCGCGGCAGGTGGTGGCCGCCTTCGAAACCCAGGGCACGGGGACGGTCGGGCTGAACGGCAAGATGCTGGACATGCCCCATCTGAAGCAGGCCAGGTTGGTGCTAGCCCAAGCCAACGGCTGACGCCGACGGCGCCGCCTGCCCGCGGCGGTCCGCGGGCGCCGACTCTTTGGGGGAGTTCCATGAACGACACGCACGCGGCATCCCGCAGCGCGCAACGCGCCGCGGACGCCATCGTCCTGGAAGGCCGCGCCTTGCGGCGCGAGTTCCGCGGCTTCGTGGCGGTCGACAACGTCGATCTCAAAATCCGCGAAGGCGCCATTCACGGCCTCATCGGGCCCAATGGCGCGGGCAAGACCACAGTCTTCAATCTGCTGACCAAATTCCTGGCGCCCAGCAGCGGCAGCATCCTCCTGCACGGCCGGGACATCACGGCGCTCAACGCGGCCGATATCGCCCAGCAAGGACTTGTGCGCTCATTCCAGATCTCCGCCATCTTCGACAGCCTCAGCGTGCGCGACAACCTGCGCGTGGCGCTGCAGCGCGGCGCCGGCCTGGCCACCCAGATGTTCGCGTCCGCCCGCCGACTGGACGCGCTGGACGAGCGAGCGATGGCGCTGCTGGATGACGTGGGCCTGCGCGCCCATGCCGAGGTGCGCGCCGGCACCCTTTCCTATGGCCGCAAGCGCGCCCTGGAATTGGCGGCCACCCTCGCGCTGGAACCCCGCATCATGCTGCTGGACGAGCCGATGGCGGGCATGGCCCACGAAGACATCGACGTCGTGCGCGAGCTGATCGGCAAGGCGGCGGCGGGGCGCACCGTGGTCATGGTGGAGCACAACCTTCCGGTGGTCGCCGCGCTGTGCGACTACGTCACGGTCCTGGAGCGCGGCAAGGTCATCGCCGAAGGCAGCTATGCCGAAGTCAGCGAAATGCCCCGTGTGCGCGAGGCCTATATCGGAGCGGATGATGACTGACATCGCTATCGAAGTTCGCGACCTGCACGCCTGGTACGGCGAAAGCCACGTGCTGCAGGGCGTGTCTCTGAACGTGCGCCGCGGCGAAGTCGTCACCTTGCTGGGACGCAACGGCGCGGGCAAGACGACCACGCTGAAATCCATCCTGGGCGTGCTGCGCAAGCGCACCGGCGACATCCGCATCGGCGGCCAGGATGCGACCCGCTGCGCCCTGCACCACATTTCCCGCCACGGCGTGGGATTCGTGCCGGAAGAGCGCGGCATCTTCGCCAGCCTGAGCGTGGCGGAGAACCTGACGTTGCCCCCCATTACCCGGCCCGGCGGCATGGCGCTGGACGAGATCTATACCCTCTTTCCAAATCTGTTCGAACGCCGCAACAGCCCCGGCACCCGATTGTCCGGCGGCGAACAGCAGATGTTGGCGATCGCCCGCATCCTGCGCACCGGCGCCGACATCATCCTGCTGGATGAACCCACCGAAGGCCTGGCGCCTGTCATCGTGCAGCGCATCGGCAAGCTCATACACACGCTGAAGGCGCGCGGCATGACCATCCTGCTGGTCGAGCAGAATTTCCGCTTCGCACGCAAGGTCGCCGACCGCTACTACGTCATGGAGCACGGCAGCATCGCCGATGAATTCACCGGCGCGCAGATCGAAGGTCGCGACGCCCGCTTGAACGCCCTGCTCGGGCTCGCCGGAGGGCATTCATCATGATTCCCCTGATCGGAATTCCCACGGTGGCGCTCTTCGGCCAACTGCTGCTGGGCCTGATAAACGGTTCGTTCTACGCGTTGCTCAGCCTGGGCCTGGCGGTCATTTTCGGGATGCTGCGCGTCATCAACATGGCGCATGGCGCGCAATACATGCTGGGCGCCTTCGCCAGCTGGCTGCTGCTCAACTACCTGGGCATCGGTTTCTGGCTGTCGCTGGTGCTGGCGCCGCTATGCGTTGGCCTGCTGGGCATCCTGGTCGAACGCCTGCTGCTCGCCCGCCTCTACCAATCGGACCATCTTTACGGGCTGCTGTTGACCTTTGGCGTGGCCCTGGTGGCAGAGGGCCTGTTTCGCTACTGGTTCGGATCCAGCGGACAGCCCTATGCGCCACCCGAAGCGCTGGACGGCGCGGTGGATCTGGGCTTCATGATCCTGCCCATGTACCGCGGATTCATCGTCGTGGCCTCGCTGCTGGTCTGCCTGGCGGTATGGTGGGTCATCGAGCGCACCAAGTTCGGTGCCTACCTGCGCGCGGCCACCGAAAACCCGGTGCTGGTGCAGACCTTCGGCGTCAACGTTCCGCTGCTGATGACCCTGACCTACGGACTGGGTGCCGCCCTGGCCGCCTTGGCCGGCGTACTGGCGGCGCCCATCTACCAGGTCAGCCCGCTGATGGGCCAGAACCTGCTCATCGTCGTGTTCGCCGTCATCGTGATCGGCGGCATGGGTTCCATCGGCGCCGCCATCGCCACCGGCTACATCGTGGGCATCATCGAGGCGGTGACCAAGCTGGTGTATCCCGAAGCGGCCAACACGGTGATTTTCGTGCTCATGGTGATCGTGCTTTTCTTCAGTCCCAAGGGACTGTTCGGGAGGGAACAATGATGACGAACCTGACCCGCCCCGGCACGCCGCTGCGCCTGCTGCTGCTGGCAATACTGGCCGTTCTGCTGATTGCGCCGGCGGTGGTGTACCCGGCCTTCCTTGTCAAAGTGCTGTGCTTTGCGCTGTTTGCCATCGCCTTCGATCTGCTGCTGGGTGGCGCGGGCCTGCTGTCATTCGGCCACGCCGCCTTCCTGGGCTGCGGCGCCTACGTCTCGGCATACACCATCAAGACCCTGGGCATGGACCCGGTGCTGGGCATTGCCGCCGGCACGTTGGCCGCGGGCGTGCTGGGGCTGTTGTTCGGCCTGGTGGCCATCCGGCGCCAAGGCATCTATTTCGCCATGATCACCCTGGCCCTGGCACAGCTGTTCTATTTCGTGTGCGTCCAGATTCCGCAGACGGGCGGCGAGGACGGCATTCAGGGTGTGCCGCGCGGCAAGGCGCTTGGCATCCTGGATCTGAGCAACAACCTGAACACCTACTATTTCGTGCTGGCGATATTCCTGGCTGGGGCATATGCCAGCTGGCGCATCCTGCATTCCCCCTTCGGCAACGTGCTCAAGGCCATCCGCGACAACGAGCCCAGGGCGATTTCCCTGGGGTATCGCACGGCGCGCTACAAGCTGGCGGCATTCGTCGCATCCGCGACGCTGGCCGGGTTGGCCGGCGCCACCAAGGCCATGGCGTTCCAGGTGGCGTCGCTGCTGGATGTGCAATGGCAAACCTCTGGAGAAGTGATCTTGATGGCGCTGATAGGCGGCATCGGGACACTGCTCGGCCCCTTCGTTGGCGCGGCGGTGATTGTCTCGCTCGAAAGCTATTTAGCGGACCTCGACCTGCCCATCACCGTGGTCATCGGCTGCATTTTCATCGTTTGCGTCATGGTGTTCCGCTCCGGGATCGTGGGCGAAATCGAGAAGCGTCGTGCGCTGCGTGGGGAATGATGAAGACCGCCATCAACAACGGTGATCGCTGTCCATAAAAACCGATGATTGGCATTTCGATCGAGTCCGTTCCTACACTGACTGCCGCCTGGTTCCATCGTGCGCCGGCCCTGCCACACGGCGGGAATTCACTCCACGCAAGAATAGGGAACCGCTGTGAACACATCGACAGTGAAGATCGCCGTGCTCGACGACTACCAGGATGCTGCGGCGCGGTACGCCGATTGGGACAGTCTTCCCCGAGCGGAGACCACCATCTATCGGGACCACATTGCCGACCCGTGCGCTCTGGCCGCGCGTCTGCACCCTTTTGATGTCGTCTGCTTGATGCGCGAGCGCACGCGCCTGGACGCCGCCCTGCTGGCCAAGCTGCCCAACCTGAAGCTGATTGTCACGACGGCGATGCGTAATGCAGCGTTGGACATCGCCGACGCCCAGCGCAGGGGAATTGTCGTCTGCGGCACGGGGGCTCCGCAGAACGGCACCCCCGAGTTGGTGTGGCTGCATATCCTCACGTTGGCCCGCAACGCCGAACGCGAACGCGCCGGACTGCGCGAAGGGCGCTGGCAGGTCTCGGTGGGTCAGGACCTGCAAGGGGCAACGCTGGGGCTTGTGGGGCTGGGGCGCATCGGGCAGCAGGTCGCGCGCGTGGCAATCGCCTTCGGCATGGATGTGTTGGCATGGAGTCCGAACCTGACTCAGGCACGCGCCGATGCCTGCGGCGCGCGATTGGCAGGCAAGGAGGATCTGTTCTCGCGCTCTGATTTTGTCGTGATCGCGATGCAACTGCGGGAAAGCACACGAGGGCTTGTGGGGCACGCAGAGCTTGACCACATGAAGTCGACAGCGTTTCTCATCAACACGTCGCGAGCGGCCCTTGTGGATGAGGACGCCCTGATACGTGTGTTGCGCGATGCTCGAATCGCGGGTGCGGGCCTGGATGTCTTTGAGACCGAGCCACTGCCACCGGACCACCCCGTCCTGAATCTGCCGAACGTGCTGATCACCCCCCACCTTGGGTATGTCACCCATCGGGCTTACCGGCAGTTCTATCAGGAGACGGTCGAGGACATCCAGGCGTGGCTGCAAGGCCGCCCCATCCGGCAGCTGGATCTCGCCTATCAAAGCCAGTAACGCGCGCCGACGCATCAAGCCGCGTTATAGGCAACCATAAAAAGATGAGATTGGCGTAACGGAGAGGCCATTCGTAGACTTGGTTGACGATGCCTTAGCGAGAAAGGCACGGAATCGCCCCTGAAAGGGCATGTCGTACCTACCAGGAGACAGGTCGATGAGCATCATTGTCAATCCGCACGCGTCGGGCTTCGGCGCAGAGATCTCAGGCGTCGATCTGCGGCAGCCGCTGAACGCTGAAACCTACACCGAAATCGAAAGCGCATTGTCGCGGCACGGTGTCATCTACTTTCGAGACCAGCCGCTGAACGAAGCGCAGCAGGAAGCCTTCATCCGCTGGTTCGGTCCTCCCAACGCGCTCGCTCGCCAATTGAACAACGCACGGATGAAGAACCCCTACTTCTACGACGTCTCCAACGTCGATGAAGACGGCAAAATCATGATGGAAGATCATGAACGCCGACTGTACCTGAAGGCGAACATGTTCTGGCATACCGACATGTCGATGCGCCAGCCCCCGGCCCGAGTCACGGCGTTGAATGCAATCGTCCTTCCCGAGGCCGACCCGCCTGACACCGAATTCGCCGACATGCGCGCCGCCTGGGAGGCGTTGCCGCCTGACCAGCAACAGGCGCTTGAGCCCCTACGCGTTGTCCATAGCGTGTATGCGTCGCGGTCCAAGGTCGGCTACACCAACTTCAACGAAGAGACGCGCCAACTCCTGCCGCCCACTGAGCACCCGCTGGTGCGCACGCATGCCGGCTCCGGGCGCAAGAACCTGTACATCGGCGCACACGCCTCGCATATTTCGGGGATGGACGAGGACGAAGGAAAAGCCCTGCTTGAGACGCTGACCGAGTTCAGCACGCAGCCCAGGTTCCGCTACGCACACAAATGGCAGCCCCATGATCTGCTGGTATGGGACGACAGTTGCACCCTGCATCGATCAACTCCTTTCGACGACCAGAAATACCGGCGGGAACTGCGCTGGTGCTCGGCTCGCGAGTTGGAGCCCATCTGATCATGAAGCTCGCTCGCTTTGCTTTGCGCGACGAAACCACTGAACGGTTGGGAATCGTCATGGACGCGGACGGTCGCGTGCGCCTTCTGGACGTGGCCGCGCTACCTGGCGACAGCGCCAGCCGCCCCCTGCCGGGCACGATGATGCAGGCTATCCAGGCAGGCCAGGCCGGTCTCTCCGCGCTGGAAAGCGCCCGCGACTACGCCGCGCGGCACGCAGACCCGGCCTGGTTCCATGGCGGCGACGACGTCCAATGGCTGACGCCGGTTCCGCCCCGGTCCTGCATCGCGGCCGGCCGAAATTTCGGCGCGCACCGGCTGGAGAGCATCAGGGGAAATCCCCAGGCCGGGGCTGGATTCCAGAGCGACTTCCCGACGGGATTCATCAAGTTGGGCCGCAATCTGGTGGGACACAAGGCCGAGGTCAAGCGTCCCGACGATGTCGAGCAGATGGACTACGAGGCCGAAGTCGCGGTGGTCGTCGGTCAACCGCTGCTCAATGCCACGCGCGACCAGGCGCGGCAGGCCATCTTCGGCTACACGATCATGAACGACCTGTCGGCACGCGAATGGCAGTTCGCCGAAATGCGCAACCTGCTCGTCATGATGGGCAAGAATTTCCCGGGCTTCGGGCCTCTCGGCCCTTGCATCCTGACGGCCGACGAGGTCCCAGACCCCACCGCGCTGCGGCTGTGGTTGAAGGTCAATGGCGAACTCCGCCAGCAGTCCGACTGCTCGGACCTGATTTTCCAGTTCGATGAACTGGTGGCGTTCTGGTCGCGGGTCGGCCTGGAATCCGGTGACATCATCAGCAGCGGCACCCCGGAAGGCGTGGCCGTACATCGCAAGCCCGATCCCCGGCCGTTCTTCTTGAAACCAGGCGATATTGTCCACGCAGGCGTGGACCAGATCGGCGTTCTGGAAACCCGCATCATCTGACAGGCGCATTCGAGCGCCGGCAAAGGAGACATGATGTTGAACTGTAGATTGCTGGCATTGGGCGCCGCCATGCTGTGCGCCAGTACGACTGGTTGGAGCGCGGACCGGTTTCCAGCCGCGCCCGTGAGGATTGTCGTGTCGACGCCACCTGGCGGGGCCAGCGACACATCAGCAAGGGTTCTGGCCGAAGGCTTGCAATCGCTGTGGAAACAATCCGTGGTGGTCGAGAACAAGACTGGTGCGTCGGGCACCATCGGCGCGGCGTTCGTCGCGCGCGCGCCCGCCGATGGCTATACCCTTTTCTTCGGCACGGGATCCACGCACGTGGTCGCACCATTGATGCTGGCCGAAACGCCCTACGACCCGGAACGCGACTTCACGCCGCTGGCGGTCGTGGGATACGCGCCGTTCGTGCTATTCGCCCGTGCCGACCTGCCCGCCAACAATCTGCAGGAGTTGGTCGCGTATGCGCAAACCCAGAAAGCGGAATTGAACTTCGGCACATCGGGCCCCGCCACCATCTACGAGATCGCCGCGCTCCTGCTGGAGCGTGAAGGCAGGGTGCGCCTGAACCACATCCCGTACAAAGGTCTGGCTCCCATGGCGATGGACGTCGCGGCCGGCCGCGTGGATTTGGGCGTGGGCCCCATCGACGGCTACCTGAAGAACGAAAAGCTCAAGGTGCTGGCCGTGCTGGGCAATGAACGCGCCGCGACCCTGCCCGGCGTTCCCACCAGCGCCGAAGCCGGCTACCCCGGCTTCGCCGTGCCGGTATGGGCAGCGATCTGGGGGCCGCCCGGCTTGCCCGCGCCCGTAGCGGCCCGGCTGACCGAGGGCCTTCTGACAACGCTGGGACAGCCCTCCGTCCAGAACCGGATCGCGGCGACCGGCGTATTCGTGCAGGCAGGAGACGGACAGGCGCTGCGAGCCCTGGTCAGCCGCGACTTGACCGCGCTGCGTCCCTTCGGCGTTCCTGAAAGCCGCGCGGCCCGCTGAGACAGCCATGCCAGGCGGACGGGTCAAGGCCGGCGCACACAGCACGACGCGTCCAGTTCGTCCAACCGCGTCCGTCCTATGAAGGCCATGACACGATCCATTTCGTCGCGCAGCATCGCCAGGGTGTGGGCAACGCCGCGCTGCCCGCCCACCGCCGTTCCCCACATGGCGGCGCGACCCACCATCACGGCATCTGCGCCCAGCGAGATCGCCTTGATCACGTCGCTGCCGCGCCGGATGCCGCTATCAAGCAGCACTGTGGTGCTGGCCGGAACGACCTGCCTTACAAGCGGGAGCATCGCGATGGTGGCCGGCGTGTTGTCCAACACGCGGCCTCCGTGATTGGAAACCACGATGCCGTCGGCGCCCGCCTGCACGGCGGCCAGCGCGTCGTCCGGATGCAGGATGCCCTTGACGATCAACGGACCCTGCCACATGTCGCGCAACCGCTTCAAATCGTCCCAAGTCAGGCTGTCGTTCTTGGGCATCAGGCCCGCCTTGCGCGTGTCCGTCATGCTTCGCTGCAGCGCACTGGGCAGATTGTGAAAGCGTGGCATCTGTCCCGACAGCAAATAGCGGCCCATCACGCGCCAGCTCCAACCGGGATGGCGTAGCCCGTCCAGCACATTTCGCCGCGTCAGCTTCATCGGCACTGTGAAGCCGTTGCGGTAGTTGAACTCCCGATTTGGGGTGACGGTCGTGTCTATCGTTACGATCAGCGCCGTGTAGCCGGCATCTCGAGCGCGGCGCAGCAATTCGTGCGACATCGCGGGATCCGGCCATAGATACAACTGGAACCACAGTTCGCCTCCGGCCTGCTCGGCCACCTTCTCGATCGAAGTAATCGACCCAGTCGACATCGAATAGGGAACGCCGAACTTCGCCGCCGCAGCAGCCGCAGCGATCTCTCCCTCGTGCCACAGCAATCCGGCCGCGCCCGTGGGTGCCAGACAGACGGGTATTGGAAGAGCCTTGCCGAACAAAGTCGTGCTCAGGCTGCGCTGGGAGACATCGACCAGTGGCCGGGGAATCAGTTGAATGGCACGGAATGCGTCGAAGTTGTTCCGTATCGTCAGGTCGTCTTCCGTGCCCCGATCCACAAACTCGAACAGGCCACGCGGCAGGCGGCGCCTGGCCAGCGCGCGCAGGTCGTCGAAGTTGTAGCCGAATGCGGGATCGAAGGACATGACGCGAGGCATCCATGATGAGGCTCCGCCGCGCGATCGCGGCGCTCGAGGCCTCACTCTACGCCGTGCCGGGCGCGTCAGAAAATCATGAATTTTTATGGCGACCCATAACCGCGTCGGCGCCGTTGGACCCGTGCAGTCAATCTGCCGTTTGCGGCAAGGTGGATGCCTTGCGCGCCGCTTCCATGACCTGGCCGATGATGTGCGAAGACCGGGCTTCGGCCACACAGGCGACGGAAAACTCCACGCTTTCGCCCTGTATCAGCTCCGGAATGGGCACCAGCGCCCCACTGTCAAGATCCTGCCGGATCATCGTCGCCGACAGGCATCCGATGCCTCCGGCCCCCAGCACAAGCTGGCGCGCCGCCGCCATGTTGCTGATGCCGTGGAAATGCCGTGGATTGCCCCCACCGTCCACGATCGCGCGCATGGCGTCCAACCAATAGAAGGACTCGCGTTGCACGCACCAGATCGGCACGTCGCGCAGGAACTCAAACAGGTTACCGGCCCAATGCTGCGCCAGCAGATCGGGCGAGGCCACCCACAGCATCCGGTCGTACCCCAACCGGACGGCCGACAGCTTTTCCGACTCTATCGGCCCGGCGACGATCGCCACGTCCAGCTTGCGCGCTTCCAGCTTTTGCAGGGTTTTCCCGGCGAGGTCGATCTCCACGTCGTAGGTAAGTTCGGGCATCGTCTGCTGCAAATGCCGGATCATGGCGGGGAACCAGCTCATCGAGATGTTTCCTGCACCGATGCGCACCGTTCCGCCGGCCGCCAGTCCCGAGCTGACCGACGCCGCCAGCACCTCCAACTGCTGGAATATGGGTTCCGCTTCTTCCAGGAATCGGCGTCCTTCCATCGTCATTTCCACCCCGCGTCCCATCCGTACGAAGAGCTTGACGCCCAGTGCGGCTTCAAGCTCGCGCATGCGCGCCGAGATTGCCGGCTGCGTGGTGTACAGGCGTTGCGCGGCGGCTGTGAAACTTCCCAGCCGCGCAATCCAGAACGCGGTCTCCAGGTTCGCGAGGTTGATGCTGCGCACAGGCGTCTCCATTTTCTTTCGACCTGCCGCATGCTGGCCGGCCGCGTTGTTCCGCGAACATACCCCGGCGTCCGCTCGGATACAACCTTTCCCACAGTTCGGCGCCTCCAGCCATATCTCCGCTTTATGTCTGCCTATAGAAGGATCTGATTGGATTCCAGATCGCGCTGCCTGCAGAATGCTTTCACAACCAGGGCGACGCCCAGAGTCAGACACGGAGACAACCATGCAGCCAATCTCGCGCAATGTACCGGGCCCGCAGTCCGTCCGCCTGCGCCTTCTTCTCGCCTGTTGCGGCGCCCTGTTGGCGCTGCTTCACACCGGGCAGGCCGTGGCCCAACGCCATTATGAAATGATCATTCCGATCGCCGCCGGAGGATCGCTGGACTTGATGGCCCGGTCTTTGTCCGAGGCGTTTTCCCAGCAGCTCGGTGCGCCGGTCACTCCGTTGAACAAGGTGGGCGCCGGCACGCTGGTGGGCACTCGCTACGTAGCCCAGGACAGCGCGCGAGACGGCCGGCTCATGCTGTTTACCGGCCTTCCCTACACCACGCTGCAGTTCAAGGACGGGGGGCCGGCGTTCGACACCGCTCGATTCAAGCCGGTCATGTATGTGGGCTGGCAGCCGACGGTGCTCTATGTCCGCTCGTCCATTCCAGCCAACGACGTCGCATCGTTCATTGCGTGGGCCAAAGCCAACCCGAACGGCGTGACCTTCGCGTCATCCGGCATCGGCAGCAGCCCGCACATTGCCGCGGAACAGTTCGCGGCGATGACGGGAATCAAGATCGTGAATGTGCCCATGGGCGGGTCCAGCGCCTTTGTGCCAGCGCTGGCCGGCGGCCATGTGGATGCCGTATTCGACGCGCCCGCCACGCGCTCCATGGTGCAGGAAGGCCGTCTTAAGGCGCTGATGGTGGGCAATGCTGAACCGCTGCCGGATTGGAAGGATCTGCCGACCTCGCGGGACGTGGGCCTGGAGGGGTTTCGATCCGGCACCTGGTATGGCGTCCTGGTACCCGCCAACACGCCGGACCAGACCGTCCAGGATCTGAACGGCCAGTTCAACAAGGCGCTGGCCAACCCGATCGTCAAGACGCGCGCCAAGGAGTTCGGTATCGAGCTGGCGGGGGGTACGGCTGCCGAATTCGGTACCGTCCTGCAACGCGAGCACGATCGCATCGAAGCCCTGATCAAGACCCGCGACATCGTCATCCCATGAGCGCGCCCATGATCAACGACAACCATGCGCCTTCTCATACCGAGATCCTGGGCGAACGCATCGCCGCACTCGCGTTGACGCCCCTCCCCCACGCCATCGTCGACAAGCTGAAGACGTGCCTGCTGTACGGATTGGTCATGGCCGTCACCGCGCCAGATATCGAGACACTGGAACACGCCGCTGCTGCCGCGCATGACGCTCCCGGCGATGCGCGCACCTTCCTGACAGGCCAGCGCCGGGCGCCCGCGGATGCCGCCTACGTCAATGCACTGCGCATGTGCTCGCGCGGACAAAACGACACCTACTCGGACATCTATGCCCACCCGGGATGCATCGTCATCCCCGTCGTGCTGGCGCTCGCCCAGCAGAACCGCGCATCCGGTGAACAGGCCCTTTGCGCGATGGCGGCTGGCTACGAGACGCTGTACGCGGTGGCGTCCGGCAGCGCCGCAAGATTGCTTGAGCGCGGGCTGCGAGCCACGTCCATGTTCGGCGTCTTCGCCAGCACGGCCGCCGCCGCGCGGATGATGGAGCTGGATGCCGCGCGAACCGCGCATGCCCTGGGACTGGCCACTCAGCATTGCGCTGGAACCATGCAGTGCTGGACCGAAGGCTCGCCGGAATGGCGAATCCAGGTCGCCAACGCTGCGCGCGCCGGTATCGTTTGCGCCACGCTGGCCCGCCACGGATATATCAGCGCCAGGCATGCGCTGGAAGGCGCCAGCGGCTTTTACCGCGCATTCGCGGGAATCGATGCCCCTCCCGCTCCCGACTGGACCTGGCACACCCCAGACGTCGTGTTCAAGCCGCTGCCCGGCTGCCTCATCAATCAGGCGCCGCTCTTTCTTCTGCTGCAAATGCGGCGCGAGTACGGTTTCGGTGCGGATGAAGTGCTCGCCATCACCGTCATGCTTTCGCATCGCAATGCCAGCTATCCGGGTATCGCCCGCCATGGCCCCTTTGAGTCAACGACGGGAGCGGTCATGAGTGGCCCCTTCATGTTGGCAGTCGGGTTGCGCGACGGAACATTGCGCATGCGCGATTTCGACGACCTGCACGGTCCCGGCAGCATCCACGATCTGAGCCGGCGCATTACCGTGACCGGCGCGCAGGGCCTGCCCGACTGGGGCGCAACCCTGGAGGTCCATCTAAAAGATGGCTCCTTGCTGACGGACCGGATCACCGAGCTGTCGCGATTCGCCTTCGGTTGGGATGAAACCGATGCGCAGTTGTCCCAATTGGCGCAGGAGTGGCCGTGGCCGGATGGCGCTGACCGTTATCAGACCTTGAAGCAGATCATTCGCCGCCTCCAGGAACAGGCCTCGCTAGACAGCGTTCTTGATTGCGTCGTGGGGAAAAGCGATGAAGCCGGCTGATGATTCGAAACCTGTGTGGCTTATCACCGGCTGCTCCAAGGGACTGGGACGCGCGCTGGCGGAACACGTGCTGGCCCAGGGCCACCGCTGTATCGTCACGGCAAGGAACGCCGCGACCATATCGTCTTTGTGTTCGCGCTACCCAGCCACACAAGCGCTGCCGCTGGAGTTGGACGTCACCCAATCCGCTCAGATTGCCACCGTCTTGCAAGCCACGCTGGCCGCATTCGGAGCGGTAGACGTGTTGGTCAACAATGCCGGCTTCGGTCTCAACGCGGGCGTCGAAGATGCCGAGGAGACGGCCGTGCGTGACCTTTTCGAGACGAACTTCTTCGGCATGACGGCCATGATCCGCGCAGTCCTGCCATCCATGCGTAAGCGCCGCAAAGGCCACATCGTCAATGTGTCATCCATCAGCGGCCGCGTGGCGAGCGCCGGCTCTGCGTATTACGCCGCCACCAAATTCGCAATGGAGGGATTGTCCCAGGGCTTGGCCAAGGAAGTCGAACCCTTGGGCATCCGCGTAAGCGTGATCGAACCTGGCCCGCTGCGCACCGATTTCCAGGGCGATTCCATGCATCGGTCCGGGCAGCCCATCGCCGAATACGAAGACACAGTCGGCCAGCGTCACGCACGCCTGCGCGCTACGCACGGCCGCCAGGAAGGCGACCCGGCACGCGCGGCGAGCGTCATCTTTAATGCCGTCTCGGCACCCACGGCCCCCTTCCAACTGGTGCTGGGCAAGCGCGCCTACGAAATGGCTGAAGCCTGCCTGCGGCAGCAGCGGGACGAGCTTGAAGCGCAGCGTGCACTGGCTCGGTCCATCGACTTTGACGCAAGCTAACGTCACGCCCCAGCTCATCTCACCCTGTCAACGCTCCCTGTCAGACAACGCCAACGAGACATGGAAGCGCCTTGACAGGACCGCTGGCTGCGTGAATCTTCGCTCAAGAACCGCCAGAAGTGTCAGCAGTTGAACGCCTATCCCGAGGCAAGAAAAACAGCACCAACAACGAGCATGCACCCGCGCAAAAGAACGCGATATCGTACCTGCCGCTGATCGCCACCGTCGCCGCGAAAGCCGCTGGCGCCACGATGTTCACCAAACTGACCAATATCGAAGCTCCCGCAGCAGTTTCCGAGATTTGGTGGGCAGGCGAGCGCCGGGCGACCTCCGCAATTTGCACACCGTTCCAGCTTGCCGCGGAACAGCCAGCGACAAAGGCTAGAAGCATGAGAGACCACAGTGGCCATTGCGGGGTGGTAAATCCCAAGAGGATGGTCGTGCCTGCAGAGAACAGGGCAGCAATCGACAAACTTCCCGTGGCCGAACCCAAGCGGTCGGAGAGCCAACCCAACGCAATTCTGCCGACGACCCCGCCTACCTGCATCACGGCAAATATCGCACCCGCCAAGCTCAATGAAAATCCCAGCCTGTCCACCAGGTAAACCACGGTGAATGCGAACCAGCAGCTTTGGGATACGGCAAACAGGCTGCCCACGATCGACATCTTCAACAAGCCGGGATTGTTTCCAAGCGACGCCAACGGCACGCTGAGCATGCGTAACGAGTGCAGCGTAGGCACGAGGAAAATCCGCCCCCGCTTCGCCGAACCCTTCTTCGCCGAACCCCTCACATCCAGGATCTCGCTCAATCGCCAGGTCAGCGCTGTGGGTACCAATACAATCACCGCACAGACAAGGAGGGCCAGACGCCAACCGATAAGGGCGATCACCACTGGAATACACAGCCCCGCGATCATTCCGCCGAGTGGCACACCCGCCTGCTTGACCGAGAACATGAGATTGCGCATCTCCGGCGGCGAGAATCTCTGCAGCACCTCACTGCCCGCCGGGTTCGCGGCCCCGTTGCTCATCCCCATGGCAAAGCAAGCCACCAGGGCCACCGCCATGGTCGGATAATAGAAAAGCGCCATGCTTGCCGTTCCCAAGACCAGCGCAATCTGCAAGCTGCGCGTTCCTCCAATTTGCCGAAGCATGGACGAGCCGACAACGAGTATCATCAGGCCGCCTAACGCGTTGCTCGCAGTCAGGTAGCCGATGGAACTACCGCTCCATCCGAACTCTTCGGACATCGCGGCAGCAACGATCGGGATAAGGCGTGAAAGAAACGAGGAGACAGTCTGTAGCGTGAAAATGGCGACTACAGGCATGACCCACGCTCTCGAAGAGCTCTTCATAACGGCGGGACCCAAGATGGTGACGAGGGCGATTCCTCGTTAAAGCCAAGCGAAATGATACCTACTGCGCGGCACCTGGATCACCGTTGGGCACATTGCCCGTGACTATCTGTATGCTCAGGGCGACGACGAAGCCCGGTCCAGCACCCCACGCAACTGGCGCACGGCGCTTTCGGCCTCTTGCGTCGTGGCCAGGTTGGCAAAACCCATCAGCAGACCGCTTTGAATCGGCCAGCCCAGCGTCCAGTTGCTCAATGCGTGTACGGCCAACCCCTCCCGCGCAGCCACCACGGCAATCTCCTTGTCGTCGTACCGATCGTTCAGTTGGGCCAACAGATGAATTCCGCCTGCCTGCGGCTGAATACGTAGATGGTCTCCCGCTTCGCGCAGCAAGGCATCGATCAAATAGCCCCGCCGCTCGGCATACAGGTTGCGCATGTTGCGCAAGTGCCGGCCGAAATGACCTTGGTCCATAAACTCGGACACCACGGCTTGCGGTAGCAAGTAGCCGGGGCCGGGCACCCTTTCCAGGGCGTCATTGATTGTCGTCACCAGTGATGTCGGGACGACCAAATACCCAAGCCGCAACCCCGGCACCAACACCTTGCTGAACGAACCCGTGTACAGCACGCGCCCGCCCTCGTCCAGACTCTTGAGCGCCGGCAGAGGCCGGCCCGCGTATCGGAATTCGCTATCGTAGTCATCTTCGATGACCCAAGCCTGGCTTTGACGCGCCCACTCCAGAAGCGCCAGCCTTCTTGGCAAGGACAATGGCGCTCCCGTCGGGCTTTGATGCGTTGGAGTCACGACGGCGAAGCGCGCGTGCGCCGCACGCCGCATCCCCTCCTCTACGTTCAGTCCTTCCTCATCAACGGGAATCGGCGCCAAGCGCATGCCGGCGTGCTCAAGGTACTGGCGCGCAATCAGATAGCCCGGATCTTCGTACCATCCAACGTCGTCCGCCTGCAGGAGCGTGCGGCACACAAGGTCCAGTGCGCCTCGATACCCCGCCGTCACAAAGACCTGTTCATGCGTGCATGAGATGCCGCGGGACAAACCGAGATAGGTTGCGATCGAACGCCGCAACGGCTCATACCCTGCAGGGTCGGGGTAGGTCATCGCCGCGATCTCGGTTGCCCTCATGCAGCGGCCGGACAGCCGTGACCATACCTTGCGCGGGAAGGCGTCGAGCGCCGGTACACCGAGCTGGAACGTGAGGATGTCCCTAGCCGTTGGTGGCGGGCAGTCGTTTGCCCGACTGACAGAGGCGGGCTTCTTGGCCTGAACCGGGTCGGCCACGGCTTCCAGTCGCGGAGACACCACGGTGCCCGCAGCGCCTCGGGTCAGAAAGTAGCCCTCGTTGGCCAGCATTTGATAAGCAGCTTCAACGGTGCCGCGCGCCAACCCGAGCTCACTGGCAAGACTTCGCACCGAAGGCACGCGATCACCGGGCAACAGCTTTCCGGCCGAGATTGCCGTCCGGTATCGACGGTAGATCTGAAGATAGATGGGAACCGATAGGTCTCGGCTCAGCTTGAGTTCCTGCAGATCCAAAACACATGCCCCATATTTTCAATCACTTCTTGGCCCTGTGCCTCAGCTGACAATTTCCCTACAGTTCCAGCTCCACGAGACAGCGATAGGCATGCGCCGATGGAATCGGTCAGCCGCCGTCTTCGTCGGTTGCCGACCGTGCCCGGATTCCAGTGATCCGCGCATCCTCACGAGCGGTATGCCTGTCAGAGAACCAGATCTTCACTTCGCTCAGGAAATCCTTCGTCATGCCCTTCCCGAACACGCCAGCGGACAGCGTCGCAAGATTGGATTTGGCCAGCTCGTCGCGCAAGACTTTCTGCGCGTTCAGCATCACGGCATGAATCCCGCAAACCCCGCGATTGGCCCACTTGGGCGGATTGTCCTCGAACAAGGCGCATCGCCCTCTGACTTCCTGACAGTCGAACAAGGACTTCTCGCCTTCCACCGCATCCACCACATCCAGCACCGTGATGTCTTCGGGCGCCCGTGCCAGACAGTAACCTCCGCGAATGCCGCCGCTCGATTCGACGATTCCGGCCTTCTCGAGCTTGGAAAAAATCTTTGCCACAAAGGCCACCGGCACCCCCTGGATGTCGGCAAGGTCGCGGCTGCTCGGCCGCTGCTCCGGCGGAGCCACCAGCCAGAGCAGACAGTGCAAGGCGTATTCGACGCCGGTTCCGATGTAGGCCATGGTTCGTAATCAGGTTGCAGGTAACTCCGACTATAAAAGGTAACGTTATGCAAAGCAAGCCGCTCCCGTCTGCCGACACACGCCTGATCACGCGCCTTCAGGCGGCAGCGCGCGCCATTTGCTCACGTTTTTTCTTGCGCCCTCTAACTCCGACTAATAGAATCGCCGTTATCGGCACGTCGTCATGTGCCGTGCCACCGGCCGCAGCCATCCACCATCGCGATGGCCAGGCCGACACTGTCAAGATCAATTGAGGAGCAGGACCCATGTCGCAACGTATTCTTGTCATCGGAGCCGGATTTGCCGGCATGTGGAGCGCACTGGCTGCGGCACGGCTGCTGGATCGGACGGGGCGTACCGATGTCGAAGTCGCCTTGATCGCTCCCGCACCGGAGCTGCACGTACGTCCCCGCCTTTACGAATACGATCCCATGCGCATGGCCGTTCCGCTTGGCGAACTCTTCACGGCGACGGGCATCAGGTTCATTGCGGGAACGGTCGAGCAGATCGACGTCGAAGGTCGGCAGGTGCGCGTCGCTGGCGTCGGCTCGGACACGTCACAACAGGTCATCGGCTATGACCGTCTGGTCATTGCGGCGGGCAGCCGTCTGCATTGCCCGCCCATCCCCGGCCTGCAAGAGCACACGTTCAACGTCGACCAGATCGCCGCTGCGGCCAAACTTGAAACGCACATCCACGGCCTCGCGGCGCGGCCGCATAGCGTCCGCCGCAACACGATCGTGGTTGCCGGCGCGGGGTTCACCGGTATCGAGACGGCAGCGGAGATGCCCGCCCGTCTGCGCCAGGCGCTCGGCGACGATACCCCCGTCAACGTCGTGATGGTGGAACGCTGCGCGGACATCGGCCCAGATTTGGGCCCCGGACCGCGCCCGACAATCATCCAGGCGTTGAAGGAGCTTGGCGTCACCTGGAAGCTGGGATCCGGTGTCGGCAAGGTGGACGCACACGGGGTGACGTTGGAGAACGGGGAACGCATCGAAGCGGACACCGTGATCTGGACCGCCGGCGCGCGGGCGAGCGGTCTTACCGCGCAGATTCCGGCGACCCGAGACAACTTTGGCCGACTGCACGTGGATGCAAACATGCAGGTCAAAGGACTCCGTGACGTCTTCGCCACCGGGGATTGCGCCTACGCGGCCACGGACGACGTGGGCAACCATGCGGCCATGTCCTGCCAGCACGCCATGAATCTGGGCCGCTCGGCGGGGCACAACGTGGCGGCGGATCTTGTCGGCGAGAGCTTCATTCCGTACAGCCAGCCCAATTACGTGACTTGCCTGGACCTGGGCCCCTGGGGCGCCGTCTACACCGAAGGTTGGGACCGCGAAGTGAAGCTGTCGGGCGCATTGGGCAAGGCGCTTAAAACGACCATCAATACGGAATGGATTTACCCCCCAACCGGCAGCCGCGCCGAGCTGCTGGCGGCGGCCGATCCCCGCCGCATCGTAGTTGCCTGATCGGGACGCGGACCTATCGGTCCGCCTCGAACGCCATCCCGCACTCGCCCCGCGCTGCCGCGCAACGCGAACACTCAAGGAAATGATGAAGCTCCTCCATATCGATTGCAGCCCCAAGGCCGAGTCAAACAGCCGCGCGCTGTCGGCAGGCATTGTGGCGCACCTTCTTACCACCGCGCCTACCGTTCGCGTCACACGGCGCGACCTCGGCCTGCAACCCATCGCCCACGCAGCGGAAAGCTACGCCCATGCGCTTTCGTCGCCAGCCGCGCTGCAGGCCGCGGAACGCACAGATGCCGTCCGCGAGTCGGAAGCACTGATCCAGGAACTCGAACTGGCGGACGTCGTGGTGATTGGCACGCCCATGAACAATTTCACGGTTCCGTCCGTGCTGAAGGCCTGGATCGACCAGATCCTTCGCATGGGACGCTCGATAGGCGTCAGTCCCACCGGACACAAAGTGGGGCTGCTGCAGGACAAGCCGGTCTACATCGCTATCGCCTCGGGCGGCTTCTTTACGGGCCCCAATGCGAAACAGCCCGACTTTCTGACGCCATATCTGCAGGCGGCACTCGGCTGCGTGGGCCTGCATTCCTTGCAGTTCCTCGTGCTGCAAGGCACCGCTTTCATCGCCCAAGACCAGTTGGACGCGGCCCGTCACGCACTTGTCGCGGGGTTCGACGCCGACAAGTTGGGCATCACTGCCGTGGAGATGCCTCGTGGCCCGGCCTGACACCAACGCCAGCCTGGCGTCTGCCCAGTCATCCAGCGTCCTGGCCGCCAGCCTGGAAACAGCGCCCCCGTCGTCGATTGGGCGGCATTGGATCGCCCTCATCCCGCCTTTGACCGCGGCCGCTTATCCCTTTCTGCTCATGCTGTTTCACGCGATGATCGGCGCTCCCGACTCGCAACGATCGGGGTCGGACACCGCGATTGCTGCCATCGCCTTGCTGCTCGCGTTTGCTGCGCCCGTGGCCGGCATCGTCGTCGCGCAATTGCCGGGAATCCCGACGCGCGCTCGCCGCGTCGCCTATTTGAGCGTGGCATCCCCCTCCTTATATGTGTTCCTGGGTGTGGTGCAGGCGCTGGTCGGCAGCACGATTCCCGACCCTTGGGTCTGGTGTGTCCTATGGACACTCGCTGCCGCCAGCACGTTCGCCAAGCCGCACGCCATCGAGGCCGCTGCTGGAACCAGGCCAAGCGTGATGCGATGGCGCGTCGCGCACGGAATCAGCGCGGCAGTCGTACTTGCCTACGTGCTGTTCCATTTGGGCAACCACCTTGCTGGGTGGCTCGGGCCAGATGTCCACGCAACAGTCATGGACGCTGGGCGAAACGTCTACCGCGCGAAGTTACTGGAACCCTTGCTGGTAGTCGCCTTCCTGTTCCAGGCCGTCAGCGGTCTCTATCTGGCCTGGCAGTGGAGTCACGCGCGGCAAGATGCGTTTCGTACCTTTCAGATCGCATCCGGCGTCTTCCTCTCGATCTTCATCGTCGGCCATATGAACTCCGTGTTCGTGTATGCCCGAACCTATCTCGGGATTCCGACTGACTGGGCGTTTGCCACGGGCGCACCGGCGGGCCTCATCCATGACGCCTGGAACATCCGCCTGGTGCCGCATTACGCGCTTGGCGTGTTCTTCGTCCTTGGGCATCTTTTCGCGGGTTTGAAGGTCGTGCTCAAGGCTCACGGGGTCAGCCCGCAAGCCGGCAACCGCGTCATGCGCATCGGCCTCGTTTTCAGTGCCGCCCTGGCTGCAGCCATCATTGCCGCAATGTGCGGCGCAAGAATCTAGGCGATCGCGGAATCGTCCGCAGCCGCAGTTCATCCTCTGCAGTTCATCCCCCGCAGTTCATCCCCGCAGTTCATCCCACCTGCCGGCACTACCGGCGCGACACTCACGACTTCAAGGAGTAAGCACGAATGCTCGTTTCCATCCATTCCATGTTGGAGAGCCGCTGGTTTTGGTTGTTGACCCGCGTTTTGTTGGCGGTTGTGTTTCTTTCTTCCGGTTTAGCCAAACTCATTGATTTTGAAGGGGGCATCACTGAGATGACGCGTGCAGGCCTGGCGCCGGCCGCACTGTTCAACTGGCTGACCATCATTACGTTGTTGGGCGGTTCCATCCTGCTGCTGCTCGACAGGGCCGTCTGGCTTGCAGCATCCGCTTTGGCGACTTTCCTGCTGCTTACCATCGTCATCGTTCACCATTTCTGGTCGTTGCCGGGACAAGCCGCTACTTCCTCGATGCACATTGCGCTGGAACACGTCTCGCTGATCGGCGGACTGTTGGCTGCGGCGATCGTCAGCCGCCTTCGAAAGCGACTTGCCTAAGGCTCATGAGCGTGGGGCGGAACCAAGAACTCGCCCCATAACACCGCGGAAGCACCCTCGGAGGTGTCCAGATCAGGCTGCGTGCCAGGCATCGCCCTAAGTGGCGAGACCGCGAGAAATCCATCATTGATTTCGCCCTAAATTTGTGTAGGCTTTCGAATCAGCAACCCGTCGCACCGCTTCGTCAGACCGCTAGCCAGCGCCTATTGCGTCCTTCCGGGATGCACGCTGGTTGGCCCGTCCGCATTTCACTCGTACGTATTTCCTTAAATACCAGAGGGCGAAAATGGTTGAACCACCAACCCTGGCGGAGCGGAAAACGGTAGGCCGGCAGGCGCGGCGCCGAGCGAAGCGATCTCACCATGCGCAGATCGGCAACACCGCGCGTGATCCAGTCGAGCTTCTGAAAAGGAATAGTGCCGGCCGCGTCGAGGCACTGATTCCATTGCGTTATGGGCGCATGGCGGTGTCGCCTTTCACGTTCTTCCGAGGCAGCGCGATCCTCCAGGCCCACGACCTTGCGGGGACTGTCGATTCCGGCATCGTCTTTCCGATCTGCGGTGACGCCCACCTGATGAACTTCGGTGGCTTCGCAACGCCGGAACGACAGCTTGTCTTCGATCTGAATGACTTCGACGAAGCCGCGACGGGTCCATGGGAGTGGGACGTGAAGCGTCTTGCGGCGAGCCTGGCGATCGCCGGGCAACATGCGGGCGCAAAAAAGGACACGATCAGCGACTTCATACACACGGCCGTTCTCGAATACGCCAAGCGCATGCGCGAGTACTCCACCTTCAGCGCCCTGGAAATGTGGCACGAAATACTTTCGTTCGAACGGTTGCTGGACAGTGCCGCAACGGACGAAGGCCGCAAACTCATCGACAAGACGATTGCCAAGGCCGCAACCCGTACCCACGAAAGCGTATTGAGCAAGATGGCCGTGCAGCGCGACGGCGCCTGGACAATTCAAGATGCCCCGCCCGCGTTGTTCCATCCCGCGGGCCCGGCCTCGCTGCTCGGCCCCGCCAGCAACTGGAGCGATACACATGCCTGGAAGGGCAAGCTGGCCAAGGCGTTCAAGGCTTATACCGAGACGCTATCTGCCGACCAACGCACGTTGCTACGGCACTACACGCTGAACGACATCGCGTTCAAGGTCGTCGGTGTGGGCAGCGTGGGCACCTTCTGCCTGGTGATGCTGTTCATCGACGGACATGGGAAACCGTTATTCCTGCAAGTCAAAGAGGCGCGCAATTCGGTTATCGCCGACTACTACCCGGCGCCAGGCGAGAAGCACCAGGGCGAGCGGGTCGTGGCCGGACAGCGGCTGTTGCAAGGCGCAAGTGATGCCTTTCTTGGCTGGACGTCCGGGCCTGCTGGCCGGAACTTCTATTTCCGGCAGTTGCGTGACATGAAGGTGTCGGCGGAGATCGAGCGGCTGAGCAATACCTTGCTGCTGGGGTATTCCCGCTTTTGTGGCTGGGCGATGGCGCGAGCCCACGCCAAAGCCAGCGGGAAGGCCGTTGAGATCTCTGCCTATCTAGGAAGTGGCGAGGGATTTTCCGACGCGCTGAACAAATACGCATTAGCCTATGCGGATCAGAACGAAGCGGACTACACGGCCTTTATTCGTGCTTGCCGTTCCGGAAAGCTGGAAGCCCGTAGCGACGAAGACATGGCGGCGGACTTCCGTATCTGAAAGCGCCGCGTGTTGGCGATGGCCTTGCGCGGGTACGGCGTTTGCGCCACTACCCGCAGGCTTGCATTTCAGCGATCGCTCAGCGTATCGGAAAGAATGTGCCGGCCAAGGTTCCATTCACGCCGCAGTAAGGCGGACCAGATGAACCCGCGCCGGGCGGTTGTTCCTCGACGATCAAGGCATCACCCTGGCGTTTCAGGTTCAACACCCAGCCCTTGGTGTCGACGCTCTTGACCTGGAGGCGCTCGCCCTTGGCCTTGCCGGACGCCTCCACGTTGCACGACCAGCTTCCAGTGCGCGGCTTTTCGGCCGATCCTTCATACAGAATGTCGCCGTCGGGCTTCTTCCAGAGCGTGATCTCGCCCGAGATGTTGCGCCATCTACCGGTAAAGCCCTTGCGTTCGGCCAAGTCCAGCGAGGCGAGGAACGCGTCTCGGTGTTTCATGCGGGTCGCGATTTCCTCGACCGGCTTGTTTTTGTCGAACGGCTTATCGAAGGCCTCGTCGCGCACCAGGGTGAAATCGCGCTGGTCGCGCAACAACGCTTCGGCCGTATTGGCGTCCAGGGATTTGCGCGCATCGTTGTAGCGCTTGGCGATGCTCGCATCGAGCGCCGCGAGTTGCGGGTTCGCGCAGATGGCTTTTTCTGCGCCCGTGCGCGCCTTGGCGCAGTCGAACGAAGGCGAGGCTTCCGGCGCCGCAATGGCGGTCAGGGAAAGTGCGCACAGCACGGCAGCGCTGGCGGCAGGGAGAATGTTTTTGGTCAGCATGGTGCCGTGGATAATAGCGAGAATTTGCGCGAGGCGGCGGAAAAGCATTCTGCGTTCAGTGATTGCGCTTGGACGCTGGTCGGGGTGTGTAAGGCGCAATGCCGCGTCAGGCAAAGGCGTATCCTAATCAACGAAATCATTACTGAAAGGCGCCATCAGTATCGGGCCGGAAACCTGGCATATAGATGCGGTACTCAGGGCACTTCAAAAAAGGCAGGTCAATCTCCGCGAATCAGATCGCTAGTGACGAGCGACGCCCTTCCGTTCCGCTTTTGCACAGGCGAATGGCTGCTTCTGGCAGGTAGCATCCGGCCAGCAAACCCTTCTTTCAGCGAAACAAATTTTCGGGGCCGACGTGACCCGCTGCTCCGGGTCGGAAGCGGGCGGACAACCAGGGCTGCAATCGGCCAGGAGCGGTCATAATGCAACGTCAATTCCAACAGCTAGCTGCTTAGTAGCATGACTGACTTCCGCGAGCGGTGCTACTCAGCCGGGACTCATCTGCGTTAGGGGGGATGGCATGGATCGTATTGCTAACCGCTACTTGAGGTTTGCAAAGGTCGAGGCGGCGGGTCGCTCGCCGTTGTATGAAAAATGGGCATTGCATGTTGCGAATTCGTTTGACGCACTGGCGTTTTTACAGGGTCTGCCTGTAGATAAGCAGCAACCAAACCTTCTGTTTGCAGCGTTCCGGCATACCGTACGTGCGCCTACCTCGACTGCGGAATTCGATGCAGGCTTGGCGCAACATGGCGACGCCATCCGGGCTCTCATGTTGGCGCGCTCCACGCAGACCAACGAACCAGGGCGCTGTGCGGTACTGCTGCCCGCTCTCGCTTCGATCGCAGGCAAGATAGCGCTCATCGAGGTGGGGGCCTCCGCAGGGCTGTGCCTGCTGATGGACAAATACGGCTACGACTGGGGTTCCCAACGCCTGGTTCCGTGTCAAGACGATTCGGACTATCCGGTATTCCCTTGTGAGGTCACCGGCGCGGGTCCGCTCCCCCACACCTATCCTGAAATCGTGTGGAGGGCTGGACTGGATTTGAGCCCAATCGACGTTCACTGCGACGAAGATAGGAAGTGGCTTGAAGACTTGGTGTGGCCCGAGGATGGCAATCGACTCGCACGCCTTCAGTCGGCGCTGCGGATCTGCGGACGCGAGCCGCCTCAGATCGTCCGGGGCGATCTGCTGCGGGATCTTGCTTCCTTAATCGAAAAGGCTCCGGCGGAAGCGACCGTGGTTGTGTATCACTCCGCTGTTCTGAACTACGTTATGGACCAGGCGCTGCGCAATGAATTTGCACGCAACATGTTGGCCTCACGTTGCGTCTGGATCAGCAATGAAAGTCCATTGGTATTTCCGCAGTTCTTGCCCGCGGCCACGCCGCAACCGTCCGGCATGTTCCTGTTATGTACCAATGGCCATGCGTCGGCCTGGACGGATCCGCATGGTGGCGCGTTGCAATGGCTGTGATCCAACGCTTTCTTTGCTAACCGCCATCGGAATCTTCGAAATGTAGAGACGAGAGACCACTTTGGGTCGGGAGCGGACCACCGTCAAGGTCTGCAACCGGCCATGAGAGGTCATTGGTCTGTCGTCATTCTTCATTCGGATGCGCAGGGGTGCGCAACACCTTTTGATAGAACGCGAGGTCGAGCCAGCTTCCGAACTTGTAGGCCACCTCCTTGATAACGCCAGCAGGCTCAAAGCCCAGACGTTCGTGCAGCACGATGCTCGCCTGATTCGTGGTGTCGATCCCGCCTACCATGGTGTGGACATCCCTTGCTTGCGCTTCTTCGATCAGCTCGGTGAGTAGGCGGCGTCCGAGTCCCAGGCCGCGGCACTCGTGGTGGATGTAGATCGAATGTTCAACGCTGTACTTGTACGCGGGCCACGCACGAAACGTTCCATAGGATGCAAAGCCCAGCAACTTCCCGGCTTCGTCCTCCACCCCAAGGACCGGGAAGGAATTCTTGCGTTTAGTCTCGAACCAACCGGCCATCGCCTCAGCTGGGCGAGGTTTGTAGTCGTACAACGCGGTGGAATGCAGGATTGCATGGTTGACAATCTCAAGCATGGCAGCAGCGTGGCGGTCTTCAGTGCAATGAACGGTGTGCATACAAGTCCTCTAATTTCACGATAGAATACGAATCGTCTAATATACGAGACGATTGAGAAAAAGGAAACTCGATGTTGGTTGAAGACGTAATTGCGCAACGCATTTCGGAGTTGAGAACTTCGCAGCGGCTGAGTCTCAGCCAGTTGGCCGAGCGCTCCGGCGTCAGCAAGGCGATGATTTCGAAGATCGAGAGACGGGACAGCAGCCCAACTGCGGCAGTGCTCGGCCGCCTTGCGTCGGGCCTTGGGGTCGCGCTGACAGAGCTACTGGCGCCGATTTCATCCCCTAATCCATTTTTGGTCCGTCATAAGGCAGACCAAACAACTTGGCGGGATCCCGCCACAGGTTACGTCCGCCGGCAGATCGCAGAACTGGATGAAAGAACCGGCACTGAACTCATAGAAATTGAATTGCCCAATGGCGCCCGCGTCGACTATCCCCAATGGCATTCGAAACCGTACCGACAGCGCCTATGGCTGCTCAAGGGCGTACTTGAACTGAGTTACGGAGACGAGACACGACAACTGATGGCCGGCGACCAACTAGACTTTGCCGTTGACAAGACTGTCAGCTATTTCGCACGCGAGGAATGCCGTTATCTGCTGAACGTGCTCCATGTCTAACGTGCTTAGCAAAACCGATAGGGCGGCGTTCTTAGGACGCTGACCGCTTTGGGTCGAAAGCGGCCAACCGTGAATGGCCACCTTCGCCCCCAAATGAAGCCCTTTGCCGCCGAAGTACGGTGCCAAAACAATATCGTCGTTCCCAGGATTTCACGGCTCCTTGCGCTCAGATCCTTCACCGTCCTGCCTGTCATCAATTCCCGCAAGCGGCAAACGCTCGTCGAGCCATCCCGTGATCCCACCGCGCATCACCTTCACCGGCCGACCCAACTGAGCCAGCCGTATCGCTCCCCGTGTCGCGCCATTGCAATGCGGACCTGCGCAGTACGTCACGAACAGCGTGTCGACGGAATAGCTCGCCATTTTCGACTCGACTATCTTCCCGTGCGGCAGATTCACGGCGCCAGGCACGTGCCCCTGCGCGAACAGCGCAGGACTGCGCACGTCCAGCAGCACGAAGCCGGGCGTGCCACTAGCGAGCGCGCTGGCGACATCGGAACAATCGGTCTCAAATTGCAATTCCGCGCGAAAGTGCGCGAGCGCGGATGCGCTGTCGGCGGCGGGGATGGCGGTAACGGCGTTGGGGTTCGGCATGGTGGAACTCTGAGTGAATGAGCCAAGGAAGTGATGCGACTGGATGATCGATCCAGGAGCCTCATTCTGACGTCGCACGGCGATCCGGATAAGTGGCGTAAATGCCATTAACCGGTAACATCACGCCATGGACAAACATCTCGTCGTCGCGCTGGCCTATGACCGGCTGTGTACTTTCGAATTCGGCTGCGTGACCGAGCTGTTTGCGCTCGAACGCCCGGAGCTTGGCGTCGATTGGTATCGCTTTGCAGTTTGCGCCAGCGAGCCCGGCCCGCTGCGCGCGGCAGGCGGCATCACGGTTGCCGCGCCGTACACCCTCAAGCTGCTCGATCAGGCGGACACGATCGTGGTCCCCGGCTGGCGCGATGCGGACGAAATGCCGCCAGCGCCGTTGCTGAAGAAGCTCCGCAAGGCGTACGAACGGGGCGCGCGGGTTTGCTCGATTTGTTCCGGTGTATTCGTGCTGGCGGCGGCGGGGGTGCTCGATGGGAAAACTGTCACCACCCACTGGCGATACGCCGCAAAGCTGCAGCAGCGCTACCCGCAGGTGCGGGTCGAGCCGGATGCGTTGTATGTCGATGAAGGACAGATCATCACGTCGGCGGGCTCAGCTGCCGGCCTCGACATGCTGCTTCACCTGGTGCGACGCGACTACGGGGGAGCCGTGGCAAATCGGGTCGCGCAAAGACTCGTGGTGGCGCCGCATCGGGAAGGTGGGCAGGCCCAGTTCGTGCCGCGTCCCATGCCTCATGACGAAAGCGGTCGCCTGGCCAAGCTGATGGACTGGATGCGGCTTCATTCCGCCATGCCGCACACCTTGCGCTCGCTGGCCGAACGCGCCGCCATGAGCCCGCGTACGTTGCAGCGGCAGTTTCATGACGCCACGGGCATGGCGCCGTATGAGTGGCTTGTCCGGGAACGCGTGTCGGCCGCCCGCGACATGCTCGAATCCAAGACGCCCTTGCCGATTGGCCGCATTGCCGAGCTGGCCGGGTTTGGCTCGGAGGAGTCCATGCGCAGACACTTCCGGCGCATCGTGCTGACGAGTCCGGCCGCTTACCGTGAAAAATTCGGCAACGCCGCGTAGGCGCTATCCATAAATCGCATCCTTTCGGCTAGCGTTCTCGCGACAGTAACGCAGGGCGCAGAGGGCTTTCGGAGCGCCGGCGGCGACCCGCCGGCGCTCCCGTTTCGCCATCAAGGTTCGTACTTCGAGATCTTCGTCCCCTCAAGCGAGACGCCTGCCATCAGGCCTCCGTTATTCATCACGAAGCCGACAATCGGCTGCTTCGCGGTGTTGGTGTCGATGCGCCCGTTAGCGCCAATATTGACGATCGCCACCGTGGCATCGGCGCCAACCGTCCAGCCACTGCTGTTGCGAAACTTGTTCAAGGCATCATCCGTCATGAACAGCAGGACCATGGCCTTCGATTGCGCGCCTGCCTGAAAGCCGATCGACCCGGACGTGGTGCGGTAGTAGCCTACCGCCGACTGACCCACGCGCAGCACGCCCTTGCCATGCTCGGCGCCGACAATGAAACTTCCGCTGAGCACATCCGGGAATACCAACACCCCCCTGGCACGAGCGACCAGTTCCCTGGATGACGGTGCGGCTTCGTAAAGTTTGGACAGGGTCGCGTTGGCCGCGTTGTCCAACGCTTCGCGCGTATCAGTCTTTGGCGCAGCGGACGGCTTGGACGGCGGCGTCGTGGTACAGCCGCCAAAAAGAAGGCCAGCCGCAAAGATGGTGAAGAGGGCCATACCGGTCCGGCAGACGGCAGAATATTTGTGAGACATGACGTTCTCCTTTTGTGGTGTGTCGCACGGGAAACTTGGCAAGGCAAAAAAATGCACATGCAGAAAACGGCGCCGAAGAAGAGCCGGCCCTGCGCGTTCAGGGCCCGACCTGGTAGCCGCGCTGCTGCATGCACGCGGCATAGGCCGACGATGCGTTCGCAGTCTGCTGCGCCTGGTCCGCGCGATCCTGTCGGCGGTCCTGGCGTTGGCGCGACCCGCCCACCACCATGCCCGTTGCGGCGGCGTCCTTCGCCTGGTTCTGCCGGTACGCTTGCTTGGTGTCGTCATCCATGCGGTCATACACCTCTTCGTGCTGGCGCCCCCGCGCACCCGCGACGGCAGCGCCCGCCGCGGCGCCGGCTGCGGCGCCACGGGCTCGTCCGCCGGCCGACGGCGTGTCGGCGCCCGCCGCGCTCGTCGTGTTGGCCGACTGCGCTTGGCACGCGGCGATGTCCTGCTGGGTCAGTTCGGGAGTCTGACCTTTGAGCGGCGTAACGGTCTGGGCGGTCGCCGACAGGCAGACGCCTGAGAGCACGATCGCCATCCAAGGAAAAATCGACTTGTTCATGGGAATCTCCAGGTCCGCATCGCCCGAGTCGCCAGCGCTCATGTCTTGATTGGCGGACATCAGCGCCGGCTCGGCTTTCAGGCATCCAAAGATGGAAAGCTCCGTGTCATGCAGTTCGGGGGGGCTAGTTCGAATAGGCGTAAACGAGCAGCCTGTTTCGCGGGCACAGCGCGACGCGCGAAACCGATTCAAACGGGAAATGGCTGGGTGGATGAGACGTATCGCGGATATTCATTGTGGCCTCCGATGCATAAAACAACGGTCAATGAAGATGCTTCTTGCGCAGCTCCAAAAGAGCGGCAAGTGCCAAAAGCGATTTGTCGCATGGGACTTGTTCTGGTCAGGCGTCTAGCGCAGCGCACCATGCTTGATGCGAAATCTACCCATTGCGGGTGACCGTCTCAATAGTCCCAAAGATGCGGATCCTGCGGATGAATATACTGCGGCCAAAAAAAAACGGCATCATCGTTTTTACCGTGGCTGCAGACGGCATGGCCGGTTGGCGGTCGCCTTCCGGCTGACGGTGGCGCGATAGCAGGGCTGCCGCACGGCAGCCCCGGTTTCAATGCCGGATCTCCGCCAGAAACTTCTGCGCCCGGGCAGTCTGCGGCCGGTTGAAGAACTCGTCTGGCGTTCCGGTTTCCACAATCCGCCCGGCGTCCATGAACCACACGCGATCCGCGACTTCCCGGGCGAAACCCATCTCGTGCGTGACGCACACCATGGTCATGCCGTCTTTGGCCAGGCCCTTCATGACCTGCAGCACTTCGCCGACCATTTCAGGATCCAGCGCGCTGGTCGGCTCGTCGAACAGCATGACGGGCGGACTCATGGCCAGGGCTCTGGCAATGGCCACGCGCTGCTGCTGACCACCGGACAATTGCGCGGGATAGGCATCCGCCTTGTGGGCAAGCCCCACCCGTTCCAACAGTTGCATGGCGCGCTCGCGGGCTTCGGGGCGGCGGGCGCGCTTGAGCTGCAGCGGCGCCAGCATCAGGTTTTCCATCACCGACAGATGCGGGAAGAGATTGAACTGCTGGAACACAAAGCCGATATGGCTGCGCAGCGCGTCCAGGTGCACGTCCTTTCCGTAGATGTCCTTGCCGTCGACTTCGATGACGCCCTTCTGGATGGGCTCCAGCCGGTTGACGGTGCGGATCAGCGTGGATTTGCCCGAGCCTGACGGCCCGCACACCACGACGACCTCGCCTCTGCCGACCTGCGCCGTCACGTCGGCCAGGGCCTGATATTCGCCATACCACTTCTGCACTTCGGAAAATCGGATCATGTCGGCACCACTTTCTGGGCAGGCGCAAGTCCGGCGCGCCGTCGGCCAATGCGGCGTTCGGTCAGGTGCACCAGGGAACTCAGGCCAAAATTCAGGACGAAATAGGTCAGCGCAAGCAGCCCGAAGACTTCGAACGGCTTGGTCAGCAATACGCTGTTGATCTGGTTGGCGGCGTACGTCAGCTCCTGGACACTGATCACATAGGCCAGCGAGGTTTCCTTCACCGTGGACACAAACTGGCTCAGCATGCTGGGCAGCATGTTGTAGAGCGCCTGCGGCAGGATGACGCGCCGCATGGTCTGCATGTAGGACAAGCCCAGCGCCCGGCTGGCTTCCTGCTGGCCGGGCGGCAACGCCTGGATGCCGGCGCGGATGATCTCGGCCAGATAGGCGCTTTCGTAGCAGACCAGCGCCACCACCATCGTGGTCGTGCCCGCGACGGGACGGCCGATGATGATGGGCACGAAGAAGTAGGCCCAGAAAATGAACATCAGCAGCGGCAGGCCGCGCACCAGGTAGACCACGGCCGACGACGGCCAGTAGAAGATCCGGTACGGGCTGATGCGGCCCAGCGCCAGCAGCACGCCGCAGGGCAGCGCCAGCGCGAGGCTGATGGCCGCCAGACCCAAGGTGGCGGCGAGGCCCCCGATCGGACCATGCGGATACTGGCCGATCAGAAGCAGCAGCCAATTGTCTTTAAGAATGTCCCACATGGTCAGCGCACTCCCAACGGACGATAGCGTCGTTGCAGCATCGCGCCGCCGCCCATGATCAGGAAGGACAGCACGAGATAGATCGCCGTCACCACCGCATAGGCCTCGAACGTGCGAAACGTGTTGTTCTCGATCTCGCGCCCGGCCGCCGTCAGCTCGGTGACACCAATGGCCATCGCGAGGCTGGTGTTCTTGAGCAGCAGCAAGGTCTGGTTGAGCAATGGCGGGATCGCAATGCGGAAGGCCTGCGGAAGCACCACCTTACGCATGGTCTTCAGGAAACTCAGGCCCAATGCCCGCGCGGCCTCGACCTGCCCGGGCGGGATGCCGCGCACCGCGCTGCGCAGATCTTCACAGACGTAGGCGGACATCACCAGCCCGATCGCGATGCAGGAAAGGATGAATTCACTGCCATGACTATTGAGCCAGTCGGTGACAGGGGCCGGCAGCAGCGCGGGGACGCCAAAATACCAGAACATGATGTGCACCAGCATGGGCACATTGCGGTGGAACGCGACATACGTCGCGATCAATCCATTGGCAACGGGCGAGCCCGTCAGGCGGATCACCGCCAGCAGGCTGCCCACGAAGAACGCCAGAATCCAGGAAAGCCCGGCCAGCGCCAGGGTGGTGATCAACCCCCTGAGCAGCCAGTCCGGGTACTCGCCTTGGAAAATGGCGCCGAAGTCGAAGATGTAATGCATCGAACCAGGCTCCAGCGCGCGTGGCGCATCAACCCTTGATGGCTTCGATGTGGAAGTCGCGCTTGATGTTGAACTGGGTGCCGGCGCCGAACCACTTATCGAACGTCTTGGCGGCCTGTCCGGAAGCCTCCATGCCGTCCAGCACCTTGTTCACCTGATTCAGCATCGCCGTGTCGCCCTTGCGCACGCCCACGCCCCACGGCTCGATGAACAGCGCGGGCTCCAGGATCTTGACCGGCACGGCGCTCGAAGCGGCCTGGTTCTGCAGCTTGACCAGCATCAGTTCCGAACCCACGAAGCCGCTCACCTTGCCCTGCTGCAACGCCAGGAACGCGCCGCTGGGGTCCTTGAACGTGACGGGCTCGACGTTCGGGATGTTCTTGCGCGCGCCCTGCTCCGAAGACGATCCGCGCACGGCGCTGACCCTTTTGCCGGCGAGATCGGCGGGCGCCTTCAGATCTTTGTCCGAGTCGCGAGACAGGATCTTTTGCGGGCTGACGAAATGCTGGTGCGAGTAATCGATCTGCTTGGCGCGCTCCGGCGTCCAGCCCAGATTGGCCGCCACCACGTCGACGCGGCCAGCGATCAGTTCGGGGATGCGCGCCTCGACGGCGATGAGCTTGAGTTCGAGCGGCACGCCCAGGCTGTCGGCCAGCGCCTGGCAGATGTCGACTTCGTAGCCGACGATGCCGCGGGTCTTCGGATCCTGGAAGCTGAACGGCTCGGCCGTGCCCATGGTGCCGCAGATGAACTTGCCGCGTGCCTTGATGTCTTGCAGCGTGTCGGCATTGGCCGCGGGGGCGAGCGTTGCGGCCAGGCCAACGATGGCGACGAAAGAGGAGATGAACGTCTTCATGGGAATCCCTTGGTATGTAGGTATAGGTGCTGCAAGAAAAGCCAGTTTCAGGTCAGGCGGGCACACGCTTCGCGAATGCGGCGGCAACCCTCTTCGATGTTTTCCATCGACGTCGCGAAGCTCAGCCGCAGATACGGAGACAGACCGTACGCCGTGCCGTCCAGGCAGGCCACGCCCGCCTCGTCCAGCAGGAACATCACGACGTCGAGATCGCTGCCCAGCTTGTGGCCGGCGGGCGTGGTCTTGCCCAGCAAGCCTTCGACTGAGGGATAGACGTAGAACGCGCCCTCCGGCACCGGGCAACGGATGCCAGGCACCGCGTTCAGCAGCGCCACGATGCGGTCGCGCCGATCATGGAACAACGCGTTGGCGTCATGCACGCACTGCTGGTCGGCAGTCAGCGCAACACGCGCGGCCGATTGGCTGATCGCGCTGACGCAGCTGGTGCTTTGCGAGATCAGCGTGGCCATCGCCTTGATCAGCGCCTTCGGGCCGCCCGCGTAACCCAGACGCCAGCCCGTCATCGCGTAGGCTTTCGAGACGCCGTTGATGGTCAGCGTGCGTGCGGCCAGCTCCGGGACCACTGCCGCGGGCGACACGTGTTGCGCGCCGCCATAGGACAGGTGTTCGTAGATCTCGTCGGTCAAAAGCCAGACGTGCGGGTGGCGTGCCAGCACCTGCGCCAACGCGCGCAATTCGTCCGCGCTGTACATGGCGCCGGTGGGGTTGCTGGGCGTGTTCAGCAAGACCCACTTGGTGCGCGGCGTGATGGCGCGCGTCAAGGCGTCCGGGGTCAGCTTGAAGCCGTCCGACTCGGGGCAGACCACCACGACCGGCGTGCCGTCATTGACCAGCACCATGTCGGGGTAGGAGACCCAGTACGGCGCTGGAATGATCACCTCGTCGCCCGCCTGCACGGTGGCGGCCAGCGCGGTGAAGATCAGCTGCTTGGCGCCCACGCCGACGATGAGTTCGTCTGTGCCGTACTCCAGTCCGTTCTCGCGCTGAAACTTGGCGCGCACGGCGTCGAGCAGCGGCTTGGCGCCGACGGATGCCGTATAGCGGATGTCGCCGCTGTTGAGCGCGTCTATGCCTGCCTGGACGATATGTTCCGGCGTGGGCAGGTCGGGCTCGCCCACCGTGAAGTCCACGATGTCGCGGCCTTGAGCGCGCAGTTGGTCGACCCGGCTCTTGGCCACCATGCTGGGCGACGGCTTGATGGCGCGGGTGCGTTCGGCCAGGAAATCCGCAGTGACGGCGTTCATGCGAGCCCCCGCGCGGCAAACGCTGCCTGCATCCAGCTCTGGCTTTTCTCGCCGGTGGCGATCTCCGCCATGATGCGCGCTTCCTTGTCGGCATGCGCATGGGCCGCGGCAATCAGGGCCTCGGCTTCCGACGCAGCAAAGCTGACCAGCCCGTCCTCGTCGCCCACAAGAATGTCGCCAGGATTGATGACCTGCCCGCCGATCGACACCGGCACGTTGACCTCGCCGGGGCCGTCCTTGTAGGGGCCTCGGTGGATATGACCGCGCGCATAGCAGGGGAAGCTGTCGGCTTCGAAGGCCGCAACGTCACGGATGGCGCCGTCCACGACAACGCCCGCGCAGCCATGGATCTGCAGATAGCGCTTCATGATTTCGCCGAGCACGGCATTGGACAGATCGCCGCCGGCGTCCACCACCAGCACGTGGCCGGGCAGGATCTGCATCATGGCCTTGTAGATCAGCAGGTTGTCGCCGGGCCGCGTCTTGACCGTCAGCGCGGTGCCGACCAGCTTGCCGCTTCCGTTGTAGCGGCGCAGTCCGGAGATGCCTTCGCGGCGTGCCAGGTTGTCGCTGAGGTGCGGGGTGACGATGCCTGCAAGCGCTTCGCGTATGGAAACGGGCGCAACGGGAGGCGCGGGCAATTGGCGCGCGCCGGTGGAGATGGAAGCCATGTCGGTCTGCTAGTCCTGAGTCGAAGGACGCTCCGTGTTTCGCGCTGTCGCTAGCGAGGCGGGGCGGCCGGTAAGGAATCAGACCGAATGGTGCGAGCTTTTGCGATTCCGAAAAAGGGATTAAATTTCAGCGAACTTCATCACTTTTCAGAATATAGGGGTTACCCCCTATCGGAACTTTCGGAATGAACCTCATGCTCTGCCGCCCGCCCGCATGCTGACTTTCAAACAGATCGAAGCGCTTTATTGGACCGTGCGGCTGGGGACTTTCTCTGCCTCGGCGCAGAAGCTGCACACGACGCAATCGGCCATCACCAAGCGCATCCAGGAGCTGGAAGCCGACTTCGACATCGCCCTCTTTGACCGGTCAGGCCACCGGGCCGAGCTGACCGCGCGGGGGCATGAGATCTACGCCTTGGCCGAGCAGATGCTGGGTCACCGCGACCGCCTGCTGGCTCGCCTGAAGGGCCAGCACACGCTGACGGGCACGTTCCGGTTCGGCATCACCGAGATCACCGCGATGACGTGGCTGCCCGCCCTCATCCGTCTGCTGCGCGCGCACTATCCGCGCATCACGCTGGAACCGCACATCGACCTGGGCGCCGATCTGCTCAAGCGTCTGCAGGCGGGGCAGCTGGACATGGCCTTTCTACATGGGGAGTTCGCCGAGCCGAATCTGCAGGTCGTCGCGCTGCAGCGCCTGGAATTTGCCTGGATGGGCAGTCCCGACCTGATCGACGCCAGCCGCATCTACACGCCGGCCGACATTGCCCGGCTGCCGCTGCTGCGGCAGAGCCGCGAGTCCGGGCTGAACATGATCTACGACGGTTGGCTGCGCCCGCACACGGCGGCGAGCAACATCTTCACGATCAACAGTCTCATCGCGATGGCCGGGTTGACCGCCGCCGGGTTTGGCGTGAGCTGCCTGCCACGCGACTACTTTGCAGACATGGTCAGCACGCGGCAGCTCGTCATCGCACGCACCACCGTCGCGCCGCCACAGTCGGTGTATAGCGCAATGTTCCGCCGGGACGCGGACGTGGCGTTTTGCGAGAGCGTGGCGGAATTGGCGGAGAGTTGCTGCGAGTTTTCAACGGGCTGGCGTTTGCGTTAAGCCGCGAAAAAAGGCCGCTTGCGCGGCCCCTTCAACCGGCGTCGTGCAGGATCAATCGACCTTCGCGCCCGATTGCCGCACCAGCTCGGCCGCCTCCGGCATCTGCTCTTTCACGAACGCCCAGAACTCGTCGGGCGTATTCGGTTTACCGGGAAACGCGCCCTGCTCGACGAACTGTTTCTGCATTTCGGGCTTGGCGATTGCCTTGTTCAAGGCCGCATTCAACGTTTCCAGCACGGGCTTGGGCGTGCCCGCCGGGGCGACGAGCCCGTACCAGTTATCCGTGTAGAGCTTCGTGCCCTCCTCTTCAAAGGTCGGAACATCCGGCATGGCGGGATGGCGTTCTCTTGCCGCCACGGCCACTGCGCGCAGTTTGCCGCTACGCACGTAGGGCACAGGCCCCGTCGTAATGGCAAAGTCCATGCGGCCGGCCATCAGGTCGACCAGCATGGGGCCAGAACCCTTGAACGGAATATGCGTGATGTCGACGCCGGTGAGCTTGATGAACTGGGCCGCGGCCAGATGCTGGGACGACCCCGACCCGCCGGATCCATAGTTCAGCTTTCCAGGCTGCGCCTTGGCCGCCGCGATGATGTCCGGGACCGATTTGAACGGCGAGTCATTCGGGACCAGCAGCGTGCCCGGGGACGTGTTGATCTGGCCGATTGGCGCGAAATCCTCGATCGGCCGGTAGGGCAGCTTGGAGAAAAGCGCGGAATTGAAGCCGTGGGACGCAGAGGTGGCGAGCATGATCGTGTAGCCGTCGGGCTTGGCTTCGGCCACGAGCTTGGACGCAATGTTGCTGCCCGCGCCCGGGCGGTTGTCGACGATGACCGCCTGCTTCAATGTCGCGGCCATTTCGGCGGCGACAAGCCTGGCAAGCACGTCCGCGGATCCGCCCGCGGCCCAGCCCACAATCAGGGTGATGGGGCGCTCCGGAAACGCGCCTTGCGCGAGGACGGGAAGGTGCGCGCCGGCCAGACTCGCAAGGGCGAGGCAGAGCAGGCGGCGCCGGGTGGCGGCCGAGGTCTTCATGGTGTGTCTCCTGGTGTTTTTTTGGGTGGCATAAATCGTGGCGCTAAGGCGATCTTCCATCGACGACGATGACGTCCGGGGGCAGCGGCTGGCCTTCAAGCGCAGCCACCACGCACTGCGCCGCGCGTCTATTGGCGCGTTCCAGTCCTTCCCGGCTAGAGCCCCCGGTGTGCTGCGTGCAAATGACATTCGGCAGCGCCAGCAACTCGCGGGTGACTGCCTCGAGCGACGCGTCACGTTCCGATCCGATGACATCGAGACCCGCGCCGGCAAGCCTTCCGTGCCGCAGCGCCGCCAACAATGCCCCGTCGTCGACGAGTTCGCCGCGTGCGGTGTTGATGAGTATCGCGTCTGGCTTCATGCGGACCAGGGCGCGCTCGTCGATCAAGTGCCGGGTGGAATCGGTCAGCGGGGCATGCAGGCTGATGAAGTCGCTGCTTGCCAGCACAGTCTCCAGCGATGCCATTTGCACGCCGTGCTGGTCCGCTTCATCTTGACGTAGGTAAGGGTCATGCGCGATGACGCGCGCGTCAAACCCTGCCAGCCTGCGGGCCACCAACCGCGCGATACGCCCCATGCCGATCAATCCGACCGTCTTTCCCGACAGCTCCGTCCCCACGAGAACGCCCTTCTCGCCGGACTGCATGCGCCGGTGCGATTCGACGTAGCGTCGACCCACGGCAAGCATCAATCCGACAGCGTGGTCGGCCACGGTCGCTTCATTGCTGCCGGGCGTGATGGTGAGGAGCCTGCGGTGCGCTTTTACGGCGGCGACATCGATCGTGTCGTACCCAACGCCCCGCCGCGCCAGCACTTGCAGTTTGGGGTAGCGCGCCAGAAGGTCCGACCCAACCGGAGGCATGCCCATGATCCAGGCGCAGCAACGTGCCAGCGCATCGTGCATCTCGCCTGTGATCACCGAATCGATCGCGTCAGGCGCAATACCGCCCGTCAGCACTTCCAGGCCCGCATCGCGCAGGATGTCCGCCGCCTTTTCATCGAAGAAGCGCGCGGTCACGAGAACACACGTTGTTGGAATCACGGCATCTCTAGTTGGTGCTAGGACTGCAGCCAGCGGCGCGCCCGCTCGACGATGGGGCGATCAATCATCCGGCCGTCCAGCGTCACTACCGCGAGGCCTTTGGCGTTGGCCTCGTCATCCGCCGAGAGCACCCTGCGCGCCCAGGCGAGATCTTCCTCGGACGGGCCAAACCCGGCGTTGGCCACCGGCACCTGGCGGGGATGTATGCAGGCCGTGCCGCTGAAACCAACATTGCGCGCCAGCCGGATCAGGCTGGCGAACGCCGTCATGTCGTTGATTTCCGCAATGCTGCCGGGCAGGCCCCAGCACGCCAACCGGTACGCGCGTGCGCAACACGTGACGGCTTGCGCGGCCCACAAGAGGGACTGCGGATCGGCTGGCACGCCCATCTCGGTTGCGTAGTCCTCGGCGCCGAACCCCAGCGCCGCCACCCTGGGGTGCGACGTGGCGATGCGTTGCGCCTGCATCACGCCCAGCGGCGTTTCAATGAGGGCGGCGATGGGAAGGCCGGCAGCATCCGGCGCGTGGCGCCCATCGATACATGCCGCAAGCGCCTGCACGTGTTCCGGCGACTCGACCTTTGGCAGCAATATGCCGTGCAACCGCGATAGCGGCAGTGCGTCGATGTCCAGCGCAAACAGATCCCTGGACCCATTCACGCGAACCAGTACGGGAATCACGTCCGCCAGCGCTTCGATGGCGCGCCCGGCCATAACGCGGGCCTGGTCTTTCAGCGCAACGGGGACGCCGTCTTCAAGATCGATGATGATCGCATCGGCGCCGCGCGCCGCCGCCTTGGCCCACAGATGCTCCGAGGTGGCGGGAACGAATAGCAGGGAACGCACGTCATTCAGTTGCACTTGATTGCTCCGCGCGCTGAGAGTTCTTTGATGTAAGCGTCGTCCAAGCCCGCCTCTCGCAGGACTTGCGCCGAGTGTTGTCCCAACAGCGGTGCGGCATGCCGGATCTGGCCAGGCGTGTTGGCAAGGCGCGGCATGACGTTCTGCATCAACGTGCCGCCGGCGTGAGATGGCGTCACGTAGCAGGCGCGATCGACCACGTGGGGATCGGCTGCAAGCGCAGCGGCGTCATGAATCGGCCCCGCAGTCACGCCTTGCGCGCGCAGATGCGCCAGGCAGTCATCGCGGTCAAATCTGGCGATGGCCTCGGCGATGAGCGCGTCGAGCTCTGCATCATTGGCGAGCCGCGCGGCATTGGTGGCGAAGCGCGCCTCCCCGGCGAGATCGCCGCGGCCGATGGCCTCCAGCACGCGGCGAGCCATGGCGTCCGTGGAACCCGACAACGCCACCCAACCGCCGTCCCTGCACTGATACACACCGCGGGGAGACGCTATTTTCACGGAAGGCCCCGCCACCCGGCCGGTGGCCGAATAGGTGGTCACGTCGGGGCCCATGATGGCAAGCATCGGCTCAAGCAGGGATAGGTCCACGACCTGCCCTTGCCCGCCTTTTACCTCAACCTCGCGGACCGCGGCCACGGTGGCGAACGCGCCGGCCAGGCCGGCCACCATGTCGGCCAGCGCCAGATTGGGCAGTTGGGGCACGCCATCGACGGCATGCTTGTGCGCAAATCCGCAAAAGCCTTCGAGCAGACTGCCGAATCCGGGCAGATCCCGATACGGCCCCGTCTGGCCCCAGCCGGAAATGCGCACGATGACGAGCTGACGGTTGAGTTCGTGCAACGATGCCGGCGCCAGTCCCATGGCTTCCAAGGTTCCGGGCCGGAAGCTCTCGATCAGTACCTGCGCCCCCGCCACAAGCCTGCGCAACAATTCCATGGCCTCATGATCACGCAGATCCAGGGCGAGGCTTTTCTTGTTGCGGCCATAGACCTGCCACCAGGCGTCCAGAAAGGCGCCATCGCCCAGGTCTTCACGCCAATGACGCAACGTATCGCCTTCGCGTGCGGACTCCACCTTGATGACGTCGGCGCCGAAGTCAGCCAGTTGCATGGACAACATGTTTCCCGCAACCAGCCGGGAAAGATCCACGACGCGCACGCCGGACAGCGGGCCCGCCGAAGCGCTATTGGATGGGGTAGTCGAATTGCCTTCCATAAAATCGGTCAGACGCTGTTGAAGGGCCGGCGGCCGGCATGAACGATGCGGGCCATCTGGCGTGCACGTGCGCGGCAACGCGGCCCCGTAGAATGCAACCACCGTTCAGCCTTGATCAATCCTAACGTAGACTATGTGCTATGGCAAATAATGATATAGCAAGGAAAACCCTACCCGCCTCCGGTCAGAAGCGTAAGCCCGCGTCAAAAAAGGACGTGGATTCGCACCGCCCCGAGGTGCTTATCACCTATCGCGTTTCCGTCCTGGCGCAAACGCTCTCGCGTCTGGTTGATGCGTCGGTCCGTGCGAATCTGGATCTGACAAGCCGCCAGTGGCGCGTGTTGGTGGTATTGAGCCGGCTAGGAGGTTCGTCCGCTTCCGGTGCGATCGCGCGGATGGCCAGCTTCGATCACAGCCAGGTCAGCCGGGTCACGATGGAGCTGGCCGAGAAAGGCTTGCTGACCATGTCCAACGATCCGGAAGACCGCCGCAAGCAGATCCTCACCTTGACGCCGGATGGGATCGAGCAACTTCGGCTCGGCCTGCCTCACTCCCTGGAACGGGAAACGCGGCTACGAGGCCGCCTGACTGAGGACGAGTACGCCAGCTTCATGAAGGTGCTCGGCGTGCTGGAGGACGAAGCGAACACGCTCCTGGAAGAGATCAAGCGCAACGACTGATCGGATCAACCGGCACGTAGGGACGTCGTGATCGCGTTCCACTACCGGCCAGCGATTCCAATCCCTGTTCACGCCTGGCCTTCACCCCGGCCGATTTGGTCAGATCGCGCGTCCACTGGCGTGCATTCAAGGCGCCACCGACACCTCCAGCGCCCGCTCCAGCGATGCCCGCAGCATTTCGCCGTGTCCGAACTGGGGAAATGCCTCATACGTCGCCAGGGCTCCCGCGCCCTGAAGCCCGTCGGCCATCTCGCGCACCACAGCCCGCATGTCGGCCGGCTGTCCACTTCCTTGCGGCGCGGCGGGAATCGGCGCCGGGCGGCTAACATCGCGTGGCTTGGTTCCCACCAGGATGGCGACCCGCTTGCCCGCAGCCCGTTCCGGACGAAAGTTCCGCCACTCCCGCACCAGCACGCCATCGTTCCACCACGCCGACGGGTCGCCTGCGATGTAGCGTGCGAAGGCGTCCGGCTGTGTATACAGTACATGCAAGGCGAACAGCCCTCCATAAGAATGGCCCCACAGGTATTCCCTGGCGGGATCCACGGCGGCGGCCCGGCGCACCAGCGGCTTGACCTGCACGAGGACGAAATTCAGGAAGGCGTCGGCTCCGCCTCCTTCATGGCCGCGCACGACGGGATTCGGCAGCCGCTTTCCGTTTTCGAAAACAGGCGGCGTGTAATCGTAGGCCCGCGCGACGACATCATTACGCGTGGGCACGTCATAGCCAACGGCCACTAGCACCGGCGCCACATCGGCTGAAATCCGTTGCAGATCTCCATCGGTCAGCGTCGCCAGCGCGGCGTTTCCGTCCAGCATGTACAGCACCGGGCTGCCCTCCTTCGGACCCGCCTTTTTCGGCACCGCGATTTGGATGCGATAGTGGCGCTTGCCGTCGGCCGAATCGAGCCGGTGGGTTTCGAAGCGATAGAAGGCGGAGGGCCGGTCCGCGACTGTCTCGCCCACCAGTTGCATGCCGGGCCGCACGGGCGCGGCCGTCACTGCGGGCTGCGCGACCGCAGCGGCGGACCATAGCGCGCCGACCGTGGCCGCCAGGCAGGCAAGCCGCTGCGTGAATCTGGAACGTGTCATGTTTCTTCCTAACAGGCGATACGCCGGACTCACCAGGCGTAGTTCAGGTTTGCGGTAATCGAACGGCGTGCGCCGTAATAGCAACTGGCCGAGCCGGAGCAACTGGCCAGATACTCCTTGTCGGCCAGGTTGTTGGCGTTCAGGGAAAACTTTATGCCCCTGAATGCCGGGTTCAAGCTGCCCATGTCGTACCGCAGCGCGGCGTCGACCAGATTGATCGCGCCCGTGCGGTACTCGTTCGCGCTGTCGCCATAGCTTGCGCCGATGTGGCGCACTCCAAAACCGACGCTGACGCCCGGCAATACCGACTGGTCAAAACGATAGTCCAGCCAGACATTGGCGCTGCGGCGGGGAACGCGCGGCAGCTGGTTGCCCAGATCGGTGCTGTTGCTTTGCGTGACCTTGCTGTTCATCAGCGTCGCCGAGGCCACCATGGTCAGGTTGTCGGTCAACGCCAGATTGCCTTCCAATTCAAGCCCGCGCACGCGCCCTTCTCCCGTCTGCACCTGGCACAGGCTGCCGTCGCACAGGTGCGTGGGGTCGGGGTCGGGCGTGGTGATGTTCTGCTGCCGGATCTCGTAGGCCGACAGCGTGACCAGACTGCGCGAGCCCGGCGGCTGATACTTGATGCCGACTTCGGCCTGCTTGCCTTCCGTCGGTTTGAACGGCTGGCCGCCGTAGCCCACGCCGTTGACCGGTTCGAACGAGGTCGCATAGCTTGCGTAAGGCGCAAGCCCGTTCTCGAAAAGATAGACCACACCGGCGCGCCACGTCGTGGCCTCGTCCGCATAGCGCGTGCTGGCGTTGGTCGCGCGCACCAGCGCGTTGTCGTGCGACCAGTCATGACGCAGCCCCACCGTTGCCGTCCATTGGCCCCACCGGATCTGGTCCTGGGTGTATAGCCCGATCTGGTCGCTGTCGCTGCGGCGGGTCGGCACGGGCGATCCGATCTTCACCGGGCTGCCGTACACGGGATTGAATACGTCCAGCGAGCCCACGGTGCCGCTGACCTGCTGTACACGGATGGTCTGCGTCCGATAGTCCACGCCGGTCAGGATCGTGTGATCGGTCTCGCCCAGCCTGAAACCCACTTCCGCATTGGTGTCGACGGTGAAGCCTTCCGACCGGATCTCGCTGATGGACGCGGTGCGCCGCAGCGTGCGTCCGTCCGGCTGAAGGTCGCCCTGGCGCGCCACGGACTGGTTGTCGGTATCCACGCGCATGTAGCGCAGTCCCTGGTTGATCTTCACCCGGTCCGACAACTGGTGCGAAAACAGGTATCCGATCGAATACTGGGTGCGGTCATAGGCGCTGAATGCAGGCTCGCCCAGGAACCGGTCCGAACCGAATCGGCCGTATTGCGTCGCGAAGTACGTGCCATGTGACGGCAGGAACTGATACGTGCTGCCGCCGCGGTCCTGCTGATAGTTGGTCAGCAACGTCAGCGAGGTGCTCGCCGAAGGCCGCCACGTCAGACTGGGCGCAATCATCACGCGGTTCAGGTCGATGTGGTCCACCTGCGTTTCGGTGTGATAGCCGGTGCCCACCACGCGATAGAGCCACTTGCCTTCCTCGTCCAGCGGCCCGCTCACGTCCGCATTCAATCGCGCCAGACCGTAATTGTCGGTGCTGACGCCGATCTCGCCGCGGGCATAGTCCGTCGGCCGCTTGCTGGTCACGTTCACCAATCCGCCCGGCGCGATCTGGCCGTAGAGCACCGACGACGGGCCACGCAGCACTTCGACCCGCTCCAGCCCATAGCCATCGAACTGGGTGGCAGATGCCGTGGCGCCGCTGCTCGAGCCGGGCGGACGCAGTCCGTCCAGGTAGAGATTGTTGGCGAAACTGCCGGTACGAAAACCTCTGACCGATATCTCGTCGACGCGGCTGTCCACGCCATAACCGCCGACGTTCACACCCGCGCTATATCGCAACGCCTCGGCCGTGCTTTTGGCGCCGATTATGTCCATCAGGTCGCGGTTGATCACCGAAATGGACTGCGCGGTCTCGAGCAGCGGCGTGTCGGTCTTGGCGCCGGCGCTGCTGGACAGCGCCAGCACGCCGACGTTGCCGTCAGCGGCGCCTGAGACCGTCACGGCGGACAGCGTTGCCACGCCGCCCGCATCGGATTGCGGTTGACGCTCCAGACGATAACCCTCGCCATTCGTGTTCGGCACTGCGCGCAGGCCGGAGCCGCGCAGCAACTGACGCAACGAGTCGCCGACATCGCCCTGCAACCGGACTTCCGCACTGCGCTTTCCGGCGGTAAGTGCCGGATCGCTGATGATGGTGATGCCGCTGGCCTGGCCGAATCGCAGCAGCGCGTCCTGCAGCGTCGTGGCCGGCAACGTGATGTCGGTTGGAGGCGCAGCGTGGGCATCGTTGGGATGCCACAGCGTCAGGGCGGCGCAGGAACCCAACAGGAGCGTGAAGGAGGTCTTGCGTAGTACGCCCAATGCGGGCGACAGGATTGCGTGTTGCGTATTTGGCATGAAACGGCTCTGGGTTGGCGCCCACTGCGGGCGCCTTTCCCTGTACAAACGAAGCAGTCCGCTTAATCTGCCGGATATTTACAATTTCTTACCAGAGGGTGCGCGCCTTTGTTCATGCTCGCCCCACGGTGACCCAATAACGCGTGCGATAGGCCAGCTTGAGGTTGTGCGCCGCCGCCAATGCCTCCAACACACGATCCGTCTGTTGCACCCGGAATGTCCCGTTCACGCGGACGTTGGCTACCGCGTCGTCGCATCGCACCAGCCCTTCCCGATAGCGCGCAAGCTCGGCAAGAAAATCGACCAGCCGCATGTTGTCGGCAATCAGCACGCCCTGAGCCCAGGCAAAGTCGCGAGCCGCCTGCCGGTCGTGGGCCTCGATACGATCGCTGCTGAACCTGCCCGTGTCGCCGGCCTGCATCCGTGAGAGCAGATTCCCCCGCGTTTGAACCTGCGCTTCGCCTTGATCGAGCGCCACCCGCGTCGCCCCGTGCTGCAGACGGATCGCCAGCCTGGCGCGCACGGCTGAGACCTCGCCATGACACGTCGTCACACGCAGTGCCGACTCGGATGCGATGCCCTCGAGCATGATCTCGCCGGCCAGCAGCCGCACGTCGACGCCTGTCGGCGCCACGGTCAGATCCAGCGCCGTGCCGGTATTCATCATGAGGGTGACGTCATCGGCCAAACCGATCCGCCGCTGTTCGCCGACGCCCGTCCGATAGGCCGCCAGCCATCCCGCACGATCGGCCTGCTGGTATCCCGCGGCGGCTAGCAAGCCGACGCCGGCGCCCCCGATCAGCAGCTTGAGGGCCCTGCGGCGCGGATGGCAATCGGCGGCAACCCGCAAGGCCCGCGCGGCGGGCAGATCCACCCTGCGCAGGCCGTCCGGCACCGTCTGCCGTATGTGGCTGAAGCGCCGCCACACTTCCGCATGCCTGGGATCGGCATCGTGCCACTGCTGCCATGCCTGCATGGCAGCGCTGTCCCCGGCATGGTCCAGCCGGACGAGCCAGCCTGCGGCTTCTGCAACGATCCGGTCGTTTGCGGCGTCAGTACTCATCGAACGCGTGATACAGGCGCTGCCACGCCTGGATCAAGTCCTTCTGCACGACATTCACGCTGACGCCAAGGATTTCCCCGATGGCCGCCAGCGCGTGCCCATCGATGCGGGCAAGCAGAAATACCCGACGCATGCGCGCAGGCATCCTGTCCAACACCCGGCAGACCGCCAATAACTGCTGCGAGAACTGGGCCAGCATTTCGGCCGATGGCGCCACCGGCTCTGGCTGCAAGGCCAGCGCCTCGAGATAAGCGGTCTCGAGCGCGCGCCGGCGGTGCCGGTCAATCAGCAGGCGCTTGGCGATCGTGGCCAGGTAGCTTCGGTTCCAGGAAGCCTTCTCCATGTACGACTGGCGCATCAGCCGCTCGAAGGTGTCCTGCACCAGATCCCAGGCATCGGCCTGCTGACCGCCGCCCAATTGGCGGCGCAGCAGGCTCAGCAACCACGAATGATGTTCCTGGTAGGCGGCCGCGACGGCGGCCGTATCGCCTGAAGGTTGGACAGGCACGGGAACAGAAGATGAATCCACGATCTGCAGCGGACAAGCTCAAATAGGAATAATACTCAATTGTATCCCTAAAGAACTCACCAGATTTCCGCTGCCCGCACTGCGTAGACGACGGCCCGGTGCGACGAAAGAAGGAGGAGACACTGCAATAGCGCTACACGCTATTTCTTGAGCAGCTTTTCGGCCATCAAATCCACTTTCCGCCCGTCAATCAGTGCAGTGGCTTCCTTGATCTGATAATCGGCCTCGAACTCGCAGAATTCCTTGGTCTTCATCGGCAACAAGGTGCTTGAACTGAACGAATCCCATGCCCGGCCATCCAGGCCTTCGTTCATCGTGTTCATGCCAAACGGGCTGAAGGCAATCGTGCGCTGCGTCGTCGCGCCCTGGTCGTTCTTCAATTCGACCGTGACGCGCAGATTGGCGATTTCGCCGAGCTTGTCGGTGGTGACGACAAAATGCGGTTCGCAGGCCAAGGCGCCGTCGTTGCCGCCACGGTACGTCGACTTATGCAGCAGGCGCAGCGCGGGCGCCACTTTGCCCGCCTGTTTACGCTGGTCCTGATCGCTTTTGCATTGGGTCAGGAATTTGGCGTCGTCCTCCGCATCCGGCTGATGGTTGCGCCGCTCTTGGCGGTATTGCAGGGCCTTCTTGCAATCGCTTTTCACCGATTGGCCGTTGTAGTAGATCCAGCTCAGGAATCTTGGTGCGCGGGCGGAACCCTGCTCAATCGCCTCTTCAAAGAGGGATCGCGCCCGGGCGTAATCGACCGGAACGATCTCGCCCAGGTAGTAGATTTCGCCAAGGTTGACCAACCCGTCCCGGTCGCTCTGCGCAGCCGCGCGCTCGAACCAAGACACGGCGACTGCCGGGTCGCGATCCACGCCCCACTTGCCTTCTACGTAGGCAAGGCCCAGAAGATTCTGCGACTGCGGCTCGCCGGCTTCTGCCGCGTGTTGCCACCACTTGAAGGCTTCAGCATCCTTTTTCTCGACGTGCGAATAGCCGAAGTTGTAGAAGCTACCTACCTGAAAGAGCATCTCGGGTTCTTTATCCCGCTCTGCCCAGACCCGCGCCAACCGCAGCGTGTCCAGTTTGGTGAAGCCGATGCGCGCCATCATCGTGCGAGCGTCGGAGGAGGCCGACCCCACATGACGTCGCAAGTATTCGATGACCGGCAGCCGCATTTCGATGTCCGTCTCGGCCTTGGCCTTGCCCTCGTAGACGATGTGGCGCTGGCGCTCCATCTCCTTGACGTCGTCGATGTTGTCGAAGTCGTCCTTGGCGATGAGGCCGATGTAGCGTTCAGCGATGCTGGCGTCCTTGTCGACGCCGATGCCGTACTCGAAGAAATAGGCGGCGTTGGCGCACCCGTATTGGCCGCCCTGATGGCACGCCAGCGCGTAGTTGGCGATGGCCAGTTTGACGTCACGAGCGACGCCCACGCCGTGCTCGTACATGAAACCCAGCGCCAGGAGCGCGTCAATATTCTTGTCTTTGGCGAGGTCCTGAAGCGCCTTCAATGCCGCGGCGTCTTGCTGGACGGCGCGGTCATAGAGGCGTTCGGCCTGATGGTCTTGCTGGGCGGCGGCCGAGAAGGTGGATCCCACCAGCACTGCGGCGGCGGCGAACTTCATATATTTGGACATCTACAGCTTCCCTGTGAACAACGGCAGTCGCTGTGGTGCAAACGACCGGGGCGATTGTATCTGCGGCATGCGTCATGCCGACCCGGCGCAAGTCAAAGAGATTGCATTGGTCCTGAACACGGGCTTGACGCACGACTTCACACGACGGCTTGCGATAGACTCCCGGCTTGTTTGGCATTGAATCAGCAGGAATTCACGCAATGAGCAGCATTTTCCCAGACGATATGTGGGCGGTGGGCGAAGCTCGGATCAACGGTCTTCCGGTTGTCATTCGCTTTCGCACCGGGCTGCCGCCCGAGTCCGATCGCCAGGTCAACGACAACCTGATCATCATCACCTGGGCGTATCTAGGCATCGAGACCGGCATGCCGAATGACGAAGACAAGCAGCGCACCAACGCGTTTGAAGAAGCGATCGAACAGGGCTTCGAGAATTCGGACGCTGGTGTGCAGGTGGCCTGCCTGACGGGCAATCACCAGAAGGAATGGCGCTACTTCACGCCGAATGTTGAAGCCTTCCTGGAGGCGTTCAACACGTGCCTGGCGGGCCATCCGGTCTATCCGATTGAACTGCGCATGTTCAAGGACCCGGACTGGAATGCCTTGTCCGGATTGCAGCCGGCAGGGTCGGACCAGTTGCATTGATGGACGCCGCGCCGCGGCAGGAGCCACGGCGCGGTCGTTCTACTCTGCTTGCGCCGCTTCGCTCAGCGATTTCAGCACGGTCCAGCCGGACTCGATGTGCTTGCGCATGGCCAGCATGGCGGCCGAGGCGTCGCCAGAAGCGAAGGCCTGCAGGATTTCCTCGTGTTCACGCACGGCGTCCGCGCCACGCCCCGAGGCCGAGTTGATCAGGTCGAAGGGATAGCGCGCCCAAAGGATCTGCACGAAGTGCAAGGTCTGCGGCAATTGGGCGATGTCGTAGAGCTGGCGGTGGAAGCGGTAGTTGATGCCGCGCGCGGTGGCACGGTCGCCGCTTGCAAAGGACTTGGCGAAGTCGTCGGCCAGGATGCGCAGTTCGGAGATCTCTTCGGTGGTGATGCGTTCGATGGCAGCGCGCACGAGCTGTGATTCGAGCAGCAGACGCAGTTGCAGGATCTCGGCCGACGCGCCGGCGTCGAACGGCACCACGCGCGCGCCACGGTAGGAATCGCCGCTGATGTAGCCCTCGGCCTCGAGCAGCTTCAGCGCCTCGCGCACGGGCGTGATGCTCAGACGCAATTGCTCGGCGATCTCGGCCTGCTTCAAGCGCGAGCCCCGGGGAAAGACACCCGAGATGATGCGCTCTCGCAGGTAGTCAGCGACTTGTTCCTCTTTTGTTCGGTATTCCATCGATTAAGCCTGAGTGGCCCGGACGAGCCGGAAAAACCTGCTTGCAGGCCGCGAAGCCCCTGTGGGCCCGATTCTACCCGTTAAGTCATGGCTGCACCCGCCGCTTCGGCCACGATGCGCCGCGCCTGTTGGACCACCGGTCTGTCGATCATTTTTCCGTCCACGGCCGTGGCAGCCCCGCCGCTGGCGGCGTCGGCGGCCAGCACCCGCCCCGCCCATTCCCGCTCGGCCTCGGTCGGCAGCCACGCGGCATTGACGTGCGGCACCTGGCGGGGATGTATGCAGAGTTTTGCGCCAAAGCCCAGTTGGCGCGATCGGACCGCGTCCGACCGTATCTGCGCCGGATCGGTGAACTCCAGGCTGACGCCGTCGATGGGCGGCGGCAGGCCGGCATGACGGGATGCCAGCACGATCGCGGTGCGCACGGGCGTCATGGCATCACCCTCATCCGCAATGCCGCTATCCATGGCGAAGTCCACACTGCCAAAAGCAATACGCGCAAGGCCCGGCATTTGCGCCAGCGCGGGCAGATCCATGTGGCCCCTTACCGTTTCCAGCAGCGCGATGATCCGCCTGCCCGGCAGGCCCCTGAGCGCCGCCGCGAGCGTGGCGGCATCCGCCTTGGGCAGCATGACACCTGCACCGGGCAGCCCGCGTAGCGCGGCCATGTCGTCTTCGTGCCAAGGCGAGTCGGCGGGATTGATGCGCACCCAGGCCTGGCTGCCCCGCGCAAGCCAGGCGGCCACCTCTGCGCGAGCCCGGTCCTTGGCGGCCGGTGCAACGGCGTCCTCCAGATCCAGGATGACTTCGTGCGCGCCGCTGGCGACGGCGCGGTCGTAGCGCTCGGGACGGTCTCCCGGCACGAAAAGCAGGCTGCGGACAGGAGGCTTCACGGCTGGCTCACTCGAAGACGACGTCGTTGGAGTTGGTGGTCCGGCAAAAGCGTTGCAGGCTCTTGATCGCGTTGTCGTGCTCTTCGGCGGTCAGGCCGCAGCAGCAGTCTTCCAGCACGATCATTTCGAAATCGCGGTCGTGGCCCTCGCGAACGGTGGCTTGCACCACGGCGTTGGTGGAAATGCCGGAGCAATAGATCCGCTTGATGCCGTTCGCGCGCAGGATGGCTTCCAGGCTGGTGCTGTAGAAGGGGCTGACGCGGTGCTTGACGATATCGAAGTCGCCGGGCTGTTGGCCCAGGTCGGGGTGAACCTGGGTGCCCCACTCGCCCAGCTTGAAGATGCCGTTCTTGCGCGCACCGGAAAAGATCGGCGAGTTGGGCGGGCATTCGCGGTAGTCGGGCGAAAAGCCCACGCGCACGAAGCCAATGGGCAGGCCGACAGCACGCGCCTTGTCCACCGCGCGCCGCGTGTTTTGCAGGATGCCGCGGCTACGCACCTGCTCGCCGTAGCCGGCGCGGCCGTTGGGTCCGTCGGCGTGGACAAGATCGTTCTCCATGTCCAGCACCAGGTAGATGGCGTCTTTCATCGGGCTTTCCTCAAGGTTGTTGTCGGGGGTTGCGGGTGGCGTGGACAGCCGCGCCATGCCGGTGCGTGGCGCGGGGGTGCAGTAGCGCGGTCACAGGATCACCTCCCGCGCCTGCAGATCGGCGCGCTGGGCAGCGTCCAGTCCAAGGAGTTCGCCGAACACATAATCCTCGTCCTGGCCCAGGGCGGGCGTCAAGCGCCGGATTCCGATCTGGTCGGCTTTGCTGAAGCGGGCCGGCGCGCCCACGGCCAGACGGGCCGGGATGCTGGGCGCCTCGACGGGCGAGACGGCGCCGCGCGCCTGCAGATGCGGATCCGACGCGATGTCCTGCATGGTCCAGGACACGTGCGCGCTGATGCCGGCCTGCTGCAAGCGCTCGGCGGTGGCGTCGGCGTCGCAGGTCGCAAGCCACTGCGTGACGAGGCGGTCGACGTCCTCGCGATGCCTGATCCGCGAAGCCGCGTCGGGATACCGGTCGGCGTCGCCCTCCCCGCCCAGCAGGCGCGCAAGGGTGCGCCACGCTTCGTCCGTCCGCACGGCCAGCGTCAGCCATCGGTCGGGATGCGCGGTGGGATAGACGCCGTGGGGCGACATGGCCAGATCTGCGTTGCCCGGACGTTGCGGCGTGATGCCGAGACTGGCCAGGACCAGCGCATCGCCGATCATGGCCGAGGCGACCTCGCGCGCGGCCAGGTCGACATGCTGCGCCTGTCCGGTTCGACGTCGCTGGTTCAAGGCGGCGATCGTTGCCAGCGCGGCGTGCACGCCCGCCGCGTGATCCATCACGTGTCGCATCTCCACCGGCGGGCCATCGCTATAGCCGCTCATCCAGCCCAGTCCGCCCCACGCGCCAAATAGCGGCGCATAGCCGGCAAAGTGCGAATCCGGCCCGCTCTGGCCGCAGGAAGACAGAGACAGCAGCACGAGGTCGGACTTGACCTCACGCAGCGCGTCAAAGCTCAATCCCAGACGCTTCATGACGCCGGGCCGGAAGCTCTCCGCGGCGACATCGGACAGCGCAACGATCCGCTTGGCCAGCGCCACGGCTTCGGGCTGCTTCAGGTTCAGACGCACCGACAGCTTGTTGGCCGACACCTGGTCAAACGTGGCGGCGGACATGCGGCCGTAGACAGCGTGCGGTTTGCGGAAGGCGTCCGGGCGCGTGAGGCTCTCGATCTTGATGCACTCGGCGCCCAGTTGCGAGAGCAGGTGCGTGCAGAACGGGCCGGCCGCGTGGATCGTGAAATCGGCGATGCGCACGCCAGCCAGCGGCGCACGGAGCGCGCGGGTGGACGCCGCCCCCGCGTTTTCAGATTGCGTCATGCGGATACCTCCTGCGCCATCTCGTCCAGGACCGGGACGCGCCCCGGTCTGGGCAAGGGCGTGCAACGGAATTGAAAGGGCGCGACCAGAATGCTGGCCGCCAGGCCACTGGCCAGTTCGGCCGGCGCGAACAGGCCGCGCGCAGCCTCCTGTTCACCGCTCACCACCTCGGCCGGCAGGCGGTACTTGGCAGCGGGAACTCCCAGCTCCTGCGCACGCCGCACGATGTCGTCGACAGGATGACGCGCCATCCATTCACGCACATGGGCGTTGATCTCGTCCCCGCGGCGGCTGCGCTCCAGCGGGTCGCGCAGGCCGGGATCAGCCGCCCAGTCCGGGCTGCCCAGCAGTTGCACCAGCGCGGCCCACTGCCTGTCCTCCAAGGTCAGCAGTTCGATGTAGCCGTCCTGCGCCTCGAACACGCCACCGTAGCGGAAGCGGCGGCTGGTGCGGTGTTCCAGCGAGCCGTCGCCCAATCGCTGCAAGGCGAACGCGCCCACGGACAGCACGGCGTCCTGCACCGACACATCCACGTATTGCCCGCCGTTCGCCGGCACCGCCCACCAGGCCGACAGGGCGCAGAAGGCTGCCATCGCCCCGCCCTGATAGCCGCCGAAATGGCCGTAGATCTTCAAGGGCGGCCGGTCGGGAAACAACTCGTGCGACAGGCCATTGGGAAGCAGAAAGCCTTCGCCACCCGCGTGCAGCAGATTGACTTCCTCGCCTTCCCATTCGGCCTTCGGGCCTTCCGCCCCAAACGGCAGCACACTGACATGCACGAGGTTCGGCCAGCGGCGGCCTACGTCGCGCGGCGCCAGGTCCAACGATTCGCGCTCGCGCACGGGCGTGTCGTCAATCAGGATGTCCGCCTGCGCCAATTGCTGCGCGAGCAGCGCCCGACCCGGCGGCGACGCCAGGTCCGCCGCCAGGCTGCGCTTGCCCACGGCCAGATACGCGAAAAGCGCGCTCTCGCCGTCGCCGGTCATCGGCGGCGCCTGCCGCAACCGCGATCCGCCTGGCGGCTCCAGCATCACGACCTGCGCGCCCAGGGCGGCAAGCATTCGACCGGCGTACGCGGCCGCCACCGTGTTCGAACGCTCCAGGACGCGGCATCCGGTGAGGGGCAGCGAGGCGGTTTGTGGCGTTTCGTTGGACTGCATAGGGCTGTCTCGTCAGGGTTGCGGCCGCGGGCCGATCAGCGCGTCACGGGCAGTTCGAGGTCGACGCCCGATCCGTCCAGGAAGGCCGGCAGCCGGACGTCGCGCGACGGCAAGGCCACCGTGGCAATTCCCGGCGTGGTCAGCTCGCCTCGTTGGTTCTCCGCCGCCAACTCGATGTCGACCAGGCCGGTCTTGTCCTTGACGTATTTGCGCACCACCTTGCCCTTGCAGAACGTCGTGTCGCCCATGATGTTGAAGCGCCGCATCTCCGTGCGCACGCGCTTGATCACGCCGGCGTCGCCCATCCAGTTCGTGACCAGCGAGCACATCCAGGACGAGCGCTGGGGACCGTAGTCGTAGGTGCCCGGCACGCCGACCTCCTTTGCCACCGATTCCCGGTGATGGCCGATGCCGGTGTACTCGACGCCGCCACCCGCCTCCGGGTTGCGGAAGAAGTGGCCCGGGTGCTTGACCGCGGCCTGGAGCACGACGCCATGCGTGTGACCGCGGCCGCAACCGACCAGAAATCCCATCGTGTCCATCAGCGACAGCGGACCGCGCGCAATCGTCGGCAATTCCTCGCCCTCCTGCACATCCTCCCAATAGCGCACATTGGCGCCGCGGATGTTCTTGGGCTCGTCCAGCACCATCATGTCGATGCGATCGCGTTCTTCGTCCGTGTATTCGTGCTGCACGATCTCCTTGTACTTGCCGGTTTCGCGCGCGGCCTTGCGTTCGTGGCGCGTGCAGGTGCCCAAGGCGCGGGCAACCAATTCGCCGCGCTGGTTGTAGTAGCTGGCCTCCACGTACTGCAGTACCAGGCGGCCAGAGAACTTGCTCTCTTTCTCTTCCACGCCTACCACGCGCTCGATTGCGGTGATGCGGTCGCCGGGGCGTACATGACGGAAAAGTTCCCAGTCGTTGCCCGCATAGAAACCGTGCACGCCCGGCAGTCCCCAGCGCGTGCGGCCCAGCCAGCCGAACGCCATGGGAAACATCGGATGGCCGAGCAGCGTGCCGTAGCGCGTGCCCGAGGCGTAGCCGGGATCGCGATACAGCGGATTCAGGTCGCCGATGCCGTTGCACCAATTGCGCAGGGTGTCCGCGGTCGCGTCCTGCAGGTAAGGTCCTTCGGGCCGCAGATGCAGGCCGATCATGGCGCGGGCGGCGGTGACTGCCTCGTCCGTGATGCGGCCCTCGGCGGGCGCGTTTCCGACATCGGCTTGGGGAAGGCTCATGACGTTGCTCACTTTGATGCTCCTCGACTTTGGAATGCAGAATGCATTCTTTAAGAACTGAAAAAAAGGGGCGCACGGGGCGCAGGGGTTGAACTGCTATTCAATGCGGATGCCGGCGGCCCTGATGATGTCGCCCCACTTCTTGCGTTCGTCCTCGACGAAGGCATCCAGCTGCGCGGGCGGCATTACCAGCGGCTCGACGCCAATGTCGAGCATCTTGCGGCGCATATCGGGCTGTTCCAGAACCTGACGGATGTGTTCGCCGAGTTCCCGCACGATCGTGGGTGGCGTGCCCCGCGGCGCAAACAATGCATCCCAGGCAACGACGTCGAACCCCTGCACGCCCTGCTCCGCGACGGACTGAACGCCGGGCAGCATCTCGCTGCCCTTGAGCGACGTGATGGCCACCGCGCGCAGCTTTCCGCTGGCCAGATGCGGCCTTGCGGCGGTCACGGTGTCGATGGCCAGCGGGATCTGGCGGCCCATGGTGTCGGTGAGGGACTGGCCCGACGCCTTGTACTTGACCGCGAACAACGGCGCCTGGGCCGACTTCACGAATTCCGCGAACACCACTTGCGCGGTGGTGCTGGGCAAACCCACATTCAGCGCGTTGGGATTGGCGCGCGCGCGTTCGATCAGCGCGGGCACGCTGTTGGCAGGCAGATCCGCGTCCGACGTGCAGATCACCATGGGCAGCAGTCCGATCATGGCCACGCCGGAAAAGTCGGCGGCGGCGTCATAGCCCGGATTGGCGTAGAGGAATTCGTTGGCCGCATTGGTGGCGTTGGTGCCGAACAGGAACGTGTAACCGTCGGCAGGCGCGCGGGCCGCGGCGGCAGAGCCGATATTGCCGCCGGCGCCGGCGCGATTCTCGATCACGACGGGCTGGTTCAGGCGCTTGCCCAGTTCCTGGAACACCAGGCGGGCCAGCACGTCCGCCCCCTGTCCCGCTGCGTACGGGACGATGATGCGGATGGGCTTGTCGGGCCAGGCCTGCGCGGCGCCGGCCTGCGGCAGCGCGCACAGCGCTGCCGCGCTCAGCATCGCCTTCAGGGCCGCGCGGCGGCCAAGGTCTGTCATGCGCTTCATCGATGCGTCCTTTCGAAGAAATGTCATGGTGATTCAACCGTTGAGCGCCAGGCCGGCGCGAGGCCAGCGCGCGGCGAACAACTGTCCGCGGCCCGACAACGTGATGTAGGCGCTGCGGCGGTCGGGGCCGCCAAAACAAATGTTGGTGCAGTAGCCCTCCGGGGCCTCGTGAAACTCCAGCAGCTCACCGCCGGGTGAAAACACGCTGATGCCGCCTCGCACCAGCGTCGCCACGCAGATGTTGCCGTTCTCTTCCAGGGCCAGCGAATCGAAGCGCTGATAGCCCGCCAGGCCGTGCACCAGCCTGCCGCCGTTGGGCGAGGGCCATGGCGCTGTCCCGAGGACACCGCGCTCGGCCCCGCCATCCAGAATCGGATACGACCACAGCCGGCTGGTCTCGGTTTCCGACACGTAGAGCACGCTGCCGTCCGGCGCCAGGCCCACGCCGTTCGGCGTCAGCACCGGATGCGCGGCGCGGCGGATACGGGCGCCATCGGCGCGAGCGTAGTACACCGCGCCGCGCAGGATCCGATCCTCGAACGTCTTGCCGAAGTCCGTGAACCAGAAGCCGCCGTGCGCATCGAAAACGATATCGTTGGGTCCGTGCAGCGGCACGCCATCGCAGTGCGTATAGAGCGTCTGGACCGCGCCGGTCGACAGGTCCACGCGCTGGATGCTGCCGCCCGCATACCCGGCAGCCGGCCCCGTCGGACGCGTGAAGCCGTCATCGGTGCGCCAGCTGAAGCCGCCGTTGTTGCACACATAGAGGTGGCCGTCCGGGCCCAGCGCGGCGCCGTTCGGCCCGCCGCCCAGATCGGCCACCTTGCGCAGCTCGCCATTTGGGAGGACGCGCGTAAGGCGTCCCGCCGCAATTTCAACCACCAGTACGCTGCCGTCGGGCATCGCGACGGGACCTTCCGGAAATTCGAGCCCCGTGGCAATGACCTCGCCTTGCAGTTTCAAGTGTTCCATCGTGTTCCCCGGTTATGCGTGAGAGGCTGCAGCCCCGGCCGGCTGCGCCTGCGCGCGTGCACCGAGGTAGGCGTCGATGGCACGTTGCCGTCCTTCCCGGCTGCGCAGCGCCTGCTGGTCCAGTTCGCCGACGATATGCCCGTGCCGCAGCACCCAGGCGCGTTCCGCGAGCTTGGCCGCGACATGAAAGCTTTGCTCCACCAACAGCGCAGCCAGCTTCTGCTCGCGCTGAATGGCAGCGAGCCGTTCGTACACGCGGGCGACCAGCAGTGGCGCCAAGCCGAGCGACGGCTCATCAAGCAGCAACAGGCGCGGCCCGGACATCAGACCGCGACCGATCGCCAGCATCTGCTGCTCGCCGCCGCTGAGCAGGCCCGCGGGCGCGTTGCGCCGCCCGGCTATTTCGGGGAAGAAGTCCATGATCATCTGTTCGCGCCGCGCACGCGTGCGCGCATCAACGAAGTAGGAACCCAAAACAAGGTTCTCGCCGACCGTCAGGTCCGTCACGATCGCACGGCCTTCCGGCACATAGACGATGCCTCGCCGGAAGCGCTGCGCGGCGGACAGGCCGCTGATATCGTCGCCGTCCAGGCGGATCCGGCCCTGCGCGGGCTCCAGTCCGGCGATAGCGCGCAACGTGCTGGACTTGCCCGCCCCGTTCGCCCCCAGCAGCGCGACGACGGACGCCGCGCCCACCGTCAGCCCGATGCCGTGCACGACCGGACCGGCGCCATAGCGCACGGTCAGCCCTTCCACCGCCAGCAACGTCGTCGCCGCATCACGCATCTTCATCTCCCAGGTAGACCCGCACGACGTCGGGATTGCCACGCACGGCTTGCGGGTTGCCGGACGCCAGCAGCCGGCCGACATTCAGCACGTGAATCGTGTCGCACACATCCATGATCAGATCCATGTCGTGTTCGACGACGACCAGCACTAAGCCTGGCGCGCGCAGCCGCTTCAAGGCGCTGGACAGATCGTGCGTCTCGATGGAATTCAGGCCGGCCGCGGGCTCGTCCAGCAGCAACACCCGTGGGTCACCCGCAATGGCGCGGGCGATTTCGGCCAGCCGCAGCACGCCCGGCGGAAGCTGCGCGGGGTATTCCTCGGCCACATGCCGCACGCCCAGTCTTTCCAGCGCGGCCAGCGCGCGGTCACGGTTCAGGCCGCGCTCGGCGCGGCCGCGCGGCAGCGGCAGGAAGGCGTCCAGCCATCCCGCCGACGACTGCCGGTCCAGGCCGATCATCACGTTCTCGGCCACCGTCAATTCGGGGCATAGCGCCACATGCTGGAAGCTGCGCGAGAACCCCAGTGCGGCTCGCCCGGTGGGCGGCACGCCCTCCAGCCGGCGCGCGCCCAGCCTGATGCTTCCCTGCTGCGGGGAATACAGCCCGGTCAGGCAGTTGAAGAAGCTGGTCTTGCCGGCGCCGTTCGGTCCGATCAGTCCGGTGATCTCCCCAGCCTCCAGGCGCAATCCGATGTGCTGCAGGACCTGGATGCCGCCGAATGCCAGCGACAGGTCTTCCACCACCAGCGGATCGCGATCCAGCGTGGCGTGTGCGCTCATGGGTTGCCTCCGTGCAGCCGGGCGCGCACCGTGGCGGGCAGCGCGTTGACGCCTAGCACCACCGCCAGCAGCGCCGAGCCGTAGAGGATGGGCACCCAGTCGCCCGCGCCGGCGAGCAGCAGCGGCATCAGGGTCAGGAACAGGCCGCCCAGCAGACTCCCCAGGATCGACATCGAATACAGACTCACCACCGAGCCGACCAACAGGAAGATCGATGTCCAAAGCGTGAAGCTGTTGGGCGACACGGTGGAGGAACTGAACGACAGCAAGGCGCCGGCGATGGCCGCGATGCCGCCGCTCAATGCCATGCACGACAGCCGCGCCCAACTCCTGCGCACGCCAAAGGACTCGGCCGCGTGCGGCGACGCGCGGATCAGCAGCAGCGCCATGGCCTGCCGCGAGCGGCGGAAGTGGCGCAGCAGCAGCGCCACGGCCACCAACCCGGCCAGCGGCAGGTAGTAGCGCTGCGCCTCCTTGGCGATGCCGGGCAGGGCATCCAGTTTCACGTACACGCCTTCGTAGCCGCCCGTGACCGACGAGAAGTGCAGCAGCACCTCGGGCAAAGCCAGGGCCAGCGCCATCGTCGCAACGGCGAGGTAGATGCCCGATAGATACCGCGAGGGATAGGCGAAGACGATTCCAAGGAAGGCGCCGGCGACTGCCGCGGCCGGCAGGCTGGCCAGCAGCGACACACCCAGGTATTTCTCCATCAGCGCCACCGTATAGGCGCCCGCCGCGACGAAGACACCGTGGCCGATGGACACCTCGCCGCCGTATCGGACCAGAAAGCTCACCGAGATGATGGCAATGGCGTTGGCAAAGCACAGGCCAAGGGTGTAGGTCCAGTACCCGCCCGCCACGAGGGGGAGCAGCGCCAGGCCCAGCACGCCGGTCACGCCCAGGCCGGCCATCAGGCGCCGGGGCGCCGCGGCCGGGGCGGCCGGCTTCGCGTCCGCCGCGAGGCGGTTGGTTGACATGATCACGCTAGACACGGGCACCTCCCCGGATCGCCATCACGCCCTTCGGAAACACGTTGAGCACCAGCAGGATCGTGAGCAGCAGATAGGTGTTGTTGAACTCGGCCGATACATAGAAGGACAGCAGGTTCATGATGGCGCCGATCAGGATGCCGCCCAGCACCGCTCCCGGCAGGCTGTTGAAGCCGCCCACGACGGCCGCGGCGAACGCCTGCAGCATGAACGAGGACACGCTGGTCGACGACAGGAAGGTGGTGGGCACGATCAGCAGCGACGCGATCAGTCCCAGCACGCCTGCGGTCACCCACGAGAACAGATGCACCCGCCGCAGATTCAGCCCGCACACCCGGCTGGCGAAGGGGTTGGCGGACACAGCGCGAAATGCGATGCCGATGCGGGTGCGTTCGATCAGCAGGTAAAGCAGGCCAATGGCCAGCCCGGTGGCGCCCAGCACGGCCAGGTCATAGGCCGTGACGTGGACCGGCCCGATCTGGCTGCGCCACGCAGGCAGCGGCAGGTCGAGCGACACGACGTTGGAACCGAACAGGAGCTGGGTTGCGCCCTGCGCGACCAGGCCCACGCCCAGCGTCGCGATAGTGCTGGTCAGGTCGGACTTGAAGACGAGTGGCGCGATCAGGAAGTAGCTGACCGCCATTACCGCCACCATGATCACCAGCGTCAACACCACGGCTGCCCCCCAAGCCATGTTCGCGAAAATGCCCGCCGTGAACCCGAACACCAGGAACGCAGCCAGGCCCGCCAGATTGCCATGGGCAAAGTTCACGACGTTGGAGCTTTTGTAGATCAGCACTATGCCGATCGCGCCCATGGCGTAGAGGCAGCCGCTGACCACGCCCGCCCAGATCAGGCCAATGAAGTCATCCATGGGCGCGCCCCTGCTGCGCGAGTGGGGCCGCGTCCACCTCGGCACCCTCGTCGATGAGTTCGATCACCGACGGAAAATACCTGCCGCTCCATCCGCCGTCAGCGCTCGCCGCGTAATAGCGCTGCGCCAGTTCGGTGACGCGCGCCGCAAGGCCTGTCTGCGCGGCCAGTTCCAGCACATAGCTCAGATCCTTGAGCACGTATTCCGGCGGAAACGACTTTTCCGGAAACTCGCGAGGCAGCATGGCCTTGCGGCCGTGATTGCGCAGCACGAAGCTGTCACCCGATCCCTTGGACACCGCATCCAGCAGCACCGCGGGCTGCACCCCCGCGCGCTCGCCCAGCACCATCATCTCGGCAAGCGCCACCGTGTTCTCGAACACCAGCGCATTGTTGATCAGCTTGACTACCTGGCCGCAACCCACTTCGCCGCAGCGGGTCACGTCCGAGCCGATATAGCGCAGCAGCGGCTCGATGCGCGCGTAAAGCGCTTCGTCCGCGCCGGCCATGATGCTCAGTTCTCCGCGCTGCGCCGCTTCGCGGGTGCGTGCGACCGGCGCATCGGCAAACGCGATGCCGCGCTCGGCAAGCCGCCCGGCGACGGCACGGGCGGATGCGACGGTGGTGGTGCTGAGATCGACGATCACGGCAGGGCGACGCGCGCCGTCCGCCAACCCGCCCTCGCCCAGGCACACTGCTTCCACCTGCGGTCCGCCGGGCAAGGACAGGAAGACCACGTCGGCACGCCCGGCCACCTCGGCGATCGATTCCGCACGGCGCGCGCCGGTCCCTTCCAGCAGGGCGTGGGCCTGCGGGTTCATATCGAAGGCGATGACCTCGCCGGAGTGCTTGACGGCCATGTTGCGGCACATCGGGCCGCCCATCACGCCCAGGCCGATAAAGCCGATCACGGGTACGGAATCTGCAGTCATGCTTGGCTCCTGTCAGCAATGCCCGTTGTCAATCCATCCACATGCCGCCGCTGATATCCAGCGACGTGCCCGTGATCCAGTTCGACGCGGGCGAGCAAAGGAACAGCGCCGCCTGCGCAATGTCGTCGGCGTTGCCGTAGCGACCGAGCGGGACGGTGCCGTTCGCGGACGGCGCGCCGCCGCTCGTGACGCTGGCCCACATGGCGGTCTCGACCGGTCCCGGGGCCAGGGTGTTGGCGTAGACGCCGTGTGGGGCGCCTGCCTTGGCGATCCAACGCATCATGCCGTGCACGGCGGCCTTGGACGCGACATAGGCGGGGCCGGACGCCACGCCCCCGTTCTTGGCGGCGATCGAGCCAGCGGCCAGGATCTTGCCGAAGCCCTGCTTGCACATCAGCGGGAACAGCTTGCGCGCCGGATTGACCACGCCGCGCACATTGACTGACATCACCGCATCCCATTCTTCGTCGGTGCTTTCCCCCAGCGGCGTGCGGGCGATGATGCCGGCGCACAGCACCAGGATGTCCACCTTGCCGTACTCGGCCAGGACCGCGTCGATGACCTGGTCAGTCTCGGCGCGGGACGTCACGTCGTAACGGCGGTAATCGATGCCGCCCCCAAGCTCCTGCGCGTCGACGCGGTCCGTGGCAATCACGCGCGCGCCCGCCTGCCGGAAGGCCTTGGCGATCGCCTGCCCCATGGCGCCCGCACCGCCCGTGATCAACGCTACCTGGCCCTCGAGATTCGCGGGACCGCTCAAATGCTGTGCCATCTTCTCTTGTCTCCTGTCAGTGTTCATCGGTGGCCGCGCCACCTGTCAGCGCAACACCGCCGTGGCGGACATCGCCAGTTCGCCGTCGGGTCCGCGCGCCCATAGCGCAAGCGTTCCGTCTTCCTGCATGTGCCCTTCGATGCGAAAGGCGCGCGATACGAACAGCGGACTGACACCGCGAAACTCGAAGCGGGCCAGTTGCCGTCCTTCCCCTTGGTCCAGTGCAAGCTGCTGCAGTAGCGTCGCCATCAGGGGGCCATGCACGACCAGATCGGGATAGCCCTCTTCATCGCGGGCGTAGGCCTGGTCGTAATGGATGCGATGGCCGTTGAAGGTCAGCGCGGAATAGCGGAACAACAGCGTCGTGTCGGGGCGCACCTCACGGCCCCAGCGTCCTTGCGCCTCGTGCCGCACGGGCGCCGCGGCTGACGAGCCCGGCGGCGGCGCTTCGCGATAGACGATGTCCTGTTCCTCGACAATGCACGTCGTTCCCTCGCTTTGCGTCGTGTGCTCCACCGTCACGAACCACAGGGAGCCGCGCTTGCCAACCTTGTTTTCGATCTTGGCGATGCGGCTGCGCCGCGTGGCTTCCGATCCGATCGGCAGGTCCGCGGGGTACGCGATCCGGCTGCCCGCCCACATGCGGCGCGGCAATTCAATGGGCGGTAGAAAGCCGCCGCGCCGCGGATGGCCGTCGGCGCCCAGCCCGCTGCGCCGCGCTGCCGGGTTGAAGAACAGCCATTGCCAGCCAGGTGGCAGCGGCTCGCCCGCACCGGGCGCGCGCGCCAGGTCCAGCGTAGCCGCCATGGCCTGCACGGCCGCCGCGTCGATGCGCTGCGTATGCGTCTCTTCACGGCCAATCCAATCGTCAAATGCGTTGCTCACGCGGGCACTCCTTCAATGTGTGCCGGCCTAGGCCGGTTTTGCGTCGAAGACGTCGGCCGGATAGGGCTTGAAGTCCCTCACCAGTTTGAAGCTGCCGCCGGACACGGCCTGGATGATTCCCTCCTGACGCGCGCCGCGGTGGTCGCCCGGCTTGAACGTGACCCGCCGCGCCCCGCCGACGGTCTGGTCCGTCATGGTCTCCATCACGTCCACCAGATTCGCGCGTGTCAAGGGTTTGCCGCTGGCCAGCAGCATCTGGAAGCCCTTGGCGAAAAGCGCGGCGTTGCTCCAGCCATTCAGGCCGAAGACGCCGATGGGATCGTTCGGGTAGAGCTTGGCGACGGTTTCGCGGTAGGCCTTGATGTTGGCGTCGTCCGCATCAACGGGCATCAGCCACGACGAGAAATAGGCGCCGTCCAGCAGCGGGCCGGCCAGCTTGTACGTGGTGGGATCGGCGGTGAAGAATGGCGCCATCCATTTGCCCTGGTAACCCAGCCGGTCGGCGGTCTTGAGCGCGGCCGCCAGGTTGGCGTTCGACCCGAACAGGATCACGACGTCCGCCTTGGCGTTGGCGATCCGGCGCACGTGCGGCGTGAAGTCGGTGCTGCGCACTTCAAAGGGAATTGATTCGGCGGCCTGCTTGTTGCTGGCGGCCATGAGCATGTCGAAGCCGCGCTTGGCGGACCGGCCCAGTTCATCGTTCTCCCACAGCAACGCGACGCGGCCGGCGTTCAGGCCCGTGAAGGCATATTCCAGGTTGGACGCCGCGGACCAGCCGTAGTCGGGCAACAGCGGAAACACCAGCCGTTCGGCAAACAGCGCCGTCGCGCCGCCGATGGGGCCGATCATCGGCAGCCCCACTTCCTTGGCGTAGGGAATCACCGCCACCGATTGGGCGGTGCCCACCGGCGCAGCCAGGGCGAAGATCTTATTCTCTTCCACCAGCCGGCGCGTGACGGCCACGCTGCGTGCGGGTTCGTATCCGTCGTCATAGGTGACGAATTTGATCTTCCAGCCGTTCAGCGCGTCGGTGTCATTGACCCATTTGAAGCAGGCGTCCGCGGCGCGGGAAAGAATTGCATAGAACGGGACGGGACCGGTAATGGGGGTGAAGGCGCCGACGGTGACCGTCTTGCTGGCCGCGTCGATGCCCGGCGATGCGGACTGCGCGCGCGCCCAGCTCGGAAGCGAAATCGACGCTGCCGCGGCGCAGCCCGAAAGGAAAGTCCTTCTGTGCACGGTTGTCTCCTGGTGGATCTTTAGGTGCCGCCGTCTGCTGCGCGACTAAGAATGCATTCTATATATTTGTCCGAGCTGAAAAATACGGGGTTTCCCTAGCAAAAAGGCTTCGACTGCGCAAACTTTCAACATATAGAATGCATTCTTTCAAGACCCACGCCAGGAGACACCATGCACACTCCCCCCCTCGCGGGCCGCCGCGTCATTGAATTGGGCACCATGCTGGCCGCCCCATTTGCGTCCCATATCCTTGCCCAACTGGGCGCCGAAGTGATCAAGGTCGAGCCGGCGCGCGGCGATCCCACGCGCAGCCTGGTTCGCGGCGGGCCCAGCGGTACGTTCATCGCCTACAGCCACGGCAAGAAGAGCGTGTGCCTGGACCTGGCGCATCCCGATGGCCACGCCGCCTTTCTCAGGATGCTGGAAACCGCCGATGCGTTCGTGCACAACCTGGCGCCCAAGGCGGCTCGCAAGTTGAGGCTCACCAAGGCCGAATGCCAGGCCATCAATCCCCGTCTGATCTATTGCCACATCCGCGGCTACGCCGAGGGCCCGCAGGCCGATGACCTGGCCTCCAACCCGGTCGCCGAGGCGTCGACGGGCGTGATGGAAGCCAACCGCATCAATGGCCGTCCCAGCCGGCTCGGTCCGTCCTACCACGACCAGTTCGCTGGGGCTTACGCGGTCATCGGCATCCTGGCTCGCATGCTGCAACCCGAAGCCGCGCAAGAAGGCGGCCACGTGGAAGTCGGCTTGTACGAGACCGGCCTGCACGTCGCTTCGCGAGACCTTGTGGGCGTGCAGCTCAAGACCCAGTTGCTGGGCCGGCCGGAGCGCGAACCGCACGGCGAATTCAGCATGCCGGGTTATGGCGCCTACCTGACCGCCGACGAACGCTGGATGTACCTGCTGATGCTCACCGACGCACACTGGCTGAAGTTCTGCCAAGCCATGGCGTTGCCGGAGGCGGCGGACGCCTCGCTGGCTGCGCTGAAGGATCGCAAGAAGGCGCGCGAGCGCGTCGAGGATATCGTGCGAACCGCCATCGGCGCGCATACGTTCGACGACGCCACCGCGCGGCTTCGGATGGCTGGGGTGGGCAGCACGGAAGTCCTGCCGCTGGAGCGCGTGCTGGACGCGCACCAGGCGCGCCAGCCGGGCAAGCTGCGCAACGTCCGATACCGCGACTTGGCTTTCGACGTGCCGGAATTTCCGCGTGTGCATGCTGCCGACGACGGCGTGGCGACCCTGCCGCCGCCGGACCTGGGCGAACACACGCGGGACGTGCTGATGGCGGCGGGCCTGACCCGCGAAGAATGCGCCGCACTGATCGACAGCGGCGCCGCTTGCGCCGGCCAGCCGGGCGATTTTGCCTGGGCGCCGGTACGCAAACAGGCGTGAGGCGCGTATAAAGCGCGTTGCACGCCGGACTGAACAGGGCGCGACAGACCGCCCGACCAAAATCGAGGAGACTGCAAATGCTGAAGCTCAAGATTGTGCCGGGCCTGTTCAAGGCCGCCATCGCCGGCATGCTGTGCGCCGCCGCCCCCGCCATTGCCGCGGACTATCCCGACCGTCCCATACGGCTGATCGTGGGCTTTCCGCCTGGCGGAGGCGCCGACTTCGTGGCCCGTCAGGTCGCGCAGCGCCTGGGCGATGCGCTCAAGACCAGCGTGGTGGTCGACAACAAGGCCGGCGCCAACGGCACCATCGCCGCGGCCGAAGTCGCACGCGCCGCGCCGGACGGCTACACCCTGCTGCTGGGCGTCACGGCGTCCCAGTCCATCAGCCCGGCGCTCTCGCCCAAGCTGCCCTATGATCCGCTACGCGACTTCACACCGATCACGCAGGTGGGCTATACGCCCCTGGTGCTGGTCGTGAACCCGAAGCTTCCCGCCAGGAACCTGGACGAATTCCTGCAGTACGCCAAGAGCCGCCGTACGCCGGTCCCCTACGGCTCCGCTGGCATCGGCAACATCACGCACATGGCGGCCGAACTCTTCGTGCAATCGTCGGGCGTGTCGAACTTCCAGCACGTTCCCTACAAAGGCAGCAGCCAGGTCGTCACCGACCTCATCGGCGGCCGCGTCGAGGCGTACTTCGACACCCTGCCTTCTTCGCTGCCGCTGATCCAGAGCGGCCAGTTGCACGCGCTGGCCGTCACGGGCCCCGCGCGGTCGGACACCGCCCGCGACATCCCAACCGTACAGGAAGCCGGCGTGTCGGGATTCCAGACCACCACCTGGTTTGGCGTGCTGGCCCCGCCGAAGCTGGACCCGGCGCTGGCCGATCGGCTTTATGAGGCCCTCAAACGCGGCATGCAGGCGCCCGACGCACGCCAAGCGCTCGTCACGCGCGGCGTGGAACCGGTACTGGACACACCGGCGCAGTTCAGCGCCGAACTGCAGGAAGACCTGCAGCGCTGGCGCGAGGTTGCGCGCAAGGCGAACATCAAGTTGGAGTAAGACTCAGGCGCGCAGGCGTCCTGATCTGGCGGCGCAAGCAGCGGGGCCGGTCCCATGCCACATTCCGCCGGCCCGGCTGACGCGCCGGTCGCTCAAGGCGCGGCCGGCTTGATGTTCTGGTTATGCCGGAAGAGGTTGTGCGGGTCGTAGCGCGTCTTCACTTGCACCAGCCGGTCGAAGTTTTCACCATACGCAGCGCCCACGCGCCCGGTCTCGTCCTGCGTCAGGAAATTCACATACACGCCGCCTTGCGACCAAGGCTCGGTGGCCTTGAATATGTCGCGAGCCCAGGCGATGCATCGTTCATCGTCCTTCGGATCGTCCCAGCGTCCGTGCACGTTCATGGCGAATTGCGCGGACCGGTGCGGATACGCGGTGGCGGACACCGGCACCTGCATCGCCGCGCCGGCGATGTGGCCAAAGAAGATTTCGCACTGCGACGATGGCACGTTCTGCACCGCTGACACGACGGCGTCGATCAGGCCGTCGTCCAACTCTCCGATGTTGTGGGACTTCCAGTAGTTGCGCGCGCCAGGGGTCAGCAACGGATCGAACGCCTTCTGCCAGGCCGCGTAAGGCATCGGCCCAAGGTGTTCGCCGTAGGGTTCGCCCAGACCGCGCACCACTTGCAGGGCGTCCGGCCCCTTGTCCACGCCGCCCGTGTAGCACGACGCGAAGGCGACGATGGGCTTGCCGTGCACCGATTCCGGCAGGAACGGCAGCGGCGGCGCCTGCCGCAGCACGGCCCACACGGTAAGTTCCGGCGGCATGGTCTTTAGCGCGTCACGGTAACGCGCCAGCGCCTCGCGGCCCTGTTCCAGCGGCAGCACCACCAATCCGCCATAGACCTCCGGACCCACGGGATGCAACTGGAATTCAAACATCGTGACCACGCCGAAATTGCCGCCGCCGCCGCGCAGCGCCCAGAACAGGTCCGGGTTTTCGGATTCGCTGGCGTGCAGCAGTTGGCCGTCCGCCGTGACGACATCGGCGGACACCAGATTGTCGACGGTCATGCCGAACCGGCGCGTCAGCCAGCCGAAACCGCCTCCCAACGTCAGGCCGGCCACGCCGGTCGTGGAATTGATGCCCAAGGGAACGGCCAGGCCGAACGCCTGCGCTTCGTGATCCAGGTCCGACAAGGTGGCGCCCGGCTCCACGAAGGCCCTGGCGCGCACGGGGTCGATGCGCACCGATTTCATGGGTGACAGGTCGATCATCATGCCGTCATCGCAGACGGCGGTGCCCGCGATGTTGTGGCCGCCGCCGCGCACGGAAATGACCAACTGATTTTCGCGCGCGTAATCCACGGCGCGGCGCACGTCAGCGGGCCCCGCACATCGCGCGATGACGGCGGGCCGCCGGTCCACCGTGGCGTTCCAGATTCTGCGGGCCTCGTCGTAACCGGCGTCGCCGGCGGACAGGACCGGGCCCCGCGCCGCGGCGCGCAGGTTCTCCAGGGTGCTGCTGGACAGTTTGTTCATCACACATCTCCTCGAAGGCGATGCATTTACAAACAGCGTCAAAAGCCAAGCCGTCTATCTGCTGGGGCGCGACATGGGATTTGCCTCCTTGGAAAAGGGGCCATGACCCTGTGCACATGATTGCCCGGCGAACGCCGCGCGGGGGAAGGCGGCAGACGCCCTGTGCCGTGCGCCGGAGCGTGCGTGATGCGGAAAAGGTGATGCGGAAAAGTATAGGCCTTTGGCCGCGCGGGCAGGAACCCTATGCGTCGTTTTTCAGGACGCCGCGCACGTTCAGGATCGCCAGTCCCAGTTGCAGTGCAATAAGCGCCCAGGCGTCGTCGTGAAGCCCCCAGGCCACCCACAGCACGTTGCTGGCCAGGAACACCCAGAAGCCCGCATTGCGGCGCCCGGCGCTGCGGGACGCGACCAGCCAGGCGGCGGCAAGCGACGCCGCCATGGCCGGCCACTGCAGAAAATCCCACAACGCGTCGAGCGTCATCGGCTACCGTCCCCGTCGCGATCTGCGCGGCGATGTCACGGCTTGGATCGGGCGCCCTGCCCGCGGTTGCGCTGGCTCTGTTGATCCTGGCCGGTTCCGATCTGCGTGGTGTGGCCCTCTTTCTTGGTGCGGTTCTGCGTGTCGCCGTGACTTGCCTGCGATTCGCGGGGCGTGTCGTCCTCGCTGCGGTCCGGCTTGTCCGTTTCCCGGGTGCTGTCCTTGTGTTTAGTCATGGTCTGCTCCTTTCATCAAGGCCGAATTGGCCGAAAGCGATTTGGGGTTGGTCATTCCGTCGCGGGCCCGGCGCTGCCGGTGCTGCCGGGGCCGGAGCTGCTTGCGCCGGAATTCAAGCCGCCACCACCGGCGACGCGGATCCGGTTCTCGACGTCGTTGACGCCGGCACACTCGACGGTGCAATCCTCCACGTGATGTTTGGTGCGGCGATTGGGAACGGTGCCTTCCAGAACAACATGGCCGTCCAGAACCGCGACCGACACGTCGCTCACATCCAGGCCGCTATGGGCCAGGGATTCGCACACGTTCTCGCGGATACGATCGTCCGAACGGATGTAGCCCTTGGGATCGGTCCGGCGCGAACCGCGGTCGCGCCATGCCGTCGGGCCGCGGTTGTAGCCGCCCCGCTCAGCGGTCTCGAACGACATGGACTCCTCACGCCACGCCGGGCGGTCGCCGTAATAACCGCCTTCGTCGTCGCCAAAGGACGTGGGACCGTCATAGGCCTGATCCCGGCCGCCATAAGTGCGGTCCCGGCCACGATCCTCACGGCCATAAACCTGTTGACGCTGGCGCGAGGGATCTTCGTTCGAAAAGCCGCCATAGCTGCTTTGGCCGGGGTCGGCGCTGCGGCTGCGAACCGGTTCACGGGTGTCGCGCGCGCCGCCTTGGCGCGTGCCTTCGCCCTGATATCCGTACGAGGGCGCGGGGTCCTGCCACGGTTCCCGGTCGCCGCGATAGTTCGACGTGTTCCTCGGGTCTCTGCTCATTTCGTCTCTCCCGTTGCAAGTTGCAAATCAAGCAGGCTGGGTGCGGGCCGAAACACGCACCTATGGCCTGCCCGTCTGTTTGACGCAGCAAGTGTTGTGCCGGGCGCACATCGCGCCGAGAGGCGCGCCGGGTCCACGCTGTATGGCCGATAGGCCAAAGACCGCCGCGATGCTAAGAATGGCCCATGCGGTCAGAACGCCGTGGCAAGGCAGAACAACCGCATCCGGCAACACGACACTCGACATTCAGGAGATGAATATGGCTTCAGGATCCAGGCTGTCCGATGTAATCGTAAAACTCCCCGATCGCTCCACCTGCCGCGTAGAACGGCGTTTGATCGCAAGGAGAACCAAGGAAGCTTCCAACGTGCCCATCTACGTCTGCACCCTTCCCACAGGCGAGCCGGTGACATGGCTGGGAGGCGGCAAGTACCGCTTGCCATGCGGGTCGGTTGGCGTGGCAGTAGCGCATAAACCGCCAGATCGATGACGGGAACGCGGACGGCACGCGGCTTGCTGGGCGCCCGGGGTTCACTCAGGAGGGATGGGCATGAATGCCATCGAACGGGTCGCCGCTTACATGCATGAGCATTCGTTGAAACTGGTGACGGCCGAGTCCTGCACGGCGGGGCTGATCGCCGCCACGCTTGCCGACATCCCGGGCGCGGGCGCGCTGCTGGACTGCGCGTTCGTCGCCTACTCGCCGGGCGCCAAGCAAAAGTGCCTGGGCGTGGCTGCGCGGACGCTGCAACGCCACAATCTCACCAGTGAAGCCGTGGCGCGGGAAATGGCCCTGGGCGCGGCCCGCAACAGCCCGGCGAATGTGGCGATCGCAAACACGGGCGTCACCGACGATACCGACCCCGACGTTCCCGCCGGCACGCAGTGCTACGCGTGGGTGTTCAAGGCGGGACCGGCCGACGCCTCGCCTGCAATCTACGCCGAGACGGCGCGCTTCGACGGCGACCGCAACAGCATTCGCCGGGCCAGCGCTGAACACGCCTTGATGCGGTTGATCGCGTATCACAAGCAATGGCAGGACGGTGAACGCCCCTCCGCCTCCGCATCCGCCTGAGTGCCGGAGCCCATCGCCTCTGCATCCCATCCCCCCCGCAGTGCAGTGGCGAATCCGCCGTCGACGCGCGAGTATGGCCGGGCGCTTGTCGTGACGCGTGGCAGGCTGGTCCATGCAATGTGCGCCCCGCCAGCTTCCAGCTTGTCGACCAGCGCCTGGTCCTCGCTGCAGTGCAACGCCGCAAACCCGCCGATGCGCTGGTACGTGGGCGCCGCGACGCCCAGGTTTGCGCCATGCACGTGCCGGTGGCCTTCGCGGTCGTGGTAATGCGCGGCGAACGCCCGGCGTGCGCGTTGCGAAAACGCGCCGTGCGCTTCCCATCCCGCCACCGATACCGTGCCGCACACCACTTCCGCATTCAGCGATAGCTGGTCGGCCAGCCAATCGGGCGACACGCAGGTGTCGGCGTCGGTGAAGGCAAGCCAGCGTGCGCCGGCATCCAGCAGATGCTGCGCGCCCGCCGCGCGCGCCAGGCCGACGTTGCGCGCCTGGACCGTCAGCAGATCCACCGGCCAGCCCGCCGCGTGTTGCGCCGTCCCATCCGCGCAGTGATCCAGCACCACGACGATACGCACCGCCTCGCGGCCAAGGCGCGAATGGCGAGAGGCGCGCATGACGGCGCGCAGGCATGCGCCGATATAGCGCTCTTCGTTGCGCGCAGGAATGCATACGCCGATCATGAATGGCTTCCTTGGGGTTGTCTGCGCCAGAGGTCCAGGCGGAACTCGTCTTCTTCGTGATGCACTTCCCGCGAAAGGCCGGGCAGCGCGCCAATCGCCGCGTGCAGAGCGTCCGTGGGCTGGAGACGATCGGCAAAATCCGGACGCCAGTGGCAGGCGACGATCTCGCCATGCTCTGCAAGCGACGCATCGACGCCGCTCAGGAATAAGGAGAGCGCGGCGTCGTCCAGGTAATACGCCACTTCCGACACAACGATGAGGTCAAAACCGCCCGCCGGGGTGTCGGGCCACTGCCGCGGCAGGTCCAGCGCCAGGACCTGCACATGGTCCATGCCCTCGCCGTCCACGCGGGCTCGGCACTGCGCCGCCGCGGCCGGTGCGACGTCGACCGCGCAGACGCGCGCACAGCGCAGCGCAAGGCACCGGGTCATCTCCCCCGTGCCGCAGCCCGGCTCGAAGGCGTGGCGATAGTGTTCGCGGCGCAACGCCGCCAGCACGAGACCGCGCTTGCGGCGTTCGTACCAGGCGCTTGCCACGCGCCAGGGGTCGGGATCGGCTCGGTACAGACGCTCGAAATGGTCGGCGGCTACAGCGCCCATGGCACACCTCCGTGATCGAGCACGGCTTGGCCGTGCGCCGCCTGGTCGCGTTCCGCATGGCTCTGCCGGATGAAGACCGGCAGATCGGCCATCACCTGCGCAAAACCCGGATCGCGGCACAACGGACCCGCGCCCAGCGCGCGCGCCGCCCGTCCGATTACCTCTGCCGCAGCCGACTCCACCGCGAGACGCGCGCGGGCGCAGGCCAACCCGCACGGCTGCCGCGGGTGCGCATCGATCTCGGCGGCGGTCGCGCGCAACACCGCCCGCGCCTGCGCCAGGGCCACGTCGACGGCGCCCAGGTGCGCCAGGCGATGCGGATCGGCGGCATTCAAGGGCAAGGCGCGGCGCAACGCTTCCGCGATGTGGAGCAGTCCGCCGTACCAGCAGGCGGCGATGCCCGCCCCGCCATGCAAGAATCCCGGACGATGCACGTAGTCGCCCGGCTTGCCCACGAGCGTGCAGGACGCGTCGCGAAAGGCCACGTCGACGCTTGCCGATGCGCGCATGCCTACGGCATGCCAGCCGGCATCGGTCACTTCGACGCTGTCCTGTTCCATTGCCACGGCGGCCAGACATGCCTCTCCCGACGGATTCCAGCCGCTTACCAGCGCGTGCGTCACCGATGCCGCGCCCGAACACCACGCTTTGACGCCCTGCAGCACTGCCGTGCCATCCGGCCGCGGCAGGATCTGGACGCGGTGGTCCGGCGGCTCCGCGCACCACACCGCCCAGCGGCTGCAGGCCGGTGGCGCGGGCGCATGCAGTTCCGCCAGGATGGCCAGGGCATCGGTGTGGCCCTCAAACAGCTTGGCCAAGCTAAGGTCCGACGCCGCCACGCGAGCCAGCGCCTGCCAACGATCCAGCGTGCGGCCGGAGCCGGGCAGCGGCAGTTCATCGCATCCCTGTTCCACGAGGATTCGCAGCCACCGGCCGGGATCGATCGGCGCGTGCGCATCGGCAAGCAGCTCGCCGATCAGTTGGAGCTGGAAATTCGGTCGGTACAGCTGGCCTGAGCGTTCGGTCATGGTGCGGGTCGCGGACGGGATGGGGAGTGCACCCGGGGGAGTGCACACTCACGTAGCAAACGCCGTGCCCGTCACGCCACGTTCGGCGGTGTCCATCCCAAGGGCAGCGCATCGCCCTCCACGCACGCGACCAGCGACGCGCCCTGCCCGCCCTGCACCGCATGCCCGCCGGTGAAATCCGAGAAAGCCGGCAGCACGGTGATCCCCGGACGCAACCAGAATGCCGGCCAACTGCGCGGCACGCCCGCCACACGCGTTTTCGGATGCACGTGGCCAGCGATCACATGCCGCCCCTGCGTGTCCGGCGTCGGCACGTGGCGGAACAGGAACGGGCCATCTGACCACGCCTCGCCAAGCTGGCGCATGCCCAGCGCCGGAGCATCCAGCGCGCGGTCGTGGTTGCCGGCCAGCACCGCCACGTCCACGCCCGGATTCGCCTCGCGCCACGCGATCCACGCATCGCGCCAGGCGGCCTGCGCAGCGGGGCCATGCAGGACGTCGCCGACGATCAGCAATTCGGTGGCGCCCGTCACGGCGATCAGATCCGACAGGCGCCGCAGGTCGTCCATCGTGGCGCCGCGCGGCACGGCGATCCCCGCCTGGCGAAAAACGTGGCTCTTGCCCAGATGCAGGTCCGCAATGACCAGCCGGGACCGCGCCGGCCAGTACAAGGCGCGCGCGCCAAGCAGCACGACGGGCTCGCCTGCCAGCGCCAGCGCAAGCCCGGCCTCAGGCGATGTGTGCATAGCGCTTCTCCAGTTGTTCGGCGGCGCGTTTGACGCGGGCCTGCCAGGTTTCGGTGCTGAGCTGCCCGCGCAAGCTCTCCGTCCACAATGGAAACGACAGCGGCGTCAGCGCGCGCGGCTCGCACAAGGCCAGTTCGCGGCGCTGGCAGTCCTGCAGCGCGGCCAGGAGACGCGGCGCCTCCAGTTGCAGCTCAAAGACTTCCCGTTCGGCCTGCGCCAGCAGCAGATGATCGGGATCGTAACGGCGCAGCACGTCGTAGAGCAGTCCGCTGGAGGCCTGCACCTGCCGCAGCGAGCGCGCCGCCTGCCCGGGCAGCGACGGCGTCAACAACCCCGCGACGCGGGCGATCTCGCGGAACTGGCGGCGCGCCATTTCGCCCAGGTTGACGCCGTCGCGCAGGTCGTCCGTCATGTTGTCGGGGCTGAGCAACGCGCGCAGCAATGCGTCGTCCAGCGCGGCGGGTTCGGCCAGCGTCAGCATCAGGCCGTAATCGTTGACGGTGTAGGAGATGGTGTTGGGCTGCCGCCGGCCCCAGCGCAGCGCGACCATCGCGGCAATGCCTTCGTGCACGGCACGGCCGGCGAATGGAAACAGGAAGAGATGCGAGCCGCGCCGCGTCTTGATGAGTTCGGCGACCAGCCGGCCGTGGTCGGGCAGCGCACTGGCCTGTTCCTGGATGCGCAGCAGCGGCTCGACGGCGCGCATTTCCGCATGCGCACCCGGATGGGAATACAGGCTTTCGACCTCGCTCGCCAATTGCGTGGACAAGGGCATGCGGCCGCCCTGCCACGTCGCCACCGGCCCGTCGCCGCCCTTTGCGCGGCGCACGTAGGCGATCATGCCTTCCAGCCGCACCAGTTCCAGCGTGCGCCCCGCAAACTGGAACCGATCGCCGCGCCGCAAGCGCGCCAGAAACCCTTCCTCGACCGACCCCAGGCTGCCGCCTCGCAGATACTTCACGGCCACGGCCCCGTCCGATGTGATGGTGCCGATGGACAGCCGATGCCGGAACGCGATGCGCCGGTCGTGCACACGGTAGCAGCCGTCCTCGTCGCGCACGACGCGGTGATAGTCCGGATACTTTGCGAGCGCGCGTCCGCCCTGCACGATGAAATCCAGCACGGCCTGCCAGGTCGCGGCGTCGAGCGTGGCGTAGGCATGTGTGCCACGCACCTCTTGGTACAGATCGCCGGCCTCGAAGCCGCCGCCCAGCGCCAGCGTCACGGCGTGCTGCGCCAGCACGTCCAGGCTGCCGATGGGCGGCTGCCGGGATTCGATTTCGCCGCGCGCAATCGCCTGCCGGGCCGCGGCATACTCGATCAGTTCCAGCGCCTGCGCGGGCACGCAGACCACGTTGCCGGACTCGCCGGGCCGGTGCTTGGCGCGGCCGGCGCGTTGCAGCAGGCGCGCGACGCCCTTGGGGCTGCCGATTTGCAGCACCTGATCCACCGCCGGAAAGTCCACGCCCAGATCCAGGCTGGACGTTGCCACCACGCAGCGCACCGTGCCATCGCGCAGCCCTTGCTCGACCGTCGCGCGCAGCTTGGGATCCAGCGATCCATGATGCAGCGCCAGCGTGCGCGGATCCTCCGGCCAGATCGATTCCAACGCGCGATGCCACAGTTCGGCCTGCGCGCGCGTATTCGTAAAGAGCAGCGTGGCGCGCACATCGAAAAGACGCTTGAAGACGCGTTCGAGCTGCGACAGCCCCAGATGGCCGGCCCACGGCAGCGCCCGGCTGCGTTCGGGCAGCAACGTCGAGATCTGGATCTTGCGGGGCTTGGCGCCCGCCACCAGCGCGCTGCCGGGCGCCTGCGGCAGCAGCACTGCGCGGGCTTCCTCCAGGTTGCCGAGCGTGGCGGACAACCCCCACGTGCGCGCAGCCGGCGACAGCTTGCGGACCCGCGCCAGGCATAGTTGCAGCAACACGCCGCGCTTGTTGCCCAGGAGTTCATGCCATTCGTCGACCACGATGCAGCGCAGGGCGCGAAAGCGCAGCGAGGCATCGGCGTAAGACAGCAGCAGCGCCAGCGATTCGGGCGTGATCACCAGCACGTGCGCCTTGCCCTGCCGCGCCAGCCGCTTGTCGCGCGCGCTGGCGTCGCCGGTGCGCAACGCGACCGTCCAGTCGATGCCCAGCTCGCTCGCGGTCTGCGTCAATGCCCGGGTCGTGTCCGCAGCCAGGGCGCGCAGCGGCGTGACCCACAGCACGCGCGGGCCCTCGCCCGTGGCCGTTTTCGCCCGCGTGACTTTGGGTGTGATTTCGGGTGTACCTTCGTGGACAGCCTCCAGCAGCGGACCGCCAAATGCCGCCAGCGTCTTGCCGCTGCCGGTGGGCGTGTGCAACAGGCCCGACTCGCGGTCCAGATAGCGGCGCCACGTCTCGCGTTGAAAATTCGCGGGCTTCCAGCCGCGCGCCGCGAACCACGCAACCAGCGGCGCGTCCCAGCCCCTAGCCGCGCTGCTCATCGCGCCAGCGCCTTCAGCGTGTCGAGCTGGTCGGCCTGATCCGCCGGCTTGTCGTGCCGCCAGCGCAGGATGCGCGGAAAGCGCACGGCGATCCCGGACTTGTGCCGCTTGGAGATGTTCACGCCTTCGAATCCCAGTTCAAAGACCTGCACCGGCTCGACCGAGCGCACCGGGCCGAAGCGCTCGCGCGTGTGCGCGCGCAGCCAGCGGTCCAGCTCCAGGATCTCCTTGTCGTCCAGGCCCGAGTACGCCTTGGCAATGGGCACCAGCGCGTCGCCTTCCCACAGCCCGAAGGTGTAGTCGGTATAGAGCGTGCTGCGGCGGCCGTGGCCGGATTGCGCATACAGCAGCACGGCGTCGATGGTAAGCGGGTCGATCTTCCACTTCCACCAGTCGCCGCGCCGCCGCCCGCTTTGGTACGGCGCGCTGCGACGCTTGAGCATGAAGCCCTCGACGCCACGCTCGCGCGACTCGCCGCGCAGCACGTGGGCCTCCTCCCAGCTTGACGGCGCGACGGCCGGCGACATGCGCAGCCGCGGGTCGGGATGGCGGCGCAGCAGCGCTTCCAGACGCGCGCGCCGCTCGGCCTGCGGCAGTTCGCGCAGATCCGCGCCGTCGAGTTCGAGCAGGTCGTACGCCAGCAACTGCACGGGCGCCTCGGCCAGCCACTTGGGCCCGGGTTTCAGCCGCTGGATGCGGGTTTGCAGCGCCGAGAACGGCATGGGATCCGTGTTGCCGTCCTGCCAGGCCAGCAGCTCGCCGTCGATGACGCAGTCCACGTCCAGCGCGGCGGCCGCCGCTTCCACTTCCGGAAAGCGGCCGTCCAGGCGCTCTTCGCCCCGCGACCAGATGGAAACCTCGCCGCGCCGCCGGATGAGCTGCGCGCGGATGCCGTCCCACTTCCATTCGAGCAGCCACTCGTCGATGGGGCCCAGGACGGCCGGATCGCCTTCCAGCGGCGACGCCAGGAAAAACGGATACGGCTGCTGGCGGTCGCCGGGCAGTTCCTCGGCGCTGAGCAGATCGCGCAAGAACGCCGGGCTGGGCGACCACGCGCCCAGCATGCGCTGCGCGATGCGGGCAATGGGCACGCCCGACATTTCGGCCAGCGCCTGCTGCACCATGCGCTGAGACACGCCGACGCGCAGCGCCCCGGTCAGCAGCTTGTTGAAGACCAGGCGCTCTGCATAGGGCAAGCCCAGCCAGGCCGAGACGACGACCTCGCGCCGCTCGGACTCATCGCGATTCGCGACGGGCAACAGAATTTCTTCGATCCAGTCAGCCAGACCGCGATCCGGCGCGGCCACCTGCGGATCCGGAACAAGCAGCGCCAGGGTTTCCGCCAGATCCCCAACCTGGTCATAACAGGCGTCCAGCAGCCACGGCGCGGTACTGGATGCGTCGGCCGCCCAGGCCCGCAACTCGCCCACGCCCGCGATCTTCTTGCGCGTGCTGGTGATCTTGCCGCCGGCCAGCAGATAAAGCGCCCACACCGCGTCGCGCGGCGGGGCATCGCGGAAGTACGCCACCAGCGCCGCGCGCTTGTCCAAGGTGGCGGTGCTGCGGTCAAGCTCCTGATACAACGCCGCGAATCGCTTCATGCCTGCGTCCGTTCCCCTGTCGATCTTCGTTCGATGACCGCACTAATCGTCCTCGCCATACTGCGTCACCAGCGTCTCCGCGGCGATGCCCGATTCATTCAGTGTGCGCACCAGCGCCTCGGTATCGCCGTGCGTGGCAATGACACGCTTGGCGCCGGTGTCGTGGATGGTGCGCAGCAGGTCCGGCCAATCCGCATGGTCCGACACGACGAAGCCGCGGTCCATGTTGCGGCGCCGCCGGTTGCCGCGCAGCCGCATCCAGCCCGACGCAAACCCGTGCTGTGCCTTGCGAAAGCGCCGCAGCCACGCACTGCCCGCCGCCGACGGCGGCGCCAGGATCAGCTCTCCAGCAAATCCCGTTCCCGAGGCCGCGGAAGGCCCGTCCGCGTCGATGACCAGACGCGTGTCCGCCAGCGGCACGCCGGCCTTGCGATAAACATCCACGCCCGCGGCGATCGCCCCATGCAGGTAGACGGGCCGATCCGCAAAGGGGATCAACTCGGCCAGCACGCGCTGCGCCTTGCCCAAGGCATAGCAATAGAGAATGGCGGCCTCGCCCCGCGCGGCGCAGTGGTCGCGCCATTGCACGATGTCGCGCGCCACGTCCGAGGCGCTGGGCCAGCGGTAGATGGGCAGGCCAAACGTGGCCTCGGTGATGAAGGTGTCGCAGGGCACGACTTCAAACAGGCTGCACGTTGGATCGGGCTGGCGCTTGTAGTCTCCGGACACGACCCAGACCTCGCCCTCGACTTCGATGCGCACCTGCGCGGAGCCCAGCACGTGGCCCGCCGGATGCAGCGACACGCGCGCATTGCCCAGCGTGAAGACTTCGCCGTACGCGTGAACCCGGAAATCCTGGTCTCCCAGCCGCCATTGCAGAATGGGCAAGCCTTCGGCGCTGGTGTGGTAACGCCCCATGCCCGAGCGCGCATGATCGCCATGGCCATGCGTCAGCACGGCGACCTCGACCGGCCGCCACGGATCGATATGAAAGCCGCCGGCTGGGCAATACAGGCCTTCCGGACGCAATTGCACGATGTCGCGCATGGCACCTCCCGATCGGCGCGGCGCGACGATTTCGCGGCCGCATGTCTTTGGTTATACCCCGCGAGGACGCAGGAAAAGTGCTCGGCAAACGCGCCGCTAACATCCGATGAGAAATTAAAAGTTCAGTTGCAGACGGGGAACAACGTAAGCCGGTAGTGTTGAACGGTGGCTTAAAGGAGAGAATATGCGTACCAATCACATCCTCACGATTATTGTCGTGGTCGTCGTCGCTTCGGTCGCCCTGTCGATCGTTCCCTGGTAGCGAGGCCGAGCATGACACGGAATCTTCATGCCCTCTGCTTTGCCGCTTTCCTTGTTGGACCAGACGCTGCGCGCCATCCCGCGCCGCTATCGCGTGGGGCCACTGCCCGCGGCCCGCAGCGGGCTTGAAGATTCCGACCCGGCGACGGCGCTTGCCATCGCCATCGAACAGGCCCGCGTTGCGCTAAGTGCTGGCGCGACGCCGCCCCCGGTTTCCGAACGGCTGTTCGTAGGCGCGCTGTCGCAACTGATTCGGGACGCGCTGCGCGAGCGCGGCGGAGATCCTGCGTTTCAGGCCATGGTGCTGCGGCATCAATCCCCGCTGGTGCGCGAACACGCTTCGCTGTCGGCGCATGCGCAGGCGGACCGGCGCGCGGTGCGTACCGCGGTCGACGCGTTTGCGCATCCAGGCAAGCGCCGTGGGATGCCGGCTGGGCCGCTGGTCGAAGCGCTTGCGTCGTTGCATGCGGCGGCAGCGGCGGAGGACTGGGACGCCTTGACGCGAGGCGCGCAGGCATGTCTTGCCGCGCCGTCGTCAGCGCTTGCGGCGGACCCGGCGATTGCCGGCCCGCTGGACCGGCTGCTCAACGATTCCGCGTTGGCACGTCTGCGGCGGATGGACGCGTTGGCGTCGGATCCGCTGGTTCAGCGCTATCAAACCCTTTGGCAACGGCAAGGTCCCCGGCCCGGCACGCCACAGGCCGCCGCGCAGGGTCTGGACGCGCGCCGCCGCGGCATTGCCGTTGAAGCCCAGGCCGAACAGGCCATTGCCGCGCTAGCTGCGCATCTGGCGTCCATCACGGGCGAGACCTATCGCGTTGCAACGTCAATGCGCGTACCAGCGTCGATACCCGGCAATGCCGACCGCGCCAAGACCGAATGGGACGTTGCGCTGCTGCGCAAGGCTGCTGGCGACGCCGAGGTGCCGGTCTGGGATGTGTGCCTGCTGGTGGAGGCCAAGGCATCCACGGACGCGGCGACGACGGATCTGCCTCGCTTGCTGCGCGGCCTGCGATTGCTTGCGCATGCGGATGCGCAGACCATCTATCCGTTTGAAAGCCACCAAGGGGCGGTGCATCTGCGCGGCGCAGCGTTGGCGGCGCTATCGGCAGACGAGGCTGATCTCGCCAGGACGGTCCTGTACTTTTCCGATGCGCCCGCGGATGCCGCGCCGCGCCTGCTTAATGCCGCGGGCCGCATGCAACTGCTTTCAGCGCATGAAAGCCTGGACTACGCCAGCTTGGTCGCCGCAGGGGACGCGCCCGATGCGTCGGCGCTTGCGCCTGTGTTGCATCAGTTGCTGGTTTCGCCCCGCTGGAGCGCGGTGCTGAATCAGTTCGCGCTGTTGCGGCAGGTGCGGGAACTGATGGTGCATGTGGACGATGTGCATGCTGCGATTACGCGAATTAACGCCTGACCGCGTGAGCGTTCTACAGCCCCGCCCACGTATATAACGGCGCGGCGGTGGGAGTTCCGTCCCATTCCGATAACAATAAGACTCATCTGATATTCAAAGCGTTTTGCGTGTGCCGTAATGGCGCCGCAGACTGTGCATTCACCGGTGGTGGAAAGGTCTGTCGTCGTGGGAGCACGCCATTCCTATCCAATCCGATCTGCGCTTCACATTTTCCAAGGGTGACGAGTCCTTCGACGGCGTCGAAATCACGTTACAGAAAGGTCTGTCCGAGACCTTTCTACTGGATGTGGAGCTAGCCAGCGCCAACGCTGCCGTCGACTTCGGCAATGTTCTGGACCGCGCCGCGCTGTTCACGATCTGGCACGGCGACAAGCCCGTGCGCTACGTGCGCGGCGCCCCAAACCAGCGACACCATCCGCGGCCTCGACCGGCTCCAACCGCAGAACTTCCATGGAAGCCTTCTGCTCGGGCTGATCTACGGTCAGTCGTTCTCCAACAACCTGTTCCTCATCCGCCTCGTGCAGATGCTCGATGCCGCCAGCCAGCCACATGACTCTCAGCACGAGTTGAAAGGATTTTTGCGCTCGCACCGTAAAGCCCTGATGGAGAAGGTCATTGAGTAACGATGCCGTAGCGGCAAGCTACAACAAGCTGGCGCAGGATGCGGCCGACGGAACCTTGCCAGCCCCCCAGAAGATCTGCACCGAATGCGCCATGCCGGGCCCGATCTTTTCCCTGAACCCGGATGGCGGTCCGCGCAATGCAGACCTTTATCTGGGCATCACTTCGCAGGGAACCGCCGCAACGTACCGGTGGTTCATGGACAACCCATGGGTCCCGAACAAGGAACGCAACTTCCGGGACACCTTCCTGCTTCAGGTGCTGCACGCATTCGGCGCGGCATACGGCGACGCCCGCCTGGCGGAGTTCAGCGCGTTTCTATCGGTGCAGGAATGCGAAATCATCTGCCTGGACGATGAGATAGCAGATGACGTGCTGTCGCCCGCCGTGCTCGACGAATTCGGCCGGCGGACGGGCGACGGCCTCGGGTTTCAGGTTCAGCGCAACTTCGTGTTCGCTGGCGGCAAGCTCTACTACCTGACCTTCACCACCGTCACGTGGCAACCTGCCGACCACACCGAGTACATCGATGAAGATGGCCGGATCAGTCACCGCATGCCGTTCACGTGGAACATCCCAAAGGGCTTTTATCCCATTGACCGGGCGGTCAGGGATCTGGCCGACGGCTTTGAGCGCGCCAAGGCGAAGGTCCACATCTGGGAGGCCATCAAGGGCTTCTTTGAAGTCGCCACCGCATTGCTGGCATTCGTGCCTGTCGCCGGCCAGCTCGCGCTGGGCGTGCGCGGGGCCGCGGCGGGCGTGCGCTATCTCTTCGTGGCCATTGATCGTGCGCTGGCGCTCGATGCGATGGTGGATGGCACAAGCCGGATGATCACCGGAGAAGGATTGAGCATCGGCGAGAAATTCTTCGAATCGCTGGCCGCGCTGTCCGACCCTAAAACCGCCGAAGAGCGCGGCAAACAGGTCTTCATGAGCATCAACCTGGCGATGCTCACGCCGTCAGTCTTCGGAACCGCCCGCTGGATGATGCGCCAGGTCGGAAACAAGGCGGTAAAGCTGGACACCAGGATGCTGAGCGAGGAAGAGCTCAGGCGGCTGGGCCAGCATAAGCATGGCGAAGCGACGGTGCTGGAAACGGTCGTCGACACCCGCGAGCGTGTCCCGGGTGGGGGCAGCATGCGGGTAGTCGAAACCTATTCCCCGGATACCAATAAATCCAGGTTGAACGTTGATGCGAAGTCGGGTCCGGGTGATTTTTCCATCATCGTCAATCGCGTTCGAGAGCGGGTCGCACTGCGTGCGGTGATGATCGATACCGCGCGTAAGGGTAGAGGTCTTCGGAACGTGGTGGGCGATGCGGGCGAGGAGATCTTCGCGGCGGGGATGGTGCGCCACTGGGGCGTAAAGCCGGAAAACATCCTGGGCTACAACCTGAAGAATGATGGCCCCAGCATGTTTGGCCTGAAGAACAGGAGCGGCCACGGACTTGACATGCTGGTCTGGGTGCCGCCTCCACCGGAAATGCAGATCCGCGTGCCGAAGGCCGAGGCGCGGGATCACATTGAAGGACTGCGGGGTCCGTCTGAGTACAAGACGTTGGCGTTTTCGGAAGAGACGTTGATCGTGGTGGAAATCAAAACGACGTTGGGGAAAAGTAGGACGACGGAGCTTTCCAAGGAGACGCAAAGGTTGGGTGGGGAATACAACACTGAACAGGTGACGAAATTGGCTCGGGGAGGAGGACCATATTGGAAGCGCGAAAGGGTGTTGGAGCTGGACCCTTTCGTTATGGAAAAGGCCGACATTATTGAGAACGCTGTGACACGGGGAAAAATCCAGTACATGCACGCTCAGGTGTTTCTCGATGCTAATGGAAAGATCAACACCCTGGTAGGCAAAGGGGTCGGCCAGGGATCTGGTATTCAGCTCAACGATTGGCCTGGAATGTGACATGGAACAAAAGAGAACGAAATCCCGACTGGAAAAGACTTTGCCCAAAGTTGAAGAATGGGCGAAAGACATGTGGCCGCCGAGTGAGCGCTTGAACCGCTATTTGTCCGGCGAGAGCGACGAGCCAGGCTTGGCGGCAATAGATCTGTACAAGTACGGAATGCAGATGTGCGCCCAGGGACTTCTGGATGCCAAAAGGGGGCAACTCAACGATGCCATTCTTCACATGGCATCTGGCTTCAGGAGAAGAGCCATTTCAGAAGCGATAAGTATGGAACGATTAAAGGGAATTTCGCGCGTCGCCATCGGCGACCTGGACGGCCATACCGACCTGATGTTCGGCACCATCGCGTTAGGGTACCCCGACGTCGCCAAAAGTCTGTACCTGACGACACTTGCCGGGCTGGAAGGCGGCTATGGCGTGCGCAGTGGTCATGATTTGCCTATCGGCACCACCCTGCGCTACGCCGGCTTCGGCCTGACCATCATCAGCAATTGGCTAGGCCAACCCCTGGACCTGGACAAGCACGCCCTCCCTCGCGATCCGGCCTGGGCCCCATTGGTATCCCAATGGCGCGAACCAGACCTCGACAAGTTCCTGCCCGCACTCCTCTCCGCCTGCGACGTCCACGTGGACCGCATCGCCATCACCTATCGCGAGCACGAAACCAACGCCAAAGAGTTCGAGTTCAGCACGCCGCTCCTGGCCGTACACCCTACGGAAATCCTTGCCGTTCTACGCTTGCGTGATCTGCTCGGCCTGCCCAATCCGGCGCATATCGACCATCCGCTAATGAAGACGCCCTACGCGCAAATCACCTGCACACCGGCGTTCCTCGCCTCGCTTGGCCAACGCGACGAGCTGCTGGAGCGCTTTCTCGACACCGTGCGCCGCCGTGATCCGGCCGTATTGCCAGTGGGGCTTTGACCGCGCCCCTACATTGACGAAACGTTAAGCGTGGGATCGGACCCCGCCACCTTTGCCCGATTCAACGTGTCCGAGGGCGAAAAGTGGCAGGGCATCGTCAAAGCGGCGTAGATCACGCCGCAATAGTGGAAATCCGCATCCGCGGACGAGGCCGGCCGCGCCCGCGGATTGTCACCACGCGTACTTCAGGGTAGCGAGCACCAGGCGACCCGCGCCATAGGTGCACGCCGTGGCGGTGACGCAGGTGCCCACGTAGGTTCGGTCAAACAGGTTGCTGGCGTTCAGGTCCAGCGTCAGTCCGCGCATGGCGGGCTGCAGTTGGCCGAAATCGTAGGACAGGGCCGCATCGAACAGCGTGACCGCCGGAATCCGCAAGGTGTTGGCCGGGTCGCCCCAATCGGCGCCGACGTAGCGCACGCCCGCCCCCAGCCCCAGGCCTTGCAGCGGGCCGCCCTGCACCTTGTAGCCCAGCCACGCGGCCGCCTGATGGGCCGGCGCGTAGTATTGCTTCTTGCCCTGGCGCGACTCCGGCACACCGTTGACGATATCGACGTTGGCGCTTCGCGTGACCACGGCATCGACATAGGCGTACGACGCGATCAGATCCCACCCCCGCGCCAGATTCGCCTTGCCTTCCAGCTCGATGCCGCGTGCGCGGATCTGGCCGGTCTGCGTCTGAAAGCCCGGCGGCCGTCCGGGCGTCGTGTCGCTGGTCAGCACGTTGTCCTGCGTGAGCTGATATGCCGACAGCGTGACCAGGCTGTCGCTGCCGGGCGGCTGGTATTTCAGGCCGGCTTCGATTTGCCGGCCTTCGGCGGGCCGGAAGGGATTCGAATTGAAGTCCGTTCCCCCCGTTGGCGCGAAGGACGTGGAATACGCCACGTACGGCGCGAGACCGTTCGCCATCAGGTAGGTCAGTCCGGCGCGGCCCGTAAAGGCGGAATCGTCCTGCGTTGTCTTGGCCGATGTCAATTGGTTGCGCGTCGTGCTGCGCGCCATGTCGTAGCGCCCGCCCAGCGTCAGCAGCCAGCCGCCATAGGAAATCTGGTCCTGCAGGTAGACGCCCGTCTGCTCGGTGTCTTGCCGCGTATCGATGCGCGGGATCAGATCCCGCAGCCCCGGGCGCGGCTTGCCATAGACGGGATCGAAGAGATCCAGCGCGGGCACCCCGGCAATGACGTTGGCGAATTTGTAGGTGTCGCGCATGTCGAGATAGTCGAGGCCCATCAGGAATTCGTGTCCGACGGCGCCCGTGCGGAACCGCGCGATGGCCTGGGTGTCGACGTTAAGCGTCGCGCCGGTGCCCTGACCGCGCGTCATGGTGCGCGACCACGTCCGCATGTCCACGGGACTGAGCAGATAGCCGACCGCGGTGCGGGCCTCGCCGCGCATGTGGCTGTAGCGCAGTTGCTGTTTGACGGTCCATGTGTCGTTGAACGCATGCGTGAACAGATAGCCCGCCGAATACTGCTCGCGGTCATAGCGATCCCACCCGGGTTCGCCGGGAAAGCGGTCGCGGGGGATACGGCCATTGGGATTGCTATAGAGCGTTCCCGCGGCGGGCAAGTTGCCGTACAGCGGCACCTGCCGGTCCTCCTGATAGAACCCCAAGAGGCTCAGCGACGTGGCCGCGCTGGGGCGCCATGTCAGCGCCGGCGCCACGAAAATGCGATCGTCCTTGGTGTAGTGCGAGGACTGCGCGGCGTCGCGGGCCAGCGCCACCAGGCGGTAGCTCCACACGCCGGCCTCATCGACCGGGCCGCTCAGGTCCATCGCGGCCTGCGCACGGCCGTAGCTGCCGGTCTGCAGCGCGATCTCGCGCTGCGGCGTGGCGGTGGGCAGCTTGCTCACCATGTTGATCAGGCCACCGGGATTGTTCTGGCCATACAGCACCGACGACGGCCCCTTGAGCACCTCGATCCGTTCCAGGCCATAGGGCTCGATCTGCAGCATGCCGAAGCTGTAGGCGCCGAAGGGCAGGCGCGCGCCGTCCAGGTTGTTGCGCGCCCCGAAGCCGCCGCGCAGATAGATGTTGTCGTAGCGCAGATCCGTGCTGCCGCCCGGCGCGTAGACGCCTGGCGTGTAGGCCAGCGCCTCGACGATGCTGCGTGCGCCGCGCGAGGCGATCTCGTCCCGCGTGACGACGTTGACCGTCTGCGGGATTTCGATGATCGGCGTGTCGGTCTTGGTGCCGGTGGCGCTGCGCAGCGCCACGATGCCCGTCACCGGTCCGTAGGCGGATTCATTCACGCCTTCCACCCGCACGGCGGGCAGCAAGGCCGTGGGTGCCGCCGGCACCAGCCGAAGCGTGTAGACGTTGGCCGCGTCGCGACGTGCCGCCAGATTCGTGCCGGCCAGAAGACGAGTCAGGCCCTCCTCCACCGGCCACGATCCTTGCAGGCCCGCCGTCGCGCGGCCTTCGGCCAGGGCAGGATCAAACGACAGGTTGATGCGCGCCGCACCGGCAAAGGCCGTGAGCGCGGGCCCGAGCGGACCGGCCGGAATGTTGAAGCGCGTGGATGCCGCCGCGGACGAAGCCGCCGCGCCGGATTGCGCATACGCCTGCGGCACGGCCACGGCCAACACCGCGCATAGCGCGCCTGCGGCGGTGCGGCGCTGCGGCCAAGCCGCGGAGGGAGTGAATCTTGAAGACATGCTGATCCCGACAGAGTCCAAGCGAAGGTGCTTTATGAACATGTCGGACGAGCGCAAAAAAGGTGACAACGTGCCGCACCGCGCCGCGTCTCAAGCGGGTACGACGCTGACCCAGTACCGGGTCCGGGTCACCACGCGCACGGGCAGGCTGCGCGCCACGGCGAGCAGGGCGGCGTCAGTATCGTCCGTCTGAAATCCGCCGGATATCCGCAGATCGGCCACGGCGGGATCACAGCGCAGCACGCCGGGGCGATATCGGCCCAGCTCCTGCAGGAAATCACCGAGCCGCTGGTTGTCCGCGTACAGCACGCCGTCCAGCCAGGCTGCGGGGGAATGCAGACTGGCTGCCGGGGCCTGCACCGCCGCCGCGGAGAAATCCACGCGCTGACCGGGTTCCAGCACGAGGCCTGCCGTGCCTGCGCGCGGTTGCACCCGGACCCGGCCTTCGATGACCGCCACGCGGGTGCGCGCGTCCATCTGCCTGACCGAAAAGTACGTGCCCAGCGCCTGCGCGCTGCCCTCGGCGGTGCGCACCCGGAGTGGCCGGGGATCGGCAGCGCCCGAGTGGGCCGAGCGCAGCAGGATTTCCCCTTCGCGCAGCCATACCAGGCGCTGCGCGGCATCGTAGGCCAGGTCCACCGCGCTGGCGGTATTGAGTACCAGGATGGCGCCGTCGGGCAATTCGATCCGGCGGCGTTCACCGCTGCGCGTGGCGTAGTCGGCCGTCCATTGCGCCGGAGCCGCGCGCCACGCCAGCCAACCGGCGGGCGCCGCCACGATCAGGCCGGCCAGCGCCTTCAGTCCCGCCCGCCGCGAGGCCGTGGCGTGCACGGTGGCGCGGCCCAGGCCGGGGGGCAGGCCGCCCAGTTTGGCCAGCACCGCCTGCGCCCGCGTCCACGCGCGGTCGTGCTCGTCGCTGCGCTGGCGCCAGCGTTCGCACGCCAGGCGGTCGGATTCGGAGAAATGTCCGGAATGCAGGCGCACCAGCCAATCGGCAGCCTCGCCGGCAATCCGCGGGTCGATCGGCATGCCCGCGCCGGTCATGCGTCCGCCAGGATGCAATGCGTGAACGCCTCGGCCATGTAGCGTTTGACCGTGCGGACGCTGACGCGCATTTCGGTGGCGATCTGCTCGTACGTCAGGCCATCCAGTTGAGACAGCAGAAAGGCCGCCCGCACCTTGTCGGGCAGCGCGGCGAGCAAGGCGTCCACCTCGCGCAGCGTCTGCAGCACGGCGAGCCGCTGTTCCTCGGAAGGCGCGTGCCGCGCAGGCATCGCGGCCAGGACCTCAAGATAGGCCTGTTCCAGGGCCAGCCGCCGATACAGATCCACCATCAGCCGCTTGGCGATGGTGGTCAGATAGGCGCGCGGCTCCTGAAGATCCGGCAGGGCCCGGCGACGATACGCGCCGAGCAGTCCGACAAAGGTGTCCTGCGCCAGATCCGCCGCATCCGCGCTGTTGCCCAGCCGGCGCCGCAGCCAGCCGAACAGCCAACCGTGATGCGCGTCGTATAGCCGCTGCACGGCAATGGCGGGAGAGGGATCGGGGGTCGGCATGGATCGGCGCCAGGCAAATTAGCTAAATAGGAAGCAGTCGCAATTATCCAGATTAAGCGGGGGCGTGACAACGGCGATTGCCGCGCGGGAATGCCAGTCATTCGCTGGGGTGATCCGCTGGGGTGATCTGCGGGGTCATTCGCCGAGCTATCCCCGAGCCATTCCCCGGGTTTCCCCTCATAAGCAGCGCCCTCCCCCTGGATAAGAATTCAGGGTTGCTGATCCGCGGCCGCCGCGTGTGTGGCGTGCCAACCAACCCCGAGGTCCCAGGCATGAAGGCGTTCTTCCACGACGATCAAAAGCTTCACCATCCGCAGACCTACTTTTCGCGCGGCAAGATGCGCACGCCGCAGGAGGTGCCGTCGCGGCTGGACGGCCTGGTGCAGGCGGCGCGCAAGCTGGGATTCGACGTCCAGGCGCCCGCCGACCACGGCGCTGGCGCGATCGCGGCGGTGCACAGTCTGGATTACCTGCGCTTTCTGCAGGACGCGCACGAAGACTGGATGAAGTTGCCCGGGGACTGGGGCGGCGAGGTGGTGTCGAACGTCTTTGTACGTGAACCGAATGCGCTTCGCGGCGTGCTGGCCAAGGCCGGACGTTACCTGGCCGACGGCAGTTGCCCGGTCGGCCCGAAGACGTGGCATTCCGCTTATTGGTCGGCGCAATGCGCCATCGCGGGCGCCGATGCCCTGATGGCCGGCGACCGCAGCGCCTACGCGATCTGCCGCCCGCCCGGCCACCATGCACGGCGCGACGCCGCGGGCGGCTTCTGCTATCTGAACAACGCCGCCATCGCCGCAGAACGGCTGACGTCCCGGTTTCCGCGCGTGGCCATCCTGGACACCGACATGCATCACGGCCAGGGGATCCAGGAGATCTTCTACGAACGCAGCGACGTGCTGTACGTGTCCATCCACGGCGATCCCGAAAACTTCTATCCAGTGGTCGCAGGCTTTGAAGACGAGCGCGGCGCGGGCGCGGGCCATGGCTACAACATCAACCTGCCCATGCCGCACGGCTCACCCGAATCCGTGTTCTTCGACCGGCTGGCGCAGGCGCGCCGCGCAATCACGTTGTTCCAGCCCGACGCGCTGGTGCTGTCGCTGGGCTTCGATATCTTCGAAAAGGATCCGCAGGCGATGGTCAGCGTGTCCGAAGACGGCTTCGAGCGGTTGGGCCGCGAGGTCGGCGGGCTGAATCTGCCGACGCTGATCGTGCAGGAAGGCGGGTATTACATCGAAGGTTTGGAGTCCAACGCGAAGCGGTTTTTTTCGGGGTTGGCGGGCGCCTGATCCGCCGGCGGGGCAAGCGGGCCGCCGGGCGTTTTTACGCGTCAGCCGCCGCATCCCACATCGTCACCCTGTCCCGCCCCGCCTGCTTGGACTGGTACAGCGCCTGATCGGCGCATTTGATGACTGCCTGCGGCGATGCGCCATCGCGCGGCCACAGCGCCACGCCCACGGACACGGTCACCGGGCGCACGCCGTCGGGCATCGGGCGCGCCGCCACGGCCGCCCGGATCCGCTCGGCCGCCTGCGCAGCAGTCTGTGCGGCGGTCCGTGCCGCAACCCGCGCGTCATCTTGCGCACCGGGCTGCGCGTCGTCCTGCGCGCCGGGCTGCGGCAAGATCATCACGAATTCCTCACCGCCAATGCGAAAGGCCTGATCCCCGGCGCGCACGTTCTCCTGCAGCGTCCGCGCCAGGACGACCAGGACTTTGTCGCCCGTCGGATGGCCATACACATCATTGATCTGCTTGAAGTGGTCCAGATCAAGCGCGATGACCGCAAACGGCGACGCAGCGGCGACAAGCTCGTCGATCCGCGCGCGCAAGGCGCGGCGGTTCATCAGCCCGGTCATCGGATCGGTCAGCGATTCCGTGTTCAGCCGGCCGACCTCGTCCCGATGGCGCGCTTGCGCGGCCGCCAGCGCCTGCCGCAGCTTTTCGGCCTCGAAGTACCAGGTCTTGAGCGTGGTGGCGCGCAAGGCCGCCGGACCGACCGGCTCGTCGCTGGCGAAGGCATCCGCCAGTCGTGCGAGCGGCCGCGCGATCGCGTAAGCGCACGCGCAGACGAGCAACAAGGTCAGCGCCACGGCCGGAAGGGCAAACTGAAGCGACGCGCCCAACAGGTCCTTGAGCGGCGACAGCGCGCGCTCGAGCGGACGCTGCACCACGACCGCCCAATTGCCCTTGACCAGCGGCGCGTATCCCGCAATAACCTGCGCGCCGGAAGCGTCCGTCACCTGCTCGACGCCCGGACCCGTTGCTGGCGACAGGCGCGCCTGGACCGCGCTCGCGATATCTGCGTCCACCCCGTGGCGGTACAGCATCTGGCCCGCGCCGTTGACCAGGTACACGGACGTGCCGTCCGCATACGCATGTTGGCCAACCAGCCGGTCCAAGCCGCCGCCATGCTCCAGCACAACGATGGCAGCGAGATACCCGGAGACCGCGTTCTGCGGGCCACGCACAGGCTCCACCAGTGTCAGCGTGGCAAAGCGAGCGCCCGGCAGGCAGCACGGCCGCGCCCATTGCCCCGCGCGCAGTTCGCGTACGCCCAGTTCGTCAAGTTGCTTGATGGCGGCCAGCGGCGGCGGACCGCCCTCGGATCGGCTGGTGATCCGGCCGCCGGGGTCGGCAAGCAGCACAGCTGTCACGCCCTCGATCGTGCCGGCCAGATCTGACAGTTCGCCCTGCAGCGCGCCGGGCACATCTGCCAGCCGTGGAATGCGGTTCGCGCCCGCGGTGAGCTGCCGGTCGCCCGTCTGGATATACAGGTTGATGATGTCGGCCAGCTTCTGCGCATAGGCCAGATTGGAGTCGAGCGTGTTCTTGACGACCTGTGTCTTTTGCGCCTGGTAGCCCGCGTACATGGCATTGAAAAAGCCGACCGCCACGCTGAGCACTGCCAGCGAAATCAGCACGGTCAACAAGCGCACCCTGCGTTCTCTTGCCATGTTGCTCCTGAAGGGAGACCCCAGCGCGATTCGCCCGGACTCGGCGCGATGGCCGAATGCGCATCATCGGGCACGGCTGCGCAGCCACGGGCGCCGGCCGGCGCACCGCGATAGCGCAGAATAACGGACTATGTTTGGGTAATCCAGCGGCGGCAAACCGCAGCGCTACGCACCCGAGGCAGGGCTCAGACTATACGTCCGCTTCCATTTGCAGACGCATCGCCACGCGCCGCTCAGCCGGCAGCCCGTGGCGGGCCTCGGCCGCCAGCACGGCATGCAGCCGCGATCCGGCCAACGGCCTGTCTTCCCGGAATCCCAGCCGCGCGTACCAGGGCGCATTCCAGGCCAGGTCGCGAAAGGTCGTCAGGGTGACCGCGGCCAGACCGGCCGCCCTGGCATGACCGCATGCGGCGTGCACGAGGCGCAGGCCAATTCCCATCCGCTGATGACCGGCGTCGACCGCAAGCTCCCACACGTGCAGCGCGTCATGAAAGCGTTCACCGCAGAGAAATCCGCACAGCTGCTCCGACTCTTGCGCCACCCATGACGTACCCTGCGCGATCAGGCGCAGATGTTCGGTCTCGGACATCACCGCGTCGTCGGCGATCCATTCCAGGCCGGGCGCGTCGCGAAACAACGTCCCCGCGGATCGTTCGATCGCGGGCAGCAGTGCGGCATCTTCGGGGCGGGCGGGGCGGATGAGCGTGGGCAAGACATTTCCAAAAATGCGGCTGGTGTCTGACACCAGCAAGACAACCCGCAAGACAATCGCTCAGGCTATAAGCGCATCTCACCTGAGTGTCAGACACCGAGTTGCCGGGCAAGCGATTCGGGCGCCTGCGATTCTACGCTTCACCCCCAACCCTCCCCATGTTTCAGCTGCCGCGCAAAATCCGTTGTTTAATCGGCGCTCCCTCGCGGGACATTTCGCCCGGACGGCAGCGAGAGGCCGAGCCGGGCGATTCCAACAACAAGATTCAGGATTTCGCACGTGTTTCATGTCATCACAGCGCTGATCGCGCTCTACGTCATCTGGCGCTTCGTCTGGCAATTGAAATGGCCCGCCCCCGGCCGAATACTGCTGTCGGGGTTGGTCGTGCTGGCCGCCGAGCACCATCTCATCACCCGCAACTTCTTCGGCACCATGGCGTCGCCCGAGGTGCCCGCCGCCGTTTTGATGGCGCTGGGCTGGGCGTTCGGCGCGCTCATTCTGCTGGCAAGCTTTCTCTTCATCACGGATGTGGCGGGACTGATCGTGTCGCTGTTCTCGCGCCCACGCGGCCGCGCGCTGCTGGGTTGCACGCGTCTGCGCGCCGGGTCCGCCGTGGCCGCGCTTGCGCTGTCGGCGCTGGGCGTCTGGCAGGCCGTGCGCGTGCCGGAGGTCAAGACGATCGAGGTCGCCCTGCCCAACCTGCCGCAAGCGTACGACGGCTTTCGCATCGTGCATCTGACCGACCTGCACGCCAGCCGCCTGCTGCAAGGCGACTGGATGCAGGCCGTCGTGGCGCGCACCAATGCGCTCAAACCGGACCTGACGCTCATCACGGGCGACTTGGTCGATGGCACGCCCGCTGCACGCGCCGCCGACGTGCAACCGCTGGCCGATCTGCGCGCGCAGTATGGCGTGGTGGCGATCCCGGGCAATCACGAGTATTACGCCGAATACCTGGGCTGGATCGACGCCTTCAAGAAACTCGGCCTGCGCATGCTGCTCAATGAACACATGACGCTTGAACGCGACGGCCAGCCGCTGGTCCTGGCGGGCATCACGGACAGCGTGGCGGCGCGCGTGAACCAGCCCCTGCCGGACATCGACGCGGCCATGAAGGGCGTGCCGCCATCGTCGGCGGTGATCCTCTTGAGCCACCGGCCGGTGGGCGCTGCCCGTCACGCACAAGCCGGCGCCGGTCTGCAACTGTCGGGCCACACGCACGGCGGCCAGATTCTGGGCCCGCATTTCATCACTCAACTGGCCAATGAAGGCTACGTGTCGGGCATGTACCAGGTCGGCAACATGCAGCTATACGTGAGCAACGGCGCGGGTCTCTGGCCGGGCTTTCCGATCCGGCTTGGCCGTCCGTCGGAGATCACGCAGATCGTGCTGCGCGCCGCGCCGCCCGCCTGACGCGGTCCTGCCACACACGCGGCGGCGCATTGACAAGCGCCGCCGCGCTGACTTAGCATTCGGCCCTGCTTTTTCAACGCTTTTTCGCTTTCTGGGTGCAACCGTGTCTGCCATTCGTCAAATCGCCTGAACGCCGACGAGTACCGTCCTGGTACCGCGGTCAGCCTGCCCGCATTCGCTGCTCGACGCCATGTAATGAGCACACCCCCGCCCGGCAGGCGCGGATCCAGGAAGCGCAACACACCCCCTCCCCGCTTCCCCTCCCGTAAAGACTGTGTCGTCGGCTTTTCCCATTTGCTGGAGAAGACCCATGACGCTGGATTTCTGCGCCTACGCGCAATCGCTTGACCTGTTCCGATACCCCCGAACGCCCCACCTGGAAGGCTCGCGCCTGCAGGACGGGGACGAAGGCCATGACCACGTGCCCTATCGCACGCTGGCCGGCCAGACGCTCGTCGTCGAAGAAAAGCTGGACGGCGCCAATACCGGCATCAGCTTCGGCCCGTCCGGCGAACTGCTGCTGCAATCCCGCGGCCACTACCTGGTCGGCGGTGGCCGCGAGCGGCAGTTCAGCTTCGTCAAGGCCTGGGCCGCCGCGCACGCGGACTGGCTGCTGGAGCGGCTGGAAGACCGCTATGTGATGTACGGGGAAACGCTGTCGAAGAAACACTCCGTGTTCTACGACGCCCTGCCGCATCATTTCTTTGAGTTCGACATGCTGGACCGGCGCACCGGCGAGTTCCTGTCGACCGGCGCGCGCCGCGCGCTGCTGGCCGATGGTCCGGTGCTGTCCGTGCCCGTGCTGTACGAAGGCCCGGCGCCCGCGCGGCTGGCGGACCTGAAGGCGCTGCTCAAGCCGTCGCTGGCCAAGACGGCCGGCTGGCGCGACGCCTTCGAAGCCACCGTGCTGCGCGAAGGCCTGGACTTGGCGCGCGCCTGGAAGCAGTGCGACAAGTCGGACCTGTCGGAAGGCCTCTACATCAAGGCCGAAGCCGACGGCAAGACCGTTGCCCGCTACAAGTGGGTGCGGCGCGACTTCGTGCAGGCCATCCTGGATTCGGACATGCACCATTCGGAGCAGCCCTTCATCCCCAACCAGCTCGCCGATGGCGTCGACCTGTACGCCCCGCGCCTCGCGGTGGATTGGGACACCTTGCGCGACGCCCGCACCGGCGAGACCTCATGAATCACGAACAGATCCGGGCCCTCGTGCCCGAACCGGGGCGCGGTGCCGACTATGCCGCGTGCCTGGCCGCCTTTCCCGCGCTGGAACTGGCCAAGACCACGCCGCAGGACCCGCGCTATCACGGCGAGGGCGACGTGTGGACGCATACGCAGATGGTGGTGGACGCGCTGCTCGGCCTGCCGCAGTACCAGGCCGCGTCCCGCGCCGATCAGGAGATCGTATTCCTGGCTGCCCTGCTGCACGACGTGGCCAAGCACAGCACCACGGTGATCGACCCGGTCACCGGCGCCATCGGCCAACCCGGCCATTCGCGCAAGGGCGCCATCGACGCGCGCATCGCATTGTGGGACGCGGGCGTGCCGTTCGCCGTTCGCGAAGCGATATGCCGGCTGATCGCCACGCATCAGGTGCCGTTCTTCGCGCTGGAAGGCTCGCGCCGCGGCCGCTCGCCGGAGTTCATCGTGCGCGAGCTGTCCTGGCACGTGTCCCTGCCGCTGCTCGCGATGCTGGCCGAAGCCGACATGCGCGGCCGCATCTGTGCGGATGCCGGCCGCGTGCTGGACAACATCGCGCTCTTTTGCGAGCTGGCGCGCGACGAGCAGTGCTTTGGCCAGCCCCGCGCCTTTGCCGACGCGCACACCGCCGTCAGCTACTTCCGCGGCGCCGACGTGCATCCCGACTATGCGTTGTTCCAGGAGCCGGGCTCACGCGTGATCGTCATGTCGGGCCTGCCGGCGTCGGGAAAGAACACGTGGGTGGCGGCGCATCATCCGGACCTGCCGGTAGTGTCGTTCGACGATGCGCGCGAGGAACTGGGGCTGCGCCACGGCAAGAACGAGGGCATGGTCGCGCATCTGGCCATCGACCGTGCAAAGGCCCTGCTGCGCGCGCGTGCGCCGTTCGTGTGGAATGCCACCAACCTCAGCGAGCTGATGCGCAAGAAGACGCTGGACCTGCTGTACGCGTATCACGCGGACGTGGAGCTGGTGTATCTGGAAAAGCCGCGTGCCGAACTGCTGCGCCGCAATGCACGGCGCGACACGTCGCTGTCCAACAAGACGCTGACCGGCATGCTGCACCGCTGGGACCTGCCGCTGCCCACGGAGGCGCACCGGGTGGTTTATGCGGTGTAGCGTGGTGTAGCTCAGATCAGGCAGGCACAGGCGCCAGCATGCTGTCGCGCAACCGCAGCACCGACGCGCACGAGGTGTCGCGATGCGTCACCAGCGACAGCGACAGCGCGCCTTGCGCATCCGGGTCGGTCAGTGGCACGAACGCCACGTGCGGCGTCGAGTAGGCGCGGGTCACGCCGGGCACCAGCGCCACGCCCAGGCCGCTGGCGACCAGGCTGACCAGCGTCTGCACCTGGATCGCCTCCTGGCTGATGCGGGGCGAAAACCCCGCCTTGTGACACAGCGCCAGCGTCACGCCGTTCAACCCCGGCACCTTGGCTGGCGAATACAGCACGAAGTTTTCGGACCGCATGCGCTCGAGCGCGATCGGACCGGCATCAGCCAACGGATGGCGGGCAGGCACGGCCAGCATCAGGTCGTCGCGCTCGACCACCCATGAATCGAGCGCGCTGTCTTCGGCCAAGGGACCGCGCACGAGGCCCGCGTCGATTTCATTGGCACGCAGCATCGCCACCAGCCCGACCGTGCTGTCTTCGCGCAGGTCCAATTGCACGTCCGGGTACTGCGCGCGGAAAGCCGGCAGGCAGCGCGGCAGCAGCATGTACGTGGCCGAGCCAACGAATCCCAGGCGCAGCGTCCCCCATTCCCCCAAGGCCACCCGGCGGGCCGCCTGGCGCGCCTGATCGGTATGGAACAGCGCGCGGCGCGCATCGGCCATCAGGGCATCGCCCGCGGGCGTTGTGGTGACGCCCTTGGCGCCCCGTACCAGCAGCGGCACGCCCACCGCGTGCTCCAGCTTCTGGATCGACACCGACAGCGCGGGCTGGGCGATGTGCAGCGCGTCGGCGGCGCGGCGGTAACTCCCCAGTTCGGCGATCGTGACGAACTGCCGAAGCTGGCGCAAATCTATAGCCATAACAGATTCCGTATCAAGCAATACCGAAGCCATATTAGACGCGTATGTGCGGCGCCGATAGGATTTCCGCCATGACCACACCTCCCCCTTCAAATGGCCCGGCGCTGGATGGCATCCGCGTCCTGGACCTGACTTCCGTCGTATTCGGCCCCTATGCCTCGCAGATCCTGGCCGACTACGGCGCGGACGTCATCAAGGTCGAGGCGCCGGGCGGCGACTCCACCCGGCGCACCGGCCCCGCGCAGGAACCCGGCCTGTCCGCGATCTTCCTGGGCCTGAACCGCAACAAGCGCAGCATCGTGCTGGACCTGAAGCAGCCCGCCGCGCGCGAGGCGCTGCTGACGCTGGTGGATCAGGCCGACGTGCTGATGCACAGCATGCGGCCGGCCAAGATGGCGGCGCTGGGGCTGGACCCCGCCACGCTGTGCGCACGCAACCCGCGGCTGGTCTATGCCGGCCTGTATGGCTTTGGCGAGGGCGGCGCCTACGACGGCCGCCCGGCTTACGACGACATCATCCAGGGCCTGTCGGGGTTTGCGGATCTGGTCGGCCGCCAGACCGGCGCGCCGCGCTACCTGCCCACCGTTGCCGCCGACAAGACCTGCGGCCTGGTTGCCGCGCACGCCATTCTTGCGGCGCTGTTCCAGCGCGCGCGCACCGGACAGGGCCAGCAGCTGGAAGTGCCCATGTTCGAAAGCATGGCGTCGTTTGCGCTGGTCGAGCACTACTACGGCCGGCATCTGGCGGACGAGCCCGGCGACGCCGGCTATCCGCGCGTGCTCACGCCCTGGCGCCGGCCGTGCCAGACCGCCGACGGACACGTGTGCCTGATGCCCTATACCGACGCCCATTGGCGCGACTTCTTCAACGCCGCCGGCCGCCCCGACCTGGCGCAGGATCCGCGCTTTGCCGATATCTCGGCGCGGACCCGGCACATCGAGACGCTTTACGAATTGCAGGCCGGCATCGTCGCGGCCCACGACACGGCGTACTGGCTGGCGCTATGCGAACGGCTGCAGATCCCGGCCGCGCCCGTGAACCGGCTGGAAGATCTGGAGACCGATCCGCACCTGACCAGCGTCGATTTCTTCGTGCCGCTGGAAAGCGCGTCCGGCAGCCATTACCGCTTTCCCCGCAACCCGGTGCGCCTGCAGCACTCCCACGTGCCGCCCGCCATGCCCCCGCGCCTGGGCGAACACACGCGCAGCGTGCTGGCCGAAGCGGGCATCGCGCCCGCCCAGGTCGATGCGCTGCTCGACACCGGCGCCGCCCGGCAAGCCAGCGCTCCCCTTTCTGAAAACGCCAAGGACACCGCATGACCCAAGACCGCAACACCACGCCCGTCGCTCAATTGGGCCAGGGTTTTTACTGGCAGGACCTGACGGTCGGCCAGCGCTTCCAGACGTTTCGCCGCACGGTGACCGAGACCGACATCGTCAACTTCATCAGCGTGACGGGGATGCTTGAGACGATCTTCATCGACGCCACCTACGCCCACGGCGCCATCCAGGGCCGTCCCGCGCCCGGCGCGCTGACCTATGGCCTGATCGAAGGACTGATCATGCAGGGCATGGTGCAGGGAACGGGCCTGGCGCTGCTGGAGGTTCACAAGAAGATGATTGCGCCGGTCGTGGCCAGCGACACCATCTGGGCCGAGATCGAAGTGACCGGCGTGCGCCCGACCTCGCAACACAACCGCGCGGTGGTCACGTCCGCCATCGACGTGCGCAACCAGCACGGCAAGCCTGTAATGGCCTACACGGCCGTACGCATGCTGGCCGGCAGGCCGCGCTGACCCAGCTGACCGCTATCGGCGGCAAGCGCCCCGCAGAGGACGCCGCCGCCAATCCGCAGTACCCATAACAGCACAAGGAGACAACCCATGAAAAAAGCATTGCTGGCGACCACGCTAGCCATTCTGGCGCTAGGAGGCGCCGCCAGCGCCCAGGCCGCGTGGCCCGACCGCCCGATCACGATGGTGGTGCCCTTCCCGCCCGGCGGTCCGACCGACCTGGTGGCGCGCGTGCTGGCCAAGCAGCTGACCGACCAGCTGGGCCAGACCGTCGTCGTCGAAAACAAGGGCGGCGCCAACGGCAACATCGGCATGCAGTACGCGGCCGCGGCCAAGCCCGACGGCTACACCGTGCTGTACAACACCTCGTCTATCGCGCTCAGTCCCAACCTGTATCGCTCGCTGGCCTTCGACCCGGTCAAGGACTTCGCGCCGGTGTCCACCACGGCCGTCATTCCGCTCGTCCTGCTGGTGCATCCGTCCGTGCCCGCCGATACGGCGCCCGCCTTCGTGGACTATGCCCGCAAGCATCCCGGCAAGCTGTCGTACGGCTCTGCCGGCGCCGGCAACGTCACACATCTGGGCGCGTTGCTGCTGCTACGGTCGCTGGACATCGATGCGGTCCACGTGCCTTACCGCGGCAGCGCCCCCGCCATGACGGACCTGGTTGGCGGACAGGTCCAGGTGATGACCAACACGCTGAACGATTCGCTGGGCTTCATTCGCGAAGGCAAGCTGCGCGCGCTGGCGGTGACCAGCGAAACACGCAGCGACCAGTTGCCCAACGTGCCGACGGTGGCGGAAACCGTGGCGCCGGGCTTTGGCATGGGGGCTTGGCAAGGCGTGGTGGTGCCGGCCGGCACGCCCGCGCCGGTCATCGACAAGCTGAATGCCGAGATCCTGCGCGCGCTGAAATCGCCAGAGATGCAAAAGCAGCTCAAGGTGCAAGGCGCGCAGGCGCTGGGGTCGACGCCGCAGGAATATGCCGCCTACATCAAGAGCGAGATCGCGCGGTGGGGCGAGGTGGTGAAGGCAGCGAATGTGAAGCTGGATTGAACGCCATTGCGCCTACGCGTCACTCGCCAAGACAAACGCCCGCGTGAAGCGGGCGTTTTCAATACTGCCTTGGTCAGCCGGGGCGACTTAACGTCCCGCAGCCTTGGCGCTCAAGCCATTTGCCACGCCCATGTCGGTCTTGGGCACGTCGCGCAGAATCACGCGGACGTCTTCGCCGGAGATGTCGAGACTGGCGCACACGGCCTGGTTCAGCGCGGCGATCAAGGCGGCCTTCTTGGCTTCGTCGCGGCCTTCGATCAGATCCACGTCCACGCGCGCCATGCGCTTGCCGATTTCCCCCGCGACGATCACGTGTTCCGCCGGGACTTCGTGCAGCACGGCTCGCACGCTGGGCAGCGGCGCGGCGATGCTTTCCACCACGGCGTTGGACGCCGCCTTCAGCAGGGTGGCTTTCTGGGCGGCCGAATGGCCTTGCATGATCTGGACGTTCAAGAGGGGCATGACGGGTTCCGAGGGTGCACGAAGAGGAAGGCCATCATATCGTGACTGCGCCCGCGTGCAAGCAACTGCACGCGGGCGCAAAGGGTCATGCAGGGAACGCCGGAATCAGGCGGCGGCCTTGCCTTCGCGTTCCAGCTCGGGCTGGGCGTTCACCGCGTCCGCATCCGTCGGGGCCGGGGTTTCAGTCAGAGCGTCAGCCGAAACCGCCGTCTCGGTCAGGGCCGGCGTGACCAGCTCCACGACCTTCTTGCGGGACAGCATGCCCAGGAACTCGTCGTCCTCGCCCGTCACGGCGACCGGCTGGTCGCTGTGCACCAGCTGCGCCAGCACTTCGCCCAGGCCCGCGGTGGCGGGCACCGAGGCCAGGTCCTCGACAAAGCGGGACACATCGCGGGCGCCTTCCTGCATGGCCTTGGCGGCCGCCTCGGCGGTCAGCACGCCAGCAAGGCGCTTGCCGTCCAGCACCGGCGCGTATTCGTAACTGAGCGCGTTCATGCGGTCCACGGCATGCGCCGGGCGCGAGCGCATCGTCAGCGTCAGGCGCGCGGGGTTCACGGCGTGGGTGGCGTTGAGCACCTTGGTACGGTTCACGTCCTGCAGGAACGACTGCACGTAATCGTTGGCCGGGTTCAGCAGGATGTCTTCCGGCGTGCCTTCCTGCACCAGTTCGCCGTCCTTCAGGATGGCGATGCGGTTGCCCAGGCGCAGCGCTTCGTCCAGGTCATGCGTGATGAAGACGATGGTCTTGTTGAGCTTGGCCTGCAGTTGCAGGAGTTGGTCCTGCATCTCGCGGCGGATCAGCGGATCCAGCGCGGAGAACGCTTCGTCCATCAGCAGGATTTCGGCGTCGGTGGCCAGGGCGCGCGCCAGGCCGACACGCTGCTGCATGCCGCCCGACAGTTGGTGCGGATACTGGTTCTCGAAGCCCGACAGGCCCACCTGTTCCAGCCAGTCGCGGGCGCGCTTCTCGCGCTCGGCCTTGCCCACGCCCTGCACGGTCAGGCCGTACGCGGCGTTGTCCAGCACCGTGCGGTGCGGAAACAGGCCAAAGCGCTGGAACACCATGCTCATCTTCTTTTGACGGAAGACTTCCAGGTCGCGCTTGTTCAGGCTGACGACGTCCACGCCGTCGACCAGGATGTGGCCCGCGCTGGGCTCGATCAGGCGGTTGAAGTGGCGGATCAGCGTCGACTTGCCGGAACCGGACAAGCCCATGATGACGTAGATGCTGCCTTCTTCAATGGACAGGCTGATGTCGCGCAGGCCCAGCGTGTGGCCGCTCTTGGCCAGCAGCTCTTCCTTGCTCATCCCGCCCTGCGCGGCTTCCAGCCATTTCTTCGGATGCGCTCCGAAGATCTTGTAGATGTTCTTGACTTCGATCTTGCTCATCGCTGGCCTCCCATGCGCATGCGCTGTCCATACGATTGCGTGATCCGGTCGAACAGCACGGCCAGCACCACGATACCCAGGCCGGCCAACAGGCCCCGGCCCACTTCCAGGCGGTTGATGCCCAGCAGCACTTCATAACCCAGGCCGCGCGCACCGATCATCGACGCGATCACCACCATCGACAGCGCCATCATCGTGGTCTGGTTGATGCCGGCCATGATGTTGGGCAGCGCCAGGGGCAACTGCACGCCGAAGAGCTGCTGGCGCGGGTTGGCGCCAAAGGCGCGCGACGCTTCCAGCACTTCGCGGTCGACCAGGCGGATGCCCAGATCGGTCAGGCGGATGAGCGGCGGCACGGCGTAGATGACGGTCGCGATGATGGCGGGGATCTTGCCCAGGCCAAACAGCATGACGACGGGAATCAGGTACACGAAGCTGGGCATCGTCTGCATCACGTCCAGCACGGGCAGCATGCCCGAACGCAGCCAGTTCACGCGCGCCATCAGCACACCCAGCGGGATGCCGATCAGCACCGACAGGCCGGCTGCCATGATCATCAGCGCGAGCGTCTGCATGCCGGCGTCCCACAGGCCCAGCACGCCAATCACGCACAGCAGTGCGCCCATCGCCAGGCTCAGGCCGATGCGGCGGCTGACGCCATAGGCGATCGCAACGGTGACCGCGACCACCGCCCACCAGGGCGAATTGCGCAGCAACTGCTCCAACCACACCAACGCGTGCAGCACGGGCTGGGACAATTTCTCCAGCGTGTCCGCGTAGTTGGTGACCAGATGATCGACAAAGCCGTCGATCGCCCCCCGTACCTGACGGGCGGGAATAATTTCAGGAAACATGCATTCGACTCCATTCTGGCGCGCTCGCCGCCCGTGTCGCCACCGGGCGCGCCGGCGCAGCGGAAAACAACGAGACTGAGACGGGTGCCTGGCACCTGGACGGATGATGGATCGCGCAGATCACATCCGCATCGGTGCCCTGCACCGGTATCACTGCCACCGCGGGTGGCGGCACAAGCACGCTTGCCGGGCCGGACGCATGCGCCCGGCCGGCGGCCATCCCGGCAAAGAGGTCCGGTCCCTCAAGGGGCCGGTACGCGCCACCGCGGCGCGCAGCCAGGATCACAGTGCTTTACAGCGCGCTTTGGACGCGCCCGGCGACGTCAGCGGGGACCCACTTGGTCCAGACGTCGGGTTTGTTCTTCAGGAACCACTTGGCCACGGCGGTGGACTCATCGCCGGACTCTTCCATGTGGGCCAGGGTTTCGTTGATGACCGGCAGCGGCACCGAAACCTTGGACAGGAATTCGGTCAGCTTGGGCGCATCTTCGGAGAACTTGGTGTTCACCGCCGTGAAGACGGGATTGTCCGGATAGGCGCTGGGCTCGGGCTTGGCGCACTTGGGCGACGTCAGGCACTTGTGCTTTTCGGCGTCGTAGGGCGGCAGGTCCAGCTTGACCAGATCCATGGCGCCAACCAGCGGCGTGGGCGACCAGTAATAGAAGACCACGTTCTGCTTGCGCTTGTAGGCCGACATCAGGGCCGCCTTCTGCGCCGCGCCCGTGCCGGGCGAATACAGCGTGTAGGAGTCGTCAAGCTTCAGGGCGTGGAACAGGTTGTTGCTGGTGACTTCGCAACCCCAGCCTGCCGGGCAGCCGTAGAAACGGCCCTTGCCGGGTTCTTCCGGATCCTTGAACTGGTCCTTGAACTTGGGCAGGTCGGCGGCGGACTTCAGCTCGGGCAGGCGTTCGGCGGTGTACTTGGGGATGTACCAGCCTTCGGCGCCCATGTACAGGTCACCGATGCGCTTGACCTTGCCGGTCTTCTCGGCGCGGGCCCAGGGGTCGGCCACGCTGTTCAGCCAGATTTCGGTATTGATGTCCAGATCGCCGCGCTCGAGGGCGGCCAGGGCGGGCAGCGTTTCGGTGGGCAGGGTTTCGGTCTTGCAACCGTAGCCCTTTTCCATGATGAAACGTTCGACGTCAACCAGGACCAGATTGGATTCCCAGTTCATGGCGCCGAAAGTGACCGGGCGCTTGATTTCGCATTGCGGGGCGTCGGCGGCTTGGGCCGCACCGGCAAACGCAAACATAACGGCCGCGGCGGCCAGGGTCTTGACAGGGGTAAAACGCATTGGCTTTTGCCTCCATAGGTTCAGGCACGCACGCCAGGCAAAGGCCCGGGAGGCACCGTGGAGCTAAGGGGGTTGTGCGGAAGACGGGCTGAACCGCCAATACAAACCGACACTAGCAACAAGACGGCCCGCGAGGGACGCGGCGTCTTGCAAGACAGGGAGCTTCAAAAACGAGTTTTTGAAAACCCAGAGAAAGGGGACAAACTGAACGAAGAAGGCAGCATCTTAAACGAAATTGATATGCAGACCAACCCCGGAGGTGAATGAAACAGATACATTCGCCCTAAAAAAGGGCCGGGAAAACCCTGGCTTCACCTGGGCAAACGGCGAATTTCCCCAGAGGAAATTCGTCCGGAGATGGTAGATACATTTAGTTAACAATATGTTCGTATAAACACATACAGGGCGTTCCAAAGCACGCCTTGAAACGGCGAAACGGCCGCTTGGCGGGCCGTTTCGCATGCCGTATCGCATGCCGTTTCGCATGCGTTCGTTGCGGCCTTGGCGCGCTTAAGGCCGTCTCAACAGGGTGTCAGACACCGGGGCAATTCGCCGCCCTTACTTCCTTGCGAGCGACTGTTGATAAGGACCCGCGTCGAGCGCGCCCGCCGGCAGATCCCCCTTCAGCGTCCCGTTGTCCTTGAAAATCTGAAACTCGCGCTTGAGCGTATCCAGGTCCGCCTCGTTCAGCGAAACCCGGTAATTTTCGTCCCACAGGTCCGCGAACACCTGCGCATCCGCCTGCGGCTGATTGCCCGCCTTCTGCACCGCGCTGACCACCTGCGCGGGATTGGCGTGGCCGTATTCCAGCGCCTTGCGCAGCGCCACGATCGCACGCACGACGGCGTCCGGATTCTTCTGCTGGTACTCCGCGCGGACCAGGCCCACGGCGTTATACGGCACGCTGTCGCTCTTGGTCAGCGTCTTCCACTGATCGCCAAACGTGGATAGCGTACGCACCTTCAGGTCCTTCAACTGCGCGGTCGTGACGTTGCGCAGCGCGGCCGCGTCCACTTCCTTTTGCGCCAGGAATTGCACCAGGCGCGGCTCGTTGCCGGGCACCAGCGTGAAATCCTTCTCCTTGATCCCGTGGTTGCCGGCCAACACGGCGCTGGCGATGGTCGCGGTGGAACTGCCCGCGGGCGACATGCCGATCTTCTTGCCCTTCAGGTCGGCCAGCGTCTTGATCGGCGAGTCCTCCAGCACCACGAAAGATACGTTTGATGGCTGCGTTGCCAGCACGATCTTCACCGGGACGCCATCGGTCGCCAACGCAAACGCACCTGCGGCCGGGGATCCGAAAGCCAGGTCGATGGCATTGGCGGCGATGGCGCGGGTCGGGCCATTGACGTCCGAGAAGTGCACGTACTCCACCTCCAGGCCCTGGTCCTTGAAGAAGGCGCCGGCTTCCAGCACCGCGCCGTAACCCAGCGTGAGCCCGCTGGGCCAGTAGCCGACGCGGATTTTCTCGGCATGCGCGGGCGCCGCGGCCAGGCCGCCGGCCAGCGCCGCCAAGAGCGCGGCGCGTTTGATCAATTGCAAGGCTTTCATGAGTGCTCCAGTAGTGAGTCCTGTCCGGTCAACGCGCCGGCGGCAGGTGTCGGTAGGTGGGATCGGTGCGGTCCAGCCCGCGCAGCAGCGCCTGCCACAGGCGCGGGCTGCTGCGGCCGGCGGCGCGGTCGAAGGTCTGTGCCGCGCGCTGGATGGCGTCGCGGTCGGGCACGGCGACGGCCTGGCCCGTCGCCTGGATCTGCAACTGCGCGCGGCAGGCAAATTCCAGGAAGTACATCAGCTCGAACGCCTCGCCGACCGTCGCGCCGCAGGTCAGCAGGCCGTGATTGCGCAGCATCAGCGCCTTGTGCGGCCCCAGGTCACGCACCAGCCGCGCGCGCTCGTCCAGGTCCACCGCCACGCCTTCATAGGCGTGATAGCCAACGCGGCCGTGAAAGCGCGCCGCGTGCTGCGTGTAGGGCAGCAGTCCATCGCGCAGGGCGGACACCGCCACGCCGGCCAGCGTATGGGTGTGCATGACGCACACGGCGTCCGGCCGGGCCTGATGCACCGCCGAATGGATGACGAAGCCCGCCCGGTTGATGCCCAGCCCGGTCGGGTCGTCCAGAAGTTCGCCGTCCGCGCCCACCGTCACCAGGTTGTCGGCGCGGACCTCGTCGAACAGCAGCCCGAACGGATTGATCAGGAACTGGTCTTCCGCCCCCGGCACTCGGGCCGAGATGTGCGTGTAGATGAGGTCAGTCATGCCGAACTGCGCCGCCAGCCGATGGCAGGCGGCCAGATCGATGCGCATCTGCGCACGCGCGGCCGCCAACGCGTCAGGATCGGGCTTGGGTGTCTGCGCCACCGGCGGCCTCCCAGAAGACGATCTTGCGATGCAGCCAGCGCACCGTCTGCGCGCCGGCAACGCCAAATGCCGCCAGCAGGATCACGCCGGCAAACATGGTGCTGACGTTCAGGTTGACCGCGGCCGATCCGATCAGGTAACCCAGCCCTGCCTCCGACGACACCAGCTCGCCCACCACGGTGCCGATCAGCGCAAGCGACACGCCGATCTGCAAGCCGGCAAAAATGTCGCCGGACGCCGCTGGCAGCTTCACGTGCCGGAAGATGTACCAGCGCGACGCCGAGAACGCGCGGCACGCGTCGATCAGGTCCGGGTCCACGCGGCGGATGCCCACGATGGTGTTGATGAACAGCGGGAAAAAGCAGATCAGCACCACCAGCACCACCTTGGACGCCAGCCCGAAGCCGAACCACACGAGGATCAGCGGGGCCAGCGCCACCTTGGGCGTGGCCTGAATGGCGACCAGCAGCGGATACACAAATTTCTCGAACGTGCGCGATTCCGCCAGCAATGCCCCCAGCACCAGCGCCAGCGCGCTGCCGATCGCGTAGCCGATGAGCGTCGCGGCCACGGTGTAGCCGATGTGGCGCCAGATCGTGCCGTCCTGGAATACCGACACCAGCGTGCTGAAGACAGCGCCGGGCGTGGTCAGGATGTAGTCTGGCACCTTGAAGTAGGTGACGGAAAAATGCCAGGCCAGCAGCACCACGGCCAGTGTGGCAAGCGGGTACAGGACAGCGGTCAGTCGTTGCATGAGGTCATCCGATGAAGTGGCGCCGAAGGTGATCGGCGGCGGCGGTGAACGCGGGCTCGGCCAGCGTCGCCATCGTGCGCGGACGGGGGATGTCGACCTTGAAGTCCTCGACCACCCTGCCCGGCCGGGCCGACATGACCAGCACGCGGTCCGACAGCATCACGGCTTCGGCAATGCTGTGCGTGATGAACAGCACCGACTTGCGATCGCGCATCCAGATCCGCTGCAGCTCCAGCGTCAGCGCCTCGCGCGTCATCGCGTCCAGCGCGGCAAACGGCTCGTCCATCAGCAGCAACCGCGGGTCGCGCTGCAGCATCCGCGCCAGCCCCACGCGCTGCTGCATGCCGCCGGACAATTCGTTGGGGTAGTTGCCGGCAAAGTCGCGCAGCCCCACGAGGTCCAGCAGTTCCCGCGCGCGGCGTTCGGCATCGGCGCCGCGCTCGCCCGCGGTTTCGCTGGGCAGCAAGACGTTGTCGAGCACCGAGCGCCACGGCAGCAGCGTCGGCTTCTGAAAGGCGACGCCGATGTCGCGGCTGGGGCCTTTAACCGGCACGCCGCCGACGTCGACCTGGCCGCGCGTGGGGGTCAGCAGCCCCGCGGCAAGCTTGAGCAGCGTGGACTTGCCGCAGCCCGAAGGCCCGAGGATCGTGACGAACTCACCCTCGCCCACCGCCAGATCCACGTCGCGCAGCGCGTCGATGCTGCCGCGCCGCGTCTGGTAGGACACCGACACCGCGCGCGCCTGCAGCAAGGGCGCTGCCGTCATTGGACCGCCTTCGCCTGCGCGCGCACCGCCGCGGCGTCGAATGCCGAGAACTTCGGCACGAGCTGGTTGCTGAAAATCTTGTCGACGGGAATGTCGGCGGTGTTGAACTCCCCCGCCTCGTGCATCGCGCCCACAAAGGACCGGATCACCGCCAGGTCGAATTCGCCCGGCACGCGGTCGGTGCCATCGGGACGGCGCAACGTGCTGTCCATGCGCTTTTTGACCAGCACGACGGCTTCGTCCAGGTTCTTCTGGTAGTCGCCGTCCTTGGGCTTGGCCTCGGGCTGGTACTTCCAGAACGTCTCGGCGCACAACCGCGGATTGGCGTCGCACGCCAGCACCGCCTTGGTGTACGCGCGCCCAAAGCGGGCCAGCAGCTCGGGCTGATCGCGCAGCGTGTCTTCGTGCGCGATGAAGCCGTTGCTGTTGATCTTCTGGAAGATCGGCGGATACGGCAGACGGCGAACCTTGGTGCCGGTCAGCTCCAGCATCGCGGTCCACGAGCTGTTGTAGTTCAGGGCGTCCACCCTGCCCTCTTTCAGCGCCAGGAAGCCGGATCCCAGCACGCCCACCGCCACGATGTCCACGTCCTTGCCCGGCACAAGCGTTTCCTGCCGCAGCAGGGCCCGCGTCGACGGAATGGTGCCCCAGGTCAGCGCGCCGACCCCGATCTTCTTGCCCTTCAGGTCCTTGATCGTCTTGATGGGACCGTCAGCCAGCACCGCCAGCTCCAACTCGTTGGACGGAATGGTGTTGTAGAAGTAACGCACCGGCAACGGCGTCTTGCCGGTCTCGTAGCTGGCCAGCACGGGCTCCGGCAACGGCAGGCCGATGGTGACCTTCTTGGACGCCACCTGCGGCAGCAAGGCGCCCGCGCCCTGGAACACGATCGTCTTGACCTCGATGTTTTCCTGGTCGAAATAGCCCAGGTCCTTGCCCAGTCCGTACACGCCGCCGCTGGCGACGGTGAGCGGAATGCCCAGGGCCACGGTGACGGTGCCGGCGGCCTGCGCGGCCGGAAAGGCGGCCAGCGCCACGACGGCGGCAGCGATGCGCGCAAGGGTTTGTGCGGGTTTGGTCATTGCAGTATTCCGTTGTTGTTGGGGTGTCTCTCGGGTTGAGCCAGCGCATCCCGCGCCCGCTGCTTGAGCAGGTTGCGGTCGACCTTGTTGGTGGAAGCCAGCGGCAAGGCGTCCAGAAACCAGACGCGGCGCGGGTGCTGATAGGCCGGCGCGTGCGTCAGCACGTGCTGCTTGACGGCGTCTTCGGTCAGCACGCCGGGCGCGGCGGACACGACGAACGCCACCGGCTTGTGGCCCTTGATGTCGTCCGGCACCGGCACCACGCAGGCCTGCTGCACGCCGCGCAGCGTTTCCAGCACTTTCTCGACCTCGCCGGGAAAGATGTTTTCGCCGCCGGACACGAACATGTCGTCGTCGCGCCCCACGAAGTAATAGAAGCCCTGCGCGTCGCGGCGCAGCACGTCGCCCGTGACGTAATAGCCGTCGGCGGTGATGGCGGCGCGGATGTCGGGACGGTTGTGATAGCCCAGCATGATGCCGGGGCTCTTGACGTGCAGCACGCCTTGATCGCTCTCGTTGCCCGCGGCGTCCACCAGCCGCACCTGCACCTGCGGATGCGCATGGCCGATCGACATGTCGGGCTGCGGCAGCCCGGCCGGGTGCGGGCCGAACGTGACGGGGCCGGCCTCCGTGGTGCCATACGAATTGATCACGCGCGCTTGCGGCAGCGCGCGGCGGATGGCGGCCTGCAAGGCTTCGCTGACGGGCGCCGAGCCCATGCGCACGACCTCCACGCTGCTTAGGTCGGCGCGGGCGAGCAGATCTTCCTCGCGCAGCACCATCGCCATCATCGGCGGCACGGACGTGAGCCAGGTGGGGCGGTAGCGCGCGACGGCCTCGATGTAGGGGCGCGGCTTGAACTGCGGCAGCAGCACGATGGTTGCCTGCCCGGCCAGCGCAAGCTGGGACAGCGCCAGCGCGTTCATGTGATACATCGGTGCGGCGATCAGATAGCGCTGCCCGGCCAGGCTTTGGCCGGCGAGACGCGTGCGCACCACCCACAGATGGCTGCGATGCGACAGCACCACGCCCTTGGGCTTGCCGGTGGACCCGGACGTGTACAGAAAGAACGCGGCTTCGTCCGGCGCCGGCGTCACGGCCTCGAACGGTCCCGGGTCGAGCAGAGCATCCAGCCCGGTCTCGCCCGGCGCGCCGAACTCCACAACGGGCAGATCCGACGGCGTCTGCGCGCGCCGCGCGGCATCGCAGAAGACCAGCCGCGCGCCGCTGTCCTGAATGACGAAGTCCGACAAGGCGCGCGGAAACTTGTAGTTCACCGGCACGACAACCAGGCCCGCCCGCTGCGCGCCCAGCAGCACCGCCAGGAACTGCGCGCTGTTGGCGGCCAGCACCGCGACGCGATCGCCGCGTTGAAGCCCGCGGCGCAGCAGTCCGCGCGCGACAGCGTTGCACAGGTCGTCAAGCTGCCCGACCGTCAGGAGCGTCTCGTTCTGCTCATCGTCCAGCGCAATCACCGCCACGTCGTCGGGATTGGCGCCGGGCGGCGTAAGACCTCCCAGGTTGTACGCATGAAAGCCGTGATCAGTGCTCATAGACGAAGTCCAGTAAGGTGTTCAAGCCCGGCAGGGCGACGGCCAGGCCGCTCACGCCATCGCGTTGCCAGGGCTGCGCGCGCAGGTCGTCGCCCAGCGCCGCGACGTGTCGATCCAGCGCATCGGGGTTGCCCGCCCGCAAGCCGATGGCGCCGAAAAAACTGTCGCGGCCCAGCGCATCGCAGGCAAGATCGCCGTAGCGCTGCGCGTAGGCGTCGGCATCCAGCAGATCCACCGAGAAGCCGGGGCTGGGTATCGAAAACCCGCGCCCGTCCAGGTGCACCTGGCCGAACGCCGCCTGCGCATAAGCCTGCGCGTCCGCCTGCGCCCGCGCGGACACCAGCGTCAGGCCCGCCAGTCCGCGCACGCCATTGGCATGCGTCTGCCATTCCGGCCGCCACACCAGTTCCGGCGTCAGGTGCTGGCAGTAATAGACGCGGCCGGCCTCAAAAGCGCCGGGCTGGTAGCGCACGGTGCGAAAGCTGGCCTCGTGCTGCACGCCGTCCAGTTCAAGCGGACGGGTGAACGCGTGCAGCGGAGCCACTGCGGCGCCGGCGCGCGTCAGCGCCGCATGCACGGTGTCGGCCGAGGCCGGCTTGTAGACCAGCCCGTCGATGCCCGCGGGGTTGTCCAGGATCTCCTGGCGCAAGGTGCCGCCGTCGGTCGGCAGGCCGATCAGCTCCAGATAATCGTCCTGGAACACCATCAGGTGATTCACCGATCCGAACGCGTGCCGGCCTTGCGGCGTCAGCGTGAACCCCAGCGCCGCGAACAGGCGCGCGGCCGCATCGGTGCCAAAGCGCGTATTGATCACCAGGTGATCGAGCGGCAGAGCGCTGTTCATGCCCCTCTCCCCTCAGGCCTTGGGCGGCGCGGTCAGGTACACGCCGCGCCCGCTGGCCAGCAGCGCGCCCTGCGCGTCCTCGATGCGCGCTTCGGCCACCGACAACTGCTTGCCGGCCTTAACGACCTTGCCGCGAATCGTGAGGTCGCCCTGGATCGCGGGCCGGTGATAGTCGACCCGCAGGTCCACCGTCGGCACGCCACGGCCCGTGTGGGAGACAAGCGCCCAGTCCGCGGTCAGGTCGATCAGCGCGGCCAGAATGCCGCCGTGGGTGTAGGGGTTGTCGGGGTTGACCGACCATTCCTCGCGCCACGTGGCCTGCAGCACGATCTCGCCGTCGCCGACCGACAGCACTTTCAGGCCAAGCCACTGGTGATAGGGACTGCGCAAGAGACGCGCCTGGATATCGGCCGCGGCGGGCAGGTTCTGTTCAGACATGTTCAAAGATTCCGATTGGGGTTCAGGGAGCGACGATGATCTTGCCGATGACCTTACGGTCACGGATGGCGGCCAGCCCTTCGGCCGCTTCTTCCAGCGGCACCACGCGGTCGATCAGCGGCGCGATCTCGCCGCGGTCGACCTGGTCCAGCAGCGCGAGCAGGTTCTCGTCGTAGAAGCTGTTGGAACCCTTGACGGTCAGTTCGAAGCTCCAGATGTAGCGAAGGTCTTCCTTCGGGTCGTAGCCCGCGGTGGCGCCGCAGGTCAGCAAGATCCCGCCGCGGCGCAGGCAGCGCAGCGACGGCACCCAGGTGTCGCCCCCCGTGAAGTTCACCACCACGTCCACCCCGCCCGCCGTGCCACGGCGCTGCGGCTTGCCATACTGCTGGATGGCCCATTTGGAGAAGTCGGTCTCGCGGTAGTCGACGACGTGATCCGCGCCGATCTCGCGCAGCCGCGCCAGCTTGTCCGCGCCGCTGGCGCAGGCAATCACTTCGGCGCCCAGGCGCTTGGCCAGAATGACGCTGGCCGTGCCGACGCCGCCGCTGGCGCCCAGGATCAGCACCTTGTCGCCGGCCTGCACGGTGCGGTGCGTGATCAGCATGCGGTGGGCGGTGCCATAGGCCACCGGCAAGGCGGCCGCCTGTTCATACGTGACGTTGGCCGGCAGCCGCAGAAGCTGCGCCGCGGACACCAGGCAGTACTGCGCCATGCCGCCATCCAGCATCTCGCCCATCAGACCCTTCTCGCGGTTCAGCGGATTGACCAGCACGCGGTCGCCGGCCTTCCAGCCCTCGACGTCCGCGCCGACCTCGGCGATGTCGCCGGCCAGATCCAGGCCGATGATCACCGGCAGCGGCACCTTGATGCCGGGCATGCCTTGCACCGTGAAGACATCGTGGTAGTTGAAGGACGAGGCGCGCACGCGCACCACGACGTGGCCGGGAATTGCCTGCGGCACAGGCTTGTCATGGACGACCGACAGTTGGTCCAGGCCGCCGTGCGCGTTGAGCACGAGCGCCTTCATGGTTTGGGACATGGGAATGGATCCGTGAGGGGAGAAAAAAACAAAATGAAGATCAGTCCGCCGCGGCGCGGCGCCAGCGGAACAGGTGCGTTTCCAGCGGCTTGAGCACGCAGAATTCGATCAGCACCATCAGGCCGACCAGCGTGATCGTCCACGCGAACACCTGATCGGTCTGCACAAGGTCGGCCGCCTGCCGCAGCCGGTAGCCCACGCCGTTGGACGCGCCGATCGTCTCGGCCACCAGCGACACCCGCCAGCCGAAGCCGAAGGCCAGGCGTGCGCCGGAGAAGAAGTCGGGCAGGATGGACGGCAGATAGATCGTGCGCAGGATGCGCAGCGGCGACATGCGGAAGCTGCGCGCCAGTTCAACCAGGTCGGCTCGCACCGACCGGGCGCCCTGCCAGACGTTGGTCAGGATCAGCGGCAACGCGGTCATGAACACCACGAAGATCGTCGTGGCGTTGGAGATGCCGAACCAGATGATGGCGAAGATGGCCCAGATGGCCGAGGAAATCGTGTTGGTGACGGCCAGCACGGGCTCGAAGAATTCGCCCAGTTTGCGGCGGCTGCCGAACAGCAACCCCAGCGCCGTGCCCGCCACGGCGGCCAGCGAAAAGCCCGCAATGACCCGCCAGAACGTCACGCCCAGATCGCGCCAGAACGTGTCGCTGGAAACCAGCCGTCCCAGCGCGTCGGCCACGCGGGCCGGACCCGGCAGGATGTACGCGGGCACGCCGCGCGCGGCGAACGCCCATGCCGCCAGCAGCAGCGCCACCAGCAAGAGGCGCCGGCCCGCATTGCCGCCCAGGACACGCCATGTCGACACGCGGACGGCCGAAATCGAAGTCTGGTTCATGACGCTACACCCGCACGCGCAACTGACGGATCAGCTCGGCGACCTCGGGTTGCGACGGCGCGCGCGGCCTGTCCAGCGTCACCGGTGCGATCTCGCGGATACGGCCCGGCCGTGGCTGCAGAATCACCACCTGATCGGCCAGCACCACCGCTTCCTCGACATCGTGCGTCACGAACACCACGGTCATGCCCCGGCTCGCCTGGATCTCCAGCAGCTCGGCGTGCATCTGCGCGCGGGTGCCGGGGTCCAGCTTGGAGAAGGGTTCGTCCAGCAGCAGAATGCGCGGCTCATTCACCAGGCTGCGCGCCAGCGCCACGCGGCTGCGCATGCCACCGGACAACTCGTGCGGGTAGGCCGATGCAAAGCCGGCCAACCCCACCGCCTCCAGGGCGGCCAGCGCCCGCGCCTGGCGTTCGGCACGCGGCAGGCGCGTGGCCTCAAGGCCGAAGCAGACGTTGTCCCGCGCGGTGCGCCACGGCAGCAGCCGGTCGTCCTGGAACAGATATCCCACTGCACGCCAGTCCGTGTACGCCGCCGTGCTGGCGCCTTCCACCAGGATGTTGCCCTCGTCGGGATGCGCCAGACCCGCGATCAGATTGAGCAGCGTGCTCTTGCCGCAGCCCGACGCGCCCAGAATGGCGATCACGTGACCATGCGGGATGTCCAGGTCGATGCCTTCGAGCACCTGCAGCGGCGTGTCGTCGCGGCGCGCAAAGCGCTTGGACACCTTACGCAGCGAGATGGCGGCGGACGCGGGCTGGCGGTCGGGAGATATGTGATGGACGTGATGGATGGCGGACAGATCGGTCATGAAAGGCACGGTTGATGACGATGCCTTGCACGCCGGGCTTGAGGCGAAGCGACATCATGCCTCGCAGCTTATGCGTCATGCACATGCATGGGAACGAACGATTTCCCATCTGCAAATGGCGCGCAGTCCTTAGGTGAAAACCGATTATCGGCATGCGGAAATCTTCGTTGGCAACCTGGATTTGCCAACCTATGTTCAAAAGCTTTCACGCTCCAATTGGATATCCGAAGCATGCCAGCCCGTCTTGCCGTCACCCCCGCCGCCGCATTGATCGACGTTCCCCGCGTCTTCACGCTGGAAGGCTTTCATCCGCATTCCGCCGTGATCCTGACGCTGACTTCGCGCCAGCCTGATGGCGAAATCTGGCGCAGCCGCAACACCTATCTTGCCGATGCGACGGGGACGGTCGATGTGTCCGGGCAGGCGCCCGAATCCGGCGGCTACGGCGTCGCCGATGGCCAGGGTCCGATCTGGTCGCAGTCGCCCGTGAAGGCTGGCGATGCCGACGACACCGATGACCTGCCCGCTCCCGAAGGCGCGGATGGCGTCATCCAGGTACGCGCCTCGGCCAGCGACACGCACGGCAATCACGCGTCCGCCCGCTTCGAGCAGCGCCACGCAGACAGCGGCGTCACGCGACAGCCCTTGAACGAGGACGGACTGGTGGGCGTGCTGTACACCCCCGCCGGTCCCGGCCCGCATCCGGCCATCGTAGTGCTCAACGGATCAGGCGGCGGCATCAACGAAGCGCGGGCCGCGCTCTTTGCGTCGCGCGGCTATGCCGCGCTGGCGCTGGGCTACTTCGGCGCGCCCGGTCTGCCGGACTACCTGTCCGAAATTCCGCTGGAATACTTCGAGCGCGCGCTGCAATGGCTGCGCGCCACGGTCAGGCCGGCGGGCGACTTCGTCGCGGTCAGCGGCCATTCGCGCGGCGGCGAACTGGCGCTGCTGCTGGGCAGCCGGTATCCGCAGGCCGTATCGGCGGTAATCGCGTACGTGCCCAGCTCGGTCGTGCACGGCGTGCTGAACGCGGGCAAACCGGGCACGGGCCGCTTCGGTCCCGCCTGGACGCAGGCGGGCCTGCCGCTGGCGCACGTCTGGGAGAACAACGCCGCGCAGGACTGGGGCCCCGTCGACAGCCTGCCCGAGCCGCGCCGCCAGGCGCAGGCGTTCGTGAACGCCCAGCAGGATGCGGCCGCCGTCGCGCGCGCCCGCATTCCAGTGGAACGGATAGCGGGTCCGGTCCTGGTGCTGTCCGCAGGCGACGACGGCTATTGGCCATCGACCCAGTACGCCGCCGACGTGGCAAGAGCGCTGCAAGCCGCCGACCATCCGCACGCCGTGGCGCACCTGGACTATCCCGATGCCGGCCACGCCCTGCAGGCGCCCGGCGTGCCCACCACCGAGATCGCTCGTGCGCATGCCGTGTCTGGCATCGTGCTGACCGGCGGCGGCGACGCCGCGGCCAACGCGCGCGCCAATGCGGACTCATGGGCGGCGGTGCAGCGCTTTTTGGCGGCCGCGGTCGCGGAACGCGCCACGGCCACCGCATGAGCGCGCAGCAGACGCCCGGCGCGGGCGCGCTGGCGGGCCTGACCGTCATCGAACTCGAAGGCATCGGCCCGGCGCCGATGGCGGCGATGCTGCTTGCGGACATGGGCGCGACGGTCCTGCGCATCCAGCGCCGGGATCCCGTGGCGCTAGGCATCCAGCGCGAACCGCGCTTCAACCTGCTGCTGCGCAACCGCACGTCGATTGAACTGGACCTCAAACGGCCGGAATCCGCAGCGCTGGTGCTGGACCTGGTCGAGAACGCGGACGCCTTGATCGAGGGGTTTCGGCCCGGCGTCATGGAGCGGCTCGGCCTCGGTCCGGACGCGTGCCTCGCGCGCAATCCGCGCCTGGTCTATGGCCGGGTCACGGGCTGGGGCCAGACGGGCCCGCTGGCCCAATCGGCGGGACACGACATCAACTATCTGGCTATCACCGGCGCGCTTGAGGCAATCGGCAGGCAGGGCCAGCCGCCCACGCCGCCGCTGGCGCTTCTGGGCGACTTCGCGGGCGGCGGGTTGTACCTGGCGCTAGGTATCCTGGCCGCGCTGATCGAACGCGCGCGCAGCGGTCTGGGACAGGTCGTGGACGCGGCCATGGTCGACGGCGTGGCGTCCCTGTCCACCGCTTTCCATGGACTGGCTGCGGCGGGCGTATGGCGGGCCGAACGCGGCACGAACCTGATCGACTCTGGCGCGCCCTTCTACGACGTCTACGCGTGCCGTGATGGACGCTACGTTTCCGTTGGGCCGCTCGAAGCCAAGTTCTTCAAGCAGCTGCTGACGCTGTTGAAACTGCCGGCGGATCTGGCCGCGTGGCAAGCCGACCGCGCCCGCTGGCCAGCGCTGCGCGAGCGGCTGGCGCAAGCCTTCGCCGGCCGCTCGCGCGACGAATGGACCGCGCTGCTGGAAGGAACCGATGCGTGCTTCGCGCCGGTGCTGAGTTTTGACGAAGCGCCGCATCACCCGCACTTGCGTGCGCGCGGCACGTTTGTCGAGGTCGACGGCATCGCCCAGCCGGCGCCCGCGCCACGCCTGAGCCGCAGCACGGCGCCGCCGATCGCGCCGGTCGCGGCGCCACTACGCGGCACCAGGGCGCTGGCCGCGCTGGGACGCTGGCTGCCGCCCGCTGCGCTGGAACGCGCGCGCACGCAAAGGTTGTTCGAGTAGACCCGCTGACCGTCAGCTACCCGCAGCGGCGTGGGCCGGCGCGAAGAAGTAATCCTTCCAGCTTTCCGCCTGCCCTTGCAGCACGCCGATCTCGCGCAGCTTGTCGGCATACACCTTGGTCTGCTGCGGCGTGATCGTGAACTGGTTCTCGGGATCGTCCAGGATCTTCTTCACGAAATCCGCCGGCAGCTTGGAGTTCTGCTGGCGGATGAAGATCGCGGCGGCCTCGTCCTTGTGCGCGGGAATCCATGCGGCGGCTTCCGCTAGCGCGGCGTAGAACGCGTTATAGGTTTTGGGATTGGCGTCGTGGAACTTCTGCGTGGTGTACAGCACGTTGAACGTCGCGGGGCCGCCCAGAATGTCGTACGAACTGATCACCTTGTGCACCGCCGGATTGCGCTCCAGCGCCTGGTAGTAGAACGGCGCGCTGGAAAAATGTGCATTCACTTCCAGGCCGCCAGAAATCAGGGCGGTGGTGGCGTCCGGATGCGGCAGGCTGATGGAGATGTCGTCAAAACGCTTGAAGTTGTCCTTGCCGTAGCGCTTGGCCGCTTCGATCTGCAAGGTGCGCGACTGGAATCCGACGCCCGCGGCCGGCACCGCAATGCGGTCCTTGGCGCCGAAGTCGTCCAGCGTCTTCACCGCCGGATTGTTGCTCAGCAGATAGTTGGGCAACGATCCCAGCGCCGCCACCAGCTTCACGTTCTGCTTGCCGCGCGTGCGGTCCCACAGCACCAGCGCGGGCGGCACGCCGGCCGACACCATGTCCAGCGCGCCGGCGAGCAGCGCCTCGTTCATGGCCGATGCGCCGGAAATCTGTGCCCATTCCACCTTGATGTCCACGCCGGCCTGCTTGCCGTGCTTCTCGATCAGCTTCTGGTCCTTGACCACATCAAGGATCAGATAGGCGATGCCAAACTGCTGCGCCACGCGCAGCGTGCCTTCGGCATGCACCGGTGCGGCGGCCGCGGCGAGCGTTGCAAAAGCCAGCGCGGAGGTCGCTGCAAAGCGCCGCAGGGGAAAGGGATTGATGGACATGAGATCGCGGGCTCCTTGGGCCGGTGGGTTCGCCACGCCGCGTCATACGCTGCCTAGGGTGGCGACATATGGTGGCAACGTGGGGTGGCGACGTAGGTTGACCGGCGATCCTAGCAACGCGCGCGCGGCGGCGGAACGAACTATTTCTGCTATCCAAATAGCGCCGCTGGCAGGCCCCTTGGCGCAGCCGCAATGCCCAAGCCGCAAGCCCCAGCGCGGCCGAAGGAAACAAGCATATGTCCAGATATTCTTTGTCGGCGCAGCCTTCGCTCCGTAGCATGAGCCCAAGCTATTTCACATGCATATCGGGGTTTGGAATCATGAGTTCGTACAAGAAGCTGCCTTCGATCGACGCCGCGCGCCGGCGTCTGTTGTTCCATATCGGCTCGGTGGCGGCCGCAGGCGCTGCGGGCGCGCTGCCCGGCGTGACGTTCGCCCAATCCCGCGAGCAGGCCACGCTGGCCTCCGGCAGCGCGGGCTACACGTGGGCCCTGCCGTTCGTCGCCGAAAGCGCGGGCTACTGGAAGGCGCGCAACGTGGATCTGAAGGTGCTGGATTTCCCCACGGGTCGGGACTCGATGCAGGCCCTGCTGGCCGGCTCGGCCAACTTCTCCACCACCACGGATACGCCGCTGGTCTTTGCCGTGTTGCAGGGCCTGAAGCCCGGCATCCTGGCCAATTTCAGCCGCTACTCGTACGACATGAAGATCGTGGCGCGCGAAGGCAGCGGCATCGCCGCAGACAAGCCCGCCAGCCTGAAGGGCAAGAAGATCGGCACGCCGGCCGGTACATCGGGCCAGTACGCGTTGGCCAAGTACCTGGAATTCGCAAAGCTGTCCGCCAGCGACATCACGCAGGTGAATCTGGCGCCCACCGATCTCATCGGCGCGCTGGTGCGCGGCGACATCGACGCGTTTTCCTGGACCGCGCAGGCCGGCAACGCGGCGCTGCGCCAAAGCGGCGGCAAGGCCTTCTTCCTGACGCAGGACGGCTACGAAAAATTCTTCCGCAGCCACCAGTTGCTGCTGGTCAACCAGAACACGCTGGATACGCGCCAGGCGCTGGTCAAGGACGCCATCGGGGCGTTGCTCGACGCCGAAAAGCGCATAGCGCAGGACCCGGCGTGGCCCGATTTGATCGCCACACGCATCCGCAGCACGCCCGCGGAGGTCAAGCAGGCCACCTCGGTGTTCGAGTTCAAGGTGGGATTCGACGACAGCTTCGTGGACGACCTGGTGAATCAGGCCAAGTGGGCTATCGACGCCAAGCTGGCGCCCGCGCCCGCCGGCGACCTGCGCGCGCTGTTCCGCGCCGCGATCAAGGACACGCCGTTGTCGGCCGCCGCGCCCGACCGCGTCAAACTGGCGTGACGCCATGGGCGCCCTGATCGAATTCCAGCGCGTGTCGCAGTTCTTTGCCACGCGCGGCAACGCGCCCGCGCAGGCGCTGCACGAGGTGTCGCTGGACCTGGCGGCCGGCGAATTCACGTGCCTGATCGGCCCCTCTGGCTGCGGCAAGACGACGCTGCTGCACCTGCTGGCGGGGTTTCTGCAGCCCACCGACGGCGCGGTCCGGTTCCATGGCGAACAAGTCGAACGCCCCGGTCCCGAACGCGGCGTGGTGTTTCAGGAATATGCGCTCTTTCCGTGGATGACGGCCCGGCAGAACGTGGAGTTCGGTCTGCGCGCGCAATCGGTCGCCGCGCCGCAACGCCGCCACCGCGCACTGGCGGCGCTGGAGCGCGTGGGTCTGGCCGCGTCCGCGGACCGCTATCCGCACGAACTGTCCGGCGGCATGCGGCAGCGCATTGCGGTAGCGCGGTCCCTGGTCGTCGAACCGAAAGTCCTGTTGATGGACGAGCCGTTCGCCGCCGTCGACGCGATGACTCGCGCCGCGCTGCAAAAGGACCTGCTGCGGCTGTGGCAGGAGACCGGCGTGTCGGTGGTGTTCGTCACCCACAACATCGACGAGGCGATTTTCCTGGCGCAACGCGTCGTCGTCATGGCGCCGCATCCGGGCACGATCAGCGACGACATCCCCATTGGCCTGGACTACCCGCGGCAGCGCGGGTCCATTGAATTCGCTCAACACTACAACCGGATCGAGGCCGCGCTGGCGGCCGGCGCCCAAAGGCAGGCAGCATGAGCTCATTGACCCTGCGCCGCGAGTCCGTGGCCGAAATTACCGCCGATGTTCCCGTCCGGGGAGATCACACGGCCAGCGGCGATGCGCCGCCCGCGCGTGCGGAACTGGCCGACCGCTTTCAACAGGCGCACGCGCGATCTAAACGCGCCCGGCGCCGCCGCCGGCTGCTGTTGAACCTGGCCGGCATCGCGCTGTTTCTGTTGGGGTGGGAAGCCATCCCGCACGTATTCTCTTGGATGAAGCCGGCGCTGTTTCCGCCGCCGTCACGCGTGCTGCAGGCCGCATTGCCGCTGATCGAATCGGGCGAGCTGGCCGGGCATATCACGGCCAGCCTCACGCGGGCCGCGGCAGGATTTGCCATCGCGCTGGTCCTCGGCATCACCGCCGGCATTCTGACGGCACGCATCGCATTCCTGCATCACCTGAGCGAGCCCGTGCTGCACGGCTTTCGCTCGGTGCCGTCGCTTGCGGTCGTGCCGCTGGCGGTGCTGTGGTTCGGCATCGGCGAGCTGCCCAAGATCGCGCTGATCGCGTGGGGCGCGTTCTTTCCCATCTGGATCACCACCTTCATCGGCGTGCGCGACACCAACATCGTGTACCTGCGATCGGCGGCGGCGCTGGGCGCCGGCAGGCTGCGCACGCTCTTTCTCGTCATCCTGCCCGCCGCCCTGCCCTTCATCCTGGCCGGCGTGCGCCAGGCCATCGCCGTGTCGCTGATCGTGCTGGTGGCGGCCGAACTTTCCGGTTCGACCCGTGGCATCGCCTACATGATGTCGCTGGGCCATCAGCTTTTCCAGGTGGAGATCATGTTCATTGGCCTCGTGCTGCTGGGCACTTTCGGCTTCCTGGCGGACCGGCTATTCGTGTGGGCAGCGCGCCGGCTCTTCCCCTGGTATCAAAGCGCCTCCTGACATGAGCCTTTTTCAAAAGCGGACCGCACCCCGCACGCTGGTGCTGCGCAACGCGCGCATCCACACGTTTCATGACGCCCGCCCGTCGGCCCATGCCATCGCGCTGGCAAACGGCCGGATCGCGGCCTACGACGAGCAAGCGCTGGCGCTGGCCGACGGCAATGCGCAGGTGCTGGACCTGCAGGGCGCGACGGTTATCCCCGGCATCAACGACAGCCATGCCCACATGGAGCGCGAGGGGTTGAAGACCCTGCGCCCCTCGCTGGCCCATGCGCGCAGCGTTGCAGACGTGTTGCAGGTGGTGCGCGAGCAGGCGCGGTCCACGCCGCCCGGCGACTACATCGTCACCATGCCCGTAGGCACGCCGCCCTATTTCTTTGGCGGCGCGGCGCAGTTGGCGGAAGGCCGCCTGCCCAGCCGGCGGGAACTGGACGCCGCCGCGCCCGACCACCCCGTCTACATCCCCGCGCCCTTCGGCAACTGGGGCAAGCCGCCCGGCAGCGGCGCACTCAACAGCCTTGCGCTGGCGCGCAATGGCCTGACGCCGGCATCGCAGCCGCGCTGCAGCGGCATCGAACTGGGCCGCGACGCCGCCGGCGAACTGAACGGCAGCATCGTCGAGCGCAACGCCCGCCCCGCCGTCGAATTCGACCTGCTGCCCGACGTGCCGCGCTTTGGCTTTGCCGACCGGCTGAAGGGCCTGCGTATCTCGCAGCAGCTTTATCACGCCAAGGGAACCACCAGCATCTACGAGGGCCACGGCTGCGCGCCCGAGACGATTTCTGTCTACCGCAAGCTTTGGGAAGACGGCGAGCTGACCATGCGTTCCACGCTGGTCGTCAGCCCCGCGTGGAACGATCTGGCCGAAGCGGCGCGCGCCATGCGCGACTGGCTGGCCACCGCGCGCGGACGCGGCCTGGGCGACCCGTGGTTCCGGGTCAGCGGCATCCATATCGCCTACGGCGGCGATCCCGTCGTGGCCTGCTGCGCGCGCGCCAACCTGCCGGACACCGGCTGGTCCGGCTTCGTCGAACAGGCCGTCACCCCGTCGGACTTCCGGGCCCTGTGCCTCTTGGCGGCCGAACATGACCTGCGCGTCAACGTCATCGTCTCGGGCAAACTGCACGAAGTTGTGCCGGTGCTGCGCGAGGTCAACGCCCGGTTCCCGCTGGCCGGCCGTCGCTGGGTCGTGCAGCACATCGCCCGGTCGCGCATTGACGACCTGAAGGCGCTCAAGGCGCTGGACGTGCTGGTCACGACCATTCCCACGTATTTCCTGTGGAAAGGCGGCGCGGCCTACCTGGACGAGCCCGACGGCGGCGAAGGCGTGGTGCCGCATGCCGACATGCTGGCGCTGGGACTCGACGTATCGCTGGCGACCGACAACATTCCTTACGACCCGTTCCACACGCTGTGGGTGGCGGGCGTTCGGCAGGAGCGGCTGACGGGCCGCGTCATTGGCGCTGGCCAGGCGCTCTCGGCCCGCGACGCGCTGCGCGCGTTCACCGTGGCCGGCGCGCGGCTGAGTTTCGACGAAGACTGGAAGGGCCCGCTCGCGCCGGGATTTGCCGCCGATCTGGCGGTGCTGGATCAGGACCCGATGCAGTTGCCGGCCGCGGCCTGGCGGGAGGTGCGATGCACGATGACCATCGTGGGCGGGCACATCGTGCACGGCGAGCCGGGCGCGATTTCATCGTGACGCGCAATTCGGCGTTGCCGGCATCGACAGCGCAAGATTCGACTTCGTCCGCTTCGCATTCACCGGCTTCGATTGCACCGGTGGCGATCGTCGGTGGCGGCGCTGCGGGCACGTTGCTGGCCTTGCACTTGGCAAGATTGCACGGCATCCGTGTGACGCTGTACGACGGCGCGGGCGCTTTCGGCCGCGGCGCGGCGTATAGCGCGACCTCGCCTTGGCACCGCCTGAACGTGCCGGCACACAAGATGGGCGGCTGGCATGCGGACGCTGCCGACGGCTTTCTGCAATGGCTGGCCGACCGCGATGGCGGCACGGCGCAGTCGCACGGCCACCGGTACGTCGAGCGCGACGTGTACGGCCAGTGGCTGTCCGCGCACCTGTTCGACGCGGTGCGCGCCGGTCACGTCCAGCTGGTGAGCGCCCGGGTGCAGGCCCTTCGGGCCAAGCCGGGCGCCGCCGCGCGCTGGGAGCTGCTGCTGGACAACGGCCAGCGGCACAGCGCCCGATCCGTGGCGCTGTGCCAAGGCAACGCGCTGCCGCGTCCGCTGCCGGGTTTGGCAAGCCATCCGCGCAGCATCGGCAACCCGTGGCCTGCCCGGTCGCTGTCGCGCATCGGCAAGCATGATGAGGTCCTGATCGCCGGATCGGGCGCCAGCGGCGTGGACGCCGCGCTTGAACTGCTGCACACCGGCCACTGCGGCCGCATCCATCTGGTGTCGCGTCGGGCCCTGCTTCCGCAGCCCGAGACCTTGCCTGCCAATCCGGCCGCGCCGCGCCCATTCCTGTTCGATCCGTGCCGCGATCCACCAGTCCTGCGCGATCTCTACCGCGCGGTGCGCGGCGCCATCGGGGCCGATCTGGCCGACTCCCGTCCGTGGCAACCCACCATGGATGCCGTGCTGCGCCAGGCGGACGCGCTATGGGACGGCCTGACGCTGGCCGACCGCGCGCGCTTTCTGCGCCATGTACGCCCGTATTGGATGGTGTTCCGCCATCGCGCCGATCCCGCGGCCCTCGCCCGGCTGCAAGCCGCGCAAGACAGCGGCCAGCTACGCCGCACCGCGGCGCGCATCCTGTCGGCCGCCACGGAGAACGAACGGCTGCACGTCACGCTGCAACGCGCCGGCCAGCCCGTATCTGCCATCACGGCGGACTGGGTTATCAACGCGACCGGTCCCGACGAGCGCATCGCGCTGCGCAACGACCCGCTGATCGCGGGTCTGCTGCGCGACGGCCACGCGCGGATCAACGATTTGGGATTGGGGCTGCACGTGACGGCGGACGGCGAAGTCCCCGCCGCCGACGCACGGCAGACGCCCGCGCTGTTTGCGCTGGGGCTGCCCACGCGGGGCGTGTTCTGGGAAGTGACCTCGGTGCCCGCGCTGCGCGCGCGGGCGGCGCCCCTGGCCGCGCGTCTGGCGCAACGCCTGCGGCGGGAAACCCGCTGACGAACCAGCCGGACTAACGCGCCGGCCCGCCCCCCAGCAGCTTGAATGACTGGTCCGCCGCACGCAGATCGCGCGATTCGCGGTTCCAGCCGATCTGACGCCGGTAGCTGCCCAGCAATCCGGCCCGCACCAGGTCGTCTTCGGCCACCGGCGCAGGCGCATCGGCCTGAGGCGACACGTACATGGCGTCTTCGGGGCACCACGCCTCGCACATGAAGCAGGTCTGACAGGCGTCCTGCCGCGCGATGACCGGCGCAGCGCCTTCCACGATGTCGAACACGTTGACCGGGCACACCCGGACGCAGATGTTGCAGCCGGTGCAACGGCTGTCGCTGATGAGCTCGATCATGCCGCCAGCCTCGTTTGCGGTGCGGATTGCGGCACGGATTGCGTTGTGGATTGCACGCCGCCCCCGTCCACCGCGCGCGGCCGCACCCACACCTCATCCAGCCCGCCAGCGCTCAGGTGATGGTATTGCGCGGCGTCCTGTTCCAGATAGTCGTAGCGTTTGTGCATGCCGCGCGTCTCGCGGCGGGCGAGCGCGCTGCGGTACATCCAGCGCGACGTGGCCAGCATGGCCGCCGCCTCGCGTGTGGCCAGCAGATCCACCGCGGCCGCGGGCGCCGCAGATCGCAAGGCGTGCCACTGCGTGTCCAGCCGGGCGACCGACGGCTCCAGCACATCCGCTGTCCTGAAATAGTTCCGCTCGAACGGCATGACCTCGTCCTGCACCGCCTTGACCAGCGCGGCCGCATCCGCGGCGCGCGCGCCGTTTCCGCGCAGGCCCGCGGCCCCCGCCGCGATGGCGGTACGTCCGCGGCCGCGCGCGGCCAGCGCATGGCCGGCCGCGCCGGCGCCGGCCCAGGACCCCGACGAAATGGCCCAGGCGGCGTTGTGGCTGCCGCCTCCGGTAAAGCCGCCGCAGATGGGCTCGCGCGTTGCGGCATCACCAGCGGCGTACAGCCCCGGCACAGTGGTCGAACAATCCGGCCCCGCCAGCCGCAGGCCACCCGTGCCGCGCACGGTGCCCTCCAGGCGCAACGTCACGGGAAAGCGCTGCGTAAACGGGTCGATGCCGCTGCGGTCAAATGGCAGGAAGAAGTTCGGTTGGGCGGCGCGCATCGCCTGCCGCGTGGCCTCGTCGGCCTGATCCAGGCGCGCGTAGACCTTCTGGCGCAGCAGTTCGCGCGCGATGACCGAGCGCCCACCCTTGGACGCCGCGCCCGGAATCGGCACACCATCGGCGTCGGTGAAGGTCGCCCAGCTATAGAACAGCGTCTTGGTCACCGAGCCGAATTCCGGCGAGATGCCGTAGGCATTGGAAAACTCCATGCCCGACAGCTCCGCGCCCAATTCGGCCGCCATCAGCAGGCCGTCTCCGGTCAGCACGTTGCAGCCCAAGGCCCGGCTCAGGAAGGCGCAACCGCCCGTGGCGATGACGACCGCCCCCGCGCGCACCGACCACGCACCGCCCCGCTGGCGGTCCACGCCCGCCGCGCCGGCGACCGCGCCGTGCTCATCGCGCAGCAGTTCCAGCACCGGGTGATGATCGAGAATTTTGCCGCCGGCCTGCTTGACCTGCTTGCGCATCAAGCGCATGTATTCCGGACCTTGCAGCGAATTGCGGCGCGACACGCCGTCGGCATCCACCGGAAAGGGATAGCCCCAGTCCGCCAGGGTATTGATGCCGTCCCACGTCCGGTCCAGCACGCGGCCCATCCAGCCGTGGTCCGCCAGCCGGCCGCCCATGTCGTAGCGGCTGGCCATCGCGGCGGCGCGCTTCTGCGGATCGGGATCGACGTACCACACCGCGGTGCCGGCCGCCGCCGTGGCGCCGGACGATCCGCAATAGCCTTTGTCCGCCAGGATGACGCTTGCGCCGGCCTGGGCGGCGCAGACCGCGGCCCAGGTCCCGGCGGGACCGCCGCCGATGACCAGCACATCCGCCTCGTAGCCCGAATTGGCGCTGCCTTGCGGCGCCGCGTGTTTGCCAGTCATGGAACCCCCTGCTGTGATTGCTTGCAATGGAAAGTTCGATGGTATGCCGCTGGCCCGCCGTCACGAACGACGGATCGGCGATTTGCAAATCACTGGAGTGACGCGCTTTGTTCCGGCCATCATTGCCCGGAAGATTCTCCATACATATAGTCCCGCCGCCACGGATACGACAGATCGGCGGGCCCGTCCAGCTCGTCCGCGCGTCCCGTCGCGGGATGCTGCGCAAGGATCTGATGCAGCGCGATCCACCCATGCTCGAAGGCCATCGCGCTGCCGGCCAGGTACAGCCGGTAGGCGCGCAGCGAGCGCTCGCCCTGGTCGCCCCCCAGAATGCGCGCCGCCTCCGGCAACCGCGCCTCCAGCCGATCGCTCCACGCCCACAGCGTGCGCGCGTAGTGCGGGCGCAGGTTCTCCACGTCCAGGTCTTCCAGGCCGCCGTTGGCCAATGTCTGCATCACGACGCTGACGTGAGTCAGTTCGCCGCCCGGGAAGATGTACTTCTCGATGAACTCGCCCATGCCATTGCCGAGTTCCGCGTTGTCCACGCCGGCGGCGGTGATGCCGTGGTTCATGATGAGCCCGCCCGGCTTGAGCAGACGCCGCAGCGTGGCGAAGTAGCTTTCCAGTTGCGCGCGGCCCACGTGCTCGAACATGCCCACCGACGCAATCTTGTCGTAAGGCTGCGACGCGTCCAGCTTGCGGTAATCCAGCAGCTCGATGCGCACGCGGTCGGACAAGCCTTTTTCCTGGATCAGCCGGCTGACGTGCGCATGCTGGTTGCGCGACAGCGTGATGCCCGTGGCGTCCACGCCGTAGTGTTCGGCCGCCCACAGCAGCAGCCCGCCCCACCCCGCGCCCACATCCAGGAATCGCTCGCCCGCCGCCAGGCGCAGCTTGCGGCAGATGTGATCCAGCTTGGCCTCCTGCGCCTGGGCCAGCGCCATGCCAGGCTCGCGGTAGTACGCGCAGGAATACACGCGGCGCGGATCCAGCCACAGCGCGTAGAAGTCGTCGGACAGGTCGTAATGGAATTCGATCTGCCGAGCGTCGCGTTCGATGGAATGGCGCCACACCGACATCACCTTGCGCACCAGGTCGGTCAGCCAGCCGCCGCGCGCCGCGTCCATCGGCGAACCGGGCAGCAGTGCCGCGGCCGCCGCCATCACATCGCGCATGCTGCCCTCGATATCGATGCGGCCTTCGACATAGTCCTGGCCCAGCACCCCAACCTCCCCTTCGGCCAGATGCGCCAGCGCGGTCTTGTCATGCGTCACGAACCGCACGCGCGGATCGGGTGGACCGAGCACGGCGCCATCGGGCAGCACGAGCTGGACGGGGACAGGCAACGCCTGAAGTTTGCGCTCCACGACTGATAGCAAAGGATTCACGGCTTATCCTCCGGATGCATAGGGACACCAGGAACGCTAACGGAAAATGCCCGCAATCTTCCTGTAAGCCCGACCATGATAAAGTCCCCGGCTTGGCGCGGCCAATACAGCCTCTGCACTGCCACGCGCCCTGTCTCTGCGTTTTACCGCGATCTACATGCCCCCAATGCAAACCTCCCGCAGCAGCCTGCCCGGTTGGCTCATTCTCATGGGCGCGCTGACGGCCATCGGCCCGTTCGCCATCGACATGTACCTGCCCGCGTTCCCCACCATCGCGGCGAACCTTGGCGTCGCCCGCGGCGATGTCGAGCGCACGTTGGCGGCGTACCTGATCGGCCTGGCGCTGGCGCAGGTGTTCTACGGCCCGATGGCGGACCGCTACGGCCGCAAGCCGCCGCTGCTGGTGGGCCTGACGCTGTTCATGATCGCCTCGCTGGGCTGCGCGCTGTCGGGTTCGGTCGAAGCCCTGACCGGTTGGCGTGTCGTGCAGGCGATGGGCGGCGCAGCCGGCATCGTGATCCCGCGCGCGGTCATCCGCGACCATTACGAAACCCACGAAGCCGCGCGCGCGATGTCGCTGCTGATGCTCATCATGGGCCTCGCGCCCATCCTCGCGCCGCTGATCGGCGGCCAGCTGCTGGCCATTACCTCGTGGCGCAGCCTGTTCTGGGTGATGCTGGCGGGCGGCGCGATGCTGATGGCCGCGGTCATCATGATCATGAAGGAATCGCTCACGCCGGACCGCGTGGTGCCGCTGCGCTGGAGCACCATCCTGCAGAACTATCGCGGCCTCTTCGCGCACCGCGGTTTCATGTCGCACAGCCTGGCGGGCGGTTTCGGGCAGGCGGGCATGTTCGCCTACATCATCGGTTCGCCGCGGGTCTTCATCGAACTCTACGGCGTGCCGCCGCAGTACTACGGTCTGCTGTTCGGCACCAACGCGCTGTCGCTCATCATCTGCTCGCAAATCAGCGCCCGCCTGCTGCGCACCTGCACGCCGCGCCAATTGCAGCGCCGCGCGCTGGTCACGCTGGCCTGCGCCAGCCTCGTCGCCGTCGCCCTGACACTGGCCGGTCTGATGACGCTGCCGCTGCTGATGCTGTGCCTGATCGCCTACATGGGCAGCCAGGGCTTCGTGAACCCCAACTCGGCGGCGCTCGCGCTGTCGGACCAGGGCAAGCGGCTGGGCGCCGCCTCGGCGCTATTGGGGACGCTTCAACTGTCCTGCGGCGCCCTCGCCGGCTTTGTGGTCAGCGCGTGGCAGGCCGACACCGCCCTGCCCCTGACGACCACCCTGGCAGCCTGCGCGTGCCTGTCCTGGACAGCCGGCCGTGTGGCGCGTTCGCACACGTCGTAGCCCTTTGGCTTGATTTACTTGGGAATTCCGTATTAGAATCGCGGTCTTCACATGAAGTTTCCCGTGCAGGACTACTATGCTTTGTAGTTCAGCACTCTGACCCCCAACCGCGTGTTGTGAATTCAAGTGTGAATTCAAGCGGGTGGCAGGCAGCGGGTATAAGCACTGGGGTGAAATCACTTTCCCCCTCATCCACTAAGACTGGGTGGCCGGCCAAGGCAGCGCACAGCGCAGCCCACACAGCCCGGCGGCTAAACCCCCGTCTACCCCCCAAGCGATGCGCGGCAAGAACGACACTAAAGAGGTGCATCCATGGCACGCGTATGCCAAGTGACCGGCAAAGGCCCGATGGTGGGCAACAATGTTTCGCACGCGAACAACAAGACCAAGCGCCGCTTCCTGCCCAACCTGCAATCGCGCCGGTTCTGGGTTGAAAGCGAAAACCGCTGGGTTCGCCTGCGTGTTTCGGCCAAGGCCATCCGCACGATCGACAAGAACGGCATCGACGCCGTGCTGGCCGAAATGCGTGCCCGCGGCGAACAGGCTTAATCGGCCGCCCCGCCAATCTACATACTAGGAGCACGACATGGCCAAAGGTATCCGCGAAAAGATCAAGCTCGAGTCGACCGCCGGCACGGGTCATTTCTACACGACCACCAAGAACAAGCGCAACATGCCCGAGAAGATGCTGATCAAGAAATTTGATCCGGTCGCTCGCAAGCACGTCGACTACAAGGAAACCAAGCTGAAGTAATTCAGCCGGTATCCCGCAAAAAAGGCCCTGTCATGCAGGGCCTTTTTTATTGCCGTTATTTTCTCGGCATTCATTTGCCGCCGCGCCGAAGCCCATGTTTCAATTAGGCCGCACCCGCGGCGCCCAAGGCGCGCGCGCAAGGCCGATTCATTCTCACGCTGCGACAACACCCGCCATGATCCGTCCCTGCCTCTCCCTGCTGCGCCGCGCCGTTGCGCCCGCCCTCATCGCGCTTGCGCTGGCGCCGGCCTCCCCCGCCGCCGCGAAAGACAAGGAACCGCCGATTCGCATCGGCGAGATCAACAGCTACAAGGCCATTCCCGCCTTCCTGGGTCCGTACAAGAAGGGCTGGCAGCTGGCGCTCGAAGAAGTCAACGCCGCGGGCGGCGTGCTGGGCAGAAAGCTCGAGGTCATCTCGCGCGACGACAACGGCAATCCCGGCGACTCGGTCCGCGCCGCGCAGGAACTGCTGGCACGCGAAAAAGTCGAGCTGCTGTTTGGCGGCTTCCTGTCCAACACGGGTCTCGCGCTGACCGACTTCGCCAAGCAGCAAGAAGTCTTCTTCCTGGCCGCCGAGCCGCTGACCGACAAGATCACCTGGCAGGAGGGCAACCGCTATACCTACCGTCTGCGTCCGTCCACCTGGATGCACGTGGCGGCGCTGGCCCCCAAGGCGCTCGCCCTGCGCAAGAAGCGCTGGGCCATCGTCTACCCCAATTACGAATACGGACAGTCCGCCGTGGCCACGTTCAAGGCCATGATGCAGTCCTTCCAATCCGACGTGGAATTCGTCGCGGAACAAGCCGTGCCGCTGGGCAAGGTGGATGCCGGCGCTGTCGTGCAGGCGCTGGCGGATGCCAAGCCCGACGCCATCTTCAACGTGCTGTTCGCCGCCGACCTGACCCGCTTCGTGCGCGAAGGCAACACGCGCGGCCTGTTTGAAAACATGCCCGTCGTGTCGCTCTTGTCCGGCGAACCCGAATACCTGGAACCGCTGGGCGCCGACACGCCAACCGGCTGGATCGTCACCGGCTACCCCTGGTACGCCATCGACACCCCGGCCAACAAGACCTTCGTCGAGGCCTATAAAAAGCGCTTCAACGAGACGCCCAAGGTCGGCTCCGTGGTCGGCTATGCGTCCCTGATGTCCATTGCGCAGGGCCTGAAGGCCGCCGGTTCCGTCGACACGGAAAAGCTCGTCGACGCCTTTGCCGGCCTGAAGGTGGACACGCCCTATGGCCCCATCCAGTACCGCAAGATCGACCATCAATCCACGATGGGCGTCTATGTGGGCGTGACGGCGGTCGAAGACGGCAAGGGCATCATGAAGGACTTTGCCTACATCGACGGCGCACGGCTCCAGCCGCCTGACGAGCAGGTGCGCAAGATGCGGCCGGCGCCGGCCCGCTGATGAATGTATCCGGGCTGCTGCTGCAGCTACTCAACGGCCTGGCCGACGCCAGCGCGCTGTTTCTGGTCGCTGCGGGCCTGTCGCTGATCTTTGGCGTGACGCGCGTGGTCAACTTCGCGCACGGCTCGTTCTACATGCTGGGCGTGTATCTGGCCTGGACCTTCACCAGTTACTTCGGCGGCGGCGCGGGCTACTGGTTCGGGCTGCTGCTGGCGGCGCTGGCGACCGGCCTGATCGGCGCCGCGGCCGAGCTGCTGGTGCTCAAGCGCCTGTACCGCGCGCCCGAACTCTTCCAGCTTTTGGCCACCTTTGCGCTGGTCCTCATCATCGGGGATGTGGCCCTGGCGGTATGGGGCCCCGAAGACCTGTTCTCCGCCCGCGCACCGGGCTTGTCTGGCGCCGTGCAGATTCTGGGCCGCCGCTACCCCGAATACGACCTGCTGCTGATCGCCGCCGGCCCCGTCGTGCTGGGTCTGCTGTGGCTGCTGCTGATGCGCACGCGCTGGGGTCGGCTGCTGCGCGCTGCCGCCGAAAACCGCACGATGCTCGCGGCCCTTGGCGTGAACCAGGCCTGGCTGTTCACGTCGGCCTTCACGCTGGGCGCCTTCCTGGCGGGCCTGGGCGGCGCGCTGGCCGCGCCGCGCGTACCGGCCACCTTGGGCCTGGATTTGGAAATCATCGCCAGCGCCTTCGTGGTGGTGGTCGTGGGCGGGCTCGGATCCATACCGGGCGCTTTCCTGGCGGCCGTCCTCATCTGCTCGGTCAAGGCGCTATTCGTGTTTCTGGGCCAGGTGGCCATCGGCCCGTGGGTGTTCAACCTGTCCAAGCTCACGCTGCTGGCCGAATTCGCGGTGATGGCCGTGGTGCTGGTCGTGCGGCCGTGGGGCCTGATGGGCAAGCCGCCCGCACCGGCCTCGCACGCCGGCCCGCCCGAACGCCCCATTGCCCCCGCCGGCCCCCGCCTGCGGCTGGCCTATGCCGTGCTGCTGGCCATGTTGGCCCTCGTGCCCGTCGCCACGCTGTACTGGCCTTATCTCAGCATCCTGATGACCGAGATCCTGATCGCCGCGCTGTTTGCCGCCAGCCTGCACTTTCTGACCGGACTGGCCGGCATGACATCGTTCGGCCACGCCGCGTGGTTTGGGCTGGGCGCCTACGGCGCGGCATTGCTCCTGAAACTGGCCGCCATCCCCATGGAGGCGGCGCTGCTCCTCGGCCCATTTGCCGCGGCCTTGGGCGCATTGGTGTTCGGCTGGTTCTGCGTGCGCCTGTCCGGGGTGTACCTGGCCATGCTGACGCTGGCCGTCGCGCAGATCCTCTGGGCGCTCACCTATCAATGGGACGACGTGACCGGCGGCAGCAACGGGCTGACGGGCTTGTGGCCATCGGCATGGCTGTCGCAGGGGCCGTGGTTCTATTACGTCACGCTCGCGCTGTGCGCGGCCGGCGTCTGGTGGCTGCGGCGGCTGGCGTTTTCACCGCTGGGCTTTGCGCTACGCGGCGTGCGCGATTCGGCCTTGCGTGCCGAGGCGCTTGGCATGGACACACGGCGCATCCAGTGGGCGGGCTTCGTGGCCGCCTCGTTCGCCGCGGGCCTGGCCGGATCGCTTTATGCATTTTCGAAGGGCAGCATCGCGCCCGACGTGCTGGCGGTAAGCCGCTCGGTCGACGGGCTGGTCATGGTGCTGCTGGGCGGCATCCAGACGCTGGCCGGTCCGCTCGTCGGCGCGGCATCCTACACCTGGCTGCAGGACGCCGCGGCGCGCAGCACCGAATACTGGCACGCGGTGCTGGGGCTGGCCATCCTGGCGCTGGTCATGGCCTTCCCTGAGGGACTGGCCGGCGCGGCGGCCCGGCTGCGCAGGAGGTCCGCATGACGACGGCGGCTCCCCTGCTGCAGGTGCGCCACCTGCGCAAGTCCTTCGGCGGCATCGACGCGCTGGCCGACGTGTCCTTCGACTTGCAAGCCGGCCACATGCTGGCCCTGATCGGCCCGAACGGCGCGGGCAAGTCGACCTGCTTCAACGTGCTGGGCGGACAATTGCGCCCGGATTCGGGTTCGGTGCGGCTGGACGGGCAGGAGCTGGTTGGCCTGTCAGCCGGCAAGATCTGCCGGCTGGGCGTGGGCCGCAGCTTCCAGACTGCCGCGACGTTCCGTTCGATGACCGTGATTGAAAACGTGCAGACGGCCCTGCTGTCGCGCGACCGCCTGCTCTTTAACCCGTGGCGGCGCGCCGCGCACCACGCCGTTGACGAAGCCAGGACCCTGCTTTCGCAGGTGCAGATGGCGGACAAGGCCGACGAGGCCTGCGGCACGCTGGCCTATGGCGACGTCAAACGGGTCGAACTGGCGATGGCGTTGGCGCATCAGCCGCGCCTGTTGCTGATGGACGAGCCCACGGCCGGCATGGCCACCAACGAGCGCCACGCGCTGATGCGCCTGACCCGCCAGTTGGCGGACACGCAGCGCATCGCCGTCCTGTTCACGGAGCACAGCCTGGATGTCGTGTTCAAGCACGCCGACCGCATTGCGGTGCTGGTGCGCGGCGGCCTGCTGGCCGAAGGCGCCCCCGCGGCCATCGCGGCCGACGAGCGGGTCAAGGCCGCTTATCTGGGCACCGAAGCGCCGCAAGGCGCCTGACGACGCCAGCCACATCAACCATCCCGCTGCGGGCTGTCCGGCTGGCATTCCCAGAAAATCCGGGCCGTGCATCCCGCGCAAATGTTCCGGTCCAGCTTGGCGTAGATCGCATGCAACGCCGTCGCCTTGTCCGGAAAGATGTGATCGGCGCCCAGCCGCTCCAGGAATCCAGTGCGGCGCCACATGTCCATCACCTCGGGCCGAGGCCGGTGGAAATACAGGTCGCCGCCCATCGCGCGCCGGGCCGCCAGCTCGTCGTCCCAGACCTGCGCACCGGCCAGGTCGATGAAATTCATGCTCTTGGCCATCACCAGCAGATGGCGCGGCGCGCCCGGCGCCGAGCGCAGGTCATGTAGCCGCTGCGCCACGTGCGCTGCCGCACCGAAATAGACCGACCCCTCCATGCGCAGCAGCTTCAGTTGCGGGCACTCCGGCAAGGCGTCGGGCTGGTGCTCCAGCACCACGAAGCGGCGATCCAATCCGCGTGAATCGAAACCCATCGTGCGCATCGCGGGCCGCGACGTGCGGTGCAGATACACCATCAGCGACAGCACCGTGCCCAACAGGATTGCGACCTCCATGCGAATGGCGATCGTCGCGGCCAGCGTCGCGCCGGCGATGGCGCATTCACCGGGCTGCGTGCGCAGCAGATGCCGCCAGCGCGGCACGTCCAGCAGCGTCCAGGCCACCAGCAGCAGCAACCCCGAAATGGCGGCATGCGGAATCAACGCCAGCAACGGGGCGGACACCGCCACCAGCAGCATCAGCAGCAACGCCGAAAATACCGACGCCAGCGGCGTCTTCGCGCCGGCCTCGAAGTTGGGGATGGACCGATTGAGCGAACCGCAAGACAGATAACAGGAAAAGAACCCGCCAACGACGTTGGACAAGCCCTGCCCCACGAACTCGCGGTTCGCGTCGATGCGCTGCCCCGACCGCGACGCCACCGCCTTGGCAATGGAGATGGACTGCGCCAACGCCACGATGGTCAGCGCGAACGCCAGGCTCAGCAGATCGGGAAGCGCGCGCCAGTCCACGCTGGGCACATGAAACGGCGGCCACGGCTGCGCGATGGCGCCCAGCACGGGAACCGGCGCGCTGCCGGGGGCCAGGACCCACGTGTTGAAAACCCATGCCGCGAACGTCCCCGCAGCCAGGCCCAGCAGCATGTAAGGCTTGCGCTTGTCCAGCCGACGCGCCACCAGGGCCGTGACCAGGGTGACCAGCGTCACCAGCAAGGCGCCCGGATGCACCTGCCCGAGGTGCGTGGCCACGCTTTCCAGCACCGCCCCCGCGCCGTGCGCTTCTGGCGACGGCAGGCCCAGCGCATCCTTTAACGCATGCACCGCGATCAGCACGGCCGCGCCGCTGGTAAAGCCAAACAACGCCGACGGCGATATGAAGTGCGCCAGCGATCCCAGCCGCAAGACGCCCACCAGCCACTGCATGACCCCGACCAGCACGGTCACGGCAAGCGCAAGCTGAATGTAAGCGGGGCTGCCCGCGGCCGCCAGCGGCGCCAGCACGGCAAAGAGGGCCAGCGAATTCGCATTGGTCGGCCCGGACATCACGTGGCGGCTGGAGCCAAACAACGCCGCCACCACACAGGGCACGATGGCCGAATACAGGCCGTACTCCGGCGGCAGGCCCGCCAGCGTCGCAAACGCAACGCCCTGCGGCAGCACCAGCAACGCGCCCAGCAGGCCGGCAGCCAGATCGGCGCGCAGCGTCAGCCGGTTGACGTCATCCACCCACGAGCCGAAAAGCCGGCGCGCGACGTTCATTCCCCCCTGCATCATCCTGTCTTGTTCCCTGAGCATCGGCGCTCGCGCCGGTCTGGCTAGGGTAAACGCTCGACCTTGGCCACGCAACGCGGCAATCAGCGGATCAGCCCGCGTCGCCGCCCCGGCGCGCCTTCATGGCCTGGCCGATCGCGGCCAGCGCATCGTCAGGAATCAGCCGCGCCGCCATCGGCAGCAGCTCGTCCTCTTCGCGCCGGATGTGCGCGTCGTAGGCCTCGGTGAAGGCCTGGACCTGCTGCGCCGGCAGTTGCGCCGGGCGCCCTGCCGCGATCTCGGTCAGCGTCTCGCGCAGGGGTTCCCACAGGCCGGCCAGCCGCCGGTGATCGGCCATCAGGCCGTCCACCAGCGCGTGCAGGCACACCGCGTCCGATCCCGCCATGGAATCGATCAAGGCGGGGAACAGGTCCTCTTCCTCGTCTTCGTGGTGATGCGCGGCTGCGGTGTCGAAATACCGGCGCACGCTGGTGGCGGCAGTTTGCGCCGCGGCGTCGCTGCCGTGCGCGGGCAGATGCGCCGCCAGCCGCGCCAGCGTGGCGCATTGGCGCGCGATGCGTCCGTGACAGGCCGACAGCAGCGCCAGCGGATCGTCAGGGCCCGGCGCCGCGGCCGGCCCACCCGGAAAGCTCACTGCCATCGCCTATCTCCGAATCTTGTTGCGTTATCCCTGCGAGCCGCGCCACCACAAGCGGATGGAGTCCCACGCGCGGCCGGCGATGCCCGCCTCGGCCACCGGCTCCAGCGCGACAACCGGGAAGTGCATGGCGGGCTTGCCGTCCACCGTCACCTGCAGTTCGCCCACCGTCGACTGCGCCGCAATCGGCGCGATCAGCGGCGCCTGCGGCGCCCAGACCGACTCGACCTTCGCGCCAGCCGGCACGGTCACGTACGCGTCGCGCGAGAAACCGACCTTCAGGCTGTCGGCCTCGCCCTTCCAGACTTCCGGCGTGGCCACGGCCTGACCGCGCGCGTACAGCTTGATGGTATTGAACCCCTGGAAGCCCCATTCCAGCAACTCGCGGCTTTCCTGCGTGCGCAGCTTGTCTGAGGCGGTGCCCACGACCACCGTGATCAGCCGGCGCTGATCGCTGCCGTTGGGCCGGCGCGCTGAAGCGATGATGCAATAGCCGGCCGATGCCGTGTGCCCGGTTTTCAACCCATCAACGCTGGGATCCAGCCACAGCAGCCGGTTGCGGTTGGGCTGCGTGATCTTGTTGAAGGTGAACTGTTTGGCCGAATCGTAGGTCTTGTAGAGCTGGGGAAAGTCGCGGATGAAGCGCGTGGCCAGGATCGACAGGTCGCTCGCGGTGGAATACGTGTCCGGATCCGGCAGCCCATGCGGACTGGCGAAACGCGTGGCGTGCAGGCCCATGCGCGCTGCGGTGTCGTTCATCCGCGCGACAAAGGCTTCGACGCTGCCCGACACCGCCTCGGCCAGCGCGACCGCCGCGTCATTGCCCGACTGGATCATCAGGCCGCGCAGCAGGTCGTCCACCGACACCTTGGAGTTGGGCTCGAGGAACATCTTCGAACTGCCCGCCGGCACCTTCCAGGCCCGGGTCGAGATCGTGACGAGCTGGTTCGCCGTCAGCTCTTTCTTTGTCAACGCATCGAACACGACGTAGGCCGTCATGATCTTGGTCAGGGACGCCGGCTCGATGCGCGTCGTGGCCGCGTGCGACGCAATGACCTGGCCGCTGGTCTCATCCAGCAGCAGCCACGCCTTGGCCGACAGCGCCGGCGCGGGCATCGATTGCGCCATGGCGCTGGATATACATGCGGTCGCAACGAGCAGGCTCGCCGCCAACTTCTTCATCAACATATAGCTGCTTCACTTCCATGTTCTGGTTTTCTTCGGGTGCGCGCGACCGCAAGGAAAAGGCCTGATTCCAGGGACTCTCCGACTCTGTGTGCCGCGCGCGCCGCCCGCAATTGGAACATGCGCCGCGATATAGGTTCATCCGCAAGCGTCGCGACAGCGCCTGTCCGCGCGCTTTCACAGCGACATCCACCGCACGCGCGGCCTGCGAATAACGCCCGCGAAATCGCCAACGAATGTCACGACATCTTGCGAAACCCCTTGCAGAAAGCACTTTTCTGCGTCGAAAACAACAAACAGTGGCTTAAAACCCGTTGGAAAGCCGCTTTTACCGCCACTCTTCCGCTATCATCGGGCGCGTAGCGTCAAATGCCGATACCCGGCACGCGCTGCTCCATGTCCTCAACATACGGATTTTGACCATGGCCACGAAAGCTAAAGCTCCTGCCAAGAAAGTCACCAAGACCGCCGTCAAGGCGCCCGCAAAGAAGGCAACTGCCGTCAAGCCCGCCGCCAAGCCCGCCGTGAAGCCGGCAGCCAAGAAGGTCGTCGCCGCCAAGAAGGTCGCTGCTGCCCCCAAGGCCATCAAGGCTGCACTGAACAAGACCCAGCTCATCGCCTACATCGTTGAGCAATCCGGCGTCGAAGCCAAGTCGGTCAAGGCCGTCCTGACCAGCCTGGAAACCTCGGTGCTGGGTTCCGTGGACAAGAAGGGCGCTGGCGAATTCACGCTGCCCGGCCTGTTCAAGGTTGCCGTGCAAAAGGTTCCCGCCAAGGCCAAGCGCTTCGGCAAGGATCCGTTCACGGGTGAAGAGCGTTGGTTCCCCGCCAAGCCGGCTTCGGTCAAGGTGAAGGTTCGCCCGCTCAAGAAGCTGAAGGACGCCGCGCAGTAATTTCATTACGCGCAGTATCCGGTCAAGCCGGGAAGGGCCCGCCTCGCAAGAGGCGGGCCCTTCTTTTTTTTACACGCGCGCTTTGCATTGCGTCGCCCGCGCTTTGCGTTGTGGTCGAGCCGCTGCTAGAATTTTGTCTTTACGTGAAGATACTTCACATTGAAACACTAGCCACTCACCATGAATGACCTCGTCGATCTCGTGATCTCACAGTGGGCCAAAGAGTGCCCCTCGCAAGACTTCTCCGCCATGTCGGTCGTCGCGCGCCTGTTCCGCCTGAACGCCTTCGCGGCCCGCAACGTCAACCGCACCTTTCGCCAGTACAACCTGCATCAAGGCGAATTCGACGTGCTCGCGACGCTCTACCGCACCGGCGCCCCCCACGCCATGAATCCGCAAAAGCTCGTCGAAGCCCTGCTGCTGACGTCCGGCGCCATGACCAACCGCCTGGACAGGCTGGAACAGGCCGGGCTGCTCGTGCGCAATCCCAATCCCGACGACAGACGCGGCGTGATCGTGTCGCTGACCGCCGACGGACTGCGCGTGATCAAGGTCGTGCTCAAGGACTACCTGACCGACCTGAATGAATTGCTGGAGCCGCTGTCGGCGACCGAGCGCCGCCAATTGGCCGGTCTTTTGAAAAAACTGCTGCTCAAGCAGGACCAGGACACGCCCGGCAGCGTCGGTGCGTAAACCGTAGCGGCCGCTTCATCTTCAATATCCTCTGCGCTTCAGATCAGTGACTTCCACCGAACAATCCACCCCGACCCTCACCGCCCCCATCATCCTCCTGATGTCGGTGGCGACCGGCCTGGCCGTCGCCAGCAACTATTACGCGCAGCCCCTGCTGCACACCATCGGCCAGCAGTTTTCGATCTCGAACGCCGCCGCCGGCGCGATCGTCACCACCGCGCAGCTCAGCTACGCCGTGGGGCTGATGCTGCTGGTGCCACTGGGCGACATGTTCGAGCGCCGTTCGCTCATCGTGCTGATGAACCTGCTGTCGGCGGGCGGCCTGCTGATTTCGGCCTTCTCCACCAGCATCTCGATGCTCATCATCGGCACCGCCCTGACCGGCATGCTGTCCGTCGTCGCCCAGATCCTCGTGCCGTTCGCTGCCACGCTGGCGGCGCCCCACGAGCGCGGCAAAGCCGTCGGGACCGTCATGAGCGGGCTGCTGCTAGGCATCCTGCTGGCCCGCACCGCGGCGGGCGCGCTGGCCGACGTGGGCAGCTGGCGCACGGTGTACTGGGTCGCCGCCATCCTGATGCTGTGCATGTCCGCCGTCCTGTGGCGCGTGCTGCCCCGCTACCAGAGCCCCACGGCAATGAGCTATCCGCAATTGCTGGGCTCCATCCTGCGCATGTTCGTCGAGGAACCCCTGTTCCGCGCCCGGTCGCTCATCGGCGGGCTGCTGTTCGCCGCCTTCAGCATGCTCTGGACGCCGCTGACCTTCCTCCTGGCCAGCCCGCCCTATGAATACAGCAACACCACCATCGGCCTGTTTGGCCTGGCGGGCGCCGCCGGGGCCTACGCCGCCAACCGTTTCGGGCGCCTTGCCGACCGCGGCCTGGGCAACCTCGCCACCCGCGTGGGCCTGCTGCTCCTCCTGGGGTCGTGGGGACTGATGGCGTTTGGCCAGGCGTCGGTGATTGCCCTGCTGGCCGGCATCCTGGTGCAGGATCTGGCGATCCAGGGCGTGCACGTCACCAATACCAGCAGCATCTACCGCCTGCGGCCGGAGGCGCGCAGCCGCCTGACCGCCGGTTACGTCACCTGCTACTTCATCGGCGGCGCATCGGGATCGCTGGTATCGTCCTGGCTGTACGCCCATTTCGGCTGGCCCGCGGTGGTGATCGCGGGCGCCGTCCTGGCGGCCTTCACGCTGGCTTATGGCGCGCTTGCGCCCAGTGCGCGCATCCCCGAAATGCCCTCGCCCCCTGCCAGCGCCTAGCACCTCCTATAATCAGGGGTTTTGACCGCCACCGCGCCCCGGCGCGATGGGGCGGCTCACCCCTTTTTTGCCACCGCGCACGAGCCCATGCAGGAACGCTACCTCCCCACTACCGTCGAAGCGGCCGCCCAACAAGACTGGCAGGCCCGCGACGTCTATCTGGTCCACGAACACGCCAAGAACGCCGACGGCTCCGAAAAGCCCAAGTTCTACGCCTGCTCCATGCTGCCCTACCCCAGCGGCAAGCTGCACATGGGCCACGTGCGCAACTACACCATCAACGACATGATGGCCCGCCAGTTGCGCATGCGCGGCTACAACGTCCTGATGCCCATGGGCTGGGACGCCTTCGGCATGCCGGCGGAAAACGCCGCCATCAAGTCCAAGGTGCCGCCCGCCAAGTGGACCTACGACAACATCGCCTACATGAAGAAGCAAATGAAGGCGATGGGGCTGGCGATCGACTGGACGCGCGAAATGTGCGCCTGCGATCCGCAGTACTACAAGTGGAACCAGTGGCTGTTCCTGAAGATGCTCGAAAAGGGCGTGGCCTACCGCAAGACCCAGGTCGTCAACTGGGATCCGGTCGACCAGACCGTGCTGGCCAACGAACAGGTCATCGACGGCCGTGGCTGGCGGTCGGGCGCACTCGTCGAAAAGCGCGAGATCCCCGGTTACTACCTGCGCATCACCGACTACGCCGACGAGCTGCTGGGCGCCGTCCAGAACGACCTGCCCGGCTGGCCCGAGCGCGTGCGCCTGATGCAGGAAAACTGGATCGGCAAGTCCGAGGGCCTGCGCTTTGCCTTCCCGCACCAGATCGCCGGCCAGGACGGCCAGCTGATCCAGGACGGCAAGCTGTACGTCTTCACCACCCGTGCCGACACCATCATGGGCGTGACGTTCTGCGCCGTGGCGCCGGAGCACCCGCTCGCCACGCACGCCGCGGCGGGCAATGCCCCGCTGGCCGCGTTCATCGAACAATGCAAGCTCGGCGGCACCACCGAGGCCGAAATGGCCACGCGTGAAAAGGAAGGCATGCCCACGGGCCTGTTCGTCACGCATCCCATCACGGGCGCGCAGGTCGAAGTCTGGGTCGGCAACTACGTGCTCATGACCTACGGCGACGGCGCTGTCATGGGCGTGCCGTCACACGACGAGCGCGACTTCGCCTTCGCCAAGAAATACAACCTGCCCATCGTGCAGGTCGTGGACGTGGCCGGCAAGGACTACTCCACCGACGCCTGGCAGGAATGGTACGGCGACAAGCAGTCGGGCCGCACCATCAATTCCGGCAAGTACGACGGCCTGTCCTACAAGGAAGCCGTGGACGCCATCGCGGCCGACCTCGGCGAAAAGAGCCTGGGCGAAAAGCAGACCACCTGGCGCCTGCGCGACTGGGGCATCTCGCGCCAGCGCTACTGGGGCACCCCGATCCCCATCATTCACTGCGAAGACTGCGGCCCGGTGCCGGTCCCGGAAAAAGACCTGCCCGTGGTCCTGCCCGACGACCTCATCCCCGACGGCAGCGGCAACCCGCTGGCCAAGAACGAAGCCTTCCTGTCCTGCGCCTGCCCCAGCTGCGGCAAGCCCGCGCGCCGCGAAACGGACACGATGGACACGTTCGTGGACTCGTCCTGGTACTTCATGCGCTACACCTCGCCCGGCAACGACAACGCCATGGTCGACCAGCGCAATGACTACTGGATGCCGATGGACCAGTACATCGGCGGCATCGAGCACGCCGTGCTGCACCTTCTGTACGCGCGCTTCTGGACCAAGGTCATGCGCGACATGGGCCTGCTCAACTTCGACGAGCCCTTCACCAAGCTGCTGTGCCAGGGCATGGTGCTGAACCACATCTACTCGCGCAAGACGCCCCAGGGCGGCATCGAGTATTTCTGGCCCGAAGACGTCGACAACGTCTACGACGACCGCGGCGCCATCGTCGGCGCCAAGCTCAAGTCGGACGGCTCGGCCATCAATTACGGCGGCGTGGGCACGATGTCCAAGTCCAAGAACAACGGCGTCGATCCGCAATCGCTGATCGACACGCTGGGCGCCGACACGGCCCGCCTGTTCGTCATGTTCGCCAGCCCGCCCGAACAAACCCTCGAATGGTCCGACTCCGGCGTCGAAGGCTCCAACCGTTTCCTGCGCCGTCTCTGGTCCATCAGCTACGGCCACCGCGAAGCCATCGCCCGCGGCCTGGCCCAGGGCACGGATTGGACGCAGGCGCCCGCCGCCGTCAAGGATCTGCGCCGCGAGGTCTACGGGCTGCTCAAGCAGGCCGACTACGACTACCAGCGCATCCAGTACAACACCGTCGTGTCTGCCTGCATGAAGATGTTGAACGCCATCGACGACGCCAAGCTGCCGGAAGGCGCTGACGCCGATGCGGCCTATGCCGAAACCGTCGGCGTCCTGCTGCGCGTGCTGTACCCGGTCGTGCCGCACGTCACCTGGCACCTGTGGCAAGACCTGGGCTACGCCAAGGAACTCGGCGACCTGCTCGATGCGCCGTGGCCGCACGTGGACGAAGCCGCTCTCGTCGCCGACGAGATCGAGCTGATGCTGCAGGTCAACGGCAAGCTGCGCGGTTCCATCCGCGTGGCCGCCAAGGCTGCCAAGGAAGACATCGAGAAACTGGCCGCCAGCCAGGAAGAGGTCGCCCGATTCCTGGAAGGCCGTCCGCCCAAGCGTGTCATCGTGGTTCCGGGCAAACTGGTCAACGTCGTAGGCTGATGAGGTCAAGCATGCACTTCGCCGGGCAACAATCGCAACTCTCCCGCCAAACCTGGCTGCTGCGCGGCGCCTGCCTGGCGCTGTTCATGCTGCTTTCCGCCTGCGGCTTCGCGCTGCGCGGCACCACCCCGATGCCTTTCGAAAGGATGTACGTCGGCATCCCCGACAACACTCAATTTGGCGCGGACCTGCGCCGCGCGCTGCGCGCGGCCTCGCCCAACACCAAGCTGGTGGACACGCGCAAGGAAGCGCAGGCCATCCTGCAGCAAGTCAGCGACACGCGCAGCCTGCGCGAGGTCTCGCTGAACGCGCAAGGCCGCGTTGAATCCTACGAACTTGGCATCAACTACACGTTCCGCCTGATCGACGCCAAGGGCCGCGCTCTGGTGCCCGACACCACGCTGTCCATCTACCGCGAAATGCCGTACGACGACCAGGTGGTGCAGGCCAAGCAGGGCCAGATCGAAACGCTGTACAAGGCCATGCAGCGCGATCTGGTCTCGCGCGTGTTGCGCCGCATCACCGCGCCGGACGTGCACAAGGCATTCGAAGCCGCACAATCGGGCGTCGACGACGAAAACATGCCGCTGTTCGACCCCAACGAAGCACCGCAACAGCGCGTGCCCACGCCCTGGCAGACGCCGTCCGTCACCGATCCGACCCTCGTCCGCTAGGCCATGGCACAGCCTCTGGACGCGGATCGGCTGGCCGAACACCTGCAGCGGCCCGGCAACCGGCTGGCGCCGCTGTACACGGTCTCCGGCGACGAACCGCTGCTGGTGACCGAAGCCGTCGACGCGTTGCGCGCCGCCGCGCGCAACGCCGGCTACACCGAGCGCCTGTCCATGGTGATGGACGCGCGCAGCGACTGGAGCGCGGTCCTCGCCGCCACCCAGAGCGTGTCGCTGTTCGGTGACCGCCGCATCCTTGAAATCAAGATTCCCACCGGCAAGCCGGGCAAATCCGGCGCCGACACCCTGACCAAGCTGGCCGAACAAGCCGAAAAGCAGCCCGAGGCCGACACCCTCGTGCTGATCGCCTTGCCGCGCCTGGACAAGGCCACCCGCGAAAGCCGCTGGATGCAGGCGCTGGTGCGCGCCGGCATGGCCGTCGACATCCCCAACATCGAACGCGGCCGCCTGCCCGCCTGGGTCGGCATGCGCCTTGCGCGCCAGAACCAGCGCGCCGACAGTGCCACCCTGCAATGGATGGCGGACAAGGTCGAAGGCAACCTGCTGGCCGCCCACCAGGAAATCCAGAAGCTCGGCCTGCTCTACCCCGAGGGCCAGCTCGCCCCCGAGGACGTCGAACGCGCCGTCCTGAACGTCGCCCGCTACGACGTCTTCGGCCTGCGCGACGCCATGCTGGCCGGCGACATCGGCCGCACCATCCGCATGATCGACGGTCTGCGCGCCGAAGGCGAAGCCCTGCCGCTGGTGCTCTGGGCGGTCGGCGAAGAAATCCGCCTGCTTGCCCGCATCGCCGAAGCGCGCGCGCTGGGACAGGACGCAAACGGCCTCATGCGCCGTCTGCGCATCTTCGGCGCCCACGAACGTCTTGCGCTGCAAGCCCTGAACCGGGTCCAGCCCGGCGTCTGGCCCGCCGCCGTGCAGCACGCCCACGAAGTCGACCGCCTCATCAAGGGCCTCTCGGTGCCCGGCCGACTCTCGGATCCCTGGGAAGAAATGACCCGGCTGGCCCTGCGCGTGGCCGCCGCCGGCGGACGACCGTGAAGGCGGCCTCGCCGCCGCCTTCGCCTCGTCCTCCTTGCGCTCTCCCCGGTCCCCCGACCGGATCTCGCCCGGCCCGACAGCCGGATATACACTGAATCTCCAGGCGGCGCCCGCGCCGCCCCATCACATCATCGACGCCGCCATGTCCTCGTCCTCCATCGAACAAGCCATGCTCACCCTGGGCGAAAACGCCCGCCGCGCCTCGCGCGCCATGATGCGCGCCGACAGCGCGGCCAAGAACCAGGCGCTGATCGCCATGGCCGACGCGCTGGCCGCCAGCCACGACGAACTGAAGGCCGCCAACGAGAAAGACGTGGCCGCCGCCCGCGCCAATGGCCTGGAGCCCGCCCTGCTGGACCGCCTGACACTGTCCGACAAGACATTGGCGCACATGGCCGAAGGCCTGCGCCAGATCGCCGCCCTGCCCGACCCGATCGGCAGCATCACCGCCACCACCGTCCGGCCCAATGGGATGCGCGTCGCCCAGATGCGCGTGCCGCTGGGCGTGATCGGCATCATTTACGAATCGCGCCCCAACGTCACCATCGACGCCGCGGCCCTGTGCCTGAAATCCGGCAACGCCGCCATCCTGCGTGGCGGCAGCGAAGCCCTGCACTCGAACGTGGCGCTCGGCCGCATCGTGCAGATGGGTCTGGCCGCCGCCGGCCTGCCGCAGGATGCGGTGCAGGTGGTCGCCACCGCCGACCGAGCGGCCGTGGGCGCGCTCATCACCATGACCGAACACATCGACGTGATCGTGCCGCGCGGCGGCAAGGGCCTCATCGCCCGGCTGTCCCAGGAGGCCCGCGTTCCGCTCATCAAGCACCTGGACGGCAACTGCCACATCTACATCGACGCCGCGGCAGATCCCGACAAGGCCCACGCCATTGCCCTGAACGCCAAGACCTACCGCTACGGCATCTGCGGCGCCATGGAGACGCTGCTGATCGACGCCGTGGCCGCCGTGTCCATCCTGCCCAGTCTGGCCGCCGCCTTCGCCGAACACGGCGTGGAACTGCGCGGATGCCCGCGCACGCTGGCGCTGCTGCCGCACGCCACGCCCGCCACCGAGGAAGACTGGGCCACCGAATACCTGGCGCCCATCCTGGCCGTGCGCATCGTCGACACGCTGGACGACGCCATCGAACACATCGCGCGCTACGGCTCCGGTCACACCGACGCCATCGTCACGCAAGACCTGTCGGCGGCCCAGCGCTTCCAGCGCGAGGTCGACTCCAGCTCTGTCTACGTCAACCTGCCGACCTGCTTTGCGGACGGCTTCGAGTATGGCCTGGGCGCCGAGATCGGCATCTCCACGAACCGTCTGCATGCGCGCGGCCCCGTGGGCCTGGAAGGCCTGACCACGCTCAAGTGGGTGCTGAACGGCGAAGGCCAGACCCGCGGCTGACAGGCCCGGGCGCACCCGCGTTCGTACTGACGCGGCCCTGAACACGGGGCCGCGCCAAGCCCTCTACAATAGGGCCAGCTTTTTTTGCCTGAATTCGTCCATCCCACGCGGCCCGGCCGCGCATCGTTGAGATCCCCATGCATTCACCCGTCATGGCCATGGCCTTCAGCCTTTTCGTGCTCTGTTTCATCACCTGCACGATCAGCGGCATCGTCCTGTTCTTCGTCAAGACCAAGCAGGTCAACGCCGCGCTCAAGCACCCATACCTGCAACACCGGCCGTTCAAACAGTTTCCACTCGCAATCCAGGCCGCGATCATGCTGGATTATTTCTTCCGCCTGATGTTTCCGGGCACGCGGTTCTGGCTGATCGGCAATGCCAACGACTTGCTGTCCCACGTCGAACCCAAGAAGATTCCGCTTGCCCTGAAATGGCCGATCGTCGGTTTCTGGGGCTCGTGCTGGCTGGGCCTGATTGCCATGATCGTGTTGTGGGTCATGCTGTTCCTTGGAGCCTGAACGCATGCAGATCAAATTTGAAGACTATCCCGGCAGCGTCGATGCGGCGCGCTTTCTGATCGCCGCGCGCCAGACCGGCATCGCCGGCCCGCGCCTGCCCGCCGAATGCCGCCCGCAGTCCCTGGGCCAGGCGTTCGCGGTACAGCAACGCACGGCCGAATTGCTGCGCGACAGCCGTCAGGACAGCATCGCTGCCTGGAAAAGCGCGCTGCCATCACCAGAAAAAACCGTCGTGGCGCCCATTTACGCGTCAGGCACGGCCGACGCCGCGGCCGGCCCGGTCGCCGCCAGCACCGATGTCGTGCGCATCGAACCCGAAATCGCATTCCAGCTTGCCCGCGACCTGCCCCCGCGCGACACCCCGTATACCGAAGCCGAAATCGACGCCGCAGTGGGCGACGCTCGCTTGGCACTTGAAGTCCTGGGCTGTCGCTACGCGTCCCCCGAACATGCCAGCCTGCCCGAACTGCTGGCGGACCACATGTTCAATCAGGGGCTGGTGCTGGGCCCCCGCATCTCGTCGCCCGATGCGGCGCCGGGCTGCATGACTCTCACGCTGACGGTAGATGGCGTCGAGGTCGAGCAGCACGCCGGCATCCACCCCAACGACCGCCCCAAGGCCGGGCTGTATTGGCTGGCCAATTTCCTGCGCGAGCAAGGGTTGGGGCTGACGGCCGGCCAGCACGTCATCACCGGTTCATACGCGGGCTTTCTGGATGTGCCCGCGAACAAGGACGTCGAACTGACGTACGGCGACCTGGGCGTGTTGAAGGTGCGCTTCGGCGGCTGAACGCGCACCACAGCGTCCGGCCAAGGCCACGGTCATCGACCACCGGCCCCGGCCCACCGCCCACGGCGCTGTTATCGCGGCGCCGGCTCCGCGATGCCGACCGCCTCGCCCCCTGCCTCGATGATCTCGCCGGCCGCCAGGCACAGGTCCTCGCGGAACCGCCCCGCCACCACCTGCACGCCCACCGGACTCGGTCCCGCGCTGCTCATGGCGCTGCCCATGGCCACGGACAGTCCGGGCAGACCCATGAACGGCAGGCCGATCTGGGTCATCTGCGCGCGCCAGACACGCGCGTAGGCCGCGTCTCCCTGTAGGTCCAGGTTGTCGGGGAACGGCAGTTCAGCCGACACCGGCAACAGCAGCACCGGATACTCGGCAAGAAACACCTCCCACAGGCGCGTGAGCGTCGCGCGGCGGGTCAGCACTGCTGAAAAGCTTGTCAGATCGGCGCTTGCCGCCTTGTCGCGTTGCCCGGCCAGCGCCACCAGCGCGCCGCGGTCACCCTCTTTTTCGGCTGCCGCCACCATGGCGTCATAGCCATCGGCCATCCACATGCGAATCTGCAGGTCGGCGGCCTCCTGCATTGGGGGTATCGCGTCCAGCGTATCGACCAACCATCCAGCCTCGCTCAGCCGCCGCGCCGCTTCCTGCAACGCCTTCACGATGGCCGGATCGGTGTCCATGCCGTCGGGATTCAAACACAGCGCGGCCCGCTTCGGCACGTCCGGGCCGGTCAGCGGCGCGGGCACCCACCATGGATCGCGTGGATCCGGCGCAGCCAGCGCGGCCAGCCCCAGCCGCACATCGGCAATGGTCCGTCCCAACGGCCCGGACACCGCCGTGATCTGCCCGCCAATCGAGCGCTCTGGCAGCGCGGCGTTATACGCCGCCACCCGGCCCAGCGAAGGACGCAGGCCATGCACGCCGCACGCGTACGCCGGATAACGGATCGAGCCGGCGATATCCGTGCCATGCGCCAGATGCCCGATACCGGCCGCCACCGCGGACGCGGCGCCGCCGGACGAGCCGCCAGGCGTCAACGCCGGATTGCGGGGATTACGCGTGTCGCCATGCAGCGCGTTGCCGGTGAACCAGCGCAGCGAAAACGCCGGCGTATTGGTGCGGCCCACGATCACGGCGCCGGCGCGCCGCAGGTTGTCGACGACGGGGCTGTTCCGCTCGGCGATCAGGTCCTTCTGCAAGCGCACGCCGTTGGTGGTGGCAAAGCCCGCCTGATCCACATTGACCTTCACGGTGACGGGCACGCCCGCCAACGGGCCGGGATCTTCTCCGCGCGCAAGCGCCGCGTCCACCTCGGCCGCCTGCGCCAGCACGTCTTCGGGCCGGTGATCCACCACCGCGTTGATCGCGGGGTTGACGGCATCGAGCCGCTGCAGCGCGCTTTGCGCGGCCTGCACGGCGGACACTTCGCGCTTGCGGACAAGGGCGGCAAGCTCAACTGCGGACAAACGCCAAAGATCGGACACGCGCAACTCCTGAGGTCATGGTTTTCCTGCGGGCCAGCAAACCTTAGCGCCAGTCACGCCGCACCACAACCCTCGGCTTACCGCTAATTGCTCTCTTCAAACACCTCGACAATCGCGTCCGCGACCGCCCGCACGCGCGCCGTTCGGTTCAGGTCGCCGTGCATCACCAGCCACAGGTCATAGGCCTCGCTGCGCGTGGGCCAGATCCGAACCAGTTCGGGATGATCCGGCGCCATATGGGTCGGCAGCTCGCCGATGCCCAGTCCCGCCACCACTGCGTCGATGATCATCAGCCCGGAATTCACCTCGACGCCGATGCGGCCGTTGCGGGTGGGCTCGCCGCATAGCGAATCCGACCAGCCGGGCAGGACGGCCTGCTGATACGCGATCAACGTGTGCCCCGCAAACGCGGTGCCGGGCTTCGGCTCACCATGCGCGTCCAGGTACGCCCGCGACGCGTACAGGCCCACCTCCTTGCGCGCCAGATGGCGATGGATCAGGTCGGGGTTGTCAGGCTTGATGTTGCGGATGGCCAGATCCGCCTCGCGGCGCGTCAGATTGCTGATCCGAATGCCGGTGGACAACACCACGCGGATATCGGGGTGCTCGGCATGGACCCGCTTGATGGCCTCCATGATGAAGTAGCGGGCCACCGTTTCCGAGGTTGCGACACGGACCACGCCGGAAAGCCGGTGATCCAGCCCCTGCATCTGGCGCTGAAGCTGATCCGCCGCCTGCTCCATGCGCTCGGCTGCGGCAAAGGCCAGTTCGCCCGCCGCGGTCGGCACATAGCCGCTGGGCGTGCGCAGGAACAGGCGCGCATCCAGCGATGCCTCCAGCGCCGCCAGCCGCCGTCCTGCAGTGGCCTGGTCGATCTGCAGCACCGCCGCTGCGCCGCGCAGCGTTCCCACGCGGTAAATCGCCAGAAATATCCGTGCGTTGTCCCAATCCACTTCGCTTTCCGATGCAATTTTGCATGACTATAAAGCAGTTTTTCGGCTTTTTTGCATCAACAGGACGTCTTAAGCTTTGCTCCCTCCGCGCGTTGCGCAAACAGAAAGACACCCCGCCATGCCCTCCGCCTGCCGCCCCATCACCGCATTGGATGCACCACCCGTCCCTGCCACGGGATGGGTGCCCTTGATCACCCTGGCCGTCGGATTCGTCATGGCCATGCTCGACGTGACGGTCGTCAACGTCGCGATCCCCAGCATCGCCCTCCAGTTCACCGTGCCGCTGACGGACCTGGTCTGGATCGTCGACGGCTACACGCTGACCTTCGCCGCCCTGCTGCTGGTCGCCGGCGCGCTGGCCGACCGTTATGGGGCCAAGACCCTCTACCTGACCGGACTAGGCGTGTTCACCGCCGCGTCGCTGCTCTGCGGACTGGCGCCAAACGCCAACACGTTGATCGCGGCACGGATGCTGCAGGGCGTCGGCGCGGCGCTCTTCATGCCCAGCTCGCTCAGCCTGCTGACGCACGCCTATGCCGACGACAACGTGCGCAATCGCATGCTGGCCGCATGGTCAGCGATTGTGGCCGTCGCCGGCGCATCCGGACCGTTGCTCGGCGGCGCGCTGATCCACCAATTTGGCTGGCGCGGCATCTTCCTCATCAACATCCCGCTCGGCCTGGCCGGCTTCTGGCTGGCCCGCCGCCGCATCGCGGCCGCGCCGCGCCGTCCCCGAGCGCTCAACCCCTTGAGCCACCTGCTCGGCATCGTCGCCCTGTCTTCCTTGTGCTTCGTGCTGATCCAGGGCAACGCGTATGGCTGGACCTCCCCGCCCATCGCGTCAACCGCACTGCTGAGCCTGGCCGCCATGGCCATGCTCGTCCAACGCGAACGGCGACATGCAGAGCCCATCATCCCGCGCGCACTCTTCGCCACCAGCCAGTTCGCCGCCGCCAATGGCGTGGGCTTCCTGATCAACCTGGCGGCGTACGGCCAGCTGTTCCTGCTCAGCCTGTTCCTGCAGCATGCGCGCGGCGCCGATGCGCTGCAGACCGGCATCGAACTGGTGCCGATGCTTGCGGTGTTCTCCATCGGCAACCTCATCTCGGGCCGCCTGTCCGCGCGGTGGAACGTGGCGGCCTCGCTACTGGGCGGCGTCTCGCTCGCGGCGGTAATGAGCGCCATCGGCATCGTCACGTTCTCGCCCGGCGTCGCCTACTGGACCTTCGCCGTTGTCGTCGCGCTGGCCAACCTGGGCGTCGGCATCGCGGTGCCTGCGATGACCAGCATTGTCATGCAGGTCTCCGGCAGCCAGCACGCCAACAGCGCCGCCGCAGCGTTGAACGCCAACCGCCAGTCCGGCGCGCTCGTCGGCGTCGCGGTCATGGGCACCATCCTGCATCTCTTGCCGGACTGGCATGCCAGCCTGCCCGCGGCCTACGGCGTGATCACGGTCAGCTACGCCGTCGCCGTGGTGCTGGCATGGCGCCATCTGCGCCGAACCCGCAACGCCTGAGCCCGCAACCGAACGCCCGCAGCCGGACGCCCGCGTCCGAACGACTCATCCGGCCGCCAGAATCGCGACGCCACGGCCCGCGTAGAACCTGTCGAAATCGGCAAGCGGCAGCTCAACATCCGCTTGCGAACCCGGCTCGCCCGACGGGTTGTGAAACGTCACGGAATCGCGCGTGGCGCGCGTCATCAGCACCAGATGCCCGCCCTTTTTTGGCGGCTCCCTGTCGGGCCATCGAATCCAGGGATGGACCGACGCCATGAAGTAATCCGCCTGCGCCATCACCCCCGCCAGGTCCGACGCGGGCAGATCCACGCGAACCTGCGCACGCAGGCCGAATGCTTCCGCGACGTACCGCACGAACGGCGCATAAATCAGGCCCTTGATGTTCCCGTCCGGCTCCTCGATATACGCACCATACGGCACGCTGCCGCGCGCGAGCGTCAAGGTCGGATGGATGCGCCCCGTCCGCGCCGCCAGCACCATCTTCAAACACGCCATCCCGCAGACATGGCTGGCCCAGCGCACGTACTCGTCCACATCCCGCGCGCCGGAATCGCGCCACGCGGGGTCATGCGCGAGGTCCAGCTCCTTGCGAATGATCTCGCCAGCCCGATGCGCGGACTCCCATTGGCAGAAATACGGAACGGTCACACGCGCGGGCGTCGGACTCATGCAAGGCTCCCGGGGATTCGGAAAAGTCCTAATCTTGCCGCCGACCAGCCCGCGTGGCAACGGCCCCGGCTTTGCTTCACAATGAAGCAAACTCAACCACGGAGACCTGCATGTCCAGCCTTGCGCCGCCCAGTCCTGCTTCGTCCGGCTCTGCTTCGTCCAGCCCCGTCCCCATCCGCCGCGTCGCCATCATCGGCGCCGGCACCATCGGCGCCAGTTGGGCTGCGCTGTTTCTCGCGCACGGGCTGGAGGTCGTCGTCAGCGATCCCGGTCCGCATGCACAGGCCCAAACCATTGCCCGCGTGCAGGCGGCGTGGCCGGTCCTGGCCGAACTTGGCCACGTGCGCCACGGCGCCACCGCTGACGCGTTGCGCTTTGAGCCCGACCTCGAAACGGCCCTGGCAGGCGTGGACTTCGTGCAGGAGAACGCGCCCGAGCGCGAAGATTTCAAGACCGACCTCTTCGCCCGCATCGACGCCGTCCTGCCTCCGCACGTCATCGTCGCCTCCAGTTCGTCCGGGCTCATCATGAGCCGCCTGCAATCGCGCTGCGTCCATCCCCAACGCTTCGTGATCGGCCACCCGTTCAATCCGCCGCACCTCATTCCGCTGGTCGAGGTCGTCGGCGGCGACCAGACCTCCGCCGACACCATGGACCGCGCCATCGACTTCTACCGCAGCATGGGCAAACACCCCATCCGCCTGAATAAGGAAGTCCCCGGCCACATCGCCAACCGCCTGCAAGCCGCGCTGTGGCGCGAGGCCATCCACCTCGCCGCCGAAAACGTCGCCAGCGTCGCCGACATCGACGCCGCCGTCTCCCAAGGTCCCGGCCTGCGCTGGGCCCTCTTCGGCCCCCACATGACGTTCAACCTGGGCGGCGGCGAAGGCGGCCTTGCCCACTTCATGCACCACCTGCTCGGCCCCGTGCAAACCTGGTGGGACGACCTCGGCACCCCCGAGGTCACACCGGCGCTGCAACAACGCCTGATCGAAGGCGTCAACGCCGAAGCCGGCCACCAAAGCATCGCCGACCTCGTCGAAGTCCGCGATGCGCAACTCACCGCGTTGATCAAGGTGCTGCACCGGTAACGCCATCAGAGATGGAAGCCGGGGAATCCGACGCTCAGCGCAGGTCCGAAACTTGCTCCGATCGTCTTCGTCACCAACGAAGGAGTTTTCTCGAATGATTTCTGTAATTCACGACACCGACCGTTCCCGCTTCACCGCCACCGTCGACGGCGTACTCTGCGTCCTCGACTATCAGCTCCAGAACGGCGCCATGGCCATCACACACACGGGGGTGCCCAGTGCCGTCGGCGGCCGCGGCATCGCCGCCGAACTGACCCGCCAGGCGCTGCTCACCGCGCGCGAGAACGGCTGGAAGGTCCGCCCCTACTGCTCCTACGCCGACGCCTACATTCGACGCCATCCCGAATACACTGATCTCTTGGCGTGATCGGCTTTCGCGATCTGCCTCTCCGATCTCCGGCCTGATCCGTTCACTGACTTCAATTGCCCCCGCCGTGCCGAAGCAATCAACCTCTTCCAACACGCCCTGCCCCTGCGGCAGCCCCCGTTCCTATCCCGACTGCTGCGGCCGCTGGCACGACGGCCCGCAATCGCTGCAAGCCCCGACAGCCGAAGCCCTCATGCGCTCGCGATACAGCGCCTTCGTGCTGGACAAGCTGCCCTACCTGCTGGCCACCTGGCATCCCACCACGCGCCCGGCGTCGCTAGAGCCCAACCCGCCCGGCTTGAAATGGCTCGGCCTGCAGATCAAGGCTGCAGCCGACCAGGATGCCCAACACGCCACCGTTGAATTCGTAGCCAGAAGCCGCCAGGACGGCCGCGCCAGCCGCATGCACGAGACCAGCCGCTTCCTGCGCGAGAACGGACAATGGTTCTACCTCGACGGCGACGTGCGCTAACCACGCATACCCAACGTTGATGTCCACAATTGGGGTGTCGCACGTCCAAATCGTCCCCGCTAGGGCGCGAACGGTTATAGGTCCCCGCCAATGGCCTGCTTCAGCGCGTCCAGCAGATCGACCCCAACGGCGCCAAGCCCGCGCGCATCGCCCACGATCGCCAGCTCGGTCGGCGGCACATCGGCAAACCCATCTGCGGCGGTCAGTTCTGCGTGCGTCTCCAGGCGCGCCGAGGTCGGCAACAGACTGACCCCCAAGCCCGCCGCGACCGCCGCCTGCACGCCCGCCAAACTGTGGCTGTGGTACGCGATATGCCACGGCCGCCCCGCGCTTTCCAGCGCATAGATCATCCGCTTGCGATACACACATCCCTGCGGAAACAACACCAACGGCACCACCGCCGCCTGCTCATTGCGCTGTTGACCGCCCACCCACACCAGCCGCTCCGGCCAGGCCGCAATGCACGGACCATCGCCAGGCTCCCGCTTGACCAGCGCCAGCTCCAGCTCGCCCGACGCCAGCCCGGCGCGTAGGTCCGAGCTCATCCCGCTAAGCGTTTCCAACCGCACCTCGGCATGGCGCGCGGCAAATTCCGCCAACAACACCGTCAACCGCGACACATCGAAGTCCTCTGGCACACCCAGCCGAATCACCCGCGCGGTCCGCGGCGCGGCCAATACATGCTCCGCCTCGCCCGCGATCGCCAGCAATCGCCGCGCATAGACCAACATCAGCTCGCCGTCCTCGGTCGCCGACACATTGCCGCCCGCGCGGTCCCGAAGCAGCAACGTCTTGCCCACGCTCTGTTCAAGCTTGCGCACCTGCTGACTAACCGTCGACTGCGTGCGATGCACCCGGCTGGCGGCACGGGTGAAACTTCCTTCATCCACGACGCAGACCAGCGTCTTCAATAGTTCAAGATCAAGCATTCGCTTCAACTCGTTGTTAGTGCTCCAGGTCGCCGTTCCATCTGATCGCATGCGCTTTCGCCCACCGCGTCCACTACGCCTGACAGGCTTATTTGCATATCGACTGACCAAGCCGTTTTTATTAATTTTACAACTCTGCGCATTGAACCATACGCTGTAGCGTCCACTCCTGCCCCAAGGTACCGATATGCCTCTCAACCAAGCTCGACCCCAATGGCTCACCTTTGACTGCTACGGCACCCTCATTCAATGGGACGAAGGCCTACAAGCCGCGGTGGAAAAAATCCTCGAGGCCTATCCCGGGACCACCCCGCGGCCGACCGCCGCGCAGTTCCTGCATGAGTACGACGAGCACGAGCACCGCCTCGAGCGCACGCCGCCCTACCGCAACTTTGCAGAGGTGACCCGAGAATCGTTGCGCCTGACGATGTCCCATTTTGGCCTTCCGTACCGTCCCGAAGATGCAGAAATGCTTACCAGCAGCATTTCCCGCATGCCGCCGTTCCCCGAAGTCGTGGACACGCTCGGCAAGCTCAAGCAAGCGGGCTTTCGCCTGTGCATCATTTCCAACACGGACGACGACATCATCGCCGGCAACGTCGCTCAACTGGGCGGCCATATCGATCGCGTCGTCACGGCCGAACAGGCCGGCGCCTACAAACCCTCACGCGCCATCTTTGCCCACGCCCATCAAACCCTGGGCGTCACGCCCGCAGATGTCGTGCACATCTGCGCCAGCCCGCACCTGGACCTCGTTGCGGCACGCGACATCGGCTTTCGATGCGTCTGGATTGACCGCGGCACCGGCCGCAAGCCCTTGCCTGACTACCGTCCGGAAGCTACCGTAGCAACTCTGGATCGCGTGCCGGACCTGTTTCGCGACGCCGGCTGGCTCTGATCCCCCATCCCATCTTTTATTGAAGGTTGCCATGAACCACGAACCCGGTTTTGCCGACGCACTCTTCCATGCCGATCCCGTCACCGCACTGCGCACGGACTTGGCGCTGGCACTCCGTGCGGCCGCAGCGCATGACCTGGGTGAAGGCGTCTGCAATCACTTCAGCGTGGCATTGCCCGGCGATCCCGATCATTTCCTCCTGAATCCTCGCGGTCTGATGTGGAACGAGGTCCAGGCGGACGACATCGTGCTCGTCGACGCGCATGGCAACAAACTCGCCGGCCGCCACGACGTCGAACCAACAGCCATGTTCATTCACGCCGCGATCCACCGTATCGCAGGCAAGGCCTGTGTGCTGCACACCCACATGCCCTACGCCACTGCGCTCACGCTCACCTCGGATCGCGGCCTGGACACCACCCTTTCCCAGAACGCGATGCGCTTCCACGGACGCCTCGCCATCGACGCCGAATACAACGGACTGGCGCTGGACGTCACAGAAGGCGAACGCATCGCCCACGCCATGCAGGGCGCCGACATCGTCTTCCTCGGCAATCACGGCGTCGTCGTCTGCGGCGAACGCATCGACTACGCCTACGACGATCTCTTCTTCCTCGAACGCGCCTGTACCGCGCAAGTCCTGGCGCAGTCCACCGGACGTCCGCTCGAACCCGTCAAGGCAGAAATCGCAGCCAAGGTCGCCGCCCAGATCCAAAGCGAACGCCTGCAATCCGAACTATTTTTCAAAGCACTGCGCCGCCAGCTTCCCTGACCCCGAAAGCGTCGAACCCAAACAAAAACCCCTCGCGGCGCCAGCCGCGAGGGGTTTCTTTATTCGATCGATATCCAGGGTATCGCTTGCGCGCACCGCCACAAAGACAAAACCCCGCAGGGGATACCTGCGGGGTTTTGAGCAATAAAAGCCTGACGATGACCTACTTTCACAGACGTCCGTCCACTATCATCGGCGCGAAGGCGTTTCACTGTCCTGTTCGGGATGGGAAGGAGTGGTACCACCTTGCTATGGTCGTCAGGCGTAACTGGTTGAGCGGCTGCGGTTAGGCAACTGCTCCAATCTTGGAAGAAGCGCAACGTGTGGCGATCAGAGCTGGGAGCTCGATGATCGACGCACAGTGGGTGTAATTGTGTTGGCTGGCTGCTGACGGTGCAGCCAGTATTTTGTATTGAACGACACTTGGAACGCTATATCACCAGGTCAATAACCATCAGTGTTATAGGATCAAGCCTCACGGGCAATTAGTATCGGTTAGCTTAACGCATTACTGCGCTTCCACACCCGACCTATCAACGTCCTGGTCTCGAACGACCCTTCAGGGGGATCAAGTCCCCGGGATACCTAATCTTCAGACGAGTTTCCCGCTTAGATGCCTTCAGCGGTTATCTCTTCCGTACTTAGCTACCCGGCAATGCCATTGGCATGACAACCGGTACACCAGAGGTACGTCCACTCCGGTCCTCTCGTACTAGGAGCAGGCTCCGTCAAGTATCCAACGCCCACGGCAGATAGGGACCAAACTGTCTCACGACGTTTTAAACCCAGCTCACGTACCTCTTTAAATGGCGAACAGCCATACCCTTGGGACCGGCTACAGCCCCAGGATGAGATGAGCCGACATCGAGGTGCCAAACACCGCCGTCGATATGAACTCTTGGGCGGTATCAGCCTGTTATCCCCAGAGTACCTTTTATCCGTTGAGCGATGGCCCTTCCATTCAGAACCACCGGATCACTATGTCCTGCTTTCGCACCTGTTCGACTTGTCAGTCTCACAGTCAAGCACGCTTATGCCATTGCACTATCAGCACGATTTCCGACCGTACCTAGCGTACCTTCGAACTCCTCCGTTACACTTTGGGAGGAGACCGCCCCAGTCAAACTGCCCACCATGCACTGTCCCCGATCCGGATAACGGACCAAGGTTAGAACCGCAAACAAACCAGGGTGGTATTTCAAGGATGGCTCCACGTGATCTAGCGACCACGCTTCAAAGCCTCCCACCTATCCTACACAGGCCGGTTCACAGTCCAATGCAAAGCTACAGTAAAGGTTCATGGGGTCTTTCCGTCTAGCCGCGGGTAGATTGCATCATCACAAACACTTCAACTTCGCTGAGTCTCAGGAGGAGACAGTGTGGCCATCGTTACGCCATTCGTGCAGGTCGGAACTTACCCGACAAGGAATTTCGCTACCTTAGGACCGTTATAGTTACGGCCGCCGTTTACCGGGGCTTCGATCAAGAGCTTGCACCCCATCACTTAACCTTCCGGCACCGGGCAGGCGTCACACCCTATACGTCGACTTTCGTCTTTGCAGAGTGCTGTGTTTTTAATAAACAGTCGCAGCCACCGATTCTCTGCGACCCCATCATGCTAAGCGCGCAGGCGCTTCACACTACCGGGGTATACCTTCTCCCGAAGTTACGGTATCAATTTGCCGAGTTCCTTCTCCTGAGTTCTCTCAAGCGCCTTGGAATATTCATCCCGTCCACCTGTGTCGGTTTGCGGTACGGTCTCGTACAGCTGAAGCTTAGAGGCTTTTCTTGGAACCACTTCCAATCACTTCGCAAGCAATGCTCGCTCGTGCCACACCCTTGATTTACGCGCCCGGATTTGCCTAAGCGCCATCTTCGATGCAGCAACAGGGACATCCAACACCCTGATGATCTTCCGCGATCCGTCCCCCCATCGCACTGTACGACGGTGCTGGAATATTAACCAGCTTCCCATCAGCTACGCATCTCTGCCTCGCCTTAGGGGCCGACTCACCCTGCGCCGATGAACGTTGCGCAGGAAACCTTGGACTTACGGCGAGGGGGCTTTTCACCCCCTTTATCGCTACTCATGTCAGCATTCGCACTTCTGATACCTCCAGCAGCCTTTACAAGCCACCTTCGCAGGCTTACAGAACGCTCTCCTACCGCGTGCACTAAAAGTGCACACCCGCAGCTTCGGTTTATCGCTTAGCCCCGTTACATCTTCCGCGCAGGACGACTCGATCAGTGAGCTATTACGCTTTCTTTAAAGGATGGCTGCTTCTAAGCCAACCTCCTGACTGTCTATGCCTTCCCACTTCGTTTCCCACTTAGCGATAATTTGGGACCTTAGCTGGCGGTCTGGGTTGTTTCCCTCTTGAGTCCGGACGTTAGCACCCGGTGCTCTGTCTCCCAAGCTGTACTTGCGGGTATTCGGAGTTTGCCATAGTTTGGTAAGTCGCCATGACCCCCTAGCTATAACAGTGCTCTACCCCCCGCAGTAATACTTGAGGCACTACCTAAATAGTTTTCGGAGAGAACCAGCTATTTCCAGATTTGTTTAGCCTTTCACCCCTATCCACAGCTCATCCCCTAATTTTTCAACATTAGTGGGTTCGGTCCTCCAGCACGTGTTACCGTGCCTTCAACCTGGCCATGGATAGATCATCTGGTTTCGGGTCTACACCCAGCGACTGAATCGCCCTATTCGGACTCGCTTTCGCTACGGCTTCCCTATTCGGTTAACCTTGCCACTGAATGTAAGTCGCTGACCCATTATACAAAAGGTACGCAGTCACCCCACAAGGAGGCTCCTACTGTTTGTATGCATACGGTTTCAGGATCTATTTCACTCCCCTTCCGGGGTTCTTTTCGCCTTTCCCTCACGGTACTGGTTCACTATCGGTCGATCACGAGTATTTAGCCTTGGAGGATGGTCCCCCCATCTTCAAACAGGATTTCACGTGTCCCGCCCTACTTGTCTTACGCTTAGTTCCACACACAGAATTTCGTCTACAGGGCTATCACCTGCTACGGCCGGACTTTCCATTCCGTTCGACTATCCTGCGCGCTAAAACGTAAAGGCTCATCCGATTTCGCTCGCCACTACTTTCGGAATCTCGGTTGATTTCTTTTCCTCGAGCTACTGAGATGTTTCAGTTCACCCGGTTCGCTTCCACTAGCCTATGTATTCAGCTAGGGATACTGCATTGCTGCAGTGGGTTTCCCCATTCGGATATCTGCGGATCAAAGCTTGTTTGCCAGCTCCCCGCAGCTTTTCGCAGGCTACTACGTCCTTCATCGCCTGTGATCGCCAAGGCATCCACCATATGCACTTAGTCGCTTGATCCTATAACGCTGTAGGCTATAGGACCTGAGTATTAGCGTTTGTGCCGTTCATAAGTTTCAAAGCAGTCTGAGGCTTATCACCCCAGTCTTGAGAACTTGGAACAAAAATAATGCAATCACAACCCGTGCCCATCTTCATCAGCAATGCTGATTACTTGATGAACACATTTTCGTTGTGCTTCTTCCAGATTGTTAAAGAACAAATATAGCTGTTGGGTAAAACCCAACTCATAGCACTGCAAGCAGTGCTATGAGTTAGTTTCTACGCTGCGCCAACTAATTGACGCCAGCTACAAAAAACAACCGATAAGAGTGGACGCTTAACACGAGCACGTAAGCTCTGAAAGGAGGTGATCCAGCCGCACCTTCCGATACGGCTACCTTGTTACGACTTCACCCCAGTCATGAATCCTACCGTGGTAATCGCCCTCCTTACGGTTAGGCTAACTACTTCTGGTAAAACCCACTCCCATGGTGTGACGGGCGGTGTGTACAAGACCCGGGAACGTATTCACCGCGACATGCTGATCCGCGATTACTAGCGATTCCGACTTCACGCAGTCGAGTTGCAGACTGCGATCCGGACTACGATCGGGTTTCTGGGATTGGCTCCCCCTCGCGGGTTGGCGACCCTCTGTCCCGACCATTGTATGACGTGTGAAGCCCTACCCATAAGGGCCATGAGGACTTGACGTCATCCCCACCTTCCTCCGGTTTGTCACCGGCAGTCTCATTAGAGTGCCCTTTCGTAGCAACTAATGACAAGGGTTGCGCTCGTTGCGGGACTTAACCCAACATCTCACGACACGAGCTGACGACAGCCATGCAGCACCTGTGTTCCGGTTCTCTTGCGAGCACTGCCAAATCTCTTCGGCATTCCAGACATGTCAAGGGTAGGTAAGGTTTTTCGCGTTGCATCGAATTAATCCACATCATCCACCGCTTGTGCGGGTCCCCGTCAATTCCTTTGAGTTTTAATCTTGCGACCGTACTCCCCAGGCGGTCAACTTCACGCGTTAGCTGCGCTACCAAGGCCCGAAGGCCCCAACAGCTAGTTGACATCGTTTAGGGCGTGGACTACCAGGGTATCTAATCCTGTTTGCTCCCCACGCTTTCGTGCATGAGCGTCAGTGTTATCCCAGGAGGCTGCCTTCGCCATCGGTGTTCCTCCGCATATCTACGCATTTCACTGCTACACGCGGAATTCCACCTCCCTCTGACACACTCTAGCTCGGTAGTTAAAAATGCAGTTCCAAAGTTAAGCTCTGGGATTTCACATCTTTCTTTCCGAACCGCCTGCGCACGCTTTACGCCCAGTAATTCCGATTAACGCTTGCACCCTACGTATTACCGCGGCTGCTGGCACGTAGTTAGCCGGTGCTTATTCTGCAGGTACCGTCAGTTTCCCGGGGTATTATCCCGGGACGTTTCTTTCCTGCCAAAAGTGCTTTACAACCCGAAGGCCTTCATCGCACACGCGGGATGGCTGGATCAGGGTTTCCCCCATTGTCCAAAATTCCCCACTGCTGCCTCCCGTAGGAGTCTGGGCCGTGTCTCAGTCCCAGTGTGGCTGGTCGTCCTCTCAAACCAGCTACGGATCGTCGCCTTGGTGAGCCGTTACCCCACCAACTAGCTAATCCGATATCGGCCGCTCTAATAGTGCAAGGTCTTGCGATCCCCTGCTTTCCCCCGAAGGGCGTATGCGGTATTAGCTACGCTTTCGCGTAGTTATCCCCCGCTACTAGGCACGTTCCGATACATTACTCACCCGTTCGCCACTCGCCACCAGACCGAAGTCCGTGCTGCCGTTCGACTTGCATGTGTAAGGCATCCCGCTAGCGTTCAATCTGAGCCAGGATCAAACTCTTCAGTTTAATCTCTGTATTTGTTTCGTATTCTTGGTCTGAATAAATCCAAACCAGGTCATACGTCGCTACTCAAAGGAAGTGAGGTATGTTCTTAAACTTGACGTCTAAGGCACTTCACTTCTAGTGAGCACTTGATTTCTTGTGCTTGCGATTCAGGCCGAAACCCAATCGCTGCACTCGCATCAAGCGCCCACACTTATCGGTTGTTTAATTGTTAAAGAGCGGTCTTACTAAATTCTGTACTGCTAAATTTTGTACTGCTGATTTCTGCTCTCAACTTCGGCCAACTTCGCTTTCGCGCCGTCGCTGTCGTTGCAGCAGAGAAACGAGATTATGAAGAAGTTTTTATCGCTTGTCAAGTCAGCTTCGCTTTTTGCTTTCGCAGTTTGCTTCGCTTTCTTGCGGCGACCTCTTCAGGTCTCGCCAGGACTTTCGCCCTGCCCTAGCAGCTATCGAAACGTCAGGGTAAACCCTAATTTTTCAGCAACTGCCAAGCCCGAAACTATAGCACAATTTTTGCGGATCTTGCAACTGGCTTCTGCCTAATTTGCGTCGATTCTTGCAATAACCGCGGAGCGCTCATTTCTGATTGCTGTTGCGGCAGGTGAGGTTGGGTTGCCCCGCTTCGCCTGTTGCACTTGCTTGGCTTCGCGTCTCAAAACTGTCTGAGCTGCGAAGGAGCGAGACTATAGCACAGAATTTTGCGCTGTCATGCCGGTGTCGCAAATTATTGGTTCGGCGACGCGGTCGGTGGCAACTCGTCCCCTGTGGAGACCGGCATGCGGCTTTGAGGGAAAGGCTAGTTCTATATAGAGGGGGAACTATCGAGGGAGGAATCGAGCCGCCACGACCTCTGGGACACGAAGGCGGAGGGTGCCGCTGGCGGCCCCTCCGCTTGTGCGAGGTGGAGACGTTAGAGGAAGCCTTGTTCGCTCTCTCTATATATAGATGAACTGCGAGGCGGATAGGAGCGAGCATCAAGGCGGCGCGTTTCGCTTGCCAAGTTGGCCTGGCTCGACGCTACCAGCGGATGAAATCCACATGGCGAAGCCGGGTCAATTCGCGGCGGACGGTGGCTTCGTTGACCAGCCATTGGGGTGCGCCCACGTCGTTGAGCATGTGCGGCTCCATGTCTTGGGCGATGTTGCGCATGCGCGCCGCGTTGCGGTGGGCAAGGTAGGCATTCCACAGCCGAGTGAGGAAGCCGCGATCGGGTGCTTGCGCGATTTCCAGCACTGCTACGGGTGAAGAGGCCTCAGGTGAAGGGGCCACGGTTGCAGGGGCAGCAGGTAAAGAAGCAGTTGGTGCGGACGTGGCCGATGCGGTAACAGGCACCGGCTGGCGAGGTGTGCCGACCAGCGGAGAGGTCGGCATGAAAGATTGCGCGGTCATAACAGGCTCCTTTTGCACCGTTTTGGTAAGCGTAATCGCCCAATGACCGACTGAAAATCCAATTGTTTTGGCCCCATCGGTAAGCTACGATGACCAAAAAACTTTCTTAGAAGATCTGCCATGCGCTTGCCGCTGAACACCCTCCCCGCTTTTCGCGTTGTCGCGGAACTGCAGAACCTGCGCGCTGCAGCCGAGCGGCTGCACCTGACACATAGCGCCGTGAGCCAGCAGATCAAGGTGCTGGAGGAGCAGATCGGCTTTCCGCTTTTCGAGCGAAGCGGCCGCGGCATTGTGTTGAACTCCGCTGGCGCGGCGCTGTTGTGCAGCGTGCAAGGGGCCATGGCGTTGCTTGATGAGGGTTTGATGGCGGCGAGTGCGGCGGCTAGTGGACGCGAACAACGGTTGCGCGTGTCGGTATTGCCGTCGTTTGCGCAGCGCTGGCTGTTGCCGCGCATGGCGCGGTGGCGCGCACGGCATCCGGAGCTGGCGCTGGAGATCGAGACGTCCCAGCAACTGGTCGACCTGGCGCGGGACGGGTTTCATGCCGCGCTGCGGATCGGGCAAGGGCCGTGGGCCGGCGTGGAGTCGGAGCCGCTGTTTGACGTGCCGTTGCCGCTGATCGTGCTGGCTTCGCCCGAGACGATGGACGCCCTGCCCGACAATTCACCCGAAACGCTGGCGCGCCAACCTTTGCTTGGCGAACGCGAGCTCTGGCAGCATTGGTTCGCGGCGGCCGGGTTTCCGACGCCGGTCACGCCCGTGGCGTCGTTCAATGATGCGGGGATGATGCTGCAGGCTGCCGAGCAGGGGCTGGGCATCACGCTCGGCCGCGAACTGCTGGCGGCGGATGCACTCTGTGCCGGGCGGCTTGTGCAGGTGTCACCCGTACGCGTGCATTACGAACTGGGGCAGACCTACCACCTGGTGTATCGGCCGAGCTTGCGGGATTGGGCACCGCTGAACGCGTTCAAGCAATGGCTGCGCGACGAACTGGAAATGTCACGCCAGACTCTGGTGACCTCAAAGCCCGAGGACGAAAGCTAGGGCCCAGGCGAAAAAAAAGGTAAAGCGGCGGGCAGCAGCTTTACCTTGACCAAAACGCGGCGCCCGGCAGGACATTGCCTTGAAAGCCTGGGTTCGCTTCGCTCGAAAGACCAGGCGGACGCCGCGACGGCGGCAGTCAATCTGTAGTCGTGCTTCAGGCAGCCTTGCGCGCCGATGCCGCGACAGGCTGCATCGAGTCGGTCTCATTGAACCGCTGGTGCCACGAAAACGCTTCTTCCAGCAGGTGCGGCGTTTGGCCGCCGCGTGCGCACGCGCGATCGAAATAGTCTTGGAGCGCGTCCCGGTACGAAGGATGCACGCAGTTCTGGATGATGGCGCGGGCGCGCTCGCGCGGCGCCAGACCGCGCAGGTCAGCCAGACCGCATTCCGTGACCAGCACGTCGACATCGTGTTCCGTGTGGTCGACATGGGACACCATCGGCACCACGCTGGAGATGTCGCCATTCTTGGCCATCGATTTGGTCACGAAGATCGCAAGGTGGGCGTTGCGCGCGAAATCGCCCGAGCCGCCGATGCCGTTCATCATGTGCGTGCCGCCGACGTGCGTGGAATTCACATTGCCGTAGATATCGAATTCCAGCGCCGTGTTGATGGCGATGATGCCAAGGCGCCGCACGATTTCAGGCGCGTTGCTGATTTCTTGCGGACGCAGCACGATGCGTTGGCGATAGTGCTCCATGTTGGCGAGGATCTTCTCGTACACGGGCTTGGACACGGTGATGGACGACGCCGAGGCGAATGCCAGCTTGCCCTGGTCAAGCAATTCGATGGCGCTGTCCTGCAGCACTTCGGAATACATGATCAGGTCCTCGAAATCAGACGATTCGAAGCCGTGGAGGACCGCGTTGGCGATGGTGCCGATGCCTGCCTGGAGCGGCAGCAGCGCGTTTGTCAGGCGGCCTGCGTCCACTTCGCCGCGCAGGAATTGGTTGATATGTCCCGCGATCGCGTTGGTCTCGGCGTCGGGCGGCAGCGCGTTGGAGGGGCTGTCGGGCTCCTGCGTGATGACGATGGCGGCGATGCGGTCGGGATCGACCTCGATGCAGGTCTGGCCGATGCGCTGGTCTGCGGACATCAGGGCGATGGGCTGACGGGCGGGACGGTCGCCCGGAATGTAGATGTCGTGCAGGCCTTCGATGGCTGCAGGCACGCTCAGGTTCAGCTCGACGATGATCTTGTCGGCCTGCTGCACGAACGACGCGGAATTGCCCACCGACATCGTCGGCACGATCGCGCCGGATTCGGTGATGGCGGCGGCCTCGATGATGGCCACGTTGATGGGCCCCAGATGCCCCGCCCGCAGTTGTTCCACCGTCTCGGACAAGTGCTGGTCGATGAAGGCGATTTCGCCTTGATTGATCTTGCGGCGCAGGGTCGTGTCGACCTGGAACGGCAGACGCCGTGCAAGCGCATTGGCCTGCGCCAGCATCTTGTCGGTGTCGTGACCGAGCGAGGCGCCCGTGATCAAGGTGATGGCCAGCGGTTCACGCTCGGCGCGCGCCGCCAGCGCGGCCGGCACCGATTTACAGTCGCCTGCCCGCGTGAATCCGCTCATTCCGACGGTCATTCCGTCCTGAACCAGTAAGGCGGCCTGTTCGGCTGAGGTGATCCTGGCGTGCAGGTCGGCGTTGCGGATCCGGTCGAAAGGCATGGTGTCTCCAAATTCAAAGGCTGGCGGCTTAGGGCCGGGCGCGGCGAAGGCGTCCGCAGCGCCCGGGCACCGTCTGACGCGGCGTTTCCCGAGGTCCCAAGGGCCGTGGATACGGGCGTTGGGACGATTTTTCGGCAGTATAGGAAGCCAAGAGCAAATCTCGTAATGACTTAAACTCATCCAATTCAGTCGTTTTATTCATCATTTGGATTTTTCTCGCGCACGGCGCGAAAGGGTCGGCTTTCCCATGGACGTGCGCGCATTGCGGTATTTCGTCGAAACCGTCAGGCATGCCAGCTTCACGCAGGCGGCCAGATCGCTGTTTGTCACGCAGTCCACGGTCAGCAAGATGATCCGGCAGCTGGAAGAAGAAGCCGGCACGCCGCTTCTGATCCGTGACGGGCACACCGCCCGCCCCACCGATACCGGCCGGGTCATGTACCAGCGCGGCCTGCAGGTGCTGGAGACGATGCGCCAACTGTCCGAGGAAATGCGCCAGACCGCGGAACTGGGGCGCGGGGCGCTGGAGGTGGGCATTCCGCCGATGATCAATCTGCTGTTCACCCCGGTCGTCAAGCGATTCCGCGAATTGCATCCGGGCATCCACCTGACGCTGCGCGAAGGCACAGGCCAGGCGGTGGAAGGCCTGGTGGCCAGCGGCGAACTGGAGGTCGGCGCCACCATCTTGCCGGTCGCTCCTGACGGAGGCCTGGCCGCGCAGGCCTTTGGCAGCTACCCCATCTGGGTGATCGGACCGCCCGACGCGCCGTGGGCCGGAAAGACCTCGCTGCCACTGAATGCGCTGCGCGAAGCGCGCTTGCTGATTCCCACCGACGACTTCGCAATCACCCGGCGGTTGCGGCAGGCGTTTGCCGATGCTGGACTGCAGCCCAGCATCGCGGCGCAAAGCGCGCATTGGGATTTTCTGGTGGCGATGGCCTCGGCGGGACTGGGCGTGGCCCTCTTGCCCGAACCGCTGATGCAGCGGATGAAGACGCGGGGCCTGAGCACCGCGAAGCTCGCGAAGTCCGGCATTCAATGGGAAGTCGGCCATATCTGGCTGCAGTCCGGCTACCTGTCGTTTGCCGCTCGTGCATGGCTGCAGGTCTGCGACGCCGTGCTGGGCAAGCCCCGAATTCGGGCTGCACGCGCGCCCGATCGCCAACCGAAGTGAATCCAAACGTTCGGCTGGTAAATATGGGTTGCGAGCGCCGCCATGACGGGCCAGTCCCTGGGTGCAGATGCGCAGATCCGCCCCCCATTTCACGGCCCGCAAGCGTAGGCTAGACGGCGGGCGGCGGCCGTTGGGAATACAGGGACGCAAGGCGAGTTTTTGTTGCAACGGCCGGGGCGGCAGCTTGTTATGCTGCCGCCTCCACGCGAGGAACTCGCTTCAGAAACATGATCCCGACCACGCACCCTCTGCCCTTTCGCGCCCGCCGACTCCGCGCGCCCAACCTGGCGGCGCTGCTTGCTGCGCTGCTGCTGGTGTTCTGCTTTCTGCCCGCCTTTGCCGCGCCGCCCGCCGCCCCTGCCGATACCGAGGCCGTACTCGCCGCGGCGCGCAAGCAGATTGACGAAATCCGCAAGCGGATCCCCGACGAAACGGACGACGCCGTGCTGCTCAAGCAGCGCGGCGAGGCGCTGGACATCCAGTCCAAGGCGGACGCCGCAACTGAAGCGCTGACGCCGCAACTGGCCAGCGTGACCGCCCGGCTGAGCGAACTGGGCACACCGCCGGATGGCGCCAAGGAAGCGCCTGATGTGGCGGCGCAGCGGGCGCAACTGGAAAAGAACAGCCGCGCGCTGGACGCGCAGATCAAGCTGGCGCGGCTGCTATCGGTGGATGCCGGCCAGACGGCCGAACAGATTTCAGCCCAGCGGCGCAAGCAGTTTCAGGCGCGCTTGGGCGAACGTCGCGATTCCTTCCTTTCTGGCCAGTTCTGGACCGAATTCCGCCAGGAGTTTCCCCGCGATCTGGGGCGTCTTGAGGCCTTGCGCGACGACCTGTCCACCGCCGTGGGTCAGACGCCGAAATGGGGATGGCTGCTGCTCGCCATCGTGGCGGGTCTGGCAATTGCGTTGCGCGTCTGGGTTGGCCGGTATCTGCTGCAGCTGACCGCGACGCGCGTGCCGCCCGGACGGCTGCGGCGTTCGTTCCTGGCCGTGGCCTTGGTGGCCTTGTCGGTCGCCACCCCCGGTGTGATTGCCCTGCTGATCCAGACCGGCCTGGACTGGCGGTCCCAGCTTTCGGACAGCACTGATTCGCTCCTGACCAATCTGGTGGCCACGGTCTGTTTCGGCGGTTTCGTGTCGGGGATGGGCTACGCGCTGCTGTCGACCAACCGTCCTTCGTGGCGCCTGCCGCCGGTCAGCGACATCGTGGCAAACCGCCTGCGCTGGCTTCCCGGCACGCTGGGCGTGCTGGTGGTCCTGATCTGGCTCGCAGAACGGCTGCCCGTGCTGCTGGACGCCAGTCTGACGACGACCATCACCCTGACGGGCATCGTGGGCGTGCTGAGCATGGCGATGCTTGCCGCCGTGCTGTCCATCAGCCGCCGCCTGCGCCGTCAGGTCATGCAGGACAGCGAAACGCCGATTCCGCTGTGGGTCTCGCTGATGCTGGCTGCCATATGGACGGTGCTGATCGTCAGCCTTGCCAGCCTGCTGCTGGGCTACGTGGCATTCGGCAGCTTCCTGGTCAAGCAGGTGCTGTGGGTGCTGATCGTGCTGGCTTCGGCCTATCTGGCATCGACGCTGGTCGAGGACGGGTTCAGCACCTTGCTGGGCACGGCGCACCGGGACAGCGCGGAAGGCGATGGGCCCAGCATGCGCGATCAGGCCGCGGTATTGCTGTCCGGCCTGGGCCGCGTGGCGATCGGGCTGCTTGCCATCATTCTGGTGCTGGCGCCATTTGGCGAAGCGCCGATGGATCTGGTGCAGCGCTTCGACCAGCTTCGCAAGGGCCTGGCGATCGGCGAGGCGCAAATCCGGCCCGGCGCGGTGCTGCAGGCGTTGATCGTGCTGGCGCTGTCGCTGCTGAGCGTGAAGATGCTCAAGCGCTGGCTGTCCAACCGCTATCTGCCCACCACGGAACTGGATCCGGGCATGCAGTTGTCTGCCGCGACGCTGTTCGGCTACGGCGGCTTCGTGCTGGCCGTGGCGTTGTCGCTGTCGGCCGCCGGGATCGGACTGGAACGGGTCGCGTGGATCGCCAGCGCGCTGTCCGTGGGTATCGGTTTCGGTCTTCAGGCGGTCGTGCAGAACTTCGTGTCGGGCCTGATCCTGCTGGCCGAGCGGCCGGTGAAGGTGGGCGACTGGGTGTCGCTGGGCGGCGTCGAAGGCGACATCCTGCGCATCAATGTGCGCGCCACCGAGATCCAGATGGGCGACCGTTCCACAGTGATCGTGCCGAACTCCGAATTCGTGACGAAAACGGTGCGCAACGTGACGCGGTCCAATCCGCTTGGCCTGGTGCAGATCAAGCTGCCCATGCCCCTGTCGACGGACGCCGAGCAGGTGCGCGAACTGATGCTGCAGGCGTTGGCGGATCACGAGGACGTGCTGGAGTCGCCGGCGCCCAACGTCTTCCTGGACGGTATCGACGCAGGCCATCTGATCTTCAATGCAAGGGGCTATGTGTCGTCGCCGCGTGCCGCGTACGGGGTGCGCAGCGCGCTGCTGTTCACGGTGCTCAAGCGCCTGGACGAGGCCAAGCTTGAAGTGTCGTCCCCGCCGACCATGCTGCTGGCGTCGGCGCCGGAACCCGCGCAGGCGCCTGCGCCCGTCGCGGTCCCGCCGCCCGCCACGCCCTGATTGCCGTCATGCGACGGCCGCTTCAGCCGGGAGAGTACAGGTCGGCAAACTGTTGCCGCTCCACGCGAGGGTTGCGCAGTGGCGGCGCGGTGAACGCGGCGCTGCGGGCCGACAGCACCGGGTAGCCCTGCGTGACAGGCGTCATCGGCGCCTGAGGCTGCGTGGGCGCGGCGCCCGCCGTCTGAACCGGCGTCTGCGGCGCGACCTGCGCCACGGCGCCGCTGTCGAACCGATGGTCCGCCGTCGTCAGCGCAGGATTGGTGCAGAGCCCCTGCGCCACCAGCGCCGCCTTGGTGCGATCGTCGGTCTGGCACAGGATGTCGATGGCCGCGGTTTCCAGACGCCGCGAGCGATCCGCGTCCTTGGTCGATGCCGCCGCCTGCATCGTGCGCTCGAAGTTGCGGCGCAGGCTGCATTTCTGGTCTTCGATCGGAATCGCGACGTTCATCCCGAAACCCACCACCGAACCGCCGCCGCCCGCCGACACCATGCAGCTGTCCGACGAGAACGAGCCGTAAAAGCTCTGTCCGCCAACCGGCGGCGCGCTGCGCAACGTGCTGGTCCCGCTGTTGCTTGAATTCAGTGTGATGCCCTGGTTGTTGCCCGCGTTGGTCGACCCGGACGATGCCGACGTCGTGGAACTGGACGTGCTGGTCTGCGCCCCCGCCGACATGGCGGCGAGCGACAGGGAGATGGCTAGAACTATGCTCTTCATGATGTCCCCTCGCCCGGACGGCCGAAGCCGTCCGGATAATTGGGTCAGCGATTGAACCCAACGACATGGCCCACCGAGCCGATGCCGTGTATCGACCCGAATGCGCCGATATTTGCCGCGTGGAACGAGCCCGTCGCCGACGCGCTCGTTTCCGTCTTGCCAAACGTCGCGCCGCCGTTGGCGATGCTGTCGCCGACCATGATCGGCGCGTTGCCCGACACATGCCCGTACGATTCGCTATTGGCGTACTGCCGCGTGCTGGTGACGACTTGCGTGCCGTCGCGGCTGAACGATCCGCCGACCTCCGCGATGCCGCCCGTGCTGCCGAACGACGTCTGGCTCGACGAGCCGTAGCCGTTGACCTGGGTGGCGACCACCGAACTGCCGGTGGAGATGGATGAAGCGGTACCGTTGATGGCGCCGGCGTGACCGGTCACCGAACCTCCGACCTGGCCCGGGCCAGTGGCGTAAGCCGATGCGGCGAACAATGACAACGCGGCGACTGCTGCGAGCTTTTTCATTTGAGCTCCTCCTGATCCGTCTGCACGGATGCACAGGTGCCGGAGACCGACCGGCGCGGACCGTTACTACCCAGGAACTGCGCCTTGCATTGGCAGGGCGTGGGACTTTCGTATTGGTACGGAATGATTGCGCCGTCCTAGGCAGGTCGGTATCGGTTAAACGAACGACCGGGTCTTTCTGGAGGATGGACTCGCGAATTACACAAACCTGAAAGTGGAGATGGCAGCCTCACGCGGCCATGCGTATGGATGACACGATACGTGCGTCAAGCCCAGCTTGCAGGCGGCATTCAGCTCAAAGGATGGGACCGGTCGCGTGAGGCTCACGCGTGATATCTAACGCGCCAGACGTAGCAGCCAGCCGGTCTCGCGACGCGCCAGCATCAGGTCGACGGCTACCAGCACAAGCAGAAATCCGCATTCGGCCACGTACAGATTGGCAAGCACCTGATAGCTTGCCAGCAGGACGATGCCGGTGACGCCGGCAAGATATGCGGGCCAGGCGGGTGGTAACCCGGACGCAGGGTCACGCGTGCGGCGCGACAAGCACAGCCAGGCGACGAGCGGCAAGCCCAGCATCGACAGCGGAATATAGATGGCAATGGCCGACAGCAGCACCGCGACGCCGAATTGCGTATGCAGGTACAGCGACATCAAGGCAATGACGCCGACGCCGACATACCAAAGGAGGCGAATGGAAATGAGACGAGTCAATGTGACGGCTCGGTGATTCATGAAGCGGGCTTGTAGCGAAGTTTTCGGCCATACTACTCCCGCCTTGCCCACCCCCTTCAATCGGAGACCAAGCCATGATTCAGGAGATTGCCAGCATCCACGTCCGCGAAGGACAGGAGGCGCTGTTCGAAGCCGGTGTTACCCAGGCGAAGCCGCTGTTTCTGCGCGCCAAGGGTTGCCATGGCATGGAACTGTACCGCAGCATCGAGCAGCCGCAGCGCTACACGCTGGTGGTGGACTGGGAAACGGTCGAAAACCACATGGTGGATTTCCGGGAGTCGGCCGATTTCCAGGAGTGGCGCAAGCTTGTCGGCGGCTTTTTCGTTGAGCCGCCCCAAGTGCACCACGAACAGAAAGTGATCTGAACGCGCGGCGCCGGTCCGGGCGGCTGCGCGGACCGGCGTTATTCTTCCGGCGGCTCGTTGTATTTGCGCGCGCTGCGCCGGAACGCATCGGCCGGGTACTTCTGGGCGTTCTTCACCATCTTGCCGGCAACCGCCTGCGCGATATCGATGCCCAACTGGTCCGCCAACGCCACCAGATACATCTGCACATCGGCGATCTCGTCCGCGGCGTCCGCAAGCCGGGCGGCGGGCAGATTGCGCGACTCGTCTTCATCCAGCCACTGGAACAACGAGACCAGCTCGCCCGTTTCCCCTGCCAGCGCCATCGCCAGATTCTTGGGCGAATGAAACTGCTGCCATTCGCGTTCGGCCGTGAACTGACGCACGGCGAGCCGGATTGCTTCCAGATCGGACATCGGAACCTCCACAAGAATGGCGCCTTGTTGGCGCCCCGTTACGCCGTGGCCAGGCGAGCGCTGGCGGCCAACGCGACCGCAACCGTCGTCCGCACGTCGGCCAAGGCCCGGTGGGTCGGCTGCGAGGCGCCGACGTGCCGCGCCAGGATGTCGAGCTTGTGCGAAGGCAATTCGGGCCACGCGCGGCGCGCCAGCGCCAACGTGCAGTGCGTGGCATTCGGGAAAGGCAGCCCCGTCTGGTCCGCAGCCGCGCTGAGGAAGCGCCGGTCGAACGAGGCGTTATGGAAGAACACCGGCAGATCCTCGACAAAACTCAGGAACGACGAGAAGGCCTGCGCGACCGGAATGCCGTCGCGATCGACTTCGGCCTGCGTGATGCCGGTAAGGCGGGAAATGAAGGCAGGGACACGGCCGCAGGTGCGCACGACTTGCGTGTACTCGTTCACCACCGCACCACCCTCGCCGACTCTGACTGCCGCAAATTCAAGAATTTCGCAGCTTGCGGTGGACAGGCCGGTGGTTTCCAGGTCGGCGACGATGAAGGGGCCGCCCAACGCTTGCAGCGCGTGCGTCAAGGCCGCTTGCGCACGCGGCGCGGGACGGGCCGGTGATGTGTTGGCCGCGCGCGTGCGCCGGTAGAAATAGGTCACGCGCTTACTCCGCCGGGTGCAAGGCCGCAAAGCGAGCCGAGCCGTCGGCAAGCTGCCCGAAGAATAGATCGGCCGGGCGCACCCACAGGCCACGCGCGTGAGGCCAGAGGTGTTCGTACACCACCATGGACTCCTCGGTTTCGGAATGGCGGGCGGTGCCGATATAGCGGTACAGGCCACCCTTGTAGTGGCGGTGCGTAGCAAGGGCGAGGGCTTCGGATTCAGTCATGGACAGTCGGGGCAAATGGCGCGGCCCGCGGCGGAAACTGCCCGCGCGGGCCACGAATGATCGGCAATGCCGTCTTTATAGCGCACTCGCGCTGGGGCCCGGCAGGCGGGCACCCGCGCTGTCCGCTAGGCGGCGCGCAATCGCCTTGCGGTCTCGACGTGGGTTTCCGTGAGATCTTCGGTCACACCGGCAAGCTTGTCCGATTGCGCCAGCGACACGTCAACGACCTGGCCCATGATTTCGGTCACGCGGCGAGACGAGGCGACGATGCCCTCCATCGTGCCCCCGGCGGACTGAACCTGCACCGCGCCGCCCTCCACCTGCGCCACCGACGTCGTGATGAGAGTCTTGATTTCCTTGGCGGCCGCCGCGCTGCTTTGCGCCAGATTGCGGACCTCTGACGCCACGACCGCGAAGCCCTTGCCGTGCTCGCCCGCGCGCGCAGCCTCGACAGCCGCATTCAGCGCAAGAATATTGGTCTGGAATGCAATGCCGTCCATGACCCCGATGATCTCGGAAATGCGGCGCGAGCTGCCGGTGATGGCTTCCATGGTGGACACCACGTCGCGCATCGTATCGCCGCCCGTTTCAGCAATGCGGCTGGCGTCCCGGGCAAGGCTGTTGGCCTGCCGCGCTCTTTCGGCGTTTTCGGTCAGGCCCTGCACGGCGACCCGCAGCGTTTGCGCCGCGGTAAAGCGCTTGGTGATGTCGGTGGCGAACTTCACCACCTTGAATGGGCGGCCCTGCGCGTCGAGGATCGGGTTGTAGCTGGCTTCTATCCAGACCTGGCGGCCGCCCTTGCCCAAACGCATGTACTGGCCGGTATCGTGCTCGCCATTGCGCAGCCGGCGCCAGAAATCCTTGTACGCCGTGCTGCGGGCTTCTTCGGGTGACACGAAGATGCTGTGGTGCCGACCCAGCACCTCGTCAGCGCGATATCCCACCGCACCAAGAAACAGCTCGTTGGCCCGGAGGATGGTGCCGTCGAGTTCGAACTCGATGATCGCCTGGACCTTGGAGATGGCCGCAAGCTGGCCTTCGGAGTCCGCCTGCCGGTTCTGCTGGTCGGTGATGTCGGTGGCGTACTTGATGACCTTCACCGGGCGTCCCCGCTTGTCAAAGATGGGGTTATAGGACGCCTGCAACCAAACGTCGGAGCCATCCTTGCGAATCCGCCGATAACGGCCCGAATCGTGCGCGCCCTGTCCCAGCCTTTCCCAAAAGGCTGCATATTGCGGCGACCCACGCTCATCGGGATCGATGAACATGCGGTGATGCCGCCCCTGGATCTCATCGAGCGAATAGCCCGTGGTGTCCAGAAAATTCTGATTGGCCATCAAGATGTGGCCGCTCAAATCAAATTCGATGACCGCCTGGGATTTGTGAATGGCGTCGATCTGTCCCAGCAGGTCATTTTTATCGGTACTGCGATATCCACGGATAAAGCGGCCAAGAGTATGCCAAAGCATGGAAACCTCCAGGGTGTGTTTGCCGGCGTGCCTGGTACACGTAATTCTTATGTATCTAATCGAAACTACTTAATCCCAGAAATTATCATGACCCGATGTATTTCTCGGCGTCCCTTTTAAAAAGAGTTGAAAGCGTCGCCATGACGCACATTCGGGTAATCCCGGATTCAAGCCGCGTCCAGCTCGCGATACTGGCGGAAAATACCTTCGCCAAACGGCAGGCGGCGGCCGCTTGAAAAATAGGCCTGTAATTCGGGCAAAGCGGTCACGCGCTCGTGCAGCGCGAACACATTGGGAAAATGCGCGGCTACCGTGGCCATGCGTTTGGGAAACGCGAAAAGGAGGCCGTCGACCAGGTGATAAAGGGACAAGTCCACGTAAGTCCATTTTGCGCCGCCGGCCAGCCATGCTTGTGGCCCATCCAGCAACCGCTCGAAATACCCGAGAAACTTCGGAATGCGTTCTTCGCGAAAGACCTTGGCGCGACGGGCGGCCTCTTCCTTCTGGTCTTCGTAATAATCGCTGGCGGAAATGGGGTGATGGGTATCATGCGCTTCGGCCACCATATCGGCGATCGTGAGCTGCAACTGATTCACCCATAAACGGCCTTCAAGCGATTCGGGCGCAAGGCCATGCTTTTCGCCGAGGAAGAGCAGGATATTGGCGGTCTGCCCCAGCGTCATTTTTCCGGCCACCAGATACGGCGGGGCAAAAGGCGGGTGCTTGCGAGCGGATTGCATGTCATTGATCAACACGCTCTCGTCGGCGCCCGGATCGCGGGCGCGTTCCCGATATGGAATACCGCCCGCTTCCAGCGCCAGGCGCACAAATTCTCCCCGTCCGGGGATGCCATCCCAATACCAAAGGTCGTAGGTCATACGGTCTCCTTTCAGTTGGCGCAGCCGAATCTGCAGTCTGCAGCCGGAATTGGGCGTCAGCAAGGGCCATGCCGGACGCCTTCAAAAAAATGGCGCGCCAGCGTTGAGCCAGCGCGCCATTTTCTGAACCGGAATACCTCCTAGACCTGCGCCGCGTCCTCCAGGATCATTTCCGCGCCACGCTCCGCCACCATCATGACCGCGGCCTGCGTGTTGCCGGAAACCATCTTCGGCATGACCGACGCATCCACCACACGCAGGCCCGCCAGCCCATTGACGCGCAGCCGCTCGTCCGTGACGGCCGCGGCGTCCGTGCCCATGCGGCAGGTGCCGATGGGATGGTAGATGGTCTGTCCGTTGCGCCGCGCGAAGTCCAGCCATTCTTCATCGCTGTCCACCTGCGCGCCGGGGCTGACCTCGGCCTGCACGTAGCGTTGCAACGCGGGCTGGCCCACGATGCGCCGGGCCGCCTGCATCCCGCCCACCAGGCTGTCGCGGTCGACCTGCGCGGACAGGAAGTTGGGGCGGATGGCGGGCCCGGCCAGCGGATCGGCCGACTTGATATGGATGGACCCGACGGACTCGGGGCGCAATTGCGCCACCCCGATCGTCATGCCGGGATGCCGGTCCAGGATGCGTTCGGCGGCGTTGGCGTAGCTGGCGTGCACGAAGAAAAACTGCACATCGGGCGTGGGCAACCCCGGCGCGCTCTTCACGAAGCCGTGCACCAGCCCGGTACCCAGCGTCAGGATGCCTTTGCGGCTCACGTAGTAGCGCGCCACCTGCTGCGCCAGCCGCCAGCCGCGCGACATTTCATTCAAGGTCACGGTGTTCTTGACGCGCCAGTTCATGCGCGTGGCGAAGTGGTCGATGTAGTTCTCGCCCACCGCCGGCTGCGCGTGCACCACGCCGATGCCGTGCGAGGCCAGCAAGGCCGGATTGCCCACGCCGGACAACTCCAGCAATTGCGGCGATTGCACCGCGCCCATGCAGACCAGCGTTTCGCGGCGCGCGCGCACCGTGTGTTCCTGCCCGTTCTTGCGGTAGACCACACCCGCGCAGCGCTTGCCTTCGAAGACCAGCCGCGTGACATGCGCGCCGCATTCCACGCTAAGGTTGCGCCGTCCGGCCGCCGGTTTCAGGTAGCCGTCCACGACGCTCCAGCGCCGGCCGCGGTGCTGGAGCACCTGGTAGTAGCCCACGCCTTCCTGGTCGCCGCTGTTGTAATCCGGGTTGAACGGCTGGCCGTCTTCGCGCGCGGCCTGCAGGAAGGCCTCCGACACGGGAAAGCGCTCGGCGACTTCTTCGAGGTGCATCGGGCCGTCCTTGCCGCGGGTCTCGCCGCCCGGCGCGTAGTTCTCGATCTTGCGATAGATGCGCTCGGCCACGTCCCTTCCCCACCCGGCCGCGCCCGCCGCCACCCAGCCGTCGTAATCCTGAGGCTGGCCGCGCACGTAGATCATGCCGTTGATCAGCGTGGATCCGCCCAGCCCCTTGCCGCGCGGCACCGCGATGACCCGTCCGTGGACGTTGTCCTCGGGTTCGGTGGCAAAGCGCCAGTTGTATTGCGGATCGACCAGCAGCTTGGAAAAGCCCGCCGGAATGGGAATCCACATGCTGCGTGCCTCGTGGCCGGCCTCCAGCAGCAGTACGCGATACTTGCCGTCCGCGCTGAGGCGGTTGGCCAGGATGCAGCCGGCGGTTCCGCCGCCCGCGATGATGAAGTCGTAGTCGCCCATCGTTATCTACCGAATGTGTGCAGCGCCGCCTAACGGGCGGACGTCACGCCCAGCGTTTCCACCATCAGTTCGATCTGGCAGGCCAGCATCGGCGCGCCGTAATGAATCTTGCAGCCGCGCGCCTGCGCCGCCACGAGCAGCGCCGTGTCCTTGGGCTGCATGATGACCTCGCAGACCAGTTGGTCAGGCGTCAGGCGGCTGGCGTCCAGCGGCAGCGGATCGCCTTCCTTCATGCCCAGCGACGTGCCATTGACGACCAGGTCATGGCCGGACGGGTCTGCATTGCCCACCGCGATCTGCGCGTCCGGATGCAGCGACAGGATGCGGGCCTTGAGGTCCTCGGCCTTGGCGGGCGTGCGGTTGGCGATGGTCAGGCGTGAAACGCCGGCCTGCACCAGCGCAAATCCGATCGCATTGGCCGCGCCGCCCGCGCCCGCCAGATATACGCTCTTGCCTTCGGGTGCGACGCCGCAGCTGCGCAGGCCGCGCACGAATCCCTCGCCGTCCAACATGTGCGCCACGAGACGCCCGTCGGCCTCGCGCCGCAGCACATTGGCTGCGCCGATCTTGCGTGCGACGGGCGTGGCGTCGTCGGCCAGCTCCAGGATGGCGGTCTTGTGCGGCACCGTGACGATCACGCCGCCCAGGTTTTCCAGGCGGCGCAGGCCTTCGACCACCGCAGCCAGGTTGTCTGGCCGCGCGTGAAACGGCACGCAGACGCCGTCAAACCCGATCTTGGCGAAGTGTTCGTTCATGCGCTGCGGCGTCTTCACGTGATGGATGGGGTCGGCCAGGATGCCGAACAGGCGCGTGTTGCCGCTGATTTCCTTCATGGGTGTCTCCGGATCAATGCTGGATGAATTCGCGCGCGACGCCGGCAATGCCTTCGGCGTCGAGCTTGTAATGGGCGTACAGCGTGGTGGGCGGCGCGATGAGGCTGTATTCGTCATAGATGCCATGACGGCGCAACCGCGTGCCGGTGCCCGCGTCGGCCAACACCTCGGCAACCGCCGAACCCAGACCGCCCAGCACATTGTGCTCTTCGACCGTCATCAGCAGACGCGACTGCCCGGCGGCCGTCAGGATGGCGTCGCGGTCCAGCGGCTTGATCGTAGGCATATCGATCACGCCCACCGACAGGCCCTCTTCACGCAACTGGCGAGCAGCAGCCAGCGCGCCGTGCAGCGTGATGCCGCAGGCGATCAGCGTCAGGTCGCTGCCCACTTCGTGCACGATGGCGCGGCCGAACTCGAACGGTGTGTCGTCTTGGTAGACCTGCGGATCCCGCCCACGGCCGATGCGAAAGTAGATGGGCTCGGGCCAGTTGGCGGACGCCTTGATGGCCGCCGCCAGTTGCGGGCCGTCCGCGGGGGACACCACCGTCAGGCCCGCCAGCGCGCGCATGGTGGAGATGTCTTCGGTGGCGTGGTGCGAGGTGCCGTAGAAACCCAGACTGATGCCGGTGTGATGGCCGATCAGCCGGACCGGCAGGCGCGTGTAGGCGACGTCCATCCGGATCTGTTCGCAGCACAGCAACCCGAGGAACGACGCGAACGTGGCGACAAACGGCATCATGCCCGTCGTGGCAAGCCCGGCCGCCGCCGACACCATGTTCTGCTCAGAGATGCCGAACTGCACATAGCGGTCGGGATAGGCCTCGGCGAAACGGTTCAACCCGTTCGAGTATTGCAGGTCGGCCGATCCGGCGACGACCGGATGGCCGGCCTTTACCAGCTCGATCAATCCGTCGGAAAGGTAGGACAGCCCGGGGTTCACCGCATTGAGGGCGCGGTACTGCCAGGAATCGGGAGAGAGTACTTGTGCCTGTGCCATTCAGATCTCGCGGGAGAGGATTTCTTCGACAGCGCTTTGCGCATCTTGCGGGGCCAGGTAGCCCAGGTGCCAGCCGGGTTCGGTTTCCATATAGGACACCCCCTTGCCCTTGATGGTCCGGGCGATCACGCATGCGGGCTTGGCGCGCGCGTCGTCGGCGCGCAGGCGGCGCAGCAGTGCGGTGAGCTCGGCAAGGTTGTGGCCATCGACTTCGTGGACCTCCCAGCCGAACGCTTGCCACTTATCCTTCAGCGACTCCACTCCCATGACGTCGTCGACCTTGCCGTCGAGCTGATAGCCGTTGCGGTCGACAATGGCGATGAGGCGGGACAAACGGTTGTGCGCGGCGAACAGCGCGGCTTCCCATACCTGCCCTTCCTGCATTTCGCCGTCGCCCAGCATGACGAACACGTTGAAGTCACGCTTGTTCATGCGGCCGCCGACCGCCATGCCCACGCCATTGGACAGCGCGTGACCAATGGAACCGGAGCTGAAGTCGACGCCCGGCACCTTGCTCATGTCAGGGTGATCGCCCAAGGGGCTGCCTAACCGCGTGTAGCCGTCCAGCAGCGCATGATCAATAAAGCCCAGATCGGCCAGCACGGGAAACAGGCCGACGGCAGCGTGGCCCTTGCCCATGAGGAAGCGGTCGCGATCCGGCCACTGCGGCTCGCCAGGGCGAAGGCGCATCACGTCGTAGTAAAGCGCCGCGAAGATTTCGGCGCACGAGAACACGGAACTGTAGTGTCCGACCTTGGCGATTTCGATGAGGCGGATTGTCTCCAGCCTGATATGGCGGGCCTTCTCCCGCAGCATCGCGATTTCCCCCGCGGTAGGGGCCTCCTGATCCTTGCGCATCGCGCCTCCTCCTGTTGTATGGATATATGATATATAATATACCCATTGCGCTCGAATTGGCTACACCGGGCTAGAATCGCTCCTGGATTCATCCGCACCCTCCATACAGCAAGCCAGAAACGCCATGCCCAGCCTCAAACCGGTCAAAAAAGAGAACCTTTCCGTCAGGGTCTACAACGAAATCCGTAACGCCCTGATCAACGGGCAGTACGAACCTGGCGAGCGCCTTATCATTGGTGAGCTGGCGCAGGAAATGGGCGTGTCCATCACGCCGGTGCGCGAGGCCATCTTCCGGCTCATCAGCGAGCAAGGACTGGAAATGCAGGCGGCGACCGCGGTGTACGTGCCGTACGTCAACTCGGAAAAGCTGCGGGAGATCCAGCAGATCCGCTTCCACCTTGAAGGCATGGGCGCGGCCGAGGCCGCACAAAACATCACGCGCAAACAACTCGACAACCTGATCGCGCTGCAGCGGGATTTCATCTCGTGCACGTCCACCGATCCCAAGCGCGCCAGCTACCTGAACCGCAAGTTCCACTTCGCCATCCTGGAAGCCAGCAACAAGCCCATCCTGCGCAACACCGTGGAATCGTTCTGGGTCATCACCGGCCCCATCCTCAAGGTGTTCCACGTCAAGACGGCAGGCCTGGACTATTCCGAAAACGAGCACCGCCACGAGGCCGTCATCGAAGCCCTGGAAGCGCGTGATTCGGAAGCGGCGCGCAGCGCCATCCAGGCCGATCTGGTCTGGGGCGGAAAGATCATGATCGACTGGTTGGTCGAACGGGAAAAAGAACTCGACTACCGCCCCCCCGGGGCTCGCAAATAGGGAGACGCCATGCTGAAGATTTTCGGAGCGCCCAGCCGCTACATCCAGGGGTCGGGCGCCCTGGACGCGCTGGGGCAATACGCGGCGCTGTTCGGAAAGCGCGCCGCGCTGGTCATCGACAACTATGTCCATGGCGTGTTGGGTCCGAGAATCGAGGCGCTGTGCGCTCAGCATGGCGTGGCGCTTGCGCCGCTGATCGTCGAAGGCGACCTGACGCCGGAAGTTATCGACGGATTGCGCGCGCAGGCTGCGCCCGCGAACATCGACATGGTCATTGCGGTGGGCGGCGGCAAGTCGCTGGATGCGGGCAAGGCCGTGGCCAAGTCGTCGCACTGCCACCTGATCACCGTGCCCACGGTGGCATCCAATGATGCGCCCACCAGCAAGAATTACGTGCTTTACGACGCGCATCACAACCTCCTGGCCGTCGAGCACATGCTGTTCAACCCCACCATCGTGCTGGTCGACACCGCCATCATTGCAACCGCGCCGGTGCATTTTTTCCGGGCCGGACTGGGCGACGCAATCTCCAAGAAATTTGAAGCCGAACAGTGCCAGCGCAACGGCGGCAAGAACATGTACGATGCGGCGCCGCTGCTCACGGCACAGCTCATCGCCGACGGCTGCCTGCGCACGCTGCTGGCGGACGGCGCGGACGCGGTGGCTGTTGCCGGCACCGGCCAGCCCACGCCCGCCTTCGAGCGCGTGGTGGAAGCGATGATCCTCATGAGCGGTCTAGGATTTGAAAGCGGGGGCCTGTCCATTGCCCACGCCTTGACGCGCGGGCTGCCAAAGATCAACGGCGTCGCCACCGCGCTGCACGGCCTGCAGGTGGCGGTGGGCTTGCTGGTGCAGCTTGATCTGGAGAACCGCAACGACGGCATGCTGGCCGATCTGAAGCAGTGGTACGCCCAGGTCGGTCTGCCTGTCACGCTGCGCGAATTGGGCGCGCCCAGCGAGCCGTCCGATGCGGAACTGTCGCTGGCGGCGGACCTCAGCCTGAAGGCGCGCCATGCCGCCAACTTTGACCGCACGCTGGATGTGACCACGCTGGCCGCGGCGCTGCGCCGTCACGCCTGACACCCGCTGCAGCCGGCAGGCGCCGGCGGGTTTGACGCCCGCCAACCGCCCTGCCCGCCCGCGGCATCAGAACGCGACGTTGTCCTTGCCCTTCAATCCCAGCTTGGCGCGCGCTTCGTCCGGCGTGGCGACCTCGAGATTCAGCGCTTCGAGGATGCCGCGAATGCGTTCCACCTGTACGCGATTGGATTCGGCCAGTTGCCCCGGTCCGATCCACAACGAGTCCTCGAGCCCCACCCGCACGTTCGACCCCATGGCCGCGCCGATGGTTGCCAGCGGCATCTGGTTGCGGCCGGCGCCCAGGATCGACCATTCATAGTCTTTGCCAAAGAGGCGGTCCGCCGTGCGTTTCATGTGCATCAGGTCTTCCGGGTGCGGGCCGATGCCGCCCAGGATGCCGAACACCGATTGGATGAAGGGCGGCGACTTGACCAGGCCGCGGTCCACGAAATGAGCCAGGTTGTAGAGATGGCTGATGTCGTAGCACTCGAATTCGAAACGCGTGCCGTTGGCGTTGCCCAGCGTCAGGATGGATTCGATGTCCTGATACGTGTTGCGAAAGATGAGCGAGCGGCTGTTTTCCAGATGCTCGCGCTCCCAGTCGTGCTTGAACTCCGAGAACCGGTCCAGCATCGGAAAGAGGCCAAAGTTCATGGAGCCCATGTTCAGCGACGCCAGCTCCGGCTGGAACGTCGTGGCCGGCCGCATGCGCTCTTCTACCGTCATATGCGGACTGCCGCCGGTGGTGATGTTGATGATGGCGTCGGTCTCGCGCTTGATGCGCTCGAGGAAAGGCTTGAACAGCGCCGGATCCTGCGACGGCTTGCCCGTCTGCGGATCGCGCGCGTGCAGATGCAGGACGGCGGCGCCGGCCTTTGCCGCGCCGATAGCCGCCTCGGCGATCTCGTCGGCGGTGACCGGCAGGTGCGGCGACATGCTGGGCGTATGGATGGCGCCCGTCACGGCGCAGGTGATGACGACTTTCTGTTTGGGCTTAGCCATTGTTGTCTCCGTGTTGTTTGTGACGCATGAGGCGCATCAGCTTTTCGTCGCGCCAGAAGCGGCGCGCGGCAAGTTCTTCCTCGGGCAGCAAGGCCCGTCGCTCGTCGGACAGCGCATCGACCAGCGCGCCTTCCCAGGCCACGCAGTCGCCTTGGCTTGCGCCAATGGACTGATAGAGCCCGCCGTAGCGTTGGCAGTAATCCGCAAGGCCGCCCGGCGCGTTCAGGTCGATGGTTTCAAAAGGACCCATGAAAGACCAGCGCAGGCCCAGGCCGTCCTTGACCGTGGTGTCGATGTCTTCGGCGCTGGCGATACCCTGGCTTGCCAGCCTGAAGGCTTCTTGCAGCAGCGCGCCTTGCAAGCGGTTCAGGATGAAGCCTTCGATTTCGCGCCGCACCAGTACAGGCTTCTGGCCGATGCCCGCCATCACGTCGCGCGCACCGGACAGCGCTTGCGGGCTGGTCCAGGGCGCCGGGCACAGCTCGACCACCGGGATCAGGTACGGCGGATTGACCGGATGCGCCACGAGGCATCGATGCCTGCCCACAAGATGCTCGGTGAACTGGCTGGCGGGGATGCTGGACGTGGAGCTGCCGATGATGGCGTGCGGTTCGGCCAGCGCATCCAGTTCGGAAAACAGCGCGCGCTTGATCTCGACGCTTTCCGGGGAGTTTTCCTGGACGTAGCTGGCGCCCTGCAGAGCCTCTTGCAGACTGGCGGCTACCTGCACGCGGTCGACGATGGCGTCCGCGTCGTCGAGCAGGCCCTGCGTTTCCAGCACGCGAAGCTGTTGCAGGATGAGCGCGCGCGCCTCGGCAAGCATGGCGGCGTTCACGTCATGAAGCCGCACCTCCCAGCCCATGCGCGCGAAGACGATGGCCCAGCCCTGCCCGATCAGTCCCGTTCCAATGATGGCGGCGCGCCGCAGCGTGATGTCCGCGCTCATCAGTAGAGCTTCTGCGTGAAGCCATCCACGACGATGGCCTGGCCGGTGACGCTGCGCGCCGCCTCGCTGGCGTTGAACAGCACCATGTTGGCGATGTCGCGCGCGGTGACCATGCGGCCAAGGACCGCCTGGTTTTCATACTGCGCGGCGATCTCTTCGACCGGCCGGCCCAGCGTATCGGCCTTGGCGGCGATGACGGCGCGGATCCGGGGACCTTCGACCGCGCCGGGAAGAATGGCGTTGACGCGAATGCCATGGCCGCCCAGTTCGATCGCGAGCGACTTGGTGAACCCGATCACCGCCCACTTGGATGCGGAATAGACCGACCGGCCGGCAAAGCCGAGATGCCCTGCCGCCGAAGACAGATTGATCATCACGCCGGCCTTCGATTCCTTGAGCAGCGGAATCGCTTGGCGTGCACACAGGAATTGGCCCGTGATGTTGACGGCAAGCGTGCGGTCCCAATCCGCCTTGGAAAGCGTTTCGACGAAACCCGTGGGCCCGGCAACGCCCGCGTTGTTGATCAGGATATCCAGGCCGCCGAGCGTTTGGCGGACGGCGGCAAAGAGCTGCTCCACACTCGCTTCGTCGGAAACGTCGGCCCGCGCCACCTGTACGCCAGGCAGTTCCGTGGGCACGGCCGCCAGCCGTCCCTCGTTGACGTCGCACACGAACACGGTGGCGCCCGCGTGATGAAAGACCTTGGCCATTTCCAGGCCGAGCCCGTCGGCGCCGGCGGTGATGAGCACTTTCTTGCCGGTGAAATCCACTTCCTCGAACATGCGTTTGTCTCCTAGGATCCTTCTTATACGTGCGAATCATCATATACGATATATGATAAAACCAGCTATCCTGTGATCCGTCATGCGGCTGCGGCGTCGTCCAAAAAGCGTCGTTCGCCTGGCGGAATTATGTGCGTGTTTTCCCCTAACATCGGCCGCTGAGGCTTTATTCATGCGGTTTCAGGGAATTCCCTGATTCGGCATGCAGCGACCGCCACTAGAATCCAAGGCGAGGGTTTCACGCCCCGCCGGCACATATATCATATATAGCAAAAGACGGACGGAACTCAGTATCCAGTCCGCATTCCATACCGACAAAGGAGCGTAGACAGTGTTCAAGTTCAACAAAATTGTTTTGGCGCTGGGTGTGTGCGGCGCGCTGGCAAGCGGCACCGCAGCAGCCGACATGAAGGTGGGCGCCCTCTTCCCGTTCAGCGGCGCGCTTGCGCTGCTTGGACAGGAAAGCTATCGCGGTCTGGAATTGGCCGTTAACGAGATCAACGCCGCAGGTGGGATCAACGGCGAGAAGATTGAAATCATCAAGGCCGACGCCGTCGACCCGACCCAGGCGGTGTCCGAGACCAAGCGCCTGATCTCGGCCAACGTGGTCGGCGTGTTCGGCAGCTACGCATCCGGCATTTCGTATGCGGCCTCGCCCGTGACGGAGTTGGCGGGCGTGCCCTACTTCGAGTTGGGCGCCACCGCGCACAAGATCACCACGCGCAACTACAAGTACCTGTTCCGCAGCAACCCCAACACCGCGCTGTACGGCGTGTCGGTGGTGAACGCGTTGCATGACACCATCGCGCCGGGCATGGGCCTGAACCCGAAGGACATCAAGATCGGCATCATCCACGAAGACGGCCCGTACGGCACCGACGTGGCGGCCACCGAAAAGAAGCGCGCGCAGGAGCTTGGCTACAACGTGGTGGAGGTTCTGCCTTATTCGGCCAAGACAGTCGACCTGTCTTCGCTGATCTTGCGCCTGAAGGGCGCGAAGGCCGACGTGGTGTTGCAGACGGCCTACCAGAACGACGCCATCCTGTTCTTCAGCCAGGCGCGCGCGGCGGCCTTCAAGCCCAAGGTCGTGATCGGCGCGGGCGGCGGTTATTCGCTGGCCGACACCGCCAAGGCCGTGGGCGCCGACATGAACGGCGTGTTCGACCTGGACTTCCCGCAATCGTCCATCAATCCGGCCGGCGCGCCGGGCCTGGACAAGTTCCTCGAAGCCTACAAGTCCACGTACAAGAGCGATCCGCAATCCGGCCACAGCCTGACCAACTACGTCGGCGCCAAGGCTTTCTTTGAAGCCATCGGCAACGCCAAGTCCACCGACAAGGACAAGATCCGCGCCGCGGTGCTGGCCTACAAGAAACCTGCCGGCCAGACGGCCAACGGCTGGGGCTTTGACTTCGGCGAAGACGGGCAGAACAATGCCTCGACCTTCTACGTGATGCAGTGGCAAGACGGCAAGCTCGTCACCATCGGCCCGGAAAACCTCGCACTCGGCAAGCCCATCTTCAAGAAATAAAGCGCGATGCCAGCGGCCGGGCGCCGGGGCCTTACGCCCCCCGGTGCGCGGCCGGTCATACCCGGGGCCTGAGCGCCCCGCCCCTGGACGCTGCGGGACAGGGACGGGGCGCTTCCCGCACTTAGAGGTTGCACAATGGAATTATTCATTCAACTGGTCATCAACGGCCTGTTGCTGGGCGGCGCATACACAATCATCAGCCTGGGCCTGACGCTCATCTTCGGCGTCGTGCGCGTCGTGAACTTCGCGCACGGCGAGTTCCTGATGATCGGCATGTACATGGTCTATCTGATCGCGGCGCAGTTCGGCGTCCACCCCTACGCGGGTCTGATTCCGGTCGCCGTCATTCTGTTCGCGCTGGGTGCGCTGACGCAGAAGGGCATCATCCAGCCGCTGCTTCATGCTGATCAACACATCCAGATCTTCGCCACGGTGGGCGTGTCCACCATCCTCTTGAACCTGGCGCTGGTGATCTTTGGCGCCAACGTCTATCGCGCGCCGGTCGAACTGGGCACCAACGCGATCGAAGTCGGTCCGTTCTCGATGGTCACCGGCCAGCTCGTCACGTTTGTCATCGGCCTGACGCTGGCCGTGCTGCTGCACCTGTTCATGCACCGCACCTATCTGGGCCGCGCGTTGCGGGCCGTGGCGCAGCACCGCTACGCCGCCACGCTGATGGGCGTGAACGTCAACAACGTCTACGCCATTGCCTTCGGGCTGGGCACGGCGTTCGTCGGCATCGCCGCGGGGTTGCTGGCGCCGCAGTACCCGGTGTTCCCGACGGTGGGCACCTACTTCGTGCTGACCGCGTTCGTGATCGTGGTGCTGGGCGGCCTGGGCAGCCTGTACGGCGCCGTCGCCGGCTCCATGATCATCGGCATCGTCGACACGCTGGCGGGCTTTTACATCGCGCCCGACCTGAAGGAGGTCGTCTATTTCGGGATCTTCCTCTTGATCCTTGTCCTGAAGCCGAACGGTCTGTTCGGTGTCGGTACAGAGTGACCAGAACAACAAGGAGCAAGACGTGTTTCCCGACTTTCGACACCCCAAAGCCTACGTCAGCCTCATCCTGCTGATCACGATGTTCCTCGTGCCCGTCGTCATGGGCACGCCCTTCTGGACCAACCTTTTCGTTCTGCTGTTCGTGTTTTCCGCGCTGTCCGTCGCGTGGAACATCGTGGGCGGCTATGCCGGCCAGTTGTCCCTCGGCCACGCGGTGTTCTATGGCATCGGCGGCTACACGGCCACGCTGCTGACGCAGAACTTCGGCATCTCGCCGTGGATCGGCATGTTCGCCGGCGCGGCCATTTCCGCGGCCGTCGCCATCCTGATCAGCTATCCCACGTTGCGCCTGCGCGGGCCCTTCTTTGCGCTGGCAACCATTGCCATTTTGGAAGTGGTGCGCCTCCTGGTCATCCACGAGGAAAGCTGGACCGGCGGTTCAAGCGGCATCAGCCTGCCCTTGAACATCGGCTGGGCGTGGATCGTGTTCCGCGAGAAGATCAACTACGTCATCATCGCGTTCGGTTTGTTCGTGCTGGTGACGTGGGTATCGTGGTACATCCGCAAGTCGCGCATCGGGCACTACCTGATCGCGATCCGAGAACGCGAGGACGCCGCGCTGGCTGTGGGCATCCACACCGTGCGCGTGAAGATCATCGCCGCCGTGGTCTCCGCCGTGCTGACCAGCATCATCGGCACGTTCCACATCACCTACCTGACCTTCGTCGATCCCAGCTCCGCGTTTTCGCTGGAACTGTCCATCCAGGTTGCCATGTTTGCGTTGATCGGCGGGCTGGGCACGGTATCGGGTCCGATCGCGGGCACCTTCCTGGTGCTGCCGATCGCGGAACTGGCGCGCGGCTGGCTCAGCAGCGTGGGCAACGGCATGCACGGGCTGATCTACGGCCTGATCCTGGTCGCGGTGGTGCTGACGATCCCGCGTGGTCTGGCAGGTGCTTTCGGGCCCTTCATCGAGCGCATGCTGGCGCGCCTGCCCTATCTGGGCACGCCGCCGGCCAAGCGCAAGCTGGCCGACGAGATCCGCATCCGCAACGCCACCCGCAGCGAGCAGCCCGTCCTGAAGGCCGAGGGTCTGTTCAAGAGCTTCGGCGGCCTGCGCGCCACCAACGACGTATCGCTGACGCTCAACCAGCACGAGATCCTGGGCATGATCGGGCCGAACGGCGCCGGCAAGACCACCGTGTTCAACCTGCTGTCGGGCTTTCTGTCGCCGGACAAGGGCGACATCACGATGCGCGACGAGCAAGGCAACTGGGTAACCTGCAAGACGCCCGACGCCTTTGCCCACAAGGGCCTGGGCCGCACGTTCCAGATCGCCAAGCCGTTCACGGGGCTGACGGTGCTGGAAAACATCATGCTGGGCGCGTTCATCCACACGTCGGACCGCGATGAAGCCGAGCAGATCGCGCTGAAGGTGGCCGAGCAGACCGACCTGGTGAAGTATCTGAATACCGAGGCGCGGAGCCTGACCGTGGGCGGCATGAAGCGGCTGGAAGTGGCGCGTGCACTGGCGATCAAGCCGCGCATCCTGCTGCTGGACGAAGTGATGGCCGGCCTGAATCCCACGGACATCGAGAAATCCATCCAGATGATCCGGCGCATCCGCGATTCCGGTGTATCGGTGCTGCTGATCGAACACATGATGCAGGCCACGATGGCGCTGTCCGACCGCATCATCGTCCTGAACGAAGGCGGCGTGCTGGTCAGCGGCGCCCCGAAGGACGTGGTCGAGAACCCGGCCGTCATCGAAGCCTATCTGGGCAAGGAGTATCAGGATGCTTAAGGTGTCGAATCTGACGTCGGGCTATGGCAAGAGCCAGGTGCTCAACGGCCTGAATTTCGAGGTGAACGCGGGCGAGATCGTCACGCTGATCGGCGCCAACGGCGCGGGCAAGACGACCACGCTCAAAACGCTGTGCGGCGTGATCACCGCGACGCAGGGCAAGGTGGAATTCGAAGGCCAGGACCTGACGAACCGCGAACCCTACGACATCGTGGATGCCGGGATCACCATGATTCCCGAAGGCCGCCAGCTCTTTCCGCACTTCACCGTGCGGGACAACCTGCTCATGGGATCGTACAAGCGTGCGGCGCGGCCGATCGTCGAGCGCAAGCTCGACGAGGTGCTGCGCATCTTCCCGCGCGTGAAGGAGCGGCTGAGCCAGTACGCCGGATCGCTGTCGGGCGGCGAGCAGCAGATGGTGGCCATTGCGCGCGGCATGATGGCGGATCCGAAGCTGCTGGTGTTCGACGAGCCGTCGCTGGGGCTGTCGCCGCTGCTGGTGCAGCAGATGTTCGACATCATCCGCGACGTCACCTCGCACGGCGTGACGGTGCTGCTGGTGGAACAGAACGTGTTTCGCACGTTGCGGCTGGCGGATCGCGGCTACGTGCTGGAAAACGGTGCGATCGTGCGCACGGGCACGGGCGCGGAACTGCTCAGCGACCCTCACGTCAAGAAGGCCTACCTGGGCCACTGAAAACCAAGGACCAACGTCTCATGTCTTTACGCTGCACATTCATCGACCATGGCAAGGGCGGCGCGCCCGATTGCATGCGCATCGCCGAACGCGACATGGAAGCGCCCACGGGCCGCCAGGTGCTGATCGAAGTGGCCTACGCGGGCGTCAACCGCCCGGACGTGCTGCAACGCTCGGGGTCCTATCCGCCGCCTCCGGGCGCCTCGCCCTATCTGGGCCTGGAAGTCTCGGGCACCATCGTGGCGGTCGGTCCCGAGGTGCAGGGCTTGAAGGCCGGCGACCAGGTCTGCGCGCTGACGCCGGGCGGCGGCTATGCCCACTATTGCCTGGCCGACGAGCGCCATTGCCTGCCGGTGCCCCGCGGTCTGGATCTGCTGACCGCCGCTGCCATTCCCGAAAACTACTTCACCGTCTGGACCAACGTGTTCGACCGCGCGCGCCTGGCCGCGGGCGAACGGCTTCTTGTCCACGGCGGCTCCAGCGGTATCGGCTTGACGGCGATCCAGCTCGCGCGCGCATTCGGCGCGGAAGTCTGGACCACCGTCGGCAATGCAGAGAAGGCGGACGCCTGCCTGAAGGCCGGCGCGCATCATGCCGTGCAGTATCGCGACGCAGACTTCGAGGCCGCCGTGCGCGAAGGAACGGGCAAGGCCGGTGTCGACGTGATCCTGGACATGGTGGGCGGCGCCTACATCAACAAGAACCTGCGGCTGCTGGCCCTGAACGGGCGGCTGGTGCAGATTGCATTCCTGGAGGGCAGCAAGGCCGAGATCGACGCCCTGCCCATCATGACCAAGCGGCTGCAGTTCACCGGCTCCACGCTGCGCCCGCGCTCCGACGAGGACAAGGGCGCCATCGCGCAATCGCTGGCGCAGAAGGTGCTGCCGCTCATGGAGCAGGGAAAGTGCCTGCCCCTGATCCACGAAGTCTTTCCGCTGGCCGAGGCCGCGCGCGCCCACGCGCTGATGGAAAGCAGCAAGCACATCGGCAAGATCATGCTGAAGGTGCGGCCATGAACGCGCGCTTTACCGGCCAGACCATCATCGTCACGGGCGCGGTGGGCGGCATCGGGTCGGCCATCGTCGAAGCGTTTCTGGCCGAAGGCGGCCGCGTGGGTCTCATCGACTTCAACGCGCAGGCTGGCCAGGAATTTGAGAAGGAACTTCAGAAACGCGGCCGCGACGTGTGCTTCGTGCCCACCGATGTCGCGCATTTCGATCAGTGCCAGGCGGCCTATGACCGCATCACGCGCGAGCTGGGCGCCGCGACCATCCTGGTCAACAACGTCGGCATCTCGCCCAAGACGAACGGCCGCGCGCTGAAGGTCTGGGAAATGCCGCCCGCGGAGTGGAACAACGTCGTCGCGGTAAACCTGAACAGCGTGTTCTACATGACGCGCCTGGCCACGCCGCACATGGTGCAGGCGCGGCAGGGACGCGTCATCAATATGTCGTCGGTGGCCGGCCGGGCGTACTGCGATATCGTGGCGGCGCATTACGCGGCCACCAAAGCGGGGCTGATCGGGTTGACGCGGCACTGGGCCGCCGAGCTGGGCGAGCATCAGGTGACCGTGAATGCATTGGCGCCGGGCCGGATCAGCACTCCCCTGCTGAAAAGCGTGCCGCAGGAGATCAACGATGCGGTGGCGGCCGTGACTGCGCTGCGGCGTCTGGGCACGCCCGAGGAAGTGGCGGACGCGTGCCTGTTCTTCGCGTCCGATCAAGCCAGGTTCGTGACCGGACAGGTTCTGGATGTGGCCGGTGGCTGGCTGATGACCTAGCCCGTGAATCGCTCACGCAAAAAAGAGCCCGTTCGATTGAACGGGCTTTTTCATGGCGGTAACGCAGCGCGTCAGGCCTGCACGCCCAAACGGTAAACCACCGTGTCCAGGCGGCTCACGCCCGCGGACTGGAACTTGGGTTCCTTGTCGAGGATGTCGCGGCGGTCGATGATGACGGCGGGCGACACGCCCGAGAATATTGCCTGCACCTCGCTGTCCACCACGGAAAACGGGGGACCAGCCATCTCTTCCTGCGGATAGTCCAGGGTGATGAGCAGGCCGCGATAGGACGGCGATAACTGCCCGTAAACGTGGCGCACGTAGTTTGCCCGCATCGCGTCCGGCAGCGCGACGAGCGCCGCACGGTCATACACGCCGACGCAGTGCGACAGCACCTGCGCATCCATCTTGAAGATGTCTCCGCAGACGATCTCGATGTTGCCGGCCACGTAATGCGTGCCGTATGCCGAGTCGTGCTTGACCGGCCGCAGTTCGTTTTCAGTGAAGAACTGCTCCACCGCAAGCTGCGACAACTCCGCGCCCAGCACCTGATGGCCCTGCGCGGCCAGCCACACCATGTCCAGCGACTTGCCGCACAGCGGGACCAGCACCTTGCCGCCCTTGGGGACGTCAAGCGTTGGCCAGTACTTCTGCAATAGCGGCGTGATCCGCGACTGATGAAAATGCGTGCGCCCTTCGCGCCACCGTTCCAGCCAGAATTCCGCGTCCATGACTTGTCTGCTCCTCCTATGAGTACGTGTCGCAATGGCACTGTGATGTTTGGCACCCGGACGGCGCCTGGATCAGCGTACCCGCGGCCGTTGCCGGGGCGCTTGACCGCACGCAATGCGCGTTCGGGCATTGTAGAGCCGGTCTGAAATGACGGGCGCGGCCGCCCTGCCAGTCCTTCACCCGTAAAGGTTCCGGTATCGTATGGGCCCGACATGACGTTCAGCGGCCCTTCTCATGCTTGCAGCGCTTCGCATCCGTCTCTTCTCATCGTTGCTTTTCGCCAGCGTTCTGGCGAGCCCGCCGGCCCAGGCCCAGGACGCGTCGCAGCTGGACGACGCCTATCTCACGGCGCTGCGGACGGAGAACGACGCGCTGCGTGCGCGCATCCAGCAGTGGCCCCCTGCCCTGCAGGCGCAAAACGCGCAAGTTTCCGCGGCGCTGCGGGCCGGCAATCGCCAGGAGGCGCAGCGCATTGCCGAAGACATGGCGCGGCAGGAATCCGCCAACGCCGATATCAGGCTGTTCCTGGGAAAACTGCAAGGTCAGCAAGGCAACATGGCGGCGGCGCTCGCACTGTTTGAGCAGTCGATCGCGCTGGATCCCGGCAACAGGTGGGCGTACATCAACAAGGCGGGCGCGCAGGCCGAACGCGCCGACCTGCCCAACGCGCTGGCGACCACGCAGGCGCTGACCGCAAGGTTTCCCGAATGGAGCATTGGCTACAACCTGCAGGCGTCGCTGCTGGATTCAATGAACCGCCACGACGAAGCGCTGGACGCTTACGAAAAAGCGGTGCGCGCAAAGCCGGCCAGCGCTCTGATTCTGACGAACCTGGGCAACCTTCAGCGCCGGCTCGGCCGCCTGGCCGACGCCCGGAGATCCTACGAGGCCGCGCTACGGGTGCAGCCCGGCTACGCATTCACCGAAACACAATTGGCAAGCCTGCCGCAATAGGGCCGTTGCGCCCGGAGACCCCATGAACCGTCGTCCCCTGCTGCTGATGCTTGGCACTCTGATCGCCGCGCCGCTGCGCGCCCTGGCATCGCCTGCCCGCGATGCCATCATTCGCCAGGCATATGCGGCGCCAGAGGCCGGCCTGTCTTACACCCCACAGCATGCCGCCTTGGTCCGCCTGCTGCGCGTGCAATGGATGCCGGTCGAATCCGGTGCGCCCGGCATCGATTTCGAGCAACCGCTGCTCGGCGGCGCCGATACGCTCGCCACGGCACGGGGCGCCCTGAAGACGACCGACAATGCACTGGCCATCCGGCGGCTGGCCGAAGTCTGCCGTCTGGTCCCGCGCTATGTGCAATCCATTGGCAGGCTGCAACCCGGCCGTTACGCGGTGCCGGCCGAAATGCGCGAAGCCTTCGACTTTCCGGAAAGCGGCGTGGACGCGCAGGGCATGTTCGCTCTGCGCAAGGAGCATCTGGTCCTGCTGCGCGCCGCGGTCTGGCGCGAAGTGGATGATCAGGCGCTGGGCGCGGTTTTGCGCGAAGGGGACCGCTTCTGGCCCATGCCCTACATCGACGGCAAGCGTCCGTACGGCGTCTCCAGTTACTACCAGGTCGACATCGGCCGATTGCTGGGCGAACCCTATTCGCTGGATGCCAAGGGTCACGCCATTAAGGACCCGGTCAAGGACGCCCGTTTCGAACGCCTGCACTATGAAACGCTGGCGGCGCTGCAGGTGTTTCTGAGCCATTCCGCTGCGGTCAAATCGAAGCGGTAAAGAGGAGCCCGCTAGGCGCGGCCGGCTAGGCGCGGCCGGCTAGGTGCGGTGCATGAAGCTGCGGATGTCATCCAGGATCGGCACCGCGGCCAGCAGCATCAGCAACAACGCCAATGGCCACGTCGATCCGAAACCGAAGTTGAAGAACGAATACGCGCCCGTCACGCCTCCGACGAAGAACAGCGTCACCATCAGGCTCAGCACGATGAGCTTGCCGCGGTCGGCCAGCACCCGCGGCATGGCCTGCGGATCGCCTTTGGCGACGTTCCAGTAGAAGAGCTTGCCGAGCTCGATGCCGATGTCGGTCACCATGCCCGTCACATGCGTGGTGCGGATTTCAGACCGGGAGACCTTGGTGATCATCGCGTTCTGCAGGCCCATGATGTAGCAGAGCAGCATCACCGTGCCGGGCACGTAGAACCAGCGCAAGGTCTCAAGGTTGGCGCCCAGCAGGCCGAAGATGAGCAGCAGCACGGCCTCCAGCAGCAGCGGCATCGCGTATTCGCTGGCCAGCCGGGATCTGCGCCCGAAGTTGATCAGGAAGGCGGAGCTGGCCGCCCCCGCCATGAACGACAACAGCGCCGCCAGACCTTGCAGCACCACGATCACCCCGCCGAGCGCCATGTGGTCGGCCATCATGGACACGATGCCGGACATGTGGGAGGTGTACTGCTGGACCGCCAGGAACCCGCCCGCGTTGACGGCGCCGGCGGTGAAGGTCAGCAGGTAGGCAAGATGGCGGTTGGCTTGCGGGCTGCGGCTGACCGCGGTCAGCCGGCGCAGATACGGGATGGTCACGCCTGTCCTTTCAAAACAAGAACGTGTTCACTGCGGTTCGGAATGCCATTCTAGACGCGGTGGCGCCGCGCCGATCAAGGCCTTGAAACCGGATAGTAAACGCCGCCGAGCGCGCCGTTCAGGCCGCAATACGGCCGGCTGGCTGCGTCGGCGGCCCCGGCCGGCGGGTTTTCGGACAGCACGAGACCGTATCCCTTGCGCGACAACGTCAGCGTCCAGCCCTCGGCGTCGACGGTCTCGACGACCACCGCATTGTTCTTGACCGCGCCCGCGCCGCGCACGTCGCACACCCAGCGGCCATTTTCCGGATGCGCCGCGGAGCCGTCGAATGCCAGGCTGCCATCCGGCTGCCGTTTGATCGAAATGCCACCGGCAAGGTTTTCCCAATCGCCTTCAAAGCCTTGCCGGCGCTTGAGCACCAGCGACGACAGAAAGGCGTCGCGATACTTCAACCGGTCCGCCAGTTCCTTTTGGGGCGGGTCGTTGCCGGGCGGCGACGCGTAGGCCTCGTCCCGCACCTTGACGAACCAGCGCTGGTCTTCCGTCAGCGCCTTGCCCGTCGCCGGGTCGAAGGTCATTCTGGCCTTGCCGAAATGTCGTGCGATGCTGGCATCCTGCTCTGCCAACCCGCCATCGGCGCAGATCGCCTTCTCGACCGCCGTCCGGGCTCTGGCGCAATCGAACGATGGCTTGCCGGCGGCCCAAGCCGCCGGACTGCACAGCACGATCGACAGCGCGAACCCGGCGGCAAGACGATTCACAGGGCAAACTCCCGCAGGTTCGCGACCCGCGCCGCCAGGCCGTCCGCGCCTAGATAGTGGCCCAGCTTGCCGGCGCGCACGCGCTTGAGGTCTTCCTGGTAACGGGTGGCCATGGAATCGCGCACCTCGGCGTACGCCTGGGCAATGCCTTCGCCGCAGGCTTGGGCAACGAGACGCGCCGCCTCGGGGGATCCGCACGCGACGCAGCGCGCGACGCCCAGCGCATCGGCTTCGGCGCCGCGCGCCAGCAGCCCGGCGACCAGTGCGGCGGGCGGTTCGCGATCGAAACGGTGAATGGCGGAGGGACTGACCGGCGCGCCCTCGTCCAGCAACGCCTGCGCCGCCGCGTGCGCGTGCTGCATCAAGGCCACGTCCAGCGCCTGGGCGCTGCCGCGCAGCGGCGCATCCAGGCGCACGCCCTGCGACGACAGACGCCGCACGAGGGCCGCGTCGTCGTGCGACAACGCATGCTGCAAGGCCAGCGCGGCCAGGCCAGGCTTGTCGGCCAGCGTGCCATCCGCGAGCGGGCCCCGCCAGTCCACCAGCGCCTGCCGGTAAAAGGCGGCCACGCGGTCCGCCAGCGACTGCGGCATGCCGTGATCCGACACGCGCTCATCCAGATACTCCAGCACGCGCAAGCCGGTGCTGTCCTCGTCTTCCTCGGGATCGGTTTCCAGGCACAGCGCGGCAAACGCGGCATGCAGATCGGGCGCGATGGTCGCGATGCCATCCTGCTGCAAGGCGTGCGTCCACCCCGGCAAACCCTGCTTCCACGCGACCACGCTGCCCGCGCGCAAACCCGGTTCGACCGCGACGTAGATGCGGTCGCAGTATTCGAAGCCGCCTATCGGCAGATAGCGCAGCTTTCCGTTCCACGTCGCGCCGTCCTCGGCCGCGGCTTCCTCGGCGCACTCTTGCTCGTGCTCGATCCAGCCTTGCAGGTCGCGGTACTGGTCGCTGCCGTCGAAGAACAGCTCGGACCAGCTCAGGGCCTCTTCGTTGCCGTCCATCTGCGCGCGCAGGTCGTAGGCCAGCTCGCCCCCGGCGGTGAGCCGCCACAAATCGAGCAGCGCTGGCGGAAGCGGCCCCTCGCAAACGGCCTGGATTTCCGCAATGCGGGCGTCGGACATCGGCGGCTGCACATCGATCAGCAGGCGGTCCGCAAACACCGCAATGCCGTGTTCACGCAACGCCAGCAGTTCGTCAGACGTGAAAAACTCGGTCATGTGGATACTTCAAGGATGGAGACCGGTGCGATTTTACTAGCCGGGAATGAAGATTCACCGCCCTAAGATGGCCGACCGCCGTTGATGTACGGAGTTTGCCCTTGGCCTTCCACACGAGAATGCATGACGTCCGGCGGGTACGGACCGGCGCTGGCGCGCCGGTCCATCCCTGGTCGCGGGTCAGGTCAGGCAGCGCCCGATTCGCGCAACTGCTGGCGCCGGTGTTCGCCCTGACGCACGTGCATCCAGCCCGGGTACTCCGGCGGCAGGGCGCTGACTTTGTCCAGCGCGGCCAGTTCGTCCTGCGTCAGCTGGATATCCGTGGCGGCCAGATTGTCATCCAGCTGATCCACGCGCTTGGCGCCGATGATGACGCTGGTGACGACCTGCTGGTGCAGCAGCCATGCCAACGCCACCTGCGCCACCGAGACGCCGCGCGCATCAGCGATCTGCCGCAGCGCATCAATGCTGTCGTAGGCGCGTTCGCGGTTCACGGGCGGGAAATCGAACGCGACGCGACGGCTGCCCGCCTCGGCCTCGCCATCACGGCTGTACTTGCCGCTGAGCAGGCCGCCGGCCAGCGGGCTCCACACCATCAGCCCGACGCCCTCGCTTTGCAGCATGGGAACCAGTTCCCGCTCCAGATCGCGGCCAGCGATCGTGTAGTACGCCTGCAGCGACTCGAAGCGCGCCAGCCCCAGGCGTTGCGCAATGCCAAGCGCCTTCATGATCTGCCAGGCGGCCCAGTTCGACACGCCGATGTAGCGCACGTGGCCATGCTGCACCAGCGTGTCCAGCGCCCGCATGGTTTCCTCGACGGGCGTGGCGGGGTCGAAGCCGTGGATCTGATACAGGTCGATATGGTCAAGCTGCAAGCGCGACAGGCTCTTTTTGACGCCATCCAGGATGTGCACGCGCGAATTGCCCCGGGCATTGACGCCCGCGCCCGTCTGCCCAAACACCTTGGTGGCGATCACCACGTCTTCACGCGGAATTTTCAGGTCGCGCAACGCTTGGCCCGTGATGATTTCCGAACGGCCTTCGGAGTACACATCCGCCGTGTCGATGAAATTGACGCCCGCGTCCAGCGCGCGGCCCACCAGCCGGTTGGCGTCTTCCTGTTGCAGGCTGCCGATCTTGCTCCAGAGCTCGCCTTCGCCGCCGAAGGTCATGGTGCCCAGGCAAAGCTCCGAGACGAACAGGCCCGTGCTGCCGAATTTCTTGTATCGCATGTGTGCTCCTTCAGGGGCTGGCGGGCGCGCCGGATCCCGGAGTGGGACCGCTGCGGCAGCCTGCCGGGGTGCGGACAGTATGCGTCCGGCGAGCCGCGCGCACGCTGCTTGATCCTGCCCTTTTTTTGCCTGATTCTCCGGCGCGGCAGCCGATTCAGCGCGACCCGTCGTTTTCTCCGGGATTCCTGCCTAATCCTCCATTCCCCTGTGCCGGCCGCCGCGAACCGCGCAAGATCGCAATACACTGGCGGACACCCAATCCTCTGCCGCCGTCGCCCTCCTGGTTTACGGACGGCGCGCCCCCGGGAGCCCCTCGATGTCCCTGAATCCTGCCCGATCCCTCGCGCCCGCCGGCGCCGCTCAGGACGCCGCCTGCGAACTGGCGCGGTCCGAGCTGCTCTGCACGCTCGAGCGCATGACCGGCAACCTGGAAGGGGCGCTGGATACGCCGATCGAGGGTCTGTACCTGCACCGGCTGTCGCAGCCGTCGGGCGCCAAACCCGGCCTGCAGAAGGCGGCGCTGGCGGTCATTGCCCAGGGATCCAAGCGCCTGTTCATCGGCGACGAGACCTACGAATACGATCCCTTCCATTTCCTGATCTCGTCGGTGGATCTGCCCGTGGTGGCCAAGGTGTCGGTCGCCAGTCCGACGCTGCCCTATCTGGGCTTGCGGCTGGACCTGAACCCCGAAGAGATCACCGCGCTGATCAGCGACGAAAACCTGCCGCCGCTGGTGCCCGCCGAAGCCTCCCGCGCGCTTTGCATCAATCCGCTGGGCAGCACGCTGCTGGACGTGGTGCTGCGCCTGCTGCGGCTGCTGGACACGCCGCGGGACATTCCGATCCTGGCGCCGATGATCAAGCGCGAACTGTTGTACCGCCTGCTGATGAATGGCCAGGGCGTCGTGCTGCGCCAGACGGTGCTGCAGGACAGCCAGCTCAACCGCGTGGCCAAGGCGATCCGCATCCTGCGTGACAACTTCGCGCAGCCGCTGCGAGTGGAAGAGATCGCGCGCGACGTCCACATGAGCGTGTCGTCGCTGCACCATCACTTCAAGCAGGCTACCGCCATGAGCCCGCTTCAATACCAGAAGCACCTGCGGCTGCAAGAGGCGCGGCGGCTGATGCTGACGGACGATGCCGGCGTGGCGCTGGCCGCGCATGCCGTGGGCTACGAGAGCTCGTCGCAGTTCAGCCGCGAGTACAGCCGTCTGTTCGGCGCGCCGCCATTGCGCGACAAGCAGCGCTGGAAGGACGAGACGGCGCTGGCCGCCTGAAGGCCCAGCGGTCCGCCCGCCTCGACGGATTGTTCTACGCCTCGAAGACGATCCGCATGCCTGGCAGGCTAAGCCCGTCGAGCTCGGTGCTCCAGGTCTCACCGGCGTGCACGGGGTAGGCGCGCGTCAGCGTGCCGGTCGTGACCAGTTCCCCGGCCTGGATTGCGTCGGTTGCCGCCCGGTCCGCCACCACATCGATCAGATGCGCCAGCGCGGCTACCGGGTTGCCCAGCACGTTCGCGCCGCAGCCGGTCTCGCGCAGCTCGCCATTGCAGGACAACGCCACCTGGAAACGCTGCAACCGGTCAAGCAAGTCGGGCCCGAGTTCAGCGGGTTCGGCGCGCGCGCCGATGAATAGCGCGGCGTGCAGCGCGTTGTCCGCCACCGTATCGGCCGCCTGGAACTGCCAGGCGGGGAAATGCGATTGGACCAGTTCGAACCCGTGCGCGATCCAGTCCACGCAGGCCAGAATCTGCGTCAGGTCGCGCGTTTGCGGCGGTGCGGTATGAAAGTGCAGCACGATCTCGGGTTCGATGCGCGGCTCTGCGTACGCAGCGAGCTGGCAGCGGACCTCGCCGCCGTCGGCCTGCACCAGGGTGTGCGCGTAGACGCGCCCCCAGACCGGAAAGTCCACGCCCAACGCCGCCCACATCGCCGGATTGGTGAAGCCGATCTTGCGGCCGACTTGCTGGGCACCCTGCGCCACGCGCATCTCGTGGACCTTGGCCGCCACGTCGTAGGCTTGCGCCAGGCCGAAGCCGGGGTGCCTTGCCGTCAGGGGCGCAATCGGCGCGGCGTGGTCCTGCGCCGCCTTGATTTCGCGTGCAAGCGCGAGTGGATCGATGGACATGGCGTCTCCTCCCTTCTTCGTGCGGGTAATGCCGACTTTATAGGGAATCGGCGCCGCGCGCCGTAATATGCTCGACCGGCCCACGACAACCCACTAGGAATTTGCATGCACGACCTGAATGACCTTTATTACTTTGTCGAGGTCGTCAAACACGGCGGTTTCGCGCCGGCCGGCCGGGCGCTGGACATCCCGAAGTCGCGCCTGAGCCGCCGCATCGCCCTGCTGGAAGAACGCCTTGGCGTGCGCCTGATCCAGCGCTCCACCCGCACGTTCGCCGTGACCGAACTGGGCCAGGAATATTACGACCAATGCCTGGCGATGCTGGCGGGCGCTGAAGCGGCGCAGGATGTCATCGACCGCACGCACGCCGAGCCGCAAGGCACCATCCGTATCGCCGCGCCGCCCGCGCTCATCTATTACTTCCTCGGCGACGTGGTGGCGCGCTTCATGGAAAAGTGCCCCAAGGTGAACATCTACCTGAAGAGCTTCAGCCGGCCGGTGGACGTGCTGCGAGAAGGCTTCGACCTGGCGGTGCGCGTGCGCTTCGGCCCCATCGAAAGCAGCGATCTGGTCATGAAAAACCTGGGCTTGAGCTGCCAGAGCCTGGTCGCCAGCCCCGCGCTGGCGCGCACACTGCCCGATCCCGGCGACCTGCAGCGCATCAGCCGACAGCCGACGATGGCACTCGGGACCGAGCAGCGGGAATGCCAATGGCGCCTGCTGGGACCAGACAACGCGCGACTCGCGGTGCCTTTCATGCCCCGCCTCGTCACGGACGACATGCTGGCGCTGAAGCAGGCCGCACTGCGAGGCGTGGGCGTCGTCGCCCTGCCCCTCCTGATGATTCGGGAGGAACTCGATGCGGGCACCCTTGTGCCCGTGGGCGCGCCCTGGCAACCCGAGCCCGGCAGCGTGCATGCCGTGTTTCCGTCGCGCCGGGGCCTACTGCCCGCCGTCCGTGAACTATTGGATTTCATGGGAGAGGCGTATCGTGAAAACGCGCGCTGCGAAGCTGCCACGCAGACGCGCCACGGCATCCCGACTTTGCAACCCGTCCATACGCTGTCCGATAAATAGAACGCTGAGAGTCGAAATTCCCGTCTAGCGGCGCGGTCGTCCTGAAATTAATATCCTTCCTACGCACTCAGCGTTGCACAAAACACCGCGCAACACCGCGCAAAACCTGAATAGACCAAGGAATCAGCCATGACCCGCCCCTACGTGAAGCTCGACAAGTCCCAAGCCGCCGTTCTGCTGGTGGATCACCAAGCCGGCCTCCTGTCCCTGGTGCGCGACTTCCAACCCGACCAATTCAAGAACAACGTGCTGGCCCTGGCTGACCTGGCCGAGTACTTCAAGCTCCCGACCATCCTGACCACCAGCTTCGAAGACGGCCCCAACGGCCCGCTGGTCCAGGAACTGAAGGACAAATTTCCCGACGCTCCTTACATCGCCCGCCCCGGCAACATCAACGCCTGGGACAACGAAGACTTCGTCAAGGCCGTCAAGGCCACCGGCAAGAAGCAACTGATCATCGCCGGCGTCGTCACCGAAGTCTGCGTCGCGTTCCCCGTGCTGTCGGCCATCGAAGAAGGTTTTGACGTGTTCGTGGTGACAGATGCCTCGGGCACCTTCAATGAAGTGACGCGTGACGCCGCATGGCGCCGCATGGAACAGGCCGGCGCACAACTGATGTCGTGGTTCGGCGTGGCTTGCGAACTGCACCGCGACTGGCGCAACGACGTGGAAGGCCTGGGCACCCTGTTCGCCAACCACATCCCCGACTATCGCAACCTGATGGCCTCGTACTCGGCCTTCAAGGCGGCCAAGTAAGGTTGCGCGGCCGGCTTGCCGGCCAGACCACGCTGAGACAGCGGTGAAAAAAGGCCCAGGCATTTGCCTGGGCCTTTGTCATTTCTGCTTGCGGGAGAAGGGATACGCCTGCTGCGCCAGAAATGTTCCTGGCATGTCGTTGTCCAGAATCCCGTAGTTCTGCGGCAGCCGATTGCCCGCCCCGCGCACCGCGGTGCCGAACAGATAGTCGATAAAGGAAAAGTGCGCCGCGTAGTTCTTGTCGATTGCTTCGGTATCGGACGAGTGATGCCAGTGATGGAAGTCCGGCGTCACGATGATGTAGCGCAGCCAGCCCCACGGCAGCTTCACGTTGGAATGGATCAGCACCGCCTGGAAACCCACGATGATGATGTAGGCATCGAGCACGGCCTTCGAAAAGCCCAAGACGAACAGCACGCCCAGCACGGCCACACGCGTGATCAGCAGTTCAACGATATGCAGGCGCGAGCCGGCCAGCCAATCCAGCGTGCGCGTGCTGTGGTGCACGGCATGAAAGCGCCACATGAACGGCACCTCGTGATAGATGCGGTGCGCGGCGTATTGCGCCAGATCCGCCACCAGCACCGCCACGAACAGCTCCAGCAGATACGGCATCGACTGGATGGCCTGTTGCAGCGGTTCGTACGCCGCCCATGAGAACAGGCGGTGGATGAAAAAGTTGATGCACAGAAGCACCGCGCCCACCGACAGGTGATTGAACAGGAAGTGCTTCATGTCCACCTGCCACTCGCCGCGAAACACCGGCTGACCGGGGTACAGCGGTGTCAGCTTCTCAAAGATGATGAAGACGGTGCTGGACGCCAGCAGGTCCAGAATGAACCAATCAAGCCCAAGATACGGATGGCCGCCGGTATTGGTGGCGCTAACGGCCACTTGGCTGCCGCCTGCCGCCACCGCGCAGCACACCAGCACAAACGCCGCAATGTTCAGCCAGCGCTGCCGGCCCAGCACGGTGTTGGCCAACGCAATCGAGCCCGACACCAGCAGCGCGCCGAACAGCAGCGTGCGCATGGCCTCCACCGAGTAGAAGCTGCGCAGCTCGGGCGTGGTCAGGTATGCCGGAAAGTGAAACGCCAGCACGCCCAGCACTGACAAAATGGCCAAGAACAGCGCAATCACGCCGCTCATCATTCCCGTGCCGGGATGGATCCGGCCGTCCTGCTTGAAGAGATCCATCACTCTGCGATAGACCGGTGCGCGCTGTTTCATTGGGGATCTGGGACTGTCCAAGGGGAAGCGAGTGTATCGCCGGGGACAGACCATTCTGTAAAGAAACGTGAACGCACACGACAGAATGGCTCATTTCTTGACCCCCTTGCGCAGGGTCAACGGCCCCCCTCCGCGGTTCAATCCGTAAGGTTGACAAGGCGTTGTCATTGGCGTGTCATGGCCTTTGACGCTGATGATCGCGTCGTGCCAGGCGCATCGTCGGTCCCGTCAACCGGTTCCTCAAGAGGCCTTTATGTTCCCTGAATACCGCGAGCTCATTACCCAACTCAAATCCGAAAACGCTCACTTTTCGGCGCTGTTCCAGCGGCATAACGATCTGGATCAGGAAATCCAGAACATGGAGGACGGCATCAAGCCGTCCTCGAGCGCCGCGATCGAGGTGCTTAAAAAAGAAAAACTGCACCTGAAGGACAAACTGTACGGCCTGCTGCGCGCGGCCGATCAAAACGGCCACGGCAAGAGCAACGGCAGCTGACCTGCCGCTCGGCGCGGGCTACATCAGTTCCAGGCCCGCGCCTTTGACGACGGACGCGTACTTCGTCATTTCCGAACGGAAGTACGCCACCGTCTGCTCCGGCGGCATCAGGACGATACGGTTGTTCTGGGTCGCCATCGCCTGCTTCACTTCCGGCGAGTTGAACGCGCGGCCCAACGCGTCATAGATGCGGCGCACGTCCGCCTGCGGCAGCTCCGCCGGTCCGACCGCCGCGAACCACCCGCCGATCTCGTAGTCCGCCAGCCCCTGCTCGCGCAGCGTCGGCAGGTCAGGCAGCGCCGCCATGCGCTCTGCGCCACAGGCGCCCAGCGCCTTGAGCGCGACGCTCTTGATTTGCGGCAGCACCGACGGCAGCGACAGCACGCCGAAGTCGACCTGCCCGCCGATCAGATCCGCCATCATCGGTCCCACGCCCTTATACGGGATGTGCCGCGCCTTCACGTCCGCCTGCTGCACATACATTTCGGCGGCCAGGTGCAGAATCGTGCCATTGCCCGACGACGCGTAGTTGTAGCGGCCAGGCTGGCATTTCAAGAGCGCGGTCAGCCCCTGGACGTCGTTCGCGGCAATCTTCTGCGGATTGGCGACCAGCAGGAACGGCGTCATGCCCACCATGCTGATCGGCGTGATGTCGGCCTGCGGGTCGAACGGCAGGCTCTTGTAGACGCTCGGAAAGATGACATGGTTGTTCGACACCATGCTGAGCGTGTAGCCGTCTGGCGCTGACCGCACCAGTGCCGAGGTGCCCAAGATGCCGCCCGCGCCCGGCTGGTTTTCGACCACAACGGTATGACCCAGCGCGGTGGACAAGGCAGGCCCCGCCGCCCGGGTGATCGTGTCCACGCCGGATCCCACGCCCACCGGCAGGATGAATTTTACCGGCCGGTCCGACTGCGCCCACGTCACACCGGGCACACCCAGCACGGCGGCGCCCAGCGCGCCCAGCACCTGGCGGCGGCTCCAGCGCCCGCCCGCTCGTTGATTGCTCATGTCTGTCTCCTGATGGTTTTTGTATCGGCCGACTTGCGCGGCCGTTTACTGCAACGGCTTCATCAACTGCTCTGGCGCGGCGTGACATGCTGCAAGCCCTGCGCGCGCCCTCACTTCACGCCGCGGCGCCCTGCGCGCGCAACGCTTCGATCTGTCCGGCGTCGTACCCCAGCCCTTGCAGGAGCGCGTCGGTGTCCGCTCCCAGCACAGGCGGATCGCGCCGCACGCCAAGGCGCTGACCGTCCATCATCAACGGGAACAGGGCGGCGCCGGCGGTCTCTCCCGCCCGCTCACCGTCGGGCAGACGAATCTCGGCCAGCCCGCCGGTGGCGCGCAGGTGCGGATCGTCGTACAGCTCCTCGGGCTTGACGATGGGTGCGAAAGGCAGGCCGATGCGTTCGAACACGGCTGCGAGCTCGGCGGCGCGGTAATGCGCTAGCCGCTTGCGCAAATCCGCCAGCAGCGTGGGCCGCAACAGCACCCGGTCATTGTTCGTGGCCATCGCCGGGTCGTTCTTCAGATCGTTGAATTCAAAGGCATCGCAGAACGTCACCCACTGCGCGTCGCTCACTGCCGCCAGGAAAATCTGCTCGCCGTCCTTGACCGTGAAGACGTCATAGAGCGCCCAGGCCGACACGCGCTCGGGCATCGGCGCGGACGGCTGGCCCGTGATCGCGTACTGCAGCATGTGCTGGCCCACAAGAAACACGTTGTTCTCGAACAGCGCCGACTGCACCTCCTGGCCGCGCCCGGTGATGCCGCGCTGGATCAGCGCCGCCATCGCGCCGATGGCGCCGAACATGCCGCCCATGATGTCGTTCACGCTGGTGCCGGCGCGCACCGGATCGCCCGGCCGCCCGGTCATATAGGCCAGCCCGCCCATCATCTGCACCACCTCGTCCAGGGCCGTGCGCATTGCATAAGGGCCCGGCAGGAAACCCTTGTGGCTGACATAGATGAGGCGTGGATTCTCTTTGGACAACGAGGCGTAGTCCAGGCCGAATTTCGCCATCGTGCCGGGCCGGAAGTTTTCCGCCACCACGTCGGCGCTGGCGGCCAGCTTGCGGGCCACCTCGGCGCCCGCGGGGCTCTGGATGTCCAGCGCAATGCTCTTCTTGTTGCGGTTGAACATCGGAAAGAATCCCGCGCCCACGCCCAGCAAATGGCGCGTGCGGTCGCCTCGCACGGGTTCGACCTTGATGACTTCGGCGCCGAGATCGGCCAGGACCATCCCGCAGGTGGGGCCCATGACCATATGGGTGAACTCCACGACGCGCAGGCCGGCAAGGGGCAAGGGACGGGAGGACGGGGGAATGGCGGCGTTTTGCATGGAAAGGCTCGATGTCGATGCGTGATGCGCGCGCTCAGGCCGGCTGGCCGCTGCGTGCAGGATAGGTCTTGGGCAAGCCGGCGCGCCACAGCGCGCCGTGCAGCGGCTGATCGGGCAGCCAGCCAGCGGCGGCTTCGCGCAAGGCCAAGAGGCGGTTCAAGTCGATGCCGGTCTCGATGCCCATGCTTTGCAGCATGAACACCAGATCCTCGGTGCTGACGTTGCCACTGGCGCCCGGCGCATGCGGGCAGCCGCCGATGCCCGCCAGACAGGCGTCAAACCGCGCCACCCCGGTATCCAGCGCGGCCAGCACATTCGCCAGCCCCAGCCCGCGCGTGTCGTGAAAGTGGGCGCAGCACAGACGATCGCCCGCGATGCGGCGCGCGGCCTCGAACAATCGCCCCACCGACGCCGGATCGGCATACCCCACCGTATCGGCCAGGCTGACGCGGTCGGCGCCGGCATCCAGCAGTGCCTGCATGAGCCGCAGCACTTCGTCCTGCCGCACTTCGCCCTGCAAGGTGCAGCCAAAGGCCGTGCCGACGCCTCCCTCGATCAGCATGGACGAACCCGCCGCGTCGCGCGCCGCGCGCATCTGGCCGACCATCAACACCACCTCCTCGGGGGTCTTGCGCAGGTTCGCCAGGCTGTGCGCGTGGCTGGCCGAGAGCGGCACCAGCATCAGGTGGGCGCCAGTGGCCAGCGCGAGTTCGGCGCCCTTCAGGTTGGGCACCAGCACGGACACCGACAGGCCGGTAAGCTGCGTGGCATGGGCGATCAGCTCCGCCGTGTCCGCCAACTGCGGCAGCAGGCGGGCGGGCACGAAAGAGCCCACTTCGATCTCGCGCTGGCCCGCCGCGTAGGCCGCATCGATCCAGTCGAGTTTGGTCTGCGTGGGCATCACGACGGAAAGGCTCTGCAGGCCATCGCGTAGTCCCACTTCTCGGACGGTGACGGCCGACGGGCGACAGGAGGGTTCTTGATTGGGCATGGCAATTCGGCAATGAAACGAGAAATTCCAGTTTAGATATTCTCAATTCGCCCACAAGCGGTATTTTGGAACGCTTAAAATTCCATTTAGGAATATCAAACTGGGCGACTGCCATGCGCGACCTCGACATCACCACCTTGCGGCTCTTCATTTCCGTCTGCGAGACCGGCAACATTGCCCGCGCCGGCCAGCGCGCCAACATCGTGGGGTCGGCCATCAGCAAGCGGCTGGCTCAGCTTGAGGACACCGTGGGCGCCAAGCTGCTTACGCGCAAGCGCCGGGGCGTCGAGCCTACCGAAGCCGGCGAAACACTGCTGGAGCACGCGCGCGCCATCCTCGCCAGCTCCGAGCGCATCGAACGCGACATGTCCGCCTACGCCAGCGGCGTGAAGGGACAGGTGCGGATCCTGGCCACCGCCTCGGTCCTGGCCGAATCCCTGGCCGAGGACATCGCGGCCTTCCTACAGGCCGCGCCCCACCGCAACATCCGGGTCGACATGGAGGAGCGCGTCAGCCACGAGGTCGTGCGCGGCGTCCGGGAAGGCATTGCCAGCCTGGGCATCTGCTGGGATGCGGCCGATTTTCATGGGCTGGAGCACCGTCCGTACCGGGGCGACCGCCTGGCCATCGTCACAGCGCCGGGCCATCCGCTCGCCGACCGCGAAGCCGTCTTCTTTGAAGACGCGCTGGAATACGAGCATGTCAGCATGCCCGCCGCCGGCGCCGTCCTGCGCATGCTGCAGACGGCCGCCAACGACAGCGGCAAGGCGCTGCGGCACCGCGTCACGGTCAGCAACTTCGATTCGGCCTTTCGCGTCGTGCTGGCGGGACTGGCCATCAGCGTGGCGCCCATCGAAGTCGCCACGCCCTATGCGTTGGCGCACGGGCTGCGCGTGCTGCCGCTAAAGGATGCGTGGAGCCGGCGGCGCTTTGCGATCTGCATGCGCAACGAATCGGCGTTGCCTGCGGCGGCAGCGTTGCTGCTGGATCATCTGGTGGCGGCAGGCGCGGGCAGCGCGTCGTGAACGGACGTTGGCATGGGCAAGGCTTCGGGATGCGCATGGACCATCCTGCGAGCAGCTTTTCAACATTAACCGTACTAATCAAAGATTAGGATATTTAGTTTTTCTAATTCCACGGCCAGCGCTAGTCTGAGCGCCCCTTGTACCTAGCCAGACGTTGCAGCATGACCACCGCTTTCCTCCCCGGATTTCTCCTCGGCCTCAGCCTCATCGTCGCCATCGGCGCGCAAAACGCCTTTGTGCTGCGACAGGGCTTGCGCAAGGAGCATGTCTTCCTGATCTGCCTGACTTGCGCGCTATCCGATGCCATCTTGATCGCGGCGGGCGTGGCGGGTTTTGGCATGGCGGTCGGCCTGCTGCCCTGGCTGGAACCGGCCATGCGCTATGGCGGCGCGCTATTTCTCTTCGTGTACGCGGCGCGCAGCCTGCATTCGGCGTTTTGCACGCAGCACGGCCATCTGTCGCCCTCGTCCCGTCAGGCGAACAGCCCGTATGCCGCGCTGGCGACGTGCCTTGCGCTCACGTGGTTGAACCCGCATGTCTATCTGGACACCGTGGTCCTGCTGGGCTCCATATCCAGCCAGTACGAAGGCCGCAAGCTGGCCTTTGCCGCGGGGGCAATCTGCGCGTCGTTCTGCTTTTTCTTCGCGTTGGGATACGGCGCGCGCCTGCTGCGGCCCGTCTTCGCCAATGCCACCGCGTGGCGTGTGCTGGATGCCTGCGTTGGCATCCTGATGATCGTGATCGGCGTGCAGCTTCTGAGGTAATCCTCATCCTTATGGCGGACGGCGAAGGCGGCGGCGCGCTGCTACGCTGCCCTACCCGTCGTCCTTAAAGGATCGTCCGCCATGAGAACCGCCGTTGGCGCCGCCTGCGCGTTGGCCATCCTGCTGTGCAGCGGTCCCGCCTTTGCGCAATACGTGGTGCGGACTCAGGACATGAGCGGCAAATGGAGCGTCCCGAACCCGCAGTACGAAGGCGTGCCTGAGCTGTTCCGCGCAAGCTCCGGCGCCAAGCGCGCCTGCCTGGACCGCGGCCCACCCAGCAACCTGTACCGCGCCACCAAGGTCATCGACCTGCGGACCGGCGAAGAGGTGCTGGTGGTGGACTGCATCCCGATCCGGAACGAGCAGCGTCAGCGATCGGAGCAGATTCGGGCGAATGCGTTGAAGGCGGCGCCGCAGCAGTGATCCTGTGTTCGTGCCGCGTGCCGCCGTCCGTGATTGCGCTGCCGGCGGTCGGGTTTCACGGCCGCAGCCAGGCGCTCTTACGACGAGGACGCTATCGCGCTTTTTGCGCGCCGTCCCTTTCGCCCGCGGACGCGTTCAGGTATTCCTTGACCGTGCCGTCCTTGTTGTAGGTCACCGTCAGGGTGCGCTGGTCCTGCATGGCGCCGAACTCGCTGTTGTTGAAATAGAACCACGACGCCGTCCGCAGCCCCTGCTTGTTGATGTCCTGCGTGCGCGGCGGGCCAAAGTCGCGGACCATCTCATCAAACGTCGTGACGTTGATCTTGATGGCTTGCACCTTAGCCTGCGTGATCATGTCTCCCGGCGCGGGAGCAGCGCAGCCCGCCACGATGGCGGCCACGAAAAGCACGGACGATCTCATTGAACTTCCCCAGTCCTGTCAGCCGGCAGGCGCGGCTGTCGTGTTTTTGAATTTCGAACGAGCATAAGAATACTCTGCCCGCCGCCGCGCGGGCGGTGGACAGCGGCGGCGTTGCCGGCCCAGCGCCTGTCATGTTGCGGTCATCTACAATGCCGCCAGTTGCCGAGCGCGAAGTGGCGCCGGCCCGCAACAAACAGGCAGCATGACCCGCGCGAAGAAAGCAGCACCCAGAAAGAAAGCCCCGGCCAGCAAAAGCCGGGCCGCCAGCCCCGGCCGCATCTACCGATTCCTGCGTACGTTCACGCTGACGTCGCTGGCCGCGTTCGGCGCGGCGACGTATGCGCTGAACCCCCAGTGGCGCGCCCACTTCTCCGTCGACGACATTCTTGCGCGCGTCGGCTGGCCAACCCAGGAAAAGTTCGCGCCCGCAGCCGCGCCCGCCGGCGGCATGGCGCACACGCGCTTTTCCGACTGCCCGCAATTCTTCCCGCAGCAACGCCCGCCGGTCGTGCCCGCCAGCCAGACGCTGCGCGAACTGTGCTTTTCAAACTTCGCCATCCTGCACAACGGCCAGACCAAGACGCCCGTTTTCGTGGCCGAGCGCCTGAACCGCAAGATCCTGACGCAGGCACAGGGCATGGAGCGGTCCGACAAGTTCTACGCCGAGGCGCGCGTGCCGCGCGCCGAACGCGCCGAACTGGCGGACTACAAAGGGTCGGGCTACTCGCGCGGCCACATGGCGCCCGCGGGTGACATGTCCACCCATGAGGCCATGGCGCAAAGCTTTTCACTGGCCAACATGGTGCCGCAGGACCAGCGCCACAACGGCGGCCCGTGGAGCCAGATCGAGCAGGACACGCGCAAATACGTGATGCGCGCGTCAGGCGACGTGTATGTGTTCACCGGGCCGTTTTACGGCGACAAGCCCAAGGAGATTGGATCCGGCGTTGCCGTGCCCAGCCATCTGTTCAAGGTGGTGTTTGATGCGTCCACGGGGCGCTCGTGGGTGCACTGGCAGGCGAACAGCCCAAGCACAAAGGCGGGCGCGCCGATCAGCTACGAAGAGTTTGCGCGCCGCACGGGGATGCAGTTGCTGCCGACGGGGAATTGATCGTCTCGTTGGCGTTGATCGCCCGGCGGCGGTTTCAGTGTCGGATGGATCTCGCCCGCAGCGCTTACTTCGGCCGCGGTGACGGCAACCCCTGATCCACGGCGGGCCACTCCCCCGCCCGCAGGCGCGGCAGGCACATGACCATCGCCTTCGCCACATTGCGCACCTCTTCCTGCACCGCCGTGTCCTCATCCAGCTCCGCATGACTCGTGGCATACGGCTTGTAATAGCCAATGTAGCGATCCAGCTTCGACGACGCCCCCGCATCCACCAACCCCATCCATTCGAGCCAGTCGCACAGCGCGCGCCGCTGCCCCTCGATTCCCGCCACGTCGCCATGGACCATGACGCCATAGGCGCGGCCCGCCAGGTGCTTCGGAAACGGCCACCCGTCCATCTCGATCTGCTTGGCCTTCATCGCATCCTTGCCCGAGGTCGTCGTCGGATCGGGGTTGCCCCCGTCCGCACAGACCAGCCGGTCGATCATCAGTTTCAGGACGCTGGGCGACTGATACCAATACGTGGGCGCCAGCAGGATCACGCCGTGCGCCGACACCCATTGCTCGTAGATGTCGTTCATCGCATCGTTGTCCTGCGCGAGCGAATGATTCGGATAGCAGCTACAGGGCCAATGGCAAAGCGGCATCGCGGTGGACACGCAGCCTTTGCAGGGATGGATGAGGTACTGGTATTCCGACGTCAACCGGCTAAGGTCCAGCATGTCTGCCTGCACCCCGGCCGACTCCAGTTCATCGCGCACGATCTCCGACAGGCGCCACGTCTTTGCGACCTCGCCAGGACAGGTCCCGTCATTGCGCGCCGCGCCGTTGATCACCAGGACGCGCGAGCGCGTTTCCGGATCGCGCTGCACCGACGCCGCGCGCGCTAGACGATCATGGGCGTCCTTCCATTCAACCGACAGGTCGTAATCGGGATCGGCATAATCTGATCCCGCCTTGACGGTATCGGGCGCCTTGCGTCCGTTTTCGTAGGCGTCCCACGCAATGGCTTCCAGCCGCTCCAGTGCTTCGGCTTCTGCCTTGAATGCGGGGTCGTAGAAGCGGCGCATGAAGCGCACACGGAACGTGTCGCGGGGCAGCTTGCCGGCATATTGTCCGGATCGGACGTCGAGCTTCGGATTGGCCATAGCGGTGACTCCGCATAGATGAGCCTGCCAAGCAGCAACTCTTATGCCCGCTTGCTTGCTGCCATGGCTTGGACCGGGCCGATGACCGCAGGGAAGCGTCGCACCTTTCAAGGGCGCATCGAGTGCAGTAGGATGAACCGACCGACCGGAGAAATCATGCAAACAGCCAAGTGGGACTTTCAGATCACGCAGCCGGAGCAAGACGGCGATGAATGGCGCATCGGCTACACGCTGATCTCACCGATAGCCGGCGTGCCGTCCGAACGCATTGCCATCGACGAGCGGTTTCATTCCGCCCACGGCGCTATCGCCGAGGCGACCCGCCTCGCGCAGATTCATGTTGCCGACTTGAATGGTGAAGCGCCGACGTTCGAACGTCCGAGCGATTCCGAGGTGCCGTTCGACAAGGATCAGCGGTTTTAGGTGGTCCCGCGCGCACGGACAAACGCAGCCACGCGAGCATTTCCCGCGCGGCTGCGAATCGCTATGTTTGTGCGCTCTGCAACGGCGCCGTTCAGCGGGCGGGAGCCGGCGCACTGCTGGCCGGGGTAGCCGGATTCGCCGGAGTGGCTGGCACCTGGATCTCTTTCTTACGCAACACCCCACCGCCCTGCACGCTGCCCTGCACATTCGTGGGCGAGGTCATCTTGGCCACGCAGGTTGCACGCTGCGATTCCGGTAGACGATTGCAGCGCGCCAGCTCGTTCTGCCTGAGCTGCTCAGGGCTCTCCGCAGTCAGGTTCTGACGCTCACGCTCTTGCCGCGCCGCGGCCGCTTCGCGCAGGCACGTTTCCAGCGGCTGGCCAGAGGCGCCACTCTTGCAGGTCGCGACGTCTTGCTGATGCTGCGATTGCGCGGAACTGCTCGTATCGGCCGCGTGGGTCGCGCCTGCAGTCCATGCCAGCCCGGCAAGGCACAGGATCGCGGAAAGTCTCTTCAAGGGCACTTGAACAGCATTCATCTTGTGAACAATATTCATGGTCAGCTCCTTAAAAGAAAAATGAGCCTGGCGAAACGCCAAGCCGCCCTCCCCGGCGATATTTACCATGCAGGCACTCTTGGTAGCAGCAGACGAAGTAACCTTTTGTATCGCACACTTCTGGTGCCGCCAGAAACGAACAAGGGTTTACGCCGCTAAGGCGTAAACCCTTGATTTGTTTGGTCGGGGCGGTGGGATTCGAACTCACGACCCTCTGCTCCCAAAGCAGATGCGCTACCAGGCTGCGCTACGCCCCGAAGGGTGGCAACTATAACAGAAACCAGTGCCTAGCGGCCGCCACGTTCAGCCAAAACGGCCCGTGATGTAGTCCTCGGTTTCCTTGCGCGAAGGCTTCACGAAGATCTGGTCGGTCTGACCGAATTCCATCAGCTCGCCCAGGTACATATACGCCGTGTAATCCGAGCAACGCGCAGCCTGCTGCATATTGTGCGTCACGATCACGACCGTATAGTCGTTCTTCAGTTCGGCGATCAGCTCTTCGATCTTGGCGGTGGAGATGGGATCCAGCGCCGAGCACGGCTCGTCGAGCAGCAGCACTTCCGGCTTGATCGCCACGCCGCGGGCGATGCACAGGCGCTGTTGCTGGCCGCCGGACAGGCTGTTGCCGCTTTGGTGCAGCTTGTCCTTCACTTCGTTCCACAGCGCAGCCTTGCTCAGTGCCCATTCCACGCGTTCGTCCATCTCACCTTTCGACAGGCGCTCGAACAGACGCACGCCGAAGGAGATGTTGTCGTAGATGCTCATGGGGAACGGCGTGGGCTTCTGGAAGACCATGCCGACCTTCGCGCGGATCAGCGAGATGTCGGTCTTGGCCGTCAGCAGGTTTTCGCCGTCCAGCAGGATTTCGCCCTCGGCGCGCTGGCCGGGATACAGCTCGAACATGCGGTTGAACGTGCGCAGCAGCGTCGATTTGCCGCAGCCCGACGGACCGATGAAGGCGGTGACCTTCTTCTCCTGGATCGACATGTTCACGTTGCGAATCGCGTGGAACTTGCCGTAGTAGAAGTTCAGGTTCTTGACCTCGAGCTTGTTCTTGACTGCGGTAGCGGTGTTTTCCATTGGGTTTCCCTTGGCTGCCGGCGCGTCCAGCGCGCCGGCAAAGCGATCTTTACTTGCGGAACAGGTTGCGGGCGATGATGTTGATGCCCAACACCAGCAGCGTGATCAGCGTGGCGCCGGCCCAGGCCAGGTTGTTCCAGTCTTTGAAGGGGCTGGCGGCGTATTGGTAGATGACGACCGGCAGGTTGGCCATCGGGCCGTTCATGTTCAGCGACATGAACTGGTTGGACAGCGCGGTAAACAGCAGCGGCGCGGTTTCGCCCGAGATGCGGGCAATCGCGAGCAGCACGCCGGTGATGATGCCGGACTTGGCGGCGCGGTAGCACACCAGCGTGATCATGCGCCACTTCGGGCAGCCCAGCGCGGCGGTCGCCTCGCGCAGGCTGTTGGGCACCAGCAGCAGCATGTTGTCGGTGGTGCGGACCACGACCGGGATCACCAGGATGGAGAGCGCGATGGCGCCGGCCCAACCCGAGTAATGCCCGACCTGCGCCACATACACGGCATAGATGAACAAGCCGATGATGATGGACGGCGCTGAAAGCAGCACGTCGTTCAGGAAGCGCGTGGCCGGAGCCAGCCAGCCGCGCTGACCGTATTCAGCCAGGTAGGTGCCGGCCAGGATGCCGACCGGCGTGCCGATCAGCGTGCCGACGCCCGCCATCATCACGCTGCCGAGAATGGCGTTGAGCAAGCCCCCCGCCTGGCCCGGCGGCGGCGTGATTTCGGTGAAGAGCGTGTACGACAGCGCGGGCGCGCCCTTCATCAGCAACGTAAGAATGATCCAGAACAGCCAGAACAAGCCGAAGACCAGCGTCGTCATCGACACGGCGAGCATGATGCGATTGACCACGCGGCGCCGGCGATAGATGCCGTTCTGCATGTTGAGTACGGATTCAGCCATGATTTTTCCTTGTGCTCCGGGCGTCAGGTCTTCTTGCCTTCGCCGGCAGACAGGCGAACCAGCAGCGTCTTGGCCAGGGCCAGCACGATGGTCGTGATCAGGAACAGGATCAGGCCCAGTTCCAGCAGCGCCGCCTTCTGGATGCCGCCCGCCTCGTTGAATTCGTTGGCGAGCGCCGAGGCGATGGAGTTGCCGGGCGAGAACAGCGAACCGGACCACTTGAACGCATTACCGATGACGAAGGTCACGGCCATCGTCTCGCCCAGGGCACGGCCCAGGCCGAGCATGATGCCGCCGATGACGCCCGACTTCGTGAAAGGCAGCACCACGCGCCACATCACTTCCCAGGTCGTGCTGCCCAGACCGTAGGCCGATTCCTTGAGCATCGCAGGGACCAGCTCGAACACGTCGCGCATCACGGCCGCGATGAACGGGATGATCATGATGGAGAGGATCAGGCCGGCGGTGAAGATGCCGATGCCGAACGGCGGGCCCGCGAACAGGCCGCCGATGATGGGCACGCTGCCCAGCGTCGCGATCATGAAGGGCTGCACGTACTGCTGGAACACGGGCACGAAGACGAACAGGCCCCACATGCCGTAGATGATGGACGGGATGGCCGCCAGCATTTCGATGGCGGTGCCCAGCGGGCGGCGCAGCCAGGTCGGCGACAGTTCGGTCAGGAAGATGGCGATGCCGAAGGAGACCGGCACGGCGATGATCAGCGCGATCGCGGACGTCAGCAACGTACCGATGATCGGCACGACGGCGCCGTAGTTGGAATTGACCGGATCCCAGTCATTGAGCCACAGGAACGACAGGCCATATTTGGCCAGCGATTCGCGGCTGCCGTAGATGAGGGAGATGAGAATCGCCGCCAGAAGAATGAACACCAGAAAGGCGAACAGGCGGGTCAGATTCTTGAACAGCGCATCCATCAGCGCGTTTTTTGTTTGCTTCATAGGCGAAGGCGTGCCGGTAGTCACGGAATCCGCCACGCTGGGCGGAAGCGGCACACTATTATCCATTACCGCGCTCATGGATGGACTTTCCTTAGGTAACCTGGGGGAACAGCAGAGAGGTCGATTTACAAGCGGCGGCCCCGCCCGCCTTCAGGCGTCGGGGCCGCACAGTACTGATTTACTTCCAGACAGCCTGGCCGTCAGCGGACTTCACTTCGCCCCAGGCGGCGCGGATTTCCTTGGTCACGGCTTCCGGCAGCGGCACGTAGTCCATGGCTTCAGCCGACTTGGCGCCGTTCTTGAACGCCCAGTCGAAGAAGTCCAGCACAGCCTTGCCCTGAACCGGCTTGTCTTGCGACTTGTGGATCAGGATGAAGGTGGCGGCGGTGACGGGCCACGAATCGGCGCCCGGCTCGTCGGTCAGGACCACGCCCATGCCCGGCGCGCTCTTCCAGTCGGCATTGGCGGCCGCGGCAGCGAAAGCCTTTTGCTCGGGCTGGACGAACTTGCCGTCCTTGTTCTGCAGTTGCGTCCAGGCCAGCTTGTTCTGCTTGGCGTAGGCGTATTCGACGTAGCCGATCGAGTTCTTCAGCTGGCCAACGTAGGCGGCGACGCCTTCGTTGCCCTTGCCGCCTTGACCGGTGGGCCACTTGACGGCCTTGCCTTCACCGACTTGCGACTTCCACTCCGGCGACACCTTGGACAGGTAGTTCGTCCAACCGAAGGTGGTGCCCGAGCCGTCCGAACGGTGCACGACGATGATGTCGGCCGAGGGCAGCTTGACGTCGGGGTTCAGCGCCTTGATGGCGGCGTCGTCCCACTTCTTGACCTTGCCCAGGAAGATGTCGGCCAGGAGCTTGCCCGACAGCTTCAGCTTGCCCGGCTCGACGCCGTCGACGTTCACGACGGCGACAGTGCCGCCGATCACGGCGGGGAACTGCAGCAGGCCGTGCTTTTCGAGATCAGCAGCCTTCATCGGATCATCCGAGGCGCCGAAGTCGACCGTCTTTGCAATGATCTGCTGTTGACCGCCGCCCGAACCGATGGACTGGTAGTTGACCGCGTTGTTGGTCGCAGCCTTGTAATCGGACGCCCACTTGGCGTAGATCGGGTACGGGAACGATGCGCCGGCGCCGGTGACGTTGGCGGCCTGGACGGCAAAAACAGCGGCGCTCAGCGCGACGCCCACGGAAACTTGCTTGAAGACACGTTTGAACATCTGGGTTCCTTCTGTGCTCGTTAAAGGAGTCTTGGCAGGCTTTTTAGCTGCCTGTCTTTCAGCGACCTTCGCATCTTAGGCAGGCAACGTGACAAGACCATGACAGTCACAAACTGTTCATGCAGACGTTCGATGCGGCATAAAAACCACGGCCGCCGGGCGGTTGCCGGGCGGCCGTGGATCACAGACAAATTATGGGGACAAACCCCTATTTTTGGTTCCGTCGTTCAGACGCCCAGCTTCTGCATCAAAAACTGATGCAGGTTGTACGGCTCGCGGCGGCTCTTGACGCGCGCGTAATCGCCGCTGGGCTGTTGCTGCCAGGCAAGCTGGTTGTCGCGCAGCGCGTAGGTGAAGGCTTCGTCGATGACGCGCTTCTTGAGCGTCTTGTCGTAGATCGGAAAAGCGATCTCGACGCGGCGGAAGAAGTTGCGATCCATCCAGTCGGCAGACGACAGGTACACCGTCTCCTCGCCTTCGGCGTAGAAGTAGAAGACGCGGGAATGTTCCAGGAAACGCCCCACGATGGACCGCACGCGGATGTTTTCCGACAGCCCCGGCACGCCGGCGCGCAGGGCGCAGACGCCCCGCACGATCAGATCGATCTTCACGCCCGCCTGGCTGGCCTTGTAAAGCTCGGCGATGATCTGCTCTTCCAGGAGCGAATTCATTTTGGCCATGATGCGCGAACGCTTGCCCGCCTTGGCGGCGCGCGCCTCGGCGCGAATCAGCGACACCATGCCTTCGTGCAGCGTGAACGGCGACTGCATCAGCGACTTGAGCGTGCGGCGTGCACCCAGGCCGGTCAGCTGCGCGAACACCTTGTCCATGTCCTCGCACAATTTGGGATCGGCGGTCAGCAACCCGAAGTCCGTATACAGGCGCGCCGTGCGCGGGTGATAGTTGCCGGTGCCCAAGTGGGCATAGCGGCGCAGACGGCCCTTTTCGCGGCGCAGCACAACAGCCATCTTGGCGTGCGTCTTGTGCGCCACCACGCCATACACGACGTGCGCCCCCACTTCTTCCAGCTTGGAGGCCCAGTTGATGTTGGTCTGCTCGTCAAAACGCGCCATCAATTCCACCACCACCGTCACCTCCTTGCCAGCGCGCGCCGCCAGCAGCAGGATCTTCATCAGCTCGGAATCTTCGCCGGTGCGATAGATGGTCTGCTTGATGGCCATCACGTCGGGATCCAGCGCGGCGGCGGTCAGGAAGTCGATGACCGGCTGGAACGACTGGTAGGGATGGTGCAGCAGGCGGTCGCACTCGGCCACCGCCTCGAAGAGTTCGGCGGGCTTGTCGCCGACGCGGTCAAACGGCGCGGGCACGGGCGCGCGGTAGTCGGGAAACAGCAGATCCGGGCGAGCCGCGGAATTGCACAACTGCATCAGGCGCGACAGATTCACCGGACCGGGAACGCGGTAGGTGTCGTCGGCCTTGAGCGAAAACTCGCGCTGCAGGAAGGTTTCAAGTTCGACGGGCGTCAGCTTGTCGATCTCAAGCCGGACGGCGGCGCCGAAGTTGCGTTGCGACAGCTCGCCCTGCAGCGCGTGGCGCAGGTTGGTGACTTCTTCCTCGTCCACGAAGAGGTCGCTGTTGCGCGTGACGCGCCACTGATAGCAGCCCAGCATCTCCAGGCCCGGGAACAGCTCGCCCACGAAGGCGCGCAAGAGCGAGGTCAGCAGAATGTAGCCCTCGGGCTGCCCTGAGAGCTCCTGCGGCATCTTGATCAGGCGCGGCAGCGCGCGGGGCGCCTGGACGATGGCGATGGACGCCTGGCGGCCGAACGCGTCGGCGCCGGCCAGCGACACGATGAAGTTCAGGCTCTTGTTGTAGACCCGCGGAAACGGATGCGCCGGGTCCAGCCCAATGGGCGTCAACAGCGGCATCACGTCGCGGTGGAAGACGTCGCGCGCCCATTCCTGCTGCTCCGCATTCCATTCGGAGGCGTGATGCAGCGCGATGCCCTCTTTGTGCATGGCCGGCAAAATTTCGTCGTTTAGCAGGTTGTACTGGCGGTACACCAGTTCGTGCACTGCCTGCTGGACGCATTCGAATGCCTCGTCCGGCGTCATGCCGTCCGGGCCGACCAAGTTGGGCGACTGGCGCTGCTGCTCTTTCAGGCTGGAGATCCGGATCTCGAAGAACTCGTCCAGGTTGGAACTGACGATACACACATAGCGCAGCCGTTCCAGCAGCGGTGTCTTGGGGTTTTCCGCCATCGCCAGCACACGTTCGTTGAACTTGAGCAGCGACAATTCGCGATTCATGAGCAGAGGCTCGCCTGGCGGACGTGTGGGCATACCGGATTCCATACGAAAAGAGAGCGTGAAGTTTTACTGCAAACAGGTGACGGTTCTATGACAGCGCCCAATCGCTAAGGGTACGTCAAATGCGGGACATATGGCGCACCGGATAAACGCTTCCAAGCCTCTGTTCCGTAAGAAAAAACCCGTATCTGGCGGCGTTGTCACGTGGGGTCCTTATAATCGGTCCACCTCACAGCCAATATTACGAGCCGCATGGATCAACTTCTGGCCGCGGTGGACCTCGGGTCCAACAGCTTTCGCCTCTCCATCGGACGCATCGTTCAGCAGGACGGTACGCCCCAGATCTACCAGATTGACCGCCTCAAGGAAACCGTCCGGCTCGCCGCCGGCCTGGACGCCGAAAAGCGGCTTGGCGACGACGCCATCGAGCGCGCCATCGCCGTCCTGGAACGCTTCGGCGAACGCCTGCGCAGCTTCCACCCCAACCGGGTCCGCGCGGTTGCCACCAACACGTTCCGCGTCGCCCGCAACACGAAAGATTTCCTGCCCCGGGCCGAAGCTGCACTGGGCTTTCCCATCGAAGTCATCGCCGGCCGTGAAGAGGCCCGCCTGATCTTCACGGGCGTGGCCCACACCCTGCCCCCCTCGCCCAACAAGCGCCTGGTCATCGACATCGGCGGCGGTTCCACCGAAGTGATCATCGGCAAGGGCCACGAACCGGGACTGATGTCCTCGCTTTACATGGGCTGCGTCAGCTACAGCCGCCAGTTCTTTTCGGACGGCGTGGTGGACGCGCACCAGATGAAACAGGCCGAGCTGGCCGCCCGCCGCGAAATCGAAGTCATCGCCAAGCAGTACCGCAAGATGGGCTGGAAGGAAGCGTATGGCTCCTCCGGCACCGCCAAGGCGCTGTTTGCCATCCTGACCGAAGGCGGCTACTCCGACCGCGGCATCACACGCGCCGGGCTGACCAAACTGAAGGACCGCCTCATCCGCTCGGGCCGCGTCATCCCGTCCGAGCTCCCCGGCATCAAGATCGAACGCGCCGACGTGCTGCCCGGCGGGCTGGCCATCATGAGCGCGCTGTTCGACGAGCTGGGCATCGACGTCATGCACACCGGCGATGGCGCGCTGCGCCTGGGCGTGTTGTACGACCTGCTGGGCCGTGACGACGAGCACGACAAGCGCGACGAATCGGTACGCCAGTTCGTCAAGCGCTATCACGTGGACGTGAACCAGGCGCGCCGTGTCCGGCACGCCGCGTTCGGCCTGTTCGACACCCTGTTCCCGGAAGGCCAGGAACGCGCCGAGCTTCGGCCCGCGCTGGGCTGGGCAGCAGATCTGCACGAAGTGGGCCTGTCGATTGCCCACAACGCGTATCACAAGCACTCGGCCTACGTGCTGGAAAACGCGGACATGCCCGGCTTTTCGCGCGCGGACCAGCAGCTGCTGGCCTTGCTGGTACTGGGACACCAGGGCAAGCTGGCCAAGGTGGAACCGCTGGTGCGCACGCGTGCGCAATGGAAGGCGATCCTGGCGCTGCGCTTGGCGGTGCTGTTGTTCCGCCGCCGCGGCGAGATCGAGCCCCTGCCGCTGACCGCCTCGGTCCGCGACAATTCCATCGTGGTGCGCGTCAACCGCGATTGGCTGGCCGAACACCCGCTCAGCGACTTCACGCTGCGTGCGGAAGAAGCCGAGTGGAACAAGGTCGGGTTTTCGTTCGAACTGCTGGAGTTCTAAAAACAGCGGGCGGCACGGCCGCCCCGGCTGATCAGAACGGCGACAGATCGGTTTCGCGATCGAGCCGCCTGAGCTCCATGCGCAGCGGCCGGGTTGCCCGCCGTATCAGTCTGATTGTCATTCGGCGGAACAGGCGGCGCATGATGGATGGCGTCTAGCGCTGGGTAGTGATGACGGCCGGCTGATCCAGCCCGAAGTGGCGACGGTAGCGCTCGTCCATGCGCTCCATCTTCAACAGGACCGGGAAGTCGGCAGCATTGAAATCCGGATCCCATGCCGGCTCGCCGCACACTTTGGCGCCCAGCTTCAGGTAACCCTTGATCAGCGGCGGCACGCGCGCCGGCAGCGTGCTATTGAGCTTTTCGACCGGGTAGCGGTGCAGCGGCGTGACACGCGGCTCGTTGCCCTTGGGCATCTGCTTGGCAACCGTGCGCCAGACTTCGGCAGCGGTGACGCCGTCATCGCGCAGGCTCACGCTGGCGCAACCGAGCACGTATTCGTAACCGCCGCGGCGCAGGTACTCCGCCAGCCCCGACCACAGCAGCATGATTACCGCGCCGCCGCGGTAATCGGCGTGCGTGCAGGAGCGGCCGACTTCGACGACTTCGTCGCGGATGGCGCCCAGGCCCGACAGGTCGAATTCCGACTGCGAGTAGTAGCCGCCGGCTTCGCGCGCCTTTTCGGGCGTCAGGATCCGATACGTGCCGACGACGCGGTCCGTGTCGAGTTCGCGGACCATCAGGTGCTCACAGAATGGATCGAAGCGATCTTGCTCGATGCCATCTTGCGCGTCCGGGAAGACGACACCCATGTCTTCGGTGAAGACTTCATAGCGCAGGCGCTGAATCTGCTCTATTTCTTCGGCGGTACGCGCGAGGCCGACAGCCAGGACCTTCGGGGCGGAGCCCGTCCAGGGTTCTGCGGTACTGCGGCTCGGGTTGATGCGTGCTAATTCCAGCATTACGCGAAGCTCCTAGAGAGTCCAGCCAGTGTGGACGCCCTGTATGTCAATAACTTGACCAACATGTTACGTGACTATGACTCTTAAACCGGCATCGAAAATGCAAACAAACAAAGGCCACGCGACGATTTCGAAGCGTGGCCCACATATTAAATCGAAAGTCAGGGTTTACCCCAGGCTTGCCGCAAGCTTCTCTGCAGAATTGGTCGCCAATGCCTCATCTTCGGCCTCAACCATCAGACGAAGTTTGGGTTCCGTCCCCGAAGCGCGTATCAGGATCCGGCCCCGTCCGTCCAGTTCTGCCTCGACCGCTTGGCGGGCCGCGGTCAGACCGGCGTGCGTTTTCCAGTCCATGCCCGGCGTCAGCGGCACGTTGATCATCTTCTGCGGATACATGCGCAGATCGCTGATCCAGTCGCCAAGCGTGGTGGAATTGCGACGCAGGGCCGTCAGGACCTGCAGCGCCGCCACGATGCCGTCGCCGGTGGAGTGGCAATCCAGGCACAGAAGGTGGCCAGAGCTTTCGCCGCCGTACAGCCAGCCGCGCGACTGCATTTGTTCCAGCACGTAGCGATCGCCCACGTTGGCGCGGTCAAAGCCCACGCCCAGGCGCTTCATTTCGCGCTCGAAGCCAAAGTTGGTCATCAGCGTGCCCACCACGCCCTCGACCTTGCCGCGCTGCATGCGCTCGCGCACGATGGCGTACATGAGTTCGTCGCCGTTGTAGATGCGGCCCTCGCCGTCCACCATCTGCAAGCGGTCGGCGTCGCCGTCCAGCGCAATGCCAAGCTGGGCGCCGCGCGCCTTGACTTCCTTGGCCAGCAGCTCGGGGTGCAACGCGCCCACGCCCTTGTTGATGTTGAAGCCGTCGGGGTTCACGCCGATCGCGTGAACCTCGGCGCCCAGCTCACGGAAGACGTGCGGGGCGATGTTGTAGGCGGCGCCGTGCGCGGCGTCGACCACGATCGTCATGCCGTTCAGGTCCAGATCGTTGGGGAACGTGCTCTTGCAGAATTCGATGTAGCGGCCCTGGGCGTCGCCCATGCGGCGCGCGCGCCCCAGTCCTTCCGAGCTGACGCAGCCCAGGGGCTCGTCCAGCGCGGCCTCGATATCGGCCTCGATTTCGTCGGGCAGCTTCATGCCCTGCGCCGAGAAGAACTTGATGCCGTTGTCCTGATAGGGATTGTGCGACGCACTGATGACGATGCCGGCGACCAGGCGCAGCGCGCGGGTCAGGTAGGCCACCGCGGGCGTGGGGATCGGGCCGGCGAGCAGCACGTCGATGCCGGCGGCCGACAGGCCCGCTTCCAGCGCGGATTCCAGCATGTAGCCGGAAATCCGGGTGTCCTTGCCGATGACGACCTGCGGACGCGTCGCGCCGCGCACCGCGTGCTCGCGCGCCAGCACGCGGCCAGCCGCGTAACCCAGGCGAAGCGCGAATTCGGCGTTGATCACCGGACCGCCCACTTCACCGCGTACGCCATCGGTACCGAAATATTTGCGTCGAATCATGAACTGATTGCTCCTTGTTCAGCCGCCTGCCATACCTTAAGCGCATCCACCGTGGCCGCAACATCGTGCACGCGCACGATGGAGGCGCCACGCGCGACGCAGGCAAGCGCGGCGGCAATGCTGCCGGGCAGCCGGTCGCCAACCGGCCGGCCGGTGGCCTGGCCGATCATGTTTTTGCGCGACAGGCCGATCAGCAATGGATAACCGGTACTGCGCAGGCTGGACAGCCGGCGCAGCAGTTGAAAATTCTGGTCGGCCGTCTTGCCAAACCCGAAACCGGGGTCCAGCACGATGCGGCGAGGATCGATCCAGGCTGCGCGCAGCTTTTGCGCACGAGCCCCCAGGAAGAGGCCGATTTCACCGATCAGGTCGGTGTACTCGGGCGGCGCCGCCTGCATGGTGCGAGGCTCGCCTTTCATGTGCATGACGCACAGGCCGCAGCGCGACTGCGAGACCGCTTCAATCGCGCCCGGCTGCCTGAAGCCGTAGATATCGTTGATCATGTCCGCGCCGGCGTCCAGCGTGGCCCGCATGACCTCAGGCTTGAACGTGTCGATGGATAGCGGCACGCCGCAGTCGCGGAGCGCCTCCACCACCGGCAGTAGCCGGTCGAGCTCGTCAGCGACGGAAACGGGGTCGGCCCCAGGACGGGTGGATTCGCCGCCCAGATCCAGGATCTGGGCGCCTTCCTCGATCAGCCGGCGCGCGTGCGCCACTGCGGAATCGGTATCGCCGTGCTCGCCGCCGTCGGAAAAAGAGTCCGGCGTGACATTGACGATGCCCATGACAAGCGGGCGCTCGAGATCAAACTCGAAGCGCCCGCAAAGGAAGTTATTTGCCATAAACCAGAACGAAGAACCTCAGACCGCAGCTGCCGTGCTACCGCCTGCAGCCAGGCCGGTCGGCGGCGTATCGGACGTGTCCGACGGGCCTTGCGGCGTCTTCGGGGGACGCGGGGGGCGGCCCTCCATGATGTCGTTGATCTGGTCGGAGTCGATGGTTTCCCATTCGAGCAGCGCGGAGGTCATGACTTCGACCTTGTCGCGATTGTCTTCCAGGATCTTGCGCGCAACGCCGTACTGCTCGTCGATGATGCGGCGGATCTCGGTGTCCACCTTCTGCATGGTGGCTTCGGACATGTGCGTGGTCTTGGTGACGCTGCGGCCCAGGAAGACTTCGCCTTCGTTCTCGGCGTAGACCATGGGACCCAGTTCGTCGGTCATGCCGTAGCGCGTGACGATGTCGCGGGCGATGGCGGTGGCGCGTTCGAAGTCGTTCGAGGCGCCCGTCGTCATCTGGTCCATGAAGATTTCTTCGGCGATACGGCCGCCGAACAACACGGCGATCGTGGACAGCAGACGGCCCTTGTCCATGCTGTAGCGGTCGGTTTCCGGCAGCTGCATCGTCACGCCCAGCGCACGACCGCGCGGGATGATGGTGACCTTGTGGACCGGATCGGTCTTGGGCAGCATGCGCGCAACGATCGCGTGGCCGGATTCGTGGTACGCGGTGTTCTTGCGTTCCTCTTCGGGCATCACGATGGAGCGGCGCTCGGCGCCCATGATGATCTTGTCCTTGGCCTTTTCGAAGTCGGACATATCCACCGTGCGGCCATTGCGGCGGGCGGCGAACAGCGCCGCTTCGTTGACCAGGTTGGCCAGGTCGGCGCCGGAGAAGCCCGGGCAGCCGCGCGCCAGGATGGTCGCGTCGACGTTGGGCGACAGCGGAACCTTGCGCATATGGACCTTCAGGATCTGCTCGCGGCCACGGATATCGGGCAGCGGCACCACAACCTGGCGGTCGAAACGGCCCGGACGCAGCAGCGCCGGATCGAGCACGTCGGGACGGTTGGTCGCGGCGATCACGATGACGCCCTGGCCGGATTCGAACCCGTCCATTTCAACCAGCATCTGGTTCAGGGTCTGTTCGCGTTCGTCGTTGCCGCCACCCAGGCCGGCGCCACGCTGGCGGCCCACCGCATCGATTTCGTCGATGAAGATGATGCAGGGAGCGTGCTTCTTGGCGTTTTCGAACATGTCGCGGACACGGGCCGCGCCCACGCCGACGAACATTTCAACGAAGTCCGAGCCGGAGATGCTGAAGAACGGCACCTTGGCTTCGCCGGCGATGGCCTTGGCCAGCAGCGTCTTGCCCGTACCGGGCGAACCCACCATCAATACGCCGCGCGGGATACGGCCGCCCAGCTTCTGGAACTTGCTGGGGTCGCGCAGGAAGTCGACCAGTTCCTGGACGTCTTCCTTGGCTTCGTCGCAACCGGCGACATCGGCGAAGGTGATCTGGTTGGTGTTTTCGTCGAGCATCCGGGCGCGCGATTTGCCGAAGCTGAACGCGCCGCCCTTGCCTCCGCCCTGCATCTGGCGCATGAAGAACACCCATACGCCGATCAGGAGCAGCATGGGGAACCACGAGACGAAGATGCTCATCAGGAGCGACTGTTCTTCGCGCGGCTTGCCCGAAACCTGCACGCCGTACTTCAGCAGATCGGAGACCATCCAGAGGTCGCCGGGGGAAGTCAGCGTGTAGGCGCGGCCCGCGTCCGGGGTGACGTACAGCACGTCGCCTTGAACGTCGACCTTGCGGATGCGTCCCGCCTTGGCGTCGTCCATGAACTGCGTGTAGGTCACGCCGTCCTGGGTCTGGGCACGTCCGTCGAACTGTTTAAAGACGGTGAACAGCACCAGGGCTATCACCATCCAGACAGCGACTTTGGAAAATGAATTGTTCAAGGTCGATCTCCTGCTTTCGATTCCGACCGGCGACTGCGCACCCGCGTATGGCACAGTCACAAGTATGTCAATAGCCCATTCTAACCTGTAGGACGGAGTTGCGTCCTGGCAGCCGTGGGGCCCATTTAATTACATTTGATTCTTGAGTTTTCTGGTCGTTGTCTCGGCGGGACGGGGGTTTTCTTGGCCAGGACGATTTGTCCCGGATGGTTACGGCAGGGTTACTTCAGATCGCGCGCCACCAGAAAGGTTTCTGAGGACTTGTCCCGAGAGGCCTTCGGTTTGCGTTCGACCACCCGGCGGAAGCGTTTCTTGAAGGATTCCACGATCTGCGAGAAGCCCGTGCCGTGGAAAGCCTTGACGATCAGCGCCCCGTTGGGCTTGAGGTGGGCGCAGGAAAATTCCATCGCCAACTCGCAAACATGCTGGATGCGAGCGGAATCGGCAATACCCACCCCGGACAAGTTGGGGGCCATGTCTGAAATAACAAGGTCCACCGCGCGGGATCCGACCATGTCTTCCAATTGTTGCAAGACTTCGTCTTCGCGGAAGTCGCCCTGGATGAATTCCACGCCCGCGACGGGCTCCATGGGCAGGATGTCCAGCGCGATGATGCGGCCCTCCACGATGCCGCCCGGCCCGGCGAGCCGCTCGCGCGCCACCTGCGACCAGCTGCCCGGGGCGGAGCCCAGGTCGATGACCAGGTCGCCCCGGCGCATCAGCTTTTCGGTGTCGAGGATCTCGATCAGCTTGAAAGCGGCGCGGGCGCGATAGCCCTTCTGTTGCGCCAGCTTCACATAGGGATCGTTGATGTGCTGGTGAATCCAGTCTTTAGAGAATTTATTCTTGGCCATTACCGTACAATTCCACGCATGCCTATATTAGAACTTACCTCTCGCGAGCGCAGCGACCTGCGGTCCGCCGCTCACCCTCTGCGCCCCGTCGTCCTGATTGGCGACAACGGCTTGACCGACGCCGTGCTGAAGGAAATCGATCTGGCGCTGACTTCGCATGGCCTCATCAAGGTTCGCGCGGGCGGCGACGACCGTGAAGCCCGGGACGCCATGCTCGCCACGATCTGCGAGACGCTATCCTGCGCGCCTGTGCATCACTTGGGCAAGACCCTGATCCTGTTCCGCCCGCTGGCCGGCAACATCAAGCCCGCCGCGCTGGCCGCCCAGGAACCCGAAGCGCCTGCAAAACGCCGCGCCTCGGAGCCTTACACGCCCAAGAAGCTGGCCGCCGAAGGCAGGACCCTTGCCAAGCGCCCGCGCCGCAGCGAATCCGAAGAGCCCGCACCCGCCAAGAAGCGTTACGTCCCTCAGGACGAACTCAACAAGAACGGCAAGCCCATGCGGCCTTCCAACAAGCGCTCCACGGCTGGCGGCCACGGCATTCCGCGCCGCGCCGGCAGCGCGCTGAGCCTGCGCGCCGGAGCCCGCAGCGGCACCAGCCGCAAGACCGCAAAAAGGTAAGTCCAGGCACAAAAACGGGCGCTTTACGCGCCCGGTCCACCATAGCGATCCGCAATGTACCGCGGAATTCAGACGAACGTTGCGTCAGGGCCAGGGTGGTTTGACATTTTTACTGCTTGTGGCGCTTGCGTCAGATGTAACGCACGCCCAGGACTTCGTACTCGCGAACGCCAGCCGGGGCAACGACCTCGACCACATCGCCTTCGCTCTTGCCGATCAGCGCGCGAGCCACGGGGCTGGACACGGAAATCAGGTTGGACTTGATATCGGCTTCGACGTCGCCGACGATCTGGTAGGTGACGCGATCGCCCGAATCCAGGTCTTCGATGTCGACGGTAGCGCCAAACACGGCGCGGCCTTCGGCCTCGAGCGAGGACGGGTCGATGAGGTGGGCATTGGAAAGCGTGCCTTCAAGCTCGGCAATCCGGCCCTCGATGAAACCTTGGCGCTCGCGAGCGGCATCGTACTCGGCGTTTTCCGACAGATCACCCTGCGCGCGAGCCTCGGCGATCGCGTTGATCACGGCAGGACGTTCGACGGTTTTCAGCCGTTGGAGCTCTTCTTGCAAGCGCTCGGCCCCGCGCACGGTCAAAGGAATGGCAGACATGTCGTTTCCCAAACAAAAAGTAGAAAAACGCCCCGAAGGAGCGTTCTCGGTGAAGGCCGCAGGACCGGCGCGCTTGCCTTTTGTTTGCCATTGAATGCTTGGAAAAATCTGGCGAGCGGCGCGGGCGACCAAAACAAAACCCCGGCTCGGGTCGGAACCGGGGCAATCAAAGTCATATTGTGGTCAATCTCGGCGGGAATTGCAAGCCGCCGGAGAAAACGCCCTTTTCGGCGCATTTCGCCGCTGTAACCCGCTAAAACCGGCGATTTCGCGCTGAAAAGGCTTTGCGGCCTCGTTCAGCGCGAAAGGCGCCCGGGCGAACTCCGGGTTTTCCGGGAGACGCTAGCGCCCGGAATCTACTGACCGATAGTCTTTGCGCCGCCCGAGCCCCGCGTTTACTTCGTCCGGCGCAAGATCGCGTACAGGATGATTGCGCCGAACGTGGCGGTACCGATGCCGCCCAGCGTGAAGTTGCCCAGCTTGATGGTGAAGTCGCCCGCGCCCAGCACCAGCGTGACCGCGGCCACGATGAGGTTGCGGTTGTCGGTGAAATCAACCTGGTTGACGACCCAGATGCGGGCGCCGGCAATGGCGATCAGGCCGAACACCACCACCGACATGCCGCCCAGGACCGGTCCCGGGATCGTCTGGATGAGCGCGCCGAACTTGGGCGAGAAGCCCAGGACAATGGCGATCAAGGCGGCGATCACGAACACCAGCGTGGAATAGATGCGGGTGACCGCCATCACGCCGATGTTCTCGGCGTAGGTGGTGACGCCCGTGCCGCCGACGGCGCCCGACACCATGGTGGCCACGCCGTCGCCGACGAAGGCCCGGCCCAGGTAGCGGTCCAGGTCGCGGCCCGTCATGGCGCTGACGGCCTTCACGTGCCCCAGGTTTTCGGCCACCAGGATGATGGCGACCGGCACGATGAGACCCATGGCCTCGGCCTTGAAGACCGGCGCCGCGAAGTGCGGCAGGCCGAACCAGGCGGCGGCCGACACGGCACTGAAGTCGATGGGCTTGCCCAGGCCCAGGCCGTTGGCCAGCACGGCGTACACGACGCAGGCGAGGATCAGGCCGACGAGGATCAGCAGGCGCTGCACCATGCCGCGCGTGTAGACGGCGATGCCGCCGACGCACACGATCGTGACGATGGCCATGGCGCTGTCAAAGCCCGATGCGCCCATCGCGCCCTTGGCGGCGATGGGCGCGAGGTTCAGGCCGATGACCGCGACGACCGCGCCCGTCACGACGGGCGGCATCAGCGTGTCGATCCAGTTGGCGCCGCCGCCCGCCCGCGCATTGACGATCCAGACGATCACACCGATCAGCGTGTACGCCAGGCCGCAGGCGATGATGGCGCCCAGCGCCACGCCGATATTGGCGTTGGCGCCCCCGCCGGCATAGCCGGTCACCGCGATCACGCCGCCGATGAAGGCAAAGCTGGAGCCCAGGTAGCTGGGTACGCGTCCGCCCACAAACAGGAAGAAGATCAGCGTGCCGATCCCCGACATCAGGATGGCGACGTTGGGATCGAAACCCATGAGCAGCGGCGCGAGGACGGTCGAGCCGAACATCGCGACCACGTGCTGAGCGCCCATGGCCACGTTCTTGGGCCAGGACAGCCGTTCATCGGGCGCGATGATGACGCCGGGCTCGGCGTCGTCGGCCAGGCGCCAGCGCGGAAAGTAGGAATTGGACATGGATTCCCCGGGGGATGGTACGGATTAGGGTTTCAAACTGCGAGCGGGCGCCAGTGTAAAGGGGGCCATCGAACGGGGGCAACGTTTAAGTTTTGCCGCCAGATTGCCGTACTAGTGGAAACCCCGAAATCCCAGGCAAAGGAACAGTCATGGCGATCAACAGCATCAGCGGCACCTCCCGCATCGGCAGCCTTGCCGACATGTGGGCCGAAAAGATTCAGGCCAACAAGGAAGCGAAGAACGCCTCGGGGCAGGAAGCCGTGTCGGTCAGCCCTGAGGGCAAGATCCGCGTCAATACGCCGGGCGCCAGCAAGGTGGCAACCGCGCAGGCCGCGGAAGAGACCGACAACGAAGACGAATACACCCGCCAGATCAAGGAGTTGCAGAAGCAGCTCAAGCGCATCATGGACCAGATCGCCAAGGTGCAGGCGAGCGGCATGTCGGCGGAGATGAAGGCGCAGCAGGTGATGGCGTTGAACGCGCAGGCCGTGCAGATCCAAGGGCAGATCGCGCAGATCCTGGCGCAGCAGGCGCGTGCGGCCCAAAGCGGCGGCGGGTCCAACGGCACTGGCGTCTCGGCCCAGGCCTGATCCCGGGCGAGCATCACGGCGCCGTCACTGATGGCGCGCATCAAAATTTCTGATTGGACGCTTGGCGGGCGTGCCGGTACTGTCTCCAGACAAATCTAAAACCACGGAGACAAACCATGCACGCTATGCGCACAGCCCTGGCGGGAGCGCTGTTGGCCGTTTGCGCGGCGCCGGCCCTGGCCGGCACCGTCACGGTGATCACGTCGTTCCCCAAGGACCTGACCCAGGCCTACAAGACCGCCTTCGAGAAAGCCAATCCCGGCATCACGCTGGAAATCCTGAACAAGAACACGGTGTCGGGCATTGCCTTCGTGCGCGAGACGCCGGCGGGTCAGCGCCCTGAGGTTTTCTGGGCGAGCGCACCGGATGCGTTCGAGGTGCTTGGGCGCGACAAGCTGCTGGCCAAGTCGGCCGACATCGCGAACAAGGACGTGCCGGACAAGATCGGCAGCTATCCCATCAACGATCCGAGCGGCATGTACCTGGGCCAGGCGCTGGCGGGCTACGGCATCATCTACAACACCCGGTACATCGCGGCGCACAAGATCCCCGCGCCCGTCGAATGGAAGGACCTGCTGTCGCCCAAGTGGTTCGGTCACGTGGGCATCACGTCGCCGTCGCGTTCGGGCACGATGCACCTGACCGTGGAAACCATTCTGCAAGGCGAGGGTTGGGACGACGGCTGGAACACGCTGCTGCGCATGTCGGGCAACAGCAGTGCTGTCACCGAGCGATCGTTCGGTGTGCCGGACGGCGTGAACAACGGCCAGTTCGGCGCCGGACCGGTCATCGACTTCTTCGGGCTGTCGAGCAAGTATTCCAAGTTCCCCGTCGAGTTCGTCTATCCGTCCGAGACGGCCATCGTTCCGGCGAACATCGCGCTGATCGAGGGCGCCAAGAACACCGAGGAAGGCAAGAAGTTCATTGCCTTCACGCTGAGCCAGGCGGGCCAGGAGCTGCTGCTGGAGCCGAAGATCTCGCGGCTGCCGGTGCTGCCCTACTCTGCGCTGGCCGGCAAGATTCCGCCGGGCTATCCCGACCCGGCGGAAATCGCCAAGCGCAGCAAGGTCCATTTCGACGCGGACCTGTCGCAGTCGCGCTACTACGTCGTGCAGTCGCTGTACGACCAGACTGTCACGTTCCGCTTGAAGGAATTGCAGGCGGCGACCAAAGCGATCTACGACGCCGAGGCCAAGCTGGGCGACAAGGCCAAGAGCGGCAAGGCGGCGGAATTGCTGGACCAGGCTCGCAAGCTGGCCTGGGCGCCGCTGATCGACAGCAAGCAGGCGGCAGACCCCGCGTTTCTGGCGATCTTTGCCGGCAACAAGAAGGACGCGGCCGTCAACCAGCAGATCACGAAGCTTGAAGGCGAGTGGAATGGCCGCGCGCGCGCCAACTACGAAGAAGCCGTAAAGCTGGCACGGCAAGCCGCCGCGCTCTGATCGTCTGGATGCGCTGAACCCGGCCGGCGGGCCTGACCCGCTCGCCGGGGGTTGCGCCTGTCTTCTGGCAACGATATTCGGGAATCTCGATGAATCATTCGAGCCATTCGCGCCTGCCCGCCGGCCCGGTCCTGGCGGCGCTGCTGGTGTTCGGCTTTCTGCTGCTTTTCCTGGCTGTGCCGGTGGGCACGGTCTTTCACAGCGCGTTCGTCAACGCCGACGGCAGCTTCACCATTGGCCACTTCGGTGCGTTCTTCAACCAGCCGTTGATGCGGGAAGCGTTCTTCAACAGCCTGTACGTGGCGGGCTGGTCGGCGCTGCTGGCCTCGCTGATCGCGGTGCCGCTGGCGTACTTCACGGTGCGCTTCGATTTTCGCGGCGCGCTGCTGATCCAGACGCTGGGCGTGCTGCCGCTCATCATGCCGCCCTTCGTGGGCGCGGTGGCGATGCAGCTGATCTTTGGCCGCTCGGGCAGCGTGAATCTGCTGCTCAATGACTGGTTCGGCTTCACGATTCCGTTCATGGAAGGGCTGAACGGCGTCATCTTCGTTGAAGCCATCCACTATTTCCCGTTCATTTTGATGAACCTGGTCGTGGCGCTGCGCAACATCGACGGCGCCATGGAAGAGGCGGCGTTCAACCTGGGCTCGCGCGGGTTCCGGCTGTTCCGCCGCGTGATCTTTCCGCTGGCCCTGCCCGGCTATGTGGCGGGCGCGTCACTGGTGTTCGTGAAGGTGTTCGACGACCTGGGCACGCCGCTGGTGCTGGGCACGACCAACATGCTGGCGCCGCAGGCCTACCTGCGCATCACGCAGGTGGGGTTGGAGGATCCGCTGGGTTATGTGATCAGCGTGATCATGGTGGGCTTTTCGATCCTGGCGCTGTGGCTGTCGGCGCGCGTGCTCAAGGGGCGCGACTACTCCACGCTGCAGAAGGGCGGCAATTCCATCCAGAAGCGCAAGCTGGGTCCCATGGAAAGCGTGCTGGCCTATGGCTGGATCATCCTGGTGCTGCTGCTGGTGCTGTCGCCGCACATCGGCGTGCTGCTGCTGTCGCTGGCAAGCGTCTGGAGCTATGCACCGCTGCCGGACGGGTACACGCTGGCGCACTATTCGGCCGTGTTCTCGGAGTCGCAGGGCATGATCGCCAACACGCTGCTGTACTGCGGCCTTGCCGCGGGCATCGACGTGATCCTGGGCACCGCCATCGCCTACCTGATGCTGCGCACCCGGTTGCCGGCGCGGCAGTGGCTGGATTTCCTGGCGTCCGCGGCGCTGGCGATTCCGGGCATCGTCCTGGCCATCGGCTTTCTGCGCACCTTCCGCGGCATCGAGCTGCCGGGCACGGGGACGATGCTGACGTCGTCGTGGATCATCATCATGCTTGCGTATTCCGTGCGCCGGTTGCCGTACGCGCTGCGCTCGTGCGTAGCGGCGTTGCAGCAGATCCATGTGTCGCTCGAAGAGGCGGCCCAGTCGCTGGGCGCCACGCGCATGAGCACGATCCGGCGCGTGGTGGTGCCGCTGATGGCGGGCGGCATGCTGGCCGGCTTCGTGACCAGCTTCGTGACGGCCGCGGTGGAACTGTCTGCCACCATCATGCTGGTAACCAAGGACAGCCAGGCGCCCATGAGCTACGGCATCTATCTGTACATGCAAAGCGCCGCGGGCCGCGGGCCGGGTGCCGCGCTCGGCGTCCTGGCGGTGGTTGCCGTGGGCATCGGCACATACGTATCGCACCTGCTGGTGGATCGCGCATCGAAGCGCCAGCAACCGGCGCGCAATGAAGGGGAATCCGCATGAAGAAAGTCAGCGTCGAATGCCGCAACATCCAGCTGTCCTACGGCAAGACTGAAGTGCTGAAGGATGTCAGCATCAGCATCGAGCCGGGCGAATTCTTTGCGCTGCTCGGGCCGTCGGGGTCGGGCAAGTCCACCCTGCTGCGGCTGATCGCGGGATTCAACCGGCACAGCGCGGGGCAGTTGCTGGTGGACGGCAAGGACATCAGCGGCACCCCGCCCTGGCATCGGAACATCGGCATGGTGTTCCAGAACTATGCGCTGTGGCCGCACATGACGGTGTGGGACAACGTGGCGTTCGGCCTGGTCGAGCGCAAGCTGCCGCGCGCCGAGATCCGCACCAAGGTGGAAGCCGCGCTCGATCTGGTGGGGCTGTCGCAATACGCCAAGCGGCGTCCCAATCAGCTGTCGGGCGGGCAGCAGCAACGCGTGGCGCTGGCGCGCACCATCGTGATCGAGCCGCAGGTGCTGCTGCTGGACGAGCCGCTGTCCAACCTGGACAAGAAGCTGCGCGTGCAGATGCGTCAGGATCTGCTCAGCCTGCAGCGCCGCCTGGGCATCACGACGATCTTCGTCACGCACGACCAGGAAGAAGCGATGACCACCGCCGACCGGATGGCGGTGCTGGACCATGGCGTGGTGCAGCAGATCGGTGCGCCGAGCACGCTTTTCGACTACCCCGTAAACCGCTTCGTGGCGAATTTCGTGGGCACGATGAACGTGCTGGAAGGCAATGTGCGCGAGCGCACCAGCAGCAGCGTGACGCTGGCGGTGGATGGCGTGGGCGACCTGCATCTGCCGCTGACGGGCGAGGCACCCGCGGCCACGCGGCTGGCGGCGAGCTTTCGGCCCCACACGGTGCAGATCGAGATGGCGGACGGCCTGGGCGATGCGCGCTATGTCTGGCTGCCGGGCATCGTGGAAAGCAGCGAGTTTCTGGGCGAGTTCACGCGCTATCAAGTGCAGGTGGGCGAACAGCGCCTGACCGCGGACCAGGCACATCTGGCCGGGCTGTCGCCGTTTCCGGCGGGCGCGCCGGTGTCGGTGGGATTGGAGCCGACACAGGTGCGGCTGCTGGCCGCCTGACCTACACTCGCGGCCATGGAAATCTACCAGATCCGCGCCTTCGTCACGGTCGCCCGGCTGGGCAACCTGACGAAGGCTGCCGAAGCGCTGTCGCTGACGCAGCCTGCCGTGACCGCGCAGATCAAAGCGCTGGAGCAGAGCCTGGGCGTGGCGCTGTTCGACCGCAACGGCGGCCGTCTGGCCCTGGCCAAGGCGGGCGAGGTGCTGCTGCCCACGGCGGAATCGCTGCTGGTCCTGGGCGCCCAGTTCAAGTCCGAGGCGCAGCAATTGCAGGGCAATCTGCATGGCGTCGTCGAATTGGGGGTACCCAGCGAAAAGCCCGATTTCCTGCGGCTGGGCGAGCTGGCCGCGGCAGTCACGCAGCGCCTGCCGCTGGTTGAGCTGAAGACCCAGACCCAGCCGGCGGCGGCACTGGCCGAACAGGTCAGCACCGGCCGTCTGCCCGCCGCGCTGACCATTGCGGCCAACGCGCCGCGCGGCGTGTTGTGGCAGCCGCTGCGCAGCGTGCGCTATCGGATCGCGATGCCCGCCGAGCACGCCGCGGTGCTCAAGCGCGGCGGCTGGCGCGAGGTGGCGCAACTGCCGTGGCTGGACGGTCCCTCCGGCAGCCACACGCATCTGTTGCTGCGCGATATGTTTGAACGCCACGGACTGTCGCCACGCATCGTCATGCAGAACGACGACCAGGCCAACATGGATGCGCTGGTTCGGGCCGGCGCGGGCTGCGCGCTATTGCGCGAGGAAACCGCACTTGCGGGCGCCGCGTCCAGCGACTTCATCGTGTGGGGCCAGGCGCGCGTGGACGCGGTGCTTGGCTTCATGCTGCCTTACGAACGCGCTAGCGAGCCCGCGCTGGTCGCGTTAAGCTCGATCATTCAAGCCATCTGGAAGCCGCGCACGCCCATCGCGCCGGTCCAGGCATAAGGCTCAATCCCCGCAACAAGACTGCAATGACTGAAATCTGGTTCATCCGCCATGGCGAAACCGACTGGAATCGCCAGCGGCGCCTGCAAGGCTGGCAAGACATTCCCCTGAACGAATTCGGCGTCAACCAGGCAAGCCTGCTGGCCGCACGCCTGCACGAAGAAGCCAAGCACACGCCGATCCACGCGATCTACAGCAGCGACCTGCAACGCGCACACGCGACCGCCCTGCCCGTGTCCGAGCAGCTCGGTCTGCGCGTGCGCGTGGAACCGGGCATCCGCGAGCGGGGTTTCGGCGTGCTGGAAGGCCTGGATCATGAGCGCATCGACGTGCTGGCGCCGGAGGCTGCGGCGGCGTGGAAGAGCCGCGATCCGTTGCGCCCGCTGGACGGCGGCGAATCGCTCGGCCAGTTCCAGTCGCGCGTCATCAGCACGGTGGACGATATTGCCAGCCGCCACGAGGGCGAACGCATTCTGATGTTCACCCACGGCGGCGTGCTGGACATCATCTGGCGCCATGCGTCGGGCGTCCCGCTGAACGCGCCGCGTGACGCGGCGCTGCTCAATGTCAGCATCAACCGGGTCGGCGTCGACGGCCGCAAGTGGGAGGTGCTGGACTGGGGCGATGTAACGCACATTGCCGCCGAAGTGGGCGACGACGTGGTGCCTTGAGGCGCTGCCTGCCTTATGCCGTCTTGCGCGGTTTGCGCGGGGCGTTGCGGGCGAGTTTGTCGTAGACGGCGTTGGGGAGCAGGCGCATCAGCTTGGCCACAACGCCCATTTGCCACGGGATCACGGTATAGCTGGTCCCCTTGCCGATCGCCGCGTGCGCGCGCGATGCGAAGGCGTCCGCTTCCATCAGGAACGGCATCGAGTACGGGTTGTGTGCCGTCATGGCCGTCTTGATGTAGCCGGGCGCGATGGTCACGACACTGATGCCCTGCGCAGCCAGTTCCAGCCGCAGGCTTTCGCAATAGGTCACCACTGCCGATTTGGATGCGCTGTAGGCGCCCGCGCCGGGCAGGCCGCGTATGCCCGCCACGCTGGCGATGCCGACCAGGCGCCCTGCCCCCGCCGCGCGCATCGGCGCAATAAACGGCTCGAACGTGGACACGGTGGCCAGCAGGTTGGTGTCGACAATGGCCTTGAAGACGTCGAAATCCTCGCCATGGTCGGTCAGCGTGCCGGCGCTGATGCCGGCGCTGGCGATGACCACGTCCACCCTGCCCTGGCAGAACGCGATGAAGTCCTGCGCCGCAGCGTGCAGCGCGGGACGGTCGCGCACGTCCACGGCATAGCATCGGTGATTGCCGGGCAGGCTGTCCGCCAGTTCGCGCAGGGCGTCCTCGCGGCGGCCCAGCAAGCCTAGCGTGGCGCCCTTGGCCGCGTACTGCGCTGCCAGGGCGCGGCCAAGGCCGCTGCTGGCGCCGGTGATGAAGACTCTGTCCATGTCCTGCCCTGCCTGTTATCGCGTTGCAAAAAATTAGGGCACGCTTTCGCGTGCCCTAATTGTGACCTGCCGGCTTACTTCTGCAGGGAAGCGTGAAGCTCTTGCAGCGGGTACACCTGCAGGCCGAGGCCTTGGCGCAGATACTGCATGCCTTCGACCGCGGCGCGAGCGCCGGCGATGGTCGTGAAGAAGGTCACGCGGGCGGCCAGCGCCTGGGTGCGGATGGTGCGCGAGTCGACGATGGCGTTGCGGCGTTCTTCGACAGTGTTGATGACCAGCGAGATTTCGCCGTTCTTGACCATGTCGACGATGTGCGGGCGGCCTTCGGTGACCTTGTTGACCACCTGCACCGGAATGCCGGCGGCTTCGATCTCGGCGGCCGTGCCGCGCGTGGCGACCAGCTTGAAGCCCAGGGCGTGCAGGCCGCGCGCCACTTCAACGGCACGGGGCTTGTCCTGGTTCTTGACGCTGATGAACACCGTGCCGGATTCCGGCAGGCGCACGCTGGCGGCAAGCTGCGACTTCACGAAGGCTTCGCCGAAGCTCATGCCCACGCCCATCACTTCGCCGGTCGACTTCATTTCCGGGCCGAGGATGGTGTCCACGCCCGGGAACTTGACGAACGGGAAGACGGCTTCCTTGACCGAGAAGTAAGGCGGCACGACTTCCTTCGTGATGCCTTGCGCGGCGAGGGTCTGGCCGGCCATGGCGCGCGCGGCGATCTTGGCAAGCTGCAGGCCGGTGGCCTTGGAGACGTAAGGCACCGTGCGCGAGGCGCGCGGGTTCACTTCCAGCACGTAGACATCGCCGCCCTGGATGGCGAACTGCACGTTCATCAGGCCGCTGACGTTCAGGGCCTTGGCCATCATGGTGGTCTGGCGCTTGATTTCGGCGATGACTTCCGCCGACAGCGAGTAAGGCGGCAGGCTGCAAGCCGAGTCGCCCGAGTGCACGCCGGCCTGCTCGATGTGTTCCATGACGCCGCCGATGAAGACGGTTTCGCCGTCGGCCAGGCAGTCCACGTCGACTTCGGTGGCGTTGTTCAGGAAGCGGTCCAGCAGCACGGGCGAGTCATTGCTGACCTTCACGGCCTCGCGCATGTAGCGCTCGAGGTCTTGCTGCTCGTGCACGATTTCCATGGCGCGGCCGCCCAGCACGTAGCTGGGACGCACGACCAGCGGATAGCCGATTTCGGTGGCGTGGGCCAGAGCCTCGCCTTCGGTGCGCGCGGTGCGGTTGGGCGGCTGACGCAGGCCGAGCTTGTTGAGCAGCTTCTGGAAGCGCTCGCGGTCTTCGGCGACGTCGATGGATTCGGGGCTGGTGCCGATGATGGGCACGCCGTTGGCTTCCAGGGCGCGCGCCAGCTTCAGCGGCGTCTGGCCACCGTACTGGACGATCATGCCGACCGGGTTTTCCTTGTGGACGATTTCCAGCACGTCTTCGAGCGTCAGCGGCTCGAAGTACAGACGGTCGGAGGTGTCGTAGTCGGTGGACACGGTTTCCGGGTTGCAGTTGACCATGATGGTCTCGTACCCGTCGTCGCGCAGCGCCAGCGCGGCATGCACGCAGCAGTAGTCGAATTCAATGCCCTGGCCGATACGGTTCGGGCCACCGCCCAGCACCACGATCTTCTTGCGATCGGTGGGCGCGGATTCGCACTCTTCCTCGTACGTGGAGTACATGTAGGCGGTGCGGGTGGCGAATTCGGCGGCGCAGGTGTCGACGCGCTTGTAGACCGGGCGCACGTTCAGCTGGTGACGCAGCTTGCGCACTTCGGATTCAACCGAGTCCAGCAGGAACGCGAGGCGGCGGTCGGAGAAACCGCGGCGCTTCAGTTCGAACAGCGTGGCGTAATCCAGGTCGGCCAGCGTCTTTTGCTCGAGCGCCAGCTCGATGTCGACGATTTCCTTGATCTGCGAAAGGAACCACGGGTCGATGTGCGTGATGTTGTGCACTTCGTCCAGCGAGAAGCCTTGCGCGAAGGCGTCGCCCACGTACCAGATGCGTTCCGGACCGGGTTCGCCGAGTTCGACCTGCAGCTTCTCGCGGTCGGTGGTCTTCTGGTTCAGGCCGTCGACGCCCACTTCCAGGCCACGCAGCGCCTTCTGGAACGATTCCTGGAAGGTGCGGCCGATGGCCATGACTTCACCCACGGACTTCATCTGGGTGGTCAGGCGCGCGTCGGCGGTGGGGAATTTTTCGAATGCGAAACGCGGCACCTTGGTGACCACGTAGTCGATCGTGGGCTCGAACGAAGCCGGCGTGGCGCCGCCGGTGATTTCGTTGCGCAGCTCGTCGAGCGTGTAGCCCACGGCCAGGCGCGCGGCGACCTTGGCGATGGGGAAACCGGTGGCCTTGGATGCCAGCGCCGACGAACGCGACACGCGCGGGTTCATCTCGATGACGATCATGCGGCCGTTCTTGGGATTGACGGCGAACTGCACGTTCGAGCCGCCGGTATCCACGCCGATTTCACGCAACACCGCGATCGATGCGTTACGCATGATCTGGTATTCCTTGTCGGTCAGCGTCTGGGCCGGCGCGACGGTGATGGAGTCGCCCGTGTGGACGCCCATCGGATCCAGGTTTTCGATGGAGCAGACGATGATGCAGTTGTCCGCCTTGTCGCGGACCACTTCCATCTCGAATTCCTTCCAGCCGAGCAGCGACTCTTCGATCAGGAGCTCGCTGGTGGGCGAGGCTTCCAGGCCGCGGCGGCAGATGGTCTCGAATTCTTCGGCGTTGTAGGCGATACCGCCGCCCGAACCGCCCATCGTGAAGCTGGGGCGGATGACCGCGGGGAAGCCGGACGTGCCGACTTCGGCCGCGATACGGCGCTGCACTTCCCAGGCTTCGTCCATGCTGTGGGCAACGCCCGACTTGGCCGATTCCAGGCCGATGTCGGTCATGGCCTGCTTGAACTTCTGGCGGTCTTCGGCCTTTTCGATGGCGTGTTCGTTGGCGCCGATGAGTTCGACGTTGTGCTTCTTGAGCACGCCGTGGTGGGCCAGGTCCAGCGCGCAGTTCAGCGCGGTCTGGCCGCCCATCGTGGGCAGCAGCGCATCGGGCTTTTCACGCTCGATGATTTTTTCGACGGCTTGCCAGGTGATGGGCTCGATGTAGGTGACGTCGGCCGTTTCCGGGTCCGTCATGATCGTGGCCGGGTTGCTGTTCACCAGGATGGTGCGGTAGCCCTCGGCCTTGAGCGCCTTGCAAGCTTGCGCGCCGGAGTAGTCGAATTCGCAGGCCTGCCCGATGATGATGGGGCCGGCGCCGATGATGAGAATGCTTTTTAGGTCTGTACGCTTGGGCATGATGCAGTCTTTACTTTTGGCCGGACATCAGGCTGATGAACTTGTCGAACAGCTCGAGGATGTCGTGCGGACCCGGGCTGGCTTCGGGGTGACCCTGGAAGCAGAAGGCCGGGCGGTCGGTGAGCTCGAAGCCTTGCAGCGTGCCGTCGAACAGCGAGACGTGCGTCACGCGCGCGTTGGCGGGCAGGCTGGCAGCGTCGACACCGAAACCGTGGTTCTGGCTGGTGATGAACACGCGCTTGGACGCGAGGTCTTGCACCGGATGGTTGGCGCCGTGATGGCCCGTCTTCATCTTGACGGTCTTGCCGCCCACCGCCAGGCCCATGATCTGGTGGCCCAGGCAGATGCCGAACACCGGCAGCTTCTTGTCCAGAAAGGCACGGGTGGCGTCGATGGCGTAGTCGCAGGGCTCGGGGTCGCCGGGGCCGTTGGACAGGAACACGCCGTCGGGATTGAGCTTGAAGACGTCTTCGGCGCTGGTCTGGGCCGGCACCAGCGTGATGCGGCAGCCACGGTCGGCCAGGAGACGCAGGATGTTGCTCTTGACGCCGTAGTCGTAGGCGACCACGTGGAACTTGGACTGGTCGGGCGACGTGAACCCGCCTTCGAGCTGCCAGGTGCCTTCGGTCCAGCCGGTGCTTTCCTTGATGGACACGACCTTGGCCAGATCCTGGCCGGCCATGCCGGGAAAGCCGCGGGCGAGTTCAACGGCGCGCTCGGCGTCGGAACCCACGAAGATGCATGCGCCCTGGGCGCCCTTTTCGCGCAGGATGCGCGTGAGCTTGCGGGTGTCGATGCCGGAAATGGCAACGATGCCCTGCTCGGTCAGGTAGTCGGGCAAGGATTGCGTGGAACGGAAGTTCGACACGCGCGCGGGGCAGTCGCGTACCACCAGGCCGGCGGCATAGACGCGGTTGGATTCCACGTCTTCGGCGTTGACGCCGGTGTTGCCGATGTGCGGATAGGTCAGCGTGACGATCTGACCGCTATAGCTGGGATCGGTGAGAATTTCCTGGTACCCGGTCATCGCGGTGTTGAACACCACTTCGGCAACGGTATGGCCAGGCGCACCGATCGACACGCCTCGAAAAATGGTACCGTCCGCCAGAGCCAGAATTGCAGGAGGGAAGCGGTTGATCCCCTCGGGAAAGAGTTGCGGCAGCACAGTAAACCCCGGTTTTAGAATCGATAATCAAACCTTCGGATTATACCTTGACCGGCCGTTTTTCCCGGAGAACCGCGCCAAATAAGGCCGAAACAGGGTTTTTTGGCCGTTTTGCCGCGCCATTGCGCGGCCTGCAATCAGCGCCCCTCGCCCTTGCGGCGGACTGCGGCCAGGCAGCGTCGGTGATACGCTAGCAGCACCTTCCACCCTAGCCAGCTGCGAGTCGTATAAGTCCATGCCCAGCCAACTTGACGCCCTGCGTGACCACACCACCGTTGTTGCCGACACTGGCGATTTCGAAGCCATGAAGGCGTTGCGTCCCACCGACGCGACCACCAACCCGTCCCTGATTCTCAAGGCCGTCCAGCAGGACGCCTACCGCCCGCTGCTGGAAAAGACTGCGCGGGAACACCGCGGCGCGTCCACCGCCGAACTCATGGATCGCCTGCTGGTCGCCTTCGGCCGCGCGATCCTGGACATCGTGCCGGGCCGCGTGTCGACCGAAGTCGACGCCCGCCTGTCGTTTGACACCCGCGCCACCATCGAGCGCGCCCGCGGCCTGATCGCCCTGTACGAGGCCGCCGGCATCCCGCGCGAGCGCGTGCTGATCAAGATTGCCTCCACGTGGGAAGGCATCCAGGCCGCCCGCGCCCTGCAGGCCGAAGGCATCCGCTGCAACCTGACCCTGCTGTTCTCGCTGCCCCAGGCGGTCGCCTGCGCCGATGCGCGCGTGCAGCTCATTTCGCCTTTCGTCGGCCGCATCTACGACTGGCACAAGAAATCGGCCGGCGCGAACTGGGTCGAAGACGACAACGCGGGCGCGCGCGACCCGGGCGTTCAATCCGTCACCAATATCTACCGCTACTACAAGCACTTCGATATCCCGACCGAGATCATGGGCGCGAGCTTCCGCAACGTGGGGCAGATCCTTGCGTTGTCGGGTTGCGATTTGCTGACGATCAGTCCGGACCTGCTGAACAAGCTGGCATCCACCGAGGGCGACGCGCCCGCCCAGCTTCGCGCTGGCGATGCGGGCGGCGACATTGCGCGCATCGCCGCGGACGAAGTGACGTTCCGCACGCTGCTCAATGACGACGCGATGGGCAGCGAGAAGTTGTCCGAAGGGATTCGCCTGTTCGTGGCCGATGCCATCAAGCTGGATGCGCTGATCGACGCCCAACGCGGCTGACACGGCACAGCGCGCGGCGGGTGCCGCGCGCCGTGCTCCTAGCGGTGATCGTGGGAATGCACCTGCAGCGCTTCCAGGAAGCGCGAGACCATGTTGTAGGCCGCCACCGTCGCCGTCAGTTCGACGATCAGCTTTTCAGATCCCATGGCCGCTCGCGCGGCCTGAAACACCGGCTCGGGCACCTGGACTTGCCGGGTCATGGCGTCGGTGTAGGCCAGCACCGCCCGCTCACGCAGGCTGAACAGGTCGGAATCTTCCCAGGCGTCCAGCGCATCGAGCTGCGCCTGGGACACGCCTTCCTTCAGGGCGATCGGCGCATGCTGGTCGGCCTCGTAAGGCGCACCGTTGATCGCGGCAACCCGCATGATCACGAGCTCACGCAGATCGCCCGGCAAGGAACTGAGCTGGCGAATGGAAGTCAGGTAATTCAACCAGCCGCCGGCCACGGCCGGGCTGTGCAGCAGCATCTGATACAGATGCAGCACGCTTCCGCGTTCGGCGACGATGCGGTCCACCAGGGGCCGTGCTTCGGGATGAGTCAGATCAGCGTAGGGCAAGCGGGCCATGCGAACTCCAAAGGGATAGAGGGCAGCAAATGCACACATTCTCACAATATCTTTGACATAATGGCACCACACCAGCGCGTCTACGGTACCCCGCACGAATGAATGCGCCGACAGAATCCTACCCCCAATTCACTCTCGCCAACTGCGACAGCGAACCGATACACATACCGGGCGCCATCCAGCCGCTTGGGGCTTTGCTCGCGTTCGACGCGGATGGCGTACTGCGCTACGCCAGCGAAAACGCCGCCCAGATTCTGGACACCTGCCTGACGCTGGACCAGCCCTGCGCGCCCGAAGCGCTGCAGCCGGGTCTTGCCTATTGCCTGTCCACCTGGCTCGGAAACTCCGACCCCATTTTTGATCCGCTGACCATCACGCTGGATCGCGCCATGTATGACGTGATCGGCCATCGCAACATCGACGGGCTGACCATTGTCGAGCTCGAACGCCGCGCCGACGGTGTTGGCATTGCCTCGCCGGAGCGCATCTACCGCAGCATCGAGCGCGTGCGGCGGCAGCGCGACATTCCCGCCCTGCTGGACAGCATGGTGCGCGAAATTCAGCGCGCCACGGGCTTTGACCGGGTGATGGCGTATCGCTTCCATCCCGACGACAGCGGCGAGATCGTGGCTGAACAACGCCGCGCGGACCTGGACGACTGGGTCGGCCGCCGCTACCCCGCCGGCGACATCCCCGCCCAGGCGCGCCGGCTGTACACGGTGAACACGCTGCGGCTGATCGCCGACGCGACTTACCACCCGGTGCGGGTGCTGAGCGCGCCGTCGCCGGATCCCCGCGAGCTCGACATGAGCTTTTCGGTCCTGCGCAGCGTGTCGCCGATCCATCTGGAATACATGGCGAACATGGGCGTGCGGGCATCGATGAGCCTGTCGCTGGTGATCGGCGGCCGCCTGTGGGGCATGATCGCCTGCCATCACCACACACCGCGCGCCGTACCCTACCCCGCCCGCCTGGCGTGCGAGGCCATGGCGCAGGTCGTATCCGCCACCGTGTCCGGCATCGAAGCGAATGAGCGGGCAGAGCAATCCCGCAAGAGCGCCGCGCTGGTCAGCCTGCTGGCCGAACAGGTGTCGGCATCGGAAAACGTGCACCAGGCGCTGTCGCGCGGCGACGAGACGCCTGCCGCGCTGGTTCCGAACGACGCCGCGCTTTGCCTTTGGGGCAACAGTGTCACCGTCTTTGGCGGCATTGCCCCGCGCGGTGAACTGGCCGGCATTCTGCACGCGCTGGACCACAGCGGGCAGCGCGTGGTGCACACCACCAACATCGCGCGCGACTACCCCGAACTGCAGACCGACCTCGTCCCGTACGCGGGCCTGCTCGCCGTCAAGTTCGACCCCATGAACAATGGCTGGCTGATCTGGCTGCGCAAGGAACAGATCGAAACCCTGGTATGGGGCGGCAAGCCGGAAAAGCAGTACGCAGTGGGCGCGCTGGGTCCGCGGCTGACGCCGCGCGGCTCGTTCGAGGCATGGCGCGAGGTCGTGCGCGGCGTCTGCCTGTCGTGGCTGCCCACCGAGCTTGAGGCCGTGGACAACCTGCGCGACGAGCTCTCACACATTTCGACCAGCCGCGCCGCCGACGTGGACCGCGCGCGCACCGCGCTGCTCGCCATGCTGGGCCACGACCTGCGCGACCCGCTGCAATCCATCTCCATGGCCGCGACGCTGCTATCCCGCACCGATACTGGCGCGCGCATGGGCGAGCGCATCCGCTATTCCAGCGGCCGGATGCAGCGCCTGATCTCGCAGGTGCTGGACCTGTCCCGCCTGCAGGGTGGACTGGGCCTGGGCATCGAAAAGCGGCTGTGCGACCTGTCCGCATTGGTCAATGGCCTGATCGAGGAAAAGCGCCAGGCCTACCCCGGCCTGCGCATCGAACCCGACGTGCCGGACGGCCTGACGCTCATGGCCGATACCGATCGCATCGCGCAGGTAGTGACCAACCTGATGAGCAATGCGCGCCAGCACGGCGCGCCGCGACAGCCCATCCTGGTGACCGCCACGGAATCCGGCGACGGCATCACGCTCAGCGTCATCAACCATGGCGGGCCGATCGCCGAAGACGTGCTCGCGCACCTGTTCTCGCCCTTCAAGCCGGAATCGGTGGGCCAGTCGCGTAACCGAACCGGCCTTGGGCTGGGCCTGTACATTGCCGAACAGGTCGTGCGCGACCACGGCGGCAACATAGCGGTCCAATGCCGCGACGGGCTCGTCATCTTCACGGTCACGCTGCCCCGCGCCATGCCCGAAACAACCCCCTCTTGAATCTGGGAGACATAACTTGAACGAAGTGCGCGCCATGCGGGTCCTGCTGGTGGACGACAACGAAATGGGATCGGAACTGCTAGCCGAGTTCCTGGCGCTTTCCAACCTGGAAACGCGGTGCGCCGCCACCGGGGCCGAAGCCCTGGAGCTGGTCAACACGTTCACGCCGGATGCCGTGCTGCTGGACATCCTGTTGCCCGACATGGACGGCTACGAGCTGGCCAAGCGCCTGCGCGAACGCGCCAACCCGCCGCGCATCTATGCGCTGAGCGGCCTGGCACGGCACGAACGACGCGATGCCATCAACGGCATCTTCACCGGATGGATCGAAAAGCCCGCGGACCCCGACGCGCTCCTGGCCATTCTGCACGAGGCCAATTGACGGTTCTTTCATGATTCATTCCGACACCCTTGGCCGGCTGGCCGTGAAGGGCGTGCAGCTCAAGGTGCTTAGCCAGATCTTTCCCGTGCTGCGCCACGAAGTCCTGGGCCCGCTGTCCAGCGCGTCGCTCGCCGCCGCCATGCTGCGCCAGGCGCCTGAAGGCGCCACCGGCGAAGCCATCCAGCAGCGCTGCGAGCGGCTTGCCGGCGATCTTTCCGACATGCTCGACGAAAGCGTGGGTGTGGTGCGCGAGCTGGACGGCTGGCTGAGCGATGGCGGCGCCATGACTTCCAGCAGCGACCTGCTGCACGACTGCCGCAAGCTGATGTTTTCGCACCTGCTGCTGGCGAGCCACGGCATCCGCTGGCCCGAGCAGGTGGCGCACGCCGACGTGCCGCTGTTCAGCACGCGATATCTGGTCCTGGCATGGCTGTTGTGCCTCTTGCCGCTGGTGCCCGCGGATGCCCACCTTGAAGTGGACGCGTCCGAGCCCGGCGTGTGGCGTGCCCGCGTGCCCGAGGGCGAGCCGGCCGCGGACCAGCCCGGGACCTTCGATCCGCAAGAAGTCGAGCTTCTTGCTGCCGCGGCGGGCTGGCGCCTGGAGCATCAGGATCGCTGCTGGTCACTGCATTTGCCGGGGTAACCCGCGCGCCGTCATGACATCGGTTTAACCGTCTCCTCCAACCCTTCCCATCACGAGCCCCATGATTTCTCCCGTCCATCAGGTGCTGCGCGAAGGCACCCGCGAACGTCACGAAACGCTGGATCAAGGTCTGGCGCTGGCCGAAGATCACGTCGACCGCGGCCACTATCTGGCCTATCTGCGCGCGCTGCTGGGATGGTTGGAACCGTTGGAGCAACGGCTCTGGCAACTGGACTGGCCGCAATCCCTGCGTGCTCGTGAGCGGGCCGGCAAGACCGTCTGGCTGCACGAAGACCTGAACGCGGCGGGCGATGCCGCATCCATCGTTCATTGCGAACATTCGCCGCAGGTAGCAAAGGCGGACGCCTATGCACTGGGCGTCGCGTACGTTGTCGAGGGTTCGCAGCTGGGCGGCCGGTTCCTGGCCAAGCGTCTGCAAGCGGTGGCGCCGGATCTGCCCCAGCGCTACTTGCACGGGTACGGCGACCAGGTGGGACCGTTGTGGAAGGAATTTCTGCTGTACCTGGACAGCGAGGCCGGCGCGCTCGGCCGCGAAGCACAGGCCCTGCAGGGCGCCCGCGACGCCTTCGACAGCCTGACCGGCTGGTTGCGCAGCCAGGGCGCGCTGCGGGCCTGAGCCCGGCAGCGCGCCGCAAGGTGGATTACAGCTTTTCGGTTTCGCCCGACTTGGGCTGCCACTTCATCAGGCGCTTCTCGCCGACCCCGACAATGGTGTCCAGGATCAACGCAAAGGCCGTCAGCACGATGATGCCGGCAAAGACGGTGTTCACGTCGAACGTGCCTTCGGCCTGCAGGATCAGGTAACCGACGCCGCTTGCCGAACCCAGGTATTCGCCGACGACCGCCCCCACAAACGCCAGACCCACCGAGGTGTGCAGGCTGGAAAACACCCAGCTTGTCGCCGACGGCAGGTACACATGGCGCAGCAACTGGCGCTTGCGCGCGCCCAGCATGCGGGCGTTGTCCAGCAAGGTGGGGCTGACTTCGCGCACGCCCTGGTAGACGTTGAAGAACACGATGAAGAACACCAGCGTCACGGCCAGCGCCACCTTGGACCAGATGCCCAGGCCGAACCACATGCCGAAGATGGGCGCCAGGATGACGCGCGGCATTGAATTGGCCGCCTTGATGTAGGGATCCAGGATTGCGCTGGCGCGCGGCGACAGCCCCAGCCACAAGCCGAAGGCCAGGCCCGCGATCGTGCCGATGAAGAACGCCAGCACGGTTTCGGTCAGCGTCACGGCCAGGTGGTTGTAGATGTCGGCGTTGGTGACGAACCACGCCCAGATGCGCCCCCACACCTTCAGCGGTTCGCCAAAGAAGAAGGCGACCTTCGGATCGCGAGACGCAAAATGCCAGACGGCCAGGATGATGACGAGAAGCAGCAATTGCCAGACGCGCAGGCTGCCGGAACCGGATTTGTTCAGTTTGGCCATGGTTCAGGCTCGCTTCTGTTGGGCATAGCCCTTGAGCACTTCCTCGCGCAGCACACCCCAGATGGCGGCGTGCAGTTCGACGAAACGCGGGTCGATGCGCACTTCGGCCACGTCGCGCGGACGCGGCAGATCGATGGCAAATTCTCCGATGGGATGGGTGCCCGGACCGGCGGACAGCACGATAACGCGATCGCTCATGGCGATGGCTTCGTCCAGGTCATGGGTGATGAACAGTACCGCCTTGCGTTTGGCCATCCACAGGTCCAGGACCTCGTTCTCCATGAGCTGGCGCGTCTGGATGTCCAGCGCCGAGAACGGTTCGTCCATGAGGATGATGTCGGGGTCGCGGATCAGCGTCTGCGCCAGCATGGCGCGCTTGCGCATGCCGCCCGACATCTGGTGCGGATAGCGGCCCTCGAAACCGCCGAGGCCGACCCGGCGCATCCACTCACGTCCACGGTCCAACGCCTCGGCGCGGGGCACGTTGGCGAATTCCAGGCCGGCGATGACGTTGTCCAGCGCACTGCGCCAGGGGAGAAGCGCCTCGCCCTGGAACATGTAGCCCGCACGTTCGTTGATGCCAACCAGCGGCTGGCCAAAGACCTTCACCTGCCCCGACGACGGCGCCAACAGGCCAGCGCTGACGTTGAGCAACGTGGACTTGCCGCAACCGGTCGGGCCCACCACGGACACGAACTCGCCTGGCGCGATGGCCAGGGTCGTGTCGCTGACCGCGGTGTAGCGCTGCGACCGGTCGTCACGCGAGACAAAGGTGCAACTTATGTTTTCCAGCGACAGCGCGGCTTCAGCCATTGGCATACTTCTCGTTGGCGCGGCGCGCGAAATCGTTGGTCCACACCTTCGACGGATCGACCTTCGAGCCGTTGAAGTCAGCCTGGTAGGCGGCCAGCGCCTTGAGCGCGGTGGCCGCGCCATCTTCGGGAATCATGCCGTCCGGCGACAGGCCTTCCATGCTCTTGCCGAGCGCGGCCTTGTAGATGGCCGGGTCGCCCAGCAAGTAGGTTTCGGGCACGACCTTGGCGATTTCCTCGGGGCCGGCCTTTTGAATCCACTTGTCGGCGCGCACGATTGCGTTGGTCAGCGCCTGGACGGTGTTGGGGTTGGCGTCGATGAACGTCTGCGGCGCATACAGGCAGCCGGCGGGCATGTTGCCGCCGAAGATTTCCTGCGTGTCCTTGAGCGTGCGCGTGTCGACGATGATCTGGATGTCGCCGGGCAATTCCAGCATCGAGACCACCGGGTCCGTGTTGGAGATGGCGTCGATCTGGCCGCTGCGCACGGCAGTCACCGCGCCCGCGCCGGCGCCCACGCCGATGAAGGACACGTCAGACGCCTTCAGGCCATGCTTGGCAAGGAAGAAGCTGACAACCATGTTGGTGGAGGAGCCCGGCGCGGTCACGCCGATCTTCTTGCCCTTCAGGTCGGCCGCGCCTTTGTAGCCAGGGATGTTCTTCTTGGAGACGCCCACGCCGATCATCGGCGCGCGGCCTTGCAGCACGAAGGCGCGATACGCCTGACCCTTCGAGTGCATGGACAGCGTGTGCTCGAAGGCGCCCGAGACCACGTCGGCGCTGCCGCCCACCACGGCCTGCAGGGCCTTGGAGCCGCCGGCAAAGTCCGCGATGCTGACGTCCAGCCCTTCGTCCTTGAAGTAACCGCGCACCTCGGCGATCGTCAGCGGGAGGTAATAGATCAGCGGCTTGCCGCCGACTGCGATCTGGACCTTGGTCTTTTCAAGCTTCTGCGCGCGCACGATGGCAGGGGCCATGCTCATGACGCCGGCGGCGCCGGCGATCTTGAGCAGTTCACGGCGTGTGACTGTCATTGCTTTGTCTCCTGGTTGTCGGATATTCCGATAGCGCCGGTCTTCGCCAGCTCGTCGATAGCCGCTGAATCATACCCCAGCGATTTCAGGACTTCCTCGGTATGTTCCCCTAATTCCGGGCCCACCCAGCGCGTCTGGCCGGGCGTCTCCGACAGTTTGGGAACCACGCCCGGCAGCTTGACGGGACTGCCGTCGGCCAGGCGGTGCTGCTCGATCATGCGGCGCGCAAGGAACTGCGGATCGCTGAACATGTCGGCCACGCTGTAGATCTTGCCGACCGGCACGTCGGCGCGTTTCAGGGCTTCGAGCGCCGCTTCGATGCCGCGTCCATCGCACCATTGCTGGATCGCGCCGTCGATTTCCTGTACGCGCCGCGCGCGGCCATCGTTGCGCACCAGATCCGGATCCTCGGCCAGATCATCGCGGCCGATCGCTCGCATCAGGCGATGAAAGATCGCGTCGCCATTGCCGGCGATGACGATGTTCTGGCCATCGCGCGTGGTGTAGGTGTTGGAGGGCACGATGCCGGGCAGCGCGCCGCCGGTGCGCTCGCGCACCACGCCGGCCACGTCGTACTCCGGGACCAGGCTTTCCATCATGTTGAAGACGGCTTCGTAGAGCGCCACGTCAACCATCTGGCCCTGCCCCGCCTGGCACTCGCCGCCCGTCTTGCCGTTCCAGCGGCCGCCGGTGGCGTCGCGGTGGCGCAGCGCCATCATCGCGCCGATCACGCCATGCAACGCCGCGATGGAATCGCCGATGGAGATGCCGACCCGCAGCGGCGGGCGGTCGGGGTGGCCCGACACATAGCGCAGGCCGCCCATGGATTCACCGATGGCGCCGAAGCCAGGCTGATCCTTCATCGGCCCCGTCTGGCCGTAGCCGGACAGGCGGACCATGATGAGCGCGGGATTGATGGCGCGCAGCTGCTCAAAGCCGAGCCCCCACTTTTCCAGGACGCCCGGGCGGTAGTTCTCGACCACCACATCGGCGTCCAGCGCCAGCTTGCGGGCGATCTCCTGGGCACGCGGGTCCTTCAGGTTGAGCGCGATGGATTGCTTGTTGCGGGCCTGCACCGTCCACCACAGGGAATTGCCCTCGTGCAGATGGCGCCAGCTGCGGATGGGATCGCCGCCGCCCGTGCCGTCCGGCCCGTGCGGGGTCTCCACCTTGATGACGTCGGCGCCGAATTCGCCGAAGATGCGCGCGGCGAACGGGCCGGCGATGAGCGTGCCGAGTTCCAGGACTTTCAGTCCGGTCAGCGCTGACATGGTTTGTCTTCCTCACATTGGATGCCCGGCCGATGCGTTGCCGGCGGGCGTTCTGGTACCGCGAGCGTCAGGTGGTCTTGCGCTCCATCAGAGCCCAGGCGATGGTGCCGGCGTCGACGTATTCAAGCTCGCTGCCGGCGGGCACGCCGCGCGCCAGGCGCGTGACGCGCAGGCCGCGCTCGCCCAGGGCCTCGCCCAGGAAATGCGCGGTGGTCTCGCCTTCGGCGGTGAAGTTGGTGGCCAGGATGACCTCCTGCACCACGCCGTCGGTCGCGCGCTTGATCACGCGCTCGAAATCCAGCTCGCGCGGGCCGATGCCTTCCAGCGGCGCGACCCGGCCCATGAGCACGTAGTACAGGCCACGGTAGCCGTGGCTGGACTCGATCATGTTCTGGTCGGCCGGCGTTTCCACGATGCACAGCAGCGAGGGATCGCGCTTGACATTGGAGCAGGTGGCGCAGACCTCGTCTTCAGAGAAGCTGTTGCAGCGCGCGCAGTGCTTCAGATCCCGCACCGCGCCGGCGAGCGCCCGCCCCAGCATGTCTGCGCCTTGCGGATCATGCTGCAACAGGTGATATGCCATGCGTCTGGCCGACCGCACGCCCACGCCAGGCAGGCGCCGTAGCGCTTCGATCAGCGAGACGAGGGGTTCGGGTTCGGGCAGTAAGGGATCCATTGCAGCCTACGGCAGCGACAATCAGAACGGCAGCTTCATGCCCGGGGGCAGCGGCATGCCGGCGGTGACGGACGCCATCTTTTCCTGGGACGTCGCTTCAGCCTTGCGCAGCGCGTCGTTGAACGCGGCGGCGACCAGATCTTCCAGCATGTCCTTGTCGTCGGCCAGCAGCGACGGATCGATCTCGACGCGCTTGACGTCGTGGCGGCAGGTCATCGTGACCTTCACCAGACCGCCGCCCGAGGCGCCATCGACCTGGATGTCGGCCAGCGCGTCCTGCGCCTTCTTCATGTTTTCCTGCATCTGCTGCGCTTGGCGCATCAGGCCGGCGAGTTGTCCTTTCATCATGATGGGAGCTTCCTTGAACGAGGGGAATGAGGTTGGCCGCCGCGTCAGGCGGCGGCCGCTGAATCAACGTGGCGGATCGAGCCAGCGACGACATGGCCGCCGAAGTCCGCCAGCAGCGCTTGTACAAAGGGATCGTCGGCCACGGCGTTTTCAGCCGCCAGCTGGCGCGCCGCGCTCTCGGCCTGAGCCACGGCAAACGCCGTGGCGTCGCCGGTGACGCCGACCTGCACGTCCAGACGGATGCCCTGCCCGAAATGTTCGCACAGGACAGTTTGCAGCCGCACGCGGCTTTCGCTTTCGGCCAACGTCTTGACGGCCACGCGCAGGATGATGGCATCGCCCTGCACGCCGGCCCATTCGCTCTGACGCGCCAGTTCCGAGGCCAGGCCCGTCACGGGCAGGCGTGCGGCCAGCTCGGGCCAGGACGTCGAGTCCATGTCCGTCAGGCGAGGCGCACGCGACTGGCGCTTGCGCGCCGGCGCGGGGCCATCGCGGCGGGCGGCGGACGGTGCGGGTGCGGGCGACGCCGAGGGCGATGTGGCCAGCGTTTCGAAATCGTCGTCCGGATCGGACGTGAAGCCGCTGTCGGGGATGAACCCGCCTTCGGCTTCAAAGGGGATTTCTTCGTCGACCCAGGACGGCGGACCGTCGGCGTCTTCCAACGCCGGGGCGATCGCTGCGGCGGCCGGTGTCACGGCCAGGGCAGCGGCGCCCTGCGGTTTGGCGGACGGCGCCTGCGGCGTTGCGGCGTCGGGGGTCGATGCGGCAGGGGTCGCTGCGGCAGGGGTCGATGCGTCAGGCGTCGATACGTCGGCGGCCGTTACGGCGTGTGCCGCTGCGTTGTTCGTCGGGGCATCGGATGTCGCTACGCGCGCAGTTGCATTCGCGGCGTCTGGCGGCAGGTCTTCCCAAGGAGGAACGTTGCTGCTGTCTGCGGATTGCGGGACGGGCGCGGCAGGCGATTGCGACGGTGCGACGGCGGCGGGTTGCGCAGGCGCGGCGGCGGAAGATTCCGACGAAGCGCCAACGGACGCGGAGGCGGACGCTGATGTGGACGCGGATGCTGATACTGATGCGGATGCCGGTGCTTCGTTGTCCGAAGCATTGTCCGCGGCGGCGTTGCCCGCCGAAGCATTGACGGCCTCGCCCTGGTTTACCGATGCGCCGGACGCTGGGGGAGCGACCACGCCGGCGTCCGGCGCGGCCGCGGCAGGCTGACCCGCGCCCGTAGGTGCTGCGACGGCAGGCGCGGCGATCGCGGCAGCGGGTTCCGCAGTCTGACGCGCAGGCGCGGCGGGCGCTTCCAGCGCGGTCTGCGGGCCGGCATCGCCGTTGAGCGCCAGCATGCGCAGGCACGCCATGATGAAGCCCGCGTATTCGTCGGGCGCCAGCGTCAGTTCGCCGCGGCTGTGCACGGCGACGGAGTAGAACAGTTGCACGGCGTCCGGATGGAGCGCCTGCGCCAGACGGGCGATGTCGGCGGCCAGCGGATCTTCGGCGGCCGTGACACCCGTCACGCGCTGCTCGATCGCCACGCGCGAGAGCAGCACGGCCAGGTCGGCCAGCGCACCGGCATACGACAGTCCGCGGATGGCGAGTTCGTCGGCCACGGCCAGCACGCCCTTCGCATCGCTCGAAGCCAGGGCATCGAGCAGGCGAACCAGGTGGCGTTGGTCGATGGTGCCGAGCATGCCGCGCACGGCGTCCTCGGTGAGGTTGCCCGCGCTGTAGGCGATGGCCTGATCGGTCAGCGACAAGGCGTCGCGCATCGAGCCCGACGCAGCCTGCCCGATCAAGCGCAAGGCCGGAATTTCAAAGCCCACGTCTTCCTGGCCGAGCACGGCCTGAAGATGGCCCACGATGGAGTCGGCCGGCATCTGCTTCAGATTGAATTGCAGGCAGCGCGACAAAACCGTCACCGGTATCTTCTGCGGATCGGTGGTGGCCAGGATGAATTTGACGTGCGGGGGCGGCTCTTCCAGCGTCTTGAGCATGGCGTTGAACGCGTGCCCGGTCAGCATGTGGACTTCGTCGATCATGTAGACCTTGAAGCGTCCCGCGCCCGGCGCGTAGACCGCCTGCTCCAGCAGCTGCGTCATTTCCTCGACGCCACGGTTGGACGCGGCATCCAGCTCAAGGTAGTCGACGAAGCGGCCCGAATCGATCTCGGTGCAGGCGCGGCAGACGCCACAGGGCTTGGAGGTGATGCCGGTTTCGCAATTGAGCGATTTGGCCAGGATGCGCGAGAGCGTGGTCTTGCCGACGCCTCGGGTGCCGGTGAACAGCCAGGCGTGATGCAGGCGTTGCGTGTCGAGCGCATGGGTAAGCGCGCGCACCACGTGATCCTGTCCCACCAGGGTATCGAACGATCGCGGCCGCCACTTGCGGGCCAATACCAGATAAGTCATGGCTGGATTGTAGAGCCTGATTGTTGAACCCGTTGATCGAGCGGGCTGGAATGCAAAGGGGACGGGCTTATTCCCGTGGAACGAATCCTTGGAAAATAACCCCGTCCCCTATGAAAGCGATGTAGCAAACGCTACTGCTTTGAAGAATCCGGTTGGCGAGCCTTACTCCGGCACTGACCCTAAACGACTATGGCTGCTTCGTTCCCGACCTGACCAGGTTCACCGTCGAACCATGCGAAGGGGCCCGCCAGCCGAGATTCTAGCAGAGCTGCGCTTCGCGCGCTCGCTAGCCTCTCGGCTGGCGGGCCCCGGGGGCAGAATGTGGGCCCCCTCCCCGGCCCTCCCCCCGAGGGGGAGGGGGTGGGGTCTCGCTTCGCTTGCCCCCTTCGGCTCGCTTCGCTTTGCCTTACTCTCGCTTCGCTTTGCCTTGCTCGCTTCGCTTTGCCTGCTTTGCTGGCTCGCTTCGCTTTGCCTTGCTCACTTCGCTTTGCCTGCTTTGCGTGCTTTGCCTTGTGCTTTTATTCCGTCAGGTCTATCCACGCTTTGGCGCGGGGGAAGTACAGGGCGGCTCGGGCGCTGCGGCCGTCTAGGGCGGTGACCTGGGTGCAGTAACGCTGTAACTGTTCGCCATGGCGTTGGCGCATGCGGGTGGCGAAGGCGGGTGGTGATTCGCCGGGGTGGGGGCGGCCTGTCTTGTAATCGACGATTAGCCAGCCGTCTTCGGTGCTTAGGGCCAGGTCGATGACTGACACTTTGCCTGCTGCGTCAATGAGGGGCCATTCTCGGCGGGCGCCGGATTGGGATAGGAGCCAGAGGCCGCGGTCGTCTGCGAGGGTGGCTTGGAGGGTTTCCAGGACGGCTTCGGCGGCTGCGTCGGCTTGGCTGGCGGGGATGCCGGCGCGGGTTAGCTGGCGGCGCATGGCGGGTAGGCGGGGCGTCAGGGCTTCGGGAGGCCAGGCTTGTACGCCGTCCTGGCCGATGCGGGCCAGCCAGGCGTGGGCCAAGGTGCCGATGGCGGCGTCGTAGCCGGCTTCCAGTTGCCAGGCGGGATGTTCGGCGGCCTCGCCCCAGGCGCCGCGCGTTGCTGTCGCGAAGCCGGCGCTCATGGTGATGTTCGATTGGCGTTGCAGTTGGGTCAGGCCCGCGCTGTCGATGCGGCGCAGGGGTTCTCCTTGCCATTCGGGGGCGTCGCCCTCCTCTTCTACCGGCTCGCCGTTCAGCGACGGCGGGACGGGTGGGGTCAGGCATGGCCACAGGCGGCCGAGCAGGCTGGCTGCGGGCGGGTTCTTGGCCTGGCCGGTGGCGTCGTCGATCGAGACGTGTCCCACCAGGTGCAGGCGCTTGCGGGCTCTTGTGGCTGCGACGTAGAGGAGGCGGTCGATTTCGTACGAGGCGCGGCGGGCTTCGCGGGCGCCGAGGTAGCGCGAGACGGGGTCTGCCTCGGTTTCGGCGCGGGGTTTGACCGGGCCGAACAGGACGCGGCCGCCGCTTTGTTCGAAACGCACCAAAGGCGCCTGGTCGCCGCGGGGGGCGCGATGCAGGCCGTACAGGATTACGGTTTCGAACTGCAGGCCCTTGGACTTGTGCATGGTCATGATCTCGACCGCGCCTTCGTCTTCGTCGGCGGCGTCGGGCGCTGCGAACAGGCGGGAGATGCCGGCGTCCAGCGCGGCCACGTCGATGTTGCCGTGCGGCGCCAGGCGCTCGACCAGTTGGAACAGGCTTTCTGCATCGTTGGCAACGGACAGGCCGGCGTAGAGGCCCGATCCGCCCAGGCGGCGCCACAGCGATTCCACCCATGCCGCGAACGGGATCGCGCCGGATGCATTGCGCTTGTCGAGCAGGATGGAGGCCACTTGGCGCAGGCGCGCGAATTCGTCGGCGCTGAGCACGGTTTGCGCGGAGGGCGATTCGGGTTCTGGCGCCGGCGCGTCAAAAAGCGACGCTTGCGGGCCTGCCGACACAGCGGTTGCCGTGGCGCTGGGCTGTGGGGTGATGCGCAAGGCGCGTTCCAGCAACACGGGCACCGGCGTGATGTGATCGTCGCCGAACAGGCGCTGCAGAGACGTGAGCGTCAGGCCGCAGTACGGCGCGCGCAGCACGGACAGCCAGGCGAGGCGGTCCGCCGGATGCGACAGGGCGCGCACGAGTTGGACCAGATCGGCCACGACGGGACGCAGCGCCAGCGGCACCAGGTCGACTGCGCGGGAACGGATGCCTTCCTGTGCCAGCCGGCGCGTGAGATTGCCGAGGTGGCTGCGGGCGCGCACGAGAATGGCGACGGGGTGCTTGGCCCCCTTGTGGTCGATCAGCGCCTGGCGCACCAGCTCCACCGCGATGTCCTCGGCCTGTTCTTCGGCGGGCGGCGCGCCCTCGCGTGACCACGCGGGGTGAAAGCGCACGGCGGGGTCGGGCAAGGCCGGATGGAAGGCGGTGGACGGGCTGTAGGCGATGGCGCCTGCGGCGGCATCGCTGCGCCGGGGCAGCAGGTCGACGAACGACTGGTTCACCCAGTCCACGATGCCGGCTTGCGATCGGAAGTTGTCCGTGAGGTTCAGGAAGTCTGGCTTGACCTCGCCCACGCCGACGTCGGCCACTTCCAGGAACAGGCCGACCTCTGCCTTGCGGAAGCGGTAGATCGATTGCATCGGGTCGCCCACCAGAAAAAGGCTGCGGCCGTCGCCGGACTGCCAGCCTGCGGTGAGCGTGCGCAGCAGGTCGAGCTGCGTCTGGCTGGTGTCCTGGAATTCGTCGATGAGCAGATGGCGGATCGAGGCGTCCAGCTTGAGCAGCAGTTCGCCGGGATCGTCGGCGCTGCCCAATGCGGCGGCGGCGCGCTGGGCGATCTCGATGAAGTCCACCTCGCCCTTGTCGGCAAAGCGCAGGCGCAGCTGTGCCACGGCGAGCGCAAGCGTCATGAGCTGCGCGCCCAGCACCTCCCACTGCGCATCGGTGAAATGCGGTGCGGGGATATCGCGGACCGCGTGCAGGCGGCGCACCCACGCGCCTTGCGCGTCGGCGCCTTCAAGCCAGGCGACGAAAGGTTCCTTGTGCGCGCATTTGGCGGGGAAGCCCAGGTTCTTGTTGACGGTCTTGCGCAACGAGCCCGTGCCGGTCAGCAGCAGATGCGCCACGGCGCGCCAGGCGTTCAGCAGTTCGGCGTCGGGCTGCAGCTCTTCAGTCCAGTCCAGCAATGCGGCCAGCTTGTTCTCGTCTTCGCCGTCCTGCAGGTTGGCGGCGGCAAGACGCGCCGGGCCGCTTAGCGATTCGCACCAGCCGTAGGGCATGGCGGCGCACAGGGCATCGAGGTCTTCGCCGATGGCCTCGGCCAACGTGGCCTCCATGGCCTCGCGGTCGGAGCCGTGGCGCAAGAGCGGCAGCCATTGATCGCGCTGGCCCAGCATGTCGGCGATGGCGTCCTTGGCGGCCTGCACGTCGACGTCCAGGTGACGCAGCAGGATGCGCACGGCCTCGTAGTCGTCGGCAAGATCCAGCGTGGCGCGCGCCGCGGCCTCGTAGTGCGAGCGCGCGTCGTCCGTGATGTCCGGCATGCCGCCCAGCTCGGACAGCCACGGCATGCTGCGCACCAGCCCCGCGCAGAACGAGTCGATGGTGCGGATGGCAAGACGCGCGGGATGCTCGAGCAGATGCCAGCCTTGTTCGGCATTGCGCGCGAGCGCGGCGCGGGCGAGGTCCCAGCTGCGGCGTTCGTGGGCGGCTTCGGGCGGCGCGTCCAGGCCGCGGCGCAGCTTGCTCAGCACGCGCGCGTGCATCTCGGAGGCGGCCTTGCGCGTGAAGGTGATGGCGACGATTTCTTCGGGCCGGTTCACCGTGGCCAGCAGGGCCAGGATGCGGTCGGTCAGGAGCTCGGTTTTGCCCGACCCCGCCGGCGCCTGGACCAGGAAGGAGCGCGCGGGATCGAGCGCCGCCGCGCGCGCGGCGTGGTCATGCGGAAGGCGATCTTGTTCGGCCATGGTCATGCGTCCTCGTCGTCCAGATGCAAGCGCAGGAACGGCAAGGCATCGCAGTATTTCAAGTCGTCGCGCCGGTACGCGACGTTGGCCGCGTAGCCGGCCACATATTCGTCGGCCAGCGATTCGATTGCCACGCGCCAGCGCTGGCGGATCTCGGGCCAGGACAGGCCTTCGAAGAATTTGCTTTCGCTGGCGAGCGTGACGCCCGGCATGCCCAGGTCTTCGTCGGCCAAGCCTTGCGCGGCGACCTGCCGCGCGTGGATCTGCGCCAGCACCAGACCCGCGGCTTCGCCGCCGGCGGCGTCGGCCAGCACGGACGCGTAAAACGGCAACTGCACGTTCACGGGACGGCTGCGCGACCAGTCGGGCTCGGGCTTGGCCGCGGCCACGCCGGTCTTGTAGTCGACGATGACGTTGCGGCCATCAGGCAGGCTGTCGATGCGGTCCAGCCGCAGCTTCAGGTTGAGCGCGCCGCGCTGCCACTGGTGGTTCTTTTCGACCTGCGCCACCGCGAACGGCATGCGCTGCGCTTCGAGGTCGAGCCACGACGCCAGCACGGCCTGCGCGCGCTGGCATTCCAGCGCCCGCAAGGCCGGCGCGTAGTCCTTGAGTTCTTCGTCCGCGGCCTGGGCCACCGCCTGCTCCAGCAGCGCCGGCAGGCGGCCCGCCGCGAGCTGCTCGTGCAGCGCATCCTGGTCGGGCATCATGCCCCACACCACTTCGAGCGCCTTGTGCAAGAACTGACCGCGCACGTTCACGGTGGCGGCGTCCGCATAAGGGGCGAGTTCGCGCCCGCCAAGGCGATGGCGCACGAAAGCCCACAGCGGATTGCGCGCCTGCGTGTCCAGCACATCCAGCCCGCCCCCGCCGCGGTTGCCGGCCGCCAGCGGCGGCCCTTGCGAATCATCGAGCGATTCCTGCGGCAAGGCGGCCTGCGCGTCGGTCAAGGCCGGCGTCCAATCAGTGATGGAAAGCGCGGCAATCAGCGGTGATGGGCGCAGTTCGCGCTCGCCGTCCATGTGTGCGTGGCTGACGATGATGTCCGGCGCGCAGCGGCAGAGTGCGGCGTACATGCCTTCCGCCCATTCGCGCTCGCGCTCGGGCGTGGCGCGTGGCGCGCTTGCCTGGCGCAGGACTGCGAGGGGCAGCAGCGGGTTCGGCTTGGGCGAAGCGGGCAACACGTCGTCCGTCAGGCCCAGCAGCCAGACGCCATCCCAAGAGCCGCCTTCGGCTTCCAGCAATCCCAGCACGTCCAGCCGCGCGAGCGGATCGCGCTGCGGCTGGAACGAGGATGAACGCGCCACGCTTTCCAGCAGGTTCACCGCCGCCAAGCCGCCCAGGCGGCCGGCCGCAGGCGCCAGCGCCGAAAAGCTGCCGAGCGCATCGCCAAGCGCTCCCATGACCTGATACCCCACGCTGTCCAGTGGCGCTTCGCCCGGAAAGCCCAGCGCCGTCAATGCGGCCTTCATGCGCAGCATCCAGACATCGCACGTGGCCTTGTTGCCGCCCTGCGTCCAGATCTCTGTGGCGTGGTTCCACGCCTGCGCCAACGCCGGAATGTCAGCGAGCAGCTTGCGCCACGCTTGCGGTTCAACGTGCAGCTTGCCCTGACGACGCCAGCGCGCGTCGATGGCCGCAAGACGCGCGCGGTCGCGCACGTCACCGGCGCAATGCCCCGCGAGCAGCGCGGCGCCCAGCACGTCGACGCCACATCCCTTGCCGGGCGCGCATTCGGCCAAGGCCCGCAGCCACGCCAGCGCCGCGCGTGCCATGGGCCATTCGTCGAGCGGACGGCCCACGGCAACGTTGAATGCAAACGCCGGCGCGCCGTCGCGCCCGGCCAGCGCCTGGCTCAGCACGCGGCGAGCAAAGGGGGATTCGGCCTCGAGTTGCGGCGAGACGATGGCGTAGCGGCCGGAGGGATTGGCCTTCAAGTGGCTGGCTGCCCAATCTGCAGCGGCGCGCCATTCGGCGCCTTGGTCCGCGGCCTCGAAGCGATGCGCGACCGCTTGCACGCGCTGGGTGTCGCGCCATTGCGCGACGTCGGTGCCCTGCGCCTCGAATGCGAGCAACAGGCGCTGAAAGCGCGGAGAGATATCCGTGAATCCGGCAAGCACCAATTGCCGCGGCGTGGCAAGGCGGCCGGCTTCAAGCGCGCGCAGCACACGCGCATAACCTTGGTTCGCGTCTTCGGCATCGATGCCGGCAAGCGTCTGGCGATAGCGCTCGCGCCATCTCGCGAACCCGCGGTACTCGTCGGTGTCCGCGCCGGACGGCACCTGCAGCGCCCATTCGTCCATGAGCAGGTCGGCATCCATCGACAGCCGCGCAGCCTGGCTGGCGTCCAGCAGGACGCGTTCGGCTTCTTCGATGCGGATCGCTTCGGTCCAGACAAGCTGCGTGGCGAAACTGTCGAGCCGATAGGCAGGCACGTCTTCGTCGGATTCGAACGCGAGTTCGTTGGCGGATTCAGCAAGCCAGGCGGACAACGGCAGGATGCGCGGCAGTTCGCTGACCTGGCGCTCCTGGCGCAGCAATCCGGCGAGCTCGAGCGTGAGGCGGCGCGACAGGCGGTTGTTCACCGTCAGGACAAGCGTATCCGCCGCAGGCAGACTGGCGATGTCCGGCAACGAGAGATCGGAGTAGGTGGGCGCTGCGTCCTGCATGGTCATCCAAGGGCGCGCGCGGCAGGCGCCACGCGAAAGATAAAAGACATGAAAAAGGCGGAGAGAAATCTCCGCCGTAGGATACCGCGAGCCGGCCGGCGAAATGCGCCGATTGCGGTAAGCCGAGCCCTGTCAAAACCCGCAGAGCGCGGCCAGGTTTTCCCAATGGATCTGCATCTCGGGCGTGGTGTATCCCCAGAACGCCAGCCCCAGCACCGCGGCCAGCGCCAGCATGCCGACAGCGCGCCAGCCTTTGCGGCGCGGGGCTTCGGGATGCGGGCTGGGGTTCATGGCGCGGTTCCGGTGTGTCGTGATCAGGCCGTTGCGGGCTGAGCCGGCGTCACCGGCTGTTCGCGCACGGGTAGGCACAGCAGCGCGGCGATGACGGCCAGTGCAACGCCCACCCACCAGACCAGGTCATAGCTGCCGGTCTTGGCGTAGGCGTAGCCGCCGAGCCATACGCCAATGAAGCTGCCCAACTGGTGGCCGAGGAACACGATGCCCGACAGCGTGGCCGCGTAGCGCAGGCCATAGATCTGTCCGATGAGTCCCTGCGTCAACGGCACGGTGCCCAGCCAGAACAAGCCCATCCACGCGGCAAACGCGTACAACACCCACGGCGTCAGCGGCACCGACAGCAGCAACAGGATGCCGAACGCCCGCATGAAGTACACCACCGCCAGCAGGCGCTTCTTGCTGTACTTGCCGCCAAGCTTGCCGGCGTAGAACGACCCGACAACGTTGAACAGGCCAATGAGCGCGATCGCCGTGGCGCCCTGCCCGGCCGTCAGCCCGCCGTCGGTCACATACGCCGGCAAATGCAGGGTGATGAACGCGGTGTGAAAGCCGCAGACGAAGTAGCTCCAGAACAGGAAGTGGAACGACGGGTGGCGCACGGCCTGCTTGATGGCGGTGCCGAGGGATTGCTGCGGACCGACGTGCGCTTGCGGCCGGCCGCGCAGGAAGTACGCGAGCGGCGCGGCGCACGCCACGAAGAGCGACAGCACCCATAGCGCGCCCGTCCAGTCGAGGCCGGAGATGAGCAGTTGTCCGGTGGGCACCACGGCGAATTGGCCCAGCGAGCCGCCCGCGCTCGCAATGCCCATCGCCGTGCTGCGGTAGGCGGGCGGCACGGCGCGCGCCACCACGGGCAGGATGACGGGGAATGTCGTGCCCGCCTGGCCCAGTCCGACCAGCACACCGGCCGTCAGATAAAGCGTGGCCTCGTCGGTGGCAAAGCGCGTGCCGATGAGGCCCAGCATGTACAGCAGCGCGCCCAGGGCAATGGTGCGGCCCGAACCGTAGCGGTCGGCCAGCATGCCCATGAAGATACAGGCCACTCCCCACACCAGGTTCTGCAGGGCGAAGGCCATGGAAAACACTTCGCGGCTCCAGCCGTGCGTCAGCCCCATCGGCTGCATGAAGAGCCCGAAGGTGGCGCGCACCCCCATGGCAAGCAGCACGACCAGGGTGCCCAAGGCAATGGTGCGTGCGGAAATCGTATCGGTTTGGCTAGACATGAAACCCGTGTCTGGTTGTTTTTGGGTTTGCGCCCCCTCCTCGGGGCGGCCCCGCGCAGCGGCGGGACGCAATCATCATATACAAGTCGGCATACGGGTCTGTGAATACCCGCGTTGGCGCAACAAGCTTCGCGCAGGCGGCGATTGCAGGGCGTCCGCGCAAAGCCCAAGGATTTGGGGGTTGCCGCGCCTGCTGATAGACTTGCGTCCTGCTTCGAAGTCCGCGTCCGCAGTGCTAAACTTCGGCTCGCAAGTTCCGCAGCAATTTCAAGGCCTTAGTGCAAAGCGCGCCCACGCTGGCGCCCGCTTGCCGCCCTCAGTGGCACAAGCGTCTCGCGCACCCCGCCCCGCTCGCCGTAGTTAAATGGATATAACCGGCCCCTCCTAAGGGTCAATTGGTGGTTCGATTCCACCCGGCGAGGCCACTCAAGCCTCGGCCTTGCGCGCCGTCTCTGCTCAAAAAAGTCCACCCATTCAGCCAGATGAGGGTTAATCCGGGCTACGCTCTTGCGCGCCGCGCGGTTAGCTTTGCGACTTCCGACATGTGACCAATTGCTGCTGCGTCAATATGTCACTGATATTTTTTTCGGTAAACGTCGCAAATCGCCTTGCGTGACACTTGAAATTGCTGTTTAAATTCGACGCGTAAGCCCATAATTCATCTGGACTTTTCCTGATCCGACGAAACGCCGGCTTAAGAAATATTTGTTCACAGACCGCTAAGCCTGCTCAACCATGGCCTTTTCCTGGACACGTGCAATTGCGAAAGCCCTAGCGCCTGCCGCGCTGGCGGTGTGCGCGCTCCTGCCCCCTGCGGCACAAGCAGCCAAGAACTCCGATCCTTGCAAGACCAACGCCAAATCGGCGGCCTGCAAGGCGCAACAAGCAAAGAAAGCCTCCGCGCCCAAGGCGGGCTCGGGCAAGAGCGCCGCCGCCAAGCAGGCGGCGCCGTCCGCCAAGAAGGCGCCTCCCAAATCCTCGTCGGCCAAGAAGGCACCGCCCAAGGGCGGCAAGCAGGTCGCCGCGAAAGGCACGCCGTCCAAGAAGGCCGGCGCGTCGGGTAAGAGCGGCAAGGGTGGCAAGGCGGACAAGGCCGCTCGCGGCCGGCGCGTTGCCGCAGCCGCCGCGGCCAGCGCCGCGATGCCGCCGCCCGCCGCCTCGGCACGCGCCGAAGCGGCCGCGCTGCGGTCCAGCACTGCCTACGTGCAAGACCTGGAAACCTCCACGGTCATCTTCGCCAAAAACGAAAACGTCGTGCGCCCCATCGCTTCGATCTCGAAGCTGATGACCGCCGTCGTCGTCGTGGACGCCAACCTGCCGATGGACGAAATGCTTGAGATCACCGACGACGACGTCGACGAACTCAAGCACACGACGTCGCGCCTGCGCGTGGGCACCAAGCTGTCGCGCGGCGACATGCTGCATCTGGCGCTGATGTCCTCCGAGAATCGCGCCGCCAACGCGCTGGGCCGCCACTATCCCGGCGGGCTGCGGGCATTCGTAGCCGCCATGAATGCGAAGGCGCAGTCGCTGGGCATGACCAACACGCGGTTCATCGAGCCCACCGGCCTGTCCAGCAACAACGTGTCGTCGCCGCATGATCTGGCGCGCCTGTTGCGCGCGGCGTCGCAGCGTCCGCTGATCCACCGCTACTCCACCGATACGGAGTACGAGGTCGAGATCAACAACCGCACGCAAACCTTCCGCAACACCAACCTGCTGGTGCGCAAGCCCGACTGGGACATCAAGGTGTCCAAGACCGGCTACATCAACGAAGCGGGCGAATGCCTGGTGATGCTGGCGCGCATCAACGGCCGCGACCTGGCGATCGTGCTGCTGGATTCGCAGGGCAAGCTCTCGCGTATCGGCGATGCCGTGCGCATCCGTCGCATCGTGCAGAGCGAAGTGGCCATGGCGTCGATTGGCGCGGGCGGCTGATGACTGGCTGACCATTGCGCGCGGTAATGATGAAGGGCCCGATTGCATCGGGCCCTTTTCTCATTTGGCGCGCACTCCCGTGCTGCACTTGCCGGGTTCGCGTTCAGAGCCGGCTTTCGCGCCTTGCTCCCTCAGGCCGGCATACAGCGTCAGCACCAGCAACGCCGCAGTTGCCAATCCTGCGGCGGCAAACAGAGTGCCGGTCAACCCGAAGCCATCGACGATCTGGCCGCCTGCCCACGATCCAAGTGAAATGCCGATATTGAACACGCCGACATACAGCGCGGTGGCGACTTCGACATTCCCCGGCGCGGCCTTCATCATCCAGGTCATCAGGCCGACAGACACGCCGCCATAGGCCAGGCCCCATACCGCGAGCGCCACCCCACCCCCGATAGGAAGACCACCCACGACCAGGAACAGCGCCGGTGTCAGCAGCAGCCCCAGCGCAATCGCCATCAAGGTCGGCACGGTACGCTGTGCCGCGGCGATGCCAGCGAGAAAGTTGCCGGCGATGCCTGCAAGTCCATAGGCAAACAGCAGCGCGCCAATCCATTGCGCGTCGAATCCCGACACCGACAGCAAGAGCGGACGCACGAAGGTGAAGGCCGTGAAGTGCCCGGCCACCAGCAACAACGTCAGCAGCAGCCCCGCCTGCAATCCGCGATTGGCCAGTTGCGCGCCGAACTGGCGCACATCAGCCGAACTGGCAACGGGCAGCGCGGGCATGACGGCAAGATGAAGCGCCAGCACCAGCGCGCTGAACACGGCCATGCCGGCGAAGGCCCAGCGCCACCCGGCGAGTTCGCCAATCAGCGAGCCAAGCGGCACGCCCATCACGGATGCGGCGGCGACGCCGCCAAAGATGATGGATGTCGCCAAGCCGACCGCGCGGTGCGGAACGAGCCGCGCTGCGAGGCCGCCAGCGATGGCCCATATGCCTCCCATGCAGAATCCGACGAGGACGCGCGCCGCGAGCAGCCATCCCAGGCCGGGCGCGAGTGCCGCCCCCAAGTTGGCGATCACCAGCAGGCCCAGCAGCCCGCTCAGGATCTTGCGCCGATCCATGCCCCCCGACGCGATCACCACCAACGGCGCGAACAGCGCAGCCAGCAACGCGGGCAACGAGATTGTCAGCCCGGCCGTTCCCGTGGAGATGCGCAGCGTGTCGGCAATGGGCGTCAGCAGGCCGACCGGAAGCATTTCCGTGGTCACGACGGAGAAAGTGGCAAGACTGGCCGCGCCGACGGCCAGCCACAACGACCGGGCCGCCATCACGCGGTCCTCCATGCCGACAAGCCATGGACGCGCAGGCGCCGATGCCCCCACAACGCCACAAGCATCACCACCGCGCCTGCGCCGAGCGCGACAGTAAAGCCCGCCCTGGCGCCATCGCCATCCACCACGTGGCCGGAAAGCGCAGCGCCCAGCGCAACGCCGACATTAAATCCTGCCAGCAGCCAGGTCATGCCCTCGGTCAGGCGTTGCTCGGGCACCAGGCGCTCGACCAGCGACATGGCCACGATCATGGTCGGCGCGAAGAATGCCCCGGCGATCAGCACCGCCCCAGCCAGTGCGGCGATGCTGCCAACGTGCAGGAATGGCAAGGTGGTGGCTGCGGTTGCCAGGCCGCCCAGCAGCAAGAGGCGATGCAGCGGCGTCTCTACCTTGAACGCGCCGAACAGCAGTCCGGCCGCGCAGGAACCCACGGCATACGCCGACAGCACCAGACTGGCCGCGGCCGGCTGGCCCATCTGTTCGGCGAAGGCCACGCTTACGATGTCCACCGTGCCCACGATGACGCCCATCGCCACCATCAGCAGCGCCAGCACACGCACGTGCGCCGATCGGATCACCGATCCGGAACCCGCGGTGACGGCGTCTTGCGCCTGGACGGGTGGTTCGGTGCCACGCTGCACGACCAGCGCGAACACGCCAAGCATCAGCAGCAGTGCCGCGGCCAGCGGACCGGCCTGAGGAAACGCCACCACCGACAGTCCGACCGACAACGGCGGTCCGGCGATGAACGTGACTTCGTCGAGCACGGTTTCCAGCGAATAAGCCGTCTGCAAACGCGGCTGGCCGCGGTACAGCGCCGCCCAGCGCGCCCGCACCATTGCAGACATGCTCGGCATGAATCCCGCCAGCACGGCGCCGGCAAACAGGGTCCAGTCCCCCGCCTGCCACCACGCGCCGCCGAGCAGAATCAGAAAGCCGATGACGCTTACCGCCGTGGCGGCGGGCAGTACGCGCGTTTGCCCATGGCGGTCCACCAGGCGGGAAACGTGCGGCGACAGCAGCGCATAGGTCAGCACAAAGGTGGCGGATACGGCCCCCGCCAAGGCATAGCTGCCGCGCAGTTGCGACAGCATGGTGATGATGCCGATGCCGGTCATCGGCAGCGGGACCCGCGCCAACAGGCCCGCCAAGGCAAAGCCCCGCGTGCCGCGGGCGGCGAAAAGGTCGCCATAAGGGTTGGTCATTCAGCTCTCCAGCAGGTATCGGCTTGCCGCTGAACGGCCGGCCAGCGACAATACAAACAGTCCGTATGAATAGAATCCTATATTCATACGGGCTGTTTGTAAATAATCATACGTTCCGTATGTAAGGAGAGAGGGATGGTTCGCCGCACGCGCGCCGAGATGGAAGAAACCCGCGCCACGCTGCTCGCAACGGCTAGACAGTGCTTCGCGGCGCATGGCTATGCCGCCACTTCGATGGACGACCTCACCGCGCAGGCGGGACTGACCCGTGGCGCGCTATATCACCACTTCGGCGACAAGAAGGGATTGCTGACGGCTGTCGTGGCGCAGATCGACGCCGAGATGGATGCACGCCTGCAGACGATCTCGGACGGCGCCGACGACGCTTGGGAAGGCTTTCGCAAACGCTGCCATGCCTATCTGGAAATGGCGCTGGAGCCTGAGATTCAGCGCATCGTGCTACGCGACGCCACGGCGGTCCTGGGCGGCGCATCGCCGGAATCCCAACGCCACTGCGTCGAATCGATGCGGCGCCTGATCGACAACCTCATCCAGCAAGGGGTTGTGGCCGACGCGGATGCGCAGGCGCTGGCGTCGCTGATTTACGGCAGTCTGGCCGAGGCCGCGTTCTGGATTGCCGACGGCGAAGACGGCAATGCACGGCTGGCGCGCGGCATTGCGGCATTGGAGCTGTTGCTGCGCGGGTTGCGGGCCAGGCAGCAGGCCTGACGAATGGTAGGCCTGACGAATGGCCGGGCCGGGGCGCTGCCGTTACTCGGCCGGGCGTCCTGCCCTCGCCGGCCGCATGGACGCGTGCGTCATGCCGCGCGGCGCTTTGCCGGGACCGGCTGGGCGTCGCACAGCGACGGCGGCAGCCCTTCCAGAACGGCTTTTGCATTGAGCGATTGAATCGGCACGCTGGCGTCGCGCGGGATCCGGCCGTCGGCCTGCAGCAGCTGATACCGAAGGCAGCACACGCGCAGGAACGAGGTGAAGTTGGCGGCCTCGCCGCGGTACTCGACCAGTTCGTCGTACAGGCGTTCGATCAGTTGCGTGACCCGCATGCCGTCCCGCCCGGCGATTTCTTCAAGGACCTGCCAGAACAGGTGCTCGAGCCGCAGGCTGGTCGCCACGCCATGCAGGCGCAGCGATCGGGTTTCGCAGGCATAGGAGTGCTCGGTGGCGCGGATGAAGATTTCACACATGGGAGGCTCCTGGGCATCGGCGACACGCTGCCGGGACCGGCGCGCCTGCAAACGACTGTACGACGATTGCCGCGCCGCCCGCAATACGGCCCCGACTGGGTGACGAGTTGTACCTTCCCGCGCTGATTGATGTACATCATGGCTTTGGCCGACCAAGCGGCCGAGCATAGTGAAACTGATCAGACTTCGGAGGTAGTGATGAACAAGACCATGAAGGCCGCAGTGGCACGCGCGTTTGGCCAACCGCTGGTAATCGAAGAAGTCGCCGTGCCGCGCCCAGGTCCCGGCGAGCTCCTGGTAAAGATCGAAGCCTGCGGCGTCTGTCACACGGACCTGCACGCCGTTGAGGGCGACTGGCCCGTCAAACCCAATCCCCCTTTCATTCCCGGCCACGAGGGCGTCGGCTACGTCGTCGCCGCGGGTGCTGGCGTCACCCACGTCAAGGAAGGCGACCGCGTCGGAATCCCCTGGCTGTACTCCGCTTGCGGCCATTGCGAACACTGCCTGGGCGGCTGGGAAACCCTGTGCGAATCGCAGCAGAACACGGGTTACTCCGTCAACGGCGGCTTCGCTGAATACGCGCTGGCGGCCGCCGATTACGTGGGCCTCTTGCCCAAGAGCGTCGGCTTCGTCGACGTGGCCCCGATCCTGTGCGCCGGCGTCACCGTGTACAAGGGCCTGAAGATGACGGACACGCGCCCGGGCAACTGGGTGGTCATCTCGGGGATCGGCGGCTTGGGCCACATGGCGGTGCAATACGCGAAGGCGATGGGCCTGAACGTCGCCGCGGTGGATATCGACGACGCCAAGCTGGACTTCGCGCGCCGCCTGGGCGCCGAAGTCACCGTCAATGCGCGGACCACGGATCCGGCTGCGTACCTGAAACGGGAGATCGGCGGCGCGCATGGTGCGTTGATCACCGCGGTGTCGCCCAAGGCTTTCGAGCAGGCGCTCGGCATGGTGCGCCGGGGCGGCACGATCTCGCTGAATGGGCTGCCGCCGGGGGACTTCCCGCTGTCGATCTTCGACATGGTGCTGAACGGCGTGACCGTGCGCGGCTCCATTGTCGGTTCCCGGCTGGATCTGCAGGAGTCGCTGCAGTTTGCCGAAGAAGGCAAGGTCCACGCCACGGTCGCCACCGAAAGCCTGGAAAACATCAACAGCGTGTTCGACCGCATGAAGCAGGGCCAGATCGAAGGCCGCATCGTGCTCGACTTCGCCTGATCCCTGCGTGCGCCACAATGGCGCCCGCTGCGGCCCATGCCGCGGCGGGCGCTTTTTCATGGCGGCGGCTCGGTACAATCCGGCCTACCCTGATCCCAGCGAGGCCGCATTGCCTACCCCTCCCACTGAGCGTCGCAGCAAGCCTGCCACCAGCCGCGCGCCTCGGCGTGGATCCGGCCGGGTGACCATTGCCGACGTCGCGCGCGTGGCGGGCATGTCGATGCACACGGTGTCGCGCGTGCTGAACGCCCCCGAGAACGTGCCTGAACGCACGGTCAAGCTGATCCACGACGCCATCGCCCAGACCGGATATGTGCAGGACCTGGTGGCCGGCGGGCTGGCCAGCGGCCGCAGCCGTCTGGTGGCGGTGACGGTGCCCACGCTGGGCAGCCCGGTGTTTCTGGAGGCGTTGCAGACGCTCAGCCTGCATCTGAGCCGGCACGGGTATCAAATGATGCTGACCGAAAGCGGCTACGAACCCGAGCTGGAAGTGCCCGCCCTGCAAGCGATCCTGGGCCGGCGGCCCGATGGCGTGGTCATGATGCGCACGGTGCTGACCCCGACGGGACGCACGCAGTTGCGCGCGGCGCGCATTCCCGTCGTGGAAGCCTGGGATTGGAATGACGATCCGGTCGACATGCTGATCGGTTTTTCGCACGAGGCTGCGGGCGCTTGCGTGGCGCAGTTTCTGTCCGAAACCGGAAGGCGGCGGCCCGTGGCCGTCATCGGCAACGATCCGCGCGCGGGTCGCCGGTTGCAGGGTTTCACGGCGGCAGCGCGCAAGTTGCGCTTGATCGACGCGGACGCTGATACGCCCCACGTGCTGATCCCCGCCCCCGCCACGATGGGCGCGGGCCGCAGCGGTCTGGCCGAACTGCTGTCGCGCGTGCCCGATGCCGATGCCGTGGTGTGCAGCACCGACATGATTGCCATGGGCGTGTTGCTGGAAGCCGCGGCGCTGGGCAGACAGGTGCCGGGCGACCTGGCCGTCGTGGGATTCGGCGATCAGGCCTACGCGGCGGCCACCACCCCGCCTTTGACGACCGTGCGCATTGACGGCTCGTTGATTGGCGAGCAGGCGGCGCGCGCCATCATCGACCGCCTGGACGGACAGGCCAACGAGGGCCTGCGGGTCGATGTGGGATTCACGTTGATGCGGCGTCAGAGCGCCTGACGCTTCGCCTGTCCCGCCCACGTTGAACCGCACCGTGATCTGATCGGAAGCGACAAATTTCCTGGGGAAATTCCCTATCGGCAAATATTAGCGCTAATAAAATATTAGCGCTAATATTTGCCGATACTCACACCAAGATCAGGAGACAACATGCTTGACCAAGCCCGTGGCGTGTACATCGTTGCGCAGACGCCATTTCAGGAAAATGGCGCCATCGATCTGGATAGCGTCGACTCGCTGACCGACTTTTATTTTTCGCACGGCGCCAACGGCCTGACCGTGCTGGGCGTGGCCGGCGAGTCCAACAAGCTCACACCGGCGGAATCGCTGGCAGTCGCGTCGCGGTTCATCGCGCGGGCCAAGGGCAAACCGGTCGTGGTGGGCGTGAGCAACAGCAGCGTGGCGCAGATGGCCGAGCTGACCGGTCAGGTGATGGATGCCGGGGCCGCAGGCGTGATGATCGCGCCGCCGGGCGGGTTGCGCACGGAGCAGGAAGTGTTGTCCTACTTCGAGGCCGTGTTTGACCGGATCGGCAACGTGCCGACGGTGCTGCAGGACTTTCCGTTTTCGACAGGCACCTGGATGTCGGTGCCGGTGATCGGCCAGTTGATCGAGCGGCATCCGCAGATTCAGGCCGTCAAGGAAGAGGACCTGCCCAGCATCACCAAGATCACCAAGCTGCGCGCCCTGCCCGGCCGCCGGGTCGCCATTCTGACCGGCAACAACGCGATGTTCCTGCCGCTGGAAATGGGCCGCGGCATTGACGGGCCGATGGCCGGGTTCTCGCATCCCGAGATGCTGTCGCAGGTGTACTCGCTGTACACGGCAGGCCGTGTCGATGAAGCCCACGCGGTGTTCGACCGCTACCTGCCCTTGCTGAGCTACGAGAACCAGAGTCAATGGGGCGTCGCCGTCCGCAAGGAAATCATGAAACGCCGAGGCGCGATCAAGCATGCGGGCATGCGCCGGCCGGGTCCGAAGCTGGACGCGACCGACCATGCCGAGATCGATCTGCTGCTTGAACGCCTGAAGCGCACCCTGGCCGAGGCGGGTTGACCGAATTTCCCGGACGCCGTTTCTGCGGCGTTGCGGGATGCACAGCAGTACCGAACATCAAAAACCATAAGCAAGGAGACAACATGTTCAAGAGCACCAAGCAGGGCATTGCCTACGCGTGCGCGGGTCTGATCGCGCTGGCCGCATCGGCGGGCGCGAGCGCCGCGGACAACTGGCCGACCAAGCCTATCCGCATGGTCATCCCGTTCTCGGCGGGCGGGAACACCGACGTGGTGGCCCGCCTGATCGCCCCGCACATCGAGAAAGCGGTGGGTCAGCCCGTCGTGGTCGAGAACCGTCCGGGCGCGGCAGGCAACATCGCCGCGGACTTCGTGGCGCGCGCCGATGCCGACGGCTACACGCTGTTGATGGGCACGGTGGGCACGCAGGCCATCAACTACGCCATCTACAAGGACATCCGGTTCAAGCCGGCGGATTTTGCGCCGATCACGCTGGTGGCTTCCGTTCCCAACGTGCTGGCGGTGACGGCCAGCCTGCCGGTGAAGTCGGTGCAGGAACTGATCGCGTACGGCAAGAAGAATCCGGGCAAGCTGAGCTTTGCGTCCAGCGGCGCGGGCAGTTCGATCCATCTGTCGGGTGAGATGTTCAAGAGCCGCACGGGTGTCGACATGGTCCACGTGCCGTACAAGGGCAGTGCCGCGGCGGTGACTGACCTGGTCGGCGGCCAGGTGCATCTGATGTTCGACAACCTGCCGACCTCGCTGCCCTTCATCAAGAACGGCACGCTGCGCGCGTTGGCGGTGACCAGCGCCGAACGCAGCACCAATCTGCCCGATGTGCCCACCATGGCCGAGGCCGGGGTGCCTAATTTCGAGGCGGGTTCGTGGTTTGGCGTGCTGGCCCCGGCAGGCACGCCCGCGCCCATCGTGAACCGGATCGATCAGGCTATCGAGAAGGCCATGGCCGACCCCGATATGCAGAAGCGCGTGATCGAGCTGGGCGCGGTGCCGTCCGTCAAGGGTCCCGCTGAATTCAACGCCTTCATCGGCACCGAGATCGAGAAGTGGAAAGCCGTGGTGCAAGCCGCGGGCGCTTCCTCCAACTGACACGACGAAAGAGCCGGCCATGCCTGACGAAGACATCAAAGCCTCATTGCGCGCCGCCTTTCAGGGGCGCGTGCTGGACGACGCCGACGCCCTGGCGCCGCACCTGACCGACTACCGCAAGCGGTGGACGGGCCGCACCCTGGCGCTGGCGCAGCCCGACAGCACCGAGGACGTGGCCAGGCTGGTGCATTGGTGCCGTGAGCGTCGCGTCGCCATCTATCCGCAAGGGGGCAATACGGGCCTGGTCGGCGGCAGCGTGCCGGACAGCGGCGGGCACAGTATTGTGCTGTCGCTGGCCCGCATGAACGCCATTTTGGATGTGGACCGCTACAACAACACCTTGACCGCGCAGGCGGGCGCCGTGCTGGCCAACGTCCAAGAGGCCGCCGCCCAGGCGGACCGGCTGTTTCCGTTGAGCCTGGGCGCGGAAGGAAGCTGCACCTTGGGCGGCAACCTGGCCACCAACGCCGGCGGCATCCAGGTGCTGCGCTATGGCAACGCGCGCGACCTGTGCCTGGGTCTGGAAGTGGTGACGCCCGACGGGCAGATCTGGAACGGATTGCGCGGACTGCGCAAGGACAACACCGGGTACGACCTGAAGCAGCTTTTCATTGGCGCGGAGGGCACGCTGGGCATCATCACGGCCGCCACCGTCAAGCTGTATCCGCGCCCCGCCGCGCAGATGACGGCCTTCGCCGCCGTGCCGGATCCGCAAAGCGCCGTGCAACTGCTGTCGCTGGCGCAGTCGTACCTGTCGGCCAGCCTGACGGCCTTTGAACTGATCAGCGGTCCGGCGGTGGAACTGGTGCTGCAACACACGCCCGGCGCGCGCAGCCCCGTGCCCGCCAAGGCGCCGTACTACGTGCTGCTGGAATCAAGCGACGCCGAAAGCGCGGCCCATGCCACGGCGCGATTCGAGGCGTTGATGGAGGCGGCCTTCGAGGCGGGCATCGTCACGGATGCGGCCATTGCGTCGACGCTGGCGCAGTCGGCGTCGTTCTGGCAGATCCGGCATCATCTGCCCGAAGCGCAGTCCATCGACGGCGAGAACATCAAGCATGACATCTCGCTGCCGATCTCGCGCATCGGTGAGTTCATCGACGCGGCGCAGACGGCGGTGCATGGCGTTTTGCCCAACGCGCGCATCTTCGTGTTTGGCCATGTGGGCGACGGCAACCTGCACTACAACGTGTCGACGCCGCCGGGCGCGGACGCGTCGGCCTACCAAGCCATGCGCAATTCGGAGAAGGCAGTGTCAGGCGCGGTATACGACGTGGTGGCGCGCATGAACGGGTCGATCTCCGCCGAGCATGGCGTGGGACAACTGCGGGTGGGATCGATTGGCCGGTACAAACCGGCCAACGAGATGGCGATGATGGCAAGCATCAAGCGCCTGTTCGATCCGCTGGGGTTGTTCAACCCCGGGCGGGTGATCGCCGCGGACTGAGCGCGGCGCCCCGCGCGCCGCTATCAGTGCGTGATCTGGATCAGTGCGTGATCTTGGTGCCCAGCACCGCCAGGAACTGCGCCATCCATGCCGGATGCGCGGGCCAGGCGGGCGCGGACACCAGATTGCCATCCGTGTAGGCCTGGTCGACGGCGATCTCGGCGTACGTGCCGCCTGCCAGACGAACCTCGGGTGCGCACGCAGGATACGCCGAGCAGGTCCGGCCCTTCAGCACGCCGGCCGCGGCCAGGATCTGCGCGCCGTGGCAGACGGCGGCGATGGGCTTGTTGGCCTTGTCGAAATGCCGCACGATCTCCAGCAATTTTTCGTTCAGGCGCAGGTATTCGGGTGCGCGTCCGCCGGGGATCACCAGGCCGTCGTAGGACGAGGGCTCGACGCGATCGAAGTCGTAGTTCAGCGTGAAGTTGTGGCCGCGCTTTTCGGTGTAGGTCTGCGCACCTTCGAAATCATGGATCGACGTGGCCACCGTGTCGCCCGCCTTCTTGTCCGGGCAGACCGCATGCACCGTGTGTCCGACGGTCAGCAGCGTCTGGAACGGCACCATGGTTTCGTAGTCTTCGGCGTAGTCGCCGACCAGCATCAACAGTCGTTTGCTCATGATTGTCTCCGTGGGATGAGGGTGGCGTCCGGTTGCTTGCCCGAGGATCGGGCTCCGGTTCTTGGTGTTCTTGTCCCATTGTGCCCGCCGAGCCGGCGGGCGAGGTGGTAGCGGGATACCACCATAGACACCACCCGGACGCCCCTACTCCAGCGCCACCGTGACCGGCTTGGCCCCCAGCAGATCCACCAGCACGTTCGGGTCGATGCCCACCAGATAGCCGCGCCGCCCGCCGTTGATGTAGACCACCGGATATTCCAGCACGTCGGCTTCCACCCACACCGGCATCTTCTTGCGGGTGCCAAACGGCGACGTGCCGCCTACCTGATAGCCGGAATGGCGCTGCGCGACCTCGGGCTTGCAAGGCTCGACCTTTTTCAGGCCGGCCTGGCGCGCCAGGTTCTTGGTGGAGACCTCGCGGTCGCCGTGCATGACCACGATCAGCGGCTTGGCCGATTCGTCCTCCATCACCAGCGTTTTGACCACGGCGTGCGGATCCAGGCCGAGCTGGCGCGCGGCTTCGCCGGCGCCGCCGTGGTCGACGTAGTCGTAGGTGTGCTCGGAATAAGCCACCTTGTGCTGCTTGAGGAACTGGGTAGCGGGCGTTTCGGAAACGTGGCGGGCTTTGCTCATGTTGGTGCCGGTGGGTAGGAAGATGGCGGCGGTCAGCCGCGTGGATGGTGCGCCGCGTGCAACGCCTTCAGGCGTTCGCGCGCCACATGGGTGTAGATCTGCGTGGTGGAAATGTCCGCATGGCCCAGCAGCATCTGCACGACGCGCAGGTCCGCGCCGTGATTCAACAGATGGGTGGCGAAGGCGTGGCGCAGCACGTGCGGCGACAGCGGCGCATGCACGCCGGCGAGCACGGCGTATTTCTTGACCAGTTGCCAGAATGCCTGCCGCGACATCGCCTCGGCGCGGCTGGTGATGAAAAGCGCGTCGCTGACGCGGCCTGCCGCCAATTCGGGGCGCGCCGTGGCCAGGTACTGCGAAATCCAGTGGGCGGCTTCGGCGCCCAGGGGCACAAGGCGGTCCTTGCCGCCCTTGCCCAGCACCACGCGCACCACGCCTTCATTCAGGCTGACGTCCAAGGCGCGCACGCCGACCAGCTCGGACACGCGCAGGCCGGTGGCGTATAGGGTCTCGAGCATGGCGCGGTCGCGCAGGCCGCGCGGCTGGCTGACGTCGGGCGCGCGCAGCAGGGCGTCCACCTGCTGCTCGGACAGCGTCTTGGGCATCCGCGGCGGCTGCTTGGCGGCGACCAGCGTCAGGCACGGATCGCGCTCGGCGCGGTGTTCGCGCAGCGCCCAGGCGTAGAAGCGGCGCAACGCGGCAAGCCGGCGGTTGGCGGTGGTGGCGCGGGTTTCTTCGTGACGGAAGGCGAACCAGGCCTCGATGTCGGACTTTTGCGCGTCGCGGATCGGCTTGCCCGGGCCGACGGGCAGGGTCTGGGCGCGCGCCGGTTCGCCGTTGCGGTCGGCCAGTTCCCGGGCATAGGCCTCGGGGTCTTCGAGCCAGCGGGCGAAACCCGTCAGGTCGCGCCGGTAGGCGGCCAGGGTGTTGGCGGAGAGGCCGTCTTCAAGCCAGACGGCGTCGATGAAGGCGTCGATGTCGGCTTGGGAGGCGAGCGTCTGGCGGGCAGTGGGCATGGCGGGATTCTACGGCGCGGCGCGGCCGGGCAGGCGCTCGCCCACGCCGGCGGCGGCGGACTTGAGCCACGTTTCAAACGCCTTCAATGCATCGGACCGTTCGCTGCGTTGCGGATAACCGAAGTAATAGCCCTGGCTGACCGCCAGCGACTGCGGCACCGGCATGGCCAGCGCCCCCTGGTCCAACGCCGGCTGCGCCAGAAAGCGCGGCATCAACCCAACGCCCAGGCCAGCCTGCACCGCCGCCATCACCATGGTGAAGAGCTCGTAGCGCGGGCCCCCGGCCGCCTGCGGACCATACAGATAGCCATTGGCCCCGTACCACTGACGCCAGGCGTCCGGCCGCGACGCCAGGTGCAGATGCGTCAGGCCGGTCAGGCCGCCGCCCTGCTCCGCCACGCGCGCCGCCAATTCGGGCGCACAGACCGGCACCAGCTCGCGTTCGGGAAACAGCAGCCCGCCCTGCGTGCCGGGCCAGAGTCCGTCCCCGTGATACAGCGCGCCATCGAACGGCTGGTCCTTGAACTGGAACGGCAGCGTGCGCACGGACAGGCTGACGGTGATGTCGCCGTGCTCGCGCTGGAAGTCGGCCAGACGCGGGATCAGCCAGGTGGTAGCCAGCGTGGGTACGACGGCGATGTGGATGCTGCGCCCCATGCCGGTCCGGCTGACGAGACCAAAAGTGTCCTTTTCGATCTGGTCCAGATGGTGACGGATGCGGCCGGCGTACTCGGCGCCGTGATCGGTCAGCACGATCCGGCGGCGCACCCGCGTGAACAGCTGCACGCCCAGCCGCGCTTCCAGGCTGGCCACCTGGCGGTAGACGGCGCTGTGCGTCAGCGACAGCTCTTCGGCGGCGCGCGAAAAGCTGCCCAGCCGGGCCGAGGCCTCGAACGCCTGCAGGGCGGCCAGATTGGGAATGCCGTTTCTCATGGAAATACCGCCGCAAAGCCGGCCCGCCGCCGTGCGCCCGCATGCTGCGGCGCACCAGCCGGCACGTGCCGAGGGATCAACAGAATGTGCAATTTTATCAATTGCGTTGTGCGCTCAGGGAACATATGCTCGGGAGTTCTACCCTAGGCTAACCACGACACCACCATGCCCCAGCAAGATTCCCGCCTTGGCGGTCACATTCTGGTCGACCAACTGGTCGCCCATGGCGTCAAACATGTCTTTTGTGTCCCCGGCGAAAGCTATCTGGCGGTGCTGGACGGCCTGCACGATGCCGACATCAAGGTCACGGTGTGCCGCCAGGAAGGCGGCGCGGCCATGATGGCCGATGCGCACGGCAAGCTGACGGGCGAACCCGGCATCTGCATGGTGACGCGCGGCCCGGGCGCGTCCAACGCGCTGGCTGGCGTGCACATTTCCAAGCAGGATTCGTCGCCGATGATCCTGTTCGTCGGCCAGATCGAGCGCGGCATGCGCGAGCGCGAAGCCTTCCAGGAAATGGATTACCGCGCCGTGTTCGGCACGCAGGCCAAATGGGTGACCGAGATCGATCAGGTCGAACGCATTCCCGAACTGATCTCGCGCGCGTTTCACATCGCCACCTCGGGCCGCCCCGGCCCGGTCGTGATTGCGCTGCCGGAAGACATGCTGGTCGAAGCCGCCAAGGTGGCCGACGCGCCGCGCTACGAAGTGATTGAATCCGCCCCCACCGCCGGCCAGCTGGCCGACCTGGAAAAACTGCTGGCCGGCGCCAAGAACCCGGTCGCCATCCTGGGCGGCACGCGCTGGGACGCGCGCGCCGTGCAGGAATTTGCCGACTTCGCACAACGCCATGCGCTGCCGACCGCCGTGTCGTTCCGCCGCCAGATGCTGTTCCCGGCCGACCATCCTTGCTTCATCGGCGACGTGGGTCTGGGCATCAACCCCGCACTGCTCAAGCGCGTGACCGACGCCGACCTGATCCTGCTGGTGGGCGGCCGCATGTCCGAGAACCCCAGCCAGGCGTACACGCTGCTGGACATCCCGGTGCCCAAGCAAAAACTGGTGCACGTGCATCCCGATGCCGCCGAGCTGGGCCGCGTGTACCGCCCCACCCTGGCCATCAACACGTCGCCGTCCGCCTTTGCCGCGTCGCTGGCCGGCCTGAAGGCGCCGGCCGCGCCGGTCTGGGCTGAAGGCACCAAGGCGATGCGCGAGTCGTACCTGAAATGGAGCGACCCCGAAACCGTCACCACTCCGGGCGCGCTGCAATTGGGCCAGGTGATGGGGTATCTGGAAAAGACGTTGCCGGCCGACGCCATCATGACCAATGGCGCGGGCAACTATGCTACCTGGCTGCATCGCTTTCACCGCTTCACGCGCTTTGGCACGCAGTTGGCCCCTACCTCCGGATCCATGGGCTACGGTCTGCCGGCGGCCGTGGGCGCCAAGCGCGTCTGGCCGGACAAGACCGTCGTGTGCTTCGCGGGCGACGGGTGCTTCCTGATGCACGGCCAGGAGTTCGCGACGGCGGTGCAGTATGACCTGCCCATCGTCGTGATCCTGGTGGACAACGGCATGTACGGCACGATCCGCATGCACCAGGAAAAGCACTATCCGGGCCGCATTTCCGCGACCGAGCTCAAGAACCCCGATTTCGCCGACTACGCGCGCGCCTTTGGCGGCCACGGCGAACGCGTGGAGACCACCGAACAGTTCGCGCCGGCCTTCGAACGGGCACTGGCCAGCGGCAAGCCGGCGATCCTGCACTGCTTCATCGACCCGGAAACCATCAGCCCGTCCACGACCCTCGAGAAGATCCGCGAGGCGGCGCTGAAGGCCCAGCACTGAACCCTGCACGGGCGACATAACCGGCAGATCATCCGGCGGCGCGCCCAGGCGCACCGCCGTGCAAACCCCAACTTGCCGCCCGAATTATTTTAAGTTTAAACTTTCTAGATTCCGATCACGGAAATCCATAGCGGAGACCCAGCATGTCCTCGAACCCCTCATTCCACTGGCAAGATCCTCTGTTGCTGGACCAGCAACTGACCGACGAAGAGCGTATGGTGCGCGACGCCGCCTACGCCTACTCGCAGGACAAGCTGGCTCCCCGCGTGCTCAACGCGTTCCGCAACGAGAAGACCGATCCCGAGATCTTCTCCGAAATGGGCGAACTGGGCCTCCTGGGCGCCACGATTCCCGTCGAATACGGCGGCGCCGGCCTGAACTACGTCAGCTACGGCCTGATCGCCCGTGAAGTCGAACGCGTCGACTCCGGCTACCGCTCGATGATGAGCGTGCAGTCCTCGCTGGTGATGGTGCCGATCAACGAATTCGGCAGCGAAGAACAAAAGAAGAAGTACCTGCCCAAGCTGGCGCGCGGCGAGTGGATCGGCTGCTTCGGCCTGACCGAACCCAACCACGGCTCCGACCCCAACGGCATGGAAACCCGCGCCGTCAAAACGGCCGACGGCTATAAGGTCAGCGGCAACAAGATGTGGATCACCAACTCGCCCATCGCGGACGTGTTCGTGGTGTGGGCCAAGTGCGTCGGCGGCGACTTCGACGGCAAGATCCGCGGCTTCATCCTTGAAAAGGGCATGAAGGGCCTGTCGGCCCCCGCCATCCACGGCAAGGTCGGCCTGCGCGCGTCGATCACCGGCGAAATCGTCATGGACGAAGTGGAAGTGTCCGCCGACCAGATGATGCCCGGCGTGTCCGGCCTGAAGGGTCCGTTCACCTGCCTGAACTCCGCCCGCTACGGCATCGCCTGGGGCGCTGTCGGCGCCGCCGAGGCCTGCTGGCACACCGCCCGCCAATACACCCTGGACCGCAAGCAGTTCGGCCGCCCCCTGGCTGCCAACCAGCTCATCCAGAAGAAGCTGGCCGACATGCAGACCGAAATCACGCTGGCGCTGCAAGGCTGCCTGCGCCTGGGCCGCATGAAGGACGAAGGCACTGCCGCCGTCGAAATCACCTCGATCATGAAGCGCAATTCGTGCGGCAAGGCGCTGGACATCGCCCGCCTGGCCCGCGACATGCTCGGCGGCAACGGCATCTCCGACGAGTTCGGCGTCGCCCGCCACCTGGTGAACCTGGAAGTGGTCAACACCTACGAAGGCACCCACGACGTGCACGCCCTGATCCTGGGCCGCGCACAGACGGGCATCCAGGCGTTCTATTGATCGCTTGCCTGGTGTAGAAAAGAAGGCCGCCTGCTGGGCGGTCTGACCCCCGACAGTTGGAAGAAATCCAACTGTCGGGGGTTTTTTTATGACGACGTACGGTTAGCACTCCAAGCCGAGCACGGCCCAGCTAACTGAGTTGCAGGAATTTGACGTGCGTCGGTCCGATATTGGACCGACCTGACGCGCTTCGCGCAATTTCCAAATTCTTCTGATTTTCGGTCGCTAGACGGAGTGTTGTTCTACGCGCACCGCCAATCTGCAAGGATGAAATATGTCAGGCCGCCCGATTGTTCGCGTAGGCTCGGCAGGCATGGCACAGGCGCTGCTGGATGCCTACTCTGCTGTGCTGAAGAAGCGATGGCCGACCATGCAGCACCACCCAGAGAACGGTGTCTGGCCTGCGAGTGCTGACGATGTGCCAGATCATATTTCCATCAAGCTGGGCTGCGATCTTTATCGCCAGGTCAAACCCCACGAACTGACGACGGCGACGCTCCTGCGAGTGGTTGAAGCCGTACCGCTACCTTGGGGAAATGCTCGGCATCGGGCCAAAGATATCCACAAATGCGTTCGCAAGGGGACATGATGGGCTGCGTGCTGAAATTCTTCGCCATCATCATTGGATTGCTAGCTGCGCTTTGGTGTTCCATAGCCTTATGGGGCACGTTCTCGCCGATAGTGCTGTTGCATTATTCCGAGCGGGCGACGGACCGGATCGGCGTGTTTTTCAACGACAACCACAACACCGCGAAATTCGGAATGAGCCCAGGCGAGACGTCAGTCCACCACACCGCGATGTTCCCGAAGCCCGACATGTGGCTGCTGCTGACATTTCCCAGCCAAAGCACTGACTCGCTGGAAATCACCAAGCCGTTCAAGCGAATCGACGTCTGCATCGGGCCGGGCGCAAGAATTGAGCGAACGGTGATTCGCCATGGATTTCTTGATCGCTTTACCGAACCGAGCCCCCCCTGCGAGCCTACGGACAAGCGCTGAGTCGCGGCATTGCATTCCATGACGCCAATGCCGCGTTTCGCTGAACTACGCCCAAGCCGGATCCAGCAGGTTCGCAAGTTCTGGCATCGGGCTTGGTCCGAAGGCAATACGCCATACGCCCGATCCCGCACCGCCCGCGCATTGCCGTAAGCCCGACTAGGCGTACGCCTGTACACCTCGTACGCTTTGCGGATTCCCTCCACAGGAGTCGCGCATGCATCGCATCACCCCCCTGCGCCTGGCGTCAGTCATCGCCATGGCCTTCGTTGCCCACGGCGCTCAGGCCGCCACGACACTGACCATGACCACCGAATACCCGGCCACGTCCATGCCGGGTCAAGGCGTGTCCACGTTCGCCGAGCTGGTGCGCGCCAAGTCGGCGGGCAACGTCGTCATCGACGCGAGCTTCGACGCGGCCAAAGGCATCAAGTCGGGCGACATGATCGACGCGGTGCAGACGCGCAAGGTCGATGCCGGCGACGCCTTCGCCGGCGCGCTGGCCACGAAGTACCCCCTGTTTGGCGTGTCGTCCCTGCCCTTCCTGGCGGACTCGCTGTCCAAGGCGCGCAACCTCAACAAGGCGGCGCGCCCGGCGTATGAAAAGCTGCTGGCCGCGCACGGCCAGAAGCTGCTCTACACCACGCCGTGGCCAGCGTCGGGCATCTGGTCCAAGCAGAAGGTGGACAGCGTGGCGGCGCTGAAACGCCTGACCATCCGCACCTACGATGCGACGTCGCAGGACGTCATGCAGCGCGCGGGCGCACGCGCGGAGAACATCTCGTTTGCCGACGCCATGCCGCGCATCGCGTCGGGCGAGGTCAATGCGGTGCTGTCCTCCGGCGACGGCGGCGCGGGCCGCAAGCTGTGGGAATACCTGCCCCACTTCGCCGAGATCAACTACGCCATGCCGATCTCGGTGGCGACGATGAACCTGAAAGCCTACGAGGCGCTGGACGCGCGTTCGCGCAAGGCCATCGACCAGGCAGCTGCGCAGACCGAGACCGAGCAGTGGAAACGCATCGAAGGCCGCCTGCAGCAGAACTACGCGAACATGCGCAAGAATGGGGTCGCGATCAACACCGCCGTGCCGCCCGCGGTGCGCAAGGCACTGCAGGACGCCTCCAAGGAATCGATCAACGCCTGGAAAGCGGCGGCCGGCCCGGAAGGGGCCGCCATTCTGAAGCAGGCGAGCAAGCGCTAAAAAAGGCCGCGCCGGCTAATTGTTGCCGGACAGGTCGAACAGGCTGGTCGCGTCCATTTCCAGCACGCTTTCGTCGTGCTGGTTCACGACCGTCCACGCCCAGTTGATGATGCCCAGGTCCGGGCGCGAGGACGAATGCCGCGCGCCTTGCACGCGCGCGTGCAGGTGCAGGGTGTCGCCCGGGCGCACCGGCGTGCGCCAGCGGACTTCGCCCAGGCCGGGCGAGCCGAAGGATTCGGAATCATGCAAGGCGGCGTCGACCGCCATGCGCATGGCCAGCGCGCAGGTGTGCCAGCCGCTCGAGATAAGGCCGCCCCATCGGCCTGCCGCGGCGCGCTGCGGATCGGTGTGGAACCATTGGGGATCGTACTTGCGGGCAAACTCCAGGATCTCCGCTTCCGTCACGGTGACCGGCCCGCCCTTGATCACCATGCCGTCCTTGAATTCGGCGAACTTCATGTCTTGTTTTCCCCGTGCAAACGAAATCGGCGCGCCCAGGCGCGCCGATCGTCACGCATCTGTTGTTGTGGATCAGTAAGTCTCGAAGTGCAGCCGGCCTTCGCGGCGCAGCGCTTCATGCAGGATAGACCAATCCTCGCCAGACTGCACCACCACTTCGCGCAGCGCGTCCAGCACGCCGACCTCCATGCCCTTCAGGCCGCAGACGTAGATGCAGGTGTTGCGGTCGGCCAGCAATCCGCGTACCTGCTCGGCACGCTCGAGCAGCAGGTCTTGCACGTAGCGCTTGGGCTGCCCGGGTTCGCGCGAGAGCGCCAGGTTGATGTCGATGAAGTCGCGCGGCAGCTTCATCAGCGGGCCGAAGTACGGCAGCTCGCGTTCGGTGCGCGCGCCGAAAAAAAGCATGAGCTTGCCGATGTCTGCCGTGCCGATCAGGCGGCGGCTGCGCTCGGTCATGGCCCGCATCGGCGCCGAACCGGTGCCCGTGCAGATCATGATGAGATTGGCCTTCGGATGATTCGGCATCAGGAAGCTGTGGCCGAACGGGCCGATCACCTTCACCGTGTCGTTCTTGGCGAGGTCGCACAGATAGTTGGAGCAGACGCCATGCGCGGCCTCTCCACCATGGTCCTGCGTAACGCGTTTGACGGTCAGCGACAGGTTGTTGTAGCCCGCCCGTTCGCCGTCGCGCGGGCTCGCCAGCGAATACTGGCGCGCGTGATGCGGCCGGCCCATCGCGTCCACGCCGGGCGGCAGAATGCCGATCGACTGCCCTTCCAGCACCGGAAACGGCTGCTCGCCGAAGTCGAGCACGATGTGGTGGATATCGCTTTCCGTGTCGGCGCCGGTGACACGGTAGTTGCCCACGACCGTCGCGGTGATGGGCGTCTTGTGCGTGTACAGATTCACATAGGGGTGCGCAGCGGACCACGGGGGAACGGCGGCGCCGGGCGTTACCAGCATCGCCGGCGCGGCTGCCGGTTCCGCCTGCGGATCCGCCACGGCCTGCTGCGCGGCATCGCCCGCCACCGCAGCGTCCACCGGCAACGACTTTTCCTGCGGTAGCTCTTCCCAGCCGAACTGGTCCTGCACGGAATAGGCTTCGGCGCGCACCACCAGCCGCCAGTTGTCGATGGAACCGGTTGGGCACGGCGGCACGCAGGCCATGCAGCCGTTGCAGATTTCCGGATCCACGACATAGTTGTTCGAATCGTGCGTGATCGCATCGACCGGACAGGTCTCTTCGCAGGTATTGCAGCGGATGCAGATCTCGGGATCGATCAGGTGCTGCTTCAGGACTTCCACCGGTAACGGGGCGTTCATCGCCGTCCTCCCAAACGCGCGGGCACGCGGCCCGCGCGTGCCATCAGTTGAAACGCACGTACTCGAAGTTCACCGGCTGGCGGTTGACACCCATGACAGGCGGCGCGATCCAGTTGGCGAACTTGCCCGGTTCCGTGACTCGGCCCATCAGCGACGCGACGAACGCGCGATCTTCCGGCGTGGGCAGCCACTTGTGCTGATTGGCCTGCCATTGCGATTCGGACACGATCTCGCCCTCGGGCGACATGCGAATGCCGGCCAGCGTGCCGATCTGGCGGTTGAACGCCTTGTGCGGCACCTGCAGGCGAAAGGCCAGGCCGCTCTTTTCGATGACCTTGTTCCAGCGGCCGATGCCGGCCACGGAATCTCGGATGAAGTCGTCGCGCAGCACTTCGTTCAGCGCGTTGAGCATCGGCACCTCGATCTCCGTCAGCTTGCCGTTGCTGACGTTCAGCACGCGGTAGGTGTCGTTCTTGAGCTGATGGTCGTCGTTGCGCTTGGTCTCTTCGTAGCGGCCCTTCAGGCCCGAGCCATAGAAGATGGCGGCGTTGGACGACTGGTCCGCGCCGAAGAGGTCGATGGTGACGCTGTAGTGGAAGTTCAGGTAGCGCTGAATGGTGGGCAGGTCGATCACACCGGCCGCGCGTACGGCCAGCGGATCGTCGGTCTTCAGTTCCTTCATCACTTCGCAGGTGCGCTGGATGACGCGCGAGATGCCGGACTCGCCCACGAACATGTGATGCGCTTCCTCGGTCAGCATGAACTTGGTCGTGCGGGCCAGCGGATCGAAGCTGGACTCGGCCAGCGCGCACAACTGGAACTTGCCGTCGCGATCGGTGAAGTACGTGAACATGTAGAACGCCAGCCAGTCCGGCGTCTTTTCGTTGAAGGCGCCAAGGATGCGCGGATTGTCGGAATCGCCCGAGCTGCGCTGCAGCAGCGCGTCGGCTTCCTCGCGGCCGTCACGACCGAAGTAGCGATGCAGCAGATACACCATTGCCCACAGGTGGCGGCCTTCTTCGACGTTGATCTGAAACAGGTTGCGTAGGTCGTACTGCGACGGCGCGGTCAGGCCCAGGTGCCGCTGCTGCTCGATCGAGGCGGGTTCGGTGTCGCCCTGCGTGACGATGATGCGGCGCAGGTTGGCGCGGTGTTCGCCCGGCACGTCCTGCCACACGTCGCGGCCGATGTTCTCGCCAAAATGGATCTTGCGCTGCCCGTCCTGCGGCGCCAGGAAGATGCCCCAGCGGTAGTCGGGCATGCGCACGTGATTGAAATGCGCCCAGCCGTCGGGCTCGACGCTGACCGCCGTGCGCAGATAGACGTCGAAGCCGTGCGAGCCATCCGGTCCCATGTCCTGCCACCACTGCAGGTAATTGGGCTGCCAGTGTTCCAGCGCGCGCTGCAACGTGCGGTCGCCGGACAGGTTGACGTTGTTGGGAATCTTGTCGGTGTAGTTGATGCCGGACATGTCTCTCTCCTGATTCTTGGAATGGGGCCGTTTTTCTCGTTGCTGCCGCTCAGACGCGGTTCCAGTCGAATGCCGCCTGCTCGCCCTTGCCGTACAGCTTGAGCGCGCCCTTGTCGCCCGCCGCATTGGGACGGTTGAAGATCCAGTTCTGCCACGCGGTGAGCCGGCCGAAGATGCGGGTCTCCATGGTTTCTTGCCCGCCAAAACGCAGGTTGGCTTCCAGGCCGGTCAGCGCATCGGGCGACAGCGCACGGCGCTCTTCCAGCGCCAGCCGCACTTCGTCGTCCCAGTCGATGCTGTCGGGTGCATACGTGATGAGGCCCAGCTCGAGCGCGCCGGTGGCCGACAGGCTGCGTCCGGCCTGCGCGCGCACCGCTTCCAGCGGCTGCGTTTCGCCGTAAAAGCGCCGTTGCAGGCGGCTCTGGCCGTTCACCATCGGGTATGCGCCGAAGTTGCGCTCGCCCACCACAATCTGCGGCGGCGCGGCGTCGATGGCTTCGTCGTCCTCCACGTCCAGCATGTAGCTGCGGTCGGCGGCCAACGCCAGTTCCAGCAGCGTGCCCGCAAAGCACGAGCCCGGTTCGATGAGCGCGAACAGGCTGCGCGACGTCACGTCCAGCCGCGCCAGCGTGCGGCGCAGCATGCCGGCGGTCTCGCGCACGAACCAGTGGTCCGCGTGCCGTTCCAGCGCCGCGTCGGCGGCCAGCACCGCCTCGGGGTCGCCCTCGGTCTTCAGGATCCAGGTGCCGATGTCCAGTTCGTTGGTGCGCATCGACAGGATGGCGTCGTCCAGTTCGCGCGCCATCTGCAGCGGCCACCAGGCGGCGCCCGCGGCGACGATGTCCTGCAGTTCCGTTTCAACAGGGCCTTGCGGGGCGCGAACCGTCCACGTCGCCTGACGCTTTTCGCGGTCGAACTGCACGTCGACGTAGCGATAGGACAGGCTGGTCTCGGTCTCCGTACGTTGCAGCGGCGTCAGCGACACGCCTTGCTCGCCCGCCGGGCGGTGGCTGTCCTTGGCCAGCGCCTGCGCGCGGGCGCCGACTTCTTCCTCGAAACGGGCGGGCTTGACCACGTCGTCCACCAGCCGCCAGTCCTTGGCGCGTTGCCCGCGCACGCCCTCGACCAGCGTGCAGAAGATGTCGGCATGATCGTGCCGCACACGGCGCTTGTCGGTGACGCGAGTCAGGCCGCCCGTGCCGGGCAGCACGCCCAGCAGGGGCACTTCGGGCAGGGCCACGGAAGACGAGCGGTCGTCGATCAGCAGGATTTCGTCGCAGGCCAACGCCAGTTCGTAGCCGCCACCCGCGCAGGCGCCATTCAGCGCGGCGATGAACTTCAACCCGCCATGGCGGCTGGAGTCTTCGATGCCGTTACGGGTTTCGTTGGTGAACTTGCAGAAGTTCACTTTCCAGGCGTGGGTGGACAACCCCAGCATGAAGATATTGGCGCCGGAACAGAAGATCCGGTCCTTCATGCTGGTGACGACTACGCTGCGCACTTCCGGGTGTTCGAAACGGATGCGCTGCAGCGCGTCGTGCAATTCGATGTCGACGCCCAGGTCGTACGAATTGAGCTTGAGCTTGTAGCCGGGGCGCAGGCCGCCGTCTTCGGCGACGTCCATGGCCAGTGTCGCGACCGCACCGTCGAAGGCCAGGCGCCAATGCCGGTACTGGGCGGGATCGGTTCGAAAGTCGACCCGGCTGATGGGGCTGCTCATAGTGTGTCTCCTCATACGCCCGGTGCTCGGACAGGAACAATATTGCACCACATGAATTATTATGCAGATTAGTGCAGGCGATTCGGAGCGTCAAGCGGAATATGCAGGAAAGTGCAGGTCTTGTAGGTATCGCAGTGGACAGCAAAAGGCCGCCCGCGAACGGGCGGCCAATCGAAGACCAGGCAGGGCGAGTGGCCGGAGCAGTGTTACAACGGCAGCCCGCAAGCCTTGCGCACCTGCGTGCGCAAGCCAGCAAAGCTTTCCGGCACCTCCAGATTGCTCGTCACCCAGGTCAGATCCGCCTTGGCGTAAAACGCCTCGCGTCCGGCCAGGATGCGCTTCAGGTCAGCCATGGCTTCGTTGTTGCCCGACATGGGGCGGAAGTCGCCCTGCGCCATGACGCGGCCCATGTGCTCTTCGGGCGTGGCGCGCAGCCAGACCGTGTAGCAATGGGTCAGCAGCAGATTCAGCGTGGCAGGTTCCGACACCAGGCCGCCAGGCGTGGCCAGCACCATTTCCGGGTAGATCTGCACGGCCTCTTCGAGCGCGCGCCGTTCGTAACGGCGATAGGCGTTGGGGCCGTAGAGGTTGTGGATCTCCAGGATGCCGCAGCCCGCCACGCGCTCGATCTCGCGGTTCAGTTCCACAAAGGGATAGCCCAGGTCGTCGGCCAGCATCTGGCCCAGCGTCGACTTGCCCGCGCCGCGCAGGCCGATCAGCGCCACGCGCTGCGTGCGGTTCGGGCGCTGTGCCCCCGCCCCCACGCCAAACAGCTGCGACAGCGCCTCGCGGGCGCGCTGCAGATCCGACTCGGTGCGCCCGCTGAGCAATTCACGGATCAGCAGCCAGTCGGGCGATTCCGTCGTGACGTCGCCCACCAGCTCCGCCAGTGCGCAGTTGAAGGCGCGGGCAATCTGCAGCAGCACCAGGATCGACGCGTTGCCGACGCCATGTTCCAGATTGGCCAGGTGGCGTTCGGACACGCCTGTCGCCTGGGACAACCCCTTGCGCGTCATGCCGCGAATGGCGCGCAAACGGCGCACGCGCTCGCCCAGAGCGATCAGAAAGGGCTCGCGCCGGGGTTCGATGGGCGCCGTGTCTAGCGCTTGATTCATGGTTCGACTGACTCCGCAAAAACCCTGATTACCGCTCTTTTATGCACTATAGTGCTTGACCCACATCAACGGAAGCACTATTTTTCCATCCAACGAGTCCACAGCCGATCCGGTGCAAAAAAACAGCAGTCCAGTTCGGACTGCCAAAGCGCCGACAGTGTAAAGGAGCCGCCTGGTGAGTACGCCTGACCAATTCCATGCCCTGATGCGCGACGTGACGCGTCTGACGGCCGGCCAGCCGCTGGATGCAGCGCTGCAAACCCGGCTCAATGACGCGGCCGGTCCGGACAGCGCGCTGTTCCAGGACATCTTTGCCACCTGTAGGCAGGGCGTGGCCGACGGCTGGATGTGCAACCGCGAAGGCGGCGGCATCCGGTATGGCCGCGTCATCAAGCCGGCCGAGGACCTGGGCGGCTGCTCGGTGGACGTCGTCGACATGATCGATCTGGCGGGTCCGCACCACGCGCATCCCAATGGCGAGATCGACATGATCATGCCGCTGACCGAAGACGCCCGCTTTGATGGCCACGGCGCCGGCTGGCTGGTTTATGGCCCGGGGTCGGCGCACCGCCCCACTGTCACGCAAGGCCGCGCCCTGGTGCTGTATCTGTTGCCCGGCGGGGCCATCGACTTCACGCGCCCCGGCTGACAGCCGGTCCGGACACCCGCCCTGCCGCCAACAACAAACACAGGCACGGCGTCCGCCCACCAGGACATCAGGAGACAACCGTGAACACCTGCCCCGCCGAACTGAATTTCGCCAGCCACCTGGCCGCGCTGAACGCGCCGCGCGCCGCCAAGCTGGCCTACATCGACGACACCCGCCAGCTCACGTATGGCGAGCTGGCCGAGCGGGTGGCCCGCATGGCGGGCGCGCTGCGCAATCTGGGCCTGCGCCGCGAGGAGCGCATCCTGCTGCTGATGCAGGACACGGCCGACTGGCCGGTGGTGTTCCTGGGCGCGCTGCACGCCGGCGTGGTGCCGGTGGCCGTGAACACTCTGCTCACCGCCGACGACTACGCCTACATCGTTGCGCACAGCCGCGTTCGGGCCGTGTTCGTGTCGGGCGCGTTGCTGCCGGTCCTGCAATCGGCGCTTGCCCAGGCGCCGGCCGACATCGAACACCTGGTCGTCTCGCAGCCCGGCGCAAACCTGCCCGACGGCGCCCACGAATTCGAATCGCTGCTGGCGGCCGCCCCGCTCGCGCCCGCCGCGCGGACGCTGTCGGATGAGATTGCGTTCTGGCTGTATTCGTCCGGCTCCACGGGCAAGCCCAAGGGCGTGGTGCACACCCACGGCAACCTCTGGCACACGGCCGAGCTCTACGCCAAGCCCGTGCTCGGCATCCGTGAAGACGACGTGGCGTTCTCGGCCGCGAAACTGTTCTTTGCGTACGGCCTGGGCAATGGACTGACGTTTCCGCTGTCGGTGGGCGCCACCGTCGTGCTGATGGCCGAGCGCCCCACCCCGCAGGCCGTGTTCCAGCGCCTGGTCCGGCATCGTCCCACCGTGTTCTATGGCGTGCCGACGCTGTATGCCAGCATGCTGGCTTCGCCCGACCTGCCCGCCCGCGAGCAGGTGGCGATGCGCGTGTGCACGTCCGCCGGCGAGGCCCTGCCGCGCGACATCGGCGAGCGCTTCACGCGTCACTTCGGCTGTGAAATCCTGGACGGAATCGGCTCGACCGAGATGCTGCACATCTTCATTTCGAACCGCGCGGGCCAGTTGCGCTACGGCACCACGGGCAAGCCCGTGCCCGGCTATGAGGTGCAACTGCGCGACGACAACGGCGCGCCGGTCTCGCCGGGCGCCATCGGCGATCTCTACATCAAGGGCCCCAGCGCCGCGCTGATGTACTGGAACAACCGCGACAAGACGCGCCAGTGCTTTCTGGGCGACTGGCTCAAAAGCGGCGACAAGTACGTGTGCGATCCGGACGGCTACTACACCTACGCCGGCCGCAGTGACGACATGATCAAGGTCAGCGGCCAGTACGTGTCGCCGGTGGAAGTCGAGAACATCCTGATCCAGCACGAGGCGGTGCTGGAAGCCGCAGTGATCGGCGTGCCGGACCACGACGGCCTGGTCAAGACGAAGGCCTACGTGGTGCTGCGCGCCGGCTTCGAGCCCGACGCGCAGACCGGCGCCGCCTTGCAGCATTACGTGAAGCAGCATCTGGCGCCGTTCAAGTACCCGCGCCAGATCGACTTCCTGGAGGAACTGCCCAAGACGGCCACCGGCAAGATCCAGCGGTTCCGTTTGCGCGCGCTGGAAGAGGCCGCGCTATGACTGCCGCCGCCCCCGCGGCAACCCACGCCGCCACGGTCTTTGCCAACATTCACGCGCGCGGCCGCGACATGCGGCTGGAATGCGCGTGGATCGCGCCGGAACGCGTCGATGCCCCACTTATCGTGTTCCTGCACGAGGGACTGGGATCGGTGTCGATGTGGAAGGATTTCCCCCAACGCGTCTGCGATGCGGCCGGGTGCCGCGGCCTCGTGTACTCACGCTATGGATACGGCCAGTCGACCGCGCGGCCGTTGCGTGAAGCGTGGCCCGTGGACTTCATGCATCGCGAAGCACACGAAGTCCTGCCCGCCCTGCTTGAGGTCCTGGGCGTGAACGCGCACCACGACAAGCCCGTGTTGTTCGGCCATAGCGACGGCGGCTCGATCGCGTTGCTGTACGCCGCGCGGTATCCGGATGCCATCGCCGGGGTGGTGGCCGCCGCGCCGCACCTCTTTGTCGAAGACATCTCGGTGGCCAGCATCGCCATGGCGCGCCAGGCCTATCTGGAATCGGACCTGCGTGCGCGGCTGGGGCGTCATCACCAGGATGTGGACTCGGCATTCTGGGGCTGGAACGACATCTGGCTGAAACCCGAATTCCGTGCGTGGAACATCGAACACGAATTGGACCGTATCACCTGTCCCGTGCTGGCCATCCAGGGCATGGACGACGAATACGGCACGCTGGAGCAGGTGCGCGGCATCCGCCGCCGCGCGCCGCAGACCGAATTGCTGGAGATACCGGCGTGCGGGCATTCGCCGCACCGGGATCAACCCGCCACCGTTGTCCAGGCCGTCGCCCACTTTGTGGGCGCGCTGGAAAAACCCGGTTGACCCGAAGCCGCGCGATCGGCCCCGGCGTCTGCCCATAACAAGCACGGAGACAAACCATGAACCACGTCCTGACCCGGGCTGCGCTGGCCGCCGCCCTGACGATCGCCGCGAGCGGCGCGCATGCCGACGACAAGCTCAAGGTCGGCTTCATGCTGCCCTACAGCGGCACCTTCGCCGCGCTGGGCAACGCCATCGAGAACGGCTTCAAGCTCTACGTCGCCGAGCAAGGCGGCAAGCTGGGCGGGCGCGAGATCGAATACTTCAAGGTGGACGACGAATCCAACCCGGCCAAGGCCGCTGAAAACGCCAACCGCCTCATCAAGCGCGACCAGGTGGACGTGCTGATCGGCACGGTGCATTCGGGCGTGGCGATGGCGCTGGCCAAGGCCGCCAAGGACGCGGACACCACACTCATCGTGACCAATGCCGGGGCGAATGCGATCACCGGCCCGCTGTGCGGCCCCGGCATCTTCCGCACCTCGTTCACGAACTGGCAGCCGGCCTATGCGATGGGACCGGTGGCCTATGCCAAGGGCCACAAGACCGCCGTGACCATCACATGGAAGTACGCGGCGGGCGACGAAGCCATCGGCGGCTTCAAGGAAGGCTTCGAGAAGGCCGGCGGCAAGGTCGTGCGCGAACTGAGCCTGCCGTTTCCCAACGTGGAGTTCCAATCGCTGCTGACGGAGATTGCCGCGCTCAAGCCCGACATGGTCTTCACCTTCTTTGCGGGCGGCGGCGCCGTGAAGTTCGTGCAGGACTACCACGCGGCCGGCCTGGACAAGACGATTCCGCTGTACGGCTCGGGCTTCCTGACGGACGGCACGCTGCAGGCGCAGGGCGCATCCGCGCAGGGACTGCTGACCACGCTGCACTATGCCGACGGCCTGAACACGCCGCGCGACAACGCATTCCGCGCCGACTACTCCAAGGCGTACAAGATGCAGCCGGACGTCTATGCGGTGCAAGGCTATGACGCCGCGCAGCTCATGCAGTCGGGCCTCTCGGCGGTGAAGGGCGATTTCTCGAAGAAGGAAGCTTTCCGCAGCGCCATGCGCACGGCGACGGTGGACAGCCCGCGCGGCTCGTTCACGCTGTCCAAGGCCGGCAACCCGGTGCAGGACATCTACCTGCGCCGCGTCGATGGCCTGGAAAACAAGGTTGTCGAGGTCGCCGTGCAGAAGCTGGCCGACCCCGCGCGCGGCTGCAAGCTGTAACGCCCCGCCACGCGTCCGCCACAGGGAGGCCCCATGGACATCAGCATCCTGCTCATCCAGAGCCTGAACGCATTCCAGTACGGCTTGCTGCTGTTCCTGGTGGCCAGCGGACTCACGCTGATCTTCGGGATCATGGGCATCATCAATCTGGCCCACGGCAGTTTCTACATGATCGGCGCGTACATGGCGTTTGCGCTGGGTCCGGTGGTCGACCGCTGGCTGGGTGGCGGGTTTCTCGCGACGCTGGCCGTCTGCGTGCTGGCCGCTGGCGTGCTGGGCTACGTGCTGGAGGCCGCGTTCTTCAGCTACCTGTACAAGCGCAACCACTTGCAGCAGGTGCTGATGACCTACGGCCTGATCCTGGTGTTCGAGGAGCTGCGCAGCATTCTTGTGGGCAACGACGTGCACGGCGTGCCGCTGCCGTCGTGGCTGCAGGGCAGCATTGCGCTGGGCGACGTGATGACCTATCCCGTCTACCGGCTGTTCATCTCGGCCGTGGGCATTGCGGTGGCGCTGCTGCTGTACTGGGTCATCTCGCGCACGCGGCTGGGCATGATGCTGCGCGCCGGCGCCAGCAACCGCGAGATGATCAGCTCGCTGGGCATCGACATCAACAAGCTGTACCGCGTGGTGTTCGCGGCCGGCGTGGCGTTGGCGGCGCTGGCCGGCAGCATTGCCGCGCCTGTCTCGTCGGTGTATCCCGGCATGGGCAACGGCGTGCTGATCATCTGTTTCGTGGTGGTGGTGATCGGCGGCATCGGGTCGATCCGCGGCGCGTTCCTGGCCGCGATGCTGGTGGGTTTTGCCGAGACCTTCGGCCAGGTGCTGTTCCCTTCCGCGGCGGGCGTGCTGATCTATCTGTTGATGGCTTTCATTCTGCTTTGCAAGCCCGAAGGGCTGTTCAAACAGGGCTAGGTCCTGTCGAGACATCAAAAGGACCCACGCATGCGCACGCCTCTGCTCAACCGACTACTGCCCTTCGCCGCGCTGCTGGCGCTGGCCGCCTTTTCGTTCAGCGGCAGCGATTACTACACCGGCCTGGTGGTCAAGATCATGATCTACGCGATCTTCGCGCTGAGCCTGCAATTGCTGGTCGGCGGCGCGGGGCTGGTCAGCCTGGGGCACGCCGCGTTCTTCGGCATCGGCGCCTACGTGGCGGCGCTGCTGTCGCCCGAATCGGAAGCGGCCGGGCTGTGGTGGCTGCTGCCGGCTGCGTTACTCGCCGCGGCCGCCTATGCGCTGGTCACCGGCGCGCTGGCGCTGCGCACGCGCGGCGTGTACTTCATCATGGTCACGCTGGCGTTCTCGCAGATGGCCTATTACGTTTTTCACGACACCAAGATCGGCGGCGGCAGCGACGGCATCTATCTGTACTTCCGGCCCGAGCTCTCGCTGGGCGGCTGGATGCCGTTCGATCTGAGCAACGGGACCACGTTCTATTTCTTCGTCCTGGCGTGCCTGGCGCTGGCGTGGGGCTTTCTGGCGCTGCTGCGGCGCTCGCCGTTCGGCGCGGCGCTGGCCGGCATCCGCATCAACGAGCAGCGCATGCGCGCGGCGGGCTATTCGACGTATCCGTACAAGCTGGCCGCGTACGTCATCGGCGCCACGCTGGCGGGCCTGGCGGGCTTTCTGTTTGCGCTGAAGGACGGCTTTGTCACGCCCGAGCTGCTGGCGTGGGAACAATCGGGGCTGGTGCTGTTGATGGTGATTCTGGGCGGCATGGCCAGCCTGGGCGGCGCGGTGCTGGGCACGGTAACGATGGTGCTGCTGCAGGAGCTGTTCCAGTCGCAGGAGTTGTTTGGCGACTACGCGCGCCATTGGCACCTGCCGCTGGGCCTGGCCATTATCGCGCTGGTGGCCCTGCTGCCGAACGGACTGGCGGGATTGCCTGCGCAATGGCGCGAGCGCCGCCACGCACGGACGGCGGACGCGAGCCGAAAGGCCGCCCGAGAAGCCATTACCCCCGCACGCGCGCAAGGCAAGGCGTCTGCGTCCCGCCTGCCCATTCAGGGAGAACGCCATGTCTGATGTCCTGCTCGCCGCAAGCGCGGTCACGCGCCGCTTCGGCGGCCTGACCGCGGTCAACGGCGTGTCGCTCGAATTGCAGCGCGGTCAGGTGCACGCCGTCATCGGCACCAATGGCGCGGGCAAGTCCACGCTCATCAACATCCTGTCGGGCGAACTGGCGGCCAGCAGCGGGCAGGTCACGCTGGCGGGCCGCGACATCACCGCGTGGCCGCAACCCGAACGGGCGCGCGCCGGGCTGGGCCGCAGCTACCAGCGGTCCACGATCTTTCCTGAACTGAGCGTCTTCGAGAACTGCCGGCTGGCCGCGCAGGCCAGCCGGCAGCGTTTCTGGCACTGGTGGCGCGACGCCGCCAGCTGCCGGCGCAGCGCCGAGCTGGCCGGCGAGGCACTGGACCGCACCGGCCTGGCCGCCGACGCCCAGCAACCCGCCGGTCTGCTGGCCCACGGCCGCAAGCGCCAGCTGGAGATCGCGATGTGCCTGGCGGGCGAACCGCAGGTGCTGCTGCTGGACGAACCGCTGGCGGGCATGGGCCCCGAGGAAACCGACCGCATCCTGGACCTGCTGCAGACGCTGAAGGCCGGCCACGCCATCCTGCTGGTCGAACACGACATGGACGCGGTGTTTCGCATCGCCGAAACCATCACCGTGATGGTCAACGGCAGCGCGATCGCCAGCGGCGCGCCGGCGCAGATCCGCGCCAACCCCGAGGTGCGCACCGCCTACCTGGGCGAAGACGGACAAGGAGCGCATTGATGCACACGCTGATCGAAGCCGGCGGCCTGCATGTGTACTACGGCGCCAGCCATGTGCTGCGCGGCGTGGACATGCACATCGCGCCAGGAGAATCGGTGGGCCTGGTGGGCCGCAACGGCATGGGCAAGACCACGCTCATCCGCAGCCTGACGGGCCATGTGAAAAGCGCGCAGGGCAACGTGCGGGTGCGGGGCAGCGACTGCACGCACGCGCAGCCGCACGCGATTGCACGCATGGGCGTGGCCTACGTGCCCGAGGGGCGCGGCATCTTTCCCAACCTGAATGTGCGCGAAAACCTGCAGGTGGCGGCGCGCCCCGGCAAGCGCGCGGGGCAGGAGTGGACGTATGCGCGCGTGCTGGACACATTTCCGCGCCTGCGCGAGCGCCTGGGACATGGCGGTCAGCAGCTGTCGGGCGGCGAGCAGCAGATGCTGGCCATCGGCCGCGCGTTGATGACCAATCCCGACCTCTTGATCCTGGACGAGGCCACCGAGGGCCTGGCGCCGCTGATCGTGGCCGAGATCTGGCGCATCATCCGCGAGATCCGCGCGACCGGCATGTCCACGCTGATCGTGGACCGCAACTACCGGGCGGTGCTGGAACACACCGACCGGTGCCTGGTCATGGAAAAGGGATTGATCGTGCAGGATGGCGACAGCGCGTCGCTTGCCCAACAGCCGGAGCAATTGACGCGCTATCTGGGGGTGTAGCGGCGAGGCGCGTGCGAAGACGATTCGCCAAGCGCCCGCGCCCAGGCGGCAATCGTCAGATCACCGCTTCGATCAGGAAGGGGCCGCGGCGCTTCAGGCCTTCGGCCAGCGCGCGCGCAAAGCCTTCGACCGTATCCACGCTGACGGCTTCGACGCCCATGCCGCGCGCCAGTTGCGTCCACTCCAGATGCGGATCCTGCAGATCCAGCATGCGGCGCGCGTTGCGGCCCGGCTCCTGCACGCCCACGTTCTTCATTTCGCCGTGCAGCGTGGCGTAGGAACGGTTGGCCAGAATGATCGTCAGGCAATCCAGGTTTTCGCGCGCCTGCGTCCACAAGGCCTGCAGCGTGTACATGCCGCTGCCGTCTGCCTGCAGGGTCACGACCTTGCGGTCGGGGCAGGCCACCGCCGCGCCCGTTGCCATCGGCAGGCCGATGCCGATGGCGCCGCCGGTCAGCATCAACCAGTCGTGCGGCGCGCTGTTGACGCTGTAGAGCGGGAATTCGCGGCCCTGCGTGATGGACTCGTCGCAGACGATGGCCTGCTCGGGCAGGTGGTGCGCGACCAGAATGTTGACCGCGGCGCTGGTCAGCTTGCCGGAGGCCGGCACTTCGTAGCTGGGCGCGGGCGCAAGCAGACGCGGCGCGTCGGCGGCGATGCCCAGTTCGTCGGCCAGCCATTCCAGCGCGTGCGGCAGGTCCTGGTCAGCAGTGGCCAGCACGAGCTGGTTGCTGTCCTGCGGGGCCAGCAGGCTGGGCTTGCCGGGGTAGGCAAAGAAGCCAACCGGCGACTTTGCGCCCGCCAGCACCAGATGCTTCACGTCCTTCAGCTTGGCCACGGCCATGTCGATCGGATACGGCAGGCGGTCCACGGGGGTGCGCGAGCCGCCGCGCTCGATGCGGCGGTTCGACGTTTCCGACACCAGACGCACGCCGGTGGCGCGCGCGATGCGGCCGGCGGCGTTCAGGGCGCGCTCGCGCAGCGCGGCGCCGCCCAGCATCAGCACGGTGACTTCGCCCGAACGGATGGCGGCGGCGGCGGCACGCACGGCCTCAGCGGTGGTCTGCGCCAGCGGCTCGTCCTTGGCCACGATGGGCGCGGGCGCGTTGTCGGGCAGTTCGGTCCATGCCGTGTCGGCCGGCAGGATCAGCGTGGCGATGTTGCCCGGCGCGCGGCGCGCCACAGCAACGGCTTCGGCGGCGTCCGCGGACAGGGCCGACGCCGTCATCGTGCGCTTGACCCAGTGCGACATCGGCCGCGCCACGCCTTCCACGTCGCTGGTCAGCGGGGCGTCGTACTGCACGTGATAGGTGGCGTGGTCGCCCACGATGTTGACCATCGGCGTGCGCGCACGCTTGGCGTTGTGCAGGTTGGCAAGGCCATTGCCCAGGCCCGGGCCCAGGTGCAGCAGCGTGGCTGCCGGCTTGTCGGCCATGCGCGCGTAGCCGTCGGCCGCGCCCGTCACCACGCCTTCGAACAGGCCCAGCACGCAGCGCATCTTGGGCTTGCGATCCAGGGCCGCCACAAAGTGCATCTCGGATGTGCCCGGATTTGCAAAGCAAACGTCCACATCATTGGCAAGCAAGGTGTCGCAGAGGCTGTCGGCGCCGTTCATCGTTGTTTCCCTGGTAGTTATCAATGGCAGGCGGGTGGCAAGGCCACCCGCGCAACGGACATCATAGGGAGCCTGGCGGATTCGCGATAGTGCCATTTCCGCTTGCGCGCATGGAACCATTCCCGGCAGGGTTCCGCCAGGCGGAACAAACCCGGGCGGCGTCCGGGGAGCGGACGGCCGCGCCAGGTTCGGCTGCCGTCAGAACGTGGCGCGCAGCGCGAGGCGGAAGGTGCGAGGCTGACCGAAGTAATTCCAGTAGTTGGTGTTGCCCACGGACTGGTAATAATTCCGGTCGAAGAGGTTGTCCACGTTGAACTGCACCGCCAGGTTCTTGTTGACGTCGTAGACCGCATGCAGGCCGACCAGCGTGTACGCGCCCTGCGAGATCTTGTACTCGTCTTCGTCCGGGCCGCTGGCGTTGAAGATGCCGCTCTGCGCGTACACCGAGCCGCCCACGCGCAGCTTGTTCCACTGGTCCGGCAGACGGTAGTCGGTGGACACCTTCAGCAGGTGGCGGGGGTAGGTGCTGGCAAACACCTGGCCGGACTGCGGCCCCTGCGCGTACTTCGATTGCGTGTAGGTGTAGCCCAGGCTGACGTTCCAGGCTGGCGTGATGGCGCCGTTGACCTCGAAGTCCACCCCGCGGTTGCGCACCTTCTCGGCAGCGCGGTAGCAGGAGAAGATGCCCGGCGGGCACAGGTCGCTGTCCTGGATCAGGTCGGCCCGGCCCTTCTGGTCCGTCTGGAACAGCGCCAGCGCGGCGTTCACCCGGCGGTCCATGAACTCGCCCTTCAACCCGATTTCGTAGTTCTGCCCCGTCATCGGCGGCAGCACGCCGCCATCGACGCCGATGTTTTCCTGCGGCTTGAAGATTTCGGTATAGCTGGCGTAGGCCGACAGGTTTTCGTTCAGGTCCTGCACCACGCCCGCATACGGCGTGACCTTGCCGCGCTGCTCGTAGCGGCTTTCGGTGCGCACGGTGGTCTGCGCAAAGCGGTCGAATTCGAACCAGCTCATGCGCGCGCCCAGGATGAAGGTCGTGCTGTCGGTCAGGCTGAAGCGGCCGGCGGTATAGATGCCCTGCTGCTTCTGCGTGATGTTGTACTGCCACATATGCGCGTCCAGCCCGGTCGGCGCGGGCGGATTGAAGGCGCCCAGGTCATTCATGTCGACCAGATAGCGATAGCCGGCGTCGCGCCCGCCGTGATAGCTGAAATCGTCCTTGCGGGTGGTGGCGCCCACCACCAGCTCATGCTGGCGGCCCAGCAGCTGGAACGGGCCGGACGCGTAGGCGTCCACGCCCCACTGCGTGTCGTCGTACTGGAACAGGCGCGGATTCAGCGTGAAGATATCGCCCGTCGTGCGCTGCGTGTAGTTGCCCAGGAAGTCCGACTTGGCGGACAGCCAGTTGCCGGCTACGGTCAGCTTCCAGCCATTGCCGAATTCGTGCTTGATGTCGGCGAACAGATTGGTGTTGCGCTTGTTCAGGTAATTCCAGTCGCCGACCAGGGCGGTCTTGCGCGACATCGGGTAGAACGAGCCATCCTCCCGTGTCGGCAGTCCGGACCAGTCGTAGCCCTGATTGCGGTCCTTCTGGTAGGTCAGGCCCGCCGTCACCGTGGTGGCGGGCGTGATGTCGGCCTCCAGGATGCCGTAGAAGAGCGAGTTCTCCTTGCCCGCCCGTTGCTGGAAGTCGCCCGCGTTGGTGTAGGCCACCACCGCACGGCCGCGCAGCGTCTTGGCCTCGTTCAAGGGCGAGGACACGTCCAGCATGGTGCGATAGTCGTCCCACGACCCCGCCGACAGCGTCATGACGCCCGTGGTCTCGTAGCCGGGCCGCTTGCGCACCAGGTTGATGGCGGCAGCCGGATTGCCCGCCCCTTCCAACAGGCCCGTGGCGCCGCGCACGACCTCCACACGGTCATAGATCTCGGTGGTGGGTTTGTTGATGGCGTCGAACGAATACGCGTTGCTGATGTTGGCCGGCACGCCGTCGATCTGCAGGTTGTCGATCAACTGGCCGCGCGCCTGGTACACCGAGCGTTCGGAGCCGTTCTGCACCACCGAAATGCCGGTGGTTGCCTGCAGCACGTCGTCCAGGTTCTGCATGGACTGATCGTCCATGCGCTGGCGCGTCACCACCGTCACGGACTGCGGCGTTTCGCGCGGCGACAGGTTCAGGCGCGTGGCGCTGTTGGTGACCTGCACCACGTACGTGCCGCTGGTGTCCACCGGCGGCAGCATGCCGGATACGGTGACCGGCGCCAGCGTCGTGGTCTGCGCGGCCGGCGCGCGCCGCAAGGTCAGCGTGCCGTCGGCGGCCCGGGTGGATTCCAGGCCGCTGCCGGCCAGTGCAACGCGTAGCGCCGCATCCATCGTGTAGACGCCCTGCACGGCCGGGGCATTCAGGCCGCGCACGAGCTGCGGATCGTAGGACACCACGGTCCGGGTCAACCGCGCGATTTCGGTCAGCGTGGCGTCCAGGCTGCCGGCGGGCAGGTCGAACGCGATGGGCGCCCGCGGCTGGGCGTGGGCCGGCTGGCCCAGGCTGGATGCCGCCAGGACCACGGCAAGGCTAAGGACGTGGGGAACAGGCAAAACGCGCATGAGGGTCTCCGATACGTTGCGCACAGTGATATGTGGGTATGTGCCGCGAGATCGGAAAAGTGACAGTCCTCGTGCGAAAAAAAATGAAAAAGGCCGTTCAGGCGGCGCGGACGTCGATCACGGTCAGCCAGCGCGTGTAGCGGCTGATGGTGATCGGCAACGTATGCTCCAACGCGCTCAGCGCGCGGTCGGTGTCGTCCAGCGGATAGAGGCCGGACACGGCCAGGCGGGCGGCCTGCGGGCTGACGCGCAGCACGCCCGTGCGGTAGCTGGCCAGCGCCGCGGCAATTTCGCCCAGCGGCTGGTCGCGCGCCTTCAGCCACCCCTCGCGCCACGCGGCGGCGTCGTCCATCGGTTGCGGACGGTCCGCCCAGCCCTCGCCGAAGCGCGCGCCCTGCCCCATCGCCAGCGTCAGGGGCGCAGACTCGCGCGGCAGGACCTCGATACTGCTCTGCAACGCCACGGCCAGGCTGGCCTCTTGTTCCAGCCGCACCATGCAGCCCGCGCCCGCGCTGCGGACCTGCCCGTGCGCCGTGTGCACCGCGAACATCGACGAAAGACCGGCGCGCGGTTGCACCACCAGCGCCCCCTCCAGCAGCCGCACGTTGCGCGCGTCCGCCGTGAAATCCAGATCCACGCGGCTGCGCGCGTCCAGGGTCAGCAGGCTGCCGTCCGGCAGCGTGAAGGTCCGGCGTTCACCCGTGGCCGTGCCCAGATCGGCCGTCAGATTGCCCAACGGTGTGATGCGGTTGGCCACCCAGCCGCCGGCCGCGGCGGCGCCGGCCAAGGCGGCCACATTGAGCAGCACGCGGCGGCGCGCCGGGCGCACCAGCGTGCGCCGCAACGCGTGATGCTCGCTCTTCATGACCGTTTCCAGCCGCCCCACCGACTGGCTCAGGCCCTGCTGCAGCCGCGCCCAGGCATGTTCATGGACCGGGTCAGCCGCGCGCCAGGCGGCACAGGCGGCGTGATCGGCGTCGGTCGCCTCGCCCGAGGTCAGCTTGACCCAGAAGCCGATCGCGCGGTCCCCGGCCTCGGCCACGGTTTGCTCGCGGCTCATGGCGCGTCCGCCAGCGCGTAGCAGCGCTGCAGCGCCTGCGCGATGTACTGGCGCACCATGCTGACCGACACGCCCAGCGCGGCGGCGATTTCCTTATGCGTCAGGCCGTCGAGCTGGCTGTACAGGAATGCCGCGCGCGCCTTTGCCGACAGGCCATCGAGCATCTGGTCCACCTGCTGCAGCGTCTGCAGGATGGCAAGCTGCTCCTGCGGCGACGGCGCGAACTGCTCGCCCTGATGGAACAGGCTTTCCAGCCACGCCGCTTCCAGCTCGCGGCGGCGCCACAGTTTCCAGACCAGGCGTTTGGCGATGGTGATGATGAGGGCGCGCGGCTCGCGCACGGAGGCGAGCCGCGGCGTCTGGATGAGCTGCACGAACGTGTCGCCCGCGACGTCTTCGGCGTCTTCGAGGTTGCGCAGCCGGGTGTAAAGGCGGCCCAGCAGCCATGGCCTGTCTTCGGTGTAGATCCGGGCCAGCAGAGGATGGTCCGAGGTAAGCGTGGAAGGCGGAAGCATGGCGCGGCGGGCGGTTATCTGCAAATGGGAATCGCTCGCATTCTATCGCAGACGTGCCAGGGCGTCCCGTTTCCGAGGCGCCCTTTGTTTACGTTCGGGTCGCGCCCGGAAACGGCAAGGCCTCCCGAGGGAGGCCTTGCGCGAGTCGGACGGCCGGTTAGGACGAACTGCCTTATCCGCCCGCTACGGCTGTCGACGCATCAGCGGATGGGCCACGGATACATCGCGCCGCCCTGGTTCCACAGCGCGTTCGTGCCGCGTTGCAGGCCCAGCTTGCTGTCCTTGCCCACGTTGCGCTCGAAGACTTCGCTGTAGTTGCCCACCGCCTTGATGGCGTTGTAGGCCCACTTCTCATCCAGGCCCATATTCTTGCCGGCGCCCGGCGTCACGCCCAGGATGCGCAGCACGTTGGGGTTCTTGCTCTTGAGCATTTCGTCGACGTTCTTCTGCGTGATGCCGTATTCCTCGGCTTCCAGCAGCGCAAACAGCGTCCAGCGCACGATTCCCAGCCAGTTCTCGTCGCCCTGGCGCACCATGGGGCCCAACGGCTCCTTGGAGAAACGCTCCGGCAGGATCTCGTAGTCGTTGGGGTTGGCGACCTGCGTGGCGCGCACGGCGGCCAGTTGCGAGGCGTCGTCGGTGAAGGCATCGCAGCGGCCCGATTCAAAGGCGCGCACCACTTCGGTCACCTTGTCGATCACGACCGGCTTGAACTCGATGTTGTTGGCGCGGAACCAGTCGGCCAGGTTCAGTTCGGTGGTGGTGCCCGGCTGCACGCAGACCGTGGCGCCGTTCAGTTCCTTGGCGCTCTTGACGCCCAGCTTCTTGCTCACCAGGATGCCCTGGCCGTCGTAGAAACTGGCGGCGACCGCGGACAGGCCCAGCGACGTGTCGCGCGTCTGGGTCAGCGTCACGGTGCGCAGCAGCACGTCGACCTCGCCCGATTGCAGCGCGGTGAAGCGTTGCTGGGTGGACAGCGCGGTGCCCTTGAACTTGGAGGCATCGCCGAACACCGCCGCCGCTACCGCGCGACAGATGTCCACGTCCATGCCTTCCCATTCGCCCTTGCTGTTCGTCGCGGAGAATCCGGAGACCCCGTCCGTCAGGCCGCATTGCACGAATCCCTTCTTTTTCACCGCGTCCAGCGTGGGACCGGCCATCGCCGCCTGGGACGCGCAGGCCAGGGCAATCGCGCCGGCCGCAACCATCAATTTCCGCTTCATGTTCTGCTTCTCCTGAGATAGATGACCGCCCTGGGCTCGTAGCCGGGGGCAGTTGAAACCAGGTCCTGCCTTACTGGACCGGCCGCCAGATTAAGGCATGTCCACAGCGTGAACAACGCGCCAATCCCTAGTGAAAACCCGTAAAAACGGCGCACCAGTGAACGCGGACCCCGTGTCCGGTGATCGAACTTTATTGGCGCGGTCATGCGCCGTCGCGCCGATCCCCCCATGCCATACTTTTTTTGCGTCTTTGTCCGATAGTCAGCAAAGCCGCAACCCCTTAAAAAAGCCGTCGCGTCGCATAAAAACCCGGACGCGCAGCGGCAATCGGCCGATTCATGGAGGAGACAAAGTCCATGGCACATGCATGCAAGTCGCAGCCCCATCACCCGGCGGCCACTGACCGCCGCCGCGTTCTGAAAAACGTTCTGTTTGCCGCGCTGGCGGCTGCCGGCCTGGCCGCCGGCCCCGCGCACGCGGCGGACGACTGGCCCAGCAAGCCCATCAAGATCATCGTGCCGTACACGCCGGGCGGATCCACCGACATCGTGACGCGCATCGTGATGGAAAAGCTGGGACCGAGGCTGAACCAGACCATCGTCGTCGAGAACCGGCCCGGCGCGAACAGCAGCCTGGGGTCGGCGCTGGCCGCCAAGGCCGAGCCCGACGGCTATACGTTCCTGTCGATGCTGCCGGCCTACATCATCAACTTTCACCTGTACAAGCTGGGCTACACGCCCGCGGACCTGACGCCCGTTGTGCAGATGGCGGACCTGCCGCTGTTCCTGTTCGTGGCGAACGAGCTTCCCGTCAAGACCGTGGCGGAACTGGTGGCGTATGCCCGCAAGAACCCGGACAAGCTCACCTACGCGTCCAGCGGCAACGGCTCCAGCGCTCACCTGACCGGCGCCGACTTCGCCCTGCAGAACAAGATCACCATGACGCACGTGGCGTACAAGGGCAGCGCGCCAATCCTGACCGACATCCTGGGCAACCGCGTGAGCATGGTGTTCGATCCCGTCCTCGTGCCGATGCAGTATGTGAAGCAGAACCGCCTGAAGGCGCTGGCGTTCACGGGCAAGGAGCGCTGGCCCACGGAGCCCGGCATTCCCACGATGGAAGAAGCCGGCATGCCGGGCTTTGTCACCGGCTCGTGGGCCGGCCTGATGGCGCCGGCCAACACGCCCAAGCCGATCATCGAACGCATGGCCCGCGAGATCAGCGAGATCGTCAAGGAGCCGGACGTGCGGCAGAAGTTCGTGGACGCGGGCTTTCTGCCGGTGGGCGGCACGCCGGCGGAGTTTGCCGAATTGATGAAGAAGGACTCGGCGCGCTACGCCGAGATCATCAAGCAGGCAAACATCACCGTGAACTGAGCGAGGCCGGGCGCCGCGGCGCCCGCCTCATCGGAGCCCTCCAATGATCGACAAGTTCATCGACACCCCCGAGGCCGCGGTTGCAGACGTGCACGACGGCGCCACCGTGCTCATCAGCGGGTTCGGCGGCGCCGGCATGCCCACCGAACTGATCCATGCCCTGATCGACCAGGGCGCGCGCGAACTGACGGTGGTCAGCAACAACGCCGGCAATCGCGAGACGGGCCTGGCCGCGCTGGTCAAGGCCGGGCGCGTGCGCAAGGTGATCTGCTCGTTTCCAAAGGCCTCGCACTCGTGGGTCTTTGACGAGCTGTACCGGCAAGGCCGCATCGAACTCGAATGCGTGCCACAAGGCACCATCGCCGAACGCCTGCGCGCGGCCGGCGCGGGACTGGGCGGATTTTTCACGCCCACCGCGTACGGCACCGAGCTTGCGCACGGCAAGGAGACCCGCATCATCAACGGCCGCGGTCACGTGTTCGAGGAGCCACTGCATGGCGACTTTGCGCTGGTCAAGGCCGACCGTGGCGACCGCTGGGGCAACCTGACCTACAACATGAGCGCGCGCAACTTCGGTCCCATCATGTGCATGGCCGCCAGGACCACCATCGTGCAGGTGCGCGCCAAGGCCGAACTGGGCGAGCTGCCGCCCGAGGCCGTGGTGACGCCGGGCATCTTCGTCAAGCGCGTCACCGAAGTGCCGAACGCCGCCTTTTCCAGTTAACGCCATCAGCGTGCAGGAGTCCGCATGTTTCATCCCTTGACCCGCGAAGCCATGGCGCGCCGCCTGGCTTTGGACATTCCCGACGGCAGCTACGTGAACCTGGGCATCGGCATGCCGGTGCTGGTGGCCGCCCATCTGCCCGAGGGCCGCGAGATCGTGCTGCACAGCGAGAACGGCATCCTCGGCATGGGCCCGCCCCCGGCCGAGGCCGACATCAACCTGGACCTCATCAATGCCGGCAAGCAGCCCGTAACGCTGCTGACGGGCGGCTCGTACTTCCATCACGCGGACTCGTTCGCGATGATGCGCGGCGGCCATCTGGACATCTGCGTCATGGGCGGCATGCAGGTCGCGGCCAACGGCGATCTGGCGAACTGGTCGCTGAACAAGCCAGGCGAAGCGCCGGCCGTCGGCGGCGCGATGGACCTGGCCGTGGGCGCGCGCAGCGTGTTCATCATGATGGAGCACAACAGCAAGAACGGCGATCCCAAAATCGTCGAACGCTGCACCTATCCGCTGACCGGCGCGGGCGTGGTGGACAGCATCTACACCGACCTCGCGGTCATCGACGTCACACCCGACGGCCTGGTGGTCCGGGATATGATCGACGGCATGACGCTGACCGAACTGCAGACGCGCACCGGCGCTCCCCTGCGGGCAGGCTGATGCTGCCCAACCTGCCTGCCCCCGGCTACGCCGCGCCGCCAACGGCCGAAGACCATCCGGACCAGTTGCGCGGCGACCCGGACTACATGCTGACGCTGGCGCGCGGCCTGCACATCATCCGCGCGTTCGGCACGCGCCGCCATCCGCAGACCGCCGCCGAGCTGAGCCGGCGCGCCGGTTTGCCACGTGCGGTCGTGCAGCGCTGCCTGCACACGCTGATCCTGCTGGGCATGGCCGAGCAGCACGGCCGGCTCTACGTGCTGACGCCGCGCATTCTTGGGCTGGGCTACGCGTATTTTTCGTCCACGCCGTTTGTCTCGCTGGCGCAGCCGGTGCTGGAAGAATTGAGCGCGACCGTGAACGAGACCTGCGCGCTCGCCATCATGGAAGGCCACGAAATGCTGTACCTGGCGCGGTCCGAGGTGAACCGCCTGCTGGCCACGTCGATGGGCTTGGGAAGCCGCCTGCCCGCGTATTGCACGTCGATCGGGCGCGTGCTGCTGGCGGAGCTGCCGGAGCCCGCACTGGCGCGGTATTTCGCGGCGACCGATCTGCAACCCTACACCGAGTTCACGCTGACCACCGAGGCAAAACTGCGCGCGGAACTGGCGCGCATCCGCGAGCAGGGCTATGCGGTCGTCGACCAGGAACTGGAACTGAACGTGCGCGCGATTTCGGTGGCCGTGCGATCGGCCAGCGGCAAGGCGTGCGGGGCCGTGAATGTCAGCGTGAAGGCGGCGCGCGTGCCCCTCAGCCGTCTGCAGGACGAGTTCTTGCCGCCCTTGCGGCAGGCCGTGGAACGGATCGGGGAATTCCTGGCCGCGTGAGCGGCCAGCAGGCTACAGGCCGGTGGTGTCCAGCGTGAAGGCCGCGGCGGCGCGGCCGATGCGGTCGTTGACGGCGTGCCAGTCATCGGTGGCGGGCGGCGCCTGCACGATGATGCGCGCATAACCCTGACCATCCAGATCGCGCAGCAGGCCGTACAGCGCCTGCGCGTAGCGCGCCGGGTCCGCGGACACCGGCTGCCACTGCACACGGGGATCGGCTGCGACGGGCTGCGGGCCGTAGGCCACCAGCACCACGCGGCCCTCGGGCAGATTGCGCCCGGCCAGCACGTCGTTCATGCGGGCCTCGCTGGCCAGTTCCAGCGGCGTGCGCGGCGCGTAATGCGCCTTCAGCGTGCCGGATGCGCGCGGCGCGGCGGCATCGGGCGCAAAGACCTGCACGCCCAGCACGGCTTCGATCTGCGCGGCGCTGATGTGGCCGGGCCGCAGCAGCACGGGTCCCGCGCCGCGATCCAGGCGCGACAGGTCGAGAATGGTGGATTCGATGCCGACTTCCGACGCGCCGCCTTCCAGCACGGGCATGCCGGCCGCGACTTCATCGGGAAACTCGTTGCGGACGTGTTCGGCGCGGGTGGGCGACACCTGGCCAAACTTGTTGGCCGACGGCGCCGCCACACCGCCCTGCCCGTTCGGCTTGCCGGCCGCAAATGCCGCCAGCAGCGCCTGCGCCACCGGATGCGATGGGCAACGGATGCCGATGCTGTCCTGCCCGCCGCTCACCGTGTCGACGATGTGCGGCGCGCGCTTCAGGATCAAGGTCAGCGGACCGGGCCAGAACGCGTCGATGAGCAGTTGCGCCTCGGGCGGCACGTGCGCCGCCCAATACGCCACGTCACCCTGCGGCGCGATGTGCACGATGACGGGATGGTTCGACGGCCGGCCCTTGGCCGCGTAGATCTTGGCGACGGCTTGCGGGTTTTCGGCGTCCGCGCCCAGGCCGTAGACGGTCTCGGTCGGAAAGGCGGCCAGCTCGCCGTCCAGCATGCGCTGGGCGGCGTGGGCGATTTCCGCGGCGCTGGCGGACGGGGATGAGGACATCGGCGTGTTTCGCTTACTCGGGCGCCTGCATGCCCAGCGCGGCGGCCACGCGGGTGGCGTCGTCACGGGCCTGCTGCAAGGTGGCCGCCACGATCGTGATGTGGCCCATCTTGCGGCCACGGCGCGCCTCGCGCTTGCCGTACAGGTGCAGCTTGGCCGACGGCACGGCCAGCGCGGCCGCCCAATCGGGTTCGCGCTGCGCGTCGCCGGTATCGTTGGCGTACCAGATGTCGCCCAGGATATTCAGCATGACGGCGGGCGCCAGCAGGTCGGTGCCGCCCAGCGGCAGGCCGGCCATGGCGCGCGCCTGCTGCTCGAACTGGCTGGTGACGCAGGCGTCGATCGTGTAGTGGCCGCTGTTGTGCGGACGCGGCGCGATCTCGTTGACGATCAGGCTGCCGTCCTGGAGCACGAAGAACTCCACGCACAGCACGCCGTGGTAGCCCAGCCCCTGCGCGATGGCCTGCGCGGCTTCGGTGGCGCGGGCCTGGCGTTCGGCGTGGGCGGCGTCCTGCTGCACGGGCGCGGCGGTGGACACGGCCAGGATGCCGTCGACATGCACGTTGCGCGCCACGGGAAACACCACGCTGGCGCCATCAAAGCCGCGCGCGAGCACGACCGAGATTTCGTAGTCCAACGGCATCAGCGCTTCCAGCACGCAGGCCACGCCGCCAAATTCGGCGAATGCGGCAATCGCTTCCTGGCGGGTATTGATGCGGGCCTGGCCCTTGCCGTCGTAACCCAGGCGCGCGACTTTCAGAATGCCGGGAAACAGCGCATCCGATGCCGCATGCAGATCGGCTTCGCTGCGGATGGCGGCGTGCGGCGCGACCGGGATGCCTTGCGCGGCGATGAAGGTCTTTTCAGCGATGCGGTCCTGCACGATGGCCACGGCGTCGCCCGCCGGGCTGACGCGGCACTGGGTCGCCAGCGCGCGCAGACTGTCGGCGGGAACGTTTTCGAATTCGGTGGTGACGGCCTGGCACGTCTGCGCCAGGCGGGCAAGGCCGGCCTCGTCGTCATAGGCGGCCTGGATGTGCAGGTCGGCCACCATGCCGGCCGGACATTCGGCGGCCGGGTCCAGCACCGCGACCTTGTAGCCCAGGCTTTGCGCCGCGTGACAGAACATGCGGCCCAGTTGGCCGCCGCCCAGCATGCCCAGCCAGCCGCCGGGCGCAATCAGGAAAGGAGTCGATTGAGTCATTCGCATCAAGCCTCGGGCGGAACCTTCATGTCGCGCGCGGCCTGCGTCTGGCGGGCGCGGAACGCCACCAGTTTTGCGTGCAGGCCGGCATCGGTGCCCGCCAGCGTGGCGATCACGTGCAGCGCGGCGTTGGCGGCGCCGGCTTCGCCGATGGCGAAGGTGGCCACCGGCACGCCCTTGGGCATCTGCACGATGGACAGCAGCGAGTCTTCGCCACGCAGGTATTTGGAGGGGACCGGCACGCCGAACACCGGCACTTCGGTCAGGGCGGCCATCATGCCCGGCAGGTGCGCCGCGCCGCCGGCGCCGGCGATGATGCCGCGCAGGCCGCGCTGGTGAGCAGCGGCGCCGTACTCGGCCATGTCCTGCGGCATGCGGTGCGCGGAGATGACGCGCGCCTCGTAGGCGACGCCGAAATCCTCCAGCATCGTCACCGCGTGCTTCATGACCTCCCAATCGCTGGAAGATCCCATAATCACGCCCACCACGGGGGAGGCTTGCGCCGCTGCGGAAGTCTGGTCTGTCATAACCGGTGTCTAGTAGTTGAGACACGGCGCACGCGCCGCGAAATGTCGGGGGACCGCGGGACCAGCCCGCGAAACCCGGTATTTTACCCGGCGCCGGAGACCGCTATGGCGACGCGGCGCTTTTCAGCCAAAGGTAGCTGACCGGATCGTCGGGGCACGGTCCGAAACCGCACTGGAGCGTGGTGCTGCCCGCGTTGGCCAGGGCGACGATGAAAAACAGGGCCATGACCACCATACCCAGCGCCGAGACGGGCTTCTTGAGCATGCTGTCGCCCCACTTGCGGTCCACGCACAGCATGACGACGCAGAACACGATGATTGCGATGAAGGCAACGAAGGCCCAGGTATAGAAGTGCACGCCCAGAAAGGGCGTGCCGTAGCCTGCGTCGCCCGGCGCAATGTGCAGCAGCACCTGGCGTCCCGCCGCCAGCATGCCGCCCAGCGCGCCGGCAATGCTCATCGCATAGTGCATCGGCGACGGGCCCAATCGCAGGTTCAAGAGGAAACCCACGCCGGCAAGGATCAGCGCCACGCGCTGCAGCAGGCATAGCGGGCACGGCAGTTCGTCGTACGCGAATTGCCAGGCGAAGGCCATGCAAAGGATGCCGGTGACCCCGAGCAGCGCCAGGGCATTGAGAATGCGCGAGCCGCGCGCCGGGTTGCTGGAAAAGATCATCGCCGCCGCTTTACAGAGACAACGCCAGAGGGCTGGTCATGTGGTATTTGCACCAGGCGGCAAAGATGGCCAGCGTCAGCAGCCAGAACGTCACGCACGGACGGCGCCGGCCCACGAGACCAAACCATACTGCCAGCGTCCCAGTCACAAAGGGCAGCATCATCACCATGCGGCGCTCCTTTTCTCGGAAATCCCGAACCAAGCAGCGGACTAGTATAGCGTAACAATCCGAAATAATTTAGTACTGAGAGTGCGGGTTTGCCCGGAGCAAAAAAAAGCCCGCTCGGCGAGAGCGGGCTTTTCAATGCTGGTCCGATCAGGCGATCAGACGGTCCAGGGCTTCGCGATACTTCGCGGCCGTCTTTTCCAGCACTTCCTGCGGCAGGCGCGGCGCGGGCGGGGTCTTGTCCCACGTTTGCGTTTCGAGCCAGTCGCGCACGAACTGCTTGTCGAACGACGGGGGGCTGATGCCGACGCGGTAGCCGTCCGCCGGCCAGAAGCGCGACGAATCGGGCGTCAACACTTCGTCCATCAGGTGCAGCGTGCCGTTGTCGTCCAGACCGAATTCGAACTTCGTGTCGGCGATGATGATGCCCTTGGTCGCGGCAAAGGCAGCGGCTTCGGCGTAAAGCTTGAGCGTCACGTCGCGGATGCGCTCGGCCATTTCCTGGCCGACTTCCTTGACCACGTGCGCGAAGTCCACGTTTTCGTCGTGCATGCCGAACTCGGCCTTGGCGGCGGGCGTGAAGATGGGCTCGGGCAGCTTGCTGGCCTGTTGCAGGCCGGCCGGCAGCTTGATGCCGCACACGGCGCCGGTGGCCTGATAGTCCTTCCAGCCCGAACCGATCAGGTAGCCGCGGGCCACCGCTTCCACCAGGATGGGTTTCAGACGCTTGACCACCACGGCGCGGCCGCGCACCTGGTCCACTTCGTCGGGCGCCACCACGTCTTCGGGCTTCACGCCGGTCGAGTGGTTGGGCAGGATGTGCGCGAGCTTCTGCAACCAGAATTCGGTCAGTTCGGTCAGCACCTGTCCCTTGCCGGGAATGGGGTCGTCAAGGATCACGTCGAATGCGGAAATGCGATCCGACGCGACGATCAGCAACTTGTCGTCGCCGACGGCGTACATATCGCGCACCTTGCCGCGTCCCAGCAGCGGCAGGGACTTGATGCTGGATTCATGCAAAGCAGAAGTCACGGGAATGGCCTATGGCAAAAATGAACATTCCCGCCGCGGGCAGGCGCCAGGGCGGGAAGGGAAACGAAATCGGATACTGGGCGGAAGCGGCGCCGGACGGCGGCTCCTGCAAAGCGCATAGATTACTGCAAATAAGTTCGCCTTGCCGCAGGCCGAGGCGCGGGGTAGGCTTTCTTTCCCATCCATGATTCGCGCCGGCCGCCCCCAGCGTTACGGCGCAACACCGCCCGGAGACAAAGCCGTATGCAGGATGCTTCCCCCAAACGCATGCCCCACGCCGACGCGCAGGTCCACATGACAGGCGGCTGCCAGTGCGGCGCCATCCGCTACGCCCTCACCGACGAGCCCATCACTGCCGCCACCTGTCATTGCCGCGACTGCCAGTATTCCAGCGGCGGCGCACCGGCCCATGCCCTGATCTTTCCGGCAGGCACCGTCACGCTGCTGCGCGGCCAGCCCAAGGAACACCGCTACCAGGGCGACTCCGGCCACACCGTCATGCGCAGCTTCTGTGCGTCCTGTGGCACGCCGCTGTTCGGCGGTTCGGAAGGCATGGGCTATGAAGTCGTGCGCGCGGGGTCGCTCGATGACCCCGAAGCGTTTCATTCCAAGGTGAGCCTGTGGACGGACTCGGCACCGTCTTGGCATCACGTGGACCGGACGGTGCCCAGCTTCGGGAAAAACTCCCCGGCGTAACGCGCGCGTCCGTCATGGCCGCAAAAACAAAAAGAGCTGGCCCGCGAGGACCAGCTCTTTTTTTGCCTGCGCCGCCTTCGTGTGAAGGCGGCATGGGCCGGGACCTTATTGCACCACTTGCGACAGCTTGCCCGAGGCGTACTGCGCGGCGATCTCGGTCAGCGGCAGCGCCTTGATCTTGCTGGCGTTGCCGGCGGTGCCGAATTCCGTGTAGCGAGCGACACAGATCGCCTTGGCGGCGGCGCGGGCGGGCTTGAGGTATTCGCGCGGGTCGAACTTCTCGGGGTTCTCGGCGAAGAAGCGGCGGATCGCGCCGGTCATGGCCAGACGGATATCGGTGTCGATATTGATCTTGCGCACGCCGTACTTGATGGCTTCCTGGATTTCCTCGACGGGCACGCCGTAGGTTTCCTTCATGTTGCCGCCGAATTCACGGATCTCGGCCAGCAGTTCCTGCGGCACGCTGGAGCTGCCGTGCATCACCAGGTGGGTGTTGGGCAGGCGGGCGTGGATTTCCTTGATGCGGGAGATCGACAGGATGTCGCCGGTGGGCTTGCGCGTGAACTTGTAGGCGCCGTGGCTGGTGCCGATGGCAATGGCCAGGGCGTCCAGTTGCGTGCGGCGCACAAAGTCGGCGGCTTGTTCCGGATCGGTCAGGAGCTGATCCATGGTCAGCTTGCCGTCGGCGCCGTGGCCGTCTTCCTTGTCGCCTTCCATCGTTTCCAGGGAACCCAGGCAGCCGAGTTCGCCTTCGACGGTCACGCCCAGCTTGTGCGCGATGTCCACGACCTTCTTGGTGACTTCAACGTTGTAGTCGTAGTCGGCAATGGTCTTGCCGTCTTCTTTCAGCGAGCCGTCCATCATGACGCTGGAGAAGCCCAGGTCGATGGCGCCTTGGCAGATCTTGGGCGATTGGCCGTGATCCTGGTGCATGACCACGGGGATGTGCGGGTAGGATTCAACGGCGGCTTGGATCAGGTACTTCAGGAAGCCTTCGCCCGCGTATTTGCGCGCGCCGGCCGAGGCCTGCATGATCACCGGGCTGTCGGTCTCCGCCGCGGCTTCCATGATGGCCTGGACCTGTTCCAGGTTGTTGACGTTGAAAGCCGGAATGCCGTAGCCGTGCTCGGCGGCGTGGTCGAGCAACTGGCGCATGGAGACTAGGGCCATGAGTGGTCCTCCTTAGGTACTGTCTATTGAGAGATGGTTGAAGCCTTGCTGAATGGCGTGATTTTACGGGGGAATCGAAGAAAGGTCTTGCAACGGCCGGTATCCTAACCATTCAGGTGAAACCGGACGCCGTAGGCCGGCTGATATCCGCCCTGCGGACCCGTCCATGTGGACCACTGCCGCCGCGCCCTCCCGCTTTTTTTACCCCGCTTGTGGCCTAGGGCCTGCCCGCGTGCGGCACGTCCACCTGGGTCATCAGAATGCGGGCCTGCGGCTTTGCGCGCCGGTTGGCTTCCACGAAGTCCGGCGCCGCCGCCATGAAGAGCGTCTTGCCGTCCGGGCCGCCGAGTGCGGCCGCAAAGATGCCGAACTCGCCGGTATCGATCTGCTCAAGAATCCGCCCGCCACGCTCGACGCGCACGATGCGCTTGCCGATGGCGTCGCCCACCCAGAGCGCGCCCTCCTCGTCCAGCGCGCCGCCGTCCGGGGCGATCTTGGACGCCGCGATCAAGGCGGTCAGGTCGTCAGTGTCGGGCAGCTCGCCGAAGTTGGCCCAGTCGCGGCGCGGACCCAGGACGCCGTTGGGCTCGATGTCGAATTCGGAAATCCGGTTGGCGAACGTCTCGTTGACGATCAAGGTCTTGCCGTCGGGCGTGATGAACGAGCCGTTGGGAAAGCACAGGCCGTCCGCCACCACCTGCGCCACGCCGTCCGGATCCACGCGCACTAGCGTCGTCGTGCGGACCGATTCGCCCGCCATGATGTCGAATCCGAAATTGCCCACGTAGGCGCGGCCCTGCGCGTCCACCACCATGTCGTTGATATGGCCGCCGGTCAGCGCGGACAGGTCGGCGTGCACCGACAGGGTGCCGTCCGTCTCGCGGCGCAGCAGCTTGCGGTCTTTCATGGACGAGATCAGCAGGCGCCCGTCGGGCAGCCAGCCCAGCCCGGACGGTTGCTGCGGGACCAGACAGATGCGGTCTACCGCCCCCTGAAGCGACACGGTGATGACCTGTCCGGTATAGAAGTCCGAGGCCCACAGGCGGTTTTCATGCCAGCGCAGCCCTTCCAGATAGGTGTAACCGGAAGCCAGTACGGACAATTCGCGATTCGGCATTGCTTTGTCTCCTTTGTCGCCCCGCGCGGGGCTGGTTCCCAGGTGGCGCCCGGCCTTCGTGATGACGCCGGAAGGGGCATTCTGGCACGGCCGATCCGTCCCCGAACTGACAACTCGCTGTCAGGTTCACGGCGTTAACATCGCGCCCCAAGGGTTAACCCCAGCAACACCCGGGCCCTTGGCATGTCCGTCACCGGACCGCCCGCCCCCCGCCTCATGCCGGCGGATCCGGCCCCTGGCCAAGCGGCGGCTCCCCGTATTCCGTTTTGAACATGAACACTAAGAAGCTGACGCGTTATATCGGCATCGCCATGGTGCTGGGCATCGTGGTGGGCTATGTCTGCAACAAGTTCGCGCAGACCCCGGAAGAGGCAAAGCACATCGCCTCGTATTTCAGCCTGGTCACGGACATCTTCCTGCGCATGATCAAGATGATCATCGCGCCGCTCGTGTTCGCCACGCTGGTGACCGGCCTGGCCAGCATGAGCGACGCCAGCGCGGTGGGCCGCATCGGCATGCGCGCCATGATCTGGTTCATCGCCGCCTCGGCGATCTCGCTGCTGCTGGGCCTGGCGCTGGTCAACATCTTCCAGCCCGGCGCGCACATGAACCTGGCGATCCCGGACGTGGGCGTGACTTCGGGCCTGAAGACGGGCGATTTCACGCTGAAGGCGTTCATCGCGCACGTGTTCCCCAAGAGCATCGCCGAAGCGATGGCCAACAACGAGATCCTGCAGATCCTGGTGTTCTCGCTGTTCTTCGGCGCGGCGCTGTCGTTCATCCGCGGCAAGGGTCACAACACGATCTACAACATGATCGACGAGCTGGCCAAGATCATGTTCCGCGTGACCGACTATGTGATGCGCTTTGCGCCGCTGGGCGTATTCGCCGCCATGGCCGCCGCCATCACCACCGAAGGCCTGGGCGTGCTGGTCAGCTACGGCAAGCTGATCGGCGAGTTCTACCTGGGTCTGGCGCTGCTGTGGGCCATCCTGTTTGGCGTCGGCTACCTGTTCCTGGGCAAGTCCACGTTCCGCCTGGGCGGCCTCATCAAGGAACCGACCCTGCTGGCGTTTTCGACCGCGAGCAGCGAATCGGCCTATCCCAAGACGATCGAGGCGCTGGCCCGTTTTGGCGTGTCCAAGCGCATCTCGGGCTTCGTGCTGCCGCTGGGTTATTCGTTCAACCTGGACGGCTCGATGATGTATCAGTCCTTCGCGGTGCTGTTCATCGCGCAGGCCTACAACATCGAGATGAGCTTCACGCAGCAGTTGACGCTGTTGCTGGTGCTGATGGTGACCAGCAAGGGCATGGCCGGCGTGGCGCGCGCCTCGCTGGTCGTGGTGGCCGCGACGCTGCCGATGTTCCATCTGCCGGAAGCGGGCCTCCTGCTCATCATGGGCATCGACCAGTTCTTCGACATGGGCCGCACCGCCACGAACGTGGTGGGCAACAGCCTGGCCACAGCCGTGATCGCCAAGCTGGAAGGCAAGGAAGAAGGCAGCGAAGAAGGCAGCGAAGAAGGCAACGCTGAGGGCAACGAAGACACCGCGTCCGCCCAGGCCCCGGTCGAGGCGCAGCCCAGCCGGACCGCCAGCCAGAATGCATAAGTAATACGGGCCGCAATGGCCCGTTTCTCATGGGTGGCGCCGGCTTGACCGGCGCGGGCGGCCGGGCGCAACATAAAGGCCCATTTCGACCACGTACCGGCGCGGCGCGCATGGGCGCCGCGTCTGGCCCGCACACCATGAATCTTCTGTCTCCCCGGGCGGCCGCAGCCGCCGCGCTTGCCGCTGGCCTTTTTGCGGCGGTACCCGCCGCGCATGGCTGGACCCGCATTTCGTGCGACCTTGCTGGCACCGTTGCCACGTTTCCCACCACCTTCCGCCAATTCCGCACCGACGGCACGGAACTGACGCAGGTGCTGTTCAAGCTGAAGGTGAAGGCCGCCGACATACCGGACGGCGAACGGGCAGACACCGACTGCGCCGAGTTCGTGAACAAGGACGTCGACGTGGTGCTGGAGAATGTGGCCGCGCGCAACATCCTGCGCGGCAAGCCATTGAAGGTGCGCTACAAGTACGACGAATCGCTGGGGCAGACGCTGGCGACCAAATACGAACTGGCGCGCTGAGCCTGCCCCCGGTGTCCCGGCAGCGGTATCAGTCGTTCACCGAGCAGGACACGGGCGCGCCGTCTTCGAATTCCACGTCGTACGTGTGCACCGGATCCCAGGGCAGCGTGAACCACAGTTCGTAGCCGTCGCCGTCTTCGTCGAACAGCCACAGGGCGCGCAGCACGGCCTTTTCCGCCATGGCTTCGGCGGTTTCTTCGGCCAGGAGCTGGTCGTCTTCGATGCCGAGCTTTTTGTAGTGCTCGTACGAATAGTTGTCGAGGAGGAACTCGGCCGCGGCGAGAATCTGGTCGTCCAGGGTGTCGAGGATGCCCTTGACCACCTTGGAGGCGCCGGCAAGGGGCTCTTCGCCGTCGGTCTGGATCATGACGTGGATGGGAGGCCGGCCCTCTCCGGCGGGGACGTTTTCCGCCGCCCACAGATCGGGTTCTTCGAGGTCCTGGGTGAAATTGAATCGTGCCATCGGGCGCTCCGTAAATTGAAATGGCAAGCCGGAAAAGGCAGCGGCTTGCCCTAGGCCGTGAGACCTTTCGGCCATTTAACCAGATGCCGGCTCCTGCGTCTGTCGCGGGAAGCGACGTTTTTGCGCCTAGGACATGCGCACGTCTTGCCAGACCGGCGCGGGCGCTAGACGCGTTCCAGGGGCAAATACGGCGGCGGGGGCAGTTCGACCCGGATCGTGTCACCGGCACACACCGTGCCGCCGGCGACCACGATGCCCATGACGCCGGCCCGCCGCATCAGGCTGCCGTCGGGACGGCGGCCAAGCACTGCGGCGGTCAGGCCTTTCTGATACTTATCCAGTTGCGAGCACGGATTGCGCAGGCCGGTGATTTCCACGATGGCGTCGGCGCCTATCCGCAGCCGCGCGCCGCGCGGCAGGCCCAGCAGGTCGATGCCCCGGGTGGTGATGTTTTCGCCCATCGTGCCCTCGGCCACGTTGAAGCCGGAGGCCTGCAGTTCATCGTGCAGTTCGCCGTGAATCAGGTGCACCTGGCGCAGATTCGGCTGCGTCGGATCGGCCCTGACGCGGGACCGGTGCTTGACGGTGACGCCTAGGTGCGCGTCGCCCTCCACGCCCAGCCCGGCCAGCAGCCGGATGGACGGCGTCACGGGTTTGGTGAAGGTATGCGAGGCGCTGAGCGCCACGGCGGTCACGATGGGAGTCATGGGTTTTGCGAAGGCGCGGCCGCATTGGCGCACAGGTCCAGCAGAATATCCGAAAACTGCGATTCGGCCGTCAACGCCTGTTCCCGCTTGCGCCGGATCAGGTTGATCGGCGGCAGCTCCCAGCCGAAATCCCATGGCACCATGCCCAGCCTGCCGCGCTGGCACAGTTCGCGCGCGATGTCCTCGGGCACGACGGAAATCGACGACTCGTTCAGCGACAGGATTCCCTCGATAACGTCCGTGGAGTAGGCCTCCAGCACCGGCGACGGCGGTTGCAGCCCGGCACGGATGAAATGCTCGACGATCAACTGCCGCGTCGGCGTGTTGGCCGCCGGCAGCACCCAGTCCAGGGCCACCACGGCAGCCCAGTCCGGCTTGCGCCGCGCCAGCCGCTGGGCCAGCCGTCCGTGCGCAATCAGACGCGGCCGCTGGCGGTACAACACGCGATGCATCAGGTCTTCGTGCATCACCGTGGACGTGGCGCGGCTGATGATGCAGTCCAGTTCGTGCTGGCGCAGCATCGGCACCAGGTGGTCAGTCGTGGCGCGGTGCAGGCTCAGTGTCACGCCATGGCGCTGATGCAGGCGGCTGATGGCGGCGGTCAGCAAGGCGCTGGACACGTACGGCACCACGCCCACATGCAGATGCGCCGACTGCCCGGCATGCAGTGCCTCGACTTCGCGCTCCCACAGGTCCAGGTCACTGAGCATATGCCGCGCGCGCACCAGGGCCAGATTGCCCAGCGCGGTGGGCTGCAGGCCGCTGCCGGTGCGCAGGAACAGCGGTGCGCCAAAAATGTCCTCCATTTCGGCCAGCGCCTTGGTCACTGCAGGCTGGCTGATGCCGGTCTGTGCGGCGACGCGCGTCAACGATTTATGGCGGTCGATATTGACCAGCAGCGTCAGATGACGATGCTTGAGACGATTGGCAAGACGAACGGCATCCCGGCTCATGGCGGCTTTCTCAATAACCATTTGGTTATGCAATTATGCCTACAAAGATAAAACCAGTTATTTCAGGATCCTATACTGCTCGCATCCTTTCCTGCCTTGCGGACCCGCCCGATGAATCCGTCCTTCACCACCCGACCTGAAATACGCGGCACATTCGGTGTGGTGTCGTCCACGCACTGGCTGGCGTCGCAAGTGGCGATGAGCGTGCTGGAACGCGGCGGCAATGCCTACGACGCCGCCGTGGCCGGCGGCTTCGTTCTGCAAATCGTCGAACCGCACCTGAACGGGCCGGGCGGCGAAGTCCCCATCCTGATCTGGAGCGAGCGCGAACAACGCATGCGCGCACTGTGCGGACAGGGCACGGCGCCCGCGCTGGCGACGCCGGCGTATTTCCGCGCAATGGGGCTGGACCTGGTGCCGGGGATCGGCCTGCTGCCCGCGACGGTGCCCGGCGCGTTCGGCGCCTGGCTGACCCTGCTGCGCGACTACGGCACGTGGGAACTGGCCGACGTGCTGCAACCGGCCATCGGCTATGCGCGCGACGGGTTCCCGCTGGTGCCGCGGATCTCGCAAGCGATTCTGGCGGTGCAGGCGCTGTTTCGCGACGAATGGAAGAGCTCGGGCAATGTCTGGCTGCCGGGCGGCCGCGTGCCCGCCCCCGACGCGCTGTTCCGCACGCCCGCCATCGCGGCCACCTACACCCGGATCCTGGACGAAGCGCACGCCGCCAGCACCGACCGGCGCGGCCGCATCGACGCGGCGCTGGACGTCTGGTATCGCGGTTTCGTGGCCGACGCCATCGACAGCTTCTATACGAACGAGGCCGTGCTCGACACCACCGGCCAGCGCAACCCCGGATTGCTGCGCAAATCGGATCTGGCTGACTGGCGCGCCACGTACGACGAACCGCTGACCACGCAATATGGCCGCTACACGGTAGCCAAATGCGGCGTGTGGTCGCAGGGGCCGGTACATCTGCAACAGCTCGCGCTGCTGCGCCACCTGGACGTGGACAAACTGGATCCGCTGTCGCCGCAGTTCGTGCACCGCGTCGCCGAGGCCGCCAAGCTGGCGTTCGCCGACCGCACCGCCTGGTATGGCGATCCGGATCACACGCAGGTGCCGCTTGCGGCCCTGCTCAGCGACGACTATGCGCGAGCGCGCGCCGCCGGCATCGGCGAACGCGCCGCAACCACACTGCAGCCCGGCAGCCCCGGCGGAAAGGCGCCGCGCCTGCCCGATCTGGAGGCCGCGATCCGCACGCTGGCCGCGTCGGACACGCGCTACGGCGTGGGCGAACCCACCTTTGCCGCGTTGCCGCCCGTGACGGAATGGGCGACGCGCGAACTCTTCGTGGGCGACACCTGCCAGATCGACGTCATCGACCGCGACGGCAACATGGTCGCCGCCACGCCGTCGGGCGGCTGGCTGTCGTCCAGCCCCGTGGTGCCCGAGCTGGGCTTTTCGCTGACGACCCGCCTGCAGATGACGTGGCTGGACGACGGCGTGCCGGGTCAGTTGCAGCCGGGCAAGCGACCGTGCACCACCCTGTCGCCCGGCTTGGCGCTGCGCGACGGGCTGCCGTACATGGCGTTCGGCACGCCCGGCGGCGACCAGCAGGACCAGTGGACCGTCGCCTTCTTTTTGCGTCACGCCATGGGCATGAATTTGCAGGCGGCCATTGACGCGCCGTCCTGGCACATCGATCACTTTCCGGGCTCGTTCTGGCCGCGTTCGCAGACGCTGAACCGCCTGACGGTCGAATCGCGCATGCCCGCCGCCACGCTGGACGCGCTGCGCGCCGCCGGCCACGACGTCAAGGTCGGGCCGGACTGGTCCGAAGGCCGCATCAGCGCCTGCACACGCGAGCCGGCCGAGGGCGGACGCTTGCTGCTGCGCGCCGCCGCAAATCCGCGCGGCATGCAGGGATACGCCGTCGGCCGCTAATCGATTTTCATACGACCGGCTCTCAGAAGCCGGACACACTACGCAAGGGGTAAGCACCATGACACTGCACTTCAAACGACTGCTGCGCACGTTCGCGCTGGGATTGGCGATAGCCGCGCCCGCGCTCTCGCACGCCGCCTGGCCCGAGAAGCCCATCACGCTGGTCGTGCCGTGGGCCGCTGGCGGCTCCACGGACATCCTGGCCCGCGTGCTGTCCGAAGGGCTGACGCAATCGCTGGGCCAGCCCGTCATCGTCGAGAACCGGTCGGGCGCATCGGGCAACATCGGCACTGCCTTCGTTGCGCGTGCCAAGCCGGACGGCTACACGCTGCTGGTGGGCTCGATGAGCACGCACACGATGAACCAGGCGCTCTATTCCAACATGCCGTTCGACGGCGTGAAGGACTTCACGCCCATCGCCGAGCTGGCCCTCGTGACCAACACGATGGTCGTGAATCCCTCGGTGCCGGCATCGAACCTGAAGGAATTCATCGCGTACGCGAAGGCCAATCCCGACACCGTGGCCTATGCCTCGGCGGGCCAGGGCTCGACCAACCATCTGAGCGCGGTGCTTTTCGAAAAAGCCGCCGGCGTGAAGATGATGCACATCCCCTATCGTGGCGGCGCGCCCGCCGTGCTGGATACGGTGGCGGGCCGCACGCAGGTGTTGTTCAGCGCGGGCACGCAGACGCTGCCGCACGTGCAGTCGGGCAAGCTCAAGCTGCTCGCCGTCACCGAGGAACAACGCTCGCCGCTGCTGCCCGACGTGCCCACCGTGGCCGAAACGCTGCCCGGCTATGAGCTGGCGGTCTGGTACGGCGCGTTTGGCCCGGCCGGCATGCCGCCTGAACTGGCTGCCAGGCTGAACCGCGAGATCAACGTGATTCTGAAGCGGCCCGACGTCATCAAGAAAATGGGCGATATGGGCGTGCTGCTGACCGAAACCACGCCGGAGCAGTTCGGCCAGATCCTGGCGCGCGATGCCGACAAGTACGGCAAGCTGATCAAAGAACTGGGAATCACGGCGGAATGACGGACGCATCTCCCAGCGCGGCGCTGGCCGGCGTGCAGGCCATCGCCCGCGCCTACGCGGACGGCCAGCCGGCCGCTGCCTTCCAGGCGATTGACGACTACGCGCGCCTGCACCTGGCGCATGCCCTGTGCACCGTCAATCGCTACGATGCCGACGCCATGCGCGTGGTGCGCCTGTACAGCTCGAACCCGCAGGCCTACCCGCCGGGCGGCAGCAAGGACAAAACCGGCACGGCATGGGGCCGGCACGTCCTGCTGGAACAGCGGGTGTTCGTGGGCGAAGGAGAGGCGGCGATCCGCGAATTCTTCAACGACCACGACGCCATCCGCAGCCTGGGACTGCAATCGGTCATCAACGTGCCGGTGGCGTACGACGGCGTCTGCCTGGGCACCGTCAACTTCCTGATGCCGCGCCCGGCGGTCTCGGACGACGACATACATGCCGCGCGCGTGGCGGGTTTGCTGGCGCTGCCCGCGTTCCAGGCGCTGCAACGGGCGGCCTGAAGGAAAGGGCGGGGTCGCCCGCTGCGGGGTCGCCCGCCGCGGGATCGCCCGCCGCGGGAAAGGCCCGCCCCAGCAACGATCTGAAAGACATCTGTCACAAAAGCCGAAGTCGCCGGCCAGCGCCGCGGGTATATTGGGCTTATTCCCCAATTGCCTGGCGCTCATCATGATCAAAGGTTCCTGCCTGTGCGGCCGCGTCGCCTACGAGATCAACGGTCCGCTCACCGATGCCCTCAACTGCCATTGCGAGATGTGCCGCAAGACGCACGGCGCGGCCTTCCGCAGCCGAGCCACGGTCCAGTCGAAGGATTTCGTCTGGACGCAGGGCGAAGACCATGTGACCTGGTATGCCTCGTCGCCCGGCAATTACCGGGGATTCTGCGAGGCTTGCGGCACGCCACTGCTCAGCCGCTTTGACCAGACGCCAGACGTCTACGGCCTGCCGCTCGGCGCGCTGGACGACGATCCGGGCGTCAAGCCCGAGGCGCATTACCACGTCGCCAGCAAGGCGCCCTGGTACGACATCACGGACGCGCTGCCCCAGCACCCCGGCGCCATGGACGAAGCGCCGGAGCACGAGCCGCTGGTGTCGCCCCTGACCTTTTCGCACGGAAGATGAACCCACGTCCGGCTCCGGACTTCACAGGAGACTGATATGAGCGACTACGGCGTCGTACTGGACCCCTCCACCCTGCAATTCACGCGCAGGCTGCCCGCCAGCGTGCAGGAGGTGTGGGCCTGGCTGACGGAATCCGACAAGCGCGGCCAATGGCTGGCATTTGGCGACATGGACCTGATGGAGGGTGGCGGCGTCACCCTGCGGTTCCTGCATGCCGACCTGTCCTCCGTGCGCGAACCGACGCCCGAGGCCTACAAGCCCTACGAGGAAGGCCTGACCACGCAGGGCCTGATCACCCGCTGCGAACCGCCGCATGTGCTCAGCTACACCTGGGGCGGCTCGGCCGGCGCCCCGTCCGAAGTGACGTTCGAGGTGTCCCCCGAAGACGACGGCGCCCGGCTCGTCCTTACGCACCGCAAGCTGGCCACCCGGGAAGACATGGTCGACGTGGCGGGCGGGTGGCACACGCACCTGAATGTCCTGGCGGCACGCCTGGCCGGACGCGACCCGGGTCCCTTCTGGTCGGCCAATGCCGCCTGGGAAGCCGAATACCAGCGCCGCATCCCGCGCCGATAGAGTCGTTCAAGCGCAACTATCGCGGGCCAATCCGGCATAAAAGCTGGCTAATCGGCATGCTTTGCAGTAACATGGATCCGTGATTTTTCCGCAAAAACCGGACTTCGGTCATCCTGCGTGCCAACTTGTAGCGCCCTCGAAAGGGCGCTACTGAATGAACGTCAGCGACGCGAACGAGATCCGGTTTTTTATTGGGGCCACCCCTTTTGGGTGCTCCCCGTCACTGCCCAGCACGCCGCTGCAGTCCCCGTGGCGCCAGGCGTTGCCGCACACGCAGCAACCCCGCTTCATCCGGCAAGGTGCCCACAGCACCGCCGCCGCGACCACAGCGCGCATCGCGCGCACTTACCTCAGGGCGCGAGTATCCGCCATTTCAGACATCCGCCCGGATGCCGTGGCCCATACCCACGCTTGCCCGAACGTTTTTTTGCGTTCAAACCGCTGGACCGGTTTATCCGAGTCCGACGCGCTTGCCGCCTTGCGCGGCGTGTCATGCCGCAGGCATGACTGCGCTTTTTGATCAAGGAGTAGAAGATGGCTAAAGAAGAACTCATCGAATTGGATGGCATCGTTGACGAAGTGCTGCCCGATAGCCGCTACCGCGTCAAACTGGACAACGGCATCGAAGTCGGCGCCTACGCGTCCGGCCGTATCCGCAAGCACCGCATCCGCATCCTCGCGGGCGATCGCGTCACCCTGGAAATGTCCCCGTACGACCTGACCAAGGGCCGCATCAACTTCCGCCACAAGGACGAGCGCGCCCCCACGATGCAGCGTCCCCAGCACCACCGCCGCTAAGCCGGCCGCCCGGGCCGGCTTTCTTGCCGGCGCCCGGCTCCCTCTTTTCGCGAATCCTTAAGCAGGATTCGCGCACTGCCGTAATGCGTGGATCGCCTGTTCATGAAAGAATGGCGCTCCTTGCCTGGCGCAACGCCAGGCCGGATACGCACGAAGCACGATGGACCTGAAAGAAGAATTGCAAGCCGCCGCAGACCAGCTTGCCCTCTCGCGAAGACGTTTCGCAAAGGGCGAGGAAGGCCTGCGCCTGCTGCGTCAGTCGCGCGAGGCGTTCATCAACAGCCTGCGCAATACCGGCCTGACTTACTCCGAAGCCAAGACCAAGTACGACAACTGCCTGGATGACCAGGAAGCCGGTCAGCGCAACGTGCAGCAGCAGATGGAATACGCCGAGCGCATGCACCAGTACGTGCTTAAGCGCATCGCGCTCGAGGCCGAGAAGGCCTGAGCGCGGCCTGCCGCATTATCTGGACTTAGACGCACCCGGCTTGAATGCGTCAGGGCTTGAACGCCCCGATGAAGATCGCCGGATCGATGCGCGCATCGTTCAGGCTGACATTCCAGTGCAGATGCGGGCCTGTCGCCCGCCCCGTCGCTCCCACCTTGCCCACCACGCCGCCGCGCGGCACCTCGTCGCCGACCTTCACGGAGATGGCCGACATGTGGCAGAACATGCTGACGAAACCCTGGCCATGGTCCAGGAACACCGTCTTGCCGTTGAAGAAATAATCCCCCACCAGCACCACCACCCCGGCCGCCGGCGCCTTGATGGGCGTTCCGGCCGGCACGGCGAAATCCAGTCCCGAATGCGGATTGCGTTCCTGGCCGTTGAAGAAGCGGCGTAGGCCAAAGGGGCTGGACAGGCGTCCGCCGTCGACGGGACGATCCAGGATCACGTTGCTGGGCGTGACGCCGGCGCGAAAGCCGCGGTAGGCCTCGACCTGCTCGGCCAGTTCGCGCTCGATCCGCTTGAGGTCGTCCGGGTTCGGATCCACCTGGCGCCGGTTCTTGAGCGTGATGTGCTGCGCCACGTAGTCCTTGGCGCCGACCGTGAAGGCCACCTGACGCGTGCCGCCGGCGTCCTTGACCTGGACCTGTTCCTGGCCCGGCTTGACGCTGAGCGGAATGCCGACCACGGCGATCCACTGCTTGCCTGCCTCTCGCACCACCATCACGGGACGGTCCAGGTACGTGACCTGGGGCGCGGCCGCGCCGTCGCCCAGACTAAGCACCGCCACGCCGCCCGGCACGCGGGCGTCGAGCTTGCGGCTGATGTAACTGGCCTGCTGCGCCCGCGCGGGCCAGGTCAGGCACAGGGCGGCGGCGGCCAGTCCCGCGCGCAGGACACTGCGGCGGTCAACCATGGCGCTTACAGGCACAGGTTGGCCGGTTCGATGATGGTCTGGTCGCGGCGGGCGATGCGCGTGGACAGGCGCGTCTCGGTCTTGCCCTGCCAGTGCGTGGTCGTCAGGACGGCCTCGACACCCAGGCTGCCGTGCAGGACGAGCTCGTACCCGTTGCGCACCGGCTTCTGTTCGAAGTTCACGCCCAGTCCCTTCCAGGCGTCCGCCACGCATTGCGTGTAGTCCTGAGCGCTGCGCTGCGTGGATCCGTAGAACACGGGTTCGCGGTCGCGGACGTCTTTGACATTGGCGCAAGCCGACAAGGCAGCCAGGGCGGTAAGGGACAGGATGGTACGAACCTTCATGACGATGAAAACTCTCGGTCAGGGGGGATTGATCGGGGCGGCCAACTATACCGCACGGTCTTGGCGGGCCTTGGCGCAGAAATGCCACGCCAACGCGGCCTGCCGCAACGGATTTACGCCTGCGCGGGCCGCCGGGCGGACTTGGGACGGAAGGCCGCGATGACCTCGGGACGCGTGTCGGCGTAGGGACCGCCGATGAGATCGATGCAATACGGAATGGCGGCGAAGATGCCCGGCACCAGCACGGCGCCGTCCTCGCCCTTGAGCCCTTCCAGCGTCTCGCGGATGGACTTGGGCTGGCCGGGCAGGTTCACGATCAGGGCGGCGTGGCCGTCGGTTTCGCGGATGACGGCCACCTGCCGCGACAGGATGGCCGTGGGCACGAAACGCAGGCTGATCTGGCGCATCTGTTCGCCAAAGCCGGGCATTTCCTTGGTGCCGACCGCCAGCGTCGCCTCGGGCGTGACGTCGCGCCGCGCCGGGCCGGTGCCGCCGGTCGTCAGGACGAGGTCGCAGCCGCAGCCGTCGACCAGTTCGATCAGGGTCTCGGAAATGCGGGCGGGCTCGTCGGGAATGAGCCGGTCAACCGCCTGCCAGGGCGACGACAGCGCCCCGCCCAGCCACTCGCGCAGCGCGGGCAGCCCCTGATCCTGGTAGGCGCCGGTGGAGGCGCGGTCGGAAACGGACACCAGGCCCACGATGAGTTCGTCGGGATGGCTGCGGGCGATACGGGCAATGTCGGTCATGGCGTGGGAGGAAATCCGGCGGTGAAGCGCCGCGGTGGCGGCAGGCGGCGCGGCCGGCCAGGGATCCCGGACGGGCGCGCGACATTGATGCTATCGCATTCCGCCTGGCGGCATGTGGCGGGGCGCGGCCGGGCCAAGTGTCGCAAAAAGGGGAATCGGCGCGCCGCCCAGGGTTTCCCGCGCTTGTTCGCGTCATGGACGCTGGATAACATCCGCTAACAATCCCGTCCCATTGTCGAGGCGCGGCGCATTTTCGGGTTTCCCCATGTTCAAACGCACTCTTCGGCAGCACGCGCTTGCCGCGGCGCTGGCCCTGTCCGCCGCGGCCGTGGCCGGCTGGGCGGCCCTGCATACGCTGGCCCTGAAGACCGAACCGGTGCCCGCGGCCGCACCCGGCATCTACATTCCCAACCTGGGTAATACGCTGGACGAGCAGACGCGCAATCTGTCGCGGCTCAGCCAGGCGCTGCGCACGGGCGACCGCGTGGTGATCCTCGGGTCGTCGGAGCTCACCAGCAACGACCTGCGCTTCGTGCCGTACCGCTTCTTGGCCGACGAGCTGCAGATGCCCGTCCTGGCATATGGCCATTCCGGGTTCCAGTCGCTGGGCATGCAGTTCGTGCTGGCGGCGCTGGCCGATGACCTGTCGCCGTCCTCGCGCGTGGTCGTGATGCTGTCGCCCGGCTGGTTCGACGGCGAAGGCGGCCTGGGGCCGGACGAATTCAAGGAGCACGCCAATCCGCTGCTGCCCCGCCTGCTGCGCCAACCCGATGGCCGCGCCGAAGTCGTGCGGTGGCTGGATGCCAAGGGCGACGCCGGCGTGTATTGGTCGATGGCGGCCGAGCAGGCGTACGTGTTCCGCCAGCGCCTGGCCAGCCTGTGGGCGCCGGCGTATGCCGCCCCCGTTCCCGAACCGGAACGCGAAGGCCCGGCGGCGGCCGCGCGCGTGGTGGACTGGGACGCGCTGGCCGGCCAGGCGCAGACCGCCGAGCAGGCGCTCATGACGGACAACCGCTATGCCGTGCGCGACGAATTCTTCAACAAGTACCTGCGCAGCATCCCCGAAGGCGGCAAGACCGCCTACCAGCCCCAGCCGCTGACCGGCCGCGACGAATTGCGCGAACTCGACGCCCTGATGGCGCTGCTGCACCAGCACAAGGTCAATGCGCTGTTCGTCATGCAGCCGCTGCACCCGATGGTCTTCAACGACCTGCACCGGTTCGATCCGATCCAGCAGCAAGTTGCCGGTCTGTGCCAGCGTTATGCAATGACCTGCATGGATATGTATGACGCGCCCTTCGAGGTCGGCACGCTGCGCGATGTGCAGCATCTGGGCGAGCTGGGCTGGCTGCGCGTCAACCAAAAGATCGCCGAGGTATTCCGCCCATGAAAAGAACGCTGTGGCTCTGCATGCTGTATCTGGGAATTCTGGCCGTCATGGTGATCCAGGCGGATACGTCCGCCAATCTGGGCAAACCGATGGAGATCGAATTCCAGTATTCGAAGTTCTAAGATTGGGGGCCGCTTCATTCAGGGACAGGTCATAAATCTGCAATAATCGGGGCATTCTCGCCGGAACCTCGCCCCCTCCCCCATGTTCGACCTCTTCCACGGCCTAGACCTTTGGGTTGGCCTCAGTCTTGTGCTGGCCCTGACATTCGTCCTGGCCTTCGAATTCATCAACGGCTTTCACGACACGGCGAACGCCGTGGCAACGGTCATCTACACCAAGGCCATGCCGCCGCATCTGGCGGTGGTCCTGTCCGGTATCTTCAACTTCCTGGGCGTGTTGCTGGGCGGGGTGGGCGTCGCCTACGCCATCGTCCATCTGCTGCCCGTCGAACTGCTGATCAACGTGGACACCGGCCGCGGGCTGGCAATGGTCTTCGCCATGCTGGCGGCGGCCATCGCCTGGAACCTGGGCACGTGGTACTTCGGCATTCCGGCCTCCAGCTCGCACACCCTGATCGGCTCGATCCTGGGCGTGGGCCTGGCCAATGCGCTGATCACAGACCTGCCGCTGGGCCAAGGCGTGAACTGGGGCAAGGCCATCGACATCGGCCTGTCGCTGGTGGCCTCGCCCATTGCCGGGTTCGCGGTGGCCGGGTTGCTGCTGCTGGCGCTCAAGCGCTGGCTGCCGCTGTCCAAGATGCACAAGACGCCCGAACAGCGCCGCGCCATCGACAACAAGAAGCACCCGCCGTTCTGGAACCGCCTGGTGCTGGTGCTGTCGGCCATGGGCGTGAGCTTCGTGCACGGCTCGAACGACGGCCAGAAGGGCATCGGGCTCATCATGCTGGTGCTGATCGGCATCGTGCCGGCCAACTTCGTGCTGGACACCCACAGCACCACCTACCAGATCGAACGCACCCGCGACGCCGCCAACCACCTGATGGTGTTCTACCAGCGCAACGAAGCGCTGCTGGGCGATTTCCTGGCGCTGCGCCGCGTCGACATCCAGGAAGACCTGCCCGCCAACTTCCGCTGCGACCCGGCCCTGACCGTGCCCACCATCATGGCGCTGCAAAGGGACCTGCACGGGGTTTCCAACTACGCCGACCTGTCCGCACAAAAGCGCATCGACGTGCGCCGCTACCTGCTCTGCCTGGACGACACCGCCAAGAAGGTGGCGCGCCTGGAGGGCCTGCCCGCCCGCGAGGCCGCCGACCTGCAACGGCTGCGCGCGGACCTGACCGCCACCACCGAATACGCGCCCTTCTGGGTGATCGTGGCCGTGGCGCTGGCGCTGGGCGCCGGCACCATGGTCGGCTGGCGCCGCGTCGTCCTGACGGTCGGCGAAAAAATCGGCAAGCAGGGCATGACCTACGCGCAGGGCATGTCGGCGCAGCTGACCGCCGTGGGCGCCATTGGCCTGGCCAACGTCTTCAGTTTGCCCGTGTCCACCACCCACGTGCTGTCCTCGGGCGTGGCGGGCACCATGATCGCCAACAAGACGGGGCTGCAGGGCAACACGGTGCGCAACATCCTGCTGGCCTGGGTGCTGACGCTGCCCGCCTCGATGCTGCTGGCCGCCGGTCTTTTCTGGATCGGCGTGCAGATCGCGGGCTGATCGCAGGCTGACTGATTCGGCCGTGCAGGCAATCTGCACGGCCGCTGCAACACTCTGGGTATTGCGCCGGCCTATGCGCCCGCGCCCGGCGCCGTCTACGATGGCGCCATGACTACCGCATCCCCCACCCTGCATTACATCTTTGATCCGCTTTGCGGCTGGTGCTACGGCGCCGCGCCGCTGGTGGAGGCCGCCCGCGCCATTGCCGGCCTGAACATCGAGCCGCATGGCGGCGGCATGATGACCGGCAGCAACCGCCAACCGGTCACCGACGGCCTGCGCCGCTACGTCATGCCGCACGACGAGCGCATCGCGGGCCTCACCGGCCAACCGTTCGGCACCGATTACTTTGACGGCCTGCTGCGCGACAGCGGCGCCGTATTCGATTCCGAACCGCCCACCACCGCCATCCTGGCCGCCCAGACGCTGGCGGGCCGCGGCCTGGACCTGCTGCACCGGATGCAGCAGGCGCATTACGTGGAGGGCCGGCGCATTGCCGATCCCGCCGTGCTGCGCGCGCTGGCCGTGGAGATCGGCCTGGACGCCGAGGCCTTCGACGCTGCCTACGAACAGGCACAGGGCGCCGAGACCGCCGCGCACATTGCCGCCAGCCGCCGCCTGCTGGCCCAGGTGGGCGGCACGGGCTTTCCGACGCTGGCGTTGGAGCGCAACGGCGCTTTTACGCTGCTGGAACCCAGCCGGTATCTCGGCCGTCCCGAGCAATGGCGCGACCACCTGGCGGCGCGCATCCAGGGCGGCGCCTGACGCCCCCCGGATCAGGACTCTTCGATATCCCCGTCGCGCTGCAAGGCGCGGTGCATCGCCGGGCGCTCGCCAAGGCGCTCGACGTACGCATTGAAGACGGGGGTCTCGGGCACGATCTTCATCCGCATCATGTACTGCAACGAGCCGCCCAGCACAATGTCCACGGCCGAGAACCTGTCGCCCAGGAAAAACGGCCGCGCCTGCAGCACTCGCGTCAGCACCTCTTCGACCTCGTCGGCCGATCCCCATCCCAGCGCGGCCTGATGCGGCGTCTTGAACGCCCGCTCGACCATCGCGGGCTCGAACACGCCCGTGGAATATGCCAGCCAGGTCAGATAGGGACCGCGCTGCGGGTCGCCGACGACCGGTCCCAGCCCCGCCTGCGGAAACAGGTCGGTCAGGTAGACCGCGATGGCGGGCGTCTCGAACACGGGCACACCGTCATGCACCAGCGCCGGCACCTTGCGGTGCGGGTGGATGTCGATGTAATCGGCAGGCATGTGCCCCGTGCTGTCGTGGCCGCGGATCGACACCATTTCGGTGTCGTAGGGCACGCCCAGTTCCTCGAGCAGCCACAGTATCCGGAACGACCGCGAACGCGGTGCGTGGTAGAGCGTAAGCATGGTCGGTCTCCTTGGGGGATCGGACCATTTTGCCTTGCGGGCCGCTACGCCGCCAAGGCTAGCAATATCCCGTATCCGCCCATGCCGAGCAGCACCGCCACGCCCGTGTTGCTGACCAGGCGCGCCGCAACACCCGTCACGGCCAGCCCGCCCACGTACGGCGCGATGCGGGCGGCCTCGTCTGCCGCGCCCAGCAGATCCGGCACGATCACGGCGGCCGCGATGCCCGCCAGCAGCGACGGCCCCAGCGCCGACAGCGCCGAGCCCTCACGGGACA